>NZ_CP029344.1:0-4710000 GCF_004006415.1 Hydrogenophaga sp. NH-16
TTCTGAAGCAAAAAACGCCTTGGGTTGCACCAAGGCGTCTCTTGTGTGCCCCCGCTCATCCGTTTTGACACGGACTGCGAAGGGCCGTTTTTCATTCATCGAAGGGATGCCGTTCAGGCCACCGTCTTCGCGGTCTCCACGTACTCCTCGATCTGGTCGAAGTTCATGTACTTGTAGATCTGGTCGGCCTTGGCGGTGATCACGCCGGTGGCGGCCAGGTACTCTTCCTTGGTCGGCAGCTTGCCCAGCTTGGACGCCACGGCGGCCAGCTCGGCCGAGCCCAGGAACACGTTGGTGTTCTTGCCCAGGCGGTTCGGGAAGTTGCGGGTCGAGGTGGAGATCACCGTCGCGCCTTCGCGCACCTGGGCCTGGTTGCCCATGCACAGCGAGCAGCCGGGCATTTCGGTGCGGGCACCGGCGGCGCCGAAGTTGGCGTAGTGGCCTTCCTTGGTCAGTTCGGCCGCATCCATCTTGGTCGGCGGCGCCACCCACAGCTTGACCGGGATGTCGCGCGCGCCGCCCAGCACGGTGGCGGCCGCGCGGAAGTGGCCAATGTTGGTCATGCACGAACCGATGAAGGCCTCGTCGATCTTGGTGCCGGCGACTTCGGACAGGAACTTGGCGTCGTCCGGGTCGTTCGGGCAGCAGACGATGGGCTCGGTGATCTCGGCCAGGTCGATCTCGATCACGGCGGCGTATTCGGCGTCCTTGTCGGCTTCGAGCAGCTCGGGCTTGGCCAGCCAGGCCTCGACCTTCTCGATGCGGCGCGCCAGGGTCTTCGCGTCCTGGTAACCGTCGGCGATCATGTTCTTCATCAGAACGATGTTCGACTTCAGGTACTCCTGCACCGGCTCCTTGTTGAGCTTGATGGTGCAGCCGGCGGCCGAGCGCTCGGCCGAGGCGTCGGACAACTCGAAGGCCTGTTCCACCTTCAGGTTGGGCAGACCTTCGATTTCCAGGATGCGGCCCGAGAAGATATTCTTCTTGCCGGCCTTGGCCACGGTCAGCAAGCCGGCCTTGATCGCGTACAGCGGAATCGCATGCACCAGGTCACGCAGGGTGACGCCGGGCTGCATCTGGCCCTTGAAGCGCACCAGCACCGACTCGGGCATGTCCAGCGGCATCACACCGGTGGCGGCGCCGAAGGCCACCAGACCGGAACCGGCCGGGAAGGAAATGCCGATCGGGAAGCGGGTGTGCGAGTCACCGCCGGTGCCCACGGTGTCGGGCAGCAGCAGGCGGTTGAGCCAGCTGTGGATCACGCCGTCGCCCGGGCGCAGGGACACGCCGCCGCGGCTGCTGATGAAGGCCGGCAGTTCGCGGTGGGTCTTCACGTCCACCGGCTTCGGGTACGCAGCGGTGTGGCAGAAGGACTGCATCACGAGGTCGGCCGAGAAGCCCAGGCAGGCCAGGTCCTTCAGCTCGTCGCGGGTCATCGGGCCAGTGGTGTCCTGCGAACCGACGGTCGTCATCTTGGGCTCGCAGTAGGTGCCGGGGCGCACGCCCTGGCCTTCCGGCAGGCCGACGGCGCGACCGACCATCTTCTGTGCCAGGGTGAAGCCGGCCTTGCTCTCGGCGGGCGCCTGCGGCAGGCGGAACTGGGTCGAGGCGGGCAGGCCCAGGAACTCGCGCGCCTTGGCGGTCAGCGAGCGGCCGATGATCAGGTTGATGCGGCCGCCGGCGCGCACTTCGTCGAACAGCACGTCGCTGCGCAGCTTGAACTCGGTGACGGTCTCGCCGTTCTTGACGATCTTGCCGTCGTAGGGCATGACTTCGATGACGTCGCCCATCTCCAGCTTGGAGACGTCCACTTCGATCGGCAGCGCGCCGGAGTCTTCCTGCGTGTTGAAGAAGATCGGGGCGATCTTGCCTCCCAGCGTGACGCCGCCGAAGCGCTTGTTCGGCACGAAGGGGATGTCCTGGCCCGTGGCCCAGATCACGCTGTTGGTGGCCGACTTGCGCGAAGAACCGGTACCGACCACGTCGCCCACGTAGGCCACGAGGTTGCCCTTCTTCTTCAGATCCTCGATGAACTGCATCGGGCCACGCTTGCCGTCTTCTTCGGGCTTGAAGGCCGCGTCGGGGCGCGTGTTCTTCAGCATCGCCAGGTAGTGCATCGGGATGTCCGGGCGGCTCCAGGCGTCCGGGGCGGGCGACAGGTCGTCGGTGTTGGTCTCGCCGGGCACCTTGAACACGGTGACGGTGATGCTCTTGGGCACTTCGGGGCGGGTGGTGAACCACTCGGCGTCGGCCCACGACTGCATGACTTCCTTGGCCTTGGCGTTGCCGGCCTTGGCCTTCTCTGCGACGTCGTTGAAGAAGTCGAACATCAGCAGGGTCTTCTTCAGACCTTCGGCGGCGACGCCTGCCACTTCGGCGTCGTCCAGCAGCTCGATCAGCGGGTGCACGTTGTAGCCACCCACCATGGTGCCCAGCAGCTCGGTGGCCTTGGCCTTGGATATCAGGGCGACCTTTTCGTCACCATGGGCCACGGCGGCCAGGAACGAGGCCTTGACCTTGGCGGCGTCGTCCACGCCCGGCGGCACGCGGTGCGTCAGCAGGTCCAGCAGGAAGGCGTCTTCACCGGCGGGCGGGTTCTTGATCAGTTCGATCAGGGCGGCGACCTGCTTGGCGTCGAGCGGCAGCGGGGGAATGCCCAGGGCGGCGCGTTCAGCGACGTGGGCGCGGTAGTCGGTCAGGAAGGTCGACATGGCGTTCTCCGGTGGGGTGGGTGATGGTTGGTGTTCGAAAGTCATGCAAGAAACCAGCCGCGCACGGTCTCGGGCAGGGCATGCCCGGTCTGGTGCGCGCGCTCGATCACTTGCCAGTAATAGCGGTAGCTGGCGCGGTCGTGCAGCCGGCCTTCGTACTGCACCGGCGCCCAATCAGCGGCCGCGGCGCGTTCGACGATGGCCAGCGCGGTCTCGATTTCTGCCTCGGCGGGTGAAAACGCGGCGACGATGGCGCGGATCTGGTCCGGGTGGATGCTCCACATGCGGGTGTAGCCGAGTTCGGTGGCCGCCTTGCGCACGGCGTTCTGCAGCGCGGGCAGGTCCTTGAACTCGGTCACCACGTTGTGTGAAGGCACCTTGCCGTGCGCGTGGCATGCCGCCGCCATCTCGATCTTGGCCCGCAGCACGTGCGGGTGGCTGAACTGCCCCGCCAGCGTCATCGCCGAGGCGGGAATCGCCCCGCCGTGGGCCGAGACGAAGTCCATCAGACCGAAGCTCAGGGATGCGACGCGCGGGTGGGCCGCGATGTCGAAGGCGCGGTGCACCGCGGCCGGCGACTCGACCAGCACATGCAGCGGCAAGGCGGCGGCGCCAGCGGCGTCCATGGCCGCCACGGCGCGTTCGACGTCGGCCACCGACTCCACCTTGGGCACCATGAGGTGGCACAGCCGCGCGCCGGCCTGACCGGCAATCGTGGCCACATCGGCCTCGAAGTGGGGATGGTTCACCGGGTGGACCCGGGCGGCGACGCGGGCGGCTGCTGGGGCGCCCAACGCCAGTTCCGTGACCAGGGCCGCGTGCTCGGCCTCACCACCGACGGGCGCCCCGTCTTCGCAGTCGAGCGTGACATCGAAGACGCAGGCGCCGAACTCGGCACTCAGTTCGGCCTGCAGCTGCAGGCTCTTCCTCATCCGCGCTTCGACACCGCTGTAGTGATCGCAGACCGGCAATGCAAATGCACCGGCCTGGGCTCCAACAAGGATGTCGCGCGGGTGAGGTTTCACGGAGTTACCAAGCGGTTACCAGCTCAGAGCAGGTGCTTGACGCCGTCCTTCTCGCCTTCGAGCTCGGCCAGGGTCTTGTTGATGCACTCTTGCGAGAAGGCGTCGATGGGCAGGCCTTCGACGATCTTGTACTCGCCACCTTCGCAGGTGACGGGGTAGCCGAACATGACTTCCTTGGGGATGCCGTATTCGCCATTGGACGGGATGCCCATGGTGACCCATTTGCCGTTGGTGCCCAGGGCCCAGTCGCGCATGTGGTCGATGGCGGCGTTGGCGGCTGAAGCGGCCGACGACAGGCCACGGGCGGCGATGATGGCGGCGCCGCGCTTGCCCACGGTGGGCAGGAACACGTTGGCGTTCCAGTCGTGGTCATTGATGGTGTCCTTGACAGACTTGCCGTTCACCGTGGCGAAGCGGTAGTCGGCGTACATGGTGGGCGAGTGGTTGCCCCACACAGCCAGCTTCTCGATGTCGCCCACGGCGCAGCCGATCTTGGCGGCGATCTGGCTGGCGGCACGGTTGTGGTCCAGGCGCAGCATGGCGGTGAAGTTCTTGGCCGGCAGGTCGGGGGCCGACTTCATGGCGATGTAGGCGTTGGTGTTGGCGGGGTTGCCGACCACCAGCACGCGCACATTGCGCGAAGCCACGGCGTTCAGGGCCTTGCCCTGGGCGGTGAAGATCTGGGCGTTGGCGGCCAGCAGGTCCGCGCGCTCCATGCCGGGGCCGCGGGGACGGGCGCCGACCAGCAGGGCGTAGTCGGTGTCCTTGAAGGCGGTCATCGGGTCGCTGTGGGCTTCGATGCCGGCCAGCAGGGGGAACGCGCAGTCTTCCAGTTCCATGATCACGCCCTTGAGCGCGTTCTGGGCCTTCTCGTCCGGAATCTCCAGCAGTTGCAGGATCACGGGCTGGTCCTTGCCCAGCATTTCGCCGGAGGCGATGCGGAACAGCAGGGCGTAACCGATCTGACCTGCGGCGCCGGTGACGGCAACACGGACGGGCTTCTTGCTCATGGTGAAAACTCCAGAAGGGACGTTGGGAAGTTGAAAAATCGGCGGGGTGTGACCCCTTGGATAGCCCCCGAGTGTACCCGCGTAAACCCGTAGGCGTCAATTTGTCTTATGTCTTATATAAGATATGATTGCACACCAAACTGCGGGCCACGACGCTGGGTCGTTCGCCCGTTCATCCACCGACACCATGGCCTCCGCACACCCTTCGCAGCCCGACCTGTCCCCGGAGGACTCGCGTGTGCCCGCCGAATCGGCGGGCACCGGACCGGCCGCGCCTCTTCCGCCAACACCGGCTTTCAGCCCCCTGTACCAGCAGATCAAGTCGCTGATCCTGCGCAGCCTGCAGGCGGGCGAATGGAAACCGGGCGACATGATCCCCAGCGAGTTCGATCTGGCCGCCCGCTTCCGCGTGAGCCAGGGCACGGTGCGCAAGGCGATCGACGAACTGGCCACCGACAACCTGCTGGTGCGCCGCCAGGGCAAGGGCACCTTCGTCGCCACCCACGCCGAACAGCACATCCAGTACCGCTTCCTGCGCGTGCTGCCCGACGCGAGCGCGCCGGAAGCCCAGGGTCCGGCCGAGCGCCGCATCATCGAATGCCGCCGCCTGCGTGGGCCGGCCGAGGTGGCCCGGCAACTCGACCTCAAGGGCGGCGACTCGCTGGTGCAGGTCCGGCGCGTGCTCTCGTTCTCCGGTACGCCCGCCATCCTGGAAGACATCTGGCTGCCCGGCGCGCCGTTCAAGGGCCTGAGCCTCGAAACCCTGTCCAGCGACAAGGGCCCCATGTACGCCCTGTTCGAAGCACAGTTCGGCGTGCGCATGGTGCGCGCGACCGAGAAGATCAAGGCCGTGGCCGCCGATGCCGATGCCGCAGCACTGCTGGGGGTCGAAGTGGGCCACCCGCTGCTGAGCGTGGAACGTCTGGCCTACACCTACAACGACGTGCCGATGGAACTGCGGCGCGGCCTCTACCGCACGGAAACCCGGCACTATCACAACGAACTGAACTGAGTCGCCAACGCGCCGGAGCCCGACATGCCAAGGCCAGATGTCAGGCCTGGGTATGCTGCGTTGCAATAGAATTTCAAGGTTTGTAATTCGGGTTACCACCGAGTTACAAGCTCCCTTCCAACCCCGAACCCCACGGAAGAAAGCCCCACCATGACCGAGTTGACCAAGAAGCGGCCTGAGTTCCGCAACATCAACGCCTTCAAGGATCTGACCACCTACCGCCTGCCTCTGGCCGGCTGGGTGTCGATCCTGCACCGCGCCAGCGGTGGCCTGATGTTCATCCTGCTGCCCCTGATCGTCTGGCTGTTCGACACCTCGGTGTCGTCCGAGATCTCTTACGAACGTTTCAGCGCAGCCTTCTCGGGCGGCATCGGACTGGTTCCCGGCTGGCTGTTCAAGCTGGTGGTGCTGGCCATCATCTGGGCCTACCTGCACCACCTGATTGCCGGCCTGCGCCACCTGTACATGGACATGACGCACTCGGTGACCAAGGAGTTCGGCAAGTCCTCCGCCATCGTGACGCTGGCCCTGTCCATCGGACTGACGCTGATCCTCGGCGCCAAGCTGTTCGGCCTGTACTGATCCCGCGAAAGAAGGAGACCAACATGTCCGTCAATTACGGTTCCAAACGCGTCGTCACTGGCGCCCACTACGGGCTGCGCGACTGGCTCGCCCAACGCATCACCGGCGCGCTCTTCGCCCTGCTGACCCTCATCGTGCTGGCCAAGGTGCTGCTCACCAGCGGCCCTCTGGGCTACGAGGGCTGGGCCGGCATCTTCGCCCCCCAGTGGATGAAGGCACTGACCTTCGCGGCCTTCATCGCCATCGCCTATCACATCTGGATCGGCATGCGCGACATCTGGATGGACTACGTCAAGCCCACCGGCATCCGTCTGGCCCTGCACATCTTCACCATCGTCTGGCTCGTGGCCTGCCTGGGCGGGGCTGTTCAAGTTCTCTGGAGACTCTGATCCATGACCACCACCGCATCCCTTTCCAAGCGCAAGTTCGACGTGGTCATCGTCGGAGCCGGCGGCTCCGGCATGCGTGCCTCGCTGCAACTGGCCCGCGCCGGCCTCAAGGTGGCCGTGCTCTCGAAGGTCTTCCCGACCCGCTCGCACACCGTTGCAGCGCAGGGTGGCGTGTCCGCCTCGCTGGGCAACATGAGCGAAGACAGCTGGGAATACCACTTCTACGACACCGTCAAGGGTTCCGACTGGCTCGGTGACCAGGACGCCATCGAGTTCATGTGCCGCGAAGCGCCCAAGGTCGTGTATGAGCTCGAACACTTTGGCATGCCGTTCGACCGCAACCCCGACGGCACGATCTACCAGCGTCCGTTCGGCGGCCACACCGCCAACTACGGCGAAAAGCCAGTGCAGCGCGCCTGCGCCGCGGCCGACCGCACCGGCCACGCCATGCTGCACACGCTGTACCAGGCCAACGTGTCGGCCAAGACCACCTTCTTCGTGGAGTGGATGGCGCTGGACCTGATCCGCGACGCCAGCGGCGACGTGGTGGGCGTGACCGCCCTCGAAATGGAAACCGGCGACACCTACGTGCTCGAAGCCAAGACCGTGCTGCTGGCCACCGGTGGTGCCGGCCGCATCTTCCAGTCCTCGACCAACGCCTTCATCAACACCGGTGACGGCCTGGGCATGGCCGCCCGTGCCGGCATCGCACTGCAGGACATGGAGTTCTGGCAGTTCCACCCCACCGGCGTGGCCGGCGCGGGCGTGCTGCTGACCGAAGGCTGCCGCGGCGAAGGCGCCATCCTGCTCAACAGCAATGGCGAGCGTTTCATGGAGCGCTACGCGCCCACGCTGAAGGACCTGGCACCGCGCGACTTCGTGTCCCGCTGCATGGGTCAGGAAATCCTGGAAGGCCGTGGCTGTGGTCCCAACAAGGACTACATCCACATGAAGCTGGACCACCTGGGTGCCGACACCATCCACAAGCGCCTGCCCTCGGTGTATGAGATCGGCGTGAACTTCGCCAACGTCGACGTGACGCGCGAGCCGATCCCGGTCGTGCCCACCATCCACTACCAGATGGGTGGCATCCCGACCAACATCCACGGCCAGGTGGTCGAGCGCTTCAACGGTGAAGACCGTCCGGTCAACGGCCTCTACGCGGTGGGCGAATGCTCCTGCGTGTCGGTGCACGGCGCCAACCGCCTGGGCACCAACTCGCTGCTGGACCTGCTGGTCTTCGGCAAGGCCGCCGGCAACCACATCATCGCCAACGTCAACCCCAAGCAGGAGCACAAGGACCTGCCCAAGGACGCCGCCGACAAGACCCTGGCCCGCCTGGCCCGCCTGGACAGCGCCAAGAACGGCGAGTACGCCCAGGACGTTGCCAACGACATGCGCGCCATCATGCAGACGCACGCGGGCGTGTTCCGCAGCCAGGAGTCCATGGACGCCGGTGTGCAGAAGATCAACGCCCTGCGCGAGCGCGTGGGCGCCATCGGCCTGAAGGACAACTCCAAGGTGTTCAACACCGCGCGCATCGAAGCGCTGGAAGTCGAGAACCTGATGGAGGCCGCCCAGGCCACCATGACCAGCGCGGCCGCCCGCAAGGAATGCCGCGGCGCCCACCTGGTGCGCGACTACGAACACGACGTCAACCACCCGACCTGCCCGCTGGGCCGCAACGACGCCGAGTGGATGAAGCACACCCTCTGGTACCAGGACGGCAACAAGCTGGACTACAAGCCGGTGCGCATGAAGCCCCTGACCGCCGAAACGGTGCCCCCGAAGCCCCGCACCTTCTGACCGGAATCAGCGAACACAAGGACACTGAAAAATGGCACAACGCACTTTCAAGATCTACCGCTACGACCCGGACAAGGACGCCAAGCCGTACATGCAGACCATCCAGGTCGAACTGGACGGCACCGAGCGCATGCTGCTGGACGCCCTGATCAAGCTCAAGGCCGTGGACCCCACGCTGTCGTTCCGCCGCTCCTGCCGCGAAGGCGTGTGCGGTTCGGACGCCATGAACATCAACGGCAAGAACGGCCTGGCCTGCCTGACCAACCTGAACACGCTCAAGGGCGACATCGTCCTCAAGCCGCTGCCCGGCCTGCCGGTCGTTCGCGACCTGATCGTGGACATGACGCTGTTCTTCAAGCAGTACCACAGCATCAAGCCCTACCTGATCAACGAGACCCCCGCCCCCGAGCGCGAGCGCCTGCAGAGCCCCGAAGAGCGCGAAGAGCTCAACGGCCTGTACGAGTGCATCCTGTGCGCCAGCTGCTCCACGAGCTGCCCCAGCTTCTGGTGGAACCCCGACAAGTTCGTCGGCCCCGCCGGTCTGCTGCAGGCCTATCGCTTCATCGCCGACAGCCGCGACCAGGCCACCGCCGAGCGTCTGGACAACCTGGAAGACCCGTACCGTCTGTTCCGCTGCCACACCATCATGAACTGCGTGGACGTCTGCCCCAAGAGCCTGAACCCCACCAAGGCCATTGGCAAGATCAAGGAACTGATGGTGCGCCGCGCCGTCTGATCCCGCGTTTTATGACCATGAATGCCAGCCCCGGTGACGCCGTGCTCGATGCCCCGGCATTGAGCAAGCTGCGCTGGCGCTGCCGCCGTGGGCTGCTCGAGAACGACCTGTTCATCGAGCAGTTCTTTGCCAGACATGAGTCTGGCTTGACTGTCAGGCAGGCCGAAGCTCTGGGGGTTCTAATGGACCTTTCCGACAACGATCTGCTTGATCTGTTGCTCGGCCGCAAGAAGCCCGAGGGCCTACAGGCCAGTGACGACGTCACTCAGGTGCTGGGCATGCTGCGCGCTGCCCGACGACCCGATTAACCTCTACCAGGAAACCGCATGAAACTCGTAGACAACAAAGCCACCCTGTCGTTCTCCAACGGCAGCCCCAGCGTCGAGATGCCGGTGTACGGCGGCAGCATCGGTCCGGACGTGATCGACATCCGCAAGCTGTATGCACAGACCGGCATGTTCACCTACGACCCCGGCTTCCTGTCCACGGCGTCCTGCCAGTCGGCCATCACCTACATCGACGGCGACAAGGGCGAACTGCTGTACCGCGGCTACCCGATCGAGCAGCTGGCCACCCAGGCCGACTACCTCGACACCTGCTTCCTGCTGCTCAATGGCGAACTACCCAATGAGACGGAGCGAGGCGACTTCCACAAGCTCGTGACCAACCACACGATGGTCAACGAGCAGATGCAGTTCTTCCTGCGTGGCTTCCGGCGCGACGCCCACCCCATGGCCGTGCTGACCGGTCTGGTAGGCGCCCTGTCGGCCTTCTATCACGACAGCACCGACATCAACAACCCCGAGCACCGCCGCATCGCCGCGATCCGCCTGATCGCCAAGATGCCCACGCTGGTGGCCATGTCCTACAAATACGGTGTGGGCCAGCCCTACATGTACCCGCGCAACGACCTGAGCTACTCGGGCAACTTCCTGCGCATGATGTTCGGCACGCCCTGCGAGGACTACAAGGTCAACCCGGTGCTGGAAAAAGCGCTGGACCGCATCTTCATCCTGCACGCCGACCACGAGCAGAACGCCTCCACCTCCACCGTGCGCCTGTGCGGCTCGTCGGGCACCAATCCGTTCGCCGCCATCGCAGCCGGTGTGGCCTGCCTCTGGGGCCCCGCCCACGGTGGCGCCAACGAAGCCTGCCTGAACATGCTGGAAGACATCCAGCGCAACGGCGGCGTGGCCAAGGTCGGCGAGTTCATGAACCAGGTGAAGGACAAGAACAGCGGCGTCAAGCTGATGGGCTTCGGTCACCGCGTGTACAAGAACTACGACCCGCGCGCCAAGCTGATGCAGGAAACCTGCAACGAGGTGCTGGCCGAGCTGGGTCTGGAAAACGACCCGCTGTTCAAGCTGGCCAAGGAACTGGAAAAGATCGCCCTGGAAGACGACTACTTCGTGCAGCGCAAGCTCTACCCGAACGTCGACTTCTACTCCGGCATCGTGCAGCGCGCCATCGGCATTCCTGTCAGCCTGTTCACCGGCATCTTCGCGCTGGCCCGCACCGTCGGCTGGATCGCCCAGCTCAACGAAATGCTGGCCGACCCCGAGTACAAGATCGGCCGTCCGCGCCAGTTGTTCACGGGTGCTGCTCGCCGCGACGTCCCCGCCAGTTTCAAGCGCTGATCCCGCCTTGCCCCACAAAACCCGCCTCTGGCGGGTTTTGTTTTTGCGGGGCCTAACATCGCCAATGACGATGCCAAAGTCACCTCAAAAGCAGGAGAATCCATGAAGTCATCTTGAAACACGATGACTTCCTCATGAACGCCCCCGACCGCGCCTTCACCCGCCGACTTGACCTGACCACGCTGCAGCTGTTCGTGGCGGTGTGCGAGCGCGGCAGCATCGGCAAGGCGGCCGAGACCGAGTTCATGGCGCCGTCGGCGGTCAGCAAGCGGCTGTCGGATCTGGAGACCACGGTCGGCACGCCGCTGCTCATGCGCCACGCACGCGGCGTCACGCCCACCCCGGCTGGCCAGAGCCTGCTGCACCACGCCCGCTCGGTGCTGTTCAGCCTCGACAAGATGCAGGGCGAGCTCTCGGAGTACGCCGACGGCGTGCGCGGCCATGTGCGGGTGCACGCCAACATCTCGGCCACGGTGCAGTTCCTGCCCGAAGACCTGGGCGGTTTCATCCGCGCGCACGACGCGATCAAGATCGACCTTGAAGAACACCTGTCCACCGAGGTGCTGCGGGCGGTGCAGGAAGGCGCGGCCGACCTGGGCATCTGCCACGTCGGCGGCGACGACCCGATCCAGGGCCTGCAGACCCTGCCCTACCGGCAGGACCGGCTGGTGCTGATCGTGCCGGCCCGCCATCCGTTGGCCGGACACACGGCCATGGCCTTCGCCGACAGCCTCGAATGGGACCACGTCGGCCTGCACGCAAACAGCTCCATCTACCGCGCCATGCACGCCGCCGCCACCGCCAGCGGCCGCAACATCCGCCTGCGCATACGCGTCTCGGGCCTGGACGCCATGTGCCGCATGATCCACAACGGACTGGGCGTCGGCCTGATGCCGCGCCGCGCCTTCGAACTGATGCAGGGCGCCGGCGACCTGCAGGCGGTCGATCTCACCGACGACTGGGCCACGCGCCACATCAACCTGGTGGCGCGCGACTTTTCCAGCCTGCCCGTCAGTGCCCGGCTGCTGGTGGACCACCTGTCCACACCGCCCGCCGGGTCCGCAACCCCGACCTAGAATTTCAAGCCCCACAGGAGAACCCCACCCCATGGCACGCACGCTCTACGACAAGATCTGGGACGAACACGTCGTCCACACGGAGGAAGACGGCACGTCCGTCCTCTACATCGACCGCCACCTGGTGCACGAAGTCACCAGCCCGCAGGCGTTCGAGGGCCTGCGCCAGGCCGGCCGCAAGGTCTGGCGCGTGAGCTCGGTGGTCGCCACCGCCGACCACAACACGCCCACCACCGGCTGGGAACTGGGCTACGACGGCATCACCGATCCGATCAGCAAGGAACAGATCACCACGCTGGACAGCAACATCAAGGAATTCGGCGCTGCGGCGTTCTTCCCCTTCATGTCCAAGCGCCAGGGCATCGTGCACGTGATCGGCCCCGAGAACGGCGCCACCCTGCCCGGCATGACCGTGGTCTGCGGCGACTCGCACACCTCCACCCATGGCGCCTTCGGCGCGCTGGCGCACGGCATCGGCACCTCGGAAGTCGAGCACGTGATGGCCACGCAGACCCTGCTGGCCAAGAAGGCCAAGAACATGCTGGTCAAGGTCGAGGGCAAGCTCGCCAAGGGCGTGACCGCCAAGGACATCGTGCTGGCCATCATCGGCAAGATCGGCACCGCCGGCGGCACGGGATACACCATCGAGTTCGCCGGCAGCGCGATCCGCTCGCTGTCCATGGAAGGCCGCATGACGGTCTGCAACATGGCCATCGAAGGCGGTGCGCGCGCCGGTCTGGTGGCCGTGGACGAGAAGACCATCGAATACGTCAAGGGTCGCCCGCTGGCCCCGACCGGCGTGGAGTGGGACCAGGCGGTCGCCTACTGGAAGTCGCTGCACTCGGACGCCGACGCGGTGTTTGACGCCGTGGTCGAGCTCGATGCGACGCAGATCCTGCCGCAGGTCACCTGGGGCACCTCGCCCGAGATGGTGCTGGGCGTGGACGCCCGCGTGCCCGATCCCGAGAAGGAGAAGGACGCCAGCAAGCGCGGCGCCATGGAGCGGGCGCTGACCTACATGGCGCTCGAACCGGGCAAGCCGCTGGCCGACATCTTCGTCGACAAGGTCTTCATCGGTTCCTGCACCAACAGCCGCATCGAAGACATGCGCGAAGCCGCCGCGGTCGTCAAGAAGCTGGGCCAGAAGGTCGCGAAGAACATCAAGCTGGCCATGGTCGTGCCGGGCTCCGGTCTGGTGAAGGAACAGGCCGAGCGCGAAGGCCTGCACGAGATCTTCAAGGCCGCCGGCTTTGAATGGCGCGAGCCCGGCTGCTCGATGTGCCTGGCCATGAACGCCGACCGGCTGGAGCCGGGAGAGCGCTGCGCCAGCACCAGCAACCGCAACTTCGAAGGCCGCCAGGGCGCTGGTGGCCGCACCCACCTGGTCTCGCCTGCGATGGCCGCCGCCGCCGCGATCCACGGTCATTTCGTCGACATCCGCACCATCGCCTGAACGTCTTTCCCGAGCACTTTCCCAAGGAGCCCACCATGTCCTCGTTCAAGACCCTGCTCGCCACCGCCACCGTGATGTCCCTGGCCGCCTGCAGCACCAACACCGTGCAAGGCGTCAAGCAGGACGCCCACGTCGTCAAGGACAAAGCCATCGAGGTCAAGGACGTGGTGGTCGACAAGGCCATCGAGATCAAGGACAAGGCCGTCGAGGGCGGCAAGTCCGCCGGCCAGGCGGTCGGCTCCGGGCTGGAGAAAGCCGGCGAAGCCGTCAAGGGCGCGACCAACTGAACATCCACACCATGCAGACATTCACCATTCACCAGGGCCTCGTGGCCCCCATGGACCGCGAGAACGTCGACACCGACGCGATCATCCCCAAGCAGTTCCTCAAGTCGATCCGCAAGACCGGCTTCGGCCCCAACCTGTTCGACGAGTGGCGCTACCTGGACCAGCCGGGCGAACCCGGCGTGCCCGAAAGCGCACGCAAGCCCAACCCGGACTTCGTGCTGAACCAGCCGCGCTATCGTGGCGCCTCGGTGCTGCTCACGCGCCGCAACTTCGGCTGCGGCTCCAGCCGCGAACACGCGCCCTGGGCCATCGACCAGTACGGCTTCCGCGCCATCATCGCGCCCAGCTACGCCGACATCTTCTTCAACAACTGCTTCAAGAACGGCCTGCTGCCCATCGTGCTGAGCGAGGCGCAGGTGAACCAGCTGTTCAACGAAGTCTTCGCCTTCCCCGGCTACCAGCTGAACATCGACCTGGAGCGCCAGGTCATCGTCAAGCCGCAGGGCGAGGAGATTCCCTTCGAGGTCAACGCCTTCCGCAAGTACTGCCTGATCAACGGGCTGGACGACATCGGCCTGACGCTGCGCCACAAGGACAAGATCGAGGCGTTCGAGAAAGAGCGCCTGGCGACCAAGCCCTGGCTCGCCCACACCATGTGATTCACCCCAACTTCAAAACCCACCCAATGAAAATCGCAGTTCTCCCCGGTGATGGCATCGGCACCGAAATCGTCGCCGAAGCGGTCAAGGTCCTCGACGCACTCGACCTGAAGTTCGAGATGGAATCGGCCCTGGTCGGTGGCGCCGCCTACGACGCGCACGGCCACCCGCTGCCCGAGTCCACGCTCAAGCTGGCCAAGGAAGCCGACGCCATCCTGTTCGGCGCCGTCGGTGACTGGAAGTACGACAAGCTGGACCGCCCGCTGCGCCCCGAGCAGGCCATCCTGGGCCTGCGCAAGAACCTGGGCCTGTTCGCCAACTTCCGCCCCGCCATCTGCTACGAGCAGCTGGTCGGCGCCTCCAGCCTCAAGCCCGAGCTGATCGCCGGCCTGGACATCCTGATCATCCGCGAGCTGACCGGCGACATCTATTTCGGCCAGCCGCGGGGCCGCCGCGAGGCCCCGGACGGCGAGTTCAAGGGCGCGCCCGAGGCCTTCGACACCATGCGCTATTCCAAGCCCGAGATCGAGCGCATCGCCCACGTCGCCTTCCAGGCGGCGCGCAAGCGCAACAAGAAGGTGACCTCGGTCGACAAGGCCAACGTGCTGGAGACCTTCCAGTTCTGGAAGGACACCATGATCGAGGTGCACGCCCAGTACCCCGACGTCGAGCTGCAGCACATGTACGTGGACAACGCCGCGATGCAGCTGGTCAAGGCACCCAAGGCGTTCGACGTGGTCGTCACCGGCAACATGTTCGGCGACATCCTGTCCGACGAGGCCTCGATGCTGACCGGCTCGATCGGCATGCTGCCCTCGGCCTCGCTCAACAGCAGGAACCAGGGCCTGTACGAGCCCAGCCACGGCAGCGCGCCCGACATCGCCGGCAAGGGCATCGCCAACCCGCTGGCGACCATCCTGTCGGCTGCCATGATGCTGCGCTTCTCGCTCAACCAGGAAGAAGCCGCCCAGCGCATCGAAGCCGCGGTGCAGAAGGTGCTGGCCCAGGGCCTGCGCACCGGCGACATCTGGAGCGAGGGCACGACCAAGGTCGGCACCGTGGAGATGGGCGACGCGGTGGTAAAGGCTCTGTAACCCCCCCCCTGCGCCGCTGCGCGGCTTCCCCCCTCTCTGGCGCGCCTGCGGCGCTGGGAGGGGGGGACGCACCCTGTGGCCCGGCGGAGCCGGTTCCACGGGTGCCCTGGAGGCAGACACGCGTTCCTCAAGGTTTTTGGGGTCTGGTCACAATGAGTGCTTTCCTGCTCTTGGCCTGCCCGTGTCCTCCCCCCTCTTCTCCTTCGACAACTCTTACGCGCTGATGGAGGGCATGTCCGTGCCCTGGCAGCCGGCGGCGGTGCCGGCGCCGCGCTGGTTGCATCTGAACCGGACGCTGGCCGACGAGCTCGGGCTCGATGCCGATGCCCTGGCGTCCGACGAGGGCCTGGCGGTGTTCGCGGGCAACCGCGTGCCCGAGGGTGCCACGCCAATTGCGCAGGCCTACGCCGGCCACCAGTTCGGCGGCTTCTCGCCACAGCTGGGTGACGGTCGCGCGCTGCTGCTGGGCGAGGTGCTGGACGCGCGAGGACAGCGCCGCGACATCGCGTTCAAGGGCTCGGGGCGCACACCGTTCTCGCGCGGCGGCGACGGCAAGGCGGCCGTCGGGCCGGTGCTGCGCGAGGTGCTGATCAGCGAGGCCATGCACGCGCTGGGCATCCCCACCACGCGCGCACTGGCGGCCGTGGCCACCGGTGAAACCATCCGCCGCGAGCGCCCGCTGCCCGGCGCCATCCTCACGCGCGTGGCGGCCAGCCACATCCGCGTTGGCAGCTTCCAGTTCTTCGCTGCGCGCAACGACACCGAACGCGTGCAGCAGCTCGCCGAACACGCCATCGCCCGCCACGACCCGGCGCTGGTGGGCCGCGAGGACCGGTTCCTCTGTTTCTACGAAGCCGTGGTGCAGCGCCAGGCGAAGCTGGTCGCGTTGTGGATGTCGGTCGGCTTCATCCACGGCGTGATGAACACCGACAACATGACGGTGTCGGGCGAAACCATCGACTACGGCCCCTGCGCCTTCCTGGAGGCCTACGACCCGCAGACGGTCTTCAGTTCCATCGACACCCACGGCCGCTACGCCTTCGGCAACCAGCCGGGCATCGCGCAATGGAACCTCGCGCGGCTGGCCGAAACCCTGCTGCCACTGTTCCACACCGGCGACGAGCAGGCCGTGGCCGCCGCCACCCGGGTGCTGGACGGCTTCGGCGCGCATTTCGACCGGCACTGGCTGAACCTGCACCGCCTCAAGCTGGGCCTGCGCAGCGACAGCGCCGACGACGAGGCCGACCGCGCCCTGGTCAATGAGCTGCTGCAACTCATGCACGGGCACCGTGTCGACTTCACGCTGGGCTTCCGCCGTCTCTCGGCCGTGCTGCGCGGGGCGCCGCAGGACTGGCTCGCGCTCTGGGGCGATCAGCACGCCGCGACCGACGACTGGCTGGCGCGCTGGCAGCAGCGTGTGAATACCCAGGGCGAGCCGGCACAGAAAGTGGCCGCCCGCATGGACGCCACCAACCCGCTGTTCATCCCGCGCAACCACCTGGTCGAGAACGCGCTCGATGCGGCCACCGAATCCGGCGACCTGCGGGCCTTCGAGCGCCTGCTGGCCATCGTGACCGACCCGTTCACCGCGCGCAGCGAACACGCCCCGGCCGCCCTGCCCGGCACGCCCGAACAGACCCAGGGCTACCGCACCTTCTGCGGCACCTGAAAGGAGCTTCCCATGAGCACCGGCACCGTCCGCTTCCACCGCATCCTCAAGGCGCCGCCCGAGCGCGTCTACCGCGCTTTCCTCGACCCCGACGCGATGGCCAAATTCCTGCCGCCGCACGGCTTCACCGGCCGCGTGCTGGAGATGGACGCGCGCGTCGGCGGCGTCTACCGCATGCAGTTCACCAACTTCTCCAGCGGCCACACGCACGCCTTCGGCGGCAAGTACCTGGAACTGGTGCCGAACGAGAAGATCGTCAACACCGACCTCTTCGACGACCCCAACCTGCCCGGCCAGATGATCACCACCATCAGCCTCAAGGCCGTCTCCTGCGGCACCGAGCTGACGGCCGTGCAGGAAGGCATCCCCGAGGCCATTCCGGTCGAGATGTGTTACCTCGGCTGGCAGGAGACGCTGGCGCTGCTGGCCCAGCTGGTCGAACCCGAAATCCCGGGTTGAACAGGCCCCCACGCTCCGCCGCTGCGCGGGTCGCTGCCCCCCCGAGGGGGCTGTTTCGGCTTGGGGCGGCCCGGCGCCGAAACTCACTTCGTGGGCAGCGCGCGCACTCGCTGCGTCGCCTCGCTGTCCACCGACAGCGGCTGGTGGCCCCGCGCGCTCAGGTAGCGCTCGCTGAACAGGCCGAACCAGGCGTCCAGCGCGTCGGCGGCGGCGTAATCGCCGGCCAGGTCCAGGCACATCGCCGCAACCTCGGCGGTGCAGAAGTGGTGGTCCTGCGCCGAGCGTCGCAGCTTGTAGCGCGAGGCGTGCGCCGGTTGCAGCCCCAGCACCGGCGCGCTGTCCAGCCAGGGGCTCTTGCGGAACATCTTGCGCGCCTCGGACCAGGTGCCGTCCAGCAGCACGAACAGCGGCCGGCGCCCGTCGTCCACCACCGGCGCCGTCACGGCGCGCGACGGTGCGGCGTACTCGGTCGGGAACACCACATGGGGTCGCCATTGCGGATCGGCCAGCAGCGCCAGCAGGGCGGGGTCGACCTCGGTGCGCGACCAGCCGAAGGCCCAGGTGTCGGGCACCACGTCGGCGATCAGCCAGCCGGTGTTGGTGGGCTTGAGCGCCTCGATGTCACCCAGCAGCAGGCAGAAGCCCGCGTTCGACGGCACCACCGGCCGCAGCGCGCAGATGCAATGGGTGGCGGGCAGGCGGCAGCCGCTGCAGCGCACCAGGCCGGCGCCGCGGGCGACATAGGGCTTGCTGGACGCCGCCAGGCGCAGCGTGCGCTGGCGCGCGACCGCGTGGGGAAAGGAGGGAGCGACGGCTTCCGGGGTGGCAGGAGACATCCGTCAAATGTATGCTCCCCGCGATGAACATCCTGACCTCCCTCGACGCCCTGCGCGCGCTCTACGACCCGGTGCGCGAGCGCTCGTCCAAGAAAGAGATTCCGCAGCTCGACGCTCACGCGCGCCGCTTCATCGGGCTTTCGCCCTTCGTGGTGATCGGCAGCGGCGATGCCGCGCACGGCATGGACACCTCGCCGCGCGGTGGCGCGCCGGGCTTCGTGCACGCGCCGGACGCCCACACCCTGCTGATCCCCGACGCGCCGGGCAACAACCGGCTGGACACGCTCGAGAACATCGTGCGCGGCGGCGAGGAAGGCGCGCCGGTCGGGCTGCTGTTCCTGATCCCGGGCGTGGACGAAACCCTGCGCGTGAACGGCCGCGCCCTGCTCAGCACCGCCCCGGACGATCTGCAGCGCTGCGCCGAACCGCACCGCCTGCCCAAGCTCGCGATCCGGGTCACCGTGCAGGCCTGCTACCTGCACTGCGCCAAGGCGCTGATGCGCTCGCACCTCTGGGACGCACAACACCAGGTCGAGCGTTCAGCGCTGCCCAGCATGACCGAGATGATGCGCGACCAGATTCGCGAATTCCGCGGCGAGGAGGTCGCCGCGGAAACGCAGGAGCAGATGCTCGAGCGCTACCGCCAGACGCTCTGACGGCGCTCCAGCCCAGCCTCAGGGCAGGAAGTTCAGCCCCTCGGGCAGCGGCGGCACCAGCGGCACCTCGAACAGCGGCCCGGGGCCGTCGGGGTCGATCACGAGGCTGCCGCCACTGCGGAAGAACTCCGCGATCTGCGTCTGCGCCAGCACCGCGATCGTCGGTCCCGCCGGACTCGCCAGCCCGGTCAGGAAGGTGTGCGGGTTCTTCGGCACCGCCGGGTTCGCGGCGACGGCCAGGTCGTTGCGGAAGTAGGTGGTCTGCGCCTGCAGGCCACCGGCGCGCACGATGGCGGTGGTGGTCGGGTTGGGCACCGTCTGGTCGCCCTTGGCCATCTGCAGGATCACCGGCTTGGCCGCGCTGCCCGGCAGCGGCTGCTGGCGGATCAGGTGGGCGTAGGACACCGGATTGCCCGCCTGCTGCACCCATTCCCAGCGGTCGATCACCTGCGCGATCTCCATCGCCCCCGGCACGTTGTTGACCACCGGTGGCAGGTCGCGCAGGGGCATGTTCTCGAAGAAGTTGAACGGCAGCGGCAGGCTGGCCGACGGCGGCAGGTTCAGCAGCTGCGGCACCCGGGTGGCCAGCGCAAAGCCGGTCAGGCCGCGGAACGCGCCCAGTCGCGCCACCTCGGCAATCGAACCGCCCGGCACGTTCGGCACGCCGGCCTGGATGGACGGCTCCACGCCCAGCAGCATGGTGCCGTAGATGCCGCCGAAGGACTGGCCGGCGTAGTAGATGCGCTGCGCGTTGAGGTCGGCGCTGCCATCGCCTTCGACATCGATGCCCGCCTCCACCTGGCGCACCAGCTGCATCAGGTCGATGGCGGTCTGGCGCAGACCGTCGCGGCTGGAGATCGCGGTGCGCGGTGGTGCGGCACTCGACCCCTCGGTGCTGTCGATGGTGCCGTTGCCGTCCTGGTCAAAGCCCCGGCCGCCGGCCGGCACCGTCACCGCACCACCCGCCGTGGTCAGGTTCAGCACACCAGCCGCGCCACCCCCATGGCCCACCACGTTGATCGACAGCGTCGCGATGCCGCGCGAGGCCAGCACGGACGCCACCGTCCACGGCGCGCCGAACATGCTGTCGGTGAAGCCGTGGCCGAAGATCGCCACCGGCCAGCCCGCTGCGGGTTTGGCGCCGGCTGGCACAAAGAGCTGGAACACCAGCTCGTTTGTGCCCTGCGGCTGGGGTCGGCCCGACAGCGTCGGGGTGGTCGGGATGTACTGGCCGGTGGCCAGGTAGTTGGGCGAACGGTAGCGGCCGTAGGCGATCTGGCCGACGGCGCCGGGCGCCACGTACAGCGCGCCCAGCGGCACGGCCTGCGGCGTGAGCGCGTCCTGCGCAGCACCGGTCTGGCGCAGCAGATTCACCGCCGCCACGCCGCCCAGCGGAAACACCGCACGCACAGGCGCACCGTCCGCGCTGCCGATCATGAAATCCACCGGCGCGGGAGTCGTCGACTTGATGCGGCGCATCACTTTCACCAGGTCGCCCGTCGCGCTCTGCGTGGTGAACACCGAGGCCGCCGCCACCGCCAGCCCGCGACCGAGGCGCACCGACGCCGCGCCCTCGCGCATCTCGCGGTGGTGCTCGGCGCGGTGGCGCCCGCCGCCCAGCGCCGCGCCGGGCACGATGCGCCGGCCCCTGACGTCGCGCACGCCATTGGTCACCACCAGCACGTAGCGCGAGCGCTCGGCCAGCAGCTCGTCGGGCTCGAACACCAGCGTGCGCGTAGCCGGGTCCCACAGCACCTGGTTGATGCCCACCTTCTGGCCGAAACCGCGCAGGGTCTGCGTGTCGCCCAGGTTGTAGAGGAACACGGTCTCGCTGCTGACCGAGGCCACATCGATGTCGCCGGTGAACGGCACCGTGATGCGCGGCTGGGTCGAGAAGCCGTCCAGCGTGTTGATCACGTCGATGTCCTGGCAGTCGCTCACCCGCACCGCGCAGTCGGGCCGGGGCAGGTTGACGCGGCGGAAGGTCGCGTTGCCGAAGTCGACCACCGTGTGGCGGTTGCTCGGGAACGGACCGGCCGTGTCGTCGTCGCGCACCGACACGTTCTGCGCGAACGCGGCGGCGGGCAACGACACCAGGGGCAGCACCAGGGACAGCGACAGCAGCAGGCGACGGGAAGCAACGGCCATGGCAGGACTCCTCTGTGTTGGAATGGACCCCGCTTGTACGCCGAAAGACTTCGTGCGACCAGAGGGGATCACCGGTGGCAGGCCTGCCCGCTGTCACCTCGGTTGCTTATGCTGGAGGCCTTTTCTTCTCGCTTCCTCTCAGGACCCTGCCGTGAACGACCGCAACCCCGTCATCGCCCTGCTCGGGCGCCGCATTCGCCTCGCTGTTATCGGCGGCGGCCCGGGCTCCTTCATCGGACCCATCCACCGCATGGCGGCCCGCCTGGACGACCGCTACGACATCGTGGCCGGCGTGCTCTCTTCCGACCCGCAGCGCTCGGTGGCCGCCGGGCTGGCGATGGGCCTGGCCCCGGACCGCTGCCACCCCGACCTGGCCACCCTGCTGGCGGCCGAAACGCAGCGCCCCGACGGCATCGACGCGGTCGCCATCATGACGCCCAACGACGGCCACTTTCCCGCCGCGATGGCGGCGCTGGAGCACGGCTTCGACGTCATCTGCGACAAGCCCATGACCAACACCCTGGCCGAGGCGCAGACGCTGTTCGAGAAAGTCCAGGCCAGCGGCCGTGTGTTCTGCCTGACCCACAACTACAGCGGTTACCCCATGGTGCGCCAGGCCCGCGCCATGGTGGCCGACGGCCAGCTCGGCGAGATCCGCCTGGTGCAGGTGGAGTACGTGCAGGGCGGGCGTGCCAAGCCCGGCCCCGGCCGCGTGGCCTGGAAGGCCGACCCGGCGCGCGGCGGCCCTTCGCTGGTGATGGGCGACATCGGCACCCACGCCCACCAGCTGCTGCGCTTCATCAGCGGGCTGGAGGTCGGGGAGGTCGCGGCCGAGCTCGGCTGCGTGGTGCCCGAGCGCAGCGCGCACGACTTCGCAGGCGTGCTGCTGCGCATGGCGGGCGGTGCGCGCGGCAGCTTCTGGGTCACCCAGGCCGCCGCAGGGGTGGAGAACGGCCTGCGCATCCGCGTCAGCGGCTCGCGCGGCTCGCTCGAATGGCAGCAGGAACATCCGCAGGTGCTGGACTTCAAGCCGCTGGACGCCCCCGCCCAGCGCCTGACGCCGCGCGGCCCGGGCGCCCTGCCGCTGGCGCTGCGCGGCACCCGCGTGGCCGCCGGCCACCCCGAGGGCTTCCCCGAGGCCTTCGCCAACCTCTATTCGGACGCGGCCGAGGCCATCGCGGCGCGGCGCGCCGGTCAGCGCCCCGACCCCTTGGCCCTGCACTTCCCCAACGCGCACGACGGCTGGATGGGCATGCGCTTCGTCGACGCGGTGATCCGCTCGGCACAAGCCGGTGGCGCCTGGACGGCCGCATGACGCGGCCCACGCGCTCCCGCCGCCAGGTGCTCGGCACCCTGGCCGCCATGGGTCTGGGTGCGCTCACCGCGGCCCGGGCCGACACCACAGGTCTGCCGACCACCGACTGGCCACAGGCATCGGCCGTGCCCGGCGGCGTGGCCCGGCTGGCCCTCGGCCCAGCCACGGACCGGCCCAGGGCCTGGGCCGGCGAGGCGCCCCTGCTGGTGGTGGGCGATCCGGCGGGCTGGACCGCGCTGGTCGGCATACCGCTGTCGGCCACCCCCGGGGACGCACAGATCGAGGTTGAGACCGGTGGGGGTCGGCGCGCCCTGCCCTACCGGATCGGCCCCAAGGCCTACGCCGAGCAGCGCCTGACGGTGGCCCCACGCACGGTCGAACTCTCGTCCAAGGACCTGGCGCGGCACGAGCGCGAACGGCTCCACCAGCAGGCCGTCATCGCCCGCTTCACCGAACCGGTGCCGCGCGACCTGCGCATGCAGGCGCCGGTGGACGGGCGCCGCTCCAGCTCCTTCGGGCTGCGGCGCGTGTTCAACGGGCAGGCGCGCCAGCCCCACAGCGGCATGGACATTGCGGCCACGACCGGCACACCGGTGGTGGCCCCGCTGGCGGGACAGGTGGTCGACACGGGCGACTACTTCTTCAACGGCCAGACCGTCTGGCTGGACCATGGCGGTGGCCTGCTGTCCATGCTGTGCCACCTCAGCCGCACCGATGTGCGGGCGGGCGATTCGCTGGCGGCCGGCCAGCCGCTGGGCGCGGTGGGCGCCACCGGCCGCGTCACCGGCCCGCACCTGCACTGGAGTGTGCTGCTCAACCGGACCTCAGTGGACCCGGCGTTGTTTATTCACGCTTGATCCCGTTTTTTGGGGCGGGGAATGGCGGCCGGCCGGAGCGCCGCGGGCACAATGCGCGCTCCCCTTGTTGCCCGAATGTCCGCCCCGGAGGCCCCGTGTACCGTTTGCCGCTCGCCATCGCCGTCCTCATCGCCCTGGCGGCGTGCTCATCGACCAAGCGGCAATGGCAGAAGGAAGGTGTGAGCGCCTTCGACACCGCCAACGTGGAGTCGGAGTGCAAGTTCCAGACCGGACTTGCCAAGATCAAGGGCGACCAGGCCGAAGAACTGGTTCGCCACTGCATGCAGGCGAAGGGGTTCCGGCTGAATTGATGGCCCGGCTCAGCCGCCGATGCGCTCCAGGCCACCCATGTAGGGCCGCAGCACCACGGGCACGGTCACGCTGCCGTCGGCGTTCTGGAAGTTTTCCAGCACCGCCACCAGCGCACGCCCCACGGCGAGGCCGGAGCCGTTGAGGGTGTGCACCAGCTCGTTCTTGCCCTGGGCGTTCTTGAAGCGCGCCTGCAGGCGACGCGCCTGGAAGGCCTCGCAGTTGGACACCGAGCTGATCTCGCGGTAGGTGCCCTGCGCCGGCACCCAGACCTCCAGGTCGTAGGTCTTGCTGGCGCCAAAGCCCATGTCACCCGTGCACAGGCTCATCACCCGGTAGGGCAGGCCCAGCGCCCGCAGGATGGCCTCGGCGTGGCCGGTCATCTTTTCCAGCGCCTCGTAGCTCTTCTCGGGGTGCACGATCTGCACCATTTCCACCTTGTCGAACTGGTGCTGGCGGATCATGCCGCGCGTGTCGCGTCCGGCGCTGCCCGCCTCGGAGCGGAAACACGGCGTGTGCGCCGTCATCTTGATCGGCAGGTCGGCCTCGGCCAGCACGGTGTCGCGCACCACGTTGGTCAGCGTCACCTCGCTGGTCGGAATCAGGTACAGCGCCTGGTTCTCCTCAGCGCCCTCCTGCCCGCCCTTGTTCGCCGCGAACAGGTCGGCCTCGAACTTGGGCAGCTGGCCGGTGCCACGCAGGGTGTCGGCGTTGACGATGTAGGGCGTGTAGCACTCGGTGTAGCCGTGCTGCTGGGTCTGCGTGTCCAGCATGAACTGGGCGAGCGCGCGGTGCAGGCGGGCAATGGGGCCGCGCATGAAGGTGAAGCGCGAGCCGGCCAGCTTGGTGCCGGTGTCGAAGTCCAGGCCGAGCTTCTCGCCGATGTCCACGTGGTCGCGGACCGGGAAGTCGAAGGTCTTCGGTGTGCCCCACTGGCGCACCACCACATTGCCCTCTTCGCCCGCGCCCACCGGCACGCTCTCGTGCGGCAGGTTGGGCACGGCCAGCAGCAGGGTCTGCAGCTCGCCCTGGATCACGTCCAGCCGCGCGGCCGAGGCTTCCAGCTCGGCCTTCATCTCGCCCACCTGGGCCATCACCGCGTCGGCCTCGGCGTGTTGTCCCTTGCCCTTGAGCATGCCGATCTGCTTGGACAGGCTGTTGCGCTGGGCCTGCAAGGCCTCGGTGCGGGTCTGCAGCGCCTTGCGCTCGTGTTCCAGCGCCTGGTAGGCGGACACGTCGAGGTAGGGCTGGGGGTTCTTGCGGGTTTCCAGGCGCGCGACGACGGCGTCCAGGTCTTTGCGGAGTTGAAGGATGTCTAGCATGGGGGAATTGTAGGGACCGGGTTCAGTGCAGATGGTCGATGGCGCCCTCGCCGTCGATCTTCAGCCCCTTGGGCAGCGGGAACTTGATGGTCTCGGTGATGCCGTCGAGCTTGCGCACCGAGATCGCGCCGAGTTCGCGCAGGCGGTCGATCACCTGCTGCACCAGGATGTCGGGCGCCGAGGCGCCAGCCGTCAGGCCCACGCGCTGCTTGCCGTCGAACCACTCGGCCTTCAGCTCGCTGGCGTTGTCGACCATGTAGGCCTCGGTGCCCAGGCGGTGGGCCACTTCGCGCAGGCGGTTGCTGTTGCTGCTGGTCGGGCTGCCGACCACGATGACGATGTCCACCTGCGGGCTCAGCAGCTTGACGGCGTCCTGCCGGTTCTGCGTGGCGTAGCAGATGTCCTGCTGCTTGGGCTCGCGCACCTTCGGGAACCGCGCCTTCACCGCGGCCAGGATGCCCGCCGTGTCGTCCACGCTCAGCGTGGTCTGCGTCACCACCGCAAGCAGCTCGGTCTGCTTCGGCTGCACCTTGGCCACGTCGTCGATGTCTTCGACCAGGTGGATGCCTTCGCTGAGCTGGCCCATGGTGCCCTCCACCTCGGGGTGGCCCTTGTGGCCGATCATCAGGAACTCGTAGCCCTCCTTGAACAGCTTGGCGACCTCGACGTGCACCTTGGTCACCAGCGGGCAGGTGGCGTCGAAGATGCGGAAGCCCCGCCGCTCGGCCTCCTTCTGCACGGCCTGGCTCACGCCGTGGGCCGAGAACACCAGCGTGGCACCGGGCGGCACCTCGTCCAGCTCCTCGATGAAGATCGCGCCTTTTTCCTTCAGGTCATTGACCACGTAGGTGTTGTGCACGATCTCGTGGCGCACGTAGATGGGCCGGCCGAACTTGGCCAGCGCGCGCTCGACGATCTCGATCGCGCGGTCCACACCGGCACAGAACCCGCGCGGCTCCGCCAGAAGGATCTCGCTCATCAGAGCACCCCGATCAGCTGGACTTCAAATTTCACCGGCTGACCCGCCAGCGGGTGGTTGAAGTCGAACAGCACCGCACCGTCCTCGCGCACCTCGACCACGGAACCGGCGTACTGGCCCAGACCGTCGGGTGTGGGGAACTGCACCACGTCGCCCGCGGTGTACTTCTCGTGCGGGTCGCCCAGTTCGTTGAGCAGCTTGCGCGCGACCCACTGGACCATCTCGGGCTGCCGTTCGCCAAAGGCCTCGCCAGCGGCCAGGTCGATCACCGTGGTCGTGCCCTCTTCCAGGCCGATCAGGCGCTGCTCGATGGCGGGCGAGAGCTCGCCGGCGCCCAGGCTCAGGGTGGCGGGCTGGCCCTGCTCGAAGGTGTCGATCACCACCTTGCCCTGGGGGCCGGACAGGCGGTAGTGCAGGGTGAGAAAGGAGCCTTCTTGGACGTGTGTCATGGACAAATGGGGGATGAAACAGGGGGTGCGGCGGACGCAGCGCGCACAGGACGGCCCGGACGACGGCGCCGGGCGAGGGCCTCTATTGTAAAAACCGGCGACCGCCCCGGCGGCAACAGGGAGTACACACAGATGAATGGTTTGGCCGCCACCGGGCTCAAGAGCCTGCCCGCCGACGCGCGCCCGCGCGAAAAACTGCTCAGCCGGGGCCCCGGCGCACTGGGCGACGCCGAGCTGCTGGCGCTGCTGCTGCGCACCGGCATCAGCGGCAAACACGTGATCCAGCTCGCACAGGAACTGCTCGACCGCTTCGATGGCATCGGCGGGCTGCTGCACACCAGCGCGGAGGCGCTCAAGACCGTCAAGGGCCTGGGGCCGGCGAAACGGGCCGAGGTGGTGGCGGTGCTGGAACTGGCCCGCCGGGCGCTGGCGCAGGAGCTGCAGCAGCGCCCGCTGTTCGACAGCCCGAAAGCAGTGCGCGAGTACCTGCAACTGCAGTTGGGCGCCCGCGCGCACGAGGTGTTCTGCGTGCTGTTCCTCGACAGCCAGAACCGGCTGCTGGCGCTGGAGGAGCTGTTCCGCGGCACCCTGTCGCAGACCTCGGTCTATCCGCGCGAAGTGGTGCTGCGCGCCCTGCACCACCATGCAGCCGCCGTGGTACTGGCCCACAACCACCCGAGTGGCGAAGCCCGCCCGTCGCGCGCCGACGAATCGCTGACGCAGTCGCTCAAGGCCTCGCTGGCGCTGGTGGACGTGCGGGTGCTGGACCACTTCATCGTCACCCGCGACCAGGCCGCCTCGATGGCCGAAATGGGCCTGGTCTGACAGGCCATGCCCCCTGGGCGAGAATTGCGCCACCATGAAAGTGCGCGCCCTCGCCGACCTCAAGACGCTGCAGAAGGTGATCGCCCAGCGGGCGGCGGCCGAAGCCGCGGCGCGCGAGGCCGAGCGCCTGCACGCGCTGCGCATGGACCGCGAAAAGCGCCTGTTTGAACTGGCGGTCGGCCCGGTGCGGCCCCTGCCCCATCACCGGCGTGTGATCCATCCACCCGCGCCGGTCTCCACCGAGCCGCGGCAGCGGCAGCTCGACGAGCACGCGGTGATGCGCGAGGCGCTGTCGGACGAGTTTGACGTCGAGACCCTGCTGCACACCGACGAGGCGCTGAGCTTCCGCCGACCGGGCCTGGGTCCGGATGTGACGCGCAAGCTGCGCGAGGGTCACTGGAGCATCCAGAAGCACATCGACCTGCACGGCCTGCGCACCGACGAGGCGCGCGAGGCGCTGGGCCGCTTCGTCCGCGAGGCCCACCAGCTGGGACTGCGCTGCGTGCGCGTGGTGCACGGCAAGGGGCTGGGCTCGCCGGGCCGCACGCCGGTGCTCAAGGGCCGGGTGCAGCGCTGGCTGGTGCAGAAGAAGGAAGTGCTGGCCTTCGTGCAGGCGCGGCCGGCCGAAGGTGGCGCCGGGGCCCTGGTGGTGCTGCTCAAGCCGGTGGGGCGCTGAGGTCCCGCCGACTCACTGCGGCGTGTTCCGCATCCAGTCGGCGGTCTTGAAGAAGCTCTCGCGCAACCGCACCCGAAGGTCCTCAGGCACCCCGGTCTCGCCCATCGCCTGGTCCATGCAGGCCAGCCACTGGTCGCGCTCGACGATGCCGATCTTGAAGGGCATGTGCCGCATGCGCAGGCGCGGGTGGCCGAAGCGGTCTTCGTAGTGCGAGGGGCCGCCGAGCCAGCCGCAGAGAAACCAGAACAGCTTCTGGCGCGCATCGTCCAGCGTGCTGCCGTGCGCCACCCGCAGCTCGTGGTAACCCGGTTCGATGTCCATCAGGTCGTAGAAGCGGTCGACCAGGGCGCGCACACGGGCTTCGCCGCCGATCCACTCGAACGGTGTGGCGGGGGATACGGGGACGGACGTTTCTTGTTCGTTCATGTTGTTTGAAGTTCAGACTGCAGCTCGACGCAGCGTTTCGACCACCGGCGTGCGCAACACGCTGCGCAGGCCCCACCAGCCCGCCGCCAGCGCCAGCACGCCGCCCGCCAGGCCGCCGGCCAGCGGCACCCAGGGGGACGGCTGCCAGCTGAACTCGAAGGCGTATTTCGCCAGCGCCCAGCCGACGGCGATGGCCACCACCGACGCGAGCACGCCCGCCAGCAGGCCCACGCCGAGCAGCTCGACCCGCTGCACGTCGCGCAGCAGCTTCGAACCCGCGCCCACCGCGCGCAGCACCGCGAACTCGCGCTCGCGCTCGCCGCGTGTGGCCGTGATCGTGGCCAGCAGCACCACCAGACCAGCCGCCAGCGCAAATCCGAACAGGAACTCCACCGCGCGGATCACCTGCCCCAGCACACGCTGCACCTGCGCAATGGTCTGGCTCATGTCGACGTTGGTGATGTTCGGAAACTGGCGCACCAGCGCGTTGTCAAAGGTTTTGTTGGCATCGGGCACGCGGTAGGCGCTGATGTAGGTGGTGGGCAGATCGGGCAGCTGCGACACCGGGAACAGCACGAAGAAGTTCACCCGCATCGAACCCCAGTCGACCTTGCGCAGGCTGGTGATGCGGCCCTCGACCGGAATGCCGGCCATCTCGAAGCCGAGCCGGTCGCCGAGTTTGAGACCCAGTTCTTTGGCCAGCCCTTCCTCCACGCTGAGCCCGTCCTTTTCCTCCGGCGTCCAGCGGCCGGCGACGATGTCGTTGTGGACCGGCGGCTGGGCGCTGTGCGAGAGGTTGAACTCGCGCTCGACCAGGCGCTGGGCGCGGTCGGTCTCGAAGTTCTCCGGCTGCACCGCGGCGCCGTTCACGCTCACCAGGCGGCCGCGGATCATCGGATACCAGTCGTACTGGCCGATGCCGCCGTCGGTCAGTGCCTGCCGGAACGGATCGGCCTGCTCGGGCTGGATGTTGATGACGAAGCGGTTGGGTGCATCGGGCGGCGTGGCGTTGCGCCAGCTGGCGATCAGGTCGGTGCGCAGAAGCACCAGCAGCACCAGGGCCAGCAGCCCCACGGCGAGGGCGCTGATCTGCACCACGGCGTAGGCCGGCCGGGCGGAGAGCTGGCGCGTGGCCAGCACCAGCGCGCGCGGTGCGGTGCTCTCGTTGACGCTGCGGCGCAGCAGCCAGACGGCCGCCCAGCTCACCAACGCAAACACCGCCACCGCGGCGGCAAAACCACCGACCGCGATGCCGCCGAGCTTGAGGTCGCGGCTGGCGGCCAGCAGCAGCACCGCAAAGCCGGCCACGCCCAGGCCCAGCACCGCCAGCGTGGCGGGCTTGAGCTGCCCGACATCGCGCCGGATCACGCGCAGCGGCGGCACCTGTGCCAGTTGCAGCACCGGCGGCAGGCCGAAGGCCATCATCAGCGTCAGCCCCATGCCCAGGCCCAGCAGCACTGGCCAGAACGTCGCGGCCGGCAGCGCCGACTCGACCAGCCCGGAGAGCAGCAGTACGAACACGTAGTGCAACCCGAAGCCCGCCAGCACCCCCAGGCCGCTGGCCACCAGGCCGACCACGGTGAATTCGAAGGCGTAGGCGCGCGCCATGGTGCCCTGCGACAGGCCAAGCACGCGCATCATGGCGCAGTCGTCCAGGTGGCGCTGGGCAAAGCCGCGCGCCGCGATGGCCACCGCCACCGCCGACAGCAGGGCCGCCAGCAGCGCCACCAGGTTGAGGAATTTTTCGGCGCGTTCCAGCGTTTGCTGCATCTCGGGCCGGCCGCCTTCGAGCGACTCCAGCCGCAACCCGCGAATCTCCGGTTTCTTCAGTTCGGCCTCTGCCCAGGCCACGTACTGCTTCACTGCGGGGTCGGCGCCCGCCACTGCCAGCCGGTAGCCGACGCGGCTGGCCGGCTGCACCAGGCCGGAAGCGGGCAGGTCGGCGGCGTTGATCATGACGCGCGGCGCGAAGCTCATGAAGCCGGCGCCGCGGTCGGTCTCGACCACGATCACCTTGGCCAGCGTGAGGCTCGCGTCGCCCAGCAGCAGCGGCTGGCCGATCTGGAGCTGCAGCGCCGACAACAGGGCTGCGTCGACCCAGGCCGTGCCGGGGGCGGGAATGTCGCGGGTGGGCGCGTCGGCCGCCTCGGGGCCGTCGGCCACGCGCAGGCTGCCGCGCAGCGGATACCCGGGTGCCACCACCTTGAGCGCGACCAGACGCGCAGCGCCGCCATCCTCGTCCCGCGCCCGCCCCATGGTCGGAAAACTCAGGGTCTGCACTGTCTGCAGGCCCAGCTCGGCGGCCTTGGTGGCGAATGCCGGGGGCGCCGGCTGGTCGCTCTGGATCACCGCGTCGCCACCGATCAGCGCCCGCGCGTCGCGCTGCAGGCCGCCCTGCAACCGGTCGGCAAAAAACGCCACCGCCGTCAGCGCCGCCACCGCCAGCGTCACCGCCAGCAGCAACAGCCGCAACTCGCCCGCGCGCCAGTCGCGCCAGAGTGAACGCCAGCCCAGGGACCAGAACGACACCGGAAGGGAATCAGAAGCAGCAGCCATCCGGCGACCTTACCGCAAGCGCATCAACCGCGCGCGACCGTATGGATAAGCATGAAACGCAGCCGGGGCGCACATTCCCGTCGAGAATGCCGTGGGTCCGGCTCCGCCGGCCCGCAGGCATTGCCCCTTGAGGGGCGGAGCCGGCTACACGCAGTGAGCCGGCGATGGGGGTGGACCTTATTTCGTGCCGAAGATCCGGTCGCCCGCGTCGCCCAGACCCGGCACGATGTAACCATGTTCGTTGAGCTCGCGGTCCACCGCCGGGGTGTAGATCGGCACGTCAGGATGAGCGTCGTGGAAGGTCTTGATGCCCTGCGGGCAGGTGACCAGGCACACAAAACGGATCGAGCGCGGGTTCGTGGCCTTGAGCCGGTCCACCGCGGCAACAGCCGAGTTGCCGGTGGCCAGCATGGGGTCGAGCACGATCACGTCGCGCTCCTCCATGCCGCTGGGCATCTTGAAGTAGTACTCCACCGCCTTGAGCGTGGCCGGGTCGCGGTACAGGCCGATGTGGCCCACGCGGGCGCCGGGCAGCACCTGCAGCATGCCGTCCAGAAAGCCATTGCCGGCGCGCAGGATGGAGGCCAGCACGATCTTCTTGCCGTCGATCACCGGCGACAACATCTTCTCCAGCGGCGTTTCGATCTCGATCCGCTGCATCGGCATGTCGCGCGTGAGCTCATAGGCCAGCAGCGCCGACAGCTCGTGCACCAGCTCGCGGAAGCTCTTGGTGCTGGTGTCCTTCTTGCGCATCAGCGTGAGTTTGTGCTGGACCAGGGGGTGATCGATGATGTGGACGTCGCGGCTCATGAACGGGGACTCGAAAAAATGAATGGCCAGCCACCCTGGGCTGGCGCTGCCGCAAGTTTATGCCGCGGGGGGCGGCATGTCGTCGAAGAGGATGCGCTGGGGGTGCGAGAAGCACAGGAAGCGCCTGTGCGTGGCCCGGCCGACGGCGCACAGGCCCACGCGCTGGGCCACGTGCAGTCCCATTTCGGTGATGCCGCTGCGCGAAACCACCACCGGCACCCCCATCTGGGCCGACTTGATGACCATCTCGCTGGTCAGGCGGCCGGTGGTGTAGAACACCTTTTCGCCTGCGGGCAGCGGCTGCTGCAGGGCCATCCAGCCCGCGATGGTGTCGACCGCGTTGTGGCGGCCCACGTCTTCCACGAACAGCTGCAGGTCTTCGTTGACGAACAGCGCACAGGCGTGCACCGAGCCGGCGGTCTTGTAGGTGCTGTCGTGCAGGCGGATGGTGTTGACGATGCCGTACAGCTGCGACTGACGCAGCGTCGCCTGCGGCGGCAGCACGATGCGGTCCACGTCGTCCATCAGCCCTCCGAACACGCTGCCCTGGCCGCAGCCGGTGGTGACCACGCGGCGTGCAGTGCGCTCCTCGATGCGGTCGATGCCCGCGCGCGTCACCACGGCGGCGGCTCCCACGTCCCAGTCGACGGTGATGGACTCGATGTCGTGCACGCCACCCACCAGCCGCTGGTTGAGCAGGTAACCCAGCACCAGCCATTCGGGGTGGGCCCCCAGGGTCATGAGGGTGACCAGCTCGCGCTTGTCCACGTAGACCGTGAGGTCGCGCTCGGCCGGGATGCAGATGGCGCGCGGCTGGCCGGACTCGTCCACCACCGTCACCTCGCGGGTGAGGTCGGCATGGGCCTGCGTCAGGCGCGGCCGCAGCGCAGCAGCTTGATCGGGGTTGACGGCGTGGGGCAGATCGGCCAGGTTCATGCGGTCGAGGATACGCCGCCGCGCGGGCGGCGACAGCCGTCAGGACTTCTTGGCAGGGGCTGCCGCGGCAGGTGCGGGCGCCGCCGGGGCTGCAGGAGCCGCCGCCGAAGCCGGCACCGGCCAGACAAAGGGGCCCGGATCGGCGCAGGGCGGCGTGGCCGTGGCCGGCTTGGCTGCCTTGCCCGCGGCGGCCAGGGTCTTCTGGTGGTTGGCCGCCGCCTTGTCCATCGACAGGCAGAGCTTGTAGGCGTCCACCTTGCCGGCGTGTGCGGTCTTGGCCTTGGCCTCCTCGGCCTTGGCCTTGGCAGCGTCGTCCAGCACGGGGGCGGGCAACTTGGCCAGCGTGGCCGTAGACACGGCGGCCAGCGCCATCAGCAGGAATGTCTTCTTCATGGTGTCGTCCTCAGGGTCAGGCCTTGGCGGGCGCCTGCAGCGGTGCGGCCGGACCGGACTTGCTGCGCTGGGCGGGGATCTTGCCGGCCTTGACGTCGTCGTACCACAGCTCGTGGTGTTCCTTGGCCCAGGCCTCGTCCACGTAGCCCGTTTTCATGGCGCCATAGGCGCCCTTGACGCCGACTGTGCCCATGTAGATGTGGCCCATGATGAGCGTCATCATCACCAGTGCGCACACCAGATGCAGCATGTGGGCGATCTGCATGTCGCCACGCAGGTACAGCATGCCCGGCAGCAGCTTGTCCAGGAACAGGCCCGAGCCCACCACCACGATGCCGGGAATGGTCACGCCCCACCAGAACAGCCCCTTCTCACCGGCGTTGAAGCGGTGCGAAGGCACTTCCTTGTCGCTCAGCATGCCACCGGCCTTGCTGAGCCAGACGAAGTCGGCGGCGTTGGCGATGTTGTCCTTGATGAAGGTGATCACGATGATCAGCAGCGACACCGCGAACAGCGGACCGACGAAGTTGTGCACGTTCTTCAGCGCGAAGGTCAGCCAGCCGAACAGCGTGCTGCCGATCACCGGCAGCAGGAAGAACTTGCCGAAGGCCATGACGATGCCCGAAACCGCCAGCGCGATGAAGGCGCCGGCGTTGGACCAGTGGGCGGCGCGCTCGAACGGGGTGAAGCGCTCGATCTTGCGGCCGGTGTCGGGCAGGTGGCCACCCAGCGGGCCCTTGGTCTTGTAGAAGATAGCCAGCGTCAGCAGCACAATGAAGAGCAGCGCACCGCCGTAGGGGATCAGCCAGTTGTTGCGCACCTGGCGCCAGGCCTCGCCCGCGGTCGTCAGACGCGAACCCGGGTACTGCACGAAGGGCTGGATCAGGTTGCCGGCCTCGGGCGCCTGCGTCACCGGCAGGCTGCTGTAGCCGGTCACGCCCTTGCCCACATCGCGCCACATGGGCGCGTTGTTGCCGGGCTGCACCAGCTTGCGCTGGGCATTGGTCTGGCTGGCGTAGTTCGGGTCGGAGCTGGCGTCGGGCGCGATCTCGAAGATGTTCGCGCTCTTGACGCCGCCCACGGCCGGGGCCGCCTGCTGGGTGGCGGGCGGTGCGGGATCGTCGGGCGGGGTGCTGGCGGCCTGTGCGTGGACCAGGCCCAGCGTCCCGGCCAGCGACAGCGCCACGCCCCAGCCGCGCAGTCGGGCAAAGGTAGGTTGGCTCATGCGCGGTTCCTCACTGAGAGCTGACGCGGGTGTAGTCGTTCATGCCGTACTGGGCCCGCGCCTTGAGCTGCTGCTCCCAGCTGGCCTTGTCGCCGACCGTCCATCCCGGCTGCTGGTACTGGCTCTTGCCGACGCCGGCATAAGGCGCGGTGTCCTGGCGCACACCGGTGGTTTCCTGGGGCTTCTCGCCACAGGCGGAGAGGACCGTGGCGGACGCCAGCAGTCCGAGGATCGTCAGGGTCTTGCGCATCACGACTTGGTCCCTCCCTGGGCGGTGCCGTAGGCCGTGCCCCAGCCCCAGACTTCGGCGCCCTTGCCACGGCGCAGCACGCGGCTGCGGAAGATGTCGGCCACCACGTCGCCGTCACCGGCGAGCAGGGCCTTGGTCGAGCACTGCTCGGCGCAGGCGGGCAGCTTGCCCTCGGCCAGGCGGTTGCGACCGTACTTCTCGAACTCGGCTTCGCTGCCGTGCTCCTCCGGGCCACCGGCGCAGAAGGTGCACTTGTCCATCTTGCCGCGCACACCGAAGGTGCCCTGGCTGGGGAACTGGGGGGCGCCGAAGGGGCAGGCGTAGCTGCAGTAGCCGCAGCCTATGCAGACGTCCTTGTCGTGCAGCACCACACCTTCGTCGGTGCGGTAGAAGCAGTTGACCGGGCAGACCGCCATGCAGGGCGCGTCGCTGCAGTGCATGCAGGCCACCGAGATCGACTTCTCGCCCGGCACGCCGTCGTTGAGCGTGACCACGCGGCGGCGGTTCACGCCCCAGGGCACCTCGTGCTCGTTCTTGCAGGCGGTGACGCAGCCGTTGCACTCGATGCAGCGCTCGGCGTCACAGATGAATTTCATTCGTGCCATCGCGCGTCTCCTTATGCTTTTTCGACGTTGCAGACCGTCGTCTTGGTTTCTTGCATCATGGTCACGATGTCGTAACCGTAGGTCGTGGCGGTGTTGATGGCCTCGCCGCGCACCACCGGCATGGCGCCGGCCGGGTAGTAAGCCTTCATGTCCTCACCCTGCCAGCGGCCGGAGAAGTGGAAGGGCATGAACACCGTGTGCTCGTCCACCCGCTCGGTCACCAGGGCCTGCACGTTCAGGCGCGCACCGGTGGGGGTGCTGACCCAGACGCGCTCGCCGTTGCGGATGCCGCGCGCCGCCGCGGCGGCCGGGTTGAGCTCGATGAACATCTCCTGCTGAAGCTCGGCCAGCCAAGGATTGGAACGCGTCTCTTCACCGCCACCTTCGTACTCGACCAGCCGGCCCGAGGTCATGATGAACGGGAATTTCTCGTGGACCTTGTCCTCGACGTTTTTCTGCTGCAGCGACTTGTAGAGGATGGGCAGGCGCCAGCGGTTCTTCTGGTCGTCGTGGCTCGGGTACTTGGCCACCAGGTCGGGACGGATGCCGTAGATCGGCTCGCGGTGCTGAGGGATGCCGTCGGGGAAGTTCCAGACAATCGCGCGCGCCTTGGCGTTGCCGAACGGGTGGCAGCCGTGGGCCATGGCCACGCGGATGATGGCGCCCGTCGGGTCGGTCTTCCAGTTCTTGCCTTCGGCCTTGGCCTTCTCGGCATCGCTCAGGTCGTCCCACCAGCCCAGCTTCTTGAGCAGCAGGTGGTCGAACTCGGGATAGCCGGTGGTGATCTCGGCACCCAGCGAATGCGAGCCGTCCTCGGCCAGCAGGCTCACGCCTTCACGCTCGACGCCGAAGTTGGCGCGGAAGTTGCCGCCACCGTCCATCACGTGCCTGGAGGTGTCGTACAGGTTGGCCGAGCCCGGGTGCTTGATCTCGGGCGTGCCGTAGCAGGGCCAGGGCAGGCCGAAGTAGTCGCCGGACATGTCGTAGCCGGTTTCCTTGTCCACCACCTTGCCCTTGCACTTGAGCGTCTTGATGTCGAAGGCGCCCATGTTGCGCATGTGGGCCTTCAGGCGCTCGGGGCTCTGGCCGGTGTAGCCAATGGTCCAGACGCTGCGGTTGATCTCGCGCAGGATGTCCTCGGGCACGGGCTCGTCCAGACCCTTGACCTGCTGCATCTTGTAGTTCTTGCACAGCTCCTTGTCGAAGCCCAGCTTCTGCGCGAACTGGTACATGATCATGTGGTCGCTGCGGCTCTCCCACAGCGGGTCGATCACCTTCTCGCGCCACTGGAGGGAGCGGTTGGATGCGGTGCAGGAACCGCTGGTCTCGAACTGCGTGGCCGCCGGCAGCAGGTAGACCGCGCGGTCGGGGTTCAGGTCTTCAGGCTTGCCGGGCATGGCGGCCATCGCCGCGGTGGCCGAGGGGTAGGGATCGACCACGACCAGCAGGTCCAGCTTGTCCATCGCGCGCTTCATCTCCAGACCGCGGGTCTGCGAGTTGGGCGCGTGGCCCCAGAAGAACACGCCGCGCAGGTTGTTCTCCTGGTCGATCAGCTCGTTCTTCTCCAGCACACCGTCGATCCAGCGCGAGACGGTGATGCCGGGCTTTTCCATCATGCCCTCGGCGTACTGGGCCTTGATCCAGTCGTACTCCACACCCCAGGCGGCCGCGAAGTGCTTCCAGGAGCCGGCGGCCAGGCCGTAGTAACCCGGCAGCGAATCGGGGTTGGGGCCGACGTCGGTCGCGCCCTGCACGTTGTCGTGCCCGCGGAAGATGTTGGTGCCGCCACCACTCTTGCCCACGTTGCCCAGCGCCAGCTGCAGGATGCAGGATGCACGCACCATGGCGTTGCCGATCGAGTGCTGGGTCTGGCCCATGCACCAGACGATGGTGGCGGGCTTGGCTTCGGCCATCATCTTGGCCACCTTGGCCATCTGCTCTTCCTTGACACCGCAGGCCTCTTCAACGGCCGCCGGCGTCCACTTGGCCAGCACCTCTTCACGCACCTTGTCCATGCCATAGACGCGGTCGTTGATGTACTGCTTGTCTTCCCAGCCGTTCTTGAAGATGTGGTGCAGCAGCCCGAAGAGGAACGGGATATCGGTGCCTGAGCGGATGCGCACGTACTCGTCGGCCTTGGCCGCGGTGCGGGTGAAGCGCGGGTCCACCACAATCATCTTGCAGCCGTTTTCCTTGGCGTGCAGCATGTGCAGCATGGACACCGGGTGCGCCTCGGCCGCGTTGGAGCCGATGTACAACGCGCACTTGCTGTTCTGCATGTCGTTGTACGAGTTGGTCATGGCGCCATAACCCCAGGTGTTCGCGACGCCGGCCACCGTGGTGGAGTGGCAGATGCGCGCCTGGTGGTCGCAGTTGTTGCTGCCCCAGAAGCTCACGAACTTGCGCAGCAGGTAGGCCTGTTCATTGTTGTGCTTGGACGAGCCGATGAAGTAGACCGAATCCGGGCCACTGGCCTCCTTCAGCGCCTTCATCTTGGCGGTGATTTCGTCCAGCGCCTGGTCCCAGCTGATCTTCTGGTACTTGCCGTCGACCAGCTTCATTGGATAGCGCAGGCGGTACTCCCCATGGCCGTGCTCGCGCAGGGCCGCGCCCTTGGCGCAGTGCGATCCCAGGTTGATCGGTGAGTCGAACACCGGCTCCTGGCGCACCCAGACGCCGTTCTCCACGATGGCGTCGGTCGCACAGCCCACCGAGCAGTGGGTGCAGACGGTGCGGCGGACCTCGATCTTTCCCGTACCGTCGATCGAGCCACCCGCAGCGGCCTTGGCCTTCTTGACCAGGGTCAGCTGCGAGGCGGCGATGCCGACGCCGACACCCAGGCCCGAGCGGCGCAGAAAGGCGCGGCGGTCCATCGTGGGCAGCGCCGACGACAGACCGCGCTGCAGGCTGTGAACAAAGGCGTGGCTGCGGCCAGTGGCGGCCGCGCCCGCGGTTTTTTTGGTGAGCAACATCGTGGGGCTCCTCGGGTTCAGATCCGGGTGGTCTTGTAGTACTGCTTGACGTGATCGGTCAGGCTGTAGCCACCGCCCCGCTCGGGAGCCGGGCGGGCGGCAGCCTCGGGTTCGGGCGTGCCCTGCACTGAGGGCAACAGGCTGGTCGCAGCGGCCAGCGCACCGACGGTGCCAGCGCCCGCAAACAGTGTGCGGCGGCTCAGGCGGCCGCGGGATTCGGGTTGGGGCTTGCTCATGCGTGTCTCCTGTGGAACGACGTCCGGCGGACGTGCACGGCACGTCATGTGGACTTTTTGCATATGTGGAATCTAACCAAGGCCCAGTGCCGGCGCAAGCCGACGCCATGTGCCGACCCTCAGCGCCGCAGCGGGTTGACAAGCCGGCCGACGCGCCCCACCTGCGCCGGCATGAAAGCGACGACAACTCAGCGAGAACCATGCCAACCCCACACCAGCACCTGCGGCGGCATCCGGGGCGCTTGATCGCCCTTGAAACATCCGAATTCAAGGGAATACCCGCACCTCAGGCACCCCAATCGCCTCTCATGTCGACAAGCTGTCGAGGCCAGTCGCGACAATTTGTCGCAACCCACATCCCACCATCACCGCTGCTCCGGCGGGCCGCGTTGTCGGATCGGCGCCAATATCCGAGTGAATTGCTCCACCTCCTCCGTAGAATGCCGCCGGGTGGACACCTCACCTGCGCCTATCTCCTCCCCCGACAAAGGCCTTGAAGGCTGGCCCGACTGGTCCATCCTGGTCGTGGACGACGAGCAGGGCATGCTCAATTTCCTCGTCAAGACGCTGGCGCCACGCTGCCACTTCGTGATGAGCGCCACCAGCGCCGAGGAAGGCGCCGACTGGCTGCACGGCCACCACGCCGACCTGGTCATCCTCGACATCTCGCTGCCCGGCAAGAGCGGTGTGACCTGGCTCAAGGAGTTGCGCGAGCAGGGCTTCAGCGGCGAGGTCATCCTGATCACGGCCTTTGCCGACCTGGACACCGCCATCGAGGCGCTGCGCGCCGGTGCGTCGGACTTCATCCTCAAGCCCTTCCGCGTACCCCAGATCCTCAACGCCGTGAAGCACTGCTTCGAGCGCTCGCGGCTGCGGCGCGAGAACTTCGTGCTGCGCCGCGCGGTGGCCAGCTCCAACGGCCGCAACCAGGCGCTGGTGGGCGCGTCCGAAGCGATGCAGCGGCTGCGCGCCTCGGTGGCTCGCGTGGCACCGGTGGACAGCACCGTGCTGCTGCAGGGCGAGTCCGGCACCGGCAAGGAGCTGGTGGCCCGCACCCTGCACGCCAACGGCCCGCGGGCCAACGGCCCCTTCGTGCCGCTCAACTGCGCCGCCGTTTCGCCCGAGCTGATGGAGAGCGAACTCTTCGGCCACGCCCGCGGCGCCTTCACCGGCGCTGCGCGGGCGCGCGAGGGCCTGTTCCACTACGCACAGGGGGGCACGCTGTTCCTCGACGAAGTGGCCGAACTGCCCCTGCCGATCCAGGCCACGCTGCTGCGGGCCATCGAAGACCTGAAGATCCGCCCGGTGGGCAGCGAACAGCTGGTGCCGCTGAACCTGCGCATCATGGCCGCGAGCAACCGCCGTCTGGCCGACGAGGTGGCCGCGGGCCGCTTCCGCAAGGATCTGTATTTCCGCCTGCAGGTGGTGGAACTGAGCCTGCCACCGCTGCGCGAGCACAAGGCCGACATCCCGGACCTGGTGCAGCACTTCATGGAACAGCTCTCACCCGCGCTGGGCGTGGCACCGCTGGCGATCAGTGCTCAGGAGCTCGACTACCTCGCGCAGTACGACTGGCCGGGCAACGTGCGCGAACTGCGCAACCTCATCGAGCGTTCGCTCATCCTCGGTTCGCTCAACATCTCCGCCCTCTACCCCGGGGACCCCGTGCGCAGCGCCGGCACCGAGGCGGGGGCGCCCATGGACCTGGCGACGCTGGAGAAACAGCACATCCTGAGCGTGCTCGACTCGGTGCAGGGCGACAAGACCCGCGCGGCCGAACTGCTGGGCGTGTCGCGCCGCACGCTGGAGCGGCGCGTGGCCGAGTGGGGTCATGGCTCACAGGCGTTCGGCCGCTGATGAAGCTGCCCACACCGCGCTGGCTCGCCACCTCGGTGCGCAACAAGCTGCTGGCCATGGCGCTTCTGCCGCTGCTGGTGGTGTTCCCCCTCCTGGTGCTGGCCATCGCGGTGTGGAGCAGCGTCACCTACGACCGTCTGCTGATCACCAAGGTGCGCAGCGATCTGGCCGTGGCGCGCGGCTACTTCGACCAGACCCTGGCCGAGGTGGGCAGCGGCACGCGCGGCGTGGCGCGTTCGCAGCGGCTGCTGCAGTCCATGGCCGGTGGCGACCTGGCCGCACGCCTGGCGGCCGACCGGCAGGAGCTGGGGCTGGACTTCCTGCTGCTCATGCGCCAGGACGACCCGAGCGCCACCCTGCCCGCCGGTGTGGCGTCGCTGCTGCAAACGGCCGCGACGACGCCCGCAAGGTCCGCGCAGATCGTGCGCCTCTCGCGCGACGAACTCGCGGCCCTCGCCCCGCGGTTGCTGCCTCGCCTGCACATCCCGCTGGTGAGCACGCGCAACGCCGCGCCCGATGCCCGCGCCACGGAAGACCGCGCCCTGGTGCTGCTGGCGCTGCAGCCGGTGCGGGACGCCGCGGGCCAGCCTCAGGCCCTGCTGGTGGGCGGTCTGCTGCTCAACCAGAACCTGGATTTCATCGACCACATCAACCGCATCGTCTATCCCGAAGGCGCCCTGCCCTTCGGCAGCGAGGGCACCGCCACGCTGTTCCTGGACGACGTGCGCATCACCACCAATGTGCGCCTGTTCCAGGACCAGCGCGCCATCGGCACCCGCGTGTCGCAGACCGTGCGCGACCGGGTGCTCGGACAGGGCGAGACCTGGCTGGACCGCGCCTTTGTTGTCAACGACTGGTACGTCTCGGCCTACGAACCGCTGCTGGACGCCGCGGGACAGCGTGTGGGCATGCTCTACGTGGGTTTCCTGGAGTCGCCCTTCCGCTGGGTGCGCCACGCCATGCTGGCCGTCATGGGCCTGATCTTCCTGGCGGTGATGGCGGTGTCGGCCTGGTTCTCGGTGCGCTGGGCGCGCAGCATCTTCAAGCCGGTGGAGCAGATGAACCGCACCATGCAGCGCGTGGAGGACGGCGAGGCCGCGGCCCGTGTGGGCACCTTGCCGGCGCGCGACGAGCTCGGCGCCCTGGCCAGCCACCTGAACCAGCTGCTGGACGTGATCGACGAGAACACCGCCGCGCTGCGCCGCTGGGGCGAAGAGCTGGACCAGAAGGTGGCCGAGCGCACGCGCGAGCTGGAGGAGAGCAACGCCTCGCTGCGGCTGGCGCAGCAGCAACTGGTCAAGAGCGAAAAGCTCGCCGCCATCGGCCAGCTCACGGCCAGCATCGCGCACGAGATCAACAACCCGATCGCGGTGATGCAAGGCAACCTCGACCTGATCCGCGACACCCTGGGCCCGCAGGCCCAGCCGGTGACAGCAGAGTTCAGGCTGCTGGACGAACAGGTCGAGCGCATGCGCCTGATCGTCACCCAGCTGCTGCAGTACGCGCGGCCCACCGAGTACGCCGGCTACGTGGAGACGCTGGACCTCAACCAGACCGTGCACGACAGCCTGGTGCTGGTGGCGCACCTGCTGGCGCAGACCCGCATCAAGGTCGTGCGCGACCTGCAGGCCACGCAGCGCGTGGGCCTGAACCGGCAGGAGCTGCAGCAGGTCATCATCAACCTGCTCATCAACGCCATCCAGGCCATGCCGCAGGGCGGCACGCTGCGGCTGGTCACGCGGGACTGGACCGACGAGCAGGGCGCGTGCGGTGCGCTGCTGCAGGTGCAGGACTCGGGGCCGGGGCTGGCACCGGGCGTGGCCGAGCGCCTGTTCCGGCCCTTCTTCACCACCAAGAACGACGGCAACGGCCTGGGCCTGTGGATCAGCCTGGGGCTGGTGGAGCGCTACGGCGGCGGCATCGTCGCGGGAAACCGGGAGGATGGCCACAGCGGTGCCGTGTTCAGCGTGCGGCTGCTGACCGAGCCACAGGCGCCGGCGGCGGTGAACACACGGGACGGACGACCCGGCGGATGAAGCGGGCGCGGGCGCCCGACGCGGTCACAACAGGGCGGAAACGCCAAGCCTCGTGAGCAGGTCGACCACCAGTTGCGAGCCCCCCCACCACAGCAGCACCACCGACGTGGCGGCCACCAGCGTCGCCACGTGACCGGCCAGCAGCATCAGGCCATCGCGCAGGCGCAGGCCCCATGCCGTCAGCACCATGGCCAGGGCGGGCAGCACGTTGTCAAAACTGATGACAGGCACCGGCACCACCATGGACACGCCCGCCACCGACAGCATCAGGCCGTTGGCCCAGCGCGCGGAGTGGTGGCTCAGGCCCAGCAGCCGGGGCCGCCCCAGGCGCGCCACGAGGTGGATGACGCGGGCCAGCATGCGGGTAAGCAGTTCCCGGACACGGTCGTTCAGCGTGCGCTCACCGAGCCAGGCCGGCAGGGGCACCGACCGTCCGGCACAGAGCCCGAAGGCGATCACGAGACAGAACACCCCGACGGCCGAGCCCATGCCCGGCAGCGCCACCGGGAACAGCAGCGGCATGGCCAGCAGTGCCAGCCAGACCAGCCGCTGCCGGCTGTCGTGACCGATGGTGTCGGCCAGGGTGCCGCCCATGGCGGACAAATGAGCGTCCGCAATCCGCGCCACGGTGGCGCGGCGCCGGTCCTTGCGGAGCTCGGAGGGTGTCGGCATTGGGGATGGCTGGCCTGGCATGCGGGTTCCAGGAGACGCATGGTCTCTCAGAAAAAAAGACCACTGCACTGTGCCTCCTGACCGCGCAGCTTGCAAGGAGCCTGGGCCGAACGCGTGGATCGAAAAAAACTGAACGCCGCGCAGCGGTGCCGACTCACACTCTGTGCATTTGCCCTCATGCAACCATGCCGGCACCCCCCTTCGACCCCGATTCACCGCTGCTGTTCGTCATCAATGCCGGGGCCGGCGCCCAGGACGTCGACGCCAAACGGGGCGTGATCGAGTCGGCCCTGGCGACGCGCGGTCGGCGGGGCGAACTGCTGGTCTGTGAGCCGGCCGAGCTGCCGCGCGTGGCGGCCCGGGCCGCGGCTGTCGCGGTACAACGGCGTTCGGCGGTGGTCGCCGTGGGCGGCGACGGCAGCCTCAATGCGGTGGCCCAGGCGGCGCACGCGGCCGGCTGCGCCATGGGGGTGATGCCCTACGGCACCTTCAACTACTTCGCCCGGACCCATGGCATTCCCACCGACCCGGCCGCAGCGGCACAGCTGCTGATGGACGCCCGCCCGCAGCCGGTGCAGATGGGCGCCATCAACGACCGGGTGTTCCTGGTCAATGCCAGCCTGGGCATCTACCCCGAGCTGCTGCAGGACCGCGAGGCCTTCAAGGCGCGCTTCGGCCGCAGCCGCTGGGTGGCCTTGGTGGCGGCCTGCGCCACTCTGCTGCGTGCGCAGCGCCGGCTGCGCCTGCACATCGAGCTGGGCGACCAGGTGCGCGATGTGAACACGCTGACGCTCTTCGTGGGCAACAACCGGCTGCAGCTGGAGCAGTTCGGCGCCCACCCCGAGGACACCATCGCCGGCACGCCCGGACACGGCAGCATGGCCGCGCTGATGCTGCGCCCCATCGGCACCCTGTCCATGCTCGGGCTGCTGCTGCACGGCGCCATGGGCCGCCTGGGCGAAGCCGCGGGTGTCGAGAGCTTCGAGTTCCACCACCTGGTGGTCCGGCCGCGGCTGCTGCCGGGCCTCCGGGAGGTGATGGTGGCCTTCGACGGTGAGGTGGCGCGCATGCGCACACCGATCGACCTCCGCGTGCTCGAACAGCCGCTCTACCTGCTGCAGGCCGATTCATGAGCGTGCTGCTGCACATTTCAGACACCCACTTCGGCACCGAGCAGGCGCCCGTGATGGCCGCGCTGCTGGACCTGGCCGCCCGGCAGCAGCCGGACCTGGTGGTGCTCTCGGGCGACATCACCCAGCGCGCCCGGCCGGCCCAATTCCAGGCGGCCAGGGCCTTCGTCGACCGGCTGGGCGCGCCGGTGCTGGCCATCCCCGGCAACCACGACATTCCGCTGCTGGACCTGCGGGAGCGCCTGACCCGGCCCTACGCGCGCTATGCCGCGGCCTTCGGCACCGACCTCGAACCGGTGATCGCAGCGCCCGAATGGCTGGTCATCGGCGCGAACACCACCCGGGCCTGGCGTCACCGCAACGGCGACCTGTCCATTGCGCAGATCGACCGCGTGGCCAGACTGCTGGGCTCTGCAGACCCCGGCCAGTTGCGCGTGGTGGTGGTGCACCAGCCGCTGGCCGTGACCGAGCCGCGCGACCGCCACCACCTGCTGCGCGGCCACGACGAGGCCCTGCGGGTCTGGGCCGAGGCCGGGGCCGATCTGCTGCTGGGAGGTCACATCCACCTGCCCTACACACTGGCTCTGCACGGGCAGGCGCGCCGGCTGTGGGTGGTGCAGGCGGGCACCGCCGTGTCCTCGCGCCTGCGGCCCGGGGTGCCCAACTCGGTGAACATCGTGCGCTGGGCGCCGGCCCAGGAGCGCTGCCGCGTCGAACGCTGGGACTTCCTGGTTCGCGAGCAAGCCTTTGCGCGCACGCTCGCCACCACCTTGCAGCCCGACCGCGAACCCGTCGGCGCCTGAGCACCGGCTATGCGCCGGCGGCGCGCCTCAGATCAGCAGCGCCGCGACAAACAGGCCCACCATGATGAAAGCCAGCACCACCTTGGCCAGCAAGCCGAGCATGATGCCCAGCCAGGTGGCCACACCCACGCGGACGGCGCGGTGCTGATCTTTCTGCGCCAGGTACTCGCCCAGCGCCGCGCCCACCAGGGGCATGAACAGCACACCCACCACGCCCATGAACAGACCCACCACGGTGCCGATGGCCGCGCCCAGCAGGGCCTGCCGGCTGGCGCCGGCCTTGCGGGCCCCGAGCAGCCCGGCCACGTAGTCGAGCACCCAGGCCAGCGCGGCCAGCACCGTCACCACCACCAGGGTGGTCGTGCCGACGCGCTGGAAGTCGTCGATCCAGGCGCCCAGCACGATGCCCGCCCACACCAGCACCGTGCCCGGCAACACCGGCAGCACGGTGCCGGCGAGGCCCGCCACGATCAGGGCGGCACACAGAATCCAGAGCAGGGTGACTTCCAAGGCGGGCTTTCAGTGGGTGGTCACGCTCACACCATCAGATCAAAACCCTGCGACTCCACGCTGACAAAGGCCGCCGTGAAACCGGCCAGCGCGGCGTAGAACCGGGCCTTGGGGTGGGCGCTGATGGCCTCGCACATGGCGGGCACCCAGGGCTGCACGTGGGCGCTGAAGAACTTCTGCTGCTGGGTGAGGTTGGCCACTTCCACGTCGTCACCGGCGATGAGGTAGCGCATGACTTCGCAGACACAGGCGAAGTGGTCTTCGGTTTCGGGCATGGCCTCGTCGCGCGCCAGACCCAGGGCGGCCAGGTCGCTGCGCAGCGCGGCGAGCGGCTTTTCGTTCAGGAAGCCGCTGAGGTAGAACGAGCCGAACAGGTAGACCTCGGGCTTGCCGACGCCGCCGAACAGGGCGTCGTACTCGTTCGCCACCTGTTCGTCGCTGAGGTCGCGCACGGTGCCGACGAACTGGCGCCACGGTTCTTCGAGGAAGCCACCGGCCGCGGGCGCTTCGGTCACGGCCACGCGCAGCTGAGCCAGCAGTTCGGGGCCGGGTGGCGCGTAGTACAGCGCGGCCAGCAGGCCATAGACCTCGGCGCGGGCGGTTTCTTCGTCGAGGGCGGAGGACACGGGGATCGGTTCGTTCATATCGTTCACAGATCGGAGATGCGGGTCTCGCCCGGGTTGGAGTAGATGTCCACCACACGGCAGTCGCCGCACATTTTCAGCCGCTCCAGCGCCTCGCCCTGGAACATGGCGTGGCCGCTGAGTTTGGCCAGCATGACCTCGATGCCCTTGAGCGTGCCGAAGGGCTTGCCGCAGCGCACGCACTGGTAAGGCTGTGCTTCATTCAGCACTCGCGGCTGACGGCGTTCATCGGAGAGCAGCAGGCGCGGCTGCAGGGTGATGGCGTTTTCGGGACAGGTGGTGGCGCACAGGCCGCACTGCACGCAGTTCTTCTCGATGAAGCGCAGCTGCGGGCGTTCGGCGTTGTCCTGCAGTGCACTGGCCGGGCAGGCGCTGACGCAGCTCAGGCAGAGCGTGCAGGCGTCGCGGTCCACGTTCAGGCTGCCAAAAGGCGATGCGGCGGGCAGCGCGATGGCCGCATCCTTCGTGCGGCTGATGCGGTTCGCGCTGTCCTGCAGCAGGTGGTCCAGCGCGAGGTCGAGCGTGGCGCGTTTTTCGGGCTGCACCGCGAAGCTGGCCGCCTTGGTGACGCCTTGCGCGGGCGCTTCGCCCAGCTCGGCGTCGAGCAGCGGCAGGTCGCGCGCGTCGCGCACCTCGATGAGCTTGAAGTGGCGGCCGCTGTAGCCCAGCGCCTGCACGATGGATTCGGCCACCGCCATCTGCTCGCGCAGGGCCTCGTGGTACTGCGGCGCTTCTTCGCCGGTCATCAGCACCCAGACCTGGCGGGCGCCGTAGGCGAACGCGGTGAGCCAGAGGTCGATGCCGGTGGAGGACGTGTGCCACAGCGGCAGCGGGATCACGCGGGCGGGCACGCCGCGCACCGTCTTGTCGAGCTGCGCCAGACGGCCCAGGTCGTTGACCAGCGCTGCGCCCGCTTCCTGGCTGTGCAGCAACAGGGCGGCGTCCTGGCCGCCGGCCTTGGCGTAGGTGGCCAGCAGGGTGCGCAGCTTGACGCCCTGCTCGGTGGCGCGCGGGTATGCGTAGCTGATCGCACCGGTGGGGCAGACGGTGGTGCAGGTGCCGCAGCCGACGCAGAGGTGGGGGTTGACGACGATCTGGTTGCGCTTGAGGTCGCTGGAAATCGCCGAGGCCGAGCACACGTCCACGCAGGCGCTGCAGCCCACGCTCTGGTTGCGGCCGTGGGCGCAAAGCTTCTGCTTGTAGGTGAAGAACCTGGGCTTCTCGAATTCGCCGACCAGGTCGCGCAGCTGGGTGACGGCGCGCACCTGGGCCAGGGCATCGGCCGTGGCCGGCAGGTGCACATAGCCTTGCGGCAGCGCGTGCTGGGTGAAGCCGGGGGCGTCGCGCAGGTCGAGCACGAGGTCGAAGGTCTCTTCGCGTTCCTGCGCTTCGCGCTGGAAGTTGATCGCGCCCACGGCCTCGCAGGCCTTGACGCAGGCACGGTGCGCCTTGCAGAGCGACAGGTCCACCTGGTAATCGAGGCCGATGGCACCTTCGGGGCAGGCGGCCACGCAGGCGTTGCAGCGGGTGCAGAGGTCCAGGTCGATCGGGTTGCTGGCGCTCACCGTCACGGCGAAAGCACCAAGCCAGCCCTGCAGGCGGTGCAGCTGGCCGGGGAGCACCGGGTACAGGCGCGTCTGCTGGCCGCTGCCGCCCGTGGGCAGCAGGGTCACGTCCAGCGCGTCGCTGACCAGCGCAGCCAGGGCTTCGGCGCGCTCCAGCGGGCCGATGATCAGCAGGCGGCCTTCGCTGTTGTAGGTGACGGTGGGCACCGGTTCAGGCTCGGGCAGACGGGCCGCCGCCAGCAGGGCCGCCATCTTGGGCGTGGCCTGCGGGGCCTCGCGGCCCCAGCCGCCGGTTTCGCGGATGTTGACGAAGCGGATCGGCCGAACGTCCAGGTCCACCGCGCCTTCGGTCTGGGCCGACAGTTCACCGAACAGCCGGCTTTCCTGCGTGCAGGCCACCACCAGGTCGTCGCGGCTGCGGCAGGCCTTCTGGAAGGCGGGGGCGTCGCGCCGGCACAGCGTGGTGTGCAGGCTCAGGTCTTCATCCAGCGCCCGGCCCAGGGCCTTGGGGTCCAGGGGCATGGTCTGGTTGCAGTTGCAGATCAGCGTGGTCATCGTGGGGGGTCTCTTCGGGTGCGGCCGCGTCTGGTGCGCGGGTGTCTTCTGTGGCCGGTGGAGGCTCTGCTCTGGCGTCCGTGGCAATGGCTTCGGAGGCCAAGTTCACGGGCTTCTTTGTGTCGTTGTCTTCGGGGTCGTCCACCAGTTTCAAAAACTGGGCGCTGACCATCCGGGCCATGTCGGCGGCCAACAGCGGACTGGGTTTGGAGTAGTCGTCGATGTAGATGTCCAGACCGTCCATCACGTTGAAGTGCGGGTCGGCGAACAGTTTCTTGACGGCCGCGTTGCGCACTTCGGGCGGTACGTCCCTGGCCACAAAGCGGCGGAAATCGGAGGCCGGCGTGAGGTGCTGCGTGTCTTCCAGCGTGGGCGGCGGTGGGGTTTCCGCGGCCTCTGGCGCGGGCGCAGCGGCCACCACTTCGGGAGGCACAAGAGACGCCTCTGCGGGGGCCGCAGCAGCGGGCTGCGCGGGAAGAGCCACGGGCGCGGCCGCTTCTGGCAGTGGCTCGCCCGCGCGGGCCTGCGCCTTGCGGCGCGACCAGCGCGAGAAGAATCCGTCGTCGCCAGCGGCACTCATGCGGGTTTGCGGTGGCGGTCCGCCCGTTCGCGTGTGGCCTGCAGAAAGGCTTCCATCAGCGGACCGCTGTCGATCAGGCCCTGGCGGGCCTCGGCGGGCAGCAGGTGGAACTCGGGGTGCCATTGCAGGCCGAGCACGAAGCCCGGCCCGGTGGCGCGGATGGCCTCGATCACATCGTCCTGCGGGCAACGGGCCTCGACGATCAGCCCTTCGCCCAGACGGTCCACGCACTGATGGTGGATGCTGGTGACGCTGTGCACCGAGGAGCCGTACAGCCGGTCGAGCAGCAGGCCCGGTTCAAAACGGACCTCGTGATGCAGCCGGTCGTAGTGGGCCAGGTCCTGGTGCAGCACCGGGCTGCGGCGCTGCGAAGGGATGTCCTGCAGCAGCGTGCCACCGTAGTACACGTTGATCAGCTGGGCTCCGCGGCAGATGCCGAGCACCGGCTTGCGCGCCTCGATGAAGCCGCGCAGCAGGGCCAGTTCGTAGCGGTCGCGCACCGGATCGCCCGCCCATTCGGGCCGCAGCAGCGTGCCACCATAGGTTTCGGGGCAGACATCAATGCCGCCCTGCAGCACCAGGCCGTCGAGCAGGTCCACCACCTCGCTTGCGGGCACGCGGTTGACCAGGTGGGGGCTGTTTTCGTCGACGAATGGCACCATGAGCGCGATCGCGCCATGGGCCATCACCCAGTGCGCCATGGAGCTTTCAAGGAACTGCAGGCGTTTCTGCGGCAGACCCAGCCCTGGCGGGGGCTCGTGCAGCAAGCGTGCACTGATGCCGATGCGAAGCATCATCTGGATTCTCCTCCGCTGTGGCGCGGGCCCACCTTGCCGGTGCTCACGCGGGCCGGCTGGCCGAACCGGTCGGTCAGTGGTTTGAAGCTGTCGGGCCGCTTGCGGCGCTTGGGTTCGATATGGTGGTGCTCGGCCACAAAGGCCTGCAGCCATTCGACCACCTCGGGCGAGGCGGGCACCTGGTCCACCTTTTCCTGGGCATCAAGCCAGCGACCAGCGTCGTGGTAGCTGAGCGTGGCGATCTGCGGCACGGCCATGGGCTCGCCATCGATCAGCTGCGCATCGTCGGTGCGCCAGAACACCCAGAAGCACGGCGACGGGCTGTTGAGGTTCAGAAAATAGCCTTCTGCGTCGTCCCGGTACAGCGTGGCGCGCAGGCCGTTGAACAGCCAGTACCGTGCGCCCTCCACCACCACCGCACCCGGCAGCGGCTGGACCTCGCGCGGTGCGCCGGCCACAGCCTCGGGGGCGCCCACGGGCACCTCGCCAGGGGCCCCGGCCGCCATCACGTCGGCCAGCACCCAGCGCCAGCGCTGCCACCGAGCCATCGGCCCCGTGACGGGCTCGCGCCGCATCACCACATCGACCGGCAGAGAGGGACGACCGGATGGCGTCGGAGAAACTTGTGCATCGGCATTCATAGGACAACGGACTGTACGCCAAGGCGATGGACGGCTGTATCTGCGGGGTGAATGACCAGTTCGTCCTGTACGGAGGGCGTGCCTCGGTGTAATCTGCGTGAGTTTTCGCACAACAACACCCCACATTCCCCCGCCTTGCCATGTCTTCAGCCCCGTCGTTGCTCGATCAATGCTTTGACCGGGTGCTCAGGGAAGCCCCAGCCTTGCTGGGCCGCAGCCTGAACGCGACGGTGGCGGCGCTTCAGGACGCGGAAAACCAGAGCCGCGAGGTGGCGCAGCGGTCCCTGCTGGCCCGCGCCTGGTTCAGCCTGGAACGCCAGCGCAACCCATTGACCGCCCAGTTCCCTCTGCGCCTGCAGCAGGCCTTCCAGCGTGGTGACCACGACGGGCCCACCTCGTCGATGGGGCGCATGTCCGACTCGTCCCTGCTGGCGCTGGTGGACGACGACTCGGTCAACGAGTCGCTGGAGGCGGCCCGCATGCTGCAGGCGCTGCTGCCGGTGGTCGAACAGTCGCTGTCGATGGTGGACGCCCGCATGAGCTCGCTCATCGGCCTGGACACCGTGCACGCCGAGAAAAACCCGCTGCGGCCCTCGGTGTTCGTGCGCACACTGCGCGACCTGATGGCCGAGCGCGAGTCCGACCCGCAGTTGCGCAGCCTGTGGATGCAGAAGATCGTCGCCCCGCTGGCGAAGGAGTTGAGCCAGCTCTACGGACAGGTGGCCCTGATGCTGCAGCAGGCGCGGGTGCAGGAGGCGGGTTACCGCATCCGCCTGGTGGCCGACGGTTCGCCCCAGAGCGCGACGCACCTGTCCACGAGGGGCTGGCTGGAGGAAGGCGCGCCCTCCGAGCGGGCCGGGCTGACCCCTTCCCGGGAGGGACTGGACACCCCCGCACCGCCGATGTCGCTGCGCATGAAGGACCTGGCGCGCACCCAGACGCCGCTGCAGCACGAGGTGCTGCAGGCCTTCATGGCCGGCGAGCAGGCGGTGTTCGACCACCCGCTGGACAACGCGTATTTCGAGCAGGTGCGCCAGGAACTGCACCACGTCGACCTGCTGGCCCGGCTGCCCCAGCCCGCACCCGAAGAACTGGAGCAGGAACGCACACGCTACCGCGACCTGCCCGCGGTGGAACGCCCGGCGCGACCGGTCGACGTGGCCTCGCCGCTGGATGCGGACCAGTGGGGCGACTACGCCGCGCCGCACGAACGCACCCGCGTCCTGCTGGAGCTCAAGCACCAGGCCGACAAGGTGTCGCAGGCGGTTGGTCTGGACGTGGTGCGCAAGCTGGTCAACCAGGTCTCGGGCGATCCGCTGCTGCTGGCACCGGTGCGCGAGGCGGTGGTGGCGCTGGAGCCGGCGCTGCTGCGTCTGGCCATGGCCGAGCCGCGCTACTTCAGCCGCGGCGACCACCCCGCGCGCCTGTGGATCGAGGCAGTGGCCCAGCGCAGCTTCCGCTACAACGACGAGTTCTCTCCCGGCTTCGAAGCCTTTTTCGAACCGGTGCGCGCCCAGGTCCGTTCGCTCAACGACAGCGGGTCGGTGGAGGCCGGCCCTTTCGCCTCCGCCCTGGACGAGCTCAAGGCGCAGTGGGCGAGCGACGACGAGGCGCAGGAGCAGCGCCGCCAGCGGCAGCTGCAGGCACTGAACTTCGCCGAGCGGCGCCAGGAGCTGGCGGACCAGATCGCCTGGGAAATCAGCCACCGGCCGGACCTCTACGACGCGCCCGCCATCGTGCTCGACTTCCTCTACGGCTCGTGGTCGCTGGTGATCGCCTCGGCCGAGCTGCAGCACCCCGACAAGGGGCCGGACCCGTTTGGCTACCGCAAGGTCATCGGCCACCTGCTGTGGAGCACGCGCAGCCAGGTGACCCTGCGCCAGCCCAACCAGCTGTTCCAGATCGTGCCTGGCATGCTGATGACCCTGCGCCAGGGACTGGAGAGCCTGGGCCAGTCACCCGACGAAACCCGGACCTTCTTCGATGCACTGCTCAAGCTGCACGAACCCGTGCTGCGGCTGCGGCGCGCCCGCGCCCGGGTGGACGGCCATGCCACGGCGCTCACGTCCGAGGTCAGCGACTCGGAACAGCAGGCGCTGGCCACCCTGCTGGCACCCGCATCGCCCGAGCAGCAGAAACCCACCCCGCGCGAACAGCCCTGGATCGGCGCGCGCGAACTCGCCAGCGCCGGGTTCAGCGAGACCATGCCCCTCACCAGCAGCGAGGCCTCGGAGGCGACGGAGGTGGTCGAGGCATTCGCAGAAGTCGCGGGCGCCACCGACGCGGATGTGAGCACGGACGCGGTCGAACCGGCGCTGCTGCTCGCGCGCATGACGACCGGCACCTGGGTGGACCTGTACTCCGGCGGCGAGTGGCTGCGGGCGCAGCTGGTCTGGAGCAGCCAGAAAGCCAGCCTGTTCATGTTCACCAGCCTCGGCGGTCGCACCCACACCATGACGCGCCGCAGCTGCGAGAAGCTGATGGCCAAGCGCTGGCTGCGCCTGGTCGAAACCCGGCCGGTGATGGCGCGGGCACTGAAGCAGGTCGTGGCCGCGGAGGCGGCCACCGAGGTTCAGTAGGTTTCCAGGTGCAGGCGGCCTTCGCGCTTGAGCGCGGCGCCGACCTCGTCCCAGCTCAGCCCGGCGCCGGTGGCGATGTCGCGCAGCGCCAGCACCACACCCTCCTCCATGGCCTTGAGGCCGCAGACGTAGAAGCAGGCGTTGGGGTCCTGCAGCAGCTGCGCGAGGTCGGCCGCACGCTCGCGCATCGCGTCCTGCACGTAGCGCTTGGGCTGGCCCGGCGTGCGGCTGAACGCGAAGTTGCTGTCGATGAAATCCTTGGGCAGGCTCTGCAGCGGGCCGAAGTACGGCAGCTCTTCCTGCGTGCGGGCACCGAAGAACAGCATCAGCTTGCCGCCCTCGAACTTGCCGCTGGCGCGCAGCCGGCGGCGCCACTCGGTCATGGCGCGCATGGGGGCCGAACCGGTGCCGGTGCAGATCATGACGATGCTGGACCTGGGGTGGTTGGGCATCAGGAAGCTGGTGCCGAAGGGCCCGATCACCTGCACCTGGTCGCCCACCTGGAGGTCGCACATGTAGTTGCTGGCGACGCCGCGCACCGGCTGGCCCGAATGGTCTTCCAGCACGCGCTTGATGGTCAGCGACAGGTTGTTGTGGCCGGGCCGCTCGCCGTTGCGAGGGCTGGCGATGCTGTACTGGCGCGCGTGGTGCGGCTTGCCGCTGGCGTCCACCCCGGGCGGCACGATGCCAATGCTCTGGCCTTCGAGCACCGGGAAGGGCATGGCGCCGAAGTCCAGCACGATGTGGTGGGTGTCGTAGTCCTTGCCGACGGCCGTGACGCGCAGGTTGCCTGTCACCGTGGCGGTGACGGTTTTCTGCGCGGCCTTGGGGCCGTACAGGTTGGTGTAGGCGTGGGCCGCGCTCCAGGGCGGGATGGTGGCGCCGTACTGGGCGGAGTTGAAGGCGGTCTGGCCGCTCGGGTCGGCCGCGGGGGCGGGCTCGGGTTCGGCGACCGCTGCGGCGCCGGGTTCACCGGCATCGGCCGAAGCGGCGGCGAGGTCGGCGGACGAGAGCTCGGCGGGCAGCACGTCCCAGCCGAGCTGTTCCTCGATGGAGTAGGCCCTGGCGCGCACCACGCGGCGGTAGTTGTCGATGGAGCCGGTGGGGCACGGCGAGATGCAGTCGTTGCACCAGTTGCACTTGCTGACGTCGACGACGTAGTTGCGCGAGTCGTGGGTGATGGCACCGACCGGGCAGATCGATTCGCAGGTGTTGCAGCGGATGCAGATCTCGGGGTCGATCAGGTGCTGCTTGATGACGGCGGCTTCCAGGGGGGCGTTCATCTTGGGTCTCCGTTGCTGTGCTCTTGTGGTGCTCTATTGTGTTGCTGGTGTTGACTTCGTGGTGGCACCGCGTGAACCCGGGTGGCTGACTCCGTTCGTGTCCCCCGCCGGCCTGCGGCAGGCTCCTCCTCTTACCTCACTGCGCCAGCCACCCGGGCTCACGCTCGCGGGCTCGCGTGCGTGAAAGCCCGGAGGGCCTGGCAAGGGTCAGTTGAATCTCACGTATTCAAAGTCCACCGGCTGGCGGTTGATGCCCATGACCGGCGGCGCGATCCAGTTGGCGAACTTGCCGGGCTCGACCACGCGGCCCATGAGCGAGCCGACGTAGGCGCGGTCGGTGTCGGAGGGCAGCCACTCTTCCACGCGCTGGTTCCACTCGTGGTCGGTCACCACACGGCCGTCCGGGCTGACCTTGACGCCGGACAGGCTGCCGATGTTGCGGTGGAAGGCCTTGTGCGGCACCTTCAGGCGGAAGTCGATGCCGGCCTTTTCGATGATGCGGTTCCAGCGCTCGACGCCGCCCACCGAGTCCTTGATGTAGTCGTCGCGCAGCACCTCGTTGAGCGCGTTGAGCATCGGCACTTCCTTCTCGACCAGCTTGCCCTCTTCGACGGCCAGGATCTTGTAGGTGTTGCCCTTGAGCACGTGGTCGTCGGTGCGCTTGCCTTCTTCGTAGCGGCCCTTGAGGCCGGAGCTGTAGAAGGTGGCGGCGTTGGACGACTGGTCGGCGCCGAACAGGTCGATGGTCACCGAGAAGTGGAAGTTGATGTAGCGCTGGATGGTCGGCAGGTCGATCACGCCGGCCGCACGCAGCTTGCCCACGTCGTCGGTCTTGAGTTCGTTCATCGCGTTGACGGTGCGCTGGATCACGCGGCCCACGCCCGACTCGCCCACGAACATGTGGTGGGCCTCTTCGGTCAGCATGAACTTGGTGGTGCGGGCCAGCGGGTCGAAGCTGCTCTCGGCCAGGGCACAGAGCTGGAACTTGCCGTCGCGGTCGGTGAAGTAGGTGAACATGAAGAAGCTCAGCCAGTCGGGCGTCTTCTCGTTGAAGGCCTGCAGGATGCGCGGGTTGTCGGCGTTGCCGCTGTTGCGCTCCAGCAGGGCTTCGGCCTCTTCGCGCCCGTCCTTGCCGAAGTACTTGTGCAGCAGGTAGACCATGGCCCAGAGGTGGCGGCCTTCTTCCACGTTCACCTGGAACAGGTTGCGCAGGTCGTACTGGCTGGGCGCGGTCAGGCCCAGGTGGCGCTGCTGCTCGACCGACGCCGGCTCCGTGTCGCCCTGCGTGACGATGATGCGGCGCAGGTTGGCGCGGTGTTCGCCAGGCACGTCCTGCCAGGCGGCTTCGCCCATGTGGTCACCGAAGTGGATCTTGCGGTCCTGCTCGGCCGGGTTCAGGAAGATGCCCCAGCGGTAGTCGGGCATCTTCACGTGGCCGAACTGCGCCCAGCCCTGCGGGTCCACGCTCACGGCCGTGCGCAGATACACGTCGAAGTTCTGCGAGCCTTCCGGACCCATGTCCTGCCACCACTGCAGGTAGTTGGGCTGCCAGTGCTCCAGCGCGCGCTGCAGCGTGCGGTCTTCGCTGAGGTTGACGTTGTTGGGAATCTTCTCGCTGTAGTTGATACCGGACATGCTGGTCTCCTGAAGTGGTGGTGGAGTGAAGATGCTTCAAATCGAGGGGTGCGGTGGTACCGGCTTTGCCGGGCCACTCGCGCCGCCCCCTGGGGGGTGACGCGCGCAGCGCGGCGCGGGGGGCGTCAAACTCTGTTGAAATCGAACTGGGCCTTGTCGCCCTTGCCGTAGACCTTGAGCGCGCCCTTTTCGCCGACGGCGTTGGGGCGCTGGAAGATCCAGTTCTGCCAGGCGGTCAGGCGGCCGAAGATGCGGGTGGCCATGTTTTCCTTCTGTGCGAAGCGCAGGTTGGCCTCCAGGCCGGTCAGCGCGTCGGGCGACATGGCGGCGCGCTCTTCCAGCGCCAGGCGGATCTCGTCGGCCCAGTCGATGTCGTCGGGCGCAGCGGTGACCAGACCCAGCTTCAGGGCGGCGTCACCGTCGAGTGCCTGACCGATGGCGCCGCGCGCGGCTTCCATCGGGCCGGCCTCTTCATAGAAGCGGCGCTGCAGGCGGCTCTGGTCGTTGACCATCGGCAGGTAGCCGAAGTTCATCTCGCCCAGGGTCAGCACCGGCTGCCGCTGCGGCTCGTCGGGCAGCACCAGCATGTAGGCGCGGTCGGCGCAGAAGGCCAGCTCGGCCAGCGTGCCGGCGAAGCACGAGCCCGGCTCCAGCAGGGCGAACAGGCTGCGCGAGGACACGTCCAGGCGGGCGAAGGTCCGGCGCAGGTGACCGATGGTTTCGTTGACGAACCAGTGGTCCTTGTTCGCCAGCATCAGCGCGTCATTGGCCAGCACCGCGGCGCTGTCGCCTTCTGTCTTGAGCAGCCAGGTGCCGATGTCCAGCTCGTTGGTGCGCATGTGCAGGATGGCGTCGTCCAGCTCGCGCACCATCTGCAGCGCATACCAGTTCGCGCCCAGGGCCTCGATGCCGGCGATGTCGGTCGGCTGCGCGCCTTGCGGGGCCTTGACGGTGAAAGTGGCCACACGCTTGGCGCGGTCGATCTCGACCGTCACATTCGTGTAGGCCAGGCGGTCGGCTTCGATGGTCCGGTTCAGCGGGGTCAGCGCGACGGGCTTGGCACCGGCCGCACCGCGGTGGCTGCCGGCGGCCAGTTTTTCGGCGCGCTCGCGCACGGCCTGCTGGAACACGGCGGGCTTGGCGATGGCGTCGACCAGGCGCCAGTCCACCGCCTTCTGGCCGCGCACACCTTCGACGCTGGTGCAGAAGATGTCGGCGAGGTCGTGGCGCACATGGCGCTTGTCGGTCACGCGGGTCAGGCCGCCGGTGCCGGGCAGCACGCCCAGCAGCGGCACCTCGGGCAGGCTGACCGAGCTGCTGCGATCGTCCACCAGCACGATCTCGTCGCAGGCCAGGGCCAGCTCGTAGCCGCCGCCGGCGCAGGCGCCGTTGAGCGCGGCGACGAACTTCAGCCCGCTGTGCTGGCTGCTGTCTTCGATGCCGTTGCGGGTCTCGTTGGTGAACTTGCAGAAGTTGACCTTCCAGCCGTGGGTCGACAGGCCGAGCATGAAGATGTTGGCGCCGGAGCAGAACACGCGGTCCTTCAGGCTGGTGACCACCACCGACTTCACTTCAGGGTGCTCGAAACGGATGCGCTGCAGCGCGTCGTGCAGTTCGATGTCCACGCCCAGGTCGTAGCTGTTGAGCTTGAGCTTGTAGCCGGGGCGCAGACCGGCGTCTTCGTTGATGGCCAGCGACAGCGTGGCGATGGCGCCGTCGAATGACAGGCGGATGTGCTGGTAACGGGACGGGTCGGTCTGGTAGTCGACGCGGGGGGCGCTGGCGGTGGCGGTCATGGTGGTCTCCTGGGTTCTGGGCGGTGGCCGGTCGGGGTGCACTGGAAATCCGATGGATGTGAATAATAGTGCATGCGTCTTGGCGCAGTCAAATGCAATTTAATGCATGTGACCCCGTATTTACCCGAATGCCCGGGTCAGGCTGGCAGCTTGAGCAGCTGGCGCACCTCGCGCCGCAGCTTCGCAAAGCTTTCTTCCAGCGGCTGGGCGCTGGTGTTGAAGGCCAGGTCGGCCTTGGAATAGAACGCGGCGCGCCCTTCCAGGATGCGCTTGAGGTCTTCCATGGCCTCGCGGCTGGCGGCCATGGGCCGCATGTCGCCCTGCGCCGCCACCCGGCCCATGTGGTCGGACGGGTCCGCCTGCAGCCAGACCGTGGTGCAGTGCTGCAGCAGCAGGTTGAAGTTGGCCGAGTCGGCCACCAGGCCACCGGGCGTGGCGATCACCACCTCGGGGTAGATCTGGATCGCTTCTTCGAGCGCGCGGCGCTCGTAGCGGCGGTAGGCGTTGGCGCCGTAGAGGTTGTGGATCTCGCTGATGCTGCAGCCGGCGAACTGCTCGATCTCGCGGCTCAGTTCGATGAACGGAAAACCCAGGTCGTCGGCCAGGCGCTGGCCCAGCGTGGACTTGCCGGCGCCGCGCAGGCCGATCAGCGCCACGCGCGCCAGCCGCCCCTGCGTGTCGACCCCGCCGCTGGCGCCCAGCAGCTCCACCAGCTGCAGCCGCGCGCGGCGCAGGTCGGCCTCGTTGCGGCCCTGCAGCAGCTCGCGGATCAGCAGCCATTCCGGTGAGGAGGTGCTCACATCACCGATCAGCTCGGCCAGCGAGCAGTGCAGCGCCTGCGCCACCTGCAGCAGCACCAGGATGGAGGCGTTGCCCGTGCCGTATTCCAGGTTGGCCAGGTGCCGCTCGGACACATCGGCCGCAATCGCCACCGCCTTGCGCGTCATGCCCTTGCGCGAGCGCAGGTTGCGCACCCGCTCGCCCAGCGCCACCAGAAAGGGGTGGCGCTCTTCCTCGTCGGAGGGCGCGGCGGCGGGTGGGGCAAGGGTCTCGGTGCTGGTCATGGCGCGGGCGCCTTTCGTCTGTTGGCGGGGGCGGCTGCGGGTAAACCCCAGCCAGCGGCGCCCCCACAAACATGCACTTTACTGCATACTGCACCGGACGCAAGATAGTGCAGTTATACCGTTAAACCCCCGCCACGACCACGGCAAAAACGCAAAGCGCTGCAGCTTCCGACCATGACCACACCCGACACCCCCCTGCTTCCGAACTACTTTGCCGGCCGCTGGCAGACCGGCCACGGCCACGGCACCACCCTGCGGGACGCGGTGACCGGCGAGTCCCTGGTGCGCGTCGACAACACCGGCCTGAACCTGCACGAAGGTTTTGTCTTCGCCCGCGAGCACGGCGGCGCCGCGCTGCGCGCCATGAGCTACGGCCAGCGCGCCGCGATGCTGGGCGAGGTGGTCAAGGTGCTGCAGACCAACCGCGACGCCTACTACGACATCGCCACCCGCAACTCTGGCACCACCACCAAGGACTCGGCGGTCGACATCGACGGCGGCATCTTCACCCTGGGCTACTACGCCAAGCAGGGCGAGGCCCTGGGCGACGCCAAGTGCCTGCTCGACGGCGAGCGCATCCGCATGGGCAAGGACCCGGTGTTCCAGACCCAGCACGTGCTGAACCCCACGCGCGGCGTGGCGCTGTTCATCAACGCCTTCAACTTCCCGAGCTGGGGCCTGTGGGAAAAGGCCGCCCCCGCCCTGCTCTCGGGCGTGCCGGTGATCGTCAAACCCGCCACGGCCACCGCCTGGCTGACCCAGCGCATGGTGGAGGACGTGGTCAAGGCCGGCGTGCTGCCCGAAGGCGCGCTGTCGGTGATCTGCGGCTCGTCGGCCCACCTGATGGACCAGCTGCAGCCGTTCGACGTGGTCAGCTTCACCGGCTCGGCCGAGACGGCGCGCATCATCCGCAGCCACCCGGCGGTGGCCCAGCGCTCGGTCCGCTGCAACATCGAGGCCGACAGCCTCAACAGCGCCCTGCTCGACCCGTCCGCCACGGCCGAGAGCGAGGCCTTCAAGCTGATGGTCAGCGAGGTGGTGCGCGAGATGACGGTCAAGAGCGGCCAGAAGTGCACTGCGATCCGCCGCATCTTCGTGCCGCTCGAACTCTTCGACGACGCCGCCGAAGCCATTTCCGCCAAGCTGGCCAAGGTCACCGTCGGCAACCCGCGCAACGAAGGCGTGCGCATGGGCGCGCTGGTGAGCCAGGAACAGAAACGCAGCGTGCTGCACGGCATCGAGGCGCTCTGCCACGAGGCCCTGGTGCTGTTCGATGGCAGCGAAGTGCCCCTGGTCGATGCCGACCCCGAGGCCTCGGCCTGCGTCGCGCCCACCCTGCTGGGCCACCGCGACCCGGGCCAGGCCAAGGTGCTGCACGAGGTCGAGGTGTTCGGCCCGGTCGCCACCCTGATGGCCTACGAGGACGAAGACGAGGCCTGGGATCTGGTGCGCCGCGGCGAGGGCTCGCTGGTCGCCTCCATCTACAGCGAGGACCCGGCCTTCATCGCCCGCGCCGCCGCCGAACTGGCCGACAGCCACGGCCGCGTGCACGCCATCAGCCCCGACGTCGCCGCCAGCCAGACCGGCCACGGCAACGTGATGCCCATGAGCCTGCACGGCGGCCCAGGCCGCGCGGGCGGTGGCGAGGAACTCGGCGGCCTGCGCGCGCTGGGCTTCTACCACCGCCGCACGGCCGTGCAGGCCAGCAGCGCAGCGCTCGACGCCCTGGCCGCCACAGCGACCACCCTCAAATACTGAAGTCCGCCAGAGACGCACGACAGGAGACAAGCCATGAGCCAGAAAGACACCGCGCCGCCACCGGACCGCTTCAACTTCGCCCGCCACCTGATCGAGACCAACGCCGGCCGCGCGGCCAAGACCGCGCTGATCGACGACGCCGGCCAGCTGAGCTACGGCCAGCTGGCCGACCAGGTGCAGCGCTGCTCTGCCGCGCTGACCGCCCTGGGCCTGCGCCGCGAGGACCGCGTTCTGCTGCTGATGCACGACTGCAGCGACTGGGTGGTGAGCTTTCTGGGTGCGCTGCACGCGGGCGTGGTGCCGGTCTGCGTGAACACCCTGCTCACAGCCAAGGACTACGCCTACATGCTGGCCGACAGCCGCGCCCAGGCGGCCCTGGTGTCCGCGGCCCTGCTGCCGACGCTGCAGACCGCGATGTCCGATGGCAAACACGAGCTGAAACAGCTGATCGTCTCGCGCAGCAAGGAGCCGCTGCCCGAGGGTGCACACGATTGGGCGGCGCTGGTCGCGTCCGCCGCCCCCGGTGAAGGCGCCGACACGCACGGCGACGAACCCGCGTTCTGGCTCTACTCCAGCGGCTCCACCGGCGCGCCCAAAGGCACGGTGCATACCCAGGCCAACCTCTACTGGACCGCCGAGCTCTACGGCAAGGGGGTGCTGCGCCTGCAGGAGAGCGATGTGGTGTTCTCGGCCGCCAAGCTGTTCTTCGCCTACGGCCTGGGCAACGCGCTGTCGTTCCCGCTGTCGGTCGGCGCCAGCGTGGTGCTGATGGCCGAGCGTCCGACGCCGCAGGCCTGCTTCAGGCGCATGACCGAGCACCGGCCCACGGTGTTCTGCGGCGCCCCCACCGGCTACGGCGGCATGCTGGCCGCGCCCGACCTGCCGCCCAGAAGCGCGGTCTCGCTGCGCCTGTGCTCTTCAGCCGGAGAGGCCCTGCCGCGCGACATCGGCGAGCGCTGGACCGCGCACTTCGGCTGCGAGATCATCGACGGCATCGGCAGCACCGAGATGCTGCACATCTTCCTCTCCAACCGCCCTGGCGACGTGCGCTACGGCACCACCGGCAAGGCCGTGCCCGGCTACGAGGTGCAGCTGCGCGACGAAGACGGCAGCGTCATCACCAGCCACAACCAGATCGGCGACCTCTATATACAGGGGCCCAGCGCCGCGCTGATGTACTGGAACAACCGCGCCAAATCGCGCGACACCTTCCAGGGGCCCTGGACCAAGAGCGGCGACAAGTACGTGCGCGATCCGGACGGCTACTACACCTACGCCGGCCGCAACGACGACATGCTCAAGGTCAGTGGCATCTACGTCAGCCCGTTCGAGGTCGAGGCCACGCTGGTGCAGCACAACGCCGTGCTGGAAGCCGCCGTGATCGGCAAGAACGACGACGAGGGCCTGACCAAGACCAAGGCGTTCGTGGTGCTCAAGCCCGGCCACCACGCCACCGAGGCCGAACTGCAGGCCTTCGTGAAGGAGAAGCTCGCGCCCTACAAGTACCCGCGTTTCATCGAGTTCGTGAGCGAGCTGCCCAAGACCGCCACCGGCAAGATCCAGCGCTTCAAGCTGCGCGAACTGGAGAACCAGCGCCTGTTTGTTCACCGCTGATTCGCTGACAGACACCGCCCATCCGGCCAGAGACACCTGCCCCGGGTAAACCCGGGCGCCACGCGCTTGATCTGGTTTCAATTCATAACGAAACTCGTTCGTTTCCGGAGACAGACACAGGGGTCGAGATGGTTCGAAAATGGCTGGGGATGTGTGCGTGGATGATGGCGGCGGTGGCGGCGCACGCAGGAGACGAGGGTGTCACACCGACCGAAATACGGCTGGGCGCCTCGCAGGTGCTCTCCGGCCCGCTGGGGCCGCAGACCCTGCAATACGGCGAGGGCGCCCGCCTGATGTTCGACGCGGTCAATGCCGCGGGCGGCGTGCACGGCCGCAAGATCAGCTTCACCACCCTGGACGACGGTTTCGATCCAAAGCGGGCGGTGGAGAACACACGCAAGCTGATCGGGGAACAGAAGGTGTTCATGCTGTTCAACAGCTCCGGCACCGCGCAGACCGCCGCCGTGCTGCCCCTGCTCAAGGAGTCTGGCACCATCCTGTTCGGGCCGGTGACCGGTGCGTCGTCGATGCGCGAGGGCGTCAACCCCCACCTGTTCCATGTGCGCGCGAGCTACGCCAACGAAACCGAGCGCATCTTTTCCCAGCTCAAGCAGATCGGCGTGACCCGCGTGGCCTTCTTCTACCAGGACGACGGCCTGGGCAAGACGCTGCTGGGCGAGGTCAAGAAGGCGTCCGCTGCACTGAACCTGCCGCTGGCAGCCGAGATCAAGGTCGACCCGGCCGCACCGGACTTTGCCGCCGCTGCCGCGGCCACCGCGCAGGTCAACCCGCAGGCGGTGATTGTGGGTACCGCCGGCCTGACCTTCCCCCAGTACGTCAAGGCAGTCGGCACCACGGCGGCGCGCCCCACCTTCTATGGCTATTCGGTCGCCAGCCTGGACGTGATCAACCGGGAGCTCAAGGACAAGGCCCGCGGCATCATCCTGGCGCAGATCATGCCGTCGCTGCGCAACGCCACCATTCCGGTGGTGGCGGAGTACCTGAAGCTGCTCAAGGACAAGAGCCCCGATGCCGCGCCATCGGCGTCGCAGTTCGAAGGCTTCGTGCACGCGCGGCTGCTGGTGGAAGGCCTGCGGCGCACCGGCCGGGACCTGAGCACCGCGTCGTTCACGCGCACCCTGGAAAGCGCCGGTGAAATTGCGTTCGGCCGCTTCACCGCCAAGTACTCGCCCAAGTCCCACAATGGTTCGGACTATGTGGAACTGGCCATCATCGATGGCCAGGGGCAGCTGCGGTACTGAGCCCGGCGCCTGTCGGACTCAGGTGTCCTTGGAGATCTTGATGGTCGGGAACTTGCTGGAGAAGTCCTTGGCCTTGGCCGCAATCTTGATCGCCACCTGGCGCGCCACCGTCTTGTAGATGCCGGCGATCTCGCCCTCGGGATCGGCCACCACCGTGGGCCGGCCGCTGTCGGCCTGAACGCGGATGCTCATGTTCAGCGGCAGCTCGCCCAGGAAGTCCATGCCGTATTCCGCCGCCATCTTCTTGCCGCCTTCGGAGCCGAAGATGTGTTCGGTGTGACCGCAGTTGGGGCAGCAGTAGACCGCCATGTTCTCGACGATGCCCAGGATGGGCACGCCCACCTTCTCGAACATCTTGATGCCCTTGCGCGCGTCCAGCAGGGCAATGTCCTGCGGCGTGGTCACGATCACCGCGCCGGTCATCGGCACGCGCTGCGACAGCGTGAGCTGGATGTCGCCGGTGCCCGGCGGCATGTCGACGATCAGGTAGTCCAGGTCCTTCCAGTTGGTCTGGCGCAGCAGCTGCTCCAGCGCCTGCGTGGCCATGGGGCCGCGCCAGATCATGGCCTCGTCCTTGTCCACCAGGAACCCGATGGAGATGACCTGCACGCCGTAGTTCTCCAGCGGCTCCATAGTCTGGCCGTCGGTGCTCTCGGGACGGCCTTCGATGCCCATCATCATGGGCTGGCTGGGGCCGTAGATGTCGGCGTCCAGGATGCCGACCTTGGCGCCCTCGGCGGCCAGCGCCAGCGCCAGGTTGACGGTGGTTGTGCTCTTGCCCACGCCACCTTTGCCCGAGGCCACGGCGATGATGTTCTTCACGTTGGGCAGCAGCTGCACGCCGCGCTGCACCGCGTGCGGGATGATCTTGACTGTGAGGTTCACCGACACGTTTTCCACGCCCGGCACGCTCTTGGCGGCCTCGATCAGCCCGCGGCGAAGCGCCGGAATCTGGCTCTTGGCCGGGTAACCGAGCTCCACGTCGAAGGACACATCGCCGGCGTCGGCCTGCAGGTTCTTCAGGGCCTTGGTGGACACGAAGTCCTTGCCGGTGTTGGGATCGGTCACCGCCTGCAGGGCGGCAAGGAGCGCTTGGGTGTCGACGGCCATGAAACGGGCTCTCCGGGTACTGGGGTGAGGTTATGAAGAATCGCACCGAAGTCTAACGGCCCCGGCATGCCCCGCCTAAAATTGCGGGTTCCCCCGAATGAAAGCCTTCCGACATGAGCCAGCGCCGCCTGTTCGTCACCACCGCCCTGCCCTACGCCAACGGCCACTTCCACATCGGCCACATCATGGAATACATCCAGGCCGACATCTGGGTGCGGTTCCAGCGCATGCAGGGCCACGAGGTGCACTTCGTCTGCGCCGACGACGCGCACGGCGCGCCGATCATGATCGCGGCCGAGAAGGCCGGCAAGACGCCGCAGCAGTTCGTGGCCGACATCGCCGCCGGACGGCCGCAGTACCTCAACGGCTTCCATATCGGTTTCGACAACTGGCACAGCACCGATGGCCCTGAGAACCACGAACTGGCGCAGGACGTGTACCGCGCCCTCAAGGCCAACGACCTGATCGAGACCCGCACCATCGAGCAGTTCTTCGACCCCGAGAAGAACATGTTCCTGCCCGACCGCTTCATCAAGGGCGAATGTCCCAAGTGCGGTGCGAAAGACCAGTACGGCGACAACTGCGAGGTCTGCGGTGCGGTCTACGCCCCCACCGAACTGAAGAACCCCTACTCCGCCCTGTCGGGCGCGACGCCGGTGCTCAAGCACTCGGACCACTTCTTCTTCAGGCTGTCCGACCCGCGCTGCCTGGACTTCCTCAAGGGCTGGACCACCAGCGGCGCCGTGCAGCCCGAGGTGCTCAACAAGATCACCGAGTGGATCGCGCCCGGCGAGGACGGCAAGCCCAAGATGGGCGACTGGGACATCAGCCGCGACGCGCCCTACTTCGGCATCGAGATCCCCGATGCGCCGGGCAAGTATTTCTATGTCTGGCTCGACGCGCCGATCGGCTACCTGGCCTCGCTCAAGAACTACTTCGGCAAGACGGGACGCGACTACGAGGCCTTCATGGCCGACCCGTCCACCGAGCAGTACCACTTCATCGGCAAGGACATCATCACCTTCCACACCCTGTTCTGGCCCGCGATGCTCAAGTTCAGCGGCCGCAAAGTGCCCAACGCGGTCTTCGTGCACGGCTTCCTGACCATCAACAACGGCGAGAAGATGAGCAAGAGCCGGGGCACCGGCCTGTCGCCGCTGAAGTACCTGGAACTGGGCATGAACCCCGAGTGGCTGCGCTACTACCTGGCGGCCAAGCTGTCGGGCAAGAACGAGGACGTGGACTTCAACGCCGAAGACTTCATGCTGCGCGTCAACAGCGACCTGGTGGGCAAGTTCGTCAACATCGTCTCGCGCTCGGCCGGCTTCATCACCAAGCGCTTCGGTGGCCAGCTGACACAGAGCTTCGACGAACAGGGCACAGCCCTGCTGGCCGACATCCGGGCCGCGGCGGGCGGCATCGCCACGCACTACAACGAGCGCGAGTACGGCAAGGCCATGCGCGAGATCATGGCGCTGGCCGACCGCGTCAACGCCTACGTGGACCAGCACAAGCCTTGGGACCTGGCCAAGGAGGCCGCCAACGACGCGCGCCTGCAGCAGGTCTGCTCGGTGCTGGTCAATGCCTTCACCGCCCTGGCCCGCTACCTCGCGCCCGTGCTGCCCGAACTCGCCGGCAAGGTGCAGGCGCTCACCGGTGCCGACCTGAAGGACTGGCGCAACGCTGCGAATGTCGCGTCCATCCAGCCCTATCAGCACCTCATGCAGCGCGTGGACGTCAAGCAGCTCGACGCCCTGTTCGAGCCGCCGCCGGCGCCCGAAGAACCCAAGACCGTGCCGGGCGGTGAGGAGATCGCGCCCACCATCTCCATCGACGACTTCGCCAAGGTCGACTTGCGCATCGCGCAGATCGTCAAGTGCGAGGCGGTCGAAGGCTCGACCAAGCTGCTGCGCCTGACGCTGGACGTGGGCGAGGGAAAGACCCGCAACGTCTTCAGCGGCATCGCCAGCATGTACAAGCCCGAGGACCTGGAAGGCAAGCTGACGGTGATGGTGGCCAACCTGGCGCCGCGCAAGATGAAATTCGGCGTCAGCGAGGGCATGGTGCTGGCCGCCAGCCACGCCGACGAGAAGGCGCAGCCAGGCATCCACGTGCTGCAGCCCTGGCCGGGCGCGCAGCCGGGCATGCGCATCCACTGAACGGCCACCGCCCGTGTTCGCCCCCATCCGCGGCTTCACCGCCCTGCAACGCACGCCGCAGGCGGACCTGAAGCTGGGCACCGTGCTGGCCTTCGTGGCCGGGGCGGCCAACGCAGGCGGTTTCCTGGCCGTGGGCCAGTACACCTCGCACATGACGGGCATGCTCTCGGCGCTGGCCGACAACCTGGTGCTCGGCCAGTTCGTGCTGGTGGGCGCCGGACTCGTCTCGGTGCTCGCCTTCCTGTTCGGCGCCATGAGCACGGCCTGGATCGTCAACTGGGGCATGCGCCTGCGGCTGCGCAGCGCCTACGGCCTGCCGCTGCTGCTGGAGGCCGTGCTGTTGCTGGTCTTTGGCCTCTTTGGTGCCGTCATGAGCCTGTGGCACACCGTGTTCCTGCCCGTCACCGTGGTGCTGCTGTGTTTCATCATGGGCTTGCAGAACGCGGTCATCACCAAGATCTCGCAGGCCCGCATCCGCACCACGCACGTGACCGGCCTCGTCACCGACCTGGGCATCGAACTGGGCAAGCTGCTGTACGTGAACCGGCACCCGGAGATGCAGCCGGTGCGCGCCGACCGCGAACGCCTGCGGGTGCACGCCCAGCTGGTCCTCAGCTTCCTGGTCGGCGGCATCGCCGGCGCCCTGGGCTTCAAGCACCTGGGCTATGTGAGCACCCTGCCGCTGGCACTCGCGCTGCTGCTGCTGGTGCTGCGCCCGCTGTTGGAAGATTGGCAGCGCCTGCGCGCCAGCTGAACCGCCGGGACCGTCTCAGCGGGCCCGGTCCAGCGCCGGGTCGCGCGCCGACCCGGTCGAGATCACCCGCAGGTCCGGGCTGAAGATGACCGTGAACACCTGGCTGTCGCTTTCGTTCGGGCCATCGCGCCACCGCCAGTCGTAGTGGACCTCCTTTTTGAGGGTGTACTCGGTCACCTTCATCGGTTTGCCCAGCAACTTGCGCACATCTTCCATGGCCATGCCGGGCTTGATCTCGGCGAAGGTCCTCGGGTTGAGCACCTGCCGCAGGGCCGCCATCTTGCCGTCCGGGCCGATGGTGATCTGGTAGTTCTGGTAGCCCTCGGGCTGGCGGTTGTACTCGTAGATCTGGGCGCCATCCGACCCGTCCCACACGGCTTCGGGCGGCCCGAACTTCTCGCGCACATCCGCCTCGGTCGAGACACCCTCTTCGAGTTCGCTGATGGCGCGCTGGTCGCAGGCCGTCAGCAACACAGCCCCCAGCAGGAGGCATCCCAAGCGGTTGAACATCTGTGAAGTCATGGGTCGCACCGGGAAGGCAAAGACTCAGTGTAAACCCTGAGATCATCGGCCTCCGCGCCGCGGCACGGGGTGTGCAAACGGTAACATCTGGCGATGCTGAACAACCTGCCCCCGCTGGCGCCGTTCCGGCCCCGCCTGTTCCAGGACATCCGTGGCTACAACAGCGAGAAGCTGGTGCGCGACATGGGAGCTGGCGCGACGGTCGGCATCGTGGCGCTGCCACTGGCCATGGCCTTTGCCATCGCCAGCGGACTCAAGCCGGAGGCGGGACTGTGGACGGCCATCGTTGCCGGCTTCCTCATCTCCGCCCTGGGCGGCACCTCGGTGCAGATCGGCGGCCCGGCCGGCGCCTTCATCGTCATCGTCTACGGCATCGTCGAGCGCTACGGCGTGGCCAACCTGCTGATCGCCACCGCCAGCGCCGGCGTGCTGCTGTTCCTGCTGGGCCTCTTCCGCCTGGGCACCCTGGTGCGTTACGTGCCGGTCAGCGTGGTGATCGGCTTCACCAACGGCATCGCGGTGCTGATCGCGCTGTCGCAGGTGCGCGACTGGCTCGGGCTGGACATCGCCAAGATGCCGGGCGACTTCTTCAGCCAGATCGCCACCATCGCCCAGCACCTGGGCAGCTTCAACCCCTACGCCTGCCTGCTGGGTGCGCTGTGCGTGGTGGGCCTGTTCATCTGGCCGCGACTCTGGGCGGTGGACTCGCAGTTCAGACGTCAGCTGGAACAGGTCGACACCATCAGCGCACTCAAGGCCACATCGCGGCTGCCGGCACCGGTGGTGGCGCTGGTGACGCTGACGCTGCTGGCCTGGCTGCTGCAGATGCCGGTCGAGACCATCGGCTCCCGCTTCGGTGGCATTCCGCAGGGCCTACCGGCCTTAGAACTGCCCGATTTCAGCTGGCAGACCGTGAAGCTCCTGGTGACGCCCACGCTCACCATCGCGCTGCTGGGCGCGATCGAGTCGCTGCTCTGCGCGCGCGTGGCCGACCAGCTCAGCGACACCCCCAAGCACGACCCGAACCAGGAGCTCATGGCACAAGGGGTGGCGAACTTCGCCGTCCCGTTCTTCGGCGGCATGCCAGCCACCGGCACCATCGCGCGCACGGTGACGAACATCCGCGCAGGGGCGGTGTCCCCGGTCGCGGGCATGGTGCACGCCGGCACGCTGGCCGCCGTGGTCCTGATCGCCGCGCCGCTGGCGCAGCACATCCCGCTGGCGGTGCTGGCCGGCGTGCTGCTGTTCGTGGCCTGGAACATGGGCGAGTGGCGCGAGTTCGGTCGCCTCAAGCAGTTCACCAACCACTACCGCCTCATGATGGTCTCCACCTTCCTGGTGACCATCGTGTTCGACCTCACCGTGGCGGTGGAACTGGGCCTGGTGCTGGCCTGCCTGCTGTTCGTGCGGCGCCAGAGCGACATCTTCCGCGCCGACCCGGTGCCCCAGCAGCATCCCGGGCAGCTCCACTTCAGGCTCTACGGCTCGCTGTTCTTCGGCGCCGTCGCCAAGATCGACCCCATCGTGGCGGCGGTCGAGCGGGCGCCGGCGGGCCTGGCGGTGACGCTGGATGCCAGCCGGCTGATCTCGCTGGACACCACCGGGCTGGACGCGCTGGAACAGCTGCACAAGGCCATCCTGAAACGCGGGGGCACCCTGGCGCTGACCGAACTGAACCCGCAGCCGCAGTCGCTGATCGAACGCTCCGGCTTCGGCGCCCGGCTGCGCGGCGAGGCGGCCGACCGGCACGCCGGATGAGCCGGGCCGACCAGTAAAATGGCAGGTTTTCCGCTGACCGGCGCCCTGCGCCTTCTTGCCATGAGCATTTTCGGCCGCCCCCACTACACCTCCGACACCACCCAGTTCATCGACCAGCTCAAGTCCAGCCGGCCCGAGATCGAGCAGGGGCAGCTCGAAGGGCGTTCGCTCCTGTGGGACAAACAGGTCGACCGCGACCTGCTGGCCCAGGCGCAGGCCGCGCGCGTGCCGCAGCAGCCCTACGTCTACCAGACCCAGCCCGACCCGCACTGAGCCCTGCCGTCCCGAGACTGCGATGAGCAACGAGGCCGGCGCACTCGATGCGCCCCCGGAGGGCCTGGATGCCGTGCTGCCCGACGTGGTCGACCAGGTGGCGCTGGCGCGCCTGTACGGTGAGCCGCTGTTCGACCTGCCGCGCGACCTGTACATCCCACCAGACGCGTTGCAGGTCTTCCTCGAGGCCTTCGAGGGCCCGCTGGACCTGCTGCTCTACCTGATCCGCAAGCAGAACTTCAACATCCTCGACATCCCGATGGCGGCGGTGACCCGCCAGTACCTGAGCTACGTCGACGAGATCCGCGCCAGCAACCTCGAACTGGCGGCCGAGTACCTGCTGATGGCGGCCATGCTGATCGAGATCAAGTCGCGCATGCTGCTGCCGCCCAAGAAGACGGCCGAGGGCGAAGAGGCCGAAGACCCGCGCGCCGAGCTGGTGCGCCGGCTGCTCGAATACGAACAGATGAAGCTGGCCGCCCAGCGCCTGGCCGAAGTACCGCAGTACGGCCGCGATTTCCTGCGCGCCCAGGTCTACGTCGAGCAGGCGCTGCAACCCCGCTTCCCCGATGTCAGTGCCCTGGATCTGCAGTCGGCCTGGCGCGACATCATGAAACGCGCCAAACTGGTCCAGCACCACAAGATCAGCCGCGAGGAACTGTCGGTGCGCGAGCACATGAGCATCGTGCTGCGCCACCTGCAGGGCCGCAAGTTCGTCGAGTTCGGCGAGCTGTTCGACACCACCCGCGGCCCGCAGGTCATGGTTGTCACCTTCATCGCCATGCTCGAACTGGCCAAGGAAACCCTGATCGAGCTGACCCAGGCCGAGGCCTTCGCGCCGATCTACGTCCGTCTGGCGTACACCCCTGCATCATGACCACCCACCATTTCGACGTCCTCATCATCGGCAGCGGACTCGCCGGCCTGACCGCCGCCCTCAAGCTGGCCCCCACCCACCGCGTGGCGGTCGTGACCAAACGCGGCATCTCGGACGGTTCCAGCAACTGGGCCCAGGGCGGCATCGCCGCCGTTCTGGCCGAAGGCGACAGCTACGCCTCGCATGTCGACGACACCCTGGTGGCCGGCGCCGGCCTGTGCGACCTGGAAGCCACCCAGTTCACGGTGGAGAACGCTCCGGCGGCCATCGCCTGGTTGCAGGAACTGGGCGTGCCCTTCTCCACCGAAAACGGCGAACTGCACCTGACCCGCGAGGGCGGCCACACCCACCGCCGCATCGTGCACGCCACCGACGCCACCGGCGCCGCCGTGCAGGCCACATTGAGCAGCCTGGCGCGCAAGACCCCCGGCATCACGTTCTTCGAGAACCACATGCTGGTGGACCTGATCACCGATGCCAAGCTGCCCGGACAGCAGCACGGCACCGCCACCCAGCGCTGCCACGGCGCCTATGTGCTGGACGTGGACCGCGACGAGGTCGAGACCTTCAGTGCGCCACACACCATCCTGGCCACCGGTGGCGCGGGCAAGGTCTACCTCTACACCACCAACCCGGACACCGCGACCGGCGACGGCATCGCAGCCGGCTGGCGCGCGGGCTGCCGGGTCGGAAACATGGAGTTCATCCAGTTCCACCCGACCTGCCTGTACCACCCGCACGTCAAGAACTTCCTCATCACCGAGGCCGTGCGCGGCGAGGGCGGCCAGCTCAAGCTGCCGCCCCACCTGGGCGGCCACCGCTTCATGCCCGACCACGACCCGCGCGCTGAACTGGCGCCGCGCGACATCGTGGCCCGGGCCATCGACTACGAGATGAAGAAGCACGGCCTGGACTGCGTGCACCTGGACATCTCGCACAAGAGCCCGGAGTTCCTGAAGGAGCATTTCCCCAACATCCTGGCGCGCTGCGCCGAGCTGGGCATCGACATCACGAAGGAGCCGATCCCGGTCGTGCCAGCCGCGCACTACACCTGCGGCGGCGTGGTGACCGATCTGGCCGGCCGCACCGACATCGAAGGCCTGTACGCGGTGGGCGAGACCACCTGCACCGGCCTGCACGGCGCCAACCGCCTGGCCAGCAACTCGCTGGTCGAGTGCATGGTGTTCGCCCAGGCCGCGGTCAAGGCCATCCACACCGCCACCACAACGTCCCGGCCCGAGATTCCCCTGTGGGACGCCAGCCGCGTCACGGACGCCGACGAACAGGTGGTGATCTCGCACAACTGGGACGAGCTGCGCCGCTTCATGTGGGACTATGTGGGCATCGTGCGCACCAACAAGCGGCTGGAGCGCGCGGCCCACCGGATTGCCCTGCTGCAGGGCGAAATCCAGGAGTTCTACGCCCAGTTCCACGTCACGCGCGACCTGCTGGAGTTGCGCAACCTGGTCCAGGTGGCCGACCTGATCGTGATGTCGGCCATGCTGCGCCGGGAAAGCCGCGGTCTGCACTACAGCCGCGACTACCCGGACAAGCTCCCGGAAGCCCGTCCGACCATCCTCGTTCCTCCCGCGCGCTGATCTTCCGCACCAGCAGTGGTGGTGAACGTCTCGCGCTACAGTAAGGGGATGATCACCGACCCCGGCAGCCTCGCCCCGCCTGCACCACAGGCCCATCCCGCCGCCAGCGCGGCGGCGGCGAGCTTTGCCGCGCTGCTGGGTCGGCTGGACTACCTGGGTGCGGCCGACATCGAGGCCATCCGGCGTGCCTACCGTTTCGCCGATGAGGCCCACCTGGGCCAGCTGCGCAAGAACGGCGATCCCTACATCACCCACCCGATTGCGGTGGCGGCCCAGTGCGCCGAATGGAAACTGGACGCCCAGGCGCTGATGGCGGCCCTGATGCACGACGCGATGGAAGACTGCGGTGTGAGCAAGGTCGAACTCGTTGAGCGCTTCGGCGCGCCGGTCGCGGACCTGGTCGATGGCCTGACCAAGCTGGAGAAGCTGGCCTTCGACACCCGCGAACAAAACCAGGCAGAGTCCTTCCGCAAGATGCTGCTGGCGATGGCCAAGGACGTTCGGGTCATCCTGATCAAGCTGGCCGACCGCACCCACAACATGCGCACCATGGGCGACATGCCGCGCAACAAGTGGCAGCGCATCAGCAGCGAGACACTGGAGATCTACGCCCCGATCGCGCACCGCCTCGGTCTGAATTTCACCTACCGCGAGCTGCAGGACCTCTCGTTCCGCTTCCTGCACCCCTGGCGCTACGAGGTGCTGTCCAAAGCGCTGAACAAATCCCGCACCCGCCGCAAGGACCTCATCGCCCGCGTGCAGAAAGAGGTGGAGGGCGCGTTTGCCCGCCACGGCATGCAGGTGCGCATCGTCGGTCGGGAAAAGACGCTTTATTCCGTCTACCGCAAGATGGACAGCAAGCACCTGTCGTTCTCGCAGGTGACCGACATCTACGGCTTTCGCATCGTGGTGCCCGAGCTGACCGACTGCTACACCGGCATGGGTCTGCTGCACCAGCTCTACAAACCGGTGCCCGGCAAGTTCCGCGACTACGTGGCCATTCCCAAGGTCAACGGCTACCAGTCGCTGCACACCACCCTGATCGGCCCCTTCGGCACCAACATCGAGTTCCAGCTGCGCACCCACGCGATGGACGTGGTGGCCGAGTCCGGCGTAGCAGCCCACTGGCTCTACAAGGCCAACGAGCCCAACAGCGACACCACCCAGCGCCTGGGCACACAGTGGCTGCAGTCCCTGCTGGACATCCAGCAGGAAACGCACGATGCCAGCGAGTTCTGGGACCACATCAAGATCGACCTGTTCCCCGACGCGGTCTATGTGTTCACGCCGCAGAGCAAGATCCTCGCGCTGCCGCGCGGTGCCACGGTGATGGACTTCGCCTACGCCATCCACAGCGGCGTGGGCAACCGCGCCGTGGGCGCCCGCATCAACGGCGAACAACGCCCGCTGCGCACAGAACTCGCCAACGGCGACGTGGTGGAGATTCTCACCAGCGAGTCCGCCGAGCCCAACCCGGCCTGGCTGTCCTTCGTCAAGACCGGTCGCGCGCGCTCCAAGATCCGGCACCACCTCAAGACGCTCGCACAGGAAAAGACACATCTGCTCGGTGAGCGCATGCTGGCGCAGGCACTGCGCTCCGAAGGCATCGCCCAACTCCCCGATGCCAGTGGCGAGCACAAGGCCACCTGGGACAAGCTGCTGCGTTTCACCGGCACCAAGTCGCGCGAGGAACTGCTGTCGGACATCGGCATGGGCAAGCGCATCGCCAGCATGGTGGGCAAGAAGCTCGCCGTGCTGCTGGCCGAAACCGGGCTCAAACCCGACGCGGTGCTCATCAGCACCGAGCGCTACGCCGCCGGTGAGGACGGCTCGGTTTCCCAGGGGGTCGTCAGTCTGGATGGCAGCGAAGGCCTGTCGGTCCAGTTCGCGCGCTGCTGCCAGCCGATCCCGGGCGACCGCATCGTGGGATATCTTGGCCGCGGCGAGGGACTGACGGTGCACACCGAAGACTGTCCCACCGGCAAGCGCCTGCTGGCGCGCGACGGTGAGCGGTTCCTCCAGGTCGAATGGGCCGATGAGCCCACGCGCCCGTTCGATACCACCGTGGTGGTCACCGTGACCAACGGCAAGGGGGTTCTGGCTCGCGTGGCCTCCGCCATCGCCTCGGCCGAGGCGGACATCACCCACGTGGACATGGGCGACGAGCCCGCACAGACGGCCACCGACATCCGCTTCTCCGTGGCCGTGCGCGACCGGGTACACCTTGCCGAAGTGCTGCGCAGCCTCAAGCGGACCACCTCGGTGATCAAGGCGCAGCGACTCCGCGCCAATTGAACGGCCGCATCAGCCCCCGGGCGCGGGATAGCTGACCGAAAGGATTTCCAGCTCCTGGCTTCCTCCGGGCACCACCAGCCGAACCAGATCACCCACTCGCGCCTTCAGCAGAGCGCGGGCCACGGGAGACACCCAGCTGATCTCGCCGCGGGAGCTGTCTGCCTCGTCCACGCCGAGAATGGTCACCGTGGTCTCCCTGCCCTCATCGTCCGCATAGGTCACGGTGGCACCGAAAAACACCTGGTCGCCGCCATGGTGCTGCGAGCAGTCCACCACCTCGGCGACTTCAAGCCGGCGCGTGAGAAAGCGGATGCGCCGGTCGATTTCGCGCAGGCGCTTCTTGCCATACAGATAGTCGCCGTTCTCGGACCGGTCTCCGTTGCTGGCGGCCCAGTGAACGATCTCGACGATGCGGGGCCGCTCGTCGTCGATCAGCGCCATCAACTCGGTCCGCAGCCGGTCGTAACCCGCTCGGGTGATGTAGTTCACCCCGGTCGGCAGCACCACCGGTTCGGGCAGTTCGTCGTCTGCGTCGGAGTCGGTTTCGCGGGTGAATGCTTTGCTCATGAAGGAACGGCCCGGGGAGAACGCTTCGGAGCGAAAAAGAAAAAAGCCCGCAGCTTGTGGCTGCGGGCTTTTCATTTGGTGCGGCTGGCAGGAATCGAACCCACGACCCCTTGGTTCGTAGCCAAGTACTCTATCCAGCTGAGCTACAGCCGCGAAGACATGCATTGTAGCACGGTTTTTTGGTAGGCCGTGTTGGGCTTGAACCAACGACCAAAGGATTATGAGTCCTCTGCTCTGACCAACTGAGCTAACGGCCCGACGAGGCCCGCATTGTAGGACGCAGTAACGCCCTGCTCATTTGTGGCTCAGGGCGTTGCTCACCAGCTTGGCGGTCACGTCGACGATCTGGATCATGCGGTCGTACGGCATGCGCTGCGGGCCGATGACGCCCAGCGTGCCCACCACCTGACCATCCACCTCGTAGGGCGCCGTGACGACCGACAGGTCTTCAAATGGCACGACATGGCTTTCGCCACCGATGTAGATGCGCACACCATCGGCCTGCGATGACACGTCGAGCAGGCGGATCAGCTGGGTCTTCTGCTCGAACAGATCGAACAGCTGACGAAGATGTCCCATGTCGCTGGAAAACTCGCTGACCGACAGCAGGTTGCGCTCACCCGAGACCACCACCTCCTCACGCTCGGCGCCCGCGTCGGCCCCGATGTCGACGGCAGCCTGCATCAGCGAGGCAATCTCGCCGCGCAAGGCCTCGACCTCGTTGCGCAGCCGCGCCCGCACTTCTTCCATCGTCAGGCCGGCGTAGTGGGCATTGAGGAAGTTGGCCGCCTCCAGCAACTGCGACTGGGTGAAATTCGCCTGGGTGTGAATGATCCGGTTCTGCACATCCCCGTCGGGCGACACCAGGATCACCAGCACGCGGCGCTCCGACAGGCTCAGGAACTCGATGTGCCGGAACACCGAGGCGCGCCGAGGCGCCATGACCACGCCCACATACTGCGACAGGCTGGAGAGCATCTGGGCGGCGTGGCTGATGACGCGCTGCGGCTGAGCGCCCGCCTCGATGCCGGTGGCGCCGATGTTCTCTGCACCCGAAATGTCCTCGCGCCGCACGGTGAGCATGGTGTCCACGAACAGCCGGTAGCCTCTGGCGGTGGGGATGCGCCCGGCCGAGGTGTGGGGGCTGGCGATGAGCCCCAGTTCCTCCAGGTCGCTCATCACGTTGCGGATGGTCGCCGGGGAGAGCTCCATGCCGGCCGCCTTGGCCAGCGTGCGGGAACCGACGGGTTGGCCGTCGGCGATGTAGCGCTCGACCAAGGTCTTGAGCAGAAGTTTGGATCGGTCGTCCAGCATGGCCCCATTTTACGGACGGTGCCACCCGAAAACAGGGAATGAGGACAAGGGTTTCCGGGGGGCCGACTGCCCTTTCCCCCTATGTTGTAATTTGCACATGACCCAGCCAGACACCCGCCGCCACGAGGCCTCTGCGCCGAAGCGCCACCTGCGATTCGCCCATGTGGCCATCGTCGGCAAGTACCAGGCACCCGGCTCTGGCAAGGTGGTCGAGACACTGGCCGAGTTCCTGCATGACGAAGGATGCGACGTCTCGCTGGAGCGGGACACCGCGCTCAACACCGGCCTGCTGCAATACCCGGCGCTGGACGTCCCTGCCATGGGCCGGTCCATCGACCTGGCGCTGGTGCTCGGCGGCGACGGCACCATGCTGGGCATTGGTCGGCAACTGGCCCGCTATGGCGTGCCCCTGGTGGGCATCAACCAGGGGCGCCTGGGTTTCATCACAGACATTCCACTGGGCGCCTACCAGGACAACCTGCGGGCCATCCTGCGCGGCGAGTTCGAGGAAGACCCCAGGTCGCTGCTGGCGGCCAGCGTCTGGCGCGACGGCCGCTGCGTGTTCGAGGCGACGGCACTGAACGATGTGGTCGTCAACCGGGCCGGCGTGGCCAGCATGATCGAACTGCGGGTGGAGGTGGACGGTCATTTCGTGGCCAACCAGCGCGCCGACGGTCTGATCATCGCCACCTCCACCGGATCCACCGCTTACGCGTTGTCGGCCGGTGGCCCGCTGCTGCACCCGTCTGTGGGCGGCTGGATCATGGTGCCGATTGCACCGCACACGTTGTCCAACCGGCCCATCGTGCTGCCCTCGCACTGCGAAGTGGCGGTCGAGATCGTCTCGGGCAAGGACGCCAGCGCCAACTTCGACATGCAGTCACTCACCAGCCTGCTCCACGGCGACCGCATCGTCGTGCGCCGCTCGGAACACACGCTGCGGCTGCTGCATCCGTTGGGCTGGAGCTACTTCGACACCCTGCGCAAGAAGCTGCACTGGAACGAGGGCGCCTGAGAGCGGTCAAAATAGCCGCCTTCCTTTCGTTTGTTCCGAAGCCATGAGCCTCCGACGCATCGTCTTGCGTGACTTCGTCATCGTGCCCTCGCTGGACCTCGATCTGGACCAGGGCTTCAACGTGCTCACCGGCGAAACCGGTGCCGGCAAGTCGATCCTCATCGACGCCTTGCAGCTGGCACTCGGTGCGCGCGCCGACAGCGGCGTGGTGCGCGAAGGCGCCACGCGCTGCGAGATCGCCGCCGAATTTGACCTGCCTGCTTCTCTGCGGCCCTGGCTGGATGAGCAGGGCTTTGCCGCTGCCGACGACAGCCTGCTGCTGCGCCGCACCGTCGACACCGAAGGGCGCAGCCGCGGCTGGATCAACGGCAGCGCGGCCACGATGGCCCAGCTCAAGGCCCTGGCCGATCACCTTGTCGACATCCACGGTCAGCACGCCTGGCAGAGCCTGACGCGCGCAGAAGCCGTGCGCGGCCTGCTGGACGCTTACGCCGGCGTCGACGCTACGGCGGCGGCGTCGCTATGGTCCGACTGGCGCCAGGCCCGCAAGGCGCTGGAGAGTGCGGCCGAGCGCCAGAACACACTGCAGCAGGAAAGCGAGCGACTGGCCTGGCAGATCGGTGAACTCGACAAGCTGCAGCCCCAACCCGGCGAATGGGAAGACATCAACGCGCAGCACAGCCGCCTGGCCAATGCGCAGGGCCTGATGGACGCAGCACGCGAAGCCGCTGCGGCACTGGACGATGAGGACAGCAGCGCCGCGTCGCTGATCCACCGGGCGCTGTCCGCGCTGCAGGCGCAGGCCCACCTGGAACCGGCCTTCAACGACGCCATCGAGGCGCTGCAGGCGGCCCTGGCCCAGGTGCAGGACACGGTGCACAGCCTGCACCACTACGCACGCCACACCGATCTGGACCCATCGGGGCTGGAGGCACTGGATCAGCGCCTGTCGCAATGGATGTCGCTGGCCCGCCGCTACCGCCGGCCGCCCGAAGAGCTGGCCGAGTTGCTCGCGGGCTGGAAGCAGGAGCTCGAAAGCGTCGACAAGGCCATGGATCTGGACGCCCTGCGCGCGGCGGAGCGCAAGGCCTGGGGCGCTTTCGAGGTTGAAATCAAGCGCCTGGGCAAGCTGCGCCAGCAGGCGGCGCCCAAGCTGTCCCGGGCGGTCACCGAGGCCATGCAGACCCTGGGCATGCAGGGAGGCCGTTTCGAGGTGGGCCTGCAGAAGCTGGAAGAACCGCAGGCGCACGGCTGGGAACAGGTCGAGTTCCTGGTGGCGGGTCATGCCGGCGTGAGCCCGCGCCCGGTCGGCAAGGTGGCCTCGGGCGGTGAGCTCTCGCGCATTGCCCTGGCGATCTCGGTGGTCACCAGCCGGCTGGGGCAGGCACCGACCCTGATCTTCGACGAGGTCGACTCGGGCATCGGTGGTGCCGTGGCGCACACCGTGGGGCAACTGCTGCGCCAGCTGGGCCGCGACCGCCAGGTGCTGGCCGTCACCCACCTGCCCCAGGTCGCTGCCTGCGGGGACCACCACCTGCTGGTGAGCAAGCGCCAGAGCGGTTCGGTCACGCACAGCACCGTCACCCCGATCACGCACGAACAACGTGTGAGCGAACTGGCGCGCATGCTCGGAGGCAACGACCGCTCGGAAGTGTCGCTGGCACACGCCCGGGAACTGCTGTCCGCATGAACACGCCGGACCCCGCCCAACCCCTCAAGCCGATTGAGCTGGTGCTGATCACCGGCATGTCCGGCTCGGGCAAATCGATCGCCCTGACCGCGCTGGAAGACCTCGGCTACTACTGCGTCGACAACCTGCCGCCCGAGCTGCTGGCCTCGTTCATCGCACTGGAGCAGAGCCACCGTGCCAGCAAGGTGGCGATTGCGATGGACGTGCGCAGCGCGGCCTCGCTGCCCGGGCTGCCCGCGCGCCTGGCCGAGATCCGGCACCAGCCCGGGCAGGATGTCCACCTCACCACGGTGTTCCTGGACGCTACCACCGACACGCTGGTGCGGCGCTTCTCCGAAACGCGCCGCCGCCACCCGCTGTCGCTCAAGCCGTCCAACGACGAGCACCGGGCGCTCACGGACGCCATCGAATATGAGCGCGAGCTGCTGTCGGAGCTGCGCGACCGTGCCCAGGTGCTCGACACCAGCCTGATCCGGCCGGCACAACTGCGCAGCCACATCAAGGAGCTGATCGGCGCCCAGCAGGCCCCGCTCACCCTGGTGTTCGAGTCGTTCGCCTTCAAGCGCGGCATTCCGATGGACGCCGATTTCGTGTTCGACGTGCGCATGCTGCCCAACCCGCACTACGAACCCGACCTGCGCCCGCTTACCGGACGAGACGAGCCCGTGGCGGCCTTCCTGGCGCGCCATGCCGAAGTGACGGCGATGCAAGAGCAGATCGACACCTTCCTGCGCCACTGGCTGCCGCACATGCTCGACGATCACCGGAGCTACGTCACCGTGGCCATCGGGTGCACGGGTGGACAGCACCGGTCGGTGTACCTCGTGGAACGCCTGGCCAAGGCCTTTTCCAGCGCCTGGTCCACGCGGCTGCGCCACCGCGAAATCGATGGCTGGCCCACGCCACCGGCGCGCTCCGCTTCAGCCAGCCCCTGACCGAGCCTCAGTCGGGAAGCTGCAGCAGCAGGCTTCGAACCGGCGCGGGCAGACCAACGTCGCTCAGTTGCTCCATCGGCACCCAGCGACCGTTCGGGATCACCGGCTCCGCCGCGCCCGGAACAAGATCGACCAGCACCGGATGCAGCCGCAGCTCGCGGTGGGTGAGCGCATGGGCCAGCGCAGGCAGGTGCCGGGCCGCTCCCGCGTGCTCACCCGCCACCGCCAGCGCCTGGGCGTCGTCTCCAGCCACCGGCACACAGTGCAGGCCTGCCCAGATGCCGCGCGGCGGCCGCCGCTCCAGCCAGATGGACAACTGCCCCGCCTCGGTCTTGCGCAATACCAGCAGCCACCAGCTCTCGTGTCGACGTGCGACCCGCTTCGTCTTCACCGGGAACCGGTCGGTGGTGCCTGATCGGCGCGCCTCGCAGAGCGCAGCCACAGGGCAGCGTTCGCAGGCGGGCTGCCGGAGCGTGCACACACCGGCCCCCAGATCCATGAGGCCCTGGGTATAGGCCACCATGTCGTCCGCCGAAGGGCGCTCGGGCAACAGCGACTGGGCCAGTTGCCACAGCTCCCGTTGGGCTCGGGCCTGTGAGAGATCCCCCTCGAAGGCCAGCAAGCGACTGAGCACCCGGCGCACGTTGCCATCGGCAATGGACACCCGTTCGCCGTGGCAGAAGGCGGCAATCGCAGCCGCGGTGGAATCCCCGATGCCCGGCAGGGTGGCCAGCACCGACGACGTGGCGGGGAAGTGGCCCCCATGTTCGGATACCACGGTGCAGGCACAGCGGTGCAGGTTGCGGGCGCGGCTGTAGTACCCCAGCCCGCTCCACAGGGACATCACCTCGTCCTCGGATGCCGCGGCGAGGGCATGCACGTCAGGAAACCGGCTCAGGAAGCGCGGGTAGTAGCCCAGGACGGTGCTCACCTGGGTCTGCTGCAGCATGATTTCGGACAGCCACACGCGGTAGGGATCGCGGGTGCCCTGCCAGGGCAGGCCATGCCGCCCGTCGCGGCGCTGCCAATGCACCAGAGCCGGCGCAAAGCCGGCGCTCACCGGGCCTGGAACCTTCATGCCTCGACCGCTTCGGCCGGGGCTGCCTCGGGTGATTCCAGCAACTGACCGGTCAGCTCCACCAGCTTGGCGTCGACCAGGTTGAGCTCGGCCTGTTGGGACTGCAGCTCGCGAATCCGCTCGTCCAGCCCGCTGGCGGCCTGCTGGATGCGCGACACCGCCTCAATGCGTCGACTGAAGTTGCGGCGGCGCTCGCGCAGTTGGGCATCCAGCTGGGCCGCGGCCGACTTGTTCCACAGTTCCACAGCGTTGACCGCCGTGTCGTAGACCACCCGCAACCGGCTCATCAGCGCCCGCGCCAGGCGCTCGCCGAACTCGGGCTGGGCGAGCCGCAGGGCGTTGCCCAGACTGAGGTACTGCAGGTGGCTCTTTTCAATGAGCTCCAGGTCTTTCAGGTACTGCTGAAGCTGCGGCGGCGTGGGCGGCTGCAGGGAGAAGCCGTACTCGGCGTTGAGCCCCTTGAAACTGCCTTCGAGCATCGACTGGATTTCAGACGCAAGCTGATCTGCCTTCAGAAGGTCGGCCCTCAGGAGTTCGAAGGTGTGCCCGTAGGCGCGGCGCACGCCCAGCTTGATGCCGGGCTGCTTCAGCGCCCGCGCCAGTTCCGTCACCCGCGACTTGAGATGGGAGTGCCCAAGCAGCGAGAACAGGTGCTTGAGCAGCCGCAGATGCACCGAGCGCACGGCCTGGATCTTGGCCCCACTGGCATCGAACTCGGCCTGCTCCTGTTCGATGCGCAGCCGCATCTGCTTGATCACCCCGGCGTTCTTGCCACGCAAGCCTTCGAGCTCCTGCACCTGCTCGACCAGGTCACGGGCACGGGTGTGCACCAGACGCCCGGTCTCCTGGCGCAGAGCCTGCATCGCGCTGGCCACCGCCGCGCCCAGAATCCGGCGGCGCTGGCCCAGCAGGTCGACGCCCAGCGCGGTTTCCAGTTCCATCAGGTTGCTCGCCTGCAGCAGGCGTTCGTCCCGGCTGACCTTGGCCAGCAACCCCTTCTGTGCGGACACCGCGATCACCTGCAGCGGCGACAGACCCAGCACATCGGCCGATTCGGTGCGCTGTGCGGCGATCTGCAGCTGCACCTGCTCGGGGGTGCTCAGCGCGTCCCACATCGTGTCGATCTTGTTGAGCACCACCAGCCGGCTGGCCTGGCCTTCGGGGAGCCCGGCGATGTGCTGGCGCCAGATGGCGAGGTCCGATTTGGTCACGCCGGTGTCCGCCCCTAGGATGAACACCACGGCGTGCGCCTGGGGCAGCAGGCTCACCGTCAACTCCGGCTCGGCTCCGATCGCGTTCAGCCCCGGTGTGTCCAGAATCACCAGCCCCTGCTTGAGCAGCGGGTGGGCCATGTTGATCAGCGCATGCCGCCACTTGGGCACCTCGATCATCCCGTCGGAGCCCATCACAGGGTTGTCGTCCGGCAACTCATCGTTCCAGAAACCCAGCGCGGTCGCTTCCGAACGGGTCACCCGGCGCACCTCGGCCACCTTCTGGATGGCGCGGGCCAGCTGCTGGGGATCGTTGACGTCCAGATCAACCCGCTCCCACTTGTCCGGCGCGTTGCGCCATTCCAGCAGTGATTTGGACTGCAAACGGGTCTCGATGGGCAACAGGCGCAGGCAGGGCGGGACTTCCGAGTCGTAGCCCAGCTCGGTGGGGCACATGGTGGTGCGGCCCGCACTGGCCGGCATGATCCGGCGTCCGTAGCCCGCGAAAAACACCGCGTTGATCAGTTCGGACTTGCCCCGCGAGAACTCGGCCACGAACGCAACCATGATCTTGTCGTTGCGGACCTGCGCGTGCAGCTGGTCCAACCGCTCGCGAACCCCTGCCTCCAGCAACTCGTGGTCCTGCAGCCATTCGGACATGAGCTTGAGGCGCAACGCAAACTGCCTGCGCCAGACGCCGTGGTCGTCGAATTCCTGGTTGAAGCTCATGGGCCGGTGGGGGAGTGAATCCATTCAATATAGCATCGCGCCCGTCTCGCTCACGGCTTCTGGCAACGGGGACAGAAATAGGTCGAGCGTTGTCCCTGGCGCAGCTGCCGTATCGGGGTGCCACACGCCCTGCAGGGCTGCCCCTCCCGACCGTAGACCATGGCGTCCATCTGAAAGTAGCCGCTCTGGCCATCTGCGCTGGAAAAATCGCGCAGCGTGCTGCCCCCCAGCGCCAGCGCGCGCTGGAGCACATGGACGATCGCCCCATGCAGGCGGGTCGCGCGCGGGCGGCTCAGGCGGTCGGCGCGGACCGTCGGACGAATGCCGGCCATGAACAAGGCCTCGGAAGCGTAGATGTTGCCCACGCCGACCACCACATCACCGGCCAGAAGCACCTGCTTGATACTGGCACGCCGCTGTTGCAAGGCCATGTGAAACCCGACCGGCTCGAACCCGGGCTCCAGAGGCTCGACCCCCAGCCCGTCCAGCAGCTTGCGGGCCCGCGGATCCTCCATCGAGTCGACCAGCACCACGGCACCAAACCGCCGGGGATCGTGCAGACGCAGCACGCCCCGGGAGGTGTGAAGCTCGAAATGATCGTGAACACCCCGCTCGGGCAGCTCGCTGGCGAACTGAAGGCTACCGGACATGCCCAGATGAACGAGCAGCACCCCCTGATCCAGGTGAATCAGCAGGTACTTCCCGCGACGCCCGACCGCCAGGACATGGCGGCCGGTCAGCATCGTGGGATCGACCCCCAAAGGCCAACGCAGGGGTTTGCCCATCAGCGCAGCCCGGATCTCCGCGCCAGCGATGCGGTCAGCAAAGCTGCGGCGGGTGACCTCGACTTCGGGCAGTTCAGGCATGGCTTGGTGATTTCTGACGGTGAAGGGAACGCCCGACCGGGCACCGGAATCCCAGACCTGCCGACCTGGACCCTTCCATTATCATGAGCTCGATGAATACTCCGCCCGACCGCAGCCACCACAGCCCGCAACGTCGGAGCATCCGGACAGTACAACAAGCAGTGCTGTGTCTCGGCCTCCTGGCGGGTCTGCCGACCTTGGCGCTGGCCCAGGACAGTCCACCTGCAGAGCCTCCGGCGGCCAACTCCGCGCTTTCTGCTCCTTTGTTCTATCAGCTGCTGCTCGGAGAGCTCAATGTGTCCTCCGGTGAGCCCGGCACCGGTTACTCGCTGATCCTGGACGCTGCCCGCAAGCAGAACGACCCCGACCTGTTCCGCCGAGCCGTGGAAATTGCCCTGCAGGCCCGTTCGGGCGACGCGGCGCTGGCAGCAGCGCGCGCATGGTCGCAGGCCATCCCGGTTTCACCCGAGGCCGACCGCTTCGAACTCGAGATTCTGCTGGCGCTCAACCGCGTGGGCGAAACCGGTCCGGTTCTGCGCCGCCTGCTCGACCAGGCCCCTGCCGCATCCCGCAACGACGCCATCAACGGAATCCCCCGCATCTACGGACGGGTGGCGGACAAGGCTGCCGCCCTTCAGGTGGTGCGCGAAGCCCTCGCTCCAGCGATCAAACAGGGACCGCATGCCGCAGCGGCATGGACCACGATCGGCGCCATGGAGCTGGGCAACAACCAGCCCACCCAGGCGCTTACATCCGCCCGGAACGGGCACGCCGCCGACCAGTCCTCGCCATTTCCCGCCCTGCTCGCCCTGGACCTCATGGAACGCGGGCAGACCGCAGCGGAAGCCGTGGTTCGTGGCCAGCTGAAAGCCAGCCCACCGGTGGCGGGCAGTCCCGCCCCCGTGGCACTTGGCTATGCCCGAATCCTGTTCGATCTTCAGCGCCACGCAGAAGCGCGCAACCTGCTGGAAAACCTGACCCGCATCCAGCCCGAGGCCATGGAACCCTGGCTGCTGCTGGCAGCGCTGCAGGTGCAAGACAAACGCCTGCCCGCCGCCACGCAGTCCCTGCAGACCTACATGGGCCTGGCACGCCAGTCTGGTGACGAGCGGGCCGCGCGCGGCCTGACGCAGGCCTATCTGCTGATGGCCCAGATCGCCGAACAGCAGAAAGACTTTCAGGCGGCAAACGCCTGGCTGGACCGGATCGAGAACGCCGACGACATCATGGCAGCACAGATGCGCCGCGCCTCGCTGCTGGCCCACCAGGGGCAGATGGACCGTGCCCGGGCACTGTTGCGCAACCACCCCGAGCGGCGCCCCGAGGATGCGCGTCTGAAATTTGTGGCCGAGGCGCAGCTGTTGCGGGATTTCAAGCAATGGGAGCAGGCCTACGAGCTCTATGGCGAGGCGGTCACCCGATTCCCGAAGGACAGCGACCTGATCTACGACCAGGCCATGATGGCGGAGAAGCTCAACCGCATCGACGACATGGAGCGCCTGTTCCGCCAGGTGATCGAACTCAAGCCTGACCACCACCATGCCTACAACGCACTGGGCTACTCTTTGGCCGATCGTGGCCTTCGCCTGACCGAAGCAAGGCAGCTGATCGAAAAAGCCGTGTCCATGGCGCCCGACGACGCCTACATCCAGGACAGCCTGGGCTGGGTGGAGTTCCGCGACGGCAACATCGCCCGAGCCCTGCAGATCCTGCAGTCCGCCTTTGACAAACGCCCCGATGCGGAAATCGCTGCCCACCTGGGCGAGGTGCTGTGGGTCAGCGGCGATAGGGACAAGGCCATGAAGATCTGGCGCGAGGGGCTGCTACTGGCCAGCGACAACGAGACGCTGCAAAACACCCTTCAGCGTCTGCGCGTCAAGCCATGACCAGGGCGGATCGTGGACGCCTCGCCCTTCTGGGCGTGGTGGCGATGACGCTTGCGGGTTGTGCAACCTCCCGACCGAAAGCGTCGAAGGACACCTCGTTCTGGAGCGGTCGCCTGGCGTTGACTGTTCACAGCGAGCCGCCGCAGTCGTATTCCGCCGGATTCGAACTTCGTGGAGCCCCTGCTGCGGGCGAACTGCAGCTGACCTCTCCGCTGGGAACGGTGCTGGCATCGGTGCACTGGTCGCCGCAGGGCGCCGAGCTGCGACAGGGCGTACAGCGCACCCGCCGCCCCTCTCTGGACGAACTTACGGCGGACCTCGGAGGCACCCCCTTGCCCGTGGCCGCGCTCTTCGGCTGGCTGCAAGGTCAGACCGCCGATGCCAGTGGCTGGAATGCAGATCTCAGCCGCCACAGCGAAGGACGCGTGGTTGCGCGCCGGCTTCAACCCCTGCCCACGGCCGAACTGCGCCTGGTTTTCCAGCCATGACCCCAAAAACCGAACCGCTTCAACGCCTGGAGGGTGTGCCCGCCCCGGCCAAGCTGAACCTGTTCCTGCACGTCACGGGCCGCCGCGCCGATGGTTATCACCTCCTTCAGTCGGTGTTCATGCTGATCGACTGGGTGGACCTTCTGGACTTTGAGCTGCGCCCGGACGGCCGGATCAGCAGGGAAGACACCCTCCCCGGCCTGCCGCCTGAGGACCTGTGCGTCCGTGCTGCCCGGGCGCTCCAGGAAGCGACGGGGTGTACATTGGGCGTCCACATCCGTCTGGACAAGCGCATTCCTGCCGAAGCGGGTATGGGAGGCGGTTCCTCGGATGCAGCGACCTGCCTGCTCGCGCTCAACAGGCTCTGGGGGCTCGGACTGACACGGAGGGAACTCTCCAGAATCGGCCTGAAGCTGGGCGCCGACGTTCCGTTCTTCCTCGGCGGCCACAACGCCTGGGTCGAGGGCGTGGGTGAACAACTGACCCCGGTTTCGCTGCCGTCCGCCCGCTTCGTGGTGGTCAAGCCACCCACCGGCGCGTCGACGCCCGCAATTTTCAGTTCGCCAGAACTTCAACGCGACACAAAAACTGCTATACTCCAAGGCTTTGCTGCAAACACCAATGCAGAACGGTTGAATAGCGATGCCCGCATCGCCTGCGATCTTCAGAAAATTCTGGATTTCGGACACAACGACCTGCAGCCGGTGGCACAGACACTGTGTCCCGACGTGGTGCGATGCCTGGAATGGCTGTCGGCCCGTGGTCTCCACGGACGGATGACCGGTTCTGGTACCGCGGTGTTTGCGCAATTGCCGCAGGCAACGGACCTTTCTGGCGCTCCAGCCGACTGGACGGTCCGTGAATGCAGCAACATGGATGCACATCCATTGCTGGACTGGTGTCCCGGGTAAAATCGGGTCGATCAGCCCGGTCAACGGATGTGTGACCAGCGACATTTTTCGGGTGTTCGTGAAGCGCAAGCCTCACGAATGTCCTGAGTAGGGGAGTCGCCAAGTTGGTAAAGGCACCGGATTTTGATTCCGGCATGCGAGGGTTCGAGTCCTTCCTCCCCTGCCACCCATTTTTTTGAACCACACACCCAGCGGCCGCGCCGCTGTCGGCCAGCGCACTGGTCGTTGAAACAGCCGGGAACACCATGCAAGTTCAGCCCCCTGATTTCATGATCTTCACCGGCAATGCCAACCCGGTCCTCGCGGCCGAGATTGCCCAGCACCTCAACACCCAACTGGGTGCGGCCAATGTAGGTCGTTTCTCGGACGGAGAGGTCACGGTCGAGATCACCCAGAACGTGCGGGCTCGCGACGTGTTCGTGATCCAGTCGACCTGCGCGCCGACGAATGAGAACCTGATGGAACTCATCATCATGGTCGACGCGCTCAAACGGGCCTCCGCCGCACGCATCTCGGCCGTGATCCCCTACTTCGGGTATGCCCGCCAGGACCGCCGCCCGCGCTCCAGCCGTGTGCCGATCTCGGCCAAGGTCGTGGCCAATATGCTGCAGACCGTCGGTGTGAACCGGGTTCTGACCATGGACCTGCACGCCGACCAGATCCAGGGCTTCTTCGACATTCCGGTCGACAACATCTATGCCTCCCCGGTTCTCCTAGGCGACCTGCGCCAGAAGAACTACGAAGACCTGCTGGTGGTTTCGCCCGACGTCGGTGGCGTGGTGCGCGCCCGTGCACTGGCCAAGCAGCTGGGCTGCGACATGGCCATCATCGACAAGCGCCGCCCCAAGGCCAACGTGTCGGAAGTGATGCACGTGATCGGCGACATCGAGGGCCGCAACTGCGTGATCATGGACGACATGATCGACACCGCCGGCACGCTGGTCAAAGCCGCCGAAGTGCTCAAGGAGCGGGGCGCCAAGCACGTCTACGCCTACTGCACGCACGCCATCTTCTCGGGACCGGCCATCGACCGCATCGCCAAGGGCTCGGCCCTGGACGAGGTTGTCGTGACCAACACCATCCCCCTGTCGCAGGCCGCCCAGGCCTGCGCCAAGATCCGCCAGCTCTCCGTGGCGCCTCTGATGGCCGAGACCATCGCGCGCATTGCCTCGGGCGAGTCGGTCATGAGTTTGTTCGCCGATCAGGACAACCTGTTCTGAGGCAACAAAAGCCAGGTCGTGCCATGTGGTGCGGCCTTTTTCAACCTGAGGCGTTCTGGTCGCGGAACCCCTCCACTGGAGTCAGTCATGCAATTCGTCGCTTTTGAGCGCGCCAAGCAGGGTACGGGTGCGAGCCGCCGTCTGCGCATCACCGGTCGCGCGCCCGGTATCGTTTTCGGTGGTGACACCGCGCCCGTGACGATCGAAGTCGATCACAACGCGCTGTGGCACGCCCTGAAGAAGGAAGCCTTCCACGCCTCCATCCTGGACATGGAGCTGGCCGGCAAGGTCCAGAAGGTTCTGCTGCGCGATGTGCAGTACCACCCCTACAAGCCGCAAGTCCTGCACGTGGACTTCCAGCGCGTGGACGAAAAGACCCGCCTGCACAAGAAGGTGCCGATCCACTTCGTGGGCGAAGAGAACTCGCCGGCTGTCAAGACCGACAAGTGCCTGGTCAACCACATCGTGACCGAGATCGAGATCGAATGCCTGGCCATGCAACTGCCGGAATTCATCGAGGTCGACCTCAGCTCCGCCGAAAAGGGTGCCACCATCCACACTGGCGACCTGAAGTTGCCCGCTGGCGTGAAGATCGTGACCCACGGCCGCAAGGACATCACCATCGCCACAGTCGTTGAGCCGGTGGAAGAAGTGGTGGCCGCTCCCGTGGTCGCTGCCGCCGACGACAAGAAGAAGGGCAAGGGCAAGAAGTAATTCTTGGTCCCCCTCTCAAAGGCCCGCTCCATGCGGGCCTTTGTCTTTGGTGCCCCTGATAATCCAACGCCATGATCCGACTCATCGCCGGCCTGGGCAATCCAGGCCCCGAATACGCCGACACCCGCCACAACGCAGGCTTCTGGTTCGTGGACGAGGCGGCGCGCCTGCTAAAGACGTCGCTGCAGATGGAGCGCGGCCATTTCGGACTCGTGGCTCGGGCCAACGTGGCCGGCCAGAGCGTCTGGCTGGTGGAGCCGCAGACCTACATGAACCTGTCGGGCAAGTCGGTGGCTTCGCTCGCGCGCTTCTTCAAGATCGCGCCTGAAGAGGTGCTGGTGGTGCACGACGAACTGGACCTGCCGCCGGGCGAGGCCAAGCTCAAAAAGGGCGGTGGCCACGCCGGCCACAACGGCCTGCGCGACATCCACGCCCAGCTGGGCAGTGCCGACTACTGGCGGCTGCGAATCGGTATCGGCCACCCTGGCAACCGGAACGAGGTCGCGAACTGGGTTCTCAAGAAGCCATCGCTGGACGACCGCATCGCCATCGTGCAGGCGCTGGACCGTTCACTCAAGGCACTGCCGCAGCTGATCGCGGGGAATATGGACAAGGCCACGGCCCTGATCCACACCAGCAAGCCTCCACGCCCCAAACCACCGAAGCCAGTGCCGGCGGCAACCCCGGCTCAGCCAGCGGAAGGCGGCAACACCGCCGGGCCGGGCGACGCCAGCGACTGACCGGCCGCCTGCAGGCGCTGGTACTTCTGCCACAGCGTCTCGTGGTTCTCGGTGTGGGCGGGGTCGACCGGGATGCACTCGACCGGGCACACCTGCACGCACTGCGGCTCGTCGAAATGCCCCACGCATTCGGTGCAGCGGTTGGGGTCGATCTGGTAGAAGTCCTCGCCCATCGAGATCGCCTGGTTGGGGCATTCGGGCTCGCAGACGTCGCAGTTGATGCACTCGGCGGTGATCATCAGGGCCATGATGCTGTCCTCACGCCTGAAGGGGTTGCGGTCTGAGGCGGGCAGCCACACCCGGACTGACCATCTGCGACACATCGCCCCCCAGCGTCGATATTTCGCGCACCAGGGTGCTGGAGATGCACTGCAGTTCGGCCTGCGGCAACAGGAACACGGTTTCCACAGTGGGCAGCAGCTTGCGGTTCATGGCCGCCATCTGGGCTTCGTAGTCAAAGTCGGTCATGTTGCGGATGCCGCGCACCACGGCGCAGGCGCCCTGCTCCCGACAGAAGTCCATGATGAGCCCGTCGAACGGCAGCACTCGCACCGGCAGGCCGGCCATTGCCTCCGCCGCCATCTCCATGCGCTCGTGCAGCGAGAAGCGCGTCTTCTTGTGGTGAGCGATGGCCACGGCCAGGATCAGTTCGTCGAACAGGCCGGCGGCGCGGCGCACCACGTCCTCATGACCGAGCGTGAGCGGGTCGAAGGTGCCGCTGTAGACCGCGATGCGGCGAGAGGGAGAGGCGGAATCGGACATGGCGGGATTATCGGCCAAGGGTCACCCGCGGTCCCTGCCCCCACCGCTTGTCACTGAGGCGGCAAGGGGCGCAGGAGGTGGAAATGCACCTGCCCGGCCCGGCCGTGGCGGTGCGTCTGCAGGCCGATCTGCGCCAGCTCGTCGTCACCCCAGGTGCGCGGCGCCTCGAGGTAGATCAGGCCGTTGTCGGCCACCACCAGGCGGGCCAGGCGCAGCGCCGTGCCGAACAGGACCTCGTTGCCGCCATCGCCGAACGGCGGGTCGAGGAACACCAGGTCCAGCCCCTGCCCGGCCCGCTGGCGCAGCGAGGCCACGCCATCGCCACGCTCCACGCGCACCGACCCCGCCTTGAGCCGCTGCACGGTGGCCTGCAGGGACTTGCACAGCGCCGGATCCTGCTCCACCAGCGTCACCTCGGCTGCGCCGCGCGAACCGGCCTCCAGCCCGAGTGCACCCGTGCCTGCGAACGCATCCAGGCAGCGCCATCCGCTCAGGTCCTGGCCCAGCCAGTTGAAGAGCGTCTCGCGCACGCGCGAAGGCGTGGGCCGCAGGCCGGGCCGGTCGGCCACCGGCAGCTTGCTTCGTTTCCACAGGCCGCCAATGATGCGGACCTCATGCGCGGCCTGGGCTGCGGGGCGTGGCGGTGCTTTGTTCATGCGCCGAGCTTAACCAGTCAGGGCTTGGCGCCGACGACTACCGTCACCATGCGCTCAGGCTGCAGCACGCGCGCAAACGCCCGCCGGATGTCGGCCGCCGTCACCGCCTCGACGCGGCGGGTCCAGCTCTCCAGGTAGTCCAGCGGCAGGCCATTCCAGGCGATGTTGGCCACGTTGTCCAGCAACTTGCGGTTGCTGTCGAAGCGCAAGGCGAAGCCGTTGACCAGGTAGTCCTTGGCAGCCCGCAGCTCCGCCTCGGTGGGGCCGTCGGCGACGAAGCGGCGCACGACCTCGCGCGCCACCTGGATCGCCTGATCCGCCTGGTCCGGTCGTGTGCTCAGGCCGAGCTGGAAGGCGCCCGCATGCAGGCCCGGTGCGAAGTAGCTGTAGGCGCTGTAGCTCAGCCCGCGCTTTTCGCGCACCTCGGTGGTCAGGCGCGAGACGAAGCCGCCGCCGCCCAGGATGTAGTTGCCGATGAACAGCGGGAAAAAGTCCGGGTCGTTGCGCCGGTGGCCCGGCTGGCCGATCAGCACCTGGGCCTGTGCGGCGTCGAAGGGAATGCGCCGCTCGACGGCGCCCGCCAGGGGCGCGACCTCGGCCACTGCGGGCAGGGTCTCGCAACCGTGCGGGGCCAGGGCCGCCACGAGGCGGTCGGCGATGCGACCGGCCATGGCGCGGTCGACCGCCCCCACCATGACGATCTGGGTCCGGCAGGCGGCCGCATGGCGTCGGTAGAAGCTGCGCATGTCGTCGACGGAAATGGACTCCAGCGTGGTCGCGGTGGCCTCGCGGCCATAAGGGTGGTCGCCGTACACCGCCTGGGCAAACGCACGCCCGGCGTGGGTCGCCGGTCGCGTCTCGGCCTCCTTGAGGGCGCCCAGCCAGCGCTGACGGTCGCGCTGCCAGACGGCCTCCGGCCACGCGGGTGCGGCCAGCTGGCGGGCCGCAAGCGCCAGGGCGCGTTCCAGCAGTTCGGGTTCGGTGAGGGTGCGCAGGGACACGCTGAAACGTTCCAGCCCCGCGCTCACGCCCAGCTGTGCGCCCAGGTCGACCCAGGCCTCGCTGAGCGCGTTCTCATCCAGCGCCGGCTGCGCGCCCTGTACGGCCACGCCGGCCGACACCATCGAGGCGGTGGCGGTGGCCAGCCCCGCGCGGTCGGCGGGATCGCGGCGCGAACCGCCGTCGAAGTCGATCTGCACGTCCAGCATCGGGATCGACGGGCTCGCCACCAGATAGACCCGGGCACCGCTGGCATGGGTCCAGTGCTGGATCGGAATCACGGCCCAGGCCGGCGCACAGAACAGACACAGCAGGACAAGACGGAAGACGTTCTTCATCGTTGGATCACCCAGGTGTCAGTGGCGGCCCAGCGCGGGCCGGGGACCGGTCCGGGCCGGTGCGCTGCGCTGCGACGGGTCGGGCACCAGCACCGCCACGCTCAGCCGCTCTTCAGGAAACAGGCGCTGCGCCACCGACCGCACCTGTTCGGCCGTGACGCCGCGCAGGGCGTCCATCAGGCGCGCCGCACTGCCGGGGCCGAGACCGTTGACCCACCAGGTGCCCAGCTCCTGCGCCTGGTTGTAGACCGAGTCGAGCTTGTAGATTTCGCCCGCCGCCCACTGGGTCTTGACCCGCTGCAACTCGGCCTCGCTCACGCCCTCGCGCGCGATCCGGTCCAACTCGGCACGCAGCGCCTTCTCGACCTCGGCCACGGCCACCCCGGCCGCCGGCACCGCGGTCAGCGTGAACTGCGCCGGCCCGCGCCCCAGCGGCCCGTAGCCGGCCCCGGCGCTGTCGGCCAGCCGGGCGCCCGCGGCACCCTGCACCAGCGCCCGGTCGAGCCGGGCGCCGCTGTAGCCGTCGAGCAGTGCGGACAGCACGATCAGCGCCAGCGCATCGCGCGATTCCTCGTCGAGTGCGCCGGGATCTTTCAGGCGCGGCATGGGCCAGGCCATGGTCAGCATCGCCTGTTCGGTCGCAGCGCGGTATTCCATGCGCCGTTGTCCGCTCTGCGGCGGTTCCTCGCGCGGCTTGCGTTCGGGCAGCGCGCGAGCCGGAATGCGGCCGTAGATGGACTCCGCCAGCGCATGCACCGCGTCAGGCTCCACATCGCCCGCCACCACCACCGCCGCGTTGCCCGGCACATACCACCGGCGGTGGAAGTCCCGCACGTCCTGCGGTGTCATTGACTCCAGATCGCTCATCCAGCCCACCACCGGCCGGCGGTAGGGGTGCGCCTGCAGCGCCATCGCACCGAAGGCCTCGAACATGCGGGCGCGCGGCGATTCCTCGGTGCGCTGGCGCCGTTCTTCCTTGACCACCTCGATCTCGCGCCGGAACTCATCGTCGCTCCAGCGGTTGTTCTCGAAGCGGTCGGCTTCCAGCCTCATCACCGCTTCCAGGTGCCGCGCCGGCACCTGCTGGTGGTAAGCGGTGGCGTCGCGGCTGGTGAACGCGTTCTCGCGCCCGCCCAGCGCTGCGACGCGGCGGGAGAACTCGCCCGGCGCCAGGCTGGGCGTGCCCTTGAACATCATGTGCTCCAGCACATGGGCCACGCCCGAGGTGCCGTCGACCTCGTCCATCGACCCCACGCGCACCCAGAGCATGTGCACCACGGTGGGCGCCCTCCGGTCGGGCTGCACGAGCAAGGTCATGCCGTTGGAGAGGGTGTAGGTCCGGGCGGTTTCGGTGGCGGACGCAGCGGCGGACCAGAGCATGGCCAGCACCACCAGTCCCCGCATCAGGGAGGAGAAAGCTCGTTTCATAGAATCCTGTGGATTCCAAAGATTGAAACATGTTCTCGTTCTTCAGAAAAAAACCGCCTGCGCCCCCACCGGTCCCTGAACCGGTCCCCGCCGCCGCGCCCGCCCCGTCGGCACCGGTCGCTGCGCCGGCCACGCTGCCGGCCGTGGTCAGCCCGCCGGCTGCTCCCGCAGCGCCGCCCGAGCGCAAGGGCTGGCTCGACAAGCTCAAGGCCGGCCTGCGCAAGACCGGCTCGAGCATCGCCACCGTCTTCACCGGCACGCAGATCGACGACGCGCTCTATGAAGAGCTGGAGGCGGCGCTGCTGATGGCCGACACCGGCGTCAAGGCCACCGAGCACCTGCTGGCCGACCTGAAGAAGCGCGTCAAGGAGAGCAAGACCACCGATCCGGCGGCCGTCAAGGGCCTGCTGGCCGACGCCATCGCCGACCTGCTGGCGCCGCTGCAGAAGCCGCTGGTGATCGGCGAGCACAAGCCGACTGTGATCATGGTCGCGGGCGTCAACGGCGCGGGCAAGACCACCTCCATCGGCAAGCTCACGCGCCATCTGGCGAACGAAGGCGCCAGCGTGCTGCTGGCCGCTGCCGACACCTTCCGCGCCGCGGCCCGCGAGCAGCTGGCCGTCTGGGCCGACCGCAACACGGTGGAGATCGTGACGCAGGAAGGCGGCGACCCGGCCGCCGTGAGCTTCGACGCCGTGAGCGCCGGCAAGGCGCGCGGCCGCGACGTGGTGCTGGTGGACACGGCCGGCCGCCTGCCGACGCAGCTGCACCTGATGGAAGAGCTCCGGAAGATCAAGCGCGTGGTGCAGAAGGCCGACGGCACGGCGCCGCACGAGGTGCTGCTCGTCATCGACGGCAACACCGGCCAGAACGCGCTGACGCAGGTCAAGGCCTTCGACGAGGCGCTGCAACTCACCGGCCTGGTCATCACCAAACTCGACGGCACGGCCAAGGGCGGCGTGGTCTGCGCCATCGCGCGCGAGCGGCCGGTGCCGATCTACTTCATCGGCGTCGGTGAAAAGCTCGAAGACCTGGAAACCTTCAACGCACGCGAGTTTGCGCAGGCGCTGTTGAACTGAGGGATGTGACTCCCGCGCTCCGCCGCTGCGCAGGTCGCTACTCTTCTTCTGTATAGCCGCGCCACTGCTTCATCGCGTGGCGCATCGTCAGCATCTGGCGTTCGAACGTGGGGCAGGCCTTGCACACCATCAGATGCAGGCGCAGCCCGACGCGGTCTGCCCACGGCAGCTGGCGGTCTTCACGGGCCACCATCAGTGCGGTGGCCTCCTTGCAGGTGCGGCGAAACGGGTAAGCGGCCTTCATGTCGTGTGTGCTCGTCCAAACCAGTTCAGTTCCAGGCACTCCCGCAGGCGCAGGCGGGCCCGGTGGAGCTGGACATAGAGGTTGGTCGGCGTCAGCCCCAGTTCCTTACAGATCTCGTCGCTGGAGAGCTCCAGCCACTCCCGCATCAGGAACAGGCGCCCCTGCACCGGCGGCAGTTTTTCGGTGCAGGCGTTGAGCACGGCCATGAACTGGCGGCTGCCCAGCGACTGCTCGGGATCGCCCCAGTCGGCGGGCATCTGGGCGTGATGGCCATCGGCCTTGAAGGCCATGTGCTCCAGCGGATCGGTGCTGTCGTCGTCAGAGCCGCTGTCCAGCGTCACCTCGCGCTGACGCTGGCGCAGGATGTCGATGATCTTGTGCTTGAGGATGCCGACCAGCCAGGTGCGCATCTGGGAACGGCCCTCGAAGGCTTGCGGCCGGGCCAGCGCGGCCAGCACGGTCTCGGAGACGGCGTCTTCGGCCCAGGCGTCGTTGCGCAGCTGCAGGCGCGCGAAGCGCAGCAGGTAGGCCCGGCACTCGGCCACCTGGGTCGTGAAATCGGGCGGGTTCTGGGTCATGGGCATTCGGCGATTCGCTGCGAGTGTAAAGACCCGGCCAACGGAGGACCGAGGATTTTTTTTGTGCGGCATGTAAGAACCATGCCCATCGGCTGACTGACGCTCAACCGGTGAACATCGCCCCGCGACACGCACCGGTTGACTCTCAACCCCCACCTCATTCAGGAGAAAACCGATGAACCAGCGCCAGATGATCACCACCGCCGCCGCTTCGCTGATGAGCCTTGCCATGCTCACCAGCCCCGCCATGGCCCAGGACGCCGCCAAGGAAAAATGCTTCGGCATCGCCAAGGCCGGGCAGAACGACTGCGCCAACCTCTCCGGCTCGCATTCCTGCGCCGGCCAGGCCAAGGTCGACAACGACAAGGGCGAATGGAAGTACGTCGCTGCGGGCACCTGCAAGACCATGGGCGGCATGTCGATGGACGACGCCAAGATGGGCATGAAGAAGTCCTGATCCGCGGCCAACCCTCGCACAAGAAAGCCCGCCACCATGACCGCACACGCTCATCGGCCTCATGCCGCAGCGCCCGAGGTCGGCATCGGTTGGCGGCATCCCCATTACGCAGCGCTGCTGGAACAGCGGCCTGCTCTCGGCTTCATCGAAGTCCATTCGGAGAACTTCTTCGCCCCCGGCGGCGCGGCCCTGACCGTGCTGCGCGAAGGGCGCGCGCACTGCCCGGTGAGCCTGCACGGCGTCGGCCTGTCGCTCGGGTCGGCGCAGGGCATCGACACCGCGCACCTGGACCAGTTGGCGCGGCTCGTGCAGGCCATCGACCCGGTGCGGGTCAGCGACCACGCCAGCTTCGCGCGCGGTGCGGTGGTGCACGCGGCCGACCTGCTGCCCGTGCCGATGAGCCGCGCGACGCTGGACGCCATGTGCGCCAACGTCCAGCGCGTGCAGGACCGCCTGCGCCGCCCCATCGCGGTGGAAAACCTCTCGGCCTATGTGCAGTGGCGCGAGGCCGATATGGACGAACCCGAATTCCTCAACGCGCTCGCGCGGCGCAGCGGCTGCGGCCTGCTGGTCGACGTGAACAACATTTTTGTCAACGCCCTCAATGGCCAGTTGCGTGGCGAACACGGCGACCCGCTGGGCGCGTGCCGGCGCTGGCTGGACGCCATCGCGCCCGGACATGTGGCGGAGATCCACCTCGCAGGCCACCGGCACTGCGGCGACATCGTGATCGACGACCACGGCAGCCGCGTGAACGAGCAGGTCTGGGCGCTGTACCGCCACACCATCGGCCGCTTCGGCGCCGTGCCGACGCTGATCGAGTGGGACACGGACATCCCGGACCTGTCCGTGCTGCTGGACGAAGCCGACCGCGCCCACGAAGCCGCGGCGCAGGTGCTGGCCCCGGCCACCGACACACAGGCGGTGGCCGCATGAACACCCCGGACACCACCACGCTGGCGCAGCAACAGCAGCTTCTGCTGGACGCCCTGTTCGCGCGGCCGGGCGATGGCCGGCTCGCCGCCGACGCGCGCCTGACCGCCCTGCTCGACACGCGGCACGCCCAGTCCGCACGGGGACTCGTGGCCTACCGCAGCAACGGCCGTGCGATGGCCGAGCGCGCGCTGCGCGCCGCCTACCCGGTGATCGCCGCGATGCTCGGCGAGCCCAGCTTCGAGCTGCTCGCGCGCGACCTCTGGCACACGCACCCGCCCCGCGGGGGCGACCTCGCGCAGTGGGGCGACGCGCTGCCTGGCTTCCTGCAGGCGAACGACCAGCTGTCCGACGTGCCCTACCTGGGCGACGTGGCGCGCGCCGAGTGGGCACTGCACCGCGCCGCCAGCGCCGCCGACGCCGAGCCCGATCTGCCCAGCTTCGCGCGGCTGGCCAGCGAAGACCCACACGGCCTCACGCTCAGTCTCAGCCCCGGCGCCACGGTGATCGGCAGCCGCTTTCCGGTCGCCAGCCTGGTCACCGCGCACCTGTTTGGCGACCCCTGCCTGGCCGAGGCGGCGCAGCGGCTGCGCGACGGGATTGGCGAACTGGCCCTGGTGTGGCGCCAGGGCCTGCGCCCGCGCATCGCCGCCATCGACCTTTCGGCCGCCGCGCTGGTGCAGGCACTGCAGGTCGGCGCCGACCTGCCCGGCGCGCTGGATGCGGCCTGCGCCGCCGACACCGAACCGCCGTCCTTCGACTTTTCGGCCTGGCTCACCGCCGCCGTCACCGACGGGCTGGTCATCGGCGTGCAGCGCCTGACCGACCCCGCCCCCACCTGGAGATGACCTCATGAACACGACCCTGCTGCAGCGCGGCCTGCGCCTCTGGAATGCGTTGACCACCGCCCTCGACGGCGCCCAGCCGCTGGCCGCGCTGGCGGCACGGGCCTACCTCGCCCAGGTGTTTTTCCTGTCCGGCCTGACCAAGCTGCGCGACTGGGACACCACCCTGCTGCTGTTCACCGAGGAATACCGCGTGCCGCTGCTCTCGCCCGGTGTCGCGGCGGTCATGGGCACCGCGGGCGAGCTGGTGCTGCCGATGATGCTGCTGCTCGGGCTGGCCGGGCGCTTTGCCGCGCTGGGCCTGAGCGTGGTCAACGTGGTGGCGGTGCTCAGCCTCAGCGAGATCGCGCCGGCTGCGCTGCAGCAGCACATCACCTGGGGCGTGCTGCTGGCCGCGCTCGCGTTGTATGGCGTGGGCCGCTGGTCGGTGGACTGCGCCTGGCTCAAGCCCCGGGTGAACGGCTGGCTGACACTGCAGGCCAGCAGGTAAGCTCACGCAGCGGTTCAAGCCGCGCAACCCCGCCGCCCCGGAGACCCTGCTTGTCGACACCGTCCACCCACCCCCTGCGCCACCACCATGCTGGATAGGGCGATCCAGCAGGCCCTGCGACCGGCCTTCGGCCGTGCCGGCGCCGCCCTGGTTCGGCTGGGTGTGGGCGCCGACGCGGTCACGCTGGCCGGCTTCGTCACCGGCATGGCGGCGGCGCTGGCCATCGGCCTGCGGCAGTTCGTGGCCGGGCTGGTGCTGCTGTTGCTCTCGCGCCTGCTCGACGGTCTGGACGGCGCGGTGGCGCGCGCCTCGACCCCCACCGACCGCGGCGGCTTCCTGGACATCACGCTGGACTTCCTGTTCTACGCCGCGGTCCCGCTGGGCTTTGCGTTCGCCGACCCCGCGGCCAACGCCCTGCCCGCCGCCGTGCTGCTGGCCAGCTTCATCGGCACCGGCAGCAGCTTCCTGGCCTTCGCTGCGCTGGCCGAGAAGCGCCGCCTGGCCGATACCGCGCTACCGGGCAAGAGCTTCTACTTCCTCGGCGGCCTCACCGAAGCCACCGAGACCATCGCCGCCTTCGCCGCCATGTGCCTGTGGCCGCAGTGGTTTGGCCCCATCGCCTACGGCTTCGCCGCGCTGTGCGTCATCACCACCGCGCTGCGCATCGGCTGGGGCTGGCAACGGCTGCGCGACGGCGCCTGAGGAGACCCCATGAACCTGCGCAAACTCCTGCTTCTGATGGCCGTGGTGCTCGGCATCGTGGCCTTCTTCGCATTCGACCTCGGCCGCTTCTTCAGCCTGGAATTCCTCCAGCAGAGCCAGGCGCGCTTCGCCGAGCTGCGCGCGCAGCAACCGCTGGCGCTGGCTGCGGGCTACTTCCTGCTCTATGTGGCCGTCACCGCGCTCTCGCTGCCCGGCGCCACCATCGTCACGCTGGCGGGCGGCGCCATCTTCGGTCTGGGCTGGGGTCTTCTGCTGGTGTCGTTCGCCTCCAGCATCGGCGCCACGCTGGCCTTCCTGACCGCGCGCTTCCTGCTGCGCGACAGCGTGCAGGGCCGCTTCGGCCAGCGTCTGGCCGAGGTGGACAAGGGCATACAGAAGGACGGCGCCTTCTACCTGTTCACCCTGCGGCTGATCCCGGTCGTGCCCTTCTTCGTCATCAACCTGCTGATGGGTCTGACCAAGATGAAGGCCTGGACCTTCTACTGGGTTAGCCAGATCGGCATGCTGGCCGGCACTGCCGTTTATGTGAACGCGGGCACGCAACTGGGACAGCTCACATCGCTGCAGGGCATCGTGAGTCCCGGCCTGCTGGGCAGCTTCGTACTGCTGGGCCTGTTCCCGCTGATCGCGCGCAAGATCGTCGAGGCGGTGCAGAAACGCAAGGTCTATGCGAAGTGGGCCAGCGTGCGGCCCAGGACCTTCGACCGCAACCTGATCGTCATCGGCGCGGGCGCGGGTGGTCTGGTCTCGGCCTACATCGCCGCCGCGGTCAAGGCCAAGGTCACGCTGATCGAGGCGCACAAGATGGGCGGCGACTGCCTGAACTACGGCTGCGTGCCGAGTAAGGCGCTGATCAGGAGTGCCAAGCTGGCGCACCAGATGCGGCACGCCTCGCACTACGGCCTGTCCGACGCCACGCCCGCCTTCAGCTTCAAGGCCGTGATGCAGCGCATCCACGACGTGATCGCCGCCATCGAGCCGCACGACAGCGTGGAGCGCTACACCGGCCTGGGCGTGGAGGTGCTGCAGGGCTACGCGAAGCTGCTGAACCCGTGGACAGTGGAGATCGCGCTCAACAGCGGCGGCACACAGCGGCTCACCGCGCGCAGCATCGTCATCGCGGCCGGCGCGCGGCCCTTCGTGCCGCCGCTGCCGGGGCTGGACGAGGTCGGTTATGTCACCAGCGACACGCTGTGGGATCAATTCGCGAAGCTCGACGAGATCCCGAAGCGGCTGGTGGTGCTGGGCGGCGGCCCCATCGGTTGCGAACTGGCGCAGAGCTTCGCGAGGCTGGGCGCGCAGGTGACGCAGGTGGAGATGGCGCCGCGCGTCATGATCCGCGAGGACGAGGAAGTCTCCTCGCTCGCGAAGGCTTCTCTGGAGGCCGACGGCGTGGCCGTGCTGACGGGCCACAAGGCGCTGCGCTGCGAGCTGGTGAACGGCGAGAAGACGCTGGTGGTGGAACACGCTGGCGTGGAAAAGCGCATCGCCTTCGACCAACTGCTGTGCGCCGTCGGCCGCGTGGCGCGGCTCACCGGCTATGGGCTCGAAGACCTGGGCATTCCCACGAACCGCACGGTCGAGACCAACGAGTACCTGCAGACCATCTACCCCAACATCTACGCCGCCGGCGACGTGGCCGGGCCGTTCCAGTTCACCCACGTGGCCGCACACCAGGCCTGGTACGCGGCGGTGAACGCGCTGTTCGGCGACTTCAAGAAGTTCAAGGCCGACTACTCGGTCATCCCCTGGGCCACCTTCATCGACCCCGAGGTGGCGCGCGTGGGCCTGAACGAGCAGGAAGCGAAGGAAAGGAAAATTCCCTACGAGGTCACGAAGTACGGCATCGACGACCTGGACCGCGCCATTGCCGACAGCGAGGCCCACGGCTTCGTCAAGGTGCTGACCGTGCCGGGCAAGGACCAGATCCTGGGTGTGACCATCGTCGGCACACACGCGGGTGACCTGCTGGCCGAGTACGTGCTGGCCATGAAGCACGGCCTGGGCCTGAACAAGATCCTGGGGACCATCCACACCTACCCCACGCTGGCCGAGGCCAACAAGTACGCGGCCGGCGAATGGAAGCGCGCCCACCAGCCGCACCGGCTGCTGGCCTGGGTGAAGCGCTACCACGACTGGAAGCGGACATGAACACCTGGAACACCGCCACCCTCATCGCAGCACTGGCCGGCACGCTGGCGGGTGCGCAGGCGCACGCGCAGACGCTGCCGCCGCTGACCCAGCCCGACGGCGCCCTCCACCCCGGCTGGCGCTACGTGGGCTTTCCCCAGCAGAAGGCCCCGATCCCGCCCACGCTCATCGAGGCCGGCCAGGTCGACGGCCAGCCTGCGGTGAAAGTGGTCACCGCGTCGTCCTACGGCAGCCTGGTGCACGACCTGAAGGACGCACCGCCCGCGCGCCTGCAGTGGCGCTGGCGGCTGGACCAGCCGCTCTCGGGCGGCAAGGCCGCGCCCGACCTGACCACCAAGGGCGGCGACGACGCGGCGCTGAAGGTCTGCGCCATGTTCGATCACCCGCTGGAACGCGTGCCCTTCGTCGAGCGCACTGTGCTGCGCATCGCGCGCAGCGTCAGCGGCGAGGCCCTGCCCGCCGCCACGGTCTGCTATGTGTGGGACAGCGGTCGCGCCGCCGGCCTGCAGGGCGCCAACCCCTATTCACGGCGCGTGCGCTACATCAGCCTGCGCGGCAGCGAGACCGCGGCGGGCCAGTGGGTCGCGGAGAACCGCGATCTCGCGCAGGACTTCGTCGCCCTGTTCGGCGACGAACTGCCGCAGGGCGCGCAGACGCCGCGCGGCGAGCTGCCCAGGGTCGCCACCGTGCTGATCGGCGCCGACAGCGACAACACCGCCAGCCGCAGCAGCGGCTGGGTGGCCGACCTGCGCTGGACCACCACCACCGGCCCCTGATGTCACACCCCGTAACATCGGGGCCCATGCACCACGGAATCAAGAAGCTGCTGCTGCTCGGCGGCGGACACGCCCATGTCCATGTCCTGTCGCGCCTGGCGCAGCAGCGGCCGGCCGATCTGGACATCACGGTCGTCACGCCCTACCCGTACCAGACCTACAGCGGCATGGTGCCGGGCCTGGTGGCGGGCCACTACAGCGAGACCGGCTGCCAGATTCCGCTGGAGCCGCTGATCCGCGCCGCGGGGGCCAAGTGGGTGCGTGCGCGCTGCAGCGGCATCGACGCGGCCGGCCGACGGGCGCGCCTGAGCCCGGCCGGCAAGAGCCGCTCGCAGGACGAGATCCTGCCGCCCGACCTGCCCTACCACCTGCTGTCCATCGACACCGGCCCGGTGATCGACCGCCAGCGGCTCGAAGAACAGATCCCCGGCGCGGCGGACAACGCGCTGATCGTGCGACCGATCGAGGTCTTCGCCACGCTCTGGCCCCAGGTGGTGGAACAGGCGCAGGAGCGCGCGCTGTCGGTCGCGGTGATCGGCGCGGGCGCGGCCGGGCTGGAGCTGCTGTTTGCGGCCGAGCAGTGCCTGCGCACCCGCGGTGCGGCGGGTGCCCGCTTCACCCTCATCACCGGCGGCGTGGAACCGGCCGCCAGCTACCCCGCCGGCCTGCAGGCGCGCGTGCTGCGCCGGCTCAAACGGCTGAACATCACCGTGCTGCGCGACACCTGTGTCGGCCTGGCGCCGGGCGTGGTGAAGCTGGGCAGCGGCACCGAGCTGGCCTGCGACGTGCCGCTGATCGCCATCGGCGCCCACGCGCCGGCCTGGCTGCAGGGCAGCGGCCTGGCGCTCAGCGAATCGGGGCATGTGCTGGTCAATGAGTTCCAGCAGAGCACCAGCCACCCCGAGGTGTTCGCCACGGGCGACGTGTGCGCCCGCACCGACCGGCCGCACCCCAGGAACGGTGTCTACGCGGTGCGCGCCGGCCCGCCGCTGGCGGACAACCTGCTCGCGGCCCACGAAGGCCAGCCGCTCAAGCCGCACCACCCGCCCGCGAACACGCTGAACCTGATCTCCTGCGGCGCCGGTCACGCCATCGCCAGCTGGGGGCCGCTGCACGCCGAGGGCGGCTGGGTGTGGCGCTGGAAAGACCACATCGACCGCGCCTTCATGGCCCGATACACCCTGCCCACGACATGAACACCACACCCGACCGCAGTGCCTGGCAGGTCTTCCTGATCTTCCTGCGGCTCGGGCTCACCAGCTTCGGCGGCCCGGTGGCGCACCTGGGCTACTTCCGCCACGAGTTCGTCGAACGCCGCCGCTGGCTCAGCGAGGCCGCCTACGCCGACCTGGTCGCGCTCTGCCAGTTCCTGCCCGGCCCGGCCAGCAGCCAGGTGGGCCTGGCGCTGGGCCTCTCGCGCGCCGGCTACGCAGGCGCCTTCGCCGCCTGGGCCGGCTTCACCCTGCCCTCGGCCCTGGCCCTGATCGCACTCGCCCTGGGCGTGGCACAGGCGGGCGACGCGCTGCAAAGCGGCGCGGGCGCGGGCCTGCTGCACGGCCTGAAGGTGGTGGCGGTCGCCGTGGTGGCGCAGGCCGTCTGGGGCATGGCGCGCAGCCTCTGCCCGGACACACCGCGCCGCGCGCTCATGCTGGGTGCGGCCGCGGTCCTCATCGCCTGGCCCGGCACGGCCTTGCAGCTGCTGGTCATCGGCGTCGCGGCCGTCATCGGCCTGGCCGCGATGCGTCCGCCATCCGACACCGCCCACGAGCCCTTGCATGTGCCCGTCGGCCGGCGGGCGGGCGCGCTGTGGCTGCTGCTGTTCGCCGCGCTGCTGGTGGGCCTGCCGCTGCTGGCCGCAGCCCTGCCCTCGCAGGCCCTGGCCGTGGTCGACGCCTTTTACCGCGCGGGTGCGCTGGTGTTCGGCGGCGGCCATGTGGTGCTGCCGCTGCTGCAGGCCAGTGTGGTGCCCAGCGGCTGGGTCGGCAACGACGCCTTCCTGGCCGGTTACGGCGCGGCGCAGGCCGTGCCCGGCCCGCTGTTCACCTTCGCGGCCTTCCTGGGTGCCAGCATGCAGAGCGACCCCTCCGGCTGGGCCGGCGGACTGCTGGCGCTGGCAGCCATCTTCGCGCCGGCCTTCCTGCTGGTGGTGGGTGCGCTGCCATTCTGGGAACGCCTGCGCGCCCAGCCCCGCGTGCGCGCCGCGCTCATGGGCATCAACGCCGCCGTGGTCGGCCTGCTGCTGGCCGCGCTGTGGAACCCGGTCATCACCAGCGGCATCCGCGGGATGGGCGACGCGCTGCTGGCGGCAGTGGCGCTGCTGGCGTTGATGAAATGGAAATGGCCGCCGTGGGCGGTGGTGGCGGGGTGTGCCACCATCGGGTGGGCCATGGCGGCCTGATCACGCGAAGGACACGAGATGAAACTCGGCTACACCATCACCTACGTCCCCGACGTCGCGGCCTCCTTGGCCTTCTTCGAGCAGGCCTTCGGCCTGAAACGCCGCTTCCTGCACGAGAGCGGCACCTATGGCGAGCTCGACACCGGCGAGACCACGCTGGCCTTCGCCGCGCACGAGCTGGGCGACATGAACTTCCCCGGCGGCCACGTGCACGCCGACCGCTCGGCCCAGCCGCTGGGCTTCGAGATCGCGCTGGTCACGGACGATGTGCCGGCCGCGCACGCCCGGGCCGTGGCGGCCGGCGCGCGCGAGATGGCCGCGCCGTCACACAAGCCCTGGGGGCAGGTGGTGTCCTACGTGCGTTGCCCGGATGGCATTCTGGTGGAGCTGTGCACGCCGGTCGGCGGGTGATCGGCCTCAGGGCTTGACCAGGTGCCAGATGCCGCGGAAGCCGTCGCCCCTGTGGTCACCCGGCTGCTTGTCGTTGGCCGAGTGGTACAGCGGCCGGCCCTTGTAGGCCCACTGCAGGGTGCCGTCGTCGCGGGTCATCAGGGTGAAGTCGTCGAAGGCCTTGGCGCCTTCCTTGGCCAGCATCGGTGGCCAGGTGATGGTGCAGGGCCCGGTGCACAGGATCTTTCCCGGTGCGGTCAGTTCGTTGTCCCAGACGTAGAGGCTCATGCCTTTTTCGTCCGTGAGGATGCCGTTGGTTGTCTTGGGCTGGGCGGCGGCGACGCTGGCACAGGCCAGCAGGAGCAGTGCGACCAAGGTTTTGAAGGTGGTGTGCGGGTGGTTCATGGAGATGTCTCCGGTGGGGTGGGAATTTCCACTCTAGGAGCCTGCCCAGCGTCCGCTTTGACCCCCGTCAAGAGGATGCGTCACACGCGCACTGGCACGGCTCTTGTATGGTCCCTGCACCGCCGTCCGGCGGCCCACACCGGGAGCCCACCATGCCGCAGCAAGTCACCGTGCCCCTCACCTGGCAGCTGGCACCGACCAGCCTGACCCAGCCCATCCTGCCCAACTGGCAGTTCCACCTGTTCAACGTGAACCTCGGCGCCTCGTCCAACCCGGTGGTCGAGCAGGCGGCGCTGGCGCGCGTGGGCAGCTACGGCCGCCAGATCGGTCACCTGGCCGAAGCGCTGGAGCTGGTCGTCCGGCGCTTGAAGCTGCTGGAGAGCAAGGACCTGACGCCCGAAGAGAAGGACGTGCTCCAGGTTTTCCTGGGCGACGTGTCAACCATCCGGCAGATCAAGGCGTCCGTGTCGCCGTCCTGAACGGACCCGGCGCCGGTCAGCAACCCATCTGGTCGGCCAGGTGCAGCAGGTCTCTCGCGTGCAGGGTGTTGGCCGCGACCGGTGACACGTACTTGATGTGCGCCGCGCCGAACTCCAGCGGGCGCTCGATGTAGGCGGTCATCAGGCCGCAGTCGCGCGCCGCGGCTAGGTCCTCGTGGTGGGCAGCGACCATCATCACCTCGCCGGGTGCGGCGTCGAACACGTCGGCCGAGCCGAGGTAGACCCGCGGGTCGGGTTTGTAGGCGCGGAACACCTCGGCGCTGAGCACGCAGTCCCAGGGCAGGCCGGCCGCTTTGGCCATGTCGGTGAGCAGGCCCAGGTTGCCGTTGGACAGGCTGCAGATGGTGAAGCGCGACTTCAGTCGCGTGAGCCCGGCCACGCTGTCGGGCCAGGCGGCGAGCCGGTGCCAGACGCGGTTGAGATCGGTGCGCTCGGCTTCGGTCAGCGCGTCGAGACCGAAGCGCGGCAGCAGGCCATCGAGGATTTCGCGGTGCAGCACATCGAGCTTGACGAAGCCACGCCCGCCCGAGCGCACCGCCTCCATCGCCGGCTGGTAGCCCGCGCGCCAGGCCAGCGCGAAGGCGTCGGCGTCGACCTGCGGAAAGCGCTGGCCCAGCTCGCGCACGATGGAGCCGTGCCAGTCGACGACGGTGCCGAAGATGTCGAAAACGAGAATGCGTGGTGGTTTCATCAGGTACACCGCCGGGTTGGAATGCTCGCCGGGCGGGTCAGCGCACCCGCAGGCGCACGCCGTCGGCCTGCGCGGCCACGATCTCGCCGACCTCGGCCGCAGCGTCGAAGCCGTGCCGGCGGAACACGGCCAGCACCTCGTCGACGGCGTCGGCCGAGCAGGCCACCAGCAGGCCGCCGCTGGTCTGCGGGTCGGTCAGCAGGGCCTGGTCCACCGGCTGCAGGTCGGCGGCCAGCCGCACCTCGCGGCCGTAGGCCGCCCAGTTGCGGCCGCTGGCACCGGTCACCATGCCCTGCGCGGCCAGGTCGCGCACACCGCCGATCAGCGGCACGCGGGCCATGTCGAGCGACACCGCGCTGTCCGAGCCGCGCGCCATCTCCAGCGCGTGGCCGGCCAGGCCGAAGCCGGTCACGTCGGTCAGCGCGTGCACGCCGGCGATGGCGGCGAGGTCCGGGCCGGGGGTGTTCAGCTTGGTGGTGTTGGCAATCATCTGCGCGTAGCCGTCGGCGCTGAGCGCGTCCTTCTTCAGCGCGGCCGAAAGCACGCCCACGCCCAGCGGCTTGCCCAGCACCAGGCGGTCACCCACTTTCGCGTCGGCGTTGCGCTTGACGCGCCTGGGATGCACCAGGCCCAAGGCCACAAGGCCATAGATGGGTTCGACCGAGTCGATGGTGTGGCCGCCGGCGATGGGGATGCCCGCCGCGGTGCAGACCGCGCGCCCGCCTTCCAGGATCTTGCCGATGGTGTCGGTGGACAACACGCTGATCGGCATGCCCACCAGGGCCAGCGCCATGATGGGCGTGCCGCCCATGGCGTAGACGTCGCTGATGGCGTTGGTGGCGGCGATGCGGCCGAAGTCGAACGGGTCGTCGACGATGGGCATGAAGAAGTCGGTGGTGGCGATCAGCGCCTGCTCGTCGTTGAGCTGGTAGACGGCAGCGTCGTCTGCGGTCTCGATGCCCACCAGCAACTCTTTCGGAATGGGCATGGCGCTGGTGCCCTTGAGGATTTCACTGAGCACGCCGGGCGCGATCTTGCAGCCGCAGCCGCCGCCGTGCGAGAGGCTGGTCAGGCGGGGCTGGGTGTGGGCGGGCGTGGACGGGGCGTTCATTCGGGTCTCCGTGGGTTGGGACAAATCGATCCAGCGGGTCAGGCCGGCCGGACTCAGCGCGGCCCGGCCAGTGCCTGCAACAGGGCGGCCCGCTCGGTGGCCGGCTCGAACAGCGGCGCTCTGGCCGAGCATTGTGCTTGCAGGGCGGCCAGGGCACCGCCGGTCCCAGCGATGTCCTTGCGGCATTCGCGCAGCCGCGCCACCAGCGCCGCCGCATCGCCCACCGGAAAGTAGCCGCCGTAGTCCGGCCCCAGCATGCCCAGGTTGCCATCCATTTGCGAGGCCAGCACCGGCGTACCGCTGAGCGCGGCCTCCATGATCACGTGGGCGCCACCTTCCATGCGGCTGGGGTGCACCAGCAGGTGGGCGCGCTGGATGCGGCGGCGCGTGGCCTCGTGCGGCAGGCCGCCGAGCCAGCGGTAGTGCGGGCAGGCCGCGGCCGTCGCGCGCGCCCGATCGGCCAGCGCGGGGTCGAGGGCGTTGCCGATGTGGTCGATCAGGATGCCCTCATCGGGCGCCAGCAGACGCGCGGCCTCGAACACGGTCTGCGGCGATTTTTCCTCGCGCAGATGGCCCACCACCACCACCCGCAGATGCTGGCGCGTCTTGTCCAGGGTCTGGCGCCGCGTGCTCGACTGGAACACCACATGGCACTTGCCGCGGTGGATCTCGGGCAGGGCCAGCGGCGCCCGCTCCTGCAGCACGATGAGGCGGTGCGCCAGCACCAGCGAGCGCTGCGCATGGGCATCGGTCTGGATGTCGCGGTAGAGGTCTGTGCCGGTGAGTGCGAGCACCAGCGGCCGGTCGGGATGGGCCTGGGCCCAGGCGGCCACGCTGTCGGCCGAGCGCCGCGCATGCAGCGCCAGCAGCAGGTCGGTACCGTTGTCGGCCATGCGGTCATCGGGCCACGCTTTCACCACGCGAACCTCATAATGGCCCGCAAGCAAACGCGCCCAGCGGTGCGCGGTCTGCCAGTTGCCGTTGTTGGCATCGGCCAGCGCAGGCGTCACGAGACACAGGGAGGGTTTTTTCATGGCGGAACCACAGAGCTCAGCGATTGTGTCCGAAGCAGAAGCCCTGCGCCGTGGCGGCAAAGCCGTGCTGGCACAGGCACTGCAGGACGCGCGCGGCCGCAGCCTGGCGCTGCTCGATGCCTACACCGCCGCGCTCGGCCCCGGGTTGCGCGTGCCCTGCACGCCCGAGCTCAACCCGCCGCTCTGGGAGCTGGGCCACATCGGCTGGTTCGCCGACTGGTGGCTGGCGCGTCACCCGCAGCGCCACCTGGGCGTCGCAGCCGATCCGAAGGCAGCACGCTCACCCGCACGCCAGGCCGCCCGGGGCGTCGATGCGGACGCGCTCTACCACTCCAGCGAAGTGCCGCACGACCGCCGCTGGCAGCTGCCGCTGCCGGATGCCGACGCGGTGCGCGCCGACCTCGCAGCCAGCCTGGCCGACACGCTGGCACTGCTGGACGAGGCGCCCGAGAACGACGACGGTCTTTACTTCTTCCGGCTCGCGCTGTTCCACGAAGACATGCACGCCGAGGCCGCGATGCACATGGCGCAGACGCTGGGCTTCGATCCCGGGGTCCGGCTGCCGCAGGTCGGTCGCGCTGCGCACCGCACCTGTTCGCTGGGCGTCGATGCCACCACCTGGACGCAGGGCCGCAGCGGCCCGGGCTTCACCTTCGACAACGAGCTCGGCGCACACCCGGTGCCCGTCGGCGCTTTCGAAATCGACGCGCAGCCGGTGAGCTGGGCGCAGTTCCTGCCCTTTGTCGAAAACGGTTCGTATGCGCAGCGCCGCTTCTGGAGCGCGCCGGGCTGGATCTGGCGCCTCTCGGGCGAACGGCAGGCACCGCGCCACCTGCGCCAGACACCCCAGGGCTGGGAACAGCAGCGCTTTGGCCAATGGGAGGCGCTGGACCTGTCCGCACCGGCCCGCCATCTCAGCGCCTTCGAAGCGCAGGCCTGGTGTGCCTGGGCGGGGCGGCGGCTGCCGACCGAGGCCGAGTGGGAGCTGGCGTCGCAGCAGCCCGGCTTCCGATGGGGCGAGGTCTGGGAATGGACCGCCAGCCCTTTCGCGCCTTTCCCCGGTTTCACGCCCCACCCCTACGTGGACTACTCGCAGCCCTGGTTCGACGGCCGGCCGGTGCTCAAAGGCGCCAGTGCCTTCACCGTGCCGCGCATGCGCCACCCCCAGTACCGCAACTACTTCACGCCCGAACGCAACGACATCGTGGCCGGGTTCCGCAGCGCGGCGCTTTAGCGCGGTGTTTCAAGGGGCCGGGTCGGGCGCGTCGCTCCAGCGTCGGCGGTTGATGGTGTAGCCATCCACCGCGCTCCGGAATGGCAAGGCCAGCATGCCTGGCAGGCGCGCCACTTCGTGCGGGTCACGGTGGTCGCGTATGCCGATGCGCATTCCCTGCTGCCCCGCACGCGGCCGCTCGCGGTAGGTGCCAAACAGCCGGTCCCACCAGGCCAGATTGAAGCCGAAGTTGCTGTTGGTCTCGTCGTCTTCCACCGAGTGGTGCACCCGGTGCATGTCGGGTGTCACCATGAACCAGCGCAGCACGCGGTCCACCCGCTCGGGCAGGCGGATGTTGCCGTGGTTGAACATGGCGCAGGCGCTCAGCAGCACCTCGAAAACCACCACGGCCAGCACCGGCGCACCCAACAGTGCGATGCTGGCGAACTTGATGCCCATGGACAGCACGATCTCCAGGGGGTGGAAGCGCGTGCCGGTGGTGAGGTCGTAGTCCAGGTCGGCGTGGTGCACCCGGTGCAGGCGCCACAGCGCGGGCACGGCATGCACCATCACGTGCTGGAGCCAGATGACGAAATCCATCGCCACCACGGCCAGCGGCACCGCCAGCCAGAACGGCACGGCAAAGTTGTTCAACAACCCCCAGCCTCTCTCGGCGCCCAGGGCTGCCATGCCGACCGCCACGGTGGGAAACAGCACCCGCACCAGCACCGTGTTGAGCAGGACCATGCCGAGGTTGGCGCTCCAGCGCTGCCGGCGCTGCAAGCTGAGCGCGCGCCGGGGGGACACCAGTTCCCACAACGCCACCAGCATGAACACACCGACGAAGAACCCCACGCGAAGCAGCGGCTCGTGAGCCATCACCCAGGTTTCCAGCGCCATGATCACCTCCTGTTTCAGGCCGCCACGGCCAGACCGGCCGCCTGCCATTCGCTGACCCCGTCCAGGATCTTTCGAGCCTGAAAACCCTCGGCCTGGAGGATCTTGACCGCCTCGTCCGACATCAGACAGAACGGCCCGCGGCAGTACGCCACGATCTCCCGGTCCCGGGGCAATGCGGCCAGGCGCTGGCGCAACTCGTCCAGCGGAACGCTGCGCGCATGAGGCAGGTGGGCGCTGGCGTATTCGCTGGCCGGCCGCACGTCGATCACCACCACCTCACCGCGCCGTGCCTGGGTCATCAGGGTCTTGCGGTCGGTCGGGGCCAGTTGGGCGGGCGAGGCCACCAAGCGGGCGAACGCACTCTGGAACTCCAGCAGATGGGCTTCGGCCACCGCACGCAGCTGCACGCCCAGCACCGCCACGTCTGCCCCGGTGAGCCGGTACACCATGAACTTCCCGTCGCGCCGGCCTTCCACCAGCCGGGCCTCGCGCAGAACCTTGAGATGGGCGCTCGTCAACCGCATGTCGATGCCCAGTTGCCGCGCGAGCCCCTCCACTGGCTTCTCGCCCTGCGCCAGCATCTCCAGCAACTCCAGCCGCTTGGGGCTGGCCAGGGCCTGCCCGATGCGGGCCATCTGCATGTACAACTCGGACTTCAGATCACGTTCATTCATATATACAATCCAACGTTCGTTAGATTGTATCCACTGAAAGCCATTCATTGCCAACGCATCCGCCGCCCGAGATCACCCGCAGGCCCATGGGCCTGCGCTGGGCAGTGGCCGGATCGTTGACGCTGCACCTGATCGCGCTCGGCGTGCTGCTGCCCGCCTTCAAGACGCGGCCGCCGGCGGTGCCTGACCAGCCCGTGGTCATCACCGCGGTGGTGGTCCCACCCGCCGAACCGCCCCGTACCGCACCAGCCCCTCCGGTTGCGCCGCCCGCCAAACCACCGGCAGGTCCGACGCCCCCCGCCCGCCCGGCGCCGGTCCCCACCTCGCAGCCAGGCAGGGCTTTCATGGACGCCCCACCAGCGCCAACCGCCCAGGAATGGGCCCAGGCCGCTACCTACACCCTCAAGAACGCCAAGCGCTACCGGCACCACTGGGGCCAGCACCTGCGCAGCCTGATGGGCACCGCGCACGAGGGCCCCGACCAGGGTGCGGTGCGCTTTCGCATCGAGATCGCGCCCGATGGCCAGCTGGCGCGGCTGGACACAATCTGGTCCACCTCACCCTCGGTGGAGCAGCGCGCCCGCGCGGCCGTGCGGCAGATGCCACCGCTGCCGCCCACGCCCACAGGCCTGCCCCTGGTATTCGAGAAGACCATCGTCTTCGACCCCTGGACTGCCGAAACCCCGCCGCTCTACCAGAACGACTGCGAACCCGACCCGCCACAGCATGGCAACCGCTTCGTGTGGGACGGCCGAACACCTCAGGTGGTGGCCGAGCAGGCGGTGGCGGTGAAGCTGGACCCTGCCGCCTACGAGGAATGTCTCAAACAGTTGCCGCAGGATTCCATCGAGGCCGAGGCCGCAAGCGACAAACGTCAGCAGGAGCAATGGGCCTCACCCACGCTCGGGCGCTGAACCCACCCGCATCCAACGGCCGTCCGAGCTTTCAAGCGGGTGCCCAGAACACGCTGAACCAGCCGCGCCCGTCGGTCCAGTGCGTGGCGGGGCCGAAGCCGGCCTCGCGCAGCAGGGCCTCGAAGGCCTCGGGCGTCCACTTGTGGGAGTCTTCGGTGTGCAGGCGCTCGCCGTCGGCAAAGCGGCGCTCGCCGCCGGGCCAGCGCACGGTCTGTGCGCCGTCCGAAGCCAGGTGCATCTCGATGCGCGAGGCGGCCTCGTCGTAGAAGGCCACGTGGCGCCAGCGCGCGGGCGCAAAGTCGCTGCCCAGCAAGGCGTTGACGTTCAGCAGCAGGTTGCGGTTGAACGCCGCCGTGACGCCCAGCGCATCGTCGTAGGCGGGCTCCAGCACGGCCTTGTCCTTCACCCGGTCCACACCGATCAGGATGCCGCCGCCCGCACCACCGGCCGCGCACAGCGCGTGCGCCTGGCGCAGCAGGACCAGCGATTCGCCGGGGTCGAAGTTGCCAATGCTGGAGCCGGGGTAGAACACGCAGCGCGGCGCCGCCGCCAGGTCGTGCCGCTCCAGCCAGTCGGCCGCGGCCGGCGGCAGCGCCAGGCGCGCCGAGAAATCCATGCCCAGGCCCAGCATGGGCACATGACGATGCCGCTGCTGCAGCTCGCCCATGGCGTCCCGCAGGTAGTCCACCGAAATGTCCACCGCCACGTAGCCCCCCGGCCGCAGCACAGGGAATAGCCGCGCGGCCTTGGCGCAGTTACCCGCGCCCAGGTCGACCAGCACCGCGTGCGGGGGCACCCGCTGCGCCATGGCGGCGCCGTGGGCCGCGAAAATCGCCGCCTCGGTGCGGGTGGGGTAGTACTCGGCCAGCTCGGTGATGGCGTCGAACAGGCGCGAGCCCAGCGCGTCGTAGAAGAACTTGGGTGCCGCGCGCGGCGGCTCGGCCAGCAGGCCCGCGGCCAGCTCGGCGCGCAGGGCCGCGTCGTTGTTCTTGTGGATCTGCACGAACTCGGGCATGCCCGCTTTATAAACCGCCCCCGCAGCGGTGCAAACCCTCTGGCGCCGGGTTCTAATACCTCCCCCTATCCCCCTTCACCGGATACCCCATGAACCGCAACATCTCCCGCACCCGCCGCGCACTCTTGACCTGCGCTGTGCTCGCCACCACCGCCCTCGCCCCGCTGGCCCACGCGCAGCAGACCGTGTTCCGCGTCACCGCGATCCCCGACGAGTCGCCCACCGAGCTGGCGCGCAAGGCCGCGCCGCTGATGAAGTACCTCGAAGCCAAGCTCGGCATGAAGGTCGAGTTCACGCCCGTGACCGACTACGCCGCCTCCGTGGAGGCGCTGGTGAACAAGAAGGTCGACCTGGCCTGGTTCGGCGGCTTCACCTTCGTGCAGGCCAGCGTGCGCTCCGGCGGCAAGGTGATCCCGCTGGTGCAGCGCGAGGAAGACGAGAAGTTCAAGTCGGTCTTCATCACCAGCGACCCCGCCATCAAGGCCCTGGCCGACCTCAAGGGCAAGGACGTGTCCTTCGGTTCGCAAAGCTCCACCAGCGGCCACCTGATGCCGCGCAGCTTCCTGCTGCAGGCCGGACTGAACCCCGAGAAGGATTTCAGGCGCGTGGCCTTCAGCGGCGCGCACGACGCGACGATTGCCGCCGTGGCCTCGGGCAAGGTGCAGGCCGGTGCGCTGAACATCTCGGTGTGGGACAAGTTCGTGGCCGACAAGAAGGTCGACACCGAGAAGGTCAAGGTCTTCTACACCACCCCGCCCTACTACGACTACAACTGGACGGTGCACGCCGACATGCCCGCCGCCACGCGCCAGAAGCTGGCCGACGCCTTCCTGTCGCTGAGCAAGGCCACGCCCGAGGGCAAAGAGATTCTGGAACTGCAGCGCGCCACCAAGTTCGTGCCGACCAAGGCCGAGAACTACAAGGGCATCGAGGCCGCCGCGCGCAGCGCCGATCTGCTGTGACCGCGCAGGGGTGAACGCTTGAAAGTCGCCCTGCACGCCGCCACGGCGCGGCACCCGGCCGCCCGCCCCGGCACCCCGCCCGCCTTGCGCGGGCTGGAACTGCAGGTGGCGGCCGGCGAGCACGTGGCGGTGATCGGACCCAGCGGCGCTGGCAAGACCACGCTGCTGCAGCTGCTGGCCTGCGCGCTGCCGCCCGGCGCCGGCGGGCTGCAGCTGGACGGCCAGTCGCCCTGGCAGCTGCCGCGCGCCGAGCTGCAGCGCCTGCGCGGGCGCCTGTTCCTGGCGCCGCAGGTGCCACCGCTGCCGCCGCGCCAGCGCGTGGTCACCGCCGTGCTGGCCGGCCGCCTGCCAGCCATGGGCACCTGGCAGAGCCTGCGTTCGCTGTTCTACCCGGCGGACATTCCCGCCGCGTTCGAGGCACTGGACCGCTTCGACCTGGCGGACAAGCTGTTCGAGCGCGTCGACCGACTCTCGGGCGGCGAGCGCCAGCGCGTGGGCTTGGCGCGTGCGCTGCTCTCGCCCGCTTCGCTCTGGCTGATCGACGAGCCGCTGTCCGCCCTGGACCCGACCCGCGCCAGCCAGGCCATCGACACGCTACTGACGGCCGCGCGCGAGCGCGGCGCGACCCTGGTCGCCACGCTGCACCAGGTGGACGTCGCGCTGGCGCATTTCCCGCGCATCGTCGGCCTGCGCGACGGCGCCATCGCCTTCGACCTGCCGGCCGCGCAGGTGGGTCGCGAGCGCCTGGCCGCGCTGTACGCGCAGCACGAGCACGAGCTGACCGGCCCGGCGCCTTCGCTGGAAGACGTGGCGTCTGTGGCGCCGCAACCCGTGGTCATGCACTGCCGGTGATGCCATGACCACCGCCGCCCTGCCCGCGCGCACCGCGCCCGCCCGTGACCCGGCCTGGCTGCCACGGCTGTTCTGGACCGGCACCGGCCTGGTGCTGCTGTGGCCGCTGCTGGTGGCCACCGAGTTCCGGCCCTGGGTGATGTTCGAAGAACAGAGCCTGCGGGTCAGTGGCCAGTTCATCGCCAGCTTCTTCCCGCCCGCGCACTCGGCCGAGTTCCTCACCATGGTGCTGAAGGAGACCTGGCGCACCGTGGCCATGGCCACCGCGGGCGTGGCGCTGGCACTGCTGATCGCGGTGCCGCTGGCGCTGCTGTCGACACGGGTGCTCTCGGTGTCCGCGCTGTCAGGCCGCATGGCGCACGGGCCGTTCTGGCTGCGCCAGTTCGCGCGCTGGCTGCTGATCGTGCTGCGCAGCATCCCGGAACTGGTGTGGGCGCTGGTGTTCGTGCGCGTGGTCGGGCTCGGCCCCACGGCCGGCGTGCTGGCGATTGCGCTCACCTACGGCGGCATGCTGGGCAAGGTCTACGGCGAAATCCTGGAAAGCGGCGAGACCCACGCCACCGAGGCCCTGCTGCGCAACGGCGCGGGCCGCCTGCAGGCCTTCTTCTACGGCCTGCTGCCCGCCAGCGCGGCCGAGCTGACGAGCTACACCGTCTACCGCTGGGAGTGCGCGATCCGCTCCTCGGTCATCCTGGGCTTCGTCGGTGCAGGCGGCTTGGGCCAGCAGATGGACAACTCGATGAAGATGTTCAACGGCGGCGAGGTCGCGACCATGCTGCTGGTGTTCATGGCCCTGGTCGCGCTCGCCGACCGGGTCAGTGCGTGGCTCAGAAAGGTGCTCGGATGAAGCAGCCCCGCGGCGCCAACGATGTCTACCGGCTGCCGCCGCCGATCTTCGACGCGCGCTGCAAGGCCTGCTGGTTCACTGTCGGCCTGCTGGTACTGGTGGTCGCCAGCTTCTGGTCGCTGGACCTGCAGTGGGCGCAGTTCTTCTCGGCCGAGGCGGCGGCCAGCATGGGCCGCTTCGTCGGCGAGTTCTTTCCGCCCGACACCTCGCCGGCCTTCCTGCACAAGGTCGCCGTGGCTGCCTGGGAAACGCTGGCCATGTCGGCCGTAGGCACGCTGCTGGCCGCCATCGCCGGGCTCGCGCTGGCCCTGCCGGCCGCGCGGCTGCACACGGGCGACGCGGCGCGGGCCCGCGCCCCCACAAGCCTGCTGCTCAACGCGCTGCGCAGCGTGCCCGAGCTGGTCTGGGCCGCGCTGCTGCTGATCTCGGCCGGCCTCGGCCCGCTGGCCGGCACGCTGGCGCTGGCGCTGCACACGACGGGCGTGCTCGGCCGCCTGTTCGCCGAGGCGGTGGAGAACGCGCCGCCCGGCCCGGCCGAGGCGCTGCGTGCCCAGGGCGTGGGCCACGGCCGCGTGTTCCTCTACGCCACGCTGCCGCAGGTGCTGCCCCAGCTGATGAGCTACACGCTCTACCGCTGGGAAAACAACATCCGCGCCGCGGCCGTGCTGGGCGTGGTCGGCGCGGGCGGCCTGGGCCAGCTGCTGGCCTTTCACATGGGCCTGTTCCACATGCCCAAGACCGCCACCGTGCTGGGCGCGATGCTGCTGCTGGTGGCCATCGTCGACGCCGCCAGCCTGGGCGCGCGACGCTGGATGACGCGGTGAACCCATGAGCGCACACGCACCGTCGGCCCCCACCCCGCTGTCGGCGCTGCAGCGCCGCTTCCGTGCCGTGCGCGACCAGTCCCTGGCGCTGGCCGCGCCGCTGTCCGAGGCCGACTGCCAGGTGCAGTCAATGCCCGACGCCAGCCCCACCAAGTGGCATCTGGCGCACACCACCTGGTTCTTCGAGACCTTCATCCTCGAACGCGCCGAGCCCGGCTTCCAGCCCTTCGACCCGGCCTACCGCGTGCTGTTCAACAGCTACTACCAGGGCGTGGGCGACCAGCACCCGCGGCCCCAGCGTGGCCTCATCACGCGGCCGGGCATGGCCGAGGTGCGCGCCTACCGCGCGCAGGTCGACGCTCGCATCGACAAGCTGTTCGCGCTAGGCCTGGCGCCCGAGCTGGCCACGCTGGTCGAGCTGGGCCTGCAGCACGAACAGCAGCACCAGGAGCTGCTGCTCACCGACATCAAGCACCTGCTCTCGTGCAACCCGACCGACCCGGTCTACCACCCGCCACGGCCACCGGCCTCGGTGGCGCCGCAGCCCCTGCGCTGGTGCGCGTTCGAGGGCGGCGTCGGCGAGATCGGCCACGGCGGCGAGGGCTTCGCCTTCGACAACGAAAGCCCGCGCCACGCCGTGCTGCTGCGTCCGTTTGCGCTGGCAAACCGGCTGGTGACGCAGGGCGAGTGGCAGGCCTTCATGGACGACAGCGGCTACAGCGACCCGCGCTGGTGGATGGCCGCCGGCTGGGACTGGCTGCGCGCCCAGCGCATCAACGCACCGCTCTACTGGCACAAGAACGAGGACGCAGGCATCGACTCCGAGCAGCGAGGTGGCTGGACCGCCTTCACCCTGCACGGCCGCGTGCCCATCGACCAGCACGCGCCCGTGGTCCACATCAGCTGGTTCGAGGCCGACGCCTACGCGCGCTGGAGCGCAGCGCAGCAGGGCACACCGGTCCGGCTGCCCACCGAGGCCGAGTGGGAACAGGCAGCCCGCCGCCTGGGTGGGCGCTGGGCCGACGGCGGCAACTTCCAGGACAGCGGAGCCCTGCACCCGGTGCCGCTCGCGCGCAGCGCGGACAACGAACCGGGTCTGCAGCAGATGGGCGGCGACGTGTGGGAATGGACCGCCAGCGCCTACCTGCCCTACCCCGGCTACCGCCCCTGGGCCGGCGCGGTGGGCGAATACAACGGCAAGTTCATGATCAACCAGATGGTGCTGCGCGGCGGATCGTGTGCCACGCCGCGCGAGCACATGCGCAGCAGCTACCGCAACTTCTTCCCGACCGAGGCGCGCTGGCAGTTCAGCGGCCTGCGTCTGGCCCAGGACCTCTGAGCCATCACCGCAGAGTCAGCCCCGCACACCGCGCGGGGCTGCGGGCGGACCTGGTCGGGCCTTACCAAGGCGTGGTACCCCCCGGCTCGACGAACACCCCGTTCTCTTCACCCGCCAGGGCGTACTGCACCGGCAGTCTCGCGCCTTCGGCCGGGGTCATGGTGCCGTAGCCGGTCAGATCGGTCTTGACGAAACCCGGGCTGACCGAGTTGACGACGATGGGCGTGCCGCGCAACGCCTCCCGGAGCTGCACGGTCAGCATGTTCAGCGCCGCCTTGGAGGCGTTGTAGCCGATGTATTGCGCCGCGTAGTAGGTCGACGACGGGTCGCCGTTGAGCGTGAGCGAGCCGAGCGAACTCGACAGGTTCACAACACGCGCCGCCGGGGCGTCCCGCAGCAGCGGCAGCATCGCCTGAGTCACCGCCAGGGCACCGAAGAAGTTGGTCTCAAACACCCGGCGCACGGCGTCCATCGAGGCCTTGCCGGGCGGGCCATCGGTCGGGTCGAAGATGCCGGCGTTGTTGACCAGGATGTCCAGCCTGCCGTGCTCATGCCGGATCTGCAACGCGGCGGCGCCGATGCTCGCTCCGTCGGTGACATCCAGCCTCAGGGCCTGGGCGGCCAGTCCCTGACGGGCCAGATCAGCGACGGCTGCGCGACCGCGGTCGTCGTCCCTGGCGCCGATGAGGACGTGGACGCCGGCCTGAGCCAGTTGCCGGGCGATTTCAAATCCGATGCCCTTGTTCGCGCCGGTGACGAGTGCGATGCGTTGGGTGGTCATGCAGAAAGTCCTTTCAGAGAAAATGCAACGCCGGCACTATATGAACAATCATTCAGTTTGAGGATTCGCTTTTGGCCTCCACCGCTTCACGCTCACTGAACCCAAGAAGGACGCCGCGCCAGGCCCGGTCGGCGTTCACGCTGGACGCGATTTTTGAGGCCACCATTCAGCTTCTGGTGGCGGACGGCATGCACCGCCTGACCACCACCAAGGTGGCCGAGAGGGCGGGTGTGTCTGTCGGCACGATGTACCAGTACTTCCCGCACAAGGAGGCGCTGGTCTATGCGCTCAACGAGCGCTATCTGGAAGCCCTGGCCGCGAGGATCGAGGCCACTTGTCAGGCCGGTCGGGGCCGTCCCATCGGCGAGATGGTGGAGGCGCTGATCGACACCTACTGGCGCGCGAAGATGGAGCGCGCGGACGTGACCCGGGCGCTCTACCGCTCCGTCGCCGAACTGGACAACCAGGCGATGATCGATGCGTTCGCCAGCCGGGCGAACGCGGCCACCTCGGCGATGCTCGCCAGCGCGAGCGATGCAACGTTCACCGACCTCAGGAACGTGAACCTGACGCTGGTCACCGTCGTGTTCGGCGCGGTGCGAAACGCCTTCGAGCGCCACCTGCGGCCCACCGAGGCGCGCAAGCTGCGCCGCCAGCTGGTGGTGATGTGTCGCGCCTATCTGGAGAGCGTGGCGCGACCCTCCGCATGAGGCCACCCGCCGATCAGCAGGGCTTGGCGGCCTTCGACAGTGCCTTCGGTGCGAGCTCGGCCAGAGAGACCTCCGCAAAGCGCTGAACAAACAGCGCTTCGGCCTGCGCCATGCTGTCCGCCAGCACCGCGTTGACGCGCGCCTGCACCTGGCAGGCCGGGTCACGCTCCCGGTTGCCGAAGGCAAACAGGGTGGGCCGGCCCAGGGCGACGTAGACGTCGAGCAGGGAGATCTCGTGCAGGGGTCTGGCCAGCAGCCACCCCCCGCCGTGGCCCTTCTCGGCGCTGACGTGGCCCGCCGCGCGCAGACCCGCCATGGTCCGCCGGAACACGGCGGGGTTGGTCCCCATGCTCCGAGCCAGCACCTCGGAGGTGATGGGCTCCTTTGCGTGCCCCAGGTGCAGCAGCACATGCAGCACGTCGGACAGGCGTGTGTCCTTGTTCATCCGCTTTTCCCATCATGAAACATCAACTGATATTTGATCATGTACGATCAAGTGTCTTTTGATGATTCATGAAGAAGACCACCACCGCATGACCACCACCGCAACATCAACAGCAAGCCACCCTTACCTGGACGGGCCACCAAAGCAGGTACCGGGCTTTGCCAGCCTGCACCGCATGGTGGGGCTGCTGCTCGCCGAGCAGGCGCCTTCCGACGCGCGCATCCTCGTGCTCGGCGCCGGCGGCGGCATGGAAATCGACGCGCTGGCCCGCGAACAGCCCACCTGGCGCTTCGACGGCGTCGACCCATCGAGGGACATGCTGGCGCTCGCCGAGCAGACCGTCCGGCCGCACCAGGGCCGGGTGGCCCTCCACGAGGACCGCATCGATGCGGCCCCACCGGGGCCGTTCGACGGCGCGACATCGCTGCTCGTCTTCCACTTCATCCCGCATGCGCAGAAGCTGGCGACGCTGCGCGCGGTCCGCCAGCGCCTCAGGGCCGGAGCCCCCTTTGTCGTGGTGCACATCAGCATCCCGTCCGCCGAGCCCGAGCGCTCCCTCTGGCTGTCGCGGCACCTGGCCTTCGCTGGAACGCCGGCCGCCAGCGCAGGGACCTCCCTGCAGGCGATGCAATCGCAACTGGCGATCCTCTCGCCGGAAGAGGACGAGGCGCTCCTGCGGGAGGCCGGGTTCCAGCGGGTCGCGCTGTTCTACGCGGGGCTGAGCTTCCGGGGCTGGGTGGGGTACGCGTAGGGCGCTGAGCACCGGCACCGGTGGCGCGCCCCGTCGAGCGCCCTCACTTGGGCTGCAGGCGCAGCAACTGGCCCCGGACGTGGTCGGTGAGCAGGTAGATGAGGCCGTCCGGCCCCTGGCGCACGTCGCGCACCCGCTGGTTGAGGTCGGGCAGCAGCTTCTCTTCCTTCACCAGCTTGGTGCCGTTGAACTTCAGCCGCACCAGGTGACGGAACTTGAGCGAGCCCACCAGCATGCTGCCCTTCCAGTCCTTGCCGTAGCGCTCGCTGGTGACCCAGGCCATGCCGGAGGGCGCGATCGAGGGCACCCAGTAGTGCAGCGGCTGTTCCATGCCGTCCTTGGTGCTGAGGCCCTCGCCGATGGCGCCGCCGCCGTAGTTCTCGCCGTAGGTGATGACCGGCCAGCCGTAGTTCTTGCCGGCCTCGGGGCGGTTGATCTCGTCGCCGCCCTGCGGGCCGTGTTCGCTGGTCCACAGCCGGCCGTCCGGCCCGATGGCCGCGCCCTGCAGGTTGCGGTGGCCAACGCTCCAGATCTCGGGCAGCGCGCCGGGCTTGGTGGTGAAGGGGTTGTCGGGCGGCGCGCTGCCGTCCTTGCGCAGGCGCACCACCTTGCCGTGGTGGTTGTCCAGGGTCTGCGCGTCGTCCATGCGCTGGAAGCGGTCGCCCAGCGTGAGGAACAGGGTGTGGTCCTTGGCCTCGGCGATGCGGCAGCCGAAGTGCACCCGGCTGGCGAACTTCGGTTTCTGGCTGAAGACCACCTTCACGTCTTCCAGCCTCGTGGCGTCGTCCGACAGCCGGGCCGATGCCAGCGCGGTGGAGTTGCCGCCCTGGCCAGGCTCGGAGAAGCAAAAGTAGATGGTGCGGTTGCGCTCGAACTGGCTGTCGGTGACCACGTCCAGCAGGCCACCCTGGCCGCCCGCGTCGACCTTGGGTACGCCGGCCAGCGGTGCGCCGATGTGGCCATCGGGCTCGACCACGCGCATGCGGCCGGGGCGCTCGGTGACCAGCATGCGGCCGTCGCCGATGAAGGCCAGGCCCCAGGGATTCTGCAGGCCGTTGGCCACCACCTCGACCGAGGGCGAGGCCGCGAACACAGGGCCGGCGACAAGCACCAGTGCACCCAGCCAGCAAGCACCGTGGAACCGGCTCAGCCGGGCCACAGGTGCTGTCCCCCCTTCCAGGGGGGAAGACGCGAAGCGGCGCAGGGGGGTCATCTCGTCATCCTCCGAAGGGGCGAACGCCAAACAGGGCGGCGTGCGCCCACATCACCGTCAGTCCATAAAGCGCCAGCCCGCCCACCACCGCGATCAGGTCGTTGGCACCGCTGGCGGGCAGCACCGGCACCGTCCGCAAGGTGCCGGCCTGGGCGCGGCGCTTGAGCGAGACGCGGTCGGCCGCGGCCCAGAGCAGGAAGCCGCCGAACAGCAGGATGTCGGCCAGGCTGCCGCCGGTGACCGACTGCGCCAGCAGGTGGCCCAGCGCCCAGAGCTTGACGGCCAGCAGCATGGGGTGTTTGGTGGCGCGCTGGATGCGCCCGGGCAGGTAGGCCGCCAGCAGCAGCACGAACACCGGCAGCAGCACCAGCGCGGCCAGGTGGCGCATGCCACCCGGCAGGCTGTAGACCAGCACCGGGTTCTCGCGCGCCAGGCCGTAGCCCCAGACGATCAGCCCCAGCCCCACGGCCGAGACCAGCGAATACAGCCCCTTCCAGGCGCCCTCGCCCATCTGCGCCACCAGGCGGTCGCGCCCGGCGGGCGACACGATGGCGACCGAATGCACGCCGAGAAACAGCAGCAGACCCAGGATCAGCACGAGCATGAAACCTCCTTGAAGAGTGAACGGGACACCTCGGCCATCGATGGCCGCGCACCGGGATCAAGGGCCATGCAGGCCCGGGCCAGGCTGGCGATCATGGCACGCACCGGATCGTCCTGTGTGACATCCAGGCGATCCCCCAGTTCCTCCAGCAGGCAACCGAAGGCGCGCACTTCCAGCGCATGCAGCGCACGGGCCAGCGCCGGCTGGTTGGCCGGCAGCAGGGCGGCGGCGCCGAAGTCGCTGAGCAGGGCGTCGCCGGTGGCCGGGTTCCACAGGATGTTGTGGGCGTAGAGGTCGCCGTGCACCACGCCGTGTCCGTGCAGGTGGGCCACCGCGCCGGCCATGCCACGCAGCAGCCGCAGCGCCGGTCCGGCGACCAGGCGCCAGCCGTCGGGGTAGACGTCGCGCGTGCAGCTGGCCAGGCTGGGCGGCCCCGCCAGCAGCACGTGCCCGGGCGGGATCAGCGGCAGCAGCATGCCCTGCGCGCCGTCGGGGTGGCCCTGCAGCCGGGCCACCGGGGTGCACAGCGCGGGGTGCGCGCCCGCGGCACCACCGGCGGCCATTTCGTGCTCGGGCAGGCCGTCGCTGGTGACGGCGCCCTTGAACAGCTTGAGGGCCAGTTCGTCAGGCCGCCCGGCCACCCTGGCGCGCAGGGCCCGGCCCGAGGCGCCTTCGCCCAGGGCCTCGCCCGGCCGGATGTCGCCCCAGTCCACCACCGGCAGCTGCAGCGGCGGCACCGCCCAGCCCAGCGGGTTGCCGGCCAGCGCCAGCCACGACAGGCGCGGCAGGCGCAGCAGCCAGTCGGGCAGCCGCTCAAAGCGGTTGGCCGAGATGCGCAGCAGCTCCAGCCGCTGCGCACCGGCCAGCCCCTCCGGCAGGACCTGCAGCCGGTTGCCGGCGAGCATCAGCTTCTGCAAGCGCGGCCGCTCGCCCAGCGCGTCGGGTAGGGTCTCGATGGCGTTGTCGGTGAGGATCAGCCAGCGCAGGGCCGGCGGCAGCGCGGCGGCGGGCACCCGGGTGATGCGGCAGGCCTTGAAGCCCACCATCTCCAGCGCCGGGCAGTCGCCCAGCACCTCGGGCAGCGCGGTGAAGGGGTTGTCCGACGCGAAGATCACCTTGAGCCGCTGCAGCCGCGGCAACCACGCGGGCAGTGTGGTCAGGCGGTTGCCGCTGAGGTTGAGCACCTCCAGCGAATCGGCCAGGCCGAGCACCTCGGCGGGCAGTTCGGTCAGGCCGCAGGAGAGGTCCAGGCGGGTGGCGCCGGCCAGGTCGCCGCGCCGCAGTTGTTCGAGGGTGTGCATTAGGCACGGATTATGGAATCCGCACCCTCGACAAACGGAACCAAGCTCCTAGAATGAAATTCACAACCATTCATTCATCAGCGGAGCGGACATGACACTCAAACCTTTGGCACTGGTTGCCCTGCTGGCGGCAGCCACCACCCCTGCGGCCATGGCCCAGAGCGTGTACGGCGAGCTGGGCTATTCCGCCCTGTCCATGAAGCTGTCGGTGCCCGTCATCGGCCTGCGCGCCAGTTCCAACCCGGCCATGATCCGGGGCCTGGTGGGCCTGCAGCTCACCGACGGCCTGGCGCTCGAAGCCATCGGCGCCGTCAACTCGGGCAGCAGCGCCTACACCAACAGCAACACCGGCACCCGCTACAGCGGCAAGATCGACCAGCTCTATGGCCTGTACGTGGCGCCCAAGATCGGCCTCGGCCCGGTCGAACTGTTCGGCCGCGTCGGCATGGCGCGCACCAAGCTCAGCTTCCAGGGCCTGGGCTCGGGCGAAGACAAGAAGCTGTCCTACGGCGGCGGCCTGCGCCTGATGCCCACCAGCAACCTGTCTCTGAGCGTGGACTACATGAACTACCTCGACAGCGGCGGCGCCAGCGTCAACGGCTACTCGCTGAGCCTGGGCCTGCGCTTCTGACGGCCCTCAGCCCGGCGGCGGCTCGCCGTCGGGTGCGTACACCAGCAGGTCGCCGGGCTGGCACTGCAGGTATTCGCAGATCTTCTCCAGCGTTTCGAAGCGCACGCCCTTGACCTTGCCCTGCTTGAGCAGGGACATGTTGGCCTCGGTGATGCCGACGAATTCGGCCAGGTCGCGCGACTTGACCTTGCGCCGCGCCAGCATCACGTCCAGCTGCACGGTGATGGGCATCAGACAAAACCCTCGTTCTCTTCGGCCAGCGTCTGCCCCTGGGCGATCACCGCGGCCATCAGCCACACCAGGCCCGCAAAGAACAGCGTGAACACGTGGTCCGAGCCGATGCCCACCGAGAGGTGGCGCTGGCCGGGCGGGTTGTTCAAGGTCAGCAGCACCGAGGTGGCGCTGCTGGCCAGCATGGACGCCAGCGCCGCCCAGGCCACCCAGCCCGCAAAGCGGCCCAGCAGCGCAGTCGCCTGCAGGGTGAACACCTGGCCCTGCGCAAACATGCCGAAGCAGCGCCGCGCCTGCCACACCCCCGCCAGCAGCAGCCCCAGCGGCACCGCCGTCACGGCCGCCCCCGCGATGCGCTGCCACAGCACCAGCGGCGCCGAAATGGCCTGCGAAGGCAGGTTGGCATGGGCCGTCAGCTGGTCTGCGCTGGCCGTGGCCCAGTAGTACGCCAGCGCCAGCGGCAGGGTAACGAGCAACGCCCAGCAGGCGGCCACCATCCAGCGGCTGATGCGGCGCACGCGTTGCGAGGACAGGGGGACGGCACGGGATTCGGCGCTGTTCATGGATGGCTTTCGTTCAGAAGGGGTTTGACTTGATTTTGTTGTTTTACAATAATTTTTTACCGATCGACAATCAAAGTCAAGCCCATGTCCATGTCATACCCCACCCCCCTTCTGCTGCGCCGCAGCCTGCTGCTCGCCTCCGCCGCCGCGCTGGCGGCCTGCGGCGGCATTCCCCTCACCTCCCTGCCCCGGCTGGCCCAGCTGTCCGGGCAGCTGCTGGAGGCCGACCCGGCGCAGTTCATGGTCGCGCTGCAGGTGGACGCGCGCGTGGTGCCGCCGCCGGGCGCGGTGCCGCTGCTGCACATTCAGCTCAAGCCCAGGGTCGAGGGCGCGTTTGCGCCGGTGGACCGCAAGCTGCCGCTGGCCATGACCACCGCCGCCAGCGCCACGCTGGGCCTGGACGCGCCCGGCCCGGGCCGCCGCTGGCTGGTCTACAGCCTGCCGCCGGCCACCCAGGCCGAGCTGAAGCAGGTGCAGGCGATGGTCAAGCAGGCCCAGGCGCAACCGGGCTACCAGCGCGGCGGCACGCTGGCCCTGGGCGTGGAGCAGAAGGACCTGGCCGTCACCGACCCGTCGCTGGCGCGCACCAAGTGGTCGACCTGGATGCAGGTCAAGCAGAGCGAGGGCTTCTTCGAGGTCTGGAACGGCACGCCCGAGGAGATCCGGCGATTGGCGGAAGCGAAGCGCTGAAGGGCGGCGCCCGCCCCTCACTTCACCTGCTGCTTGTCGAGCTTGCGCGCCAGCGTACGGCGGTGCATGCCCAGGCGGCGCGCGGTCTCGGAAATGTTGAAGCCGGTTTCGGCGAGCACCTGGTGGATGCGCTCCCACTCCAGGGTCTTGATCGAGCTGGGCCGGCTGGTCAGCGCGACCTCGGTCGTGCCTTCGGAGCGGCCGAACGCCGCCTCGATGTCGTCGGTGTTGGAGGGCTTGGCCAGGTAGTGGCAGGCGCCGAGCTTGATGGCCTCCACCGCGGTGGCGATGCTGGCGAAGCCGGTCAGCACCACGATGAGCATGCCGCCGTCGTGCGCCACCAGCGCGCGCACGCAGGCCAGGCCCGAGGCCTCGCCCTGCAGCTTGAGGTCCACCACCGCGCGGGTCGGCGCGTAGCCGCCGGCCAGCACCGTGGTGAGTTGGTCCAGGCTGGCGGCCACGCGCACCTCGTAGCCGCGGCGCTCGAAGGAGCGCGCCAGGGTGCGCGCAAAGGCCGCGTCGTCCTCGACGATGAGCAGGCGTTGCGCAGAAGCGGTGTCGTCAGATGCCATGGGGCGCGTCCTCGGCCAGGGTGATGGCGGCCAGCGGCAGCGTGATGCGGACCTGCGCCCCGCCCTCGGCAAGGTTGCCCACCACCACATCGCCGCCCAGCGTGCGTGCCACGTTGAATACCAGAAACAGGCCCAGCCCACCGCCGGGATGGCCTTTGGTGCTCTGGTAGGGCTTGCCGATCTGCGGCAGCAGCTGGGGCGCAAAGCCCGGGCCCTGGTCCCAGACGGTGAGCACCAGTGCGTCGTCCTCGCGGCGGGCCTCGAACCACACCGCCTGGGGCGAGGCATCGGCCGCGTTGTCCAGCACGTTGCCGATCATCTGCTGGATGGCCGAGTCGGCCACCATGGGCAGGTCGTCGCCGAAGGCGTTGTGGTAGTGGAAGCCGCTGCAGTTGCGCCGCTCGCACCAGGCCTGGACCACGCTGTCGAGGAAGGCGCAGACCGTGGTCTCGCTGGAGGATTCGCCGCGCGCCTCGCCGGCCGAGAGCAGGATGCCGCTGACGATGGCCTTGCAGCGCGCCACCTGGGCCTGCATCTCCGCCACGTCGTCCGCCAGCTCGGGCTCGGAGCTGAAGTGCGGCAGGTGCTGCCAGTCGCCCAGGATCACCGCCAGGGTGGACAGCGGCGTGCCCAGCTCGTGCGCCGCGCCCGAGGCCAGCAGGCCCATGCGCACCACGTGCTCCTCTTCGGCGGCGCGCTGGCGCAGCAGGGCCAGGCGGGTGTCGCGCTCGCGCAGGTTGTCCACGATGCGCGAGATGAAGACCACCAGCAGCACGGCGTTGAGCACGAAGCAGATCAGCATGCCCTGGGTGTAGGGGCTGGCCAGGCCCTGGTCGTGGTCCAGCGGCAGAGGCAGCGGCGGCGCCCACAGCGCCAGCCCCGCGAAGCACAGCGTGGTCACCCCCACCATGACCCAGGTCGCCCACACCGGCAGCAGCACCGCGCCCAGGATCACCTGCAGCAGGAACAGGAACACGAAGGGATTGGTGGCGCCGCCGCTGAGGTAGAGCAAGGCGGTGAGCGCGCCCACGTCCACCAGCAGGGTGAGCAGCAGCTCGGGGCCGGTCACGGGCCGCGGCGAGCGGCAGCGCAGCAGCGAGAGCAGGTTGAACACGCCGAGCCCCGCCAGCACCGCGTACATGACGTGCTCGGGGATCGGGATGTCCATGCCATGGGCCACCACCGCCACCGTCGCGATCTGGCCGAACAGCGCCATCCAGCGCAGCTGGATCAGCTGCTGCAGGTTTTTCAGGCCAGCCGCCTGGTCCGGACCGACGGCCGCGAGCGACGGGGTAACGACATTCACCATGGGGCTTGCGGTGCCGACGAGAAACATCAGGAGGAGGCTCCGGATTGTCCGGGAAGCCGCCGCCGCGCACCGTCCCGCAGCACAAAGACCGTGGCGGCCACGGTCATCGCGGCCAGTGCGAACCAGGTCAGCGCGTAGACGAGGTGGTTGTTGGAGAAGCGCAGCACGGTGAGCCCACCCACGGGCCCGTCGGGCGTGGCGCAGGGCGTGTCGGCACCGGCGTCGACAAAGAACGGCGCCACCGCGGCGGGCGGCAACCCCGCGGCCGCCGACAGCGCTGGCACGTCGCGCGAGAACCAGCGCCCAGCGGCTGGGTCGTTGCGGCGCAGGAAGCCGCCGCCGGGTTCGGTGCGCCGCAGCAGGCCGGTGACCGTCGCCGGGCCGGTGCAGCGGGCGGCCTCGCGCGCGCCCTGCCACTGAGAAGCCGAGGGCACGAAGCCGCGGTTGACCCAGACCACGGAACCATCGGTGGTGCGCAGCGGCGCCATCACCCAGAAGCCCGCGCCGCGCTCGGTGACGGCCTGCACCAGCTGTTCGGCGCCGTGCAGGAACTCGCCGCCGAGGCGCACGCGCCGGTACTCATCGGCGGCGGGGTCGGCCTGCAGCGCCGGCCAGGTGTCGGCGCCGGGCGCGGCCACGGGCTCGGCATGTGCGCGTGCCGCCACGCGGGCCACGAGATCGTTCTTCCAGGCCAGGCGCTGGACCTGCCAGGCGCCCAGCGCCAGGAACAGCCCGCACAGCAGCGCGCCCGCTCCGGCCAGCAGGGCGCGTCGCAGCGTCATGGGGTGCCGTGCGGTGCCGCGGCGGGCGGGTGGGCGGCGTGGCCGCCGTGCGCCGGCATCATGTTCTCGTTCATGTGGAACATGACCCAGAGCGTGCCGGCGATGGCAATCGCCACGAAGACCACGGTGAAGATGGTCGACAGCAGGGTCCAGCCGCCTTCGACCTTGCCGTTCATGTGGAGGAAACACACCATGTGCACCAGGATCTGCGCCACGGCGAAGGCACCGAGCACCATCACCGCCGTGGGCCGGTGGGTGATGACGCCGTCCATGACCAGCCAGAACGGGATGGCGGTGAGGACGACCGAGAGCACGAAGCCGACCATGTAGCCCGAGAAGCTGCTGTGCGGGCCATCGTCATGGTCGTGGCCGTGGTCGTCGTGGTGACCGCCGTGGTGGATTGCAGTGTCGTGCGCGCTCATCACAGCACTCCCATCAGGTAGACAAAGGTGAAGACGCCGATCCAGACGACGTCCAGAAAGTGCCAGAACATCGAGAGGCACATCAGGCGGCGCTTGTTCTCGCGCGTCAGGCCGCGCTGGGCGATCTGGATCATCAGCACCACCAGCCAGATCGAGCCGAAGGTGACGTGCAGGCCGTGGGTACCGACCAGCGTGAAGAAGGCCGACATGGCGGCGCTGCTCTGCGGCGTGGCGCCTTCGTGGATCAGGTGCGCGAACTCGTACAGCTCCACGCCCAGGAAGCACAGGCCGAACACGCCGGTGACGGCCAGCCAGCCCAGCGTGCCGCCGACCTTGCCCTGCTGCTTTTGCAGCATGGCGAAGCCGAAGGTGATGGACGAGAGCAGCAGGAAGGCGGTGTTGATGGCCACCAGCTGGAGGTCGAACAGCTCGGCGCCACCGGGGCCGCCCGCATAGCTGCGGCCGAGCACGCCGTAGGTCGCGAACAGCGCCGCGAAGATGAGGCAGTCGCTCATCAGGTAGAGCCAGAAGCCCAGCGCGGTGCCGTTCTCGGGGTGCGGCTCGCGGTCGAGGTGGTAGGCGCGCGTGGCGCCGGGGGTGAGGGCGATGTCAGACATGGCGGGCCAGCAGTTGGGTGCGTGCGTGTTCGGTGGCGGTCACTTCGGACCCGGGGATGTGGTAGTCGCGCTGGTAGTTGAAGGTGTGCACGATGGCCGCGAGCACGATGGCCGCGAACGAGGCGATGGCCAGCGGCCACATGTGCCAGATCAGCGAGAAACCCCAGACCAGCGAGAGCGCCGACAGCACCACACCGGCACCGGTGTTCAGCGGCATGTGGATGGCCTTGAAGCCGGACAGCGGGCGCTGGTAGCCGTGCTTCTTCATGTCGGCCCAGGCGTCGATGTCGTGCACCACCGGGGTGAAGGCGAAGTTGTACTGGGGCGGGGGCGACGAGGTGGCCCACTCCAGCGTGCGGCCATTCCACGGGTCGCCGGTGTGGTCGCGCAGCTGCTCGCGCCGGAAGAAGCTGACGGCGATGCAGACCAGGAAGCTGGCGATGCCGATGGCCACCAGCACGGCGCCGAACAGGGCGATCTGGAACCAGATCTGCAGCGACGGGTCCTCGAAGTGGCTGACGCGGCGCGTCACGCCCATCAGGCCCAGCACGTACAGCGGCGTGAAGGCGAACCAGTAGCCGGCCAGCCAGAACCAGAAGGACACGCGGCCCCAGAAGTCGTCGAGCCGGAAGCCGAAGGCCTTCGGGAACCAGTACACCATGCCGGCGAACAGGCCGAACACCACGCCGCCGATGATCACGTTGTGGAAGTGCGCGATCAGGAACAGCGAGTTGTGCAGCACGAAGTCGGCCGAGGGCACGGCCAGCAGCACGCCGGTCATGCCGCCGACGACGAAGGTCACCATGAAGCCCACGGTCCACAGCATCGGCACCTCGAAGCGGATGCGGCCGCGGTACATGGTGAACAGCCAGTTGAAGATCTTCGCGCCCGTGGGGATCGAGATGATCATGGTGGTGATCCCGAAGAACGAGTTCACGCTGGCGCCCGAGCCCATGGTGAAGAAGTGGTGCAGCCACACCAGGTAGGACAGGATGGTGATGCAGACCGTGGCGTAGACCATCGACGTGTAGCCGAACAGGCGCTTGCCGCTGAAGGTGGCGACCACCTCGGAGAAGACGCCGAACACCGGCAGGATCAGGATGTAGACCTCGGGGTGGCCCCAGATCCAGATCAGGTTCACGTAAAGCATGGGATTGCCACCCAGCTCGTTGGTGAAGAAGTTGGTGCCGACGTACCGGTCCAGGCTCATCAGCACCAGCGCGGCGGTGAGGATGGGGAAGGACGCGACGATCAGCGCGTTGGTGCACAGCGCGGTCCAGGTGAAGACCGGCATGCGCATCAGACCCATGCCCGGTGCGCGCATCTTCACGATGGTCACCAGCAGGTTGATGCCCGAGAGCGTGGTGCCCACCCCGGCGATCTGCAGCGACCAGATGTAGTAGTCCAGCCCCACGCCGGGGTTCTGCGCGCCCAGGTTGGACAGCGCCAGCCAGCCCGAGGTGGAGAACTCGCCCAGGAACAGCGAGACCATCACCAGCACCGCGCCGGCGGTGGTCATCCAGAAGCTGAAGTTGTTGAGGAACGGGAAGGCGACGTCGCGCGCGCCGATCTGCAGCGGCACCAGGTAGTTCATCAGCCCGGTGACCAGCGGCATGGCCACGAAGAAGATCATGATCACGCCGTGGGCGGTGAAGATCTGGTCGTAGTGGTGCGGAGGCAGGTAGCCCAGGTTGTCGCCAAAGGCCATGGCCTGGTGCAGGCGCATCATGATCGCGTCGGCGAAGCCGCGCAGCAGCATCACCAGGCCCAGGATCATGTACATGATGCCGATCTTCTTGTGGTCGATGCTGCAGAACCAGTCGCGCCACAGCGGGCCCCACAGGCGGAATTTCGTCAGCAGGGCGAGCACGCCCAGGCCGCCGAGCACCACGGCCACGAAGGTCCACAGCAGGATGGGCTCGTGCGTCATCGGGATCGAGTCCCAGGTCAGGCGCCCCAGCAGCCAGTGGTTGGAAACGGAAGAAGGATCAGCGGACATGGTGGTGTCTTGGGTGAACGGGTCGGTCGGTGCTCAGGGGCGGGCGGTGAACGTGGGCAGCGTGTCGTCGGCGGAGCAGATCTCCTGCGCGGCGGCGGCTTCGAGGGCGCGGGCGCTGCGGTGGGCGCGGTTGCGCGAGGCGTCGAGCGCCATCACCTGGTGCATGCAGGTCTTGCCCTCTTCCACGCAGAGGCCGACCACGCGGTCGAACAGGCCGTCCTCGACCGACGAGAAGCGCTCCACCGGGTGGCGCTCGCTGGGCTTGGCGAGCGCCAGGTAGGCCTGGCGGGTCAGCGGCTGGCCCTCGGCCTTGGCCCTGGCCACCCACTGCTCGAAGTCCTGTTCGCTCAGGCCGTGGAAGCGGAAGTGCATGCCCGAGAAGCCGGCGCCGCTGTAGTGCGAGGACATGCCGCGGAACACGCCGGGCTGGTTGATCACCGCGTTCAGCTCGGTCTGCATGCCGGGCATGGTGTAGATCATGCCGGCCAGGTCGGGCACGTAGAACGCGTTCATGGTGGTGCTGGAGGTCAGCGTGAAGCGGATCGGGCGGTCCACCGGCGCGGCCAGCTCGTTGACGGTGGCGATGCCCTGCTCGGGCAGCACGAACAGCCACTTCCAGTCCAGCGACACCACCTGCACCTCCAGCGGCTTCACGTTCTCGGGCAGGGCCTTCTGCTCGGAGATGCGGTCCAGCGGGCGGTAGGGGTCGAGCTTGTGGGTGGTGATCCAGGTGATGGCCCCCAGCGCGATGATGATCACCAGCGGCGCGGCCCAGATCACCAGTTCCAGCTTGGTCGAGTGGTGCCAGTCGGGCGCGTAGTCGGTCTCGGCATGCCGGCTGCCCTGGCGGTATCGCCATGCGAACCACAGGGTCAGCGCGATCACCGGCACGATGATCAGCAGCATCAGCACGGTGGCGATCACGACCAGGTCGCCCTGCTGGGCGGCCACGTCGCCGGCGGGGTTGAGCACGACCAGCTTGCTGCAGCCCGTCAGCAGGCTGGCGAGCAGGGGCAAGGCGGCGAGACGGAGGGGTGTGGTAGGGCGCATGCGGAGCAGGAGGGTTTCTCGACAAGCCGAACCGGGAAAACCCCAGTTGCGGAACCGGCGGGAATGTATCGGCTTTCCGCAGCGTTTTCGATTGGACGTTTTGTCCTATGTCAATGCGCCGGACTTCGAGTCACGATATAGGGGTCGCTCAAAACCGGCCCTCCGGAGTCCCCACATGCCCAGCCACACCCTTGAAAAGCCCGGCGCCGCGCCCCGCCAGCCCGCCGCCGCCCCGACCCACGAACACACCAGCCCGGGCGACATCGCCGTCGGCGTGGTGATCGGACGGACCTCGGAATACTTCGACTTTTTTGTCTTCGGCATCGCCTCGGTGCTGGTGTTCCCGGCGGTGTTCTTCCCGCACCTGAGCCGGCTGGACGGCACCCTGTTCGCCTTCGGCATCTTCGCGCTGGCCTTCGTCACCCGCCCCATCGGCACGGTGCTGTCGATGGCGGTGCAGCGCCGCTGGGGCCGCGCCACCAAGCTCACCCTCGCCCTCTTCGTGCTGGGCACCTGCACCGCCGGCATGGCCTTCCTGCCGGGCCACGCCAGCCTGGGCGCCGCCGCCATCGTGCTGCTGACCGTGCTGCGTCTGGGCCAGGGCCTGGCGCTGGGCGGCTCATGGGACGGCCTGCCCTCGCTGCTGGCGCTGAACGCACCCGCCGGCCGGCGCGGCTGGTACGCCATGCTCGGCCAGCTCGGTGCGCCGCTGGGCTTCGTGCTGGCCGCCGGCCTGTTCGCCTACCTCACCAGCAGCCTGTCGCAGGAGGACTTCCTCAGCTGGGGCTGGCGCTACCCCTTCTTCGTGGCCTTCGCCATCAACGTGGTCGCGCTGTTCGCCCGCCTGCAGCTGGTGAGCGCGCATGAGGAGGAAGGCCTGCTGAACCGGCAGGAGTTCGAGCCCGTGTCCACCCGTGAACTGCTGGGCTCGCAGGGCCACAACGTGTTCATCGGCGCCTTCGCCGCGCTGGCCAGCTACGCGCTGTTCCACATCGTCACGGTGTTCCCGCTGTCGTGGATCCACATCTACGCCCAGCAGCCGGTGACCGGCTTCCTGGTGGTGCAGATCGCGGGCGCCTTCCTGTGCGCCGGGGCCATCGTCGCCTCGGGCTGGCTGGCCGACCGCTACGGCCGCCGCACGACCCTGGGCAGCCTGGCCGTGCTGATCGGCGTGTTCAGCGGCTTCGCGCCCATGTTGCTCAACGGGGGCGAAGTGGGCCAGGACCTGTTCATCCTGATCGGCTTCGTCCTGCTGGGCCTGTCCTACGGCCAGGCCTCGGGCACGGTCACGGCCAACTTCGCGCCGCGCTTCCGCTACACCGGTGCGGCGCTCACGTCCGACCTGGCCTGGCTGTTCGGCGCCGCCTTCGCACCGCTGGTGGCGCTGGGCCTGTCGGCCCACTTCGGACTCGCCTTCGTCAGCCTGTACCTGCTCTCGGGCGCAGCCTGCACGCTTGGCGTGCTGCGCCTGAACCGCGCGCTGGAATCGCGCGACTGAACCTCAGACCACCATGCCGGGGTTGCCCTGCATGCCCACCAGCTTGGGCGTGTTGATCTTGCGCGGCGCGATGGTCTTGTGGTTTTTGAAGTAGGCCTCCATCACATCCCAGATCGGCTCGCCCTTGGCGCCTTCGGCCACCGGCGCCCAGCCCGCCACCTTGTAGGTCTTGCTGGCTTCGATCGCCTTGCCATTGAGCATCATGTTGCTGATGCGTTTGCCCGAACCCGCATTCGGGTCGCAGGTGTAGGCCAGCCCGCCCACGCGCACCATGTCACCACCCTGCTGGTAGTAGGGGTCGGGGTTGAACAGGTTGTCGCAGACGTCTTCCAGCACCGTCTTGATGGTCTCGCCGCTCATCTCGGTCAGCGTGCTGGTCGGGTAGGTGATGGCCACCTGGTCCATCATCAGTTCGCGCGTGATGGCCTGGCCCGGCAGGATGGTCGTGCCCCAGCGGAAGCCCGGCGAGAACGCCAGGTCGGCGCCCTTGACCTCCATCAGCGCGTCCACGATGAGCTGATCCCACGAGCCGTTGAAGTTGCCACGGCGGTAGAGCAGACCTTCGGACACCGCCAGCGTCTCGTCGAGCTTGGCCTTGTAGGGCGCGCGCACCTTGTCGATGTAGGCCTGCATCTCTTTGTCGGCCGGCAGCAGGTTGGCGAACACGGGCAGCAGCTTGTAGCGGAAGTCCTGCACCTTGCCACCGCGCACGTCGAAATCGAGCACACCGAGGAACTTGCTGTTGGAGCCGGCGTTGGTCACCAGGGTCTGGCCCTTGGCGTTCTTGACCACCAGCGGTGCGGGCATGCCGTCGTGCGTGTGGCCGCCCAGGATGGCGTCGATGCCGGTCACGCGCGAGGCCATCTTGATGTCCACGTCCATGCCGTTGTGCGAGATGACGACCACGGCCTGCGCCCCCTTGGCGCGCACCTCGTCGACCATCTTCTGCATGTTCTCGTCCTGGATGCCGAACTCCCAGTTGGGCACCATGTAGCGCGGGTTGGCGATCGGGGTGTAGGGGAACGCCTGGCCGATCACGGCGACGGGCACGCCGTTCATTTCCTTGATGACGTAGGGCTTGAACACCGGGTCGCCGAAGTCGTTGGTCTTGACGTTCTGCGCCAGGAAGTCCAGCTGGCCGGCGAAGTCCTTCTCGATGATCTCCTTGACGCGCTGCTCGCCCAGGGTGAACTCCCAGTGCGGGCACATGGCGTTCACGCCCAGCAGCTTGCAGGCGTCGACCATGTCCTGGCCGTTGGTCCACAGCGCGGTGGCACTGCCCTGCCAGGTGTCGCCGCCATCGAGCAGCATGGCGTGCGGACGGCTGGCCTTGAGCATCTTGACCAGGGTGGCCAGGTGCGCGAAACCGCCGACCTTGCCGTAGGTCTTCGCGGCCTTCTCGAAGTTGAGGTAGGTGAAGGCGTGCGCCTCGGCGGTGCCGGGGCGGATCTTGAAGTGCTTGAGCAGCGCCTCGCCCACGATGTGCGGCGGCCGGCCCACGGCGTCGGCCACGCCCAGGTTCACGTTGGGCTCGCGGAAGTGGATGGGCATGAGCTGCGCATGGCAGTCGGTGAAGTGCAGGAAGCTGACGTTGCCGAACTTCGGCAGGTCGTACAGCGCCTGTCCCGCGCCAGGCTTGGCGGCCAGCACGTCCTTGTGGTTCAGGGCCATGCCGCCCGCACTGGCGACGGCCAGCACCTGCATGAATTCACGACGGCTGAAGCTCATAAACATTCCTTCTCAATTGCACACTGATATTTGAGTCAAATTTTTTGGCCGGAGGGCCCGCGCCGGCTTGCACCGGCGCGGGCCCGGCCGGTCACTGGTTGACCGGCGACTTGGGGTCCAGCAGCAGGGCCATCACGTCCTTGAGGTTCTTCTCGCTCAGGATGCCCTTGTGGCCGGCGCGCGGCATCTGCGAACACGCGTTGTAGGCGCGCGAGTTCCACAGCTTGCCCCAGGTGTATTCCACGATGGCCTTGGAGGCCGGCGCATCCGGATCGCTCACGCCCCGCAGCTTGCCGTAGTTGTAGAGGCTGGGGCCGAGGTTGCCGAAGGAGATTTCCTTCTTGTCCATCTGGTGGCAGTTGTAGCAGTTGCCGCCGTTGACGTCGGTGGCCTTGTCGGTCCAGGTCAGGCCGCGGCCGCTCTGGGCGATCTTCTCGCCCTCCTTCCAGTCTCCGATGAACTTGCCGTCGCTGGGCATCTTGATGGTCTTGAGCGCGTCGGCCTCAATGGCCTTGGCGGTCTTCTCGTCCAGCGGCTTGCCAGCCACGTCGGCGGCGCTGCACAGGCGGTTGGCTTCGTCCTGCTTGAGGTAGTCCAGCGTGGCGATGCCGTTGGGCTGGAACGAGGCTTTCACGACACTGGCGTGCACCTGGTCGTAGTCGGCACCGGCACCGCCGGTGGAACAGGCGCCCAGCGCCAGGACGGTCAGGGGGAACAGGGCGATGGCAAAGGTCTTTTTCATGGGTCGTCTCCTGCGGATCAGCGCTTGATGGCCGGCACGATGGACTCGGCGCCCTTGGCGTTCACACCCATGTACACCTGCAGCGCGATGGTGGCGTCGCTGCCGAACTTGGGCTCGGGGAAGCGCTGCTGGCGGTAGCAGTCGTTCAGGCGCTTCTGCATGGTCCACATCTGCGAGTTCGACACGCGGTAGGCCGGCCAGGCGGCCACCCCCACACCGTCGCCCGGGTTCTTGGTCAGGTTGGGCAGCTCCTGCAGGCGGATGCGGCCACCGTCGACGCCGTGGCAGGACGAGCAGGCAAAGTCGTGCGGGCCGCCGCGCTGGAAGAACAGGCGCTTGCCCACCTCGTACATGGTCTTTTCCTGGGCATGCGTTTGCGACAGATTGAACCGCTCGCCCTTGGACTGGGTCGCCACATAGGTGGTGATGGCCACCAGGTTGGCGCCCTCGCCTTTTCCGATCGAAGGCGCGGCCTTGTACAGCTCGGCCTCGCTGAGACCCTGCAGCGTGACCATGCAGTGGATCAGACGCGTCTCCAGGTCCATGACCTTGCCGGTGTCCTTGAAGTAGCGCGGCAGCTCGGTGAAGGCGCCCTTGAGCACACCGGGGCCCTTGCCCAGGTCGCATTGCTCCAGCGAGGCGTTCTTCGGCCCGCGCTTCTGCTTCCACAGTTCCTCACCCTTCATCTCGAAAAGTTCGGCCGGGTTGCCGTCCTGCAGCATCTCGCGGTATTTGTTGATGCCGTCCAGCGCGGCGTTGCCCTGGGCATGCACCGCACCCAGCGCGAAAACGCCACCCATCAGAAGGGCAGCGTGGCGAGCGTCGAATTTCATGGGTGTTCTCCTGTTGTTGTGGAAGGCAGTGGCAGCGGCGTGCTGCCAGCGGTCACCGCGGAACCGGCTCCGCCGGGCCGCAGGTGACGCCCCCTGGAGGGGGTCGCGCGAAGCGCGGCGGGGGTGGTCCCATCCCGCGCGGCGGGGGTGTCAGGCGATCGCGGCTTCGTCGGTGCGCGAATCGCCCTTGTTGTCGACCCACTTCACCACGACCTTGTCGCCCTTGGCCGCGCCCTTGAACTTGAAGGACAGGAAGGGGTTCTGCGACACCGAGCCGCTGAACATGGCCTTGAGCACGGTCTTGCCGTTGTGGGTGGCTTCCAGGTCCTTGATGAAGTGGGCGGGAATGAGGGCGCCGGCCGCGTCTTTGCGGGTACCGGGTTCCATGGGGTGGGACATCAGCACGCGAACGGTGGTTTCGTCGCCGGCGAGGGCGGCACGGATGCGCATCGGATCAGCCATGATGGACTCCTGTCAATTCAATGAAATGGGGAAAAGGTTCGGGAGGTTCGGGGCCGGTCAGCCGCCGCAGCCGCCCAGGGTCACCTTGGTTTCCTTGGTGGCCGAGAAGAGCTTGCCGTCGGCCTTGACCACGGCGATCACGTTGGTGCTCTGGCCCATCTTCAGGCGGGTCTGCACGTCGGCGGCGGTGCCGGCCGGGATCATGAAGCCGCACGACAGCGGGGTCGGGTTCTTCTCGACGATCAGGTACATCTCGGTGGTGTTGGGCAGCTTGCTGGTGGCGCCCACGGGCACCACGGCGCCGTTCTCGGCGATGTCGGGCGACACCACCGACACCTGGTCGCTGGTGGCGGGCGTGCCGCCGATGGCCTTGAGGGCGTCTTCCAGCGTCTTGACCTGGAAGCTGGCCTGGTCGACGGCGGCCTGGGCCTGGCTCTGGGTGACGATGCCCAGCGAGACCAGCGTGGCGAACGCGCCGGTGGACTTGAGGGCGGTGCGACGGGATTGGTTCATCTTGAACTCCTGGTGAAAAGAGGGATGGGAGATTATTTGTCGGGAGCGCCGGCCAGCACCCACTCGGCAAGCAGTTTCAGCTCGTCGTCCTTCAGGGCGGGCTGGGGCGGCATGGGCACCGCGCCGTACAGACCCGAACCGCCGGACTTGATGCGCGCGGCCACCACGGCCACGGCGTCGGCCTGGCCCTTGTGTTTGGCGGCCACTTCCTTGTAGGCAGGGCCGACCAGCTTCTTGTCGACCGCGTGGCAGGCCAGGCAGGCGCTCTTGGCGGCCAGGGCCTTGGCGGCGGCGGCGTCGACCGCGAAGGCGCCGGCACACGACAGCAGCGCGGCCGCCGACACGACGATTCGGGAAAGGTGCATGGTCATAGGGTAGTGGCTCCTTGTGATGGGAAGAATGGGGTTAACGAGTAAATCCGAATATTCAATCTGGCTTGTCCTTCACTCACTTCGCACCGGTGGCGATCCACTGCGCGATGGCCTTGGCGTCGTCGTCCTTGATCTGGGGCTGGGGCGGCATGGGCACCGCGCCCCACACCCCCGAACCACCGGACTTGATCTTGCCCACCAGGTAGGCCTCGGCATCGGCCCGGCCCTTGTGCTTGGCGGCGATCTCGTTGAAGCCGGGGCCGACGATCTTGTTCTTCACGCCGTGGCAGGCGGTGCAGGCGTTGGCCGCCAGCAGGCTGTTCACATTCGGCCCCTTGCCGGCCGCTGGTGCGGCGGGTGCCACGGTGGCGGCCGCGGCAGCACCGATCAGCCCCTTGGGCGCGGGCTGGGTGGTGTCGGCGCCACGCACCGGACCGATCACGCGGTTCTGCTGCTGGATGTTGCCGTGCGCGTCGCGCGCGAAGTCGGGCAGGAAGGAATGCACCTTGGGGTCCACCGCGCAGTCCTTCATGCAGGCCACGTTCTTCACGTCGCCCTTGCCATTGACCTTCCACAGTGGCTCGTGGAACACCATGCCGTTGCGGTTGGGCATGCGCTGCTGCACCTCGGCGATGTTCTTGTCGCTCAGTGTGAAGTCGGGCGGCACCACTTCGGCCAGGCTCAGCAGGTAGGCCGTGACGCCGTAGACCTCGTCGGGCTTGAGCGTCTTGGGGTTGTTCCAGGGCATCGCCCGGTTGATGTAGTCCCACAGCGTGGAGAGCGTGGCCACCTTCATGATGGTGGTCTTCTGCGGTGCGGTGCTCTTGGCACCCTCCACCAGCGCGGCCACACGCCCGGTCTCGATGTCCTTCTTGGTGGTGCCACCGATGATGGGCGTGAACACCTCGTTGGATTCGCCGAAGGCACCGTGGCAGGAGGCGCAGCGCGACTCCCACACGGTCTCGCCCAGGGACACGCTGCCGGCACCGGCCGGCAGGCCCTTGAAGTCGGGGCGCACGTCGATGTCCCAGGCCTTGACCTCGGCCGGCGTGGCGTCACGGCCCATGTTCGCCCAGGGTTTGTCCTGTGCCATGGCGGCACCGAGGGTCGAGCTGACCAGCGCGGCAGCGGCGATGGCGCGAAAGGAAGAGCGGATCGCGGTTTTCATTCAGTACACCTGCACGTTGGAGACTTCGCCGTTTTCACCGACCAGCCAGCTCTGGATGGCGTTCTGGTGGTAGACCGACCGTGTGCCGCGCACCGCGCGCAGCTGGTTGATCTTGGGCTGCACATAGCCCGTGCTGTCGATGGCGCGTGCCTGCAGGATGGCGGGCTTGCCATCCCACACCCAGTCGATGTTGAAACGCGTCAGCGCCTTGGGCAGCACCGGGCCTTCGATGCGCGCAGTGCGCCAGTTGCGGCCGCCGTCCACGCTCACATCCACGCGCTTGATCGTTCCGCGGCCCGACCAGGCCAGGCCGGTGACGTTGTAGTAGCCCTTGTCCAGCAGCGTCTGGCCGGCCGAGGGCGTGGTGATGACCGACTTGCACTCCTGGATGCCGGTGTACTGGCGGTGCGTGCCATCGGGCATGTGGTCGATGTAGTGCACCGCCTCGTCCTTGGTCGCCCACTTCTGGTCGCCCACCTCGATGCGGCGCAGATACTTCACCCAGCTCACGCCCTGGATGCCCGGCACCACCAGGCGCAACGGGTAGCCGTTCTCCGGCCGCAGCATCTCGCCGTTCATGCCCCAGGCCACGATGCAGTCGTCCATGGCGCGCTCGATGTCGATGGTGCGCGTCATGGACGAACCGTCGGCGCCTTCGGCCAGCACGTACTTGGCGGCCTTCTTGTCGTACCCGCACATCTCCAGCAGGGTGGACAGCAGCACACCGGTGAACTCCGAGCAGCTGACCATGCCGTGCGTGTACTGCACGGTGGGCACCGCCACGTTGCCCCACTCGGTCGCCGTGTTGGCACCGCACTCGATGAAATGGATGCGCGAGACGCTGGGCAGGCGCATCAGGTCGTCCATGGTGAACACGCGCTGGCGCTTGACCAGGCCGTTGACCATCAGGCGGTGCTTGGACGGATCGATGTCCCACCAGCCCTGGTGGTGGCGCTCGAAGTGCAGGCCGCTGGGCGTGATGATGCCGAACAGGCCCTGCAGCGGCGTGAAACTCACCGAGGCCTGGTCGACGCGGGTCAGGCCCGGGCTCTGGCGGCGGCGCAGGTTGGTTTCCCACTTGCTGGGCTGGCCGTAGCCCGGGTCCATGGCCACCGGCTGGCCCAGGCCCGTGCTGTGCTCGGGCAGCTTGAGAATGGCGTCCTCACCCTCCGCACCGGCCGCCATCGCCCGGCTGGCCGCACCGACCGAAGCCGCGACGCCGGCGCCCATGGCCAGGGCATTGCCCATGAAGCGGCGGCGGGCCTTGCGCGCCTGTTCCAGCTTCTCGGTACTCAGGAAATTCTCGGGCGCGGGCAGCACGCGCCCGATCACGTCGTTCAGGTCTTTAGACACTGGTGGGTTCCTTCTCGTTGGCGGGGAATGGGCGGGGCGCCGCAACGGCGCCCTGTCCGGGTGGGGACAACTCGGCGTCGGCGCGGGCCAGCAGCTGCGTCGAGACCGTGCGGCAGAGTTCGATGTAGAGCGGGTCGGCCACGCGGTAGAACACCTGCGTGCCCTCGCGGCGGCGCGACAGCAGGCCGGCCTGGTACATCAGGCCCAGGTGGCGCGAGGCGTTGGCCTGGGCCAGCCCGGTCTCGCGGATCAGTCCGTTGACACACTTCTCTTCCTGGCACAGGGCATGGAGGATGCGCAGGCGCGTGGGCTCGCCGAGCACGCTGAAGTAGCGCGCCACCGACTCGAACACCGACTGCATGCTGTCCACCTGGTCTGTCTCCGGAAGAATTTGATTTCAATCAATCAACTATATGATTGATTGCCTATATACAGATTAGTGTAAACCCGGATTCCTTCGGATCGCTGACAGACGGGACCTCCGATGTCCCGGCCAAAGGCCAACGCACTGACGACGCGCTGACAAAACCCCGCAAATCCGCTTTGATTTCTCTAGGGTTTTTACCGTTCAGGCAGGGTTTTTCCCGGTGCTAGCATCAAGCATCTAAATATGCGAAATCACTGATGCTTTGCCTGCCAACCGAGGGGCTCTGCTACAGTTTTTGATCCCTTCCCCAACCCCAGTGGAGACAACGATGGTCAAGACAATGAAATGGCTGACGGCGGGCGCCCTGTGTGCCGCCGCCGTGGGAGCGCAGGCCCAGGTGAACCAGGTGCGCGTGTGGGCAGCCGCCTGCGCCAACTGCCATGGCACCGAGGGCCGTGCCCTGCAGGGCAACGAGCCGTTGGCGGGCAAGGACAAGGACGAGCTGTACCAGAAGCTGATGGACTTCAAGAGCGGCCGCAAGCCCGCAACCATCATGCACCAGCTGTCCAAGGGCTACTCCGACGAGCAGCTCAAGGACATCGCCGCCTACTTCGCCGCCCAGAAGAAATAAGGAGCCCACCATGCAACGTCGTCAATTTGTTCAGACCCTGGGCGCCGGTTCGGTCCTCGCGGGCATTGGTGGTCTTGCCGGTTGCGCCACAGGTGGCGGCTACGGCCCCAAGGTGGTGGTGGTCGGTGGCGGCTACGGGGGTGCCACCGCCGCCAAGTACGTGCGCATGTTCTCGGACTACGGCATCCAGGTGACCCTGGTCGAGCCCAATGCGGCCTTCGTCTCCTGCCCCATCTCCAACCTGGTGCTCCAGGGCAGCAAGACCATCGCCGACATCACCACGCCCTACGACAACCTGGAAAAGCGCCACGGCGTGAAGATCGTGCGCGACATGGTCACCAGCATCGACGCCGAGAAGCGCGTGGTGAAGCTGGCCGCCGGTGGCGAGCTGCCCTACGACCGCCTGATCCTCTCGCCCGGCATCGACTTCATGTGGGACACGGTGGCCGGCATGACCAAGCCCGGCGCGCAGGACAAGGTGCTGCACGCCTGGAAGGCCGGCCCGCAGACGGTGGCGCTGCGCAAGCAGCTCGAAGCCATGCCCGATGGCGGCGTCTACGCGCTGTCGATCCCGCTGGCACCGTACCGCTGCCCGCCCGGCCCCTACGAGCGCGCCTGCATGGTGGCCAACTACTTCAAGAAGGCCAAGCCCAAGAGCAAGGTCGTGATCTTCGACGCCAACGACGACATCCAGTCCAAGAAGGGCCTGTTCATGAAGGCCTGGGACGAGCACTACAAGGGCATCATCGAGTACCGCCCCAAGCACAAGGTGGTCGAGGTCGACGCCTCCACCAACACCCTGAAGTTTGAGTTCAACGACGACTTCAAGGCCGCGGTAGCCAACGTGGTGCCCAACATGCGCGCCGGTGACATCGCCGTGCGCACCGGCCTGGCCACCGCCAACAACCGCTGGTGCGAGGTGGACTTCCTGACCTTCGAGTCGAAGGCGAAGAAGAACATCCACGTGCTGGGCGACGCGATCCAGATCGCCCCTGGCATGCCCAAGTCGGGCCACATGGCCAACCAGCATGGCAAGACCTGCGCCGCGGCCGTGGTCTCGCTGCTGCAGGGCAAGGAGCCGCCGCAGCTGCCGATATACGCCAACACCTGCTACAGCTTCGTGACCGACGAGGACGTGGTGCACGTGGCCAGCGTGCACCGCTACGACGCCGAGAAGAAGACCATGCTGGCCGTGCCGGGCTCGGGCGGCGTGTCGTCGGCCGCGAGCGAACTTGAAGGCCGCTACGCACACGCGTGGGCGCGCAACATCTGGGCCGACACCCTGGCCTGACGGACTCCCGCAGCGCCCCGGTGTCTCGTCGGGGCGCTTTTTTTCGCAAACAAATATCAGTCAGAGGTTATGCAATGAAGGCCCACCGACTCACCCTGCTCGCCCTCTTGGCGCTGGCCGGCACCACCGCCTGGGCCCAGGCCGACGAGGCGCGGGCCAAGAAGATCGCGGGCGGCTCCTGCTTCCTGTGCCATGGCGCGCAGGGCGAGTCGACCAGCGAGGTGTTTCCGCGTCTGGCGGGTCAGCACGCCGAATACATCACCAAGCAGCTCACCGCTTTCAAGAGCGGCGCGCGCAAGAGCACGGCCATGGTGGAGATGGTCAGCAAGCTCACACAGGACGAGATGGTGGCGCTGGGCAAGTACTACGAGAAGTTCGTGCTCCCGCGCGAAGAAGCCAAAGACCCGCAGCTCGCCGCCATGGGCCGCTACATCTTCCACAACGGCAACAAGTTCAGCGGCGTGCCGGCCTGCGTGAGCTGCCACGGCACCAACGCCGAGGGCGCCGCCAACCTGCCCCGCCTGGCGGGCCAGATCCCGGGCTACATCCACACCCAGCTCAAGTCCTTCAACAAGCGCGAGCGCACCAACGACAACGCGGTGATGCACGCGGTGGTGGAGAAGATGACGGAGCTGGAGATGGCGGCCGTGGCGGAATACGTCAGCAGCAAATAAAACGAACCCCCACGCTCCGCCGCTGCGCGGGTCGCTGCCCCCCGAGGGGGCGCGAATTCAGCTTGGGGCGGCCCGGCGCTGGATTCCGAGCCCCCACGCTCCGCCGCTGCGCGGGTCGCTGCCCCCCGAGGGGATGCGAATTCAGCTTGGGACGGCCCGGCGCTGGATTCAACCCTGCGTGGCGCGCCTGGAAAACGCGCGCCGCACCACCGCCGCGCCTGCACCGCTGCCGCTGTCGGGCGCGGTGGCCTGCGCGGTCGACACCGGCTGCGTGGGCGCGCACCGCAGCGCGTCAAAGGTGGCTTTCAGTTCCTTCTTCAGGGTCCTGAGCTGCGCCATGTGCGCGTCGATCTGCGCCATCTTGGCCTGCAGCTGCTGCTCGATCTCGGCGCGGCCGAAGGCGCCCTTCGCCACCTGCGGCAGGATGGCCCGGATCTCTGCCAGCGAGAACCCCAGTGCCTGCGCGCCCCGCACGAACCGCACCGCGGCGACATCGGCGTCGGTGTAGCTCCGGTAGCGGTTGGCCTGGCGCCGTGGCGCGCCGATGAGGCCTTGTTTCTCGTAGTAGCGGACGGTGTCGGTGGACACCCCCGCCGCATGGGCGAACTGGCTGATGTTCATGGTGGCGCGGGCGGGCGAGCCCTCTGAATCGGTGCTTGACATTGGAGCATGGACCAGGCTTTAGCCTCGGTTCATCCATCCACAAGGCCCAGAAAATGCTCCGATCCTTCACGTCCGTCTTCACCCTCCTCCTGTCGGTCCTGGTGTCCGCCTCGCTGCAGGCCCAGACCGTTTCCCAGCCCCCTGCTTCCCCGCCGCCCGGCTCCCCGCCGAAGGTCGGCTTCGCCATCATCAAGACCTCGCAGGTGGCCGTGCCGCAGGCCCTGCTGGTGCCGGGCGGGGACATCACCCGGCAGGTGAACTCCAACTTCTCGGCGTTCCTGATCAAGCACCACGACGACTACCTGCTGTTCGACACCGGCCTGGGCGAGCAGATCGATGCCCAGTACCAGCAAGGCATGCCGCTGTGGTGGCGGCCCTTCTTCACCTACGACAAGCCGGTGGTGAGCGCGCGCACGCAGCTGGACAGGGCCGGCATGCCGCCGCTGCAGCGCGTGATCCTGAGCCACAGCCACTGGGACCACGCCGGCGGCGTGCAGGACTTCCCGGAAGCGCGGATCGGCATTGCCGCGGCAGAGCGACCCCGGTTGCGCGCTCCGAGCACCGGCCCCGGAGGCACCTGGGCCTCGCAGGTCGGCGCGGACGCCATCTGGTGGGAGGAGCTGGCGTTCCAGCCCGTGCCGTTCATGGGCTATACCGAAAGCCTCGACCTCTACCAGGACGGCACCGTGGTGCTGGTCCCGATGCCCGGCCACACCCCGGGCTCGCTGGGCCTCTTCGTCACCACCGACTCCGGCCGGCGGTATTTCTTCATCGGGGATGCGGCCTGGACCCTGGCGGCCTTGCGGCAGGGCGCACCCAAGTTCTGGGTGGCGGGAAAGCTGGTCGACGGGGACGCCCCGCAGACGCAGACCAGCCTGGAACAGGTGCGTGCGCTGATGCAGGCCGACCCGGATCTGGTCGTGGTGCCGGCCCACGACAGCGCCGTGCAGGACGCCCTGGGCTACTTCCCGGCCTGGGTCCGCTGAGCGGCGCCGGCACGCATGCGCCGGTACAGCCAGCCGGCGATGGCCAGGTTCAGCAGGTTCCAGGCGATGCCGTTGAGGAAGGCGGCGTCGTAGCTGCCGGTCATGTCGAAGATCCAGCCCGAGAGCCAGCCGCCCAGCGCCATGCCGATCAGCGTGGCCATGATGACGGCGCCGACCCGCGCGCCCACTTCCTGCAGCGCGAAGTGCTCGCGGATGATGATCGCGTAGGACGGCACGATGCCGCCCTGGAACAGGCCGAACAGCGCAGACACCACATACAGCGGCACCATGCCGTCGAAGGGCAGGAACAGCAGCAGCGCCACGCCCTGCAGCGCCGAGCCCAGCAGCAGGGTGCGGATGCCGCCGATGCGGTCGCAGATGAAGCCCGAGACGAGGCGGCTGACGATGCCGCTGGCCAGCATGAGGGACAGCATCTCGGCACCGCGCGCCGCGCCATAGCCGAGGTCGGTGCAGTAGGCCACGATGTGCACCTGCGGCATCGACATCGCCACGCAGCAGCCCACACCCGCCACGCAGAGCAGCCACTGGGCGCTGGAAGGGCTGAGGCCGAAGGGGCGGCTGCGGTCGGCGGCCGGCGCCGCGCCCGCAACCGACGCGGATACCGGCGGCGCCAGCGGTGGGCGCTGGCGCATCAGGCCCGAGAGCGCCAGCATGCCCAGGCCGCAGACCAGGCCCATGATGGTGTAGGTCGGGCGCCAGCCGATGGTTTCGATGCCGTGCTGCACCAGCGGCGGCCAGAGCGCGCCGGCGATGTAGTTGCCGCTGGCGCAGATGGCCACCGCAATGCCGCGCCGCCGGTTCCACCACTGCGAGGTGTCGGCCAGCAGCGGCGCGAAGGTGGAGGCACCGCCCAGCAGGCCGAGCAGGCCGTGCGCGAGGCCAAAAGTCCAGATGCTGTCCGACTGCGCGGCCCAGAGAAAGCCGCCCGCCACCGCCAGCGCACCCACCCAGAGCACCTTCATCAGGCCGTGGCGGTCGGCCATGCGGCCGGTCCAGATGCCGCCGATCCCCAGGCACACCATCATGAAGGTGTAGGGCAGCGAGGCGCTCGCGCGGTCGATGCCGAACTCGGTCTGCACCGTGGGCAGCACCACCGACACCACGTACATGCTGCTGTTGCCCAGCACCACCAGGCCCAGGGCCACCAGCAGCCGCCAGGCGGCCTGGCGCGAATCGATGACGGACGGGTCGGCGTGCAGGGGTCGGTTCATCCCCGCAATCTAACGCAGGCGCTGCGCCGGCCCCTGTCTCGGTCGCAGCTCGTCGCGGGCAGCTCGCGCCTCCCGTGCTGTTCAGGCCACCTGCGCGGCCAGCTCGCCCTTGTCGTAGCGCTTCTGCATGGCCTCCAGGCTGTGCACCTTGGTGATCTTGCTGGCCATGCCGGCGGCACCGAAGGCTTCGTAGCGCGCCGCGCAGATCGCCTGCATGGCCTTGGTGGCCTCCTTGTAGAACTTGCGCGGGTCGAAGTTCTTGCGGTCTTCGGCCAGGTGCTTGCGGATGGCGCCGGTGCTGGCCATGCGCAGGTCGGTGTCGATGTTGACCTTGCGCACGCCGTTCTTGATGCCTTCGACGATCTCTTCCACCGGCACGCCGTAGGTCTGGCCCATGTCGCCTCCGTACTGGTTGATGATCGCCAGCCAGTCTTCCGGCACGCTGGACGAGCCGTGCATCACCAGGTGCACGTTGGGGATGCGCTGGTGGATTTCCTTCACGCGGTCGATGCGCAGCACCTTGCCGCTGGGCTTACTGGTGAACTTGTAGGCGCCGTGGCTGGTGCCGATGGCGATCGCCAGCGCATCCACCTGGGTCTTGGTCACGAAGTCCGCCGCCTCGTCGGGGTCGGTCAGCAGCATGGAATGGTCCAGCTCGCCTTCGGCGCCGTGGCCGTCCTCCTCACCGGCCTTGCCGGTTTCCAGCGAACCCAGGCAACCCAGTTCCCCTTCCACCGACACGCCGCAGGCGTGGGCCAGGTCCACCACCTGCCGGGTGGTGTTGACGTTGTACTCGTAGCTCGCGGGCGTCTTGCCGTCGGCCAGCAGGCTGCCGTCCATCATCACCGAGCTGAAGCCCGACTGGATGGAACGGAAGCACACGCCCGGCGTGGCGCCGTGGTCCTGGTGCATGCACACGGGGATGTGCGGGTACATCTCGATCGCGGCGGCGATCAGGTGGCGCAGGAAGGGCTCGCCCGCATAGGAGCGCGCACCGGCCGAGCCCTGCAGGATGACCGGGCTGTCCACCGCGGCGGCGGCCTGCATGATGGCCTGCACCTGCTCCATGTTGTTGACGTTGAACGCGGGCAGGCCGTAGCTGTTTTCAGCCGCGTGGTCGAGCAGCTGGCGAAGGGAAATGAGGGCCATGGGGTTGTCTCCGTGGGATTGAAAAACTCAGGGTTCAGCGCGCTTTGCCAGGATCTCGAACGCCGGCAGCGTCTTGCCTTCCAGCACTTCGAGGAAGGCGCCGCCGCCGGTGGAGATGTAGCCCACGTCCTTCTCGATGCCGTACTTGGCAATGGCGGCCAGCGTGTCGCCACCACCGGCGATGCTGAAGGCGCTCGATTCGGCGATCGCCTGGGCGATCACCTGGGTGCCGTTCTCGAAGGCGGCGAACTCGAACACGCCCACCGGGCCGTTCCAGACGATGGTGCCGGCGGCCTTGAGCTTCTCGGCCAGCCTGGCCGCGGTCTTGGGGCCGATGTCCAGGATCAGGTCGTCGTCGGCCACCTCGGTGGCGGCTTTGACCGTCGCGGGTGCATCCGCGGCGAAGGCCTTGGCGCAGACCACGTCCTCGGGGATCGGCACCTCGGCACCGCGCGCCTTCATGGCCGCGATCACGGCCGTGGCTTCGCCCAGCAGATCGGGCTCGGCCAGGCTCTTGCCGATCTTCAGACCCGCGGCCAGCATGAAGGTGTTGGCGATGCCGCCGCCGACGATCAGGCCGTCGACGTTCTTGGCCAGGGCCTGCAGGATGGTCAGCTTGGTCGAGACCTTGGAGCCGGCGACGATGGCCACCAGCGGGCGCTTCGGGTTGGCCAGCGCTTTGGAAATCGCATCCATCTCGGCCGCCAGCAGCGGGCCGGCGCAGGCGATGGGCGCCGTCTCGGCGATGCCGTAGGTCGTGCCTTCGGCGCGGTGCGCGGTGCCGAAGGCGTCGTGCACGAAGATGTCGCAGAGCTTGCCCAGCTTGGCGGCCAGCTCGGGCTTGTTCTTCTTCTCGCCCACGTTCAGGCGGCAGTTCTCCAGCAGCACCACCTCGCCGGGTCCGACGGCAAAGCCACCGTCCACCCAGCCGGACACCAGCCGCACCTCGATGCCGAGCAGGTCGGACAGCCGCCGAGCCACAGGAGAGAGTGAGTCTTCAGGCTTGAACTCGCCTTCGGTGGGGCGGCCCAGGTGGGAGGTGACCATCACGGCCGCGCCGGCGTCCAGCGCCATCCGGATCGCTGGAATCGAGGCGCGCACGCGCGTGTCCTCGGTGATGCGGCCGGCGTCGTCCCAGCCGTCGCCGGGCCGCCCCAAGGCGGCTGAGCCCCCCTCGGGGGGGCAGCGATGCGTGGGGGGCGAGAGAGGCACATTGAGATCGGCCCGGATGAAGACGCGTTTGCCGCGGGCAAAGCCGCTGCGGCACACGTCGCTGAATCGGAGGAATTTCATCGCGACCTCCCGGTTCAGTTCGCGCCCACGTGCTGCACGAAGCGCATCATGTTGCAGGTGTAGCCGTACTCGTTGTCGTACCAGCTCACCACCTTCACGAAGCTCTTGTCCAGCGCGATGCCGGCGTCGGCGTCGAAGATCGAGGGCATGGAACAGCCGCGGAAGTCGGTGGAGACCACCTTGTCGCTGGTGTAGCCCAGCACGCCCTTGAGCGGCCCTTCGCTGGCGGTCTTCATCGCAGCACAGATGTCGTCGTAGCTGGCCTCGGCGTTCAGCTCCACCGTCAGGTCCACCACCGACACGTCGGAGGTCGGCACGCGGAAGGCCATGCCGGTGAGCTTCCTGTTCAGCTCGGGCAGCACCACGCCCACGGCCTTGGCGGCACCGGTGGACGACGGGATGATGTTTTCCAGAATGCCGCGGCCACCGCGCCAGTCCTTGCTCGACGGGCCGTCCACCGTCTTCTGCGTGGCGGTCGCCGCGTGCACCGTGGTCATCAGGCCGCGCTTGATGCCGAAGCGGTCATTGAGCACCTTGGCCACCGGGGCCAGGCAGTTGGTGGTGCAGGACGCGGCCGAGACGATGGCTTCGCCCGCGTAGGTCGCGTGGTTCACGCCGAACACGAACATGGGCGTGTCGTCCTTGGACGGGGCCGACTGCACGACCTTCTTGGCGCCGGCATCGATGTGCTTCTGGCAGCTGTCCTTGGTCAGGAAGAAGCCGGTGGATTCGATCACCACGTCGGCGCCCACCTCGTTCCACTTCAGGTTCGCCGGGTCCTTCTCGGCCGTCAGGCGGATCTTGCGGCCGTTGACCACCAGGTGATTCCCGTCCACGGCCACCGTGCCCTTGAAGCGGCCGTGCACCGAGTCGTATTGCAGCATGTAGGCCAGGTAGTCGGGCTCCAGCAGGTCGTTGATGGCCACGACCTCGATGTCCTTGAACTCCGCTTCCTGCGCCACCGCGCGGAACACCATGCGGCCGATGCGGCCGAAGCCGTTGATGCCGATCTTGAGGCTCATGTCTTCTGTCTCCGGATGAAATAAATAAAAGAGGCGTTCAGGCCGAAGCGGCGTTGGCACGCAGGCTCAGCGAGGTGGTCAACGCCGAAAGGTCGGGGATCACGCGGTCGGGCCCGCAGGCCTCGATGGGTTCGCCCATGTTGTAGCCATAGGGCAGCGCCCAGACGGCGATGCCGGCGTTGCGCGCGGTGGCCACGTCGATGGACGAGTCGCCCACGAACACGGCCCGCTCCCGCGCCACGCCGAAGCGCTGCAGGCAGTCGTCGACGGCGGCAGGGTCCGGCTTCTTCACCGGCAGCGTGTCGCCGCTGATGACGCGGTGAAACAGCGGCGTGAGGCCGTGCACGTCCAGCACGGTCTGCGTGTAGCGCCCTTCCTTGTTGGTCACCACCGCCAGCTTCACGCCTGCCGCACGCAGCGCCTCCAGGCTCTCGCGCACCTTCGGATAGAGGTGGCTGCGCGTGCCGCAGCGCGCCTGGTAGTGCTGGCCGAACTCGGCCTCGATGGGACCGAAGGCGTCGGACGCGCGCACCTCGGCCGGTGCGATGCCCAGGGCCTGCGCCAGGGCCTTGATCAGCAGCTCGCGCGTGCCGTGTCCGATCCAGTCGTCCACCTGCTGCTGCGCCACGGGCGCATGGCCCAGACCGGTGAGCGTGTCGTTGACCGCATCGGCGATCTCGGGCGCAGTCTCCACCAGGGTGCCGTCGAGATCGAACAGCACCATGTCAAAAAGGCGGGCGTCCATCAGTGGGTTCCCACGACGATGTGCTCGGGCAGCGGCTCCTCGCGGCGGTGCGAAGCGCGGTGCGCCAGGGTTCGCACAGCATCGGCCACGCGCCCGGCCGTGATGCCGAAGTGCTGGTACAGCTCTTTGGCCGGCGCCGACTCGCCGAACGTGGCGATGCCCACCACCACGCCGGTGCGGCCCACGTACTTGCGCCAGAAATCGGGGTGCGCGGCCTCCACCGCCACCGTGGGCAGCGAGAGCGGCAGCACCTTGTCCTGGTAGGCCTCGCTCTGGCGGTCGAACACATTGGTGCTGGGCATGGAGACCACGCGGGTGCGCACGCCGTCGGCGGCCAGCACCTTCTGGGCCGCCAGCGCGATCTCGATCTCCGACCCCGTGGCCACGATCACCGCCTGTGGGCTCTCCATGTCGGACAGGACGTAGCCACCCCGGCGGATCTGCCCTGCGGTGACCTGGCCGGTCACACACGGCAGGTTCTGGCGCGAGAGACACAGCGCGCTCGGGCCGTCGCGGCGTTCGATGGCGCAGGCCCAGGCGACCGCGGTCTCCAGCCCGTCGGCCGGGCGCCACACGTCAAGACCCGGGATGAGGCGCAGGCTGGGCACGTGCTCGACGCTCTGGTGCGTCGGGCCGTCCTCGCCCAGGCCGATGGAGTCGTGCGTGAAGACGTGGATCACGCGCTGCTTCATCAGCGCGGCCATGCGGATGGCGTTGCGGCTGTAGTCGCTGAAGGTCAGGAAGGTGCCGCCGTAGGGGATGTGGCCGCTGTGCAGGGCGATGCCGTTCATGATCGCGGCCATGCCGAACTCGCGCACGCCGTAGCTCAGGTGGTTGCCCCAGGTGTCGCGGCCGGCCTTCACGCAGCCCTTGAAGTTGGTCAGGTTGGAGCCCGTGAGGTCGGCGCTGCCGCCGAAGAATTCGGGCACCAGGGCGCTCAACGCATCCAGCGCGTTCTGGCTGGCCTTGCGCGTGGCCACCGGGTCGGTCTTGGCCGCGATGCCCTCGAACAGCGCGGGCAGGCGGGCCTCGAAATCGGCCGGCAGATCGCCCGCCACGCGGCGCTCGAACTCGGCCGCCTCGGCGGGGAACTCGGTGCGGTAAGCCTCGAAGCGCTGGCGCCAAACGCGCTCGGCCGCGGCACCGCGCTCGCGGGCGTTCCACGCGGCGCCGACGTCGGCCGGGATCTCGAACGGCGCCGCCGTCCAGCCCAGCGCCTCGCGTGTGGCCTGCACCTCGGCCGCGCCCAGGGCCGCACCGTGCACGTCGTGCGTGCCCGCCTTGTTGGGCGAGCCCATGCCGATCACCGTCTTGCAGCAGATCAGGGTGGGCTTGCCGTCGGCGCGCACGCCCTGCTTCTTCGCGGCGACCAGCGCGGCCTCGATGGCCTCCGGGTCGTGGCCGTCCACGTCCGGAATCACGTGCCAGCCATAGGCCTCGAAGCGCTGGGGCGTGTCGTCGGTGAACCAGCCCTCTACGTGGCCGTCGATGGAGATGCCGTTGTCGTCGTAGAAGGCCACCAGCTTCGAGAGGCGCAGCGTGCCGGCGAGCGCACAGGCCTCGTGGCTGATGCCTTCCATCATGCAGCCGTCGCCCAGGAAGACATAGGTGAAGTGGTCGACGATGGTGTGGTCCGGGCGGTTGAACTCCTGCGCCAGCAGCTTCTCGGCCAGCGCCATGCCCACGCCGTTGCTGATGCCCTGGCCCAGCGGGCCGGTCGTCGTTTCCACGCCGGGGGTGATGCCGACCTCGGGGTGGCCGGCCGTCTTGCTGTGCAGCTGGCGGAAGTTCTTGAGCTCCTCCATCGGCAGGTCGTAGCCCGTGAGGTGCAGCAGCGAATAGATCAGCATCGAGCCGTGGCCGTTGGACAGCACGAAGCGGTCGCGATCGGGCCAGTGCGGGTTGGCCGGGTTGTGCTTGAGGTGGCGGTTCCACAGCACTTCGGCGATGTCGGCCATGCCCATGGGGGCGCCGGGGTGGCCGCTCTTGGCCTTTTCCACCGCATCCACGGAGAGCATGCGGATGGCGTTGGCCATCTGGCGGGCGAGTTCGGGGGTCGGGTTTTTCATGTCTGTCTCCTCGTCCCGATCAACCCTGCCCGAGGGCGCGCTTCTTGCGTTCCATCATCCGCCAGATGAAGGGCGTGAAGATGAGCTGCATCGCCAGCTCCATCTTGCCGCCCGGCACCACGATGGTGTTGGCGCGGCTCATCCACGAGCCGTTGATCATGGACAGCAGGTACTGGAAGTCGATGCCCTTGGGCTTGGCGAAGCGGATCACCACCATGCTCTCGTCGGCACTCGGGATGTCGCGCGCGATGAAGGGGTTGGAGGTGTCCACCACCGGCACGCGCTGGAAGTTCACATGCGTCAGGCCGAACTGCGGGACGATGTAGTTCACGTAGTCGGGCATGCGGCGCAGGATGGTGTCGACCACCGCCTCCTGGCTGTAGCCGCGCTGGGTCTTGTCGCGGATCAGCTTCTGCGTCCATTCCAGGTTGATCGAGGGCACCACGCCGATCAGCAGGTCGGGGTAGCGCGCAATGTCCACGGTGTCGGTCTTCACCGCGCCGTGCAGGCCTTCGTAGAACAGCAGGTCGGTGTCGGCCGGGATCTCTTCCCAGGGCGTGAAGGTGCCCGGCTCCTGCTGGTAGGGCGCCGCTTCTTCGGCGTTGTGCAGGTACTTGCGGCACTTGCCGCTGCCGTCGGTGGCGTACTGGCGGAACAGGCCTTCGATCTCCTCGAACAGGTTGCCCTCGGCACCGAAGTGGCTGAAGTGCTGGTTGCCCTTGGCCTCCTCCTCGGCCATGCGCACCTTCATGGCCTTGCGGTCGTATCGGTGGAAGCTGTCGCCCTCGATGACGGCGGCCGTCAGCTCTTCGCGACGAAAGATGTTCTGGAAGGTGCGCGTCACCGTGGAGGTTCCTGCGCCGCTGGAGCCGGTGATGGCGATGATGGGATGTCGTTCTGACATGGCTTGTCTCCGGAGATGAAAAATGCGGTGCGAGGCTCAGGCAAGGAACAGCGAGCGCTCGGCGAACAGCGGGTTGTCGTCCTTGTAGGCCACGGGTTCTCGGTGGTAGCGCTCGATGCGCTCGACCTCGTGTTTGCTGCCGAAGACCAGGCCGATGCGCTGGTGCAGCGCCGTGGGCTGGACGGTGAGCATGGGTTCGCGGCCGGTGCTGGCGCGGCCACCGGCCTGTTCCATGATCATGGCGATGGGGTTGGCCTCGTACAGCAGGCGCAGGCGGCCCGGCTTGCTGGTGTCCTTGGTGTCGCGCGGGTACATGAAGACGCCGCCGCGCATCAGGATGCGGTGCGCCTCGGCCACCATGGACGCGATCCAGCGCATGTTGAAGTCCTTGCCGCGCGGCCCGGTCTTGCCGGCCAGGCACTCGTCCACGTAGCGCTTCACCGGCGCTTCCCAGAAGCGCGCGTTCGACGCGTTGATGGCGAACTCCTGCGTGTCCTCGGGCACCTTCAGGTTGGGGTGGGTCAGCATGAACTGGCCCAGGTTCGGGTCCAGCGTGAAGCCGGCCACACCGTTGCCCACGGTCAGCACCAGCATGGTGGTGGGGCCGTAGAGCGCGTAGCCCGCGGCCATCTGCTGCGTGCCGGGCTGCAGGAAGTCGGCCTCCACCACGTCGCGGCCGGAGTCGATCACGTCCTGCGGCGCGCGCAGGATGGAGAAGATCGAACCCACGGTCACGTTCACGTCGATGTTGCTCGAACCATCGAGCGGGTCGAACACCAGCAGGTACTTGCCGCGCTGCTGCGTCTCGGGGATCTGGTAGGGGTGGTCCATCTCTTCGGATGCCATGCCCGCCAGGTGGCCGCCCCACTCCGTCATCTGGGTGAAGTACTCGTTGCTGATCACGTCCAGCTTCTTCTGCACCTCGCCCTGCACGTTGACGCTGGTGCTCACCTCGGGCTCGGCACCCGGGTTGCCCAGCACGCCGCCGAGTTCACCGAAGGCGACCGAGCGCGCGATGGCCTTGCAAGCCAGGGCCACGTCCAGCAGCAGGGCGTTGAAGTCGCCGCTGGCACCGGGGTAGCGGCGGCGTTGTTCGATCAGGTATTGCGTGAGCGTGAAGCGGCGGCGCGTGGTCATGGCAGGGCTTTCGGAGGTTTCAGGAATTCGAGGCTTGGGCAGGGGTTCTCAGCGCCGGGCCGCCCCAAGCTGAGAACGCGCCCCCTCGGGGGGCAGCGACTCGCGAAGCGACGGAGCGTGGGGGCTTGCGTTCTGGCGAAGCTGGCGCATCACGTTGCGGTAGCCGCCGTCGTTGTCGGGCGCGCCGAACACGGCGCTGCCGGCGACCAGGGTGTCGGCCCCGGCGGCGACGATCTCGGCGATGTTGTCGACCTTCACGCCGCCGTCCACTTCCAGCCAGATCTCGCGGCCGGTCTCGACCTTTACCGCATCGATGCGGCGGCGCGCGTCGCGCAGCTTGCCCAGCGTGGACGGAATGAACTTCTGGCCGCCAAAGCCCGGGTTCACGCTCATCAGAAGCACCAGGTCCAGCTTGTCCATGACGTGGTCCATCAGCGCAAGCGGCGTGGCCGGGTTGAACACCAGGCCGGCCTTGCAGCCGTGGTCGCGGATCAGCTGCAGCGTGCGGTCCACATGGCGGCTGGCTTCGGGGTGGAAGCTGATGAGGTTGGCGCCGGCCTTGGCGAACAGCGGGATCAGCGCGTCCACCGGCTCCACCATCAGGTGCACGTCGATGCCGATGGTCACGTGCGGGCGGATCGCCTCGCAGACCAGCGGCCCGATGGTGAGGTTGGGCACGTAGTGGTTGTCCATCACGTCGAAGTGCACCAGGTCGGCGCCCGCGGTTTCGATGGCCCGCACCTCCTCGCCCAGGCGGGCGAAGTCGGCCGAGAGGATGGAGGGGGCGATGCGGATGGCGGACATGGGGCGCGTTCGGTGGATGAAACGGGTCGGGCTCACTGGGCATGCCACTCGCGCAGCCGCGGCACGCTGACCTGCGTCAGGTCGGCCACGGTGCGCAGCGCACCCTTGAAATCGTGGTGGGCGGTGAAGCGGTTGGGCGTGATCACCGTCTTCAGGCCTGCGGCTGTCGCGGCGCGCAGGCCGTTGGACGAGTCCTCGAAGGCCACGCAGTCGGCGGCGCGGAAGCCCAGGTCGGCCAGCACCTTCATGTAGACCTGCGGGTGCGGCTTCTTGATGGGCGCGTTGCTAGCATCGCCGACGGCCAGAAAGTGCCCGCGCCAGTCGGGGCCGATGGCTGTGCGCAGCAGGGCCGCGATGTTCACCGGCGAGGTGGTGGTGGCAATGGCCAGCTGCAGGCCCTGGGCGCGGGCCTCGCTCATCAGCGCCAGCACGCCGGGCCGCAGGGTCACGGCGCCCTGGAGCACCGCGTTCTCGTAGTACGCGGTCTTGGTCTCGTGCAGTCGGGTCACCAGATCCTTCACCGCGCCCGCGTCGACCTCCTTGTGCTCGGGGTTCACGCTCTGCCAGTAGTGCATCAGCCGCTCGCGCCCGCCGGAAATGTCCAGCAGGCGGATGTACTCGTCCACCCCCCAGCGCCAGTCCAGCCCTTCCTGGCGGAAGGCGTGGTTGAAAGCCTCCAGGTGCAGGCCTTCGGTGTCGGCCAGCGTGCCGTCAACGTCGAAGATCAGGGCCTTGAGCATGTCCGTTCACCTTTTTATGCAATGGGATTCGAGGGGGTGAAGGGACTGTAGGGAGCAATTCAAATAAGGTAAATTCACATATCGTTGACTTTCACTTAAGCGATTACTTAATGAAGAACGCCACCTTCCGCCAGCTGCGGGTGTTTAACGAGGTGGCCCGCCACCTCAGCTTCGCGCGCGCGGCCGAGGCCCTTCACCTCACGCCGCCCGCGGTCACGATGCAGATCAAGGAGCTGGAGGGCCACGTCGGCCTGCCGCTGTTCGAGCGCTCGGGGCGGCAGGTGGCGCTGACCACGGCCGGCGAGTACATGCTGGTCTACGCACGCAAGGTGCTGGCCACGCTCAAGGACGCCGAGGACACCGCTGCGCGCCTCAAGCAGGTCGAGGCCGGGCAGCTGACCATCGGCATGGTGAGCACCGCCAAGTACTTCCTGCCGCCGCTGCTGGCGCAGTTCCAGCACGAACACCAGGGGGTGGAAATCCGGCTGGAGGTGGGCAACCGCGAGCAGCTGGTGAAGATGCTGCAGGGCAACGAGGTGGACATCGCCATCATGGGCCGCCCGCCCCGCGAACTGGCCACGCGCGTCGAGCCCTTCGCGGCCCACCCGCATGTGTTCGTGGCGCCGGTGGACCACCCGCTGATGCGCATCGGCCACCCCACGGTGGAGAGCCTGCGGCCCTACGGCTTCATCCTGCGCGAACCGGGTTCGGGCACGCGGGCGGCGATGGAGAAATTCCTGGAGAAGTCGCGCATGGAGCCGCGCGTGGTGATGGAGATGGGCAGCAACGAGACCATCAAGCAGGCGGTGATGGCCGGCATGGGCATCAGCTTCCTCTCGCTGCACACCATCGGACTTGAACTCGAACACGGTCTGATCGCCATCCTCGATGTCGAGGGCACGCCCATCGTGCGCGCCTGGAACGTGGTGCACACGCTGTCCAAGCTGCTCTCACCCTCGGCCGAGGCCTTCCGCTACTTCATGCTCGAACACGCCGAGCGCTACCTGGCCGACAAGTACGGCCGCCACCTGCGGCTGCAGCCGGCCGGCTGAGCGAGCCGCTTCAGAGCGGCTCGACGCGCGAGAGGTCGGGCCGCTCCAGCCACTGGGCGAACTCGTCGGCCAGTTGTTCGGCCGCCGCGGTCGCGCCGTTCCACACCTTCATGCGGCCCGCCAGGTCCTGGCCGTAGCGGGTGAAGTCGTTGCGGTCGGGCAGCTTGCCCTCTGGCAGGGTGCGCACCCAGCCGGGGTCGGGCGCGATCACCAGCATGCGGTCCAGCGCGTGGCTGGCCACATGCCGCCGCTTCCAGGCCTTGTCCAGCCAGCCCGGCACCACGGCCCGCTGGAAGTGCGGGTAGAGCACGATGGGCGACGCCTCGGGCGTGCGGTAGTGCAGGTGCAGGTGGTAGTCGGTGATGCCGCCGTCCCAGTAGGCGCCGGCCGGCGCGCCCGGGATGTGCTGCACCGGCCGCAGCACGAAGGGAATGGAACAGCTGGCCTGCAGCGCCGGCATGAAGTTCTCGGCGCTGAGCGGAATCTGGCGCGTGCGGAAGTCGTGGGTGGCGAACGGCAGGGGCGCCGCGTGGCCCGAGGCCGCCGAGGAGAACACCACCCGCTCCAGCCAGGCGCCCAGCGCCTTGCGGCCCACCGCGTTGCTGACGAAGGCGCCCAGATAGCCCAGCGGCGTGCGCAGGGCGCCGTCGCGCGCCAGCACATGGCGCCCGCGCGAGGCCACGATGTGCAGGCGGTAGCGCGGGTGCGCCAGCACCTCGTTCACACGGCCGCCATAGAAGCGCTGTAAGTTGCTCGCGAACTGCCCGCTGATCTGCTCGGGCGTGGCGCGCTTCTTTCCGGGCGGCAGCTCGAAATGCTGGGCGATGTATTCGCGCTGCAGGTGCATCAGCGCCGCCGCGGGGTCGTCCAGGCAGGCGGTGGCCATGCGCCAGGCGCCGATGGACGCGCCCACCAGGTCGACCGGCTGGGCGCTGCGCGGCAGCCACTGGCCGAAGATGAAGCGGTCCAGCGGACCGAGGATCAGCCCCTTGGGGCCGCCCGCCGCAGCGGGAATGGCGCCGACGTGCTGCGGGCGCAGGCCCTGCTCGCGCAGGTGGCGCAATGCCGCGGGCCCGGCGTAGAAGCGCAATGAGGGTGTGGACACAGATTCGGGCGGCACCGGGTTAACCCGGACGCCGTTGACAGCAGAGTGACAGACGAGGGAACTGAAATGCCGATTGGAACCGAAACCCGAGGAGACACACGAATGCACCGACGACAGCTCCTGCTCGCCGGCGCGGCCAGCGCCGCCGCTTTCCACCCGGTGCTGCGCGCGCAGGCCCCTGCGGGCGTGGCCCCGAAGCCGCTGGCGTCCATGCGCATCTACATCCCCGGTGGCGAGGGCGGCGGCTGGGACCAGACCGGCCGCGCCCTCGGCGCATCCATCCAGGCCGCCGGCCTGGCCGGCAAGATCAGCTACGAGAACAAGGGCGGCAAGGGCGGCACCATCGGCCTGGCCGACTTCGTGGCCCGCTACAACAGCGACCCCGGCGCCCTGCTGGTCGGCGGCATGGTGATGCTGGGTGCGATCGCGGTCGGCCGACCCGAGGTGACGCTGGCCCAGGTCAGCCCGGTGGCCCGGCTCACCAACGACTACATGGTGCTGGTGGCCAAGACCGGCTCCCAGCCGGCCACCATGGCCGCGCTGGTGGAGGCCATGCGCAAGGACCTCGGCAAGGTCGCCTTCACCGGCGGTTCGGCCGGCGGTGTGGACCACATGCTCGCGGGCATGATCGCCCGCCAGCTGCGGCTGGACGTGACCAAGCTGAAGTACCTGCCCACCGCCAGCGGCCGCGAAGCGACGGCCCTGCTGGACAAGGGCGAGGCCCAGGTGGCGATCTCCAGCTACAGCGAATTCCAGGCCGACATCGAAAAGAAGGCGCTCACGCCGCTGGCGATTTCCTCGCGCAAGACGCTCTACGGCGTGCCCTCGCTCACCGAGCAGGGCGTCAACACCGAGCTGGGCAACTGGCGCGCGGTGTTCGGCCCGGGCCAGGTGCCCGAGGCAGACCGCGAGAACCTGCGGCGCATCGTGGTCACCGCCACGCAGCACCCGTCGTGGATCCAGTCGCTTCAGGAAAAGAAGTGGCTCGGTGCGCTGCAGCACGGCAAGGACTTTGCCGAGCAGCTCACCATCGAGCAGGCCATCGCCAGCGCGGTGACCATGATGCTGCGCCTCAAGAGCTGAGGCGCGGGCTTCAGCCCTCGCTCTCGACGGCTTCCTCGCGGGTCAGCGAGGGAATTACCTCGCCGATCACGATGTCCGGGTCGATGCCCAGCACCAGCCCCACCGGGTCGGGGTAGGTGTTGATCAGCGCCTCGCTGCCCAGCGAAAGTTCCTGCGCACGCGCGCGCCAGGACGCGATGTGGATCACGCCGGCAATCGGCTCGTAGACGTCGTTGTCGAACGGCGCCACCTGGTGCTCGATCGAGTCGATCATCTTCTTGGGGAACTTCCACTCGCGCGCCAGCGCCGCACCCACCTCGGCGTAGCTGTAGCCGAACAGGCCGCGTTCGGCGCGCGCCCGCTTGAGGTCGAGCATGGGAATGCTGCGGTCCAGGTCGATCATGGCCTCGGGCATGCCGGCGTGCATCACCAGCTCGCCGATGCAGTGGATCAGGCCCGCGGTGAACGCCGTGCTTTCGTCCATGCGCAGCGGCAGCGCGATGTAGCGCGAGAGGTTGGCGCTGTTGAGGCTGTAGCGCCAGAACTGGTTGAGGTTCATGCCGCCGACGGCGTGGAAGCCGTCGCCCAGGGCCGCGCCGATCACCAGGGCGCGCACCTTGATCAGCCCCATCACGTTGATCGCATCGCGCGCCGTGGTCACCGCGCGGTGCAGCCCGAAAAAGGCGGAGTTGGCCATCTTCAGCAGCTTGGCGGTGAGGACCGGGTCGTCCTCGATCAGGGCGGCGACCCTGAGCAGGTCCACGTCGTCCTGCTCGAAAGTTTCCATCAGCTTTCGGACCACCTTGGGAGCGGAAGGGAGGGCACTGGGCTGCTTGAGGAGTTTTTCGAGCTGCATGGCAGACATCCTTGTGTAAAAAAACCGCCGTTGGTTTTCAGTGCTTTCGACGGCTCCCGAGAGGACTTGAGGACTGAGTGATCAATCCATGAACGCGCCCAGCGCTTGTGAGAAAGACCACTCGGACGGGTCCTTGCCCAGCACGCTGTCCAGGTCCAGGCCCAGGGTCAGGCCGACCATGTCGGGGAAGGTGGCGGCCAGGCCGTTGTCGTCCAGCTGCAGCTCCTGGGCGCGCGCGCGCCAGGACGCCAGGTGCAGCAGGCCGGCCAGCGGGTCGTAGGCGTCGCCTTCGAACGGGCTGAACTGGTTGGACAGGGCAGACACCATTTCTTCCGGGAACTGCCACTTCTCGGCCATGCCGGCGCCCACTTCGGCGTAGGTGTAGCCCAGCATCGCGCGTTCGGCGGCCGCGCGGTTGAGGTCCAGCGGCGGGGTGCTGAAGTCCAGCGGTTCCATGCGGTCGGGCATGGCGATGTGCATCACCAGGATGCCGATGGCGTGGATCAGGCCCGCCGTGAAGGCGTTGCCCTGGTTCTGGTGCAGCAGGCCGGCCAGCGATTTGGCAATGTCGGCCGCCTGCAGGCTGTAGCGCCAGAACTGCTTGAGGTCGATGCCGGGAACGCTCTTGAAGCTGCCGCCCAGCGCCGCGGCCATGACCAGCGAGCGCACATGGGTCATGCCCAGCAAGGCCACCGCCTCGTCGGCGCTGCCGATCTTGCGGCTGACCCGGAAAAACGCCGAGTTGGACAGGCGCAGCACGCGGGTGGTGAGCGCCGGATCGCGTCCGATCAGTTCCCCCACCCGCTTGGGACTCGGGTCGTCCTTGTTCATCTCGGCCAGCAGGTCCGAGACGGCACGCGGCATCGCCGGCAGTGCGCGGGGGTAATTGAGCAGGGCTTCGAGTTCCATGGTCTGAAGTCCAAGGTGTTGTGGATCGATCTGATGTTCTTATCGACCAACCCGCCCCCGACTTGAGCCCCGCCCGCCCTCTCCCGCCTGCGGTTTCAGCAGCGCCTCAGCGCTTGTTCAGACCCTGCAGCTTGGCAAAGGCCGAGGCCATGGCGCCGGCCGCCTCGGGCTGGCGCTGGCCGCCACCCTGCCCGCCCGAGTAGCCACCCCGCGGGCCGCCGCGCGCCGGTTCGTAGCGGTTGTCGCGCGGGCCGTCCTTGCGGGCCGGCGCGGCATCCAGCTTCATGGTCAGGCTGATGCGCTTGCGCGCCACGTCCACTTCCAGCACCTTCACCTTGACGATGTCGCCGGTCTTGACCACCTCGCGCGCGTCGTTGACGAACTTGTGGCTCAGCTGGCTGACGTGGATCAGCCCGTCCTGGTGCACGCCCAGATCGACGAAAGCGCCAAATTGCGCGACGTTGGACACCGTTCCCTCCAGAACCATGCCTTCCTTCAGGTCGGCAATATCGTCCACGCCCTCATTGAAGCGCGCCACCTGGAAGTCCGGGCGCGGGTCGCGGCCCGGCTTTTCCAGCTCGCCCAGGATGTCCTTGACCGTGATCACGCCGAATTTCTCGTTCGCGAACAGCTCGGGCCGCAGGGTCTTGAGCATGTCGGCCCGGCCCATCAGGTTCGCCACCGGCTGGCCGGTCTTCTCGATGATCTGCTCCACCACCGGATAGGTTTCCGGGTGCACGCCGGTCATGTCCAGCGGGTTGTCGCCGTCGCGGATGCGCAGGAAGCCCGCCGCCAGCTCGAAGGTCTTGGCGCCCAGGCCGCTCACTTCCAGCAGCTGCTGGCGGTTCTTGAACGCGCCGTGCGACTCGCGCCAGCGCACCACCGCCTTGGCCACCGAGCCCGACAGGCCCGAGACGCGGGTCAGCAGCGGCACGCTGGCCGTGTTCAGGTCCACGCCCACGCCGTTCACGCAGTCTTCCACCACCGCGTCCAGGGTGCGCGCCAGCTCGCTCTGGTTCACGTCGTGCTGGTACTGGCCCACGCCGATGGATTTGGGGTCGATCTTCACCAGCTCGGCCAACGGGTCCTGCAGGCGGCGGGCAATGGATGCCGCGCCGCGCAGGCTCACGTCCACGTCCGGCATTTCCAGGGCGGCGAACTCGCTGGCGGAATACACCGAGGCGCCCGCCTCGCTCACCACCACCTTCTGCACGCCTTCGATGCCCGCCTTGGCCAGCATCTTGATCAGGTCACCCGCCAGCTTGTCAGTCTCGCGGCTGGCCGTCCCGTTGCCAATGGCGATCAGCTGCACGCCGTGCTGGCGGCACAGCAGCGCCAGCGTGTGCAGCGCGCCGTCCCAGTCGCGGCGCGGCTCGTGCGGGTACACCGTGTTGGTGGCCACCAGCTTGCCGGTCGCGTCCACCACCGCCACCTTCACCCCGGTGCGGATGCCCGGGTCCAGGCCAATCACGGCCTTCTGGCCGGCGGGCGCGGCCAGCAACAGGTCGCGCAGGTTGTCGGCAAACACCTTGATTGCCACCGCCTCGGCGCTCTCGCGCAGGCGGGTGAACAGATCGCGCTCGGTGCTCAGGCTCAGCTTCACGCGCCAGGTCCAGGCCACGCACTTGCGGATCAGGTCGTCCGCCTTGCGCGCCTGGTGGCTCCAGCCCAGGTGCAGCGCGATCTTGCCTTCGGCCAGCGACGGCTTGCCGGGTTCCGGCTCCACCGGCTGCACCAGCTTCACGTCCAGAATCTCCAGCGCCCGGCCGCGGAACACCGCCAGCGCCCGGTGCGAGGGCACGCGGCCGATCGGCTCGTCGTATTCAAAATAGTCGCGGAACTTGGCGACGTCCGGGTTGTTCTCGTCCTTGGTCGCCACGCGCTTGCTCTTGAGCAGGCCCTCGTTCCACAGCCATTCGCGCAGGCTTTGCACCAGCGCCGGGTCTTCGGCCCAGCGCTCGGAGAGGATGTCGCGCACCCCGTCCAGCACCGCCTGCGGCGTGGAGAAGTCCGCGCCCGGCTTGCCGTCGTCCAGCACCTCGGGCGGCTTGGTGAAGGCGGCCGCCTCGGCCAGCGGGTCCAGGGTCGGGTCGGCAAACAGCTTGTCGGCCAGCGGCTCGATGCCGAATTCGCGGGCGATCTGCCCCTTGGTGCGGCGCTTGAGCTTGAACGGCAGGTAGATGTCTTCCAGCTCCTGCTTGGTCGGCGCCTGGGCAATCGCCACACGCAGCGCGTCGGTCAGCTTGCCCTGCTCGTCAATGGCCTTCAGCACGGTCGCGCGGCGGTCTTCGAGCTCGCGCAGGTAACCCAGGCGGTACTCCAGCTCGCGCAGCTGGGTGTCGTCCAGCCCGCCGGTGACTTCCTTGCGGTAGCGGGCGATGAAGGGCACCGTCGCCCCCCCGTCCAGCAACTCCACCGCGGCCAGCACCTGCCGCGGCTCAACCCGGATCTCCTGCGCGATCTGCGCGATGATTTTCTGCATGTCCCAAGGGGCGCCAGCGGCCCGGTTTTCAACGAAGCGGGCGAGTTTGCCACAGGGGTGGGAGGGAAGTCCGAGGCAGGATAGACAGGCTGTGCGCGCGAGGAACAACCCATGAGCAAACGCCCTACCACTAACCAAACGGATGTACTAACTGAGAGTTGCATCGCTGCTAGAAGATCGGAATTCTTGTTGCGAGCAATGCTCAAACGGAGCAAGCGATTAGAACTTATCCAGAATAACGGCTCTACCCAATATGTAAAGCGAAGCAATCAATTGATAAGTCAAAACCAAACAAAAGAAGGTCAAAAACCAAGTCGCAGTAGACAGTAGTTGGATACCCGACAGAATTTTATCGATACTCGCAACAATAATAGTAACCAACATAGTTACCAATGGAAACGCAAATGCGGAGTTTATGCTCATGGCAGAGGCAGCAGGAACCCCAGAGTCAAGCTCCTTTTTGACATACCCATCTTGCAACTTTTTGAGCAAATCCCCACTTAGCCCGAAAATCAAGGCATATACACCAATTCCAAAACCAAGCAACGACGGTATAAGCGAAAGCGCAAGATCATGCGCCTTTGCCTCAATTTTGAAGGAAATTGGCATGCAGCCGCAAGGATAGGGAATTGCCGCCAAAAGTATCGAGATGAGAATCGGCCATCCCAACGACTTTAGCCAATAGCGTGCTGGGGCTATTTTTTCAAAATACTCTACCGCCCCTTCGCTGGCATAATCGGAAGATATTTCTATAAATGACCCAATCCCCGGCAGTCTAAGCAAGAGCTGCCGCCTTTTTGAGCGATCATTTTGTTTGCACATTTCCCACCTCAGCCAAATGACCAATCCGACGAGCCAACTCTTTCATCTTTGCAACCAGGCGACCATAAAACGATATTGGATCCTCACTGCCTTTCGCCCTCGCCCCCACGGTCTGCGGATTTGATTCAGACTCATAGCGAGCCATACTCGTTCCGCCCTTTTCATTTTGCTCGAGATAAGTAATAGAGGCCTGTCCATATTGAGGGGCGTTTTTTACCACGCCTTCAATGATTTTTGGCACTCGAGGCATGTGTGATCCGCGATCCGAAGAAGCGGTCACTTTTAATCGATGCAAACTGTTTGCCGCCATATCCCGAAGAACCTCATCCTGAGTTGGCCCGTTCTTAAACGTAATATCGACTTCAATTTTTGTGAAGCCCACAGCCCGTTCCAAAACAGAGTTCAATTCTTCTTCGCGAGACACCAAGTTTACGGTCAAGGTGTAGTCTGGAAAGAATTGCTCAGCCAAAGGCTGGAGATATTGCTCAAGCGCGCCCTTTACAGCCCCATGACTGGGAAGTCGCCCGTTCTGCTCTTCAATACCAAGCCAGTGCGAAACAGGATCAAAGACATAGATAAACTCTTTGCGATTGGCAACTGCATCTTGCCCCTTTTGGGCCTTAAATAAAGTCGCCTTTGTATACAAATCTTCGACTTCGCCAGCCTGGTGAAACTTAATAAATCGCCCAACAACAAAAGTGTGATCCTCTTTTAACTGCTTATACACATGCTTTTCGCAGTTGAGAGCAGCAAAAAATGAATCATTTATCAACGGCTTTGCATCAGCAACAAGTCTTTTCTGCTTTATTGACTGTGTAACTGAATCATTAAAGTGCTTGAAAAGCTCAATATACCTAAACTCCCCAGCGTCGCCAGTCTTTGCATGATCCAACGGAAGCAGTTGGATATTATATATTCTGAGCTTCATCTAACATCCCTGTAAGCAGTTAACTTGCTACATAACCGATTCACAATCAAGCGCCGCTGCATGCAGTCTTGTACAAAGCAGCGATACGCGACAGGCATCGGTCAATAAATAACTATCAGTTGGCCAAATTAATCTTTAACCGATTAACTGGCTGCATTGAAAATCACATAACACACTGATTCATAGCCTCCCCCTTAATCTTGAAGAATTTTGGATCCACAACGTCTAGGGACTCAATGCAAAACCCATCGACCGACAACCGATTGCAGAGCTTGAATGAAGAGCCACGCAGCCAGATGACTCTGTCCGGCTGCATGGCGGTGTCGGGGGTAGATGGACCATGGCCTCCCTCCTCTGGTCTGGAACGTTGTTGCTTGTTGTCCGTTCGAGCGACCATTCTGCAACGTCTTGTCACAAACTGGCAACCGCCACCCGCGCCCTGAACAGGTCTTGACCCGCGGCGAGCATCTGGGCACTCGTTCAACCCAAAGAGACTGCGGTTCTAGCGTTTTTCTATGAATCCGGCTGTTTTCTATCAAAATAGAAGTCCCTCTACCCAAACGCCACCATGACCGACACCCTCCTCGGTTTCCAGCGCCTGGCCCAAGTCCACGGCATCCGCCCCGTGCAGCCGCTGTTCAGCCGCAGCCGCCTGGGGTCCGTGCGCCAGCGCGAGGTGGTCGATGGCCACGAGATGCTGACCTGGCCCGCGCAGTACCAGCCGGTCGACAGCTTCCGGGGGCATTTCGAGTTCGGGCTGAAGTACGAGCGGCTGCACTTCGAGTTCTTCTCGCGCCTGTTTGCCGCGCTGGACCCGGCCGAGGTGGCGGCCTGGGTGCGGGATGAGCCCACGGGCCGCTACGCGCGCCGCACCGCTTTCTTATATGAATGGTTCACCGGGCGGCGGCTGGATGTGCCCGACACGGCGGCCAACATGGGCTATGTGGACGCCATCGACGGCGAGCAGTACCTTGCCGCGCCTCGAACCGAGCGGGTGCGGCGCTGGCGCGTCAATGACAACCTGCCCGGCTCGCCCGAGTTCTGCCCGCTGGTCTACCTGGGGCCGGAGGCCGAGCGTGGCTGGCTGTACGACGTGGGGGCCGGCGTGCAGCGGCTGGACGACACCTACGGCCCGGAGCTGCTGCTGCGCAGCGCGGCCTGGCTGACCTTCAAGGAGTCGCGTGCGAGCTTTGCCGTGGAGCACGAAGCGGACCAGGACGACAAGGTACGCCGCTTTGCCGCGGCCATCGGCGAGTTCAGCGGCCGGCTGGGCGACCCCATGTCGCCCGAGCACCTGCTGACCTTGCAGCAGGCGGTGCTGGGGCCGCGCGCACTGCGGGTGGGCGTGCGCCAGTCGCCGGTGTTTGTAGGGCAAAGCAGCTTTCGCGCGCAGCTGGTGCACTACATCGCGCCGGGCGAAGACATGGTGCCGGGCATGCTGGACGCGCTGCGGTCGGCCGAGCGGCGCACGCGGGGCGCGAACAGCGTGGCGCGGGCGGCGGCGGTGTCGTTCGCGTTTGTTTACCTGCACCCGCTGGCCGATGGCAACGGACGGGTGCACCGTTTTCTGGTGAACCACCTGCTGGCGGCAGACCAGGTGGTGCCGCCCAACATCGTGGTACCGGTGTCGGCCACGATTGCCGGCTCGGCCAAAGGCCGGGCGCAGTACGACCAGGTGCTGGAGGTCGTGTCCCGCCCGTTCATGCAGGCCTATGCCGACGGCTACCGCTTCGGGCAGCAACGGGTGTGCGCCGACGGGGTGGAGACGAACTTCGAGTTCCTGCAGGCCGACGACGCGCAGCACGTCTGGCGCTATCTGGACCTGACCGCGCACACGCGCTACCTGAGCGAACTGCTGCGCCAGACCGTGGAGCACGAGATGGCGCAAGAGGCCCTGCTGCTGCGCCAGCACGACGCAGCGCGCGCCGCCATCAAGCGCTGGGTGGAGATGCCGGACGCGGATGCGGACCGCATCATCCGGTCGCTCCACCAGAGCCAGTGGGCGGTGAGCGGCAAGCTGCGGCAGGAGCTGCCGGCGATTTTTGAAGAAGGCGGCGCGCACTATGGCGTGCACGAGCGGCTGGTGTCGGCGGTGCGTGCGGCGTTTGAGGATGGCTCAGGGCTCAAGCCTTCGCGGTGAGCAGGCGCTGACTCACATGCAGGACGACCTGTTCGGTGCACCACCCGCACCGCCACCCACCCGATCAAGACCGCCCGCAACCGCGCCCGACCCTGTGGACGATGACGCTGCTCCGGCCCAGCCCAAGCGCCGCCGTTCCAGCGAAGTTCTCCCCCTGCCCCCCGACGACGCCACCCGCACCCTCGCCGCCCGCCTGAACCCGCGCATCCGCCTGGGCGCCTCGACCTGGAGCTACCCGGGCTGGGCCGGCATCGTGTGGGACGAGGGGCCGTACACCGAGGCGGTGCTCGCCAAGAACGGCCTGACCGCCTACGCGCAGCACCCGCTGCTGCGCTGCGTGGGCATCGACCGGTCGTTCTACCGCCCGCTGACCGAGGGGCAGTACGCGCGCTACGCGGGCCAGGTGCCGAACGACTTCCGCTTCGTGGTGAAGGCGCCGGCGCTGGTGACGGACGCGCTGGTGCGCGGCGAACAGGGCCAGGGCCGCCAGCCCAACACGGCGTTTCTGGACCCGGTGTTGGCGACGCAGGAGTTCATCACCCCCGCGCTGGCGGGGCTGGGCGACAAGGTGGGCGCGCTGGTGTTCCAGCTCAGCCCGCTGCCGTTTGCGCAGTTGCAGCGCCTGCCGCTGTTGCTGGAGCGGCTGCGCGCCCTGCTGCGGGCGCTGCCCGATGTGCGCGGTGCCACGCCCGACGGCGTGGTGGCGGTGGAGGTGCGCGACCCGGAGTGGCTCTCGCCCGCCATCGCGCCGCAGCTGGCGGCCGTGCTCAAGGAGACCGGCGCCACCTACTGCCTGGGTCTGCACGCCAAGATGCCGCGTCTGGCCGAGCAGTTGCCCCTGCTGCGCGCGCTCTGGCCCGGGCCGATGGTCTGCCGCTGGAACCTGAACCCGCTGCACGGCGCCTATGGCTATGAGGACGCGCAGCGCTCCTACGAGCCCTACGACCGCATCCACGACGTGGACGCCGAGACGCGCGCGCTGATCGTGCGCACGGTGCGCGGCGTGACGGGCGCGGGGCAGAACGCCTACGTGACGATCAGCAACAAGGCCGAGGGATGTGCGCCGCTGTCGGCGCGGGCGCTGGCGGAGGGATTGGCGGTCGCCCCGCCCGCCGGCGGCTGAGGAGGATCAAACCCTCACGCGCCGCACGGGGGTGGCGTGCGGGCGGTGGCGCAGGGTGACCCAGGTCAGCGCCAGCGCGGTCAGTGCGCCGGACGCCATGCCCGCCACCATGGGCAGCGGCCGGCCGTTGGCGAACAGGCCCACGATGCCCATGGCCGCCGCGCCGCAGAGCATCTGCAGGGTGCCCATGAGGGCCGATGCGGTGCCCGCGATCGAGCCGTGCGCTTCCAGCGCCAGCACCGACACCGTGGGAATCACCAGCCCCATGAAGGCGCTGGCCACGAAGTAGAGCGACACCAGCACCAGCAGCCGGTCGCCACCGGCCAGGTAATACGCCAGCAGCGTCGCCATCACCAGCCCGCAGGCGGTGACGGCACCCTTGGCCAGCGGCACCAGCCCGAAGCGCCGGCCCAGGGGGCCGGTGAGTTGCGCGGAACCGATGAAGGCGGCGGCGTTGAGGCCGAACGCCAGGCTGTACTGCGTGGGGCTCAGGCCGTAGTGGTTGATGAGCACAAAGGGCGAGCCGGCCAGGTAGACGAAGAAGCCCGCCATGGCGAAGGCGCCGATGAACACCAGGCCCAGGTAGTGCCGGTCGCTCAGCAACACACCGTAGGCGCGCAGCGCGCTGCCCAGGCTGCTGTCCACGCGCTCGGCTTCGCTGCGCGTTTCGGCCAGCGCGCCGCGCACCAGCAGCATGCCGGCCACCGCCGCCAGCGCCACCACCCAGAACACGCCGCGCCAGCCGGTCAGCGCGATCACGCCGCTGCCCGCCAGCGGCGCGAGGATGGGCGAGACGCTGAACACCAGCATCAGCAGCGACATGAGGCGCGCGGAATGGCCATGCCGGCGGCAGCGCCCAGGCCCTGCAGGAAGCGCAGCGCCACCAGGGTGTGGATATCGGTGGCCAGCGCGCAACCGATGCTGGCCAGCGTGAACAGGGCCAGGCCGGCGTAGAGCGGCGGCTTGCGGCCCACCATGTCGGACACCGGGCCGTAGAGCAGCTGCCCCAGGCCGATGGAGAGGAAGAACGCAGTGAGGGTGAGCTGCACCGCCCCCACCTCGGCGCCCAGGCTGCGCCCGATGTCGGGCAGCGCGGGCAGGTACATGTCGATGGCGAAGGGGCCGATGGCAGAGAGCAGGCCCAGCACCAGGGCCATCTTGAGATAACGCGAAAGCATCGGTGAATTGTCGCAGTGCAGCAAAAATGCCGCCCGGCGCCACCCGAACAACCTTGTGCCTCGGCGACCGTGCGTCAGTCGAACAGCGAGGACTGACCGCCGGGCCGGTAGCCCTCGATCTCCAGCAGGCGCCATTTGGTGATGGCGCCACCGCTGGCCGAGAAGCCCCCGGGCTGGCCGCCCGCCGCCAGCACGCGGTGGCAGGGCACGACCGGCGCGAAGGGGTTGGCCCCCATGGCCTGACCGATGGCGCGGGCGAGGTGCTTGTCGCCCATCTCGGCGGCGAGTTCGCCGTAGGTCAGCACCTGGCCGGGCGGGATGGCTCGGGTGCGTTCGTACACGCGCTGCAGAAAGGGCGTGAGGCGCGACATGTCCAGCGGCAGGTGGCGCAGGTCGGCAGGTCGCTCGCCGCGCAGGGCGGCCTTGAGTTCGGTGATGGCCGACTGGACCGGGGGCGGCGGATCGGCCTCGGGCACCGCTTCCGGCAGGCTGCGCAGCAGGCGCTGGCGCGTGCCCTCGGGCGTGGGCTCGGGCAGCTGCACCGCGGTGATGCCCGCCGGCCCCCACGCCATGCCGCACACGCCGATGGCGGTGTCGAACAGGGTGTGGCCGGTGGCGCTGTCCATGGCAGGTATTAGCCGGCGCGCAGCGCCTGGCGCAGCCCTTCGCCGATTTCGGGCCGTTCGGCAAACGGGTCGGGCGGGTTGGTACCTGCCACGATGGCGTCGAAGCGGCTCTGCGCGTTGCCCAGCGCCTTGGGGTGGCTGTAGATGTAGAACTGGTCGTGCCGCATGGCGTGGAACACCATCTCGGCCACCTGGGCGGCGGTGATCTTGCCGGAGCTGACGGCCTTGTCGCTCATGGCCTGGCCGATCAGCTGGCTTTGCGTGGGCTTCTCGTCGGCCAGCCCGGCGGGCTTGTTGCGGTGGCTCTGGCTGATGCCGGTGGGCACGAAGTACGGGCAGAGCACGCTGGCGCCGACCTGGTCCGTCACCAGCTTCAGGTCCTGGTACAGCGTTTCGCTCAGGCTGACGACGGCGTGTTTGCTGACGTTGTAGATGCCCATGTTGGGCGGCGTCAGCAGGCCGGCCATGCTGGCGGTGTTGACGATGTGGCCACGGTAAGCGGGGTCGGCCTTGGCGGCGGCCAGCATCATGGGCGTGAACAGGCGCACGCCGTGGATCACGCCCCAGACGTTGACGCCCAGCACCCACTCCCAGTCCTTGACAGAGTTCTCCCACACCAGGCCGCCCGAGCCCACGCCCGCGTTGTTGAAGACGAAGTGCGGCGCGCCAAAGCGCTGCTGCACGGCCTGGGCCAGGGCCTCCATCTGATCGGCGCTGGACACGTCGACCTTGCGCGCCAGCACTTGCGCACCGGCCGCTTCGAGTTCGGCCTGGGCCTTGTCGAGCGCGTCCTGCTGCACGTCCACCAATACCAGGTTCATGCCCAGCTTGGCGCCGATGCGGGCGCATTCGAGGCCGAAGCCGGAGCCGGCGCCGGTGAGCACGGCGGTCTTGCCTTGGAAGTCTGAAATCACGTGTTGGTCTCCTGTGTGGTGTGGTTCAGCGACGGACCATCTCGATGTGCGGGATGCCGTCCTCGGTGTAGGGCTTGTCGTCCGACACGAAACCGTGGCGGTTGTAGAAACGCTCCAGGTGCGCCTGCGCGCCGATGCGGATGGGCTGCGGGCCCCAGAGCTGTTCCAGCAGGCGCACGGACTCGGCCATCAGCGCGTGGCCGATGCCGCCGCCGCGCGCGGCCGGCGCGGTGACCACGCGGCCAATGCTGGCCTCGGCAAAGGCCACGCCCGGTGGCACCAGGCGGGTGCTGGCGTGCAGGTGGGCCGTGCCGTCCTCGTCAACGACTTCGCCCAGAACATGAAGACACTGCGCGTCGACACCATCCATGTCGAGGAAGACGCAGGCCTGCTCCACCACAAACACCTCGCTGCGCAGGCGCAGCAGGCGGTAGAGGGTGTCGGCGCTCAACGCATGGAACGGCAGGCAGCGCCACTGGAGGTCCGGGGTGCGGGGATAAAGGGTGGTTCCGGTCAAGCTTTCACTTCCTTCAGTACATATCCGATGCGTGGGAAATGTACGTGCAGGCGGCCGGCGCGGTCGTCGGTGCGGGCCAGCGTGTAGTGGGTGCGCGTGGCGGCGACCAGCGTGCCTTCGGTGGTCTCGGTGCCGAAACTCTGCGCCGCCACCGTCACGCGGCTGCCCAGGGCGATGCCGTGGTCGTCCTGGAAGGCCTCCTGGGGCAGCGGCGCGGGCTCGGCCGCGGCGGCGATGGCAATCGCCTCGGTGGACGTGAGCTTGGCCGGCTGGCCGTGGCCGATGGCGGCCATGCGGTCCATCCAGGCCAGCACGCCGGGCGTGGCGTCCAGGATGCCGGCCATGGCTGGGTTGACCACGCGCGTGAACCACAGCGGGTGGTAGGCCGCAAAGTCGGCGATGCACGGCTTCTCACCCAGCAGGTAGGGTTGCTCGTGCAGCATGTTCGCCAGGCGCCGCAGGTGGCTGCGGTAGGCGCTGGTGGCGTCGCCCGGGCGCAGGCGGGTCATGCCCGCGCTCATCGCACCGCGGTCGGCCGCAAAGGCCTGGGCCGCTTCGGGCGGCTGGTTGGCGAACATGGCGGCCGCGCCCTTGGGACTGAGCGTGTAGCCCATGGCTGGCCAGAACAGGTCCGTGTCGGCCCACTGAGCCACGATGCGGGCAATGCCCTTGAGGTGCTCGGGAAACAGCGCGGGCTCGGGCTTCAGATGCTCCAGCACCGTGGCGATCAGCGACGTGTCGCACCAGATGTCGGCGCCGATCTGCAGCAGCGGCGTGCGGCGGTAGCCGCCGGTCAGCGCCACCACGTCGGGCTTGGGCATGACGCTGGGGATGTACACGCTCTGCCAGGCCAGGCCCTTGAAGCCGAGCATGAGCCGCGCCTTCTCGGCGAAGGGCGACATCGGGTAGTGGTGGAGGATGGGCGTGGTCATGCGGGGCTCCGTCGGTGATGGGGTTTCAGCGCGGCTGCGCGCGGGCGATGATGGTGGCGAAGTCCGTGCCGGCGCCCAGCGAGCCGAAGCTGTGGCCCCAGTGCCCGTCCAGGCGCGAGTCGCAGAAGGCGGCGAACACCGCGGGCGGCGCGGTCTGCGCGAGCAGCGCGGCCTGCACGGCCAGGGCCACGTCCTGCGCGAGCCGGCGGGCTTCGATCTCGGTGGCCATCAGCTCCACGCGCGTGGGCAGGCTGGCGGCGAGCTGGTCGAGTGCGGGGTGCATGCCTTTGGCGGGGGCGAGTTCGTGCGCCAGTGCGGCAGCCGCGTCGGCCTTGCGCAGGGCGCGCAGCAGATCCAGCGCCATGATGTTGCCGGCGCCTTCCCAGATGCTGTTGACCGGCATCTCGCGGTAGATGCGGGCCATGATGCCCTCGCCGCCCTCTTCCACATAGCCGTTGCCGCCCAGGCATTCCATGGCTTCCTGCGCGAAATAACTCCCGCGCTTGCAGATCCAGAACTTCGCCACGGGCGTGAGCAGGCGCTGCATCACGCGCTCGTGTTCGTCAACGGCAGCGCGGTCGAAGCTGCGCGCCAGGCGCAGGGCCAGCGCGGTCGCAGCCTCGGATTCGAGCGCCAGGTCGGCCAGCACGTTCTGCATCAGCGGCTGCTCGATCAGCGCCTTGCCGAAGGCCTTGCGCTGCGTGGTGTGGTTGAGTGCGAGCGACAGCGCGTGGCGCATGAGCGCGCTGGTGCCCAGGGCGCAGTCCAGCCGCGTCATCGTGCCCATGGCCAGGATCTGCGGCACACCCCTGCCCTCCTCGCCCACCAGCCAGGCGGTGGCGCCCGCGAACTCCACCTCGGCACTCGCGTTGGCCTTGTTGCCCAGCTTGTCCTTCAGGCGCTGGATGAACAGCTGGTTCAGCGTTCCGTCCGGCAGCACGCGCGGCAGGAACAGGCAAGAGAGGCCGCTGGGCGTCTGCGCCAGGATCAGAAAGGCGTCGCACATGGGCGCCGAGAAGAACCACTTGTGGCCCGTCACCTTGAAGCGAGAGCCCCAGGCATCCGACCCGTCGGGCGCGGCCTGCGTGGTGTTGGCGCGCACGTCCGAGCCGCCCTGCTTCTCGGTCATGCCCATGCCCATGGTCACGCCGGGCTTGTCCTTCCACAGCCTGAGCGCCGGGTCGTAGGCGCGGCTGGTGAGCTGCGGCGCCCAATCGGCGTAGATGGCCGGGTTGTCCTTGAGCGCAGGCGTGACCGCGTAGGTCATGGAGATAGGGCAGAGGATGGACGGCTCCAGCTCGGTGAAGAGCATGAAGGCTGCCGCCCGGTTCACATGGGCCGTGCCCGAGGCCTGCTCGGCGTCGGAGAACGGTGTGCCGTGCAGGCCCGAGGCCGTGGCCGCCGTCATCAGCGCGTGGTAGCTCGGGTGGAACTCCACCTGGTCGATGCGGTGGCCGAAGCGGCTGTGGCTCTTGAGCTGCGGCGTGAACACATTGGCCAGCCGCGCGTGCTGCTGCATCTCGGCGCTGCCCACCTGCTGGCCCAGGGCGCTCAGGTGGGTGGTGACCAGCGCCGGCGCGTTGAACTTCAGCGCGTCCTGCATCGGCCGGTTGCCGTCGAACAGGTTGACGTCGACCAGCGGCTCGGGCTGGTTGAAGACTTCGTGGGTCGTGTTCATGCCAGCCTCCGCGCGGTGATGTCAGATCAGCTTGACAAGCTGCTTGCCGAAGTTCTTGCCTTTGAGCAGGCCCATGAACGCCTCGGGCGCGTTCTCCAGGCCTTGGGCGATCGTCTCGCGCGGGCGCAGCTTGCCCTGCGCCACCAGCGTGCCCAGTTCGGTCAGCGCCTCGGGCCAGACCTCCATGTGCTCGCTGACGATGAAGCCTTCGACCTTCAGGCGGTTGATCAGGATCAGCGCCGGGTTGGCCAGGGGCAGCGGCTGGCCGTCGTAGCCGGCGATCATTCCGCAGACGGCGATGCGGCCGAAGGCGTTCATGCGCAGCAGCACGGCGTCCAGCACCATGCCGCCCACGTTCTCGAAGTAGCCGTCGATGCCGTTGGGGCACTCCTGCTTGAGCGCCTTGGCCAGGCTGTACATGTCCTTGTGCAGCTTGTAGTCGATGCAGGCGTCGAAGCCCAGTTCGTTCACGGCGTAGGCGCACTTCTCCGGCCCGCCGGCGATGCCGACCACGCGGCAGCCGCGCGCCTTGGCCAGCGCACCGAAGGCGCTGCCCACCGCGCCGGTGGCGGCGCTGATGACCATGGTCTCGCCGGCCTTGGGGTTGATGATCTTCACCAGGCCGTACCAGGCCGTCACGCCCGGCATGCCGACCGCGCCGAGGTAGTAGGACAGCGGCACATGCGTGGTGTCGACCTTGCGCAGCGCGCCGGGCTGCAGCGCGTCGACCACGCTGTACTCCTGCCAGCCGCCCATGCCGACCACGCGGTCGCCGGTGAGGAACTTCGGATGGCGCGACTCGACCACCTCGCCGACCGTGCCGCCGATCATCACTTCGCCCAGAGGCTGCGAGGCGGCGTAGCTCTTGCTGTCGTTCATGCGCCCGCGCATGTAGGGGTCCAGGCTCAGGAAATGGTGGCGCACCAGCACCTGCCCGTCCTTGAGCGGCGGGGTTTCGGTGGTGACCAGCTTGAAGTTGTTGACGGTGGCTTCGCCCTCGGGGCGGTTGTCCAGCAGGATCTGTCGGTTGGTGGCCATGGGAAGTCTCCTTGGGTTGTTCAGGGGGCGGGGCGGCGCAGTGTGGGCAGGCCGACGCCGGCGGCGTCGAAGCCGCCGTCGACCGCCAGCACCTGGCCGTTTACGTAGCTGGCCTGCGGGCTGCACAGGAAGCCGACCGCGTTGGCGATCTCTTCGAGCGAGCCGTAACGGGCCAGGGGGATGGTGTCGTGGTAGTCCGCGCGGATGGCGGGCGTGTGCACCTTCTTCGCCATCTCGGTTTCCACCGGGCCGGGCGCGATGGCGTTGACGCGGATGCCGGCGTTGCCGTACTCCACCGCCTGCTGGCGCGTGAGGTGGATCAGCGCGGCCTTGGAGGTGCCGTAGGCCACGCGCAGCGTGCTGGCGCGCAGGCCCGAGATGGACGCGATGTTGACCACCGCGCCACCACCGTTCTTCAGCATCAGCGGCGCACAGGCCTGCACGCAGAGGAAGGGGCCGTCGAGGTTGGTCGCCATCACCCAGCGCCATTCGTCGAAGCTGGTCTCGCCAATAGGCTTGAAGGTGGCGACACCCGCGTTGTTCACCAGGGCGTCGAGCCGGCCGAAGGTCTGTTCGATGCGCTGCACCGCGGCCGCCACCTGCGCCGGGTCGGACACGTCGCCGTGGATCACCAGCAGGTCGCTGGAACGCGTGCCCAGATCGGCACGCAGCGTGGCTTCGGTGGCCGTGAGGGTGGACGCATCGTTGTCGATCACCGCGACCCGGTAGCCCTGATGAAAGAACCAGCGCGCGATGGCCAGGCCGATGCCGCGGGCGGCACCGGTGACGAAGGCGACGGGGGTGACGGGATGGCTCATCAGTCGGTCTTGAGTGTGTTCAGCGCGTTCGTCCCCTTGCCCACCGGCAGGCGCGGCACGAACTTGAAGGTGCCGGTGGCGTGGGCGCAGAGCTTGCCCGCCGCGTCCACGATGCGCCCCTCGGTGAAGGCCATGGTCGGGGTGCGGTGCAGCAGGGTGCCGTGTGCCGTCAGCGCGCCCTTGGCGGGGCGCATGAAGCTGGTCTTCATCTCCACCGTCACGCAGCCCATGGCCGGCTCGACCGAACGCGCCGCGTGCGCCATCACCACGTCCAGCAGCGTCATGCTGGCGCCGCCGTGCACCACGTTGAACGAGTTCTGGTGTTCGGGCTTGGGGTCGAAGCAGATCGTGGCCTCGCCGCCCTCGAACTTCTGCAGTTCGAAGCCGAGCAGTTCGACGAAGGGGATGTGGACCGAGAACTTCACTCAGCCTCCCGTGATGACCGAGACGCCGCCGTCGACCGCCAGCCACTGGCCGGTGATGTGCTTGCCAGCGTCGGAGGCATACAGCACGGTCAGGCCCTTGAGGTCTTCGTCGTCGCCCAGGCGGCCCAGCGGCGCGTGCGCGGCCAGCTGCTCCTCGCCCATGGCCTTGAGCGTGCCCTGCGTCATCTTGCTGGGGAAGAAGCCCGGGCAGATGGCGTTGACGCGGATGCCGTGCGGACCCCACTCGGCGGCCAGCGCGCGGGTGAAGTTGATGACCGCGCCCTTGGAGGTGTTGTAGGCGATGGTGTTCATGCCACGCGGATTGCCGCCCAGGCCGGCGATGGACGCGGTGTTGATGATGCTGCCGCGCTTGCGCGGGATCATGCTGCCCTTGGCAATCAGCTGGCTCAGCAGGAAGTAGCTGCGCACGTTGAGGTTCATCACCTTGTCCCAGGCTTCCAGCGGGTGGTCTTCGGCCGGTGCGCCCCAGGCCGCGCCGGCGTTGTTGACCAGGATGTCCACGTCGCCCACGCGCTGCAGCGTTTCGCTGGTCAGGCGGCGGATGTCTTCCTCGTGCTGGCAGTCGGCGGCGATCCAGCGCGCGTCGATGCCGGCGGCCTGCAGTTCGGCCGTGGCCTCTTCGAGATCGGTCGCCTTGCGCGAGCTGATCACCACGCGCGCGCCGGCCTCGCCCAGGGCGTGGGCCATCTGCAGGCCCAGGCCGCGCGAGCCGCCGGTGATGAGCGCCGTCTGGCCCTTGAGGTCGAACAGTTGGGTGATGTTGCGGGTCATCAATGTCTCCTTGGAATGGGAAGGTTCAGAAAGCGTCTTCGGCCAGCTCGGCGCAGGTCAGGTCGCGCGTGCGCACCACCTGCAGCCAGGCGCCGATTTTGGGCAGTTCGTAGTGGAAGAAAAAGCGTGCGGCGGCCAGGCGGCCGGTGCGCGCCGAGCTGTCGTCGGCGGCGTGCGCGGCCAGGGCCACGTCGAGCCAGATCCAGGCCAGCACCGTGTGGCCGAAGGCTTGCAGATAGGGCACGGCGTTGGCCAGGGCCTCGGTCGGGTTGGCGGTGGCCCAGGCGGCCTTGGTGGTGGCGCCAACATCCTGCAGGGCCTGGCCCAGCGCGTTGGCGTGCGCAGCCAGTTCGGGCACCTGGATCGCGCGTTCGATGGTGGCGTTGACGCGGCCGGCCAGCAGCGCCAGCCCCTTGCCGTTTTCCATCAGCACCTTGCGGCCCAGCAGGTCCATGCCCTGGATGCCGTGCGTGCCCTCATGGATCATGTTCAGCCGGTTGTCGCGCCAGTACTGCTCGACCGGGAAGTCGCGCGTGTAACCGTAGCCGCCGTGCACCTGGATCGCGAGCGAGTTGGCTTCCAGGCACCACTCGCTGGGCCAGCTCTTGGCAATCGGCGTCAGCACCTCCAGCAGCAGGCGCGCGTCGTCGGCGGCTTCGGGCGCGCCGGTGTGCTGTTCGTCCACCAGACGGGCGCAATAGAGTTCGAGCGCGAGCGCGCCTTCTGCGTAGCTCTTCTGCGCCAGCAGCATGCGCTTGACGTCGGCGTGCTCGATGATGCGGACCTGAGGCGCAGCCGCATCCTTTCCGCCCGCGCCCATGGGCCGCCCTTGCGGCCGGTTCTTCGCGTAGTCGAGGCTCGCGTGGTAACCCGCCATGCCCAGCATGGTCGCCGCCATGCCGACGCCGATGCGGGCCTCGTTCATCATGTGGAACATGCACTGCAGGCCCTTGCCGGGTTGACCAACCAGATAACCAATTGCTCCCGCATCACCGCGCACCGGGTACTTGCCTTCGCCAAAGTTCAGCAGCGTGTTGGTGGTGCCGCGCCAGCCGCACTTGTGGTTCAGGCCGGCCAGCGCCACGTCGTTGCGCTCACCGGTCAGGTTGCCGTCGGTGTCGACCAGCTTCTTGGGCACGATGAAGAGGGAAATGCCCTTGACGCCCGGCACCAGCTTGCCGTGTTCGTCGGGGATCTTGGCCAGCACCAGGTGGACGATGTTCTCGGTCAGCTCGTGCTCGCCGGCCGAGATCCACATCTTGTTGCCCTTGAGCCGGTAGCGCGGACCGAGCGGGTCGCTCTCGAAGCCGGTGCCATCGGGCACCGCACGCGTCGCCACGTCGCTCAGCGACGAACCGGCCTGCGGCTCGGAGAGGCACATGGTGCCCGACCAGCGGCCCGAGAACTCGTTGAGCGCAAACACCCGCTTCTGCGCCTCGCTGCCGTGCGCCATCAGCAGGTTGGCGTTGCCCACGGTGAGCAGGCCGCTGCCGATGGAGACCGAGGCCATCGCGAAAAACGCGTTGGCCGCGGCCTCCACCGTGTACGGCAGCTGCATGCCGCCGATCTCGTAGTCCTGCGCTGCGCTGAGCATGCCGCTCTCGGCGTAGGCCTTTTGCGCATCGTGCGTGGCCTGCGGCAGGATGACCTTTTCGCCGTCGAAGTGCGGCTCCTGCGTGTCGACCAGGCGGTTGAACGGCGCGTACTTCTCGCGCGCGATGCGCTCGCAGGTGTCGAGCACGGCGTCGAAGGTCTCGCGGCTGTGATCGGCGAAGCGCTCGCGCTGGTTCAGGCGCTCGACCGACAGCCAGTCGTTGAGCAGGAAGTCGATGGTGGGGCGCAGGCTCATGGTTGGCGAGAACGGTGAGGTTGACGGCTTATTGCGGTTCGATCTTGGCGTCCTTGATGGCCTTGGCCCACTTGGCGGTTTCGTTCACACCGCGCTTGGCCAGGTCCTCGGGCGTGCCGGGTTCGACCGCGAAGCCGATGCCGGCGAACTTCTCCTGCACCTCCTTGCTGTTGGCCGCGGCGTTGGCCGCCTTGTTGAGCTTGGCGATCACGTCGGCGGGCGTGCCGGCGGGCACATACATGGCGAAGTAGGCGATCAGCTCGTAGTCCTTGAGGCCCAGCGCCTCGTTGACCGTGGGCAGCTCGGGCACGGCGGGCGAACGCTTGGTGGAAGTCACCGCCAGGCCGCGCACCTTGCCGGCCTTGACCTGCGGCAGCATCACCGCGAAGTCGGCGCTGAACATCTGCACCACGCCGCCGATCAGGTCGGTCATCGCGGCAGGGCCGCTCTTGTAGGGCACGTTGGTCAGCTCGATGCCCGCCATGCCGGCCAGCATCTCGGTGGAGACGAGTTGCGAGGTGCTGGCGCTGGCGAAGTTGATGCTCTTGGGCTTGGCCTTGGCCATGTCGACCAGTTCCTTGAGCGTCTTGGCCGGCACGTCCGGGTTCACCGCAATGATCAGCGGCACCGAGCCCATGTAGGCCACGGGCGCGAAGGCCTTGTCCTGGTCGTAGGGCAGCTGCTTCATCAGGCTCTTGAGCGCCGCGTTGGTGCTGTTGGTGCCGATGAGGATGGTGTAGCCGTCGGGCGCGGCCTTGGCCACCGCGTCGGCGCCCAGCATGCCGTTCACGCCGGGCTTGTTGTCGATCACGATGGGCTGGCCCAGGGCCTCCTGCATCTTCTGCGCGAAGGCGCGGCCGATCTGGTCGGTGGCGCTGCCGGCGGCAAACGGCACCACGGCCTTGATGGGTTTGTCCGGGTAGGTCTGCGCGAGGGCGGCAGTGCAGGCCAGTGTGGCCGCGGCGGCGGCGATGACTCGGGTCAGGGTTCGCATCGTCTTGTCTCCTTGTGGTGTGAATCGGAACTCAGTCGTCCAGCGGCAGATCCAGGATCGCCGCGCTCAGGGTCTTGCCATGGGCGTCCAGCGCCAGCGAACGGGTGACGCCCCCGGCGAGGGCATCATGCATCACGAAGTGCACGGCGTGCAGCTGTGGCAGCACGAAGCGCTGCACCTCGCCGCCCACCACGCCCGCGAAAAACGCCTGCACGCGTTCCGCCGTCAGCAGGCGTTCGAGCAACGGAAAGTCTGCCGGGTCCAGCGCGATCACGCTGAGCGTGGCGCGGTTGCCCTTGTCGCCGGAGCGGGCCAGGGCGATGTCCCTCAGGATGCGGCGAGGTGCGTTGCTCATGCGGCCCACTCCAGCACCTCCACCCGGGTCTGCACCGCCTCGCGCGGGATCAGCGTGGAAGCCACCGCCACCACCTCGCGCACCGACTGTGTGACACCGCCACCGGCCGCCGGCCCGTTGAGGTAGAGCGCCTCCACCTCCTGGCCCACGCGCTCGGCCTGCGCGCGCGTGGCGCAGCGCACGGCCAGTCGCACCCGCACCTCGTAGGGCTCGCGGTCGGTGCCCAGCGCGGCGCCGTGCATGGCGTTGACGCCGATCAGTTCGGCGCGGTGTTCGCACCCGGCGAGCGAGGGCAGCAGCCCCGTGTCGGCCAGGCGGTGGCGCAGGATGTCCAGCGCCAGCTCGCCGCGCGCGGGCGCCCGGCCCGGCATAGGAGATCTGGCCTTCGCCGATGAAGCCGTCGCTGTAGCCCAGGCTGACCTTCAGCTGGTCGGGCCTCGCTCGACCGCTGGCGCCGTCGACCCGCACGCGGTCCCCGCCCAGGTCGGTCAACCGCACCTGTGAGAAGTCGCCCGTCACATCGGCCTGCAGGTAGGCCGCCGGGTCTTCCACCTCGTACAGCAGCTGGGCGGTGCAGCTGAGCCGGTCCACCCGGCCACCGGTGCCCGGCAGCTTGGTGATGACCACGCCGCCGTCGGCCTCCACCTCGGCGAGCGGAAAGCCCACGCGGTGCAGCCCGGGCACGTCCACCCGGCCCGGGTCGGCCAGGTACCCGCCGCTGACCTGGGCAGCGCATTCGAGCAGGTGGCCCACGGCCAGGCCTTTGCCGAGCAGCGGCCAGTCGTCGGCCGCCCAGCCGAAGTGCTGCATCAGCGGCGCGAGAAACAGCGAGGGGTCGGCCACACGGCCGGTGACGACCAAGTCAGCCTTCGCTGCCAGCGCCGGCAGCAGCGCGTCGGCGCCCAGGTAGGCATTGGCCGAGATCAGCCGCCCGTCCAGCGAGCGCACCGTGTCGGCGCTGTCGAGCAGCGGCGCGTCGTTTTTCTGGACCCAGTCCAGCACGTCGTCGCCCAGCACCACAGCCACGCGCAGGCGCTGCAGCTGCAGTTCGCGCGCCACCGCCAGCGCAGCATGCCCCGCAGCCAGCGGGTTCGCCGCGCCCATGTTGGTGATGATGGTGGTGCCCTGCTGCAGGCAGGCGGGCAGCACCGCCCGCAGGCGCGCCGCCAGCAGCGGGTCGAAGCCCTGCGCCGGGTCGGCGCGGCGGCGCAGCTGCGCCAGCGCAATCGTGCGCTCGGCCAGGCATTCGAACACCAGGGCGTCCAGCTGCCCTCGCCGGGCCAGATCGACAGCCGGGTCGATGCGGTCCCCGGCGTAGCCTGCGCCTGCGCCGATCCGGTAGGGCCCCATGTGCTGAGTCTCCTGCTCGGACCGAGCGGCGCGGGTTTACAGGACTTCGAAGATGCCGGCCGCGCCCATGCCGCCGCCGATGCACATGGTCACGCAGACGCGCTTGGCGCCGCGGCGCTTGCCTTCGATCAGCGCATGGCCGGTCAGGCGCTGGCCCGACACACCATAGGGGTGGCCCACGGCGATGGCGCCGCCATTGACGTTCAGGCGGTCGGCCGGGATGCCCAGCTTGTCGCGGCAGTAGATCACCTGCACGGCAAAGGCTTCGTTGAGCTCCCACAGGTCGATGTCGCTCATCTTCAAGCCCAGGCGCGACAGCACCTTGGGGATGGCGAACACCGGGCCGATGCCCATTTCGTCGGGCTCGCAACCAGCCACCGCGAAGCCCAGGAAACGGCCCAGCGGCTTCAGGCCTTTCTTCTCGGCCAGGGTTTCGTCCATCACCACGCAGGCGCCCGCGCCGTCGCTGAACTGGCTGGCGTTGCCCGCCGACACGAGGCCACCCGGCAGCGCCGAGCGCAGGCCGTGGATGCTGTCGAAGGTGGTGCCGGGGCGGATGCCCTCGTCGTTCTCGACCGTGACCTGCTTGGTCATCAGGCCCATGACCTTGTCGGCCACGCCGGCGGTCACGGTGATGGGCGCGATCTCGGCCTTGAACAACCCAGCCTCCAGCGCAGCCGCGGCCTTCTGCTGGCTGGCGGCGCCGTACTCGTCCATGGCGTCACGGCCGATGTTGTAGCGCTTGGCCACCTGTTCGGCGGTCTGCAGCATGTTCCAGTAGATCTCGGGCTTCTGCTTCTCCAGCGCCAGGTCCTTGAGCATGTGCTGGTTCATTTCCTGCTGCACGCAGGAGATGCTTTCCACGCCACCGGCGACATAGACCGAGCCTTCACCGGCGATGATGCGCTGGGCGGCCAGGGCGATGGTCTGCAGCCCGGAGGAACAGAAGCGGTTGACGGTCATGCCCGAGACGGTGATGGGCAGGCCGGCCTTCAGCGCGATCTGGCGCGCGATGTTGGCGCCGGTCGCGCCTTCGGGGTTGGCGCAGCCCATGATCACGTCTTCGACTTCGGCGGCGTCGATGCCGGCGCGCGCAACAGCGTGCTGCACCGCGTGGCCACCGAGCGTGGCACCGTGGGTCATGTTGAAGGCGCCCTTCCAGCTCTTGGTCAGGGGCGTGCGGGCGGTGGAAACGATGACGGCGTTGGTCATGATGGGTTCCTCAAATCTTGATTCGTGCGGTCATCAGAAGGTCTTGCCCTCTGCAGCCAGCTTGGCGAGCAGGGGTGCGGGCGTCCAGAACTTCGCGTCGTCCAGCGGGTTCTTCGCAAAGCGCTTCATGGCCTGCACCACGTTGAACAGGCCGACCTCATTGGCGTAGTTCAGCGGGCCGCCGCGGTGCACCGGGAAACCGTAGCCGAAGATGTAGACCACGTCGATGTCGCTGGCCTTGTTGGCAATGCCCTCTTCCAGGATGTGGGCGGCCTCATTGACCAGCGAGAACACCAGTCGCTGCACGATCTCTTCGTCAGAGATCTTGCGCGGCGTGATGCCCAGTGCCTTGCGGTGCTCCTCGATCATCTGCACCACCTCGGCGTTCGGGATGGCGTCGCGCTTGCCTTCGACGTAGTCGTACCAGCCCTTGCCCACCTTCTGGCCGAAGCGGCCCTTCTCGCACAGCAGGTCGGCGGTCTTGCTGTACTTCATGTCCGGCTTTTCCAGGTAGCGGCGCTTGCGGATCGCCCAGCCGATGTCGTTGCCGGCCAGATCGCCCATGCGGAACGGACCCATGGCGAAGCCGAACTTCTCGATCGCCTTGTCCACCTGCTCGGGGGTGCAGCCTTCGTCCAGCAGGAAGCCGCCCTGGCGCCCGTACTGCTCGATCATGCGGTTGCCGATGAAGCCGTCGCAGACGCCGGACACCACGGCGGTCTTCTTGATCTTCTTGGAGATGGCCATCACGGTGGCCAGCACGTCCTTGGCGGTCGCGTCACCGCGCACCACTTCCAGCAGCTTCATCACGTTGGCCGGGCTGAAGAAGTGCATGCCCACCACGTCCTGCGGGCGCTTGGTGAAGTTGGCGATCTTGTTGACGTCCAGCGTCGAGGTGTTGGAGGCCAGGATGGCACCGGGCTTCATCACACGGTCGAGTTCCTTGAACACGGCTTCCTTGACACCGATCTCCTCGAACACGGCCTCGATCACCAGGTCGGCCGAACCGATCTCGTCGTAGCTCAGCGTGGTGCTCAGCAGGCTCATGCGCTGCTCGTACTTGTCCTGCTTGAGCTTGCCCTTCTTGACCTGGGCTTCGTAGTTCTTGCGGATGGTCGCGATGCCGCGGTCCAGCGCTTCCTGCTTCATCTCCAGGATCTTCACCGGGATGCCCGCGTTGAGGAAGTTCATGGAAATGCCGCCGCCCATGGTGCCGGCGCCGATGACGGCCACCGACTGGATCTCGCGCTTGGGCGTGTCTTCCGGCACGTCGGGGATCTTGCTGGCGGCGCGCTCGGCGGTGAACAGGTGGCGCAGCGACTTGCACTCGGGCGTCCACATCAGGTTGATGAAGATCTCGCGCTCGAACACCATGCCGTCGTTGAACTTCTTCTTGGTCGCGGCCTCCACCGCGTCCACGCACTTGGCCGGCGCCGGGAAGTTCTTGGCCATGCCCTTGACCATGTTGCGCGCGAACTGGAAGTAGGCGTCGCCGTCCTTGTGCTTGCAGGGCAGGTTGCGCACCAGCGGGAAGGCGGAACCATCGGCGTGTTTGGCGGCCATCTCGCGGGCGAAGGCCAGTGCTTCCTCGGCCAGCGACTCGGGCGAAGCGGCCAGCTTGTCGAACAGCTTCTGGCCGGGCAGCTGGGCCAGCATCTCGCTCTTGACGGGCTCGCCGCTGACGATCATGTTCAGCGCGGCTTCCACGCCCAGCACGCGCGGCAGGCGCTGCGTGCCACCCGCGCCGGGGATCAGGCCCAGCTTCACTTCGGGCAGGGCCACGTTGCAGCCGGGGGCGGCGATGCGGTAGTGCGCGCCGAGCGCGAGTTCCAGGCCGCCGCCCATGCACACGCTGTGCACCGCCGCAACCACCGGCTTGGTGGTGTTCTCCACGCGCAGGATGACGGAGAGCAGGTTGGGTTCCTGGATCGCCTTGGGCGAGCCGAACTCGCGGATGTCGGCACCGCCCGAGAAAGCCTTGCCGGCACCGGTCAGCACGATGGCCTTGACCGCTGCGTCGTTCTCGGCCTTCTCCAGCCCTTCGACGATGGCCTGGCGGGTGGACAGGCCCAGGCCGTTGACCGGCGGGTTGTTCAGCGTGATGACGGCGACGTCGCCGTGGACCTGGTACTCAGCGGTCATGGGGTCTCCTCTGGGGTGAAACGGGAAAACAGTTCAAAAACGAACGGTCGTGCGATTTTAGGAAAATTGTGCAGCGCGACAAGCGCCACTTGTCGCTTGCGGGTCAGACCTCAAGCCATTCCTTGCGGGTGTAGGGATCGGCACGGAGCGAATCCGGCGTGCCCTCGAACACGATGCTCCCGTGGCCCATCACCAGCGCCCGGTCCGAGATCGCCATCGCGATGGTCAGCTTCTGTTCGATCAGCAGCACCGAGATGCCGCGCGCCTTGAGCTTCTGCAGATACTCACCCACCAGTTCCACGATCTTGGGCGCCAGGCCCTCGGTGGGCTCGTCGATGATGATCAGGTCGGGGTCGCCCATCAGCGTGCGGCACAGGGTCAGCATCTGCTGCTCGCCGCCAGAGAGCACGCCGGCCTCGGTGTGCTGCCGCTCCTTCAGGCGCGGGAACATGGCGTACATGTCGTCGAAGCTCCAGCGCGAGCCCTTGCCGCTGCCCTTCTGGCCCAGCAGCAGGTTCTGGTGCACCGTGAGCTTGGGGAAGATGTCGCGGTTCTCGGGCACGTAGCCGATGCCGCGGTGCGCGATCTCGAAGGGCTTGTGGCCGCGGATGGCCTGGCCTTTCCAGTCGATCGTGCCCTCGCAGTCGACCAGGCCCATGATGGCCTTGGCGGTGGTGGAACGGCCCGAGCCGTTGCGGCCCAGCAGCGCGACGATCTCGCCCTGCCCCACGTCAAAGCCCACGCCATGCAGCACATGGCTCTTGCCGTAGTAGGCGTGCAGGTTCTGGATCTTCAGCATGGCGTCCCTCCTTCAGTGACCGGCCGAGGCGGCCTGCTCGTCTGCCAGCACCGAGCCCAGGTAGGCCTCCTGAACCTTCGGATTGGCGCGCACCGCCTCGGGCGTGTCGAAGGCGATCACCTCGCCATAGACCACCACCGCGATCTTGTCGGCAAGGCCGAACACCACGCCCATGTCGTGCTCCACCGTCAGCAGGGTCTTGCCCACCGTCACCTCGCGGATCAGCTCGATGAAGCGGCTGGTCTCGCTCTTGCTCATGCCGGCCGTGGGTTCGTCCAGCAGGATCACGTTGGCGCCGCCGGCGATGGTGATGCCGATTTCCAGCGCGCGCTGCTCGGCGTAGGTCAGGTTCATCGCCAGTGTGTCGCGCTTCTTGTCGAGCCGGATCATCTTCATCAGCTCCTCGGCCCGGTCGTTGGCGTCGGTCAGGTCGGCCAGGAAGCGGAACAGCGTATAGCGGTAGCCCAGGCTCCAGAGCACGCTGCAGCGCAGGTTCTCGAACACGCTGAGCTTGGGGAAGATGTTGGTGATCTGGAAGCTGCGCGAGAGGCCCAGGCGGTTGATCTCGAAGGGCTTCTTGCCGTCGATGCGGGTACCGTTGAGGACCACCTCGCCGCTGCTGGGCGCGAAGCGGCCCGAGATCAGGTTGAACAGCGTGGACTTGCCCGCGCCGTTGGGGCCGATGATGGCCACGCGCTCGCCGGCGCGCACGGCCAGGTTGGCGCCGCGGATGATCTCGGTCTTGCCGAAGCTCTTGCGCAGATCGCGCAGCTCCAGCGCATAGCCACCCGAATGCACATGGCTCATGGCCTGCTCGTGCGGCCGCACGGGGGTGTTGGTCGCGGTGCTCATTCCGTCTCCCGGCGCTTGATCTCTTTTTCGATGTCGGTCTGGATGGCCGACCACTGGGCGGCAAACTGGCGCCGGGCGATCTCGAACACGCCCAGGCAGGTCAGCGTGACGAACACCGCGCCGAACCAGGTCGTGCCGGCGCGCGTGTCCAGCTCCACGCCAAGGTACTTCACCGTGTCGCCCAGGGCCGCGTTCAGCTGCAGGTGGTAGATCATCTCGACCATCGAGCCGGCCCCCAGCAGCACCAGCACCGCCGCCACGCCCAGCACCACATAGGACACCCAGATCTCGCGCAGCCGGCCAAAGGACGCCACGCGCAGGTTCATCATGATCAGGCTGGCGATGCCGCCCGGCGCGTACATCACCATGAACAGGAAAATCAGGCCCAGGTAGAGCAGCCAGGCCTTGGTCAGCTCGGACAGCAGCACCACCGCCAGCACCATCAGCACGCCACCGATGATGGGGCCGAAGAAGAAGGTGGCGCCGCCCAGGAAGGTGAACAGCAGGTAGCCGCCGGAGCGCGCCGCGCCCACCACCTCGGCCGTGACGATCTCGAAGTTGATGGCGCCAAGGCCGCCTGCGATGCCGGCGAAGAAGCCCGCGATCATGAAGGCCAGGTAGCGCACCTTCTGCGTGTTGTAGCCGATGAACTCGACCCGTTCCGGGTTGTCGCGCACTGCGTTCAGGATGCGGCCCAGCGGCGTGCGCGTGAACGCGAACATGAGCGCCACACAGACGAAGGTGTAGACCGCGATCAGGTAGTACACCTGCACCGGCGGGCCGAACGTGATGCCCATGAAGGGCTCACCCACCACACGGTTGCCCGAGACACCGGCCTCGCCGCCGAAGAAGTCGGAAAACATCAGCGACATCGCGAACACCAGTTCGGCCATGCCCAGCGTGATCATGGCGAACGGCGTGCCGGCCTTCTTGGTCGTCACGTAGCCGAACAGGACGGCAAAGAACAGGCCGGCAAAACCGCCCACCACCGGGATCAGGCTGACCGGGATCGGCCACTGCCCGTCGGAGACCGCGTTGAGCGCATGGATCGCGACATAGCTGCCCAGGCCGGTGTAGACGGCATGGCCGAAGCTGAGCATGCCGCCCTGCCCGAGCAGGATGTTGTAGGACAGGCAGGCGATGATGGCGATGCCCATCTGCGTGAGCATGGTGACCGACAGGTTGCTGGTGAACAGCATCGGTGCCACGGCCAGCACGATGGCGAACAACGACCAGACGATCCAGCGGCCGACGTTCCAGGGTTTGAATTCGTAGTGCGTCTTGCTCATGGTCGTTCAACCCTCCCGGGTGCCCAGAAGACCCTTGGGCCGGAAGATCAGGATCAGCACCAGGAACAGGTAGGGCAGGATCGGCGCCACCTGCGACAGCGTGAGCTTGAGCACCGCGTTGTTCAACGCTGCGTCGGACAGCTGCATGCCCAGCTGCTGCGCCACGCTCACGAAGGAATGGTCCATGCCCACCGCGAAGGTCTGGATGACGCCGATCAGCAGCGAAGCCAGGAACGCGCCCGACAGCGAGCCCATGCCGCCCACCACCACCACCACGAAGATCACCGAGCCCACCGAGGCGGCCATGGCCGGCTCGGTCACGAAGGTGCTGCCACCGATCACGCCCGCGAGACCGGCCAGCCCCGTTCCGGCGCCGAACACCATCATGAACACCCGCGGCACGTTGTGGCCCAGGGACTCGACCATTTCGGGGTGCGTCAGCGCCGCCTGGATCACCAGGCCGATGCGTGTGCGCGTGAGCAGCAGCCACAGCGACACCAGCATCAGCACCGCGATGCCCATCATGAGAGCCCGTGTGGCCGGGAACGGCGTGCAGATCACGCCCTCTGCGCTGCAGACCGCCTGACCGGCGGCGCCGAGCATCATGCCCAGACTGTCATCGGCGTGGTGCACCAGCGTGAACGCCGGCCCACGCAGCACATCGGGCGGCACGAACTCGACCGCCGTGCGGCCCCAGACCAGCTGCACCAGCTCCAGGACGATGTAGGACAGGCCGAAGGTGACCAGCAGTTCGGGCACATGACCGAACTTGTGCACCTTGCGCAGCGACAAGCGCTCGAACAGCGCCCCCAGCAGGCCCACCGCCAGCGGCGCGACCACCAGCGCCGGCCAGAAGCCGATCAGCCCCGAGAACGTGTAGCCGATGTAGGCACCGACCATGTAGAAGCTGGCGTGCGCAAAGTTGAGCACGCCCATCATGCTGAAGATGAGCGTCAGCCCCGAGCTCAACATGAACAGCAGCAAGCCGTAGCTCACGCCGTTGAGCATGGAGATGATGAAGAACTCCATGAAACAGGCCTTTCGAGGGCGAAGCGGTTGGGAGAGGGGAAACGGAAGCGGACCGAGTATGGCCGCTCAGGCCACCGGTTTCACGCCGTCCACACGACACTCGACGGCGGAGCGAGGTGCCTGCTTCCAGAACGCGGCGGAACCGGCTCCGCCGGGCCGCTCGCGTTGCCCCCTGGAGGGGGTGACGCGAAGCGGCGCGGGGGTGTCAGCTCAACCCGGCCGCTTCATCTGGCAGCTGGTCGGCGTGCTGGACACGTAGGACGGGAACTCCTTGACCGGGGCCAGCGTCATGCCCGTGTTTTCCGGGCTGTAGGGGTACTTTTTGTCGGCCTTCTGCCAGACCGTCAGGTACAGCGGCTGCTGCAGCTGGTGGTCAACCTTGCGCATCTCGACTTCACCGTTGTAGTTGGCGACCTTCAGGCCTTCCATCACGGGCGCGACCTTCACCGGATCGGTGGACTTGGCCTTGGCGATCGCCTGGCTCAGCACGTTCAGCGCGCTCGGGATCGCGCCGGTGAACATGTCGTCGTTGTACTTGGCCTTGAAGTCGGCCATCCACTGGCCCATCTGCCCGCCCATGTTGTAGTGCGAGTAGGCCACCTGGAACACCCGGCCCTCGCCGCCCTGGCCGAGCGCGGTGGGCGTGCCGGTCACGCCGGTGTAGTAGGTGTAGAACTTGCCGGTGTAGCCGCCTTCGTTGGCCGCCTTGACCAGCAGTGCGAGATCGGAACCCCAGTTGCCCGTGATCACCGTGTCCGCGCCCGAGGCCTTGATCTTGGCGATGTAGGGCGCGAAATCGCGCACCTGGGCCAGCGGGTGAAGGTCCTCGCCGACGACCTTCACATCCGGGCGCTTGCGTGCCAGGTTTTCCTTGGCGAACTTGGCGACCTGCTGGCCGTGCGAGTAGTTCTGGTTGAGCAGGTAGACATTCTTGACATCCTTCTGGTCCTTCATGAAGGTCGTCATGGCCTCCATCTTCATGGAGGTGTCGGCGTCGAAACGGAAATGCCAGTAGCTGCACTTGCTGTTGGTGAAGTCCGGATCGACCGCGGCGTAGTTGAGGAGGATCACCTCTTTGCCGGGGTTGCGCTCGTTGTGCTTGTTGATCGCATCGATCAGCGCGCCGGCCACCGAGGAACCGTTGCCCTGGGTGATGTAGCGCACGCCCTGGTCCAGCGCGGCCTTGAGAGCGTTCAGGCTCTCGGCCGGGCTGAGCTTGTTGTCGAAGGCCACGATCTCGTACTTCACGCCGGCCGGGTTGTTGGCGCTGAACTTCTCGGCAAAGAACTGCCAGCTGCGCATCTGGTTCAGGCCCAGCGGGCCCATCAGGCCCGTCTGAGGATCGATCAGCGCGATCTTGACCGTCTCGCCCTTCTGGGCGTGGGCGGCTCCGAGTGCCAGAAGGAGGACGGCGGCGGCGACGGTCTGCTGTGCGAACTTCACGTGAGGTCTCCTTGAGATGGTGAAAACCGCAGCGTAGCGCCGTACCTCTGCACGCCGCTCAGGGAATGCCCTATGCGCTATCGCACAGGCGACTCTGCTTGCACTTCCGTAGCGCAGCAGGTCGCCTGCGCGACGTTTTCAGAGGCCCGGCAACTTGTAACCGGCGAGCTGCTGGCGCAGCGTCATCTTCTGCATCTTGCCGGTCGCACCCAGCGGGATCGCGTCGACAAAGACCACGTCGTCGGGCACCTGCCACTTGGCGATCTTGCCTTCGTAGAAGGCCAGCAGCTCGTCGCGCGTGACCTCGGTGCCGGGCTTCTTCACCACCACCACGATGGGCCGCTCGTCCCACTTGGGGTGCTTCATGCCGATGCAGGCGGCCATGGCCACGGCGGGGTGCGCCATGGCGATGTTCTCGACGTCGATGGAGCTGATCCACTCGCCGCCGGACTTGATCACGTCCTTGCTGCGGTCGGTGATCTGCATGAAACCGTCGGCATCGATGGTGGCCACGTCACCGGTGGGGAACCAGCCCCGGCCGGCCGCGTCGTACTGCAGCGGGTCACCGCCCTCGCCCTTGAAGTAGCTGGCGATGATCCAGGGGCCGCGCACCAGCAGGTCGCCGTAGGCCTTGCCGTCCCAGGGCTGCTCTTCGCCCAGCTCGTTGACGATCTTCATGTCCACGCCGAAAACGCTGCGGCCCTGCTTCAGGCGCACCTTCATCTTCTCGTCGGCCGGCAGCGCGACCTGCGCGTTCTTGAGCGTGCAGACCGTGCCCAGCGGGCTCATCTCGGTCATGCCCCAGGCGTGCAGCACCTCGACACCGTACTGGTCGTTGAAGGCCGCGATCATGGCCGGCGGGCAGGCCGATCCACCGATGACGGTGCGCTTGAGCGTGCTGAACTTGACGCCGTTCTGCTGCATGTGGCCCAGCAGCATCTGCCACACCGTGGGCACGCCCGCAGCCATGGTGACCTGCTCGCCTTCGATCAGTTCGTAGACCGACTTGCCGTCCAGCGCGGGGCCGGGGAAGACCAGCTTGCAGCCCACGGCCGCGGCCGAATACGGCAGGCCCCAGGCGTTGACGTGGAACATGGGCACCACGGGCAGGATGGCATCGCGCGCCGAGCAGCCCAGCGCGTCGGGCAACGCGGCGCCGTAGGCGTGCAGCAGCGTGGAGCGGTGCGAGTACACGGCGCCCTTGGGGTTGCCGGTGGTGCCGCTGGTGTAGCACATGCTCGATGCGCAGTTCTCGTCGAACTCGGGCCAGGTGTAGGTGTCGGTTGCCCCGCCGATCCAGGCCTCGTAGCTGAGCAGGCCGGGGATACCGGTGTCGGCCGGCAGCTTGTCGGCGTCGCACAGTGCAATCCAGTGCTTGACGCCCGGGCACTTGGCGTGCACGGCCTGCACCAGCGGCAGGAAGCTCATGTCGAAGCACAAGGCCCGGTCGTCGGCGTGGTTGACGATCCAGACCAGCTGCTCGGGGTGCAGGCGCGGGTTGAGCGTGTGCAGCACGCGGCCCGAACCGCTGACACCGAAATACAGCTCCAGGTGCCGGTAGCCGTTCCAGGCCAGGGTACCCACGCGGTCGCCGAACGACAGGTGCAGGCTGTCCAGCGCGTTGGCCACGCGGCGCGCACGGGCAGCGACCTGGCCCCAGGTGGTGCGGTGGATGTCGCCCTCGACCCGCCGCGAGACGATTTCGGTGCTGTGGTGGTGGCGGTCCGCATGGACGATGAGGTTGGAAATCAGCAGCGGTTGGCTTTGCATCTGGCCCAGCATGGGGTATCTCCTGTGTGTGCCGCCCAAAAAAGAACGGTCGTTCGTTTTGAAACCCCACATCATGCCCGAAACCGGGCGGGCTTCCCAGCATGGACGGGCGGTCTGTGCGTCTTCCGCGGGACTCCGCGAGGGCGCTTCTGCGTACTTCCACGTAGGCCTCGCGCCGCGTCCTGTGACAGAGTCGAAGCCTGCCACTCTTTCCTCCTGCGCATGCCCGACTCCCCTCCCGACACCTCGCCGGTGGCACCGCTGAAGCATCTGGACTTCCGCATGCTGTGGTTCGCCTGGCTGTTTGCCAACGTCTGCATGTGGATGAACGATGTGGCGGCGGCCTGGATGATGACGTCCCTGACCGAAAAGCCCATCTGGGTGGCCCTGGTCCAGACCGCGTCGACCCTGCCGGTCTTCCTGCTGGGTCTGCCCAGCGGCGCACTGGCCGACGGACTGGACCGCAAGCGTTACTTCCTCGTCACACAGCTCTGGGTCGCGACCGTCGCTTCGGTGCTGAGCGTGCTCGTGTTCCTGGACATGGTCACGCCCGTGGTGCTGCTGGCCCTGACCTTCGCCAACGGCGTCGGTCTGGCCATGCGCTGGCCGGTGTTCGCCGCCATCGTTCCCGAACTTGTACCGCGCCAGCAGCTGCCGGCGGCCCTGGCCCTGAACGGGGTGTCGATGAACGCGTCCCGCATCCTCGGACCGCTGCTGGCCGGCGCCCTGATCGCCAGCGCCGGCAGCGCCTGGGTTTTCCTGCTGAACGCCGTGCTGTCCCTCGGGGCCGCGGTGATCATCAGCCGCTGGCAGCGCGAGCATGTGCCCAACCCGCTTGGCCGCGAGCGCCTCCTGTCCGCCATGCGGGTGGGCCTGCAGCATGTGCTGCAGTCTGAAACACTCAAGGGCGCGCTGCTGCGCATCGCCATCTTCTTCTTCCATTCCACCGCGCTGATGGCCCTTCTGCCCCTGCTGGCCAGGGGCATGGACGGCGGTGGCGCGGGCATGTTCACCCTGCTGCTGGCCTCCATGGGCGCCGGCGCCATCGCCTCCACCGCGTTTCTGCCGCGGCTGCGCAAGCGCTACAGCCGCGACGGCCTGGTCTTCCGCGGCGCCGCGCTGCAGGCCGCCTCGATGGCGGTGATGGCGGTGGTCACCTCGCCCTGGCTCGCGGTGCCGGCCATGTTCCTGGGCGGCGCGGCCTGGATCACCACCGCCAACACCCTGAGCGTGACCATGCAGATGAACCTGCCGGACTGGGTCCGCGCGCGGGGCATGTCCATCTACCAGATGGCCATCATGGGCGCCAGCGCCGCGGGCGCCGCGCTGTGGGGCCAGATCGCCACCGCCACGGACGTGCGCACCTGCCTGGCCATCGCCGCGGTGTCGGGCCTGCTGGTCATGTGGGGGGTCAACCGCTTCCGGCCGGACACCAGCCAGCCCGCGGACCTCACACCCAGAAGGGTTTTTTCGCTGCCGACCAACGACGCGCCGCCCTCGGACGGGCGGGTGCTGATCACCATCGAGTACCAGATCGATCCGGCCAGGATCGCCGAATTCCGGGAGCTCATGCTCACCGAAGGCCGCAGCGGCCGGCTGCGCCATGGCGCCCTGTCCTGGGAACTGCTGCACGACCTCAACGACCCGGGGCGCTTTGTCGAAATGATCGTGGACGAATCCTGGACCGACCACCTGCGGCGTTTCGAACGCGTCACCGCCGCGGACGAGGCGCTGCGGCTGCGCAAGCTGGCCTTCCACATCGGCGAGGCGCCGCCGCTGGTGCGCCGCAGCCTGATGGAAACCACGGTGGATCAGGGCTGAAGCCTGCACGCTCGCAGCCCTGCAGGCACAATGCCCGCTCCACCCCATCCAGTGGTTCCGGAGCACCGCCATGAGCAACTTCCCGATCCAGAAAACCGAGGCCGAGTGGCGCGAGCTGCTCGCCGAGAAAGGCGCCGAACCCGCGGCCTTCCAGGTCACGCGGCACGCCTACACCGAGCGCCCGTTCACGGGCAAGTACGAGCAGGTCTGGGCCGACGGCAGCTACCACTGCATCTGTTGCGGCAACCACCTGTTCGACTCGGGCACTAAGTTCGACGCCGGCTGCGGCTGGCCCAGCTTCTGGAAGGCCATTCCCGGCGCCATCACCGAGATCACCGACCGCAGCCACGGCATGGTGCGCACCGAAACCGTCTGCAGCCAGTGCGGTGCCCACCTCGGTCACGTGTTCGAGGACGGCCCCGCACCCACCGGCCTGCGTTACTGCATGAACTCCGCCTCCATCGACCTGCAACCCAAGGACCCGACATGAAAGCCCAGAACATTCTCCAGACCATCGGCGGCACGCCGCACATCCGCATCAACCGCCTGTTCGCCGGCGCCAGCCAGAGTGTGTGGATCAAGTCCGAGCGCAGCAACCCCGGCGGCTCGATCAAGGACCGCATCGCCCTGTCCATGGTCGAAGAAGCCGAGGCTTCGGGCGCACTCAAGCCGGGCGGCACCATCGTCGAGCCCACCTCGGGCAACACCGGCATCGGCCTGGCCATGGTGGCCGCGGTCAAGGGCTACAAGCTCATCCTCGTCATGCCCGACAGCATGAGCATCGAGCGCCGCCGCCTGATGCTGGCCTACGGCGCCAGCTTCGACCTGACGCCGCGCGAAAAGGGCATGAAGGGTTCGATCGCCCGTGCGCAGGAGATCGTGGCCAGCACGCCCGGCGCCTGGATGCCGATGCAGTTCGACAACCCGGCCAACATCGAGGTGCATGCCCGAACCACGGCGCAGGAGATCCTCGCCGACTTCCCCGAAGGCCTGGACGCGCTGATCACCGGCGTGGGTACCGGCGGCCACCTCAGCGGCTGCGCCCAGGTGCTCAAGGCGGCCTGGCCCCAGCTCAAGGTGTTCGCGGTGGAGCCCGTGGCCTCGCCGGTGATCTCAGGCGGCAGCCCGGCGCCCCACCCCATCCAGGGCATCGGCGCAGGCTTCATCCCCGGCAACCTCAAGACCGAACTGCTCGACGGCGTGATCCAGGTCGACGCCGAACCGGCGCGCGAGATGGCGCGCCGCTGCGCGCGCGAGGAAGGCATGCTGGTCGGCATCTCCTCGGGCGCCACGCTCCAGGCGATCGCGCAGAAGTTGCCCGAGTTGGCGGCCGGTGCGAAGGTGCTCGGCTTCAACTACGACACCGGCGAGCGCTACCTCTCGGTCGACGGTTTCCTGCCGGCATGAACACGGCCGACAGCGAGCGGCTGACGCAGCTGGAAATCAAGATCAGCTACCTGGACGATCTGGTCGAGACGCTCAACACCATGGTGGCCCGGCAGCACGACCAGATCGCGATGCTGATCCACGAGATGGCCCAGCTGCGACAGCGCAACGACGAGTCACAGCCGCCGGCCTTCCGCAGCCTGCGCGACGAGCTGCCGCCGCATTACTGAGGCCCCCACGCTCCGCCGCTGCGCGGGTCGCTGCCCCCCGCGGGGGCGGATCCGGCTTGGGGCGGCCCGGCGCCGGATACTGAGGCCCCCACGCTCCGCCGCCGCGCGGGTCGCTGCCCCCCGCGGGGGCGGATCCGGCTTGGGGCGGCCCGGCGCCGGATCGTCTGAGCGCTCAGCGACCGGTGGCCGCGAAGTGGGCGGCCAAGGCCTCGTCGCGCGTCATCTCGCGCACGTGGCCGTGCTCCAGGCGGAAGAAGCGGTTGCAGTAGCGCTCGATCAGTTCGTCGTTGTGCGTGGCAAAGACGAAGATGCCGACCTTCTCGATCAGGCTCTCCATGCGCCGCTTGGCGTTGACCTGGAACTCCGCATCGCCCATGCCGAAAATCTCGTCGACCAGCAGGATGTCGGGCTGCACGGTGGTGGCCACCGCGAACATCAGGCGGGTCGACATGCCCGACGAGTAGGTGCGCACCGGCAGGCGCAGGAAGTCACCGAGCTGGCAGAACTGCTCGATATCCGGCACATGGGCCTCAATCTCCTTGAGGCTCATGCCCAGCAGCACGCCCATGCGCGTGATGTTCTCGTAGCCCGAGAGTTCGCCGTCGATGCCGGCGCCGAGTTCCAGCATGGTCGAGACCCGGCCTTCGCGCACGATCTGGCCCGAGATCGGGGTGTAGACCCCCGCCAGGGTGCGCAGCATGGTGCTCTTGCCGGCACCGTTGTGGCCCATCAGCGCCACCGCATCGCCGTCGCGCAGGTCGAAAGACACGTCCTTGAGCGCGGTCACCACGCTCACCTGCCCGGCCTCGCTCTCGATGCGTCCGCCAGTGCTCACACGCATGATCTGGTTGCGCAGCGAGAAGCTGCGGCTGTTGTAGATCGGGTACTGGACCGTCACGTTCTTCAGGGTCAGCCGTGCCATGGTTCAGATCCAGAACGCGATGCGGTCGCGCTTGTTGTTGAACAGCCAGAACGCCAGGCACAGTCCGACGGCCAGGCCGCCCAGGTTGGACCAGATCACGAAGTCCGGCGGCGCGTGCCCCAGCAGCGGCGAGCGCACCAGCTCGATGGCGTGCGACAGCGGGTTGAACCAGAGGATCGCCTCGCTGAACGGCAGGTAGTTGGGCCGGTAGAACACCGGACTGATGAACATCAGCAGGGGCAGGACTGCACCGATGATGTATTCCAGGTCGCGGAAGCGGGCGCCCAGGATGCTGACCACCACACACACCCAGTAGAGGTTGAGGGTCAGCAGCAGCATGGCCGGCACGACCAGCAGCGTGTGCCAGCTCACGGGCACGCCGTACACCAGCGCCACGATCAGGAAGATGGGCAGGTTGTGCACCAGGTTCACCAGATGGCGCAGCACCAGCTGCGGCGGGTAGATCGACAGCGGCAGGCTGAGGTTGCGGATCACCGAGGCCTGGCGCGCGTAGACCGTGCTCGATTCGCTCAGCACGCCGGCGATGAACTGCCACAGGATGAGGCCCGCGGTGAGCGTCGGCACGAACTGCGACGCCGGCACCTTCATCAGCTCGCTCCAGAGCAGGCCCAGCCCCATGGAGCCGATGGCGGTTCCCAGCGTCAGCCAGAGCGGCCCGAGCACGCTGCGCTTGTAGCGCGCGCGCACGTCGCTCAGCGCCATGAAGCTGACGATGGGCCAGCTTTTGAGCCCCGCGGCAATATCCCGCACCGCTGGCGCCTGGCGCCAGTCCCCGACTGAACCCATGGTGTCCTGATTCCTGCGCGGTATACCCACGCTCTGCCTTGAAATGCCGGGCGCGAGGCTACCATGGGCGCCCCACAACCCGGCTGGCGCTCATCAGAAACCGAGACTGGAACCCGCGCCCAGCAGGGTCGCCACCCCCAGCACGGCGAAGATGCCGGCGGCGATCGAGTGCACCAGCTTCATCGGGATCCTGTTGGCCAGGCGGTCGCCGACAAACACCGCCGGCACGTCGGCGATCAGCATGCCCAGGGTGGTGCCGATCACCACCATAAGCGGTGTCGCGTAGTGCGCGGCCATGGCCACCGTGGCGATCTGCGTCTTGTCGCCCATCTCGGCCAGGAAGAAGGTGATCAGCGTGGCGCCGAACACACCCAGCTTCTGTGCGACCTGGGTTTCCTCTTCCTCGATCTTGTCGGGGATCAGGGTCCAGACCGCCATGCCGATGAACGAGGCTCCCAGCACCCAGCGCAGGACTTCTGGACTCACCTGCGCCGTGATCCAGGCGCCCAGCGCACCGGCCAGGCCGTGGTTGACGATGGTCGCCAGCAGGATGCCGGCGATGATGGGCAGCGGTTTCTTGAAGCGCGCGGCGAGGATGAAGGCCAGCAGTTGCGTCTTGTCGCCGATTTCAGCGAGCGCGACAACTCCGGTGGAGACGAGCAGGGATTCCATGTGGGGAAACTTTCACGGGCCGGCACAGAACGCGTTTGACCACGACGCACCCCGGCCTCTCAGCGGAGCATCGTGGTCAAAGGTCTTGCCAGGTGCGGGACTGCCAGCGCCATGTCCGGGAACGGACAAGTGTGTTGACGCGGGCCTCTTCGAGATGAAGAGCGGCTACTCCCCAATGACCACACGATTGTAGCCGTCGCCGCCCGGGCACCCGCTCAGAGCGCCTGTTGCGAGGGGTCGTCCTCGCGCCAGGCCGGCCCGGCCTTGGCCAGCGCCATCCACACGTGGAAGGGCAGCCGCTCCACCGCACGCCGGGGCGCCTCGCGCGCCACCCGCAGCGCACCGCGCTCGACCAGCATCACGCCGCACTCGGCCGGAACTTCGTCGGGCGCGCCGATGGGTCGCCCCTTGGTGTCTTCCCCCAGCACGTACCAGCAGGCGCCGGCCATGCCCAGGTAGGCCGCGCGCTTGGCCGGCTTCTTGAGGTCGCCCAGCAGGTCCGAGCGGTGCACCTTGATCTCGTGCACCACCGGCTCCAGGTAGGCCTCCACCGAAGAGTTGCGGATCGAAAACACGTCGGGACAGGCCATGCACCAGCCGTGCGCCGGGGGTGGCTCGGGCGCGGCCAGCTCGGTCCAGAGCCCCTGCGGCGCCGGCTCGGCGGCCACCAGCTCGGACGACTCACCGGTCAGCAGTTCCATGGGCAGCGCGACCCGCAGCGCCAGCCCCCGCCAGGCCAGGCGCCCGGACCGGGCCATCGCGGTGGCCACCTGCTCCACCAGGGCCTCGTGGGCCGAACGCGCCGCCTTGTTGCCGGCGAACACCCGCGCCAGCACCTGGATGCCCGCTTCCGTCACGCGCAGCGACTCCCGCCCCTCGTCCAGCCGCCGCTCCAGCAGGCCTGCGGCCAGCAGTTCCACCTCGACCATGTCCTGGCAGGGCCAGCCGGCCGAGCGGTGGATCTCGCGCAGCCGCCGGTGGTGGATGCGCGTGAGCACGGGGCCAGGATCGCGTGGGGAATCGGATGCGTCATCCATGATGGACTGACTATATATCCAGTACGATGACCAGCTCCCTCTGGTGTTTCCCTTGGTTCATCCGCCCATGTTTCCGGTCGTCGACATCGCCGTGTCGGTGCGCACGCTGTGCCACTTCACCGCGCGCAGCGGCGACCTCGACCTGCGCTTCACGCCCTCGCCGACCGGCGTCGAAGGCATCGCGGGGCACCAGACCGTGACCGCGCGGCGCGGCGCCGGCTACCAGCGCGAACTGGCGCTGAGCGCCCGCTTCGGCCCGCTGGTGGTGCAGGGCCGGGCCGATGGGTTTGACCCCGTGGCCCGGCGCGTCGAGGAGATCAAGACCCGCCGCGGCGACGCCGGTCGTGTGCCGGCCAACCACCAGGCCCTGCACTGGGCACAGGCCCGCGTCTACGGCTGGATGCTGTGCGAGCAGCTGTCACTGGCGCAGATCGAGGTGGCCCTGGTCTATTTCGACATCGACAGCGGGCAGGAAACGGTGCTGACCGAGACCTGCACCGCCGATGCGCTGCGGGACTTCTTCGAGGACCTGTGCGAGCGGTACTTCGCCTGGGCCTGGGCCGATCAGCTGCACCGGCATGCAAGGGACGAGGCCCTGACGGCGCTTGCGTTTCCCTTTCCCTCGTTCCGCACCGGGCAGCGCGAACTGGCGGCCGATGTGTACCGCGCCAACACCCGCGCGCGCCACCTGCTGGCCCAGGCCCCCACCGGCATCGGCAAGACCATGGCCACGGTGTTCGCCAGCCTGCGCGCCATGCCCGACCAGGGCACCGACCGCCTGCTCTTCCTCACCGCCCGCACCACCGGCCGGCAGCTGGCGCTGGACGCGCTGGAGCGGCTGGGCGCTCCCACGCGCCTGCCGCTGCGGGTACTCGAACGCCTGGCGCGCGACAAGGCCTGCGAGCACCCGGACAAGGCCTGCCACGGCGAGTCCTGCCCGCTGGCGCGCGGCTTCTACGACCGCCTGCCCGCCGCGCGCGAGGCGGCGGCGCAGGCCGCCTGGCTGGACCGGGACCGCCTGCGCGCACTGGCGCTGGCACACGGCGTCTGCCCCTACTACCTCGGCCAGGAGATGCAGCGCTGGTGCGACGTGCTGGTGGGCGACTACAACCACTGGTTCGACGTGGGCGCGCACTGGTTCGCACTGGCCGAAGACCAGGGCTGGCGCACCGCGCTGCTGGTGGACGAGGCGCACAACCTGATCGACCGCGCGCGCAGCATGTACAGCGCCACACTGAACGCGCACGAGTTCCTGCGCCAGCGGCACGAGGCGACCCCGGACATCCGCAAAGCCATGGACGCCCTGCACCGGCGCTGGAGCGCCTTCGCCCGCGAACTCCCGCCGGCCGAGGGCACGCAGGCGCTGGCCGACGGCCTGCCGGACGACTGGGCCACCACCCTGCAGAACACCTGCAACACCCTGCTCGATCTGCTGGCCCCGCAACCCGGTCCCGCACCCGACCCCGCGCTGCAGAACTGGGTGTTCGAAACGCTGCATTTCGTGCGCATCGCCGAAGGCTTCGGCGAGCACTCGCTGTGCGAAGCGGGGCCGTGGGTGGCACCACCGGGCGGGCGTGGCCGGCGGCTGCCGACGCTGCGCATCCGCAACGTGGTGCCGGCGCCCTGGCTCGAAGCGCGCTGGGCGGGGGCGCACAGCGCCACCCTGTTCTCCGCCACGCTGGCCCCGGTGGAGCATGTGGAGGAGATGCTAGGATTGCCCGCCGATGCCGCACACGTCGACCTGCCTTCGCCGTTCGCGGCCGAGCAGCTGCGGGTGCGGATCGCGCCCTGGATCTCGACCCGCTACGCCGACCGCTTGCGCTCGCTGGACGCACTGGTGGACGTCATCGGCGCGCAGTTCCACGAGCGCCCCGGCAACTACCTGGCATTCTTCAGCAGCTTCGAGTACCTGGATCTGGCCCGGCAGCGGCTGGCGCAGCGCCACCCGGACCTGCCGCACTGGGCGCAGACACGCGGCATGGAGGAACCCGAGCGCGACGCCTTCGTGGCCCGCTTTGTCGAACGCGGCCAGGGCGTGGGCTTCGCGGTGCTGGGCGGCGCCTTCGGCGAAGGCATCGACCTGCCCGGCGAGCGGCTGGTGGGCGCCTTCATCGCCACCCTGGGCCTGCCCCAGGTCAACGCCGAGAACGAGCGCATGCGCGAGCGGCTGCAGCAGCGCACCGGCCACGGCTACGACCACACCTACCTGTTCCCGGGCCTGATGCGGGTGGTGCAGGCGGCCGGGCGGGTGATCCGCTCCGAACAGGACCGGGGCTGCGTCTGGCTGCTGGACGACCGCTTCGCCCGCGCCGAGGTGCGGCGCCTGCTGCCGTCCTGGTGGCGGATCGAGGTGGCGCCCCGGCCCTGACGGCGGCTTGGACGACGGCGGCTTCGGGTCAGCGGTACGAGGTCAGCAGGATGCTGGTCTCCGTGCCGCGGATGCCGGACAGCAGGCGGATGCGCTCCAGCGCCTGCGACAGCTCGGCCATCGAGCCCACCGCCAGCTCGGCCAGCAGGTCCCAGCGGCCGTTGGTGTCGTGCAGGGCCGCCACAGACGGTTCGCCCAGCAGGCTGGCGATCACCTCGCGCGTGCGGTTGCCTTCGACCTGCACCCCCATCCAGGCGCGGATGCGTTCGGACTGCGCCTCGGGTTTGAGACGCACGGTGTAACCCACGATCACCTGGGTGTCTTCCAGCTTGCGCAGCCGGTTGGTGACCGTGCCGCGCGAGACCTGCAGCTTGTGCGCCAGGTCGGCGACCGAGAGGCGCGCGTCCTGGCGCAGCAGGGCGATGAGGCGTTGGTCGAGGTCGTCCATGATCAAAACGTCAGCGAAATCTGTCGATGTGACCGATTTTCTGCCGTTTCAGTACAAGTTTGGCGGTTTTCATTGCCTCTGCCCTCCGCCACACTGCCAGCTCCCCCTGTGCTGCCCGAAGACAAGCCATGAAAACCACCGTCCAGAACCCCGATCTCGCCCGCTTCGTGGAAGCCGGCACGCTCTACCTGGGCGCCCCCGAAGCCGCCGAGCTGGTGCGCCGCCACGGCGTGGCCGCCTGCATCGAGGCCATCGCCGCGAACATCCGCGCCGACTTCCTGCGCTGGGCCGATTTCGACAAGACGGCCCGCGTGGCCGCGCATTCCGACGTCGGCGTGATCGAGTTGATGCCCGTGGCCGACGCGCAGCGCTACAGCTTCAAGTACGTCAACGGCCACCCCGGCAACACCCGCCTGGGTCTGTCGACCGTGATGGCGTTCGGCGTGCTGGCCGACGTGGCCACCGGCGCACCGCTGTTCCTGAGCGAACTGACCCTGACCACCGCACTGCGCACAGCCGCCATGTCGGCCCTGGCCGCGAAGGTGCTGGCGCGCCCCGACAGCCGCGTGATGGCGCTGATCGGCAACGGCGCGCAGAGCGAGTTCCAGGCCCTGGCCTTCCAGCACCTGCTGGGCATCACCGAGCTGCGCGTGTACGACGTGGACCCGGCCGCCAGCGCCAAGCTGGTGGGCAACCTGCAGGGCAGCGGCCTGCGCGTCACCGTCTGCGCCAGCACGGCCGAGGCGGTGCGTGGCGCAGACATCGTCACCACCGTCACCGCCGACAAGCGCAACGCGCTCATCCTCACGCCCGAGATGATTCAACCCGGCATGCACCTGAACGCCGTGGGCGGCGACTGCCCGGGCAAGACCGAACTGCACGGCGACATCCTTCATGCGTCCAAGGTGTTCGTGGAGTACGAGCCGCAGTCGCGCATCGAGGGCGAGATCCAGCACCAGCCGGCGGACTTTGCCGTCACCGAGTTCTGGCAGGTGCTGCGCGGCGAACGCAGCGGTCGCGACAGCGCCGATCAGGTCACCGTGTTCGACTCGGTCGGCTTCGCGCTGGAAGACTTCTCGGCCCTGCGCTTCATGCAGCAAACCGCCGAGCATCTGGGCCTGGGCGAGCGCATCGCCCTGGTGCCGCCGCTGGCCGATCCCAAGAACCTGTTCGGCTCGCTGCGGGCCACGGCCGCTGTAGCGGCCTGAGTCCCGCCGCTCAGCGCGTCAGCCCCGCATACAGCACCGGCAGCCTCTCGGGCAGCCGCTCCACCTTGTCCACGACCAGGTAGTGGCGCTCGCCGAAGATGCGGCGCACGTACTGGTCGGCGCGCGGGTCCAGGCTCATGCAGTAGGTCGTCACACCGTGGCGACCGGCCTCTTCCACCGCCTTTTTCGTGTCGTGCCGCAGGTACTGCGGGTCGCGCACGTCCACGTCGGCCGGTTCGCCGTCGGTGATGACGAGCAGCAGCTTCTTGCTGCTGCGCTGCGCCTTGAGCGCGGCCGTGGCGTGGCGGATGGCGGCGCCCATGCGGGTGGACAGCTGCCCTTCCATGCCGGCCAGCTGTGCTTTCGCCAGGTCGTCGTAGGGCTGGTCGAAGTCCTTGAAGCGCCAGTAGTTCACGTCGTGCCGGCCGTCGGAGCAGAAGCCGTGGATGGCGAACGGGTCGCCCACCTTCTGGATCGCGTCGGCCAGCAGCGCGCAGGCCGAGCGCGTCAGTTCCAGCACCGTGTGCTCCTGGCCCGCCACCTTGTCATTCGTTGACTGGGACAAATCCAGCAGCACCAGCACCGAGATGTCGCGTGTCTTGCGCACGCTGCGCATCATGATGCGCGGGTCGGGCTGGCGGCCCATGCGCAGCTCGGTGAGCGAAGCCAGCGCGGCGTTCAGGTCGATCTCGTCGCCGTCTTCGAGCTTGCGGATGCGCTGCACGCCCTGCGGCTGCATGGCGTCCAGGATGTATTTCATGCGGCCGATCAGGCGCCGGTGCTCCACCAGGATGGCGTCGATCACCGCCGCGTCGCCCACCTTGGGGCGGCGCTCCTGCACCGTGGCCCAGGCCGGGCGTTCGAGCTGGATCAGGTGGTCCCACTCGCCATAGTGCACCGGCGGCAGCACCGGCTCGCGACCTTCGCTTTCGTTGAAGGACACGCCCAGGTCCTCGTAGGGAAACAGCTCGGTGCCGAGCACCCAGATCTCCTGCGCGTCGTCGCCCGCGCCCTCCACTTCCAGCTCGTTGACGAACTCCATCAGGTTCACCTGCTTGCGCAGCTGCTGCGGCGGCTCGTAGCCGGTGGCGATGGAGCGCTCGAAGTCGAAGCCGTCGAAGGCCCAGAAATAGCGGTTGTCGTCGCGGTAGGCCGCGGTCTGCACGTCGGTGCGCGGCTGGAACGCCGGCCCCTGCGTGAGTTCACGGTAGCTGTGCGCCAGCTGCACGCCGATGTCCCACGACACGGTGTTGTCGTGCGGATCGGCCTGGAGGCGCTGCGTCGCCTCGGCGAACAATGTTCGGCCCTGGGCGATCCAGGGGTTGGCGTCCTCATACGCCGGATCGAGCAGCGCACGCGCCAGGCGGCCCAGCCAGTCGCCGGCGGTCTTGTCTTGGGTGGCCTGTCCAGTGTGCAGGCTGGCCCACAGCGGGCGCAGGCCCGGGAACCGCGCCAGCGTCAGCGTCTCGATGCGCGCGTCCTCCACCACACCGATCAGCGCCATCTGCCAGGGACTGAGCGATTCGGCCGAGATCGGCCGGCGCGTGAACACCACGTGGGCCGCGGCGTGCGCGGCGGCGGCGCGGTAGAGCTCGGTCGCATCCACCGTGCCGCTGTGGCCGTCCACCGCGTCATACGCGTCGGGCAGGTGGATGAAATAGTCCTCGATGAAAGGGCGGTAACCGTCACGGGATTCAAAATCCCCCGCCGTCGGGCGCATGAAGAAGTCGCGGCCCCAGAGCGCGCGCAGGTACATGTTGATGCGCCGCTGCACGTCCACCAGCAGCGTGCCTTTGCGCTCCTTCCGCAGCATGGCCAGCGACTCTTTGGACTGCAAGCCGAAGTAGGCGATCTGCTCCTCGTAGTTGGTGCGGTGGGCCTGCGCGCCCCAGGTGGCCCAGCGGCGCAGGCCACCCAGCGTGAGCTGGCCGAACAGCGCGTCGAGCTGCCCCAGCATGGGCCGCAGGCCGCGCGGCGCCTGCGCCACCAGGGTGTTGAGGAACTGCAGGTACTGCAGAAACAGCGCACCGTCGGCCAGGCGGCGTGCGGCGGTGGGCGCGGTGGCCAGCACCAGCTCGATCACCGCGCCCGAGGTCTTGGACGCGAGCAGCAGCGCGGTGGTCGCGAGTTCGCCCACCACGTCCTCGCCGATCTCTTTGGCCACCTGCGGCGCACCGTCGATCCAGGCGTTGACCAGTTCGTGGCCACGGCCGAGGCCGCGCAACGCGGCGGCGCCTTTCACGTAGTTGTCCAGGCCCCGCGCGGAGAACACCTTGGTCGCGTCGGACCAGCTGTGCGCCAGCAGCTCGCGCGAGGCGGGGGCGAGCTGGTCGGCCCACTCGGCGTGGTCGTGCAGGTGGACGCTCATGGCGGACCTCTATGGATCAGAAGAACGTGGCGACCGCCGCATCCAAGGCGTCGCGCATGTCCGGGTCGTCCGTGATCGGACGCACCAAGGCCACACGGCACGCGGCCTGCGCGGCCACGCCCTGCGCGATCAGACTGCCTGCGTAGATCAGCATGCGGGTGGAGATGCCTTCGTCCAGGCCGTGGCCCTTGAGGTTGCGCGCGCGCTCGGCGATGCCGACCAGCTTGCCGGCCACGTCGGCGCTCACGCCAGTCTCATGCGCCACGATCTCGGCCTCGACCGCGTGTTCGGGGTAGTTGAAGTCCAGCGCGCCAAAGCGCTGCTTGGTGGACTGTTTCAGGTCCTTCATCAGGCTCTGGTAGCCCGGGTTGTAGGAGATGACGATCTGGAAATCCGGGTGGGCCTTGACCAGCTCGCCCTTCTTTTCCAGCGGCAGCACGCGGCGGTTGTCGGTCAGCGGGTGGATGACGACCGTGGTGTCCTGGCGCGCCTCGACCACTTCGTCGAGGTAGCAGATGGCGCCGTGCCGAGCGGCCATGGCCAGCGGGCCGTCCTGCCAGCGGGTGCCGTTGGTGTCGAGCAGGAAGCGGCCGACCAGGTCGCTGGCCGTCATGTCTTCGTTGCAGGCCACGGTGATCAGGGGCTTGTTCAGCTTCCAGGCCATGTGCTCGACGAAGCGCGTCTTGCCGCAGCCGGTGGGACCCTTGAGCATCATGGGCATGCGCACCGAGTACGCGGCTTCGAACAGCTCGACCTCGTCGGCGACGGGTCGGTAGTAGGGTTGCTGCGAGACTCTGTAGGCATCCAATGTTTCGCTCATGGGCCCTCCCCGTTCAGACGGTCTTTCCGCGGTAGATCACCATCGACGCACCCTGCGACTGCGAAAAGTTGTCGTAGCCGATCAGGCGCACGTGGTTGTCCGGGTTGGCCTTGTGGCAGGCCTCGGCCTCGGCCAGGATGCGGTCGATGTCGGTCTCGCCGAACATCGGCAGCTTCCACATGTACCAGTACGAGTCCATCAGGTACTGCGGCTCGGTGTGTTCGATGGCCGGATTCCAGCCCTTGCCGACGATGTACGCCACCTGCTTGCGGATCTCGTCGTTGCTCATCGCCGGCAGGTAGGAGAAGGTCTCGAATTTGCGGCTGGCGGGGTCGGAGAGGCGGCTGTGGTAGTCCTGCATGCTCATGGTGCTGTCCTTTGCGTTGATGGGGTGCGGGTTCACTTGTGGGCGATGTCGAGCTTGTCCACGGTGTCGAACTCGAACTTGATTTCTTTCCAGGTCTCCATGGCGATGCGCAGTTCGGGCGAGTGCTCGGCGGCCTCGAGCAGCACGGCCTTGCCTTCCTTCTCAACCGCCACGCCTTCGTTGCGCGCCTTGACGCAGGCTTCGAGCGCCACGCGGTTGGCGGCAGCGCCGGCCGCGTTGCCCCAGGGGTGGCCCAGGGTGCCGCCACCGAACTGCAGCACCGAGTCGTCGCCGAAGATGTTGACCAGCGCCGGCATGTGCCAGACATGGATGCCGCCCGAGGCCACCGGCATCACGCCGGGCATGGAGCCGAAGTCCTGGTCGAAGAAGATGCCGCGGCTGCGGTCTTCCTTGATGAAGCTGTCGCGCATGATGTCGATCCAGCCCAGGGTCGAGGCGCGGTCGCCTTCGAGCTTGCCCACCACGGTGCCCGAGTGCAGGTGGTCACCGCCCGAGAGGCGCAGCACCTTGGTCAGCACGCGGAAGTGGATGCCGTGGTGCGGGTTGCGGTCGAGCACGGCGTGCATGGCGCGGTGGATGTGCAGCAGCATGCCGTTGTCGCGGCACCAGTTGGCCAGACCGGTGTTGGCGCACAGGCCGCCGGTCAGGTAGTCGTGCATGATGATCGGCGCGCCCAGTTCCTTGGCGTATTCGGCGCGCTTGTACATCTCTTCCGGCGTGGGCGCGGTCACGTTCAGGTAGTGGCCCTTGCGCTCGCCGGTCTCGCGCTGCGCCTTCTCGATCGCCTCCTGCACGAAGTCGAAGCGCTGGCGCCAGCGCATGAAGGGCTGGCTGTTGACGTTCTCGTCGTCCTTGGTGAAGTCCAGGCCACCGCGCAGGCATTCGTACACGGCGCGGCCATAGTTCTTGCCCGACAGACCCAGCTTGGGCTTGATGGTGCAGCCCAGCAGCGGGCGGCCGTACTTGTTCATGATGTCGCGCTCGACCTGGATGCCGTGGGGCGGTCCGCCGCAGGTCTTCACGTAGGCGATCGGGAAGCGCACGTCTTCCAGGCGCAGGGCGCGCAGGGCCTTGAAGCCGAACACGTTGCCCACCAGCGAGGTCAGCACGTTGACCACCGAGCCCTCCTCGAACAGGTCGATCGGATAGGCCACGAAGGCGTAGAAGCAGGTGTCGTCGCCGGGCACGTCCTCGATGCGGTAGGCGCGTCCCTTGTAGTAGTCCAGGTCGGTCAGCAGGTCGGTCCAGACCGTGGTCCAGGTGCCGGTGGACGACTCGGCGGCGACGGCGGCGGCCACTTCCTCGCGGTCCACGCCGGGCTGCGGCGTGATCTTGAAACACGCGAGGATGTCGGTGTCCTTGGGGGTGTAGTGGGGCTCCCAGTACGTGCTGCGGTACTCCTTGACGCCCGCGTTGTAGGTTTTCGTCGCCATCTGCATTGCTCCTGGTTGGGTGGGAATGGAGCGGATTCTTGGCCTCCTGAACAATAAATAAAAGTAAAATGTTCTGACGATGATGTTCTGATTTTCAAATCATACTGGACACCCCCGTGAGCCTGCGGCACGCCACCCTGCACCAGTTGCGCATCTTTCACGCCGTCGCGCAGAACGGCAGCTTCGCGCGCGCCGCCGAGGCGCTGCACCTCTCGCCACCCACGCTGTCGCTGCAGGTCAAGCAGCTGTCGGAATCGGTGGGCCAGCCGCTGTTCGAGCAGTTGGGCAAGAAGATCTACCTGACCGCTGCCGGCCGCACGCTGGCTGCGGCCTGCGAGGACATCGAGGCGCGCATGGAACGGCTGGGCGAAGACCTCGCCGCGCTTCAGGGGGTCGAGCGCGGCAGCGTCAAGCTGGCCATCCTGACCACGGTGAAGTACACCGTGCCCAAGCTGCTCGGCGGCTTCTGCGCGGCGCACCCGGGCATCGACGTGGCGATGGTGGTGGGCAACCGCGAGAAGCTGCTGCAGCGCCTGGCGGGCAACGAGGACGACCTCTACATCATGGGCCAGCCGCCCGATCAGATGGACGTGGTCAGCGAGGCCTTTGCCGACAACCCGCTGGTGCTGGTGGCGCCGCCCGACCACCCCCTGGTGGGCAAGAAGCGCATCGCCCCCGAACGGCTGAGAAGCGAGCCGTTTATCCTGCGCGAGCCCGGTTCGGGCACGCGCCTGACGTCGGAGAAGTTCTTTGCCGACCACGGCATCACGATGAAGAACCGGCTGGAGGTGGGCAGCAACGAGGCGATCAAGCAGACCGTGGCCGGCGGCCTGGGCCTGGCCGTGCTGTCGGCCCACACGGTGACGGCGGAGCTTGCGCTGGGCGAGCTGGTTCAGCTGGACGTGAGGGGCTTCCCGCTCATTCGCCGCTGGCACGTGGTGGTGCCGCGCGGCAAGCGCCTGTCAGCAGCGGCGCAGGCTTTCAAGGACTGGCTGTTCACCCATCGGTGAGGGGCTGGGCCAAGGGGCTGATGCGCACCTGGTCGATACGCCGGCCTTCGAGCTTGATCACCTCGAAGTGCCAGCCCGCGCAGTCGACGCCCTCGCCCTGCGCGAGCAACTGGCCGGCCTCGGCCTGCATCAGGCCGGCCACGGTGTTGTAGCGGCCCTTGTCCTCATCCGGCAGCTCATCAATGTCCAGGCGGGCCTTGAGCTCGGCCACAGGCATGGCACCGTCCACGCGCCAGGAGCCGTCGGCCTGGGGCGTGGCCCAGGCGTCCACCGGCCGCTCGGGCGACAGCTCGCCGGTGATCGCCTCCAGCAGGTCCATGGGCGTCATCAGCCCCTGCACCACACCGTACTCGTCCACCACGAAGGCCATGCGCGTGGCGCGCTCGCGGAACTGCTCCAGCAGCTCCATGCCGGTCAGGGTCTCGGGCACGAAGGTGGCGGGCTGGGCATGCTCGCCGATGGTTCCGGCCGTGCCCGCCTCGCGCAAGGCCAGCAGGCGGGGCAGGTGGATCACGCCCACCACATCGTCCAGCCCGCCGCGGCATACCGGGTACCACGAGTGCCCCACCGACCAGGCCTGCGCCGCGGCGCCCTCAATGCTGTCGGCGGCGTCCAGCCAGTGGATATCGGCGCGCGGCACCATGATGGAGATCAGCTGCCGGTCGTCCAGCAGGAACACGTTGCGCACCATCTGGTGCTCGTGCGCCTCGATGATGCCGGCGTCCACCCCCTCTTCCAGGCTGGCGTTGATTTCCTCTTCGGTCACGATCTGCTGCGCGCTGGTGTCGATGCGCAGCAGCTTGAGCACCCACTGCGTGGTGTGCGTGAGCAGCCAGACGAAGGGCTTGGCCCCCTTGGCGACGTAGGCCATCGGGCGCGAGACCCAGCGGGCCACGGTTTCGGGGTACAGCTGGCCGATGCGTTTGGGCACCAGTTCCCCGAACACGATGGTCACGAAGGTGATGACCGCCACCACGATGCCGGTGGCCACGCCCTGGGCGGTGCCGTCGGCCACGCCGAAAGTGCGGATCCAGGCCGACAGGTCGTCGCTGAATGCTGCCTCACCGACGATGCCGTTGAGCATGCCGATGGAAGTGATGCCCACCTGCACCGACGACAGGAACTGCGTGGGGTGTTCCAGCAGATGCAGCGCTGTCTGTGCGCCCTTGTCGCCCACCTCTGCCATCGCCGCCAGGCGCGCCTTGCGGCTGGCCGCCAGGGACATCTCGGACATTGCGAACGCGCCGTTGAGCAGCGTGAGAAAAATGATCAGCAGGGTATCCATAATCGGGCGATGGCACTTTACCTGATCGGCGATGTGCAGGGCTGCGACGACGCCCTGGCCCGCCTGCTCGACGAGATCGCGTTTTCTCCCAGCCGCGACACCCTGGTGCTGCTGGGCGACCTGGTCAACCGCGGACCGCAGTCGCTGGCAGTGCTGCGGCGCATGGTGGCGCTGGAGGCCAGCGCCCACTGCCTGCTGGGCAACCACGACCTGCACCTGCTGGCGGTCGCGCACGGCGTGCGCAAGCCGCATCGCAGCGACACGCTGGACGACATCCTGCAGGCCCCCGACCGGGCTGCCCTGCTCGACTGGTTGCGCGCACGCCCCCTGGCGCTGCAGATGCAGGGCTGGCTGATGGTGCACGCGGGCGTGCTGCCACAGTGGGATGCGGCGCAGACACTGGCCCTGGCCGCCGAACTCGAAAGCGAACTGCGCGGCCCGGACTGGGGCGTGTTCCTGCACAACATGTACGGCAACCGGCCCGACCGGTGGAACGAGCAGCTCCACGGGCTCGACCGGCTGCGCGTGATCGTGAACGCGCTCACGCGGCTGCGCTTCTGCAGCACCGACGGTGTGATGGAATTCGAGACCAAGGACAGCGCAGCGTCAGCGCCTGCGGGCTTCATGCCGTGGTTCGAGGTGCCGCAGCGGCGCAGCGAAGGCTCCCGCATCGCCTTTGGGCACTGGTCCACCCTGGGCGAGGTGCCGCGCCACGATCTGCTGGCGCTGGACACCGGGTGCGTGTGGGGCGGCTGCCTGACCGCGGCCCGGATCGGGTCCGACGGCGATGCCGAACGCATCAGCGTGCGCTGCGCGCAGGCCCAGAAGCCGGGCGCCTGAGCCCCGCGGGCTCAGGTGTTTTCCGCCGGAGCCGAAGCCTTGAACAGCGCCGGCACCTTCTTGCGGGACTTGATGTTGGGGGACAGGCGGCTGGTGGCCGCCGGTTTTGCCGCGGCCTCCCAGGACGGCTTGGCGTCTGCCGCCAGGGCGGGCTCATAGGGCTTGTCGAACAGCGGGTCAGCAGGCGCACGCGCCGGACGCGATGCACGGCGTTCTTCGCGCGGTTCACGGGGCTCGCGCGCTTCGCGGGCCTGGCGGATCTCGCGGCGACCTTCGTCGTCGCCTTCGCGCCAGGCGCGCTGGCCGTCGTTGAAACGGCCAGCGGGCTTGCGGTCGGCCTCCAACTCCAGCGCTTCGAGCTCAAGCTTCTTGCCGATCAGCTTCTCGATGTCGGCCATCAGGCGCGTGTCCTTGCCACTGACAAAGGACACGGCCAGACCCGACGCCCCGGCGCGGCCCGTGCGGCCGATGCGGTGCACGTAGTCCTCGGCGTTGAACGGGATGTCGAAGTTGAACACCGCCGGCACGTCCTTGATGTCCAGACCACGCGCAGCCACATCGGTGCAGACCAGCAGGTCGACTTCACCCTTCTTGAAGGCATCCAGCGCCTTCAGGCGCTCGTCCTGGCTTTTGTCGCCGTGCAGGGCCGTGGTCTTGAGACCTTCACGCTCCAGCGAACGGGCCAGGCGGGCGCAGCCGAGCTTGCTGTTGACGAAGACGAAGGCCTGCGTCACACCACGCTCTCTCACGATCTGCTTGAGCGTCTGGCGCTTGTCGTCGTCGTCCACGCGGTAGAAATGCTGCTCCACCGTGGAGGCCGTGGCGTTGGAGCGCGCCACCTCGATGGTGATCGGGTCCTGCAGATAGCTGCTGGCCAGGCGCTTGATCTCGGGCGAGAAGGTGGCCGAGAACAGCAGCGTGGTGCGGGTCTTGGGCAGGTAGCTCAGGATGCGCTGCAGGTCGGGCAGGAAGCCGATGTCCAGCATGCGGTCGGCTTCGTCGAGCACCACGTACTCGACTTGGTTGAGCACGCAGTTCTTGGCCTCGATGTGGTCCAGCAGACGGCCCGGCGTGGCCACCAGCACCTCGACACCCTTCTTGAGCTCCAGCGTCTGCGGCTTCATGTCCATGCCGCCGAACACCACCGTGCTGCGCAGCTGGGTGTGCTTGGCGTACTGCTTGATCTGGTCGGCCACCTGGTCGGCCAGTTCGCGCGTCGGCAGCAGCACCAGGGCGCGCACCGGGTGGCGTGCGGGCGAGGTGGAGGCGTTCTCGTGCTTGAGCATGCGCTGCAGCAGGGGCAGCGAGAAGGCCGCCGTCTTGCCGGTGCCGGTCTGCGCGGCACCCATCACGTCGCGCCCTTGCAGCACGACCGGAATGGCCTGCGCCTGGATGGGTGTCATGCTCTCGTAGCCCATTTCCGCGATGGCACGGGCGAGGTTGGGCGAGAGCTGGAGTTCGGAAAAGGATTGGGTCATGGACTTTCAGGTTAGCCGTCTATTGTCTCACTTTGACCCTTGATTGCCCAAATGTTGGGCAGCGGCACTCAGAGGGCCCGCGTGTTGAAGGTGTCGCAGGCCTGCACGCTGCCGGTTTCCAGCCCCTTGTGGAACCAGCGCTGGCGCTGTTCGCTGGTGCCGTGGGTGAAGCTGTCCGGGACCACCTGCCCCTGGCTCTTGCGCTGCAGGGCATCGTCGCCGATGGCGGCCGCCGCATTCAGCGCTTCCTCGACATCGCCGGGTTCCAGGATCGCCTTGCTCTTGTGGTTGTGATGCGCCCATATGCCGGCAAAACAGTCGGCCTGCAGTTCCAGCCGCACCGACAGCGCGTTGTATTCGCGCTCGCTGACACGGCGCCGGGCCTGCTCCATCTTTTCCGTCAGGCCCATCTGGTTCTGCACGTGGTGCCCCACCTCGTGCGCGATCACATAGGCTTGGGCAAAGTCGCCCGGCGCACCGAGCTGGCGTCGCAGAGTGTCGTAGAAGCTCAGGTCGATGTAGACCTTCTGGTCGCCCGGGCAGTAGAACGGGCCCATGGCGGACTGCCCCGTCCCGCAGGCCGTGGGTGTCGCGCCCCGGAACAGCACCAGCCGGGGCTGCTGGTACTGGGCACCACCCTGCTGGAACATGGCGGTCCAGACATCCTCGGTGCCAGCCAGCACGGAGGAGACGAAGCGCCCCATCTCATCGTCCGGCCTGTCGGTGCTCCCCGCCGGTACCGTCTGAGCAGGGCCGGACACCAGCTCACCCCCGTCGCCCAGCGCCCCCAGGATGGTCAGCGGGTTAATACCGAAGATCCAGCCCGCGATCAGCGCGATCACGATGGTGCCGAAGCCGATGCCACGTCCGCCCACACGGCGCGGGGCACCGCCGCCAAACATGCCGCCTCCCGGCTGGTTGCGGCGGTCCTCGATGTTGTCCGACTGGCGGTTGTTTTCCCATTTCATGCACTGCTCCTCGGGCCGCCTGCGGCGGGGCCATCGCCACATTATGCAAACGAAAGCAGCAATAAAAAGCGCTGCCGAGGCAGCGCTTGAGAAAGTACCGGGGCTGAGGATTTCAGGCCACAGCCGGCTTGAAATCGCTGGTCGGGCGGCCCTGGAAATCGGTCCAGCAGCGGCGCGTGAAGTCGTAGAGCTTGCACTTGCGCGCGGTCTCGAAGTACCAGCGCCAGGAGAAGCGCTGGATGATGATGCGGCCGGGCAGCGTGTCCTCCAGCAGCTTCTGGGCGTTCTTGAGCTTGTACAGCGGCACGCTCATGTCCACATGGTGCGCCGTGTGTTCCATGATGTGGTGCATCAGCGCGCCGATCTTCATCGGGAAGGTCAGATGCACGGTGGTGGACACAAAGGGCGCGGCCTTGGCCCAGGCGTGCTTGTCGTCGTGCCACTGCACCGCCGTGTGGGTGTGGTGCACGTAGACCACGAAGCCGATCATCGCGTTCCAGAACAGGAACGGGATGACAAAACCGTAGCCCACCAGGGCCCAGGCGGACTGTTCGGTGGCGTAGGCGGCACCGATCAGTGCGGCGATCCACAGCGCGGCGTAGACGGTCACGAACACGCCGTCGCGCGTGAATTCGGGGCGGCTGGTGCCCATGTAGGTCTTGCGCGGGAAATACATGCGGTTCCACCACATCTCGACCAGGTAGTACAGCGCCGGACCCCAGCCGCTGCGGTAGATGCGCTCCATGAAGCGGCGGCCCGGCGTCAGGCCTTCAAACTCTTCCTTGGTCAGCGGGGCCCAGACAAAGTCGACGCCCTTGAGGTTGGTGTAGCCGTGGTGCACCACGTTGTGGCCGACTTCCCACAGGCTGTAGGGGGTGAGCGAGGGCACCATGGCAATGCGACCCAGGATGCGGTTCAGGCCCCGGTGCGGCGTGTAGCTCTGGTGACAGGCGTCGTGGCCGATGATGAACAGGCGACCGATCACGAAACCCGCGGCCAGGCCGCACAGCAGCTTGGCCCACCAGGCGTCCAGCAGCACCGTGCCGACGATGAGCGCCAGGAAGACCGCCCAGTCGACGGCCAGCAGAACGATGCCCATGGCCGTCCGCTGCTCGGCGATCGGCGTCAGCCAGCCCCGGATCACCTTGCGGTGAGGCAGGGGCTGCCCGAGGGGAATCGGTTCAGGCGAAGAAGCGGCGGAGGTGGATTCGGACATGCTGGTCGAGAAAAGCGGGCGCCCGGCAGACGGGCATCATTTGGAAGGGCAATTTCGCACCGGATTGGGGTGGAATCGGACAAACCTCTTGATTTTATCGGGCAGCGATGAAACCTGCCTGACAAAAGTCAAGCCGAAAATATGGGTTTTTCCGTCTAGAGAACGCCGTCTCAGGTTTTGGGCAAGGTCACGCCCACTTGCCCCTGGTACTTGCCGCCCCGGTCCTTGTAGCTGGTCTCGCAGACCTCATCGCTCTCGAAGAACAGCACCTGGGCACAGCCTTCACCAGCGTAGATCTTGGCGGGCAGGGGCGTGGTGTTGGAGAACTCCAGCGTCACATAGCCTTCCCACTCGGGCTCGAAGGGCGTGACGTTGACGATGATCCCGCACCGGGCATAGGTGCTCTTGCCCAGACAGATGGTCAGCACGCTGCGCGGAATGCGGAAGTACTCCACGGTGCGCGCCAGAGCGAAGCTGTTGGGCGGGATGATGCAGACATCGGAGTTGATGTCGACGAAGCTCTTCTCGTCGAAGTTCTTCGGGTCCACCACGGTGCTGTGGATGTTGGTGAAGACCTTGAATTCGGGTGCGCAGCGGATGTCGTAGCCGTAGCTGCTGGTGCCATAGCTGACGATCTTCTGGCCCGCGGCGTTCTGCCGGATCTGGCCCGGCTCGAAAGGCTCGATCATGCCGTGCTGCTCGGCCATGCGGCGGATCCATTTGTCGCTCTTGATGCTCATGCTGCGTGCTCCGGAGGTAAGCCGCAGATTGTAAGGATCACGCCGTCACGGTCTTTGCGACAAGGCGGTCGTCGCCCAGCACGATCAGCGCAAACAGCAGCTCATCCAGTGAATCGGCCTGTGCCGTCTTGCGCTCCAGCAGCGGCGTGGCCTTCGGGTCCAGCACGACGAAGTCGGCTTCGTGCCCAGGAGTGAGGTTGCCCACCACGCGTTCGAGCCCCAGCGCACGCGCTGCGCCCGCGGTGTGCTGCCACCAGAGCTGCCCGGGCGTCAGGCTCAGGCCCGGTTTGGTGTGCCCCTCCCGCCCGATGTAGTAGGCGGCGAGCATGGTGTGGAAGGGCGAGAAGCTGGTGCCACCACCGACATCGCTGGCAAGGCCGTAGCGCATGCCGGCCGCGTCGGCGGCGGCGTAGTCGAAGAAGCCGCTGCCCAGGAACAGGTTGCTGGTGGGGCTGACGGCCGCCGACGCACCGGTCTCGCGCATGAGGATGCGGTCGTGTGCGTCCAGGTGGATGCAGTGGGCATAGACCGCACGGTCGCGCAGCAGGCCGAAGTCGCCGTACACGCCCAGGTAGCTGCGGGCCCGCGGGTAGAGCTCGGCCACCCACTTCACCTCGTCCCGGTTCTCGGCCACGTGCGACTGGATCCACACGTCGCCGTATTTCGCGGCCAGTTCGCCCGCGCCGCGCAGCTGCTCGTCGGTGCTGGTGGGCGCAAAGCGCGGGGTGATGGCGTAGCCCAGGCGGTCGACTCCGTGCCAGCGCCGGATCAGTGCTTCAGTGTCGATCAGGCTCTGCTCGGTCTCATCGCGCACACCGTCGGGGCTGTGGCGGTCCTGCAGCACCTTGCCGGTGATGAAGCGCAGACCCCGCGCCTGGGCGGCCTCGAAGGCGGCGTCCACCGAGACCGGGTGCGATGTGGCAAACGTCAGCGCGGTGGTCACACCATGGCGCGCCAGTTCGTCGAAGAAAAACTCCGCCACGCCACGGGCGTAGGCCTTGTCGGCGAAGCGGCTTTCGTGCGGGAAAGTGTAGTTTTCGAGCCAGGGCAGCAGGCCGGCGGCCGGTGCACCGATCACGTCGGTCTGCGGGTAGTGCACGTGCAGGTCGATGAAGCCGGGTGCGATCAGGTGGCCGCGCAGGTCTTCAACTGCGACACCGGCCAAGCGGTCGATGAGTGCGTCGTGGCTGCCCGCGGCGCGCACCACCTTGCGACCGGAAGCATCGGGGCCGACGACCAGCAGGCCGTCGCTGTCGTAGAGCGGCTGGCCTTGGTCATCGAATCTCAGAAGGGCGGCACGGTAGGCTTTCATCGAACCCGGAGCTTAGCGGCTCCGGGGACCGGCCGCATAGCGCCTGCCACATAGTCGCCATTCGGAGGCGCGCGTCATCGCGGCAGCTTCGTGGCCACGCCCTCGACCAGCCAGTTCATGCCCAGGATGGCGCCATCGTCCAGCGACTGGCCGGCGGCGATCATGGTCTTGCCCTCGTTGTCCTTCACACCCGTCTTGCCCCCAGCGAATACCGTCAGCCGGCCGTTGGCCATGTCTTTCTGACGCGCCAGCACCTCGGCCTGCACGGCGGCCGGCACCTTGCTGCCGAAGCTGTCGACGCGGATCATGCCCTCGCGCACACCGCCCCAGATGCTGCCGCTCTGCCAGCGGCCGTCCAGCACGGCCTTGACGCGGCGGGTGTAGTAGTCGCCCCACTGGTGGGTGACGGCAGCGACCTGCGCGTCCGGCGCGACCTTGCGCATGTCGGAGTGGTAGGCCACGGCCAGCTTGCCGCGCTCCTGCGCGGCCACCATCACCGCATTGGAGCCGGTGTGGAAGGCCAGTACCTCGGTGCCCTGGTTCATCAGGCTCATGGCCGCGTCGCGCTCGCGCGGCGGGTTGAACCACTCACCGAGGAACACGACGCGCACGGTGGCCTGGGGATTCACCGAACGCATGCCCAGGGTGAAGGCGTTGATGCCCTGCAACACCTCGGGAATCGGGAACCCCGCCACGTAACCGGCCTGCGTGGCCATGCGGCCGGCGGCAATGCCGGCGAGGTAGCGGCCTTCGTAATAGCGCGCATTGGACGCCGCCACGTTGGGCGCGGTCTTGTAGCCAGTGACTGACTCGAACTTCACGTTGGGGAACTCGCGCGCCACTTTCAGCGTGGGTTCCATGTAGCCGAAACTGGGCGTGAAGATGATCTGATTCCCCTGCATCGCCAGGTCGCGGATCACGCGCTCGGCGTCCGGGCCTTCGGCCACGTTCTCGACGTAGCTGGTCTTGACCTGGCCAGGCAGCGCGGCCTCCACGGCCAGGCGGCCCTGGTCGTGCTGGCGCACCCAGCCGGCGTCGGTGAGTGGCGCGACGTAGACGAACGCGGCCTTGACCGGCGCCGTGGATTGGGGAAAAGCGGGGGAGAAAAAACAGGCGGCCGCGAGCGCGGCAGCGAGGTTTTTGTACATGGTGGTCCTCTACATGGCTTCCGGAAGACAAAAAAAGCGAGCCGGGGAAGCACCGGCTCGCTGGAACGTGATTTTACCGGTGTGCTGCCAGCCCCGGGTCGGACCGTGGCGGTCCGAGGTCGTACAGGTAGGCCGTGGTGCCGGGGCCGTCCAGTTGTTCGATCAGCGCTCCCCGGCGGTCCGCGTGGTCGAGGATGAAACGCTGCTCGTTGACCCTGACGCGCGGCCGGCAGTGGTTGCAGTTGTGGCTGAAAACGAACCAGGTCCGGCCCGCGCCCAGCACACGATCGATCTCGCTCAGGTAGAGCGCCGGCTCCCAGCGGTGAAAAGTCCCTTCAACAAACTCGCCGGTTTCGAACCCGTACCGCGCTGCGTAGAAGGAGAACGCGGGCACCGCGCCGTAGTACACATAGATCTGGTCCCCAACGCGCCGGTGGTCAGCCACCTCCTTCATCAGCGGCTTGATCTCCTCCATCACCGGGTGGTCCCGCAGATGCTGCCTGTCAAGGTCAACGGCATGGAACAGCAGCAGGCTGGCCAGTCCGAGGTACACGCTGCCTGACAGCCCCGGGTGCCGGTCGCGCAGCCATTGACGGCAGCGCTCCACCCCTTCGGCCAGCGCCAGGGCAGCGGCGGGCATCATGAACAGCAGGAACCGCCCGTGGAACGGGTAGCGCGACAGCGCCGAGGCGACCAGCGTGGCCACCAGCGTGAGCACCATGGCCAGGGCCAGGGGCCGTCGGCGCACCCAGAGCGACGCGGTCCCAAGCAGCAGCAGCACCGACGGAAGCACTCCCGCATGCATGGAGAACAGATGGTTCAGAACGCCCGACAGGCCGGCGCGGTACCAGCCCCAGTGCGACCAGGGCGGCAGCGGCGCGAAGCTGCGGCGCCAGAAGTCGATGAGGGACGGGTTGGCCGCCACATGACGAAGGTGCAGCAGGTACAGCACCGCGAAGCTGATCGCCCAGGCGGTGGCCACGCCGCCCCAGGAGCGGAGAAACGACGGGGCGCGCAGCTCGCGCCAGTGCAGCGACACCACCGCGCCGCCCAGCCCGGCCAGCACGAATACCGACGGATGGGAAAACCACACCGCCAGCGCACCGGACAGGGCCAGCCGTGTGCGCGCCCGCGACTCGGCTGGCTGCTTCAGTGCCTCGCCGAAACACCACATCAGATACGCCGCCACCAGCGCATCCAGCGAGTACTGCTTGAGTTCGCTGCTGTAGCGCACATGCTCGGGCGCCAGCGCCACCAGCGCCAGGGCCAACCAGGCGAAGGGCCTGCTGCCGTCCTGGCGCGCCAGCAGGAACACCATCGGCAGCAGGGCCAGACCGGCCAGGAGAGGGACCACCCGCAACAGGTCGTCGGAGCCACCCAGCAGGTGGTGGATCAGCCACTGGAGCAGGAGGAATCCGAGTGGTGCGGCCTGGTCGTACAGCAGCGGCTGCACCAGACCGGACAGGCTCTGGCGCTGGATGTTCACCCCCAGCATCGCCTCGTCGAGCCAGAGGGAACGCCCGGGCGCAAAGTAGTCCAGCCTGAGGAACAGGGCCCAGGCCAGCACGGCCAGCACAGGCAACCATTGCCACGGCAGCCCCGTCTTGCGCATCGTCACCGCCCCACTCCTTCGCCAAACGAATGGGCGAAATTGTGGGTTGCGACACTTTGGAAACGCTTAAGGGGGCCTCAGCCCACGGCGCACGCGGCGATGCGGTCGAACATCTCGCGCCGGCGCTGCTCGGAGACAAAGCTGGCCTCCACGCTGTTTCGCGCCAGCTGGACCACGTCCTCGCGGCTGAGGTCCAGGGCCTGCACCGTCTGTTCGAAATTTGCGTTCATGTAGCCGCCGAAGTAGGCTGGATCGTCCGAATTGACCGTCGCGCACAGGCCAGCGTCCAGCATCTTCTTCAGCGGGTGGTCGCGCAGGTCGTCCACCACGCAGAGCTTGAGGTTGGAGAGCGGGCACACGGTCAGCGGCATCCGGGTGTGGGCCAGCTCGGCCATCAGCAGCGGGTCCTGCAGCGCGGCCACGCCGTGGTCGATGCGCTGTACTTTCAGCAGGTCGATGGCCTGCCACATGTACTCGGGTGGTCCCTCCTCGCCCGCGTGGGCCACGAGCTTCAGGCCCAGTTCGCGGCAGCGCGCGAACACACGCTCGAATTTCTCGGGCGGATGCCCGACTTCGCTCGAATCCAGCCCGACGCCGATGAAGTGCCCGCGGTACGGCAGCGCCGCCTCCAGCGTGGCGAAGGCGTCTTCCTCGCTGAGGTGGCGCAGGAAGCACAGGATCAGCGCCGAGCTGATGCCCAGCTCGGATTCCGCACGTTTGCAGGCACCAGACAGACCCTCGATCACCGACGCCATGGGTACGCCGCGCGCGGTGTGGGTCTGGGGGTCGAAGAACAGCTCGGTATGGATGACGTTGTCGGCCTTGGCGCGCAGAAAGTAGGCCCAGGCCATGTAGTGGAAATCCTGCGGCTGCAGCAGCACGCTGGCGCCGGCGTAGTAGATGTCCAGGAAGCTCTGCAGGTCGGTGAAGGCGTAGGCCGAGCGCAGCGCCTCCACGCTGGGGTAGGTGAGCGACACGCCGTTGCGCTGCGCGAGGGCAAAGATCAGTTCGGGCTCCAGCGAGCCCTCGATGTGGATGTGCAGTTCGGCCTTGGGGATGGCGCGGGCGAGTTCGATGGCGTTCATGGTCTCCTTTCGGTCAGCACACACCCAGCGAGACGCCGGTGCGGGCCAGATAACGGCGGTAGGCGCTGGACATGCGGTCGGCGGGGCCATGCACTTCGGGGATGGCGCCGTCCTTGCCGATGGGCAGGCGCCGGGGCTGCTGCGATTCGACGATGGGCTTGTCCTGAGCGAACACCGCGTCCTGGAAGGCGCGCAGCTCTTCATCGTCGCTCAGGTCACCCAGCGTGGTCATGGCGAACCAGGCGGTGCAGGCTTCCGGCCCGTCGGGGCGGATGAACAGGGCGATGGCATTGCTCACCGGATCGCCCTCGGCCGCGTCCTTGCGCAGGATGGCCGCGAAGGGGTGTGGCACCTCGTAGCGATAGGCCACCCAGCCGCCCTCTTCCGCGCCCGCGTAGCCCTTGGGCTGCCAGGCCTTGCATTCGCGCGCATGCACACCGTCGGCGCCCTCTTCCACCCGGCCGGTGTCCACCTGCGCGTGGTTGCGTGCGCCCAGCCAGCCTTCGTGCACAAAGCCGAAGTGGCTCAGGTCCAGGAAGTTTTCCACCAGCCGCGGTGCGCTGGTCTCCACCGCGTAGGGCCCGCAGACCACCTGCCGCCACAGCGGATCGTCCCAGGGCTCGAACGCAGGCGGAAACGACAGGGGGGCTGGGAGCTGCGACAGGTCGGGCCGCTCCAGCCGCACCCACACCAGACCATGGCGTTCCTGCGCCTCGAACACCTGGGCGCAGTGCGCGGCGGGAGGCTCGAAGGCCGGGGCCGCCGGCACATGCACGCAGCGCCCAACGGACACCGGCGCACCGTGGTAGCCCTGCGACGCGGCGCCGTCGCCCGCGAACTGCCAGCCGTGGTAGGGGCACTCCAGCCGCGCGCCGTGCAGGTGGGTGAGCACCCGCCCCAGCGACAGCTTCGCACCCCGGTGCGGGCAGCGGTCGGCCCAGGCGTGCACCACGCCGTGCTGTCCCTCGTGGCCGTGCTCGCGCCACAGGACGACGTCCTGCCCCAGCAGCGAGACCGACTGCGGTGCATCGCGCAGATGGATACCGGCGATGACCGGGTGCCAGAGTTGTCTTTCGATCATGTGGTTCCTTGAAACAGAAAAGGCCGCCCGAAGGCGGCCTTTGTTCGGGCTGTCAGCAAAGTTCCGAACTCAGTTCGGGAGCTTCCCCTCGACGCCCTTGACGTAGAACTTGATGCCACCGAGGAAAGCATCGTCGGCCACAGCGTCCTTGGCCAGCACCTCCTTGCCGTCCTGACCCAGGATCGGGCCCTTCCAGATGGAGAAGGAGCCGTCCTTCAGGCCCGCCTTGATGGTGTCGATCTTGGCCTTGGTTTCGGCCGGCACGTCTTCGGCGATGGAGACCATGTCGATCGCGCCTTCCTTGTGGCCCCACCACACGCCACCGGTGGCCCAGGTGCCTTCCAGCGCGTCCTTGACGGACTTGATGTAGTACGGCCCCCAGTTGATGACGGCCGAACCCAGGTGGGCCTTGGGACCGTAGGCGGTCATGTCGGAGTCCCAGCCGAAGGCGCGCTTGCCCATCTTCTCGGCGGTCTGCAGCACGGCCGACGAGTCGGTGTTCTGCATCAGCACGTCGGCGCCACCGTTGATCAGCGAGGTGGCTGCTTCGGTTTCCTTCGGCGGATCGAACCAGCCGTTCACCCAGACCACCTTGGTCTTGACCTTGGGGTTCACCGACTGCGCGCCCAGGGTGAAGCTGTTGATGTTGCGGATCACCTCGGGAATTGGGATCGAGGCCACGACGCCCAGGGTATTGGACTTGGTCATGGAACCGGCGATCACACCCGCCATGTAGGCGCCTTCGTAGGTGCGGCTGTCGTAGGTGCGCAGGTTCTCGGCCGTCTTGTAGCCGGTGGCGTGCTCGAACTTCACGTCCTTGAAGTCGGGTGCGACCTTGAGCATGGGCTCCATGTAGCCGAAAGTGGTGCCGAAGATCAGCTTGTTGCCCTGGCTGGCCAGGTCGCGGATCACGCGCTCGGCGTCGGCGCTCTCGGGCACGTTCTCGACGAAGCTGGTCACGATCTTGTCGCCGAACTCGGCTTCGAGGGCCTTGCGGCCGTTGTCGTGGGCGAAGGTCCAGCCGCCGTCACCGACGGGACCGACGTAGGCGAAGGCGACCTTCAGCGGCTCGGCCTTGGGTGCCTCCGCGGCGGCCGGGGCCGGTGCGGGCGCAGCCGCCGGCGCGGCCGCCTCTTCCTTCTTGCCGCAGCCGATCAGGGCCGCGCTGGCCACAGCCGTCAGGGCCGCCAGCTTGATCAGGGAACGCTTGTTCAGGTCGGTCATGGAAACCTCTTGGTGGGTTGGGAGTGAAATGAAACGAACAGTGAATGATTATGAACCGGCACCAGCTCAGGAGCCCGGGTAGAACGGCTTGCCGATCGAGGCCGGCATGTTGACGCGGATCCAGGTCGGGTTGCGCGAGATCAGGACCAGCACGACGATGGTGGCGAGGTAGGGCATCATGGTCAGGAACTGGCTCGGCACATTGACGCCCATGCCCTGCAGGTGGAACTGCAGCATGGTCACGCCACCGAACAGGTAGGCCCCAAGCAACACGCGTGCCGGGCGCCAGGTGGCAAAGGTGGTCAGGGCCAGCGCGATCCAGCCCTTGCCGGCGATCATGCCCTCCACCCACAGCGGGGTGTAGACGGTCGACACGTAGGCGCCGGCCAGACCGCACAGCGCGCCGCCGGCCATCACGGCCAGCAGGCGGATGCGCCGCACCGGGTAGCCCAGCGCGTGCGCCGATTCCGGGCTCTCGCCCACGCTGCGCAGCACCAGACCGGCGCGCGTGCGGAACAGGAACCAGATCAGCCCGAACACCAGGCCCACGCAGACGTAGACCATGGGGTGGTGCCTGAACAGCGCGTTGCCGACAAAGGGGATGTCGGCCAGCAGCGGGATCGCGAAGGTCGATTGCTCGGGCAGCTTTTCCTGCACGTAGGACGTGCCGGCGAAGGCCGAGAAGCCGGCCCCGAACAGCGACAGCGCGAGCCCGGTGGCGTACTGGTTGGTGTTGAGCCAGATCACCAGCCCGCCAAAGATGGCCGCCAGCAACGCGCCCGCCGCCATGCCGGCGGCGAAGCCGGCCACCGTGCTGCCGGTGTGCACCACGGTGGCAAAGCCCGCCAGGGCGGCGCAGAGCATCATGCCTTCGGCCCCCAGGTTGACGATGCCGGCCTTCTCGTTGATCAGCAGGCCCAGCGAGGCGATGGCCAGCACGGTGCCGGCATTGAGCGAGGCGGCGATGAGGAGTGCGGTGGATTCCATGTCAGCGACTCCTTATTTCTTCCACACGACGCGGTAGGCAATCAACGTGTCGCAGGCCAGCAGCGCGAACAGCAGCAGGCCCTGGAACACGCCGGTGATGGACTTGGGCAGGCCCAGGCGCGATTGCGCGAGTTCCCCGCCGATGTAGAACATGCTCATCAGGATGGCCGAGAACACGATGCCCACCGGGTGCAGGCGGCCGACGAAGGCCACGATGATGGCCGCGAAACCGTATCCCGCCGGCACATAGGGCGTGAGCTGGCCGATGGGACCGGCCACCTCCAGCGCCCCCGCCAGCCCGGCCATGCCACCGGAGGTGAGCAGCGCGATCCACAGTGCCTTGCGCGAGGAGAAGCCCGCGTAGCGCGCCGCCGCCGGCGCCAGACCGCCCACCTGCTGGGCAAAGCCCGAGTAGGTGCGGAACAGGAACACCCAGACCGCCGCCACACCGGCGAGCGCCAGCAGCAGGCCCACGTTCACCCGCGAGCCCTGCATGAGCTTGGGGATCTGCGTGACCGACTCGAAGGTCTTGGTCTGCGGGAAGTTGTAGCCCATGGGGTCTTTCCAGGGGCCATAGACCAGGTAGTTGAGCACTTGTATGGCCACATAGACCAGCATCAGGCTGACCAGGATCTCGTTCGCGTTGAAGCGGTCGCGCAGCAGCGCTGTGATGCCGGCCCACAACATGCCGCCGACGATGCCCGCCACGATGATGGCCGGCACGATCCAGCCGCCGGTGGTCTTGTCGGCGGTCAGCGCCACGCCAGCCGCGAAGATGGCGCCGATCAGGTACTGGCCCTCGGCGCCGATGTTCCAGACATTGGAGCGGAAACACACGGCCAGCCCGAGCGCGATGATCAGCAGCGGCGTGGCCTTGACCATCAGCTCGGACAGCGCGTAGGTGCTCTTGACCGGCTCCCAGAAGAACACCTGCAGCCCGCGCACCGGGTCCTTGCCCAGGGCGACGAACAGGATCACACCGATGACCACGGTGATGGCCAGCGCCAGCAGCGGCGAGGCATAGCCCCAGCGCGCCGAGGGCTGGGGACGGACTTCAAGCCGCAGCATGGGCAGACTCCTCGTTCTTGTTGTAGTGGTGTGCGGCGTCGTCCCACAGGCCCGACATCCATTCGCCGATGCGCTCGACCGTCGCGTCGGCGCGGTCGATGCTGGGCGACAGGCGCCCCTTGGCGATCACGTGCAGGCGGTCGCTGATCTCGAACAGTTCGTCCAGCTCCTCGCTGACCACCAGCACCGCGCAACCGGCGTCGCGCAGCCGGAGGATCTCGCCGCGGATCTGCGCCGAAGCGCCCACGTCCACGCCCCAGGTGGGCTGGCTGACGATGAGCAGTTTCGGCCTGGCCTCGATCTCGCGGCCGACGATGAACTTCTGCAGGTTGCCGCCCGAGAGCGACTTGGCCGCCGCGCCCGGCCCGTTGGCCTTGACCTTGTAGCGGGCGATGATGTCCTCGGCCTGCGCCTTGAGCGCGCCCAGCTTGAGCCAGCCGCCTGCGCCCACGGCGTCGCGGCGCGAGAGCAGCAGGTTCTGCGCCAGCGACAGCGTGGGCACCGCGCCACGGCCCAGGCGTTCTTCGGGCACGAAGTGCAGGCCCAGCGCCCGCCGACGGCCCGGCGGGAGGCGCGAGGCGTCCTGCCCCAGCACGCGGATGCTGCCGGCCGGTGCGCGCCTGTCTTCGCCCGAGAGCGCTTGGAGCAGCTCGCCCTGGCCGTTGCCCGACACGCCCGCGATGCCCACCACCTCACCGGCCCGCACCGTCAGCGCGATCTGGTGCAGGTGGGTGCCGAACGGGTCGTCGCTGGCCAGCGTCAGGTCGCGCACCTGCAGCACATCGGCACCGGCGTTGAGCGCACGGGCTTCCAGCGCCGGCGGCTCGGAGCCGATCATCAGGCGCGAGAGCGAGGCGTTGCTTTCGTTCTGCGGGTTGCACACACCGGTGACCTGGCCGCCGCGCAGCACGGTGCAGGCGGTGCAGAGCTCGCGGATCTCGTGCAGCTTGTGGCTGATGTAGAGGATGGAGCAGCCTTCGGACGCCAGCTTCTTGAGCACCACGAAGAGCTTTTCCACTGCTTGCGGCGTCAGCACCGAGGTCGGCTCGTCCAGGATCAGCAACTGCGGGCTGGTCAGCAGCGCACGGATGATCTCGACCCGCTGCATCTCGCCCACTGACAGCGTGTGCACGGGGCGCTTGGGGTCGATGTCCAGCCCGTATTCGGCCGCGGTGGCGTCGATGCTGGCCGTCACCTCGTTGAGCGTGAGCGACTTGTCCAGACCCAGCCAGACGTTCTCGGCCACGGTGATGGTGTCGAACAGGCTGAAGTGCTGGAACACCATGCTGATGCCCAGCGCCCGCGCTTCCTGCGGGTTGCGGATGTGCACCGGCTTGCCGTTGAACATCACCGAGCCCTCGTCGGGCTTGACCGAGCCGTAGATGATCTTCATCAGCGTGGATTTGCCGGCACCGTTTTCGCCCAGCACGGCGTGCACCTCGCCGGGGGCGACAGAAAGCGACACATTGCTGTTGGCCACCACGCCGGGGTAGCGCTTGGTGATGCCGGTCAGCTGCAGTCGGGGGGTCGTCAAGGCGATCTCCTTCTCGTTTGTGGGTGGGGTCAGGCCGCGGCGGCCTCGGGGTCGGCGCGCCGCAGCGAGGCCGCCACGGTCTTGATCTGCTCGCGCAGCCAGCGGCCCGCGCTGGAGGCGTGGGTGCGCTCGTGCCAGAGCTGGTAATACATCATTCGCGGGAACTCCACCGGGCACGGCAGCACCTGGACCGGCAGCGCGCCAACGTAGCGCTCGGCGTACTGGCGACCGGTGGTCAGCACCAGCAGGGTGCCCGCCACCATGGCCGGGATCAGGCCAAAGTGCGGGCAGCGCGCGGTGACGTTGCGCACCAGGCCCTGGCTGGCCAGGTGTTCGTCGATGAAGCCCCGGGCACCGGGGTGGGTGGGCGTGGGCGCGATGTGTTCGGCCGCCAGCCAGGCCTCGATGTCCCAGCCGCGGCGCACGGCCGGGTGGTGGTTGGCCACCAGGCAGACCACCTCGTCGCCGAACAGCCGGCCCAGGTGCAGTTCCTGCGGCGGCTTGGGCCAGTTGCCGATGACCACGTCGTAGTGGCCCTGGGCCAGGTGGGCGCGGTAATCGGCGTCGGCCGACAGCGGGTGGATGTCGATGCCGCAGTTCGGGGCCGTGGTCTTGACCTGCGTCACCAGCTGCGGCAGGAACAGCGGGTCCAGGTAGTCGCTGGCGGCCAGGCTGAAGGTCTGGCGCGCAGTGGCCGGGTCGAAGGCGCGGGCGTCGGAGAACAGCATTTCCGCGCTGCGCAGGATCTCGGCCGCCGGTTCGATCATGCGCAACCCAGCCACCGTGGGCACCATGCTGGCGCCCGAACGCACCAGAAGAGGATCCCCCGCCAGTTCGCGCAGGCGCTTGAGCGCGGCGCTGACCGCCGGCTGGTACATGCCCAGCCGCAGGGCTGCCCGCGACACGCTGCGTTCCGTGAGGACGGTGTGCAGCACGCGGATCAGGTGCAGGTCAATCTTGTCGAACATGGAGACGTATTTCATACCCGGAGCTCATGCGCGCGGATGGAGGTTCCGGCATTCTCGCCATACGCCTGAGCATATGTTGTGCCACGGCCCCCGGCGCTATGCTGAGCCGCATGAATGCAAAAAAACCCGGGCAAACCCTGAGATTCCTGCGCCGCGGCGAAGCCGTGACGGTCCACGATGTGGCGCCCGACCGCACCCTGCTGGACCTGCTGCGCGAAGACCTGCACCTGTGCGCCACCAAAGAAGGCTGTGGCGAGGGCGACTGCGGCGCCTGCACCGTGGTGCTGGGCGAGGCCGTTGACGGCCGGCTCACCTACAAGGCCATCAACAGCTGCATCCGGCTGGCGCACTCGGTGGATGGCATGGCGGTGTACACGGCCGAAGACATCGCATCGCCATCGGGCGAGCTGCACCCCGCCCAGGAGGCGATGGTGCAGTGCCACGGCAGCCAGTGCGGCTTCTGCACGCCGGGCTTCGTGATGAGCCTGTTCGGCATGTACCAGAACACACGGGGTGGAAAGGGCATTGACCGTGAGCAGGCGCAGGCCGACCTATCGGGCAACCTCTGCCGCTGCACCGGCTACCGGCCCATCCTGGACGCGGCGCAGCAGATGGGCGCCCTGCCCCTGCCCGCCGGCTGCACGGTGGACGAGGCGGCCACGGTGGCCGCTCTGCGTGAACTGAAGAAAAAGAAGCCGGCGGCGGACACGCCCTACCTGCGCCCAGCCACGCTGTCCGGCCTGCTGCAGGCCCGCGCCGCGCACCCGCAGGCCCAGGTAGTGGCCGGCACCACCGACGTGGGGCTGTGGGTCACCAAGATGCACAAGCGCTTCCCGCAGGTGCTGGACGTGACCGCCGCGCGCGAGCTGCAGCGTGTGGAAACCTACCCGCACCACATCGCCATCGGCGCGGCCGTCACCCTGACCGACGCCTTTGCCGCGCTGGTCAAGGAGCGCCCGCACCTGCTGACATTCAGCCAGCGCTTCGCCGGCCTGCCGGTGCGCAACTCGGGCACCCTGGGCGGCAACGTGGCCAATGGCTCGCCCATCGGCGACTCCATGCCGCTGCTGATCGCGCTCGGTGCCAGCGTGGTGCTGATGCGCTGGAAGAAGACGAAAGCCGGCGGCGAGATCGCCCACCGCGAACTGCGCCTGGAAGACCTCTACACCGGCTACCGGACGAACGTGATGCGCCCGGATGAGCTGCTGTGCTGGATCAAGGTACCCCGGCCGACCGGACACGCTCTGGAAAAGGTCTACAAGATCAGCAAGCGCTTCGACGACGACATCTCGGCGGTGTGTCTGGCCATCCAGATGACGGTGAAAGCCGGGGTGGTGCAACAGGTCTCCATCGGCGCCGGCGGCGTGGCAGCCACGCCCGCCCGCGCGCGTAAGACCGAAGCCGCCCTGCTCGGCCAGGCCTGGAACGAGGACACCGTGATGGCCGCCACCGCCGCCCTGCGCGCCGAGTTCCAGCCCATCAGCGACATGCGCGCCAGCGCCGCCTACCGCCAGACGGTGCTGGGCAACCTGCTGCGCCGCTTCTGGCTGGAAAGCCAGGGGCAGCAGGCCATCAACCTCGAAAGCCTCAAGACCCTGGAGGCCCTGTCATGAACGCACCGGATCTCAAGCTCGTGGTGGACAACACGCCCGCCACCACCGCAGCCGGCGTCTCGCGCTTTCACGAAAGCGCCCGCGCCCAGGTGGCCGGCGCCGCCACCTACATCGACGACATCCCCGAGGTGCGCGGCACCCTGCACGCCGCGCCGGTGTGCTCGCCGGTGGCGCACGGGGTGCTCCGAGGCATCGACGCCTCCGCCGCCCTGGCCGTGCCCGGCGTGCATGCCTTCATCGGTCCCGACGACATCCCGGGGGACCAGATGCTCGCCGCCTTCGCCCACGACGAACCCGTCTTCGCTCAGGGCACGGTGCAGTTCCTGGGTCAGGTCGGCGGCCTGATCGTGGCCGACGACGTGATGACCGCGCGCCGCGCGGCCCGGCTGGTGAAGTGGGACATCGAGGCGCTGGAGCCGGTGCTCACGCCGCAGCAGGCGCATGCCAGGCAAAGTTATGTGCTGCCGCCGGTGCACGTGACACGCGGCGATGCGGCGGCCGCGCTGCAAAAGGCGCCGCACACGCTGGCCGGCGCGTTCGAGGTCGGCGGTCAGGAACACTTCTACCTCGAAGGCCAGATCGCCTACGTGCTGCCGCTGGAGCAGCAGCAGTGGTGGGTCTGGAGCAGCACCCAGCACCCGGGCGAGGTGCAGCACTGGGTCTCGCACGCGCTGGGCCTGTCCAACCACGCGGTCACGGTGGAATGCCGGCGCATGGGCGGTGGTTTCGGCGGCAAGGAGACGCAGGCCGGGCATCTGGCGGTGTGGGCCGCCATCGCCGCGAACAAGCTGCGCCGGCCGGTCAAGCTGCGCCTGGACCGCGACGACGACTTCATGGTCACCGGCAAGCGCCACCCGTTCGCCTACAGCTACCGCGTCGGCTTCGACGACCGCGGCCGCCTCTGCGGGCTGGAGCTGGACATGCTGGCCAACTGCGGCTTCAGCGCCGACCTCTCGGGCCCGGTGGCCGACCGCGCCATCTTCCACGCCGACAACGCCTACTTCCTCGAAGACGTCGCCATCCACTCCTACCGCTGCAAGACCAACACCCAGAGCCACACCGCCTACCGCGGCTTCGGCGGCCCGCAGGGCGTGATCGTCATCGAACGCATCATGGGTGACATCGCGCGCCACCTGGGCATCGACGCGCTGGACGTGCGGCTGGCCAACCTCTACGGCATCACCGAGCGCAACGTCACCCACTACCAGATGACGGTGGAAGACAACATCCTCGAACCGCTCATGACGCAGCTGGCGCGCACCAGCGGCTACCGCGAGCGCGCCGAGCAGATCGCGCAGTGGAACGCGAGCAGCCCGGTCATCAAACGCGGCATCTCGCTCACGCCGGTCAAGTTCGGCATCAGCTTCACCGCCACCCTGTTCAACCAGGCCGGCGCGCTGGTGCACGTCTACACCGACGGCAGCGTGCAGGTGAACCACGGCGGCACCGAGATGGGCCAGGGCCTGAACACCAAGGTCGCGGCCATCGTGGCCGACGAGCTGGGCGTGCCCTTCGAGCGCGTGCTCAGCACCGCCAGCGACACCAGCAAGGTGCCCAACGCCAGCGCCACCGCCGCCAGCAGCGGCACCGACCTGAACGGCCGTGCGGCCCAGTTCGCCGCGCGCCAGGTGCGCCAGAACCTTGCGGCCTTCGTGGCCGGGCTGGACGGCGTGGGCGCGGGCGCGGTGCGCTTCGAAAACGGACAGGTCATCACCGAGAAGACCACGCGCAGCTGGGAATCGGTGGTGGGCGCGGCCTATGCCAACCGCATCCAGCTCTGGAGCGACGGCTTCTACCGCACGCCCAAGATCCACTACGACAAGGTCACCATGCTGGGCCGGCCCTTCTACTACTTCGCCTACGGCGCGGCGGTGACCGAGGTCGCCATCGACACGCTGACCGGCGAGAGCCGCGTGCTGGCCGTGGACATCCTGCACGACGTGGGCCGCAGCATCAACCCGGCCATCGACATCGGCCAGATCGAAGGCGGCTTCGTGCAGGGCATGGGCTGGCTGACCACCGAGCAACTGGTGTGGAACGGCAAGGGCTACCTGCAGACCCACGCACCGAGCACCTACAAGATCCCGGCCACGGGCGACATCCCCGCGCACTTCAAGGTGGACCTCTGGCCCGAACCCAACCGCGAGGACAACGTGCACGGCAGCAAGGCCGTGGGCGAGCCGCCGTTCATGCTGGCAATCAGCGTGTTCGAGGCGCTGCGCGACGCCGTGGCCCAGGCCGGCGGGCGGCCGGAGGCCATGAACGCGCCGGCCACGGCCGAAGAGGTGCTGAACAGCCTGGCCTGATCACCGCTGCCGGGTCTGGCGCCCGGCCCGACGCCCGGTCACTGCATGCGGTGCCGCCGCAGCGAGGTGGCCGGCAGTTCGCCGAAGCGCTGGCGGAACAGCCTTGCGAAGTGGCCGAAGTGGGCGAATCCCCAGTCGGCGGCGACCGACCGCACGGTGGCACCGGGCTGGGCCAGCAGCAGCTCGGCCCGCACGCCCTGCAGGCGCTGTTCGCGCAGCGCCTCCATGGGCGTGCAGCCCCGGTATTCGCGGAACGCCTGGCTCAGCGACCGCACGCTGACGCCGGCCACCGCCGCCAGTTCACCCAGCGTGGGCGCATGCCGCGCGTGTTCTCGGATGTGCCGCTCCGCGGCCAGCACATGCCGCGGCGCCAGCCGGTACTCGTTCTGCACGACCGGCCGGTCCAGGTGCGCGCGCCACTGCGTGAGCAGGTGCACACCGACCATCTCCTCCAGATGCCGTCCCAGGGGACCGTCCTGCACCGCCTCGGGCATGTGGGTGACGCACTGGCAGACGTAGTTCAGCAACTCGATCCACGCCGAGCCCGCCCCGCCCAGGCGGAAGCCGCGCCGCCACAGGCGGTCGTCGGCCGGGCCGCCAAACCAGCGCTCGTGCAGGCGGTCCAGGGCGTCGTGTTCGAAGGTCAGGTTCACCTGCAGGTGCCCGGGGTCGAAGTCCACCCAGTAGGGGGTGCGCGAGTTGTCGACCACGAAGGCATCGCCCACCCCCGTGTCGCTGAACGCGCGCGGCGCACTCCAGTGGCGCGCCGCGCCTCGCAGCGTGGTCAGCACCATGCCGGTGCCGGCCTCGGGCGAGAAGTCCTTGATGTTCACCGGGATGCCGTACTTGAAGCGGCTGAGTGTGAAGTGGCCGATCCGGGTCGCATCGAGCACCGAGTCCGGGCGCCGGGCCTTGCCCAGCGGGGTGACGGTGTAGGGCATGTAGATCTGGTCCGACCACTGGCGGATGTCGTCCCACTCGCTGGAGGCCACCAGGCGGTGGCGCGTGCTCGGGCGCCCGTGGGCGTCGTGGACCAGCACATCGCGGATGGCGTCCATGGGGGTGTCTCCTTTGCCGCGGCTTCGCCCCGGATCAGCGGTGATGGTAGACCGCGGTCTCGAACTCCACAAACCCGGGGTAGGAGGCCGTGTCCTGGAACGGCAGGATCTGCGTGCCCCAGTAACCGCCGATGCCGTTGCGGCGGTCAATCCAGTAGTAGCAGTTGGCCAGCCCCGCCCACATCGGTGACCCGGCGGGGCGGCCGCTGGGGGTGGCTTCGCGGTTGAGCATGAAGGTGTGGCCCCAGCCCTTGTCGGTGCCGGGGAAGAACTCGCCCGTGTTGCTGAGCGAGGGAATGGAGCTGGTCCAGCCACCCGCCGACAGGCCCATGGCGGCCAGGCCGTCCTGGCACATGGCGGCCACCGTCTCGGGCCGCAGCACGCGGCCGTGCGGCCCCGCCCCGTCGTTGAGCATCATGCGGATGAACTTCATGTACTCGCCCACCGTCCCGTACAGACCGTGCCCGCCACAGTCCATCACGGCCGGCTGGGGCAGGGCCAGATCGGGCAGCGGCGTGAGCCGGCCGTCCGCCGCACGGTCGTGGATGGTCGCGCGGCGCTGCGCCATCGATTCGTTCATGGTGAAGGCAATGTCCTGCATGCCCAGCGGCTCGAACACGCGCTCGCGCATCACCTCGCCCAGGCGCCGGCCGCGCAAGTTCTCGATCACCAGGCCCGCCCAGTCCATGTTCACGCCGTAGGTCCATGCCGCGCCGGGGTCGTGCAACAGCACGGTGCGGATCGACGACAGCGAGCTCGACACCACGGTGGGAATGCCCCGGGCCGTGCGGAACCGCAGGTCGTCGTGGCTGAAGAACTCGTAGCCAAGGCCCGAGGTGTGCAGCATCAGGTCGTTGAGGGTGATGCGCCGCCGGGGCGCGCGCGTCCGGGGCTGGCCGTCGGCGTCGAAACCGTCCAGCACCTGCAGTTCGTCGATCTCCGGCACGTAGTGACCCGCCGGGTCGTCCAGGCGCACCAGGCCCTCCTCCACCAGCTGCATCAGGCACACGCCGGCCAGCGCCTTGGTGGTGGAAAAGAGGGCGAGCACCGTGTCGGTGGTCATGGCCCCGTCCTTGCCCAGCTCGCGCACGCCCGCCGCGCCTTCGTAGAAGTTGCGCTCGCGGCCGGTGGCCATGGCCACCACCCCCGGGGAGCCGCCGTGGCGGCCCACGTTCTGCTGCAGCACCGCGTCCAGCGCGGTGTTCATCCTGGTCGTCGTCATGTGTCTGTCTCCATCGCGCGGCTGTTCGGAGCACCCGCACCGGGCCGCGGCTCACCGGATGGCAGGTGCGACCCAGTCTAGGAAGCGGGTGGGTGAAAGCCTGTCCGGGTCCGGCAGGGGGCTGTCCGGATCTGGTGAATTGATGCCGGTGATCTGCCTACGACCTGATTGATCCGTTTTAATTGACCCGTTTTGGGTCTAACTTTGATCTTGTCGGGTCTAATTTGACCACCTAGCATCCTTCCCCAAGTGCCACCCGGCGATGGTGGTGCGTCGAAGGAGACAAGCCAGTGATCTGGAAAGAACTGAAAAGCGGCGAACGCACCGTGCTGGACCACGTGTTCTGGTCCAGCGGGATCTCGCGCGACGCGCTCGCGACGGCGTCCTCGTTCTCCAAGACCCGCGCCAACGCCGCGGTGGCCGAGCTGCTCGAACAGGGCCTGCTGGAACACACCGGTGAACAGGTGGGCACCGGCGGACGGCGCGCCGAGACCCTGCGCCTGAGCCGCAGCCTGGGCGTACTGATCGGTGTGGCCGTGGGCGCCACCGGGCTGGAGGTGGGCGTGCTCAGCCCCGACCTGACCGTGATGGCCCACCACAGCGAGCCGGCCGACGTGCGCGACGGCCCGGTGCCCATCCTCTCGCGCATCCGTGCGCTGATGCGCGAGCTGCTCACGCAGTGCGGCCTGCAGGCGCGCCAGGTCATCGCCATCGGCATCGGCTTGCCCGGCCCGGTGGATTTCGACAGCGGCCAGCTCGTGAACCCGCCGCTGATGCCGCAGTGGGACACCTATTCCATCCGGGACGACCTGGCCAGCGACTTCACCGCCCCCGTGTTCGTCGACAACGACGTCAACGTGATGGCGCTCGGAGAGCTCTGGCGCATGCAGCGCGGGCTGCAGAACTTCCTGGTGGTGAAGGTGGGCACCGGCATCGGCTGCGGCGTGGTCTGCCACGGCCAGGTCTACCGCGGCGCCAACGGTTCGGCCGGCGACGTGGGGCACATCTGCGTGGTGCCCGATGGACCGCGCTGCCACTGCGGCAACTTGGGCTGCGTCGAGGCGATGGCCGCCGGCCCGGCCATCGCGCGCATGGCGACCGAAGCCGCCGAGGCCGGCCAGAGCCCGCTGCTGGCGCGCCTGATCGCCGAGCGCGGCGGCCTGCGCCTGCAGGACGTGGCCGAAGCCAGCCGCGGCGGCGACCTGGCCGCCAACCAGGTGATCCAGCGTTCGGGCGCCTATGTGGGGCAGATGCTCGCCTCGGTGGTGAACTTCTTCAACCCGTCGCACGTGTTCATCGGCGGCGGCATCACGCGCGTGGGGCCGCTGTTCCTGGCCGCCGTGCGCCAGAGCGTCTACCACCGCTCGCTGGCGCTCTCCACGCGCCACCTCGAGATCCAGTACACGCCGCTGGGCGAACGCGCCGGCCTGATCGGCGCGGGCGTGCTCGCCATGCAGGAAAGCTTGCGCCGGATGGAGGTGGCCTGATGGCCGCGCCCGACACCGCCGGTGTGCGCGTCGAGCTGCGCGGCATCGTCAAGCGCTTCGGACCGGTGCAGGTGCTGCACGGCGTGGACCTGGCGTTCGAGCCCGGCCGCATCGTCGGCCTGCTGGGCGAGAACGGCGCGGGCAAGTCCACGCTCATGAAGATCCTCGCGGGCTACGAGGCGCCCAGCGAAGGCAGGATCGTGGTCAACGGCCGCGCCGTGGTGTTCGACGGCCCGCGCGCGGCCGAGGCCGAAGGCATCGTGCTGATCCACCAGGAGTTCAACCTCGCCGAAGACCTCACGGTGGCGCAGAACATGTTCCTCGGCCACGAGATGCGCCGCGGCTGGTTCGTCGACGACGCGGCGATGCGGGGCATCGCGCGCGGCCTGCTCGACGACGTGGGCCTGGGCCAGGTGGACCCGGACACGCGCGTGCGCGACCTCATCGTGGCCGAGCGGCAGCTGGTCGAAATCGCCAAGGCGCTCTCGCGCAAGGCGCGCGTGCTCATCATGGACGAGCCCACCGCTACGCTGACGCCCGGCGAGACCGGGCGGCTGTTCGACCTGGTGGCGCGGCTCCAGGCCGACGGCGTGACCATCGTCTTCATCTCACACAAGCTCGACGAGGTCGAACGCATCACCGAAGAGGTCGTGGTGATGCGCGACGGCCGCCTGGTGGCCCGCCAGCCCACGGCCTCGCTCACGCGGGCACAGATGGCCAGCCTGATGGTGGGCCGCGAGCTGGAGGACCTCTACCCGCCGCGCCGGGCCGTGCCGGCCGACGCGCCGGTGCTGCTGTCGGTGCAGGATCTGAGCGTGCCCGGCTGGGCGCAGGACGTGAGCTTCGAGGTGCGGGCGGGCGAGGTGTTCGGCTTCGCCGGTCTGGTGGGCGCGGGCCGCACCGAGCTGTTCGAGGGCCTGCTGGGCCTGCGCGAGCGCCACGCGCGCGCGGCGTCCGTGGCTGGCAGTACGGTGCTGCCGCGCTCGCCGCGCGCCGCGGCCGAGGCCGGCCTGACCTACCTCAGCGAGGACCGCAAGGGGCGCGGGCTGCATGTGCACTTCGGGCTGCGCCAGAACCTCACGCTGATGGCGCTCGAACGCCACGCGAAACCCTGGCTGGACCCGGCCAGCGAGCGACAGGCGCTGGAACAGGCGGTGCGCGAGTTCGGCATCCGCTGCGGCTCGCCCGACGTGACCGCCGGCTCGCTCTCGGGCGGCAACCAGCAGAAGCTCGCGCTGGCCAAGGTGCTGCACCCCGGGCCGCGCGTGGTGGTGCTCGACGAGCCCACGCGCGGCGTGGACATCGGCGCCAAGCGCGAGATCTATGCGCTCATCCGCCGCCTCGCCGACGAGGGCCGGGCCGTGGTGGTGATCTCGTCCGAACTCATGGAACTCATCGGCCTGTGCCACCGCGTCGCGGTGATGCGCGCGGGCCGCCTGCAGGCCACGCTGACGGCCGCACAACTGAACGAACAGGAGCTGATCGCCCATGCCACCGGAACGCACTGACCTCCCCCGGACGAGCACCCCGCCCAGCGGGTCCGGCCGCGCGCTGCGCCTGCCCGCGTTCGGCCCGCTGCTGGGCCTGGCGCTGCTGTGCATCGCGGGCACCCTGCTCAACGGCGAGTTCGCCACGCTGGACAACGCCATGAACGTGCTCACCCGCACCGCCTTCATCGGCATCATCGCGGTGGGCATGTGCTTCGTGATCATCTCGGGCGGCATCGACCTCTCGGTGGGCTCCATGGCCGCGCTGATCGCTGGCGTGACCATCCTGCTCATGAACAAGATCGCGCCGCTGGGCTGGTCGCCGGTGGCGGTGGTGATGGTGGGCATGGCCACCGCGGTGCTGCTCGGCGCGCTGTTCGGCCTGGCGCACGGCCTGCTCATCACGCGCGGTCGCATCGAGCCCTTCATCGTCACGCTGGGCACGCTGGGCATCTTCCGCGCCTACCTCACCTACTTCGCCGAAGGCGGCGCGCTGGCGCTGGACGACACACTCGCCGACACCTACGGCCCGGTCTACTACGGCAGCCTGCTGGGCGTGCCGATCCCGGTGTGGGTGTTCGCACTGGTGGCCATCGGCGCCGCGCTGCTGCTCAACCGCACGGCCTACGGCCGCTACGTGCAGGCCATCGGTTCCAACGAACAGGTGGCGCGCTACGCCGCGGTGGACGTGGACCGCACCAAGGTGCTGACCTACACCCTGCTGGGCGTGTGCGTGGGCATCGCCACCCTGCTCTACGTGCCGCGCCTGGGTTCGGCCTCGCCCACCACCGGCCTGCTGTGGGAGCTCGAAGCCATCGCCGCCGTCATCGTGGGCGGCACCGCGCTGCGCGGCGGCGCCGGCAGCATCGGCGGCACCGTGGTCGGCGCCATCCTGCTCTCGGTCATCAGCAACATCCTCAACCTCACCAGCATCATCAGCGTGTACCTCAACGCGGCGGTGCAGGGCTTCGTGATCATCGCCGTCGCATTCATGCAGCGGCGGCGTCCGTGAAGGCACGCCAAGCCTTCGCTTTTCTGTCAGCACCACCCTCAAGGAGACAAGCATGAAGAACCGCATCCGCCTGCACGCACTGGCCGCCGTGGCCGCCGTCGGCCTGGCCAGCCCGCTGCTGGCACAGGCCCAGAACAAGGTGAACCTGGGCGTGGCCATCCCGGCCGCCACCCACAGCTTCGCCGCCGGCCTGGTGTACTGGGCCAACGAGGCCAAGAAGGAGCTGGAAAAGGACCCGAACATCAAGGTCACGATCAAGACCGCCAGCGGCGCGCCCGAGCAGGCCAACCAGCTGCAGGACCTGGTCACCGCGACCAAGATCGATTCCCTGGTGGTCCTGCCCTTCGAATCGGCCGCGCTCACGCGCCCGGTGCAGCAGGTGAAGTCCAAGGGGGTGTACGTCACCGTGGTCGACCGCGGCCTGACCGACACCAGCGCACAGGACGCCTATGTGTCCGGCGACAACACCGCCTTCGGCAAGGTGCCGGCCGAGTACCTGGCCAAGGCCCTCAACGGCAAGGGCAACATCGTCGCGCTGCGCGGCATCCCGACCACCATCGACAACGAGCGCATGGACGCCTTCAACGCGGTGATGAAGAACCACCCGGGCATCAAGGTGCTGGACGCCAAGCACGGCAACTGGAACCGCGACGACGCCTTCAAGGTGATGCAGGACTTCCTGACCCGCTTCAAGGAGATCGACGCGGTGTGGGCGGCCGACGACGACATGGCCTTCGGCGTGCTGCGCGCCATCGAGCAGGCCAAGCGCAAGGACATCAAGATCGTGTTCGGCGGCGCCGGCGCCAAAGCCATGGTCAAGACGCTCATGGACGGCAGCAACCCGCTGATCCAGGCCAACGTGTCGTACTCGCCCAAGTTCCTCTACGACGCCATCAAGATGACCGCGCTGGCGCGCCAGAAGGGCGAGAAGCTGCCGGCCACGACCATCGTTCCTTCGGTGTTGATCACCAAGCAGAACGCCAAGGACTTCTACTTCCCCGACAGCCCGTTCTGAGGCCGCGCTCGCCAGGAGGACCCCACATGAAAACCATCCAGGGACCCGGGATCTTCCTGGCCCAGTTCATCGGCCCGGCCGCGCCCTTCAACACGCTGGAGGGCCTGGCCGGCTGGGCCGCCTCGCTGGGCTACCAAGGGCTGCAGATCCCGACCAGCGACCCGGCCATCTTCGATCTGGAGCGCGCCGCGGAAAGCAACGCGTACTGCGACGAGGTGACGGGCCTGCTCGCCGCGCACGGCCTGCAGGTGACCGAGCTCTCGACCCACCTGCAAGGCCAGCTGCTCTGCGTGCACCCGGCCTACGACCTGCAGTTCGACGCCTTCGCCGCGCCGCAGGTGCGCGGCAACCCGTCCGCCCGCACGGCGTGGGCGCACGAGCAGCTGCTGCTTGCCGCCAAGGCCTCGAAGCGGCTCGGCCTGAAGGCCCATGCCTCGTTCTCGGGCGCGCTGGCCTGGCCCTACCTCTACCCCTGGCCGCAGCGCCCGCCCGGCCTGGTGGAGGCCGCGTTCGAAGAACTCGCGAAGCGCTGGCGCCCGGTGCTCGACGCCTTCGACGACGCGGGCGTGGACGTCTGCTACGAACTGCACCCCGGCGAGGACCTGCACGACGGCGTGACTTTCGAGCGCTTCCTCGACGCCGTGGGCCAGCACCCGCGCGCCAACATCCTCTACGACCCCAGCCACTTCGTGCTGCAGCAGCTCGACTACCTGGCCTTCATCGACCACTACCACGAGCGCATCCGCGCCTTCCACGTCAAGGACGCCGAGTTCCGGCCGAGCGGCCGGCAGGGCGTATACGGCGGCTTCAGCGACTGGGTGGACCGCGCCGGCCGCTTCCGCTCGCTGGGCGACGGGCAGATCGACTTCAAGGCCATCTTCTCGAAGATGGCGCAGCACGACTACGCGGGCTGGGCGGTGCTGGAATGGGAGTGCTGCCTCAAGCACCCGGAAGACGGCGCGCGCGAAGGCGCCGCCTTCATCCGCGACCACATCATCCGCGTGGCCGACCGGGCCTTCGACGACTTCGCCGCGAGCGCGGGAGACCCCGGCACGCTCGCGACCCTGCTGGGCCTGCAACCATGAACGACCACGACACCGGCGACCGGTCCCGGCGCCGCATCCGCCTGGGCATGGTGGGGGGCGGCGAAGGCAGCTTCATCGGCGCCGCACACCGCATCGCCGCGCGGCTGGACGACCAGTTCGAGCTCGTGGCCGGCGCCCTGTCGTCCACGGCGGAGCGCGCGCACGCCAGCGCGGCGGCGCTGCACATCCCGCGCGAACGCAGCTACGCCAACTACGCCGAGATGGCGCGCGCCGAGGCGCAGCGCCCCGACGGGATCGACGCCGTGGCCATCGTCACGCCCAACCACCTGCACGTGCCGGTGGCGCTGGCCTTCGCCGAACAGGGCATCCACATCATCTGCGACAAGCCGCTGGCCACATCCCTGGCGGAAGCCCGGACGCTGGCCGAGGCGGTGCGCGAGCGCGGCCTGCTGTTCCTGCTGACGCACACCTACGCCGGCTACCCCATGGTGCGGCAGGCGCGCGACCTGGTGGCCGCGGGCGAGCTCGGCGAGCTGCGCATCGTGCAGGTCGAATACGCCCAGGACTGGCTGGGCGAGCCGGCCGAGCAGCAGGGCAACAAGCAGGCCGAGTGGCGCGCCGACCCGCTGCGGGCCGGCCCCGCCGGTGCGCTGGGCGACATCGGCACCCACGCCTACCACCTGGCGCGCCATGTCAGCGGGCTGCGCGTGCAGGAGCTGTCGGCCGAACTCACCCGCTTCGTTCCGGGCCGCGTGCTCGACGACCACGTGCAAGCCATGCTGCGCTTCGACGGCGGCGCGCGGGGCATGCTGTGGGCCAGCCAGGTGGCCAGCGGCGCCAGCAACGCGCTGCGCCTGCGGGTGTACGGCACCCGCGCCTCGCTGCACTTCGATCAGGAACAGCCCGAGCAGCTCTGGCTGGCGCCCCGGGGTGAACCCGCCCGGCTGCTGCGCCGGGGCCTGCCACCACAGACGCAGACCCAGCCGGGAGACCAGCGCGTGCCCGCCGGGCACCCGGAAGGCTATCTCGAGGCCTTCGCCCAGCTGTACCGCAACTTCGCCCGGGCCTGGCGCGGCGACAGCAGTGCAGATTTTCCGGGGCTGGCGGACGGGCTGGAGGGCATGGCCTTCATCGAGGCGGTGCTCCGCAGCCACCGGCAGGACGCGGGCTGGGTCCGGATGGAGTGACCGAGCGCCCAACGCCCGCGCCGGTTCAGCCCGCGCCGGGGCCGCCCTTGCCCAGTCCGTGCTTGCGGATCTTGTCCACCAGCGTGGTCTTGGGCAGCCGCAGGGCCTTGGCGGTCTGGCCCACGTTGCCGCTGTGGCGCTCCAGCGCGTCGGCGATCAGGCTGCGCTCAAACTGGTCGACCGTCTCGGCCAGACCGGGCTCCCCGTCCGTCCCCGGCTCGCCCGACGGCGCCGCGTGCGGCGACACCCACTGGGGCCCCACGCCCAGCACCAGCGCGTCGGCCACGTTGCGCAGTTCGCGCACATTGCCCGGCCAGTCGCGCGCCATCAGCTGGCGCAGCTGCGCCGCGGGCAGGCGCGGTTCGGGCCGGCCGTAGCGGCTGGCCGCCAGCAGCATGAAGTGCTCCAGCAGCATGGGGATGTCCTCGCGCCGCTCGCGCAGCGCCGGCAGCTCGATGTTGACCACGTTCAGCCGGTAGACCAGGTCGGCGCGGAAGCTGCCCTGCTGCGCGCGCGCCAGGAGGTCGTCCTTGGTGGCGGCGACCACGCGCACGTCCACCGGGATGCTCTGGTTCGAACCCAGGCGCTCGATGCAGCGCTCCTGCAGCACGCGCAGCAGCTTGACCTGCACGCCCAGCGGCATGCTCTCCAGCTCGTCCAGGAACAGGGTGCCGCCGTTGGCGTGTTCGATGCGGCCGATGCGGCGTTTCTGCGCGCCGGTGAAGGCGCCCGGCTCGTGGCCGAACAGTTCGCTGTCGAGCAGGCTGTCGGGCAGGCCGCCGCAGTTGAGCGCGACATACGGTGCATCGCGGCGGCGCGAGTGGTCGTGCAGGGCGCGCGCCACCACCTCCTTGCCGGTGCCGGTCTCGCCGCGGATCAGCACGTCCACCGGCGAATCGGCGATCTCGGTGATCAGCTGGCGCACGCGGGCGATGGCGGGCGCGTGGCCGACCAGCTTGCCTTCCAGGCCCTCGCTGAGCGTGAGCGCGCGGCGCAGGTTCGCCACCTCCAGCGTCAGGCGGCGCTTGTCCAGCGCGCGCTGCACCACCTCGACCAGCTGCTCGGGCGAAAACGGTTTGGGAATGAAGTCGTAGGCGCCGCTGCGCATGGCCTGCACCGCCAGGTTCACGTCGCCGTGGCCGGTGATCATGATGACGGGCAGGTCGGGGTCGAGGTCGTGCGCCTCGGCGATCAGCGAGAGGCCGTCGGCGCCGGGCAGGCGCATGTCGGTCACGACCACGCCGGCCATGCCGGGGCTCAGGTGCGACAGCACGGCCTCGACCGAGTCGAAGGCGCGCACGGCGATGTCGGCCAGCTGCAGGGCCTGCACGCAGCCCAGCTGCAGGTCCGTGTCGTCCTCGACCAGGAACACGGTGAGGTTGCGGTTCATCGGGATGGGGTGTCTTTCGCGGTGTCGGGGGCGGGACCCACGGGGACCGTGAGCACGAAGCAGGCGCCGCCATCGGCATGGTTGTGGGCCTGCAGGTCGCCCCCGAATTCTGCGGCAAGGTCGCGGCAGATCGCCAGGCCCAGGCCCAGGCCCGCGCCGCTGGGTTTGGTGGTGTAGAAGGGTTCGAACAGGCGCCGCTGGTCGGTCTCGCTCAGGCCCTTGCCACTGTCGCGCACCGTCAGCGCCACCATCGGCACACCGGCCACCTCGCAGCGCTCGGCGCTCAGCGTGAGCACGCGCGGGTCGGCGTCGCGCATGGCGTCCAGCGCGTTGCCGACCAGGTTCACCAGCACCTGCTCCAGCCGGTTGGCGTCGCACCAGGCGGTCCACTGGCCCGGTGCGCAGCGGTTGTCCACCCGCACCTGGTCGTGGCGCACGCGCAGCTGGTAGAGGAACAGCGCCTGCTCGACCACCCGGCCCACGTCGGTGGCCCCGGGCGAGGCGCTGGACTTGCGCGAGAAGCTCTTGAGCGGGTCGATGATGCGCGCCATCTGCTCGACCAGGCGCGCCACGATGGACAGGTTGTCCTGCGCGGCGGCGTGGTTGCCGCGGCGCATGAACTCGGCCGCGTTGCCCGCCAGCGTGCGGATGCCGCCCAGCGGCTGGGTCAGTTCGTGCGTGATGCTGGCGGCCAGCTGGCCCAGCACGGCCATCTTGCCGGCGTGCACCAGCTCGTCCTGCGCCGACCGCAGGGTCTGTTCGGTCTGCTGGCGCTCGGCCACCTCGCGGCGCAGCTGCTCGTTGGTGTCGGTGAGCTCCTGGGTGCGCAGACCGACCTGGCGCTCCAGGTCGGCGTTGACCTGCTCCAGCAGCCGCTTGGCCGCAAGCTTCTGGCGTTCGATGCGGCGGCGCTGGCTCCAGTACAGCACCAGCAGGATCAGGAAGGCCGCGGTCATCGCGCCGCCCACGCCGTCGGCCAGGGCCTGGTCGCGCACCTCCGAGAGGCTGGTGAAGATCAGCACGCGCCAGTCCATGCCGTCGAGCGAGCGGCCCAGCACCAGGTGCCCGGCCCGGTTGCTGCCGGCCCCCAGCGCTTCGCGGTGGCGCGCCTCGTCGCCCGAGACGAAGCCCTGCACCTCCTGCGTGTCCTCGTCGACGGAGAGCCGCACGTCGATGGGGAACTGCGGCAGCCGCAGCGAGCCGTAGGTCTGCGTCAGCTGCAGGTCGACCCGCCGCTCGGCCGGCAGCGGCGCCATCGAGGTGTAGCGCCAGGCCGGCTGCGACGACAGGATCACCACCTGGTTGGCGTCGGCCACCAGGGCGGGCGCCGCCAGCATGGGCCAGGTCTGCTCCAGCGCGTCCAGGCCGATCTTGATGGCGGCCACGCCCAGCACGCGCGGGCCGTCGTAGATCGGGTGCGAGGCGAAGTAGCCCGCCTGGCCTCCGCTGCCGATGGCGAAGTGGCGCGTCGAACGGCCGGCCAGCGCCTCCAGGTAGTAGGGCCGGTAGGACACGTCCTCGCCCAGCAGGCTGTCGTCGCGCTCGGCCACGTTGCTCGATGCCAGCACGACGCCGCGCACATCGAGCACGTAGACCGCCACACTGCCCAGGTGGGCATTCAGCCGGGCCAGGTAGTCGTTGGCGGCGCGCTCGCGGGCCGGATCGGGGGCGCGCAGCACCGCCAGCACCGCCGGGTTGAGCTGGATGGTGGCCGGCACCGGCTCCAGGCGCCGCACCCGCGCCTCGACAACCGTGGCGAACAGGTCCAGCCGGCTGTTGGTGGCCGCCTTGAGGCTGTGCTCACCCTGGGCGTAACTGTGCTGGTAGACGCCGGCGCCGGTGAGCGACACCAGGGCCACGCCGACCAGCAAGAGCAGCAGCCGCCGCGCCAGCCAGCCCACCCGCTCGGAGGCCGGACGCACAGCCGCGCCTGCGTCAGCGGGCGCGTTCGCGGGCGGGGATGGCGCGGCCTGGGCGGGGTTCAATGCTGGAGGATCTTGGAGAGGAAGTCCTTGGCGCGGGGCGAACGGGCATCGGGGTTGCCGAAGAACTCGTCGCGGCGGCAGTCTTCGACGATTTTGCCCGCGTCCATGAAGATCACGCGGTGGCTGACCTTCTTGGCAAAGCCCATCTCGTGCGTCACGCACATCATGGTCATGCCCTCGTTGGCCAGCTGCACCATCACGTCCAGCACCTCACCCACCATCTCGGGGTCGAGCGCCGAGGTCGGCTCGTCGAACAGCATGACGATGGGGTCCATCGACAGCGCGCGCGCGATCGCCACGCGCTGCTGCTGGCCGCCCGAGAGCTGGCCCGGGAACTTGTCCTTGTGCGCCATCAGGCCCACGCGGTCGAGCATCTTCAGCCCGCGCGTCTTGGCCTCGTCGGCGTTGCGGCCCAGCACCTTGATCTGCGCGATCGTCAGGTTTTCGGTCACCGACAGGTGCGGGAACAGCTCGAAGTGCTGGAACACCATGCCCACGCGGCTGCGCAGCTTGGGCAGGTTGGTCCTGGGGTCGGCCAGGCTGATGCCGTCGACCACGATGTCGCCCTTCTGGAAGGGCTCCAGCGCGTTGACGGTCTTGATCAGCGTGGACTTGCCCGAGCCCGAGGGACCGCAGACCACCACCACCTCCCCCTTCTGGATGGAGGTGGTGCAGTCGGTCAGCACCTGGAAGCTGCCGTACCACTTGGAAACGTTCTTGATGTCGATCATGGTTCTTCTCCAGCCGCTCAGCGAATGATGGCGATCTTCTTCTGCAGGCGACGCACCAGCATCGACAGCGAGAAACAAATGACGAAATAGACGACGGCGGCGACCAGATAGGTCTCGACCGGGCGGTTGAAGTTCTTGCCCGCCACCTCGAAGCCCTTGAGCAGGTCGTAGGCGCCGATGGCGTAGACCAGCGAGGTGTCCTGGAACAGGATGATGGTCTGCGTCATCAGCACCGGCAGCATGTTGCGGAAGGCCTGCGGCAGCACGATCAGCTGCATGGTCTGCCCATAGGTCATGCCCACGGCGTAGCCGGCGTTGACCTGGCCCTTGGGCACGCTCTGGATGCCCGCGCGCATGATCTCCGAGTAGTAGGCCGCCTCGAACACCGTGAAGGTGATGATGGCCGAGAGCTCGGCGCCCATGGGCTGGCCGATCATCAGCGGGATCAGCAGGAAGAACCACAGGATCACCATCACCAGCGGGATGGAGCGCAGGGTGTTGACGTAGAACGCGGCCGGCATCACCAGCCACTTCTTGCCCGACAGGCGCATCAGCGCGAGCACCGTGCCCAGCGCGATGCCGCCGATCATGGCCACCAGGGTCAGCTGCACCGAGAAGATCAGGCCCTTGAGCACGAAGCCCGTGAGCACGTCCCAGTTCAGGAAGGAGAAGTCGAGGTTCATGTCAGTGGCCTCCGATCATGCCGGGCACCTGCACCCGGTGTTCGATGAACAGGGCGATGCGGTTGATGACGAAGGCGGAGATGAAGTACAGGCCGGTGACGGCGAGGTAGACCTCGATGCCGCGCGAGGTTTCTTCCTGCGCCTGCATGGCGAACATGGTCAGCTCGGCAATCGACACCGCGAAGGCCACCGACGAGTTCTTGATGATGTTCATGCTCTCGCTGGTCAGCGGCGGAATGACGATGCGGAACGCCATCGGCAGCAGCACGTAGCGGTAGGTCTGGGTCAGTGTCAGGCCCATGGCCAGGCCGGCGTAGCGCTGGCCCTTGGGCAGGCTCTGGATGCCGGCGCGCACCTGCTCGGCGATGCGCGCCGAGGTGAAGAAGCCCAGCGCGAACACCACCAGGATGAAGCTGGGAAAGTTCTTGAGCGCGGGCACCAGCGCCGGCAGCACGTGGTACCAGAGGAAGACCTGCACCAGCAGCGGGATGTTGCGGAACAGCTCGGTCCAGGCGTTGCCGATGGCCACCAGCGCCTTGCTGGGCGTGGTGCGGAAGATGCCCATGACCGAACCGACCACCAGCGCGACCACCAGCGCCAACAGAGCGACGGAGAGCGTCCAGCCCCAGGCCGACAGCAGCCAGTCCAGGTAGGTGATGTCGCCACCCTCGCCGAAGCAGCGCGGACGGACCTCACCGTCGATGGTGTCCTTGCAGAACACCTGCCAATCCCATGTAGCCATGGTGAATCCCCAGGTTCAACAGAAGAAAAAACAAACCCGACGCCGGAGAGTGACCGACCCGGCGCCGGGCCGCCCCAAGCCGGGTCAGCCCCCTCGGGGGGCAGCGACCCGCGCAGCGGCGGAGCGTGGGGGCCTTACTTCTTGACAGCGTAGTCTTCCATCGGCTTGTCATTGGGGGTGGCCCAGGCCGCCTTGGTGGCTTCCGACAGCGGCAGGCCGATCTTGGCGTTGGCCGGCGGGATCGGCTGCATGAACCACTTGTCGTACAGCTTGGCCAGCGAGCCGTCCTTGATCTGGTTCTTGATGGAGTCGTCCACGGCCTTCTTGAAGGCGGCGTCGTCCTTGCGCAGCATGCAGGCGATGGGCTCGACCGACAGCACCTCGCCGACGATCTTGTAGTCGGCCGGGTTCTTGGACTTGGCGATGTTGGCGGCCAGAATGGAGCCGTCCATCACGAAGGCGTCGGCGCGGCCGGATTCGAGCAGCAGGAAGCTGTCGGCGTGGTCCTTGCCGAACACCTCTTCGAAGTTCACGTTGGTCGCACGCTCGTGCTTGCGCAGGGTCTGGACCGAGGTGGTGCCGGTGGTGGTGGCGACCTTCTTGCCGCTGAGCTGGGCGATGGAGTTGATGCCCGAGTTGGCCTTGACGGCGATGCGCACTTCTTCCACGTAGGTGGTCACGGCGAAGGACACGTCCTTCTGGCGGGCCGCGTTGTTGGTGGTCGAGCCGCACTCCAGGTCGACGGTGCCGTTCTGCACCAGGGGGATGCGGTTCTGCGAGGTCACCGGCTGGTACTTCACTTCCAGCTTGGCCAGGCCCAGCTGCTTCTGCAGGTCGGCGATCACGCGCTCGGCCATCTCGGTGTGGAAGCCCACGAACTTGCCGTTGCCGATGGTGTAGGACAGGCCGGAGGACTCGCGCACCCCCAGGGTGATGCTGCCGCTGTCCTTGATCTTCTTGAGCGTGTCGGTGGTCTGGGCCATTGCGGTCGAGGCGGCGAGCACGGCGGCCACGGCCAACAGGGTCTTCTTCATGGTTACTCCTTCGAGTGGGTTGGGGAAACGGGAATCACCGCTGGAGGTCAGCCCGGCACCTGGTCGGTGGGGTACTTCCAGAAGTCCTTGAGCAGGTAGTTCATGGGCAGGTTGAGGCTGCGGTTGGCCGGCGGGATGGGCTTCTGGAACCAGCGCTCGTAGACCACATGGGCCTCGCGCGTCTGGATCAGGCGCTTCATCTCGTCGTCGACCAGCTTCTTGAACTCGGCGTCGCTGCGCGAGAACATGATGGCCAGCGGCTCGATGGTCAGGAACTTGCCCACCACCTTGAACTTGCCGGGATCGGGCCGCCCGGCCACCAGGCCGTAGAGCAGCACGTCGTCCATCGCGAAGCCGTCGGCCTCGGCGGCGGCCACCATGTCGACCGCGCGCGCATGGTCCGGCGCTTCCACCACGCGGATGCCGAGCTGGTACTCGTTGTTGGCCTGCGCCACGGCCTTCAGCGGCGTGGTGCCCTTGGTCGAGACCACGGTGCGGCCCTTGAAGTCGCGGATCACCGCGACCGGGCTGTCGGCCCGCACGAGGTAGCGCGCCCCGGCGATGTAGTGCGGCACGGTGAAAGCCACCTTCTGCCGGCGCTCGGCGTTGTTGGTGGTCGAGCCGCATTCCAGGTCGGCCTTGCCCTCTTCGATCATGGCGATGCGGTTGGCCGGCGTCACCATCACGAAGCGGGGTTTCAGATCGGGCGCGGCCATCTGGCGGCGCAGCGCGTCCACCAGCTTCAGGCACAGGTCCACCGCGTAACCCACCGGCTTGCCGTCCGGGTCGACAAAGGAGAACGGCACCGACGATTCGCGGTGGGCGATCACCACAGTGCCGCTGGATTTGATGCGGTCCAGCACCGGGCCGGCCATCGACGGCTGGACCAGCGCGGCGGCCAGCAAGGCGAGCGCACAACGGGCGAGGGACCGGGTGTGGGGCATGGCGGTGTTGTTGGTGGAAGGGTGGAGGAATGGACGGCTCAGCCCAGCGGCCGGTCGTTGGGCGACCGGTACAGCTCCAGCAGCGCCTCGGGCGCGGGCCAGTTGAGGTTGAGCCCCTTGGGCGGAATCGGCGACTGGAACCAGCGGCGGTAGATCTTCAGCGCCTCGCCCGACTGCATCAGCTCGGTCAGGCTGCGGTCCACCAGCGCCTTGAAGCGCGGGTCGTCCTTGCGCAGCATGCAGGCATAGACCTCGGCCGCCATCGGCTGGCCGACCACGCGCCAGTCGCCGGGCCGGTCGGCCTTGGCGCGCAGGCCGTAGAGCATGGCCTCGTCCATCAGGAAGGCCGCGGCACGGCCATCCTGCACGCTGTTGAAACCGTCGCCGTGGTCCTTGACCTTGAGGATGTCGAAGCGGGTGCCGGTGGCCTCGGCGTGCAGCAGCAGCGAGCGCTCGCTGGTGGTGCCAGCGGTCACCGCCACGCGGCGGCCCTTGAGGTCGGCCAGCTCCTCGATGCCCGAGCCATGGCGCGTGAGCAGGCGCGAGCTGGTCACGAAGATGGACACCGAGAACGCCACCTGGCGCGCGCGTTCGCGGTTGTGGGTGGTGGAGCCGCACTCCAGATCGACCGAGCCGTTCTGCACCAGCGGAATCCGGTTCTGCGAGGTCACCGGCACCAGCTTGACCGCCAGCGCGGGCAGCTTGAGTTCACGGCGGATGCGCTCGACCGCCGCCAGCATCAGGTCGTGCGAATAGCCCACCACCTGGCGCTTGCTGTCGTAGTAGGAGAAGGGCACCGAGGACTCGCGGTGGCCCAGGCTGATGGTGGCCGTGCGCGAAATCTTCTCCAGCGTCGGCAGGCCTGAGGGCTCGGCCCGCGCGGTCAGGGCCAGTGGCAGGAGCAGCAGAAGGGGGAGGTGGCGAAGGGGTTTCATGGGCGCAGTGTGCCGCCCATGGCGCAAGGGACGTGCCAGTCGGTGTAAACCCTCGGTTCCGCCCCTCCAGACCGGGTTTGTGGCCCTGAAACCGGCCTTCAGGGCCCGGGCGCGAACGGAAATCCGACCACCCTCTGCGGGCGGCAAACGGATTTCCGACCCCCGGCCTTCAGACGCAGGTCCTTCAGGCCCAGTGCGCCTTGAAGTCCTGCGCGTACTGCTCGAAGCGGATCGGCGCGCGCCCGGTGATGCGCTGCACGCCGTCGGTGGTGCGCTCGGCAAAGCCGGCCTTGAAGGCACCCAGGATCACCAGCAGGAACTCGGCGTAGTCGGCCGGCAGGCCCGCACCCAGCAGGCCCTGGCGCATCGCGTCTTCGGGGATGTCGGTGTAGCCGATGGTCCGGCCCGCGGCCTTGGACAGGATGGCCGCCACCTGGTTATGGTCCAGCGCTTCGCTGCCGGTGAGGTCGTGCGCGGCGTTGACGAACTCGTCCGACGACAGCAGCTTCGCGGCCACGGCGGCGATGTCGCGGGTGTCGATGAAGCTGCCCTTGGCGGCGCCCACCGGCAGGAAGATCTGGCCCTGGGTCTGGATGCCGTGCAGCCAGAAGGTGTGGAAGTTCTGCATGAACCAGTTGGGGCGGATCACGTTCCAGGCCAGGCCCGAACGCTCCAGGTGCAGCTCGGCACGGCGCAGCGGAATGCTGTCGTCGGCGTTGGCGCCCATGGCGGACAGCAGCAGCACCTTGCGCACGCCGGCCGCCTTGGCCGCGTCGATGGCGGGGATCAGCAGCTCGTGCTGGTTGGCGTAGCCGGGCGGCGCCATCAGGAACAGCTGGTCCACGCCGGCCAGCGCGGCCGCCAGGCCTTCGCCGGTGGCGAGGTTGACCTGCACCTCGCCGGGTTGGGAGGGCGCGCGGCTGGTGGCGCGGCGCACGGTCTGGCCCTGGGCCGACAGCAGGTCAACAAGGGTGGAACCGATCTGGCCGCTGGCGCCGGTCACGAGGGTGGTGGTCATGGGAAATCTCCTGTGGTGTGTTGCGAAGGCCTCCAGTGTGTTTCCGATGAGCCAGAACTGGAATGCATGAAATTCCAACATTCATGTCTAATCGTCCATAAAATACCGCTCCATGGACATACTCTCAGACATCCTCCATGTCGCCGGGTTGCGGCGGCGCCTGCTCGACCTGCACGGGCTCACGCCCGAGGCGGCGCTGCGTTTTCCCTGCGAACGCAGCTTCGGCCTGCACGCGGTCACGCGCGGCCGCGCCTTCGTGCACGCACCCAACCTGGACGGGCCGCTGGAACTGCAGGCCGGCGACCTGGTGCTGATGGCGCGCGGCTGCGTGCACCTGCTCTCGCTGGACCGCGAGCCGCCCGCCCGCAGCACCACGGTGCCGATCGCGCGCTTCGTGGGCAGCGACTTGGCCGAGAGCGACCATGACCGCTTGCACGACAGCCCGCCCGCCCGCGACCCGGCCGCACCCACCCAGGTCATCAGCGCCGCCTACCAGCTCTGGCACGACCCGCTGCACCCCTTCCTGCGCAGCCTGCCGCCCTGGTTTGTGGTGCGCGGCCACAGCCTGCCCCAGCTGTCGGCGGTGCCGCTGGCGCTGGGCCTGCTGGACCGCGAGCTGGGCGACCAGGCGCTGGGCGCGACCTCGGCCACCCACGGACTGCTGGACGCGCTGTTCGCCTTCGCGCTGCGCGAGATCGCCGCCCGCGAGAACCCCGGCGTGCCGGGCTGGCACCACGCCATCGCCGACCGGCCGATCCGCCAGGTGCTCACCCTCATGCACGGCAACCTGGGCCACGGCTGGACGCTGGACGAGCTGGGCCAGCAGGTGGGCCTGTCGCGTTCGGCGCTGGCCGAGCGCTTTCGCAGCGCCATGGGCGACACGCCGCTGAACCACCTGCGCACGCTGCGCATGCAGAAGGCCATGCAGCTGCTGGCCGAGACGCGGCAGACGCTGGAGCAGGTGGCGCAGGCCGTGGGCTACCAGGACGCCTTCGGTTTCTCCAAGGTGTTCAAACGCACCACCGGCCAGTCGCCGCGCCAGTTCCGCGAGCAGGACGCGTCGGACCGGCAGACCGCATGGCGCATCCAGGAAGCCTGATCCACCGAACAGACACGAACACCGGTAGGGGTACAGTGTCGGCCTTTGCCACCGCCGCCCCACACCATGACCCTGCCCCGCTGCCCGAAATGCCAGTCCGAGTTCACCTACGAGGACGGCGATCTCTACATCTGCCCCGAATGCGCCCACGAGTGGGGCAAGTCCGGCGGTGACGAACCGGCCGAAGCGGCCAAAGTCTGGAAGGACGCGTTCGGCAACCTGCTGGCCGATGGCGACAGCGTGACACTGGTCAAAGACCTCAAGCTCAAGGGCTCGTCGGCGGTCATCAAGGTCGGCACCAAGGTCAAGAACATCCGCCTGGTCGAGGGCGACCACGACATCGACTGCAAGATCGAGGGCTTCGGCGCGATGCAGCTCAAGTCCGAGTTCGTCAAGAAGAGCTGAGCCCCGCGCCAAACCCATGGGCAAGATCGTCGTCTACTGCCAGCCAGGCGCCAGGCAGACGCAGTGCGTCGGCCTGCACGACGGCAAACCCAAGATCCAGCTCAAGGCGCCGCCGGTCGATGGCGCGGCCAACAAGGCGCTGATCGGCTTTCTCTCCGACGTGTTCGGCGTGCCCAAGTCGGCCATCAGCATCGAGCTCGGCGCGTCGGGCCGCACCAAGCGGGTCGAGGTGGCCGGCGTGGACGACGCGGAACTCAGCCGCCGGCTGCTCGCGGCGGCATGAACGCGGTGCTGCCCGGCCGGCCGGGCAGCGATAGCTGCGCTTCGGTGGGCGCGGTCTGCGCCAGCAGCTTCCCTTGGCGCCACACCTTCAGACGCGTCGCGCGCAGGCGGATCGCCTCCACCGGGTCGCGCGCCTGCAGCAGCACGAAGCTCGCGTCCCGGCTCTTCTCGATGCCATAACCCGCCAGCCCCATCACCTGCGCCGCGTTCACCGTCACCGCATCGAAGCACTGGCGCATGCCGGCCTGGCTGGTCATCTGTGCCACGTGCAGGCCCATGTGCGCCACCTCCAGCATGTCGCCGCTGCCCAGCGAGTACCAGGGGTCCATCACGCAGTCGTGACCGAAGGCCACCGTCACGCCGGCCGCCATCAGCTCGGGCACGCGGGTCATGCCGCGCCGCTTGGGGTACGTGTCGTGGCGGCCCTGCAGCGTGATGTTGATCAGCGGGTTGGCCACCGCGCTCACACCGGCCTCGGCGATGAGCGGGATCAGCTTGCTCACGTAGTAGTTGTCCATGCTGTGCATGGACGTCAGGTGGGAACCGTTGACGCGCCCCTGCAGGCCCAGACGCTGTGTTTCGTACGCCAGCGTCTCGATGTGGCGCGAGAGCGGGTCGTCGCTCTCGTCGCAGTGCATGTCCACAGGCAGGCCGCGTTCGGCGGCGAGTTCGCACAGCAGCTTCACGCTTTGCGCCCCCTGTTCAGAAGTGCGCTCGAAGTGCGGGATGCCACCGACCACGTCCACACCCAGATTCAGGGCGCGCGTCAGGTTGTCCAGACCGCCCTTCGTTCGCAGCACGCCGTCCTGCGGGAAGGCGACCAGCTGCAGGTCCAGGTAGGGCGCGACGCGCGATTTCACTTCGAGCATCGCGCGCACCGGCAGCAGGCTGGGGTCGCTGGTGTCCACATGGCTGCGGATGGCCAGCAGGCCTTTGGCCACCGCCCAGTCGCAGTAAGCGAGCGCGCGCTCGACCAGCGCCTCTTCGGTCAGCAGCGGCTTGAGTTCGCCCCAGAGCGCAATACCTTCGAGCAGGGTGCCGCTCTGGTTCACGCGCGGCTGGCCATGGCTCAGCGTCGCGTCCATGTGGAAGTGGGGGTCGCAGAACGGCGGGCTCAGCAGTTGCCCCGCCGCGTCCACGGTCGTTTGCGCGGGGGCCTGCAGGCCTTCGGCCACGTCGACGATGCGGCCGTTCTGCACGGCGACCGACATGTCGGTGCGTCCGTCGGGCAGGGTGGCGTGGGTGATCAGCAGGTCGAGCATGGCGATGTCCGTCCGCCCGTTGGCGACCAGGCGTTCATGGCGTCACGAGCACGGCCCGAAGCCGCTCGGCATACCCGCGCAGCACCTCGGCACCCGGATCCTTGCGCGGCCAGCTCAGGGCGATGCCATCGCCACCATGGCGCGGCACCACGTGCAGGTGGAAATGGAACACGGTCTGGTCGCCTTCGCGGCCATTGGCCTGCAGCAGGGTGAGGCCCGGCGGATCGAACACCGCCTGAACGGCCCGCGCCACGCGCTGCGCCGTCTGCATCACGGCGGCCGCTTCTTCGGCGGTGATGTCCAGCAGCGTCGCGGCGTGGCGACGGGTCGCCACCAGCACATGGCCGGGATTGACCTGGCCCAGGTCCATGAAGGCGATGGTCAGCGCGTCTTCGTACACCTTGGCCGAAGGAATGTCGCCACTGACCAGCCGGCAAAAAATGCACTGGCCGGGCGGCGAGGTGTCGATGAACATGGGCATGTACAGGCTCCTCAAGGGTCGCAGTCATGGTAGCAGCCGGACCCTCGGCGCCGTGCTCACTGCGTGCCGAAGATGCGGTCGCCGGCGTCGCCCAGGCCCGGCAGGATGTAGCCGTGCTCGTCGAGCTGGCGGTCGATGGCCGCGGTGTAGATGGGCACGTCCGGGTGGGCTTTCTCCATCGCGGCCAGGCCTTCGGGGCAGGTCAGCAGGCAGACGAACTTGATGGACTTCGGGTTGCATTCCTTGAGGCGGTCGATGGCGGCGATGGCGGAGTGGCCGGTGGCCAGCATCGGGTCCACCACGATGGCGTCGCGCTCGTGCATCTCGGGCGGCATCTTGAAGTAATACTCCACCGCGGTCAGGGTCTTGGGGTCGCGGTAGAGGCCGATGTGGCCCACGCGCGCACCCGGCACCACGCTGAGCATGCCGTCCAGGATGCCGTTGCCCGCGCGCAGGATGGACACGAAGACCAGCTTCTTGCCGTCGATGACCTGACCCGTCATGGTCTCCAGCGGCGTTTCCACCACCAGGTCCTGCATGGGCATGTCGCGCGTGACCTCGTAGGTCATGAGCATGGACAGCTCGTTGAGCAGGCGGCGGAAGCTGTTGGTGCTGGCGGTCTTGCTGCGCATGAGCGTGAGCTTGTGCTGCACCAGCGGGTGGTTCACGACGTGGACGTTGCTCATGGTGGAGGCCTTTGTTGTGGTGATGGAAAGAAAGGGTCAGAAAACCGTGCCGTCGCTGACGATGTTCAGCGGCGGCAGCCCACCGCGCTGGCGCTGCGCCAGCAGGCGGCCGGCGGCCCAGGTGCCGCCTTCGAGCACGCAGGCCAGGGGCATCTGCTGCTCGCTCAGATCCAGCTCGGCGCGCACCAGCGGCGCCAGTTCGTCCAGCAGCGCCACGGTGAGCGCGCGCCATTCGACGATGAAGGCATCGCCCGCCTGCCAGTCGCGCGTGGCCCAGTCGGGCGGCAGCGGGCGCAGCACGCCAGCGTCGATCAGCAGGCCGCCGTTGCGGTATTCGGGCAGCCCCGTCAGGGCGTCCAGGCCGGTCACGCGCACGCCCGCCCATTCAAAGGGTTCGAGCAGCGAGTAGGTCAGCCACTGAGACAGTTTGTGGAAGGGCATCCAGCCCGCGGTCAGCCCTTCGCCCACCACGGCCGGGTGGCGCCAGCAGTCGCCCAGCGGTTCGCCATCGATGGTGTTCTGCGCTGGCCAGATGCCGGACAGCGTGTCCAGCAGCAGCACCAGGATGTCGTGCGCCGCCACCGCGCCACCGCCCTGCGCGGTCAGTGCATCGAACAGGCCACCGGGCCGGCCCTGGGCACCGAACACCGCCGGCTGCGCGGCCAGCGCCTCGCCCAGCCGGCGCAACAGCGCGGCGCGCCCCTCCAGTCCCACCAGCGGGTTGCCACCGCCCACCTGGAAGGCGGTGGCCAGCCGTTCGGCCGTCACGGCGCTCAGACCGGCCGCGTCCACCCGCAGCGGCCGCTGCGGGTCGCTGGAGAACAGGCCGGCCAGGAAGGCATGGAAGCTCGCCACGCCCAGGCCTTCGGAGCGCGCGAAGCGCTGGCCGCTGGCGGCTTCCCGGTACGACCAGTCGGCGCCCGCGCCCGCGTCCAGCAGCACGCTCACCACCACCAGATCGATCTGCGCACGCGCCCGTGTGGCCGCGTCCACGTCGCCCAGCGCGGCGTCCAGCAGGGCACGCCGGTCCACGCCACCGGCCTCGAAATGCCGCCAGCGGCTGTGGTACGGGATGCGGCCGTCGGGGTAGCGCTCGCGCGTGAGTTGGGCCACGGTGCGCGCAGCGCCGGCCAGCGCGGTGCCGCTCACCACAAAGTACTCGGAGGCGCCTTCGCGCGCGCGGGCCAGCAGCTGGCGCGCGCGGGTGCGGACGGCCGTCGTCGACCGCAGCAGGCGGGCGGCGCTCATGCCCCCAGTCCCCGGCCCTTGGCCTTCTTCAGCTCCTCGGCGTCGGGCACCACACCCGGCGTGAAGTAGCCGGCCGCCATCTTGGCGTCCATCTCCACGCGCGCGTCGGCGGGGATCAGCTCGTCCGGGATGTTGACGCGCTCGCCCACCTCGATGCCCGAGCCGGTGATGGCGTCGTACTTCATGTTGCTCATCGACACCAGCCGGTGGATCTTGGTGATGCCCAGCCAGTGCAGCACGTCGGGCATGAGCTCCTGGAAGCGCATGTCCTGCACGCCGGCTACGCACTCGGTGCGGGCGAAGTACTGGTCGGCGGTGTCGCCGCCCACCTGGCGCTTGCGCGCGTTGTAGACCAGGAACTTGGTCACCTCGCCCAGCGCCCGGCCTTCCTTGCGCGAATAGGCCACCAGGCCCACGCCGCCGCGCTGCGCACCCTGGATGCATTCCTCGATGGCGTGTGTCAGGTAGGGCCGGCAGGTGCAGATATCGGAGCCGAACACGTCCGAGCCGTTGCATTCGTCGTGCACGCGCGCGGTCAGCGTGACGGCCGGGTTGGCCAGGTCGCGCGGGTGGCCGAAGATGTAGAGCGTCTGCCCGCCAATCGGCGGCAGGAAAACTTCAAGGTCGGAGCGCGTGACCAGCTCCGGGTACATGCCGCCGGTTTCTTCGAACAGCACGCGGCGCAAATCCGCCTCGCTGCAGCCGAAGCGCTTCGCCACACCCGGCAGGTACCACACCGGCTCGACCGCCACCTTGGTCACCACTGCCGCTCCGCCCGCGGTCAGCAGCTGGCCATCCGGCTTCAGACGCCCCTTCTGCACGGCGTCGATCACTTCGGGCAGCAGCACATGGGCCTTGGTCACGGCAATGGTCGGGCGGATGTCGTAGCCCGCGGCCAGCTCCTGCGCGTACACGTCGGCCACCTCGGCGCCCCAGGGGTCCAGGCTGACGATCTTGGTCGGATCGGCCCACTGCGGGTAGGGGCCGATCACGTCGGTGGGCGCGGTGTTGGTCAGGTCGGCCTTGTGCTCGCGCTTGAGCGCGCCGGCCGCCACCGCCAGCGCACGGTAGACGCTGTAGCTGCCGCTGTGCGTGCCGATGACGTTGCGGTGCGCGCGGTTGGTGGTGGTGCCCACCACCGGGCCGCGCTCGCGCGCCGTGGCCGCGCCCCAGACGATCGGCAGGGCACCGAAACCGCCCGAGTGCGAGGTGAGCCGGATGTGGCGCGGGTGCGGCGTCTGGGCCGAGGCCGGGGCCTCGCCGGAAGGCTGGGAAGCGTCTGCGGACATGGACAGGTCCTGTGGTGAAAGCCCGTGGCGGGCGAACCGGCGGCAGCGGCGGGTGGCCGCTGCCGACACCCGTTTCCGTTGTAGCAAGGCCGATGCCAGCCGTCCACCCGGCGGCCCTCCGTACAATCCCGGCCCTCCCCCTCTTTCTGGCCACTTTCATGCACTACGCCGTCTCCCACCACAAGCTCAAGCTCATCCTCAGCGGCGCCGGCCTCAAGTCCGGCGACGCGGCCGGCATCGACCAGCTCTTCGGCGGCAAGGACGGCTACTACTGGTTCGGCACCCTGCGCGACATGTGCCCCGAGGGCAAGACCCTGACCTGGGACAACCAGTACGCGCTGGTCGCGGCCATCCAGGCGCACGAAGACGCCAGCGCGGCCGAGGACGAGATGCCGCCCGAGAAGCCGACGCCGGCCCACATCGCGGCCATCTGCAAACTGCTCGCGATCTGACCATGAGCACGCCGACCGCACCGCTCCAGGTCGCCGTGCTCGGTGCCGGTGCCGTCGGCTGCTTCTACGGCGGCATGCTCGCGCGCGCCGGCCACCGCGTCACGCTCATCGGCCGGCCGCAACACGTGCAGGTGTTCGAGACGCAGGGCCTGCGCATGCAGACCCAGACCTTCGACGAGACGGTGAAGGTGCATGCCAACACCGAGGCATCGGCCGTGGCCGGCGCCGATCTGGTGCTGTTCGCGGTCAAGTCGCCCGACACCGAGGCGGCGGGCGCGCAGATGCGCGAACACCTCAAACCCGGTGCCCTGGTGCTGTGCCTGCAGAACGGCGTGGACAACGCCGAACGCCTGCGCGCCGTGCTGCCGGGCGTGCAAGTGGCCGCCGCCGTGGTCTACGTGGCCACCGAGATGGCCGGCCCCGGCCACCTGCGCCACCACGGCCGCGGCGAACTCGTCATCGAACCCTCAACCGCCAGCGAACGGGTGGCACAGGCGCTGGCCGCCGCAGGCGTGCCCACCGAGATCAGCGACAACGTGCGCGGCGCGCTCTGGGCCAAGCTCATCCTCAACTGCGCCTACAACGCCCTCTCGGCCGTGGGGCGCATCGCCTATGGCGAACTGGTGCAGCAGCCCGGGGTGAAGGACACCATGCGCGACGTGGTGGCCGAGTGCCGCGCGGTGGCCGCGGCCGACGGCGTGACCTTGCCCGGCGACGTGGACGCCGCCGTGCGCCGCATCGCCGAGACCATGCCCAGCCAGTATTCGTCCACCGCGCAGGACCTGATGCGCGGCAAGCCCAGCGAGATCGACCACCTCAACGGCCACGTCGTGCGCCGCGGCGAGGCCCTGGGCGTGCCCACCCCCGCCAACCGCGTGCTGTGGGCGGTGGTGAAACTGGTGGAAGCCGCCACGCTCCGCTGACGACATCCATCGCGCACCGTCAATTCTGACAAGGGCATTCGGGGAGCGCCGGGCAGGATCTTGTACAACGGCCCCTCCCGGGTTACAAGCCCTTCTCCGATCACCGCGGCGGAGCCTCCGCCCTCACCGCATCAACGTGTCTTCTGGTCTGCGCAACAGTCTTCGGCTGCAGCTGGTGCTGCTCATCGGTGGCCTGGCCGTGGCCGGCGCGGTGGGCTATGTGCTGCTCACCACGCACCTGGTGCGGCAGCAGATCGAAGCCGACCAGTTCCGGCTGCAGCGCATCCTGGTCACCCGCATGGCCTCGCAGCTCGACCAGGACATGCACGCGCGCACCACCGAGCTGCGCTTCATTGCCAGCCTTGAGCGCCTGCGCGACCCGCAACGGGCCGCGCAGGACAAGCAGGCCCTGCTCCTGACCAAGAAAGCCATCTATCCCTTCTACGCCTGGATCGGCATCACCGACACGCAGGGCCGCATTCTGGCCAGCACAGAACCGCGCATCAACGGCGCGGATGTGTCGCAGCGCTCGTGGTTCATCGGCGGCCGGCAGCGCCTGCACCAGGAAGACATCCACGACGCCGTGCTGCTGGGCAAGCTGCTGCCCCCGCCCGAGCTGGACGAGCTGCCGCTGCGGCTGATGGACATTTCGCTGCCCCTGCTCGACCGCCAGGGACACTTCATCGGCGTGCTCGCCACCCACCTCAGCCTGGACTGGGCCTACCAGGTGCGCCACCAGCTGCTGGACCAGCTGGACGTGCCAGGGCTGGAGATGCTGCTGGTCAACCGGGACGGCGAAGTCATCGTGGGCAGCCCCACGCTGCCCGCCCGCGACGCGACCAACCTGTCGTCGCTCACGGTGTTCACCGGTTCGAAGGCGGGCCGTGTGGGCACCGCGATCGAAACCTGGCCCGACGGCCGGCGCTACCTCACGGCCGCCGCGCCGGCCCTGGGCACGCACCCCTACCCCGGCCTGGGCTGGACGGTGCTGGTGCGGCTGGACGAAGCGACCGCCTTCGCCGACGCCCGGCGCATGGGCTGGCGCGCGCTGGCCGTGGGCCTGGTGTCGGCGCTGATGTTCTCCTGGATCACCTGGTGGGCCATGGGCCGCAAGCTGCGCCCCATGGAGCGCCTGAGCCAGGCCGTGGCCGACCTCGACGTGAACCGCCCGCTGGTGAGCCTGCCGGAGGTGGCGGGCAGCGGTGAGGTCGCCGTGTTTGCCCGCTCCATGGCCCGCCTGGTGAACGCACTGGGCGAAAGCCGCGAGCGCTTCCAGATGCTGTTCGACCATGCGCCGGTGGCGATGGCCTTTGTGGCTGCGGACGGCCAGGTGCTGCTGCTCAATGCCCGCTTCACACAGCTGCTCGGCTACGACATCCGCCACGTGCCCCATGTTGACCAGTGGTTCGTGCAGGCCTTCCCGGAGGGGCCGGCCCGGGAAGCGGCCCGCGAACGCTGGCGGAACGCGTTGCCACACGTTGGCAAGACGCCCATGGCGCTGCCCACCGCCGAATACGAGCTGCGCTGCTATGACGGCAGCACCTGCATCGCCGAATCCGGCGGCATTGCCCTGCCCGACGGCATGCTCGTGTCGTTCCAGGACCTGACCGAACGCCGCAGGGCCGAGGCCGGCCTGCGCCTGTGGGCCGAGGCCTTTGAGCACAGCGAGGTCGGACTGCTGATCTCCGATGTGCGAACCGAAACCCTCATCGCCGCCAACCCCACCTTCGCGCAGCAGCGGGGCTACACCGCCCGGGAGCTGAACGGCCTGCCGGTCGCCAGCCTGTACCCCGAGCGCGCCCTGCCCGGCCTGAGGGACGCACTGGAGCAGGCGTATGTGGACGACCACATCGTCTTCGAAACCGAGCACATCACACGCGATGGCCGCATCTTCCCGGTGCTGATCGACCTCACGGTGCTGCGCGACGCCGACGGCCGCCCCGTGCGCCGCGTGTCCTATGTGCAGGACCTGACCGAGCGCGAGCGTGCCGCGCAGGAGATCCGCCGCCTCAACACCGAACTGGAGCAGCGCGTCATCGAGCGCACGGCCGAGCTCAGCGCGGCCAACCGGGAGCTCAACGCCTTCGCCGCCGCCGTCACCCACGACCTGCGCGCGCCGCTGCGAACGGTCAACGGCTTCGTGCAGATCCTGATGGACGAGTTTGCGGGCCTGCTGGGGGACGAGGGGCGCCAGCACCTGCAGCGCATCCAGAACGGCACGCGCCGCATGGGCGAACTCATCGAGGGCCTGCTGGCCCTCTCGCACCACACCAACAAGCCGCTGGACCGCACCCGCGTCGACCTGTCGACCATCGCCACGCGGCGCCTGGCCGAGCTGGCCGCGGCCGAACCGGCGCGCCAGGTGGTGGTGGAGGTGGAACCCGGCCTCGTGGCCGACTGCGACGCGGCCCTGGCCGAGGCCCTGCTGGTCAACCTGCTGGACAACGCCTGGAAGTACAGCGCCCGGACACCCCAGGCGCACATCCGCTTCTGCAGGGACACGGTCGATGGCCTGAGCGGCTTCTGTGTGTGCGACAACGGCGCTGGCTTCGACATGGCCAAGGCCGGCCACCTGTTCGAACCCTTCCAGCGCCTGCACCACCCCAGCGAATTCCAGGGCACCGGGGTGGGCCTGGCCACGGTGCGCCGCATCGTGGACCGGCACGGCGGCCGCATCACGGTGCAGGCGGCGCCCGGCCAGGGCGCGCGCTTCTGCTTCACGCTGCGCGCCGAGGCCTGACCACACGGTCAGCCCCGGCTCCCGTCCTCAGGGCTTCTGCGTGCCCACCACCTCGATCTCCACGCGGCGGTTCTGGGCGCGGCCCTCGCGGGTCTGGTTGGACGCCACCGGCTGCGACTCGCCGCGGCCTTCGGTCTTGATCTGCTCGCTCGGCACGCCCTTGCTCACCAGATAGGCCTTGACCGCGCCGACGCGGCGCACGGACAGCGACTGGTTGTAGGCCTCGGTGCCGGTGGCGTCGGTGTGGCCCACGGCGATGATGGTTTCGACGTTCACCTTCGAGAGCTCGGCCACGAGGCCGTCGAGCGCGGCCTTGCCGGCCGGCTTGAGCACCGCCTTGTCGAAATCGAACAGGGTCTCGGCCTGCAAGGTCATCGCCTGCACCGGGGCTGGCGCAGGCGCGGGGGCTGGTGCGGGTGCTGGCACAGGCTCCGGTGCCGGCGCAGGCGCCTGGGCCACGGGGGCGGGCGGAGGCGGCGGCTTGATGGCGCCGTCGCACTCCGGGTGGGCGGTGGCCGGCGTCCAGTTGCTGTTGCGCCAGCACAGTTCGTTCGTGCCGTTGCGCCAGGCGAGCGAGCCGTCGCCATTGGTCCAGTTGTCGACCGTCTGGGCACCGGCGGCAGAGGCCAGGCTGACCGTGGCGGCCAGCAGCAGCATGCGGGGAAGGTTGCGCTTGTTCATGGGTGGTTCCTTTTCTCGAAGCTCCAGGAGAGCGTGGTTGGAAGGACTCTGGCGGGTCGGTCCTCTTCCCTGCCGAGTGAACCCATTCTGGTTTTCGTCCCCCTCCGCCCGCATCGGAAAGCGCCGCATGCGCGTGTAGGACAACACGCCATGGCCGCTCCCACGGCCCCCCGCACATTCACCACCTTTGCTCAGGGCAGCGTCGTCGCCAGGTGCGTGTACAGCGGAATGCCCAGCAGCAGGTTGAGCGGGAAGGTCAGCCCCAGCGACAGGCCGAAGTACAGCGACGGGTTGGCCTCCGGTATCGCGTAGCGCACCACCGCCGGCACCGCGATGTAGGACGCGCTGGCCGCCAGCGTCATCAGCAGCGCGGTGTCGCCCGCGGGCAGGCCGGCGGTGCGCGCCAGGGCCCAGGCCAGCGAGGCGTGCAGCAGCGGCGCCAGCACGCCGTAGGCCAGCAGCACCGGCGAACGCCCGCGCAGGCCCGGCAGGTTGCGCGCGGCCATCAGGCCCATGTCGAGCAGGAAGAAGGCCAGCATGCCCTTGAACAGGTCGCCCGAGAAGGGCTGCATGGCCTCGCGCCCGGCCTCGCCGGTCATCAGGCCCACCACCATGGCGCCGATCAGCAGCAGCTGCGAGCCGTCGGTGAAAGATTCGTGCAGCAGCTTGCGCCAGTCGGTGGACACGCCTCCCCCAGGGGGCCCGCCCAGCACCGCCGCACCGCCGCCCAGCACGACTCCGGCCGGCGCCGTCTGCTGCTGGCGCAGGCGGTTGGCCATCAGCACCGCGAGCACGATGGCGGGCGACTCCATCAGCGCCATGGCCGCGGCCATGTGTCCGCCGTAGGGCAGACCGATCTTGTCCAGGTGGCCGGTGGCGGTGATGAAGGTCACCGCGCTGACCGAGCCGTAGGTGGCGGCCAGCGCCGCCGCGTCAAAGCCCGAGACCCAGCGCCGCAGCAGCGTGTAGCCGATCAGCGGCACCACCACCGCCAGCACCACGGCGATGCCCAGCCCCGCCACCACCTGCGCATTCAGGCCCGAGGCCGCAAGCGCGAACCCGCCCTTGAGGCCGAGCGCCATGAGCAGGTACATCGAGAGAAAGCGGGAAATGGCCGGCGGGATTTCGAGGTTCGAGCGGACCAGGCCGGCCAGCACGCCGACCACAAAAAACAGGGTGGCCGGATCGACCAGGTTGTGCAGGTTCATGGGATGTTCCTTGGTTGGGCGCGGATTGTGGCGACCGGCATGCATAAAGTAAAATCGATTTTTGTGCGCCACAACATAGATAAAAATCTATGAACATCACCTTCCGCCAGATGCGCCTGTTCCTGGCGCTGGCCGACTCCGGCAGCGTCAGCGCCGCCGCGCGCGCCCTGCACGTGACGCAGCCGACCGCGTCCATGCAGCTGCGCGAAGTCACCGAGTCCATCGGCCTGCCGCTGTACGAGGTGATCGGCCGCAAGGTCTTTCTCACCGAAGCGGGCCGCGAGCTGGCCCAGAGCGCGCGCGCCATCGCCGGCGAATGGGAACGTTTCGGCCAGCAGGTCAGCGCCATGAAGGGCCTGACCCGCGGGCGCCTGAGCGTGGCCGTGGTCAGCACCGCCAAGTACTTCGTGCCGCGCCTGCTTGGTGGCTTCTGCGAACAGCACCCGAGCATCGACATCGCGCTGGAGGTGCTCAACCGCGACGGTGTGGTGCAGCGCCTGCGCGAGAACCGCGACGACCTCTACGTCATGTCCCAGCCACCGGCCGACATCGACCTGCAGGACCAGGTGTTCCTGGACAACCCGCTGCACCTGATCGCGCCCGCCAGCCACCCGCTCGCGCAGCGCCAGCGCGTGGCGCTGCCGTCGCTGGCGGGTGAACGTTTCATCCTGCGCGAACGCGGCTCGGGCACCCGGCTGGCGACCGAGCGGCACTTCGCCGCGGCCGGCTTCGCACCCGCGCTCACGCTGGAGCTGGGCAGCAACGAGGCGCTGAAGGAAGCCGTGGCCGGCCACCTGGGCGTGGGCATCGTCTCGCGCCACGCGCTCAAGGCCGAGGAGATCGGCCGCGACCTGGTGCTGCTGCCGGTCAGCGGGTTTCCGATCCGCTCACAGTGGCACTTGGTGCACCCGCGCGCCAAGCAGCTGTCGCCCATCGCGCAGGTGTTCCGTGAGCACCTGCTGGGGAGCGCGGCGCAGTGGGCGGTCGGATCGGAGAAGCCTCAGGCGGGCAGGAAGCGCTGACGCAGGATGCGGTGCAGCACCTTGCCGGTGGCGGTGCGCGGCATCTCGTCCTCCTGAACGAAGACGATGCGCGACGGGCACTTGAAACCCGCCAGTCTTTCGCGGCACCAGTCGCGCAGCACCGCCTCGGTCGCCTCCGCCCCCTGGTGCAGCACCACCACCGCCAGCGGCGTCTCGCCCCATTTGTCGTGCGGCACGCCCACCACCGCCACGTCGCGCACCGCCGGGTGCTGACCGATCACGGCCTCCACCTCCGACGGGTACACGTTCTCGCCGCCGCTGATGATCATGTTGCTCTTGCGGTCCACCAGCCAGATGTAGCCCTGCTCGTCGCGCCGCGCCATGTCGCCCACCGAACACCAGTGGCCGTCCATCGCCTCGGCGGTCTTCTCGGGGTTGCGCCAGTAGCCGTCGAACACATAGGCGGTGCGCGAGAACAGCTCGCCCACCTCGCCGTCCGGCACCTCGTTGCGCTCGTGGTCGAGCAGCCGGATAGCCCCGCTGCCCGCCCATTCGCGCCCCACCGAACCGAGCTTGCTCAGTTGCTCGTCGGGCCGCAGCAGCGTGACCCAGCCGGCCTCGGTCGAGCCGTACAGCTCGTAGAGCTTGCCGTTGGGAAACAGCTTCATGATCCCGCGCTTGGTCTCGGGCCGCGCCGGGGCCGAGGAGATCATCAGCTTGCCCACCGCGCTCAGGTCGCAGGCCTGTTTCACCGCTTCGGGCAGCGCCATCATCAGGATGTAGTGCGTGGGCACCAGGGAGGTGAAGGTCACGCGGTCTTCGGCCAGGGTCTTCAGCACCGCTGCCGGGTCGAAGCTGGGCCGGTCATCGATCACGATGGTGGCGCCCAGGTGGACAAAGGTGGTGCCGAAGTACAGCGAGTTGGCGTGGCACAGCGGCATCACCAGCAGCGCCGTGTCGTTGCGGGTGAAGCCCATTTCCAGCGCGGTGGCCAGCGCGATCAGCGTGCTGCCCGCGTGTGCACGGATCGCGCCCTTGGGCCGGCCGGTGGTACCCGAGGTGTACATGAGCGCACACATGTCCTCCGGCGCCACCAAAGGAAACACGGTGTCCGTGCGCGCGCCGGCCAGCAGCGCCTCGTAGGCCGTCCAGCCCGCGGGGGACTCGTCGCCCAGCACCACGTAGCGGTCGGCCGGCACCGCTAGTTCGCCGCGGATGCCGTCCAGCGTGGCGCAGAAGTTGGGGCCCGCGATCACCGCGCCCACCTCGGCGTGGTCCAGGATGTAGGCCATCTCCGGCCCGGTCAGGCGGAAGTTCAGCGGCACCACCACCAGCCCGGCGCGCGCCATGGCGGCGTAGATCTCCATCCACTCCAGTCGGTTGTGCGCGATCACGCCCACGCGGTCACCCTGGGCCAGGCCCAGCCCCAGCAGACCGGCCGCCAGCCGCGAGGCGCGCGCGTCCCATTCGGCATAGGTCAGCCGGCGCAACGAGTCGCGCACCGCGAGCTTGTGGGGAGTGAGTCGCGCGTGCGTGGCCACGGCGTCGGCGATGGTGAGCAAAGGGCCCATGGGCTGTCTCCTGGGTGATGGCTGGGGGCGATTCCGGCTGAATCCTGGCTTGATTTATTTGAACTCTGAATTCAGAATTCAATTTCGTCAATCCCCCCGGAGACAAACATGGCCCCACCCCCGATCAGCGAACAGTCCGCCGCCGCCGTCATCGCACGGTTCCTCAAGGCGCGCGGCGTGCGCCGCGTCTACGCCCTCTGCGGCGGGCACATCATGCCGATCTGGATGCGGCTGGACGCCGAGGGCATCCGCATCGTGGACGTGCGCGACGAGCGCGCCGCCGTCTACATGGCGCACGCCGAGGCGCAGCTCACCGGCGGGCTCGGCGTAGCCCTGGTCACCGCAGGTCCGGGCGTCACCAACGCCATGACCGGCATCGCCAACGCCCACATCGCCAAGGCCTCGCTGCTGGTGCTCTCGGGCCTGCCGCCGACGCCGCAGGAAAACCGCGGCGCGCTGCAGGACATCGTGCACACCGAACTGGTGCGCAGCCTCACCCGCTACGCCCGCACCGTGCGCCACCCCGACCTGGTGCCGCAGGAACTGGCCGAGGCCACGGCGCGCGCGCTGGGCGAAGGCGGCGAACCCGGCCCGGTCTACCTCGACTTCCCCATCGACACGCTGCGCGCCGACGTGGCGGTGCGCATGCAGCTGCCCGAGGTGTTCGCACCGCCCGCCGCCCTGCCCGCACCGCCGCACCCGCAGGCGGTGCAGGCGGCGGTGGACCTGCTGTGGGCTGCAAAACGCCCGCTGTTCATCTCGGGCCGCGGCGCGCGCGGCGCCGGCCCCGCCCTGTGCGCACTGCTGGAGAAGCTCGGCGCGGCCTACCTCGACACCGGCGAGAGCAAGGGCCTGGTGCCCGACGACCACCCCAGCGTGGTCGCGGCCATGCGCGGCGCGGTCATGGGCCAGGCGGACCTGGTGATCACCGTCGGCCGCCGGCTCGACTTCCAGCTGGCCTTCGGTTCCCCCTCCGTCTTTGGCGACGCCCAGTTCCTGCGCATCGCCGACTGCGCCGCCGAACTGCGCGACAACCGCCGGGGCACGGTCGAGGTGCTGGCCGACTGCGGGCTGGCGCTGCAGGCCATCGTGGACGCTGCCCCCGCCACCGTGCCCGCCAGCGACGGCGCCTGGCTGGCCGGCCTGCGCGAGCAGCACCGCCAGCGCTCGGCCAAGCTGGAGCAGTCCATGAAGGACGCCCTCGGCGGCAGCGACGGCCGCCTGCACCCCAACCGCGTGCTGGCCGCGCTGCGCGAGGCGCTGCCGCCCGATGCCATCGTGGTCGCCGACGGCGGCGACTTCCTCTCGTTCGCGCGCGTCGGCCTGCCCGCCAGCACCTACCTCGACCCCGGCTCGCTGGGCTGCATCGGCGTTGGCACGCCCTTTGGCATCGCGGCCAGCCTGGCCTGCCCGGACCGCACCGTGGTGGTCGCCACGGGCGACGGCGCCTTCGGCTTCAACGCCATGGAGATCGACACCGCGGTGCGTCAGAAGGCGCCGGTGCTGATCGTGGTGGCCAACAACGGCTCCTGGGCCATCGAGGTGCGCGACCAGCAGGAAACCCACGGCAAGGTGGTCGGCACGCAGCTGCAGTTCGCCGACCACGCGGCCATGGCGCGCGCCTTCCACATGCACGGCGAGCGGGTGCAGAAGGACGAGGACCTGGATGGCGCGATCGCCCGCGCGCTGGCCGAGCTGCGCGCCGGCCGCCCGGCCCTGCTGGACGTGGTGGTCACGCCCGAAGCTGCGTCGTCGGACGCCAAGAGCGGCCTGGCCTGGGTGCCCGACCTGCAGGCCCTGGCCGCCTGGGACGAGGCCGAACGGCGCTGGCGCGCAGGAGCCTGAAAGCCGGGCGTCCGGCGACCACTACCATTGGGCCCATGAAGCCGTTGCAGTCTGCGCCCAGCCTGGTCGAACAGGTCCACCGTTCGATTCTCTCCAGCATCGCCTCGGGCCAGCTGCGCCACGGCGAACGCATCATCCAGGAGCAGCTGGCGCACCAGCTCGGCATTTCGCGCCAGCCGGTGCAGCAGGCGCTGACCCTGCTGCGCAAGGAGGGCGTTCTGATCGACGCGCCCGGCCGCGGCCTGCAGGTGGCACCGCTGGACCTGGACCACGTGCGCCACATGTACGAGGTGCGCGCCGTCATCGAAGGCCTGGCCTTCCGGAACGCCGCCGAGCGCAACGCCGGGGCGGCGGCCCAGCAGGGGCCGGCGCTGATCCGCGCCGGCCGACAGGCGGTGGCCAGCGGGTCCTACACCGAGATGATTGCCGCCGACATGGCCTTCCACGGTGTCATCTACGCGCTCTCGGGCAACCCGCTGGTGGCCCCCTCGATGGAAACGCACTGGACGCAGACCCAGCGCGTGATGGGCGAGGTGCTGATGCGCGACGACAAGCCGCGCGACATCTGGGACCAGCACGAAGCCCTGCTGGCCGCGGTGGCGGCCGGTGACGGCGACACCGCCGAACGTCTGGCGCGCCGGCACATTCTGGACGCCGCCGATTTCATGATCGACCGGCTGCAGCAGGAAGCGGGCTGAAGCCGCAGAGCCTCAGCCTCCGCTCGCGCCCAGCCGCCCCACTGCGTCCAGCCAGCGCTGCACCCGGCCCGGCTTGGGGTGGCTGGCCGGCGCGAACAGCGTGAAGCGCGCGGGCCGCAAACCGACGAAGTGCAGGATCTGCCCGCGCAGCTGCCAGACCAGCGCGTTGCGGTAGAGCAGGCGCAGGAACAGCGACGGCGTGTCGGACGTCACCACCACCCGCGCGCTGCGCCCCGTCAGCAGCGGCCGGGGCATGCCGGTCCAGCTCGGGTTGCGCGTGTCGAAGGCCTGGCCCGGCAGCAGCGAGCGGTCGAACAGGCCCTTGAGTCGGGCCGGCAGGCCGCCCCACCACATCGGCGTGAACAGCACGAAGTGGCCGCACCACGCCAGGTCGTCCTGGAACTTCTGCAGCGATGGCTCCAGCGGCTTGGTGATCCCGTAGCCCGCCAGACCGAAGTCGGCGTCGAAGTCCAGGTCGTGCAGGTGGACGACCCGCAGCTCGTGCCCGGCCTCGCGCGCCGCGTCGGCGTAGCGCTGCGCGAGCGAGCGGCAGAGGGAGGCCGGCGCCGGATGGCCGTCGAGAACCAGGATGCGGGTCATGGGTGATCTCCTTTGAAAATGACCATGGTCAAATTCAAGCACAACTATTGACCGTGGTCAATTTAAATTTGACTGTGGTCAACACCTGCGGCACAGTGCCGCCATGCGCAAAGCCGTCCAGCAGAGAACCCTTGAAACGCGGGCCCGCCTCACCGAGGTTGCCCAGGCCCTGGTGACCGAAAAAGGCTTCGAGGCCTTGCGGATCGACGAGGTCGTGCAGCGCGCCGGGGTGGCCAAGGGCACCTTCTTCGCCCACTTCAACGACAAGGACGAACTGATGGACCTGCTCATCAGCGAGCGCATCAACGCCCAGCTCGACCGCATGGCAGCCGCCGCCCCGCCCCGCAACGCCGAACAGCTGGCCCGGCGCCTGATGCCGCTGCTGGAGCTGATGGCGTCGGAGCGTTATGTGTTCGACGTGATCCTGCGCCGCTCGGGCGCCGCGGCGATGGAAGAGATCGGCCCCATCGCCACCACCTTCGAGCGCATGGGCCAGGTCTGGGGCCCCTGGCTGGCGACCGGCGATTTCCGCCGGGACGTGCCGGTCGAGCTGCTGGTCGAGGGGCTGCAAGCCCTGGTGGTGCAGACCCTGGCGCTGCACTTCTGCGCCCTGCACCAGCACAAGCCCATGAAGGACCGGCTGCTGCCCTACCTGCGGGCCTGGCTCGGTCCCTTCGGCGCGGGACCGGCGCCGATGCCGCTCTGAGTGGTTCATCCTGTTTTATCTGGTTCAGATAATTATCCGAATCCACTAATATCCGGCAATGAGCACCGACAGCCTCTTCCACCGCGACCTCTACGCCGGCCAGATGGCCGAGCAGCTGCTCAACCCCGGCCCGCTGGACGAAAGCACCCGCTCGGGCGTGTTCCTCTCGGGCATCCGCCGGGTGGGCAAGACCACCTTCCTGCGCCAGGACCTGATCCCCGCGCTGGAGTCCCGCGGCGCGCTGGTGATCTACGTGGACCTCTGGGCCGACCCGGCCAAGAGCCCTTCGGCCCTGGTGCACGAGGCGGTGCGCCAGACCCTGCTGCAGCTGCAGACGCCGGGCTCGGCCCTGCTCAAGCGGCTGCGGGGCCTGCGCCTGGGCGCGGCGGGGCTCAGCCTGGACATCGAGCTGGACCGCATCGGCGAGCCCGGCGGCAGCACGCTGGCCCAGGCCTTCGAGGCCCTGGTCGCGAAGACCAAAACCAACGTCGTGCTGATCATCGACGAGGTGCAGCAGACCCTGGGCACCGACGAAGGCCAGGCGCTGCTGCACGCGCTCAAGGCCGCGCGCGACGCCGTCAACGCCAAGCCCGGCACGCCCGGTCGCTTCCTGTTCATCGGCACCGGCTCGCACAAGTCGCTGCTGGCCGAGATGACGAGCCGGCGCGCGCAGCCCTTCGCGGGGGCGCTCTCGGCGTCCTACCAGGTGCTCGGCAGGGACTTCGTGCAGTGGCAGCTGGACCGCCTCGCGTCGGCGCCCGGCCTGACCCTGCCCAGCCTGGACGCCGCCTGGGACGGCTTCCAGACCCTGGGGCACCGGCCGGAGGAGCTGCTCAAGGCCCTGCGCCAGCTGCAGCAGGTGGGCGGCACCGACCCCGACACCGCCTGGCACATCGTCTGCGCCACCCTGGCCGGCGCCGCGGCCGACGCCGACCTCAAGGCCTTCGACGACCTGGGCGAACTCGGCAAGGCGGTGTTCGAGCGCATCGCCGCGGGTGGCGAACAGGGCGTCTCGGGCCTGTTCGGTGCCGAGTCGCTGACCTTCTACGGCGAGCGCATCGGCAGCGCGGTGGACGCCTCCCAGGTGCAGAAGGTCGTCGACAAGATGGTCGGCGCCCAGCTCATCATCCGGCCCAGCCACGGCGTCTACACCATCGCCGACCCCTTCGTGCGCAAGGTCTGGCGGGAGAAACAGGCGCTGCTGGCGCCCCGCCCGAAAGACTGAACGACGCCCCCGCGACAGGGCGGTCTGGCGGCGGTTTCGTCATCGCTATATATTTCGCATGCGAAACAAATCATCCACCGCATGCCACCCGCCCGACCGCCCCGCCTCATCTTTTTGCTCAACGCCGCGCAGCGCCGCCTGCAGCAGCTCGTGGCCGCCGAACAGCTGCGCCTGGCCCATGAACAGGACCACGCCCCGTCGCCCGCGCAGGGCGGTCTGCTGTTCGTGTTGCAGGACAGCGATGGCCGCACCATGGGCGAGATCGCGCAGGCGCTGGACCTCGCGCCCTCGGCCGCCACCGGCCTGGTGCAGCGCACCGAGGTGCTGGGCTGGGTGCAGCGCGCCGCCTGCCCGCAGGACGCACGCACGCAGCGCGTGTGGCTGCTGCCGGCCGGGCGCGATCAGCTGCCGCTGTTGCGCTCGGCCATTCAACGCATCAACCGCCGGCTGACCACCGGCTTCACCCCCGACGAGCTGGCCACCGTGGCCCGCTGGCTGCAACACGTGCAGCAGACCACCCAGGAGTCCGACCCACCATGAACACCCCGCACCCCACCACCGACGAAACCGTGCACATCACCTGCGCCGACGGCCAGCGTCTGCACGGCCACTTCATGGCCCGCAGCGGCGGCCCGGCGGGCGGCCTGCCGGTGCTCATCTCGCCGGCCACCGGCGTGCGGCAGCACTTCTACCTGCGCTTTGCGCGCTGGCTGGCGGCGCAGGGTCACGACGTGCTGGTGTTCGACTACCGGGGCATCGGACTGTCGCTGCACGGCCGGCTGAAAGACTGCCGTGCCACCCTGGCCGACTGGGGCCAGCAGGACCAGGTCGCGGCGCTGGACTGGCTGCTCGCGCGCACCGGCGCGGCGCAGGCGGTCATCGTCGGCCACAGCGCGGGCGGGCAGATGATCGGCCTGCTGCCCAACCACCACCGCGTCGCGCGGCTGGTGGGCATCTCGGCCTCCACCGGCTGGTTCAAGGCCATGCGGCCCGGCTTCCGCCTGAAGGCCAACTTCGGCATGCGGCTGGTGCTGCCCCTGGGCACCCGCCTCACCGGCTACGGCACCACCGCCGTGCTGGGCCTGGGCGAGAACCTGCCGGCCGGCGTGGCGCTGCAGTGGTCGCGCTGGTGCGCGCGCGGCGGCTACGCCACCAACGCCGTGCGCCACCACCCCGAGCGCGACTTCCACGCCCAGGTGCGCACGCCTGTGACCGTGCTGCACGCAGAGGACGACGACATCGCCAACCCCGCCACCGTGGCCGACCTGCTGCGCACCCTGCCCGCCGCGCCGCGCCAGGCCCATTGCGTGCGTCCGCGCGACCACGGCCTGCGCGACCTCGGCCATCTCGACTGGTTCCGCCAGTCGCATCGCAGTGTGTGGCCGCTGATGGCCCGCGCCGTGCGAGGCGAAGCGGTGCTGCCCTCACGGGGTCACTGAGCCTCTCAGCGCGACAGCACCATCCGCAGGCCCAGGCCCACGAACACCACGCCGCTCACCCGGTCCAGCCACAGGCCGGCGCGCGGGCGGCGCTGCAGCCACTGGCCGATGCCGCCGGCGAACCAGCCCAGTGCACCGAACAGCACCGCCGCCTGCAGCGTGAACACCACGCCCAGCATGGCCATCTGCAGCGGCACGTTGCCATTGGCCAGCACCACGAACTGCGGCAGGAAGGACAGAAAGAACAGCACCACCTTGGGGTTGATGGCGTTTGCCAGCATGCCCTTGAAGAACTGCCGCGCCGCGGAGTCGGCGGCGGCGGGCGCGCCGCTCTCGGCCGGCAGGCCCAGCCCGCCCCGGCTGCGCAGGGCGTTGATGCCCAGCCACACCAGATAAGCCCCGCCGGCCCAGCGCAGCGCGGTGAAGGCCACTGGCGAAGCGGCCAGCACCGCCGACACGCCCAGCGCGGCCAGCACCGTGTGGCTCAGGCAGCCGGTGGCGCAGCCCAGGCCGAAGGCCATGCCCAGGCGCCGGCCTCTGGAGGCGCCGACGCTGAGCACCATCAGGTTGTCCGGCCCCGGTGTGGCGGTGAGCAGCACGGCAGTGATCAGGAAAGGCAGGACTTGGGCAAGCGTGGGCATGGCGTTCGGGTCGGTCGCGGTCGGGCAAGGCCATCGATTGTCGCGGCAGTCGCGGTGGCGACGCCCCTCGCAGGCAGGCGCTGGCGGTGAATGGGCACCCCCGACCCGCTGCGCTACGCTCGGGCATGCCCTCACCGACCACCCACCCCGCCGATCCGGACAACCTGGCCGGTGCCAGCCAGGGCCTCTCCTCGGCCACGGCCGCACAGCGTCTGGCCGAAGACGGCCCCAATGCCCTGCCCGGCGGCCAGCGCCGCAGCCTGCTGTCCATCGCGCGGGACACGGCGAAGGAGCCCATGTTCCTGCTGCTGCTGGCGGCGGGCACGCTCTACCTGGTCTTTGGCGACCTGCAGGAAGGGCTGACCCTGTTCGGCTTCGTGCTCGTCACCCTGGGCCTGACGCTGTACCAGGAGGGCAAGACCGAACGCGCCATCGAGGCCCTGCGCGACCTGACCAGCCCGCGCGCGCTGGTGGTGCGCAACGGCGTGGCGCAGCGCATCGCCGGGAGCGAGGTGGTGCGCGGCGACCTGCTGCAGCTGAGCGAAGGCGACCGCGTGCCGGCCGACGCCTTGCTGCTGTCGGCCGATGGCGTGCAGGCCGACGAGTCGCTGCTGACGGGCGAGCCGGTGCCCGTGGCCAAACGGGCCGCCCTGCCCCACGAAAGCGCTGCGCCCGCGGGCGACGGTGGCACCCAGGGCCACCGCCCTGGCGGCGACGACCTGCCCACGGTCTACGCCGGCACGCTGATCGTGCGCGGGCAGGCGCTGGCCCAGGTCACGGCCACGGGCGCGCGCAGCGAGATCGGGCGCATCGGCCTGGCGCTGGGCACGCTGGACAACGAACGCTCCCCGCTGCAGCGCCAGACCACGGCGCTGGTGCGCAAGCTGGCTGTGCTGGCGCTGCTGCTGAGCCTCACCCTGGTGCTGGTGCATGGCCTGCTGCGCGGCGACTGGCTGCAGGCCGCGCTGGCCGGCATCGCGCTGGCCATGGCGATGCTGCCCGAGGAATACCCGGTGGTGATGACCGTGTTCCCCGCGCTGGGCGCGCGCCGCCTGTCGCGGGAAGGCGTGCTCACGCGGCGCATCAACGCCATCGAAACCCTGGGCGCCACCACGGTGCTGTGCAGCGACAAGACCGGCACGCTGACCGCCAACCGCATGACGGTCACCCACCTGGCCGCGGGCGGTGCCGCGCTGCCGGACCGGCTGGCGCTGGACACGCTGGGCAGCGCACCCCTGCCAGAAGCCTTCCACACGCTGGTGGAGTACTCGATCCTGGCGAGCGTGGTGGAGCCCTTCGACCCGATGGAGAAGGCCTTCCACCAGCTGGGCGCGCGCTTCCTCGCCGACACCGAGCACCTGCACCACGACTGGCGGCTGGTGCAGACCTATGCGCTGAGCCCGGCGCTGCGCGCCATGTCGCATGTGTGGATGGCGTCGGACGGCGGCGCGCAGACGGTGGCCGCCAAGGGCGCCCCCGAAGCGGTGATGGACCTGTGCCACCTCGATGCGGCGCAGCGGGCGCACATCGCCACGGTGGTGGACGGGCTGGCCGCACAGGGCCTGCGTGTGCTGGCCGTGGCCAGCGGCCGGTTCGAGGGCGAGGACTGGCCCGCGAACGAACACGACTTCGATTTCGGCTTCGTCGGCCTGCTGGGCCTGGCCGACCCGGTGCGCCCGCAGGTGCCGGCGGCGATTGCCGAGTGCCGTGCGGCGGGCATCCGCGTGGTCATGATCACCGGCGACTACCCCACCACCGCGCTGACCATCGCGCAGCAGGCCGGCCTGGCCACATCGCTCACCGCGGACGACGTGCTCTCGGGCGACGAGATGGCCTCGCTCAGCGATGCCGCGCTGCAGGCGCGCATGGCGCACGTCAGCGTGTGCGCGCGCATCGCGCCGGAACAGAAACTGCGCATCGTGCAGGCGCTCAAGGCGCGCGGCGACATCGTGGCCATGACGGGCGACGGCGTGAACGACGCGCCCGCCCTGCGCGCCGCGCACGTGGGTGTGGCCATGGGCCTGCGCGGCACCGACGTGGCGCGCGAGGCGGCTTCGCTGGTGCTGGTGGACGACGACTTCGCGGCCATCGTGCGCGCGGTGCGGCTGGGGCGGCGCATCTTCGACAACCTGCGCAAGGCCATGTCCTACATCCTGGCGGTGCACGTGCCGATCGCCGGCATGGCGCTGCTGCCGGTGCTGTTCGGCTGGCCGGCCCTGCTGTTCCCGATGCACATCGCGCTGCTCGAACTCATCATCGACCCGGCCTGTTCGGTCGCGTTTGAAAACGAACCGGCCGAAAGCGACTTGATGCAGCGCCCGCCGCGCGACGCCAGCGCGCCGCTGTTCGGAGGAGCCACCTTGTGGCTGGCGCTGCTGCAGGGCCTGGGTGTGCTGGCAGCGGTGCTGGGGGCCTTTGCCTGGGCGGCGCCGCGCCTGCCCGAGGAAGAGGCCCGTGCATTTGCCTTCGCGACGCTGGTGGTGGGCAACCTGGCGCTGATCCTCTCCAACCGTTCGGCCACCGAACCGTTCTGGGTCACGCTGCGCACGCCCAACCGTGCGCTCTGGGTCGTGGTGGGGCTGGCCCTGTCGCTGCTGCTGGCCGCCCTGTATGTGCCCTGGGCCGTGACGGTGTTGCGTTTCGCGCCGCTGCCCTGGCACGAGCTCGCCGCGGCTGGCGGGCTCGGCCTGCTGAGCGTGCTCTGGTTCGAGGCCATCAAACGGGTCCGGCGCGGGCGGCGGGCGCGGCGCTGACCGGCATTTGGCGACCTGCGAGGAAGCACGCTACACTGCGCGCCTGCTCCGGGGTGCACGGGCCTGCCAAGGCCCGGCGCTGAGATGGTGTGACACACCGAACCCGTGAACTTGATCCGGCTAGTACCGGCGAAAGAAGAGCGTTGCCTTGAAGGACCCGTGGACGGGGCGCATCCGCCCACACCCATGGTCCCTCCGGGCGGTCCTCCGGAGCTGTTCGTTTTTCAACAGCTTTTTCAATCAGGAGACCGCCCGATGAACGCCCCCGACAAGCTCCAGCAGCTGCTCACGCTCACGCGCGAGCCTTTCCCCCAATCCCGCAAGGTCCATGTGCCCGGCGCGCTGCCCGGTGTGCAAGTGCCCATGCGCGAAATCGCGCTGACCAACGGCGAAACCGTCACGGTCTACGACACCTCCGGCCCTTACACCGACCCCGCCGCCGACATCAACATCCGCCAGGGTCTGAAACCGGTGCGCAGCGAATGGGTGGCCGCGCGCGGCGACACCGAAGCCTACGAAGGCCGCGCGCGGGTGGCGCTGGACGACGGCGGCAAGCATGGTGAAACAGCGGACGCGCGCATCGAAGCCCTGCGCGCCGAAGCGGCCGGCCTGCAGCGCCAGCCGCTGCGCGCGAAGGCAGGCCGGAACGTCACTCAGATGCACTACGCACGAAAGGGCATCGTCACGCCCGAGATGGAGTACATCGCCATCCGCGAGAACGGCCAGCGCGAGTGGATGAAGGAATACCTCGGCGACGCCGAGCGCGAGGCGCGTCTGAAGGGCAACGGCATGGGCGCGCGCATCCCCGACGTGATCACGCCCGAGTTCGTGCGCGAGGAGGTGGCGCGCGGCCGCGCGGTGATCCCGGCCAACATCAACCACCCCGAGGTCGAGCCGATGATCATCGGCCGCAACTTCCTGGTGAAGATCAACGCCAACATAGGCAACTCGGCCGTCACCTCGTCCATCGAGGAAGAAGTCGAAAAACTCGTGTGGTCCATCCGCTGGGGCGGCGACACGGTGATGGACCTGTCCACCGGCAAGAACATCCACACCACGCGCGACTGGATCGTGCGCAACTCGCCGGTGCCCATCGGCACGGTGCCCATCTATCAGGCGCTGGAGAAAGTGGGAGGCGTGGCCGAGGACCTCTCCTGGGAAATCTTCCGCGACACGCTGATCGAGCAGGCCGAACAGGGCATCGACTACTTCACCATCCACGCCGGCGTGCGCCTGCCCTTCATCCACCTGACCACCAAGCGTCGCACCGGCATCGTCAGCCGTGGTGGCTCCATCCTGGCCAAGTGGTGCATCACGCACCACAAGGAAAACTTCCTGTACACGCACTTCGACGAGATCTGCGAAATCATGAAGGCGTATGACGTGACCTTCTCGCTGGGCGACGGCCTGCGCCCCGGCTCGGGCGCGGACGCCAACGACGAAGCGCAGTTCGCCGAACTCAAGACCCTGGGCGAGCTGACGCAGATCGCCTGGAAGCACGACGTGCAAACCATGATCGAAGGCCCCGGCCACGTGCCCATGCACATGATCCAGGCCAACATGGACGAGCAGATCAAGCACTGCCACGAGGCGCCGTTCTACACACTGGGCCCGCTGACCATCGACATCGCGCCGGGCTACGACCACATCGCCTCGGCCATCGGCGCCGCCATGATCGGCTGGATGGGCACGGCCATGCTCTGCTACGTGACGCCCAAGGAGCACCTGGGCCTGCCGGACCGCGACGACGTCAAGCAGGGGATCATTGCCTACAAGATCGCGGCCCACGCCGCCGACGTGGCCAAGGGCCACCCCGGCCAGCGCGCGCGCGACGACGCGATGAGCAAGGCGCGCTTCGAGTTCCGCTGGCGCGACCAGTTCGCGCTCGGCCTGGACCCGCAGACCGCCGAGGCCTACCACGACGAGACGCTGCCCAAGGACTCGTCCAAGGAAGCCCATTTCTGCTCGATGTGCGGGCCCAAGTTCTGCAGCATGAAGATCACGCAGGACGTGCGCGACTACGCGGCCGCCAAAGGCCTGAGCGAGGAGCAGGCCCTGGCCGATGGCATGGCGCGCAAGAGCGAAGAGTTCAAGGCGGTGGGCGGCGAGTTCTACGTGCCCGTCGACTCATTGAAAAACAAGGCCTGAGCCATGGCGCGCATCGGTATCGCGGGCGCCGGCCTGCTGGGCCGGCTGCTCGCCTGGCGGCTGTCGCCCCACCACGAGGTGACGGTGTTCGACCCGGCCGATGGCCCGCAGGCCCGCAGCGACGGCCAGGGGCCGGCGGCCTTCACCGCGGCCGGCATGCTCAGCCCGCTGGCCGAGCTGGACAACTGCGGCCCCGCCATCGCCGCGCTGGGCTGGCGCTCCATGGCGCTGTGGCGCGAGATCACCGATGCCCTGGCCCGCGCAGGATCGCCGCGTGCGGGCGCCCTGCCCGCCGCCTGCGGCAGCTGCACCGGCTGCTCGACCAGCCCCGGCACCGGCGAGGAACCGGCGCTGCAGCTGCGCACCCTGGGCAGCCTGCTGGTGGCGCACGGCAGCGACCTGGGCGCGGCCCAGCGCGTGCTGGCGCGGCTGGCACAGGCGCCCGACCTGGTCGGCCACGCGCAGACCCCGCAGCGGCTGAACCGCGGCGCCCTGGCCGCACTGGAGCCCGCCATCGACCCGCGCCTGCACGCCTGGCTGCTGCCGGGCGAGGGCCAGATCCTGCCGCTGCAGGTGCTGCCCGCGCTGTGCGCGGCCTCGTCCCGCGTGCGCTGGCGCTGGCGGCACACGGTGGCGTCGGTGCAGCCGGGCCGCATCGTGCTGGATGACGGCGGCGAAGAGCGCTTCGACCTCGCCATCGACGTGCGCGGGACCGGCGCCCGGCCCGAACTGCCGGTGCGCGGCGTGCGCGGCGAGGTGGTCTGGCTGCAGGCGCCCGGCGTGCCGCTGCACCGGCCGGTGCGCCTGCTGCACCCGCGCCACCGCGTCTACATCGTGCCCAGGCCCTGCGACCACATCGTCATTGGTGCCAGCGAGATCGAGAGCGAGGACCGCTCGTCGGTGAGCCTGCGCAGCGCGGTGGAGCTGATGGCGGCCGCCCAGAGCGTGCTGCCCGAGCTGGCCGAGGCGCGCATCGTGCACCTGGAGACCAACCTGCGCCCAGCCCTGCCCGACAACGAGCCGCGCATCGACCACCAGGACGGCCTGCTGCGCATCAACGGCCTGTACCGCCACGGCTGGCTGCTGGCGCCCGCGCTGGTCGAAGACGCCTTGCGGCAATGCTTCTCCTCCGTCACAACATGCTGACCTTCAACGACCTCACCCTGCCCTGCCCCGAGGGCCTGACGCTGGCCCAGCTGCTGGACGAACGGAGCATGGACCCCGATACCATCGCGACCGCCGTGAACGGCGCCTTCGTCCCGCGCGATCAACGCGCCACCACCGTCCTGCAGCCCAACGACACCGTGCTGACCTTCCAGGCCATCGTCGGCGGCTGACCTCATTCACCGAACCCGGAGACACCCACCATGTTCCGCACCCTGCTCAAGTCCAAGATCCACCGCGTCGCCGTGACCCAGTGCGAGCTGCACTACGAAGGCTCCTGCGCCATCGACGAAGACCTGCTGGACGCCTCGAACATCGCCGAGAACGAACAGATCCACATCTGGAACATCAACAACGGCGAACGCTTCATCACCTACGCCATCAAGGGCGAGCGCGGCAGCGGCATGATTTCGGTCAACGGCTCGGCGGCGCGCCGCGCCTCGGCGGGCGACCTGCTCATCATCGCGGCCTTCGCACAGGTGCACGAGGACCAGGTCGCCACGCACAAGCCCAAGCTGGTGTTTGTCGACGAGCACAACCGCGCCAACGGCTCGCGCGACCACGTGCCGGTGCAGACACAGGAACAGGTGAAGTGAACACCGCCGACCTCGCGCAGCGCAGCCTGCGCAGCGTGTGGCACCCCTGCACGCAGATGATGCGCCACGAGGCCCTGCCGCCCGTGGCCATCGCCCGCGCCGAAGGGCCATGGCTGTATGGCACCGACGGCACGCGCTACCTGGACGCTGTCAGTTCCTGGTGGGTCAACCTGTTCGGCCACAGCCACCCCGCCATGCGCGTCGCGCTGGCCGAGCAGATGGCCACGCTGGACCATGTGATGCTCGCCGGCTTCACCCACGCGCCGGTGGTGGAACTGTCGGAACGGCTGTCGGCGCTGACCGGCCTGGGCCACGCCTTCTACGCCAGCGACGGCGCCTCGGCCACCGAGATCGCGCTCAAGATGAGCGCGCACTTCTGGCGCAACAGCGGCCGCCCGGGCAAGAGCCGCTTCGTCGGCCTGGCCGGGGGTTACCACGGCGAGACCGTGGGCGCGCTGGCCGTCACCGACATCGCCCTGTTCCGCGAGGCCTACGCGCCGCTGGTGCGGCTGGCCGCCACCGTGCCCAGCCCCGACCGGCGCGGCATCGGGGCCGAGGCCGCCGCGGCCGCGCTGGCCGACTGGCTGGCGCAGCACCACGAGACCACGGCCGCGCTGATCGTCGAGCCGCTGGTGCAGTGCGCCGCCGGCATGGCCATGCACGACCCGGCCTACCTGCGCCAGGCGCGATCGCTGTGCGACCAATACGGCGTGCACCTGGTGGTGGACGAGATCGCCACCGGCTTCGGCCGCACCGGCACCCTGTTCGCGCACGAGCAGGCCGGCATCCGGCCCGACTTCCTGTGCCTGTCCAAGGGACTGACCGGCGGCACGCTGCCGCTGTCGGCGGTGCTCACCACCGACGCGGTGTACGCGGCCTTCTACGACGACGACGTGGCGCGCGGCTTCCTGCACTCGCACTCCTACACCGGCAACCCGCTGGCCTGCCGCGCCGCGCTGACCACGCTGGACCTGTTCGAACAGGAGGACACGCTGGCCCGCAACCGCGCCACCGCGCAGGCGCTGGACATGCTGCTGGCGCCGCTGACCGCGCACCCGCGCGTGCGGCACGCGCGGCGCCAGGGAATGATCTGGGCCTGGGACATCACGACCAGCCGGCCCGACTTCGCGCGCCGCTACCAGGGCCACGCGCTGGCGCGCGGCCTGGTGCTGCGGCCCATCGGGAAGACGCTGTACTTCATGCCGCCCTATGTGCTGGACGACGAGGCGATGCAGCACCTGGCCCACGGCGCGCTGACGGCGCTGGAGGCCACCCTCGCCGAGGAGACGGCATGAACGCCTTCTTCATCACCGGCACCGACACCGGCGTCGGCAAGACCTTCGTGAGCTGCGCGCTGCTGCAGGCCCTGGCGCGCCGCCACCCGCGCGTGGTGGGCATGAAACCCGTGGCCGCGGGCCTGGTGCCCACGCCGGATGGCTGGGACAGCGAGGACGCCATCGCCCTGCGCTCGGCCTCCACCGTGCGAGTGCCGCCCGCGCTGGACAACCCGGTCCGCCTGCCCGACCCGCTCTCACCGCACCTGGCGGCCGAGCGCGCGGGCACCCGCATCGACATCCACCACCTGGTGGCCTGCCAGCGCGAACTCGCGAAGCGCGCCGACGCCATGGTGGTGGAAGGCGCGGGCGGCTTCCTGGTGCCGCTCACGCCCGAGCACACCGGCGCCGACCTGGCGCAGGCCCTGGGCCTGCCGGTGCTGCTGGTGGTCGGGCTGCGCCTGGGCTGCTTGAACCACGCGCTGCTGAGCGCCGAGGCGATCCGCGCGCGCGGCCTCACGCTGGCCGGCTGGGTGGCCAACCGCATCGACCCCGGCATGGCCGCGGCCGACGAGAACATCGCCTTCCTGCGTCAGCGCCTGGGCGCCCCGCTGCTGGCCGACATTCCCCACAGCGCCACGCCCGACTTCCGAGCGGTGCACATCGAGCTGCCATGAACCCCATGCCGACCACCGACTCCTGGCTCGACGAGATCCCGCAGCGCCTGCAAGCGCTGGACCAGGCCCACTTGCGCCGCCGCCGCCGCGCGGTCAAGCCCGCGGGCGGTGCGCTGCTGAACGTGGACGGACGCGAGATGCTGGCCTTCTGCAGCAACGACTACCTGGCCCTGGCCGGCCATCCCGACCTGGCCGAGGCCGCCTGCGAGGGCGCGCGCCGCTTCGGTGTGGGCGCCGGGGCCTCGCCCCTGGTCAGCGGCCACAGCACCGCCAACGAGGCGCTGGAGCGCGAGCTGGCCGCCTTCGTGGGCCTGCCGCGCGCGCTCTACTTCTACGCCGGCTACGCCACCAACATCGGCATCGTGCCGGCGCTGGTGGGCGACGGCGACGCGATCTTTTCCGACGCGCTCAACCACGCCTGCCTGATCGACGGCGCGCGGCTCTCTCGCGCGCGCATCCACCGGTTCGCCCACGCCGACCTGGCCGACCTCGCGACCCAGCTCGCCGCCAGCACGGCCCGGCGCAAGCTGGTCATCAGCGACGCGGTGTTCAGCATGGACGGTGACATGGCCGACATTCCCGCGCTGCTGGCACTGTGCGAACGGCACGACGCGCTGCTGCTGCTGGACGACGCGCACGGCTTCGGCGTCTGCGGCCCGCAGGGGCGCGGCAGCCTGGCCGCCGTGGGCCTCACTGGCCCCAGTGCCTCGCGCCGTGTGCTCTACATGGCCACGCTGGGCAAGGCCGCGGGCGTGGCCGGCGCCTTCGTGGCCGGGCCCGACGACCTGGTGGAGTGGTTGCTGCAGAAGACGCGCAGCTACATCTTCGCCACCGCCGCACCCGCCCTGCTGGCCTGCGCGCTGCGCAGCAGCCTGCGCCTGATCGAACGCAGCGACGAACGCCGGGCGCAGCTGCAGCGCCTGATCGCGCGCCTGCGCCAGGGCCTGCAACCGGTGCTGGCGCGCAGCGGCTGGCAGCTCGGCCACTCGGACACACCCATCCAGCCGCTGCTGATCGGCGGCAACGCCGAGGCGCTGGCCGTGATGGAAGGCCTGCGCGAACAAGGCATCTGGGTGCCGGCCATCCGCCCGCCCACCGTGCCCGAGGGCACGGCGCGGCTGCGCATCGCGCTCTCGGCCGCCCACACCGACGAGCACATCCACCGGCTGGTCCAGGCGCTGGACCGGCTCGCCCCCGCATCGGCATCCAAGCCCGCACCCATGCCCGCAGCGTCCTTGCCAGGAGCCTGAACATGAGCACCCTCACCGTCTACGGCACCGCACTCGCCAGCCGCTTCCTGCTGGGCAGCGCGGGCTACCCCTCGCCCCAGGTGCTGCGCGAAGCCATCGCGGCCAGCGGCACGCAGGTCGTCACCGTGGGCCTGCGGCGCACCCTGGCCGCGGCCGGCGACAACGGCTTCGTGCAGGGCATCGTGGACAGCGGCGTGCGCCTGCTGCCCAACACCGCCGGCTGCCGCACGGCGCGCGAGGCCATCACCCTGGCCCACATGGCGCGCGAGCTGTACGGCACCACCTGGATCAAGCTCGAAGTGGTGGGCGACGAACACACCCTGCAGCCCGACCCCTGGGGCACGGTGGAGGCCGCGGCGCAGCTCATCAGGGACGGCTTCGCGGTCTTCCCCTACTGCACCGACGACCTGGTCACCTGCCAGCGCCTGCTGGACGCCGGCTGCGAAGTGCTGATGCCCTGGGGCGCGCCGATCGGCTCGGGCCAGGGCCTGATCAACCCGTTCGCGCTGCGCACCCTGCGCGCGCGCCTGCCCGGCGTGCCGCTGGTGGTGGACGCCGGCATCGGCGCCCCCTCGCATGCCGCGCAGGCCATGGAACTGGGCTTCGACGCCGTGCTGCTGAACTCGGCGGTGAGCCAGGCGGTGGACCCGGTGCGCATGGCGCGCGCCTTCGGCCTGGCCATCGAGGCGGGACGCACCGCCTACGAAGCAGGCGTGATGGCGCCGCAGGACATGGCCGTGGCCTCGACCCCCGTCACCGGACATCCCTTCCTCATCGCATGAACACGCCCCCCATCCTCTGGAGCATCGCCGGCACCGACAGCGGTGGTGGCGCGGGCCTGGCGGCCGACCAGCGCGCGGCCGACGCCTTCGGAGTGCACCTGTGCCCGGTGGTCGCCGCCGTCACGGCGCAGAGCACCACCGCGGTGACCCGCATCGACGCGGTGCCGCCCGATCTGCTGGACGCCCAGCTGGCCGCGCTGGCCGAGGACATGCCACCCGCCGTCATCAAGACCGGCCTGCTGGGCAGCGCGGCCAACGCGCGGGTGGTCGCGCGCTGGGTGGACCGGCTGCGCACGCGCGCACCGCTGGCCTTCGTGATCGACCCGGTGCTGCGCGCGAGCACGGGCGCCGGTTTCGTGGACGAGGCGCTGATGCAGGCCTACCGCGACGAGCTGCTGCCCCGGGCCACCGCGATCACGCCCAACCAGCACGAGGCGGTGCTGCTGCTCGGCCCGGACGGCGACAACGGCGTGCCCGCCATGGCCTCTGTGCTGCGTTCGCAGGGCGTGCAGGCGGTGCTGGTCACCGGCGGCGACGCCGCCACACCCGGGCTCGCGCACGACTGGATCGACACGCCGCACGCCCGTGGCTGGCTGACGCTGCCGCGCGTGGACACGCCCCACCACCACGGCACCGGCTGCACGTACGCCACCTCATTGGCTGCGGCTCTGGCGCTGGGTTTCGTGGCGGCCGACGCCGCGGTGCTGGCCAAGATGGCGACCACCCACGCGCTGCGCCACGCGCGCGCCGTGGGGCGCGGCGCCGGGCCGGTGGTGGCCCGCGAAGGCTTCGGCACCGACCCCTGCCTGCTGCCCCGCCTGTCGCTTGGCACGCAGGCGCCGACCGCCTGGCCCTCGAAAGCGCGCAGCCGCGACCCCGGGGTCTACGCCATCGTCGACAGCGCCGAGCGTGTGGAGTCGGTGCTGAGCGCCACGCCCACGGTGGACACGATCCAGTTGCGCATGAAACGCCCGTCGGGCCTGGACGACCGCGCCTGGGCCACGCAGCTGCACGCCGCCATCGCCCGCGCCCAGCGCGCGGCCGACGCGGCGGGTGTCCCGCTGGTGATCAACGACCACTGGCAGATCGCGCTGCACGCCGGTGCCCGCGCCCTGCACCTGGGGCAGGAAGACCTGCTGGCACTCGGCCCCGACGACCGCGCCGCGCTGCAGGCGGCGCGCGAGGCGGGCGTGCAGCTGGGCTTGAGTTCGCACAGCCTATGGGAGCTGTGCCGCGCCGCCGCGCTGCAGCCCGACCTGATCGCCTGCGGCCCGGTCTGGCCCACCACCACCAAGGACATGCCCTGGCGGCCCCAGGGCCTGGACAACCTGGCCTGGTGGGCCCACATGGCGCCGACGCCGGTGGTGGGCATCGGCGGCGTCCTCGATCCGGCGCAACTGCGCGCGGTGGCCGCCGCAGGCGCGGCCGGCGGCTGCGTGGTGCGGGGCCTGGGCGACGAGCCATCGCAGACCCTGCCGGCCTGGCGCAGTGCCTGGGCCGAGGGGCGGGCCGCCGCACAACGACACCCGGTGCCGGCCCTGCCACACCCCTCGCTGTCCGGCCCCTGCCAGCGTCCGGTAGGTGATAAGGGTTAGCCCATCTCTCTGGTAAGGTTCACGGGTTTGCCAACCGCCGGGCGACCGGGGCGCCAGACGCCCCGGGGCACCGGCATTTTTCATCCCGGAGAAAACCATGGATCGTCGTTCCCTGATCAAACACGCCGGCATCGCGGGCGTGCTCGCCGCTGGCGCGGCCCCCGCCGTGCACGCCCAGGCCGCCGTGCGCTGGCGCCTGGCGTCGAGCTTCCCCAAGTCGCTGCCCACCATCTTCGGTTCGGCCGAGAAGTTCTCGGAAACCGTCAAGGCCCTCTCGGGTGGCAAGTTCGAGGTGTCGGTGCACGCCGCGGGCGAGCTGGTGCCGCCGTTCGGCGTGGTCGATGCGCTGCAGAACAGCACCATCGAGATGGCGCAGACCGCGTCCTACTACTTCACCGGCAAGAACTCGATCTTCGCCTTCGGATGCGCGGTGCCCTTCGGTCTGACCGCCCGCCACATGGACGCCTGGATGGAACACGGCAACGGCCGCAAGCTGATGGACGAGTTCTACGCCGAGTACAACATCACCTCCATGAGCGCGGGCAACACCGGCACCCAGATGGGTGGCTGGTACCGCAAGGAAATCAAGTCGGCGGCCGACCTCAAGGGTCTGAAGATGCGCATGGGCGGCGGCCTGTTCGGCGAGGCCATGACCAAGCTGGGCGTGGTGGCGCAGAACATGCCTGCCGGCGAGGTCTATCAGGCGCTGGAAAAGGGCACGCTGGACGCCACCGAATTCGTCGGTCCGTTCGACGATGAAAAGCTCGGCTTCCACAAAGTCGCCAAGAACTACTACTACCCCGGCTGGTGGGAAGGCGGCGCCGAACTGGAGTTCTTCATCAACAAGAAGGCGTTTGACGCGCTGTCGGCCGAGAACAAGGCCATCGTTCGTGCCGCCGGCGCCGTGGCCGCGCGCGACATGACCGCCAAGTACGACGCCCAGAACCCGGCCGCCCTGCGCCGCCTGGTGGCCGCCGGTACCAAGCTGCGCGCCTTCGACAAGTCCATCATGGACGCCGGCTACAAGGCGTCGATGGAGGTGTTCGCCGAGCACGAGGCCAAGTCGCCCGAGTTCAAGAAGATCCACCAGGACATGCGCGCCTTCCAGCGCGACCAGGTGCTGTGGAGCAAGTTCTCCGAGTGGCGCTACGACAGCTACATCGCCGGCCTGAAGCTCTGAACCCGGCCTGACGGCTCAGCCAGTGACGCCGCCATGGGCGGCGTCCTTGTTCGCCATGTTGCGCAACACCAGGGCCCGGCCGGCGAACAGGCCGCCGGCCAGCTCCAGGTCGAAGCGGCCGGCGTCGCGGCGGCGCACCTCGGCCATGACCTCGTCGGCCTCTTCCGCGCTCGCACCGGTGGCGATCACCGCCTCGCGGCCCAGCAGCATGGCCGACTCGAACGTCTCGCGCACGAAGAAGTCGGCACCAGCCCTGGACAGCTCGATCGCGTGCTCGCGGTCGAAGGCCCGCACCAGCACGCGCGCCTGCGGACAGGCGCCCCTGGCAATCTCGGCAATGTGCGTGGCCGCCGCGCGGTCGTCGATGCACACCAGCACCGCGCTGGCAGAGTGCGCACCGGCCGCATGCAGCACGTCGGGGCGGCTGCCGTCGCCGTAATAGACCTTGAAGCCGTAGGATTCGGCGTCGCGGATCACCTGGGTGTCGTTGTCGATGATGGTCAGCGAGGCCCCGCGCGCCAGCACGCCCTGGCTGGCGATCTGGCCGACACGGCCAAACCCGACGATGAGCACGCTGGCGGTGCGCTCGCCCACCGCCTCCACACCGTCCATCGACACCACGGCCTGGCGGGCGAAACGCTTGTGCAGCAGCACCGTCAGCGGCGTGAGCGCCATGGACAGCACCACGATGGCGGTCATGTTGGCATTGACCACCGGGTCGATCACCTTGGCGGCCAGCGCCGCTGCGAACAGCACGAAGGCGAATTCACCGCCCTGGGCCATCAGCACCGCGCGGTCCAGCGCGTCGATGTGCGAGCTTCTGGCCAGACGCGCCACGCCGTAGATGCACAGCGCCTTGACCACCATCAGCGCCAGCACGCCCGAGACGATGAGCGGCCAGTTCTGAGCCACCACCGCCAGGTCGAGCGACATGCCCACGCCCAGGAAAAACAGCCCCAGCAGCAGACCACGGAAAGGCTCGATGTCGGCCTCCAGCTGGTGACGGAAGGTCGATTCCGACAGCAGCACACCGGCCAGGAATGCGCCCATGGCCATCGACAGGCCACCCAGTTGCATCAGCAGCGCCGAGCCCAGCACCACCAGCAGCGCGGCGGCGGTCATGACCTCGCGTGCCTTGGCGTTGGCGAGCACGCGGAACAGCGGATTGAGCAGCCACAGGCCGGCCGCCACCAGCACGCCGATGGCGGCCAGGGCCATGCCCACCGCCGTCCAGCGCGCGCCCGCCGAGGCCGCCACCTCACCGGCGACAGGGGGTGCCATGAAGGCCACCAGCGCCAGCAGCGGCACGATCAGCAGGTCTTCGAACAGCAGGATGGCCACGATCTTCTGACCGCGCGGCGCCGCCAGATCGCCGCGTTCGCCCAGCAGCTGCATCACGATGGCGGTGGAGGTCAGCACAAAGCCCATGGCGCTGATGAAGGACACCGGCCACGAAAAACCGGACGCCACCCCCACCAGCGTGAGCAGCGCACCGCACACCACCACCTGCAGGCTGCCCAGTCCGAAGATCGCGCGGCGCAGGTTCCACAGGTGCGAGGGCCGCATTTCCAGCCCGATCACGAACAGGAACATCACCACGCCGAGCTCGGCGGTGTGCAGGATGCTTTGCGGATCTGTGAACAAACCGGCCCCGAACGGACCGATGGCCAGACCCGCGGCCAGGTAACCCAGCACCGAGCCCAGGCCCAGTCGCTTGAACAAGGGCACGGCCACCACCGCCGCACCCAGCAGGCTCACCACCTGGATCAGGCTGCCCGAACTTGCTTCAGCCGCCATGAGTCCTGCCCGCAAGAGATGCCACAACGACCCCCACCATCGCCATGTGCATGGCACGCCTCCTCGTCAGATTGGAACGGAACAGTCGTCGACTGCCGCGCTAGTGTGACGCAAAGCTCATGGGGCCGGGTGGTCGACCGGCATGCCCCCGCTCAGCGTGGCGCGTCGGCGGCCACTGCCATGTGCGCCACCTGCTGGTCGAGGATGGCTTCGGGGTCGTCGGCTTCCTGGGCCGTGGGGTGGGCCAGGCCGTCGTTCAGGCGCTGCATGTCCAGGTCGCCGGTCCACTTGGCCACCACCAGGGTCGCCACGCCGTTGCCCACCAGGTTGGTCAGGGCGCGGGCCTCGCTCATGAAGCGGTCGATGCCCAGGATCAGCGCCAGGCCGGCCACCGGCACGCCCCCCACCGCCGACAGCGTGGCCGCCAGCACGATGAAGCCGCTGCCGGTGATGCCGGCCGCGCCCTTGGAGGTGAGCAGCAGAACGGCCAGCAGGGTCAGCTGCTGCGTGAGCGTCATGGGGGTGTCGGTCGCCTGGGCAATGAACACCGCGGCCATGGTCAGGTAGATCGAGGTGCCGTCGAGGTTGAACGAATAGCCGGTGGGGATCACCAGGCCGACCACCGACTTGCGGGCGCCCAGATTTTCCATCTTCTCCATCATGCGCGGCAGCACCGATTCGCTGGACGAGGTGCCCAGCACGATGAGCAGTTCTTCCTTGATGTACTTGATGAACCGGACGATGGAGAAGCCGTGCAGGCGCGCGATCAGGCCCAGCACGCCGAACACGAAGATCAGGCAGGTCAGGTAGAAGGTGCCCATGAGCTTGCCCAGCGAGAACAGCGAGTCGATGCCGTACTTGCCGATGGTGAAGGCCATGGCGCCGAAGGCACCGATGGGGGCCACCTTCATGATGATGCCGACGATGTCGAACAGCACATGCGAGGATTTCTCGATGAAGTCGAACACCAGGGTGCCGCGGCCGCCGAACTTGTGCAGCGCGAAGCCGAACAGCACCGAGAACAGCAGCACCTGCAGGATGTCGCCCTTGGCGAAGGCGTCCACCACCGAGGTCGGGATCACGCCCATCAGGAAGTCGACCGTGCCCTTCATCTTGCCGGGCTCGGTGTAGGCGGCGATCGCCTTGGTGTCCAGCGCGGACGCGTCCACGTGCATGCCGTTGCCGGGCTGCACGAAGTTGACCACCAGCAGACCGATGACCAGCGCCAGCGTGGACACGATTTCAAAGTACAGCAGGGCCAGGCCGCCGGTCTTGCCGACCTTCTTCATGTCCTCCATGCCGGCGATGCCCACCACCACGGTGCAGAAGATGATGGGCGCGATGATCATCTTGATCAGCTTGATGAAGGCGTCGCCCAGCGGCTTCATCTGCTCCCCCAGTTCGGGGTGGAAGTGGCCCAGCAGCACGCCGATGGTGACGGCGGCCAGGACCTGGACATAGAGGGATTTGTAGAGCGGCTTGCGCTCGGCGGTTGCAGCCATGGCGTGTCTCCGTGGGGCTGTTTTGGGGGATGCGGGACGATACGCAGCCCCCCGCCGCGCGCCAACTGTGGCGTTCAACAGTCGTAGAACTACGTACCGGGCGGTTCAGCCGCTGCCGATGGCCCGCTGGACGTCGCGCAGCAGCCCCGCCCCCACGCTGCGCCCGAAGCCGTCCACCACCGGCCGCAGGTGGCGGCGCAGTGCCTCGCGCTCGGCCGCGCCCAGCGCGTGCAACCGCAGGCCGGGGGTCTGGCGCAGGGTCGCCAGGGCCTGGCGGTCCAGCGCCTCGGCCAGCCGGTTGCCGTGCGCCAGCGCCTCGGCCAGCGCGTCGTCCACCAGCGCCCGGTCGACCCGCGACAGGCTCTCCCAGAAGCGCGGGTGCGTGACCACCGCGTAGCCCAGGTAGCCGTGCTGCGTCAGCGTCAGGTGCGGCTGCAGCGCGGCCAGGCCCTGGGTCAGGAAGTTGCTCGGCGGATTCTCTGCCGCGTCCACCACGCCGCTGGCCAGCGCCCGCTGGGTTTCGCCAAACGGCAGCACCACCGGATGCGCCCCCAGGGCGCGCATCTGCTCGCCCAGCACCTGCGAGGCCTGCACCCGCACGCGCAGACCGCGGTAATCGTCCGGCGTGCGCAGCGCGTGCCGGGCGCTCATCTGCTTGAAGCCGTTGTCCAGAAAGCCCAGCCCCCGAATCTGCTGGCGCGCCAGCCGCTCCAGCAGCCCGCGCCCCACCGCCCCCTGCGTCACGCGCCGCACCTGGGCCAGGTCGGCGAACAGGTAGGGCAGGTCGAACACCTCGAACTCGGGCACCCCGGCCATGCCGAACTTGGACAGCGAAGGCGCCAGCATCTCCACCGCGCCCAGGCGCAGCGCCTCCATCTCGTCGTCGTCGCCCCAGAGCGACGAATCCGGGTACAGCTCGACGCGGATGCGCCCACCCCCGCGCTGGTGCACCAGCGCCTGGAAGCGCAGCGCCATCTGGCCCTTGGGCGTGTCGGGCGCCACCACGTGCGAGAAGCGCAGCAGCACCGGCGGCGCACCCGCCAGCGCCGGCGCCCCCACCGCCGCACAGGCCGCCACCAGCAGGCGGCGGCGAGCGCACAACAGGGACGACGGGCGTTCGACAGACATGCTGGCTATGCTAGCGGGCCCATGGCTTCCGACACGCCCACGCGGCCCGCCCCCGACCTCGACGCGCTCGATCTGGACACGCGCCAGACCGCGGCCCTGACGCGCCGCGCGATGGGCTGGCTGGTGGCGCTGCTGCTGCTGGTGGCCGCGTCGGCGCTGGCGCTGTGGCTGTTCCTGCGCAGCGAGGAAACGCGCGAGGCCGACCGCCGACGCACCGCCGACGCCGAGTGGCTGGACCAGACCCTGCGCTTCCACTTCCGCCGCCTCGAAACCGACCTGGCCGCGCTGGCACAGGCCCACCAGAACGGCGGCGACGACCAGGCGGTGGCCGCGCGCCACGGCCCCTGGTGGCAGAACCCCGGCCGCATCGCCTTTCACGGCTGGGTGCCGGCCGCGGCGCCGGGTGGGCGCAGCGGCTGGCCGGCCGAACTGCAGGCCGCGGCGCAGGACCCCGGACACGCCGCCGCCCTGGCCACCATGCTGGACACCACGCGCGGCCTGCAGCGCCCGGCCTACGCCGGCCCGTTCGCCACGGCCGACGGTGGCGACGCCTGGCTCTGGCTGGCCGTGCCGCACTTTGAACAGGGCCGTTTCACCGGCGACGCCGTGGCCGCGGTTCCGGTCCAGCGCCTGCTGGCCGACGTGCTGCCCGCCTGGTTCCTGCAGGACCACAACGTCGCGCTGGCCGACGAGAACAGCACGGCCGCACCCGACGACGGCCTGCACTTCACCGCCCCCATCCAGCTGCCGGGCGCCCAGCTGCGCCTGCGGGTCGCACTGACCGACAGCACACCCCCGCTGGCGCCGCGCGCCTTCTTCGCCGCGGCGCTGCTGTGCCTGCTGGGCATGCTGCTGGCGCTGCTGGCCCTGTGGCGCGACAGCGCCCGCCGCCAGCGCGCCGAGGCGCGGCTGCAGACCCAGCTGGCGCTGCGCACCGCCATGGAACGCTCGGTGACGCTGGGCCTGCGCGCCTGGGACACCCAGGGCCGCCTGCTGCACGTGAACCCGGCCTTCGCCCGCCTGGTGGGCTGGACACCGGCCGAGCTGATGGCACACACAGGACCACTCCCCTACTGGCCCGCCGACCAGGGCGACGAGTTCGAGCAGGTGCAGCGCGCCGCGCAAGCCCCCGAGGCCCTGGCCCTGCAGCTGCAGCACCGCGACGGCCAGCGGCTGGACGTGCTGGCGCACAGCGCGCCGCTGCGCCCGGCCAGCGGCGAGGTGGTGGGCTGGGTCGGCTCGGTGCTGGACGTGACCGAGCGCCGCCGCATCGAGCGCCTGGCCGCGCGCCAGCAGGAACAGCTCGAAGCCTCGGGCCGTCTGGTGGCCATGGGCGAGGTGGCGTCCACCCTGGCGCACGAGCTCAACCAGCCGCTGGGCGCGCTCAGCAGCTTCGCCACCGGCCTGCTCAACCGGGTGCGCGAGCAGCGCATCACACTCGAAGAGATCGTGCCGGTGGTCGAGCGCATGGAGCGCATGGCCGACAAGGCCGGCCGCGTGATCCAGCGCGTGAACGCCCTCGCCCGGCGCCAGGAAACCGTGCGCCTGCCGCTGGCGCTGGCCCCGTGGGCTGCGCGCGTGGCGCAGGCCGTGCCGCTGCCCGAGGGCGTGCGGCTGGAACTGGCCCTGCCTGGGAGCGACGGCCCCACCGTGCCGGCTGACGCGCTGCTGCTGGAAAACGCCCTGCACAACCTGGTGCTCAACGCCGGCGAGTGGGCCGCGCGCAGCGGCCGTACCCCGCCCACCGTGCGCGTAGGCCTGGTGACCGGCGACGGCCAGATCGGCCTGCGCGTGTGCGACAGCGGCCCCGGCGTGCCGCCCGAGCAGCGCGCCACGGTGTTCGACGCCTTCGCCAGCCACAAACCCGGCGGCATGGGCATGGGCCTGGCCATCTGCCGCTCCATCGCCGAAGCGCACCACGGCCACATCGACCTGAGCGACTGCCCCGACCTGCTCGGCGCACAATTCACGCTGTGGCTGCCCCTGAACCCCTGACCCCCCCGAACCCGCCGGTCCACATCGTGGACGACGACGCGGACTTCCGCGACGGCCTGGCCTGGCTGCTCGATTCGCGCGGCCTGCCCACCCGCGTGTGGACCGGGGGCGACGCCTTCGTGCAGGCGCTGCAGCGCGGCGAGCTGGGTGAACTGGCCCGGGCCTGCAGCGTGGTGCTGCTGGACATCCGCATGGAACCGCTCTCGGGCCTGGCCACCTTCGAGCAGCTCAAGGCCGCCCGCTGGCCCTGGCCGGTGCTCTTCCTCACCGGCCACGGCGACGTGGGCATGGCGGTGGCCGCGGTCAAGAACGGCGCCTGGGACTTCCTGGAAAAGCCGTTCCAGAACAACCAGCTGGTGGACAAGGTGGAGGCCGCCTGCCAGGCCGCCGTGCGCCTGCACACCGAGGCGCGGGAGAAGCTGCGCTTCCAGCAGGCCCTGGCCGCGCTGAGCGCGCGCGAGCGCGAGGTGCTCGACGAGCTGCTGGCCGGCCACTACAACAAGAACATCGCCGACCACCTGGGCATCGCCCAGCGCACAGTGGAGTTCCACCGCGCCAACATCTTCGACAAACTCGGCGTGGCGTCGGCGGTGGAACTGGCCCACCGCATGGGCCGGCTGATCGCCGACGACTGAGCGTCTTCCGTTTTCTGTTCCTGCATGACCGCGCCGACCGACCACGACCTGCCCCCGCTGAACGCCACCCCGCCCGGCCTGTACCGCCACTACAAGGGCGGCTGGTACGACGTGATCGACACCGTACGCTGCAGCGAAACCCTGCAGGGCATGACGCTGTACCGCGCGCTCTACGGCGGCTTCGGCCTGTGGGTGCGGCCGGCAGCCATGTTCGCCGAGCGCGGCGTGTTCGAGGGCAAGGAACAGCCGCGCTTCACCCCGCACGACCCGGCGCGGGTGCCGCTGGGCGACCTGGCCACCGCCCGCGCCCTGATCGCCCACCTGCGCGGTCGCGCGCAGCGGGAGCGCGGCACCGACCTGGACACCGCCCTGCGCCCGCCGCCCCCCGAGCCCGACAGCTGCTGCGGCCGTGGCTGCAACGGCTGTGTGTGGGAAGGCTTCTACGAGGCGATGCACCACTGGCGGGTGGATTCACTCGATCTGCTCAAGGCCTAGAACAGATCCCCCTGCCCGCGCAGCGCCGCCGGCCGGAATAGGCTCAGTTCCAGCGGCTCGCGCTCGCGGTTGAAACCGAGGCGGTCGCAGGTCTTCACGAAGCGCTGGCGGATCAGGTCGGCCCAGATGCCCTGGCCCTTCATGCGCGTGGCGAAGTCGGCGTCGTAGTCCTTGCCGCCGCGCAGGTCCTGCACCCGCGCCATCACACGCTCGGCCCGGTCGGGGTAGTGCAGGTCCAGCCACTGGCGGAACATGGGCGAGAGCTCCCAGGGCAGGCGAAGCACCTGGTAGAACGCGCGCCTCGCGCCGGCCTCCCAGGCCGCTTCGAGCACGCGCTCCATGTCGTCGTTGAGGAACGGGATCTGCGGCGAGACGCTCACGCCGGTGGGCACGCCCGCCTCGGCCAGGGTGCGGATGGTGCGCAGCCGCCGGTGCGGCGCGGCGGCGCGCGGCTCCAGCACGCGGGCCAGCTTCGCATCCAGCGTGGTGACCGTCACGTACACGGCCGCCAGACCGGCCTGCCCCATGGGCGCCAGCAGGTCCAGATCGCGCTCCACCCCGCTGCCCTTGGTCACCATGCCCACCGGGTGCTGCGCTGCGCTCAGCACCTCCAGCACCGCGCGCGTGAGCCGCAGCTCGCGCTCCACCGGCTGGTAGGCGTCGGTCACCGTGCCCACCACCAGCAGGTCGGACTGGTAGCGCGGGGCCAGCAGCTCGCGCCGCAGCAGCTCGGCGATGTTGCGCTTGGCGACGATCTTCGTTTCGAAATCGAGCCCCGGCGAGAGGTTGAGGTAGCTGTGCGTGGGCCGGGCGTAGCAGTAGACGCAGCCGTGTTCACAACCCCGGTAGGGGTTGAGGCCGAGCCGGAAGCCGATGTCGGGCGAGTCGTTGGTGGTGATCGCGCTGCGCGCCTCTTCGAACGTCACCTGGGTGGCCGGTGCCACAGCCTCCTCGCCCTCGGCCCGCTGCTCGTCCAGCGTGCCCCAGCCGTCGTCGAAGGCGGCGCGCTGATCGCGCTCGAAGCGGTGCGGCTGGCGGTGGGACACGCCGCGGCCTTTGAGGGCGTGCAGGGGAATGTGGACGTCGTTCATGGCGGTGCAGGGTCGGGATGGATACTGTACATAAATACAGTCATTTCGCAAGAGACAGGCGACGGTTTCCCGCGCTGCGGCGGTGGCCCACAATGGCCGGCAACCGCCAACACACACCGGGACACGCCATGGGCATGCGACAACTCTCCGGCCTGGACGCCACCTTCCTCTACCTGGAAACGCCGGAGATGCCGATGCACGTCGGCGCCATGCACCTGCTGGAGCTGCCGGCCGGCCACCGCGGGCGGTATGTGAACGACCTGCGGCGACACATCGCGGCCCGCCTGCCCGCCACGCCGGTGCTGCGCCGCCGGCTGTGGTGGATGCCGCTGAACATGGCCAACCCGGCCTGGGTGGATGCGGAACCCGACCTCAACGAACACATCGTCGAGATCCGGCTGCCCAGCGGCAGCGCCCGCCGCGCCGACGCGCGTACGCTGATGGAGGAACAGGTCTCGTTGCTGCACCCGGTCCTGCTGGACCGCCACCGGCCGCTGTGGAAGATGCACGTGATCGAAGGCCTTCCGCGCAGCGCCGCAGGGCGCAAGCAGGTGGGCCTCGTCACCCAGTTGCACCACGCGGCGGTCGACGGCCAGGCCGCGGTGGCGCTGGCCAATGTGCTGTTCGACCTGACGCCCGAGCCGCGCGACATCGAGATCCGCCCCTCCCGGCGCACCAGGACCTTCCGGCTCGACATGGTCGAGATGCTGCGCGGCGCGCTGAGCCACGAGGCGGTGCAGGTGGCGCGCATCGTGCGCGATCTGCCGGCCACGCTGGGCACCGTCGCCGGCACGGCCAGGAGCGTGCTCAGCGCCAAGAACCTGCTGGGCCAGGGTTCGGGCAATGTCACGCTGGCGCCCGCCACGCCGATGAACGCCACCGTGACACCCGCGCGCGCCTTCGCCGCCGCCAGCGTGCCGCTGGCCGAACTCAAGACCCTGGTGCGCGCGCACGGGGCCACGCTCAACGACGGGGTGCTCATGCTCTGCTCGTCCGCGCTGCGGACCTACCTGCAGCAGCGCGGCGCACTGCCACGCAAGAGCCTGGTGGCCGCGGTGCCGATCTCGCTGCGCGAGGCCGGCGACACCCGCGCCGACAACCAGGCCTCGATGAGCCTGGTCAGCCTGGGCACGCACCTGGCCGACCCGGCCAAGCGGCTGGCGCACATCCGCGCCGCCACCGGGGCGATGAAGTCGACCATGGGCCGCATGAAGAGCATCCTGCCCACCGACTTTCCGTCCATCGGCGTGCCCTGGCTGATCGAGGCCGCGGCCTCGCTCTACGGCAAGGCCAAAGCCGCCGAGCGCCTGCCGCAGGTGGCGAACGTGGTCATCTCCAACGTGCCCGGGCCGCAGGTGCCGCTGTACCTGGCGGGCGCCCGCGTGCGGTCGAACCACCCGACCAGCATCGTGGTGCACGGTCTGGCGCTCAACATCACGGTGCAGAGCTTCGATGCCGCGATGGACTTCGGGCTGATGGCCGACGCCGCAGCGCTGCCGGATGTGCGGGCGCTGGCGCAGGCGGTGGACGCGGCCCTGGACGAGCTGCGGACGCTGCCGGTGCCCGCAGCGCCCGCCGCGGTGAAGCCCGGCCCCGTGTCCCGCAAGCGACCCGCCTCTAGGGCCGCCGCACCAAAGAAAAAGCCGCGCGCTGGCTAACATGGCCCGATGCCCATTTCGACGCCGCCCGGCGTCTGCGCACGCATGAGTTCCACCCGCCACCGCCGCCAGCCCGCGCCTCCCGACCCGACGGACCCGGACGCCGAGCTGCACACCGTGCCGCCCGGCCTCTGGCTGATGATGCTGGAGGCCCGCGCCCCCTGGGAGGCGATGGCGCTGGCCGCCGTCTCGCCCTGGCTCTCCCGCATGCCCTCGGGCGACGGCCACGCCGTGCTGGTGTTCCCCGGCCTGGGCGCCAACGACATGAGCACGCTGGCGCTGCGCCGTTTCCTCAGGCAGCACCGCTACACCGCCTACGGCTGGGAGCAGGGCTTCAACCTCGGCCCACGCGACGGCGTGCTCGAACGCTGCCGTGCGCGCATCGAGGCGCTGCACAAGAAACACCGGGGCAAGATCAGCCTGATCGGCTGGAGCCTGGGCGGCATCTACGCGCGCGAGATGGCCAAGGAGCTGCCCGATCTTGTGCGCTGCGTGATCACGCTGGGCACGCCCTTCACCGGCCACCCGAAGGCCACCAACGCCTGGCGCTTCTACCAGCTGGTCAGCGGCCAGCACCCGCACGACGAGGAACTGCTGGCCCAGGTGCGCAGGCCACCGCCGGTGCCCACCACCTCCATCTACAGCAAGACCGACGGCGTGGTGGCCTGGCAGTGCAGCATCAACCCCATGCGCCACGCCCACACCGAAAACATCGAGGTGCACGCCAGCCACATCGGCATGGGCATGAACCCGATGGCGATGTACGCCATCGCCGACCGCCTGCGCCAGGACCCTGACCACTGGCGGCGCTTCGACGTGCAGGGCGCGCGGCGCTGGTTCTTCAAGGTGGCGCACCAGCCTGAAGCGCTGACCCGTTGGTACTGAGCATGAAGGTCGAAGCCAACGGCGTCCGGATCGAGGTCGACGACCAGGGCCCCGCCGATGGCCCGGTGGTGCTGCTCATCATGGGCCTGGGCATGCAGCTGATCGCGTGGCCGCAGACCATGGTGCAGATGCTGGTGCGGCAAGGCTTTCGCGTGGTCCGCTTCGACAACCGCGACATCGGCCTGAGCCAGGGCTTCGACGCCGCCGGGGTGCCCAACATGGCGCTGGCCGGGCTGCGCCACGCGATGCATCTGCCGGTGCACAGCCCCTACTCGCTGGCCGACATGGCGCGCGACGCGCTGGGCGTGCTCGACGCCCTCGACATCGAACAGGCCCACGTCTGCGGCGCGTCGATGGGCGGCATGATCGCCCAGCACCTGGCGGCCATGGCACCCGAGCGCGTCGCCAGCCTCACGCTGATGATGACCACCAGCGGTTCGCGCCGCCTGCCCCAGCCCTCGTGGCGGGTGCGGCGCGCGCTGATGTCGCGGCCCATGAAGCCGGGCGCCGACGCCGCCGTGGACTGGATCATCCAGGTGCTGCACCTCATCGGCAGCCCCGCCTATCCGAGCGATCCCCAGGCCCTGCGGGCGCGGGCGCTGGAATCGGTGCAGCGCGCCTGGCACCCGTCGGGCTCGGCCCGGCAGCTGCTGGCGGTGGTGGCCGACGGCGACCGCTCGGCCCTGCTGCCCCACATCCAGGCACCCACTCTGGTGATCCACGGCGTGGACGACCCACTCGTGCCGCTGGCCTGCGGCGAGGACCTGGCGCAGCGCATCGCCGACGCCCGGGCCGATTTCATCCCCGGCATGGGCCACGACCTGCCCGAGGAACTGCTGCCGCGATTCGCCCAGGGCATTGTGGACAACGCCCGCCGCTGAGCAGGCAAACGCCACCCCGGCCACAATGGCGGGATGACCCTCAACCCCGTTTCCCTGCCCACCGACGCCATCGTCAGCGTGCGTGGCGTGAGCAAGACCTACGACGGCGGCTTCCAGGCGCTGAAGAACGTCACGCTCGACATCCGCCGCGGCGAGATCTTCGCCCTGCTCGGCCCCAACGGCGCCGGCAAGACCACCCTCATCAGCACCATCTGCGGCATGAGCAATGCCACCGAAGGGACCATCACGGCCGACGGCTTCGACACCGTGCGCGACTACCGCCAGGCGCGCGCCACCATCGGCCTGGTGCCGCAGGAGCTGCACACCGACGCCTTCGAAACCGTCTGGGCCACGGTCAGCTTCAGCCGCGGCCTGTTCGGCAAGGCGCCCAACCCGGCGCTGATCGAGCAGATCCTCAGAGACCTCTCGCTCTGGGACAAGAAGGACAACAAGATCATGACGCTCTCGGGCGGCATGAAGCGGCGCGTGCTGATCGCCAAGGCGCTGTCGCACGAACCCAAGATCCTGTTCCTGGACGAACCGAGTGCGGGCGTGGACGTGGAACTGCGGCACGACATGTGGCGCCTGGTTCGACAGCTGCGCGAAGCCGGCACCACCATCATCCTGACCACCCACTACATCGAGGAAGCCGAGGACATGGCCGACCGCATCGGCGTGATCCGCAAGGGCGAGCTGATCGTGGTGGAAGACAAGAACGTGCTGATGCACCAGCTCGGCCGCAAGGAACTGGCGCTGTCGCTGCCGCACCCGCTGGCCGCCGTGCCCGAGGCGCTGGCGCACTGGCCGCTGCAGCTCTCGGCCGACGGCCTGACGCTGACCTACGGCTTCGACACCCAGAAGGACGACACCGGCATCGCCGAGCTGCTGGCCGCGCTGGCCACGCAGGGCATCGCCTACAAGGACCTGCGCACCAGCGAAAGCTCGCTCGAAGACATCTTCGTCAGCCTCGTCCACGAACAGAAAGCGGAGGCCTGAACATGAACCAGAGCGCAGCGCAGGGCCGCCCCAAGCAAGCTCGCGCCCCCTCGGGGGGCAGCGCCGTACACGAAGTGACCAGCGTGGGGGCTCCATGACCTTGAACATCCATGCCGTGCGCGCCATCTACATGTTCGAGATGAACCGCGCCTTCCGCACCTGGGCGCAGAGCATCATCGCGCCGGTGCTCACCACCTCGCTGTACTTCATCGTGTTCGGCACGGCCATCGGCTCGCGCATGGGCGACATCGGCGGCGTGGACTACGGCGCCTACATCATCCCCGGCCTGCTCATGCTCTCGCTGCTGTCCGAGAGCATTTCCAATGCGTCCTTCGGCATCTACATGCCCAAGTGGTCGGGCACCATCTACGAACTGCTGAGCGCGCCGGTGAACTGGGTCGAGGTGCTGCTGGGGTACGTGGGCGCGGCGGCCAGCAAGAGCCTGCTGCTGGGCACGCTGATCCTGCTCACCGCGCGCTTCTTCGTGCCCTATCACATCGCCCACCCGGTGTGGATGGTCGGCTTCCTGCTGCTGACGGTGGTGTCGTTCTGCCTGTTCGGCTTCATCATCGGCCTGTGGGCCGACAGCTTCCAGAAGCTGCAGGTGATCCCGCTGCTGGTGATCACGCCGCTCACGTTCCTGGGTGGCGCGTTCTACAGCATCAACATGCTGCCCGAACCCTGGCAGACCGTCTCGCTGTTCAACCCGGTGGTCTACCTCATCAGCGGCCTGCGCTGGGCCTTCTACGGCCAGGCCGACGTGCACATCGCCGTCAGCACCGGCATGACACTGGTCTTCATGGCCGCCTGCCTGACCGTGGTCTGGTGGGTGTTCAAGACCGGCCGGCGCATCCGGCGCTGAGCCACGCCACAGGAGCACGCCCATGACTCTGCGCATCGTCCGGCTCGGCACCGAGCGGCACCCCGACGAAGGCACCCGCATCGGCACGGTGCGCCGCCCGCCGCGCGGCGTGCCCAAGGCGGACTTCGCCAGCGGCAACTGGTACGACGTGTGGTTCCCGGTGCTCGCCCCCAGCGCCGAGACCATGAAGCTGGGCCAGGCCGCCGAAACCCCGGCGCAGTGGGCCGTCTTCGTGCGCCAGTACCGCAAGGAAATGGCAGCCGCCGAGGCCGAACACAGCCTGAACCTGCTGGCCAGCCTCTCGCACACATCGAACCTGTCGGTCGGCTGCTACTGCGAGCACGAGTCGCACTGCCACCGCTCGGTGCTGCGCGAGCTGCTGGCAGCGCGGGGAGCCGATCTGGCCTGAACCTTGGGCACCCCAAAGAAAAAAGCCCCGGGGCTTCGGCCTCGGGGCTTTTTTGCAGGACCCGGCGCGGGGCCGGATCAACCAATCTGCAGGGCTCAGTAGCCGCCGCGGCCGTAGCCGCCGCCACCGGAGCGGTTGCCACCGCCGTAGCCACCGCCACCCGAGCGGTCACCACCGAAACCACCGGTGCGCGGGGGACGCGCTTCCATCGGCCGTGCTTCGTTCACGGTGACACTGCGGCCACCCAGGGACTGGCCGTTCATGCCGTTGATGGCGGCTTGCGCCTCGGCATCGCTGCCCATTTCGACAAAGCCGAAACCCTTGGAGCGGCCGGTGTCGCGCTCCATCATGACCTTGGCGCTGCTGACAGAGCCGAATTCGCTGAAAGCCTGTTGCAGGTCGTCGTCGCGCACGGAATACGGCAGGTTGCCGACGTAAAGTTTGTTGCCCATGGAGGACTCCTAAGAAAGCAGATACACAAAAAGCGATGGGGTCCCGAAAGCACAACAAACCCGAAAGTGCACCGTGGCACGCGAAACTGACCGATCACTTGGATTGCACGGGCCGAATGCCCGCGCAGGCGGGATTATGCGCCCGGAATGTCCTGGGCGCTTTTTTCGTCGACAACCGTGGTGAGAATCAGCAGGCCGCCGGGGTCTTCGTTCAGCTCGCTGCACACCATCACATCGACAGAATGACCGTCGGCATGGCGCCACCAGGCCTGCTGCCACCCGGTGTGGCCTTTCTCGAACAGCACCCGGCGGTGCTCTTGCCACTGCTGCGCGTCCGCCCAGAAGGTCTCCGCGCGCAGCCCCTCCACCTGGGCGCCCGGGTATCCGAAACAGCGCTCGAACGCGGGGTTGACCTCCACCACCGCCTGTGTATTGGCCGCCTGTACCACCAGGGCCGTGGGGTTGAGCTGGAAGATGCGTCGGAAGCGGCGCAGCGAACGGTCGCGCTCGTGCTCCAGCCGCAAGCGGTCCTCCATCTGGCTCCGCCGTCGCCGGTAGACCTCGTCGGTCGCCTGGCGTGTCTGAGACAGCTGCAACCCGATCAGCAGCAGGATGGCGCTGCCCGTGAGCCAGTAGCGCAGGTCGGCCCCCATGCTCGCCGGCGGCAGGTGCCCGCTCGTCTCGGCCCAGGTCAGCCCCCCCAGAATGGCCATGCTGGCCACCGTGGTGGCCAGCAGCGCACGCAGGCTCAGGTAGGTGCCAGCCATGACCACCGCACCCTGGAATGCGAACCCCGACGCCGCCCGCACCGAGCCGAAGCTGTACACCGACCAGGCCGCCACCATCAGAATGCCCGTCACCACCAGCGGACTCTCCCAGCGGCGCCGATGCGATCTCAGCAGCAGGTAGGACAGCAGTGCCACCCCTGCCATCGACCAGGATATGTGCGCCAGGGACTCATCGGGTGGCGCCAGCAGGTGGTCCGCCAAAGCCATGCCCGCCAGCAGCAGCGCCACGCACAACTGCACCCAGCGCAGGCTGCGGTTGTGGTGCCGATGCTGGCTGCGTTCGATCTCGGAAGGATCTTCGAGCGGCAGGGAGTCAAGCACCCTGGCCTCCTTCCAGCGGTGCATAGACCGTCGGCATCGCGCTGGTCGTGTGACCGGGCACACGCAACACCGTGATGCGAAGGCCGTCGTCCGCATCGTCGTCCCGCTCGCTGCAGATCTGCAGAGAAACCTGCTGCCCGTTGCGCCCGACGCCGGTGATGCTGTGCCAACCCGTGCGCCGGTGGGCCCGGCGGTCCTGCGAGAAGGCTGCATAGGCTTCGTCGTGCAGCCAGAGGAACCCGTCGCGCCGGCTCAGCACCTCCTGGCGCGTGTAGCCCAGCGCGCGCTCGAACGCGAGGTTCACATCCAGGATGGCGCCGTTGCGCATGGACTGCACGAAGATCGGCGTGGGGCTCGTCCGGAACAGGCGCGAGAAGCGGCCCTGCCCCAGGTCGCGGTCCAGCTGGGCCCGCAGGCGCTGCGTGGCCTCCTGAAGATGCAGCTCCTGCGCCAGACGCACCTGCGTGCGGTTAAGGAACATCATCGCGGCCACGCCCACCAGGCTCGCGCTCTGCGATAGCCAGTTGCGCCAGCTCACGGCGAAGCGCGGCTGCCCGGCCAGCAGACCGGCGGCGTCGGCCCAGGTCAGCAGACCGAGCAGCGCCACCGCCGCAGCCGTGGTCCAGAGCAGCCCACGCCGGCTCAGGAAGATGCCCGCTGCGACCAGCCCCATCAGGATCAGCACGATGTTGATCGTGCGCACCGAACCGAAGAACCAGGTCGACGCCGCCGCCATCCCGAACAGGAAGACCACCAGCAGCCAGGCCACGCTGTTGTAGCGGCGGACCTTCAGCAGCACCCAGGCCAGAGCCCCCATGACCGCCAGCACCAGCGTCATCATGCTGTCGGCCGTGACCGGCATCCCGATGAACCGGTCCACCGCAAACAGCACCATGCCCAGCACCGACGTCATCCATGACAGGCGCATGGCAATCTCCGCGCGCGCAGCCACGATGGACGGCGGTTCGGGCCAGACGGCGGTGGGGTCGGGACGGCTCAAGAGATTCAGAAATTGGAACGAGGCGCGCATTCTGACGCAGAGCGGATCCTGGCCACGTTCATCGGCGCGGCTTCTCGAAGCCCGACACCACCCAGGCCTCGGCGCTGGCAATGTTCAGCCGGAAGGTCGGCGGCACCGGGACGCAGGCCAGTTCCTCACCATATTCGTCGGTCGCGCGCAGCGTGGCGGTCGCCCCCTCTTCGTCGGGCACGATGGCCAGCGCCACGCGCAGGCGTCGCCCGTCCACCGTCACATTCACGCTCTTGTTCAGCTCCGCGTGGCGCTGCTGCTCGGATCGTCGTATGAACTCGCTGGCCGTCTTCACCAGCGTGTTGAACGCGTTCACGTCCAGCGGCTTGGGGTTCTTCTTGTCGCGCCCCATGGTCCAGGGGCCGACCAGCGCGGGCTCGGCCTGCCCTTCGAGGAACATGGCCACGGCCCATCCATCGTCGTCTTCGTTCTTGATCACACGCGCCGTCCAGCGCTCGTCGCTCCACACGCGGTCTTCGTGGATGGGGTCCTGGGTGTCTTCGGTCATGGGGGGCGATGGTAATGGCCGCGTGGGTTCGCCCGGTTTGCGCTGTAATGCCGGGCCATGGACACGCTCCCGCTGCTCTACACCTACCGCCGCTGTCCCTACGCGATGCGCGCGCGCATGGCCCTGCTGCAGGCCGGCGTGGCGTTCGACGCGTTCGAGATCGTGCTGCGCGACAAACCGGCCGAGCTGATGACCCTCTCGCCCAAAGGCACGGTGCCGGTTCTGCGGCTGCACGATGGCAGCGTGCTGGAACAGAGCCTGGACATCATGCGCTGGGCCTTCGCCACCAACGGCGATGACGACGGTTGGTGGGCACGCGCGCAGAGCGACGAGAACCTCGCGCTGCTGGCCGCCTGCGATGGCCCTTTCAAACAGCACCTGGACCGCACCAAATACCCCGAGCGTTTCGGCGAGAGCGCTGAGGCCAAGGCACTGCACCATGCGCAGGCGGCGGAGGTGCTGCTCAGGCCGCTGGACAGGCAACTCCAACGCGCCGGGCAGCTGGGAGGGGCGACTCCGTGTGCCACCGACATCGCGATCTTTCCGTTCGTACGGCAGTTCGCGGCGGTGCAACCGGTCTGGTTTGAGGCGCTGGCCATGCCTGCGCTGCAGGGCTGGCTGGGTGGGTGGTTGTCTGACGGACTGTTCACCCGCGCCATGTGCAAGCTGGAGGCGAACCGGGCGGTGGCCTTTCCGGCATGAGCGCATCCGCACAGCACATCCCCGCGTCACATCTTCTGCCGCCTTGCCTTCACGGCCTTGCCCACCCCGCCCTTGCCCGCCACCGGCGACCGAAGCGCCCCATGCGCCTGCTCCAGCCAGAGCAGGGTCTCGGTGTGGGTCAGGAAACGGCGCAGATAGTGCGGAGACAGCTCGCCCATGCGGGCCAGGGTCTCCAGCATCAGGCGCTGGGGGTTGAGCGGGCCGGCGTTGGGCGGGGCGCGGTCCAGCGCACGCTGCACCTGCACCTCGGCGCCGATGCGCTCCCAGGTTTCGCGAAAGCGCTGCGCGCTGCGCAGTTCGGGCCAGGGGCCGTTGCCGCCCGCCGCCGCCCCTTCGCGCGCGGCCGCTGAAACGCGCTCGATGTGGGCATTGAGCTCGGCCAGGGGCGATGGGCGCGCGGTGGCGGGCTTCATGGTCAGGGTCGGGTGGCCTGTGTGCCCGCGTCGCCCGCGGCGGCGCTGGCGCGCGGCACGGGCGCCATTTCCACCCGGCGGTTGAGCGCCCGGCCCTGTTCGTCGGCGTTGCTGGCCACGGGCTGTTCGGCGCCGAAGGCGGCGGCGAACACGCGCGAGCGCGGCATGCCGCTGGTGATCAGCGCCCGCGTGACCGTGAGCGCACGCTGGGCCGAGAGTTCGAGGTTGTCCTCGTAGCGCCGGCTGGGGCCCTTGACCACGGTCTTGTTGTCGGTGAAGCCGCTGACCATGAGCATTTCGTCGCGCTCGCCCAGGTAGACCTGCAGCGGCGGCACCAGAGCCTTGAGCAGCTGTTCGCCTTCGGGGCGCAGCTGGTCGGAATTGAAGTCGAACAGCACGCTGCCGCTGATGCCGATGCGGCCGTTGTTGAGCGTGACACGGCCGCTGGCCAGCGGCACGGCCAATGCCTTTTCCAGCGCCATGCGGCGGGCCTCTTCCTGCTGGCGCTTGGCGATCTCGCTCTGCAGGCTGTTGACCAGATCGACCTGGGTGAGCAGCACGCCGATAAAGACCAGCACGAAGGCTCCGACCAGACCGGCCATGAGGTCGCCGAACACCGCCCAGACCGGCGCCGTCACTTCGGCGCTGTCGTCGCCGTCGGCCAGGTGCTCTTCGGCGGTGTCGTGGAAGGCGCTCACGCGGCCACCCCTGCTGCCGCGCCGACATTGGCCTTGGCCACCGGCCCGCGCAGCTTGCGCAGGTCTTCCACGATGCCCTGCTGCGCACTGATCGACAGGTCGATCACCTCGCGCGCCTGCGCCACGTAGTAGGCGAGCTGCTCGTCGCTGCGCGCCAGCGACTGGCCGATGGCGCTCTCGACCTTCTGCAGGTTCTGCACCAGCTGCTCGTGGCTGGCGGCCAGCTGCTGCGTGCCCAGCTGGAAGGCCTCGCCCAGGCTGGCCAGCTGGGCCGCGCTGGTGGCGGCCTGTTCGGCCATGGCCTCGGCGCGGCCGGCCTGCGCGCCCACGGTGTCGGCGAACTGCTGGCCCACGCGGTCGAGCACGCCGGTGGCCGATCCGACCAGGTGTTCGATGGCGGCGCGCTGCTCGCCCGTGGTCTGCTGCACCTGCTGCAGCAGGGTGCCGATCTGGCCGACCAGTTCGGCGCGCTCGCCCAGCGTGGCGTTGTCGCGCTCGGCCAGGCGGCTCATCTGCTCGCGCAGCTGGCCGATCACCTCGGCCGCGGCCTTCGGCGCTTCGGACGCGGTCTGCATCAGGCGGGCCATGGGCGCTTCCAGCGCCGTGCCCAGGGTGGCGAGCTGGGTGGCCAGCGCGGCCTGCAGATCGGCCAGGCGCTGCACGGCGGCATCGCCGCGCGCGGCCTCTTCGTCGCGCAAGGTCTGCAGCTGCCGCGCGAGGGCGCTGAAAGCCTGGCCCTGCTGTTCGGACCGGGCCTGCTGGCGCTGCAGCTCGGCCTCGTGCAGGGCGGCCAGTTCGTTGCGCCACAGCGCGGCCAGCTCGTCCATGCGCTGCGCGTGCTGCTGGGTCCACGCGGCTTCGCTGGCGGTGCGCGCGTCCACCAGGGCCTCGGTCTGCGCGATGAGGCGGGCCACGCCGTCCAGGCTGCGGTCGGTCTGTTCGCTGCTGTGTTGCGTGAGGCGGGTGGCGGTGTCCTGCAGCGCCTGCAGCACGGTGCGCTGCTGAGCAAGCGTCTGTTCGCCGGCCTGCTGCCACTGGCTGCGCAGGTCCTGCGCCATGCGCTCCAGCGCGGCGGTGAGCGCGGCCTGCTGCTGCTGCTCGGCCTGGGCGCGCAGGGTCTGGGCCTCGGTCTGCGCGGCCTGCACGCTGGCCAGCAACTGGCCGGCGCGCTGGTCGAAGCCGCTGTTGAAGGCGACCAGCGACTCGCCCAGGCCTTGCAGCAGTTGCTCGCTGCCCTGCTCGTGGCGGGTCAGCGCACGCGTCCAGGTCTCGGCCACGGTGGCGGTGGTGGCGCTGAAGCGGACCGACAGGCCTTCGAGCTGGGCCTGCACCGCGGCGTTCACGCCCTCGTGCAGGCGGCTGGATTCGGCGGCAATGCCGGCCATGGCCTGCTGCACCACGGGCTGCAGGCTCTCGGTGGCGGCTCGGGCGCTGGCGGCCAGGCTCTCGCGCAGCGACTGTTCCACCGACTTCGCCAGCCCGGTGTAGGCGGCGGCGGCTTCGCGCTGGAACTCGGCCTGGCGGACCAGCAGGGCCTCGTCCAGCTGCTGGCTGCGGCGTTCGACCTGTTCGATGAGCGTCTGCAGGTGCTGCGCGGCGGCGGGCAGGGCCTCGGCCTGGCGCTGCAGGGCCTCGAAGCTCTGCTGGCGCTGGTGCGCGGCCGAGAAGGGGCGCAACGTGGTGGCCGCCAGAGCGTCCAGCGTGCGCAGGGCCTGGGTGCGTTCGCGCCGTGCCAGCGTGGCCATGAGGCCGAGCATGGCCGAGGTGGCAACCCCCGCTACCGAGGTGCCGAAGGACAGGCCCAGGCCCTTGATGGGCGCGGCCAGCGCGGCGCGGATGGCGTTCAGGTCGGCCGAGCCTTCGAGCGCGAACACGGCGCCCTTGAAGGTGACCACCATGCCCAGGAAGGTGCCCAGCATGCCGAGCATGACCAGCAGGCCGATCAGGTAGGGCGTGAGCGCCAGGCCGGGGAAGGCGCTGCGCTCGCCTTCGATGCGCTGGCGCACGGCATGGCGCAGCGGCGCGGGCACGGTGGGCAGCCAGTCGGCCAGCTGGGCCAGGGGCTGCGGCACGCTGGCCAGGGCCGTGTTCAGTGCGGCGGTGGTCTGACCGAAACGGCGCAGCTCCCAGGCGCCGCCCAGGTAGACGGTGCCGATCAGCAGCGTCATGCCCAGCGCGAAGGCGCTGCTGCCGACAAAGCCGCTGGCCACCCAGGCGACGGCGGCCAGACCTGTGACAAACGCCGCGAAGGACAGGGCGCGGTACGGACGGGAGGTGGAGGTTTCAGTGCTCATGGACAAGGGCTTCGATCAGGCCGGTCACGGGCTGCAGGCGCAGGTCGAGTTCGGCGAGCAGGGTCTGCTCGAACTCGGCCGCGAAGGTCTGCAGCCAGCGCAGGTCGTCGGGGGTGTCGGGCGCTTCGAGTTCACGGGCCTGGGCCGCTTCGCGGCGCAGCGCCACAAAGCGCGCTTTCAGGAAGGCCGGCAGGGTGGACAGCAGGCGCTGCTCGCGCCCGCCGAAGAAGCCGTCCATCACCGCGTCGATGGCGGCCAGCTGCGCCATGGGCGGCGTGGACTGGGCCAGCTGCTGGCGCACGTGTTCGCGCAGCGCGTCGATGCTCATCTCCATGCGGCGCTGCTGATCGCCCAGCCGCTGGTGGTACAGCGCGAACTCGGTGTCGAGGTCGTTCGGATCGGGCTTGTGGGCCGGCGCGGTGGTGATGGAGCGGGCCAGCACGGCGCGCACCCGGTCGAGCTCGGCGCTCAGTGCGGCGTGCAGGGCCGCCGGCCCGGTGCGCGGCGGGCGACGGGCGGCGGCCGTGCCGGCCGCCTCGATTGCCGACTGTGCGGCGTGCAGCTGGATGGTTTCGGCCACATGAAGCCAGCCACCCAGGCGCTCGGCCACGTCCTGCCGCGGCGCGTCGGGCGACGCGCCCGCAGGCAGCGCACGCGCGAGCTGGCGCGCCAGGGCAGAAGGAGCAACGTGGTGGAAGGAACTGCGCAAAACGGGTCCGCAGCGCCCCGGAGGGCGCCGGTGGTGAATCGATTCTGAAGGGGGTGTTCCCGGCCCGCGAGGGGCCGGGTGCGGCGCCGGCGGGTCGCCAGCGGCAGGGCGTAATTAGAAACGATCCGGCGGCCGGGTTTGTAACCGCCGCCCGGCCCCTCCCTCAGGCCGTGATTTCGATCCGCGTGCCGTCGGGCATGGCCAGCACCGCTTCATAGAAGCCGTCGCCCGTGGTGCGTGGGCCGGAGACGAGACAGCCCGCGTGGCGGCAGCGCGCCGCCAGGGCATTCACCGCCTCGGCGCTGCCCAGCGAAAGGGCCAGGTGGTCCCAGCCCGGGCGCTCGGCGTCGGGCACGGCCTCGATCCAGGGGCCGGTCATGAGCTCGATCTGCACGCCGCCGGGCAGCGCGGCGAAGCGGGAGACAAAGCCGGGCCGGCGCTGGCTGCGGTAGGACTCGTCGACGGTGGCGCCGAAATAGGTCTGCCAGAACGCGGCGGCGGCGTCGAGGTCGCGCGTCCAGAGGGCGATGTGGGCCAGTTTCATGGAGAGTCCTTCAGGCGGGGCGCGCCACCACGCGGTGGGCCAACAGGGGCAGCAGGGCGAGCAGGGCCGCCAGCAGGGCGAAGGCGATGGGCAGGCCCACCAGATGCGACACGAAGCCGATGGCGGCGGGGCCGAGCAGCACGCCGGCATAGCCGGTGGTCGAGATGGCCGCGATCGCCAGCCCCGGGGCCATCACGGTCTGCGCACCGGCGCGCCGGAAGAGCACCGGCACCAGGTTGGAAGCGCCCAGGCCGATGCAGAAGAAGCCCGCCATCGCCAGACCCGCCGACCCTGCCAGCAGCACCAGCACAAAGCCACCCACCGCCAGCAGACCGCCAACCGTCAGCACCACCCGGTCGCCCAGGCGGGCGCACAGCGCGTCGCCGCCGAAGCGCCCTGCGGTCATGGCCACCGAAAACACCATGAAGCCCAGGCCCCCTTGCGCCGCGGCCAGCAGGCCGCCTTCGGTCAGCAGCAGCGCGCTCCAGTCGAGCACCGCGCCTTCAACGAGAAAGCACACGCCCGCCAGCAGCGCCAGCAGCAGCACCGGGCCGCGCGGCCAGGCCAGTGCTGGCGCTTCGGCGGCCGGCGTGGTGCCCAGCAGGCGCGGCGCCACCAGGCCCATCGCGGCCAGCATGAGCCCGGCGCCCAGCAGCGTGCCCGCCAGGGGCGACCAGCCCGCCGACAGCAGCGCGGTCATGAAGGCTGCGCCCAGCAGACCGCCGACGCTGAACAGCGCATGGAAACCGGACATCAGCGGCCGGCCCGCGCCGCGTTCGACCGCCAGCGCGTGCACGTTCATCGCCACGTCCAGCGAGCCGAGCGCGGCGCCGAACACCATCAGGGCCAGGCCGAGCGTCAGCGGCGCGTCCGCCAGGGCGAGCAGCGGCAGCAGCAGGGCCACGCCCAGGCCGCCCGCGATCACCACCGGCCGGCTGCCGTGGCGCGCACTGAACCAGCCGGCCCAGAGCATCGCCACCACCGATCCGATGCCCAGGCACAGCAGCAAGGCACCCAGGACGCCATCGCCCACCCCCAGGCGCTGCTTGGCAAACGGCACCAGCGGCGCCCAGCAGGCCAGCCCGAAGCCGGCGACGAGAAAGGCCAGGCGCGTGGCCAGGCGGGTGGCGGGCCGGTCGGCACCCGCCGTCAACACAGCAGTGGTCATGGGTGCATCACTCCGGCCGCCCGGCCTTGAGGACCTGCGTGCCCTGCTTCGCCAACGCCTTCAGGAAGGCGAAGTCGGCGTCGTGTTCGACCACGAAATGATCGATCTCGCGGGTGGGGGTGACGCGGTGCGGCAGCAGCAGGCCGAGCTTGTCGTTGGTGGCCATCGCCACGCAGCGCTGGCTGGCGGCGCGCAGCGCGCGCTTGAAGGCGGCGTCGGCAGCATCCACCGTGCAGATGCCCGTGTCCACCAGCACGCCGCAGGTGCCCAGAAAGCAGCGCTGGATGTTCATCTGCCCCACGGCCAGCACGGCGGTGGCGTCGATGCAGCCGCCCACCAGCGGGTCGACCGCGCCGCCCACCATGATCAGGTGCACGTCCTGGCGGCGCAGCAGCGCGGCGGCGATATCCACCGAATTGGTGGCCACGGTGAGCGCGTACTCGGACGGCAGGCACTGCGCCAGCGCGAGATTGGTGCTGCTGCTGTCCAGGAACAGGAATTCGCCAGGTTCGATGATGGCCACCGCCGCCCGGGCCAGCGCGGCCTTGCGCTCGCGCCGCTCGTCCATGCGCACCGCCATCGGGGTGGCGCCAGGCAGCGGCGGCAGCGCGCCGCCATAGACGCGGCGACACAGACCTTCGCCAGCGAGGGCGCGCAGGTCGCGGCGGATCGCGTCTTCCGAGACCTGGAATTCGTCCGCCAGCGTGGCGGCCACCACGGACTGGCCCTGGGCCAGCCGTGCGGCAATCTGGTCGCGGCGGGCCAGGGGGATGTCCGTGTTCATGCGCGCATCATATCGTGCACAAACAAGAATCACAACATGCACAAACGTGCACGATCAACCTACGACCGGGTTATGAGCAGCGCGCGGAAGTCGTTGACATTGGTGTGCGTGGGGCCGGTGAACACCAGGTCGCCCAGGGGTTCGAAGAAGCCGACCGCGTCGTTGCGCGCCAGGTGGTCGGCCAGCTTCAGGCCCCGGGCCGAGGCGCGCGCCAGCGTGTCGGGCGCGACCAGGGCGCCCGCGTTATCCTCCACGCCGTCGATGCCGTCGGTGTCGGCCGCCAGCGCCCACACGTTCGCATGCCCGTTCAGCGCCTGCGCCAGGCCCATGCAGAACTCCCCTGCCCGCCCGCCCCGCCCTTTGGGCTGGCCTTCGGCGCGCGGGCGCACCGTCACCGTGGTCTCGCCGCCGCTGAGGATGACACAAGGCGCCTCGAAGCTGCTGCGGCCGAGCGTGGCGGAGCGCGCCAGCGCCGCATGCACCTTGCCGACCTCGCGCGACTCGCCCTCGATCTCGTCGCTGAGCACGTAAGCGCGCACACCCAGCGCCCGTGCGGCCTCGGCTGCGGCCTCCAGGCTCTGCTGCGGCGTGGCAATCAGGTGCGTGGTGCAGCGCGCCAGACGCGGGTCGCCGGGCTTGGGGGTTTCGAGCGCGCCAGCTTCCAGTTGCTGCTGCACCACCGCAGGGACTTCGATGCCGTAGCGGCGCACGATGTCCAGCGCGTCGGTGCAGGTGGTTGCGTCCGCCACGGTAGGTCCGCTGGCGATCACGCTCACGTCGTCGCCCGGCACGTCGCTGATGGTCAGCGTCACAACCCTTGCGGGCGCGCAGGCAGCGGCGAGGCGACCGCCCTTGATGCGCGAGAGGTGCTTGCGCACGGTGTTCATTTCGCCGATGTGCGCGCCGCTCTCCAGCAGCTGGCGGTTGATGCGCTGCTTGTCTGCCAGCGTCAAGCCGTCGCACGGTAGCGTGAGCAAAGAAGAGCCCCCGCCCGAGATGAGGCACAGCACCAGATCGTTTTCGGTCAGCCCTTGCGTCAGCGCCAGGATGCGCTGCGCCGCGTCGAGACCGGCGGCGTCGGGCACCGGGTGCGCCGCCTCGACGACCTCGATGCGCTGTGCGAGCTCTTCCGGTCGCGGCGGCGTGTGGCCGTAACGCGTGACCACCAGACCCGACAGCGGTGCGTCCGCAGGCCACAGGGCTTCGACCGCGTGCGCCATTGCCCCACCGGCCTTGCCGGCGCCCAGCACCAGCGTGCGGCCCTTGGGCGGCGCCGGCAGGTGCGCCGCGGTGTTGTGCAACGGCAGCGCGCGCTGCACCGCCACGTCGTACAGGTGGCGCAGCAGGGCGCGCGGGTTTTCAAGGGTGGGCTGGGTCATGGTCGCCGCAGTCTAGCGGTGCATCAGGCGGCGGGTTCTGGGGCGATCTCGTGGTTTGCCATGAGTTCGAGCGAACGGCACAAGGCGGAGTGGTCGAGACCAGCGAGGCCGTGCGCCGCACAGCTCTGCATCAGCTGCGCCGCGCTGGCCGTGTTCGGCAGACTCACACCCAGCTCCTTCGCGCCCTGCAGCGCGAGGTTCAGGTCCTTCTGGTGCAGCTCGATGCGAAAGCCCGGGTTGAAGGTCCGCTTGACCATGCGCTCGCCATGCACTTCCAGGATGCGGCTGGCGGCGAAACCGCCCATCAGCGCCTGGCGCACCTTGGCCGGGTCGGCGCCAGCCTTGCTGGCGAACAGCAGGGCCTCGGCCACCGCCTCGATGTTGAGCGCCACGATGATCTGGTTGGCCACCTTGGTGGTCTGGCCGTCGCCGTTGCCGCCCACCAGGGTGATGTTCTTGCCCATGGCCTCGAACAGCGGCTTCACGCGCTCGAACGCTGCCTCCGGCCCGCCGACCATGATGGTCAGGCTGCCCGCCTTGGCGCCCACCTCGCCACCGCTGACCGGCGCGTCCAGGTAGTCGCAGCCCAGGGCATTGATCTGCTGCGCGAACTGCTTGGTGGCCATGGGGCTGATGGAGCTCATGTCCACCACCACCTTTCCAGCCGACAGTCCTTTGGCCACGCCAGTCTCGCCGAACAGCACGTCGTGCACGTTCGGCGTGTCCGGCACCATGGTGATGACCACGTCGGCACGCCTGGCGACTTCGGTGGCGTTGGTGCAGACGGTGGCGCCGGCCTCGGCCAGTTCGGCCGGGATCTTGCTGCGGCTGGCCACGAACAGGGTGTGGCCGGCCTTGATGAGGTTCAGCGCCATGGGCGTGCCCATGATGCCCAGGCCGATGAAGCCGACCTTGGTGCCGCTCTTGGTCATCTGTCTTGTCTCCGTTGGGGTGTTGTTCAAAGCGTCTGTCCGTGCGCCGCGATCCAGCCCAGGCCGCGGTCGGTGCCACCGGGCGTGGCATCCTTGGGCTTGTATTCGCAGCCGATCCAGCCGGTGTAGCCCAGCGCGTCGATGTGGGCGAAGACGTTGCGGTGGTGGATCTCGCCGGTGCCCGGTTCGTGGCGGCCGGGCGTGTCAGCCAGCTGCATGTGGGCGATGCGCGGCAGCAGCTCACGGATGGTGTTGCAGAGCTCCCCTTCCATGCGCTGCGCGTGGTAGATGTCGTACTGCAGGAAGACGTTGTCCGCACCCACTTCGTCCATCAGCGCGATGGCCTGGCGCGGGCGGTTGACGAAGTAGCCCGGCATGTCGAAGCTGTTGATGGGTTCGATCAGCAGCGGCAGGCCCAGCTTCTTCGCCTCGGCGGCGGCATGGCGCACGTTGGCCACCCAGGTGGCGCGCGCCTGCGCCTCGCTCACGCCCGCGGGCACCAGACCGGCCATGCAGTGCCAGCGCTGCACGCCGATCACCGGCGCGTAGGCGGCGGCTTTGGCCACCCCGGCGCGGAACTCGTCTTCACGGCCCGGAATGCAGGCCAGGCCGCGCTCGCCCGCCGCCCAGTCGCCCGGCGGCAGGTTGTGCAACACCAGCTGCAGGCCGTTGCGCTGCAGGCGCTCGGCGATGTCTTCGGCCTTGAAGTCATAAGGGAACAGGAACTCCACGGCCTTGAAACCGGCCTTCGCCGCCGCGTCGAAGCGGTCGAGGAAGGGCAGCTCGTTCCAGAGCATGGAAAGGTTGGCGGCGAATTGCGGCATGTCGTTTTCCTTTGTTGTTGTGTTCAGTCCAGCAGGCCCGCAGTTTCGAGACCCTGCGCGGCGCGGCAGTCGATGTCCTCGAACTCGACCACCTTGTCGATCTCGGTGCCCATGGCGATGTTGGTGATCCGTTCCAGTATGCATTCCACGACGACAGGCACGCGGTGCTCGGCGGCCAGTTGCTGCGCCTGGCTCAGCGCGCCTTGCAGTTGCTCCGGGTCGGTCACGCGCAGGGCCTTGCAGCCCAGGCCTTCGACCACGGCCACGTGGTCCACGCCATAGCCCCGCAGATCGCCCGCGGCATCGGGCACGTTCTGGTTCTCGAAGGCCAGCTGCACGCAGTAGTCCATGTCGAAGCCGCGCTGGCTCTGGCGGATCAGACCCAGGTAGCTGTTGTTGACCAGCACGTGCACATAGGGCAGGCGGAACTGCGCGCCCACGGCCAGCTCCTCGATCAGGAACTGAAAGTCGTAGTCGCCCGAGAGGGCCACCACCTGCTTCGTCGGGTCGGCCGCCACCACGCCCAGCGCGGCCGGCAGCGTCCAGCCCAGCGGGCCGGCCTGGCCGCAATTGATCCACTGGCGCGGACCGTAGACGTGCAGGAACTGCGCCGCCGCAATCTGGGACAGGCCGATGGTGCTGACGTACACCGTGTCGCGGCCGAAGACCTGGTTCATCTCCTCGTACACGCGGTGCGGCTTCATCGGGATCTGCTCGAAATGCGTCTTGCGCAGCATCACGCGTTTGCGTTCGGCGCAGCGCTCGGCCCAGTCGGTGTAGCTCGGCCAGGCGTTTGCAGCGACGCGCTCGCGCGCCACCTGCACGAACAGCTCCAGCGCGGCCTTCGCGTCGCTCACGATGCCGAAGTCGGGCTCGAACACGCGGCCGATCTGCGTCGGCTCGATGTCCACGTGCACGAACTTGCGACCCTTGGTGTAGGTCTCGACGCTGCCGGTGTGGCGGTTGGCCCAGCGGTTGCCGATGCCCAGCACGAAGTCGCTGGCGAGCATGGTCGCGTTGCCGTAGCGGTGGCTGGTCTGCAGGCCCACCATGCCCGCCATCAGCGGGTGGTCGTCGGGGATGGCGCCCCAGCCCATGAGCGTGGGGACCACCGGCACGCCGGTGAGTTCGGCGAACTCCACCAGCAGGTCCGCCGCATCCGCATTGAGGATGCCGCCACCGGCCACGATCAGGGGCTTGCTCGAAGCGGCCAGCATGTCCAGCGCCTTCTGAATCTGCTTGCGCGTGGCGGCGGGCTTGTAGACCGGCAGCGGCTCGTAGGTGTCGATGTCGAACTCGATCTCGGCCATCTGCACGTCGAACGGCAGGTCGATCAGCACCGGGCCCGGGCGACCCGAGCGCATGAGGTGGAAGGCCTGCTGGAACACACGCGGTACCAGGGCCGGCTCGCGCACCGTCACCGCCCACTTGGTCACGGGCTTGGCGATGCTCTCGATGTCCACCGCCTGGAAGTCTTCCTTGTAGAGGCGGGCACGCGGCGCCTGGCCGGTGATGCAGAGGATCGGTATGGAATCGGCGCTGGCCGAGTACAGACCGGTGATCATGTCCGTGCCAGCCGGCCCGCTGGTGCCGATGCAGATGCCGATGTTGCCGGCCCTGGCGCGGGTGTAACCCTCGGCCATGTGCGAGGCCGCCTCCACGTGGCGGGCCAGCACGTGGGCGATGCTGCCGCGCTCGCGCAGGGCCGCATACAGCGGATTGATGGCCGCGCCGGGTACGCCGAAGGCCTGGGCAATGCCCTCCTTCTCCATCACCAGCACCGCCGCCATCGCGGCCTTCATCTTCGCCATGTCTGTCTCCAGTGGTTTGTGGACTGGGACCGATGCTATGGAGGCCATACGGTCTTGTGAATGCCACTGGCGGTCAGTTGATTCGATACTCGCGGTATGCAATCGCGCCGATAACATGCCCCCATGGACCGTTACAAGGAAATCGAAGCCTTCGTGCAGGTGATGGAGCACGGCAGCCTGGCCGCCGCTGCGCTGCACGCCGGCATCACCCCGGTGATGATGGGCCGGCGCATCGACGCGCTGGAGAAGCGCCTGGGCACGCAGCTGATGCACCGCTCCACCCGGCGCCTGGTGCTGACCGACGCGGGCGCGCGCTTTCTGGACGAATGCCGGCCGCTGCTGGCGCAGTGGGCACAGGCCGAGGCCAGCGTGGCGGCACAGAAGCACCAGGCCAGCGGCCACCTGATCGTCTCGGCCCCTGCGGCCTTCGGGCGCCTGCACGTGGCGCCGCACGCCAGCGCCTTCCTCAAGGCCAACCCCGAGGTCAAGCTCTCGTTCAACCTGACCGACCGGGTGGTGGACCTGGTGCGCGAGGGCTACGACATGGGCATCCGCATCGGCGGCGCCATCGACCCGAATTTCGTCGCCATCAAGCTGGCCACCAACCAGCGCGTGGTCTGTGGCACGCCGGCCTATTTCCGCAAACACGGCAAGCCGCAGACGCTGGACGACCTGGCGCAGCACAACTGCCTGGCCTTCAACCTGCAGGGCGGCCAGCAGCGCGGCTGGTACTTCCAGCAGGACGGCAAGACCGTGACCGTGCGCGCCGAGGGCAACCTCGACTGCAACGACGGCGAGCTGCTGCACCGCTGGGTCAGCGAGGGCCTGGGCCTGGGCTGGCGCAGCACCTGGGAGATCCAGGCGCAGCTGCAGCGCGGCGAGCTGGTGACCGTGCTCGACGACTACGCCCTGCCCGCCTACGACATCCTGGCCGTGTACCCGCAGCAGCGCCACCTGCCGGCCAAGGTGCGCTTTTTCATCGAGCACCTCAAGAAGACCTACGCCAAACCCCACTACTGGTTGAAGTGACATGAACTCCCTGCTGATCCACAACGCCGCCTGCATCGCCACCTTCGACCACGCCGACCCGTCGAAAGGGCGCGAACTCAAGGACGCTTCGCTGTTCGTGCGCGACAACGTCATCGAGTGGATCGGCCCCACCGCCGAGCTGCCGCGCGCGCTGCGCGAATCGGCCGGCGAGGTGATCGACGCGCATGGCCACCTGGTCACGCCCGGGCTGGTGAACACACACCACCACATGTACCAGTCGCTCACGCGCGCCATCCCCGGCGTGCAGGACGCGGAGCTGTTCTCCTGGCTGCGCGGGCTCTACCCGATCTGGGCCGGCCTCACGCCGGAGATGGTGCAGGTCTCGACCCAGGTCGCGATGGCCGAGCTGCTGATGAGCGGCTGCACCACCAGCAGCGACCACCTCTACATCTACCCCAACGGGGTGCGGCTGGAAGACAGCATCGAAGCCGCGCAGACCATCGGCATGCGCTTCGTCGCCACGCGCGGCAGCATGAGCGTGGGCCAGTCGCAGGGCGGCCTGCCACCGGACCGGGTGGTGGAACAGGAAGACGCGATCCTGAAAGACAGCCAGCGCCTGATCGAGACCTGGCACCGCGCCGACCACGGCGCCATGGTGCAGGTGGCCCTCGCGCCGTGCTCACCGTTCTCGGTCAGCCCCGCACTGATGCAGCAGAGCGCCGAACTCGCGCGAAGCTTCAAAGGCCAGGGCGTGCGCCTGCACGCCCACCTGGCCGAGAACGACCACGACATCGCCTACAGCCGCGAGAAGTTCCACATGACGCCCGCGCAGTACGCGCAGGAACTGGGCTGGCTGGGCGAGGACGTCTGGCACGCGCACTGCGTCAAGCTCGACGACGAGGGCATCTCGCTGTTCGCCGCCAGCCGCACCGGCGTGGCGCACTGCCCCTGCAGCAACATGCGCCTGGCCAGCGGCATCGCGCCCGTCCGCCGCATGCTGGACGCCGGGGTGCCGGTGGGCCTGGGCGTGGACGGCAGCGCCAGCAACGACGGCGCGCACATGGTGAACGAGGCGCGGCAGGCGCTGCTGCTGGCGCGCGTGGGCCGCGCGCTCTCAGCCCCCGAGACCCGCGGCGGCAAGACCTTCTTCGGCTGCGACCTCGGCCCGGCCGAGATGACCGCGCGCGACGTGCTGCACATCGCCACCCGCGGTGGCGCGCAGGTGCTGGGCCGCCAAGACATCGGCCACCTGGCACCGGGCATGTGCGCCGACCTGGCGCTGTTCGATCTGCGCAGCCTGGGCTTTGCCGGCGGTGCGGTGCACGACCCGCTGGCGAGCCTGCTGCTGTGTGCCAGCCCGCAGGCGGCCTACACGGTGGTCAACGGTCGGGTGGTGGTGCGGGAAGGCCGGCTCGTCACCGAGGACCTTGGCCCACTCGTGGAACGGCACAACCGCCTGGCCATCGAACTGGCGAACGCGGCACGCTGAGCGCCGCCGCGCTCAGTGCCAGGGCGCGAGCAGCACCGATAGCCAGCCGTTGAGGTCGCGGATCTCCCGCGGGCAGACCTCGTGCCCCATCGGGTAGTCGTGCCAGGCGATGTCGTAGCCCAGGCGCAGCAGCTTGTCGCGCGAGGACTCGGCGCGCTGCGGCAGCACCACCGGGTCCTGCCGGCCGTGCGCCATGAAGATCGGCACGTCGCGGTTGGCGGGGCTGGCCTCGGCCTCGGTCGCAATCGACAGCGGCAGGTAACCCGAGAGCACCACCAGGCCGGCCAGCCGCTGGGGCGCCCGCAGGCCCGCCATCAGCGTCATCACCGCGCCCTGAGAAAAGCCCAGCAGCACCACGCGGCCGGGTGGCACGCCGCGCGCCGCCTCGCGGTCGATCAGCGCCTGCACCACCTCGCAGGAGGCGCGCAGGCCCTCCTCGTCCTGCGTCGACACCGCACCGGTTTCGGCCGCCACCGGGCGCGGGTCGTACCAGGCGCGCATGGGCTGACCGGGTTCACCGTCGCCGAGGCTTACGGTGCGCAGCGGGGCGTTGGGAAACACGAACCGCACCGGCCCGGCGGACGACAGGTCCAGCTCGGTCACCAGCGGCGCAAAGTCCTGCCCGTCGGCCCCCAGTCCGTGCAGGACGATCAGGGTGGCGGAAGGCACCGCCGACGGGTCGCCGCCGGTCACGGTTTCGCGCAGCTGGATCTTCCGACGGGTGCTCATGGCGTCAGCATAGCGCCAGCCATGGCGTTGTTACAGGTCGCCGGCGCTCCTACGCCGGCTGGTTGCAGTTGAATTGATCAGTAACAAATATTTGTCACGCCGGGTTCGACAACCGACCCTCCAGCCAGGCGTTGAGGTCGGCGATCTCGTCCATACACACCTCGTGCCCCATGGGATAGGAATGCCAGTGCACCGGGTAGCCCAGAGCCGCCAGCGCGTCGCGCGCCGCCTCGCCGCGCGCCAGCACCACGATGTCGTCGGCATCGCCATGCGCCATGAAGACTGGCACCCCCCGGTTGGCCTCGCTGGCCTGCGCCGCGGTGGTCGCCGCCAGCGGCAGGTAGCCCGACAGCGCCACCAGGCCCGCCAGCCGCTGCGGTGCGCGCAGGCCGGCCAGCAAGGTCATGGCGCAGCCCTGCGAAAAGCCCATCAGCACCACGCGGTGCGCCGGCACACCGCGCTGCACCTCCCGTTCGACCAGCTGCAGCACGATGGCCTGGCTCTCGCGCAGGCCCGCCTCGTCCTCCTTGCGCGGCGCGGCCGGGTCTGTGCTGAGGGAAAAGATGTCGTACCAGGCGCGCATCTCGTAGCCCCCGTTGATCGTCACCGGCCGCGCCGGTGCGCTGGGGAACACGAAGCGCACCGGTCCGATGGTCGAGAGGTCCATGGCCTGGGCCACCGGCACGAAGTCGCGGCCGTCGGCCCCGAGGCCGTGCAGCACCACAATGCTGGCCACCGGCTGGGCGGCCGGGTCACCGCCGGTGGTGAATTCAATGAGTTCGATGGAAGAGGTCATCCGGTCAGCATAGCGCTGGTCTGTGGCATTGAGATGCGACCCATCCTGGTCAGCGCTGCGTGCAAACTGGAGCACAGGCTCTAGAAAACACGCGGGAAAGCCCGCTGCCGGCGGCCGGCCTGGCCCCGGTAGAGTCCGGCATTCACCTGGAGACACGCATGAGCAAGATATCGCCCGACTACCTCGCCCTTCAACGCCTGTACCACTGGGAGAAGACCGCCCCGACGCGGGTGGCCCTGACCCAGCCCATGGGCGCCGGTGCGGTGCAGGACTTCACCTGGGCCCAGGTGGCCGACCACAGCCGGCGCATGGCCGCGCACCTGAAGGCCCAGGGCTGGGCGCCCGGCAGCAAGGTCGCCATCCTGTCCAAGAACTGCGCCTGGTGGATGATGAGCGACCTGGCGATCTGGATGGCTGGCTATGTCTCGGTGCCGCTGTACCCCACGCTGGCGCCCGACACCATCACCCAGATCCTGACCCACAGCGAGTCCAAGGCGCTGTTCGTCGGCAAGCTCGACGGCTGGGAACACATGAAGCCCGGCGTGCCCGCCGGCCTGCCCTGCATGAGCTACCCGCTCTCGCCCGACGACGCGAAGCAGGCCTACGAAGGCTGGGATGCCATCGTGGCGCGCACCGCGCCGATGAAGGAGTCGCCCGTCCGCGGAGAGGACGAGCTGGCCACGCTGATCTACACCTCGGGCACCACCGGCCTGCCCAAGGGCGTGATGCACTCCTTCGGCAATTTCGCCTGGGCGCTGGACCGCGGCCTGCAGCGGATTCCACTGACCCAGGACGACCGCATGCTGTCCTACCTGCCGCTGGCGCACGTGGTCGAGCGCATGCTGGTCGAGCACGGCTGGCTGCGCACCGCCATGCACGTGTATTTCGCCGAGTCGCTGGACACTTTCACCGCCGACCTGCAGCGCTCGCGCCCCACGGTGTTCTTCTCGGTGCCGCGGCTGTGGGTCAAGTTCCAGCAGGGCATCCACCACAAGATGCCGCCGGCCAAGCTGAACCGGCTGCTGGGCATTCCCCTCATCGGTGGTCTGGTGCGCAAGAAGATCCGCAAGGCCCTGGGCCTGGACCAATGCCGCTTCGCCGCGGGCGGCGCGGCGCCCATGCCGCTGGCCCTGCTGGAGTGGTACGGCCAGCTCGGCATTGCCATCAACGAGGGCTACGGCATGACCGAGAACCTGGCGCTCTCGCACATCACCGAAGCCGGCAAGAACCAGCGCGGCACCGTCGGCCCGACCTACCCCGACGTGCTGCAGCGCATCGACCCCGAGACCGGCGAGATCCAGATGAAGAGCCAGGCGCTGATGCAGGGCTATTACAAGGAGCCCGAGAAGACCGCCGAGGTGTTCACCGCCGACGGCTGGCTCAAGACCGGCGACAAGGGCAGCATCGATGCGCAGGGCCTGCTGCGCATCACCGGCCGCGTGAAGGACCTGTTCAAGACCGGCAAGGGCAAGTACGTGGCGCCGGCACCGATCGAGGACAAGCTGGTGATGCACGAGGCCATCGAGGCCTGCGTGGTCACCGGCGCCAACCTCGGCCAGCCGCTGGGAATCGCCATGCTCAACGCCGATGCCGTGGCCCAGGCGGCCAGCGCCGAGGGTCGCGCCGCCCTGGAAAGCTCGCTGGCCGCCCACATCAAGGCCATCAACGCCACGCTGGACCCGCACGAGCGCCTGCAGTGCCTGGTGGTGACCACCACCGCCTGGACGGTGGACAACGACGTGATCACGCCGACCTTCAAGGTCAAGCGCAACCGCATCGAAGACCTGTACGCAAAACACTACGAGGCATGGGAAAACTCCGGCAAGACCGTGCTCTGGCAGTCCTGAGGTAAAAAAAGCGGGATCGGCAGGGAATAAACCGGTGGGCCACGGTGTTTACCGTTTGCCAACCGGTTTTTTTCATTCCCTTCCAGGAGCTCACCATGTCCCGATTCCCCATCCTTCGCACGGCCGCCGCCCTGACGCTCGGCACCGCCGCACTGATCGGCTGTGCCAGCACCACCAGCAGCACCAGCGCGCCCGGCGGCGTCATGGCCCGCGACGGCATGCTCACCGGCCCCAACGGCATGACGCTCTACACCTTCGACAAGGATGTGGCCGGCAGCGGCAAGAGCACCTGCAACGGCCCCTGCGCCACCAACTGGCCCCCGCTGATGGCCGGCGCTGCCAACGCTTCGGGCGACTACAGCGTCATCACCCGCGACGACGGCGGCCGGCAGATCGCCTACAAGGGCAAGCCACTCTACTACTGGATCAAGGACACCAAGCCGGGCGAGAAGACCGGCGACGGCTTCAACAAGGTCTGGCGCGTGGCCACCCCCTGATCCCCCTTGGGCCCCGAAGACACCCTGCCCCACATCCCCCGCCTGCGCCGATACGCGCGGCTGCTCACGGGGGACGCCAGCCGCGCCGACGATCTGGTGCAGGACACGCTGGAACGCGCCTGCCACAAGTGGCCGCTCTGGAAGCCGCGGCCCGACGGCAGCGGCCTGCGCGCCTGGCTGCTGTCGCTGATGCACAACCTGCACCTCAACCAGGTCCGCGACCAGGTGCACGAGCGCGACACGGTCGAACTGGAGGAGCGCCACGAACCCAGCCACGACCCCTTGGCACGGGTGCCCGAGCGGCTGGACCTGGAGCACGCGCTGGCCGAGTTGAGCCCGGTGTTGCGCGAAACCGTGTTGCTGGTCTGTGTGGAAGAGCTGTCCTACACCGAGGCCGCCCAGGTCCTGGGTGTGCCCGTGGGCACGGTGATGTCGCGCCTCTCCCGGGGCCGCGAACAGCTGCGCCGGCTCACCAGCGGAGAGCCTCCGACCGCGGTCACGCCCCGGCTGAAAATCGTTGCCTGAATCATGAACGCCGACCCCATCCCGCCCGTGACCGACGCCGAGCTGCATGCCTGGGTCGACGGCCAGCTGCCGGCCGACCGCTCCGACGCGGTGTCGGCCTGGCTGCAGGACCACCCCGAGGACGCGCGGCGCGTCCAGGACTGGCAGGCCCAGCGCACCGCGCTGCAAGGCCTGCAGCGCAGCGTGCTCGACGAGCCGGTGCCGCTCGCGCTGGCCCGGGCCACCCGCCCGGCGCGCCGCGCCGTCTGGCCGCAGGCGCTCGCCGCCAGCGTGCTGCTGGCGCTGGGCTTCGCTGGTGGCTGGTGGGGCCGCAGTGCCGGCGATCCGGCCGCCCGCCTGGCCGGCGCGACTCCGGGCTTCGTGCAGGAGGCGCGCGTGGCCCACGCGGTCTACACGCCCGAGAAGCGCCATCCGGTCGAGGTCGGCGTGGCCGAGCAGGCCCACCTGGTCCAGTGGCTGTCCAGACGGCTGGGCACGCCGCTCACCGCCCCGCAGTTGCAGGAGCAGGGCTTTGCACTGATCGGCGGGCGCCTGCTGCCCGGGCAGAACAGCGAGGCGCGTGCCCTGTTCATGTACGAATCGGCGGCCGGCGAACGCGTGACCCTGCACGTTTCGGTGCTGGGCGACCAGGCCGGCCAGGACACCGCGTTCCAGTTCACACGGGTGGGCGAGACCGAGACCTTCTACTGGGTCGACCGCCGCATGGGCTATGCCCTCAGCGGCAACCTGGCGCGCGAACGGCTGGCGGTGCTGGCTGATGCGGCCTACCGGCAGTTGCCGCGCTGACCAGGGGTCCGGTGCGCTGGGTGATCGCTCAGGCCAGCGCCTGCGCGTGGTGGCGCAGGTGGTCGTCGATGAAGCTGCTGATGAAGTAGTAGCCGTGGTCGTATCCGGCGTGGCGGCGCAGCGTGAGCGGCTGGCCCGTCTGGGCGCAGGCGGCCTCGAAAGCTTCAGGGTAGAGCTGCTCGGCCAGGAATTTGTCGGCCAGGCCCTGGTCGATGAGGATGCCGCCAGGGAACGGTGCCGTGGTCTGAGCGGCCATGAGCAGGCTGGCGTCGTGCGCCGCCCAGGTCGCTTCGTCCTGGCCGAGGTAACCCAGAAAGGCCTTGTGGCCCCAGGGGCACTTCGTCGGCGCACAGATGGGCGCAAAGGCCGAGAGGCTGCGGAACACGCCGGGATGGCGCAGCGCGAGCGTGAGCGCGCCGTGGCCACCCATGGAGTGGCCCGTGATGCCGAGGCGGTCGCCGTCGAGGCCGAATTCGGCCACCACGCCAGGGATGAGGTCCTGCAGCAGGTAGCTCTCCATCTGCCAGTGGCCGGCCCAGGGGTGTTCGGTGGCGTCGAGGTAGAAGCCCGCGCCGACGCCGAAGTCCCAGTGGTGGTCTTCGCCGTCGATGCCGCTGCTGCGCGGGCTGGTGTCGGGAAACAGCAGGGCCAGGCCCAGCTGCGCGGCCAGGCGCTGCGCGCCGGCCTTCATGGTGGCGGTTTCTTCGGTGCAGGTCAGGCCGGCCAGGTAGGTCAGCAGCGGCACCTTTTGCCCAGCCTGCGCCTGCGGTGGCAGGAAGAGCGCAAAGCGCATGGGCAAGCCGATCTGGTTGACCGAGAAGTGTTTGTAAAAGCGCTGCACGCCGCCGAAGCAGCCGTGTTCGCTGAGCAGTTCGAGTCGTTCGAGGAGCACGATCAGAACTCCACCACGCTGCGGATCGATTCACCGCGCTTCATCAGCGCAAAGCCTTCGTTGATGTCCTCAAGCTTGAGCTTGTGGGTGATCAGGCTGTCGATGTCGATCTTGCCGTCCATGTACCAGTCGACGATCCTGGGCACGTCGGTGCGGCCGCGTGCGCCGCCGAAGGCTGAGCCCTCCCACTTGCGGCCGGTGACCAGCTGGAACGGGCGGGTGCTGATCTCGGCGCCAGCCTCGGCCACGCCGATGATGATGCTGCGGCCCCAGCCCTTGTGCGTGCACTCCAGTGCCTGGCGCATCACCCTGGTGTTGCCGATGCACTCGAACGAGTAGTCGGCGCCGCCGTCGGTCAGCTGCACGATGGCATCGACGATGTTCTCGTGGTCCTTGGGGTTGAGGAAGTGCGTCATGCCGAACTGGCGGGCCATGGCCTCGCGCTCGGGGTTGAGGTCGATGCCGATGATCTTGTCGGCACCCACCATCCTTGCGCCCTGGATCACGTTCAGGCCGATGCCACCCAGGCCGAACACCACCACGTTGGCGCCCGCCTCCACCTTGGCGGTGAACAGCACCGCGCCGATGCCGGTGGTGACGCCGCAGCCGATGTAGCAGACCTTGTCAAACGGCGCGTCCTCGCGGATCTTGGCCAGCGCGATCTCGGGCACCACGGTGTGGTTGGCGAAGGTGCTGGTGCCCATGTAGTGCAGGATGGGCTTTCCGTCGATGGAGAAGCGGCTGGTGGCATCGGGCATCAGGCCCTTGCCCTGCGTGCCACGGATGAGCTGGCAGAGGTTGGTCTTGCGGCTCAGGCAGAACTTGCACTGGCGGCATTCGGGCGTGTAGAGCGGGATGACGTGGTCGCCCTTCTTGAGCGAGGTCACGCCGGGGCCAACGTCCACCACGATGCCCGCGCCTTCGTGGCCCAGGATGGCGGGGAACAGACCCTCGGGGTCGGCGCCCGAGAGCGTGTAGTAGTCGGTGTGGCAGATGCCGGTGGCCTTGATCTCGACCAGCACCTCGCCGAACTTCGGCCCCTGCAGATCGACGGTTTCGATGGTCAGGGGTTCGCCGGCTTTCCAGGCCACCGCAGCGCGTGTTTTCATGGGGTCTCCCGTTGGTTGGAAAACCCTGAGGGTAGCGCAGGACGCTTCAGTTCACCGGTGCGCCGGCCTTGAACCACTGCGCGAACAAGGCCCGTTCGTCCTCGGTCAGGCCGGTGGCGTTGTTCATCGGCATGAGCTTCTGCACCACCACCTGCTGGTAGACCATCTGGGCGTTCTTCTTGAGCTCGTCCGCCGAGTCCAGGCGCACGCCCTTGCTCTGCAAGGCTTCGCCGTGGCACATCACGCAGCGCTGCGCCACCACCGGCTGCAGCTGGGCATAGCCCACAGTGGCCGGCGCCGCTGCCGCCGGCGCGGCGGGCGCGGGCCGCAGCCAGACGATCAGGCCCAGCAGCACCACCACGCCCACGGCCGCGTATTTCCAGGGGTGCGGGTTGCGGCCGAGCTTGTGGCCGTGGCGCATGACGAAGAACTGGCGGATGGCCGCGCCCGCGAACATGATGGCGATCAGGATCAGCCAGTTCTGCGGGTGGGCGTAGGTGAAGCTGTAGTGGTTGCTGAGCATGGCGAACAGCACCGGCAGCGTGAAGTAGGTGTTGTGCACGCTGCGCTGCTTGCCGCGGATGCCGTGGATCGGGTCCACCGGCCGGCCGGCCTTCATGTCGGCCACCATGGTGCGCTGGCCGGGAATGATCCAGAAGAACACGTTGGCGCTCATGGCCGTGGCCAGCATCGCGCCCATGAGCAGGAAGGCGGCGCGGCCGGCGAACATCTGCGTGGCCGCATAAGCCGCGATGCAGACCAGCACCAGCACCAGCGCGCCCACCTTGGCGTCGCCGTTCTTCGTCTGGCCCAGGGTGCGGCAGATGATGTCGTACGCGAACCAGAACACCACCAGAAAGGCCAGTGCCGCGGCAATCGCGCCCGCAGGCGACCATTCCATGACCCGAGGGTCGATCAGGTAGACGCTGGGGCTCCAGAGGTAGGAGATGAGGAACAGCGCAAAGCCCGAGAGCCAGGTGGAATAGCTTTCCCAGTAGAACCAGTGCAGGTGGTCGGGCAGTTTGGGCGGCGCGGCCTTGAACTTGACCGGGTGGTAGAACCCGCCGCCGTGCAGCGCCCAGAGCTCGCCGCCGACGCCGTCCTTCTTGAGCTGTTCGTCCTCGGGCGGTGTGAGGCTGCTGTCGAGAAAGACGAAGTAGAAGGAGGAACCGATCCAGGCGATGGCGACGATGACATGCAGCCAGCGCAGCAGCAGATTGGCCCAGTCGAGCAGATAGGTTTCCATGGCACCTCAACACGTGGACGGTGACACCGTCAGGGTTTGCGACTCACCACCGCGGGCGCTCTGAGCCGACTGAGGGCCGCGTAAATGAGCGCCCGGGCTGTGGCCCAGGCACCCGCTCCGCTGCGACCGTATGAACAAAGTGTATACACTTTCTGAAGACAGTTGCTTGCGTATTTACCCTGAGCGGACAAGCAACAACTGAGCCACCACCGAAGCCGCGATCACCGCCGGCTCCTTGCCGCCGATGCCGGGCAGTCCGATCGGGCAGGTGATGCCCCCGAGCTCACCGTCCGTGAAACCCCGCTCCAGAAGCCGGCGCCGGAAGGTGGCCCATTTGGTCCTGCTGCCGATCAGTCCCACAAACGGCAGGTCGCCCGACGCCCGGCGCCGCTGCAGGCAGGCCGCCACGATGTCCAGGTCCTCCGCATGGGAGAAGCTCATGACCAGCACCAGTGCACCCGGCGGCAGGTCGCGGACCGCGTCCTGCACCGGCTCGGAGTGTTCGGTGCACACGGTCGGCGGCACCTCGGCCGGGAACACGCCATCGCGGCTGTCGATCCACTGCACCGCGAACGGCAGCGGCGCCAGCGCCCGCACGATGGCCTGTCCGACGTGGCCGCCGCCGAACAGGGCGACCGGCGTGAGCACCGGCACCAGCCGCTGCTGCAGGGCGCCCGCCTCGGCCAGCGTGACCGGCTCGAAGCGCAGCTCCACCACCCCGCCGCAGCACTGCCCGAGGCTGGGACCGAGCGCCACCCGGTGAGTCCAGGGCGCCGACGCGCCGGCTGCCAGCGCGTCCCGGGCCTGCTTCAGCGCGTCCCATTCCAGGTGGCCGCCACCGATGGTGCCGATCTGCTCACCGGGCCAGACGGCCATCCAGGTGCCGGCCTCCCGCGGCACCGAGCCCTGGGTGCGGAAAACGGACACCAGCACCGCCGGTGCCCGCGCCAGGCGTTCAAACAGGGGGGCAAGATCGGGGTGCTGTGTGGCGTGCATGCCAAAAATCCGTCCATATGCGCCGACGCGGCGACCGCCTGGCAGTATCCACCGGGTTCTTGCTTGGGCAAGTGGGCAAAGAGCCATAAACTGCATCCTCCCAGCCCTATGGCGCCCTGCCTGGCGGCGACTTCGCCGATCACGAAGACACCGAGAGACAACCATGCACGCTCCAACTGCCCGTTTCATTGCCTCCCACCGACTGGCCTCCCTGGCCCTGGTGACCCTGCTCGCCGCCTGCGCCGCACCGGTGCCCACGCCGCCGGCCGAGCCCGTGCTGGAAACCACGGCCCCGGCGTCCGAAGCGCCGGTGGCCGTCGAACCGCCACCCACCTACGTGTCGCACGCGGCCACTCCGCGCGACTACCGCCGCGATGGTGCACAACACATCTACGGCAAGAACGCCCACCGCATCTTCAAGGGCAAGATGCCGCCGCTGCTGCAGGGCGTGGGCACCATGCAGCTGGAGCTGGACCACCGCGGCCGGATCGTCACCATGAACTGGATGCGACCGCCCAGCCATCCGGGCGCCAAGGCCGAGATCGAGCGCGCCATCCAGGAAGCCGCGCCCTACCCCGCGCCAGTGCTCATGGGCCGTGTCTACTACGTCGACACCTGGCTCTGGGACAAGAGCGGGCAGTTCCAGCTCGACACGCTGACCGAAGGCCAGAGGAACCGGTGACCCCCGGCAGCTTCAGCTGCCTCTGTACGTGCTGTAGCTCCAGGGGCTGACCAGCAGCGGCACGTGGTAGTGCTGGTCGGTATGGGCGACGCCGAAGTCCAGCGCCACGCGGTTCAGGAAATTGGGCTCGGGCAGCGCCACCCCCCTGGCCGCGAAATAACCCTTCACATCGAACACCAGCCGGTAGGTGCCGACCTTCAAGCTGGCGTTGTCGTACAGCGGCCCGTCCGGGTTGCGGCCGTCGTGGTTCAGCGTGAAGCGCCTGACCAGCGTGGCCTGCTCGCCGTCGGTGGTGTAGAGCTCGACAGCCATGCCCGCCGCGGGGCAGCCGTGCATCGTGTCCAGAACGTGGGTGCTCAGGCCCATGGTGAAGTCCTCGTGAAGTTCGGTCGACCAAAAGTGTATACACTTTTTGTTTTTCTGGATATGATGACTTCATGGAAACGTCCAGCACCAGCCAGATCGTCGAATCGCTGACCCGGGCCATCGTCGAGCACCGCCTGCACCCGGGTACCAAGCTCGCCGAGCAGAAACTGGCCGACCACTTCGGGGTGTCGCGCACCCTGGTCCGCCAGGCCCTGTTCCAGCTGTCCCAGAACCGCCTGATCCGGCTCGAACCCGCGCGCGGCGCCTTTGTGGCCGCCCCCTCGGTGGAGGAGGCCAAGCAGGTGTTCGCGGTGCGGCGCATGCTGGAAGTCGAGATGACACGCGCGTTCGTTCGCCAGGTCAGCCCCGCCAAGCTCAAAGCCCTGCGCGAGCACGTGGCCCAGGAGAAACAGGCCGTGAACAACCAGGACGTGCCCGGCCGCACCGAGCTGCTGGGCGACTTCCACGTGCGCATGGCCGAACTCATGGGAAACGAGGTGCTGGCCGAGCTGCTGCGCGACCTGATCTCGCGCTGCGCCCTGATCACGCTGATGTACCAGAGCACCGCCGCCGCCGAGCACTCCAACGAAGAGCACGCCGACATCGTCAAGGCGCTCGCCGCCAGGGACGAAGAACTGGCCGTGCGCCTGATGAACGAACACTTGCTGCATGTGGAGGAGGGCCTGACCTTCGACCGCAAACTGCCCACCAACGACCTGTCCCTGGCCCTTTCTTCCTGAGCACCCGCATGATCTACGACAGCACCGCCCCCTACCCGCGCGACCTGATCGGCTACGGCCGCGACGTGCCCCACGCCCGCTGGCCGGGCGGTGCGCGCATTGCGGTGCAGTTCGTCCTCAACTACGAAGAGGGCGGCGAAAACTGCGTGCTGCATGGCGACAAGGCCAGCGAACAGTTCCTCTCGGAAATGTTCAACCCGGCCGCCTTCGAGGCCCGCCACATCAGCATGGAAGGCATCTACGAGTACGGCTCACGCGCAGGCGTCTGGCGCATCCTGCGCGAGTTTGAGAAGCGCGGCCTGCCGCTGACCGTGTTCGGCGTGTCCACTGCGCTGCAGAAGCACCCGGAGCTGACCGCTGCGTTCAAAGAGTTGGGCTACGACATCGCCTGCCACGGCCTCAAGTGGATCCACTACCAGAACATCGACGAAGCCACCGAGCGCGCCCACATGGCCGAAGCCATGCAGATCATCGAAGGCCTGACGGGCGAGCGTCCGCTGGGCTGGTACACCGGCCGCGACAGCCCCAACACGCGCCGCCTGGTGGCCGACTTTGGCGGCTTCGAATACGACAGCGACTACTACGGCGAAGACCTGCCGTTCTGGATGAAGGTGCGCAAGACCGACGGCAGCGACGCGCACCAGCTCATCGTGCCCTACACCCTGGACTGCAACGACATGCGCTTCGCCCTGCCGCAGGGTTATTCGCACGCCGACCCGTTCTTCCAGTACATGAAGGACACCTTCGACGCGCTCTACGCCGAAGGCGACCCCGACGGCCTGGACCGTCCCAAGATGATGAGCATCGGCATGCACTGCCGCCTGCTCGGCCGCCCCGGCCGCATCACCGCGCTGCAGCGCTTCCTGGACCACATCCAGTCGCACGACAAGGTGTGGGTGGCGCGCCGGCTGGACATCGCGCGCCACTGGAAGGCCACGCACCCGCTGAACCCTGCCTGAGGTCGCCCCCATGCCCCTGACCCTGGACCAACTCAATGCAGCGCCCCTGCCCGAGGCGCGGCAGATGCTCGACGGCCTGTACGAGCACTCCCCCTGGATCGCCGAGCGCGCCCTGGCGCAACGACCCTTCGCTTCGCTGGCGCAGCTCAAGCACGCGATGACGCGCGTGCTCGACGAGGCCGGTGTCGAACCGCAGCTGGCCCTGATCCGCGCCCACCCGGAACTGGCCGGCAAGGCCATGGTGAGCAAGACGCTCACGGCCGAGTCGACCAACGAACAGACCAAGGCCGGCCTGACGAACTGCACGCCGGAAGAGTTCGCGCACATCCAGCAGCTCAACGCCGACTACAACGCGCGCTTCGGTTTCCCCTTCATCCTGGCGGTGCGCGGCCCGCGGGGCACCGGCCTCACCAAGGCACAGATCATCGAGGCCTTCGAGCGCCGCGTGCACGGCCACCCGGACTTCGAACGGCAGGAGTGCCTGCGCAACATCCACCGCATCGCCGAGATCCGGCTGAACGACAAGTTCGGCTTCGAGCCGGTGGACGGTCAGTTGGTGTGGGACTGGCAGGAGAAGCTGGCCCAGCACAGCGACCCGGGCTACGCCGAGAAGGGCCAGCTGACCGTCACCTACCTCACCGACGCGCACCGCGCCTGCGCCCAGCGCATCAGCCACTGGATGAAGGACTGCGGTTTCGACGAGATCGAGATCGACGCCGTGGGCAACGTGGTCGGCCGCTACCACCCGGCCACGCCCGGTGCGAAATACCTGTTGACGGGTTCCCACTACGACACCGTGCGCAACGGCGGCAAGTACGACGGGCGCCTGGGGATCTTCGTGCCCATGGCCTGCGTGCAGAAGCTGCACGCGGCCGGCCAGCGCCTGCCCTTCGGCATCGAGGTCGTGGGCTTCGCGGAAGAAGAAGGCCAGCGCTACAAGGCCACCTTCCTCGGCTCGGGCGCGCTCACCGGCCACTTCGACCCCGCCTGGCTGGACCAGAAGGACGCCGATGGCATCACCATGCGCGAGGCCATGCAGCACGCCGGCCTGTGCATCGACGACATCCCCAAGCTGCAGCGCGACCCGGCGCAGTACCTGGGCTTCATCGAGGTGCACATCGAGCAGGGGCCGGTCCTCAACGAACTGAACCTGCCGCTGGGCATCGTCACCAGCATCAACGGCAGCGTGCGCTACCTGGGCGAGGTGCTGGGCATGGCCAGCCACGCCGGCACCACGCCCATGGACCGCCGCCGCGACGCCGCCGCGGCGGTGGCCGAACTGATCCTGTACGCCGAGCAGCGCGCCGCGCAGGACGGTGACTCGGTCGCCACCGTGGGCATGCTGCAGGTGCCCAATGGTTCCATCAACGTGGTGCCCGGCGCCTGCCGGTTCAGCCTGGACATGCGTGCACCGACCAATGCGCAGCGCGATGCGCTGGCGCAGGACGTGCTGGCGAAGCTGGGCGAGATCTGCGAGCGCCGCGGCCTGCGCCACAGCCTGGAAGAAACCATGCGCGCCGCCGCCGCGCCGAGTGCCCCCAAATGGCAGGCGCGCTGGGAAGCCGCCGCCACCGCGCTGGGGGTGCCGCTGCACCGAATGCCCAGCGGTGCCGGCCACGACGCCATGAAGCTGCACGAGGTGATGCCGCAGGCCATGCTATTCGTGCGTGGCGAGAACAGCGGCATCAGCCACAACCCGCTCGAATCCAGCACCGCCGACGACATGGACCTGGCCGTCAAGGCCTTCGACCACGTGCTGCACCAACTGACCACCGAAGCCCACTGAAAGCCGCCATGACCACCGCCCAACAGCAACTCGACGCCTGGATCGACGCCCACTTCGACGAAGAGGTGAAGTTCCTGCAGGAACTCATCCGCGTGCCCACCGACACGCCGCCCGGCAACAACGCGCCGCACGCCGAGCGCACCGCCGAGCTGCTCGCCGCGATGGGCCTGACCGCCGAGAAGCACGCCGTGCCCGAGGCCGAGGTCAAGGCCGCCGGGCTGGAAACCATCACCAACCTGATCGTGCGCCGCCGCTTCGGCGACGGCGGTCAGACCATCGCGCTCAACGCCCACGGCGACGTGGTGCCGCCCGGTGAGGGCTGGACGCACGACCCCTATGGCGGCGAGATCGCGGACGGCAAGATCTACGGCCGCGCCGCCGCGGTGAGCAAGTGCGACATCGCCAACTTCACCTTCGCGATCCGTGCGCTGGAAGCGCTGGGTGCGCCCCTGAAGGGTGGCGTGGAACTGCACGTGACCTACGACGAGGAATACGGCGGCGAGGTCGGCCCGGGCTGGCTGCTGGAGAAGGGCCTGACCAAGCCCGACCTGATGATCGCCGCCGGCTTCAGCTACCAGGTGGTGGTGGCGCACAACGGCTGCCTGCAGCTGGAGGTCACCGTGCACGGCGACATGGCGCACGCGGCCATCCCCGACAGCGGCACCGACGCGCTGCAGGGCGCGGTGCACATCCTGAACGCGCTGTACGCCCTGAACGCCGACTACCTGAAGGTGCGCTCGGACGTTGAAGGCATCACCCACCCCTACCTCAACGTCGGCCTGATCCAGGGCGGCACCAACACCAACGTGATCCCCGGCAAGGTGGTGATCAAGCTGGACCGCCGCATGATTCCCGAGGAAGACCCAGCCGAGGTCGAGGCTGCGCTGCGCCGCACCATCGCCGAGGCCGCCGCCCGCTACCAGCCCCCGCGCGGCGGGCGCGCCATCAGCGTGGATGTCAAGCGCATCCTGCTGGCGCGCGCGCTCAAGCCCCTGCCGGGCAACAAACCTCTGGTCGAGGCCCTCCAGAAACACGGCAGCGAGCTGTTCGGCGAACCCATCCCCGCCGTCGGCACGCCGCTCTATACCGACGTGCGCATCTACGGCGAACACGGCATCCCGGGCGTGATCTACGGCGCCGGCCCCCGCACGGTGCGCGAGTCGAACGCCAAACGGGCCGACGAGAACCTGGTGCTGGAAGACCTGCGCCGCGCCACCAAGGTGGTGGCTCGCACCTTGCTGGACCTGTTGAAGTCCGCATGAACGCGCCCCGCACCCCGTGACACAATGACCGCCCGCCCCGCCGGGCGGTTCGCACTCTGGAGACCTCATGACCCCCGCCGAACAAGCCCTGCGCGACGCCGCGCTCGAATACCACCGCTCGCCCAACAAGGGCAAGATCGCCGTCGTCCCGACCAAACCGCTGTCCAACCAGCGCGACCTGTCGCTGGCCTATTCGCCGGGCGTGGCCTTTCCCTGCCTGGCCATCGAGGCCGAGCCGGCCCTGGCCTCGGAGTACACCAGCCGCGGCAACCTGGTGGGCGTGATCACCAACGGCACCGCCGTGCTGGGCCTGGGCGACATCGGCCCGCTGGCCTCCAAACCGGTGATGGAGGGCAAGGGCTGCCTGTTCAAGAAGTTCGCCGGCATCGACGTGTTCGACATCGAGCTGGCCGAGCGCGACCCGGACAAGCTGGTCGACATCATCGCGGCGCTGGAGCCCACGCTGGGGGGTGTGAACCTGGAAGACATCAAGGCGCCCGAGTGCTTCTACATCGAGCGCAAGCTGCGCGACCGCATGAAGATCCCGGTCTTCCACGACGACCAGCACGGCACGGCCATCATCTCCAGCGCGGCGCTGATCAACGGCCTGGAACTGGTCAAGAAGGACATCGGCGCTGTCAAGGTCGCTGTCAGCGGCGCGGGTGCGGCGGCCATCGCCTGCCTGGACCTGATGGTCAACCTGGGCGTGAACATCGAGAACATCCTGGTCTGTGACTCCAAGGGCGTGATCCAGACCGAACGCGACGACGCCAAGGCCGGCAAGCTGGACGAGTCCAAGCAGCGTTACTGCCGCACCTCGTCGGCGCGCACCCTGGCCGACGCCATGAACGGCGCCGACGTGTTCCTGGGCTGCTCGGCGGCGGGCGTGGTGGACGCCGACATGGTCAAGAGCATGGGCCGCCAGCCCATCATCCTGGCGCTGGCCAACCCCGAGCCCGAGATCCGCCCCGAGGTGGCCAAGGCCGCGCGGCCGGACTGCATCATCGCCACCGGCCGTTCGGACTACCCGAACCAGGTCAACAACGTGCTGTGCTTCCCTTACATCTTCCGTGGCGCGCTGGACTGCGGCGCCACCAAGATCACGGAAGAGATGAAGATGGCCTGCGTGCGCCAGATCGCCGACCTGACCAAGGCCGAGACCAGCGACGAAGTGGCCGCCGCCTACGCCGGGCAGGACCTGGCGTTCGGCCCCGACTACATCATCCCCAAGGCCTTCGACACGCGCCTGATCCTCAAGATCGCGCCGGCCGTGGCCCAGGCTGCCGCCGACTCGGGCGTTGCGACCCGCCCGATCACCGACATGGACGCCTACCGCCAGTCGCTCTCGCGCTTCGTGACGCAGACCGGCATCCTGATGCGCCCGATCTTCAACGCCGCCAAGGCCCTGCCCGCGAACAAGAAGCGCGTGGCCTACGCCGACGGCGAGGACGAGCGCGCGCTGCGCGCCGCGCAGATGGCGATCGACGACGGCCTGGCCACGCCGATCCTGATCGGCCGCCCGGCCGTGATCGAGGCGCGCATCCAGAAGGCGGGCCTGCGCATCCGTCTGGGTGTGGACGTGGAGAACGTCAACCCCGAAGGCGACCCGCGTTTCCGCCAGTACTGGGAGCACTACCACGGCCTGATGAAGCGCAATGGCGCCACGCCCGAGGTGGCCAAGGCCGCGGTGCGCCGCTCCAACACCATCATCGGTTCGCTGATGCTCTCGCTGGGCGATGCGGATGCGCTGATCTGCGGCCTGGTCGGCACCTACGCCACCCACCTGGAGCGCATCGACGCCATCCTGGGCAAGGCGCCCGGCGTGAACAACTACGCCGCGGTCAACGCGCTGATGACGGCCAGCGGCCCACTGTTCATCGCCGACACCTACGTCAACGAAGACCCGACGGCCGAGCAGCTGGCCGAGATCGCCTGGATGGCGGCGCAGCAGGTGCAGCGCTTCGGCCTGCCGCCCAAGGTGGCCTTCCTCTCGCACTCGAGCTTCGGCTCCAGCAAGCGCGCCTCCGCGAAAAAGATGCGCGCCGCGCGCGACCTGTTCGTGGCCCAGCACCCGGGCATCGAGTGCGACGGCGAGCTGCACGGCGACGCCGCGCTGCAACCCGAGATCCGCCAGGCCTACCTGGGCGACTCCACGCTCAGCGGCTCGGCCAACCTGCTGGTCTGCCCCAACGTGGACGCCGCCAACATCCTCTACAACGTGCTCAAGACCACCGCCAGCGGCGGCGTGACCGTGGGCCCGGTGCTGACCGGCGTGGCCCGCCCAGCCTACATCCTGACGCCGGCCGCCACCGTGCGCCGCGTGCTCAACATGACGGCCCTGGCCGCAGCGGCCAGCCCGCGCGGCTGAGCGGCCACCCGCCCGGCACACAGGGACGCTCCGGCGTCCCTTTTTTTGTGCCCGCGGCCCGGACGCCACCCGTCGGCCAGCGCCGCTCACGAGGGTTTCCCCGATGTCTTCGCCAGATACGGGTACACATAATGTGTATACAGTTTTGCATGCAAAAGGAGATGCCATGTCAACAACGGTGCACCCCGTGGACGAACAACTGCCCGGCAGCAAGCTGACCGCGCTGGGCCTGCAACATGTGCTGGTGATGTACGCGGGCGCGGTCGCGGTTCCGCTGATCGTCGGCCGGGCCCTCAAGCTCAGCCCGCAGGAGGTGGCCATGCTGATCTCGGCCGACCTGTTCTGCTGCGGCATCGCCACGCTGATCCAGGCGCTGGGCGTCACGCAGTGGTTCGGCATCAAGCTGCCCGTGATGATGGGCGTGACCTTCGCCGCCGTCGGCCCCATGGTGGCCATCGCCAACACCACCCCCGGCACCGACGGCGCGCGCATGCTGTTCGGCGCCATCATCGGCGCGGGGGTCATCTCCATCGTGATCGCGCCGATGGTCAGCCGCCTGCTGCGCTTCTTTCCGCCGGTGGTCACCGGCACCATCATCGCCGTCATCGGCATCAACCTGATGCGCGTAGGCATCAACTGGATCTTCGGCAACCCGGTGGGCCCCACCGCGCCGTCGGTGGTGCCGCCGGAGCACAGCGAGTGGCTGAGCACGCTGCGCAGCGCCGCGGCCGCCGGCACCCCCGGCTACCCGCCTGTGCCGCAGGGCCTGACCCTGGCACCCACCGAGCCCAACCCGCGCTACGCCGCCCTGCCGGGCATCGCGGTGTCGGCCGTGGTGCTGGCCACCATCCTGCTGGTGGCCCGGTTTGCCAAAGGCTTCCTGGCCAACATCTCGGTGCTGATCGGCATCGTGGTCGGCGGGGTCATGGCGACGATGATGGGCATGATGCATTTCGACAAGGTCGGCCAGGCCAAGTGGGTGGACGTGGTGCTGCCCTTCCACTTCGGCATCCCCATCTTCGACCCGGTCATGGTGCTGACCATGACGCTGGTGATGATCGTGGTGATGATCGAATCCACCGGCATGTTCCTGGCCCTGGGCGAGATGACGGACCGCAAGATCGACCAGCCGGCGCTGGCCCGCGGTCTGCGCACCGACGGTCTGGGCACCCTCATCGGCGGCATCTTCAACACCTTCCCCTACACCAGCTTCTCGCAGAACGTGGGCCTGGTCGCGGTCACCGGCGTCAAGAGCCGCTTCGTCTGCGTGGCCGCCGGCGTCATCCTGCTGGTGCTGGGCCTGCTGCCCAAGATGGCGGCGCTGGTGGAGTCGCTGCCCACCGTGGTGCTGGGCGGTGCGGGTCTGGTGATGTTCGGCATGGTGGCGGCCACCGGCATCCGCATCCTGGGTGGCGTGGACTTCAAGACCCAGCGCAACAACGCCCTGATCGTGGCGATTTCCATCGGCGTGGGCATGATCCCGCTGATCGCGCCCAAGTACTCGCAGTGGATGCCGCACGCCATCCACCCGCTGATCGAGTCGGGCATCCTGCTGGCGTCGATCAGCGCCGTGCTACTGAACCTGTTCTTCAACGGCGGCAAGGCCGATGAAGCCGCCGCCATCCACGCGGCAAAACAGGCCGAGGCGCACTGAACCGGGCCCCACGCTCCAGCGCTGGATTCACGTCCCCCAAGCTCCGCAGGGGCCCCACACGGGGCCCCTTTTTTGTGCACGCCGCACCAACACAGGGTTAGTCAGGATGACGCCTCCAGCGGGAGCCCCAAGAATCTGTATACACCTTCTGTGTTCAATGCACAGGCTGCGCCCGCGCCTGGCATCGAAATTGCTGACCCGCTTTCAGCACCCTTCCGCATCCCTGAGCGCCCCACCCCGACGGAGACCCTCGCCATGAACAAACGCCACCTTCTCAAGCTCACCGCCGCCCTGGCCGCCGCAGCCGCCTTCGGCAGCGCCTCCGCCCAGACGCCCATCAAGTTCCAGCTCGACTGGCGCTTCGAAGGCCCTGCCGCGCTGTTCCTGCAGTCGGAAGCCAAGGGCTACTACAAGGCCGCCGGCCTGAACGTCACCATCGACGCCGGCAACGGCTCCGGCGGCACCGTCACCCGTGTGGCCTCCGGCACCTACGACATGGGTTTTGCCGACATGGCCGCGCTGATGGAATTCCACGCCAACAACCCGGACGCGCCCAACAAGCCGGTGGCCGTGATGATGGTCTACAACAACACGCCCGCCGCCGTGCTGGCCCTCAAGAAGAGCGGCATCACCAAGCCCGCCGACCTGAATGGCAAGAAGCTCGGCGCCCCGGTGTTCGACGCCGGTCGCAAGGCCTTCCCGATCTTCCAGAAGGCCAACGGCGTCGGCAATGTGGCCTGGACCTCGATGGACCCGCCGCTGCGCGAGACCATGCTGGTGCGCGGCGACATCGACGCCATCACCGGCTTCTCCTTCACCTCGCTGCTCAACCTGGAAGCGCGCGGTGTGAAGACCGAGGACGTGGTCATCCTGCCCTATGCCGACCATGGCGTGAAGCTGTACGGCAACGTGGTGATCGCCAGCCCCAAGCTGATCAAGGAGAACCCGGCCGCGGTCAAGGCATTCCTCGCGGCCTTCGCCAAGGGCGCCAAGGAAGTCATGGCCAACCCGGCCGCCACCATCGGGACCGTCAAGGCACGCGACGGCATCATCAACGTGGCCCTGGAAACCCGCCGCCTGCAGCTGGCGGTGGACTCGGTGATCGCCAGTCCCGATGCGCGCAAGGAAGGCTTCGGCCAGATCGTGCCCGGCCGCATGGCGCTGATGGCCTCGCAGGTGTCCGACGCCTACGGCACCAAGAACCGCGTCGACGTGGCGCAGGTGTGGAACGGTTCCATGCTGCCGTCGGCGGCCGAACTCAACGTGCTGCCCCCGGCCAAGAAGTGATGCCCGGCGCGCCCTCCGGGGCCGACCATGCCTTCGTCCACTTCGACGGGGTCTGGCTGGCCTACAACGACGACCTGCTGGCGAAGAACATCTTCGCCGTCGAGGACATCAACCTGAAGGTGCGGCAAGGCGAGTTCATCGCCATCGTCGGGCCTTCGGGCTGTGGCAAGTCCACCTTCATGAAGCTCACCACCGGGCTGAAGATGCCCAGCATGGGCAAGATCACCATCGACGGCCAGCCCGTCAACGGCCCGCTGAAAATTTCGGGCATGGCCTTCCAGGCGCCGAGCCTGCTGCCCTGGCGCACGACGCTGGACAACGTGCTGCTGCCGCTGGAGATCGTCGAACCCTTTCGGCACCAGTTCAAGGACCGGCGCAAGGAGTTCGAGGAGCGGGCGAAGAAGCTGCTGGCCAGCGTGGGCCTGGGCGGCATGGAAAAGAAGTTTCCGTGGGAACTCTCGGGCGGCATGCAGCAGCGCGCCAGCATCTGCCGTGCGCTCATTCACGAGCCCAAGATGCTGCTGCTGGACGAGCCCTTCGGCGCGCTCGATGCCTTCACCCGCGAGGAGCTGTGGTGCACGCTGCGCGACCTGTGGGAAGCGCAGCAGTTCAACGTCATCCTGGTCACGCACGACCTGCGCGAGAGCGTGTTCCTGGCCGACACGGTGTACTGCATGAGCAAGAGCCCGGGCCGGTTCGTGGTGCAGCGCGAGATCCCGATTCCGCGCACCCGCGACCTGGAAGTGACCTACACGCCCGAGTTCACCGACATCGTCCATGAACTCAGAGGGCACATTGGAGCCATGCGAAAAGCAGGCGCCATGATCAACCAGTGAAAGCCATCACATGAACAAGAAACAGATGGAGCGCTGGTCGCCTTTTCTGCTGCTGGTCGCGATCATCGTGATCTGGGAAGTGATCTGTAGCGGCTTCCAGGTCTCGGAGTTCATCTTCCCCAGCCCCTCGCGCATCTGGGAACAGACGGTGGAGTTCAAGAAGGTGATCCTGGGCCACGCCTGGCGCACCTTCTGGGTCACCATGGCCGGGTTCGCCATCGCCATCGTGGTGGGCGTGCTGCTCGGCTTCCTGATCGGTTCGTCGCGCATCGCCTATGCGGCGGTCTACCCGCTGATGACGGCCTTCAACGCCCTGCCCAAGGCGGCCTTCGTGCCCATCCTGGTGGTGTGGTTCGGCATCGGCGCGGGGCCGGCCATCCTCACGGCCTTCCTCATCAGCTTCTTCCCCATCATGGTCAACATCGCCACCGGCCTGGCCACGCTGGAGCCCGAGCTGGAAGACGTGCTGCGGGTGCTCGGTGCCCGGCGCTGGGACGTGCTGGTCAAGGTGGGCCTGCCACGCTCCATGCCCTACTTCTACGGCTCGCTCAAGGTCGCCATCACGCTCGCCTTCGTGGGCACCACGGTGTCGGAGATGACCGCCGCCAACGAAGGCATCGGCTACCTGCTGATCTCGGCCGGCAGCTCGATGCAGATGGGCCTGGCGTTCAGCGGCCTGCTGGTGGTCGGCATCATGGCCATGGTGATGTACGAGCTGTTCAGCTTCATCGAGAAGCACACCACCGGCTGGGCCCACAGAGGATCGCAAGGCTGATGAACGACGACCAGATCGCGCGGCACCTGCGCCGCGCCAACGACGTGGCCCTGCGCGCGATGCAGATGGGCCGCCACCCCTTCGGTGCGCTGCTGGTGGCGCCCGACGGCGAGACGGTGCTGGCCGAGCAGGGCAACATCGACACCGTGCACCACGCCGAGGCCACTCTGGCGCGCACGGCCTCGCTCAACTACCCGGCGGGCTTCCTCTCGGGCTGCACCCTGGTGACCACCTTCGAGCCCTGCGCGATGTGCGCCGGCACCGTCTACTGGGCCAACATCGGCCGCATCGTCTACGGCGCCAGCGAAGAGGCCCTGCTGGCCCTCACCGGCAACCACGCCGAGAACCCCACGCTGTCCCTGCCCTGCCGCGAGCTGATCGCGCGCGGGCAGAAGGCCATCGAGGTCATCGGCCCGATCCCGGCGCTGGAGGCCGAGATGGTGGCGCCGCACCAGGATTTTTGGAAACGATAGAGCGGCTCAGGTGCGACATATCCCGCTCCAGAATGCCGTGGAACCGGCTCTGCCGGGCCACAGGCATTGCCCCCTGGGGGGTGACGCGAAGCGGCGCGGGGGGCTATCCTGAGTCTTATGCCCTGGCACGCCCGTCTTTCCCTCGACTACCAGCGACAAGGTGAACGCACCGTCCTGCAGCACTCGCACGACGGCCCGCTGCGCATCTTCAAGAGCCTCTACCCCGAGGGCGACGCGGTCTGCCACAACGTGATCGTGCACCCGCCGGGCGGTCTGGTCGGCGGGGACGTGCTGGACATCGGCGTGCAGGTCGGCGCCGGCGCCCATGCCCTGGTCAGCACCCCGGGCGCCACCCGCTTCTACGCCAGCGATGAGGCCTTCGCCACACAACAGGTGCGGCTGCAGCTGGACGCGGGCGCGCGGCTGGAGTGGCTGCCGCTGGAGACCATCGCCTACCCCGGCTGCCGGGCCGACAACCGCTGGAGCGCCACCCTGGCCGAGGGCGCCGAGCTGATGGCCTGGGACGTCACCGCGCTGGGCCTGCCCGGTGCGGCCCAGCCCTACGAGCAGGGCGAGTTCCGGCAGCGGCTGGAGATTCCCGGCTGCTGGCTGGAGCAGGCGCGCATCGCCGCGCACGACCGGCGTCTGCTGGACTCACACCTCGGTCTGGGCGGCCACCGCTGCCTGGGCACGCTGGTGTTCGCCACCGGCGGCCCGCTGGCGCGCGAGCGGCGCGAGCACCTGCTGGAGGTGGCGCGCGAAGCGCTGCAGCAAGCCCCGGCCGGGGTGATGGCGGGCGCCACCTGCCCCAACGACCGGGTGCTGGCGGTGCGCGCCGTGGCGCCGCTGGTCGAGCCGCTGATGGCCGGCCTGCAGGCCGTCTGGGCGGCGCTGCGCCCGGCGGCCTGGGGCCTGCCGGGCGACGCCCCCCGCATCTGGCGGGTCTGATCCTCCGTCGAACTGCCCGGGTTTTGCGGCGTTGTTCGGCCGATCGGGCCTGGGCCTGCCTGCACAGAATCGGGGCAGGATCCACCACGACCATCGCCACGCCGTCCGCGCCTTCCCGCCCCGCCCACCATGTCTGCCCCGCTCCATGACGCCAAAGCGCTCGTCATCGACGGCAACCCGCTGTCGCGGTCGATCATCGTCGGGCAGCTGCGGGACGCCGGCGTGGGAACCATCGTGCAGTGCCCCCGCGTCGCGGACGCCCGCACCAAACTGGAGACCTGGCCCTTCGACGTCGTGATCTGCGAGCAGTATTTCGACCGCGAGGCCACCACCGGGCAGGAACTGCTGGACGACCTGCGCCGCAACCAGCTGCTGCCGTTCTACACGGTGTTCGTGATGGTGACGTCCGAAGCCTCGTACAGCAAGGTGGCGGAGGCCGCCGAATCGGCCCTGGACGCCTACCTGCTCAAACCCCACACGGCCGCGGGCCTGGTGGAGCGCATCGTGCAGGCGCGCGACCGCAAGGACGCGCTCCGGCACATCTTCACCGCCATCGACGAACAGCGGTTCGACGAGGCCGCGCAGATGTGCAAGGCGCACTTCGAGCAGCGCAAGCCCTACTACCTCTACGCGGCCCGCATCGGGGCCGAGCTGATGCTGCGCGGCGGCCACCTGCACGAGGCCGAGATGTTCTACGAGGCCGTCATCGCGGCCAAGACGCTGCCCTGGGCCAGGCTGGGCGTGGCCCGTGCGCAGGTCGAGGGCGGCTTCCAGCAGCGCGCTGTCACCACGCTGGAGAGCCTGATCGAGACCGACCCGGGCTACACCGACGCCTACGACATCATGGGCCGCGCCCAGTTCGAGCTGGGCAACTTCCAGGCCGCGCTCGCCACCTTCAAGCGCTCCACCATGCTCACGCCCTCGTCGGTCAACCGGCTGCTCAAGCACGGCATGATGGCCTGGTACGCCGGCGAGCGCGAGGAAGGGATCGAGATGCTCGACCGCGCCACCCGCCTCGGCCTGGACTCCAAGCTCTACGACCCCCAGGCCCTGGTGCTGCTCGCGTTCGCCCGCCTGGACAACGCCGAACACAAGGGCCTGCAGCGCTGCCGCGAGCAGATGGAACGCATCCGCGACCGGTACCCCGACAACCCGCGCCCGCTGCGGCTGCTGGAGGTGATCGAGGCGCTGGTCGCGATCCAGGACTACCAGACCGCGCAGGCGCTGGACGACGTGCGGCGTATGGCCAAGACCATCCACCAGCCGGCGTTCGATGTCGAGTCGGCCTGCAACCTGCTGGCGCTGATGACGCGGCTGGCGATGCGCTCGATCCAGCTCTACGAAGTCGACGCCGCGGTGGACACCATGGCACTGCGCTTCTGCACCAGCCGGGCGCTTACCGAGCTGCTGGTCTGCGCCGCCACGGGCCGCCAGGACTTCATCAACCGCGTGCGCAGCGGCCACGCCCACATCCTCAAGCAGACCGAAGAGGCCATGTCCCTGAGCCTCAAGGGCGATCCGCAGGCCGCGGTGGTCAAGCTGCTGAACGACGGGGAGCAGACGCTCAACGCCAAGATCATCGAGTCGGCCCACCTGGTGCTGCAGCGCTACGAGGCGCGCATCCCCGACCACGAAGAACTGCAAAAGAAGGCGCAGGCCATGCGCGAGCGCTACCGCACCACCGACATCCACGCCGGCCTGGGCGAACAGGCGCACACCGGCCGTGCGGCGGGCGGCATGTCCCTGTCGTCGGGCTACAAGCCGCCCCAGAAGAACGAAGGCCTGCTGGCCAACGTGAACGCTGTGGGGGCCTGACGATCCGGCGCAGCGGCGGAGCGTGGGGGCCTAGATCGCCACCAGCTGGCGGATGTTCTTCGCCTGCATTTCAGAGCCCGGCCCACTGGCGATCACCTCGCCGCGCTCCATCACCACGTACTGGTCGGCCAGTTCTTCCGCGAAGTCGTAGTACTGCTCCACCAGCACGATGGCCATGTTGCCGCGGTCGGCCAGCATGCGGATGACCTTGCCGATGTCCTTGATGATGTTCGGCTGGATGCCCTCGGTAGGTTCATCGAGAACCAGCAGCTTGGGGCCAGCCGCCAGCGCCCTTGCAATCGCCAGCTGTTGCTGCTGCCCGCCCGAGAGGTCGCCGCCGCGCCGTCCCAGCATCTGCTTGAGCACCGGGAACAACTCGAACAGCTCGGCCGGGATGGGCGTGCCGCCGGATTTGTAGGCCAGGCCCATCTGCAGGTTCTCCTGCACCGTCAGGCGGCCGAAGATCTCGCGGCCCTGGGGCACGAAGCCGATGCCGGCACGCGCCCGCTCGTAGGGCGTGGCCTTGTCGATGGCTTTGCCGTCGAAGGTGATGGCGCCGCTCTTGATCGGCACCAGGCCCATGAGCGATTTGAGCAGCGTGGTCTTGCCCACGCCGTTGCGGCCCAGCACCACCGTCACCTGGCCCAGCTCGGCCGTGAGGCTGACGTTGCGCAGGATGTGGCTGCCACCGTAGTACTGGTTGACGTCCTTGACTTCCAGAAGGCTCATGGCGGGTTCCTCAGCGGCCCAAATAGACTTCGATCACGCGCTCGTCGGCCTGCACCTCGTCGAGCGTGCCTTCGGCCAGCACCGAGCCGTCGCACAGCACCGTGACCTTCTCCGAGATCGCGCGGATGAAGCTCATGTCGTGCTCCACCACCATCAGCGAATGTTTGCCCTTCAGGGACAGGAACAGCTCGGCCGTGCGCGCCGTCTCCTCGTCCGTCATGCCGGCCACCGGCTCGTCCAGCAGCAGCAGCTTGGGGTCCTGCATCAGCAGCATGCCGATCTCCAGCCACTGCTTCTGGCCGTGGCTGAGCAGGCCGGCCTGTCGGCGCGCGCTGTCGGCCAGGTGGATGGTGCTCAGCACCTCGGCCAGACGGTCCTTCTCTTCGCCTGTGAGCGAGAACACCATGCTGTGGCCCACGCGCTTGTCGGTGGCCAGCGCCAGTTCGAGGTTTTCAAACACGGAGAGCTGCTCGAACACCGTGGGCTTCTGGAACTTGCGGCCGATGCCCAGTGCGGCGATCTCGGGTTCACGGTAGCGCAGCAGGTCGATGGTGCTGCCGAAGAACACCGTCCCGCTGTCGGGCCGGGTCTTGCCGGTGATGATGTCCATCATCGTGGTCTTGCCGGCGCCGTTGGGGCCGATGATGCAGCGCAGCTCGCCGGGCGCGATGTCCAGGTTCAGGCCGTTTATGGCCTTGAAGCCGTCGAAGGACACGTGCACGTCTTCGAGGTAGAGGATGCGTCCGTGCGTGGTGTCCACCTCGCCCGCCTTCGCAACGCGGCCATACCCCGCGCTGCGGCCGCCCGATTCGGTCTGTCCTTGCAAGGCCGCGGTGTGCAGTTTCTCGTAGCGCTGCGCGCCCGCTTCCATCAGATCCGGCGTCATGCCTTGCCTCCCCGCAGCTTCTTCACCAGCCCCACCACGCCCTGCGGCATCCACAGCGTCACCGCGATGAACAGCACGCCCAGGAAGTAGAGCCAGAACTCGGGGAAGGCCACGGTCAGCCAGCTCTTGGCGCCGTTGACCAGGAAGGCACCGACGATGGGGCCGACCAGGGTGGCGCGGCCACCGACCGCCGTCCACACCGCGATCTCGATGCTGGCCGCGGTGCTCATCTCGCCCGGGTTGATGATGCCCACCTGCGGCACATAGAGCGCCCCGGCAATGCCGCACATCACGGCCGAGATGGTCCAGATGGTGAGCTTGTAGGGCAGCGGGTTGTAGCCACAGAACATGACGCGGCTCTCGGCGTCGCGGATGGCCTGCAGCACGCGGCCGAACTTGCTGGCCACCAGCCAGCGCGCGAACACATAAAAGCCCAGCAGCGTCAGGCCAGTGATGACGAACAGCGTCATGCGCATCTCCTGCGTGGCAATCGGCATGCCGAGGATGCGCTTGAAATCGGTGAAGCCGTTGTTGCCGCCCATGCCGGTCTCGTTGCGGAAGAACAGCAGCAGCGCGGCGAAGGTCAGGGCCTGCGTGATGATGGAGAAGTACACGCCCTTGATGCGCGAGCGGAAGGCGAAGTAGCCGAACACGAAGGCCACCAGGCCCGGCACCAGCACGATCAGCAGCAGCGTGGCGATGAAGCTGTCGGACAGCGCCCAGTGCCAGGGCAGTTCCTTCCAGTCCAGGAACACCATGAAGTCCGGCAGGTCGCTGCCGTAGTTGCCGTCGCGGCCGATCTGTCGCATCAGGTACATGCCCATCACGTAGCCGCCGAGCGCGAAGAACAGGCCGTGGCCCAGCGAGAGGATGCCGGTGTAGCCCCAGATCAGGTCCATGGCCAGCGCGCAGATGGCGTAACACATGATCTTGCCCAGCAGGCCGACCATGTAGTCCGACAGGTGGAACACGCTGTCCGCCGGCACCAGCAGGTTGAGCGCGGGCGCCAGGGCGCAGACCACCAGCAGCGCGACCATCACGCCGCTGAAGGCCCCGCGCGTGAGCAGCGGGCCGGGGGCAGGAAGATAGACAGAAGCAGCGGTCATAGAGGGCTAGCCTCGCGAACGAAGTGAATGGTCGAGAGCGCCGTGGAACCGGCTTTGCCGGGCCGCAGGCGCTGCCCCTTGAGGGGCGGAGCGAAGCGATGGGGGTGGGCCATGTTCTTCATGCCTCGCGACCCTTGAATGCAAAGATGCCCTGCGGACGTTTCTGGATGAAGACGATGATGAAGACCAGCACCGCGATCTTGGCCAGCACGGCGCCGGCCCAGCCTTCGAGGAACTTGTTCAGCAGGCCCAGGCCCAGCGCGGCGTAGACCGTGCCGGCCAACTGCCCCACGCCACCCAGCACCACCACCATGAAGCTGTCGACGATGTAGCTCTGGCCCAGGTCGGGGCCGACGTTGCCGATCTGGCTCAGCGTGCAGCCGGCCAGGCCCGCGATGCCTGAACCCAGGGCAAACGCATAGGTGTCGATGCGCGCGGTGTTCACGCCCATGCAGGATGCGATCGGGCGGTTCTGCGTCACGCCGCGCACGAACAGGCCCAGGCGGGTCTTCGAGATCAGCAGCGTCACGCCGATCAGCACGGCGGCCGCGAAGGCGATGATGAGGATGCGGTTCCAGGGCAGCGTGAGGTTGCCCAGCAGCGTGACGCTGCCGCTCATCCAGCTCGGGTTCTCCACCCCCACGTTCTGCGCGCCGAACAGGCTGCGAACGCCCTGCATCAGCACCAGCGAAATGCCCCAGGTGGCCAGCAGCGTTTCCAGCGGCCGGCCGTAGAGCCAGCGGATCACGCTGCGTTCCATCGCCGCGCCCACCAGCGCCGAGGCGGTGAAGGCCACCGGCATGGCGGCCAGCAGGTACCCGTCGAACCAGTCCGGCAGATAGGTCTTGAAGAAAGCCTGCACCAGCCAGGTGGCGTAGGCGCCGATCATGATCAGCTCGCCGTGGGCCATGTTGATCACGCCCATCAGGCCGTAGGTGATGGCCAGGCCCAGCGCGGCCAGCAGCAGGATGCTGCCCAGGCTGATGCCGGTGAAGGCCTGCGAGAGACCGCTGCTGATCGCGAGCGAGCGGTCGAGTGCCGACATCGCGGCGCCCAGCGCAGTCTTGACGGTGGCGCTCTCCTCGGCCTCCAGCCGGGCGGCCAGCAGGGGCTTGAGCGCGGGGTCGCCCATGCCGCCCAGCGCCTGCGCGGCGGCCAGGCGCTGCGCCTCGTCGTCGCTGGCCAGCTGCATGGCGGCGCGCGCCCGCTCCAGGCTGGTGCGCGCCTTCGCATCGAGGGCGGTGTTCGCCAGGGCCTTGTCCACCAGGGGCAGCTGCGCGGCGTCGGGTTCGTCGAAGGCAGCCTTCTGCAGCATGGCGGCGGCGGCCTGCTGGGCCTGCACGTCGCTGCCGAACAGGTCGCGCACCGACAGCGCGGCTTCCAGCGCACCGCGCAGCCGGTTGTTGACCATGGAATCTTCGGCCTCGTCGGCTAGGGTGACTGCGGCGCCGGTCACGGCGTCGGTCGCGCTGCCGTCGTCGGCGATCAGCAGCACCTGCTCACCCTGCACCTTGACCGCGCCGTTGCCCAGCGCCTGCAGCAGCGCGAGCGTGCGCTCGTCGGGTTCGGCCGCCAGCCGGTTGATGGCGGCGATGCGGTCGTCGCTGTCGCCCACGGCCAGCGCCAGGGCGTCGGCCGGGGTGAGGGCATGGGCACTGGCTGCGCCGATCAGGCACAACAACGCAAGAAAGGAACGCAGCCAGCGCATCAGGACCCCCGCTTACTTCTTCTCGGGAACGTTCTTCTTGCCCTTGTTCTCGGCGATGTAGTCGCTCCACGGATCGGCCACGACCGGACCCGGGGTCTTCCACACCACGTTGAACTGGCCGTCGGCCTTCACTTCGCCGATGAACACCGGCTTGTGCAGGTGGTGGTTTTCCTTGTCCATCGTGCTGGTGAAGCCGCCCGGTGCCTTGAAGGTCTGGCCGGCCATGGCGGCGATGACCTTGTCGGTGTCGGTGGACTTGGCCTTCTCGACGGCCTGGGCCCACATGTTGATGCCGATGTAGGTGGCTTCCATCGGGTCGTTTGTCAGCGGCTTGTCCTTGTGGCCGGCGATGTTCTTGGCCTTGGCGTACGCGCTCCACTTCTTGACGAACTCGGCGTTGGCCGGGTTCTTGATGCTCATGAAGTAGTTCCAGGCGGCCAGGTGGCCCACCAGCGGCTTGGTGTCGACACCGCGCAGCTCTTCCTCACCCACCGAGAAGGCCACCACCGGCACGTCCTTGGCCGACAGACCGGCGTTGCCCAGTTCCTTGTAGAACGGCACGTTGGAGTCGCCGTTGATGGTGGAGACCACGGCCGTCTTCTTGCCGGCGGAAGCGAACTTCTTGATGTTGGCAATGATGGTCTGGTAGTCGGAGTGACCGAAGGGGGTGTACTCCTCCATGATGTCCTCGTCCTTCACGCCCTTGGACTTCAGGAAGGCGCGCAGGATCTTGTTGGTGGTGCGGGGGTACACGTAGTCGGTGCCCAGCAGCACCCAGCGCTTGGCCGAGCCACCGTCCTTGCTCATCAGGTACTCCACCGCGGGGATGGCCTGCTGGTTGGGCGCGGCGCCGGTGTAGAACACGTTCTTGGACAGCTCCTCGCCTTCGTACTGCACCGGGTAGAACAGCAGGCTGTTCTTCTCTTCGAACACCGGCAGCACCGACTTGCGCGAGACCGAGGTCCAGCAGCCGAACACGGCGGCCACCTTGTCCTGGTCGATCAGCTGCTTGGCCTTTTCGGCGAACAGCGGCCAGTTGGACGCCGGGTCCACCACCACGGGCTCGAGCTTCTTGCCCAGCACGCCGCCCTTGGCGTTGATCTCGTCGATGGTCATCAGGGCCACGTCCTTGAGGACGGTCTCGGAGATCGCCATCGTGCCCGAAAGGCTGTGCAGGATGCCGACCTTGATGGTGTCGGCGGCGTGGGCGGTGAGGCCGAAGGCGCCCAGAGCGGTGGCGACCGTCAGGGCTTTGAGGGTGAATCGACGCGAGTTCTGACGTTGTTGCATGGCGCTTCTCCAGGGTTCTAAAACATCCGTTGGTGGGTCTGACTTTCGCCACCGACCAGGCCTCGAAGGGCTTTGCGGTGGTGTCGGACGGATGCTAGGGAAGACCCTGAAAAGCGTCTGTACGCCGGGTGGCGTATGCGGCGATGAATCCTTGCAAATCTGGAATCTGATTCCCGATTTGCAAGGATATTGAGACCCGATATTGAGGCTGACGCCCCACCTAGAATCATCCTGAAATACCGTTCAGACCGTCTCAGTTCCCCGGGGAGTGCCCAGCCCATGAAAAACCAAGAAGCCCTCAAACAACAGGGCGATGTCATCTGGAACATCGCCAACTTGCTGCGCGGTCCTTACCGTCCGCCCCAATACCGACGGGTCATGATTCCCCTGACCGTCCTGCGCCGGCTCGACTGTGTGCTCGAAGCCACCAAAGACGAGGTGCTGAGTTACTACAAGCACCTGCTGCAGGTGGGCAAGTACAACGAAGAGACCATCGAAAAGATGGTCAACCGGAAGTTCGACCTGAACTTTCACAACACCAGCGAGTTCACCTTCCAGAAACTCAAAGGTGACCCGGACAAGCTGGCCGCCAACCTGAACCATTTCATCGCAGGCTTCTCGGCCAATGCCCGCAAGATCCTCGAAAAGTTCAAGTTCGACGAAGAGATCGAAAAACTCGACGAAGCCAACCGGCTGTTCGACGTAGTCAAGGAAGTGGCGGCGGTGGACCTGCACCCCGACCGCATCTCCAACATCGAGATGGGCTACCTGTTTGAAGACCTGGTGCGGCGCTTCAACGAACAGGCCAACGAAGAAGCCGGAGACCACTTCACCCCCCGTGAAGTCATCAAGCTCATGGTCAAGCTGCTCTTCACGCACGACGATCTGGTCTACCGAGAAGGCAGCCGCGTGCGCAAGGCCGACGTGATCGTGGCCAAGAACTACCTGAGCGCCGACGAGGTGGACACCCTCAACCGGCTGGTGGTCATCTTCCTGGAGCAGGCCGAGCTGCGCGCCAAAGACCGCCAGCCCCTCACATTGGACTACTGGCGCCAGAACGTGGACCGGCTGCTGGCCTTCAACGACAAGCCCATCCTGCAGGGCACCGGCAAGCTCAGCACCGAACGCGCCAAACAGATCGCCCACGAGCGCTACGACCACTTCGATGCCCAGCGCCGCCAGGTCGAGGCCCTGGCTGCCGATGCGGAAGACCTGAAGGCGCTGGAAGCGGTGGCCAAGAAGGGCAAGGGGACTGGCGCGTGAAGTACCCGGCGTATCCTGATTACCGGCCCGTTCACAGCCCTGCCCTGAAGCAACTGCCCGCCCATTGGCAACTCAAGCGCCTGCGCTTTGCCACCACGGGCATTGAGCAAGGCTGGTCACCCCAGTGCGACAACGAAGTGGCCGACGACGACCGCTGGGGCGTCATGAAGGTGGGCTGCGTGAACGGCGACCGGTTCGACCCGTTGGAGAACAAGGCCCTGCCCGCCGACCTGGACCCGATGCCGGCCTACGAGCTGCAGCCGGGCGATGTGCTGGTCAGCCGCGCCAACACCAAAGAGCTGGTGGGCAGCGCCGCCGTGGTGCCCGATGGCGTGCGCCCCCGGCTGCTGCTGTGCGACAAGCTGTTCCGCATCCGCCCCCAGGCCGAGGTGCATGCGCGCTTTCTCACCTACGTGCTGCGCACCCCCGCCGCGCGCTACCAGTACGAACGCGACGCCACCGGCGCCAGCGGCTCCATGCAAAACATCGGCCAGGACACGATCAAGAACCTGTCCATCCCCTTGCCCTCCACAGATGAACAGGCCGCCATCACCGACTTCCTCGACTGGCGAACCGCCCAGATCGACGCGCTGATCGCCAAGAAGCAGGCACTGCTGGAACGCCTTAGCGAGCGCAGGCTTGCGCTGGTGACCACGCAAACCCTTGAAACACAAGGTGGGCGAAACAGTCGCGGCACGCATCAACACGGTCAATTTGGTATTCCGAGCCACTGGTCATGGCATCGATTGAAATTCACCGCTTTAGAGCCGCTGAAGTACGGCGCGAACGAACCGGCAGACATGGTTGATCCAGTCTGCCCACGCTACATCCGAATCACAGACATTCGAGACGACGGCACCTTGCACGACGACAGGCGCCTTTTCACCTGTACACCATGCGCCAGGCGATCGAGGAGAAGTTCATCCTCGACGTGCTCAAGAACTACATCACCTACGAGGCGTATTACCGGCTGGTGCAGGTGGGCGAAGACGACCCGCATGTAGAGCGCAAGAAAGCCGCCCGCGCGCTGGCGCGCACGCTGAGCTTTCACGAAGTGAACCTGCGCACCAAGACCGAGGTGATGGTGGAGCACTTCCGAACCCACGTGCGCCACAAGATCGGCGGCCGGGCCAAGGCCATGGTGGTGACGGACGGGCGCTTGCACGCGGTGCGCTACAAGCAGGCGTTTGACCGCTACATCCAGGAAAAGGGCTACACCGACATCAAGACGCTGGTGGCGTTTTCCGGCTCGGTGGAAGACCCGGAAGCCCCCGGCAAAAGCTGGACGGAGGTGGGCATGAACGGCGGCATCAAGGAAAGCGAGTTGCCCGAGCACTTCGACACGCACGAATACCAGGTGCTGCTGGTGGCCGAGAGGTACCAGACGGGTTTTGACCAGCCGCTGCTGCACACCATGTATGTGGACCGCACGCTGACCGGGCTGCAGGCGGTGCAGACGCTGTCGCGCCTGAACCGCAGCTGCGCGGGCAAGGAAGACACCTTCGTGCTGGACTTCCGCAACAAGCCCGAAGAGATCTACAAGGCCTTCAAGCCCTACTACGAAGACACGCCCACCCAGCCGCTGACCGATGCACAGGTGCTGTACCGGCTGCACCACCAGATTGAAGAGAGCGGCCTGATCCACACCGACGAGGTGGAGCGCTTCTGCGCGGTGTACTTCAAGCCACGGCGCAAGGAGACGGTGCACGACCACGCGGCCATGAACGGCGTGCTGGACCTGGCGGTGGAGCGATTCAAGGCGCTGGACGAGACCGAGCAGGACGAGACCAAGGCGCTGCTGGTGAACTTCCGCAACCTGTACGGCTTTCTCTCACAGGTGATTCCGTACCAGGACAGCGACCTGGAACAGCTCTACACCTACCTGCGCTTTTTGCTGACCAAGCTGCCCCGGCGCGAGGGTGGCGGCCCGCTGCACCTGGAAGGGGAAGTGGAGCTGCAGTACTACCGGCTGCAGAAGATCAGCGAAGGGCAGATCGACCTGAAGACGGGCGAGGCCAAACCGCTCAAAGGCCCCAAGGATGTGGGCACAGGACAGGAAGACGATGTGGTCAGGCTATCGGAGCTGATCGACATCCTCAACGAACGCTTTGGCACGGACTTCACCCAGGCCGACCAGCTGTTCTTCGACCAGATCCAGGAAGAGGCGGTGGAGAGCGAGGCGCTGCAGAAGGCGGCCGAAAGCAACTCGGAAGACGACTTCCGCTACGTGTTCGAGAAGGCCTTCGAGGGCCTGGTCATCGATCGCATGGAGGGCAACGAAGAGATCTTCGGCAAGCTGATGGCCGATGGCGAGTTCCGCAAGATCGCAGTGCTGCACCTGATGAAGCGGGTGTATGACGCTCTGAAAAAGAAGCGGCCGGACGCCTGAGCATCACCGCACCCGCTGCCCCTCCGTCGTCACCAGCCAGATCCCCCCGCACACCATCACCAGCGCGGCCAGGTTGCGCCACTCCAGCACCGCCTCACCGAGGAACAGGGCCGAGAGCAGCGCGCCGAACACCGGGATCAGGAAGTTGAACACCGTCACCTGGCCGACGCGGTTGTGCTTGAGCAGCGCGGCCCAGAGCGTGAACGCCACAGCCGACAGCACGGCCATGTAGCCCAGCAGGGCCAGCGAGCCGGCGCTCCAGCCGCGGATGTCGCCGCCACCGGCCAGACCACCGAGCAGCAGCACCAGCCCGCCGATGCCCAGCTGCCAGCCGGTCATCACCATCGGGTCGATGCGCTGCGACAGGCGCTTGCCGTAGATGCTGGCGGCCGAGAGCACGAAGGCGGCGATGACGATGAAGCCTTCGCCCAGCAGGGTGAATTCCGCGTCCAGCCCCTGCGTGCCGCGCAGGTTGACCACCATCACGCCCGCGAAGCCCACCGCGCAGCCCAGGGCCTTGCGCCGGCTCAGCCGGTCGTTGGCGTAGAGGAAGTGCGCCAGCAGCACGGAAAAGAAGGTGCCGGTGGCGTTCAGGATGGAGCCCTTCACGCCGGTGGTGTTCGCCAGCCCGACATAGAAGAACACGTACTGCAGCGCCGTCTGCGCCAGCCCCAGCAGGCCCAGCTGGGCCCACTGCACCGGCGCCAGGGCCCAGACGCGCCGGCCCGTCAGCTGCGCCATGACCAGCAGCAGGGCGCCCGCGAGCAGGAAGCGCCAGCCCGCGAACACCAGCTGCGCCGCCGTGTCACTGCGCGCGATGCCCAGCAGCGCGTAACCGCCCTTGATGGCCGGGTAGGCGCTGCCCCAGAGCAGGCAGCACAGGGTGGCCAGCAGGATGAGGTAACGCGGGCGGCTGAAGACGCTGGTGGGGAGGCCGGTACCGCTCAGCACGGCACGCCGCCGCGCGCCAGCAGCCAGGCCGGAGCATCCTGCAGACACACCGGGCGCAGGAAGCGCTCCAGCGCGGCGTCACCGACCGAGGTGGTCATGGGCGCGGTGCTCGATGGCCAGGGGCCGCCGTGCTGCTGCGCGGCCGTCACGGCGACACCCGTGGGCACGCCCGCGAACAGCACACGGCCAGCGATCTGCGTGGCGCTGCGCACGATGGCGCGGTTGTCGGCCGTGTCTTCATCGGCCCCCCAGACCGTCACGGTCAGGCTGCCGCCGACGGCGGCGAGCACGGCGTTCACCTCGGCCAGGCTGGCGCAGCGCACGATCAGGCTGCTGGGGCCGAACACCTCTTCGCGCAGTTCGTGGCGCTCGATGAAGCGCTGCGCGCTCACCTGCAGCAGCTGCGGGCCGGGCGCGGGTGCCACGCCCTGGCCCTGCAGCAGCGACCGCGCGCCCGCGTCCATGAAGCCTTTGATGCCGGCGTCGAAGGCCTTGCGCATGCCGGCGGTCAGCATAGGGTGCGGCTGCTGCTTGGCCAGCGCCTCGACCAGTTGCGGGATGAAGGCGTCGGTCTCAGGCCCGTCCACCAGCACCAGCAGGCCGGGGTTGGTGCAGAACTGGCCGCAGCCCAGGGTGATGGAGCCGGCCAGTGTGGTCGCCAGCTCGGCGCCCTTGGCGGCCAGGGCGGCGGGCAGCGCGATCAGCGGGTTGATGGAGCCGAGTTCGCCGTAGAACGGGATGGGGCGCGGGCGCGCGTTGGCCTCGGCCTGCAGCGCGGCGCCGCCGCGGGTGGAGCCGGTGAAGGCGCCGGCGGCGATCAGCGGGTGGCGGATCAGGCCGACACCGACCTCGACGCCTGCGCCCTGCACCAGGCCGATCAGGCCGGCGGGCAGCCCCTGCGCTTTGAGCACGCGCTGGATGATGGCGAACACCTGCTGCGACAGGACCGGGTGACCGGGGTGTGCCTTGACGGCCACCGGGCAGCCGGCGGCCAGCGCCGAGGCGGTGTCACCGCCCAGCACCGAGAAGGCGAACGGGAAGTTGCTGGCCGCGAACATGGCCACCGGGCCCAGCGGCATGCGCTGGCGCACCATGGCCGGATGGCCGGCGGGCGGGGCACCGGCCACGGCGGGGTCGTCCAGCGATTCGAAGGGCACGCCGCGCTGCGCGATGTCGGCGAAGCGGCGCAGCTGGAAGGTGGTGCGGTCGAGCTCGCCGTTCAGGCGCACCGGGCCCAGCGCGGTTTCCAGGTCGGCACAGGCGACCAGCTGCTCGCGCTCGGCCTCCAGGCCGTCGGCCAGTGCGCGCAGCAGGGCCGCGCGCTGTTCGCCGCTGCTGCGGGCCCAGTCGCCGAAGGCCGCGTGCGCTTCGGTGGCGGCGCGGTCGATGTCCTGTTCGGTGGACGGGGCCAGGGCGGCGCCGTGGGCTTCGCCGGTGCGGGCGTTGAAGGATTGCAGGGTGCTCATGGGTTCGTTCAGGCTTCGGGTTGTGCGCGGCGCAGGCGCTCGCGGCTGTTGGAGAGGTGGGTGCGCATGGCGGCGCGCGCGGCCTCGGGGTCCTGGCGCCGGATGGCGTCGAGGATGTTTTCGTGTTCGTGGTGCACGCGTTCCAGATACGGCAGCCGGCCCTCGGGGGCGCTGGCCGCGGTCTTGAGCCGGGTGCGCGGGATGATCATGGTGCCCAGGTAGGTCATCAGCTCGGCGAAGTGCCGGTTGCCGGTGGCGCGCGCCACCTCCACATGGAAATGGAAGTCGGACGGCACGGCGTCGGAGTCGGCGTGGATGGCGACGTTGAACGAGGCCAGCGCCGCCGCCATGGCAGAGAGGCTCTCGGGCGAGCGCCGCTGCGCCGCCAGCGCGGCCGCCTCGCTCTCCAGGCTGATCCGCAGCTCCAGCAGCTCGATCACGTCGGCGGCGGTCGCCACGTCTTCGGGCGCGATGCGGAAGTTCGGTTCGACCGCGCGCGGCTCGTTCACGAAGGTGCCGATGCCGTGGCGCGTCTCGACCATGCCAGAGGCCTGCAGGCGCGAGATGGCCTCGCGCACGACGGTGCGGCTGACGTCGAAGCGACCCACCAGCTCCGACTCGCTCGGCAGCTTCTGGCCCGGGACCAGCCGCCCCTCGCGGATGTCGGCCTCCAGCGAGGCCACGATTTCGGGCACCAGGCCGCGGGGCCGGCGCATGCGCGCGGGAGCTGCGGCTCCGGCGGGGATCTCCTCACCTAGGGTTTTCACGGGGTCCATGGTTTTTTCCTTGACAGCCGGGACGCGGATTTTCAAAATGGCGCCCACTTGTCTGACAACACACAACTGACATTCCAGACACGGTTGAACTGTAGCAAAGGCCCGCTGTTCTGTGCAACCGAATCGGGAAAAGCACCCAATATCATGGTTAACCCTAGGAAAACACACCACCGCATCCTGCTGACCGGCGCCGCCGGCGGCCTGGGCACCGCCCTGCGTTCCCGGCTGCTCGCGAACTGCGAGGTCCTCAGGTTGTCTGACAAGACGGGACTGGGCGAGGCGCAAGCCGGCGAAGAGATCGCCCTGGCCGACCTGGCCGATGCGGCGGCGGTGGACGCCGCCGTGGCCGGCTGCGACGCCATCGTGCACCTGGGCGGCATTTCGGTGGAGGCGCCGTTCGAGGCCATCCTGCAGGCCAACATCCTGGGCGTCTACCACCTCTATGAATCGGCGCGCCGGCACGGCGTCAAGCGCGTGGTGTTCGCCAGTTCCAACCACGTCACCGGCTTCTACAAGCAGAGCGAGACCATCACCGCCGACCACCCGGCCCGCCCCGACAGCTACTACGGCGTGAGCAAGGCCTTCGGCGAGGACTTCTCGCGCTTCTATTTCGACCGCTACGGTATCGAGACCGCCTGCGTGCGCATCGGCTCCTCCTTCCCCGAGCCGAAGGACCGCCGCATGCTGGCCACGTGGCTGAGCTTCGACGACCTGCACCGCCTGATCAGCGCCTGCCTGTCCACCCCGGTGCTGGGCCACAGCATCGTGTTCGGCATGTCGGACAACGCCGTGACCTGGTGGGACAACAGCCGCGCGAAACACATCGGCTATGTACCGCAGGACAGCTCGGACGTGTTCCACGACGCGGTGTTCGCGCGCACATCCGCCCCGGACCTGAACGACCCGGCCGCCATTTACCAGGGCGGTGGTTTCGTCAAGGCAGACCCCTTCAAGAAAGCCTGAGAGCGCGCCATGAGCGATCAAGCCGAGCTGCTGCTGGACGCCCGCAACGGCGTGGGCGAGAGCCCCGTCTGGGACGCTGCGCGCCAGTGCCTGTGGTGGGTGGACATTCCTGGCAAGCAGCTCTGGTGCTGGAGCGTCGCCAGCGGCCGCCCGCTGCAGTGGCCCACGCCCGAGCAGACCGGCTGCATCGCGTTGGCCGCCGGCAGCGAGGCCCTGCCCCACGGCCAGTGGATCGCGGCCATGGAGACCGGCGTCGCGCGCCTGACGCCGCAGACCGACGGCACGGTGGACTGCGACTGGGTCGTCCGCATCGACCAGCCCGAGGCCGGCATGCGCTTCAACGACGGCCGCTGCGATCGCCAGGGCCGTCTGCGCGCCGGCACCATGGTGATGGACATGTCGCTCGCGCGCGCCTCGGGCAGCCTCTACGGCCTCGACGGGACGCGGCTGCACGCACTGCTGGACGGCTTCATCACCCCCAACGGCATGGCCTTCAGCCCCGACGGCCGGACCATGTACCTCTCGGACTCGCACCCCGACGTGCAGACCGTCTGGGCCTTCGACTACGACACCGACACCGGCACGCCGCGCGACCGCCGCGTGTTCATCGACTTCAAGCCCCTGCCCGGCCGCCCCGACGGCGCCGCGGTGGACGAAGGCGGCTGCTACTGGATCTGCGGCAACGACGCCGGCCTGGTGCACCGCTTCACACCCGACGGCCGGCTCGACCGCTCGCTGCCGGTGCCGGTGAAGAAGCCGGCCATGTGCGCCTTCGGCGGCGCCGGGCTCGACACCCTGTTCGTCACGTCCATCCGGCCCGGCGGTGATCTGACCGATCAGCCCCTGGCCGGCGGCGTTTTTGCACTGCGTCCGGGCGTGAGGGGCCTGGACGAGCCGCGCTGCGTCCCCTGAACCCACCAACGCGCCGGCACGGTTTTCTTCACCTCAACCCAACCACCACAACGGAGACTTTGATGAAACTGCAACGCCGACTGATCGCCAGCATGGTGCTGGCCGCCCTGCTGCCCCTGACCGCACAGGCCCAGACCGTGCTGAAGTCGCACGACACCCACCCCGCCGGCTATCCCACCGTGGTCGCCGTCGAGAACATGGGCAAGAAGCTCGAAGCCGCCACGCAAGGCCGCATCAAGGTGCAGATGTTCCCCGGCGCCGTGCTGGGCCAGGAAAAAGAGGCCGTGGAGCAGGTGCAGCTGGGCGCGATCCAGATGGCCCGCATCTCGCTGGGCGTGATCGGCCCGGTGGTGCCCGAGGTGGACGTGTTCAACATGCCCTTCGTGTTCCGCGACATCAAGCACATGCGCGCCGTGATCGACGGCGCCGTGGGCGACGAGCTGCTGGCCAAGGTGACCGCCAGCCCGGCGCGCCTGGTCGGCCTGGGCTGGATGGACGGCGGCGCGCGCAGCCTCTACACCAAGAAGCCGGTGCGCACCCCCGCCGACCTCAAGGGCCAGAAGGTCCGCATGATGGGCAACCCGCTGTTCGTGGACACCATGAACGCCATGGGCGGCAACGGCATCGCCATGGCCTACGGCGAGGTCTTCACCTCGCTGCAGACCGGCGTGATCGACGGCGCCGAGAACAACCCGCCGAGCTACTTCACCGCCAACCACTACAACACGCCGGCCAAGTACTACAGCCAGACCAACCACCTGATCATTCCCGAGATCCTGGTGATGTCCAAGGTGGCCTGGGACAAGCTCAGCCCGGCCGACCAGGCCCTGGTGAAGAAGCTGGCCCGCGAGGCCCAGCTGGAGCAGCGCCAGCTCTGGGACAAGAGCGTGGAGGAGTACTCGGCCAAGCTCAAGGCCGCGGGCGTCGAGTTCATCAACATCGACAACAAGCCCTTCTACGACGCCACCGAACCGGTGCGCGCCAAGTACGGAGCGAAGTTCCAGGACCTGATGCAGCGCATCGCCGCTGTGAAGTAAGTCCCCCCCTGCGCCGCTTCGCGGCTTCCCCCCAGGGGGACCACACCTGAGGCCCGGCGAAGCCGGTTCCTCGGTGTGTGCTGGACGCGCTCGCCCTGCCACTTCTCTTTCCCCTCCCTCTCTCCGAGGCTCTCATGAGTCACCACCCTTCCAGCGGACATCCCGTCTCGCGCTTCCTGGACCTGGTCTACCTGGCCTGCATCTGGATCGCCGGGGCGTGCATCTTCTTCATGTCCCTTTTCATCCCATGGGGCATCTTCTCGCGTTACGTGCTGGGCACGGGCGCGCAGTGGCCCGAGCCGATCTCCATCCTGCTGATGGTGGTGTTCACCTTTCTCGGCGCGGCCTGCAGCTACCGCGCGGGCGGCCACATCGCCGTCGAAATGGTCACGCAGCGCCTGCCGTCGTCGGTGCAGCGTCCGCTGCGCGGCGTGGTGCACCTGCTGATGCTGGCCGTCTCGCTGTTCATGCTCTGGTACGGCATCCAGCTGTGCATCGGCACCTGGGGCCAGTCGATTCCCGAGCTGCCCTGGATGCCCGTGGGCTTCACCTACCTGCCGGTGCCCGTCGGCGGCGCCGTGACCGCGCTGTTCGTGCTCGAACACATCGTCCTGGGCGACCAGCGCCACCGCGCCGTCGTCACCTTTGACCACGAACCGGCCCAGGCCGAAGCGAACGCAGAAGGGGTGGCGTGATGGAAGCCTGGGTCCTGCTCGGCAGTTTCTTCGTGCTGATCCTGATCGGCACCCCCGTGGCCTATGCCATGGGCATCGCGGCGCTGATCGGCGCCTGGTGGATCGAGATCCCGCTGGACGCGGTGATGATCGCGATCGCCAACGGCGTCAACAAGTTCTCGCTGCTCGCCATTCCCTTCTTCGTGCTGGCCGGCGCCATCATGGCCGAGGGCGGCATGGCGCGGCGCCTGGTGGCGTTCGCCAACGTGCTGGTGGGTTTCATCCGCGGCGGCCTGTCGCTGGTGAACATCCTGGCCTCCACCTTCTTCGGCGCCATCTCGGGTTCGTCCATGGCCGACACGGCCTCGGTCGGCACCGTCCTGATTCCCGAGATGGAGAAGAAGGGCTACCCGCGCGACTTCGCCACCGCCGTCACGGTCTCGGGTTCGGTGCAGGCCATCCTGATCCCGCCCAGCCACAACGCGGTCATCTACTCGCTGGCCGCGGGCGGCACGGTGTCCATCGCCGCGCTGTTCATCGCCGGTGTGCTGCCGGGCCTGCTGCTGGGCGCCACGCTGGCCGTGCTGTGCCTGTGGACCGCGAAGAAGAAGAACTACCCCAAGGGCGAGGTCATTCCGATGAAGCAGGCGCTGAAGATCTGCGCCGACGCGCTCTGGGGCCTGATGACCATGGTGATCATCCTCGGCGGCATCCTCAGCGGCGTGTTCACGCCCACCGAGTCGGCCTCCATCGCGGTGCTCTGGGCCTTCTTCGTCACGATGTTCGTCTACCGCGACTACAAGTGGTCCGAGACGCCGAAGCTGGTGCACCGGACGGTGAAGACGCTGTCGATCGTGATGATCCTGATCGCGTTTGCCGCGAGCTTCGGCTACATCATGACCCTGATGCAGATCCCGCTGCAGATCACCACCGCGCTGACCACGCTGTCGGACAACCGCTACGTGATCCTGGCGCTGATCAACCTGCTGCTGCTGGCGCTGGGCACGCTGATGGACATGGCGCCGCTGATCCTGATCCTCACGCCCATCCTGCTGCCCGTCATCAAGAGCATCGGCGTGGACCCGGTGCACTTCGGAATGATCATGATGGTGAACCTGGGCATCGGCCTGATCACCCCGCCGGTGGGCGGCGTGCTCTTCGTCGGTGCGGCCGTGGCCAAGCTGCCGATGGAGCAGGTGGTCAAGGCCCTGCTGCCCTTCTTCGGTGCCCTGCTGCTGGTGCTGATCGCGGTGACCTACATCCCCGCGCTGTCGCTGTGGCTGCCTGGCCTGCTGCTGTGAGGACCTCGGCATGACCTCGCACGCCATCCGCCATGTGCGCGTGACGCCCATCGCGTTCCGCGACCCGCCGCTGCTCAACGCGGCGGGCATCCACGAGCCCTGGGCCCTGCGCTCGATCATCGAGATCGAGACCGACTCGGGCCTGGTCGGCATCAACGAAAGCTACGGCGACCTGCCCATGCTGGAGGCGCTGGCCAAGGCCGCGCCCGCGCTGACCGGGCTCTCGCCCTGGGCGCTCAACGAGATGGACACCCGCGTGGCCGCGCTGGTGGCCCCCAGGCAGATGTCCGCCTCGGAGTTCCTGGGCCAGCAGGTCTCGCTGGCTCCGGGCACGCACGTGTCCAAGACGGTGGCCAAGGTCATCAGCGCCTTCGAGGTGGCGATGATGGACCTGCAGGGCCAGCTGGCGAACGCGCCGGTGGTGGACCTGCTGGGCGGTGCCGCACGCCCGGCCGTGCCGTTCAGCGCCTACCTGTTCTTCAAGTACGCCGAGCACATCGACAAGCCCTACGCACCCGACCCGTTCGGCGAAGGCATCACGCCCGGGCAGATGGTGGCGCAGGCGCGCCGCATGATCGACCAGTACGGCTTCAAGAGCATCAAGCTCAAGGCCGGTGCCCTGCCGCCCGAGCAGGAAGTGGCCGCGATGCGGGCGCTGGCCCAGGCCTTCCCCGGCGCGCCGCTGCGCATCGACCCCAACGCCAACTGGACCGTGGCCACCAGCCTGCAGGTGGTGGAGCAGCTGCGCGGCGTGCTGGAGTACTACGAGGACCCGGCCCCGGGCCTGGAGGGCATGGCCGCCGTGGCACAGGCCTGCGATGTGCCTCTGGCCACCAACATGGTGGTCACCGACCTGAAGGAATTCCGCCGCAACGCCGAGATGGGCTGCCCGGTCAAGATCGTGCTGAGCGACCACCACTACTGGGGCGGCCTGCGCGCCACCCAGCGCCTGGCGCTGATGTGCGAGACCTTCGGCCTGGGCCTGTCGATGCACTCGAATTCGCACCTGGGCATCAGCCTGATGGCCATGACCCACCTGGCCGCCTCGGTGCCCCTGCTGTCCTATGCCTGCGATACGCACTACCCCTGGCAGGACGACGAGGTGGTGCAGGGCGGGCGCCTGCAGTTTGAAGACGGCAGCCTGCGGGTGACGAGCACACCTGGTCTGGGCGTGCAGATCGACCGCGAGGCCCTGGCCCGCCTGTACGACAACTACCTGAACACGGGCATCCGCAACCGGGACGACCTGGGGCAGATGCGCAAGTACGACCCCGGCTTCACCGGTCACCAGCCGCGCTTCTGACAGGGGATAAGGGGTTTCCACATACGTGCACCGAAACCCTTGACGCCCTCCTCTCCACTTTCGCACAATCACGTCAGTTGTCTGACATCCTATAACTCAATCGCCGACACCACCTTCTCCACCCACCCAGGCTGAACCACCATGCAATACACCCCCCAAGACCTCAAACAAGTCATGTCCAGCGGCCTGCTGTCCTTCCCCGTGACGGACTTCGACGCCCAGGGCAACTTCAATGCCGCCTCCTACGCCGCCCGCCTGGAGTGGCTGACCCCGTACGGCGCCAGCGCGCTGTTCGCCGCCGGCGGGACGGGCGAGTACTTCTCGCTCTATGGCGAGGAATACGGCCAGATCATCAAGACCGCGGTGGACACCTGCCGCGGCAAGGTGCCCATCATTGCCGGCGCCGGTGGCCCCACCCGTACGGCCATCGCCCACGCGCAGGAAGCCGAGCGCCTGGGTGCCCACGGCATCCTGCTGCTGCCGCACTACCTGACCGAAGCCGGCCAGGAGGGCCTGATCGCCCACGTGGAGCAGGTCTGCAAGAGCGTGCAGTTCGGCGTCATCGTCTACAACCGCGACCGCACCCGGTTCACCCCCGAGTCGCTGGCCGTCCTGGCCGAGCGCTGCCCCAACCTGATCGGCTTCAAGGACGGCATGGGCAACATCGAAGTGATGTCCTCCATCTTCATGAAGATGGGCGACCGCTTCGCCTACCTGGGTGGCCTGCCCACCGCCGAGGTGTACGCCGCCGCCTACAAGGCGCTGGGCACCCCGGTGTACTCGTCCGCCGTCTTCAACTTCATCCCCAAGACCGCGGTGCAGTTCTACGAGGCCGTGCGCACCGACGACATGGCCACGCAGCACAAGCTGCTCAGGCAGTTCTTCATGCCCTACCTGAAGATCCGCAACCGCGTCGAAGGCTATGGCGTGAGCATCATCAAGGCGGGCGCCAAGCTGGTCGGCCACGACGCCGGCCCGGTGCGCGCGCCGCTGTCCGACCTGAAGCCCGGCGAGATGGACGAACTCAAGGCGCTGATCGACGCTTTGGGAGAGCAGTAACCCCCCCGCGCCGCCTGCGGCGTCACCCCCCAGGGGGCGGCGCTTGTGGCCCGGCAAAGCCGGTTCCACGGCGCCCTGGTCTGACTCCCCCGCCCTGGCCTGACTCCCCTTCACAACCACCAGTAGAGACATCATGAACAAACGCCATTTCCTGCTGACCGCTGCGGCGGCCGCCACCCTGGCCCTGGGCAGCACCGCCGCCCTGGCCCAGGCCTACCCGAGCAAGCCCATCCGCATCGTCGTGCCCTTCCCGGCCAGCGGCACCTCCGACGTGCTGGCCCGCCTGGTCGGCCAGAAGATGAGCGAGAAGCTGGGCCAGCCCGTGGTGGTCGAGAACAAGGCAGGCAACGCCGGCAACATCGGCGCCGACCTGGTCGCCAAGTCGCCGGCCGACGGCTACACCTTCGTGCTGATGGATGTGGGCAACCTGACCATCAGCCCGGCGCTGTACAAGCTTCCGTTCGACGTGCAGAAGGACTTCGTGCCGGTGGCCATGGTCGGCTACTCGCCCCACCTGCTGGTGGTCAGCACCAAGGTGCCGGCCAACAACATCGCCGAGCTGGTGAAGTACGCCAAGGCCAACCCCGGCAAACTGAACTTCGCCGCCGCCGCCGGCATCGGCAGCGCCACCCACCTGGCCGGCGTGCAGTTCGCGCGCCGCAACGGCATCCAGTGGAACTACGTGCCCTACAAGGGCGGCGCCCAGGCCATGACCGACCTGGTCGGCGGCCACATGGACGTCACCTTCAACGGCATGGTCGCGACCTACCCGCACGTCAAGGCCGGCAAGCTCAAGCTGCTGGCGGTGTCGTCGGCCAAGCGCTGGAGCGAACTGCCCGACACCCCGGCCGTGGCCGAGACCACGCCCAACTTCCTGACCGGCAGCTGGCAGGGCCTGCTGGCCCCGGCCGGCACGCCCAAGGCCGTGGTGGACCTGGTGCACGCCGAGGTGCAGCGCATCACCGCCCTGCCCGACGTGAAAGAAAAGCTGCAGTCGCTGGGCCTGGAGCCCTCTGCAATGAGCAGCGCCGAGTTCGCCGCCTGGATCAAGGCCGAACTGCCCGAGATGGCCCAGGTTGTGCGCGAAGAAAAGATCACCCTCGAACAGTAATTCCAGGAGCACCCCGTCATGAAGAAGTCCCTCATCACCCTGCTGGTGGCCGCCGCCACCAGCCTGCCCGCCTTCGCCTGGCCCGACAAGCCCGTCACCCTGGTCGTGCCCTTCCCGCCCGGCGGCTCCACCGACCTGATCGCCCGCCAGCTGTCCGGCAAGATGGGTGAAAAGCTCGGCGGCAACGCCAGCGTGATCGTCGAGAACAAGGCCGGCGCCACCGGCACCATCGGCGCCACCTTCGTGGCCCGCGCCCCGGCCGATGGCCACACCTTCCTGGTGGCGTCGCTCGGCCCCTTCGTAATCGCGCCGCACCTGATCAAGGTGCAGTACGACGCGCTCAAGGACCTGGACCCGGTCACCGTGGTCGTGCAGGCGCCCAACGTGCTGGTGGTGCCCGCCGCCTCGGCCCACAAGTCGCTGGCCGACGTGATCGCCTACGAGAAGGCCAACCCCGGCAAGATGACCTTCGCCTCGTCGGGCAACGGCTCCAGCGACCACCTGACGGCCGAACTGTTCTGGCAGCAGACCGGCACCAGCGGCGTGCACGTGCCCTACAAGGGCGGCGGCCCGGTGATGAGCGACCTGCTGGGCAACCAGGTGGATTCGTCCTTCATGAACATCAACACCGCCATGCCGCAGATCAAGGCCGGCAAGCTGCGCGCCCTGGCGATCACCAGCGCCAGGCGCTCGCCGCTGCTGCCCGATGTGCCCACGCTGGAAGAGAGCGGCGTGAAGGACGCCAACGTGCAGTCCTGGCAGGCCGTGGCCGCGCCCAAGGGTCTGCCCGCCGATGTGAAGAAACGCGTGCACGAGGCCGTGGTGGCCTCGATCAACGACCCCGCCATCAAGCCCAAGCTGCTGGAGCTGGGGTTCGAGATCGTGCTGAACACGCCCGAGCAGTTCGCGGCCTTCCAGGCCAGCGAGTTCTCGCGCTGGCAGAAGCTCATCACCTCGCGTGGCATCAAGGCGGATTGACCTTCCCATGACCGCACCGATCGTCCAGTCGATGCGTGTCGTCCCGGTCGCCGGCCGGGACGGCATGCTGCTCAACCTCTCGGGTGCGCACGCGCCCTTCTTCACCCGCAACATCGTCATCGTCACCGACAACGCGGGCCACACCGGCCTGGGCGAGGTGCCGGGCGGCGAGAAGATCCGCCAGACGCTGGAGGACGCGCGGGCGCTGGTCGAAGGCCAGTCCATCGGCAACCTGCAGGCCATCCTGAACGCCATGCGCAGCCAGTTCGCCGACCGCGACAGCGGCGGCCGCGGCCTGCAGACCTTCGACCTGCGCACCACCATCCACGCCGTCACCGCCGTGGAATCGGCCCTGCTCGACCTGATGGGCCAGCACCTGGGCGTGCCAGTCGCCGCCCTGCTCGGCGAAGGCCAGCAGCGCGACGCGGTGCAGATGCTGGGCTATCTGTTCTTCGTCGGCGACCGGCTGAAGACCGACCTGCCCTATGCGAGCGAGCCTGACAACGCCGACGACTGGTGCCGCCTGCGCCACGAGGCCGCCATGACGCCCGAGGCCGTGGTGCGCCTGGCCGAAGCCGCGCAGAAGCGCTACGGCTTCCAGGACTTCAAGCTCAAGGGCGGCGTGCTCGCGGGCGACGCCGAGGTCGAGGCCGTGACCGCGCTGCACGAACGCTTCCCCGAGGCCCGCGTGACGCTGGACCCGAACGGCGGCTGGCTGCTCAAGGACGCGATCCGCCTGGGCGAGAAGATGCGTGGCGTGGTGGCCTATGCCGAAGACCCCTGCGGCGCCGAAGAAGGCTTCAGCGGCCGCGAGGTGATGGCCGAGTTCCGCCGCGCCACCGGCCTGCCCACCGCCACCAACATGGTCGCCACCGACTGGCGGCAGATGGCGCATTCGCTGGCGCTGCAGAGCGTGGACATCCCGCTGGCCGACCCGCACTTCTGGACCATGGCCGGCTCGGTGCGTGTGGCGCAGACCTGCCGCGACTGGGGCCTGACCTGGGGTTCGCACTCCAACAACCACTTCGACATCTCGCTGGCCATGTTCACCCACGTCGGCGCGGCCGCACCGGGCAAGGTCACGGCCATCGACACGCACTGGATCTGGCAGGACGGCCAGCGCCTGACCAAGGAGCCGATGAAGATCGAAGGTGGCTACGTGCAGGTGCCCAAGAAGCCGGGCCTGGGCATCGAGATCGATATGGCCGAGGTCGAGAAGGCCCACCAGCTCTACCTGCAGCACGGCCTGGGCGCGCGCGACGACGCCATCGCGATGCAGTACCTGATCCCGGGCTGGAAGTTCGACAACAAGAAGCCCTGCCTTGTCCGCTGATCCCATGAACACCACCGTCCTGCAGATCGGCCCGCTGATGCCGGCGCTGGAAGCGGCACTGCGCGAACAGCACGAAGTGTTGAGCGCACAGGCCCTCACCGCCGACGCGCCGCTGGCCGACCGCACCGATGCGGCGCGCGTGACGGCGGTCGTGACCTCGGCACCGGTCGGTGTGCCGGCCGCCTGGCTGCCGCAGCTGCCGGCGCTGAAGGTGGTGTCGTCTTTCGGCGTGGGCCTGGACCGGCTGCCGCTGGACGCGGCGCGCGCGGCGGGCCTGCCGGTGGGCTACACGCCCGATGTGCTGAACGATTGCGTGGCCGACCTGGCCATGGGCCTGCTGATCGACGGCGCGCGCCGCATCGCCGCGGCCGACCGCTTCGTGCGGCGCGGCGACTGGCTCAATGGCCGCTACCCGCTGACCACGCGCGTCAGCGGCAAGCGCATGGGCATCGTGGGTCTGGGCCGCATCGGCCAGGCGGTGGCGCGGCGCGCAGCGGGTTTCGACATGGACGTTGCCTACACCAAGCGCCGCCCGGCCGAAGGCGTGGCCTGGCGCCACGAAACGTCGCTGACCGCGCTGGCCGAGTGGGCCGACTTCCTGGTGCTCACCGTGTCCGGGGGCGACGGCACCCGCCACCTGGTCAACGCCGAGGTGCTGCGCGCGCTGGGACCCCAGGGCCTGCTGGTGAACGTGGCGCGCGGCAGCGTGGTCGATGAGGCGGCACTGGTCGCCTGCCTGCAGAGCGGCGAACTCGGTGGCGCGGCGCTGGACGTGTTCGACGACGAACCCCGCGTGCCCGCCGCCCTGCTGACAATGGACCAGGTGGTGCTGGCCCCGCACATGGCCAGCGGCACCCACGACACCCGCCAGGCCATGGCCGACCTGGTGCTGGCCAACCTGCATGCCGGCCTGGCCGGTGAACCCCTGCCCGCCCGCGCGGCCTGACCCTTTCCCGCTTTCGCCCCGCCTGCCGACCATGAACGCCCCCGTGACCCCGCGCACCATCCGCATCCACCCCGACGACAACGTGGCGGTGGTCGTCAACGACGGCGGCCTGCCCGCCGGCACCGCCCTGCCCGATGGCCCGACGCTCGTGCAGGCCGTGCCGCAGGGCCACAAGGTCGCGCTGGCCGACCTGCCCGCCGGCACCGCCGTGCGCCGCTACAACGTGGTCATCGGCCACACCGCGGTCGACATTCCCGCGGGCGGCTGGGTCAACGAGCAGCGGCTGGTGATGCCTGGCGCGCGCAGCTTCGACGACCTGCCCGCGCCGCAGCCGCCGGCCGAGCTGCCACCACTGGAAGGCCACAGCTTCCAGGGCTACCGCAACGCCGACGGCAGCGTGGGCACGCGCAACCTGCTGGCCGTGACGACCACGGTGCAGTGCGTGGCCGGGGTGCTCGAATTCGCCGTCGAACGCATCAAACGGGACCTGCTGCCCCAATACCCGAACGTCGACGGCGTGGTGGGCCTGACGCACAGCTACGGCTGCGGCGTGGCCATCGACGCGCCCGACGCCATCATCCCCATCCGCACGGTGCGCAACCTGGCGATGAACCCCAACTTCGGCGGCGAGGTGATGGTGCTCAGCCTGGGCTGCGAGAAGCTGCAGCCCGAGCGGCTGCTGCCGCCGGGCTCGATCCCGATCAGCGACGAGCGCGAGGGGCCGGACGTGGTCGTGCTCCAGGACGAGAAGCACATCGGCTTCATGTCGATGATCGACAGCATCCTCACGCAGGCCAAAGGCCACCTCGAACGCCTGAACGCACGCCAGCGCACCACCTGCCCGGTGAGCGAGCTGGTGGTGGGCGTGCAGTGCGGCGGCAGCGACGCCTTCTCCGGCGTCACCGCCAACCCGGCGGTGGGCTTTGCCACCGACCTGCTGGTGCGCGCCGGCGCCACGGTGATGTTCAGCGAGAACACCGAAGTGCGCGACGCGGTGGACCAGCTCACGCGCCGCGCCGCGACGCAAGAGGTCGCCGATGCCATCGTGCGCGAACTCGGCTGGTACGACGCCTACCTGGCGCGCGGCCAGGCCGACCGCAGCGCCAACACCACGCCCGGCAACAAAAAGGGCGGGCTGTCCAACATCGTCGAGAAGGCCATGGGCTCCATCGTCAAGAGCGGCAACGGCCCGATCCACGGCGTGATCGCACCCGGCGAGAAGGTCAGGAAGAAGGGCCTGATCTTCGCCGCCACGCCGGCCAGCGACTTCATCTGCGGCACGCTGCAGCTGGCTGCCGGCATGAATCTGCACGTCTTCACCACCGGCCGCGGCACGCCCTACGGCCTGGCCGAGTGCCCGGTGATCAAGGTGGCCACGCGCAACGACCTGGCGCGCCGCTGGCACGACCTGATGGACATCAACGCGGGCCGCATCGCCAGCGGCGAAGCCAGCATCGACGAGCTGGGCTGGGAACTGTTCCACCGCATGCTGGCGGTGGCCAGCGGCGAGAAGACCTGGGCCGAAAAGTGGGGCCTGCACAACGACCTGGTGCTGTTCAACCCGGCACCGGTGACCTGAGCCAGACGAGCGCTGCCGACCGCATGAAGCACCCGCGACTCGACCCCGCCCGGTTCTTTGGCGAAGTCGGCGGCGAGCCGGTCGCCCTGTTCCGCCTGCGCCACGCCAGTGGCATGGAGGTGGCCGTCTGCAACCTCGGCGCCAAGGTGCTGCAGATCCTGGTGCCCGACCGCGACGGCGTGCGGGGCGACGTGGCCCTGGGCTACGACAGCCTGGCCGCGCTGCAGGCCGGCGCACCCTCCATGGGCGCCTTCATTGGCCGCGTCGCCGGCCGCATCGCGCAGGCGCGCTACACGCTCGACGGCACGGCCTACACCCTCGGCGCCAACGCCGGCCCGCACAGCATCCACGGCGGCCCGAATGGCTCGCGCCACCGCGTGTTCTCGGCCCACCAGGACGCGCCCGATGCGCTCACGCTGCGCCTGCGCTTCGAGCCCTCGGTGGACCGGCACCCCGGCATCGTCGACCTCACGCTGAGCTACCGCCTCACCGACGGCCCCACCCTGGTGGTGGAGCACGAGGCGGTGGCGGTCTGCCCCGCCAGCCCGGCCTCGCCCGCGAGCTTCGCGCCGCACATCTTCTTCAACCTCGACGGACCGGGCGAGCGCCTCATCGACGAGCACCGCCTGCAGGTGTTCGCCGACCGGCTGCTGGCCGCCGATGCGGACAACGTCGCCACGGGCGAACGCATGCTGCTGGACGGCCACGCGCTGGACCTGCGCCAGCCGCGACGGCTGTGCGACCTGCCCGACATCGACCACGCCTACGAACTCGCCGGCCCACCGGACGGCGGTCTGCGACGCGTGGCCCAGGCCCACAGCCCGGCCTCGGGCCGCACGCTCGATGTGTGGACCACCGAGCCCGTGATGCAGGTCTACACCGCAGGCGCACTGGGCACGGGCGCCACGCCGGACATCGGCAAAGACGGCGTGCTGCACCGCCCCCGCGCGGGCCTGTGCCTGGAGCCGCAGCAGTACCCCAACGCGGTGAACTGCCCGTCGTTCCCGCTCATGCGTGTGGCGGTGGGCCAGCCCTACCGGGCCCGCACCGAATACCGCTTCGGCACCCGCGACTGAACGGCTCAGCCGCCGCGTGGCTGGAGCAACGGCACGCGGTTGATGGCCATGGCTGCGGCCGCGGTGCGCGTCTCCACCCCCAGCTTGGCGTGGATGCGTTCCAGGTGCTTCTTCACCGTCGCGGGGCTCGACCCGAGGATGTCGCCGATGTCGCGGTTGATCTTGCCCTTGACCACCCAGTACAGCACCTCGGCCTCGCGCGCGGTCAGGCCGAAGGCCTGGGCCAGCGCTTCGAGCACGGCGGCGTCCGAGGTCTCCTGCATCACGATCAGCCAGTCGCCCGGCTCCCCCTGGGCCTCGTCCTCGTCGCCGATCTGCTGGTGCAGGCGGAAGCTCAGGCGGCGCGGCCCCTGGTCGATGGTCAGGCGCGGCGGTTCGCGCAGCGGCTGGCCCGCCGCGGGCGGCGCCGCGAACTCCGGCAGCAGTCGCTCCAGCCACTGCAGCACCGGCGCAGGTGTCACCGGCGCCTCGGTGCCGAAGTAGCGCTGCAGCAGGTCGCGCGCCAGCGGCGTCTGCCACATCAGGCGGCCGTCGCGCGCGCGCACGGTGATGGTGGCGTAGCCGAAGGCGTCGAGCGCGTTGCGCGCCTGGCTGCGCTCCACCGCGCCCTGGCGGCTCTGGCGCGACTGCCGCAGGTGCACGCCCATGCGCGCCATCACCTCGCGCGGCTTGATCGGCTTGGTGACGTAGTCCACGCCGCCGGCCTCCAGCGCCGCCACCAGATGCTCGGTCTCGGTCAGGCCGGTCATGAACAGGATGGGGATGTGCGCCGTCGCCGGGTCGGCCTTGAGGCAGCGCGCCACCTCGAAGCCGTCCAGGCCAGGCATCACCGCGTCCAGCAGCACCACGTCGGGCAGGGCCTGGCGCGCACGGCGGATCGCGGCCTCGCCGTCCAGCGCCACCAGCACGGTGTAGCCGGCGTCGTCCAGCGCGTCGTGCAGCGGCGCCACGTTGTCGGGCACGTCGTCGACGATCAGCACCACCGCGCCGGGTTCGGCGGCCAGCGGGGCGTCGGGGGAGGGGTGGTCGGGCGAGCGGATCATGCGGTGCGGTCGGAGGAAGCCTGGCCCGCGCCCAGCGGCAGCAGGCGCTGTTCGATGGCCTCGAAGCGGAACTCGCGCGCCAGGGCGCGCAGCGCGTCGGCAAACGCCAGTTGGTCGGGGTGGTTGGCCACCCAGTCGTCGAGCCAGCGCATCACACCCTTGGCGTAGCCCAGGCGCACCAGCTCCAGCAGGGGCGAGAAGTCGTGTTCGGCGGGCGGCGGCACCACAGCGGCCGGCGTGGTCGCTGCGGTGGCGGCCTCGGCGGCCACCGGCGCGTGCACCCAGCGCAGACCGAGCTGCTGCTGCAGCCAGCCCGTGAGGTCGTCGCGCCGCACCGGCTTGACGAAGAAGGCCTGGTCGGCCGGGCGACCGTCGGCGGCGTCGGCCTGCAGGCCCTTGTCGAAGGCGTTGGCCGACACCACCGCCATCGGTACCGACGACCAGCCCGCGGCGCGCAGCCGGCGCAGCGTCTCCCAGCCGTCGATGCCGGGCATGGCCAGGTCCATGAAGACCGCGTGCGGCGCGCGCTCGCTGCCCGGCGCCACACCGTCGAGCAGGGCCAGCGCGTCGTGGCCGCTGGTGGCCATCAGCACCTCGAAGCCCAGCGGCTGCAGCCAGCGCGCGATCAGCTCGCGGTCGCTCTCTTCGTTGTCCACCACCAGCACGCGCCGGCGCGGGCCCTCGTAACCGGTCACCGGCGCCGCCACCGCGGCCGGGCGCGTGGCCGCGCCGTGCAGCGCCGGCAGAAACAGGCGCACGCTGAACACCGTGCCCTGGCCCGGCGCACTGCGCACCGTCATCTCGCCGCCCATCAGGTCGGTCAGCATCTTGGCAATCGTCAGGCCCAGACCGGTGCCGCCGCCCGCCGCCGCCGAGCCGCCCTCGGCCTGCTGCCCGCGCGCGAAGGGCTCGAACACGCGGTCCAGTTCGGCGGTGGTCATGCCCGGCCCGGTGTCGCTGACCTCGAACACCGCCATCTCGCGCGCATGGCCCACCGTCAGCCGCACCTCGCCGGCGCGCGTGAACTTCACCGCGTTGCCCAGCAGGTTGATGAGGATCTGACGCAGCCGCTTCTCGTCCGCGCGCACCGCCTCGGGCAGGCGCGGCCCGGGTTCGAACACGAAGCGCAGGCCCTTGGCCGCCGCCTGCAGCTCGAACATGCTGGCGACCTCGCGCACCGTGTCGGCGAAGGCCATCGGCTTCACGTCCAGCTGCAGCTTGCCCGACTCGATACGCGCGATGTCCAGCGTGCCCTCGATCAGCGAGAGCAGGTGCTCGCCACCGCGGTAGATCACGCGGATCGCCTGCGCGCGGTGCGGCGCCAGTTCGCGGTCTTCCTGCAGCAGCTGCGCGTAGCCGAGGATGCTGTTGAGCGGCGTGCGCAGCTCGTGGCTGATGGTGCTGATGTAGCGGCTCTTGGCCTGGTTGGCCTGATCGGCGATTTCGCGCGCGCGTTGCAGCTGCTCGTCGGTGCGGCGGTGCGATTCGATCTCCTGCATCAGCAGCCGGGTCTGGCGGTTGGACTCTTCCTGCGCCACCTCGCGGCTCTTGTGTGCCAGCACCAGCCACCAGGCCACCGTGGCCGCGATCAGCAGCAGCACCGCGTAGACGCGCAGGAAGCCCGAGCGCAGCGCGGCGTCGAGCAGGCCCACATCACCGACCGCGGCGATGCCCTGGTCCAGTCCCTCGACCTGCTGGCGGTACAGCAGCCCGAGCACCGCCGCCAGCACCGGCGCCACCACCAGCATCAGCAGCAGGTAGTGCGCCAGGCCCGCCTCCAGATACGGCCAGACCCGCTGCGGCAGCACCGTGCGCAGCGCCGACTGCCACTGCACCGACAGCCGCGCGTGCGGTTTGCAGAGGTCGCCGCAGCGCGCGTCCAGCGTGCAGCACAGGGAGCAGATCGGCCCCTGGTAGGCGGGGCAGTGGGCCATGTCGGGGCCTTCATATTCACGTTCGCAAATCGAGCACCGCTGAACGGACAAGCGCTGGTAGGTTCCGGTGTCTGCTTGGCGCGCCAGGTAATAGCGTCCTCGGGTCGCCCACGCGATCAGCGGCGCCGTCACCAGCGCCGTCACCATCGCGATCACGGCCGAGAAGGCCTGGGCGCCTGCGCCCATCAGGCCCATGTGCGCCGTGATCGACAGCACCGAGGCCAGGCCCATCGCGCCCACGCCGACCGGGTTGATGTCGTACAGGTGCGCGCGCTTGAACTCGATGCCCTGGGGGCTCCAGCCCAGTGGCTTGTTGATCACCAGGTCGGCCACCACGGCCATGATCCAGGCTATGGCGATGTTGCTGTAGAGACCGAGCACCTCGCCCAGCGCGCGGAACACCTCCATCTCCATCAGCATGAAGGCGATCAGGGTGTTGAACACCACCCAGACCACGCGGCCGGGGTGGCTGTGCGTCAGGCGCGAGAAGAAGTTGCTCCAGGCCAGCGAGCCGGCGTAGGCGTTGGTGACGTTGATCTTGAGCTGCGAGACCACGACGAACAGCGCCGTCGCCGCCACCGCCCAGCCGTAGTTGGGGAACACGTATTCGTAGGCCGCCAGGTACATCTGGTTGGGGTCGACCGCGCGCTCGGTGGGCACCATGTGACTGATGGCCAGGTAGGCCAGCAGCGCGCCGCCCAGCATCTTGAGCACGCCCAGCACCACCCAGCCCGGCCCGCCGGCCAGCACGCCCGCCCACCAGCGCACGGCCCCGCCGGGCTGCCGCGCGGGCATGAAACGCAGGTAGTCGGCCTGTTCGCCCATCTGCGTGATGAGCGCGATGCCCACGGTCAGCGCCGCACCAAACAGGTGCCATTCGAAGACCCTGCCCGCACCACTTTCGCCACCGTAATGCACCACATTGGAAAACGCACCCGGATCGAGCGCCCAGACCGCCACGAAGGGCACGACCATCATCACCAGCCACAGCGGCTGGGTCCAGACCTGGAAGCGGCTGATGATGGACACGCCGTAGGTCACCAGCGGGATCACCACCAGCGCGCAGATCAGGTAGCCCCAGGCCGGCGGGATGTCCAGCGCCAGGTCCAGCGCGTAGGCCATCACCGCCGCTTCGAGCGCGAAGAAGATGAAGGTGAAGCTGGCGTAGATCAGCGAGGTGATGGTCGAGCCGATGTAGCCGAAGCCCGCGCCGCGCGTGAGCAGGTCCATGTCCACGCCATAGCGCGCGGCGTAGACGCTGATCGGCAGGCCGGCCAGGAAGATGATCAGCCCGGTGGCAAGAATGGCCCAGAAGGCGTTGACAAAGCCGACCTGCACCAGCAGCGTGGCGCCTACGGCTTCGAGGATCAGGAACGAGGCCGCGCCGAACGCTGTGTTGGCCACCCGCCACTCGCTCCACTGGCGGAAGCGCTGCGGCGTGAAACGCAGCGCATAGTCCTCCATGGTCTCGCGGCCGACCCAGCTGTTGTAATCGCGGCGCACCTTGATGATGCGCTGGGGTGGAGCTGGATCAGGCCTTGGGTTCACGCGGTGGTTTGTGCAGCTTTCGTGCCGGCCCCGGGAGGGCACGGGATTTGCTGTCAGACCCCAAAGAACAAGGACCGACCATGGAACTGACACCGAGAGAAAAAGACAAGCTGCTGATCTTCACCGCCGCCCTGCTGGCCGAGCGGCGCAAGGCCCGTGGCCTCAGGCTCAACTACCCCGAAGCCGTGGCCCTGATCAGCGCCGCCGTGATGGAAGGCGCCCGCGACGGCAAGACCGTCGCCCAGCTCATGAGCGAAGGCCGCACGGTGCTCACCCGCGACGACGTGATGGAGGGTGTGCCCGAGATGATTCCCGACATACAGGTCGAAGCCACCTTTCCGGACGGCACGAAGCTCGTGACGGTCCACACACCCATCGACTGATTTCCGGAGCAACACATGAAACACCTCATCGGGCCCACGCTTGTCCTTGCCACCCTCCCCGCGTTCGCCCACGAAGGCCACGGCCTCTTCGGCAGCCACTGGCACGCCACCGATGCGCTCGGTTTTGTCGGCGTGGCCGCGCTGGTCGGCTTCGCCATCTGGATGTCCCGCAAGTAGGGCCACGCGCATGATCCCCGGTGAACTACTGATCGGCGAGGGCGAACACACCCTCAACCCCGGCCGCGCCACGCTGACCCTGGTGGTGCAGAACACCGCCAACCGCCCGGTGCAGGTCGGTTCGCACTACCACTTTGCCGAGACCAACGCGGCCCTGTCCTTCGACCGCGCCGCCGCGCAAGGCAAGCGCCTGAACATCGCCAGCGGCACCGCGGTGCGCTTCGAGCCCGGCCAGCAGCGCACGGTGGAGCTGGTGGATTTCTCCGGCGACCGAGTCGTGTACGGCTTCCGCGGTCTGACCCAGGGCCCCCTGGCCTGAGCCTCAGTGCGAAATGGTGGTGTTCGTCACCACCGGCTGGCCGGGCGCGGCCAGCACAAAGAAGCCCGGCAGCCCGGCGGTGCCGAAGCGTGTGGCCGGGTTGCGCACGAACACCGAGTTGGACAGCGTCATGAGGCCGCTGCGGTCGTTGCTCACATAGAACACCGCGCTGCCGCCCTCGACACCATAGTTGTCGCTGACCATGCTGCCGTAGACCGACAGCGTGAAGCTGTTGCCGTCGTTGTAGATGGCACCGCCGCTGCCGCCGCCGGGGGTGCCTGCCCGGGCCGGGTTGGCGCCGTTGCCCACCGCCGAGTTGTGCGTGAGCAGGCTGTTGTAGACGCTGTAGGACACGCCGATGCTGCTGAGCGCCCCGCCGTTGGAGCAGCTGTTGCCCAGACCCAGCCCACCGCCGAAGGTGCTGCCCACCACATACACCGGCCGGTTCTGGTAGATGCTGAGCACCCGCACGGCGCCGCCGCCCATGTCGGGGCCGGTGGTCTCGCAGCGGTTGCGGGTGAAGACACTGTTGACGATCTTGAACTGCCCGCCGCGCACGAAGATCGCGCCACCGCCGCCCCCATCGGTGAGCTGGCCGGTGGAGTTGCCCTGCGTGAAGCCGATGTTCTGCACCGTCAGGCGGGGCGTCTCCTGGTTGTTGCAGTGCGAGGTGGTCCAGACCTGGGCCGGGTCGCAGGTGTTCTGGTAGAGGATGCGCACGCGGTCACCGCCGCTGAGCGTCACCAGACCGCCGCCGTCGAGCGTGACGTCGGGCCGGTTGTTGAAGACCTTGGCCGTGCTCGGCAGGGTGATGGTGACCGGGTTCGGCCCGCAGTTGAACCGGATCTTGCCGCCCAGGGCCACCGCATCCACCACCGCCTGCCCGGTGCAGCTGGCGGGGGTGCCACTGCCGATCACGTGATCGGGCTGGCTGGTGTTGACCGGCTGTCCCGCCGCAGGCACCGCCACCCGGCCGCCCGGTGTTCCGGCCTGCACAGGCGCGCCAGTGGTCGCATCTCCACCGCCATCTCCTTCCCCGTCAACGCCACCCCCGCCACCACCACCGCATGCGGCAAGCAATACAGGCAGCGCCAGGGCTGCGGCCACAAAGGAAGCTGGAGCAGAAGTTCTCATCGGCAACCCGATACGGAAGAAAGAGGGGAGAGGTGGGAGCCGCCCCGCTGACGGACGCCCTGGCACGGTTCATGCACCGACCGGTGCACAGACGACTGTAAGCACCAGAAGCCTTCAGAGACAAGCAGACAAACGAAAAGACTGTGTGCGGTCGTTACTCGGCCGCGCTACCGCCACACCCCCGCTCCCACTCCAGCGAACCAAGCCCAAAAGATCATGGCCAGCATTCCCAAACGCGCTTACGCCGACATGTTCGGCCCCACCGTCGGCGACCGCGTGCGTCTGGCCGACACCGGCCTGCTGATCGAGGTCGAGAAAGACTTCACCCTGGCCGCCGGCGGCTACGGTGAGGAAGTGAAATTCGGCGGCGGCAAGACCATCCGCGACGGCATGGCGCAAAGCCAGCGCACGCGCGCCGAAGGCGCCGTCGACACCGTGCTCACCAACGCCCTCATCGTCGACCACTGGGGCATCGTCAAGGCCGACATCGGCCTCAAGGACGGTCGCATCGTGGCCATCGGCAAGGCCGGCAACCCGGACACCCAACCGGGCGTGGACATCGTCATCGGCGCGGGCACCGAGATCATCAGCTGCGAGGGCAACATCGTCACCGCCGGCGGCATCGACAGCCACATCCACTTCATCTGCCCGCAGCAGGTGGACGAGGCCCTGGCCTCGGGCGTGACCACCATGCTCGGCGGCGGCACCGGCCCCGCCACCGGCACCTTTGCCACCACCTGCACACCCGGCCCCTGGCACATCGAGCGCATGCTGCAGGCCGCCGATGGCCTGCCCATGAACATCGGCTTCCTGGGCAAGGGCAACGCCAGCCAGCCGGCGCCGCTGCGCGAGCAGATCGAGGCCGGCGTGATCGGCCTGAAGCTGCACGAAGACTGGGGCACCACGCCGAGTGCCATCAGCAACTGCCTGGACGTGGCCGAGGAGACCGACACCCAGGTCGCCATCCACTCCGACACGCTCAACGAATCGGGCTTTGTCGAAGACACCATCGCGGCGACCAAGGGCCGCACGCTGTGCGCCTTCCACACCGAAGGCGCGGGTGGCGGCCACGCGCCCGACATCATCCGCGTGGTCGGTGAGGTGAACTTCCTGCCCTCGTCCACCAACCCGACCATGCCCTATACCGTCAACACGCTCGACGAACACGTCGACATGCTGATGGTCTGCCACCACCTGGACGCGTCAATTCCCGAAGACCTGGCCTTCGCAGAGAGCCGCATCCGCCGCGAAACCATCGCCGCCGAGGACATCCTGCACGACATGGGCGCGATCAGCATCATGAGCAGCGACAGCCAGGCCATGGGACGCGTCGGCGAGGTGGTGATCCGCACCTGGCAGACCGCGGACAAGATGAAGTCGCAGCGCGGCGCGCTGCCCGAGGACAGCTCGCGCAACGACAACTTCCGCGTCAAACGCTACATCGCCAAGTACACGATCAACCCGGCCATCGCACACGGCATGTCGCACATCGTGGGTTCGCTCGAAGTCGGCAAATGGGCCGACCTGGTGATCTGGAAACCGGCCTTCTTCGGCGTCAAGCCGGCCCTGGTCCTCAAGGGTGGCAGCATTGCGCTGGCCTCCATGGGCGACCCCAACGCCTCCATCCCGACGCCGCAACCGGTGCACTACCGGCCGCAGTTCGGCGCTTTCGGCAGTGCGCTGGCCAGAGGCAGCTTCAGCTTCGTGTCTCAAGCGGCGCAGGCCGCAGGCGTGGCGCAGCGATACGGCCTGGCCAAGACCACGGTGGCGGTGCAGCACTGCCGCGGCGTCACCAAGGCCAGCATGGTGCACAACAGCTACCTGCCGAAGATGGAGATCGACCCGCAGCGCTACACCGTGCGCGCCGACGGCGTGCTGCTGACCTGCGAGCCCGCCAGCAAACTTCCCATGGCCCAGCGATACTTCCTGTTTTGATAGCAAAACAGGGAAGTTCCATGCTCCAAGTCTCCAAACTCGTCCCACAGGGCAAGGGCCTGGCGCCGGTGCTGGTGCGCCGCGCCGCCACCGTCACGCTCGACTGGGATGTGCGCCAGAAAAGCCGCTTCGACGCCGAGTCCTCGGACGGCCGCCGCGTCGGCGTGTTCCTGCCGCGCGGCACCGTGGTGCGCGGCGGTGACGTGCTGATCACGCAGGACGGTTCGCTGCTGCGCGTGATCGCCGCGCCGCAGCCGGTGCTCAGGATCACCGCCTGCACCGACCACCACCACGGTCACGACCACGACCCCGCCTTCGACCTCATGCGCGCGGCCTACCACCTGGGCAACCGCCACGTGCCGATCGAGCTGCAGCCCGACCACCTGAAGATCGAGCCCGACCACGTGCTGGCCGACATGCTGCGCGCCATGCATCTGAACGTGGCCGAGGTGCGCGAGCCCTTCGAACCCGAGGGCGGTGCTTACGCCGCGGGCCATGGACACGGCCATCACCACGGTGGTGACCACGGCCACAGCCATGACCACGATCACCATGGGCACGACCATGGTCACGGTCACCACCCCGCGCATGCCCACGACCACGGCTGACGCCCCGGCCAGCGTGGCGGCGGGCCTGCTGCACACGCTCTGGCTCGCCTCGCCGGCCCTGCCGGTCGGCGGCTTCTCGTATTCAGAAGGGCTGGAGGCGGCGGTGGACGCCGGGCTCGTGCACGACGAGGCCAGCGCCGCCGGCTGGCTCACCGACCAGCTGCAGCTCTCGCTCGCGCGCAGCGACCTGGCGGTGGTGGCGCAGGCCATTCCCGCCTGGCAGGCCGATGACCTGGCCCGCATCCGTGCTCTCAATGAATGGGTGCTCAGCACCCGCGAGACCCAGGAGTTCCGCCTGCAGACCGAACAGATGGGGCGCTCGCTGCAGGCCTGGGCGCAGTCGCTCGGTGCGCTCGGCGGCGATGTGCTGCAGCGCCTGCAGGCCGCCGACCTGCAACCACCCACCTACCCGGTCGCCATGGCCTGCGCCGCCGCGGCCTCGGGCGCCGCCCTGGCCGACAGCCTGGCCGGCTTCGCCTTCGGCTGGGCCGAGAACATGGTGCAGGCCGCGATCAAGTCGGTGCCGCTGGGCCAGAGTGCGGGCCAGCGCATGCTGGCGCGACTGGTGGCGGACATACCCGCCGCCGTGGCCCACGCGATGTCGATGGGAGACGACGACCGGCAGGCCTTCACGCCCCTGCTCGCCATCCTGAGCGCCCGCCACGAAACCCAGTACTCACGGCTTTTCCGTTCCTGAAGACGCACACGATGACCGCCCTGCACCACATCCCCCACCGCACCAAGACCCTGCCCCCGCTGCGCGTGGGCATCGGCGGCCCCGTCGGCTCCGGCAAGACCACGCTGCTCGAAATGCTGTGCAAGACCATGCGCGAGCGCTACGACCTGGTCGCCATCACCAACGACATCTACACCAAGGAAGACCAGCGCCTGCTCACCGTCAGCGGCGCGCTGCCGGCCGAACGCATCATGGGCGTCGAAACCGGCGGCTGTCCCCACACCGCCATCCGCGAGGACTGCTCCATCAACCTCGAAGCCATCGACCGCATGCTCGGCGACTTCCCGGACGCCGACATCGTGTTCGTCGAATCCGGCGGCGACAACCTGGCCGCCACCTTCAGCCCCGAGCTGAGCGACCTCACCATCTACGTGATCGACGTGGCGGCCGGCGAGAAGATCCCGCGCAAGGGCGGCCCCGGCATCACCAAGAGCGACCTGTTTGTCATCAACAAGACCGACCTGGCCCCGCACGTGGGCGCCGACCTGGAGGTGATGAAACAGGACACCGCGCGCATGCGGCCAGACACCGCGCGCAAGCCCTGGGTGATGACCAACCTCAAGACCCTGGACGGCGTGCAGGACGTGGTGCGCTTCATCGAACAGCGCGGCATGCTGACCGCCTCAGCCTCGAACTGAGCACGCAGGCGGCTACAATGCCGCCCACTCCGGAGACGTGGGAGAGTGGTTTAATCCAGCGGTCTTGAAAACCGCCGACCCGCAAGGGTCCGTGAGTTCGAATCTCACCGTCTCCGCCAGGACATCAGGAAGAATGCGGCCTCCGGGCCGCATTTTTGTTTCTAAACACCATTGTTTCTACCATCAATTTTTCGATTGTGATGGTCGACAGTGGACGGCAATAGACAAGATCGACTGCTGACTCGGCATCCTTGAATGCTTCTCCATAGTGGCACCCTCGTCCGCTCATGGGTCAATCAAACTGACCGCAGTGTAGCGTGAACAGTTCGAGGAATGTAAATTGGAAGTTCGCTTCTATTCGAGCGAATCGCAAGAGCCGTCTGATTCTCCTTGAATGAAGGCAGCAGAGAAAACACTAGTCGCGTCAACCTGTTTTTCAGTGTTGGATTGGGAAGGACGTCAACAATGCTGAAAAAGTAGTGCCTTTCGATGCGGTAGCCGAGGCACATCAGCAACTCTGCAATTTCTGCTTTCGTGTACTCCCTCCAGTGCCCGTTCACGATTTCGAGGCTCCCCGGTGTTACCTGCTCGATGTAGGTCGCAATAGGCTGAAGCATGGATTTGCCGAACAGGAATCCAACTCTATTTCTGTAATAGGCCAGATTCGGCAGAGACAGATAAAATAGCGAATCCTTTGCACCAATACGATTTATCTCTTTAATCAGCGGTACCGGATTAAAGTTTAAGTGTTCAAGAACCTCGGTCATGATGATGATATCGAAGCGCTCGTCGTCGAACGGCATAAGGTATTCCTGCAGACGTACCGATGCTCTCGTAACGCCGTTTCGGCCGAATCGCTCGATCTGTTCCGGCATCTCCATATACTCAGGGATGTCAGCAGCTACCACATCAAGGCCAAACTTCTTAAGGGTGAGGCACACCAACCCGAAAAAGGCACCGATCTCGAGTACGCGCTTGGCTCCCGTCTTTCGAGAGAAGTCAAGCACGTCGCAAATCGTTCGCACGTACTCATGGCGGTGAGACGCCAGATAACTGGGCCACTCTGGATTCTCATCCCGAACGGCGGCCCTACCATCAACATGAAGGTCGAAATGGCGAAACTCCTCCTGCATTGTCGCGTCAAGGACTTCTTCGACAGTCTGCCGGAGCGACTTCGTGCCACTGCTGCCGTGCCACTCTACATTGGTCATACGCATCCTTGTTGCCATCAATAAACTTTGCTGGTGTCTTTGAAATCGTACCGTATTACTGTCTCTCCGTAACTGAATAGTACGCTCCGGCGCCGCGTGCCGAGAACACGTGAAGTCCCCTCGTATTTCGAAGCCAGTCAGTCAGTTCATCGCGGCCCGTTTCTGTTTTCCACCCATCACCCGACCCATCGTCGGCGGTGGCACCTTGTCACCACCGACGACAGCGAAATGGCCCGCTGCCCCAGGCTCAGGTTTTCCTTAAGAAAATCAAGGATCTCTTAAGTTCGCGTGCGTATAGTGCCGCCTCTGCGGAGCATGCCGTCGCCGCCACCGGTGCGGCGGGCATCGGCCCCGACACCAGACGAATCGGGGGAGATCATGGCCACCACCGCACCAGCGACCACACACCGTTTGCCCGCCGTGCGAGACCTGCTGCGCTCGAACGGCCTGTGGCTCTGGCTGATCGTTGCCGCGGGCAGCACCCTGCGCCTGCAGCAATTCATCTTCAACCGCTCCTTCTGGCACGACGAAACCCTGCTGGCGACGGCGTTCGCTGACCGGGGTTTTGCGCAGCTGGTCTTTGAACCACTGGCCAACAACCAGGCGGCCCCGGTCGGCTACCTGGTGCTGGTGAAGCTGGTGACTGTCCTGCTGGGCACCCACGAATGGACGCTGCGCCTGGTGTCCCTGCTCAGCGGCCTGGCCACGCTGCCGCTGACGGTGGCCCTCGCCCGGCTGGCTTTTGCTTCGTCGGTAGCCCGCGCCACCCTGGTGGGGTTGGTGTCGATCTCGCCGGTGCTGGTGTACTACAGCGCCGAGTTCAAGCAGTACCAGGGCGACGTGCTCGGCACCCTGCTCATTCTGTGGCTGACGCTGCGGTTCAGGCCCGACCACTGGCGCGAGGATGCGTTCTGGCTCGCGCTGGCGGGCGCCGTCGGCATCTGGTGCTCCCACGCAATACTTTTCGTGCTCGCCGGCAGCGGGCTCGCGCTCTGGCTGGAGATGGCGCGGCGACGGGATCTCAGGGCCTGGCTCGCGGTGAATGCCGTTGGCCTGGTCTGGCTGACCAGCTTCGTGGCCGACTACCTCGTGGCCCTCCGGTCGGTGCCGCACAACGCCTACCTCGCCGGCTTCTGGGCTGCCAGCTTCGCCCCCATTCCCCCCTCCACGCTGGCCGACCTCCACTGGTTCCGGGAAGCGGCCCTGGGCCTGGTGTACCTGTGCTTCCTGCAGATGGGCACGGCGTTCCGCGAGGTGCTACCCGGCTGGTTCAGCGGTTCGGTGCACGCGCTGCTGGCCCTGACCGTGCTGGGCAGCGTGGCGCTGGCGTTCCAGCGGGTGCGGGCCGCCGCCATGGGCGCTGTCACGCTGATGGCGGTGCTGGGAGCCTCCGCGCTCCACCAGTACCCGTTCCGCGCCCGCCTGATCCTGTTTCTGGTGCCGTTCGTGTTCCTCGCTCTGGCGGCCCTGGTGCAGCAGCTGCACGAGCTGCCCCTTCGGCGGGCAGCCCCCTGGCTGGCGGCGGGCCTGGCCGCTGGCGTCTTGTGGATGCCCCTGCGTCTGAGCCTGCACTTCGTCCGGCACCCCCACAACTACCAGGACATCCGGGGCGCCTTGCAGTTCATCGCCGACCACCGCCAGCCCGGTGACCACGCCATGCTCAGCAGCTGGACCTACCCCGCCTACAGCTTCTACGCCCCCCGCACGGGGCTGGCCGACCTGCCCCGGTTCGTCTACCAGCCCACCATCAACGAGATCCACAACATCCGCTCCACGGTACGGCGCATCTGCCAGGACCCAGCCTCGGGCCGGACCTGGGTGCTGGCCACCAACCAGATCGTGGCCAACAACCTGGCGTTCCTGGACGCGCTCCGCAGTGTGTCCCCGCCCCTGCAAACCTACCTGCTGGAGGGTGGGGCCCTGTTCCTGCACGACTTCCGGCCCACCGGGTACTGCCAGCGCTACCGCTGAACCTGAGTCAGCCGGGCAGGAACAGCGACTGAAGGTCGCTCAGGAAATCGAAACCGCGTGTGGTGGGCGCCACCCACACACCGTCCTGCGCCAGCCAGCCCTTGGCCAGACCTTCGCGCAGCGCGCCATCGATGGCGGAGAGCGGCAGACCGGTTCGGGCGCTGAAGTCCGTCAGGCTGAAGCCCTCGCGCAGCCGCAGCGCGTTGAGCATGTACTCGAACGGCAGGTCGCGCCGCGCGACCTCCTCCACGCCCACCACCGCGTCGCCCGCCATGGCCTTGTCCATGTACAGCCGCGGCTCGCGCGCCCGCACCTGTCGCACCACCCGGTGCGCGAAACTCAGCTTGCTGTGGGCGCCTGCGCCGATGCCCAGGTAGTCGCCGAACTGCCAGTAGTTCTGGTTGTGCCGGCAGCGGTGGCCGCGCCGCGCATAGGCCGACACCTCGTAGCGCTCCAGTCCCTCCGCGGTCGTCAGCTCGGTGATGCGGTCGAGCATCGCGTAGGCATCGTCGTCCTCGGGCACCACCGGCGGGAACTTGGCGAACACCGTGTTGGGCTCGATGGTCAGGTGGTAGATCGAGATGTGTGGCGGGTTGAAGCCGAGCGCGGTGCGGATGTCGTCCTCGCACTGCGCCAGCGTCTGGCCCGGCAGCGCGTACATGACGTCCAGGTTGAAGGTGTCGAACGCGCCCGCCGCCTCTTCCACCGCCGCCATGGCCTGCGCGCGATCGTGCACCCGGCCCAGGACCTTCAGGTGCGCGTCGTGGAAGCTCTGCACGCCGATCGACAGGCGCGTCACGCCCGCCTGCCGGAAGGCCCGGAAGCGCTCCTTCTCAAAGGTGCCGGGGTTGGCTTCGAGCGTGATCTCGGCATCGGCGTCCAGGCGCGTCAGCGCCCGCACGTCGCCCAGCAGGCGGTCGATCGCCTCGGGCGAGAACAGGCTGGGCGTGCCGCCGCCGATGAACACGCTGTGGATGGGACGCCCCCAGATCAGCGGCAGCGCGGCCTGCAGGTCGGCCCGCAGCGCATCCAGGTACGGTTGCTCGGGCAACGGCTGGCCCGGTGCCGAGGTCGCGCTCCACTCGTGCGAGTTGAAATCGCAGTACGGACACTTTTTCAGGCACCAGGGCAGGTGGATGTAGAGCGACAGCGGCGGCAATCCCTGCAGCTGCAGGGTGCCGGGGCGCATCCAGTGGCGGATGTCGCTCCAGTGCGGGGTCTCGTTCATGGCTGGGCGAACCAGCGCTCGCGCATGAGGGAGAGCATCTGCTGCGCTGCCTTGCCGCGGTGGCTGTTGGCGTTCTTCACTTCGGCGGGCAGCTGGGCAAAGGTCTTGCCGAACGGGGGCAGCAGCAGCACGGGATCGAAACCAAAGCCCTGGTCGCCGATGGGCTCCTGCGTGATCAGTCCCGCTGCACGGCCCGTGGCCACCAGCGGCTCCGGATCGTCGGCGCTGCGCAGCGCCACCAGCGTGCTCACCAGCGCCGCGCGGCGGTCGGTGATGCCCCGCATCTGCTCCAGCAGCGCCCGCACGTTGTTGTCGTCGCCTTTCTCGTAACCGAACTGCGTGGCGTAGAAGGCCGTGTCCACGCCCGGCAGACCGCCAAAGGCCTCGACGCACAGGCCCGCGTCGTCGGCCAGTGCGGGCAGGCCGCTCACCTGCGACGCGTGGCGCGCCTTGGCCAGCGCGTTCTCGATGAAGGTCTTGTGCGGCTCGGGCGCCTCGGGAATGCCCAGATCGGCCTGGCGCACCAGTTCCACGCCCAGCGGCGCGAACAGGGCCTGCAGCTCGGCCAACTTGCCCTGGTTGTTGGAGGCGAGGACCAGTTTCATTCGCCGAGCGACTTCTTCTGCGCCACGATCAGCTCGCCGATGCCCTTGTCGGCCAGCGCCAGCAGCGCGTCCATTTCCCTGCGGGTGAAGGCTGCGCCCTCGGCCGTGCCCTGCACCTCCACGTAGTGGCCGGCACCGGTCATCACCACGTTCATGTCGGTGTCGCAGGCCGAGTCTTCGACGTACTCCAGGTCCAGCAGCGGCTGGCCGTCCAGGATGCCGACCGAAATCGCAGCCACGTGGTCCTTGATCGGGGAAGCACCCAGCTTGCCTTCGGCAATCAGCTTGTTGACCGCATCCTGGGCCGCGACGAACGCACCGGTGATGCTCGCGGTGCGCGTGCCGCCGTCGGCCTGCAGCACGTCGCAGTCCAGCGAGATCGTGCGCTCGCCCAGGGCCTTGAGGTCAAACACCGCGCGCAGCGAGCGACCGATCAGGCGCTGGATCTCCTGCGTGCGCCCGCTCTGCTTGCCCTTGGCGGCCTCACGGCTGCTGCGGGTGTGGGTGGCGCGCGGCAGCATGCCGTATTCGGCCGTCACCCAGCCTTCGCCACTGCCCTTCTTGTGCGGCGGCACCTTTTCCTCCACCGAAGCAGTGCACAGCACCTTGGTGTGGCCGAACTCGATCAGCACCGACCCTTCGGCGTGCATGGTGTAACCGCGGGTGATGCGCACCGGGCGCAACGAATCGTTGGCCCGCTGACCGGGCCGGCTGGAAATGCTCATGGGAAAACCTCAGGAATTGCGTTCGGCGGTGCGCCGGATCGCTTCATTGATCTCGGCGATCGAACGCTCGATCGCCTCGTCGTCCATGTCCTCGATCGTGGGATCGGGCACACCGGACTGGATGGTGGATGCAAAGACACCCTCTTCGATCTCTTCGGTGGAAATGCGCGTGGTCTGGTACTCGTCCGGGGTTTCCCACTCCATCGCCAGCACCGTCACGTTGTCGCAGCGCGGGCCGCCGCGCTTGAGCGCCATCTCGACCAGCTCGGGCACCGCCTGCTCCAGCGGCTGCGACGCCATTTCGGAGGCGATCTCGAAGTCCTTGACCGTGCCCCAGAGCCCGTCGGAGCACAGCAGCACGCGGTCGCCCTGCTGCAGTTGCACCGGCCCGGAGAGATCGAACACCGGCTTGGCCGGCGACCCCAGACAGGTGAACAGGATGTTGCGGTTGATGTGCGAAGTGGCACGCCCCAGGTGCGCCTGCTGCTCCATATAGGAGTGGTCGCGCGTACGTGTGAGCAACTCGCCGTTGCGGATCAGGTAGAGACGCGAGTCGCCGCAGTGCACCCAGTGCATGGAACCACGCTCCATCACCGCTGCCACCAGCGTCGTGCGGGGCGTGTCCAGCATGCCCTTCTCGGCGGCGTAGCGGATGATCTGGTGGTGGGCCGCCATCAGCGCACTGGAGAGGAACTCCGGCACTTCCTTGACCGTCGGGTTGGCGGCCTTCTGGAAGTAGGCCGACAACGTCTGCAGCGCCAGTTGCGCTGCCATCGCCCCCTCGGGGTGTCCACCCATGCCGTCGGCCAGCACGAACAGACCGGATTCGCGGGTGTAGGCATAGCCCATCCGGTCTTCGTTGCGCTCCCGACCGCCCTGACGGCTGATCTGGTAGACCGAGAACTTCATTTGAACTTGGTTCCGCCAGCGGTGGTCTTGCGGGTCGACTTCTTGTTGTCCGAGACAATGTTGTCGAACTGCAGGCGCATCTTCTCGGCCACCGTCAGCTTGGTGTAGCTGCGTTCGGTCTCGCGGCTGAGCTCCTTCTGCAGGGCGAACACCGATTGCGGGCGGGACAGCGGATCGAGCGACATGCACCATTCGACCACCTCGATCAGGTTGTCGGAGTACACACCGCGCAGACGGGACAGCGCCAGCGACAGGCGGTCTTTCTCCAGCCGCTGCGGCGCGTCGTTGGGCGGATAGCCCTGCATGCTGGCATAGATGCAGGCGCCGATGGCGTAGATGTCGGTCCACGGCCCCATGCTCGAATCGCGGCGGTACATCTCGGGCGCGGCAAAGCCGGGCGTGTACATCGGGCGGATGAAGTTGCCTTCCTTGCTCAGCACCTCGCGCGCGGCGCCGAAATCGATCAGCACCGCCCGGTTGTCGTCGGTGATGAAGATGTTGGCCGGCTTGATGTCCAGGTGCAGCATCTTGTGCTGGTGCACGATCCGCAGACCGCGCAGCACCTCGTCATAGAGCGAACGGATGGTCGACTCGCGAAACACCTTCTGCTTTTTCAGCTCGCGCGCGGTGATGATGAACTCCTGCAGGGACGAGCCCTCCAGGTAGTTCATGACCATGTACACGGTCTCGTTCTCGCGGAAGAAATTCAGCACGCTCACCACCGACTGGTGGGAGATCTGGGCCAGGGCGCGGCCTTCCTCGAAGAAGCTCTTGAGGCCCAGGCGGTAGAGCGACAGCTTTTCGGGCTGGACCTGCGGCAGCAGTTCGCCCGGAGCGCGGGTGGCCAGCGACGACGGCAGGTATTCCTTGACGGCCACCTGCTGACCTTCGGTGTCGACAGCCAGGTAAACGACGCCAAAACCGCCCGCCGCCAGCTTGCGAACGATCCGGTAACCACCGATCACCGTGTCCGGTGGCAAGGAAGCTGGTTTGACCTTTGACATAATTCGGGAGGAGTCCGGAACGCCTCGTTGTGGACCATTCAACCGGATCGGACCCAGTCTCATGGCAGTTTACAGCATGACCGGCTATGCCACGGCCCAGTACACCGGGCCTGCGGACGAGGCCGGCCGCGATCCCCTGCCCGTGCTGGGCATGGAGATTCGATCGGTCAACAGCCGCTTCCTGGACCTGGCCTTCAAGATGTCCGACGAGCTGCGCGGCACCGAGCCGGCACTGCGGGAGCTGCTCGGCGCGCGCCTCAAACGCGGCAAGGTCGAGGTCCGCGCCTGGATCGAAGGTCGCACGGAAAGCGGGCTGCGCACCCCCTCACCCGCCGAGCTGCAGCGTCTGGTCGGTCTGCAGGACAGCATCGTCGCCTGGCACCCCAAGGCCGCACCGCTGTCGGTCGCCGAACTCATCCAGCTGACCTCCCGCCAGCAGGCCCTGCCCAGCGGGCTGCACGACCACCTGATCGCCCTCGCCCAGACCGTTCTGGACAGCTTTTTGGGTGCGCGTGAACGCGAAGGCAAACGGCTGGCCGACATGCTGCTGGACCGCCTGAAGCAGTTGCGCCTGCTCGCCCGCGAAGCCCAACCGCTGATCCCCGAACTGGTGGCCCAGCAGCGTCAGCGCTTCATCGACCGCTGGAACGAGGCGCTGGGCGCCGGCAACGCCAGCGGCACACCGACCCTGTCCACCGACGCGGTGCAGGAACGCGCCCTGGCCGAGGCCACCGCCTTCGCCATCCGCATCGACGTGGCCGAAGAACTGACCCGGCTGGACTCCCACCTGGTGGAGATCGAGCGGCTCATCAAAAAGGGCGGCGATGTGGGCAAACGGCTGGACTTTCTGATCCAGGAACTGCACCGCGAAGCCAACACCCTGGGCTCCAAGTCCTCCAGCCTCGAACTCACCCGCATTTCGGTGGACATGAAGGTGCTGATCGAGCAGATGCGTGAACAGGTCCAGAACCTGGAATGAACTGATGCAATACCCGGGAAACCTGTTTGTTGTTGCGGCCCCCAGCGGGGCCGGAAAATCCAGCCTGGTCAAGGCCCTCATGGAGCTCGACCAGCGCGTCTCGCCCTCCATCTCGCACACCACCCGGGCGCCGCGTGGCCAGGAGGTGCATGGTCGCGAGTACTACTTCGTCAGCCGCGAAACCTTCGACCAGATGGTGGCACAGGATGCGTTCCTGGAATGGGCGCACGTGCACGGCAACCGCTACGGCACCTCCAAGCACGCGATCGAGCAGCGCATGGCCCAGGGAGCCGACGTGGTCCTGGAGATCGACTTCCAGGGTGCCATCCAGGTCAAGCGCATCTTTCCGAACGCCGTGCTGATCTTCATCCTGCCGCCCAGCTGGGAGGAACTGCGTTCCAGGCTGGAGCGGCGCGCCGAGGACAGCGCCGACGTGATCGAGGTCCGCCTCAAGAATGCCGCCCAGGAGATGGCGCACGCCAAGGAATTCGATTTCGTTATAATCAACGAGTCGTTCGAGCGCGCCTTGTTCGACCTCAAGGCCATCGTCCACGCGCAGCGCCTGCGGTTCACCGCCCAGCGCATCGCCCGCAGCGACACCTTCCAGGCGCTCAACATCTCCTGATACCCCGCTTTCCTACCGAGGCCCGCTCATGGCACGCATCACCGTCGAAGACTGTCTGGAAAAGATCCCCAACCGCTTTCAGCTGGTGCTGGCGGCCACCTACCGTGCCCGCATGCTCAGCCAGGGTCATGCACCGAAAATCGAAAGCAAGAACAAGCCTGGCGTGACCGCCCTGCGCGAGATCGCCGAAGGCAAGGTTGGCCTGGAGATGCTCAAGAAAGTGCCGACCTGATCAATCAAGATCGGATCTGCCCCACAGAAAAAGCCCGCTGATCAGCGGGCTTTTTCTTTGGCCTGGAGGGTCGCCCGATCAGGCCGCTCCAATGTTGGGAACCAGCGCACCCGCGTCCTGACCGGCCTTGTGCGCAGCCGTGAAGGCCAGCATGCGGTCGATGGGCAGGCGCGCGCGCGGGATCAGCGCCGGGTCGACGTGAATCTGGTTCTCACCCGTCTCCAGCACGCGGGCCACGCCCGCCAGGCCGTTCATGGCCATCCAGGGGCAGTGTGCGCAGCTCTTGCAGGTGGCGCTGTTGCCGGCCGTGGGCGCCTCGATGAAAACCTTGCCCGGGTTTTGCTGGCGCAGCATGTGCATCATGCCGTTGTCGGTGGCCACGATGAATTCCGGTGCGTCCATCTCGTGCGCCGCCTTCAGGATGCCGGAGGTCGAGCCCACCGCATCGGCCAGCTTCACCACCTCGGCCGGGCTTTCCGGGTGCACCAGCACCTTGGCCTTGGGATGTTCCATCTTGAGCGCCTCCAGCTCGAAGGCCTTGAACTCATCGTGCACGATGCAGGAACCTGTCCACATCAGCATGTCAGCGCCGGTTTCGCGCTGGATGTAGCCGCCCAGGTGTTTGTCGGGCGCCCACAGGATCTTGTGGCCCTTGTCCTTGAGTGCGCGAACGATGTCCAGCGCGCAGCTGGAGGTGACCAGCCAGTCCGAACGCGCCTTCACGGCCGCGCTGGTGTTGGCGTAGACCACCACCGTGCGGTCCGGGTGCTGGTCGCAGAAAGCGCTGAACTCGTCGATCGGGCAGCCCAGATCCAGCGAGCAGTTGGCGTCCAGGTCGGGCATCAGCACCGTCTTCTCGGGCGAGAGGATCTTGGCCGTCTCGCCCATGAAGCGCACCCCCGACACCACCAGCGTTTGCGCCGCATGATCACGGCCGAAACGCGCCATCTCCAGCGAGTCGCTGACGATCCCACCAGTCTCGATGGCCAGGTCCTGCAGGTCCGGGTGCACGTAGTAGTGCGAGACCATGACCGCGTTGCGCTCCTTGAGCAGGCGGCGGATGCGCTCCTTGAGTTCGGCGCGCTGGCTGGGAGCGGGCTCGACCGGCACCCGCGCCCAGGCGTGTCTGGTCGGGCAGGCCGGCTGTTCGTATTCGACGTCGATGATGGCGTTGGCGGTCATGTCGGCCCTCAGAGGGTTTCGAAACGCATGGAAAAATCGGTGGCCTTCACGTCCTTGGTCAGGGCTCCGATGGAGATGCGGTCGACCCCGGTTTCCGCAAGAGCGCGCACGGTGTCGAGGTTGACGCCCCCCGAAATTTCAAGGATGGCACGGCCGGCGTTGCGGCGCACCGCCTCCTGCAGCGTCGGTATGTCCATGTTGTCCAGCAGGACCATGGTCGCGCCGCAGGCCAGGGCCTCGTCCAGTTGCGCCAGCGTCTCGACCTCGATCTCGACGAAACGCGCCTGAGGGGCTGTTTCCTGCACCCGCTTGAGCACCGCGGCCACGCCGCCCGCCGCAGCGATGTGGTTTTCCTTGATCAGCACCGCGTCGTACAAGCCGATGCGGTGGTTCACGCCGCCGCCCGTCTTGACGGCGTACTTCTGCGCCAGGCGCAGGCCGGGGATGGTCTTGCGCGTGTCGACGATGGCCGCGCGCGTGCCCCTCACAGCGTCCACGAACACCGACGTCTTGGTCGCCACCCCGGACAGCAGTTGCAGGAAGTTGAGCGCGGTGCGTTCGGCAGTCAGCAGGGCCTGGGCGTTGCCCTCGATGTGCAGGACCACCTGGTCGGCGGCACAGCGCCCACCTTCCTCCACCTGCCAGTTCAGGCGCGCCGACGGATCGCAGGCCCGCACCGCCGCCTCTACCCAGGGGCGACCGCAGATCACCGCGGTTTCGCGGGCCAGGATGCGGGCCCGGGCCGGACGGCGGGCATCGACCAGCGCGGCGGTCAGGTCACCCGCGCCGACGTCCTCGGCCAGCGCGCGCGTGACGTCGGCTCGCGCCAGTTCGGCCACGTCCGAGGCATCGAATTCAGAGAGGTGTTTCATGGGGCGGAGCATAACGGGAACGAATGGGCGGGATGGACTATAGTGCGCCCCAAATCGACCACCCGCCGAGGGGACATCACCATGAGCCAGACCGCCTCCCTAGCACCCGCCACCGGCACACCCTACGGCACCCTGCCCTCGGCGTCTCCGCTGCCGCAGCGCAAGCCGGTCAGCCTGCCCCGGCTGCAGGAAATGCGCGACCGCGGCGAAAAGATCACCATGCTCACCGCCTACGACGCCACCTTCGCGGCGGTGGCGGACGCCGCCGGTGTGGAGTGCATCCTGATCGGCGATTCGCTGGGCATGGTCTGCCAGGGGCTGTCGAGCACCGCCGGCGTCACGCTGGAGACCATGGTCTACCACACCGAAAGCGTGGTGCGTGGCCTGCGCCGGGTGCAGGGCACCGCTTGGGTCATCGGCGACCTCCCGTTTGGCAGCTACCACGAGTCGAAGGAACAGGCCATGCGCAGCGCAGCGCAGCTGCTGCACGCGGGTGCCCACATGATCAAGCTCGAAGGTGGTGGCTGGACCGCCGACACCGTCCGTTTTCTGGTCGAACGCGGCGTCCCGGTCTGCGCCCACCTGGGCCTGACGCCCCAGACCGTTCACTCGCTCGGCGGCTACCGCGTGCAAGGCCGCGACGAAGCCGCGGCGCGCACCCTGCGTACGCAAGCGCTGGAGCTGCAGGACGCTGGCGCCACCATGCTGGTGCTGGAGATGGTGCCAGCAGCCCTGTCCGCCGAGATCACGGCGGCGCTGCCCACCTGCCACACCATCGGCATCGGCGCCGGCAAAGGCACGGCTGGCCAGGTGCTGGTGATGCACGACATGCTGGGCATCAACCTGGGCAAGAACCCCAAATTCGTTCGCAACTTCATGGATGGCGCCGCCAGCGTGCGCGATGCCATGGCCGCCTATGTCGTCGCCGTGAAGGACGGCAGCTTCCCGGACGACAAGCTACACGCCTGGTAAATCCTTCCCGCGGCACCACCCGACCCACCCTGCCCCCTCACATGCAACTCGTCCACACCATTGCCGACCTGCGCGACGCGCTGGCCCCCTTCCAGTCCCCTGCCTTCGTTCCCACGATGGGCAACCTCCACGATGGTCACCTCGACCTGGTCCGCCAGGCACAACCGCTGGGCGACGTGACGGTGTCCAGCATCTTCGTCAACCGGCTGCAGTTCGCCCCGCATGAGGACTTCGACACCTACCCGCGCACCCTGCAGGCCGACTGTGCCCGGCTGGAACAGGCCGGCTGCGACATCGTCTTTGCGCCGCCCGAGAAGGAGCTGTACCCGGAGCCACAGGGCTACAAGATTCAGCCGCCCGCGGATCTGGCGGACATTCTGGAAGGCCACTTCCGGCCCGGCTTCTTCATCGGCGTCTGCACCGTGGTGATGAAGCTGTTTCAGTGCGTCTTCTCCGAAGCCAAAGGCCCGCGCTACGCGCTGTTCGGCAAGAAGGACTACCAGCAGCAGATGGTGATCCGCCGCATGGTGCAACAATTCTGCATGCCGATTCAGGTCCTGGCCGGTGAAACGCAGCGGGCCGCCGACGGGCTGGCGCTCAGCTCTCGCAACGGCTACCTGAGCGAGTCCGAGCGCGCTGAAGCGGTGCAGCTGTCGATGTCGCTGCGCGCGCTGGCGCGCGACGCTCTGGCCGCCGCCGGCTCGCTGCCCGAGAAGCGCGAGGCGCTGGAAGCGCAGGCGATGCGCGCGCTGGCACTGCGCGGCTGGCAGCCCGACTACCTGACCGTGCGGCGCCGCGCCGACCTGCAGCCGCCGCGCGCGGAAGATGCGCTGACGCCGCTGTCGATGGTGGTGCTGGGCGCCGCCCGACTGGGTCGCACCCGCCTCATCGACAACTTCGAAATCTAGAAGGTTTCTTCCTTGGGGTCGCGCCCCATCAGGGCCGCGACCGCCTGGGCGGGCTGCAAGCGCCCGTCGAGCAGGGCCACCACGCCCTCGCTGATCGGCATGTCGACACCCAGCAGGCGGGCGCGCTGCACCACGGTCCGGGCGCTGTAGACACCCTCCGCCACGTGCCCCAGAGAGTCCACCGCCTGCTGCAGGCTCAACCCCTGCGCGAGCAGCTGGCCGACCTTGCGGTTGCGTGAGAGATCACCGGTCGCGGTCAGCACCAGATCCCCGAGACCCGAGAGCCCCATGAAGGTGTCGGCGCGCGCCCCCAGCGCCAGGCCCAGGCGGGTCATTTCCGCCAGCCCGCGCGTGATCAGCGCGGCCCGCGCGTTGAGCCCGAGCGCCAGGCCGTCGCACAGCCCGGTGGCAATCGCCAGCACGTTTTTGACCGCACCACCCACCTCGACCCCGACCGCGTCGTCGTTGGCATAGATGCGCAGCGACGGGCCGTGGAACGCGCTCACCAGGGCGTCGCGAACCTCGGCGTGGGCGCTGGCCGCCACCAGGGCGGTCGGCTGGCCGCGCGCCACTTCCTGCGCAAAACTGGGACCGCTGAGCACCCCCGCCTTCAGCCTGGGCGCCACGGCGGCCTGGATCTCGTGACCAAGCAGGCCCGGTGACCCACCACCCTCACGAGGCGCCTCGAAGCCCTTGCAGAGCCAGGCCACCGGCGAACCCTGGTCCGCCAGCCGCTCCAGCATGCCGCGCAGACCTGCCATCGGGGTGGCCACCACCACCAGATCGGCCCCGGCCAGCGCAGCGGTCGGCCAGGGCTCGGCATCGCCCGCCAGCCGCAGGGCCGGCGGCAGGGTCACGCCCTGGAGATATCGGGCGTTTTCACCCTCGGCCCGCATGGCAGCCACCTGCGCCGCGTCGCGCGCCCACAGGGTCACCTGGTGGGGAGTGCCCGGCAGACGGGCGGCCGCAATGGCCAGCGCCGTGCCCCAGGCACCGGCACCGAGAACGACGATGTTCATCGCCTGCGGTTCAAGCCTGGCTTACTGCGTGACAGCGCCGGCAGCCTGCGCCTGCTGCTGTTCGTACATGGCCTGGAAGTTGATTTCGGCCAGGTGCACCGGCGGGAAGCCGGCGCGCTGGATCAGGTCGGCCACGTTGCCGCGCAGGTAGGGGTACACGATCTGCGGGCAGGCGATGCCCATGATCGGGCCCATCTGGTCTTCCGGCAGGTTGCGGATCTCGAAGATGCCGGCCTGCTTGACCTCAACCAGGAACACGGTCTTGTCCTTGATCTTGGTCTGAACCGTGGCGGTCACAGCCACTTCGTACACGCCTTCGGCGGCAGGGGTGGCTTCCACGCCCAGCTGGATGTCGACCGAGGGCTGCTCCTGTTCCAGCAGGATGGCCGGGGAATTGGGCTGCTCCAGGGACGCCTCCTTGAGGTAGACGCGCTGGATCTGGAAAACGGGATCTTGGTCGGCCATAAGAGCTTTCGGATGATTCAGGAATGAACAGGGCCCGCCCGGGAAGTCTCCCGCAGCGGGCCCGAGGGCGGATTATCTCAGCAGTGCGGCAACGCTCTCAGCCCCGCAGCAGCGGCTCCAGACCGCCCTGGCGGTCCAGTGCGTGGAGGTCGTCGCAACCGCCCACGTGCGTCTGCCCGATGAAGATCTGCGGCACGCTGGTGCGTCCGGTGATCTGCGTCATCTGGGCGCGCACCTCGGGCCGGCCGTCCACCACGATCTCCTCGTAGTCGGTGACGCCGCGCTGCGCCAGCAGGGCCTTGGCACGGCTGCAGTACGGGCAATAGTCGCTGGAATAGATCTTCACGTGGGCCATGGTGCGCTCCGTTTCAGGCCTTTTCGACCGGCAGGTTGGCGGTGCGCCAGGCGCCCATGCCACCGGTCAGCGAATGGGCGTTCTCGTAGCCCAGCTTCTTGGCGATCGACACCGCGCGCTTGGAGCGCATGCCGGACGCACAGACCAGCACCAGCGGCAGGTTCTTGTTCTTCACCACACCAGCCAGCTTGGCCTCCAGCTCGGGCAGCGGCACGTTCTTCGCACCGGTCACGTGCCCGGCCGCGAACTCATCGGGCCCGCACACGTCCACCACCGCGGCTTTCTCACGGTTGATCAGCTGCACCACTTCGGCGGGGGTCAGGCCCGCCGCGCCGCCGCCCGAGGTCAGGGCGGGAAACATCAACATCCCGCCCGAGGCCAGGGCGATGGCAAACAGCATCCAGTTGTCGAGAAAAAAACTCACGAAGCACCTTTCAGGTCAGACAAGCCCGGGATTTTAGAATGTGGGGCTGTCCGGCGCGGTCCGGCCAGCCTCCATGCCCCTTTTTCCTGCTCCCAACGCCCTCACGCCCATGCACAAGCTCGTCCTGATCCGCCACGGCGAATCCACCTGGAACCTCGAAAACCGCTTCACCGGCTGGACCGACGTGGAGCTGACCCCCACCGGCGTCTCCCAGGCCATGTCCGCCGGCAAGCTGCTCAAGGCCGAGGGCTACGAGTTCGACATCGCCTACACCTCGGTGCTCAAGCGCGCCATCCACACGCTGAACTACTGCCTGGACGAGATGGACCGCAGCTGGCTGCCGGTGGTCAAGGACTGGCGCCTGAACGAGCGCCACTACGGTGGCCTGCAGGGCCTGAACAAGGCCGACATGGCCAAGCAGTACGGCGACGAGCAGGTGCTGATCTGGCGCCGCAGCTACGACACCCCGCCGCCCGCCCTGGAGGCCAACGACCCGCGCGGCCAGCGCCAGGACCTGCGCTACGCCAAGCTGCCGGCGGACGCCGTGCCGCTGACGGAATGCCTCAAGGACACCGTCGCCCGCGTGCTGCCCTGCTGGAACGACTCCCTGGCCCCGGCCATCAAGGCAGGCCAGCGCATCGTGATCGCCGCGCACGGCAACTCGATCCGCGCCTTGGTCAAGTACCTGGACAACATCGGCGACGCCGACATCGTGGGCGTGAACATCCCCAATGGCATTCCGCTGGTCTACGAACTGGACGCCGACCTCAAGCCCATCAAGAGCTACTACCTGGGCGACGCCGAAGCAGCCGCCAAGGCCGCCGCAGCCGTGGCCGCTCAGGGCAAACGCTGAACCGCCCGGACGGAACCGAATCACAAGGCTTGACTCCTAGGTGTATATTGGTTTGCAGGCCCGCGGCGCAACCGCCCGGGCCGGCGCTTTTTTCGGGGTGAATGGATGGGCAAGCAAGTGAATCAGAAGCTGAAGATCGTCGGCTGGGTGGCCGCAGGCGCCGTGGCCGGTGCGCTGACCACGGTGCAGCTTCAGGCGGTGGCGCGCGGCTCGCTCGCGCCCCTGCCGCTGGAAGAGCTGCAGCAGCTCGCCGCCGTGTTCGGCATGGTCAAGACCGACTACGTCGAACCGGTCGACGAGAAAAAGCTGATCTCCGAGGCGATTTCGGGCATGGTGTCCAGCCTGGACCCGCACTCCCAGTACTTTGACAAGAAGTCCTTCAAGGAATTTCGCGAAGGCACCAGCGGCCGGTTTGTCGGCGTGGGCATCGAAATCACCATGGAAGACGGCGTGGTCAAGGTGGTTTCGCCGATCGAGGATTCGCCCGCCTTCCGCGCCGGCCTCAAGTCCGGCGACCTGATCACCAAGATCGACGACACCGCCGTCAAGGGCCTGTCGATCAACGACGCCGTCAAGCTGATGCGTGGTGAGCCGCGCACCAAGGTGCTGCTGACGATCTTCCGCAAGGACGAGAACCGCAGCTTCCCGGTCACGATCACCCGTGAAGAGATCAAGACCCAGAGCGTCAAGAGCAAGCTGGTCGAACCCGGCTACGCCTGGGTGCGGGTCTCGCAGTTCCAGGACCGCACGGTGGAGGACTTCGCGCGCAAGGTCGAGGAACTGTACAAGGCCGGTCCGCTCAAGGGGCTGGTGCTGGACCTGCGCAACGACCCGGGCGGCCTGCTGGACGCCGCCGTGGCCCTGTCGGCGGCCTTCCTGCCCGAGAACGTCACGGTGGTCTCGACCAACGGCCAGCTCGCCGACAGCAAGTTCACCTACACCGCCAACCCGCAGCACTACCTGCGCCGGGGCGGCCCGGACCCGATCGCACGCCTCACCAAGGCGACCAACGGCGCACTCAAGACCGTGCCGCTGGTGGTGCTGGTCAACGAAGGCTCGGCCTCGGCCAGCGAGATCGTCGCCGGCGCGCTGCAGGACCACAAGCGCGGCACCATCCTGGGCAGCCAGACCTTCGGCAAGGGCTCGGTGCAGACCGTGCGCCCGCTCGGCCCCGACACCGGACTGAAGCTCACCACCGCCCGCTACTACACGCCGGGCGGCAAGTCGATCCAGGCCAAGGGCATCGTGCCCGACGTGATGGTCGACGAGACGCCCGAGGGCAACCTGTTTGCGGCGCTGCGCACCCGCGAGGCCGATCTGACCAAGCACCTGACCAACGGCGATGAGGCCAAGGCCGGCGAGCCGATGACGGACGCCCAGCGCGCAGCCGAACAGCAGCGCGACCAGGAGCGCGAACAGGCCCGCAAGCGGCTGGAAGAAGAGTCCAAGAAGAACCCGGGCCAGCGCCTGGTGCCGGAGTTTGGCAGCGACAAGGACTTCCAGCTGCAGCAGGCGCTCAACAAGCTCAAGGGCCGACCGGTGCTGGTCAGCAAGACCCTGACCGAGCGCCCCGAAGAGAAGAAAGAGAACTGATCACCGCCCCGGTGAACGGGTCGGCGACGCGATCTTGGACGACCAGCAGCTCCTGCGCTACTCGCGCCACATCCTGCTCGAAGAGCTGGGCATCGAAGGCCAGGAGAAGCTGCTGGCGTCGCACGCCCTGGTGATCGGTGCCGGCGGCCTGGGGTCGCCGGTGGCGCTCTACCTGGGCAGCGCCGGCGTCGGGCGCATCACCGTGATCGACGACGACGAGGTGGACGCCACCAACCTGCAGCGCCAGATCGCGCACAACCTCGAACGCCTGGGCACGCCCAAGGCCGAGTCGGTGCGCCACGCGATCGCTGCCATCAACCCCGACCCGCAGGTCGCGGCCCTGGTACAGCGCGCCGACGACGCACTGCTGGACCAGTTGCTGCCCGGTGTCGATGTGGTGATCGACTGCTGCGACAACTTCGCCACCCGCCACATGGTCAACCGCGCCTGCGTGCGCCACGGCGTGCCGCTGGTCTCGGGCGCCGCGATCCGCATGGACGGGCAGCTGGCGGTGTACGACCCGCGCGACGCCGACTCACCCTGCTACGCCTGCGTGTTCCCCGAGGACGCCGGGGTGGAAGAGGTGCGCTGCGCCACCATGGGCGTGTTCGCGCCGCTGGTGGGCATCGTGGGCACCATGCAGGCGGCCGAGGCGCTCAAGATCCTCAGCGGCCTGGGCTCGCGCCTGACCGGTCAGTTGCTGATGATCGATGGCCGCGATCTGGCCTTCAACACCATCGCCCTGCCGCGCCAGCCGCACTGCGCGGTCTGCGCTCAGCGCGACGGCTGATCCTTCGCGCTGCTGCGCGGCGGCATCGGGCACGGCCCGTGGCGCTTGCGGAAATCCCGCGGGTTCTCGGCACCCGCCGACGCGAAGATGCCTTTGCGGTCCTTGCGTGCCAACACCTCTTCGATGGCGAACGGCCCGTCGCTGTGCCGCCAGCGGTACGACCAGGCCCAGCCCTCGCGCACCAGCCAGCCCGCCACATCGTCACCCCGGTGCTTCAGCCGCACCAGCGCCCGCCCGTAGTCGTCGCGCCGCCGCTCGGTCACCGTCACCGTCTGCTCCAGCAAACGGGCAGTCAGCGCCTCCCGCGCCGCCACGCCCCCGTCCTGGCAGATCTCCGGCGCATCCACCCCGTCCAGCCGCAGCTTGCGGTATGTCCCGCCTGCCAGCGGCTTGACCCACAAGGTGTCCCCATCCGGCACCCGCGTCACCCGCGCCTCGTAGGCTTCGTTGAACCTGGGACGGAACCCTGAAACAGAAGACGACGTGGAAGCAGGAGACTCCGCGAGCGAAGCCGAGGCGCACAACACCAGAAACAGCGGCGCGAACAAAGACCAGCACACGCCGCGGAACCGGCTTCGCCGGGCCGCAAGCGTGGTCCCCCCTTCCAGGGGGGAAGCCGCGAAGCGGCGCAGGGGGGGCTGCATCAAACAGCCATGTACCGGCCCGGCCGGTGGTTGATCGCCAGCGTCATGTTCAGCACCACCGCCCCCAGCACCGACCAGGCGATCTGCACCGGCTCGCGCAGCGCGAACGCGGTCAGCACGATGGCGCAGTCCAGCCCCATCTGGATGTGCCCCGCGCGCCAGCCGAAACGCTCCTGCAGGTACAGCACCAGCACGTTGAAACCACCCAGGCTGGCCCGATGGCGGAACAGCATCAGCATGCCCGCGCCCACCAGCAGGCCACCCGCCACCGCGGCGAAGCCCGGGGCCAGCGCGCCGATGGAAATCCAGCGCGGGATCAGGAAAGCCCAGAGCGAAAGCAGGCCCACCGCGGCGAAGGTCTTGAGGGCGAACGGCGCGCCCATGCGGCGCCAGGCCAGCCAGTAGAACGGCAGGTTGATGAGGAAGAACCAGACACTGAAGCTCACGCCGGTCGCGTAGTGCAGCAGGAAGGCCAGACCGGCGGTGCCGCCGCTGAGCAGGCCGACGTGGCCGAACAGCACCACGCCCAGGCCGACGAACAGCGTGCCGGTGAGCAGGGCCTGCAGGTCTTCGTGCGGGCGGTGGCGGGAGATCGGTGCCGCCTTGGGAGCGGTCGAAAGAGCGTGGGACGGGGACGACATGGCGGTCGGCGCTCGAAGGCTGGAGAAAACGGGGCGCCAGTGTCGCAGGAATGCGCCGCCCCCGGCTTGACGCAGGTCAGCGGCTGGGCTCAGGGTCTGAGCACCTTGGCCACCGGGTTGTAGCGCAGCCGGAAGGCGTCGGGCATGTCCGAGCCCAGCAGCGGACGCAGGTACAGCCGGAAGGCGTCGGTCACGTCGGTGCCGCTGGGCGCGATGAACTCGTCCTCCATGGTGCGCGTCTTGCCCGCCACGGCTTCGAGCGGCAGCAGCTCGTAGTCGGCCGAATAGAAGCCGGTGCGTTTGATCGCCACCGAGCCGTCCACGCGGCCCCACATGGCGAACTGCACCGCCTTCTCGCCCACCTCGCGCGCTTCGCGCTGGTCCACGTCGCTCACGCAGCCGATGAAGCTGCGCTGCAGGTAGCCGAAGGTGTCGCCGCGCACCCGCTTGATGCCCAGCTTCGCCTTGATCTCCTCGCACAGCAGGTCGGCCAGCGCGCCGGTGCCGGACAGCTGCACGTTGCCGTGTGCGTCTTTCTCCACGTCCTTGGCCAGCTGGGTGATGATGGGCTGGCCCGAGGCGTCGTGGATGCCTTCGCTCACCGCGATCACGCAGCGGCCGTGGCGCTCGTACATGGTCTTCACGTCGGCCAGGAACTTCGGGATATCGAACACCCGCTCGGGCACGTAGATCAGGTGCGGGCCGTCGTCGGGAAACTTCTTGCCCAGGGCCGACGCGGCCGTGAGGAAGCCGGCGTGCCGCCCCATCACCACGCCCACGTACACCCCTGGCAGGGCCGCGTTGTCCAGGTTCGCCCCCGCAAACGCCTGCGCCACGAAGCGCGCCGCCGACGGAAAACCCGGCGTGTGGTCGTTGCCCACCAGGTCGTTGTCGATGGTCTTGGGGATGTGGATGCTGCGCAGCGGGTAGCCGGCCTTGCGCGCCTCCTCGCTGACGATGCGCACCGTGTCCGACGAGTCGTTGCCGCCGATGTAGAAGAAGTGCTCAATCTCGTGCGCCTTGAGCACCTTGAAGATCTCCTGGCAGTAGGCCAGGTCGGGCTTGTCGCGCGTGGAGCCGAGCGCCGAGGCCGGCGTGCGCGCCACGGCTTCGAGGTTGTGGCTGGTCTCCTGCGTGAGGTCGACGAAGTTCTCGTCCACGATGCCGCGCACGCCGTGGCGCGCGCCGTAGATGCGCTGCACGTTCTGGAATCGCCGCGCCTCCAGCGCCACGCCCACGAGCGATTGGTTGATCACGGCGGTGGGGCCGCCGCCCTGAGCGACGAGGATTTTTCCGGACGACATGGTGAACCTCTGGGTGACGGCAAAAGTGTGCTCGCGCAATATAGCCTTCGGCGCCGCAGAGTGGGACACTGTCGCGCATGAAGACCTTCCACAACCCCCACCACGCCCTGCACCAGGGGCGCGAAGAGATGTTCCGTGGCCGCATGGTGCCCTGTCACGAGGTGCCCGCGCGGCTGGACTACGTGCTGGCCGAGCTGCAGCGTCGTTCGCAGGGCGGGCTGTTCCTGCCGGAGGTGGGCGACACCGATCTGGACGCCGCCATCGCCCGCGTGCACGACGCGCGCTACACGCAGTTCCTGGCCGGCGCCTGGGACGAGTGGGTGGCGATGGACCCGGCGAACGCGCAGCGCGACGCCCTGCCCTCGGTCTGGCCACTGGGCAACAAACACGCGTTCCGCACCGATGTGCTGCCGCAGAACTTTGCTGCGCGGCTGGGCCTGTTCTCGTTCGATTCGGGCTCGCCGCTGATGGCCGGAACCTGGACCGCCGCGCGGGCCGGCGCCGCCTGTGCCGTGGCCGCCGCACGCGAGGTGCACGGCGGCGCCCGCGCGGCGTTTGCGCTGACCCGCCCGCCGGGTCACCACGCCGGGCCGGACTTCTTCGGCGGCTACTGCTTCCTGAACAACGGAGCCATCGCCGCGCAGGCGCTGCGCGACCTGGGCCACGCCAGGGTGGCCGTGCTGGACATCGACTACCACCACGGCAACGGCACGCAGACCATCTTCTACGAGCGCGCCGACGTGATGACGGTCTCCATCCACGGTGACCCGGCGACCGAATACCCCTTCTTCCTGGGCCACGCCAACGAACGCGGCGCGGGTGCGGGCGAAGGCTTCAACCTCAACATCCCGCTGCCGCGCGGCACCGGCTTCGCCGCCTGGTGCGCCGCGCTGGACACCGCCATCGAGGCGGTAGAAGACTTCGGCGCCGACGCCCTGGTGGTGCCCATGGGCATGGACACCTTCAAGGGCGACCCGATCTCCGGCTTCACGCTGGAAAGCAGCGACTACGACACCGTTGGCCGCCTGCTCGCCGCCGCCAGCCTGCCCACCGTGTTCACCTTCGAAGGCGGCTATGCGGTGGACGAGGTCGGCGTCAACGCGGTCAACCTGCTCGAAGCCTACTGCCGCTCGATCTGACGCCGGCTCACGCCGGCTTCCAGAAGATGTAGTCGGCCGTGTAAGTGACCACGCGCTTGCTGCCCATGGTCGACGCATCGCAGGGTGCGGCCGGCGCCACGCCGCCCTTGGTCGCCACGCGCTGGATGTGGCTCACGCCCTGGGCCATGCCGCTGCCCATGGCCGGGTTGGCCCTGACCAGCTGCAGCGGGATGTTGCCGCTGCCGTTGGGCGCCACCGCCAGCTGCGCACCGCTCACCTTGGAGCCGTCGTTGAAGTCCCAGGTGGCGGGCGGGCCGTAGTACTTGCCCAGGCGCTCGCCCTTGCGGCCCTTGAGGCCGGCGTCGGGGCTCATGAACACCCACTCGTACTGGCCGGCCATGTCCTTTTTGGCCTGGCACAGGTAGGTGATGTCGCCGGCGGCAGCGGTCTCGAAGGCCACGCGGTGGCCGGCGGGCACCTGCACCGCGGCCGGCAGATCGGCCTGCGAGAACGGGGCCATGGTGGGGCCGCTGGCGCAGGCGGAGAGAGCGAGGACGGCGGCGCCGCCCAGTGCGGTGGTGGTGAAGCGGGAGAACATGGAACGGCTCCTGTGTATCTATATAGGTGGGTGAACGGAACTCAGCGGGCCGGCTGGCCCGTGGCGAGGGATTGCAGGAAAGCGACGACGTCGCGCCGGTCGGCCGCCTCGGACAGCCGGTAGCCCATGGCCTGGCCGGGCACCAGGGCCTCGGGGTCGGTCAGCCAGGCCTGCAGCTTGTCGGGCGTCCAGACGTGACCGGCCGCGGCCAGCGCGGCGGAGTAGGCGAAGTCCGCCTTCTTGCCCGCCGTGCGGCCGACCACGCCGCCCAGCGCGGGCCCGACGCGGTCGTCGTCCAGGCTGTGGCAGCCGCCACAGCGCGACTCGAACAGCCCGCGGCCGCGGGCCACGTCCCCCGACTGGGCCTGGGCCGCCGGCAGCGCCACGGCGAGCAGTCCCAGCGCGAGCGCGGCGCGGCGCAACGACATGGCCATCAGGCGCCGAAGCTCAGGGCGCCACCGGGCAGCGGACGGCCCAGGGCGTTGGTCAGCACGGTGAAGTGCATGGTCTCGTCGGCCGCCAGGCGCGCGGCCACCTTGGCCAGGTCCTTGCTGCCGAGCGACGGGATCACGCCCAGGTAGGCGTTGGTGGCGCCCAGCTCCAGCCGCGCCGCCAGGTCCAGCACGTCGGCCTGGTTGCGCAGCGTGTCGGCCTTGAGCGCCTTGGCGTAGTCGTCCAGCTTCTTCTCGGCCACCGGCGTGCCGCCCAGCTTCTGGATGGTGGCGATCAGCGCGTCGCGGTGCGCCTTGTGGTGGCCCTGGAAGCTCACCGCCACATCGAGCACGCCCTTCTGCAGCAGGCCGCTGCCGGCGCCCAGCTGGTAGGCGTTGATGGCCTCGTGCTCCAGGCCGAGCGCAACGTTGAGGATGGACACGTCCTTGGAGACATCGGCGGACATGCCCTGGGCCAGGGTGTCCTTGCCGGCCAGCAGGGCCACGGCCACGGCCGAGAGCGCGCCGCCGCGGCGCATGAAGCTGCGGCGCGAGGCGGGTGGGCCGACGAGTTCGGAAGCGGGAAGGATGATGTTCGACATGGTGGGGTCCTTGGGTGGTGGGTAAGAGAAACAGCGCCGGTCGAGGAAATCAGCACCGACGGACCGGATACGCAGGCCGGTCCCGCAACGGATTCAGAAACCCACAAATTTTTTGTGGGCATGACGCGCCTGAATCCACTGGCCCGGTGGCCGCGTACAGGGAAGGTCGGGTCAGTTCAGCGACCGGCACCGTTCCCAACCCCACACCCACCACCATGCCCCACACCATCCACTCCTCACTGCGCCGGCGTCCCGCCCGCCACCTGCTCGCCCTGGGCGCCACCGCCGCCCTGCTGGCCCACGCGCCCGCCCACGCCGACACCGGCAAGCTGCTGCTGACCGGCGGCGTCAGCACCATCGACGGCGCCGCCGGCGGCGGCCTCTCGCCCTGGGCCGTGATCGGCAGCCAGGCGAGCGCTGGCCAGACCGGCTTTTCCACCCACCTCAGCCACGCCCGCACGCAGGACTACAAGCTCAACGCCTTCGGCGCCGCGGTCGGCATCAACGACCGGGTGGAGCTGTCCGTGGCCCGGCAGGACTTCGACACCGGCATCACCGGCACCCTGCTGGGCCTGCCGGGCCTGAACCTGAAACAGGACATCGTCGGCGCCAAGTTCCGCGTGGCGGGCGACGCCATCCTCGACAGCGACACGCTGATGCCGCAGATCGCCGTCGGTGTGATGGCCAAGCGCCTGGGCTCCACCGGGCTGGACACCACGCTGTCCGCGCTGGGCGCCAAGCGCTCGGGCACCGACCTCTACGTCAGCGCCACCAAGCTGTTCCTGGCCCAGGGCCTGCTGGTCAACGGCACGCTGCGCGCCACCAAGGCCAACCAGGGCGGCCTGCTCGGTCACGGCGCCACGCTCGGTGGAGCCGACAACGGCTATGAGCTGATGCCCGAACTCTCGGTGGCCTGGCTGCTGCGCAAGAACCTGGCGGTCGGCTTCGAGTACCGGGCCATGCCCGACAAGCTGAACAAGGCCGGTGCCGCGGCCGGTCTGGGCGACGGCCTGCGCGCCGGCGACTGGAAGGACCTCTTCATCGCCTGGGCGCCGAGCAAGAACGTCTCGCTCACCCTGGCCTATGTGGACCTGGGCACCGTCGTGCCGGCCACCACCAAAGGCAAGAAGCAGACCGGCACCTACCTCTCGGCCCAGTTCGCGTTCTGAACGCCCACCCCACACACCCCACCACCACCATGAAACAGCTCATCACCCTCTCCGCCCTCTCTCTGCTGGCCCTCATTGGCTCACCGGCGGGCGCCCAGTCCATGGACAAGCCCATGGCGCCCTCGGCCGCATCGGCCTACCCGGTGGCGCCGGCCCCCGGCCTGTACGACGCCCTCGGCGGCCAGACCGGCCTGCGCACCCTGATGAACGACTTCGTCAACCGCCTCAAGGCCGACGCGCGCCTGGCCGAAGCCTTCAAGGACGCGAACGGTGCCAACCTCGCCAAGCAGCTGACCGACCAGATCTGCCAGCTCGCCGGCGGTCCCTGCGTCTACAACGGCCCCGACATGAAAGAAGCCCACAGCAACATGGACGTGACCCGCGCCGACTTCAACGCGCTGGTCGAGGTGCTGCAAATGAGCATGGACGCCCGCGGGATTCCGTTTGCCCGGCAGAATCAGCTGCTCGCGCTGCTGGCCCCGATGCACCGCGACGTGATCAACGTCCGATAAACCAGGAGACCCCATGCGCCACGCCCCCCTTCTGGCCGCCTGCCTGCTCGCCGGCCTTTCTGCGGCGCAGGCCGCCACCGTGCAAGTCACCGTGCTCGCCCGCGACGGCAAGCCGCTGCCCGACGCGGTGGTGGTGCTGGAACCGGCCGCCGGCCAGCCGGTGCCGGCGGTGCAGCCGGTCAGCCAGACGGTGACGCAGGAGAAGATGCAGTTCGACCCCATGCTCAGCCTGGTACCGGTCGGCTCGAAGATCCGCTTCTCCAACCTCGACCGCTGGGACCACCACGTCAAGGGCGGCACGCCCAGCCTGCTGGCCGCAGGCACCACCGCCTTCGAGTTCCGGCTGGCGGGACGTGTGCAGGGGCAGACGCCTCCCAGCAGCGAAGTCACGCTGGAGAAGGCCGGGCCGATCCAGCTTGGCTGCCACCTGCACGGCTCGATGCGCGGCTTCGTCTACGTGGCGTCCACGCCCTGGGCCGCCAAGACATCCGCCGACGGCACCGCCACCCTGCCCCAGGTGCCCGAGGGCGCGATGCAGCTGCGGGTCTGGCACCCGGACCAGCTGGTCGACCAGGCCAGCGTCGCCGTGCAGGTGCAGCCGGTCACCACGGTGAACGTGCCGACCCTGGTGCAGCCGCGCAAGGCGCGCCGGGTGCAGTCCGATTCCGGCAGCACCTACTGAGGCCTGAGCACCGCATGGACACCGACCCGACCCTGATGGCACTGCTCGACCGCGTGGCGCTGCGCGACGAGACCGCGCTCAAGTCGCTCTACGACCTCACCAGCGGCAAGCTCTACGGCCTAGCGCTGCGGGTGCTGGAGCGCCACGAGTGGGCCGAGGACGCGCTGCAGGAAACCTTTCTGCAGATCTGGCGCAGCGCGCCCGACTACCGCGCCTCGCTGAGCCCGCCCATGGCCTGGATGGGCCTGATCGTGCGCAGCCGCGCGCTCGACCTGCTGCGCCGGCGCAAGGCCGAGCGCGAGCACCTGAGCGACGATATCGACGACGACGGCATGGCCGACCGGCTCGAAGGCGACACCCCCGACCCGCTGCACACCAGCCTGGCCAGCCAGCAGGCCTGGGCACTGCACCAGTGCCTGACGCGGCTGGAGAACAAGCAGCGCGAGGTGGTCAGCCTGGCCTACCTGCGCGACCTCAGCCACGGCGAGCTGGCCGAACAGCTCAAGCTGCCGCTGGGCACCGTCAAGACCTGGATCCGCCGCGGGCTGGACCAGCTGCGCATCTGCATGGCGCGCTTTGCCTGAGGAACGCCATGGACATCCACCGACACCCCGACCTGCTGGACCGCCTGGCCGCGGCCTACGCCATCGGCACCCTGCGCGGAGGCGCGCGGCGCCGCTTCGAAACGCTGGCGCGCGAGCGGGCACCGGTGCGCGCCGCCGCCCTTGTCTGGCAGAGCCGCGTGGCCAGCATGACCGAGCTGGAGCCCGCGGTGACGCCCTCGCCCGTGGTCTGGACGCGCATCCACAACCTGATCGAAGCCGAGCGCGAGCAAGCGGCCATGGCCGCGGCCCGGGCCGAGCCGGCACCACCCGTGCCTGCCGGCTGGTGGCGCAGCCTGGCGCTGTGGCGCGGTGCGGCTGGTGCCGGCGCGCTGGCCACCGTGCTGGCCGTGATCACCACGGCGGGCCTGCGCGACCGCCTGGGGGCGCAGATTGACGAGCTGCAGGCGCAGCTGGGCAGCCAGCCGCAGATCGAGTACGTGGCCGTGCTCAACGACGACCAGGCCAGCGCCTCGATGCTGGTGACCTTCGACCCCAAGAACCGCAAGCTGACGCTGCAGCGCGTGGGCGGCTACCAGGAGGCGGCCGACAAGTCGCTGCAGCTCTGGGCCCTGCCGCCGGGCAGCAAGCCGCGTTCGCTGGGCGTGCTGAGCCAGGAGAAGCTGCTGCAGCTGGCGGCCGGTGAATCGGATGTGCGCGAGGTGCCGGCGCTGGCGGTGAGTCTGGAGCCCAAGGGCGGCGTGCCCAGCGAGACCGGCCCCACCGGACCGGTGCTGTTCAAGGGCGCACTGATCCAGAAGATGCTCTGAACCAGGCCCACCCCTGCCGCGCTGCGCGCGACCCCCTCAAGGGGGCGATGCGAGTGGCCCGGCAGAGCCGGTTCCACCGCATCCTCGATGGCGTACCGGCGCGCCGGAGACGGCCTACTGTCTGGCAGTCCGCGTATTTGCGGGCGGCAGCTGAGGGTGGCTGCTGCGCCAAGGGTTGATGTCCAGTCCGCCGCGGCGGGTGTAGCGCGCGTAGACCATCAGCTTGGCCGGCTTGCAGCGCGCCATGATGTCCATGTAGATGCGCTCGACGCACTGCTCGTGGAATTCGTTGTGGTTGCGGAAGCTCACGATGTACTGCAGCAGCCCGGCCTGGTCGATCTGCGGCCCGCTGTAGCGGATCTGCACGCTGCCCCAGTCGGGCTGGCCGGTCACCGGGCAGTTGCTGCGCAGCAGGTCGCTCACCAGCACCTCGTCCACCGGCTTCTCGTCCAGCGCGGCGCTCAGAAAGGCCGGCGTCGGCTGGTAGGTGTCGCACTCGACATCGAGGCGGTCGATCGACACGCCTTCCAGCTCCTTCACCGGTTCGCATTCGAACAGCTCGGGCAGCAGCAGCCGCACGCCGGCCGAGGACTTCACCGCCTCACCGCCCCAGATGGCGCGGCTGATGTCGTCGCGAATGCGGTCGCGCACCGCGTCCGCACTGTCCAGGCGGGTGTTGTTGAAGCTGTTGAGATAGAGCTTGAACGACTTGCTCTCGACGATGTGCGTGCTCTCGCAGGGAATGGTGATGTGGGCGATCGCCACCTGCGGCTTGCCCTTCATGTTCAGCCAGCTCAGCTCGAAGGCGGTCCAGAGGTCGGCGCCCAGGAAGGGCACGCTGCCGGTGATGCCGATTTCGACGCGCTTGGCCTCGCGCGGCAGCGGGAACAGCAGGGACGGGTCGTACTGGTCGACGTAGTCGGTGGTCTTGCCCAGGGGAGATTGGTCTGGCGTCATTCAAATACCCGTTCGCGCATCCATTTGGTCGCCACCCATTTTTCACCTTCGAGCACCGGCGCGCCGCCGTGCAGGGTCAGGGTGCCGGGGTGCGGCCGGTTGTAGGAAAAAAACACCGCATTGCCGCGCACCGGCGCCACTTCCAGACCGATGTCCGGAAAGGTGGTGCCGCCGCCGCGCGGCGGTTCGTTGAGGTACATGACCACCGTGCCCACGCGCTGGCCACCGCGCTTGAGGATGGTCGGCGTGCCCGGCTCGGCCGGGTCGAAGTAGTCGTAGTGCGGCTTGTATTCCGCACCCACCTTGTAGTTGAGCACCTGGATGCCCTCGCCGTTTTCCACCGGCCAGTTCACCAGCCGCGCGATGCGCGCCTCGATGCGTTTGACCAGCTCGCTCTCGCCGCGGTTGAAGAACATGCCGTTGCTGGTGCGGTCGGGATTGAGTTCCTCGCCGCCGGTGGCGGTCTGCACGGTGAGCGAGCGCGCCAGGCGCGGCCGGGACGCTTCGATCAGGCCGTCGCACTCTTCGTGGCTGAGCAGGCCGCCGAGCACCACCACCCGAGGCTGCGTCACGGAGATGATCACGTCGACCATGCGGTCGCCCGCGTCCAGCCGGCGTGGCGAACCGCTGAGTGCGATGTCGGGCACGCGCACCGTGGCCATCTCGCGCGCCGTGGCCTGGGCTGGAGCCTGGACCGGGGCGGGCGCGGCGGCGCGGCCGGCACCGAGCTTCTGCAGGTGGTCGCGCAGGGTCTGCTCCAGCGCGGCTTCGGCCACGTCCGGTTGCCAGCCGGCCTTGACCATGGCGTCGAGCACCGCCTCGGGCATGCAGCCGGCGGTGGACTGCTCGATGATCCACTGGCGCAGTTCGGGGGTGACGGTCTGGGTCATGGTCGTCTCCTCGGTCGGCGGTCAGGCGCCCTGGTCGCGCCGGAACACGAAACGGTCGGGCTCGCTGGCGGCGGGCGCAAAACGGTAGCCCTCCAGATCGAAGCCCTTGAGCTGCTCGGGCGTGGACGCCCGGTGCTGCAGCGCGTAGCGCACCATCAGGCCGCGCGCGCGCTTGGCGAAGAAGCTCACGATCTTGTAGTTCGCGCCCTTCTTCTCTTCGAACACGCAGTTCACCACACGCGGCTGCAGCGCCTTGAGGTCCACCGCCTTGAAGTACTCCTCGCTGGCCAGGTTGACCAGCACCGGGCTCTTGTCGGCGCGGGCGCGGCTATTGAGGTACTCGGCGATCTGGCTGCCCCAGAAGCGGTAGAGGTTCGTGCCCTTGTCGGTCTTGAGCCGCGTGCCCATCTCCAGCCGGTAGGGTTGCATGCGGTCCAGCGGGCGCAGCACGCCGTACAGCCCGCTCAGGATGCACAGGTGCTGCTGCAGCCAGTCCAGCTCGTCTTCGTTGAGCGTTCTGGCATCCAGTCCGCCGTAGACGTCGCCGTCAAAGGCCAGCACGGCCTGCTTGGAGTTCTTCGCGGTGAACTTCGGCGACCAGGCCTGGTAGCGCGCGGCGTTCAGGCCGGCCAGCTGATCCGACAGGTCCATCAGCTCGGCGACCTGCTGCGGCGACTTCTCGCGCAGCACCGCAATCAGCTCGCTCGCCTGCTCCACGAACAGCGGTTGTGTGAAGGTCTTGATGTGGGCCGGCGTCTCGTAGTCGAGCGCCTTGGCGGGGGAAATGACAAACAGCATGGTGGCTCAGCCGGACTTTTTCTTGGTGGGCACGGGTTCGGGCAGCGGCTTCTCGACCAGTCGCTGCACCTCGTCGACCAGGTGGTTGTGCGCGTCCAGGAAGGCCGCTGCGATCACCTTGGCTTCGTTGGTGTTGCTCCAGCCCAGGCCGCCCGCGCCGCCGGCCTTGCCGATGGCCAGGCCGCCGATGCCCAGATCGGTGCTGCGCGCGGCGCCGGTGGCGGCCGAGAGCTGCTCGGTGGTTTCGTTGTCGGTCAGCAGCAGCACCACCTGCGCCTCCTTGAGCTTGACGTTTTCGGCCGCGCCGGCGATCACGTTCAGCCCCGGAATCTGCGCCAGGATGCCGCCGATCTGGCGGCCCGCGTCCTGCTCGGAAAAGGTCAGGCTGGGCACCAGGGTGTACTGCGCCACGATGCCGCGGCCCTTCTTGACCGTGGTGTCGTCCTGGCGCAGGACGCCCTCTTCCTTGAGCTCCTGTTCCTTGACGGTGGCGTTCAGGCCCGAGTGGCGGTCGACGATGCGGAAGCACCCGCTCTGCTGCATCATCACGCGCACCAGCGGCAGGGGCGAATCGGGGAGCCCGCCACGGCCGATGCCGACGTAGCCGCGCGGGTTCTCCATCAGCGCCACCACCGCCACCGGCGCCGCACAGGTCTTGAGCTCGGTGGCCGCGTTGTGCGCGCCGTCCGGCCCGGCCGAACCCTTGACGACGGAGCCGCCTTCGCCCAGTTCCACACCCTGCTTGCCACAGGCGGCCAGCAGCAGCGACAAGGCCAGCGCGGCGAGGGTCGAGACGCGTCGGAACATGGTGTTTGAGGGGGGAAAAAGAGGAAAAAGCGAGTGTACCTGTGGCATCCGAAGCATTCAGTCGCCGGACAATCGGCCCATGCTGCGCATCCTGCACCGCGACGACCACCTGATCGCCATCGACAAACCACCCGGCCTGCTGGTGCACCGCACCGGGCTGGACGCGGGCGAGACGCGCTTTGCGGTGCAGCTGCTGCGCGACCAGATCGGCCAGCCGGTCTGGCCGGTGCACCGGCTCGACAAGGGCACCAGCGGTGTGCTGCTGTTCGCGCTGGACGCGGCCACGGCCCGCCAGATGGGCAGCGCCTTCGAATCCGGCCAGGGCATGCGCAAGACCTACCACGCCATCGTGCGCGGCTGGCCCGCCGACGCCGGCCTGATCGACCACCCGCTGCGGCGCCTGCCAGATGACATGCGCACCGAGCGTGAGGAAGTGCAGGAGGCGCAGACCCGGTTTGCGACGCTGGAGCGCTGCGAACTGCCCATCCCCCAGGGCGGCTTCCCGACCACCCGCTGCGCCCTGGTCGAACTGCAACCCCTGACCGGCCGGCGCCACCAGCTGAGGCGCCACATGAAGCACATCGCCCATCCGATCATCGGCGACGCGACGCACGGCAAGGGGCCGCTGAACCGGGGGGTGGCCGGGTACCTGGGGATGCAGCGGCTGTGGCTGCATGCAAGCCGCCTGGCGCTGCGGCACCCGGTCAGCGGCGACGAGCTGGCGCTGGAGGCACCCCGCGATCCGGACTGGTCGCGCTGGTGCCAGGCCTGAGGCCTACTTCAGATCTCCGGCCAGACTCGCCAGCGTCTCCGCCGCAATCTGTACATGCGCAGGGTAGTGCGTGTGGTCGCAGCCGATCTTGACGGCCGCACCGGCTTTGATGGCGGCCCGCATCGCAGGCGTGAACTCGAAGCGCACGAAGTGCACCGCGCTGGTCTTCTGTTCGTTCTCGCGGTCCAGGTCCTCGTCGGCGATGGCGTAGACGCGGTCGTAGCCTTCGACCTCGACGAACATGCGGTCTTCCACGCCGATCAGCCGCGCCAGCTCGCGTTTGCGCTCGTTGACGTCGATGTACTCGATCATCATCGTCGCCTTCCAGTTGCTGCCGTCCGGCACCAGGGGTGCGTAGGCCTCGATCTCCTGCTGGATGCCCTCTTCCTCGAAGATCTTCTCGATGCGCAGCATCTCCTGGATCTGGTAGCGGATGGTGGTCTCGCTCTCGAACTGCAGGTTCAGGTGCTCGCCCAGCTGCACGCTGCGCAGCTTGCGGTGCGCGATGACCTCGGGCTTGTGGACCTTGCGCCACTTGCTGTAGGCCTCCAGGCTCATGAGGCTGTCGGGGTTGATGTGTCCGGTCAGTTGCATGGTGTCGTCCTCACTTCAGACCATAGGCGCGGGCCACGAGCGACAGCGGATGCTGCAGCTCGGGCGCCCCGTGGCCGTTCACTTCAAAACCCTGCGCGATGTGGTGGCCGCCCAGCGGGCAGTCGGAGCTGATGTAGTCGGGCTTGGAGCCGTCCTTCATGGTGGCCATGGCCTTGAACACCGGCTTGCCAATCTTCATCGCCTGCTGGTGCGTGCCCTTCTTGACACCGAAGGTGCCGGCGTGGCCCGAGCAGCGCTCGATGGTGTTCACCGTGGTCTCCGGGATCATCTTGAGCATCTCTTCGGTCTTCTTGCCGATGTTCTGCACCCGGCCATGGCAGGGGATCTGGTAGCTGATGTTGCCCAGCTTCTGGGGGAACTCGGTCTTGAGCAGGCCGTCGCGCTTGCGCGCCATCAGGTACTCGAACGGGTCCCACATGTGCTCCTTCACCAGCTGGGTGTCGGCGTCGTCGGGGAACATGAGCGGGATCTCCTGCTTGAACATCAGCGCGCAGCTGGGCACAGCCGCGAGGATGGCAAAGCCATCGCGCGCGTACTTCGCCAGCACCGGGATGTTGGCCTCCTGGCTGGCCTGCACCGAGTCCAGGTCGCCCAGCTCCAGCTTGGGCATGCCGCAGCACTTTTCCTTCTCGACGATGGTGTACGGGATGTCGTTGTGGTCGAGGATCTTGAGCAGGTCCAGGCCGATGCCGGGTTCGTTGTAGTTGATGTAGCAGGTGGAGAAGATGGCCACCTTGCCGGGCGACTTTTCGCCGTCGACGACCTTGGTGGCCTTGGCCTCGGGCGCGGCCCAGCGGAAGCGTTGGGTCGCCAGATCAGGCAGCCAGGCGTCCTTGTCCACGCCCATCACGTTTTCCATCACGCCGCGAGCGGCCTTGGTCCGGTTCACCGCGTTGACCACCTGCACCACGATGGGAATGCCGGCGAACTGGCCGTGCACGTCGGTGGAGGCCAGCAGCTTCTCGCTGGTCTTGACCTCACCCTTCTTGAACTTGATCGCCTTGGCCCGCAGCATGGTGTGCGGGAAGTCCAGGTTCCACTCGTGCGGCGGCGTGTATGGACACTTGGTCATGTAGCAGAGGTCGCACATGTAGCACTGGTCCACCACCTTCCAGTAGTCCTGCTTGGCGACGCCATCGACCTCCATGGTCGCGCTCTCGTCCACCAGATCGAACAGGGTCGGGAACGAGCCGCACAGGCTCACGCAGCGGCGGCATCCGTGGCAGATGTCGAAGATGCGCTCCAGCTCGTGGAAGCACTTCTCTTCGTCGTAGAAGTCGGGGTTCTTCCAGTCCAGCGGATGGCGCGTCGGCGCCTGCAGGTTGCCTTCTGTGGCCATGTCTTTTGTCCTCGTCTGTGCGGGTTGGCTCGTGGGTTTTTGAAAGCGCTCGCGCAAGCGCTTTCAAAAACGCGCCGCGGGTGCGGCGCGCCAGGGGTGGGTCAATCAGTCCACCAGCTCGTTCAAAGCCTTCTGGTAGCGGTTCGCGTGCGAACGCTCGGCCTTGGCCAGGGTTTCGAACCAGTCGGCGATCTCGTCAAAACCTTCTTCGCGCGCGGTCTTGGCCATGCCCGGGTACATGTCGGTGTACTCGTGGGTTTCGCCCGCCACGGCGGAGGCCAGGTTCTGGCGGGTGCTGCCGATGGGCAGGCCGGTGGCCGGGTCGCCGGACTGCTCCAGGAACTCCAGGTGACCGTGCGCGTGACCGGTTTCGCCTTCGGCGGTGGAGCGGAACAGGGCCGCCACATCGTTCTGGCCTTCCACGTCGGCCTTGTTTGCGAAGTACAGGTAGCGGCGGTTGGCCTGGGATTCGCCGGCGAAGGCGTCCTTCAGGCACTGCTCGGTTTTCGAGCCTTTCAATGCGGCCATGGATATCTCCTTGTCTCGTGGGTTGAGGAAGCGCCCAGCCTGCCCGCCAGGCGGCGGGAAGGTCTGTGACAGACAGACCGTACGCCGCCCTCCTGCGTCCGTCAAATTGCCGCAGGCTATGTGACGAATTGTTCAAAGCTATTCAGAGGGAGTCATTGATAACCACTCTCAACTGGGTCGACACCCCTCTGGAAAACCCTCACACTGACCCGGTGTCGGATGCCCGATAAGATTTCGTTTTGTTAAATGCATTCAACATTGCGAAACCCCGCAATAGAACAGGAAACTCCATGAACACCGCCCTGCCCCCACCCGCCCCGGTCCAGCAGCTGCACCACTACGCCTACCGGGCGCGCGACGCCGAGGAGACGCGGCATTTCTACGAGGACATCCTGGGTCTGCCGCTCTACCACATCATCCAGAGCGACTACGTGCCCAGCACGGGCGAGTACTGCCCGTACACGCACTTCTTCTTCCGCCTGCAGGACGGTTCGTTCATCGCCTTCTTCGACCTGGGCGACGACGTGGCGGCCGAGCCGTCGCCGAACACGCCGAAGTGGGTGAACCACATCAGCTTCCGGGTGAACACGGTGCAGGAGCTGGAGAACACGAAGGCGCGCCTGCAGGCGCACGGGATCGAGGTGCTGGGGGTGACGGACCACCACATCTTCAAGAGCATCTATTTCTTCGACCCGAACGGGATCCGGCTGGAGCTGACGGCGCAGCTGGCGGACGAGTTCCAGATGCTGCAGGAGAGCAAGACGGCGCATGCGCGGCTGGCGGAGTGGAACGCGCGCAAGGAGCAGTGGCGCAAGGAGAGGGCTTCGGGTCAGACTTCGGCGCCGTTGAAGCCGCAGTCGAATGACCGGCCGGAGTTTGTGCCCTCTTCGTCTTGATTTCTCTTGGCGGTGGGTCCGTGCGGTGAATGGCTGGGTGACCGGCTCCGCTCGTGTCCCCCGCCAGCGGCTGCGCCGCTGGCTCCTCCTTTACCTCGCTGCGCTGGTCACCCAGCCATTCACCACACTCGTTGGCGCGCCAACAGTTCGCACGCACGTATCTGGTGGTTCATGGGGGTGGTGTGCCCTGTGCAGCGAAGTAAAGGAGGAGGATCGGGCGAAGCCCGATCCGGGGGACATGAGCGGAACAGGGCACACCGCACCCATGAGCCCGCGAGGTCGATGAACGAAAAACAGAACACAGACAGGAGACACCCGTGACACCAACGGCATACAAGCAAGCCGCCCACACCAACAGCTACGAGTTCACCCAAGGCAGTGGTTACCAACTGCCCGAATACCCCTTCGTCCCCCCACCCGAACTCGGCGAAGCGCGAACAAGACGACACCCCATCGTCATCGTCGGAGGAGGCATCACCGGCCTCACCCTCGCCTGCTCGCTCGCCAAACTCGGCACCCCCGCCATCCTGCTCGACGAAGACAACACCGTCGGCGTCAAGGGCGCCTCTTCCCGCGGCATCTGCTACACCCAGAAATCGCTCGAAATCTTTCAGCGTCTCGGCATCTACGAGCGCATCGCCGCCAAAGGCATCCAGTGGAGCGTGGGCCGCACCTTCGCCGGCCACGACGAGGTCTACAGCTTCGACCTCAAACAGCAGGGCGGCTACAACCTCTCCCAGCAGCCGCCCTTCATCAACATCCAGCAGTTCTACATCGAAGGCTTTCTGGTCGAGCGCATCGCCGAGCTCGGCCACGTCGACCTGCGCTGGCAGAACCGCCTGACCGCCTTCGAACAGAACGCCGACGTCGCCACACTCACCGTCGAAACGCCGGCAGGCTCCTACGTCATCGAAGCCGACCACGTGATCGACGCCACCGGCTCGCACAGCCCGCTGCGCGAGTGGCTGCAGGTGCCGTTCACCAGCAAGCGCGGCGACGACCGCTGGTGCATCGCCGACGTGCGTTTCACCAAGCGCCCGCCCGTCGAGCGCCACACCTGGGTCGAGGCGCCATTCAACGAGAACCGCGCCGTCTGGCAGCACCTGATGGCCGACGACGTGTGGCGCATCGACTACCAGATGGCGCCCGACAGCGACCCGGCCCACGTGAGCCGCAAGGACGTGGTGCGCGAGCGACTGGCGCGCCAGTTCGGTCCGGACACCGAGGTCGAAATCGTCTGGGTCGGGCCCTACGCCTACCGCAGCGAATGCGTGCACCGCATGCGCGAGGGCCGCGTGTTTTTCATGGGCGATTCGGCCAAGGTGGTCAGCCCCTTTGGCGCGCGCGGCGGCAACACCGGCGTGGCCGATGCCGACAACCTGGCCTGGAAGCTCGCCGCCGTTCTGCGCGGCCGGGCCCACCCCGCGCTGCTGGAGAGCTACGGCGACGAGCGGCTGGAGGCGGCGCAGCAGAACGTGCTGGTGACCAACCGCACCGCGCGCTTCCTGCGCCCGGCCGATGGCGTGGAACGGCTGTTCCGCAACGCCGCCATCGGCCTGGCGAAGCAGCACCCCTTCGCCCGCACGCTGATGAACACCGGCCGCATGGCGGTCGCCAACCCCTACTCGCGTTCACGCGCCTGCAGCTACGCCGCAGGCAGCGCCGCGGGGCAGTCGTTGCAGAACGTGGCGCTGCGCTGGCCCAACGGGTCGATGGGTTGCGTCAACGACCTGCTGAGCTGGGCATCGGGCGACCTGTTGCTGCTGGCCTTCGGCCCGCTGGCCCGCGCCGACCTGCAGCGCCTGAAAACCCTGACCGGCGGCGCGCCGCTGCGCGCGGTGCAGGTGCCCACCGGCCGCGACCGCGCGCAGGCCACCGAGCACGTGCGCGACCCCGACGGCCACCTGCGCGCCGCCTGCCAGTTGCGCGGCCCGGGCTGGGCGCTGGCTCGCCCCGACGGCTACCTGGCGGCCACCGGTGCCGCCATCGACGGCCGCCTGATCGCCGCTGTCGAACGCTCGCTCGGCCTGCGCTGAAACCCCTTGGAGAACCGCATGAACACCGCCCCGAACTTCCAGGACGCCGACGGCTTCTACGAACGCCTGCTGGACGCCCACCAGGGCCTCTCGCGCGATCAGTCCGAACTGCTCAACGCGCGCCTGATCCTGCTGCTGGCCAACCAGATCGGCAACGCCCAGGTGCTGGCCGACTGCGTCGCCGCCGCCCGGGACACCCTCGAATAAAATCGGGGGCTTCCCGAACACCCACCCGACGGCGCCCTGCGGGGCGCCGTCGCACTTTCTGCGCCCCACCCCCATGTCCGACGCTCCCGACACCCTGCAGCAACCCGGTCTGAACAGCCTGTCCAAGTCCTTCGAGCCCGCCGCGCTCGAAGCCCACTGGGGCCCCGAGTGGGAGCAGCGCGGCTACGGCGTGGCGGGCTTCCGCGGCACCTCGGCCCCCAGCGCAGAAGCGGCCACCGCAGGCAAGAACTTCGCCATCCAGCTGCCGCCGCCCAACGTGACGGGCACGCTGCACATGGGCCACGCGTTCAACCAGACCATCATGGACTCGCTGACGCGCTACCACCGCATGAGCGGCTTCAACACCGCCTGGATTCCGGGCACCGACCACGCCGGCATCGCCACGCAGATCGTGGTGGAACGACAGCTGCAGGAACAGAAGATCAGCCGCCACGACCTGGGCCGCAAGAACTTCGTCGCCAAGGTCTGGGAGTGGAAGGAGCAGTCGGGCAACACCATCACCACGCAGATGCGCCGCATGGGCGACAGCGTCGACTGGAGCCGCGAGTACTTCACCATGGACGAGAAGCTCTCGACCGTGGTGACCGAGACCTTCGTCAAGCTCTACCAGCAGGGCCTGATCTACCGCGGCAAGCGCCTGGTCAACTGGGACCCGGTGCTGATGTCGGCCGTGTCCGACCTGGAGGTGGAGAGCGAAGAGGAAGACGGTTCGCTCTGGCACATTGCCTACCCGCTGGTCAACGGCAGCGGTCACCTGACCGTGGCGACCACCCGACCCGAAACCCTGCTGGGTGACGTGGCCGTGATGGTCCACCCCGAGGACGAGCGCTACAGCGCCCTGATCGGCCAGTACGTGAAGCTGCCGCTGTGCGACCGCGAGATTCCGGTGATCGCCGACGAGTACGTGGACCGAGCCTTCGGCACCGGCGTGGTCAAGGTCACGCCCGCGCACGACGCCAACGACTACGCCGTCGGCCAGCGCCACCAGTTGCCCATCATCGGCGTGCTGCACCTCAACGCCACCATCAACGACAACGCGCCCGAGAAGTACCGCGGCCTGGACCGTTTCGTGGCGCGCAAGCAGGTCGTGGCCGACCTCGAAGCCGCCGGCCTGCTGGTCGAGGTCAAGAAACACAAGCTGATGGTGCCGCGCTGCGCCCGCACCGGCCAGGTGGTCGAGCCCATGCTGACCGATCAGTGGTTCGTGGCCATGAGCAAGGTCAGCGACCAGGACCCGACCGGCAAGAGCATCGCCCAGAAAGCCATCGACGCCGTGGCCAGCGGCCAGGTCAGGTTCGTGCCCGAGAACTGGGTCAACACCTACAACCAGTGGATGAACAACATCCAGGACTGGTGCATCTCGCGCCAGCTCTGGTGGGGCCACCAGATCCCGGCCTGGTACGACGAGCAGGGCCAGGTCTACGTGGCGCGCAACGAGGCTGAAGCGCAGGCTCTGGCCGGCGCGGGCAAGACACTCACCCGCGACCCGGACGTGCTCGACACCTGGTATTCCTCGGCGCTGGTGCCCTTCTCCACCATGGGCTGGCCCAACCAGGGCGACGCCGCCACGGACGACTACAACCTCTACCTGCCCAGCAGCGTGCTGGTCACCGGCTACGACATCATCTTCTTCTGGGTCGCCCGGATGATCATGATGACCACCCACTTCACCGGCCGCGTGCCGTTCAAGGACGTGTACATCCACGGTCTGGTGCGCGACGCGCAGGGCCAGAAGATGAGCAAGTCCGAAGGCAACGTGCTCGACCCGGTGGACCTGATCGACGGCATCTCGCTCGCCCCGCTGCTGGACAAGCGCACCACCGGCCTGCGCAAGCCCGAGACGGCGCCCAAGGTGCGCAAGCAGACCGAGAAGGAGTTCCCCGACGGCATCCCGGCCTACGGCGCCGACGCGCTGCGCTTCACCTTCGCCGCACTGGCCTCGCTGGGCCGCAGCATCAACTTCGACAGCAAGCGCTGCGAGGGCTACCGCAACTTCTGCAACAAGCTCTGGAACGCCACCCGCTTCGTGCTGATGAACTGCGAAGGCCACGACTGCGGCCTGATGGAGCACACCAAGGCCGACTGCGAAGTCGGCGGCAAGGCGCACGGCTACATGAGCTTCAGCCACGCCGACCGCTGGATCGTCTCGCGCCTGCAGCGCGTCGAGGCCGAGGTGGCCCAGGGCTTTGCCGAGTACCGCCTGGACAACGTGGCCAACGCGATCTACGACTTCGTCTGGAACGAGTTCTGCGACTGGTACCTGGAAATCGCCAAGGTGCAGATCAACACCGGCAACGAGGCGCAGCAGCGCGCCACCCGCCGCACCCTGATCCGCACGCTGGAGACCATCCTGCGCCTGGCACACCCCGTCATTCCGTTCATCACCGAAGAGCTGTGGCAGAAGGTCGCGCCGGTCGCCGGTCGTGAGGGTGCCTCGGTGAGCGTGGCGGCCTACCCGGTGAGCCAGCCCGAGCGCATCGACGAAGCCGCCGAGGCCCAGGTCGCCAAGCTCAAGAGCCTGGTGGACGCCTGCCGCACGCTGCGCGGCGAGCTCAACGTCTCGCCCGCCACCCGTCTGCCGATGTTCGTGGTCGGCGATGCGGACTTCATGCGCGCCAACGCCGCCGTGCTGCAGGGTCTGGCCAAACTGGCCGAGGTCAAGGTGTTCGACGACGAGGCCGGCTGGGCCGCCGCCGCACAGGCCGCACCAGTGGCCGTGGTGGGCGAAGCCCGCCTGTGCCTGTTCATGGAAATCGACGTCGCCGCCGAGAAGGCCCGCCTGACCAAGGAAGCCGCACGGCTGGAGGGCGAAATCGCCAAGGCGAACGCCAAGCTGTCCAACGAAGCCTTCGTGGCCAAGGCGCCGCCGGCGGTCATCGAGCAGGAGAAGAAACGCGTGGCCGACTTCGGCGCCACGCTGACCAAGGTGCGCGAGCAGCTGGCGCGGCTCTGAAGCCCCAGCGACTGGATCTCAGCCCGGTCGCTCCTCGCCCCGCGAGATCTCGGCCCACTGGGACCCCGAGTCGACCGGCGGCCATTCCGGGTCGCGCGAGCTGTCGAGGCTGTCGAGCACGGAGAAGTCGCTGGCCTGTGCCTGCCCCCGCTCCACCACTGGTGACAGGGTTTCGTGGATGCGGTGCGCCACGTACCAGCTGGCGCGCAGCTTGGCCTCGCGGGTGTGCGACCCCAGCCGGGGTGTGAGGTGCAGGTTGGGAATGTTGTGCAGCGGGGTGCCGGGCCCGGCGAACTGGGGGTGCGCCCCGTCGAGCAGGCAGGCGTCGATCCGGCCATCCGTCAGCGCCAGTGCCAGTGCCTCGGGTTCGAACAGCGCGCTGCGGCTCAGCCCCACCCACAGCTGACCGGGCTTGCAGTTGTTGAGCAGGCGTTCGTTGATCCAGCCCTTGAAGCGGGAGGCATAGACCATCTGCAGCGACACGGCGTCGCTGCGCGCCAGCAGTTCGTTGGCCGGGATGTATTCGATGCCCAGCTTCTTCCAGATCGGTGCGCCCTGGTGCACCGCCGGGTCGTAGCCCAGCAGCCGCACCCCGAGCCCCCTGAGCATGGGCGCCAGGGTGTGGGCCACCGGGGCCAGGCCCAGCAGGCCCACGGTGCTGCCATAGAGCTCCCGGCCCATGCGCACCTGCGCCAGCTTGCGTCCCAGGAGGGCGCTGACCATGCCGCGCCGGTAGAGCATCAGCAGACCATAGAGCAGGTACTCTGCATTCGAACGCACCTTGGCGCTGCGTGCCTGGATCACCCGGATGTTGCGCTGCGCGCAGGCCTCCAGGTCGGTGTTTTCGCTGGAGATCTGCATGCGCGCCACCACCTTCAACAGGGGCGCGAAATCGAGAAACTCCCGCGAGACGACCACATGCGAGGGCAACACCAGTGCCTTCGTCTTGTAGACCTGCTTGCGCAGTGCCATGGGGTCGTCTGCCAGCTCCGGGGCCAGCGTCACGGCGTGGCGCTCCTGCAGCCAGGACAGGGCTTCAGGAACTAAGGGGTCGAGGAGCAGGATTTCCATGGTCGTCGGGCCGGCGATTGCGGCATGCCGCAACCATGGTGGACCCAGTTCAGCGGCGCTTGAGCACCGTGATGAAGTCGCTCCCTACGGTCTGCTGCTCCACCAGTTCGTTGCCCGTCTGCTTGGCAAAGGCCTGGAAGTCGCGAACCGATCCGGCATCGGTGGCGATCACCTTGAGCGTCTGGCCACTGGTCATGTCCGCCAGGGCCTTCTTGGCCTTCAGGATGGGCAGCGGGCAGTTCAGGCCGCGGGCGTCAAGTTCTTTGGTGGCGTTCATGAAGGAATCCTCGGAGATCGAATTTTAAACAGGAAGGGTGACAGAGATCAAAAACTGTATCAATTTGTACGAAGAAAAGTCACGCCGCCGGGACCTCCATGAACTGGGGCTCGATGCCGATCGAGCGCAGCCAGTCAGCCAGGGCAAAGCCCGTTCCGGCCGGCCAGCACCGGACCTGTTCCGGCGTGAGCAGCTTGTATTCGGCCAGCTCCGGGGACAGCACGATCTGCCCTTCGGCGAGTGCGTGGTAGGTGATGATGACCTGGTTCATGCGCTGGAAATCGTGCACGCCGATCAGCTTCAAGGCCGTCACGGTCAGCCCGGTTTCTTCGGCGATCTCGCGCCGGATGCCCTCTTCCGGCGCTTCCCCCGCTTCCATGAAGCCGGTGATCAGCGCGAACATGCGGTGCTGCCAGGCGGCGTTGCGGGCCAGCAGCACCTTGTCGCCCACCTGCACGATGGCGGCCAGCACGGGCGTCGGGTTGTTCCAGTGGGTGAAGTCGCAGGCCGTGCAGCGCAGGCGGTGCTTCAGACCGCCATCTTCCTGCGCAGCGGTCAGCGCCAGAGGCGCGGCACAGCAGGGACAGAACCGGTACTCGGCGGCCATGGCAGGCAACGGTCTCAGGCCGGGAACACGCCGGTCGAGAGGTAGCGGTCGCCGCGGTCGCAGACGATGAAGGCGATGGTGGCGTTCTCGACCTGCGCCGAGATCTGCTGCGCCACCCAGCAGGCGCCCGCGGCCGAAATGCCCGCAAAGATGCCCTCTTCTCGCGCCAGGCGGCGGCACATCTCCTCGGCGTCCGACTGCCCCACCAGGACCAGTTCGTCCACACCCGACGGGTCGTAGATCTTGGGCAGGTACTCCTGCGGCCACTTGCGGATGCCCGGGATGCGCGAGCCCTCGCTGGGCTGGGCGCCGATGATGCGGACGGCCGGGTTCTTCTCCTTCAGGAAGCGCGAGACGCCGGTGATGGTGCCGGTGGTGCCCATGGCGCTGACGAAGTGCGTGATGCGCCCGCCGGTCTGCTCCCACAGTTCGGGTCCGGTGGTCTCGTAGTGGATGCGCGGGTTGTCGGCGTTGGCGAACTGGTCCAGCACGCGCCCCTTGCCCTCCTTCTCCATCTTGTCGGCCAGATCGCGCGCGTATTCCATGCCGCCGCTCTTGGGCGTGAGGACGAGTTCCGCACCAAAGGCCTTCATGGTCTGGGCGCGCTCGATGGACAGGTCCTCCGGCATGATCAGCACCATGCGGTAGCCCTTGATGGCCGCGGCCATGGCCAGTGCGATGCCGGTGTTGCCCGAGGTCGCCTCGATCAGCGTGTCGCCGGGCTTTATGTCGCCGCGCTCCTCGGCGCGCTTGATCATCGACAGCGCGGGCCGGTCCTTCACCGAACCGGCCGGGTTGTTGCCTTCGAGCTTGCCCAGGATCACGTTGCCCCGCGCACGGAGCATCTCAGAGCCGATGCGCTGCAACGCAACCAGCGGCGTGCGGCCGATGGCGTCTTCAATGGTCGGGTAGTTCATGCACCCCACTGTGCCATAATTTCGGGCTGTCCATGACACCCGCCCGGGTGGCGAAATCGGTAGACGCAGGGGATTCAAAATCCCCCGCCAGAGATGGTGTGTCGGTTCGAGTCCGACCCCGGGCACCAGCTTTCAGGGCCGCGCAGCATTGGTTGCGCGGCCTTTTGTTTTGGTGCTTTCCGCGGGGGCATCCGCGTTGGCCAGCTCATCCTCCAGCATCTGCCGGTACACCCGCGGCAGCTCGCGGGACATGCTGTTGTTCTCGATGCCATAGCCCAGGCTGGTCCAGGTGCCCGAAAGCCGGCGCAGCACCGGCTGGATGCGGCCCTGGCGCAGCTGGGCCGAGAGGTTGCCCCAGCGCCCTTCCTGCAGCCAGGCGTGCACAACCACGTCCTGGTACACGGGTGCAAAGCTCAGGCCAGTGGCGTCCAGTGCATCGTCGGTGCGCTCCGGGTGGTAACGCGCAGCCAGCTCCAGCCAGGTGCTGTAGAGCAGCTGGTAGCGGCCCGCCGCGGTGGAGCAGTTGCCCCGGTTCGGCCCCTGACCGATCGACTCGCAGCGGTTGGGATGCCGCTCCAGGGTGCCCACGTAGTCGCCTCCGTACAGCACGTGGTAGGGGCGCATGACATTGGACTCGCTGGCCGAGATGGTGCGCATCAGCGCCCGCAGGTAGGGGTCGCCCCCGGCCATCACCAGTGGCTGGGTGCCCGGCAGCAGCAGCCAGGGTCGCCACAGCCAGAGCATCAGCAGCATGAACGCAACCGCCAGCGCCGTCAGCCCCAGGCGGGCGCGCCAGGGTGAACCCCAGAAGTCGCGCTGGTGCGAAGGCCGTTGGTTCAGGTCGTGCGACATGGGGTCGGTGGGTGCAGGGTGGCGCTGAGACAATGGGCATTGTCCAACACCCACACCAAGCCCATGCTGCTGCCCGTTGCCGCCGTGATCGCCGGACTGCTATTGCTGATCTGGAGCGCCGACCGCTTCGTCGAGGGTGCCTCCGCGACCGCCCAGCACTTCGCGGTGCCGCCCCTGCTGGTGGGCATGGTCATCGTGGGCTTTGGAACCTCGGCACCGGAACTGGTGGTGTCCGTCATTGCGGCCACACAGGGCAACCCGGCGCTGGCGCTGGGCAACGCCTGGGGATCGAACATCGTCAACATGGGCCTGATCCTGGGCGTGACCGCACTGATCGCGCCGATCCAGGTGCGGTCGGTGGTGCTGCGCAAGGAACTGCCCCTGCTCATGGCGGTGACCGCGCTCTCGGCCCTGCTGGCCTGGGATCTGACCCTCTCGCGCGCCAACGCGCTGGTGCTGCTGGCGGCGTTTGCGGCGCTGATGGTCTGGTCCATCCGCGAAGCCCGCACCCATGGCGACGACGCGCTGGCGCAGGAGACCGCCAGCGAGCTGAAAGCGGGCGCCCTGCCGCTGCCGCGCGCCCTGCTGTGGCTGGTTCTGGGGCTGGTGGTGCTGGTGGCCAGCTCGCGCCTGCTGGTCTGGGGCGCGGTGGAGATCGCCCAGAACCTGGGCATCAGCGACCTCGTGATCGGCCTGACCGTGGTGGCCATCGGCACCTCGCTGCCCGAACTGGCGTCCTGCGTGGCGGCCGCGCGCAAGGGCGAAGACGACATCGCCCTGGGCAACGTGCTGGGCTCGGGTCTGTTCAACACGCTGGCGGTGGTGGGCTTGGCGGGCACCATCGCGCCCATGGACGTGGAATCGGCCGCGCTCACGCGCGACCTGCCGGTGATGGCGGGCCTGACGGTGCTCCTTTGGAAGATGGGCCGCGGCTGGCGTAGGCCTGGGCGCATCAACCGCTGGGAGGCGGGCGGTCTGCTCGGTGTCTACGGGGCCTACACGCTCTGGCTGCTCTGGACCATGGGGCCACGCTGACGGCGCTGTGAAATTTCAGCCGCGCAGGCCCTGCGCCACCGTGGGGTAGCGCAGCCGCAGGCCCAGCTCGGTCTTCATGCGCCGGTTGTGCAGGCGGCGCGACTCGCTCATGAAGCTCAGCAGCACCATCGGCAGCTGGTCGCCCGCGGCGTCGCGCGCAACGCGCGGCGGCCGGGGCAGGCCGTACAGATCGGCCGCGAAGTCGAAGTAGTCGCCCATCTTCAGCTCGGTGTCGTCCACCACGTTGATGGTGCGCCGGGGCTTGCCGCGCCAGAGCGCCAGCACGCAGGCGCGCGCCAGGTCGTCGGCGTGGATGTGGTTGGTGTAGACGTCGTCCTCGGGCCGGAGCACCGGTGTGCCGCGGCGCAAGCGCTCCTGCGGCGTGCCGCCCGCCCGGTCGGGCGCGTAGATGCCCGGGATGCGCAGCACGCTGCTGCGCACGCCCAGCGCGCGCGCCAGCCAGTGCACCGAGGCCTCGGCGTCGACCCGTCGCCAGGCGCGCGGGGTCAGCGGCCGGGTGGGCGCCGACTCGTCCACCCAGCGGCCCTCGCAGTTGCCATACACCCCGGTCGTGGAACCATAGACCAGGGCGCTCGGAGGCGACCGCCGCGCCAGTGTCCGCACCAGGGACCGGGTCCTCGCGTCGGCCTGCCAGTCGGCCTGTCCTTCGGACGGCGGTGGCGCCAGGTGGAGCACGCGTGTGGCCAGGCCGGCCAGCCGCTGCAGGTCGGCCGGCCGGTCCAGGTTGCCGATCAGGGGCGTGATGCCTTGGCCACGCAAGGCGCCGGCATTGTCGGGGTTGGAGGTCAGCGCCAGCAGACGGACGCGCCGCCCGCCACCGAGCTCGCGCGCGGCGCGCTGGCCCACGTCACCGCAGCCGATGATGAGCACCCGTTCGCGGCGGAAACGGGCTGGAAGGGCACCAAGAAATGTCATGGATTCGAATTTGGGAAAATGGCGGGTTGCCTGCGGGGGCGCCCGCGGTTCAGCGCCCGTTCATCCAAACCACTGTAGCCTGATTCACCATGACCTTCAGCATCACCGTCCAGCCCAGCGGCCGACAGTTCAGCGCCGAATCCGGCGAAGCCATTCTCGCGGCCGGCATCCGCCAGGGCATCGGCCTGCCCTACGGCTGCAAGGACGGCGCCTGCGGCTCCTGCAAGTGCAAGCTCGTCAGCGGCAGCGTCGCCCACGGCCCGCACCAGGCCAAGGCCCTGAGCGCAGAAGAGGAAGCCTCCGGCTACATCCTCACCTGCTGCGGCGTCGCGCAGAGCGACGTGGTGCTCGAGTCGCGCCAGGTCACCGAAGCGGGCGCGTTCCCGATCAAGAAAATGCCGGTGCGCGTGATCAGCCTGGAACGCGCCTCGCACGACGTGATCGTGATGAAGCTGCAGCTGCCTGCGGCCGACACCTTCCAGTACCACGCCGGCCAGTACGTCGAGTTCCTGCTGCGCGACGGCGACCGCCGCAGCTACTCGATGGCCAACGCACCGCACACCCAGGCCGCGGGCCCGCAGGTCGAACTGCACATCCGCCACATGCCCGGCGGCAAGTTCACCGACCATGTGTTCGGAGCCATGAAGGAAAAGGACATCCTGCGCGTCGAAGGGCCCTACGGCGGCTTCTTCCTGCGCGAGGACAGCGACAAACCCATGGTGCTGCTGGCCTCGGGCACCGGCTTCGCGCCCATCAAGGCCATCATCGAACACATGCGCCACAAGGGCATCACGCGGCCGGCCACGCTCTACTGGGGCGGCCGCCGTCCGGCCGACCTGTACCAGTCGGCCTGGATCGAGGAGCAGCTGGCCACCATGCCCCACCTGCGCTACGTGCCGGTGATCTCCGATGCGCTGCCAGAGGACGCCTGGACCGGCCGCACGGGCTTCGTGCACCGCGCGGTGCTGGAAGACACGCCCGACCTCTCGGGTCACGAGGTGTACGCCTGTGGCGCGCCGATCGTGGTGGAGTCGGCCAAGCGCGACTACCTGGCCGCCGGCCTGCCCGAAGAAGCGTTCTACGCCGACTCGTTCACCAGCGCCAAGGACAAGCTGTGAGCACCCGCCGCCACATCATTGCACTCGCCGCCACCGCGGCCCTCGCGCTCCCTGCGCTGTCGATGGCGCAGGCCGACAAGCCCACCCGCATCATCGTGCCGTTCGGCGCCGGCGGCCCGATCGACGTGACCGCACGCATCCTGGCGGAGGCGGTCAAGGACTCGCTGGGCACGGTGATCGTGGAAAACCGGCCCGGTGCCGGCGGCAACATCGGCGTCGCCGCCGTGGCCCGGGCCACGCCGGACGGCCACACACTGGGCATCGCCACCACCGCCTCGCACGGCATCAACCCCTGGCTGTTCAGCAAGCTGCCCTACGACCCGGCCAAGGACTTCGCCCCGGTCACGCAGATGCTGCGCGTGCCCAATGTGCTGGTGATGAACGCCGACACGGCGCAGCGGCTGAACATCCGCAGCCTGGCCGACCTCATCCGCTACGCCAAGGCCAACCCCGGCAAGCTCAATTACGGGTCGGGCGGCAACGGCAGCGCCGGTCACCTGGCGGGCGAGCTGCTGAAACACCAGGCCGGCATCTTCGCGGTTCATATCCCTTACAACGGTGGCAACCCGGCGCAGCTGGCCCTGCTGTCGGGGCAGGTGGATTTCAACATCGACAACCTGGCCACCGCCGCCGCCAACATCCGCGCCGGCAAGCTGCACGCCCTGGCCGTGACCACGGCACAGCGCAGCGCCATGCTGCCGGAAGTGCCGCCGATGGCCGAGACCCTGCCCGGCTTTGAAGTGGACACCTGGTGGGGGCTGATCGCGCCGGCGGGCACTCCGGCCGAGACCGTGCGCAAGCTCAACAGCGCATTCACTGCCGCGCTCGGCACGCCCGAGGTCAAGGCCCAGTTCGCACGCCTGCTGGCCGAACCGGCGCCCAGCACGCCTCAGGCGTTCGAAGCCTTCCTGCAGAAAGAGCGCGGCAAGTACGAGCGCATGGTCAAACTCAGCGGCGCCCAGGTCGACTGATCAGACCCCGGCCTCGGCCAGCAGCTTCTTCAGGTCGCCGGCAAGCGCCGGCGCGCCGCTGCCATAGCGGTGGTACAGCCGCAGGCGTCCCTGGGTGTCGTAGACATAGCTGCCCGCCGAGTGGTCCATGGTGTAGCTGGTGGGGGTCTTGCCGTCGACCTTCTTGTAGTAGATGCGGAAGCTCTTGGCGACCTCGGGCAGCTTGTCCGGCTGCGCGTAGAGTGCGAGAAACGTGGGGTCGAAGCTGCCCATGTACTCCTTCATGATCTCCGGCGTGTCCCGCTCCGGGTCGACGCTGACGAACAGGCCCTGCAGCTTGTCCCCGTCCGCCCCCAGCAGCTGTTTGGCCTGCGCCATCTCGCTCATGGAGGTCGGGCACACGTCCGGGCACTGGGTGTAGCCGAAGAAGATCACCACCACCTTGCCCTTGAAGTCCGCCAGCGTGCGCGCCTGGCCGTTGTGGTCGGTCAGCGAGAAGCCGGTGGCGTAGTCCGCGCCCGTGATGTCGATGCCCGAGAAGCCGGTGGCGGTGGCGTCCGCGGGTTTGTCGGAGCAGGCGGCCAGCAGGGTGCTGCACAGGGCCAGGGAAATCAGATGCCGACGTTTCATGGCGGGAGGGTGTTTCAGATGTAGTGGTCGATCAGCATCGCGGCGAACAGCAGCGACAGGTGCCAGAGCGAAAAGCGGAAGGTCTTGCGGGCGAGCGCGTCCGAATAGTTGCGCCACAGGGCCCAGGCGTAGCCGCAGAACCCGACGCTCAGCGCCAGTGCGGCCACCAGGTAAACCCAGCCGCTCATGCGCATGATGAAGGGCATCAGGCAGGCGGCGAACAGCACGAAGGTGTAAAGCAGGATCTGCAGCCGCGTGAACTCCGAACCATGGGTGACCGGCAGCATGGGCAGACCGGACTTGCGGTAGTCCTCGACGCGGTAGAGCGCCAGCGCCCAGAAGTGCGGAGGCGTCCAGAGGAAGATGATCAGGAACAGGATCAGCGCCTCGGGCGCGACCACACCGGTCATCGCCGCCCAGCCCAGCACCGGCGGCATGGCGCCGGACGCCCCGCCGATCACGATGTTCTGCGGCGTCAGCGGCTTGAGGATGACGGTGTAGATCACCGCGTAGCCCACGAAGGTGGCGAAGGTCAGCCACATGGTCAGCGGGTTGACCCACAGGTACAGGATGGCCGAGCCGAGCGCACACAGCACGGCCGAGAACGTCAGCGTCTGCACATTGCCCAGCTCGCCCTTGGCGGTGGGCCGCCAGGCGGTGCGGCGCATCTTGGCGTCGATCTGCTGCTCGACCACGCAGTTGAAGGCCGCGGCGGCGCCGGCCACCAGCCAGATGCCCAGGCAGGCCAGCGCGGCCGTCTGCAACTGGGCCCAGCTGGGCAGCCCGGGCACGGCCAGCACCATGCCGATGAGGGCGCAGAAGACGATCAGCTGGATGACGCGCGGCTTGGTCAGCGCGTGGTATTGGCGCCAGACCGAGGGCATGGTCGGGGCCAGGGAAGTGGGCGCGGTGCTCATGGGGAGGTGCGGGGAACGGTGAGCGCGGGTGCGCCCACGGAAGAAGGTGCGGTACGGGTGCCGGCCAGCAGCCCGGTCATCACGACCACCAGAGCGGCCGCGCCACCCGTGTGACCGACGGCGGACAGCAGCGGCCAGTCCAGCACCACATTGCTCAGGCCGGTCGCCAGCTGCAGACCCGCCAGGGCCAGCAGCCAACGCGCCGATGGGCGCGCGCCCGGCTGGGACCACAGGTGTCCGGCCAGTGCCACGAGCGCGGCGAGCACGAGGTAGGCAAACAGGCGGTGCACGTAATGGATGCCGGTCAGCGCGGCAAAAGTGATGGGCTGGCCATCGGCGTTCATGCCCAACTCGCGCCAGACCGTGAAGCCTTCGCGCAGGTTCATCGACGGCCACCAGCCACCCTGACAGGTGGGGAAGGTGTCACAAGCCAGCACCGCGTAGTTGGTGCTGACCCAGCCGCCCAGCGCGATCTGCAGCCACAGCAGCGCGTACACCAGCAGCAGGGCCCGGCGGGCCGGTCGGCCCAGCATCAGCGGCGCATGCCCCTGCACGCCCAGGTCGTAGGCCACCGACTGGGCCCTCAGCAGGGCCAGCAACACCATGCCCCCGAGCAGGTGCAGGGTGACGATGGCCGGGAACAGCTTCATGGTCACGGTCAGCGCGCCGAAGGCGCCTTGCAGACAGACCCAGAACAGGGTCAGCCAGGCCCAGGCCGGGGAAATGCTCAGGCGCCGGCGCTCGATCCAGCTGGTCACAGCAAGCACCAGGATCAGCACCCCGACCGCCGTCGCGAGATAGCGGTGGATCATCTCCACCCAGGCCTTGCTGTGCGTGACCGGTCCGGTGGGCATGGCCTGCTGCGCCGCCGAGATGGAGGCGTGCGCGCCCACCGGACTGGCGCTGCCGTAACAGCCCGGCCAGTCTGGGCAGCCCAGGCCGGAGTCGGTCAGCCGAGTGAAGGCGCCGAACAGCACCAGGTCAAAGGTCAGGAACAGGGTCAGCAGGGTCAGCGCGCGCAGGCGCTGCGCGCCGCTCGCGCGGCGGTGGCGCAGCCACACCCAGGCCAGCGGCCCCAGGGCGATCACGGCCCCCAAGAGCATCAGCCGCAGTGCGGGCGACAGGTCGTACAGCTCGCCCATGTCAGCGCCCGGCCTTGTCCCAGAACGCCGACGCGCGCAGCAGGCGGTCGAGATCGCGCTTGACCTGCTTCGGATCGGCCTGCGCCGGGAAGCGCATCATCCAGTTGCCGATGGGATCGACCACATACAGGTGGTCCTCCAGGCGCTGGCCCGCCGCGGGCTGCAGCCAGGTCGCCAGTGCGGCCGCGTCGACGTGCAGCACGGTCGCCGCCGCCGTCGCCTGCTTCAAGGGTTCGGACAGTGCGGGCGAGCCGGTGCGCAGCCACACCCAGTCCAGCCGGTCCTTGTCCTTGCCAAGGGTTTCGCGCAGCTGCCGCTGCAGGAACAGGTGCTTCTGGCAGGCATCGTCGCAGGCGGAGTCGGCGACGCTGATGAACAGCCACTGGTTCTTCAGCTGGGTCAGCGGCACCAGCCGGCCGCTGGCGTCGGTACCCACCAGATCGGGCAGAGGGCGCTGCGGGTCGATCAGTTCGCCGTAGTTGCGGCGGCCTTCGGGCCGGATCACGTAGTAGGTGAAGTACGACGCGATCACCGGCGAGGCGCACACCAGCAGAAGCAGCAGCATCTTCCAGCGCCCGGCCCGGGTGGCGGCGCTGGTGTCCGGCGCATCGGCCTTGGGCAGGCTGTGCACCGTCAGGGTCAGGGGTTCATCGGGGGTCTTGGCCATGAAGCGTGCGTCGGCGACGGGGAGAAATCAGTTGGAACCAGGCGTACAGCCCGGCGGCGACCGCACTCATGGCGAACCACTGGGCGGCGTATGCGTGGTGCTTGTGAGCAGCGGATTCGAAGCGCGGCCACTCGCGGAGCAGGCCTTCGGGCGAGGCGCCGGTCTGCAACACCGACATCGGCAGCAGCGCCAGCCCGGTGTCCCTGGCCAGCGACTCGATGTCGAGATTTTGCCGGATGCGCCCCTGCTCCGCTGCGCCCAGCTCGAACAGCCGGCTGGGCGGTGGGGCCAGGCGTCCGGTGACCTCCACCTCGTCCGAAGGGGTGGGGACTTCGGGCACCTGCGACCGGTCCTGGAAGTTGCGGGGCACCCAGCCGCGCTGCACCAGCAGCGCGCGCCCGTCACCCGAGAGTCTGAGCGGCGTGACCAGGATGAAGCCGCTGCGCCCGGCCATGGGCCGATTGTCCAGAAAGACACTGGCCTCCGGCACCCACTGCCCCTTGAGCCGGACCATGCGGTGCAGCAGCGGCTCGACAACACCGTTGGCCGATAGGACCGCGGCACCGTCGAGCGCCGCCATCGCGCCCCGCTCGGCGATGCCCGTTTCCAGAGCCTGCTTCTGGGCTGCACGCGAGAGTTGCCAGACACCCAGCGATGCCGTGAGCCCAACCGTGCCGGCTGCGGCAATGGTCACGGTCCAGAAGCGGGTGCGAGGTGTCATGGAAGGCAATGAAGAACTGGGAGCGGCGGATAATCCCCGCATGACCTATCTTGTGATTGTGGCGTTTGTGGCCATCCTCGGCAGCCTGGCGGCGGCGCTGGTGTTCATGATGCGCGGCGGCGGCCAGGGCGACGACACCGGATCCCTCCGCAAAAACCCCATGGCCAAGGCTCTGGCCTTCCGCGTCGGCTTTTCCATCCTGCTGTTCGTCGTGGTGCTGCTCAGCTACTGGATGGGCTGGATCCAGCCCACCGGCCTGCCGCTTCGGGGTTGAAGGGCCGGCACACCGGGTCCAAAAAAACGGCGCCTTCCGGCGCCGTTTTCTCTGGGACGGGCGGCGAGGCCGCCCAGTGCGTCACATCCAGTACACGAGGATGTAGAGGCCCAGCCAGACCACGTCTACGAAGTGCCAGTACCAGGCCGCACCTTCGAAGCCGAAATGCTTCTGGGCGGTGAAATGGCCCTTCTGCAGGCGCAGGGTGATGAACAGCAGCATCAGCATGCCGACGAACACGTGGAAGCCGTGGAAGCCGGTCAGCATGAAGAAGGTCGAACCGAAGATGCCCGACGACAGCTTGAGGTTCAGGTCGCCATAGGCGTGGGCGTACTCGTAGCCCTGCACGAACAGGAACACCAGACCCAGGATCACCGTCATCCACATGAAGGCGATGGTCTTGCCGCGGTTGCCCGCCTGCAGGGCGTGGTGGGCGATGGTCAGCGTCACGCCAGAGGTCAGCAGCAGCGCGGTGTTGATCGTGGGCAGCCAGAACGGGCCCATGGTCTGGAACGGCTCGACGATGCCGGCCGGCGAGGCGGTGGCACCGACCTGGCGGCTCGGCCAGACGGACGTGAAGTCGGGCCACAGCAGGGCGTTCTCGATGTTGCCCAGCGCCGGCACCGAGTGGGTTCGGGCCCACCACAGCGCGGTGAAGAACGCACCGAAGAACATCACTTCCGAGAAGATGAACCAGCTCATGCTCCAGCGGTAGGAGAGGTCGATCTTCCGGCCGTACAGACCACCCTCGCTCTCGGTCACCGCATCACGGAACCACTGGAACAGCACCACCAGCCAGAAGGCCAGGCCAAAAGCCAGCGAATACATGCCCCAGGCGGCACCGTTGATCCACTGACCTGCACCAAGAATCACGAAGAACAGGCCGACGGCCGCCATCACCGGGTGACGGGAGGGTCCGGGGACGAAGTAATAAGGCGTCGTGCCGTGGGTTGCTGCTGACATGCTCGCTCCTCAGTGCTTTCGCTGGTATGAATGAATAAAACTGTTTGATTCGGATGACTGGTTCAGCCAGCCACCCAGTTCACGATCAGGATCAGGATGCCGACAAACGCCAGGGCCATCAACACTCCCACCACCATTAGGTGGATCGGGTTGAGGCGGGCGATGTCGCGCTGATAGTCGGCCTGGCGACGGATTCCCAGAAAGCCCCAGAGCACCGCCTTGACGGTGTCCATGACCGAGCCCTTGCGTTTGTGGACCGGGGGAGTGCTCACACGGCCCCCTGACTGGTCACTGCCACAGGCGCCGGCGCGCGACCGACCATGCCTTGCGGCGCCGCGGGCACCTTGCCGCCCACCTCGAAGAAGGTGTAGGACAACGTGATGGTCGTCACGTCCTTGGGCAGCTTCGGATCGATCACGAAGGCCACCGGCCACTCTTTCTTCTCACCAGGCGCGAGGGTGTACTGCGTGAAGCAGAAACACTCGAGCTTGTTGAAATGGGAGGCCGCCTGCGTCGGTGCGTAGCTGGGAATCGCCTGCGCCGCCATCGTGCGGTTCTGGATGTTCTGGAACTCGTAGAGCACGGTGGTCAACTCGCCCGGATGCACCTGCAGTGTCCGGACGGCCGGCTTGAAGTGCCAGGGCCCGCGTGCGTTGACATCGAACTCCACCGTGATGGTGCGCGACCTGTCGACCTGGGTGTTGAGCACCTTGGGCTGGGCACCGGGCACCGTGCGCTCGGTCAGCGCGAGGACATTGATGCCCGTGGCTTCACAGATGGCCTTGTACAGCGGCACCAGCGCATACCCGAAGGCGAACATGCCCAGCGTGATCACGCCGAGCTTGCCCACCATCTTCAGGTTCTCTCGTTTCAGACCCATCGAATGCTCTCCCGGAACGGCTCAGCCGCCCAGCAGCACGATCTTGCCGACGAAGCCCAGGAAGAACACCAGCGCCACCGAGGCCAGGATGAGGCCCAGGCGCTGGTTCTGTTTTTTCTGTTCGGTCGAGGTCATGGACGTGCTCAGCCGATCACCTTGGTGGCGGTGGCGTCCAGCTTTGGCGGGTTTTCAAAGGTGTGGAAAGGCGCCGGGGACGGCACTTCCCACTCCAGGCCTTCGGCGCCATCCCAGGGCTTCTGAACCGCCTTGGGGCCAACGCCGCGCATCGCGGGGACGATCACGAACAGGAAGAAGTACACCTGGGCCAGACCAAACGCAAAGGCACCCACAGACGCGATGGCGTTGAAATCAGCGAACTGCATCGGGTAGTCGGCGTAGCGACGCGGCATGCCGGCCAGACCCAGGAAGTGCATCGGGAAGAAGGTGATATTGAAGGAGATCATCGACCACCAGAAGTGCAGCTTGCCACGGCCTTCGCTGTACATCACACCGGTCCACTTGGGCAACCAGTAGTAGATGCCAGCGAACATGGCGAACAGCGAACCGGCCACCAGCACATAGTGGAAGTGGGCCACCACGTAGTAGGTGTCCTGGAAGTTGATGTCGATCGGCGCCATCGACAGGATCAGGCCGGTGAAACCGCCGATGGTGAACACGAAGATGAAGCCGACAGCCCACAGCATGGGCGTCTCGAAGGTCATCGAGCCCTTCCACATGGTCGCAATCCAGTTGAAGATCTTCACGCCCGTGGGCACGGCGATCAGCATGGTGCTGTACATGAAGAACAGCTGACCCGTCACCGGCATGCCGGTGGTGAACATGTGGTGGGCCCACACGACGAAGGACAGGATGGCGATGGAGCCGGTGGCGTACACCATGGAGGCGTAGCCGAACAGCTTCTTGCGCGCGAAGGCGGGCACGACCTGGCTCACGATGCCGAAGGCCGGCAGGATCATGATGTAGACCTCCGGGTGGCCGAAGAACCAGAAGATGTGCTGGTACATCACCGGGTCGCCGCCGCCGGCGGGGTTGAAGAAACTGGTGCCAAAGTGGCGGTCGGTCAGCGTCATGGTGATGGCGCCGGCCAGCACGGGCATCACGGCGATCAGCAGGTAGGCGGTGATCAGCCAGGTCCAGCAGAACATCGGCATCTTCATCAGCGTCATGCCGGGCGCGCGCATGTTCAGGATGGTCACGATGATGTTGATCGAGCCCATGATGGACGAGGCACCCAGGATGTGCATGGCGAAGATGCCGGCATCCATCGAGGGACCCATCTGCAGGGTCAGCGGCGCGTAGAGCGTCCAGCCGGCGGCCGGGGCGCCGCCGGGCATGAAGAACGAGGCCACCAGCATGATCGCTGCCGGGATCATCAGCCAGAAGCTGAAGTTGTTCATGCGCGCGAACGCCATGTCGGACGCGCCGATCTGCAGCGGGATCATCCAGTTCGCGAAGCCCACGAAGGCCGGCATGATGGCGCCGAACACCATGATGAGGCCGTGCATGGTGGTGAGCTGGTTGAACAGCTCGGGATTGACCAGCTGCAGGCCGGGCTGGAACAGTTCGGCGCGGATCAGCAGGGCCAGCACACCACCTACCATGAGCATGGTGAAGGCGAACAGCAGGTACAGCGTGCCAATGTCCTTGTGGTTGGTCGCGTAGACCCAACGGCGCCAGCCGGCGGGGGCGTGATGATCGTGGTCGTGCGCGTGAGCGTCGTGGGGATCCAGTACTGCACTCATGTTCTAGTCCTTGAGAATTTCAATCTGTTCTGGGTCCGCGTCACTTGCGGGCCGCGACGATGTCGGCGGGCTGCACGATCTGCTCGGTCTTGTTGGACCAGCTGTTCTTGGTGTAAGTGATCACCGCGGCTATCTCGGTGTCGGACAGCTGCTTCCAGGCAGGCATGGCACCGTTGTTGACACCATTGAGCAGAACAGCGATCTGCTTGGATTTGTCAGCGTCCAGCACGATGGGGGATGCATCGAGCGCCTTGATCGGACCGGCGCCCTTGCCATTGGCCTGGTGGCAGGCTGCGCAGTTGGCGGCATAGACCGACTCGCCGCGCTTGACCAGGTCGGCCAGGTTCCAGACCTTGGAGGGATCGTCTGCAGCAGCAGCCATCTTTTTCTTCTCGCCCTCGACCCACTGGGTGTACTCCTCGGCGGACACCACCTTGACGTGGATCGGCATGTAGGCGTGCTCCTTGCCGCACAGCTCGGCGCACTGGCCATAGAAGTCGCCGGTCTTCTCGGCACGGAACCAGGTGTCGCGCACGAAGCCCGGAATGGCGTCCTGCTTGATGCCGAAAGCCGGCACCATGAAGGCGTGGATCACGTCGTTGGCGGTGGTGATGATGCGGACCTTCTTGCCCACGGGCACCACGAGCGGGTTGTCCACCTTCAGCAGGTAGTCGTCCGTGGCGGGCGGCTTGCCGCTGTTGGACATTTCACGGTGGCTGTTGTCCAGGGTGGAGAGGAAGCCGATGCCCTCGCCTTCACCCTTGATGTAGTCGTAGCCCCACTTCCACTGCATGCCCGTGACTTTGATGGTCAGGTCGCTGTTGGTGGTGTCCTTCTGGGCCACCAGCACCTTGGTGGCCGGCAGGGCCATGCCGATCACGATCAGCAGCGGCACGATGGTCCAGCCCAGCTCGACCCAGATCGGCTCGGGCAGCTCCTGCGACTTGTGCCCCACCGACTTCCGGTGCTTGAGGATGGAATAGAACATCACCCCGAACACCACCACGAAGATGACCGAGCAGATGGCCATCATGAACCAGTGCAGCCAGTGCTGCTCTTCTGCGATCTTGGTGGCAGGCGGTGCAAAGTTGAGCTGGTTGACCGCCGGACCACCGGGCAGGTCGTTCACCGCATGGGCCGCCTCGGCCAGCCAGACCGAGGAGCCCAGAATCCAGGCAGAAGTCGTCGCACGCAGGCCACCGGAACGCTGGCGCAGGAAATCACCCATCTGTCTTGTCGTACTCACGTTGAACGCCTCAAATATAAGTATTGATTTATATCAATCCAATTAGACCAAAAACACCCTGAACGCCCTCTCAGGGAATACCCACACCAGCTTCATGCCCCCTGCAGTGCCCGCCTGATTTCCTGGGCCAGCACCGGCCGCAAATCGGCCCTCACATACCGCCCGACTTCCGCCGAACGCCCTCCGCCCCGCACCGACACCAGCGAACAGTGGCCGGACGGACCCTCCACGCGAATGGCATGGCCCGCAAACTCAATACGCGACAACCGGCCGGCGTCCTCCCGCTCCACCACCAGCCGACCACAGCTCACACAGATGTGCTCACCGTCGGTCGCATGCCGGGCGTAGACCAGAAACGCCACGCCAACCGCCACCAGCTCCACCAAGGAGAATGGCAAAACCATCCAGGCGCCGTGGGTCCAGAAGAACCCAGCCACCACCAGGGACAGCGCACTCAACAGCGCGTATATGGACCCCAGTTGCCGTGGCGTAACCGAACAGTTGCGCCTCAGTACCCAGTGAGTCCCGTCCGCGGTGACGCTTGCGAGGCGATACATGTTGTGTCTCCGACACAACCGGATGCGCCGGGAGCGTCCGACATGGGGTTACGCCTGCCGAAGATTCGGCGTGCGGAGTTTGATTTATGTCAATTGTAGCGACCAGAAACCGCCCACCGCCCGCTGTACGGCATCTTGGGCGCGCCTTGGCAGCAGATCAGCCGCGCCGTTTTCGCAGCATGGCCCGCATCTCGTCCACCGAGACCGACTGGCTGTCCCCGGCCTGGGGTCGGGGCGCCGACTTGAACGCGTGCCCATAGTTGATCTCGAACCCCAGGGTCAGGCGCCCATGACCGTCGCGCGGCCCGTGCTGCTCGATGGCGGACTCGATGCGCGCGCGCCACCCGCGCCCCCGCAGCCCAGGAAACCGAGCCGCTCCCAGGTTGCGGCCAAAGCTGCGCAACTCGTCCAGCATGGCCGCCGCACTGCTGTAGGTCAGCGTGATGCGCTCCATGTCCATCACGGGCTCGGCGAAGCCCGCCTGCACCAGCATGTCACCCCAGTCGTGCATGTCGGTGAAGCTGTGGGCGGGTGATGGCCAGCCCTGGCCCTGGTAAATGCCCCGCAGCTCGCTCAGGCTGTCGGGTCCCAGGCAGGAGAACATCAGAAATCCGCCGACATCGATGTGCCCGTGCCAGCGATGCAGCAGGGCCTGGGGGCGGGGCTCCTGGTGCAGCACCATATTGGCCCACAGCATCGCCACCCGGGTGTCTGCGGTGGCCACAGCGGGTGCGCTGGACTTGCCCCAGCCCAGGAGCGACCGGAGCGACCGGCCGGCCCCGCCCTGCAAGCGCTCGGTCACGCGCAGGTCCTCCGCAAACACCAGGCAGCGGGCATTCGGCAATCGCGCAGCCAGGCTGCGATGCGCCTCCAGTCCGCCCATCAACGGCTCCCAGTGCAACCAGCTGGCCGGCTGCTCCCGGAACCACTGAAGGCGGTCAATCATGCGCCGGGCCACCTCCTCGTGCAGCCAGGGGCTGGCCGCATGCGAGCGAAGCAGCCAGCGCCGCGCTGCGACGGGATCAAGCCCGGGTACGGGCGATTCTTCGGTGGGGTGGGTCACAGAGGTCTGTTGACAGGGGTGGCGGCCGGCTGGCGAAGGCGCGCCAGTATATTGGCCCGCATGGGAGTTCTGACCGCTTTGCTGCACCGGATACCCGGGCTGCCCTCCATCTGCCAGGTCTGCGGCAGCTGGCCGGCAGCGCCGATCTGCCCGGCGTGTTGCCAGCGCCATGCGCCGCCCCTCGGTCGCTGCCAGCGCTGCGCCAGGCCGCTGCCTGACGATGCTGCGCTGTGTGGCGAATGCCTGACGGCCACAGGGTCATCCCCCGTGCAGAGGTGCCTGACCGCCGTGGACTACCGGTTCCCGTGGGACGGGTTGATTGGCCGGTTCAAGTTTCGCAACGAACCGGGCTGGGCCGGCCCGCTCGGGGACCTGATGGTGCAATCCGCCTCCAGGCAGGACTTCCTTGCGCCCGACATGTTGCTGGTGCCGGTGCCCGTGACACCAGCGCGGCTGGCCGAGCGGGGCTACAACCAGGCTTGGGAGCTGTGCCGAGTGATCGGTCGGCGCACCGGCCTCCAGACCATGGCGGAGGCCTTGGTGCGCCTGGGTGACACGTCGGACCAGCACCGCCTCACGCGCGCGCAGCGACTGGTCAATCTGCGAGGCGCATTCGTGGTCCACCCCCTCGTGGTATCAAGGCTGGCAGAAAAGCGGGTGGTCCTTGTTGACGACGTGCGCACCACGGGCGCCACCTTGCATCATGCAGGAATGGCGCTTCGCCATGCCGGCGCCACCGAGGTTCGGGCCCTGGTTTTGGCGCGAACGCCACAGGCGGCACAAGACGGGGAGACCGGTCGATGACACCGCTCCATATGCGCTTATGATCGCGCCCACCAAGGGGGTAGAAGACAAGGCCGGCCCACCGGTCACCGCGTTGAAGGCAGCGCCTCGCCCCATGTTCCACGTTGTCCTGGTCACACCGCAGATCCCGCCCAACACGGGCAATGTGATCCGCCTGTGCGCCAACACGGGATGCCATCTGCATCTGATCGAGCCCCTGGGTTTCTCGATGGACGACAAGCAGATGCGCCGGGCCGGACTGGACTATCACGAATACGCCAGTGTCCAGCGCCACCCCTCATGGACACAGTTCCTCGACACCGCCCAACCGGTTCGCGAGCGCATGTTCGCCCTCACCACCCGGGGACAGGGGCAGGCCTATGCCCAGCGCTTCATGCCTGGCGACTGGCTGGTCTTCGGCTGCGAGACCGAGGGACTGCCGGCCAGTGTGCGCGAGCATTTCGCTGCGGAACGGCAGTTGCGGCTTCCGATGCGGGAAGGCCAACGCAGCCTCAATCTTTCCAACGCCGTGGCGGTGCTTGTTTACGAAGCGTGGCGCCAACAGGGATTCGGAGCAACAAAACCGTGATGCTTATCACTTCTTTGCTGAGGGACGCACCCCACATTTGGGGGTTGCGGTCAACCACAATACGCGGGTTCGTTTGTCCGCCGCATCATGCGGCACATACTCCCTTGCTGTATTGTGTAGACGTCCTGCCCCTGCGGGCAGCCCGGAGGTTTTTTTGATTGCGACGCTGACCAAGCTCTTCAAAGGCAAGGCTGCGCCCGGCAAGGGGGCCAAGGCCGTGCCGAGCCTAAAAGATCTTCAGGTCATCCGGTCTGCCCTGCTGCAGACCGTGGCGGACTGCGACGGCATCTCCGTGCACCGGTTGCGGCACAAGATCGAGCAAACGCAGACCGTGCAGGATCTCTGGTTGCTGCGCAACGACGCCTACCAGCTCATTTCCCAAGCCACCAGCCAGACGGTGGCGGCCGAGCGGATCAACGCCCTCCTGGCGGTGTTCGAAGGCTGGGTCGACGCCCGTCAGCTGGGACGCATCCGCTGAGCGACGCTCAGGGATAGCGCCGCACCAAGGCTTCGGCCACACACACCGGCTTCTCGGCCCCTTCGCGCTCAACGGCCACCGACCAGGCCATCTGCAGGCCATTGCCTTCGATCGGGGTGGCCGTCAACAGCGTCATGCGCGCCCGCAGGCGACTGCCCACCGGGACGGGTGAGGTGAAGCGCACCTTGTTCAGTCCGTAGTTCACCCCCATGCCGCCCTGCCGGATTTCGAACGCCGAGTCGAAAAACACGGGCAGCAGCGACAGGGTAAGGAAGCCGTGCGCGATCGGTGCACCGAAGGGGCCCGCACGCGCGCGCTCCACGTCCACATGGATCCACTGGTGGTCACCGGTCGCGTCGGCGAAGCGGTTGACCTGCTCCTGGGTCACGGTGACCCAGTCGCTGGTGGCCACTTCCTGACCCACACAGGCCGCAAGTTCGTCGAGGGTGTCAAAGCTTCTCATGGAGGCCGACTCTAGGTCCAGGACCCTGAAAGGCACTGTCGGCACCGCGACAGCGCCGGACCGGGTTCAGCGGTCCAGCCAGTCGCAGATGCCGCGCCACTGCTCCAGGTCTTTTTCCACACGGCTGGGCGCCACATCGAACAGCGTGAGCCCGCGCGCGGCGAGGTGGATGTAGTTCTGCGTGTCGCGCAGGTAGCCCAGAACCGGCAGCCCCAGCCCATCGACAAACTCGTGCAGCTTGTCGGCCGCAATCGTGCGGGCATCGACCCGCATGCCAACGATGCCCACCTGCAGATGCCCCGCGTGCTTGGACTGAGCGAGCTCGTCAAGAAACGCGCGCGTGGCGTAGATGTCGAAGATGCTCGGCTGCAGCGGCACCAGCACCTTGTCGGCATGTTTGAGCGCTTCCTTGCACAGCGATCCGTGCAAGCCGGCGGGCGTGTCCAGCACCACATGGGTCGTCCCTTTGGGCGGCTTGCCCACATGGTCGCCCGACACTTCCCACGAGCGGATCGGGCGGGCGGCCGCAGGGCGCAGGCTCAGCCAGAGCGCAGACGACTGCTGGCGGTCGGCGTCGCCCAGCATCACGGCGTGGCCGCGGCTGGCCAGATAGCCGGCCACGTTGGTCGACAGAGTGGACTTGCCCACCCCTCCCTTCGGATTTGCGATCACCACCACCGGCATACGGACCTCCTCGGGTGCATGGAACGCCGGCTATGTTAACGGGCGTGCATCCCAGAGCAGCTTGACCGCGGTCAGGAACATGCCGGTATAGACCATGCGGTAGAACAGCGCCTGGTTGATGCGGTGCGCGATGCGCACACCCACCCACACCCCGATCGGCGCGAATGGCAGCAATGCCAGCGAGGTGGCCATGTTGCGCCAGTCCAGCAGGCCCAGCCAGGCGTACGGAATCCACTTGGACAGGTTGATGAAGAAGAAGAAAAAGGCCATGGTGCCTGTGAACAGCACCGGCCGGAGCTTCAGCGGAATCACATAGGCATTGATCGGGGGCCCGCCCGCGTGGGCGATGAAACTGGTGAAGCCGGACGTGGCTGTCAGGATCGCGCCCAGCCATTTCGGCGGTGGCGGGCTGTCGGCGCGGGGCCGAAACAGCAGGCGCTGCGCCAGGAACAGCAGCGTCACCAGCCCCACCACCCCGGCCACCACCCGGGCGTCCAGGACGCGGAACAACACGGTGCCCAGGACGATGCCGGCCAGGCCGAACGGCAGCAGGAATTTCAGCAGTGCCCGGTCCACATCCTTGCGGAAGGCCGCCATGCCCAGCAGGTCCATCACCAGCAGCACCGGCATCAGGATCGCCGCCGCCTGCGGCACCGTGACCGCCAGCGCCATCATGGGCACGGCCAGCGAACCGAAGCCCGCACCGAAGCCGCTCTTGCTCACGCCCAGCAGCAGCACCGCCGGGATCGAGACCGCGTAGAAGAACGGATCGGTGATCAGCGGCAGCGCGCTCACACGCGCTCGACGATCAGCGCAATGCCCTGGCCCACGCCGATGCACATGGTGCACAGCGCGTAGCGTCCGCCGGTGGCGTGCAGGCGGTTCACCGCCGTGGTGGCCAGGCGCGCGCCGCTGGCGCCCAGCGGGTGGCCCAGCGCGATGGCGCCGCCCCAGGCGTTCACGCGCTCGTCGTCGTCCTTGAGCCCCAGCAGGCGCAGGACAGCCAGGCCCTGGGCCGCAAAGGCTTCGTTGAGTTCGATCACGTCGATCTGCTCCAGCGTCAGCCCGGTCTGGGCCAGCACCTTCTGCGTGGCCGGCGCAGGGCCGATGCCCATGATGCGCGGCGCCACCCCGGCCGTGGCCATGCCGACGATGCGGGCCTTGGGCGTCAGGCCGTTCTTCGCGGCCGTGGCCTCGTCGGCCAGCAGCAGCGCACAGGCGCCGTCGTTGACACCGCTGGCGTTGCCGGCCGTCACCGTGCCGTCGGGCCGCACCACGCCCTTGAGTTTGGCCAGCGCTTCCAGGCTGGTCTCGCGCGGATGCTCGTCGGTATCGACCACCACCGCATCACCCTTCTTCTGCGGGATGCTCACCGGGCAGATCTCGCGCGCCAGGTGACCGGCCTTGATCGCCGCCACGGCGCGCATCTGGCTGGCCAGCGCCATGCGGTCCTGCGCTTCGCGCTCGATCTTGAAGTCCGTGGCCACGTTCTCGGCCGTCTCAGGCATCGAGTCGACGCCGTACTGGGCCTTCATCAGCTTGTTGACGAAGCGCCAGCCGATGGTGGTGTCGTAGACCGCGTTGGCGCGGCTGAAGGCGCTCTCGGCCTTGGGCATCACGAACGGCGCGCGGCTCATGCTCTCCACGCCGCCGGCGATCATCAGCCCCGCTTCGCCGGCCTTGATGGCGCGTGCCGCCGTGCCCACCGCGTCCAGCCCCGAGCCGCACAGGCGGTTGATGGTGGCACCCGGCACCTCCAGCGGCAGCCCCGCCAGCAGGCTGCTCATGTGGGCGACGTTGCGGTTGTCTTCACCGGCCTGGTTGGCGCAGCCGAACAGCACATCGGTGACGGCTTCCCAGTCCACCGAAGGATTGCGCGCCATCAGCGCTCTGAGGGGAATCGCACCGAGGTCGTCGGTGCGCACGGAGGACAGGGCGCCGCCGTAGCGGCCGAAGGGGGTGCGGATGGCGTCGCAGATGAATGCCTGTGGCATGGTGTGTCTCCTCGAAAAACATGCAGGATAATGCATCCATGTTCAGTCCGTCCCAAGCCGATGTCCGGCGCTTCTTCTGTGCCGTGCACGCCAAACAACAGTCCGGCGAGGCCATGGAGGCCATCGAGATGCTGGCCGGCCAGTGGATCGCCGAGCACCCGGAGTACCACGCCGCGCTCTCGGATGTCGACGCGGCGCTGGCGCAGATGGGCACCCCCGGCGACGGTGGGCAGGAGAACCCGTTCCTGCACCTGTCCATGCACCTGTCGATCAGCGAGCAGTGCAGCATCGACCAGCCCCCGGGCATCCGCCAAGCGGTGGAGCTGCTGACCGCGCGCCGCGGCGACCTGCACGCCGCCCACCACGAGGTGATGGAGTGCCTGGGCCGCATGATCTGGGAGAGCCAGCGCTCGGGCCGCCCGCCGGACGGGCAGGCCTACATCGACCAGGTGCGCCGACGCGCCACCCAGGACTGAAACAAAAAAAGCCGCTCGATGAGCGGCTTTTTCATGGGAGGTCAGAGGTCAGCGGAAGCGCGACTGCGGCACCGTCTGCAGGTCGCCGTCCAGCGAACCCAGGTACTTGGCGATCTCGCGCATCTCGGCGGGCTTGAACTGCTTGGCAATGCCGGCCATCACGCCGTTGGAGCGACCGACCACGTTGTTGCCCTCGACCGTGTAGGACTTGAGCGCGACGTAGAGGTAGTCCGAATGCTGGCCGGCGATCTTGGGGTAGCTCGGATCGATGGGCTTGGCGAAGTTGGCGCCGTGGCAGGAGGCGCAGGCACCCTTCTGGATCAGTGCGGCGGCGGCTGCACTCGCGGTCTTGGGTGTCTCCGCGGGCGCGGCGCCAGCTTGTGCCGAATAGAACGCGGCCAGATCGGCCATGTCCTGCTCGCTCAGCGAACCGGCGATGCCGCGCATGGAAGGGTGCTTGCGGTCGCCCTTCTTGTAGGCGGTCAGCGCGGAGACGATGTACTTGTCGGACTGACCCGAGATCTTGGGAACCTTGTGGATCTCGGGGAAGCTGTTCTGGTAGCCCTTGATGCCGTGGCAACCAATGCACATTTCAGCTTTCTTCTGGCCGGCCTCGGCCGAGCCGGTCACACCTTGCGCCTGGGCAGCCGAAACCGCTGCAAGAAGGGTCGCAGCGGCGACAACAGTACGGGCGAACGTAGGCAGCGGATGGGTCATTTTGCAAGCACAATGAAGTGAACGATTGATAAAAATCAACAGACGATTATATAGACTTGACCATCAATAACGGCTTATTGATAACCCTGACCCACAGGCCCATCCACCGCCCTTCCCCGCCCCCTCCATGAAGTTCCAAGGCTCTGAAAACTACGTCGCCACCCAGGACCTGATGCTGGCCGTGAACGCCGCCATCACGCTCAAACGCCCGCTGCTCGTCAAGGGCGAACCGGGCACCGGCAAGACCATGCTGGCCGAGGAGGTGGCGCAGGCGCTGGACATGCCGCTGCTGCAGTGGCACATCAAGTCCACCACCAAGGCACAGCAGGGCCTCTACGAGTACGACGCGGTGAACCGCCTGCGCGACAGTCAGCTCAACACCGCCGACAGCGCCGAGCGCGTCAAGGACATCCGCAACTACATCGTGCAGGGCGTGCTGTGGCAGGCCTTCACCGCCGACCAGCCGGTCGCCCTGCTGATCGATGAAATCGACAAGGCCGACATCGAGTTCCCCAACGACCTGCTGCGCGAACTCGACCGCATGGAGTTCTACTGCTACGAGACGCGCGAACTCATCAAGGCCAAACACCGGCCGCTGGTGTTCATCACCTCGAACAACGAGAAGGAACTGCCCGACGCCTTCCTGCGCCGCTGCTTCTTCCACTACATCAAGTTCCCCGATGCCGACACGATGAAGAAGATCGTGGACGTGCACTTCCCCACGCTCAAGGACGAGCTGCTGACCGCGGCGATGAAGACGTTCTACGACGTGCGCAACCTGCCGGGCCTGAAGAAGAAGCCATCCACCAGCGAGCTGCTGGACTGGCTCAAGCTGCTGATGGCCGAGGACATTCCGCTCGAAGCGCTGCAGAGCGCCGACAACAAGGTGTCGATCCCGCCGCTGGTGGGTGCCCTGCTCAAGAACGAGCAGGACACGACCTTGTTTGAAAAGCTGGTGTTCATGAACCAGCGGAACCGGTGAGCCCCCTGCTCGTCAACGGGAGTCCGTCATGCTGATCGACTTCTTCTACACCCTGCGCTCGGCCAAGCTGCCGGTCTCGGTCAAGGAGTACCTGACGCTGCTCGAAGCGCTCAAGGCCAACGTGGTCGGGCCGACCAACCCGGACGCCTGCACCATGGACGACTTCTACTTCCTGGCCCGCACCGCGCTGGTCAAGGACGAGAAGCACTTCGACAAGTTCGACCGCGCCTTCGCCGCCTATTTCAAGGGCGTGGAGATGATCGCGGACTTCAGCAAGCCGATTCCCGCCGACTGGCTGCGCCAGGAGATGGAACGCCTCCTCTCCGACGAGCAGATCGCTAACGCGCCCAAAATGGACTGGGACGAGCTGATGGAGACGCTGAAGAAGCGCCTCGAAGAGCAGAAGGAGCGGCACGAGGGCGGCAACAAGTGGATTGGCACGGGCGGCACCTCGCCCTTCGGCCATGGCGGCAAGAACCCGCAGGGCATCCGCATCGGCGGCAAGGGCGGCAACAAGTCGGCGGTGAAGGTGTGGGACCAGCGCGCCTACCGCGACTACGACGACACGCAGGAGCTGGGCACGCGCAACATCAAGGTCGCCCTGCGCCGCCTGCGCAAGTTCGCGCGCGAAGGCCACGAGCTCGAACTGGACCTGCCCGACACCATCCGCGCCACCGCCGCCAACGCCGGCTGGCTGGACATCAAGATGATTCCGGAGCGGCACAACAACGTGAAGGTGCTGCTGCTGATGGACGTGGGCGGCACCATGGACGAGCACATCCAGCGCGTCGAGGAGCTGTTTTCCGCCGTCAAGGCCGAGTTCAAGCACCTGGAGTTCTATTACTTCCACAACTGCGTCTACGACTTCATGTGGAAGAACAACAAGCGCCGCTATGCCGAGAAGTTCCCGACCTGGGACATCATCCGCAAGTACAACAAGGACTACAAACTGATCTTCGTGGGCGACGCCACCATGAGCCCCTACGAGATCCTGCAGCCCGGCGGCAGCGTGGAATACAACAACGAGGAAGCGGGTGCGGAGTGGTTACAACGGCTCACACACGCGTTCCCGAAATTTGCCTGGATCAACCCGGAACCTCAGGGCGTGTGGCAGTATCGACAGAGCATCAGCATCGTCCAGCAACTTGTGGGGCAGCGCATGTTCCCGCTGACCCTCAAGGGGCTGGAGGACACGATGAGAATGCTCTCGAAATAAGCCTGCATGACCCTCACCTCCCGGCGCCGTGTGGCTTCCACACGGCTTTTTTGTCTGTTGCCGCTGCTGTTCCTGGGCATGCCGCTGCAGGCGGCGGAGCCCGGACCGGGCAGCGTCCCCGAAGCCAGCGACACAAGCGCCGCGCCCGAACGTTTTGTGATCACGCTGCAGGCGCCTGGCGATCTGCAGGCCTTCCTCCTGCGCCACATCGAGCTGCAGCGCTACCGCCACCTGCCGGACCTGGACAGCGGTGAACTCGACCGGCTGCTGATCGCTGCGCCTGACAACCTGCGGCAGCTGCTGGGCACGCAGGGCTTCTTTTCGCCAGAGGTGACCGTCACCCGCCAACCGGGCGGCCCGGCGCTGGGCGAGGTGCTGATCCGCATCGAGCCCGGCCCGGCCACCCAGGTGGCGTCCTCGGCGGTCTATTTCAGCGGCGACATCGCCCGCCACGCCGCGGCCGAGGAACAGCGCGAGGCCGTGCGCCGGCGCAGCCAGCAGGCGGTGGGCCAGCCCTTCTCGCAGGCGGCCTGGGACCGCACCAAGTCCGACACCCTGCGCCTGCTCACCGCCGAGCGCTACCCGCGCGCGCGCATCGCCAACAGCCTGAGCGACATCGACGCCACCGGCCACGCGGCACACTGGCACATCGAGCTCGACTCGGGCGCGCCGGTGCGGATCGGCGAGGTGCGGGTGGACGGCGCCGAGCGCTACGACCCGCGCACGGTCGAGCGCCTGGTGCGGCTGGCCGGTCTGCGGCCGGGCGCCGACTACAGCCTGTCGCGGCTGCAGGACGCGCAGCAGCACATCGCCGACACCGGCTACTACAGCTCGGTGTTCGCCTACGTGGACCTGGACGCTGCCGGTGAGGCCGACACCCCGGCGCCGGTGGTGGTGCAGGTGCGCGAGGCGCCGCTCAAGAAGGTGGTGCTGGGCATCGGCGGCAGCACCAACAACGGCCCGCGCCTCTCGGCCGAACACCAGCACCTGCGCATGCCCTTCCTGGGCTGGCAGGCGCGCAGCAAGCTGCAGCTGGAGCGCCACGACCAGCTGCTGTCCACCGACTGGAGCGCGCCGGTGGAGGACGATGGCTGGCACTGGCTGACGGGCGGACGCCTGGCGCGGCAGACCGACGGCGACAACACCGTCTCCAGCCTGCGGCTGAGCCTGGGCAAGGCGCAAAACAGCCCGCGCATGGACCGGCGCTACTTCGTACAATACGACCGCGCGCGAACCGTGAACACCGCGCTCGCCAGCCTCTCGTCCGACGGCAACGAGGCCGCCGTCTCGGTCAACTACGGCTGGACCTGGCGCCGCTTCGACCAGCTGCCCTTTCCCCAGAGCGGCTACGGCCTGGGCCTGACGCTGGGCGCCGGCACCACGCTTGGCAGTGAGCGCAAACCGTTCCTGAGCACGCAGGCGCGCTGGCTGGGCTACTGGCCGCTGGACCGCGGGCTCGGCGCCTGGACCGCCACCGCTGAAACGCGCGAGCCCACCACCGCCCCGCCGCCCAGCCGCCTCGGTCGGCTGGCCCTGCGCCTTCAAGGTGGCGCACTGCTGGCCGACACCACCGCCCGCATTCCCGACACGCAGCTGTTCCTCACCGGCGGCGACAACACGGTGCGCGGCTACGGCCTGCGCGACATCGGCGTGCCCCAGGCCGACGGCAGCGTCGCGCCCGGGCGCTACATGGCGGTGGCCAGCTTCGAATGGCAGCGCCCGATCTGGCGCGGCGGCGTGCGCACCGACTGGGAAAGCGTGCTGTTTGCCGACGCGGGCATCGTGACCAACCAGCCCTCGCACACCAGCCCCAAGGTGGGCGTGGGTGCCGGGCTGCGCTACAACAGCCCGGTGGGCCCGCTGCAGCTGGACCTGGCCTATGGCCTGGGGCCCAAGCGCCTGCGCGTCCACCTCAACGTGGGGTTCAGTTTCTGATGCGCGCGCTTCGGACCGGGCTGTGGCTGGCGGGCGGCGCGCTGGGCCTGCTGCTCGCGGCGGCCGTCGCGCTCTGGCTCTGGGCCGGCACGCCCGGCTCGCTCGCCCAGGCCCTGGCCTGGGCCGAGCGCTGGACGCAGGAGCCGGGCGCTTCACCGGGCCGCCTGCACACCGAGAACGTCGAAGGCAGCCTGCGCGGCGGCGGGCGCATCGGCACCCTGCAGTGGTTGCAGGACGGCCTCTCGGTGCAGGCGAACGGCGTGGCACTGCAGTTGGACGACGCGCTCTGGACCGACGCGCTGCAAGGCCGGGGCCTGCACATCCCGTCGCTGACCATCCGCAGCCTGCGGGTGGACGACCAGCGCCTTCCCACACCGAGCGAGCCGCTGGCGGACCTGAGCCTGCCCCTGCCGCTGAGCCTGGGCTTTTCCCTGGAGCGCTTCGAACTCACCGGCCGGCAGGCGCTGAGCGCCACGGACATCGCCGGGCACTACCGCTACGCCGCGCTGTCCACGCCCATGGACGAACCCGCCCTGCCCGACGCACCGGGCGTGACCGCCGCGCACCGCCTGCGCCTCGATTCGCTGCAGTGGGCCGACGGGCGCTACCGCGGGCAGCTCAACCTGGGCGCGCAGGCCCCGCTGCCCCTGGCGCTGGCGCTGCAGGGCGAGGTGCAGGGCCGCGTGCCCGACGGGCCTGCGCTGCCGCTGCAGGCCCAGGCGCGCGCCAACGGCACGCTGGCCGGTGTGGGCGCCGCGCTCGACATCAGCGCCCAGGCCCAACCCGCCGACGGCGCCACCGGCCCGGACGCCACCACCCTGTCGCTCACCGCCCGCGTGCTGCCCTGGGCCGACCAGCCCCTGCACAGCGCCGACGTGAACGCGCGCGCCCTCAACCTCGCCATGCTCTGGCCAACCGCGCCGGTGACAGCGCTGAGCGGGCAGCTGCGGGCGCAGCCCGAAGGCGACGGCTGGCGCGCACGGGTGCAGCTGGACAACGCCCGCGAGCAACCCGCCGACCAGCAGGGCCTGCCGCTGCAGCAGCTGCAGGCCGAGGTGCTGCAGGGCGGCGGGCGCTGGACCGTCCGCGGGCTGCAGGCGCGGCTGGGCGGCGGCACCCTGCAGGGCCAGGCCTCGTTCGCACAGGGCGCCGGCGGCCCGGGCGCACCGGCCATCACCGACTGGCAGGGCGAGCTCCAGGTCCAGGGCGTGCAGTCCACGCGGCTCTGGAGCACGCTGCCGCCCGGCGTGCTCGACGGCAAGGCCAGCGCGCGCGCCGCGCCCTCACCCGCACCGGTCGGCGCCATCGACCTGCAGGCGCAGCTGGGCGCGGCGGGCGCGCGGCTGCAGGGCCAGGGCCGGCTGGAGCCGGCTCAGCGCAGCCTGCAGGGCCGCTGGGGTCTGGAGCTGCCCGGGGCGCGGCTGGACTGGGACGGCCAGGCCGGCCACGCCAGCGGACAAGGCGACCTGCGCGCGCGGCTGGACAACCCGTCCCGCCTGCTCGACTGGGTGCGTGGCCTGCGCAGCCTGCCGGTGTGGAGCGCATCGGCGCGCGACGCACTGGCCTCGCTCGACCGGCTGCGCGCCGACAACGGCGGCAGCGCCCGGGTGCAGTGGTCGGGCGGGCTGGCCGCGCTGGGCTGGCCGGCGCCGACAGCGGCACCCGGTTCCCCATCAGCGCCGGTGACCCCGGTCGCACCGCCCCGGCTGCAGGCCACGATCAACCTGCCCGGCCTCGGCTGGCAGGGCGGCGACGGCGCCGCACCGCTGCGCATCGAAGGCCTGGCGCTGAGCGCCGCCGGCCCGCTGGACGCCCTCGCGCTCAACGCGGCCGGCAGCGCCACCACCGCCGGCTGGCGGCTGGGCCTGGACGCGGGAGGGCAGCTGGGCGTGGCCTCCACGGGCGGCCGGCTCGACCTGTCCCGCCTGCAGCTGCGCCTGAACCCCGAGACGGCATCGGCCCGCACGCCCGGCTGGCGGCTGGACAACACCACGCCGCTGCGGCTGGGGTGGACCATCGACCCGGCCACCGGCCTGGCGCTGGACGCAGGCACCGGCGCGCTGGCGCTCAGCCCCCTGCCCGGCACCACAGCCGCCCCCCAGACCCCGCTCACCCTGGACTGGCAACGGCTGGTCTGGCAATCGGACACGCTGGAGACCCGGGGCCGGCTGCAAGGCCTGTCGCTGCCCTGGCTGGAGTCGTTCGCGGCCCTGGGGCCCGCGCCGTCCCCGCTGGCCTCGAACGGCCTGGCCGGCGACCTGGTGCTCGACGGCGACTGGGACCTGCGCCTGCCCACGAACCCGTCCGCCCCGTTCACCCTGGCGGCCAGCCTGCAGCGGCGCAGCGGCGACCTGCGATGGAACGGCGGCAACGGCAGCCCGGACGCGCCCCTGTCGGCCGGTGTGCGGGACGCGCGCCTGAGCCTGAACGTGCGGGACCGGCGGCTGCAGGCGCTGCTGCGCTGGGACACCGAACGCCTGGGCCAGGCCAGCGCCGACCTCGCCAGCACGCTCGGCAGTGGCGCTGGCGACAGCGCCGACCCGCTCGAACGCTGGTGGCCCGCCAGCGCGCCGCTCAGCGGCTCGGCCCAGGTGCGGCTGCCGCAGGTGGGGGTGTGGTCGCTGCTGGCGCCGCCCGGCTGGCGCATGCAGGGCACGCTCAGCGCCGACGCCCGCCTGGGCGGCACGCGCGGATCACCCGCATGGAGCGGCAGCCTGCAGGCCGACGAGCTGGCCCTGCGCTCCGTCGTCGATGGCATCGCCTTCACCAACGGGCAGCTCCGCGCCACCCTTGCGGGCGAGCGCATCCGGGTCGACCGCTTCAGCCTGCAGGGCCCGGGCGGCGCGGCCAGCGGCGGCACGCTGGAAGCCAGCGGCCAGGCAGAGTGGCGCAGCGTGCCCGGCAGCCTGCTGCGCCAACCCTACATCGAGCTGAAGGCGCAGGCGCAGCGCCTGCGCATCTCCAGCCGACCCGACCGCCGCCTCACGCTCTCGGGCGAGGCCAATGCCACGCTGGACGGCCGCCTGCTGCAGCTGCGCGGCCAGCTCAAGGCCGACTCGGCCCTGTTCATCCTGCCCGACGAGAGCACGCCCAGCCTGGGCGACGACGTGGTGGTGCGCAGCACGCGCGACCTGCCCGTGCCCGAAGGCACCGGCCAGCGCGTGTTGCCGGACGTGTCGGTCACGCTGGACCTGGGGCCGCAGTTCGAGGTGCGCGGCCAGGGCCTGGAGGCGCGGCTGGAAGGGCAGCTCAGCCTGCGCGCCACGCCCGCCCTGCCGACGCCGCGCGTGCTGGGCGAGGTGCGCACCGTCAACGGCACCTTCCGCGCCTACGACCAGAATCTGCGCATCGAGTCGGGCGTGCTGCGCTTCACCGGCCCCTACGACGACCCGGCGCTGGACATCCGCGCCGTGCGCGTGCTGCCCGAAAACACCAACCAGCGCGTGGGGGTGCAGCTCAGCGGCAACGCCCAGGCCCCGCGCGTGGCCCTGTTCGCCGACCCGGACCTGCCCGACGGCGACAAGCTGGCCTGGCTGGTGCTCGGTCGCCCGGCCTCGGCCGCCGGGGCGCAGGCCTTCGTGCTGCAGCAGGCGGCGCGGCGCCTGCTCTCCAGCGGTGGCGAGCCGCTGGACGGTGCGCTGGCGCGCACGCTGGGCATCGACGAGATCGGCTTCTCCGGCTCGGGCACCAGCGCCGACGGCACCACCACCGGGGCGGCGCTCACGCTGGGCAAGCGCCTCTCCAGCGACCTCTACCTGAGCTACGAACAGAGCCTGGCCGGCGCCATGAGCACGGTCTCGATCCTGTACGACCTCTCGCGCCGCCTGACCCTGCGCGCACGCGCCGGCACCGAGAACGCGATCGACCTGATCTTCACCCACCGCTACGACTGAAAACCCCCCGGGCGCCGCACATACAATGCGGGCTCTCTCAAGCCGCCATAGTTCAATGGATAGAACGAGCGCCTCCTAAGCGCTAGATACAGGTTCGATTCCTGTTGGTGGTACCAGTCACCGCTGGCGCAACGTACGCGAGAGCATGATCACCGGCACCAGGCCCACCAGCACCAGCGTCAGGGCTGGCAAGGCCGCCTCCCCCAGGCGCTCGTCGCGCGCCAGCTGGTAGGCCACCACCGCCAGGGTGTCGCTGTTGAAGGGCCGCAGCACCAGGGTTGCCGGCAGTTCCTTCATCACGTCCACAAACACCAGCAGCGCCGCCGCCGCCGTCGTGCGCCGCAGCAGCGGCCAGTGCACGCGGGCGGCCAGCGCAGCGCCGGTGGTGCCGAGCATGCGGGCCGAGTCGTCCAGGCTGGCCGGGATGCGCGCATAGCCGCTCTGCGCCGATTGCAGGGCCACCGCCGTGAAGCGGACCAGGTAGGCCCAGACGATGCCCATCACGGTGGCGGTCACCCAGTAGCCGATGCTGCCATCGGGAAAGGCCTTCTGCGCCCAGCCCACCGGCAGCAGCAGGCCGACCACTATCACCGCACCCGGCACCGCGTAGCCCAGCCCTGCCAGCTGCACCACGCCCCGCGTCAGCGGACCGGGCCGGGTGCGCACGGCAAACGCCAGCACCAGGGCCAGCACCGTGGCCGCCGCCGAACTGATGGCGGCCAGGCGCACGCTGTTGCCGGCCCACTGCACGAACGAGGTCCAGGGCAGTTCTTCCCAGCCGCCGATCAGCGGGCGCAGCATGAACAGCACCGGCAGCACGAAACCAAACAGAATGGGCAGCGCGCAGGCCAGCCAGGCCAGCGCGGACCGCCCGCCCGACAGCGGCACCGGCTGCGCGTCGGCGCTGCCGGCGCGCTGGCCGCGCAGCGAGGCAAAGCGCATGCGCTGCTGCGCACGGCGCTCCAGCCACAGCAACAGCGCCACCAGTGCCAGCAGCACGGTGGCCAGCTGCGCCGCCGCCAGCGGCATGTCCATGGACAGCCAGGCCTTGTAGATGCCGGCGGTAAAGGTCTGGATGCCGAAGTAGCTGGCCACGCCGAAGTCGGCCAGCGTCTCCATCAGTGCCAGCGCCACCCCCGCCGCCACCGCCGGGCGCGCCAGCGGCAGCGCCACCTCGCGGATGCGGCGCGACAGCGGCGCGCCCAGCAGGCGGGCAGCTTCCATCAGCTGCGCCGCGCGCTCGGTCAGTGCCGTGCGCGCCAGCAGGTAGACATAGGGGTAAAGCGAGAAGGTGAAGACCCAGACCGCGCCCGGCGTGTTGCGGATTTCGGGAAACACCCGCCCGCGCAGGCCGAAGCTCTCGCGCATCCAGACCTGGAGCGGGCCGCTGAACTGCAGGAAGTCGGTGTAGGCGTAGGCCACCACATAGGCCGGCATGGCCAGCGGCAGCAGCAGCGCCCACTCGAACACGCGCCGCCCGGGGAAGTCGAACAGGGTGACCGCGCTGGCGGTGGCCATGCCCACCACCGCGACACCCAGCGCCACGCTCAGGCACAGCACCACCGAAGTGAAGGTGTAGTCCGGCAGCACGGTGCGCGACATTTCCGCGAGCACCTCGCGCGCCGCGGCGTCGAACTGGGACCAGGACGCCAGCAGCGCCAGCACCGGCAGGGTCAGCGCCAGGGCCAGCAGCAGCAGACCAACGGTGGAGGAAATGCGGGACAACACAAATGAGAATTGTAGTTATCTACAATGGACCACCATGTTCCTCCAGGTCAGCCAGCTCAGCGTCAAGTACTCCGGCTCGTCCCTCCCCGCGGTGGACGGCGTGTCGCTCGGCCTTCGTGCGGGCGACATCGGCGTGCTGATCGGGCCCTCGGGCTGCGGCAAGACCACGCTGCTGCGTGCGGTCGCCGGACTGGAACGTGCGTACGCCGGCAGCATCACGCTGGAGCGCGAAACCGTCAGCGACGGCTCGCTGCATGTGCCGGCCGAGCGGCGGCGCATCGGCATGGTGTTCCAGGACTACGCGCTGTTCCCCCACCTTGATGTCGGCCGCAACGTGGCCTTCGGCATCGCCAAACTGCCGCGCGCCGAACGCGAGCAGCGCGTGGCCGAGGTGCTGGCGCTGGTCGGGCTGGACGGCATGCAGGCGCGCTACCCGCACGAACTCTCCGGCGGCCAGCAGCAGCGCGTGGCCCTGGCCCGCGCCCTGGCGCCGCACCCCCGGCTGCTGCTGCTCGACGAACCCTTCTCCAACCTCGACGTCGACCTGCGCGAGCGGCTGGCGCACGAGGTGCGCGGCATCCTCAAGGCCGCCGGCGCCACCGCCCTCTTCGTCACCCACGACCAGCTCGAAGCCTTCGCCATCGGCGACCTGATCGGCGTCATGCACCAGGGCCACCTGCACCAGTGGGACGACGCCTACGCGCTCTACCACCGGCCCGCCACGCGCTTCGTGGCCGAGTTCATCGGCCACGGCGTGTTCGCGCCGGCCCAGATCCAGCAGGTGGCCGGCGAGGTGATCGTGCAGACGCCCATGGGCGCGCTGCTGGATGTCGAGGAATGTCCGCTGCCCTCGGCCTACGAGGCCGGGCTGTGCGACGTGCTGCTGCGCGCCGACGACATCGTGCACGACGACGAGGCGCCGGTGAAGGCGCAGATCGTGCGCAAGGCCTTCCGCGGCTCTGAGTTCCTCTACACGCTGCGCCTGTCCAGCGGTGAGACGCTGATGACGCACGTGCCCTCGCACCACAACCACGCGGTGGGCGAGTGGATCGGCATCCGGGCCGAGGTCGACCACGTGGTCACCTTCGAGCGCGGCGCCACGGCGACCACGCCGCCCGCGCCGGGCGTGCACCTGCGCTGAGGCCCCGGTGGCGGGTGCCCGGACCACGCCGTCCATCCTGCTCACCGGCTTCGAGCCGTTCGGTGGCGAACGCCTCAACCCCAGCGCGCTCGTCGCGCAGGCCCTGCACGGCCAGCACATCGGCGGCCGGCCGGTGACCTCTCTGGTGCTGCCCTGTGTGTTCGGTGACGCCATCGCCGCACTGGAGCAGGAGCTGGCGGCTCAGCGCCCCGCCCTGGTGCTCTGCCTCGGACAGGCCGGCGGACGCGAAGGCGTGACGGTGGAGCGCATCGCCGTCAACCGGGACGACGCGCGCATCCCGGACAACGCGGGCGCGCAGCCGCTGGACCGTGCGGTGCTGCCAGGCGCACCGGCGGCCTACTTCAGCCGCCTGCCGGTCAAGGCCCTGGTGGCGGCGCTGCAGGCCAAGGACGTGCCGGCGGCCGAGTCACTGAGCGCCGGCAGCTTCGTCTGCAACCACCTGTTCTATGGCCTGATGCACGCCCTGCGGCGCCGCCGCAGCGTGCAGGCCGGCTTCGTGCACCTGCCCTGGCTGCCCGAGCAGGTCGCGGAGCGCCCCGGGGCCTTCGCGCTCCCGCTGGACACCCAGGTGCGCGCCGTGCAGCACCTGCTGGCCACGGCGCTGCAGTGGCGAGGCCGGGGCGATCTGCAGCGCGTGGGCGGCGCGCTGGACTGATCCCGCTCCGCTTCAGTTCAGGCGCTGCTTGAGCGCCGGGATGCGCGAAATCAGCAAGCCGTCCAGCAGCAGCACCGCCACCAGCACCGCGCCCGAGAGCGGGAACGCCAGCGCCACCGCCAGCATCACCACCGCACCGGTTTTCCAGAGCGCGGCGTCGGCGGGTGCGCGCGGCGCCACCAGACGACCGGCGTTCGCGGGCCGGCGCTTCCACCACATCACGATGCCGCTGACGCACAGGAAGAGCACCGCCAGGCAGAACAGCACGTTGGCCCAGGCGCTCCACAGGCCCATGTCGCCCTGGTGCAGCGCGATGCCCACGGCCATGAGCTTGGCCATGGGCGAGTAGTCGGCGAATGCGGCTTCGGCCAGCACGCGGCCGGTGTACTGGTCCAGGTGCACGAAGCGGTCGCCGGCCGGGTCGCTCAGGTCGCCGCTCATGCTGTCGGCGCTGATGCTGTAGACGCCGGTGTCGTCCTGCGGCACGGCGATGTGGAACTGGCCGCCAAAGCCGATGGAGCGCGCGTAGGCGTCGACCGTGTCGAGGTTGACCGGCTGGCCAGTGGGGATGCCCGGCCGGCCGGCGCTGGAGCCGGAGGCCGGCATCGGCGTCTGCTCCAGCCCCCAGGGCACTTCCTTCAGGCCCGGGGTGGCGAGCGCCGCGTGCGTCGCGTCGGACCTCGGCACGTCGTCCCACTTGGCGGCGGGGAAGCTGCCCCAGGGCTGCACGAAATGGCCACCCCAGATGCCCGCCCAGGCCAGCCCCGTCAGAAGGAAGAAGGCCAGCACCAGGCCGACCCAGAAAGCCACGCTCACGTGCAGCGACTTCCAGGCGCTGCGCCCCCTGGCCGAGAGGTCGGGCATCAGCACCCGGGCCCAGCCCTGCCCGCCGCGCGGCCAGGCCATGTAGGCGCCGGTGACGATGAGCACGATGCCCAGGCCGGCGGCGATCTCGATCAGCCGGTCGCCCAGGTCACCGAGCAGCAGCGTTCCGTGGATCTTCTCGGCCCAGGCGAACACGGTGCGCTCCTTGTCCACGTTGCGCAGCAGCTCGCCGGTGTAGGGGTTGACGGCCACGGCCTCCTCGCGCCCGTCCGCCGTCACCACGAACCAGGCCGGCCGCGTGTCGGACTTCGGCGCCACGTACTCCTTGAGCTTCGCGCCGGGCCGCTGGGCCAGCACCGCCTGCGCCAAGGCGCCGACCGGGACGGTGCTCGCCTTCGGCTGCACGTCGATGTTCATGCCCAGGCGGTGCTGGAAGCCGGTGAAGAACACCATGACCAGGCCGGTGATGGCCAGCATGGTGAGGAAGGGCACGACGCAGAGGCCGGCGTAGAAGTGCCAGCGCCAGGCCAGCATGTGGAACTTGCCCAGCGCCGGGGTGGTGGGTGGCATGGCGGGTTCCTGGCGGTTCATGACAGGACGCCGATGGCCATGGACGGCGACACCCAGGGCGCGAACCCGGTCGGCTTGACCGGGGGCAGCGGGTGGACGCGGGCCGGTCCGCTCTTGCGCCGGCGCGGGGGTAGCAGCTGGGCCAGGCCGCGGCAGACGGTTTCGGCCTTGGCGTCCACCATCTGGGCCAGCTCGCGCAGGGCAGGCAGGGCCGAGCGCAGCGCGTCCGCACGCGCCTCGTCGGCCGCCTGTGCGCCCTGCCAGGGCAGGCCGAGCAGCTGGAGCAGGCAGGCCAGCCGGGACAGCACGTTGCCGGTGCGCAGCGTGGCCATGTCCTGGGTGCGCATCTGCTGCTGGAACAGGGCCTCGCGCAGCAGGGCCTCGCGCTCGGTCTCGGTGGTCACCGGCACCAGGGCCAGCCGGCAGTCGGTGAAGGCAATGGCGGTGAACTGGTAGGGCTGATCACACAGCGACTCGATGCCCACCAGATCGCCCGGCAGGGCGATCAGCACCGGCAGACGGGACGGGCCGCTCTCGCGGTCCAGGCGCACCGTGCCGTCGAGCACGCGCCACAGGCCACCGGTGGCACCGGCCTTGAAAAGGGGGTCTTGACCGGCGCACAGGCGCACCGGTTCTTTCACAGGGTTCGACATGGCAACTCCAGAAACGGACTTCACGAGGCCGAGTGCATCGGTGCACCGCGGCCGACGAGGCGGGACAGGCCCGCCGGTGAATCAGCCCTGGAGCGGCGGGCCGCGCGCGGCGGCGCGGGGCGCCTCGGCGGACCGGAGATCGGTGGAGAAGAAGAACGGTGTGGGCCAGCTCGCCACCACCGCGGGCAGCGCGGGCCAACCGGGCAGCAGGGGCGCAAAGCGTTCGGCGGCCAGCGTGCAGTGGCCACACAGATCGAACGCGTCGGAGCGCCCGCCGTCCGGGCTGGCGGCGCGGTCTGCCCCTGGGTCGTCCGCCAGCACCCACTGCATGCCCTGCGCGGTGCAGAGCTCGACCCAGTCCTGCCCGTCCTGCGGCGGCCCGGCCGCGAGCGCGCGCGAGACCGCGGGCGCCAGCGTGGCCAGCAGCAGGGCGGCGAGCAGCCCGCCCGACAGGCGTCGGGACAGGCGGTGCCAGGACAGCAGGGTCATCGGGCGCGCGGCTCAGGGCCTCAGTGCTTGTGCTCGGTGGCCGGTGCGGGCTTGCTGCCCATGGCGGCCGGAGTCGCCAGCGGCTTGGCCGGGGCCTTGACCTCGACGGTTTCGCGCTTGCCGTCCTTGCCTTCGAACACCAGCGTCACCGGCACCACGTCGCCCTCCTTCACCTGGGCCTTCAGGTCCAGCAGCATCACGTGGTAGCCGCCAGGCTTGAGCTCGACCGCCTTGCCGGCCGGCAGCGCCAGGCCGGGGATCTGGCGCATCTTCATCACGTTGTTGTCCATCGCCATCTCGTGGATCTCGACCACGCCGGCCACCGGCGACTTGACCTCGACCAGCTTGCTGTCGGCCTTGGCGGTGAGCTGCATGAAGGCGCCGGTGGCCTTCTGCTGGGCCACGGTCGCGCGGACCCAGGGGTCCTTGATCTCGACCGAGGACTGTGCAAAGGCGCTGGCCGACGCGGCGATGAGGGCAATGCTGATGAGGTGTTTCATGGGGACTCCTTGGGGTTGAAAAAACGGGGTTGGGGAAAAGGGATCAGGGCACTGGCGCATCCAGCAGCGCCAGGACGTCGGCGGTGTAGTCGTCGGCGGTCTGTTCGTGCCGCAGCGCCACGCGGATGCGGCCCTGGCGGTCGAACAGGTAGCTCAGCGCCGTGTGGTCCATGGTGTAGCTGCTGCCGGTGGGCACCTTCTTGTAGAAAGCGCGGAAGTCCTTCGCGGTCTGCGCGATCTGCTCGGCATTGCCGGTCAGGGCCAGGAAGCTGGGGTGGAAGGCGGCCATGTACTCGCGCAGCAGCTCAGGCGTGTCGCGCTCCGGGTCCACGGTCACGAAGACCACCTGCAGATCGCCGGCCCGGGGGCCCAGCCGCTCCATCACCGCCGCGGCGCGCGTGAGCGCCGTCGGACAGACATCGGGGCACTGCACGAAGCCGAAGTACAGCATCACGACCCGGCCCTGGAAGTCGGCCAGGGTGCGGGTCTGCCCGTTGAAGTCGGTCAGCGAAAAACCGCGGGCGTAGTCGGCCCCGGTGATGTCGATGCCCTTGAACGAGGGCGTCGCCGGTTGGCCACCAGGGGACAGCCGGTCACAGCCCGACAGCAGACCGGCGGCACCGGCTGCGAGCCACAGCAGGCTCTGTCGACGGCTCATGGCGCGTGAAAACAGCGAAGAGGAAACGGACGCGAGAGGCATGGCACCCCCGAAAAACGGACAACACAGGCGCACTCCCGCAGGAGCGCGCCACGGCGCGGGTTTTCAGAGGCTCAGCGGAGGCGCCCGGGAACGGGCGGTCGCCCAGACCGTGTCGGTCAGGGGGGCGCGGTAGAACGCCGAAGGCTGTTCGGCCAGCGGGGCGGGCAGCATGGCCACGGCCTCCACCGGGGGCAGGCCGCTGGCGCCACCGTGCAGGGTGCACCAGGGGCAGTGCGGGCTGGCATCAGAGCCAGCGGGCTGGCCATCGATCTTCTGCGCCAGCTCGCCGGTGTCGGGCTGGACCCAGACCATGCCGGTGGTGGTGCAGATTTCCAGCCAGTCGGCGCGGTCGCTGCCGCCCATCCGGGCCTGTGCGATGGTCGGCGCGAGCGCACCCAGCAGCATGGCCACAAGGGCCAGCCAGGCGGCAAAACGGCGACGCAGGCGCAGGAAAGACATCGCGCGATGTTAACAGCGCGGTCCTGTGGGCGACGCATCCCGGAACCCGCGGCCCCTACGATGCCGCTGTTCGCCCAACCTCCAGGAGACACACGTCATGCTCACCCTCTGCGGCTTTTCGGCCAGCAACTACTACAACAAGGTCAAGCTCGCCCTGCTTGAAAAAGGCGTCCCATTCCAGGAAGAACTGGTCTGGGTCGGCCAGACCGACCGGGCGGCCAGCCCGCTGGGCAAGGTGCCCTACCTGAAGACCGACGAAGGCCCGCTGTGCGAGTCGACCGTGATCCTCGAATACCTGGAAGCGAAGTACCCGCAGCACCCGCTGCTGCCGGCAGACCCGTTCGCCGCGGCCAAGGCGCGCGAACTGCTGCGCTTCATCGAGCTGCACCTGGAGCTGGTGGCGCGCAACCTCTACCCCGAGGCCTTCTTCGGCGGCAAGATCAGCGACGCGGCCAAGGAGAAGACGGCCCAGCAGCTGGAGAAGAACGTGGCCGCGTTCGCCACGCTGGCGGGCTTCCCGTCCTTCATCGGCGGCGCCGAATTCACGCTGGCCGATGTGGGCGCCGCGGTGCACCTGCCGCTGGTCAGCAGCGCCAGCAAGATCATCTATGGCAAGGACGTGCTGGCGGACCTGCCGGTGCGCGACTACCTCAGGCGCATCGGTGAACGCCCTGCGGTGCAGAAGGTCAACGCCGACCGCAAGGCCAACACCGAACTGATGCTGGCGCGCGCGAAAGCGTAGTCAGAAAAATCAGCCCTCGCGCAGTGCGGTCACCGCATCGCGCAGGTTCTGCGCCCAGGTGCGTCGGTCGCGGCCCTGGGCGCGCTGTGGTTCGCCGTAGTGCACCACCGCCACCACGTCGGTGGCGCGCAGTGTGTTCCACAGCGACTGCAGCAGCGTGGTATCGCCGATGAACAGCGGCGCGTCGTGACGCCGACCGTGCACCGGATCGACATAGCTCAGCCCCACCGGCAGCACCGGCGCTTCGGCCGCGATCGCGGCCTGGATCAGGTTGGCGTGGAAGGGCAGCAGGGTCTGGCCGTCGCCGGTCGTGCCCTCGGGAAACACCGCCAGGATGTCACCGCCGCGCAGATGTTCGGCCATCTTGTGCACCACGCGCATGGCGTCGCGCCGGCTCTCGCGTTCGATGTAGAGCGTGCCCGCGCCGGTCACCAGCGCACCGATCACCGGCCAGGCCTTGACGTCGGCCTTGGACACGAAGTGCGACGGCCGCGCCGCGTTCATCACCAGAATGTCGAGCCAAGAAATGTGGTTGGCCACCACCAGCAGGGGGCCGTGCACCGGCGGCGTGCCGCGCACCTGCAGCGTGACGCCCAGGATGCCCAGCATCTGGCGGGTCCACTCGCGCACCAGCAGGTCGGTGGCCTCGGGCGTCAGCTTTCCGAATTCGCTGCGGATGGTCCACAGGCCGCGCAGCACATGGCCCAGGGCGCGCAGGATGCGCCACCCCGCAGCCAGGGCCGAGCGCCGCCGGCCGCTCACGCCGCGGCCCGCGCCGCCTCGTAGGCCACCTGGCCGGCCACCAGCGTGGCGCGCACACGCACCGGCATCTCGTGGCCCTCGAACGGCGTGTGCTTGCCCTGGCTGCGCAGGGCGGCCGGCTCCACCGCCCAGCTGGCGTTGGGGTCGAACAGGCAGAGGTCGGCCGCGCCGCCCACGCTGATCTGCCCCACGCTGTGCTGCAGCGTGCCCAGTGCGCCCCCCAGCACCGCCTGCGGGCCGCTGGTGAGCACGGCCAGCGCCTGCATCAGGCCCAGGCCATCCTGCTGCGCCCATTTGGCCGCCAGGCCCAGCAGCAGCTCCACCGCGGTGGCACCGGGCTCGGCCTCGGCGAAGGGCAGCACCTTGGCGTCGGCGTCCACCGGGTTGTGGTCGGACACCAGGGCGTCGATGGTGCCGTCGGCCAGGCCGGCGCGCAGCGCTTCGCGGTCGCGCTGCTGGCGCAGCGGCGGCTGCAGGCGGGCGCGGCTGTCGTAGAAGCCGATGTCCACGTCGGTCAGGTGCAGGTTGTGCACACTCACGTCGCAGCTGACCGGCAGGCCCTCGGCCTTGGCCTGGCGCACCAGGGCCAGGCCAGCGGCGCTGCTGATGCGGCACAGGTGCACGTGCACGCCCTTCTCGCCCGCCGCCTTGGCCGCGCCGTGCACACCGCGCAGCAGCTCGAACAGGGTGTGCAGCGCGATGGTTTCGGCCGCGGCCGGCACGCCGGCCAGGCCCATGCGCGTGGCCAGCGGACCGCTGGCAGCGACACCCTTGCCGAGCCAGAAGTCCTGCGGCCGCAGCCACACGGTGTAGCCGAAGGTGGCGGCGTACTGCAGCGCTCGCTGCAGCACCTGCGCGTTGACGATGGGCACCTCGGCCTGGCCGAAGCCGATGCAGCCGGACTCGGTGAGCTCGGCCATTTCGGTCAGCACCTCGCCCTTGAGGCCGCGCGTGAGCGCGCCCAGCGGGAACACGCGCGACTGGTGCAGCTTCTCGGCGCGGAACTTGAGCATATCCACCAGGCCCGGTTCGTCGAGCACCGGGTCGGTGTCGGGCGGGCAGACCAGCGACGTGACACCGCCGGCCACGGCCGCGGCCATTTCGCTCTCCAGCATGCCGGCATGCTCCTGGCCGGGCTCGCGCAGGCGCACAGCCAGATCAACCAGGCCAGGCGCGACCACCAGACCCGAGGCGTCGATGGTGCGGTTGGCATGGAAGTCGGGCGCGATTTTGCCGATGGCGATGATGCGGCCCGCCGCAATCGCGATGTCGGCCAGCTCGTCGCGGCCGCTGGCCGGGTCCATGACGCGGCCGTTCTGGATCAGGATCTTCATGGTGTGCCTATCGGTGCGGAGATCGGTGCCCCGGCGGAAGAGGACGTGGACAGGATGTGGCGCAGCGCATCGACCAGGGCTTCGCACTCGACCTGGGTGCCGATGGTGATGCGCAGGTGGTTGTCGATGCGGGGCTGTTTGAAGTGGCGCACGAGGATGCGGCGCTCGCGCAGGGCGCTGAACAGGTCGGCCGCGCGCGCGCTGGCATGGCGCACGAACAGGAAGTTGGCGCTGGACGGCAGGCAGTCGAAACCCAGGCCGTCGAACTGCTGTTCCAGCCACTGGCGGCTGGCGGCAATGCGCGCCGACAGCGCCTGCAGGTGCCCGTCGTCCTCGATGGCGGCTTGTGCACCGGCCAGCGCCAGCCGGTCCAGCGGGTAGGAGTTGAAGCTGTCCTTGACCACGTGCAGCGCCTCGATCAGCGAGGTGTGGCCCATGGCAAAACCGACGCGCAGCCCGGCCAGAGCGGCCGACTTCGACAGCGTGCGCACCACCAGCAGCTGCGGGAAACGATTGATCAGCGCCACGGCGCTCTCCGCGCCGAAGTCCACATAGGCTTCGTCGATGACCACCACCGAGCCCGGGTTGCTTTCGAGCAGCTGGGTCAGTTCGGACAGAGAGAGAGCGATGCCCGTCGGGGCGTTCGGGTTGGGCAGCACGATGCCGCCGTTGCCGCGCCGGTAGTCGGCCACGCGCACGCGGAAGGCATCGTCCAGAGGGATCGGCTGCGGCTCGATGCCGTAGAGCGCGCAGTACACCGGGTAGAACGAGTAGCTGACGTCCGGGAACAGCACAGGCCGGCCGTGGCGCAGCAGGGCGCAGAACGCGTGGGCCAGCACCTCGTCGGAGCCGTTGCCGACGAACACCTGCTCGGGCGTCAGCCCGAAACGCTTCGCGATGGTCTGACGCAGCGACAACGCGGTCGGGTCGGGGTAGAGGCGCAGGCGTTCGTCAGCTGCATCACGCACCGCGTCGAGCACGCGCGGCGACGGCGGGTACGGGCACTCGTTGGTGTTGAGCTTGATCCAGCCCGCGCCCTGCGGCTGTTCGCCGGGCACGTAGGCGTGCAGCCCGCGCACCGCGGGGCTCCAGAGCGCACGCGCAGCAGCCTCTTTCCTAGAGCTCATGCCTCGTTCCCGGCCACGATACCCAGCACGGCCATGCGGACGGCGATGCCGAAGGTCACCTGCGGCAGGATCACGCTCTGCGGTCCGTCGACCACGGCGGACTCGATCTCGACGCCGCGGTTGATCGGCCCCGGGTGCATGACGATGGCGTCCGGCTTGGCCCAGCGCAGGCGCTCGGTGGTCAGACCGAAGCTCTTGAAGTACTCCTGGCTCGATGGCAGCAGGGCGCCGCTCATGCGCTCGTTCTGCAACCGCAGGGTGATCACCACGTCGCAGTCCTTGATGCCTTCTTCCAGCGTGTGGCAAACCCGCACACCCAGATGCGAGAGGTCGCTGGGCACCAGGGTGCGCGGGCCGACCACGCGCACGTCGGGGCAGCCCAGCGTGGTGAGCGCGTGGATGTCGGAGCGCGCCACGCGCGAGTGCAGCACGTCGCCGACGATGGCCACCGAGAGCTTGCTGAAGTCCTTCTTGTAGTGCCGGATGGTGTACATGTCCAGCAGGCCCTGCGTGGGGTGCGCGTGGCGGCCGTCGCCGGCATTGACCACGTGCACGTGCGGGGCCACATGCTGGGCGATGAGATAGGGCGCTCCCGATTCGCTGTGGCGCACCACGAAGATGTCGGCCGCCATGGCCGACAGGTTGGCGATGGTGTCCAGCAGCGACTCGCCCTTGGCGGTGGAGCTGCGCGCGATGTCCAGCGTGTAGACGTCGGCCGACAGGCGCGTGGCCGCGATGTCGAAGGTGGTACGGGTGCGGGTGCTGTTCTCGAAGAACAGGTTGAACACGCTCTTGCCGCGCAGCAGCGGCACCTTCTTGACCTCGCGGTCGCTCACGCTCACGAAGCTCGACGCAGTGTCGAGGATGTGCGTGAGGATGTCGCGCGGGAGGCCTTCGGTGGAGAGCAGGTGGATCAGCTCGCCGTTCTTGTTCAGCTGGGGGTTGCGTGGCACGTCAGTTTTCCTTGGTTTCCAGCACGAATCGGAAGCGCCCCTCGCTGTCGCGCGCCAGCTCCAGCAACTGGTTGGCGGGCAGGGTCAGGGTGGCGGCGCAGAGATTGGCCTGGATGGGCAGCTCGCGACCGCCGCGGTCGACCAGCACCGCCAGTTGCACGCTCGCGGGGCGGCCGTAGTCGAACAGCTCGTTGATCACCGCGCGCAGGGTGCGGCCGGTGTAGAGCACGTCGTCGATCAGCACCACGTTCGCACCGTCCACTTCATAGGGCAGCACGGTCTGAGCCGAGATCGACAGGCCGCGCTGCGCGAAGTCGTCGCGGTGCATGGACGAGGAGATCACACCTGCGTCGCCGGGCAGGCCCAAGTCGCGCTGCAGGCGCTCGGCCAGCCAGGCACCGCCCGAGGTGATGCCGGCCAGCACCACCGGTTGCGGGGTGGCGGCAATCAGCGCCTGGACGCCTTCGCGAAGTTCGGCATAGAGCAGCTCGGCGTCGAGCTGGATGTTTTGGATCACGGCAGGCTCCTCAGAAACTGTTCCAGGATGATGCAGGCGCTGGCCGCATCGGCGTCCTTGGCCCCCAGTGCGTGGGCCTCGGTGGTCGAGTAGCGTTCGTCGACCTCGTACACCGGCAGGCCGTGGCGGCCGCGCAGCCGGCGCGCGAACTTCTGCGCCCTCAAGGTGTTCTCGTGGGACGCCCCGTCGGGATGGAACGGCACGCCGACGACGAGGGCGTCGGGCTGCCACTCCTTGATGCGTTCGGCGACTTTCACGAAGCGCGCATCGCCTTCGGCGGCGATGGTGACCTGCGGAGTGGCGGTGCGGGTCAGGCGGTTGCCGCTGGCCACACCGGTGCGCTTGAGTCCGAAGTCAAAGGCCAGAAAGGTCTGGCAGGCGGCCGGCACGTCCATGGCGTCAGGCGTGTCCGGCATCGGGGGACAGCATCCAGGGCGCCAGACCCAGCAGGCCCATCGCCTTCTCATAGCGTTGCGACACCGGCGTGTCGAAAATCAGCGCTGGGTCGGCGGCCACCGTGAGCCAGCTGTTTTCGGTGATCTCGGATTCGAGCTGTCCCTCTCCCCAGGACGCGTAGCCCAGCGAGACAAACACCTTGCGTGGACCCGCGCCCGAGGCGATGGCTTCGAGCACATCGCGCGAGGTCGTCATCTCCAGCCCGCCGGGAATGGACAGCGTGGAGGCGTAGACCGACTCGCCTTCACCCGCGTCGATGGCTTCGTGAAGCACGAAACCGCGCTCGGTCTGCACGGGACCGCCCTGGAACACGGGCTGATCGCGCAGATCGTCGCGCCCCAGCACCAGGTCGACCTTGGCGAACAGTCCGGGCAGCAGGATGTCGGAAGGCTTGTTGATCACGAGTCCGAGCGCGCCGCGCTCGCTGTGTTCGCACATGAACACCACGCTGCGGCCGAACAGCTCGTCGTTCAGCCCGGGCATTGCAATCAGGAAGTGATTGGTGAGATTGATCGGGGCAGAATCCGCAGTCATGGCGCAATTTTAAGCGGCGGCCCGTGCCCGCCCCGCCGTCACCGAGCAGCCCCCGATGACACGCTACGACAGAGGACTGATGTGGTTCCGGCGCGACCTGCGGGTGCAGGACAACGCCGCCCTGCACCACGCGCTCAAACACTGCCGCCAGGTCTGGTGCGTGTTCGTGTTCGACACGGAGATCCTCGACCCGCTGCCGCGCGCCGACCGGCGGGTGGAGTTCATCCACGCCAGCGTGCTCGAACTCGATGCCGGGCTGCGCGCCCTGGGCGCCCGGCACGGCCGCGAGCGCACCGGCCTCATCGTGCGGCACGCGGCCGCGCGCGAAGACATCCCGCGGCTGGCCCGGCAGCTGCATGTGCAAGCGGTGTTCACCAACCACGACGACGAGCCCGCAGCCCTGGCCCGCGATGCCCAGGTGCTGGGCGCGCTGGCACACGCCGGCGTCATGCTGCACAGCCACAAGGACCATGTGATCTTCGAACGCCGCGAGGTGCTGACCCAGGCCGGCCAGCCGTTCGGCGTGTTCACGCCCTACAAGAACGCCTGGCTGCGCAAGATCGAGCCGTTCTTTCTCAAGGCCTATCCCGTCGACAAATACGCACCGGCCCTCGCACCACTGCCCGATGCGATGGATGGGCCGCTGCCCCGGCTGTCCGATCTGGACTTCGAGACCACCAACCTGTCGAAGCTGCCCATGCCCACCGGCGCCAGCGGTGCACAGACCCTGGTGGCGGATTTTATGGACCGCATCGAACGCTACGACACGGCGCGCGACTTTCCGGCGGTCAAGGGCCCGAGCTATCTGAGCGTGCACCTTCGCTTCGGCACGGTGTCGGTGCGCCAGCTGGCGTCGCTGGCCTGGCAGATGCACCTGCAGGGCATGAAGGGGGCCAGCACCTGGCTGTCGGAGCTGATCTGGCGCGACTTCTACCACCAGGTCCTGGCCAACTTTCCACACGTGGTCGGCAACGCATTCCGACCCGAGTACGACAAGGTGCGCTTCGAACATGGCAAGCACGCCCAGACCCTGTTCGCGGCCTGGTGCGAGGGCCGCACCGGCTACCCGCTGGTGGACGCGGCCATGGCCCAGATCAATCAGACCGGCTACATGCACAACCGGCTGCGCATGGTGGTGGCCAGCTTCCTGGTGAAGGACCTGGGCATCGACTGGCGGTGGGGCGAGCGCTACTTCGCCGAGAAGCTGATCGACTTCGACCTGGCCGCCAACAACGGCGGCTGGCAGTGGGCGGCCTCGACCGGCTGCGACGCCCAGCCCTGGTTCCGCATCTTCAACCCGGTAACGCAGAGCGAGAAGTTCGACCCCCAGGGCAAGTTCATCCGCCGCTACCTGCCGCAGCTGGCGGGGTTGTCCGACGCGGCGATCCACGCCCCCTGGAAGGCACCTGAACTGGAGCTGGTGGCGGCGGATGTGCGGCTGGGCCAGACTTACCCGAACCCGATCGTCGACCACGCCATCGCCCGCGAGCGCACGCTGGAGCGTTACGCAGTGGTCAAGCGCTGACCCTGATCACCAGGCCGCCGGGCGACCAGTGGTCAGGCGTTGGCTGCGGCCTGCGCGTAGTTCGCCACCAGGGCCAGCAGCTCGTCTTCCGAGTAGGGCTTGCCCAGGTAGTGGTCCACGCCCAGCTCGCGGGCGTGCTCGCGGTGCTTCTCCGCGATGCGCGACGTGATCATGATCACCGGCAGGTCGGACAGGCGCGGATCGTTGCGGATGTTGCGCACCAGGTCGAAACCGTCCATGCGCGGCATCTCGATGTCCGACAGCACCACGGTCGGGCGCTCCTGCTGCAGGCGCTCCAGTGCCTGCAGGCCATCGGCCGCCAGCGTCACGCGGTAGCCTTCGCGCTGCAGCAGGCGCTGCGTCACGCGGCGCACCGTGATCGAGTCGTCGACCACCAGCACCAGCGGCACGGCACTGACCGCCGCCTCGACCGGCAGCTCGGGAGCGCCTTCGGACGACGCCGCGTCGCGGTGCAGCCGGCCCTCGATCCAGGGTTGCACCTGGTCACCGTACACCGTGGCCAGCGCCACCGGGTTGTAGATCAGCGCCACAGCGCCAGACGCCAGAACCGACATGCCGGCCAGACCGGGCAGGCGCGAGAGCTGCGGACCGAGGTTCTTCACCACGACTTCCTGGTTGCCCAGCACCTCGTCCACGTGCATCGCCACGCGCTGCGCCGCACTTCGGAAGATCACCACCGGCAGCGTGCGGGTCTGTGTTTCCTGCGATTGCGGTGTCGACTGGAGCAGAGCCCCTGCCCAGTAGAACGGCACCTCCTCGCCGCCGACCATGAGCGTCTTTCTGGCGTACGCCTGCGCCAGCTCGTCGGCGCTGACACGGCGAACCAGTTCGACCTGAGTCGACGGCACACCGACCGTCAGTTCACCCGCACGCAGCATCACCACCTGCGTGACGGCGGTGGTCAGCGGCAGCACCAGCTTGAAGCTGCTGCCCTGCCCCGCGTGGGTGTGGGTCTCGATGCGGCCACCGAGCGCCACCACGTCGTTGCGGACCACGTCCATGCCAACACCGCGCCCCGCCAGCGAGGACACCTCGGCAGCCGTGCTCAGGCCAGGGGTGTAGATCAGCTGCGCGGCTTCGTCGTCGGACAGCACCGCGCCGGCGGGCACCAGCCCCTGGGCCAGGGCTTTTTCGCGCAGACGCGCCAGATCGATGCCCGCGCCGTCGTCCTCGAACGTCACCGAGACGTCGTTGAGCTCCTGCGCCAGCCGGATCTCGATGTGACCCTCGGCGGGCTTGCCCTTTTCAAGCCGGCGCTCGGGCGATTCGATGCCATGCACGACGCTGTTGCGCAGCAGGTGTTCGAACGCCGCCGTCATCCGGTCTAGCACGCCGCGGTCCATTTCAATGTGACCGGCCGTGATGTCCAGCCGCACCTGCTTGCCCGTCTCCTTCGAGGCCTGGCGCACCACGCGGTACAGGCGCTCGGAAATGCCTTCGAACTCCACCATGCGGGTGCGCAGCAGGTCGCGTTGCAACTCGCGGGTCTGGCGCCCCTGCGCGACCAGCCCGTCCTCGGTCGCTTCGACCGCACGCTGCAGATTGCGCTGCACCGTGGCCACGTCGTTGACCGACTCGGCCATCATGCGGGTCAGTTCCTGTACGCGCGTGAAACGGTCGAATTCCAGCGGGTCGAACGCGAGTTCGGCATCGCGCGCCTGCGCCAGGCGCGACTGCATCTGCGTTTCGGCCTGCAGTTCGATGTCGCGCAGCTGATGGCGCAAACGGTCGAGGTTGCCCGTCAGGTCCTTGAGCGAGCCGCGCAGGGTCACCAGCTGGGACTCCATGCGCGAGCGGGTGATCATGACCTCACCGGTCTGGTTCATCAGGCGGTCCAGCAACTCCGGACGGACCCGGACGGCGGCTCCTGCACGTTGTGGCACCGGCACCGGCGCCTGCTGAAGAGACAGGCCACTCAGTCCGGCACCCTGAGGCACCGCCACCGAAGCAGCGGCTTCCGACGAGACCACAGCCTCCCCGGAACCCACCACAACCTCGTCCTCGACCGTGATCGACAGTGGTGGCTCGGCGGCTTGCTCCGGCGCGGTCTGCACCACGCCATGAGAGGCGGGATCGGTGCTGCGGAGCAGGTCGAAGCGGGCGCACAGGGCGTCGTAGGCGGACTGCAGGGGCTCCAGCTCCCCGGTCTGCGGGGTGTCGGTGCCCAGGCGTTCAACCGAGGTTTCCATCCGGTGCGCCATTTCGCCCAGACGCAACGCGCCTGCGAGCCGGGCGCTGCCTTTGAGCGTGTGCAGGTTGCGAAGCACCTCGGCGCGTGCACTGCCGTTGTCCGGTCGCGCGATCCACTGGCGCAGGGCACCACCCAGCAGGGGCAGCAACTCCTGTGCTTCGTCGGAGAAGATCGGGAACAGGTCCACATCGATCGTGTCCATCGCATCGATGTCGTCGTCGATGTCCTGGACAGGCCCCCTGGGTTCGTCCATTTCTAACAAGGGCGACAGCGTCGTGTCGTCGTCCGCCAGTACAAGCGACTCGGCGTCGAGGACCTCGGGTGCCACGTGCAGCGGCTCTTCGTCCACCACCACGACAGGCTCCATGCTGTCGACCGGCGTCCCGGTGTCGATGGACGACGCATCCCATTGCGTGTTCAGTTCGTTGTCCAGCGATGGCTCATCGGTCGTGGGCTCGCTGACTGCGTCCGACTCGGTTGGCGTGGGCAGGTGCAGCAACGCCTCCAGACCCGCCAGCAGTTCGGGATTGGGTTCCTTGTAGAAACCCGCCGCAAACTGGTGCAGCAGGCGGCGGATGTCCTCGGCGGCGGCCACGAAAAGCTGTGCCTGCGCATCGGTCGCCGGCTGGCCCGCGCGCTGGTGCGAACCGACCAGCGCCAATGCGTGCTCCAACGCCCGTGCAATATCCGACAGGGGCTGGAAGCCCACCGTCGCTGAGCTTCCTGCCAGCGAATGTGCCAGCGCCTCGGCCTGCTCGGGCAGACGTTCGTGCTGCTCCAGCGACCACTCGGACAGCGCCACACCCAGCCGACGCGACCATTCATCCGCCTCGTTGAGATAGACGTTGTAGAGACGGATGCCGATGCGCAGCGGTCCGATGGCGCGGGTCTGCTCGTCGAGCATCTCGTCCGTCACGGCACCGGAAGGCACGGCGATGTCTGCGGCTTCCTCACCCACGTCGACGTCCGGTGCCTCATCGTCCTCAGCAGGTCCCGAGGCGCTCATGGGCTCTTCCACCAGCACCGGCTCTGGCGTCGGCATCGCCACTGCGTCGAGCTCAATCACCTGCACGCTGTCGGGCTCGGCCGGATTGAACAGCGCAGCAGGCATGGAATCCTGCAAGTCCTGCGCCTGTGGAAGCTCCGCCTCCAGATCGAGAGAGATCTCGTCGAAGATGGATGGATTCTCGTCTGCGGGGTCCACCTGCGCGGGAGATTCCGCATCCTCACCACCCGCTCCGGACTCGACCGGATCAACGAGCGATGCATGCTCCGACGGCACAGGCTCGGGAAGATCAAGCTCCATCACCAGGGCGTCGCCAGACTCCTGTGCGCCCACGCCCAGGTCCACCGCAGGCGCGTCATCCGTTTCGACCTCGATCGACACCACCGGTTCTTCGGCCGCCGGCTCGGTCAGTTCAACAACCTCGACAGCTTCCACCGCCGACTCTGGCAGGGTACCCTCCAGCGGCAGGTGTTCCCGCCGATCGCGCCAAGCCTGGGCGCTGTTGCGGAAGGGCTGGGCCTTCCAGTGCGCGTCCTGGTTCTGGTCGATGTCCTCCACCCAGCGGCCCAGCTCGGTCATGGCTTCCTGCGCCAGCGACAGCAGCGCCGGCTCGGCGGGCCGCTGCTCGGCCAACACCGAGTTGAGAACCTGTTCCATCGCCCAGGCGGCTTCGCCAAACTCACCCAGCCCCACCATCCGGGAGCTGCCCTTGAGGGTGTGGAACGCACGGCGCAGAATCGTGAGCTGCTCCAGCTGACCGGGTTCGTGGCGCAGCGCCTTGAGCGCGGCCAGTCCGTTGCCCACCACTTCACGACCTTCCTCCAGGAAGATGTCGCGCAGATCGTCTTCGCCATCGTCATCGGGCGGCGTGCTGACCGGGGCCACCTGCGCCACAGGCACCGCCGGGACGCCCGACTGGGCCAATCCCACCAGTGCCTGGGCACCGGCCACGGCGTCGCTGCCGACCACGGCCTGGGCTGCCTCGCGCGCGGCGCGTGCCACACCTTCCTGTTCGGCCAGCGATGCCTGGTCGGCGAGAGAATCGAGCTGTTCGCTCAGTTCGGCCAAGTCCACATTGTTCTGGGCGCCTTCGACCACGCGCTGGACGTCCTGGCTCAGCGTTTCAGCTGCGTGCTGCGAAGGAAGGGACACCGGCACTTCTGGAGCCATCCGCCCCATGAGCGGCCGGAGCTCGCCCGCCTGGTCGTCGAACACGAACAGCTTCTTCGCCAGCGCTGGCTGGTAGTTGAGCATGTCCACGAGGAAACTCAGGGCGCTGAGGTTGTTGCCCAGCTGCTGGAAGGTTCCGGCCTCTCGGGCCATGTCCTCGTCGATTTCGGTGTCCAGGATTTGCTCGACCGTCGCGCGCATGCGGGAGACGGTCTGCACCGCCTGTTCAAGGCCCAGCACAGAGAGCACGCCGCGCATCTGCACCAGCTGGGACACTGCCACGTGCAGCCCCGCCTTTTCCTTCGGCGCCCGGAAGAACTGGTCCAGCGACTTCTCCGCCTCGCCCAGCGCCACCTTCAGTTCGCCGACCACGCTGCCCAGCGTCTGGCGATCGCTAACGCGGCGGTAGAGCTGCTCCATCCACGGTTCGAGGGGCTGGGCAGACTCGCCCGCCAGCACCCTCTCCAGACGCTCGGCCAGCAACTGGGTGCGGTCGGTCAGTGTTGCATCGTTGGGATCAAAATCGTCGAACGCCGCTTCCAGGTACAGGGTGGTGGTCGCGACCTCCATTGACAACTCGGGCTTGACGTTCCCGGGTGAGCGCGCCACGTGCTCGGCCGCCTTGACGAGCGAGCGGGCCAGTCCGGTGCTGGCCGGATGCAGCTTGAGCAGCGACTCGCCGATCAGGGTGTACTGGTCGAGCACCGACCGCGCACGACTCAGGTCGCCGCCCGCCAGCAGCGACCACGACTCCTTGCCCGCATTGATCCGCTTGCGGGCCTGCACCAGCAACGCGGGGTCGAAACGCCCCAACGTGGCCTGGCTGTAGTCCACCGGCGCGGCATCGCTGAGACCGAACGCCGCGCGCACCGCTTCGAGATGAGGCGCCGGTGTGCCCGGCACAGGACGCGCCTGGGCACAGAAGAACAGGAGGTCGTGCAACAGCGTCTCGGACACATCGGCGCGCGCACCACCTTGCACCAGACCGGCCAGCTGCAGCAGGATGCGGGAGGCCGCCCTCTTTGCATAGACATCTGGCACGAGAAGGTTCTGCGACAAACCCTCGAAATAGGCCGCGGCTGTTCGCCAGAACGTGACCGCACGGGGTTGCTGCGCACCAGCGGCCAGGCTGGCACACATGCGCGAGAGTTGCGTCGAGGCAGCACGGCTGTTGGTCTTGACCACCAGCAGCACGAGCCGATCGAACAGCGAGCGCACCTGTGGATCCACCTTCATCGGCGGCACCCCGGCAGGCGCTGGCGCCTCCACCCCCCGCCGGTCAAACGACCACAGGTCGGCCGGATGGACGCGCTCGGCACCCGCCAGCTCCTGCACCTCGCGGTACTGGCTGAACAGCGCCACCGGCGGCACCGGCTTGCCGTTCAGCACCGCCTCGAGGTACTCGATCAGGGCGAAGCTCGCGCGCTCGACCTTGCCCGCCGCCTCATCGGTGCAACTGAGCGGGCGCTGCACGAACCGCTGGACTGCCGCCTCCATGCCCCGCAGCACCTGCGCCGGGGCCGCGAGACCGACCACCTCGAGCGCACCCACCGCCTGGTGAAGCTGCTGCCGGGCCACACGCAAGGCCCCGGGGTCGACCGCTTCCAGGTCGCTGTGGCGCGCCTGCTCGGACTCCCGGATGAACCGCCGGATGGCCTTGTTGGCACCCTCCAGCGACTTGCGCAACTCCTCAAACACCCAGGCCAGCGGCCCCAGGTCGTTGAGAGGCGTATCGGTCGGGGCGTGGTCTTGGGTATCGAGCATGTTGGGTCAGGCCTGACGGCCGATCAGGCGATCTTGAATCGGGCCACCGACTGCCTCAGTTCCTCGGCCATGGAGGACAGCTCACGCACCTGCGCGGCGGTCGAACGCGTACCTTCACCGGTCTGCTCGGTCACCGCGAAAATGTGCTGGATGTTGCCGGCCACTTCGTTGGCAGACTCGGCTTCGCGTAGCGTGGCGCTGGAGATCTGCTCGATCAGCTCGGCCAGACGGCGCGACACGCGGTCGATCTCGGACAGGGCGGTACCGGCGTTGTCGGACAGCTTGGCCCCTTCCACCACACCCTGCGTGGAGCGCTCCATGGCGGCCACCGCGTCCTGCGTGTCGGTCTGAATCGCCTTCACCAGCGCAGCAATCTGGCGTGTGGCATCTGCGGAGCGTTCGGCCAGGCGCTGCACTTCTTCCGCCACCACCGAGAAGCCGCGACCGGCTTCACCGGCGGACGCGGCCTGGATGGCGGCGTTCAGGGCCAGCACGTTGGTCTGTTCGGTAATGTCGGAAATCAGCTCGGTGATTTCACCAATCTCCTGCGACGACTCGCCCAGCCGCTTGATGCGCTTGGAGGTTTCCTGGATCTGGTCGCGGATGGCGTTCATACCACCGATGGCGTCCTGCACAGCCTGCAGACCGGACTCTGCGGCTTGCAGAGACGAGCGGGCCACACGAGCCGATTCCTGCGCTTGTCCGGAGACGTCGTTGATGCGCTGCGCCATGTCCAGCACCGACTGGCCGGTTTCGCGGATTTCGCGCAGCTGTTCCGTGGACGCGGCCAGCAGTTCGGTCGAGGTGCTCTCCACCGCCGACGTCGTCTGGGCCACCCGTGTTGCCGTGGCTTGCACGTTGCCCACCAGCGATCGCAGTTCTTCCACCGTGTAGTTCACCGAGTCGGCAATGGCACCGGTGATGTCTTCCGTCACCGTGGCTTCCTGCGTTAGATCGCCTTCGGCCACCGTCTGCAGTTCGTTCATCAGCCGCAGAATGGCGGCCTGGTTGGCATCATTGACGCGCTTGGCGTCCTGCTGTTGCGCTTCGGCCGCCACACGCTGGCTTTCTGCGATCAGCTGACGCTGGCGGCTTTCGAGCAGCTGGACATACGCCAGCGCCGCGCCACAGGCCAGCGCAAACAGCGCCGACGCCACCATGGCGAACAGCTCACCCCCGCCCAGACCGGAGGCGGCAGACAGCTGGCTCTGAAGGCTCTCGAGACCCGTCCGCAACGGCTCGCTGTCGCCGATCACGCCGGCCTGCGCCTCGCGGGCCGCCACCAGACCTTGCAGGTTGCCCAGAATGGCACCAGCGTCGGTGCGGGTTTGCTCGTACAGCTTCAGCAGGGCTTCCAGCCGCTCGCGGATCTGAGGATCGGTGGTGGACTTCAGGCGCAGCTCGGCGCTGCCGTTGAGCAGGCCTTCAGCGATTTCCTTGAAGGTGTTCAGGTCCTTGCCCAGCAGGAACACGGCCTCGGGGCTCACGCCTTCCATGGTCAGGAACTCGTTCGCCGATTTGCCGATGCGCTGCGTCAGCATCACCAACTGGCCTGCCGCCGAGATCTCGGTCGGGGGAGCGCCAAGTTGCAGCTTCAGAGAAGAGACTGTTTCAGCGATTTCCAGGAGGTCGGACGACTGGCGGTTGATGGAGCGAAGCGCGTCACCCACCTGGGTCAGGATCTTTTGCTGAGACAGCACCACGCCGGCATTGCGCTCGGCGGAATCCACCTTGGGCAGCAACTCGCCCAGCAACCCCTCAAACTCGGGGCCCAGAGGGCTCAGTCCCAGTGCATCATCACCCTGCTTGAAGCCACGCACGTTGCGAGACAGCACGTCGGCACTGTCCTTCACTTCAGCGAAGGCAGCCGGGTTGCCAATCAGGGCCTGGGACACACTCTTGGCCAGCCGCTGCGACTGCATCAGTGCCTGACCGCTGGCAGCCACTTGCTGACCCACTTTCTCGGTCTTGTTCAGCACGAAGAACACCACCGCCGTCAACAGCACCACCGCAAACAACAGCAAGGTGCCCAGGGTACGACGATGCTGCTCCGCGCTCCGCCGACCAAGCACCGGCAGGCTGAGCACCCCAAGCTCCAGGTCGGCTGGCTCCGGACCATCGGAGCTCAGGCGACTCTCCGTAAAATCTGCATCGTTGCGCGACTCATCTAGCCGCTCGGCAGCGATGCGGGCCACGTCCTGTTCGGCGAGGTCGCTCAGATCGGGATCGTCGGCCCCGTTCTTGCGGAACATCCCCTGGATTCGATCAAGCATGGCCATGAAACAACCTTCCAACAGAAAAGACGGGATCCATCGGGATCCGCTCACACGTTATTGATGACGACCTGCCACCCGTGCACCGCATGGCGATGCACATCAGGCCGCGATGGCGAGAAACTCCGGGTCATGGGACAGCGCCTGAAGGTTCAGCTCCTGCCACTCCTGACCATCCTTGTCGGTGAAACGGCGGGCGTACCAAGCGGGCGCCTGTGCATCCCGTTCCATCACAGACGCAAACATGGAGGGGTTGCGCAGCCCCAGCAGGCGGTCGATCCACAGAACGGCGTTCACACCCAGCGCGGAGTGCAGACTCACCAGTCGCGACTCTGATGTCACACGGTCAGACACCCTGGCGGCGGAAGCCGCTGCGAGCCGCCCGGACAGCAGAGCCAGATCGACCACGCCGTGCAGACCACCCCGGAGACTGGCCACCCCGGCGTACCACCGCTTGGTATACGGCACTGTCTGCAGGCTGGTCCACGGAAAGATTTCGCCCGACTGAACCAGCGGTACCAGGAAACGCCCGCCGCCGGCCTCCAAAGCAAGCCAGGATGCCGAGGCCCCCTCGGTTCTGGCTGCGGTCAGGCGCTCCGCGAGGCGCACCTGAAGGTCTTTGAGGGATTGACGGTTGGCCATGCGTTCAGTCGTTCGCCCGGTTGCCGCGTCAACCGAGAGCCCGGATCTTGGAGATCAGTTCTTCTGCGTTGACTGGCTTGGTCACGTAGTCGCGCGCACCCTGACGCATTCCCCAGACGCGGTCCGTCTCTTGGTTCTTGCTGGTGCACATGATGATGGGAATATCAGAGTATTGGGGGTCGCGGGTGATGGCCCGCGTCAGCTGAAATCCATTCTGACCGGGCATCACCACGTCCATCAGAATCAGTTCCGGCTTTTCCTCCCCGAGCCGACGAAAGGCCTCTTCCGCATTCTCAGCGGTTCGCACCTTGTAGCCATTTTTCACCAACAGATCGGACAGAACCATGAGCTCGGTCTTGGAATCGTCCACAACGAGAATCTTCTGAATCGGCATCATGCGGCTCCGGTGAGGTGGGCGCCAAACTGCTGCACGGCCTGCAGCAGCTGGTCTTTGGTAAACGGTTTGGTGAGGTATTCCTGCGAGCCGACCATGCGGCCCCGCGCCTTGTCGAACACGCCATCTTTGGACGACAGCATCACGACCGGAATGTTGGCGAATCGGGCGTTGCGCTTGATGATCGCGCAGGTCTGATACCCGTCCAGCCGCGGCATCAGGATGTCGCAGAACACGATGTCGGGCAGGTAGTCGTTGATTTTGGCCAGCGCATCAAAACCATCCTCTGCCAGCAGCACCTCGTGCCCGCCCTGCTTGAGAAAGATTTCTGCACTGCGACGGATGGTGTTGCTGTCGTCGACCACCAGAACTTTGAATGTGGGCGTCGGATTCACTGCTGGTCGCTCCTGTATGGTGTGGAGGGAGGGTGACGGGATGCCAGCCTGCAGCATACGCCGAGGCGCAGGCTCGTCAGATCTGGACCATCTCGAAGTCTTCCTTGCGGGCGCCACACTCGGGGCATGTCCAGTTCATCGGAACATCCGCCCACGCGGTTCCCGGTGCGATACCGTGCTCGGGTGAGCCTGCGGCCTCGTCGTAAATCCACCCGCATATCAGGCACATCCAAGTCTTGGTTTCGGTCATGTCAGCGAAGGCATTGTCATAGAATCCGGTCATTGTATCGAGCCACGGAGGGCCGCCGCTGAGCTCGCGCTGGTGGAAATCCCCAAGGCGCCAGATACCGATTTACGCGTAACACGCTGCGTTCACAATGCCCCAAAACTCCGCCCCTCCCCTGCCCGCCAACGCAGTGGAGCCTGGTGAAACTTCGCTGCCATGCGTCATGGTTTTCAACGCCAACGACCCCAGCGGAGCCGGTGGACTGGCGGCGGACCTCACAGCCATGTCCAGCGCCTCTGCCCATGTGCTGGCGGTGGTGACGGGCTCCTACATCCGGGACACCTCCGAAATCCACGACCACATCGCTTTTGACGAAGAAGCCGTCGCCGACCAGGCCCGCTGTGCGCTCGAAGACATGCCGGTCAAGGCCTTCAAGGTCGGTTTCGTCGGCAACCCGGAAAACCTCAGCGCGATCGCCGGCATCACCACCGACTACGCCGATGTCCCGGTGGTCACCTACATGCCCGACCTCTCGTGGTGGGACGAACTCGCCATCGAGACCTATCTCGACGCCTGTGTCGAGCTGCTGCTGCCACAGACCACCGTGCTGGTCGGCAACCACAGCACCCTTTGCCGCTGGCTTCTGCCCGAGTGGGAGGGCGACCGTCCTCCCAACGCCCGCGAGGTGGCCCGGGCGGCGGCGGTGCATGGCGTGCCCTACACCCTGGTGACAGGCTTCAACGCCGCCGACCAGTACCTTGAGAGCCACCTGGCCAGCCCGGAGGCCGTGCTGGCCACCGCTCGCTACGAGCGCTTTGAGGCGACCTTCGGCGGCGCGGGCGACACGCTGTCCGCCGCGCTGTGCGCCCTGATCGCCGCCGGCGCCGACCTGCAATCGGCCTGCGCAGAGGCACTGACCTATCTGGACCAGTGTCTGGACGCCGGGTTCCAGCCCGGCATGGGTCATGCCGTTCCCGACCGGCTGTTCTGGGCGCACGAAGACGAGGGCGACGAGGCCCCCGAAGGCGCCGCCGGCGAAACGCCTTCGCCGGACAGCCAGCTGGACGCCGACGACTTTCCCCTGGACACCACCAAGCACTGAACCATCCATGAGCGACCGCAACCTTGATCTCTTCGAACGCGCCAAGCAGCTGATCCCCGGCGGCGTGAACTCCCCGGTGCGCGCCTTCCGCGCGGTCGGCGGCACGCCGCGCTTCGTGCAGCGCGCACAGGGCGCCTATTTCTGGGACGCCAACGGCCAGCGGTACATCGACTACATCGGCTCCTGGGGCCCGATGATCCTGGGCCATGGCCACCCTGCCGTGCTCGAAGCGGTGCAGAAGGCGGCCACAGAAGGTTTCTCCTTCGGCGCACCCACCGAGCGCGAAGTCGAACTGGCCGAAGAGATCGTCAAGCTGGTGCCCAGCCTTGAGATGGTGCGCCTGGTGAGCTCCGGCACCGAGGCCGGCATGAGCACCATCCGGCTGGCCCGCGGCGCCACCGGGCGCAAGACCATCATCAAGTTCGAAGGCTGCTACCACGGCCACGCCGACGCCCTGCTGGTCAAGGCCGGCTCGGGCCTGGCCACTTTCGGCAACCCCACCAGCGCCGGCGTGCCGCCCGAGGTGGTGCAGCACACCCTGGTGCTCGAATACAACAACGTGGCACAGATCGAGGCTGCGTTTGCCGAGCACGGCGCCGACATCGCCTGCGTGATCATCGAGCCGATCGCGGGCAACATGAACTTTGTGCGCGCCAGCGTGCCGTTCGTCAAGCGCATTCGCGAGCTGTGCACCCAGCACAGCGCACTGTTCGTGTTCGACGAGGTGATGACGGGCTTCCGCGTCGGTCTGGGCAGCGCGCAAGGCCACTACGCGTCGCTGATTCCCGGCTTTGAACCCGACATGACGGTGATGGGCAAGGTGATCGGTGGCGGCATGCCGCTGGCGGCCTTCGGTGGCAAACGCGCGGTGATGGAACACCTCGCTCCGCTGGGTGGTGTCTACCAGGCCGGCACGCTGTCGGGCAACCCCGTGGCCACGGCCTGCGGTCTGGCCACGCTGAAAGAAATCCAGAAGCCCGGTTTCTTCGAAGCCCTGTCGGCCACCACCCGCTCGCTGGTGGATGGTCTGAAGGCCGCGGCTGATGCCGAAGGTGTTCCGTTCAGCGTGGACTGCCAGGGCGGCATGTTCGGCTTCTTCCTGATGCCCGAATTGCCGCAGAACTACGCCACCGTGATGAAGACCGAGGGCGCGAAGTTCAACGCCCTGTTCCACGGTCTGCTGGACCGGGGTGTGTACATCGCGCCCGCCCTGTACGAAGCAGGCTTTGTGAGCGCGGCGCACACCGCGGACGACATCGCGGCCACAGTCGCGGCGGCGCGCGAAGTGTTCGCCTCACTCCGGTAAATGGTCTCGCTGTTCCCCCGCGGCTGCTTCAGGGTGCGGGGGACTTGAGGCCGTCGGTGATCAGGGGCGAGAGGATCTGCGCCAGGTGCTCGTGCCCCTGGGGGTTGAGGTGGTCGTCGATGCGGTAGTAGTCCGAGCGCTTCAGCAGGGCCTGGCTGTCCAGCACCACCACGTCCAGACCGGGCGCATGCTGTGACAGGGCCGCTTCGAATGTGCTCTTGAAGCCGGGGTGGTTGAAGCCGTAGCCACTGGACTCGAACACGATGAGCTTCTTGCCTTCGAGCACTGGGCGGTAGCGCGCGACGATCTTGGCGAAGTTGTCCGCCTCCCAGGGCATGTTGCGCGCCAGGCTGCGCGCCTCGAACCGGGCCCGGCTCTTGTAGTCACCCTTGTAGATCGCATGCGCCAAGTCCAGCACCGGAGCGATGGGGCCGCGCGCTTTGTTGTCGTGGTAGCGGGCCTGCATGTGCAGCCAGCGCGAGTGGACCTGCCGCAGGAACTCCTCCCGCGTGCTCTCCACCGCCCGCTTGTTCTCGTCGGCGTCGTTGTTGCAGTACTGGAGGACCACCACCTTCGCTCCACCCGAATAGGCCCTGAGCGACTCCAGCTCGCGCAGGGTGGCGTAAGAGGAAATGCCGAGATTCTTGGTCCGGAGGTGGTAGCGGCTTCGGAGGACCTCCGGGAACGACTCGGCGTCCTTGACGCCGAAGCCCTGGGTGTGCGAGTCCCCGATCAGCACCACATCGGAAGGCGCCCGGGTGTCGGCGTTGCGAAAGCCTTCTTCGTCGAACGTCATCACCGTCTGGTATTCCAGATTGTTCAGAACGCAGGGCCCGGGCTTGGCCTTGTAGCCGTACCCTTCGTCGGTCCACCGCATGCAGGGCGTTTCCAGGTTGCGCCACGACGCCAGGTACACATCCTGGACCAGGGACGTGCCCAGCACGAGATACAGACCACCGCCCACAAGGGCCAGCAAGGGGCTCAGCAGCACGAGGTAGAACACCAGCCGCTTGCCAGCGGACAAGGTTTCAGTCGAGTTCGTAGGCATTGCGGTAGTCCCTCAGCAGCGCAGGGTCCTGGTCTTCCTTGCGCATCACACAGTTGCCCACGGCCAGAAACTCGATGCCCGTGCCCATCAGGCAGTGAAAAGCGTCTTCGGGCGTGCAGACGATCGGCTCGCCCCGGACGTTGAACGAGGTGTTGACCAGCACCGGGCAGCCTGTCAGCTCCTTGAACCGAGAGATCAGCCGGTGGTAGCGCGGATTCGTGTCGGCGTGGACCGTCTGGATGCGCGCCGAGTAGTCAACGTGCGTGATGGCGGGAATCGACGAGCGCGGGACATTGAGCTTGTCGATGCCGAACAGCTTCTGCTGCTCTGCCGTCATGGGTGACTGCCGGCTCTGGGCCACGTCGGCCACCATCAGCATGTAGGGGCTGTCCACGTCGATGTCGAACCAGTCCTGCACATCTTCGCGCAGCACGCTGGGTGCGAATGGCCGGAAGGACTCCCGGTACTTGACCTTCAGGTTGAGCTGTTTCTGCACCGAGGGGGAGCGGGGGTCGGCCAGAATCGACCGGCCGCCCAGTGCCCGGGGACCAAACTCCATGCGGCCCTGGTGCCATCCCACCGCGCAGCCGCGGGCCAGCGCGTCGGCGGTGGCGTCGATCAGGGCATCGTCGCCCAGCGTGGTGAACACCGCACCGGCCCGGCGCAGGCGCGCCTCGATGTCGCTCTGTCCGTAGGCGGGCCCCAGATACGACCCACCCATGGCATCGCCCTGCCCCACCGTCCGGGGACGACCCAGCATGAGGTGGTAGGCACCCAGCGCCGCACCGATCGCGCCCCCGGCGTCGCCCGATGCGGGCTGAACCCAGATGCGGTCGAACACGTTTTCACGCAGCAGCTTGCCGTTGGCCACGCAGTTGAGCGCGACGCCGCCGGCCAGGCACAGGTTGCGCTGCCCGGTGCTCTTGCGGATGCCCTTCGCGAGCTGGATCACCACCTCCTCGGTGACCGCCTGGATCGAGGCCGCCAGGTCCATCTCGCGCTGCGTGAGCTGGGCTTCGGCCTTGCGTGCGGGTCCGCCGAACAGCTCGTCGAAGCGGCTGTTGGTCATGGTCAGGCCGGTGCAGTAGTCGAAGTAGGCCATGTTCAGCCGGAACGAGCCGTCTTCGCGCAGGTCGATCAGGTGCTCCTTGATCTTGTCGGCGAAGCGCGGCTCGCCATAGGGCGCCAGGCCCATGACCTTGTATTCGCCGGAGTTGACCTTGAAGCCCGTGTAGTGGGTGAAGGCCGAGTACAGCAGACCCAGGGAATGAGGAAAGTGGATCTCCCGGTGGATGTCCAGGCTGTTGCCCCGACCGATCGCCAGCGAGGTAGTGGTCCACTCACCCACGCCGTCTGTTGATTCATCATCACAACTGAGCCAGTGATCACGTCGAATACTGAGCCACTGGGTTGATGGATGTTCTGGCTACTTCAATCGTTCCATCGTCTCCACGATCTCCTTCGTGGGGACGATCCTCGATTACCGCCTTCGCTTCAAGATGGGTTTACCGGACGCATACGGAGAACCGGCGCAGCCGGTTCGGGGGACATGAGCGGAGTCGGATACCCGGCGATTCAGGCGCTGGCCAGCCAAGGTGACGTGACAAAAACAAAACGGGAGCCCGAAGGCCCCCGTTCTGAAGAGTGAATCGCTGAAAGGAATTACAGCGAATCGATGAAGCTGCGGAGCTTGTCCGAACGGCTCGGGTGCTTGAGTTTGCGCACCGCCTTCGACTCGATCTGACGAATCCGCTCACGCGTCACGTCGAACTGCTTGCCCACTTCTTCCAGCGTGTGGTCGGTCGACATCTCGATACCGAAACGCATGCGCAGCACCTTGGCCTCGCGCGGCGTCAGGCTGTCCAGGATCTCCTTGACCACCTCGCGCAGACCAGCCTGCATCGCGGCTTCGATCGGCGCGGTGTTGGCCTGGTCCTCGATGAAATCGCCCAGGTGCGAATCGTCGTCGTCGCCGATGGGGGTTTCCATCGAGATCGGCTCCTTCGCAATCTTCATGATCTTGCGGATCTTGTCCTCGGGCATCTCCATCTTCTCGGCCAGGATGGACGCGTCGGGTTCGAAGCCGTGCTCCTGCAGGTGCTGGCGGCTGATGCGGTTCATCTTGTTGATCGTCTCGATCATGTGCACCGGGATGCGGATGGTGCGCGCCTGGTCGGCGATCGAGCGGGTGATGGCCTGGCGGATCCACCACGTGGCGTAGGTCGAGAACTTGTAGCCGCGGCGGTATTCAAACTTGTCCACCGCCTTCATCAGGCCGATGTTGCCTTCCTGGATCAGGTCCAGGAACTGCAGACCACGGTTGGTGTACTTCTTGGCGATGGAGATCACCAGGCGCAGGTTGGCCTCGATCATCTCCTTCTTGGCGTCGCGCGAATTGGCCTCACCCTCGTTCATCCGCTTGTGGATGTCCTTGAGGTGGGACAGCGGCACCACCACGCTGTTCTGGATCGTGATCAGGCCCTGCTGCAGTTCCTGGATCGGCGGGATGTTGCGTTCCATCACCACGCTCCAGGGCTTGCCGGCGGCGGCCTGCTTCTCGACCCACTTGAGGTTCAGCAGGTTGGCCGGGAAGTCGGCGATGAACTTTTCCTGCGGCATGCCGCACTTGTCCACGATGATGCGGCGCAGCTCGCGCTCCTTCTTGCGCACCTCGTCGACCTGGCCGCGCAGCGTGCTGCACAGCTTCTCGATCGCCTTGGCGGTGAAGCGGATGGTCATCAGCGTTTCGGTGATGGCCTGCTGCGTCTTGATGTACGAGGGCGTGCCGTAGCCTTCCTTGTCGTAGATCTTGTGCAGCTTCTCGAACAGGTTGCGCATGGTGTCGAAGCGCTCCAGCGCCTCGCGCTTGAGTTCTTCGAGCTTGCGGGTCAGGGCCTTGGAGCCGCCCTTGCCATCGTCGTCGTCGGCCTCGTCGTAGTCGTCGAAGTCTTCTTCGGCCACGTAGTCGTCGGCCGCATCGGCGTCGGCGAAGCCGTCCACCACGGTGGAGATGACGACCTTGCCTTCACGGATCTCTTCCGACATGGCCAGCAGCTCGGCAATGGTGGCCGGGCTCTCGCTGATCGCGGCCATCATGTCGTTGAGGCCGCCTTCGATGCGCTTGGCGATCTCGATTTCGCCTTCGCGGGTCAGCAGTTCCACCGTGCCCATTTCGCGCATGTACATGCGCACCGGGTCGGTGGTGCGACCGAATTCGCTGTCCACGGTGGACAGGGCGGCTTCGGCTTCCTCTTCCGCTTCCTCTTCGGTCGCTGCGGTGGGGCCGGCGTTGGACAGCAGCAGCGTTTCGGCATCCGGCGTCTGTTCGTAGACCGCCACGCCCATGTCGTTGAGCAGCGAGACCACCACTTCCAGCGTCTCGGCCTCGACCAGCTTGTCGGGCAGGTGGTCGTTGATTTCGCCGTGCGTCAGGTAGCCGCGCGTCTTGCCCAGCTTGATCAGGGTCTTCAGGCGTTCGCGGCGCAGCTTGGCTTCTTCTTCGGACAGGACGGTTTCGTCCAGGCCGAATTCCTTCATCAGCGCGCGCTCCTTGGCCTTGCTGATCTTCATGCGCAGCGGCTTGACCTTCTCGGCCGGTGCCGCCGGGTCGGCGACTTCCTCAACGACTTCTTCGACCAGATCCTCTTCGATGTCGCTCAGGTCGGCATCGTCCAGGTCGCTTTCTTCCTTGGCGGCGGCTTTGGGCTTGCGGCCGCGCTTGGCGGCCGGCTTGTCGGCCGCGGCCTTGGCGGGGCGGCCGGGCTTTTTCTTGGCTGGTTCGTCGGCGTCGACAGTGTCGAGTTCTTCGGCTTTGGTCTTGCCGGCCTTGGTCGTTTTGGCGGCCGGCTTGGCGGCGGTCTTGGCAGGGGCTTTGTCGGTCACGGGGACGGGGGCTTTCTTTTTGGGCTCCGGGGCGGCGGCCTTGGCGGCGGGCTTCTGGGCGGCTTTGGTGCTGGGGGCAGGCTTCTGGGCGGCTTTGGTGCTGGGGGCAGGCGTACTGGCTTTCTTCGCGGGCATGGGAACCTCAAAAAACGTCAGGAAAGATACCGGCTGAGACACACAAAAATCGCCAGAATTCCGCTGTTCAAGGCGCAAATCCGGTGGTTTTTGTCGGGCGAATCAAACACTGGAGCCCGCACTTCGCCGGGGAAGGGCGGGCCTGCAAGCTGTGTGGGCGAACATTTGGTATGCAGTCCTTGCGGGGTTCCGTCGGGCCAGGGGCGCCGAGGTGGCCGGGATGTCTGTATCCGAAACCCCTGTGCTGGGGGGTGGCCGGTGCCGGAGGTGCTGCTGTCGCGCTTGCGGTGCAAAACGCGCGATTATAACGCTGGGCTCGACTTCAGTGCCTTGATGCGCTCATTGACCTCCCGCAGGCGCTCGCGGGCTTCCGGGTCGGTGGCGGCCTGGAGGGACAGCGCCTGGCTCTGGCGCATCAGGTCGTCCCGGCGCAGCAGGTCCATCACACCGGCCAGCTCCTCCAGTTCGGACGCCGAGTCGGCGGCGATGGTGGCCTGCTCCACCTCCGCGCAGACATAGGCCTCGAACGCTTCCCCGCGCAAGCCCTCGCGCAGCGCCGCCCAGGGCTGCGGGCCGTGCTCGTGCAGCTGTGCCTCCAGCCAGGCGAATACGGGGCCGTGGGGCGCTGGCAGGTGGGCCAGCATGGCATGGTCGTCGGCCGAGAGGCTGTCCCAGGCGGCGGCGTTGGCCAGCAACAGGCCCACGGCCCGGTCCGTGCGGCTTTTGCTCGCGGTCTGACGGCCCAGCATGCGCGGCGGCGGTGGTGGGCCTTTGCGCCAGTTGCTGCGGCCGCTGCCGCCGGTCCAGGAACCTCGGCCGCGGGATTCGGCCGGGGCGCTCCATGTCCCGGACGGATTCTGGGGTGGTGGGGCCGGGGAGAAGGCCGCATGGTGTGCCACCCCGCCGTCGGCGGGCGGTTGCGGGCCGTGCGCGGTGGGCGGCTGGCGCTCTTCCCGCGGGCGGCGCGGCGCACGGTCGTCCCGTTGCCAGAGCTGCTGCAGGTCGGGCGTGCCGATGCCGATCTGCTGGGCCAGCTCGGCCAGCAGCTGCCGCTTGAGCGCGCCCTCGGGCAGGGCGCTCCACAGTGGCCGCGCCTGGCTGGAGAGGCGGGCGCGGCCTTCGGCGCTGCCCAGATCGCAATCGGTGCTGGCGGCGTCGACCAGGAATTTCGACAGCGGCACCGCCTGCTTGACGAAATTCGCGAAGGCGTCGGCGCCATGTTCGCGGATGTAGCTGTCCGGGTCGTGCTCGGGCGGCAGAAAGAGGAACTTCACGCTGCGCGTGTCGGTGGCCAGCGGCAGGGCGGCATCCAGTGCCTTGCGGGCGGCGCGGCGGCCGGCGGCGTCGCCGTCGAAGCTGAACACCACGGCGTCGGTGAAGCGGAACAGCTTGTGCACGTGGTCGGACGTGCAGGCCGTGCCCAGCGTGGCCACGGCATTGGCAAAGCCCAGCTGGGCGAGCGCGACCACGTCCATGTAGCCCTCGGTCACCAGGGCGTAGCCGTGCTGGCGGATGGCGGTGCGGGCCTCGAACAGGCCATACAGCTCCCGGCCCTTGCTGAACACCGGCGTCTCGGGCGAGTTCAGGTACTTGGGTTCGCCCTTGTCGAGCACGCGGCCGCCGAAGCCGATGCACTCGCCCTTGACGTTGCGGATCGGGAACATGATGCGGTCGCGGAAACGGTCGTAGCGCTTGGCCTCGCCGTCCTGGCCTTTTTCATCTTCATGCTCGATCACCAGGCCCGACTCGACCAGCAGGGGCTCGCTGTAATCCGGAAACACGCCCGCCAGGTGGCGCCAGCCTTCGGGTGCGTAGCCCAGGCCGAAGGTCTTGGCGATCTGGCCCGACAGGCCCCGACCCTTGAGGTAGTTCACCGCGCGCGGCGAGGCCTTGAGGTCTTTCTGGTAAGCCTTGGCGGCTTTCTCCAGCACATCGGTCAGGGTGGCCTGCTTCTGGCGCTGCTGGGCGGCGCGTTCGCGGTCCTGCGGCGATACATCGTCCTCGGGCACCTGCAGGCCAACCTGCTGTGCCAGGTCCTTCACCGCCTCGACGAAGTTCATGCCCGCGTGTTCCATCAGGAAGCCGATGGCGTTGCCGTTGGCCCCGCAACCGAAGCAGTGGTAGAACTGCTTGGTCGGGCTGACGCTGAACGACGGCGACTTTTCGCCGTGGAACGGGCACAGCCCCATGAAGTTGGCGCCGCCTTTCTTCAGCTGGACGTACCGGCCCACCACATCGACCACGTCGACGCGGTTGAGCAGTTCCTGGATGAAAGATTGCGGTATGGCCACAGGGCTATTCTCTCGCAAGCCCTTTCTGAACACGGAGAACCGCATGACCAGCATCTACGACCAGGACCTGCCCCGCAACGAAGCCAATTTCGCGCCGATCTCGCCGCTGTCTTTCATTGAGCGCACCGCCGAGGTCTACCCGGACCGGCTGGCCATCGTGCATGGCGGCTTGCGCCAGACCTGGGCCCAGACCTACGCCCGCACCCGCCAGCTGGCCAGTGCGCTGCAGAAAGCCGGCATCGGCAAGAACGACACCGTGGCGGTGATGCTGCCCAACACGCCGCCGATGGTGGAGGCGCACTTCGGTGTGCCCATGGCCGGCGCGGTGCTCAACGCGCTCAACACCCGGCTGGACCCGGAGGCGATTGCCTTCATGCTGGACCACGGCGAGGCCAAGGCGGTGATCGTCGACCCCGAGTTCGCCGGCACCATGGCCAAGGCGCTGAAGCTGCGCACGCGAACCGAGCCGCTGCTGGTGATCGACGTGCAGGACACGCTGTTCACCGGCGAGAGCCAGCCCATCGGCAGCACCACCTACGAAGCCTTCATCGCCGGCGGTGACCCGGCCTTTGCCTGGCAGCTGCCGGGTGACGAGTGGGACGCGATCGCGCTGAACTACACCAGCGGCACCACCGGCAACCCCAAGGGTGTGGTTTATCACCACCGCGGCGCGGCCATGAACGCGATCAGCAACGTGCTGGAGTGGGACATGCCCAAGCACGCGGTCTACCTCTGGACCCTGCCGATGTTCCACTGCAACGGCTGGTGCTTTCCCTGGACGGTGGCGGCGCGCGCGGGTGTCAACGTCTGCCTGCGCCGCGTGGAGGCGCAGACCATCTTCGACCTGATGCGCGAGCATGGTGTGACGCACTACTGCGGTGCACCCATCGTGCAGGGCCTGCTGGTCAATGCGCCGGCCGCGATGAAGGCGGGCATCCCGGCGGGCATCAAGGCCATGGTCGCGGGCGCCGCGCCGCCGGCTTCGATGATCGAGGGCATGGAGCAGATGGGCTTTGACCTGACCCACGTCTACGGTCTGACCGAGGTCTACGGCCCTGCGACGGTCTGCGCCAAACACGACAGCTGGAATCAGCTCGACATCGGTGAACGCGCCCGGCTGAATGCGCGCCAGGGCGTGCGCTACCACCTGGAACGCGATGTGCGCGTGCTGAACCCCGAGACCATGCAGCCGGTGCCACTGGACGGCGAGACCATGGGCGAAATCATGTTCAAGGGCAACATCGCCATGAAGGGCTATCTGAAGAACCCGAAGGCGACGCAGGAGGCCTTTGCCGGCGGCTGGTTCCACAGCGGCGACCTGGCGGTGCAGTACGCCGATGGCTATTTCAAGATCAAGGACCGCAGCAAGGACATCATCATTTCGGGCGGCGAGAACATCTCGTCCATCGAGGTCGAGGACGTGCTTTACCGCCACCCCGACGTGCTCGCTGCTGCCGTGGTGGCGCGGCCCGACCCCAAGTGGGGTGAAACGCCGTGTGCCTTTGTCGAGCTGAAGTTCGGTGCGCACACCACGCCCGAGGACATCGTGAAGCACTGCAAGCAGCACCTGGCCGGGTTCAAGGTGCCGCGTTACGTGGTGTTCGGCGAACTGCCCAAGACCAGCACCGGCAAGATCCAGAAGTTCGAGCTGCGCAAGCAGGCGGGATCGGCCAGCGCGATCGACGTTTAGTCCCCGGCGACCACTCCTTCGCGGCGCGGGTCGGCGCCGCCGAGCCACACCGTCTGTCCGTCCTTCGTGCCGCGCTGGAGCGCCTGCAGACCGCTGGGCATCGGCGCCTCGCTGACCGTGTGGCCCCTGGCCTGCAGGGCCTGCACTGTCGTCGCCGGAAAACGGCCCGCCTCCAGCATCACCGGACCGCCCAGCGTGCCGAAGTTCGGCAGATCGATCGAGGCCTGCGGCGACAGACCGCCGCCCAGCGTGCCCAGCAGCGTCTTGGCCGTGAAGTGAATGATCAGTGCACCGCCCGGGCTGCCCGCGCTCATCAGCAACTGGCCCGTGGCCTGGTCGAACACCAGCGTCGGCGACATCGACGAACGCGGCCGCTTGCCGGGTTCCACCCGGTTGGCGATGGGCTGGCCCTGCGCGTCCGAGGGGGCAAAACTGAAATCGGTCAGCTGGTTGTTCAGCAGGAAGCCGCCGCTGCGACCTTGCCCGGTGTTCACCATCAGCCGCGAGCCAAAGCCGGCCTCGATGGTGGTGGTCATGGCCAGCGCGTTGCCGAAGCGGTCGGTGATGCTGATGTGGCTGGTGCCGTATTCGGGCTGGTCGGGCATGGGCGCATGGGCCAGGGGGGCGCCGCCGGGCCTGCCAGGGCCGACCTGCGGTGCGCGGGCCGGCGTGATCAGGCGCACGCGGTCATCCAGGTAGCGTGCATCCAGCAAGCTGTCCCAGCGGCCGGCCGGGGCGGCCACGAAGTCCGGGTCGGCCAGGTACTGTGCGCGGTCCGCGAATGCCAGGCGCGAGGCCTCCATGTAGGCGTGCAGCCAGTCGGCACCTGGTGTCCCGGTCAGCGGTGCGGCGCCCAGCGGCGTGCGGGCCAGCAGCCCGAGGATCTGTCCGACCGCGATGGCGCCCGAACTCGGGGGCGGGAAGCCGCAGATGCGCAGCACCTTCGCCGCCGCGGTGTGGTCCATGCACAGCGCTTCGCGCTCGCGGGGCTGGTAGCGCGCCAGGTCGTCTGCCGACAGCGTGCCCGGCGCTTTTGGATGCCGGCGCACCTTGTCCACGATGGCTTGCGCCACCGGGCCTTCGTGCAGCGCCCGGGGGCCCTGCGCCGCGATGCCGCGCAGCACCGCCGCCAGCTCGGGATTCTTCAGCACATGGCCGACCGGGTGCGGCGTGCCGTCTGGCTGGTAGAAGTAGGCCGCGGCCACCGGGTCGGCCTTGAGCGCACTCTCGGCCGCCAGCAGCGTGTGCAGGCGCGGACTGACGGCAAAGCCCTGCTCGGCCAGCACGATGGCGGGTTCGAACAGCGCCGCCCAGGGCAGGCGGCCGTGCTGGTGGTGGGCGAGGGCGAGCATGGCGACCGCGCCGGGTGTCCCCACGGAAAGGCCGGAGGCGACCGCGTCCATGAAGGGCAGGGGCTTGCCATCGCCGGCCAGGAAGAGTTGTGGTGTGGCGCCGGTGGGCGCGGTCTCGCGGCCGTCGAAGGCCTGCACGCGGCGGCCGTCGTGGTGCAGCAGGAAGGCGCCGCCGCCGATGCCGCTCGATTGCGGCTCGACCAGGGTCAGCACCATCTGCACCGCCACCGCGGCGTCGACCGCGCTGCCACCGGCGCGCAGCATCTGCAGACCGGCCTCGGCGGCCAACGGGTTGGCCGCAGCCACCGCCTGCTGGCTGAACACCCAGCCGGATTTGGCCTGCAGGCCGGAAGCCAATTCGGGCTGTGCCGGTGACGATGCCACGCCGGTCGACCGGTGCGTGTCCGCCGATCCGGCACAGGCCGCCATGATCGCGCCGATGGCAAGGACCAGCACGCGATGCCCCGTCCGTTTCGTGCACTCTTTCATGAAGTGGTCCATTTTGTAACTTGATGTTGCAGATACTTGCCCGAGGTCAATCCGGCTGGTGGCCCGCTGGGCTATCTTGGCTTCATCGGCAACCAGCCGCTGATACGAGAAAACCCTGATGACGCTGACAAGCACCGCCGCCCCTCCAACCCCCAACCATCGTCCGCCCGTGCAGGGGCCAGTGCACAACCTGACGCAACTGGTGCAGGCTTTCGAGTTGCAACATCGGTGGCCCATTGTGAGTCTGAGCGAGGCATTGCTGCGGTTGCGCATCCTTGATCAGGGCACCGTGGACGGCTTGCTGGCAGAGGACCCCGATCTGTTCCGGTCGCGCTCGCACGAACTGGTCACACGCATGGTGCTGACGGACGACGAGCTGCAGCGGGCGTTGGCCCGGGTGGCCGGGGTGGTCGAGGTCGAGGCCCTGGGTTTCGAGGTGGAGCGTGGTGCGTTCGACATCCTCCCCTTGCGGGTGGCCCACGCCCACACCGTGCTGCCGCTGGGCATGGCTGCCGACCGGTTCCTTGTGGCCTCCTGGACGCCCACCAGTGGTGATCTGCACCGCGCCCTCTGTTCTTGTACAGGGCATACGGTGGAACTGGTCTGGGCCAGTCGTGAAGCCATTGAACGGCGGCTCGAAGTGCAGGACCGGGTGGAGCGGGCAGCCCATGCACACAGCGCACCCGCCATCGTTGAAGAGGCACGCCGACGCCTTTCTCCACAAGGGGGGGCCAGTGTGGCCGGTCATGCACTGGTGGACGACCTGGTGATGCAGGCCATGGTCGAGGTCGGGTCGGCGGCCGAGTCCGAGCAGATGGCCTCTGCCAGCGAATCGGCCGGCATGGTGCGCCTGGTCAACCAGATGATCGCGGAGGCGCAGCGGTTGCACGCCTCCGACATCCACATCGAGTCCAACCCCGGGGAGGCGCTGACAGCGATCCGGTTCCGCCGCGATGGCGATCTCGAACCCTACCTGTGGCTGCCCGCCAAGCTGCGCGCGCCCCTGGTTTCGCGCATCAAGATCATGGCGCGGCTGGACATCGCCGAGCGGCGGCGTCCGCAGGACGGCAAGATCGACTTCGCCGAGTTCGGTGGCACGGCGCTGGAGCTGCGCGTGGCCGTGATGCCCACCCACGATGGCCTGGAGGACGTGGTGCTGCGCCTGCTGGAATCGGCCAAGCCGATCCCGCTGTCGCAACTGGGCCTGCAGCCGCGCGACCTGGACACCATCGCCGGTTTCTCGCAGCGCAGCTTCGGCATGGTGCTGGCCGTGGGGCCGACCGGCTCGGGCAAGACCACCACGCTGCACTCGATGCTGGCCGAGGTCAACACCGCCGACAAGAAGATCTGGACCGCCGAGGACCCGATCGAGATCACGCAGGCCGGACTGCGCCAGGTGCAGATGAATGCCAAGATCGGTCTGACGTTTGCAAGCGCGATGCGCAGCTTTCTGCGCGCCGATCCCGACATCATCATGATCGGCGAGATTCGCGACGCCGAGACCGCGAAGATCGCCATCGAAGCCTCGCTCACCGGTCACCTGGTGCTCTCGACCCTGCACACCAACAACGCCAGCGAGAGTGTGGTGCGCCTGCTGGACCTGGGCATGGACCCGATGAACTTCGCCGATTCTCTGCTGGGCCTGGTGGCGCAGCGCCTGGTGCGGGCCCTGTGCACGCACTGTTCCGAGCCTGGGCCGCTGGATGCAACGGCCTGGACGGCGTTGCTGGAGGAATACCGCGAGGGCAGCGACTTGGGTCTGGCACAGGCGCAGGACCGCTTGCTGACGGCGGCCGGGGTGTCGACACCTGCCGAGGTTCGGATGCGCCACGCGGTGGGCTGCGACCACTGCGGCGGCAAAGGATACAAAGGCCGGCTGGGCATCTACGAGATCCTGCAGAACAGCCGCAGCGTCAAGCAGCTGATCCAGGACCGTGCCCGACCGACCGAGATTTTCGATGTTGCCGTGCGCGAGGGCATGCGCAGCCTGCGCCACGACGCGCTGGAGAAGGTGGTGCGGGGCCGCATCGATCTCAAGCAGGCCCGCACGGCTTACCGCTGAGCTCGCCAGAAGCTTGGCACGGTCAGGGAAGAACCCTCCGGCGCGAGACATCCCACCCAGGATGCGGTGGAACCGGCTTTGCCGGGCCACTCGCATCGCCCCCTGGAGGGGGCGCGTGCAGCGCGGCAGGGGTGGGCCCTGTCAGCGAGGCGCCAGGCGGATGGCGCCGTCCAGGCGGATCACCTCGCCATTGAGCATGTCGTTCTCGATGATGTGCTTGGCCAGCTTGGCGTAGTCGTTCGGCGTGCCCAGGCGGCTGGGGAAGGGCACGCTGGCGGCCAGCGCATCCTGCACCTCCTGCGGCATGCCGAACAGCATGGGCGTGCCGAAGATGCCGGGGGCGATGGTCATGTTGCGGATGCCGTTGCGAGCGAGGTCGCGCGCGATCGGCAGGGTCATGCCCACCACGCCGCCCTTGGACGCGGCGTAGGCCGCCTGGCCGATCTGGCCGTCGTAGGCAGCCACCGAGGCGGTCGAGATCATCACGCCGCGCTCGCCGGTGGCCTCGGGTTCGTTCTTGCACATGGCGTCCGCAGCCAGGCGGATCATGTTGAAGCTGCCGACCAGGTTGACCATGATGGTCTTGGTGTAGACGGCCAGCGAGTGGGCGCCATTCTTGCCCACGGTCTTCTCGGCCGGGGCGATGCCGGCGCAGTTCACCAGGCCCATGAGCTTGCCCATGGACACGGCCTTGGCGACCACGGCCTGGCCGTCGGCCTCGTTGCTCACGTCGCATTTGACGAAGGCACCGCCGATCTCCCGGGCGACCGCTTCGCCTTTTTCCGCCTGCATGTCGGCGATCACCACCTTGCCGCCGTTGGCCGCCAGCATGCGCGCTGTGCCTTCGCCCAGGCCCGATGCGCCGCCGGTGACGATGAAGACCTTGCCTGCGATTTCCATGGAATGCTCCTCTTGGATGGAATTGACGTTAACGTAAACGTCAATTATCGCCCACAAAAAAGCCCGCGAGAAGCGGGCTTTCGGTCGATCACTTGAACCCGACGCGGTCCAGCATCTGCTGCACCTTCACCATGTTCTTGGCCACCACGCCCAGCGGAATCTGCTCGGCCTTGAAGTTGTCGCCACCGATGGCCTTGAGGGCCGCGTTCTCGATCTTCACGCCCTTGGCGGCTGCGAACTCGTTGTTGCCGTTGGCGAAATAGTCCTGGGCATACGGGCTGGCCAGGTACTCCATGAACGCGATGGCGTTGTCCTTGTTCTTGGCGTGCTTGGCCACGGCGGCGCCGGCGATGTTGACGTGCGTGCCGGTCGTGCCCTGGTTGGGGAACACCACCTTCACCTTCTCCATCACTTCCTTTTCGTCGGCCTTGCTCGACTTGACCAGCCGCGCAATGTAGTAGGTGTTGGAGATGGCCACGCCGCACTCGCCCGAGGCAACGGCCTTGATCTGGTCGGTGTCGCCGCCCTTGGGTGCGCGCGCCATGTTGTCGACCAGGCCCTTGAGCCAGGCCTCGCCCTTGGCATCGCCCAGACGCTCGACCACGGTCGAGAACAGCGAGAGGTTGTAGGGATGCGAGCCCGAGCGGGTGCACAGCAGGCCCTTGAGCTTGGGGTCGGCCAGTTGTTCGTAGGTGGCGACGTCGGCGGCCTTGACGCGCAGCGGGTCGTACACGATCACGCGGGCGCGGGTGGAGAAGCCGGTCCAGGTTACCCCGTCCTTGGTGGCGTCGGCGCGCAGGTTGGCGGGGATCGCGGCGTCCAGCTTGGCGGACTTGATCGGCAGGAACAGGCCGTCCTTGTCGGCGCTGGCCATGCGGGCAGCGTCCACCAGCAGGATCACGTCGGCCGGAGATGCCGAGCCTTCGGCCTTCAGGCGGGCCACGATGCCGGCGTCGTCGGCGTCCACGCGGTTGATCTTGATGCCCGTGGTCTTGGTGAAATTCTCGTACATCGCCTCGTCCGTCTGGTAGTGGCGGGCGGAGTAGATGTTCAGGACCTTGTCCTGGGCCAGGGCGTTCAGGGACGTGGCGGCAGCCAGGACAATCGGGAGCAAGGCGAATGAGCGCATGGGTTGTCTTTCAATGTGGGGAATGAGTTGCGGCGGATGCTAACACAAATGCGAATGGTTCTTGATAAGAAATTCTTGATCTGGGTCAATGCCCTGTTGCTGGTCGTGCTGGCTGGTTGCTCCACCGTGGCACCGCCCGCAGAACCCCCGGTGGTGACCCCGCCCGTGGTGGAGGTGCCCCAGCGCCCGCCGCGGCTCGGGCTGGCTCTGGGCGGGGGCGCGGCGCGGGGTTTTGCCCATGTGGGGGTGATCCAGGTGCTGGAGGCGAACGGCATCCGCCCCGATGTGGTGGCGGGCACCTCCGCCGGCAGTCTGGTGGCGGCGCTGTATGCCAGCGGCAAGCGCTCCGCCGAACTGGAGCGCGTGGCGATGGGCATGGACGAAGCGCTGCTGACCGACTGGACCATGCCGCTGGCGAGCCGGGGCCTGCTGCGGGGCGAGGCGCTGGCGCGCTATGTGCGGCAGGCGGTGGATGGCAAGCTGATCGAGCAGATGGCGCTGCCGCTGGGCATCCTGGCGACCGATCTCGCCAATGGCAGCGGCGTGCTGTTCCGCCGGGGCGACACCGCGCAGGCCGTGCGCGCGTCCAGCGCGGTGCCCGGCGTCTTCAATCCGGTGTCGATCGCCGGCCGGGAATACGTCGATGGCGGCCTCGTGGCGCCCGTGCCGGTGCGCCAGGCACGCGAGATGGGGGCCGAGGTGGTGCTGGCGATCGACATTTCGGCCGATCCGCAGGACATCCCGGCCAACGGCCTGTTCAGCCTGCTGCCCAAGACCACGGCCATCATGGGGCAGAGCATCAACCGGCTGGAACTGGCCCGTGCCGACGTGGTCGTGCGGCCTTCGCTGGCGGGGGTGGGCAGCGCCGATTTCGCCTCACGCCAGCGGTCCATCGAGGCGGGCCGGGCCGCGATGCAGGCGGCCCTGCCGAAGCTCAAGCAACTGCTGGCGCGGTTGCGCCCGGCAGAACCCCACTGACCAGCCACTGCCAGCCGCGGACATAAAAAAAGCCCTCGCGTTGCGGCGAGGGCTTGAAGGGGTCCGATGAAATCGGAATTTCGAAAAGGACCCGAGGAGACAACCAGAAAAACGGTCTGAGGGTTCAGCGCCGCCTTCACAGGTCTGGCGCCAGTCTGCTTGAGTTCAATGGTATTGACCTTGATCGAAGTCAAAGGTCAGAACATCCGCAGGAACCCTGTGTTGTTCAACGCTTCTTGGCGGCGGCCTTGGTGGCGGTCACGGCCTGGGCGGTGACGGTGTTGAAGTTGGTTTCGGCCATTTCGGTGGCTTGCTTGACAGCCTTCTGCACCGACTCCATGGCGTTGTTGGCGGCGGACACGGCGCTCTTCATCACGGCGACGGCGGTTTCCGAACCGGCGGGTGCGTTCTTGGCGGCGTTGTCGACGACGGCCATGAACTTCTTCTGGGCGTCGGCGGCTTGCGCTTCAGCGGCCTTGCCGAACTCGGCGCCAGTGCCGGAGGCGATGTCGTACAGGTGGCGGCTGTAGGCCACAGTCTTCTCGGCCAGGGGCTGCATCAGGCTGGCTTGCAGCGTCAGCAGTTCCTGGGCGTCCTTGACGGACAGCAGGGCCTGGGCGCTGTTGGCGGATTCGCTCAGAGCGGCCTTGGTGGCTTGCACGTTCAGCTCGACCAGCTTTTCCACGCCTTCGAAGGCTTTCTGGGTCAGGCCGAAGAGAGTTTCGATGTTGGCTTTCTGGGCGGCAACGATTTGTTCAGCGGTCAACATGTATTTAGCTCCTGTAGAAGGTTTTAAAGGGCAGTTGAAGGCTGCTTCGAGAACACCGCGCTGTCTGGACGCTGTTGTTTTCGTTCGCTTTGCTGCGCTGCAACATGACTCGAATTATAGGGACTGAACGAACGGATGCAAGGCTTTTTTGTTGCGCTGCAGCAATTTAGGTGCTGTTTTCTAAAACCGGGTGGCGCCGGCTGGATTTGATGCGCCGGCCAAAATGGGCCGTGCACGTTTTCTATGCCGACCACTTCATCCTGCCGCTGCCCGCCGGGCACCGGTTTCCCATGGCCAAGTACGGGCGCCTGCGCGAGCGGCTGGCGGCCGAGTGCCCGCAGATCCGGCTCGGCCAGGCCCTGCCGGCCAGCGACGGTGAGCTGGCGCTGGTGCATGCCCCGGCGTACATCCAGGCGATCCAGACCGGCGCGCTGAGCGCAGCCGCCCAGCGGGAAATCGGCTTCCCGTGGAGCCCGGCCATGGCCGAGCGGGCGCGGCGCTCGGTCGGCGCCACCATCCAGGCCTGCCGCGCCGCGATGTCCGGAGAAGGTCTGGCGGCCAACATCGCGGGCGGCACCCACCATTCCTACGCCGACAAGGGCAGCGGCTTCTGCGTGTTCAACGACGCGGCCGTGGCCGCGCGCCTGATGCAGGCCGAACACGCAAGGCAGCACCGCGCGCGCGGCCCGCTGAAGGTGGCCATCGTCGACCTGGACGTGCACCAGGGCAACGGCACGGCGCGCATCTTCGCGGACGACGACTCGGTGTTCACGCTCTCGCTGCATGGCGAGAAGAACTTCCCGTTCCGCAAGGAGCCGAGCGACCTGGACGTGGAACTGCCCGACGGCACCGGCGATGTTCCGTACCTGGAAGCGCTGGAACGCGCGCTGGACGAGCTGGAGCGCCGGTTCGAACCCGGGCTGGTGATCTACCTGGCGGGCGCCGACCCGCACGAGGGCGACCGGCTGGGGCGCCTGAAGCTCACGTTCGACGGGCTGGAGGCGCGCGACCGGCGGGTGATGGACTGGGCCTGGCAGCGCCGCCTGCCGCTGGCCTTCGCCATGGCCGGAGGCTATGGCACCGACATGGAATCCACGGTGCAGGTGCAGATGAACACCTACCGGGTGGCGCTGGAGTACCACGCCCGCTGGGCCGCGGCTGCGCGGGCCGGGGAACGCGCGGCGGTGACAGCGGCCTGAAGACCGCGCAGGCAGAATCCGCCGTCATGAACGTCCCTGCCGCCCCCGCTTCACGACCACAGGCCCTGCCGCGCGACCACTACCGCGTGTTCCGCTCCATCGGCACCCGCTGGATGGACAACGACGTCTACGGCCACGTCAACAACGTCGTCTACTACAGCTGGTTCGACACCGCGGTCAACGCCTGGCTGATCGAGCAGGGCGCGCTGGACATCCACGCCGGCGGCGTGATCGGCCTGGTGATCGAGACCCAGTGCAACTATTTCGCTCCGCTGGCCTTTCCGCAGACCATCGAAGCCGGCCTGCGCGTCGCGCACCTGGGCCGCTCCAGCGTGCGCTACGAGGTCGGCCTCTTCGCCCAGGGCGAGCCACTGGCCGCCGCCTGTGGTCACTTCATCCATGTGTATGTGGACCGTGAAACCCGCCGGCCCGTCACCTTGCCCGACAAGCTCCAGGCCACCCTGCAGACCATCACCTGACCGCCGGCCAGCGCTGGGCGGCACCGCTTGCCATAATTGACGTTGACGTAAACGTCATATCCAGGAGACACCATGAGCCAGAACCCGCCCGCGACCACGCCCGTGATCGACGCCGCCAGCGTCGACGCCGCCATCACCAGCCGCATGTCGGCCCGCGCCTTCCTGCCGCAGCCGGTGCCGCGCGCCACGCTGGAGCACCTGCTGGAGGTGGCCTCGCGCGCGCCCTCGGGCACCAACACCCAGCCCTGGAAGGTGTATGTGCTGCAGGGCGCCAGCCGCGACAGCCTGGTGGAGAAGTGCTGCGCCGCGCACGATGCGCTGCGCGCCGACCCCTCGCTGGCCGATCAGTACCGCGAGGAGTACGACTACTACCCCACGCAGTGGGTCAGCCCCTACATCGACCGCCGGCGCGAGAACGGCTGGAGCCTCTACGGCCTGCTGGGCATCACCAAGGGTGACAAGGACAAGATGCATGCGCAGCACCAGCGCAACTTCCGCTTCTTCGACGCGCCGGTGGGCCTGATGTTCACGCTGGACAGGGTCATGGGCCGCGGCTCGCTGGTGGACTACGGCATGTTCCTGCAGAACCTCATGGTCGCCGCGCGCGGGCACGGCCTGCACACCTGCCCGCAGGCGGCCTGGAACGGCTTCGCCAAGATCATCCTGCCGCACATCGGCGCGGGCGAGAACGAGATGCTGGTCTGCGGCATGGCGCTGGGCTACGCCGACCCGGCTGACAAGGTGAATGGGTTCATCACCCCCCGCGAGCCGGTGGCCAGCTTCACGCACTGGCTGGAGTGAGCGGGGGGGCCAAACTCAGTTCGGATCGGGCACGTAGCCCCGGTTCGCACCCGGGAAGGCGCTGGGCCGGTCGCGCCAGCGGCGGCGCTCCGGCGGGATCACACCCAGCGCGATCAGGTTCTCGCGGCTGTCGTAGCGGATGCGGATGATCTCGTCGGGCCGGTTGCTGCGGCGCTCGAAGTCGGTCTCGCCGACGCGGTCGCGTTCTCGGTCGCCATGGCCGGTGCCCAGCTGGGGCCCTGCCTGCGCGCCGTTGTGGGAACGCTCCTGCAGCTGCGGGCTGGACTTGGTGCCCGGTGCGCTGCGGTCGAACGGCGGGAAGGGCGGCAGGGGCGGGCGCGGCAGGTGGAAGGCCTCGCGCTCGCGGAACACCGCCACGCCGATCACGCCCACGTCGTCCGGACGCCCGGTGCGCGCGGCGTAAGAGCGCGAGTGGCGGGTGAACTCGAAGGCCGCGATCTCGCGCTTGCTCTTGCGCCAGCCAGCCACGTCGTAGCGCTGCATCGGCTCCAGCACGTAGCCGGCCTGGTCAAAGTCGGCGGTCTCGCCGGTGATCACGTTCACGCCGTCTACCGACACCACGTTGAGCAGGCGCTCGCGGCTGTCGTTGCGCAGCTCGATGGCGTAGCGTGCGCCCGGTTCGCCCGCCACCCAGTACTCGCCGCGGAAGCGGTAGAGCGGCAGCACCGCGCCGCGGTCGCGGTCGATCACGCGCACGTCGGTCAGGCGTCCCTCGGCCATGGCCGGCAACGCGGTGAGCAGGGCCGAGCCGGCGATGGCGCCCAGCGCCAGGCGGCGGGAGAAGAGGGGGGTGGAGGTGGTCATCGTGGGTCTCCTGGGACCGGTGGTTGCGAGGACTGCAGTACATCGCGGCTGCGTCAACGTTTGCCCCATGGCGTGCAAAGCCTGTGTAAACAGGTGTTTGAAGTGGTGCCGACGCCGGGCCGGTGTCGGGCTGGAATAATCGGTCTTCCGTTTTTTCAACCCGAGGACACACCATGATCACCACCCCCAGCGGCCTGCAGTATGAAGACACCACCGTCGGCAACGGCGAGGTCGCCCAGGCCGGCCGCCGCGTGCAGGTGCACTACACCGGCTGGCTCTACAACGACGGCGTGCAGGGCGCCAAGTTCGACTCCAGCAAGGACCGCGGCCAGCCTTTCGAATTCCCGCTCGGCGCCGGCCACGTGATCAAGGGCTGGGACGAGGGCGTGCAGGGCATGGCCGTCGGCGGCACGCGCCGCCTGGTGATCCCGGCCGCGCTGGGCTACGGCGCGCGCGGCGCCGGCGGCGTGATCCCGCCCAACGCCACGCTGCTGTTCGAAGTCGACCTGCTGGCCGTCTGAGCACGCACATGAGCCAGCGCCCCGCCATCCTGATCGCGCGTGCCGTGTTCCCCGAGGTGGTGGAGCGCCTGCGCGAGCACTTCGAGGTCGAGACCACGCCGCCCGGCGTGGTCTGGTCCCCGGTCGAACTCATCGAGCGCCTGCAGGGCAAGGACGGGGTGCTGACCACTGGCAGCGAGTACATCGACGCGGCGCTGCTGGCGGCCTGCCCGCGGCTGAAAATCGTGGCCAACCTCGCGGTGGGCCACAACAACTTCGATCTGGACGCGATGACGGCGGCCGGCGTGCAGGCCACCAACGCGCCCGACGTGCTCACCGAGACCACGGCCGACTTCGGCTTTGCGCTGCTGATGGCGACCGCGCGGCGCATCACCGAGAGCGAACACTTCCTGCGCGCCGGCCAGTGGAAGCAGTGGTCGCTCGACCTGTTCGCGGGCGCCGACATCCACGGCACGACGCTGGGCATCCTGGGCATGGGCCGCATCGGCCAGGCCATCGCGCGCCGCGGTGCGCACGGCTTCGGCATGCGGGTGGTCTACCACAACCGTTCGCGCCTCGACACCGGGAAAGAGGCCGCGTGTGGCGCGAGTTATGTCTCGCGCGAAGACCTGTTTTCACAGGCCGACCATGTGGTGTTGGTGCTGCCCTACACACCCGCGGCGCACCACACGGTGGGCGCGGCCGAACTGGCGCTGATGAAGCCGACCGCGACCCTGGTCAACATCGCGCGCGGCGGCATCGTGGACGAGAACGCGCTGGTCGCGGCGCTGCGCGAGAAACGCATCGCGGCGGCGGGGCTGGACGTGTTCGAGGGCGAGCCCCAGGTCAACCCCGCGCTGCTGACCGTGCCCAACGTGGTGCTCACGCCGCACATCGCCAGCGCCACGCTGCCCACGCGCATGGCCATGGCCATGCTCGCGGCCGACAACCTGATCGCCTACCTGACCACCGGGCAGGCGAAGACACCGCTCAACCGCGTCGCACCCCGCTGAGGCCTTGCGGCCCAGTCAGCGCCGAGGGGCGATGGCGGCGCCCCGGTGCGCGAGGTACAGCGGCAGAGCGACCGCCAGCCCCACCCCGAAACACAGCGCGATCCAGGCCAGGGCCCGCCAGCGGCTGAGCGGCGCCGTTTCGCGCCACACCCAGACCGCAAATACCAGCGCCGACAGGTACACGTCGACCGTGATCGCACTGGTCAGCGGGTTGACCATGGCATCGGCCCAGAAGCGGTCGGGCGCCACGCTGCCCCCCGACAGGAAGTACTGCAGGTTGAAGAACCAGGTGCCCACCAGTCCGGCCAGTGCCAGCGCCAGGTACCAGCGGGTGATGGGTTTTGGGGGCGGTGTTGTCATTCGGCGGCTCCTTGAATCGATGGATCGCATTGGACCCGGGGGGCGCCGGGTCTTAAAGTGTCCGGAATGACATCTTTGGAGCGATTTCAGACATGCCCGATTTCAGCCTGATCGTCCTGCCCGGCAGCCTGACCAGCGGTGTGGCCGTGACGCTGGACATGCTGTCGGCCGCCCAGGTGATGGCACCGCGCTGCGGCGTATCCGCACCGACCTGGCGGGTGCTTTCGCCTGCGGGTGGCCCGGTGGCGCTGTCGATGGGCCTGACCGTGGACACCCGCCCCCTGCCGCGGCGCGCGGGCGCCGACTCCTCGGTGTGGGTGCTGCCGGGCCTTCGCCTGGCCGACACCGCGCAACTGGCGCAGCAGCTGGACGACCCGTACGTGCAGGCGACGGCCGCTGCGGTGCGCCGCCATGTGGCCGCGGGCGGGCGCGTGGCGGCGTCGTGTTTCTCGGTGTTCGTGCTGGGTCTGGCGGGCGTGCTGGACGGGCGCCGCGCCACCACCACCTGGTGGCTGGCCCACCTGCTGCAGCAGCGGTTTCCCGCCTGCCGCGTGGACGCCGACCGCATGGTGTGCGTGGACGGCCCTGTCGCCACCGGCGGGGCGGCCCTGGCGCAGACCGACCTGATGCTGCACCTGCTGCGCGAGCACGGCGGGCACGCGCTGGCCGACTGGGTCGGCCGGGTGCTGCTGATCGACGCCCGCGCGGCGCAGTCGCCCTATGTGGTGCCCCAGGCCCTGGTGGCGGGCGACGATTTCGTCAGCGGCCTCGTGGCGCAGATCGAGGCGCGCTGGCCCGAACCGGTGTCTGTGTCGATGCTGGCGCAGCAGGCCGCGATGTCGACCCGCACGCTGGCCCGCCATGTGCAGCGCGCCACCGGCAAGTCGCCCATGGCGCTGATCCAGAGCGTGCGTCTGCGGCGCGCGCGGGCCCTGCTGGAACACACGCGCCTGCCGGTGGAACAGGTGGCGGCCGCCGTGGGCTACCAGGACGCCACGGCCTTGCGGCGGTTGTTGCAGCGGCTGACCGAGGCCACGCCGCGCCAGGTCCGGCGGCAGCGCCTCGTGGCCGACCCAGCCCGGTCATCGGGCTGAACGCCTCCGGCGCGGCGACGGTGCAGGCCGCGGCCCGTCTTCTCAGCGCAGCAGCGGCAGCAGGCCCGGGTGGCCGCTTTGTTCGGCGTGGTCCGCGGCGCTGAGGCCGTTGTGGTCGCGCAGCGTGCGGTCTGCCCCTGCGGCCAGCAGCCGCCGCACCACCGCTTCGTTGCCGGTCCGCACCGCCGCGATCAGCGGCGTGCGGCCGGTGGCGTCGGGCGCGTTCGGATCGGCCCCTTCGGCCAGCCGTTGCCGCACGGCTTCCGCGTTGCCGGACGCGATGGCGGCGAAGAGGGGCGAAGGCGGTGCTGCGGGGCGGGCGGTGGTGATCTCCCGCCGCTCGCGCAGCACCCCTTCGGCGGCGTTGCGCGAGGCCCCTGCGGGTGTTGCACTGTCGGCGCTGGCCGGCGCGGGCGCCGTGGCGGCGCGGGGCATGGGGGCCGGGGCCTGGGGCGCCATGGCCTTGGACGCGGGGGCCGGTGCGACCGCTGCCGCTGGCGCCTGCGGTGGCGGAGCGACTTCGGCCGAATCGGCGGGGGCTGCGCGCTCGGCCTCTTGCGCCGGCTCGGCACCGGCCATGCGGTCCGCCGCTTCCGGAGCGGTGGCTGTTGGCGCTGGCGGCCGCTTCATGAACTGGGCCTGCGCCTCCGACGCCTGCTTCTGCTGCGGTGACGCCGGTAGGGGCGGCTGTGCCTGGGGCGCCGCGGACTCCGCGGGTTGGGCGGGAGCCGCCGGTGCAGACGGAGCCGCCGCCGTTTCTGCGGCCGGGCGCGCGCTGCCGGTGCCCAGGGCCAGTTCCTGTTCCTCCGGCGTGCCGCGGTCGAACTGCAGCACCAGCAGACCGACCAGTCCGATCACCGCGAGGCTGCCCAGGGCCCGCCAGGTCCAGGCGCTGTCGTTGGCGGCCGGCCGCGCGTTGGGGGGCGGCGTTTCGAGGCGCGAGGCGGCGACCGCGCGCGCATGCGCCAGCACGTTCTCTCTCAGCGCGGGGCCGGGCCGCGCGGCGTCGAGCTCATTGGCCTCGCGGTAGCGCTTCAGCAGCGCGTCGTCGGGCGTCGGCGGCAGGTGGTCGCGGTTCATGCGTGGGCCTCCAGGGTCTCGCGCAGGCGGGCGCGGGCATAGCGCAGGCGGCTCTTGGCGGTTTCCATGCTGACGCCCGTGGTCTGCGCGATTTCGGCCAGGCTCATGCCCGCTTCGGCCTGCAGCAGGAAGGCCTCGCGCTGCACCTCGGGCAGTGCCGCCAGCGCATCCAGCAGCGCCTGCGCCAGCTCGCGCGAATCGAGCCGCCGCTCCGGGCCGAAGCCGGACTCGGCCGCCAGCATCTCGGCCAGCGCGCTGCCGTCCTCGCTCTCGGCGTCCAGGCTGGCATGGTTCTTCTGCGTGCGCCAGTGGTCGACCATGCGGTGGTGCGCCAGGGTGAACAGCCAGGTGCGGAACTTGGCACGCGGCTCGTACTGCGGCGCGTGGCGCACCACACTGAACCAGACGTCCTGCACCAGGTCGTCGGCCAGCGCGGCGTTCTGCACGCTGCGCTGCACGAAGCGCCACACCGGCAGGGCGTGGCGGTCGTACAGGGCTTCAAAGGCGCGCATGTCCCCGCGGGCGTAGGCCTGCATGAGTTCTTCGTCGGAGGGCGTGTCGGCCGCGGTCATGCGGGCGATTATGGGCGGCGGTGGTCACGCCTTCAGTCCGGATCGGGTGCGTAGCGCGGCGAGCGCGACCCCGGGAACGGCTGCGGGCGGTGCGGTGACACATCGGGCGGCAGGATGCCCATCGCCACCAGGTTCTCGCGGCTGTCGTAGCGGATGCGGATCAGCTCGTCGGGCCGGTCGCTGCGGCGCTCGAACGTGGTGTGGCCGATGGTGTCGTGTTCGCGCTCGCCGTGGCCGGTGCCCAGCTTCGGCGCCGCCGGTGCCGGGCGGCTGGCTTCGGCGACCGAGTCGGCGGCCGAGGCCGAGGGTGCGCCGCGTTCGAGCGGGCCCCTGCCCAGTGAGCCGCTTTCGGCTTCATTGAGTTCCCGCCGCTCGCGCCAGGACGGGTAGACCGGCTCCGGCAGCGGCTCCAGGGCCGGGGCCTTCTCACGGAAGAGCGCCACCCCGATCACCCCCACATGCGCCGGGCGACCGGTGCGTGCGGCGTAGGACGACGGCAGGGCGGTGAAGTGGAAGGCCGCGACCTCGTGGTCGGACTTGCGCCAGCCGGTGATGTCGTACTGCTGCCAGGGGCCGAGCACGTAGCCGGTCTGGTGCCAGGCCGCGGTTTCACCCGAGACCACATTGACGCCGTCCACCGAGACCACGCCCATGAGGCGGTTCGGCTGGGCATTGCGCACCGAGATGGCGTAGCGGGCGCCCGGCCGGCCGGCGACCCAGTGTTCGCCCCGGTGCCGGTAGACCGGCAGGGTCTCGCCGCTGTCGCGGTCGATCAGGTGGACATTGGCGAGCCGGCCGATGGCCTGGGCGGGCAGGGCGGACAACAAGGCACCCGCCGCGAAGGCGGACAGGGCGAGGCGGCGCAGGGAGGTGTTCATGAGGACTCCAGAAAGGGTGTGGAGTCCACTGAAACGAACGGAACGGCGAAAAGGGGTTGAACCCTGGTGGAAGATTTCAGCGCCGGGCCGCCCCCAGATTCAGCAGACGCTGCAGCCGGCCAGCGCCTCTGCCACGCGCTCGCGCGTCCGTTCGGTCAGGTGGTCCAGAAACACCTGGGTGCGCTGGGGCAGGAACTTGCGGCTGGGCAGGGCCGCATAGAGCGTGAACCGGCCGGTGATCCAGGGCGCGAGCACGCGCACCAGCGCACCGCTGGCCAGGTGGGGCGCAGCCAGCTCGACCGTGGTGCCGGTGATGCCGGCGCCGTCGAGCGCGGCCCGCATCAGCGTGTCGGTGTGGTTGGCCCAGAGCACCGGGCGCACGTCCAGCAGCACCTCGTCGTCGCAGTCGCTGCGGAACAGGCGCAGCATGCGGCTGCGAGGGCCCATGTCCGGCTTGATGCGCAGGCAGTCGTGCTGCAGCAGATCCTGCGGGGTGGCGGGGGTGCCCCGGCGCGCCAGGTACGCCGGCGACGCGACCAGAAAGGCCTCGGTCGTGTTCACCTTGCGGGCAATGATGTTGGCGTCGTAACCCTCGTCGGTGCCCATCAGTGTGATGTCGAAGGCTTCGATGGGGGGCTCGCGGTGGCTGGCCACCTCGATGTCCAGCTGGATCTGCGGATAGCGCTGGTGGAAGCTGGCGACCATGGGCGCGAGCACGTGTGTGGCCAGCACCGGTGGCGCCAGCACCCGCAGCGTGCCCGAAAGCTCCTGTGTGTGCGAACTCACCAGCGAGTGCGCGTCGTCCAGATCCTGCAGGATGTGGCGCACCCGCTCCAGGTAGGCCTCGCCGGCATCGGTGAGCGACTGCCGGCGTGTGGTGCGTTGCAGCAGCCGGGTGCCCAGGTGCTCCTCCAGGTCGGCCACCAGCCGCGTCACCACCGCGGGCGACATGTCCAGCGCCCGCGCAGCGGCGGCAAAACCGCCTTCGTCCGCCACACGAAGAAACACACGCATTGAGGTCAGTCGGTCCATGGGTCGATGGTGGAGGGTTTCAATCGAGAGATTGTTGCTGATTTGGAAATAGATTGACGACGATCCGGTGATTTTTCTTCTTGCAATGAAATTTTAAAGTTCACCCATCGCGAACGAATCTCTTCCGAAACACAACGCAAAGAAGCGAAACCGCCGCGAAAAGACACCCGACCCCCGGGCCGGCACCATCACTTCACCGTTTCACCACTTCTTGAAAGGAAGCACCATGAAAGCCTCTTACCTCTCCAGCATCGCCCTTGCCGTGGCCGCCCTGTCGGCCGGTCAGGCCTTCGCCGCAGACGCCGATGCGCCCCTGACCCGTGAGCAGGTCCGCGCCGAACTGATCCAGGCCCAGCAGGCCGGTGACGTGATCGGCGACAACGAGTCCGGTCTGACGCTGCGCGAGATGTATCCCGGCCGCTATCCGGCCGCCGCCACCGCCCATGCCAAGACCCGTGCCGAGGTCAAAGCCGAGCTGGCCGCAGCCCAGCGCGATGGCAACGTGATCGCCGACAACGAGTCTGGCCGCACCGCCCGCGAGATCAATCCCTCGGCCTACGCCGCCGCACCCAAGACCCAGGGCCTGACCCGCGAGGAAGTGCGCGCCGAGCTGCGTGCTGCCCAGGAAAGCGGCAACGTGATCGCCGACAACGAGTCGGGCCGCACGCTGCGCGAGGTTTACCCGAACCGCTACCCCAAGGACAACGTGGCCCAGGCCAAGACGCGTGAGCAGGTCAAGGCCGAGTTGGCCGAAGCCCAGCGCACCGGCGACATCATTGCCGACGGCGAAAGCGGCAAGAAGCTGAACGAGCTCTACCCCAGCCGTTACCCGAAGGCAAACTGATTCCCCCCGGCCGGCGCCGTCTGGTCGTCTGGTACAACGCTCCTCCTCAGGAGATGACCATGACGACCTTCACCAAGGTGGTGCTCTACACCGGCACCGACGGACGGGCCGCGTTCCGCGAGGAATCGGTCGAACTCAGCGAAGGCACGCCAGCGGCGTGCCTTTCGCCGTTGATGCCCTCGGGCGGTTACCAGCTGCGCCAGAGCCCGGTCGGTTTTCGCAGCCAGTTCCACTGCACCGGTACCCCCCAGTGGCTGTTCGTGCTGCAGGGGCAGATGGAGATCGGGCTACAGGACGGCAGCTCGCGCGTCTTCGGCCCGGGCGATCACTTCTATTCCGCCGACACCCTGCCCGAGGGCGCGACCTTCGACCCGGCGGTGCACGGCCACTGGAGCCGCCAGGTCGGCGACCAGCCGCTGGTAACGCTGTTCGTGCGCGCCTGACCCTGCCTCCAGAGGGGTTCGGGGCTTGCGCGCGCGGGCGAGCGAATCGACACTGCGTGCGGAACCTTCACCATGGTCACCGTCGAATTCGCCCCCGCCTTGCGCCGCCACGTGGACTGCGAACCCCAGCAGGTGCCACCGGGGTTGCTGCGCGATGCGCTGGAGGAGGCATTGCGAGCTGCGCCGGCGCTGGCGGCCTATGTGTTCGACGACCAGCGCGCGGTGCGCAAGCACGTGGCCGTGTTCGTCAACCGCGAACTGGTGGCCGACCGCGTCCGGCTGGACCGGGCACTGCTGGCCGGCGACCGGGTGCTGGTGGTGCAGGCGCTGAGCGGCGGCTGAACCGCCACCCACACAACCCGAGGAGACTGCAATGGCGACGATGCTGGTGGCAAGCCGCAAGGGCCTGTTCGTGTGGGAGGGCGCGGGCACCGGCTGGCGCATCGCGGCGCTGCACTTTGCTGGCGAGCCGGTCACCAGCGTGCTGGCCGATCCGCGCGACGGCCACTGGTACGCCGCGCTGCGCCTGGGCCACTTCGGCGTCAAGCTGCACCGCAGTGCGGACCGCGGGCGCTCATGGGCCGAGGTGGCCGCGCCCGCGTTTCCGCCCAAACCGGCCGAAGGCCCGATGGCCGACGACACCACGCCGTGGAGTGTGGACCTGGTGTGGTCGATGGCGGCCGGCGGCGCGGACGAGCCCGGGGTGCTCTGGGCGGGCTGCCTGCCGGCGGGCCTGTTCCGTTCGGAGGATCGCGGCGCGAGCTGGTCGCTGAACCGGCCGCTGTGGGAAGAGCCCGACCGCCGCGAATGGTTCGGTGGCGGCTACGACCACGCCGGCATCCACTCCATCGTGGTCGACCCGCGCGATGCCCGCCATGTGACGCTGGGCATCTCCTGTGGAGGCGTCTGGCAGACGCGCGACGCTGGCACCAGCTGGTCCCTCACGGCCCAAGGCATGAAGGCCGACTACCTGCCGGCCGAGAGCGCCGACGACGGCAACACCCAGGACCCGCACGCCCTGGTGCAGTGCCGCGCCCAGCCCGACGCGCTGTGGGTGCAGCACCACTGCGGCATCTACCGCTCCACCGACGGCGGTGCCCTGTGGCAGCCCATCACCGCGCCGGCGCCGTCGGGTTTCGGCTTTGCCGTGGCCTGTGACCCGGGCAACCCGCAACGCGCCTGGTTCGTGCCGGCGCAGGCCGATGTCTGCCGCATCCCGGTGGACGGGCGCATGGTGGTGCTGCGCACCGACGACGGCGGCCGGAGCTTCCAGGCCTTCGGCGACGGCTTGCCTCAGACCCACGCCTACCACCTGGTGTACCGGCACGCGCTGGACGTGGACGCCACAGGCCGGGTGCTGGCCATGGGCTCGACCACGGGCGGGCTCTGGGTCAGCGCCGACGCCGGCGAGCACTGGCAGGAACTCTCGCGCGACCTGCCCCCGCTGTCGACCGTTCGATTTGCCTAGACCGGCACATCCGGCAGCTTCAGTCGCAGCAGCGCGCGCACGAAGCCGTGGTCGCTGCGGCTGCGGTCGCGGCCTTCGTGCAGATGGTCGTTGAACACCTCCACCCGGCGCACGTCGCCGATGGCCGCGCGGCTGGTGGCGACGAATTCCTCGCTCACCAGCACCTGGTCCAGCACCTCGGGGTAGCCCTGGTGGATGTGCGAATACGCCACGTCGCGCCGCAGTGCGGCTTCGCCCTGCACGTCCCAGGCGCTGAACAGGGCGTTGTCGCGCGCGCCCTTGTCGTAGGCCACCTGCGAGGTGGCGGCGATCAGCTGGGTGGTCACGCTGTGCGGCCCGTCGTTGAAATCGCCCATCACGATCAGGGGCAGCCGCGTGCGGTGCAGCAGCTCCACCACCTTCAGCCGCAGCGCCAGCGCCTCGCCTGCGCGCATGAGCAGCGACCGCAGCGAGCCCAGCGCCTGCACGGTCGGGTCTTCGGTGTCTTCCAGGGTCTTGCCGCTGGCGTCCTGCAGGAACTTGGGGCGCTTGGACTTGAGGTGCGCGGTGATCACGCCGATTTCCTGCCCGTGTTTCATGCGCAGTGTGGCCAGCAGGGGCGGGCGCTCGAAGCGGGTGTGCGGCCCCAGGCCGGGCACCTGCACCACGGCGGCGGCGGGAAAGTCGGCGATCGACTGCAGCGACTCGACCTTCAGCCGCGTCACCAGGCCCACGCGCGGCGTGCCCTGGGCGCCGTGTTGTCCGGGGCCGTTCTCGGCGCCGGGCACGGCCACGGTGCCGTACTGCAGGCCGCTGCGGGCGATGGCGGCGCGCAGGGCCACCTCGTCCCAGACCTCCTGCACCGCCAGCACGTCGGCGTTGAGCACGCGAAAGCGCTCGCCGAGCCACTCGACCTTGCGCTCGAACTCGTTCTGGCTGTACGGGTCCTGTCCGTCGTAGAAGTGGCGACCCGGCTGCGCCAGGTTCAGCACGTTGGCGCTCGCGACGGTCAGCGTGGCCCAGCGGGAGGGTGGCGGCGGAGAGGTGTTGGCCATGGCTGCACTGTATATACAGAGTGGTGCGGCGGGTTTCCGTCTGCGTCAGGGGCTCAGCGGTTCGGTGCGGGCAGTGAACAGCGGCAGGTGCACGCGCACCGTCAGCCCCCCGCCGGGTGTGTCGGCCAGTTCCACCCTGCCGCCGTGCAGGGCCGCAATCTCGCCGACGATGGACAGGCCCAGGCCACTGCCTTTGCCGTCGCCGGGCGAGAGCCTGACAAAGCGCTCCAGCACCCGCGCGCGGTCCTCCGGTGCGATGCCGGTGCCGTTGTCGCTGATCTCCAGTACCGCGGCCCCGCCATCGACGTGCAAGCCCACGTCGATGCGCACCGGCCCCGGGTTGTGGGTCAGCGCATTGCCGATCAGGTTGTCGACCAGGGTGCGCAGCGCATGCGGGTCGCCGACCAGGGACACCGGCTCGGCGCTCACCAGTCCCAGGTCGCAGCCCTGCTGTTCGGCGCGTGCCGAAAAGCCGGCGACGGCCTCGCGCAGCAGATCGTCCAGCCGCAGGGTCTGCTGCTGGGCCGTCTGCGCATCGGGCTCCAGGCGTGCGAGCTGGAGCAGCTGGAAGGCCAGCCGGGAGGCCCGTTCGATGCCCGCATCCAGCTGGTCCAGCGCACCCTCCCATTCGCCCGGCCTGGAGCGCCGGACCAGCTGTGCCTGCAGCTTGACCACGGCCAGTGGTGTATTGAGCTCGTGCGCGGCGTCGGCCAGGAAGCGGCGCTGGTGGTTGAGCATGTGCTCGATGCGGGCCAGCAGCTGGTTGAGCGTGTCGGCCAGTGGCGCCACCTCGGCGGGCAGGCCGGAGGTGTCGATGGGCTGCAGGCCTTCCGGGTCGCTGCGGGCGATGTCGCTGCGCAGCTGTTCCAGCGGCAGCAGCACGCGGTCGACGCCCGTGCTGGTGAGCACCGCCAGCACCAGCACCAGCAGCACCAGCGGAATCAGCAGCCATGGGGTGAGTGAGTAGAAGTGCTGGCGCCGGATCTTGGTGGTGACCGCCACCTGAACGATGCGCCGGTCGTGCGCCTGTGTGTACACACGCCAGCTTTCGCCCTCCCAGGTGACGATGTTGTGTCCCGGACGCTGCAGGGGCGGGCCGACATCGGCCAGCGAGGAATAGACCAGCTGGCCCGAGTGGTCCCAGATCTGGCTGACGAACTGGTCGAGGTCGTCATCGGCCAGTGCGGTCGAGGGCAGCGGCGCCGGGGGTTGAGCGGGCGCGGCCTCGTCGTGGCGCACCACCGTCTGGGCGATCTGCTCCAGACCCATGTCGCGTACATTGTTGAAGCCGCTCCAGGTCAGCCGCGCGGTCAGGAAACCGACCACCAGGGTGGTGATCAGCACCGAGGAGATCAGCCAGATCAGCAACTGGGAGCGGATCGAGCGCAGTTTCAAGGCCGCTGCACCAGCTTGTAGCCCACCCCGCGCACATTGACGATCCAGGGCTCACCGAGCTTGCGGCGCAGGTGGTGCAGGTGCACCTCCACGGCGTTGCTGGAAATGTCTTCGCTCCAGCCATACAGCTGCTTCTCCAGCTGCTCGACCGAGAGCACCACCCCAGGCTGCCGGGCGAAGGTGGTCAGCAGGTCGAACTCGCGTTGCGACAGCGCCAGCTGCTTGCCCCCCAGCAGGGCCTCGCGCTCGGCCGGCCGCACCTCCAGGCGCCCCAGCTGGATGTGGGCGCTGGCGCGCCCGCCCTGGCGGCGCGCCAGCGCATGGATGCGCGCGCACAGTTCGTCCAGGTCGAAGGGTTTGGTCAGGTAGTCGTCGGCGCCCTGGTTGAGCCCGGCCACGCGGTCGGGCACGGCATCGCGGGCGGTCACCAGCATCACCGGGGTCGTCTGGCCCTCGTTGCGCATCCAGCGCAGGATCTGCAGCCCATCGGGCTGGGGCAGGCCGATGTCCAGCAGCACCACGTCGTAGCTGCGGCGGCCCAAGGCGTCGATGACCTGGTCACCGGTCTTGGCCCAGTCCACCTGGAACCCGGCCAGATCCAGTCCTTTTTCCATGCTGGCACCCAGCATCACATCGTCTTCGGCAAGCAGCAGTTTCATGGTGTGGACCTCTGATTGCGCAATGGTACCGACGAAAAAAAGGCGGGCATGTGCCCGCCTTGCTGCCGATCGGGCCGAAAACCGAACTCAGCGGATGCGGCCGTAGCTGGTGCGCAGGGGATCGGCGCCACCGCCGCCGTTGCCACCACGCTGTCCACCACCGCCTTTGTTCTTGTTGCGGTTGCCGGTGCGCATCGAATCGATGCTGGTGCGCAGCGGATCGGGCTGGCCGCCCGGCGAGGCGGTGCGGGCGCGCGGTTCGCGGATGCGCAGGCTGCCCAGGTGGGCATTGGGGCCGGGCTGGCGTTCGGGACGGTCTTCGCCTTCGTAGCGGTCCTCGCGCGGTGCGCGCGGCGGGCGCTCCTGGTGCTGGCGCGGCTGACCGTTGTGATTGGGGTTGCCGTTTGCGTTGGCCTGGCGCGGTTGTCCGTTGCCGCCCCCACCGCCACGGCGGTTGCGGTTGCGGCGCCGGCCTTCGCCCTGGCCCTCGGCGGGGGGCTGGCCCTCACCGGATTCGGCGCGCTGGCGCGGCTGGCCACCGCCGTTGTTGTTGCTGCGTCCGCTGTTGCCGCCCTCGGCCTTCTTCTCGCGGATGCGGGTCATCATTTCCTGGCGTGCGGCCTTGGCGGCGGCGGCCATCACGTCGCGGCTGGGCGGCTTGCCCGCGCCGCCCCAGATGGTCTGGCGGCCCATGGCGATGGGTTCGGCCTTCTCACCCGGCTCGGGCATGAACTCCTGGAAGATCTCCACCGGAATCTGCTGCTTGGTGAAGCGCTCGATGTCCATCATGAAGCCTTCTTCGTCCAGGCTCACGAGGTTGACCGCCTGGCCTTCGCGGCCGGCACGGCCGGTGCGGCCGATGCGGTGCACGTAGTCTTCGCAGACGTTGGGGATCTCGTAGTTGACGACGTGCGGTAGCTCGTCGATGTCGATGCCGCGGGCCGCGATGTCGGTGGCCACCAGGGCGCGGATCTCGCCGCTCTTGAAGTCGGCCAGTGCCTGGGTGCGGGCGCCCTGGCTCTTGTTGCCGTGCAGCGCCATGGCCTTGATGCCGTTCTTGGTCAGGTAGTCGGCCACGTTGTTGGCGCCGAACTTGGTGCGGGTGAAGACCAGCACCTGGCTCCAGTTGTGCTGGTTGATGATGTGCACCAGCAGGGCCTTCTTCTTGCCGCGGCCCACGGGGTGTATCACCTGGGTGATGCGCTGCACCGTGGTGTTGCGCGGGGTCACCTGGATGCTCTGCGGGTCCTTGAGCAGGTTGTTGGCCAGGTCGCGGATCTCGTCGCTGAAGGTGGCCGAGAACAGCAGGCTCTGCTTGCTCTGGGGCAGCAGGGCCAGCACCTTCTTGACATCGTGGATGAAGCCCATGTCCAGCATGCGGTCGGCTTCGTCGAGCACCAGGATCTGCACCTGCGAGAGGTCCAGGAAGCCCTGCTGCTGCAGGTCCAGCAGGCGACCGGGGGTGGCGACCAGGATGTCCACGCCCTTTTTCATGGCGTTGATCTGCGGGTTCATGCCGACGCCGCCGAAAACGACGGTGGAGGTCAGCGAGAGGTGCTTGCCGTAGACGCGCACGGATTCTTCCACCTGGGCCGCGAGTTCGCGGGTGGGGGTGAGCACCAGGGCGCGGATGGCGTTGCCGCCAAAGCGGTTCTGGCCCCGCTCGCTCTGCGAGAGGCGCTGCAGCATCGGCAGGGTGAAGGCAGCGGTCTTGCCGGTGCCGGTCTGGGCGCCACCGAGCAGGTCGCGACCGGCCAGGACGGCCGGAATGGCCTCAACCTGGATGGGGGTGGGGGTCTCGTAACCGTGCTCGCGCACAGCTTGCACGATGGCCGGAGCCAGGTTCAGATCTTCGAATTTCATCAATGAGAGGCACCCGTCCAGGGCGCTGGGGGCATCTGCCTGTGCGGTTGCCGAAGCAACTGTTCAGTTGAAGGCAGACGGGGTCTACAAAGCGGGTGGCAGGACCAGGAACTGGGGGCCGACCCTCCGGCGGGGTTGCCGGTGTTGCGGGCCACTGATGCGACGCAACGGGGCATATTGTCGCACGTCTTGCCCAGCGACCGTCTGGAGAATTGCGGGAGCCGCCTGTCAATGCCTGTCTCCATAATGTTGGTCCGCCCTCACGCCGGCCCCGGCTGGGACGATCCCACCCTCCACGAGAAGCCATGGATTCGCACAAGTTGATCCGGTCCGGTGTGGCCAATGACGCGGGAAAGCTGCGCCCGACACTCCAGCACTGCCTGGAGGCCGCGCTGTCGATCGCCGACTCCATGATCGACGAGCTGCTGGCGCAGCTGGAGGCGGTGGCCGACCCGGACCGCCTGGGCAACCTGCCGATAGAGCTGGAGCATGTGGACGTGGGGCAGATCGACCGCTGGATCCACGAAGCCGATGCCATCAAGCGCACCTGGGCGCAGCAGCTGCGCCAAGTCTTCTACCACGGCGAGGTCCAGGACCCCGAGCTGCACGCCACGGTGCGTTTTGACGACCTGCGGCTGCTGGACGACCGGCAGCTGGACGCCAGCATCGAGTTCGCCATCGCCGAGCAGGCGCTGACCAAGTCCACGCAGGAACTGCTGCCGCGCCTGAACGCCCTGGTGAGCAACCTCATGGGCTGGCTCACGGTGCAGCCCGACCTGAACCCGCTGCGACCCTCGGCCTACGCCCGGGCGCTGCGCGCGGTGATGGTCCAGCACGTGTCCGATCCGCACCAGCGCACCGCGCTGTTCGTGCCGGTGGCCGGCATCATGGGCGAGAGCCTGCGGCAGGTGTACCGCGAACTGATCCAGTGGCTGATGGCGCACGGCGTCGAGCCACTCGAGAACACCACGCAGTCGCTGCAGGCCGACAAGGCACCGCGCAACGCGGTGGGCCGCACCCTGCTGACGCTGAGCCGGCTGCGCCAGTTGCTGGCGGGGGATCTCAATGGCGAGCAGGAAGGCGGGCCGATCTTTCTGCACACGGTGCCGGCCTCCATGTCGGCGCTGGAGGACCTGGGGCTCATCGAGCCCCTGATGCAGCGCCTGCGCCAGCGGCCGGAACGGGCCGCTGGTCAGGGCCCGGTGGCCGAACTGCCGGTGGTCTCGGGCCATCAGCTGGGCCGGCTGCTGGGCCAGGAGGTGGTCCGCCTCATGCTGGACAACCTGACGCAGGACGAGCGCCTGCTGCCGGCCATCCGCCAGCAGATCGGACTGCTCGAACCCTCGCTGACCCGGCTCTCGCAGGCCGACCCCCGTTTCTTCAGCGACCGGCAGCACCCCGCGCGCCAGCTGCTGGAAAGCATCACCCAGCGCAGCCTTGGCTACCAGAGCCAGAGCGAAGACGGTTTCAGCGACCTGCTGCGCTCGGTGACCGGCGCGGTGCGTTCGCTGCAGCGCGTCGACGCCAGCGAAGAGGTGTTTGCCCGTCTGCTCAAACGCCTGCGGCGCCGCTGGGAAGAGGACGACGCCCGCAAGAACCAGCGGCGGGCCGAGGCGGCGCGTGCGCTGCTGCACGCCGAGCAGCGGCAGGTGCTGGCCGAGCGGCTGGCCGCCGATTTCCAGCAGCGCATGCAGGACAAGGACGTGCCGGAGTTCGTGCAGCGCTTTCTCACCGGTCCCTGGGCCCAGGTGCTGGCCGAAGCGCAGCTCGAAGGCAGCCTGCCGGGCAACGAGGACGATTCGCTGGACGTGGTCGCCGACGACCTGATCTGGAGCGTGCAGCCGGCCCTGATCCGGCGCGACACCGACCGACTGGCGCGGCTGGTGCCCCGCCTGCTGGGCCAGATGCGCCAGGGCCTGCAGCGCATTGCCTACCCGGCCGAACTCACCGGCCAGTTCTTCGACGCGCTGGTGACGGTGCACGAGAAGGCCTTCGACGTGCCCACCCTGACCGATGCGTCCGGGGCCGAGCCAGCGACCGACACACTTGATGATCCGTTCACCCTGGGCATGTCGGTCGAGGAGCTGCCCATCGACGACTCGTTCTGGATCGCGGGCAAGGAGGCCGAAGACGCCGGTTTTGTGGAGGCCGAGACCGGCCCCATGCCCCTCGAAGGCCTGAACGTCGTCGAAATGGACCTGGCGCCGGGCGCCTGGGTCGACCTCAAGGTGCAGGGCGAGTGGCTGCGGGCCCAGCTGACCTGGACCAGTCCGCGGGGCGGCCTGTTCATGTTCATCTCCGCCAATGGCCTGGCCCATTCCATGACCCGGCGCACGCTTGAGAAGCTGCTGGGCAAGGACGCCCTGCGCATCATCTCCCGCGGCGGGGTGGTCGAGGGGGCGCTGGACGCGGTGGCCCAGCAGGCCCTGCGCAACGCGCAGGAGGCCGATCCGGACACCGGTCTCTGACACGGCGAACCCGCGCAGGTTGTTCTCTTGACCACGACCACCTTCGGCTACGACCCGGCTCAGGACCGCATCTGGATGCGGGTGCACGACCAGGACGTCACGCTCTGGCTGACCCGGCGCATGGTGCGCAGCATCCTGGGGCCTATGCTGAAGGTGTTCGAGGAGTCCACCCCCGGGCAGCAGGGCGGCGCCGCACCCCGGGCGCGGGCGTCGATCGAGCACCAGCTGTCGCTGCACGAGGCCGCACCGGGCCAGCGACCGGCGCAGATCCGGGCCGGCCGCGAACAGCCCGGCCAGGAAAGCGACCCGCAGCGGCGCCTGTGCACCCGGATCACGACCCAGGCCGCGCCGCAGGGCGTCACCCTGAACTTCGAAACCGGCGCCGGCCCGCTGGTGCTGCGGCTCAGCCGCAAGGGCATGCACCTGTGGTACCGGGGGCTCGCGCTGGTGCTCCCGCAGACCCACTGGAACCTGCCCGAGCCGCTGCCGGAGTGGCTGCAGGAGCCCATGACACCCGCAGCGGTGCGGGACTTGCTGGACCGCCCGCTGCCGCCCGACCTCGACAAACCGGCCTCCGGGCGATAATCCCCGGTTTTCCCCTTTGCCCCATCCGGTGCCTTTCGCCGGAACAACGCGCCTTCACCAGCGAGCTCATCAGCCATGGCCCAGTACGTCTTTTCCATGAACCGTGTCACCAAGACCGTGCCGCCCAAGCGGCAGATCTTGAAGGACGTTTCCATCAGCTTCTTCCCCGGCGCCAAGATCGGCGTGCTCGGTCTGAACGGCTCGGGCAAGTCGACCCTGCTCAAGATCATGGCCGGCATCGACAAGGAGATCGAGGGCGAAGCCATCGCCATGCCGGGCATCCAGATCGGCTACCTGCCGCAGGAGCCGCAGCTCAACCCCGACCAGACCGTGCGCCAGGCCGTGGAAGAGGGCATTGGCGGTGCGCTCAAGGCCAAGGCCCGCCTGGAAGAGGTGTACGCCGCCTACGCCGAACCCGACGCCGACTTCGACGCCCTGGCCGCCGAGCAGGCCGAGCTCGAAGCCATCATCGCCGCCAGCGGTTCCGAAAACTCCGACCTGCAACTGGAGCTGGCCGCCGACGCGCTGAACCTGCCGCCCTGGGACGCCACCATCAAGAACCTCTCCGGTGGCGAGAAGCGCCGCGTGGCCCTGTGCCGTCTGCTGCTGTCCAAACCCGACATGCTGCTGCTCGACGAACCGACCAACCACCTGGACGCCGAGTCGGTGGAGTGGCTGGAGCACTTCCTGCAGCGCTTCCCCGGCACCGTGGTGGCCATCACCCACGACCGCTACTTCCTGGACAACGCCGCCGAGTGGATTCTCGAACTCGACCGTGGCCACGGCATTCCTTACAAGGGCAACTACACCGACTGGCTGGACCAGAAGGAACGCCGCCTGGAGACCGAACAGAAGTCCGAAGACGCCCGCACCAAGGCGATGAAGGAAGAACTGAAGTGGGTGCGCTCCAACGCCAAGGGCCGCCAGGCCAAGAGCAAGGCGCGTCTGGCCCGCTTCGAGGAGCTGAGCGACGTCGAATACCAGAAGCGCAACGAGACCAACGAGATCTTCATCCCGGTGGCCGAGCGCCTGGGCAACCAGGTGATCGAGTTCAAGAACGTCAGCAAGTCCTTCGGCGACCGCCTGCTGATCGACAACCTGAGCTTCTCGGTGCCCCCGGGCGCCATCGTCGGCATCATCGGTCCCAACGGTGCCGGCAAGTCGACGCTGTTCCGCATGATCCAGGGCGTGGAGCAACCCGATTCGGGCACGGTGACCATCGGCCAGACCGCCAAGCTGGCCTTCGTGGACCAGAGCCGCGAGAGCCTGGACGGCAGCAAGACCGTGTGGGAAGACGTGTCCTGCGGGCTGGACAACATCACCGTGGGCAAGTTCGTCATGCCCTCGCGCGCCTACATCGGCCGCTTCAACTTCAAGGGCAACGACCAGCAGAAGCTGGTGGGCAACCTCTCCGGTGGTGAGCGCGGCCGCCTGCACCTGGCCAAGACCCTGGCCCAGGGCGGCAACGTGCTTATGCTCGACGAACCCTCGAACGACCTGGACGTCGAAACCCTGCGCGCTCTGGAAGAGGCACTGCTGGAATTCGCCGGATCGGCCATGGTGATCTCGCACGACCGCTGGTTCCTCGACCGCATCTGCACCCACATCCTGGCCTGCGAAGGCAATTCGCAGTGGTATTTCTTCGACGGCAACTTCACCGAGTACGAGGCCGACAAGAAGAAACGCCTGGGCGAAGAGGGCGCGCGGCCGAAACGCACCCGTTTCAAATCCATTTGACGCCCGCCATGGAACTGACCGACGAACAGGTTCTGGCCGACACCCGCCGCTGGATCGAGAAGGCGGTGATCGGGCTGAATCTGTGCCCGTTTGCGCGTTCGGTGTACGTGAAGAACCAGGTGCGCATCGTGGTCAGCCGGGCACGGCACCTGGACGCCTTCCTGGACGAACTCGACCGCGAGCTGGACCTGCTGGTGAACACGCCGGCCGACGAGATCGACACCACGCTGCTGGTGCACCCCACGCTGTTCCCCGATTTCGAGGTCTTCAACGACTTCATGAACGTGGTGGACGACGTGGTGGCCGAGCACGAGCTCGAAGGTGTGGTCCAGGTGGCCAACTTCCACCCCCAGTTCCTCTTCGAGGGCGAGGCGGCGGACGATCCCAGCCACTTCACCAACCGCGCGCCGTACCCCACGCTGCACCTGCTGCGTGAGGACAGTGTGGAACGCGCGGTGGCCAGCGAGGGCGGGGACGCCGAGAAGATCGTGGAACGCAACATCGCCACGCTGCGCACGCTGGGCGCCGAGGGCTGGAAAGCCCTGTTGTCTAAGCCCTGAACTGCGCGAAATTCCAGGGCTGATCCGGGCTTTGTCGCCCGGAGGGGGTGCACACAATCCTCGGTCAAGAGGTTCCGACCGAACGATCTGTGCTCCCCACCCCATGAACGCCCGCACCTACACCCCCTTTGACAGTTGCCTGAAGGCCGCGCTGGTCCTGTCCGCCGACTGGATTCCGCGCTGGCTGGACCTGCTGCAGGCTGCTCTGGTGCACCGTGAGGCGACTGGTGCCACACACGAGAAGCGCGGCTTCGGCCATGCGCGCTCGGTGCTGATGGCATGCCGGGACCGGCTCGAAGCCCGCCTGGTGACGGCGTTTGCCAGTGCGGTTCACGCCGACGTGGCGCGCGACCGCGGCTCGCCAACGGCCGCCCCACGCAAGCCGAGGGCCGCGCTGAGCATGGACGACCTGACACTGATGGATCACGGCCAGGTGCAGGCCTCGGTGGAGCTGGCCCGGCTGCAGCAGGTGGTCAGGATGGCGGTGGACGACGAACTGCTCACACTGGACGCGCTGCTCAGCGCCGCGCGCGGCCTGCGCACCGTGCGTGCCGAGGCCAACCCCCTGCGCCCCGATGTCGTCATCGACACCCTGATGGCGGCGCTGGCCAAACTGCGCATCGACGAGACGGCCCGGCTGCACTGGCTGCACGCGGGCGCTGTGTCACTGGGGCAGGAACTCGGCTGGTTCTATGGCGCGCTGGTGAGACATCTGGAAGCGGACGGCGTGCAGCCGGCCGGCTATGTGGTGGTGCCCACGGTGCTGCCGGTGCGCCCTGCGCGCGCGCCTGCCGATGATCAGGTTGAAGAACCCGCATCCGAAGCACGCGCTGCGGACGCCCCGCTGGTGCTGACGCTGGACCACCTGCACCGGCTGCTGGTGGGCAACCTGGCCCACGGCGGCGCTGAGGTGTCCGACCATGGCGCATCGGGTTCGGGCAATGCCCTGGTGCGGACGCTGGCGGCCGAGGTGGTAACGCTGATGCTGCGCACGATCGCTGAAGACCGGCGGCTGCTGACGCCCGTGCGGGACCTGGTGATGCAGCTCAAGCCTGCGCTGCTGCACCTGGCCAAGACCGATCCGCGCTTCTTCGCCGACCGCGACAACCCGGCCCGCCGTCTGCTGGACGCGATCACCGCGCGCAGCCTGGCCTACGTCCACGAGCAGGACACCGGGTTCGGCGAGTTCGCCGGGCAGGTGCTGCACACGGTGCAGTCGCTGCAGACCTTGTCGGCCGACCTGCCCGAGCGCGTGGTGGCCTGCATGCAGCGCATGGAGTCCCTGGGGCTGACCGACCAGGGGCCGGCCATGCAGACCCTGGTGCGCGTCGAGCAGCGGCACCTGCTGGCCGAGCGCGTGGCGCGGGAGATCCGGGCGCGTGACGATTTCGCCCGCGCACCTGCCCTGGTCAAGCGCTTTCTGTGCGGACCCTGGGCACAGGCGGTGGCCCATGCCCGCCTGTCGGCCGACATCCTGGGGGAGCTGGCGACACAACACGACCTGCTGGAGGTGCGCGATGTGCCATCGGATCGCTACATGGACATCCTCACCGACCTGCTCTGGTCCTGCCAGCTCGCGCAGGCGAGCCAGAACCGGCCGCGCCTGGTGCGCGTGGTGCCGGTGGTGCTGCGCACGCTGCGGGAAGGGCTGGACGCCATCGACTTTCCCCGTCCGCAGGCCGAGTCCTTCTTCCAGGCCCTGATGGGGCTGCACGAGGCAGCCTACAAGTCGCACCGCAGCGGCGAGATGCTGAAAACCAGCCTGCGCCGCCCGGAGGAGCCGGTGGCCGCGGTGGAACCCTGGTTGCAGGGCCACGAGGCGCGGGAGTCGGGTTTCATCGATACCCAGCTGATCGTTCCGGAGTTCGTGGACACCGAGCTGTTGACCTGCCGGCAGCCCCTGAGCAGCGGGGACTCGCTGGAGGTGGGTGCCTGGATCGAGCTGCAGTACCCCGACCGGGTGCAGCGCTGCCAGCTGCGCTGGGCGAGTCCGCACCGCACGCTGTTCCTGTTCGCCACCGCCGAAGGGCAGTCGGTGTCGCTCACCCGGCAGGGCATGGACCGCCTGGAGGCCAGCGGCCAGCTGCGGGTGGTGGCCGAACACGGTGTGGTGGACGAAGCCCTCGCGGCAGTGGCCCGCCTGGCCTGGGTCAACTCGGGCCGGCTGGCCTGAGAGGGTCCGTCCGCCGGGGCCTTCAGCCCTGGCGCAGCAGCTTCTTGCGCACCAGCCCGATGTTGCTGCGCAGGGCGTAGAGCTCGTCGGTGTACGACAGCGGCACCACCACCTGCTCCACCCGGGCCTCCAGCCGGTCCAGCTGCTCGACCAGCTCGTCCACCGGCACCGGCGCACCACCCGGTTCGGTGAACCGCTGCTCGATGCTGCGCAACTCGGCGTACCAGCGGAACACGCGCGAGCGGATGCGGAAGGTGTAGAGCGGCGGCACCACGCGCGAGAGCGGCAGCGCCAGCGCCAGGATCAGGCCCATGGCCAGCCACATGCGCTCGACCAGGTTGGCCAGCCAGAACGGCAGGTAGCGCTGCAGGAAGGGCGGGCCGTTCTTGATCGCGCGCACCGCTTCGGGCGAGATGGGCACCTCGCTGTGCTCCAGGCTCGGGTATTCGCGCGCCCGGTTGAACCAGCTGCCACCGCTGTGAAGGCCGGTGGCCGTCTGCGCGAACAGCTGCAGGATGGCCGGGTGGGTCTTGGCGCCGGCCAGCAGGCTGGTGGTCGAGGCGACCAGGTGCATGTCGGTTTCGGGGATGTTCTTCGACAGGTCCACCACGCCCTGGGGCATGACCACCGGCGTGAGGTAGCCGAAGCGGCGCGAGTAGGCCTCGCTCTGCGAGAAGTTGAGCAGGCGCACGCCGGGCGACTGCAGCAGCATCTGCACCATCAGCGACTCGGGGGCGGAGGCGAACACGATGGCGTCGATCTGGCCGTCCAGGAAGGCCACCGTGGCGGGGGTCTGCTCCAGCTCGCTGAGCTGCAGCTGCTGGCGGTCGATGCGGTTGACGTCCAGCAGGGTCGAGAACAGGCGCGGCACGCCGCTGCCGGGTGTGCCGACGTTGACGCGCCAGCCGACCAGATCGCCCAGCGACTGGATGGTCGGGCTCTGCCTGAGCCGCTGCGCCGAGTCCTCGCGGTAGAACAGCCACAGCGGTTCCACGAACAGGCTGCCCAGCGAGGTGATGGCTTCTTCGTCGTCGTAGCCGATGTCGGCACTGCCGCCCTGCACGAAGCCCAGGTCGGCCTGGCCGGTGCGCAGCAGTTCGAGGTTGGCCGAGGAGCCCTGGGAGGGCAACAGTTCGACGGTGATGCCGTAGCGCGCCAGGGCCTGGGCGTAGCGCTTGCCGAACTCGTCGTAGGCGCTTTGAGCCGGGCCGGTGGCCAGCACCACGCGCTTGGGCGGGTTCGGGTCGAGCCACCAGTAGGTCAGTGCCAGCAGCAGCAGCGTCAGCAGCACGAAGGGCCCGATCGACGCCAGCAGATCGCGCAGCGACAGCAGGGTGTAGCGGATGTTGTGGGGCATCGCGCTACCTTAGCACGGGAGTCCTGTGCCCCCGTGACCGCGCCGTGGCTACGCGCCGTTCAGGCGGAACACCTTGACCGACTCCTGCATCACGGTGGCCTGACCCTTGAGCGAGGACGCCGCGGCGGCCAGCTCCTCGACCATGGCCGCGTTCTGCTGCGTGACCGAGTCGAGCTGGCCGATGGCCTGGTTGATCTGCGCCAGGCCCATGGTCTGCTCCTGCGCGGCGCTGGTGATCTCGCCGATCAGGGTGTTGACCTGCTGGACCGCATCAACCACATGGCCCATGGTGCTGCCGGCGTTGTTGACGAGTTCGCTGCCCCGCCGCACCTGGTTGGTGGAGTCGTCGATCAGATGCTTGATTTCCTTGGCGGCTTCGGAGGTGCGCTGGGCCAGGCTGCGCACCTCGCCGGCCACGACGGCAAAGCCGCGCCCCTGCTCACCTGCCCGGGCCGCTTCCACGGCGGCGTTCAGGGCCAGGATGTTGGTCTGGAAGGAGATGCCTTCGATGACCTGGATGATCTCGCCGATGCGGCTGGAGGAGCGGCTGATGTCGCCCATGGTCTGGACCACCGCCCCCATGGCCTCGTTGCCCTGGCGGGCCACGTTGGAGGCCCTGCCGGCCAGCGACGCGGCCTCCCGGGCCGAGTTGGCGCTGTTCTCGACCGTGCTGGTGAGTTCTTCCATCGACGCGGCCGTCTCTTCCAGGCTGCTGGCCTGCGCCTCGGTGCGCGAGGACAGGTCCTGGTTGCCACCGGCGATTTCGCCCGAGGCCACCTGCACACCCTCGACCTCGTGGCGCACGTCGGTGACCACGGCCATCAGGTTCACATTGAGCTGGTTGAGCGCCCGGATCAGCTCGCCGATTTCGTCGGACCTGTCCGATTCCAGCCGGGCCGACAGGTCGCCCGCCGCCATCCGGTTGGCAAACGCCAGCACCTGTTCGACCGGGGCCACCAGCATGCGCTTGATGAACGCGGCGGCCACCAGCGAGACCACGGCGGTCACGGCGAACGCGGCGAGATGCACCCACTCTGGCATGCCTTCGGTGGCGCTTTCCAGGAACTGGACGCCGAACGCCAGGCCCAGGGTCAGCAGCGAGAGCTTGCGTCCCAAGGTGGGTCGTGTCCAATCGCGCAGCTTGCCGCGCCATCCGGTGCGGACCAGGTGGCCCCGGCGCAGCGCCAGGGTGCGTTGCCCCGATTCGGCTTCGGCGCGCATGCGGGCGTACAGCGACTCTGCCGCCTCGACCTGCTCCCGCGTGGGCTTGGTGCGCACCGACATGTAGCCGGTGACCTGGCCGTTTTCCAGCATGGGCGTGGCGTTGGCCATCACCCAGTAATGGTCGCCGTTCTTGCGTCGGTTCTTGACCAGCGCGCTCCATGGCGAGCCGCTCTGCAGGGTGGCCCACATGTCGCGGAAGGCCTCGGACGGCATGTCGGGGTGCCGCACCAGGTTGTGCGGCTGGCCGATCAGCTCTTCCCGGCTGTATCCGCTGACCGAGACGAAGTTCGGGTTGCAGTAGGTGATGTGGCTGGTCAGGTCGGTGGTGGAGACCAGGGTGACGCCATCCGGGATGACGAACTCCTGCTGGGTGACGGGCAGATTGGTGCGCATAAGAGAAATCCTTTGGAGTTCGCTGAATGACTTTCGTCAAAGGCTCATCCGACTTGAGGCCGCCTGTCTCAAATTGAGACCTTTGGGCGGATCAAGTTTAGGAATTTCCCCGATGCGCAAAGGGCCGAGCAGCGCCAGCAAATGCCCGCTGTTCGAGGGGCTCAGCGCCTGGGTTCGATGTCCGAAGCCACGTAGGCGCCGTTGACCTTCTCCGCCCGGAAGCGCACCTGGTCACCCACCTTGAGCGGGGGCAGGGTGGCCGGGTTCCTGACCTGGAACACCATGGTCATGGCCGGCATGTCCAGGTTCGGGATGTCGCCGTGCTTGAGCGTGATCTTGCCGGCCGCGGTGTCGACCTTGCGGACTTCGGCGTCGACCAGGGGCAGGGGGTCGGCCGCCACCGCCAGTGTGGTGATCAGGCTGGTGGAGGCGATGAGCGTGCGCAGGAAGTGGGTCATGGGTGGCTCCGGGGTTCAGGTGCGGAAATAGGACTTGTAGACGCGGCTGCTGCCGTCGCGCTGGACCAGGACCACGTCGTAGGGGTCCTTGCGGCCGCCGTACTCCGGGCCGTCCATGCCGGGGCTGCCAATGGGCATGCCCGGCACGGACAGGCCCAGGGCCTGGGGCTTCTCAGCCAGCAGGCGGCGGATCTCCGGGGCGTTCACATGCCCCTCGATCACATAGCCGCCGATCAGTGCGGTATGGCAGGAGGCGTACTTCTGCGGCATGCCCAGGCGCTGGCGCATGGCGTTGTTGCCGGTCTCGAAGACCTGCACCTGGAAGCCGTCGCGCTGCAGGTAGGCGATCCAGTCCTTGCAGCAGCCGCAGTTTGGGTCTTTCCAGACCTGCATCACGGGCAGGGCGTCGGTCTTGGTGGCGGGTGCCGCGGCACGGGCCGCGAGGGTGGTGGCGCCCAGCAGGGCGGTGGCACCGAGGAGGAGGGAACGTCGTTGCATGGTGTGCTCCATTCAGGAAAGGATCAGGATTTTGGATTGACGCGGATGGTGCCGCGCATGCCGGCCTCGAAGTGGCCGGCGATGAGGCAGGCGAATTCGAAGTCGCCCGGGCGGTTGAAGGTCCAGGTGATCTCGCCGCGCTTGCCGGCGTTCACGTGGGCCATGTAGGGCTCGTCGTGCTCCATGCCAGGGTGCTTCTTCATCAGCTCGGCGTGGGCCTGCAGTTCTTCGCGCGTGCCGATCACCAGCTCGTGCAGCAGTTTGCCGCGGTTGGCGATGCGCAGGCGCACCGTCTCGCCTTCGCGCAGGTCCAGGTGCGCGGGCGTGAAGCGCATCTTGTCGTCCATGCGGATCTCGATGGTGCGCGTGGCCTCGGCCGGCGCGGCGGCGATGCCCCAGGGCTTCTGTTCGCGCACGACCTCGCGCGGGCCGCCGGCATGGCTGTCGCCGTGGGCGCGCACGGTGGCGGGCAGCAGGACCGGAGTGGCCAGCAGGGCCAGCGTGCGCAGCAGCTGGCGCCGGTGGAGAGGAAGAGCGGTCATGGTGTCGTTGCGGTTCAGTGGTTGTGGTGGCCCGCCGGTTTGCGGGCGGACGCGTCGGTCGGGGTGTTCGGGTCGGTGGTGTTGCCAGGCGCGCGGGAAGCAGCGCCCGGCGTCGGCACCTCGCGCGCCTGCGTACCAGGCGGCATGGTGTACCAGCCCGGGTCGGTGTGGTCGCCGGGCTTCTGGTCGGCGCGCACCTTGAGGGTGGTGAACATGCCGCCCATCTCGATCGGACCGTAGGGGCCGGTGCCGGTCATCATGGGGAAGGTGTTCTCGGGCAGCTCCATCTGCATCTCGCCCATGTCGGCCATGCCGCGCTCGCCCATGAGCATGTAATCCGGCGTGTGGCGCTGGATCTTCTGCACCAGGCCGCGGTGGTCGGCGCCGATCATGGTCGGCACGCTGTGGCCCATGGCGCCCATGGTGTGGTGGCTCTTGTGGCAGTGCATGGCCCAGTCGCCGGGCTCGTCGGCGATGAACTCGATCTGCCGCATCTGGCCCACGGCGATGTCGGTGGTCACCTCGGGCCAGCGCGCAGTCTTGGGCACCGGGCCGCCGTCGGTGCCGGTCACATCGAACTCGATGCCGTGGATGTGGATCGGGTGGTTGGTCATGGTCAGGTTGCCGATGCGCACCCGCACCCGGTCGCCCAAGCGCGCCACCAGCGGGCTGATGCCCGGGAAGACGCGGCTGTTCCAGGCCCAGATGTTCTGCTCCAGCATGGTGTTGACCTGCGGCGTGCGGCTGCCGGGCTCGATGTCGAAGGCATTGAGCAGGAAGCAGACGTCGCGCTGCACCTCGTTGATGAGCGGGTGTTTGCCTTTCGGGTGCGTGACCCAGAAGCCCATCATGCCCATGGCCATCTGCACCATCTCGTCGGCGTGCGGGTGGTACATGAAGGTACCGGGCCGGCGCGCTTCGAACTCGTAGACGAAGGTCTTGCCCGGCGGGATCTGCGGCTGGTTCAGGCCGCCGACGCCGTCCATGCCATTGGGCAGGCGCTGCCCGTGCCAGTGGATGGTGGTGTGCTCGGGCAGGCGGTTGGTCACGTAGATGCGCACGCGGTCGCCCTCGACCACCTCGATGGTCGGGCCCGGGCTCTGGCCGTTGTAGCCCCACATGTTGACCAGGAAGCCGGGCGCCATCTCGCGCACCACGGGTTCGGCCACCAGGTGGAACTCCTTGACGCCGTTGTTCATGCGCCAGGGCAGGGTCCAGCCGTTGAGCGTGAGCACGGGGCTGTAGGGGCGGCCCGCGCCGGTGACGCCGGGCGGCGTCCAGGGCGGAGCGGTGTCGGCCGAGGTCTGCTGCACAGCCTCGGGAATGGCGGCGAGCGCGGCGCGGCCCACGCCGGCGGCGGCGAGCGCGGTGGCGGCGCCGGTGAAGAAGTGGCGTCGTTGCATCTCAGTGGTCCTCGGAAGCAGTGCCGGCGGAGGCCGACGGGGCATCGGTGGCGGTGGCGCGGTAGGGGCCGCCGGCCAGCAGCAGCTGCCAGTCGAGCCAGGCGGTCCAGTAGGCGTGGCGTGCCTGGGCGGCGGCGGTGGCGGCGGCGAGCCGCTCGCGCGTGGCGTCGAGCAGCTCCCAGGTGCTTTGCAGCATGCCGTTGTAGCGCAGCAGGGTTTCCTGCTCCTGCGCAGTCACCAGCGGCAGCATCAGCGTTCCCGTCTGCCGGGCCAGGGCGTGCTGGTCCTGCAGCCGGCCCCAGGCCTCGCGCGCCTGCGAGCGGCGTTCCGTCTCGGCGCGGACCAGGGCGGCCTGGGCCTCGGCGGCTTCGCCCAACGCGTGCTCGCGCGTGAGGCGGGTGTCGGTGATCACCGGGGCGCTGGCGGGCAGGCCGTCGGACGGCAGGCTGGCCGCGGCACCTTCGCGGGCGCGGGCCAGTTGCTCCAGCAGGCCGCCCGGCAGGGCGCCGACCTGTCGTCCGGTGTCGAGCCGCTGCTGGGCCAGCGTCGCGTCGGCCGCGACGACACTCGAGGCGATGGTGTCGATGTCCGGTGTGTCCAGGGTCGTGGGCGGTTCTGGCAGTTCGGCGGGCAACTGCTGCGCCAGCGCCGCGACCTCGCTGGCACTGGTCAGCCCCAGCTCGCGCGCCAGGCGCTCGCGCGCACCGCGTTCGGCCTGCCGGGCCTGCACCAGGGCCAGGCCCTCGCGCGCCTGCGTCACCTGTTCGCGCAGCAGCCGGGCCTGGCTCCAGTTGCCCGCCTGCACCATGCGCCGGCCCAGCTCGGCGCCGCTGTCGGCCACCTCGCTGCGCGCCTGCTGCAGCGCCAGCGCTTGCGCGGCCAGCACCGCGTCCTGCCAGGCCTGGCGCACCCGGGTGATGTGGGCCAGCAGGGCCAGGTGGCGTTCGCGGGCCTGCACCGGGTTGGCGGGCGCGGCACCGAACAGCTCGGGCCGCAGCCGCAGGGCGCGGCGCACCGCCTCGTCGGCGGTCAGCGCCGGTCCGGTTCGGGCCGCCTTGGCCACCGGCGGCAGATGGCGCTGCTCCCACTTCAGCAGGTCGATGTGCCCGCGCGGGAACTCGCCCACGCGCTCGTTGGCCTCGCGCCACTGTTGCCGGGCCTCGCTCAGGGCCGGGTTGTCCGGCGGGGTCGGTGTCTGTGTCTGCGCCCACGCCGGCCACCACGGCACGGCGAGCGCAACAACGGCGGGCCAGGCCCGCTTCATTGCATTCATGGAAATCTCCTGAGGTCACGAACCGGTGCACCGCCCGGCCAGCGAGCGGACGCACCACGGGTGGGTGAGGTCAGGAAATGGGCGGCTTGTGCCCCGGGTGGGGCAGGGCGCTGGCGAAGCGCACGGCGCCGGCGGTCAGGCGCGAGGGGGGCAGCTGTGCCGGCCCGGCGGCCGCCCATGGCGTGGTCACCAGCAGAGGGCCGTTGCAGATGTCGCAGGCGGCGTGCAGGGCCGTTTCGCCAGGGCTGGCGGGATCGGCCACCGCGTGGTCGGCACAGTGGGGCGCGGTGGCGGCATCGGCAACTGCGGCGACCTGAGCCTGCTCCGGGGACGCCGCCATCGAAAGCACCATGGCGTCGCCCGCCCAGGCCCGCCAGGGCAGGAGCACGATGAGGAGGAGGACGAACCAGCGGCGCATGGGGGAAATGATACGTCCCGGTGCGGAAAGTTCAGGCGGGCACGGCGGCCAGCTCGCGCCGGGCTTCCCGGACCACCGTGACCCCGGCGCTGAGCGCCAGCGCCGCCATCACCCCGGCGACAACCAGGTCGGGCCAGGCCGATCCGGTGCCGAACACGCCCAGCGCCGCCAGCATCACCGCCAGGTTGGACAGCGCGTCGTTTCGCGAGCAGAGCCAGACGCTGCGCATGTTGGCGTCGCCGGTGCGGAAGGTGTAGAGCAGCACCGCCACGCCCGTGTTCACCACCAGCGCGATGGCCCCCACCACGCCCATGGTGAGCGGCTCGGGCACGGTGCCGCTGTGCAGCACCCAGGCCGCCTTGCCGATCACGAACAGGCCGTAGGCGGTCATGGACAGGCCTTTGACCAGGGCCGCGCGGCTGCGCCAGACCACCGCCATGCCCAGCACGGCCAGCGACAGTCCGTAGTTGGCCGCGTCGCCGGCGAAGTCCACCGCGTCGGCCAGCAGCGACACCGAGTCGGCCTGCAGGCCGGCGGCCAGCTCGACCACGAACATTGCGAGGTTGAGCACCAGGGCGATCCAGAGCGCGCGGCGCCAGGCCGGGTTGGTGACGCTGTCCCGGCCTTGGGATTCGATGGTGCAGTGATCGTGACATTCGCAGGACACAGGAAACCTTTCGCTGGAGGTGAGTTCGTGCCACGATTGGAAACCTTCAAGTCACTTCAAGGTCAAGCCCATGATGTCGCACGCTTCAAACGAACCCCGGTGGAAGATCGGCGAAGCCTCGCGCCGCAGCGGCGTGGGTGCGGCCAACATCCGCTACTACGAACGCGAAGGGCTGCTGGCGCCGCAGGCCCGCGCCGACAACGACTACCGCCTCTACAGCGAGGACGACGTGCACCGCCTGCGCTTCATCCGGCTGTGCCGCGCGATGGACATGTCGCTGGAGGAGGTGCGGTCGCTGCTGTCGCTGGACCTGGGCCGCAAGGCCGACTGCGTGCGTGCGCGCGAGGTGCTGGACGCGCACCTGGCGCATGTGCGCGAGCGGCTGGCCGAGCTGCGCGCGCTGGAGAAAGACCTGCGCGGCCTGCGCGACCGCTGCGACGGCTCCGACGACCACTGCCACATCATCGAGGCCCTGCACGAGCGGGCCGATGCGCCCCTGGCGGAAGTGGCCACCGCCGGCCCGCGGCGCCACGTCTGAGCGCGCGGGCCGCGGCCTCAGCGGCCGGCCAGAGTGGCGCTGGCCTTGTCGATCCAGTGCTGCACCGCGCCGGTCAGGTCGTTCTGGCTGAAGGAGCAGCTCTCCTCGCTGAACAGCGCGCTGCTCTCCAGACGGTCCAGCAGGTTGTTCAGCACCTCGGCGTAGCGCGGCGGCAGCGCGGCCAGCAGCACCGCGTCGCCGCGGGCCGCGGCCGAAAAGTCCTGCAAGGACAGTTCACCGCGGCGCAGTGCGTCCAGCGACTGCGTGAGCGCCGCCAGCCGAGCGGAGGGATCGGTGCCCATGGCAGTTCTCCTTCAGTGCCCCAGGATCTTGGACAGGAAGTCCTTGCTGCGGTCGGTCTGCGGGTGGTTGAAGAACTCCTCGGGGGTGTTCTGCTCCACCACCTGGCCCTGGTCCATGAAGATCACGCGGTCGGCCACGGCCTTGGCAAAGCCCATCTCGTGCGTCACGCACAGCATGGTCATGCCCTGGTCGGCCAGGCCGATCATCACGTCCAGCACTTCCTTGATCATCTCCGGGTCGAGCGCCGAGGTGGGCTCGTCGAACAGCATGATCTTGGGCGTCAGGCACAGCGCGCGCGCGATGGCCACGCGCTGCTGCTGGCCGCCGGAGAGCTGCAGCGGGTACTTGTTGGCGTGTTCGGCGATGCGCACCCGCTCCAGTTGCACCATGGCCTTCTCGATGGCCACGTTGCGCGGCATCTTGGCCACCCATGTGGGCGAGAGGATCAGGTTCTCCAGCACGGTCAGGTGCGGAAACAGGTTGAACTGCTGGAACACCATGCCGACCTCGCGGCGCACCTTGTCGATGCCCTTGACGTCGTCGCCGACCACGGTGCCGTCCACCGTGAGCTTGCCCTGCTGGTACTCCTCCAGGGCGTTGACGCAGCGGATCAGTGTGGACTTGCCCGAACCGGACGGGCCGCAGATCACGACCTTCTCGCCCTTGGCGAAACTGAGGTTCACGTCGCGCAGCACGTGGTAGCCATTGCTGGCGTACCACTTGTTGACGCCTTCGAACTGGATGATGGGAGCTTCTTGTTGGGTCATGAGAGGCTTTCGTAGCAATGTAGCGGGCGTTCAGCGGACTTTGCTGACAGCTGTGCGTTTTTCCACCCACAGGCTGTAGCGCGACATGGCGAAACAGAACACGAAATAGATCAGCGTGATGAAGAAATAGGCTTCGAGCTTGAACGGGCGCCAGTCGGCGTCGGCGTTGAGCGCCAGCGCCAGTGCGCCGGTCAGCTCGTACAGCGAAACGATGGTCACCAGCGAGGTGTCCTTGAACATGCCGATGAAGGTGTTCATGAGCGAGGGCACGACGGTGGTCAGCGCCTGCGGCAGCACGATCTTGAGCTGGGTCTGCCAGTAGGTCAGGCCCAGCGTGGCCGCCGCTTCGGTCTGCCCCTTGGGCAGGGCCTGCAGGCCGCCGCGCACCACCTCGGCCATGTAGGCCGCCGAGAACAGCGTGATGCCCACCACCACCCGGATCAGCACGTCGATGCTCACGCCATGCGGCATGAACAGCGGCAGCATGAACGAGGCCATGAACAGCACCGTGATCAGCGGTACGCCGCGGATCAGCTCCACATAGAGCGTGCACAGGGTCTTGATGGCCGGCATGTTGGAGCGCCGCCCCAGCGCCACGAAGATCGAGAGCGGGAAGGCCATCGTCATCGACACCACGGTGAGCATCACGGTCAGCGGCAGACCGCCCCACTGGTCCGTGGGCACCTCGGTCAGGCCGAGCACGCCGCCCTTCATGAGCGTGAAGTAGACGGCCAGCATCACCACCCAGACCAGCGGCAGCGCCTTGTTCCAGAAGCGCGGCATGCAGCTGAGGATCACCACGCCCAGCATCAGCGCGGTGGCGATCACCGGGCGCCAGTGTTCGGTGTCGGGGTAGCGGCCCATCACGATGAGGCGGCCCTTTTCGGCCACCACACCCCAGCAGGCGCCGATGCCACGCAGGTTGTTGCAGGCTTCGAGGTTGGCACCGAACACGGCGTTGAACACGCTCCAGTCCAGCGCGTGGGACAGCGCCCAGAATGCCACTGCCACCAGCGCCACGGTCATCAGGCTGTTGCCCACGCTGGAGAACAGGTTGGCCTTGAGCCAGGCAATGGCGCCGGTCTGCTGGCCCGGCATCGGGCGGGCTTCGATCGGTTGGTAGGTTCTCTGCATGTCAGCGCTCCTGGATGGCGGCACTGGCGTTGAACCAGTTCATCAGCGCCGAGGTGAGGAGGGAGAGCGTCAGGTAGACCAGCATCACGATCGACAGCGCCTCGATGGCGCGGCCGGTCTGGTTGAGCGTGGTGTTGGCAATCGAGACCAGATCCGGGTAGCCGATGGCCACCGCCAGCGAGGAGTTCTTGGTCAGGTTCAGGTACTGGCTGGTCAGCGGCGGGATGATCACGCGCAGCGCCTGCGGCAGCACCACCAGGCGCATGGACTGGCGCTTGCTCAGGCCCAGCGAGGCGGCGGCCTCGTGCTGGCCCAGCGACACCGACGAGATGCCCGAGCGCACGATCTCGGCGATGAACGAGGCGGTGTACGTCACCAGACCCAGCAGCAGCGCCAGGAACTCGGGACTGAAGGCCGCGCCTTCCTCGATCTGGAAGGTGCCCTTGACCGGCAGGTTCCAGCCGGTCGGCGCGCCGCCGGCCAGCCAGCCCAGCAGGGCCAGGCCGACGATGAGTGCCAGCGACACCAGCAGCACCGGCTTCTGCTGGCCGGTGAGGTCGAAGTGCTTGCTGGCCTTGCGGGCATACAGCCAGGACCCGACCACACCCGCCAGCAGACCGATGAGCGCCAGCGTCTGGCCCAGCTTCCAGACCGGCCAGGGGAAGGAAAACCCACCCTTGCTGAGGTAGAAGTGGCCCGCCTGCCAGGCCTCTTCGAAGGGGGGCAGGACTTCGGTGAAGACGATGTACCAGATCAGCAGCTGGAGGTAGATGGGCACGTTGCGGAAGAACTCCACGTAGCCGTAGCAGATCTTGCGCGCCAGGAAGTTGCTGGAGAAGCGGCCCACGCCGATCAGGGTGCCGAGGATCGTGGCCAGCACGATGCCGATCACAGCCACCTTCAGGGTGTTGAGCAGGCCGATGGAGAAGGCCGTCCAGTACGTGCTCATGACATCGTACGGGATCATGGTTTCGCTGACATCGAAACCGAAGGGCTGGCCCATGAAGTCGTAGCCGCTCTGGATGCCGCGCTCGCGCATGTTGCGCAGCGTGTTGCGGACCAGCAGCCAGATCAGGGTGGCCACCGAGGCGATGGCGACCACCTGGTAGATGACGCTGCGGCCTTTGCGGCTGTTCCAGGATATCGAGCGCCGTTTTTTTGAGGGAATGGGGCGTGCCTCGATCATGGTCGTTTGGGACATGGTGGAAGCTCCGGGCGGGAGAGGCTAAAAAAATGGCACAAGTGCCCTACGAAACTAGTTCATAGAGCCCTTGTGCCTGCAACGGCCAAGTGCCGTGTGCGACGGGTCAGCGCAGCGGAGCGGCGTACATGAAGCCGCCCTTGCTCCAGAGGTTGTTCTTGCCGCGCGGCAGGTTGATCGGCGTCTTCGGTCCGACATTGCGTTCGAAGCTCTCGCCGTAATTGCCCACGGCCTTGATGGCACGTGCCAGCCATTCCTTGTCCAGGCCCAGGTGCTTGCCCAGGTCTTCAGTGTTGCCCAGCATGCGGCCGACCTGCGGGTCGGTGCTGGTCTTCATCTGGTCGACGTTGGCCTGGGTGATGCCGTACTCCTCGGCTTCGATCAGGCCGTTGAGCACCCACTTGGTGATGGCGAAGAACTCGTCGTCACCGCGGCGGATCATCGGGCCCAGGGGCTCCTTGGAAATCAGGTCGGGCAGGATCACGTGGGCGGCCGGGTCCTTGGCTTCCTTGGCGCGGATCGAGGCCAGACCCGAGGCGTCGGTGGTGTAGGCCTGGCAGCGGCCGGAGAAGTAGGCGCCGGTGGAGGCTTCGAGCTTCTCGAACACCACGGCCTTGATGCCCAGGTTGTTGGCGCGCGAGAAGTCGGTCAGGTTCTTCTCGGTCGTGGTGCCCGACTGCACGCAGACCGTGGCGCCCTTGAGCTGCTTGGCACTGCTGATCTTGCCCTTGTTGACCAGGAAGCCCTGGCCGTCGTAGTAGTTCACGCCCACGAAGTGCAGGCCCAGCGAGGCGTCGCGCGATAGGGTGTTGGTGGTGTTGCGCGAGAGGATGTCGACTTCACCGGACTGCAGGGCGGTGAAGCGCTGCTGCGCCGTCAGCGGCACCCACTTGACCTTGGTGGCATCACCCAGCAGCGAGGCCGCCACGGCCTTGCAGTAGTCCACATCCAGACCGGTCCAGTTGCCGTTGCTGTCGGCAGCGGAGAAGCCCGCCAGGCCCACGTTCACACCGCAGATCAGCTGACCGCGCGCCTTGATGGCGTCTATCGTTTTGCCAGCATGGGCAGGCAGGCTCATCAGGGCCGCCGCGGCGCCCAGTCCCAGGGCAGTCAGTTTGAGGGAATTCAGTTTCATCGGTCACTCCGTTTTGTAGGGAAGTTGTGAACAGCCAGTGGCGAGGCGCACCAGGTCGGGGCACCCCGCACCCGCCGAACGAATGTATTCCCGCCCGGCTGGCCGGCACATCGGGGTTTACGTGGGAAAACTATGCGAAGAATGTATGAACGCATGGCCCGCGGGCCCGCTCCGTGCCTGGCTGCATCGCATCAGCAGGTTCCATGCCAAAGACCTGTCCACGCGCCGTCTCCCCAGCGACATGCGTGCTTTCCTTTTTGCAGCGTCGGCCCGTATGCTGCGACCGAAAAAACACACTAGGAGACAAGCCATGACGAACCCTGCCGCCACCAGCGCCGCACCCGCCGGCCTGCGCCCTCACCACCGCTTCTGGCCGCGCCGGCTGCCACACGCGATCACGCCGCCGGCCACCTCGCTCTGGTTCAACCTGGAGGTCAGTGCCAGGCGCTACCCGGACAAGCCGGCCCTGGTGTTTTTCGACCGCAGCACCTCGTACCGCGAACTGCTCGAACAGGCCGAGCGTCTGGCGGCCCACCTGCATGCGCAGGGTGTGAAGGCCGGCGACCGGGTCATCCTGTTCATGCAGAACTGTCCGCAGTGGGTGGTGGCGCACTACGCCATCCTGCGCGCCAACGCGGTGGTGGTGCCGGTCAATCCGATGAACCGGGCCGAGGAGCTCAAGCACTACATCACCGACCCGGACGTGAAGGTGGCCATTGCGGCCGCCGATCTGGCGGGCGATCTGCTCAAGGCCAGTGCCGAGCTGCCCGAGGCGCAACGGCTGTCGCATCTGGTGGTGGCCCACTACCACGACGCCATCGGACTGGATGCCGACATCCCCCCGGCCTGGGCGGACTGGCTGGCCACCCGGCACCCGCTGCCGGCACTCCCGGGCGGCACCGTGGCCGACTGGGCGGACGCACTGGCCTGCAACGCCGTGCCGCCGGTGCACGACCGCAGGCCCGAGGATCTGAGCGTGCTGCCCTACACCAGCGGCACCACGGGCCTGCCCAAGGGCTGCATGCACACCCACGCGTCGATCATGCACAACGCCGTGGCCGGGCAGTTGTGGACCGGTGGCACGCACGAGAACGTGGCGCTGCTGGTGGTGCCGATGTTCCACATCACCGGCATGGTGGTGGGCATGCACTGCGGGATCTACACCGGCACCACCCTGGTGCTGATGCCGCGCTGGGACCGCGAGCTGGCCGGCCGCCTGATTTCGCAGTGGAAGGTCACGCACTGGACCAACATCCCCACCATGGTGATCGATCTGCTGGCCAGCCCGCGCTTCGACCAGTACGACCTCTCCAGCCTGGTCTTCATCGGCGGCGGTGGCGCGGCCATGCCGCAGGCGGTGGCGCAGCGCCTGTTCGAGCAGTTCGGCCTGCGCTACGCCGAGGGCTACGGCTTGACCGAGACCGCGGCGCCCTCGCACAACAACCCCGCCGACAACCCCAAACAGCAGTGCCTGGGCATTCCCTTCCTGAGCGTGGACGCCCGCGTGGTCGACCCCGACACATTGCAGGAGATGCCGACCGGCGAAGCCGGCGAAATCATCATCCGCGGCCCGCAGGTGTTCAGCGGCTACTGGAAGCGGCCCGACGCGACCGAGGCCGCCTTCATCGACTTCAACGGCAAGAAGTACTTCCGCTCGGGCGACCTCGGGCGTGTGGATGAAGATGGCTACTTCTTCATCACCGACCGCCTCAAGCGCATGATCAACGCCAGTGGCTTCAAGGTCTGGCCGGCCGAAGTGGAGGCGCTGATGTTCAAACACCCGGCCATTGCCGAGGCCTGCGTGATCAGCACAAAGGACGACTACCGCGGCGAAAGCGTGAAGGCCGTGGTGGTGCTGCGCGAGGCCGCCAAGGGCCAGACCACCGAGCAGGACATCATCGACTGGTGCCGCGAGAACATGGCGGTTTACAAGGCGCCGCGCGTGGTGCAGTTCGTCGACGCGCTGCCCAAGAGCGGCTCGGGCAAGGTGATGTGGCGCCTGCTGCAGGAAAAGGAGTGAGCGCCGCTCACTCCTTCGGCACGATGTGCCTGTACGCGTGCCAGGTGGCGTGACCGATCACCGGCCCGGCAACGAACAGGCCCAGGAACACCGGCAGCATCGCCAGCAGGATGATGCCGGTGATCAGCGCGCCCCACAGCAGCATCACGCCCGGGTTCTGCAGGCAGGCGCGGATGCTGGTCAGGCCCGCGGAGATCGCGTCGACCTGGCGGTCCATGATCATCGGGATCGAGATCACGCTGGTGGTGAAGATCAGGCCGGCGAACACCGCGCCGACCACCGTGTAGGTGACCAGGAAACCGATGTTCTCGGGGTCGATCAGCATCGCCAGGATGTTGGCCTTCTCCGGCATGGTGTTGAAGCTCACCGCAAACACCACCAGCGAGGCGCGGCCCCAGAGCATCTCCAGGATCAGCAGCACACCCGCGAAGATCGCCATCGTGCCCTTGGTGGGCCGCCAGGCCTGCAGCGAGGCGCGCAGCGACGGCCGGTGGTCCTGCGTCTGCAGGGCCTTGCTGGCGTCGTACAGGCCCAGGCACAGGAACGGGCCCATCAGCAGGAAGCCGGCACTGAGCGCGAGCACGTAGGCCGGTGCGTTCTGGAACACGGCCAGCAGCGCATGGCCCATCAGGAAGAAGCACAGGCCGTAGAACAGGCCGATGCGCGGGCAGCGACGGAAGTCGTCCCAGCCCAGCTTCAGCCAGCGCAGCGGGTCACCGGCGGACAGCGTCGCCAGTGGCAGCGAGAACACCGAGGGAGCGCGGGCTTCCGCCTCTGCATCCGGTCGTTCATCGGTGGTCTCCGCGGTTTCGGCTTCCGGAGCGGAAGCGGGAACAGCGTGCGCTTGCAAGGCCTCGGCCATGGGGTCTCCTGTTGATAAAAATCAATATAACCATGTGCGCATACAGGGTTTACATGGTTTTCCCGGAGACCCCGGTGCCCGCCGGGTCAGGGCGCCGAGGCCGGATGTGCGCTGGTGCGGTGTGTTCGGCGGACGGGCAGGTCGCTCTGCACCGAGCGCATGTGCAGGGCCAGTGCGGCGTCCAGGGTCTGGGTGTGTTTGGCGAACCAGACCGCCAGCTCACCCGCCATCTCCCGCACCGCCGCCATGTTGCCGGCGCGCGCCAGCGCCAGCCCCTCGCGCATGACGTTCAGCACCACCTTGTGCTGCATGATGTGGTTGTCTGCGGCGGCGAAGCGTGTGCGCTTCATCCAGTCGTCCTCGCTGCCGAAGTGCCGGACGGTGTGGTCGATGACCGCCGACCAGGCTTGCGGCAGTGTCTCGTCGGGCGCGGTTTGCGCCAGCGCCAGCAGGTCCACAAATGTGTGGTGCACCTCGTCCATGGGCGGGAAGTCCAGCAGCAGTGATTCGGACCATTCAACAGTGTTCATTGCGGTACCTCCGTCTGTTGAAGGCAGCTTGACAGCGTGCGCGCGGCCGATCCTTGATCCAGCGCAGAAATCGCGCGCAGACCAGGCAGGATCCGGCTGCTTTTTTGACCGGGTTTGCCCTAGCTCAGACCGCTACACTGCCTGCATGACACGCGCCTTCGACCCTCCCTATTCCCCCCTTGCCCAGTCCGACGCCCATCTGGCCCGACAGGGTTTCAGCCTGCTCGGCGCCAACGATGTGGCGGCATGGCTGGGTGCCTCCATGGCGGATCTGGAGCGGCTGCACGGCGCCTGGAACGATCTGCCCGCGGATGGCTATCTGAAGGACGGTGGGCGCTACCGCCGCCGGCGCCACAGTTGCTTCGTGGTGGACGGTGCGCAGGTCATCGAATCACCGCACCGGGCGCACTGGCAGCCCTTGGAATACAACGCACTGCACGGCGGCATGCAGCGCTGGTTCGAGCCCATGGCAGAACAGACGCGCGCCGATCCGCTGTGGCGGCGCCTCCTGGTCCGGGTCGGCGAGGCGGTATCGGCGCTGCACGGCGAGCGCCCCTGGTATGTGGAGGCGCACCCGTTCCGCATCGACACCACCGATGGCATCGGCCGGCCCACGCCCGAAGGCGCACACCGCGACGGTGTGGACCTGGTGGCCGTGTTCATGCTCGAACGCCACCGCATCAAGGGCGGTGAGAGCCGGGTCTTCGAAGCCGAGGGACCGGCCGGTCAGCGCTTCACGCTGACCGATCCGTGGTCGCTGCTGTTGCTGGACGATGCGCGCGTGATCCACGAGACCACGCCGATCCAGCCGCTGGTGGCGGGCGAGCTGGGCTGGCGGGACACACTGGTGCTGACCTACCGCCGCAACGGATTCCAGGGAGACTGAGGTTTCGCGCCGCTGGCGCGTGCTTCTGCATGGTCCCGGATGTTGGCGGGCAGCCGCGACAGCAGCCAGCGCATCGCCATCGGCACGATGACCAGATCGTCGACCACACCCAGCACCGGGATCATCTCGGGGATCAGGTCGATGGGCGAGAGCAGGTAGAGCACGATGGCCGCCGTGCCGGCCTTGAGCCAGACCGGCGCGTCCGGATGGCCCAGCGCGTACCAGAGCCGCTTCGCGTCACCGCGCACGGCCAGCCAGAGCACCGACAGACGTTTCCACATCGCTTCACCTCCAAGTATGGGGACATCCGGAACACCCGGACAGCGCACAGTGTGGGGCGGTGGACCCTGATTGCAAGAGCAAGGTTCCCCTTGCCAGCGCCAACGCACCCTCCAGCACACGCCGCGGAACCGGCTTCGCCGGGCCGCAGGCGTGGTCCCCCTGGGGGGAAGCCGCGCAGCGGCGCAGGGGGGTCATCTTCGTATGGCGTTGGGAAAGTACATCGCCGTCAGGCTGCGGCTGTGCACGGGAGAAAAGCCTTCGGCCGCCGCGCCGCTGGCTGCGCCGTAACGCCGCCAGTCCCGCACCCAGTGCAGGGCGTCGCAGATCTCGACCAGACCAATCGTCTCTCGGTCGCCGATCAGGATGCCGTGCACCCGCAATCCCAGCCGCTCCTTGGCCTGGCGCAGCGCGGCCAGCGTGGCGGAGGTGAGGCCGAACTCGCCGTCGCTGACGATCAGCACGTCGGCGTCCTGCCAGCCCTGCTGCTGAACCTGTTCGATGGCGCGCTCGATCGGTGTCTGCACATCGGTGCCGCCGTCGAAGGCCTGGCCCATCAGGTCCAGCAGGGCGTCCAGCCCGGCGGCGTCGCGCGTCAGCGGCCGCTCCAGCAGCTCGCCCGGGCCGCCAAAGGCCAGCAGCCGGCAGGCGCGGTCGCCCGCGTGGGCGCTGCGCAGGGCCTGCAGCACGCAGGCCTTGGCCACGTTTTCCGGCGCACCCTGCATCGAGCCCGAGGTGTCCAGGCAGACGATCAGCGGTCCGTGGCCCAGCGGCGCCTCCTGCGGGCGGGCCGTGGCGCCTTCTGGCTGGGGGCGGGGGTTGGGCCGCGGTTCACGCGCCCGGTCGTCGTAGGTCAGCAGCTGCGCTTCGGCGAAGCGGGCGCGCCACAGGCGGCGCAGCACCGGGTGGGTCAGGTTCAGGCTTTCGCTGCCGGTCATGCGGGCCAGCGCCCGCGAGCGGTGCACGCCGTCCACCGCGGTGGGTTCGGGCCGCCGCTCGTCGTCGTCCGTGGGCCGCGGCGCCGCTTGGTCGGCGGCCTGCGCCTGGGGTGTGGCGGTGCGCGCCAGCGGCTGGTGCGCGGCCAGCTCGCGCCGGCCCACACCGTCGATGAACTGGGCCAGCGCCGGCAGGCGTTCGAGCAGGCCGCCGATGCGGCGTGCGTCGGCCCATTCGCGGCGATTGAGCTGGCCCTGGAGGTCGTCCCAGTTCAGGTGCGAGGGGTCGCCCAGCGACTTGAGCAGCGACATGGCTTCTTCCCAGCCCTGGCGCTGCAGGGTCCAGTTCTCGCGGAACTCGTCGGCCATGCGTGCGATGGCCTCGGCGCGGGTCTCGTTGGCGGGGCGTTCGATCAGGCTGTCCAGGTGCCAGAGCAGGCTTTGCAGCATCTGGCGGGTGAGCGAGGTGTTGCCCTGGGTGAGCGCGAGCAGGTCGAGTTCGGTCAGCAGGCGGCGCAGCGGCGCGACCGCCTCGGGGTCGCCCAGGTCCAGCGCGGCGTCGGGCAGGCGGCCGGCGAGCAGCGCGTCGTGCCAGGGCGTGGCCTGGGCCAGCCGGGCCTCGGCCGTGCCGCCGCTGCACACCACCGACCAGCGCCACAGCTCGCGCGCCATGCCGTCGAGGTGGTGGTAGGGGCGGTCGGCGGGGGCCGTCATGGCCGTTTGGAGCTCAGTCTTGCCAGCTGACCGGCGTGGGCACGAACTCGGACGTGTCTTCGGCCAGGCGGGGCAGGGCGGCGAAGCCCCCGTGCAGTTCGGCGAGCCGCGCGGCCAGGGCATCGACCTGCGTGCGGCGCTGGGCGTGCACAGCCTCGATGCGGGCCCGCCACGACGGCGGCAGCCAGCCGTGGGCCTGCGCCTGTTCGAGCACCGCGGTGGCGGTTGCGTGCACCTCGGCCTGCACTGCGCCCAGCCGTTGCTGCACCTCGGCCACCTGCGCCACCCGGGCGCGGATGTGCAGCGCGCCGTAGCGGCGGTGCGCCCGTTCGCTGGTAATGCGCACGAGTTCGCTCTCGCTGCTCGGCCCGGCGATGGCGCGGGCCAGTGCCAGCTTGCCGGCGCTGTCGTCCTGTGCGTCGGCCGGGGCGCGGCGTTCCACGCCCAGCTGCTGCTCGAATGCGGTGGCGGCGCGCTCCAGCCCGTCGATGGACAGCGGCGTGGCCTTCGCCACGGTCTGCAGGAACCAGTCGGTCCAGCCGGGCACCTGGTCCGGGTCGGCGGCCAGGGTGAAGGGCAGCAGCCAGGTGTCCCATGTCGAGACCTCGCTCGCGTCGCGGCTGGCGGCTTGCACCTGCAGCAGCGCGGCGGTCTGGCGCCAGCGGCGGTCGGAAACGGTCTGCTGCGTGTCCTTCGCGCGTTCGCGGGCCGAGGACAGCAGGGCAATCACCTCGTCGCCCAGCCGCACGGCCTGGGCTTGCGCGCGCAGCGCCTGCAGCGAAGCCGACGAGAGCTGCGCATCCGGGTGCGCCTCGCCGTCGGGCAGGGCGGTCTGCAGCAGCGCGGCAAAGTGCGCGTCGTCCACCGGCATCACCGGCACGCGCAGCAGAAAGCGGTCGTAGAAGGCGTGCAGGCTCTCGTCCTGCGGCACCTCGTTGCTGGCGCCGACCAGGCAGACCAGCGGCACGTTGACCCGGTGTTGTCCGTTGTCGAAGCAGCGTTCGTGCAGCAGGCCGAGCAGGGTGTTGAGGATGGCCGAGTTGGCCTTGAACACTTCGTCGAGAAACGCCACCTCGGCGGAAGGCAGGTAGCCGGCGGTCAGGCGTTCGTAGCGGTCGTCTTCCAGGGCCTTGAGCGACAACGGACCGAACAGCTCCTCGGGCACCGAGAAGCGGGTCAGCAGGCGTTCGAAATAGTGCGCGCCGGGCAGCAGGCGCTGCAGCCGGCGCGCGAGTTCGCTCTTAGCCGTGCCCGGCGGGCCGAGCAGCAGCACGTGTTCACCCGCCAGCGCCGCCAGCAGCAGCGCCCGCGCGGCCACGTCGCGCTGGAGCAGGCCGCGCTCCAGTTCGTCAATGGCGGCTGTCCAGCGCATGGCCTTACATGCGTTCAAAAATGGCCGCGATGCCCTGTCCGCCGCCGATGCACATCGTGACGAGGGCGTAGCGGCCGTTGACGCGCTGCAGCTCGTACAGCGCCTTCACGGTGATCAGCGCGCCAGTGGCACCGATCGGGTGGCCCAGCGAAATGCCCGAGCCGTTGGGGTTGACCTTGGCCGGGTCCAGACCGAGTTCCTTGGTCACGGCGCAGGCCTGGGCGGCGAAGGCTTCGTTGGCCTCGATCACGTCCAGGTCGTTGACCGACAGGCCGGTCTTCTTGAGCACGGCCTGCGTGGCGGAGATCGGGCCCACGCCCATGATCTTGGGGTCGAGGCCGGTGTGGGCGTAGCCGACCAGACGGGCCAGTGGCTTGGCGCCACGGGCCTGCGCGGCCTTGGCGTCCATCAGCAGCACGGCGGCGGCCGCGTCGTTGATGCCCGAGGCGTTGCCGGCGGTGACGGTGCCGTTTTCCTTCAGGAACACCGGCTTGAGCTTGGTCATGTCTTCGAGCTTGCAGCCCGCGCGGAAGTGTTCATCGGTGGCGTAGGCCACCTCGCCCTTCTTGCTCTTGAGCATGACGGGCACGATCTGGTCCTTGAAGCGGCCTTCGGCGGTGGCGCGCTCGGCGCGGTTGTGGCTCTCAACGGCCAGCGCGTCCTGCATCTCGCGGGTGATGCCGTACTTGGCGGCCACGTTCTCGGCCGTCACGCCCATGTGGATGTTGTGGAAGGGGTCGTGCAACGCACCGATCATCATGTCCACCATCTTGGTGTCGCCCATGCGGGCGCCCCAGCGCATGTTCAGGCTGGCAAAAGGCGCGCGGCTCATGCACTCGGCGCCGCCGCCGATGGCAATGTCGGTGTCGCCCAGCAGGATGGATTGCGAGGCGCTCACGATGGCCTGCAGGCCCGAGCCACAGAGGCGGTTGACGTTGAAGGCCGGCGTGCCTTCGGCGCAGCCGCCGTTGATGGCCGCCACGCGCGAGAGGTACATGTCCTTCGGCTCGGTGTTGACGACGTGGCCGAAGACGACGTGGCCGACGTCCTTGCCGTCGGTGCCGGCGCGGGCCAGGGCTTCGCGCACGACCAGGGCGCCCAGTTCGGTGGGCGGGCTGTCCTTGAGGCTGCCGCCAAAGGTACCGATGGCGGTACGGACAGCACTGACGACGACGACTTCACGGCTCATGGAATGCTCCTCTGTGGATAGGGTATGGGGTCAACGGCACATGGTAAGGCCAGCACCCTTACGCCGGCCTTGTGCCACGTCAAGCAGAAGACAGGCTCAGACCGTGTGCCGCGCCAGCAGCTTCAAGCGCCCCGGCGCGGCGGGGTCGGCGCGGGTCAGGAACAGCTCGCCCATGGCAGGGTGTTCACCGGTCAGCGCCGTGATGTTCACCTGGTGCGTGACCAGCACCCAGTTGACCGGCGCGCGCAGGGCGCCGACGGTCTCCAGCACCTCGCGGGTCTGCTGCACCGAGTCGCCCTGACCCTGGAAGAAGGAGTTGATGGCGGGCCACACGGTGTAGCGACCGAAAGCCAGCCGCGCGGTGTCGGTGCAGCGGCACCAGGCGCTGCTGCGCACCGCGGCGATGGCGATGTCCTCGCGCCGGAAGGCCTCGCCCACACGGCCTGCCTGTGCGCGACCGGCGGCGCTGAGGTTGCGCTGGGTCTCGCAGCGGCCGAGCGCGAAACCCGGCGGGTCGCCGCCGCCGGGCTCGGTCTGGGCGTGGCGCATCAGCACCACGCAGCCGCCCTGGCGCAACAGGGGCCAGAAGCCGCCTGGCCCGGACTGGGCCTGGACCAGACCGCAGGCCGCACCGGCCGCCAGCAGCAGCGTCTGGCGACGGTTCGGGTGGAGGGTGGTGGTGGGCGGTGGCATGGGGTTGGAGCGGGTTCGCGGACCAGCGATCAGCCCCGCACGTCGGCCACGGGCTCGCCGCCAAAGTCCGGACGCCGCAGCCAGGCCAGCACCTGGGCCGCGGCGTCCTCGGGACTTGTGAGCTGCTGCTGGCACTGGAGTTCCACGAAGCGCTGGAGGTCGGGGAAGCTGGCGGGGTCGCCCGCGCGCAGCTGGGTCTGCATGTCGGTGTCGATCACGCCCGGGGCCAGCGAAACGATGCGGGCGCCATGCGCGCGCCGCCCCTCGTCCAGCGCCACACAGCGCGAGAAGTGGTCCATGCCGGCCTTGGCCGCGCAGTAGGGCGCCTGGGCCGCCATCGCCCGGCGCCCCAGTCCGGATGAGATGTTGAGCACCTTGCGCGGGCAGCGCCAGCCGGCGTCGACCCAGGCGCCGCTGGCGTTCAGGAACGCGGCGGTCAGCAGCATGGGCGCCTCCAGCCCGACCCGCAGGGCCCGGGCGATGCCGTCCGGCGGGCAATGCTCCAGCGGCGCGATCTCCGGGATCACGCCGGCGTTGTTGATCAGGGTGGCGCTGGCCAGGCTGGGCGCGTCCAGCTGCGCCAGCCACTGCTGCAGGCGTGCTGCAACCGGCGCCGGGTCGGCAAGGTCCACAGACCATTGCAGGACCGTGGCGCCTTGGGACTGGGCCAGGGCATCGAGTTCGGGGTTGGTGTGGCGCGAGAGGCAGAGCAGACGCCGGCCCGGCGCGACCAGCTGTCGCGCCATCGCCAGCCCCAGTCCGCGAGAGGCACCTGTGAGGATGACAAGGTCTTGCATGCCACCAGTGTGACAGGACCCGACCAACCTCAGAACGGGCAGGGTGCCTCGAAGCGCATGGGCTGGTCGGTCGCCGGGTGCGGGATCTCGATCGCCTGCGCGTGCAGCAGCAGGCGCGGGGCCATGGCCTGCTGCGCCTCGCTGGCGTAGAGCGGGTCGCCCACGATGGGAAAGCCGATGGCCATCAGGTGCACGCGCAGCTGGTGCGAACGGCCGGTGACCGGCTCCAGCTCCAGCCGGGTCGAGCCCGGGACCGGTGCCGGATCGGGCGCGAGGCGCCAGCGCGTCAGGCTCGGCTTGCCGATGTCGTGGTCGACCTTGCTGCGCGGCCGCGCCAGCCAGTCGACGATCAGCGGCAGGTCGATGCTGTTCCAGCCGTTGTCCGGCTGCGGGTTGTGCAGCTCGCCCGCGACGGCGGCGATGTAGCGCTTGTGCACCCGGCGCTTCTCGAAGGCCAGGCTCAGGCGGCGCTGGGCGTCGATGCCGCGCGCCATCACGATCAGGCCCGAGGTCGCCATGTCCAGCCGGTGCACGATCAGGGCGTCGGGGTACTGCGTCTGGGCGCGGGCGCTCAGGCAGTCCTGGTTCTCCGGCCCGCGGCCGGGCACGGCCAGCAGCCCGGCCGGCTTGTCGAACACCAGCAGGTGCTCGTCGGCGTGGATCAGCGGCAGGGCGTGGGGGCTCACACGATCCGGCGCAGGGCCGCCCCAAGCCGGGTCAGCCCCCGGGCCCGGCACAGACTGGGCCCCTTCCCCGTCCTGGGGCAGCGACCCGCGCAGCGGTGGAGCGTGGGGGCTCATGGTGCCTCGAGCGCGCGGCGCACTTCGTCGGCCGGCAGGCTGCGCGCAGCGCCGAAGCCCGCGATCTGGCGCGCGCCCAGCGGCGCCAGCCGGACGAAGCGGAAGTCGCCCAGCGTGGTCATCATCTCGGCCTCGGGAAAGCGCTGCAGGTAGACCGAGCGCGAGGCCTCGGCCTCGGGGCTGCCGGGTTCGGCAAACCGCGCCAGCGCATCCAGCGTCACGCGCGGCAGGGCGTGCACCGGCTCGCCCTCAGGCTCGGCCGCACACACCAGCAGCGAGACGCGGGGCGTGCGCTGCATGTTGCCGCTGTGGGCCGCCAGACTGCTGACGTGCAGCACCAGTTCGCTGGCGGTACTGTCGATGGCGAAGGGCACCATGGAAACGAACACGCCACCGTGTTCGTCGAGCGTGCCCAGCGCGGCGGTGCGGCGCGCCAGCAGCAACTCGCGCAGGGCCCGGGTCAGGCTGTGTTCTCCCAAGGGTGCCCCCTCAGCGGACAACGATCTCGGCCCGGCGGTTGCGCGGCTCCGGCACGTCGTCGTCCGTGGGCACCACCGGTTCACGCTCGCCGCGCCCCACCGGTTCAATCAGTTCGGGTCGGACGCCCTTGCCGACCAGCAGGTCGCGGATGGCGTTGGCGCGCTCCAGCGAGAGAACGTCGTTGGCGTCGGCCGCGCCTTGGCGGTCGGTGTGGCCGATGATCACGATTTCGCCACCGCTGCGCGCGCGGGTGGCGACCACCACCTGGTCGAGTTCGGCCGCCGATTCGGGGGTGAGGTCGGACGTGCCCGGCTGGAAGTTGAGCGTGAAGCGCTGCGGTGTCGGAGGCACCAGCTTCAGCAGCGCGGGGTAGCGCTCGCGCACCTCGGCCTCGCTGGACTGGGCCGGCTGGAGCTCACCCTTGTGGCCCAGTTCGGCGGCGGCGTAGGGGGAGGCCAGGTCGGCCGAGCCCTGGGCGGTGGACACCACCACGGCGGTGGGGCGGTCGGGCTGGGGCAGGAGGATCACCCGGCCGGCCGGTGCGCAGGCGGCGCACAGGGCGACTGCGGAGGCGGCGGTGATGCACCTGATGAGGGGAAGCGTCATCGGCGCAGTCTACTATCGTCACTCCAGTGGTGACGCAGGTAGTAATAGAGCGGCTCGGGCCTGGGGTTGGCCTCGACGATGAAGTCGGTGCCGCGCACGCCGACCACCGCAGTCGGGGTCTTGACCTTGAAGCGTTCGGGGTTGACCCGGGCCAGCAGGCCGGTGACCACACGCATCGATCCCTGGAGCAGTTCCACCAGCAGGTTGCCCTCCTGGGTGGTGGAATCAAACCGGTACTGGCTCAGGTCGGCGGTGCTGTCAGGTCCAAGCACCATCACCGTGCCGTCCTTGAGCACCATGCTGGCGGCGCCGTCCTGGCCGGTGCGGATGCGTTCGCCTGCGCGAACGGCCTCGCCCGGCTGAACGGCGCGGCCATCGCCGCGACCCAGCCGCACCTCGCCCTGCACCTGCTTGAAGGTGCCGGCACGGGTGTCGGACGCGATGTCTGGGGACTGTGCCGCTGCCACGGAAGCCGCCAGCGCAAGCACAACGGCGGGCGAGGTGCGGAACAGGCGGCGGGCGGACAGGGCGGGCATCTTTACTCCAAATGGTTTAACTCGGCATCCTAGTCGCTGCATTTCGCGTGGCACAAGGCATGCACCTACAATCCGCGACCCGACCGGACTTCCAGTGACATGCGTCACGTTTCTGTCGGCCCCAACCCCCTTTGCCGTGATGACTCCGACCCTGCTGCTGGCGCCGATGGAAGGCCTGCTCGACGCCACGCTGCGTGATGTGCTCACGCGCACCGGCGGCGTCGACCGCTGCGTGAGCGAGTTCATCCGGGTCACAGACACCCTGCTGCCCGAGCGGGCCTTCGTGCGTGTGGTGCCCGAGCTGCTCAACGGCGGGCGAACCCGGGCGGGGGTGCCGGTGCGGCCGCAACTGCTCGGCTCGGACCCTGTCTGCCTGGCCGAGAACGCTGCGCGGCTGGCGGCGCTCAGCCCGTTCGGCGTCGACCTCAACTTCGGCTGCCCCGCCAAGACCGTCAACCGCAGCCGGGGCGGTGCGGTGCTGCTGGACGAGCCCGAGCTGATCGGCCGCATCGTGTCGGCGGTGCGGCGCGCGGTGCCGGCGCACCTGCCGGTGTCGGCCAAGATGCGGCTGGGCTACGGCGACGACCGCGTGGCGGAGGACTGCGCGCTGGCCATCGCCGGGGCCGGTGCCGACGAACTGGTGATCCATGCGCGCACCAAGGCCCAGGGCTACCGGCCGCCGGCCTACTGGGAGCGCATTGCCGAGGTGCGGGCGGTGTTGCCGGCCGATCTGGCGGTGATCGCCAACGGCGAGATCTGGACGGTGGCCGAGGCGCAGCGCTGCCGCGAGGTGACGGGCTGCGAAAGGCTCATGATCGGCCGCGGCATGGTGACCGATCCCGGGCTGGCGCTGGCGATCAGGGGGCAGGGTGGCGTGGCGTGGTCGCAGATCCTGCCGCTGCTGTCGGTGTTCTGGGCCCAGGTGTGTGGCCGGGTCGAGCGGCGGCACCGCGCCGGCCGGCTCAAGCAGTGGCTGAACTACCTGCGCAAGCGCTATCCCGAAGGTCAGCGTGCGTTCGACGAGCTGCGCGAGTCCAACGACCCGGCCCGTGTGGAGGCCTGGCTGCGGGCGCAAACGCTGCCACAGGAGCCCATGCCCGTGCCTGCAGCGGAAATTCCGGTGGCGTGCTAAGGTCCGGCCCCGGTCAAGACTAGAAACCACCATGAAGACCCTGGAACAGCGGCTGGAGAGCCTGGGAGCCGAACGACTGCGAGGTATGCGGCGTGGCCTGGAGAAGGAGAGCCTGAGGTCGCAACCCGACGGCAAGCTCGCGCTGACGCCGCACCCCGCGGCGCTCGGCAGCGCGCTCACGCACCCGCACATCACCACCGACTATTCCGAATCGCAGTTGGAGCTGATCACCGGTGTGCACGCCAGCGTGGAGAGCTGCCTGGCCGAACTCACCGAGATCCACCAGTTCACCCTGCGCAGCCTGCAGGCACAGGGCGGTGCGGCGGGTGAAGAGATGCTCTGGGCGTCCAGCATGCCGTGTGGCCTGCCGACCGATGAAACCATTCCGCTCGGGCGCTACGGCTCCTCCAATGTCGGGCGGGCCAAGAGCGTCTACCGCATGGGCCTGGGGCACCGCTACGGCCGCCGCATGCAGACCATCAGCGGCATCCACTACAACTGGTCGTTGCCCGGGGTGGACAACCAGGGCTACTTCGCGCTCATCCGCAACTTCCGTCGCCACGCCTTCCTGCTGCTCACGCTCTTCGGGGCATCGCCGGCCCTGTGCTCGACCTTCGTCGAAGGGCGCCAGCACGAGCTGCAGCCTCTCGGCAGCAGCGGCACCCTGCACATGCCACACGGCACCAGCCTGCGCATGGGGCGCCTGGGCTACCAGAGCGATGCACAGTCCTCGCTGGCCGTGAGCTACAACAGCCTCGAAGGCTATGCGGCCTCGCTGCACGACGCGCTCACACGGCCGTGGCCGGCCTACGAAACGGTGGGCATCCGCAATCCCGGTGGCGACTACAACCAGTTGGCCACCACGCTGCTGCAGATCGAGAACGAGTTCTACGGCACCATCCGGCCCAAGCGCGTGATCCACCAGGGCGAGCGCCCGCTGCACGCCCTGCGCGAGCGCGGGGTCGAGTACATCGAGGTGCGCCTGATGGACCTCAACCCCTTCGAGGCCATCGGCATCGATGCGGCCACGCTGCGCTTCCTGGACGTGTTCCTGCTGCACTGTCTGCTGTCGGACAGCCCGCCGGACACACCGGAGGAAATCCGCGAACTGGCCCACAACCAGCACCTGACCGCTGCGCGCGGCCGCGAACCCGGCCTGCACCTGCTGCGCGGCGGGAGCGAAGTGGCGCTGCAGGACTGGGGGCTGGAGATCCTCGACCAGCTTGCGCCGATTGCCGACCACCTGGACGCGCTGCATGGTGGCGCCTCGCATCGCGAGGCGGTCGCCGCAGCGCGTGCCGCGCTGCTGTCCCCGGACACGCTGCCGTCGGCGCGTGTGCTGGCCGCCACCCGGCAGCAGCACGGTTCCTCGTTCATCGACTTTGTCCGCACCCGCTCGCGTGCCATCCGCCAACAGCTGCTGGACCTGCCCTGGAATGCGCAGCAACAGTCTCGCTACGTGGACATGGCGGTGAGCTCACTGGCGGCTCAGCAGGCCATCGAAGCGGCCGATTCCATGCCGTTCGAGGTCTACCGGCAGGAGTACGTGTCCCCGGCCCGCCTGATGCCGCGCTCGGTGGTGGCCCAGGCGGCCTGAGTCTGTTGCGAAACCCTGCTGGTGCAGGGTGTATGTCCGCGGCGGTGAATTCCTGCGGTCTCCGGTCCTATCCTGTGCCCTCCTTTTCATCCAGGAGACCGCCATGGCACCCACCCCGCGCCTGACCGCCGCCGATTTCGACCAGGAACTGCTCATCCTTTTCGACGCCTACGTGCACGGCGACATCGACCGCCGGGGGTTTCTGGACAAGGCGGCGAAGTTCGCGGTCGGGGGCATCACGGCCGCCGGTCTGCTCGCGGCGCTCAGCCCGGACTTCGCAATCGCCCAGGTGGTGCCCCAGGGCGATCCGCGCATCACCACCGAGCGCATCGACGTGGACTCGCCCAATGGTTCTGGCAAGGTCAAGGCCTACCTGGCCAAACCGGCCAAGGCCTCGGGCAAGCTGCCGACGGTGCTGGTGGTGCATGAGAACCGTGGCCTGAACCCGCACATCGAGGACATCGCCCGCCGGCTGGCGGTGGACGGCTACCTGGCGCTGGCTCCCGATGCGCTCACGCCGCTGGGTGGCTACCCCGGCGACGAGGACAAGGCCCGCGCGCTGTTCGCCCAGCTCGACCAGTCCAAGACCCGGCAGGACTTCCTGGCCGCGGCGGCCGTGCTCAAGGCGCGCGCCGACGGCACTGGCAAGCTGGGGGTGGTGGGCTTCTGCTACGGCGGTGGCATGGCGCATTTCCTGGCCACGCAGCTGTCCGACCTGGCGGCTGCCGTGCCCTTCTACGGCAACCACCCGCCGGTGGAGGACGCCGCCAAGGTCAAGGCGCCGCTGCTGATCCACTTCGCCGCGGTGGACGAGCGCATCAACGCCGCCTGGCCGGCCTACGAGGCCGCGCTCAAGGCCGCCGGGGTGCGCTACACCGCGCACCAGTACCCGGGCACCCAGCACGGCTTCAACAACGACACCACGCCGCGCTTTGACGCCGCCGCCGCGAAGCTGGCCTGGGAGCGCACCCTGGCGTTCTTCGCCCAGCACCTGAAGGCCTGAGCGGGCTCAGTCGCCCGGACCCTCCAGCCTCACATCGCTGAGTGGGTAAGCCACACAGGGAAGCACCGCGCCCGCGGTCTTTTCTTCGGGCAGCAGCCCGGGCCAGTCCACGCCGTAGCGCACCTGTCCCTCGGTGAGCCGGCCGATGCAGGTCCGGCAGGTGCCGTTGCGACAGGAGGCCGGCCAGGGCACGCCAGCGGCCTGCAGGGTCTGCAGCAGGGTGCGCTGCTCGGGGGCCTGCAGCGCAAGGCCCTGTTCGGGAAGGTCCAGAACCCAGCGGCGGGGGATATCTTCTGTCGGCATGGTCCGAATCTAACCATTGGGCGGGTTGCCAGTGCCTGCCTGTTCAACAGGCAGATTGAAGAATGCCCTTGTACATCAAGGACTTGGGAGCCCCGTACAGGACTTCTCCAAGCTTATCCACAAGCTTGTCCCGGAAATCTTGGGACAAGTTGAGAAGTATCAAAGCCGTGGGGCCGGGGTCTGGCTAGAGTCCAGGGCTTTCCCTGAACCTGCATTTCCCATCATGTACAGCCTCACCGGCGCAGACCGGGCCTACCGCTTGCTCTCCGGCGCCGCCATTCTTCTGGTGGCGGTGTTTTCGCTCACCGGCCTGCTGCAGGTGCTGGCCTACGCCTCGGCCGGCCTGGTGCTCACCACCGCGATCATCAACGCCTGCCCGCTGGCGGAGCTGCAGGTCCGCAGCGCTTCTTGATCAGGCCTCGCCGCCAAAGCGCTTGATCAGGTTGGCGATGTATTTTTCGACCAGCTTCTCGAACTCGCCTTCGACCACCGGCACCACCACCATCTTCATCAGCCCGGGCAGCGGCACCTCGATGTCGCCCTGGATGGCGAGCGCAATCGCCGTGTGCTTTTTCTGGTCGCTGATGTCCCAGCTGCCTGAGACCAGGGCGTTGCCCACGCCCTTGACCGGGGTCCACTTCACCGTGCCCTGGCCCTTGGCCGCGTCCCACTTGCTGACGTACTTGCAGGCGTAGACCGTCTGGATGTTGACCTGGGCCGTACCCACCTTTTCCATCTCCCAGCGGTAGCTGTTGCCACCCAGATCGACCAGCTGGTCGACTTTGGGAAAATGGCTGACCGATGTCGGCACGTCCGACAGCAGCTCGAACACCTCGGCGGCTTTGGCCTTGACGTTGAATTCGTAGCCCAGATCGATCTTCACGGTGATGGCCATGGGGTCTCCTCTTGTGGTTGGTAAGAAAAATTATTGTGGCACGCAGCGGCCACGCACACAGAACGGCATTACATGAGCATCCAGTGGTTCCCCGGTCACATGCACCTCACGCGGCAGGCGATCGCCGAGCGCGTCAAGGAAATCGACGTCGTGATCGAAATGCTCGACGCGCGCCTGCCCGGCAGCAGCGCCAACCCGCTGATGCAGCAGCTCACCAGCGGCCGGCCGACGCTGAAGGTGCTCAACAAGCAGGACATGGCCGACCCGGCGCGCACCGCGCTCTGGCTGGCGCACTACAACGCCCAGCCCGACACGCGCGCCATCGCGCTGGACGCCAGCGTCACCGCACCGGCGCGGGCGCTCATCGACGCCTGCTTCGAGCTGGCGCCCAGGCGCGGCGGCATGGTCAAACCCATGCGGGTGCTGATCTGCGGCATCCCCAACGTCGGCAAGTCCACGCTGATCAACACGCTCAAGGGCAAGCGCGCCGCCAAGACCGGCGACGAGGCCGGCGTGACGCGCACCGAGGCGCGCATCGCGCTGGCCGACGACTTCTATCTGTACGACACGCCGGGCATGCTTTGGCCGCGCATCTTCGTGCCCGAGAGCGGATACAACCTGGCCGCCAGCGGCGCGGTGGGCAAAAACGCCTACGACGAGGAAGAGGTGGCCTACGAGCTGATCGCCAAGCTCAAGACCGACTATCCGGCGCTCATGGAGGCGCGTTACCAGCTGGGCCTGTCGCCCGAGGCCTGGGCCCAGACCCACGACGACGAGCTGGTCGAAGCCATCGGCCGCAAGCGCGGCGCGCTGGCCGGAGGCGGCCGGGTGAACATGCAGAAGGCCGCCGAGCTGGTGATCGCCGATTTCCGCGCCCTGCACATCGGCCGCATCACGCTGGAGACGCCCGAGCAGTTCGCGCGCTGGCTCAAGGCTGGAAAACAGGCCGACGCCGAACGTGCAGCGCGAAAGAAGAAACTGCGCGACGAGGGGCACATCAGCCCGGAGCGCAAACCCAAGCCTGACAAACGTTCAGCGGCGCGCAAGCCCCGTTGACCCACCCGAGACGCCCATGTCCACCATCACCCCGCCCCAGAACCCCGAGGCCGACCCGCGCATCAAGGCCATCTTCGACGACATCCGTGCCACGCGAAAGACCGACTTCATCAACAACATGTGGCGCTACCTGGCCTTCGATCCGGCGCTGCTGGAGCAGACCTGGGCCGAGGTCAAGCGGGTGATGGCCACGCCGTCCACGCTGGACCCGCTGACCAAGGAGATGGTCTACATCACCGCGTCCATCATCAACGGCTGCAGCTACTGCGTGCACTCGCACACGGCGGCCGCCACGGCCAAGGGCATGACGCGCGAGCAGCACGCCGAGCTGCTGTCCATCATCGCGCTGGCGGCCAAGACCAACCAGCTCGCTACCGGCCTGCAGGTGCCTGTGGACCCGGAGTTCCAGAAGGCTTGAGCCGGGTCAAGGACGGCGCTGCGGCACGGGTGCAGCATGGGTTTTTTGGGAGCCACGCCATGAGCACCGAAACACGCCGCATCCTGATCGTCAACGGCCATCCCGACATCGGGGCGCGCCATCTGCTGCACCAATTGATCGATGCCTATGCCGAGGGCACGCAGGCGGCGGGCCATCAGATCCGGCGGGTGGATGTGGGGGCGCTGGACTTTCCGATGCTGCGAAGCGCGGCCGACTGGGAGCGCGGTGCGCTGCCCGAAGGGCTGAAGACCGCCCAGGACGACATCGCCTGGTGCCAGCACCTGGTGCTGTGTTTTCCGCTCTGGCTGGGCGACATGCCGGCCGTACTCAAGGGTTTTCTGGAACAGGTGGCGCGGCCCGGTTTCGCCTTTCACCGCGACGAGCAGAACCCGTTTGGCAAGAAGGCGCTGGGCGGGCGCTCGGCCCGCATCGTGGTGACCATGGGCATGCCGGCGCTGCTATACCGCTGGTACTTCCGCGCCCACAGCGTCAAGTCGCTGGAGCGCAACATCCTGGGCTTTGTGGGCATCGCCCCGGTGCACGAAACCCTGGTCGGGCTGGTGGACCGGCTGGGCGAGAAGGGCGTGGCGCAGTGGTGCGCCAAGCTGCGCAAGCTGGGCGCGCAGGCGGCCTGAGCGCCTGCCGCGCGGTGGCTCAGCCCTCGACCTTGACGCCTTTCCAGAACGCGACCCGTCCGCGGATGTTCTCGGCTTCGGGCTTGGGGTCCGGGTAGTACCAGGCGGCGTCGGCATTGAGCTCGCCGTTGACCAGCAGGGAGAGGTACTTGGCCTCGCCCTTCCAGGGGCAGGTGGTCCGGTGGTTGCTGAACGTGACGAAAGCGCGGTTGAGCGCGCCCTCGGGGAAGTAGTGGTTGCCTTCGACCAGCACCGTGTCGTCGCTCTCGGCGACCACGGCGCCGTTCCAGGTGGCTTTCATGAGGACCGTCCCCGGCTCACTTGAATTTGTCTTTGTCCTTGCCGCGCGGGATCACCGCGGTGACCGGCGGGACCGGACGGTCGGAACTGACCGGGCCCTTGGGCACCGACGTGTCCTTTTTCGGTTTCTTGCTCATCTTTTCGTTGCGCTGTTCCTTGCCCATGGTGTGCTCCGTTGGAAATGGCCACGCACTGCGGCCGATCGCGCGATGTTACCGGCCCGCGGGCGGGTTCTGCAGCGCCTCCAGCTCGTAGGGTGGTGCCACCGTGACGGCCACGTCGAGCGTGTGGCGGGCGCCGCCCTGGATGACGCCGCGCATGGGCGAGACGTCGGCGAAGTCGCGGCCGGTGGCCAGCGTCACATAGTCCTCGCCGGGGCTGCCCCAGCCGCAGCGGTTGTTGGTGGGGTCGAAGTCGAACCAGGCGCCCAGCGCCGGTTCGTCGCCGGCCTGCGCGCCGGTTCCCGGTGGCAGGGGCACGTAGACCGAGACCCAGGCGTGCGAGGCGTCGGCGCCGATCAGGCGCGGCTGGCCCGGTGGAGGCTGGGTGAGCAGGTAGCCGCTGACATAGCGCGCAGGCAGGCCCAGGCTGCGCAGGCAGCCGGTCATGATGTGGGCGAAGTCCTGGCACACGCCCTTGCCCTGCGCCAGCGCAACCAGGGCCGGGGTGTTGACTTCGGTGCTGGCGGTTTCGTAGGTCAGCCCGCTGTGGATGCGCTCCATGAGCGCACGCACGGCGGACAGCATGGGCAGGCCGCCCGCAAAAGCGGGCCGGGCAAAGGCGGTGAAGGCGTCGTCGCGCGGGACATGGGGGGACGCAAACAGGAATTCGCTGGCGGGGTCGTAGGGGGCGCGGGCGCGGTAGCGGAAATGATCGCGCACGGCTTCCCAGGTCTGCGTCTGCCAGGCCGGGTCGTCGGGCAGCGGCGCGGGCGCGCGGGTGTCCACCCGGCTGTCGGCCGTGACGGTGAGCACCTCGTGCGGCGCCTGCAGCGAGAAGAAGGTGCGCAGGTTGCCGAAGGCGTCGGTGGTCTGGCTGCGGGCCGCCGGTTCGGGCGAGATCGTCAGCGTGTGCGACCGCACGGTCTGGGTGGGCGTGTCCACCGGCGAGAGGTGGACCATGTGCTGCGCCAGGTCCACGCTGCCCTGGTAGCGGTAGGTGGTGGTATGCAGGATGCGCAGGTCCATGGCTCAGACGCCGACGCTTCGCGTCTTGCGGTCGGCGTGGCTGAAGTGCAGCCGCGTGATTTCGTCGGACAGCTCGGCCGCCGCGGTCTCGCAGCCGTCCAGCAGCTCGGCGAGGGTGCTGTAGCGCATGGTCTGCCCCTCGCGCTGCCAGCTGCTCAGCTCGGTCAGCACCCACACGTCGGGGTCGGGCAGGCCCTGGGCCAGCACCGCGTCCTGTGGCGTGGCGCTCTGCGAGAGCTTGGCCAGCCGCGAGCGCAGGGTCTGCACCACCCAGGCGATGGAGCGCGGGTTGTCCCGGTCCATCACCAGGAGATCGATCAGCGCCACCATGTCGCGCCGCTGCTGGTACTGGGCGTGGAAGGTGATGGTGCTGTCGAACAGCGCGACCACCGCCTCGAAGCCCGTCGGGTCGTCCATGCAGCGGTGCTCCAGCCCGAGCGAGAGCGCGCGCGAGAGCGTGATCAGCCGCTCGATGTGGCGGCCCACGGACAGCAGGCGCCAGCCGTTGTCTCGCACCATGCGGTCGGTTTGCGCGCCGGTGATGGCAGCCAGCCGCTCGCTCAGCGCCGCGAGCGCGGCCAGCGCCTCGGCGGTGCCGTACTCGGCGTCGGCCGCCATGGCGGCGCAGTCCTGCGCGAAGCTGGCCTCGGCGTGTTCGATCAGGTTCCAGTGCTCGGGCGAGAGCCGGTCGCGCACCTGGGCGGCCGCGCCCTTGAGCGCGCGCAGGTTGTGGCCCACGCTGCAGCTCTGGCCCGCCAGTGGCGAGCCCGGCGCGGGCGACAGGCTGGCCATGAGCGAGCGCGCGAACACGCGCGCGGCCTGCTCGGCGCCGGGCACGTCGTCCAGCACCAGGGCGTTTTCGCGGGCGGTGGCCGAGAGCCAGGCCAGCAGGGCGCGCGAGCTGGGCTCTTCGCCACCAAGGTGGTCGAGCACGATGCGCGCGAGCCGCACCGCGTTTTCGGCGCGCTCGGTGTAGCGGCCCAGCCAGAACAAGTTTTCGGCCGCGCGGCTGGTGACCGGGCGTTTCTGGTGCGCCAGGGCCAGGGTGCTGGGCTGCGACTGCAGCAGGCTGGTGGTGTCGACCTCGCCGTCGGTCATCACCCAGCAGTCGGCGCTGGATCCGCCGCGCTGCATGGACGCCATCAGCTGACCGCGGGGCGCCAGCCGCACCAGCCCGCCGGGCAGCACGCGCCAGCTCTGCGGCCCGTCGGCCAGCGCGAACACGCGCAGCATGGCCGAGCGCGGCAACAGGCGCTCGCCGGTCCAGGTGGGCGTTTGCGAGAGCGGCAACCAGGACTGCACGGTGTAGTCGTCGGGGTGGCGCACCATGCGGCCCGACCATTCGTCCAGCTCGCGGGCGTTCAGGCTCTGGCCGATGGCCGTCTCCAGACCCGAGCCAGGGTAGGTGGGTTTGATCACGCCGCCCTTGAGCAGGGGCAGCACCTCGCGCAGCGCAGCGTCTTCGCCGCACCACCAGGTGGCCAGCGAGGGCAGTTCCAGTTCCTCGCCCAGCAGGTGGCGGCTGATGGCGGGCAGGAAGCCCAGCAGCGCGCTCGATTCCAGCGGCGCCGAGCCCGGTGCGTTGGCCAGCAGCAGGTTGCCCGCGCGCAGCACCTGCAGCAGGCCGGGCACGCCCAGGCCGGAGTCCGGGCGCAGCTCCAGCGGGTCCAGCCACTGGTCGTCCACGCGTTTGATCAGCGCGTGCACCGGCTCCAGGCCCTTGAGTGTCTTGAGGTAGAGGCGCTGGTCGCGCACCGTCAGGTCGTTGCCCTCGACCAGGGTCAGGCCCAGGTAGCGCGCCAGGTAGGCTTGCTCGAAGTAGGTTTCGTTGTAGGGGCCGGGCGTGAGCAGGGCGATGCGCGCGTCCTCACCCTCGGGCGACAGCGCCTTGATGCCGTCCATCAGCGCCCGGTAGCTGGCAGCCAGGCGCTGCACCTTCATGCCGGCAAAGGCCTTGGGGAACTGCCGTGCGATGGCGATGCGGTTTTCCAGCAGGTAGCCCAGACCCGAGGGCGCCTGGGTGCGCTGGCCGACCACCCACCAGCGACCATCGGGACCGTGCGCGAGGTCGAAGGCGGCGATGTGCAGCCAGGTGTTGCCCGGCGGCGTCACACCCTTCATGGCGCGCAGGTAGCCGGGGTGGCCCTGGGCCAGCGCCGTGGGCAGCAGGGCGCGGCGCAGCAGCTCCTGCGGGCCATAGAGGTCGGCCATCATGCCGTTGAGCAGGCGCGCGCGCTGCAGCACGCCGGCCTCGATCTGTGCCCATTCCAGCGGGTCCACGATCATGGGGAACAGGTCGAGCGCCCAGGGGCGCTGCAGGCCGCTGGCGGCGTCGGCGTAGACGTTGTAGGTGACGCCGTTGTCGCGGATTTGGCGCTGCAGGTTCTCGGCGCGGCGGTTCAGGTCGGCCAGACCGTCGGTGCCTACGTGGTCGAAGAAGCGGCCCCAGCGCGGGGCCAGGGCCCGCGGGTCGCCGCTGTCGCGCAGCTCGTCGCGGTGCCCGGCGTCGGCGGGCACCGACCACGACAGGGCCCAGTCCCCGGGGGATTCGGGGCTGAGTTCGTCGAACAGGTTGTCTCTGGATTCTTCCGGGGTCACGGCTCTGGAGTATGCCCGTGGCTCCTTCTTTGGGGGACCCCGGGGCGGTTCGGGCCGTTGCATCCTTCAAAGACCCGTGGCTGCGATCACTGGCGCAAATCCAGCGTGAACGGGAACTCCCGGCTGGGTGTCGCGGCGTTCACCACCAGCTTGCCCGCGGTGTGGCCCATCTGGAAGAAGCGCGAGAGGCGCCGGCTTTCGGCCTCGTAGGCGTTGATCGGGAAGCTGTCGTAGTTGCGGCCGCCCGGGTGGGCGACGTGGTACTGGCAGCCGCCAAGCGACTTGTGCATCCAGGTGTCGACGATGTCGAAGGTCAGCGGTGCGTGCACGCCGATCGACGGGTGCAGCGCCGAGGGCGGGTTCCAGGCCTTGTAGCGCACACCGGCCACGTGTTCGCCCGCGGTGCCGGTGGGCTGCAGGGGCAGGGCGCGGCCGTTGCAGGTGATCACGTAGCGGCTGTCGTTGTAGCCGCTCACGCGCACCTCGATGCGCTCCAGCGACGAGTCCACATAGCGCACCGTGCCGCCGGGCGCGCCTTCCTCGCCCATCACATGCCAGGGCTCCAGCGCGTTGCGCAGGGTGAGTTCGATGCCGCGCGCGGCCACCTGGCCCACCAGCGGGAAACGGAACTCGAAGTGCGGCTCGAACCAGGCCATGTCGAAGCGGTAGCCCACCCCGGCCAGATCGGCCAGCACGTCCTCGAAGTCCATGCGGATGAAGGTCGGCAGCAGGAAGCGGTCGTGCAGCTCGGTGCCCCAGCGGGTGAGCTGGCCGCGCCAGGGCTGCTGCCAGAAGCGCGCGATGAGGGCGCGCAGCAGCAGCTGCTGGGCGATGCTCATGCGGGCGTGCGGCGGCATCTCGAAGGCCCGCAGTTCCAGCAGGCCCAGGCGGCCGGTGGACGAGTCGGGCGAGTAGAGCTTGTCGATGCAGAACTCGCTGCGGTGGGTGTTGCCGGTGACGTCGATCAGGATGTTGCGCAGCGTGCGGTCCACCAGCCAGGGCGGCATGTCCTGGCCGAAGCGCTGTCGGTTCTGTTCGATCTGGTTGAGCGCGATCTCCAGCTCGTAGAGCTGGTCGTTGCGCGCCTCGTCCACGCGCGGGGCCTGGCTGGTCGGGCCGATGAACAGGCCGCTGAACAGGTAGGACAGCGAGGGGTGGTTGTGCCAGTAGGCCACCAGGCTGCCCAGCAGCTCGGGCTTGCGCAGGAAGGGTGAGTCCGACGGCGTGGCGCCGCCGAGAACGAAGTGGTTACCCCCGCCGGTGCCGGTGTGGCGGCCGTCGGTCATGAACTTCTCGGCGCACAGGCGGGTCTGGTGCGCGGCCTCGTAGAGGAACTCGGTGCGCTCGACCAGCTCTTCGAAGCTGCTGCTGGGGTGGATGTTGACCTCGATCACACCGGGGTCGGGCGTGACCTGCAGCATCTTCAGGCGCGGGTCGCGCGGCGGTGGATAGCCTTCGAGCACGATCTTCATGCCCAGGCGCTCGGCCGTGTCCTCCACCGCCGAGAGCAGGTCGAGGTAGTCCTCCAGCCGCTGCATCGGTGGCATGAACACGTAGAGGTGCTGGACCTTGCCGCCACTGGCCTTCTCGGCCTTGGGGCCGTTGGCGCGCTGCGGGTCGCGCGCCTCCACCACCAGCGCGGTGCGGGTCAGCCAGGCGGCCGATTCGCCGCGCCGCGGCAAGCGGGACGAGAGCTGCTGCGCCGGCGAAGAGGCCGGGTGCGGCTGGCCACGGCGCAGGCCAAGCGCCTCGACCTCGCCGCCGGGTCCCTGTTCGTCGAACCAGTCGGTGCCCTGCAGCGACACGGTGCCGCCTTCGGCAAAACCGCCGCCCACGGTGTGCGGGTGCACCTGGTGGCGCAGCGCCGAGCCGGTGGGCAGCGGGTCGCGTGCGCTGTGCGGGTCCTGCTCGATGTGGTAGGGGTAGTCGCCCATCGACACCCAGGGCAGGGAGTCCAGCGGCAGGCGGTAGCCCATGGGCGAATCACCCGGAATCAGGTACATGCGCTCGTCGCGGAAGAACCAGGGACCGGTGGACCAGACCGTGCCGCTGACGCGGTGGTAGGCGCTCTTGCCGTTGTTCGAGAGCGGACCGTGGCCCGAGGCCTGCAGCGGCAGCACGTAGCCCACGGTGGCGTCCAGGCCCTGGCCGAACACGCGGCGCAGGCGCTGGCGTTCCAGCTCGTCGTCGAGCTTGCTGTCGAAGGGGTCGACGTTGACCGGCAGGCGCCGTTCGCGCCACAGGTAGTACCAGGTGTCTTCGTAGCCGGGGGTGATGTACTGGGTCGACAGGCCCAGGCGGCGCGCCAGTGCCTGCGTGAAGCGCTGCGCGTCGTCGGCGGTGTAGCGGGCTTCGTCGCGCTCGTCGGCCAGCAGGGCCGGGTTGCCCCAGCAGGGTTCGCCGTCAGCACGCCAGAACACCGACAGCGCCCAGCGCGGCAACTGCTCGCCCGGGTACCACTTGCCCTGGCCCATGTGCACGAAGCCGCCGTCGCCGTAGCGCTCGCGCAGGCGGCCCAGCAGTTCGGTGGCGTAGCCGCGCTTGGTCGGGCCCAGGGCGTCGGTGTTCCACTCGGCGGCGTCGCGGTCGCTGATGGCCACGTAGGTGGGCTCGCCGCCCTGGGTCAGGCGCACGTCGCCCTTCACCAGATCGGCGTCCACCTGTTCACCGAGCTTCAGCACCTCGTTCCACTGGTCTTCGGTGTAGGGCTTGGTCACGCGCGGCGATTCGTGGATGCGCATGACCTTCATCTCGTGGCTGAACTCGACCTCGCACTTGTCCACGCCGCCTTCCACCGGCGCGGCGCTGGAGGGCTGCGGCGTGCAGGCCAGCGGAATGTGGCCCTCACCGGCGAGCAGGCCCGAGGTCGGGTCCAGACCGATCCAGCCGGCGCCGGGCAGGAACACTTCGCACCAGGCATGCAGGTCGGTGAAGTCCTTCTCGGGGCCGCTGGGGCCGTCGATGGCTTTCACGTCGGGTGTCAGCTGGATCAGGTAACCCGAGACGAAGCGCGCGGCCAGGCCCAGGTGGCGCAGCAACTGCACCAGCAGCCAGCCCGAGTCGCGGCAGGAGCCGCTCTTGAGCGTGAGAGTGTCCTCTGGCGTCTGCACACCCGGCTCCATGCGGATGGTGTAGGCGATGTCCTTCCAGAGCTTCTGGTTGATGCCGACCAGGAAATCGATGGTGCGCTGCTCGCTGCGGTCGACCTGCTCCAGATAGCCCTTGAGCAGGGGCGTCATCGGTGCGGTGGCCAGGTAGGGGGCCAGTTCCCGCTTCTGGGATTCGTCGTAGGTGAAGGGGAACTTCTCGGCGCGTGGTTCGAGGAAGAAGTCGAACGGGTTGTAGACCGCCATCTCGACCACCAGGTCGATCGTGACCTTGAATTCGGTGGTGGGTTCGGGGAAGACCAGGCGCGCCTGGTAGTTGGCGAAGGGGTCCTGCTGCCAGTTGATGAAGTGACCCCCCGGTTCGATCTTCTGCGAGTACGACAGCACCTTGGTGCGGCTGTGCGGTGCCGGCCGCAGGCGGACCACCTGCGGGCCGAGTTTGACCAGGCGGTCGTACCGATAATGGGTGATGTGGCTCAGGGCGACATGGATGGCCATGCTGGGGTCACTTTCAACAGGGAGTCACAAACAATGAAAACGCTGCCAGGGCGGGCTGCCGCGCGCGTTCGACAAAAACTAGCAAGTCCCGCGCCACGGCGCACGGCTGTCCGGCGGACCGTCTGATGCACCCGCTGTGGGCGGTGCTGCCTGGCGCGGTGCTGGGGGTGGCGCTGCAGCTTCTGCAGGCCCGGCTGTGGCCGGTGGCGGGGTACGCGGGGCTGCTGGCGGCGGCGCTCTTGCTGGCCGGCGTTGCTGCACGGGTCGGGGCCAGGCGACGTGCCGGGCTTGCGCTGGGCGCCGCCCTGCTGGCGGGTGCGCTCGCGGCGGCCGGGGCAACGGGCCTGCGCGCTGCGCGCCACCAGGCGCAGGCGCTGAGCGCCCCGCTGGAGGGCGTGAACCTGGTGGTCACCGGGCAGGTGGCCACCATGCCCCAGCGCGGCGCCGACAGCGACCGCTTCGAGTTCGCCGTGGCATCGGCGACGAGGGACGGCTTGGCGGTGGATCTGCCGCCGCGGCTGCTGATCAGCGACTTCCGGGGTCAGGGAACGGGGCGCACCTGGCGCGCGGGCGACGCCTGGCGGCTGACGGTGCGTCTCAAGCGTCCGCACGGTGCCTCCAACCCCCATGGCTTCGACCGCGAGCGCTGGCTCTGGGAGCAGGGCATCGGCGCCACCGGCTACCTGCGCGATGGCCCGCGCGACCCCGCGCCGGTGTTCCTCGGCGCCAGCGGCGGCCACCCGGTCGAAGCGGCGCGCCAGTGGGTGGCGGACCGCATCGCTGCGCGTGTGCAGGAACCGCGCAGCGCCGGTGTGCTGGCGGCGCTGGTGGTGGGTGACCAGGCGGCGATCGAGCGCAGCGACTGGACCCTTTTCCGCGACACGGGTGTGGCTCATCTGATGAGCATCTCCGGTCTTCATGTCACCGTGTTTGCGTGGCTGGCCACGGCGTGCATCGGCTGGGGCTGGCGGCGCTGGGCCCATGCGTGGCCGGGGGTGCTGCTGGCGGTGCCGGCACCGCGGGCGGCGGCCTGGGGTGGTGTGGCGGCCGCGGCGGCCTACGCGCTGTTTTCGGGCTGGGGCGTGCCGGCGCAACGAACGGTGCTGATGCTGGCGCTGGTGGTGGGGCTGCGGCAGGGCGTGCGCCAGTGGCCCTGGCCCCTGGTCTGGCTGCTGGCGATGGTGGCGGTGCTGGCGCTGGACCCCTGGGCGCTGGTGCAGCCGGGGTTCTGGCTCAGCTTTGTGGCGGTGGGCATCCTGTTCGCCTCGGGATCGCGGCAGAAGGCGGGGCCGGTGCGCCGCCTGCTGCGCGAGCAGGCGGTCGTCACGGTGGCGCTGGCGCCGCTGGGGGTGCTGCTGTTCGGGCAGCTGTCGCTGGCGGGGCTGGTGGCCAACCTGCTGGCCATTCCCTGGGTGACGGGTGTGGTCACGCCGCTGGCCATGCTGGGCGTGATCGTGCCGCCGCTGTGGGATCTGGCGGCGTGGGCCGTTCAGGGGCTGGTGGTGTGTCTGGAGTGGCTGGGCGGCTGGCGCTGGGCCACGCTGTTTCAGCCCATCCCGCCCCTGCCGCTGGCGCTGTGTGGAGTGGCCGGCGGGCTGCTGCTGGTGCTGCGCCTGCCGTGGTCGCTGCGTTCGGCCGGCCTGGTGCTGCTGGCGCCGATGCTGGCCTGGACACCCCAGCGGCCTGAGACCGGCGAGTTCGAGGTGCTGGCGGTGGACGTCGGCCAGGGCAGTGCGGTGCTGGTGCGCACCGCCGGCCACAGCCTGCTCTACGACACCGGTCCGCGCTACGGCCCCGGCAGCGACGCTGGCGACCGGGTGGTGGTGCCGCTGCTGCGCGCGCTGGGCGAGGCGCCCGACATGGTGGTGGTGAGCCACCGCGACAGCGACCACTCGGGTGGTTCGGGCGCGGTGCACGCGGCCTGGCCAAGGGCGCGCTGGCTGTCCTCGTTCGGCGAGGGTGAGCGCTGCCTGGCCGGTCAGCGCTGGCACTGGGACGGGGTGGACTTCGAAGTGCTGCATCCGTCGCCGGAACACTTTGACGACACCGGCCAGGGACGGCTGCCGAGCAACGCCATGTCCTGCGTGCTGCGCGTGGGCAATGGCCGGCGCTGGGCCTGGCTCAGCGGCGATCTGGATGCCGAGCGCGAAACCCGGCTGGCGCTGGCGCAGCCACAGTTGCGGGCCGACCTGCTGCTGGCACCGCACCACGGCAGTGCCTCGTCCAGCAGCCCGGTGCTGCTCAACACCCTGCGGCCTTCGGTGGCGCTGGTCCAGTCGGGCTACCGCAACCGGTTCGGGCACCCGGCACCGGTGGTCCGGGACCGCTACGACGCGCGGGGCATGCGGTGGGTGGCATTGCCCCAATGTGGTGCGGCTCTGTGGCGCAGCGATGGGCCCTTGAGCGTGCATTGCCACCGGGATGCAGTGCGCCGCTACTGGCACCATCCGGGTGCGCCTGTGGCGGACGAGGGCGATGAGGCGGACCCCGGCGGGTGACCACTGGCCCGCTCCTTGCTATGCTGGGTGCAGGAGAAAAAGCCCATGAGCCGACCGATGTTTGACGAAATGAACGCCTCGCCCACCGAGGTGCGGGCCCACTACCTGAACTACGCACGGTGGCTGGCACAACAACCCGAGGAAGTCATGGCATCGCGCCGCGAGGAGGCGGAAATGATCTTCCGCCGCGTCGGCATCACCTTCGCGGTGTATGGCGCCAAGGACGAAGACGGCGCCGGCACCGAGCGCCTGATCCCCTTCGACCTCATCCCGCGCATCATTCCCGCCCACGAGTGGAAGAGCATGCAGGCCGGGCTGGTGCAGCGCGTGACCGCGCTCAACCGCTTCATCCACGACGTCTACCACGACCAGGAGATCATCAAGGCGGGCCACATCCCGGCCGACCAGATCTTCCAGAACGCGCAGTTCCGCCCCGAGATGATGGGCGTGCAGGTGCCCAGCCAGATCTACTCGCACATCGCGGGCGTCGACATCGTGCGGGCACCGAATGCGCAAGGCGAGGGCGAGTACTACGTGCTCGAAGACAACCTGCGCGTGCCCAGCGGCGTGAGCTACATGCTGGAAGACCGCAAGATGATGATGCGGCTGTTCCCCGACCTGTTCGGCCAGAACCGCGTGGCGCCGGTCGCGCACTACCCCGACCTGCTGCTGGAGACCCTGCGCGCGGTCAGCCCCGCCACCACCGCCGAGCCCACGGTGGTGGTGCTCACGCCCGGCATGTACAACAGCGCCTACTTCGAGCATGCGTTCCTGGCGCAGCAGATGGGCGTGGAGCTGGTCGAAGGCCAGGACCTGTTCGTCAAGGACAACTTCGTCTACATGCGCACCACCAAGGGCCCCAGGCGCGTGGACGTGATCTACCGCCGCGTGGACGACGACTTCCTCGACCCGCTGGTGTTCCGCCCGACCTCGACACTGGGTTGCGCCGGTCTTCTCGGCGTCTACCGCAGCGGCAACGTGACCATCTGCAACGCGGTGGGCACCGGCATTGCCGACGACAAGTCGATCTACCCCTACGTGCCCAAGATGATCGAGTTCTATCTGGGCGAAAAACCAATCCTGAACAACGTGCCGACCTTCATGGGCCGCAACCCCGACGACCTGAAGTACATGCTCGACCACATGCACGAACTGGTGGTCAAGGAAGTGCACGGCGCGGGCGGCTACGGCATGCTGGTCGGCCCCGCTGCGACCAAAGCCGAGGTGGACGAGTTCCGCGCCGTGGTCAGGGCCAAGCCCGACGGCTACATCGCGCAGCCCACGCTCAGCCTCTCGACCTGCCCGACCTATGTGGACAGCGGCATCGCCCCGCGCCACATCGACTTGCGGCCCTTCGTGCTCAGTGGCAAGGAGGTGCAGATGGTGCCCGGTGGCCTGACGCGCGTGGCGCTTAAAGAAGGTTCGCTGGTGGTGAATTCGTCGCAGGGCGGCGGCACCAAGGACACCTGGATTCTGGAAAACTGAGAAAGACACGACATGCTTTCGCGTACCGCCGACCACCTTTTCTGGATGTCCCGCTACACCGAGCGGGCCGAGAACACCGCGCGCATGCTCGATGTGAACTACCAGACCTCGCTGCTGCCGCAGTCCGCCGCGGTGGCGCAGGTGGGCTGGCAGGGCCTGCTGTCGATCAGCGAGCTCATGCCCAGCTACACCGCCAAGTACGGCCATGACATCACGCCGCGCAACGTCATGGACTTCATGGTGCGCGACGAGTCCAACCCGTCGTCCATCGTGTCCTGCCTGCGCGCGGCGCGCGAGAACGCGCGGGCGGTGCGCGGCGCGCTGACCACCGAGCTGTGGGAGACGCAGAACGCCACCTGGCTCAAGCTGGCGGGATACCTCAAGTCCAGGGACTTCGAGCGCGACCCGGGCGCCTTCTTCGAATGGGTCAAGCACCGCTCGCACCTGTCGCGTGGTGTGGCGGTGGGCACCATGCTGCAGGACGAGGCCTTCCACTTCTACCGCATGGGTTCCTTCCTGGAACGCGCCGATAACACGGCGCGGCTGCTGGATGTGAAGTTCCACGCGGTGCACAGCGACTTCTTCGGTGCCGCCAGCGAGCAGGACCAAGAGTACGACTTCTATCACTGGAGCGCGATCCTGCGCTCCGTCTCCGGCTTCGAGGTGTACCGCAAGGTCTACCGAGACGTGATCACGCCCGAGCGCGTGGCCGAGCTGCTGATCCTGCGCCCGGACATGCCGCGCAGCCTGGCAGCCAGCATGAACGAGGTGGTGGCCAACCTGAGCGTGGTGGCCAACGAGATATCGGCCGAAACCCAGCGCCGCGCCGGCAAGCTCAAGGCCGACCTGCAGTACGCGCGCATCGACGAGATCCTCTCGACCGGCCTGCACGCTTTCCTGACCCAGTTCCTGGACCGGGTAAACGAACTCGGCGGTCGCATCAGCCAGGACTTCCTGGTGCCGAGTCACTGATCCGGACGGGTACCATGCGGGTCCCCGGCGCGAACCGGAGCCCGCATGAAACTCGTCATCCACCACCACACCCGCTTCCGCTACAGCCAGCCGCTGCTCTACACGGTGCAGTCGCTGCACCTGTGGCCGGTCAGCAGTGCCTGCCAGAGCGTCGAGCACTGGGAATTGCGCGTGCCCGGCACCCTGTGCAGCCAGCCCGACATTGAGGGCAACCGCGTGCACAGCTTCTCGCTCTCCGCGCGGCCCGAGAAGAACCTGCGCGAGAACAGCGTCACCGCCCGGGGCACGGTCGTGACCCATGGCGTCTCCGATTTCACCGACTCGCCTGGCCTGCCGCCGCCCGGCTTCTACCTGCGCTCGACCCCGCTGGCAGAGCCGCACCCGCGCATGGCCATGTGGGCCTTGCAGGCGGTGCCCGGTCTCATGGTCGCGCGTGCGCGGGGTGAACGGCCGAGCGCCGCCGACCTGGTGGCCCTGGCCGGCGCCGTGGCCGACAAGGTGCAGTACCGCAAGGGCAGCACGGGGGTGGAAACCACCGCGCTCGAGGCCTTCGACTGGGGGCTGGGCGTGTGCCAGGACCAGGCGCATGTGATGGTGGCGGTGTGCCGCAGCATCGGCCTGCCGGCGCGCTACGTCAGCGGGTATTTCTACGCCGCCAACGAACCCGATCTGGCCAGCCACGCCTGGGTGGACGTGTGCGTGGACCCGGCGAACCGCCGCTGGCTCAGCCTGGACGTGACCCACCGCTGCCCGACCGACGAACGCCACATCCGCCTCGCGGCTGCCACCGACTACAGCGCCTGCACGCCGGTCAAGGGGCTGCGGCGAGGTGGGGGCGAGGAGGACATGTCGGTGGACGTGCGGATCTCACTTGCGTGAGCGCGCTGGTCAGGGCCGCTTGACCAGGGCCTCGACGGTCTGGCCCAGTTCGATCACTGCCAGTGCGTAGTAGCTGCTCCAGTTGTAGCGCGTGACCACGTAGAAGTTGTCCGTGCCGGCGAGGTAGGTGGGGGCCGACCCGCCGTTGGCCGGGTCGCCGTTCTGCAGTTCGATCAGCGCCAGCTTGCCGATGTGTTTCTTCGCTTCGGCTTCCAGCACGGCGCCCTTGGCGGCAAAGCTCTCTGCGCTGAAGCTGGGCAGGATGTCGGGGGCGAGCAGGGCGTCCTTGTCCAGCGTGTTCAGGTCGAAGCTCACCGGGTAGTGCGTGGGCTGGCCAGGCTGCCAGCCGTAGGCCTTGAAGTAGTTGGCCACCGATCCGATGGCGTCGACCGGGCTGTTGAACAGGTCGATCTTGCTGTCGCCATCGAAGTCGATCGCGAAGCGCGCCCAGCTGCTGGGCATGAACTGCGGCCAGCCCATGGCGCCGGCGTAGCTGCCGCGCAGGGCCTGCGGGTCCATGCCGGTGCGGTGGGTCAGGCTCAGGAACTGTTCCAGCTCGCTGCGGAAGAACTCGGCCCGGGCTTCGGCGCGCGGGTGGCTGGCCGGGAAGTCGAAGGCCAGCGTGGCCAGCGCGTCGATCACGCGGAAGTTGCCGGTGTGCTGGCCGTACAGGGTTTCGACCCCGATCACGCCGACGATCAGGCTGGCGGGCACGCCGTACTCGCGCTCGGCGCGTTCCAGGGCTGCGCGGTGGGTGTCCCAGAAGCGCTGCCCGGCGCGCAGCCGCACCGGTTCGATGAAGCGCGCGCGGTAGGCGGCCCAGTTCTTGTAGGCGGCGCGGGGCGCCGGCAGCGACAGCCGGATCGCGGTGGGCTGGCGGCGGGCGGCGCCGATCTGCTCACGCACCCATTGGGGGTCGAGACCGCGGCGCTGGGCCAGGTCGTCGGCAAACGCCATGGCCGCCGGCGACTCGGCGTACACCGTGATCTCCGCTGCAGGTGCTGTGGGCGCGGGCGCAACAGGCGGTGGTGCAGCAGGCCGGGGCTCGGCCGCCAGAGGCTCGCCAGCCGGCTCAGCCGCGGGCAGCGGGGTGGCCGGTACCAGGGTGGGTGCGACAGGTGTGGTTTCCACCGGCGTCTGTGTCTGGGCCTGCGCGGCCGCCCAGGCGAGAGACAGGGGCAGCAGTGCGGACACCAGGGCGGAGCGGGATCGTGTGCTCATGGGGTTGCCCGCCGTTCGGGCCAGGACATCTGTTGAAACTGTTTCTGCAGCGCGGCCAGCGTATCCGGGCTGTGGGGCGCGTAGCGCAGCGCTTCGAGGCGCAGCAGCCAGGCACTCAGCTGCTGCGTGAAAAGCTCGTCACCGAGCTGCGCCGATGCGACGCGCGCCAGCTCGCGCGGCGTGGCGTGTTCGCCGGCTTCAATGCCAAGTGCGGCCAGGCGGCGCCGCACGCGCGCCAGCGTGCGCAGCCAGGGGTCGTGCTGCTGGCGTTCCCACAGGGCCCAGGCGGCGCCCGCGAGGCTGACCAGCACGACCACGCCGATCAGCACATAGGCCAGATCGGTCCAGCTCGGCGACTCGAAGCCCAGATTCTTCAGCAGGTCCAGCTGGCTGCCCTGCGTGTAGTTCAGCACCCACTGGTTCCAGCCGTTGTTCACCGCTTCCCAGGCGTCGCGCAGTTGCTGCGCAAGGGTGGGATTCAGCGTGCCCAGGGCGGCACCAATGGCACCCTGGGGCGCCACCAATCGCTCGAACGAACCGATGCGGGACGGCGACACCGCGCTCGTGGGGTCCACGCGCACCCAGCCCTGGCCCTGCAGCCAGACCTCGGCCCAGGCGTGGGCATCGCGCTGGCGCACGGTCCAGTAGCCGTCGACGGCGTTGAGCTCGCCGCCCTGGTAGCCGGTGACGATGCGGGCCGGGATGTCGAGCGCGCGCATCAGGATCACGAAGCTGGACGCGATGTGTTCGCAAAAGCCTTCCTTGCGGTCGAACCAGAACTCGTCGGCCGTATGCTGGCCATAGACCCCGGGGTCGAGCGTGTAGGTGTAGCCGCCAGTGCGCAGGCGGTTGAGCGCCGCCTCGACCAGCGCCGGCGCGGACTGCGGCCCCGACCCATGCTCGCGCCGCAGTTCCTGGGCGAAGGCCAGGGTGCGCGGGTTGAAGCCGGGGGGCAGCGCGATCTGGTCCTGCAGCGCCAGCACCGGCTCCAGCGGACCGTGGCGGAAGCGGGTGTGGCTCTCGGCGCGGTAGCGCACCAGCTCCGTCACCGGCCGCCGCACGAACCACTGCAGCTCCGGCGTCATGAATGCCTTGAGGCCCTGCAGCTCGGGCGCCTGGGTGGCCGCTTCGAGCACGAACACCCAGGGGCGGTGGTTCGGCTCCATGGTGACTTCGTAACGGATCGGCTCACCCGCAAAGGCCAGGTTGGCCTGCAGTTCCATGTGGGGCGGAAAGGCCGAGCGCAGCGGCTTCCATTCGACGCCGTCGAAATCGGTGAGCACCGGTCCGCGGAAATACAGCTCGCGCTGCGGCGGCACCGGACCGTCAAAGCGCACACGCAGCGCAATGCGGTCGTCCAGCACCAGCTCGGCGATCTGGCCGACCCGCATTTTTCCGGACAGACCCGAGCGGCCGTCCATGCCGTCGCCCGGCACGCCCCACAGCGGCGAGAGGCGGGGGAACAGCATGAAGGCCACCACCATGATCGGCGCGCCCAGCAGGGCCAGCCGCGCCGCAATGCCAGCGGTCTGCCGCAGCGGCGGATGCCCCACCGGCATGTGGGCATTCACGACGGCGGTCAGCAGCCCCAGCAGCGCGACCAGGATGCCGGCGGCCGTCAGCAGCGACTGGGAATAGAAGAAATGGGTCAGCAGCGTGAAGAAGCCGAGGAAAAACACCACGAAGGCATCGCGGCGGGCCCGCAGTTCGAGGGTCTTGAGCGCCAGCAGCACGACGATCAGCGTGACCCCTGCGTCGCGGCCGAGCAGGGTCTTGTGGGTCCACCAGGTGGCGGCGAGTGTGACCAGCAGCAGGCCGATGCGCCAGCGCCATCCGGGCAGCGGCCGGCCCCGCAGGGTGAGCGAGGCGCGCCAGACCAGCACGCAAGCGGTGAGCGCCGAGCACCACCACGGGATGTGCGGGACCTGCATCATCACCACCCAGGCGATGACGGCCAGCAGGAACAGGGTGTCGCGCGTGTCCCTGGGCAATGTCGTGGCCCCCACGCTCCACCGCTGCGCGGGTCGCTGCCCCCCGGGGGGGCGCGTTTCGCCTTGGGGCGGCCCGTCGGCGAAACCCTTTTCGCTGTTGCGGCGTGTCTTGGTCAGCACAGAGCCATCGCCTCCAGGCAGCGGGCGCGATGGGTCGGCCCCTGGTCGGGGGCCAGTTCGCGGCCAGGAATGCGCAGGCCGTAGTCCAGCCCCATGCGCTCGGCCATCAGCACCCAGGCGGTGAGACGCGACAGGCGGGATTCCAGGTCGGGGGCGCCGCAGCGGGTGTGGTCCAGCCAGAGCTGCTGGCGCTGCGTGGACAGGGCATCCCGGCTGACCAGGTCGTCGCGACCGGCGGCAAAGGTCTGAGCCGCCTTCTTCCAGACGATGGATTTCTGCGGGTCGCCCCGCCGGTAGGCGCGCACGCCGTCGAACTCGCCGGTGGTCTGCACGCTCGCGCTGCCGGCGAACCCGGGCTGCGGCTCACCGGGCGGCAGGGGCGGCGGGTGGGTCTCGGGTGCGGGGTAGACCAGCACCTGGGCCGCGGGGCGCCACACGGTCCAGACGCGGAAGGTGCCCATGGGAAACAGCGTGACCGCAGTCAGCGGCGCCAGCGCGTGCAGGCCGCGCCGGGTAAACACCGCTGCGACCTGCAGGCGCGTGCTGCCCTGGGCCGGCACATCGGTCCAGGCCAGGTGTGTGTCGCCAGCGGATGCATCACCGATCACGCCAATGCCGATGCCGTGGCGCGCCTTGCCCTGTTCGTTGGCCAGCCGGATGTCCAGCGCCGCCGCATGACCGGCATGCACTGGTGCGGGTGGGCTCAGGTGCAGAGTGAGGCCGCGCAGGTTGGCGTGGCAGCTATGCATGCCGGTCAGTGCACTGCCGGCCAGCAGGAAGGTCAGCAGATAGCCCAGGTTCAGCTGGTAGTTGATGCTGCCCACCAGCAGCAGGAGCAGGGTCAGCGCCAGCATCCAGCCGGCGCGGGTGGGCAGGATGTAGACGTTGCGCTGGGTCAGCAGCAGGGTGTCGCTGCGCGGCAGCCGCGCATGGAACCACTGTCGCAGCCGTTGGCGCAGGGCGTGCAGCGGGGCCAGCAGGTTCACGGGATGGGCGTGGCGTCGATCATGGCCCGCACCTGCTCCATCGCACCGCGGCCGGCGTCGCTGACTGGCACCAGGCGGTGTGCGGCGGTCTGCGGCAGGATGGCGGCGATGTCGTCCGGCGCCACGTAATTGCGCCCTTGCAGAAAGGCCTGCGCCTTGGCGGCCCGCACCACCGCCAGTGCGGCCCGGGGCGAGAGCCCCTGTGCGAACCAGCGGCCCGAGCGTGTGGCGGCCACCAGGTCCTGCAGGTACTCCAGCACCGGCTCGGCCGCGTGCACCGCCAGCACCTCGGCCTGCAGCCGTGCGAGGTCGGCCGGCGAGAGCACGGCCGGCAGCTGTTCGATCAGCTCGCGCCGGTCGGCGCCGCGCAGCAGCTCGCGCTCGGCGGCGCGGTCCGGATAGCCCAGCGAGATGCGCATGTGGAAACGGTCCAGCTGCGATTCGGGCAGTGCGTAGGTGCCGAGCTGGTCGAACGGGTTCTGGGTGGCGATCACGAAGAAGGGCACCGGCAGGGCCCGGGTCTGACCCTCGACAGTGACCTGCTTTTCCTCCATCGCTTCGAGCAGCGCGCTCTGGGTCTTGGGGCTGGCGCGGTTGATTTCGTCGGCCAGCAGCACCTGCGCGAACACCGGACCGGGGTGGAACACGAAACCCTCGCGGCCGCGTTCGTAGATGGAGATGCCGACCAGGTCGCTGGGCATCAGGTCGGCGGTGAACTGCACGCGCGCAAACTGCAGTCCGAAAGACCGCGACAGCGCATGGGCGAGGGTGGTTTTGCCGACCCCGGGAACGTCCTCGATCAGCAGGTGTCCACCGGCCAGAAGACAGCCGACACAGTCTGAAACCTGGGCCGATTTGCCTACGATGACCGTGTTAAGCTGGTCCAGAAGCTGTCTGATTGTTGTGTCGGCATGCATGCCGCGAACCTTACCGTAAAAAAGTGATGAGCCAGTCCACCGGTTTTTTCACCCACAGGGACTGCTGGCGGCACGAAATGGGGCCGGGGCACCCCGAATGCCCCGCCCGCCTGGACGCCATCCAGGACCGATTGCTCGCTTCCGGTCTGGACATTGCCTTGGACAAACGCGAGGCCACGGCGGCCGCCCTGGCCGACCTTGAACTGGCCCATGGGCGCATGCACCTGGCGGCGCTGCGGGGCCTGTCGGACCAGCTGCGCGACGACATCGCTGCCGGCGGCCCGGACCATGCGCAGATCGACCCCGACACCTCGATCAACGTGCACAGCTGGGATGCGATCCTGATGGCCGCGGGCGCCGCCATCGACGCCACCGACGCGGTCATGGCCGGCGAGCTGGCCAACGCCTTCTGTGCGGTGCGTCCGCCGGGTCACCACGCCACGCGCAACCAGGCCATGGGCTTCTGCTTCGTCAACAACGTGGCGGTGGCGGCCAAGTACGCCCTGGAACGCCACGGCCTGCAGCGCGTGGCCATCATCGACTTCGACGTGCACCACGGCAACGGCACCGAGGACATCGTCGCGGGCGACGAGCGCATCCTCATGTGCAGCTTCTACCAGCACCCTTTCTACCCACCCTGGAACCACTCGACCGCACCCAACCTGGTGAACCTTCCGGTGCCGGCGTACACCAAGGGCATGGATGTGAGGGAACTGATCGACATGATGTGGCTGCCCCGGCTCGATGCCCACCGGCCGCAGATGATCTTCATCAGCGCCGGCTTCGACGCCCACCGCGAAGACGACATGGGCCAGATGGGGCTGGTGGAGAACGACTACGCCTGGATCACCGAACGCATCAAGGAAGTCGCGAAGCGCCACGCCCAGGGCCGCATCGTGAGCTGCCTCGAAGGCGGCTACGACCTCAGCGCCCTGGCGCGGAGTGTCGAGGCGCATCTGCGTGTGCTGGCAGGGCTTTGACTGGAACGAGAGACGCCCTGTGAGGCCGAACGGGTTTTGAACTGAGATGCTGAAGAAAGTACTGAAAAGGATGCCAGGTCTGAGAGGCCTGGCCCAGGAGCTGACGGATCTGCGCCTGCAGGTGCAGGCGGGTCAGGAACGCGAGCAAAGGGCACATGAAGAGCGCTTGCGGTTGCAAGGGGAGCTGCAGCAGGCCCGTGACATGATCGGTCGACTGCAGTTGTGCGGGGCCAGCTCTGATCTGGACGACATCCTGGTGCCGGAAGCTGGTTCGCGAGCGCCGGCCTTCTGCGGGCACAGCGTCGTCTGGCCCTGGTTGCAGGAGCACATCAACCGGCCAGGGCTGGAGGTGCTGGAAATCGGATCGCGTCTGGTGGTGGCACGCGCCCTCTGGAAGGAGTACCTGCCCGATGTGCAGTACACCGGGTTCGACTACCTGCCGGGCCCCAATGTGGACGTGGTGGGCGACGCCCACCGCCTCTCTCAGTACCTCACCGGCCGACAGTTCGACTTCGTCTTCTCCTGTGCGGTCTTCGAGCATCTTGTGTGCCCGTGGCTGGTAGTGGAAGAGATTTCGAAGGTGCTGCGCCCGGGGGGCAAGGCGTTCATCGAAACCCATTTTTCCTTCTCGGAACACGAAGCGCCGTGGCACTTCTTCCAGTTCAACAGCCGCGCGCTGGAGCAGCTGTTTCACCCGAGGCTGGGTTTCCGGGTGATCGACAGCGGTCTCTCAAGCCCCATCGTCGGCCGCTTCGCCAAAGGAAGCCAGGGCTACCTGCTGGATCAGCCGGTGAACAACCTGTACGGCCACTCGGAGATCGTGGTGGAGAAGGTCGGTCCCGCGGACCCGGCCTTCTCCTGGCGCGATGTGGCGCAGGATCTTGCCGCCACCAGTTCTTATCCGCCGCCCCTGGCATCTGTCCCTGATACGCAATGAATGACCTTGTCCTGAAGCACACCCGCGACGACCGCGGCGTGCACACCCTCACACTGAACAACCCCAGGGCTTTCAACGTCCTGTCCGAGGCCATGATGGCCGCGTTCCAGCGGGCGCTGGACGACGTGGCCGCCGACCCCTCGGCGCGCGCTGTGGTGATCGCCGCCGAGGGCCGCGCCTTCTGCGCGGGACACGATCTCAAGGAGATGAAGGCACGTCCCGAGCTGGCCTACTACCAGTCCCTGTTTGCGACCTGCTCGAAGCTGATGCTGTCGATCCGCAAACTGGAAGTGCCGGTGATCGCACGCGTCCATGGCCTGGCCACCGCCGCCGGCTGCCAGCTCGTCGCCCAGTGCGACCTGGCGGTGGCCGTGGAAGAGGCGAGCTTCGGCGTCAACGGCATCAACGTTGGCCTGTTCTGCGCGACGCCCAGCGTGGCGTTGTCGCGCAACATGCTGCCCAAGCAGGCCATGGAGATGCTGCTGACCGGTGACTTCATCTCGGCCGACGAGGCGAAGGCCCGCGGGCTGGTCAACCGTGTGGTGGCGGCCGACGCCCTGGACGCCGAAGTGGCCGCGTTGGTCGACCGCATTCTGGGCAAGCCGCGCGAGGCGCTCGCGATGGGCAAGGCGCTGTTCTACCGGCAGCTGGAAACCGGCATGGAATCGGCGTACCAGCTGGCCGGCCAGACCATGGCCTGCAACATGGTGCACGAGGTGGCGCAGGAGGGTGTGCAGGCCTTCATCGAGAAGAGGGCTCCCCGATGGTGAGCAAGAACACAGCTGCACCACCGCCCATTCAGGACTTCGACGCCTGGCTTTCCGGATTCCAGCAGACCACCGTGTGGATCGAACTCGGCGTGCTGACGCTGTGCGTCGGCATGGCCTGGGGGCTGGGTGCCCTGCTGCGGCGCGCGCTCAACATGCAGCAGGAAGGGTCGTCGATCCTGTTCGGCCGGCAGGTGATCGACGGCGTGCTGTTTCCCGTGCTTCTGCTGACCCTGGCCTATGTGGCGCGCAGTGCGTTGGCCCAGCAGGTGCCACTGGCGGTGTTCAAGGTCGCCATTCCGGTGCTGGTGTCCCTGGTGGTGATCCGGTTCGGAGTGAAAGTGCTGCAGGCGGCGTTCTCGTCGGCGCCCTGGGTACGGGTGATGGAGCGCACCATCTCCTGGTTGGCCTGGGGATTCATGGTGCTGTGGGTCAGCGGCCTGCTGCCCATCGTGCTGGAAGAGATGGAGCAGATCACCTGGAAGATGGGCGCCAGCACGGTGAGTCTGCGCACCCTGATCGAAGGGGCGCTGACTGCGGGCGCCATGCTCATCGTGACACTCTGGATTTCTGCGGCGCTCGAAGCGCGCCTGCTCAAGTCGGCGATCGGCGGCGACCTGTCGCTGCGCAAGGCGCTGAGCAATGCGACCCGCGCCATCCTGATGTTCCTGGGCCTGATCGTCGCGTTGTCCGCGGTGGGCATCGACCTGACGGCGCTGTCCGTGCTCGGCGGCGCGGTGGGTGTGGGCATCGGCTTCGGCCTGCAGAAGCTGGCGGCCAACTACGTCAGCGGCTTCGTGATCCTGGCCGAGCGCAGCATGCGCATCGGCGACAACGTGCGCGTCGACAACTTCGAAGGGCGCATCACCGACATCACCACCCGCTACACCCTGATCCGCTCGGCGGCGGGGCGCGAGTCCATCGTGCCCAACGAGATGCTCATCACCAACCGGGTGGAGAACCTGTCGCTGGCCGATCCGAAGGTGTGGCAGTCCACAGTGGTGTCGGTGGGCTACGACAGCGATGTGGACGCGGTGCGGCGCCTGCTGGTGGAGGCCGCGCTGGCGCAGCCGCGCGTGCTGCGCGAGCCGGCGCCGAGTGCTGCGCTGTCGGCCTTTGGGGCGGACGGGCTGGAGTTCACGCTGGGGTACTGGATCGCCGATCCGGAGAATGGTCAGCTGAACCTGCGCTCCGACATCAACCTGGCGGTGCTGGCCGCGCTGCGCATGCACGGCATCGAGATTCCTTATCCGCAGCGCGTGGTGCACATGCGCCCCACCAGCTGAGCGGTGCAGGCCCTCAGCGGGCCATGAAACCGGGCAACCAGAGCGAGATGATGGGGAAAGCGATCAGGATGCCCAGGCGCACGATGTCGGCCATCACAAAGGGCCAGACACCGCGGTAGAGCGTGGTGAGCTTGACTGCGGGCAGCAGCGAGTTGAGCACGAAGAGGTTCAGACCCACCGGGGGCGAGATCATGCCGATTTCCACGATGGTGACAATCAGGATGCCGAACCACACGGGATCGAAGCCCAGGCCGGTGATGACCGGGAAGAACACGGGAATGGTCAGCAACACGATGGCCAGTTCCTCCATCACCATGCCCAGAGCGAGGTAGATACCCATCATCACGATGACCACCATGATGGGGTTGGGGCTGAACTGCAGCACGAAGTCGCGCAGGTCGCCGGGCATGCTGGTGAAGTTGATGAAGCTGGTGAACACCATGGCTCCGATGAGGATGGTGAACAGCATGGCCGTGGTGCGCGCGCTCTCCTGCAGGATGTCCATGACCACGCGCGGCGTGAGCGTGCGGCGGGCCAGTGCAAACAGGAAGGCGCCCGCCGCGCCCACCCCAGCACCCTCGGTGGCGGTGAACACGCCACCGTAGATGCCACCAATGACCAGTGCGAACAGCAGGGCAACGCTCCAGATGCCGCGGATGGCGGCCAGACGCTGCGGCCATGTGAAGCGTTCGGCCGGCGGGCCCGCTGCGGGGTCGCGCCAGGTGACGAACACCACCGCCATGCACAGGCAGACGATGGCCACGATGCCGGGCAGGATGCCGGCAATGAACAGCTTGCCGATGTCGGTCTCGGTGATGATCCCGTAGATGACCAGGATGGTTGACGGCGGGATGAGGATGCCCAGCGTACCGCCCGAGGCGATCGATCCGGTGGCCAGCGTGTCCTTGTAACCGTGGGCCTTCATCTCGGGATAGGCCACGCGCGACATGGTGGCGGCGGTGGCGATGGAGGAGCCGCAGATGGAGCCGAAGCCGCCCGAGGCGATGATGCTGGCCATGGCCAGCCCGCCGCGGCGGTGCCCCACGAAGGCGTTGGCGGCGGTGAACAGTTCCTTGGCCATGCCCGCGCGCGCCACCAGATTCCCCATCAGCACGAACAGCGGAATCACCGATAGCACGTAGTGAAAGCCGGTCTCGAAGATCACCTGGCTGGTGCTGGCAAAGGCCGGCTGCCAGCCGCGCATCAGGCCCAGTCCCCCCAGGCCGGCAATGGTCATGGCCACAGCCAGGGGCACACGCAGGAAGGCCAGCGCGAACACCACCAGGAAACCCAGCAGTGCGGCGGTCATGGCGTGGTCTCCCCGTGGGCCACCGGAATGGGTGGCGAGAACACGAAGAGGGCATGCACCAGCGCGGTCAGCAGCAGCAGCGCCGCCATCAGCCAGGCGACAGGGGATATGGCCAGCTGCAGGTGAACCGTGGTGTCGCCGTATTCGGCAAAGCGCTGGGCGCGCGTGGTCATGAGCCAGGCCAGCAGGCCGAAGGTGCCGGCACAGACCAGGTGCACCAGCCGCGCCTGAATGCCCTTGAGCCAGGCCGGGACGACGGCGTCCAGCGAGTCGAACACCACATGTTCGCTGCGCCATGAAACCAGCGGCAGCGCGCCGAAGATGACGATGACCATGAGGATCTCCGTCAGCTCCAGCCCGCCGGGCACGGAATGGTTGAAGAACTTGCGGCCCGTCACGTCGATGAGGGTGAGCCACATGATGGCGAACAGCGCCATGGATGCGATCAGGCCGCTGGACCAGCGCAGAAACTTCTCGGGGGTCTGGAGCATGATGGGTGTCAGACAAGACAAACCGGCGGGGCAGCCAATGCGGCCACCCCGCCGGTTATCAGACGGTGCCTGGCTGGCACCAGGCTTACTTGACCTTCGCGATTTCGGCGCGGAACTCGGCCAGCACCGCCTTGGCGTTCTTCAGGCCCTTGGCTTCGGCCGCCGCAGCCCACTTGTCTTCCAGCGGGGCCTGCTTGGCCTTGATCTCGTTCACGAACGCATCGGAGGCCTTGATGCGCTGAACACCCTGTGCTTTCTGCGCGCCGTTGACCGAGGCGTCGTCCACCTTGTCCCAACCGGCGCCGAACAGGCGGGCCGCGTATTCGCCCGAAAGCTTGTCGACCACTGCCTTGTCCTGCGCGGAGAGGGCGTCGTACTTGGCCGGGTTCATCATGAACACGAAGCTCGTGTTGTACAGGCCGCCCGGCAGGGTGGTGGCGTGCTTGATCATGCTCAGCTTGAAAGAGGCGATCGACTCGTCGGGGAACAGTGTGCCGTCCATGACGCCTGTGGACAGGAGTTCAAACGCTTCGGTGGCAGGCTTGAGGGTGGTGTTCCAGCCCATCAGCTTGGTCAGCTCGTTGATGTTGCCGCCACCGATGCGCCACTTGAGCGTGGCACCGTCGGCAAGGCTGTTGACCGGTTTCTTGCTGTTGAAGATGGTGCCGGGCCCGTGGGTGAACACTCCCAGCACCTTCACGCCCTTGTGCTCGCCCAGCGGGGCGAAGTACTTGCTGTAGATGCGCTGGTAGGCGACCGAGGTGGCCATGGAGTTGTCGCCCAGGAAGGGGAACTCGGCCATCTGGGTGTTCACGAAGCGGCCCGGGGTGTATCCGTCCACGGTGAAGGAGATGTCCGCCAGGCCGTCGCGCACGGCATCAAAAGTGCCGGGAGGGGCCGACACGGACTTGGGCAGGATGTTGCACTTCATGCGTCCAGCGCTTTCCTTCTCCAGCGCATCGCACCATTCCTTTTGCGCCACGCTCAGCGTGTGCGTGGGCGGTACCCAGGTCGAGGCTGTGAACACGGTCTGGGCCTGGGCGCCGGCGCCCGCGAACAAGGTGGCGGTGAGCGCCGCGGTGGCGGCAAGGCGGAACTTCATGTGTTGTCTCCTGGGAGTGGGTTGGATCGTTACGAAAGATAAACAAAATACCCTGATTCACTATAGGCGAATCCCCTTGCCGGCCCCCTAGTGAATTACCCGAATTGGCCGACCGACTGGTCGGTTAATAGGGATTTCCCTTGCTTTGTCGTTGTGGCGGCAGACGCGCCTGGGGGCATTCGCGATCATCGCGATTCTTCTTCTATAATCCAAAAAAAGCACGATCGTTCTATTTTGTGGCCGTGCAGCAAAAGTCTGGCCAGAAATGTCGCGTTGCTCGTCAGACGCCTACAATCCGAATTGACGTGCACGTCAATTCGAGCACCCGTTTCAACCCGCCTTTTCCATTCATCAGGAGCAACCGAACATGAAGGTCATCGTCCCCGTCAAACGCGTGGTGGACTACAACGTCAAGGTGCGCGTCAAGAGCGACGGCACCGGCGTGGACATCGCCAACGTCAAGATGAGCATGAACCCGTTTGACGAGATCGCTGTGGAAGAAGCCGTGCGCCTGAAAGAAAAGGGCGCGGCCACCGAAGTGATCGCCGTCTCCTGCGGCGTGGCCCAGTGCCAGGAAACGCTGCGCACGGCCATGGCCATCGGCGCCGACCGCGCCATCCTGGTCGAGACCGACGTGGAACTGCAGCCGCTGGCCGTGGCCAAGCTGCTCAAGGCCTTGGTGGACAAGGAACAGCCCGGCCTGGTGATCCTGGGCAAGCAGGCGATCGACGACGACGCCAACCAGACCGGCCAGATGCTCGCCGCGCTGGCCGATCTGCCGCAAGCCACCTTCGCTTCCAAAGTGGAAGTGGCCGGTGACAAGGCCAAGGTCACCCGCGAAATCGATGGTGGTCTGGAGACCCTGGAAGTGAGCCTGCCCGCGGTTGTGACCACCGACCTGCGCCTGAACGAGCCGCGCTACGTGACGCTGCCCAACATCATGAAGGCCAAGAAGAAGCCGCTGGAGACCGTCAAGCCCGCGGATCTGGGCGTGGATGTGAGCCCGCGCCTGAAGACGCTGAAGGTGGCCGAGCCGGCCAAGCGCGGCGCTGGCGTCAAGGTGCCGGATGTGGCCACGCTGGTCGACAAGCTGAAAAACGAAGCCAAGGTCATCTGAAGACCGCTGAACCCAACGATCCAGAGGAATACCGAACATGACCGCACTCGTCATTGCCGAACACGACAACGCTTCCATCAAGGGCGCCACCCTCAACACCGTCACCGCCGCCGCTGCCTGCGGTGGTGATGTCCACGTCCTCGTCGCCGGCCACAACGCCGGTGCCGCCGCCGCGGCTGCCGCGCAGATCGCCGGCGTCAGCAAGGTGATCCACGCCGACGGCGAAGGCTTCGCCCACGGCCTGGCCGAGAACATCGCCGCCCAGGTGCTGGCCATCGCCAGCAACTACAGCCACATCCTGTTCCCCGCCACCGCCAGCGGCAAGAACGTGGCCCCGCGCGTGGCCGCCAAGCTGGACGTGGCCCAGATCAGCGACATCACCAAGGTGGTGAGTGCCGACACCTTCGAGCGCCCGATCTACGCCGGCAATGCGATTGCCACTGTGCAGAGCGCGGACGCCACCAAGGTCATCACCGTGCGCACCACCGGCTTCGACGCCGCGGGCCAGGGCGGCTCGGCGGCGGTGGAAACCGTCGCCGCTGCCTCGGGCAACGGCAAGAGCGCCTACCTGGGCAGCGAAATTGCCAAGAACGACCGCCCGGAACTGACGGCCGCCAAGATCATCGTCTCCGGTGGCCGGGCGCTGGGCAGCAGCGAGAAGTTCAGCGAAGTGATGACCCCGCTGGCCGACAAACTGGGCGCTGCCATCGGTGCCTCGCGTGCCGCCGTCGATGCAGGCTATGCACCGAACGACCTGCAGGTGGGACAGACCGGCAAGATCGTCGCGCCGCAGCTGTACATCGCGGCCGGCATCTCGGGTGCGATCCAGCATCTGGCCGGCATGAAGGATTCGAAGGTGATCGTGGCGATCAACAAGGACCCCGAGGCCCCGATCTTCAGCGTGGCCGACTACGGTCTGGAAGCCGACCTGTTCACGGCTGTGCCGGAACTGGTGTCGAAGCTGTAAGCCGACGGCACCCACAAGGGCATCGCGTGCGATGCCCTTTTTTTGCACCCGCATTCGATCCACGGAGACTTTCATGAGCTACACCGCCCCCCTCAAGGACATGCTGTTCAACATCGAGCACCTGGCGAGCATCGACCAGGTGGCGCAGCTGCCCGGCTTCGAAGACGCTGGTCTGGAGACCGCACAGGCCGTGCTGGAGGAGTGCGCCAAGCTCAACGAAGGCGTGATCGCGCCGCTGAACTTCGAGGGTGACAAGAACCCGTCCTTCTTCAAGGACGGCCAGGTCACCACCACGCCCGGTTTCAAGGAGGCCTTCAGGCAGTACGCCGAAGGCGGCTGGCAGGGCCTGCAGCACCCGGTGGACTTCGGCGGTCAGGGCCTGCCCAAGACCATCGGCGCGGCCTGTGGCGAAATCCTCAACAGCGCCAACATGAGCTTCGCGCTGTGCCCGCTGCTGACCGACGGCGCCATCGAGGCCCTGCTGACCGCCGGCTCCGACCAGCTCAAGGCCACCTACCTGGAGAAGCTGGTCAGCGGCCAGTGGACGGGCACCATGAACCTGACCGAGCCGCAGGCCGGTTCCGACCTGGCCGCCGTGCGCAGCCGCGCCGAGCCGCAGCCCGATGGCACCTACAAGGTCTTCGGCACCAAGATCTTCATCACCTACGGTGAGCACGACATGGCCGAGAACATCGTCCATCTGGTGCTGGCCCGTGTGACCGGCGCGCCCGAGGGCGTGAAGGGCATCAGCCTGTTCGTCGTGCCCAAGTTCCTGGTCAACGCCGATGGAACGCTGGGCGCACGCAACGATGTGCACTGCGTGTCCATCGAGCACAAGATGGGCATCAAGGCCTCGCCTACCGCCGTGCTCCAGTACGGTGACCACGGCGGCGCCATCGGCTACCTGGTCGGCGAAGAGAACCGCGGCCTCGAATACATGTTCATCATGATGAACGCCGCCCGCTATGCGGTGGGCGTGCAGGGCATCAGCGTCTCCGAGCGCGCCTACCAGAAGGCCGTGCAGTACGCCAAGGACCGCGTGCAGAGCCGCCCGGTGGACGGCAGCTTCACCACCGCCGCGCCCATCATCCACCACGCCGACGTCAAGCGCATGCTCATGACCATGCGCGCCGCCACCGAGGGCTGCCGCGCCATGGCCAGCGTGGCCGCCGCCGCCTACGACGCGGCCCACCACCACCCGGACGCCGAGGTGCGCAAGCAGAACGCGACCTTCTACGAATTCCTGGTGCCGCTGGTCAAGGGCTACAGCACCGAGATGAGCCTGGAGGTCACCAGCCTCGGCGTGCAGGTGCATGGCGGCATGGGCTTCATCGAAGAGACCGGCGCGGCCCAGTACTACCGCGACGCCAAGATCCTGACCATCTACGAAGGCACGACGGCCATTCAGGCCAACGACCTGGTGGGCCGCAAGACCGCGCGCGACGGCGGCACCTCGGCCAAAGCCATCGCGGCCCAGATCGAGAAGACCGAGGCCGAACTGAAGGCCCGTGGCAGTGCCAACGCGCTGGCGGTGGCCAAGCGCCTGGGTGCCGCGCGCCAGGCGTTCGTGGATGTGGTCGAGTTCATCGCCGCCAACACCAAGAGCAATCCTAACGCGGCCTTCGCGGGCAGCGTGCCCTACCTCATGCTGGCCGGCAACCTGATGGCGGGCTGGCAGCTGGCGCGCGCGCTGCTGGTGGCCGAAGACCTGTCCGCCAAGGGACAGGACGTGCCTTTCATGCAGGCCAAGATCACCACCGCCCGCTTCTACGCCGACCACATCCTCAGCCGCGCCCCGGGCGTGCGCGATGCGATCGTGGAAGGTGCCGAGGCCGTGACCGCACTGCCGGCCGAGGCCTTCTGACAACCGACACCGACAAGACTGGAGACCCCATGACCCAACGCCAACGCTACCTGCCCCCGGTGCTGCAGAACCTGCCGTTCCCGGTGATCGGCTCGCCGCTGTTCATCATCAGCAACCCCAAGCTGGTCATCGCCCAGTGCAAGGCGGGGGTGGTGGGCTCCATGCCTGCGCTCAATGCGCGCCCGGCCTCGCAGCTGGACGAGTGGCTGGCCGAGATCACCGAGGCGCTGGCCGCCCACGACAAGGCGAACCCCGACAACAAGGCCGCGCCGTTCGCGATCAACCAGATCGTGCACAAGAGCAACGACCGGCTGGAGCACGACTTGGAGCTCTGCGCCAAGTACAAGGTGCCGGTGATCATCACCAGCCTGGGTGCCCGCGAAGACGTGAACCAGGCCGTGCACAGCTGGGGCGGCGTGGTGCTGCACGACGTCATCAACAACGTGTTCGCGCACAAGGCGATCGAGAAGGGCGCGGACGGCCTTATCCCGGTGGCGGCCGGTGCCGGCGGCCACGCCAGCGTCAAGAGCCCCTTCGCCATGGTGCAGGAGATCCGCGAGTGGTTCGACGGCCCGGTGGCGCTGTCGGGCTCCATTGCCTCGGGTGGCGCCATCCTGGCGGCGCAGGCCATGGGCGCCGACTTCGCCTACATCGGCTCGGCCTTCATCGCCACCGACGAAGCCCGTGCGGTCGAGGGCTACAAGCAGATGATCACCGAGAGCAACTCGGACGACATCGTCTACAGCAACTTCTACACCGGTGTGCACGGCAACTACCTCAAGGGCAGCATCCGCAACGCCGGCATGGACCCGGACCACCTGCCGGAGAGCGACCCGAGCAAGATGAACTTCAGCACCGGCGAAGGCGCCAACGCCGCCAAGGCCTGGAAGGACATCTGGGGTTGCGGCCAGGGCATCGGCGCCATCCGCGAGGTGGTGCCGGCGGCCGATCTGGTGGCGCGCTTCCGGCGCGAATACGCCGAGGCCAAGGCGCGCATCTGCGCGGGCTGAGCGCGCCCGCCCCGCTCAGTTCTTGAACAGTTCCCGGATCGCGTCGAGGATCGTCGGCGGTCCGGCGTACTGCGCACCCGCCGCATCCTCGATGGTGGCGACGGCGCCGCCGTTGGCCCATTCGGCGTAAATCCAGTCGTCGTTCATGCGGGTCAGCCCCGCCGGTGCATCGCCCGGTGCGGCGACCGGCACACCCTTGAGTGCGGCGGCCATGTAGTCGGTCCAGATGGGCAGCGCCAGCCGGCCGCCCGACTCGTGGTCGCCCAGGCTGCGGGGTTTGTCGTAGCCCATCCAGACCACCGCCGCCAGCCCGGGCTGGTAGCCGGCGAACCAGGCGTCGAGCACGTCGTTGGTGGTGCCGGTCTTGCCGTAGATGTCGCTGCGCTTGAGCCGGGCCTGGGCGCGGGCGGCGGTGCCGACGCTGGTCACGTCGTTGAGCATGCTGCCCATCACATAGGCGTTTCGGGCAGGGATCGCGCGGTTCTCCTCGGTCAGCACGGGCGCGGTGGGCGCCTCGAACAGCACCTTGCCCTGGGCATCGGTGATCTTCTCGATCACCACCGGCTCGACCGACCAGCCGCCGTTGGCCAGCGTGGCGTAGGCGCGGGCCATCTGCAGCGGCGTCACCTGCCCGGTGCCCAGCGCCAGCGTGAGGTTGTCGGGCTGCTTGGCGACATCGAGGCCGAAGCGCCCCAGCCAGTCGCGCGCGCGCTGCGTGCCGGTGTGCTGCAGCACACGCACGCTCACCAGGTTGCTGGACTTGGTCAGCGCGGTGCGCACGGTCAGCGGTTCGCCGGTGGCGTTGCCGCTGTTGCCGGGTGACCAGCCGTTGGGTGCGGTGAACGGACCGTCGTCGACCAGGGTCGAGGGCATGACGCGCTCTTCGAGCGCGGCCGAATATAGCAGCGGCTTGATGGTGGAGCCGGGCTGGCGCCAGCCCTGGGTCACGTGGTTGAACGGCTGGCGCGCGAAGTCGAAGCCGCCGACCAGGGCCCGCACGCGGCCGGTGCGCGTGTCCAGCGCGACCAGCGCGGCCTCGGCCTCGGGCCATTGCGTGATCGACCAGTCCTTGCCATTTTTGACCACGCGCAGCACCGAGCCCCGCTGGATGCGCAGCGCGTCCTTGGCCTTGGCCGACAGGCCCGGCTGGGCCCAGCGCAGGCCTTCGCCCTTGATGCGCACCTGTTCGCCGCTGGCCAGCTGCACCCGTACTTCCTTGGGCGTGACAGCGAGCACGATGGCGGCGCGCAGCGTGTCGTCGTCGCGGTGGTCCTTCAGTGCCTCGGCGGCGGCGCGTTCGAGCTCGGGGTCGTTGGCCGCGGGCAGGTCTTCCCGTGCCTCGGGGCCGCGCCAGGGGTTGCGGCGGTCCTGCGCCAGCACGCCGCGCTGCACCGCGGCGTAGGCGGCGCGCTGGTCGGCCGCGCGCAGGGAGGTGGTGACGCGGATGCCGCGCGAGTAGGCGGATTCGCCGAAACGCTCGAACACCACCCGCCGGGCCATCTCGGCCACGTGGGCGGCGTCCACATCGCGCACACCGGGGGAGCGCAGGGTGATCTTCTCGGCGCGGGCGGCGGCGAGCTGGGCGTCGTTGATCACGCCGACCGTGTGCATGCGCTGCAGCACCACGCGCTGGCGCGCTGTGGCACGGCCCATGTTGGCCACCGGGTTGGCGTAGTACGGGTTCTGCGGCAGGCCGGCGAGCATCGCAGTTTCGGCGATCGTCAGCTGGTCCATGGCCTTGCCGAAGTAGGTCTGCGCGGCGGCGGCGAAGCCGTAGGCCCGCTGGCCCAGGAAGATCTCGTTGAGGTAGATCTCCAGGATGCGGTCCTTGGACAGCGCCTCCTCGACCTTGAAGGCCAGCAGGATTTCCTTGGCCTTGCGCTCCACCGTCAGTTCGCGCGTGAGCAGCATGGTGCGCACGAGCTGCTGGGTGATGGTGCTGGCCCCCTGCTTGCGGCCACCGGTGATCAGGGCCAGGGCCGCGCGTGCCATGCCCTTGGGGTCGACGCCGGAGTGCTCGCGGAAGCGCGCGTCCTCGACCGCCAGCACCGCGTCCTGCAGCAGCTTGGGGGTCTTGGACAGCGGCACGTATTCGCGCCGCTCGGCGCCGAACTGCGCCAGCTCCACGCCGTCGGCGGTGAACACCTGCAGCGGCAGCTTGGGCTGGTAGTGGACGATCCTGTCGATGGGCGGCAGGTCGAACGTGGACGCATGGGCTGGTGGCGCGGTCAGCAGCAGCGGGGCAGGGGCGGCGAGGGCCAGTCCCAGAAGGAGGCGGCGCGAGAGACGCAAAGACATGGGCGCGAATTATCCGGTCGGCGTGTGCGGCACAGGTGAATGGCACGTAACTGAATGTGCCTTCGACCCACGGTTCATCCCGGTCCCGCACCTGATGGCCCACAATTGTTGCGATACAGCAGATGGAGCCCCCCTTGCCCGAAGAAACCGGCCTCGTGGCCACCCTGCCGCGGCGCGGATGGCGCCCGTCCCGGCGCCTGGTGTGGATCGGTGCGGCGCTGCTGCTGGCGGGCGCGGCGGTGGGCGGGCTGGCGGTGTACGAGGCCCAGACGTCCCGCCTGCAGGCCCGGTTCCTCAGCCGTTACGCCGCCGGTCTGGCGCACCAGACCGCCCCGGGCGCAAGTGCCCAGATGCGTTTTCCGACCCACGGCCCGTTCGACCAGCGGCTGGGCTACACCGCCATCCCGGATGTGGTGTCCCGGCTGGCGCCGCGCGGTTTCGTGGTCACCGAACAGGCGCGTCAGAGCCCGGAGCTGCAGGCCTATCTGGACCGCGGTCTGTACGCCCCATTTACCGAAAAGATCAGGACCGGCCTGACCGTGCTGGACTGCCACCGCGAGCCGGTCTACAGCTTCCGCTACCCGTACCGGACATTCGAGCGCTTCGAGCAGGTGCCGCCGCTGGTGACCCAGGCCCTGATGTTCATCGAGAACCGCGACCTGCTCGACCCCGACCGGCCGCAGATGAACCCGGCGGTCGACTGGGTGCGCTTCACCCGCGCGGTGCTGGGCCAGCTGGCCAGCCGCATCGACGCTGACATGGACAGCCCCGGCGGCAGCACCCTGGCCACCCAGATCGAAAAGTACCGCCACTCGCCCGATGGCTTCACGCAGGATGCCCGCGAAAAGCTGCGCCAGATGGCGTCGGCCTCGGTGCGCGCCTACCGGCAGGGTGCCGACACGCTGCCGGTGCGGCGCCAGATCCTGCTGGACTACCTGAACTCCGTGCCGCTGTCGGCGGCGCCTCGCCATGGCGAGGTGCACGGGCTGGGCGACGGCCTGTGGGTGTGGTTCGGGACCGACTTCGAGCGCGCGCGGACGCTGCTGACGCCCGCCCAGGGGCTCGCGGCCGACCCGGCCGAGCGGGCCCAGGTGCTGCGGCAGGTGGTGGCACTCATGGTGGCGCACCGGCGGCCGTCCTGGTACCTGGCAGAGGGCCGCGAGGAGCTCGACCGGACCACCGACGCCTACCTGCGGCTGCTGGCCGCCGAAGGCCTCATCGACACCGGCTGGCGCGACGCCGCCCTGCGGCAGCGGCTGGTGTTCCGCGACATGACCCGCCAGCCGCCGAAGCTGCCCGCCAGCCCGGGCAAGGGCACGACCGCCGCGCGCAGCCGCCTGGCCGGCTGGCTGGGCACCTCGCTCTACAACCTCGACCGGCTCGACGTCCGCCTCGACACCACGATCAACGCCCCCCTGCAGGACGCGGTGAGCGGCTACCTCGGGCGCCTGGGCGACCCCGCGTTCGCGCGCAGCCAGGGCCTGATCGGCGAGCGCCTGCTGCAGCCCGGCACGCTGGGCGCGGTGCGCTACAGCTTCACCCTGCTCGAACGCACACCCGAGGGCAACCAGGTGCGCGTGCAGACCGACACCACCAACCAGCCGCTGGACATCAACGAAGGCAGCAAGCTCGAACTGGGCTCCACCGCCAAGCTGCGGGTGCTGGCGATCTACCTGGAACTTGTTGCCGAACTGCACGCCCGCCTGGCGCCGCAGGAGCCCAGGACCCTGGGCAGCATCGCCTTCGACCGGCAGGACACGCTCACCCGCTGGGCCGTGCAGCACCTCACCAACAGCCCCGACCGCAGTCTGGACGCCATGCTGGAGGCGGCGCTGGAGCGCCGGTTCTCGGCCGATCCGGGCGAGCGCTTCTTCACCGGTGGCGGCCTGCACAGCTTCAGCAACTTCAGCGCCGACGACAACACCCGCTCGCCGACGGTGCGCGAGGCCATGCAGGCCTCGATCAACCTGCCGTTCGTGCGGGTGATGCGCGAGGTGGTGCGCCACACCATGTACCAGGTGCCGGGCAGCACCGCACGCCTGCTCGAAGACGACCAGGACCCGCGGCGCAGCGCCTACCTGGCGCGCTTTGCCGACCGCGAGGGCCAGACTTTCCTGCGCCGCTTCTGGCGCAAGACCGACCAGCGCAACCCGGCCGAGTTGCGCGCCCTGCTGCTGGACGGCCTGCGCCCCACGCCCGAGCGGCTGGCCGCGGTGTTCCGCTATCTGGAGCCAGAGGCACCGGCGGAGGCGCTCGGGACCTTCCTGCGCGAGCGCCTGGGCGAGAAGGCGCCCGACGCGGCGCGCGTGGCGCGCCTGCACGAGCGCTTCGCGCCCGGCGCGCTGGACCTGCCCGACCGTGGCTACGTGGCCGGCGTGCACCCGCTCGAACTCTGGCTGGTGGCCTACCGGCTGCAGCACCCCGGCGCCAGACTGGCGCAGGCGCTGGAGGCGAGCGCCGACGAGCGGCAGGCGGTCTACGGCTGGCTGTTCCGCACCCGGGTCAAGAGTGCGCAGGACACCCGCATCTACACGCTGCTGGAAGTGGAAGCCTTCCTCGACATCCACAGCCGCTGGGCGCGGCTGGGCTACCCCTTCGGCCACCTGGTGCCCTCGCTGGCGACCGCGCTGGGCAGCTCGGGCGACCGGCCGGCGGCCCTGGCCGAGCTGATGGGCATCATCGTCAACGACGGGGTGCGCCTGCCCACCCGCCACATCACCGGCCTGCACCTGGCCGCTGACACGCCCTGGGAGACGTCGCTGGGCCGCACGGCGACGCAGGGCGAGCGCGTGATGGCACCGGAGGTGGCGCGGGCGCTGCGCAAGGCCCTGTCCGAGGTGGTGGAGCGGGGCACCGCGCGCCGCCTGTCCGGCAGCTTCAGAACCGAGGGTGGCGAGGACCTGTCGCCGGGCGGCAAGACCGGCACGGGCGACAACCGCGTGGTGGTGCGCGGGCGCGCCACGCTGGCGCTCAACCGCACCGCCACCTTCGTCTTCCACCTCGGACCGCGCTACTTCGGCAGCCTCACCGCCTATGTGGTGGGGCCGGATGCCGCGAAGTACCGCTTCACCTCGGGGCTGCCGGTGCAGATCCTGACGTCGATGGGGCCGGGCCTCATGCCCTATCTGGATGGCACCCAGGGCCGGGCCTGCCCGGTCACGCCGCGCCCTTGAAGCGCGTGAGGCTCTGGCGCCGGAACTCGGTGGGCGTCATGCCCTTGATTTCTAGAAAGCGCCGGTTGAAGTTGGCCACGTTGTTGAAGCCGACCTCGTAGCAGATGTGGGTGACCTGCTGGTCGGTGTCCATCAGCAGCTGGCAGGCGCGGCTGATGCGCACGCGGTTGACGAAGTCGGTGAAGGTGTTGCCGGTGGCCTTGCGGAAGAAGCGGCTGAAGCGGCTCTCGCTCATGCCCAGCTCGGCCGCCAGCGCGCCGGCCGAGTGGTCGTCGGCCAGGTGGTCGGTGATGCGGCTGACCACGGCGTGGATCTGGTCGATGGAGGCATCGTCGTCGTCGCTCTGCAGCTGCACGCTGGAGAGCAGCCGGTAGTCGGTGCAGGCCGTGAGGTCGGCCAAGTAGTCGCAGAAGGCGGTGAGCCGGCGCAGGCCGCGCGCGTTCTTGACGCGGTGCCAGTGCCGCTCGGCCGCCTCGGACAGGCCGAAGAACTCGATGCCGTGTTTGGCGCGCTCCAGCAGGGGCAGCACCTCGCGCAGCTCGGGGATGGTTTCTGCGGCGCGGGTCAGGGGCTCGTGGGTGAACTGGATCACCAGGTCGCGCTGCGCCACGCCGCCTTCGGGCATGTCCATGGTGACCCAGTTGTGCGGCAGGCGCGGGCCGGTGAGCACCAGCTGGCCGGCCTGGAAGGGGCCGATCCAGTCGCCCACGAACACCTTGCCGCTGGTGCTGGTGATCAGGTGCAGCTCGTACTCGTCGTGGTAGTGCCAGCGCGCCAGCGGCGTCGGGAAGCCGTGGGAGAGACAGCGCACGAAGCCGACATCCGACGACAGCTCGTAGCCCAGGTCGGGCGAGCGCACGAACTCGTGTTCCAGCTCGGGCTTGAGCTGGCGCGGGGCGGTGGGCACTTTCACGGTCATGGCGGGCTCCGGCGGCGGTGGCACCTAAGTTACACCGGTTCAGGCCTTGGCGCGTTCCGCCACGAAGGCCTGCACGCGGGCAAAGGCCTTGCGCAGGGTCTCGACCAGCTGCGGGTGGCCGGCCATTTCGCCCCAGAGCGTGGTGTCGGCGGCGTAGGCCGCCACCGGGTCGGCGGCCTCGCAGATGGCGTGGGCCACGGCCGGGTCCATGGCCTGGTCCTGGTAGGTGTAGGGAATCTGCCCGGTGTGCCAGCGCTGCAGGTAGGCCAGGAACAGTGCGGGCAGCAGGGCCACGCTGTCGAAGCTGCCGCCGCGGGTCAGCTTGTCGCGGATGGTGGGCGCGATCATGCCGGGGATCTTGGAGAAGGCGTCCATGGCCACGCGCTGGTTGGTGTCGGCGATGGCGGGGTTGCCGAATCGGTCGAGCACCACGTCGCGGTACTGCTCCAGGTTGATCGGGCAGGGCAGCAGAACCGGGATGGCGTCGTCGGTCACGTAGTCGTAGGCCATCTTCCGGATGGCGGCGTCGTGCGTGCCTTCGTGGATGTAGAGGTAGCCCGCCAGCGTGCCGCCCCAGGCGATGCAGCTGTGCGTGGCGTTGAGCAGGCGGATCTTGGCTTCTTCATGGGCCTGCACCGAGTTCACCATCTCGACCCCGACCTTTTCCCACTCGGGGCGGCCGGCGATGAAGTTGTCCTCGATCACCCACTGGATGAAGCTCTCGCCCATGAGGGCGGCCTTGTCGTCCCAGCCGGTGGCGGCCTTGACGCGTTCGGCCACGTCGGGCGTGGGGCGCGGCGTGATGCGGTCGACCATGGCGTTGGGGCTGCGGGTGTGTTCCTGCACCCAGGCCTTGAGGGCGGTGTCGCCCAGCGCGTCGATGAACTGCAGCAGGCCGCCGCGCGAGCGTTCGCCGTTGTGGCGCAGGTTGTCGCAGTTCATCAGCGTGACGGCGCCACCGCCCGCCTTCATGCGCGCGCGCAGGATGCTGACCAGGCCGCCGTAGATGGTGTGGCCGGCCTGGCCCGCCTTCACGGCCTCCAGGTCGGCGCGCAGGTCGGGGAAGGTGGCCCAGTCGAGCCGGTTCTTCGCGTCGAGGTAGTAACCGGCTTCGGTGACGGTGAAGCTGATGATGCGCGTGGCCGGGTCGGTGCCGGTGGCGATCAGCGGCGCCAGGTCGTCCTGGTAGGGGATCACGCGCTGGATCGATTCGATGCGCGTGTAGCTGCGCTCGCCCTGGGGCGTGACGGTCTCCAGCGTGTAGCGGCCGCCCTGGGCCTGCAGGGCGGCGATGGTCTCGGCCATGTCGGGGCGCAGGTTGCCGCCGGCGATGGCCCAGCGCAGGTCGCCTTGCTGGCGCAGCTGGTGGATGTAGACGGCCTGGTGGGCGCGGTGGAACGAGCCCAGGCCCAGGTGCAGGATGAAGTTCATGGTGCGTCGGTGAAAAGGGAGCGGGTCAGAGGTCGAAATTCGTGGGCATCAGCACGACGTCGCGGATGGTCATGCCGCGCGGGCGGGTCAGCATGAACAGCAGCACCTCGGCCACCTCGGCCGCTTCGATCAGGCTGCCGCTGGCCTTGGCCTCGGCGAGTTTTTCTGCCGGCCAGTCGGACAGCAGCGAGGTGATGACCGGTCCCGGCGAGACCGAGCCGACGCGGATGCCGTGTTTGAACATCTGCCGCCGCACGGTCTGCACGAAGCAGTCGATGGCCCACTTGGACGAGGCGTAGACCGGCTCCCAGGGTGTGGGGAAGTGCGCGGCCAGCGAGCTGGTGACGAGGATGTCGCCCGTGCCGCGGCCGACCATGTGCGGCAGCACGTTGTGCACGTTCTTCATCACCACGTTCACGTTGAGGTTCAACATGCGGTCGATGGCTTCGGGCGTGGTGTCCAGCAGGTCGCCACCGACGTAGAGGCCCGCGTTGGCGTGGAAGATGTCCAGCTGACCGGTCAGTGTCAGCGTGCGGTCCAGCAGGCTGTTGCACTGCGCCGGGTCCAGCAGGTCCAGCACCAGCGGCAGGGCGTGGTCGCCGATGGCGGCGCAGGCCTTGGCCAGCGCGACGGCGTCGCGGTCGATCAGCAGCACGCGAGCGCCGGCGTCGGCCATGGCCTTCGCGCTGGCGAAACCGATGCCCGAGGCCGCGCCGGTGACGGCGGCGGTCTTGCCTTGCAAGGGAAACGATGGGCTCATGGCGTCAGGCGGCGCGGGCGGCGACCACGCGGCCGGCGGTGTCGAACCAGTGGGCCTGCGAGGCGTCGATGTCCAGGCTGACGGCATCACCCGCGTGCAGGCCGGTGCGCTCGTTCTGGCGCGCCACGAACTGCGCGCCGTTGGGCGTGCTCACGTAGATCAGGGTCTCGGCGCCCAGCGCCTCGATCAGGTCCACCTGGCCGCTCACCGGCGTGCTGCCGTTGCTGCGCACGCTCACGTTCTCCGGCCGCAGGCCGATGGCGCCACCCACGGCGCCGGCGGGGGCCTGCTGGGCCACCACGGCGGGCACCTGCTGCAGCGGCACCACGTTCATCTGCGGCGTGCCGATGAACTGGGCCACGAACTGGTTGGCGGGCCGGTCGTACAACTCCAGCGGCGTGCCCACCTGTTCGATGACGCCGTCGCGCAGCACGACCACCTTGTCGGCCAGCGTCATGGCCTCCACCTGGTCGTGCGTCACGTAGATGGTGGTGGCGCCCAGGTCGCGGTGCAGCTTGGCGATCTCCACCCGGGTCTGGCCGCGCAGCGCGGCGTCCAGGTTGGACAGCGGCTCGTCGAACAGGAAGACCTTGGGCGAGCGCACGATGGCGCGGCCGATGGCCACGCGCTGGCGCTGGCCGCCCGAGAGTTCCTTGGGCGTGCGCTGCAGGTACTGCGTGAGGTTGAGGATGCGCGCGGCGTTCTGCACCTTCTCGTCGATCACCTTGGGGTCGACCTTGGCCAGCTTGAGCGCGAAGCACATGTTCTCGTAGACGCTCATGTGCGGGTACAGCGCGTAGCTCTGGAACACCATCGCCAGGTCGCGCTTGGAGGAGGGGGCGTGCGTGATGTCCTTGCCGTCGAGCACCAGACTGCCGCCGTCGATGTGTTCGAGCCCGGCGATCAGGCGCAGCAGCGTGGACTTGCCGCAGCCGGACGGCCCGACGAAAACGATGAACTCGCCCTTTTCGATGGACAGGTCGATGCCCTTGATGGCGCGGTTCTCGCCGAAGAACTTTTCAATGCCTTGGAGTTGCAGGTAGGCCATGGTGGTCTCTTGTCTCTCTTGAATGGGGTTACTTCACAGCGCCGAACGTGAGGCCCTGGACGAGCTGCTTCTGGCTGAACCAGCCAAAGACCACGATGGGGGCAATGGCCATGAGCGAGGCGGCGGACAGCTTGGCCCAGAACAGGCCTTCGGGGCTGGAGTAGCTGGCGATCAGCGTGGCCAGCGTGCCGGCCTTGGCCGAGCTGAGGTTGAGCGACCAGAAGGCCTCGTTCCAGCTCAGCACCAGGCACAGCAGGCCGGTGGAGGCCAGGCCGCCCATGCCCAGCGGCAGCAGCACCTTGGTGGCCTCCTGCCAGAGGGTGGCGCCGTCCATGCGCGCGGCCTCCAGGATCTCGTGCGGGATCTCCTTGAACGAGGAGTACAGCATCCAGACCATGATGGGTAGGTTGGACAACGTGAACACGATGATCAGGCCCAGCTGCGTGTCCAGCAGCTGGCTCTTCTGCGCCATCACGTAGATGGGCACCAGGGCGCCCACCGCCGGCATCATCTTGGTGGAGAGCATCCACATCAGGATGTCCTTGTCGCGCTGGCCCTTGTGGAAGGCCATGGCGTAGGCCGCGGGGGCGGCGATGGCCAGGCCCAGCAGGGTGGATACCACGCTGGTGACCACCGAGTTCCAGGCGTAGTGCAGGTAGTCGCTGCGTTCCTGCACCTCGTGGAAGTTTTCCAGTGTGGGCGAGAAGAACAGCTCGGGCGGCACCGCGATGGCCTGCAGCTCGGTCTTGAACGCTGTCAGCAGCAGCCAGCCCAGCGGGAAGAACAGCAGCAGGGCCACGGCCCAGGCGGCCACGGTGCGCACCGCGTAGGCGGGGGTGAAGGTGGATTGACGTGCCATGGGATGGGCCTTATTTGTCGAGGTTCTTGCCGACCATGCGGATCAGGAAGATCGCGGCGATGTTGGCCAGCACGACGGCGAACAGGGCACCGGCCGAGGCCACACCGGCGTCGAAGTTCAGCAGCGCCTGCTTGAAGATCAGGAAGGCCACGTTGGTGCTGGCGTCGCCCGGGCCGCCACCGGTGGTGGTGTAGATCTCGGCGAAGACGCTGAGCAGGAAGATCAGCTCGATCATCACGACCACGGCCACCGAGCGGCCCAGGTGCGGGATGTAGAGGTAGCGCAGCTGCTGGCCGTAGGTGGCGCCGTCCATGCGCGCGGCTTCCAGCTGCTCGCGGTCCATGCTCTGCAGCGCGGTCATGAAGATCAGCGTGGCAAACGGCAGCCACTGCCAGCTCACCATCACGATCACCGAGGACAGCGGGTGGTCGGTGAGCCAGTCCACCGGCGCGGCGCCGAAGAAGGCCCAGACCTGGGCCAGCACGCCGTAGATCGGGTTCATCATCATGTTCTTCCACATCAGCGCGTTGACCGTGGGCATGACGAAGAAGGGCGAGATCAGCAGCACGCGCACGATGCCGCGGCCGGCGAAGGGCTCGTTGATCAGCAGGGCGATGGCCACGCCCAGGATCACGGTGATCAGGATCACGCTGCCCAGCAGCAGGATGGTGTTGATCACCGAGGTCGTGAACGACGGATCGGTCACGAAGTATTCGAAGTTCTCCAGCCCGACGAAGCCGCTCTGGTCGGGCTGCATCAGGTTGTAGCGGATGACGGAGAAATAGATCGTCATCACCAGCGGCACGATCATCCACAGGAAGAGCGTGGCCACCGCGGGCGTCAGCAGCAGACGCGGCAGGGTGCGCGATGTGGGGCGGTTCATGGCCATGGACGTGAGAGGGGAAAACCCCTCCCCCGCGGGCGGGGGAGGGGGCGGTCAGACCGGGTGGGGCCTGCGGTGGCTTACTTGTAGTAGCCGGCCTTCTTCATCTCGCGTTCGGCGGCGACCTGCGAGGCCTTGAGCGCGTCGTCCACGCTGGTCTTGCCGGCGAGCGCGGCGCTCATCTGCTGGCCCACGGCGATGCCGATGGACTGGAACTCCGGAATGGCGGCGAACTGCACGCCGACATACGGGCTCTTGGGCAGGGTCGAGTCGGTCGGGTTGGCCGATTCGATGGCCTTGAGCTCGGCCGCGGCGAAGCGGGCAGCCTTCTGGAACTCCGGCGAGGCGTAGGTGCTCTTGCGGGTGCCGGTGGGCACGTTGGCCCAGCCGTTGGTCTTTGCGACCAGCTGGATGTATTCCTTGCTGGTGGCCCAGGTCACGAACTTCTGGGCGGCGTCGACCTTCTTCGAACCGGCGGGGATGGCCAGGTTCCAGGACCACAGCCAGTTCGCGCCCTTGGGCGTCACGGCGGTGGGGGCCTGGGCGAAGGCCATCTGGTCGGCCACCTTCGACTGCTTGGGGTCGCTCACGAAGGAGGCGGCGATGGTGGCGTCGATCCACATGCCGCACTTGCCCGAGTTGGTCAGCGCCAGGATCTCGTTGAAGCTGTTGTTCGACGAGCCGGGCGGGCCGTAGTTCTTTAGCAGGTCGACGTAGAAGGTGATGGCGTCCTTCCAGGGCTTGCTCTCCAGCTGGGGCTTCCAGCTCATGTCGAACCACTGGCCGCCGTGGGTGTTGACCAGGGTGGACAGGAAGGCCATGTTGTCGCCCCAGCCCGGCTTGCCGCGCAGGCAGATGCCGTAGGTGTTGGGCGGGTTGTGGATCTTGGCGGCCAGGGCCTTGATGTCGGTCCAGGTCGGGTTGTCGGCGACCTTGATGCCGGCCTTGTCGGCCAGGTCCTTGCGGTACATCAGCATGGACGATTCGCCGTAGAACGGGGCGGCGAACAGCTTGCCGTCCACCGTCAGGCCGCCGCGCACCGCGGGCAGCAGGTCGTTCACGTCGTAGGCGGCGTCGGTCTTGAGCTCGGTGAGCCAGCCCTTCTTGCCCCAGATCGGCGCTTCGTACATGCCGATGGTCATGATGTCGAACTGGCCGCCCTTGGTGGCGATGTCGGTCGTCACGCGCTGGCGCAGCACGCCTTCTTCCAGCGTGACCCACTTGAGCTTGATGTCGGGGTTGGCGGCCTCGAAGTTCTTCGAGAGCTTCTGCATCTCGATCATGTGGCCGTTGTTCACGGTCGCGATCACGAGTTCGGTGGCGGCGTTGGCGCCCGCGGCGGCCAGCAGGCCGGCGGCGAACACGGTGGCAAGGCGGAATTTCACAGGGTGTCTCCTGAGGTGGGTGGTGGCGTTCGTCCAGGTTCAACGGTGTCTGAAACCGTGGACCGGATTCTGGGCACCTTCTGACCCGCGGTTTGTACGCAAATCGGCCAGATATGTACTTACTTGCGTTATCAGGCTGGGATTAACCCTAGGTGCCGGCAAAAAGTATGTGCGACCTGCAAAGCGGTACTTCGCGGGTGCAGCAAGGTATCGGTTCTGCTCAGGTGGAGGCGCGCAGCCGCAACTCGAAACCCAGGTCCACCGAGTGCCGGGCGGGCGTGTCGCCGCGCATCAGGCTCAGCAGCATCTGGGCGCTGGCCTCGCCGATGGCGCCGCGCGGCGTGGCCACGGTGGTCAGCGGCGGCAGCATCTGGTCGCTGCCCGAGAGGTCGTTGAAGCCCGCCACCGCCAGCCGCTGCGGCACGGCCACGCCCAGGCGCAGTGCGGCCAGCAACCCGCCCTGGGCCAGGTCGTCGTTGCAGAAGAAGACGGCGTCGCAGCCGGGCTGCTCGCGCAGCAGCCGCTCCAGCAGCTCGCCGCCCAAGGCCATCGACGAGGGCCGCGGGTCCAGCCATTCCAGCGCCGGGTCGTACAGGCCCGCACTCTGCAGCGCGCGGCGGTAGCCCTCGGCGCGCTGCAGGGTGCGCGGGTCGAGCTGGGCGGCGGCGAACGCGATGCGCCGGCGGCCACGCGCCAGCAGGTGGCGGGTGATGGCCTCGCCCGCGTCGCGCTGCGAGAAGCCCACGCAGTACAGCGCCGGGTCGGTGGACAGCTCCATCAGGTGCACGCAGGGCACGCCGCTGTGCGCCATCAGCTCGCGCGTGGCGGCGTTCTGGTCGATGCCGGTCACCAGCAGGCCGGCGGGCCGGTGCTGCAGCTGCTCGCGCAGCAGCTGTTCTTCTTCGTCCGGGCTGTAGTGGGTGATGCCGATGAGCGTCTGGTAGCCGGCCGGGCGCAGGGTGCGCTGCACCGCCTCCAGCAGGTCCACGAACAGGGCGTTGGACAGCATCGGAATCAGCACCGCCACGTGCGAGCCGTGGCGCGAGGCGAGGGCGCGCGCCGCCGGGTCGGGCACGTAGCGCAGCTGCTGCGCCGCTTCCTTGACCCGCGCCGCCAGCACCGGGTCCACGGTGCGCTCGCCGCGCAGGGCGCGCGAGACGGTGATCGGGCTCACGCCCGCCAGCGCCGCGACGTCGGCCAGGGTCACCCGGCCGGTGGCGCGGGGGCGGGAAGGGGGTGGGGGGGGCATCAGGGTTTTTACGGGTGTCGGCTAGGAATCATAGCCTTAAGATAGCGCTATCTCAAGACGGCAGACCCCCTCGAAAACCCGATCTGCCCCACGCCCGGCCTGCCCACAGGCCGTTTTTTCTACCGACAAAAGATAGCGCTATCTCAAGCATGAACATGGTTCAAAATGCGTCGCTGGTGGTGATGGGCGTGGCCGGTTGCGGCAAGTCCAGCCTGGGCGCCGGTCTGGCACAACGCCTCGGGCTGCCGCTGATCGAAGGCGACGACCACCACAGCCCCGCCAGCCGGCAGAAGATGCGCGAAGGCATCGCCCTGACCGACGCCGACCGCGCCGGCTGGCTGGCGACGCTGGCCGGCCTGCTGGCCCGCTCGCCCGGCGGCGTGGTGCTGACCTGCTCGGCCCTGCGGCGTGCCTACCGCGACCAGCTGCGCGCCGCGGCCCCGGGCCTGCGCTTCGTCTTCATCGACATCACCCCGGCACTGGCCAGCGAACGCGTGGCCGCGCGCTCGGCGCACTTCTTCAACACCGCGCTGGTGGACAGCCAGTTCGCCACGCTGGAATCCCCCGTGGGTGAGCCCGGCGTGCTGCGCGTCGACGCGGCCGAGCCCCTGCCGCAACTGCTGGACCAGGCCGCCGCCTGGGCCGCCGCCCCGTCCCCCAGCCAGGAGGCCGCATGAACACGCCCGACCAACCCAAGGCGCATCCCCTGCAGCGCGCGGCCCAGACCCTGATGGCCGTGTGCCTGGCCGTCATGGCCTGTTCCGTCTTCCTCAACGTGGTGCTGCGCTACGGCTTCGGCAGCGGCGTGGCCGCCAGCGAGGAACTCTCGCGCCTGCTGTTCGTCTGGATGGTGTTCCTCGGCGCCGCCGCGGCCTACCCGGCCGGCGAGCACATGGCCTTCACCAGCCTGGTGGGTCTGCTGCGCCGCCGTCCGCTGGCTTTCAAGGCCGCCACGCTGCTGATCCGCCTGCTGGTGCTGCTGGCCTGCGTGCTGCTGGGTCGGGGCGCCTGGCAGCAGGTGGTGGTGGGCATGGACAGCCACTCGGTGGTGCTCAAGGCGCCGGCCGCGCTGCTGCCGCTGCCGGCGTTGCTGTGCGCCATTGCCATCGGCGCGATGGTGGTGTGGGAAATCATCAAGGCCAAGCCGCTGGACCTCGGCCACGGCGTGGACGTGGAGTGACGCGATGAGCCTCGAAGCACAAGCCTTCATCGTCTTCGTCCTCGGCATGCTGGTGCTCATGGGCATCGGCATGAACATGGCGTTCGCCCTGCTGCTCACCGGCGCCGCCATGGCCTGGGTGATGGACTTCTTCGACACCCAGCTGCTGGCGCAGAACATGGTGGCCGGTGTGGACAGCTTCCCGCTGCTGGCCGTGCCCTTCTTCATCCTGGCCGGCGAGCTGATGAACAGTGGCGGCATCAGCCGGCGCATCATCGAAATGGCGCAGACCTGGGTCGGCCACATCCGCGGCGGTCTGGGTTTCGTGGCCATCGGCGCGGCGGTGCTGATGGCGTCCATGAGCGGCTCGGCCCTGGCCGACACCGCGGCGCTGGCCACCATCCTGCTGCCCATGATGCGCGAGCACGGCTACCCCATGCACCGCTCGGCCGGGCTGATCGCCTCGGGCGGCATCATCGCGCCCATCATCCCGCCGTCCATGCCGTTCATCATCTACGGCGTCACCACCAACACCTCCATCTCGGCGCTGTTCCTCTCGGGCATCGTGCCGGGTCTGATGATGGGCGCCGCGCTCATCGTCACCTGGAAGATCGTGCTCAAGGGCATGAATCTGCAGGACAACCCGCCGGTGCCGATGGCCGGCCGGCTGCGCGCCACAGCCCGCGCGTTCTGGGCGCTGCTGATGCCGCTGATCATCATCGGCGGCATGAAGACCGGTGTGTTCACGCCCACCGAGGCCGCCGTGGTGGCCGCGTTCTACGCGCTGGTGGTGTCGCTGTTCATCCACCGCGAGATGAAGATCGGCCAGCTGCACGGGGTGCTGGTGCGCGCTGCGCGCACCACCGCGGTGGTGATGTTCCTCTGCGCCGGTGCCCAGGTGGCCAGCTACATGATCACCCTGGCCGACCTGCCCGGTGTGCTGGGCGGCTGGTTGGGCCCGCTGGTGGAGAACCCGCGCCTGCTGATGGCCGTGATGATGATCGTGCTGGTGCTGATCGGCACCGCACTGGACCTCACGCCCACCATCCTGATCTTTGCGCCGGTGATGCTGCCGATCGCCGTCAAGGCCGGCATCGACCCGGTGTACTTCGGCCTGATGTTCGTGCTCAACGGCGCCATCGGCCTCATCACGCCGCCCGTGGGCACCGTGCTCAACGTGGTGGCCGGCGTGGGCCGCCTGCCCATGCACCAGGTCATCAAGGGCGTGAACCCCTTCCTGCTCAGCTACACGCTGGTGCTGGCCCTGTTCGTGTTGTTCCCGCAGATCGTCACCGCCCCCGTGGCGTGGATGCGCTGATTTCCGTTCGTTTGCTTTTTCACCCAAGGAGACTGTCATGTCCATCTTCCGCCGCACCCTGATCGCCGCCACCGCCGTGGCCGCCTTCACCGCCCCGTTCGCCAGCTTCGCGCAGGACATCAAGCCGCGCCTGATCCGCTTCGGCTACGGCCTCAACGAAGACTCCAACCAGGGCCGCGCCGTCAAGCTGTTCGCTCAGGAAGTCGAGAAGGCCTCGGGCGGCAAGATGAAGGTGCGCGCCATCGGCGCCGCCGCGCTCGGCTCCGACGTGCAGATGCAGCAGGCCCTGATCGGCGGCGCGCAGGAAATGATGGTCGGCTCCACCGCCACCCTGGTCGGCATCACCAAGGAAATGGCGATCTGGGACACGCCCTTCCTGTTCAACAACGCCAAGGAAGCCGACACCGTGCTCGACGGCCCGGTGGGCCAGAAGGTGATGGACAAGCTGCAGGAGAAAGGCCTGGTCGGGCTGGTGTACTGGGAGAACGGCTTCCGCAACCTCACCAACAACAAGCAGCCGGTGGCCAAGCTGGAAGACCTGAACGGCATCAAGCTGCGCGTGATGCAGAACGACGTGTTCCTCAACAGCTTCAAGACCCTGGGCGCCAACGCCATCCCGCTGCCGTTCTCCGAGCTGTTTACCGCGCTGGAGACCAAGACCGTCGACGGCCAGGAGAACCCCTACAACACCATCCTGTCGAGCAAGTTCTACGAGGTGCAGAAGTACCTGACCGTGACCAACCACGTCTACAGCCCCTGGATCGTCACCGTGAGCAAGAAGTGGTGGGACGGCCTCTCCAAGGACGAGCAGAAGGTGCTGGCCGACGCCGCGAAGAAGAGCCGCGACTTCGAGCGCCAGGACACCCGCGCCGAAGCCGCCAAGGCCCTGGGCGACCTCAAGGCCAAGGGCATGCAGGTCAACGAACTCAGCCCGGCCGAAGCGAACCGCATGCGCGAGAAGCTGGGCGCCGTCAACGCCAGCATCGCCGCCAACGTGGGCGAAGCGCTGTGGAAGGACACCCAGGCCGCCGTCGCGGCGGCGCGCAAGTGATCTGAATCCGCGGCCTGCTGCAGGCCCGCACCCGGAAGCCGGTCTTGCCCCAGACCGGCTTTTTTGTTTTCATGGGCCTCTTTTCACGAGCCCAGGCTCCGCAGGGACACGCCATGAACTTCCTCCACACGCTCACCGGCTCCTTCGCCCAGCCCGCCGCCGAGAACCCGACGGTCGCCATGATCGAGGCCGCCTACCGCCACCACGGCATGGAATGGCGCTATGTCAACTGCGAAGTGCCGCCCGAGAAGCTGGCCGACGCGGTGCGCGGTGCTCGCGCCATGGGCTGGGTGGGTTTCAACTGCTCGCTGCCGCACAAGGTGACCGTGATCGAGCACCTCGACGGCCTGGCGCCCTCGGCGCAGATCATTGGCGCGGTCAACACCGTGGTGCTGCGGGACGGCTTGCTGGTGGGCGAGAACACCGACGGCCAGGGCTTCGTCGAGGCGCTGCGCCCGGTCTGCACCATCGAAGGCCAACGCGTGCTGCTGTTCGGCGCCGGTGGCGCGGCGCGCGCGGTGGCGGTGGAACTGGCGCTGGCCGGCGCGGCCCACATCACCGTGGTCAACCGGGGCCGGCTGCGCGGCCAGGAGCTGGCCGACCTGATCGCGGCCAGGACCGGCGCCACCGCCGAATACCTGCACTGGCAGCCGACCATGCAGATTCCCACGGGCACCGGCATCGTGGTCAACGCCACCTCCATCGGCTTGTTCCCGAATGTGGACGACCAGCTCGACATCGACTGGAGCACCCTGCGCCCCGGCATGGTGGTGGCCGACGCCATCCCCAACCCGCCGCGCACCCACCTCATCCGCACCGCCGAAGCCGCCGGCTGCACCGTGCTCGACGGCCTGGGCATGCTGGTGAACCAGGGCTCGGTGGCGATCCGGCTCTGGAGCGGGGTGGATGTGGACCGGGGGGTGATGCGGCGGGAGCTGGAGCGGGCGCTGGGTGTGGCAGAGTAGCCGCCTGCTTCAACGCCCCTGCATGCAATGCCCCAGATCCTTCTCCTCGAAGACGAACCCGCCATCGCCGACACGCTGCTCTACGCACTGCGCAGCGAAGGCTTCGAGGTCACCCACGTCACCCTCGCGCGCGACGCGCTCGCGGCGTTTTCGCAGCAGCCTCCCGACCTCGCGATCCTCGATGTCGGCGTGCCCGACGGCAATGGCTTCGACGTCTGCCGCGCCATCCGCAAGACCAGCGAGCTGCCCATCGTCTTCCTCACCGCGCGCAGCGAGGAGATCGACCGCGTGCTCGGGCTGGAGCTGGGCGCGGACGACTACGTGAGCAAGCCGTTTTCGCCGCGCGAGGTCTGCGCGCGGGTCAAGGCGATCCTGCGGCGCACGGCCAACGGCAAGGCGGCTGAGCAGGGCGCCGCGCTGTCGATGGCCGGCTCTGCCTCGCTGCGGCTGGATGAAGCCGCGCAGCGCATCGCCTGCGGTGGCGGCTACCTCGCGCTCACGCGCTACGAGTACCTGCTGCTGGCGACGCTGCTGCGCCGGCCCGGACGCATCTTCTCGCGCGCCGAACTGATGGACCTGGTCTGGGCCGACGCGCCCGACACGCTGGACCGCACGGTCGACGCCCACATCAAGCTGCTGCGCGCCAAGCTGCGCGAGCGCGGCCTCTCGCCCGACCTGATCCAGACGCACCGGAACATGGGCTACTCCCTCACGCTGTCGGCCTGAATCCATGCGCATCGGCCTGCGTCTGCTGCTCGCCTTCTTCCTGGTGCTCGGCCTGTCGCTGTTCGTCGTGCTGCGCGTGTTCGTGGAAGAGGTCAAGCCCGGCACGCGGCTGGCGATGGAGGACAGCCTGGTGGACGCGGCGAACGCGCTGGCGCTGGTGGCGGCGCCGGACCTGAAGGCCGGCAGCATCGCCAGTGGCCCTTTCGCGCAGGCCCTGTCGAAGCTGCCGACGGTCGACCCGGGCGCGACGATCTGGGGCTTTCGCAAGTCGCGCATCGACTACCGCGTCACCGTGACCGATGCGCGCGGCATCGTCGTGTTCGACAGCCGCGGACAGGACGTGGGCAAGGACCATTCGCAGTGGAACGACGTGCTGCGCACGCTGCGCGGCGAGTACGGCGCGCGCTCCAGCGGCGAGAGCGAATACGACGCCGACCGCACCGTGATGCATGTGGCGGCGCCTGTGAAGGACGGCCAGCGCATCATCGGCGTGCTCACCGTCTCGCGCCCGAACCAGACGCTGGAGCCCTACATCCAGCGCAGCCGCGACCGCATCCTCAACTGGTCGTGGGTGCTGCTGGGGCTGTCGCTGGCAATCGGCCTGCTGTTCACCTGGTGGATCGCCAGCTCGCTCTCGCGCCTGCGCGGCTATGCGAACGCGGTGGCGCGCGGCGAGCGGGCCGAGCTGCCGCGCATGGGCCGGCTCTCGGGCAACACCGAGTTCGCCGACCTCGCGCAGGCGGTCGAGCGCATGCGCCTCAGGCTCGAAGACAAGGCCTATGTCGAGAACTATGTGCACACGCTGACGCACGAGCTCAAGAGCCCGCTGGCAGCGATCCGCGGCGCGGCCGAGCTGCTGCAGGAGCCCATGCCCGAGGCCGACCGCGAGCGCTTTGCCGGCAACATCCAGCGCCAGACCGAGCGCCTGCAGCAGCTGATCGACCGGCTGCTGGCGCTGGCCGATGTGGAGCAGCTGCGCCAGCTGCGCACGGTGGAGCCGGTGGACCTGGCGGCGCTCACGCGCGAACTGCTGCACACGGCCGAGCCGAGGCTGCGGCGCAAGGGTCTGCGGGTTCAGACCACGCTGGACGAGGGCGCCACGGTGCGGGGTGACCGCTTCCTGATCGCGCAGGCGCTGCAGAACCTGCTGGACAACGCCATCGACTTTTCACCGCAGGGCGGCGCACTGACGGTGGCCGCCAGGCGCCTGGACGGGCTGGTGGAGTGGTCGGTGCGCGACGAGGGGCCGGGCGTGCCCGACTACGCGGCCGACAGGATCTTCGACCGCTTCTATTCGCTGCCGCGCGCCGACACGCAGGAGAAAAGTTCGGGCCTGGGGCTGTGCCTCGTGAAGGAGGTCAGCGAGCTGCACGGCGGCACGCTGCACATTGACAACGTGACCGACCCGCGCGGCTGCCGCGCGAGCTGGACGCTGCCAGCCTGACGCGCCGCGCCCCCGTGCCTCAGCGGCCGGCCCGCGCGGTCGCGTCGAAGATGAAGCAGGTGGTGGTGGCGTGGGCGTAGAGCTTGCCGTCGGGGCCGACGATGCGCGCCTCGGCGGTGGCCATCTGCCGGCCGCTGTGGATCACCTTGCCGATGGCGCGCAGCGGCCCCGTCCTGTCGCTCGCGGCGCGCACGATGTTCAGGCCGAGCTCGGCGGTGGTGTAGCCGGTGCCGGCGGGCAGCCTGGTCTGCACTGCGCAGCCCAGCGCCGAGTCCAGCAGGGTGGCGTACCAGCCGCCGTGCACCGTGCCCAGCGGGTTGTAGTGTTTGAACTGCGGTTCACCCTGGAACACCGCGTGACCGTCGCCCACTTCGATCAGGTAGAAGCCCAGGGTCTCGCTGATGGGCGGGTAGGGCAGCTCGCCGCGCAGCATCGCTTGCATGATCTCCAGCCCTGTCTTGCCGGCGATCTGTTCCGGCGTTGAAACGCCGGCCCGGCCGCCGCCGGCCTCAATGCGCTGCCGCACGGCGGCTTCTTCCTGTTCCCAGCGCAGGCGGATGTTCTCAGTATCCATGGTGTGTCCTCAAAACAGTTGCATATGCAATGATTGTAGATACAATCAACTCATGGCCGCAAGCACCACCCCCAAATCCCTGCCGCAAGGTTGCACCAACCTCAAGCTGCGCCAGTTCATGCGCCGCGTGAGCCAGTTCTACGACGCCGAGATGGCGCAGGTGGGGCTCAAGACCACGCAGTACTCGCTGCTGTCCTATGTCGACAAACTGGGGCCGGTGCGTCCCGGCGAGCTGGCCGAGGGACTGAAGATGGACGCGTCCACGCTCACGCGCAACCTGCGGCCGCTGGTCGATGCCGGCTGGGTCGTGGTCGCGGCGGGCGAGGACGCGCGCAGCCGCCTGGTGAGCCTCACGCCCGCCGGCCGCGAGAAGCGCGCCGAGGCCAAGCGGCGCTGGAAGGTGGCGCAACTGGGCATCAACCGCCTGCTCGGCGAGGACCAGGTGGTGGCGCTGCACGCGCTGATCGACGCGTCGATGGACAAGCTCGCTCCCGTGGCGGCCGGGGGCGAGGGCGATGAGTGAGCCCGGGGCCAGCGCGCCCAACCCCCTGCTGACCGCGCCCATCCTGCCGCTGCTGCTGAAGTTCGCGCTGCCCAACATGGTGGCCATGCTGGCAACCGCGCTGGCGGCGATCGCCGAGACCGCCTACGTCGGCCGCTTCGGCTCGCCCGCGCTGGCCGGCATGGCGCTGGTGTTCCCCTTCGTGATGTTCCAGATGATGCTGTCGGCCGGTGCCATGGGCGGCGGCGTCTCGTCGGCGGTGAGCCGGGCGCTGGGCGCAGGCGATGCCGCGCGGGCCAACGCGCTGGCGGTGCACGCGGTGTGGATCGCGCTGGCGGCCGGTGTCGTGTACACGGTGGCCATGCTCACGCTGGGCGAAGCCCTGCTGGCGGCGCTGGGCGGGCAGGGCGAGGCGCTGGCGCAGGCCATGGCCTATGGCAACGTGGCCTTTCTGGGCTCGGTGTTCGTCTGGCTGGTGAACACCCTGGCGTCGGTGATCCGCGGCGCCGGAAACATGGCCGCGCCCTCGGTGACGCTGTTTGCCGTGGCGCTGTTGCAGGTGGTGCTGGGTGGAGTGCTCGGGCTGGGCTGGGGGCCGTTCCCGCCGCTGGGCATGGCGGGCGTCGCGGCGGGTGGTGTGGTCGCCTACGGGGCGGGCGCGGCCTGGTTGTGGTGGACTCTCGCTTCGGGCCGGGCGCGCATATCGCTGAACATGCGCGGAACTCGTTTCGAGCGCGCGCTGTTCGCCGACATCCTGCGCGTCGGCGCGGTGGCCTGCATCTCGCCGCTGCAGACCGTGCTGACCATCCTCATCCTCACGCGGCTGGTGGCGCAGTTCGGCACCGACGCGCTGGCCGGCTACGGCATCGGCACGCGGCTCGAATTCCTGCTGGTGCCGGTCGCGTTCGCAGTGGGCGTGGCATCGGTGCCGCTGGTGGGCATGGCGATCGGCGCCGGCCAGGTGGCCCGGGCGCGGCGCGCGGCCTGGACGGCGGCGGGGCTGGCCACCGCCATCCTCGGCGGGCTGGGCCTGATCGTGACGCTGGCGCCCGACCTCTGGACCGGCCTGTTCTCGCAGGACCCGGCGGTGCTGGACGCCGCCGCGGGCTACTTCCGCTGGGCCGGCCCGGTCTACGGCCTGTTCGGCCTGGGCCTGTCGCTGTACTTCTCGTCGCTGGGCGCGGGCAAGGCGATTGGTCCGGTGCTGGCAGGCACGCTGCGGCTGGTGATGGTGGCCGGCGGCGGCCTGCTGCTGGCGCTGTGGCAGATGCCCACCTGGACCATCTTCGCGCTGCTGTCGGCGGGCATGGCGGTGTACGGCCTCAGCTCCGTGGTCTTCGTTCGCCTCACTCCTTGGGGCGTCGAGAAGGCCTGATCCGTTTCACATTCGCTTCACACAGGCTGCGTGGGCGCCGCACAGCGGCTTTGAAGAATCGCTCCGTCCCAACACAAGGAGCGAGAAGTGAACCGGTTTCCCCTGCTGAGCAAGACCGCCGTGATCGGCTTTCTGATGGTCCTGCTGCTGATTCCCCTGGCCATGGTCAGCGACCTGGTCACCGAGCGCACCCAGAACCGCGAACAGGCCACGCGCGAGGTGGCCCGAGCCCACGCCGGCACACAGACCCTCACCGGCCCCGTGCTGCACGTGCCCTACACCGAGACATTCTCCCGCAAGGTGGTGGTCGACGTGGCGCGCAACATCGAGCGCGAAGAGACGGTCAAGGAACACCGCGTGGCGACGGTGTTTCCTCAAACCATGGACACACGCAGCCGCCTCACCACCGAGGTGCGCTGGCGCGGCGTGTTTCCGGTCACGGTCTACAACAGCCGCCACGACAGCGCCGGGCGTTTCGTCTGGGACGGCGTGGCACCGCGAGAGAAGGGCGGCCAGATCGCGCTGGGCCGGCCCTGGCTGAACTTCGGCGTGAGCGACCTGCGCGGCCTGCAAGGCCAGCCCGAACTGAAGCTCGCAGGCCAGACCCTGACCATCAGCGCAGCGCCGGCCGATGCGGACCTGCCGCTGCCCCTGGCCGCCGCTCTTGGGGCCGACCTGCTGCAGCCCGGCGCCGCGCTGGACTTCACCCTGGGCATGGACCTGGCCGGCACGGGGCAGATCGGCTTCGTGCCGCTGGCGGATGACAACAAACTCAGCCTGGTCTCGGCCTGGCCGCACCCCACCTTCGGCGGCGACTTCCTGCCGCGCCAGCGCACGGTGAACGCCGACGGCTTCGAGGCGCAATGGAGCGTGCCCGCGCTCTCCACCCAGGCGCAGCAGCAGTTCCTGTCGCAGGGCAAGGAGCGCGTGGCGCTGGACAGCTTCTCGGTCTCGCTGGGCAACCCGGTCGACGTCTACCGCCTGACCGAGCGCGCCACCAAGTACGGCCTGATGTTCATCGTGCTCACCTTCGCCGCCTTCTTCGTGCTGGAGATGGTCAAGCGCTGGCGCATCCACCCCATGCAGTACCTGATGATCGGCGCGGCCCTGGTGCTGTTCTTCCTGCTGCTGCTCTCGCTGTCGGAACAGCTGGGTTTCTTCGTCGCCTACCTGGCCGCCAGCGCCGGCTGCATCGCGCTGCTGACCCACTACCTGCGCCACGTGCTGGGCGGCTGGCGCCCGGCGCTGGGCATCAGCGGCCTGCTGGTGGCGCTCTACGGCGTGCTCTACGGCATCCTGCAGTCGGAGGACAACGCGCTGATGATGGGCTCGCTGCTGCTGTTCGGCGTGCTGGCCGCGGTCATGGTCGCCACCCGCAGGATCGACTGGTACAACGTGATGGGCAGCCGCGAGCAGGCCACCCATGCGTGACGACACCGGCAGGGTCCGGCGACGGGCCGCGATGGTGCTGCTGGCCGGCGCCTGGCTCGGGCGCCGCCTGGGCTCACTCCAGCGGCAGCGCGCCCGTGCACTTGAGCTCGTTCAGGCAGATGCTCGAGCGCACGCCGCTGACGCCGGGCTGCTGCGCCAGCGTGCCGAGCAGGAAGTCGGACAGGCCCTTGAGATCGTGTGCGACCACCTTGCAGACGTAGTCGAAGTCGCCGGTCACCGCGTAGCACTCCAGCACCTGCGGCATCTTGCCGACGGTGCGCTGGAACTTCAGCACCTCCTTGTGCTGTCCGCGCTCCATCGAGATGTGCACGAAGGCGGTCACGCCCAGGCCCAGGCGGTCGGCGTCCAGACGCGCTTCGTAGCGGCGGATCACGCCCATGGCCTCCAGCCGGCGGTGGCGCCGGTTGCACTGCGCCGGTGACAGGTGCACCAGGCCGGCCAGTTCCTGGTTGCTGATGCGGCCGTTGGCCTGCAGCGCGGCCAGGATGCGCCGGTCCAGACGGTCGAGGGTGGCGGCGTGCAAGGAATCCTTGGCGATGTCTTCGTTCATGAAAGGGTCTCTCGTGAAAGCGGGTGATCGTGGGCGCAAACGAGAGCAAATTGTCCGACAGACGGCGCAAACTGCACAGCCCATGGGCCCCGCAGAGCCCCATCACAAGGAGACACCATGACACCGCTGGACGCCGAGTCCCTGAAGCACCACCTTGCCGGCCTGCCCGGCTGGACCCACCACCCCGAGCGCGGCGCGATCTCGCGCAGCTTCCGCTTCGCCAACTTCGCCGAGGCCTTCGGCTTCATGGCACAGATGGCGGCGGTGTCGGAGCGGCTGGACCACCACCCCGAGTGGTTCAACGTCTACAACCGCGTCGACATCACGCTCACCACGCACGACGCCGATGGCCTGTCCGAGCGCGACATCACCTGGGCCAAGGCCGCCGACGGGGCCTACGCGCCGTTCCAGCGCAACGGAGGCTGAGATGCTGGCCGAACCCGTTGCCGCCAAACACGGCCTGGCCGCCGGCGAGGCCGGCCGCCCCGCCAACGCCGACTGGACCATCGACCAGGGCTGGGCCAACTACAGCGCCGCCGAACACGCGACCTGGAAGACCCTGTTCGAGCGCCAGACCAAACTGCTGCCGGGCCGCGCCTGCGACGAATTCGTGCAGGGCATGAAGGACCTGCCCATCGGTGCGGACCAGATCCCCGACTTCCGCCGCCTGTCGGAGGTGCTCATGCAGCGCACCGGCTGGCAGGTGGTGGCGGTGCCGGGCCTGGTGCCCGACGACGTGTTCTTCGAGCACCTGGCCAACCGCCGTTTTCCGGCGGGCCACTTCATCCGCAAGCCGCACGAGCTGGACTACCTCGAAGAGCCCGACGTGTTCCACGACGTGTTCGGTCATGTGCCCATGCTCATGAACCCGGCCATCGCCGACTTCATCCAGGCCTATGGCCAGGGCGGCCTGCGCGCGCAGCAGCTGGGCTGCCTGCCGCAGCTGGCGCGGGTCTACTGGTACACCATCGAGTTCGGCCTGCTGCAGCAGCGCGATGGCCTGCGCATCTACGGCGCCGGCATCGCCTCGTCGTTCACCGAATCGGTGTTCTGCCTCGACAGCCCCTCGCCCAACCGCGTGCGTTTTGATCTGGAGCGCGTGATGCGAACGCACTACCGCATCGACGATTTCCAGGAAAGCTACTTCGTGATCCGCGATCTCGACGAGCTGCTGGACTTCACCCGCGTCGACTTCGCGCCGCTGTACCAGCGCGCCAAGAACGCCCGCGAACTGCAGCCCGGCGACCTGCTGGCCGACGACGTGCTGTTCCAGCGCGGCAATGGCAGCTACCACCGCGCGCGGAAAACGGCCACGGGCTGATCAGGCAGGGGACACGAAGGCTTCGGCCACCAGGCCGTAGGCGCCCATGCTCGGGAAGCGGCGCGGGTTGCCCAGCACCTTCATGCGCGAGATGCCCAGGTCGCGCAGGATCTGCGCCCCCAGACCATAGGTGCGCAGGTCGGCGTCGTTGCCGGGCTCGCTGCGCTGCTTGGCGGCGCGCGGCTGGCTGGCCGCGGCGATCAGGTCTTCCGACGACTCCGTGGGGTTGAGCAGCAGGGCCACGCCCCTGCCCTCGGCCTTGATCGCGCCCAGCGCGGCCTGCAGCGGCCAGGAGTGCGGGCTGCTGGCGGTGTCGAGCCAGTCCATCAGCGACAGCGGCTCGTGCACGCGCACCATCACCTGCTCGTCGGCGGTCCACTGGCCGTAAGTCAGCGCCAGGTGGGCGCCGCCGAACTCGTCCTGGTAGGTGTGCAGGTCGAACTCGCCGTAGGGCGTGGCCACCGGGCGCACCGCCACCTGGCGGACCAGGCGCTCGTTCTGGCTGCGGTAGCGGATCAGGTCGGCAATCGAGCCGAGCTTGATGCCGTGCTGCTTGGCGAACTCCACCAGGTCGGGCAGACGGGCCATGGTGCCGTCGTCCTTCATGATCTCGCAGATCACGGCCGCCGGCTGCAGGCCTGCGAGCGCAGCGAGGTCGCAGCCCGCCTCGGTGTGCCCGGCGCGCATCAGCACGCCACCCGCCGCAGCGCGCAACGGGAACACATGGCCCGGCTGCACCAGATCGCTGGGAGCGCTTTCCTTCGCCACGGCGACCTGGATGGTGCGCGCGCGGTCGGCGGCCGAGATGCCGGTGTCGACGCCGGTGGCGGCCTCGATGGAGACGGTGAAGGCGGTGCTGTGCTTGGTGCCGTTGCGCGAGGCCATGGGCGGCAGCTGCAGGAAGTCGCAGCGCTCGGCGGTCAGGGTCAGGCAGATCAGGCCGCGGCAAAAGCGGGCCATGAAGTTGATGGCCTCGGGCGTGATCTTGTCGGCGGCGATGATCACATCGCCTTCGTTTTCGCGGTTCTCGTCGTCGACGAGCACGACCATGCGGCCGGCCGCGATGTCGGCCACGAGTTCGGGGATGGGGGCGAGCTGGAATTCGGACATGGCTTTGGTCGTCGGGGTTGAACGGGTTGAAAAAACACCGCTCGCAGGGCGCGACAAAGCCAAGGCAGCCACGGCGCTGCACGAGCGCGTGGCTGGACTGGGTTGCGTGTCTCTTTCATCCGGACTGTGACCGTCGGCCATGGCTTCGGCTTTGCGCGGGCATCGCCTTCCATGTCTGCTGACCCTGCCGGCATGAGCCAGCAGGCGCTCGCGGGCTCCCTCGGCCGAAGCCTCGGACACCGCCGGTGGGGAGTTTCACCCCGCCCTGAGAACGTCGGAGTGAATTATGCCCGCGGCTACCATTGCCCGCATGAACCGACTCGACACCGAACACCAGCGACTCTTCGCCTCCGACCCCGATGCCACTGCCGAAGGCCGGCTGCGCCACCTGGTGCTGGCCGTTTGCGGCCCGGCCGACTGGGCGCCGCTGTCGGCTGTCTGGCGCGGCGTGCAGGCCGACCTGGACCTGCCCGCACCCGCCATCGCGGTCAACGGCGTGGACGCCTTTGAACTCTGGTTTTCGCTCGCCGACCCGGTGCCGATCCACACGGCGGCCGCCTTCCTCGACGGCCTGTGCGACCGCTACCTGGGCGAAGTGGCACCCGCGCGCCGGCGCTGCTGGCCGTCGTCCGACCCCGGACTGCAGGTCGAACCGGCGCGTGTGCCGCAGCTGCAGGCGGAGACCGGCCGCTGGTCGGCCTTTGTCGCACCCGATCTGGCCGCCGTGTTCGGCGACGACCCCTCGCTCGACATTCCGCCGGGCGACGAGGCCCAGGCCGATCTGCTCTCGCGCCTGAAGTCCGTCACCCGCGCCGAGTTCCAGATCGCCCTGGCCCGGCTGACACCCGAGCCTTCGCCGTTCCTGCCGGCGGTGCAGCCGCCTGTGCCCACGGTCGTGACCCCGGCGGCGGCCAGCACGATCCGCCGCCACGACGACCCGCGCCAGTTCCTGCTGGACGTGATGAACGACCCGTCGGTGGCCATGGAGCTGCGCATCAAGGCGGCGAAGGCGCTGCTGTGAAGTGCCCGCGATGACGCTGGCTGTTGACCACCTCTTCCTGTTCATCGAGCCCGGCGGCCCCGAGATCGAGGCCCTCCGGCATCTCGGCCTGACCGAGACCTACCGCCGTGCGCACCCCGGGCAGGGCACAGCCAACGCCTGTTTCGCCTTCGACAACCTCTACCTCGAACTGCTCTGGCTCACCAGCGAAGCCGAGGCCCGCAGCGGGCCCATCGCCCGCACGCGCCTGTGGGAGCGCAGCCGCTGGAAACAGGAGCGCGTCTGCCCGTTCGGCATCGCGGTGCGTGGCGGCCTGGCGGGCGCGGGCGTTCCGACCTGGGACTACCGCCCGCCCTACCTGCCCGAGGGCATGGGCATTGCGGTGGCCTGCGCCAGCGACGACCCGGCGTTGCCGATGGTGTTCGTCTCCCCAGGACACCAGAACCCCGCCAATTGGCCGGAGGTGCAGCGGGGTCAACTGCAAAGGGCCGCCGGGTTTGGCAACGTGCTGTCGGTTGAATTCGGTGTTCCCGCGCACGCGGCGTCAGCGCCGCTGCTGCGCGCCCTGGACGGCGCTCATCCGCCCACGAGCGTGGTGGCGCGCCGCGACGACCGCCACCACCTGCGGCTCGCGCTGGCCGATGCACAAGGGCGGCACACCCACACGCTGGACCTGGCCTCCACCGCCCTGGGTGCATGGCGCGTGTCGCTGATCGACGAACACCTGCCCGTACGCTCCTGGCAACGCGCCTGGGCGGTCCTGGGCCTGAGCGCGCCCGAGGGCCTGATGCCGCGTCTGCTGGGTGCCTGGGCCGAGCCGCAGCGCCACTACCACTCGCAGCAGCACCTGCACGAATGCCTGGCCCTGCTGGAACCGGCGCTGGACCTGGCGCAACACCCCGGCGAGGTCGAGCTGGCCCTCTGGTTCCACGACGCGGTCTACGACCCGCAGGGAAAGGGCAACGAAGCCCGCAGCGCCGACTGGGCTTGCGAAGCGCTCGCACAGGCCGGTGCAAGCCACGAGGTGCAGCAGCGGGTGCGCGCGCTGATCATGGCCACCTGCCACGATGCCGAGCCCGTGGGCGACGACGCGCGGCTGCTGGTCGACATCGACCTCGCGATCCTGGGCGCCGACCCGGCGCGGTTTGCCGAGTACGACGCGCAGGTGCGCGCCGAGTACCGCTGGGTGCCGGGCTGGCTGTACCGGCGCAAGCGCAGGGAGGTGCTGGCGGGGTTTCTGGCGCGGCCGGCGATCTACGGCACCGAGCGGTTTCGGGAACGCTTCGAGGGGCGGGCACGGGAGAATATGAGGGGTTCGGGGTAGGGCGGCTGGCCGGTTGCGCCCCTTTTCTGCCAGATAGCCGTTCACGACGTGAGTCATTCGCTCATCGAAACGCGGACGGACCGAGGTCTCAGTGGACGGTCGCTGTGTCGGTGCCGTTCGCCGGTTCATTGCCCTGCCCGCGCCGCGCCCGGCCCAGCAGCCCGGAAACTCCAGTAAGCGGGCGACAGGCCGGCCAGACCGGTCGTCGAGGGCGCAGCGACCGGGTGGCTGGTGTCCGTCATGGTCAGGTGGCCCCGGCGACGCGCGATGACGTGCGCTTCAGCGCAGCCGGACCGGCACCCGGCGCCAGCCGCCCAGGGGATAGGTCTCGCGCTCGGGCGAGGCACCGGGCGCGGGATCGATGAGCGCCGTGGCCTTCAACAGTGCCTCCACGGCGACGACCAGTTCCATCGTCGCCAGCGGTCGCCCTGGGCACGCGTGGATGCCGGTGCCATAGACGAGGTTGTGTGGCGCGTTCTGCTCGGGCCGGTAGGCGCCGGGATCGCCGAAGACGGCCTCGTCCCGGTTGGCCGAGGTCCAGTTGAGGTACACGCGGTCGCCGGCGGCGAGTTCATGTTCCCCGATGCGCACGGCACGCGTCGTCACGCGCCGGTTGACGAGGAAGGGGTCGTCGATGCGCAGCATCTCGTCGATCGCCAGCGCAAGGTCCTGGGGGCGGTCCCGCAACGCCTGCTGCACGTCCTGGTGGGTGGCGAGGAACCAGACGACGACACCCAGGGCCGCCGCCATCGACGCGAGATCACCCGCCGTCCAGTTGCGCAGGATGGAGACGATGTCCGCTTCGCTCAAGGGCTGCCCGTCGAGCGTTGCGGTCAGCAGTGCGGTGGTCGGATCGTCGGAGGTGGCCTGGTCCGGCGTGCGGCGCCTGCGCAGTTGCCTGCGGATGATCTCGTCGAACGCCGCGGCAACGGCGGCGCTGCGCGCGGTGTCGCCGCTGCGCGTGGCGGCGTGGTTCTCGGCCATCCAGGCAAGCAGTTCGTCCTCGATTCCCTGCCACCCCAGCCAGGCCGTCTGCGCCCGAACGGCGAACGGTCGGCCGATCTCGGCGACCGCGTCGACCACGGTGCCGCGCGGCAGCGCTGCCACGAGGGCATCGGCAATCGCGCGCACGCGGGGCTCCAGCGCGGCGATCTGCGCAGGGGCGAAGAAGCTGTCGACCAGTGCCCGCCAGGGGGCGTGTTCGGGCGGATCCATGCCGTTCGGGACTGCGCGCCGCGCCGACACGGCCGACGAGAAGGTCTGCGGGTCGTGTGCCGCCGCGACGACGTCGGCATGCCGGAACAGCGTGACGCCGCGGGGCGACCGGGCCAGCGCACAGGCGATGCGCTGGCGGTCGTAGGTGCCCAGCTGGTCGGCAAGCACCTCGGGTGACAAAGGCTCCCAGGCCGGGATCGCGGCTTGCGGATCATCAACGCGCCGGTTCATGGCGAAAGCGCTTGGCGACGCCTCGGGCGTCGAAGGGGGAGATGGCTGACGGTGACAGGTGAAGATGGGGTTGCGACATCGCGGGATCCTGGGGTCGGGAGAAGGTGGGGAGGTCGGTGCATCGTGTTTAAGATGCATTTGTTATGCATCTATGTTATCGGTCCTCGAACGACAAGGCAATGAAGACCTGTGGCCAGCTCACTCGACCCATCCGGAGCACGCCCAACATGAGGCCCGTCGCGCCGCTGGCGCATCGCCTTGCCGATCTCGGTCAGCGCTTCCTCCCCGAGGAGCCGCGAGGCCATCGGAAGCAGTTCGGCCTCCTCACGCGCGATGTGCCGCTCGTACATGCAGATGAACGGCTCGACGTCCGTGGGGTCCAAACTCACCGAGTCGCCCGCCGCGATGGCGTGCAGCACCTCACGCAGGCGCTGCCACCGGAAATCCAGCGCTCGATGTTCGAGCGTCAGCGAATCGATCAGCTCGCGGATGCAGATCGCATCCGAGCCGGCCATCGACTCGATCAGGGCCGGGAACAGGTCCATCTCCTCGTCGGCGTGGTGGTCCCTGGTTGCGGTGTCGAAGCAGCACATCACCGCTGCTGCGGCAGCACGTGCGTCTTCGTCCGGATCGCGGTCGAGCAGATGCGCCACCAGTCGCCGCAACGTGGCGCACTGCCGCTCGACGCGGCGATGGCAGCCCGAAAGCACCTCCAGCGGCGCCTCGAATCCTGAGGCCGCTGCATGGCCGGAGATCGTCATCGACATGGGCGTCGCCTCCTGGCTATGCGTTGTGCCTGGCGGGGGAACGGCGGCGTGTGACGGGTGCGCTGATCGGAGCCATCGCCCTGGAGCGCCGCGCACTTGATGCGGCTGAGGCAGCGGCGCACGCCGGTCAGGCTGACGAAGCCGTGAGGGCAGGGCTGGTGCAGGGCCTTTTGCATCGATTCGACGTGGGTCAGCTCAGCATGGTCAGCGCGACGGCCAGACACCCCCAGGCGGCGAGCCCCGCGCCGGCCGCGACCTGCACGACGGCCGCAGCCACGAAGGCCTCGCGGGGGCGGCACATGGCCACGAGCCCGTGGTACGCGATGCCGCAGCTCAACCCGAGACCGGTCAGCAACACCGCCGCAGGCGCTGCCATGCCGGGCAGCGCAAAGCCCGCCGCAGAACCCCACAGCGGCAGCGGCGCCAGCGCGGCGAGCAGGCGCGCCTCGTGCGGCCCGAGAACCATTGCGTACGCGCCTGCGATGTGACGGAACAGCTGGCCGGCCACCGCCACCGAGGCGAACTCCGCCAGCAGGACCAGCAGCGACAGTTCACCCCAGGGATGGCTGCCATCCCTGATGTCGGAAGGGCCGACCGTGCCGGCCAGATAGAGGACCACAGGTGGCAGCAACGCGACGGGCAGCACGATCTGCAGGAACAGGCGCCACCCGGCGGGGCGGGTGCGCAGCAGTTCGGGCCAGCCGCGCTCTGCGGAAAGCGGCAGGGCCGCCAGGGTGTAGAGATTCATCGCGCCGACTGTGAAAATCGCTTGACTATTCTTTTAATAATATCACGACATGATACAAAAGCGCATGCCTTCAAGACCACCCAAGACACCGCCGGCCAGCTCGTCGAGAGCGCTGGACAAGAGCGACTTCGAGCGCCTGTCGGACTTCCGGCACCGGCTTCGTCAGTTCCTGCGCGCCAGCGAGCTCACCTGCCGCACGCATGGGCTCACGGCGCTGCAGTACCAGTTGTTGCTGCACGTGGCCGGCTTCCCGGGCCGGTCGTGGGCCACGATCGGGGAACTCGCCGAGCGCTTGCAGGCCCAGCACCATGGCGTCGTGGCACTGGTGGATCGCTGTGCGGCCCTGGGTTGGCTGACGCGCCGCCCCGGTCGGGAGGATGGCCGTGTGGTCGAGATACACCTGCTGCCAAAGGGCGAGCGACTGCTGGCCAGGGTGGCGAGCCTGCACCGAGACGAACTGCACACGTTGCTCGGCGAGTTCTCGGCCGCAGTGCCGGATCGTCGTGCGCCTTGATCCGGATGCATGTCGGCGAGCCGGTGATGTTCCTTGAGCGGCCGGCGCTGGTGGATGCCGAAGCGGCTGGAGATGCGTTTGTACTGAAGCTCTCGGAGGAGGCTGTCTTCGCCAAAAATGAGCGTTGCGCGCGTTTCAAAGGTACGTGTGTCGTACCGGCCGCTTGTCAGCGCAACATGCCGACCAGCAGCACCCGCGCCGTCGCTACATTCGTCGCACACGGCACGTTGTGCACGTCGCACGCCCGCACCAGGGCGTTGATGTCCGGCTCGTGCGGCTGGGCCGTCATCGGGTCGCGCAGGAAGATCACCGCGTCGACCTCGCCAACCGACAGCCGCGCCCCGATCTGCAAATCGCCGCCCAGCGGCCCGCTGAGCAGGCGTTCTACTGTCAGGCCCACCTCGTTCTGCAGCCGGCCCCCGGTGGTGCCGGTGGCCATGAGGGTGTGTTGCCGCAGCAGCGGCGCGAACTCGGAGGCCAGGGCCACCATGTCGTCCTTCTTGCGGTCGTGGGCGACGAGGGCGATGCGCATTTACTGCTTTTCCATGGCCTTGGCCATCGTCTTGCCCAGCTCCACGCCCCACTGGTCGTAGGCGTTGATGCCCCAGACGGCGGCCTGTACGAACACCTTGTGTTCGTACAGCGCGATCAGTGCGCCCAGGCGGTGCGGGGTGAGCTGGTCGATCCAGAGCACGCTGTTGGGCACGTCGCCGGCAAAGCTGCGCTGGGTCACGAAGGGTTCGGCCTGCTCCAGGGTCTGGCCCTCGGCCATCAGGGCCTTGAGCGTGTCGGCGGCGTTGCGGCCCACGGCCAGGGCCTGCGACTGCGCGCGCAGGTTGAGGTTGACCACGCGGTGGTGTTCGGCGGCCAGCGGTAGCGGTGTGTCTTCGGTCTCGACGCCGACGAACTCCACCGGCACGCGGTGCGTGCCCTGGTGCAGCAGCTGGAAGTAGGCGTGCTGCCCGTCGATGCCCAGGCCACCCCAGAGGATGGGGCCGGTGCCGGTGTCGGCGGGCTGGCCGTCCTTGCGGGTGCGCTTGCCGTTGCTTTCCATGTCCATCTGCTGCACGAAAGGCGCAAAGCGCACCAGGCGGCTGGGGTAGCAGCTCAGCAGCTGGGTCGGGCAGTTCAGGAAGTTGCGGTTCCACACGCCGCTCATGGCCAGGATGACGGGCAGGTTCTGCTCCAGCGGGGCCGAGCGGAAGTGCGCGTCCATGGCCTGGCCGCCGGCCAGGAACTCGCGGAATGCTTTGGAGCCGATGGCCATGGCCAGCGGCATGCCCAGCGCGGACCAGACGGAGTAACGGCCACCGACCCAGTCCCAGAAGGTGAAGGTGTGCTCGGCCGGGTAGCCGGCGGCGCCGGACTTCTGCGGCGCGGCGGTGATGGCGACCAGGTGCGCGCTTTGCGCGGCGCCGCTGATGCCGCCGTCTTCCAGCCAGCGGCGGGCGCTGGCGGCGTTGGTCATGGTTTCCTGCGTGGTGAAGGTCTTGCTGGCCACGATGACCATGGTGGTCTTCGGGTCCAGCCCGCGCAGCGTGCTGTGCAGCGCCCAGGCGTCGGGGTTGCTGACGAAGTGCACCCGCAGACCGCTCTTGCCGTCGCTGCACAGCGGGGCAAGTGCATCGGCCGCCATGCGCGGGCCGAGGTCCGAGCCGCCGATGCCGATGTTCACCACGTCGGTGAAGGCGGCGCCGGTGCTGCTCTTGACCTCGCCGGCGCGCACGCGGTCGGCAAAGGCGCAGACGCGGTCGAGTTCGTTCTGCACCAGCTGCTGGATCTCGTTGCCCCACGGCGCGGCGTCGCCGGTGGCGCCGGGCGTGCCGCGCAGCGCCACGTGCAGCACCGCGCGCTGCTCGCTGGTGTTGATGGGGTCGCCGCGGAACATGGCGTCGCGCTGGGCTTCGACCTGGGCTTCGCGGGCCAGCTGCAGCAGGGCCGACCAGATGGCGCCGTCGAAGGCCTGGCGGGTGAAGTCGAGCCGGATGCCGGTGCCGTCGGCGGCGGCCTGCATGGCCTCGCGACCGGGCTGGGCCAGGCGCTCGCGCAGGTGCGGTTGCGGCAGGGCAGCGAACTGGGTGAGCGTCTGCCAGGCGGGCAGGGTGGTGGGGCTGGTCATGGTGGTGGTTCCTCTTCCCTTCAGATGCGCCTGTTTATACCTGCGCCGCGAGCGCGCTCGCCTCGCGCGCCAGCTTCGTGATGCGCGCCCAGTCGCCGGTGGCCAGTGCGTCGGCCGGGGTCAGCCAGCTGCCGCCGGCCATGGCCACGTTGGGCAGCTTGAGGAAGTCCTGGAGGTTCTCGGGGCTGACGCCGCCGGTGGGGCAGAACTGCACGTCGGGGATCGGCGCGCCCAGCGCCTTGAGCATGCCCAGGCCGCCGGCCTGCTGCGCGGGGAAGAGCTTCATCAGCGTGAAGCCCTGTTCGCGGCGGTGCATGACCTCGCCGGGCGTCATCACGCCGGGGATGAAGGGCAGGCTGGCGGCCTTGACGGCGCTGACCAGGGCGTCGGTGGCACCGGGCGAGAGCGCAAAGCTCGCGCCCGCGTCGATCACCTGCTGCACTTCGGCCACGCGGGTCACGGTGCCGGCGCCGGTGTGCATTTGCGGCACCGCTTTGGCGACCGCTTCGATGGACTTCAGCGCGGCGTCGGAGCGCAGGGTGATCTCCATCACGTCGATACCGCCTTCGAGCAGGGCGTGTGCCAGCGGCACGGCGTGCGCCGGGTCCTGCAGCACGATGACGGGGACGACGCGGGAGGTGAAGGCGGGGCGGGTGAAGCAGTTGGTCATGGTGTGTCCAAGTTCAGCCGAACAGCGGCGAAGCGCCGTTCTCGGGGGTGGAAGCGTGTTGGCGGAACAGGCCGAAAAGTTCGCGGCCGGTGCCGTGGCCGTTGTGGCCCAGGTCGGGGTGGTTCACCGGGCGCGCGGCGAAGGTGGCGGCATCGACCTCGACCTCCAGCACGCCGCGCTCGCAGTCGAGCGTGATCATGTCGCCGTCCTGCACCCGCGCGATGGGGCCATCGGCCAGCGCCTCGGGGCTCAGGTGGATGGCGGCCGGTACCTTGCCGGACGCGCCGCTCATGCGGCCGTCGGTGACGAGGGCGACCTTGAAGCCCTTGTCCTGCAGCACGGCCAGCGGGGGGGTGAGTTTGTGCAGCTCGGGCATGCCGTTGGCACGCGGGCCCTGGTAGCGCACCACGGCGATCAGGTCCTTCTCCAGCTTGCCGGCGTTGAACAGGGCCAGCAGGTCCTGCTGGTCGCTTACCACCACGGCGGGGGCGCGCACCACGCGGTGTTCGGGTGCCACGGCCGAGACCTTGACCACGCTGCGGCCCAGGTTGCCCTGCAGCAGGCGCAGGCCGCCGTCGGCGCTGAAGGGCTCGCTGACCGGGCGCAGCACGGCGGTGTCGGCGCTGGCCGAGGGCACCGGGCGCCAGGCCAGCGTGCCATCGTTCAGCCAGGGTTCTTGCGTGTACGCGGCCAGGCCTTCGCCCATGACCGTCTTCACGTCGCAGTGCAGCAGGCCGTGGGCCAGCAGCTCCTGCATCAGGAAGCCCATGCCGCCCGCGGCGTGGAAGTGGTTCACGTCGGCCTTGCCGTTGGGGTAGACGCGGGCCAGCAGCGGGATGACGCCCGACAGCTCGGCGAAATCGTCCCAGTCGATCAGGATGCCGGCGGCGCGCGCCATCGCGATCAGGTGGATGGTGTGGTTGGTCGAACCGCCCGTGGCCAGCAGGCCGACGATGCCGTTGACGATGGTCTTTTCGGTCACGATGTCCGCCAGGCGGATGCGCGGCGCGCCGGTGCGGCCGGTGTTGGCGAAGGCGCGGTCCATGGCGGCCTTGGTCAGCGCTTCGCGCAGCCCGGTGCCCGGGTTGACGAAGGACGAACCCGGCAGGTGCAGGCCCATGATTTCCATCAGCATCTGGTTGCTGTTGGCGGTGCCGTAGAAGGTGCAGGTGCCGGGCGAGTGGTAGGCGGCGGCCTCGCTCTCCAGCAGCGCGTCACGGCCGACCAGACCCTGCGCGTACTGCTGGCGCACCTTGGCCTTGGCGTCGTTCGAAAGGCCGCTGGTCATCGGGCCGGCGGGCACGAACACGGTGGACAGGTGGCCGAACTGCAGCGCACCCATGAACAGGCCGGGCACGATCTTGTCGCAGACGCCGAGCATCAGCGCGGCATCGAACACGTTGTGCGAGAGCGCGACGGCGGTGGAGAGCGCGATCACGTCGCGCGAGAACAGCGAGAGCTCCATGCCGGCCGCGCCCTGCGTGACGCCGTCGCACATGGCGGGCACGCCGCCGGCCACCTGGGCCGAGAAGCCGAGCGAGCGGGCGTGCGCGCGCAGCAGCTCGGGGTAGTGCTCATACGGCTGGTGGGCCGAGAGCATGTCGTTGTAGGCGGTGACCACACCCAGGTGCGGCGCCTTCTCGGCGTGGATCTTGAGCTTGTCGCTGACCGGCAGGGCGGCCGTGGTGTGGGCCATGTTGGCGCAGCCCATGCCGGCGCGCTGGGTGCCGGCCTTGGCCGAGGTCTCGACCGTGTGCAGGTACTGGCCGCGCAGGTCGGACGAGCGGTCGGTGATGCGTTGCGTGACGCGGGCGAGGGTGGTGTGCAGGGGGGCGTTCATGGTGGTCATCCCTTCCAGACGCTCACGGGCGCCTGTGTTTGGTTCAGGATCAGCGAGACGGGCAGGGCTTCGTCGGCCTTTTGAGAGGCGCGGTCGTAGACGGCGAGCTTGGACGCGCCGGCGATGGAGAGCAACAGTTCCCGCGATGCCAGCAGGGCGTGCAGCGTGAACGTGAGGCGGGCGTGCGGCGCGGGAATCGGCGCCTGTTCGGGCACCACCCAGGCCAGGCGCTCGTCGGTGGCAATGGCGCGGGCGTAGCCGGGCGCGCCGGGGAACAGCGAGGCGGTGTGTGCGTCCTCGCCCATGCCGAGCACGGCCAGGTCCAGCGGCCAGGGCAGGGGGGCGATGCGCGCGGTCGCGTCCTCGACCAGGGCGTCCAGCACCGCGGCGTTGAACTGCGGCGCCAGTTCGCGGAAGAACGGCAGGAAACGGGCCGCGGCGGCCTTCCCCTGCAACAGGTGGCGGGCGACCAGGGCGGTGTTGCTGGCCTCGTGGTCGCGCGGAACGATGCGCTCGTCCACCAGCACGATGCTCACCTTGGACCAGTCCAGGTCCTGCTCGCGCAGGGCTTCGAACATGGGGATCGGCGACTTGCCGCCCGAGACCGCGAGGCTGGCCTGGCCGCGCGCGGCGATGGCGGTGCGCAGCGCGTCGGCGATGTGGGCCGCGATGGCGGCCGGCGTCGCGCCAGGGTGTTCGGTCACGGCCATCAGGCCTCCTCCACCCAGGCCGAACCCTCGCGCGCCATCAGCGCCGACGAGGCGGCCGGGCCCCAGCTGCCGGCGGTGTAGGCCTTGGGTTTCTCGCCCAGCTGCTGCCAGCCGTCGATGATGGGTTCGACCCAGGCCCAGGCGGCTTCCAGTTCGTCGCGGCGCATGAAGTGCGTCAGGCGGCCTTTGGTGACGTCGATCAGCAGGCGTTCGTAGGCCTCGGCGCGGCGCTCGGTGAAGGCCGATTCGAGGTCCAGGTTCAGGCTCACCGGGCGCAGCTTCATGCCGCTGCCGGGCTCCTTGGCCATCATCTGCAGCTGGATGTGTTCCTCCGGCTGCAGGCGGATCATCAGGCGGTTGACCGACCGGTGGGCCGAGTCGCTGAAGATGGTGAAGGGCAGGTCGGCGAACTCGATCACGATCTCCGACTGGCGTGCGGCCATGCGCTTGCCGGTGCGCAGGAAGATCGGGACGTTGGCCCAGCGCCAGTTGTTGATGTGGGCCTTGAGCGCGACGAAGGTTTCGGTGGTGCTGCCTTCGGGGATGTTGGCTTCCTGCAGGTAGCCCACCGCGGCCTCGCCGTTGGAGGCGCCGGCGGTGTACTGGCCGCGCACCGTGTCCTTGGCCACATCGGCCACGGTCATCGGGCGCAGCGAGCGCAGCACCTTGAGCTTCTCGTCGCGCACCGCGTCGGGGTCGAGCGAGACCGGCGGCTCCATGGCCACGATGCACAGCAGCTGCAGCAGGTGGTTCTGGATCATGTCGCGCATGGCGCCGGTGCCGTCGTAAAAACCGGCGCGGCTGCCCACGCCCACGCTCTCGGCCACGGTGATCTGCACGCTCTTGATGTAGGGGCTGCGCCAGAGCGGTTCGAAGATGCTGTTGCCAAAGCGCAGCACCATCAGGTTCTGCACCGTTTCCTTGCCCAGGTAGTGGTCGATGCGGAAGATCTGCTGTTCCTGGAAGTAGCGGCCCACGTCGTCGTTGATCTGGCGCGCCGAGGCCAGGTCGTGGCCCAGGGGCTTTTCCAGCACCACGCGTGCGCGCTCGTCGATCAGGCCGGCGCCGTGCAGGTGGGCGCAGATGCCCACGAACAGGGACGGCGCGGTGGCCAGGTAGTACACGCGGTCGGACCCCGGCTGCATGGCCGCGGCCAGCGAGGCGAAGTCCTCGGCCCTGGTGGCGTCGACGCTGGTGAACTGCAGACGGTCGAGGAAGCCGGCCCAGACGCCGTCGTCGAAGTGTTTGGCCTCGATGAAGCCGGGCACCTTCTCGCCGATGAAGGCGAGGAAGCCGGCGCGGTCCCAGGTCTGGCGGCCCAGGGCGTGGATGCGGGTGGCGGCCGGCAGGTTGTTGTGCAGGTGCGCCATGTACAGCGCGGGCAGCAGCTTGCGCACCGAGAGGTCGCCCACGCCACCGAAGATGACGAGGTCCAGCGGGGCGGAGGAGGGGGACGGGGAAGTGGCCATGGCTTTACCGGGTTACCTTTGATGGGTGGAGTTTATGGTAATTAAGTTACATGCAGGGTTCTTTTTTGCAGCAACCCCTGCAAGGGCTGCGCGCATGGCCGCGAGCCGGTCAGGCCAGGACCTTGAAGTGTGGTCGGCCCTGGGCCAGGCGCTGCAAGACCTGTTCCCGCGTCGGCGGCACGCAGCCGGTTTCCATCACGCACAGGCTGGCGCAGGCAATCGCATTTGCCAGCAGGTCTTCCACGTCGGCGGCGTCCAGGGTCAGTTCGGCGGCGGTCTTGGCGGCGCGCATGGCGGGGCGGTCCAGCAGCGCGACCAGCAGGCCCGCCAGGAAGCTGTCGCCCGCGCCCACGGTGTCGGCCACCTGCACGGGCTGTGATTCGGCCGCCTGCCAGGCGCCGCCGTCGCGCGACAGGATGACCGCGCCCCTGGCGCCCAGGGTCAGAGCCAGCCAGCGGGCCGGTGTCTTGGCGAGCAGTTCGCGCGCGGCGACCAGCGGGTCCGGGTTCGTGAAGCCGAGGATGCCCAGGTCGTCGTCGCTGACCTTGACGATGTCGGCCTCGCCCAGCGCCGCCATCACGCTGGCCTGGTAGGCCGCCATGTCCGGCACGATGGCGGGGCGCAGGTTGGCGTCCACCACGACCAGCTTGCCCGCGGCGCGCTGCGCCTGCAGCCAGGGCAGGTACTTGTGCGTGTCGTCGGCCACCAGGGCCAGGCAGCCGGTGACCACCATCTTCAGCGCCGGCTGCGCCGCGCACTGCGCGTTCATGGTGGCGGCGTCGACGCGGCGGTCGGCCACGCCCTCGCGGTAGAAGCTGTAGCTGGCCTTGCCGGCCTCGTCCAGGCTGACGACGGCCAGCGAGGTGGGCTCGTGCGCCGGCTCGGGGTGGGCCAGCGTCACGCGGGCCCGCGCGATGGCGTGGGCCAGGCCGCGGCCGAAGCGGTCCTGCGAGAGCGGGTTCAGGTAGAGCGTGCCCACGCCCTGCAGGCCGAGCGCGCGGGTGAGGTTGTAGACCGCGCCACCGTCGCAAGGGCGCAGCCGGTCGTCGGCCTCCTGGATCATGTCCATCAGGGCCTCGCCGGCGGTGGCGACGGTGATCGGGGTGTTGGGCTGCATTTGGTCGGAAGTAGGGAAAACCATAACTAAATCCAATTGATTTATTTAACGTCCAGCAACTATAGTTCAGTCACTCCGCAGCCGGACTCGGGCTAACCCGAAGGTCCGGCGGCTGAGAAAACCTGGTTCAACAACGTCTGATCCCATCCATCCTCCTCAGGAGACATCTGTGAAAAAAGTCGCTTTCGCCTTCACCGCCCTGGCCCTGGCCGCTGGTTCCACCTTCGCCGCCGAGCCCGTGATCGGCCTGATCACCAAGACCGAAACCAACCCCTTCTTCGTGAAGATGAAGGAAGGTGCGCAGGCGGAAGCCAAGAAGCTGGGTGCCAAGCTGATGACCGCCGCCGGCAAGAAGGATGGCGACACCGCCGCCCAGATCACCGCCATCGAGAACATGGTCACCGCCGGTGCCAAGACCATTCTGATCACGGCCAGCGGCGACGCCATCATTCCCGCTGTCAAGAAGGCCCAGGCCAAGGGCGTGCAGGTGATCGCGCTGGACAGCCCGTTTGACGGCGCCGACGCCCTGTTCGCCACCGACAACTACAAGGCCGGCATCCTGATCGGCCAGTACGCCAAGGCCGCGCTGGGTGGCAAGCCCGCCAAGATCGCCATGCTCGACCTGTTCCCCGGCCACCCCGTGGGTGCCCAGCGCCACAACGGCTTCATGACCGGTTTCGGCCTGAAGGCGAACGATGCCAAGTCCAACGAACTGTCGTCCACGCCGGAAACCGTGTGCGCCGCCGACACCGACGGCAACCAGGCCAAGGGCCAGACCGCGATGGAGAACTGCCTGCAGAAGGACCCGGCCATCAACGTGGTCTACACCATCAACGAACCCGCCGCCGCCGGCGCCTACAACGCGCTGAAGAAGGCCGGCAAGGAGAAGGACGTGATCATCGTGTCCGTCGACGGCGGCTGCGCCGGCGTGGCCGATGTTGGCAAGGGCGTGATCGCCGCCACCTCGCAGCAGTACCCGCTGAAGATGGCCGCCATGGGCGTGGCCGCCGGCGTCGAGTACGCCAAGGGTGGCAAGAAGGCCACGGGCTACGTCGACACCGGCGTGACCCTGATCGCCGCCAAGGCTGTGGCCGGCGTGGACAGCAAGGACGTGAAGGTCGGTACCGAGCTGTGCTGGGGCGACAAGAAGTGATCTGAGCCCCCACGCTCCGCCGCTTCGCGGGTCGCTGCCCCCCAGGGGGGCTGACCCGGCTTGGGGCGGCCCGGCGCCGGGTCTTCATCTTCGCCACCAAGGCGCCGGGGGCGCCCCTTTGAACCGGGAACCAGGAGTCCCGGCGAAGCAAGGGCGCCCTTTTCTTTTCTCTGTTTGCTCTCTACCGGAGATCTCGTCATGAGCTCTTTCAAGGACCGGCTGCCTCCCATCAGCCAGATGGGGCCTTTCATTGCCCTCGCGATCGCCTGTGCCATCTTCGGCATGACGACCGACAACTTCTTCACCGGCGCGAACTTCGCGCTGATCCTCCAGCAGGTCATGGTGGTGGGCGTGATCGCCATCGGCCAGACCCTGGTCATCCTGACCGCCGGCATCGACCTCTCGTGCGGCATGGTGATGGCCCTGGGCAGCATCGTGATGACCAAGTTCGCGGTCGAGCTGGGCGTGCCCGCGCCGCTGGCCATCCTCTGTGGCATCGGCGTGACGGCTGCTTTCGGCCTCATCAACGGCCTGCTGGTCACGCGCATCAAGCTGCCGCCCTTCATCGTGACCCTGGGCACGATGAACATCGCCTTCGCGATCACCCAGCTGTATTCCGGTGCGCAGACCGTTTCCGACCTGCCGCCCTTCATGACCGCGCTGGGCGGCACCTTCGACATCGCCGGCGCGCCGGTCGCCTACGGCACCGTGGTGATGGTGTTGCTGTACCTGGGCGCCTGGTTCTGGCTGCGCGAGACCGCCTCGGGCCGCCATGTCTACGCCGTGGGCAACAGCCCCGAGGCCACGCGCCTGGTCGGCATCCCGACCGACCGCGTGCTGCTGTGGGTGTACGTGCTGGCTGGCGTGTTCTACGGCATCGCTTCGCTGCTGCTGGTGGCCCGCACCGAGGTGGGCGACCCGAACGCCGGACAGACCGAGAACCTGGACGCCATCACCGCCGTGGTGCTGGGCGGCACCAGCCTGTTCGGCGGCCGCGGCATGATCCTCGGCTCGCTGGTCGGGGCCATCGTGGTCGGCGTGCTGCGCAACGGATTGACGCTGATGGGCGTCTCGTCGGTGTACCAGGTGCTGATCACCGGCATCCTGGTGATCATCGCCGTGACTGTGGACCAACTCTCCCGCAAAGGAGCCCGGTAATGAGCACTTCCCACAAACTCGTGATGCAGGCCAAGGGCCTGGTCAAGCGCTACGGCCAGGTCACCGCGCTCGACGGTGCGGACTTCGAGCTGCGCGCCGGTGAAATCCTGGCGGTGATCGGCGACAACGGCGCCGGCAAGTCCAGCCTGATCAAGGCGCTCTCGGGCGCCACCATTCCCGACGAGGGCGAGATCTACCTGGACGGTCAGAAGATCCACTTCAACACCCCGATCGACGCGCGCCGCGCCGGCATCGAGTGCTGCTACCAGGACTTGGCCGTGGCCCCCGCCATGACTATCACCGAGAACCTATTCCTGGGCCGCGAGATGCGCCGCGAAGGTTTTCTGGGCAACACCCTGCGCATGCTGGACAAGAAGAAGATGCTGGAAATTGCCGTGCAGCGTATGGCCGATCTCAAGGTGGGCATCCGTTCCATGACACAGGCGGTGGAGACGCTCTCGGGCGGTCAGCGCCAGTGCGTGGCGGTGGCCCGCGCCGCGGCCTTCGCGCAGCACGTGGTCATCCTGGACGAACCGACCGCCGCGCTGGGCGTGAAGGAAGGCAACATGGTGCTGGAGCTGATCCGCCGCGTGCGCGACAAGGGCCTGCCCGTGATCCTGATCAGCCACAACATGCCGCACGTGTTCGAGATCGCCGACCGCATCCACATCGCCCGTCTGGGCAAGCGCGCCTGCGTGGTCAACCCCAAGACGATCAGCATGAGCGACACGGTGGCGGTGATGACGGGCGCGCGCGATCCCGCGACGCTGCCCGCGGAATGTCTGGCCTGAGGACGCACCATGCTCAAAGGAATTGATCCCCTGCTCAGCCCGGAGCTGCTCAAGCTGCTGGCCGAGATGGGGCACGACGACGCGGTGGTGCTGGCGGATGCCAACTTCACCGCCATGAGCCTGGGCGCCGGCAAGCCGGTGCTGCGCCTGCCGGGCGTCGGCATGATTCGAACATTGGAGGCGGTGGTGAGCGTGTTTCCCCTGGCCGAGGATGTGACCCATCCCGTGGCCTACATGCAGGTGAGCGACACGCCGGAAGGCTACCGGTCGGCCCTGCAACGCGAGGCTGTGGCCCTGCTGGCATCGGCCGGTCTGCCGCCCGAACGCGTGCAGGCGGTGGAGCGCTACGAGTTCTACGAGCGTGTGAAGAAGGCCTACGCCATCGTCGTCACCGGCGAGCTGGAGCCCTGGGGCAACTTCCTGCTGCGCAAGGGTGTGCTGGGACAGGCCCTGCGGCCCTGAGGCGTGTCACACTCGCCGGCTGTGAGCGAAGACAAGCACCCCCAAGAGCCGATCGATCCGCCGGCGCCGGACGGTGGCGCCGACGCGGGCGACGCCCCGCGCCTGCGCCAGCGCGGCTCGAACCAGATTGGCATGCGCCAGTTCAACGACCGCGTCGTGCTGCAGGCGCTGCGGGTGCACGGCAGCATGCCCAAGGCAGAGCTGGCGCGGCTGACCGGGCTGACGGCACAGACCATCGGCCTGATCACCGCCCGTCTGGACGAAGACCAGCTGCTGGTGCGCGAAGCGCCGGTGCGTGGCCGGGTCGGCCAGCCCTCGGTGCCGCTGGGCCTGAACCCCGACGGCGCGTTTGCCGTGGGCATCAAGATCGGCCGGCGCAGCGCCGACTGGCTGCTGGTCGACTTTCTCGGCCGGGTGCGCCAGCGCCTGTCGATTGCCTATCCGTTCCCGGACGCGGCGTCGCTGCTGCCGGAAATCGAGAAGAACCTCAACCGCCTGCTCGACGACCTGGGCGGTCTGCGCAGCCGGGTGGTCGGCGTGGGCGTGGCGGCGCCGTTCCAGCTGGGCGGCTGGCACCGCATGCTGGGCCTGACCGAGGCCCAGTCCGACGCCTGGACCCACCTCGACCTCGCCGCCGAGGTGCAGGCCATGACCGAGCTGCCGGTCAGCTTTGCCAAGGACACCTCGGCCGCCTGCGTGGCCGAGCTTCTGCAGGGGCGCGGGCGCGACCTGCACAGTTTCCTGTATCTCTTCATGGACACCTTCGTCGGTGGCGGGCTGGTGATCGATTCGCACCTGCACCGCGGGGTGAACGGCAACGCGGGCGCGGTGGCCTCGCTGCCGCTGCAGGTGGCCGCGTCGGCGAACCCGCGCGAACTGCCGCCGCAGCTGATCAGCCAGGCCTCGCTGTGGGACCTGGAACAGCGCTTCCGCGAACACGGGCTGGACCCGATGGCCGCCTACGATGCGCGCGCCCTGGCCGGCCACTGGCTGCCTTACACCCGCGAGTGGATCGATCGTGCGGCGCTGGCGCTGGCGCACTGCGTGGTGGCGGGCACGGCCTTCCTCGACGTGGAGGCGGTGGTGATCGATGGCGTGGTGGTGCCCGACCTGCTGCGCGAACTCTGGCAACGCACCGGTGAGGCGCTCAAGGCCTACAACCCCGAAGGTCTGCTCGCGATGCCCCGGCTCGAACTCGGCACCATCGGCTCCGACGCGCGTGCGCTCGGCGGGGCGCTGCTGCCGCTGCACGCGAGCTTTGCGCCGGATCGGGATCTGTTCCTGAAGGTCTAGACGCCGGGCGCCAGGCCCTGCGCGGTCAGGTGCAGTGTGCGGTCCGCGCGCGCCGCGGCGTGTTCTGAATGGGTGACCAGGATCAGCGAGGCGCCGTTCTCCCGCGTCTGCGCCTGCAGCAGGTCCATCACCTGCGCCGCGGTGGACGGGTCGAGGTTGCCGGTGGGCTCGTCGGCCAGGATCAGGCGGGGCTTGTGTACGAGCGCACGCGCAATCGCCACGCGTTGCAGCTGACCGCCCGAGAGCTGGGCCGGCAGCCGTTCGCCCAGGCCCGCCAGCCCGACCGCCTCCAGCACCTGCGCCACCTGCGCCGGATCGGGGCGTTTGAGCAGCAGCAGCGGCAGACCGACGTTCTGCGCCACGTCCAGGTGCGGCAGCACATGGAAGGCCTGGAACACGAATCCCAGCGCCTCGCGACGCCAGTGGGCCCTCTGGGTCTCGTTGAGCCGCCCGAGGTCGGTGCCGTCGAGGGAGATCGACCCGTCCTGCCAGTCGTCCAGCGCCGCCATGCAGTTGAGCAGGCTGGACTTGCCCACGCCCGACTCGCCGACGATGGCGACGAACTCACAGGGGGCGACGGTGAGGGAGACGTTGGAGAACACGGGTGTGTCGCCGTAGCGTTTGCCCAAATCCTGGATCACCAGACTCATGACCGGCCTTCCATCAGGGGCGCGACCTCCGCCAGCACCTGCGCCAGCGCATCGGGCGCATCGCAGGCGATCACGCGCCGCTGCGGCATCGAGCGCAGCCAGGTGATCTGGCGCTTGGCGAGCTGGCGCGTGGCGAAGATGCCGCGGTCGCGCAGTTCGGCTTGCTGGGCAGCATTCAGCGGCGCGTCGGCAGCGGCGTCCAGCGCCTCCCAGGCCTGGCGGTAGCCGACGCAGCGCATCGAGGGCAGGTCCGGGTGCAGGTCGCCGCGCGCGCGCAGGCGCCGCACCTCGTCCACGAAGCCGTCGGCCAGCATGGCGTCGAAGCGCTGGGCGATGCGCCCGTGCAGCCACCCGCGGTCGGCGGGTTCCAGGCTGAGGAAGGCGCCTTCCGGAACCGGGTTGTCCGCCGTCCGGCGGTCGCCGGTCTGGAACGACGAAATCGGACGGCCCGACACCTCAAACACTTCAAGCGCGCGCTGGATGCGTTGGGCATCGTTGGGCGCAAGCCGGGCGGCGGTGGCCGGGTCGATTTTCGCCAGTTCGGTGTGCATCGCTGGCCAACCGTGTGCGGCGGCGGCCGCTTCGATGCGCGTGCGCACGTCGGCGTCGGCGGGCGGCATGTCGTCCAGGCCCTGCATCAGGGCCTTGAAATACAGCATGGTGCCGCCCACGAGCAGCGGCGTGCGGCCGCGAGACCGGATTTCTTGGATCAGCCGCTGCGCGTCGCGCACGAAGTCGGCCGCGCTGTAGGCGTTCAGTGGGTCGGTGATGTCGATCAGGTGGTGCGGCACCTGCGCCTGTTCCTCGCGCGAGGGCTTGGCGGTGCCGATGTCCATGCCCCGGTAGACCAGTGCCGAATCGACGCTGATGATTTCGACCGGCCAGCGCTGGGCGATGGCGAGCGCGGTGGCGCTTTTCCCGCTGGCGGTGGGACCGGCGAGCGCAATGCAGCGCACGGGCTCAGCGGGCATCGCTTGCTCCGGTGGTGACGCGCACCGGCGGCGTTTTCACCTCGCCATGGCGCTGCACCAGGGTCCAGGCGGTCAGCGCGATCAGCACGCTCCAGAACCACAGGCCATCGGTCAGCGGCCGCACGCTGCCCGGGTTTTCGGCCAGGCTTTTGCCGAGCCAGCCGCCCATGAAGAAGGCGGTCAGCATCATCAGGCAGCCGCTCATGGCCGAGGCCGCGCCGGCCGCCTGCGGGAACGGGCCGACGGCGCCGCTCTGGCCGCAGGGCTGGTGCACACCATGGCCGAGCATGAACAGGACGAAGGGGCCGAGGATGGCGGCCGGGTGCTGGATGCCCGCCAGCGCCAGCAGCCCCATGGTGCTGCCGGCCAGCAGGGTGCAGCCGCCGGCGATGGCGACCGTGAGCCGCACGCCCAGGCTCTGCAGCAGGCGGCGGCAGATGAATGTGCCCACGATGTAGGACAGCGACATCACCAGCATCAGCAGGCCGTAGGCGGTCTTGCTCAGGCCCAGCACGCCAATGAACACAAACGACGAGGCGGCCAGGAAGGTGAACAGGCCGCCGTAGGAGGTGGCCGAGAGCAGGGTGAAGGCCCAGAAGGTTGGGTGGCGCAGGATGCCGGCCCAGGTGCGCAGCAAGGTCAGCGGCTCCAGCGCGCGCGGGTTCTTCTGCGCCAGGGTCTCTTCGAAGCGCCAGACCAGCAGTGCCAGCGTGCCGGCACCGAACACGGCCAGCGCCAACAGGGCCACCCGCCAGCCGGCGAGGTCGGCCAGCAGACCGCCGATCGGCGCGCTTGCGCAGGCGATCACGCCCAGGCCGGTGAGACCCTTGGACATCACCCGAGCGCCATCCACAGGCGCATACAGGTCGCGCACCACGGCGCGCGCACACATCACGCCCGCACCCATGGCCATGCCCTGCAGGATGCGCCAGACGATGAGCTGCTCCATCGACGCTGAAAACGTGCTGCCCACCGCGGCCAGCACATACAGGGCGGTTCCGACCAACAGGACCGGGCGGCGGCCGAAGCGGTCGGACAGCGGTCCCCAGACCAGCTGGGAGAGGCCGAAGGCCAACAGCAGGGCGGTGAGCGTCAGCTGCGCCTGCGGCATGCTGGCGCCGAAGCCCTGGGTGATCGAGGGCAGGGCGGGCAGGTAGAGGTCGGTGGTGACCGGCTGCAGGCCCAGCAGCAGCGAGAGCACCAGCACGATCAGGCCGGGCGACATGGCGGAACGGGAAGCGGACATCCGATCGAGGTTAGCAGATGCCCTCATGTTCAACCGGGGCGACGCCGAAAGCGGCGCGGGGGGTCAACGCATTCCGAACAGCTCGGCCAGGGCCACGCGGTACTGCGGCTGCCCCACCGCGTTGGTGTTGTGGTGCGACCCGCCCTCCACCAGCTCGAAGCGCTTGGGGCCGGTGGCGGCCTCGTACAGCTTGCGGCCCAGTTCCGGCGCGATGGTGCGGTCCTCGCTGCCATGTACCACCAGCAGTGGCGAGCCGATCTTCTTGACCCGTTCCACGGTCTCGAAGCGCTGGGTGATCAGCGGGCCGACCGGCAGCCAGCCCCACTTGTAGGAGGCGACCACGTCGGGAATCGAGGTGAAGGTGCCTTCGACCAGGGTACCGGCCTCGTCCTGCACCTGGGCCGCCAGGTCGATGGCGATGGCGCCGCCCAGCGAATGGCCGAAGATGTAGCGCGGCTGGTCGGGGTACTGCCGGGCGAGCCAGTCCCAGGCGGCACGAGCGTCCTCGTAGGCCATGGTTTCGGAGGGCAGGGTATTGGTGCTCTTGCCAAAACCGCGGTAGTCCACCGCCAGCACCGAGAAGCCCAGTTCCTGCATGCGCCGCGCGCGGAAGGCCGAGCCGACCACGTTGAAGCGGGCGCCGTGCAGGTAGAGCAGCACGGGGGCCTTGGGGTCGCTCCCGAAGCGTTCGTGCGCGCTCCACAGCCCGTGCAGTTTCACCGGCCGGCCGGTTTCCCGGGACTGGAATTCGATCCACACGTCCTGCATGCCCTGTGCCGCCTCTTCGCCTCGCCACCAGCTGCGGTCCGAGGGCTGGAAGATCCAGCCGCGCTGGCGTTCGTCGAGGGTGGCGCAACCGGCCAGCACGGCGGCGGAGAGCAGGACGAGGGCGATCAGGCGTTTCATGGGCTTACACGATCCTCCGGGCCGGTGGAAAGTTCACTGCCGGCGCGCCGGCCGGTCGCCGCCGGGCACTCACCGGTTGACACGGGCGCCCGTCCTGCCTACATTGCCGCTCATGCTGCGCATCCACCACCCGACGACCTCGTGTCGCGTTCTGTCGCCTCTTGCGACGGAACCGGGTGTGCGCGTGCCCGTCCACACCTTAGGTGGTGGCGCGACGGCCGCACATTCCTGAGCCCGGCGATCCCCTTCCTCTCCCACTCATCCGCGCCACGCGCGATCGCCGGGCCCCTCGACCAGAGCGCATAGCCGTTCCCCGCTTGCTCGGCCGGGACGGGCCTTTTCTGGAGCCGACATGTCCCTTTTTTCCCGTGGCGACCGCATCGTCACCGAACTTGATCTCGTCCGCCTGCACAAGCTGGGCGCCCACCGCATGCCCGCCGGTCTGCCCGACGCGCTCGATCTGGCCGAACAGGTGCCCTCACCCGAGGTGCCTGCCGACGTGGTGACCATGTATTCGCAGATCGAAATCCTCGAAGCGGGCGAAACGGCGCCGCGCAGGCTCACCCTGTGTTATCCCGAAGACGCCGAGCCGGCCCAAGGTTTCATCTCGGTGCTGTCTCCGGTGGGCGCCAGCCTGCTGGGGCTGCGCGTCGGTGGGCGCGCGCACTGGCACACGCCGCAGGGCGAGCCCCGCTCGGCCCGGGTGACAGCCATCCTGTTCCAGCCCGAGGCGAGCGGCGACTACACCACCTGATGCGTCAGACCACGCCCTGCGCCAGCATGGCGTCGGCCACCTTGACGAAGCCGGCGATGTTGGCGCCGTCGATGTAGCTCACGCTGCCATCGGTGCGCTGGCCGTGCTTGACACAGGCGGCGTGGATGCCCTGCATGATCTGCAGCAGGCGGGCGTCCACCTCTTCGCGCGTCCACGACAGGCGCATGGCGTTCTGGCTCATCTCCAGGCCCGAGGTGGCCACGCCGCCGGCGTTCGATGCCTTGCCCGGTGCGTACAGCACGCCGGCCGCTTCGAATGCCTTGGCGGCCTCGATGGTGGAGGGCATGTTGGCGCCTTCGGCCACGCAGAGCACACCATTGGCGATCAGGGTGCGTGCATCGGCCTCGTCCAGCTCGTTCTGCGTGGCGCATGGCAGGGCCACGTCCACCGGCACGTGCCAGGGGCGCTTGCCGGCCTCGAACTTCACCCCGGTGCGTTCGGCGTAGTCGCTCACTCGGCCGTAGTGGTGGTTTTTCACGTCCATCAGGATGGCCAGCTTCTCGGGCGAGAAGCCGGCCTCGTCGACGATGGTGCCGCTGGAGTCGGAGACGGTGACCACCTTGGCGCCCAGGGCCATGGCCTTCTCGACGGCGTACTGCGCCACGTTGCCCGAGCCGGACACCGAGACGCGCATGCCCTGGAAGGACTTGCCGCGGGTCTTGAGCATCTCTTCCGCGAAATACACCGTGCCGTAGCCGGTGGCCTCGGGGCGGACCAGTGAGCCGCCGAAGGACAGGCCCTTGCCGGTGAACACGCTGGCGGCGCTGTTGGCCAGTTTTTTGTACATGCCGGCCATGTAGCCGACCTCGCGGCCGCCCACGCCGATGTCACCGGCCGGCACGTCGGTGTCCGGGCCCACATGGCGGAACAGCTCCATCACGAAGGCCTGGCAGAAGCGCATGACTTCGGCCGGGCTCTTGCCCTTGGGGTCGAAGTCCGAGCCACCCTTGCCGCCACCCATGGGCAGGGTGGTCAGGGCGTTCTTGAAGGTCTGCTCGAAGGCCAGGAACTTGAGCACCGACAGCGTCACCGAGGGGTGGAAGCGGATGCCGCCCTTGTAGGGGCCGATCGCCATGCTGTGCTGGATGCGGTAGCCGCGGTTGACCTGCACCTGGCCATGGTCGTCGACCCAGGACACGCGGAACATGACCACGCGCTCGGGCTCGACCAGGCGGTCGAGCAGTCCTTGCTCGGCGTACTTGGGGTGGGCGGCGATGAAGGGCCAGAGGCTTTCCATCACCTCGGTGACCGCCTGCAGGAACTCGGGCTGACCCGGGTTGCGGGCTTCAACGTGGGAAAGAAAGTCGTGGACCGAGGCGTATTTCATGCGTGTGATGCTCCAGAAAAGTGCATGAGAGTATGCAAAACCCGCATTTCATGATCCAAAAGGCACATGAATGTGGCGTGAGGCCCGCTAATGGTGCGAGCGAAAGCCGCGCAACCAAGGGCTTTCCCTCGGCTGTGCTTGCGTTTGGTGCGGTGTGTCAGCGGCCGCGCAGGAACAGCGCGTCCAGGTCTTTCATGCCCAGCTGGCGCCAGGTCGGGCGGCCGTGGTTGCACTGGTCGCTGCGCTCGGTCACTTCCATCTGGCGCAGCAGGGCGTTCATCTCGTCCAGCGTCAGGCGGCGGTTGGCGCGCACCGCGCCGTGGCAGGCCATGGTGGCCAGCAGCTCGTTGCGGGCACGTTGCACCACGGTGCTGGCGTCGTGCTGGCTCAGCTCGGCCAGCACGCTGCGGGCCAGCTCCACCGGGTCGCCCGCGGCCAGGGTGGTGGGCACGGCGCGCACCGCCAGGGTCCTGGGCGAGAAGGGCACGATCTCCAGCCCCAGCTGGGTCAGCACCTCGGCCGCGGTCTCGGCGGTGGCGACCTCGTCGGGCGTGGCGGCAAACGTGGCCGGGATCAGCAGCGGCTGGCTGGCGATCTGGTGCGCGTCGAGCTGCTGCTTGAGGCGTTCGTAGACGATGCGTTCGTGGGCGGCGTGCATGTCCACCACGACCAGGCCCTGGGCGTTTTCGGCCAGGATGTAGACGCCGTGCAACTGGGCCACCGCGCGGCCCAGCGGCCATTCGCCATCGGGCAGGGGGGCGGGCGCTTCCTGCGTGGCCGGGGTAGGTGCGAACACCGGTTCGGCGCGGCGGATGTCGGGCGCGTCCAGCGGCGCCGCAATCCGCTCCGACGGGCGCCAGAGCGCTTCAAGGTCGCTCACGCGCTGGCCGACCTGCGGCGCCTCGGGGCGCCACGGCAGGGGCTGCTGGCGCGGCACCGGGCTGAGGAAGGAGGATGCGGGCGCTTCGCTCGGTGCCATGGCGGATGGCGCAGTGGTGATGGGCAGCGTCTGCGCCGACCGCGGCGCGGCCAGCGCACCTTCCACGGCGTGGCGCACCGCCTGGTGCACCTCGCGGCTGTCGCGGAAGCGCACCTCGATCTTGGTCGGGTGCACGTTCACGTCCACCCGTGTCGGGTCGATGCTCACGTAGAGCGCGTAGACCGGCTGGCGGTGGCCGTGCAGCACGTCTTCATACGCGCTGCGCGCGGCGTGGGTGATGACCTTGTCGCGCACAAAGCGGCCGTTGACGTAGGCGAACTGCCAGTCGGCGCGCGAGCGGGCGGCGTCGGGCACACCGGCAAAGCCCCAGACGCGCAGGCGCTGCTGGCCTCCGGCGGTGGCGGCTTCGCCGGGCACGTCGCTGGCCGGCCAGTTCACCGCCACGGCGTTGTCAATGAATTCTTCGCCCAGCACGTCGGCCAGGCGGCGGCGCAGCGCGTCCAGCAGGTGCTCGCCGCCGGCCAGGTCGGGCGCCACCGCGCGCCACTGGGCCACCAGCTTGCCGTCGTGCCAGATGGCAAAACCGACTTCGGGCCGCGCCAGCGCGTGGCGGCGCACGGCTTCGAGGCAGTGGGCCAGCTCGGTGCTCTCGGACTTGAGGAATTTGCGCCGCGCCGGCGTGGCGAAGAACAGCTCGCGCACCTCCACCGTGGTGCCGCGCGCGCGGGCGGTGGGCTGCAGTTCGCCACTGCGGCCGTCGAGCAGCCAGCCGTGGGCCGAGCCTTCTTCGGTGCGGGTCAGCACCGAGACCTCGGCAATCGAGCAGATGGCGGCGAGCGCCTCGCCGCGGAAACCCATGGTGTCCACGGCTTCCAGGTCGTTCAGGCTGGCGATCTTGCTGGTGGCGTGTCGCTTGAGCGCGGTGGGCAGTTCCTCGCGCAGGATGCCGGTGCCGTCGTCTTCCACGCTGATGAGGCGCACGCCGCCGGCCTGCAGCCGCACGGTGATCTGGGTGGCCCCGGCGTCCAGCGCGTTGTCCACCAGCTCGCGCACCACCGAGGCGGGGCGTTCGACCACCTCGCCAGCCGCAATCTGGCTGATCAGCTCGTCGGGCAGTTCTCGGATCGGGCGGCGGTGGGCGGGCAGGGGGGCGTTCACCGGGGCATTCTAGGCGCGGGGCAGCGCCCGGGGATAATCGCGGGCTATGGATTTCGCCCTCTACCTGATCGACTTCATCCTGCACGTGGACAAGCACCTGCAAGCCTTCGTACAAGCCTACGGCGCCTGGGTCTATGCCCTGCTGTTCCTCATCATCTTCGTCGAGACCGGCCTGGTGGTCATGCCCTTCCTGCCGGGCGATTCGCTGCTGTTCATCGTCGGGGCGCTCTGCGGCGCCGGGCTGATGGACTGGAGCATCGCGGCCGGGCTGATGCTGGCCGCCGCCATCCTGGGCGACCAGACCAACTACAGCATCGGGCGCTATTTCGGCCCCAAGGTGTTTCAGTGGGAGAGCTCGCGCTTCTTCAACAAGAACGCCTTCAACCAGGCGCACAACTTCTACGAGCGCTACGGCGGCGTGACCATCATCCTGGCGCGCTTCATGCCCTTCATCCGCACCTTCGCTCCGTTCGTGGCCGGGGTGGCCGAGATGACGCGCAGCAAGTTCACCGCCTACAACGTGATTGGTGCGGTGATCTGGGTGATCGGCCTGACCGCTGCGGGCTACTTCTTCGGCAACCTGCCCTGGGTGCAGGCCAACCTCTCCAAAATCATCTGGGCGCTGATCTTCGTGCCGGGTCTGATCGCCATCTTCGGCGGCTGGCGTGCGGCGAAGGCCGAGAAGGCCCGGGCCGCGGCCGGGCAGGCCTGATCAGGCCTGCTGCTTGCGCGCCAGCGGCGGATTCGCCGCGAAGTACTTGACAATGCCCTTGAGCAGGGCGTCGGCCAGCTGGTTCTGGTAGGCCTCGCTGCGCAAGCGGGCCTCTTCGTCGGGGTTGCTGATGAAGGCCGTCTCGACCAGCACGCTGGGAATGTCCGGCGCCTTGAGCACCGCAAACCCGGCCTGTTCCACCCGCGGCTTGTGCAGCTTGCCCACGCGGCCCACCTCGGCCAGCATCGCGCCGCCGAGCTTGAGGCTGTCCTTGATCTGCGCCGTGGTGCTCATGTCCAGCAGCGTGCGGGCTACGGTCGCGTCCTTGGACTTGACGTTGATGCCGCCCACCAGGTCGGCGGCATTTTCCTTGTTCGCCATCCAGCGCGCGGCCGCGCTGCTGGCGCCCTTGGTGCTCAGCGCAAAGATGCTTGCGCCCTGCGGGCGTGGCGTCATGAAGGCGTCGGCATGGATGCTGATGAACAGGTCGGCGCGCACCCGCTGCGCCTTCTTCACCCGCGTGCCCAGGGGCACGAAGAAATCGGCGTCGCGTGTCATGTAGGCGCGCATCGGGTTGCCGTTGACCGTGGTCGCGTTGATGCGCTCGCGCAGGCGGTAGGCCACCTGCAGCACCACGTCTTTCTCCTGCGTGCCGCCAGGGCCGATGGCGCCCGGGTCTTCGCCGCCGTGGCCCGGGTCGAGCGCCACGATGATCAGACGCTCGGTCTTTTTACCGGGTGTGGCCTTCGGGTCACCGGCTGGGGCGGGTTTGCCGGCTGTGGCGCCGGGTGCCTTGGGCGGTTCCGGTTTGTCGTGGCGGGCAATGAGGTCGGCCAGCGGGTCGCCTGCCGGCAGGTCTGGCATGTCCCGCAGTTCGGCCCCCAGCAGGTCGGCGGCGCGCCGGGCCGATTCGTCGACTGCGGCCGTGTGCTGGCGGATCAGTTCCTCGAAGGGGTCGACCGTCTGCACCGGGTAGAGGTCGAGCACCAGCCGGTGGCCGTAGGCCGCGACCGGTTCGAGGTTGAACACCTGGGGCTTGATCGGTTTCTTCAGTTCCACCGTCAGGCGCGCGACGTTGGCGCTGACCGGCGCCACGCGGATCGCCGCGATGTTCGGGTCGTCGCTTTGCAGCTTGCCGACCAGTTCGCGCATGCCCTCGATCAGGTCGATGCCTTCGATCTCGACCACCAGGCGGTGGGCCTGGTCCACCGTGGTCTTCTGCGCCTTGAGCTCGCCGTCGGACTCGATGGTCACGCGCGTGTAGTCCTGCGCCGGCCAGATGCGCACCGCCACCACGCGCCCCGCGTGCGCCAGGTGCGGTGCGCCGATCAGCAGCACCAGCGCGCCGGCCTGCAGCAGGCGGCGGCGGTCGGGGTGGGGCGTCGGTCGGGTCATGTGTTCAGGGCAGCCAGCAGGTGCCGGCCGGTGTCGGTGAAGGCCTGCATCGTCACCAGGCGCGGGCCATCGGCGAAATCGGTGTCGTCGTCGGGCGCCTCCTCCGGCCCGATGGTCAGTGCCGCGTCCACCGCGCCCATGAGGCCGGCGGCGCGCTCGGGCCATTCCACCAGCTTGAGGCCGGGGCTCGCAAACAGTTCCCGGAAACCCGCGTCTTCCCACTCGCGAGGGTCGCCGAAGCGGTAGAAATCAAAGTGCCAGGCCGACAGGGAACCGTGCGGCCCGGTCTCGGCGCGGTGCGGCTCGACCACCGCATAGGTTGGGCTCTTGATGCGGCCCTGCACGCCCAGCGCCCGCAGCAGGTGGCGCACGAAGGTGGTCTTGCCGGCGCCGAGGTCGCCGGCCAGGGTGAGGGTGGCGTTGGTGATCGCCGGGCTGGCGGCCAGCCGCTGCGCGAAGCCGGCGGTGCCCGCTTCGTCCACCCAGCGGCCTTCCCAGCGCGTGCCGTCGGGGGAGGGCGTTCCTACAATGGGCGGACGATGCGATCCGGATTCGATGCTGCTCAACTGATCACTCAGGTACAGGCCTGGGGCCGGGAACTTGGATTCTCCCAAATCGGGGTGGCCGGTATCGACCTTTCAGACGCCGAACCGGGCCTTTCGGCCTGGTTGTCGGCCGGATTTCACGGTGGTATGGACTACATGGCGCGCCACGGCATGAAGCGCGCGCGCCCGGCCGAGCTGGTGCCCGGCACCGTGAGCGTGATCACCGCGCGCATGGACTACCTGCCACGGTACACGCCCGAGGACTGGACCGAACAGGAACTGGCCCGCCCGCAGCGCCCGGGCGAGGCCATCGTCTCGGTCTATGCCCGGGGGCGCGATTACCACAAGGTGCTGCGCAGCCGCCTGCAGCAACTGGCCGAGCGCATCGAAGCCGCCGTCGGCCCGCTCGGTCACCGTGTGTTCACCGACTCCGCGCCCGTGCTCGAAGCCGAGCTTGCCCGCCGCAGCGGCCAGGGCTGGCGCGGCAAGCACACGCTGATCCTCAGCCGCGAGGGCGGCTCGATGGCCTTTCTCGGCGAGATCTACGTCGACCTGGCGCTTCCGCCCACCGCAGCGGTCAGCGACCACTGCGGCTCCTGCAGCGCCTGCATGGCCGTCTGCCCCACGCAGGCCATCGTCGCGCCGTACCGTCTCGACGCGCGGCGTTGCATCTCTTACCTCACCATCGAACACGACGGCCCGATTCCCGAGAGCCTGCGCCCGCTGATCGGCAACCGCATCTACGGCTGCGACGACTGCCAGCTCGTCTGTCCCTGGAACAAGTTCGCGCAGCGCAGCCCGCTGCCCGACTTCGACCCGCGCGAGGGCCTGACCGGCGCAACCCTTGTCGAGCTGTTCGGCTGGAGCGAAGAAGAGTTCCTGCGCCGCACCGAAGGCAGCCCGATCCGCCGCATCGGCCACGCGCGCTGGCTGCGGAACATCGCGGTGGCGATGGGCAATGCGCTGCGGCAGGCCGACGAGCCGGTCACCCGCGCGGCGCTGGCCGCGCACACCGCGCACCCCGACCCGGTGGTGCGGGAGGCTGTGGCCTGGGCCTTGTCGGCGTAAGCTGCTCAACGCTTTCTCCCTTTCTCCAGGAAGCCGCCGCATGTCCCACGCCGAAACCGAACTCAAGCTGCTGCTCCCGGGGGCACAGCCCTCGACCATCGAAGAGCGGCTGCGCCGGCTCGGTGCACTGGCGCGCCGCCGGCAGGCCACGCACTGGCTGTGGAACGTCTACTTCGACACGCCGGACCAGCAACTGCGCCAGCAACGCCACGCGCTGCGCCTGCGCTGCATCTCGGACATACCTTGGCGCGCCAACGCCAGCGCGGCGACGGTGCGTGGCGAATGGGTGCAGACCTTCAAGTCCGCGGGCGTTTCCCAGGGTGGTCTGAGCCGCCGTGGCGAGTGGGAGCGCCGCCAGCCTTCCGGCCGGCTCGATCCGGAGGCGCTGCGTGAGACGCCCTGGGCCGATCTGGACCCCGACGGCCGCCTGTTCGGCCAGTTGACCCCGTGCTTCGAGACCCGCTGCCGCCGCACCGTCTGGACCCTGCACCGCTACCAGGGCGCAACCATCGAGGTCGCGCTGGACATCGGCGAGATCGCCGCCTGCGGCCGGTCGGAGCCGATCCTGGAACTGGAGTTCGAACTGTTGCAGGGGCCGTCCGACGCCCTGTTCCATCTGGCCCGGCAGGTCGCGTCCGAGGTGGCCGTGCTGCCCTTCGACCAGAGCAAGGCCGAGCGCGGCTACCGGCTGGCGCAGGACCAGCCGCGCGAAGCCTCGCCGGCCCAGGCGGTGCACCTGGCGCCGGGCACCGGGCCGCAGCAGGCGGTTGTGCAGGCGCTGGCGGCCTGCTTCGACCACTTCAGCCGCAACCTTGCGTGCACGCTGGTGTCGGACGACCCCGAGGTGGTGCACCAGGCGCGCGTCGGCTGGCGGCGCTGGCGCAGCGCGGTCCGGCTGTTCGCGCCCTGGCTGCCCGGCCGGCCCGATGCCGACGGCCTGCGGCCCCTGCTGGCCGAATTGGGCCGGATGCGCGACCTGGACGTGCTGCGCGTCGACACCCTGGGGCGCTGGTTGCCCGCCTTTGTTGACGAAGATGCTCAGCGCCAGCGCATCGCCGATGTCGCACTCGAACGCATCGACGAGGCGCGCCGGGCGCAGCGCAGGCGGCTGCGGGATGCCCTGGCCGCGCCGGGAACCGGCCAGACCCTCCTGGCACTGGCGCAGGGGCTCTTCCAGTTGGCCACAGCGCAGACCGCAGCGGGTGCATACGACACCCCCTGGGCGCGCAAGCGCATCCGCAAGCTGCGCCGCCGCCTGGACGCTGCACTGAAAGCCAGCCGGCGGGCGCCTGCGGACCTGGAAAAAGACCACCGCGTCCGCATCCAGGCCAAACGGGTGCGCTACGCGGCCGAGATACTGCGCGACCTGCTGCCCGCCCGGCGCACCAAGGGGCTCACCCGGGCTGCCATCGAAGTCCAGACCCGCCTGGGGGCCGAGCGGGACCTGCGGCAGGCGGTGCGTCTGCTGGAGGAGCTGCGGACTGATGCCGCGCTGACCTCGTTTCTGCGCGGGGTGCTGACCGGCCTACATGGGTGATCGACTCACACGGTCCTGTGCATCACCGGTCCGATGACAAGGCTGCGGTCGCGAGTGCTGCAGTTGGCGTCCATTGGGGGCATTGATCAGCTGGTGTAGGCCCGCCGCAATTCCCGCTTCAACAGTTTGCCGCTCGGATTCTTCGGCAGCGCCTCAGCGAACACCACGCGCTTGGGGCATTTGAAATGCGCCATGTGTTCGCTGCAATGCGCCATCACCTCATCCTCGGTCAATGACTGTCCGGCCTTGACCACGATCACGGCGGTGACCGCTTCCACCCATTTCGGGTCGGGCAGGCCGATCACCGCCACCTCGCTGACGGCGGGCAGGCGGTAGATCATTTCTTCCACCTCGCGGCTGGCGACGTTTTCGCCGCCGGTCTTGATCATGTCCTTCTTGCGGTCGACGACGGTGATGTAGCCCTCGGCGTCGATGGTGGCCAGGTCACCGCTGTGGAACCAGTCGCCGCTGAAGCTGGCAGCGGTCTTTTCGGGGTCGTTGAAGTAGCCGAGCATCAGGTGCGGCGAGCGGTGCACGATCTCGCCGACTTCGCCCACGGCCACGTCCTGCATGTCGTCGTTCACCACGCGGGTCTCGACGTTGATCACCGCCTTGCCGCACGAGCCCGGTTTGCGCAGCTGGTCCTCGGGCGCCAGCATGGTCGCCAGCGGCGCAATCTCGGTCTGGCCGTAGAGGTTCCACAGGCGAACATTCGGCAGCCGCGCCGCCAGTTCCTTCAAGACTTCCACCGGCATGATCGACGCGCCGTAGTAGCCCTTGGCCAGGTGCCTGAGCTTGTCTGCGTCGAACAGCGGTGAGCGCAGCAGCGCGATCCAGACCGTGGGCGGTGCGAAGAAGCTGGTGATCTGGTGCTGTTCCAGCAGCGCCAGCAGGTGGTCGGGCGTGGGCTTGCCGGTGATGACGTTGCGGCTGCCGATGTAGATGGCGGGGCCGAAGAACACGTCCAGCTGCGCGCAGTGGTACAGGGGCAGGGCGTGCAGCGTGCGGTCGGCTTCGGCCACCTCGGCGTTGATGACGCAGCTGACGTACTGCCAGAGCACCGCGTCGTGCGTGAGCATGGCTCCTTTGGGCATGGACTCGGTGCCGCTGGTGTAGACGATCTGCGCCAGGTCGTGGCTCTTGGTGCCCACGGCCGGCAGCGGGTCGGTGCAGGCGGTCAGCTCGTCGAAGCGGTGCATGCCCGGCGCCGGCTCGGTGGGGTCTTCGCTGGGCAGCCAGATGAACTGCTGCACCTGCGTCTCCAGCGCCGAGGCTTCGCGCGCCAGGCCGGCCAGGCCGCTGTCGGCGGCCAGGGTGCGGGCGCCGGCGTGGCGCAGGATGTAGGCCACCTCTTCGGCCTTGAGCATGAAGTTGATCGGCACCAGCACCGCGCCGCGGCGGGCCAGCGCGAAGCGCAGCGCCGCGAAGCCGTGCGAGTTGCGCGCCAGCACCGCCACCTTGTCGCCTTCGCCCACGCCGATCCGGTGCAGACCTGCCGCCAGCCGCGTGACCAGGGCGTCGAATTCGGCGTAGGTCCAGCTGGTGGCGCCGCAGGTGATCGCGGTCTTGGCCGGCAGGCGCCGGGCGGTGCGGTGCAGCGCGTCGGCGATGGTCTGGCGGCGGATGGCGGGAGCGAGCGGGGGCAGGGGCTTGGCGGTCATGGGCGAAATCTCCTGTTGTCTCCAGTTACAGCGGCCCGTTTTATCATCGCCCGAATGTCCGGTCCACCGCTCGTTTCCACTGCCCTCGACCGCTCGCTCGGCGGCTGGGGCCGTCGTGTCCGGGCCTCCTGGGCTTCGTGGTGGCATGTGCTGCTGCTGGGCGCGCAGGTGATGGTGCTGGCCCTGGCGCCGTCGAGCTACGCGCAGGGCGCGCAGCGCAGCGCGGTGCTGCAGCAGATCTACCGCGCCTCCACACCGCTGATGCCCGGCTTCCTCACGCTGTCGGCGCTGCTGAGCCTGGTGCTGATCCGTATCGTGGTCGCGACCGCCTACAGCTATGGGCTGTCGCAGTACGCGCTGGAGGTGCTGGTGCGCACCCTGGTGCTGGAGATCATTCCGCTGTACGCCGCGATGTTCGTGGCGCTGCGCCACACCATGCCCGAGGCCCAGCGCATCCGCAGGCGGCTGTCGCAACAGCACCGCAGCGGCGTGCAGCACGAGCAGCAGACCCTGCTGCGCACCGAGCTGCTGCCGCGCGCGCTGGGGGGCATCTTCTCGGTGCTGCTGCTGGCGGCGGTGAGCTGCGTGATCGCCCTGGTGCTCACCTATTTCAATGTCTACGGCTTCTCGCACTGGGCGCTGCCTGCCTACACACTCGCGGTCGGGCAGGTGTTCAAGCCGGCCGTGGTGCTCATCTTCAGCCTCAAGACCCTGTTCTTCAGCCTGTCGGTAGCCATCGTGCCGCTGGCCGCCAGCGCTCGGCGCGACGAGGCCGGCGGTTTCGGCCGCCTGAGCGATATCTCCGAATTCGCGCGCCTGCTGTCGGTGCTGCTGCTGGTGGAGGTGACCTCGCTGCTGGGCAACTACTACTGATCCATGGACCGTTCAACGATGAACCCTGCCGACCATGTCCCGCCGCCGGAGCCCACGCCGCCTCCGGTGAAGAACCTGGAGTTCAAGGCGGCGCTGCTGCTCGCTTTCCTGCTGTTGCTGGTGGTGGGCTCGGCGCTGTACGTGGCCTACGCGCGCGGCGCCTTTGAGCGCACCCAGCGGCTGGTGCTGGTGGCGCCCGACTCGGAGGGCGTGTCGGTGGGCATGAACCTCACCTTCGCCGGTTTTCCCATCGGCCGCGTCGGGCGCATCGAACTGGCCGAGGACGGCAATGTGCAGATCCTGGTGGACGTGCCGGTGAAGGACGCGAAGTGGCTGCGCAGCTCCAGCATCTTCACCATGGAAAAGGCGCTGGTGGGTGGCACCAAGATCAAGGCCTTCAGCGGCGTGCTGACCGATCCACCGCTGGAAGACGGCGCGGTGCGCCAGGTGCTCAGCGGCGACGCGGCGGCCGAAATCCCGGGCATTGTGGCGTCCATCAAGGAGTTGATTGGCAACCTCAATGCCCTGACGAACGCCGACGCGCCGCTGCCGCAGAGCCTGGTGCATCTGCAGGGCACGGCGGCGAAGCTCAACGGGCCGCAGGGGGCGATGGGCGCGCTGTTCGGCAACGAGGCGGACGCGAAGAAGGTGGTCGAGGCCATCGACCGGGCCAACACGCTGCTGGCGCGGGTGGACCAGCTCACCGGCCGGCTCGACAGCCTGGTGGCCAACGCCGACAAGCAGGTGTTCGGCCAGGGTGCCGGCCCCGGCGGCACCGCGCAGGGTGGCCTGGTGCAGGACGCGCGCGGCACGGTGAAGCAGCTCGACGGCCTGCTGGCGGACGCCCGCACCAGCCTTCAGAAGGTGGACCAGCTGCTGGTCGACGCGCAAGCCATCACCGCCAACACCCGTGAGGCCACCACCGACCTGCACCTGCTGCGCGCCGAGGTCGACGCCAGCCTGCGCAAGGTGGAGTCGCTGATCAACGAGGTCAACCGCCTGTGGCCGCTCAAGCGCGACGCCGAAATCCAGCTCAAATGAACATGACACTTCGAAGCGCCCTCTGGCTCTGCTGTGCCTCGCTCCTGGTGGCCTGCAGCAGCACGCCGCCGCCGCCCGACTGGCAGATGAACGCCAAGAGCAGCGCCGAGCGCGCGGCCGAGGCCTGGCTCAGCGGCAACACCAAGGTGGAAGAGGTGGAGTTCCTGCGCGCGCGCGGCGAGGTGGCGCGCACCGCGCAACCGGCGCTGCTGGCGCGGCTGGAGCTGACGCGCTGTGCCACCCGTGTGGCGGCGCTGGTGTTCGAGCCCTGCGCGGGTTACGAGGCGCTGGCACCCGACGCGGCGCCGGCCGAGCAGGCCTATGCGCGCTACCTGGCCGGCCAGGCGACGGCGGCCGATGCGGCGCTGCTGCCGCCCGCGCACCGCGGTCTGGTGGGTACCGCGCCGGCCAGCCTGGGCGACATTGAGGACCCGCTGTCGCGCCTGATCGCGGCCGGTGTGCTGCTGCAGCGCGGGGCCGCGTCACCGGCGGTGGTGGCGGACGCGGTGGAAACCGCTTCGCAGCGCGGCTGGCGCCGGCCGGTGCTGGCCTGGCTGAGCGTGCAGCTGCGACAGGCCCAGACCGCGGGCGCTGCGGACGAGGCGGCGCGCATCCAGCGGCGCATCCAGCTGCTGGCGCCCTGAACGCCTGTCAGCGCCGCGGTCTCACCACTCCGCGAAGCTGCCGTCCTTGTGGCGCCAGACCGGGTTGCGCCAGCGGTGGCCCTCGGCCGCGCGTTCGCGCACATAGGCCTCGTTGACCTCGATCCCCAGGCCCGGGCCGGTGGGAATCTTCACCATGCCGTCCTCGTAGGCGAACACCTCGCGGTTGTTCACGTAGTCCAGCAGGTCGTTGGCCTGGTTGTAGTGGATGCCCAGGCTCTGCTCCTGGATGAAGGCGTTGTAGCAGCCCGCGTCGATCTGCAGGTTGGCCGCCAGCGCGATGGGCCCCAGCGGGCAGTGCAGCGCCAGCGCCACGTCGTAGGCCTCGGCCATGGCCGCGATCTTGCGGGTTTCGGTGATGCCGCCGGCATGTGAAGGGTCGGGCTGGACAATGTCCACATAGCCTTCGGACAGGATGCGCTTGAAGTCCCAGCGCGAGTACAGCCGCTCGCCCAGCGCGATGGGCATGGTGGCCACATGGGCCAGCTCCTTGAGCGCCTCGTGGTGCTCGCTGAGGACGGGTTCCTCCACGAACATCAGCTTGTACGGCGCCAGCTCGCGCAGCAGCACCTTGGCCATGGGTTTGTGAACCCGGCCGTGGAAGTCCACGCCGATGCCCACGTTCGGCCCCACGGCCTCGCGCACCGCGGCGACGTTGGCCAGGCAGCGCTCCACCTTGTCGTGGCTGTCGATGAACTGCAGCTCCTCGGTACCGTTCATCTTGACGGCGGTGAAGCCGCGCGCCACGGCCGCCTGCGCGGCGGCGGCGGTGTCGGCCGGGCGGTCGCCACCGATCCAGCTGTAGACGCGGATGCGATCACGCACCTGGCCGCCCAGCAGGTCGGAGACGCTCACGCCCAGGGCCTTGCCCTTGATGTCCCACAGCGCCTGGTCGATGCCGGCCAGTGCGCTCATGTGGATGCCGCCGCCGCGGTAGAAGCCGGCGCGGTACATCACGGTCCAGTGGTCTTCGATCTGGCACGGGTCTTTGCCGATGAGGTAATCCGAGAGCTCGTCGACCATGGCGGCGACAGTGTGGGCGCGGCCTTCGAGCACCGGCTCGCCCCAGCCGACGATGCCCTCGTCGGTCTCGATCTTGAGGAAGCACCAGCGCGGCGGGACGATGAAGGTGGTGAGGCGGGTGATTTTCATGAGGGGCGATGAATCAGACGGCGGCGTTGGCCTGCTGCCAGGCGCGGACGAAGGCGGTGGCCCGCTGCGCCACGGTGGCGGCGTCGTCGCCGGCCCGGTAGAGCGCGCTGCCCAGACCGAAGCCGGAGGCGCCGGCCGCGAGGTAGGGTTGGATCGCGTCCGGTGTGATGCCGCCCACCGGCACGATGGCCACCGGTGGCGTGAGCACCGCACGCCAGGCCTTCAGGCCCGTGGGGCCGAGGGTCTCGGCCGGGAACATCTTGAGCACGTCGGCGCCTGCGGCCAGCGCGGCGAAGGCTTCGGTGGGCGTGGCCACGCCGGGTGCGCAGGCCAGGTCCAGGGCCTTGGCCGCACGAATGACGGCTGGGTCGCTGTGCGGCATCACCACCAGCTGGCCACCGGCCGCGGCGATCTGCGCGCAGGCTTCGGGCTGCAGCACCGTGCCGGCGCCCACCAGGGTGTTGCCCGGCAGGGCCTCGCGCAGGATGCGGATGCTTTGCAGCGGATCGGGCGAGTTCAGCGGCACTTCGATCAGGCGGATGCCGGCGCCGTGCAGGGCCAGGCCGATGTCGCGCGCTTCCTCGGGCCGCAGGCCGCGCAGGATGGCGATCAATCCGTGGGTGGAGAGGGTCTGGCGGAACAGGGAAGAGGGGGTCATGCGGAACGGCGGACAGGGGTGGGGACGGCCAGACCGGCGGCCTGCGCGATGCGCCACAGGCCCAGCGGTGTGACGCCGGAGCGGATTTCGGGTGCCGGATGGCCCTGTGCTTCCAGCGCGGTGGCGTAGCGCACGCACAGCAGCGGCTCGCCGCACAGCACCACCGGGGTGCGGTCCTGCAGCGCGGGTGCCAGCGCCGCCACCTCGTGCCCGATCAGCAGGCCCGAGAGGTAGTCGGGCTGGGCGCTGCCGGTCAGCTGGCCGGTGAGGCCCAGGGTGCGCACGCTGAACACGGTGGAGAGCACGCCCAGCGCACCCAGCGGCGAGCGCGCCACGCGCAGGCCGCGCGCGAAGGCGGGCTCGTCGTGCGGGGAGCCCGCCACCATGGTGCGGCCCAGGATGGTGTGCTGCGACAGCGCGGCGTAGACCTCGCCGGTCATGAATGTTTCAAATCGCACGACGGCGCCGTCCTCGACCCAGGCCCACTTGGTGTGGGTGCCCGGCAGTCCGACCAGCAGGCGCTGCGGCGCGCGGCCCTCGTCGGCCAGGCTCTGGAGCACGCCGGCGATCTGGGTCTCTTCACCGCGCATCACATTGGGCAGTTCGCCGGCCTGCAGCAGGCCCGGCACCACGTGCAGGGGTTCGCCGCCCGGGCGTGCGATGACGGTCATGGCCGTGGCCAGTTCGCTGGCGCGGGCCGGCAGGGTTTGGTAGCGCGCCTCGCGCCAGCCCTGGGCACTGCCCACCATGCCGCAGGCGATCAGCGGGGTGTCCGCATGGGCCGCCAGCCAGTCGCCGCACAACCCCTGCAGCGCCGCCTCGAAGGCCTCCGCGGGCGTGGCGATGCCGGCACCGGCCGGCAGGTTCATCACACCGTGTTCGCTGCGGCGGGTGGCCAGCACCTGGCCGCCTGGGCCCAGGGCGTAGGCGCGCAGCGAGCTGGTGCCCCAGTCGAGGGCGAACACCACAGGACGGCTGGCCAGCGCGGTGTGCATGTCAGCGTGCCCAGTTCAGGACCATGGGGTTGAGGCGGCGCGCGATGTCGATCAGTCCGCGCCGCACCTCGGGGTGCATGGCGGGGAAGGGGTGGCGCCCGGCCTCGCAGGCGATCACGCCGCCTTCCTTCATCAGCGCTTTGGCGGTCAGGATGCCGCCCTGGCGGTTCTCGTGGTTGATCAGCGGCAGCCAGCGCTGGTAGAGCGCGAAGGCCTGGTCCGTGTCGCCGCTGCGGTGCGCCTCGATGATCGGGCGGATACCGTCGGGAAAGGCGCCGCCGGTCATGGCGCCGGTGGCGCCCGCGTCCAGATCGGCCAGCAGGGTGATGGCCTCTTCGCCGTCCCACGGCCCTTCGATGGCGTCGCCGCCCAGGCGGATCAGCTCGCGCAGCTTGCTGGCCGAGCCGGGCACCTCGATCTTGAAATAGGCCAGGTGTTCGATCTGCTCGGCCATGCGCGCGAGGAACGGCGCCGAGAGCACCGTGCCGCTGGCCGGCGCGTCCTGCACCATGATCGGGATGCCGATGGCGTCGGACACGCGGTCGTAGAACTCGAAGATCTGCGCCTCGGGCACGCGGAAGGTGGCGCCGTGGTAGGGCGGCATGATCATCACCATGGCCGCGCCCATGTCCTGCGCGCGGCGGCTGCGGGCCGCGCAGACGCTGGTGCCGTAGTGGGTGGTGGTCACGATCACCGGCACGCGGCCGGCCACGTGTTCCAGGCAGGTGCGCGTGAGGACTTCGCGCTCGTCGTCCGAAAGCGAGAACTGCTCGGAGAAATTGGCCAGGATGCACAGGCCGTCGACGCCGGCGTCGATCATGAAATCGAGGCAGCGCTTCTGGCTCGGCAGGTCGAGTTCGCCGGATTCGGTGAAGGTGGTGGGCACCACCGGGAAGATGCCGCGGTAGCGCGGCGTGCGGGCGGAAGCGGTCATGGTCTCTCTCAATGCGAATGGCGGGGCACCGCGGAACCGCGGCAGCCGACGAGGAATTCGAAGTCGCAGCCCTGGTCGGCTTGCAGCACGTGGTTGACGTAGAGGCGCTGGTAGCCGCCCTTCATCGCGTGTTCCGGCGGCGTGACCTGGGCCAGGCGGGCGGCCAGTTCCTCGTCGCTGATGTCCAGGTGCAGGCGGCCGGTGGTGCAGTCGAGCTCGATGAAGTCGCCGTCGCGCACGGCGGCCAGCGGGCCACCGGCGGCGGCCTCGGGTGCCACGTGCAGCACCACGGTGCCGTAGGCGGTGCCGCTCATGCGCGCGTCGGAGATGCGCACCATGTCCTTGATGCCCCGGCGCAGCAGCTTGGGCGGCAGGCCCATGTTGCCCACCTCGGCCATGCCGGGGTAGCCCCTGGGGCCGCAGTTCTTGAGCACCATCACGCAGGTCTCGTCGATGTCCAGGTCTTCGTCGACGATGCGTTCCTTGTAGTGCTCCAGGTTCTCGAACACCACGGCGCGGCCGCGGTGCTGCAGCAGGTGTGGCGAGGCGGCCGAGGGCTTGAGCACCGCCCCGCGCGGCGCCAGGTTGCCGCGCAGCACGCAGATGCCGCCGTCGGGCACCAGCGGGTTGTCCAGCGGGCGGATCACCTCGTCGTTGTACTGCGGCGCGTCGGCCACGTTCTCCCACAGGCTCTTGCCGTTGACGGTGAGCGCGTTCGGGTGGGGCAGCAGGTTGTTTTCACCGAGGCGGCGCAGCACGGCAGGCAGGCCACCGGCGTAGTAGAACTCCTCCATCAGGAAGCGGCCCGAGGGCTGCAGGTCGACCACGGTGGGCGTGCCCTTGCCGAGGCGCGTCCAGTCGTCCAGCTCCAGCTCCACGCCGATGCGCCCGGCGATCGCCTTGAGGTGGATCACCGCGTTGGTCGAGCCGCCGATGGCGGCGTTGGTGCGGATCGCGTTCTCGAAGGCCTCGCGCGTGAGGATCTTGGACAGGCGCAGGTCTTCGTGCGCCATCTCCACGATGCGCCGGCCCGACATGTGGGCCAGCACGTAGCGGCGCGCGTCCACGGCGGGGATGGCCGCGTTGTGCGGCAGCGAGGTTCCCAGCGCCTCGGCCATGCAGGCCATGGTCGACGCCGTGCCCATGGTGTTGCAGGTGCCGGCCGAGCGCGACATGCCGCCCTCGGCCGCGAGGAACTGGTGCATGTTGATCTCGCCGGCCTTGAGCGATTCGTGCAGCTGCCACACGGCCGTGCCCGAGCCGATGTTCTTGCCTTCGAGCTTGCCATTCAGCATGGGCCCGCCGGTGACCACGATGGCCGGCACGTCGCAGCTGGCCGCGCCCATCAGCAGCGCGGGTGTGGTCTTGTCGCAGCCCACCAGCAGCACCACCGCGTCGATGGGGTTGCCGCGAATCGCTTCCTCCACGTCCATCGACGCCAGGTTGCGCGTGAGCATGGCGGTGGGGCGCAGGTTGGACTCGCCGTTGGAGAACACCGGGAACTCGACCGGGTAGCCGCCCGCTTCGAGCACGCCCTTCTTGACGTGTTCGGCCAGCTTGCGGAAGTGCGCGTTGCAGGGCGTCAGTTCGGACCAGGTGTTGCAGATGCCGATGATGGGGCGGCCGTCGAACGCATGGTCGGGGATGCCCTGGTTCTTCATCCAGCTGCGGTACATGAAGCCGTTCTTGTCGGCGCTGCCGAACCATTCGGTGGAGCGCAGCTTGCGGGGTGTGTCGGACATGGTGGTGTGCGGTGGGTGGAGGTGTTAATGGGAGGCCGTGCCGGGGCGACGCACCATGAGGCGCTGCAGCAGGCAGAACAGGAACAGCAGCAGGCCGACGACGATGCGCGTCCACCAGGAGCTGAGCGTGCCGTCGAAGGTGATGAGGGTCTGGATCAGGCCCAGGGTAAGCACACCGAACAGCGTGCCGAAGACATAGCCCACGCCGCCGGTCAGCAGCGTGCCGCCGATGACCACGGCGGCGATGGCGTCCAGCTCCATGCCGACGGCGTGCAGGCCGTAGCCCGAGAGCGTGTAGAAGGTGAAGACCACGCCGCCCAGCGCCGCGCACAGGCCCGAGACCGCGTAGACGCCGACCAGGGTGCGCCGCACCGGCAGGCCCATCAGGATGGCCGAGTGTTCGCTGCCGCCGATGGCGTAGACCGTGCGGCCGAAGGTGCTGCTGTGGGCCGCGAACAGGGCCAGCGCCAGGCAGGCGATGGCGATCAGCGCACCCAGGCTGATCGAGGCGCCCTCGGCCAGTTCCAGCCGCCAGTAGGCCAGGTTCGAGTAGGCCTCGTTGCCGATGCTGATCGAGTCGATGCTGATCAGGTAGCACAGGCCGCGCGCCAGGAACATGCCCGCCAGCGTGACGATGAAGGGCTGCAACCGGAAGCGCTCGATCAGGAAGCCCATGAAGGCGCCGAAGGACACGCCCATCACCAGCACCACGCCGATGGCCGGCAGCGGCGACCAGCCGTGGTGCTCGATCAGGGTGGCCAGAACCATGGTCGAGAGCGCGACCACCGAACCCACCGAGAGGTCGATGCCGCCGCTGAGGATGACGAAGGTCATGCCCACCGCGACGATGAGCAGGAAGGCGTTGTCGATCAGCAGGTTCAGGAAAACCTGCGCCGAGAAAAAGCCGGTGTAGCTCAGCGAACCGGCCAGCCCCATCAGCAGGAACAGGCCCACCGTCGCGGCCAGCGGCAGGAAGCGCAGGTCCAGGCGGCCCAGGGTGCTCGGCGTGGCGCTCATGCGGCACCTCCAGGCAGCGAGGGGCGGCGGGCCAGCGCCCACACCTGGGCGCGGAACTCGGGCGACTGCAGCAGCATCACCACGAACACCACCGCGGCCTTGACCACCAGGTTGATCTCGGGCGGAACGCCCAGCGAGTAGATCGCGTAGGTGAGGGTCTGGATGATGAGGGCGCCGATCAGCGTGCCCAGCAGGCTGAAGCGGCCACCGGCCAGCGAGGTGCCGCCCAGGGTGACGGCCAGGATGGCGTCCAGCTCCATCAGCTGACCGGCGTTGTTGCCGTCGGCGCTCTTGACGTTGGAGCTGATCAGCAGGCCCGCCTCGCCGGCGCAGAAGCCGCAGAACACATAGGCGGCCAGGGTCAGCTGCCGCGCCCGGATGCCCGCCACGCGCGCCGCCGCCGGGTTGACGCCCACCGCCTGCACGAACACGCCCAGCGGCGTCTTGTAGAGCAGCCCGCCCAGCAGGGCCAGCACCCCGAGCCAGACGTAGAGCGAGAAGGGCAGGCCCAGCAGGTAACCACCCCCGATGAAGAAGAAAGGCTGGTAGTAGATGGTGATGATCTGGCCGTCGGTGATGAGCTGGGCGATGCCGCGGCCCGCCACCATCAGGATCAGCGTGGCGATGATGGGCTGCATGCCGATGCCGGCCACCAGCGCGCCGTTCCACAGTCCGCACAGCATGGCCACGGCCAGCGCACCGGTGACGGCCACACCCAGCGGCAGCCGCGTGGTGGCGCCGTCGACCGAGCCGCCGATCATCCAGGCGGCCACGGCGGCCGAGATCGCGACCACGGCGCCGACCGAGATGTCGATGCCGCGCATCGCGATCACCAGGGTCATGCCCAGCGAGACCAGGATCAGCGGCGCCGCGCGGTTGAGGATGTCGATCAGGCTGCCGTAGAGGTGGTCGTCGCGCCACTCGATGTGAAGGAAGCGCTCGTTGGCGACCACGTTGACCAGCAGCAGCAGGGCCAGCGTGACCAGCGGCCAGGTGAGGCGGTGGCCCAGCAGGGCATTTACACGAGAGGGGGTTTCAGACATGTTCGTCGGCAATCAGTTCGTACACGGCGTCTTCGCTGCTGCCCGCAGGCAGCTCGCCGATGGGGCGGCGGTCGCGCAGGACCAGGATGCGCTGCGACACCCGGACCACCTCGCTCATCTCGGACGAGATGAAGACCACCGCCATGCCCTGCGCGGCCAGGCGCAGGATCTGGTCCATGATTTCCTGCTTGGCCGCCACGTCGATGCCGCGTGTGGGCTCGTCCAGGATGAGCAGGCGCGGCGCGGTGGCCAGCCAGCGGGCGATCACCACCTTCTGCTGGTTGCCGCCCGAGAGCTGGCCCACCGGCGTCTCGGGGCCGGGCGTGCGGATGCCCAGCAGGGCGATGTAGCGATCGGCCATCTCGCGCTGCTCAGCCAGCGGCAGCGGGCGGCGCAGGCCGCGCATGGCCTGCAGGGCGATGGCGATGTTTTCGCGCACCGAGAGGTCGGCAAAGATGCCCTCGGTCTTGCGCTCTTCGGGGCACATGGCCAGGCCGCGCGCGATGGCGTCGACCGGGTTGGAAAAGCGCACCACCTCGCCGTCGATGCGCAGCATCCCCGCGTCGGGGCTGTCCAGGCCGAACAGCAGGCGTGCCAGCTCGGTGCGGCCCGCGCCCAGCAGGCCGGCGATGCCCAGCACCTCGCCGGGGCGGATCGCCAGGTCGGTGGGCTGGATGCTGCCGGCCCGCGCCAGACCCTCGGTCTGCAGCAGGGCCGGGGTGTCGCTGGCCGATGCTTCGCTGGCGGCGGCGGGCGCCGTGGCCGGGCCCATTTCGCGGCCCACCATGGCCTCGATCAAGGCCTGTGCCGGCAGTTCGCGGGTTGTCCATTCGCCGATCCAGCGGCCGTTGCGCAGCACGGTGATGCGGTCGGAGATGGCGTAGACCTGGTCCAGGAAGTGGGTGACGAACAGGATGGCCAGGCCTTCCTCGCGCAGGCGCCGCAGCACCTGGAACAGGCCCTTGACCTCGTCGTCGTCCAGGCTGGAGGTGGGTTCGTCCAGGATCAGCACGCGGGCGTCGATGCCCAGGGCGCGCGCAATCGCCACCAGCTGCTGGATGGCCACCGGGTAGTCCGAGAGGCGCCGCGTGACGTCGATGTCCAGCCCCACGCGCGCCAGCAGGCGGCGGGCACCTTCGCGCGTGGCGGCCCAGTCGATGCGTCGGCCCTGCCACGCCGGGTGGCGCGGGTAGCGGCCGGCGAAGATGTTCTCGGCCACCGTGAGGTTGGGGCAGAGGTTGACCTCCTGGTAGACCGTGCTGATGCCCTGCTGCTGCGCGTGCAGCGGCGACGCGGGCCAGCCCGTGTCGTTGCCCAGGCGCATCTGGCCGGCCACGGGTGTGACCACGCCGGTCAGCACCTTGATCAGGGTCGACTTGCCGGCACCGTTCTGGCCCATCAGCGCATGGACCTCGCCGGGGAACAGGCGCAGCTGGGCGTCCTGCAGCACGTGGACGCGCCCGAAGCGCATGCCCACGCCCGAGAGCTGCAGCACAGGAGAAGTGGTGGCGCTGCTCATGACTTGTTCTTGTTGTAGACGTCGACAAACACGGCGGCCAGCAGCACCAGACCCTTGATGACCTGCTGGTAGTCGATGCCGATGCCCATGATGGACATGCCGTTGTTCATCACGCCCATGATGAACGCGCCGATCACCGCGCCCATCACCTTGCCCACGCCGCCCGAGGCCGAGGCACCGCCGATGAAGCAGGCCGCGATCACGTCCAGCTCGAAACCCAGGCCGGCCTTGGGTGTGGCGGTGTTCAGGCGCGCGGCGAACACCAGGCCGGCCAGCGCGGCCAGCACGCCCATGGTGACGAAGGTGGCGAACGTCAGCCGCTCGGTCTTGATGCCCGAGAGCTTGGCCGCCTTTTCGTTGCCCCCCAGGGCGTAGATGCGGCGGCCCACGATGGTGCGCGCCGTGAGGAAGTCGAAGGCCACGATCAGCAGCGCCATCACCACCAGCACATTGGGCAGGCCCTTGTACGAGGCCAGCATGTAGCTGAAGAACACCAGCAGACCGGCGAACACGGCCAGTTTGAGCGCGAACAGGCCGAAGGGCTCGGTCTCGATGCCGTGCTTGAGTTGGTTGTTGCGCGCGCGCAGGCTGGACAGGGCCAGCAGCGCGGCGGCGGCGACGCCGATCAGCAGCGAGGTCAGGCGCAGGCTTTCGCCGCTGAACAGGTCCGGGATGAAGCCGGAGCTGAGCATCTGGAACTCCTCGGGGAAGGGTCCGATGGACTGGCCCTGCAGCAGCGCCAGCGCCAGGCCCTTGAACACCAGCATGCCGGCCAGGGTGACGATGAAGGAGGGGATGCGGAAGAAGGCCACGAACCAGCCCTGCGCACCGCCGATCACGCCACCGACCAGCAGGCACACCAGCGAGGCGGGCACGAAGTGCCACTCGTAGCTGACCATCAGCACGGCGGCCAGCGCCCCGATGAAGCCGCAGACCGAGCCCACCGAGAGGTCGATGTGGCCGGCCACGATGACCAGCAACATGCCCAGCGCCATGATGACGATGTAGCTGTTCTGCAGCACCAGGTTGGTCAGGTTCAGCGGCTGCATCAGCGTGCCGTCGGTCATGACCTGGAAGAAGGCCATGATCGCGACCAGCGAGATCAGCATGCCGTACTCGCGGAAGTTGTGCTTGAGGAAGTCCAGCACGGGGCGGCTGTCGGACGGCGCCGCAAGGGCCGCGGGGGAGTGTTGTTGTTCCATGGGGTTCAGTGGCTGGTCACGATGGCGCGCATGATCTTTTCCTGGGAGGCCTCGGCGACCGGCATCTCGGCGACGAAGCGGCCTTCGTTCATCACGTAGATGCGGTCGGACAGGCCCAGCAGCTCGGGCATTTCGGAAGAGATCACGATCACGCACTTGCCCTCGGCCGCCAGCTGGGCGATGAGGGTGTAGATCTCGTACTTGGCGCCCACGTCGATGCCGCGCGTGGGCTCGTCGAGGATGAGCACCTCGGGTTCGGTGAAGAGCCATTTGCTCAGCACCACCTTCTGCTGGTTGCCGCCGGAGAGGTTGACCGTCTTCTGGCCCACGCCCGAGCAGCGGATGCGCAGCTTCTCGCGGTAGCCCTGGGCCACGCTGTACTCGCGGCCATCGTCGATGACGCCGGCGCGCGAGACGGCCTCCAGGCGGGCGAGCGATGTGTTGAACTGGATGTCCTCGGCCAGCACCAGGCCGTTGCCCTTGCGGTCTTCGGTCACGTAGGCCAGGCCGTGCGCGACCGCCTTGCCGACGGTGCTCACGTCGATGGGCTGGCCGTGCAGCCGCACCTCGCCGCTGATGCGCTGGCCCCAGGCGCGGCCGAACACGCTCATGGCGAACTCGGTGCGGCCGGCGCCCATGAGGCCGGCGATGCCGACGATCTCGCCGCGCCGCACCTGCAGGTTCACGCCCTTGATGACTTCGCGGTCGGCGTGCTGCGGGTGGTGCACGCGCCAGTCGCACACCTCGAACACGGTCTCGCCGATGTCGGGCGTGCGGCGCGGGTAGCGGTCGGCCATCTCGCGGCCCACCATGCCGCGGATCACGCGGTCTTCGCTGACGGGCGCGCCCTGGCAGTCGATGGTCTCCACCGTGCTGCCATCGCGCAGGATGGTCACCGAGTCGGCCACGCGGGCGATCTCGTTGAGCTTGTGGGAAATCAGGATGCAGGTGATGCCCTGGGCCTTGAGTTCGAGCAGCAGGTCCAGCAGGGCCTGGCTGTCGTTTTCGTTCAGGCTGGCGGTGGGCTCGTCCAGGATCAGCAGCCTGACCTGCTTGGACAGCGCCTTGGCGATCTCCACCAGCTGCTGCTTGCCCACGCCCAGATCGGTGATGCGGGTCGAGGGCGACTCTCTCAGGCCCACCTTGCGCAGCAGCTCCTGCGTCTGGCGGTGCGCGGCCATCCAGTCGATCACGCCACGGTGCGCGATCTCGTTGCCCAGGAACACGTTCTCGGTGATCGACAGCAGCGGCACCAGGGCCAGCTCCTGGTGAATGATGATGATGCCCAGCTGCTCGCTGTCGTGGATGCCTCCGAAGTGGCGCTCCTGGCCGTCGAACAGGATCTGGCCGGTGTAGCTGCCCGAGGGGTAGACGCCCGAGAGCACTTTCATGAGCGTGGACTTGCCGGCGCCGTTTTCGCCCACCAGGGCATGGATTTCGCCGGCGCGCACGCGCAGATTGACCTGGTTGAGCGCGACCACGCCGGGGAAGGTCTTGCGGATGGACCGCATTTCCAGAAGGGTTTGCAAGGCAGATTCCTCGGTACACAGGGGGCCGGGAGCCCTGTCGGTCAGGCTCCCGGCAGCAGACCACTCACTTGAGCTGCGATTCCTTGTAGTAGCCGCTGTCCACCAGCACCTTCTTCCAGTTGCTCGCGTCGACCGGCACCGGCTTGAGCAGGTAGCTGGGCACCACCTTCACGCCGTTGTTGTAGGTCTTGGTGTCGTTGATCTCGGGCTGCTTGCCCGTGAGCGTCGCGTCCACCATGTTGGCCGTGACCTTGGCCAGCTCGCGCGTGTCCTTGAAGATGGTCGAGTACTGCTCGCCCTTCAGGATGGACTTGACCGAGGGGATCTCGGCGTCCTGGCCGCTGACGACGGGGCAGGGCTGTTGCGCCGTGCAGTAGCCCACGCCCTTGAGCGAGGACAGGATGCCGATGGACAGGCCGTCGTACGGGCTCAGCACCGCGTGCACCTTGTCCTTGCCGTAGAAGGCCGAGAGCAGGTTGTCCATGCGGGCCTGGGCCACGGCGCCGTCCCAGCGCAGCGTGCCGACCTTGTCCATGCCCATTTGCTTGCTGCGCACCACCAGCTTGCCGCTGTCGATGTAGGGTTTGAGCACGCTCATGGCGCCGTCGTAGAAGAAGAAGGCGTTGTTGTCGTCGGGCGAGCCGCCGAACAGCTCGATGTTGAACGGGCCCTTGCCCTGCTTGAGGCCGAGCTTGTCGACGATGGAGGTGGCCTGCTGCACGCCGACCTGGAAGTTGTCGAAGGTGGCGTAGTAGTCGACGTTCTTGCTGCCCTTGATCAGGCGGTCGTAGGCGATGACCTTGACGCCCTTGTCGGCCGCGTTCTGCAGCGCCTTGGACAGCGTGGTGCCGTCGATGGAGGCGATCACCAGCACCTTCACGCCCTTGGTGATCATGTTCTCGATCTGCGCCAGCTGGTTCGGGATGTCGTCCTCGGCGTACTGCAGGTCGGTCTTGTAGCCGCGGTCCTTGAGGACCTTGACCATGTTGTCGCCGTCGGCAATCCAGCGCGCGGACGACTTGGTGGGCATGGAGATGCCGATGGTGCCTTTGTCCTGCGCGAAGGCGCCGGTGGTGAAGGCCGCGGCGGCCAGCGCGACGGCGCAAAGCACGTGGCGGCGGTTGGGGATGTTCAAGTGGGTCTCCTCGGGGGTGGTGCCGCGCGGTCGTCCGCGCGGCGGTTTGGTTGTTGTGGGTGCCGCGGGTGCGGCGGGAATCAGGTCAGTACTTGCGCTTGGGGAACTCGGCGGCGGCGGTCTCCATGGGGAAGATGCCTTCTTCGGTCACGATGCGGCGCGGCAGCGTCTTGCCGGCCTTGAGGTCCTTGACGGCCTGCATCAGCTGTGGGCCGAGCAGCGGGCTGCATTCGACGCTGACGTTGAGCTTGCCGGCGATCATGGCCTCGAAGGCGCCCTTCACCGCATCGATCGAGATGATCACGATGTCCTTGGCGGGCTTCATGCCGGCTTCCTCGATGGCCTGGATCGCGCCGATGGCCATGTCGTCGTTGTGCGCGTAGAGCACGTTGATCTTCTTGCCCTCGGCCTTCAGGAAGGCTTCCATCACTTCCTTGCCCTTGGCGCGGGTGAAGTCGCCGGTCTGGCTGCGGATGATCTTGAACTTCGGATCGGCCTTGATGATTTCCTCGAAGCCCTTCTTGCGGTCGATGGCCGGCGCCGAACCCACGGTGCCCTGCAGCTCGACGATGTTGACCTCGCCCTTCTGGTCCTTCATCTTCTCGACCAGCCAGCGACCGGCCTTGCGGCCTTCTTCCACGAAGTCCGAACCCATGAAGCTCACCCACAGCGACTCGTCCTTTTCGTTGACGGCGCGGTCGGTCAGGATCACCGGGATCTTGGCGGCCTTGGCCTCGCGCAGCACTGCGCCCCAGCCGCTTTCCACCACCGGCGAGAAGGCGATCACGTCGACCTTCTGGGCGATGAAGGAGCGGATGGCCTTGATCTGGTTCTCCTGCTTCTGCTGGGCGTCGGCGAACTTCAGCTCGATGCCGGCCTCCTTGGCCGAGGACTTGATCGACTCGGAGTTGGCGGTGCGCCACTCCGACTCGGCCCCGATCTGGCTGAAGCCCAGCACGATGGGCTTCTGCGCGAAGGCACCACCCGGCAGCATCAGGGCCACGGGGGCGGCGGCCAGCGCGGTCACCAGGGTGCGGCGTTGCAGTTGTTTCATGTTGTCTGTCTCCTGTCTCTGGTTGGTTGAAGCTAAAGGTCAGGCCAGCATGTAACTGGTCTTGACGGTGGTATAGAACTCCGCCGCGTAGCGGCCTTGTTCCCGGGATCCGTGGCTGGAGTCCTTGCGTCCGCCGAACGGAACATGGAAATCCACGCCGGCGGTCGGCAGGTTCACCATGGTCATGCCCACCTGCGCGTGGCGACGGAAGTGCGTCGCGTGCTTGAGCGAGGTGGTGCAGAGGCCGGCACACAGACCGAACGGCGTGTCGTTCGCCAGTTCGAGCGCGTGCCCGTAGTCGTCGGCCCGCAGCACGCAGGCGATGGGACCGAAGATCTCTTCGCGGGCGATGCGGTGCCCGGGTTCGGCCAGCCACAGCGCAGGGCTCATGTAGTGGCCGGGGGTCTCGCGCTCCAGGCGCTCGCCGCCAAAGACGTGCTCGGCGCCTTCGTCCGCGCCGATGGCCATGTAGGACAGGTTCTGCTCCAGCTGGGCGCCGTCGACCACCGGGCCCATCTCGGTGCCGCGGGTGAGGGCGTGGCCCACCTTCAGCGCGGCCAGGCGCTGGGTCAGCCGGGCGACGAAGGCGTCATGCACCGGCGCCTCCACGATCAGGCGGCTGGACGCGGTGCAGCGCTGGCCGGTGGAGAAGTACGAGCCCTGCAGCGCGCAGTCCACCGCCTGGTCCAGGTCGGCGTCGGCCAGCACCACCAGCGGGTTCTTGCCGCCCATCTCCAGCTGCACCTTGGCCTGCCGCGCGGCGGTGGCGGTGAGGATGCGGCGCCCGGTGGACACCGAGCCCGTGAAGCTGATGGCGTTGACCCGCGGGTGCTCCACCAGGGTCTGGCCGACCTCGCGGCCGCTGCCCATGATGAGGTTGAAGGTGCCGGCGGGCAGGCCGCAGCGGCTGAGGATTTCGGCCAGCGCCCAGCCGCAGGTGGGCACCAGCTCGGCCGGCTTGAACACCACGGTGTTGCCGTAGGCCAAGGCCGGCGCGATCTTCCAGGCGGGGATGGCGAAGGGAAAGTTCCAGGGCGCGATCACCGCGACCACGCCGACCGGCTCGCGGGTGATGTCGACCTGCACCCCGGGTCGCACCGAGGCCAGGGTCTCGCCGCCGATGCGCAGCGCCTCGCCGGCGAAGAACTTGAAGATGTTGCCGGCCCGCGCGACCTCGGCGATGGCCTCGGGCAAGGTCTTGCCTTCCTCGCGCGCCAGCAGCTCGCCCAGCTCGTCCTTGCGCGCCAGCAGCTCGCTGCCGGCCAGGTCCAGCGCGTCGGCGCGGCGCTGCGGGGTGCTCAGGCTCCACTGCGGCAGGGCGTCGGCCGCGGCGGCGATCGCCAGTTCGGTCTGGTTGCGGTCGGCGCGGGCGAACTCGGCCACCACCTCCCGCGTGTCCGAGGGGTTGACGCTGATGCCGGTGGTGGCACCGCTGACCCAGCGGCCATTGATCAGGTGCCGCGGCTGGTGCCGGATCTCGCCGAGTTTCATGTGCTTGCTGATGCCCAGTGGTGACGTTGGCCGGCAGTCTAGAAGCGTTTTTAATATCAATCCAATCGTTTTTCAGACAAAATTGATATCTTTCTTGGCATTCTCGAAAACCCCTGATGAGCAACTACAACCACTGGTTCATCCGCGCCCGGCTCAAGACGCGCCAGCTGCTGCTGCTGGTGGCCCTGGCCGAGGAGGGCAACATCCACCGCGCGGCCCAGGTGCTGAGCATGACCCAGCCGGCGGCGTCCAAGCTGCTCAAGGACCTGGAGGAGGTGCTGGGCGTGCCGCTGTTCGAGCGCCTGCCCCGGGGCATGAGCCCGACCTGGTACGGCGAGACCATGATCCGCCACGCACGCATGGCGCTGGCCAGCCTGAACCAGGCGCACGATGAGCTGTTGGCGCTGAAGACCGGCCACTTCGGCCAGGTCGGCATCGGCGCCATCACCTCGCCCGGCCTGAGCCTGCTGCCGCCGGCGGTGGCCCTGGTCAAGCAGGAGCATCCCAATCTGCGGATTTCGCTGGAGATCGAGACCAGCCCGGTGCTGCTGGACCATCTGGAGCAGGGCAAGCTGGACATCGTGGTGGGGCGCCTGTTCGCCGAACACGACAAGGGCAACCTGGCCTACGAGCCGCTGACCGGGGAGCTGGTGTCTGCCGTGACGCGCCCGGGGCATCCGCTGATGGGGGTGAGCAACCTGGGCCTGCGCGACGTGCACGGCGCGGGCTGGATCGTGCCGCCGGCCGGCAGCGTGCTGCGCCACCGCTTCGACCTGATGTTCCAGCAGGAGGGGCTGAGCCCGCCGATCAACACCATCGAGACCTCGGCCCTGCTGTTCATGACGCGCATGCTGCAGCAGAGCGACATGGTGGGCGTGGTGGCGAGCGAGGTGGCGAACTACTACGCCTCGCACGGGCTGCTGAGCGTGCTGCCCATGGACATGCCCTGCCACATGGACGCCTTCGGCCTCATCACCCGCACCGACCGCCTGCTCTCGCCCGGCGCCAAGGTGATGATGAAGGCGCTCAAGCAGACGTGCCTGACGCAATATGGCATCAGGCTGTCAGCCTGATGCACCCCCTGCGCCGCTTCGCGTCTTCCCCCTCTCTCGCCTTCGGCGGGAGGGGGACGGCACCTGAGGCCCGGCGGAGCCGGTTCCTCGGTGCCCCTGGAAGGGGGCATCGCTTCAGGTCCAGCCGCCGTCGACGACGAACTCCTGTGCGGTACACATCGCCGAATCGTCGGCCGCCAGGAACAGCACCATGCTGGCCACGTGGTCCGGCCGCAGCTGGTCGGGCAGGCACTGGTTGCGCGCGATCTCCTGCTCGCCCGCGGCGTCCAGCCACAGCCGCACCTGCCGCTCGGTCATCACCCAGCCCGGCGTGATGGTGTTGACGCGGATGTGGTCCTTGCCCAGCGAGGCGGCCAGCCCGCGGGTGAGCCCGTTCACCGACGACTTGGCGATGGCGTAGCAGGGGTAGTCCGGGTTCTTGGTCTGCCAGCCGATGGAGCCGAAGTTGATCACCGAGCCGCCGCCCAGGCGGCGCATGCCGGGCACCACCGACTGCACCGCGAACAGGGCGGGGCGCTGGTTGATGGCCATGCGCTCGTCGAAGTAGGCGGGCGTGAGGTCTTCCAGGCGGTGGCGGTCGTCGCTGGCCACGTTGTTGACCAGCACGCCGAAGTCGCCCAGGGCGGCCGCCGCGTCCGCAATGGCGGCCTGCAGCGCTGCGATGTCCTTGACGTCGACCGCGCGCCACCAGGGGTGGGCGTGCCCCTCGTCGGCCAGTTGCTGCGAGAGCGCTTCGGCGGCGGACGCCGCCACATCGACAAAGGCGACCTGGGCGCCCTGGCGGGCCAGGGCCGCCACGACCGCCGCACCGATGCCGGTGGCGCCGCCGGTGACGAACACCCGGCGGTCCTGCAGGCTGGGGTAGCGGGCGGCCTGCGGGTGGGCGGCGGGGACGTCGGGGTTGCTGGTGGGTGACATATATAAATAGATATCTGAAAAATCAAAATTGCAATCAAACAGTTATCAATCTGAACGCATAATGCGCCGAACGTCAAGCCCCGCCCCCTGGAGACACCATGCCGCGCCTGCCTTCCGTACCCGCCCACCGCGAGCCCTTCCAGGTGACCGACGAGGTGCGCTGCCTCTGGCCGGCGGCGGCGGTGCTGGGCGAGGGCGGGCTCTGGTCGGTGACCCGGCGGTGCCTGTTCTGGGTCGACATCCTCTCGCGCCACATCCACCGGCTCGATCCCGCCACCGGCGCGCGGCAGAGCTGGACCTTTGACGAGGAGGTGTCCGCGCTGGCCGAGCGCCGCACCGGCGAGGGCCTGGCGATCGCGTTGCGCCGGGGGCCGGCGTTCTGGAACCCCGACCAGCCGGGCCAGCCGCCGCGCTACCTGTGCAAGCCCGAACCCGAACGCAGCGACAACCGCTTCAACGACGCCCGCTGCGACGCCGCAGGGCGCTGGTGGATGGGCAGCATGGACTTCGGTTGCGCGCTGCCCACCGGCTCGCTCTACCGCGTCGGGGCCGACGGCGCCTGGGCGCGCATGGACGAAGGCTTCGCCGTCACAAATGGCCCGACCTGGATCGCCCAGGGCCGGACCATGCTGTTCAACGACACCGTCAACGGCCAGGTGCTGGCCTACGACAGCGATCCCGACACCGGCGAGATCGGCGGGCGCCGCCTCTGGCTGCAGTTCGCGCCGGAGGACGGCGTGCCCGATGGCATGACCACCGATGCGCTGGGGCGGGTGTGGATCTGCCACTGGGGCGGCGGCTGCGTCACCTGCCACGACCCCGACACCGCCCAGGAACTGGCCCGGGTGCGCCTGCCGGTGAGCCAGGTGACCTCGTGTACCTTCGGCGGGCCGGACCTCTCGACCCTGTTCATCACCTCCGCGCGCTTCAGCCTGGACGAGGCGGCGCTGGCCCGCGAGCCGCTGGCCGGTGGCCTGTTTGCCGTGCGGCCGGGTGTGGCGGGCCTTCCCGCGTCGCCCTTCGCCGGCTGATCTTCAACACACCCACCACAGGAGCAGACCATGGGCGAACAGAGTTTTGGCGGTGTGCACTGGATCGAGCAGCACGCGCAGCGGCTGGCGGTGATGCCCGGTGCCGGCGGCGGTGTTGTGGCCTGGCAGTGGGTGCGCGATGGTGAGCCGGTCGACCTCTGGCGGGCGTGGGACGGCCGCACCCCGCGCATGCAGGCGCTGGCCAGCTACCCGCTGCTGCCCTGGTCCAACCGCATCAGCGGCGGCGGCTTCGAGCACGCCGGGCGCTTCCATGCGCTGGCCCCCAACACGCCCGACGACCCGTACCCGATCCACGGCGACGGCTGGCTGCAGCCCTGGCAGCTGACCCGTTCCAGCGAAGACGACGGTGTGCAGATGCAGCTGCGCAGCGCGGGCTACGGCGGCAGCCCGTACCACTACGAGGCCAGCCAGTCGTTCACCCTGGTCGACGGGGGCATGGTGCAGTCGCTGAGCGTGACCAACCGGGGCGAACATCCGCTGCCCTTCGGCCTGGCCCAGCACCCCTGGTTCACGCGCACGCCCGCGTGCCGCCTGAGCGCCCGCGTCGATGGCGTGTGGCTGGCCCGGCCCGACAAGATCCCGACCGGCTACACCACCGACTTCCCCGAAGGCTGGAACCTGGGCCAGGGCGCGCTGGTGGACCGCCTCGTGATCGACAACGGGTTCGGTGGCTGGGACGGCGAGGCGCTGATCGAATGGCCCGAGCGCGACCTGGCGCTGCGCATGCACAGCACGCTGACGCTGCCCGACGGTTCGCAGGCGCGCCCGGACTGCCTGCTCTACGCGCCGGCCGAACCGCCGGTGTTCTGCTTCGAGCCGATCAGCCACCCCATCGACGCCGCGCATTTGCCCGGCCAGCCCGGCTGGACCGAGGTGGCGCCAGGCCAGTCCATGGCACTGGTGGTGGCGTGGCGCTTCAGCACGTCACCGGCAGACCGGTCCGCAGCGACTGCGTGATCGCCTGGCCGATGCGCGTGGCCTCGGTGAGCCTCAGCGGTGCTAGGCGCTCACCGCCCGCAACGCGTTATTGCACACGGCTGAGGTGCGTGCCCATGCCCACCTGCCGCGTGCCGGCGGTGCTGATGACTCCGGTGGTGGTCTCGTGGCCGTGCGACATGGTGCGGCTGGCATAGAACACCACGCGCTGCCCGCCCTCGACTACCCCAACGTGATGGCAGGGCCGAACCGCTTCTGGGGCTTCAAGAACGACCCGGCGCACGAATGGCTGTTGACGTAGGGAGCGTGCTCTCCCCCCTGCGCCGCTGACGCGGCTTCCCCCTCTCTGGCGCGCCTGCGGGGCGGGGAGGGGGGAACGGCATCTGCGGCCCGGCAAAGCCGGTTCCGCGATACCCCTGGAGTGCAGACACGCACTCCGTCGAGGTGTCAGGCCAGTTCATGGCGATCGGCTGCCGCGTAAAGGTCTTGCGCGAACGCCGGATCGCTCTTGGCCACGTCGTCGGCCATGGCGCGCAGCTGCTCGGCTTCTTCGAAGCGGGTCAGGGGGCGGGCCGTCTTGGCCGTGCGCGAGTCGAACCAGCCGGCGAACATTTCGCGGACGGTGCTCAGAAAGTGGGCGGAATGGGAAAAGGTTGCAGTGCTCATGACACGCTCCTGATGACAACAGCGGATTTGCTGCACTGCAGTATAGGGTAAACCCTAGGTTTTGTGTCGTGATGTATGTCCGGTGTTTTGGGGAGCGCTCTCCAGATCGCCGAACCCGTCCGCCAGCGCCTCGCGCAGGAAGTTCACCAGCGCCGACACCGCCAGCGGCACGTGGGCCGAATATGGGCGGATCGCGTAGAGCCGGTCGGCGAACGAGCCCACCGGCGTCCAGCCGGGCAGCACCTCCACCAGCTTGCCGGCTTTCAGGGCCGCCTGCGCGCTGAAGTCCGGCAGCAGCGCGATGCCCAGCCCGTCCAGGGCCGCGTCGCGCAGCGCCTCGCTGTTGTTGGCGGCCAGCGAGCCGCGCACCTGCACCGTCACGCGCTCGCCCAGGCGAGCATCGCGCGGCTCCAGCGTCCAGGCCGGGTTGTCCTGCGAACGCGGGTAGTGCAGGCAGTTGTGCTCCACCAGGTCCGAGGGGTGCCGGGGCGTGCCGTGGCGGCGAAGGTAGGTGCGGCTGGCCACCAGAACCGAGCGCGTGGCGCAGAGCGTCCAGGCGACGTGGGTGTCGGGCGGGTGGGCGGTGTGGCGGATCGCGAGGTCGAAGCCCTCGGTGGCCAGCGAGGACAGCCGGTCCGACAGGTTCAGCTCGATGCGGACCTCCGGGTGCTGGCGCAGGAACTCGACCAGCCGCGGCACCAGCTGTTGCCGCGCCAGCGCCACCGGCGCCGTCAGCCGCACCAGACCCCGCGGCGCGCCGGCCAGGTCGCGCACCTGGGCCACGCTCTGCGCGATCTGCTCGAAAGCCGGGCGTGCCTGGTCGGCCAGGCGCTGGCCGGCCTCGGTCAGGCGCACGCTGCGCGTCGTGCGCTGCACCAGGGCCACGCCCGCCAGCCGCTCCAGCTCGGCGATGCGCTGGCTCATGGCCGCCTTGCTCACACCCAGCCGCGCGGCAGCGGCCGTGTAGCTGCCCTGCTGGTCCAGCACGGTGAGCCAGTGCACGTGGCCCCACAGCTCATGGATCTTCTGTTCGTTCATGGCCCGATTGTTCACCAATGTGAACAATCAATTCAAGGTTTCGGTCTTGTATCGACGAGGTCCGGTTCCTAGACTGCGGGCATTCATCCACCGGAGACACATTCATGAACGCACGCCACCCCGCCGTCACCGACATTCCGCACTACGTCGCGGGCGCCCGCTTCGCCGGCAGCGCCACGCGCAGCCAGACCGTGACCAACCCCGCCACCGGCGCCGTCACCGGCCAGGTGCCGCTGGCCAACGCCGCGGACGTGGATGCCGCGGTGGCCGCCGCGCAGGCCGCGTTCCCCGCCTGGTCCGACACGCCGCCGATCCGCCGCGCCCGCGTGATGTTCAAGTTCCTGGAGCTGGTCAACCAGCACAAGGACGAGCTGGCCCACGCCATCACCGCCGAACACGGCAAGGTCTTCACCGACGCGCAGGGCGAAGTGGCCCGCGGCATCGACATCATCGAGTTCGCCTGTGGCATCCCGCAGCTGCTCAAGGGCGACTTCACCGACCAGGTCTCCACCGGCATGGACAACTGGACCATCCGCCAGCCCCTGGGCGTGGTGGCCGGCATCACGCCGTTCAACTTCCCGGTCATGGTGCCCATGTGGATGTTCCCGGTGGCGATTGCCGCTGGCAACACCTTCGTGCTCAAGCCCAGCCCGACCGATCCGACCCCGTCGCTGTTGATCGCCGACCTGCTCAAGCAGGCCGGTCTGCCCGATGGTGTGTTCAACGTCGTGCACGGTGACAAGGAGGCCGTGGACGCGCTGCTGGTGCACCCGGACGTGAAGGCCATCAGCTTCGTCGGCTCCACCCCCATCGCCAACTACATCTACGAAACCGGCGCCCACCACGGCAAGCGCGTGCAGGCCCTGGGCGGCGCGAAGAACCACATGGTGGTGATGCCCGACGCCGACCTGGACCAGGCGGTGGACGCCCTGGTCGGCGCGGCCTACGGCTCGGCCGGCGAGCGCTGCATGGCCATCAGCGTGGCGGTTCTGGTGGGCGACGTGGCCGAGAAGATCATGCCCAAGCTGATCGAGCGCACGAAGACGCTGAAGGTGCTCAACGGCACCAACCTGGCCGCCGAGATGGGCCCCATCGTCACCGCCGCCGCGCATGCCCGCATCAGCGGCTACATCGACGCCGGCGCTGCCGAAGGCGCGCAGCTGCTGGTCGATGGCCGCGGCTTCGATGCGAAGCTGGCCGGTGAGGGCTGCGAGGGCGGCTTCTGGATGGGCGGCACGCTGTTCGACCACGTGACGACCGACATGAAGATCTACAAGGAAGAGATCTTCGGCCCGGTGCTCAGCTGCGTGCGCGTGGCCGACTTCGGCGAAGCCGTGCAGCTCATCAACGACCACGAGTTCGGCAACGGCACGAGCTGCTTCACCCGCGACGGCAACGTGGCGCGCGAATTCGCGCGCCGCATCCAGGTGGGCATGGTGGGCATCAACGTGCCGATCCCGGTGCCGATGGCGTGGCAGGGCTTTGGTGGCTGGAAGAAGAGCCTGTTTGGCGACATGCACGCCTATGGCGAAGAGGGCGTGCGCTTCTACACCAAGCAGAAGTCGATCATGCAGCGCTGGCCCGAGAGCATTGGCAAGGGTGCCGAGTTCGTGATGCCGACGGCCAAGTAATCTTTTTCGACTGTCTGGATGGCCTCGTTGCGCTTTGGCGTGGCGAGGCTTTTTCTTTGGCTGCTTCTGTGGCGGGTCTGGGCTGGGGCGGAGGGCTGCGCTCATGTCCCCCCGGACCGGGCTTTGCCCGGTCCTCCTCCTTTACTTCGCTTCGCCCTCCATCCCAGCTCAGACCTGGATTCGCGTCGGAGCGCCCATCGGGGATCGCGTGCTTGTCGAGCCTTCTCGGTATGGCGGGTCAGGGTCTCGTTTCGACCCTGAGGGGACATTCGCTGTCCTGATCTCGCCACCTTGAAGCTGCCGGCTGAACGCCCCTCCAGGCAAGTCGGTGCAAGCCGCAGCGGCACTGCCACGATCTTTACTTGCCGTGTGCGCGGGTTGATGCACTGCCGGCGGCGGGGCTGTGCATCCTGGCGTCAGACGCGGTACTTCTTGAACCAGTCGCCCGCCAGCTTTTGCGCGTAGGTGGCGGCAGCCTTGTCGTAGGTGGGCCGGTAATCGGCGTTGAAGCCGTGGTCGACGTTTGGGAACACCACGATCTCCGAGCCGCTGCCGCCCTGGTTGATCAGGCCGCGCATCTTGGCGATGGTCTCCTGCTTGACGAAGGCGTCGATGCCGGATTACAGGCCCAGCACCGGCACCCTGATCTCGTCGGCGAAGTCGATCGGGTCCTGCGGGCGCAGCTCGGGCGTCTTCAGGCCTTCGAGCAGGCCGTCGTACGCCACGGCGGCGTTCAGGTTGCCGTTGTGGCGGGCGTAGACCCAGGCCGTGCGGCCGCCCCGGGAGTAGCCCACTAGGCCGGTGCGCTTGGCGTCGGCGTGGCCGCTGGCGCGTGCAAAGCCAAGGGTGGCGTCGAGGTCGGCGCAGACCTGGGCGTCGGGCACCTTGGACACCGCCTGCGACAGGATGGCCGGGATGTCGGTCATCCTCGACACATCGCCCTGGCGGGCGAACATCTCGGGCGCGATGGCGAAGTCACCCATCTTGGCGTAGCGGCGGCACATGTCCTTGATGTGCTCGTGCACGCCGAAGATCTCCTGCACCACCAGCATCACCGGGAACTTGCCGGGGCCAGCCGGCATCGCCCGGTCAGCCGGGAGAATGTGGGTTTCCGCTTGGGCTGCTGCGCAGTCGAGTCAGGACGAAGCCTGTGTCGGTGCGGCGGTGCGTGCGGTGATGGGTGCGACTTATCAGCCCGGCAACTTCGCCGCCAGCAGATCGATTTTCTCGATGACTGGCGGCGTGCTCAGCAGCGCAGCGGCGTTGGCCATCAATGCGGCGGCGATGGCGCCTTGCAGGTGAGCCTCGCGCCCGGCCTCGTCGGCAAAGGCGTCAAACACGCCGAAGGTCGAGGGGCCGAACTTCAAGGCGAACCAGGCGGTGGTGCCCGACTCCGCGTTGGCGAGCGGCAGCGCGCCGGCCAGGAATTCGGCAACCGCGGCCTCCTGGCCGGGTTTGGCTTCGAGACGGACGAACAGGGCGAACTTGGTCATGGCGTGATCCTTGGTCTTTACGGGTGGGTGTTTCAGGGAGCCCGCAGCTTAAGCGGTGTCGGCAATTTCCACGAGGGGCAGGAAAGACAATATTGATATCATTTCTGCCATGCGAATTCACCTGCTTGTCTTGGATGGCGTGTTCGACCTGGGCTTGGCGGCCCTGACCGACACACTCAGCACGGCCAACGCACTGGCGGGCTCGCTCGAACAGCCGCCAGCGCCTATCGAGGTCACGCTGGTCGGCGTGCAGCGCCGCGTGCGCACGGCGCAAGGTCTGACAGTGCCCGTGGTGCCCGTGCACGGTGTGCAGAACCCCGACGTCGTGCTCATGCCCGCGCTTGGCGCCAAGATGCCGGACACGCTCGCGGCGCGGCTGGCATGTGCGGACGTGGCCGACGCGGTCGTCGCGTTGCAGCAGTGGTCCGGCGCCGGAGCGGCGGTCGGTGCCGCCTGCACCGGCACCTTCTTGCTGGCGGAGAGCGCGCTGCTCGACGGTCAACGCGCCACGACCTCATGGTGGCTGGCGCCGATGTTCCGGCAGCGCTATCCGCGCGTGCTGCTCGATGATTCCCGCATGCTCGTGAACTCGGCCGGCTTCACCACGGCCGGTGCCGCCTTGGCCCACCTTGATCTGGCGTTGAGCATCGTGCGCAGCTGCAGCCCGACGCTGGCGGCGCTGGCGGCGCGTTACCTGCTGGTCGAGGCACGCGGCTCGCAAGCGGAGTTCGTGATCCCCGATCACCTTGCCCACGCCGACCCGGTAGTCGAGCGCTTCGAAAGCTGGGCCCGCCAGCGGCTCGCGCACGGGTTCTCTCTTGCACAAGCGGCCGTCGCAACAGGGACCAGCGAGCGCACCTTGGCGCGACGCCTGCAGGGCGTGTTGGGTAGGTCACCACTGTCGTATTTCCAGGATCTGCGCGTCGAGCGTGCTGTTCATCTGCTGCGCACCAGCACCGACAGCGTCGACCAGATCGCCGCGCAGATCGGCTACTCCGACGGCGTGACCCTGCGCGCCTTGTTGCGACGCAAGCTGGGCCGCGGCGTGCGGGAGTTGCGCGCCGGCGGCTGATCGGATTTGCACTGGGCCGCACGCCGGAGCATTGAACCGCCCAGGAGCAGTCATCTCCCAATGCCTGCTCCTGGCCGAAACAGGTCAATCCGAAAGGTGAATGACCGCCGCCACGCGCGCCAACCCCCGGACCGGCGCGCCGGGGTGTCCTGCAGAGCGAAGTAAAGGAGGAGACGGCCGCAGGCCGTCGGGGGACATGAGCGGCGCAGGGCGCCCCGGTGCACCGGTCCAGCGAGCGAGGCGCCGCGCGGCGGCGCACGGGGCCCTGCCCAACGGGACAGGGGTCGACTGCGGGCGGTCTGGTGGGCGGGAGGCAGCGCCGAAGACCCTCAAGGTTCGGGAAGCTTCGACAGCTCCAGGCAGATGTCCTCTTTCAGGCGCAGCAAATGGGGGGCGAGGGTCCTGATCCAGCGCTCGGGTTGTTCCTGCGTGGACATGCTGACGTTGATGACGCAGATGCCTTCGGAAGAAGGGAACGCGGTGGCCAGCGCCAGGACCTCAGGTTGCCAGCTGGCCCAGCAGTAGCCCTTGGACTTCATGTGGTCCGTCGACGTTTCGATGGCCCGTCTGATCTCGGGCCAGTGCCGGCCATTGCGCTTCCTGAAGATGGGTTCGAGCAGCGCGTAGCGTTCGTCGGGCACCGTGGCCAGGTACGCCCGGCCCAGTGAGGTGAGTTCCATGGGCACGCGCTGGCCGGACACGACATTGCGCAAAGCAACGCGGCGGTTGTAGCGGATCGACTCCAGGTAGACCATCTCGTCCCGGTCGGGGTAGGCCAGGCCGACGTTGATGCGTTCGCGCTCGGCCAGGGCGCGCATGCGCGGGGCGGCGATGGCCAGCACCTGCGAGCCCGATCGCATCGCATGCCCGAGGCTGAGCACCAGCGGCGCCAGCCGGTAGGCGCGGCGGGCGCGGTCCTGCTGCAGCAGGCCGGCCGCGACCAGGGTCTGGGTGAGGCGGCTCACCGTGGAGTTGGACAGGCCGGTGCGCTCCGCGATCTCGCTGTTGCCCAGCAGGTCCGACCCCGGCCGGAAGGCGCGCAGGATGTCGGCGCCGCGCAGCAGGGAGCGGTTCGCGGCCGATCGGCCGGGGTGTTCTTCGAGCGGGTTCATGGCGTGCCTTTCGAGGGTTTGCCCAGGTGTCTGGGCAGCATTTCACTCGTTCACAAGGTCATTCTAAATTCCACTGATTGGAATTGAGAGGGTCTCAAAGAGGCCATGCACCCATAAGCTCAGGACTCGCCCAACCGGTCGATGCGGCGCCGAACCAGAGGCAGCTCCCGACCCCTTTCCACCCAGGAGACACCCCATGAAGTTCTTTCCCATTTCCCTGCGAAGCGTCGCCAGCGGCCTGTGCCTGAGTCTGGCGGCGTTCGCCGGTGCGGCCCATGCCGAGTACCCGGCGGACAAGCCGGTGCGCATCGTCGTGCCCTTCGCCCCCGGCGGTGGCACCGACCTGATCGCCCGCACCCTCGGCCTGGGCATGTCGCAGGCGCTGGGCCAGACGGTGATCGTCGAAAACAAGCCCGGTGCCGGCACGGTGATCGGCACCGACCTGGTGGCCAAGAGCGCACCGGACGGCTACACCCTGGTGATCGCCACCATGGCGCACGCCGTGAACCCCAGCCTGCTCTCCAAGCTGCCCTACAACAACGACACCGCGTTCGCGCCGGTGAGCCTGGTTGGCCGGGGCCCGAACGTGCTGGTGGTGCGCACGGAAAGCCCGTACAAGTCGGTGAAGGACGTGCTGGACGCGGTGAAGTCGGGCAAGAAGCTGACCTACGCTTCCCAGGGCAACGGCACCTCGGCCCACCTGGCCGGTGAAATGTTCGTCAACCTCACCAAGGCCGACCTGCTGCACATCCCCTACCGCGGTGCGGGCCCGGCCATGAACGACCTGCTCGGTGGCCAGGTGGACCTGTTCTTCGGCACCGCCGCCGCGGTGTCCAGCATGGTGGAACAGGGCAAGCTGCGCGCCCTGGCGGTGACCACGCCCGAGCCATCGCCCGCCTTCAAGGGGGTGCCCACCGTGGCCGCCACGGTGCCGGGCTACTCGGTGGAGAGCTGGTACGGCTTCTTCGTCCCCGCCGGCACGCCGGCCCCCGTGATCGCCAAGCTCAATGCCGCCATCAAGAAGGCCGCGCAAAGCCCCGAGTTCGTGAAGAAGGTGGAGCACGAAGGCCTGGTCGTCAACGCGTCCGATCCCGCGGAGTTCGACCGCTATGTGAAGACCGAAGAGGCGCGCTGGAGAAAGATCGTCAAGGAAAACAACATCAAGGCCGACTGAGCCGCGGATGCCCGACATGGACTACTCACTGATCGAACTGACCGTGAGCGAAGGCATTGCCACGCTCACCCTCAACCGCCCCGACAAGCGCAACGCCATGAGCGACGGCATGCGCTCGGAATTCATCCACGCACTGGAGTCGGTGACCGCCGACAAGGCGATCCGCGCCCTGGTGCTCACCGGTGCCGGCAAGGGCTTCTGCGCCGGGGGCGACATTGCGGGCATGCAAAAGCGCATGAACGCCCCGGCCGGCGAGGTGGGGTTCAACGGCTGGCACCGCCAGCAGCGCGTGCACCACACGCAGGCCCTGCTGCACACCTGCCCCAAGCCGGTGATTGCGGCCGTGAACGGCGCGGCCTCGGGCCTGGGGGCCGACACCGCGCTGGCCTGCGACTTCATCATCGCCAGCGAGTGGGCGAGCTTCGCCTGGTCCTATGTGCTGCGCGGCATCATCCCGGACGGCGGCGGCATGTACTTCCTGCCGCGCCGTGTGGGCCTGGCCAGGGCCAAGGAACTCATCTTCACCGGCCGGCGGGTCTTGGTGGACGAGGCGCTGGCGCTGGGCATCGTGGACCGCAAGACCGGCACCGACACCCTGCTGGCCGACGCGCAGGCCTGGGCCGCCGAGCTGAGCCAGGCCTCCGGCACGGCCATCGCGCTGACCAAGACCATCCTCAACCAGAGCTTCGAGCTGAGCTCGCACGACGTGTTCGCCCAGGGCAGCCAGGCGCAGGGCATCTGCTACACCAGCAGCGAGCACCGCGCTTCGGTGGAAGCGTTTCTGGCCAAGGCCGCCGGCAAGGAGTGAAGACCATGGACGCGATCTCCCGCCTGCTGCAGCCGCGCAGCGTTGCCATCATCGGCGCCTCGGCCGACCCGACCAAAACCGCCGGCCGCCCGGTGGCCTATCTGCAGAAGCACGGCTTTGCCGGCCGCATCCTGCCGGTGAACCCCAAGGCCGACCGCATTGGCGACCTGCCGTGTTACCCCGACATCGCTTCGTTGCCAGAGACGCCCGATGTCGCCATCGTGCTGCTCGGTGCCGAACGTGCCCACCTCGCGGTGAAAGAGCTCTCGGCGCGCGGTTGCGCGGCCGCCATCGTGCTGGCCAGCGGCTACACCGAGACAGGTGAAGACGGCGCGCGCCGCCAGAAGCAGTTGGTGGAGGCGGCCGGGTCCATGCGCATCCTGGGCCCCAACACCATCGGGCTGGTGAACCTCACCGACAGCATCGTGCTCTCGGCCACCGGCGCGCTGGAGATGGATGAGTTCCCGGTGGGTGGCATCGGCGTGGTGTCGCAGAGTGGCGGCATCCTGGGCTCGCTGCTGTCGCGGGCGGCGGCCCGGGGCATCGGCCTGTCCAAGCTGATCTCCACCAGCAACGAGGTGGACCTGGAGCTGGCCGATTTCATCGACCACCTGGCCGACGACCCGGCCACCCAGGTGATTGCGCTGTACGTCGAAACCGTGCGCGATCCGGCCAGGTTCCGTGCCGCCTGCCTGAAGGCAGCGGGCAAGGGCAAGCCGGTGGTGGCGTTCAAGATCGGCCGTTCGGAGGCGGGCGCCCAGGCCGCCGTGTCGCACACCGGCGCCATGGCGGGCGCCGACCGCATGTACGACGCGCTGTTCCGGCAGGTGGGCGTGATCCGCGCGCGGACCTTCAACGACCTGCTGGACATCCCCGTGGCCCTGGCCACGGGCCGCCACATGCGCGGGCAGCGCGTGGCCATCCTCACCAGCACCGGCGGCGCCGGCACGCTGGTGTCCGACGACCTGGGCGTGGCGGGCTTCGAGACCCCGGCACCCGACGCGGCCACGGCCGAGGCCCTGCGCGCGCTGCAGACCGGCAGCGAAGCCGTGCTGGACCGCAACCCGATCGACGTGACCCTGGCCGGGCTGCGGCCCGACCTGCTGCGCGGCGCGATCCGCGCCCTGCTGGCCAGCCCGAGCTACGACGCACTGGTGATCATCGTCGGCTCGTCCAGCCTGGCCATGCCCGAGCTGATGGCCAACGCCATCCGCGACTGCCTGCCCGATTCGGACAAACCGGTGATGGCCTATGTGAGCCCGCACGCGCCCGACGTGGGGGCCCTGCTCACGCGCCACGGCGTGCCCGCCTTTGCGGCGGCCGAAAGCTGCACCGCCGCGCTGGCCGCCATGTTCAGGGTCGGCAGCTTTGTGGCACCGGTCGAAGAGAAGGACACGGTGGGTGTCGTCGACACGGGCGATCTGCCTTCGGGCTCGCTGGACGAGGCCCAGGCCAAGCAGCTGTTCGCGCGCTTCCAGGTGCCCTGTGCGGCCGAGCGCATCGTCACCACGCCGGCCGAAGCCGCGGCCGCGGCGCGCGAGCTGGGTGGCCGCGTGGTGCTCAAGATCCTCTCGTCGCAGATCACGCACAAGAGCGATGTGGGGGGCGTGGCCATCGGCCTCACGCCCGAGACCGTGGGTGAACGCCTGGTCAGCATGACCGCGGACGTGCAGGCCAAGGCGGGCGTGCGCCCGGACCGCTTCCTCGTGCAGGAGATGGTGGGCGGCGGCACCGAGCTGATCCTGGGCATGCACCGCGATGCACTGGGCACGGCCGTGCTGCTGGGCATGGGCGGCGTGACGGCCGAGCTGTTCAAGGACACAACCATGCGCCTGCTGACGCAGGACGCGCAGGGTCTCAAGGCGCTGAGCCGCGCCGATGCCTTGTCGATGGCAAAGGACCTCAAGACCTGGCCGCTGCTCGATGGCTTCCGGGGTCGGCCCAAGGCAGACGTGGAGGCGCTGGTGGACGCCATCGTGGCGTTCTCCCGCATGGCGGCACAACTGGGCGACCGCCTGGTGGAGGCCGAGATCAACCCGGTGTTCGTGCGCGCACAAGGCCTGGGCGTGAGCGCCGCCGACGGCGTGGTCGTGCTGGCCTGAGGAACCCGCATGACGCCACGCGTGCACCTGGAACGGGACGGCGAGATCGCTGTCATCGTGATTGACAACCCACCCATCAACGCCGGCTCGGCTGCCGTGCGGCAGGGGCTGATGACCGCCATCGAGACCCTGCGCAACGACGACACGCTGGAAGGTGCGGTGCTCATCGGCGCGGGCAGCACCTTCATCGCGGGTTCCGACCTGCGCGAGTTCGGCCAGCCGCTGACCGAGCCGCAGCTGCCGGCCGTGATTGCGGCCATCGAGACCTGTGGCAAGCCTGTGGTCGCTGCGTTGCATGGCGCCGCGCTGGGCGGGGGCTTCGAGTTGGCACTCGGCTGCGACGCACGCGTTGCCGCGCCGGGCACGGTGGTCGGTCTGCCCGAGGTGACGCTGGGCATCATCCCCGGCGCCGGTGGCACGCAGCGGCTGCCGCGCATCGTGGGCATTCCCCGCGCGATCCGGATGATCTGCTCGGGCGAACGCGTGCCCGCTGCGGCCGCGCTGGAGGCTGGTCTGGTGGACCAGATCGCCACCGAGGACCTGCGCGCAACCGCGGTCGCGCACGCCCGGCAGCTCAGGGGAGAGAAGCGGCTGGTGCGCGAACGGGGGGTGTCGCCGGCCGCGAGCGCGGAAGTGGCTGCGGCCACGACCGCTGCGTTCAAGGCGGGCAAGCGCCGGCCTGCGGTGCAGGCGGCCATCGACGCCATCACAGCGACGGCCCAGGTCGGCTTCGACGACGGGCTGGCCGACGAGCGTGCGGTGTTCCAGCGGCTGCGTGTCTCGCGCGAGGCCCGTGCCCTGCGCCACCAGTTCTTTGCCGAACGCGACAGTGCCAAACACCCGTCGCTGGGCGAGGCCACACCGCGCAAGGTCGAGCGCGTGGCGGTGATCGGCGCCGGCACCATGGGGTCGGGCATCGCCATCGCCGCACTCGACGCCGGCTACCGCGTGCTGCTGCTGGAGCAGGACGCCGCGGCGCTGGAGCGCGGGGCTGCGCGCATCCAGGCGCACTATGCCGGCCGGGTGCAGGCAGGCAAGCTGGGTGCAGGCGCAGCCGCCGCAGTGGAAGCCCGCCTGCAGACCAGCCTGGACTGGGCCGAACTGGCCAGTGCCGATCTGGTCATCGAAGCCGTGTTCGAAGACCTCGGGGTGAAGCAGCAGGTGTTCCGGCGCATCGACGCGGTGGCGCGACCGGGCGCGGTGCTGGCGTCCAATACCTCGTACCTCGATCTGGACGCCATCGCCGCGGCCACGTCAAGGCCTCAGGACGTGATCGGCCTGCATTTCTTCAGCCCGGCCCACGTCATGAAGCTGATGGAAGTGGTGCGCGGCCAGGCCTCTGCGCCCGACGCGCTGGCCACCGGCCTCGCGCTGGGCAAACGGCTGAAGAAGCGGCCGGTGCTGACCGGCAACGCCTTCGGTTTCATCGGCAACCGCCTGTACGCGGCCTACCGCCGCCAGTGCGAGTTCATGATCGAGGAGGGCGCCTGGCCCGAGCAGGTGGACGCCGCGCTGCAGGCCTTCGGTTTTGCCATGGGGCCATTCGCGGTGGCCGACCTGTCGGGTCTGGACATCGCTTGGCGCATGCGCCAGGCCCAGGCCGCCACGCGCGACCCGCGTGCACGCTATGTGCACATCCCCGACCGCCTCTGCGAAGCCGGGCGCCTGGGCCGCAAGACCGGTGCGGGCTACTACCGCTACCCCGAAGGCGGCAAGGGCCCGCAGGTGGATGAGGCCGTGCACGCACTCATCGCGCAGGCCCGCGCGGACAAGGGTCTGCAGCCCCGCGAGCTCGGCGACGACGAGATCGTGTGCCGCGCGCTGCTGGCCATCGTCAACGAGGCCGCGCTGCTGCTGGCCGAAGGCGTGGCCGAGCGTGCGACCGACGTGGACGTGGTGCTGGTCAACGGCTATGGTTTCCCGCGCTGGGAAGGCGGCGCCGTGTTCTGGGCACGCGAGCGCGGTGCCGACGCGCTGCAGGACGACATGCGTTGGCTGGCCGGGCTCAGCGGGCCGGGCTTTGTGGCCGGCGACCTGCGCCACCTGCTCACACCGGAGGACTGACCATGCACGCCGTTGAAACCTTCGCACGCTTTGCCACGGGCTTTGCCACGGGCTTTGCCCGGATGCCCTTGTCGGCCGAGGTGGCGCATCACGCCCAGCGTGCGGTGATCGACTGGTACGCCTCGATCTACCCCGGCCTGGACACACCCGCGGTGCAGGTGCTGATGCAGACCCTGGCCGACGACCTGGACCGGGGCGCAGCCCGGCTGGTGCAGGGCCGAAACGCCACCCCGCGCGCGGCGGCCCTGATCCAGGGCACGGCCGCCCACGCGGCCGAGGTGGACGACAGCTTCCGCGACGCGATGTACCACCCCGGCGCGGCCACCATTGCCGCCGCGCTGGCCGTGGCGCAATCCACAGCGGCGGGCGGTCCCGCGTTCCTGCGCGCCGTGGTGCTGGGCTACGAAATCTCCACCCGCATCGGCGTGGTGATGGGGCGCCCGCACTACCGGTACTGGCACAACACCGGCACCATGGGCAGCTTTGGCGCTGCCGCCGCCGCGGCGAGTCTGCTGCAGCTGGACGAGGCGGCCTTCGCCCACGCGCTGGCCATCGCCGCCACCATGACCGCGGGCCTGCAGCAGGCCTTCCGCCTGGAAGCCATGGCCAAACCGCTGCACGCCGGGCGTGCGGCCGAGGCCGGCGTGCTGGCCGCACAACTCGCCGCGGGCGGCCTGCGCAGCTCGCTCGACGTGCTGGAAGGCGAATCCGGGCTGGGCCAGGCCATGAGCGAAGGCCCCGACTGGTCCGCCGTGGGCGCCACGCTGGGCAGCGACTTCCACATCACCCGCCTGACCTTCAAGAACCACATCGGTTGCGGCCACACCTTCGCCGCCATCGACGGTGCCCTGGCCTTGCAGCAGCGACACGGCTTTACCCATGCCGACATCGAGCGCGTGTCGCTCGGTGTCTACCAGCCCACGCTGGACATCGCTCCCCATGTGGACCCGCAGAACGCCGACCAGGCCCGCTTCAGCCTGCATTACATGGTGGCCACCGCGCTGGTGCACGGCAGCGTGCGCCTTTCGGCCTTCGAGCCGGACCGGCTGAACGACCCGGCCACGCGGGCGCTGATGCAGCGCATTCACAAGGCGCTGGACCTCGCCGTGGACGCCGCCTTCCCGGCCCGGCGCGGTGCGCACGTGACCATCACCCTGCGCGATGGCCGCCAGCTCACGTTGCTGCAGCCCGACCGCAAGGGCGACCCGGAACTGCCGCTTTCCGACGCCGACCTCGAAGGCAAGCTGATGGAGCTGGCCACGCCGGTGATCGGCGAGACCCCGGCGCGCGCGCTGCTCGCCCGCATCTGGCAACTGCACCAGAGCGCCCAACTTCCCTGAACGGAGACAACATGACCCACGCCTTCATCTGCGACGCCGTGCGCACCCCCTTTGGCCGCTACGGCGGTGCTCTCTCCGGCGTGCGCGCCGACGACCTCGGCGCGGTCCCGCTGCGGGCCCTGATGGAGCGCCATGCGCAAATGGACTGGGAAGCGGTGGCCGACGTGGTCTACGGCTGCGCCAACCAGGCCGGCGAAGACAACCGCAATGTGGCGCGCATGAGCGCGCTGCTGGCCGGCCTGCCGGTCTCGACACCGGGCTCCACGGTCAACCGCCTGTGCGGCTCGGGCCTGGACGCGCTGGGCACGGCGGCGCGCGCCATCAGGAGCGGCGAGGCCGAGCTGATGATCGCGGGCGGTGTGGAGAGCATGAGCCGCGCGCCGTTCGTGATGCCCAAGGCCACCAGCGCCTTCTCGCGCGCCAACAGCGTGGAAGACACCACCATCGGCTGGCGCTTCGTCAACAAGCTGATGAAGGCGCAGTACGGCGTGGACAGCATGCCCGAGACGGCGGAGAACGTGGCGACCGAGTTCAACATCTCGCGCGCCGACCAGGACCGCATGGCCGTGGCCTCGCAGACCAAGGCCCTGGCGGCGCAAGAGGCGGGCGTGTTCGACGCCGAGATCGTGCCGGTGCATGTGCCGCAGAAGAAGGGCGATGCCCTGGTGGTGAACCGCGACGAACACCCGCGCGCCACCACGCTGGAGGCGCTGGCCAAACTCAAAGGTGTGGTGCGGCCTGAGGGCAGCGTGACCGCCGGCAATGCCTCGGGCGTGAACGACGGCGCCGCCGCGTTGCTGCTGGCCAGCGAAGCCGCCGCTGCGCGACATGGCCTTACGCCGCGCGCCCGGGTGGTGGGCATGGCCACCGCCGGTGTGCCGCCGCGCATCATGGGCATGGGCCCGGCACCCGCCACGCGCAAGGTGCTGGCGCTCACCGGGCTATCGCTGGCGCAGATGGACGTGATCGAACTCAACGAGGCCTTTGCCGCCCAGGGCCTGGCCGTGCTGCGCGACCTCGGCCTGGCCGACGACGACGCGCGCGTCAACCCCAACGGTGGCGCCATCGCCCTGGGCCATCCCCTGGGCGCGAGTGGCGCCCGCCTGGCCACCACCGCCGTCAACCAGCTGCACCGCAGCGGTGGCCGCTATGCGCTGTGCACCATGTGCATCGGGGTGGGGCAGGGCATTGCGGTGGTGCTGGAGCGGGTGTGACCTGACCCATTTTGTTTCGTGGGTTACCGTGGGACCAGGAAGGTGGATGGCTCGTCCACTTCTGCCTGGCCTGCCCGTTCGGGCGAAGCCACCACGAAGCGGATGGGCACCACCTCGCCGGCGTGTTGCGCCGCCTCGACGCTGGGCATGCGGACGGTGGCCGTGATGGTGGTGGCCTCTGCCGGCCCCAGCTCTGCGGTGATGGGTTGGTGAAGGCTCACCAGGTGAGACGGCTCCACGGCCACCACCACCCTGCGGGTGTGGTCCGACGCGTTCATCAGCTGCAGCGTGTAGACGTTCTCCACCGCCCCCTGTTCCACCTGGCGCGCCATGACCGAGCGGTCGCGGATGACGTTCATGCGGACTTCCGGCCGGGTGGCGAATGCTGCGACGGTGGCGGCGATCACCAGGGTCAGAAGACCGCCGTAGACCCAGACCCGGGTGCGCCACACGCGCCGCAGGAAGGGGCGCCGGCTGCTGGCGGCACCACCCAGTTCGTGCAGGGAGGCCATGCGGATCAGGCCCTTGGGGGCGTGCACCTTGTCCATCACGTCGTCGCAGGCGTCGATGCACAGGCCGCAGCCGATGCACGCGGCCTGCAGGCCGTTGCGGATGTCGATGCCCGTGGGACAGACCTGCACGCACAGGGTGCAGTCGATGCAGTGACCCTGGTTCACGCTCCGATGGTCGTTGTCGACACGGCCGCGCCGGGGTTCACCCCGCCGGTGGTCGTAGGCCACGTTGAGGGTGCGCTCGTCCATCAGCGAGCCCTGGAAGCGTCCGTAGGGGCACATGTGCAGACAGACCTTCTCGCGCACCAGGCCGGCGTTGAGGTAGGTGAACAGGCCGTAGAACAGGACCCAGAAACTGGTCCAGGGCCCCACGGACAGTGACAGGATGTCGGCCGCCAGCGGCCGGATGGCGGTGAAATAACCCACGAAGGTGAAGCCCGTCCACAGGCCAAACGCCGCCCAGGCCAGGTGCTTGCCGCCCCGGCGCAGCAGCTTCTCCGGGCCCCAGCCCGCCTGGTCCAGGCGCTTGCGGTTCTGCGGGCTGCCTTCAAACCGGTGTTCGATCCACATGAAGAGGGACGTGTAGACGGTCTGGGGACAGGCGAAGCCACACCAGACCCGCCCGACCACCGCGGTGGCAAAGAACAGCAGCAGGGCGCTGATGACCAGCAGGGCCGCGAGGTAGATGAGGTCCTGCGGAAAGAGCACGGCGCCGAACAGGTAGAAGCGCTTGGCTTCGAGGTCGAACAGCACGGCCTGCCGCGCGTTCCAGGTCAGCCATGGCACGCCGTAGAAGAAGGCCTGCGTCAACCACACGAAGGTCCAGCGCCAGCGGTTGAAGAGGCCCTGGGTGGCGCGGGCGTGGATCTTGTCAACGGGTGTCCAGGCTTCGACGGGCTGGATCGGGATGACTTTGGGCATGGGGTGCCTCGTGGGTGTTTACGGGTGTGGAAGGTGGTGCAAGCCGGCGCGCAGCATCTGATGGGTCTGGACCAGCGATGACCACAGCGGCTGGTCGCCCAGCCATTCGTCGGCGCGCAGAAAACTCTGCTGGAACTGCACGTCGCCGCAGGCGGCCGACGACCACAGGTCCGGGTTCTCGCCAGGGTGCACGGTGAGTCCGTTCTCCTCGGAGCGGACGAGCAGCATGCCTTCGATCTGGCCTGCGGTCTGCACTGGCAGCAACAACGAGAAACCATCCCATTGCAGGTTGGGCACCCCGCGCAGCAGCCCATGAAACTGCCAGCCCAGTCCCATGGTCCTGGCCTCCAGGGGTGGCGACTCCAGCGCCGAAGCGCCTGCTGTCGCGCCGCCGAGCAGGTCGGGCAGGTGCAGTTCCCTCTGGCCGATGTTGTCGGTCCTGACCAGGGCCTCGACCACCAGGCGCTGGGACAGGAATACCAGCCGGTCCGCGGGATGCAGGCCCTGCAGCCAGTGGCGGGCGCCCGGGTCGCGGAACAGGTCTTCCAGTTGGCCGCCCTGTCCACCCAGGTGTCTGGGCACGCCCACGCCGAGGCACCCGCTGGCGGCCATGTCGGCCAGTCGCACCAGGGCACAAGGCAGGGCCGCGCGCGGTTGAACGCGGAGGAGGGCGGTGTGTGCAGACATGCGTCCATGGTGCCGCCGGGGGCTCTGATGCGCAGGATTCAGATGGATTGAAAACCGACCGTATCAGCTGTGCGCTGCTCCCCATGGATATGCCTGCTTCTGATACGACCCTTCTTCAGGAAAAGGTCGGACACTGCGGCAGATGAGCCGCGTGCCTTCGACCGCCCTACCATCGAGCCTTCCCCTGGAGGTCCTCGAAGACATGTCGTCCGGCACCTTGACGCGTTACCAGCAACTCGCCGATGAACTGGCGGGCAGCATCCGTGCGGGGGTGCTGCGCCCGGGCGACCGCCTGCCCTCGGTGCGCGAGCTGCGCCGCCAGCGGGGCATCAGTCCTTCCACCATCTTCCAGGCCTATGCACAGCTGGAATCCGACGGGCTGGTCGAGGCGCGGTTGCGGTCCGGCTACTTCGTGCGCGCACGGCGACCGCTCACCGGCCAGCCGCCGGAAGCGGCCCAACCCAGCGGGCGGATCACCCCGGTGGCGATCAGCGAACTGGTGTTCGAGTTGCTGGGTTCCACGCGCGATGTGGACGTGGTGCCGCTGGGCTCGGCCTTCCCGGCGCCCGAGCTGTTCCCGTTCGAGGCTTTGGCCCGGGGCGGGGCGCGGGCCATGCGTCGCCTGCGGCCGGCGCAGATTTCGGGCGCGCTGACCGCGGGCGACGAAACCCTGCGGGCCCAGGTCGGGCGGCGCTACGCGCTCAACGGCGTGTCCCTGCTGCCCGACGAACTCATCGTGACCAACGGTGCCATGGAAGCGCTCAACCTGTGCCTGCAGGCGGTGACGCAGCCGGGGGATGTGGTGGTGGTCGAGTCGCCCACCTTCTACGCGGCGCTGCAGGCACTGGAGCGCCTGCACCTGAAGGCGGTGGAGGTCGAGACCGACCCGGCCGAGGGTGTGCGGCTGGACGCGCTCGAAACCCTGCTCCAGCGCCAGAAGGTGGCCGCCTGCTGGTTCATGCCGACCTTCCAGAACCCGCTGGGTGCGCTGATGTCCAACGCCAAAAAACAGGCCCTGGTGCAGCTGCTGGCGCGCCACGGGGTGCCCCTCATCGAGGACGACGTGTACGCCGAGCTGCACTTCGGCGCGCGCCGGCCCCTGCCCGCCAAGGCCTTCGACCAGGAAGGTCTGGTGCTGCACTGCTCGTCGTTCTCCAAATCGCTGGCACCGGGTTACAGGGTCGGCTGGGCCGCCGCCGGGCGTTACGCCAGGCACGTCGAGCGCCTGAAGATGATGACCTCGCTGGCCTCGCCCATACCGCCGCAACTGGCCGTGGCCGAATACCTGGTGCAGGGCGGTTTCGAGCGCCACCTGCGCCATCTGCGCGAAGCCCTCAAAACCCAGCACACGGCGGCCCGGGCGCTGATCGAGCGCTTTTTTCCGAAGGGCACCCGCATGACCGAGCCGCAGGGTGGCTACTTCGTGTGGCTGGAACTGCCGCCGGGCGTGGACGCCCTGGCCCTGCACCACCAGGCCATGGCGCAGTCCATCAGCACGGCGCCCGGGGTGCTGTTCTCGGCCGACCGGCGCTTCACGCGGCACCTGCGCCTGAACGTCGGGCACCCGGTCGGCCCGCCGGTCAGGGCCGCCCTGAAGCGGCTGGGCAGCATGGCCAGAGAGCAGATCGCTGCGGCCGGGGATTGAACACCACCGAGGTGATGCACCACATGAATCAAGTCGCCCCGGCCCCCACCGTGCTGGACTCGGATGAGGTTGCCGCTGCCGCAGAGAAGCCCACGGTGCCCGGCTTCAAAGGCATGTGGGTCGCGGTGTGCCTGGAGTACCTGGAGTTCGCGGTGTTTTTCAGCGTGTACTTCGTCTCGCGCTGGTTCAACCCGCAGGCGTTTCAGGAAGGGGCCGCGCGCCTGTGGACTCTGGGCGGTGTCTGCGTCACCCTGGTCATGGTCACCAGCGGCTATGCGCTGACCCAGGCGCTCGATGCCCATCGCCACCACGACGTGCGGCGCGCCCTGCAGTGGCAGCTGGCCGCCCTGGTCATCGGGCTGTGCTATCCGGTCCTCAAGCTGCTGGAATGGCAGTGGAACCAGGCCCACGGCATCGACGCGGGCAGCGGCATCTTCGTCGTTGTGTATTACTACCTGACCATCAACCACTTCGTGCACGCCTGCTGGGGCTTGGGCGGCATGGTCTGGTGTCTGGCGCGTGCGCGTGCCGGCGCGTACTCGGGTGGTGATGTGCGCGGCTTGGAGTCGCTGGCCACCTACTGGCACGCCACCGACCTGGTGTGGCTGATGATTTTTGCGCTGTTCTACGCCTTCGCCTGAGGTGCCCGGATGAAACTGAGAGCCCCGTTCATTGCCTGGCTGCTGATGGTGGTGTTGACCTGCCTGAGCGTGCTGGCCGCGCATGAGGCGCACACAGGTGCCAGCCGCGCCTGGATGACGGCCGCGGTGGCACTCATCGCCTGGGGCAAGGGGCTGCTGCTGATCCGGCACTTCCTCGAATCGCACCGGGCCGGTGCGGTGTTTCACCGCATCGTGCTGGGGTTTGCCGCCCTGGCACCGCTGGCCTTGCTGGTGAGCGGCTGGCGGGAGCTGGGTGGAGGGTGACAGGGGGCCAGGTGTTGCCACCGCCTGCCTGGCGGTGCGCCGGCCGGTCGCTGGTGAGGGGCCGTGGCGTCGGACTCGATCCACGAGATGCGGGCACTGCACGGCACAGAAGTGAGGTCGCCCAGAGGCAGTGGAAACCCTGATCTGAGCGGCCATTCATTTCCATTCAGTGGAATTGGAATGATGTGCTGAATCGCCTGGGCGCCTAGAGTCTTCCCAGCTTCCCCGGTTCGTCTGTGGCCGACCCGGTGGGGCTTGACAGACATCGCTGTGCACAACACCGGAGACATTCATGCAACCTTCCTTCACCCAGGGCTTCAAGGCCTTTGCCAAGGCCGCGACAGGCTTGACCGTCGCACTGGTCGTGGGCCTGTCCAGTGCCCACGCCTTCCCCGACAAACCCATCAAGCTGGTGGTGCCCTTTGCTCCCGCCGGTGGCACCGACCTGATCGCCCGCACGCTGGCGGTGGAGATGGCCAAGGAGCTGGGGCAACCCGTCGTGGTGGACAACAAGCCGGGCGCCAGCACCATTATCGGAACCGACCTGGTGGCCAAGAGTGCACCCGATGGCTACACGCTGGTGGTCTCGTCGATCGCGCACGCGGTCAACCCCAGCCTGATGGCGAAGATGCCCTACTCGACCGAGAAGGACTTCACGCCCGTGTCCATGATCGTGCGCTCGCCCAACGTGCTGGTGGTGCGCGCCGACAGCCCGTTCAAGTCGGTCAAGGACATCGTCGCCGCCGCGAAAGCCGATCCGGACAAGCTGACCTACGCCTCGCCCGGCAACGGCACCTCGTCCCACCTGGCCGGTGCGCTGTTCGCCGACATGGCCAAGGTCCAGATCAAGCACGTGGCCTACAAGGGTTCGGGCCCCGCGCTCACCGACCTGCTGGGCGGTCAGACCGACATGATCTTTGCCACCTCCGGCTCGGTCGGCGGCTTCATCGACAGCGGCAAGCTGCGGGCACTGGCCATCACCTCGGCCGAGCGCTCCACGGCCTATCCCGGTGTGCCGACCGTGGCCGAGGCTGGCGTGCCCGGCTACGCCACCGAAGGCTGGTATGGCTTCTACGCGCCGGCTGGCACGCCCGCGGCCGTGATCGACAAGCTCAACGCCGCGACGCGCAAGGCCGCCGCGAGCGAGATCTTCAGGTCCAAGGTGGTGAACGAGGGCATGGTCGTGCAGACCGGCACGCCGGCCGAGTTCGACGCCTTCGTGCGCGCCGAAATCGTGCGCTGGTCCAAGATTGTCAAGGCCGATGTGCTCGCCAAGTGAGGCGGCTGCCATGAAGCCCGTTCTCCACGGTGTCCGGGTGCTCGACCTGACCCATGTGCTGGCCGGCCCGTTCGCGGGCTACCAGCTGGCGGTGATGGGCGCCGAGGTCATCAAGATCGAGTCGCCCGAGGAACCCGACCAGGCACGTTACCAGGGCTCGGACGCCGCGCTCAACGACGCCGGCATGGGCACGGCCTTCCTGTCGCAGGCGTCGAACAAGAAGGCCCTGGCGCTCAACCTCAAGACCGAGGCGGGGCGCCAGGTGCTGCGGCAACTGGTGATGACCGCCGACGTGCTGATCGAGAACTACCGCCCCGGCGCCTTCGAGGCATTGGGCCTGGGCTATGCGGACCTGTCGGCCATCAACCCGCGGCTGGTCTACTGCTCCATCTCGGCTTTCGGCAGCTCCGGCCCCAAGCGCGAGCTGACCGCCTACGACGGCGTGGTGCAGGCCTACGCCGGGATGATGGCCATGACCGGCGAGCCGGGCACCCCGCCCGTGAAATGCGGCGCCCCCGTGGTCGACTACGCCACGGGCACCACCGCCGCCATGGCCATCCTGGCGGCGCTGCTGCAGCGCAGCCAGGACGACGGCCTGGGCCAGTTCGTCGAGGTGGCGATGTCGGACGTGGCCATGATCCTCGCCAGCTCGCACCTGACCGGCTACCTGTGGAACGGCGCGCACCCGGAGCAGAAGGGCAACCGCTACCCGTTTGCCACCATCGGTTGTTACCCGGCCAGCGATGGCCCCCTGATGGTGTCCGCGTCCAACCTGCGGCAGCAGCGGCGGCTGTGGGAAGCACTGGGCCGCGCCGATCTGGTCAAAGACAACAACCGGGACCGGATCAACGGCTATGCCGAAGAGGCCGAGGCACTGACCCGGATCATCGCCACCGGATCGGTGAGCCACTGGGAGACGCTGCTGCGGGAACACCGCGTACCGGTGTCGCGGGTGCAGCGCATGGAGGCCATGCTGGCGGACGAACACGTGCAAGGCCGCAAGGTGCTGCACCGGTTCGCCGACGAGGCTGGTGCGCTGGCGGGGCTGACCGTGCCGGTGTCCGGCTTTCAGCTCTCGCGCAGCCCGGTGCAGGTCACCTCACCGCCACAAGCCGTGGGCGCGCAGAACCAGGAGCTGCTCACGGCCCTGGGTTACCCGCCTGCCGACATTGATGCCCTGCGCGCCCAGGGCGTGATCGCCTGAGCGGGCGGCCCCCACAACCCGAATGCCGAAACCCCCAATGAACCTACTCTCACAACCCGCTTCCTTTCGGCGCCGCGAACTGATCCTGGCCGCCGGCCTGGCCTGCGCATCCGTGCCCGCGCTGGCACAAACGACGCCCAGCTTCCCGGCCAGACCGGTGCGCCTGGTGGTGCCGTTTCCCACCGGCGGCGGTACCGACAACATGGCCCGGGCCCTGGCCGACAGCCTGTCGAAGATGTGGGGGCAGACGGTCGTCGTGGACAACAAGGCAGGGGCCGGCACCGTGGTGGGCAACGACTTCGTGTCCAAGAGCGCGCCCGACGGCCTGACCTTGCTGCTCAACACCAGCGCCGTCGCCATCGTGCCGGGTCTGAACTCTAGGCTGCCGTACCCCGCCGAGACCGGGCTGAGCGCGGTGACCACGCTCGGCCATGCACCCAATGTGGCGGTGGTGCGGCCCGACAGCCCGATCCGCTCGGCCTCCGACCTTCTGGCGCAGGTGCGCGCCCGGCCCGGGAGCTTCACCTACGGTTCGGCCGGCAACGGCACCTCCACCCACCTGGCCGCCGAGCTGCTCAAGACCACGGCCATGGTGTTCATGGTCCATGTGCCCTACCGCGGCGCCACCCCGGCCATGACCGACCTCATGGGCGGGCAGATCGACCTGGCCTTCGGCACCTTGCCCAGCGTCGCGCCCTACCTGGCCAACGGCAAGCTGCGCGCGCTCGCCGTCACCAGCGCGACGCGCACGGCCCTGCTGCCCGATGTGCCCACCTTTGCCGAATCGGGGCTCACCGGGTACGCCGCGCCGGTCTGGTACGGCATCTTCGTGGCCGGTGGCACACCGGCGCCGCTGGTGCAGCAGCTGTACCAGTCGATCCAGCGCGCGGCCGACAGCGAAGAGTTCCGCAAGCGCATCCGGGCCGAGGGGCTGACACTGACGCTGGACCCGCCGGCCGTGGCCGACGCGCTCTACCGCGCCGACATCGCCAAGTGGAAGCAGGTGATCCAGGTCCAGTCCATCAAGGCGGACTGAGCGTGACGGGGTGTGTGTCGGGCCGGGCCGCCGCCCGCGAGCAGATCGAGGCGCTGGAATCGGCCTGCGAGCGCATTGCGCAGCCGGTGCTCGGGCAGCATCTGGTCTGGCGCAGGGTGGGCAGTGGCCCGCCTCTGGTGCTGCTGCACGGGGGCCATGGCAGCTGGCTCCATTGGGCCCGCGTGATACCTGCGCTTTCCGCCAGCTTCACTCTGTGGATGCCCGACATGCCGGGCTACGGCGACTCGACATTGACGCCCACGCAGGGGCTCGACGAGCTCGTCGCCCAGTTGCGCCAGGGGCTGGATGCTTTGTTGGGTGCGCGCACCCCGATCCTGCTGGGCGGGTTTTCTTTCGGCGGCCTGGTCAGTGCCCAGCTGGCCGCACAGTGTGACCATGTGCAGCGCCTGGTGCTGATCGGTCCGGCCGGACACGGCGGCCCCCGCCGGCAGACCGTGACGCCCTTGCCGTGGCGGGACCTGGACCCCGATGCCGACCCCGTGGGCTGGGCGAGCCGCATGCGGCACAACCTGCTCGCGCAGATGCTCCACAGCGAGACCGCCGTGGACGCGCTGGCCCTGGAGATCCAGTGGCGCGGCTGCCTGAACACCCGGTTTCGCAGCAAGCCGTTCTCCCGCTCGGCGGCGCTCGCGCCGGCGCTGAGCCGCTACCCGGGGGAAGTGCTGACCATCTGGGGCGAGCACGATGTTACCGCTGTGCCGCGCGACAAGGCCGATGGCGTGGCACCGCAGGGCGCCCTGCGCAGGCAGCGGGTGGTGGGCGGCGCGGGACACTGGCTCATGCACGAACGTCCCGCCGCCACCGCCCTGCTGATGCGACAGGGCCTGGCCGCAGCATGAGGCGTGCACGCCGCGCGCGGATCAGGCTGCGACAGCTTCCTCTTGGCGGCGCCTGGACAGCATCCGCATGCCCGCCGGCACCACCAGCATCAGCACCGCCGCGGTCCACAGGCCGATGGTGATCGGGCTGCCCACCAGGATGCCCGCGTCGCCGTTGCTGATGGACAGGGCGCGGCGCAGGTTCTGTTCCATCATGTCGCCCAGCACGAAGCCCAGGATCAGCGGCGCCATGGGCACACCCTGCTTGCGCAGCCCGTAGGCAGCAAAGCCGAGCGCGGTCATCAGCACCAGGTCGAAGGTGGTGGCGTGCACCGCGTACACACCCACGCTGCTGACGGCCACGATGCCGGGCACCAGCAGCCAGTTGGGCACGCTCAGCACCTTGGTGAACACGCCCACCAGCGGGATGTTCATCACCAGCAGGATGACGTTGGCCAGGAACAGCGAGGCGATCAGGCCCCACACCAGGTCGGGCTGCTGGGTGAACAGCGCCGGACCGGGCGTGATGTTGTAGAGCGAGAGCGCGCCCACCATCACCGCCGTGGTGCCCGAGCCGGGCACGCCCAGCGTGAGCATGGGCACGAAGGAGCCAGTGGCGGCCGAGTTGTTGGCCGCCTCGGGCGCGGCCACGCCGCGGATGTCACCCTTGCCGAACGTGCCGTCTATGTCGGTCAGGCGCTTTTCCATCGAGTAGGTCATGGCGCTGGCAATTGTTGCGCCGGCCCCCGGCAGCACGCCGACCACGAAGCCCACCACGCTGGAGCGCACGGTGCCCCACCAGGTGTGGGCCAGCTCTTTGAGGTTGAAGAGCATGCGGCCGGTCTGCGTGACCAGGCCGGTGCTGCTGTGGTGCTCCTGCAGCATCAGCAGCAGCTCGCTGATGGAGAACACGCCGATGACGACCACCACGAACTGGATGCCGTCGGAGAGGTGGATGTCGCCGCCGGTGAAGCGGTAGACGCCGGAGTTCGAATCCAGCCCGACGCAGGACATGGACAGGCCGATGATGGCCGCCAGCCCGGCCTTGACCGGCGCGTCGCCCATCAGGCCCGCGATGCAGGCGAAGGCGAAGCACATGAGCGCGAAGTACTCGGCCGGCCCGAAGGACAGCGCCCAGCTGGCCAGCAGCGGTGCGAACAGCACGATGCCCAGCGTGGCGATCAGCGAGCCCACGAAGGAGCTCCAGGCGGAGATGGACAGCGCCACGCCGCCCAGGCCCTGGCGCGCCATGGGGTAGCCATCCAGCGCGGTCATGATGGCGCCCGCGTCGCCCGGCACGTTGAGCAGGATGGACGAGATGCGGCCCCCGTATTCGCAGCCGATGTAGACCGCGGCCAGCAGGATCAGCGAGGTCTCGGCCGGCAGCTTCATGGCAAAGGCCAGCGGCATGAGGATGGCCACGCCGTTGATGGGGCCCAGGCCGGGCAGCAGGCCGACGATGGTGCCGATGAAGCAACCGACCGCGGCGATCAGCAGGTTGGTGGGGCTGAGCGCGACGCCGAAGCCCGCCACCAAGTGTTGCAGGATCTCCATGTCAGCTTCCTCCGAGCAGGGTGGCCAGCGGGCCGGCGGGCAGCACCACGTCCAGCAGCTTGTCGAACAACAGGTAGAGCACCAGCCCCAGCGCAGCACCGCCGGTGAGCGACCGTTTCCAGCTGCCGCCAAACGCCATCCCCACGGGCACGGCCATCAGCGCGGTGGCCAGCGGAAAGCCCAGCCACTGGAACAGCAGGGCGTACACCAGCACCGCCGCAGCGCACAGGGCGGTGGGTTTCCAGGGCACGCCGTGAAAGGCCTCGGCGCCGGCACTGGGTTTGAGCACCAGCCACAGGCCCGAGAGACCCAGGCCACTGGCCAGCAGCAGCGGAAACGCGCGCGGGCCGACGGGTTCGTAAGAGATGGCGGCGGCGTAGTCTTGCGCGGCCCAGGCCATGGCGGCGGACGCGAGAACACACACCGCGCCGAGGACGCGGTCACTCATGGGGGACTCCGTGGGGAAAGGGGCGGGGCCTTGGCAGGCCCCGCGAGCGTCATTTGGCGGGGACGACGTTCAGGCCGAACTCTTCGGCCAGCTTGCGGTAGCCGGCCACCTGCTTCTTGACGTAGGCGTCCAGCGGCGCGCCGGTCAGGGCCATGGGGAACAGGCCGCGCTCGTTGCGCAGCTTGTCGTAGGCGGGCGTGGCCATCAGCTTGGTGAAGGTGTCGGCCCAGACCTTGTAGTCGGCGTCGCTGACCTTGGGACCCAGGTAAAAAGCCGCGCACGATCGGCCAGTCCACGTCGTAGCCCTGTTCGGTGGCGGTGGGAATGTTGGCCATGTCGCCGGGCAGGCGCTTGTCGTTCATCACCGCCAGGATGCGCACCTTGGCGCCGGCCTTGATCTGCTGCTGGGCCTCGGCCGCGTCGCCGGTGAAGACGTGGATGTGGCCGCCCTGCAGCGCGGTCAGCGCCTCGCCGCCGCCCTCGAAAGCCACGTAGCGCATGGTCTTGGGGTTCACGCCACCGGCGCGCGCGGTGAGTGCGGCCTTCATCCAGTCCTGGCTGCCCACGGTGCCGCCCGCGCCCAGCACCACCTTGGTCGGGTCGGCCTTCATGGCGGCCATCACGTCCTTCAGGGTCTTGTAAGGCGAGTTCTCGGCCACCACCACTGCGCCGTAGTCGGTACCGATGGCGGCGAGCCAGCGCACGTCGTTCTCGGTGTAGCGGCCGAACTTGCCCTGGGCCAGGTTCAGCAGCGAGCCGCCGGAGAAGGCGACGATGGCGTTGGCTGCGTCCGGCTTTTGCGCGATGACGGTGTTGTAGGCCACGGCGCCGATACCACCGGGCATGTAGGTCACGCGCATCGGGTCGGCGATGAACTTGCCTTCCTGCAGCGCGCTCTGCACCAGCTTGCAGGTCAGGTCGAAGCCGCCGCCCGGCTTGGCCGGGGCGATGCACTCGGTCTTGTCCAGCGGGTTGGCGAAGGCGGTCAGGGCAGAGGCCGCGACGGCGGTGGCGACGAGCTTGAATGCGACGTTCATGAAGGTGTCTCCTCGATGGGGTGGAAGCCACGCAGCACAGGCGCTGCGGTGAGGGCACTGTAGAAACCGGGCACTTTCAACGTGCTTTCAGAAAACCGGCCCAAAACCCCGGGTTAACCCGAGGTGGTATCGGACGCCCGCGCTGCGGGCAGCGTGAGCTTGACGGCCAGCCCGCGGCCTTCGGGCCCCCCGCCCGCCCGCATCTGCCCGCCATGGCGCTGGGCCACGGTGCGCACGATGGCCAGGCCCAGGCCGGAGCCGGGCAGGGCGCCGCCGCGGCCGCGGAAGAAACGTTCGCCGGCGCGGGCCAGCTCGTCGGGCGGCAGACCCGGGCCATCGTCCTCCACCGCCAGCTGCACCGCGCCGCCCGCTTCGGCGCGCACCAGCAGCGTGACGTGGCAGCCCGCGCCGCCGTGGCGGATGGCGTTGTGCAGCAGGTTGGACAGGGCTTCGCGCAGCAGGTCGGGCTCGCCCTGCAGGGGCAGCGGGCCATCGGGCGCGTCCAGGCCCAGATCGACCCCCTGGTCGCGCGCCGGACCCCACCACTGGCGCACCAGAGCCTCGGCCAGGGCCACGGCGTCGAAGGGCTGGCGCTGCGGCGGCGCGCTGTCGGCGCGCGCCAGCGAGAGCATCTGGTTGGTCTGGCGGATGGTTTCGTCCAGCTGCTCGCGGATGGTCTCCAGCACCTCGCGCTGCGCGGCCGGGTCGGCCTCGCGCTGGGCGTAGGCCACCTGGGTGGCCAGCGTGGTCAGCGGCGTGCGCAGCTGGTGCGAGGCGTCGTCGATGAAGCGGCGGCGCGCCTCGGTCTGCTCGCGGTGGCGCTCGATGTGGTGGTTGATGGCCTGCACCAGCGGCCGCACCTCGGCGGGCGCGCCGGTGTCGTCCACCGGGGTCAGGTCCTGCGGGTCACGCGCGTCCACCTCCTGCCGCAGCCGGTCCAGCGGGCGCATGGCCCAGGCGATGGCCAGCGCCAGCAGGCCGGTGGCGGCCAGCATCAGCAACACGTCGCGCGCCAGCGATTGCAGCACCAGCGCACGCCGGAAGTCGTTGCGGGCTTCCAGCGTTTCGGCCACCTGGATCACCACGCGCTGCGGCCCCGCGTGCCCGGCCAGCGGCGGGTTCAGCTCGCGCGCGTAGCTGCCCACGCGCACCGCCGTTCCCAGGTACTCGCCCTCGTGGAACTGCGGCTGGCCGGTTTTCAGCGGTCGGGGCGGCGCGGGCAGATCCGCGCTGCCGATCTCGACCAGGCCGTCCTCGGTGGCCACGCGGTAGAACACCTGGCCCTGCGCGGTCAGCTCGAAGAATTCGAGCATGCGGTAGGGCAGCTCCACGCCGATGCCGCCGCTGGCGGTGGAGATGCTCGAATCGATGGACTTGACCGCGCCCAGCAGCGAGCGGTCGTAGGCCGCGTCGGCCGCGTCGCTGGCGGTGCGCCAGCCCAGCCACAGCTCGCCCGCGATCACCGCGCCCAGGCCCGGCAGCAGCAGCACCAGCAGAAAGCGGCGCACGCTGGCGCGGGCCCACCCCAGCGCTGTCACGGTGTGCTTTCGAGCTGGTAGCCCAGCCCGCGCAGGGTGGCGATGCGCACTGGCGACGCCTCCAGCCGCTTGCGCAGGCGGTGGATCAGCACCTCGATGGCCTCGGGGGCCACGTCCTGCTCGTCGGAGAACACGCGCTCCAGCAGCTCGCGCTTGGACAGCGGCTCGCCCGGGTGCTGGATGAGGGCGCGCAGCACCGCGTGTTCACGCGGCGTGAGGCTGAGCACCTCGTGCTGCAGGCGGAACTGTTTGGCCACGCTGTCGTAGCTCAGCGGCCCGCAGGCAAAGCGCGGGTGCTCCTGCCCGCGCGAACGGCGGATCAGCGCGACCAGCCGCGCCTCCAGCTCCGCCACGTCGAAGGGTTTGGCCAGGAAGTCGTCGGCGCCCCCGTGCAGGCAGTTGACCCGCTCCATCAGCGAATCGCGCGCGGTGAGGATGAGCACCGGCAGGCGCTCGTCGGCCTCGCGCAGGTCGGTCAGCACATCGTGCCCGCCCAGGCCGGGCAGGCCCAGGTCGAGGATGAGCGCGTCGTACTTCGTGGCCTTGAGGCTGCGGCGCACCAGGCGGCCGTCGTTCACCCAGTCGACCTGGAAGTCGTTCTGGCCCAGGGCCTTGACCAGCCAGGTGCCCAGTTCGGTTTCGTCTTCGGCGAGCAGGATGCGCATGGCGCGAGTCTCGCTGCGGATCAGGCGTAGAGCAAGGCGCCGGCCGCGCGCACGCTGGCGGCGCGGGCCTCGCCCAGCGCCTGCACCACGGGGTGCCAGACGCTGTCGTAGGGCGGCAGGGCGTCGGGGGCGAACGCGGTGTGCGGCCAGTCGGACCCCCAGACCAGGCGCTCGCCCAGGGTTTGCGCCACGCGGCGGATGTGGTCATGCAGTGCGTCGTAGGGTGCACTGGCCTGCAGCCGGTACCAGCCCGAGAGCTTGACCCAGGCGCCCTGGTCGGCCAGTTGCTGCAGTGCCATCCACGCGGGGTCGTCTTCAGCGACGCCGGCGTGCAGGCCGGCCAGATGGTCGAGCACGGCGGTGAGGCCGCTGCCCGCGTGCAGCTCGGCGATGGTGTCGAGCTGGTCGTGCCGCGCGTACCACTGCACGTGCCAGCCGCGCGCCCTCAGCCGCGGGGCGAGCGCGCGGAAGGCCTCGGGCCCGTTGCCCACCGGCGAGACCAGGTTGAAGCGCACGCCGCGCACGCCGAGCGCGTGCATGGCGTCGAGCTCGGCGTCGGTCACGCTGGTGTCCACCACGGCCACGCCGCGGTGGCGGCCCGGTTCGCGGGCCAGCGCGCGCAGGATCAGGGTGTTGTCGGTGCCGTAGACACTGGGCTGCACCAGTACCAAGTGGCCCACGCCCAGCGGGGCTGCGGCCTGTTCGATCTCCGGCAGGTCGCGCAGCACCGGCCGGTAGTGGCCGGCCTGCGCCGGGTGCGCGGGGTCGAACACGTGCACATGGCCGTCCCAGCCCGTTGGGATGTGGTTCGTGTGTGCGCTCATCCGGTGGTGATGTTGCGGTCCTTGATCACCTTGGCCCACAGCGCCTGCTGGGCCGCGATGAACTGGCCGGCGCTCTGCTGGCTGGCGTCGGCGAACACGTCGCCGCCCAGCTGGCGGATGCGGCCCAGCACCTCGGCGTCGTCCAGCGCCTTGCGGATGCCGGCCACCAGGGTGGCCCTGGCATCGGCCGGCAGACCGGCGGGCGCCAGGATGGGGTTCCACTCCAGCACCTCGTAGCCGCTGACGCCGGCCTCGGCCATGGTCGGCACATCGGGCAGCGAGCGGGCGCGCAGCCGGCTGGTGACGGCCAGCGGGCGCAGCTTGCCGGCCTTGATGTGGCCGAGCGACGAGGCCACGTTGGCGAAGAACAGCGGCACCTGGCCGCCCATCACGTCGTTCATGGCCGGGCCGCCGCCGCGGTAAGCCACGTGGGTCAGGTCCACGCCCGCGCGCTGCTCGAACAGGGCACCGGCCAGGTGCTGGGCCGAACCGTTGCCGGAGGAGGCGTAGTTCAGCGGCTTGGCCTTGGCCAGGCGGATCACGTCCTTCACGTCTTTCGCCTCGAAGCTCGGCGTGCACACCAGCACGTTGGGGAAGGTGGCCAGCACGGCCAGCGGCGTGAAGGCGGTGGCCGTGTCATAGGGAAGCCTGGGAAACAGCGAGGGGTTCACCGCGAAGGACGAGGCGTCGAGCAGCAGCACGCTGCCGTCGGCCGCGGCGCGGGCCACGTGACTCGCCGCCAGCTGGCCGCTGGCACCGGCCTTGTTCTCCACCACCACGGTCTGGCCCAGCGCGGCCTCCAGCTTGGGTGCAATGGTGCGGGCCATGAGGTCGGCGCCGCCACCGGGCGGGTAGGACACGACCAGGGTGATCGGCTTGCCGCCGGCGACCTTGCCTTGCGCGTGTGCGCCGATCCAGGGGGCGGCGAGCGCTGCGCCGGCCGATGCGATGACGTGGCGGCGCGAGGGCATCCAGCCTTGAGCGGGCGGGTTCGGGTGGACCATGGTGTCTCCTTCAGGTGATGTTGACGGTGTAGTGGAAGGCGTGCGCGTCGCCGCGCGTGATGCGCAGCTCCACACAGCGGCCCGAGAGGTCGTAGGCCGAGCGCTGCACCTGCGCGCAGGGGTGGCCGGCGGGCAGGCCCAGGTGGCGGGCCTGCGCAGCACTGAGCTGGCCGAAGCCGATGTCGTCCAGCGCGCGGTGGATGTGCACCTGCAGCTTGCGCGCGAACATGGGATAGAGCAGGTCGTCCCAGGACGCCAGGTCGTCGTCGGCCAGCGGCGCGAACAGGTCCAGCGGCAGCCAGAGTTCCTCGAACAGGCGCGGCTGCTCGGCCATCAGGCGCAGGCGGTGCACGCGCAGCACCGGCTCGCCGGCGCCGATGCCCAGCGCGCGCGAGACGGCCGCCGGGGCGCTGACCCGGCTGCGCTGCAGGATGCGGGAGACGGGCACCTCGCCGGTGCCGCTGTCGAAACGGAAGAAGCGCAGCATGGACGCCCCGGCCAGCCCCTGGCGGACGAAGGTGCCGCGGCCGTGGATGCGCTCGATGAAGCCCTGTTCCACCAGCAGTTCCAGCGCGCGGCGCATGGTGCCCAGGGCCACGCCGTGTTCTTTGGCCAGCTGGCTTTCGGCGGGCAGGGCGGAGCCGGGCGACCACTCGCCCGCCACCACGCGGGCCCGCAGCGCCTGTGCCAGCGTGGCGTAGCGGCTGACGCCGGGTTCCGGGGATGTCACCAGTCGGAGGGAAGAGTTCATGGGTATGAACTCTAGTCCTCTATAGGACTTGGCGATAAAGGGAAAACCCTGATCAGGGTGGTGTGCGGGTGCCCGGGCCGTTGCCCGGCCACCCGCGGGGGACGGTCAGCGGATCACGGCGAGCTTCTCGCGCTGGCCTGCCTTGAAGGTGTAGAGGGTGAGTGCGGCGTTCTGGCGGTCGCCCTTGTCGTCGAACACCACCTTGCCGGACGCGCCCTGGTACTGGATGGCCTTGAGCGCGGGTAGGTACTGCTTCGGGTCGGCCGAACCGGCGGCCTGCATGGCGCTGGCCAGCAGCTTCACGCCGTCGTAGGCGTAGCCGGCGTAGGCCTGCACGTCCACACCGTACTTGGCCTTGAAGTCGGCGCGGAACTTGTCGTTGGCTGCGACTTCATCCCCGTCCACGCCACCGGCCTCCACGCAGTACACCTGACCGTCGCCCAGGGCCTCGGCCGAGAGGGTGATCATCTCGGCGGTGCACAGGCCGTCGCCGCCCACCAGCTTGGAGGTGTAGCCCAGCGTCTTCATCTGGCGCAGCATCGGGCCGCCCACGGCGTCCATGCCACCGAAGAAGATGACGTCCGGCTTCTTGTCCTTGAGCGAGGTGAGGATGGCGTTGAAGTCGGTGGCCTTGTCGTTGGTGTATTCGCGGCCCACCACCTCGGCGCCGGCGGCCTTGGCGGCCTTCTCGAACTCGTCGGCCAGGCCCTGGCCATAGGCGGTGCGGTCATCGATGACGGCCACGGTCTTGGCTTTCAGGCCCTGCACCGTGTAGCGACCCATGGCACCGCCTTGCTGGGTGTCGTCGGCCACCAGACGGAACGCACCGGGGAAGCCCTGGCGGGTGAACTTGGGGTTGGTGGACGAGGGGGTGATCTGCGGAATGCCGGCCTCGTGATAGATGAGCGAGGCCGGCAGCGTGGCGCCGGAGGTCAGGTGACCGACCACGCCGTTGACGTTGGTGTCGACCAGCTTCTGCGCGGCCGCGGTGGCCTGCTTGGGATCGGCGGCGTCGTCTTCGGCCAGCAGCTCGAAGCGGGCGGTCTGGTTGCCGATCTTCACGCCCGCGGCGTTGAGTTCTTCGATGGCCAGGCGGGCGCCATTTTCGTTGTCCTTGCCCAGATGGGCCACCGCGCCACTGGTGGCGCCCACGTGGCCGATCCGGACCACCAGCTCGCCCGCAGCGGGTGCGGTGGCTTCAGCGGCTGGGGCAGCGGCCTCTTCTTTCTTGCCACAGGCGGCCAGCGCAACAGCGGCGGCCAACACGGCCAGTTTCAGTTCGGTGTTCATGGACAGGACTTCCTTTGGATGGGCAACAAAAAAGCACACATATGGTGTGTATGCATATTATTTTATCAGCCTTCGGGTTTTCACTGATTGGCGAGGTGTGTTTTTGCGGAACGCGTGGCACCACGTGGCGGCCAGTCGAAGGCCACAGAAGGTCTGGGGCGCTGGCGGATGTGAGGCAGGACATCGGCCGTGGGCCGATCTTGGTGATGGTGTGGTGGTGGATTCTACCGGAACCGTGAACCCGTTATCTTCAACCATGCCGAAACGTCCCCATAGGAGTGGGTTTCTGCGTAAAGAGCAGGGACATATGCGTGACCCGCTGATGCGCCCATTGTGCTAAATCAGCACGAATGTCGTGCCGAGGACTTGGCGTCACTGCCTGTTGACAGCGCCTGCGCTCTCGCGTTAATTCACCTTCAACTGCTTGCAGGCGCAGCACCCGCAGCCCATTGCGGAATATGTGTCAGGAGGAAGCGCGGGCGGCCATTGCCAACCTGCGTTCGCATAGCCTCAACGCGAACACGCTGATGCAGATGATCATTGAGCATTCCCACGTCGCCCACTTTGGGCGAAATTTTGCCGCGCACGATTTCGTCGCTGCCTGACAGCTTGAACTCGAAGCTGCGCGCCACCGGCAGCACGCCGACGAATTCGCCCTCTAGCGTTTCCTGACTTTCGCGCAGGTTGTCGGCGGCCAGACGATCCAGACTGCGCCGCACCTGTCCGGGGTCGGCGAAGCGCATGGCCTTGTCGCCGTATTGCAGGGTGCAGATGGCTTCGTTGTCGGCCAGCACGCGCAGGAAACCACGCACCTTGTCCAACGCGCGAGGGTCTGTTTCCGAGGCGATGTCGGCCAGTTCGTCGTCCTGCCCCAGTGTGGCTTGCAACAGGCTCTGGGTGCGATCCAACGCGACGGCGACGGCGCTTTCGTCATCCAGCAGTTCCTGCGCGCGGTATTCCTCCAATTCGAAACCAAACGAGCCGACAGCGGTGTTGGTGATCAGCAACTGGTTCTGGTCGCGGTTGGGAATCGGGCCCATCGCCGCCAAAGGCGCGGACAGGGATGCCGCCACGGTCGCCACCGCGTCGGTGAAGCTGCTTACGGCCTTCATGCCGAAGTCGGCAAAGATGCCGTGGCTGCCGATCACCGGCAGGCCGTTGAAGGTCAGGCGGGCACGAGCAGGACTGCGCCCGTCCGCAGGCAAAGCTGCCAGTTCGGCTTCGATATTACGCAGCCGCGCTTCGTCGCTCATTCGGGTCAGGATTGCCGTGGCAGGCGTTTTTGCCAACATCCGCTTAACGGTTTCGCGCTCGGCCAGCAGGAAATTGCGTTGGTCTGTGTTCATGGCTGCGCCCCCAAAGCGTCTTGCTGATTCAAATAGTCGGTGGCCTGCTGGTCGTGTGCCGGGTTCAGGTCAACTTCAAGATACCCTTTCCAAACCTGATTGCGGCGGTGCGACCACATGCTGTACCAGTAGGCGCTGCGTTCGACCAGTTCATTGGCAGGCAAGTTAAGGTCAACGAAGTAGCTGTCCACGCGGAAAGCCTGCTTCGCCGCCTGATTGTCCAGCGTGGCAATTTGCTGTTGTGTTGGCGCAAAACCAGCAGGTGGATTCAGGAACGTGACCACATCCATGTCCTGCGGTGGACGGTTTTCCAGCGTTTCCACCTGCTCCAGAAAGCTGCCGTCGAGCCATTGGAAGCCATCGGTCAGTCCCATGCCGTGCAAGGCTGCGCGATAGCCCAGCCAGCCGCGCAGGATTTGCCGACGCTGCGGCGAGGTGGCGAAGCGCACCATCACATCCGTCAGCACCACGCGATACGGCGAACGCTCGACACTGGTCGGATTCAGCACGTCGATGGGCGGCAGCAAGCCCTGCGGATTCCAAGCGGGGATGGCGACGGTGGTCATGCGAGGGTTTCCACGGGTTCGGGTTCTTCCATTTTCACCGGCATCTTGCCGGGGAGCAGATCTTGCATCAGGCCGAATTTCTGAGATTTCAACCTGCTCAACACAGCCCCGTCCGAGGGTAACTGCCGTGGTGCATCCGCTCCAGCGCACAAGCGCGTGATCAGCAGGTTGAAGTCCAGCTTTTCGGCACAGTCCTTGTTGATCTGCCGGGTGCGAACCGACGCGGCGATGTTGCGTTGGTTCATGCAAGGCTTTCCAGATAGGGGCGCATCACGTTGGCGACGCGGTCGATCTTGGCGTAGTGCCAGATCTGGTCGCTGGTCATACGCTTGGCATTCCATGCCTCACGAAGCGCCTCCAGCGCCACGTCGAGGCCGATCTTGTTGCGATACTTGAAGCAATCGGTCACCGTCTTGGCGACGCCAGTGACGCAGACGGTAACGCCGTCCACGACGTGCTCCTCGACGCCTTCGGTCAGCGCCTCGCCGGAGAAGCGCACGAGGCGCAGCGGGGGGTAGTCCAGTTTCGGCGTGGCGGCCTTGTTGTCGATGGCGAGCCAGACCTCGAACGGAGCCTGCGTCGTCAGGCCATGAAACCGCAGCGCCGACAGCAGGCACACGACACCCTTGGGCACGCGCCGGGCGACCTCGGCCAGTGTGCCGTGTGCCGACACGGGTCGTTCCGTGAGGCCGTACAGCCCGCGCCCGATGCGCTCCAGTTGCCCGCGCCGCACCGCCCGCGTCAGGGCCACCCGTGGGATGCCCAGCGGGGCCAGCGCGTTTGGGCGTACCAGTCCCTGCGTGCGCACCAGTTCCAGCAGCTTGTCGGTGGTCGTTTCCATGATCCGGTATATTGTTCCATAATATCGGTAAATGTCAATGACAACCGATGAATAGGAACTCGCGCCACTGGTGCGCACCCACGAACCGTGGCGACCTCATGTCCCAGGTGTGCAGCAGAGGGTTGCGCCATTCGCGGCACAGCTCCATCGCGCCGGTGAACCATTCGAATAGCGATGTCAGCTGCGCCAATCCTCGAACGCGCTGTAATTCGGCCTCCCCTTTGCCCGGTTCAGCTTGCCCAGAATCGTCGCATCGATCCGCTGCTGCAAGAGGGCAACGACGTCGTCGAAGCGTTCTTCCCCAAGCAATTTCCACGAGGTACCGAACTTTCGCGCGAGCGCTTGGTGGATGGCCATGTATTTGTAGTCGCTCTTCCCGGTCTTGTCCGCCTTCTGATACTCCTGGTAGCGATCAATCAGATGTTGGCAATAAGCGACCTTTGCCTGCGCTGCGCCGATTGACCCCGCGGGCGGTTGAATCGATGGGCCTTTGGTTTTGGTGTTCTTGATGGTGACGGTGTGCGCCTGGATCGCTCCCGGGCTCTGGATGGCCACATTGCCAAGATTCCCGACGATGGTCACGTCTCCGCAGCTGGCCTGAAGTTGTTGGGCAATTCGCGCAGCGGCCGGGGAGATTTCCGCGACACCCTGTTCTTCATGGGCACGCTTGATGGACTGCAACCGAGCAGCAGTAAATGTTCCCGTTTCGGTATCGATGATCTTGTGATGCCTGCCACACATCAAAACCAGGTTCGCCGCTGCATTGCGTTCCTGCGGTGTTTGGCTCGGATCGTATCGGGGGCCACCGACGTTCAAGGCTCGAATATGGCAAACCTCCCCGGTCACAGTTCCACTGTCTTCCGCGATGGGGGCTGTGCATTCTGGAAAAGCACACTGATTTTTCGAGCGCGCAAACAAGGCTTTGATGGTCGGCAACGAAGGGGCGGTCATGAGGGGCAATGGGCATCTGTGCGTCGGATTGCAGATAGTTTGCAGCAGGATGTACAGCCAGTGAGGAATAACTGCCCGTCGTAAACGCGAAGCGTTTGTCTCTCACCAAGAGCGGCCTCGGTTTTCATGCAAATTTGCATGGAGACCTCCAGTGATGACACGACCCTGTGCCTGCTGCGGCAACCTCTTCGAGCCACGCCCGCAAGTTCCCAACCAGACCTTCTGCTCCTCGCCCGACTGCCAGCGCGCCCGCAAGCGCCAGTGGCAGCGGGCCAAGCTCCAGTCCGATCCCGACTACCGGGACAACCAGCGCGCCGCGCAGCAGGCGTGGTCGCAGCGCAATCCGGACTACTGGCGCGACTACCGCGCCGACCGTCCTGACTACGCGCAGCGCAACCGTGAGCAGCAGCGGCTGCGCGACGCCAGTGCGCGGAATCAGGGGGCAGACGTCGATCTTGCAAAGATGGACGTCTGCGACTTGCCACCGGGCCTCTATCGCATCACGCGGCATCCGGCGTTTTCGAGGGAAAGCGGCGCTTCGTGGGTCGTCGAGATCACGCCGGTGGCCGTGACGTGTCCGCGCAAGATGGACGTGTCAAGAGAGGACGTGATCGACGCCTCGGCGATCTCCCCGTAACTTCGCCTCCAAACGGGTTCTCGAACATCCTGCATGGCAACGATTCCAACCGTCTGCGCGACCGTTCTAGTGATCTTCACGGAGCGGCAGCGCAGCCAATGAAGGGAGCGGCAGACCCGAAACGTCAACCATCGAAGTGGCCGGGTCTATGCAATCGAACGAATCGCCTCCAAGCCCGACAGGATCGGGGCCGGTGTTCCGGGCCGCGCAGTACGTGCGCATGTCCACCGAGCACCAGCAATACTCGACGGAGAACCAGGGCGACAAAATCCGCGAGTACGCCGCCCGGCGCAACATCGAGATCGTCCGTACCTACGCCGACGAGGGAAAGAGTGGGCTGCGCATCGACGGCAGGCAGGCGCTCCAGCAACTGATCGCCGACGTGCAGGCGGGCAAAGCTGACTTCCAGATCATCCTCGTCTATGACGTCAGCCGCTGGGGTCGGTTTCAGGACGCGGATGAAAGTGCGTACTACGAGTACATCTGCCGCCGCGCCGGGATTCAGGTCGCCTACTGCGCCGAGCAGTTCGAGAACGACGGCTCGCCGGTGTCCACCATCGTCAAGGGCGTCAAGCGCGCGATGGCGGGCGAATACAGCCGCGAGCTGTCGGCGAAGGTGTTCGCGGGCCAGTGCCGTCTGATCGAGTTGGGCTTCCGGCAAGGCGGGCCAGCGGGCTACGGCCTGCGCCGCGTGCTGATCGACCAGTCCGGTTCGGTGAAGGGCGAGCTTTCGCGCGGCGAGCACAAGAGCCTGCAAACCGACCGCGTGATCTTGCAGCCTGGCCCGGATGCCGAAGTCGCCGTCGTGAGCCAGATCTATCACTGGTTCGTCGAGGACGCGCTGTTCGAATCGGAGATCGCCGAACGGCTCAACGCCAAGGGCATCCAGACCGACCTCGGGCGCGACTGGACGCGCGCCACCGTCCGGGAAGTCCTGTCGAACGAAAAATACATCGGCAACAACGTCTACAACCGGCGCTCCTTCAAACTCAAGAAGGTGCGGGTCGTGAACCAGCCGGAGATGTGGATCAAGAAGGAAGGCGCGTTCGAGGGCATCGTGTCGCCCGATCTGTTTTACACGGCGCAGGGCATCCTGCGCGCACGGGCATACCGCTTCAGCAACGAGGAATTGATCGAGAAGCTGCGGCGGCTGTTCCAGCAGCATGGTTACCTCTCGGGACTGATCATCGACGAGGCCGAGGGGATGCCTTCGGCAGCGGCCTACGCGCACCGATTTGGCAGTCTCATCCGCGCCTACCAGACGGTGGGCTTCACGCCGGATCGGGACTACCAGTATCTGGAGGTCAACCAGTTTCTGCGCCGCCTGCACCCGGAGATCGTCGGCGAGACCGAGCGGATGATCGCTGAGGTCGGCGGCGCGGTCGTGCGCGATCCGGCGAGCGACCTGCTTACTGTCAACCGCGAATTCACCGTTTCGCTCGTGCTCTCGCGCTGCCAGTTGCAGGACAACGGACGCAGGCGGTGGAAAGTGCGCTTCGACACCAGCCTGACGCCGGACATCACCGTCGCCGTCCGGCTCGACGAAACGAACCAGGCACCGCTGGACTACTACCTGCTGCCACGTCTGGACTTCGGCCAGTCGGGCATCCATCTGGCCGATCACAACGGCCTCGAATTCGAGAGCTACCGCTTCGACAGCCTGGACTATCTCTACAGCATGGCCGAGCGCAGCCGCTTGAGGAGAGTCGCATGACGAAGAAGCACCACGCCACCGACCTGCAAATGATCCCGGTCGATCAGATCGCCGTGCTCAACCCACGCGACCGCAATGGCCGTGTGTTCGAGGAGATCGTCGGCAACATCAAAAGCCTTGGCCTGAAAAAGCCCGTCACGGTCACGCAGCGTGACGACCTGGAGGACGGCAAACGCTACTTGCTGATCTGCGGCGAAGGCAGGCTCAAGGCTTTCAAGTCGCTTGGCGAGAAGGAAATCCCGGCGCTGGTCGTTGCGGTCAACGATGAGGACGCCTTCATCATGAGCCTGACCGAGAACATCGCCCGCAGGAAATACAGCGCGCTGGAACTGCTGATGAGCATCCAGCAGTTGAGCGAACAGGGCTACGACAAGCGCGTGATCGCGCAGAAGACCGGCCTGAGCCTCGACTACATCAAGGGCATCCTGCTGCTCTTCGAGAAAGGTGAGGAACGGCTGCTGGCTGCCGTCGAATCCGGACGGGTTCCGCTCAACGTCGCCATCACCATCGCGGGGGCCAGCGACGAGGAATCCGTCCAGACCGCCTTGCAGGATGCCTACGAAAGCGGCCAGTTGCGCGGCGGGCAGTTGATGCAGGTGCGGCGCGTGCTTCAGCGGCGCAGCACTCTCGGAAAGACGCTGAAGCACCGGCCCGCGCGCAAGGGAGCAGCCGTCACCACCTCCAGTCTGGTGCGCAACTACCAGAACGAGGTCGAGCGGCAGAAACTGACCATCAAAAAGGCTGAGTTCACGCAGCAGCGCATGTTGTTCGTGATCGAAGCGCTGCGCCAGTTGCTGGCCGACGAGCATTTTTCCAACCTGCTGCGTGCCGAAGGGCTGGACACCTTGCCCAAGCAGCTGGCGGAACGCGTCTGGGGCGGAGGCCACGCGGCATGAGCAAACCACCGCTGGGGTTCATCCCGGAGCCGATCACTCTGGCGCTGGACCGGATTCTGCCGTCGCGCAGGCCGCCAGAGGGTTTGCAGGCCTCACGCAAGTTCAAGCAGATCGTGGCCTCGATGGAAGCTGTCGGGCTGATCGAACCTCTGAGCGTGGGCAAGGCCGACAAGAAAACCGGTCAGCACATTCTGCTCGACGGGCATATGCGTTTGCTGGCCTTGCAGCAGCTCGGCTACACCGACGCGCCGTGTCTGATCGCCACCGACGATGAAAGCTACACCTACAACAACCGGATCAACCGCATCACATCCATTCAGGAGCACCACATGCTCCGGCGCGCGGTCGAGCGTGGCGTGACGCAAGATCGGCTGGCGAAGGCGCTGAACGTGGACATCAGCCAGATCCACAAGAAGGTCGGCCTGCTTGAAGGCATCTGCCCGGAGGCGGTCGAGATGCTCAAGGATCAGCATTTTTCGGCCAACCTCGGCTCGGTGCTGCGCAAGATGAAGCCCACGCGGCAGGTCGAGTGCGTGGAACTGATGCTGACCGCCAACAACATGACCGTCGCTTACGCCGAAGCCTTGCTGGCGGCTACGCCGCCACATCTGCTGGTCAGCGAAAAGCGACCCCGGAAGCTCTCCGGCGTCACGGCGGAACAGATGGTAAAGATGGAGCGCGAAATGGGAAACATCCAAAACCAATTGAAGCTGGTCGAGAAGTCCTACGGTCAGGACGTGCTGCTCCTGACGCTGGCGCGCGGCTACCTCGGCAAACTGATCGGCAACAAAGCCGTGTTCCGCTTCCTGTCACAACGCCAGCCGGACGTGTTGGCCGAATTCGAGAATATCGTTCAGACCGTGGCGCTGGACGGCAAATGACGAATGCCTCGGATCGTCGATGTCACCCCGGCATCTCACGCCGCGTCACCGCCTGACGCCACCGATGACAACGATGGCGCAGCCGTGGCCGCTCACCGCAATGCCCCGGACGCTGATCCGGCCTGCCTCTACGGCCTGATCGGCGACGTCGCCCGCGCGGGCAGCGAAAGCACGGAGACCAACGCCGTCGCCATCGCCGCTAATTTCATGGCCTACCTGTCCTGCGCGGTCGGGCGCGGTGTGTACCTGCCCATCGGCAACACCCGACATCACGCGCGCCTGTTCTGCCTGCACATCGGGCGTTCGGGCCGTGGCCGCAAGGGCGACGCGGTGTCGCTGGTGCTGCGCATCGATCAGGCGCTGCGGGCGGTGGACGAAGCCTTCGCGCCGCAGATTCATCGCGGCGGCCTGTCCACGCGCGAAGGGCTGGCGGCGCTGATCCACGACGGCTACCGGCAAGGTCGGCAGGACGTGCCCGCCATCGAGGACAAGCGCCTGTGGGTGGTCGAATCGGAGTTCGCCAACGTGCTGCATCAGGGGCGGCGCGATGGCAACACGCTGTCGGCGGCGCTGCGCGACTGTTGGGATGGCGTCGATCTCAAGCCCGCCACCAAGTCGAACCGGCTCTACGCCAGCGATCCGCACGTCTGCCTGAGCGGGGCGATCTCGCCGGGCGAGCTGACCAGCCTGATGAGCGCCCGCGAACTGACCAATGGCTTCGCCAACCGCTTCTTGATGATCTGGGCCGAACGCACGAGGATGCTGCCGTTCCCGAAGGAAACGCCGCAGGCCGTGGTCGAGCAGTTGGCGGCACGGACGCGCGAGGTGCTGGCCTTCGTCCGCGCCGACCGACACGACGAGCGCGACCACCTGCGGATGGAACTGTTGCCGCAAGCGCAGTGGCGTTACGCCCAACTCTACCGGGGTGACCTGAACGACGACCTCGGCGACGGCGTCATCGGCGCGCTGCTGGAACGCCGCGCCCCAATGCTGCTGCGGTTGGCCATGCTGATGGCGTTGACCGACCTGCAAACCCGCATCGATGCCCAGCACATCGACGCGGCGATGGCGTGGATTCGGCACGCCACGGCGTCCGCCCGTTTCGTGTTCGTCAGCGCCGCCGAGGACGCCCAGCTCGCGCAGGTGCTGGAACTGTCGAGTCGGGTGCTGGCCTTTCTGCGCGAACGCGGTCAGGCCACACGCAGCCAAATCAGTGCCGAATGCTTTCGCGGCAAGGTGACCAAGGCGCGGCTCGACGCCAGTCTGGGGCACCTGCTGGCACTCACGCCGCCGAAAATCAGTGTGCAGTGGGTCGAGCGCCCCACCGACGCGCCGGGCACGCCGACGCGGGTGTATCGGCCTGCGTAGACCAGAAGCTCATTTCGCTCTTTTCGCCGCGCCGGATCGCCCGCAAGTGCTTGTCGGGCTTCTCATTTCGCTGGTTTCGCTCATTTCGCCGCCCTCTCTCTGGAGAGGCGAGTGACCGGCGACCCTCGTTCCAGATCGGAGCCATACGCCGCATCGCCAGAAAGTCATCAACATTTTACGACTGATGCAGAATTATTTTCATTCTGTTTGACGAACTGTTTTGATGCGTGTATGCTCCGCCAAAACATAGGAAAACTCCCACGCCACCATGTCCAGCGACCGCCTCTCAGGAATGTCTCAAGCGCAACGCGACCGGCTCGCGTTCGTCGAGCTGCGCCTGCGCTTCATGGGCGAAATCCGCCGTCAGGATTTGGTTGCGCGCTTCGATATCCAAGCGGCGGCGGCTACGCGGGACATTGCCCAGTACAAGGAACTGGCCCCGGGCAACATGGAGTACGACACCAAGGGCAAGGTCTACGTGCGAGCCGCGTGGTTCCGGCCCTTGTTCGACTTCCCGGTCGAGCGGGTCTTCACATGGCTGTCCCAAAGCTACGGCGATGCCGAGCCTGCGCGCTTTCGGGGTGTCATCGCCACCGAAGGCACCAGCTTGCCGGGCCGGGTCGATCTGGAATTGCTTTCGACTCTGACACGCGCCATCCACCGGGGCGCAGCCGTCAAGATTTCCTACCGCGCCCTGTCCAGCGGCCTCACCACCCGCGAGATCGTGCCCTTCGCCTTGGCTGACAGCGGCCTGCGCTGGCACCTGCGGGCCTTCGACCGCCGTAGCGGCGAGTTCCGCGACTTCGTGCTGGGCCGCTTCGACGACGCCAGCATTCTGCCGGGCGAGGTCGCCGACCACGAAACCGCCGCTCAGGACATCCAGTGGAACCGCATCACCGAGCTGGAGCTTGTGCCGCATCCGGCCAATGTGCAGCACCCCGACACCATCGAAGCCGAGTACGGCATGGAAGGCGGCGTGCTCAAGGTGCGCACCCGCGCGGCAATGGCGGGCTACCTGCTGCGCCGTTGGAACGTGGACTGCACCGACGACCACAGCCTCAAGGGCGGCGAACACCACCTGTGGCTGCGCAACCGGCAGGCGCTCTATGGCGTCACCAACCTCGTTCTCGCGCCGGGCTACGACGCAACCAGCAAGGAATGGTGATGAACATGGCGCTCTGCTTCAACCCCGCCCCCAAGCACGCTTACGCCCGAAAGGAGTTCCATCATGGCTAAGACCCTGTCCAATCACGGCAAGCAGTGGTCGCCTGCCGACGTTTCGCAGCTTAAGCAGCTCGCCAAGCAGAACACGCCCACGCGCGTCATCGGCCTCAAGATGGGCCGCACGGAAGATGCCGTGCGCGCCAAGGCGAGCGAAACGGATGTTTCCCTCAAGCCCACCAACCAGTCGCCCTACAACCGGCGCAAGCCCTGAGCGACAGCCGGAACGAAGACGAAGGGGCGCGCCGTGTTGAAGCTCGAACAGATCCAGAAGAACGCAGCCATCTCGGGCTTGGAGCCCGGACAGGTGGTGCGCATCGTCACGACCGAGCCTGTCGGCGACAACGCCCTGACCGTTTACTACAAGACCGCCGACGGCACGCTGCGCGAGCGGATGCTGTTCCGCACCGACGAAGCGAACCTGTCGCTGGCCGAGTCGGGCCGCCCGTGGGCCTTCGATGCGCCGGGCGACGCCTTCAAGCTCGCCGCCGAGGCCTACCGCATCAATCTGGCCCACCTGTTCGATCCGATGATGGCCGTCCACACCTCGAACGTGGAGCCGTTGCCGCACCAGATCACGGCGGTCTATGAGTCCATGCTGCCGCGCCAACCGCTGCGCTACGTGCTGGCCGACGACCCCGGCGCGGGCAAGACCATCATGGCCGGGCTGTTCATCCGCGAGCTGTTGATGCGCGCCGACGCCAAGCGCGTGCTCATCGTCGCGCCCGGCTCGCTGGTGGAACAGTGGCAGGACGAAATGTTCGAGAAGTTCGGCCTCTCGTTCACGCTGTTCTCGCGTGAGCAGGTCGAGCAATCCCGCAGCGGCAACCCCTTCGACGACTTCGACCTGCTGATCGCCCGCGTCGATCAACTGGCGCGATCCGAAGACCTGCAAGAAAAGCTCATGCTCACGCAGTGGGACTTGGTCGTCGTGGACGAAGCCCACAAGCTCTCGGCCAGCTACTTCGGCAACAAGGTCAACAAGACCAAGCGCTTCCTGCTTGGCGAGACGCTGGGAGCCATCACCCGCCACTTTCTGCTGATGACGGCCACGCCCCACAACGGCAAGGAAGAGGACTTCCAGCTCTTCATGTCGCTGCTGGATGCAGACCGTTTCTACGGCAAGTTCCGCGATGGCGCACACAAGGTCGACGTGGCAGACCTGATGCGCCGCATGGTCAAGGAGGACATGCTGCGTTTCGACGGCACGCGCCTGTTTCCCGAACGGCGCGCCTATACCGTCAACTACAAGCTCTCCGACCCGGAGGCTGCCTTGTACGCAGCGGTCACGGACTACGTGAAGACCGAGTTCGCCCGCGCTGACCAACTGGCTGATGGTGGCCGCAAAGGCACGGTCGGTTTTGCCCTGACCGCGTTGCAACGGCGGCTTGCCTCCAGCCCCGAGGCCATCTACCAGTCGCTCAAGCGACGCCGCAACAAGCTCAAGCGCCGCGTCGAGGACGAAAAATTGCGCCAGCGTGGTCAGGCGCTGGCAGAGACATTGAATGGCAGCAACGGCCTGCCCGAGGACATCTGGGACTCCGCCGATGACCTTCCATCCGAGGACTATGAAGCGCTGGAAGAACGGTTGGTCGATCAGGCCACGGCTTCCCAAACCATCCCCGAACTCGAAGCCGAAATCATCATCCTCGAAGGGCTGGAAGAGCAGGCCCGGCAGGTTGTCCATTCCGGCCAAGACCGCAAGTGGGACGAACTCTCCCGCCTGCTACAAGACACGCCGGAGATGCACGACGACGCCGGACGTCAGCGCAAGCTCATCATCTTCACCGAGCACCGTGACACGCTGAACTACCTTGCGGTCAAGATTCGCGGCCTTATCGGCAGTGAGGAAGCCGTGGTGATGATCCACGGCGGCGTCAAGCGCGAGGAACGGCGCAAGGTGCAGGAGCTGTTCCGCAACGACCCGACCGCGCGGGTGCTCATCGCCACCGATGCGGCGGGCGAAGGCGTGAACCTGCAAAACGCCAACCTGATGGTCAACTACGACCTGCCGTGGAACCCCAACCGGCTGGAGCAACGCTTCGGTCGCATCCACCGCATCGGCCAGACCGAGGTTTGCCACCTCTGGAACATGGTCGCCGCCGAAACCCGCGAGGGCGACGTCTTCCAGCGCCTGTTCGAGAAGCTCGAAGTGGAACGCGCGGCGCTGGGCGGGCGCGTGTTCGACATCCTCGGCGAGGTGTTCGAGGAAAAGAGCCTCAAGGACTTGCTGATCGAGGCCATCCGCTACGGAGCCGACCCCGAGGTACGCGCCCGCCTGCTCAAGAAGATCGAAGGCGCGCTCGATACCGATCACCTCGAAAACATCATCAAGCGCAATGCCCTGTGCGAAGAGGTGATGGACGAGAAGCGCCTATTCGCCGTCAAGGAGGAAATGGAAAAGGCCGAAGCCCGCAAGCTCCAGCCCTTCTTCATCCGTGCCTTCTTCAACCAAGCCTTCGCGGCCTTGGGTGGCGAGCTGCGGCCCCGCGAGCCGGGCCGCTTCGAGATCACTAACGTCCCCGCCATCATCCGCGAGCGCGACCGCCAGATCACGGGGCGGGATCGCCGCAACGCCGACCCGGTGCTGCGCCGCTATGAGCGCGTCTGCTTCGAGAAGCAATACGTCCGCCTCACCGACCGCGTGGGCGCGCCGATGGCCAGCCTGCTGCATCCGGGCCACCCCTTGATGCAATCGGTCACCGACATCGTGCTGGAGCAGCACCGCAACAAGTTGAAGCAAGGCGCGGTGCTGGTCGATCCGAGCGATTTAGGCGTCACGCCCAAGGTGATGTTCATCATCGACCACCGCGTCTTGGAAGGCCAAGACCCCAGCCGCGTCGCCTCGCGGCGCATGCAGTTCGTCGAGATCGATGCCGCAGGCACCACCATCAACGCGGGCTGGGCACCCCATCTGGACTTGGAGCCGCTCGACGCTTCCGACATGGCGTTGATCCAAGACGTGCTGGCCGCACCGTGGATCGCCCAAGATCTGGAGCACGCCGCGCTTGCTCATGCGGGCAGCCACCTCGTGCCCGAACACTTCGACGAAGTGCGCTCGCGGCGCGAGAAGTCCGTGGACAAGACCTTGGCCGCCGTCCACGAACGGCTGGTCAAGGAGATCAACTTCTGGTCAGACCGCTACATCAAGCTGCAAGACGATCTAGCCGCAGGCAAGGATGTGCGCCTGACGCTGGAGAACGTCCGCCGCACCATTGATGACCTGACGGCACGCCGCCAGTCGCGCGAGAAGGAACTGCTGGCCATGCGCCATGTGGTCTCGGCCACGCCGGTCGTGCTCGGCGGCGCGCTCGTCATCCCGGCAGGGCTGCTGATGCAGCGCAAGGGCGTCCCCGCCGAACAAGGCGGCTGGTCGGCGGACGCCGCTGCCCGTGCCCGTGTCGAACAGATGGCCATGCGCGCGGTCATGGAGGCCGAACGCGCGCTGGGCCATGACGTCATCGACGTCTCGGCGCAGAAGTGCGGCTGGGACGTGACCAGCCAGCCCAAGCCCGTGGATGGCCGCCTGACCACCTCGCGCCACATCGAGGTGAAGGGCCGTGCCAAGGGCCAGTCCACCATCACGGTGACCCGCAACGAAATCCTCTACGGCCTGAACCAGGCAGACAAGTTCATCCTCGCCATCGTGCTGGTGGACGGGGACAGGCACGAAGGCCCGTTCTACGTCCGCCAGCCCTTCACGCAGGAGCCGGACTGGGCCACAACCAGCATCAACCTCGATCTGGGCCAGTTGCTGGCCAAGGCCATCGGGCCGGGGGCTTCGCTGTGATGGCCTTCCGGACGCCCCAAGAGAAACGCCTCCGCGCGGGAGGCGTCGGGCCAAGGCTGCTCGCCTTGGCGGGGCACAAAGGAAAACGCCTCCACGAGGGAGGCGTTGGGCCGGAGATGCGATCTCCGGTGGGGTTTATGGCGCGGATCTTACACGCAACCGGTACCTCTGTCAAGGTGAACTCGGCCTGTCGGGAGCAACGCCGATGAGCCGGGTTGTCGCCTACGTGGATGGATTCAACCTCTACTTCGGCCTGCGCAGCAAGGGCTGGAAGAAGTATTACTGGCTGGACTTGTGTGCCTTGGCGACCACGCTGCTCAGGCCCGGCCAGACGTTGGAAGGCGTCCACTACTTCACCTCGCGCATCCGGGCCAACGGGCGCAACGTCTCCGACATGCAGCGCCAGACCGCCTACCTCGAAGCGCTGGACACCTTGCCCAAGCTCCAGTCGCACTTCGGCCACTACCTCGAAAAGCCCAAGCAGTGCCGCCAGTGCGGCGCGCAGTGGATGGACTACGAGGAAAAGATGACCGACGTCAACATCGCCATGCAACTGCTGGCCGATGCCTATGACGACCGCTTCGACACGGCGTTGCTGATTTCTGCCGACAGCGACCTCACCACACCGGTCAGCGTCGCTCGCGCCAAGTTTCCCGGCAAGAACATCATCGTCGCCTTGCCGCCCAACCGCCGTTCGCACCAGCTCACACAGGCCGCCAGCGGCAGTTTCATCATCAACGAAACCGCTTACCGCCGCAGCCAGCTTCCGGCTCAAGTACAGCGCGCAGACGGCTTCGTCCTCCAACGCCCTGCGCATTGGCGATAGGAGGATGTCATGACCCACCACGACATCTTCGACTCGCTGACCCGCAACGCCTTCGATTTCTTGGAACGCGGCATTTCGGAGTTCGACAAATCCCCCAAGTATTCCGTCATCCACTTCTGCGCGGCAGTCGAGATGCTGCTCAAGGCGCGGCTGATGAAGGAGCATTGGTCGCTGATCGTCTCCAAGCCCGATCAGGCCAACCTCGCCAAGTTCATGGCCGGGGACTTCAGCTCGGTCACGCTGGAAGATGCCAGGGCGCGGATTCGAGATGTCGCGGGCGAGGACATCGGCGACGACGCCTACAACAGCTTCCGGGCGCTGGCGAACCATCGCAACAAGATGGTTCACTTCTTCCACAACGGGCTGGACAGCGATGACAAGGCCAAGGCGCAGATCGTCGCCGAGCATTGCCGCTCGTGGTTTCATCTGCACCGCCTGTTGAGCCGGTGGAACGGCTACTTCCACGACTTCGGCAGCGAGATCACCCGCGCGGATCGCGCGATGAAGGGGCATCGGAAATACTTGACCGCCAAGTTCAAGGCTCTCAAGCCCGATCTGGACGCCGCACGCAAGGCAGGCAATGCGCCTAAAACATGCAGCGCCTGCGGCTTCGGGGCGGCCATCCCCGACGCCCTTGACGACCAGATCGCGTCGCTGCGCTGTCTGGTGTGCGATCACACCGAAACGCAGGTCGAACTCGATTGCCCGCACTGCGGCGAATCCGTCGTCATTGCGACCGAGGGCTACGCGACGTGTGAGCACTGCGGGGAAGCCATCGAGCCAGAGCATCTGGCTGATGCTCTGACGGATCACGATGCAGTACACATCGGCATCAAGGACGGTGACGACCGCTGGGAGCCTGCCAACTGCGGCAACTGCGATGGTTATCACACTGTGGTCAGGCGAGGCGATCACTACTTCTGCACGAACTGCTTCGACATCTTCGATGGCATTGAGCAGTGCCAGTGGTGCAACGAAAACAACACCGGCGATATGGAATTCAGTTTTGCCAATGGTTGTGGCCACTGCGAAGGCCAATGGGGCCAGGTAAAAGACAAATGAGTCAAACAATGAACATCAAAACCCCCAAAAAACTCATCGAAGTCGCCCTGCCGCTCGATGCCATCAACGCCGCCGCAACTTATGAAAAGCTCGTCAAAGTAGGGAAACCGCAAAGCATCCACCTGTGGTGGGCACGCCGTCCGCTGGCGGCGGCGCGGGCGGTCATCTTTGCGCAGATGGTCAACGACCCCGGCTACCAGCAGGGCGGCGGCTTTCGCTACGGCGTCAACAAAGAAAAGGCACAGGCCGAGCGCGAGCGCCTGTTCAAGATCATCGAAGACCTGGTGCAGTGGGAGAACACCAACAACGAGGAAGTGCTGGAGCGCGCCCGCGCCGAGATCCGCCGCTCATGGCGCGAGGTCTGCGAACTGAACAAGGCCCACCCGCAGGCCGCCGAACTGTTCAACCCCGACCAGCTGCCCGCCTTTCACGACCCGTTCGCGGGCGGCGGCGCGCTGCCGCTGGAGGCGCAGCGTCTGGGCCTGGAAAGCCACGCATCCGACCTCAACCCCGTGGCCGTCACCATCAACAAGGCCATGATCGAAATCCCGCCGCGCTTTGCGGGCCACGCCCCGGTGGGGCCGCGCGTGCCGGGCGACAAGCAGGGCAAGTTGAGCGAGGACTGGAGCGGCGCCCGCGGCCTGGCCGAAGACGTGCGCCGCTACGGCGCCTGGATGCGCGAGCAGGCCCGCCAGCGCATCGGCCAGCTTTACCCCAGCATTACCGTAACTCCTGAAATGGTAGCTGGTAGCGCAGGTGGGGCGGGCGCTACAGGCCAATTTGACTCAAATTCTCCAGACGCGCGGCCCGACCTCGCGCCCCTGCTCGGCCAGCCGCTCACCGTCATCGCCTGGCTGTGGGCGCGCACCGTCAAAAGCCCCAACCCGGCCTTCAGCCATGTGGATGTACCGCTGGCCTCCACCTTCGTCCTCAGCAGCAAGGCGGGCAAGGAAAGCTATGTGCAGCCCGTGGTCGAGGGCGACCGCTACCGCTTCACGGTGAAGGTGGGGGTGCCGCCGGAAGCGGCCAAGGAAGGCACCAAGGCTCCCGGTCGTGGCGCCAACTTCCGCTGCGTGCTCTCGGACACACCCATCAGCGGCGACTACATCAAGGCCGAGGGGCAGGCCGGGCGCATGGGCGCCAAGCTGATGGCCATCGTCGCCGAGGGCGTGCGGGGCCGCGTCTATCTCGCGCCGACGCCCGAGCATGAAGCCGTCGCGCGACAGGCGCAGCCCGCGTGGAAGCCATCCGGCGACGTGCCCGCACGTCTGACCGGCGGCACCTGCGTGCCCTATGGCATGAAGGAGTGGGGCGACCTCTTCACCCCGCGCCAACTGGTGGCGCTGACCACCTTCTCCGATCTGGTGGGCGAAGCCATCACCAAGGTCCAGGCCGACGCCCTGGCCGCCGGTCTGCCCGACGACGGCCGCGGCCTCGATGCAGGCGGCACCGGCGCGACGGCGTATGCGCAGGCGGTGGGGGTGTATTTGGCGTTTGCGATTAGTCGCGGAGCGGACTGGGGCAATTCGTTGTCCCGTTGGGAGTCGAAAGCCCAGGTTCCACAGCAGCTTTTTGGGCGTCACGCGATTCCGATGGTTTGGGACTATTCAGAGGTCAACCCACTTTGCACAAGTACGGGGTCTGTTGACGCATCGATAGAGAATATTTTCAAGAGCTTTGGTAAGAGTTCGGCTGGCGAGATAAGCGAAGGATATGCGTTTCAAGCTGATGCCCAAACTCAAACCATTAGCACCAACAAACTCGTCTCCACTGACCCACCGTACTACGACAACATCGGCTATGCCGACCTCTCCGACTTTTTCTACGTCTGGCTGCGCCGTTCGTTGAGGCCCATCTATCCGGGTCTGTTCGCCACTGTGGCCGTCCCCAAGGCGGAGGAACTAGTCGCCACCCCCTACCGCCACGGTGGCAAGGAGCAGGCCGAGCGCTTCTTCCTCAATGGCATGACAGAGGCGCTGCGCAATCTGGCGCAACAGGCGCACCCGGCCTTTCCGGTCACCATCTACTACGCCTTCAAACAGTCCGAAACCAAGGGCGAAGCGGGCACGTCCAGCACCGGATGGGAGACTTTTCTGGATGCCGTGCTCAAGGCCGGTTTCGCGCTGACCGGCACCTGGCCGATGCGTACGGAAATGAGTAGCCGCATGATCGGCGCCGGCACCAATGCCCTGGCCTCCAGCATCGTCCTCGTCTGCCGCCAGCGCCCCCTGGATGCTCCCACCGTCTCGCGCCGCGAGTTCATCCGCGAACTCAACGCCACGCTGCCCGAGGCGCTGGATGAAATGACGCGCGGCGGCGTCAATTCGCCCGTCGCGCCGGTGGACTTGTCACAAGCCATCATCGGCCCCGGCATGGCCATCTTCAGCCAGCACGCCGCCGTGCTGGAGGCCGACGGCACGGCCATGAGCGTGCGCAGCGCGCTGCAACTCATCAACCGCTTCCTTGCCGAAGACGACTTCGACCACGACACGCAGTTTTGCCTGCACTGGTTCGAGCAGCAGGGCTGGGCCACCGGCAAATACGGCGACGCCGACGTGCTGGCCCGCGCCAAGGGCACCAGCGTGGGCGGCCTGCAAACCAGCGGCGTGGTGGCGTCGAGCAAGGGCGAGCTGCGCCTGCTCAAGTGGGCCGAGATGCCGCGCGACTGGCAGCCCGAGAGCGACGCCCGCATGCCCGTGTGGGAGGCGCTGCACCAGTTGATCCGCGCGCTGAACCAGGACGGCGAATCCGCCGCCGGCGCCCTGCTGGCCCGCATGCCCGCCCAGGCCGAACCCATCCGCGCGCTGGCCTACCGCCTCTACACCCTGTGCGAGCGCAAGGGCTGGGCCGAGGAAGCGCGCGCCTACAACGAATTGGTGACGGCCTGGAGCGCCATCGAGCAGGCGGCGGGCGAGGCGGGGGTGCTGGGCTCGCAAGGCAGCTTTGATCTGTGAGTGGAGGGCTTGTCATGACCGCTGACGCACCAAGCACCGCCGAATCTTTGTCGGCTTTTTCCAGCGCGGCTACGGCTGCGGCAGAGCGGCGGGCCGCTTTGACCGCGTTGATCACGGCCAAGGTGTTGCCCAAGCAGGCGGACGACCCGGCCGTGGCGCAGGGGCGCGCCCATCTGCTGGCGCTGGTTTTTGCATCGGACACTGCGCCAGAGCATCGGCTGCTGGCCATCGCGGAGTGCATACGCCTGGGGCAGGTGGTCAAACGCTGGGCGCCGGAGATTGCACAGCAGCTGCGCCCGGCGTTTGCGCAGGAACTGCCTGCAATGCAGTTGCTGACGGATGCCGATGACCGTCTGAATCTGGCGCGGGCCTGCGCGCTCATGTCCGCAGCCTGGCTGCCCGCTTATCTGGCCAAGGCGATTGCAGAGGAAGAAACCGGGGAGAAGGCACGTACGGAGATGATGGCGGCGCTGCTGGCGCGATCCCCTGATCTCGCAACCGCTTTGCGGGAATTGGCAAACGCATTCCAGGCCCTGCGGCCCAGCACGGAAGACCCCGGTGAAACGGCAGCAAAGCGGCTGGCACGCACGCTAGCGGCACTGCGCAACACCCTTCTGGAAGTGGAACTGGATGCTGGAGACGAGCCGGGGAAAGCACTTTACGAAATGCTGGCGCTGCCTTTGTCGGACCTGGGAAAGCCGCAGACGGAGAAAGTGCAGATCGACTTGGTGCGCGAAGCTTTGCTGACGGTGCATGACATTGTTCGCACACGCATTTCGGTGGTGGCCGATCCCGAGATGTACAGCGTGGTGGGCTATTGCCGCAGACTGATCGGCAGCACGTCGTGGCCCAAAGAGTTGAACAACCCGCTGGAGCGCTTGATCACAGATGTTTCGGAGGCATTGATTCTGCTGGGCCGCCAAGGTCAATGCGATCAGGCATTGCTGGGCCAGTTGGACGTTCTGTGCAGTCATTCAGAACGTGCGCGCGCATTGGCACGCGATCTGGCCGCCAAGCACCCGGAGTTGCCTGAAGACGTGCGTGACTGGCTGGAGCGAGGGCGCATGCGCGTCGCTCGCCAAGCCAGTGAGTCTGCCATTGAGGCCGCTGCCAGCAATGCGGATGAAAGCATCGGCCTAGCCTTGCAGGCGGCCCGGCGAGCCAGGGCCGTGCGCGACAACTTGAATGAGCCACTGTTGGCCAATCTGGAAATTTACGAACCCACGATGGCGCCCGCAGCACGGGAACTGATGGATCGCGTACAAGCGTTGGCGGTGCAGGTTGAGCAGGCCGCAAGCCTGCGTGCCCTGGATTTGTACGGAGTTCCGGGCGAGGAGATCGAGATGTCGCCCAAGTTTTTCACCGTCGTGGGCGGCACACCCAGGCAGCGCATGCTGGTCAAACAACCTGCCATCGTGCGCAAGCGGCCTGATGGCAGCGTGGGTGATGTGATTGCCAAGGGAATTGTTGAGTAACCGAGGGGACGCAATGGACAAGAAAACCGCAGCCATTTTGCTGGCCAGCCTGTTGGAGCGCATTGAGCGTGATCACGCCATTGGCGCAGCTTCTTCACACGAGCGGCAAGCGCTACGGCTTGCCGTACAGGCATTAGGCGGTGGTGATGCGCCTGCTGTGGCTACAGAGCCTGTGCATTTGCCATCTGCACCAGCACCGGTCGTAGCGGAATCACTTGGCACGCCCTCCGAGCCTGCCCGCATCGACCTTGTGCTTGCGTCCGTTCAGCGCGAGCAACAAACCCCGCCCGATGTCTTGATGTGCCTGGACTTTGGTACAGCCATGTCCAAGGCCTTCGCCTCCGTGTTCCCTGACCAGCAGTTGGACTTGGCGCTGGGGGTTGCAGCGGGCCGGGAAGGCTACGCTCTGCCGTCTTCAGTATTTATTGCCGACGACGGAAAGGCATATTTTGGGTTCGAAGCCATCGAGATGAGTCAAGGACTGGAAAGTTCTGGCAGGGAACGCTTGGACTCGATCAAAGGCTGGATCAGCCTTCAGCAAGAAGGCTCTCTGGATGGAGAAGGCAATGTTCTGACCAAAGCCATGAACCCGTCCGGCGTCAAGCTGACCCAGGGCGACTTGTTGCGCATTTACTTGGCTTACTTCACAGATATGGCCGAGCTTGCGTTGATGCCTCACGTTGGGGAGTCACGGTATGTGAAGCGCCGTTACGCTCGCCCATGCTGGCCAGATAGCAAAGCGCAGTGGGGCAACCAACTGATGCGCAGGATGCTGGCAGAAGCGCAGGTGCTTGCTGACACCTTCAGTGGCCGCTGGACGGGCGGCATCCGTGTCGCAGAGCTCAAGGCGGCGGTCGAGCAAATCAAGAAGCTCGATCAACGCCCCGACTATCTGATTGACGAAGGCGTGCCAGAACCCGTGGCCGTTGCCGCCGGTGCGATTGCGGACAGTGAAAACCTGCGCGATGCTTTCATGGTGGTGGATGTTGGCGCTGGCACCACGGATTTTGGGCTCTTTATCTCGACAAGAAAATCCGATGCGGACGAACCTCGCGTGTTCCAGAATTCGATGTCCATTCAAGGCTTGATGCAAGCAGGCGACAAGGTGGACGGCCTTCTGCGCGGATTCATTGCCCAGAAGGAATCGATTGACCCCAGCGATAACTCGGGGAAGTTGATTCTTGCCGACCTCTCAAGGCGGATTCGCAGCCTCAAGGAAGTTCTTTTCAAGACCGGAGAGTTGGAATACACACTGTCGGATGACACTGTCGGCAGGATTCGTCTCGAAGATTTTCTTGCCGACGGAAAGGTCATCCGATTTGGTCAAGCCGTGGAGGATGGGTTCAAGAAGGCTCTCGGTGCCGTGGACGAATCCTGGTTGCGCTGGTTGGCAATGGATGGCGTGCGTCTGCACGTTGTAGTGACTGGTGGTAGCTCTCCGCTGCCAATGATGCAGGCTTTGGGCAAGGGCCCAATTGAAGTGAAGGGCCATCGAATCATGCGCCAGTCCATCGACCCAAAACCCTATTGGATGGAAGACATGCCTGATGAGCTGTTGACTGTGTACCCACAGTTGGCCGTGGCTATCGGTGGTGCAGCTGAAGTGATGCCCGAAACAAATGATGCCCCTCTTGTTTTTGGCGGAGGTGTGCGAGCGACCAGTTACGTTGCGGGAAAACTCCATGTCGGGGGGAAATAAGGTCATGACTATTAAACCCTGGCGCGAAATCGCGGAACCGCACCTGGATGTGCGGGAAGGCAAGTTCCAGCAGGCCGAATTCGCCGCTGACCTGTCGCGCGTGCATGCGGGCACGGCCAACGCGGAGTACCAGAACCCGGCGCTGTTCTTCCAGCGCACCTTCATCACCGAGGGCATGCGGTTGCTGCTGGATTCGGTGGTCAAGCGCCTTGCGGGCAACGGTGGCGATCCGGTGATCCAGCTGCAAACCGCCTTCGGCGGTGGCAAGACGCACACCATGCTGGCGGTCTATCACCTCGCCAAGGGCGAGGCACCGGCCAGCGACTTGCAGGGCGTGCCCGCCATCCTTGATGCGGCAGGCGTGACGGATCTGCCCAAGGCGCGCATCGCCGTGCTGGACGGCATCAAGTCCTCGCCCAACCAGCCGGTCGTCAAGGATGGGCAGAGCATCCGCACGTTGTGGGGTGATCTGGCATGGCAACTGGGTGGGGCCGAGGGCTACGCGCTGGTGGCGGAGGCCGATGCTTCGGGCACCTCGCCGGGCAAAGATGTGCTGGCCGATCTGCTGGGCCGCTACGCGCCCTGCGTCATCCTGATCGACGAGCTGGTGGCCTATGTGCGGCAATTCGAGGAAGGCAAGGCGCTGACGGGTGGCACCTTCGATTCCAACCTGAGTTTCGTGCAGGCGCTGACGGAGGCCTTGAAGGCGGTGCCGACGGCGGTGCTGCTCGCCTCGCTGCCGGAGTCCGTCAAGGAGGCAGGCAGCCAGCGTGGTGAAAAGGCGCTGGCTTCGCTTTCGCACTACTTTGGGCGCATTCAGGCGCTGTGGAAGCCGGTGGCCACCGAGGAAGCGTTCGAGATCGTGCGCCGCCGCCTGTTCAGCAACATCAACGACAAGCTGGCGATGGAGTCGGTCTGCCGCGCGTTTGCGGACTACTACATCGCCAACCGCGACGACTTGCCCGCCGAGACGCAGGACAGCAAGTATCTGGAACGGTTGAAACACGCCTACCCGATCCACCCCGAGGTGTTCGACCGCCTGTATGAAGACTGGTCCACGTTGGACAACTTCCAACGCACGCGCGGCGTGCTGAAGTTGATGGCGAAGGTGATCCACCGCCTGTGGAAAGACGGCAACAACGATGCGTTGATCATGCCGGGCAGCTTTCCGCTGATGGATGGCGACACGCGCAATGAGCTGATTCAGTACCTGCCGGCCGGGTGGGACCCGGTGATCGAGCGCGATGTGGACGGTGAGCGGTCGGAGACCTGGGAGATCGAGAACAAGGACACGCGCTTTGGCAGCGTGCAAGCCTGCCGCCGCACAGCGCGTGCCATCTTTTTGGGCAGTGCACCCAGCACATCGAGTTCAGGCGTGCGCGGCGTGGAGCTGGAGCGGGTGATCCTGGGTGTGGCCCAGCCCAGCCAGCAGCCCAACCTGTTCAAGGACGCGCTGCGGCGCCTGGGCGACCGGCTGCACTACCTGAACGCCGCTAACAACCGCTTCTGGCTGGACACGCGCCCGAACCTGCGGCGCGAAATGGAGGAGCGCAAGCGTCGTTTTCAAGACAGAGAGGACGTTTTTCCCGCCATCCGCGACCGTTTGCAGAAGAGTTTTGCCAGCGGCGTGTTCGGAAACATCCACGTATTCACCGGCAGCGGCGACGTGCCCGACGACTGGGCGCTGCGGCTGGTGGTGTTGCCGCCGGACGCGGCCTTCAGCAAGAGCGGCCAGAGTATCGCCATTGATCGGGCAACCGAGATTCTCAAGAAGCGTGGCGACCAGCCCCGCTTCAAGCAGAACCGCCTGATCTTCGTGGCGGCGGACTACGACAGCGTGAGCCGCCTGAAGGATCACGTTCGCTCGCACCTGGCGTGGCGCAGCATCGTCGGCGACTACAAAGACAACCGCATCGTGCTCGACAACCTGATGGCCAAGCAGGCACAGGCGAGCTTGGAACAGGCCGAGGAAACGGTGCGACGCATGATCCGCGAGACCTACAAATGGCTGCTCGCGCCGATGCAGGAAGCGCGACCCGGCAAGGGGCTGTCGGACATGACGTGGGAGCACTTCCCGCTCAACCCCGGCGCACAGAACTGGTCGCAGGAAATCGAGCGCGTGCTCAAGGAGAACGAACTGCTCATCAGCGAATGGGCACCGATCCATCTTGCCAAGGTGCTGAAGGACTGGTTCTGGAAGGACGACGCCAAGGACACCAGCGCCCTCAACGTGTGGCAGCAGAGTTGCCAGCAGCTCTACCTGCCGCGCCTGAAGGACGATGCGGTGTTCCAGACCACGATGGGCGCAGGCGCGGACAGCCGCGAGTTCTTCGGCTTCGCGCAGGGCAAGGAGCCGGATGGCGACAAGGTGCGCTATGTGGGGTTCAGCTACGGCAAGCGCACGTCGCTGATCATGGATTCGTCGCTGCTGTTGATCGAGCCGCTCACCGCTGCGGCCTACGTGGAAGCCTTGCGCGCGGCAGAGGAGGCATCCCGTGCCAAAGCAGCCGATTCGGGTGGCGTTGCGACGACGGTCGTGGTGACGGGTGACGGTCGCATCCCCCCGCACGCCGAGGATTCCGGCAAGGGAGGCGCTGCGACCGGCAGCGCGGCGAGCGCCAAGAAGCAGTTCTACGCCAGCATCGATCTTGACCCGATTCAGGCCAAGCGGCAGTTCGCCGATGTGGTGGACGAGGTGGTGCAACAGTTCACCCTGCGTCCCGGCGTGAAGGTGCGAATCGCCATTGAGATTCAAGCGGAATCCCCGACCGGCTTCGACGATGGCCTTCAGCGCGCGGTGAAGGAGAACTGCAATGTGCTGAAATTCAAGAGCGCGGAATTCGAGGCGGGCGAATGAGCGCACCCAAGGTGTTTGTCAGCCACGCCAGCGAGGACAAGGATCGCTTCGTCATCGAGTTCGCACGACGCTTGCGCGAGAACGGTGTCGATGCGTGGCTCGATCAGTGGGAGATGAAGCCCGGCGACAGCTTGGTGGACAAGATATTCGAGGAAGGGCTGAAGGAGGCCCGTGCCGTCATCGTCGTCTTGTCCAAGGTCAGCGTTCAGAAACCTTGGGTTCGGGAGGAGTTGAACACTTCGGTGGTCAACAGGATCAGCCGTGGAACGCGGCTGATCCCTGTCGTCATCGACGATTGCGAAGTACCCGAAAGCCTGCGATCCACCCTATGGCAGAAGGTCGATGACCTCGCCGACTACGACCAGAGCTTGCAGCGCATCCTGTCGGCCATCTTCGACGTGGACGACAAGCCGACCATCGGCCAGCCGCCCGCCCGGTTCTCCGGGTCTGCACCCTTGATCTCCGGCCTGACGCGGGTTGATGACTTGGCCTTGCGCGTCATTGCGAGAGTGCAGATCGACGAGGACGCAGGTCTTGTGGATTGGGATCGGCTGCGCGCCGAACCCGCGCTTCAAGATGTGCCGCAACAGGAACTGCTCGACTCGCTGGACATTCTCGAACAGCACGACTACATCAAGATCGGGCGCGTTCTCGGCGCGCCGCTGTCGCATGTCGTTCTGACGGACTACGGCTTTCAGGAGTTCGCGCAGGCGTATGTCGATGGCTATCAGGATGTGGTTGGCCGGATTGCCGCGCTGCTGGTCAACGAGGATGTCCGCCAGAATGAAGAACTGGCAACGCGAGTCGGCAAGCCCCGCGCCTTCGTCGACTTCGTGCTGAACCTGCTGGAAAGCAATAATCACATCAAGGTTTCCAAGTACATAGGCGGCCAGTCCCATGTGTGGGATGTCTCTGCATCGCTGCGTCGGGCGATCCAGCAGGCGCAATAAACCGATGCGGGGGAGACACGATGGGAAAACTGATCGATGGGGACGATGGCCTGCTTGACGACGATCTCGAAAGGAGTTCAGAGGATCAGCATTCTTTTGGGGGTGTCTGGACGCGCATCAAGCTGGAGGCGCTGGAGAAGTACCTCGTGGCTTTCAACACGGCCCTCAGCAAGCAGAGCTTTACTCGGCTCTACATCGATGCTTTCGCTGGTACGGGCCGTTGCGACATCAAGGTGGACGGCGAGAAGAAGAGCATCGATGGTTCCGCGCGCAGGGCATTGACGGCCAACCCATCGTTCCACAAGTTCTGCTTCATCGAATTGCGCCCGAAGAAGCTGGCTGCCCTGAATGCGCTTGGTGCGGAATTTCCGGGTAAGACCATCGAAGTGATCCAAAGCGATGCCAACACAGCGTTGAAAACGCTGTGCAGCCAGCATCAGTGGAACAGTGAACGGGCCGTGCTGTTTCTTGATCCGTTCGGAATGCACGTTGAGTGGTCGACGCTGGAAGCGATTTCCAAGACTGGCGCAATAGATGTCTGGTACCTATTCCCGTATGCCGGGCTGTACCGACAAGCCGCCAAGAATGCCGACGCGCTGGATGCCGACAAGGAAGCATCATTGACGCGCGTGCTCGGCACCGATGAATGGCGTCAAGTATTTTACGCTCAGAATCGGCAGACCGATCTGTTCGGTGGCAGCAATGGCGATGTGCGCGAAACCGATCACCGGCAGATGCTGGAGTTCGTGTCCAAGCGATTGAAGGGGCTGTTTCCCGCTGTCACCGAACCCAAGGTGCTGTATCAGGGAGGCGATTCAAAGAACCCGAGCGGCGCGCCACTTTTCGCGCTCTACTTCGCGGCTTCCAATCCAACACCGAAGGCGTACGGGTTGGCGATGAAGATCGCCAAAGACATTCTGGACACGTTATAGCTGCGTTTCCGCAGCCTGCTGCGGGTAGTCGTCCCATGTGCGGCCACGGAAGACGCGACCGTTCGCCTTCTTGTGGCGCTTGACGCCGTCCGCGCCCCAACCGCCCCACTGCTTGAAGAAGAACGCCGCGCCAGCGGCCTCGGCCTGCACCTGCACGTTGGCCACCCACTCCTCGCGCATCGGGCGCGCCTTGTGGCCTGATTCACCGCCGACGATGACCCAGTGGATGTCGCTCAGGTTGATGCGGCCCAAGTCCTCCAGCAGCGGCTCCACCGAGAGGAAACGGATGTGCGCGTCCACCTTGCGCAGATGGTCGATGCGCGGCACGCCGTACTTCTTGTCCTCCACCGATACGCCCAGCCACACGTTCTGCGGGCAAGCCCGGCGCGCGAAATACTCCGGCAGGCGCTCGGCGCGCTTGGTGAGGATTTGGTAGGTGTGGTGCGGCGTGGTCTCGATGATCGAGAACACGCGGTCGAGGAACTTGTCCGAAACAGCCTCGTGGAACAGGTCGCTCATGCTGTTCACGAAGTACGTGGTGGGCTTCTTGCGCAGCAGTGGCTGCTCTAGTCGGTTCTCATGCACGGTGAGCTTGAACTCGTTCTCGTAACCGGGCGCGCCCATCGCGTGCAGCCGCCGCGCCATCACTTCGGCATAGCAGTTCTTACAACCCGGAGAGACCTTGGTGCAGCCGGTGGTGGGATTCCACGTCTGCTCCGTCCATTCGATGGTTGATTGCGTTGCCATACGGCCTCCTATGTCATTGCGGCGCAGCGCCCGACGAACGGGCCTGCGCGTTTTCGGACGCGAAGGCGTCCACCAAGCGGGATAGCGCCGAGCGCACTTGACCCAATTTCGGATCGGCCAAGGATTCGCGCACGCGGTCGGCGAGCTGTTCCGCCGACGGCGCCGCCTCGCCCTGGGCGGTATGCACCAGACGCATACAGCGGTTGATGACGCTGATCGGCGGACTGGCCTTGCCCCGTTCGTACTTGCTCACCATCGACTGATCGACCTCCAGCAGATCGGCGAATTCCTTCTGACTGCGCCCATTGCGCGCCGCCCGGATGAGTTCTTCAACGCTCTCGAAAGCCACGATCTTGCCTATTCTGATAATTCATCTAAAGCATATTTTATCATGAATATGCTTGTTGTGCCTAGATATGGGCCATCAGCCAGCCGTGGCTTGCAGGATCAGGGGCGTCTCAGCCTCGCGCCGCGCCACGAGGCCGAGCAACACCTTCCCGCTGCCATAGACTCAGCGCCGCAGTTCAGGCTCAATGGTCTGCCCCACGGATTTCTCACCTCGCGGGGGCAGCCATCTCCCTGACCCACGCCTGCAACGCCCTCAGTTGCTCGGCGTTTTCGTGGCAGGACTGGTAGTTGCCTGCGACGGTTCCGGCGACGGCAGAGAGCGCAAGGCCTGCGGCGGGCGCATCAGCATCTCCGGCGGGCTTGAGCAGCTCACCGGCGGCGGCAGCGTCGTGCAGGCGCACAAAGCCACGGTTGATAGTGCAAGCAGCATCGGCTTCAACGGGCACATAGACGAGAACTTCCTTGATGATGGTGTCGCCCTTTTCGCGGACGACGCGGACGCGGTCGACGTACTCGGTGACGACCTTGACGGTGGTTTGCGCCTGACGTTGGCGAGTGGCAGCGGTCTGCAGGGTTTGTTGCTGGACGGCGGCATCCCACTGCGCTTGAACGCGGCTCGCGCCCTTCACCCAGCCGAATCCGATCAGCGCAACCGCCAGCGCAGCCAAGGCCAGTGGGCGATAAGGCCAAGGGATCAGCGTCATGGGGCACCTTCCCCGAGACATTGGCGGTACTCGGCTTGCCGACGTATGGCCAGCCCGCCGCAGAGCCGGGCATTGGCAGGCAGTGCACAGTCCTTGCCCTGGAAGAAGCGCCAGCGCAGTAGCTCGGCGCAGGCTCCGGCGTAGTCCTCGGCGTTGAGCTTTTTGACCAGCGTGGACTTGCAGAACGCGCTGCTGCCGACGTTGTAGGAGAAGCTCACCAGCGCGTCGTACTCGTGCTGGGCCAGGGGCACGGTGACGCATTGCTTCAATGCGCCCTCGAACTGCTGCATGTCGGTGAGCGCCCGGGCCAGCGCCTTCGGCGGCGTGATGGTGTCACCGATCTTCACGCCCGAAGTCGTGCCGAAGCCGATGGTCGGCACATCACCCTTGACCGGGATCACCGCGCGGTCGGTGTATCCCTCGTGCAGCACGATGCCGACCAGCGCGGCGGCGGACAGCGTCAGCGCGGCCACGGTTCTGCGTTGCGGTGGCCGGATCATCGGTACATCTCCGGCTGGGCGACGAGCCGTGCGATGGCCGCGCCGATGCTGGCGCTGAAGGCCAGCAGCACGAACACCCCACGCGGCAGCACGTCGCCGAACAGTGGAACCACCACTTCCGCCACCGTGAAGACGGCCGCGACGAGAGAGAAGCGAAAGCTCCATGCCCGACGCGCGACTTGCCGCCAGTCGTCCAACAGGCACAGTTGGGGCCGGGCACTCATGGCGCACCGCCCAGCAGCTTGAGCTTGATGGCGGCACCGACCAGCAACGCCGCCAATAGGCCCGTGGTCAGCACCTTGATGGTGGTCTGCCATGCGGTGCGGCGCGCATCGCGCCACGCTTCCAGCAGGTCGCGCAGCTCGTGGATGTCCTTCGCCGCACTGCCGTTCTCCAGGCCGAGATGCGCGAGGCAACGCTCGGCCCCGCGTTCGGCGGCGCGTTCGAGCAGTTCGTCAAAGTCCTCGCGGCGCAAGAGCAGCATGTTTTCCACGAAGGCAGCGGGTTGGTTTTCTTCGGTCATTAGGGGGTCTCCAGAAATACGAAACCCGCCTGATGCACAGGGCACCAAGGCGGGTTCGGGGTTGAACAGAAGGATGTGTGGGATTCAGATTTCGATGACTTCCAGCGTCAGGCTGGGCGCGATGCCCTCGATGGCGTCGTCGCGGACGAACACCTGCTGACCGACGACGGCACTGCCGCGCGCGCGGATCAGGCCGCCACCGGGCAAGGCCACGGTCGCCACGCCGTTGCCAACGCTGACCACCGTGCCCGCCTGCAGCGGAGGATCGGGGATGAGTTGGCGGAACTGGTCGTACAGGTTATGCATGGCTCTGCACCCCCAGCGTCTGCCAGACTTCGGGCATCCCGACCTCGACCTGCGTGGAGCGCACGATGCCCAGCCGGGTGACGCTGCCGTCCTGGTACTCGACGAAGGCCCCCGGCTCGATGATCCCCGTCTCAGCCAGCACCGGCAGGCGCAGGCTGACTTCGATCTGCGGCCCGGTGTCGGCCAGCAGCGCGATGCCACGCTGGCGCGCAGCCACCACATCGGTGATCAGCGCATCGACCACCATCGGGGCCAGAACGTCACCGGCTGTTCCTGCGCGCGTGACTTGGCCGAGCACGCCCACGTCCTGGCCCGAGACGAACACCCGGTTGTACGCAGGCTTCTCGATCCAGCGCAGCGACTCGCGGGCGACGGCGTCCACCGGCAGCACGAAATCCGGTGTGACGCTGGCCCACTCCCACGGTGCGACCGGATAGCGGTGCCGGACGCGGATGCTCTGCTCGGAGGGATGCGGTATCAGGTAGCCGCCAGCGGCACCGGCGATGGTGCTCAGTGCCTCTATCCATGTTGCCTGCTGGGTGAACACTCCGGCCGGGACGTTCCAGTCCGTGAGGCCCCAATCGATGTCCCAACCCAGCGGGATACCGTTGAGCGTGAGCACGTCGTCCATCAGCTGTCGGGCAGTGCGGGCCTGCGGCTGCTGGAAGTTCATCACCGGCGCATAGGGCGCGGCCAGCACGGCGTTGCGCCCACGACCCGAGACGCGGATGCTGGCGTCACCGAAGCTGCGCTCGCGGCTGATGCTTTCGGCCAACACGCGGAACTGCGTGCCGTTGACGCTGGCCACGAGTTCAACCGGGCCGGAGGCGTTGCCGGGCGCGACCAGGGCTTCCGCCGTGGCGGGCAGTTGCGCGTCGAACCCCCACGTCCAGGACGCGGCGTCGAGCGACAGTGACAGGTTGAACACCGGCACCGGCATTCCATCGGGCAGCCGGTGCAGGGTCACGTTGTTGATCACGAAGTACACCCTCCGAATGGGAACGACCACCGGCTCGCCATCGGACGGGGCGCTGTGGTTTTCGCAGAAGAACAGCAGGTGGGCGCTGGCCGGGGCCAGTGCAACGAACAGTAGATGGCCGCTCGGCGTGTAGCAGCGCGACGGCTCGGGCGGCTCCGGCACGATCCAGACGCTGATGCCCGGTGGCGGGCGCATCGCGTCCTGATACCTCCCTCGCCAGCCCACGGGCCACGGGATCGCGCTCTGGAAGTCCGTGCCCTGGTGCTGGGTCAGCAGCCGAGCGTGCTGCCAACGAGCAAGCCGACTTGCGCGCTTGGTGCGATCACCGTCCTGATGCGCAAACCGAGTGGCGTCGCGCAGCCCGGTGGCGTTCTGGAACAAGCCAGTCCGGATCTGCGCGGTGGCGGTCGCGTCCTGATGGCCGAACCCAGTTGCACCGTGCAGCCGCGTGGCCTGCTGCTGGCCCGCGCGGCGCTGCATCGGCAAGGCCAGCAACACCGGCGGTAGCCGATGCGCGACGCCGTGCGCCGACACGTTGCCGCGCTGCCAGCGCGCGCCCCAGCCTGCGGGCGCAGCCGTGGCGTCCTGTCGGCCCCACGTCGCGCCGTCTTCCGTTTGCGTGGCCTGTTGCCACGCGCTGGCCGTCTGGCCCACCGTGGGGCGCTGGGTGCGCGAGGTGTAGTGCAGCTCGCCGGTAAACACCACGCCCGGCAGGCTGGCGGTGCCGACGTGCAGCGGAACGCTGGGCCGCAGGATCAGCGTGCTGACCGTGAGGCCCGGCAGCGCGGCCAGCACCTCCAGTCGCGCAGGCGGCATGAAGTGGATGCTGGCGACTGGCGGCGGCAGTGTGGCCTGCACCGCCATGTCGTTGCGCGGTGGCACATAGTCCGCGCCGAAAATCAGTTCAGCATCCTGTGCGGCAGGCCGGTCGAACGCCAGATCGACGTTCTGCCCGGAGTTCGTCGGCATCGTTCATCCCTCGCATTCAGCCGAGGATCGCCGACACCATCCGGGCGTCGCCGCCCAGATAGAGGTTGGCGCTGGCCAGCTTCACGTCGCCGTCGCCATCGGTGCCGCTGCAATCGAGGTCGAGCGCCGTCACCTCGTCGCCGTTGACCAGCCGCGCCCAGGTAGCGATGCCCGTGACCATGATGAGGCCGTCTTCCTGCTGCGTGAGCGTCAGCAGTCCGCCTGCCACCGTGCCTGCGGGCTTGGTGAGCGCGATCTCGACCAGCATCGCGCTCGTGGGCGTCGCGGACGGATTGGGCGGCCGCGTTCCGCCATAGATGCGCAGCCGCGCCGTATTGCTGCCTGCGTCCAGGAAGGACAGCGTGCCCGCCAGCCGCGCCTCGTTGTGTTCCTGCGTGATGGCGACGGTCATGGCATGGCCTCCGGCCGGAGCCTGTCGGCGATGACGGCGCGGTACATCTGCTGGTAGTCGGTGCTGATCACGGTGTAGGTCTGCGCGCGGTCGAGCCGCTCGAAGCAGTAGTTGCCAGCGGCGTCCGACCAGGTGTCGGCCACCAGCGTGTGCGTGTTCTCGCTATAGAGCAGCACCTGCCGCAGCAGCGGCTGGTCGGGTGAACCCTTTTCCTTGACGGTGCCGCTGATCTGGCCATCACCCCCGAAGTAGATGTTCCTGCGTGCGCCGGGTAGGCCGCGAAACTGGCGCGGATGGCTGCCCGGCTGATTCCACTGATCGGAGTTCGGGCTGTGCCAGCGGGCGAAGGCAGCGACATGAACGCCGACTGGCGGGCCTGCGAGCGCGGTGCGGCACGCTGCCTCCAGCGCGCGCAGATCGGCAAGACTGGCGGCACCCGACCACAAACCGGCGGCGTAGAAGCGCTCGCTACCGCCGATGTTGTATTCGTTGCCGTCGGCGTAGTAGCCGATGCCGCCTACGGTGTCCGCCACCCACGCGCGTGCGAAGGCCGCCCCCGCCCAGTCGTTGTTCAGATAGACGCGGGCGCTGGACGGGCTGACCACCAGCGCCATGAACTTGGGCGTACCCCAGGCTGGCCCGCTGCCCACCTGGCCGCCCGTGCCATTGGCGTACTGGTAGATCGCACCGTTAGATTCCTGATCCAGGAAGTAGTTGCTGCTGTCGCCGAGGGTCTTGTAGAACACCAGTCCCCGGCTGACGTGCATCACGAAGCCCGCGAGCACGAACTCACCGGACAAGGACAACGGTGTCGCCAGCGGCCACGGCTTGTCCTGCCCATACAGCCCGTGCAGGGGGAATGGCGTGACCACGCCGCCCTGCACGGTGACGGCATTGCCGCCGACCTGATCCTGCAGTTGCCCATCTGAAAAATGCAGCGCGTCCCACGCCGCGACCGGCGTCAAGGACGCCACGCTGTCCCACCACGCCACGGCTTACCTCCAGGGCCCGGTGATGTCGAAGGCGATCTGCGCGCCCTCGGTTTCCGAGCTGTACTGCGTCCTGACCAGCAGGAACTTCTTGCCCGCCTGGCCCACCACGTTGTCGACGATGGTCTGGTCGCTGTAGGGCCGATCCTGCGGCATCCAGTGCATGCCGGGCATCAGGCCGCGCATGTGGCCCGACTCCTCGCGCACGTAGGTGGGCAACAGCCACAGGCTGAAGTCTGGCCCGTTCGGAAACGGCATCGGCCCGCGCCCGCAGACTTGGCTGGAGTTGTTGGTGTTCAGCGAGGTGAGGCCGAAACGCACCGGGTTGCCAAGCTGGGTGTGGTTGCGCAGCAGCGTCTTGCCCGTGAACTCCAGCGACTGCGTGAGCCCGTAGCCGCTGAACTGGCCGGGATAGCTCCAGTAGTTGCTCATGCCCGAGTAGTTGTCGTCGGCACACAGCACCGTGGCGTATTCGTCACCAGGTTTGAAACTGATGAGGTCGCCGAAGCAGTAAGCGTTGCGCCCGTACCAGTTGTATCCGGCGGCATTGGTGACGAACAGGAAGAACAGCCGGTCGTCGCCAATGAGCACCCAATTGCGACCACCCGCGCCGCCGTCGCCGTTGCTCTCGTACTGGTTGCTCCGAGCGTGGTACCACTTGTACCAACCCCACTGATTGGCCGCGACCTGTTTCCAGTTCTGCGTCGGGTTGTTCGGATCGAACGGGGCCTGCGCACCGACGATGGTGTCGATGTCCGACAGCCCTTCGACGATACCGACGTTGGCCCACTTGGCCCAGGTCGTCGTGTAGCCGGGCGTCTTGAGGTCGTCGTCGATCAGCAGCAGGTTCTGCGGCGAAGCAGGGTTCTGACTGCGGTAGGCTGCTTTGTTCGTACCCGCGAACGCCTTTTCCCAGCCCAGCGGCGCGACCTTGGCCGAGAGACTGGTCGCGCTGGTCGCGGGCGATGCAGGCGTGCCGGTAACCGCGTAGGTGAAGGTGGTCGCAGTCGTGGCGATCACCCTCACCTCGCCGTTGTATTCCGGCTGGTCGGCCCCGGCGATCTCGACCACCTGCTCGGGCCGGTAGGCATGGCCCGCGCTGATGCTGGCAGTGACAATGCCATCGGCGCAGGTCAGCGTGTCGATGGCCTTGAGCGCGAAGCCGTTGACGAGGCAAGCGTCGAGCATCGTCACCAGATCGCCCCAGTTGTTGGCGATCTGCGGCGCACCTGTCATGCCGCTGTTGAAGTATTTGACGGTGAGGCCGGTCATTGCGATGGTTCCTCTGGATCAAGGCGTATCCACGTCGCCGCGAATGAGCAGCGTGAAGTGGTCGTCGGGCACGGATTCCGGCCCCTGCTGGACGGTGCGCACCACCCAGACCGGGAACTGGCTGCCGATGGTGTTGAAGCGCAGCACGTTCCCCGTGGCCCAGCCGTTGCCCCAGCCCAACGCGGGCAGGCGGAAGTACGGCACCCCGGTGGCCGGGTTGTTGGGCGCGCAGTCGGCGCTGGTGTTGCCGGTGGCGATCACGCCGACGTTCTCGCCGATCACCTCGAACGAGGTGCTGTTGGTCATGCGCACCACCCAGCGCTCGGTGAGCGCGCCGCGATTGCTCACGGTGATCGGGTATTGCGTGTGGTTGAAGGTCGCGGTGGCGGCGCTGCCCACGAGGTCGTCCGACCAGCTGCCGTTCCAGCTGCTCTGGTCGAACACGAGGTTCACGCGGGCGAACAGGTCTCCGGCCACCAGCGCGCTGGACACGAAGCTGCCGGACAGCGGATCGCCCACACTGGCCAGCGGGTACTGGTGCGTCAAAGGCCGCGTGAAGCTGATTTCGCCGCTGATCTGCACGTCGCGCACCACGGCCATGTCCTCGATGCGGTGCTCCACGGTCACGGGCTGGCTGTAGCCCGCGACATTGGTGAAGGTGACGGTTCCCGCTTCCAGATCGGTGGTGTAGCCGCTGTGGATCACCACGCCGTCGTGGCCGACCACGCGCACGCGCGACAGACGCACCCGCGCGCAATCTATGGTCTGGCCGTTGCTGACCGAGGCGGTGATGCGACCGGTGTGGCCGACGACGGCGAAGCCTCCTGGACGGAAGATCGGCACACGCCCGTCGCTGGGCAGGCGTACCGGGTCGATGCCCAGCAACGCCGCATCCAGGGGCAGATAGCTGTAGGCCACGGCGCTGTAGCGCAGGCTGGAAGCCGCGACCGGCTCTGGCCGGAAGATCTTGCCGTCTGGCCGCACGTTCTCGGCGTCGAACCACGGCTCGCTCTCGTTGCCCGCCGCCGTGACCACGGTGCCAAACCGCACTCGCACAAGGCCAGTGTCGTAATCGACGCTGCCGATGACGCCAGACGCGGTGATCGTGCCGTCGATGCCTGCCGTCACGGTCTGGGTTCCACCCACCGCGCGGGCGAACTGAATGGAGAGCGATCCTGGGCGAAGTGGCGCAGCACCCGTGCGAAACACGTACTCGCTGGAGATGTTCTCGCCCACCGTGGTCACGCAGCTGGCACGCGCCCAGGTGTTGGACGCACCAGCCACCCATGAAGTGAGAGTCACTTCACCCGACAGATAGTTGATCGTGCCGCGCTGAACCCAGCCGCTGGGTGTGAATTCACGCAACGTGCCCTGACCGTTGTCCCCCCAGGGCCCATGAAACCCGCCGTTGTGGAGCACCACGGAGCCCGTCACGACCTGTGCATTGACGCCCGGCACCAGCCGAAACGATGGACTGAACGCAAAGGTTTCGCTGTGGTTGCTGGTCGAGCCCGCGCTGTTGTAGCGCAGCAAGACGCGGCCGGACTCGTCGTTGGGGTACATGGACGGCGCATCCACATAGCTGATGCCGCCGTAGTTGAGGCGAAACATTTGGCCCACGCCCGAGGCCCAACCAAGGCGCTGTTCGGTATACACCGGGCTTGGAATCTTGATCGTCACATCCGGCTGAAACTGCACCGCCCCGGTGGCGTAGTTGACGCTACCGATGACTTGGCCTGCGCGCAGCACATTGCCCGCACCATCGTCGCGGGCGTATTGCGTGGGATCGACCCCGTTCCACAGGCCCAGCCCCATCGCCTGAATCTGCTGCAGCGTGTAGACCCCGAGCACGGCGGTGTCCGTCAGGGTGTTCCACTCGATCTCCAATGAACCCGGCTCGATGGAGCCCAGGGTTGCAGTCACCGGCACCTTGCCCTGGCCATCGCGCGAGGGGTGCGCGAAGCTGTCTTCCTGCTTGGGGCCCGCAACGTAGTCCACGGTCAGCAGCGCGCCGACGGGCGGCAGGACATTTGGCGCGAAGCTCAAGAGGTTCTGCGCGACGTTCAGACTACCGGTGGCAGCACCACTGAGCTCGCCAGACGTGGTGGCGGACGCCGTGCGCGTGCCCGAGCCGCTCTCGTGTGGCCAGGTGATGGTGAGCGTCCCCGGCTGAACACTCTTTCCTTCGGGTGGGGCAAGCTGCAGGGCCTGCGAAGCCTTCAGGGCGGCAGTTGGCTGCTGCGTTTCCTGGGTCGGCACGTTCCACGTCAGGATCAGCGACGAGCCCACGTCGGGCAGTGCGCCCAGCGTGACGACGAACGCGCCGGTGTTCTTGTTGAAAGTGCCCGCGCCGTAGCTGGCATCCAGCCCTTTGAGGGAGCCATTGCCGCCATCCGACAGCACGTACCAGCGCCCCTGCGCCATGTAGCTGACCGAGAACGTGCCGGGCTGTGGCACCGGGTTCACCGTGCCGACGTAAGACTGGCTGCGCGACTCGGGCGTGACCGCGATCTCAGAGCTTTGCGGTGCGCGCTGCAACTGCGCGGCGGGCGTGTAGGTGATGGCCTTGCTGCCCGACATCGAGCCGTAGTTCAGGCTCAGGATGCCGTTGGCGTAGTCGATGGTGCCAAGCAGGCCGCTGGCGGTCTTGAGCAGGCCCGCATCGTCGAAGATCGTGATGCCATCGGTGACGATGGACAGCGACCCCGGCAGGCAGCCGCCGGGCAGGTTGAATTTGATGCTGGTGTTCCAGGCATGGCTGGCCGTGTAGCTCACGGGTGCAGCGCCCGGTACCGGCAAACCTGCTGCGGCGTAGGGGGGCACGCCCGAGATCGGCGTCTCGGTCTGGGCGCTGGGCACGAGCTGCGTGTAGATGGACGCGCCCTTGATGGTGAAGTCGCCCATATTGGCAGCCTGCGTCAGCGGCACGACGCCGACGTAGGTGCCCGCGTCGGCCACCACCGTGTCGCGCGTCTTGGTGCTATTGGTTGCCCGCGTGAAGGTTCTGCTGGCCGGCGAGCCCGTGAAATCAAAGCGCAGCGCGTCGCTGATGGCGACGGTGACGACCGCCGCCTTGTAGTCCTGGTCGGTGTTGTATGTGAAGCTGCGTTCGACCACCGACACGGCGGTGGCGCGGATGTACTGCTCCTTCTGCGTGGGCACCTGCGCGGCCATGTCCATCGCCTTCTGCGCAAGCTGGCGGGCAAGCTCCAATTCACCGTTGGCCAGCGCCCGGCGCGCCTGCTCCTGCATCTCCGCGATCTGGCGCTTGCGATCCTCAGTCGCCTCATACTCCGTCATGCCCTGGCGGCGGATGTCGCGGATGCGCTCCTCCGTGGACATCGACAACTGGCGCTTGGCTTCCTCGATGCGCTGCACTTCCGCCAGATGCCGGTTGGCTTCGGCGTTGAGGGCGTCGATGTGCTGGCGGTACTCGGAGAGCGCCTGCGCCAGGGTCTGGCGCTTGGTGGCGAGGATGTCGTTCTCGACACGCTGCACGTTGGCCCGGCGCTCGTCCTCGGTCTGGCCTTGCCGGGCGGCGGCGTCCTTGCGCGCCTGCGTTTCCTGATCGATCAGGCCGAGCGTCTCGGTCGTGGCCTGACGGCGCAGGGTCGCCTGCTGCGTCAGTGCCTCGGCGAGCAGCTGCGTAGACTTGGTGATCCTGGCGGTTTCGGATTGCTGGGTGCGATCCAGTTCCGCCTTCTCCTGGTCGTAGCGGTTCTTCACCGCCTGCACCTGCTGGGCGAGGCTGGCCTCGACGATGGACGTCAGCCCCTTGTAGGCTTCGGCCATCTTGGCGGTGGCATCGTTGACCACGCCTTGGGCCTTGCCGACGGCCTGTTCGACCTCGCCCAGCCGGGACTTGAGCTTCTCCAGCGCGGCGTGCACCGCTTCGATGCCGCGTCCGACCGCTTCCTGCGTGCCCTGGCGCACGGCTTCGAGCCGCTTGGCGATCTCCTCGGCAGCGGTCGCGGCGGTGTTCATCGCGCCCTTGGCGGCGTTCGCGCCTTCGGTGGCGTCCGCGTACATCTCGGCGAAGATGCGATTCATCTCCGCGAGCCGCTGCTCGTGGCGCTTGGTGGCTTCGGCGATGGTGTCGGATGTGAAGATGGCGGCGAACACCTCCCACTGGAAGCGCAGGTGCTCGATGCCCTTCATCAGCACCTCGACCATGAAGATACCCGCCTTGCGGACGATCTCGAACTTCTCTGACAGCCACGTCCCAATCTCCCAGCCAATGATGGCCGCGCCGAGCACGCCGAAGGCCACGCGCAGCTTGCCGACCGTGGCGATGGCGTTCGACAACGACAGGTTGGCCGTTGCCCACGCCGCCGCCGTGGTGCTGGCGGCTGTCACCGCTGCCGCCCCCGCCGTCTGCCACGCGATGATCAGCGCAGGGATCAGGCGGTAGACCAGCACCGCGAGGCCGACCTCGGCGATCCGACCCAGCCACTTCATCACCGTGTCCAGGTTCTCCGACAGCCACGTCAGCGCCTCGGCGAGCTTCTTGGTGAAGCCGGTCGATTCGTCAAGTTTGCTGATCCACTGGCCGAAGGCGTTCGACAGGCGCGTGAAGGCCTGACTGACGGTCACCGGCAACTGCGCGTACTCGGCGGCCAGCTTGTCCTTCTGACTCATCAGCGCGTTGACCACCACGTCGGCGGTGAGCCGCCCTTCTTCGGCGAGCTTCCTCAGCCGTCCGATGGGCACGTTCAGACCATCGGCGAGCGCCTTGGCCAGACGCGGGCTGTTCTCGACGACGGAGTTGAATTCCTCGCCGCGCAGCACGCCCGAGGCCAGCGCCTGCCCGAACTGCAGCAGGGAGGACTGCGCCTCTGTGGCCGATGCGCCCGAGATGCGTAGTGCTTGCGAGATGCTTTCGGTGAGCGAGAGGGCATCCTGCTGCTCGCCACCCAGCATCCGCACGGCCTGCTGGAGCTTGCCGTAGAGCGTGGCGGTTTCCTGGATCGGCACGCCGATGCGCTGCGCGATGGCGAACAACTCCTTCTGCGCGACCGTGTATTCGCGCTGGCCTGCGGTGGCGAGCTTCAGGCGCGCGGACATCATGTTCCAGGCGTCGGCGATCTGGACGATCTCCTGCACCTTGCCCGCCGCCCAGTTGAGGGTGAGGAAGGTCAACAACTGCGTCTTGGCCTTGGCGACCTGATCGCCGAAGGCGTTCATCCCGGCCTTGACCTCGGCCATCCCAGCGGCGGCCTTGTCGCCAGCGGTCTTGGCGTTCGAGCCAAACTCGCCGAGGCTGCGCTCGGCAGAGGTGATGGCGCGTTTGAGCCCCTCATCGGCCCCTTCGAGCGCAACGAGGATGGAAATTCGGTTCGCCATCTTCAGTCCACCAGCCGCAACTGCTTCTCGATGCGGGCGGAGAGGCGCGGGATGCGCCCTGCGACGATGCGTTCGACGTTCAGACGCTTCTTGAGCTGCACGCGCGGCACCAGCACGGCAATGGGCACGTCCGCGCCGCGCTTGAGGCGCTTGACGCCCTCGGCCTTGCGGTAGCGGCGCTTGAAGCCCGACAGTGGCCGGTCGTGTTCCTTGATGTTCTCGGCCATCAGCACGATGTTCCCCTTGGCGTTCTTGATGAAATAGGCATTGCCACCGCGCATCAGCTCGGCGATCTGCGCCTTGAAGCGTTTGCGGCCCACGCGCCCGTGCAGCGGGATCAGCATCCGGCCACCAATGACGCCGCCACGCTCGTGGATGCCCGACCACGGGATGCGCGAGCCGACGTAGAGCGCGGGCAGCCGACTCCGATCCTTGTCGAGCACCTTGGCGGTGAAACCCTTGACGAAGGATTTCTTGACCACCGCCATCTGGCCTGCGACGTGGCTGCGCACGTCCTCTTTGAGTTCGGTGGCCTCACTGGCGATGCCGCGCGCGACCGCCTTCTGCACCTTCTCGCGGAACTCGCCGCCCCAGCGGCGCAACTGCGCCTGCGCGGCCTTGCTATCGATGCGAACCGAGATGCGCATGGTCTTGGAGCCTGTCGAGGGTCTGGTCGAGGTGACGCGAATCGCCGCGCGCGCCGATGGCGATCAGCGAGAGCAGCCGCGCATCGCGTGCGGCGTCCACCCGCGCGGTGGCGGCAGCGAAGCCGCGCACCTGCGCCAGGGTGTAGTCGAGGATGTCCGGCAACCGGTGGCCGTTGGCTATCAGGTGCTGGACGGTGTCGAACCACCCGTGGCCATTGCTGCCGTCGCGCCCGTCCGCGCGATCAGCCCGTCGAGCCGAGGCATCACCGTCCGGGTAAAAAAATCGGCGTTGACCTCGATCACCTTGGCCGCCAGCAGGATGGCCTGGTCGGCATCGAGCGCGTCGACCCACGCGCGCGGTTTGCCGACGGCGATGGACACTGCGGTCAGCAGGTCGTCGCCGCGCTCGCCGAACAGTGCCAGCCAGTCGATGCCATCGCCGCCGATCTGCTGCATCACCGGGGTGATAGCGCGCAGGAAGGCGGGCATCTGACCGACCTTGAGTGGCTTGATCGTCAGCGGCTCGCCATCGATGACCAGCTCCACCGCCTGCGGGATGAGGGTTTCCAGATCGCTCATGGCAGTCCCCATCACAGTTGCACGATGCGGCCAAACTGGCCGAGCACCGCGTCGTAGGGCTTGGTGGTGTCGGCCAGGAGCGAGCCTTCCAGCTCGAATTTGTTGTACTCGTCCGAGATGAAGGAGATTTCCTTCAGCGGGTCGAAGGCCACGCGGTACAGCTCCACCAGCACCTTGGCGTTGCCCTGCGCGGTGTTGATGCCTTCGAGCCGCAGGTAACGCTCGGGCAGTGCCTGCGTGAAGATGCCGATCTCGGTAGCGACGCCGTAGCTGTAAGCGGCCCTGAACGGCGCGGTGAAGCCGGTGGTATCCAGAAACTGGAGGGCACCGAAGTCGGTGTCGGCGGTGTAGTGCGTCCCCGCCGTCAGCGTCGCGGGCGTGCCTGCCGAGTCGGTCACCACCAGCGCCGAGACCTTGGGATGGGCGAAGAAGTAACGGTCGCCGACCACCGGAGCCGCGCCGCCGATGGGCTCAAAGGTCACAGTGCCTGTGCTGCCGGTGACGTGGTTGCCGTACAGCGCTAGGGCGAGGTTTTCCTTGGTGAACTCCTCGATGGTGAGGTTCACGGTGGCCGACTTCTGCTTGACCATCCGGTGGTCGAGCGAGCGCTGACCGGTCTGGCTCTCGTAGTGCTCCAGCACGTCGGTCTTGAGCGAGAGCTTGAGCTCGGCGACGTTGCCGGGCGAGCGCACTTCGATGGGCTGGCCGGACTCGTCGCGCTTGCCGAGGAAGACGCGGCCCTGAAAACTGGCGTAAGTGCTCATGATTTGGATTCCTTGCGTTGGGTGGGAGTGGGTTTGACTTCGATGGGAGCGCTGTCGCCTTCCGGCTGCGGCACGGGCGCGGGCTGGCGGTCGTGGCGGGCGATGCCGTTGGCGATGAGCCAGTCGGCGGTGCCGCCTTCCACGTCAAGCCGTTCGCCCGGCTGGAGCGGCTTGCCCGCGTGGGTGTGCGGGCGGATCAAAACGAGTGATGTCATGGGAGTCATCCGTTGGTTGAAAGATCGGTGTCGAGCGTCCGGTAGGTGATCGCGTAGCGCGCGGGAATAGCGGCGGCCACCGCGTCGGCGTCCTCGACGTCCCATTCGCATTCCTGCTCGCGGATGCCAAGGCTCAAGCCACCCAGGTTCCGGTCGGCCAGCAGCGCGGCGTGGGCAGCAGTGAGCAGCCGGTCGGCTTCTGTCTCCGGAATCGCGGGCGGCACCGCGCGGGCCAGCGCGACGAGGCGCACGATCAGTTCGCGCGTGACGCGGTCGTTGGCGCGCTCGGTGATGGATTCGGACTCGGGGAACACCACCAGCGCCGGGCATCGCTCCCGGCTGATGGCCACCGTGGGCGAGCGGTGCAGCGTGGCCCCGAGCGATTCCACCGGCGTGCGGACAGCCGCCATCACCGCGAGCAGAATCTGTTCGCGGATCGAGTTGCCGGACACGGGTCAGAGCCTTGTGAGCTTGGCGCGCATCTCCGAGCCATCGCCCACGGCTCGGATGTCGCGCACCTGATAGATCACTCCGCCGATCTCCACCGTGTCGCGCGGGGCCAGACCCACGAACACCGAGGCCGGATACGACATCTGGTGGTCGGTGGTCGAGGCCAGCCCATCGAACATGGTGTCATCCGGAGCGGCGAAGCCAACCGGGTGGAGCTGCGCTGTCGTGCCGTCCGAAGGACGCCAGAGGCAGTCCTTCAAGAGCCCGGCATTGGCGGCCGATTCGTAGATCTGCTCGACGAGACTCATCACGCCACCGTCAACTTCACCAGCACACCCGGACGATGGCACATCGGCAGCGGGTTGGACTGCGTGTGCAGATCGGTGCCCCGGTCGAACTTGCGCGGCTCCTGCTTGGCGTACAGCGGCTGGCCGACCGTGTTGACGGTTTCGTTGAAATCCGCCGGTGCGAAGTAGGTGCCGAAGGTGTCGATGGTGCCCAGCGGGAAGGCATGAGCCTCGCCAGCGGCGATGAAACGGCGTGCGGTTCCGCTGGCATCGGTGGCCTGACCCCGGTACTCCTCGAAGGTGATACCGCCGTAGGTGAAGCCGCGACGCACGTCGTTGATGAGGATTGCCCCGTTCTGCCAGTTCTCGAAGGCCTTCTCGACCTTGGCGTGGCCGGTGAGCGCGGCGAAGAACTCCGGCGAGCACAGGCAATGGACACCATTCATGAACTCGCCTTTGAGATTCTCCTCGATGGTTGCCAGCACCGTGGTGCACTTGGCTTTCACATTGGTGCCCGCCGTGCCCAGCTCGAAGGCCACCGCCTGCTGGGTGATATCGAAGGCATCGAACAGGTCGTAGAGAACCGAGCCGTCCGCGTCGAGGATCACGCCCTTGAGCGCACCCATGCGCAGGTGCTCCAGCGTGATCGCATGCTTGTTGCGCATCGTCTCCAGATGGCGCGCGATCACGCCTGCCACCGTCTCGGTTTCGGTTTCCGAGCCGAAGGCACGGATGCCTTGGACTTCCTCCGGCAGCACCACGTCGTCGTGCGGGATGTGCGGCACCACGAAGGAGCGCAGCTTGCGTTTTCCACGCACGCCAACCGTGCCGGGTGAACCCGGTGGCAGCGTAGGCAGCAAGTTGAGCACGCCGTTCATTTCCTCGACGACGATCTGGCGCTGCCGTACCGGCTTGGACGGCATCAGGTTCAGTTCTTCCAGACGCCCGTAGCGGTTGGGCAGGATGTTGATGGCGGCGGTCAGCGCCGTCATCGAGAAGGCGGGATTGCTGAAGGGGTTGTTCATGGTCAGGCTCCTTGGCGAACGAGCACGCCCAGCGCCTTAAGCTGCGCAATGGCGGTGAGTTTTTCGGCGGTGGTGATGGCGTCGGGCCACGCGAGCGCGTGGTGGGCGACGATGGCGTGGCGCGCGACGACGAGACCGTCGTCACGGTCGATCAAGGTGGCGTCGCAGGCCTGCAGCAGCACGCCAGCAGCGACCTGCGTGCCGTCTTCTGCGGACGGATCGAGCTGTTTGAACTTGGCCGTTGCGGTGACGATGCCGACCACCGTGCCCAGCGGCAGGTTCTGGGCCGAAGCGACCGTGACGCGGTCGCGCGAGTAAAGGTTGGGGGCTTCGTACTTGAGCAGGTCGCCCAGGTTCAGAGGTTCGGCGAGAGAGGGCATCTCAGATCTCCTTCTTGGTGGATTGCGCTGCGATCTGCTTGGCGGCGTCGATCAGCGGATTGCTGGCCACAGGGCGCGCGGCGTCGGGGGCGATGCGGCTGGTGATTTCGGGACTGGCTTCGGCCTGCGCCGCAAGCAGTTGGCTGCGCACCTGGGAGGGCGAGGACTGTGCTTCGAGGAAGCCCGCAATCAGGTCGGTTCGCCCGGCCAGCGTGCAGGTCTGGGCGATTTCGACGGCGTCGGCCACGCTCAGCGCGGTGGCGGTGGCGGACGGTTGAGGATGACTGCCAGCAGGATCAGCAAGAGGCCGATCAGAAGCAGCGGGGTCGGTTCGATCATTCATGAAAGACTCCATCTGGTGGTTGCGAAGAAAGCCCGCTTGGCTGGCCGTAGCCACCTGAGTCGGGAGTGGGGAAAGCGACTGCGTGAGTTGCGTGAGCGCGTCGTCGAGGCTGCCGACGGCATCGGCAAGACCGGTGGCAACGGCATCCGGGCCGAAGAACAGACCCGCTTCCGTGGCGCGCACGGCGTTCGCATCGAGGCCGCGATGGCGCGCGACCGTCTCGACGAACAGCTCGTAGACGCGATCCACCTCGGCCTTGAGAACCGCGTGCGCGGCGTCGGAGAGCGGCTCGTGCGGGTTGAGGTCGTTCTTGCGCTCGCCCGCGAACACGGCGGTGTAACGAACACCGTCCTTGGCGTCCTTGACGGATTGATCGATGTGCATGGCGATGACGCCAATCGAGCCGACACCGCCGGTGCGCGCGACGAACACGCGGGTGGCGGCGGACGCCAGCGCATAGGCCGCCGAGAACGCCATGTCGTTGGCCACGGCCCAGACGGGCTTCACTTGCGACGCCACGCGGATACGGTCGGCCAGATCGAACACGCCGCCCGACTCGCCACCCGGCGAGTCGATGTCGAGCAGGATCGCAGCGACCTCGGGGCTGGTGAGCGCGGCGTCCAGTTGCGCGGCGATACCGGTGTAGCTGGCGAGACCCGATTCGGCTTCGAGGCCCGAGGTTCGGCGCACCAGCGTGCCGTGGATCGGGATGACGGCAACCTTGCCGCTCGGAGGCCCAGGCGCGCGGGCCGCAGGCGTGTAACCCACGGGCGCGGCGAGGTCGGCGAGGCCGATGCGCGCACCGAGCACGGAGAGGATGATGTCGAGTTTCGGCCGATGAATCGCCAGCGGCACGCCGAACAGGCGCGCAGCCAGATGGGGTAGCACGGTCATGGGAATCCTTGTGGAAGGCGGTCTGGCGGCCGGTCAGGAAGACGTTTGGCTGCCGGTGGCGTCAGGCACGCTGGCGTTGCGGTTGGGTTCGGCACTGCCACCGTCCTTGGACGTGTAGCGAGGATCTGAGTCGAAGATCAGGCCGAGGTCGTCGGCGCGCTGGTTGTCGGCGGCGATCTCACGGTCGACGTCTTCGGCGTCGTAGCCGTTGGCCGAGATGGCTTCCGAGCGGCTCATCAGGCCGGCGCGGATAGCCAGCAACATCGCTTTGAATTCCTTCTCCGGGTCAACCCACTGCCAGCCCTGGGGAATCCACTTCACCCCGAGGTACTGGCGGCGACGGGCTGGCCCACCACGCGCAAAGCCCGGGGCATCCAGGGCCCCGGCGAGCACCGCCTGCTTCATCCAGGCCGCCCAGACCGGGCGGCACATCTGATGCACCAGCACGCCGTGCTGCACCATCTCGCAGCGACGCCGGAACTCCAGCAGCCCGGCACGGATAGACGAGTAGTTCACGCCGGTCAGATCGCCGGTCAACTGCTCGTAGGTGATACCAATGGCGGCGGCGACCGCGCGGAACTGGGTGCGCAGGAATTCGGAGTACGAACCGCCAACATCAGCCGGATCGGAGAACTTGATGTCCTCGCCCGGCTCCAGGATCTGCAGCGTGCCCGGCTCCAGTCCGGCAAGCGCAATCCCGTCGGCGTCCGCTGCACCTTCGCCCATCAGGTTGTCCTCAGGGTTGGCGCGCGTGACGAAACCCGCGAACATCGCGGCGGTCTTCTTGCGCACCAGCTCGGCGTCGTCGTACTGGTCGAGCTCGTTGAGCTTGACCAGGGCCCGCGACAACCAAGGCTCGCCCCGGATCTGCCCCGGGCGCAGCACGCGGAACAGGTGAATGATCTCCTTGGCGTCGATGCGCACCGTGTCCATCCCGCCCTGGCCCGACATCGGGGCAATCGGTGACAAGTACGGCCCGTCCTCCGGGTGCGAGCGGTACAGGTGGTAGGCAACGCGCCGCCCAAGGTTGTCGAACTCGATGCCGGAGCGCACGACGTTGCCGGACGGCAGATCGGTGTTCAGGTTGATGGGCAGGTGCTCGGGCTCCAGCAACTGGAGTTGCAGGGGCACCGACAGGCCATCCTCCGGACGGCGTGGCCGCATTCGGATCAGGCATTCGCCACCTTCGAGCATCGCCCGACACGCCAGGGCCTGCAGGCCATAGAAGTCGGTCTGTCCCGCCGCGTCTGCTTCCTCAACCCAATCGCGCCACAGTGCTTGCACCTCGGCCTTGAACCGTTCGTCGCCAGACAGGCTCTGCGGCTTGATGCCGGTGCCGACCGCGTTGGCCACGAAGGCTTCGATACCGGCCTGCGCCCAAGCATTGCGGCGGACGAGGTCACGGCTCTTGCCGCGCAACTCGGCGTTGGTTGTCAACATCGCCGCGACCGCGCCCGGGTTGCCGGGCATCCAAGCCAGCGAGCGACGGCCACGACCTGCGGCTTCGTGTACTGGCGAGGCACCGAACAACCGGCGCACCGTTTGGGAGAACCACGCCATTTCAGAACCCCTTGCGCGTGGTAACGCGGATCTGGCGTGGCGCACCGGGCAGCAGCCCGGTCTCAGCCGCCTGCTGAAGCAGGCCCCGCCTGACTTCGCGGATGGCGGCCATCAATTCGTCGACCGAGCGGTACTCGACCGTCTTGTCGGCAAAGGTCACGCGCCGTTCGCCCTTGGCGAGCGCGCTCTCCAAGGCCTGGAGTTGGATTTCTGTGTAGGCCATCAGCGGTACACCACGAGGTTGATTTCGGAGGAGTCGTCAAACGACGTTGCTGTCGTCGCGCAAGAGATATCGACGTACTGGGCCGTTTTCAGGTCGGCGCTGGCGCGTACAACGGCTACACGCTGCTGGCCGCTGTTGGTGCTGCTGCGCGCGAGCGCCGTCCAGCAGTAGTTCGCATCCGGCATCGCCGTTGCGAAATGCACGCGGTATCGGCCCGCCGCCGTGCGCACGACGCTGGCCACATTGCGCGCGCTGGCGATCACGACCTGGCCATTGACGTAGCCGAAGCTGACCCACACCCGGGCAAGGCCGGGATGTGTGGCGTCGATCTTGGACTTGACCTCGAAGCCGATGCGCGCCGCCAAGGCGGCGATGCTGGAGGCGAGGCTCATCAGGCCAGCACCCCGTCGAAGATCGCGACGAAGTCGGTGTCGGTGTTCCCGACATCGGCGGCCGCAACCGCACCAATGTTGGTGCGCGCCTGCAGTTGTTCGGCAACGGTCAGGGTTTGCGCCGCGTCGTACCGCACCCGCAGATTGACGGCAGCGAGGAGAGCGTCCAGGCCCGTAGTGCCGTTCTGCAGCAACTGCTGGATCTCCACCAGGGTGTCGTAGGCGGCGTCTGCTCCACCGAGGATGTCGGCCTTGAGCGCGTCGAGCAGCGACACGATCTTGTTCGACGAGTAGGTGGTGGAGGTGGCGATCTGGTTGTCGTCGATGGCGGTTGCGGACAGCACCGCCGCCTTCAGCTCGTTGATCGCCGCGACCAGACTCGACTTGTCGGTGGTGGAAAGGCTGGCTAGGTTTCCCGCCGTCGCCCGGACGTCGTTGAACTCTTGGGCGACGCGGATGACCAGGCTCTCGATGCGGGTGGCAAGACTCATGTGTTCTCCTTGGTTTGAAGCCGCCGCCGTCAGCGAAGCCAACGGCTTCGGATGACGCGCCGACCGGAATTGCGGGTGCCAGAAGCAGCGAGGCCACCGCGTTGGGTGGCCTCGTTCAATTCGATGTCGTGGATGGGCGGTGGCTCATCCGGTGGGGGTGCTACCCCCAGTTGCCGCTCCAGTTCGCGCCAGTGGCGTTCCTCGAAGCGATCAAGTCCCGCGCTGGATGCGGCCGCACGGGCATAGACGTAGCAGTCGAGCGCTTCATTGCGCTCGCGCATCTTTTGCCACTCGCGCACCGGGAAGCCGTTGCGGTCGCGGCGGGTGATCAGTTGCTCGGCGCAGAGCTGCTGGATGAACTCGGCGTCGATCTTTGGCAAATGGACGAACCCGGCTGGAAACACCGGGGTCGAGCCGTCCTCGCCCACATCCGCGCTCTTGCGCAGGTTGTTGTAGAACTCCAGCTTGGCGATCCCAACCGCCACCGTGAACACCTTGATGCCTCGGCGCAGCTTCTTGCCGCCCTGCGACACATCGATGGCCGTCGGTGTGCCGATCAGCGCGGCACCGCGCGGCACGCCCTTGACCGCCATGACGCGCGGATCGTGGCAGGCTCGCACGAAGGCGTAAGCCTCCTGTGTGGCAAAGCCGGTGTCCAACGCGAAGCGCGCCAATGGCATCGCCACCCCCGAGGCGTGCGTCCAGTTCTCAGCCAGCATCGCGGCCAGCGCCTTCCACACCGCGTCCCGTGCGGTATCGCCCATCAGGACTCGGTGCTCGATGAGCCAGGACTCCTTGCCGTGCCCAAAGGCCCAGATCGAGGCCTCGATGCGATCCTTCTGGACGTCGGCCGCACCCACCAGCAGCAGGCCGCCCAGTGGCACACTGCCAATGCGGTAATCCTCACGGCGCTCGACCAGCCGTTGCCAGTCGGGCGCTTCGCCTTCCTCGACCCAGGTCTCGCCCAGCTCGGTGTTCTTGAAAGTCTTGATCGCGGCGGCCGATCCCGACTCCTTGTTGACGGCGGCTTCCCACGCGGCAGCGATGTCACGCCAGGATCGCCAGCCCACGGGGCTGTACAGCGACGACAGGTGAAAGCCAGCCGTCTTGCCCTGTGCCATCGAGCGCCATTCGCCGTGCTCCAACATCCACGTCTTGTGATGCTCGGAAATCGCGGTGTCGCAGGCCTCGCAGATGTAGGCAGCGGTTTCCGGTTGCCCCTTGTCCCAGCGCAGTTGCTCGAAGCGCAACCACTGCGGGTGGTTGCAATGCGGGCACGGAACGAAGAAGCGACGCTGGTCGGAGGCCTCGTACTCGCGCTCGATGGCCGAGGCCCCCGAGATCGTCGGCGTCGACACGATGAAGATCTTGCGCCTGGAAAAGGTGCGCGTGCGCGCCTCGGCCAGCGAGATCGCATCCCCTTCACCCTCGACGTCCAACGGATAGCCGTCGACCTCGTCGAGGAACAGATACCGCACCGGCATCGAGCGCAGCCCCACCGCGCTGTTCGCCCCGGTCATCACCAGCACGCCGCCCCGGAACTCCTTAGCCAAAATGGTGTTGCCTGAGTCGCGCGAGCGTGCCGGGGCGATCAGTTCGGCCAAAGCCGACGACTCCTCGATCAGCGGGTCAATCCGCTGCTTGGAATTGCGCTTGGCCATCTCCACCGTCGGCCAGACAGCCATCATCGGCCCCGGCGCGTGGTGGATGACGTAGCCGATCCAGTTCGACCCCATCTCGGTAGCACCGAGCTGCGCCGCCTTCATGAACACCACCCGCTCCACCGGAGAAGTCGGCGACAGGCAATCCATGATCGCCTTGAGGTACGGCGTGCGGCTGGTGCGCCAGCGCCCCGGCTCGGCAGACGCCTTGCTGGAGAGCATCCGGTGGCGATCTGACCATTCCGATACCGTGAGCAGCGGGTCGGGAGTGAGCCCATCGCGCCACGCCCGTTCGATTTCCTGGGCACCTTCGTAGTCCATCGTCATCAATCCCCAGTCAATCAACTCTGGGACGCAACTCGCCCAACTCAATCAAGTGCTCGCGCACAGCAGATTCGAGCGCCACGTGCATCTGATGCGCGTCGATGCCGAGCGTGGACGCCATCTGCCCGGAGACGCGCGCAGGCCAGTTCAACCATGCATCGCGCTCAATGCGCGCGAGCTTGAAAACGTGTGCCACGGCCTGCGCCCGATCCACCAGTTCCTTCTTGCGGTGCGCCAGCTCCAGGTTGTTGAGCTTGGCCTTGAGCACCTCGTTCACGGTGCGCGCCTGCAACAGCGACGTTCCGCCTGCCGACAAGGGCGGCGCAGACGCCTCTGGCGTTTCACGTTGCGGCGTGGCGACTGTGCGTTGCGGACGCTCCTTGGTTGTGCTGACCGCACTGGCTACCGCCTGCTCCACCTCCAGCACAACCTCCTGCACGACGGCCTTGCGCGGTTGCAGCGTGTTTTGTGCCCACTGTGCGTCGGCGGCATCCGGATCAATCGTGCCGTCGGCCAGTTGCGTGATCCGTCCGGTGTCGATGGCCTTTTTCACGGCCACGTGCGACACGCCACGGTGGCGCGCGTAGGCGCGAATCGAGAGTCCCATCGTCACTTTCTTCAATCATTTGTTCGTCGTTTGCGCAGATTGAGCTTGGCTTTGATCGGGAACAGCGCGTTCATCACGTCACGCCAACCACCCCTCGAAAGGACGAACGATGGACACCGCCAACCTCGACACCATGGCCAAGAAACTCGCCGATGCCGCACTCACCATCCTGGTGCGCACCTGCCGCGAGGAAACCGCTGCCGCCAGCCACGATGACCTGGAAGCCGCGTGTGCCGCGATGCGGGCTAAGAGCAAGCAAGTCATGGATCAGCTACTCGACGACGTGCGCATCGCGCCCTGGGCAGCAGAAAACGCCTTCCGCTGCGCTGCGCTCGATCTTGCGCGGGCAGGCATCGCCACCTTGCGCAAGGCCTGAAAGCAGGCACGAAGCCACGCGAAAAAAACCATCAAAAAACGCTTGGCTTCACTCCCGAACAGCGCGTTCATTACGTCACGCCAACCACATCCAAAAGGAGCTCGCCATGAACCAGATCGACACCATCCTCACCCTGATCGCCCAGAAGCACCTCGGCATCGACACCCTGCAAACCCGCCACGCGGACAGCCTGGATTTCCACGACACGGCTGTGTGGTGCATCCGGGACGCGCTGGAAGCCGCCTTCAAGGCAGGCGTCGAACTGGGTGCTGCGAGCCCGAAGGCCACGGAAGCCGAAATCGCCAAGGACTGATCGCCAAGCCACGAAGCCAAGCAAAAAACGCTTGGCTTCACCGCCAAACAGCGCGTTCATCACATCGCCATCCACCACTTGCCAAGGAGCAGCAAATGACCACCTCCCTCATCACCCAACTTACCCCAGCCCAGCACGCCATCCTCGCCAAAGCGATCAACACCAGCGACGGCCAGATCGAATGGTTCCCTGACCACATCAACGGCGGCGCGCGCAAGAAGGTGCTCGCCGGGATGTTCAACCGCGCCCTGATCACGCCCGATCGCGAAGGCTGGCGCGTCGCCGCCGAGGGCTACGACGCCCTGGGCATGGCACGCCCCGGGCCCACCACAGCGCCACAGGGCGCGTTGGAAACCACCACCGCAACCTTGGTCGCCGATCCCGAATTGGAGGCCGACGTGGCCGCGTGTGAGGCCCAGTGGGTCAAGGAATCCACGCCGCGTCGCCGGGAGAACAGCAAGCAGGCCGAAGTGATCCGGATGCTGCAACGCCCCGAGGGCGCAACCATCGGCCAGATCTGCATGGCCACCGGCTGGCAGGCGCACACGGTGCGCGGCACCTTCGCCGGAGCCTTCAAGAAAAAACTCGGCCTGGCCATCACCTCGGACAAGGCGCAGGGCGGCGAGCGCGTGTATCGCGTGGCGTGATTGGAACGACGAGGGAGCCAAGCAGAAAGAGCTTGGCTTCTCTCGCCCTCAGCGCGTTCATACGGGTGTCGCAACGATCACCCCGGAGAACACCATGAACGCCATCACACCCATCCGCCGCACCCTGCAAAAAGGCGACCACGTCGCTTACTACATCAACCGCACCATCAGCACCGGCCACCACAGCACGCGCACCACGCAGGTGCGCCGCACCGGCATCGTCCAGGGCTGGCGGGGTGGCAAGGTGGTCGTGCTGCACAAGGCGGGCTACACCGAGGACTTGGCACAGGCCGATCTCTACTACGTCGAATGATGGAAACAAAGGCCAAGAACAGCTTGGCTTCTTGTTCGAGAAGCGCGTTACTACAACCATCAACAACGCACCGCACGAGAACGAAATGGCCTACTACAAAAAATTCGCAGACGCCCGCAAACACTGCCGCCCGGGGTACACCACCCTCTACTGCAACAAGATGGGCATGTACTACAACGGACGCACGTTTTGAGGGACATCGAAATGAACACGACACCCATTCCCGCCACCCAGAACGAAGCCTGGGGCTTCTGGGGCACGATGAACGAGCACGCTGCAGCCGCCTGGCCGCTGGCCTTGGCCGCGATTGCTGACGCCACCAGCCAGCCCCTCGAATCGGCAAGGGCCTTCCTCGACAGCCGCTTTGGCCGCCACTTTGCCGACGACGTGCAGAACGGACTCTACGCCGGCAAGGCCCTCAAGGACGCCATCGACTCTGCCACGCAGACGTGGATGGGCTGGACGATTGGTCGCCAGACCAGCAAGGACTACGGCATCCCGCGCGGTCTGCCTTACCTGACAGGCTTCGTGATTCACTGCGAGATCGTCGAGGAGTCGCTCGCCGCCTGATCGAGCACCGCGCCATCCGCCTCGCGGGTGGCCTGCTTCCCGGTGAAGTCCTCCCACCGGCGCACGATCACGTCCACGTACTTCGGATCGAGTTCGATCAGCCGCGCCACACGTCCGGATTTTTCTGCGGCGATCAGTGTCGTGCCGGAGCCGCCGAAGGGGTCGAGCACCACGTTGCCGGGACGGCTGGAATTGCGAATTGCCCGTTCGACCAGTTCCACCGGCTTCATCGTCGGGTGCAGGTCGTTCTTCTGCGGCTTCTTGATGGCCCACACATCGCCCTGATCGCGGTCGCCGCACCAGTGCCGCTGTGCGCCCTCAGGCCATCCGTACAGGATCGGTTCGTACTGGCGCTGGTAGTCGGCACGGCCCAGCGTGAAGGTGTTCTTGGCCCAGATGATGAAGGTCGACCATTTGCCACCGGCGGCGCGGAAGGCGGCCTGCAGCACATCCAGTTCGCTGGAGGACATCGCCACGTAAATCCCGCCCCGGCAATGCGCCACCGTGGGCGTCAGCGCTTCCAGCAGGAAGTCGTAGAAGCCATCCCCCAGGTTGTCGTTCAGGATCGCGCGATCCTTGCCGCGCATCTTGTCCTTGGCGCTGTTGGCGTAGTTCACGTTGTACGGCGGGTCGGTGAAGACCATGTCCGCCAGGTCGCCCTGCATCAACCGCTCGTAGCTCTCGGCCAAGGTCGAGTCGCCGCACAGCAGTCGGTGCTGGCCCATGATCCAGACGTCGCCCGGACGCGAGATGGGTGTCTCGCTGACCTCTGGCACCGCATCCTCAGCTGTCTGACCCTCGTTGTCCGGCTCGTCGCCCGCGATCAGTTCGGCCAGTGCGTCTGCGTCAAAGCCGGTGATATCCAGATCGAAGCCTTCGAGTTGCAAGGCTTCCAGTTCGATCCTCAGCATCGCGTCGTCCCAGCCTGCGTTCTCTGCGATGCGGTTGTCGGCAATGACCAGGGCCCGGCGCTGGGTCGGCGTCAGGTGATCGAGCACGACCACCGGCACCCGTTCCAGCCCCAGCTTCTGGGCGGCGGCGAGACGACCGTGGCCAGCGACGATGATGCCGTCGCTGCCCGCCAGGATCGGATTGGTAAATCCGAACTCCGCGATGCTGGCGGCGATCTGCGCCACCTGCTCCTCGGAATGGGTGCGCGCGTTGCGGGCGTAGGGCAGCAACTTGGCGGTCGGCCACTGTTCGATCTTGTCGGCCAGCCAGTTCATGCCACCACCTCGGCATCCGGGGTGGTGGCGCGCTCAACGGCGACCTGCTCGAAGGACTGACCGGTGGCGATCAAGGTGACCGGTATGCCGGGGTGGTTCTGCTGGAACCGCTTGATGGCCACGTCCACGTACTCCGGCGCGATCTCCACGCTGCAACAGATCCGACCGGTGCGCTCGGCGGCCAGCATCGTCGTGCAGCTGCCGCCGAAGGGTTCGAACACGATGTCGCCCGCGTCCGTGTAAGCCTCGATTACGAACTCCGGCAGCGCCACCGGGAACACTGCCGGGTGGTCGATGTCCTGGCCGATCTTGCCCTTGTGGCGCATCACCCGGATCACTGAGTCGGGGATGCGGGTGTCTTGCGTGGGCAGCCCCTTGTGCGTCCAGCCGCCCACCTCGCCATCCTTGCCGCGCATCGCCGTGGACGAGCCATCGGCGCGCAGGTGCGACTCCTGCCCCGCGTGCTTGCAGGGGACGATCTTGTTCGGCTTACGGCCCTCCCGGTTGAAGTGGAAGACGAACTCGAAGCTCGGCGCGAAGCGGCCTGCCCAGTCGCCCGGCATCCCTGGCCCTTGATCCCAGACGTACCAGGCAAAGCGCCGCCACCCCTGCTGGCGCATCCAACCGATCCAACCGTCCCAATACGGGATCACCTCGTTGTCGCGGTGGATCAGCCCGAGGTTGACCAGCACTTGGCCGTCGCCTGCCATCGGCAGGTGCGTGAAAACGCCGCGCATCAAACCATCCCAATCGGAGATGCCCCCCGAGGTGTAGTCGCGCTGGTTGCCATAGGGCGGCGATGTGAAGCACAGGCGAGAGACTTCACCCTGCATTAGCGCAGCGACCACGTCCCGGTCGGTGGCGTCGCCACAGATCAGGCGGTGCGGTCCAATCGCCCAGACATCGCCGGGCCGGGACACCGGCACCACTGGAGCATCCGGCACGTCATCGGTGTCGTCGTCTGCGCTGCTTTCTGGGTTTTCTGCTTTGGCGGCGGCTGCTTCGTCCTCAAGGCAAGTGGAGAGCAGGCGCTCGAGTTCGCTGCCGTCGAAGCCAGTCAAGGCAAGTTCGTATCCCGATTCGGACAGTTCAGCGAGTTCGAGCGCCAGCATTTCTTCGTCCCAGCCCGCATCAAGGGCCATCCGGTTGTCGGCAATCACCAGTGCCCGCTTCTGCGCGACGGTCAGGTGGGCCAGTTCGATCACCGGCACCTGATCCAGGCCGAGCTTGCGCGCAGCGGCCAAACGCCCGTGCCCGGCGATGATGCCGTTGTCGCCGTCGACCAGGATCGGGTTCGTCCAGCCGTACTCGACGATGCTGGCCGCGATCTTGGCGATCTGGCTCTCGGCGTGCGTGCGCGGATTGCGGGCGTAGGGAATCAGCGCCTCGACCTTGCGGTACTCGACGTTGAGCGTATTCAAAGTGGAAGTCCCAAAAGCAAAACCCGCCGAGCGTTGCCACCGGGCGGGTTGAGTGAATGAAGATTCTGGTGGGGTGGTAACTGCGCCTTGGGGGTGGTAACCGGGGCCGGTAACCTGGCCGACTGGTAACCTTGCCCGCGCCCTGACGCTAAAAAAGCGTCGCGCTCGCGCCCCCCGCATGGGATTTTCGGCAGGAAGGACCCCTTTCGCCTCGGGCCACTCGCCGAACCGTCACCGCTATCCAGAAGATAGCTCGAATACTACGCTCGACCGGGGTGATTTGTTGCAGGGTCAAAAACCGCGCATCGCCGCTGACATGCTCACACTGCAAGCCACGCGCGCCAATTCACGCCAAAACCCTACGCCGTGACGACACCATTGAGTTGGTCGGCGACGGTCTGCAAGGCGCGGTGCCAGCGCCGCCACGCCGTCGTTCGGTCGCAGGCAAAACGGATCGTGATGTCGCGCCAGCCGTAGCGCTTGGCGCGCATCCACACCAGATGGCGCTGGTCGACCTCCAGCCACTGCACCCACTTCATCGTTTCCAGCATCCGGTCGATAGCGTCGGGGTCGGGTGGGAAAGGTCGGTAGACGTGCTCGTCGGCAGCGAACGTTTCCCACTCCTTGCGCACGATGATGGGCCAGGTGTTGAAGTAGCCTTGCACACGCACGGGCGGCAGGCGTCGTCCGGTGCTGGCCGCCTCCTCGAAGCGTGCGGCCACGTCGTCGATTGTCCAAGTGCGGGGATCAGCCATGACGTGCGCCTCCCTGTCCGTAGAGGCGCTCGCCGATGCGCCGCACGAACTCGCGCTCGATGAAGTCCAAGCGTTCGTCGGCAGCGTTGACCACGAGGATGTGCTGATCGCGCCAGCCGCGTTGCTTCATCGCGTCGAGATCTGTGGTCTCGGGCTGGAGGCGACCCAAGGGGCAGCGATAGGTGGGAGTCGAAATCTTCATCTCACGCCTCCCGTTCCAGTGCGTGCTGCTCGATGGCCCAATGCAGCAGGGCCAGCGCGTCGGCCTCGTTGTCGTCGGCCGGGGCATGACCACGGGCACGGGCAGACGCCACCATCTCGTCCTTGCTGGCATTGCCTTTGCCGGTCGCGTGCTTCTTGATCGTGCCGACCGGCACGCCCTGGTACGGGATCTGGTGGTGCTCGCACCACGCGGTGAGCGTGGCAAGGAAACCGCCGTAGGCGTGGGCAGCATCCGTGGAGACGTGGCGACGGACTTCCTCGAAGTGCAGGCAGTCGATCTCGTCGCAGGATTGCTTGATCTCGGTGAGCCAGCGTTTGAATCGCAGGAAGCGCATTCCGCCGCCTTCGAAGCGCTGCGGCCGGAAGCTCTCGGAACCGCTGGTGATGTGGCCGTCGCTGCCGCGCAGTGCCCAGCCGGTCATGGTGCCCAGATCGAGGGCGAGGATGGTGGTGGTCATGGTGTCAGTCCTTGTTTTTCGCTGGTCTGACGGATCGGACGGGTCGTATCGAAACCTTCCATAAGGCGCGCGCACGCGCACGTGTAGGAGTTACGACGTAGTCCGTCCGATCCGTCAGACGCGGTTGTGTCAGTCATCGGCGTAAGGGGTGTAGGTGGGTGCTGGCGGGTACTTGAGGCCAATGCCCTGAAACCCGCGCAAGCCCATGCCGTTGCGCCATTTATCCAAGCCCCGGTTGAGCAGCAGATCGGCAAAGCGCTTCTGCGAACCGGTGAACTCGCCCGCTGCCTCTGCCCACGGCTTCCAGTCGTTGAACAGTTCTGCCGTCAGCGACTTGGCGTTGGCCTCGCGCACGCAACGCTCATCGAGCCAGCGGCCCAACGCATCCTCGGCTTCGAAATACTCCTCGGTGGCGTCCACCACCCGCTGCGGCGGGGAGAGTCGTCCGTGGCGTTGCCAGTCGAGGCAACCCTGCACGGCCCACGCCAAGATGCCGTCACGTTCGGCCAGGAGCTTCTGCTGCAGGTTCTTGTCACGGCGCTCGGGCGGCACGGTGATCGTGAAAGGGATCAGGTGCAGCCTGCGTTTCATCGCCTCGTCGATGTTGCGAATGGCGGGCCTGTGGTTGCCCGCCACGAACAACTTGAACTGCGGGAAGAACTCGAAGAAGTCCTGGCGCATGAAGCGCGCAGAGATCTTGTCGCCACCGGTCAGGTTCTTGAGCTTGGATTCGGCCCAGCGCTTGCCCTGTTCGGTTTCGATGGCCGCCACGAAGCGTGCGCCGCGCAGCCCCGCCATATCGGTCGGGTGCCGGTCGGTGCGCGTCTCCATGAAGGTGTCCATCGGCGCATTGGTCGCGTAGTCGCCCAGGATGGTGGCCAGCGTGTTGACGAACACCGACTTGCCGTTCGCGCCCGTGCCGTACAGAAAGAACAGCGCGTGCTCCTGCGTCGATCCGGTCAGCGCGTAGCCGACCATCCGTTGCAGGTAGGACTGCAGTTCCTTGTCGCCACCCGTGACTTCGTCGATGAACTGCTTCCACGTCGGGCAGTCGCCGCTGGGCGTTGCTGTGGTGATCTTGGTCATCCGGTCGGCGCGCTCGTGCGGGCGCATCCGGCCTGTCTTGAGATCGACCACGCCGCCCGGCGTGTTGAGCAGCCACGGATCAGCATCCCATTCGTCGGTGGTGGCCGCGTGCCTGCGGTCAGCACGCGCCAGCCGTTCCACGCCCCCGACCGTGCTGGCGCTGGCAAGCTTCGCCGCGACCTTGGGGTTGTCGGCGCGCACGGCGGTCTGGCGACAGACGCTGCGGATCAAGTCCGTGGCGGCCAACGTGTCCTCGGTGCGCCAGCGTTGCCCGTCCCACACCAGCCACTTGCCCCAGCCAGCCACGTAACGCCAGTCGCGGTGGTAGCGGCGGGTGAAGGACAGCGCCAGCGCGTCCTCCGTACCCCAGACGGATTCGTCGCTGCTGACCACCGGATCGACGTCATCGGCCACGTCGTGCATCTGCAAGCGTGGGCCGTGGGTGAGAAAGGTGGCGACATCGAAGCCCTCGGCAATGGCGTCGGCCACATCCCAGCCCTCGGCGGCCTCTTCGGGCGGATAGAGGACGTGGCAGGATTTGGCCCCCGCCGACAGGATGGCCTGTGCCGCTTGCGTGGCGTACTCCCAGCCCGGTTTGTCGCGGTCGGGCCAGATCAACACGGCCTTGGCCAAAAGCGGCGACCAGTCGGTCTTGTCGACCGGGGCGTTCGCGCCGTGCATCGCCGTGGTGGCCACGATGCCCGCCTCGATCAGCGCCTGCGCGCATTTCTCGCCTTCGACCAGCACCACCTGCGCGGCACTGGTCATCCCTGGCTGGTTGTAGAGCGGACGCGGGTCGGGCGGTGCCATCTTGCGCCGCTTCGCATCCCAGGGCCGGAACTGTTTCTTCTGTCCGGGCGGGTCGTAGCGGTAGACGACGGCGATGAGATGGCCTTGGGCGTCGAGATAGTCCCACTTCGCGGTGGCGGGGCCGAGGTCATCGACGGGAGCATCCTTCTTGCCCCTGCGCGCCAGAGTCGCCGGAGCACGCCCGACCAGTTCGGTCGCGGTATCGAGCACGCGTGGGAAGTCGGTGTGCGCATCGATGCCGAGGTGGGCCGCGATCAGGGAAAAAATGTCGCCGCCGTCGCCAGTGGCGCGATCCGTCCACAGGCCGGTCTTGTCACCGGTGAGCACGACTTCCAGGCTGTCGCCCGGACTACCGAGCACGTCGCCGATCAGGAATTTGCCACCGCGCTTCTTGCCTGCAGGGAACAGCGTTGCCAGTACCGATTCCAGCCGCGAGAGCAATGCCTCGCGGATTGCGTCGCGTTCGGCATCGAGGTCACGAGGAGCGGGCTTTTGCGTGTCGTTGAAATCAAGCATCCGCAGACTCCTCGCCAGACGCTTGCTGCCCGACGATCCACGCTTCCAGCTCTGCAGGCTTGAACCGCACGAGCTTGCCGACGCGGTAATGGGGAATGCGACGCTGCTTTCGTTCCTTCGCTTGCGAGAGCCAGTACGAGGGCAGGTTGAACATCAGTGCAGCCTGGCGTACGTCGATCAGTTGCTCGCCGAGCACATGATTCAAAGTCGTGGTGTTCATGCTTTTGTTCTCCAGCAGCGGTCTTGCCACGCGCACATCCGGCACTCGAAGTGGGTCGGGTCATTGAAGGCACGAGGCAGGAGATCTCCCGCCTCGGTGGCCGTGATGACCTTCACCGCCCGATCCGACATGCGCTGGGCCAGGGCTGCATCAAAGGGCACGGCCTCGGTGTAGATCTCCATCGTGTCGGCGTTGAGGGCCGTGAAGATCGCCGGGTGCTCGTGCAGTTCGAGATAGGCTTGGTAGATCGCCACTTGCGCGGCGTAGATGGGCTTGGAGATGGCCAGCCCCTTTTTCTCCAGCTCACTCCAGGACTTGTTGCCCAAACATTTGCATTCCCAGAGCGCGGGATAGGCGAAGCCCACGGGGCCCGCGACGATGACGCCGTCGACGTGGCCTTGCAGGCGACCGTCGGCCACCGAGAAACCGAACTGCTCACCGTCTGACTTGCGGGCGCGCAGGTCGAAACCCGCGTCGCGCAGCCACGCCACCATGCAGTCTTCCATGACGTGGCCACGTTCGAAGATGCGCAACATCCGCCCCGGGGTGTCGCGCCCGTGGTCGATGGGAGCCTTGGCGTACTCGAACTGCAGCGCGCGCTCGCAGGCCACGCCCAGACGCGAGGCACCAAGGTACTGGCGCTCGGACTGGCGGGCGCGGGCCTGCTGTATCCCGGCGTCCACCAAGGCGGTGACCTGGCCCGAGATGCTCAATGAGGAGTTGAAGTCGATCATGGCTTCTTCCCCTTCAGTTCTTCCCAAGGCAGGTCGTCCTCCAGATCCGCGAACGGATTGGCGGCGTCGGGTGCCAACGGATCGGGCGCAGGCGTCATGCCTCGCACCGGCGGGTACTTGGTGGCCTCGTGGTGCGCGACCATCGCGTCCGACCAGCAGGTGACGATGGCATCGATCACCCGCAGCGCTTCCGCTTCGGAGTAGTCGCCCAGCGGCTTAGTGAAGCCGATCTCGCCCGCTGTCTCGCCGAAAGCCTTGAGGCACTGGCGCATCGCGGCCAGCTCGACATCAGACGGATCGATCATGGCGACCCCCTTGATATCGGTGCGACCTTCCTTGGCTCGCAGCCAATTGCCGTACAGCGCATGAAACGCGTTTTGACAGCGTTGCGAGCAGAACACCCAGTCGATGGGGTAGCGCCGGGGATTGCCGACACCGTGTCGGTTGTCGGTGTGGCCGAATCCCCGGGCCTGTCGTTTGCAGACCCAGCATTTCATCGCCCCCTCACTGAGCCCAAGACGGCTTGCCGGTCACGGGTGCGCGTTGCGGAGCCGGTGTCTGATACGCGGGGGCTGCCTGCGCCGGAGCGCCGGACGTGCCACCGCCCGACGCCTTGGGCGGCACGCCCATCAACTTGGCGTAGTCGGGGTGATCGGGTTCGACCGCCACCTTGACTACGTTGCGATCCTGGCCCTTGCCGTCCTTCTCGATGTCGACGCGGGCCAGGAACTCCAGGCCATCCAGTTCGTGGAAGCCCTGGATGCGGCGCGCGGCGGCGGCCTGCGGGCTGTTGTCCTGCGGGTGGACGTTGCGTGCGCTGTTCAGCGCGGCACGGATGAAGCTGCGCCCCATCTGGCCCCAGGTCGGCCCCTTCTTGGAGTGCAGGCCGATGTTCGACCACATCTTGCGTTTGGCATGGTCGCCAGCGGTGACCACGAATTCGGCGGCGAGATAGATGGAACCGGTCTCGAAGGACTCGGTGGCGTAGCCGCCGCCCCAGCCTTGTTCGGGATCGTCGTAGCCACCGGGCTTGATGGTCATGCGCACCGGGACAGTGGTGCCCTTGGGGATCAGATCGAAGCCGGATTGCTGGGCGTCGGCATCGTTGAAGTCATTCCATGCGGTCATTGCGATTACTCCTGAGATTCGATGTGTGTGGGGGTGGCGGCGCTGGCGGGCGTAGCGGATGCGCCCGCGCACTTGGCGATCAGCGCGTCGAGATGCGGCGGCTCCAGCAGGTCGAGACGACCGCTGCGGTCTTTGGCCGGGAAGCCGTAGGGATTGACGGTGTGGGTGACGAAGGCGCGGTAGGCGCTGCCGTCCTCGGCCTTGATCTCGGCCAGCGTCACGACCTCATCGACGATGCCGGGCAGTTCCAGGCTGGTCTTGCTGCCTTCGATCTGCGGCACGAACACCTTGCGGTTGTAGTCATCGAGGCGTTCGTCGAGGATGGCCACGAACACCACGTTCTTGCCGCGTGCGTGCTGCAGGTGGGTCAAGGCACTCACCATTTCCTGGCCCAGCAGGCCGTAGGCGCCGCGCAGGTCAGGCTTGCCGGAGCGGTCGCTGGTTGCACCGGGCTGCGTCTTGCACCACGCGAAGCATTGGCGCGACAACTGCGTGATCGAGTCGAGGAAGAACGTCTGGTAGCGGTCGAGCTGCGTCGCGTCGCCGAACTTCTCGATGACGTGGTCGTAGTGCGCCTGCGAGAAGGCAGACTCCGGCGGCAGCGACTTGTCCGGGCCCGCGAGGAACACGAAGAAGTCGCGGCTCTCGGGCCAAGACGCCGGTCGGATGGTGTCGCCCGGCCAGTCGGCCACGGCCAGATCGCCTGCCTCGATGTCGATGAACAGCGTGGTCTTCGGATCGAGGTCTTTGAGCCGGGTGGTCTTGCCGATGCCGGACTTGCCGAGCATCAGCAGTTTCACGCCCTTGCGCTCGGCCATGCGCTGCTTCGCGGAGATGATGGGGAGGCTCATCACGCGGCCTCCTTCAACTGCTCGGCGACGGCAGGATTCCAGAGGATCTGGTAGCCGCTGTGGCCGTTGCGCGAGTACGGCATAGCCTCGGCCCACCCCTCACCGGCCTCGGTCAGCTCCCATTCGTCGCGCTCGTTGCGGAACTGAAAGCCGCCGGCCGCCAGCATCTGGTTCGTGGCCTTCGCCGAGCGGTTGAGCAGCTTGCCGAGCTGCGTGGCGTTCAAGGCGCAGATCGGTTCGTTGGCCGATGGCAGCGCGCGACGCAGCACCTCGGTGGTGATGCCGGTGTTCTCCTGAATGCAGGTCAGCGTCGCCGCCGCCGCGATGCCCGGTTTCACGCCCGGCACCTTCGCCACGGCCTCACCGATCAGCAGGATCGCGGAAACCCGGTCGTGGGTCGGCGCGGGCAAGGTCGCCAGCGCGCCGGGCACGGTGTAGCCGCCGGTCTTGCGGATCGCTGGCAGCACCTCGCTGGTCACCCAGCGCTTGAAACGCTTGGCGGCGTCCTTAGTGCTGCCGAGGATCAGGGCGTAGAGGCCCGATTCATTGACGTGGTTCTGGCGCTGACGGCCACCCGCCGTAAGGGTCTCCAGTTTCTGGAGATCCTCGGCATCGACGTGCGTCTTGATCGCCTGAGACGGATTGCCCATTTCCAGGGCATCGCAGACATCGGTGGCGTTGAACCACGGCTGCCCCTGATCATCGACCTGGACGCGCACGGCGTGCGCTTCGAACTGGAAGGGAATGATCGCGCTCATGATCAACCCTCCCACGACACGTCGGCGATGCGGTCGGCCCCACGCGCGGCGCGCTTGCGCACCTCCGTGTGGAGTTCTTCCAGCGCGGTACGGCGGCGGCCGAGCGCCAGCGATTCCGCGTTGGCCGTCTGGATGGCGAAGGCCAGTTCGTCGACCGTGGCGGCATCGAGCGGGACGACGACGTCCTGGCCGTCCGCGCGGCGATACCGGATTTCGTCGGGAAGGTGTTCACCGTAGATGGACGGCAGCTGTTGACGCAGCGAAGCGATGAGGTTGGTGCTCATGGTCATTACTCCGAATCAATGGAAAGAGTGAAAGACGGCTTGCCGGAATCCACAGTGCGAGCGGCGGCGAACTGCTGTTGCAAGGCAGGCGGCCAGTTCGTGAAGCGGGATTCGGAGACGGACAACTTGATGTCGAGGTAACCCTCGACCTTCTCGCCTGAGGCGACGATGCGTTCGGCGATTTCGGTCAGTCGCTTCTGATCCCAGCTGACCTTCTTGGGCAGCTCGAACTTCAGGTGCAACGGGCCATCGCTGATGTGGGCGGTGCCGAAGTCACGGCCGGATTCACGCAGCGCGGTACGGGCCTGCTCGCCGTAGCACTGATCCAGCGCCGCATCGAACTTGGCGCGGGCCTTCTTCAGCCAGTCGATGGCGGCATCGAGGTTTTGGTCGATCTCGTGCTTCTGCGCGGGCGGCAATGCAGCCAGTTGGCTGACAGACAGCTCTGCGATGTCAGCGGGGAAGATGGTGATGTCGTTCATGGCATCGCTCCTCAGCCCGCCGCGCGCTCGGACGTCGAGTCGTGCAGCGCTTCGCGCTCGAACTGGATGACCGCGTCCACGGGGTAGCCGACGCGCTTGGACAGCTTCATGTAGCGCGGGCCGCGACCTTCGCTGCGCCAGCGCTGCAAGGTCTTGGGGCTGACGCCCCAACGTTGCGCGAGCTCGTTTTCGTTGAGCACCCGGCGATCACCGGGTGACATGGTTTTGATCGCCTGCTGGGGCGACCGGGGAATGCTGCTGGTTGGTGTCTGCATGGAATGCTCCTGTGACGTTGTTGGGGAACAGGTGTCATTCCAAACTTCGGGTGGCGAACCTTTAAGGGACGCAATGGCGAACCACGCGGAAACTTCGGGTTCGCCAATCCGCCAGATCCCGCCCAAAAGCAGACGGCGAGCACATGGCTCGCCGTCATCGGGGAAGTCGGGGATGAAAGGGTCAGGCGTCGGGGAAGCCGAGCAGCCGACGCTGCTCGCCCCAGTCGCGCGGCAGCAGGTCTTCGCGGCCACGCAGCGTGTGTAGGTTCAGCTGCCGGGGCTGGCGACCTTCGAAAATTGCCTCGACGATGTCCGGGGCCAGCATGGTCATCCGCTGCACCTCGGCCGCCCAGCCCGGTTCCAGTTTCAGCGCTCGTGCAAGATCCGAGGTTGTCGGATAGGTGCCGTCGTCGATCAGCTGCTTCCAGTAGAACGCCTTGCCGAGCGTCTTGATCATCGGCACATCGAAGCCGCCCGTCGCAGCGGCGGCGTCGGGCGTGGGCGGAATCAGCAACTTGCGGTTCTGGCGGCGCTTGATGGTCAGCGGCACCAGCGTGACGCGCTGCCCATCGCTGACATAGCTGCGGGCATCGACTCCGACCTCGATGTGGACTGTGCGTTTGCGCGGGTTCACAGAGGTGGTCATGCCAGTGCCTCCTCAGGGTGCTCACGGGCTTCCTCGACCAGCGGATGCGCGCTGATGTCGGCACGGAATCCGATCCAACCGTCCTCGCGCCAGACGATATCCAGTCCATGCCCGTGCAACTGCACCCGCTCGATCAGCAGTCGTGTGATGCGTTGCTGCTCGGCGGGGAATAACTGCGCCCACACGTCGCCGATGCGCTGCATCGCCACCACCACCTGCGCTTCGTCGAGCGTGCTACCTGCGGGGTGCTGCTGGCAGGCTCGCCAGACCGCGATCAGCATCTGGGGAGCCGAGAGTGCCGCGTGGATTTGCGCCAGCACCGCGTTCTCGATTTCGGCGGCGGGCAGATGACCCACGTCCGGCGTACCGGGCGACAGGCTCGCGCCCGCGTTTCGCCGCTTGTGCAGGTACGGGACGTAGTAGCGGTACTGCCGTCCGTTCTTCTTCTTGACGAAGGAGTGCAGCATGCGTTGCCCGTCGGGCGCGAACAGCAGACCCGCCAGCAGTGCCGGATGCTTGGCTGCGTGCTCGCGCGGCGCTTGCTTGCGTCGTTCGATGAAGGCATATACAGCGTCCCATAGGGCCGGGGCGACGATGGCCTCGTGCTGACCCGGATACCACTGCTCGTTGTGAGAAATTTCGCCGAGGTAGATGCGGTTGCGCAGCAACGTGAAGAGGTACTGCTGGTCGATGGTGCGGCCCGAGCGTTCGCGCCCGGTCTGCGTCACCCACGCCTTGGTGGTGTGGCCTTCGATGACCAGTTCGCGCACGAGCCGCGCCGCCGAGCCATGCTCGCCGTAGCGCCTGAATATGTCGCGCACCAATGCCGCCTCGCGTTCGTTGACGACGAGCTTGCGCTCGACCACGTCATAGCCCAGGGGCGGCACGCCGCCCATCCACATGCCCTTGGCCTTGCTGGCGGCGATCTTGTCGCGGATGCGCTCGCCGGTGACTTCGCGCTCGAACTGTGCGAAGGACAGCAGGATGTTGAGCGTCAGCCGTCCCATCGAGGTCGTGGTGTTGAACTGCTGTGTGACCGAGACGAAGGACACGCCGTTGCGGTCGAACACCTCCACCAGCTTGGCGAAATCTGGCAGGCTGCGTGTGAGGCGGTCGATCTTGTAGACGACCACGGTGTCGATCTTCCCGGCTTCGATGTCAACCATCAGGCGGCGCAAGGCGGGACGATCCATGTTGCCGCCGGAGTAGCCGCCATCGTCGTAGCCGTCGCCGACGGCGATCCAGCCCTCAATCCGTTGACTAGCGATGAAGGCGAGGCCTGCGTCGCGCTGGGCTTCGAGACTGTTGTATTCCTGATCCAGCCCTTCGTCGGTGGATTTGCGGGTGTAGACGGCGCAGCGCTTCTTCGGCGTGATGCTTTGGCTGCCCGAGGGCAGCGGATTGGCGCGCGGCGACCTCATGCCATCACCTTCTTCGATGCCGGCGACTTGAGGCCGAAGAACACAGGGCCCGACCAGTGGCTGCCCGTGATGTGGCCCGCAATCGCGGACAGGCTCTTGAAGCGTTGCCCTTGGTATTCGAAATCGTTCGAACCGCGCACCAGCACGCGATGCTCGACGTCGTCGTAGATGCGCGTGAGGATGGTGCCGGGCAGCAGGCGCTGGCTGTCGCTGCGCAGTTGCTTGGGCAGGATGCCGGTTTCGCCGACTTCCTCGAGCTTCTTGCGCAGCGAGGGTCTCAGGCCACCGAAGGCACGTTCCTGAATCCTGTAGGCCAGTCGGCTCTCCAACCAAGTGCGATGGTGATGGCCGGGGCGCTCATCAAAATGGTCATCCCAGAGCGCCCAGAGGTCGTCCATCGAAAGATGGGGAAGCGTCGCGACACGTGCGGCGACCGAGGTAGTGGATGGTTTTGCGTGTGCCGTCATGGGCGAACTCCTTTGTTGTGATCGGGGTTCGCATTCACGCGCTGTTGGCCGGGGAAGCCAAGGCGAACGCACTCGCTGGTTTCGATGGTGTCGCGCGACGGACGCGCGCGCAGGCGCAGGAGTGCAGCGGCCAGCAGGTCGGCGATTTCCTGCTGCGCGTGTCGAGGCCGGTCAGACGGCGGAGAAATGGAGATGGGTTGGCGTTCTGGCATGGCTGACGTTTCGATAGAAAACGCTGCTCATGCTAGAAACCGAGGACACTTCGCGTAACGTGATTTAGCGGAGATGCACGGGCTAAAGGTCATGGGGCGAGATGAACTGTTAAGCAGCGACCGCTCCTGCCGTCTGCGCTACCACAGGCTTCGTGAGACTCAATCCATAAAGCCTCGCCAACTCGTCAAGCATCCTCTGCTTCCTAAATGCGATAAACGTCAGATGGTCATTCCACTGACTGGCGTCGGACTGAGTCCAGGATCTGGGGTCGGCCAATGGAATAAGGTCGTAAGATGCCCAGTATTTACTGCCGTCATCACTTTGAAAGAACTCCCTTGGATGACGAGCTCGTTTGTAGTTATTGACCTCGGCAGGCATTGGCTGAAAGTTCCATAGAACATCTACAGCCTGCTGATAGGCCTCGTCCGCCCCGTCAAGATTGACCGGAAATATGTGGTCGACCTGCGGCTTGTTTTCGTGAAAGACGTAGCTGCGGTGAGGCATCGATACCTTTGTCGCCAGCCAAGGCTGACTGAGCAACTGGTACTCGTGCAGATCTCCGGTTCGGTTTTTCTCGACGGCGATTTGTCGAATTTTTGCAAGAGGAAACCACTGACCACCTTCGGCCGACGCGATAGCCTCACGAGCAAAGGCATTGACCATCGTTTGAGTATTCCAGTCGCAAAATTGCGAAAGGAGGAAGTATTGATGGATTTGTTGTAGTTCCGGCGCTGACAGGGCCCGGATGCGCCATTCATGCCCCTTGCGCTTGCGCACAGTCAGGTAGGCGGCAAGAGGCAATACGGCCAGCCAGCGTGGGACAATAGATGCATGATTGATGCTCAAGAGCCCTCTTAGGTAGCCCGAAAAGACCTCAACCAAGGGTTCAGTGTCATTTTGCAAGGCGTTCTGAAAAGCGCGGATATCTGCACTTTCAAGACGGTCCTCGTCGATGCGAATCGTGTTCTTGATTAGCAAGTGGAAGAACTGCAGCACCGCCGTCGACGAGAACTTGATGCCGCTCTTCCGCTCAATGGTCTCAGCAAGCGTCCAAAGCTTTTCTTCATAGTCAGAATGGACCGCCTTGATCTTGCCAAGCACAAGTTCCAGTTGGGTCAGTGCGACGCCCCCAGTGTTCAAACGTCGAAAAACCTCGTTCACCTCCTTTGGCGTGTCCGCCCTTACTGAAAAGTAGGCAATGGATTTGTGCTCGGTCTCTACAAAGATGTCCCACAGAGCGTTTAGATTCCTTCGAATCAGGCGCTCGACATCTCGATTTCCAGCCGCAGCTGGCAACACTCGATCTTCAAGAGCAATTTTCTCATCGTCATTGCACGGCAAGATAGACAACTCTGTCATCCGGAGGTAACGAGGCTCCGCAGCACTTCCGGAATAACGAAAGTGAAAACCCGTTTCGTCTGCTTCCGCATTCTTTTGATCGAATAGCAAATCAAAGTGGAGAACGAGGTCATTGAACCTGTTGCGTAGCACCGAGTAGAGCGTTTGCAGGCGCTGCTGACCGTCGTACACGAGAGACTTAGCTGCGCCCCAAAGCCCCTCATCTACCTGTTTTGCATACTGGCCTGACGTGTAATCGCCAATGAAACGACGATAAGGAACCTTTTGAGCCGTTTCCCACAGAACAATGCCGCCAATCGGGTAGCGCTTCAGCAGCGAGTCAAGTAGCAAGCAGATGTAGGTTTCCGACTCATGGCGGGCCCCCCACACATATTGACGCTGAACTTGAGGGAGATACCACCCTCCATTCGGTGCGTTGATCTTGTCGAGAGCTTCACGGATTGAGATACCTGAATACGACATATTTCCTCCCAATTTCCTCCTGCTCACCGAACGGCGTGCTGACCCGAGGAGATGAACTGATCAAAGCTGTCGAAGCTGTCCTCGTCCTTCCACGACCGATCCCATGAGCGCGGCTCGGCGCTTTCGAGCAGGAGCAGCGTGAGGATGCGATCACGCGCGCCGTAGCTGTGCTTGAACTCGCGCAGCTTCATGTGCTGCGCTTCCTCCGGGCACCAGATCGCGGCAGACATTTCGGTGCCATCCCACTCCTGATCGATGCTGGCATCCGCGGCCAGCGTCCCCGGCAACGGTTCTGCCGGATCGCCATTGCGTCTGATGCGCGCCCGCGTCTTGACGGCGCTGCTGCTGCGCCATTCGTACTTCGCGTAGCCGTTGTCCCAATAGACGAGGATCGCGCGCTGCGGGGTGAATTTGATGAAGCGGATGCACAGCGCCTCGAACGAAACCTGGAATCGTTTGGCCATGGCGCTGAGGACGTGCAGGTCGATGCGCTGGTTCGAGATCCACTCGCGCAGCAGATCACAGGGCATCAGCAGGTTGCTGGCGAAGTCGTCGGCCTCGCGCTCGATGACGCGGATGGTGTCGATGCCGGAATAGACGCTTTCCTTGTCGCAGTTGAAGCTTTGCCGCTGACCGCGATGGAGAATGAAATGACCCAGCTCGTGGGCGATGGTGAAGCGTCGGCGCTCAGGGCTGGCCTTGCCGTTGTAGAAGATGCCCCACTCGGCGGTGTCCTTCGGGTTGCGCACCAACATGCCTTCGCAGCTGTCGATGTCGAGCACCATCGGGGCTTTGATCTCCCGAACGCCCGCGCCGTAGGGAGTAGACGGCAGCATCTGCCTGACGATCTCCAGATCGACGGCATCGGGCACGCCTTCGCTGTGCCACGCCCGCAACCACTTCTGGACGGTGTTGGCGGCAATGGAACCAGTGAGGGCCTGCGCTGCGTTCAATCCTCAGCCCCCGCTTTCACCCTTGTCGGGGAACATGATCTTGAGCGCCTGCCGGTAGCGATCCTTTTCTTCGTCCGTCATCCCCGCGTACTCGCGGAAGAATGACACGTCCTCGGGGCTGGCTTGGGGAACCTGCGCAATGGGCTCGCCCATCACGTCCTCCATCGTCACGCCCAGCACCTTGGCGATGGCCTGAATCCGTTCGGCAGACGGGCGCTGCCCGTCCTTCATTTCCAGTTCCCAGATGTAGGCCTTGGTGCAGCCGACCGCGTCGGCGACCTGCTGCAGGGTCAGTTTCTTCGCCTCGCGCAAGCGCCGCAGGCGTGCTCCAAATGCAGAAGCCATCGAATTGCTCCTGTCAGGGTGGTTTTCGACAAGCCCTCAAGTATAGCCAAAAGATACCACTAAGCACCACGAGTACCCCATTGATTGACAAGAGGGAGTGCGCTCGTAGAATTGCATCTGTATCTCGCGGCTTTACTTATGCGAGGTGCGTGTTCAGAACCCTGTCGCTGGCCCAAGCAGCCCAACCCCGGTCGCAGACCTTCGACGCCGATCCAGAAAGGACGAACAAGATGAAGAAAACCTTTGTCGACGTGATGCTCGAGCTGCCGGTGGATGCCACGCTGCGCGACTTCCTGACTGCACATGGCCTGCCCGTGCCGGACGGGTTCGCATGGGACGACACGCCGGAGACCACCCAGTTCTTGGTGGAGGCTGTCAAGGTCTGGCCGGACACCGACGCCCGCGACCAGATGACCGCCAACCTCATGGCCAGCGTCCAGTTGGGCGATCCAGCGGGCAAGCAGGCGATGTTCGAGGCCGTGGTCTCCGATGCCGCCGCGCTGGCAGGGCTGACCCTGTGCCGCAGCGACGTCCACCGCTCGTTCTGGCTCTACGTCACCCACCCGACGCTGTTCGAGCGCGCCTACGACTTCAGCTTTTGGGAGCACCACGGGCCGCAGACCCAGCAATACGATCTGGGCCTGAAGCGCCAGCCGAACGGTTCCGACCACCATCTGGCCGGTCTGCGCAACGCGATCTCGGCGTTCTACAAGCGCGAGATGCAGTGCGGCGACAGCAGCGTGGCGCACTTGGTCGAGCGCAGTCCCGGCGTGTTCCTGCTGACCGTCCACGTCAAGGACATGGCCATGCTGCGGCTGGAGTTCGAGGGCGCGACCCTCAAGCGCCGCGTCGGCAATCCCAACATCCACATGGTGCTGGAGTACGCCAAGACCACGGGCGTCGTCCGCACGCTGGTGCGCGGCGGCCAGAAGTACCAGCAGATGCTGGTCGAGGCCTTCGCCGAGCATGTGCTGGGCGTCAAGGCGAGCGCGAGCCGCATCAAGTCGCCGACGCTGGACTTGTCGATGCTGCGCACCGGCTTCGACGTGCCGGAGGCGTTCGAGGACGGCTTCTCGATGGTGCAGTTGAAGGCGCTGACCTTCCTCAGCCCGGACGGCGCGCTGAAACTCGAATGCACGGCGATGCAATCCAGCCACCAACGCTCCGTGCATGAATTGCTGAAGGAGAAGTTGAACGGCCCGCTGGAAGGCAACTGGACGGTGACGGCGGCGCAGGTCAATCTCTACTACCCGCCTGAGCCGGGCCGCACGCGCGCGAAGGTCGTCACCATCGAGGTGACCAGCAAGGGGCGGCTGAACCTGCACAAATTCGACGCCAAGATGCAGGCGCAGTTGGAAGGCTATCTGGTCGCAGTGGGCATCTTGCAGAAGGGCCAGACCTTGAGCGCCCACGAGATGCCGCCGGAAACGGACGCGGTCGGCTCGACGCCGGTGATCGAGGGCTGACCTGATGGCGGCGCACGACGCTTGGGCCTTGATCTGCCGCCTGTTCGCGGGCGGCACGCCCGTGCTGCGCGTCACGTTGTCGCCGCGCGAAACGGTGGCGTTGGCCATCCTCGGCAAGGCGGTCAAGCCGACGATGATGGATCAGTCCTTCGTGCTGTGCCCGCACTGCCAGCAGCATCGGGCGCAGGTGTGGGGCGACGGTCGTGGCGGACGGATGTGCCGCTGCCCAGACTGCGGGCCGGTGGCCGTCGAGGTGAACGACGGCGCGGCACTGGCCTTGGACGAGGAATGGCTGCGCACGAAGATGCGCCTCGCGCTCGACATCGAGAGCCGCGACGGCATCGATGATCTGGGCGGTGGTGTGTGGCGCTTGGGCGATGCCCGGCGGTCGCCCGTCCTGCTGGCCCGCGATCTGACGCGTGTGCTCCACGAACCCGCGCTGCTGGATCGCGTGCGCGTGGCGGGCCGCGACATCCGGGTAATCACGCCGAGGCCGAGCACGACGCGTGGTTCGCCCTTCGGCGCGGGCATCGAGTGGCTGGTGCTGGAAGAACGCTTCATGCTCTACGGCGGTGCGATTTCGTTCATCGCCACGTCGCCGTCCGCGACGCCAGCAGTCGCCGATCCGGCCACGCCGGTGAACGGGCCGTTCTCGGCAGATTTCAAGTGGGCGACGCTGCCGGATGTTCAGGCCACGCCGATCCAGTTCACCGATGGTCAGTCGAAGGTACTTGGCGCGTTGTGGTCGTTCAAGGGCGAAACCGCGACGGCGGAGCGAATCATGCAGCGCGCAGGGTTGGACAGCGCCAAGCCGAGCGACCTGTTCAAGATCAAGACGAAGGACAAGGGCAAGCCGGAGCCTGCTGCGCAGCACGCGGCCTACGGTGCGCTCGTGGTCACGCAGCAACGCGCGGGGCTGTATGCGATGCCGTGTGCGGCAGCGGGACAGGAGGTCGCCATGACGTGATCACACCACCCGATGCGCCGAGGCTCGCGCGGACTTCAAGAGCCTGACCTTTTCAATTTTTGGAGTAACTGAAATGAGCGGAAAGAACCAATGGGTCGTACCCATCAACGGCGGTGATCAGTGGGGTGTGCGGGGTGAAGGCAACGACCGCCTCACCTCCATCCATGACACGCAGCAGCAGGCGATTGACCGTGCGCGGGACATCGCCATCAATCAGCAGAGCGAGATGCTCATCCAGGGGCGGGACGGACAGATCCGTGAGCGCAACAGCTACGGCAACGACCCGTTCCCGCCCAAGGGCTGACGTGGAGGCTGGTCTCGCGGGTTTGCCGTTGTGCTTTGCTCGTGCAAACCCGCGAACCAACCATTCCCATCGGCACGCGCACAAGTCGTTGACGAACAACGCCGTCTGCGTGTGCCACGGCGAAGAAGTTGGCGCAGGTTTCGAGAGAAGATAGGGCGGAACAGGGGCGAACCGGGCGCGTGGTGGCGGTCGGGCGACCGGCTGGTGGCACACGCAGAACGAGCGGGAACCCCGCGTGGTGTGGGGATTCCACAAATGAAAACGCCCAACCGAGAACGGTTGGGCGCTGAATAATGGTGGAGACGAGGTCCACCGTACTATAGTCCGCTGATGTCCAGTGTCGTCAAAAACAATGATGATTTATATGGATAAATTTTCCGATTTTGTCCATTTTAGGTCATCATGGTCTAGGGATAGCCGAAGTTTTTTGTGGGCAGAATGTGGGACAGATACTGTTGGATGAAGACCGATGCCAAGAATCGCGAAGCAGCTTTCTGATCGTGCGGTAGCTGCAATCAAGGCAGCTGGACGGCACCCCGTGGGGGGCGTGCCTGGCTTGCTGCTTCGCGTTACCGAGACTGGTCATCGAGGTTGGGTTTTACGCACTACTGTGGGTGACAAGCGCCGTGATCTGGGGCTTGGGTCATACCCTGAAGTCTCACTCGCTGAAGCTCGTGAGAAGGCTCGCAAATCGATTTCAGCTGTCCGATCCGGTGAGACGTTGACGCCTGCGAGAGCTACTCGCGCCGCAGCCTCAGCGGCGAACCGGACTTTCAAGGACTGTGCACTGGACTTTTTGCGCGACAAATCAGCCGAGTGGAAGAATGCGAAACATCGCTGGCAATGGGATCAGTCTCTGGAGGGATACGTATACCCCCACATTGCTGGACTTCCAGTTGCCCTCGTCGATACACCACATGTCTTGGCATGCCTTGAGCCCATCTGGCGTGTGAAAACCGAGACGGCCACTCGGGTGCGTGGCCGTATTGAAGCTGTGCTTGACTGGGCGGCAGCCCGAAAGTACCGCTCGGGCGAGAACCCGGCCAGGTGGCGTGGACATCTCGACAAGCTGCTTCCCAATCCTTCGAAGGTCGCCAAGGTTGAGCACTACAAGGCCTTGTCGATTGACGCTGCACCGCAGTTCATGGTTGAACTGAGGGCGCGAGATGGAATAGCGCCGAAGGCACTGGAGTATCTGATTTTGACTGCGGCGCGAAGCGGAGAGGTGCGCGGCGCTACATGGCAAGAGATCGATATGCAAGCCCGTATATGGACCGTTCCGGCATCTCGGATGAAGGCCGGCAGGGAGCATCGCGTTCCTCTGTCAGATGCAGCAATCAAGCTATTGAAAGGCATGCCCAAGATCAAGGGCGTTGAGTATTTGTTCCCGGGATCTAGGGAAATGCCTCTGTCAGACATGAGCTTGATTGCGATCATGCGACGGATGAAGGTCGATGCAGTGCCTCACGGGTTCCGGTCAACCTTCAGGGACTGGGCGGGCGACCGTACTCACTTCCCGCGCGACCTCATCGAGCAGGCTTTGGCGCATGCCATCCCCAACCAGGTTGAGGCTGCCTACAGACGTTCAGATGCTCTGGAAAAACGACGCGAACTGATGCAGCGGTGGGCGGACTATCTGGACAGACTTCGAGTGGAGTCAGAGGTCGTCACGTGACGACCGTGTGCATTTTTTGAAGATGAAACCGGCAGCAGGCCATGCCGCCTACATCTATGCCACTTCCCTGGAGCAAAGTCGCGCCATGATGGTACCTGGGCCAACCACGTAGACGCGATGCGCAGGGGTGTCGAAGTGATAGCGCTTTCGCGGCCTACTGCCTGAGCATCTGATCGGTACTGGTACTGGTACTGGTGCTGGTGCTGTGTTGAAAAAAAATACGCGGGTGTATCAGGCTGGCTATAATGAATCCCAAGTCTGAGGTGACAAGAGTTTTCTCGTCGCTGCGCATCTCAGCAAGCTTGTGGGCTTCGCTTCACGAGCTTAGGTAAGCAACATCTTGCCGTCAATTAGCAGTGAAAGCCCCGCACCGGATGTGTTTGGGGTTCGTATTACGTTATGCCCGTTGGCACCTCACCAGCAGTCGCTCGGTGTTCGCATCAATATAACTCGCACGGCGCTTCAGTGCCGTAGCCGGGTGCGTTGTTGCCATTATTCGATGGCAAAAAGGTCGTCTCCAAGGCCTTGTCGTTCTTAAACGACCTCCGCCCTGATATCTGAACAGTAGTTCGGCTTTTTCAGGCTCAGAGTACGTTGCTCTGGCTGGCGGAGTTCATCGGTAGGATGCGTGCCGATCTCTCCTTGTTTTCATTAACTTAAGGACGTAGATCGTGTCAAAGTTCAACACAAACCCCTCTGTGGGCGATCATTTTCCGCGCTCAGGTTCCCCTGACAGGCTGCCCGAGTACCTCTCCGTTGCGCGGGTTTCCGCGATGCTTGGGGTCGGTCGATCGACGCTGTATTCGTGGCTCTCTCAAGGGCGTTTTCCTGCACCGGTGAAACTGGGCCGTGCTACGCGATGGTGTCTCTCGGATCTCGAAAAATGGCTTGAGGAGAAGGCGCAAGGAGGTGCAGCATGAGCACCGATTCGCAACAGCCCATCGACTGCGACGCGCTGACTGCCGAGCTGCGTGAAACCAAACCAGGGCGGGCATCACAGACCGAGGGAGCATTCGTTCGAATGCTCCCGGAGATTCGTTCTGCCCTTGAGCGCAACGTAACCAGGAAAGTGCTCCTGGCCGTGCTTGCCAAGCATGGACTCAAGCTCAGTCCTGTGAAGTTCAAGGCGCTGATGGAGAAGCATGGGCAACCGTCGACGGAGATTAACGGGGAGGTGACAGCATGAATAGCATGAACCTCATCAATGCCTACCCCAGCAGCGCGTTGCCCGACATTACCCGTGGTGCCGTCGAAGATATCGTGAACGTGGCGAAGGTCTCTCCTGGTCTGGCCGGTGCCGCAGTGCTTACGGCCATGTCGGTCGCGATCCAGCGCGGTATCAAGATCGTGTTGCCCTCCACACAAAGCGCGCGGCCTTGCGGCCTTTACCAGCTGATTGTGGCAGCTGCTGGTGAAGGGAAGACCCCGGCTTATGAACTCGCGATGAAGGCGATTCGCGAACATGATGCATCTGCGCGTGCGCAGCACGATGTACAGCGCAAGCACCATCGAGCCCAGATGGAGGTTTGGGTGAACCAGAAGCGGTTGTTGTTGACCAACGATGCCGGTGACGCAGAAGTCGTGGAACGCTTGCAGCGACATTACGAGACAGAACCCGTGATTACAAAGTGCCGTTCGCTGGTAAGCCAGGATATTTCCGAGCGGGCTGTGCTCGAAGCCTTGAACGGCTCAGGCCGATCACTGGGGATCATCTGCGACGAGGGAAAAATCCTTCTGAAGGACAGCTTCCAGGAAAAGGTCGGTGTCATGAATGCCGCCTGGAGTGGCTCTGCCCTGCAACTGGAACGCGCCAACGGTGTGCGGCTCAATGCTCAAGATCCTCGTGTAACGATGTCAATCATGGTGCAGCCTGATGTGTGGACCGAGTATCTGACCAAGCGTGCCAATACCTCGATACGAGGATCGGGACTTCTTTCGCGATGCTTGCCGTGCGTACCTCAGTCGAAGCAAGGGTACAGGTGGCGAGACGCAAGTGTGCCAACCAGGCATCGGCTCGATGCATTCCATGACAGGATCAGAGAAATCTTGCTTCAGGGTGATGCTCGGGAAGAGTCGCGCTCAGATGAGGTCCTCTTGGAGTTCGATGCAGATGCCGCTCAGCGCTGGCTGGATATTGGCAACAACTACGAAGTTCTGATTCAGCCGCATAACGCCGGATACGCGATCAGAGATTTCCTGTCCAAGGCGGCTGAGCAGATCGCTCGCATCGCTGCGCTTTTTCACGTCATCAGTGCCCAGCCTGGGAAGATCACTGCGGATACGGTTGAACGGGCACGTGTTCTTGTTGAATACTATGCGAACGAGTTCACAAAGATGTTCGTTCCGCCTCCACCGCCGCCAGCGTGGATCAAGGACAGCCATGTGCTCGATGCATATCTGTATCGTGCGTATTGGAGTTCGGGGATGGTGATGGTGCCAAAGAATGACGTCCTCAGGAGTGGACCCGTGAGGGGGAGAGATCGCTTTGAACCAGCCCTTAATGCACTGATTTCTGCGGGCAAGGTTTGGCTTCACTGCGATGAAAAACGCAAGGTTTTCATCTTCAGGTACGTCAATCAGGTGCAGTCTGTGGTGCAGCAACCCCCAATGATGTACCAATTCCAATGAATGCGATGAGCATCTTGTCGTAGCTCATCGAGGCCTGGCCCTAATTTCATGGGGCCTATACCAAAAACTGGATGCGATTCATGCGATTAATCGCATGAATCGCATGCCTTGACGCCCTCAACTGCCTCTGGACCTTGCATCCAGAGGACGGTCTGAGGGTTTTTTTCTTCCCATTTTTCCTCGGGGTGGCATGGATTGTTGCGCCATTTTTGAGCTCTTGGTGCTCCATAGGATGCTCAACCTGCATCTGCTTTTTAGCTTCAATCTCCGCCGGGAATGATCGAATCAGGATTGATGTCAATATAGGTGGTTCGCTTCTGACTGTTCTGTGTTGACTCTGTAAGAGTGCGAGGCCTGCCTGCACTGGATTTCTCTGGCATTCGACTCATCGCCACCACTCGGGCCTTCGCGCAGCTTTTCTGCTTCAGATACTGGCTCGATTTCATCAGGTATGCGAGGTTCTTTCTCAAGGCTTCGCGCTTTTCAGTGTCGTGGTGGTTGATTTGACCGACGCCACTTCCATATCCCAGCAGTTCCTGTTTGATCTTTGACCTGTTGCTGTTCCAGTATTGACCCATTCCGTCGGTGATCACGGCTTCCCAATATTCCCCGATCTTGTCTGCGATGGGAATGTCGTGACTCGTGATCGTGCTGTAAGCGATCAGAATATGAACGTGTAGACCCGTATTTTCACCTTCCTCGATCTTCCACACATATCCTTTGATTCCGTTCAAAAGGGTGTTGTTCTTCCTGTTGTTCAGCAATCGTTTGATGTGGTGTTGAACGTCTTCGAGCGTGATCTTTGATCTGAATGTCTCTTTGTAGCTGAGTGTCAAAGACAGAATCAGGTGCCTTGATTTCCAGTCAAAGAGCATTTTTTCCCAAGCCATCGCCTTTGCTTTTCTTCTCAGAACGTTGCGCTCGTGTCGTTGTAGTTTTTTTCTGAAGCTTCCTGTTCTACACAGATGACGGATCATCTTGATGAAATTGTTGAAGAGCTGGGCATACGTTGTCTTTCCATCTGCTAGGCATATATCCAACGGTCTGTCAAAGCTCATCCATTCAGGATCGAGATTGAGCATCTTGCATGCCTCATAGAACACAGAAACCTTTGGGCTGTAGACGTATTTCTTCGAATATGCGTGAAAGCATCGATTGATGACGTGGTAGTGGTTTTCCAGTTTCTTGTTCTCGATCTTCAGTTGATTGTTTATGAGTTGTTCTTCATCAAATGCCAGATCGCTTGATGAGTTGATGTCGTCTACTAGAGTTTCTGCATTGGATAGTGCTGATGCTGGAAGATCGCAGTCATGAATCGTGATGCTGTTCCTGTGATTTTTTGTGGAAAGCTCGATGTGATGATCTTCTTCTAGGTTGGAGTAAATTTGTATGTAATCTTTTTTGTTTGACATGAATGTCCTCTGGGTTGTTGTTTTGATGTGAGGTGTGATTGATACCATGGCATTCATGAATGGAATATTATTTTCCGAAGTCATGGGGTGTGCTGTCTCTGTGTAATTTATTTATTTATTATTGCCTATTTCATACAATGCAATATTCAGAGGAAATAAGTTTTCTTGCTTTCAAAGGATGTTTTGTTTAATTGATGCCTGATTCTTTCGTATTTCTTGTGTTCGGGCATGTGTAGACTTGTGACGCATACTATGTGTGATAAGAAGTGATTTTTTACTGCAAGTGAGCAGTGATTTTTCATTTTCTCCGAAGATGCTTTGGTGGGTTATGGCGAACCCCTGCAGGCTATGCATGGGAGGATTGAAATTACTTTTGGATAGCTCATTCCACTGTGCGGACTGTTTGCTGGCTTGCATTTGTCCTGTTTTTTTGCTCTGGCTGGACTGCTTGAGGGTATTTCTCTCAATGTTCTATGAGCGGCTCGTAGCGGGTTGCTTTCATTTCAGTTGCTGCGTGTCATGGCGAAAAAAAGAAGCCACCCATTTCCCCTGGTGCCGCTGTGTGCAGCTCCAGGGGAGGGTGGCTAAGCAGGTCCAGCGTCTGATCGTTAAGACGTCTTCCGCCGAAGTTTTGAGGCCAGTGATTCCTGGTTGGAATCCATGATGAGGTGATCCTTCCTATTCCGTTGGGGATCTGCTTGTTCATCAGGGTCAGAGAAAAACTCCTCTACCACGCCAACGGCTTCTTCTTCCGACTCTTCGAATTCGCCTTGTGCATAGCCGCTGCGAGCTGCCTCATCAAGCAATCCTTGATTGATCCCAGCCTGAGTCTGCTGCTCCCTCCGCTGCCGGGCTTCGTTCACAGCAGCTTCCAGGCAGCAGCCTGCTGGCGTGGTGATGTCAACGTAGTAGATCGGCGTGCGGTGTGACTGCGTCGTGCTCTTGCCTCGCAGCCTCAGCTCCAGATCCATGCAGGCCAGGCGATCACCCGACACCGCTTGAAAGTACCGAAGCCGCGTTGCCAGCGTGCGGATGCTGTTGAACCCCGTGGTCCGGAAGATGAAGCTGCCCAGTTCGTCCTCGGGGTGGCGTTCCTTCTCTCCATCATTCGCGCTCTCTTGCCGAATGCGCACATGCAGCCGTCCATAGGGCTTGCAGTTGCCGGCAGCCCCAATGGAGCACGCCATCGGCGAAGGGCAGGGCAGAGCCTGCATCCCCGCAGATGTGACTCGCCTGCAGCTTTCGCCATCGCCCACACAGATGGGCCTTCCCGACTGTCGGTCGAACAGGGAGTAGTTGGCCCGGAAGTTCAGGTCCGGATCGTCAAAGAGCAACCGGACGGGAATGCTGCGCAGCTTCTGGCCTTCCTTGCGCAGGGCGTCGTTCAGGGGATGGGCAATCCAGCCCTCCTTGTTCTGGATCTGGCTGGTGATGGTGAACTCGTCGTCTTTCTCGGGCAGACGCTTGCCGTGGCGTTCAACCACTTTGCCGATGGCGATGCGTCCGATGACCGGGGGCGTGAGGGCAAGACCCTTGAGCATGAAAAATCTCCTTGTACAAAAAAGAACCCCCGGCCTTCTCGCAAAGGACCGGGGGAGCATGGGGTGTGGGTGTGGGTGTAGGTTGTGAGGTGGGAAGGTGGACTGTCGTGATGAATGAGGTTTTGATCCCCAATGGTGTGGAGCGTCGGTGATCCGGGCACCAGCAGCTTCTTCTGATCCTTGTCACGAGGTCACTGGGCCGGTGGCATCGGTCCGTCGGAGTCCGTCCTGGGCGTCTGCACCAGAAACCGCCGTCCTCCAGCCTTGACTTTCTGATACTGCCGGGCGATCTCCGGATGGTCCCGGGTCAGCGCTTCGGCATTCAAGATGCTGGCGTCCTTGGCCTGCTTCCAGCTCACCGAGCCTTGCTCGAACTGCATGCGGGTGTGATCCCCCATGCGCTGCTGCAGGCTCTGCTTGAGTTGACTCTCCAGCGCTTCGAACTTCTCCAGCTGAGACCGGGTGTCCAGGTAGTCGGAGAACAAGGCGTTCATGACCAGGTCGTCCCGCAGATCCAGGGTCAGTCCACTGTCTCGCGGAAACATGGAGAGCAGTGCCCTGGCCGAAGAGTCCGAGCCGTCCGCCGGTGGTGGCCGGTCCTCCTGCACATGACGCCAGAACACCGCTTCCAGTGCCATCAAGTGATCGATCATGGCCGCATCCCGACGGATGCGGTGCACCTCAAAGCTCTGACCACCGAGCAACACCGCAACATCGGCCGCCTCCTTGCCGGTGACCGCCAGTTGGTGCAGCACCTGCAGCTGGACGTACTCCGGCACCCCGTCCTGCCACAGGCGCGAACCCTGAATCCCGGCGGTCTTGCATTCGAGGATCTGCACGTCCGGTGCTCCGATCACTTCCCGGTCGATGTTGGCCAGCATCCAGGGACAGTCTGGATGCTGAAGGACCGCGTTGACCCGGCGTACCCGGTGACCGGTGCGCTTGGTGTAGTGGGCAGCCACGATGGGTTCGAGCAGGGTGCCCCAGTACAGCGGACTGCTGTCGTCCAAGGCGGTCGCGTCAGGATTCACAGAGATCTTTGCAACACGCCCGGTCTTCTCCAGCCACAGGGCCAGGGGAGACTTGTAGGGATGAAGGCCTACGGCTGCGGCGGCATCGGAACTGCCAATGCCTTGCTGGCGCACCTGCAGCCATTCTTCGCGGGGCATCTCGTGGGTCTTGACCAGGCGCAGGGCGGGTTTTGAACGAGGAGGAGGGGATGAGGATGTGGGCTTGGTCACGGACATGGGGAAGCTCCATAGGGATGAAGATGTGAAACAAGGAAGATCGAAAAAAGGAAGAGCGCAAGAAGAAAGCCCCATCCGACCGGAATCGGATGGGGCCTATGACGCCCAGGTGGGATGCGTTTGAGGTGTGAACTTGCTCAGCTGACCAGTTGCAGCGCCTGATCCAGCGCCCGTTGCTTGATGACCGCGCCCTGACCGAACCAGGCACTGTCCAGCCTGTACTCGGCATTGCGAGCCCGGCGTTCGTGGTCCACGTACTCCGTGACCGCACACAAGAGACCCCAGGCCGTTCCTTGGGCTGCTGCGAGTTCCGCACCACGACCGTGGCCGTCGTACAGTGCCTGCACCTTCTTGAGTGCCCTCTCATTGATCAGGCGAGCGTTCGGGCCGGCTTGCAGCTCGGGCTGGCACAGCAATTTGAGGAAGAAGTTCATCGACTCGTGCGTCTTGACCTTGCGCTCCGAGAGCGTCTTCATGCGGTACATGAAGCTGTCCCATTGCGTCACGGCCACGCCCAACTGGCGCTTGACCGCCTGCGGGTCAAAGCTAGTGCTGTGAGGCACCTTGATCGCCTGGGCTGCGCCGTTGAGCGCCACCGACAAGGTGTTGTGGCACACCACGCGCACGGTGGTGGGGGTGGCGGTGGTCGCCAGCGTGCCGTCGCACGAAGTGGCCAGCAGCAGATAGCCTTTGACCAGGTCGTTGCCTTTGAGAGCGGTTTCTTTGCCCGTGCGAGCCAGTGCCCAGAACTTGCGTCCGCCCTTGAGAACGCCGGCCGTCTCCAGTTCGAAGCCGGAGACTTCCGTGAGATCGCGGTAGAACTCAAGCACTTCTTTGGGCTGGACCACTTGATACCGGTCGCTGACCACGGACAGGGCCGTCTTGGTATCGCTGCGGTAGAGCACCTTCTGCTCGTCGAAAGACATGATTGAGCCCAGTGTGCCGGCCTCTTGCGCCATGTAGCGCACGGGGGTCTGGCAGATGGACCAGTTCATGCCGGCTTTCTCCGTCCAGACGTCGATGGACTGCTTGGGTGGCAACTGGTTGCCCAGTTCGTGCCAGGGTGCCTCGCCGGTGTAGGCCATGGAGTGAATTTGGTGAGCCATGAGGAAGATTCCTTTCTGAAGGGCAGGGGGTAAAGAGAAAGCAGGGCAGCTATGGCCCAGAAACGAAAAAGACCTCCGAAGAGGCCTGTGGTGGGTTGAGAGTGGTGTCGAGAACGGATCGCAATGATCAGGGTGGTGAAGTGCCTACATGTCGGCAGAAACCGAGGGTTCATCGTCCATGCCCGGCCACCTGCCATATTGAGGATCAGGATGGCCTTGGCGCGAGCGGCTGCCGCCGTGAATACCGAAGCTGAAACCGCAGGCATGGCAGGACCAGCGATGCAACACGGTGTCATCCAATGCCTGACCCAGTAATGCACCGATGTGGCAGCCAGAGGTACCGCTGACCAGGGCGCCAATCAGCGCGCCTGCCACGGTTTGCACCACCTGCCAGCCATTGCTGTTGTCAGCCTCCGAAGCGAACGCGCCGCCAAGGCCGCCTGAGATCGCTCCTGATGCTGCGCCGGCCATCGCCCCCAGTGCACCGCCGACGCGTCGGGCGATGTACCGGGGGGCTGTGTCAGACGAGTGGCATACAGGGCAAGAAGTGTCCGGGAGCATGGACGGTTGTACAAACGTGCGCATAGGTGATGGGCGGGTTACGTGTCCTGATGCTCATCTGCGCTTGCTGCACGTGGTTCAGGTGGTGTGCTGGGGTGACCTGGTGCGGAAGTATCGGGTGCCGCCTTCAGCATACAAAGGCTGGCATTCCACAAGCAGGCTGAGAGCGCACCCAGACCAAAGACCAAAACAAAAGCCGCGAGGTGATCCAGTGGGGAAGGGATGTCGTGCATGGTGATGAACTCCTTTTGGAGGGGGTGGTCGGGAAAATGGGATGCAGAAAAAGAAAAGGCCCCTTGCGGGGCCTTGGTGGCAGTTTTAAGGTTGCTGCTTTATGTACTCTTGAAGACGATTTCTGTAAATTTGTGGCCAATTCATCATTGTGGCCCACTCAAGAGCGGAGTTCGCCTTGTCAGAATCTTCAATGGCAGTCTTGTAAGCAACTTTGGGGTCATATGAAAGGCTATATTCTCCCTCGTCTTTTATTTTGAAAGTCAAAAATGACCCTTGAAATGATGGGTTTTTATTTCTTATGACCCATTGATGGGATTCGAAAACTCCTTCAAATCTATCGGCTGTGAGGTCGGAGAAGGCTTGCTCTAGTTTATGTTTTCGAACTAATGTTTCGTAATCTTCGTTGAGTCTTTTTAAGCTATCTTCCAATTCTGTTTGAATTCTTTGAATGAATTGAAGGCCTTTTTCTGTATCTTCGGGGTAATTTTGTATACGCTCTTTTGTTCTTGCAATGGTTCTGTTTGCCGTTTCTAGTAAATCATTTTCTGAAAAATTTTTCTTTTGAAGTAGTTCTTCTGCGTTCTCGTCGTTTGGTCTGGATTTGGTGATGTGATTCTTCACAAGATCTGTTGCGGGATTGAGTTTGCAGTTGTATTCAACGAGATCCCGTTCATTTTTGTCGCTGAAAGACTTCCATTCTATTTTTTCACACTGCTCTCTGTTGTCCAGTAGTTGGGAGACGGTGTAGTCCTCCCAATAGGGATTGGTGGATTTTTTGACCAGATCAATGTTGCTGTCGGAGCAGCCGGAAATTATTGCGAGAAATGCAAGCGGAAGAATTTTTTTCATAGTTCTGTTTTGAATTTTCTGTTGACTTCTAAGTCATGGAAGGTATGAGTTCGGCAGATGCATAAGATGGCTCCCCTGTGGTCCCTGCTTCACGAGCCATGAGGCCGGCGCTGACTGGCCGTGGTCATATGGCTTGTCGTTCACGGACAAAATGAAGGGTTAGTGTCTGTTTGTTTGACTGTTTCGATAAAGCTCCCCCCCCTTTTGATAGTGTGATGTGTTTTCAGATAGAGATATTTAAATTGGTATATGTACAGCTTTTAGCATAGCAGAGAAGTCACGAGCGTGAGTGTCTCCACTGGTTAATCCCCGTGTATCACCCGAGAGAGTGGGATTGCTGGAGGGGCTGTGTAGGGACTGAGGACGGCAGATGACCTCTGACTCATTAAGGTGATATGTGGCTGAGAATTATTTGAATCAAACAGTGGGATCTTGAAGGCTCGTACAGGGGATGTGTTGGAAGTGGGCCGATGGCTAGGATTTCACATTGCGCGATGATTGACCAAGGCGGATATCAATACTCTGGTCGGTGGACTGCTGAGTGGTGGTATGTGCGCATTGCTTCAGTGAGTGCATGATGGAAACGCTGTGCGGTAATTTGTCTTTCCCAATGCTCGCAAAGCAAGTTCTCCCATATCGACTTTTGACGACGCAGATGATTGGTGCAGTTGTTGGCGGGTATGGGAAAGAACTTTCCATCATGAGATTCACGACTTGTTCTCTGTCATCTTCATTGACCTGCTGCCCTGGTTGGTACCTATGCAAGATGTCGCGGTAGTGGATGCGAGCTTGGTTGATGCTCGGGAAATAGTGATGTTCGATTTGGACGGGGATACGGGTTGGCATGATTGGCTCCAATGCTGGTATGGATAATTTTTGAGGGTTCACAGATATATGTGAATCACTCATAGCATTGGGCCTGCTCAGCTACCCTGGAAGGAAATAGGATCTTCGGTGGTTACTCAATGTCCGACAGATGACTACAGCAAACTCCGGGACTAGAGTTGACCCACTTTCGTGGACGGGTGCCGGTTTGATTATCAAGCTGATCTAGATTGACTCCAAGATCTTAAGAAGTTTCATACGAATCTCATCCTTTTTCGAGCTATGGTGCGCCTTGCGATGGTCATTCGGACAAAGAGCAATGACATTTGTTGGTCTGTCAGACCCGCCTTCAGATAGCGGCACGACATGGTGCGTCTCAAGGTAAATTTGACCACCGGATGTCCTGAAGCCGGGAGCCTTGCAATATTCGCAGAGCCCCAATGAGCGATCAAGCACGGCCCTGCGCACGGCTCCGTCGCGGGCGATGACTGAACCTGACACCGCTCGTCGATTGGGCTCGTCGCTCCCAAGCTCGCTGATGGAGAACTGATCGACGGACGGCGCTGCCGCCATACCACGGCGCAACAGAATCTCACCGTCTCCCCGAATATGAACCACGGCCCATGGCGCTGGATCTAGAAGGCGAGCCTTCACCTTGGCGGTGTCCTTGCCTAGCGCACCGCGCGTTCCATCTACGACGATAACTCTGACGGGCAGCTTAGCGTTAAGTGCGTGAGTCAGAGCTGCTCGTAGTCGTGTCCGCCGCGCTTTTCGGTTTCCGTTCTGCTCGGTTTTCACGTGCGCGTTTAGATTGAATCGCCGTTCGATGGCGCCATTTTCACGAATGAGCTCATCGTGCCATAGTGTGATCACAATTTTCTCCCCGTCGTCGAAGGCCCACTCGTAGCAATACTTCGGATTCACGCGTGCCTTAGATGGACCTCCCCTGAAATTGGACCAGTCTGATACGTCAATGCCTGCTTCGGCAACGAGATCCATGATGAAGTGGAGCTTGGTTGGTCTAAGTTCTGCAAGTGTTGTCAAAAGAGATCCTTTGGAAGGCCGTTGAAAAAAAGCCGAATAATGAAACACTGCCAAAGCCCGAGCTTCCGGAGCGGCTTACCAGCGATCTTTCATGAGTGGGCGGGGAGACCGCTGGGTGCACATATGACAGTAGTGTGGCCCAGAGCGTAAGAACGCGAATGAACATGTAGAACCGCAACTGCTGCACTCCCGTCCTGGTTGGAGCAGATCATCGGCTTCCTCAAGCAGGCCGAGGCCGGCATGCCGATCATGGAGCTGTGTCGCAACGGCGGCTTCAGTGACGCCCTTTTCCAAGTGGTGCGCCAAGTTCGGCGGCCTGTAGGTCTCTGAAGCCCAGCGCCTCCGTCAGCCCGAATCCGAGAACGCCCAGCTCATTTGAACCACTGGTCGTTGTCTCACGTAAGGCCCAAGACTCTGTGGTTTTGGACGTCTTGAAGAGTGCCTGTTGTTGTGATGGTGCAACGAATTGTAAAAAATTTCAGAATGATTTTGAGCGTTAAAGTTCTTCGGTGGACATCGATGGACTTCTTTGGATGATTCGTGATGATTTGAGTTTGAGCTCGTGATTTGCAGGTGTGCTTAAGATGTGGTTTTATGTCGTCTTGCTGTAGGAGTAATGCATGAATCATCGGGTCGAGTGTTTCAAAGATAATTGCCGTGTTTGTCAAGATTTATTGATGGAAGCTGAAGATGAAAAAATCTACTGTGATCTGGTGGATTTTATTAATCGATTGGAGGATGAGGCGCTAAGGCGTGTAATGGATGGTGATGATCGCGAGTAAATTGAAGAGTTTCAGTTGGGTTGATGGAACCGCCCCGGGTTTGAGGAGGCTCTTTTCCCCTGAGAGGATAGAGCCATGAGCAAGAAGTCGAACCGGTTTAAACCCGAAGTGCGCGAACGAGCTGTTCGCATGGTCCTTGAGCACCGGGGCGGGTACCCCTCGTTGTGGGCAGCCATTGATTCAATCGCGCCTAAGATCGGTTGCGTGCCGCAAACCCTGCGCACCTGGGTCAAACGCCATGATGTCGATAGTGGCGAGCGCGAGGGCGTCACCACTTCCGAGCTGCAGCGTCCGAAGGAACTCGAACGAGAGAACAAGGAGCTACGCAAGGCCAACGAGATCCTAAAGCTGGCCTGGGTTTTTTTGATGTAACTGCGCGTTCGCTTGCTTTTGCCCAGGCGGAGCTCGACCGCCGTCTGAAGTCATAAAGGGCTTCATCTACCAGCATCGTCAAGCCTACGTGGTCGAGTCGATCTGCAAGGTGTTGCAGGTCGCCCCGTCAGGCTATTGGCGCCACGCCTGCGAACAGCGCAACCCCGAGCGACGCTGCGCCAGAGCACAACGTGACGATGCCCTGATGCCGCACATCCAGCGCGTGTGGCACGCCAACATGCAGGTCTATGGCGCCGACAAGGTCTGGAAACAGCTCAACCGCGAAGGCATAGCCATTGCACGCTGCACGGTCAGCGACGCTCGTGCGCCATGCCCGTTGGACCAGGTCAACCGTGTGTTCAGAGCAGACCATCCTAACCAGCTGTGGGTCTCTTGTTTCAACCACCACCGGCTGCTCGAACCTATCGGCTACATCCCGCCCGCCGAGGCTGAGGCAAACTACTACCGGCAACTCGCCAATCAGGCCGCAACACCGGCCTGACTTAAACCAACCAGCCCCCATTCCCCGGGGCGGTTCACATACGCTTTCATAAACCTCGCCATTATTTGCCACTAGGCATTGACCCATCGTGAACAAACAGCAGCTCGCCGCAAAGATTTGGGAATCCGCCAACCAGATGCGCTCGAAGATCGAGGCCAACGAATACAAGGACTACATCCTTGGCTTCATCTTCTACAAGTACCTCTCCGACAAGCTGGTTGCCTTCGCTGCCGCCGAGGGCTTTACGGACGACGACTTCAGTGCAGTGACTGAGGAAGACGCAGAAACGGTCGACCACTTCAAGTCAAACCTTGGCTACTTCATCTCCCACAAGTACCTGTTCTCGACTTGGCTGGACCAAACCAGTGACTTCGACGTTGCCGATGTGCGCGAAGCCCTGTCGGCCTTCAGCCGCCTGATCCACCCGAACCACAAGCGGCTGTTCGAGGGCATCTTCAAGACGCTGGAAACCGGCCTGAGCAAGCTCGGCGACACCGCAGCAAAACAGACCAAGGCCATCAGCGAGCTTCTCCAGCTGATCAAAGACATCCCCATGGATGGCAAGCAGGGCTACGACGTGCTCGGCTTCATCTACGAGTATCTGATTGGCATGTTTGCCGCCAATGCGGGCAAAAAGGCGGGCGAGTTCTACACCCCGCACGAGGTGTCCGTGCTGATGTCTGAAGTCATCGCGCACCATCTGAAGGACCGCGAGACTATCCAGATCTACGACTCCACCAGCGGCTCGGGCTCACTGCTGCTCAACATCGGCCAGGCCATCGCCAAGCAGATGGGCGACAAAGACAGCATCAAGTACTACGCCCAAGAACTGAAGGAAAACACCTACAACCTCACGCGCATGAACCTGGTCATGCGCGGCATCCTCCCGGGCAACATCGTCACGCGCAACGCCGACACGCTGGAAGACGACTGGCCGTACTTCGACGAGCAAGACCCGGTCAATAGCTACAACCCGCTGTACCTGGACGCGGTGGTGTCCAACCCGCCCTACTCACAGAAGTGGGACCCGCAGCACAAAGAGGCTGACCCGCGCTACGCCCGCTTCGGCGTGGCCCCCAAGTCCAAGGCCGACTACGCCTTCTTGCTGCACGACCTGTACCACTTGAAGCCGGGCGGCATCATGGCCATCGTGTTGCCGCACGGCGTTCTGTTCCGGGGTGGTGAAGAAGGCGTCATCCGCAAGCAGCTGATCGAGAACGACCACCTCGAAACCATCATTGGCTTGCCGTCCAACATCTTCTTCGGCACCGGCATCCCAACCGTCATCCTCGTGCTCAGGCAAAAGCGCGAGCACAGCGATGTGCTGTTCGTGGACGCCTCGAAGGGCTTCGCCAAAGATGGCAAGAACAACAAGCTACGCGCTTGTGACATCAAGAAGATCACCGATGTGGTGATCGCCCGCGCCACCGTGCCCCGCTTCAGCCGATTGGTGCCCAAGACCGAGCTGCAAGGCGAGACCAACGACTACAACCTCAACATTCCACGATACGTGGACTCGTCCGAGCCACCCGAGAGCTGGGATCTGTACGCCTCCATGTTCGGCGGCATTCCGCTGAGCGAACTGGATGCGCTGGCCGATTTCTGGAGGGCCTTCCCCAACCTGCGCGCAGCCCTGTTCACCTTGGATGGCACCCCGTACGCCCAGCCGAAGGTGGATGACTTGGCTGAGGCCCTGCGCCAGCACCCTGAGGTGACGAAGTTCAACGAGGCCTTCACCCGTGCGTTCGACGGCTTCAAGCCCTGGCTGCACAGCGAGCTGATCGGCAAGATGCTCTCGCTGCAGGTCCCTCGCCAGGAAGCGCTGATCTGCGACGAACTGTTCGCCCGCTTAGCCAAGGTCGGCACAGTGCCGCTCATCGACAAGTACCAGGCCTATCAAATCCTCGATGACCACTGGCAGCCCATCGCGGTGGATCTGGAAATACTTCAGACCGAGGGCTTTGGCGCCACGCGCGTGGTTGACCCGAACTTCGTCGTCAAGAAGAAGGACGGCAAGGACGTGGAAGTGCAGGAGGGCTGGAAGGGCCGAATCTTGCCCTTTGACCTGGTGCAGTTGGCACACCACAAGAAGGAGCTGGATGCACTTCGCAAGAAGGAGTCTGAACTGGCCGAAGTTGTCGCTCAGCTGGTCGAACTGCTCGATAGCTTCAATGAAGAAGACAAATCTAAAGACACGTTCAACGAAGCCGGCGACAAGTTCGTAGCAGCGGCCGTGGCCAAGGAAGCCAAAGAGTTGGCGGCCGAGGCCCAAGCACCAGGCACCTTCGACGCGGAGTCCTATGAAGCCAAGATCATCCAGGCAGCCAAAGCGCTGGCCAAAGAGAAGTCACTGAAAGCGGCCATCAAGAAGGACGCCGCAGCGCTGCACCTGAAGACCAAGGCCACCATTGAGGCACTGAGCGACGCACAGGTCTACCCCTTGCTAGAAAGCAAGTGGCTCACACCACTGGTGGACGACCTACATCGCCTTCCTGGCCTGGTGACATCCAACCTCATCGCCAAGCTGCAAGCTTTGGTTGAGAAGTACCGGATCACCTATGCCGACAACGCCCGGGACATCCAGCAAGCCGAGAAAGCTCTGGTGAGCATGCTGGGAGAACTGGATGGCGGCGAATTCGACCTCAAAGGCATTGAGGAACTGAAGACTTTGCTGGTAGGGGGCTGAGATGACCGATCAGACAGAAGGCAGCGTACCGAGGATTCGTTTCAAGGGGTTTGATGCGCCGTGGGAGCCGAAGAAGCTGGGGCAGATGTACAAGGAACGAAACGAACGCGGCAATGACTCTCTGCCGATCTTGTCAGTCTCCATTCATAGCGGGATCTCGAATGGAGAACTGAGCACCGAGACCCTCGGGAAGAAGGTGCGCCGAAGCGAAGACAAGTCGCTGTACAAGCATGTTCAATCGGGGGATCTCGTATTGAACATGATGCGTGCGTGGCAGGGCGCCCTTGGCGTGGCAAAGACTGAGGGAATGGTCAGCCCAGCCTATCTCACAGCAACCCCGGACGACACCGTCTATCCGTTATTCATGGACTGCGGCTTGAGGCGCCCTCAAATTGTGGCCCAAATGAACAAGTTGTCTTATGGGGTCACCGACTTCAGAAAGCGCTTGTATTGGGATTCATTCATTCGCGTCGGCGTCGATATGCCCACCGTTCCTGAACAGGAAAAAATCGCCGCCTATTTCTCTCATCTTGATTCCTCGATTTCCCTACATCAGCTCAAGCATGACAAATTGCTGGCACTAAAGAAATCGATGCGTCAAAGGATGTTTCCTTATCCGAACAAGAGTGCCCCTGACTTGAGGTTCGAAGGCTTCTCCGGAGGCTGGGAGGAAGTCTGTATCGAGGATGCGATGCAAAACGTTGCAAATAACAGCCTGTCTAGAGCCGACCTAACCTACAACTCGGGCGCCGCGAAAAACATTCACTATGGCGACATTCTCGTCAAATTCGGTGAAGTCTTGGATGCGCAGAGCGACGGCATCCCGCTGATCGCCAGTAACGCCATTGTAGAAAAGCTCGCTTCATCAAGGCTCAAGGATGGAGACATTATTATGGCCGATGCTGCCGAAGACGAGGCAGTGGGCAAGTCCACGGAGATCAGCAATATAGGCAGTCAAGTCGTCGTTGCGGGCCTCCATACGATTGCGCTTCGACCAAAAATGCCGTTCGCCCCCTATTTTCTTGGGTACTACATGAACTCGGAGGCATTTCATACGCAGTTACTCCCCATCATGCAGGGCACAAAGGTTCTCTCAATATCAAAAACAGCAATCGGTCGGCTAGTCATTCGGTTCCCAACCGACGAAGCCGAACAAACAAAAGTCGGTGCGTACTTCCATCACCTTGATAGGCTGATCAATGGACACGCCACCCAAATGCAAAAGCTAAATCAAATAAAAGCTGCCTGCCTAGAAGAAATGTTCGTTTGAGAGTTGTGCCATTCACTCATGACCAACTTCGCCAAAGAATCCGAATTCGAAGCCGCTGTCATCCACGAGCTGCGCCAGCGCGGGTGGGGTGAGCTGGATGTTATCAAGTGCCCCAGCGAGGCAGACCTGCTCGCGAACTGGAAACAGATCCTCTTCGAGAACAACCGAAGCAAGGACCGGTTGAACGAGGTGCCGCTGACTGACAGCGAGATGCAGCAGGTGATGGAGCAGATCGTCGCCCTGCGCACGCCGCTGAAGCTGAATGGCTTCATCAACGGCAAGACGGTGGCCATCACACGGGACAACCCGGCCGACACGCTCCACTTTGGCAAAGAGGTGAGCCTGAAGGTCTACGACCGGCACGAGATTGCCGCCGGGCAAAGCCGCTATCAGATTGCGCAGCAGCCACGCTACGCCCGAGCCTCTGAGCTGCAGCATGACCGGCGGGGTGACCTGCTGCTGCTGATCAACGGCATGCCAGTGATCCACATCGAGCTGAAGAAGAGCGGTGTGCCGGTCAGTCAGGCCTACAACCAGATTCAGAAGTACGCGCGGGAGGGCGTGTTCAGCGGGTTGTGCTCGCTGGTTCAGATCTTTGTGGCCATGGAGCCAGGAGAGGCGCTGTACTTCGCCAATCCTGGGCCGGACGGCAAGTTCAACAAGGACTACGCCTTCCACTGGGCGGACTTCAACAATGAGCCCATCAATGACTGGAAAAGCTTCACCTCCAGCCTGTTGTCCATCCCGATGGCACACCAGCTGATCGGCTTCTACACCGTGGCCGACGAGGCCGACGGTGTGCTGAAGGTGATGCGCAGCTACCAGTACTACGCCGCGCATGCCATTTCCGACAAGGTAGCCAAGACCGACTGGAAGAACCCGAACCGCCTGGGTGGCTATATCTGGCACACCACAGGCTCGGGCAAGACCATGACGAGCTTCAAGTCGGCCCAGCTCATTGCCAACTCCAAAGACGCCGACAAGGTGGTGTTCTTGCTGGATCGGGTGGAGTTGGGCACGCAGACGCTGAAGGCGTACCGGGACTTCGCCGGTGACAGCAACGAGGTGCAGGCCACCGAGAACACCGGCGTGCTGGTTAAAACGCTGAAGAGCACTGCGCCCGCCGATACCCTGATCGTCACGTCCATCCAGAAGATGAGCCGGATCACGGACGATGCCGATGGCTTGAAAGCACATGACCTGGAGGCTATGCGCGGTAAGCGCATCGTGTTCATCGTGGACGAGTGCCACCGCTCCACCTTCGGCGACATGCTGACTGCGATCAAGGCTAGTTTTTCAGGCGCGGTGCTCTTCGGCTTCAGCGGCACACCCATCCACAAAGAGAATGTTCGCAAGGACAACACCACGACGGATGTCTTTGGCGACGAACTGCACCGCTACAGCATCGCCGACGGTATCCGCGACAAAAACGTGCTGGGCTTCGACCCCTACCAGGTTCTGACCTACCGCGACAGCGACTTGCGGAAAGCGGTGGCGCTGGAAAGAGCCAAGACGGCGACCGTGGCAGAGGCGCTGGCGGACGAAGCGAAGAAGAAGGTCTTCAACCGGTACATGAAAGAAGTGCCGATGGCGGGCCACCGCGATGCGGCTGGCGAGTACCAGCGCGGCATTGAGGACTACTTGCCGAACGCCCAGTACGAGCGCGACGAGCACCGCCACGCCGTGCTGAAGGACATTGCCGACAACTGGGAGGTGCTGAGCCAGGCCGGGAAGTTCCACGCCATCTTTGCCACCAGCAGCATCACCGAGGCAATCGTTTACTACCGCCTCATGAAGGCGCAGTGCCCCACGCTGAAGATCACCGCGCTGTTCGATCCGCACATTAGCGATGACGACACCAGCAGCACTGATCCAGCCTTCAAGGCAGAAGGGCTGGAAGAGATCATCAAGGACTACAACGCCACCTTTGGGCAGAAGTTCGACATGGGCACCCACGCGAACTTCAAGAAGGACCTGGCTGCTCGCCTGGCCCACAAGGCGCCCTACCTCAGGGTTGAAGCCGAACCCGAGAAGCGGCTGGATCTGCTGATCGTCGTGAACCAGATGCTGACCGGCTTCGACTCGAAATGGGTCAACACGCTGTACTGCGACAAGCTGCTGGATTACGAGAACATCATCCAGGCGTTCTCACGCACCAACCGGCTGTTCGGGCCAGACAAGCCGTTTGGCACCATCCGCTACTACCGCAAGTCGCACACGATGAAGCGCAACGTGGACGCGGCAGTGAAGCTGTACTCCGGTGACAAGCCAATTGGCTTGTTTGCCGACCAGTTACCTAGGAACCTGGAGCGCTTGAACGACTGCTTCACCGAGATCAGCGCTATCTTCAGCGCGGCGGGCATCGCTGACTTTGCCAAACTGCCTGACGACTTGGCGTCGCGTGCGGCCTTTGCCAAACAGTTCAACCGGTTCAGCGCTATCTTGGAGGCCGCGAAGATCCAGGGCTTCACTTGGGACAAGTCGGTCTACGAGTTCGATACCGAGCCCAAGCAGTCGATTGCAGTTGCCATCACGGAGCTGCAGTACCTGACCCTGCTGCAGCGCTACAAGGAACTGGGGGCAGGCGGTGGCGGTGCTGGCGAGAGCGTCCCGTTTGACATCGATAGCCACATCACCGAGATCGACACCGGCAAGATCGACGCGGATTACATGAACTCGCGGTTTGCCAAGTACCTCAAGGAGTTGGAAAGTGGCGACGGGGCTTCCAGGGAAGCGACCCTGGCCGAACTGCATCGGTCATTCACGTCGCTTTCGCAAGAGGATCAGAGGTTCGCCGAGATCTTCTTGCATGACATCCAGCGTGGCGATGTGCAGATCGATCCTGATCGAACGTTTCGTGACTACCTGGTTGACTACAAGGCCCGAGCGAAGAGCAAGGACTTCGCTGCCATCGTGGCAACGCTGGGCATAGATCCCACGAAGCTTGCTGCACTGATGGAATCACATGTCACCGAGGTCAACCTCAACGAGTACGGTCGATTTGACGATCTGAGGGAAACGATTGACGTACAGCTGGCGAAGGAATATTTCGAACGCGTCGAGAACAGGCCCCTGCCCATGTTCAAAATAAAAATTAAGGCTGCAAATCTGCTCAGGGGTTTTCTGATTCGAGGTGTTCTGCCATTGTCCAGCGCAGATTCGGATATATCGAGCTCTGAGAATTCTGATCAAGTCTGAAGGCTGCCTTCCATTGTTTATGGAAGTCGTCCTGATATGCTTCATTCCAGTTCGGAACAGTGCTTTTTGGATTGACCTTTGTGAAGTGCATTGGCGATAGGTGCAGGCGCAGCCGGGAAAGTTAAAAGTCTGAAATTAGGGATAAGGGCGAAACAAGAATGGATCAGCAAGTCAACCCCCGCAGAAGCGGCTCGTACACCGCGAACCTGCTTGGAAACATCCGAAGTCATCTGGCTGGCCTCCAGGGGTATGACGTCATGGCTCTGGAGCTCATCCAGAACGCCGACGATGCAAAAGCAGATGCCATAGTCTTTGATGTCACCGACGAAGGTCTGCTCGTCTACAACAGTGGCAAGTTCACCTACTGCGGTGATCTAGAAGGTCCATGTGGATTCGCTGTCAGTAGCAACTACAGCTGCGATTTCCATCGAATCGCTGATGTAGGCAGCGGAGGCAAGCTGTCCCGTGGCGAAAACATTGGACGCTTTGGCATTGGCTTCGTTTCGACCTATCAGGTCACGGATCACCCTGAGGTACGGTCCTCTGGAATCAAACTCACACTGCTTCCGGAACTTGGCAAGTGGTACATCGACGCCTTCGAGCAATCAGAGGGCACCACGTTTTTTCTGCCATGGGCGAGCGACCCCAACACTCGTGCCCGACTTGCGCTTGGCGTGTCGCACGTCAGCGCTGCTCACATCGACCAGCTCGCCGAGGATTTTCAGAAGGTCCTTCGCAAAAGCTTGTTGTTCCTCCGGCATGTCCGGACGGCAGAAGTTCGGAGAAACGGCGAACTGCTGTTGGCCTGTGACCTGGATCGTGGTGATGGGTCTGACCTGATTGTCAGTTTCCGGCCGAGTGGCGAGGTCGAGCAATGGCACATCTTGCGGGCTGATGTTGCGGAGGCTGCTGCGCGGCTGTATGCCTCACATCCCCGCCTTGAGTTGCTCGGTCGCGGCACCAAGATCAGCATCGGGTTGCGGATCGATCCGGAGCCCTTGGCCGAGGGAGTACTTTACGCGTTCTTGCCCACCGAGCAGTCGACCGGACTGCCGATGCACATCAATGCGGACTTCTTTCCAGAGTCCGATCGTAAGGCAGTCATTTTTGCTGGGCACCAACATGAGCAGGCTTGGAACGAGATGCTCATCGATGCCGCTGCTGCCGAACTCGCCAGAGACCCCGAGGGCCTGCGGACGATGCTCGGAGACGTCCAACTCTGGCAGATCCTGGCGCGGGCGTTTGAACTGTCGAAGCCATCGAACCACCCGACTTGCTTCAAGCGCTTTTGGGAACGATTGAAGGTCACGGGAGCCCAGGCAAAAATTGCCCTGGCCCAGGACGGTAGCGTTCAGCGTCCCAATGGAGTCTTCTTGCCGCGAGGCCCGCTGACAAGCCATCAGGCAAAGACGTTGCTGGAGATCGGCGGAAGGTTGGTCGCAGAAGATCTGCGGCCATTCCAGACTGCGATAAACCAGCTCGGCGCGCCAATCCTCACGTTCGACCGTTTGGTGACCCTGCTTGAGCAAGCGATGGCGCAGCAGGTCCCCGGCGAGGTACAAGTCGAAGCGGACAGATTGGAGAGCTTCTACCGCCCACTGTGGAGCATGGTCAACGATCTGCTGCCGGATGCCGCGAACCAGACGGCGGCCACGAATCCAGGCATTCAGAAGTTGCTGGCCATCCCATTCGTCGTCACGGAAGATCTGTACGCGGTCACGATCAGCCAGTCATTTGTGGCGCCTGCAGCGCTGGAGGCTGGACGCGTCGCTTCGCTGCTGCCAAGGCTGGCGATTGGCGTTCAGACGCAGACGATCGAGGCATTCGTACAAAACGTCCTGCCGAGGTTCTTCAACGATGACGGACCCCTGGACGCGCAGAAGTACACCCGCCTCATCACTGAACTCGCCAGCCACCCGGCGCTCGTGAACGACGAGAACATCCGCCGGCTGTTGGGTGCACTGCCGATTGTGCCTACGCAGGACGGACGCTGGTCGCGCCCCACCAACGCCTACAGGCGTACCGATGACTTGGTGAAGGTGCTTGGCGATGCGACACACCTTTGGCTCGATGCCAGTCGGGTGCCCAACGCCCGGTCGGTCCACACCTTCATCGACAGCCTCGGAATACGCCGGTCACCACTTGCGCCGCACCTGATGGAGCGGATCCTCTTCATCGCAGAGAAGTACCTGCCGACGGAAGATGCAAAGCGCGCCAGCGGTGAGGCCTTCTATGTCCTGTGTGATCACTATGAGGAGTGGAAGGACAAGCCGTCTTTCCGCGATGCGATCCGCGGTCTCCGTGAAGCCGCGTGCTTCCCAGCTGAAGACGATGCCGAGGGTTGGTACTCGGCGAGTGCGCTGTATGCGCCATACCGTGCGGCGGCGTTTCGATCGCAGGCGCGCATCCTAGATTTTCCTGGGCGGCAGGATCGCCTCAGGCGAGAGTTGCTTGAGGAACTGGGCATCACCATCAACCCGGAAACAAGGTTGGTAGTGAACCACCTGAGACACTTCATCGAAAGGGGTGTCCAACCGACCGATTTGACGTACTTGGTGCTCAATGAGAGGGCACAAGATGGAGATTCGATAATCCCCTCGCTCGCAGGGGAGCGGTGCATTTACGTTCCGAGCCAGAAGAACTTCGTCCGCCCGAATCAGCTTTACTGGTCGCCCCAACAGCTCGGGCGCTACGCCTTCACCATTCCAGGCAATCTTGAGGCGTTCAAGCCGCTGTTCACCGCAATCGGAGTGAAGAACGCGCCCGAGGGCCGAGACTACGTCGACATCTTGCTGGACATCGTCGGCGAGTACTTCGAGCAGTCGAAGCCCGTCGCAGGGGCAGATCGATCGGTGTACGACGCCTGCTTGATGGGCGTGTCGGCAGCAGACGAGCGTGAGGAGATTGGCGCCCCGGACATTCGAAGGTTGCAAGAGGCACCAACGATATTGAACCTCATGGGACAGCCCACTCATCCTGACGAGGTGCTTCTTCAGGACAGCGAGTGGCACGCAGGTTTCTTTAATGGGGAGCTTGACCGGGCGCTGTGCAAACCTGCCCCCGAGCTGTGGCCGTTCATTGAGAAGGTCGGGGTCAGGCGGCTCAGTGAGAGCGCTGAGGTCGCGCTTGAGTTCGTTGATGGACAGAAGATCGAGGAACCGCAGCTTGCCGACAAGCTGATGGAGCGGATCGATGTCCTTGCGCGATTGCTCCACGACAAACCGACGCCAGTCAAACAAAAGGTGCGGAAGGCGCTTTCAGAGCTGACCGCCATCAGCTACGAGCTCGTGCGCATCCAAGCGTCCGTGCACGTTGGCGGGGATTGGGCTTCGGCTCCACCCTCGGCAGCGCATGCGTTCTATGACATCGACAAACGCCAGCTGATCTTGGCGCGACCGGTAGGGGATCGCAGCTGGCCCCACGTCCTGAATGCCATCTTCCACCAGTTGATGCCGGAAGAGTCTGGAAGCGAGATCTCGAAATTGACCCTCAGCGTTCGACCGCTGATGAGCATGCCTGTTGATGAGGCTCATCGAGAACTGACCGATGCAGGTATCCCGTACCTGGATGCCGAAAGCGCAAGCGGACAGCCAGATGACTTGACCTCGTCGAGCTTGGACGACATGGGGAGCACGACCGACCCCGGCTATCAGCCAGAGAGCAAGCCGGATACCGTGCCGACCGATGCGCCCAAAGGTGGAGAACGCACGCCGGATCGGCCTGGTGCGGGCCGGCCTTCAGGCGAGCCGAAAGCTCCGCCCAAGGATGTGCCGCCGCCCGATCAAGCGCAACCTGGATCTGCGTCTAAGGGCGCACAAGAAAAGGATGCGCCAGATGGTGACCGGGCTACTGGGCATGGCCACAGCACAGGTTCGTCGACTGGCGACAAGCGGGCCAAGAAGTCACGTCCAAAGCACAAGGAGCAGTGGGATCGACGACTTCTCTCCTATGTTCGGAAGAAGCAAGAGGAATCGGCCGATGCCGATGAGCAGGAAGGCCCATCCGAGCACAACCTGGCTGTTGAGGTGGTGGCCCGCGCCGCCGCCTGCGCCTATGAAAAGGCTCGGGGGCGAGTCGCGGAACAGATGGCCCAAACCCACCCTGGGTACGACATCATCAGCCGTAACCCGCTGACAGGCGAAGACCGGTTCATCGAGGTGAAGGGTGTCAACGGCGAGTGGAACCAGACGGGCGTGGGTTTGTCCAGGCTGCAGTTCAGCAACGCCCAAGACTACGGCGATCGCTACTGGCTGTACGTGGTTGAGTTTGTTTCCGATCCTGAGCACATACGCGTCCATCCGATTCGCAGCCCCGCCACGCAGGTGACGTCGTTTATGTTCGATGGCAACTGGCGCGATGCTGTCGCCGATGAGCGTGCTGACCCCGCGCTCGCATTCATCGCCGGCGCCAGAGTCAAGCACCAGCACTTCGGTTTCGGTCGGATCGAGTCGATGGAGCTGCGAGGCTCGACGCGCGTCATGTCCATCGAGTTTGTGACCAGCGGACGACGCACGGTCACGTTGAATCTGCAGACGATGACAGTGGTTGAGGAAGACGATGACTACAGTCATTCCTGAACTGACGGAGGCTCAGCTGGCGGACTTGCCATCCCAGGCGGAGGCAAAGGTCTACAGGGCGTTGAGGGACGGTCTTCCCCGCGACTTTGTCGTCTTCTTCCAGGTCGGTTGGATCTTGCGCCGCGAGGAAGAGCAGGCCAAGGATGGCGAAACCGACTTCGTCGTTTGTCACCCGGATCTCGGGTACGTGTGTATCGAAGTCAAGGGTGGGGGCGTCGGGTTCGACGCCAGCAGCGGGGACTGGTTTTCCGTCGATCGCCATCATCAGAAGCACGCGATCAACAACCCCGTCAACCAGGCTCTGAAGGCCAAGTATTCGATTCGATCCAAGCTGAACGAGCACCAGCGTTGGCGGGATCTCTCGCTCGCCAACGTCCTCAGAGGTCACGCGGTGTTCTTCCCTGATGTGGGGGATGCGAATGCCCTGAGCCGGCCCGATATGCCGTCAGCCCTGGTCGGCTGTGCGAAGGATCTCCAAGATCCGAAGGCGTGGATCGATTCGGTCTTTGCCTATTGGGGGAACGATGCATCTGGATTCACTCCCATGGGCAGACGCGGCGTCGATGTACTTCGCGAGGTGTTTGCGCGATCTTTCGTGGTCGCGCCGCTGATCTCGTCGCAGTTGGCCGACCAGGAGGCGCGTCGGCTGGTTCTCACCAAGGACCAGATTCGCGTGCTCGATTTCTTGCGCTCTCACCGCAGAGTCGCCGTGAGCGGTGGCGCAGGCACAGGCAAGACGGTCTTGGCGCTTGAAAAGGCACGTCGCCTTGCATCCGAGGGGTTCCGAACGCTGCTGACTTGCTACAACCGGCAGCTCGCGGACCACCTCTCAAGTCTTTGCGCGGGCACCCCGAATCTTGATGTGATGAGCTTCCATCAACTGTGCCACCGGCAGGTTGAGAGAGCCAATCGTGCATCTGGGCGGGACCTGGTTTCCGAAGCCAAGGTCACCTATCCGGGCAAGGATCTCTACGAGGTGCAACTACCCAACGCGCTCGGATACTCCCTCGAAATTCTCCCGGATCGGTACGACGCCATCGTCTGTGACGAGGGCCAGGACTTCCGCGAGGAGTTCTGGGTTCCGCTGGAGTTGCTATTGACAGACTATGACAGCAGCCCGCTGTACGTGTTCTACGATGACAACCAGAACCTGTATGCCCGCGCAGGGACTTTCCCTATCCGCGACGAGCCGTTCTCGTTGACCACGAATTGCCGCAACACCGCTCCGATTCACGAAGCCGCCTACAAGCACTACAAGGGCGTTCCAGTGAGTCCGCCTGACATCCAGGGTGATGACGTTCAGTTTGACGAGTCGCCAAGTCGAGACCCACAGGCGGCCAAGATCAATGCCCGCATCGTCGACCTTGTTGCGAGGGAGGGTGTCGCGCCCGGTGACATCACGGTACTCGTGGCCGATGCCTTGCACAAGGCCGAGTACTACGCTGCCCTGAGAAGGCTTCCGTTGCCGAAGCCGGCAACTTGGCTTGAGGAGGGGGTTCGAGGCAAGTCCACGGTTCTGATCGACACAATCCAACGGTTCAAGGGTCTCGAATCGCCGATCGTGATCTTGTGGGGGCTCGACACCATCGACATGTCACAGCGACAAGAGCTGCTTTACGTAGGCATGAGTCGCGCGAAGTCGCTGCTGGTTATCGTAGGGCGGTCGGCAACGTGCGCTGCGTTCAGAGAGTGGGCGAAACAATGAATTCTCGTTTTCCCAACAGATTTACATCGTTGCTGTGTGGTTTTCATGTGCTCGATGCGCGAGCGAAAGAAATCGTCGGTGGCGGGGCAGGCAAACATCACGGCAGAACTCCCAGAAAACAGCTCAATTCAGCACATGCGTTTGAGTCTTGCGAATGAGTAGCCCAGGGCTTCGAGCTCCTCCTCGCTTCTGACGATGAAGCCCTCGGGCAGTCGTTGTTTCAGCCTGAACACCAGGGCGATCTGACCTGCGTCCTGCTTGAAAAAGTGGCGATTCATCGGGCAGTCGATTTGCAGCAGGCGCGAGACTACGTTCGCGGTGGCCTCGTGACCAATCGCACTGACGAATCCATGGGTGCGGACGAGCAGCCGAGCCTCGCCCAGAGGGATCTCTCGCAGCGCGTACATGCCATCCGCCGTCATGACCGCTGCGTTGAGCAGTGCAACGGGACGGCTATGCAGTGCCCGGATGATTGAAGGAGCGGGGCTGGATCGATCTGTCATGGTGTTTTCTGCTCAGTGGTGGGTGCGTTTGCCTATGTAGATTCCGATTAAATCGGTCTGGTCTCCGAGTGCAGGTTTGGCAGATATGCGTTGCCGCAGCAGGAACGTATGCGTCCGGCCATCCCATCTTGAATCGAGGGCGGTAATCGAGGATCGTCCCCACGAAGGAGATCGTGGAGACGATGGAACGATTGATCGATGGAGAGCGCCGGCTGCGGCGCGAGTACAGCGCCGACTTCAAGGCGCTGGTTCTGAAGCAGACCCGGGAACGTGGAGCGTCGGTGTCCGGTGTTGCCTTGAGTCATGGCCTGCATCCGAACATGGTGCACCGCTGGTTGCGCGAGCAGCGCCTGAATCGTGAGCAGGATGCGCTGAGAACGCCAGCCTTCGTGGCATTGCCATTGGCGCCCACCGTGACTCTGGAGCCGGTCGTCCCTCCGGTCACTCCCGCGCCCACGCAGGCCAGCCCCAGCCGGGATGTCATCCGGGTGGAGATCCAGCGCTCTGGAGCGACCGTCACGATGCAATGGCCGGTGTCGGCTGCGGCGCGTGCGCCCAGATGCTGCGCGAGCTGCTGCGGTGATCCGAATCGATGCTGCCTGGCTGGCCACGGCCCCGTTGGACATGCGTGCGGGCACCGACACCGCCCTGGCGCGGGTGATCGCCACCTTCGGCGCCGCCTGCCCACACCACGCTTACCTCTTTGCCAACCAGCGTGCCAATCGCTTGAAGATCCTGGTGCACGACGGCGTGGGGCTGTGGCTGGCCGCACGCCGGCTGCACCAGGGCAAGTTCGTCTGGGCGCCGCCGGGCAGTCCGAACGTGGCACTTGAACATGCCCAGCTCAATGCGCTGGTGCTGGGCCTGCCCTGGCAGCGCATGGGCTAGCAAGGCGCGATCACCGTGGTCTGAATCTTCGATGTGAGGGGCGGCCACTGGCAATCGGGAGATGCGCCAATGGTCTTGCCCGGCACGCACGGGCACACTTCGCTCCATGGTGATCGACGAACAGGCCCTGGGTGAACTGGACGCAGAACAACTGCGTGAAGTCAGCCAGCGTCTGCTGGCCGAACTGCGTCATCAGCGCGCTCTGAACGAGAAGCTCGCCTACGAGTGCGCGTTGCTCAAGCGGCTGAAGTTCGCGGCCAAGTCCGAGCGCCACAGCGCCGAGCAGCGCACCGGGTGCTGCACGGCGATGAAACGCCGGTGGCCATGCTCAAACCGGGCAACGGCAAGACACACCGGGCCTACCTGTGGGCTTACGCACCGGGTGCGTTTGAAGACATGAAAGCAGTGGTCTACGACTTCTGCGAGTCCCGTGCCGGCGAACACGCCCGCGCCTTCCTGGGCGACTGGCGCGGCAGCCTGATCTGTGACGACTACGCCGGCTACAAGGCCAGCTTCGGCCAGGGCGTGACAGAAGCCGGTTGCCTGGCGCACGCCCGGCGCAAGTTCTTCGACCTGCATGCGTCCAACAAGAGCCAGATCGCCGAGTTCGCCCTGCAGCAGTTCGCGCGGGTCTACGAGATCGAACGGGCCGTCCAGGGCACACCGGCACCCCAGCGGCTACAGACTCGCCAGCAGCACAGCCGGCCGATACTGGATGCCTTGCACCAGTGGATGGTGCTGCAGCGCCAGCAGGTGGCGGGCAACTCGGCCACGGCCAAGGCGCTGGACTACAGCCTCAAGCGCTGGGTGGCGCTCACACGATTCATTGATGACCCGCAACTGCCGGCGGACAACAACTGGATCGAGAACCAGATCCGGCCGATTGCCATCGGAAGAAACAACTGGTTGTTCGCCGGCAGCCTGCGCGCGGGCCAGCGGGCCGCCGCCGTCATGGGCCTGATCCAGTCGGCGCGCATGAACGGGCACGACCCGTATGCCTACCTCAAGGACGTGCTCACGCGACTGCCCACGCACAGGGCCAGCCGGATCGACGAGCTGTTGCCGCACCGCTGGCAGCCGGCGGACTGATCCTGGCCATCGACGCCAGGGGCCCTGTTCATCGGGTGGCTATCTTGCGCAGCAGCCCTGGGGAGACCTTCCAGCTCTGGCCCTCGTCGGTGCGCACGCTGGCGGTCTTCTTGTTCAGGCGCAGCACGATGCCGCGCTTGACGCTGCCATCGCTGGCCGTGAACTGAACCCGGTCGCCTTCGGCGAATTGCGCCAGTTCCACCGTGCTCCTGGCCTGTGCCAGCAGGTTCAAGCGTTCAACCACCATCCGGTTGAGGTAGAGCAGGTCTTCCTCGCCCATGTGGCGAAGGGCTTGCGTGAACAACTCACGGTCCAGAATCGTCTGCTTGGAATTCATCGTCTGTGCGCATCTTGACCGCCTGACAGGGCGCCTCGCCGCAAGTCTATGGCAGCACGCACACCGCTGGCGTGCGTTGACCATTCGATCCTCTCATGCGCAAGATGGGTTGGCCGGACGCATACGCAGGAACTGCGTGACACATGCCTTGAACGGCAGAGAAAATCCCGGAGACGTCAGGTCAAGCAAGCAGCCTTGTTGGAGTTGACCCGTTTCCGTGGACACATCATTCTTTGTGTTCAAGGAGTTTTTGAGAATCAAACCAGTATCCGTCCACCGAACTGGGTCAACTCCATGTCTATCTCCATCTTGAAGCCGGGTCGCTACCTACTGGAAAGGCATATCTGCGATCACCTATTCACGGCTTCGCGTATGCTGAAATCCTTAGCATGCAAGCCCAAGATCTAAACTTCGTCCCTTCATCGCGGTCGTCAGTGTGCTTAGCGCCCGTGGACGAAGCACTGTTATACGAGCAGCCGGCAGGCCCAGTAATATTCCTCAGTTCATCGATACTGACCTCAGATGGTCAATACCTGCTGCGCACCATCAGCCCTTCACAGGCGCAAAAAGCGGTGAGTGTTCGACGCTTCGAAAGTGCCATTGGCCACGAAGCCACCGCTGTAACGGTATCGATGCTTTTGAATATCGACTGCCCTATGAATCGGAAAATTTTCAAACAGGAAGTCGGTCAGTCGGCGACTATTTTCCAACCGACCAAGCGCCTGCCTGAAGGCTTGACGCCATGCGAGTCACTGCAAGCGGGGAACACAAACCAACTTCTCCATTTGTTGAGTACCTAGAGAGCAAAGCGATGCAGAAACTGGATTCGTGTGAGGGGATCAAGGACATCCTCGTTTGTGTGACGGGTCTGACACCCCAGGTGGTGACAGAGACGTTGTATGCACTCGTCGTTCTTCAGGGCCGACCCTGGCCGGCCGAGATCCATCTGATCACCAGTCAGGAAGGTGCTGAGCGTGCTCGCCTTGATTTGCTGTGGCCGGGTACAGGGCAGTTGTGGGCACTCTGGGAACAATATGGGCCGGGCAAAAAGAGCAGTGCGCCCCGTTGTGACGACTCAACGATCCACGTGATCGGCCAGGGACTCAAGCCGGTTGGTGATCTGCGGACGACCGCGGACAACGAAGCGGCAGCCGACACGATTCTGGACGTTGTGCGCGGGCTGACAGCCGAGCCAGGCAACCGGCTGCATTTCTCGATTGCTGGTGGACGAAAAACGATGACGTATTACCTGGGCTATTGCGCCTCTTTGCTGGGGCGCCGCGGTGACAGCGTTTCCCATGTGATGGTGAGCGCTCCTTTTGAAAACATGCCTTCGTTCTTCTTTCCACCAAAGATACCTGCCGTCATCCATGATCGCGACAACCGGCCGCACAGCACCACAGACGCCGTTATTGACCTCGCTCCTGTGCCGTTCATTCGACTACGAGGTCGCGTACCGCCATTTCTGCTGACTGAACGGCACTCTTTCAGCAACACGGTCAAACTCATCGACGCCTTGGAGAACCCGCACCTGTCGCTGACGCTCACCCCGTCGAAGGAAGCTGGCGCTGCGCTGGACTGCAGCGTGAGTGTGATGGAAGGTGCATCGATACGCTTTCCGGCAAAGGTGTTCTCTCTCCTTTGGATGTTCGCTTCAATTTCACCGGATCCTGAGACAGGCGCGCAAATGAGTTCGCAGAATTGGCGCTTCAAGTACATGGATACGTTGATGCCGGTCTACCGTGCGATCACGAATGAAGGAGCTCGAGCTGATCGCAAGGAGCTGGATCTCCCCCGGCTGACGGAAGTCCAGTTCCGAAACGAACTTGACAAGCTGAATAAGGCACTGAGAGAGCTCATTGGCCCGGGAGTAGACAAGTCGTTCGGGGTAGAGGTCGCGTCAAATGAAAAGGGTGGCGTGCACAAGGCTTACACATACCGCCTTCGGGTTCCGACAAATGCCATCGAGATGCACGGCGCGAACCTACTCCATCGGTGACCGTTTACCCGTAAGCCCTGCCTGCTACACCATGGGTTTTCTGATTGAGCGAAGACACTGAGCCCTACTCGAACTTGGCAATCGCAGCACGCTGTCAGCGCTGAGAGGGAGGACACACGATAGCCTCGTCCATGGCTACATCAACATACGGACCGATCGAGACTCCTCCGCCTCAGCCGCTGCTCGCCTGGCGTTGGACGCCAAAATCAGCGAGGTCGAAGCTGAAATGGCTCGACCGATCTGTGCGTTGTGTACAACTTGGCTGTTGTTTGGCTTCGATGCAATGCGCTCCAGCAGTGCACGCTTTGGATCCGGTTTGCCAATGGTCAAGATGGCTGATGGAAGACAGCATCTGTGCCCGCGCGCCCGAGTATGGGTGGTTTTCGGCGGTGTAGCAGGCCGGCAGTGGAGAATACTGCCGGGCACAGAGCCCGATGAGACCGTTCAGCCGCTAGCCGCATCGCTCAGCCCGGAGAGACTCAAGGCAGCTTCTGCCCGGCAGCATCTTCAGGCGGGAAGCTCAAGGACCCCTGCAACCACAGGTTGCCAACCATGGTCACTGCAGCAGGCCGGCTGGTGTCGATGTCATAGAGCAACACGATGCTTCGCGGGCCAGTCTGACGGTAGACGGCTCGGGCATCGTCCATGCATAGCCGCGTAGTGCGGCATCTGTCGGTGCGCGTCAGAGAGCTCTTGCAGGCCATCCTCATTGGCCAGCATCATCCACGGCGTCACCAGCACGCGCCGGCCTACGAGATCGGCGAAGTAGAAGCGGGGTTGCGCCGACAAAGACTCACGCTGTTCGGTCATGCCCGTTCCTCCGGTGCAGGGTTGGGGGAGTTGAGGACGGGAGATGGTTGGTCGGCGCCGCTGCGCGAGTCGTCCGCAGCCGTCGGCATGGCCTGCAGGTGACGCCCATCGTGACCGCGTACCACCAAGGTGTGCAGCACGGTCGTGTCCGCCTGGGGCAGGTGGCGACGCAATACGAGGATATCCACACCCTGCGGCCCGTCCTCGTCGGCGGTCTCGAAAATCCAGCAGCCCTGGCTGTGCTGCTCTTCAGCCAGTCGCGCTACAAAGGGCCTGTGCCGCCACTCCTCGCAGAGAGTGCGCATGGCAAGGACGTAGGGCTCGGGCTGCGGCGTCGATGGCACCACCAGGTCCAACGGATCGCCCTGCTGCTGCAGCACGGCATCGAGTTCGCGCTGGAGTCTCGCAATAGCCACCGAGTGTTCCTGGTGCTCCCGCTGGCGGGCCCGCAACGCCCTGGCGCGCTCGGCCTCGAGTTGATTTCGGGCCGCCTCCAGTTCGGCTCGCAGTGCATCGCGCTGGTAGCGCAGGTCCAGCCAGCTTAGATCGGCATCGGCATCGGCTGGCGGCTGATCCGCTTTAGCGCTGCGGGGCTGGGGCACCATGTAGGGCCGGAACTCGGCAGATGCAAAGGCCGCACGCTGGCGTTCCGGCATCGGAATGCTGCGAAGGTAGTCGCCTTTCTGCCACGCGAACCAGCACAGGTTGAACAGACCGTCCTGAACGAAGCCTGCAAGGCGCCAGGGATTGTGGCCGCGGGGGTAGAACTCTAGGTCGCTGTTCACCTTGGTGTCGCCATGCTGGCTGCGCCACAGCGGACTGGCGACCTTGCGCAGATGATCGTGAAACTCCCTGAGCGCAGGGCCGTCCAGCTTGGTGATCAATTCGGCGGCCAAGGGCGAAACCCGCACCTCGGACTGCTCGTCACCTTCGCGCTGGGTCAGCACATCGGCCAGGGGCGAGAGCGTGGCCAGGGCGCCATCGGCTTCGACTTCCAGAAAGCCGTTGAACAGCTCACGCTCGTCCTCCTGGAAGCCGGCGATGCGTTGGAAGAAAGGCTGCAAGCCGAATACACCCTGCGCGCGCGCCCAGCGCAGGGCCGGCAATGCGCGCTCGAACAGATCGGTGGCCAGGCCCAGCGGCAAGGGCGGCAGGGTGATGAGCGCATCCGAGAACTCGAATACATAGACCACCGGCGCACGAAAAATCATGCCGGCGAGCGTGACGAAGGGCACAACGCCCTTGAAGCCGCCGTTGGGGCACAGCACGCAGCCGCCACCGTGCCGCCGCTGCGGATCGTCCAGGTAGGCGATCATGCGGCGGGTGAGGTGGGTCAAGCCCTCGCGCCGCAGGTGGTCGGCATCGAACACCTGCAGACCCGGCACGCGCTCGACCTGCACCGCACCGGCAGCCAGCCCGATGTGCCGGCTGGTGAGTGCTGCGCGCAAAGCCTGGGCGCAGCAGCGTCCGTCGGCGGTGTCGGTGGCAAACAGCACGACTTCATCGTCAACGCGCAGACCTAGCCGATGCAGAGCATTGAGTTCGGCGCTGGCGCGGATGCGCCCGCCCTCGCTGGCCAGGTCCAGCGCGTCCAGCCGCTGCTGGATCTGCTGCGCCAAGAGGGGTACATCGTCATCCCAGCTGGTCGGGCGGGCCTGCAACTCGCGCAAAGCTCCGCAGCCCTGGGCGATGGAAGTGCCGGTGGTACACAGCAGGGTCCGGGGCATGCCGCTCTCCAAGCTCGTGATTAAGAGTGAATTCTGCCTCAGTGCGCAGCGTGTGTTGCAAGCTGCCGTCGCCTGTCGTGCGGCAGCCGGCGTGCTGCAAGTCGGCTGTCGGCCACGCCGGCACGGCGGTGGCACCGCTGTGTCAATCCTGCAAGCACAGCCAGCGCAGCACGTTCAGAGCCCGCAGCGCCGCTTCTTGCCGCTGGGCTGCGGCTCCTGCCTGTGCAGCCACGACCGCATGGCGCTGCCCAAACAGCATGAGCTGGCTCCCGCGCAGCGCCTGCAGAAGCAAAACGCGGCGGTGCGCAACGCGGTTCATCGTCTCACTTTCGGCCTTCGAGGCCAGCCGTTCCACCAGGTGCTCAACGGCGGATGCGGATAGGAGATCCAACCGCAGGAACACAAGCATGGCACAGGGTTCGCGCATCACAAGCCTATATGTGACCAAGCCTTATTTCATGCTGCTCACGGAAACCTGAGTCGCCGTATCGATCAATCCAGCAGCAGCATTTTTCAGCTTCATATCCTCATCCATGCTGTCCGACGAATCCAGTACAGCGCACAACGCATCGTGCTCGACACTCGACGACTCGGTGAAGGAGGTAGGAAGCCCTAAAACAGACTGCGTGGCCAGTTCCGCCCGACGAGGAATCCGCTCACGCAGACTGGACAGATCAGCGCCAGCACTTGGATCAAAGGGTGTCTGCTCTTTCATGATGGATCCTCCGTTCTGATCAGTTGACGTGCTTCTTGATGAGTTCCCAGGCGGACATGATTTCCTTGAAGCGAACGTCGTCCGTCACAATGCCCTTGTCTGGGTGGTACGTCTGAAGGAGCCGGCGCACCACGGGCTCCACTTGAGCCCGTGAGCTGCCATAGGCGATGCCCAACAAGGTGTACGCCGACCGCAGTGGGTCTTCAGCAGGCTTGGTTTGATTGTGTGCTGTGGCCTTCTCCGCTTTTGCAATCGCCTGCAGCGCCAGCGCATCCTCGGCAATCTCGTCCATAGTCCGGAAGAATCCCGGACCGTCGCCCTGGAGCAGCAGACCAGCAGCGAGCCGATGGATCTCAATAACCCGATCCAGCTCCTTGATGCAGGCGCGGCTGTTCAGACCAATCAATCGCCTGGCTGTTTCCGACAGCAACTGGTCGACCTCTTCCCAACGTGGAAAGGCCTGTTCAGCGAGTTCTGCTCGGGTCGTGACTTCGTGCAACTGGCTGTTGAGGAAGTCCGCAACGACCTGAGGGTTGGCGAGAACCTCCTCCTGGTGGTTGGCCACGTAGGTCTGCACCTGCCTGCCAACATCAAAGCAATCGGGAGCGCCCAGGCTGTCAAAGATCACGCGTGCACGGTTGCCTGCCTGGAGAATCTGGGCCCAGCCATCGAGAAGGAATGTCTGGGCTGTAGGGGCCCGCCAGCCAGCTGCCTTCATCAGCTTTCCCGTGGACAGAAGCAGTGCGATGGAGGAACTGATCGCCAGCAGGGCGTAGGTCACCTCCACAGGCACAGCCTTCGGACCAAAGGTGAGGACCTCTCCGAGTTCGTACATCTGGTTCAGCACAATCAACGCGACGGCCAGCGAGATCAGCGTGATGAATTTGAATGACGTCTTTGTCAGGCTGCCCGAGGGCTGATTGGGGATTCGCAAGTCGATGCTCAGCCAACCGTCTCCTTGAAGCATGGCGAAATGGGTCTCGGGGGTCGGCCTTGACCCCTGGATGCTCGACGCCAGAAAGGTACCTAAACCAACCGCCATCAGAGCCGCAGCACAGGAGACGCCCACTGCGATTGTGGCGACCAGAAAAACGTAGACAAACAGCGGCACCAAGATGTGCACGATCAAAAAGTAAACGAAGAAGCCGACGAGGCCGAGCAAGAAGAGTTGTGGCATGGACGTCGGCTCACAGTTGCATGTCTGGGTGTGGTGAAGTGAACGCTTTGAAGTTGATTCCGGTGAACCGACCAGGCTAACTTGGGGCGTGCGCGGAGTGCAGATGTGTTGGTGAAAGGAGTGATCAGTCGGATTCGAAGTCCCAGTTGTCGCGGACGTCGGCGAGCCAGTCCTGAAACTTGGATGGGTCATCTGCGAGCAAAGCGAAACGGATGCGCGTGACGGTGAAGCCGGAGGATTCCAGCGCCTTTTGCATCCACACAGGCTTGTTTGCGTTGTGACTGTGAATCAGGATTGGGGTTGTCCGCCTCACGCCGCGCTGGATGAGCGGCATGATGTCTGAGGTGGACAGCATGTGATCCATCTGTGTAAACGGCGAGTCCGACAGGTCGTGGTCAAGAAGGATGCCCGCAATCGCCTCGGTAGATCCCTTGGAGAGCATCCCCAATGCCTGCCCCCCAGATCGCACCGTGACCAGCACAAATCCGGAACCTTCGACCCAGCGCGAGAACCTGTCGATACGACCTTCGTCGTCTTCGACAAGGAGGAGGCGAGGCTTCAGATGAGGCGAGTTCATTGGGGTTTTCTTAGGTTGGTGCCTGTGCTGGTGTCGGTGTTGTGTGGATTGACTTTTCGGTTGAAGCAACGGATGTCAGGCTCGCCAAAGAGCTGCCATGAGTCGACCCAACAGGACGAAGCCCTTTCCCATTAGCCTGAATGACCCGACGACGACCGCCTTGACCAAGTCAGAGGCCAGGTTTCCCACCATGCTGTCGGTGGCCCGTTTCCCGATGAGTCCGTTCGATAGCCAGCGAAGGCCAGAAAGCAGCATCGCGATCAGCATCCCCACCAGGACGATCGTCAGCAACGACCCCGGCGCATTCGCAAACAAGGGTGCGAGAAAGGCCGGGAGTACCGCCAGGGCGAGCGCTGTTACCAGCAGCCCGGTGCCGAGCTTCTGAGCACCGACGATGAGCGCGAGGCCACCTGCAGCGATCAGCAGTACAAGCATTTCCTGCGGCAGAAACATCACCAGTGCGTTCATTTTTCAGGCTCCTATTCGGAAACGATGATCCGGATCTTTGACCCATCAGGAAGCTTGCGGGTCTGAGTACCCATCGAAGCCCCCGCTCCTCTGTTGTCTCGGCGGTCGATAAATCTCACATTCGCGTTTCCACCGCCCTCTCTTACGAAGGCCGGTGGGTACTCGTCCCGCTCCGCATGTTGTCCGGGCTTTCTGCTCAGCCTCACAGATCCCGTCGAGGCCCGACGTCTTGCAGAGGCTCCCGCCCGGTCAATGTGCACAACAGAAGGCTGCCCCTGGCGCTGGGCATCATCGATATGGCTCGCAGCCTGTGGATACCGTGAGCGCTGGATGATGACGTCGTGAGGCTTACCGGGAGCGTGGGTGACGGGGGCTTTCGGAGCCAAAGCAACCGGCTTCGCCACCCTCTTCGCGGCAGCGCTTTTGGCAGCCAGAAAGAACACGCCCGCGTGAGCCTGAGAGGCGCCCAAGGTCACTGCGACCATCGTGATCGCGGCCAGTTTTTGCAGAGTCGTGTTTTTCATGCTTCCCTCCGTTCCTGTTGATGTAGCTGTCAATCCCGTTGTCCGCATCGTCTGCTCGAACTCGATTACATCAAGGTCTGCGGTGTCCCTAAAGCGTCGCAGATCTGCCATCGCGCAATAGATGCCCCCCTTCATCGTCACACTCATGCTCGACGTCTGCCACCCGCAGCCAACAACGTTTGCGATCGGGCAAAGACACTGTTCTGCCGCCCTCGAGCGGGCTTGTGTTGATTCTGATCAGATGGCAACGCAGATCTGCTATCCGTCCTTTCGCTACAGATGTCGCAATCATTGACTTCACTTCCCAAAACTTACCAAGGAGAGCGCAATGAAAGTCGTCGTCAACGGAGAGCAATACATGTTCAGGTCGGGCGCCTCGCTGGGCGAGGTGATGAATGCTGTTCCTCAGGCAGGTAGCAGTCTGGTCCCCATCGTCAATGGCAAGTACCCGGTGGCAGACGCGAAGGTTGTGAGTCTCAAGGAGGGGGACCAGGTCGTCTACGCAGCCAGAGACGTGGTCAAGGCCGCTCAGGGGAGTCACTGACATGATTGGCCATCACGATCAGCGGCTGGTTCTGCAAGACCTCGAGCAACTCTCGGAGTACTACGAGCGTCTGTACAACATGGAGTTGGAAGTGGACGTTCACTGGGATGAGGATTACATCGTCCTAGTGAATCACCCCTTGCCTGCGGGCTACGCCACCGGTCAGATCCCGGTGCTCCTGCCGCTGGACGGCTTCCCCTTCAAGCCGCCGCCGGGACTTCATGTGCCCAGGCAGTCACCAGCCACGCCTCAACTTGCGCGGAGCTACGTCCTTTTCCAAGATGGCCCTCCGCCCTACAGCCGAACCCATGATCTCGTCAATCAAGGATGGTCGTGGTTGTGCCTGAGAAAAAAGACCGCCTCGGGTGATGGCTGGAGCTGGGATTACAAATACACCACCGGCGGCGTCGATTCCCTGATGTCGCTGTTCGCCGTCTTCGACGCAGAAAACAAGCGATCACTGTGATGTTGTCCATGGACCTCAACCTTCTTCATCGCGCCACCCGAGTGGAGTCTTCGGCGACATCTCCGGGAGTTGTCACGCTCAAGATGCTCGAAAACCTCTGGTCAGGTGTCCGGTCCTACCTGCTCAGCGATGGCAGCGAGCGGGTGGCCTATGCGTTCGGCTTTCAGCACGGCGAAACTGTGGTCCTCACGCATGCAGTTCTCCCCCCCGATGCGGCCTACAAGAGCCGCTCCTGCGGGAACGTGACACTGGCTGGGGAGTACGTCACCCGCGAGGTGTACGAAGTCTTCGGCCAAGGCCCCTGGACGGTGATCATGAACATCCATTCCCATCCCTTCAGTACCGACAACGTCTGGTATTCGACGACCGATGATCGGGATGATCAGGAGCGTCTCGCTCACGAGCAGGACAAGCTGCCCCTGGCCAAACAGGCTTTCGGGCAATCAGATGTGGCTGTCAGCAGCTTTTCCATGGTGGTGGATCAGTCTTCATTCGATGCCCGCAGTCTCGATCGAGCCTCGGGCCGGTTCCTCCCCGTTGCCCGCCTGGTGATCGTGGGCGAGCGACTGGAGGTTCTACGCCCCACCTCAAGTGCCAGTTCCCTAGCAGACGCCATATGCCGCCAAGAAGTGGGAGCGCAGGAAGCCTGTTTCGGCACCTATTCGCGAGCCACGCTGGCTGGCGTTCGAGTGGCTGTGGCCGGCACTGGTGGCATCGGTTCGGTGGTGGCTGAATTGCTGGTTCGCCAGGGGGTAAAAGACATCACGCTGATTGATAGCGACAGGCTGGAGGCGTCGAACCTGACCCGCTTCCAATCGGGCCGGACCCGAGATGTGGGGCGCCTGAAAGTGGAGGTTCTGCGCGAGCAGCTCATGGGCTTCTTTGACGATGTGAGCATCAGCGCGGTACCAGACACCATCTATTCCCCTGAGGCGATCGAAGCACTGTCGCGTTGCGACTTGATCGTTGGCGCTGTTGACAACACGGCCGCCCGGGCTTTTCTTTCCCGCCTCAGCGTGCGCCTGGCATCGCCACTGCTGGACTGTGGTGCCCAAATTATCAAGGGCTCATCGCAAGACGAAGTGAATCCGGTCTGGCGCGTGGGGATCATTGTGCCTGGCGTCACTGCTTGTGGAGACTGCTCTCGCCTGGCCCTGTTTGATTCGCGCCGCGCCGAAGAGGAATTTCTGGATCCTTTGACAACGCGTCTGGCTAAGGAAAAAGGCTACCTGTCCGATGCGCCACATGAGCAGGGCGCTGCTGTGTACGCGCTGAACCTGGCCTGTGTCGCCGCTGTGGGGCTTGAGGTACAGAACCTGCTGACTGGCTATCGTCCGGGGGCGCACTATCTGAGCAACGTGGCTGAATACGATCGCCGGTACACCGTTCAGCATCCGGCTATCGCGGGACAAGACCTCTCTCTTCAGGCAACCGTGCGGGTGCCCATGGGTCATGTTCATGCGACACGAAGTGCAAGCTGCCCCCACTGCGCTGACCGCTTGGTCGGCAGCCTCAACGCTTTCGAAATGCTTTACCCTGCGTGTTCTGGGCGGTCCAGGGAGCGGGTTCTGCCCGACCCGCAGGTGTATCTCGCCGGCGCAGCCCGGTTTGACAGGAGTGATCCATGAAGGTCCGGAATGCGGATGATTACCTCAAGAATGGCGGGGGCCCTATGCCGGTGCGCCCCGTCGTTCTTGCGCCCGTTCCTGTTGATCAGGGCAAGGAATCTTCGCCGGTCTGGAAACTGGTCGCCGTTATGGCTTTGATTGTCGCCGCCTGGGCATGGCTGGGTGACGGTGTGAAATCCCGGGTCCCTGAAACCCGGCGCGCTGCCTCGCCACAGGCTCCTGCTGGCGCGTTTCCTGCGGAACCGGTTGCAGGCGCGGAGACACCGCCCGCCGTGGCCAATGAAGAACTCGAGTCGCCCACCCCCGAGAGTGAAATTGCGGTAGCCGTAGCGCTGGGGCAGCAGCGGGCCTTGGTGCAGCCGCTGGTCGTGGAGGGTGTGAGCTTTGCTGCCGGATCGCCCGTGTACGTGGTGGGTGCCAAGGGTGACGCTTTTCATGTGGTCATCGTTTCGCAGGGAAATGAGCAAGAGCTCGCGATGAGCGAACGACAACTGCAGGAGCTATCGCGATGAGGTGGACGTTGTGTGTACTCTCCCTGATGACACTAGCGGGCTGCACCGTTTCGATTTCACGGCCACATTCCTTTCCGGCCAGGCTGCCGCCGGCCTTTCCACCGGTGACCGAGCCCTTAATTGTTTCAAAGCAGCCCGAGCCCCTTGTCGATTCTGTGGCCAAGCCCATTCGGGTCAGCGTCCTGCAGTGGCCCACGCAGCAAGACCCACGCATGGTGATCATGGTGGACCAGCCATTGAACCGGCTGGTTGTCACGTCCTCAACCGGGAGTGCGACAGAGTGCGTTGGAGCGTCGTTCCAGCGCTGCACGGTCGATCTGGTCAATCACCTCAGGCTGGGCAGCGCTACCCCTGAGGACACCATGTATCGGCTGAGCGTGTGGATCGACGAAGGCTCAGCGCAGCGAGAACTCCACTTCTTCACCATCGCTGCCCGGGAATTCCTTTTCCCGGTGTTTCGGATTGAAATCGACCGTGCGGTCCTGTTTTCGTCTCCTCGCGCGGCAGCCATCACCAGCACGGTGGCGGTCCGCGGCGACCTCATGAACCGGGCGGACGGATCCTTAGACCAGGCGGGGTATGTGTCTGTCTGTATCGGCAATGGCGCGCGAATGTGGGTCCGGCGAAGCGCCGGAAAACCGGAGCGCGCGGGATGGTCGCGGACAGTGGCGGTCTGTCGGTAAGGCGCTACCCCGATCGCCAAGTATTCAAAGCATGTACAGCTGAAAAACCTTGGTGGCGCGGCCCATACATCCCCTTGTTCAAACGGATGCTGCTGCGGCACAGGAATAGCCACTGTCGGAGGTCGACTGACTGCGCTGATCCTCAGCCGACCACACTCCACCTGGTACTTGAACTGCTTAACGGCTTCATCGGGCACGACCGCAGCAAGCGAGTTTTCCGGTGCTAACTGTCGTCGCGCCAGTTGAACCATCACCTGAATTCCCAACTGCGCCTTATGAACACTGATCCATGGCCCGAAGGCCGAGGGTGTCGCGACACGGAGCTCACCATGAATGCAAACAACTCGTCGCAAGGCCCGAAGGCCGAGGGTGTCGCGACACACAGCGGGCTACCTCAGCCAGCGCCAAAGGTCGCAAGGCCCGAAGGCCGAGGGTGTCGCGACACTCGGGCATATGGATACGCCTTCACACACTAGTCGCAAGGCCCGAAGGCCGAGGGTGTCGCGACACTTATTCTCATTTGGTGACCGACGGGGAGATGTAGTCGCAAGGCCCGAAGGCCGAGGGTGTTGCGACACCGATCCGCTGGATCATCAAGTTCGACTTCAGTCGCAAGGCCCGAAGGCCGAGGGTGTCGCGACACTGCTCGAGCGTGATCCGAATTGCCGGCAATCGTCGCAAGGCCCGAAGGCCGAGGGTGTCGCGACACGCACACATCTGCGTCGGCGCCAAGCTGGCGTCGCAAGGCCCGAAGGCCGAGGGTGTCGCGACACTTTTAGTTTTTTGACAACTTTCTTTTAGGTCGCAAGGCCCGAAGGCCGAGGGTGTCGCGACACGATTGGTCCAGAGGAAACCAGCTTCTTTGCGTCGCAAGGCCCGAAGGCCGAGGGTGTCGCGACACGTGATGGTGACGTCTGCTTCTTTGCGGTCAGGTCGCAAGGCCCGAAGGCCGAGGGTGTCGCGACACCGCAGTATTTTAGAGTGATCGCTGGCGCGGGCTACGGGCGAAAAAACTGCTGACTGCCAGGTCATCTCAGTACCATGTGCATAAGTCTGTCAATATCCGAAGAATCTTCTTTGTGGTCAAGCACATGCTGAGTTTGGCCGAGACTGCAGGGCTTCATCTTTCAATCCACACAGCAGACTGTCAGATCATGCCAACCAGTAGTCACGGCTAAGGTCATGAGGTTGGGCCAGCAGGTGATGCCGCGGCCAGCCAGGCTTGGCGCACTGCAGGACAACCACATGATCCTGTTCGGGGTCGATGATGCAGTCGATTTGCCGTTGCATGGTGCGAAGCTCTCGCGGAAGTAGGCTGCATTCGAACACGCTGAACTGGATCCGTGTGCCCCAGCCGGTGAGTGCTTGGTGTAACAGAAAACGGCGGTGGTTGTCGGCGACGTCGTAACTGATCCAATACCGTCCCGGATGGGGTGGTCGGGTAGGCGTACTGCTGTCAGCGGGCATGGATCATCTCCAAATCTAGGCAATCCAGTAGGCGGGTAACCGGCTGGCTTTTTCCCGGTCTTTCCAGTGAGGCTGCAGGGCGTTTTGCTTGACGATCGGCCAGGCAACAACACGATCGCCTTGCTGCAGCAGCTTATCAACCGCCTGGAGCATTGAGACCGCTTCGTGCTGAGTACAGCATGTTGTGTAGACGCTGCGTTGAATGCGCTGGGTTTGCCCCAGCAACAGCCTTGCCACGCGTCTTCGGCGGCTGGCGTTGCTGATGTCGTAAGCCACGACCCAGTGCCGGTTGTTGGCAGGGTGACGTGTGTCGGGTTTCGTCATGATCTCAGGCCTTGATGATGTAGGGCTGGTACCTGCTTGAGCTTCCATGAAGTACCTGCACAAGATGGAGGATCTGCCCGTCCATGATGCGGCGCCAGTCCATCCAGAGACCGTGTGCAGCATGCCGTTGCGGCGTATTGAGCTTTTTTTCGAGTGCATGAATAAAGCGCCTGCGCGCGCTCACACTCATGAGGCAGGCCTCACCACGATCTTCTGGCCAGGTGAATTCGTCTGGTTTGATTCGGCCGTTCTGCACCATGTCCATCACCAGAGCATCTACCACTGGGCCGCGGAACTCTTCCATCAGGTCCGATACCAGCGCATGATGTCCGCTGCGCGGCGCGTGGTAAAAGCCAGCGTAGGGGTTGAGGCCGCGAGAAGAAACCAGCGTCAGCAGGTTGTAGTAGAGCAGGGTGTAGCCATACGAAAGCAGCGAGTTCACGGGGTCGGGCGGGGGTTGCCTGCGACGACCATCGAATTTCCACTCTGGCGCAAGCAGTGCGCGAATTGCGCGCCAGTAGGTGCTTGCAGCTGCGCCTTCAATGCCACGCAAGCTGCCTGCGCTGGTTGCCCGCAAAGCGTTGCGTCTTGCCATGTGCTGGCCGTCATATAGCTCTCGGATTGCATCAGGGTCGGAGGGGGGTCGATGGCGATGCCATCTGCGCAGCAAGGCCAGCTGATTGGCCAGTTTCCCCTCGATCATTCCTTTCGCGAAACAGATAGATTGCTCGGGTTGATCAAGCACGCGGAACTGAGCCCGCTGGGTGTTCAGGTTGTCAATCTTCAGTGGATCGATGACGCCGAAATGGCGACCGCGTCCAGCCAGCAGCATCACGGGAATGCCCATCTCCAGACACAAGCTGATGGCGCCGCTGGTGATGTGAGTGGCGCCGAAGCTCATCACCTGGTGAAGTCGCTCGCCGGGTATCTTGAGCGGATCCTGGCCAGGCGCGAGGACCAGGAGTTGGTGAGCATCGCGATCCAGAGTGGTGTTTGGTTCCAGAAGGTAGAGCGTGCGCAGAAGCGGATCGTTGGACTCTGTTTCTTCATCATCAAGAAATGCGTTTCTTTCTTTGTGTCCCGCCACGCTCTGTCCAAGGCTGGTTGGCATCTGGGAAGTGGGCGCTGTGGTGGTGGCAGGTGATTCCAGGGGGGACTTATCGGCGAGCTGGAAACGTTGTCCCAGGAAGGTGAAGCTTTCTCGAGTGTCCAGAAAGCCTGTCTTTTTGGGGTTCAATGCAAGACCGAGTCGGGTCAGCGCATGTGTGGCCGCATCACTGGCAGACTGCAGCTTTGCTCTTGTTTCCGCGACCACGATGAAATCGTCCGCGTACCGGACAAATGACACTTTCTGATTGGCAAGTGCCCGGTCGAGGGTATCCAGCACGACGTTAGAGAGCAGAGGGCTCAATGGTGAGCCCTGCGGCAGCCCACGGTAGAGGCAAGAGATTCCTTGCAGTCCGAGCGAGGGTGATGCCTGCAGGAGGCTGCGTAAGAACTGGCGCAACAGCCACGCTGTCTGGTTCTTCCACAAACCCAGCAAGGCAAGCTGCTTGATCAAGGCATCATGGTCGATGTCGTCAAAGCAATTCGCAATGTCTGCGTGCAGCACGAATCGGTCTGAGGTGTGACTCAAATGGGTGCGAAGAAGCGCGCAAGCTTGCTGCGCCCCTCGCCCGGGTCGATAGGCAAAGCTCGATGGATGAAAGCGCGGATCGAGGTGGGTCGACAGCTTTCGTGCTAGCGCGGCCTGCACGACGCGATCGGCCAGCTGCGGCACGAGCAGGACTCGAACTCCTCCGCCTTTTCTGGGAAGCCCCATTGGTTGCAAAGGGGCTTGTCGATAGGCTCCGGACTTCAGCTGGGCGCTCAGCTCTCCACAGACCGCTTGAGGGTTGTCTTGCCACTGCCGAAGAACATCCCGATTGGTCTCCTGCTTCTCTATCCGCCCGAGCATGCCCTCCCAGGCCTGCAGCAGATCTGCGGCATTGATCGGGAAGTCCATGAGTCGAGAGTCTGATGGGCCCAGTTGCTGCGGGACAGCTGGTCCGTGCGGGCTGCTGCTTCCCTACTTTTCCCGACGGGCTGGAAGCCCGAAGGTCTCGGGAGAGCGAGCAAGCTGGGTCAGTTCATTGCCCTGGATGAAATGGATAGACAGTGCATGCATGCGGTCCACCATGGATGCCCTAGGTTCGTAGCCGCCGCTGAGTAGCCAGTACACCTTGCCAAAGGGCCCACCAAAGATCGCCCTTGTATAGGCAAGCTTCTCTATGTCGTGGCGCACAGTGATGTCCTGCTCATCTCTCGTCTGCTGCGTGTACCGATTGGCCGCCTGAAGCTTCTTCCGCTCGAACACGTACAGACGATAGTTGACGACGGCGGCGACATCGTATTCGGCGAGCTGCCGTCCATTCTGGATCCATTTGCAGCTCGCAATGACGTCGTCGAACTGCAGTCGGTTGATGTCGTTGAAGAGCTGCGCCTCAGTGGCATTCACTGGCTCTCCGGACTCAATGACTTGCCCATGGAGCAGAAAGTAGTCCTTGACGGTGATGCCTTGTTCGAATGGTTGGCTCTCCCTCCGCCATGCATGCCTGGCAAATGTGATCTGACCTTTTTCTGTCTCCACGAAGAATGTCTGGTCGGACAGCCCGGCCTTCTCAAACGCTGCCGCCAGTGGCGCACGCATTTGCTCTGTTCCGGCTGTCCGGTTGAGGTACCAATGACTGTCGTCAGTCCCAACCAGAAGTTCATACGCGATCTGCCAGACCGCAGCCGAGTCGTAAGGGTCATCCACGGGATGCAGTTCAAATCTCACGTCGGGGAGGTTGCGGGCGGCTGCTGCTATCAAGGCTTGAAGCCTTTTCTCCATCCCTCCATGCCCGGGTGTGTAGATGCAGTGCACCACGTCTGGCTGTAGTTCGGCAATGGCGATGTAGTTGACCAAAGGTTGCCCGGTGATGACAGTCAGCAATCGGTGGATCATCGCTTCTCCTTGGTTGCATTTTGGTCGCGCGCGATGCAGCCGTATTCGGGCGTACGGGCGCCTATACCCTCTACCTCAAGGGCGACTTGCAGGATGTTGAGCGCGTATTCGGACCACAGCTTTGGGCCTTGAGCCAGAAAGAGGAACTGCCCATGAGTAGCGATCTGCGGGCTCGGCACCGGGTTATCAAAAGGGGTAGCGGGCATCTTGCCGCTGCTTTGCATGAAGTCGAAGTGGTGGGGTGTGACCTGTTCCCTCACCAGCGGGCGGTTCTTTTGCCGACCTGGCGCGCTGCCCGGAACCCACCAGGCGTCCATGAACTGCACTTTGCGACCCGAGTCCGTGTTGCCGAAGATGGCATCGATCTGGGCTGCGGGTATGCCGAGCTGCGATTTCGCGAAGTGGCGCGCCAGGCCTTTCAGTGCCGAACCTGGGATGCTTGGCACGCCGTAAAGTGCCTGCAGGCTGACGCTACTCTCCCAGAGACTGGGCTGCGCCAGGTTGACTAGCAGCCGATGTTCGAAACGAAACGTTCGCAGAGTTGCATGTCCGCTCTCAGCTGCTCGCTGCCAGATGGCATGCCAGCGCTTGTACGCAGACGCATAGATTCCATCTGCCGGAACCTCTGTTTCGCAAACTTTACTGAAGTGTCTGGCGCTGCGTTCAGAGTTGGCATGGGTGCCGGGGTACCTCAGTTGCAGAAGATAGGCGTGGTTTCTGCAGGCATCGTGAATGCCCATAAGGCCATGACGAAAAGCGCTCATGAACTTTCCTTTGATGGGCGTTCAGCATTGGGCGGGGTATTTGACCGATCATCCACAGGCCAGAGCGCGCGGGCCATGCTGGCCATGTGATCCGCCAGCGCAAGCGCCAGCCGAGCGTGCAACAGATAGGTGGCTTGGGGCTCGGCCTGAAGCCGCTGCGCCATGTCATGGGTGGCTGGGTCGCCTATGGGGCAGATCCTGTCCAGGCACTGCAGCAGTGCCGACGTGATCTGCTTCTGTTCAGCGTCGGTGCCGTTCAGCCCGAAGTGAACGGTGGCCACCAGCCCATGCGCCCGCAGGTGATGGCCCAGGGAAAGGCATGCGTTTCGGAGTCGATCGCAGCTGCTAGGTTGCCCCAACTTCAGCAGGCACTGAAAGGCCAAGCGGTCGAGTTGAAGGTGGCTGCCCGTCATGCGGTCTCCATGGCCTGGCCACCACGCATCACAAAGCGGCAGACGCCGCGACCGACGCTGGCCTTGCCACCGACCTGCAATTTCGGGGTGCCCTGCACCAGCTCCGTGAAGTGCTTCAGGCAGTCTGCAGCGGGGTGCTTTTTGTCGCGAGTGGTGATGGTGTCAGCCGCCGCGGTACCCCAGAATAAGGTTTCGGCGGGCATGTTCTCTTCAGACCAGAGTGCACCAGGCAGGACGTTCTTGTTGTCGTCCAAGGCGTTGCGCATGGGAACCTGGGCAGCGGTGTGGCTGAGGAGAACCAGATCGCTGTCGCTGGCGATGACCAGCCGATCAATGAACGCCGTCTTGAACACTTCGTCTTCAGGAAACACCTCTGTGGCCAGAAGGGATGCCCATGCCTGGGCCTGCGAGGTTGTTTTAGCGGTCAGTTTGAGTTCGTGAAGGTAGAGGTGCTTTTCGTGAACGAGCGCACAGCCTTGCGTAACTTGTGCTTCGCCTGCAGTGAGCCGGCCCACCGGGTCTGGGCAGGAGAGTCCCATGAAGCGACGTTCCCGTGCCAGGCGAGCGAGGCTGAGTGGCGACGTGACCCACGCAAAGTCGCCCACATAGGAGGCCACGGGCATGGCGAGCAGCAAGGCGTCCGAGAGCAGCAGCGAGCCCTGGTCGCGGCTCTGAGCCTCGGCGTCCCGACTGGCGCCGAAAAGCAACTCAAGCAGGCTCTTGTGCGAAGCGCTGCCTCGGCACTGGTCTCGCCAGACGCCCTTGATTCCACTTCCCGGGATGTTGGGCAACCGAGTGGCGGCCTCGCGCGAATGGGGGAGGTCAATGGCCCCGACCGCGGCCCCAGTACCCATGTGTATCGGCGTCAAGGCGTGTATGTAAAACAGTGCGCTGCTCATACGTGTTTGCTTTTGTTGGGTTGTTCAGGGTGCAGAAGCCTTTTCATGCCAGGCCGACGAAGCCACGGCCCCATCCGTTCGCCCGCCATGGCATGAGGTCGGTGTCTTTGCACAGGCTTTGCCCCCAGAGCCTGGGCGCATCGCCACTGGCAAGGTCGAACCAGAACACGCTCCCCGCAGGGACCACTCGCCAGGGACGACCGGGCCCAGCAAATCCTTGCTCGTCGAGTTGCCAGCCGGAGTAGCTTTGTGCCCGGCTGATGGCGGCCGCCACCAGGGTGACCCGCACCGTGCCAGTCGGCGTATCAATTGCGCCCCTGATGGACTGAGTGGCGGAGTCATAGGCCAGACCTTCGGGTCGCCACCCTCCTTCGGGGAATACCGCAGGAGTGGTGAGGACAAAACGAACGCGAGTTGCACGATCCAGCCCATTCGGCTGGGCCGGGTCTTCCCAAGGCAGGCTTGGGTGCTGCCGTTGCTCAAAGCGGACAAAGCGACCTTCTCCGCCCAGGCGACGTATGCAGCCGTGCAGCTCTTGGCCAGCGGGGGTTGACGCAGCGCCCAGGTCAACGGAAATGGCCAATGCCAGACCCTGACCCAGGTTGGCCTGCCTGATTTGCGGGCCAAAGTCGCGCCCAGTGCTTCGGAACAGACCTCCCGTGACAGACCCCTTACCGTGCTGGTCGATGACGACGTGGACACGGGTATCTTCAAGGGTGTCGAGGAATTCAGCATCCACGCCCTGTGGAACCGGCTCGGCTCTTTGCAACCACTGGCTGAATTGTCTCGAAGACCACCACGCTGGCGCTGGATCGGGTTTGCCCTCGCGCGCATCATCTGGGCCTTGGAGTCCCAGCAGTTTCAGTCCTGGCTCCAGATCGGTCCAGCAGCCCTCGGGATCTGCCTGTGGCACCAAGGGCATGATGTAGCCGCCGAGATAGGCGGCGTCAGCCGGGCGAGGCAACAGCAGCGCTGGCGCAGCGTCAGGCTCAAGCCAATCAAAGCAGGCCAGACTGAGCTGGGCCAAGGAGTTGCTGGCATCAAGTCGTGAGTAGGGATCTGGCGCCTGCCCTCGCATTGCGCTCAAGGCAGCGCGCAGAGCGCCAGCCACAGTCGCCGGAAAAGGAAAGGCGAGGCTGTCGCCACCAAGGCCAAAGTCAAGTGGCTTCCCAGTACCGAAGACCAGCGGTGAACGAGGGTGCAGGAGGTACTTTGTGGTGCTCATGTTAGGGGCATGCTGGCTCATTCGTCTTCGCCTGGACTCTGACCTGATAGCCACCGTGCCATCAACAGGTGCGGCAGCGGCGCGAAGTCGCTGGCGTTTTGTGCGGTGAGCCCCTCGCCAGCCAACGTGGTCAGCAGGTATGCTTTGACTTCCTCAGACAAATCCTCGCCCAGAGCCTGCTTCTTATTCAGGATGAGGCTCAGCTGGGCGCGCCAATAGGCTTTGAAGGTCGCAAAGTCATCCTCTGGCGGAATCGCAGACTGACATGCGACAAAGGCTTCATGAAGCTCGTGCGGCAGACCCCGTGGCAGTTTTTGCTCACGACCCAGCCAGCGCGTCCAGGTCTTCAGCCGTCCGATCGATGGCTCATCGTCCCAGCGGATGCGCGCTCGAAGTTCAGCTCCGGAGCGTGGTTTAGCGACAAGGCAAAAGGCATTGCGTTGCTGTTCCGGCGGCAGGTTAGCGCCCTTTGCTGCTTTTTCCGCCCTGCCGGCGAGTTGGCGCACATCGCCCAGAGGCTCAAGAAAGTGGGCAATGGCAATGCCGACACTGAGTGTGGGGCGCTCTGACTCGGGGATCCCGCAGCGGGCGGCGGTGTCGTCGAGCGCACTTTTGAATGTCTCTTGCAATCGATTGGCCGTTTCCAAGGCCATGTGCAATGGCACCAGGCCGAGTACATCGTCACCACCGGAGTAGATGCAAGCACCGCTGCACTGGGCCATGATCTCGGGGACAGACTGCGCGAACGCCGTCAATGCCTGACTGATCGCACGGTGTCCTTCCGAGTTGATCGCGCCTTCGTTGGCCTTGTCGATGAGCTGGCCCATCTTGTCGCCGTCTGCCAGCAGCAAACCGTAGTAGGGGTTGGGCGGTCCGAGTTGCTTGTAGATGCTCGCCAGCAGCTGGTCCAGCGCCTCCAGCTGAGCATCGGTTTCTGGATCCGCCTCCCGGGCTTCGTCCATGCGGGCCCGGCCTGCAGCAATCCGATGGCGGTATAGCAGTTGGGCGTCAAAGGGCAAAGCCTGAATCCAGGGGTATTCGGCATACTTGCCTTTGAGTTCGGTCCCTTGGTCTTCGGCCGCGAGCCGACGGAGACGCTCATGGAGTTCCCGTGCTTTCGCTGCAAGGGCCTCGTTCGCGTACAGCCGCTCGACCCATTCCTGAACGGCCACGCGAGCAGATGGAACGAATCCGCGCTCTCGGCCGATAACCCGTTTGACCATGGCGCTTGTGTCCAGCTGTTCCGCTGGCTCGATACCCAGGCGCTGGCGGTGGCGAGTCGAAGCCGACTCGCGCAAAACCGTGGAAAGCGCACCATCGAGCGACGACTTTGCTTTGAGGTAGGTGTCTGCGTACGCCGAAAAGCAGCGAGAGTTCTTGCGGTTGGCCATGAGTTCACGCAAGCGCTGGTTGGCAAGTGCGTACCCGTCGCCTCCCTGGGGGGCGATGGCGCTGTAGATTTCAACTACATCACCCAGTTGTGCGGCCCAGATGCGACTGTCGAAAAAATGTTCGGCACCCTCTTTTCCCAAGGCCTTTTCCATTTGCTGGAGCGCCTGATTGCAAAGGGTATGCCACCGGGCGCGTGCAGCCTGCTCCGCGCGGCCGACCACCGCGCGGGCATCGGCAAGACTGGCCGACTCCAACTCAGCAAAAACGATATTGGCCACCAGGAACGCATCAGCTTGCAGAGCGGCCTCAGGGTCATTCGGAGCGTAGGGGAATATGAGGGAGGCTCCGGCCCGATGTAGGCTCAGCGCCACTGCTTTGCTGATTTCGGAGAGGATGTAAGACCCAAACCACAGGTCTCGGGTCCGCCGAGCATTGGCAATGAATCCTTGCACCGGACCAAGGTTGACTTGAAGGAGATGATTCATACGCGCTCGTGCTTGTACTTATTAAAGAAGTTGATGAATGCGCGAATCGGATCTCCCCGGATGGGCGCATCTTGGTTGCCTACAGCACCCAATAGCGCAGACCTAAGTGGGTCTTCCCGTGGGCGTGCCTCGTTGCGAGTGCTTGACCCCATGAGACGGGTGGCTGTAGCTTGTCCGTCGGGCGTGGAGATGTCGGGCCACCACCTGCCTGGCGGGAGGGGAGCGGCCCTGGGGATGGCAACCCATTTGTCTAGTACGTCGTGCCAGTGGTCCTTGAAACACAGTGCGGCAGGGACGAACAACCCATTGTTATGTCTGACGACTGTCACCAGCAGTGGACTTGCATAGCGCTCAAGTGCTGTTTCTTGCTTTTGGAACGCAACTTCCCCTTCATGGGGCTCACCATGTCCTTTGAATCGGTAGACGATTGGAGCGCCAAAGAGTAGCTCCGGCGTAGGCGTGTACTCGGAGAATGCACCACCTTTATCCAGATCCCGTGGAATGGGGTGCCCTCTTCGGTTAGTTGCCTTTCGAACTGCATTCGCCAGGTGACCATAGCTCTGTTTCATGCGCTGGCCACGTTCGTTTTTCTGCCGTGCCTGGCGGTAGGTGCGGTAGGTTCTGAGCGAATCAGTCCAAGCCTGCAAGGCATTGCCTGCAGACTCGAAATCACGTAGCGCGTGGTTGCTTCCGAACGCTTCTGTGAACCAAGGCACTTCTTCATCCCAAACATCTGAGAGCTTCAAGAATGCAGGCAGCATGGTTTCCGGTTTTTCGATGAGCCTTGATCTGCCCATCCCTCTCGATGTTCTGGCGCCCACACCCCCGAGTTTCAGCCACGCGTTGATGGCGTCCCTAACTTGCGCCTTTTGTGCATTGCCAAGGCCCTCGCGCGCCATATGTATGTGGAGAGACCAGCGCACACCCGGGAGCACGATCTGATGCACGGGTAAATCGGCATCCGTGAAAAGCCCAGGGACGCTCGCCAGTCGCCGGCTGTAATCTCTGTCCTGGGCGCTCCATCGCTGACCTCTCGCACCATTGAACTTAGAAAGAACCGCCTCGGGTACTTCGGTTTCTTTAGGCTTGGCGACCCATAGCGCAAAAAAACTGGGGTCGTCATCCGGTGTCAGCTTCGCCCTCTGATGATTGATTCGAAAAGGAACATAGGGCATGTATTGTTGTTCTGTGAGAGGCTCGCACAGAACTCTGACGCGTACCCTTGCACCAGGGTTTTCATTTCCGTCAGCAGCAGCTCCCCAGATAGCGGCCATGTCCCGATACAGCCCTTCACTGTCGTCCCGGTGGCGTTGCCGGTTTAGCAGCCACCACCAGTGGCGCAGACTGTTTCGAATGGCGCGAGGGCGAAACGGCAGCAAGAGATCGGCTTGCCCGGCTTCGCTGCCACCACCATAGATCGGGGTAATGGTCTCCAGCGACAGCGTTACGCTGTGCCAGGCCGTCTCTTGAGCGCCTGAAGCAATCTTTCGCAGATCGTCCAGAGCAAGTGGGTCGGCGGTTGGTACGTCACAGGCATCGGCTAGAGGCATCAATTACCTTTCAGAGGAATAGATCGCGCTGTACCAACGAGCCGAATGGCTCACGCAACTTCACTATAGCCTTTCGCACTTCTTTGTTGCAAGATGTGACGTCAGGCTGACTGCCCCACCTTCGCTACATCCCGGATGAATTCACCCGCAGAGTTTCCAGCTTGCCTTCATGTGGCACTTGATGTGTCGTTTTCGAAAGGTCGAATCTCAGGAGTCGCAGCTCCAGAGGTTTGGCGTGCTGCCATCAAGGATCAATTACTCATTCACGCGCCACCTGCGCAGGCCGAACGCCTTCTCGCTCCGCTGAGTCAACAACAAGCCGGTGGAAACATCGACTGTCCTGGTTTCATGGTCAGCAGCCGAGAGACGGATCGAGGAGCGCGGGTGATGCTGAAGTTCCTGGGCGATGCCTGGCGTGACTCGGTGCTTTGCTTCCTGGCATTGCAGACCGCTTTGTCCTATGGCGTTGGGAGACAGTTGGTGACGGGCGGTGTGACCGGCCTGTCCGTTTTCGATGGCCAGTTATGGCAGCCGATTGCCATTCCGTTGAAGGCTGAAGAAATGCGCGGCTGGTGCCGATCTCCTCAAGTGCTCAGCGGTCTGCCATTTTGGAATGACGATGTAAAGGCCCCGGTCGCCACTCAATGGGTTCTTAGAACGCTGAGCCGCTGGTTCTGGACAAGCAAAGGCCGTCTTGTCAGACGTGTGCCCGATTGGGCTGATGTGCTGAACCTGGTGGAGCAGCGACTGTGGCGCGCGGGCGAGGCTTGGGGAGGGGAGTCCTGGGCTACGGTGGCGGTAGATTGGCGTTCAAAGCTTGAGGAATGCCGTTCCACTGCTGGAGGCAGTCGGCGCATTGACAGCTCCTGGTCCATTCAGCGGCGTGTTGTCGGGGAGAAGAGGTATCCAAGTCACGGATTTTCTGGATGGGTTCTCTACGAAGGCGAACTGACCGAGGACGTCTGGGAGTTGCTCCGTATCGCGAGCTTTCTACATGTTGGCCAGCAAACCTCCATCGGATTGGGCAGCTTCACGTTGGAGCGCTGCAAGGGTGGATGAAAATCTTCTGCCAAAGTAGGTGTTTGCCCTGAATGCATCCGCACAGGCGCTTGGCCAGCTAGGGGTTTGGTCTCACCGGACTAGGTCGGTAACTGTTCAGGGTCGAGCGCACCAGTTCGTCCGCGATGTGAGCGGCCATTCCCGAGCTTTGCACCTTTGGCCCCTGCCTAACGACCGGTCCAGTTAAGGGTTGTAGGACGCCCTCCCGTGCAGGCGCGCCGACAACTCACGCATACCACCAAGGGTGGGCGTCGTACAAGCCTCTAGGGAGGAAACCGCGGGGAGTACCAATCTGGGCGTACCAGTTGGCAGCTATGGTGATTTGACGGAGTGCAGTGTTGCGGGGAGCGGTATTTGCGCCGCCTGATCCCGGAGTGATGTCGTCAATGCTGAGTGCCGCGCGGTTTCAGAGGAACAACTGCAGCAGTTCTTGCGGGTCCAACACGGTGGATTTCCGATTCGGGCGCAGCTGTTCCCTGCGAGCCGTGGTGAGCCCGCTCCAGACACCAGCAAGCTTGCACATGCCAACGCGGTCATGGTGGCCTTCGCTGGTGCGGTATGCGAATGGGCTGCCCCCGTGCGAACGTCTCAACGATGAGCATCATCGCTCCGCAGTGAACGCACACGAAGGTCGGTCGGACCGGCTCAGCACCGGCACACCCGGTCTTCTCGATCTGTCTGACTGGCGCCTCAGGCACAAGCAGCTGGCGCGCCTGCTCGATGCACTCCCGCCGATGGTTGTTGGCCAGCAGACCGTAGTGCCGGATCCGGTGGAACCCGCTAGGCAGCACGTGCAGCAGGAAGCGGCGCATGAACTCCTCGGGCGAGAGCGTCATCGTCTTGTGGCGTGTTTTGCTTTGACCTCGGCCCTTGTTGCGGTAGTCCTTCCAGCGAAACGTCACCCCATGCTCGTCGTGCGCCACCAGGCGCGAGTTGGAGATCGCGACCCGGTGCGTGTAGCGCGAGAGAGGTCAGCACAGCCTGTGGACCCGCAAACGGCTTCTTGGCATAGACCACCCATTCACACCGTCGCAGCGGCGCGAGCCATCGCGCAAAGGCCCTCGGGTCCGCCAGCGCGGTGAGCTCCGAGAAGAACTTCAGCGTGCCCGCGCGGTGCTCCTGTTCCATTGCTTCCAGGAAGAGCCGCCTGAACAGACGCGAGAGCACGCGCACCGGCAGGAAGAAACCCGGTCGGCAAGCCACCCAACGCTGGCCGTCGAGTGAGAGCCCACCGCCGGGCACGATGCCGTGGACGTGCGGATGGTGGGTGAGCGCCGAACCCCAGGTGTGCAACACCAGGGTGGCGCCGATCTGCGCACCCAGGTGCCGGAGATCAGCGGCGATGGTGCGCAGCGTCTGGGCCGCCACCTCGAACAGCAGGCCGTAGACGACGGCCTTGTTCCAGTACGCGATCTCGCTGATAGGCGCGGGCAGCGTGAAGACCACATGAAAGTAGTCCACGGGCAGCAGATCGGCCTGGCGCGCATCCAACCACCGCTGTGCAGCACTGGCCTGGCACTTGGGGCAGTGCCGGTTGCGGCAGGAGTTGTAGGCGACCTGCAGGCGCTGGCAGTCCTGACAGCGCAGCACATGTCCTCCCAGCGCCGCGCTGCGGCACTGTTCAATGGCTGTCATGACCTTGAGCTGACCCAGGCTCAGGTGGGAGCGCTGGGCTTGCCGCCAGGCCGGCCCGTGGGTGCGAAAGATGTCCGCTACCTCCAGGGCAGCGGTGCCCATAGTGGGCCTACGCGGTGCTCAGTTGCTCCAGCGGACTGACCACCTCGCGCAGGATGTCGGTGGCCACTTGCGCGTACATGGCCGTCGTCTCCAGCTTCTTGTGCCCGAGCAGGACCTGGATCACGCGGATGTCCACCTTCTGCTCCAGCAAGTGGGTGGCAAAGCTGTGGCGCAGGGTGTGCATGGACACGCGCTTGTCGATGTTCGCGGCATCGGCCGCCATGTGAATGGCGCGGTTGAGCTGCCGAGTGGTCAGCGGTTCGACCGGGTTCAAGTCTGGGAACAGCCAGCCGTCTTCGAGCATCTTGCCTTGCGCCCGGGCCACACGGCACCAGATCCGATACCACTGCTCTAGGGGGACTCGCGCTGGATTGGCTGAGTGGCTCTATGCTCGAACTAAGTAACCAGAAGTTGAAAAGCCACCGATCAAAGAATAGGTGGCTTCACTTTATGTGGGTCTTTTTGTGGGACAAATCTTGCTTTCTGCTGTAACCCATTGATTTTTATTTGGTAATGGTGGAGACGAGGAGGATCGAACTCCCGACCTTCGCATTGCGAACGCGACGCTCTCCCAGCTGAGCTACGTCCCCACGAATCGTCAAAATTTTATCAAACCGAGACGGCTTCAGCGTGCCTGGCCGGAGGAAGGCGGTGTCCGTTCCATCGTCAGCTCCACGCGCCGGTTGTGCACCCGGTCGACCGGGTTGTCGCGCGAGCCCAGCGGGCGCGTGTCGGCGAAGCCGCTGGCTTGCACACGCTGCGGTGCCACGCCCCGTTCGATAAGGTAGCGCGCCACAGCGGCGGCGCGTCCTGTGGACAGCTCCCAGTTGGAGGGGAAGCGCTCGGTCTGGATCGGGACACTGTCGGTGTGGCCTTCGACCACCAGGCGGAGGTTCGGATCGCTGTTGAGCAGGGGGATCAACCGGTCCAGCACGGGCTGGCCTTCTGCGGCCAGGTGGGCCGCGCCAGACTCGAACAGGATCTCGCTGCTGATCCGGAAGCGCACCGCGTCGTCCGTCATGATGATTTCCACGTCCGCACCCAGCTGGTCCAGCGGCAGGCCGTTGAGCGTCTTGGGCAGGGGAGGGGCGGCTGGCGCTGCCGGTGGCTCGGGCGAGGTCGGTGGCACCGCGGGCGGCACGATGCTGCCGCTGGGGTAGGGGGCTCCTGGCACCGGTCCGATGGCCTGTGTGGGCGCACTGTCTGCCTTGGCCTGCTGGCTGTCCTTGCCTTTGCCCGGGCCCGCGAAGGCGAGCAGCACCACCATCAGCACCAGGATCAGCGTGATCACGTCCAGGTAGGTGATGAGCCAGCCTTCTTCCTCCACCTCCACGCGGGAATCGACGTGCCAGCGCCGGTAGCGGCCGACCGCAGTCGATACGCGGGGCTGGCGGGCAGGGGAAGGGCCTGTCTGTGAAACGACGGCCATGGTTCAGCGGGTGGCCGGGCGGGGGGGGCGCCGACGGTCATCGATTTCGTCGTCGTACTGGGCGACGAAGGCCTTGAGCGTCTCGCGCATCAGCGAGGGGCTGCGACCCACACACATCATCGAGATGCCTTCAAGCACCATGTTCATCAGCACCAGGCGTTGCTCGGTGCGGCGTTCCAGCTTCACCGCGATGGGCTTGAACACGAGGTTGGCCAGCAGCACGCCGTAGAAGGTGGTGACCAGGGCGATGGCCAGTTGCGAGCCGATGGCGCCCATGTCACCGCTGCCGACCAGGTCCATCAGGTTGATCAGGCCCAGCAGCGTGCCCAGCATGCCGAAGGCCGGCGCGTAGCTGGCCATGACGCGGAACAGCTGCGCCTCCGCCGCCTCGCGCTGGCGCAGGTGGGCGATGCGCCACTGCAGCAGGTCGATGATCTCTTCCTCGGGCGTACGGTCGATCACCAGCTGCACGCCGGTGCGCAGGAAGGGGTTGGTCACGTGGGTCAGCGCCTTCTCCACCGCCTGCAGGTCGCCCTGCACCCAGAGCTTGGACAGGCCCACCAGCTCCTCGATGTCCTGTTTGGTGTTGAGCTTTTCCTCGCGCATCACCTGCGAGACCAGGTGGAACACGCGCAGCACCTCGCGCAGCGGGTAGCTCAGGAAGGTGGCCGCCAGCGTGCCGCCGAGCACGATGGCGAGGCTCGGAGCGTCGATGAAGTTGCCCGGCTTGTCGGAGCCGAACAGCAGGATGACGGCCATCAGCGCCACGCTGGCCACCATGCCGATCAGGGTGGACGGGTTCACGCCAGGGGCTCCTTGGGATTGCGGTGCATACCCTGGAGATTCTCGGCAGGCCAGCGCCTGCGGACCGGGAGATAAGGGGGGGATTTCCCCTCCTGATTCAGTTCATCCCGTTGCGGCTGGCCAGCTCCATGAACAGGGCCGAGTGGTCCAGATCGGCCAGGCCGTGCTCGGCGGCCTGGGCGAACAACTGCTCGAACAGGCCGGTGATCGGTGCATCGAACCCGACTTCGCTGGCGGTGGTGAGCGCATTGCGCATGTCCTTGAGCTGCACCGTGACGGCGGCTCGCTTGGCGAAGTCGCGCTCGACCATGCGCTGGCCGTGCACCTGCAGGATGCGGCTGTCGGCAAAGCCACCGCTGATGGCCTGCTTCACCTTGCCCATGTCGGCGCCACCCTTCTCGCACAGCAGCAGAGCCTCGGCCACGGCACCGATGGTGATCCCGACGATCATCTGGTTCGCCAGCTTGGCCAGTTGTCCCGAGCCGTGCGGGCCCACATGGGTGGCGCGGCCGAGCGAGGCAAAGACGGGCAGGGCGCGCTCGAAATCGGCCGGCTTGCCGCCCGCCATGATGGCCAGCGTGCCAGCCTCGGCACCCACCGTGCCGCCCGAGACCGGGGCGTCCAGGTGGTGAACGCCCAACGCGGCCAGGCGCGCGGCGTGGTCGCGTGCCTGGCGCGGCTGGATGGACGACATGTCGATCACCAGGCTGCCGGGGCGCAGGCCATCGGTCGTGCCCAGGCCGAACAGCACCTCTTCGACCACGCGGCCGTCTTCGAGCAGGCAGACCACGATGTCGGCCTGGGCCACGGCGTCGGCCGGGCGGTCGAACACCTGGGCGCCGAAAGGCAGCAGGCGCTCGGCCTTGGCGCGCGAGCGGTTCCAGGCGCTGATGCGGTGGCCGGCTTCGCACAGGCGGCGGGCCATGGGGAAGCCCATCATGCCGATGCCCAGCACGGCAATGGACAGGGGCGCGGTGGCGGATGCGGAGGTCATGAGTCCGGGGGAATAAAAAAAAGCGGTTTCCGGGAGTGTCCCGGAAACCGCTTGAAGTGGTTCAACGAACCACGGAGTTGTCGGGGCTGGGCGCGCTGGCAGCGGGGGCTGCCTGGGCACCCAGGTACAGGCTGGCCTGATGGCTGTGCTCGCGCATCAGGGCTTCGGCATGCTCCGCATCGCCCTGCGCCACGGCCTGTGCGATGGCGGTGTGTTCGTCCCAGACCGGGTCGCGCAGGCCATCGTGCTGCAGGGCCTCGCCCATGGCGCGGCGGATGTGGTGCCAGTGCAGCAGGGCACTCTGTTCGATCAGCGGGTTGGCCGAGGCCTGGTAGAGCGCGCGGTGAAAGGCCAGATCGGCGTCGATCATGGCCTTGATGTCGCCGGCTTCCACGGCCTGGCGGCCTTGTTCGATCAGCGCCGGATCGAGGTGCGCACGGCGCTCGGCGGCCAGCCGGGCGGCCAGGGTGTCCAGCGCGCCGCGCACCTCATACACCTGCGCGATCCAGGCCGGGTCCAGCGGCGCCACCTGCAGGCCGCGGCAGCGGCCGGCGTTGCCCGCCAGCGGCGCGTCTTGCACGAAACCGTCGCGCTTGAGCAGGCGCAGCGCCTGCATCACCGGCTGGCGCGACACCGCCAGGCGCTCGGCCAGCTCTTCCTGCGTGATCCGTTGCCCGGGCGCCAGCGCGCCCGCGCTGATGGCGTCCAGCAGGGCGCGGTAGACCTGGTCGACCAGGTCGGGCGCGGTTTCGAGTTGCAGGAGCTGGGCAGTCATGGTGTGTATTCTGTACTCTGTATACAGAATACGTCAATTCGATCGCCAGCAGGCTGTCAATGGCCTGACGCTTCCCCCGTGACACAATTTCCAGCCATGAACACGCCCCTCCCACCCGACCCGGCCTGGCTCGATGCCCAGTACAACAACCGCGCCCTGGTACCCGACCATGCGCAGTACTTCGAGCGCTGGGCGCGTGATTCGAAGGCAGCGCGCGAACATCTGGTCTGCCTGCCCGACCTGGCCTACGGGCACGGACCGGGTGAGACGCTGGACCTGTTCCCCGCTCAGCGCCGCGACAGCGACCCGCTGGCGCCAGTGCTGGTGTTCATTCACGGCGGCTACTGGCGCAGCCTGGACAAGTCGGACCACAGCTTCCTGGCTCCGGCCTTCGTGAAGCAGGGCGCCTGCGTGGTGATTCCGAACTACGCGCTGTGCCCGGCGGTCACGATTCCAGACATCACGATGCAGATGGTGCAGGCCCTGGCCTGGACCTACCGCCACATCGCGGTGCACGGCGGCGACCCGCGCCGCATTTCCGTCGTCGGCCACTCGGCGGGCGGGCACCTGGCGGCGATGCTGCTGGCCTGCGAATGGTCGCGCTTTGCGCCCGATCTGCCCGAGGACCTGGTCTACAACGCGCTGTCGATCTCCGGCGTGTTCGACCTGGAGCCGCTGCGCCACACACCCTTCCTCAAGGACTCGCTGCGCCTGACGCCCGAACAGGTGCGCATGGCGAGCCCGGCCTGGCTGCCCAAGGCGCAGCCCGACACCGAGGAGGAGCGGGGGGTGCTGCTGAGCGTGGCCGGCGGCGACGAGAGCGCCGAGTTCCAGCGCCAGGCCCGTCTGATCCGAGAGACCTGGGGCGAGGCCGTGGTGCCGATCTGCGAGCTGCTGCCGGGGCTGAACCACTTCAGCGTGCTGGACGCGCTGGTGCAGCCGCGCCACCGGCTGAACCACCTGGCGCGCCAGCTGCTGGACCTCACATGAACAGGTGCTCGCCGGCGTTCTCGCCGCCGAGGATCACGTAGTTCACCTTCTTCAGGTCGCTCAGCTGCGTGCCACCGGCGTAGCTGATCGAGCTCTGCACGTCTTCCTGCATCTCGCGCAGCGTGTCGGCCAGCCGGCCCTTGATGGGTTCGAGGATGCGCTTGCCTTCGACGTGTTTGTATTCGCCTTTGTTGAAGTCGCTGGCCGAGCCGTAGTACTCCTTGTAGAGCTTGCCGTCGACCTCGACCGTCTGGCCGGGTGACTCCTCGTGGCCGGCGAACAGCGAGCCGATCATCACCATGGTGGCGCCAAAGCGCACGCTCTTGGCGATGTCACCGTGGTGGCGGATGCCGCCGTCCGCGATGATGGGTTTGGTCGCCACGCGCGCGCACCACTTGAGCGCCGAGAGCTGCCAGCCGCCGGTGCCGAAGCCGGTCTTGAGCTTGGTGATGCAGACCTTGCCCGGGCCCACGCCCACTTTGGTCGCGTCCGCGCCCCAGTTCTCCAGGTCGATCACGGCTTCGGGTGTGGCCACGTTGCCGGCGATCACGAAGGCGTTCGGCAGTTTTTTCTTGATGTGCTCGATCATCAGGCGCACGCTTTCGGCGTGGCCGTGCGCGATGTCGATGGTGATGTAGTCGGCGCCCACGCCGTCGGCGGCCAGGCGGTCGATCACCTCGTAGTCCGGCGCCTTCACACCCGAGCTGATCGAGACGAACAGGCCCTTCTCGCGCATGCGCTTCGCATAGGCCACGTTGTCTAGGTCGAAGCGGTGCATCACGTAGAAGTAGCCGTTGGCGGCCAGCCATTCGCTGATGGACTCGTCCAGCACCGTCTTCATGTTGGCAGGCACCACCGGCAGCTTGAAGCGCCGGCCGCCGAACTCGATGGAGGGGTCGCATTCGCTGCGGCTTTCCACGCGGCATTTGCGCGGCAGCAGCAGGATGTTGTCGTAGTCGAAGATTTCCATGTGGGCCTTTCAGTCACCCCTTGGTGGGGTGGGTTGGTGAAAAGGCGCTTGGAACTGGCCGGTGCCTTGTTTCCGGAGCCGGAAAAAAGAAACCGGGCGCAATTGCTTGGGCCCGGTGATTGATTCTAGGCCGATGCCGCCGGTCGCGGGGGGATGGTTGGGAATATGGGGGCTATACGAAGGGCTGTATGGCGGGCCGCTTCCTACAATCCCCGGATGCTGTTTGAAGATCCCACCCCGCTGGTCGCGGGCCTGAACCCCGAGCAGGCCGCGGCCGTCACCCTGCCGCCCGAACACGCCCTCATCCTGGCCGGTGCCGGCTCGGGCAAGACCCGGGTGCTCACCACCCGCATCGCCTGGCTGCTGCAGAGCGGTCAGGCGGGGCCGGGCGGCATCATGGCAGTGACCTTCACCAACAAGGCGGCCAAGGAAATGATGACCCGCCTGACCGCCATGCTGCCGGTGAATGTGCGCGGCATGTGGATCGGCACCTTCCACGGCCTGTGCAACCGCTTCCTGCGTGCGCACCACCAGGCGGCCGGTCTGCCGCAGACCTTCCAGATCCTGGACACGCAGGACCAGCTCTCGGCCATCAAGCGCCTGTGCAAGCAGCACAACGTGGACGACGAACGCTTTCCCCCGAAGCAGCTGCAGTGGTTCATCAGCGGCTGCAAGGAGGACGGCATGCGCCCGCGCGACGTGGTGGTGCGCGACGACGAGACGCGGCGCAAGGTCGAGATCTACCAGCTCTACGAAGAGCAGTGCCAGCGCGAGGGCGTGGTCGATTTCGGCGAGCTGATGCTGCGCAGCTACGAGGTGCTGCGCGACAACGACCCGATCCGGGTGCACTACCAGCGGCGTTTCAAGCACATCCTGATCGACGAGTTCCAGGACACCAACCGGCTTCAGTACGCCTGGATCAAGATGTTCTCCTCACCGCACACCGAGGGCCTGCCGCCCTCGGGCAACGCGGTGTTTGCCGTGGGCGACGACGACCAGAGCATCTACGCCTTCCGCGGCGCGCGCGTGGGCAACATGGCCGATTTCGTGCGCGAGTTCCAGGTGAAGCACCAGATCAAGCTGGAACAGAACTACCGCAGCGCCAGCAACATCCTCAATACCGCCAACGAGCTGATCAGCCACAACAGCCGCCGCCTGGGCAAAAACCTGCGCACCGACGCAGGCGCCGGTGAGCCGGTGCGCGTCTACGAATCGGTGAGCGATTTCGCCGAAGCGCAGTGGATGGTGGACGAAATGAAGCAGCTCGAACGCGAGGGCACACCGCGCAGCGAAATGGCCGTGCTCTACCGCAGCAACGCGCAGAGCCGCGTGGTCGAGACCGCACTGTTCAATGCGGCCATTCCCTACCGGGTGTACGGCGGCCTGCGCTTCTTCGAGCGCGCCGAGATCAAGCACGCGCTGGCCTATCTGCGGCTGCTGGAGAACCCGCACGACGACACCAGCTTCCTGCGGGTGGTGAACTTCCCGCCGCGCGGCATCGGCGCGCGCAGCGTCGAGCAGCTGCAGGACGTGGCGCGCGCCAGCGGCTGCTCGCTGCACGACGCGGTGAGCGGCGTGACCGGGCGCGCCGGCACCGCCATTGCCAACTTCGTCGCGCTGCTGGATGTGATGCGCGAGAAGACGGAGGCCATGACCCTCAAGGAGATCATCGAGCTGGTGCTCGACAAGAGCGGCCTGATCGAACACTTCCGCAACGAGCGCGAGGGCGAGGACCGGGTGGAGAACCTGGAGGAACTGGTCAACGCTGCCGAAAGCTTCGTGATGCAGGAAGGCTTTGGCCGCGACGCGGTGGCTTTGCCGGTGGACGAGCACGGGTCTTCGTTGTCCCAAAGCCCGGTGAGCCAGGGCCTGGACCCGGATGCGCCGGTGCTGAACGAATCGCTGGCCCCCGATGCGGAAACCGGCGAGACGCTCAGCCCGCTGGCCGCCTTCCTCACCCACGCTGCGCTGGAGTCCGGCGACAACCAGGCCCAGGCCGGGCAGGACGCGGTGCAGCTGATGACGGTGCACGCCGCCAAGGGCCTGGAGTTCGACTGCGTGTTCATCACGGGCCTGGAAGAGGGCCTGTTCCCGCACGAGAACTCGATGAGCGACCGCGACGGGCTGGAGGAAGAGCGCCGCCTGATGTACGTGGCCATCACGCGGGCGCGCAAGCGCCTGTACCTGAGCCACTCGCAGACGCGCATGCTGCATGGCCAGACCCGCTACAACATGAAGAGCCGCTTCTTCGACGAACTGCCCGAGACCTGCCTCAAGTGGCTCACACCGCCGCAAGCCGCCTGGGCCGCCGCGGCGCCGTCGGTGGGCGGCTGGCAGGGCGGTCGGCGCGGGCAGTACGCCTCCGCTGGATCGGCCGCCGCCAACCCGGCCTGGTCGCCGGGCTTCCTGTCCACCGGCAGCGGTACGCCTCCGCCCAAGGCCAGCGAGCCCGACCGCGGCGTCGACATCCGCACCGGCCAGAAGGTGTTTCACAACAAGTTCGGGGAGGGCAAGGTGCTGGCGCTCGAAGGCGCGGGCGCCGATGCCCGTGCCCAGGTCAGCTTCAGCCGCCATGGCGTCAAGTGGCTGGCGCTCAGCGTGGCCAAGCTCACCCCGGTCGAGGAATGAAAAAAGCCACCGGCGCGTGAGCGCCGGTGGCATCAAAACGTTGCGCAGACTCTGATTGCGGATTCGGAAGTTCCCCCTGCGCAACTTCCCCGGAAAGGGTCCTCAGAAGTCGTGGCGCAGGCCCACGGCGAACAGGCGGGTGTCGGCGGTCTTGGAGCCGGCGCCGTTCTTCACGTTGTGCGAGCGGAAGCCGCCGTACACCTTGGTGCGCTTGGACAGGGCGTAGGTGGCGCCGACGCCGAAGCCGGACGATTTGGCGGCGGTGGAACCGCCGATTTCGGTCTTGCTGGTGGCGAAGCCGAAGGACAGGTTGACATTGCCCATGGGCACGTTCAGGCCCACGGTCAGTTCATTGTCGTCGCCCTTCTCGTCGTTGCCGCGGCGGGTGTTGTAGCCACCCGAGAGGCTGACGGCGCCCAGATCGTAGGCGGCGGCGATCAGCATGTAGTCGTTGTCCTTGCCCTTTTCCTGCTGCAGGCCCAGAGCCACGTCCAGCGGGCCGGCCTTGTAGCCGATCTTGGCGCCCAGCATGTTGGCATCTACCGTGGCGTCTTCGTCCAGGGCGTATTCGATACCGCCGTACACACCGCCCAGCTTCGGCAGCTGGTAGGTGATCTTGTTGTTGAAGCGGCTGCTGTAATCGCCGCCAGAGCCCCAGACGCCGTTCGAGGCGGGCGTGAAGGCAGAGTCGAACACGCTGGAGCTGAGGGCCACGCCGCGCACTTCGTCATAGATGGTGGAGCTGCGACCCAGCTTGACTTCACCGAAGCCACCGGCCAGGCTCACGGTCGACTCGCCCTTCCAGAACGGGTCCTGCGAGGTGCCTTCGTCGGCGTTGAAGCGGTGTTCGATCTTGAAGTTGGCCTTGAGGCCACCACCGAGGTCTTCGGATCCACGGAAGCCCAGGCGCGAGGTCGTCAGGCCGCCGTCGCCGCCATTGAACAGCTTGGTCTGGCTGCCCTTGTCGAGTTCCTTGAGGCTGCCAACCGACAGGTCGACGCGGCCGTACACGGTGACGGAGGATTGGGCCATGGCGGCGCCGGAAGCGGCCAGCACGGCCAGAGCGATCAGGCTCTTCTTCATGATGTTTCCTTGATGGATTCGTTGGAACGTGTGGGGCGGATGCCCACCTGATGCAAAAGACATTCAGGTGGCGCCATTGCAACCGGCGGGCATAAAAGTTTCGTGACAGTGTGTCTCCGTTGCTACAAAACACGGAGCAATCAACGCTGTCATGGTGCTTTCATCAAGGCTTGCCAGTGTTGAGGAGACGTGTCCAGCCAGCGCCGTCGTTGTCATTCACAACCCAGAGCGCGCCCTTGAAGTCCACCATGCCTTCGGCCTTCTCATGCATCCAGTGGAAGTCCTTGCGCAGGTCCTTCACCAGGACCTTCTTCAGCACCGCACCCTCGACCACGTCGGCCGCGTTGACGCTGTAGACCCGCTTGACCTCGGCGTTGATGGACCGTCCTTCGCCACCACCCTTGTCGCGTTCGAGCAGCAGCAGACGGCCGTCGCTGGTCAGCTGGATTTCCGACAGACCCATCCAGTAGGTCTTGGCGTCCTTGCTGTGCTGTTCCAGAGGGTAGAGCGCGGTGGTCCAGGTCATTGTGGGCAGGTGCAGCTTGAGGATGGCCGCTTGGGGCTTGGACAGGTCGAATCCACGCTGAATGGCCATGTAGAGCGTCTGACCATCGGCGCTGGCGGCCACACCCTCGTAACCGGTGCTGGTCTTGGCGCTGGCGAACTTGGCCTGGATGCTGGCGGGCAGTTTGATCCGCTGTTGCACTGCGCCGGCGGCGTCCACCTTGACCAGCTCGTTGCCGTCGACCGTGGCACCTTCGGAGGCGATCCAGAAACCGTCGGGCACGCGCGCGATGCCCTCGGGGTCGAGCTTCAGTGGCTGGCCCTTTTCGGTCAGTGGCGTCACCTGGTCGATCACCACCCGGCCCTGTGCTGCCTCGGTCATGTTCAGACGCCAGATGCGCGATTGCGCAAACGCGTTGTCGGGCACGGCGTAAAGGTGGTTGCCATCGGTGGTGAGGCCCGATAGAGCGCCCCATGGCAAGCCTGCGTCGCGAGCGACGATCTGCGGTTCGCCTGCAGGTGCGCCCAGGGCATGGAAGCGGTAGAGGTTGATCGACCCATCGCCTTCGTTGGCCGTGACCGCGAGCTGCTGGCCATCTGCACGGCGGGTGATGGTGGTGATGCCTTCGGGAGACATGCCGGTGGGCAGCAGCTGGACGAAATGCGGCTGCGTCGGGTTGCTGACCTCGTACACCTCCAGGAAGGAGCCGCGCTCCGAGCCGACCAACAGGTGGGGCCGACCGCCGAAGCGGGCGCTGGTGATGCCCTCGATCTCCACGCCCTTGGAAGCCGAGCGGTTGTCTGGGTAGTGACCGTGCGCCACCGCGTGCAGCTCGGTGCGTTCGCCCGTCTCGTACACCACGGCGCCGCGGGTGTTCATGAGTGTGAAGCCGCGGCCGCCAGGCAGGCTACCGTCCGAGCCCTTCTTGCCGTCGCCCTCGTTGGCGAGTGCGAACACATCGTTCGACACCCAGGTGACGGCGTCGGGTTCGCGCCGGCCGCTGAAGCTGTCCTTGAAGCCGATTTCCTTGTCGCGCTGCAGGTCGGCATTGCCGGTGCGCACCACGGTGCCGGCGGAGAGCACGCGCAGCAGGCGTGCCTGACGCGGGTGGCGCAGGTCGATCAGCGCCACGGCATTGTTCTCCTGCAGGGTCACGGCGGCGGTGCGGCCGTCGGGCGAGATGGACACGAACTCCGGCTGCGGGTCTTGCGGGTAGATCGCGCCGGGCAGGGACTTCAGCGCTTCCACCAGCTCGATGCTCTGCAGGCCGCTGGAGGTGGCCACGTACAGGTCCTGCAGGCCCACCACGTCGATGCGGCCGGGGCGCTTGCCGTCCAGCGTGGCGTCGCCCTTGGCGTCGGTCTCTTCGTCCTCGATGGCAACGATGGCACGCAGGGTCTTGCCGCTGCCGGCCAGGGCCAGCGAGTCGGGGCCGACGCCCACGGTGATGTCTTTCACATGCCGGACCGCTTGCGGGTCGCGCACGTCGTAGATGCGCAGGAAGCCGCGGCGCGCGTTGGCCACGTCGTCGTCCATGCGCATGGCCACCACGGCGTAGCGACCGTCGGGGCTGACCGCCACCGAGGTGGGCTCACCCACGCCGCCCAGGCGCACGTCCACGCGCGGCAGGTGGGCCGGGCGGGCCGGGTCGCGGATGTCCACCAGGCCCAGGGCACCGGCGTCGGCGCTGGTGTAGAGCAGGGTCCGGCCGTCGGGTGTGGCGGTGATGATCTCGGCCACGCCGTCCACCGGCAGGTGGTGGACCATGGCGAAGCGGCCCGTGGGCGGGACGGCGAGGGCGGGTGTGGTGGTGGCGAATGCGGCGACGAAGGTGAGCGCGGATGCAAAGGCCGGCGCGGTCAGGCGGAACAAGGACATGGTGGCGATGGAAGGGATGGACACAAAGCGCCGCAGCCTATGCGCCTCGTGTGTCATGGCCGTGACGACCGCCGCTCCACCCAGTCGCGCACCTGTTCGATCACCCACCCAGGGTCGTCCAGCGGCAGGTCGTGCCCCGCGCCGGGGTGCCGCGCCAGCGGGCTGCCCCAGGCCCGCGCGAGCGCTTCCGAGCAACTGGTGCTGACCAGCCGGTCTCCTCGGCTGGTCAGCACCAGCACTGGCCGCTGCGGCGCCTGGGCGGGGGCCCGGAAGCGGGCCGCCGCCAGCAGCTGCCGCAGCGCATTGGCCGCCTGCACCGGGCGCTGCCGCCGCGCAGCGACCCAGGAGGCCAGCACCGCGTCGTCCACATCGGGGCGCGCGCTGGTCATGCGCCAGATCAGCCGCTCGGCGGTGTCCGACGACGGGCGGCCGACCACCAGCCGCAACAGCGTCGGCAGGTTGTGCGGCCGCAGCCGGTGGTGCAGCGGGCTGAAGGGCCGCATGCTGGTGTTGACCAGCACCGCCGACGCGATGTCCTGGGGCGCGCTGTGCAGCCACTCTGTGGCCACCATCCCACCCAGCGACAGGGCCAGCAGGTGCACCGGGCCGGTGAGGCCCAGGCTGTGCAGTTGCGCCCGGGCGTCGGCCACCATGGCGGCCACCGCGGCCGGGCTGCGCTCGTGGCAGCGCAGGCCGTTGCCGGCCAGATCGATCAGGTGCACGCGGGCGCCGGGCAGAGCAGCTGCGAAGCGCTGCGGGAAATCTCCCCAGTGCGCCGATTCGCGGGTCAGTCCGCGCAGGAACACCCAGTTGCTCATGGCTGCCATCCTTTCAGAACCAGTCGGCCAGCGCCTGGGCGTGGCCATCGGCGCGCTCGTGCGGCGCGGGTGTCCACTGCGCATGGCTGCCGGCGGCGCGCGCCAGGAAGTCCAGCAGCGCCAGATGCCGTCGCAGCACGCGCTGCTGCCGGTGGCCGATGAGCGGGTTGAAGATGCCCTTGCGCGAGAACAGCTGGCGCGGGTTCTTCTTGACCCACAGCCACGAGCCCATCTCCAGCGTCAGCGGCAGGAAGGTGCGCGCCGGGTCGGTGCAGGCCTGCAGGTAGAGGTGGTCCCAGAGGTCGCCGTGGGTCAGGTACTGGGCGCTCTGCGGTTCGATGATGTAGGGATGGTGGTGGTGCGCCTGCTCGAAGATGGTCCTGAGCGCCCGCACCTCGGCCAGGTGGGGGATGGGCTTGCGCGTGTGGGCGAAGGGGAACCACAGCCGGTCGCTGATGCCGAAGCCCGAATGGCAGTCCAGTGCCAGCGAAAACGGGCGCGCCAGCAGCTCGACCTGCACCACCTCGCACAGCGCGGCGCTCTCGGTCTCCAGCGGGTCGCCCAGGCGGCCGCGGTACCAGGGCAGGCCGGCGCTCAGCCGCTGGCCGCCCATCAGCCAGGGCACCTTCTCGCGCGCCTCCACCGGGGAGTTGCGCATCAGATCCACACCGCGCGGGTTGGCGCGGGTCGCGGCCCACATGCCGCCGGGGTTCACGACGGGCATGAACACCAGCCGCACCTCCTCCAGCAGGCGGTGCAGCGAACGGTCCCAGCCCAGCCGGGTGACGATGTTCTGCAGGAAGGCGATCACCACTTCCGCGCCGATGCGCTCCAGCCCGTGCACGCCGCCGAAGTAACCGACGCCCGGGCAGCACGGATCGGGGTTGCCCAGGGTGATGGCCCAGACCGGAAAGCGGGGTCCGCCGGGAATGGCGACATGGCGCACCGGCCGCGCCTGCAGGTGCTGGCCGCCCAGCTCGATCAGCCGTTCGAGCGTCTGCAACTCGGGCAGCGGGTGGGCGGTGCTCATGGGGGTTGACACAGGGTTGTCACAGACCGGCCCTACCGTGGGGGCCCGACCTGTGCAATGAAGAGAACATGACCGCCAGCTTCAGCGATCCTTCCCGCCGCCCCGCGCGTCCGACCCTGTTGTGCCGGTGCGTGCAGGCGGGGGTGGTGGTGTGTGGTCTGGCGGGTGGGCTGGTGGAGTTCCTGGCCTTGCAGCGCTGGCGCGTGCAGTTGCGCCAGCGCGGGGCGTTGCCGCCCTGGTGGCGCTAGCCCGGGCCGGTTCAGTCCGCCTTGGCCGTCGCCTCCCGGGCGGCCGGGGCGGCTGCGGCCTTCTCCATGTCGCCGAGCTGCACCGACAGGTCCAGCAGGCGCACCTTGCTCATGTAGTAGCGGTCCAGGCGCCATTCCTTGAGCAGGTCCAGCGCGAGTTCGAAGTTGTCGAAGTTGAGCTTGTAGAGGTCGTTGACCGGGTAGGCCGCCTCCGACTCAAGGGCGACGACCAGGGCCGACAGGATGCGCGCTTCACTGGACTCGGGCGCGTTTTCGATCAGCTTGCGGGCTTTCTTCAGGGCTTTCACATGAGGCCTTTCTTCCAACGTTGGTGGTTCGGTGCGGACGTGGTGTCAGACAACCGTTCAACCGAGCTTACCGGCCGGCCAGCGGCTTTTGATGACGGTTTTGTGAAAGAAAGCTGACGTCAGCTTGAACGCCGCCTGTCCTCGCGCACCAGCAACGGCTGCCCCATGCGCAGCGTCTGCCCGGTGGCCAGCCCCGGCGCCAGCACGTGCCCTGGCGGTGCAAACACCAGGATGGTCGAACCGTGCTCGAACCAGCCCAGCTCCTGGCCCTTGGTGCAGGGCGCGTCGCAGGGCAGCTCGTTGGGGCCGCGGTAGCGCAGGTTCAGCGGCACGTCCAGCGCGTGCAGGCGCATGCTCGCCACCAGGATCGCCGCCACCGGCACCAGCAGCAGGCGCGCGCCATCGGGCTGGCGCAGGTGCAGCACCGCGCGCTCGTTGCGGCAGAACAGGCGCTCCACGCGCTGCAGCGCGATCGGGTTCACGTTCCAGGTGTCCCCGCTGATGTAGGTGACGTGTTCGAGCCGCGCGTCGCAGGGTGCGTGGAAGCGGTGGTACATGCTGGACGTGAGCCGCAGGGTCACATAGCTGCCGCCCTGCAGTTCGCGACACAGCGCGGCGGTGTGGGCCGAGTCGCCCAGCAGCTCGGCCAGCTTGTACGGAAAGCCCTTGGCCTGGAACACCTGGGGCTCGCCGTCCACGGCCTCGATGCGGCCGCAGGCGCCGACGATGCCGTCGCTGGGGCTGGTGATGACGCCGGGGCGTGGGTCCACTGGTCTGGCGCCGGGGCGCAGCTCGCGGATGAAGCAGTCGTGCAGGCTGGCGAAGCGCTGCTGTTTCGCGTCGCTCAGGTCCAGGTCGCTGAAGGCCTTCCAGACCGCCAGCGAGAGGTCGCGCACCCAGGGGTGGCGGATGCGGCTCCACCAGCCGATGGCGTGGGTGAGGGCGATGCGGGGCACGCGGTTGGTCAGCAGGAAGTTGAGGTCTTCTTGCTGCGCGATGCGGCGCAGGGTGGCAACGGGATTCATGGAGATGACACGCGCTTTAAATAGAAACAGGGCCGACACCCCCTCTGGAGCCCGAACCCATGTCCTTGTTGGAAATTGCCCTGCCGGCGGGCGCGCTCGCCCTCGCGGCGCCGATGATCAAGCGCCGGATCGACCTCTCGCGCGCCAAGCACCGCTCGCTGGCCGGGCACTCGCGCATGGCTAAGCGGCTGGCGCGCTGGCTGCCGGGTTACGCCTACGAAGAGACCGAGTTCTTCGCCTGCGACGGCGCAGCGCCGGAGGTGGTGGCCCGGCGCCGCGCGGCCTTCGAGGCGCTCGCCGCCGGTCTGGCCAGCCGCCACCCGAAGACGCTGGCGATGACGGCGCAGGCCCGCGAAGGCCTGGCCGACCTGCAGTTCACCGGCCGCTACCGCGTGCCCTTCCAGTTCAGCCCCATCGTGAGCGAGCGGCTCAAGGTCGGCGCTTTCGTGCAGTCGGCCGACGGCGTGACGCTGACCGATCTGGATGGTTTCCGCTTCCACGACCTCACCGGCTCCTACGGCGTCAACGTGTTCGGCGTGGACTTCTACAAGGCCTGCATGGCCGAAGGCGCGGCCCGCATGCAGGACCTGGGGCTGGTGCTCGGCGCCTACCATCCCTGCGTGGCGGGCAACATCCAGCGCCTGCGCGAGATCTCGGGCATGGACGAGGTCTCGTTCCACATGTCCGGCACCGAGGCGGTGATGCAGGCGGTGCGGCTGGCGCGCTTCCACACCCGCAAGCGCCACCTGGTGCGCTTTCCCGGCGCCTACCACGGCTGGTGGGAGGACGTGCAGCCGGGCCCCGGCAACCCGCTGCCGCCGCGCGAGACCTACACCCTGGCCGACATGAGCGAACGCAGCCTGCAGGTGCTGCGCACCCGCCGCGACATCGCCTGCGTGCTGGTCAATCCGCTGCAGGCGCTGCACCCCAACCGCGTGCCGCCGGCCGATTCGGCCCTGGTGGACAGCGGCCGGCAGGCCCACTTCGACCGCGCCGCCTACACCGCCTGGCTGCAGCGCCTGCGCGAGGTCTGCACCGAGCGCGGCATCGTGCTGATCTTCGACGAGGTGTTTCTCGGCTTCCGGCTCGCACCGGGCGGCGCGCAGGAGTACTTCGGCGTGAAGGCCGACATGGTCACCTACGGCAAGACGCTCGCCGGTGGCTACCCGGTGGGCGTGGTTTGCGGGCGCCACGGGCTGATGCAGCGCTTCCGCGCCGACCGGCCGGCCGACCTCTGCCTGGCGCGCGGCACCTTCAACGCGCACCCGTGGGTGATGGGCGGCATGTCGGTGTTCCTGGAGCGTCTGCAGACGCCCGAGGTGCAGGCGGTGTACGAAGGGCAGGACGAGCGCTGGAACGCACGGGCCCGGCGCTTCAACGAGACCATGGAACGCGAGGGCCTGCCCATGCGCGCGACCAACCTGCACAGCATCTGGACCATCAACTACACCGAGCCCTCGCGCTACAACTGGATGCTGCAGTACCTGCTGCGCTGGCACGGTGTGGCGCTGAGCTGGGTGGGCACGGGCCGGCTGATCTTCAGCCTGAACGTCAGCGACGCCGACTTCGACGCCGTGCTGGAAAAGTTCGTGCGCGCCGGGCGCGACATGCGCGAGCAGGGCTGGTGGGCACCGGTGGCGGGGCAGAGCAACCGGGGCATCCGCCGCGGCATCCTGCGCGAGGTGATCGCCACCGCCCTGGGGCGCCGACCGGGCGCATGACGAGGAGGACCGCACGCCCTTGAACGGCGTCAGGCGCGGCCGTGCGCGGGGTCGTACAGCTCGCCGCGCAGCAGCTGCAGCGGGGCCCGGTGGTAGAGCTTGATGTCGTGGAACGGGTCGGTGAGGATCTTGGTCATCCACACCAGGCCGGTCTGCACGTCGCGGAGGAAGAACAGTTGCACGGTGCGGAACAGCAGCCCGGCCACGCCGAGCGCCAGCCAGGCGGCACCGACGTCGCGCACGTAGCCCGTCCAGTCGGTGTGCGGCTCGATCAGGCCCATCAGGTCGGGGCTGGCCAGCAGCGCCAGCGGCACCGCGGCCCAGATGGCGATCAGCACCACCTTGCGGCGCAGGTTGTAGCCCACCTTGATCTCCTCCTTGTATTCGTTGGTGACCTGGTTCACATGGTCGTAGCCCAGGGGTTCGAAGAAGAAGTGGCCGGACTGCCGCGTCGTCATCGACACCAGCCAGCCGATCAGCGCCGAGACCACCGGATCGATGAACAGCCACCCGTAGGCCACCACGAAGCTGACCGCGCTGATGAAGTGCAGCGTCTGGTTGATGCGGTTGTGGTGGTAGTAGCGGTGGTCGTCCCAGCGCTGGGTCTTCAGGGCGTCGAAAAACGCGGTCATGCGGGCTCCTGCAAGGGTTTGGGGTGCGCGCATCGTGTCGCGATTGCGTGAAATCGCGGTGACAACACCGGGGCTTCACAGTTTGGTCTTGCCTCGGTCACATCGGCGGGCGCGCTGTCACAAATCTGTTGCACCCCATGCGGACCATTGGCGCATGAAGACACCCGACGCCCAAGACATTGTGCTGCAGGACTTCCCCGCGGCGCACCCCTCTCTGCGCCTGGCGGTGGTCACGGAAACCTGGCCACCAGAAGTCAACGGTGTGGCCCTGACGCTGTCGCGGCTGGTGCAGGGCCTGTGCGAACGCAACCACCAGGTGCAGCTGGTGCGACCCCGGCAGGCCAGCGGCGACCTCGGCGCGCGGGACATCGGGTTCGAAGAAAAGCTGATGCGCGGCATGCCGATCCCGCGCTACCCCCAGCTCAAGCTCGGGCTGCCGGGCCGCAAGGCGCTGATGGCCTCGTGGTCGCTGCAGCGCCCCGACCTGGTCCACATCGCCACCGAGGGGCCGCTGGGCTGGTCGGCGCTGAAGGCGGCGCGCCAGCTGCGCATCCCGGTCACGTCGGACTTCCGCACCAACTTCCACAGCTACAGCCAGCACTACGGCCTGGGCTGGCTGCGCCGGCCGATCGAGGCCTACCTGCGCAAGTTCCACAACCAGACCCTGTGCACCATGGTGCCCACCCGCGCCCTGTGCGCCGAGCTGCTGTCACAGGGCTTCGAGCGGCTGCAGGTGGTGGCGCGCGGCGTCGACACCCGGCTGTTCGACCCCGGCCTTCACGACAACACGCTGCGGGCGCACTGGGGCGCCGGCCCCGGCGACCTGGTGCTGCTGGTGGTCGGGCGGCTGGCGCCCGAGAAGAACCTCGACCTGGTGCTGGAGGCCTTCGAGGCCATGCAGGCGGTGCACGAGGGTGTGCGCCTGGTGTTCGTGGGCGACGGGCCGATGCGCGATGCGCTGGAGCGGCGCTGCCCGCAGGCGCGGTTCATGGGCTCGCAGACCCAGGCCGAGCTGGCGCGCAGCTACGCCTCGGCCGACCTGCTGCTGTTTCCCAGCCTCACCGAGACCTTTGGCAACGTGACCCTGGAGGCCCTGGCCAGCGGGCTGCCGGTGCTGGCCTGTGCCTGCGCTGCCGCGGCCGAATGGGTGCAGACCGACCACAACGGCTGGACGGTGCCGGCCGGCGACCCGCAGGCTTTTGTGCAGATGGCGGTAGCGCTGGCGCGGGAGCCGGGACGGGTGGCCCGGGCCGCCGGGCAGGCCCGCGCCTCGGTGGAGCCGCTGGACTGGCCGCAGATCACCTTGCAGGTTGAAGCGCTGTTCCTGCGGGCGATGGAGTTGCACCGCAACGGTCGCCGGGGCCTGGAGGCCGCTCAGTGGGGCGCGAAGTCGTCCGTCGCCACCACCCCTGCGGGCTCGCTGTCGTCGAAGCTGTCGCGGAACGTGAACCAGATCGATGTGAAGAACATCGAGGCCATGAAGAGCACCGCCGGGTAGACGATCAGGCCTGCGGCCTGCGCGCCACCGAGCAGGGCGCTGAGCAGGCTGAGGGACACGCTGAAGGCCACGAACAGCCCGGTCCAGCCCAGCAGGAACACCAGCAGCGCGCCCTTGTTGGCCCAGCAGGCCATCAGGCTGAAGAACAGGCTCTTGACCGGTGGCACGCCGTGCCAGAAGAGCAGGGCGGGCGCGTGCCAGAACAGCATCTGCAGCGGCATCATGGCGACCAGCCCGAACCACAGCGCGGGGCTGGTGACCATGCTGCGCATGGCCTCCTCGGCGGTCATGGTGGCGGCGCCCTCGGGGTTGCCTTCCAGCAGGCCCACCAGCAGCAGGATCACCAGCAGCCCCAGGCCATACAGACCGCCCAGGGTGAGCATGCCCCGGGTTTTGGCGGGGCCGCCACGGAAGGCGGTGACCAGCTGCTTGGGCATCGGGAACCGCCCGGCCTCGGCCTCGCGCGAGGCCGACATCAGGCCCAGGTTGACCGCCGGGGTCAGCAGGGTGGCCAGGGCGGTGCCAAGAAACGGCACCAGAGCCAGCACCGACACCACCGCCATGAACATGAAGAACAGGCCCGACATGGCCAGGGGTTGCCGCAGAAAGGTCTTCACGCCCAGCCGGACCCATTGCAGGCCGGTGGATGCGGGCACGGTGCGCAGCTTCATGGCACGGCCCTCAGGCGGGCACGCCGCCGGCGTCGCGCAGCGAGTCCGCCAGGTCGCGGGCCTGGCGCACGCGCTCGCGCAGCACACGCTCGAAATGGCCCGGGTCGTGCGGCTTGAGCATGGCCGCCTCGCGCGGCAGGTGCCAGTCCCACAGCCTCGAGAGCCAGAAGCGCAGCGCGCCGGCGCGCAGCATGGCGGGCAGCAGCTGGCGTTCGGCGGCGGTCAACGGCCGCACCGACTGGTAGGCCGCCAGCATGGCGTGCGCGCGGCGCTCGTCGTGCAGGCCGTCTGCCGCTTCGTCGCCGTGGAAGATGCACCAGTCGTTGAGGGTGACAGCCAGGTCGAACAGCCAGCTGTCGTTGCCGGCGAAGTAGAAGTCGAAGAAGCCGCAGAGGCGGTCGCCGTCGAACATCACGTTGTCGCGGAACAGGTCGGCGTGCACCGGGCCATGGGGCAGCGCCTTGAAGGCGGGCTGCGCGGCCACGTGGTTCTGGTAGGCCAGTTCGCTGCGGATCAGGGTGGCCTGGTTGTCGCTCAGGTGCGGCAGCACCACCGGCACGGTTTCGTTCCACCAGGCCAGGCCGCGCAGGTTGGGCTGTTGCATGGCGAAGTCCTGGCCGGCCAGGTGCATGCGTGCGAGCATGGCGCCCACGGCCTCGCAGTGCACCACAGAGGGCCGCAGTTCGCTGTGCCCGGCCAGCTTGTTGACCACGGCCGCGGGCTTGCCCTGCAGCCGGTGCAGGATCTCGCCTTTGGTGTTGGCAGCAGGCTCGGGCACCGGGATGCCCTTTTGGGCCAGATGCTTCATCAGGCGCAGGTAGTACGGCAGCTGTTCGAAGCCCAGGCGCTCGAACACCGTGAGCACGTGCTCGGTCTCGGCGCCGTCCAGCACCGTGGTGGCGAAGTAGTTGGTGTTTTCAATGCCTCCCTGGATGCCGCGCAAGGCGGTGAGCTCACCCAGTTGGAGTTCGCGCAGCAGCGCAGCGGCTTCGTCCTGCGGGACTTCGGTGTAAACGGCCATGGAAACGGGAAAGGGTCAGAAGCTCAGAAGGCGCCAGCGGCTGCGGCCGCTGCTGCCCTGGCCTTCGGTGGGCAGATCCGCGCCACTCTGGGGGGCAATTTCATAGGCCGGGGCGCCGTTCTTGGGCTGCACGTCGATGCTGCGGGTCTGGCCGCCGATGCGCACCTCGTCGATGCGGGAGCCAGCGTCTTCGTGCGTGATGCGTTCGATCACCTTGGCCTCGCCCGCCGGCAGCCGGGGCTGTTCGACCGGGGTGGGCGCCGGGGTGCCGGTCTGTGCCAGCACGGGCAGGGACGCGGCAATGGCGAGGGCCAGCAGGAGGGATCGGAGCAGGGTTGGGGCGCGCATGCCGCATTGTAGGCATGGAGCGCCTGCGCCGCACCCTGGCATCCCCGACAATCGCCCCCATGTCCGAACAATCCACCCCGCGCCTGCTGCTGGTCGACGGCTCCAGCTACCTCTACCGCGCCTTCTTCGCTGGCGGCGACGCCATGAGTACCACCCTGCCCGACGGCACGGTGCAGAAGACGGGCGCCATCCGCATCATGATCAACATGATGCAGAAGCTGCTCAAGGACCACCCGTCCACCTGGGCCGCCTGCGTGTTCGACGCCTCGGGCCCGACCTTCCGCGACGCGCTCTACCCCGAGTACAAGCAGCACCGCAGCCCCATGCCCGACGACCTGCGCAGCCAGATCGCACCGATCCACGAGGTGGTGCGCCTCTCGGGTTGGCCGGTGCTGGACGTGCCGGGCGTCGAGGCCGACGACGTGATCGGCACCCTGGCGGTCGCGGCGGCCAGTCAGGGCATCGAGGTGCTGATCAGCAGCGGCGACAAGGACCTGGCGCAGCTGGTGAACGAGCACATCACCATCATCGACACCATGAGCGGCAAGGTGCGCGACCTGGCCGGGGTGGAGGCGGAGTTTGGAGTGCCCGCGCGCCTGATGCTGGACTACCAGATGCTGGTGGGCGACTCCATCGACAACGTGCCCGGGGTGAACAAGGTCGGCCCCAAGACGGCCGTGAAGCTGCTGCAGGAGTACGGCTCCATCGACAACCTGATCGCGCAGGCGGACCAAGTGAAAGGCGCCGTGGGCGAGAACCTCCGCCAGGCGCTGGACTGGCTGCCCACCGGCCGCCAGCTGCTGACTATCAAAACCGACTGCGACCTCAACGGCTGGGTGCCCGGCCTGCCGGCGCTGGATGCGGTGCGCATGGGCGAACCGCAGAAGGAGCCGCTGCGCGCGTTCTACGAGACCTATGGCTTCAAGGGCCTGGCCAAGGCGCTGGGGGGCGGCGAGGCGGCTGTGCCCGCGGCTGCGTCCGCCCCTGTGCCCGGCTCCACCAACGACCTGTTCAGCGATCCGGCGTCCGACATTCCGAGGGCGTCGAACCTCGCCTACGACACCATCCTCACCTGGGAGGCCTTCGACGCCTGGCTGAACAAGCTGGAGGCCGCCGAGCTGACCGCCATCGACACCGAGACCACCTCGCTGGATGAAATGGTCGCGCAGATCGTGGGCATCAGCTTCAGCGTGACGCCGGGCGAAGCCGCCTACATCCCGCTCAAGCACGAAGGGCCGGACTCGCCCGGACAGCTGCCACTGGACGAGGTGCTGGCCCGGCTCAAGCCCTGGCTGGAGAACCCGGCCCAACACAAGCTCGGACAGCACATCAAGTACGACCGCCACGTCTTCGCCAACCACGGCATCGAGGTTCAAGGCTATGTGCACGACACCATGCTGCAGAGCTATGTGCTGGAAGTGCACAAACCGCATGGGTTGAGCAGCCTGGCCGAGCGCCACCTGGGCCGCAGCGGCATCAGCTACGAAGACTTGTGTGGCAAGGGCGCGCACCAGATTCCCTTTGCGCAGGTGGACCTGGCCAAGGCGGCCGAGTACTCCTGCGAAGACAGCGACCAGACCCTGGACGTGCACCGCGTGCTGTGGCCGCAGATCAAGAGCGACCCCAAGCTCAAGTTCATCTACGAACTGGAAATCGCCAGCAGCGAGACGCTTTACCGCATCGAGCGCAACGGTGTGTTGATCGACGCGCCCACGCTGGCTCGGCAGAGCCACGAACTGGGGCAGCGCATCTTCGCGCTGGAGCAGGAGGCCTACGAGATCGCCGGCCAGCCCTTCAACCTCAGCAGCCCCAAGCAGCTGGGCGAAATCTTCTTCGACAAGCTGGGCCTGCCGGTCATCAAGAAGACCGCCACCGGCGCGCGCAGCACCGACGAAGAGGTGCTGGAAAAACTGGCCGAGGACTACCCGCTGCCGGCCAAGATCCTGGAACACCGCAGCCTCATCAAGCTCAAGGGCACCTACACCGACAAGCTGGCCCAGCTGGCGCTGCCGCGCACCGGCCGCGTGCACACCCACTACGCGCAGGCCGTGGCGGTGACCGGGCGCCTGTCCAGCAACGACCCCAACCTGCAGAATATCCCCATCCGCACCGCCGAAGGCCGCAAGGTGCGCGAGGCCTTCGTGGCCGCGCCGGGCCATGTGATCGCCAGCGCCGACTACTCGCAGATCGAGCTGCGCATCATGGCCCACCTGAGCGACGATGCGGCTCTGCTGCGCGCCTTCCACGAGGGGCACGACGTGCACCGCGCCACCGCGGCCGAGGTGTTCGGCATCAAGCCCGAGGAGGTCAGCAGCGAGCAGCGCCGCTACGCCAAGACCATCAACTTCGGCCTGATCTACGGCATGGGCACCTTCGGCCTGGCCAAGTCGCTGGGCATCGAGAACGCCGCCGCCAAGACCTACATCGACCGCTACTTCGCGCGCTTCGCCGGCGTCAAGCAGTACATGGACGACACCCGCGCGCTCGCCAAGGAGCAGGGCTACGTGGAAACCGCGTTCGGCCGCAAGCTGGTGCTGCCCGACATCAAGAACGCCAAGGGCGCCAAGCTGGCCGCGCTGGAGCGCCAGGCCATCAACGCGCCCATGCAGGGCACGGCCGCCGACCTGATCAAGCTGGCCATGGTGGCGGTTCAGAAGGCGCTGGACGACCAGGGCAAGGGCACGAAAATGATCATGCAGGTGCACGACGAACTGGTGTTCGAGGTGCCCGAGGCCGAGGTGGACTGGCTGCGCACCGAGATCCCGCGCCTGATGGCGGGCGTGGCGCAGCTCAAGGTGCCGCTGCTGGCCGAGGTGGGCGTGGGGCCGAACTGGGAACAGGCGCACTGAGCGCCCGCTGCCTCAGCCCTCCGGCAGCACCACCTTGGTGTACGGGTGGTCGACGCCTTCTGCCCACCAGTTCGCCCACAGCCGGTCCGCGCCGCCCGGCGCGTCGGCCTGCAGGGTCATGAAGTTGCGGCAGCCGATCAGCCGGCGCCGGGCGGTCGGGAACTCCACCATCTGGCCGGTGAGCCCCGGCTCCAGGGTCTCGATCTGCTTGCAGGCCTCTTCGAGGAAGTAGCGCGCCACGCCGGCTGGCGGCGGGTGGGTCACGCCGCTGCTGGTGAGCTGGGTCAGGCTGCGCGCCTCGGGCGAAAGGTCGCTGCGGTCCGATTCGATCACGCCGATGGCGGCCACGTGCACGTCGCCTGAGAGCACGGTCACCCGCAGGCCGCGCGCACTGGCGTCCAGCAGGCGGCGCACCAGGCGCAGGCGCTCGGCCTGGTGGGGGTGGCTGGTCCAGTGGTCGCGCAGGTCGTCCTCCAGTTCCTCGATGGCCGGCAGGGCGCCGAGCATCGTCTCCAGCTGCTCGAAGCTGGGGTGCATCACCGGGATGCTGCTCATCACCAGCAGGTGCCGCAGGTCGCCGGCGGCCAGCTGGGCGTCGAGCCAGGCGTAGACGGCGCTCCAGCTGGCCGGGCTCATCACCTGGTCGGCGAGCACGGTCCTGCGTCCGGCGGCGTCGGTGGTTTCGCTGCGCGGCCGGCGCTCGCTGCGCAGGTCGAGCACCAGCAGGCCGGTGCTGCCGAAGCGGTAGGCGCTGTTGTGCGCGGTCTGGGCGTTCAGGGTGGCGGGCGGCGGTGCGCCCAGCATCTGGCGCTGGAACAGTTCGAACGCAGAGCGGGCGACCTCGAACAGGCCCTGGAACACGGGGCTGCCGTGCAACTCGCACGGGTGTGAGCCCCAGCCGTCGATGATGTCGTGGTCGTCCCACATCATCACGCTGGGCACCGAGGCCAGCAGCGCGGCAGTCTCGGGCTGGTTCCAGCGTTCCAGGTAGAACCCGGCGAAACGGGTCTGCAGCGCGGCGCGCAGGCTGTCGCTCAAGGGCATGTGGGTGCGGGTGAACCACTCGACCTCGGTCCATGCCCGCAGCTCGGGCACGGTGGCCCAGATGTCGTCGCTGTAGATCTGGTCGCCGCCCATGAGCAGCAGCTCCAGCGGCCTGACCGGAATGCCGTCGACGCGCTCCTGCTGTTCGTGCAGGCGGCCCATGCGGGCCCAGAGGGCGTTGGCGTCTTTCATGGTTTTGCGGGTGCGCGCGTCGGAAAAGCCGTTGCATGAGACGTAGGCCATGCTTGGCGTGGCGCCCAGGGCCGGCACCTGGAAGCTGTGGCTGCGGCCGGCCAGCCGGTAGCCGATGCGCTGGGGCATCGCCGTCTGGCGCACCGCGATGTCGAAGCGCCAGGCGGTGGCGTCCAGGCCGGGCACCGGTCCGCTGGCGCCGTTGACCAGCTCGGCCGGCACATTCAGGCGCAGCGCCGGCTGCGGATCGGTGGCGTCGCAGACGATCATCAGGCTCAAACCCCAGACGCCACCCTGGCATCCGAGAAACTGCAGAATGGGTCCGGTCAGGGTCATGGCGCTGTCCTCCGATGCGCGCCATTGTGTGCCCGACCCGTGCGCGCCGCATCCCCTTTTCAACCACCCACAAGGAGACACCGATGCTCAACACCGACCTGATCACCGACAGCCAGGCCCTGCTCGACGCGAAGGCGTCGCACTGCCATGCCACCCGCCGCACCGCACTCAAGGCCGCCCTGGGCGTGGGCTACGCCGCCTCGGTGCTGCCGGTCATGGCGCAGACGGCGATCAAGACGTCCACCGACGGGCTGACCGCGGGCGAGGTGATGATCGATGTCAACGGCTTCAAGATGCCCGCCTACCGCGCGGCGCCGGCCGGCAAGACCGGGCTGCCGGTGGTGCTGGTGTTGTCGGAGATCTTTGGCGTGCACGAGTACATCGCCGACACCGCGCGCCGGTTTGCCAAGGCAGGCTACCTGGCCATCGCACCCGAGCTGTTCGTGCGCCAGGGCGATGCGCAGAGCTATGGCGAGATGGCCAAGCTGATCGCCGAGGTGATCTCCAAGGTGCCGGATGCCCAGGTGATGGCCGATCTGGACGCCACGGTGAAGTGGGCCGCGGCCAACGGCGGCGATGCCAAGAAGCTGGGCGTGACCGGCTTCTGCTGGGGCGGGCGCCAGGTCTGGCTGTATGCGGCGCACAACCCGGCGGTGAAGGCCGGTGTGGCCTGGTACGGCCGGCTGGTCGGTCAGACCAGCGACCTCAATCCGAAGCACCCGGTGGATGTGGCGGCCGGCCTGCACGGTCCGGTGCTGGGTCTTTACGGCGCGGCCGACACCGGCATTCCGCTTGACACGGTTGATAAGATGAAAGCCGCTTTGGCGGCCGGCAATGCGGCGGCCAAGGTGTCGAGCTTTGTGGTGTACCCGGACGCGCCGCACGCATTCCACGCCGACTACCGGCCGAGCTTCCGCAAGGAGCCGGCCGAAGACGGCTGGAAGCGGGCACAGGCCTGGTTCCAGCAGCACGGCGTCGCCTGACGCTGCCCTGCAGACCCCACCCCCGGGCCGCCTGTGCGGCCCTTTCTTTTGGTTGACGACATTTCATGACCCTGATTGCGATCCTGTTGGGCACCGTGGCGGCGGGGGTGGGCAGCGTGTGGCTGGCCGCGGCGCTGGGCATGGGGGTGCTGGCGCGGTTCACGCAGCACATGCTGAGCCTGGCTGCCGGGGCGCTGCTGGCCACCGCCTTCATGCACCTGCTGCCCGAGGCGTTCGAGAGCCAGGCGGGCGCGCACGAACTCTTCTCCCTGCTGCTGGGTGGTCTGGTGTTCTTCTTCCTGCTGGACAAGGCCGAGCTGTGGCACCACGGCCATGAACACCACCACGGCGGGGAGCACCATGGACACGGGCATGCGCACGCCCACGGTCATGACCATGCGCACGGTCACAACCACGACCACGGGCATGGCGCCCGTTCCGGCGGCTGGACGGTGCTGGCCGGCGACAGCGTGCATGCGTTCGGCGACGGCATCCTGATCGCTTCGGCGTTTGTGGCCGACCTGCGGCTGGGTGCGGTGACCGCGCTGGCGGTGCTGGCCCACGAGGTGCCCCACCACATGGGCGATCTGGTCGTTCTGCAGCAGACCTCGGGCACGCGCCGCGCGGCCCTGGTGAAGGTGTCGCTGGCGGGCACGGTGACGGCCCTGGGCGGGTTGGTGGGCTACCTGCTGCTGGGCCAGCTCGAAGACTGGCTGCCGTACTTCCTGGTCGCGGCCTCCAGCAGCTTCGTCTATGTGGCGCTGGCCGACCTGATTCCCCAGTTGCAGAAGCGGCTCGGCCTTCGCGCGACGGTCGCCCAGATCGCCTGGCTGCTGGCGGGCATCGGCCTGGTGACCCTGGTCAGCGGGATGGCGCATTCCCACTGAGTCGCAGACAGCGGCTTCAGCTGGTCGCCTCGCTGCCGAAACAGAATTCGAAGCGGGCACCCTGGTCCACGGCGCCTTCGCCCCGTATGTGACCGCCGTGGCGCTCCAGGATGCGCCGCACCGTGGCCAGCCCGATGCCGGAGCCCTCGAACTCGCTGGCGGTGTGCAGACGGTTGAAGGCCTTGAACAGGCGTTCGGCCCGCGCCATGTCGAAGCCCGCTCCGTTGTCGCGGATGCAGAACACCGGCGCACCACCCGGAGCCGTTGGCTCGGCGCGGTTGAAGCTGATGCGGGCGTTGGCGGTCTGGCGGGTGTATTTCCAGGCGTTGCCCAGCAGGTTCTCCAGCACGATCTGCGCCATGCGCGGGTCGCAGTCGGCATACAGCCCTTCTTCGATCGCCACCTCGACCTCTCGCGTCGGATCGCGGTGGCGCTCCTGGCGGATCACGTCGTGCGCCAGCTCGCTGAGGTTGGTGTTCATGCGCTGCAGGGTGCCCTGGCTCACGCGCGCCAGCGCCAGCAGATCGGTGATCAGGCTGTTCATGCGATGGACCGAAGCCTCGATGCGCTCGAACAGGTCGATGTCCTCTGCGGTCATGCGCCCGGCCATCTGCTCGCGCAGCAGGTGGCTGAAGCCGTCGATGGAGCGCAGCGGCGATTTCAGGTCGTGCGAAACGGAGTAGGCGAAAGAGTCCAGCTCGCGGTTGAGGTACTGCAGCTGGGCGGTGCGCGCCGCCACGCGGTGCTCCAGCGTGTCGTGCAGCTTGTGGATCTCGCGGTCGCGGCGCAGCCGTTGCAGCTCGGCGTTGCAGCGGCTGGCAAAGATGGTCAGCAGGGCGTCCAGATGGGCGTTCGGTGGCGGCCGCTGGCGCCAGACGGCGATGAGCAGCCCCACCGCCGAGCCGTCCCCATCGCGCAGCGGCAGGCCCAGCACGGACTGGAGCGGGGCCTCCGAAAACGGCGGCACCAGGTTCAGGTGGGCAGGGCGGGGACTCTCGAAGCGCAGCAGTGCGGGTTGCAGCAGGGCCTGTTCGCAGAGCGTCTTGTGCAGCGAATGGGTGCTGTTGGGGAGCAACCGGCCGTCCCACACCAGGGCCAGGGTGTTCATCTGCTTCAGAGGATCCACCTCGCCCACCACGACGCCGTCGGCGCCGATGGCGTCGGCCAGATGCTCGACGAGCGAGCGGAAGAAGGCCTCGCCCGTGTCGCCCGAGACGCCCTCGGCCACATTCAGCAGCATGGCCTCGTGCCGTTTCTCTTCGTCCACGTTCATGGTGAAGGAAAGGGCGCAGGGCTCGTTGTCGATCTCGATGATCTCCGCCCACACCCTCACGGGCACGATGGCACCCGCCTTGGTCCGCATCCGGGTCTCGTATCCCTGCAGCCGGCCGTCGCGCCGAAGGGTGGCCACATAGTGGTTGCGGTCGGTCTCGGAAACCCAGACTCCCACCTCCATCGACGTCTTGCCTTCGAATTCCGCCTGTGTCCATCCCAGCACCCGCTCGTTGGCGGGGTTGACCTCGACGAAGCGGCCGTCGCTCAGGCGGGTGATGGTCATGCCCAGCGGGCTGAAGTTGAACGCCTTCGAGAAGCGCTCGCGCGAGATCTCCAGTTCGCGGCGCGAGGCCACATCGGCCGACAGGTCGAACACCACCGCGATCAGCAGCCGTTCGGTGGCGCTCTGCGTGACCTCGGCATGCACCATGGCCGGGAACGCGCCCCCGTCCTTGCGCTGGGCCAGTCCCCGGAGGCCACCGACCCGCCCCTGGGTGTCGATGAGCCGGCGGAACTCGGTCTGTTCCTCGTCGCGGGCCCACACCCTGGGTGGAGGATGACCCACCAGCTCCTCGTTCGTGTATCCGAACAGCGACTGGAAGGCCTGGTTGGCGTCGAGCACGTCCAGCGTGTCCAGCGACTGCACCAGGCAGGCGGCCGGCGTGCTGCGGAACAGGGCCTGGAAGCGATCCTGGCTCTGGCGCAGCAGGCGCTCGACCTCGCGGCTGTGCTCCAGTGCCAGGTTCTGGCTGCGGTACGCGTCCAGCATGCGCCGCCGGCCCAGGTTGACCGTGATCATCAGGCTGATGAGGATGGTGGTCTGCACAATCCACACGGTCCAGCCGGTGCGCGTCTCGGGCGTCGGCATCAGCTGCAGGTTCTCGGCGATGTTGAGCACCCCGAGGATGGCGATGCCCAGCGCGCCGCTGACCAGCATGTTCCTGCGTGAGAGAAAAACACCCGCAGCGACCACCGCCGCGATCATGACCAGCGCGGCCATGCTGCGCACCGTGCCATGGGCCACGATGGCCGCACCCGACGTGAAGATCAGCGTGTACACCAGCAGCGGCGCCACCAGCGGGCGCAGGCGCGTGGCGTACAGGACCAGCAGCAGGTAGTCGGTGAGCGAGAAAGCGAGGGCCACCCAGGTCAGCGCCACCAGGCCGTCCCTCAGATGGACGCCGAACGCCACCAGCGGACCGGCGATACCGATGCACAGCAGCAATGCCAGCAGGGATCGATCCTGGTAGCGCTGCAGACTGGGCGGCTGGCCGGTCGCCTCAGCGGCGGGGAGGGGGGCTGGCGCGTTCATCGGGATGTTGGCGCGGGTGTCAGGGAGAAGCGGAACTCGGCGCCTTCCCCGGGCTTGCCGACACCCTGGATCTGGCCACCGTGCCGGTCCACGATGCGGCGCACCGTGGCCAGGCCGATGCCCGTGCCTTCGAACTCGCTCGGTCCGTGCAGGCGCTGGAATGGCTTGAACAGCTTGTCGGCATAGGCCATATTGAAGCCTACGCCGTTGTCCCGCACGAAAAAGCTCGCGCGGCCCGGGCCACCGTCCTTGCAGCGCCCCATCTCGATCAGCGGCTGTGGCTGGTCCCGGGTGTACTTGATGGCGTTGCCCAGCAGGTTCTCCAGCGCGATGCGCGCCAGCCGGGCGTCGCAGACGCTGACCAGACCCGGCTCGATGCGCCACGCGAGAGGTCGGCCCGGGTGCCTGGCCTGTTCTGCGCGCATCACCTGTTCGGCGATCTCGCTCAGGTTGGTCGGGCTCAGCACCATCTTGCCCTGGCTCACGCGGGCCAGTGCCAGCATGTCGGCGATCAGGGTGCTCATGCGGTGGGTCGACGCCAGCACGCGCTGCAGCAGCTGCTCCTCGTCGGCGGTCAGCCGTCCCTGCAGCTGTTCGCTCAGCAGGCTCGTGAAGCCGTCGATCGCACGCAATGGCGACTTCAGGTCGTGCGACACCGAGTAGGCGAACGAGTCGAGCTCCGCGTTGAGCTTCTGCAACTCGGCGGTGCGCGACTGCACCCGTTGCTCCAGCGTCGCGTTGAGCTGCTGGATTTCGCGCTCGCGCCGCAGCCGCATCAGTTCGGCCGTGGCCCGGCTCGCAAAGATCGACATCAGCGCGCGCATCTCGGCGGTGAGTGTGATGGGCTGGCGCCACATGGCCGAGAGCAAGCCAATGGCGGTGCCGTCCTGGTCGCGCAGGCTCTGGCCGATGTAGGCGCTGGCCTGCACCCCGGTCATCGACGACAGCGATGGGTAGGTGTGGGCGAGGCCTTGCTCGTAGACGCAGAGATCGCTGCGCGAAAGGGCCTCGCCGCAGGGGGTGCCCTCGGGGGCATAGGCGATGTTGGGCACCAGGGCTCCGTCCATGGACATCGCCAGTGTCTGCACCTCCTGGTCGGGCATCAGCTCGCTGACCATCACCACGTCGGCCTTCAGGGCGGGGGCTGCGTGGCGGGCCAGCGCGGTGAAAAAGGCCGCGCCCGTTTCGCCCGTCATGCCCTGCGCCACGCTCAGCAGCAAGGCCTCGCGCCGCTTCTCTTCCGACACGTTCACTGTGGACGACAGAATGCACTCTTCGCCCTCGATGTCGATCAGCACCGCCCACAGCCTCACGTCGACCGGCTTGCCGTCCCTGCCGCGCATCTGGCTCTCGTAGGCCAGCACCCGCCCGTCGTGCTTGAGTTTGTCGACGTAGGCCTGCCGGTGGGCTGGTGTGAGCCAGGCGCCGGTTTCCAGCGTGGTCTTGCCGCGCAGGGCGTTCACACCGATGCTGTCGGAGATGAGTCCTGCCCGGTTCACCTCCAGGATCCGGCCGTCGGACAGGCGCGTGATCGCGAGGTTCATCGGACTGAAGTTGAAGGCCTTGGCAAAGCGCTCCTCCGAGCGCCGCAGGCGTTCGATGGTGGCGTTCTGCTCGGTGATGTCGGTGACCGTGGTGATGATCAGCCGGTCCTGCGGATCGTCACCCATCTCGCTGCTGATCAGCGCCTCGAAGCGGCTGCCGTCGGCCCGCAGTCCCTGGACATGGACCTGGTCTGCGCGGCGCAGGGCGAACAGTTGTTCCAGGTAGAGGGCGCGCTGCTCCGGTTCGGCCCAGAGCATGGCGTCGGTGCAGCCGAGCACGTCCTCGCGGGTGTGTCCGTAGCAGCGCTCGAAGGCCGGGTTGACGTCCAGGATCAGGCCGCTGCGGGCCGACTGCGCAATCATCGGGCTGGGGCTGTTGCGGAAGATCCGGGTGAACCGCTCCAGGCTCTGGTCCCGTTCCTGCTCGCTGCGGATGCGCCGCTCCAGCTCGCGGCGCTGAAGATCCAGCGCCTGCTGGGCCCGGCTGCGGCTGTGGTAGACCATGATCGCCACCACGACCATGGTCATGGACTGGGTCAGCCACACCGTGAACCCGACCTTGAAGTTGGCCGGTTTGAACCAGCCACTCCACTCCATCCAGGTGAGGACGCCCAGGACCACCACGCTCAGGGTCACGGTGACGAACAGCGCGCGCCGGGGCAGGAAGATGCCGGCACCGGCCACCACTGCCACGAACAGGAAGCCCGCGGCGGTGCGCACCGAGCCGAAAGCCACGATGGCGATCACCGTCGAGATCAGGACCGCGGTCACCAGCAGCGGTGCTACGAGTCGCTGGAATCCCTTGCTCAGCAACAGCAGGACCGTCCAGGCCGACAGCGCGATCAGCGCGGGCGCGATCACCTCCGACAGGTTGGATGTGCTCAGATACACCAGGGGTGCCTGGACGGTGGCAGCAATGGCCACCAGCAGACCGATGGCCCGCAGTGGACTGGAAGAGGGTTCGGAGGACGGGCTGGACACGCGGGACAGGGCTTCAGGCATCGGTTGGCGTATGGGCGCGTGTCTGACCTATCGTCCCGTCAGCCGGGAACTTGACTCCGGGCACAGGGCAGGCCTGGCGTGTTGCACCATTCGCTCCAGCTGCCTGGAAAGAGGGCTGTGCGTCCGAAGCCGGCGATTTCCATGGCCAGCAGGTTGGGGATGGCGCTCACGCCACTGCCACAGTGGTGCACCACCGCGGCCGGGTTGCGCCCTGCCAGCAGGCGCTCGAATTCGGCCCGCAATTCGGTGGCCGGCTTGAAGCGGCCGTCCGGGCCGATGTTCTCGGTGAACGGCCGGTTGAGCGCCCCCGGGATGTGGCCTGCCACCGGGTCCAGTGGTTCGACCTCGCCACGGAAGCGGGCCGCGGCGCGTGCGTCGACCAGCGTGAGGTCGGGCTGACCGAGCCGGCGCGCGATATCCTGCGCCGCCTGCATCGTGGCCCGGGGAGGCTGCAGTTCGAACCGGCCCGCGGCGGCCGGCTGCGACGGACCTTCGGCGACCTCGCCGCCGGCCGCCTGCCAGGCGGCCAGTCCGCCGTCGAGCACCGCCACGGCCTCGTGGCCGCACCACTTGAGCATCCACCAGAGCCGGCCACAGTAGTTCGCGCCCTGCCGGTCCATCGCCACCACCTGCTGGCCCGGGTTCAGACCCAGCGCCTGCAGACGCCTGGCAAACGTTTCACGGGACGGCAGGGGGTGCCTTCCGCCACTGGCGCGGTCGGGTCCGGTCTTGTCGCTCAGGTGCTCGTCTAGGTCCACATGCACCGCGCCGGGGATGTGGGCGGCTTCGAACTGCTGGCGCCCGGCGGCGGGGTTCATCAGGTCGAAGCTGCAGTCCGTCATCAGCACCGGCTGGCGGTCGTCCAGGAGTTGCCGCAGCTGCGCGGCAGAAATGAGGGTTGTGTACATGTGGCTGATTTTCAAGTACGGAGGGACCGCTGACGATCACACCAAAGTCCTAAAGACCCACCCACCGCATGCAGACGCGCACGGATTCAGTGCTCTTCTGCCGGCGCGTGGGGCACGGCGCGCGCGCGCAGCACGGTGGCCGCGATGCCGCTGACGATGATCAGGCCCATGCCGGCCCAGCCGATCAGGGGCAGCCGGTCGCCGAACACGGTCAGTCCGAAGATGCCGGCGAACACGATGCCCGAATACTGCAGGTTGGCCACGACCATGGTGGCACCGCTGGCGTAGGCACGGGTCATGCACAGCTGGCCGCCCAGCGCCAGCAGCCCGATGGGCAGCAGCCAGAGCGCGGAAGGCCAGCTCCATGGCGTGGCACCGACGAACAGCATGCCGATCAGGCCGGCGACCACAGCCCCGATGGAGAAATAGAACACCGTGCGGCTCTCGGGCTCACCCGCCCGGCTCAGCGCCGACACCTGCAGGTAGGCGAAAGCCGCGAAGATGCCGGACATCAGGCCAACCAGTGCGCCCAGCATCTGGTCGGGAGCCAGGGTGGGGCGCAGCATCATCGCCACGCCGCCGAAGCCCGCCAGCACGGTCAGGAACAGGGGAGCCTATTGCCGGACCGGCGCATTGCGGCCCTGGGTCAGCAGGGCACCGCCGAGCAGGAAGGTGGCGATCCAGACGCTGCTCATGTAGTTGAGCGTCATCGCCGTCGCCAGCGGGAGGATGGCAATGGCGTAGAACCAGGCGGTCAGCGAGATGGTGCCCACCACGCTGCGCCAGACATGCATCATGGGCACCGTGGTGCGCAGCGAGACGCCGCTGAACCGGGTGAACCCGTAGAGAAACACCACCCCCACCAGACCGCGGTAGGTGACGATCTCGAAGCTGTTGAAGTGCGCGGATGCGAACTTGATGCAGACCCCCATGCTGGCGAAAAACAGGGACGCCAGCAGCATCCAGAGGGCCTGCATGGGGTCTCAGCCTTTCAGCGCATCGCCGAGGCGGCCGCGGTACCACTCGTGGAAGTGCTGCATGCCGTCTTCCATCGGGCTCTGGTAGGGGCCGACCTCGTTGTCGCCGCGCTCGTACAGGGCCTTGCGGCCCGCGTCCATGCGCTCGGCGATCTCGTCGTCCTCGATGCAGGTCTCCATGTAGGCGGCGCGCTGCGCCTCCATGAAACCGGGTTCGAAGGCGGCGATCTCCTCGGGGTAGTAGAACTCCACCATGTTGAGTGTCTTGTCGACCCCCAGCGGGTGCAGGGTCGAGACCGTCAGCACGTGCGGGTACCACTCCACCATGATGTGCGGGTAGTAGGTCAGCCACACCGCGCCCTGTGCGGGCAGCTCGCCGTTGCGGTACTGCATCAGCACCTCGTGCCACTTCTGGTACGTGGCGCTGCCGGACTTGAGCAGGTTCTGGATGCCCACGGTCTGCACCGAGTACTCGGGCTTGAACTCCCACTGCAGGTCGTCGCAGGTGACGAAGTTGCCCAGTCCGGGGTGGAAGGGCACGACGTGGTAGTCCTCCAGATAGACCTCGATGAAGGTCTTCCAGTTGTAGTTGCAGGTGTGCAGTTCGACGTGGCCCAGCACCATGCCCTCGAAGCTCAGCGTGGACGCCGGACCCATGTTCGCCAGATCGGCGGCGATGTCGCGGCCGTTGTCTTCGAACAGCAGGCCGTTCCATTCGCGCAGCGAATAGCGCTTGAGATCGGCGCAGGGGTCGTGCGAGAAATGCGGGGCGCCCAGCAGGTTGCCCAGCTTGCTGTTGGCCGACTGGCCACCGCTGTAGGTCCAGCGGTGCAGGGGGCAGACGATGTGGCCACCGCTGTGACCCTTGGCGTTCTGGTTCAGGTTGCCGCGGCCCTTGAGCATCACGGCCTGTCGGTGGCGGCAGATGTTGGAGACGAGTTCGACGCCGTTGGCGGTGCGAACCAGCGCGCGTCCTTCACCCTCCTGTGGCAGGGCGAAGTAGTCGCCCAGCTCGGGAACCGCGTTCACGTGCCCCACGTAGCGGGGCCCGTGCTGAAAGATCGTTTCAAGTTCCCTGCGGAACAATGCCTCGTCGAAGTAGCTGGAAACCGGCAATTGGCTTGCGGCCTGCTGCAATTGAAGACTCAAATCAGACATGGTGGTCTTGACCTAAAGACTCCCCCTATGAAGGGGCAGGGTGAAGCGCTCGAGCGAGTGAACGATCTGCGCGGGATGGGTGAAGTGCTGCGTCCCTCCGGGCGTGCGAGGCCCGTCAGTTGAACAAAAAAGAGGCGGGATTGTACCCCGCCCCTTCCAGGCCCCTGCGGTGGCTGGAGATTGAGCGGACCGGGGGATAAAATCGCGCGCTGGCCCTGCCGTCCGCAGGGTGTCCGTCGGGTGTTTGCCACCCGCAATCGACTTCAGCGAATGACCTCTCCGACCCCCACAAAGTCCACCCGATCAAGCCGCTCGGCCGAAGCGTCTGCCACCCCGGCCAGCTACGAGGCCGCGCTGGAGGAGCTGGAGCAGCTGGTCGCCCAGCTGGATGCGGGGCAGTTGCCGCTGGACCAGCTGCTGGGTCGCTACCAGCGCGGCGCCGAGCTGCTGGCCTACTGCCGCACCCGGCTGGAGGCGGTGGAGCAGCAGATCAAGGTGCTCGAAAACGGCGAGCCCAAACCCTGGGACGGCCAATGAGCGCGGGCCTGTCGGACAACACCGCGTTCGTGGCCTGGCGGGTGCGCCAGCAGGAGCACGTGGAGCAGGCCCTGTCGAACTGGGTGCTGGCCGATGCGCCGGCGGGTCTGGGGCTGGTCATGCGCTATGCGGTACTGGACGGCGGCAAGCGCCTGCGCCCGCTGCTGGCGCTGGCAGCTTGCGAGGCCGTGCAGGGCGACCCTGCAGTGGCCATGCGGGCGGCCTGTGCGGTGGAGCTCATCCATGCGTATTCCTTGGTCCACGACGACATGCCTTGCATGGACAACGATGTGTTGCGGCGGGGCAAGCCCACAGTGCATGTGAAGTACGGCGAGGCGCAGGCGCTGCTGGCCGGCGACGCCCTGCAGGCCCTGGCGTTCGAGTTGCTGGTGCCCGACGACGGTTCGGTGCCTGCGGCGCTGTCGGCCCGCCTGTGCCGCCAGCTGGCCGTGGCGGCCGGTGCATCCGGCATGGCCGGGGGGCAAGCCGTCGACCTCGCCAGCGTCGGCGTGGCGCTGGACCAGAAGGCCCTGGAGGGCATGCACCGTCTCAAGACCGGTGCGCTGCTGCAGGCCAGCGTCATGATGGGCGCGTCCACCGCCGCTCTGGACGCGGCCGTGCTGCGGCAGTTGTCCACCTACGGCGCCTGCATCGGCCTGGCCTTCCAGGTGGTCGACGACATCCTGGACGTCACCACCGACTCCGCGACGCTGGGCAAGACCGCGGGCAAGGACGCCGCCGCCGACAAGCCCACCTTTGTGTCGCTCATGGGCCTGGAGTCGGCCCAGGCCTACGCCGACGAGGTGCTGGACCAGGCGCACCAGGCGTTGTCCGCCAGTGCCTTGCCCCACACCGACACCCTGCATGCGCTGGCCGACTGGGTTGGCCGCCGCGCGTCCTGAACCCGGAAAGCCGCCCTCAAGCGAAATACCTGCCCCATGAGCAACCTGCTGTCCACCATCGAATCCCCGGCCGACCTGCGGCGCCTGTCCCGCACGCAGCTGCGCCCCCTGGCCGACGAACTGCGCGACCATGTGCTGCAGAGCGTCTCGAAAACCGGCGGGCACCTCAGCTCCAACCTCGGCACGGTGGAGCTCACGGTGGCGCTGCACTATGTCTTCAACACGCCCGAAGACCGGCTGGTCTGGGACGTGGGCCACCAGACCTACCCGCACAAGATCCTGACTGGCCGCCGCGACCGCATGTCCACGCTGCGCCAGCTCGGTGGCATCAGCGGTTTTCCGCGCCGCGACGAGAGCGAGTACGACACCTTTGGCACCGCCCACTCGTCCACCAGCATCTCGGCGGCGCTGGGCATGGCACTGGCCGCCAAGATGAAAGGCGAGAGCCGCCACGCGGTGGCCATCATCGGTGACGGCGCCATGACCGCGGGCATGGCCTTCGAGGCGCTGAACAACGCCGGTGTCGAACACGGCCGCCTGCTGGTGATCCTCAACGACAACGACATGTCGATCTCGCCCCCGGTGGGCGCGCTCAACCGCTACCTGGCCCAGCTCATGAGCGGCCAGTTCTACGCCGCCGCCAAGAACGTCGGCAAGACTGTGCTCAAGGGCGCGCCGCCGCTGTTCGAACTGGCCAAGCGGCTGGAAGAGCACGCCAAAGGCATGGTGGTGCCGGCCACGCTGTTCGAGAAGTTCGGCTTCAACTACGTCGGTCCCATCGACGGGCACGACCTCGACTCGCTCATCCCCACGCTGGAGAACGTGCGCCACCTGCTGGACAACGGTGCGGGGCCGCAGTTCCTCCACGTGGTCACGAAGAAGGGGCAGGGCTACAAGCTGGCCGAGGCGGACCCCGTGGCCTACCACGGCCCCGGCAAGTTCGATCCCGCCGTGGGCCTGGTCAAGCCGGCCACGCCCCCCAAACCCACGTTCACGCAGGTGTTCGGACAGTGGCTGTGCGACATGGCTGCCGCCGACCCCAAGCTGGTCGGCATCACCCCAGCCATGCGCGAGGGCTCGGGCATGGTGGAGTTCCACCAGAAGTTCCCGGGCCGCTATTTCGACGTCGGCATCGCCGAACAGCACGCGGTGACCTTTGCCGCCGGGCTGGCTTGCGAAGGCATGAAGCCGGTGGTCGCGATCTACTCCACCTTCCTTCAGCGGGGCTACGACCAGCTGATTCACGATGTGGCGCTGCAGAGGCTGCCCATGGTGTTCGCACTGGACCGCGCGGGCCTGGTGGGTGCCGATGGCGCGACCCACGCCGGTGCCTACGACATCGCCTACCTGCGCTGCATCCCCAACATGTCGATCGCCTGTCCGTCGGACGAGGCGGAAACGCGCCAGTTGCTGTCGACGGCCCACCACCAGGACCACCCGGTGGCGGTGCGCTATCCGCGCGGTGCCGGTGTGGGCGCGGCGGTGCCGGCCAGTCTGGATGGGCTGCCGTTCGGCAAGGGCGAGGTGCGGCGGCGTGGCCATGGCGTGGCCATCCTGGCCTTTGGAACCCTGCTGCATCCGGCGCTGGCGGCCGCCGAGGCGCTCGGTGCCAGCGTCGCCAACATGCGCTGGGCCAAACCGCTTGACATGGACCTGCTGCGCGAGATGGCGCACAGCCACCAGGCGCTCGTCACGGTGGAAGAGGGCTGCGTCATGGGTGGCGCCGGCAGTGCCGTGCTGGAGGCCCTGCAGGCCGAGGGTCTGTCGATGCCCGTGCTGCAGCTCGGGTTGCCCGACGAGTTCATCGAGCACGGTGATCCCGCCAGGCTGCTGGCCAACGTGGGGCTGGATGCCAGCGGCATCGAGTCGTCCATCAGGCAACGTTTTGCCGACGTGCTGGGTGGCTCCGGTGGTCTCAAGGCGGCCGCCTGAACGACCGCGTTGAAGAAATTTCACGGCCTGTTTGAGGCGTTTCGAAAGCCTGCACGGTTTGAGTGCAGCAAGCTTGCAAAAGCCTGAAAGCGTTCACGATCTTGCTCTGATTTCGAGGGAAAACCCCCACGGAAGGGGGGGGGTGCGTTCCTACAATGGCCCGGACTGCAGAAGTCCCCGACCCTTCCGGGCGGGCATGAAATACCAACCACGGAGTCATACAACATGGATCGTCGTTCCATCCTCAAGCACGCCGGCATCGCCGGTGTGCTGGCCGCAGGAGCAGCCCCCGCTGTGCATGCACAGGCCGCCATCCGCTGGCGCCTGGCCTCCAGCTTCCCCAAGGCGCTGGACACCATCTACGGTGCCGCCGAAGTGTTCGCGGAAAAAGTCAATGCGATGTCCGGCGGCAAGTTCGTCGTCTCCGTGCACCCCGCCGGTGAACTGATGCCCGCGTTCGGCATCGTGGACGGTGTGCAGCAAGGCACCGTCGAAGCCGGTCACACCGCGCCTTACTACTACTTCGGCAAGGACGATACCTTTGCTCTGGGCACGGCCATTCCTTTCGGCCTGAACAGCCGCCAGCTGACCGCCTGGTACTTCGACGGCAACGGCATGAAGCTGTTCCGCGAGTTCTACGACAAGTACAACATCATCAACTTCCCCGGTGGCAACACCGGTTCCCAGATGGGCGGCTGGTACCGCAAGCAAGTCAAGACCGTGGCCGACATCAAGGGCCTGAAGATGCGCATTGGCGGTTTTGCCGGCAAGGTGCTGACCCGCATGGGTGGTGTGCCGCAGAACATTCCTGGCGGCGAGATCTACCAGGCGCTGGAAAAGGGCACCATCGACGCGACCGAATGGGTCGGTCCGTACGACGATGAGAAGCTGGGCTTCTTCAAGGTTGCCAAGAACTACTACTACCCCGGCTGGTGGGAAGGCGGTGCCCAGCTCGACTTCTACATCAACAAGGCCGCCTTCAACGCCCTGTCGAAGGAATACCAGGCCATTGTTGAAGCTGCAACGGCCTACGCCCACACCGAGATGCAGGCCCGCTACGACGCCCGCAATCCGCAGGCGATCAAGCGCCTGGTGGCCAACGGCGCCAAGGTGCTGCCGTTCCCCAAGGCCGTCATGGACGAGGCCTTCAAGCAATCGATGGCCCTCTACACCGAGCTGAACGACACCAACCCAGCCTGGAAGAAGATCTACACCGACTACTCGGCCTTCCGCAAGGACGCCAACGTCTGGTTCCGCTTCACCGAAGCCAACTTCGACAACTTCATGCAGCGCCAGAAGCTGTAAGCTTCACGGCCTTCCGCAAAAGAACCCCGTCCCCACGGGGTTTTTTTGCGTGGAAGGTACCCTGACATTTTTCTGAATCCCTCGCGCCTGCACCCTTCAACACAAGGGGACCTTCATGTCATTCCTCCTCACGCTCTCCCGCCTGATCGACGCGCTGACCGAGCGCATCGGCAAGCTCGCCATGTGGTTCATCCTGGCGACCACCATGATCAGTGCCGGCAACGCCATCGTGCGCAAGCTCTTCGACACCAGCTCCAACGCCTTCCTGGAAATCCAGTGGTACCTGTTCGCGGCGGTGTTCATGCTGGGCAGTGGCTACGCCTTTCTGCGCAATGCCCATGTGCGCATCGACTTCATCTCGTCGAAGTTCAGCGCGCGCGGCCGCAACTGGGTGGACGTGATCGGCATCATCGTCTTCGTGTTTCCGCTGTGCTACATGATGGCCACGCTGGGCTGGCCGCTGTTCGTGAACGCCTACGAATCCGGTGAAATGTCGTCCAACGCGGGAGGCCTGATCCGCTGGCCGGTGTACGCACTGATCCCGGCTGGTTTTGCCCTGCTCGCGCTGCAGAGCCTGAGCGAGCTCATCAAGCGCATCGCCTTCCTGACCGGCAACGGTCCGGACGTGCTGGCCCATGAAGGTCCGAGCGAAGAAGAACTCCTGGCCCAGCAACTGCTGGAAGAAGAGCAGCAGCGCCTCAAGGCCGCGCAATAAGAGGCGAGAGAACCATCATGGAATTCATTGCATCCAATTTCGTGCCCATCATGTTCACCGGCTTGCTGGTGTTCCTGCTCATGGGCTTCCCGGTGGCGTTTTCTCTGGCCGCCACTGGCCTCTTCTTCGGTTTCATCGGCATGGAGGTCGGGCTGTTTCCGTCCAACCTGTTCCAGGCCCTGCCGCTGCGGGTGTTCGGCATCATGCAGAACGACACCCTGCTGGCCATTCCGTTCTTCACCTTCATGGGCATCATCCTGGAGCGAAGCCGGATGGCCGAGGACCTGCTGGAGACTGTGGCCCAGGTGTTCGGCCCCGTGCGCGGTGGCCTGGCCGTGGCCGTGATCCTGGTGGGCGCGCTGCTGGCCGCCACCACCGGCGTGGTCGCTGCGGCCGTGATCTCAATGGGCCTGATCTCGCTGCCCATCATGCTGCGCTACGGCTACAACCGGACGATCGCCACCGGCACCATCACCGCCTCGGGCACGCTGGCGCAGGCGATTCCGCCGTCGCTGGTGCTGATCGTGCTGGCCGACCAGCTCGGCCGTTCGGTGGGCGACATGTACGCCGGTGGCCTGCTGCCCGGCCTGATGCTGGTGGGCCTGTATCTGGCCTTCATCGCGGCCGTGGCCATCTTCAAGCCCGACTGGGTGCCGGCGCTGCCCCAGGAGGCGCGCATCTACCGCGAACCCAATGGCGCGAGCGGCCACCGTTCGCTGTTGCTGCTGCTGGCGATCTGCGGCGTGGCCGGGTACATCTGGGCCCAGAACCACAACGCCATCATCAACCCGATGATCGGCCGCGAGATGGACGCAGCAGGGGACGAGGTGGTCATCATGTCGATCACCGTGGCGTCGCTGCTGGCCCTGGCCCTGGCCATCGTCAACCGCATCACCCGCATGGGCCTGCTGTCCCGCCTGGCCGAGCAGGTCACCTTCGTGCTGATCCCGCCGCTGGTGCTGATCTTCCTGGTGCTGGGCACCATCTTCCTGGGCATTGCAACGCCCACCGAAGGCGGCGCCATGGGCGCCCTGGGCGCGCTGATCATGGCGGCCTCGCGCAAGCGCCTGAGCCTCGACCTGATGAGGCAGGCCGGCGAGAACACGACCAAGCTGGCCATCTTCGTGCTGTCGATCCTGATCGGCTCCACCGTGTTCAGCTTTACTTTCAACGCAGCCGACGGTCACATCTGGGTCGAGCACCTGTTCGACAAGCTGCCGGGCGGTGCGCTGGGCTTCCTGATCATTGTGAACCTGCTGGTCTTCGTGCTGGGCATGTTCATCGACTTCTTCGAGATCGCCTTCATCGTGGTGCCGATGCTCGCGCCAGTGGCGGCCAAGGTGCTGCCGGAGCTGCTGCCTGAAGGCGCGCCGCCGGAGATGGCTCTGATCTGGTTCGGCATCATCCTTGCGATGAACCTGCAGACCTCGTTCCTCACACCACCCTTCGGCTTCGCTCTGTTCTACCTGCGCTCGGTGGCTGCCCGCAACGACTACACCGACCAGGTGACCAAGCAGCGCATCCCTGCGGTGACCACGGCGCAGATCTACAAGGGCTCCATCGCCTTCATCATCCTGCAGGTGATCATGGTGTCCGTCGTCATTGCCTACCCGAAGCTGGTGATCGGCAATATCGAGGCCGCCGCCAAGGTGGACGACGCCACTGTGACCGACATGCTCAACAACATGCCGGGCCTCGAACAGGAAGAGGAGCAGGACCCGACCCAGGGCATGGAGGGGGCCGAGCAGCCCGCCGAAGGCGATGCGGCCGAACCCGCTGAAGAGGAGGTCGATCCTGCCAAGGCGCTGGAAGACGAACTCAAGAGCGAGAAGACGGGGCAGTGAGCCCCTTCTGCGGAACCCGAAACATGCAGATCGATGTCAAGGTGCTGGATCCGCGCATGGCGGACCAGCTTCCCTCCTACGCGACGGCTGGCAGCGCGGGCCTGGATCTGCGCGCCTGCCTGGACGCGCCGCTGACCCTGGCGCCCAACGCCTGGCAACTGGTGCCGACCGGGCTGGCGATCCACCTCGCCGACCCGGGCTACGCCGCCATGATCCTGCCCCGGTCGGGTCTGGGCCACAAGCACGGCATCGTGCTGGGCAACCTGGTCGGTCTGATCGACAGCGACTACCAGGGCCAGCTGATGGTGAGCGCCTGGAATCGCAGCGATGTGGCCTTCACCATCGAACCCATGGAGCGCATTGCGCAGATGGTCATCGTGCCCGTGGTGCAGGCCCGCTTCAATGTGGTGAGTGATTTCGCCCAGGCCAGCGAACGCGGCGCGGGCGGTTACGGATCGACCGGGCGCGGCTGACCGGCGCTGCCCGCGCGCTGCGTCAGTGCAGGGTGGGCGCCTGAGGTGGTTCGTCGCCGGGACCTGAGGGGTCCACCTGCATCCGGAAAAAGCCGGTGCCCAGCGTGCCCCGGCCGATTTCGCTGACCTCGGCCTCGCGCACCTCGTGCACTTTCAGCCGGATGCGCAGCGCGATGCCCGCCAGCGGGTGGTTGCCGTCCATGACCACGTGGTCCGGGTAGATGTCGCTGACGAAGAACAGACGGTCCTTGGGGGCAGCGGCGCTGCAACCCTCCGGCAGTCCCTCGAAGCCCATGCCTTCTTCCAGGTGCTCGGGAAACAGGTGGCGCGGCTCCAGGAACAGCAGCCGGTCGTCGTAGTCACCGAAGGCGTCGTGCGGCTCCAGCTGCAGTTCCAGCGAATCGCCGGCCTCGTGGCCCTGGAGCGCCTTCTCCAGGCTGGCCAGCAGATCATTGCCACCCACCAGGAACTCGACGGGCTCGTCCAGTGCATCGAGTTCTTCGCCCAGCGTGTCCTTGAGTGTCCAGGTCAGCGCGACCACACATTGTTCGGTGATTTTCATCCGACAATTGTCCCATGACACCACACACCGATTCCATCGCAGGCGCTCCTTCTGTGGACCTGCCGGCGCAGATGCTGGGCGGCATGTCGCCGGCCCGGTTCATGCAGCGCTACTGGCAGAAAAAGCCCTTGCTGATCCGCAATGCCTTCCCCGGTTTCCAGCCCCTGCTCACACGCCCCGAGCTGTTTGCGCTGGCCGCGCAGGAATCGGTCGAGTCCCGCCTGATCGTGCACAAGCCGGCCGGGTGGCAGCTCCGGCACGGTCCCTTTGCCCGCACGGCCTTTCCGCCCCTGAAACAGAAGCGCTGGACCCTGCTGGTGCAGGGGGTGGACCTTCACCTGGACGCGGCGCACGATCTGCTGGGCCGGTTCCGTTTTGTGCCCGACGCGCGCCTGGACGACCTGATGATTTCCTGGGCCAGCGATGGCGGTGGTGTAGGGCCCCATTTCGACAGTTACGACGTATTCCTGCTGCAGGCCAGCGGCCAGCGTCTGTGGCGCATCGGGCGGCAAAAGGACCTGTCGCTGGAGCCTGATGTTCCGCTCAAGATACTGAGCAACTTCGAGCCCGAGCAGGAGCACCTGCTCAACCCCGGAGACATGCTGTACCTGCCGCCGCGCTGGGCACACGACGGCATTGCCGTCGGCGACGACTGCATGACCTACTCGGCGGGATTCCGCGTGCCCCAGCGCGGAGGGCTCGCCGGCGAACTGCTCCAACGCATGGCCGACGAGTTCGAGGACAGCACGCTGTACCGCGACCCCGGGCAGGAGGCCACCGACCACCCGGCCGCGATGCCGGCCTCGCTGGAGGCCTTTGCGGCCGATGCCCTGCAGCGCATGCTCGCCGAGCGCACTTCGCTGGCCTGCGCCCTCGGCGAAGTGATGACCGAGCCCAAGCCCCGTGTGTGGTTCGAAGAGCCCGTGGGCCCATGGCAGCCTGGGACGGCGTTGCGCCTGGACCGGCGCACCCGCATGATGTACGACTCAAGGCACCTGTTCATCAACGGAGAGAGTTTTCGGGCCGCTGGAGCCGACGCCCGCCTCATGCGCGTCCTGGCAGATCAACGTCGCCTGGGTGCGGCGCAGGTGCGCCGTGCCAGCGCCGACGCTCAGGCCCTGTTGAAGGACTGGTTCGAGGCCGGCTGGCTCCATGCGGAGTCCACGGCGGGTGGTGAAAAGGACTGAGAGATGACGCAACAGCCGATACCGGACGATCTCCCAGCATTGCCGGAAGGGCGTATTCAGGGGCGCCGCGAGTTTGCGGATCTGGTGCGGCTGGCATTGCAAACCGCCGCCCGCGATGGCTGGACCCAGATTGTGCTCAGTGATCCTGATTTCGCCGACTGGCCTCTGGGCGAGAGGTCCGTCATTGACGCCCTCAATGACTGGGCCTGTCGCGGCAGAAAGATCCAGTTCATGGCCATGGACTTTGACCGGCTGCGCGAGTTGCACCCCAGGCTCGTGCAGTGGCGCACGACCTGGTCGCACATCGTCGAAGCCCACGCATGCCGCGCGGTGGCGGGGGGTGAACTGCCCAGTGCCATCTGGTCACCCGACTGGACCATGGAGCGGCTGGACATCGGCCGTTGTCTGATGGTCGCCAGTCGCCGACCCGAGCGCCGAACGCTGCTCCATGAACGGTTGCAGGCCTGCTGGCAGCAGGGCTGCCCTTCGTTTCCTGCGACGGTCCTCGGTTTGTGACAAGAATCCCAACGGCGTGTGTTTTTGCAACGCCAACTGTCAACAAAAGAAAAAGTTGACAAGGGTAAATACGGATTTGCAGTTCCGGCGTATGATTTCGTTCCAGATCGCAATCGTTAATAGCGGTAAGCGACTGGGTCAACCAAGCCCGGATCATCGATTCGGGTTTTTTTGTGGTTGATTCATTTTTTTGTTTTCATCCACATCCTGAGGAATCACCATGAAAAAGACCGTTCTGCTGGCCAGCCTGCTCGCCGCCATCGCCCTGACCGCTTGTGGCAAGAAGGAAGAAGCTGCTGCTCCCGCTGCAGCCCCCGCCGTTGAAGCTGCCAAGGACGCCGCTGGCGCTGCTGTCGACGCCGCCAAGGATGCTGGCGCTGCTGCTGCCAACGCTGGCGCCGCCGCTGGTGCCGCTGCCGGCGCTGCTGCTGCCGACGCCGCTGGCGCTGCTGCCGATGCCGCCAAGGACGCCGCTGGTGCCGCCGCCGACGCTGCCAAGGCTGGTGCTGACGCCGCCAAGGAAGCTGCCGACAAGGCCGCCGAAGCTGCCAAGGCTGCTGCCAAGCCTGCTCAGTAATTGCCCAGCCGGTTCGGGCCCAGGTCCGAATCGTCCGGCCAAAAGAAATGCCGCCCTCGGGCGGCATTTCTTTTGCCTGCGTGGCCCTTACTTCAGATCAGCGGCCAGCAACTCGACGATGCGCTTTCCATCGGCCGTGGTGTCGGGTTGTCCCTGGGCATTCAGCACGGACACCGTGGTATTGGTGCCGCTGCTGCGCACGGCAATCCGGTATTGCACCGGCTTGGCCTGGGCGGGCGAACTGCTGAAAAGACGGCTGAAAAAGCCGGGCTTGGCCGACTCGGCGGTGGCGTCTGCGGGCACGTAGCGAACGAAATACACGCCCTGGCTGCGATCGCGGTCCTCGACGGTGAAACCGGTGCGGTCCAGCGACAGGCCGACCCTGCGCCAGGCACGATCAAAGTCGTCCTCCAGCTGCACGGCGGGCTGGTTGTTGACGGTGACCACACGGGCCGCAGAAGGCGTCGGTGCCGATGCGGTAACCGCTTTGGCCTGGGCCTCGGTGACGCCGAGCTTGACCATCAGCCGGCGCATGAACTCCGTTTCCAGCTCGGGGTCGGCCGCGCGCGGCTGCCAGACGGTCTGGTCCTTGCGGGCATCGGTGTAGACCTCAATCATGCCGCGGTGGCTGATGTAGATCTCTGTGGCACCCGACGGGGTGCGCTCCAGCCGGGTGCGGAACTTGTCCTTCTCCCCCGTTGAATAGAGGCTGTCGAACACTTTGCCCAGTGTGGATCGGATGACGTCCTGCGGCAGCTTGGCGCGGTTCTCGGCCCAGTCGGTCTCCATCACCCCCAGGGTTTCCTGGTCCAGGGTGAGCACAAAGCCGTTCTCCTGCCAGAAGTCCTTGACGGGGCCCCACACCTTGTCGGCAGGGCGGTCCACCACCAGCCAGCGCTGACTGCCCGCGCGCTCGATGCGGACATCGCCGATCTTGCTGGCGGCGGTGTCGGAGGAACCCGCAACTGGCTGGGCCGTCTGGTAGCCGCTGGCCGTCACGGTGGCGCCAGGCACCTGGTAGCGCGACTCGCGGCTGAGCTGGGTCAGGTCCGGCGGCACTTCGAGGGAGTTGACCTGGCGGGCGCTGCGGTAGTCGATCTTGTCTTCCTCGAGCACGGAGCAGCCCGTGGCGAGAAAGGCTGCCATGGCCACGGCGCCCCAGCGGAGCGACACGGTGGGGCGGATGCGCGAAGACAGAGAGCGTGAGGTGATGGACATGGGCAGCTTGGATGACGTCTTGGTGGGACCTGGCAGCGGCGTGATCAGATCAGGCCGCTCTCTTTGAGTGCCGCCTCGACCACCGGTTCCAACGGGGAGCTCATGGGCGTGAGGGGCAGGCGCATGGTGCCACCACACAGGCCCATGCGTTCCATCGCCCACTTCAAGGGGATCGGATTGGCTTCGACAAAGAGGTTCTTGTGCACGGGCATCAGGCGGCGCTGGATCTCCATCGCCTTGCGGGCGTCACCGGCGATGGCGGCCATACACATTTCGTGCATCAGTCGGGGCGCGATGTTGGCGGTCACGCTGACATTGCCCTGGCCACCACACAGCATCAGGGCGACCGCCGTCGGGTCGTCGCCCGAGTAGATTGCAAAGCCTTCCGGCGCCTCGCGGATCAGCCACTGGGCGCGCTCGATGTTGCCGGTGGCTTCCTTGATCCCGACGATGCCGGGCACCGCCGCCAGGCGCAGTGCGGTGTCCACGCTCATATCGGCGACGGAACGGCCGGGCACGTTGTACAGGACGATGGGCAGGTCGCCGGTGGCTTCGGCAATCGCCTTGAAGTGCTGGTACTGGCCTTCTTGCGTCGGTTTGTTGTAGTAGGGCACGACCTGCAGCTGGCAGTCGGCACCGACGCCACGGGCAAATCTCGCCAGCTCGATGGCTTCGGCGGTGGAGTTGGCGCCGCAGCCGGCCATGATCGGCACGCGCTTGGCGGCCTGTTCGACGGAGACGCGGATGATCTCGCAGTGCTCTTCGACGCTCACCGTGGGCGACTCGCCCGTGGTGCCGACGACGCCGATGCAGTCGGTGCCTTCGGCGATGTGCCAGTCGATCAGCTTGCGCAGGGTGGGGTAGTCGACGCTGCCGTCGGGGTGGAACGGGGTGACGAGGGCAACGATGCTGCCGGTGATGGTCTTCATGTTCTCGGGCTCAAGTCAGAGGCGCCGGCCTGTGCGCCGGACACGTTGAGGAAATCGATCCGGCGGCTCGCGCGCGAATCGTGCATTCTACCCAGCGCAGTCGCTCAGTCAGGGAGCAGGTGGCGCGCCGGCACGGAGGCGTCTGACGGACGTTTTCGCAGGGCGGTGATGCGCTGCACGAAGCGCTCCGGGTGGTCGCAGAAGCCGTTTTCATAGGCGACCACGTGCAGGCCGGCGCAGGCCTGCAGCAGCTCGCCGGGCTGCAGCAGGAAGTCGGGCCGGGACGGTCTGCCGACCGATTCGTTACCGGTTGCAAAGGTCTCGTAGATCAGCGCGCCACCCTCGCCCACGCTGTCCACGATCACGGGCAGCAGCGCGCGCCAGAGGTAGTTGGTCACCACCACGGCGTCGAAGCGTTGTCCTTCGAAGGGCCAGGGGCCGTTCTCGATGTCGGCCTGCACCACCCGCCCGGCGCTGGCCGCTGCTGCCACAGCGGTGGGGTCCCGGTCCACGCCAGTCACCGCATGACCGCGGCCGGCGAACCAGCGCAGGTGCCGTCCCTGTCCGCAGGCCACGTCCAGTACGGTGCCGCCGACCGGCACCAGGTGCGACCAGCGTTGCACCCAGGGGGAAGGCGACTCCGTGCCGTGCATCAGAAACAGCTCCAGAGCTGGTCGGCCAGATTCACCAGGAAGTCCGGGCGCTGGTAGAGCATCAGCGTGCCCAGCAGGGCCAGGGCCACGGCGGCCCAGACCAGCGCCCTGACGGCCAGCGGCCTCACGCGGCGGCCCCCACACGCTGCGGGCCGCGTTCGATGGCCGACTCGCGGACCGGCAAGTTCACCAGGGCCGCGAACACGCCCAGGGCGATCGAGATGTACCAGACAACGTCGTAGCTGCCGGTCCGGTCGTAGAGCACGCCGCCCAGCCAGACGCCCATGAAACTGCCGATCTGGTGGCTGAAGAACACGAAGCCGCCCAGCATGGACATGTGGGCCACGCCGAAAATCTGGGCCAGCATCGCGTTGGTCGGTGGCACCGTCGAGAGCCAGAGCACGCCCATCACGGCGGAGAAGACATAGACGCTTGTGGGCGTGAGCGGTGCCCAGAGGAAGACCACGATGGCGACCGAGCGCGCCAGGTAGATGAAGGCCAGGATGTGGCGTTTGGCCAGGCGCTGTCCCAGCGCGCCGGCGGCGTAGGTGCCGATCACGTTGAACAGGCCGATGATGGCCAGCGCGTAGCTGGCCACCTGCGGCGAGAGGCCGTGGTCCTTGAGGTAGCTGGGCATGTGCACGCCGATGAACACCACCTGGAAGCCGCACACGAAGTAGCCCGCCATCAGCAGTTGGAAGCTGCGGTAGCCGAAGGCCTCGCGCAGGGCCTGCCCGATGGTCTGTTCGCGCTTTGGTGCCGCCCCGCCCCTGAAACCCGGCTCGCGCAGGAACAGTGCCAGCGGCATGATCAGCAGCACCGCTGCCCCGAGGATGAGCAGCGCCTGCTGCCAGCCAAAGCCCGAGATCAGCCAGCCTTCCACAGGCACCATCAGGAACTGGCCGAAGGAGCCGGCCGCCGCCGCCACGCCCATGGCCCAGGAGCGGCGCTCCGCAGGGATCTGGCGACCGATCACACCGTAGACCACGGCATAGGTGGTGCCGGCCTGGGCCGCGCCGATCAGCAGGCCGGCGGTCAGCATGAACACGAACGGCGTGGGCGAGAGCGCCATGCCTGCGAGGCCTGCCGCGTACAGCACCGCTCCGCCGACCAGAACCCGGAAGGCGCCGAAGCGGTCGGCCGCCATGCCGGCGAAGATGCCGAACAGGCCCCAGGCCAGGTTCTGGATGGCCAGCGCGAAGGAAAAATTTTCCCGGGTCCAGCCCATGTCCTGGGTGATCGGCTGCAGCCAGAGACCGAAACCATGGCGCACCCCCATGGAAAGGGTGACGATGGCGGCGCCGCAGAGCAGCACCTGTGCGGCCGACAGGCGCGCTGGTGATACGGAGATGGGAGAAGCTGAAGACATCCCGGCACTGTAGCGAATCCGGCTTTCCCGAAGGCGTCGCAGGGTGGACGCGCGGTGGTGAAATTTCTCGCGCAGATTGATGAGCGCCTGGCATTGCTGGACAGGCGGCGGTCGGTATCTGTGTTTGCATACAGGCTTTTGAAGGGCCTCACCTTACAATTTCCCGATGGCAACCCAATCGAACGAGTACTCCGAAGGCTCCATCCGCGTCCTCAAGGGACTGGAGCCGGTCAAGCAGCGGCCGGGCATGTACACCCGCACCGACAACCCGCTGCACATCATTCAAGAGGTGCTGGACAACGCGGCCGACGAGGCGCTCGCTGGGTTCGGCAAGAAGATCAAGGTCACGCTGCACACCGACGGGTCGGTGAGCGTGGAAGACGACGGCCGCGGCATTCCCTTCGGCCTGCACCCCGAAGAAAAGGCACCCGTGGTCGAGCTGGTGTTCACCCGCCTGCACGCCGGCGGCAAGTTCGACAAGGGCAAGGGTGGTGCTTACAGCTTCTCCGGCGGTCTGCACGGGGTGGGCGTGAGCGTGACCAACGCGCTCTCGACCCGTCTGGAAGTCACCTGCTTCCGCGACGGTCAGGTGGCGAAACTGGCCTTCGGTGCCGGCGACGTGATCGAGCCGCTGGTGGTGACGCCCAAGGGGGAGGGCGACCGCAAGCAGGGCACCACGGTGCGCGCCTGGCCCGACGCCAGGTACTTCGACTCGCCCGCGCTGCCGCTGGGCGAACTGACCCACCTGCTGCGCAGCAAAGCGGTGCTGATGCCCGGCGTGCAGGTCACGCTGGTGAACGAGAAAAGCAGGGATACGCAGACCTGGCAATACAAGGGCGGTTTGCGCGACTACCTGCAGCAGACCCTGACCACCGACCCGGTGATCCCGCTGTTCGAGGGCGAGGGCTACGCCGACGCCAGGGACGACAGCTTCGCCGATGGCGAAGGTGCGGCCTGGGCCGTGGCCTTCACCGAAGACGGCGCGCCAGTGCGTGAGAGCTACGTCAACCTGATTCCCACCAGCGCCGGCGGCACGCACGACAGCGGCCTGCGAGACGGTCTGTTTCAGGCGGTCAAGAGCTTCATCGAGCTGCATGCGCTGCTGCCCAAGGGCGTCAAGCTGCTGCCCGAAGATGTGTTCGCGCGCGCCAGTTATGTGCTGAGTGCCAAGGTGCTGGACCCGCAGTTCCAGGGCCAGGTGAAGGAGCGTCTGAACTCGCGCGACGCCGTTCGCCTGGTCGGCGGTTTCGTGCGCCCGGCGCTGGAGCTCTGGCTCAACCAGCACGTGGACTATGGCAAGAAGCTGGCCGAGCTGGCGATCAAGGCCGCGCAGAGCCGCCAGAAGGCAGGCCAGAAGGTCGAGAAGCGCAAGGGCTCGGGCGTGGCTGTGCTGCCCGGCAAGCTGACCGATTGCGAGAGCCGCGACACCGCGCACAACGAACTCTTCCTGGTGGAGGGCGACTCGGCCGGCGGCAGCGCCAAGATGGGTCGCGACAAGGAGTGCCAGGCCGTGCTCCCGCTGCGCGGCAAGGTGCTCAACACCTGGGAGGTCGAGCGCGACCGCCTGTTCGCCAACACCGAGATCCACGACATCTCGGTTGCCATCGGTGTCGATCCGCACGGGCCGAACGACACGCCCGACCTGAGTGGCCTGCGCTACGGCAAGGTCTGCATCCTGTCGGACGCCGATGTGGACGGTTCGCACATCCAGGTGCTGCTGCTCACCCTGTTCTTCCGCCACTTCCCCAAGCTGATCGAGGCTGGTCATGTATACGTGGCGCGCCCGCCGCTGTTCCGTGTGGACGTGCCGGCGCGTGGCAAGAAGCCCGCGGCCAAGCAGTACGCGCTGGACGAGGGCGAGCTGCACGCCATCCTGGACAAGGCCGAGAAGGACGGCGTGAACCGCGAGAAGTGCCAGATCAGCCGCTTCAAGGGCCTGGGCGAGATGAACGCCGAGCAGCTCTGGGACACCACGCTCAACCCCGACACCCGCCGCCTGCTGCAGGTGACGCTGGGTTCGATGGACTTTGCCGCCACCGAGGCCCTGATCACTCGGCTGATGGGAAAAGGCGAGGCCGCCGCGCGCCGTGAACTGATGGAACTCCACGGTGACTCCGTGGAGGTGGATGTGTGATGCCCCGTCTGGCCCTGATATTCGGTGGTGTCCTGCTGGCGGTGGTGCTGGCGGGGACTGCGCATGCCGAAGTCTGGGCGTACCGCGACAAGAACGGCGTCACCCACTATGCCGACCGCCCGCTCCACGCCCGCTATGAGCTGCTCTACCCCGGCTCCGGCAACGCCAGGACGGGCGGTGGCAGCCGCCCCACCAGGTCCTCGGCGTCGGCCGTGACGCGCATGGAGCTGTCGACGCGATTCAAGGCGGTGCGGCATCTGATCCGCGAGGCGGCGAGCCAGCACGGGCTGGAGTTCGAACTCCTGCAGGCGGTGATCGCCACCGAGTCGGGCTTCGATCCCGGTGCTGTCAGCCCCAAGGGCGCAGTGGGCCTCATGCAGGTGATTCCCGACACCGCGGAGCGTTTCGGTGTCCGCGCCACCGGGCGGCAGAGTGTGAGCGAGCGCCTGACCGACCCCCGCACCAACATCCAGACCGGCGCGCGCTACCTGGCCTGGCTGATCAACTACTTCAACGGCGATGTGCGGTTGGCGGTGGCCGCGTACAACGCAGGCGAGGGCGCTGTGCTCAAGGCCGGACGCCGAATTCCCAACTACCCAGAGACCATCAACTACGTGCGCAAGGTCACCGACCTGCACCACAGCCTCAAACCACCGCGGACTGTCAGTGAGGCGAGGGCCGAGGCAATACCCGCTGCCGCGCCCACGCCGCCGCTGCCCCCTGGCCGCGGTTGACCCCGCCGGCACAGGCGTGCCCTTGATGGCACCCTTTCTTCCAGTTTGAGACCCCATGACCCAAGACCTGATCACTCCCGAACCTGTGGCCGAACCCGGCGACGACAACCTGGCCGCCTACGCGCAACGTGCCTACCTCGAGTACGCCCTCTCGGTCGTCAAGGGCCGTGCCCTGCCCGACGTGTCCGACGGCCAGAAGCCGGTGCAGCGGCGCATCCTCTACGCCATGGACCGCATGGGGCTGGGCTTTTCCGGCAACACGGCGGCCAAGCCGGTCAAGAGCGCCCGCGTGGTGGGCGACGTGCTGGGCAAATACCACCCGCACGGTGACAGCGCGGCGTATGACGCGCTGGTGCGCATGGCGCAGGACTTTTCCCAGCGCTACCCGCTGATCGACGGCCAGGGCAATTTCGGCAGCCGCGACGGCGATGGTGCCGCCGCCATGCGCTACACCGAAGCGCGTCTGGCCAAGATTTCCGGCCTGCTGCTCGACGAAATCGACCAGGGCACGGTGGACTTCATTCCCACCTACGACGGCTCGTTCGAAGAGCCGAAGCAACTGCCCGCACGCCTGCCCTTCAACCTGCTCAACGGCGCCAGCGGCATTGCCGTGGGCCTGGCCACCGAAATCCCCAGCCACAACCTGCGCGAGGTGGCCGACGCCTGCGTGGCCCTGGTCAAGAACCCCAAGCTGAGCGACGAGGAGCTGCTGACCATCCTGCCCGGCCCGGACTACCCCGGTGGCGGCCAGATCATCAGCCCGGCGGGCGACATCGCCGACGCCTACCGCACCGGCCGCGGCAGCCTGAAGGTGCGCGCGCGCTGGAAGATCGAAGACCTGGCGCGCGGCCAGTGGCAGCTGGTGGTGAACGAACTGCCGCCCGGCGTGAGCAGCCAGAAGGTGCTGGAAGAGATCGAGGAAATCACCAACCCCAAGGTCAAGGCCGGCAAGAAGGCGCTGACGCAGGACCAGACCCAGCTCAAGGCCAGCATGCTGATGGTGCTGGACGCGGTGCGCGACGAGTCGAGCAAGGACGCGCCGGTGCGCCTGGTGTTCGAGCCCAAGAGCAGCCGCATCGAACAGCAGGAACTCATCACCGCGCTGCTGGCCCACACCAGCCTGGAGACCTCGGCGCCGATCAACCTGACCATGATCGGCCTGGACGGCCGGCCGACGCAGAAAAGCCTGCGCCTGATGCTGGAAGAGTGGATCGCCTTCCGCCAGACCACGATCACGCGCCGCAGCCAGCACCGCCTGAACAAGGTGCTGGACCGCATCCACATCCTCGAAGGCCGGCAGCTGGTGCTGCTGAACATCGACGAGGTGATCCGCATCATCCGCCACAGCGATGAGCCCAAGGCCGCGCTGATCGAGGCCTTCCGGCTCAGCGAGCGCCAGGCCGAGGACATCCTGGAAATCCGCCTGCGCCAGCTGGCCAAACTCGAAGCGATCAAGATCGAGCAGGAACTCAAGGAGCTGCGCGAGGAGCAGGGCAAGCTCGAAGACATCCTGGCCAACCCGGCGAGCTTGAAGCGCCTGATGGTCAAGGAGATCGAAGCCGACGCGAAGACCTTCGCCGACCCGCGCCGCACGCTGATCCAGGCTGAGAAGAAGGCCGTCGCCGAAATCAAGGTGGTGGACGAGCCGGTCACGGTGGTCATCTCCAGCAAGGGCTGGGTGCGCGCCCGCACCGGCCACGGCCACGAGGCCGCCAGCTTCGCCTTCAAGGCCGGGGACGGCCTGTACGGCACGTTTGAATGCCGCACGGTGGACACGCTGATCGTGTTCGGCAACAACGGCCGCGTCTACAGCGTACCGGTGGCCAGCCTGCCTGGGGCGCGCGGCGACGGTCAGCCCATCACCACACTGATCGAGCTGGAAAGTGGCACGCAGCCGCTGCACTACTTCGCTGGCCCGGCCAATGCCACGCTGCTGCTCAGTGGCACGGGCGGTTACGGTTTCCTGGCGACGGTCGAGAATCTGGTCTCGCGCCAGAAGGCCGGCAAGGCCTTCATCAGCGTGGGCGAGGGCGAAGCCATCTGCGCGCCCTCGCACGTGGCCAACACGTCCGGCGGCCAGCCACTGGCCGCTGCCACGCACGTGGCCTGCGCGTCGACCGGCGGGCGCATCCTCACCTTCGAGATCGGCGAACTCAAGTCGATGGAGAAGGGCGGTCGCGGCCTGATGCTGATCGACCTGGAAGACAAGGACACGTTGGCGGGCGCCTGCGCCTACACGCGCAGCATCAAGATCGAAGGCATCGGCCGCGGTGGCAAGGAGCGCGACGAGACGCTGGAGATCCGCAGCCTCAACAACGCCCGGGCCGCGCGCGGTCGCAAGGGCAAGGCGGCCGACCTGGGCTTCAAGCCCAACCGCATCACCCGGGTGGAATGATGAGCACCGACGGTATCGGCCTGTTCCTGATGCTGGCGAGCTTCGCGCTCACCTTCTTTTTTGCGCGCATGCTGGGCAAGCGCCTGAAAGCCAGGCGCGAGGCCGAGCGTGCGAAGCAGGCCGAGCGCGACCTGGCCCGGCAGAGCCGCCAGGTGCGGCGTGCGGCGCAGCGCAAGAAAAAATCCTGACGGGCAATCACCCTGGACTTCGCGGGGCGGCGCGCCGTCGCCAGAATGGCGTTTCTTGGAAAGGATGGCCATGAAGTCGATGGGCAAACGGGCCGAAGGCCTGCGGTTGGAGCGCATGCAGGCCTCGTCCCAGTGGCGCGGTCAGGGTTTCCACAACGTCTACCCGGTGGCGCCGGGGCTGCGCGACCCGAACGCTCCGTTTCCCAGTCTGAAGGACTTTCTCTGGGGTGGCGAACGTCGCGTGCCGACCGCGCCGCTGCCCGCGACCGATCCGCGCGAGGGCTGGCGCCAGGGGCCGCAGAGCGGCCTGCGCGCCACCTGGCTGGGCCACTCGACGGTGCTGATCGAGATTGGCGGAAAGCGCCTGCTGACCGACCCGGTCTGGGGGCCGCGCGCGTCGCCGTCCACCCTGGTCGGCCCCAGGCGCTTCCAGCCGGTGCCGCTCAAGGTCAAGGAACTGCCGGAGGTGGACGCGGCCCTGGTTTCTCACGACCACTACGACCATCTGGACTACCCCACGGTGCGTAAGCTCAACAAGCGCGGCGTGCCCTTCGTCACCTCGCTGGGCGTGGGCGCGCACCTTCAGGCCTGGGGCGTACCGGCCGAACGCATCACCGAACTGGACTGGTGGGAAACGCACCGACTGCCGGGCAGCGAAGTCACCGTCACCGCGACGCCCTCGCAGCACTTTTCGGGCCGCGGCCTGAAAGACCGCAACGCCACGCTCTGGTCGTCGCTGGTGATCCGGTCGGAGAAGCACGGTGTGTTTTTCAGCGGCGACACCGGTCTGACCGATGCGTACACCGAGGTCCGCGAACGCCTCGGGCCGTTCGATCTGGTGATGCTGGAGATCGGCGCCTTCCATCCGGCCTGGGGCGACATCCACCTGGGGCCCGAGAACGCCATGAAGGCGCACCAACTGCTGGGTGGTGGCGTGCTGCTGCCAGTGCACTGGGGCACGTTCAGCCTGGCCATGCACGCCTGGGACCAGCCGGCCGAGGTGTTGCATGCGCTGGCCGAGAAGAACGGCACCCCGCTGCTGATGCCTCAGCTGGGGCAGGCGGTGGAACCCGCCCATGTGGCGCGCACCGATCCGTGGTGGCGGCGTGTTGAGACCAGGGCCGGCCCGACGCCCGTGGTCGAACCCGACCTGCCACCCAAGAACCTGCCCAAGGCCCTGCAGTGGCCACTGGACTGAACTACCCATGACAACGTCTGACGCCGTCTTCGGCCACCATCTCAAAGGCTTCCCCACGGGCGGCGCACCGCTCACGCGGGCGCAGATCCCGTCACAAGGCTGGAACCTGTTGCGAGGCGATCTGGCGCTGCCGCAGGCCGTGCTCAAACAGTCGGCCCTGCAGCACAACCTGCACTGGATGCGCGACTTCTGCGCGCAGCGCGGCCTGCACCTCGCGCCACACGGCAAGACCAGCATGTCGCCCGAACTGTGGCAACTGCAGTTGGACGCCGGGGCCTGGGGCATCAGCTTCGCCACCGTGTTCCAGGCGGCCGTCGGCGCGCGCCACGGCGTGCCGGTGCTGCTGATTGCCAACCAGGTGATCCAGCGCGCCGAGCTGGACGCGCTCGCGCTGCTGCACGCCGAGCGCCCGGGCCTGCGTTCGATGTTCCTGGTCGACTCGGTCGGGCAGGTGGACGCCATCGAGGCCTGGGCCCAATACCGTTCGTTCCAGGGGCGCTTCGAGGTGCTGCTGGAACTGGGCCTCGCCGGTCAACGCACCGGCACCCGCACGGCCGGAGAGGCGCGGCAGACCGCCATACGCATTGCCGCCAGCCCGGTGCTGCAGCTCGTGGGCATCGAGTGCTACGAGGGCACGACCGCCTATTGCGACCACGTGAAAGACCGGGCGACGGTGCAGGGCCTGATGGACCGCGTGGACGCCATCGCGCGCGAAGCCATCGCTCAGGGCTGGTTCGCGCACGAGGAAATCATCCTCACGGCCGGCGGCTCGGCCATCTTCGACCTGGTCGCCGAGCGGCTGCTGCCCGATCTGGGCCGTCCGGTGCGCGGCGTGTTGCGCTCGGGGTGTTACCTGACGCACGACCACCAGCGCTACACGCGCTACCTGTGCTGCGTGGGCGAGCGCCTGAACCTGCGCGAGACCTTGAAGCCCGCGCTGGAAGTGCTGGCCTGTGTGCAGAGCCAGCCCGAGCCGGGCCTGGCGCTGCTGTCGATGGGCAAGCGCGACGTGGCCTACGACCTCGACCTGCCAGTGCCGGTTTGGCGCTCGCATCCTCAGGCCCTGGGGCAGGGCGGTGCGCTGCAAGCGGTGCCAGCCCACTGGCGCATCGACGCGCTCAACGACCAGCACGCCTACCTGCGCTTTGACGCCTCCGCTCCCCCGGACGAGTGGCCCAGCCTGGGCGAGACAGTCGGCAGCGGCATCTCCCACCCCTGCACCACCTTTGACAAGTGGCGCTGGCTGCCGGTGGTGGACGAGGCCTACGGCGTCGTGGACGCCGTCACCACCTGGTTCTGACGGCCCGCAGCCATCGGCTGGCCGCCGGTTTTGGCATGTCTCCCTATTTTTGCTGCAATGCAGCAAAAATGCTTGCCAGTCCAAGGTTTTCACATAGAATTGCGTCATGCTGCACTGCAACATTTGTCAACCCGATGAATGTTTTCCCGGCGGCTGTTTCAACCCTTCATCTCAAGGAACCGACATGAACAACGCTGCAGAACAGATCATCTCCGCCAACAAAGCCAACCTGGAAGCCCTTGAAGGCGCCACCACCAAGGCCTTCGCCGGCGTGGAGAAGCTGGTTGAACTCAACCTGGCCGCTTCCAAGGCCGCGCTGGGCGAGTCCTTCGGCTACGCCCAGGCCGTTCTGGCCGTCAAGAGCCCCCAGGAATTCGTGACCGTGCAGACCGGCTTCTTCCAGCCTTTGGCCGAGAAGTCCGCCGCCTACTTCCAGCACGTGCAGAGCATCGCCACCGAAGGCAGTGCCGAGTTCGTCAAGCAGTTCGAAGCCAACCTGGCCGAAGCCCAGAAGGCCGTTGGCGCCTCGGTGGACCAGCTGGTGAAGAACGCACCGGCCGGTTCCGAAGCCGCTGTGGCCGCTTTCCAGAGCGCCCTGAGCAACGGCCAAAAGGCGGTTGAACAGACCCAGGCCGCGATCAAGAAGGCCACGACCCAGGCCCAGGCCAACTTCGCCGCCGCTTCCAAGCAGGCCACCGATCTGGCCAAGAAGGCCGCCAAGGTCTGACCGGACCCTGATCGGAACGGCCTTGGGCCGCGGTCATGAAGCAGAAAGAGGCTCCCTGGTGAGCCTCTTTTTCATGGCGCCTGCGGGTCGGGGCTCAGGTTCTTGCCAGCACCACAATGCCGGCAGCGATCAGCAAGGTGCCCGCCATGCGCATGGGGGTGACGGCTTCGCCCAGGAAGGCCCAGGCCAACACCATCGTCACCACAAACCCCAAGCCTACAAACGGGTATGCCAGGCTCACATCGACCCTGGACAGGACCAGGAGCCAGACCAGGGCCGCACCCGCATAAAGGCCCAGCCCTACAACCACCCAGGGATGGAACAGCACCGTCACCAGGGCCGGCAGACGGATGCCTCCGGCCAGCGCACGGGCCACTTCGGGCGCACTCATGCCGGTCTTGAGCACAATTTGCGCCAGGGAGGTCATGGCCACGTTGGCCACAATGAGCAGCAGCGTTGAACGGTTCACGGAGGAGTCATCCTGCTGTGGAATAACCAAAAAGAATCAAGAATCGCCGAATATACTCCCGCCATGACGCTCAATCCGGCAGGTACGTCGGTCGCTCATCCCCTGTGTGTCGACCTGGATGGAACGCTGATTCGTACGGATCTGACGTTCGAATCGCTGCTGGCCGCACTGAAGCGGCAGCCCTTGCTGATCTTCTGCCTCCCCCTCTGGTTGCTGCGGGGTCGGAGCTACCTGAAACACCGCCTCGTGCAGGCGGGGCAGCTTGATGTGACGGTGCTGCCTTACCACGCCGATGTGCTCGATCTGATCGACAAGGCCAGACGGCAAGGAAGGCCTGTGGTGCTGGTGACGGGTAGTCACGAGTCACTGGCCAGTCAGGTGGCTGAGCATCTTTCCTTGTTTGATTTGGTGCTGGCGACCTCCGAGACTGTCAATCTGATCGGTGCGAACAAGGCGGCGGTGCTGGAGGATCGGTTCGGTCCGGGCCGGTTTGAATACGTCGCCAACGGGAGGGTGGACCTGGCCGTCTGGCAAAAATCAGGTGCGGCGGTCACTGTCAATGCCCCCCGTTCGATCGTGCGTCAAGTGGCCGGCATGGGCATCCCGCACCGGGACATTCCGAACACCTCAGGCCGATGGAGGACCTGGCTGCGGGCCATCCGCCTGCAGCAATGGCTCAAGAACCTGTTGCTGCTGGTGCCCATCATCACTGCCCACGAGGTGCTGAACACGCAGGCGCTGGGGGCCGCGACGCTCGCGTTCCTCTGCTTTGGTGCCTGTGCATCGGCAACCTACCTCATCAACGACCTGCTGGACCTGGAGGCCGACCGGTACCACCAAAAGAAGAAGAACCGGCCCTTTGCCGCGGGAACCCTGGATGTGCGTGCCGGTCTGGTCGCCGTCGTCGTCCTGATGGCATCCGGCCTGGGGCTGGCGTGGCTGCTCCCCGTGGGTTTCCAGCTGGCCCTGGGCACCTACCTGGTGACCACCCTGCTGTATTCCCTGTGGCTCAAGCGGGTGGCCAGCCTGGATGTGATCGTGCTCGCGGGCCTGTACACCCTGCGGATCATCGCGGGCGCCCTGGCGACCGGCATCAGCCTGTCTTTCTGGTTGCTCGCATTCTCGATGTTCATCTTTCTCTCTCTGGCGCTGGTCAAGCGGGTGGCGGAGCTGGTGGAAGTGCGAAAGAAGGAGATCGCCTCCGGCGTGACCCAGGGAAAGCTGCGTGGCAGGGAGTATGCGACGGAAGATGTGGTCGTGCTGCAGAGCCTGGGCGCAGCCAGCGGCTACCTGGCGGTGCTGGTGCTGGCCCTGTACATCCACAGCACCGAGGTGTCGCAGCTGTACCGCTCCCCCGAGATCCTGTGGCTGATCGCGCCCCTGATGCTGCTGTGGGTCACCCGCCTGTGGGTGGTCACGGCCCGCGGATACATGGACGAAGACCCCATCTTCTTCGCCGCCACCGATCCGGAAACCTGGGCCACCGGCGCCGTGGTGGCCTTGATTCTGACGGGCGCCACGCTGTTGCAGCTCTGAGCCCGACCCACCTCGGTTCATCGAACCTTCCTTTGCTTCACCTCAACATGAACAACCGTCCAACCGATGCCGGGCCCGCAGAGCTGCAATGGACGATGTCTCTGTGGCTTGTGACCTTTCTGGCGTTGTCGCTGCGCCTGATCTGGGCCTGGTGGGTGCCGGTCATTCCCAACTCGGATGGCGAGGCGTACGACGCGTTTGCCCGCACCCTGGTGCAGCACGGCACCTTCGGCTGGGAGCCTGACCACCCCACGTCGTTCTGGCCGCCGGGCACCACGTTCCTGCATGCCTCGCTGTTTGCGCTGTTTGGCATCCGCTATGAACCCATCGTTGCCATGAACATTGCGCTGTCCCTGGGCATCGTCTGGGTGACGGCGAGACTGGCCGCACGTTTCTGGGGGCAGAACGTGGCCGTGCTGAGCGCGCTGGTGCTGGCCGCCTGGCCGACGCTGGTCATGTACCCGACCATTCTGGCGAGCGAGCTGCCCTTCCTGTTCCTGACTTTGCTCGCGTTGGACCTGTGGACCGCTCCGTGGGCAGGACGGACCGCCAGGGCGCTGCTGGCCGGACTGGTGCTGGGCTTTGCCGCACTCGTCCGTCCGCAGGCGCTTCTGCTGCCGCTGGTGTATGGCGGCGGACTGGCGCTGATGAATCGTGGAGGGCGGGGTGTGCTCCTTGAGCAGATCCGTTCCGTGGTTCTGGCTGGCCTCGCCATGGCCGTGGTGGTGGCGCCCTGGACTTGGCGCAACTACCAGCTCTATGGGGAAACCGTGCTCATCTCCAGCAATGGCGGTATCACGCTCTGGATGGGCAATACCCCGGGCACCGACGGTCGCTACATGGTGACGCCAAAGAAGTACAGCCACCTGCCTGAAAACGAGCGGGCGCAGGTGCTCGGACAGGAGGCCAAGGCCTACATCCTTCAGGACCCGACGGCCTTTGCGGAACGAGCGGTCAAGAAGCTGCTGATCCTCTACACCAACGAGTCGGTGGGTGTGGGCTGGAACTCGCCAGGTGTCCGCGAAGCATTCGGTGAGGCATGGGAGCCTCGGCTCAAGCGCCTCACGCAGGCGACTTGGGGGCTGATCTGTCTGCTGGTGGTGGTGGGCCTGTGGTCGTCGCTGCGCAGAGCCGGTTTCGTGTCGACCCTGTTCTCACCGATCACGCTGAGCATTCTGTATTTCACCGCCATCCACATGGTCGTGGTCTCCCAGGAGCGATATCACCTGGCGTTTGCCGGGCAGTGGGCCATTCTGGCCGCCTTGGGTCTTCTGCAACTGGCCGCCTGGCGACAGGGATGGGCAGCAACCGCGACCCGCCCGTCTCCCCAGTGACCCGCGCGAGCATCCGACCCATGTCCATCCAGAACACCCTGACCCCCACAGCCATCCAGCGGATGGCCGCCCCTCTGTATGCGGGCGTGCCCAGCGCCAAGGTGCGTTTGATGCAGGAGTACCGCTCGCACATCTGTCCCTTGCACGAGGTGATCCACGAAGTTCCGCCCCAGTCTGCGGTGCTGGATGTGGGGTGCGGAAACGGACTGCTGCTGAACCTGCTGGCCAGCCTTGGCCGGATTCGCCAGGGGCATGGGTTCGATGTGGCAGGGCCGGCCGTGGCCGTGGCCAATCAGGTCGCCAACGATCACGAGCTTTCCTCGGTCGTCGCTTTCGAGCACCGCTCCATCGAACAGGGAATCCCGCACCTGGGGCACGAGGTGGTGACGGTCGTCGATGTGCTTCACCATGTGCCGGACCAGCACAAGGCGGCGTTTGTGGCCGCCCTGTGTGAGGTGGTGCCGGCGGGAGGGCGTCTGATCGTCAAGGACATGGTGGTCCGGCCGCGCTGGCGGGCTGCCGCCAACCAGATGCACGACCTCGTGATGGCGCGCCAGTGGGTCGAGCACGTCGACTCTGACCAGGTGGAAGCCTGGGCTGCGCGCAGCGGCATGCAGGTGAGCCGGCGCGACCGCTTCAACACGCTTTGGTACGGGCACTGGCTCCTGGTGCTGGACAAGCACTGAGTCCGCATCCCGCGTAAGCACGGCGCCGCCGGGCAGGCGGCGCGGCGTGCGGTGTTTTACGCCAGCTCGGCGATCAGCTCGATCTCGACACAGGCACCCAGAGGGATCTGGGCGACGCCGAACGCGCTGCGTGCGTGCGCGCCCACCTGGGGGCCGAAGACCTCGCCCAGCAGCTCGCTGCAGCCGTTGGTGACCAGGTGCTGTTCGGTGAAGCTGCCAGTGCTGTTGACCAGACTCATGACCTTGACGATGCGCTTGACGTCGTCCAGCGTCTTGCCGGCGGCCAGACAGGCCGCGGCGAGGGTGCCCATGAGGTCGACGGCGATGGCGCGTGCGGCCGCCTTGCCTTCCTCGGTGGTCATGGTCAGGCCCAGCTGACCCACCCACGGCTTGCCGTCCTTCTTGGCAATGTGGCCGCTGAGAAAGACCAGGTTGCCGGTCTGCACGAACGGCACATAGGCGGCTGCAGGGATGGCCACGGGGGGGAGTGTGATGGCGAGCTGGTTCAGCTTGTCGTAGACGCTCATTGAAGGCTCCGGAAGGTGTTGTCGGGAGGTAGCAGGGCATTCTATCGAGGGGGTGTCAGGCGTTCTTCAGGCGCACAGGAAATAATCGAGGGCTACGAGGAGACAAACACCATGAAATTCCGAACCGCGCGTTGGGGCGCTGCTGTCCTGTCACTGTTGCCTTCGCTGGCCCTGGCGGCCGATATGGACGGCGCTCAGCTGTCGGTGCTGTGGGGTGTGCCGTTTGCGGGCATCCTGCTGTCGATTGCCATCATTCCACTGGTGGCGCCCATCTTCTGGCACCACCATTTCGGCAAGGTCTCGGCGGCCTGGGCGCTGGCGTTCCTGCTGCCGTTCGCCCTGGTGTTTGGCCCCGGCGCAGCAGGCGCGGGCGTGGTGCATGCGCTGCTGGCCGAGTACATCCCCTTCATCATCCTGCTGACCGCGCTGTTCACCGTGGCCGGCGGCATCTACATCAAGGGCAACCTGCGTGGCAGCCCGGCGCTCAACACCGGCATCCTCGCCATCGGTGCGGTGCTGGCCAGCTTCATGGGCACCACGGGCGCGTCGATGCTGCTGATCCGTCCGCTGATCCGTGCCAACGACAACCGCAAGCATGTGGTGCACGTGGTGGTGTTCTTCATTTTCATCGTCTCCAACGCCGGTGGTTCGCTCACGCCGCTGGGCGATCCGCCGCTGTTCCTCGGCTTCCTCAAGGGCGTCGAGTTCAGCTGGACCCTGACCCACATCTTTCCGGAAACGCTGTTCCTCGTCGGCACCCTGCTGGTGCTGTTCTACGCGCTGGACTGGTGGTACTACCACAAGCGGGAGGAGATCCGTCCCGCCGACCCTACGCCCGATGACCGCCAGTTCGGCTTCGACGGCGGCGTCAACTTCCTGCTGCTGGCCGGCGTGGTCGGCCTGGTGCTGATGAGCGGCCTGTGGAAGTCCGACGTGGTGTTCGACATCGCCGGCACCGAGGTCGGCCTGCCCGGCATCGTGCGCGACCTGGGACTGATCGCGATCACCGTGGCCTCGCTGCAGCTCACGCCCGGCAGCGTGCACGCCGACAACCAGTTCAGCTGGGGTCCGATGCAGGAGGTGGCCAAGCTGTTCGCCGGCATCTTCCTGACCATCATCCCGGTGATCGCCATGCTCAAGGCGGGCGTGGACGGGCCTTTCGGCGCCATCGTGCGGGCGGTGACCAACCCCGACGGCTCGCCGAACCCGGCCATGTACTTCTGGGCCACGGGCATCCTGAGTTCCTTCCTCGACAACGCACCGACCTACCTGGTGTTCTTCAACACCGCCGGCGGCGATGCGCAGGTGCTGATGACCACGCTGGCGCCGACGCTGGTGGCGATCTCGGCGGGCGCGGTGTTCATGGGCGCCAACAGCTACATCGGCAACGCGCCCAACCTGATGGTCAAGGCCATCGCCGAGGACCGTGGCGTGAAGATGCCCAGCTTCTTCGGCTACATGGCCTGGTCGTTCGGCATCCTGGTGCCGCTGTTCGCACTGATGACCTGGCTGTTCTTCGCCTGAGCGACGGTACGATGCGCGGATGACCGATGGATTGCTGATCTGGATCGTGGTGGCGCTGGGCGTGCTCAACGCCCTGTGTCTGTTGTGGTTGCTGTTGCGCCGGCCGCCGGCCAACGCCGAGGAGGCGGCGCAGCGCGCGCAGCTGCTGGCCGTGCTGCAGCAGCAGGGCCAGGCCACCGAGCAGCGCATCGACCGGGTCGAGGGTGAACTGCGCCGCGAGGTGGGCGACAGCGCACGCACCGGCCGGCTGGAAATCCAGCAGACCCTGGCCACCTTCCAGGACACGCTGGTGCGCCAGGGCGCCGAAACCACCCGCACCCAGAACGCGCAGATCGACGCCTTCGCGCAGCAGCTGGTGCAGCTGCGCGGCACCCTGGGCGACACGCTGACGCGCCAGCTGCAGGACCTCAGCGAGGCCAACGCGCGCCGCCTGGCCGAGGTGCGCGCCACGCTGGAAACCCAGCTGGCCCAGCTGCAGACCAGCAACGCCGCCAAACTCGACGAGATGCGCGCCACGGTGGACGAAAAGCTGCACGCCACGCTGGAGCAGCGCCTGGGCGAGAGCTTCAAGCAGGTGGCCGAGCGGCTGGAGCAGGTGCACAAGGGCCTGGGCGAGATGCAGACCCTGGCGCAGGGCGTGGGCGACCTCAAGCATTTGCTGAGCAATGTGAAGACCCGCGGGATGTTCGGCGAGGCCCAGCTGGGGGCGCTGCTGGAGCAGGTGTTTTCCCCCGAGCAGTACGCGGCACAGGTGGCGACGCGGCCGGGCAGCCGCAACATGGTGGACTTTGCGATCCGCCTGCCGGGGCGGGGCGATGACGGTGCGCCCTGCTGGCTGCCGATCGACGCCAAGTTCCCGAACGAGGACTACGAACGCCTGCTGGACGCGCAGCAGCGCGCCGACGCCGAGGGCGCCGAACTGGCCGCACGCGGGCTGGAGCAGCGCATCCGGCTGGAAGCCAAGTCCATGGCCGAGAAGTACCTGGAGCCGCCGCACACCACCGATTTCGCCATCCTGTTCCTGCCCACCGAAGGCCTGTACGCCGAGGTGCTGCGCCGCCCGGGCCTGATGGAGGCGCTGCAGCGCGATCACCGCGTCACGCTGACCGGTCCGACCACGCTCATGGCCATGCTCAATGCGCTGCAGATGGGCTTTCGCACGCTGGCGCTGGAAAAGCGCAGCAGCGAGGTCTGGCAGGTGCTGGGTGCGGTCAAGACCGAGTTCGGCAAGTTCGGCGACGTGCTGGCCAAGGTGAAGAACCAGACCCAGACCGTGCTCAACACGCTGGACGCGGCCGAGGTGCGCAGCCGCGCCATGGGCCGGGCCCTCAAGACCGTCGAGGCCCTGCCGCAGGACCGCGCGCAGTCGCTGCTGCCGCTGGATGCTGCCGACGGCGATCCGGCTTGAGACCCGGCACCCGCACCGCCCTGGTCCGCCTGATCGGCGCGCAGATCTGCGTGCACGCCTGCATGACCGGTTTTCGCATGGCTGCGCCGCTGATGGCGCTGCGCGAAGGTCACAGCGCCGTCGCGGTCGGCGTGCTGCTGGCCCTGTTCGCGCTGGCCCAGGTGGTCCTGGCCTTGCCCGCTGGCCGGTACGCCGAGCGCCATGGTCTGCAGCGCCCGTTCGTGCTGGCCAGCGTGGTGGCGACGGCCGGGGGGCTGTGCTCGGTCGCATGGCCGCAGTTTGGTGTGCTGTGCCTGACGGCGATCACCAGCGGCGCCGCCGTCTGCCTGGCCATGATCGCGCTGCAGCGCCACGTGGGCCACATGGCGAGCGACGCCACCGAACTGCGCCAGGTGTTCAGCTGGGTCGCCGTCGGGCCGTCCATTTCAAACTTCCTCGGACCGTTTCTGGCGGGCCTGCTGATCGACGCCAGCGGCTTTCGTGCCGCCTACTTGCTGATGGCCTTGTTGCCTTCGCTGGCCTGGTGGTGGGTGCGGCGCGTGCCCGACCATCCCGCGCCCGACACGGGCGAAGCGCCGCGCCGGCAGTCGTCCTGGGATCTGCTGCGGGACAAACCGTTCCGCAACCTGATGCTGATGAACTGGTTGCTGGCCTCGTGCTGGGACGTGCACACCTTCCTCGTGCCGGTGCTGGGTCACGAGCGCGGGCTCTCGGCCACGGTGATCGGCGCCATCCTTGGCTCCTTCGCGCTGGCGGCCACGGCCATCCGGCTGATCATGCCCTGGCTGGCCTCGCGGCTGCACGAAGGCACGGTGATCGGCACCGCCATGGTCAGCACGGCCGCACTGTTCGCGCTCTACCCGCTGGTGCACACGGCCTGGCTGATGGGGCTGCTGTCGGTGCTGCTGGGACTGGCCCTGGGCTCGGTGCAGCCCATGGTGATGAGCACCCTGCACCAGATCACACCGAAACACCGGCACGGCGAGGCACTGGGCCTGCGCTCCATGGCCATCAACGGTTCCAGCGTGGTGATGCCGTTGCTGTTCGGGTCGGCCGGGGTGCTGGTGGGCGTGAGCGGCGTGTTCTGGACAGTGGGCTTCGCGGTGGGGACCGGGTCCCGGCTGGCCTGGCGCATGCGCGGGTCCGCCCCCCCACCGCAGCGGCTCGACTGATTCCGGTTAAGCCCCCGGGAACTCGCGGGGTGGGTGGTGCTCCCTAGAATGCCCGCTCACCCGAAGGAAGCACCGTGCTCTTGTTGATTGTCTTGCTGCCTCTGCTGCTCGGGACCGTGGCCACCGCCTGCCTCGGTTCAAAGTCCCGCCCTCTCACCGCCCTGGCCGCCGGCCTGGTCACCGCGTCGGCGCTCGCGCTGCTGCTGGCGCAGGCACCGGCTGTGTTCGCCGGCCAGACGGTGATCAACGCCTGGCCCTGGGTGCCCGAGATCGGCCTGCAGCTGAGCTTCCGGCTCGATGGCCTTTCGCTCATGTTCGCCGGGCTGATCCTGTTCATCGGCCTGCTGATCGTGCTGTACGCGGCTTACTACCTGGCGCCCGAGGACTCGGCCGGCAAGTTCTACAGCTTCATGATGCTGTTCATGGCCGCCATGCTGGGCGTGGTGCTGTCGGACAACCTGCTGCTGCTGGTGGTGTTCTGGGAGCTGACCAGCATCTCGTCCTTCCTGCTGATCGGCTTCTGGAGCCACCGTGCCGACGCGCGCGCCGGTGCGCGGCAGGCGCTGGCCGTCACGGGCGGCGGCGGCCTGGCCATGCTGGGCGGTTTCGTGCTGCTGGGCCAGATCGCGGGCACATACGAACTCAGCGCCCTGGCGGCCCAGGTCGCCACCATCCAGGCCGACCCGCGCTTTGTGCCCGCGCTGCTGCTGATCCTGCTGGGCGCCTTCACCAAGAGCGCGCAGTTCCCGTTTCATTTCTGGCTGCCCGACGCCATGGCCGCGCCCACACCGGTCTCGGCCTACCTGCACTCGGCCACCATGGTCAAGGCCGGCGTGTTCCTGCTGATGCGCATGCACCCAGTGCTCGCCGGCACCGGGCATTTCGAGGCCATCGTCAGCGCGGCCGGACTGGCCACGGTGTTGTTCGCGGCCTTCATCGCGATCTTCAAACACGACCTCAAGGGCTTGCTCGCGTATTCCACCGTCAGCCACCTGGGGCTGATCGTGTTCCTGATCGGTCTGGGCTCGCCGCTGGCGGCCGTGGCCGCCGTGTTCCACGTGCTCAACCACGCGGCGTTCAAGGCCTCGCTGTTCATGATCGCCGGCATCGTGGACCACGAGACCCATTCGCGCGACATGCGCCAGCTCGGTGGGCTGTGGAAGTTCATGCCCTGGACGGCCACCTTGTCCATGGTGGCGGCCGCGTCCATGGCCGGCGTGCCGCTGACCAACGGTTTCCTGTCCAAGGAAATGTTCTTCACCGAAGCCGTGGTCGGCACCAGCGGCATCTATGCCTGGCTGGTGCCCGCGCTGGTGACCCTCGCCGGCGTCTTCAGCGTGGCCTACTCGCTGCGCTTCGTGCACGACACCTACTTCAACGGCGAGTTGGGCGATGTGCCGAACGATCACCCGCACGAGCCCCCGCTGGGCATGAAGCTGCCTGCGATGCTGCTGGTGATCATCTGCATCGCGGTTGGCCTGGCGCCCGCGCTCACCTTCGGGCCGCTGGTGCACGTGGCCGCGACCGCGCTGTTGGGCCAGGCACTGCCCGAGTACCACCTGGCGATCTGGCACGGCTTCAACCTGCCGCTGCTGATGAGCGCCATTGCGCTGGCGGTGGGCGTGGGCTTGTACCTGTGGCTTGCGAAGGGCCGACGCCTGCACCACATCGCGTCGGAAAACTGGTTCGGTGTGGCCACGGGCCGCAGCATTTTCGAATGGCTGATCGACCGCCTGTTCGGCCTCTCGGGCCGGCTGACGGCGCGGCTGGAAACCGGTTCGCTGCAACGCTACGTGGGCTGGCTGCTGCTGACCGCGCTGGTGCTGGGTGCGCTGCCGTTTCTGGGCAGCGGCATCGGCACCGGGACCCGGCCCCAGATGCCGGCAACGCCGCTGGCCTGGGCCATGTGGGCGCTGCTGCTGCTGACCTGCATCGCCATCGCGCGCACGCACCACCAGCGCTTCCAGACCGTGGTGCTGGTGGGTGTGGTCGGTGTGGCGGCCTCGCTCACCTTCCTGGGCTTCTCGGCGCCCGACCTGGCGCTGACGCAGCTGTCGGTGGACATCGTCTCCACCGTGCTGCTGCTGATGGGCCTGGCTCTGCTGCCTCAGACCAGCCCGAAAGAAACCCCGGCGCTGCGCAAGGGCCTGCACGCGCTGCTGGCGCTGGGTGGCGGCGCGGCCATGTCGGTCATCACCTGGCTGGTGCTCACGCGCGACCACGAATCCATCTCGTGGTATTTCCTGCAGGAGTCGCTGCCCAAGGGCGGCGGCACCAACGTGGTCAACGTGATCCTGGTGGACTTCCGCGGCTACGACACCATGGGCGAGATCACCGTGCTGGGCATCGCCGCCGTCGGCGTGCTGGCGCTCATGGACGGCCTGCGCACGCGCCGCCCGGGCATGGACCCCGAGGGCCGCGCCTGGACCTTCGCACAACAGCCGTTGCTGCTGCGCGTGGCCGCGTCGGTGGTGCTGCCGCTGGCCCTGGTGTTCAGCCTCTACATCTTCATGCGCGGCCACAACCTGCCCGGTGGTGGTTTCATCGCCGGGCTGATCACGGCCGTGGCGCTGGTGCTGCAGTTCATGTCGCTGGGTCAGGCGCGGGCCGAGCAGTTCCTGCGCGCGGGCGGCGGGCGCCGCTTCGTGCGCTGGGTCGGCAGCGGCCTGGGCATTGCCGGTCTGACCGGCGTGGGCGCGTTCGCGCTCGGCCGTCCGTTTCTGACCAGTGCCCACGGCCACCCGCATGTGCCGATGCTGGGCGAACTGCCGCTGGCCACCGCTGCCATTTTTGACCTGGGCGTCTACCTCACTGTGGTGGGCAGCACGCTGCTGACGATCTCGGTGCTGGGTCAGGCCTCGCGCGAGTTGCCCGCCACCGCCACCCCCACCCCAAGGAGTGCCGCATGAGCATGGAATTTCTTCTCGCCACCGGCGTGGGCATGGTCACCGCCACCGGCATCTACCTCATGCTGCGCGGTCGCAGCTTCCCGGTGGTGCTGGGGCTGTCGCTGTTCGGGTATGCGGTCAACGTGTTCATCTTCCTGATGGGCCGGTTGTGGAGCAACGCCGCGCCGGTGCTGGTGGGCGAGGGTCCGGTGGCCGACCCTCTGCCGCAGGCGCTGGTGCTCACCGCCATCGTGATCGGCTTTGCGACCACCGGCTTCGTGGTGGAACTGGCGCTGCGCAGCCGCCATGAAAGCGGCAACGACCACGTGGATGGCCACGAGCGCGGAGGGCCGCGCGCATGACGGGTTCGTTGTTCGGTTTCTGGCTGCAGCACGCCCCGGTGCTGTCGGTGGTGCTGCCCATGTTGACGGCGGCGGTGCTGCTACTCATCGGCGATGCCGGCGGCATGGCCGGGCAGGGCGGGGCGCACGACGACGCGCCGCTGCGCTGGCGCCGCCGCATCGCGCTGCTGTCCACGGCACTCGGCCTGTTCATGGCGGTGGGGCTGGTGCGGCACGCGGCCGGCGGCGAGCTGCTGGTCTACCGCCTGGGCGAATGGCCGGCGCCGTTCGGCATCGTCATGGTGGTCGACCGGCTCTCGGCGCTGATGGTGCTGCTGACCTACCTGGTCGCGCTGCCGGTGCTCTGGTATGCCGCCAGTGGCTGGGACGGGCGTGGCCGCTACTTCCACGCCATCTTCCAGTTCCAGCTCATGGGCCTGTGCGGCGCTTTCCTCACTGGCGACCTGTTCAACCTCTTCGTGTTTTTCGAGGTGCTGCTGATCGCGTCCTACGTGCTGCTGGTGCACGGCCAGGGGCGCGAGCGCTTTCGCATGGGCGTGCACTACGTGGTGCTCAACCTGGTGGCCTCGGGCCTGTTTCTGATCGGCCTGTCGCTGGTCTACGCCGCCACCGGCACGCTGAACATGGCCGATGTGGGCCGGCGCCTGGCGCTGCTGCAGGGCGACACCCTGCTGTTCGCGCAGGCCGCCGCGCTGGTGCTGCTGGTGGTGTTTGGCCTCAAGGCCGCCATGCTGCCGCTGTACTTCTGGCTGCCCGGCACCTACGCCGCGGCCAGCGCGCCGGTGGCGGCGCTGTTCGCCATCATGACCAAGGTGGGCGTCTACAGCATCGTGCGGGTGCACTGGCAGATTTTCGGTGCTGAGGCCGGTGGCGCCGCGCTGGCGGTGGCCGACTGGCTGCTGCCGCTGGCCCTGGCCACCAGTGCGCTGGGTGTGCTGGGCGCGCTGGCGGCGCATGGCCTGGGCCGGCTGGTGGGCTACCTCACCGTGTCCTCGGTGGGCACCATCCTCGCCGCGGTGGGGCTGTTCAGTCCGGCGACGCTGTCGGCCGCGCTGTACTACACGCTGCACAGCACCATCGTGGTGGCGGGCCTGTTCCTGCTGGTGGAGCTGATCGCGGCGCAGCGCGGCGAGACCATGGACCGGCTGCAGCCGGCGCACGCGGTGCGCGAGCCGGTGCTGCTGGGCGTGATGCTGCTGTTCGGCGCCGCCTCGGCAGCGGGCCTGCCGCCGCTGCCGGGCTTCCTGGGCAAGCTCATGGTGTTGCAGGCCAGCAGCGGTCTGGTGGCGCAGGCCTGGGTCTGGAGTGTGGTGCTGGGGGTGGGCTTCCTCACCATCATCGGCCTGGCGCGTGCCGGCGTGATCGTGTTCTGGCATGTGCAGCCCGCGGTGGATCAGGGCGCTCCCGGCAGCAGTGCCCACCTGCAGGCCCCTGTGTGGGCTTTCATGGCGTTGACGGTGGCGCTGGCCGTGCTGGCCGCGCCGGTCAAACGCTACACCGACGCCGCCGCGGCGCAGCTCTCGGTCAACGCCGACTACGTGCGCGCCGTGCTCGGGCCGGACGCACCGCCCAGCATGCGCCCCTACGACGGCCAGCGCGCCGCCCCCGCCCAGGAGAAGCAACCATGAAATCCGACACCCTCGACCGCCGCGGTGGCTGGTTCGACCACCCGGTGCTGTCCCTGCTGCTGGCGGCCAGCTGGCTGGCGCTCTCGCGCAGCCTGGAGCCGGTGCACCTGCTCTCGGCCGCGCTGCTCGGCCTGATCGTCCCTCGGTTGCTGCGTGGCCTGCTGCACGCGGGCAGCCCGATCCGCTGGGGAGCCGCGTTCCGTCTGACCTTCGTGGTGCTGTGGGACATCGTACTGTCCAACATCACCGTGGCCCGGCTGGTGCTCGGCCCCATGAGCCGTCCGCAGCCGGCCTGGCTGCGCGTGCCGCTGGCCTGCGAACACCACCGGGTCAACGCGCTGTTCGCCAGCATCATCACCATGACGCCAGGGACGGTCTCGGCCGTGGTGGACGAGGTGGCACCCTGCATCTGGGTGCACGCGCTCAATTGCGACGACGCGCCCGGCATGGTGGCCGAGATGAAGGCGCGCTATGAGGCGCCGCTGATGGCCATCTTCCGGCAGGGCGGGGAGGGCGCCACATGAGCGTGCTGGATATCGCGCTGACCCTGGGCATTGGCGCCGTCACCCTGACCCTGCTGCTCTGCGGCTGGCGCCTGCTGCGTGGCCCGACCATCGCCGACCGCGTGCTGGCGCTGGACACGCTCTACCTGAGTCTGGTGGCGCTGGTGGTGCTGCTCGGTCTGCGCTGGCAGACCCCGCTGCTGTTCGAGGCTGCGCTGATCGTGGCGCTGCTGGGCTTTGTCGGCACGGTGGCGCTGGCGCGCTACCTCAGCCGCGGCGATGTGGTGGAGTGAAACGATGGAACTGAACCCGGTGATCGAATGGGCGGCCGCGATCCTGATCGTGGTCGGGGCCTTCTTCCTGCTGGTGGGTGCCATCGGCATGGTGCGCCTGCCCGACTTCTACATGCGACTGCACGCGCCCACCAAGTCGTCCACCCTGGGCGTGGGTGGGGTGCTGCTGGCTTCGCTGCTGCTGGGCTGGGCGCAGGGGCGGCCCGGCCTTGCCGAGTTGCTGATCACGCTGTTCGTTTTCGTGACCGCGCCGGTGTCGGCGAACCTGCTGGCGCAGGCGGCACTGCATCTGCGGCTGCCTTCGCGCGCACCGCAGCCCGAGGCGCTGCCGCCTTCGGCGCCCCCGGGGCGCTGAAGCCCAGCCCCGCCAGGTAGCTGTCCATCACCTGGGCGCCAACCTGGACCAGGTCGAAGTCGCTGGTGTCGAGCAGCCAGTTGTCGAGCACGCCGGTGAGGATGGCCTTGAGGCCCAATGCCGCGCTGCGGGTAGGGATGGACAGGCGGATGCCCGCGTCGGCGGCTGCGGCCTCGAACTGCTGGGTGAGATAGAGCAGGTACTCGTCGCGCCAGCGCAGCTTGCGTTCGCGAACGGCCAGCATCTCGCCGTTGTACTCGACCTGCTGGGTGGCGATTTCGAACACGCGGCGCGCCTGTTCGTCGGTGGCGGTCTTGTGCAGGGCCGTCAGCACCGACATGCGCATCTGCTGCAGCGGCGTTTCCTCGGCCTGCGCGGCATAGGTCGACTGTTCCAGAGGCAGTGTCACCCGGTCCATCATGGCGTTGAAAAGATCGGCCTTGTCCTTGAAGTGCCAGTAGATCGCTCCGCGCGTGGTGCCTGCCGCGCTCGCGATGTCCTGCAGCGAGGTGCGTGAGACCCCGTTGGCCTGGAACAGCTGTTCGGCGGCGTCGAGCAGGGCGGTGCGTGTGGCTTCGGCGTCGGCCTTGGTGCGTCGGACCATGGTGATCTGTTGGTATAAAAAACAACCCTGCGAATATACATACATTCGTGTATGTATGTATACTGCGACCCCTTCGGTAACGCTGGCATGCGCTTTGCGCAGGATGGCGTGTCCGTCCAGGTTCCGTCTTCATCCGTCGCCCATGAGGTTCTTCATGCCCGCTTCATCCCCCGTTTCCCCGACGCCGCCCGCGGCGCGCACATCCTCTGGCGCTCGTCTGCGCCAGACCTTCCTGCTGCTGCCCCTGGTGGCGGCGCTGGCCGCCTGCGGCAAGGCCGATGCACCGCCTGCCGGTGGCGGCGCACCGGGTGGGGGCATGCCCGCGCCGGAAGTGGGCGTGGTGACCGTTCAGCCGGGCGATGTCGGTCTGCAGACCGAACTGCCGGGCCGGCTGGAGGCCTCTCGCGTGGCACAGGTGCGGGCCCGCGCGGCCGGCATCCTGCAGCAGCGCCTGTTCAAGGAAGGCAGCGATGTGAAGGCCGGTCAGGCGCTGTTCCGCATCGACGCCGCGCCCTACCAGGCCACGTTGCAGAGTGCCCAGGCCAGCCTGGCCCGTGCCCAGGCGAACCTGGCCAGCACCACTGCGGTGGCCGAGCGCTACAAGCCGCTGGTGGCCGAGAACGCGATCAGCCAGCAGGAGTACACCAACGCGGTGGCAGCCCAGAAGGCCGCCGAGGCGGATGTGGCCGCCGCCAAGGCCGCTGTGCAAACCGCGGGCATCAATCTGAACTATGCCAGCGTGACCGCACCCATCTCGGGCCGCATCGGCCGGGCGCTGGTGACCGAGGGCGCGCTGGTCGGGCAGGGCGAGGCGACCGCGCTGGCCGTGATCCAGCAGGTCGACCCGCTGTATGTCAACTTCACCCAGTCGGCCACCGAGGCCATGCGCCTGAAGCGCGCGATGGAGGCCGGCCAGCTCAAGGGCGCCGGTGACGGCGCTGCCGCGGTCCGCGTGGTGCTCGACGATGGCAGCGAACACGCCAAGCCGGGCAAGCTGCTGTTCTCCGATCTGACGGTCGACGCCACCACCGGCCAGATGACGCTGCGCGCCGAGGTGCCCAATCCGGGCGGCATGCTGCTGCCGGGGCTGTACGTGCGCGTGCGGCTGGAGCAGGCCGTGGCGAGCAACGCCATCACGCTGCCGCAGCAGGCGGTGACGCGCACGGCCCAGGGCGACACGGTGTCGGTGGTGGGCGCGGACGGCAAGATCGAACAACGCCCGGTCAAGGTGGGCGGGCAGCAGGGCGGCCGCTGGGTCGTGCTCGATGGCCTGAAGGCAGGCGAACAGGTGATGGTCGACGGCTTCCAGAAGCTGCAGATGATGCCCCCGGGCACCCCGGTCAAGGCCGTGCCCTGGACGCCACCTGGCAGCCAGCCAGCGGCCCCGGCCGCCCCTGCACCGGATGCCAAGCCCGCTGCCGAGGCCAAACCCGCTGCGGAAGCCGCCAAGTAAGGAGCGCCCGACATGGCGAAATTCTTCATCGAGCGCCCCATCTTCGCGTGGGTGATCGCGCTCTTCATCATGGTGGCGGGCGCGGTGTCCATCACCCAGCTGCCGATCGCGCAATACCCGCCGGTGGCGCCGCCTTCCATCATCATCAACGCCACCTACCCGGGGGCGTCGGCCAAGACGCTGGAAGACAGCGTGCTGTCCGTCATCGAACAGGAGATGAACGGCTCGCCCGGCCTGATCTACATGGAAGCCGTGGCCCAGGCCAACGGCACCGGCAGCATCACGCTGAGCTTCGAACCCGGCACCAACGCCGACCTGGCGCAGGTGGATGTGCAGAACCGGCTCGCGCGCGCCACGCCCCGCCTGCCGGCGGCCGTGACGCAGCAGGGTGTGCGCGTCGACAAGTCGCGCAACAACTTCCTGCTGTTCGCGATCCTGACCAGCGACGACCCCGCCCTGGACCCGGTGGCCCTGGGCGACTACGCTTCGCGCAGCGTCGTGCCTGAAATCCAGCGCCTGCCCGGTGTCGGCCAGGCCCAGCTGTTCGGCACCGAGCGTGCGATGCGCATCTGGATCGACCCGGCCAAGCTGCTGGGCTTCAACCTCAGCGCGGCCGACGTCACCAACGCGATCCGCGCGCAGAACGCCCAGGTCTCGGCCGGTGAAATCGGCGCACTGCCCAACGTGGCAGGGCAGAGCATCTCGGCCACCGTGGTGGTCAATGGCCAGCTCGCCAGCGTCGAGCAGTTCGGCAACATCGTGCTGCGCGCCAGCAGCGACGGCGCCACCGTGCGCCTGAAGGACGTGGCCCGCATCGAGCTCGGCGCCCAGGGCTACGCCACCTCGGCGCGCCTGAACGGCAAGCCGTCCACTGGCATCGGCGTGCAGCTGGCGCCCAGCGGCAACGCGCTGGCCACCGCGGAAGCCGTGCGTGCCCGCATGACCGAGCTGGAGAAGTTCTTCCCCAAGGGCATGAGCTGGACGATTCCCTACGACAGCTCCAAGTTCGTGAAGATCTCGATCCAGGAAGTGGCCAAGACCCTGGCCGAAGCCGTGGCCCTGGTGTTCCTGGTGATGCTGCTGTTCCTGCAGAACTGGCGCTACACGCTGATTCCCACGGTGGTGGTGCCGGTGGCGCTGCTGGGAACCTTCGCCGCGCTGCTGACCATGGGCTTCTCGATCAACGTGCTGACCATGTTCGGCATGGTGCTGGTGATCGGCATCGTGGTGGACGACGCCATCGTGGTGGTGGAGAACGTCGAGCGCATCATGAGCGAGGAGGGCCTGCCGCCGCTGGAGGCCACGCGCAAGGCCATGGGCCAGATCTCGGGCGCCATCATCGGCGTGACCGTGGTGCTGATCTCGGTGTTCGTGCCGCTGGCCTTCTTCAGTGGCTCGGTGGGCAACATCTACCGCCAGTTTGCGGCGGTGATGGGCGTGTCCATCGCCTTCTCGGCCTTCATGGCGCTGTCGCTCACGCCCGCCTTGTGCGCCACGCTGCTCAAACCGGTCGAGGCCGGGCACCACCACGAGAAGAAGGGCTTCTTCGGCTGGTTCAACCGCACCTTCTCTCGCACCGCCAAGCGCTACGAGGCCGGTGTGGCCCGTCTGCTGCCGCGCGCGGGCCGCACGATGCTGATCTACGTGGCCATCGTGGCGGCCGTGGCACTGGTCTACCAGCGCCTGCCGGGCTCCTTCCTGCCCAACGAAGACCAGGGCACGATGCTGGTCAACGTGCAGCTGCCGCCGGGTGCGACGCAGGAGCGCACGCTGGACGTGATGAAGCAGGTCGAAGGATTCGTGCTGCAGCAGCCGGAAGTGCAGAGCATGGTCAGCGTGCTGGGCTTCAGCTTCTCGGGCCAGGGCCAGAACGCGGCGCTCGCCTTCGTGACGCTCAAGGACTGGGCTGATCGCACGGCGCCGGGCAGCGACGCGCAGTCCATCGCCGGCCGGGCCTTCGGTGCGCTGTCGGGCATCCGGGATGCCTTCATCTTCCCGCTGAGCCCGCCCCCCATCCCTGAACTGGGTGCGTCGTCTGGCTTCAGCTTCCGCCTGCAGGACCGCGCCGGTCTGGGCCGCGACGCGCTGGTGGCCGCGCGCAACCAGATGCTGGGCATGGCCTCGCAGAGCAAGCTGCTGACCCAGGTGCGGCCGGATGGTCTGGAAGACGCGCCGCAGCTGCAGATCGACATCGACCGCGACCGCGCCAACGCGCTGGGCGTGGGCTTCGACAGCATCAGCGCCGCCATCGGCACCGCACTGGGCTCCAGCTACGTCAACGACTTCCCCAACGCCGGGCGCCTGCAGCGCGTGGTGGTGCAGGCCGATGCCACGGCCCGCATGCAGCCCGAAGACCTGCTGCGCATCAACGTGCTCAACAACAAGGGGCAGGCGGTGCCGCTGTCGGCCTTTGCTAGCACCCACTGGATCACCGGCCCGATGCAGACCGTGCGCTACAACGGCTACCCGGCCATGCGCATCAGCGGCAGCGCCGCGCCGGGCGTGAGCACCGGCCAGGCCATGGCCGAGATGGAGGCGCTGGCGGCCAAGCTGCCGCAGGGCTTCGGCTTCGAATGGACCGGCCAGTCGCGCGAGGAAAAACTCGCCGGCTCGCAGGCCATGATCCTCTACGCCTTCGCCATCCTGGCCGTGTTCCTCTGCCTGGCCGCGCTGTACGAAAGCTGGTCGATCCCGATGGCCGTGATCCTGGTGGTGCCGCTGGGCGTGCTCGGCGTGCTGCTGGCGACGCTGCTGCGCGGCTACGCCAACGACGTCTACTTCCAGGTGGGTCTGATCACCATCATTGGCCTGTCGGCCAAGAACGCGATCCTGATCATCGAGTTCGCCAAGGACATGCAGGCCCAGGGCCACAACGTGATTCAGGCGGCGCTGGCGGCGGCGCACATGCGCTTCCGTCCGATCGTGATGACCTCGATGGCCTTCACCCTAGGCGTGCTGCCGCTGTTCCTGGCCAGCGGGGCCGGCTCGGCCAGCCAGCGCGCCATCGGCACCGGCGTGATCGGCGGCATGCTGACCGGCACGGTGCTCGCGGTGGTCTTCGTTCCGATCTTCTTCGTGCTGGTCCGCACGTTCTTCAAGGACAGCGAGCGCCAGCAGCGTCTGCACGAGTCCGAGGCCCAACACCATGGGGTACACCATGTCTGACACCCGTTTCATTTCCCTGGGCGCGCTGGCGGCAGCGGCCCTGATCGCCGGCTGTTCGATGACGCCGACGCTGGAGCGCCCCGCAGCGCCCGTGCCGGCCACCTTCCCCGGTCAGCCGGCCTCGGTCACGGCCAGCGGCCCGGTGCAGGCCTGGGAGAGCTTCATCACCGACGCCCGCCTGCGTGAGCTGGTGGCGCTGGCCCTGAAGAACAACCTCGACCTGCGCGTGGCGACACTCAACATCGAACAGGTGCGTGCGCAGTACCAGGTGCGCCGCGCCGACCAGGTGCCGACCGTCAACGCCACGGTGGCCGGCAACCGCCAGCCCACCCCCAGCGGCGACATCAGCAGCAACTACACGGCGGGTCTGGCCATGGCCAGCTGGGAGCTGGATTTCTTCGGCCGCGTGGCCAGCCTCAAGGACGCCGCGCTGGCCCAGTTCCTCGCCAGCGAGGAAGCGCAGCGCGCGGTGCAGACCAGCCTGGTCGCCTCGGTGGCCAGCAGCTGGCTCAGCCTGCAGACCGACGAGGCGCTGCTGGCGCTGACCCAGCGCACCCTGGCCACGCGAGAGGATTCGCTGCGGCTGACCAAGCTGCGCTTTGACAACGGTGCCGCGTCCGCGCTGGACCTGCGCCAGGCGGAGTCCCTGACTGCGGCGGCACGCGCCACGCTGGCCCAACAGCGCAGGACCATCGCGCTGGACCTCAATGCCCTGACCCTGCTGGTGGGGCAGGAGGTGCCGGCTAACCTGCTGCCCGGCGCGGGCGACGTGGCACCGTTCCAGCCGGTGCCCGAAGGCCTGCCGTCGCAACTGCTGACCCGCCGCGCCGACATCCGGCAGGCCGAACAGCAGATGGTCGCGGCCAACGCCAACATCGGCGCCGCGCGGGCCGCGTTCTTCCCGCGCATCTCGCTGACCGCTGGTATCGGCACCGTCAGCACCGAGCTCTCGGGCCTGTTCAAGGACGGGTCCTGGGGCTTCACGCTGGCGCCGCAGGCCCTGCTGCCGATCTTCGACATGGGGCGCAACCAGGCCAACCTGGACGCGGCCAAGGCTGCGCGCGACATCGCCATGGCCCAGTACGAGAAGGCCATCCAGGTCGCGTTCCGCGAGGTGGCCGACGCGCTCGCCGGGCGCGCCACACTGGGCGAACAGCTCGCGGCCCAGGAAGCCCAGGCTCAGGCAGAGACAGATCGCTTCCGCCTGGCCGAACTGCGCTACCGCAACGGCGTGGCAAGCTACCTCGATGTGCTGGACGCGCAGCGCTCGCTGTTCGCCACCCAGCAGGCGCTGGCACAGACCCGGCTGGCGCAGCAGCAGAACCAGGTGGCTTTGTACAAAGCCCTCGGCGGAGGGTATTAGGTCCTCAAGTCGTAGAAGCGCACGATGTGGTCCCAGGCCGACTGCGGGTCGTCGACCAGCTTGAACAGGTTCAGGTCCTCGGGCGATATCGTGCCTTCCTCGACCAGCACCTCCAGGTTCAGCAGGCGCTTCCAGTAGTGGCTGCCGAACAGCACGATGGGCACCGGCTTGGCCTTCTTGCACTGCACCAGGGTGATCACTTCGAACAACTCGTCGAGCGTGCCGAAGCCGCCCGGAAAGGCAACCAGCGCCTTCGCGCGCATCATGAAATGCATCTTGCGCAGCGCGAAGTAGTGGAACTTGAAGCTCAGCTCGGGCGAAATGAAGCGGTTGCCCGACTGCTCGTGCGGCAGTGAGATGTTCAGACCGACGTTGAGTGCGCCCTCGTCGTGTGCCCCGCGGTTGGCCGCTTCCATGATGCCCGGGCCGCCGCCGGTGCAGATGAACAGCTGGTCGTGCCGCGGGCAGCCGCGGCTGTAGCGCGCCACGATGCGGGCGAATTCCCGCGCCTCTTCGTAGTAGTGGGCGTTGCGCAGCAGCGCCTCGGCCCTGCGTATGGTCTCGGCGTCACCGCCCTGGATGGCCTTCTCCAGGTTGGCCCTGGCCTCGTCTGGCTCACGGAAGCGCGCACTGCCGAAGACCACGATGGTGTTCTCGATGCCCAGTTGCTGCTGCGCGAGGTCGGGTTTGAGCATTTCCAGCTGGAAACGGATGCCGCGGGTCTCGCGTCGCAGCAGGAACTCGGGGTCGGCAAAGGCCAGCCGGTAGGCATCCGCCTGCAGGGCGTTGCCGTTGTTGGAATGGGCCTGCAGGTCGGCCCAGGCGTCGGCGATGCGCTGTTCGCTCAGGTGTTGGGTGGTTTCCATGCGAAATCCTCGGTGACAGACAAGTACGGATCAGAGCCCGATGGCCAGGGCCAGCGGCACGAAGACCACCGCCAGGGCGTTGCCCAGCATGATCATGGCGGCGACCTTGTCGGGCTCCTGGTGGTAGCGCTCGGCCAGCATGAACTGCATCACGGCCGGGGGCAGGGCCGCAAACAGCAGCAGCTGTCCGCGCGCCGCACCCTCCAGTCCCAGGGCCCAAGCAAGAGGGATGCCGATGGCCAGGCCGAGCAGGGGTCTGGCCAGTGCACCCAGCAGACCCAGTGCCAGACCGGAACGGGTGAGCGAGGTCAGTCGCACGCCCAGGGCGAACAGCATCATGGGCAGCATCGCGTCGCCCAGCAGCTTCAGCCCCCCCAGCAGCACGTCGGGAGGGCGGAGGTCGGTGAGCGCGCTGGCAAACCCGAGCACGGTGGCGACCATCAGCGGGCTGGTCAGCAGGTCGCGCGTGCGGGCTGATGCGCTGGTGATGCGCGCGCCGAGCGAGAAGTGGAACAGGTTGCTGACCGAAAACAGCGCGACCGCCGCACCGAAGTGCGCCGGGCCGAAGGCCAGCAGGGCCAGCGGCAGACCCATGTTGCCGCAGTTGTTGAACATCACCACCGGCACCAGGGTGCGCGGCTGTGCACCGAACCAGCGCGCCAGCGGCCAGGCCAGCAGGCCACTGCCCAGGATCAGCACCGTGCCGCCGATCAGCAGCGGCACATGATCGGCCAGGCGGAAGTCCTTGGCCGCCAGAGCCGAATACACCAGCACCGGCGCCAGCACGTCCAGCGCGATGCGGTTGAAGGTGGACAGGTCCGGCACCTTGCGGCGCGCGTAGCCGTAGCCGATGGCCACGATCAGGAAGACCGGGATGATGACGTCGGCGATGCGGGAGAGTAGGTCCATGGTGCAAGGGTAGCAACAACAAAAAAGGCTCCCTTGCGGGAGCCTTTCTGTGGAGCGGGTACCGGATCAGACACGCTTGCGGTATTCGCCGGTGCGGGTGTCGATTTCGATCTTGTCGCCCTGTTCCACGAACAGCGGCACGGCGATTTCGAAGCCGGTGGCGATCTTGGCGGGCTTGAGCACCTTGCCGGACGTGTCGCCCTTGACGGCGGGCTCGGTCCAGGTGATTTCGCGCACGATGCTGGTGGGCAGTTCGACGGAGATGGCCTTGCCTTCGTAGAACACCACTTCAACGGCCATGCCGTCTTCCAGGTAGTTCAGGGCGTCGCCCATGTTCTCGGCTTCCACTTCGTACTGGTTGTACTCGGTGTCCATGCAGACGTACATCGGGTCGGCGAAGTAGGAGTAGGTGCACTCCTTCTTGTCCAGGATGATCTGGTCCATCTTGTCGTCGGCCTTGAAGACGACTTCGGTGCCGATGTTGCCCAGCAGGCCCTTGAGCTTCATGCGGACGGTGGCGGCGCCGCGGCCGCCGCGGGCGTACTCGGTGCGCAGGACGATCATGGGGTCCTTGCCGTGCATGATCACGTTGCCGGCGCGGATTTCTTGGGCGATTTTCATAGGGGTTCCAACAGTTGGGCCGCGGTTCCTTGTGCGGCGACGCTTCTAGCAAAGCCTTGAATTTTAACGCTTTCCAGTGACGAAGCCGATCAGCTGGCCGATCAGATCGGGCTGGGCCTGCAGGCGCTGGCGCGCCGCCAGGGCGCAAGGCTGCCAGGTGTTCACCACGTCCCAGCCCGGCCAGACAGTGCCGGGGGCCGTGATGCCATTCCAGGCGCGGTGGAAATCGCGCAGCGAGGGCGGTGCCTCCAGCCAGTCCAGGAAAGCCTCCAGCTTGGCGTGGTGGGCGTTGTCGTGCTGCGGGTAGATGTGCCAGACGAAGGGCTTGCCGGCCCACAGCGCGCGCACCAGCGAATCCTCGCCGCGCACGAAATTCAGGTCGCAGGACCAGAGCAGGTGGTCGTAGTCGTGCTGGGTCAGGCGGGGCACGGTGTGCAGCCGGGCCAGACCGGTGTCCAGACCCCGGCCGCGCTCGGCTGCCACGGCGTCGGCGGCGCGGCCGGTGGTGACCAGCCAGTCGCTGGGCGCCTGCGCACCCGCCTCTTGGAGCACGGCGCGCAGGGCAGGGGGCTCGTAGCAGAACAGGCTGGCCCTGGGGAGCCCGCCGACCGGCAGCGACTGCGACGCCAGCCAGGCGGGCGCGTCGAAGGCCGACTGCCGCGCAGGCAGGTCCGTTTCGCGCAGCAGCCCCCCCGTCCGGGGGGTGAAGCCCGGGTAGAAGAACCACTTGGTCAGGCCCTGCAGCGGCCCGGTCATGATGGGCGAGGGCAGGCGGTGGCAGCGCTCGACATAGGCCTCGGCGCTCATGTATTCCAGGTTCAGCCAGACCGGCGCCGCAGCGCCCTGTCGCACGCGCAAGGCCAGCTCATCCAGGCATTCCTGCGCCGGATCGCAGCCGAAGGCCTCGATCCAGACGTCGGCGGCGGGGCCGGCGTGGGCAACCTTCAGCGGCTCCGTCCAGTGGATCACTTCGACCCCGGGGATGTGACCCTCCCGGGCGCCGGGCACCATCCAGTCCAGATCGTCGGGCACGTCGATCCACAGACGCACACGCTGCTGGCGCGCCGCCAGTCCCGCGCACAACCGCCAGCACACGCCGATGTCGCCCAGGTTGTCGATGACCCGGCAGAAGATGTCCCATTGCATGCGCCGATTGTCCATGGCGGCGGATTCACAATACGGCCCCATGTCCAGTCCCGCACCCGACGCACCGCACTCCGAACAACTGCTGGCCGAAGTGGCGGCCCTGCCTGGCCTGCCGGGGGTGTACCGGTATTTCGATGCCCAGGACCAGCTGCTCTATGTGGGCAAGGCGCGCAACCTGAAGAAGCGCGTCAGCAGCTACTTCCAGAAGAACCACGACGGCACCCGCATCGGCCACATGGTCAGCCGCATCGTGCGCATGGAGACCACGGTGGTGCGCACCGAGGCGGAGGCGCTGCTGCTGGAAAACAACCTGATCAAGACGCTGAACCCCAAGTTCAACATCCTGTTCCGGGACGACAAGAGCTACCCCTACCTCAAGATCACCGGCACGCGTGAGACCTTCCGGACCGCCGGGACCAAACCCCTGCCGATGCTCGCGTTCCCGCGCATGGCCTACTACCGCGGCGTGGTCGACCGGCGGCACAGCTACTACGGCCCGTACCCCAGCGCCTGGGCGGTCAAGGAAACCATCACCCTGCTGCAGAAGGTGTTCCGCCTGCGCACCTGCGAGGACACGGTGTTCGCCAACCGCACACGCCCCTGCCTGCTCTACCAGATCAAGCGCTGCACCGGCCCCTGCGTGGACCTGATCGACACCGAAGCCTACGGGCGGGACGTGGCCGACGCCGAGCGCTTCCTGCGCGGTGAGACCCAGGAGGTGCTCGACGCGCTGCAGGCGCGCATGATGGCCCACGCCGAGAAGCTGGAGTTCGAGCAGGCGGCCGAGATCCGCAACCAGATGAGCGCACTGTCCCGCGTGCTGCAGCAGCAGGCGATGGACAACCTCTCGGACAAGGACGTCGACGTGCTGGCGGTGAAGGTGCTGGGCGGACGGGCCTGCGTGAACCTGGCCATGGTGCGCGGTGGCCGGCACCTCGGCGACCGGCCGTACTTTCCGGCCCATGTGGAGGACGCGACCCAGATCGACGAGGCGCTGGAATCCGAAGCCGAGTCATCGCCGGCCACCGACCCGATGGAACGGGTGCACGTGCGGGTGTTGGAGGCCTTCATCGCGCAGCACTACCTCGGGGCGGCGCTGCCGCACACCCTGGTGACCAGCCATCCCGTGAGCCGGACGCTGATGGAGGCCCTCGCCGAGCAGAACGGGGCCAAGGTGCACACGGTGCACCAGCCGCGCGAACACCGGCGCGCCTGGCTGGACATGGCGCAGAAGAACGCCGAGATCGCGCTGGCGCGCCTGCTGGCCGAAGAAGGCTCTCAGCAGGCGCGCACGCGCGCGTTGGCCGAGGCGCTGGGGTTGCCCGACGACAACCTGGACGAGTTGCGCATCGAGTGCTTCGACATCTCGCACACGGCGGGTGAATCGACCCAGGCGTCTTGCGTGGTGTTCGAGGCGCACAAGATGCAGAACAGCCAGTACCGCCGCTACAACATCGACGGCATCACGCCCGGCGACGACTTCGCGGCCATGCGCCAGGTGCTGCTGCGGCGCTACGGCAAGATCGCCGAGGCGCTGCGGGCCGAGCAGGGTGTGGCGCCTGATGCACAGGCCGGGGCGGTGGAAGCGCAGACGCTTGCGGCGGACACGCCGGAACCCGCGGCCGAGGTGGCGGGCGAGGCGCCAAAGGGCCCGCGCATGCCCGACCTGGTGCTGGTCGATGGCGGCAAGGGCCAGGTCAGCATGGCGCGCGAGGTGTTCCAGCAACTGGGGCTGGACCTGTCGCTGATCGTCGGCGTCGAGAAGGGCGAGGGCCGCAAGGTCGGGCTGGAGGAGCTGGTGTTCGCCGACGGGCGCGAGAAAGTCTACCTGGGCCACGATTCGGCCGCGCTGATGCTGGTGGCGCAGATCCGCGACGAGGCGCACCGCTTCGCGATCACCGGCATGCGGGCGCAGCGCGCCAAGGTGCGCACCGGGGGCAGCAAGCTGGAGGACATCCCGGGCGTCGGACCCAAGAAGCGGGCGCGCCTGCTGCAACGCTTCGGCGGCGTGCGCGGCGTGGCGGCCGCCAGCGTGGAGGACCTGAGCACCGTCGAGGGCATTTCGGCCGAACTGGCCGACGCCATCTACCGGGCGCTGCACTGAGGGGCGGAGCTGGCCTACTTGCTGGTGAAGAGAAAGCTGCCGTCCCATTCCGCCAGCGGCGGGTGGTCCAGGTAGCGGCGGCAGCGGCTGTGCAGCACCCGCGACGGCGGGTCGTCCGGGTGGCGCTCCAGCAGGGCCATTGCCGTGCCGAAGCCGCGCTGCTGGTAGTGGGCAAACGCGGTCTCGTAATCGGCCACTACCGCCAGCAGCTCCGGCGCCACCGCGCCCTGGCGACCCAGCAGCTCGTACACCCTGATCGGCCGGCTCTTGCCGTACGCCACGAGCTGGTCCACCAAGCGGGTCACGAACTGCGCCTGCACCCGCTGCCGCGTGTGTTCCGACAACAGGATCGAGGTGCCATAGAACTTGTTGGTCGCTTCCAGCCGGCTGACCAGGTTCACCTCGTCGCCGATCACGGTGTAGCTCATGCGGTCGTTGGAGCCGATGTTGCCGACGATGGCCTCTCCGGTGTTGATCCCGATCCGCGTCCTGAACGCCACGCGGCGGCCCTGCGCCTCCCAGGCGAGATTGAGCTGGGCAACAGCCTCCTGCACCGCCAGGGCCGCGTCGCATGCGCGTTGCGGATGGTCGGCCGCGGGTTCGGGCGCGTTCCAGAAGGCCAGCACCGCGTCACCGATGTACTGGTCGACGGTGGCACCGGCACCCAGCAGGCGGCCGGAGACCGCGGTCAGGTACTCGCCGAGGTGGTGCACCAGCTCGTCCGGCGCAAGCCGCTCGCTGAGCGTTGTGAAGCCCTCGACGTCGGACATGAAGAAGGTCATCTCCTGCTGCGTGCCGCCCAGCTCGGCATCCACCCCCCGCGCGACGAGCCGCCGCACGAGCTCGGCCGGCACGTATTTCTGGAACGACCGCAGGCCCGAACGCATGCTCTCCAGTTGCTCCACCATGCGGTTGATCTCGATCACCCGTGAGTGGATGGGTGGCGTGCTTTCCAGGTCGAACTGGCGCACCTTGCGCATGTCACCCTCGAGCCGCGACAGCGGGCGTCGGATGCGGTGGGCCATCCAGTAGGCCAGCGGCATCATCAGCAGCGCGAGCAGGGCGCAGGCGCCCCAGAGGGTGTACTGGTATTGCCGCTCCTGCTGGAGGATGCGGTCCGCCGACATGTCCAGCACGAGCACCGCGTCAAGGCGACCGTCGGGCAGGTACAGCGGCGCGTAGGCCGACATCCAGGTGCCCCAATCATCGGTGTAGAAGCGCTGCGTGACAAAGGCCTTGGCGGTGCCCCGGGGCGCCGACAGGGCGACCCGCAGTTCAGGGCTCACGTCGGCGTAGACGTCGCCGAGTGCGCTGAAATCTTCCGGTTTCTCCTCGGCGTCCACCACGAAGACCACCTGGCCGTCCTGTCGCAGGCGGGTGGTGTAGATGAAGCGGATGTGGGTGCCGTGGTCCCTGATTTCCCGCAGGTGGTCGCGCAGGGCACGGTAGTCCGGGCTGTCCTGGTCCTTCGGTGTCTGCAGGCGGTGGTGGGCCTGCACATTGATCTGCGTGGCAGCGACGGCCACCAGGTCCGACATGCGCAGGCGGAATTCGTCGCGCATGAAGTCGCCCACCAGGGTGGCGGTGGCCAGCCCGATGACCAGGCTGACCAGCAGCGTGATGCCGGTGAACGCCGCCACGAGCGTGAACCGCAGGGTGAAGGTGCCCAAGCTCCGAGGCGCCGCGGGGAGAGGGGGAGGGGGCGACATGGAGGGCCAGTGTACAAAACCACCCCCATAATCTCGTCCATGTTCTTCAACCTTCCCACCCTGCTGACCTGGGCGCGCATCGTCGCCATTCCCCTGATCATCGGCGTGTTCTACCTGGAAGGTGTGAGCCCGGCGCAGCAGAACCTGATCGCCACGGTGATGTTCATCGTGTTCGCCGCCACCGACTGGGCCGACGGTTACCTGGCCCGCAAGCTCAACCAGACATCTGCCTTCGGTGCCTTCCTCGATCCGGTGGCCGACAAGTTCCTGGTCTGTGCCTGCCTGCTGGTTCTGGTGCACCTGGAACGGGCCGATGTGTTCGTGGCGCTGATCATCATCGGCCGCGAAATCGCCATCTCGTCGCTGCGTGAGTGGATGGCCATCATCGGTGCCACCAAGAGCGTTGCGGTGCACATGATCGGCAAGGTCAAGACCTCGGTGCAGATGATCGCGATCCCGTTCCTGCTGTTCCACGGCACGCTGTTCGGCGTGATCGACACCCATGTCTGGGGCACCTGGCTGATCTGGATTTCCGCGGTGCTGACCGTGTGGTCCATGGTGTATTACCTGCAGAAGGCGCTGCCCGAGATCCGCGCCCGCTCGCGCTGATGGGCACCAGCGACAACGCGTGGCTCAGGGCCATGCCCTGGGTGTTCGTGCTGATCTGGAGCACCGGTTTCATCGTCGCGCGCTACGGCATGCCGCATGCACCGCCGATGTCCTTTCTGGCGGTGCGCTATGCGCTGTCCATCCTCTGTTTCCTGCCCTGGATCGTGCTGGCCGGGGTGAAGTGGCCGTCCGACCACCGGCAGGCCCTCCACCTGGCCGTCACCGGCGTGCTCATGCATGCGGGCTACCTGGGCGGCGTCTGGGCCGCGGTCAAGGCCGGCATGGGCTCCGGCCTGTCCTCGCTGATCGTCGGCATCCAGCCGGTGCTCACCGCGATCTGGCTCACGAGTGTGGGCGGGCACCATGTGTCGCGCCGCCAGTGGCTGGGCCTGCTGCTGGGTTTTGCCGGTCTGGTGCTGGTGGTCTCGCGCAAGTTCGGCGCCGGTGGCCCGGGCGATTCGGCCAACTGGCTGAACCTGTCGTTTGCGGTGATGGCCCTGTTCGCGATCACCGTCGGCACGCTGTATCAGAAGCGCTTCGTCCAGCCTTGTGACGTGCGCACTGCGAACACGGTCCAGCTCGCTGCGGCCCTGGTGGTGACGCTGCCGCTGGCGCTGCTGGAGGCCGAAACCATGCGCTGGAACGCCGAACTGGTGGGTGCCATGGCGTGGTCCGTGCTCGGGCTGACGCTGGGGGGCAGTTCGCTGCTGTACATGCTGATCCAGCGAGGTGCGGCGGCGTCGGTGACCAGCCTGATGTACCTGGTGCCACCCTGCACCGCGCTGATCGCCTGGGTGCTGTTCGCCGAACCGATCACGGCGACGACGATCGCCGGCACCGCGCTCACCGCCTTCGGCGTGAGCCTGGTGGTGCGTCCTTCGCGCTGACCGGGCTGGCGGCCTGCTGGCGCCAGGGCTCGTCCCGGAAGCGCTCGGCCAGGAAGTCCACCAGCAGCCGGATGCGGCGAGGCACCTGCGCCCGGTAGGGTGCGATCCAGTGAACGTCCGCGTCGGGCATGTTCCATTCGTCCAGCACCCGCACCAGATCGCCGCGCTCCAGCAGCGGCGCCACGTCCCACAGGCTGCGCAGCATGATGCCGTGGCCCGCCAGGCACCAGTCGCGCACCAGCTCGCCGGAGTTGCTCGACAGCGGACCCCGCACCGGCGTATGGACCCACTGGCGTTCGCCGATTCGCTGAAGGCGCCAGTGGTCGAAGCGCAGGTCGGCGCTGCCACCGTTCTCGCGCACCACCAGGCAGTCGTGCTGTGACAGCTCGTCCAGCGAACGGGGTTCTCCGCGCCGGCGCAGGTAGGCTGGCGCGGCGACCAGCACACGCTGGTTGGTGGCGAGCCGCCGTGCAACCCACTCGCCCGCGCGCTGTGCCGGCGCGCTCCAAAGCCAGATTGCCCCGTCCAGCCCGTCCAACGTGAGGTCGGGCAGTTGTTCCGTCAACTGCACCTGCACGCTCACCTTGGGATGGAGGGACTGGAACGACGCCAGTGCCGGCCCCAGCCAGGTGCGGCCGAAGCCGAAGGTGGCCGCCAGCCGGACCGGCCCGGACGGCTCGGCCTGGCGCTCGCGCAGTTCCGCCTCGGCCGATTCAAAGGCGCGCAGCAGCTCCTGCGCGCGTTCGCACAGCGTGTCGCCGTCGGCGGTCGGGCTCACGCGGCGGGTGGTGCGCTGGAACAGCCGTGTGCCCAGCCGGGCCTCCAGTGCCGCGAGTCGTTTGGTCACCACGGACGGCGCCACCTTCAGCGCCCGAGCGGCGGTGACAAGGCTGCCGTGGCGTCGGACGGCCAGCACCAGTTCCAGATCAGGACGGTCCAATTCTTTCTTTCATGGAAATAATGGATGAATGAATTATTGTCATAAACAGCCGTAAGCTCGACACCACATTGCCACCACAGGAGCTTTCCATGTCATCAGTCCATCGCATCGCTGTCATCGCCGGAGACGGCATCGGTACCGAAGTCATGCCCGAGGGGTTGCGCGTCCTCGAAGCGGCGGCAACGAAGTTCGGCATCGGCCTGCAGTTCGACCACTTCGACTTCTCCAGCTGCGACTACTACGAGCGCCACGGCAAGATGCTGCCGGACGACTGGAAGGAGCAGATCGGCGGACACGATGCGATCTACTTCGGTGCGGTGGGCTGGCCCGACAAGGTGCCCGACCACATTTCGCTCTGGGGGTCGCTGCTGATGTTCCGCCGCGAGTTCGACCAGTACGTCAATGTGCGGCCGGCCCGGTTGATGCCCGGCGTGCGGGCACCGGTGGTGCGGCGCGATGGCAGCCCGCGCGAACCGGGCGAGATCGACATGGTGATCGTGCGCGAGAACACCGAGGGCGAGTACAGCAGCATCGGTGGCCGCATGTACGCCGGCACCGAGCGCGAGATCGTGGTGCAGGAGACGGTGATGTCCCGCGTCGGTGTGGACCGCGTGCTGCGTTATGCCTTCGAGGTTGCGCGCTCCCGCCCGAAGAAGCACCTGGCCAGTGCCACCAAGTCCAACGGCATCGCCATCACCATGCCCTACTGGGACGAGCGCGTGGAAGCGATGGCCAAGGAGTATCCGGATGTGAAGGTCGACAAGTTCCACATCGACATCCTCACCGCGCACTTCGTGCAGCGACCCGACTTCTTCGACGTGGTGGTGGGCAGCAACCTGTTCGGCGACATCCTCTCCGATCTGGGGCCGGCCTGCACCGGCACCATCGGCATCGCGCCGAGCGCCAACCTCAACCCCACGCGCCAGCATCCCTCTCTGTTCGAGCCCGTTCATGGTTCGGCGCCGGACATCGCGGGGCAGGGCATTGCCAACCCGATCGGGCAGATCTGGTGCGGGGCGATGATGCTGGATTTCCTGGGGCATCGCGAGGCCCATGACGCCATCATGCGGGCGATCGAAGCCTGTCTGGCCCCCGGCAGCGATGCGCCGCGCACCCGCGACCTTGGGGGGCAGGCCAGCACCAGCGATCTCGGCAAGGCGATCGCGGCCAGCGTGCAGGCGGGGTGATCCGGCACGCGGCGCGCGGCATGGTGTTCGTCGCGCGAGTGTCGCTGGGAGCCCATGCAAACCGCATAGAATCTCGCGGTTCTGGCGTTCGTCGGGGGTTTCGATGGCCTCTGTATTGACAGTGCAGCAGGCCCGTGGGTCTAATGAAGACGCGCGTGGGCGGTGGCTTTCCCGCACCGGTGCGACCTGTGACCCAACCAGAAACTGCAGGCAGTGGCGGCCGGTGTTTAACCACCACGCACTCGCCTGATAAGACGAACTTTTATTTCTTATAGAGGGGCTATTTGTGAACAAAACAGAACTCGTCGAGCACATCGCCAAGCACGCCGACATCTCCAAGGCTGCGGCCACCCGTGCACTGGACTCCACCATCACCGCCATCCGCACCACCCTGAAGAAGGGTGGCACGGTGTCCCTGGTGGGTTTCGGTTCGTTCGCCGTGACCAAACGTCCCGCTCGCAAGGGTCGCAATCCCCGCACCGGCGCTGAGATTAAAATCAAGGCCGCCAAGGTTCCGAAGTTCCGTCCGGGCAAGGCCCTCAAGGATGCTCTGAACTGAGCAAACCCAGGTACCCGGTGGGGTGCTTAGCTCAGTCGGTAGAGCGGCGCCCTTACAAGGCGTAGGTCGGCGGTTCGACCCCGTCAGCACCCACCACCATCAAGAAGGCGAACTCGGGTTCGCCTTTTTTGTTGTCGACATTCCGATGTCGGCGTTTGTTTGAAGTAGCAGGATTCCAGGCATGTTCGACTCCATCCGCAATCACAAGAAGTACCTCATGGGCTTCCTGCTGATACTGATCATTCCGTCTTTCGTGCTGTTCGGTGTCCAGGGCTTCACCGACTTCAACCAGCGCGGTGAAGCCGTGGCGACGGTGGACGGTCACGACATCCGCAAGAGCGAATGGGACGAGGCGCACCGCAACGAGGCGCAGCGCCTGCGGGAGCAGATGCCCAACCTCGATGCCAAACTGCTCGACAGCGACGCCGCGCGCTACGCGACGCTGGAACGGCTGGTGCGCGACCGCGTGCTGGCCGCCGCCGTGCAGAAGGACCACCTCTATACCAGCGACCAGCGCCTGGCGCGCGCGCTGCAGGAAGACCCCGGCATCGCCGCGCTGCGCAAGCCCGACGGCTCACTGGATGTCGAACGCTATGCGCAGATGGTGGCGCGTCAGGGATTGACGCCCGAGGGCTTCGAAGCCCGCATCCGCTCCGACCTGTCCATGCGCCAAGTGCTCGGTGGTGTGCAAGGCACCGGGTTCGCGCCATCGGCCGTGGCCCAGGTGTCGCTCAACGCATTTTTCGAACGCCGTGAAGTGCGCGTGCTGACGCTGGCCGCCAAGGACTTTGCGGCCAAAGTGGCGCCGACCGATGCCGAGATCGAGCAGTTCTACAAGGACAACCAGGCCCTGTTCCAGGCGCCCGAACAGATCGACGTCGAATACCTCGTGCTCGATGCCGCGGAGATCGCCAAGGGCCTGACGCTCAACGAAGAGGACCTGCGTGCCTACTACAAGGAGAACGTCGCCAAGCTCTCCGGTGACGAGGAGCGGCGTGCCAGCCACATCCTGCTCAATGCCGCGGCCGGCGCGCCCGCCGAGGAGCGCGAAAAGGTCAAGGCCAAGGCGCAGGCCCTGCTGGCTCAGGTGCGCAAGGCGCCCGAAACCTTCGCCGCCGTGGCCAAGGCCAACTCGCAGGACGCCGGGTCTGCCGCCAAGGGTGGCGACCTGGAGTTCTTCGGACGTGGTGCGATGGTCAAGCCGTTCGAAGACGTGGTCTTCTCGCTCAAGAAGGGTGAGATTTCTGATCTGGTGGAAACCGAGTTCGGTTACCACATCATCCAGCTCACCGACATCAAGGCTCCCAAACAGAAGACGTTCGAGGAAATGCGTCCGCAGATCGAGGCCGATCTGAAGAAGCAGCAGGCGCAGAAGCGCTTCGCAGAGAGCGCGGACGGTTTCGGCAATACGGTCTACGAGCAGGCGGAAAGCCTCAAGCCCGCGGCAGACCAGTTCAAGCTCGAGATCAAGACCGCGAAGGGCCTGACACGCCAGCCGGTACCGGGCTCCGGTGTGCTGGCCAACGAGCGCCTTCTCTCCGCCCTGTTCGCGCCCGACTCCGTCCAGAACAAGCGCAACACCGAGGCGATCGAAACGGCCTCGGGCCAGTTGACGGCGGCGCGCGTCGTGAACCACGCGCCAGCCCGCACGCTGCCGCTGGCCGAAGTCCGCGACAGTGTGCGCGCTCGCCTGATCGCCCAGCGGTCCGCCCAGATGGCCAAGGAAGAGGGTGCCCGCAAGCTGGAGGCACTCAAGTCGGGCAGCGACACAACTGCGCTGCCAGCATCTGTGGTCGTTTCTCGCGACAATCCGCAAGGTGTGTCCGGACAGGTCCTGAGGGCAGCGCTCAGCACCGATCCCAAACAGTTGCCATCCTGGGCCGGAGTGGACCTGGGCGAGCAGGGCTATGCAATCGTGAAGGTGGAGAAGGTGCTGCCGCGCGCCACGCCCTCGGCCCAGAACCAGGAAGTGCAGCAATATGCCCAGTGGTGGAACGCCGCCGAGGCGCAGGCGCACTACGAGCTGCTCAAGCAACGGTTCAAGGTGAAGATCCTGGTGCCAGAGCCAAAACAGTAAAGGTTCACGCTATAATGGCAGGCTTGCGGTGGCTGTAGCTCAGTTGGTAGAGTCCAGGATTGTGATTCCTGTTGTCGTGGGTTCGAGTCCCATCAGCCACCCCATATAGATCAAGCACTTAGGCCGGTTTCAGCCGGGCTTTGTCGTTTCTGGCCGCTGCTATATTCCCACCGTGGGAATTCACGGGGATGGAAATGACAGCAAACCGGTTTGGTGGAGGCTGGACCAGCGACAAGCTTGCGGCGCTGAAGGACTATCTTCAGTTCTACTGCCTGGCCCTCTCCAGGCAGCCGTACAGACTGATCTACATCGACGCCTTTGCTGGAACCGGGAGGTGTCGCATCAAGTCTGCGGCCGGTGGGGAGAAGGAAATTGACGGATCGGCGCGCATCGCCTTGGACTGCTCCCCAGGCTTTCGAGACTACAAATTCATCGAACCAAAACGGAAACACATCCGAGAGCTTGAGGAGCTCAAGGCAGCCCACCCAAAGGGCGCTCAGGTCTCGATCGCCAAAGGCACTGCGCAGGATCTGCTGCCGATGGTTCTGTTGGGGCGAGACTGGTCAAAGTTCCGGGGCGTGTTATTCCTTGATCCGTTTGGTCTCCAATGCGACTACGGTTTGCTGAAACAAATCGCTGAGACCAAAGCACTCGACGTGTTCTTCCTGGTCAGTCTCAGCGGACTGTATAGGCAAGCCGCTGTCCGAGAGAGCGGAATTGACGAAGGTAAAGCCAACAAGCTCACGTCGTTCCTCGGGACAACGGACTGGCGTGACGCCATCTATTCCCCGCCGACTCAAGGGGACCTGTTTGGAGAGCAGCCCCGTGAACGAGAGCGAGGCTGGCAGGCGATTCTCCAGTTCACTACAGAACGCCTTCGAGGCCTTTTCCCCTATGTTGCCGACCCCGTGAAGCTTGGTAGTGCAAACAACGCGCCTCTGTTTGCGTTGTACTTCGCGGTGGCGAATGACAGCCCTCAGGCCTTGGCACTGGCTAAGAGGGTCAGCACCGACATCCTGAGCAAGATCAGGTGATTTTTGGAGTCTCGTCCCAGAACCGACCATCCAGTAGGCGGCCGTTGACCTTCTTGTTGCGCCTCACGCCGTCAGGCCCCCAGGCCCCCCACTGTTTGAAGAAGAACGGGACGCCGGCAGCAGCGGCTTGATCCCGCACATTCTGAGCCCAAGCTGGGCTCATGGGCCGTGCGCCTGGGCCGCTCTCGCCGCCCACGATTACCCAATGAATGCCGTCGAGGTTGATCGGGCCAAGGTCTTCCAGCAGTGGCTCGATAGACAGAAATCGCGTCTTGGCTTTGACCTTCCGAAGGTAGTCAATGCGTGGCAGGCCGTACTTTTTGTCCTCAACGGACACGCCGAGTACCACGTTGGCCGGGCAATGCCTTTTCCGGAAAAAGACCGGCAACCGTTCGGCGCGTTTCGTCAGAATTTGAAACGTGTGTTGATGGGCTGCGCTGCACGTGGCCAGGACAGACTCGATAAATGAATCCGGGACTTCCTCGTGGAAGAGATCCGACATCGAGTTCACGAAGTAGGTCGTCGGATATTTGCGCTGCAGGGGCTGCTGCAGGCGATCAGGGTGCAGCGTGAGCTTGAACCCTTGTTCGTATCCGCTCGCACCCATAGCCTGCAACCGCCTGGCCATCGTCTCGGCGTAGCAGTGCTTGCACCCTGGAGACACCTTGGTGCAGCCTGTCACCGGGTTCCAGGTGTGTTGGGTCCACTCAATTGACGACTCAGCCATGGTGTGTAGAGTTTAGTTCTGGCTATGGATGGAAATACAGCATCCCGATAGGAGGAGGGGTCACAGCGCCGTCCGCCTCACCACCTTCGACCGGTCATACACCCGCGCCGTCGTCGCCGTCGTAACGTGCAGATTCGGCAGTTCACCGGTCACTTCCTTGTGCACCGTCGTGTAATGCGCCCGCAGATCGTGGAAGGTGAAGCGGTCCTCGGCGGTCATGACCTTGTCCTTGATGGCCTGCAGTACGCAGCGCTGCCACAGCGTTTTGAACCCCCGATCCGTGTACGCGTTGTTTTCGCGCGACGGGAACACGTACAGGCAATCCACCCCGCGCTGGGCCCGCACCACCTTGAGCCGGTCGATCAGCGCCTGCAGCGCCGGCGTGATGGTCACCAGCTCGATTACCTCGCCGCGCTTCTTCCCGCGCTGCTTCGCGCGCTTCGTCCGCACCACCTTGGCCGCCTCGTCGATCTGTGGCCACGACAGGTCCAGGAACTCCACGCGGCGGTTTCCGGCCAGGCTGGCGTACTCGGCCATCATCCCGATGATCTGGCGCTGGGGCGTCTGCTTCTGCAGCCACTCCAGGAACCTGGCCAGCACCTCGGCCTTGGGCGCCTCGGTGCGCGGTTCGCTGCCGTGTGGCTCCACGCCGATCGTGGCGTTCACCGTGCACACGCCCAGCTTGATGCCGTGGCCGAACAGGCGCGAGAGCAGGGACTTCTCGATGTCGGCCCGCCGCGGGGCCTTGGCGCGCTCGATGTGCACGTACCTCGCGACGGTGGGCGAGTCGATGGCCGATATCTGCAGGTGCCCCAGCACCGCGTCGATCTGCTTCCAGGCCGATGTGTAGTCGGTGCGTGAGGCCTCGGCCAGCTTGAGCCAGCGCGGCGCCGTCTGGTACTGCTCCCACACCCAGCGCAGCGTGCCGTAGCTGTCGCTCTGGCCGTTGAGGTCGAGCACCTTGCGCATCGCCGCGATCTTGTCCGTGCCCAGGTTCATCGGCTTGCCGCCGATGGGGTGGTAGCGGTAGGTGATGGTCTTCCCGTCTGACCATGGCCGCGCCTCCATGCGCGGCAGCAGGCCTTCCGCGCTCTGGCGGTCTCGGGTGCGTGGCATCGGTTGTCCTCCTGGTGCGGCTGGTGGTCAGGCCGCGACTTTCCATTTTGGGGCGTTGCCGGCGCCGTTGGTGGGGATCACCTGGCTGGTGACCAGGCGGCGCTCCCACTCAGCACGTGCGACTAGGGGGCGGCCGTTGGGCCGGCGCTCCACGCGCAGGCCCAGGCTGCGCAGGTAGCGGCACTTGGCGGCGCTCTGCGTGAGGCCCTCGCAGATCGCGTCGACTTCTTCGTCGGTGAGGTCTGGGCGGGTGATCACGGGGCATCCCTCCGTGGCTTCACCAGCCAGACCCACACTCCCACCAGGCTGCTCGCAGTGAAAGCTACCTGTTGTGCCAGCAGGCCCCAGTGGCCATGTGTCCACGCAAAGGCGATCCAGCCGGCATTGCTGACCAGGTAGGCCACGAAGCCCCAGCCAGCGCGCGGGCCGTTCAGGGCCAGCAGCACGGTGCCCAGCACGCCGAAGGCGGCGGCAATGAGTTCGAGGTGGACCGTACTGCTCATGATCTGTTGCCGGCGGCCGGGTGGTGGTCGAGCTGCCAGAGGGCGGTTTCGGCCAGGAAACTTGCCGACCGAATGTGGGTGATGCGCGCGGCTTCGCAGTTGCCAGTGGCGCGCGCCATGGCCAGGTGGTGGAGCAGGCGCTGCAGTGTTTCCCTTAGCGGGTTGGGCGGCTGTTTCGGCTTGGCCTGGGTGCACATCAGTCTCCCCCCAGCGTGTGCCGCGCGCTCACCGGAAACGGGTTGTGCGGGGTAGGAAGGGCCGGCGCCGGCGGCACTGGCGGCTCCAGGAAGTCGCTGCGGGGGGCCCCGGTGGCCTTGAGGTATTCCACCTCCACCTTGGCCGTGTCCACCAGCGTGTCGGCCATGCCCTTGATGGCGCTGGCGATGCTGACGCGGGCCTTGACCTGGTCGAGGTCGAGCGGCTTTCCGTCGCGCCCGATCGCTCGGAGATCCTGCAGGGCGCCGAACAGGTGCTGGCGCAGCTGGGTGATGTGGGGGGTTGTGATCTCGGTGGTCATGCTGGGGTGCTCCTGGCTTCGTCGGCCTCGCGCTTGATGCGGTTGACCTGGCGGGTGATGGCGCCCTTGAGCTGGACGATCTTGGCCAGCTCGGGGGACTTGTTGCGGGGGTGGTTGCGCCTGGCGTTCTCGGCCAGGCTGATGCACTCGACGCGGTCGAGCGTGATTTCTTCGAGGACGGCAGTTTTTAAGCCGGGCTTAAAAACTACGATGTGTTTCGGCGGCAGCGGGCCGTTGGCCTCGCACCAGACCAGTTCTGCCACGCAGCGCCAGCGCTTGCTGTTGCAGCCTGGCTCCTCGCCGATCTTGCGCTGCAGATGGCCGTCGCGGTTGATGCGGTAGCTGCCCACTGGCAGAGTGGTGTGCGGCTTCTGGCCCGGCTTGAACTGTGTTTCAGCAGACCGGCCACGCGCTGGGTAGTGCTTGCCCTTGTTGGGGGGCACGTTGCCGGGCTTGAGGCGGCCCGAGAATTCGCCGGCCATGAACTCGGCGCTCTTGCGCAGGCCGATGGCCACGGCCTTCATGCCCACGCTGGCCTCGGTGCGGCCCAGTGCGGTGGCGATCGAGCGCGTGGGCGTGTCGGCGTACAGCGCGCGCAGGGTGCGCAACTCGGCCTCTGTCCAGGGGGCTCGGCGTTGAGTGGAGTGTCCGTTGGGCATGGAGGTCAGGCTGCGAAGGGAAGGGCGGCTGGTGCCTTGATAAGTTGATGCATGTCCTCGACCTGCGGGCGAATGCCCTGTAGCAGCAGGTGGTCGAGCACCAGCGAGCCTTCGGCAATGGACCAGAGGTTCAGGCGCGGCAGCAGACGCTGCACGGCCTGCAGGCCGCTGGAAAGGGTGGCGCGGTGCTGGTCGAGGGTGCTGTGGTCCAGGGCAAGCTGTTCCACCACGTTGCACATGGCCCGCAGAATTCGGACCTCTGGCAGGTCGTCGGGCACGTTGCAGCGCCCGGTGGCGAATGACACGACGAACAACACCCGGCCGCAGCGGTCCACCGTCTGCGCGGGCGAGTCGCCCCAGCTGGCCTGCATGTCGGCCATGGTGATGAGGTCGTTGATCTCGCGTTTGAGCAAGCTGATGCGCACGGCGTTCTCGACGGGGTTGCCGGCGTGGCGGGTGGGCTTGCGCTTCATGGTTTGATCAGGTCCGAGGGTGCGTTGAACCATCCCAGGCGCCCCTTGTAGGGCACGAACGGGATGGGCATGCTGTCGGCCAGGACAAAGCCGTAACTGCCGGGCTCTTTCCACCCGGACGGGTGCTCACGCACGCAGTCGACGACGCGAGACCAGCCGACGAAGCCGCCGCACTGCTCGCGCAGATCCTCGAAGGGTGGCAGGCTGATCTGGATGCCGGCGAGCAGCAGCTGGGTGACTACGTCTTCGTACTGCGGACGGGTCAGCGTCTGGCCGGCATGCACCAGGAACCGGCCACGAAACGGTGTCGACCAGTCGCGGTTCTCGATGTCCTTGTGGCCGTTGACGATCAACCAGGCCCAGGGCTGTCGGATCGAGAGGGCTGGGATCATGCTGGCACCTCGGCCTCAGCCTTGATCTGTTCCAGGAACACCGGCCACACCTCACGCCAGAAGCCGGCGAACTGGATGTCCAGCGACGTGGCCAGGTGCTCCCACGGTTCCTGCACGAAGCGGAGCACGGCCTTCGTAGCGACCAGTTCGGTCTCGGCCTGCTGCATGACGCCGACGAAGTCGTGGGTGCTGCTTTCCAGCTCGACTTCGCGCTCCTCGATGTAGTCCCACAGCTGGCGGGCTTCTTCCGTGTTGAGCTGACCTTCCCGGCGCCAGCGCAATAGGCGCTTGCGAAGCTCAAGCACCGTCAGCCGGCCGTCGAACTTGTAGGCATCAGCCCCCATGAATTTGGTGGCGACGTATCCGCGCTCGGCCTTGAGCAGGAAGCGCTTGAACGGCACGCCCAGGTGGCCCCAGCTGTATGCCCACTGGCCGAAGCCGCTGTGGATCAGGATCTCACCGCACTCGCGTGGGGTACCGTCGTTGCCGGTGGCCTGCCAGCCGAACAGCACGATGGTGGCCCATTCGTGCCCAGCGGTTCGGATGCGAAAGGTCTCGCCCGTGGTGTCTTTTGTGACTCGGTTTTCAGCCATGGTCAGATGGGTTGGTGATACGGTGGATCAGCCGACACAGCGACGGTCTGCGGCATGGCGTGCTGCTGCAGCACGGCCGCGATCGCGGCCTCGCCGTCGGCAATGAGTTGCTGCAGCTGCTCGCCCTCGTCGCAGCCCTCGGCCTCGACGTTCTTCACCACGTTGAGGGCTTTTTCCAGCAGCGTGGCCATGACCAGGATCTGGCCGACGAGCGCGGCGTCGACGGTGGGAATCAGCATGGGGGCGTTCATTCGTCACCCGCTTCCCCAGCTTCGTCGCCGGCGTCGTCCTGGTCGTCGCCGATGGCCTCGCCGTCCGGGTTGCCTTGCTGGCGCTGCAGGTCTTCCTGAACCTTGTCGCGCACGGCCAGGATGTCGATGCCGTAGGCCTGCAGAGCTTGCGTGGCGCGGTCGTTGCTGGGCAGGTACTTCCAGCCGCCCACGTGCGAGGTGACCTCGTATTCCAGGCAGGCCATGGTGATGGCGCTGGCGAGCTGGCTGGCGTCCAGGGCGAGCAGCTTCTGGCGGCGGAAGTCGGCCAGGTCTTCGATGTCGGTGCCCTCGATCTCGTCAGTCCAGCCCAGCCACTGCTCGGTCAGCTCCGGCTCGCACTCCCAGGCGTTCAGTGCCATCAAGCGCAAGTCGTCGATCGTGCGGTCGCGGCTGGCGATCACGTCGAACGCGCGCAGCAAGGCAGCGCGGCGCACGGCGGGGTCTTTCATGGCCCGCCACTCGGGTGGCGTGGCGTCTTCTTCCTGCTGGGCTTGTACCTTGGCCTGCTGCACGCGGTCTGCGCGCGCTTTCTGCACCTGCTGGGGCAGCAGCTTCTCGGCCACGGCGACGGGGATCACTTCCTCGGCCTTGGCGGTGTGCGGGTTGATCAGAACCACCGGCTTGGGCGCCTTGCGGCCCTGGGCGCGCAGGGCGTCGGCGTAGGTGACTTCGCGTTCCTTGCCGTCGGGGCCTTCCTCGGTGTAGGCGTAGTCTTCAAGCGGCACGTAGCCCTGGCGGTGGCTGCTGTAGGGGCTGGGGACCACTTTCACCGCCTCGTCGCCGTCGATCACTTGCAGCCCGCGGGCCTTGGCGTCGACGTGGATGCGCTGCACATGGGCGGCTGTTTTGCTCTCCCAGCACGCGGTGTCGAGGCAGCTGTCTTCGCCGGCGTCGGTGGCCTCGGCAAACAGGTCTTCGTCGGCGCGGGTGCGCTTGCGGCAGGTGCTGCAGGGGCCGGCCGTCAGCACCAGGCCCGGGTCGGCCGTGTCGAAGGCGGCGATCTTGATGATGGTATTGAGCTTCCGGTACAGCTCCAGCACCACTGTGCGGAACGGCGCGGGCACGGGCTTGCCGTCTGCGCCCTTGGTCTCCATGGCCTTGATGATCTGCACGGCCTTGGCCTGGCGCTCGGGCGGGTACTTGGCCACCACGATGCCGGTGGACAGCGAGAGCGTGCCGTCGTACATCGCCTCGCGGCTCTCGGGCGTCAGGTCCAGCAGCTTCATGCGTTTGCGCACGTAGCTGGGGCCGCGGCCCTTGCCCATCTTGTCGGCGATCTGCTCGACGGTGTAGCCGAGCTTTTCGCGCAGCAGCTGGAAGCCTTCGGCCTCCTCCATGGGGTCGAGGTCTTCGCGCTCGATGTTCTCGACCAGCTGCATTTCCAGCACGGCCTGGTCGTCCATGTGGCGCACCACCATGGGCATGGTGGGCAGATCGGCCAGCTGGGCCGCGCGCCAGCGGCGCTCGCCGGCGATCACCTCGTAGGCCGGGCGCGGGTCCATGCCGGCGGTTTCCTCCAGGCGGCTGGCGGGCAGCGGGCGCACCAGGATCGGGTTGCCCAGGCCGTGGGCGAGGATGCTGTCGGCCAGGGCGCGCAGGCTGTCCACGTCCAGGCCGCGGCGGCGGCGCGGGTTGGTGGGGCTGTTGATGGCCTGCAGGGGTGGGACGGTGACGAGGCGGACAGCCTCGGTCTCGGTGCTGATGCCGGGGGCCTGGACGTGCATGTCCTGCGGGTATTCCCACGCGGGGGCGTTCTGGTCCTTCTGGCTGGTGGGCGCCGCGGTGACGATGAACGCATGGCGCGCGAAGCTGGCGGGCTTGCGGCTGCCGATCTTGATCATGAAGTGGCCGAACGGGTCGCGGCCGGCGATGGTGCCGTGCAGGCCTGCGGCCGGGTCCGGTGCGCCGTCGTCGTTGACGAGCTCGTGGCGGATCTGGACGGCGGAGCCGACCTCGGGGTCGTTGGCGGTGGTGGCGATGGGGTCAGAGATTTCGGTGGTCATGGTGGTCAGGCCTTGCTGGTTGGTTTTGGCTCGCGTTCGCGAGCAACGGACACGCACAAATTGCCGACGACGCAAAGAGCGCCGAGGGTGAAGTCGCCGAAGAAGAAGAGGACGCCAGCGATGGCGAAGGTCAGCGCTCGGGCGACCAGGTCGAAGGTGGCTGAGCGTGGGTCCTTGAACCAGGACTTGTCGCCAGCGAAGCCGGCGATCAGGCTCACCACGCCGACGAACACCAGCCAGGCCGTGACGACGTTGCCGGCACCCTCCAGGTGCTTGAACTTCCACAGGTAGAGGCCGAAGAACAAGGCGGCGTTGGCCGCCAGCATGTAGACCCAGTGTCTGAGTGCTTTCATGCCACCTCCCGCATGTTCGGCATGGGCAGCACCCGCCCATCGGGGTAATACAGCCGGTCGCCCACGCGGCTGGGCAGCTCGAAGGCGGTGAAGCGCTCGGGGCCGATGCCGGGGTTGCGCAGCAGCTCCTGGCCGCGGTAGTCGCCGCCCACCAGTGCGCCGTTGACCGTCTGCACGCGGCGGCGGGCGGCCACGGCTGCGCCGGCCTGCTGCATGGCTTCGCGCAGGCGGTAGCGCGAGGGCTTGCCGGTGCTGCCGGCCACGGTGCCGGCCTGCACCAGCGTGGTCAGGCTGGGGCGCAGGATGTTCAGCGGCAGGCCGGTGCGAGCGCCGATCTCTTGCAGCGTGATGGGGCTGGTGGCGCGCCGCAGCGTGTCCAGCAGGCGCTGCTCGGTCTGTGCCACAGACACGCCGGACACATCCACCTCGGCGGCCGGCGTGGGGGGGGTGCTGGGCGCGTCGTTTTGCTGCAGGCGGGTCTTGCCCTTGCCGGTGATCTGGTAGCCGGCTTCGGTGCGCAGCGCGTAGCCCAGCTGGGCAAGGTTCTGCATCGTTTTGCTCTGCAGACCGGGCAGCGTGGTCTTGAGCTGGGCGAGCGTGCTGGTGCCGTGCATGCGCAGGTGGCGCAGCGCGGACAGGGTGATGGCTTGCATGGATCGGGAGGTCATGGCGTGGTCAGGCGTGGGCCGTGGTGGCCGGGTGGGTGGGGGAAGTGGTGGTGGTCGCGCTGCAGCCCTGGGCGTGCTGCTCCAGTTCGATGCGGCTGGCCACGGCGTGGATCTCGGGCACGCACCGAGCCACCTGGTGGGCGCGCATGCGCTCGGTCTGCACGTGGATGACGGCGCCGGGCACGAGCTGGGCCTGGTGCTGTTGCCAGAAGGCCTGGGCTTCGGGCCCGTACCAGAGCACCACCCAGCTCTCCACCTGGTGCGCGCCCAGGCGGTCCAGCGCGAACAGCTGCAGGCCGAAGGTGCCGTCGGCGGCGGGCTTGGCGATGGGGCGCGTGCGGCTGAGGAACAGACGGCCGGCGGCGTGCATGGCTCAGGCTCCGAACAGGCGATAGAGGCTGACCACCAGCAAGACCAGCGAGCTGACGCCATACACCCCCAGGAGCACGCGCCAGGTGATGGCGCGCAGCCTGCGGTCCACCGGCGCGATGGGCTCGGCCTGGTAGAGGTCGGCGTCGCCCGTAGCGTGGGAACGCTCCTCCGGCAGGGCGGTGTAGCCGATGGCCACGCCGTCCAGGCCCTGGGGGATGTCCGTCTCGGTGTCCACGCGGTGCACCAGGTGCAGGTGGGGCGCTCTGCGGTGGTGGCGGGCGGCCTGGCGCTGCGTGAGCGTGGGGATGCCGCTGTCCAGCAGCAGCGGGTCGGCCGTCATGGAGGCACGGCGAGGGGCCGGCGTGGCTGGCGTGACGCGCAGTGCGCCGGTGCGCCAGGCGTCGTGAAGGCGCTCGATGCTGGCGGCGCCCTCGCTGGTGCGGCTGGCAGGTACGGTTGGGGTGGTGGTGATGCTCATTGGAATGACTCCTGGGCGATGACGACTTGGCACTCCAGCTGGCCGTCGGGCGTCCAGCGGGGCTCGATGCGCCGGCCGGCGCGATCGGGGTGGTCGTTGCAGACGGCGCGTGCCGCGCGCTGCAGGCGCGTCTCTTGTGCTGCGCGGGCGTCCAGTGCGTCATGGATGCCGGCGCGGCTGTCGTTCAGAGCGGCCAGGTAGAGCACGCCGAAGAAGATGCCGACGGCGAGCAGGCCCAGGACGAAGTTGCTGGCGGCCTGGGCGAGGCTGGGCGGGGTGCGCAGGCGGCTCATGCGGAACCGCCTTCCTTGCTTGCGGCCTTGCGCTCGTTGAAGCGACGCGGGAACCAGTTGCAATTGGTGTCTGCCGGCGTTTTGCCGAACGCTTCGCAGCAGATGAGTTCGAGGTGGCAGTGGCCACAGGTCTTCCCGGCGGGCAGTTCCATGCAGGTCTTGTCGGTGCAGGCCTTGTCGGCGCAGCAGCCGTGTGTGCGCGCGCTCATACGGCACCGCCTTCCACACAAACCAGGGTGCCGAAGTCGTCAGTGATGTGGGCGCCCAGGGCGCACTCCCATTCGCGACCCTGACCGTCGCGCTGATACAGAACGACGCTCCACTGGCCTGGGCGCCAGGCGTCCTTCATATAGTCGCTGTCGCGCCAGGATTCCGGCATCGTGTGTTGCCGGCTCATCCGCGTTTTGTAGCCGCCGCCGTCGGCGAACATGACGACGCTCTGGTGTGTCGGGTGGCAGTAGACGCGTGCGGTCTGCCGATCAATGCCCTGCAAGGCCACGATGCCGTCCTTCGCGCTGAGAGCGGCGAGGGTGGCGGCTTCAGCCTCGGCGTGGATCTGCGCCAGCAGGCGCTGCACGGTCTTGCTGACCGGTGGTGGGGGAGTCTTGAGCTTTGCCATCTGGCCTCCATGAGTCGCCCGGGGTGGGCGTGGAGGCATTCTACAAACGTAGATAAACAGATGTCAACAACTGTAGATGGTTGCATCTCGTTTCTACGTTTGTAGCCTGTGCGCAACGGCTTGTTACGGTTTAAGCTTTGTTTGCCGCCCAGGTGGGCGGGAAACACTCAGGGAGGAGCTATGGCACTGATCAAGTGCACCGAGTGCGGCAAGTCGATCAGCGACAGGGCAGCCGCGTGTCCTGGCTGTGGTGCGCCGCCGCCGCCAGTGAAGCTGAAAGCGCCCGTGATTTCGGGCGTTCCCGGTTCAGGCGTACCGCTTTGGCAGAAGGTCGTGGGGAGTCTGTTGGTGCTCGGAGCTATCGGCTCATGCATCAGCAAGGGGACGAAGCCCAGCGCTCCTGCCGCGTTTTCCGTCGCTGACGCCATGTACCTGTGTGACCGCGCTTTCCGTCTGGTGTCGAAGGACCCGGAGAAAGCGGATGTTCCCTATGTGCAGGGGCTCCAGAGCGGTGACGAGATACTGTTCTCGTGGGGCGCAGGCACCAAGATGCTGCGAATGCGCAACGGCCTGGGGCTTGAGGTGGCGGCCAGCGGGTCGTGCGCTGTGAGCCGATCACGCAAGCAGGTCGTGTCACTCACGCTGAACGGCGAAACCATTCTCTGAGCGGCGCCCCCTGGCGCTGAGGGGGTCTATGCGTCCGCCGCCTTGCGCGGCCGGAACGGGATCACCTGCGCCGTTTTCAGCGGCCAACGATCAGCCGACGTTTTTTAAGGCCTCCGCTTCGCGGGTGTCGATGATGGCTCTGGCGTAGGTTTCTATGCGCTCGATGTCTTCGGGGTGCAGCACGGATCGGAAGCGCTCAGGCGAAATGGATGCGAAGGGCCAGTAGCTGCTGCTCCAGGGCATGACGACGCTTTCGGCGGCCACGAGAGGCGGGCGCGCCGGCTCCTTTGCCCACACACGGGCCATGTGGGCCTTGACCTTGTCGCTGTAATCGGCCTGCTCGTCTGCCAGCTCCTCCAGTGAGAGCCCGAGGGCTCCTGCGATGGCAATGGCGGCGCGGATGTCTGCGCGGTTGCTGTCGCGCTTTTCCATGGCGTTGATCGTCCCGACGTCCACGCCTGAGAGGTCTGAGAGCTGAGAAAACTTCAGCTTCAAGACCTGGTTACGGTACTTTTCGACCTGTGATCCAAGTGACATGGCGGCAGGCTAGGTCAGGCTTGAAAAGCGGGCAACAACAGTTGTAGACTCGGAAGCATCTACATGTGTAGAATGCAAGCCATGAAAACCGATGTTGTCGAACCTGTTGTCGCGGAGTTGGTCCGAGCGATTGAGCTGGCCGATGGGCCTGCGGCTGTAGCTCGCGCCCTGAATGTGAGCACCCAGACGGTGTGCTTCTGGCGCGATGGCCGCCGTCGCATGGGTTCGGAGCACGGCGCCGCCCTTGAGCAGGCCGCTGGGTTCAAGGTGACCCGGCAGCAGATGTGGCCCGTGAGCTGGCAGCGCATCTGGCCCGAGCTGGCCGCCTATGAAGCCGCCCAGCCGCAATCGACCGAGGAGGCCGGCCATGCTGCGTAGCACCTCGTATCGCCGACTGGAGCAGTGCCGGCGCGTGTCTTCTTTCTCGGCGCTGGGTGTCAGCGCATGGGCCTGTGAGTCGGTGGACCGGCTGATGTCGTTCTGGTCGCAGTGGCAGCAGGCCCGCCGGACGGTTATAGAGCCGCCGCTCGGCTGAGGTCGTTCATGAGTCTCCCAACGATGGGCCGCCCGCTGGCGGTCGAGTTTGCCGACAGCCGCGCCAGGTCGCTGGCGAGTTCGGCCTTCACTTCTGGCGGCATGTGCTTGGCCATGCACATCACCAGCGCGCCCATGGCGTCCACCAGGGCGTTGATCGTCTCGGCGTCGGCCGCGAAGGTGCTGGGCAGCTGGTCGTCTTTGTTCATGGGTTGGTCCTCCTGGTGTGGTGGGTTGTGTGAGAGCGCTCATCGTATCGGGCAGGGCCAGCCCGCCCCGTTTTCCCGCCTCGTGGCCGCTTTCAGCGGTGGGCGCGCATTGGGTAGGTTTTCCTCCCTGACCACAGCCTGGTGCGCGCTCGGCGGGGTTTTCATCGGTGCGGCTGGTGGGCGTGTTGTTCATGCCTCCAGTCTCTTTTTTTTGGCCCGCGCGGTCATTGCGAACGCTTCCGAATCTTTCGGAACGGTTCGGAAAGGGTAGTCATGGAGTCGATCAACGATGCGCTGATTGAGGTGGTGAAGGCCCTGGGCGGGTCGAAGCAGGTGGGCGCGATGCTCTGGCCTGAGAAGGCGCCTGACGCGGCGCAGCGGGCGCTGCTGGACTGCCTGAACCCTGACCGGCCTGCACGGCTGTCCCCCGAGCAGATGGTGCTGTTGATGCGCAAGGCGCGCCAGGCGGGTTTCCACGCGGCTGCTGAGTGGCTGATGGGCGACCTGGGCTACGCGCGGCCGGTGCCGATGGAGCCTGCGGAGGAGATGGCGGCGCTGCAGCGCGACTTCCTGCAGGCCACCCAGGCGCTCACCAGCATGGCGGGCCGGCTGGAGCAGATGCACGCGATCATCAACCGCCCGCCGCTGAGGGACGCGACCTGATGTCGTCCTGGGAGAACCACGACCAGGTGCTGCGGCAGATGGCCGCCTTCGGCATTGAGCTGCAGAAGAAGGACGCCGGCTTCCCCAAGCGCCTGGCCAAGCGGGTGACGTGCGGCAAGGGTGGCAAGGACTGGTACAAGCTGTACGAGTTCACGCGGGACAACAAGGTGTACCTGGTGGGCGGCTTCGGCACGTACCGCCACGGGGGTTCGTTTCAGAAGGTCGAGGTCGACTGGGCGCCGCTGAGCGAGGCTGAGCGCGAGCGCCAGCGCGCACAACGGCAGGCACAGATCGAGGCCCAGGCGTCGCGCCGGCGGGAGGAGATCGAGCTGGCCCGCGCGAGCGCCGTGGAGATCTGGCGCAAGGCGGTGCCGGACGGTCGTTCGCCGTACCTGGAGCGCAAGGGCCTGCAGGGCGAGGCCTGCCGGTTCGTGGCGAGCCCGATGGCTCTGCGCTGGCCAGCGGACCAGCCGGGCGAGGATGACACGGTGGTGCGCCTGCCCGAGGGCACGCTGGTGCTGCCGCTGATCCGGTATGACTTCCCCCGCGCCGAGGCGCTGCGCGCGTTGCAGTTCATCAAGCCTGACGGCGCGAAGGTGTACCTCAAGGGCTTCGAGAAACCGGGCTGTGCGCTGCGCCTGGGCGATGTGTCTGACGACACGCCGCTGGTGCTGGTGTGTGAGGGCTACGCCACCGGTCTCTCGATTCGCATGGGGGTGGACTTCGTGTTCCCGGTGTTTGTGGCGTGGGACGCGGGCAACCTGGTGCACGTGGTGCCGCTGGTGCGCGCGCTGTACCCGAACAAGCGTCTGCTGATCTGCGCCGACGACGACTGGAAGACCTTCGACCGCCGCACGGGCCGCCTGAACAACCCGGGCCGCACCACGGCCAAGCAGGTGGCGCGCGACGTGCCGGGCTGCGACCTGGTGTGGCCGGTGTTCACGGTGCCCGATCGGGGCGACAAGGAAACGGACTTTGACGACCTGCGCCAGCGCGAGGGCCTGCACGTGGTTCGGCGCCAGCTGGGCGGGCTGATCAGGGACATGGGACGGATGTATGGTTGACCAGAACAACACGCCGACACCAAGCGGCGACCCAGCGGCGCAGCCGCTCGATGCCGCTGGTGCGGCATCGTCGTCGACGCCACCGGCCCACGGCGCGTCAGCGCCGCTGGATGACTCTCTCTCGTCGAGCAAGGTGGTTTCGCTGCAGGAAGCGGCTGCGCTTCGGCGTGCGGTTGAGGAGGGCGCATCGTCGCCTGATCACACATCGGCCCCCCCTCCCCAAGAAAAAGCGCATGCGCTGAAATCGGGGGATAGGGGAGAGTCCCCGGGCGACGAATCTGCGCCCAGCAAGCCTGCAGGCAAGGCCGCCAAGCCCGAGAAGACCATCGACTGGGGCAAGTTCAACCACCTGGTGGAGAACTTCGTCCTGATCTACGGCACCGACACTGTGTGGGATGGCTCTGAGCGCCTGATCATGAAGATCGCCAACATGGGCCACGCACACGGCAGCGACATGGTGCGGCTGTGGAAGGGCAGCGAGCGCCGGCGCACGGTGCGCCAGCAGGATGTGGTGTTCGACCCGACCATGCAGGCTGACCCTGAGACCACGGTGAACCTGTTCGACGGCCTGGCCATGGAGCCGGTCGAGGGTGACGTGGCGCCGATGCTGGAGCTGATCCGCTTCCTCACCAGCCGGGCCAGCGACAACGCGGACGAGTGCGACCAGGTGATGCACTGGCTGCTGTGCTGGCTGGCGTATCCGCTGCAGAACCCGGGCGCGAAGCTGCGCACGTCGGTGATCATGCACGGCGACGAGGGCGCGGGTAAGAACTTCCTGTTCGACACGATGGTGTCTATCTATGGCAAGTACGGCGCGCTGGTGGGCCAGGACGAGCTGGAAGACAAGTTCAACGACTGGCGCTCGTGCAAGCTGTTCGTGGTGGGTGACGAGGTGTCCAGCCGGGCCGAGCTGGTGCACAACAAGAACCGGCTCAAGGCGCTGATCACGTCGCCCACGGTGCAGATCAATCCGAAGAACCTGCCCAGGCGCGAGGAGTCGAACCACATCAACATCGTCTTCCTGTCCAACGAGCTGCAGCCGCTGGCGCTGGACAACAGCGACCGCCGCTACCTGGTGGTCTACACGCCCAGGGCCAGGGAGCCGGACTACTACCGGCGCCTGGGCAAGTGGCGAGAGCAGGGCGGGCCTGCCGCGTTCATGCACTACCTGATGAACTACCCGCTGGACGACTTCGAGCCGTTCGCCCCGGCGCCCTACACCGAGGCCAAGCGGGCGCTGATCACGATCAACCGCAAGAGCCCTGAGCAGTTCCTGGCCGAGTGGTCCGAGGGCGAGATCGATCTGCCATTCAACAGTTGCAGCGTCGAGCAGGCTTACCGGGCTTACCTGAAATGGTGCGTCCGAACGGGTGAGCGGTATCCGTTCAAGCGTGAGCAGTGGACGCCGACTGTGATCCGTTTCAGCGAGCACCTGAACCCGGACAACCCGTGCAGGGTGAAGGTGATGAAGCTCGACAGCGAAGGGGCCAAGAAGGCGCAGCGCATGTTCCTGGTCTGTGAGCCCGACATACCCAATGGCATCACCCAGGGCGAGTGGGCCACGTCGGCGGTCGAGGCCTTCGACAAGGCTCTGAATGCCTACATGTGGAAGGGGGAGCCCCGCTCCCCTGAGAAAAAAGCCGAAGACGGGGGTGATGAATGAGCCCGATGCGCATCTCAGGTTACGCGGTTACGCCGGGGTGTAACTCGAAAAGCCAGCAACGACGCGGGGAGTTACGCGGTTACGCGGTTACGCGGGCCTCTCACATGTGTATGCGTGCAGGCGTGCGGGCGTGTGCGCATGCGGGCGTGCATGTGGGTGCGCGAGTGGGTGTAACCGCGCAACCGCGTAACTCGCTAGGCGGGCTGCGGGTTTCACGGTTACGCGCGCGCGCAACCGCGTAACTCCACTTTCATTTTCAGGAAAAGGAAGAAGAACAGATGAGCCGCACGACCACCAACCAGCACCAGGTCGCCTCGATGGTCCCCGCGCTACCAGCCGCGGCTGTGGTGGCGCTGCTGTTTTCGTTCGAGGTCGCCCACCCCCCAGTAGGTACTCCCACAGCAGAAATCCACGGGGGTAATTCGGCCCCCGCGCGCGCGCCAGTGGCTGGCCGTGGGAAAAGTGAACGGACAGGCGAACACCCGGCCCGTTCACTGGCGTTTTCGCTGCGTTCACCGGCCGCTGTGGCCCTGGCGGGGGGCGTTCACCGTGGCTAAGGTCCAGCGCATGGGCATCCGTGAGTACGCGCGGCACCGCGGCTGTGCGCCGTCGGCCGTGGCCAAGGCGATCAAGGAAGAACGGATCACCTCGAACCTGGACGACAAGGGCCGCCCTTGGATCGACCCAGAAGTGGCGGACATCCAGTGGGCGAAGAACACCCGCGCGCGGGCCGACAGCGTGCGCGCCGTGACGCCGGCGGCCGGTGGCCAGGGGGATGGTGGCGCCGACCCAGAAAAAACGCCCAGCGGCCCCGAATCCGGCGACCAGGGCGGGGCGAAAGCGGCTTACACCGACTTCCGGGCTCAGACCGAGGCCGAGACGCTGCGCCGCATCCGCCGTGAGAACGCCCAGGCCGAGGGCCTGCTGGTCGAGCGCAAGAAAGTCGACCGCGCCGTTTTCGATGCCTTCCGCGCGCTGCGCGATCGCGCCATGGCGGTTGGCCAGCGCGCTGCACCCAGGTGCATCGGCCTGGCCGACGCCCGCGAGATCGAGCGCGTCATCGATGAGGAGCAGCGCCGCGCCTTCGCCGACTGGGAGGCCGACATGCAGCGCCGCCTGCCGCACCTTGACGGCTACCCGGCCGAGGAGATCCCGACTTGAGCAACATGGCCGACGGCTACCTGGTTGTGCTGCAGGCCGCCATGGAAGGCGCGCGCCCGGACCCCGAGCTGCGTGTCGACCAGTGGGCCGAGGAGTTCATGATCCTGCCGAAGTCAGGGCCCGCCCCGGGCCCGTTCAGCTTCGACCGCTCCTACCCGGCCCGCCGTGTCCACCAGGTGCTCTCACCCGGTCATCCGTGCAAGCGCGTCGTGGCCCGCGTGGCCTCGCAGATGTTCAAGACGCAGACCGCGCTCAACTGGATCGGAGCCCTGATCCACCGCCGGCCGCGCAACATCCTGGCGCTGGAGCCCACCGACACCCTGGTCAAGCGGTTCAGCGCCCGGGTGTCGACCATGATCCGCAACGTGCCCGAGCTGCGCGAGCGCGTCAGCGCTGCCAAGAGCCGCGACAGCCGCAATACGGTGCAGGCCAAGGACTTCCTGGGCGACGCCACCCTCTACATGAACACGGCCGGCTCGGCGGCCAACCTGGCCGAGGTCTCGGCGCCCTACATCTACGTCGACGAGATCGACCGCCTGGAGCTAAACGTCGACGAGGAAGGCGACCCGGTCGAGCTGGCCGAGGCCCGCGCCACCCAGTACGCCAACGACGCCAAGTTCTTCTACACCTCCTCGCCGAGCGTGAAGGGCATGTCGAAGATCGACGAGCTGCACAGCATGGGCACCCAGGAGGAATACCACGTGCCGTGCCCGCACTGCGGCCACCTGCACGCCCTGGTGCTGGAGAACTTCCACTACGCGCGCGATCCCGACACCGGATTCATGGACCGAGCCTGGTTCGTCTGCCCAGAGTGCGGTTTCGAGATCGACGAGCACCACAAGACCACCATGCTGCCGGACGTGGACGCCGGCGGTCAGGCCCGCTGGGTGGCCACCGCGCAGGGCGACGGGGAAACGATCAGTTTCACGCTGTCGGCGTTCTACATGCCCATCGGCGCCATCACCTGGCTGTCGCTGGCCAGGCAGCACGCCCGAGCCAAAGACCGCCAGCTGCGCGGCGACCACGAAGCCATCAAGGTGTTCTACAACACCCGCCTGGGCCTCAGCTACGACAACAGCGAAGCCACCAGCACCGCCGACCAGCTGAGCGCCCGCGCCGAGCCGTACCCGATGCGCGTCATCCCAGACCGCGCTCTGGTGGTCACCATGTCGGTCGACACCCAGGGTGATCGCCTCGAATACCAGATCGAGGCCTGGGGACCCGGCATGGAACACTGGGTCGTCGACTATGACAAGGTGATCGGCGCCCCCAGCCTGCCGCCCGGCAGCCACGGCAGCCCTTGGAACCGCATCGACGAGATCCGCCGCACCCCGCTGCTGCACGCCAGCGGCGTCGCCATCATGATCAGCGCCTACGGCGTCGACACGGGCGGCAGCAACACGCAGGACGTCTACAACTACACCAGCGCCCGCAAGGGCCTGCACTGCGTCGCCATCCACGGTGCTACCCGGCCCAATCGGCCCGTCATCAGCAGCGCACCCAGGAAGGTCGACATCGAGTGGCAGGGCACCAAGACCCCGGGTGGCGTCGAGCTGTGGGAGGTCGGTACCGACGTGGCCAAGGACTACCTTCTGCTCGACCGCATGAAGCTGTCCGACGGCCCCGGCGCCATGCACTTCCCGAAGGACATCGACCCCGGCTGGTTCGACCAGCTCGTGGCCGAGCGCATGGTCGTCACCTACCGCAACGGCCGCGCCGTGCGCAAGTGGATCAAACCGAATGGCGTGCGCAACGAAGCCACCGACCTCTCGGTCTACAACCTGGCCATGGCCCACAAGCTCGGCCTGCACAAGTGGAGCGAGCTCGACTGGCGGGCCCTGCGCGCCAAGCTGATCCCCGCCACCCTCGACCTGTTCGCGCCGCCGCCACCGCCGCCGCGCCCCATCGAGCTGACCGACCCTGAGACAGGCGAGATCCTGACCGACTCCGCACCCGAGGCGGTGGATACGTGTCCACCCGCCGCGCCGCCGGCGCCCGCAACGCCACCCGCACCCCAACCCCTGCCCATGGCCGCCCTGCAGGCGCCCGCCGTGGGCCGCCGCATGCTCAACCGAGGACTCAACCGATGACCCAGAAACCCCAGCGCTTCGCTGCCACCGCCACCCCCGAGCCTGACGACGACGTGGTCGACGTGCAGGAAGGCGACATCCAGATGGACGAACTGTTCGAGCAGTGGTCCGCCTGGTGCCGCACCCGCCGGTTCTACGCGCCGCCCAGCAACGTCGGCAGCATCCTCGGCCAGCTGCGCGGCCCCAGCCGCCCCAGCCGGCAACCGCCGAACGCCAAGTGCAGCACCAGCATGGCCGCGCTGCACCTGGCCATCAAGGGCCAGCCCGAGGACGCGCTGGACTCGAAGGTGTTCTGGCTCTACTACGGTGAGCGGGTCAGCAGCGTCAAGCAATCGGCCTACGTGCTCGGCATCAGCCGCCAGCACTTCTACCGCCTGCTGCGCGCGTTCAGCCAGCGCGTGCTGATCGCAGCCAAGCAGATCGAGGCCGACAACCTGGCGGCTAGCGAGGCACTGCCGCATCGTGCAGAATCCTCCGAGTAATCAAGCAGGGGAGGGGTTATGCGGTCTCGAAGCAATGGAAACGTCTACCTGATTGTGTTGGTGTTGCTTGTGATCGTTGCCGGGTCATGGCAGTACAGCGAGTACACCGCACGCAAGAAGCGAGAGGAAGCGGAGCGGGTAGAGGCGGAGCGGTTACGCCAGGAGACGATCCGTCAGCAAGCGGAGCAGGCTGAGCTGGAGCGTCGACTTGCTGTCGCTCAGGCAGAGAAGGACGCGATGGCGAGCACGCTATCCAAGGTCGACGACATTGCCGTGCGATGGGGAGATGCCCGAAGGGTCGCAGGAGTCACATCCAGAATTGCACTTTCTGCCCCGGTGGCGAACATGCAGAGCTTGCGGCGCGAGGTCGACAGCTTAATTGTTCCGCCTTGCCTGGACTCAGGAATAGAGGCCTTGAAGCGCAGCATGGACACCACCATCGATGCCTACGTGACCTTCATGGTCGAGAAAGGGGATGCCGGAAACAGGCTGACGGGAGCACTCTTGGACATGGCAAATGAACAATTCGACTTGTTCAAAGAGTCGCGAGCCGAATGCATCTGAGACCGGATTGCTGCCATTTGATTCTGCAGTTGTCAATAAGTGAGTTGTCACCTCCAGAGGTGACAAAAAACCGGGTGACAACAGGTGACACAAACCCCCAAAATTCGCATCACTTTGGATACGTCTAAAAAGTCCGTCAACCCAAGCACCGCCATGTAACGCATACACCGCAGCAGCGCCGCGAAGGGCATCAAGCCCGCCCCGAAGGCCCCAGCACCGCAAGGTTCTGGGGCCTTCTTCATGGCCACTGCGAACCGCACCAGACCCACCCCATCAAATGCTCGACATCAAGCTCTCGGCCCGCAGCGGCCGGATCGCCGACATGATCCAGAGCTTCCGGGATGTGCCTGCGCGCGTGATGCCTTACGCCGCCTCGACCGCGCTCACGCGCACCGCCCAGGCCCTGGCCAAGACGGTGCTGCCGGGCGAGATGCAGCGTGTGTTCGACCGGCCGAACCGCTACACCCTGAACAGCCTGCGCGTGAAGCCGGCCACCAAGGACAAGCTGGCCGCCAGCGTCTGGGTCAAGACCGACGCCACAAACAACGGCACCCGGCCCGAGGACTACCTGTTCCCCAGCGTGGCCGGTGGCGCCCGCAACGAAAAGCGCTTCGAACGCGCCATGCGCTACGCCGGGCTGCTGCCCACCGGCTGGCGTGCCATGCCAGGGCAGGGCGCCCCGCTGGACGAGTTCGGCAACCTGCGCCGGGGCGAGATGCAGCGCATCCTCACCGCCACCCGCACCGCCTTCGACCCCTACCAGCGCAAGACCAACAGCGCGCGCAGCCGCAGGAACGCGAAGAAGGCCCCTTACTTCGCCGTCACCCCTTTGACCGGTCGCTTCGTCGGTGGCGAATACCGCGAAACCCCGAACCGCCTGCAACCCGGCGTCTACCGCCGCGAAGGCAAGGGCATCAAGCCCGTGCTGATCTTCACCAAGACCCAGCCCAAGTACCGCCAGCGGCTGGACTTCGTCGGCGTGTCCGAGCGCTTCACTGTGCAGACCTTCCCGACCGAGTTCAACCGCGCCGCCCAGGCAATCCTCAGCCGCCCACGCTGACCACCCACATGCCCACCCTTGCCGAACTCCAGACGCGCCTGGCTGAGTACCGCGCGGCCGAGTCCCGCATCCTCAAGAGCCAGGAATACGCCGTGGGGCAGGGCGGTGCCGCCCGCCGAAACCGACGCGCCGACCTGGTCGACGTGCAGACGCAGATTTCGGCGCTGGAGCTGCAGATCGACAAGCACCCCGACAACCCGGCCACCCGAGGCGCCCGCCGCATCCGCTACCTGCGCCCCGCGGGTTAAGGCCAGCCGTCCATGATGAACCTCATCGACAAGGCCCTGCTGCCCTTCGACCCTCAGCGCGTGGCCGATCGCGTCAAGGCCCGCGCCCAGGTCAATGCCCTGGAAGCCATGGCCTCGGCTGGCTCACCCGGCGCAGGCGGCGGCACCAGCGGCAGCGGCGCCGGCTCCCGCTGGTGGAACCCCTTCGCCCGAAGCGCCGCGCGCGACACGCTGCCCCATCTCGGCACCCAGCGCGCCGCAAGCCGCGAGCTGGCCCGCACCAACCCCATCGCCGCCGGCGCCATCAACACCAGCGTGGACCGCATCATCGGCACCGGCCTGGCCTTCGTCGCCTCGCCCGCGCGCCAGGTGTTCGGCTGGTCGGCCGACCAGGCCGAGGAGTGGAAGGCGCAGGTGCAGGCCGAGTTCAGCATGTGGGGCGACGACCCACAGGCCTGCGACCTGACCGGCGAAGAAACCTTCTACCAGGCGCAGGGCACAGCGGTGCGCGGCACGAAGGAAAGCGGCGACATCTTCACCCTGCTGCCCAACGCCGAGCGCACCCGCATGCGGCCATACGCGCTGCGCTTCCAGCTTATCGAAGCCGACCGCGTGGGCAACCCCAAGGGCGTGATGGACAGCGACGAGGTGGCCGGCGGCATCAAGTTCGGCCCCGGTGGTCGGCCGATCGCCGCCCACATCCTCGACCGCCACCCCGGCGCCGGCTACACCGCCAAGAGCACCGATGTGCACGCTGGCGAGTGGGTCGACTTCCAGGGAGCCAGCGGGCGTATCCGCCTGCTGCACCACTACAAAAAGCGCCGCCCCGGCCAGCCGCGCGGCGTGCCGTACCTGGCGCCCGTGGTGGACCTGATCAAGCAGATCGGGCGCTTCACCGACGCCGAAGTCGAGGCCGCGGTGATCAACAGCTTCTTCACGCTGATCATCGAGACCGAGAACGGCAATCCATCGCCCGTATTTGGTGTCGGCAACAGCACTGCCACCGGGTCCGGCCCACAACCGGCCGACGAGATTGCCCTCGGGCCCGCGGCCGTCGCTGGCCTGGCCAAGGGTGAGAGAGCCGTCTTCGCAGATCCCAAGCGCCCCAACGTCAACGCCGTCGAGTTCATTCACGGCCTCATCGGCCTCATCGGCATGGGCCTGGGCATCCCGCGCGAAGTGCTGCTCAAGCAGTTCAATGCCAGCTACAGCGCCAGCAAGGCCGCGCTGCTCGACGCCTGGGTGCACTTCCGCAGCGAGCGTGCCTGGGCCGCGCTCAGCTTCTGCCAGCCCATCTTCGAGACCTGGCTGGCCGAAGCCGTGTACATCGGCCGCGTAAAGGCGCCCGGCTTTTTCTCGGACCCGCTGCTGCGCTGGGCCTACACCCGCGCCGCCTGGCCAGGCGACAGCATGGGCTCCATCAACCCCAAGGACGAGGTGGCCGCCTACACCGCCGCCATCGACGCCCGCCTCATGACCCGCGAGCGCGCCGAGTGGGAGCTGGGCGGCACCGACTGGAACGCCACCTTCGACCAGAAGTGGGCCGAGCACCAGCGCCTGGCCAAAAAAGGCCTGCTACCCGTGCCCAAGGCCGGCGCAGCAGCGCCGCAGCCGCAACCCGCCAGCGGCGCCCAACCCGAACCCGAGGAAACCGACGATGACGCTGCTTGACCTGCTGCGCAGCGCCTGGGCCATCCAGCCCGAGCGCCTGCTCGAAATCCAGTCGATCTACGACACGCACCTGCGCGGCGAAAAGATCGACATCCCCGCCATCGAAGCCCGCCTCGGCCGCCCCCTGGCCAGCGAACAGCAGGAATACCGCATCCGCGAGGGCGGGGTGGCGGTGCTCAGCGTCGAAGGCGTCCTCGCGCCCAAGGCCAACCTGTTCATGCGCGTGAGCGGCGGCGCCAGCACCCAGCTGCTCACCAAGCAGGTGGAAAGCGCGATTGCAGATCCGCGCGTGCGCGGCCTGATCCTCCAGGTCGACAGCGGCGGCGGCAGCGCCCTGGGCGTGCCCGAGCTGGCGGACACCATTCGCGAGCTGGCCGCCGTCAAGCCCATCGTCACCGTCACCGACGGCGTCATGGCCTCGGGCGCCTACTGGCTGGGCAGCGCGGCCAATGCCGTGTTCGGCAGCGGCACCACTGTGCAGGTGGGCTCCATCGGCGTGGTGATGACCCACAACTACACGCCCAACGCGAGCGGAGCGCAGACCACCGAGATCACCGCCGGCCGCTACAAGCGAATGGCCACCACCGCCAAGCCGCTGGACGAGGAGGCCACCGCCTACCTGCAGCAGATGGTCGACCACATCTATGGCGTGTTCGTCGACGCAGTGGCCCAGCACCGTGGCGTGTCCGCCGAGGCCGTGCTCGAACACATGGCCGACGGCCGCGTGTTCATCGGCCAGCAGGCCGTCGACGCCGGCCTGCTCGACGGCTTCATGACCGTCGACCAGGTGGCCGAACGCATGGCCGCCAACCCCGCAGAGTTCGCCACCCGCCGCAAGGCCCAGGTGGCGGCGTCCGCCCCCGCCAAAAAGCCCGCCGGTGCGCGGGCCGATGGCACTTCCCCCACCGAGCCGGTGCTGCTCACCCCTCCCGCAACCCCAACCACCAAGGAAACCACCATGGATCTCAAGACCCTGGCGGAGCAGCACCCCGACCTGCTCGCCACCATCCAGGCCGACGCCCGCGCTGCCGGCGCCAAGGCCGAACAGGACCGCGTCGCCGCTGTGCGCGCCCAGTCGATGAAGGGCCACGAAGCCCTGATCGAGCGCCTGGCCGCCGACGGCAAGACCACCGGCCCCGAAGCCGCCATGGCCGTGCTGGCCGCCGAGCGCGCCGCCCAGGAAGCCGCCGGCAAAGCCTTCGTCGAGACCGACGCCCCCGAACCGGCCAAGACCAGCGCCGCTCCGAGCGACAAGCCCAAGACCAAGGCCGAGCAGGCCGCCGAGGCGAAGGCCTTCGCCGCCGAGCACAAGGTCGACTTCATCACCGCGATGAAGAAGCTGGGCTTCGCCTGATCCACCCACCCCATCACCCCCAGGAGTCCAAGACATGAATCCCTCCATCTCCACGCTGACGCTCACCGTCATCGCCACCGGTGTGCTGACCAACGCGCGCGCCGTCAACCAGGCCGGCGCCTATCCCGCGGCCGGCGGCCTGGCCTTCGGCATCACCCGCAGCGACGCCGCCATCGGCGACCCGACCCCGGTCGATGTGCAGGGCACCGCCACCGTGCAGGCCGGCGCCACCTTCGCCAAGGACGTGCCTCTGATGGTCGGCACCGACGGCAAGCTGATCGCCCACGACGGCGACGGCGACAAGCACGCCGTGGCTCGCTCCATGGAAGCCGCCACCGCCCCCGACCAGCTGGTCGAAGTGCTGCTGGTGCCCTCGTCCGGCGTGCTCGTCACCGCCGCCTGACCCCACCCCATCCACTGAAACGGAGTACCCAACATGAACCAAATGACCCCCGGTCAGGCCCGCGCCGTCGATCCGATCCTCACCGAGATCGCCCGCGGCTACCGCAGCCCGAAGGCTGCCATCGCCAACATCCTGTTTCCGCTGGTCGACGTGACGCAGCGCGCCGGCAATATCATCAGCTTCGGTCCGGACGACTTCAAGCTGGTCAGCACCGTGCGCGCCCCTGGCACCAACACCAAGCGCGTTCAGTTCGGCTACGCCAGCGGCAACTACTCCCTGGTCGACTACCGTCTGGAGGCGCTGACCCCCTGGGAGATCCAGGAAGAAGCTGGTGCGGTGCCTGGCATCGATGTGGTGGCCATGTCTGTCCGCAAGGTGCAGAACGTCATGGCGCTGGAGCGCGAGAAGCAAGCCGCCGACCTGGCTCGCAATGACGCGCTGTACGGCTCCAACAACAAGGAAACCCTGACCAGCACCGCTCAGTGGTCCCACGTCGACAGCGACCCGATCGCCGACATCCTGGACGCCAAGGAAGCCATCCGCCAGCAGATCGGTGAGCGCCCGAACGTGCTGACCGTCGGCCCCAAGGTGCTGACCGCTCTGCGCAACCACCCGAAGATCCTCGCGCGCCTCAGCAACACCAACGATCGGCCGCCGGCCAGCATTGCACAGCTGCTGGCGCTGTTTGAGCTGGAACAGATTGCGGAAGGTGGTGCGGTGTACCACGACGGCACGCAGTTCCAGGACGTGTGGGGCAAGGACGCCATCCTGGCCTACACCACCCCCGCCAGCCTGGCCGAGATGGGCAGCCCGAGCTACGGCTACACCTACCAGCTGCAGGACCGTCCGGTGGTGGAAGAGGGCTACGAAGACCGCAACGCCAACAGCTGGGTCAACCCGGTGGCGGACGCGCGCAAGGCGGTGCTGGCCGGCGCCTCGGCCGGTTTCATCTTCAAGACCGCGGTGGCCTGACCATGCCCAAGTTCATCGCCACCATGCGCGTCAAGCTCGACGCCAAAAAGCGCGTGTTCGCGGGCGAGGTGCTGGAACTCAGCGCCAAGGAAGCCGCACCGCTGCTGGCTGCGGGCGCGATCGAGCCGCACAAGGAAGCCAGGGCCGACAAGGCCCCGGCCCCCGCGCCTGCGCCGGTCGAGTCGCCTGCCCCCGCGCCCGCCCCGGCTCCGGCCGGTGAGCCCACCTGACCGCCGAGGCACCCACCATGTTCGGTGACGACGACCTGTCCGAAGTCTTCTTCGATGCCGATGACGGCGCTGTCGAGTTCACGCTCGTCGGCTCCTCCCCGGTGCAGACCTTCCGCGCCCACATGGGCCAGGAGGACGAAGAAGTGCTGCAGGGCTACGCCGTCGGCACCGTCCGCCTGATCCAGTACGCCACGGCCGCCATCGCGCTGGCCGAGGGCGACGAGGTCAGCGACGGCACTGCGACATGGCGGGTGCTCCGCGCTCCGCGCCTCATCAACGACGGCGCCGAAAGCCAGAATTACCTCGTGCCGGCCTGAGCCGCCCACCACCATGCCCACCTTCGATCAAGGGAACAGCGCCCGCTGGCGCATCTTTGACGCGGTCGCCACCGCGCTGGAGACCGCACCCGAGCTGCAGGCCGTGCCCGTTCGCCGCAACCCCACCAGCGCCGTCACCCTCAAGCGGGGTGACTACGTGCTGGCGGTGCGCTGGAACGGCGACAGCCTGCTCAAGCGCGTCGGCAACGACGAGCAGCGCCGCTTCACCCTGGTCGTGGCCAGCATGGCCCACACCCTGCAGAGCGACCGCGACGCGGATGCCATGCATGCCGTTGTGGGTGGGCTGCTCAAGAGCCTCATGCCCACCCTGAACGCCATCACCGGTGTCAAGGAAGTGATGGCACAGGAAGCAGACGTCACGTCCTACGTCGAGGACTTCCAGCCCGTCGAGGGCGCGCTGGTCCTCAGCGGCTACGAGGTGACGTACCGCCAGCCGGCTTTCGAGCTCCAGTCCACCTGAACCCCCACTCAAAAGGAACCCCATCATGGCAACCACTGCCCGCGCCATTCTGGCCGGCGGCCTCGTCTCCCTGAATCTCTGGGACACGGTCGCGCAGGCCTACGCCGGTTTCGGCGCTCCGCTCGATGCCGACAAGTTCGAGATCGTCCCCCAGTCCGAGAAGAAGACCAGCCAGTCCCGCTCGCACCTGGACTACGGCCAGGCCCGCGCCTCGGTCGTCATCCCCCAGCCCACCCAGATCAACATCGCGCTGTCGGCCTCCTCGGTCGCCGCCTTCGCCATGCAGTTCCAGGGCCTCGTGCAGGCGCTGACGCAGGCATCCGGCACCTGGACCGACCAAGCCTTCACCGTGGGCACTCACGGCGTGTGGCAGTCGCTGGGCAAGCGCAACGTGTCCGACGCCGGCTTCGTGGTCACCAACACCGGGGGCACAGTCACCTACGTCCGCGGCCAGCACTACGAAGTCAACTGGCAGCGTGGCGAGATCCGCTTCCTGGACGTGGCAGGCAGCCCGGCCGAAGCGGCTGGCATCGAAGTCACTGGCACCTACAACGCCGTCGACGGCAAGAAGATCCTGGGCGGTCGTGTCACCCAAGTGCGCGCGCAGGCCCGCTTCGACGGCCAGAACCTGGTCAACGGCGAAGTGGTGGAGGCCGACGTGCACGAGTGCGTGCTCGGCACCGGCACTGGCTTCGACTTCCTGTCGGCCGACTTCACCGCCATCGAGCTGACCGGCGAGATCGTCACGCCCGCGGGTCAGACCGAGGGCTACGAGATCCGCTTCCCGCAGCGCAGCGGAGAGTGATATGCCCACCGGCTTCTACTGACAGAAAGCCCGCCACCCGGCGGGCTTTTTTCATGGGGTGCCCTGACCCACGTTGAAGGCAGGCCCCCACGAAAAGAGCCCTCTGACCCGCGCCCACTCCCAAGCCCTCACCCATGGCCACCACCAACCAGCGCATCCGCTACGACCTCGAAGCCGCCGTATCCGGCGAGCAAGATGTCGCGGCCCTCGCGCGCCAGCTCGAAGGCCTGGCCGACACGCTGGAGGGCGACCTCAAGATCCAGGCGCTGGCCAGCGCCCAGGCCTTGCGCGAGCTGGGCGCCAAGCAGGGCGCCATTGACAACTTCGTCAAGCTCAAGAGCGAAGCCGGCAGCGCCGCCGACCGCCTGCGCGAGGCCCAGAGCGCTGCCCAGCAGCTCGGCCAGGCCATGGCCGCCAGCGGCGCCCCCACGCGCGCCCAGGCCGGCCAGATGGAGAAGCTGCGCGACGCCGTGCGCAGCGCCAAGACCGAGCTGCAGGACAAGACCCGCGCGCTGGACAACAGCCGCGCCACCCTGCGCACCTACGGCGTGGCCAGCGACCAGGTGGCCGCCAGCGAGCGCAGCACCCGCGCCGCCATCGCCCAGGCCCGCGACGAGGTGGCGAAGCTGGCCCCGGCCTACACCGCCGCTGGCAACGCCGCCGCAGCCGCTGGCCTCAAGCAGACCCAGAGCGCCCAGGCCGTGCGTGCCAGCCTCAGCGGCGTCGGCGACACCCTGCGCTCGATCCAGACCATCGCGCTCACGGCGGTCGGTGGCACCTTCCTCACCAGCATGGCCCGCGACGTGGGCGCCGTGGCTGACCAGTTCAACAGCCTGCGCGCGCGGATCTCGCTCGTCACCGGCGACGGCCCGGCGCTGGAGGCTGCGTTCGAGGCCGTGCGCCAGATCGCGCTCGACACCGGCAGCGCGCTGGAAACCACCGCCGACCTTTTCACACGCGTCTACCGGGCGGGCAAGGAAGTGGGTCTCAGCCAGCAGCAGGCCCTGCAGCTCACCGAGACCATCAACAAGGCCATCCAAGTCTCTGGCGGCTCAGCCCAGGCGGCCGATGCTGCCATCACCCAGCTCATCCAGGGCCTGCAGGGCGGGGTGCTTCGCGGCGAGGAGTTCAACAGCGTCATGGAGCAGGCGCCGCGCCTGGCCAAGGCGCTGGCCGATGGCCTGGGCGTCACCACGGGCGAGCTGCGCAAGATGGCGCAGGAAGGGCGCCTCACCAGCGAGGTGGTGCTCACCGCGCTGCAGGGGCAGGCCCAGGCCGTGGCCGACGAGTTCAGCAAGCTGCCGCCCACCATCGGCCGGGCGCTGCAGAACCTGAACACGAACTGGACCACGTACATCGGCAACGTGGACCAGGCCACCGGTGCCAGCCAGGCCGCCGCCGCGGCCATCAACGCCGTGGGCGAGAACCTGGACGAGATCGCAGGCCTCGCCACCCGTGCCGGCGCCGTGTTCGCCGCCGCCATCGCGGTGCAGGCAGCGGGCGCGCTGCGCGCCTACATCGTCGAAGCCGCCGCCGCGCGCACCGCCACCAGCCTGCTGGCCCTGCAGATGTCGGCCCTGCCCAAGACGCTGCAGATTGCCGTGGCCTTCACGGGGTTCGAGGTGGGCTACCAGATCGGCGAGATGCTGCGCGAGAACAGCGCCGCCGCGCGCCAGCTCGGCGTGGCCACTGTGGCCTTCGTGCAGGGCAACATCGAGGTGTTGCGGCTGCTCAAGGAAAGCGCCGCCGCGATCTTCACCGACGACACCATCGAAGCCGCCACCGAGCGCTTCAAGGCCCGCATCAACGAAACCAAGGCAGTGGTCGAGCAGATGTGGGAGGACGCCGAGCAGGCCCCGGGCCCGGTTGAGACCGCTGCCGGCAAGGCCGCAGACGCGATCGCGTCGATCGGCACGGCAGCCGAAGTGGCCAGCGGCAAGATCCGCATCAGCAGCGTCGACCAGGTGGAGGCCTTCGAGGCTGCGCGCATCGCCAAGCTTGGCGACGCGCAGGCCGCCGAAGCCAACCTGCGCGTGCAGTTGCAGCTGGCCCAGCAGAGCGAGGACATGGCCCGCTTCCTGGGCAACGAGTACGGGGTGCGTCAGGCTCGTATCCGCCAGTACGAGATCGAGATCCAGATCGCCGAGGCCAAGGTGGCCGTCAGCCGCGCCGAGGCCGAAGGCTCCATCGCCGTCGCCCAGGCCAAGCTGGCCGAGATGGCCGCCAGCAAGAACGTCGACCTTGTCAAGCAGGCCGAGCTGGAAAGCTCCATCAAGCTGGCCCGTGCGCGCCTGGCCGAAGCCGACGCCACCGGCCAGGCCACCGAGCTGATGCGCCGGCAGCTGGAGCAGTTCCGCAACGGCAGCAGCGCCGCAGACGGCCTGGGCGGCTCGCTGGACAACCTCTCGGGCAAGCAGCGCCGCCTGGCTGCCGAAACCCGCAACGCCACCCAGGCCATGCGCGAGCAGGCCTCGGCAGCGGCCGACGACCGCTACGGCAGCCCGCTGGGCGACAACAAGTACGGGCGCCCGGAAGGTGGCAGCATCGTGCCGCCCACCCGCGAGGAGCGCCTCAAGGGCCAGACAGCCAGCGACGAGACCCTGTATTTCTCCCTCCTGGCCAAGCTGCAGCAGGGCACGCTGGGCGAGGGCGACGTGGGCGATCTGCAGAACGTGGTGCGCGTGCTCAAGAACAACCAGGCCCTGTTCGACACACTGGGCCCTGGCGACTCAAGCCTCGAAGCGCTGGCCGACGACCGTCGCCGCGCCGCTGCCCGCGTGCAGTTCGAGCAAGCCATCGCACGGCTCACCGGCGGATCTGGCGCGCAAGGCGCCCAGACCGTGGGCCGCAAGGTCACTCTGGAGCTGAAGAACGCCGACGGCACCACCTCGGAAGTCAACACCGACGAGCAGGGCGCAGCCAACCTGGTACGCACCCTCAAACGCGCGGGCCTCTCTGCCCGCGGCTGACCCACATGGCCATCACCCTCACACACCCCACCGCTGGCGTGGGCGGCACGCCCCTGGCCGTCACCCTGCCGCCCGACCTGATCTGGGACAACGAGTTCGTCTGGCGCCAGGTGGAGCAGACCACCCAGTACACCGGCACCGGCGCGCTGGTGGTGGACCAGTGGTCCAAACAGGCCGGCCGCCCCATGACGCTCAAGGGAGATGCCACCTACGGCTGGGCGCTGCGCAGCCTGCTCAACACCCTGAACGCCTGGGCCGCCCAGACCGAGCTGCAGCTCACCCTGCTGCGCAACGGCACGTCGTGGACGGTGATCTTTGACCAGGCCGCCAACGCGATCGAAGCCGAGCCCATCGTCCCCTACAGCGACCCCGAAGACGGCGACCAGTACGCCATCACCCTGCGCTTCCTGATCCTCTGACCCGCCATGAACACCACCAACACCATCGCCGGCACCGCCCGCCCGTGGCCTCTCTATGCGCTGTGCGCGGTCCTGCTGGCCGCCTGCTTCCTGGGCGCCTGGGGCTGGAGCCGCCAGGCCGCCGCCATCGACCAGCTGCAGGCCGATGTGGCCGCCCTCAAAGCCGAGCAGCCGGAAGAGGAGCTGCTGGAGGACGAGCCCGAGCCGGTCCCTGTGCCGGTGCGGCCATCGGCTCCGCGCGCTGCGCTGCGGCCCGTCGCGCCTTCGGTCGTCCCTGCGCCCGGACTGCCACCCGTCACGGCCCCGCCGCCGCGATGGGGCACCACGGATCTCGACCGCGAAATCGCTGCCCACCCGCCCGTCCTCAATCAACTGGAGACCCTGAAATGAAACACCTGTTCCACAAGCTCGCGCTGCTGGTCGTCATGGCCCTGGCGCTGTCCGCCTGCACCACCGCGCCGGCCAAGCCTGATCCGGCGCCCGTGGTCACCAAGACCACCATCGACCTGATGCTGGAAGTCCGCAAGGCCGAGCTGGAACTGGAGCGCACCGAGTTGATGGCGCGGCTCAAGTTCGCTTCCGAGTCCGGCAGTGAATTTGTCAAGGGGTACATCATGGGTCAGGCCAACACCGCCAAGGCTGCCCCGGCCGGCAGCACAACGCAAACCATCTTGCAGGCGCAGGCCCAGGCCGACGAAGTCGCGCTGCGGCGCGAAGAGATGGCCGAGCGCAACAGCGGCTGGAACAAAGGTATTCAGCTGTTCGACCGCGTGGTGCCCGTCGTCATGTTCAGCAAGGGCCTGAGCTTCCAGAAGTGGCAGATCGAGCAGACCAACAGCCAGAACCGCTACGTGCTGAGCACCGTGCGCGGCGCGCAGGCCGATGGCTTTGCGGCCGGCAGCGGCGCCACCCTGGGCGGTGTGACCGCCGGCCACAACACCACGCTGTCCGGCTTCGCTGCCGCGCGTCAGCCCGCGCCCACCGCGCCGCCCGCTGACGACACCACCCCCGAAACGCCTGCCGAGTAAGCCGCCATGCCCATTCAGTCCGACGACCTGGTAATCCTCAAGTCGGCCGTCATGGCCGACGTGCCCGAGGGCGGTGGCGGTGCCACCGGCACGCCTGTGGTGGACGGTGTGTCCAACAACATCTTACCGGACGTGTCCGACGACAACCGGGCCGGCGGCGCCTTCCACCTGCGCAAGGTGTTCGGCAAGGTGCTCACAGACGACCAGGACATGCTGCTGGGCTCGGGCTTCGTGGTGCTGGACCCACCCGAAGACCCGGCCGTGGACGTGACGCTGTTCGAGACCGATGGCTGGTTCGATGAGCGCACCGCCGCGGTGGCGCTGGTCGAGTCCACCATGGTCAAGGGTCCGCGCCTGCTGTGCCGTGTGCAGGACACGCACTACGCCGGTGTGTCTCTGCTGCAGCTGTACAACGTGGCGCCCGGCACCAGCTTCCCGGCTGCTGGCGAGTCCATCGTGCTCAAGAACCCGGCAGGCACCGAGGTGAAGGTGCGCGCGCTCAAGGTCACGCTGAGCACGGCCGTGGTGTTCGACTCCTCGGGTGAATACACCATCAACCTCGCCACCTGCGAGCTCAACAAGCCGCTGCCATTCGACATCCTGGGCGCCCCGGTGCAGCGCTCCGCGCCAAGTGCCTCGTCGGCAGCCACGGTGTTCAGCACGGCCCCGGCTGTCGGTGCGCGCTTCCATGGTGTAAAGCCGCTGGCCACAGCCATCACCCTCGGCCCGACCCCGATTCGCGAAGTCACCGTATCGGGCGGCATCTTTTCCCAGCTGGTGCCCGCCAGCACCGTGCCCACGCCGGTGGTGGACATCTATCCGCTGGTGGAGCGTCCGACGCTCAGCCGCACGAGCAATGCCCCGCAACTCACGTTGCGAGGCATTGTGCACAGCTCTTCAGCGTCTTGTTAGTGTTCTGACACGGACTGCAAGGGCGCCCTTTTTTGTTGGTTGGCGGACGCGACACTTACTCGGCTCTGGCCTGTTGAACGGTGGCCGCGGCATCAAGCTGCATGCGCATCGACTGGGCCACGGCGTCGAAACGGGCGCGGGCCGCCGGACTCACGGGGATGTTCTCGCTACGGCGGGCGATGGCCAGCGGATCCTGGTGAACGCCGTTGTCACGGAACTCGAAATGCAGGTGCGGGCCCGTGGAAAGCCCGGTGGAGCCGACGGCACCGATGAACTCGCCCTGCGCGACTTTCTGGCCCGCCCGGACGTCGATGCGGCTGAGGTGGCCAAACAGTGTGGTCTGGTTGTCGCGGTGCCGCACCTCGATGGTGTTGCCATACCCACGCTGCCAGCCGGCAAAGGTCACCACGCCGTCGGCGATGGTGCGGACCGGCGTGCCCGTGGGCGCGGCATAGTCCACGCCGAGGTGGGCCTTCTGCTTGCCGGAGATCGGGTGGAAGCGCATGCCGTAGCCGCTGCTCACGCGGGAGAACTCCAGCGGCGAGGCCAGGTAGGACTTGCGCGAGCTTTGCCCGTCAAAGCCGTAATAGGCGCCCTGTAGTCCGGGTTCTTCAAACCAGACGGCCTCGTGTTCGCGGCCGTTGTTGATGAACTCGGCGCTCAGCACGCGGCCGGCCCGAAGTGCTTCACCGTCGGCTTCCAGGCTCTCGTACACCACGGAGAAGCGGTCTCCCTCGCGCAGGTCGCGGCGGAAGTCGATGTCGCCGGAGAACATTTCCGCCAGTTGCACCGCCACGCTGTCCGGCAGACCGGCCTCGTCGGTGGCTGCAAAGAGGGAGCTGCGGATCACGCCGCTGGCCAGCCGCGACTGGACGTTCAGCTCACCACTCTCAACGCGGGAGCTGAAGCTGCCGCCCTGGCGTTCGATTACCAGGCGCTGGAAAACGCGACCGTCGTCCGGCAGCCAGCGCGCGGTCAGACGGATCAGTTCCTGCCGGCTGTTGGCTTCCACCGTGACCAGTTTGCCTGCCCGGCCAGAGAACAGTTGGTGCGCGTTGCTGTCGCTGCGCAACATGGCGGCCGCCGCAGCATCGCTCACGCCGAGGCGTTGCAGCAGGCTCTGAGGGGTGTCGTCGCGCCGAAGGGTGTCGCTGCGAAAGAGCGACCAGGCATCAAGCGAGGCGCCTTCGAGGGGGGCGAACGGTTGGGACTGGATTTCTTCGACCACCTGCTGCACGGGCAGAAGGGACGCGTCCGGAGCCAGCGGGGCAATGCCGAACGCCGTGACGCCGGTGCCCAGCAGCAGCACACCGATGCCCGCCATCACGCGGCGGGGATGACTTGTAAGGCTGGACAGCAAGGAATTGCTGGTGGATCGCGCCAGGGTGGGCAGTCTGTTGTTGTGGTGCGTGAGCTTCAAAATCGGTGTCCGGCAAAAAGCGGCGAACGAAGCCGCCTGGCGTCAGAAGAACCTGCCCTTGTTCGGTTGCCATGGAGCAGACCCAGGGCGCGGGCCCACTAAAATCCGGGCTCGCCAAACCTGCAATTGTAGCCCCGAGAGGGGTGTCCGCATCTGAAAAAACCCTTATGAATCACAGCGATACCGATGTTTCAGGCGTGTCTTTGCCGGTCGGCGGAGGCCTCCAGCCGACGGACGGTGTCCGCGAGGCGCTGGCGGTGACGTTGAGGGGATGCGACGAACTGATTCCCCAGGACGACTGGGTGAAAAAGCTGGCGAAATCGGAGCAGACCGGCGTGCCGCTGCGCATCAAGCTGGGACTGGACCCGACGGCACCGGACATCCACATCGGTCACACGGTGGTGCTCAACAAGATGCGCCAGCTGCAGGACCTGGGCCACCAGGTCATCTTCCTGATCGGCGACTTCACCAGCCTGATCGGCGACCCTTCCGGCCGCAACAGCACCCGCCCGCCGCTCACGCCCGAGCAGATCAAGGCCAACGCCGAGACCTATTACAAGCAGGCCAGCCTGGTGCTGGACCCCGCAAAAACCGAGATCCGTTACAACAGTGAGTGGTCGCTACCACTGGGGTCGATGGGCATGATCCAGCTGGCCGCCAAGTACACGGTGGCGCGCATGATGGAGCGCAACGACTTCCACCAGCGCTTCACCGCCGGCACGCCGATCAGCGTGCACGAGTTCCTGTACCCGCTGATGCAGGGTTACGACTCGGTGGCGCTCAAGGCCGACCTGGAGCTGGGCGGCACGGACCAGAAGTTCAACCTGCTGATGGGCCGCCACCTGCAGCAGGAGTACGGCCAGGAGCCGCAGTGCATCCTGACCATGCCGCTGCTCGAAGGCCTGGACGGTGTCGAGAAGATGTCCAAGTCCAAGAACAACTACATCGGCATCACCGAAGAGCCCAACACCATGTTCGCCAAGGTGCTGTCGATCTCGGACACGCTGATGTGGCGCTGGTACACGCTGCTGTCGTTCAAGTCGATGGCCGAGATCGAGGCGCTGAAGAAGGAAGTGGAAGGCGGGCGCAACCCCAAGGATGCGAAGGTGATGCTGGCCAAGGAGATCACGGCGCGCTTCCACAGCGCGGCGGCGGCCGAGGCGGCCGAGCAGGATTTCATCAACCGCAGCAAGGGCGGGGTGCCGGATCAGATTCCCGAGGTCTCACTGTCAGGGGCTCCGATGGGCGTGGCGGCGTTGCTGAATGCCGCGGGGCTGGTGGCGTCGAATGGCGAAGGCAACCGGCTGATCGATGGCGGCGGTGTGCGCATCGACTCGTCGGTGGTCAGCGACAAGGGGCTGAAGCTGGGCGCAGGTGTGTACGTGGTGCAGGTGGGCAAGCGGAAGTTCGCTCGCGTCACGCTGACGTAAACCAGTACCTCGCGGGATCGGGGCGCCAGCGCGCTCTATTCCGTTCGTGTCCCCCGGACCGGCTGCGCCGGTCCTCCTCCTTTACCTCACTGCACAGAACGCACTGTCGCCCCGATCCGAGGTGATGTGGGTGTGCAGCCGTGGGTACGCCCGCGCGTTTGCGGAACGAGTGACAGCGGTGACCGGCGCAGCGAAGTAAAGGAGGAGGCTTGGGCGCAGCCCAAGCCGGGGGACATGAGCGGAGCCGGCCACCGCTGGCGCTCGTCCCATGAAGCGATACGGGAGAGCCAGGGGCTCAACGCGCCCCAGCCTTCTCGAGCATAGAAACCATGGTTGAGTACCCACGGGCCTTCGCCAGCACCAGTGGCGTCTGACCACTGCGGTCCGCGAGCTGCAGGTTCGCGCCAGCGTCGATCAGGGCCTTCAACGTCGCCTGGTGCCGCGCTCCGCCGTCGCCCAGCACGATCGACTCGATCACCGCCGTCCAGTGCAGGTTGTTCACATGGTCCAGCGGCGCACCGGCCGCGATCAGCTGCCGGACCACGCCGTCATGCCCCAGGTGCGCCGCCGCGATCAGGGCTGTGCCGTCGTAGCGGCTGGTCACCTGCTTCGCGCTCGCCCCCAGTTCCAGCAGCACCTTCAGCGTGGCTTCGTCATCCGCAACCGACGCGATGGTGACGGCGTCGTAGCGGTCGTTCTCCAGCGTGTTCAGATCGGCGCCGGCTTTCGCCAGCGCGCGGATCGCCTCGCGCTGGCGGGCGAACGCCGCCACATGCAGCGGTGTGCGCCCGTAGGCGTCGGTGGCGTTCAGCGCCGCACCCGAGGCCACCTGACGCTGGATCTTGGCCACGTCGCCCTTGTGCGCCGCGGCGTGTAGACCGGTGTACGCCGCTGCCTCGGCCGCGCTCGGTGCCACCTGGGCCTGCGCGCCGACGCTGCCCAGTGCGAGCGACAGGGCCAGGGCAATGGCCCGCAGCGGCGTCTTCATTTCAGCAGGTCCGCGACCTTGGCGATGCCGGCGTTCGCGCACTGTTCGTCCAGATGGCCGCCGGGCGCGCCACCCACACCCACCGCGCCGATCACTTCGTTGCCGACCTTGACCGGCACACCGCCGCCCAGCACCAGGAAGCCGGGGATGTCGACCAGCGTGGCAGCGCCGGGGTTCTTCTGCACGTTCTCCAGCATCGCGGCCGTGGTGTTGCGGGCGGAAGCCGAGGTGTAGGCCTTGCCCTGCGCGGCATCCACCGTGTGCGGGCCGGCGTTGTCGGCGCGCTGCAGCGCGCGCAGCACGCCGGCACGGTCGACCACGGCGGCAGTGACGTTGTAGTTGTTCGCGGCGCAGGCGGCCACGGTGGCGGCGGCGATCTGGTTGGCCAGCTCCAGCGACATGTTCTTTTCGGTTCGCACAGCCTGTGCGCTGGCGGCACCGGCGATCAGGGACAGGGCGACGGCGGATGCGGAAACAATGGCTTTCATGGGGTTCTCCTTTGGGTGGATGCGGTTGGATCAACCGTGGGAGAACTGTAGAAATTCGCGCCCTTCCGCGACATTCGGACGGCTACGCGCCAGGCTCCGTAAAACTACGGAGCGCCGTCGACGACCGGGCCTTCAGCCGGCGGAGGCCTCGTCCACCAGCGCCGCGTAGTGGCGGATCAGCTGTGCCAGCGACTCGGCCTGCAGCTTGGCGAACAGGTTGGCGCGGTGGGTCTCGACGGTGCGCGGCGAGAGTTCAAGCGCGCGGCCGATCTCCTTGTTGGTCAGACCGGCGACGATCAGGCCCAGCACCTCGCGCTCGCGCTCGGACAGCTGCGCGTAGCGCTCGCGCGCCGCGCGGTCGGCCTGGTGGCGTTCGCGGGTGCGCACGTGCTGGCGCACGGCGGCCTGCAGCGCCTCGATCAGCAGCTCGTCGTTGACCGGTTTCTCCAGGAACTCGGCTGCGCCGGCCTTGAACGCGCGGCGGCACATCTCCACCGTGCCGTGGCCGGTGAGCATGATCACCGGCTGGTCCACGCCCTGCACCACCAGGGTGTCGAGCACCGTCAGGCCGCTGATGCCGGGCATGCGCACGTCCAGCACGATGGCGCCGATGGCCTCGCGGTCGAAGCTGTCGAGGAAGGCCTGCGGGTCGGCCCAGGCCGTCACGCGCAGGCCCACGGTGCCGATCAGCAAGGCAAGGCTCTCGCGCACGGCCGCGTCGTCGTCGATCAGGTGGATGGTGGGCGAGAGGCTGGTCATGGCGCGTCCTTGAGGGGCAGGCGCAGGGTGAACACGGCTCCGCCGTCCGGGCGGTTCGCGGCGGCGAGCGAGCCGCCCATGCCCTGGGCCAGGGTCTCGCACAGCGACAGGCCGAGACCCAGACCACCGTCGCGGGTGGAGAAAAACGGCTCGAACAGGTGCGGCAAGGCCTCGGGGGCGATGCCCGGTCCGCGGTCGGCCACGGCCAGTTCGCCCGCGTCTCCGTCGCTGCGCAGCGTCAGCTGCAGCGCGCGCTGCGCAGCGGGCTCCGTGTCCATGGCCTGCAGGGCGTTCATCAGCAGGTTGTGCACGATCTGGTCGACCGCCACCGGGTCGCCAGTGACCAGCACCGGTGCGTCGGCCTGCACCTGCGGCGCGACACCGCGCCGCAGGCACTCGGGTTCGAGCAGGTGCACCGCCCGCCGCGCCGCCTCGGCCAGATCCAGCGACAGCACGGCGGCGGTCGTCGCACCGTCTGGCGTGCCGGGCCGTTCCACCGTGCGCCGCAGGCGGCCCACCACCTCGGCCGCGCGGCGCGACTGGTCCGCCGCCTGCGCCATGGCCTGGCGCGCCGTGTCCAGCTCGGGCGGGTCCTCGGCCAGCAGGCGCTGCGCGGCCTGGGTGTTGGCCAGCACCGCGGTCAGCGGCTGGTTGAGCTCGTGCGCCATGCCGGCCGCCAGTTCGCCCAGGGTGTTCAGGCGTGCCACCTGGCCCAGGCGCAGCAGTTCCTCGGCGCGCCGGCGCGCGGTGCGCTGGCGCTGCCACTGCGCGCCCAGCGTCAGCGCCGTCGCGACGAGGGTGGTCCACGCCAGCATCAGGCCCCAGGGCAGTTGTGACCAGCCCAGCCGCCGCTCGGCCACCACGTCGAAGGGCTGGCTGGCGGCGGCCAGGTGTTTGTGGAACTCGAAGCGCCAGCCGCCGGGGCTGGCCAGCGCGGCCGCATCGCCGGGCTGCAGTTCGTGGCGCTGGCCCTCGTGTTCCAGCACGACCCGCACCGGACTGGTTTCGGGCGTCATCGGCCATTCGGACCACGGCACCATGCCGCGCAGGTCGATGGTCAGCGCGTAGGCGGTGGGCTGGGCGGCGAGCACCAGGCGGTAGCGGCCCGAGGCCAGGTCCGGGCGGGCCAGCGCCGGCCGGCGGTCCTGCGCCGAGCGCTGCTCCGCCGCGGCCAGATCGGGGTCGGACCAGGCCGCGCCGCGCTCGCGCCGCTGCACCGACAGGATGTGGGGATAGAGGGACGGCAGCCGCTGTTCGGGCGCGGCGCTGACGGGCGCGCCGGGCGCGGGTTGCAGCAGGGCCAGGGTGTCGAGAATGGCATCGTGCTGCACCACCTGCTGGCTCAGCAGGCGGTGCACGATGCGGGCGTCGGTCTCGAACAGCGCGCGCTGTTCGTCGATGGACTGGCGGGCGATCATGACCGAGCCTGCAGCGGAAAGCACCGCGCCGCCGAGCCACCACCACCGCAACGATCCGCCGCTGTTCCGCATGCGGCGGATTCTGTCACGCGGGCTGCGCCCGCGTCACTGGAAGAGGGGTTTGACTTTCCAGATGTCGTCGGCGTACTCGCGGATCGTGCGGTCGGACGAGAACATGCCCATGCCGGCGACGTTGAGGATCGCCTGCCGCGCCCATTCGTTCGGGCGGCGGTAGAGCTCGTCGACTTTCTGCTGGGTCGCGATGTAGTCGGCGTAGTCGGCCAGCAGCAGGTAGTAGTCCGACTCCAGCAGGGTGCGCGTGATGTCGTGGAAGCGGTTGGGCTCTTCCGGGCTGAAGGCGCCTTCGGCGATGCGGTCGATGGTGGTCTTCAGGTCGTAGTTGTGGTCGTAGTAGCGGCGCGGGTTGTAGCCGCTGGCGCGCAGGGCCGCGACCTGCTCGGTGCGGTGGCCGAAGATGAAGATGTTCTCCAGTCCCACGTTCTCGGCGATCTCGATGTTGGCGCCGTCCCAGGTGCCGATGGTCAGTGCGCCGTTGAGCGCGAACTTCATGTTGCCGGTGCCCGAGGCCTCGGTGCCGGCGGTGGAGATCTGCTCCGACAGGTCGGCGGCGGGGATGATCACCTCGGCCAGCGAGACGCGGTAGTTCGGCATGAACACCACCTTGAGCTTGTCGCCCACGCGCTTGTCGTGGTTGACCACGCGCGCCACGTCGTTGATCAGCTTGATCACCAGCTTGGCCATGTAGTAGGCCGAGGCCGCCTTGCCACCGAAGATCACCGTGCGCGGCACCCAGTTGTGGTTGGGGTGGGCCAGGATCTGCTGGTAGCGCGTGACCACGTGCAGCAGGTTGAGCAGCTGGCGCTTGTACTCGTGCATGCGTTTGATCTGCACGTCGAACAGGCTGTCGGTGCTGACGACGATGCCGGTCTCCTGCGCGATGCGCTCGGCCAGCCGCTTCTTGTTCTGCGTCTTGGCCAGGCGGAAGGCGCTCTGGAACTCCGCGTCGTCGGCCAGCGGCCGCAGCTGTTCCAGCTCGTCCAGGTTGCGGCGCCAGGTGGTGCCGATGCGCGCGTCGATCAGCGCCGACAGCGGCCGGTTGGCCTGCGAGAGCCAGCGCCGCGGCGTGATGCCGTTGGTCTTGTTGTTGAAACGCTCGGGCCACAGGCGCGCGAAGTCGGCGAAGATGGTCTTGACCATCAGGTCGCTGTGCAGGGCCGAGACGCCGTTGATCTTGTGGCTGGCCAGCACCGAGAGGTAGGCCATGCGCACGCGGCGCTGGCCGTGTTCGTCGATCAGGGAGACGCGGCGCAGCAGGTCGTTCTCGTTCGGGAAGCGGTCATGCACCTCGGCCAGGAAGCGGGCGTTGAGGTCGTAGATGATGCGCAGGTGGCGCGGCAGCAGCCGGCCCATCAGGTCCACCGGCCAGGTCTCCAGCGCCTCGCTCATCAGCGTGTGGTTGGTGTAGCTGAAGATGCGCTGGCACAGGGCCCAGGCGGCGTCCCACTCGACCTGGTACTCGTCCACCAGCAGGCGCATCAGCTCGGGAACTGCCAGCGCGGGGTGGGTGTCGTTGAGGTGGATCGCGACCTTGTCGGCCAGCTGCTCGAAGCTGCCGTGGCTCTTGAGGTAGCGGCGCAGGATGTCCTGCAGCGAGGCGCTGACGAAGAAATACTCCTGGCGCAGGCGCAGCTCCTTGCCGTGCTCGGTGGAGTCGTCGGGGTAGAGCACGCGCGAGACGTTCTCCGATTCGTTCTTGGCCTCCACCGCGCGCATGTAGTCGCCCTTGTTGAAGGCGTCGAGGTTGATGCCGCTGGTGGCGCGCGCGGTCCACAGGCGCAGCGTGGAGACGCTGGTGAGTTCGTGGCCGGGCACGCCGGTGTCGTAGGCGGTGGCGATCACGTCGTCGGTGTCGACCCAGCGCACGTGGTCCCCCTCCTGCACCAGACGGCCGCCGAACTGCACCTCGTAGCTGAACTCGGGGCGCATGAATTCCCAGGGGTTGCCGTTGACCATCCAGTAGTCCGGTTCCTCGACCTGTCGGCCGTCGACGATCTTCTGCGCGAACATGCCGAAGTCGTAGCGGATGCCGTAGCCCATGCCGGGCAGGCCGACCGTGGCCATGGAGTCGAGGAAACAGGCGGCCAGACGACCCAGGCCGCCGTTGCCCAGGCCGGCGTCGGTCTCCAGGTCGATCAGGGCGTCGAAGTCGGCGCCCAGCTGGGTGCAGGCCTCCCTGGCGTCGTCGTAGATGCCGACCGAGAGCAGGGCGTTGGTGAGCGCCCGGCCGGTCAGGAACTCCATCGAGAGGTAGTAGACGCGCTTGGCGTCGCTGTCCTGCGAGACCGCCAGGGTCTCGCGCCACTTGTGCATCATGCGGTCGCGCACCGCGTGGAACAGGGCGAACAGCCAGTCGCGGCGGGTGGCCGAGCGCAGGTCCTTGCCGACGGCGTAGACCAGCCGGTTGGCGATGGACACGCGCAATGCCGCGACGCTGTTCTCCAGCTGTTCGTACTCGAACGGGGCGGTGGCGGTGCCGGTGGCGGTCGTCGGGAGGGTGTTGGTCATGTCGGTGCAGTCCAAAGGCAGAGGGTGGTCGGATCAAGCAGATGCCGTGCCAGTGGCATCGGCTCGTGCCTGGGCATAGACCTTGAGGGTGTCGGTGGCGGCGCGCGCCCAGTCGAAGCGCAGCGACATGGCGTGGCGCTGGACGGCGCGCCAGTCGGCCTCGCGTCGGCGCAGGGCGAAGGCGCGGCGCAGCGCCGCGTGCAGCTCGGCCTCGGTCAGCCCGTGGAAGACGAAGCCGCTGGCGCGGCCGTCGTCGATGTTTTCCAGGCTGCTGTCGGTGACGGTGTCGACCAGGCCGCCGACGGCGCGCACCAGGGGCAGCGTGCCGTAGCGCAGGCCGTAGAGCTGGGTCAGGCCGCAGGGTTCGAAGCGCGAGGGAACGAGGATCACGTCGCTGCCAGCGATGACGGTGTGGGCGAGCGCTTCGTCGTAGCCGATGTGCAGACCCACCGCACCCGGGTGGCGCTGCGCCGCGTGCTGCAGCGCCTGCTCGATCAGCGGGTCGCCCGCTCCGAGCACGGCCAGCTGGCCGCCGCGGCGCACCAGCTCGTCGACCACGCCGGGCAGCAGGTGCAGGCCCTTCTGCTCGGTCAGGCGGCTGACGACGCAGAACAGCAGCGCGTCGGGCAGGACCTGCAGGCCAAGGCGCTGCTGCAGCCGCGCCTTGGCGGCCGCCTTGCCACGCAGGTCGTCGGCGCTGAAGCCGGGTTGCACGAGGGCATCGTTCGCCGGGTCCCAGACCGCATCGTCGACGCCGTTGAGGATGCCGTGCAGGCGGTCGCGCCGCTCGCGCAGCACGCCGTCCAGGCCACAGCCCTGTTCGGCGCCGGTGATCTCGCGCGCGTAGGTCGGGCTGACGGTGGTGATGGCGTCGGCGAACTGCAGGCCGGCTTTCATGAACGAGACCTGGCCGTGGAATTCCAGGCCGTGCAGGTGGAACAGCTCGTCGGGCAGGCCGAGGCGCTCGCGCACCTGCGGGCCGAACACGCCCTGGTAGGCCAGGTTGTGCACGGTGAACACGCCGGCCGGGCGGCGGTGGCCAGCCGCCACCAGCCGGTGGAGGTAGGCGAAGGCCAGGCCGGTGTGCCAGTCGTGGCCGTGCACCACGTCGGGCACCCAGCCGCTGTCCAGACCGGTGCCCAGCAGAGCGGCGGCCCAGCCCAGCCAGGCGAACTGTTCGGCCGCGTCGGGCCAGGGCTTGCCACTGGCGTCCTGGTAGGGGTTGCCGGGCCGGTCGTACAGGCCGGGCGCGTGCAGCAGCCACACCGGCAGGCCCGACGCCTCGATGTGCCCGCGCCGCAGCCAGGGCGTGGGGCCGTTCACGGTGCCGGGCCGCGGGCCGAGGCCATGCGGCAGACCCACGGTGTCGCCGCCAGGCACCAGCAGGCTCGGCCCCTCGGGCACGACACCCGCCACGATGGACGGAAAGGCCGGCAGCAGCAGGCGCACGTCGGCGCCCTGCGCTGCCAGGGCTGGCGGCAGGCCCGCGCTCACGTCGGCCAGACCGCCGGTCTTGAGCAGCGGAAAGACCTCGGAGCAGGCGTAGAGGACGCGCAGGCTCACTTCAGGGCCTCAAGCATCGCGCGCGTCACCAGCACCACGCCGCCTTCCGAGCGGTAGAAGCGTTTCGCGTCCTCGGCGGCGTCGTAGCCGATCTGCATGCCCGGCGGGATCACGCAGCCGTTGTCGATCACCACCTTGCGCAGCTTGCAGCCGCGGCCGACGTCGACCTCGGGCAGCAGCACCGCCTCGTCGACCTCGGCGTAGGAGTGGATGTGCACCTTGGAGAACAGCACCGAGCGGTTCACCGAGCCGCCCGAGATGATGCAGCCGCCCGAGACCAGCGAGTCCACCGCCATGCCGCGGCGGCCGTCGTCGTTGAACACGAACTTGGCCGGCGGCAGCTGCTCCTGGTAGGTCCAGATCGGCCAGTCGCGGTCGTACATGTCCAGCTCGGGAATGGTGTTGGTCAGGTCCAGGTTGGCGGCCCAGTAGGCCTCCACCGTCCCGACGTCGCGCCAGTAGGCGGGCGCCTCGGGCGAGCTCTTGACGCAGGACATGCCGAAGGGGTGGGCCACGGCCTGGCCCTCGGCCACCATGGCGGGGATCACGTCCTTGCCGAAGTCGCGGCTGGAGCCGGGGATGGCGGCGTCCTTCTCCAGCGCGGCGAACAGCGCCGGGGCGTCGAACACGTAGATGCCCATGCTGGCCAGCGACACCTCCGGCTTGCCGGGCATGGCGGGCGGGTTCGCCGGCTTCTCGACGAACTCGACGATGCGGCGCTGGTCGTCGATGGCCATCACGCCGAAGGCGCTGGCCTCGGCGATCGGCACCTCGATGCAGGCCACGGTGCACTTCTTCCCCTGCGCCACGTGGTCGGCGATGAGTTCGGCGTAGTCCATCTTGTAGATGTGGTCGCCGGCCAGGATCAGGATGTACTCGGGGTTGTGGGCGCGCAGGATGTCCAGGTTCTGGTAGACCGCGTCGGCCGTGCCCAGGTACCAGCTGTCCTCGTCGATGCGCTGCTGGGCGGGCAGCAGGTCGATGAACTCGTTGAACTCGTTGCGCAGGAAGCTCCAGCCGCGCTGCAGGTGGCGCAGCAGCGAGTGCGACTTGTACTGGGTGAGCACGCCGATGCGGCGCACGCCGGAGTTCAGGCAGTTGGAGAGCGCGAAATCGATGATGCGGAACTTGCCACCGAAGTACACGGCCGGCTTGGTGCGCCGGTCGGTCAGCGCCTTCAGCCGCGAACCGCGGCCGCCGGCGAGCACCAGACCGATGGTGCGACGCGCCAGTTGCTGGGGAGAGGTTTTGTCCATGGGTGTCTCCGGTGGTTGTTGTGGTGAAGGGGGTGTTCAGGGTGCTTGCCATCGCCCATGGGCACGGGTCATCGCGGCCAGGCGTTCGGCCGGCTCGTGGTTGACCTGATTCCATTCGAAGCGCCACTCCCAGCAGCCGGTGGCCATGCCGGGGGTGTTCATGCGGTGGCGGGTGTCCAGGCCGAGCACGTCCTGGAACGGCACCACCACGGTGTTGACCACCGACTGCGAGGCCGCGCGCACCAGGGTCCAGTGCGGTTCGGTGGCGATGCAGGGGCCCAGGTAGTCCAGCGCCGCGTGGCGCTCGCCGGCCGGCGCGCTGGCCCACCAGCCGACGGTGGTCTCGTTGTCGTGGGTGCCGGTGTAGGCCACGGCGTGGCGCTCCAGGTTGTGCGGCAGGTAGGGGTTCTTCGGCCCGCTGCCGAAGGCGAACTGCAGGATGCGCATGCCCGGGAAGCCGCAGGCCTCGCGCAGCGCAGTGACCTCGGGGGTGATCAGGCCCAGGTCCTCCGCGATGATGGGCAGCGGACCGAGCTCGTCGGTGATGGCGTCGAAGAAGCGCAGGCCCGGCCCCGGCTGCCACTGGCCGGCCACCGCGGTCGGTTCGCTGGCGGGAATTTCCCAGTGCGACTCGAAGCCGCGAAAATGGTCCAGGCGCACGATGTCGACCTGCCGGAACTGGTGCGCCAGCCGGTCCTTCCACCAGCGGTAGCCGTGGTGCGCCATGGTGTCCCAGTTGTAGAGCGGGTTGCCCCAGCGCTGGCCGGTGGGGCTGAAGTAATCGGGCGGCACGCCGGCCACCACGTGCGGCTCCAGCCGCTCGTCCAGCAGGAACTGCTCGGCGTGGCCCCAGACGTCGGCGCTGTGGTGGGCGACGAAGATCGGGGCGTCGCCGACCATGTGCACACCTTGCGAGCGCGCATAGTCGCGCAGGCCCTGCCACTGGACCCAGAAGCGCCACTGCACGAAGCGCCAGAAGCCCAGGGCGTGGGCCGACTGCGCGCGCACCTCGTCCAGCGCGGCGGCCTCACGCCGGGCCAGCGGCGCGGGCCAGCGCGACCAGGGGCCGCCGTAGCGCTCGTTCAGCACCATGAACAGTGCGTAGTCGTCCAGCCAGTGCGCGTGTTCGGCGCAGAAGTCGGCCAGGGCGGCGCGGCACTCGTCGCTGGCGCGCTCGGCGAAGCCGTTCCAGGCCTTGCGCAGGCAAGCCATGCGCCAGGGGGCGACGCGCTCGAAGTCGCAGCGGTGGTGGTCGAAGCCCTGGCGCGGTGTCCAGGGCAGCCAGCCCTGGCGCACCAGGTCGTCGAGGTCGACCATCAGCGGGTTGCCGGCGAAGGCCGAAACGCTCTGGTAGGGCGAGTTGCCGGGGCCGGCGGGCGAGAGCGGCAGCACCTGCCACAGCGACTGGCCGGCGGCGGACAGCCAGTCGACGAAGTGGCGCGCGGCGGGGCCAAGGTCGCCGCAGCCGTGGGGCCCGGGCAGGCTGGTGATGTGCAGCAGCACGCCACTGGTGCGGCGCGCGAGCAGGGGGTGGATGGTGGCGTTCATGAAACGGGGTCGGTGGGGTTCGACGGGCCATGCAAGGCCCGGACCAGCACGCACACCGTCGGCTCGCTCAGCAGCAGCCGGCCTTCGATACTGGGGCCATCTGGGGCGTCGGGACCCGCGACCACCAGCGCCCGGGCGCTGTCCAGCCGCAGCGCCCAGAGCCCTGGTGGCAACTGCAACTCGGCGGCTTCGCCCGCGTGCCAGACCACCAGCAGGGATTCCTGCGCGGGTTGGCCGCCCTCGCCGACCGTGATGATGGCGGCCAGCGTGCGGTGCTCCTGGCTGCGCCAGGCGGGGGCGCTCAGCGGCGCGCCGTCGGTGTCGAACCAGGCGATGTCGGGTGTGGCGCCATCCGAGGGCGGCCGGCCGTCGAACCAGCGCGCCTGCCGCAGGCCCGGGTGGGCGCGGCGCAGGGCGGTGAGGCCGGCCACGAAGCCTGCGAGCGCCGGGTCGGCGTGCGGCCAATCCAGCCAGGTCAGGGCGTTGTCCTGGCAGTAGGCGTTGTTGTTGCCGCGCTGGCTGTGGCCGATCTCGTCGCCGGCCAGCAGCTGCGGTGTGCCCTGGGCGCAGAACAGCGTGGCCAGCAGCGCGCGGCGCCAGCGACCGCGCCGCCGCAGCACGGCCGGTTGGTCGGTGGGGCCTTCGGTGCCGCCGTTGGCCGAGAGGTTGTGGCCATGGCCGTCGCGGTTGTCTTCGCCGTTGGCCCGGTTGTGCTTGCGCGCGTAGGCGGTCAGGTCGGCGAGGTTGAAGCCGTCGTGGGCGGTCAGCAGGTTCACGCTGGCCAGCGGCGTGCGGGCGCTGTGGCGGAACTTGTCGCTGCTGCCGCAGACGCGGGTGGCGAGTTCGCCGCGCGTGGCCGGGTGGCCGAGCCAGAAGGCGCGCACGCCGTCGCGGAAGGCGTCGTTCCACTCCAGCCAGCCGGCCGCGAAACCGCCCGTGTGATGACCGTCGGGGCCGATGTCCCAGGGTTCGGCGATCAGGCGCACGCCGCGCAGCAGCGGGTCCTGCCGCATCGCGGCCAGCAGCGCGTGATGCCGCTGGAAGCGATGACCCTGCGAGGCGTCGCGGCCGAGCGAGACCGCCAGGTCGAAGCGGAATCCGTCGACGCCGTAGGCCACGACCCACCAGCGCAGGCTGTCCATCACCCACTGCAGCACGCGCGGCTCGCTCACGTTAAGGCTGTTGCCGGTGCCGCTGAAGTTGTGCGGCACGCCGCGCTCGCCCATGGCGTACCAGTGGTTCTGGCCCAGGCCGCGCCACGAGAGCGTCGGGCCGTCGAGGTCGCTTTCGGCCGTGTGGTTGAACACCACGTCCAGCACCACCTCGATGCCGTCGCGGTGCAGGGCGTCGACCATGGCACGGAACTCGTCGCGCACCGCCTGCGCCTCGGCGGCGTCCACCGGGTCGCGCCCCGCCGTGCAGGCCGCGTAGCCGGCGTGCGGTGTGAAGGCGTTGAGCGTGTTGTAGCCCCAGTGGTTGGTGAGGCCACGCGCGAGCAGGTGGCGCTCGCTGGTGAAGGCGTGCACCGGCAGCAGGCAGACCGTGGTCACGCCCAGGCGGCGCAGGTGGTCCCGCATGGCGGGGTGGGCGAGACCGGCGTAGGTGCCGCGCTGCGCGGGCGGGATCTCGGGGTGAAGCCGGGTCAGCGCCTTCACATGGGCCTCGTAGAGCACGACGCGGTCGGGCGCGGTGCCAGGGCCGGGGGCGATCGCGGCACCCGCCGCCAGCTCGGCCGTGGTGTCGACCACCAGGCAGCGCGGCATGGCCGTGGCGTTGTCCGCGGGTTCGGGCCGGTGCTGCGCCCAGGACTCCACCGGCTGCAGCGGGTTGGCCACCGCGTGGCCGGTCTGCAGGGCCAGCCGGGCGGTGTCGCCGACGAAGCCGGGCGCCCAGGGGTCCATCAGCAAGCGGGCCGGGTTGAAGCGGTGTCCTGTCTCGGGGTTCCAGGGGCCGTGCGCGCGCAGGCCGTAGGCCTGGCCGGCGCCGAGGCAGGGCACGAAGCGCGACCAGAGGCCGTCGCCCGCTGCGTCCAGCGGCAGCACACCGGTGGGCGTGCGGTCCGGTCCAAACAGCTGCACTTCCACCGCCGTGGCCTCGGGCGCCCAGACGTCAAAGCGCACACCGTCCTGGCCGTGTTCGCAGGCCAGGTGTGCGCCGAGCGCCGGTGCGGCCGGATGTGTCATGTCTTCTCGGGTTGCAGAAAAAGGACGCCCAAAGGAGGCAGGGTCAGCGGCGCCGACCAGCCCTGACCATGCAGCGGCTGGTGCTGCGCCTGCACCCGCCCGTGGTTGCCGACGTTGCCGCCGCCGTAGTGGCTCGAATCCGTGTTCAGGCGCTCGGTCCAGGCGCCGTCGTGCGGCAGGCCGACGCGGTAGTCGTGCCGCACCACGGGTGTGAAGTTGGCCACCGCGACCAGGGTGTCCTCCAGCGCGCGCCCGAAGCGCACGAAGGCCAGCACCGACTGGTCGGCGTCGTCCACCACCAGCCAGCGGAAGCTGTCGGGTTCGGTGTCGCGCGCGTGCAGCGCCGGCTCCTGGCGGTAGAGCATGTTGAGGTCGTGCACCAGGTTCTGCACGCCGGCGTGGGCCGGCTGCTCCAGCAGGTGCCAGGGCAGCTCGGCGTCGTGGTTCCACTCGGTGGGCTGGGCCAGCTCGGCGCCCATGAACAGCAGCTTCTTGCCCGGGTGCGCGTACATCCAGGCGTAGAGCGCGCGCAGGTTGGCCAGCTTCTGCCAGGGGTCGCCGCTCATCTTGCCCAGCAGCGAGCCCTTGCCATGCACCACCTCGTCGTGAGAGAGCGGCAGCACGTAGTCTTCGCTGTAGGCGTACATCATCGCGAAGCTCATCTTGTGGTGGTGCCAGCGCCGGTGCACCGGATCCTGCGACATGTAGGCCAGGGTGTCGTGCATCCAGCCCATGTTCCACTTGTGGTCGAAGCCCAGGCCGCCGTGCTGCACCGCGCCGGTGACCTGCGGGAAGGCGGTCGACTCCTCGGCCACGGTCATGGCCTGCGGTGCCTCGCGCTGCAGCACCTCGTGCACCTCGCGCAGGAAGGCGATGGCCTCGTAGTTCTCGCGCCCGCCGTCCTTGTTGGGTACCCACTCGCCCGCAGGACGGCTGTAGTCGCGGTAGAGCATGGAGGCGACCGCGTCCACGCGCAGCCCGTCGATGCCGTACTGCTCGATCCAGTACAGCGCATTGCCGACCAGGAAGTTCTTCACCTCGTGGCGGCCGAAGTTGTAGATCAGGGTGTTCCAGTCGCGGTGGAAGCCCTCGCGCGGGTCGGCGTGTTCGTAGAGCGCGGTGCCGTCGAAGCGGGCCAGCGCGTGTTCGTCGGCCGGGAAGTGCGCCGGCACCCAGTCCAGGATGATCTTCAGGCCGGCGGCGTGGGCCGCGTCGACGAAGCGCCGGAAGCCGTCGGGCCGGCCATAGCGCGCGGTGGGTGCGTACAGGCCGGTGGGCTGGTAGCCCCAGGAGGCGTAGAACGGGTGTTCGCTGACCGGCAGCAGCTCCAGGTGGGTGAAGCCCAGGCTGGTGGCGTAGGGCACGAGGTGTCGGGCCAGGTCGTCCCAGGTGGGCATCACGTCCCGGCCGCCGGGGCGCTTCCAGGAGCCGGCGTGCACCTCGTAGATCGCCATCGGCACGGGCGGCCTCTGGTGCGGGCCGGAGGGGGCGGGGGCGCTGCGCAGCGGCTCGCAGACCCGGGCCGCGTTGCCGGGCGGCAGCTCGGTCTCGCGCGCATAGGGGTCGGTCTTCATCACGGTGCGGCCGTCGGCCCCTTCGACCTGGAACTTGTACCAGGCCCCCACACCTGCGCCGGGCACGAACAGCTCCCACACACCGCACTCGGGCCGGTGGCGCATGCCTTGCGGCTGCCAGCCGTTGAAGTCGCCGCTGAGCCCGACCCAGCGAGCGGCCGGTGCCCAGACGGCGAAGGCCACACCGCTCCCCCCCCCCAGGATGGTGGGGTGGGCACCCAGCTTCTGCCAGGGTCGCAGGTGCCTGCCCTCGGCCAGCAGCCAGGCGTCGGTGGGACCGATCCAGAACGTGTCGTCAGCGGGGGTGGGGTGGTTCATGCTTGTGTCGCTCCCGGGCCATTCTGGCACCGAATGGATACCGGGTGGTTACAAAATTACACGCTTCAGGCGCCAGAGTTTCACCAGATCGCCGGGCGACAATCGCACCATGAGCGCCTCTCTTTCATCCTGGCTCACACCCCGCCGCCTGCTCATGGCGTCGGTGGTGGTGGCCATCATCACCATCACCCTCAAAACCCTGGCCTGGTGGGTCACCGACTCGGTCGGCCTGCTGTCGGACGCCATGGAGTCGCTGGTGAACCTGGCCAGCGCGGTGTTCGGCCTGGTCATGGTCACCATCGCCGCGCGTCCGGCCGACGACGACCACCCCTACGGCCACCACAAGGCCGAGTACTTCTCCTCGGGCTTCGAGGGCATCCTGATCATCGTCGCGGCGCTGGGCATTGTCTGGACCGCCGGTCAGCGCCTGCTCGACCCGCAGCCGCTGGAGCAGGTAGGCTGGGGGCTGGCGCTGTCGGTGGCCAGTTCGGCGCTCAACGGCCTGCTGGCCTGGGTGATGTTCCGCGCGGCGAAGGAGCACCGCTCGATTGCGCTGGAGGCCGACGGCAAACACCTGGTGACCGACGTCTGGACCTCGGCCGGCGTGGTGGCGGGCATCGCGCTGGTGCAGCTCACGGGCTGGATGTGGCTGGACCCGGTGGTGGCCATCGGCGTGGCGCTGAACATCCTCAAGGAAGGCTTCCACCTGATCTGGCGCTCGACCCAGGGCCTGATGGACGAGGCGGTCGAGCCCGAGGTGCTGGCCACCATCGAACAGACCCTGGCCGGCTTTGCCCACACGCGCGGCGACACGCAGATCATCCGCTTCGACCACGTCAGCACCCGCAAGGCGGGCCAGCGGCGCTTCGTGGACCTGCACATGCACATGCCCGCGGCCTGGACCCTGGGCCGTGCGGCTGCGGTGCGCACCAGCGTGGAACAGGCGCTGATGAGCGCGGTGCCGGGGCTGCGCGCCAGCATTCAGCTGCTGCCCTCGGACGTGGAGGCGCATTTCTACGATGAGGTGGACCTGAAATGATCGCGCTGCTGCAACGGGTGAGCCAGGCCCGCGTCGACATCGCTGGCGAGACGGTCGGGCAGATCGGCGCCGGCCTGCTGGTGCTGGTCTGTGCCGAGCCTGCGGACACCGAGGCCGTGGTGCAGAAACTGCTGGCCAAGATCCTGAAGCTGCGCATCTTTGCCGACGAGGCCGGCAAGATGAACCGCAGCGTGCAGGACGAGGGCGGCGGCCTGCTGATCGTCAGCCAGTTCACCCTGGCGGCCGACACCAGCGGCGGCAACCGGCCGGGCTTCACCGGCGCAGCGCCACCGGCCCTGGGCGAGGCGCTGTACGACCGTTTCGTCGGGCTGGCGCGGGCGCAGCACCCGCAGGTCGCCACCGGGCGCTTCGGCGCCGACATGCAGGTGCACCTGGTCAACGACGGCCCGGTCACCATCCCGATGCGCATGCACTGAGCGCGTTCTTCCTGTTTCTTTCGCTGTTGACCGCATGAGCCTGTCGCTCCTGAGCCTCCGTTCCTTTTCTTCGTTGCCGACCGGGCAGGTGCTGGGTGGCTTTCACGTCGGCGCCGCGTCGCCGCCCGCGGTGGCCTGGCCGCTGCAGCACCTGCCGACCCCGGTGCTGGACGGTGGCGAGGCGCTGCGGGAGTGCTGGCTGCTGCCGGACGGTGCGCCGGTGTTGACCGGCGAGCATGAGGGGTTGGTGTGGCGCCGCGGCGGCGACCTGCTGTTCGGGGTGATTGATGTGCAGGAGGCTGGCGTGGTCCCCGAGGCCGGCCGCAGCGCCCTGCAGCAGGCGGCCTTCGACATCTACGCACGCATCTTCCAGCTGCTCGATGCCCAGGGCCTGCCCCACCTCTGGCGGCTGTGGAACTACATGGCCGACATCAACGGCGAAGCCGACGGGCTGGAGCGCTACCGCCAGTTCAACATCGGCCGCGGCGATGCCTTCGAAGCCGGGGCGCGCAGCGTGGTGGGGCGCGTGCCGGCGGCCTGCGCGCTGGGCGTGGCGTCCGGTCCGCTGACGGTGGCCTTCCTGGCCGGGCCGACGCCCATCGTGCCGGTCGAAAACCCGCGCCAGGTCAGCGCCTTCCACTACCCGGACCGCTACGGCCCGCGCAGCCCGACCTTCTCCCGCGCCGCGCTGGTGCACCCGCCGGGGCAGGAAATCCTGTTCGTCTCGGGCACGGCCAGCATCGTCGGGCACGAGACCGTGCACCCGGGCGACGTGCGTGCGCAGACCGTGGAGAGCCTGGACAACATCGCAGCGGTGCTGGCGCAGGCGTCATTGAAGTCCCGCAGCGGGCCGTTCGCGCTGGGCGACCTGGGCTACCGGGCCTATGTGCGCCACACGGCCGACCTGGCCACCGTGCGCGAGGTGGTCGCGCAGCGCCTGGGCGCCGCGCCGGTGACCTATGTGCTGGCCGATGTGTGCCGCGCCGATCTGCTGGTGGAGATCGAGGGGCAGTGTGTCCGCTGATCAGTACGGGTTCTTGATGCCCAGCCCGGCGAGGATCTGAATCTCGCGCGCTTCCATCGCCTCGGCGTCTTCCTCGCCGGTCTCGTGGTCCCAGCCCTGCGCGTGCAGGGTGCCATGCACCAGCAGGTGCGCGTAGTGCGCGGCCAGGGTCTTCTTCTGTTCCTTCGCCTCGCGCGCCACCACCGGCGCGCACAGCACCAGGTCGGCCATCACCACCGGCTCGGTGGCGTAGTCGAAGGTCAGCACGTTGGTCGCGTAGTCCTTGCCGCGGTACTCGCGGTTGAGCGCCTGGCCCTCGTCGGCGTCGACGATGCGCACGGTGATCTCGGCGTCGACCTCCAGCGCGTGGCGGATGCAGCGGATCACGGTGTGGCGCGGCAGCGCGGCGCGGTGGCGGGCGGCGTCTTTCAGGTCACCGAACTGCAGGGAAAGCGAAAGCGAAGGCAGGGCCATGGTCGGGGCGTCGGGCGGGTGGGTCAGGCGGATTTGCGGCGGCCGCCGCGCGGGGCCTCGGCCACGCCGGGGCTGCGCGCCTCGTAGGCGTCGACGATGCGGGCGACCAGCGGGTGCCGCACCACGTCGGCGCTGGTCAGGCGGTTGAAGGCGATGCCGGTCACGCGCTTGAGCACGCGCTCGGCATCGATCAGACCGGACAACTGCGTCACCGGCAGGTCGATCTGGCTCACGTCGCCGGTGACCACGGCCTTGCTGCCGAAGCCGATGCGGGTGAGGAACATCTTCATCTGTTCCACGGTCGTGTTCTGCGCTTCGTCGAGGATCACGAACGCGTGGTTGAGCGTGCGCCCGCGCATGAAGGCCAGCGGCGCGATCTCGATCTGCTGGCGCTCGAAGGCCTTCTGCACCTTGTCGAAGCCCATCAGGTCGTACAGCGCGTCGTACAGCGGGCGCAGGTAGGGGTCGACCTTCTGGCCCAGGTCGCCGGGCAGGAAGCCCAGCTTCTCGCCGGCCTCGACGGCCGGGCGCGTCAGCACGATCTTCTGTACCGCGCTGCGCTCCAGCGCGTCCACCGCGCAGGCCACCGCCAGGTAGGTCTTGCCGGTGCCGGCCGGGCCGATGCCGAAGGTGATGTCGTGCGTGGCCATGTTGTCCAGGTAGCGCGCCTGGTTGGGCGTGCGCCCGCGCACCTCGCCGCGGCGCGTCTGCATTGCGGTGGCCTCGTCGCCGCCGGGCGGCAGCGCCGTGTCGCCGGCCAGCATGAGTTGCACCTTTTCTTCGGGGATGGGCTTTTTCGCCATCTCGTACAGCGCCTGCAGCACCTCCAGCGCCTGGTTGGCCTTGGCCTTGGGGCCTTCGATGCGGAACTGCTCGAAGCGGTGCGCGACCTTGACCTGCAGCGCCGCCTCGATGCTGCGGATGTGGCTGTCCATCGGGCCGCACAGGTGGGCCATGCGGGTGTTGTCGGGCGGCGAGAAGGTGTGGCGGAGGATCAAAACAGATAATCCCGGGCTGATTGGTGAAAGGCCCTCAATGATAGGCAAGCTGACCGGCACGTTGCTGGAAAAGAATCCGCCCCAGATCCTGATCGACTGCCACGGGGTCGGTTACGAGGTCGACGTGCCCATGAGCACCTTCTACAACCTGCCGGCGGCGGGCGAGAAGGTGTCGCTGCTGACGCACTTCGTGGTGCGCGAGGACGCGCAGATCCTCTACGGCTTCGGCAGCGCGGCCGAGCGCGAGGCCTTCCGCCAGCTCATCAAGATCAGCGGTATCGGTCCGCGCACCGCACTCTCGGTGCTCTCGGGCCTGTCCGTCGCCGAGCTGGCACAGGCGGTGACGGCGCAGGAGGCAGGTCGCATCGTCAAGGTGCCGGGCATCGGCAAGAAGACCGCCGAGCGCCTGCTGCTCGAACTCAAGGGGAAGCTGGGCGCCGACCTGCCGCTGCCGGGCGCAGCCGCCGCCGTGGGCGATGCGGCCAGCGACATCCAGCAGGCGCTGATGGCCCTGGGCTACAACGAGAAGGACGCCGCAGCGGCGCTCAAGGCGCTGCCGGCCGGCGTAGGCGTGAGCGAGGGCATCAAGCTGGCGCTGAAGTCGCTGGCGAAATAAGGCCCGTACAGCGGCGGAGCGTGAGGCGACGGGATTCAGCGCCGGGCCGCCCCAAGCTGAATTCGCGCCCCCTCGGGGGGCAGCGACCCGCGTCAGCGGCGGAGCGTGGGGGCTACATCCCCTCGCGCACGATCCGCCCGTTGAGCGCCTGCACCGGGCGGGCGTTGTTCGGGAAGATCTGTGAAAACAGCTTGAGCTGTTCCCGGCTCACGGTCACCGGGGTCTTGAGCACATTCCACAGCACGCCCTCGGTGCAGGGCGGCGTGGTGAGCGAGCCCATGAACTGGTAGTAGCGCTGGTCGGCGGGCAGCAGTTCGCGCAGGTCGATCAGCCCGGCGGGCAGGCGCACCCGGTCGCCGCTGTCCAGCGGCATGTGGGTCCACACCTTGTTGATCAGCCCGTTGGCCGCGCCCGGGTCGATCAGCACCGCCACCACCGCCAGCTGGCCTTCGTGGTTCTTGTGCACCAGGTGCGCGACCATGGCGAAGCTGCGGTGGTTGACCCGCTCTTCCGACGGGTGGTGGAAGTGGAACTGCAGCAGCTCGTAGGTGGCGCCGCGCACGCTCAGGGTGTTGCCCGGCTCCAGGTCGACCTGGATGGTGTGGCCGTTGTTCACCACGCTGCCGCCAGTGGGTCGGTAGTCGAACTGCAGCGGCTCGGCCGGGCCCTGCAGCGTCGTGGTCTCCTGGATATGCACGGGCGACTGTCGCTTGCCGATGGCGCAGACGTTGAACTCGGGTTTCACGCGGGCCCAGTGCTCGGGGCCGTAGGCGCCCTCGTAGGACCAGTGCGGGTCGTGCCCCTTGGACGCGGGGCTGCCGTGGGCCTCGGGCGCGGCGTGGCCGTTGCGGATGGCCTTGGCCACCCGGTCGGCGGTCTGGTGGTTGGCGGGCGGTGCGACCTCGGTGCCGCGGTGCTTGTCCAGCACCGCCTTGATCTTGGCGGCGACCGCCTGCGGGTCGGAGCGGGACTCGGCGGCCGTTGCGCCGGCCGGGGTCGCCGCGGCGTTCCGGGGCTGGGCGCCGGGTTTGGCCGTGCCCACCGGCATCGCGATGGGAGCCGGCGGCGGCGCGGAGTGGCTGGGAGCATCGGAGGCCCGGGCCGTGCCCGGTGCCGTCAGGCACCAGGCCGCTGCCATGACCAGTGCCGAAGCGAGGGCGGTCCGGATCAGCGTCGGGGTCGCTGGGCGGTGGGCGGCGGTGCGGTTCATGGTCGGGTGGCGGCGAAAAACGGGGGTCTTTCGGGTATCGGCAGGCGGCGCTCCCGACTTGAGCAACGCCCCGGAAACGGGCCTGTATAGTCGGCTCCGTGAGCATCCAGACCGACGATTTCGCCCCCGCTCCGCGGGTCGTTTCCGCCACCACTTTTTCGCCCAAGGAAGAAGCGATCGAGCGCGCCCTGCGCCCCAAGCTGCTGGACGAATACGTGGGCCAGATGAAGGTGCGCGAGCAACTGGAGATCTTCATCGGCGCCGCCAGGAAGCGCGCTGAGGCGCTGGACCATGTGCTGCTGTTCGGCCCGCCCGGCCTCGGCAAGACCACGCTGAGCCACATCATTGCGCAGGAGCTGGGCGTGAACCTGCGCCAGACCAGCGGCCCGGTGCTGGAAAAACCCAAGGACCTGGCGGCGCTGCTGACCAACCTCGAACCCAACGACGTGCTGTTCATCGACGAGATCCACCGGCTCTCGCCCGTCGTTGAAGAGATCCTCTACCCCGCGCTGGAGGACTACCAGATCGACATCATGATCGGCGAGGGCCCGGCGGCGCGCAGCATCAAGCTGGACCTGCAGCCCTTCACCCTGGTCGGCGCCACCACGCGTGCGGGCATGCTGACCAACCCGTTGCGCGACCGTTTCGGCATCGTGGCGCGGCTGGAGTTCTACACCGCCGAGGAGCTCTCGCGCATCGTCACGCGCAGCGCCGGCCTGCTGAACGCACCCATCGACGCCGCCGGCTCGTTTGAAATTGCGCGCCGCTCGCGCGGCACGCCCCGCATCGCCAACCGCCTGCTGCGCCGCGTGCGCGACTTCGCGGATGTGAAGGGCGACGGTCGGATCACGGCCGACATCGCCGGCCGCGCGCTGACCATGCTCGACGTCGATCCCCAGGGCTTCGACCTGATGGACCGCAAGCTGCTTGAAGCCGTGATCCACCGCTTCGACGGCGGCCCGGTGGGGCTGGACAACATCGCGGCGTCCATCGGCGAAGAGCGCGACACCATCGAGGACGTGATCGAGCCCTACCTGATCCAGCAGGGCTACCTGCAGCGCACGCCGCGCGGGCGCACCGCCACGCTGGCGGCTTACCGGCACCTGGGCGTGGCGCCGCCGGCCTCGGGCGATCAGCTGTTCCAGGACGCCGGCTGACGTGGACGCCGGGCAGGACGACCCGACCGGGCTGCCCGCCAGCGCGGCGTCGCTGTACCGCGCGGCGCTGGGTCCGGCCGGCGCCAGCGCCTATCTCCCGGTCATCGCGCGCTTCGAGGAGCGTGGGCGCTCGGCCATGGACTGGAGCACGCGCGCGGCGCTGGGCCAGCTGGCCTGGCTGGTGTACTGGCGGCTGTGGGGCGCCGCGCTCGCGCAGGTCGGGCTGACGCTCGTCGCCGCCGCGGCCCTGGGCTGGATGTGGACGCGCGCCGGGGGCGTGCCCACGGGCATCCGGATCGGGCTGACGGCGTCGGCCCTGGTGCTGTGGTGCGCGCTGCCCGGGCTCTGGGGCATGGCCTGTTTGCACCGGGGGCTGCGCGAGCGCGTGGCCGCCGCTGTCGAGCAGGCCGACAGTTTCCAGGAGGCGGTGGAGCGGCTGGAGCGTTCCGAGTACGGCTGGCGCGTGGCGGGTCTGGTGGCCGCGGCTGCGGTCCTGGTGGTGGTGGCCTTGCTGGCCGGGGTGGTCGGGCAGCAGTGGCGCCCGGCGGCTGTGGGTGCGGCGCAGGTTCAGTCGCCCGCACCGCCGCAGCTAGCGCCACGGCTCCTGCCGTCGCCCCCCGTGGCATCGCCCACCGAGGCACCGCCGGCAACGCCCGCCGTGCTGCCGGTTCAAGCCCCTGTCGAACCCGTGGCGGCTGCACCCACCCCGGCGGCGCCCGAGCCGGTGCTTCGGCCCCGGCCGCGCGGTTTCGGCGTCAACGTGGGGATGTTCGCCAGAGAGGCCAACGCCGAGCGCGCCAAGGCGCGGCTGGTCGAAGCCGGCCTGCCGGTGCTGCACGACCCGATCGAGTCGGCGCGGGGGCCGCTCACCCGCGTGCGGGTGGGGCCCTTCGAGCGGCGCGAGGAGGCCGAGCAGGCCGCGACGAAGGTGCGGGCCCTGGGGCTGGAAGCCCGCGTCTACGCGCCCTGACGCGGCGCCGCTGGCAGCAGGCCGGCCACCATCAGGCCCTGCGCCGCGTAGTAGGTCGAGAGCACCAGCAGGTCGCGCGCCGGCAGCGGCACAAGGAAGCGGTCGGTCGCCAGCAGGGTGTCGCTGAGCATGAAGCACAGGGCGCCCGCGGCCACGCGCCAGGCCGCCGGATCGGCGTGCACGCGGGCCCGCCCCAGCGCCTGCGACACCATCAGTGCGATGACCAGCACATAGGCCGCCACTGGCGCCCGCAGACCCGGCGGCAGACCACCGCTCCACGGCCCTCCGCTCCAGAGCAGCGCGTACATCACCAGACCCACGGCGCCCACCGCTCCCAGCGCCTGCCGGTCAGCGAACCAGGGCGCGTCGGACCGCAGGCGGGCGATGTAGGCCAGGTGCGCGAGCAGGAACGACGCCAGGCCGGCGATGAAGAAGCCCTCGAACATCAGGAAGGCGTCGCCGGCCAGCGAGCCTGCGAGCGCGGCCAGCAGCCAGCCCTTGTGGCGGACGTCCGCGCGCAGCACCAGACCGATGACGACCAGCATGGTCAGCGGCTTGAACACCCGGTGCAGTTCGGTCCAGCCTTCCGCGGCGGCGAGCGTGGCCAACGCGGCGCTTAGCACCATCAGCACCATTCCCGGGCCTATGCGGCCCTGCAGCAGCGCGCCCTGCGCCCAGAGCCCGGCCAGCAGGGCGGCGGTCCAGGCCAGGTTGCCCGGCAGGGCGCGCGCGTCGGCGGTCCAGAGGAAGAAGGCGACGCCGCCGAGCAGCAGCACGAACACCAGTGCCGCCAGCGCCTGCGCGCCGCGCGAGGCGGGCGGGTCGAAGCGCTGCACGGCGCCGAGGTCGAAGGCCGGGGTCGGCCAGCGCGCCGCCACATCGGGCGCGCGCCAGCCGGGGGGCTTGATCCAGGTGCGCAGCCGGTCGCCCCAGCGGCCGGTGCGCGCGCTGTCGCGGGCCAGCCCCGCATAGACCTCGGCGTTGGCCCAGACCGGGTCCCAGCTCTGCAGCGGCTTGCGCGTGCCGTAGACGCAGGGTTCTTCCGGGTCCTCGGGTTCGAAGCTGCCGAACAGGTGGTCCCACAGCATCAGGATGCCGCCGTAGTTCTTGTCCAGGTAGCGGTCGTTGACCGCGTGGTGCACGCGGTGGTTCGAGGGTGAGGCGAACCAGCGGTCAAAGCGGCCGAGCGATCCGACCTGCTCGGTGTGAATCCAGAACTGGTAGAGCAGGTCCACCAGCCCGACCACGGCGAACACCAGTGGCGGCACGCCGGCCAGCGCCATCGGCAGGTAGAACACCCAGCCCAGCAGCGCGTAGCTGGCGGGCTGGCGCAGCGCCGTCGAGAGGTTGTAGTGCTGGCTCTGGTGGTGCACCACGTGCGCGGCCCAGAGCAAGCCCACCTCGTGGCCCAGGCGGTGGTTCCAGTAGTAGAGGAAGTCGTAGAACACCAGGGCCAGCAGCCAGCCGGCGGGCGAGGTCCAGAAACCGTCGTTGCGCCACAGGGCCGCGTGGTCCTGCACCCAGACGTAGATGCCCAGGCGCAGCGCGAGCGTGAACACGTCGGCGATGCGGCTGAGCATGCCCAGGCCGATGCTGCTGAATGTGTCGGCCAGCGCGTAGGTGTTGCGCCTGCGCCGTCGCCCGACCCAGAACTCGATGGCGATCAGCAGCAGGAACACCGGCGTGGCGAGCACGATGACCTGGTTCGGTGTCATGGCAGGCGTCGGTGGCTCAGGCGGTGGTCTCGTCCAGCGCCCCGTCGTCCTGCAGGTGGCCGGTGTCGGCCCAGCCCACCAGGCCCAGGCCTTCGGGTGTCCAGAGCAGGCGGTTGACCGCGGTGTTGCTCAGGTCCCAGGTGCGCGGCGCCTGCAGTTCCAGCCGGGTGGCCGCTCGGTAGAGGATGTCCAGCACACCACCGTGGACCACCAGCATCAGCTGCTCGCCGGGGTGGCGCGCCGCGATCTCGTCGACGGCGGCGACCACGCGTTCGCGCAGTTGCAGCAGCGACTCGCCGCCCGGTGGCGCGAAGTCGGGCACGCGCTTGCGCCAGGACAGTGCGTCCTCCGGGTGGTGGGCCTCGATCTCGGCCCAGGTCAGGCCCTCGAAGCGGCCGAAGGCCCGTTCGCGCAGGCCCCGGTGGGCCTGCACCGGCTTGCCGTGGGCGCGGGCCGTGGTGCTGGCGGTGTCGAAGGCGCGCGAGAGGTCGCTGGCGTAGAACGCGGCGATGGGTTCGTCGCGCAGGGCCAGGGCCAGGCGCTCGGCCTGCCAGCGGCCCTTGTCCGACAGGGCGATGTCGGTGTGGCCCTGGATGCGGGTGTCGCGGTTCCAGGCGGTTTCGCCGTGGCGCACGGCGATGATGCGGGTGACGTGCAAGGAAAGGCCCTCGGGGGAAAAACGGTCACTGTAGCGCCGGACGGACGGTCTGGCCACCGGATGGCCGATGGGCCGGCCGGCAGGACGGCGCGACACAATACGGCGATGCCCGAACACCACGACGCCCGCGTGGCGGACTTCTCGTCGCTGTTCCAGTTCCTGCCGATCGGTGCTTACCGGAGCTCCAGGGACGGTGTGATGCTGCGCGCCAACCCGGCGCTGGTGCAGCTCAACGGCTACAGCGACGAGCAGACCATGCTGGACGACGTGAACCGGGCGAGCAGCGACTGGTATGTGCGGCCCGGCCGCCGGGCCGAGTTCCAGGCGCAGCTGGTGCGCGACGGCTTCGTGCGAGGCTTTGTGTCCGAGGTGGTGCGCCACTGCGACCGGCAACGCCGCTGGGTGAACGAGAACGCCCACGGGGTGTACGACCCGCAGGGGCGGCTGCTCTATTACGAAGGCACGGTCGAGGACATCAGCGAGCGCATGCAGGCCGAGCTGGCGCTGCGGCAGAGCGAGGCGCTCTGGAAGCTGGCGCTGGACAGCGCCGGGGACGGCGTGTGGGACTGGAACCTGGTGACCGGCGAGGAATACGTGTCGCCGCGCATCAAGGCCATGTACGGCTACACCGCCGACGAGCTGGCGCCGCGTGCGCAGGAGCTGGACGGGCGGACCCACCCGGACGACGTGGCCCAGATGCAGGCCGACCGCCAGGCGCACTTCGACGGCCGCACCGCCCTCTACCGCAACGAACACCGCATCCGCTGCAAGGATGGGTCTTGGAAGTGGGTGCTCTCGCGCGGCATGGTGATCGCACGCGACGCCGACGGCCGGCCGCTGCGCATGGTGGGCACGCACACGGACATCACCGAACTCAAGCAGGCCGAGGCGCAGCAGCGGGCGCTGGAGACGCAGCTGCGCGAGTCGCAAAAGATGGAGGCCATCGGCACCCTGGCCGGCGGCGTGGCGCACGACTTCAACAACTTGCTGGCCGCCATCCTGGGCAACCTGGCCCTGGCGCGCGAAGACGTGGGGCCGGACCACGCCGCCCAGGAGAGCCTGGCCGAGATCCACCGCGCGGCGATCCGCGCGCGCCAGCTGGTGCAGCAGATCCTGGCCTTCAGCCGGCGCCAGACGCAGGAGCTGCAGCGCCAGCCACTGAAGCCGCTGGTGGACGAGGCGCTGCGGCTGATGCGCTCGCTGCTGCCCGCGGGCGTGCGGCTGAGCACCCGCCTGGCCTCGTCGCCGCTGCCGGTGCTGGCCGACGCGACGCAGGTGCAGCAGGTGCTGATGAACCTGTGCACCAACGCCTGGCAGGCGCTGGAGTCGCGGCCGGGCGACATCACCGTGGGGCTGGACGAGGTGGAGCTGGATGCGGCGCAGGCGCTGCGGCTGGGGCATCTGCCGCCCGGTGCCTATGCCTTGCTGAGCGTGGCCGACAACGGCCCGGGCATGGACGAGGCGACGCAGCAGCGCGTGTTCGAGCCTTTCTTCACCACCAAGGCGCCTGGCAGCGGCACCGGTCTGGGGCTGTCGGTGGTGCACGGCATCGTCAAGGCGCACCAGGGCGCGATCGCGCTGCACAGCACGCCGGGCGAAGGCACCCGGTTCGACGTCTTCCTGCCGCTGGCCTCCGGCGCCGCGGACGCCGAGGCGCCTGCACCCGCCGCACCGCCACCGGCCGTTCCCGCGCCACCGGGGCGGCACATCGTCTACGTGGACGACTACGAGGCACTGGTGTTCCTGGCCGGCCGGCTGCTGCGCAAGCAGGGTTACCGGGTCAGCACCTTCCTGTCGGGTGAGGAGGCCCTGGCCTGGTTCCGCAGCAGCCGGGAGCCGGTGGACCTGTGCGTGTCCGACCACAACATGCCGGGCATGAGCGGCGTGGAGCTGGCGCAGGCGGTGCATGCGCTGCGACCTGGGCTGCGCATCGCCATCGTCTCGGGGCATGTGAACGAGGCGCTGCTCGGCGCCGCGGCCGCGGCGGGGGTGTCCGACGTGCTGGGCAAGCAGGACAGCATGGATGCGCTGGCCGATGCCGTGCGCGCGCTGATCGAGGCGCCGCCGCGCTGAAGGCGCCGGCCGGGGCTCAGCGCGGCAGGTCGATGTCGACCTGCCGGGGTCCGGAAGGCGGTACCGGGAAGCCGTTCAGCGCCGCTTGCAGCATGGCCTGCCAGAGCGCGGGCGTGCTGTTCCAGCGGCCGTCGTGGCCGGCCTGGGTTTCGTAGACCACACGGCCCGATGCTGCATCGCGGATCACCACGGTCACCTTGCGCTCGTACCAGGGCATGTCCATCGGCACGACGAACATTGGCGACCAGTAGAAATAGCCATTGCCGGCCACGACCTGCCCCCGGAAGCGCCAGCTGGGCCATGGGTCGTCCCAGGGGCTGCGGGCGTTCGCACGGTGGTGGCCGTGACCTGCACCCGCCAGGGGGCGGCCGCGGGAGCCTCGGCGACGGTCCAGCCGTGTGTTTCCAGCACGGTCCGGGTCCAGGCTTCCAGCCGGTTCTGGTCTTCGGCGGACCCTCCCTCCCGCTGCGAGGGCAGGCGCTCGAAGCGGTAGGTCTGTGGCGCCTGGGGCACGGCGGCCGGGGCCTGGGCGCCGGTGGGGATGTCGGCCGACCAGTGCGCGTAGCTCTGCACCGCGTTGTCCACGCGGTAGGTGCCGGCGCAGCCGGCCAGGGCGAGGGTGGTCAGCAGGGCGAGGGCAAGGCGGGTCATGGTTCCTCCGGCGGGTTGGACGCCTGGCTAGGCACCCATATCAGGTGGTGGCGGCAATCGGTATGACCGTCGCACGGGGCCGGACGTTCACTTCCACAGCGTCCGCGTCGGCGGCGGGTGCGGGTGCCACCAGCGGCTCCTCGTCGAAGGCCAGGTCGCCGTCCTCCACCGGCGCACCGGTGGTCTGCAGGGTCTGGAAGGGGTAGAGCGAGCGGTCCATCAGGTGGCTGGGCACCACGTTCTGCAGCGCGTGCAGCATGTTCTCCAGCCGGCCGGGGAACTGCTTGTCCCAGTCGCGCAGCAGGTTGCCCACCTGCTTGCGCTGCAGGTTCTCCTGGCTGCCGCAGAGGGTGCAGGGGATGATGGGGAACTGCCGGTGTTCGGCCCAGCGGATCAGGTCCTTCTCGGGCACGTAGGCCAACGGGCGGATCACCATGAACTCGCCGTTGTCGCTGACCAGCTTGGCCGGCATGCCCTTGAGCTTGCCGCCGAAGAACATGTTCAGGAACAGGGTCTGCAGCATGTCGTCGCGGTGGTGGCCCAGCGCGATCTTGGTCGCGCCCAGCTCGCGCGCCACGCGGTAGAGGATGCCGCGGCGCAGCCGGCTGCACAGGCTGCACATGGTTTTGCCCGGCTCGATCTTTTCCTTGACGATGGAGTAGGTGTCCTGGGTTTCAATGTGGTACTGGATGCCCAGCTTGGACAGGTACTCGGGCAGGATGTGGTCGGGGAAACCGGGCTGCTTCTGGTCGAGGTTGACCGCGATCAGCTCGAAGTTCACCGGCGCGCGCTTCTGCAGCTTCATCAGGATGTCGAGCAGGCCGTAGCTGTCCTTGCCGCCGGAAAGGCAGACCATCACGCGGTCGCCTTCCTCGATCATGTTGTAGTCCACGATGGCGCGGCCGACCTCGCGGCACAGGCGTTTTTCGAGTTTCTTGTTTTCGAAGGCGAGTTTTTCTGGGGTCATCGGTCGGGCCTCGGGCCGGGGCGGTGTGCGTCAAACGCAACAGGTTCGCATTGCGGTATGCTGCAATGCACAAGTCGGTGGTCAAAACCCGCAAGATTGCGGCTTGTTACAGGCGGATTTAGGTCGAAAGCTACACTTTCTCCCCGTGTGAGCGGCCTTGTTGCGCCGCGCCATCCTGTTGTGTCCCTGCTGCGGCACAACCTGGGAAAAACATCAATTTTATTTGGAGTCCTTTATGTCCTTTGCTATTCATCGGGTCGCCCTGGCGTCCATGCTGGTTTCCATCGCCTCCGTCGCCATGGCCCAGACCGCCGGCATGACCACCGACCGCGACGGCAACACCGGCTACGCCACGCCCGAGGCCTGCGACGCCGCCATCCAGGGCGGCACGGCCAAGTTCTACAAGCCCCAGACCAAGCAGAAGCCCAAGCTGCGCGCCGGTGAGGCCTCGGTGTCGCCGATGCTGCTCAAGGACCTGAGCCCCACATACGCCAAAGGCGCCTGCGACAAGGGTGTGGCCACGGCCCGCGGCCGCGGCGGCGTGAGCAAGGCGCTGCAGGGCAAGTGGATCCCGTTCAGCCCGACCATGGAAGTCAACGCGTACAAGGACGCCAGCGGCAAGATCGTGCGCGTGACCATGCGCCAGTGCGACAACCACTTCTCCGACCTGCTGCCGCGCCCCACCCCGGTGGCCGCCGCGCCCGCTCCGGTGCCCGCCGCAGCCCCCACACCCGCCCCGGTGGCGGCAGCGCCTGCGCCCGCTCCGGTCGCGCCCGCGCCGGTGCCCAAGGCCGCTGAAGTCGTGGCCTTCCCGTACGTCTTCGGCACCCTGGGCGCCCAGCGCGACCTGATCGGCAACGGCCCGATCGACGGCATCGCCCAGCACAACGACCACGACACCAAGCCCGCCCTGCAACTGGGCGCCGGCTACCAGTTCAACAAGCTCTGGGGTGCGGAAGCCTTTGCACAGTTCGGCAGCAGCCACAACTTCGAGAACGGCCTGGAGTCCAAGGTCAGCGCCCTGGGCCTGCGTGGCACCGTCGGCACCGACCTGGGTGAAGCCACCCGCCTGTTCGGCAAGGCCGGCGTGGCCCGTGTGAAGCACACCGACGCCGTCGAAGGCACGCAGACCCGCCCGACCCTGGGCCTGGGCCTGACCCACGCCTTCACCAAGAACCTGTCCCTGCGCAGCGACTTCGATGTGTTCCTGAAGAAGAGCTCGGACGAAGCGCGTTCGTGGAAAGAGCTGATGTACCTGGGCGTCGGCGTCCAGTACAACTTCAAGTGATGCCGTCGCTGGTGGCCTGAAGCACCAGCCTGTACATCAAAAGGGCCCCGCGAGGGGCCCTTTCTTTTTTCAGAACCGGGACGGCGTGCGCCTCACCACTGCCCGCTTTCCATGCGGATCGCGACCTCGCAGTCGTCGAAGATCTCCAGCTTGGCGATCTTGACCCGCACGCCGATCACGCCAGGCAGCTGCATCAGGCGCCGCGTGAGCTTGCCGATCAGGCTCTCCAGCAGGTTCACGTGTTCGGCGGTGCACTCGTCGATGATGATCTGGCGCACCTTGCGGTAGTCCAGCACGTGGCTGATGTCGTCGTCGTGCGGCAGCAGAGGCTGGGTGCCCTGGTTGAGCTCGGCATCCACCTGGATCGGCTGCGGGCTGGTCTTCTCGTGCTCCAGGATGCCCAGGTTGGCGTCGAAGCGCAGCCCGGTGAGGGTGAGGATCTGGGTGCCGGCGTGGTTCGTGGAGTTCATGGGCATCCGCCTCACATCATCGAAAAGTCGCGCTCGAAGCGCATCAGGTGCTGGCCGCCGTCAACCAGCAGCGTGGTGCCGGTGACCGAGCGGTTGCCCAACGCAAAGGCCACGGTGGCGGCCACGTCCTCCGGGGTGGACGAGCGGCCCAGCGGCGACTGGCGGTGCAGGGTCTGGAATTTCTCATCGCTCAGCAGGTGGCTGGTGAGCGTCAGGCCCGGCGCCACGCCCACCACGCGCACGCGTGGCGCCAGCGCCAGCGCCAGCATGCCGGTGGCCGCTTCGAGCGCCGCCTTGGAGAGGGTGTAGCTCAGGAAGTCGGGGTTGAGGTTCCAGAGCTTCTGGTCCAGCAGGTTGACCACCGCGCCCTCCGCATCGCGCGTGGCCAGGTGCGCGTGCAGCGCCTGGGCCAGCAGGATGGGCGCGCCGGTGTTGCTGCGCAGGTGGGCTTCCATAGTGGCAAAACCGAAGCTGGCCGCGTCGTCGTGCTCGAACAGCGAGGCGCTGTTGACGACGGCGTCGACCGTGCCGAAGTACGCCACCACGGCCGGCAGCAGGGCGCGAACCGCGGCCTCGTCGGCGAGATCGGCGCCGAAGGTGGCGGCGCTGCCTGGGCGGCCGGTCAGCGCATCGCAGTCGCGCGCGGTATGCCCGGCGTCGGCGGCGGATTGCCGGAAGTGCACCGCGATGTTCCAGCCGGCGCGGGCCAGCGTGAGGGCGATCTCGCGGCCCAGGCGCTTGCCGGCGCCTGTGACCAGCGCGGTGCGGACGGGGTTCGGGGGCGGGGGGGCAGTTCCGGACATGGTGGGCAGTCGATCCTGGACAATCGGCGTGTGAACACCGACACAGTGAACCAGCCCGGCAGTGTAACGAGCGCCCTGCTTGAGCGCGTGGCCGAGGCCATCCGCGAGGCCGGCGGCTGGCTGCCCTTCGACCGCTTCATGGCCATCGCCCTGTACGAGCCGGGGCTGGGCTACTACGCCAACGCCACGCCGAAGTTCGGCCAGATGCCCGAGGGCGTGGCCGGCCAGGGCAGCGACTTCGTGACCGCACCCGAGCTCTCCCCGCTGTTCGGTCACACCCTGGCGCGCCAGGTGGCGCAGGCGCTGGCGTCCACCCAAACCGACGAGGTCTGGGAGTTCGGCGCCGGCACCGGCGCGCTCGCGCTGCAGGTGCTGGACGCGCTCACGGCGCTGGGCCAGGCGCCGCGCCGCTACACCATCGTCGACCTCTCGGGCAGCCTGCGCGAGCGCCAGCAGGCCACGCTGGCGCGGCATGCGGACCGCGTGGTCTGGGCCGACCGCCTGCCCGAGGTGTTCGACGGCGTGGTGATCGGCAACGAGGTGCTGGACGCGATGCCGGTGCAGCTGCTGCGCCGCGTGGGCGGGCAGGATGAGGGCACCTGGCACGAGCGCGGTGTGGCGCTGGCCCATGATGGCCGCCTGGCCTGGGCCGACCGGCCGACGGCGCTGCGGCCGCCGCTGGACATCGAAGGCCCGCACGACTACCTGACCGAGATCCACCCGCAGGCCGAGGCCTTCATCCGCACGCTGGCCGAGCGCCTGGTGCGCGGCGCGGCCTTCTTCATCGACTACGGCTTTCCCGAAGCCGAGTACTACCACCCGCAGCGCCACATGGGCACGCTGATCTGCCACCGCGCCCACCGCAGCGACGACGACCCGCTGAGCGACCTCGGCCTCAAGGACATCACCGCGCACGTGAACTTCACCGGCATCGCGCTGGCCGCGCAGGACGCCGGCATGGTGGTGCTGGGCTACACCTCGCAGGGGCGCTTCCTGATCAACTGCGGCCTGCTGGAGGTGGCGAAGGACGCCGGTCCGCGCGAGAACGCCATGCTCTCCAAGCTGGTCAACGAGCACGAGATGGGCGAGCTGTTCAAGGTGATCGGTCTGGCGCCGTTGCCCAGCGCCGAAGGCTGGAACCCGATGGGCTTTGCCACCGGCGACCGCACCCACCGCCTGTAGGAGCCGCCGTGATCCGCTGGATGATCGTCATCTTCCTGGCCCTGCTGCTGATCAGCTGGTTCACGCCGCTGCTGCACAAGCTGGGCTTCGGCAAGCTGCCGGGCGACCTGCGCTTCAAGGCCTTCGGCCGCGAGTGGTTCGTCCCGCTGACCACCACCATCCTGCTGAGCTTCGTCGCCAGCCTGATCGGCCAGCTGATCTGAGCGCCCGTCGCATACCCGGTGGGGTGTCTCTTGAAGTGGTGCCGGCGGTCCCCATCTGCCCCGAAACCCTTGGAGCCCGCCCATGACCGTTGCCACCGAATCCCTGCACGTCGTCTGCCCGCACTGCCACACCACCAACCGCGTGGCGCCGGCCGATCTGTCGGCCACGCCCGATTGCGGCAAGTGCCACCGCCCACTGTTCGATGGCCACCCGGTCGCGCTGGACGAGGCGGCGTTCGAGAAGCACATCGCGCGCTCGCGACTGCCGGTGCTGGTGGATTTCTGGGCGCCCTGGTGCGGCCCCTGCCGCATGATGGCGCCGCAGTTCGAGGCCGCGGCGAAGCAGCTGGAGCCCCATGTGCGCCTGGCCAAGGTCAACACCGAAGAGGCGCAGGCGCTGGGCGCGCGGCTCAACATCCGCAGCATTCCGACGCTGGCGCTGTTCGTGAACGGCCGCGAGGTGGCGCGCCAGCCGGGCGCCATGGGCGCGGCCGACATCGTGCGCTGGACCCGCTCGCACCTGGGCTGAAGCCCCCGCAGGGGGCAGGGCGGCTGTAATTTGGTTACAGCTCCGGCATAATTCCGGGACCTTTTCCGGAACCGACGCCATGCCCCAGACCCCATCCGACACCGCCCGGCTGCTGGCCGACATCGGCGGCACCAACGCCCGTTTCGCCTGGCAGGCCGCGCCCGGCGCGCCCATCACCGACGTGCAGGTGCTGCCCGGCGCGCACTACCCCACGCTGCAGGCCGCCATGCACGCCTACCTCGACGGGCTGGGCCGCGGCGCGCCCGCGGCGGTGGCCATCGCGATTGCCAACCCGATCACCGGCGACATGGTCCGCATGACCAACCACGACTGGGCTTTCTCCCAGTCCGCGGTCAAGGCCGAGTTCGGCCTGCGCACGCTGCGCATGCTCAACGACTTCACCGCCCTGGCCCTGGCCCTGCCGGACCTGCCGGCGGCCGAGCTGCGCCAGGTCGGTGGCGGCGAAGCGGTGCCCGGCGTGGCCATGGGCCTGGTCGGCGCCGGCACCGGGCTGGGCGTCTCCGGCCTGCTGCCCGACGGCCACGGCGGCTGGGTGCCCCTCGAAGGCGAGGGCGGCCACGTCACGCTGCCGGCGACCACCGCGCGCGAGCGCACCGTGATGGACGGCCTGATCCGCCGCTACGGCCACGCCTCGGCCGAGCGCGTGTGCTGCGGCCAGGGGCTGGTCGACACCTGCGCCATCCTCTGCGAGGCCGACGGCGTGACGGTGCAGGGGCTCGATTCCGCCAGCGCGGTCAGCGAGGCCGCGCTCAAGGCCGGCCACCCGCAGGCGCTGGAGACTCTGAACATCTTCTGCGCCATGCTCGGCTCGGTGGCCGGCAACCTGGCGCTGACGCTGGGCGCGCGCGGCGGCGTGTACGTGGGCGGGGGCATCGTGCCGCGCCTGGGCGCCTGGTTCGATGCATCGCCGTTCCGCGAGCGTTTCGACAACAAAGGCCGCTTCACCGGCCTGCTGCAGGGCATGCCGGTCTGGGTCATCACCTCGGCCCAGTCGCCCGCGCTACTGGGCGCGGCCCGCGCGCTGGACGGCCACCGCTGAAACTTTGTCACCAGCGCAGGGGTGGGGCAGGGATTCGGGTTTCTGCGGATGTAATATTTCTTTAATTAAAGATAAATTACAGACATCCGGCGGCATGGTGTCGCTCTGGATGGTTCCGCGCCGTGCACGCTGTCGCGTGCGGCGTCCCTTCTTTACTGGAGACATGATGATGAAACTGTCGAAACTCGCCGCCGCCGCCGCTTTCGTGATGGCCGGCTCCGCCGCCATTGCCGGCGAGGTGGAAGTCCTGCACTGGTGGACCTCGGGCGGCGAGGCCAAGTCGGTCGGCGAGCTCAAGAAGATCATGCAGGGCAAGGGCCACACCTGGAAGGACTTCGCCGTGGCCGGCGGCGGTGGCGATGCCGCCATGACCGTCCTGAAGAGCCGCGTCGTGGCCGGCAACCCGCCCGCCGCCGCCCAGATCAAGGGCCCGGGCATCCAGGAATGGGCGAACGAAGGCGTGCTGGCCAACCTGGACGCCGTCGCCAAGGCCGAGAAGTGGGACAGCCTGCTGCCCGGCGTGGTCGCCGACGTGATGAAGTACAAGGGCAATTACGTCGCCGCACCGGTGAACGTGCACCGCGTCAACTGGATGTGGGCCAACGCCAATGTGCTGAAGAAGGCCGGTGTGGCCAGCGCGCCCAAGACCTGGGACGAGTTCTTCGCCGCCGCCGACAAGGTCAAGAAGGCCGGTCTGATCGCCGTGGCCCACGGTGGCCAGAACTGGCAGGACTTCACCACCTTCGAATCGGTGGTGCTGGGCGTCGGTGGCGCCAAGTTCTACCAGGACGCCCTGGTCAAGCTGGACCAGAAGGCCCTGACCAGCCCGACCATGACCAAGTCGCTGGAAACCTTCCGCAAGATCAAGTCCTACACCGACCCCGCCGCCCCGGGCCGCGACTGGAACCTGGCCACCGCCATGGTGATCCAGGAGAAGGCCGCCTTCCAGTTCATGGGTGACTGGGCCAAGGGCGAGTTCACCGCCGCCGGCAAGGTGCCGGGCAAGGACTACATCTGCGCCGCCGCCCCGGGCACGGGCAACGCCTACACCTTCAACGTCGACTCGTTCGCGATGTTCAAGCTCAAGGACGCCGCGGCCCAGAAGGCCCAGGGCGACCTGGCCGCTGCCATCATGGGCCCCGAGTTCCAGGAAGTCTTCAACCTGAACAAGGGCTCCATCCCGGTCCGCCTGGGCATGAAGATGGACAAGTTCGACGACTGCGCCAAGCTCTCCAGCAAGGACTTCGTCGACACCGCCAAGAGCGGTGGCCTGGTGCCCTCGATCGCCCACGGCATGGCGGTCAGCCCGGCTGCCGAAGGCGCCATCAAGGACGCCGTCAGCCAGTTCTGGAACGACGACAAGATCTCGGTCGCCGACGGTGTGAAGAACATCGCCAAGGCCGCGACCACCAAGTAAGCCCCGTCCGGAGCCACGCCCGGCCTTCACCCGCCCCGCCATCGGGGTGGGTGGGACGGGTGCTGCCCGCCGGGCGCCCGCCACCCCTTTTTCAGCTTCACCATGCGTCACTACACAGGCTTTCGTCGCGCGTGTGCATCGCTGCTGGCATCGCTGCTGCTGGCCGCCGGCGCCGGTGTCCGGGCGGGTGAGGTCGAGGTGCTGCACTACTGGACCTCGGGTGGCGAGGCCAAATCGCTCGCCGAGCTCAAGGGCCTGATGGCCCAGCGCGGCCACAGCTGGAAAGACTTCGCGGTGGTGGGCGGCGGCGGGCAGAACGCGATGGACGTGCTCAAGGCGCGTGTGCTGGCGGGCAACCCGCCGGCCGCGGCCAACATCAAGGGGCCGGCGATCCAGGAATGGGCGGCGCTGGGCGCGCTGACCAACCTCGACGCCATGGCCTCCTTCGACCGCTGGGACGAGGCGCTGCCGAAGGTGGTGGCCGACCAGATGAAGCACAAGGGCCGCTACGTGGCCGTGCCGGTCAATGTGCACCGGGTGAACTGGCTCTGGGCCAACGCCGAGGTGCTGCGCCAGGCGGGCGTGAACGAGGCGCCGCGCAATTTCGACGAATTCTTCAAGGCCGCCGACAAGGTGCGCGCGGCCGGCCTGATCGCCCTGGCCCACGGTGGCCAGGACTGGCAGGACTTCACCACCTTCGAGTCGGTGGTGCTGGGCGTGGGCGGTGCGAAGTTCTACGACGCGGCCCTGGTGAAGCTGGATGCGCAAGCCCTGGGCAGCGACACCCTGCGCCGCTCGCTGGAGACCTTCCGGCGCCTGCGCGGCTATGTCGATGCCGCCTCGCCAGGGCGCGACTGGAACGCCACCACCGACCTGGTCATCAAGGGCAGGGCCGGCTTCCAGTTCATGGGCGACTGGGCCAAGGGCGAGTTCCTCGCCGCAGGCCAGCAGCCGGGCAAGGACTTCCGCTGCTTCCCCGCGCCGGGCACGGCCGAGGCCTTCACCTACAACGTCGATTCCTTCGCCATGTTCCAGCTCAAGGCCTGGGAGGCGCAGAAGGCGCAGGGTTACCTGGCCTATCTGCTGATGGGCAAGGACTTCCAGGAACGCTTCAACCTGCGCAAGGGCTCGATCCCGGTGCGGCAGAACGTGGCCATGGACAAATTCGACGAATGCGCCAAAGTCTCTGCCCAGGACTTTGGCAAGACCGCCAAGGCCGGCACCCTGGTGCCCTCGGTGGCCCACGGCATGGCACTCGCCCCGGGACAACAGGCGCTGATGCGCAAGCTGGTCTCGGATTTCTGGAACAACCCGCAGATGTCGGTGAATGACGCACAGAAACAACTGCTGGCCCTGGCGGCCGGCCCTCAGAAGCCCCTCCCATGAAATCATTTGAAAACCTGCTGCCCAAGCTGGTGATCGCACCGGGCTTCGTGCTCGGCTTTGCCTTCATCTACGGGCTGATGATCTGGAACGGCGTGCTGTCCATGACCGGCTCGCGCATGCTGCCCAACTACGAGAACTTCGTGGGCCTGGAGCAGTACGCGCAGCTGTGGACCATGGACCGCTGGTACGTCGCGCTCAAGAACCTGGGCATCTTCAGCGTGCTCTACGTCGGCGGCTCGATGCTGGTCGGCATGGTGCTGGCGATCTTCCTGGACCAGAAGATCCGCGCCGAAGGCTGGCTGCGCACCATCTACCTCTACCCCATGGCGCTGTCGTTCATCGTGACCGGCACGGCCTGGAAGTGGATTCTCAACCCCAGCGACGGCCTGCAGAAGCTGATGCACGACCTGGGCTGGACCAGCTTCAACTTCGACTGGCTGGTGCAGTCCGACTACGCCATCTACTGCGTGGTGATCGCGGGCATCTGGCAGTCGGCGGGCTTTGCGATGGCGCTGTTCCTCGCCGGCCTGCGCGGCATCGACGACAGCATCATCAAGGCCGCGCAGATCGACGGCGCCTCGCTGCCGCTGATCTACTGGCGCATCATCCTGCCCATCCTGCGCCCGGTGGTGTTCTCCACCATCCTGGTGCTGTCGCACCTGTCGATCAAGAGCTTCGACCTGGTGATGGCCCTGACGGCCGGCGGCCCCGGTTACGCGACCGACGTGCCCGCCACCTTCATGTACACCATGAGCTTCACGCGCGGCCAGATCGGCCTGGGCGCGGCCAGCGCCACCATGATGCTGGCCACTGTGGCGGCCATCGTGGTGCCCTACCTCTACAGCGAACTGCGGAGCAAGCCCCATGACCGCTAAATCCCTGACCTTCGGCCGGGTGTTCACCTACGGCCTGCTGCTGGCGGCGGCGCTGTTCTTTCTGGCGCCGCTGTACGTGATGATCGTCACCTCGTTCAAGGACGCCGACCAGCTGCGCGCCGGCAACCTGCTGAGCCTGCCGACCTCGCTCAACCTGGACGCCTGGCACCTGGCCTGGAACACCGCCTGCACCGGCGTGGACTGCCGCGGCCTCAAGCCCTACTTCATGAACTCCGTGTTCATGGCGGTGCCCGCGGTGCTGATTTCCACCGCCTGGGGCGCACTCAACGGCTACGTGCTCTCCATGTGGAAGTTCCGCGGCTCGGAGGTGCTGTTCGGCTTCCTGCTGTTCGGCGTGTTCATGCCCTTCCAGGTGGTGCTGCTGCCCATGAGCCAGGTGCTGGGCTGGCTGGGCCTGTCCAGCTCGATCGGCGGGCTGGTGCTGGTGCACTGCCTGGCCGGCATGGCCGGCACCACGCTGTTCTTCCGCAACTACTACACGGCGGTGCCGCGCGAACTGGTGAACGCCGCGCGCATCGACGGCGCGGGCTTCTGGCGCATCTTCTGGCGCATCGTGCTGCCGATGTCCACGCCCATCATGATGGTGACGCTGATCTGGCAGTTCACCAACATCTGGAACGACTTCCTGTTCGGCGTGGCCTTCAGCGGCGCCGACAGCAAGCCGGTGACCGTGGGCCTGAACAACATGGCCAACACCACCAGCAGCGTCAAGAACTACAACGTGGACATGGCCGCGGCGATCATCGCCGGCCTGCCCACCATGCTGGTCTACGTCCTCGCGGGCCAGTACTTCGTCAAGGGTCTGACGGCCGGCGCCGTCAAAGGTTGAAACACATGGCTTCTCCACTCCACATCAAGGGCATCCGCAAGGCTTTCGGCAAGGGCGACAAGGCGGTCGAGGTGCTCAAGCGCATCGACATCGACGTCGCACCGGGCGAGTTCCTCATCCTGGTCGGCCCCTCGGGCTGCGGCAAGTCCACGCTGCTCAACATCATTGCCGGCCTCGAAGAGCCCACCGAAGGCGAGCTGCACATCGGCGGCAAGAACGTGATCGGCATGCCGCCGGCGCAGCGCGACATCGCCATGGTGTTCCAGAGCTACGCGCTCTACCCGACCATGAGCGTGGCCGACAACATCGGCTTCGCGCTGGAAATGCGCAAGGTGCCCAAGGCCGAGCGCGAAAAGCGCATCCAGGAAGTGGCGGGCATCCTGCAGATCCAGCACCTGCTGGACCGCCGGCCGGCCCAGCTCTCGGGTGGCCAGCGCCAGCGCGTGGCCATGGGCCGCGCCCTGGCGCGCGACCCGCAGCTGTTCCTGTTCGACGAGCCGCTGTCCAACCTGGACGCCAAGCTGCGCGTGGAAATGCGCGCCGAGATCAAGCGCCTGCACCAGCACAGCGGCATCACCACGGTGTACGTGACGCACGACCAGATCGAGGCCATGACCCTGGGCAGCCGCATCGCGGTGATGAAGGACGGCATCCTGCAGCAGATCGGCACGCCCGACGAGATCTACCGCCGCCCGGCCAACACCTACGTCGGCGGCTTCATTGGCTCGCCCACCATGAACTTCATCAACGGCCGCGTCGAACGCGCCGGTGAAGGTGGCCGCTTCGTGTTCGACGGCGGCGCGCTGGACATTCCCTGCCCGGACGGCCCGGAGGCGACGCTGGGCCAGCGGCCCGAGCACATCCACCTGAATGCCGACGCCGGCTGGCGCGGCGAGGTGGTGCTGGTGGAGCCGACCGGCGCCGACACCTACATCGTGGTGAAGACGGCCGTGGGGCTGATCACGGTGCGCGAAGCCGCCAACACCAGGGTGGCGGTGGGCGACAACGTGGGCATGACGGTGAGCGGCCGCCACAACAACTGGTTCGACAAGGCCAGCTGCGCGCGCATCACGGCGATGGATTCGACCTCGCTGTTCGTCGGCTGAACGCACAGACCCCCACGCTTCGCCGCTGCGCGGGTCGCTGCCCCATGACCGGGAAGGGATCAGGTCATTACCGGGTCGTGGGGCTGATCCGGCTTGGGACGGCCCGGCGCCGGATCCTCAGGCCGTCAAGTTCAACGTGATCCGCAGCCCATGGGGCTGCATGTTTTCCGCCGTCGCCTCGCCACCATGGCGGCGCGCGATCTCGCTGACGATGGCCAGGCCCAGGCCGCAGCCGCCCGGCAGCTCGCTGGCGCGCCAGAAGCGCTGGAACACATGGGCCATGTCGGCCTCGGACAGGCCGGGCCCGTTGTCTTCCACCAGCAGGCGTGTGCGCTCGCCATCGGCCTCGACCTTGAGCGTCACCGCGCTGCCGCGCGGCGTGTAGCGCAGGGCGTTGTCGATCAGGTTGGCCATGGCCTCGCGCAGCTGCAGCGCGTCGCCCTGCACCATGCGGTGCTCCTCGCCTTCGAAGCCCAGGTCGACGCCGGCGGCCACCGCGCGCGGCGTCCATTCGCGCGCCACATCGCGCGCCAGGGCCGCCAGGTCCAGCGGCTCGCGCCGCGCCGTGGTTTCGGTGCGGGCCAGGGTGAGCAGCTGGTGCACCAGGTGGGCGCTGCGCTCGGCGCCGGTGAGCACCTTGGTCAGTCGCGCGCCCAGCACCGGGTCGCTGTTCTCGCGCTGCGCCAGTTCGACCTGGCTGATCAGCCCGGCCAGCGGTGTGCGCAGCTGGTGCGCGGCGTCGTTGATGAAGCGCTTCTCCTGGTTCACGTTGCGCGCCACCTCGTCCAGCAGGCCGTTGATGGCTTGCACCAGCGCATGCACCTCGTTGGGCGCCTGCGTCATGCCGATGGGCGAGAGCGCGTTGACCGAGCGGTTCTCCAGCTGGGCCGTCAGCCGCGTCAGCGGCGCCAGGCCGCGCTGGATGCCGCCGTACACCGCCAGGCTCAGCAGCACGCCAGCCGCCAGCAGGGGCGCCAGCATGTCGGCGATCAGCTCGCGCGCGATGCGCTGCTGCACCGCCAGGCTTTTGCCCACCTGCACGCGCAGGGTCTGCGGCGCATTGACCTCGCCGTAGTTCACGTCCAGCGCCACGATGCGCAGCGGCTTGCCGTCGATTTCGGCGGCGTAGAGCAGGGGACCTTCGGTGCCCACCATGCCCTCTTCCGGCTGCGGCAGGGTCTGGTTGCCCAGCAGGAACTGGCCCGGTGGCGAGGACACCATGTAGCTGATGCGGTCCTTGGGGTCCTGTTCCAGCACGTCCTGCGCCGCGCGCGGAAAGTCGATCAGCAGGCCCGAGCCGATGGGCTTGACCTGGCGCGCCAGTGCCCGCACCGACTGGGTCAGCGACTGGTCGATGGCCTTTTCGGCGTAGGACAGTGCGATGCGGTAGGCCAGCAGACCACCGCCGGCCCAGAGCACCAGCTGCGGCAACAGCAGCCACAGCAGCAGCTGGCGCCGCAGCGAGAGCCGGGTGGTGGTCGCGCCCGTCATGGCGCGCCGGTGTTTTCCAGCAGGTACCCGAGGCCGCGGATGTTGCGGATGTTCAGCGTCGAGCCGGCGAGCTTGCGGCGCAGGCGGTGCACGTAGACCTCCAGCGCGTTGGAGGCGACGCCGCCTTCGCCCGGGTCGGACTGCCAGGCGGCCAGCACGTCCTCGCGGCTCACCACCTGGCCACTGTGGCGCACCAGCAGGTCCAGCAGCGACCACTCGCGCTGGGTCAGGTCGATCACCTCGTTGCCCAGCCAGGCGCGCGGCAGCACCGGGTCCAGCCGCAGTGTGCCCGGCGCGGGCGGCGGGGCCGGCACCTGCGGGCTGGGGCCGAAGGCCGGCAGGCTGGCGCGGCGCAGCATGGACTGCAGGCGCGCCAGCAGCTCGTCGCGGTTGAAGGGCTTGGTGAGGTAGTCGTCGGCGCCGGCGTTCAGGCCCTCGACCCGGTCCTCGATGCCGTCGCGCGCCGTCAGGATCAGCACCGGCAGCGCGGGCAGGCGCTGGCGCAGGCGGCGCAGCACGGTCAGGCCGTCGACCCTGGGCAGGCCCAGGTCGAGCACCACGCCTTCGTAGGCCTCGGTGTCCAGGCGGCTGAGCGCCTGTTCGCCATCGACCGCGGTGTCGATGCGGTGGCCGGCCTGCATGAGCTGGGCGCTCAGGCCGTCGCGCAGCAGTTCGTCGTCTTCAACAATCAGCAAATGGGCCATGCATCCGATTATCCGGCGAGCGGCTCAGCCGTCCTGCATGTCCCAGCGGAAGCCGCAGCGTTTGCAGCACACCGGCACCAGCCGCCGCGCATCGTTGCGGGCGTCGTCGGGCACCAGCAGCAGGCCGTAGGCCTTGCACTGGCCGCAGTTGGCCTGGTTGGCCATTTCTTCGGCGTGCATCAGCAGGTAGAGGTAGCGGCGCAGCGCCCACAGCGCGATCACCGCACAGGCCAGCACGAAGCCCGTGTTGAGCAGCTTCTCGTTCCAGCTGCCGCCCTGGAAGGCCTCGAAACTGGCGATCAGGGCCACCGAGGCCAGCAGCGCCAGCGCCATGTGGGCGTGGCTGGAGAGCAGCTCCCGTTCATACCACTTGCGGAACCCGTGGCGGCGGATGCCGTCGGCCAGGGTGGGGTTGAACGGGTTGTGCTGGGCCATGGCCGTCTCCTAGGTCGGGCTCTCCGCTTTCAGCGCCAGGGCCACGGCGGCCGCGCGGGCGGCATGCAGGGCCTGGGCGATGCGCGGGCCGGCATCGGCCGCGGGCGGTTCGGAGGCATTCTCGCGCGATCGCCCGATCTGCTGCATCACCTGGCGCGCAATGACCCCGCTGTCGACTGTCTGCGCCGCGCGCAGCGCGCCAAGCAGCCGTTCGCGCTGGGGATAGGCCTGTTCCCCGAAGCCCAGGCGCCCCCGGGCGTCGCACTCGCAGGCCAGCAGCACCTCGTCGAAGCGCTCCGGGCGGCGGATCGCGTCGCAGCGCTCCAGCAGCCGCAGCAGCGCCGCCGCGCCCAGGCCCTCGCTGCGGTGGATGTTGCCGTGCTCCCGGGCCACCACGTCGGCCAGCTCGCGGCATTCGCGCGGCACGCGCCAGCGCTCGCACACCCCCTTGAGCAGGCGTGCGCTGCGCTCTTCGTGGCCGATGTGCCGCGGCAGCACGTCGGCCGGCGTGGTGCCCTTGCCCAGGTCGTGGCACAGGCAGGCGAAGCGCACCGGCAGGCTGGCGCCCAGGCGCGCGCTCATGTCCAGCACCATCATCAGGTGCACACCGGTGTCCACCTCGGGGTGGTATTCCGCGCGCTGCGGCACGCCCCAGAGCCGGTCCACCTCGGGCAGCAGCCGGGCCAGCGCACCGCAGCTGCGCAGCACCTCGAACATGCGGCTGGGCCGCTGCTCCATCAGGCCGCGCGAGAGCTCCTGCCACACGCGCTCGGGCACCAGGTGGTCGACCTCGCCGTGTTCGACCATGCGCACCATCAGCGCCCGGGTGTCGGGAGCGACCGTGAAATCGGGGAAGCGTGCGGCGAAGCGCGCCAGCCGCAGGATGCGCACCGGGTCTTCGGCGAAGGCCCCGGTGACGTGGCGCAGCACGCGGTGACGCAGGTCGTCCCGGCCGCCGTAGGGGTCGATCAGCGTGGCGCGGGCCGGGTCGTGGGCCTCGGCCTGGGCCACCGCCATGGCATTGATGGTCAGGTCGCGCCGCGCCAGGTCCTCTTCCAGCGTCACGCCGGGGTCGGTGTGGAAGGCGAAGCCGTGGTAGCCCGGCGCAGTCTTGCGCTCGGTGCGGGCCAGCGCGTACTCCTCGCGCGTCTGCGGGTGCAGGAAGACCGGGAAGTCCTTGCCCACCGGCAGGAAGCCGCTGTCGGCCATGGCCTCGGGTGTGGCCCCGACGACCACCCAGTCGCGGTCCACGTGGGCGGCGGCGGTGGTGTCACGGGCGAGCAGGGCGTCGCGCACCGCGCCGCCCACCAGGTAGATGTCCATCCGGCGAGTGTAGGCCGGGGCCTGCACCCTGCCACGTGTGCGGTCAGGCCTCCAGCACCATCGACCGGCTGATGTGGCCGGTGCCACCGGCCATCAGGCGGGTGATGCGCCCGTCTTCCCGTTCCAGGACCACCCGGATCAGGCTCGGCGACGGGGACTGCATCAGCCAGCCCTGCTCAATGAGCAGCTCCCGGTCCTGCACACCCAGCACGTCGTGCAGCAGGCAGGCCAGCGGACCCGCCGCCATGCCCGTGCCCGGCTCCTCGGGAATGCCGAACCGGGGCGCAAACATGCGGGCGCCGGCATGGCGGCCGGGGCGCTGCGTCTTCGTGGTGAACGCGTAGACCCCGATCAGGTCCAGCTCCTCGCTGATCGCGTGCACCAGGTCCTGTCGGGGGCGGAGCTCGGCCAGGGCCTGCGCGTCCGGCAGGGCGATCAGCAGAAAGGCGTTGCCCGTGCTGACCACATGCGGGTCCACCTCGGCTGCCAGACGTCCTGGCGGAAGGCCAATGGACGACGCAATCCGGGCGCCCAGGTCCGATGCGGGGTCGATGCGTCTGTAGGCTGGTGCGGTCTGCTCCATGAAGGCCATGTCGCCGTCCAGCAGGATGTCGCGGGGGCCGTCCACCGTCTCCTTCGAGAAGCGGCCGTTCCCGAGCACACCCTGTTGCCTCAGGAGGGAGAAGGTGGCGATGGTCGCGTGCCCGCAGTGGGCGATCTGGCGCGCCGGCGTGAAGAACTCCAGCCGGAGGGTGGCCTTCTGCGACGCCGAGACGAACGCGGTCTCGGACAGGCCCACCTGCCGGGCAATCGACAGCTTCTGGGCCGGGGTCAGCGCGTCGGCATCCAGCACCACGCCGGCGGGGTTGCCGCCGCCGAGGGCGTCGGGGAAGGCGTTGACGATGTGAACGGCGACCTGCATGGGGTCCGTCCTGTGGTCGCGGCGGCCGGCATCAGGGCCGGCTGCGGTAGGGCTCGTCGAAGTCGATGAAGTCGTGTTCGGCCAGGGCCTGCTGGACCCAGGCCTGCACCGCCGGCAGCTGGTGCACGCGGTCCACATACGCCGCCACCGTCGGACTGACGGGCAGGGCGTAGGTGCGGATGCGCGAGCAGACCGGGGCGAAGTAGGCGTCGGCGATGCCGAATTCGCCGAACAGCATCGGCCCGCCGTGTTCGGCCAGCAGGCCGGTCCACATGGCTTCGAGCCGCGCGATGTCGGCGCGCACGCCGGCCTGGTCGCGCCAGAGGATGCGCCCCACCTCGGGCAGCGAGGCCTCGATGTTCATCGAGCAGTGGCTGCGCAGGGCGGTGAAGCCGCTGTGCATCTCGGCGCAGACACTGCGGGCCCGGGCGCGCGCCCTGGCATCGGCTGGCCAGAGCTGCTTGTCGGGGAAACGCTCGGCCAGGTACTCGGCGATGGCCAGCGTGTCCCAGACCGCGAAACCATCGTCCACCAGCACCGGCACCTTGCCCACCGGGTTGATGGCCGCGACCACCGACTTGAACGCCGATTGCGCATCGAACGAGTCGAAGCGCACCATCTTTTCCTCAAAGGGAATGCCGGCTCCGGTCAGCAGCACCCAGGGGCGCATGGACCAGGACGAGTAGTTCTTGTTGCCGATGTAGAGCTGCAATGCCATGGGTTCCTCCGGTTGAGAGCCCGCATGGTAGGGCTCTGGCCGCGGGCCATTGATGACAAAGAGGCGGCCGATTGATTCGCCGCCTGCAGGTGTGCGGTTCAGGCGTATTTTTCGAGGATGCGGGTTGAGCGCTCGACCTCGCGGATCGTCTGCTCTTCCGAGTCCGACACCGCGACGGCCTCCATCACCGAGCAGGCCATCATGCGGTAGAAGGCCTTGTCCATGGCCTTGCGTGCGGCCGACATCTGCTGGGCCACGTCTTCGCAGGAGCGGCCGCTTTCGACCATGTCGATCAGCCCGCGCACCTGGCCTTCAATGCGCTTGAGACGGTTGACCACGTCGCGCTGGTGTTCCGAACGGAAGGCGGCGGCTGCGGCGTCGGTGGACGGCATCGGCTTGGTTTTGACGGGGGTGCTGGCCATGGTGTGTCTCTGTTGGATGGGACCGGGGGAGTGTGCCAAAAAACCCCGGGCACGGGTGCTGACCGGCGCGATGCCATGAGGAGGGCGTCATGATTACCCTACCCCCTAGGGTAATCGCCGATGGCGATATTCGAATGCACGGATACGGTGTGGTTCGTCGGTGGCTTTGACAAATGTCAGGTCGGCGCCCCGTCCACACCTCTCATCCATTCGCCCTTCGAGGACATTTCCATGCGCATCTGGACACGAATCTCTGTTGCATCGGCCTTGCTGGCCACCGCGCTTCTGACCACCGGCTGCGGCACGGTCTCGACCATCGGCAAGCTCGAGGACGGCGCCGGTGGCGAGGCCTCCCGCATGTGGGACCGCTGGGTCGAGGGCAACGGGGACATCGCCGTCGCCACCACCTGGGAGCGCAAAGTCAAACCGGGGGTGACGGCCAAGGACGTCGAAGAAATCCTCAAGCTGGTGGCGGTGGAGCGCAACATGCGCGACGTCGGCGTGCTGCCGCTGTCCAAGGAACTCGAAGCCCGCTCGGGCAAGAAAGAGAAGCTGCTGACCGTGTACTCCTACTGCAGCCCGGCCACCGCCCGCAAGATGGTGGACTTCAGCCCGCACATGGCGGCCTACCTGCCCTGCCGCATCAGCGTGGTGGAGCACGAGGACGGCAGCCTGTGGCTGTACACGCTCAACATGGACATGATGGTCAAGATGGGCCGCAAGCTGCCCTCGCCGCTCAAGGAAGAAGCCTGGGCGGTGCGCGAGACCATCTGGCAGATGATGGAACGCGCCTCCAAGGGCGAGTTCTGAGCGCCTGCCCCGCCGCGTTCCCATCCCCCCACGACCACAACGGAGACAACCCATGAACGTTCGCATGCACGTCTTGCGAGGCGCCACCCTGCTCGCGCTGGGCACCGCCCTGCCACCCGCCCAGGCCACCAACGGCTACTTCCCCCATGGTTTCGGCCTCAAGGCCAAGGGCATGGGCGGCACCGCCGTGGCCCAGTCGCACGACGCCTTCGGCGGCGTGAACAACCCGGCCTCGGTGTCCTATGCGGGCAACCGCTGGGACCTCGGGGCCGAGGTGTTCATGCCCAGGCGCAGCGCCACCGTGAGCACCCCGATGGGGGCGATGGAGGTCAAGAGTGGCAAGGACAGCTTCCTGATCCCGGAACTGGGGTTCACCACCCGGCTCTCGGGCAAGTTGTCGGCGGGTCTGACGGTCTATGGCAACGGCGGCATGAACACCGAATACCCGGCGGTGTTCCCGGGCAACAGCAACTTCATGTGCAGCAGCCCGACCACCTGCGGCACCGGCAAGCTGGGCGTGGACCTGATGCAGCTGATCGTGGCGCCCACGGTGTCGTACGAAGTGGCCCCCGGTCACGCACTGGGTGTGTCGCCGCTGCTGGTGTACCAGCGCTTCAAGGCCCAGGGCCTGCAGGCCTTCGGCATCAACAACCCCGGCACCGACGACAGCACCGGCGTCGGCCTGCGCCTGGGCTACATGGGCAAACTCGGCGACGCGGTCACCATCGGCGCGTCCTACTCACCCAAGATCGCCATGGGCCGGTTCAAGAAGTACGAGCGCCTGTTCGCCGAGCGCGGCGACTTCGACATTCCCGAGAACTACGCGCTGGGTGTGGCGTTCCAGGTCAGTCCCGCGGTGCAGGTGGCGCTGGACTACTCGCGCATCAACTACAGCGGCGTGAAGGCCATCGGCAACGCCAGTCTGGCGAACTTCGGCAACGGCTTCGGCGCCAGCAATGGCCCGGGCTTCGGCTGGAGGGATGTGGAGGTGGTGAAGCTGGGTGTGCAGTGGCAGCTGAACCCGCAGTGGACGCTGCGCGCCGGCTACAACCAGGGCACCAACCCCGTGACTTCGCCCGATGTGTTCCTCAACACGCTGGCGCCGGGCGTCATCAAGTCGCACATCACTCTGGGGGCGACCTACAGCCTGTCGGACAAGGACGAGCTGACCTTCGCCGCCTGGCACGGCCGCAAGAACACCGTGAGCGGTTCAGCGCCGGCCCCGACCTCTATCGGCATGAGCCAGAACGGCTTCGGCCTGCAGTACAGCCGACGGTACTGAGGCGCCGCGACGGCTACCGGGGCTTCCGGTAGCTGGTCAGGTGGCCGCGACCAGCCTGCGGGCCGAGGTACAGCGGCGCCACCGTGTGCACCGACCGCGGCACGATGCCCAGCGAGGACAGGCCGGGCCACTGGCTGGTGGCGACGTTGTCGACCGCCATCGAATCGAGGTTGTCGCGGCTCATCAGCGGCTCGCCCGGCAGACACTCCATCGCCAGGGCCTGCAGGCGCCCGATGGCGGTGGGCAGCGGCAGCACCGGGCGCTCGCGGCTGCCCAGCCGCCCCGCCAGCCGCACCAGTTCGCCGAGCGTGAGCACGTCGGGTCCGGCGCATTCGAAGGTCTGGCCGATGCTGCTGCGGGGCAGGCCGGTGTCGCGCAGGCAGGCGAGCACGGCGTCGGCCACGTCCTCCACCCAGATCGGCTGGAAGCGCGTGCCGGCGCCGGCCAGCGGCATCACGGGGAACACCGACTGCAGGCGCGCGAACAGGTTCAGAAAACGGTCGCCATCACCAAAGATCACGCTGGGCCGCAGGATGGTCAGCGCCAGTCCGGCGGACCGCAGCACTTCTTCGCCGCGGGCCTTGCTGCGCTGGTACATCGAGGGCCCGTCCAGCTGGGAACCCAGTGCGCTCACATGCACCAGCCGGCGCACGCCGCTGGCCAGGCAGGCGCGGGCGATGGTGGCGGGCAGCTGCACATGCGCCCGCTCGAAGGCGGCCTCGTTGCCGTGCAGGATGGCCACGAGATTGACCACCGCATCGTGGCCCGCCAGCAGCCGGGTCAGCGTGGCCTCGTCGTGCACCGAGGCCTCGACCACCGTCAGCCGCGGCAGGTGCTGCACGGCCGCGGCGTTGGTCGCCCGGCGGGTCGGCACGGTGATCTGCCAGTCCGCGCGCTGCAGCTTCTCGCACAGGTGCCGCCCCACGAACCCGGTGCCGCCCAGAACCAGCACCCGCTTCATGGCAGCTCCCGGTTGTAGCCGTCCGGGCGGGCGGGGGGGCCGACGACCCCGAGCCGGGCGCGCAGCGACTGCGGCTGCCCCGTGATCAGGCTCGCGTAGTGCGTGGTGTTGGCCATCACCTTCTTCACGTAGTCGCGGGTTTCTTCAAACGGGATGTTCTCGGCCCAGACCTCTCCGGCCAGTACGGGACCCTGGCGCCAGGTGCGGGCGCGGGCCGGCCCTGCGTTGTAGGCGGCCGCGGCCAGCGGCATCGAGCCGTCCAGGTCGTCCAGCGCCAGTTTGAGGTAGGCGGTGCCGATCAGGATGTTGGTGTCGCGTTCGGTGATCTGGTGCGACTGGAAGTCGGTCAGGCCGATCTTGCGGGCGGTCCAGCGGGCCGTGGCCGGCATCACCTGCATCAGGCCCGAGGCGCCGACACCCGAGCGCGCGTCCGTGACGAAGCGGCTCTCCTGGCGGATCAGGCCGTAGACATAGGCCGGGTCCAGCCCGATCTCGGCCGTGCGCCGCAGCACCTGCGCGCGGAACGGCATCGGGAAGCGCTGGGCCTGGTCCTGCAGGCCGCGCGTGCGCTCGCTGGTGTTGATGCAGCGGTCCCAGAGCTCGTGCTGGCAGGCCAGTGCGGCGGCGGCCAGCAGCTCGCGGTCGCCCATGCCGCCGCGCGTGTGCAGGTTGGTGGTGTAGTTCCACTCGCGCACGCCTTCGCTGCGCAGGCCCAGCCGGACGGCCGCCAGCGCGCGCTGCAGCCCCGGGTGGGTCTGGGCGGCCGCCATTTCCTGCGAGGTGGGCGGTGCAGGCGGTGGCGGCGTGGTCACGCTGTGGCCCAGCTCCTCCAGCGCGAGCAGCTCGTAGAAGCCCTGGTGCGAGGCGATCGAGCGGTAGAGGCCGGTGGCGACGATCTGGGCCGTCAGCGCATCGGGCTCGCGCAGGGCCTGCATCGCCCGGGCGCGCCAGTAGACCCAGACCGGCTCCTGGCGCTGCGCCTCGTCCATGGCGGCAATGGCGTCCCGCACATGGCCCCAGGTGCCCGCGCGCAGCCCGGCGCGGGCCTTCCAGGCCAGGTGGTCGGGCGCCATGTGACGGTCACTGCCGTTGGCAAACGCCGCCAGCGCGTCGCCCTGCAGCGACTGCGCCATGCGCTTGCCGATCACGCCCCAGACCCAGCTGCGCTCCTCGGTGGTGAGCTGCGCCTTCCAGCGGGTGAGGTCCATCTCGCGCGCGGCGGCGGTCACATCCTGGCTGGCCAGCCGGATGAGGGCCAGCGTCACCAGCTCCTTGGTGCGCGGCCGGATGGCGGTGAATTTTTCGTCGAGGTATCGCGCGGGGTCGGCGGCGATCGCGTGCACCGTCGGCACCCAGTCCGGGTTGAGCAGGTTCACCGCCTGTACCGCCGCGGCTGTGCGGCCGGCCTCCATGGCCAGGCGCGCCCGCTGCCAGGCGGCCTCGGGGCGCAGGTGGCCGCTGTCCAGGAAGGCCTTGGCCGCGGTGGCGCAGGCGTCGTCGGCCTCGCGCTGCGCATGCCAGAGGCGGGCAACCTCCTGTGCCGCCTCTTCCGACGGCTTGCGGCGGGCCGCAGCGTCCAGCATCAGCGCATAGCACTGCACCTGGCGGTCATCGTTCATGCGGTAGCGCGGCAGCTCGGCCTCGAAGGTGGCCCAGTCGCGTTGTTTGCCCAGCTGCAGCAGCCAGTCGTTGCGCAGCCGGTCTTCCCAGTAGCTGCCGGCCATGCGGTCCATGGCGGCCCGGATGTCCGCGGCCGGCGCCGATTCCAGGCGCGCCCTGGCCTCCCAGTACACCGCCACCGGTTCGAGCACATGGCCTTGCACCCGCCACAGCAGGGCGGTCAGGGTGGGGGTGGCATTGCGCCGGAAGGCGTCGCGCATCTCCAGCAGGGCAGCGTCCGCGCTGGTCTGTGCCAGGACCGGTCCCTGCATCAGCAGCGCGGCCATAATGGGCAGCAGCCCCTGTTTCACGCGCATCAGTTTCATGCGTCGATTATGGACAACAACCCCTCCAGCCCCGCGAAAGACCCGGCCTCGCAAGGCCCCAAAGCCGTCTGGCGCAAGCAGCTGATCGACAAGCGGCAGAACCTGGCCGACCGCGCCTGGCGCAACGACCTGCTGCAGCGTGTGATGCGGGTCTGGCTGATCCACCGGCCCGACACCGTGATCGGGGCCTACTGGCCGATCAAAGGCGAGTTCGATCCGCTGCCGGCGCTGTTCCGCTGGCAGGAGGCGGGTCTGGAGGAAGACGCGCAGAGCGCCGCGCGCCACCGCCGCATCGGCCTGCCGGTGGTCAACAAGGTCGACAAGACGCTCACCTTCTACAGCTGGTATCCCGGCTGCCCGATGGAAGAGGACGCCTTCGGCATTCCCAAGCCCAAGGACACCGAGATCATCGAGCCGACGCTGATCTTCGTGCCCTGCGTGGGGTTCGGGCCGGGCGGCTACCGGCTGGGCTACGGCGGCGGCTTCTACGACCGCACCCTGGCCTCGCTGCGGCCCAAGCCCTTCACGGTCGGCCTGGGCTACGACTTTGCCTACCTGCAGGACCTCGAGCCCGAGACCCACGACGTGCCGCTGGACGCCATCCTGGCGGACACCGGCGTGATGTGGCCGCTCAAGGGCTGACGGCCGTGGGCGGCCTGCAGCACCAGTGGGTGCACATCGCCTACCGCGAAACCAGCGCCTTCACCGAAACCTACGGCTTTTCGGGCAGCCAGGGCGCGGTCAACCTCGAAGGGCTGCTGATCAGCGCGCCCGGCGCCTCGCGCGAGGTGGTGTTCCTGATGATGCACCCCAGCTCGACGCTGCAGCTGCTGCCGCTGCCGCCCGCACTGGCGGCCGCCGGGTATCCGGTGCTCTGCATGGGCAGCCGCTACGCGAAGAACGACACCGCGCTGATCATGGAGAAGGTGCTGCTGGACATGGGCGCCTGCGTGCGCCATGCGAAAGAGGTGCTGGGCTTCCGTCGCGTGGTGCTGATGGGCTGGTCGGGCGGCGGCTCGCTGGCCCTGTTCTACCAGTCGCAGGCCGAGCAGCCCACCATCACGCACACGCCCGCGGGCGACCCGGTCGACCTGGTGGGCGCCGGGTTGATTCCTGCCGACGCGGTGGTGCTGGAGGCGGCGCACCGCTCGCGCGCGCAGTGCCTGCGCGACTGGATCGACCCGTCCGTGCTGGATGAGTCCGACCCGGACCGGCGCGACCCGGCGCTGGACCTCTATTCGCCCGACCTGCCGGTGAAGCCGCCATACCCGGCCGACTGGCTGGTGGCCTACCGCGCGGCCCAGCTGGCGCGCATCCGGCGCATCACCCAGCGCGTAAAAGAGACGCTGGCGGAATTGAAGCGCCGCGGCGGCGCCGAGCTGGAACGCGGCTTCGTCACCCACCGCACGCTGGCCGACCCGCGCTTTCTCGATGGCAGCATCGACCCCAACGGGCGTCCGGTCGGGCGTTGTTACCTCGGGGTGCCCGAGACGGTGAACACCGGACCGGTGGGCATGGCGCGCTTCTCGACGCTGCGCGCCTGGCTGTCGCAGTGGTCCGTCGACGACTCGCGCGCCGATGGCGAAGCCTGTGCGCGGCGGGTCACGGTGCCGCTGCTGGCGATCGAACACGGCGCCGACGACGCCGTGCCGCAGCCCGACATCGGGCTCATGTTCGCGGCCGCCGGCGGCGCCGACAAGCAGATGCACGTGATCGCCGGTGCCAACCACTACTTCCAGGGCCAGCCGGAGCAGATGCAGCAGGGCGTGGCGCTGGTCAGCGGCTGGACCCGCGAACGTTTCGGCTGAGTTCCCGCGGAAGCTCCCGGCTCAGGGGTGCTCGGCGTTGGCGTGCACCTCGCTGATGCGCTTCTCGCGCCGCACGAGGTAGAGCCCGCTGCCGATGATGATGGCGGCACCGAACCAGGTGTGGGCCTCGGGCAGGGTCTGCCAGATCAGCCAGTCCAGCGCCACGCCCCAGGCCAGGGCGGTGTATTCGAAGGGCGCCACCGCGCTGGCCTGGCCATGGCGGAACGCTTCGTTGATGGTCAGCTGGCCCAGAAAGCCGGTGATGGCCAGCGCCAGCAACAGCCCCGCATGCTCCATGGACAGAGGTACCCAGCCCGGTGCGGCCAGCAGGCCGCCGCCCAGGCTCACGAATGCCATCCCGCTCAGGATCATGGACTCGCTGCTGTCGGTGCGGCTGAGCAGACGGCCCGCGACGGCCGCCACCGCGTAGCACAGCGCCGCCCCCAGGATGGCGGCGCCACCGATGGTGATGAACCCGGCTTGCAGGTCCTCTCCACTGGGCTGCAGCGCCACCAGCACGCCGCCGAAGCCCGCCGCAATGGCCCACCAGTGGGCCTTGGGCACACGCTCCTTGAGCACCAGAACCGACAAGGCCGTGATCAGCATCGGAGCGATGAAGAACAGCGTGTAGGTGGCCGACAGCGGCAGTTCTCTCACGCCCAGAGTGAACAGGGACAGCATGACGATGCCCAGGCCGCCACGCAGCAGGTGCAGCGACCAGCGCAGCCGGCGCAAACGGTGCCAGCCCCCGCGCCACTGGATCCAGGCCAGCACCAACGGCAAGGACGTGGCGCCGCGCAGGCAGGCCATCTGCAGCGGCGGGTAGTGGGCCGACAGGGTCTTGAGCACCGCGTCCATGAGCGAAAAGAACATCACCGCCAGCATCATGTTGACGATGCTGCGGAGATTGCCTTGGGCGTGCTGGGCGGCGGAGGTCATGGGCGAAGAGGCAAAGCGGCGCAGTGTGCACCAGCCGCGGGCTGCGGCGGGCGCCACTGGGGGTCAGTCGATATGGTCCACCGTGTCGGGGTCGGGCAGGTCGCCAATCGCCTGGCGCGTTCGCTCGGCCTCGCGCAGCAGCCAGTCGCAGAAGGCCTTGACCTCGGGGCGCGTCTTGCTGCGCGGCGCCAGCACCAGCCAATACACCAGGGGCGAGTCCAGCCGCATGCTGGGCAGCGGCTCGACCAGGTCGCCGCTGGCCAGGCTCTCGGCCACCAGGGGCATGCGCGCCAGGGCCACGCCCTGGCCGGTGAGGGCGGCCTGCACGATCTGGCTGGCGTAGTTGAAGTACAGCCAGCGCTGTGGGCTCAGGCGCGCCTTGCTGCGCGCCCGCGCGTTGCCGGTGGGCGTCGGCGCGTAGTGGTCCAGCCAGCGCTGCCAGGTCAGGTATTCGAGGTGGCGCGTGCGGTGCGCGTCGCCGGCCTCGATCAGCGTGACCTTGGCCAGGTCGTCCAGCGTGGCGATGCGGTGCTCGCGCAGCAGCCAGGGGCTGGCGACGGGCGTGAGCTGTTCGCCGAACAGCCGGATCGCGCCAGCAGGGATGGTTTCGGGCACGGCGTAGCGCAGCGCCATGTCGACGTCGGCGGTGGCCAGGTCGACCGCGGCGTCGGTGGCGTCGATGCGGATGTCGATGTCCGGGTGCTCGCGCTGGAAGGCCTCCAGGCGCGGAATCAGCCACATCGAGGCGAACGAGGCCCAGGTGGTGATGGCCACGCTGCGGCGCCCGGCGCTCTGCCGGATCTGCCTCACCGCCGCATCAATCCGCTCCAGCGCCGAACCCGCCGCGCGCAGCAGGATGGTGCCGGCGCCGGTGAGTTCGACCGAGCGTGTGTGGCGCAGGAACAGGGCCGAGCCGACCTCGTCCTCCAGCGACTGGATCTGCCGGCTGACCGCGCTCTGCGTGAGGGAAAGCTCCTCGGCCGCGGCACGGAAGTTGAGGTGGCGGGCCACCGCCTCAAAGGCGCGCAGGTGGCCGGCCGAGATCGGCCGGGTGCGCGGATGGCTGGGTGTGAGGGCCTGAGACATGGGCGGACAGGGTGGACTGGATTGATGCGATGAGGGAATCAATAGCTTAGCCCCATTTCATTGGACGTGCGGCGCTGCAGCACAGAAGATGACGCCCATGCTGTCGTCACTGGAGTCCGTCATGTCCTCATCCGCTGCTTCCACTGTGTCCTCGTTCCGTCCGGCCGGCGCCTGGCGCCTGCACCCGGGCCATGCCATGAGCCTGCGCCCGCAGGAAATCTCCGTGCTGCGCATCCACCGCGGCCCGGTGTGGGTGACCCTGGGCGAGCCGGGCGCCCCGTCGCCGCAGGACTCGGGCGACCGCTTCCTGATGGCCGGCGAGTCGATGGTGGTGCCCGCCGGCGCCCGGCTGGTGATGGAGCCGCTGTCGCGGCGCGAGTCGGACGGGCCGGTCTGTTTCGACTGGTCGGGCGCCGCACAGGCACAGGACAGCCGCTTTGGTCGCGAGGTGCGGGCGCCGCTGCATGAAGCGGTTGCGGCCTTCGGCCAGGCGGCCTGGGCGCTGGTTCGGGTGGCCCGGGGCCTGCTCGGCTACAGCGAGTTCCTGGTGGCCGGTCGCGGGCGGGTGCTGTCGCCGCTGGAGTGCATGCGCTGACGGCACACCGTTCGGACGGCGCTCACGGGCGCCTGGCCCGGCGGGGCGCCGGCTGGCGCGCCGCCACCGCCGCCTGCAGCGCCAGTCGCGCCCAGGGCGCCATCAGCGCCGGCGATTCGAGGGCTTCCTCGGGCGGCGTGTGGTAGTGCAGGCTCATGGTCTTGCCCCGGGCCTCGTACTCGAACGCCCGGGCGCCCTCGGCCAGAAACCGCGGCGCGGTCTCGGCGTTGGTCTTGAGGAACAGGGTGTCCCAGGCAATGATGGCCACGTTCATGCCGTCCACCGCCAGGCCGTAACCCCCGAACATGCGCGTCGCCTTCACTGGGCCGAGGCAGGACAGCAGCTCGCAGGCGTGCAGGGCAAACGGGTCGGTGATGGGTTTGGTCGCCATGCGCGCATCGTAGACAAGCTCGCGGGGGTGGACAATCTCCACATGGCCCGCCCGAAATCCGCCTCCCACGACCTCAAACGCGAGGAAATCCTCGATGTCGCTGCCCAGTGTTTCGCGCGCCAGAGCTTCCCGGCCGCGAGCATGAACGACATCGCCACCGCCTGCGGCACCAGCAAGGCGCGGCTCTACCACTACTACGAGAGCAAGGAAGCGATTCTGTTCGACCTGCTGGACCGCTACACCCAGCGCCTGCTGGCGCTGATCGGCGAGGCCGAGGCCCATGCCCAGCGCCAGAACCTCAGCGAGCGCGAGGCCCTGCACGCGCTGGTGCGGGCCTTTCTGGCGGAGTACGAAAGCTCGGCCACGCGCCATGTGGCCCTGGTGTCCGACACCAAGTTCCTGGGCGACACCCAGCGCGAGCTGATCCTCAACCGCCAGCGCGACGTGGTGGCGGCCTTCACCCGCTTCATCAAGCGCGCCTACCCCGGTCGCGTGACGCCGGCCAACCAGACCGCGCTGACCATGATGCTGTTCGGCATGATCAACTGGACCTTCACCTGGCTGCGTCCCGGCGGGCCCATGAGCTACGCCGCCTTTGCCGACGAGGTGGTGGCGGTGCTGGAGCAGGGCCTGGGTGGCTGACCCTGTGGATGCATGGGGTTAATGATTTACCCATCCGTAATTAATTTCGATTAGGTAAAATTCTTCGGTTCGCGCTCCGGCGCCCGATGTCGACCATTCCCACAGGAGACCTCCCCATGAGCAAAGCCTTCGCCTCCCAGGCCGATCTGCAGGACAAAAAGACCACGTTCGAACAGCTGAGCCCGCACTGCTGGGCCTACACCGCCGAGGGCGATCCGAACTCGGGCGTCATCATCGGCGACGAATTCATCATGGTCAGCGACGCCACCGCCACCCCGGCCATGGCCAAGGACCTGATCCGGCAGATCCGCACCGTCTCCGACAAGCCGATCAAGTACGTGCTGCTGACCCACTACCACGCGGTGCGCGTGCTGGGTGCCAGCGCCTACTTCGCCGAAGGTGCGACCGAGATCATCGCCAGTCAGGGCACGCTGGAGCTGATCCAGGAGCGTGGCGAACAGGACATGAAGAGCGAGATGGAGCGCTTCCCGCGCCTGTTCCGCGGTGCCGACTCGGTGCCGGGCCTGACCTGGCCGACCATGGTGATCGGCGGCGGCGACCCGACCAAGGGCGAAAAGCCCGGCAAGCTGTCGATCAACCTGGGTGGCGTGGTGGTGCAGATCTGGAGCCCGGGCCACGGCCACACGCGCGGCGACACCATCGCCTGGGTGGAAGAAGAGAAGGTGCTGTTCAGCGGCGACCTGGTCGAGTACGAAGCCGGCGTCTACACCGGCGACGCCCAGCTGGAAGAGTGGCCCGCCACACTCGAAGCGCTGCGCGCGCTGAACGCCGAGTTCATCGTGCCCGGCCGCGGCGAGGCCATGAAGGGCAACGCCAACGTGAACAAGGCGCTGGACTACACCAAGCGCTGGGTCACGACCCTATTCCAGGCCGGCAAGGAAGCCGTGGCCGCCAGGATGGACCTCAAGGCCGCCATGGCCCACACCCGCAAGAGCATGGACCCGGTGTTCGGCCACGTGTTCATCTACGAGCACTGCCTGCCGTTCGACGTCAGCCGCGCCTACGACGAGGCCAGCGGCATCAAGAACCCGCGCATCTGGACGGCCGAGCGCGACATGGAGATGTGGAAGTCGCTGCAGGCCTGAGGTCGCTCCGGCAACAAAAAAGCCGCTGTGAATACAGCGGCTTTTTTGTTGGCTGGCGCAAGAGGGCTACTGCGTCGTTGTGCTGGTGATGGGGGGGGGCGAGCTGGTGTCCTCGTCGTCGCTGGTCGTATCCACGATCACCAGCGCCTCCTTCACCTCCAGCTGGTCCTCGACGGAGGCCTCGCGGCCCGCGCTGTCGGTCACGGTGAGCTTGATGGTGTAGATGCCGGCCTTGTCGTAGGTGTGGGTCACGGTTTCGCCCTTGGCGGTGCTGCCGTCGCCAAAGCTCCACGACCAGCCCACGGCCACATTGCCCTCGGGCATGTTGGACACCACCGATCCGGACGCGTCGAAGGTCAGCTCGGTACCGGCCCGCGCGGTGCTGGGGGTGACGTCGTAAATCGGCACCGGCAGACAGCCGGTGAGTGCCAGCGCCGTGAAGCTCGCCAGCAGGAATTTCGAGAAGGTCAGGTTTCTGAACGTTGTCATGTGTGGCTCCCGGATCGGTGGCCAACGATGGTAATCCCATTCGGGGTCCGGGAGCTACCGCACAAGGGCCGACAATCGTGTATCGATCTGTAGCCTCCTCATGTCGCCTGCGCTGTCTTCCTTTGTCTCGTCGCCCTCGGAATGGGGGGTGGTTCTGGTCTTCGCCACCGTCTATCTGGGCATGTTTCTCGGCGGTCTGCCGCGCCTGAAACTGGACCGGTCCGGCGTGGCGCTGCTGGGCGCCATCGCCGTGATCGCGATTTCCGGCATGGCGGTGGAGGACGCGGCCCGGTCGGTGGACCTGCCGACCATCGTGCTGCTGTTCGCCTTCATGGTGGTGTCGGCCCAGATGCGGCTGGGCGGCTTCTACACCGAGGTCACGCGTCGGGTGGGCGGGCTGCCGCTGTCGCGGGCCGGGCTGCTGGCCGCGCTGATCGTGGTCGCTGGCGGGCTGTCGGCGGTGTTTTCCAACGACATCGTCTGCCTGGCCATGACGCCGGTGGTCGCGCGCCTGTGCCTGCAGCGCGGCCTCAACCCGCTGCCGTTCCTGATCGGCCTGGCCTGCGCCGCCAACATCGGGTCGGCCGCCACGCTGATCGGCAACCCGCAGAACATGCTGATCGGTTCCGTGCTGCGCCTGCCGTTCGACGGCTACATGCGGCAGGCCCTGCTGCCCGTGGGCATCAGCCTGGCGCTGCTCTGGCTCTGGCTGGCCTACGGTCCCGGGGCGCGTGTGGGGGCTGCGGCGGCGGTTCGGCCGGCCAGCGGCACGGGGCGGGCCGAAGACGAACCGCCGTTCGACCGCTGGCAGACGGCCAAGGGGCTGACCGTGGCGCTGGTGCTGATGGTGGTGTTCCTGGCCACCGGCTGGCACCGCGACGTGGCCGCGCTGGTGGGGGCGGCCGTGCTGCTGCTCAGCCGCCGTTTCCATTCCGCGGATGTGATGGGCTCGGTCGACTGGCAGCTGCTGCTGCTCTTCATCGGACTGTTCATCGTCAACCACGCGTTCGAGCAGACCGGACTGGCGGCCGAGGCGGTCGCCTGGCTGGCCACCCAGGGTGTGCACCTGACCGACCCGGGCACCCTGCTGGTGCTGGGCACGGTGCTGTCCAACCTGGTGTCCAACGTGCCGGCGGTGATGCTGCTGCTGCCGCACCTGGGGGCCGACCCCCAGCATGCCGGCGCCCAGCTGGCGCTGGTGAGCACCTTTGCGGGCAACCTGCTGCTGGTGGGTTCGATCGCCAATCTGATCGTGGCCGACCTCGCGGCCCGGGAGGGCATCGTGCTGGACTGGAAGCGGCACGTGGTCACCGGCCTGCCCGTGACCCTGATGTCGCTGGCGGTGGTCTGGCTGCTGGCCTGAGTTTCAGTGCTGCGCGGTGAGCGAACGCAGGTCGAGCTCGTAGTCCTTGAGCACGCGCACGGCGTGCTGCCGCTGTTCCGCCGTGGTGGTGTTGTGCACGGCGGCGAACTGCTCGCAGGCATTGCGCACCAGGTGGTCGCTGTAGGCGGCGAAGCCGGGCAGGGGCGACTGCATCACGCGGTCGTGCCAGCGGCGCAGCGCAGTGGTGGCGGTGGCCACGGTGGCGCCGCGCTCGGTTTGCAGTTCGCGCAGGGTGCGGATCAAATCGGTCTGGCGGCGCAGGCGCTCGGTGTTCACCCGCTGGGCGTCGAATGGCGAACTGCGGATGCGCTCGCGCAGCAGGGCCAGCTGGGCATTGCTCAGGTCGCCGTACAGGGGTTCGTAGCGGTCCAGGGCACGGTCCATCAGGTTGTCCAGCCGCTCCTCGTCGCTGACGCGGATGTACTTCTGCTCGAACTCCCGGTTGTTCTTGTCGTACTTCTTCTGCAGATGCTGCAGCTGGGCAGGGGTCAGGGTGAGGGCCAGCCGGGCCATGGGCTCCAGGCTGCGGTCGACCATGCGCAGGTAGGCGCCGCGCAGGGCATCAAACTGAGCGCAGGCGAGGTCGGCGCTGCTGTCGGTCTGGGCCATCTGCTGCCACTGCTGCAGGCGCTGGATGTAGCCCGGCAGTTCCGTGGTGCGGTGCCAGGCAAAGAAGGCATCGATGTCGCGCCGCAGCTGGCCCGTCTGTGCCTCGTTCAGGTCGGCATAGCCGTCGATCCACCAGTAGCCCAGGCTGGGCGCCTGGTTGTAGGCCAGGCGCAGCGCGCTGCAGCCCACGAGCACGAGCGAGAGCAGGCCCAGCACCAGGGCGCGCGCGATAATCCGCGCCATCGAAGAGGTGCCCTTGTCGGCCTCAGGAAAGGTGTTCATGTCGTTCCCTGTGGATGTGGTGGTGATGGCGGCCGGCAAAGGCACGCGCATGAAGAGCAGCAGGCCCAAAGTGTTGCATCGTCTGGGCGGTCGTGCACTGGCCCAGCATGTGATCGACACGGCCGCCCGGGTATCGGCGCGTTCGGTGGTGGTGATCACCGGTTACGGCGCCGAACAGGTGGAAGCCGGCCTGGTCGCTCCGGCATTGGAGTCGGGTGAAGCGCTGAAGTTGCAGTTTGTGCGGCAGGAGCCGCAGCTGGGCACCGGTCATGCGGTGCAGCAGGCGGTGCCGGTGCTGCCCGACGACGGTGTGACCCTGGTGCTCTCGGGCGACGTGCCGCTGACCCGGCCCGAAACCCTGCAGGCGCTGCTGAACCTCAGCGGCGGGCAGCGGCTGGCGCTGCTGACGCTCGACATGCCCGACCCCACGGGTTACGGACGCATCGAGCGCGCAACCGACGGTTCGGTGACCGCGATCGTCGAGCACAAGGACGCCAGCGAGGCGCAGCGCGCGATCACCGAGATCTACAGCGGCATCATGGCCGTGCCCACGCAGCTGCTGCGCGGCTGGCTGGCGCGCCTGGACAACCGGAACGCCCAGGGCGAGTACTACCTGACCGACGTGGTGAAGTTCGCGGTGGCCGACGGTGTGGCCGTGCAGGCGCACCGCATCACCGACGCACTGCAGGTGGCGGGCGTCAACAGCCCGGCGCAGCTGGCCGAGCTGGAGCGCGCGCACCAGCGGCGCGTGGCCGAGGCGCTGATGGAGCAGGGCGTGCGCCTGGCCGACCCGGCGCGACTGGACGTGCGCGGCACGCTGGTGTGCGGACAGGACGTGGAGATCGACGTCAACTGCGTGTTTGAAGGTCGGGTGGAACTGGCGGCGGGCGTGCGCATCGGTGCCAACTGCGTGATCGCCAACGCGGTGATCGGTGCGGGCGCGGTGATCCACCCGTTCACCCACATCGAGGGCGAGAAAGCCGGTGTGTCGGTCGGCGAGGGTGCGCTGATCGGCCCGTTTGCCCGCCTGCGGCCCGGTGCCAAGCTCGGGCGCGAGGTGCACATCGGCAACTTTGTCGAGGTCAAGAATTCCACACTGGCCGACGGCGCCAAGGCCAATCACCTGGCCTACCTGGGCGATGCGAGCGTGGGCGAACGGGTGAACTACGGCGCCGGCAGCATCACTGCCAACTACGACGGCGCCAACAAGCACCGCACGGTGATCGAAGCCGACGTGCATGTGGGCAGCAACTGCGTGCTGGTGGCACCGGTCACGATCGGCGCTGGAGGGACGGTGGGGGGCGGCTCGACCATCACCCGCGACACGCCGCCGGGCGCGCTGAGCGTGGCGCGCGGGCGCCAGGCGGTGATTCCGAACTGGCAGCGGCCCGCGAAGAAAAAGGGTTGATCGGGTCGGGCGGCCCGGATCAGGCGCGGCGGCGCACCGCTTCGATCTGCCGCTCGTGCTGAGACTTGCGGTCTGTCCGGGCCTCCCCGAGCTCCATCAGGCCGCTCAGGCCCATCACCTCGGACTCCTTGAAGCCGGTGCTGGGATAGACCAGGGTGTCGAACTCCGAGAATTTCGACTCCAATTGCTGGCGGACGCTTTCGCCGTTGTTGCTTTCGCCGTCCTGGGCCTTGGGCCGGGGCAGGGCGGCCAGATCGAGCTGGCGGCGGAAGTCGTTGGGCGTGGGCATGCGGTGGATGCTGTTCTTGAGGAACAGGAAGCGCACGCCGGCGGTCTTGAGGATGCGGTTCTTGATCTTGACCTGGTGGGCCTTGGCCTTGGCGTCGCTGAGATGGTATTGCTCGACATCGAAGGCGAACACCGCACGCCCGTCGGCGTCACAGACCACAAAGTCAACCTTCTGGGTCTTCAGCCGTTCCTTGGCGCGCTGGATGTCGGCCGAGCGCCGCACAGACAGCATGTTCTGGAGCGGGACATTGGGCAGCACCACCTGGTCGGGGAAGGTGTCGCGCAGATAGTCCAGCATGGCCACCTGTTCGGGCGTCAGGATGCGCTCGGGGGTGTAGCGGTCCTCGCGCCCGGAGACCTTGCGGAAGTAGCGGCGATAGACCCAGACACCCCCCGCCACCAGGGCGATGGCGACCAAGAACGCGGTCCACAACGGAAACATGCAACCTCCTGACTGTTGGCAAATGGCAACTTTTTGGTGCAGGGATTCTAGGTGGGGTGTTACGCGGTCTGGGCGCAAATAACCCCTTGTTACTAATCGGCTGGGCCGGGCTGGAGGCCACCGGACAGCGGGATCCTGGGATCGAACTTGGCGCGCTTCACACTGAAAAAGGCCTTGACGTTGCGCACGTTGGCGCTGGAGGTGAACAGCCGCTGTGCCAGCGCGAGGTAGGCGGGCATGTCACGGGTGTGCACCACCAGCATGAAATCGGGGCCCGGGCTGACGCGGTAGCACTGCTGCACGGCGGGGTCGGGCAGCACATGGGCCTCGAAGGCGTCCAGGTGTTCTGCGCCCTGGCGTTCCAGTGTCACCTCCACCAGCGTGGTCAGTCCATGGCCGATCAGCGGTGCCAGGCGGTCGGGGTGCAGCAGCGCCACCTCGCGTTCGATCACGCCGGCTTCCCGCAGGCGCTTGATGCGCCGCAGGCTGGTGGGCGGAGACACGTGGGCCAGGGCGGCCAGGGCCTGGTTGTGTCGGCTGGCGTCGGTCTGCAGCAGCTCCAGCAGCCTCAGATCGGTGGCATCAAGGAATTCAGATTCCATAAATGTGTAGTTTGTGAAATAAAAACAAAAGCACAGCAAATAAAGAAATTATCAAACACTGGATGGCATATATGTGAATGCCTATTTCTTTTTGCCGTGCCTACCATGCCCCCATACCAACCAATGGAGTGAACCAATATGTGCGGCATCGTGGCAGGGGTTTCGGGGCGTGATGTGGTGCCCGTTCTGGTCCAGGGCTTGCAGCGGCTGGAGTACCGCGGCTACGACTCCTGTGGCGTGGCGGTGCACAGCGAGGGGCTGCGCCGGGCGCGCAGCACGGCCCGGGTGGCCGAGCTGGTCGAGCAGGTGAAGGCCGAGCACATCGCCAGCGGCACCGGCATTGCGCACACGCGCTGGGCCACGCACGGCGCGCCGGCGGTGCACAACGCCCACCCCCATTTCAGTCACGGCCCGGCGCACACCAGTGTCAGCGGTGCGGCCGGCCGCGTCGCCCTGGTGCACAACGGCATCATCGAAAACCACGACGAGTTGCGCGCCGCCCTGCAGGCCAAGGGCTATGTGTTCGAGAGCCAGACCGACACCGAGGTCATCGCGCACCTGATCGATTCGCTCTACGAAGGCGACGTGTTCGCGGCGCTGCAGGCGGCGGTGGCGCAACTGCACGGCGCCTACGCGCTGGCGGTGTTCCACAAGGACGAGCCGCACCGCGTGGTGGGCGCGCGCGCCGGGTCGCCGCTGATCCTGGGGGTGGGCGACGGGGGCAAGGAGCACTTCCTGGCCAGCGACGCCATGGCCCTGGCCGGCGTGACCGACCAGATCGTCTACCTGGAAGAGGGCGACCTGGTGGACCTGCAGCTGGGCCGCTACTGGGTGACCGACGGCCAGGGGCGCAGCTTCGACGCCGCTCAGCGCCCGGTGAAGACGGTGCAGGCGCACAGCGGCGCCGCCGAACTTGGCCCCTACCGCCACTACATGCAGAAGGAGATCTTCGAGCAGCCGCGCGCGATTGGCGACACGCTCGAAGGCGTGAGCGGCATCACGCCCGAACTGTTCGGCGACGGCGCCTACGGCATCTTCAAGCAGATCGACCGCGTGCTGATCCTGGCCTGCGGCACCAGCTACTACAGCGGCTGCGCGGCCAAGTACTGGCTGGAGGAGATCGCGCAGATCCCCACCCAGGTGGAGGTGGCCAGCGAGTACCGCTACCGCACCAGCGTGCCCGACCCGAAGACGCTGGTGGTCACCATCAGCCAGAGCGGCGAGACCGCCGACACCCTGGCCGCGCTGCGCCATGCGCAGGGCCTAGGCATGGCGCACACGCTGACCATCTGCAACGTCGCCACCAGCGCCATGGTGCGCGAGTGCCGCCTGGCCTACATCACCCGCGCCGGGGTGGAGATCGGCGTGGCCTCGACCAAAGCCTTCACCACCCAGCTGGCCGGCCTGTTCCTGCTGACGCTGGCGCTGGCCCAGGTGCGCGGGCGCCTGTCGGACGAGCAGGAGGCGGCGCACCTCAAGGCCATGCGCCACCTGCCGGTGGCCCTGCAGGCGGTGCTGGCGCTCGAGCCCCAGGTCATCAGCTGGGCCGAGGACTTCGCGCGCATGGACAACGCGCTGTTCCTGGGCCGGGGCCTGCACTACCCGATCGCGCTCGAAGGCGCGCTCAAGCTCAAGGAAATCAGCTACATCCACGCCGAGGCCTACCCGGCCGGCGAGCTCAAGCACGGCCCGCTGGCCCTGGTGACCAGCGCCATGCCGGTGGTCACCGTGGCGCCGAACGACGCGCTGCTGGAGAAACTCAAGAGCAACATGCAGGAGGTGCGGGCCCGCGGCGGCGTGCTCTACGTGCTGGCCGATGCCGACACCCGCATCGGCAGCGGGGAAGGCATCCACGTCATCCGCATGCCCGAACACTACGGCGCGCTCTCACCCATCCTGCATGTGGTGCCGCTGCAACTGCTGGCCTACCACACGGCGCTGGCCCGGGGCACCGACGTCGACAAGCCACGCAACCTCGCCAAGAGCGTGACGGTGGAGTGAGGCTTTCTTGGGGAACCGGCGGGTTTCGTTGACCACGCTTGGTTCCGGCCTGTCAGCTTCGGTGACAGAATGTTCCACACCAGAAGCCAGCGGCCCATTGCATGCCACAGGAACCACAGACAGGCGCAGACAGCGAAACCGGGAGGACCCTGAGCCGCAGGGCCCTGCTGACCTGTCTGGCTTTGGGTGCGGCGGCGCTGACCGCCTGCCAGCCGCCGCCCCAGGCGCCACTGAAACTGGGCTTGAACCCCTGGGTCGGCTACGACCCGATGGTGCTGGCGCGCGACAGGGGCCTGATGGACGCGACGCAGGTCAAGGTGGTGGAGCTCGCTTCCAGCTCTGAAACCATGCGCTACCTGCGCAACGGCTTGCTCGACGGCGCCGCACTGACCCTGGACGAGACCCTGCGTCTGGCCGACGAGGGCGTCGACCTGCGCATCGTGCTCCTGCTGTCGACCTCGGCCGGTGCCGATGTGGTGATGGCGCGTCCGGACATCCGCAGCCCGGCCGGGCTGCGTGGCCGCTCGATTGCCGTCGAGCGGACCACGGTGGGCGCCCTGATGCTGCAGCGCCTGCTGCAGGTCGGTGGCCTGCAGCCGCACGAGGTGCAGGTTCGCAACCTGGAGGCCTCGCAGCACCTGGCCGCGCTGCGCAACGGGCTGGTCGATGCGGCTGTGACGTACGAGCCCCTGGCCGGGACCTTGCAGGCCGAAGGACTGCGGCCGGTGTTCGACAGCCGCCAGATGCCGGGCGACATCGTGGACGTGCTGGTGGTCCGGGCAGAGACGCTGTCGCGGCGCCAGCCGCAGGTCGAGGCGGCCGTGCTCGGCTGGCGCCGCGGGCTCAGTGCCCTGGAGAGCGATCCGCAGGCGAGTGCCGAGCTGCTGGCGGTGGGTGTCGACCTCACGCCCGCCGACTACCTCACCACGCTGAAGGGGCTGAAGTTCTATACCGATCAGGAGGGCCAGGCGCTCATGTCGGGCCGGCCGCGCGCACTGGGGCGGCAGTCGGAAAGTCTGGCCACCACCCTGGGCCTGATGGGCCTGATCAGGACACCGCCAGACTGGGCGCGGCTGCTGGACGAGGGCTGGGCCGACCGCCTGCAGGCCCTGGAAAGCGCACAGCCGTGATGTCGGCGCTGCGCCATGGTCTGCTGGGCATGTCCGGCCGCCGGCTGGTGCCCCTGCTGATCTTTCTGGTGGCCCTGCTGGCGATCGGCATCCGGTACCAGCACCAGATGGGGCGCATGACAGCCGAAGTGGAGGTGATCGAAGCCCAGCGGCTGCGAGACCGCCTGGGCATTGACCAGAACCGTCTCGACGTGCGCATGGGCATGTCCGACCCGCTGATGCTGCGCCGGATCGTGGGCGCGCTGGGCCTGCACGATGGCATGGAGCACGCCTATCTCGTCAGTCCGCAGAACGTGGTGCTGGCCTCGCTGTCGCGGGCCGACATCGGGCGGACGCTGGACGAGGTGCTCTCGCGGGTCGACGAGCGCGAGCGTCTGCGGGCGCTTTTCAACGGGCCGGTGCGCACCGGGATCGACATCTCGGTGGTTCGGGAGACCTCGTTGCTGACCGGCTGGGTGACTTTGCTGGACGGACACCGTCTGGGAGTGCTGGTGGACATCTCCGTCCCTCTGGCGCAGCGCCGGCAGCAGGCGCAGCGGGAACTGGCCGTCGAGGCGCTGGCCGCGCTGGGTGTGGCGACCCTGCTGGCGCTGCTGCTGCACCTGATCTGGTTCCGGCGGGCCCAGAAGCTGGTCACGGCCCTGGAACACATGGGCGCAGGCGACCTCTCGGCGCGCGCGGGGCTGACCGGGGAGGATGAACTTGCGCTGATCGGACGCGCCACCGACCACATGGCCGGCCAGCTGGAGACCGACCGGGCCGTGGCCTTGCACCTGAGCGAGCTGGTCAACCGTTCGCCGCTGGTGGTGATCGAGTGGCGTCTGGCGCCTGGCTGGCCGGTGCACTATGTCAACGACAACATCCGCCAGTGGGGCTACGACCCGCACGCGCTGGTGGTGGGGCGCGTGCCGTTCGTGTCGCTGCTGCACCCGGACGACGCCGGGTGGGTCGGGGCCGAGGTGGACCGTTTCCTGGAGCACGGGCCGGACGAGTACCACCAGGAATACCGGATCCTCCGGGCCGATGGTTCCACCGCCTGGGTGCACGACCACACCCGCTATGAGCGCAACGAACTCGGCCAGGTGGTGCGGATCAGCGGCATCCTGCTGGACATCAGCGCACAGAAGGAGGCCCAGCAGGCCCAGCGGGAGCAGGCCGAGTTGCTGCGCATGTTCTACGAACTGCCCTTCCTGGGCATGGCGATCTCGTCGCCGACCGACAAGCGCTGGCTGCAGGTCAACGACCAGCTGTGCGAGATCCTCGGCTACCCGCGCGAGGAGCTCCTGCGCAAGAACTGGGCCGAGATGACACCGCCGGGCGACCTGGAGCGCAACGTGGCGCTGTTCGACGAGCTGATCGCCGGGCAGCGCAGCGGCTACCGCATGTCCAAGCGCTTCGTGCGCAAGGACGGGCGCATGGTGCACGCCGAAATTGACGTGCGCGCGGTCCGTGACGAGCGCGGACAGGTCCGGCAGCTGTTCGCCACCATCCAGGACGTGACCGAACGCCATCGGTACGAACAGACGCTGCAGCAGATGCAGGACCAGATGCTCAAGGCACAGCGCATCGGCAACATGGGAAGCTGGACCATGGACCTGCGCAGGCGCACCTTCGTGGCGTCGCCGCAGGCGCTGGTGATCTATGGCACCGATCCGGCACATCCGGAAATGACGCTGGAGGAAGCCGATGCCCTGGTGGTGCCGGAAGACCGGGCGCTGGTGCGGGAGGCCGTCCGGCGCGGTGCCAGCACCGGTGAGCCCAGCGACCTGCGCTGCCGCGTCCTGAACCCGGTGCGCGGTGTGCGCCACCTGCATGTGCGGGCCGAGTTCGAACCCGAGGACGGGCAGTTCGTGCGCTGCGTCGGCATGGTGGTCGACGAGACCGACCTGGTCGAGGCGCAGCGCGACCGGGACCGCCTGGTCTCGGTGCTGGAGGCGACCCCGGACATCGTGAGCATGGCCAATCCTCGGGGGGAGGTGTTCTATTACAACCGCGCCGGTTACGAGGTGCTCGGGTTGCCTGAGGACGCACCGCTGGCAGACGCGATCGGTCGCGTGCACCCCGAATGGGCGGTGCGGATCGTGAAGGAGCAGGGCATACCGGTGGCGATCGCACAGGGCCGCTGGCTGGGAGAGACGGCGGTGTACGGCGCGGATGGCCGCGAGATCCCGATGTCGCAGATGATTCTCTCGCACCACGGAGCCGACGGGCAGCTGATGTACCTGTCGACCATCCTGCGCGACATCTCCGAGCGCAAGGTGGCCGAGGCCGCGCTGCGCGAGCAGGGCCGGGTGCTGGCCGAGGCGCAGGAACTCTCGCGCATGGGCAACTGGCGCATCGACCTGCCGTCGCGTCAGGTGTCCTGGTCGAGAGGCCTGTTTCCGCTGCTTGGCTTTGACCCGGACGCCGACCAGGCCTCGATGGAGAACTTCATGGCCAGCATGCACCCGGACGACCGTCCGCGAATGCAGCAGACCATGCGGGAGCACCTCGCTGGCAAGGACGGCGACACCCGTGTGGTCGACCACCGCGTGGTGACGCCGGCAGGGGTCCGGTACCTGGAGACACGGGCGCGCCTGTCCTGCGACGGTCAGGGGAAGCCGATGCGCCTGTTCGGCACCACCATGGACGTCACCGAGCGGGTGCTGGCTTCGCAAGTGGTGACCGACCTCAAGGACATGCTGGAGCAGGCAGAGACGGTGTCGCTGCTGGGCAGCTGGGCCGGCGACGCCGAAACGCAGCGGCTCAATGTCTCGGCCCAGTTGTTTCGCAACCTGGGGCTGGAGCCGGCGGCTCGGCCGCCGACGGATGCGCAGTACCTGGACCGCATCCACCCCGACGACCGTCCCATGGTGATGGACGACATGCGGACCATCCGCGCCGGTGGCCCGCCCAAGGACTTCGTGTTCCGCACCAACCCCGCCCACGGCCCTGTGCGCTGGATGCGCCGGACCGCGCGCCGCATCGACCGGAGCGCCGAGAAGCTGCAACCGCGGTACATCGGCACCTTGCTGGACATCACCGAGTCGGTGCATGCCGAGGAGCAGCTGCGGCACATCAACCAGGCGCTGGAGCAGCGGGTGGCCGAGCGCACCGCGCAGCTGAGCCAGGCGAACCAGGAGCTGGAGGCGTTTTCCTACACCGTGTCGCACGACCTCAAGGCGCCGCTGCGCGGCATCGACGGCTACAGCCAGCTGCTGGTGGAAGAGTACGGCGACAGGCTCGACGAAGAGGGCCGGCACTTCGTGCGCCGCATCCGCCACGGAGTGCAGCAGATGGGCGCATTGATTTCCGACCTGCTGGAGTACTCGCGCATGGAGCGGCGCGACATGGCCGCCGGGCCGGTGGCGATCCGGCCGCTGGTCGAATCGATCCTGGAGAGTTTCCATGCCGACATCGAGCGCCAGGGCGCACAGGTGCGGACCGGGCTGGAGGACTTCACGCTGGCACTGGACCGCGAGGGCATTTCGGTGGTGCTGCGCAACCTGATCGGCAACGCGCTGAAGTTCAGCCGGGACAGCAGCCCGCCCGTGGTCGAGATCGGCAGCTGCCTGAAAAACGGGTGCCGTGTCCTCTGGGTGCGCGACAACGGGGTGGGTTTTGACATGAAATACCACGATCGCATGTTCGGCATCTTCCAGCGCCTGCACCGGGCGGAAGAGTTTCCGGGCACAGGCGTCGGTCTGGCGCTGGTGGCCAAGGCCGTGCAGCGCATGGGCGGACGTGTGTGGGCCGAGAGTGCCCCGGGCGCCGGCGCCACCTTCTATCTGGAGTTCCCGCTATGAACACTGCCCTGCAGCCGCCCCCGATCCTGCTGGTCGAGGACAACCCGATGGACCTGGACCTGACGCTCCGGGCATTCACGAAGAAGCGGCTCACCAACCATGTGCAGGTGGCGCGCGACGGCGAGGAGGCGCTGGCTTTCATGGCGCGCTGGGACGCGGGAGAACAGCTGCCGGCGGTGATCCTGCTGGACATCAACCTGCCCAAGGTCAACGGGCTGGAAGTGCTGCGCCAGCTCAAGGCGCACGAGCGTTTCCGCCGCATCCCGGTGGTGATCCTCACCTCCTCGCGCGAAGACCGCGACCTCACCGCCGCCTACGACCTGGGCGTGAACTCGTACATCGAGAAGCCGGTGAGCTTCAGCAAGTTCATGGAAGTGGCCGAGCAGATCGAGCTCTACTGGTGCGTGCTCAACGAGCGGCCCGGCCGGGTCTGATCAGAGGTCCAGCACCAGACGCGCGCTGCTGGCGCGCGAGCAGCACGGCAGGAACTGGTTGTTCGCCGCGCGCTCCTCGGGCGTGAGGTACTGGTCGCGGTGGTCCGGCACGCCGCTTTTCACCCCCGTCAGGCAGGTGCCGCAGACGCCCTGCTCGCAGGACATCGGAATGTCCAGACCGGCCGCCAGCAGCGCGGCCAGCGCGGTCTGGTCGGCCGCCACCGGGATCACGCGGCCGCTGCTCGCCAGCTCCAGCTCGAAGCCGCCGTCGCCCGCCGTGCCGGTGGGCGCGGCCGCGAAGTACTCGCGGTGCAGGCGGGCCTCGTCCCAGCCCTGGGCGCGGCCTTCGGCCAGCACCGCCTCCATGAAGCCGGTGGGGCCGCAGACGTAGAGATGGCTGCCGGCCGGCGCGCTGCGCAGCGTGGCGGCGAGGTCCAGCTTCTGCATCGCCGGACCGTCGTCGAAGTGGTGGTGCACTCGGTCCGCGTAGGGGGCGCTCGCCAGCTGCGCCACGAAGGGTGTGCGCTCGCGCGAGCGCGTGGCGTGGTGCAGCGTGAAGCCGCCGCCTTGTGCTGCCAGCTGCTCGGCCATGGCCAGCAGCGGCGTGATGCCGATGCCACCGGCCAGCAGCAGGTGGTGCGGCGCCGCGGGGTCCAGTTCGAACAGGTTGCGCGGCGTGCCGATGTCCAGCACCGTGCCCACCTGCAGCTGGTCGTGCACCGTGGCCGAGCCGCCGCGCGAGGCGGCGTCGCGCAGCACGGCGATGCGGTAGCGTTGCGTTTCGCCGGGCGGATTGCACAGGGAGTACTGGCGCACCAGGCCGCCGGGCAGGTGCACGTCGATGTGGGCACCGGCGCTGAAGCCGGGCAGGGCGCTGCCGTCCACCGGCACCAGGTCGAGGCTGCAGATGTCCAGCGCCTCGTCCCGGCGGACCGCCACGCGCACGCGCAGCAGGGCGGTCATGCCGCACCCCGTTCTGCGGCGATCACGCGCTCGATCACCTTGCGCGACTGCACGCCGCCGGTGTCGATGTTGAGCTTGAGCAGGGCACGGTCCGGGAAGGCGCTGAGGTTGCGCTGCTGGCGCTCCAGCATCTCCAGGTCCTCAGAGAAAATCTTGCTCTGGCCCTCGCGGATCTGAGCCGTCAGCGCCTTGTCGCCCGGGTTGAACTTGCGCGCCATGCCCCAGAAGTAGTGCATCGAGGTGTTGGTCTCGGGTGTGATGAAGTCGATCACCTGGCTGTAGACCTTGTGTTCGGCCGGCGCGTCGTAGCCGCCGTGGCCGGCGTGGGCCACACCCACCTCGATGATCACGTGGCTGGGCGGCGTGAAGCGGCAGATCTGCCAGCGGTCCACCGGCACGTCGTCGGCCAGTCCCTTGGCGCGCAGTGCGGCCTTCCAGAACGGCGGCGCGGGGATGTCGCTCATGAAGCGGCTGGTCACCACCTCGTCGCCGTTGACGGTGGTCTTGCAGGGCGTCTCGTCGATCTCCGGCTGGCCGATGCTGGTGGCGTGCACGTAGGTCTCGTGCGTCAGGTCCATCAGGTTGTCGATCATCAGCCGGTAGTCGGCCTTGACGTGGTAGAGCCCGCCGCCGTAGGCCCACTCGGGGTTGTCGTGCCATTCCATGTGCGGGATCAGCGCCGGGTCGGCCTTGTCCTTCTCGCCCGGCCAGACCCAGACGAAGCCGTAGCGCTCTTCCACCGGGAAGCTGCGGATGGCCGGAAAGCCGCCGACGCGCTGGCCCGGCATGGCGATCGTCTTGCCGTCGCAGCCCATCTCCAGCCCGTGGTAGCCGCAGACCAGTTTTCCTTCGCACACATAACCCAGCGACAGCGGTGCGCCGCGGTGCGGGCAGAAGTCCTCCACCGCGGCCACCTTGCCCTCGTGGGCCCGGTAGAACACGATGGCCTGGTTGCAGATGGTGCGGCCCAGGGGTTTTTCGTCGATCTCGTCGGCCGAGCAGGCCACGTACCAGGTGTTGACGGGGAACATGCAGGTCTCCTTCGTGGGTGGTTTCTTCATTCAGTATGCTGAATGAAGTGCATTGTACGAACAGGGCGCGAGGAAAAAAAGACCCCGCAAATCCGGGTTAACCCTGATCGGAAGGGGAGGCCGACTGTTCGTTGAGGTGCACGAACTTGCGCAGCAGGCGCAGGAACTCGTCCCGTTCGTGGGGCTCCAGCGGCTCCAGCAGGCGCGAGTACATCGGGTGCACGCGCGGCAGCATGTCGGCCAGCACCGACTCGCCGTCGGCGGTCAGGCGCAGCGCGCGCTGGCGCCTTGGCAGCAGTTCGCGCACGATCCAGCCCTTGGCATCGAGCCGGGTGGCGATGTCGGCGGTGGTGGATGTGTCCAGCGCCACCCGGTCGGCCAGGGTCACCTGGTCGATGCCGGGCTCGGCCTTTAGCGCGCGCAGCACGGCGTACTGCACCGGCGTGACCTGCCGGCCGTGGGTGTCGTGAAAGGTCGACACCGCGAGCTGGTGCGCGCGGCGGATCAGGTGGCCGGGTTCGGCCTGCAGCGTCAGGTTGGTCGGCGGGTCCGTGTTCACGTGAGGCTCGGCGGCTGTTGGATGCCGGGATCTTAAGCCGCACCTGCGGCAAGGTGCAGAAACTCAGCACGCGCGCAGGCGCGCCAGGATCGACTCGAAGTCGGGAGATTCGACAATGGACAGGATGGCGAGCGCGTAGGAGGCCGCGGCGGCCTCCTGGCTGAACAGGCGGCTGAGGGTGCCGGGCGCCAGCAGGCGGTTGACGCGGGTGCCGGGGGCGGTGGCGCGGATGTCTTCGAGCACCAGGGCCAGGGGCAGCGCAGGCGTGCCCTTGGGAAAGCCCAGGGTTTCGACGAAGGTCGGCGGTTCGACGGCGGGCTGGGCGGCCTGTGCGGCGGCCAGCCTCGGGTCCGGCTGGGGCAGGGCGCCGTAGGCGGACTCGGTGAACAGCTCTCGGGTCTGGGGGCGCATGGCGTGGTGGACGGTGGTCTGACGGTTCGGGAGCGGTTGCTGTCGCCATCTTGCCCGGTGTGCCAGCATGAATCACTGTCAGCACTGACAGGTTGTTGCGGATGCCGGCGGAAGCGCGAGACTTTCCGCACACGGTGCAACCCTGTGGCTGCCACGGGACTCGGCATGGTCATCGCGGCACGCGCGTGGCATCATGGTCCGGAGGTCCTGCAAGGGGCGGGGCCATTCGCTGGAGGCGAGCGCCATGCTGAACATCCTGATCCCGGTCGACGGTTCCTCCCACGCGCTGCTGGCGGTGCACCACGCGGTGCGGCTGGTGCATTCGGGGCTGCGGGCGCGCTTCGTGGTGGCGAACGTGCAGGAGAGCGCGACGCTGTACGAGATGGTGGTGGCGCACGATCCCGAGGTGCTGGAAAAGGTGAGCGAGGGCGCGGGGATGGACCTGATGCGGCCGGCGGTGGCGCTGCTGGAGGCGGCGGGGCAGAAGGTCGAGAAGGAAGTGGCCAGCGGTGATCCGGCGAACACCTTGATCGACATCATCGAGCGGTATGGCTGTCAGGCGGTGATCATGACCGCTGGCACCGGCGGGGGCTTGCGGGCAGCCCTGCTGGGTTCGGTGACGCAGCACCTGGTGGACCACTCGCCGGTGCCGGTGACGGTGGTGCGGGAGCCGGTCGCGCCTTCCGAAGAAGACTCGTGACCTGTTTTTCTCCGGCGGCTGGTGGGGTTGTTGCTTTGTTGACTCCCCCTCTCTGCGCCAACGGCGCGGGGTGACCGGCTCCGCTCATGTCCCCCGGGTTTTGCTGCGCAAAACCCTCCTCCTTTACTTCGCTGCGCCAGTCACCCCGCGCCGTTGGCGCCCGCACGACTGTGGGTGTGCCGCTTTTGGCGGGCCTGCAATGCTTCACCTGAAAGCGGTTGGGTGCCCTGCAGAGCGAAGTAAAGGAGGAGACGGCCGAAGGCCGTCGGGGGACATGAGCGGCGCAGGGTGCCCAACCGCTTTCAGGTCCGCGAAGGTGCAGCCGAAAAACGCCCTGAGAACCGCTTCTGCAGGCAATTTTGAAATTACGTTTAGAGAAACGTATTTACCAATATGAAATTCTGAGCTACAGTACGCCCCGGACCAAACCACCCGGCCGGCAGACCAGAACACGCCGGTGCACACCCCGCAGGAGACAGACCTCGATGGGCACCTACACCTACCCCACCTTTCCGTACCGCGCCCCCGCCGACCTCATGGCCGGCGCGCCGCAGCGCAAACCCCTGATCGTCATCGGCGCCGGCCCGGTCGGCCTGGCCGCGGCCATCGACGCCCGGCTGCACGGCCTGGACGTGCTGCTGTTCGACGAAGAAGACAGCGTCTCCTTCGGCTCGCGCGCCGTCTGCTACGCCAAGCGCGCGCTCGAAATCCTCGACCGCCTGGGCGTGGGTGACGCTATCGTCGACAAGGGCGTGAGCTGGAACGTCGGTCGCACCTTCCTGCGCGAGGAAGAGGTCTACCGCTTCAACCTCGTGCCCGACGCCGGCCACAAGCGCCCCGGCATGATCAACCTGCAGCAGTACCACCTCGAAGAAGCGCTGGTGCACCGCGCCACCGAACTTGGCGCCGACCTGCGCTGGAAATACAAGGTGGTGGGCGTGCAGCCCCTGGGTGACAACGGAAGCGAGGGCGCCCGCGTCAGCGTCGAGACGCCCGACGGCCACTTCGAGATCGATGCCGACTGGCTGATCGTGGCCGACGGCGCGCGCTCCAACGTGCGGCGCCAGCTGGGCCTGGACATCGAGGGCCATGTCTTCAAGGACCGCTTCCTGATCGCCGACGTGGTGATGAAGGCCGACTTCCCGGCCGAGCGCTGGTTCTGGTTCGACCCGCCCTTCCATCCCAACCAGAGCGTGCTGCTGCACAAGCAGAGCGACAACGTCTGGCGCATCGACTTCCAGCTCGGCTGGGACGCCGACCCCGAGGAAGAGAAGAAGCCCGAGAAGATCATCCCGCGCGTCAAGGCCATGCTGGGCGACGACCGCGAGTTCGAACTGGAGTGGGCCAGCATCTACACCTTCCAGTGCCGGCGCATGAAGAACTTCCGCCACGGCCGCCTGCTGTTTGTGGGCGACGCGGCGCACCAGGTCTCGCCCTTCGGGGCGCGCGGCGCCAACTCCGGTTTCCAGGACACCGACGACCTGTTGTGGAAGCTGGCGCTGGTGATGAAGGGGCAGGCGCCCGAGGCACTGCTGGACAGCTACGACGCCGACCGCACCTACGCGGCCGACGAGAACATCCGCAACTCCACCCGCTCCACCGACTTCATCACGCCCAAGAGCGCGGTCAGCAAGCTGTTCCGCAACGCCGCACTGGAACTGGCGCGCACGCAGCCCTTCGCCCGCAAGCTGGTCAACTCGGGCCGCCTGTCGGTGCCTGCCTTCCTGGTGCAGTCGGCGCTGAACACGCCCGACGCCGACACCTTCGAGGGCAACATGGTCCCTGGCGCGCCGATGGACGACGCGCCGGTGCGCGTGGCCGGCTACGACGCCTGGCTGCTCGACCAGCTGGGCAACCGCTTCGTGCTGCTGGCCTTCGTGGACGACCCGGGCCAGCTGGAGCTGTCGCTGCGCGCCCAGGCCACGGCGCTGGCCGCCGGCCCGGTGCCGGTGGAGACGGTGCTGGTGACGCCGCATGGCGGTAATGCCGTCGGTTTCACCGTGCTGCAGGACCGCGACGGCCTGTTCGCCCAGCGCTACGACGCCCGCCCGGGCACGACCTACCTGGTCCGCCCCGACCAGCACGTGACCGCCCGCTGGCGCCGCTCCGACCTGGCCGCCGTGCGCGCCGCCCTGGCCCGCGCCACCGGACAGGGCCTGACCGCCGCGGCCGCCCAGCCCGAAGCCGTCGCCGCCTGAACCCCGAGGAGACATTCATGAGCCTGCAACTGCAACCCAACCTCGCCGAACCCGGCCAGCGCTACTTCCGCGACTTCACGCCCGGCGACGACTTCTACGAAGCCCTGATCGAGACCCACCGCGACCTCAGCGACGAACAGAGCCAGATGCTGAATGCCAAGCTGATCCTGTTGCTGGCGAACCAGGTCGGCGACATCTCGGCCCTGAAACAAGCCCTGGCCATCGCCCGTGAAGGCGTCTGAACCCGCACCCGACAACGGAACACCCACAGGAGAACCCCATGAACATCCGCAAGATCCACCACGTCGCCTACCGCTGCAAGGACGCCAAGGAAACCGTCGAGTGGTACCAGAAGCACCTGGGCATGAACTTCGTGCTGGCCATCGCCGAAGACCAGGTGCCGTCCACCCACGCGCCAGACCCCTACATGCACCTGTTCATGGACGCGGGTGGCGGCAACATCCTGGCCTTCTTCGAACTGCCGAACTCGCCCGAGATGGGCAAGGACCCCAACACGCCCGACTGGGTCCAGCACATCGCGCTGGAGGTCGACACCGTGGCCGAACTCGAAGCCACCAAGGCGAAGCTGGAAGCGGCCGGCATCCCGGTGGTGGGCCTGACCGACCACACCATCTTCAAGTCGATCTACTTCTTCGACCCCAACGGCCACCGCCTGGAGCTGGCCGCCAACACCGCCACGCCCGAGATGATGAAGAAGCTCGACGACGTGAAGTGGGACATGCTCAATGAATGGTCCCAGACCAAGCGCGCGCCCAAGCACGCCGCCTGGATGCACGAAAAAGAACTGGCCGCCAGCTGAAATTGGGGGGTGAAAACCCCTCAAGTTCCGGTTTAGGTGGTCGAAAACCCGGAAGACCAGCGGAATTGTCATGGCCGCTGACCCGTTGAAAAGGGGGTTTTCCATGCTGAACATCAGTACCAGCCAGCCCGTGAGCTGGCCGACCGCGGCGCCCGTGACCGTGGCGCCGGTGCCTGCCGTGGCCTCGGTCGGGGCTGCGCAGCCGTCCGCCCGCGATCCGCAGGCCGATTCGGGCCGCGGTGGCCAAGGTGCGCGCGGCGGTGTTCCGTCACCGGTCCGCGGCGACCAGGAGCCGGGTGCTGGTGTGTCCACGGCCCAGCCGGCGCCCATCCTGCCCAACGGTCCCAAGGGCAGCGAACGAACCTCGCCCGCCGACAACCTGGCCGATGCCAGGCTGCGTGCCGAGCAGCGCCAGGAAGAACAAAAGGCCCGTGAGCAGGCGGAGCAGAAGCCCCAGTTGCAAGAGGTGCTGGCCTCCGTGTGGAAGGCCAGCGCCGCCGTGGTCGAGGTGGTGCTGGGCCGAGAGCAGGCGGCGGACGCGGTCGATGCCGCCGCAGCCAGCGGGGCGCGGGACAGCGGGGCCGCGAACCAGCGACCCGTCGCCAACGATGCCCAGGTGGATCTGCCGGGCATCGAGGCCGTTCCTGCCGCGCTGCGCCGGGAACAGGCGCCGGTGGCCTACACCGAGCAGGGCGCCAGCACCTGGCAGTCCCTGGAAACCGGCAGCCTGCTCAGCCGCCGGGTCTGAGCCCAGCAACAGGGCTCAGGCCGCCTGCACCGGCTCGAAGTCGCGCAGGGCCTGACGGGTGAGGTTGGCTTCGCGCAACAGCTGCCGACCCAGTTCGGCCGGTACCGGGTCGTCGGTCTGGGTGGTGATGTGCTCGATCTGGGCCGATGTCCTCACCAGGGCGCGGAAGCCCATCAGCATGGCCGAACCTTTGAGCTTGTGGGCGTTGTAGCCGATGGCCTGGCGGTCGCCGGCGCGCAGGGCCTGCCCCAGCACATGCACCGTGCCCTCGGGTGATTCGAACAGGGTCTTGAGCAGTTCCTCCAGCGACTCCTGCGGCATCATGTCCTGGATCTCCCGGTAGGAGTCGGTGTCGACCAGACGCACCGCTGCGTGGCTCCGGTCGGGCAGGCGCACAGGCATTTCGTAGGAAGACAGCGGGAAGGGGCTGGAGGCTAGCAGCTCGGTCGGGCCCAGTTCTTCCACCGTCATGCCGGGGTCGTCCAGCAGGCCGCAGCGGCGCAGCGCCCGCTTGAGGTCTTCGGCCTGCAGCGGCTTGCTGGTGAACTCGTTCACGCCGACTTCCAGCGCCCGTTTGCGCGTGTCGTTGACGACATCGGCGGTCACCAGGATCACCTTGATCTCCGACACCGGGCCGTCGAGCCGGCGGATCGCCTCGGTGGTGGCCAGGCCGTCCAGCACCGGCATGTGGTAGTCCAGCAGCACCACGTCGAAGAGGTCGTGCGCAAGCAGTTGCAGCGCCTCCTGCCCGTTCTCGCAGAAGGTGGCCTCGTGGCCCATCTTCTCCAGCAGGATGCTCATGTACTTGAGGTTGATCGGGTGGTCTTCGGCCACCAGCACCTTGAGCTTGCGCTGGATGCTGCCGATCACCGAGATCGGCTCTTCCTCCACCGGGGCCTTGGTCTCCGGCAGGTCCAGGTGGACGGTGAATACCGAGCCCACGTCCAGCTGGCTGCTGACCTCGATGTCGCCACCCATCATGCGGGCCAGGTTGCGCGAGATCTCCAGTCCCAGCCCGGTGCCGCCGATGCGGCGGCGCAGCGAGTTGTCGGCCTGGTAGAACCGGGTGAACAGCCGGGAGACCGTTTCCTCGTCCATGCCCATGCCGGTGTCGCGCACGGTGAACACCACACCGGTCTTGCCCGCGGGCGCACGGGTCAGCTCGGCGATCACGCTGCCTTCGCTGGTGAACTTGATGGCGTTGTTGATCAGGTTGAACATGATCTGGCGCAGGCGCGTGGCGTCGGCCTCCACCCAGCCGGGCAGGTCGGCCGCAGCGTAGATGTTCAGTTCCAGCCCCTTGTCGCGGGCGGCCACCTGCATCAGGCCATCGACCTCGTTCACCACGCTGGGCAGGTGGATCGGCACCACCGAGAGCTTGAGCGTGCCCGACTCCATGGTCGAGACGTCCAGGATGTCGTTGAGCACACCCAGCAGGTGCATCGCAGAATCGCGCGCGGTGCTCAGGTAGTCGCGCTGCTGGCTGGTCAGCGAGGCGTCGTCCAGCAGGTTGAGCATGCCCAGCAGGCCCTGGAATGGGGTGCGGATCTCGTGGCTCATGTTGGCCAGGAAGATGCTCTTGCCGTGGTTGGCGGCCTCGGCCAGGTCGCGGGCCTCGGCCAGTTCGTCACTGAGCTTCTGCAGCCTGGCGTACTGGCGCTGCTGCCTGCGGATGTGCTGCACCAGCAGGCCGACGAAGATCAGCATCACCGCGATCTGAGCGGCGGCCAGGCCGATCACCAGGATGCCTTGGTGTTGCAGCTGGGCGTTGCGTTCGTCGACGAAACGGGCCACGGCGCGGTTGGCCTCGCGCGTGAGTTCGCCCATCAGCGGCTTGAGGTCCTCAATGGCGCGGTCCAGCAGGGCCAGCTTCCTGGGGCTGGCCGCCAGCGCCTGCGGATCGGCGAACAGCGGGTCGGCGATCTTGTTGAAGTCCTTGACCCTGGCCATGGTCGCGGTGTATTCGAAGGAGGCTTCGAGCAGGTCGCGGCGCGGTATCCTGGTCAGCAGGTCGATGCGGCTGAGGTAGACCTCGTAACGCTCAAGGAGCTGGTTGCCATCGACCGTGCCGGGCGCCTGGAGGGCGTCCATGATCGAGTGTTCGAGCCGGCCCAGCTCGCGTTCGAGCTGGTAGGCCTGCCACATGATCGAGTCGACCTGGTTGGTCGACACATCGTCGAGCATGCGGTACTGGCGCCACTGGATCCAGCCCAGTGGCGTCAGGGTGATGGCCAGCAGCAGCGAGATGGCCAGGGCCCACTGCCGACGTTGCCAGCGGGCCAGATTTGGCAGCGCGAGTGTCATTGGATGTCCAGGGCCTTGAGTTGCCAGATGGACCGCTCGTAGTACGTCGAGGTGCGCAGCTCGGCGCTGCTGTCGAACGGATACACCACAAACAGCGGGCCCTTCTCGCGCACCGGGATCGGCTTGTCGTCGATCAGGCGGGCGACGATCACCTGGAACTTCGCGGCGTCGGCCGCGGGAATGGTGATCCTGTAGTCGTTGATGGCCACCGCGCTCACGTTGCTGCCGCTGGCCTTGACGGCGGCCAGCACGTCGGCCAGCAGCGGGCCGGTGAACTTCACCGGCCTGTCGAACCAGGGGGTGCTGGTGGTGAAGCTGTGCTGGGGCAGGGCCTCGATCATCTTCATGTCGAAGCGCGCCACCTCGCCGGCGTTCTTCGCGGCGATCTTGCCGCTGATGACGAGGATGGGGCGTTCCTTGGGGGCGTCCAGTGCCAGGGCGGCGCTGGAGAGGGTCAGCGCGCCGAGCAGGGCGCTGACCGTGAAGAGGCGGCGGTTTTTCATGGAAGGACTCCGCGGATCGGCGCGGGTGTGTGGGTAGGGGCTCAGATGCGGTGCCGCACCAGGGCGGGGTTGCTGGCCAGGCGGTTGAGCAGGGCCGGGGCGATCTGCTTGAGGGGCAGGACCTCGTGGGCGGCGCCGGCCTGGATGGCCATGCGGGGCATGCCGAAGACCACGCAGCTGGCTTCGTCCTGCACGTAGTTGTAGCTGCCGGCGTCCTTCATCTCGCGCATGGCCAGGGCGCCGTCGGCCCCCATGCCGGTGAGCATGATGCCCAGCGCGTTGGGGCCGAGCACGCGCGCGGCCGACTTGAACAGCACCTCTACCGAGGGGCGGTGGCGGTTGACCGGTTCGGTGTCCTCGACCACGGCCACGTAGTTCGAGCCGCTGCGGTCGATGCGCAGGTGACGCCCGCCGGGTGCGATGTAGGCGTGGCCGGGCAGGATGCGCTGGCCGTCGCGGGCTTCGGCGACACGGATCTTGCACAGCGAGTCCAGCCGGGCAGCGAAGCTGGTGGTGAAGCCAGGGGGCATGTGCTGGGTGATCACGATCGCGGGCGAGTCGGCCGGCAGTGGCGTCAGCACCTCGCGGATGGCTTCGGTGCCGCCGGTGGAGGCGCCGATGCAGATGATCTTTTCGGTGGTCGACAGGCGCGGCAGCGGCGCCCGCGGCGCCTCGGCCGTGGCAGGGGTGGCCTGGGTGATGGTGCCGGTCGCGGAAGGCGCCGGGGCCAGGCGCCGGACATGCGCGGCCGAGGCGATGCGAATCTTGTCGACGATGTCACCGGCCAGCTCGTTGAGCCCGCTGGTGATGCCGATGCGGGGCTTGGCCACATAGTCGACCGCGCCCATCTCCAGCGCACGCAGCGTGATGTCGGCACCCTGTTCGGTCAGCGTGGACACCATCACCACCGGCATCGGACGCAGCCGCATCAGGCGCGAGAGGAATTCCAGACCGTCCATGCGCGGCATCTCGACGTCCAGCGTGATGACGTCCGGGTTGAGCTCGCGGATCATCTCGCGCGCCACCAGCGGGTCGCTCGCGGCACCCACGCACTGCATGTCGGGCTGCCGGTTGATGATTTCGGTGAGCAGGCTGCGCACCAGCGCCGAGTCGTCGACCACCACCACTCTGATCTTGGCCATGGCTGTTCTTTCTGCGGTTCAGAACAGGTCCACCGAGCCGCCGGCGTTGGTCTTGGCGACCACCGCAGCATTGCCCTTGCGTTCCTGCGTTTCCAGCGTCTCCGGATGCGAGTGGGCCAGGCGCTTGACCATGGCCTTGCCCGTCGCCGGGAAGTAGCAGACCTTGCGCGGATGGATGTCCAGGACGTCCTTGGAGATCACGGCGATGCGTTCGGTCTGCAGGTAATCGAGCACGAAGGCGGTGTTGCGCTCGCCCACGTTCATGGTGGTGAAGCTGTGCATCACCTGGCCGCCGCCGAACACCTTGGCCTGCATGCTCTCGCGCCGGGCGCCGAGCTTGATCATCTCGTTGATCAGCAGTTCCATCGCAAACGAGCCGTAGCGGCCCGAGGTGTCGCCCGCGCCTTCGGGCAGCATGAAGTGGTTCATGCCCCCCACGCGGACCTTGGGGTCCCAGATGCAGGCGGCGATGCACGAGCCCAGCACCGTCATGACCATCATGTCGTCGGTGGTCACGTAGTACTCACCCGGCAGCACCTTGACGGTGTCGATGTTGAAGTGGTGGTCGCGGTAGAAGAAGGAGGCCTCGCCCGGCCTGGGCGCCCGGGTCTTCAGCGCATCCAGTGTGGACCTGGGCGGTGTGGCGGCTGGCGGAAGGACTGGCCGCTGGCCCGAACTGCCTGCGGCCTGAAATCCCCCCGGGGGGAAGGCGCGAAGCGCCGCAGTGGGGCTTTCAAAGCCTTTCATAGACGGTCTTTCCCCGCAGCGTGAAGAGGCTGCGCGCGTCGCTGAAGTTTTCGGCGTGACCGACGAACAGCATGCCGCCGGGCTTCATCACCCGGTGGATGCGTTCGAGCACCTGACGCTGGGTGGCCGCATCGAAATAGATCATCACGTTGCGGCAGAACACGATGTCGAAGGGCTCGCGGAACGGCAGATCGTGGATCAGGTTGACGGTCATGAACTCCATGTGCTTCTGGAGTTCGGGCTTGACGCGCATCAGTCCGGCGTTCGCACCCTTGCCGCGCATGAAGTGGCGCTGCAGGCGCTCGGGGCTCAGACCCTTGACACCATCGGTCTTGTAGACGCCGCGCGCCGCGGTCGCCAGCACCTTGGTGTCGATGTCGCTGTTGACGATGTGGAAGCTGCCCGAGGCGCCCAGCGTCTCCGCCGCGGTCATTGCGATCGAATAGGGCTCCTCGCCGGTGGACGCGGCCGAGCACCAGATCTTCCAGTTGTGGGAGCGATTGGCCGCCAGCAATTCCTGCAGCACGCCGAAGTGGTGCTGCTCACGGAAAAAGGCGGTCAGGTTGGTGGTCAGGGCGTTGATGAACTCCTGCCACTCCGGCCCGTCGTGCTGTTCCAGCGCGTCCAGGTAGGTCTTGAAGCTGGTGTGGCCGGTCTCGCGCAGGCGTCGCGAGACGCGGCTGTACACCATCGCGTGCTTGCCGTCGTGCAGGCTGATGCCGGCCTTCTTGTAGATCAGCGCCTTGATGCGCGAGAAGTCGGCGTCGGACCAGACGAACTCGCGCCCCTGGGCCAGCGGACCGTCTTCGTCCAATGCAAAGGGTGGGGCCGTGACGGGAAGCACCGCAGAACCGGCTCTGCCGGGCTGCAGGTGCTGCCCCCTGGAGGGGGGCGTGCGGAGCGCGGCGGGGGTGCTCATCAGTGCCTCGAGCGGCGCACCAGGCCCGAGGTGTCCAGGATCAGGGCGACCTTGCCGTCGCCCAGGATGGTGGCGCCCGAGACGTTGGGAACCTTGCGGTAGTTCGACTCCAGGTTCTTGATCACCACCTGCTGCTGCCCCAGCAGCTCGTCCACCATCAGGGCCACGCGCGATCCCTCGGCCTCCACCACGACCATGATCGGGCTGCCGCCGTGGAACTCGAAGCGCGGCACGCTGAAGATCTTCTCCAGCTCAATCACCGGCATGTACTCCTCGCGCACCTTCACCAGCTGCGCACCCTGCGCCACGGTGTTGATGTCGCCGGGGTTGATCTGGAAGGACTCGATCACCGAGGACAGCGGCAGGATGTAGACCTCGTCGCTGACGCGCACGCTCATGCCGTCCATGATGGCCAGCGTCAGCGGCAGGCGCACCTTGACGCTCATGCCGTAGCCCTCGGCGGAGTCGATCTCCACCGTGCCACCCAGCGAGAGGATGTTCTTCTTGACCACGTCCATGCCGACCCCGCGGCCGGACACGTCGGTCACCACCTCGGCGGTGGAGAAGCCCGGCGCCATGATCAGGTTCCACACCTCGGTGTCGGTCATCGTATCGGGCGCATCCATGCCCTTTTCGCGGGCCTTCCTGAGCAGCTTCTCGCGCGAGAGGCCCTTGCCGTCGTCGCGCACCTCGATCAGGATGCTGCCGCCCTGGTGCGAGGCCGAGAGCGTGATGGTGCCGTGATCGGGCTTGCCCCGGGCCAGGCGCTCCTCCGGCATCTCGATGCCGTGGTCGCAGCTGTTGCGGATCAGGTGGGTCAGCGGGTCGGTGATCTTCTCGATCAGGCCCTTGTCCAGCTCGGTGGCTTCACCGTGGGTGATCAGCTCGACCTTCTTGCCCAGCTTGCTGGCCAGGTCGCGCAGCATGCGCGGGAAGCGGTTGAACACCACCGACATCGGGATCATGCGGATCGACATCACCGCTTCCTGCAGGTCGCGGGTGTTGCGGTCCAGGTCGACCAGGCCGGCCAGCAACTGCTGGTTGGCGGTGCTGTCGAGCTCGCGGCTCTTCTGCGCCAGCATGGCCTGGGTGATGACGAGCTCGCCCACCAGATTGATCAGCTGGTCGACCTTGCTCACGGACACGCGCAGCGTGCTCGACTCCAGACCACCGGCGGCGGCCGGACGGGCCTCGGCGCGCGGCGCAGGCTTGGCCGCCGGAGCGGCTTGTGCCACCGGCACGGCCGGCGCGACCGCTGCGGGGGCCGCAGGCGTGCCCGGCGCGTCGTCGAAGAAGCCGAAGTCCCTGCCTTCGCCGGCCGTTGGCGCGCCGGCTTCGGAAATCTGGATCTGCTCCTTGCTCACGTGGAAGGTGAACAGGTCCAGCAGGTCGCTGTCGCTGGAGCGGGTGAACACCTCGAGCGAACGGAACTGGCCGTCGTCGCGCGTCGATTCGATGCGTCCCAGACCGGCGATGTCGCGGAACAGCTCACCGATGCCGTCGGCCTGGGCCAGCTGGTCCAGCGGGCCGATGCGGATGGTCAGCTTGCGCTCGCCTTCGGCCAGTGCCGCGGCGGGCGCAGGGGCCGGTGCCTGCACCGGGGCTGCAGCGGCGGCGACCGGCGCCGGGGCGGCCACCGCGGTGCCATGGGCCAGCGCACTGATGCGCGCCACCAGCTCGCCCGTGGGCGGCGGCTCCACGCCCTGGCCCTGGTGGCGGGCCAGCAGCAGCTTGAGCGCGTCGGACGATTCCAGCAGCACGTCCACCATGGGCGGCGTGGGCTGCAGCTCGTGGCGGCGCAGCTTGTCCAGCAGCGACTCCATCTGGTGGGTCAGCTCGGCCACGTCGGCAAAACCGAAGGTGGCGGCGCCGCCCTTGATCGAGTGCGCGCAGCGGAAGATGGCGTTGAGTTCCTCGTCGTCAGCGTGTTCCAGGTCCAGCGCGAGCAGCATCTGCTCCATCTGGTCCAGGTTTTCGCCGGCTTCCTCGAAGAAGATCTGATAGAACTGGCTCAGGTCGATGTTGCCACCGGCGGAGGAGTTTTCGTGGGTTGCTTCTGCCATGGGGCGCTCCTCAGCGGATCACTTTCTGGATGACCTCGATCAGGCGGCCCGGATCGAAGGGTTTGACCAGCCAGCCCGTCGCGCCCGCGGCGCGGCCGGCCTGCTTCATCTGGTCGCTGGACTCGGTGGTCAGGATCAGGATCGGTGTGGCCTTGAACTTGGCGCTCTCGCGCAGCTTCTTGGTCAGGCCCAGACCGTCCAGACGGGGCATGTTCTGGTCGGTCAGCACCAGATCGATGTGGTGGGACTGCGCCTTTTCAAGCGCATCCTGTCCATCGACTGCCTCCACGACATGAAAGCCTGCGCCAGTGAGGGTGAAAGACACCATCTTTCGCATGGAGGCCGAGTCGTCGACGGCAAGAATGGATTGCATGGGGGTTCTCCGTGGTTCGTTCGGATATCGGCAAACAGGTGCGTGTCTTTAGAACAGGTCGATGGAACCGGCGTCCATCTCGTTCTGGGTGACCGGACTGGGGCGATCGGGGGTCGGGTCCACGCAGATCGGCAGTTCGTCCTCTTCCGGCTCCATGGCCTCCTCGGCCAGCTTCCAGGCGCAGCCCTGCAGCACCTTGCCGGTGTGCACGATCAGCTGCGTGGCCATGTCGTGGAACTGGAGTTCGGTCACGGCCTGGTGCAGGCTGCGGCGGATGCTCAGCAGGTCGTCGTTCTCGTTGCCGTCCAGGTGGGCCAGGGCGTGGTTGGCGGTGGAAAACCGCTCCATCAGGTTGTCGGTGGCGTGGTCCAGCAGACCCTCCAGACGCTTGAGGTCGGTCATCGCCATGAGCAGGGAGTCCTGGAGATCGGCGACCAGGTTCACTGGCAGATTGACGGATGGCAAGGTCTGGGGCGTCATCGGCGGGTCCTTGTGGTCGGGCTTGAGGGTTGTTCTCGAGGCCGCTCCAGGGAGTTGGGGCAGTACAATTTTCGGGAACTGTGACAGGCTGTATCGGCAGAAAACGGCCCGAATTCAGCGCCATTTCGACCACTGCGAGCCGCATGCCCGATACCACCGCATCCCGTCCGGTCCGCATCCTCCACCTGGAGGATTCCCGCGTCGACCACGCCCTGGTCAAGTTCGCGCTGCAGAAAAGCGGGCTGAACCACGACATCCTGCTGGTCGACACCCTCGACGACTTCGAGCGCGAGCTGCGCGAGAACCGCTACGACATCGTGCTGGCCGACTACCACCTGCCCGGGTTCTCCGGGCTGGACGCGTGGGACCGGCTGCGGGAGATCGGACTGGACCTGCCGTTCGTCATCCTCTCGGGCGCCATCGGCGAGGCCGCGGCGGTCGAGGCCATGCACCGCGGCGTGAGCGACTACCTGCTCAAGGACAGCATGAACCGGGTGGCCCACGTCATCCAGCGCGCCATCGAGGTGTCCGAAACCCGCCGTGCCAAGGCACGGGCCGACGCCGAACTGGCCGACTCCCAGCGCCGCCTGGCCGAACTGGCCGAACACCTGCAGACCAGCATCGAGCAGGAACGCGCCGACATCGCGCGCGAAATCCACGACGACATCGGCGGTTCGCTGGCCGCCGTCAAGCTCGACTTGGCCTGGATCGCCCGCCGCCCGGCGCTCGACCCCGAGGTGCGCCAGCACATGGACACCGCGCTGGAGATGCTGCAGCATGCCCTGGGCGCCAGCCAGCGCATCATGATGAACCTGCGCCCGCCCATCCTCGACCAGGGGCTGGTGGCGGCGGTGCAGTGGATGGCCACCGGCTTCGAGAAACGCAACGGCACGCGTGTCACCGTGCGCCGTTCGTCCGATCACATCGATGTGCCGCACGCGGTGCAGCTCGTGGCCTACCGCACCGCGCAGGAGGCGCTGACCAACGTGGCCAAACACGCCCGGGCCAGCGCGGTGGACATCGACCTGAGCGACCGCGAGGGCGTGCTCACCCTCGAAGTCAGCGACAACGGGCAGGGCCTGAGCGCCGAGGCGCTGCGCAAGGCCAAGTCCTTCGGCCTGCTCGGGCTCAAGGAACGCGCCGCCAAGGTCGGCGGCTGGCTGGACATCAGCAGCTCATCGCGGGGCACCTCCGTGATCCTCTCGGTGCCGCTCGATGACGATGACGGGAACCACCACCACAGGGACGAAGAACAATGATCAAGGTCATCTTGTGCGACGACCATGCGGTCGTCCGGCGCGGCATCCGCGACACCATCTCGGAAGCGGTCGACATCCAGGTCGTCGGCGAAGCCGGCAGCTACCCCGAGCTGCGCGAGCAGATGCGCAAGACCGAGTGCGACGTGCTGGTGCTCGACCTCAACATGCCCGGCCGCGGCGGGCTGGAGGTGCTGGCTGCGCTGCGCGAGGAAGGTTCACCCGTCAAGACCCTGGTGGTCTCGATGTACCCGGAAGACCAGTACGCCATCCGCTGCCTGCGGGCCGGCGCGCGCGGCTACCTGAACAAGGCGGGCGAGCCGGCCGAGATGATCGCCGCCATCCGCACGGTGAACCAGGGCCGCAAGTACGTCACGCCCGAGGTGGCGCAGATGCTGGTGGACAACCTGAACGCCCCCGAGACCGAAGAGCTGCACGCCAGCCTGTCCGAGCGCGAGCTGCAGACCCTGCAGAAGATCGCCTCGGGCAAGAAGCTCTCGGAGATCGCCGAAGAGCTGATGCTCAGCCCCAAGACCGTGAGCGTCTACCGCGCGCGGGTGCTGGAGAAGCTGCACCTGTCGAACAACGCGGAGCTGACGGTGTATGCGATTCGGAACAGTCTGGTGTGAGGTGGTGAGTTCCGACGACAAAGAGACTGCGCTTCCTGAGTTGCCCTATGGCGCGGAGCGCAATTGACGCACATGCCCTGCAGGTAAGAGCGTTGCTGGCCGAGTTATTGGCCAAAATTCCGGATCACTGAGTTGTGAGCAGGCGTATCAAGTCTGCGTGGGTGGTCTTGAAATAGAAACACCGCTTGCTCCTTCAAATGGGAAGGCAATCCCAAGCAGCTGCTCTTCGGTCCAAAAAGTTGCCCATCAAATACTGATGCCTATTTCTGTAGGTGAGAGGCGATATCGGGCACTAGATAGATTTCTTCTCCGGCAAACACGTAATAATCGACTGAAGTCACTGTCCGTACCCGTTTGATCTCATGCATCACCGCCTTTAACCCGGGGCCCTTTACCAAGATCGCTTGATTGTAGATATTCGCCACGGTCGGTACTTCTTCAATGGCGCGGAGGGTGATTTTTCCTGGAGGCACCGCGCCGCGTTTTATGAGTGCCTTGGGAAGGGTTGTCGTCGCGTAGTCTTTTGGGGTGACGTATCTATTGTTGCGGTGTGGCTTATAAGTTGCACTCATGGCAAAGCGTACCGGGTCGAGCTGATCAAGGTCGAAATTCTTGTTCAGAATGATGAGGTAGATGGTGTCGTCCGTGGTGCTGATTTTCCTCCCTGCAGGAAGTGTTTCTATTGCAGCTTGTTGTTTCTTGGGTAATGAGCTTTCGGTAGGGGTTGCGTATTCTTTTTTCAAGCCACAGATGTCAAATGCATACAGATTGGGTCTGACCAGATTGGCGACATTAAAATGATTCATCCCTTTCAGTGATTTGACAGTTTCATCCGCCACACAGTGACAGAATTTTGTCTTTCCCAAATTGCCGTTGTCAAACTTCTGATGCTGTGAATAGACTCCTCCGCAATTGCCTAGCGAGTTTGCATGGATTTTCTCCGGCTGCAAGCATCTGGCGGCCTCATTCATCATGACACGGCTATACACTTGCAATGGGGGGTGGGAGGGGTTGTCACTGAATGCATCTTTGAATGCGGAGGTTATGCAATCGCAATCATATGCGATGCTTCGGTATTTGTCTCCCTGGCATCTGTTTCGTACCTTGTCCACCTCGTCTTCTGCCCAGGAAGCTGATGGAAATAGGAGGCCTACCATAAACAGGAGAAAGACAGCACTTTTCATTTTTTGACGCTCATTCAAATGTTTTTGGCAATCTGGATTTTGTGAATTTTCACAGTTTCCGGATATTTCTAGCTCCAGGTTATATTCCGCTTCATTGCCTTACTCGCATGTCACGAGAGCAACAAAAGTCCGAAGTGGGTTGCCCATTTGGGTGGGCAGAAAATCACCACTTTCGACGTGTTCATCTGTGCCCTCAGGAAAGCTGGACTGATACGAACGGGTTATTTATTCAGTGTAAGTAGATGAAGCGTTAAGTCAACGATAAATCTGACCCAGCTCCGGTTGGGCGACTAACGGTATCCGCATCGCCGGCCCGTTCAATCACACGCGACAACTCGTTCTCCGGTGTGGGTCGTGCAGACACGTTGACAATCTGTGCATGCACCGCCGAACCGCCTCCCTCACACTGCTCGCCACCGCCGCCAGCCTGTTCACCGCCTGCAGCAAACCCGACCCGCAGACCGCGCTGGAAGCCGCGGTGCAGCAGTTGCAGGACCATCTCGAAGCCAAGGACAGCAAAGCCGTGCTGGCGATGCTGGATGCGCGGTTCAGAGCGCAGGACGAGTACGACGCCGAGTGGGCGCGCAAGACCATGGCGCTGATGTTCCTGCGCTATGCCAATGTGAAGGTGATCGCGGTCACGCGCAGCAGCCGCATCGACCCGCCAGGGTCGGGCATCGGCATCACCGAGGCGCAGGTGCTGGTGACCGGCGCGCAGGGACTGATTCCCGAACGCGCCTCGCCCTACTCGGTGCAGCTGCAGTGGGCGCTGGATGGTTCGGACTGGAAGCTGCGCGACCTGCGCTGGGAGTGAGCCGCGGGCTCAGCTTCCGGTGAACATGCCGGTGGCGAGCTTCATCAGCGCCACCACCGGGCCTTCGAGCATGGGCAGGGTGACGGCGATGCCCAGCAGGCCGGTGGTGAGGGTGAGCGGGAAGCCGATGGCGAAGGCGTTCATCTGCGGCGCCACGCGCGAGATGAAACCCAGCACGATGTTGACGAACAGCAGCATGCCGATCATGGGCAGCGCAATCCACAGGCCGTAGCGGAACACCACCGAGCCGAGTTCGTGCAGGCGCATGCGCTCGATGGCCTCGAACGCGCCGGTGCCGATCGGAAAGGTCTCGAAGCTGGCCACCACGGCCTGCAGCACCATGAGGTGGCCGTTGAGCACCACGAACAGCAGCATGGTGCTGTTGCCGTAGAAGCGGCCGACGGCGCTGGTCTGCTGGTTGGTGGTTGGGTCGAAGAAGCCGGCGAAGTTCAGGCCCATCTGCAGGCCGATGATTTCGCCCGCCAGTTCCACCGCCGCGAACACGATGCGCACCGCCAGGCCGATGGCCAGGCCGATCACCACCTGCTGCAGCACCACGCCCATGGCCTGCGGGTCGGTCAGGCCGATCACCGGCTGGTCGGCCAGCGCCGCCTGGGCGCAGATGGCCACCAGCATGGCCAGTGCGACGCGGGCGCGCATGGGCACCGAGCGCGCCGAGAAGATGGGCGCGCTGGAGAACACCGCCAGGATGCGCAGGAAGGGCCAGAACACCGGCGCCACCAGCGCCATGATGTCGGCTTCAGTGAACGAGAACATGGCGCCGGTCGCGCGAGCGTTCAGATCGCGTGGTTGGGGATCGCGAGGATGGTGTTGCGGATGAACTCGACCAGGGTGGTCATCATCCACGGGCCGGCAATCGCGAACACGGCGATGGCCGCGATCAGCTTGGGCACGAAGGAGAGGGTGGCTTCGTGGATCTGGGTGATGGCCTGGAACAGGCTCACCAGCAGGCCCACGCCGAGCACCACGGCCAGCACGGGCGCGGCCACCATGAGCACCATGAAGAGGGCGTTCTGGCCCATCGTGAGGGCGGCTTGGGGGTCCATGGGGTTTCCTTGACTAGGTCGCGAAAGAGGCTGCGAGCGAGCCCAGAAGCAGGTTCCAGCCGTCGGCCAGCACGAACAGCATCAGCTTGAAGGGCAGGGCGACCAGCACCGGCGAGAGCATCATCATCCCCAGCGACATCAGCACGCTGGCGACCACCATGTCGATCACCAGGAAGGGGATGAAGATCATGAAGCCGATCTGGAACGCGGTCTTGAGTTCGCTGGTGACGAAGGCCGGCACGATGACGCGGAATGGCGCGGTTTCGGCCTTCACGTCTTCGGGCAGCTTGGCCAGGCGGGCGAAGAGTTCGAAGTCGCTCTGGCGGGTCTGCTTGAGCATGAACTCGCGCATCGGGCCCTGCGCGCGGTCCAGCGCCTGGTCGAACGGGATCTGGTTGCTGGTGTAGGGCTGGTAGGCCTCGTTGTAGACCTTGTCCAGCGTCGGCCCCATGACGAACAGGGTGAGGAACAGCGAGAGGCCGATGATCACCTGGTTGGGCGGGGCGGACTGCGTGCCCAGGGCCTGGCGCAGCAGCGAGAGCACGATGACGATGCGGGTGAAGCCCGTCATCAGCAGCAGCACCGCGGGCAGGAAGCTCAGCGCGGTGAAGAACAGCAGGGTCTGGATCGGCACCGAGTAGCTGGTGCCGCCCGCGCCCTGGCCCACCACGATGGGCAGGGATGCGTTGCCGGTCTGCTGCGCCCAGGCGGGCGCGGCGGCCAGCAGCAGGAGCGCCAGGCCGAGCAGGCGGGCGCGGCGCGGGTGTTCAGCGGTTCGCATCACCGTCCTTGCGGAACAGGGCCAGCCGCGCGGCGAAACCGGCGGGGGCGGGGGTGTGGCCCGGGGCGGCGGGCGCTTCGCTGGCCTCGGGCGGCAGCGGCATCTGGTGCAGCGCGGTGACGCTGCCCGGCGAGACGCCGAGCACCAGGCAGACCGCCTGTTCGCCCTGGCCGACCTGCAGCGTGACCACGCGCTGCTGCGGGCCGAGCGCGACGCCGCCCAGCACCTGCAGATGCGGGCCGGCGCGGTGCGCCGCGCCCGGCAGGTGGCGGCGGTAGCGTTGCAGCAGCCAGGCGATGCCCACCATGACGATGAGCAGCACGATGGCCGGGGCGGCGTTCTGGAGCATGGCGAGCTTCAACCCTTGGAGAGACGGCGCATGCGCTCGGACGGCGTGACGATGTCGGTCAGGCGGATGCCGAACTTGTCGTTCACCACCACCACCTCGCCCTGGGCGATGAGGTAGCCGTTGACCAGCACGTCCATGGGTTCGCCGGCCAGCGCGTCGAGCTCGACGATGGAGCCCTGGGCCAGCTGCAGGATGTACTTGATCGGCACCTTCACCCGGCCCAGTTCCACCGTCAGCTGCACCGGGATGTCCAGCACCATCTGGATGTCCTGCATGACGTTGCCCGCGTTGGTGGCAGGCGTCGAGGGGTGGTCGTCGAACGCGGGTGCGCTGTCGTGGGCGCCGCTGCCGGCGCTGGCCACGGCCTGTTCTTCGAGGGCCTGGGCCCAGTCGTCGGCGACGGAATCGTTCATGGTGTCGGGGCTCTCAGTGGACATAGGGATCTCCTTGCCAGGTCTTGTCGGTGCTGCTGCTCAGCTTGCGGTCGATGCGCAGCGCGTACTTGCCTTTGTGCGTGCCGTACTGGCACTCGAACAGCGGCACACCGTCGACGTGGGCCTTGATGGCCGGGTTGCGGTCCAGCTCGATGAAGTCGCCGACCTGCATCGCCAGCAGCTGCTCGACGGTGGCGTCGGTCTGGGCCAGCTCGGCCACCATCGTGACCTCGGCCGCCTGGATCTCCTGACCCAGCAGCTTGACCCAGCGGCGGTCGACCTCGATGGCGTCGCCCTGCACGCTGGAATACAGCACGTCGCGGATGGGTTCGAGCGTGGCGTAGGGAATGCAGATGTGCAGCGAGCCGGTGATGTCGCCGATCTCCAGCGTGAAGCTGGTGGACACCACGATCTCGCTGGGGGTGGCGATGGTGGCGAACTGGGGCTGCATTTCCGAGCGCTGGTAGGCCAGCTCGATCGGGTACACGCCGCGCCAGGCCTTCTTGTATTCCTCGGCCACCACCTCGACCAGGCGGTCGATGACGCGCTGCTCGGTGGGCGAGAAGTCGCGCCCTTCGATGCGGGTGTGGAACTTGCCGTTGCCGCCGTAGAGGCTGTCGATCACGCCGAACAGCAGGTTGGGTTCGCACACCACCAGGCCGTTGCCGCGCAGCGGGCGCACGGCCATGATGTTGAAGTTGGTGGGCACCGCCAGCTCGCGCAGGAAGGCGCTGTACTTCTGCACCTGCACACCGCCGACCGAGATCTCCGGGCTGCGCCGGATGAAGTTGAAGAGCCCCAGGCGCAGGTTGCGCGAGAAGCGTTCGTTGACGATCTCCATCGTGGGCATGCGCCCACGGACGATGCGTTCCTGGCTGGAGAGGTTGTAGGTGCGGACGCCGTCGGTGGGCGTGTCCTCTTTCTCGAGCTTCTGGCTCTCGCCGGTGACCCCTTCCAGAAGGGCGTCGACTTCTTCCTGGGAAAGAAACGAATCGGCCATGGCGTCAGGTCCCCCCGGTCACTGCACGATGAAACTGGAGAAGAGCACGCCCTCAAGCGGGTTGGGAGCGGCTTTTTTCTTCTTCTTGCCCTGGGCGGCGGGTTCGGCGCCCGGGCGCTCGTAGTCGTAGCCCATGACGTTGGAGATCTCGGCCATGATGTCCTGGATCAGGGCCTGCTTGCCGTCGGTCCGCAGCATCTGTTCGGCGGTGCGCTGCGAGACCAGGATCAGGATGCCGTTGCGGATGCTGGGCATGTAGGTCTTCATCTCCTCGCCGGTCTTGGCGTCGGCCAGCTGCAGCGTGATGCCCAGCTGGGCGAAGCGGTTGCCGCCCGGGTCGGCCAGGTTGACCACCATGCTGTCCAGCGGCAGGAAGGTCGGCGGGGTCTTGGGGTCGCGCAGCGGTGCGGCGTGCTCCTCCTCGGCCGTGAGTTCGGTGCCGTCTTCCTCGTCTTCGCTCTGCGCCTTCTTCAGCAGGAAGAGCGCCGTGCCCGCGCCGATCAGCGCCAGCATCACCACGCCGATGATGATGAACAGCAGCTTCCTGCTCTTGGGTTTGGCTGGGGCCTCGCCATTGGCGGGGGCGGCAGCAGCGGCGACAGCAGACATGGACATCCTCCGGAAGAGCGCCCCGTGGGGGGCGGTGCCCGCCGAAAAGACCGGCGGGCTGTGGAGGAATTATTGGAGCCACCCCCCCCGGGCGTAGCCCTGAATAGCGCCGGAAAACCCCGCTATTCGCCGGCTCCGCACGGCCGGCTTGGCGTTCTCAGACGAACAGGTCCAGCGGGCGGCTGCCGTCGCTGTGGGGCCGTGGCGTGGCCGGCACGGCGTTGCCGGCCGGGGCCGCCGCAGCGTCGGCGCGGGCCGATGGCGTGCCTGGGCGGACGGGTGGCGCGGTCGGGCCGTCCTGCCCTTGCTGGCCGCGCTGGTCGCTGACGCTCACGTCGCCCAGCTGGATGCCACCGCGCTGCAGCAGGTCGGCCAGCGTGCCCTCGGCGCTCTGGCGCAGCTCGGCGCGCGCCTCGGCGCTGTCGGTCCGGAAGCTCAGGTCCAGTTCCTGGCCGGTGAGCGAGAGCCGCACGTCGATGGCGTTCTCGCCGTCTTCGCCGATGCGCAGGCTGGCCTGGCGCAGGTGCGGCGAGGCGAAGCTGTCGAGCCGCTCTTCGGCCTCGGCATCGGCTTGCGCCAGCGCCTCGTCGTAGGTCTCGTCCCGTGCGTCGCTGCGCAGCTCGTCGCGGGTGTCGGAGCGGTCGCCGCCCTCGGCGCCCGCCTCGCCGCCGGTGCCGGACTGGCCGGTGTGGTCGGCGCCGCCGGCCATGGGCACCGCGCTGTGCAGCGGTGTGGCCGCCAGCGGGGTGTCGAGCGAGGCTTCGTCGCTGACGGCCTGCGCAAAGCGCTGGTCGAGCGCGACCGTGCTGTGCAGCGGCAGCGCCGGCCCGGCGTCGATCCGCACCATGGTGCGCTCGGCGGCGGGGGCCGACTGGGCCTGCGTGTGGTGCCATTGCTGGAGCGCGCTGGTGCCCGCCATCTGCGCAGTGCTGCGCCAGGCGCCGGGCCGGGCGTTCGACGCCAGGGCGCTGTTGCCCGCGGCCGGTGGGCCGGCGTTGGCCGCCGAGAGCTGGGCCTGGGTCTGTTCGTCCAGTGCCTCGGGCTGGTCCAGCACCTGCATGCCCTGCAGCGTGTCTGCGGGCGCGCCGTCGGCTGTCGCTGCCTGCGCGGGGGCTCCGGCGTCCGGGGTGGTGCCTGCCAGACCGCGGGCGCCGGGGGCGGCGGGTGCGCCAGCGGAGGGCAGGGTGGCCCAGGCCATCATGGCTTCCAGCTGGGCTTCGCCGGACTCCTCCGCAGGGGTCTCGGCCGTGTCCTGCACCAGCTCGGCGGCCACGCCTCCGTCTGCGGGCAGCGGGTCGCTGGCGCTCAGCAGCAACAGCAGGTTGGCGAACGGGTCGGCGCCGGTTTCCTGGCCGCCGGGTTTGCGGGTGCCCTGGGCGCCGTGGCGACCGGCGGCCTGTGCCGCCTGGGTCGGGCCGTTGGACGAGTGGTGCGAGGCAGAGGGGGCGGTGCTGCTCATGAACGGGCTCCGTGGGCGGCCGACAGGGTCTGTCGCAGGTGGATGGTCAGCGCCATCTCGTCGGTGGCTTTCTGTTCCTGGCGCATGGCGCGGTGTTCGATCGCCTGCTGCTTGCGCTCGGCGTACTTGCGCAGGCCGGCGACGTCGCGCTCGGCGGCGTAGACCTGGGCCTGGGCGCGTTCGACCACCTCTTCCCGGCCGCGCTGCACCGCCTGCTGGAACTCGATGGCGTGGGTGATCTTCTCCATGAACAGGCGGTGGTGGTGCAGCAGGTTGGCGTCCACGCCGCCCGTGGTGCTGCGCTGCGCCCAGCGCTGCAGCGCCTCGTCGGCGTAGTTGCGCAGCTGGTTCATCTGGGCCTGCGCCGCCTGCAGTTCACGCTGGGCCTGGCCGAGCGCGGTGAGCGCGTCGTCGCGGCGCCGGGTGGCCAGGTCCACCACCTTGTGCAGGGTCTGCAGGTTGCTCATGCGTGGGTTCCTTCATACAGGTTGTGGTTGGCGTGCCCGCGCGCACCGCGGCCGTCGCGTGCGGGCTTGTCTTCCTGCAGCGCCACGGCCAGCTGCTGCAGGCTGTGCTCCATGGTCGCGGCCTCGCGCATGTCCTGCATCAGGAAACGCTGCAGGCCGGGGTAGAGCACGATGGCGCGGTCGGTCTCCGGGTCGCTGCCGGCGGCGTAGGCGCCCAGCTGGATCAGGTCGCGGCTCTTCATGTAGCGCGAGTAGTAGTTGCGGAACTTGCGCGCCAGCTCCAGGTGCTGCGGCGTGGCGACGTTGTGCATCACGCGCGAGGCCGAGGCCTCGACGTCGATGGCGGGGTAGTGGCCCGATTCGGCCAGCGCGCGCGAGAGCACGATGTGGCCGTCCAGGATGGCACGCGCCGCGTCGGCGATCGGGTCCTGCTGGTCGTCGCCTTCGGAGAGCACGGTGTAGAAGGCGGTGATCGAGCCGCGGCCGTTGAGGCCGTTGCCGCTGCGCTCCACCAGCTGCGGCAGCTTGGCAAAACACGACGGCGGGTAGCCCTTGGTGGCCGGCGGCTCGCCGATGGCCAGCGCAATCTCGCGCTGGGCCATGGCGTAGCGGGTGAGCGAATCCATCAGCAGCAGCACGTGCAGGCCGTCGTCGCGGAAGCGTTCGGCAATGGCGGTGGCGTAGGCCGCACCCTGCATGCGCACCAGCGGCGGCGCGTCGGCCGGCGCGGCCACCACGACGGAGCGCTTGCGGCCGTCCTCGCCCAGGATGTCCTCGATGAACTCCTTGACTTCGCGGCCGCGTTCGCCGATCAGGCCGACCACGATCACGTCGGCCTTGGTGTAGCGGGCCATCATGCCCAGCAGCACCGACTTGCCGACGCCGGAGCCGGCGAACAGGCCCAGGCGCTGGCCGCGGCCGACCGTGAGCAGGGCGTTGATGGCGCGCACGCCGGTGTCCAGCGGTTCGCGCACCGGGTCGCGGTCCATCGCGTTCAGCGGCGCCTGGTTCATGGGCTCGATGTCGACCTCGGTGATCGGCCCCATGTGGTCCATGGGGTGGCCGTGCGAGTCGACCACGCGGCCCAGCAGACCCCGGCCCAGCGGCAGGCGCAGCAGACCGCGGTCGCCGGCCGATGGCGGCTTGTTGACCTGGCCCATGCGCGGCACCGGGCGGTAGGGCGCCAGCGGCGTCACGCTGGCGCCGCTGGCCAGGCCGCGGGTGTCGCCCGCGGGCATCAGGAAGGCGCGGTTGCCGGCAAAGCCCACCACCTCGGCCAGCACCGGCTCGCGCTTGCCGTTGGCGATCAGGCACTGCGAACCGACCGGCACGCGCAGGCCCACGGCTTCGAGCACCAGGCCGGCCAGGCGGGTGAGCGTGCCGCGCGTCTCCAGCGGCGTGTGCACGTTGGCGCCGATGCGCAGGTCGTCCATGTACTGGGCCCAGCGGCCGTCGGGTTCAGACATCGCCCGCCTCCGGGTTCCAGGGCGCGTCCATGCCGAGGTTGCCCAGGGCCCGTGTCCAGCGCTTTTCGATGGTGGCGTCGACCGTTGCGCCGGGGGTCTGCAGCAGGCAGCCTCCCGGGGTGATGGTGACGTCCGCCACGAAGTCGGGGGCGTTCTCGCCCAGGGTCTCCATCAGCGCGCCGCGCATCAGTGCGAGGTCGTCGGGGTGCATGCGCACGGTGGCGGGCAGGCCGTCCTCGACGATCTGCTCCAGCGCCTCGCCGATCACGGCGCGCAGGTGGACGGTGTTGCTCTGCAGCTCCTGCCGCACCACCTGGCGCGCGATGTCGCAGGCCAGGTCCAGGATCTGGCGGCCGATCTTCTGCTCGGCCGCGATCAGCTGTTCGGCCATGCCGTGCAGCATCTGGCCCATGCGCACCCCGGTTTCCTCGATGGTGCGGCGCATGGCGGCTTCGAGCGCGTCGCGCACCTCCTTGCTGCCGGTGTCGTGCCCGTGGGCGAAGCCGTCGGCGTAGGCCTGCTGGCGGGCCTCTTGCAGCGCTTCCTCCAAGGCCTTGTCGGGTTCGGGCTCGGCCTCCACCGCCGCCGCGACCGGGAGCGTGTCGCTGCCGTCCATCGACGAAAAGTGCCAGGCCGACACGCCGTCGATTTCTTCCCGCGGGATGAAGCGGGTGTGCGTGCTGGGCTTAGACGAAGCCTTCATCGTCGCCTCCGCCGATCGCGATCTGGCCCTCTTCGGACAGGCGCCGGACTATCTTCAGGATGTCTTTCTGCTGGTTCTCCACCTCGGACAGCCGGACCGGTCCGCGCGATTCGAGGTCGTCGCGCAGGCCCTCGGCGGCGCGCGAGGACATGTTGGCGAAGACCAGTTCGCGCAGTTCCGAAGACGCGCCCTTGAGCGCGATCACCAGCGACTCGGAGGCCACCTCCTTGAGCACCAGCTGGATCGACTTGCCGTCGAGCTTGATCAGGTCCTCGAAGGTGAACATCTTGTCCATGATCTTCTGCGCCAGGTCGGCGTCGAAGTTGCGGATCGCCTCGATGACCGAGGTCTCGATCTGGTTGCCCATCATGTTGATGATCTCGGCCGCGGTCTTGATGCCGCCCATCGAGGTCTTGCGGATCTTGTCGCCGCCGGCCAGCACCTTGTAGAGCACCTCGTTGAGGTCCTTGAGCGCGGTGGGCTGGATGCCCTCGAGCGTGGCGATGCGCAGCATCACCTCGTTGCGGGTGCGCTCGGTGAAGTTCTTCAGCACGTCGGCGGTCTGGTCCGCTTCGAGGTGCACCAGGATGGCCGCGACGATCTGAGGATGCTCGTTGCGCAGCAGCTCGGCGATGGACAGCGGGTCCATCCACTTCAGGCTCTCGATGCCGGAGACATCGCCGCCCTGCAGGATGCGGTCGATCAGCAGCGAGGCCTTGTCATCGCCCAGGGCACGCCGCAGCACCGCGCGCACGTAGTTGTCGGTGTCGGACACCAGCAGGCTCTGCGAGGAGGCCACGGAAGTGAACTTCTGCATCACCTGGTCGACCCGCTCGTGGGACACGGCGCGGGTCTTGGCGATGGCCTCGCCCAGCTTCTGCACTTCCTTGGGGCTCAGGTGCTTGAACACCTCTGCGGCTTCTTCCTCGCCCAGTGTCATGAGGAAGATCGCGGCGTCCTGGATTCCCTGTTCTTCCATGATCGTCTTTCCTTGGCCGGCTTACGCCGGCGCTTCGCCGTTGACCCAGCTCTTGACGATGTTCGCCACCGCCATCGGGTTCTCCAGCGCCAGCCGCTTCGCGTCAACCAGGCGCTGGTTCTCGACCGGCATGGGCAGGCCCGGGCGCTCGGGCGTCTCGTCGAGCACCGCGTCGAGCTGGGGCGCCTTGGCCTTGGCCTTGTCCTCGATGCGTGGTGCCGCCGGGGCGCGCATCATCTTCATGCCCGGGCGCACCATGCCCATGAGGATCAGCAGCGCCACGCCCAGGGCGCCAACGGGCCAGGCCAGGCTGCGGGCCAGTTCCATGTTCTCGGGCTGCTTCCACCAGGCCACCGCCACGTCCTCGACCGGCTGGGGAACGTTGAACACGGCGTTGACCACGTTGACCGAGTCGCCCCGTTCCTGCTTGAAGCCGATGGTCTCGCGCACCAGGGCGGTCATCTGCTCCAGCTGCTCGGGCGGGATGGCGGTGGTGATGAGCTTGCCCGTCTTGTCGGTGACGCTGCGGTGGTTCACCACCACGGCGGCGGTCAGGCGCTTGACGGTACCGCTGGCCTCGCGCACGGTGCGCACGGTCTTGTCGATCTCGTAGTTGATGACCGATTCGCGGCGCTGTGTGCCGGCCTTGTCGGCGTTGCTGGCCACACCCAGCGGCGCGGCGGCGCCGTTGATGGGGGCGGTGCCGGTGGCCGGCGGCTGGTTGGTGGTGGCGCCGGGCACGCCCGCGGGCTGGGCCTGGGCGGGGGTGCCGTCCTCGACGATCTGCTGGCTGCGCACCGCGCCGGGCTCGCCGCCCTGGTTGGGCCGGTGCTGCTCGGAGGTGGACTCGGCCAGCGAGAAATCGATGTCGGCGCTGACCTGGGCCCTGACGTTGCCGGCGCCCACCAGAGGCTCGATCATGTCCAGGATGCGGCGGGTGTAGAGCTGTTCAACCTGCTGGGTGTACTGCAGCTTCTGGGTGTCGGCGCCCTGGGCCATGCCGTCGGGCGTGGCCGAGAGCAGGGTCCCGGCGTCGTCCACGACGCTGACGGCCTTGGGGTTCATCTCGGGCACGCTGGAGGCGACCAGATGCACGATCCCGGCGATCTGCGCCTTGTCCAGGGTGCGGCCGGGGTGCAGGGTCAGCAGCACCGAGGCGCTGGGCTTCTGCTGCTCGCGGAAAAAGCCGTTCTGGTTCGGCAGGGCCAGGTGCACGCGCGCGGCCTGCACCGAGGAAAGCGACTGGATCGAGCGGGTGAGTTCACCTTCCAGGCCGCGCTGGAAGGTCAGGCGCTCCTGGAACTGCGTCATGCCGAAGCGGTTGGCCTCCATCAGCTCGAAACCGCTGACCGTGCCCTTGGGAAGGCCCTGCGAGGCCAGGCGCAGGCGGGTGTCGTGCACCTTGTCGGCCGGCACCATGATGGCGCCGCCACCCTCGGTGTACTTGTAGGGCACGTTCATCGTCGTCAGCTGCGCGATGATGGCCCCGCCGTCCTTGTCACCCAGGTTGTTGTAGAGCACCTTCCAGTCGGGCTGGCGGCCCATGAAGAACAGCGCGAGGGCGATCGCCAGCAGGCCGAAGGCGCCCAGGCCCATCTTGATCTTCTGCGCGCGGTCCAGACGTGAGAGTCCGGCGCTCAGCGCGTTGCGGTTCTCTGGCGCAAGGTCCATTTCGGCGACGGCAGTGCTCATGGCGGGGGCTTCGAAGTGGGTCGGCAAATGGGGGAATCTCCCCTGTTGCGACCGAGTATCCGGTCCCGCTCACCCCGGCATAGCCATGAAAAAGGCTGCCTTTGACCCCCTATTCCCGGCGCGCGGAAGGGGCCCGCTCACTAGCATCCAGTCCTGCACCCGTCAGAGTGAAAGGACACCGCCATGGACCTGCGAATCAATGCCCTGAACAGCCAGGCCGTCAACGGCATCGGCCGCCCTGCGGCTGCGCGCGGCGGCGCGCCTGCCGGCGTGGGCGGTGTCGGCAGCGGCTTTGCCGACAACTTCAAGACCGCCCTTCAATCGGTGAGCAAGGCCCAGAACGAGGCTTCCCAGCTGCAGAACGAAGTGCAGAAGGGCAACCCCAACGTGAGCCTGGAAGAGACCATGCTCGCGATGCAGAAAGCCCAGATCGGCTTTCAGGCCACCATGCACGTCAGAAACCGCATGGTCCAGGCCTACACCGACATCATGAATATGTCGGTTTGAACAAAGCCCGCGTGGCGGGCTTTGTTCAGTGCACCTGTTTCGCATCCATCAGCTGTTCGAGGTCGCCCAGCCAGGGTTCGGCCAGGCAGCGGATCTCGGCGTCGGCGCGCAGGATGCGCTGCATGATCCGGGCCTTTTCCTTGCGCTCGTCGGGTGCCAGCCTCAGGTTGCGCGACTTGTGGCGCAGCTGGGCGATCAGCACCGCGCAGGTGCCCTCCAGATGCACGATCTGGTCCCAGTCTTCCACCCGGGCGGCCTCCAGCATGCGCTGGCTGGCGGATTCGATGGCTTTGTAGTAGTCCAGCAAGCTGTGCTCCATGATCAGGCTCCACGGCCCGCAACGGGCTGCAGGTAGGCGGGGCCGGGGCCCCCGATGAGTTTCCACGACTGCGCCACGGGCTCGATGAGCTTGCTCACTTCTTCCAGCGCCGCGGGGTCGTTGCGCAGGTTGGCCTGGGTCAGGCGCAGGATGCTGTAGTCGTAGATGCTGCGCAGGTTCTGCGCCAGCTCGCCACCCTGGGCCATGTTCAGGCCGGCCTTGAGGCCTTCTTCCAGGATGCACACGGCCTTGCCGATGGCCGCGCCTTTGGCCGCCACCTCGCCCTGTGCCATGGCACCCCGTGCGCGGTGAATCGACTGCATGAGCGCTTCAAACAGCAGACCGACCAGCTGGTGCGGGTCGGCCGCCTGCACGCCGGTGTCAGCGGCAACGCGTTTGTAGGCAGAGGCGGCGCGGGAGTTGACAGAGGTAAACATGGCGGCGATTCCTTGTGGCTGATACCTTTCTGTATCGGCAGTCTGCTGAGGGACTGTAGGCGCCGGTACCGGGAATTGCAGTGGAAAGCTCATCATCTTCGGGTCCACGTTCAGGCAGGCAGTGAGCAAACAAGAACCGGGTCAGAACAGCGCCTGCGCACCATCGTTGTCCATTCGGACGACCGCGTTCTCAGCCGCTGTTCTTGTTCCAGAGAGTGATCTGCTGCGCCACAAACGCATTCAGGCCACTGAGCCTGCCGACTGCCGCATCCATGGCGTTGTACTGGGCCAGAAACCGTGTCTCGGCGCGCGCTGCCCGGTCGACCACCTTTTCCTGCTCCTGGGTGTTGCGCTTGATCGCGCTCTGCAGGGATTCGGTCTTGGTGCTCAGCGTGCCGCCCGCGTTGACCAGCCCGTCGGCAAAGGCCTTGATCTTCAGGCCGAAGCCCTTGGCGGTGGGGTCGCTGCTGTCGCTGGTGAACAGCGCCTTCATGCCGTCCAGGTTGCCCAACGCCGCGCTGAGCTTGTCGGCCTTGATTTCCAGGTTGCCACCCTGCTTGGCTTCGATGCCGACGTCGATCAAGCGCGAGAACGGGCTGCTGGCGGTCACCGAGCGCATCATGCCGCGCAGCGCGTTCTGCAACCCCACGGCGGTGCTGTCGCCCTGAAGGGAGCCTGCCGTCTTGGTTTCCGCGTTGTATTTGGTGGCGGTGGTCAGCATGTTGTTGAGCGCGTTGTACGCATCCACGAAAGCCTGCACGTTCTTCTTCATGCCCTCCTGGTCGGCACTCACCCCGATCTCCACCGGCGCCGTCGTTTCCTGCGTCAGGGTGAGCGTGAGGCCGGGCACCGTGTCGTCGAGCGTGTTGCTCGCCGATGTCACGTTCACGTTGTTGATCGTGGCCAGCGCGTTTTGCGCGGCCTGGGTCTGGGCCATGCCACCGGTGACGCCAGGACCGAAGGCCAGGCGCTCCAGCCCTCCGGCGTTGCCGCCGGTCACGCCCACGGTGAAGGTGTTGGCCTCGCCGGTGGCGGTGGAGCGCATCAGCAAGCGTTCCCCGCTCGCGTCCCGCAACACCGTGGCGCTCACGCCGGTCTTCGCTTCGTTGATCTGGCGGGCAATGGCCGCCAGGCTGTCGTCGCCATCGGCAATCACCACCTCGACCGGGTCGCCCGTGCCCACCTGAATGGTGAGCGTGCCGGCGCCCAGGGCGCTGTCCCGGGCATAGGCGGGTTGTGGCGACACTGCCGACTGCGCCTTGGCCAGCTGCTGCACTTCAAGGCTCAGGCTGGTGGCGCTGGCGCCAGCAGCGGCCGACACGCCCACTGCGGCGCTGTTAGACGAGGTGGCTTTCACGCCGTTCCAGCCGCTGGCAGTGGAGAGTTTTGCCGCCGCGTCGCCCAGGCCGGACACCATCGACTTGATGCTGCCGTAGATCGAGAGCCTGCTCTGGAAGACCGTGGCCTGGCTCTGCAGCGGTTGCAGCGGTGCGCGCTCCAACGCCACCAGCTGCGACACGATGGATTTGATGTCGATGCCGCTGGCGAGGCCAGGGGACGAGATGGTGGACATGGCTTTTCCCCTTCAGGATGAACGCACCGCACGCGGATGGCATGCGGTCTGTGCATCCCGCAAGGCCCGAAGCGGCGGGGCAGAAATCCGCCACCGCCGCCCGGGGCGCCCCGCTGGGCAGCGGGGCGTTTGCGGAAGCTGCGTGTTCAGCGCAGCAGGGACAGAACGCCCTGGGGCAGCTGGTTGGCCTGGGCCACCATGGCGGTGCCAGCCTGTTGCAGGATCTGGGCGCGCGACAGGTTCGCCGTTTCCTTGGCGAAATCGGCGTCCACGATGCGACCGCGAGCGGCAGAGATGTTCTCGCCCTGGATCTGGATGTTGGACACCGCGTTTTCGAAGCGGCTCTGCAGCGCGCCCAGGTCGGCACGCGAGCTGTTGATCGTGTTCAGCGCGCTGTCGATTTGCGTCAGCGCTGCCGCGGCACCCGCTGTGGACGAAATGTCCAGCGTGTTCAGTGCTCCCGTGTTGCCCGCCACGGAGGTAAGGCCGGTGGCGCCGTCGATGCCGGTCAGCGTGCCGTCGTCGGTGCCGCCGATTGTGAAAGTACCGTCCCAGGTGCCCTGTTCGGTGGAGGTGAACTCGATGGCATCGGTGGTGCTGTTGTAAGCGGCGTTGACACCCGTTTCGTTGGACTTGGCGTTGATGGCGCTGACCACCTGGTCGATGCGGTTGGACGCGCTGCCCGAAGCGGCAATCGTGCCGATATCGACCGCAACACCGCTCTTGCCGGTGATGGTGATCGAGCCCGCCGTGACGGGGCTCGCGAAGGCCGTCGCGGCGGCCGCTGCGCCCGTGGCTGAAGTCGCCCCGGTGGCCGCATCGCCCAGCGCGGTGAGGTTCGCGTTGGCGATGGCACTCACGTTGATGGTTTCGCCGGCATTGGCACCGACCTGGAAAGTCTGGTTGGTGAAGCTGCCGTTGAGCAGCTTCTTGCCGTTGAAGCTGGTCGTGTCGGCGACGCGCTGAATTTCTTCTTTCAGCTGGGACACTTCAGATTGCAGCGCCGTGCGGTCGGAGTCGCTGTTGGTGGCGTTGGCCGACTGCACGGCCAGTTCGCGCATGCGTTGCAGCATGTCGCCGACTTTGCCCAGTGAGCCCTCAGCGGTCTGGGCCAGGGAGATGCCGTCGTTGGCGTTGCGGGCGGCCACGTTCAGGCCCTTGACCTGGGCATTCATGCGCTCCGAAATGGCGAGGCCGGCGGCATCGTCCTTGGCGCTGTTGACGCGGAGGCCGGAAGACAGGCGCTGCATGGAGGTGGACAGCGAGTTGGCCGAGGTGCTCAGGTTGCGCTGGGCATTCATCGACTGAATGTTGGTGTTGATGGTGGTCATAACTAACTCCTAAAAAATTGAACAAAGTAATCCGGCATTGCTGCCAATCTCAACGCCAGCCAGAAGGCTGGCCGCCATGACCGGAGCTGGCTGCTGCACGTGCCGGTTGGGTCCTGGGACCTCTGACCGTCTCGCCGCTTCTGCTTGCCGGACGACGAACCTTTTTAGAAGTTCGTTGAGATGCTTTTCGGTGGCCCTGACATATTCTTTAGCCCTGCCCTATACCGGATCGGTGAAATAAGCAAGGGATGCACGTCCCTGTTCCGGCCTTAGTGCCGCTGCCCCGGCCGCAGGGGTGTGCGCAGGCGGGTGCTCGCCCGACACCAAAATGAGTACTTGGGTTGTAGGAAAAAATCCGACACGGTGTCGGGTGTGCGCCGACAGTGCGAACAGCGGTTTCCTGATTCAAGTTTTTTTACCGGCAGACACAATTACTCACATCAAGTCAGCAGATGTAGCAGCCCGCCAGCACCGCCGACCGATCTCTAGGAGAAACACATGGACAGCGAACAACTCTTGGCCGAAATCCGCGAAGCCAATCTGACCTACCTGATGCTGGCCCAGAACCTGATCCGCAAGGACCGCGCCGAAGCGCTGTTCCGCCTGGGTCTGACCGAAGAGGCCGCCGACCTGCTGGGCATGCTCTCGACCGCCCAGCTGCTCAAGATCGCCTCCACCAACATGCTGCTGTGCCGCTTCCGCGTGGACGATGACCTGGTGTGGAACCTGCTGACCAGCCACAACGTGAAGAAGGTCGACAACGCCACCACGACCCAGCTGCACGCCTCGATCCTGATGGCCGGCAAGTTCGCCGAGTCGATGGCCACGTCGGCCCACTGATCCCACCGGACGGAGCACGCACCATGGCCACCGCAAAAAGCATCCTCAACGAGTCGCGCGACATCGCCCGTGCCGTGGCCCTGATCCAGCTCGGTGCCCGCCTGCAGGTGCTGGAGTACGAAACCAGCCTGTCGTACGAGCGCCTGCTGCGCCTGTACAAGGAAGTGGCCGGCAAGAGCCCGTCCAAGGGCCAGCTGCCCTTCTCGACCGACTGGTTCCTGACCTGGCAGCCCAACATCCACGCCTCGCTGTTCCTGAACATCCACGAGTACCTCTCCAAGACCAGCGAGCTGGAGGAGATCGACACCGTGATCAAGGCCTTCCGCCTCTACAGCGAACAGATGCAGGCCAGCGCCATCGAGCCCCTGCTGTCCGTCACCCGCGCCTGGCGTCTGGTGAAGTTCGTCGACAGCGGCATGCTGACCCTGACCAAGTGCTCCTGCTGCGGCGGCCACTTCGTGACCGAACCCTACGAGAACGCCAAGAGCTTTGTCTGCGGACTGTGCGAGCCGCCGGCCCGCGCCGGCAAGGGCAGCGCCTCGGGCGGCTTGCGCCTGCACTGAACGGGCTCTCCGTTCAAACCCTGAAAAGGACCCGTCTGCGGGTCCTTTTTGCGTTTCTGGCGGACCTCAATCGCCCCTAGAGTTGGACCGATAGGAAAGACAGTCGTTGGGGCCGTCTGCTCCAGGTTCCGCTTCAACTCAGGGTTCGGTCCATGTTCGTCATCATCGGCTTCGTGATCTCGATGGTCTGCATCTTCGGCGTGTTCATCATGCACGGGGGCAACATCGGCGTCGTGCTCACGGCGCTGCCGTTCGAGCTGATCACCATCTTCGGCGCCGCCATCGGCGCCTTCCTCATCAACAACCAGATGAAGGTGGTCAAGGCCACGCTCAAGGGCTTCGGCCAGTGCTTCAAGGGCAGCCGTTTCACCAAGGCGCGCTACATGGAGCTGCTGGCGCTGCAGTTCGACATCCTGCAGAAGGCGCGCAAGGAAGGCCTGATGGCCATCGAGCAGGACGTGGACAACCCCGAGCAGTCGCCGCTGTTCAAGAAGTACCCCGTGATCTCGGCCGACCACCACCTGGTCGAGTTCATCACCGACTACCTGCGCATGATGGTCTCGGGCAACCTGAACGCCCACGAGATCGAGTCGCTGATGGACGCCGAGATCGAGACCCACCACCAGGAGGCGCACGCCCCGGTGGCGGCCATCGCCCGCCTGGCCGGTGCGCTGCCGGCCTTCGGCATCGTGGCCGCGGTGCTGGGTGTGGTGAACACCATGGGTTCGGTGGGCCAGCCGCCGGCGGTGCTGGGCGGCATGATCGGCTCGGCCCTGGTCGGCACCTTCCTGGGCATCCTGCTGGCCTACGGTGTGTTCGAACCGCTGGGCGGCCTGCTGGAGCAGAAGACCGAAGAGGCCTCCAAGGAATTCGCCTGCGTCAAGACCACGCTGCTGGCCTCGATGCAGGGCTATGCGCCCTCGACGGCGATCGAGTTCGGCCGCAAGGTGCTGTTCTCCGATGTGCGCCCTTCGTTCTCTGAGCTCGAGAACCACGTCAAAGGGAAGAAGTGATGGCCGACGGCAAGAAGCTTCAGCCCATCATCGTCAAGCGCGTCAAGAAGGGCGGTCATGCGGCCCATGGTGGGGCGTGGAAGATCGCCTACGCCGACTTCGTGACGGCCATGATGGCCTTCTTCCTGCTCATGTGGCTGCTGGGGTCCACCTCGTCCGGCGACCTCAAGGGCATCGCCGACTATTTCTCCAACCCCGTCAAGGTCACGCTGTTGGGCGGCAGCGGCACCGGCAACAGCGATTCCGTGCTGCCCGGCGGCGGCCAGGACCTCTCGCGCCGGCAAGGCCAGGTCGACACCGGCGATGCCGAACGCGCGGCCAAGCTCATGGGCGCGCAGATGGCGCGGGCCGAGCTCGCCCGCAGGGACGCCCTGCGCCTCGACGCCCTGCAGACCAAGCTCAACGAGCTGGTCGAGAGCAACCCGGCGCTGTCCGAGTTCAAGTCGCAGATCCGCATGGAGAAGACCGCCGACGGGCTGCAGATCCAGATCGTCGACGACCAGAACCGCCCCATGTTCGACGTCGGCAGCGCCATGGTCAAACCCTATATGCGCCAGATCCTGCGCGAGATCGGCGGGGCCATCGGCGACATCGACAACCGGCTCGCCCTCTCGGGCCACACCGACGCCACGCCCTACGGCAGCGGCGACCGCGGCTACAGCAACTGGGAACTGTCGGCCGACCGCGCCAACGCCTCGCGCCGCGAGCTGGTGGCCGGCGGCCTGCCCGACAACAAGCTCGCCCGTGTCGAGGGCCTGGCCTCCAGCCGGCTGCTGGACGTCAACCAGCCCGATGCGCCGATGAACCGGCGCATCAGCATCCTGGTCATGACCCGCGAGGCCGAGGAGCGCATGGCGCCCATCGGCGACGGCACCGCGCTGCGCCCGCCCGTCACCGAGGCGCCCGCCGGGCCTGCCGCAGGGGCCGTGCCGGCGCCACCGGCCGGTGCAGAAACGGCCGTTCCCCAGGCCGAACCGCTCGTCGCGCCGGTGCGCCAACTGCCGCTGGGGCTGCCCGATCTTCAGAAACTGGCAGAAGTGCCGAAACCCCGGGAAGAGGCTGGGCCAGTCAAGCCCCGCTAACCGCCACTGTTTCCTGACAGGAGACCCCACCATGTCCACCCCGATGAAATTCCTGATCGTTGACGACTTCTCCACCATGCGCCGCATCGTGCGCAACCTGCTCAAGGAGATCGGTCACGCCGACGCCGACGAGGCGGAAGACGGGGTGATCGCGCTCAACAAGCTGAGGAACGGGTCCTTCAACTTTGTCGTCAGCGACATCAACATGCCCAACATGAACGGCTTCCAGCTGCTGGCCGAGATCAAGAAGGACGAGGCGCTCAAGCACCTGCCGGTCCTGATGGTGACGGCCGAGGCGCGCAAGGAAGACATCGTGATGGCCGCACAGGGCGGTGCGGCGGGCTACATCGTCAAGCCGTTCACCAAGGCCACGCTGGAAGACAAGCTCGCCAACATCTTCAAGAAACTCGGCCTCTGAGCCCAGCGGGAGTTCCCATGTCCACCAGCAACAGCCCGGGCAATCCGGAAATGTTCCAGCAACTGGGCTCCATCACGCGCCAGCTGCACGACGCCCTGAAGGAACTGGGGTATGCCGACAAGCTCAAGGGCACGGTCGACCAGCTGCCCGACGCCCAGAGCCGGCTCTCCTACATCGCCCGCCTCACCGGCGAGGCGGCCGAGAAGGTGCTCAACCACGTGGACGGCGCCAAGTCCGAGCAGGAGGCCATCGCCGAACGCGGGCGCCAGCTGACCTCCACCATTTCCGCGGTGCCGGGTCTGGCCCGGGCCATGCCCGAGCTGCTGAGCTGGTCCAGGGACGTGGTCGAGCTCAGCGAGAAGAGCGACGCGCGCCTGACCGAGATCATGATGGCGCAGGACTTCCACGACCTCACCGGCCAGGTGATCAACCGGGTGGTGCAGCTGGCCGCCACCATCGAGGAACAGCTGCTGGCCCTGCTGCTGCAGTCGGCGCCCGCTGGCGCCCCGGGCCAGGACAAGGCCTACGACATGAGCGCCCTGCAGGGGCCGGTGGTCGACCCCGAAGGCCGCACCGACGTGGTGGCCGACCAGAAGGACGTCGACGATCTGCTCGCTTCCCTCGGATTCTGAGTTTTCAGTTTTCGCGCTGGGGGAATAGGGCGGTGCTTCACCGCCTTTTCACGCATTCATTTCGGGGGCCGACTTCCACAATCTGACTCAAGTTTTCCTGAGTCAGACCGATGTCCTCCTCCCAAGACAAGAACCTGCCGGCCACCGCGCATCGCCTGAAAAAGGCGCGCGAGGAGGGCCAGCTGCCGCGTTCGAAGGAGCTGTCCAACCTCGCGGTGCTGGGCGGGGGCGCTGTGCTGCTGATGCTGCTGCTGCCGATGGGTTTTTCCCGTCTGCAGGCGGCGCTGGCCTCGCAGCTGCGCTTTGACCACGGTGCCCTGCTGCAGCCCCAGCTGCTGGTCGAGCGCCTGCACGACAGCCTGGGCCTGGGTCTGGTGGTGTTCCTGCCGCTGGGCGTGGCCACCCTGGCGCTGGCGGTGTTCGCTGCCTTCGCCTCGGGCAGCTGGACGCTGACCACCCACACCATGGCCCCGGACCTGACCCGGCTCAGCCCCCTCGCCGGGCTGGGGCGCCTGTTCTCCAAGCAGCAGCTGTTCGAGACCGCCAAGCTGGCGGTGATGACCGTCATCGTCGGCTTCGTCGGCTGGAAGTTCCTCTCTTCGCACATCGCAGGCTTCGCCAGCCTGCTGCTGCAGCCGCTGGAGGGCGGCCTGGGCCAGCTGGCGCAGTGGATGCGCACCGGCGTGGGCATTCTGCTGGGGGTGGTGACGCTGTTCGCGCTCATCGACTTTCCTATGCAGAAGTTCCTGCACGCCCAGCGGCTGCGCATGTCGCGCGAAGAGGTCAAGCAGGAACACAAGCAGAACGAAGGCGATCCGCATGTCAAGGGCCAGCGCCGCCGCCGCCAGCGCGAGCTGGCGCACCGCATGAGCATCGGCGCCGTGCCCAAGGCCGACCTGGTGGTGATGAACCCGACCCACTATGCGGTGGCGATCCAGTACGACGACGCCACCATGAGCGCGCCGCGCGTGATCGCCAAGGGCGCCGACCTGCTGGCCCTGCGCATCCGCGATGTGGCCAAGGATCACAAGGTGCCGGTGCTGCAGTCGCCCATGCTGGCGCGCGCGCTCTACGCCCACGCCGAACTCGACCAGGAAATCCCTTCCGCCCTCTACACCGCGGTGGCCCAGGTGCTGGCCTACGTCTACCAGCTCAAGGCCGCGCTCGCCGGGCGTGGCGCCATGCCCGGCGCCGCGCCCGATCCGCAGGTGCCACCCGAACTCGATCCGCACTGGAAGCAACCGCCGACCCGGGGAGCCGCTGAATGAACGCCCAAATGAAATTCCTGCAACAGTGGTTCGGTCGCCACGCTGCGCTGGCCCAGGGCCTGGCCGCCCCGATGCTGGTGGTGCTGGTGCTGGCCATGATGGTGCTGCCCCTGGCCCCCTGGGTGCTGGACACCTTCTTCACGCTGAACATCGCGATCGCGCTGGTGGTGATGATGGTGGCGGCCTACATGCGCGCGCCGCTGGACTTCTCGGTCTTCCCCACCGTGCTGCTGCTGACCACGCTGCTGCGCCTGTCGCTGAACGTCGCTTCCACCCGCGTGGTGCTGATGGAGGGCCACACCGGCCCCGGCGCCGCCGGCGCGGTGATCGAAGCCTTCGGCCACTTCCTGATCGGCGGCAACTTCGCGGTCGGTTTCATCGTGTTCGCCATCCTGGTGGTGATCAACTTCGTGGTGATCACCAAGGGCTCGGAGCGCATCGCCGAGGTCTCGGCCCGCTTCACCCTGGACGCCATGCCCGGCAAGCAGATGGCCATCGACGCCGACCTGGGCGCCGGCCTGATCAACGAGCAGGAGGCCAAGCGCCGCCGCGCCGAGGTGGGCGAGGAGGCCGAGTTCTTCGGTTCCATGGACGGTGCCTCCAAGTTCGTGCGCGGCGACGCCATCGCCGGCATCCTGATCCTGTTCATCAACATCATCGGCGGCCTGATCATCGGCATGGTCCAGCACGGCCTGTCGGCCGGCGAGGCGGCCGACAGCTACATCCTGCTGGCCGTCGGCGATGCGCTGGTGGCGCAAATTCCTGGCCTGCTGATCTCGGTGGCCGCCGCCATGGTGGTCTCGCGCGTGGGCAAGGAACAGGACCTGGGCGTGCAGATGGTCGAGCAGATGTTCATGTCCTCGCGCGTGCTGGGCATCACCGCGGGCGTGCTGTTCCTGCTGGGCGTCGTTCCCGGCATGCCGCACCTCGTGTTCCTGGCCTTCGCCGCGGCCATCGGCGGCCTGGCCTGGTGGCGGCTGCAGGAAGAGCGCCGGCCCAAGCCCACCGAGCAGCCGGCCGCACCGCCCAGCGACGGCGAAGCCACCTGGGACGACCTGCAGCCGGTCGACCTGCTGGGCCTGGAGCTGGGCTACCGCCTGATCGCCATGGTCGACAAGAACCGCCAGGGCGACCTGCTCACCCGCATCAAGGGCGTGCGCAAGAAGTTCGCGCAGGAGGTGGGCTTCCTGCCGCCGGCCGTGCACGTGCGCGACAACCTCGAACTGCGCCCCAGCGGCTACCGCATCACCCTGCGCGGCGTGGTGGTGGGCGAGGGCGAGGTCTTCCCCGGCATGTTCCTGGCCATCGACCCGGGTGGCGTGGGCACGCCGCTGATCGGCACCCCCACCAAGGACCCCGCTTTTGGCCTGCCCGCGCATTGGATCGACGAGAAGCAGAAAGAGAACGCGCAAATGGCCGGTTTTACGGTGGTTGATTCCGAGACCGTGCTGGCGACCCATCTTTCACACTTGATGCAAGTCCAGGCCGCCAAGTTGCTGAGCCGGACGGAGACCCAGGACCTGGTCGAACACGTGACCCGCCTGGCCCCGAAACTGATCGAAGAGGTCGTGCCAAAAATGGTTCCCGTCGCCACCTTCCAGAAAGTGCTGCAGCTGCTGCTGGAAGAGTCGGTGCACGTGCGCGACATCCGCACCATCATCGAATCCCTGGCCGAACACGCCGGCAGCACCTCCGACCCCGTCGAGCTGGCCCGCCGTGTGCGCACCGCGCTGTCGCCGGCCATCGTCCAGCAGATTTACGGCGGTTCGGTCAAGGAACTTGAGGTCATCGCGATCGAACCCGGCCTGGAGCGCCTGCTGATGCAGGCCCTGACCGGCAACGGCGCCGGCGCGCTGGACCCCGGTGTGGCCGAGACGCTGAGCAAGTCCGCCGCCGAAATCGCCAACCGGCAGGAAGAGCGGGGCGTGCCCGCCTGCCTGCTGGTGCCCGACGCCATCCGCACCGCGATGGCCCGCCTGCTGCGCCGCGCCGCGCCGCGCCTGCAGGTGCTCGCCCACAGCGAGATTCCTGAAACCCACCTTATCCGTATCGGCCCGATTCTTGGGGAGCTTGCAGCATGAACATCCAGCGATTCACCGCCCCGACCTCGCGCGAAGCCATGGCCAAGGCCCGCCAGGCCTTTGGCGACAGCGCCGTCATCCTCTCCAGCCGCGCCACCGACGGGGGGTTTGAAGTGATGGCCGCCGCCGAAGAAAGCCTGGCGCCCGTGGCCCAGCCCGGTTCGCTGGCCAGCCGCGCCGAGGAGCGCATGCCGGCCATCCGCACCCGCCGCGCCGATCCGCCTGCCTTCCGCGACTCGGTGCAGGAAGACACCGAGCAGATGGCCATGAGCACGCTCTCGTTCCAGGAGTACGTGCGCGAGCGCATGCTGCGCAAGCGCCGCGCCGCCATGGACGGCGAGGGTGCCGGGGACAGCGCACCGGCCGCCCGCGAGAGCGCCGCGCCCCGCGCCCCCGCCGCCCGCGTGCAGGCCCCGGCCGAGCGCCCCGCGCCGGTCCGCCTGGCCATGCCGCAGGCCCCGATGGCCACGCCCGAGCCGGCCCCGATCCGCACCCGTCCCGCCGCACCGGCCCCGGCCTGGTCCGACAGCGAGGACCTGCAGCAGCGCGCCGCGTCGGCCAGCGAAGGCCGCATGGCAGTGGAGCTGTCGGCGCTCAAGGACATGATCGAGGAGCGCTTCAACACCCTGGCCTGGCTCGGTTCGTCCAAGCAGAACCCGATCCAGTCCACGATGATGCTCAAGCTCATCCGCGCCGGCTACTCGCCCGCGATCGCCCGCGCCGTGCTCGAACGCATGCCGGCCGACACCGGTGCCAGCCAGGCCGTGCGCTGGGTGATGGACACCCTGACTCGCAACCTGCGCACCGCCACACCGGGCAGCGGCCTGTGCGACGAGGGCGGCGTGGTCGCCCTGATCGGCGCCACCGGCGTCGGCAAGACCACCACCGCCGCCAAGCTCGCCGCCCAGTGCGTGCGCCAGCACGGCGCCGCCAGCGTCGGCCTGATCACCCTGGACACCTACCGCGTCTCGGGCTACGAGCAACTTCGCGCCTACGGCCGCATGCTGGGCGTCGTCGCCCACCTGGCGCACGACCGCGCCGCGCTCAAGGACCTGCTGGACCTGCTGTCGAACAAGCGCATGGTCATCATCGACACCGCCGGCCTGGGCCAGCGCGACCAGCGCATCCAGGAAATGCTGGACGTGCTGGACATGCCCTCGGTCAAGAAGGTGCTGGTGCTCAACGCCGGCTCCCACGGCGACACGCTGGACGATGTGCTGACCTCGTTCAAGTCCAGCGGTCTGCACGGCGTGGTGCTCTCCAAGGTCGACGAGGCTGTCAAGCTCGGCCCGGCCATCGACGCCCTGGTCCGCCACCAGGTGGTGCTGCGCGGCGTGGCCAACGGTCAGCGCGTGCCCGAGGACTGGCAGAACCCCGACGCCGCCACCCTGGTGCGGGTGGCCATGGGCACCGAGGGCAAATCGGCCTACGACCCGGTCGCCACCGACATGGGCTTCTACTTCTCCCAGGCCTCCTCGCGCGGCATCCAGCTGGGGGCTGGCCATGTTTGAAGCCGGCCTCGACCAGGCGGCCGGCCTGCGCGCCCACACGCTGCGCCAGGGCCCGGCCCTGCTGGCGGTGGCCAGCCCGGCCCAGCCCGCCCTCGCCTACGAACTGCTGTGCCACCTCTCGGCGCAGCTCAAGGCACAGGGCCGCCTGCCGGTGATCCTGGACGGCACCGCCACCGAAACCGCCCAGCGCCGCAGCGGCGACGGCAGCCACCCGGGCCTGCTGCACGCGCTGAACGACCCCGCGATCTCCGGGCTGGGCCATGCGGCCGACGGCCATGAGTGGCTGGTGATGCCCGCCGCCCAGGGCCTGCGGGCGCTGCAGCGCACCGCGCTGACCGCTGGCGGCACCGTGGCGCTTTCGCGCCTGCTGGCCCCCTTCACCAGCGGCACCCTGCTGCTGTTCTTCGCGCCCGCCCATGAGCTCTCGCCGCTGTGCAGCGAGCTGCAGGCGCGCGTGGTGGTGCCGGTGCTGCCCCACCCGCAGGCGGCCATCGACGCTTACGGCGCGGTCAAGCTGCTGCACATGGCCGGCGCCCGCCCGGTGCTCGCGCCCATGGCCAGCGCCGACCCCGACCCCGGCCAGCCGCTGGACACCGTGCTGGCCACGGTCTGCGACTGCGCGGACCGGCACCTCGGCCTGGACCTGGAGCGCTGGAGCGAGCCCGTGTGGGCCGCCTGCGCGCAGGAACACGCCCTGACCCGGCCCCAGCGGCTGGACACCTTCCACGGTCTGCGCGACAACCGGTTTGCCGCCACCGGGCCGTCCCCTGTGGGCGCGATGCCCTCACTCTGGAGTTGAACGACATGTACACCGCCAAAGGCACCCTCAACCGGGACGACCAGTTGCGCAAGTACAGCCCGCTGGTGCGCCGCCTGGCCCATCACATGATCGCCAAGCTGCCGCCGAGCGTGGAGGTCGACGACCTGATCCAGGTCGGCATGATCGGTCTGACCGAAGCCATCGCGCGCTTCGAGCCCTCGCAGGGCGTGCAGTTCGAGACCTTTGCCAGCCAGCGCATCCGCGGCGCCATGCTCGACGAGCTGCGCGAGGGCGACTGGATGAGCCGCGGCTCGCGCAAGAGCCAGAAGGACATCGAGCACGCCGTGCACCGCCTGCAGCAGAAGCTGCACCGCGCGCCGATGGAGAGCGAGATCGCCGCGGAGCTGGGCATGAGCCTGGCCGACTACCAGCACATGCTGGCCAAGGTGCGCGGCACCCAGCTGGTCTACCTGGAAGACATCAGCGGCCGCGACGACGACGAAGAAGGCTTCCTGGACCGCCACATGGGCGACGACGAGGCCGACCCGTCGAGCCTGCTGCAGGACCAGCGCATGCGCATGGCCCTGGTGGAGGCGATCAAGAACCTGCCCGAACGCGAGCAGCACATCATGTCCATGTACTACGAGCACGACATGAACCTCAAGGAGATCGCGGCCGTGCTGGGGGTCACCGAGTCGCGCATCTGCCAGCTGCACAGCCAGTCCATCGCCCGCCTGCGCACCAAGCTGCGCGAGCACTGAGCCATGATCGAGGTGACCGCCGCCCAGCTGGCGACTCTGCCGGATCGCATCCCCAGGGGCGTGCGCGTCCTCTCGCTGGACTGCTTCGACACCATCGTCTGGCGCAAGGTGGCCCGTCCCACCGACGTCTTCTTTGCCCTGCAGGAGACGCCCCAGTGGAAGGCGCATGGCATTACCGCCGCGCTGCGGGCCAAGGCCGAGGACGCCGCCCGTCGACGCAAGCGTCTGTTGTCGAATTCCAGTGAAGTGACGATCGACGAGATCTACCGCGAGCTTCTGCCGTCGCTGGACAGCAGCGCTCGCGCGACCTGGTGCGCGCTGGAGCTGGAGGCCGAGAAGCAGCATGGCTTCATCTTCGAACCCACGCTGTCCCTGATCCGCGCCGCGCACGCCCGCGGCCTGCGCGTGATTGTGGTGTCCGACACCTATTACTCCCGCAGCCAGTTGCGCGAGCTGCTGTCGTCCCTGATGGGCGAAGAACATCGCTTGATCGCCCAGGTTCATTGTTCCTGCGAGGCCGGGACTTCCAAGGTCAACGGCATGTTCCGTGTCGTGCTTGAGCGCGAGAAGCTCAAGCCCCAGCAGGTCTGGCACCTCGGGGACAACGTGCACGCCGACGCCGAGGCGCCGCAGCGCGTGGGCATGGTGGGCGTGCACCTGAAGCAGCACAGCGACGTGGTCAAGGACATGCTCGGCCAGCGCGAGGCCGCGGCCTTGCAGCTGATGCCCGAGATCCACGGCCGCTGCGGCATGCCCAGCAGCTACCACGCCCAGCTGGCCGCGCGACACGAGTTCCTGGCCGCCGACGTTCGCGACCGCATCGGCTACGCCACGCTGGGTCCGGTGATGTACGCCTTTGCGCGCTACGTGCAGGACCGCCTGTCGTCCCTGTCGAGCGAACGCGGTGCGCCGGTGCGCGCCGCCTTCCTGCTGCGCGACGGTCACCTTCCCGCGCGCGCCATGCAGGCCCTCACCGGCGGCGACCCCTGGCCGCAGCTGCGCCTCTCGCGCTTCACCGCCAACGCGGCCTGCCTGCGCGGGCGCGAGGATGTGGCCCAGTTGCTCGGTGCGTCCCTCTCCGACAAGAGCATGTCGGCGCTGCTCAAGCAGATGCTGTTCCCGGTCGACGAGGCACAGGCCATCCTGGAAGATTGCCGCCGCCAGGCCCGGCCGGTGGAGGCTTTCTCGCGGCGGGTGTTGCGCGAGGCCACGGTGGCCCGCATCGTCGAACGTTCGGCCGCGTTCCGCCAGCGCCTGTTCGCCCACGTGCAGCAGGTCACCGGCGTGCAGCGCGGCGAGACCCTGGTGCTGGTCGACCTCGGCTACAGCGGCACGGTGCAGACCCGCCTGCGCCAGGTGTTCCGCGACGAACTCGGGGTGACCCTGCATGGCCTGTACCTCATTGCCAGCCGTGCGCTGCCGGAGCAGACCGACCGCGAGGGCCTGGTGGGGCCGGACTGGGCCGACGAGCGCCTGGTGCTCGCGCTGACAGCCTACATCGGCCTGTTCGAAATGATGTGCACCATGGCCGAGCCCTCGACGGAGGACTACACCGACGCCGGCGACCCGGTGTTCGGATCGGCGGGTGCCAAAGCGCAGCAGTCGGTGGTGGTCGAGCGGCTGCAGGCGGCCTGCCTGCGCTTTGTGCGCGAACACGCGGCCCTGCCCGAACGCTGCCGCCCGGAGACCGACCGCCTGGCGCTGGGCCAGCAGGTCGCCGCCGAACTGGGGCGCCTGATCTACCTGCCCGATGCGCAGGAGATCGCATGCCTCTCGACCTTCGAGTTCGATTTCAACCTCGGCACCGACCTGGTGCTGGCGACCGCCGACCTCCAGGCCGGCCTGGACGAGTTCCGGCGCGAGGGCTTTGCCCTCACGAACCGCGACTTCACCCGCATGCGCATCAGCTACCCGATGGAGCTGCGGCACATGGACATCTCGCTGTCCATCACCCTGATGTCGCTGCAGCGTTTTGGCTATGGCCTGCGCCCCAGCGACGCCAGCCTGCGCCGTGTCGAGATGCCGGCCCTGGTGGCCAATGCCACCGGCCACTCGGCGGGCACGGCCCAGGCCGTGGCCACGCACGATGGCTTTTACAGCCTGCACCTGCCCATGAGCGCCTCGTTCGACATGAGCGTGCTCTGGGGCCAGTGTTTCGAGTGGCTGCAGATCGAATCGGTGTCCAAGGTGGCCCTGGCCGATGCGAGCGAGGCGCAGCCGCTGGAAATCGGCCGCGACGTGCTGCTGGACGGCGTGCACCTCCAGAACGGTGGCCTGATGCGCTGCGACGAGTCGGCCATGTTGTTCCTGCCGGCCTGCGCGCCCGCCGATCACGGCCGCGCCATGGTGCGCGTGGTGTTCCGTCCGCTGGTCGAGCGTGTGTCACACGCCACGGCGGCCGCACCGACTCCTTCTGTCCCGGTGGTTGTGCCCACGCCGGCGCCTGTCGCCTGAGCCGCTCCCACCTTCAACCATTTCCCGGATGCCGCCGATGGACACGGAACGCATGCCCGCCAACGCCCTGATCAACCGTTTGCGCCGCGCCGTGCGTGGCCAGGTCGCCGTGATCGCCGAGCCTGCCGACCGCTTCGCTGTGGGACTGGTGGATCTGCCTGACCGCTGGCGGGCGGTGGAGCCGGGGGAGCAGGCCTGGTGGGGACTGGACCCTTCGGTGACCACCGGCGTCGTGGTGGTGCGCGCCGCGCGTTTCGATGGCCCTCGCTGGGGCCAGGTGCTGGCTGACTTCCAGGCGTCCGGGGCGAATGCCCTGGTGCTGGTGGTGCTGGACCTGCCGGGTCCGGGCGCCAGCCTGCGCCGGGCCCTGGAGCAGCTTGCGTTTGCCGCCGGCCTGCGCAAGCACGCGGGTTACTACCTCATGCTCGACTACGAGGCGCTGCAGCACGATGGCGGGCCGCTGATCGTGCCGCTGGAGAAGCTGCCCGCCGAGGCGCTGCGCGCCTACCCGCTGTCCTCCCTTAAGGGCGAGCGCGACCTGCACATGGACATGCTGCGGGAAGTGGGTGAGCGCTCCGACGGCCACGTCATCCGCTACCACCTGGCGGCCGAACTGGTGCGCCCCGGCGACCAGGTGCTCGACGCCGCCTGTGGTCTGGGCTATGGCAGCTACGTGCTGGCGCAGGCCACGCGCTGCGCCAGTGTGCTGGGTGTCGACGGCAGTGAATACGCGGTGTCCTATGCGCAGCAGAACTTCGGTGCTGCCGATGATCGGCTGGCGTTCCGCCACGGCTGGCTGCCCGACGACCTCGCCGCGCTGCCCGACGAGTCCTTCGACCTGGTCATCTCCTTCGAGACCCTGGAGCACATCGAGAATCCCACCGGTCTGCTGGCCGAGTTCTCGCGCCTGCTGCGCCCGGGGGGACGGATCATCGCCAGCGTGCCCAACGACTGGTCCGACGAAACCGGCAAGGACCCGAACCCGCACCACCTGCACGTCTACACGCTGGACTCGCTGCGCCAGCAGTTCTCGCGCCACTTCGTGCGCGAGCGCCTGCACCAGCAGATCGCCAGCGGCTGCAAGCGCCGCGCCACCGGCAACCGCTGGGCACCGCTGCCGCGCACGCTGCGCGAACTGCCGGTGGACACCGCGATGGCGCCTGACAGCGAGTGGTGGGTCATGTCCGGCTCGAAGCCGTCCCGCCGGGCCCGCATCGACCACGCTGCGCCAGCGTACGAGCAGCTGCAACCACCCTGGGCACACACGGCCGGACCCGAGCACCTGGCCGGTGGCCTGGTGCTGGCCATGCACTGCGTGCCAGCCGGGGTGGACCCGCGCGTCGAGGCCTTCTGGTCGGCACTGTCGGCCGAACTGGCTCAGCGGGGGCATGTGCTCATGCTGCTGAGCACTGCACCCGTTAGCGACCCGTCGTTGCACGTGGTCGAGATGCCGTTCGAGCTGACCGGTTTCGTGCGGCATTTCGTGGCCGTGCCGTCGGCTGGTGTGGCGGTGAGCGAACAGGCCATCGACGACGCAGAGGGCTGGTACGGCTGCGACCACGACGAGGCGCAGGACAACCTGCGCCTGGCCCACGCCTTCATGCGCGACCTGCTGCAGACCCTGCGGCCCGCAGCGGTGCTGGGCTGGCAGCCGCTCAACCCCCTGACACGGGTGCTGCGCACCTGCGCGCTGGACGCCGAACTGCCCTACTGGTGTGGCGAGCGCGGCTGGGTGCGCAACACCCTGATGTTCGATCTGGGGGGCGCCCACCTGTTGGGTGAGCTGGAAACCAGCCTGTCCGGCGCCCGTGCGCGTGCGCGCTACCAGCCGTCGGCCGAGGTTTTGCAGACGCTGGCGCAGCGCGCCAGCCAGGCTACCAGCCTGGGCCGGTACACAGCGGTCGAGCGCCTGGGGCGGGCGGCCCTGCGTGCGCAACTGGGCATCGCGGACGATGCCCCGGTGGCGGTGCTGTTCACCCACGGCGAACCGGGCATGAACAGCATGGCCACGGCCACGGTGCGCGAACTGCACGACCTCTCGGCACCGCTGCTGCAGCAGCGGTTTGACGCGGTCAGCCAGGCCCTCCTGGCGCGCGGCTACCGGGTGCTGGTGCAGGAGCATCCGTTCAATGCCGCTGCGGGCCGCTGCCTGGTCCTGCCGGCCGATCCCCGCGTGGTGGCGGTGCGCGAAAACGTCAGCAGCCTGCTGGACGCTGCCGACGTCTGCCTGTTCACCCTGGCCACCCTGCAGTTCGACGCCGTGTTCCTCGGCAAACCCCTGGGCCTGCTCTCGCGCAGCGCGCTCCACCATGATGGCGTGCCGCCCTTCATGGGGGACTTCGAGAGCGCCGATACCTTCCTGGATGCGCTGCTGGATGCGCCCGCCTGGCCGGCTCGCTTCGAACGCTTGCGCGCCAACGTGGCCTTTCTTTTCGAACAGCTGCTAATCGACATCGAGCCTGGTGCGGTCTCGGCCGGGGCTTCGGAGTGGGCGGCGCACCTGGCGCGGCTGCGGCGTCCTGTGGACAGCGACTTTCCGGCGCGGGTCGAACAGTTCCTTCAGCTCTGGGGGCGCTCTCCGGCCGCCGAAGAGCCGCCCATGGAGCACGGGGTGCCGCAGACGCCGCTGTCCGACACGGCGGCGCAGGTGGTGCAGGACTGACTCGCGCGTCTGGGTCTGCCCGCGACGCTGGACCTGATGCCCGAATCCGGTGCGCTGGTGCAGCGCCACACGGAACTCTGTGTGGTGGCCGGGCTCGACCGCAGCAGCGCCGACCCGCGACAGGGCTTCGAGTCTCTGTGCAACATCGACGTGGACGGCGAGCACGTCTGGGTCGGCGTGCCCTCCGTGGCACCGGTCTTGGCGCGCCACGACACCCCTGTGGTGGTGAGCTTCTACACCCGGAACACTCCCTACGAAGAGCAGGCGCGCGGGCTGGTCGAATCCATCGAACGCCTGGACGGCGTGCCGTACTGCGTGGTCGGCATTGAGAGCGCGGGCTCCTGGGAGGCCAACTGCAGCCTCAAGCCCAGCTTCATTCTGCAGTGCCTGCAGGAACTGCAACGGCCGGTGCTCTGGGTCGATGCCGATGCGCGGCTGAACGCGCGGCCTGCGGTGCCTGAGGCCTTTGACTTCGCCATCCACAAGTACGACGGCTGGGAGTGCGCCAGCGGCACGGTCTACTTTGCGTACAACGAACGCTCGGTGCACCTGTTGGAACGCTGGATCGAGTTGTCGCGGCTGCGCCCGCTGATCTGGGACCAGATGCTGCTGGACCAGGCCTGGGCCGACTGCGTGCGCGATGGCCGCCTGGTGACCGGCTGGCTGCCCGAGCCCTACACCCACATCTTCGACAACCCCGCGGTCGAGGCTCATCGCGCCGCGCCGTGGTAACCCACTACCAGGCCTCGCGCACCGTGGTGAGCAAACGGCCCAAGCCCGTCGTGCCGGACGAACTGGTGCGCAATCGCCGCCGCGACGGTGCGTGGTGCCACGGCTACGACGTGGCGGTGCAGCCCGGCACCTCGTCCACCGGGCGCGCAGTCGATGTCTGGCCCGGCGTCAACACCGACCTGGGAGCACTGATGGACTACCTGCACGCGCTGCGCAGCCAGGCCGGGGAACGGGTGTTTTTCCTGCAGGTGGGCGCGATGGACGGCGTGAAGTTCGATCCGCTGCACAAGCGCATCCGGGCCCAGGGCTGGCAAGGTGTTCTGTTCGAGCCACTGCCCGACATGTTCGAGAACCTGCGGCGCAACTACCAGGGGTGTGAAGGTCTGACCCTGGTGCAGGCGGCCATCGACACCCAGGAAGGTTCGCGGCAGATGTACCGCATCCCGCAGTCGGTGGTGGACGGCGGCCAGCTGCCCGACTGGGCGCTGGGCATCTCGTCGTTCTACAACGACCGCAACGCGCTGGGGGGCAAGAAAATCGATGAGGCCACGCGTGCCGTTGTCGAGGCCCGCACCGTGCGCGAGACGGTGCAGTGCACCACCTTTGAATGCGTCCTGACAGAGCACCGGATCACCGGGATCGACCTGCTGCAGATCGACACCGAAGGGCACGACTGGGTCATTTTGCAGAGCTTCCCCATCGGACGGCTGCAACCCAGGGTCATCAATTTCGAGTACTACAACCTGCAGGAGTCGGAGGTGACCGAGGCGCTGGACTGGCTGCGTGCGCACGGCTGCGCATACGGCATGGACCACAAGGACGTGACGGCCACGCTCCTGCGCCTGCCCTGAGCTGGGCGCCCTGCCGCGCAGCCTGGCGCGGCATGCCCAACAAAAAAACCGGCCTCGGCCGGTTTTTTGTTGGGGAGCGTGAAAGGAAACGGGGTCTGCGCTCAGGCCGACAGGTAGCCGTGGCCTGCGCCACCGGTGGACGGGTTCTGGCCGGCGAGGCGGCCGTAGGTGCCGGTGGCCTGCTGGGGCAGCAGGCTCTGCACCGCGCGCTGGCTCTGGGCCTGGGCGCGCAGCACGGCCTGGCGCAGCAGACCGAAGCGGTGGGCGGCCTGCTGCATGTCGTCGCGCAGGCGGCTGCCGGGCACGCCGAAATCGGCGGTGCGCGGGGCCTTTTTCAGCACATCCTGCACGTGCTGGCTGGCGCGTTCGACGGCCGGGGCATCGCCTTGCAGCAGCGCCTTTTCCAGCCCGTCCAGGCCGACCTGCAGGGCGGCAATCCAGGGGTGGGGCGAGGTGCGCTGGGTCATGGCTTGCTCCTGGGGGAGAAAGATCAGCCGCGCTGTGCGCCGGTGTTGGCGCTGAGCATTTCGGCGGCGTTGGACAACATCTTGTCGGCGATGGCCTCGGCGTTGACCTTGAAACTGCCGTCGGCGATGGCCTGTTTCATGGCCTCCACCTTCTCGGCGTTGAACACGTCGTTGCCGCCGCTGGACAGGGCCTGCGAGGCGGACGACGACAGGGTCACGGTCACGCCGGCCTGGGACTGGGCGGTCGCGGCTGCCAGGCCGCCGGCCGCAGCGGCTTCGGCGCCTGCGTTCGGCTTCTCGGCGGCCTTCTGGGGGCCGCCTGCCACGGAGCCGATATAGGAGTCCGGTGCAGAAGATTCGACTTTCATTTCACTCTCCAGGCCCCGCATTTGGGGCGTTGTGGAATGACTATCGGCTCAAAAGCGGGGGGACTTGAGCCCTTTTTTGTGGAATGCATCACAAAAGTCCCGCCGAATCTGGATAAAAAAGGTTTCACAAACGCACGTCGACCGTCTGGCCGTCGCGCACGGTACCCGTCACGATGCGGCCACCGTTCAGCCGCACCCGCACGCTCTGACCCGGAATGCCTGCGGTCAGGGCCTCGCCACTGACGACGACCTGGAAGCCGGGACCGACGCTGCTGACCCGCACCTGGGCGCCCGGCCCGAAGGCGGGCACCGGCCGCACCATATTCTGGCGGATGGCCTGGCCAGGCTGCAACGCGTAGGCCGCCTGCTGGCCGACCCAGCGCTCCGGGTTGGCCAGCACCGCGTAGGGCTGCTCCGCCCAGTCCATATCGGCCATCTCCGCGTCGTCCTGAACCAGCACCGTGCCGGCCGGCACCGGGCGCTTGAGCACCCAGCCCGGGCCCCAGGCCTTGACGGTGACCGGCAAGAAGACGTTCCAGCGCACCGGGCCGTCCAGGCAGCGCAGGCCGATCCGGCTGCGGCCCCACAGGCGGGTGCCGGGCGGCAGGTAGGGCTCGATGTGGGTGCAGGGCGTGAGCTTCAGGCGCGAGTCCAGCGAGCCGAACAGGATCTCGGGGCGCAGCGCGCCGCCGCCGTCCGGCCCGGTGACCGAGGCCAGCGCGGGCTGCACCCAGTCGCGTGCCATCTGTTCGAACTGCGCAAATTCGCTCTGCGAGGCCACCACCTGCGCGCGCGCCAGGCCGGTGACCATCAGACCGGCCAGCAGCCAGCCCAGGGCGCGTGAAAGGGAGTGAAGGCAATTTCGCATAGGGCCACTGTAGGTCGGGGGCAGGGCTCGCAAAGGATCGAAATGCGGGTCAAACCTGCGCTTTCTTTCGGCGCTGCCGCCCCTCAAGTTTTCGCACACTTGTCCGCAACCCGGTGCCTTTTCCCGTGGCGCCGCCTTCCGTCCACCCTGCAGGAGAACGACATGCTCGAACAGATGACCGCCCGGCTCGACGCCTATGGCCAGTCGCTGATGCTGCGTTCGCACCGCCAGCAGGTGATCGCCAGCAACATCGCCAACGCCGACACCCCGGGCTACGTCGCGCGCGACTTCGATTTCGCCGCCGCGCTCAAGGACGCCAGCGGTGGCACGAACCGCCAGGGCCTGGCCCAGACCGCGGCCGGCCACATGCGCCTGTCGGGCCCGCAGCCGGGCGACCCCAAGATGGGCTACGCCGTGCAGACCCAGCCCAGCCAGGACGGCAACTCGGTCGACCTCGACCGCGAGCGCGCCAACTTCGTCGACAACACCATCCGCTACGAGTCGACGCTGCGCTTCATCAACTCCAACGTGAAGACCATGCTGTCCGCCATCACCGGCCAGTAAGGAGAGCCTCATGTCCATGTTCTCGATCTTCGGCGTCTCCGGCAGTGCGATCAGCTCGCAGGCCCAGCGCCTCAACGTGGTGGCCAGCAACCTGGCCAACGCCGACGCCGTGGCCGGCCCCGACGGCCAGAGCTACAAGGCGCGCCAGGTGGTGTTCCAGACCGTGCCCATGGGCGACCAGGCCACCGCCGGCGTCAAGGTGCAGAACATCACCGAGAGCGAGGCCCCGGGCCGCCGCGTTCACAACCCGCACCACCCCAGCGCCGACGCCGAGGGCTACGTCACCCACTCCAACGTCAACCCGGTGGAGGAGATGGTCAACATGATTTCGGCCTCGCGCGCCTACCAGAACAACGTCGAGGTCATGAACACGGCCAAGTCGCTGCTGCTCAAGACGCTGCAGATGGGCCAGTAAACAGAGAGCACCCACCATGAGCCTGATGTCTCCCCTGGACCTCTCCAACCTCGGCACCACCGTGGGCAGCAGCACCGGCGCCGGTGGCAACACCACCAACGATCCGCAGGCCATGCAGGACCGTTTCCTCAAGTTGCTGGTCGCGCAGATCAACAACCAGGACCCGCTGAACCCGATGGACAACGCCCAGATGACCACGCAGATGGCGCAGATCAACACGGTCAGCGGCATCCAGCAGCTCAACCAGACGCTCAAGGGCATGGCCGACCAGATGGCCTCGTCGCAGGCGATGCAGGGCACCACGCTGATCGGCAAGGACGCGCTGGTCGAGGGCGACGCCCTGGCCTTCGACGGCGGCACCGGCAAGGGTGCCTTCACGCTCGACGGCGCCGCCACCAGCGTCAAGGTCGACATCATCGGCAAGAACGGCGAGACCCTGCAGACCCTCGACCTGGGCGCGCGCGAGGCCGGTCAGCACGGCTTCGAATGGCCCGCCGGCGCGATCGACCCGAACCAGGTGGCCAAGTTCTCCGTGCGCGCCAGCAACGGCAGCACCCCCGTCACCGACACCGAACTGCAGCGCGTGCGCATCGCCTCCGTGGGCCTGTCCAACGGCGCCATGAGCATCCAGCTGAGCAACGGCCGCACCCTGGCGTACGACCAGGTGCGCGGCTTCATGTAAGCCACACCCGCATCCGATTCCCACCCCCCGAAGGACACCACCATGGCATTCCAGCAAGGACTCTCCGGCCTGAATTCCGCCAGCCGCAACCTGGACGTGATCGGCCACAACATCGCCAACGCCAACACCGTCGGCATGAAGGCCTCCCGCGCCGAATTCGGCGAGATCTATGCCAGCTCCATCAACGCCGCCGGCAGCACCAACGCCGGCATCGGCGTGCAGGTGTCCGCCGTGGCGCAGCAGTTCACGCAGGGCAACATCTCCGTCACCGGCAACTCCCTGGACGTGGCCATCAACGGCAACGGCTTCTTCGAGCTCACCATGCCCGACGGCTCGCTGGCCTACTCGCGCGCCGGCATGTTCAAGCTCAACCGCGACGGCGAGATCGTGAACAACCTCGGTGGCCAGCTCATGGGTTATCCCACCGATGCCGCCGGCGTGCGCCAGGGTTTCGAGTCGGTGCCGCTGACGCTGCCCACGGGTGGCCCGATCCCGGCGAGAGCGACCACGGCGATGGGGGCCGAGGTGAACCTGGATGCGCGCGCGCCCATCGCCGCGGCCGCCGTGCCCCCCACGCCGTTCGGCACCTATGGCACCTCCATCATTGCCTACGACCAGCAGGGCCTGGAGATTCCGGTCAGCCTGGTGTTTGAAAAGACGGCCAACAACCAGTGGAACGTCTACACCGGCGTCAACGGGGCCGACCCGGCGGCCTCGGTGCCGTTTGCGCTGAACTTCCTGCCCGACGGCAGCCTGGACCCGGCCACGGTGATTCCGCAGCTGCAGCTGGCTTCGCCCAACGACCCGGCGCAGACCTTCATGGTCGACCTCGACTTCGGCGACACCACCCAGTTCGGTGTCGACTTCGCGGTCAACAACCTCACACAGGACGGCTACCGCCCCGGTGAACTCACCAGCCTGAACATCAGCGACGACGGCGTGATCATGGCCAAGTACTCCAACGGCCAGTCGCAGGCGGCCGGCCAGATCGCGCTGGTCAACTTCCGCAATGTGCAGGGCCTGCAGCCCAACGGCGGCGGTAACTGGACGCAGACCTTCGCCTCGGGCGAGCCGGTGCGCGGCGCACCGGGCGAAGGCAACATGGGTCTGCTGCGCTCCGGCGCGGTGGAAGACTCCAACGTCGACCTCACGGCCGAGCTGGTGAACATGATGACCGCGCAGCGCGCCTACCAGGCCAACGCGCAGACCATCAAGACGCAGGACCAGGTCCTGTCGACCCTGCTGAACATGCGCTGATCGTCGGCCACGACCTCTCTAGGAGCCCTGCATGGACCGCATGATCTACACCGCCATGACCGGCGCCAACGCCGCCGCCCACCGGCAGCAGCTGCTGGCGAACAACCTGGCCAATGCGTCCACGCCGGGCTTCCGCGCCGAGCTGGCGACCTTCCGCGCGGTACCGGTGCGTGGCGACGGCGCCAGTTCGCGCGTGTTCGCACTCGAAGCCAGCGCCGGCCACTCCGAAGTGTCCGGTCCGATCAACCCGACCGGCCGCAGCCTGGACGTGGCCGCGCGCGGCAACGCCTGGTTCGCGGTGCAGGGCCTGGACGGCACCGAGGCCTACACCCGCGGTGGTGCGTTTGAAGTCAGTGCCGACGGCGCCCTGGTCAACGCCCACGGCCTGCCGGTGCTCGACGACGGCGGCTCGCCCATCAGCGTGCCGGCCAACGCCCAGCTCACCTTCGGTGCCGACGGCACGCTGACCGCGCGCGTCGGCGACCAGGCGCCGCAGCGCGTGGCCAAGCTCAAGCTGGTCACCCCCAACGACGAGAACCGCCTCAAGCGCAGCGAGGACGGCCTGTTCCGTCCGGTGGTGGGCGAGGCGCTGGACGCCGATGCCAACGCCCGCGTGCAGGGCGGGGCGCTGGAAGGCAGCAACGTGAACCCCATCGAGGCCATGGTCGGAATGATCGCGGTCTCGCGCCAGTTCGAGACGCAGATGCGCATGCTGCAGAACGGTGAAAAGAACGACCAGACCGCGTCGCGGCTGCTCAACATGAATGGCTGATAGGAGCACACCATGATCAATTCCCTCTGGATTTCCAAGACCGGCATGCAGGCCCAGCAGACGCAGCTGGACGTGATCTCGAACAACATGGCCAACGTGTCCACGAACGGCTTCAAGCGCGCCAGCGCCGTGTTCGAGGACCTGATGTACCAGAACCTGCGCCAGGTCGGCGCGGCCGACACCGAGCAGAACAACCTGCCCACCGGCCTGCAGATCGGCCTGGGCGTGCGCACCGTGGCCACCTCGCGCCAGTTCAGCCAGGGCAGCCTGCAGCAGTCGGGCAACCAGCTGGACATCGCCGTCAATGGCCAGGGCTTCCTGCAGGTGGCGCTGCCCGACGGCACCACCGGCTACACCCGCGACGGCAGCCTGCAGGTGGATTCGCAGGGCCGGCTGGTGACCTCCAGCGGCCTGGCGATCGCGGGCGACATCACGGTGCCGGCCGAAGCGCAGAGCGTGACCATCGGCAGCGACGGCGTGGTCACCGCCAAGGTGCCGGGCAACGCCCAGCCGCAGCAGCTGGGCAATATCGAGCTGGCCACCTTCATCAACCCGGCCGGCCTGGAGCCCCGGGGCCAGAACCTCTACACCGAGACCGTGGCCTCGGGCAACCCGGTGACCGGCGCGCCCGGCACCGCCGGCATGGGCACGCTGATGCAGGGCTATGTCGAGACTTCCAACGTCAACGTGGTGCAGGAGCTGGTGACCATGATCCAGACCCAGCGCGCCTACGAGATGAATTCCAAGGCGATCCAGACGTCCGACCAGATGTTGCAGCGCCTGGGTCAGCTGTGAGCCAGATCATGAAAAACCCCCTGCGCCGCTTCGCGTCTTCCCCCTCCAGGGGGACCCCACCAGTGGCCCGGCAAAGCCGGTTCCACGGTGTGTGCTGGATGGCACTCCTGTTGTCCTCTGTCTTGTCTGGCTGCATGACCAAGCCGGTCGACGTGGTGCCGGTGCGGCCCATCAACTATGTGCAGACCACTGCGCCGGCTCAGACCGGCGGCAGCCTGTTCTCGGCGGCGCGCTACCGGCCCGCGTTCGAGGACCCGCGCGCGCGGCTGCCCGGCGACACGCTGACCATCCAGATCACCGAGAAGGTCAACGCCAGCCAGTCGTCCTCGGCCAACATCAACCGCACCGGCAGCGCCTCGGGCTCGATCTCCGCCATCCCCGGCATCGTCGCCAAGGAACTCTCGCGCGACCGCAACTTCAACCTCGGCGGCGAGTCGGGCAACGAGTTCGCCGGCCAGGGCGACAACGCCAACAAGAACGACTTCTCGGGCGTCATCACCGTCACCGTGCAGGAGGTGCTGCCCAACGGCCACCTGCTGGTGGCCGGCGAGAAGCAGATCGGCATCAACAGCAACGTCGACGTGCTCAAGTTCTCCGGCACCATCGATCCGCGCCACATCCGCCCGGGCAACACCATCGCCTCGACCCAGGTCGCCAATGCGCGCATCGAGTCGCGAGGACGAGGCGCCGTGGACGAAGCGCTCTCAATAGGCTGGTTGGGACGGTTCTTTTTGAATGTTTTCCCGTTCTGAGCCTGCCTAGCATTGCCCTCATGAACCCGCAGCACCGCACCCTTTCCCTCGACGCCGGCCTGCGCCGCCTGCTGGCCTGGTCCGCGCTGGCCATCGGCCTGCTGGTCGGCGCGGGCTGGCCGCTGCCGGCCAACGCCATGCGCATCAAGGAGATCGCGGCGGTGCAGGGCGTGCGCACCAACCAGCTCACCGGCTTCGGTCTGGTGGTGGGCCTGGACGGCACGGGCGACCAGACCACCCAGATGCCCTACACCTCGCAGGGCATGAACAACTACCTGCAGCAGCTGGGCCTGACCCTGCCGGCCGACGCCAAGGTGCAGATGAAGAACGTGGCGGCGGTGATGGTGACCGCGCAGCTGCCGCCGTTTGCCCAGCCGGGGCAGATGATCGACGTGACCGTCTCGTCCATGGGCAACGCCAAGTCGCTGCGCGGCGGCACCCTCATCACCACGCCGCTCAAGGGTGCGGACGGCGAGATCTATGCGCTGGCCCAGGGCAACCTGCTGGTCGGTGGCGCCGGCGCCTCGGGCGGTGGCAGCAAGGTGCAGATCAACCACCTGAGCGCCGGCCGCATCCCGGCCGGGGCGCAGGTCGAACGCGCCGTGCCCACGTCCTTCGCCTTTGGCGACACCATCGACCTGGGCCTGAACTCGGCCGACTTCCAGACCGCGCGCCGCGTGGCGCAGGCGATCAACGAGCGCATGGGCGCCGGTGTGGCCAGCGCGCTGGACGGCCGCCTGGTGCGCCTGCGCGCGCCGGCCAACCCCGACGCGCGCGTGAGCTTCATGGCCGAGATCGAGGAGATCCCGCTGGAGGCCACGGTGCCGGTGGCCAAGGTGATCATCAACACCCGCACCGGCTCCATCGTCATGAACCAGGCCGTCACGCTCGGCCCCGTTGCGGTGGCGCACGGCAACCTCTCGGTCAGCATCAGCGCGACGCCGGTGGTGAGCCAGCCCAACCCGCTGTCGCCGGGACAGACCGTGGTGGCCGAGAAGACCGACATCCGCATCAGCCAGGACAGCGGCGCGCTCATCAAGATGGACGCCGCGCCGCAGCTGGCCGACCTGGTGCGCATGCTCAACGGCCTGGGCGCCACGCCGCAGGACCTGCTCGCGATCCTGCAGGCGATCAAGGCCGCTGGCGCCATGAACGCCGAACTCGAAGTGATCTGACGCCATGGCCTCGCTGCAGCCCACCACCCAAGGCCTGGCCGCCGACCCGGGCGCGCTCAACGCACTGAAATACGGTGCGGCGCGCGAGGGCGACGGTGGCAAGGGCGCGCTCAAGGAAGCGGCGAAACAGTTCGAGTCCCTGTTCATGCGCGAGCTCATCAAGAGCATGCGCGACGCGACCCAGAAGTCCGGCCTGCTCGAAGGCGAGGGCAGCGACCTGGGCACCGACCTGCTCGACCAGCAGCTGGCGGTGCAGCTCTCGGGCCTGCCCGGGGGCCTGAGCGAATCCATCGAGCGCCAGCTAAGCCGCCAGATGAACGCGGCGCAGGCCAAGGCCGGCGCCACCACCGACGCGTCGGGCGAGGCCCCGGCCGGCGCGCCGTCGGCCAGCACGACCGGTGCCGGCAGCGCGCCGGAGTTCAAGCCACTCAATCGCTCGGACCTGCGCAACCTGCTCAAGTACGCACCGGCCGCCCCCGCGACCGGCGCCCAGGCCGCCGCCGCCACCGACCAGACCTCGGCCGCCGCACGGCGCGCCCTCTCGCCCAGCCAGCGCCACGCCGCCTTCGTGCAGCAGCACCACCAGGCCGCCGCCACCGTGGCGCGCGAATCGGGCATTCCGGCCGGCTACATGATCGGCCAGGCCGGCCACGAGACCGGCTGGGGCAAGAGCGAGATCCGCATGCGCGACGGCACGCCTTCCCACAACCTGTTCGGCATCAAGGCCACGTCCTCGTGGAAGGGCAAGGTGGCCGAGGTGACGACCACCGAATACGTCGACGGCGTGCCGCGCAAGACCACGGCACGCTTTCGCGCCTACGACTCCTACGCCGACTCTTTCCGCGACTACGCACGCCTGATCACGCGCAGCCCGCGCTACGACAAGGCCATGGACCAGATCGGCTCGGTGAACGGCTTCGCCAGCAGCCTGCAGCGCGCCGGCTACGCCACCGATCCGCAATACGCGGCCAAGCTCAGCCGGGCGATCAACATGACGCTCAGCCTGCAACGCGCCCAGATCTCGGCGCAGAACTGAGCGCAGGAACACCACCATGTCATCCGCACTCAACATCGGCAGCCAGGCCCTCAATGCCAACCTGTCGGCCCTGCAGGTCATCGGGCACAACATTGCCAACGTCAACACCGCCGGCTATTCGCGCCAGACGGTGGAGATGCGCAGCGCAGGCTACCAGTCGATGGGCGGCTTCTACCTCGGCAAGGGCGTCGAGCTGGGCACCGTGGCGCGCATGCACGACGCCTACCTCACGCGCGAGGCCCAGCTCTCCAGCTCGGTGGCGTCCGCCGACAGCGAACGCATGGCGCGGCTGTCGCAGCTGGAAAACATCTTCCCGACCGGTGAGAGCGGCCTGGGCGCGGCGATGAACGACCTGCTCAACGCCTGGTCCGACGTGGCCTCGTCGCCCACCAACATGGCCGCGCGCTCGGTGGTGATCGGGCGTGGCGAGGAGATCGCTTCGCGCCTGCGCGACACCGCCGGCCAGCTGGACATCCTCACCACCAGCGCCCGCCAGCAGGTGGGCGACACGGTGAACAACATCAACCGGCTGGCCGCGGACATTGCCAAGATCAACCAGACGATCCTGGAGAACCAGGGCAACGCCGGCGAACCCAACGACCTGCTGGACCAGCGCGACCAGCTCATCGGCGAGCTCAGCAAGCTGGTGCAGGTGAGCACCGTGAACGCCGACGACGGCCGCATCAACGTGTTCGTCGCCGGCAGCCAGCCGCTGGTGCTGGGCAGCGGCGCTGCCCGCCTGGCCGTGGTGCCCGACAGCATCGACGGTTCGCAGCAGCGCATCCAGTTCCAGCAGGGCAGCTCCACGATGGAGCTCAGCGGCAGCGCACTGGGCGGCAAGCTGGGCGGCGTCGTGCAGTTCATCGACGAAGACCTGAAGGACGTCACCAACCAGATCGGGCGCATGGCGCTGGCGCTGGCCACGACGGTGAACACCCAGCACGCGCTCGGCGTGAACCTGCAAGGCGGTACCGGTGAGCCCTTCTTCGTGCCCCCGGCCGATGTGGCCGGCCTGCCCGTGCCCACCAACACGGGCAACGCGGCGATGCACGCCGAGGTCAGCGACCCCACGGCCCTCAAGCCCTCGGACTACCAGGTCAACTTCACGGCCACCGGCGTCGACATCGTGCGTCTCTCCGACGGCCAGATCAGTTCCTTCGCCGGCCTGCCCGCCGAGCTCGACGGCCTGAGCTTCCAGATCGACAGCGGCGCCGCCGCCACAGGCGACGGCTTCCTGGTCAGGCCCTTCGCGGCGGTCGCCCGCAACATGCAGATGGCCGTGAGTGCGGCCGACCGCCTGGCCGCGGCCAGCCCGGTGATGGTCACGCCCGGCAGCGGCAACACCAGCGGCATGGGCATCGTCAGCCTGTATCCCGTGGAGCCCTCGGCCAACCTTACCGACCCGGTGACCCTGACCTTCCTGGCCGACGGCAGCTTCACCGCCACCGGCCTGGGCCCGGGCAACCCGCCGCCGGACAACGCGGGCCCGCCGCCGAGCTACAACTACACGCCCGGGCAGCCGCTGCAGTTCAACGGCTGGAGCCTCACGCTGCGCGGCAACCCGTCCGCCGGCGACAGCTTCGCCATCACCGCCGCGCCCACCACCAACTACGGGCAGAACGGCGGCAACGCCGGCGGCATGCTCGCGCTGCGCGACCTCGCCACCTTCGACGGCGTCTCGCTCTCCAACGGCTACAGCGCGGTGCTCTCCGACATCGGCACGCGGGTGCGGGGTGCGCAGTTCGCCGCCAGCTACTCCGGCCAGGTGGCCGCCAGCAACGAAGCCGCGCGCGCCGCGGTCTCGGGCGTCAACCTGGACGAGGAGGCCGCGCGCCTGCTGCAGTACCAGCAGGCCTACCAGGCCGCCGCCAAGTTCATGCAGATCGCCCAGGGCACGTTCGACACGCTGCTACAGACCATGCGCTGATCCACCGGAGCCCCGACATGAGAGTCGCCACCGCCCACACCTACGACACCACCATCGCCCAGCTCACCAAGCGCCAGGCGGAGATGGCCGCACAGCAGGAGCGCATCGCCAGCGGCAAGCAGGTGCTGCGCGCCAGCGACGACCCGGTGGCCGCCGCCCTGTCCGAAGCGGTGCAGACCCGGCTCTCGCGCGTGCAGACCGACCAGCGCGCGCTGGAGTCCTCGCGCACCAGCATCCAGCAGGCCGAGAGCGCGCTGGGCGAAGCCGGCGACCTGGTGCAGCGCGTGCGGGAGCTGGTCATCGCGGGCGGCAACGCCGGCTACGGACCCACCGAGCGCCAGGCGCTGGCCAAGGAAATCGAGGGACTGCGCGATCAGCTGTTCGCGGTGGTGAACCGCCAGAACAGCAGCGGGCAGAGCCTTTTCGGCGGGCTCGGTGGCTCGCCCACGCCCTTCGTGCAGGAGTTCGGCAGCGGCAGCAACGAGGTGCGCTTCGACGGCCAGCGTGGCCAGAAGGCCGCCGGGGACAACCAGCTGCCCAACGCCATGGACGGCGAGGCCATCTGGATGCGCATTCCGGCCGGCAACGGCACCTTTTCCATCGACCTGGCCGCCGGCAACACCGGCAGCCTGCGCGCCGACACCGGCCAGGTGAGCGATCCCTCGGCGCTCACCGGCCACGACTACCGCATCGACTTCAGCGGCACCGCCGGCGCCATGCAGTACAGCGTGGTCGACGTGACCACCGGCACACCCGTGCCCGGCCAGACCGGTCTGCCCTACAGCAGCGGATCGCAAATCGAATTCGACGGCATGTCCTTCCGGCTCAACGGCGAGCCGCGGGCCGGCGACCAGCTGGACATCACGCCGTCCAACGCGCCGACCGACATGTTCCGCGTGATGCAGGACGCCATCGACACCCTGCGCCTGGACAACGGCGGCAGCGGCGACGCCGCCCTGCGCACCCACAACCTTGGCCGCGCCCTGGGCGAACTCGACGCCGGACACGAGCGCATGCTGATGGCCCGCGCGCAGGCCGGTGAGTGGCTCAACCGCGCCGAATCGATGGACAACCTGCTGGGCGACCGGGAGGCCGACCACACCATCGAGAACTCTCGGCTGGTCGACATCGACCTGGTCAAGGCCTATTCGGAATTCAAGACCATGGAAGTGGGGGCCCAGGCGGCGCTCCAGTCCTACGCCTCGATCCAGAAGCTCTCGCTGTTCCAGTACCTGTAGCCGACACCGGACACGCCGCATGAGCCACACCGTCCTTGACAGCGTCGCGATGGCCTACCAGCCGGTCTGGAACCGGCACCGGCTGCTCGCGGCGGTGCGCCTGACGGTGCTGCCGACCGACCCCGCCTCGGTCGACGCCGCCCACCTGATGCAGGTGCTGGGCGACGACTGGCCGGTGGCAGCGCCCATGCTCATCCTCGCGCTGGAATCGCCCTCGCTAATGCACCAGGCCCTGCGCTGCGCGCCGGTGCCCAACACCTGCCTCGAAGTGCCGGCGGCGCTGTTCGGCCGTCCGGAAAGCCTGGCCCTGCTGTCGCAGGCCGTGCACCATGGCCACCAGCTCATCCGGCGCGCGGACTTCGCCGAGGTGCGCCACGAATACGACGTGCCGCTGGACGTGCGCAGCCTGCTGCACCTGGACGCGACCGACGCCCTGGAGGCCCTGCAGAGCCGGCCCACCGAGGCCGTGCCCGTGCCCCCCCGGCCCAGCCCGATCCGGCCAGGACAGATCTACCGCAACGTCTGCAACCGGGCGCTGGCCGACCACTGCCTCGACGAGGCGGGCGCCTGGGGCGTGCTGGGCTGGCCCGACGACGACGTGCTGCACACCACTCGCCACCGCGCGCCCGGCTGCGACCCGGTGGCCATCGCCCTGATCCGCCAGGCGCTCGAAAAGGACGCCTCCATCGAACGGGTGGAGCGCTACATCCGCCAGGACCCGGTGCTGGCCTACCGCCTGCTGCTGCGCGTCAACTCGGCGCTGTACGGCGGCCGGCACGAGATCGGCGCGCTGCGCCACGCCATCATGATGCTGGGCTTCTCGGCGCTGGACCGCTGGCTGATCGAGCAGCAGGCCGGTGCCGACGAAGACATGGCCCTGCACCCGGTGCGCTACGGCCACGTGATGCAGGCGCGGCTGGCCCAGCACCTGCTCGACCCCGGGTCCGACGAGGCGCTGCGCGCCGAGGTCTACACCACCGCCATCTTCGGCCAGCTCGACCGGCTGCTGCGCGAGCCGCTGGCCCAGCTGATCGGGCATCTGCCGCTGTCGCCGCGCGTGTCCGACGCCCTGCTCAGCCGCACCGGGCCGTACTACCCGCTGCTGGACATCGCGCGTGCGCAGGGCGACGCCGACCGCATCGACCGGCTGCCGGGCATCTGCGAGCGCCACGAGGTCTCGCTTGAACACGCCAACCGCGGGCTGCTGCGCATGCTGGCCACCAGCCGCGACCACGGGCTGGCGCCCGAACCCAAGGCACCCCTGAGGGGTTAGCGGACGACCCCCACGCTCCGCCGCGGCACGGGTCGCTACCATCGGCGCATGAACGCGCAGACCCGCACCGCCCACCACACCAGCGCCCTCGTCCTGTTCTCCGGCGGACAGGACTCCACCACCTGCCTGGCCCATGCGCTCGCGCGCTACCCGCGCGTCGAAACCCTGGGATTCGACTACGGCCAGCGCCACAGCGTGGAACTGCAGGCGCGCACCGTGGTGCTGCAGAACATCCGTGAACAGTTCCCCGCCTGGGCCGGGCGCCTGGGCGAAGACCACCTGCTGGACCTGGCCGTGCTGGGCAAGGTCAGCGAGACCTCGCTCACCCGCGACATGGCCTTCAGGATGGAGGCCAGCGGCCTGCCCAACACCTTCGTGCCGGGCCGCAACCTGCTCTTCCTCACCCTGGCCGCGGCGCTGGCCTACCGGCGCGACATCCAGGTCATCGTGACCGGCGTGTGCGAGACCGACTACAGCGGCTACCCCGACTGCCGCGACGACACCATGAAGGCGCTGCAGGTGGCGCTGTCCCTGGGCATGGACCACCGCTTCCTCATCGACACGCCGCTGATGTGGATCGACAAGGCCCAGACCTGGCAGCTCGCGCACGATCTGGGCGATGGCACGGGCGTGGCCGACGGCGGCAACGCGCTGGTCGACCTGATCGTCGAGCACACCCACACCTGCTACCTCGGCGACCGCGAACACCGGCACGACTGGGGCTACGGCTGCGGCCAATGCCCGGCCTGCGAGCTGCGGGCGCGGGGATGGGCGAGGTACCGCGCGGTGTGATGGCCATGGCCGGCGCCGCAGCCCCGCGAGCCGGCTTTTTTGTGTGTGTTTGTATCGGCACCCAGACGGTGCTGACCGCCGATGCGCGGGCGTCGCGGCACAAGGCCATGTCACGCTGTTACGCGCCTGAAACAACCCGTTCCTGGTGATCCCTCGGGTGGTGGATTCGTCCGCGGGGGGGCGGGCATAGCATCGCCGCCGCTGGAACCGCGCCGCACGATGGCGCCCGTCCGGCACCGCGGCGGATCATCGAGAGCAGCGCTGCAGAAGTACAAGCTCTGGGGAGCAGCCTTCGCCCACGTGAATCTGTCATCCATGTCTGAGCGGACCATGTCCGCGCCTTTCAGGAGTGTCACGATGGATCAGAAACCCCACGCCCGCAGCCACGGGTACAGCACCGACAACGCCAACCCCACCCGCAGCAACCTCCAGAAGCCGGGCCGCTTCGGCCTGCTCTTCCCCGAACTCGCCGCCGTGCCCTGGACCACCGGCGATCTCGCCCGGGACGAGGTCATCCTGCGCGAACTGGGCGAGGCCATGCACGTGGCCGAACGCAAGGACGGCGTCATTCCCGCCGGCTTCACCTACTTCGGCCAGTTCGTCGACCACGACATGACCTTCGACCCCACCAGTCTGGGCGAGAACGCGGTGGACGTAGACGACCTGGTCAACTTCCGCACCCCCGCGCTCGACCTGGACAGCGTGTACGGCTCCGGCCCGCGCGACCAGCCCTATCTGTACCAGCGCAACACCACCACCGCCTCGGCACAGATGCTGGTGGGGCCGGCGCAGAGCGTGCCCGCGGCCGCGCCAGGAGGGGGCGACGCGCAGGTGCAGGCGCTGGACGGTGCGCTCTATGACCTGCCGCGGGTGGCCGACGGCCTGCCCGAGCGCACGGCGGTGCTGGGCGACAAGCGCAACGACGAGAACCTCATCGTGGCGCAGCTGCACCGCACCATGCTGCACTTCCACAACGCGGTCAGCCTGCGCTTTCCCGAACTCTCGTTCGCCGATGTGCGCAAGGTGGTGACCCACCACTACCAGCAGATCGTGCTGCACGAGTACCTGCCGGCGGTGGCGGGCGCCAAGGCGGTGAAGAACGCGCTCAAGGAGCTCAAGTACTACCTGATCGGCCCGGGCTATCTCGCCAGCTCGCCCTACATGCCGCTGGAGTTCTCAGGCGCGGCCTACCGTTTCGGCCACAGCATGGTCCGCCCGGCCTACCACTTCAACAAGGTGTTCAACTTCGCCGCGGGGCCCCAGCTCGCAGACTTCCGGCTGGCCTTCACCTTCACCGGCGACGGGGGTTTTCTCGGCGGCACGCGCTACCCCACCAACTGGCTGCTCGACTGGCGGCAGATGTTCGACGGCCTGGGCGCCACGGCGCAGCGGGCCTTCGCCATCGACGCCGCGCTCACCGACCGGCTGCGCATCGGCAACGCCCCCGACTCGCCGTTCCTGGCGCAGCTGAACCTGCTGCGCGGCGCGAAACACTACAAGCTGCCGCCAGGCCAGGCGGTGGCCGCGCGCATGGGCATCGCGCAGCTGACGGCGGCGCAGCTGCAATCCGGCACCGCCGGGGCCGTGGTCAAGAAGCACCACCTGACCCACCAGACGCCGCTGTGGTTCTACATCCTCAAGGAGGCCGAGGTGCTGGAAGGCGGTCAGCACCTGGGGCCGATCGGCGGTGCCATCGTGGCCGAAGTGATCGTGGGCCTGATCAAGGACGATCCGGAAAGCGTGCTCAACGCCGGCACACCACGCGACCTGCCGAAGGCGGGAACCCACTTCACCATGACCGACCTGTTCAAGTTCGTCGAGAGCATGAAGGGGCAGGGCAACATACCGGCCGCCGGGGTGATCAACCCGCTGGGGTGAGGCGCGGACGGTCCGCGGGCCGGTGCCGCCTTTAGACTGTGGCCCACTTTGGGGAGATCCAGCGCATGGCCACCATTCGAACGGGCAACCGGTCCGCATTGCTCATCGTCGACGTGCAGGTTGGCGTCGTCGCCGCCGCGGGCGACATATCCCGACAGCTCGACCACATCACGCTCGCGGTGCGCAAGGCCCGCGATGCGGGTGTGCCCATCATCTGGGTGCAGCACGACGACGAGGAGTTGCCCCGGGGCAGCGCCGAATGGCAGTGGGTGCCGGCGCTGGCGCCGCAGGTGGACGACATCCGCGTCTACAAGCAGCACAACTCCTCGTTCGAACAGACCACGCTGGAGGCCGAACTGGCGGCGCGCGGGGTCGCTCACATCGTGCTGTGCGGGGCCGTCACCGGCTGGTGCATCCGCGCCACCGCCTACGCCGCACTGGAACGCGGCTACGACCTCACGCTGATCGGCGACGGCCATATCGCCAAACGCCTCGACACCGGCGAGGGCACCGTGGTCGAAGCCGATGCCATCGTGCGCGAGTTCAACGCGGTGCTGCCCTGGCTGTCGTACCCAGGGCGCAGGAACCGGGTGGTGGCGGCAGCGGAGCTGGTGTGGTGAGCACTGAGGACCGCGATGCCCTTCGCATGGCGTCGATCGACTGGTTTCACCAGCTGGCCGAACTCGAGTCAGACCAGATCGCTGTCCGCTTCTCGCCAGAAAACCTGGCCCGGCTTCAGGCCCATGTGGCGCTCTGTCTGGACGGTGCCGAACTGCCCGGAATCAGGACGCCCGCGCAGTTTGCCGAAACGGTACTCGACCTGCGCGCCAACGAGAGCGACTGGAACCGGGCCACCATGTCGGCGATCATCCGGGCCGACGATCTGATGCTCGCAGGCCAGACGGAAGAGGCGGTTCAGGTGTTGCTGGCGTTCGCCGCCTCGTGTCCGTGGGTGTCGTTTCGCGAGGCGGCTGAAAACCAGGCGGGTCTGCTTCCTGGTTGGGTTCCTGGCCACTGAATTCGGACATTCCCATCATGCTCACCACCTTCCTCACCATCGCCGTGCTGCACTGGGTTGCCCTGGTCACGCCGGGCGTGAACTTCGTTCTGATCCTGCAGCTGGCGGCGGGCAGTCCGCGCAGCGTGTCGCTGTCGGCGGCGGCGGGCATCACCACCGTGACCTTTCTCTGGGCCTTGCTGGCGATCCTGGGCATGGGGGCGGCGTTTTCCGCCCACCCGGCGCTGCGCCAGGCGTTCCAGATCGCCGGTGGTGCCTACCTGTGCTACGTCGCGTGGAAGCTGTGGCAGTCGCCAGCGGCGGTCGCCACCGAGGTGAAGGCGGTGACGACCAGCCGCGCGGCAGCGTTCCGCATGGGCTTCATCACCAATGTCTTCAACCCCAAGACGGCGCTGTTCTTCGGCAGCGTGTTCGCCACCGCGCTGCCGCCCTCGCCGGGGCCTGCGGTGCTGGCCGGCGCGGTGCTGCTGTGCTGGTTCAACGCGGTGGTCTGGCACGTGTTTCTCGCGCTCGCGTTCTCGCACGGCCGCGTCCAGTCCGCCTACCAGCGCGGGCGCACGCTGTTCAACCGCGGGGCGGCCGGCCTGGTCGGCGCTTTCGGGCTGCGCCTGCTCGTGACGACGATGCAGGAACTGCGGACACGGGTCTGAGGCCGGTTCCAAGGAGGGCGCATCGCATGTTTTCCCACATCTTCATCGGCGTGTCGGACTTCCCGCGGGCCCTGGCGTTCTACCGCGCCTTGATGCCGGTGCTGGGTGTGCAGGAGCGCTTCTGCGAACCCGGGCGCCCCTGGGCCGGCTGGCAGTCGTCGCCCGACCCGCGCCCGTTGCTGCTCATCGGTACCCCCTTCGATGGCCAGCCGCACACGCCGGGCAACGGGGCGATGACGGCTTTCATGGCCAGCAGCCGCGCCACGGTCGACCGCGCCCACGCAGTCGCACTGGCCCATGGCGGTCGCTGCGAAGGGCCGCCGGGCCTGCGGCCCGAGTACCACGCGAACTACTACGGCGCCTACTTCCGTGACACCGAGGGCAACAAGCTCTGCGTGGCCTGCCACGCAGCGGAGGTGCCCTGAGCCCGCCTCTGGCCCAGCGCCCCGGGTTCAGGGCGCCCGGCCCGGCCAGACCCCGGTGGCCATGAAGATGCCGCCCATCCAGGTGGGGTGCACCTCAAAGCCTTCGAGCCTTGGTGCCAGTTCGCTCCAGGGCTGCGCCAGGCCGTCGAGGGAACTGACCGAATACAGCGCCGCACCGAGCACGAAGAGGTTGACCGGCCAGACCCAGGGCGCGGCCCACTGAAGTCCGGTGGCGACCACGCGCGCGCCGGGCGCGAGGTGCGCCAGCACGTTGTCGAGTGCGCGCGGGCTGCGCAGGATGTCGTGCGTGAAGTGGAACAGGGCGGCGTGGGCCAGGCCCGGCCACTGCGCCTCTTCCACCGGTGCCTGCACCAGCCGCAGCTGGTGCGCGCGCCGGTCGGGGAAGCGCAGGCGTGCCTGGGCCATCATTTCGGGGCATTGTTCGATGCCGACGATGTGGCCGCGGGGACCCAGGCGGTCAAGCAGCGGCCCGAAGCTCAGGCCGGTGCCGCAGCCCACGTCGAGCACGGTCTCGCCGGGCCGCAGGTCCAGGCGCTGTATCGCCTCCCGGCGCAGGGGTTCGAACGGTTCCAGTTCGCTGTCGTACCGGTCGGCCCGGGCCCTGTACTGCTGCAGGGCCTGGCGACGGGCCGCCGACAGGCGCCTGGCCGCCGACGGCGGGTGTGTGCCCACGGCGTGTCTCCACCACAGAAAACACCCAGCCTACGGCGGCGCAACCGGCTGCGCAAGGCCATGGCGGGCCGAGAGTGTTACCAGGCGTCGCTCAGCGCGCTGCCAGGACGAAGCGGGCCCCCTCCGCGGTGCCGGGTTCCAGTTCCCAGCGCCGGGCATGGAAGGCCGCGACCGTGGGCCGGTGGGCGATGGACACCAGGGCACCGTTCTGGGCCCGGACCAGCGCCTGCAGCCGTTCGTACACCTGGTGTTCGGCCGTCTCGTCCAGCGCGCTGGTTGCTTCGTCCACGAACAGCCAGCGCGGCTGCTTGAGCAGGGCGCGCGCGACGGCCAGCCGCTGCTGCTCGCCACCCGAGAGCTTCTGGCCCCAGCTGTCCTCTTCGTCCAGCCGGTCGGCCAGGTGCGGCAGCAGGGCGTCGTGCAGCGCCTGCCGCAGCTGCTCGTCGCCGTAGCGGTCGGCCGGTTCGGGGTAGGCCAGCGCCTTGCGCAGGCTGCCCACGGGGAAGTAGGGCCGCTGCGGCAGGAACATCACTCGCTGTTCGAAGTCAGCCGGCTTTTGCAGCTTGCCCTTCGCCCAGGGCCAGATGCCGGCCAGGGCCCGGAACAGGGTCGACTTGCCGCTGCCCGAAGGGCCCTTGACCAGCAGACTGTCTCCGGCCTTCAGGCTCAGCCCGCCGGCCGACATCAGCGCGACACCGCCCGGCAGCGCCAGGTCGAGTGCGTCGATCTGCAGCGTGTCGGCCTCGGTGGCCGGCACCGACTGCAGGGGCGCCGCCTGCAGGGCCTGGAAGCTCTCCTCGAAGCTGGTGATCCGGTCGGTGGTGGCGCGCCAGGCGGCCAGGGCATCGTAGTTGTCGACGAACCAGGACAGCGAGTCCTGCACCCGGCCGAAAGCCGAGGAAATCTGCATCAGCTCGCCCAGTTGGATCACCCCGCTGAAAAAGCGGGGCGCCGCCACGATGAAGGGAAACACCACGGCGGCCTGGCCGAAGCCGTTGGTGAACCAGATCAGGCGCTTCTGCGCCTTGATGAGCTTCCAGTAGTTGTCCAGCACCGCACCGAAGCGGTCGCCCAGGTACCCGCGCTCCACCGGCTCGCCGCGGTCCAGCGCGATCGACTCGCTGTACTCGCGCACGCGCACCAGGTGCACCCGGAAGTCGGCCTCCACCCGCTGCTGCTGGAAGTTGAGCTTGATCTGCGGCCGGCCGATGTAGTGCGCCAGCACGCTGCCGACCACGCAGTACAGCACCGCCATCCAGACCATGAAGCCGGGGATGGTGTACGAACCACCGTTGAAGTCGAACGAGAAGCTGCCCGAGAGCGTCCAGAGGATGCCGACGAAGCTCACGAGCGTGATCACCGAACTCAGCAGGCCCATGGACAGGCCCAGCGTCGAACTGGTGAACAGGTTCAGGTCCTCGGCGATGCGCTGGTCCGGGTTGTCGGGCGGCGCGTCGGTGTCCTTGGCGAAGCGGTGCAGTTCGAGCTGGTAGAACGCCTTGTTGGACAGCCAGCGGTCGAGGTAGTGCTTGGTCATCCAGTTGCGCCAGCGCATCTCCAGCACCTGGCGCAGGTAGAAGCGGTAGACCGCGATGATGATGAAGCCGAAGGCCAGGTAGGTGAAGCGGCCCAGCTCGCGCCAGAAGGTGACCTGGTCCTTGTTCTGCAGCGCGTCGTAGAAGACGCGGTTCCACTCGTTGAGCAGCACCAGCATGTACACGGCCGCCAGGTTCAGCACGATGATCGCTGCCAGCAGGCCACGCGCCTTCCACTTCTCTTCCGAGTTGAAGTAGGGTACGGCGAGTGCGAGCACCTTGCGCGCGAAGGCGCGAAAGCTCTGAAACTTGTTCATGGTCAGTTGTTCGAAATGCCACTGGCCACATGCCCGGCCGGCACATGGAGCGAGGCCGATTCGATGTGGCCGGTCTGGTCGTCGAAGAAGAAGTCGGGTTCGAACTCGCGCAGAAACGGCCCTTTGGGCAGGCCGCCGAGGAACATGGCCTCGTCCACGTCGATGCCCCAGTCCATCAGGGTGCGGATGGCACGTTCGTGGGCCGGCGCCGAGCGCGCCGTGACCAGCGCGGTGCGGATGCGCATGGCGTTCGTGCCTTCGGCCTGCAGTCGGTGCAGGGCTTCGAGCAGGGGCTTGAACGGTCCGCCGGCCAGCGGCTGTGCGGCCTTGTCGCGCTCGTGCTGCTGGAAGGCGTTGAGGCCTTGTGCCTGGAACACGCGCTCGGCCTCGTCGGAGAACAGCACCGCGTCGCCGTCGAAGGCGATGCGCACCTCGTTCGGGTGGGCGTCGCTGGCGCGCACCGACTGCGGGTAGACCTGCGCGGCCGGCACGCCGGCGTCGAGCGCGGCGCGCACATCGGCCAGGTGGGTCGAGAGGAACAGGTTGGCGCGCAGCGGCCGCAGGTAGCGCCAGGGCGGCTGGCCGCGCGTGAAGCTGCCGCGCTGGATCGGCAGGCCGTAGTGCTGGGCCGAGCGGAACACCCGCATGCCCGAGACCGGGTCGTTGCGCGAGAGGATCACCACCTCGACCCGCTGGGCCTGCGGGTCGTTGAAGGCCAGCAGCTTCTTCACCAGCGAGAAGGCCACGCCCGGCTGGGCGGGCTGCTCCAGCCGGTCCAGCTGCAGCTTCATGTAGGCCCGGTCGTCACCGGTTTCGAAAACGCGGTTCTCTTCCTCGAAGTCGAACAGGGCGCGCGAGGAAATGGCGACGACGAGCTGTCCGTCCAGGGTGACCGGCATGTTTACTTGACGAGTTGGTTGAGCTGGATGATGGGCATCAGCACCGCCAGCACGATCAGCATCACGACCACACCCATGGCCACGATCAGCAGCGGCTCCAGGATGGTCGCCAGGTGCATGGCGCGGCGCTGCACCTCGGCGCCGAGCTGGACGGCGGCGCGCTGCAGCATCACCGGCAGCTGGCCGGTCTGCTCGCCCAGCCGCGCGAACATGGCCACCAGCGGCGGAAAGCGCTTCTTGCTGGCCAGCGCGGACGCCAGCGGCGCACCTTCGCGCACCAGCACCAGAGCGTCCAGCGCGTCGGCGCGCATCGAGCGGTTGGACAGGGTTTCGGCCGCGGTCTGCAGCGCCCGCAGGATCGGCACCCCCGCCGCGGCCAGCATGGCCAGCGTGGCGGCGAAGCGGGCCGCGTTGTAGCCGCGCGCCAGGCGCCCCACCAGGGGCAGGCGCAGCCAGGCCGCGTCCATGCGCAATCGCAGCGCGTCGTTGCGCCGGGCCAGGACCAGCCCCACACCGGCCAGCACCAGCAGGCCGAGCATGAGCCAGCCGTAGTTGCGCACGAAGTCGCTGATGGCCAGCATCACCACGGTCAGGAAGGGCAGGGCGCGCTTGCTGCCCGCGAACACGCCCGCCACCTGCGGCACCACGTAGCTGACCAGGAACACCACGATCACGATCGCCACCACGGTGACGATGGCGGGGTAGAGCGAGGCGCCGATCAGCTTGTTCTTGAGGGCCTCGCGGGTTTCGAGGTCGTCGGCCAGGCTTTCCAGCACCGTGCCCAGCTGCCCGCTCTGCTCGCCGGCCGCGATGACGCCGGTGTAGATGGGCGAGAACTCGCGCGGGTGCTGGCCAAGCGCGGTGGCGAACGACGCCCCGGCGTTGACCTCGGCCCGCAGGCTGGCGACCAGGCGGCGCTGCTCGTCTTTTTCGGCTTCCTCGGCCAGGGCCGAGAGCGCACGTTCCAGTGGCAGGCCCGAGGACACCAGGCCGGCGAGCTGCCGGGTCCAGACCGCCAGTGTGGTGGCGTTGAAGACACGGCCGCCCCATAGCGTCATGTTCAGGCCGCTGCCACGGCCACCACTGTTGGATGACACCGCCGGCTCGACCGCCAGCGGCACCAGGCCCCGGCCCCGCAGCATGCTGCGCGCCGCCTTGGCGGTGTCGGCGTCGATCAGGCCTTTCTGCGTCGCGCCCTGCGCGTTCAGCGCTTCGAAGGAATAGGCGGGCATGAGAACGCTCAGTCTCTCGTCACGCTCAGGACTTCGGCTTCCGAAGTGATGCCTTCGTCGATCAGCCGCTGACCGTCGGCGCGCATGGTGCGCAGGCCGGCGGCTTCGGCGGCCACAAAGATCTTGCTTTCAGCCGCGCGGTTGTGGATGAGCGAGCGGATCTTGTCGCCGGTCACGAGCAGCTCGTAGATGCCGGTGCGGCCCTTGTAGCCGGACTGGTTGCAGTGCGCGCAGCCGACCGGGTGCCAGCGACCGTTGGCGTCCTGGCGCTTGCACTTCGGGCAGAGCTTGCGCACCAGGCGCTGCGCGAGCACCCCGAGCAGCGAGCTGCTCAGCAGGAAGGGCTCGACGCCCATGTCGATCAGGCGCGTCACGGCGCTGACCGAATCGTTGGTGTGCAGCGTGGCCAGCACCAGGTGACCGGTGAGCGAGGCCTGGATCGCGATCTGCGCGGTCTCGAAGTCGCGGATCTCGCCGATCATGACCACGTCCGGGTCCTGGCGCAGGATGGCGCGCAGGGCGCGTGCGAAGTCGAGGTCGATCTTGGCGTTGACCTGGGTCTGGCCGATGCCGGGCAGCTCGTACTCGATCGGGTCCTCGACCGTCATGATGTTCTGCTGCGTCGCGTCCAGCCGCTGCAGCGAGGCGTACAGCGTGGTGGTCTTGCCCGAGCCGGTCGGCCCTGTCACGAGGATGATGCCGTGCGGTTGGTGGATCAGCTTCTCGAAGCGCTCCAGCACATCGCCCTGCATGCCGACCGCTTCCAGGTTGAGGCGGCTCTCGCTCTTGTCCAGCAGGCGCAGCACCGCGCGCTCGCCGTGGGCGCTGGGCAGGGTGGAGACGCGCACATCCACCGCGCGGGTGCCGATGCGCAGCGAGATGCGGCCGTCCTGCGGCAGGCGCTTCTCGGAGATGTCCAGCTCGGCCATGATCTTCAGGCGCGAGATCAGTGCGGCGTGCAGCGCCCGGTTGGGCTGCACCACCTCGCGCAGCGTGCCGTCGACGCGGAAGCGCACGCTTGAATGGCGCTCGAAGGGTTCGATGTGGATGTCGCTGGCCCCGTCGCGCGCGGCCTGCGTGAGCAGGGCGTTGAGCATGCGGATGATGGGCGCGTCGTCGGCGGTTTCCAGCAGGTCTTCGATGGCCGGCAGCTCCTGCATCATGCGGCTGAGGTCGGCGTCGCTCTGCACCTCGCTGACCACCGCCGCGGCGCTGGACTCGCCCTGCGCGTAGGCCGCGCTGATGCGCTGGGCCAGCAACTCGCCCGGCTCCCACTGCAGTTCCTCCACATCGTGGCAGCGGAGGATTTCCGACAGCGCCGACAGCCGGCGCGTCTGCGCATCTTCATCTTCGGCGGCGCTGGAGCTGCCCCGCAGGGTCAGCCGCCCGTCCTCCTCTTCCAGCAGCCAGAGGTTTTCGCGCGCGAAGGCGTAGGGCAGCGGGTGTTTCATCGGGGTTCCGTCAGTTCGACGGCGCAGCCGGCGATGCCGGAGTGGCTGCAGGCGCGGCCGGGGGCGTGCTTTCGGGGGCACGCTGCGGCGGCATGACCGGACCCACATTCACGGGGACCACAGCGCTGGAGGAAGGCTGCGCGTCCTTCTGCGCCGACCGCATCAGCTCGTAGCGGTCGAGCGAGAAGCTGTTGGTGGAGCGGGCGTCGCGCAACACCACCGGCCGCAGGAACACCATCAGGTTGGTTTTCTTGCGGTTGCGGCTCTCGCTCTTGAAGAGGTTGCCAAACAGCGGGATGTCGCCCAGGCCGGGCACCTTCTCCTGGTTGCCGGAGTATTCGTCCTGCAGCAGGCCGCCCAGCACCACGATGCCGCCGTCATCGACCAGCACGGTCGATTCGATGGTGCGCTTGTTGGTGATGAGGCCGGTGGTCGAGTTGACCGACGACGCCTGCACGCTGCTGACCTCCTGGAAGATGGTCATTTTGATGGTGCCGTTCTCGCTGATCTGCGGCTTGACGCGCAGCGTCAGGCCCACGTCCTTGCGCTCGATGGTCTGGAACGGGTTGACCGAGCCGTTGTTGCCGTTGCCGGCGCCGGTGTTGGTGAATTGCCCGGTCACGAACGGCACGTTCTGGCCGATCACGATCTTGGCTTCCTCGTTGTCCAGCGTCAGCAGGTTGGGCGTGGACAGGATGTTGCCGTCGCCGTTCTGCTGCAGGAAGCGCGCCAGGAAGCCCAGCAGGTAGATGCCGTTGCGGCGCGAGGCCATACCGAAGTTCAGGCCCGTGCCGGGCGCCTGGATCTTGGCGGTGTCGGCCTGGGCGATGGGCAGCAGGTTGGTCAGGATGTTGTTGCCACCGGTGCCGAAGTTGGTGCCCAGCAGCCCCACGGTGTTCTCGCCGAGGTTGCCCAGTGGGCCCTGCCACTGGATGCCGAACTCGGCGGCCTTGTCGGCATTGACTTCGGCGATCAGGCTCTCCACATAGACCTGCGCACGGCGCGAATCCAGCTGGTCGATCACGGCGCGCAATTGGCGGTACTGCGGCTCGGGCGCAGTGATGATCAGGGCGTTGGTCGCCGGGTCGGCCTGGATCTGGCCGCCGGTGGACGGGCCGGCGCTCGCCGTCACCGGCGTGGTGGCGGGGTTGGCGGCGGTGCTGGGCGTCTGGGACATGCCGCCGGTGCTGCTGCGCACCGTCGTGACGCCGGTCGCCCCGGCCGCTCCGCCGCTGCCTTCGCCGGCCATGGCGGCCCGCAGCGTGGCCGCGAGGTTGACCGCATCGGCGTTCTTCAGGTAGACCACATGGATGTTGCCGGCCGCATCGACGCTGCTCGGGCGGTCCAGCTGGGCCACCAGGGATCGGGCCAGGGCCAGGCGCGCGGGATTTGCGGCCCGCAACACGAGGCTGTTGCTGCGGGGTTCGGCGATCAGGGTGGTCTTGTACGAGGTGTCCCCCGCCTGTCCGGCGGCGGCCACGCCCGTGCTGCCCGGCTCGATCAGCTTGAGCACCATGGGGGCCAGGTCGGCGGCCACGGCGTGCTGCAGCGGGATCACTTCCACATCGGTGGCGCCGGAGACGTCCAGCGACGCGATGATGCGACCGATGCGCTGCAGGTTGTCGGCGTAGTCGGTGATGACCAGCGAGTTGTTGCCCGGGTTGACGTTGATGGTGTTGTTGGGCCCGATCAGCGGGCGCAGCACGGGCACCAGATTGTTGGCGGATTCGTGGTTGAGCCGGAAGATCTGGGTGACGATCTGGTTGCTGGCGGGCAGCTGGCTGACCGGGCCGGCACTGACGGTGTTGCTCTGGAGCTTGGCGTCGGCCTCGGGCACGATCTTGTACAGGCCGCCGGTTTCGATCAGCGAGAAGCCCTGCAGGCGCAGTGCGGCGGCAAACTGGTTGAGAGCCACGATGGGGGCCACCGGCCTGTCGGTCGACAGGTTGACGGTGCCCTTGACCCGCGGGTCCACCACCACATTGCGGCCGGTGATGGTGGCCATGGTGCGGGCCACGGCTTCAATCTCGGCGCCGACGAAGTTGAGCACGACCGGCTCGGCAGCGTTCTTGGACTGGGCCCATGCGGTCGGGGCACCCAGGGTGCCGGTCAGCACGGCGAGCGCCAGTGCCAGCACGGCAGGGGAATGGGTCGATTTCATCTGTTGATCCTATCGCGAAGTCTCGCTCTGGCTGTTAACCAAACGTCAACAGGGTACGGGCGCCATCGCGGCGGCCAATGATGCTCAGGAGGTTGGCCAGGGCCGACTCCTGGCCGGGCGCAGCCGATGCCACACCCCGGAAACGCAGGCGCCCGCCCGACCACTGACCATCGCCATCGAGCAGCAGGCCGCCTTTGAGCGTGGCCAGCTTCAGTGCGGCGTTGTCGCCATCCCCCGCCGAGCGGAACTCGACCCGGTAGCTGCCCAGAGGGCGCAGGGTGGACACGCGCGTGGCGAGGTCGTGGGCCTCCACCACCAGCTGCCCGTCCAGGCGGGGACGCCCGCCATTCAGGGCCAGGGAGAAACCGGGCGACTGCACCAGCAGTTGCCCGTCCATGCGCAGGGTGTTCCACGGCGTGCCCAGGCCGACCAGCATGGCGGCCGGCCAGCGGCTGCTGAAGGCGTCGACACGCACCTGTGCACCGCCGAAGCCGGGGCGCAAGGCAATGGACATCGGTTGTTCGGTGCAGCAGGGCGAGGACAGGCTCATGCGCAGCACCGGGCCCTGGGACCAGCCGGGACGCAGCTTCCAGCGAAGTCCCTGTGGCAGCGCCGTCTGACCACGGCTGCCCTCGCCGCCGCTCAGAAGCACATCGCCATGTCCGCTCCAAACCGTGCCCCCGGTGTTGAGCAATTGCACCTTGCCGCTGGTGTAGTGCGAGAGCAGGGCACCCACCCACAACGCGGGCGCAAACGCGATCAGGGCGAGCAGCGTGCCGAGGATGGCCCCCAGCCAGGCCCAGCGTGCGGGTTTGCGGTGTTCCGTCATTGGCCCGCCAGTCCCGGACCGGCCAGCACCACCTGTCCTGTCCATGAGGGGTTGTTGCCGCTGCGCTGGAGCTGCACTTGCACCGGCACAACGCGGGCGTTCACGCGCACCTGCTGCAGCCACTGCGCCAGGGTCGCAGCCGGAATCTCCCGCAGGGTGACGGTGACGCGGTCGCCCTGCTGCGCGAGCTGCGCGCCGGCGCCCAGTCCGCTGGTGGCCTGCTCCAGCGCCTGCCTGGCCACTTCGGGTGCGGGCACGGGGGCAGCATTCTGGGTGCGGATGATTTCGGCGCTGGCCGCCATCTCCTGCATGCGCCCCAAGGACTTGTCCAGCTCGATGTGCTGTGTGCGCGCCTGCCGCAGGGTGGACACGGCCGGCGCCAGTGCCACCCACCACAAGAGGGCCACACCCACCACCCAGGCCGCAAGGCGCAGGGCCTTCTGCTGGCGGGCGGGCAGGCCTTGCAAGGAGGAACCGAGGCGCTGGCCCACCCGGGCGAAGGCCGAAGAAACTGGGATAGATCGTTTGGCAGACATCAGGGGGCCTTTGCCTGGACATTCAACATGCCCGAATCCGAGCTGACCTGCCAGCCCCGCGAGGCCATGGCCTGTTGCAGTGCCAACAGGCGGTCGTCGGGCAGCCCCCCGATGCCCAGTCTTGCTTCGCCGCTCAGGAAGTCGATGCTGCTGAGAGACGCGCCAGGCTCGGTCGCCGCAATGAAGGCGAGCATGCCTTCGAGATCCTGTGCCGACAGGGTGCCGCTGGCCTGCTGCAGCCGGGTGAGTTCGCGCTGCATCTGCACCGGGGCGTCCAGCACGAGACCGACCTCGGGGAAGGTGCTCTGCAGGGTCTGCCGGATGGCCTGTTGCTTGGCCTGGAGGGCCGAACGTTCTTTCCAGGCCATCGCGTTCACGCCGCCAAGGACGGTCAGCACAAGCGCCACCAGGGCCCAGCGCGCCGGCTTCCATGGTGCGGCGCTGGCAAAGTGGCGCCATCCCTGCCGCATGCGCTGCGTGCGCCGCGCTCCGCTGGACAGCCGGAGATCGAACTGGGCGAGGTTCCAGTCGGACTGCGCGCAGCGCAGCAGCCAGTCGGCTGTCGGCATGAGGTCGAAGCGCTGGTTGCACACCTGTTCGGCCAGACCGGTGATCGACGGGTCCGCGAACCAGCTCGTGGTGGCCGGGTCGGACGCTACGGTCAGGGTGTACTCGGGGCCTCGGCCGGTTGACGATCCGAGACTGCCGAAGCTGGAGTCGCCGAAGGTGCTGGCCGGACCAAAGGAGCTGTCGGCGCCGAACCTGCTGGAGGCGCCGTAGGTGCTTGAACCGTTTTCGCGCAGGGGAATGCTGCGCACCCCCAGCGGGCTGGCGGTGGACAGCCAGACGCGGTTGCCTTCGTCGTGCGCCCAGTGCACGGTTTCGCCGTGTTCCGAACCGACCGCCGACGTGGGCCAGAGGGCCGGCACGATGCGGGTGGCGGGCCGTCCGGCGGCCTCGAGGGTCTGGAGCCAGGCCTGGAGCCAGGCCTTGTTGCAGGCGGCCACCCAGAGCGTCTGTCCTGGACGGCTGCCCGGTTCGAGGGCCAGGTGAAGCTCCGCCGGATCATCCAGCAGCCGGTCTTCCAGCATCCCGTCCAGGGCAGCTCTTACGCGGGCGCTCGCCACCTTGGGCAGCGCCACCCGGTGCCAGGACACGAGGCGGGGCGGCAACACCAGCACGACATCGTCGTCGGCGGGCAGCAACGACAGTGCGCAGCCCCCGTGGTCCGACGCGACCCGTCCGTTGGAAGAAAGCACCCAGTCCAGCACCGAGGTCGATGTGGGCATGGCGGCGCTGAAGTTGGTCGGAGTGAGGATCAGCACGTGATAGAGGGGCTGCAATGCCCCGTGGGTACCGGGCGGAGGGCTATTTTAGGGACGAGGCGGGGCCAGCGGATGAAGCTGATGTTCATGATGGCGCCACCCGTTCGCGCCAGTGCACGCGGGTTCTCAAGCCATCGCGCTGGACCAGCGAGCGTTCTTCGATCACGGTGTCGTCCAGTCGAAGACGGATGTACACCTCAAAAAACCGGCTGCGCACATCATGGCGCTGGCTGCTGACCGATTGCTGGCTGGCGCCAGGGATGCGCTGGATGGCATCCTCCAGTTTGGTGAAAGGCATGGTGTCCCGCGCAGCCACCACCTGCTGGGCCAGCGCCAGGTCCAGGCCCGGCACGCTGGCGCTGAGCACCTCGGGTGTGACGGTGTTCAGGTTGAGCAGGGTGCGTTCGGGCAGGACCGTCACATGGGGCCGCAGGGCCTGCAGGGTGCTCGGACTCAGGCCCAGCCAGGCCAGCTGGGCGAAGCGCTGGGGCGTCAGCGGCGAGGTGGACGGTTCCGGGTCGTTGAGGGCCCGTTCGGTGGTTTTGAGCAGGTTGGCAGACGCCGCTTCCAGTTCGGGCTTGGGCAGGTTCAGCAGGGCGAACAGCCGCTCGAACATGGCAAGGTCGGCGGACGACAGCTCGACCTTCGATTGAGAACCCGTCTGGCTGACCCTGACGAGGTTGCCGAAGTTCAGCCGGGACTGGGCGTCCTTGATTTCGCCGGACAGAAACGCGGGCATCAGGTCGTCCGCGCTGTTGTTCTTGTCGGCGGCCAGGAAGGAGGACAACCGGGCTTCTTCCAGAGGCGTCGCCCACGGCTCGCCCAGGTGGTCGGCGGCCCCGCTGGTGCGGTTGCTGCGCCCGTCTTCGCGCAGGATGAGCCGCGCCCAGTCCAGGGCGCCCACCAGGATCCAGCCAGCCTGAAGGCGCTGCCGCTCGGCGGCCTCGACTTCGGAGGACCGCCACTGCTGCCAGAGGGCCGCGGAGGCCAGGGTCGCCACCAGGGTCACCGTGAGCATGGCCAGCAGCAGGGCGGCACCACGTTCTTTGGATGAAGCGCGCATCTTCTTCATCAGCGTGCGGCCAGCAGGGACGGGCGCACCCAGTCGCTGGTCAGCGTTCCGGAGAGGCCTCTTCCCGCCGACAGGTTCAGCACCAGACGCACGCCGTTGGGGATCGCGTCGCCGCCCCCCAGGGTGACGCCTGCGTTTTCGTTTCCGACGGAGGATTGCGGGTTCCCCCAGGTTTCACCACGGTGATAGAACAGCTGCCACTGGTCGATCGCCGCCAGCGCGACCTGGGTGTCTCGGCCGTCGATCTCCGCGGGCGATTCGATCCATGCCGCGGCCCTGGCCCAGGCATCGGCCAGTTCGTCCCGGCGCTTGATCGGGCCGGACTGCCAGCGCATCCACTGGGCGCCCGCACTGCCGGACTGCATGCGTGTCCAGGCCACCACTCGGATGCCGTCGCTGCGCAGCGCGCTTTCCGCGGCATCCCGCCGGGTCAGGCGCAACACCCGGCCGTCGAACGCCAGCGGGCTGAGCTCCTTGGTGTCCACCAGCGCGTCCAGGTCGGCGGCCCACTGTCCCAGCGCCGCCTGCAACCGCAGCAGCTCGTCGGCCCGCTCCTGGGTCAGGGTCTGGGTCCGCTGCATGGCATCGATGGAACGCCAGCTCAGCATGGCCAGCATGGACATCACCGCCAGCGCCACCAGCAGTTCGACCAGGGTGAAGCCCCGTTCGCGTCGCAGTGGGGTCGGGTCACCCGTGCGCATCAGTACCGTCCCATCACGGTCGACAGGCTCAGCAGCCGGACTTCGTTGCCATCGACCGCGCCCTCCACGATCGCGTCGACGCGCTGGAAGTTCGGGTTGGGGGTGGGTTGCACCGACAGCCTCACTTTGAGTGTGCGGCCCGCCTGCTGGCACTCGCTGGTGCTCTCACCGGTGCCCGGCAACTGTCGCAGCAGGCGCAACCGGATCAGTTCGTTTTCGGCGCACAGCTGCGCCAGCCACTGGTCGCTCTGGCGCGCGGCGGCTCGTGTGAGTGCCGAGGTGGCCTGGGAACCGGCGGCCAGCGCCACTGCCACCACGGCCAGGGCCACGAGGATCTCGATCAGCGTGAAGCCGCGGCTGTGCCGGTTCATGGCGTGGCCGGTTCTGCGATCACGGCAAAGGGGGCGAGGCCGTCTGTGCCCAGCACCAGGCGCTGCTCGCCTCGGGCCAGTTCGATGCGCTGGGCCGCGATCAGCGGTTCCGGCCCAAGCAGCAGCTCCGAGGTGCCTGGCGGCTGGACCACGCGCACCCGTGTTTCCGGGTGAAGCCAGCTGCGGGGTCTGGTCAGTGAGTCCGCCGACTTGGAGCGCGAGGTGATGCCCTGGAACTCGAAACCCTCTCCATTGGGTTTCCAGCGCACCGGCACGCCGCTGGCGCGCGACTGCGCCCGCGCCGACTCGAGCAGTGCGGCCAGCCGGAGGGACTCGTTCTCCAGCGCCGTGGAATCGCTGTCCCGCAAGGAAAGACTCACGCCAGCGGTGGCCAGCGCGATGATGGACACCACCACCAGCAGCTCCAGCAGTGTGAAGCCGCGTGTGCGGGTGTTCACTGCCAGCTGCCGATGTCGGCGTCCTTGCCCTCTCCGCCGGGTTGACCATCGGCTCCCAGCGACAGCACGTCCACCTCGCCGTGCACACCGGGGTTCACGTACTGGTAGGGCTGGTTCCAGGGGTCGGCCGGCAGCTTGTCGAGGTAGGGGCGCCAGTTGGGCGGCACCGGTGCAGCGGTGGGCCGGGCCACCAGTGCGGTCAGGCCTTGCGCGCCGGTGGGAAAGCGCTGGTTGTCCAGCTTGTACAGCTTGAGCGCCTGCATGAGGTTGTTGACGTCCGTCCTGGCGGCGGTTACGCGCGCATCGTCGGCGCGGTTCAGCACGTTGGGCACGATGAGGGCCGCCAGCACACCAATGATGACCAGCACCACCATCAGCTCGATCAGCGTGAAACCGCGCTGACGCCGACCGTGCGCAGACGAGGGACCAGGGGTGGACATCGAAGTGACAGATGCGAATTTCAAGACAGGCTCCCGGAAGCACGCGGCGCGGTGCGCCAGAGAAGGTGGATGATAATGTGTTCATGCTCAAGACACCTTCCCTTGCAAGCCTCGCGGCCGGCCTGCTCTGGCTGGTGGTGGCGCTGCTTTCGGGTTACTGGATGTTGCAGCTGTGGGGCCGGGAACCACTGGTTCCGGTGGGTGCCCTTGGAACCCCGCCGATCCAGTCGGACGCAGCGGGCGTCGCCCGCGTGCTCGGTGCCGTGCCCGAGGCGCAGGCGACCGCTCCGGCGACGGCTCCTCTGTCGTCCCGTTTCAGGCTTCTGGGGCTGGCAAGCCAGCCAGGCCAGAGCGGTGCTGCGCTGATCGCCGTCGATGGACAGCCGCCGCGCCCCGTGGTGGTGGGTGGTGTGGTCGACGGCGAATTGCGACTGCTCTCGGTCGGGCCCAAAGTGGCCCGCCTGGGCACCACCGCTGGAGACCCATCAGCACTGGAGCTCAATCTCCCGGAGCCCGTGGAGTCTCGGTGAGCCTGGCACCTTCTGCCCCCAGCCCGTCCGCCTCGCTGCTGGACCAGCTGGCGGCGGAGCTGGGCCGGTTTCCCCCATTTGACGAGATGGATGCGGGCCACGTCCGGGCCTTCGTGGAGGCGTCGCGGCAGGCGTACTTCGCTCCCGGCGAGGCACTGGCTCGGCCAGAGGATGGGCCCGCCAGCGAACTGTTTTTCATCCGTCGCGGCGCGGTGGTGGGCAAGCGGGGGCTTTCTGATGTCGCAGGCGGGGCGTTCGAGTACGAGGCCGGTGACCTGTTCCCGATCAGTGCGGTGCTCGCCCAGCGCGCCACCAGCACCGCCTACCTGGCCACCGAAGACACCTTCGTGCTGCGCCTGCCAGCCGAGCGGATGCAGGCGCTGGCGCAGCTCAGTCCGGTGTTCGGGGACTTCCTGAACCGGCGTGTGCTGCGGTTCCTGGAGCTTTCACGCGCGGCGCTGCAGGCGGCCTACGCATCGCGGGCTCTGGCCGAGCAGTCGATGGAAACACCGCTGGAGCGTCTGTGCCGCCACGCGCCGGTCAGCTGCGCGCCCGGCACGCCGCTGCGCCAGGCGCTGGAGGACATGCACCGGTTGCGCATCGGGTCGATGCTGGTGGTGGACGAAGGGCAGCGCCCGGTCGGCATCCTCACCCGCTACGACGTGCTGGACCGCGTCGCGCTGGCCGGTGTGTCTCTGGACGTGCCGATGTCGGCGGTCATGGTGGGTCCGGTGCACACGCTGGAGTCCGACCGCAGCGCCCAGGAAGCGGCGCTGCTGATGTCGGCCAAGGGCATTCGCCACGTGCCCGTGACGCAGCAGGGGCGGCTGGTGGGCATCGTGTCCGAGCGCGACCTCTATGCCCTTCAGCGCATGAGCCTCAACCAGGTTAGCGAGCGCATTCGCCATGCGACAGGCATTCCCGACCTGCAGGCCGCGGCCCATGACATCCGCGAGTTTGCGCGCCACTTGCTCGGTCAGGGTGTGCAGGCGCTGCAGCTGACACAGCTGATCAGCCACCTCAACGACCTGCTGACGACCCGGCTGGTGGCGTTGAAGGCCGGCGAACACGGTCTTGACCTGCAGCGCTTCTGCTGGATCGCCCTGGGCTCCGAGGGGCGGGGCGAGCAGACCATCGCCACCGACCAGGACAATGCGCTGATACTCGCCGACGACGTGAACCCCGGCGAGCGGGACGCCTTGCTGCACATGGCACAGGACATAAACCACGCCCTGGACGCCTGTGGCTATCCGCTGTGCAGGGGCAACATTATGGCGGGCAACCCCGATTGCTGCCTGACGCTGTCCCAGTGGCAGCAGCGTTTCGTGCAGTGGATCGAGCAGGGCGCACCCAAGGATCTGCTCAATGCCAGCATCTACTTCGACTTTCGCGCCCTGACCGGGCAGGCCGGTATGGCCGCCAGTCTGCGCGGTTTCGTGACCCAGCGCGCGTCGGCCAACCCGCGGTTTGTCCGCCAGCTGGCAGTCAATGGCCTGGCGCAGGCACCGCCGTTGAACTGGCGCGGCCAGATCGACACCACGCCGGTGGATGGTCTCGACACGCTGGATCTCAAACTGCAGGGTACGGCCATCCTCGTCGATGTGGCCCGGCTGTACGCGCTGGCCAACGGCATCGCAGCCACCTCGACCCGGGAGCGGTTCGAAACCGCGGGTCCGAAGCTCGGCGTCCCGGCCCGCGAACACCAGGCCTGGGTGGCCGGGTTCGAGTTTCTGCAGATGCTCCGTCTGCGTGCCCAGCTCGATGGCGCCTCGGTGGGCGACAACCCCAACCGCATCGCGGTGGGCGCACTCAACGACATCGACCGCCGCATCCTGCGGGAGACGCTGCGGGTGGTGCGCAGCCTGCAGCAGCGTGTGCAGCTCGACTACCAGCGATGATTGCAACGCTGCTGGCGTCGGTGCGGTCATGGTGGGGGCTCCAGGACCCGGTAGCTTCTTCCGACGCCGAACGCTGGGTGGTCGTCGACGTTGAGACCAGTGGACTGGACGCAAAGAATGACCGGCTCCTGGCCATTGCAGCCATCGGTCTCAGGGTTGGTCCTGCGCCGGCATCGCGGCCGGAGATTGTGCTGGGCGACAGCTTCGAGGTGGTGCTGCGTCAGGAGGCGGTGTCTGATCGCGACAACATCCTCCTGCACGGCATCGGTGAGCAGCGTCAGCGGGACGGCGTGGAGCCTGCGACGGCGCTGCAGGCCTTTGTGGACTTCATTGGCGAGGCGCCGCTGCTGGCCTTTCACAGCGCCTTCGACGAAACCCTGATCGACCGGCATTGCCGGCGGCACCTGGGACGCCGGCTGGTCAACCCTTGGCTGGACCTGGCCCATCTCTGTGCCGTGACCCATGAGGAGGTGCGGGCCCGGTCGCTGGACGACTGGATGGCGCATTTCGGCATCCTGTGCCCGGCCCGGCACCAAGCGTCCGCCGACACGCTGGCCACGGCCGAGCTGTTGCTACGGTTGTGGCCTCGCATCGCGCCGGAGGGTGGCCGCTGGCGCGATGCCGTGCGACTGGCTGGACGCCGGCGCTGGCTAGCCGGGCGCTGAGGGCGGACTGGGCCGCGGGTCAACGCTGTAGCAGTTGCTGTGCCGCTTGCAGCAGCGGCCAGGCCAGCAGGGCTCCGATGCCTTCTGCGCTGCGAAGCTCCATGTCCAGCAGTGGGTTGGCCTGGAGGTGGATCAGCAGGAGCCGGTGCCCTGGCTCGGCCGCGCGGTGGGCATACACCAGATAGTCGGCCACTGCCGGGACCAGGGCGCGGGCCACCAGCGCGGCTGTTCCGGCCACGAAGCCGTCGACCAGCACCACCCGTCGCTCGCTGGCGGCCTGGATCATCGCGCCGCACAGCATGGCAATCTCGAAACCTCCCATGGCGGCCAGAGCCGCCTGCGCCGAGGTGGCGCGGCGGTGCCTGCTGGCGGCAGCGAACAGCCGCTCCAGCTTGCGCTGCCCGAACACCTCGTCTGCTTCCTGATCCTTGCCACAGGCATCGGACAGCGGAACCCCGCACAGGCGGGACAACAGCAAGGCCGCCGAGGCCTCACCCGCAACGCCGATGCTGCCCAGCGCCACCACATTGCCGGGCAGGTGCCGCACCACATCCATGCCTGCCTGGATGGCAGAGCGCGCCTGTGCCTGCGACATGGCCGGCGCCAGCGCCGCGTTGCGTGTGCCGTAGCCTATCTTGCGCCGAAGGAGGGTGGCGGCGGTCTCGGTGCCCTCGGGCAGCTGAATATGGTGGGCGACACCGGCGTCCACGAGGGTCACATCGAAGCCATGCAGCCCGGCCAGCGCACTGGCAGGGCTCTTGCCCGCGAGCAGCTCGCAGGCGCTTTGGTGGGTCAGGTCCTGCGGCGATTTGGACACTCCTTCGTCCGCGAGGCCGTGGTCGGAAGCAAACACCACCAGTTGGGGAGACGCGAACCGAAGCTCCTCCAATCCGTGCCCTGAGGGGTGCTGGATGCGGGCCAACTGCATGGCCAGTCCCTCAAGACGCCCGAGAGTCGGCTCCTCCCCATGGATGCCCCGCAGACGGTTCTGCACCATCAGGCCGAGTTGGGCGTTCTCCGTCGGTGACACCTCAGGCCATGGTGGCAATGCCCGGTCATCCCTGTCCATTGACAGGTCAGCAAGAGCTCCGGGCCGTTGGTTCATGGGCTTGCTCAGCTTTTGAGAAACAGTCGGTACACCGGATTGTGGGTTTCTTCCACGCAGGGGTAGCCCAGGGTGCCCAGGAACTTGGCAAACGCCCTGTCGTCCTTGGGCGGCACCTGCAGCCCGACCAGGATCCGGCCATAGTCGGCACCCTGGTTGCGATAGTGGAACAGACTGATGTTCCAGCCAGGACGCATCAGACTCAGGAACTTCAGCAGCGCGCCGGGTCGCTCCGGAAACACAAAGCGCAGAAGGCGTTCATCCTGGGCCAGTGGCGAGTGGCCGCCCACCATGTGCCGGATGTGTTCCTTGGCCAGGTCGTCGTGCGTGAGGTCCAGCGACTCGAAACCCCGTTTGCGGAAGTTGCTGGCGATCTTGGTCGACTCGCCAGGCCCCTGCGTGGTGAGACCAACAAACACATGGGCAACCTTCGCGTCACCAATGCGGTAGTTGAACTCGGTGATGTTGCGCGGGCCTCCGGGCAGTGAGTCGAACGACTCGAGGAAGCGCTTGAAGCTGCCTCGCTCTTCAGGAATGGTGACTGCGAACAGCGCCTCGCGCTCTTCGCCGACTTCCGCCCGCTCGGCGACAAAACGCAGGCGGTCGAAGTTCATGTTGGCACCGCACAGGATGGCGGCGTAGGTCTCGCCCTTGGTCTTGTGCTTCGCCACGTACTGCTTCATGGCCGCCACGGCCATGGCGCCCGACGGCTCGACGATGCTGCGGGTGTCCACGAAGACGTCCTTGATGGCCGCGCAGACCGCGTCGGTGTCCACCACCACGAACTCGTCCACAAGACCGCTGGCAATCCGGAAGGTTTCTTCCCCCACCAGCTTGACCGCGGTGCCGTCTGCAAAGAGACCGACGTCTCCCAGGGTGACCCGCTCTCCCGCCTGGACGGACTTCAGCATGGCGTCCGAGTCGACCGTCTGAACGCCGATCACCTTGATCTCGGGGCGCACGGCCTTGATGTAGTTGGCCACGCCGGAGATCAGACCTCCTCCGCCAATGGCAACGAACACCGCGTCCAGATGGTCCGATCCGAGGCTTTGCAACTGGCGCAGGATCTCCATGGCAATCGTGCCCTGTCCCGCGATCACGTCCGGATCGTCAAAAGGGTGAACGAACGTAAGCCCTTCCTTCTTTTGGATGTGAACCGCATGTCCGTAGGCATCGGAATAGCTGTCGCCGTGGAGCACCACCTCTCCGCCAAAGGAGCGGACTGCATCCACCTTCACCTGGGGTGTGGTGGTGGGCATGACGATCACGGCTCGAGTGCCCAGCTTGTGGGCGCCCAGGGCAACGCCTTGCGCGTGGTTGCCGGCCGAAGCGCAGATCACGCCCTTGCGAAGTTGGTCGGGGGTCAGATGCGCCATCTTGTTGTAGGCGCCTCTCAGCTTGAAACTGAATACAGGCTGTTGGTCCTCGCGCTTGAGGAGTACCTTGTTGTGAAGGCGGCGACTGAGGTTGCGGGCCGGTTCCAGTGCAGACTCCACTGCGACGTCGTAGACGCGCGCATTCAGGATTCTGGTGAGGTAGTCCGACGGACTGAGCGGGGCGCTGGTGCGAGGCGCCGGTGCCGCGGCCCTCTTTCTGTTGGATCGTGTGGTCATTGTTTGTCCTGTCCAACGATGATAGCGAGCCGAGGTCGCGAAAAAAAACCCGGACTGGTGGAACCGGTCCGGGTTTGAATCCACCCGTAGAGGGCAGAGGAGACAACCTTCAATACAATGCCGCCATTGTATCGAGAAATGCTGCGGCGCAACACGGTTGAAAGTGTTTTTGCTACCTTTTAGGGAGCTGACTCTCGAACTGTCAGATTTTTCACAACCGACACAGATATGGAATGCACCGTGACCTGGACCGGCGCCGCCGGTACCCGCTCCCACATGGGATTTGTCGCTGAAACAGGCAGTGGTCACATTTTGGCCATGGACGGCGCCCCGGATGCGGCCAAGCCGGAAAACGGGGGCGCGAATCTGGCGCCCAGGCCCATGGAAACCGTGCTGGCCGGTACAGGTGGGTGCACGGCCTACGATGTGGTCCTGATTCTCAAGCGCGGCCGCCATGATGTGCGGGGCTGCAGTGTGAAGCTCACGTCCGAGCGCGCGCCGACCGATCCGAAGGTGTTCACGCGAATCCACATGCATTTCACTGTGACCGGTCGGGCGATTCCTCCTGCTGCCGTGGAACGTGCCATCGCGATGAGCCACGAGAAGTATTGCTCTGCCAGCATCATGTTGGGCAAGACAGCGGAGATCAGCACCAGCTTCGATCTGCTGGAAGCCTGAGTACCCTCTCTTTAGGCTCAGAACCGGTGAGCCACGGTGGTCATCACCTTCGCTGCAGTCTTCATGAGCAGCTTGACAGGCAAGGGAAGTTCCACGGCGCCGGCATGCTGTGCTTCCTGGGCATGCCTGGCTTCATCGGCCTGCATCTGGGCCACGATGGCTCTTGATGGGTGGTCCGAGATGGGCAGCCGGTCCATGTGAGAGGCCAGGTGATCCTCGACCTGCCGCTCGGTTTCGACCACAAACCCAAGGCTGACGCCGGGCCCCATCCGTCCAGCGAGCAGACCGATTCCGAAAGCTCCTGCATACCACAGAGGGTTGAGGATAGATGGGTGGGCGCCCAGTTCATCCAGTCGGTCCCGGGTCCAGGCCAGGTGGTCGGTCTCCTCCCGTCCTGCTGCTTCCAGTTGTTGCGCCAGCCGTTCTCGTTGCGGATGGGTGCTGCTGCGCGCAGCCAAGGCCTGAGCGGTGTAAAGCGCTTGGGCGCAGACCTCGCCGACGTGATTCACGCGCATCAGCGCACCAGATGTCGCCTTGTCCTCCGCACTCAGGTGGGTGTTCGTAGATTCAGCCACAGTGTTGCAAGGTCGAGTCGAGCGCGGCCTGGCAAAAAGGGTTCGCAAAGCAGTGTCGGCAGCAACCAGTAGAGAGTCCATGGATTTGGCAGTCAAGAAAGATGGCAAATTGATTGTCGCTCGATGCACTAAAGGCGGTGATTACTATTGTTCTAGGTAATCACCCGGGGAAGGGCTTTCCCTTGTGGTCCGTGAACGACAAACACCGCTGAAAGCTTTGCACCCCCAGAGCCCTTCTGGTGCAATGGAGACACTTCCAGTAACGGAGGTTGGCTCGGGGGCTCAGACCACCGGCCCATTCATCAACCTTGGAGATATCCTCAATGAAAAAGACCCTGATTGCTCTGGCTGCCCTGGCTGCCCTGGCTGCCACCGGTGCTGCTTTTGCTCAGTCCTCCGTGACCCTGTACGGTGTGGCTGATCTGTCCGTCGGCAAGGTTTCTGATGCTGTCGTCAAGACCCCCGCTGTGGCCGCCACCGAGACCACCGCAGCCAAGCCCGCCACGTATGCACTGGGTGTCAGCTCCGACAAGTTCCAGGCCTTCGCGAACAGCGCCCTGAACAACGGCTCCAGCCGTCTGGGCGTTCGTGGCGTGGAAGACCTGGGCGGCGGAATGAAGGCCGGCTTCAACTTCGAGCAAGGCATCAACGCCACCAGCGGCGCCACCGATGGCAACACCTTCCAGCGCGCCGCCAACCTGTCGCTGATGGGTGGCTTCGGCGAAATCCGCCTGGGCCGCAGCCTGACCACCTCGTTCTACAGCGTCGCCGCCTGGGAACTGACCGACACCGCCAACTACTCGGTGGTCGCCAACCAGTTCGGCTTTGCTGGCGCCGGCTCGCGCAACGACGCCGCCATCATGTACTTCTCTCCCAGCTTCAGCGGCTTCAAGTTCGGTGCTTCCACCGTTCTGAAGGGCAACACCGGTTCTGAAGCGAAGTACGACCTGTCGGCCACCTACGCCAACGGCCCGATCACCGCCTCGTTTGCTTACAATACCCAGAAGGGTGGCACCCAAGGTATGGCCCTGGGCGGCAAGTACAACTTCGGCGCCTTCGCTCTGGCAGCCAGCTACCAGACCAACGAGCGTGAAGCCACTGGCGCGACCCTCGCCAAAGGCGTCACCATCGGTGCTTCCGCCAACCTGGGTCCTGTGGTCCTGACGCTTGACGTCGCCCGCGACACCGAGTTCAAGGACACCGACTGGGTCCTGGAAGCCAAGTACCCCCTGAGCAAGCGCACCTTCCTGTACGGTGTGGCTCTGACCGACGGCGAAGGCAAGGTCCTGAAGGAAAAGGCCACCGGCTACGCTCTGGGCATCCGCCACAACTTCTGATCATCAAACGGCTTCGGCCGTTGATGAAACAGCAAAGCCCTCGTCGCGCGTCGACGGGGGCTTTTTTTTCGACCTGAGAGCAGGAGATGATGCAGGGCTCACCGCTTGTTTCGGATTGCTTGGCGGGCTGTGTCTAAAACCCCACAGAGTCATTGGCACCAAGGGTTTTTTGAGGGAAAACCCTTGAGACTTCAGTGGCCAGGTTTAGCATAGGAATGTGACTCTGATTCACAGCCGGTTTCGATGTGCGGGACTGGATTTTTCATACAAGGAAACCATCTCATGAAGAAGTCTCTGATTGCTTTGGCCGTTGTTGCCGCCTCTGGCGCCGCGATGGCTCAATCCAGCGTGTCCGTTTATGGCATCGCCGATATTTGGGTCGGCAAGATCAAGGGTTCGTCTGCCCAGGCCGCCAGCGGCGGTGTCAACACCAGCCGTCTCGGCTTCAAGGGTTCGGAAGATCTGGGTGGCGGTCTGAACGCCAACTTCCAATTTGAAGAAGCGATTGATCTGGTCAACGGTGCCACGCAAGACAAGACTTTCAAGCGCCAAGCCAACGTGGGCCTGAGCGGTGGCTTCGGCACCGTGAAGCTGGGCCGCAGCTGGACCGCCCTGGACGACGTGTTCGGCGCCGCCAACAGCGGTTTCGACTCTGCCCTGGCTGCCAATGCCGTGTGGCAAAACGGCTACACCTCTGCAGCCGATGCGCAGATCTACTACGCGACGCCCTCGATCGCTGGTTTCAGCGCCGCCATCAGCACCCAGCTGAATGGCAACGTTGCCGCTGGTGACGACAAGACCACGTCCATGAACCTGCAGTACGCCAATGGCCCGATTGCCGCTGCAGTCGGCTACGAGAACGCCGGTTTCCAGAAGGGCACCATGCTCAACGGCTCGTACGACCTGGGCGCCGCCAAGCTGCTGGCCAGCTACTACACCACCAAGTCCGATGGCGGTGCGAAGATCAACTCCTATCAGATTGGTGCCGACATTCCCCTGGGCAGCGCGCTGACGCTGTCGGTGGGCTATGCCAGCTCCAAGACCAAGGGCGATTCGGAAAGCGACAGCGCCTTCGGCGTGGCCGCGGCCTACAGCCTGTCCAAGCGCACCATGCTGTACACCGGCTTCCGCGCAGAAGATCGCAAGGCCAACGGTCCCGACCAAGACATCTTCGCTTTTGGCGTGAACCACAAGTTCTGATTGGCTACGCGTCGAGAAACCTTCGGGTTTCTCTCCCATAGAAAAGCCGCCCTTCGGGCGGCTTTTTTTGCGCCGCGCGACTACTGCTTGGTCGCTGTGGGTGCGCCAGCCGGTGTCGCCTTTTCCGTCTTGTCCGCCACCTTCTTGCCGGCTGCGGCGGTGGGTTTGAACGCCTCACCGTTCACCGTCAGCCCTTCGGCAGAGAGCTTGGCCGCGCGCTTTTCCCCGATGCCGGGCATGCGTTCGATCAAGTCGGACCAGTCCTTGAATTTGCCGTTCTTGCGAACTTCCAGAATCTTGGTGGATGTGCCGGGGCCGATGCCCTTGATGCTGTCCAGATCGGCCGGATTGGCGGTGTTGACATCCACGGCCGCAAACGACGTGGCTGCGAACGCCGCGATGAACAGAGACAACAGCTTCTTGAACATAAATTCCTCCTGAAAAGTGAAAGTAACAGCGTTTGACGTGGGTGCGTTGGCATACCCACGGCAAAAAATATATCGAATGACCTAGTTTTTGACTTCCCCAGAGAGGGGTACGCGCAGGTCAGAAACGATAGACTGCAAACTAGCTACTTTTTGTCGCAAGAATCAACGTCTGCGGGGTATGGATGGGCGGCTTAGTGAAAAACATGCTGATCAGGGCATTGCCGGCCGCGACTGCCTTGGTGCTTGCTGCCTGCGCTGCGAAGGCGCCACAGCTCGAAGAGACGGGCGAAGCTTCTACCGGTGGGTTAAAGCCTGATGTGGGATTGCATCAGCAGGCCGAGTGGCGGGCCACTGTCGATGAGCTGCTGAAAACCCCGCCCGGTGGAGATGCCTGGCAGCCCTTTCTGTTACCGGGGAAGCGTTTTGCCGCTTTTGAGGTGGCCGGGCAAGCAGGGAGCGCAGCGCTGTCGGTGAGTGCCGACGGTTCTGTCAGCATTCTGCGCAAGCGCTTCGACAAAGCGTTGCCCGAGGTCGACCGGATTGCGTTTTCATGGAAGGTCGATGGTCTCCCCGACAAGGCGCGCCTGGGCGAGGCGGGCAAGGACGATGCGCCTGTCCGGATTCTGCTGTCGTTCGACGGCGACCGCAGCAAGTGGACAGGGCGCAACCATCGCATGTCCGAAATGAGTCGTCTGCTCACGGGGGAAGAGTTGCCCTATGCCACGCTGATGTACGTCTGGGCGAACCACGATGCCCCAGAGACGGTCATCGTCAACGCACGAACTGACCGTATCCGCAAGGTGGTGGTGGAGAGCGGTGCGCAGCAGGTGGGCCACTGGCGGGACTATCAAAGAAACATCCGAGCAGATTTTTTCCGGGCCTTTGGAGAGGAGCCTGGACCTTTGCGGGCGGTTGCCATCATGACCGACACCGACAACACCCAGTCCAGCTTGCGTGCCTGGTATGGCCGCATGACCCTCACCGCTCGCTGAGTCTTGTGGCATCCTTCTCGGGCGCCCCATAGGGTTAGCACGCTTGGGTGGCTGGAACAGTTGTTGCAAAGTCTCCGTGCGTTCTGCGGCTGCCCTTTGTGGGTGCGGCCAATGTCCCAGCCAAGCGTCTCAGATCGTCATTCATGCTTGCATTTGTTCTACGACGCATGGCCCAGGCGGTGCTCGTCATGGTCAGCGTGGCGTTCATCGCCTTCATGCTGTTCCAGTACGTGGGTGATCCGGTGGTGTTTCTGCTGGGCCAGGACGCCACGCCGGAGCAGATCAGAAACCTCCGCGCCGATCTCGGGCTGGACCAGCCCGTGGTGGTGCAGTTCTGGCACTTTCTGGTCAATGCGGTGCAGGGCGAGTTCGGGATCAGCCTGCGCCAGGGGGCCAAGGTCTCGCGTCTGATCGCCGAGCGCCTGCCCGCTACCGTGGAACTGGCGCTGGTGGCTGCCTTGCTCTCGCTGTTGCTGGGCATTCCGATGGGTGTGTATGCAGCCCTGAAGCGGGGCACGTTCATCAGTCAGATGTTCATGACCGTCTCGCTGCTCGGGGTGTCCCTGCCGACATTCCTGATCGGCATCCTGCTGATCCTGGTGTTTGCTGTGAACCTGGGCTGGTTCCCGAGCTTCGGTCGCGGTGACGTGGTGCAGCTGGGGTGGTGGAGCAGCGGGCTGCTCACCGCCAAAGGATGGCACCACATCGTCCTGCCGGCACTGACCCTGGCGATCTTCCAGCTCACGCTGATCATGCGGCTGGTCCGGGCGGAGATGCTGGAGGTGCTGCGCACCGACTACATCAAGTTCGCCCGTGCCCGCGGACTGACCAACCGGGCGGTGCACTTCGGCCACGCGTTGAAGAACACGCTGGTGCCCGTGATGACCATCACCGGCCTGCAGCTCGGGGGGCTGATTGCCTTTGCCATCATCACCGAAACGGTGTTTCAGTGGCCGGGCATGGGGTTGCTGTTCATCCAGGCCGTGACCTTCGCCGACGTCCCCGTAATGGCGGCCTATCTCTGTCTGATCGCATTGATCTTTGTCGTGATCAATCTGGTGGTGGATCTGCTCTATTTCGCTGTTGATCCCCGTTTGCGCATTGAAAGGGCCGGAGCCCACTGATGATCCCCCACACCTCCCGCATCCGTGCCCATGGCCGCGCGTTCGCCCACATCGCTGCCCTGCACCCTGAACTGACGGCGCTGCGCCGCGAGCTGCACGCCCACCCGGAACTCGGTTTCGAGGAGCACTACACCGCCCGGCGGGTGGTCGAGTCCCTCAAGATCTGCGGCGTGGACGAGATCCACACACAGATCGGCAAGACCGGCGTGGTGGCGCTGATCCACGGAAGCCGTCGGGACAGCGGTCGGATGATCGGATTGCGCGCCGACATGGACGCGTTGCCGATGACCGAACTCAACGATTTCGCCTGGAAGTCGACCCGGGCAGGCTTGATGCACGGCTGCGGGCACGACGGGCACACCGCCATGCTGATCGGTGCAGCGCGCTACCTGGCCGAGACCCGGCGCTTCAACGGCACGGCGGTCCTGATCTTCCAACCGGGCGAAGAAGGCTTCGCTGGCGCAAAGGCCATGATCGAAGACGGACTGTTCGAGCGCTTCCCGGTGCAGTCGGTCTATGCCATGCACAACTGGCCGCAGATGCGGCCCGGCACTGTGGGCGTGAACCCAGGGCCGATGATGGCCGCGGCCGACCGCATCACCATCGAAGTCACCGGCAAGGGCGGACACGGTGCGCACCCCTACCTCACGGTGGACCCGGTGCTGGTGTCGGCCCACATCATCACGGCCGTGCAGAGCATCGTCTCGCGCAACGTGAGGGCCATCGACAACGCGGTCATCAGCCTGTGCTCCATGCAGGCAGGAGATCCCGGGGCCTTCAGCGTGGTGCCGGGAAAGGCGACGATGGTCGGCACGGTCCGCACCTTCAGCCCCGAGATCCAGTCGCTGGTCGAGCGGCGGCTGAACGAGGTGTGTTCCGGGGTGGCGCTGGGTCTGGGCGCTTCGGCGCATGTCCGCTACGAGCGCATCTATCCCGCCACCATCAATACGCCCGACGAGGCCCGGTTCGCCACCCGCGTGGCGCGCGATCTGGTGGGTGATGAGCACGTGGACGCGGAAATGGACCCCAGCATGGGCGCCGAGGACTTCTCCTTCATGCTGCAGGTCAAACCGGGCGCCTACCTGCGGCTGGGGCAGGGCGGGGAGGGCAGCTGCTTCCTGCACAACAGCCGCTACGATTTCAACGACGAGGTGCTGCCGCTGGGTGCGGCCCTGCACGCCAGCCTGATTGAACAGGGCATGCCCCTGTCCGAAGAGTCCCCCTGAGCTTTCATCCAACCGACCAGGAGAAACCATGAACTTCAAGCATTCGCTGATCACCTCCATCGCTCTGGCCGCCATCGCGGGCACGGCGGTGGCGCAGACGGTGCGCATTGGCAACCAGGGCGACGCCTTGTCGATGGACCCGCACTCGCTCAACGAGTCCCTGCAACTGAGCGTCACAGGCAATGTCTACGAAGGGCTCGTGGCCCGCGACAAGGACCTCAGGCTGGTGCCGGCGCTGGCCACCAGCTGGAAGCAGACCTCGCCAACCGTGTGGCGCTTCGAACTGCGCAAGGGCGTCAAGTTCCACGACGGCAAGCCGTTCACGGCCGACGATGTGCTGTTCTCCTTTGCCCGCGCAGCGGGCGAAGGCTCGGACATGCAGAGCTACACCAACGACTTCAAGCAAGTGCGCAAGGTGGGCGATTCCGCGATCGAGATCGAGACGAAGACGCCTTTCCCCATCCTGCCCGACCTGCTGGCGCTGGTCTACATCATGAGCAAGCCGTGGGCCGAGGAGAACCAGGCCACCCGGCCGGTGGACCGCCGCAAGGGCATCGAGAACGCGGCCTCCTTCCGCTCCAACGGCACCGGCCCGTACCGCCTGCGCGAGCGCCAGCCCAACGTCAAGACCAGCTTCGTCCGCAACGGCAGCTACTGGGGCAAGATCGAAGGCAACGTGGTGAACGTGGAGTACACGCCGATCGGCAACGACGCCACCCGCGTGGCCGCCCTGCTGTCCGGGCAGGTGGACGTGATCGAGCCGGTGCCGCTGCAGGACGTGGCGCGCATCAACGCCAGCGGCAAGTCCAAGGTGCTGCAGGGGCCTGAGCTGCGCACCATCTTCCTCGGCATGGACCAGAAGCGCGACGAGCTGCTGTACTCCAGCGTGAAGGGTAAGAACCCGTTCAAGGACAAGCGCGTGCGCCAGGCTTTCTACCAGGCCATCGACATCAACACCATCCAGCGCGTGGTGATGCGGGGCGCCTCCAAGCCCACGGCGCTGATGGTCGGCCCCGGCATCAACGGCTTTGACGCCGCGATGAACACCCGCCTGCCCTACGACCCCGACGCCGCCAGGAAGCTGCTGGCCGACGCCGGCTACCCCAACGGCTTCGAGGTGGGCATGAACTGCCCGAACGACCGCTATGTGAACGACGGCGACATCTGCCAGGCGGTGGCCGCGAACCTCGCGAAGATCGGCGTGAAGGTGAACCTGCAGGCCGAGACCAAGGGCACCTACTTCCCCAAGATCCTCAAGCGCGACACCAGCTTCTATCTGCTGGGCTGGACGCCGGGCACCTACGACTCGCACAACGCGCTGAACGCGCTGATGCGCTGCGTCGACGACAAGGGCAGTGGCCAGTTCAACCTTGGCTCCTACTGCAACCCGAAGGTGGACGAGCTGACGTTGAAGATCCAGTCGGAGACCGACAAGCCCAAGCGCGACGCGATGATCAAGGAGGCCTTCAAGCTGCACGCCGACGATGTCGGCCATCTGCCGCTGCACCAGCAGGCCCTGGCCTGGGGCGTGGCCAGCAACGTGCAGCTGGTCCAGCTGGCGGACAACTTCATGCCGTTTCGCTTCATGTCGGTGAAGTGATCGGCTGAGCCTTGATCGCCGCCCTTCGACGCTGGCTCGACGGCGACGTCGGCCACAGTTTCCGCTCGTCGCCCACCGCCATGGTGGCGGCGCTGATCGCCTTCGCCTGCGTGTTCTGTGCGGCGTTCGCCCCCTGGGTGGCGCCGCACAACCCGTTCGACCTGGCGACGCTGGAGCTGAGCAACGCGCGCCTGCCGCCGGCCTGGATGGAGGGCGGAAATCCCGCCTTCCTGCTGGGCACGGAGGACCAGGGGCGCGACATCCTGTCCGCGCTGATGTACGGCGCGCGCATCTCGCTGGCGGTGGGACTGACCTCGGTCATGCTGTCGGTGCTGATCGGGGTGGTGCTGGGGCTGCTGGCCGGCTTCCTCGGCGGCTGGGTGGACGCCTTCCTGATGCGCCTGTGCGACGTGATGCTGTCCTTCCCACCGATCCTGGTGGCGCTGCTGATCGCGGGGGTGGGCCGGGCGCTGTTTCCCAACTCGCAGGACGAGCTCGCGTTCGGTGTGCTGGTGCTGGCCATCACGCTGACGGGCTGGGTGCAGTACGCACGCACGGTGCGCGGCTCCACGCTGGTGGAGCGCAACAAGGAGTATGTGCAGGCCGCCCGCGTGACCGGCGTGCCGCCGCTGCGCATCATGCGCCGGCACGTACTGCCCAATGTGATGGGGCCGGTGCTGGTGCTGGCGACCATCCAGGTGGCTACCGCCATCATCATCGAGGCCACGCTGTCCTTCCTCGGTGTCGGCGCACCCATCACCGCGCCCTCTCTGGGCACGCTGATCCGCGTCGGCAACGACTACCTGTTCTCGGGCGAGTGGTGGATCACCGTGTTCCCCGGCGCCATGCTGGTGCTGATCGCGCTCTCGGTGAACCTGCTGGGCGACTGGCTGCGCGACGCCCTCAATCCCAAACTGCGATGAGCCTGCTGCAAGTCAAGAACCTGGTCGTCGAGTTCCCGCACCGCCGCGGCACGCTGCGGGCGCTGGACGACATTTCCTTCGACATCGCGCCGGGCGAGATCCTGGGCGTGGTGGGCGAATCGGGCGCGGGCAAGTCGCTCACGGGCGCGTCCATCATCGGCCTGCTGGAGCCGCCGGGGCGCATCGCGGGCGGCGAGATCCTGCTGGAGGGCCGACGCATCGACGACCTGCCCTTCGCCGAACTGCGCAAGGTGCGCGGGCGGCAGATCGGGGCCATTTTCCAGGACCCGCTGACCTCGCTGAATCCGCTGTACACCGTGGGCCGTCAGCTGACCGAAACCATCCGCACCCACCTGCCCGTGGGCCAGGCCGAGGCGCGCGAGCGGGCGATCCAGCTGCTGCGCGACACGGGCATCCCGGCGGCCGAGCAGCGCATCGACCACCACCCACACCAGTTTTCCGGCGGCATGCGCCAGCGGGTGGTGATTGCGCTCGCGCTGGCAGCCGAGCCCAAGCTCATCGTCGCCGACGAACCGACGACCGCGCTGGACGTGTCGATCCAGGCGCAGATCATCACCCTGCTCAAGCGCATCTGCAGCGAGCGCGGCGCCGCGGTGATGCTGATCACGCACGACATGGGCGTGATCGCCGAAACCTGCGACCGTGTGGCCGTGATGTACGCGGGTCGCGTGGCCGAGATCGGGCCGGTGCACGACGTGATCCACCGGCCGTCGCACCCCTACACCGCGGGCCTGATGGCCTGCATTCCCGACATGACCCAGGACCGCGAGCGCCTGCACCAGATCGACGGCGCCATGCCGCGGCTCAACGCCATTCCGGCCGGCTGTGCTTTCCACCCGCGCTGCGACCGCGCGTTCGACCGCTGCCACGCGCAGCGGCCCGACCTGATGCCGGCCGGGACGACGCGGGCTGCCTGCTGGCTGCACGCCGGCACGACGGGAGGCGCGTCGTGAGCGACACCACCTCTGCACAAGCCCTGGTGCGCGCCTTCGACCTGGCCAAGACCTTCGATGTCTCGGCACCCTGGCTCAACCGCGTGCTGGAGCGGCGCCCGCGCCAGCTGCTGCGCGCGGTGGACGGGGTGAGCTTCGACATCCAGCGCGGCCAGACGCTGGCGCTGGTGGGCGAATCAGGCTGCGGCAAGAGCACCGTCGCCCGCCTGCTGGTGGGCCTGTACGCGCCGACGCGCGGGGGCTTCCAGTTCGACGGACAGGACGCGCACGCGGCGTTCAGGACGCCGCAGGGGCGCCAGCTGCGCCGCCGCATCCAGATGATCTTCCAGGACCCGTATGCCAGCCTGAACCCGCGCTGGCGGGTGCAGGACATCGTGGCCGAACCGCTGGTTGAGCATGGTCTGCTCTCGGGGGGCGGCGAATTGCGCGAGCGGGTGGGCGAGCTGCTGCAGTCGGTGGGCCTTTCGCCGCTGGACGCGGCCAAGTTCCCGCACCAGTTCTCGGGTGGCCAGCGCCAGCGCATTTCCATCGCGCGAGCGCTGGCCACGCACCCGGAGTTCCTGGTCTGCGACGAGCCGACCTCGGCGCTGGACGTGAGCGTGCAGGCGCAGGTGCTCAACATCATGAAGGACCTGCAGCGGCAGCAGGGCCTGACCTACCTGTTCATCAGCCACAACCTGGCGGTGGTGCGGCATGTGAGCGACCAGGTGGGGGTGATGTACCTCGGGCGGCTGGTGGAACTGGCCGACAAGCACACGCTGTTCGACAGCCCGCGGCATCCGTACACGCGCATGCTGCTGGACGCGATCCCGAAGATCCACGACACCGGCCGGGCGCGCACGCCGGTGCAGGGCGAGGTGCCGAATCCGCTGGACCCGCCGGCCGGTTGCGCGTTCAACCCGCGCTGTCCGCATGCGAACGAGCGCTGCCGGGTCGAGCGGCCGGTGCTGCTGGACTTCGGTGGTGCCCGTGTGGCCTGCCACGCGGTGGAAGAGGGGCGGATTTCCGGCTAGGGCTTGAGCCGCCGGGGGCTTTGTCCTACAGTGGGCCACGCGTTCTTGATCAGGAGGTCCCATGCTGCTGAGACATCTTCTGTTTGGATTCCTGGCCTGGCCCGTGGTGGTTCTGGCGCAGTCGGACGGCAACGCCAGGCCCTCGGTCAAAGTGGGCGATGTCTCGGTTTACGTGGTCAACAACCGCAGCGACAACAAGCAGTCGGAAGAGACGGTCACGGTCACTTCGGTGGAGGGAGGGCAGATCAAGACGAAGCACGTTCGTCCGGACCGCAATCCTCCGGAGCTCGAAGGTGTGACCAACCTTGATCTGAATCCGCTGGTCTCAGGCGCTTCCGGAACCAGATTCGAGCCGGCCATCGAAATCTACCGGTTTCCCTTGAAGGTGGGCGATTCCTGGAAGACTCGCTCTGAGGCGGTGGGACTGGCAGGAAGCCGCTCCCGCTCCGAAGTGGAAGTCAAGGTGGTGGCGCAGGAGAAAGTCGCGACGCCCGGTGGAGAGTTCGATGCCTTCCGCAACGAGTCGAACGGCTGGATCAATGGAGTCAGCTGGCAAGGTGCAATCCGCGTGTCCCAGACCATCTGGTTCGCACCTTCCATTGGGCGCGCGGTCAAGTCCGACTACAAGGACTACCGCAACAGCAGCCTGAACACCAGCACCTTGACGGAGCTGAAGTCGCACAAGCCGGCACCCTGACGGGCTGGGCTCAGGCGTAGCGCTTGCTGCGCAGGTTGTTCTTCATTTCCTTGAGCAGCGGCTGCAGCTTGTTGCCGCCGATGCGCAGAGCCAGGCAGGTGGCGACCACGTCGATCACCATCAGGTGCATCAGGCGCGAGGTCATGGGGCTGTAGCGGTCATAGCCCTCGGGGTGGTCGGCGGCCAGGTGGATGTGGCCGGCGGTGGCCAGGGGTGAGCCGCTGGCTGTGACGGTGATGACCGTGGCGCCGTGCTTGCGCGCAATGTCGGCCGCGTCCATCAGGTCGCGCGTGCGCCCCGAGTTGGAGACGATCACCAGGCAGTCGCCCGGGCCCAGCAGCGAGGCGCTCATCACCTGCATGTGGCCGTCGCTGTAGGCGATGGCGTTGATGCCCAGGCGGAAGAACTTGTGCTGCGCGTCCTGCGCCACGATGCCGGAATTGCCCGCGCCGTAGAACTCGATGCGGCCCTTGTTCTTGTAGGTGGTCAGCAGCGCGTCGACCGCCTTCTCGATCGAGTGCGTCGAGGCGTCGTTGCGGTACTTGAGGAAGGCCGCGACCGTGTTGTCGATCACCTTGACCAGCACGTCGCTGACCTTGTCGTCCACGTCGACGCTGCGATGAATGAAGGGCACGCCTTCGCTCACGGTGCCGGCCAGCTTCAGCTTGAAGTCGGACAGGCCGTCGTAGCCCATGCTGCGGCAGAAGCGCACCACAGTCGGCTTGCTCACATGGGCGCGGTCGGCCAGTTCGGACACGGGCAGGCTGGCGAAGCTGCGCGGGTCGAGCAGCACGAGTTTGCCCACGCGCTGTTCCGCGGGCGCCAGTGAGGGCATGGAGGCTCTGATTCGGTCAAGCATGCGAAAATGGTAACCCAGTTACATCTTTCTGTGAAACCTCGACAACCCTGAGAGAGACCGATGAACCAGCTCGATGCCCTCAAGCAGCTCACCACCGTGGTCGCCGACACCGGTGACTTCAATCAGATCGCCGCCTATTCACCGCGCGACGCGACGACCAACCCGTCGCTGATCCTCAAGGCCGTGCAGAAACCCGAGTACGCGCACCTGCTGCAGGAAACCGTGGCGAAGTACGGGCAGCATGGAACGGACGAGGTGATGAACCGCCTGCTGGTGCGCTTCGGCATCGAGATCCTCAAGCATGTGCCGGGCCGCGTGTCCACTGAAGTGGACGCCCGACTGAGCTTCGACACCGAGGCCACCGTGACGCGCGCGCGCCGCATCATCGACCTCTACCAGGGCGAGGGCGTGCACGTGGACCGCATCCTGATCAAGATCGCCTCGACCTGGGAGGGCATCCAGGCCGCGGCGCGGCTGGAGCGCGACGGTATCCACACCAACCTGACGCTGCTGTTCTCCTTCTGCCAGGCGGTGGCCTGTGGCCAGGCCAAGGTGCAGCTGATCTCCCCGTTCGTCGGCCGCATCTACGACTGGTACAAGAAGCAGGCCGGCGCGAAGTGGGACGAGGCCGCGATGGCCGGCGCCAACGACCCGGGCGTGCAGTCGGTGCGCGCGATCTACAACTTCTACAAGAAGCACGGCATCGCCACCGAGGTGATGGGCGCGAGCTTCCGCAACGTGGGCCAGATCACCGCGCTGGCCGGCTGCGACCTGCTGACCATCAGCCCCGATCTGCTGGCCCAGCTGCAGGCCAGCGAGGAACCGCTGGCCCGGGCCCTGGACGCCGAGGCCGCCCAGGCCATGGACATCCCGTTCGTGCAGTACGACGAGGCGGCCTTCCGTTTTGCGCTGAATGAAGACGCGATGGCCACCGAGAAGCTGGCCGAAGGCATCCGCGCCTTCGTGGCCGACACCATCAAGCTCGAAGCGATGATGCGCTGAGCGCAGGCCCGCCGATCCGGTGGAAACGCCACCGCAGGCACTGGGTCATCGACCCACCCGGCCCGAGCTGCTGCAGCCCGGGCCGGCCCGGCAGGTGCACCGCGTCGACCGGGTGGCTGACCGGTTCCACGCAGAAGCTCGGCCCGGCGTCGGGCCGGAACAGCAGCAGGCAGCCGTCGCCGGTCGCGGCGGTGTCTTCCACGGTCAGGGCCCAGCCGCTTTCCGGCCATTCGATGCGGGCCAGGCCGTCCCAGCCGGTGAAGGCGTTGTCGATCAGCGACCCGTGGGCATCGATGCCGGCGCTCAGGTCCCAGTCTGGCGGAACGGGCGTGTGCGCCCGGGGCAGGCGGTCGGGGTGGCTGAGCCAGACACCACCCACCCGGGCCTGCACCCGGGTGCCCGGCGTGCGCAGCAGCCAGGGGTGCTGCCCGAGGCCGTAGGGCAGTGGCGCAACGCCCCGGTGGGTCACCGACAGGGTCTGTTCGATGCCGTCGGGCAGCAGCTGATAGCGCTGCGTGGCGATGTAGTCGTAGGGGCTGCCCATGAAGTGGCGCGAGTCCAGCCGCAGCTCGATCTGCCGCTCGTCGTGGGTGACGACGTCCCAGGCCTGCAGCCAGCCCTCGCCGTGGATGGGGCAGGCTTCTCCGGCGCGGTTGGGCGCCAGCGGGTGGAACACGCCGTCCTGCTCGAAACCGCCGCCGCTGATGCGGTTGGACCAGGGCACCAGGGGCAGCGAGGCCACGCTGAACGGGTCGGGGTCGCCAAACCAGGGGCGCCAGAGATGGAACGGCACGTCCGGGTGGCGCGGGTCCGGATCGGCCTGCGGGTGCAGGAACCACGCGGCGGCGCAGCCGCCGAAGCCGGGCACCAGGCCCAGGCGCTGGCGGCCGTCGTCGAGCCAGTGAATGCGCCCCGCGCTTGCTGTCATTGGGAAGGTCATGGTTCATCTTATTAAGTTCAATCATCAAACTATGTCGGGTTTGTCCCAATAGGAGCCAACACGCGGGGTGGCAAATAATTAGTTTGTCGTTCGTACTAAATGGCTGCCGGCGAGGGGGCCAGCGCACGATGTGTCCAAGCAATCCGTTCAATAACCGCGGCCCGAAAGCAGGCCGTTCACTGGAGACAAGGATGAAACTGAAGACAACGTTGACCGCTTTGGCGCTCGGTCTGGCCAGCGCCGGTGCGTTCGCCCAGGTGGTGGGTGTGAGCTGGTCCAACTTCCAGGAAGAGCGCTGGAAGACCGACGAGAAGGCGATCAAGGACCAGCTGGCCAAGCTGGGCGCCAGCTACATCAGCGCCGATGCCGGCGGCTCCCCCGAGAAACAGCTGTCCGACGTGGATTCCCTGATCGCCAAGGGTGCCAAGGTGCTGATCGTGCTGGCCATGGACAAGGACGCCATCCTGCCCGCGGTCAACAAGGCGGCGCAGCAGAAGATCCCGGTGGTGGCCTACGACCGCCTGATCGAAGCGCCCGGTGTGTTCTACATCACCTTCGACAACGTCGAGGTCGGCCGCATGCAGGCGCGCGCGGTCTTCGAGGCCCAGCCCAAGGGCAACTACGTGATGATCAAGGGCTCGCCCACCGACCCGAACGCCAACTTCCTGCGCGGCGGCCAGCAGGAGGTGCTGGAGGCGGCGATCAAGAAGGGCGACATCAAGATCGTCGGCGAGGAGTACACCGAAGGCTGGAAGCCCGAAGTGGCGCAGAAGAACATGGAGCAGATCATCACCAAGACCGGCGGCAAGATCGACGCCGTGGTGGCCTCCAACGACGGCACCGCCGGCGGTGTGGTCGCGGCGCTGACCGCCAAGGGCATCAAGGGCATTCCGGTGTCGGGGCAGGACGGCGACCATGCCGCGCTCAACCGCGTGGCCATGGGCTCGCAGACGGTGTCGGTGTGGAAGGACGCACGCGACCTCGGCCGCGACGCCGCCACCGCCGCCGTCTCCCTGGCCAAGGGCCAGAAGGTCGCGGGCGCCGCGGCCTGGGCCGGTGGCGAGAAGAAGGTGTCGCTGCAGGCGCAGTTCCTCAAGCCGGTGCCGATCACGGCCAAGAATCTGGACCTGGTGGTCAAGGCCGGCTGGATCAAGAAGGAAGACCTGTGCAAGGGCGTGGACATGGCCAAGGGTCCGGCCGCCTGCAAATGACCCGGCATTTGAATTTGCGTTTCTCCTGATGGATGGAGGCCCTCGGACCGCGGGCTGGGTTCAGCCCGCGGTCCTTTTTTTCGGCGGAGTGCGTCTGTGAGTCCTGTTCCCAATGTCCTCAGGCAACTGGCCATCGACTGGCGGCTGGTGCTGATGGGGGCGGTCCTGGTGGCCACCGCCATCGTGTTCAACATCCTCTCGGGCGGCCTGTTCCTCTCGCCCGAGAACCTCTACAACATCGCCCAGCAGACGGCGGTGGTCGGCATCGTCGCCACGGTTGTGGTGCTGGTGATCGTGGCGCGCCACATCGATCTCTCGGTGGGTTCGGTGATGGGCTTTGTCGGCGTGCTGATCGCGACGCTGATGTACACCGCCGGCTGGCACTGGGTCGAGGCCTCGCTGGCCGGGCTGGCGGTGGCGATTGCGGTGTCGCTCTACCAGGGCGCGCTGACGGCCATGCTGGGCGTGCCGTCCTTCGTGGTCACGCTGGGCGGGCTGATGTCCTTCCGCGGCGCGGCCTTCCTGGTGGCCGATGGCAAGACGCAGCCGGTCAACGACCTCTTCTTCCAGCGCCTGGGTGGCGGCTTTGACGGCGCCATCGGCGTGCAGGCCAGCTGGGTGCTGGCGGCCGTGCTGGTGGCGGCGCTGGTCCTGCAGACGGCGCTGCGCCGCCGCGCCAAGGCCGCCTACGACGTGCCCAATCCGCCGCTGTGGCTGGACGCCCTGGTGGCGGCGGTGCCGGCGCTGATCGTGGTCGGCTTCGTGGCCACCATGAACGCCTACCAGATCCCGACCAAGGACGCGCCGCAGGGTGTGCCGATCCCGGTGCTGATCTGGGGCAGCGTGGCGCTGGTGCTGTCCTTCATCGTGCACCGCACGCGCTTCGGCCGCTACGTGTTCGCCATGGGCGGCAACCCCGAGGCGGCGGCGCTGGTGGGCATCCCGGTGCGCCGCGTCACGCTGATGGTGTTCGCCCTGCTGGGTGTGCTGATCACCATCGCCGCCATGGTCTCCATCGCGCGGCTGAACGCCGGCACCAACTCGCTGGGCACCGGCATGGAGCTGTACGTGATCGCCGCGGCGGTCATCGGCGGCACGGCGCTGGCCGGCGGCAGCGGTTCCATCCTAGGCTCGGTGCTGGGCGCGCTGATCATGCAGAGCATCGACAGCGGCCTGCTGCTGCTGGACATCTCCATCGGCCTTCGCTACGTGATCATCGGCCAGGTGCTGATCGCCGCCGTGGTGTTCGACGTGGTCTACCGCCGCCTCACCGGAGACCTGTCATGAACGCGCCACTGGTTGAAATGCGCCAGATCGGCAAGTCGTTTGGCGGCGTGCGCGCGGTCGACGATGTGAGCCTGAACCTCTACCCGGGCGAGGTCGTGGCCCTGCTCGGTCACAACGGCGCCGGCAAGTCCACGCTGATGAAGATGCTGGCCGGGGCCTACCCGATCGACAGCGGCGAAGTGCGGATCAACGGCGAGAAGGCCCACATCCGCACACCGGTCGACGCGCAGCGCTGCGGCATCGAGTCGATCTACCAGACCCTGGCCCTGGCCGACAACCTCGACGCCGTGGCCAACCTGTTCCTCGGCCGCGAGCTGCTCACGCGCTGGAACACCCTGGACGACCACCGCATGGACGCCGAGGCGCGCAAGGTGTTCCACCGCCTCAACAAGAACTTCAAGAACGTGCGCACGCCGGTGCGCCGCCTCTCGGGCGGGCAGCGCCAGGTGGTGGCGATCTCGCGCGCGATCTACTTCAACGCCCGCATCCTGATCATGGACGAGCCCACCGCGGCGCTCGGGCCGGAGGAGACCGCGATGGTCGGCAACCTGGTGCGCCAGCTCAAGGCCGAGGGCGTGGGCATCTTCCTGATCACCCACGACATGCCCGACGTGTTCGGCCTCAGCGACCGGCTGGCGGTGATGAAGAACGGCCGCCTGGTGGGTGCCTACCGCACCGCCGACGTCAATGAGGACGAGGTGTTGGGCATGATCATCGCGGGCAAACAACCTGAAGGAAAGGCGCAGACCCACAGCCTCTGAGGCCTGCGCGCTCCCGCACACCGAATGAAAACCACCGGCGACCAGCAACTTGTCAAACGCATCAACCGCAGCGTGCTGCTGAGGCTGCTGCGGCGGCGCAGCGGCCTTTCACGCGCCCAGCTCGCGCAGGAGAGCGGCCTGACCAAGTCGACGGTCAGCCTGCTGGTGCGCGAGCTGATCGACGAGGGCTGGGTCACCGAGACCGGCCCGGCCGCCGCGCATGGCCTGGGCCGGCCGTCGACACCGCTGCAGCTGGACGGCAGCCGCCGCGCCATGATCGGTGTGGAAATCGCGGTCGAGTCGCTGCGCGTGGTGGGCGTGTCGCTCACCGGCGAGGTGCTGTGGTCCGTCGAAGAAGCGCTGGCCGAGCACGAGCCGGCGGCGGTGTGCCGCCAGGTGGCGCAGCTGGTGGTGCGCGCGCACGCCGCGCTGGCGGCGCGGCCGGTGCTGGTCTCGGGCGTGGGCATCGGCCTGCCCGGCGCCTTCGACGAAGCCAGCGGCACCGTGCGCTTCGCGCCCAACCTGGGCTGGCGCAACGTGTCCTTCCTGCCGCTGATCACGCGCGCCCTGGCCGAGGCGGGCTGCCCGCCGGTGGCGGTGCATGTGCAGAACGAGGCCGACACCGCCGCGCTCAGCGAATACGAGTTCACCGACGGTGACGCGAAGGACTCGCTGATCTTCGTCACCTGCGGCGTCGGCGTGGGCGCCGGCATCGTGCTCAACGACCGCCTGTTCACCGGCCTGCAGGGCATGGCCGGCGAAATCGGCCACAGCATCCTGCAGATCGACGGCCCGGCCTGTTCCTGCGGCCGCCGGGGCTGCGCCGAAACCTTCTTCGGCGCGCGGGCCCTGGGCCAGCTGCCCGACCCGGCGCGTGGCGGCGTGTTCCTGGGCGTGGTGCTGCAGAACCTCTGGACCACCTTCAACCCGGGGGCCCTGGTGGTCGGCGGACCGTCCTGCGAACGGCACCCGGACATCGTGCGCACCGCGCGCGACACGCTCGACGCCTACGCCACCAGCGCGGGCGTGGCGCCTCCGCCGGTGCGGCCGGCGCGCTACGGCCTGCTGGCCTCGGCCGTCGGCGCCGCGGCGCTGGTGCTGCACCACGAACTGCGACCCATGCACGCCCCCTCCCTCGTTCACTGACACAACCTCATGTACATCGGCATCGACATCGGCACCTCCGAGGTGAAGGCCCTGCTGCTGGGCCCCGACCAGCGCGTCATCGGCTCGGCCGGCGCCGCGCTCAGCGTCTCGCGGCCGCATCCCGGCCACAGCGAACAGGACCCGGCCGACTGGTGGACCGCCACCCAGGCCGCGCTGGCCGCGCTGCGGGCTGCGCACCCGGCCGAATACGCCGCGACCGAGGCCATCGGCCTGTCCGGCCAGATGCACGGCGCGGTGCTGCTGGGCGCGCAGGACCGCGTGCTGCGCCCGGCCATCCTCTGGAACGACACCCGCAGCGCGACCGAGTGCGCCGAGATGATGGCCGAGCTGCCGGCGCTCAGCGACCTGGGCGGCAGCCTGGCCATGCCCGGCTTCACCGCGCCCAAGCTGCGCTGGGTGGCGCGCCACGAACCCGAGCTGTTCCGGCAAGTGAGCAAGGTGCTGCTGCCCAAGGACCATGTGCGCCTGATGCTGACCGGCGAGCACGTGAGCGACCTGTCGGACGCCAGCGGCACGCTCTGGCTGGACGTGCGGCGCCGCGACTGGTCCGAGGAACTGCTGGCCCTGACCGGTCTGACACGCGCCCACATGCCGCGCCTGGTCGAGGGCAGCGAGGCCAGCGGCCGGCTCAAAGCCGACGTGGCGCGAGCGCTGGGCCTGCGGCCGGACACGGTGGTGGCCGGCGGCGCGGGCGACAACGCGGCCAGCGCCGTGGGCATGGGCGCGGTCGAGGCAGGCCAGGGCTTTCTCTCGCTGGGCACCAGCGGCGTGCTGTTCGTGGTGACGCCCGACTACCAGCCCAACGCGGCCAGCGCCACGCACGCCTTCTGCCACGCGGTGCCGGGCCGCTGGCACCAGATGAGCGTGATGCTCTCGGCTGCCAGCGCGCTGCAGTGGGTGTCCCACCTGCTGGGCGCCGCCAACGCGGGCGAGGTGGCCACGCGCGCCGCGGGGCTGAGCGCCAGCGACCGCGCCGCGTCCCCGCTGTTCCTGCCCTACCTGAGCGGCGAGCGCACGCCGCACAACGACGCGAAAGTGCGTGGCAGCTTCCACGGCCTGGACTTCGACACCGACGCCGCGCGCCTGGGCTACGCGGTGATGGAGGGCGTGAGCTTTGGCCTGCTGGACGGTCTGGCCGCGCTGCACGCCGCCGGCAGCACCGTCTCGCGCCTGTCGCTGGTCGGCGGTGGCGCGCGCAGCGGCTTCTGGGCCCAGATGCTGGCCAGCGCGCTGGACGTCGAGATCGTCACCCACGGCGGCTCGGCCGTCGGCGGTGCGCTGGGGGCCGCCCGCCTGGGCGCGCTCAGCGTGGGCGCGCCGATGGCCACGGTCTGCCTGCCGCCGCCGGTCGACACCGTCTACCGGCCCGACCCCGCCGAGCGCGCGCTGCTGGCGCCGCGCCACGAGCTTTTCCGCAGCCTGTACCGCAGGCCCTGATGACTTCCAACGGACGACTTCACCCGAGACCGAGACACCCATGAGCACCTACTTCTCCGACATTCCCGCCATCGCCTACGAAGGCCCGCAATCGACCAACCCGCTGGCCTTCAAGTGGTACGACAAGGACCGCCTGGTGCTGGGCAAGCGCATGGAGGACCACCTGCGTTTTGCCGTCTGCTACTGGCACAGCTTCTGCTGGAACGGCTTCGACCCCTTCGGCTACGACGGCACGTTTGAGCGCCCCTGGCAGCGCGTGGCCGACCCGATGGCCGCGGCGCGCATGAAGGCCGACGCCGCGTTCGATTTCTTCTCGCGCCTGGGTGCGCCCTACTACTGCTTCCACGACCGCGACGTGGCGCCCGAAGGGGCGACGCCGCGCGAGAGCGTGAACCACCTGCACGAGATGGTGGACGTGCTGCAGGCCAAGCAGGCGCAGACCGGCATGAAGCTGCTCTGGGGCACGGCCAACCTGTTCAGCCACCGGCGCTTCATGTCGGGTGCGTCCACCAACCCCGACCCCGAGATCTTCGCGCTGGCCGCGTTGCAGGTGAAGGAGGCGATGGACGCCACGCTGAAACTCGGCGGCGAGAACTACGTGCTCTGGGGCGGCCGCGAAGGCTACGAGACCCTGCTGAACACCCGCGTCGGCCAGGAGCTGGACCAGATGGGCCGCTTCCTGAACATGGTGGTGGACTACAAGCACAAGATCGGCTTCAAGGGCACGATCCTGATCGAGCCCAAGCCGCGCGAGCCGTCCAAGCACCAGTACGACTTCGACACCGCCACGGTCTACGGCTTCCTGCAGCGCCACGGGCTGGAGAAGGAGATCAAGGTCAACATCGAGGCCAACCACGCCACGCTCTCGGGCCACAGCTTCGAGCACGAGATCGCCACCGCCATTGATCTGGGCATCTTCGGCTCCATCGACATGAACCGCGGCGACATGCAGTGCGGCTGGGACACCGACCAGTTCCCCAACAACATCCCCGAGACCGCGCTGGCGCTCTACCTGATCCTGCAGGCCGGCGGCTTCACCACTGGGGGCCTGAACTTCGACGCCAAGGTGCGCCGCCAGTCCATCGACGCCGAGGACATGTTCCACGGCCACATCGGCGGCATGGACGTATCGGCGCGCGCGCTGCTGATCGCCGAGCAGATGGTTCTCGACGGCCAGCTCGCCCGCCATGTCGAGGCCCGCTACGCCGGCTGGAACACCCCCTTCGGCCAGGACCTGATGGCGGGCCGCCTGGGGCTGGACCAGGTGGCCGCCCGGGCGCTGGAGCGCAACCAGGACACGCGACCGGTCTCCGGGCGGCAGGAGCTGCTGGAGAACCTGCTCAACCGCTACATCTGAGCATCGAACCGAACCGGGAGCGGGTATGAAACCAGTGGTGTGGGGCGTGCTGAGCACGGCGAAGATCGGCACCGAGAAGGTGATCCCCGAGATGCTCGCCAGCCCGATGGTCGAGCTGCGCGCGATCGCTTCGCGCAGCCTGCCGTCCGCGCAGGCTGCGGCGCAGCGGCTGGGCATCCCGCAGGCCTGCGGCAGCTACGAGGAGCTGCTGGCCGACCCGGCCATCGAGGCCATCTACAACCCGCTGCCCAACCACCTGCACGTGCCGCTGACCCTGCAGGCGGCCGCGGCCGGCAAGCACGTGCTGTGCGAGAAACCGTTCGCCCTCAGCGCCGACCAGGCGCTGACCGTGCAGGCCGCGGCCACCCGCGTGCACATCGAAGAAGCCTTCATGGTGCGCCACCACCCGCAGTGGCAGCGCGCCCGCGAACTGGTGCGCGCCGGTCGCATCGGCACACCGCGCGCGGTGCAGGTGTTCTTCTCCTACTTCAACGACGACGGTGCCAACATCCGCAACCAGGCGGCCATCGGTGGTGGCGCGCTGTACGACATCGGCTGCTACGCGGTGCTGGCCGGTCGCTACCTGTTCGAGGCCGAGCCGCTGCGCGCGGTCTCGCTGGTCGACCGCGACCCGGCGATGGGCGTCGACCGTCTCACCAGCGCCCTGCTGGACTTCGGCGCCGGGCGGCAGGTCAGCTTCACCGTGTCGACCCAGAGCGTGCCCTTCCAGCGCGTGCAGGTGGTCGGCTCCACGGGTCGCATCGAACTCTTCATCCCCTTCAACGCCGCGCGCGGCGGCCAGATGACGCTGGCGCTGGACGAGGGCGGTGCGCTGGACGGCAGCGGGGTCGCGGTCGAGACCCTGCCGGCGGCCGAGCAGTACCGGCTGGAGGTGGAGGCGTTTTCACGCCGGGTGCGCTGCGGCACAGCGCCCGACGCGTCCGGGCTTGGTGACGCGGTCGCCCAGGCCCGGGTGATCGACGCGCTGTGGCAATCCGAGCGCAGCGGGCGCTGGGAGCCGGTGGTCCGCGACTGAGCCTGCGGCCCCCGGTGCCGCCCCGGGGCGCGTGCTAGCCTGCGCCCCATGTCCGACCTGCTGTCCCATCCGTCCTTCGTCCGCTTCTGGTGTGCCCGTGTGGCGGCGGTGGCCGGCACCCAGATGCTGATGCTGACCATCGGCTGGCACATGTACGAGCTGACCGCCAGTGCCTGGGACCTCGGGCTGGTGGGGCTGTTCCAGTTCGCTCCCGCGCTGGCCATGACGCTGCCCGCCGGCCATGCCGCCGACCGCCACCACCGCGCCCGCATCGTGGCGCTGTGCCTGTCCGCTCAGGCCGTGGTGGCGCTGCTGCTGGTGGCGGGCACGCTGGCGCATGCGGTCTCGCGCGAAGGGCTGCTGGCGCTCTCGGCCCTGCTCGGGGCCATCCGCCCGTTCCAGATGTCGGCCCAGCAGGCGCTGCTGCCGTCCCTGGTGCCGGCGCCGCTGCTGGCCCGCGCCACGGCGGTCACCTCCACTGGCACCCAGGCGGCCGTCATCGGCGGGCCGGCCCTGGGCGGGCTGATCTTTGCGGTGAACCTGAACGCGGTCTACATCGTCTGCACCGTGCTGTTCCTCGGCGCGGCGCTGGCCTGTCTGTGGGTGCGCTACGAGCGCCAGCCGGTGTCGCGCGAACCCGTCAGCGCGCAGACGCTGCTGGCCGGGGTGCGCTACGTATGGGGCCACCCGGTGCTGCTCGGGGCGGTGTCGCTGGACCTGTTCGCGGTGCTGCTGGGCGGGGCCACTGCGCTGCTGCCGATCTTCGCCAAGGAGCTCCTGCACGTCGGCCCCGAAGGCCTGGGCCTGCTGCGCTCGGCGCCGGCGGTGGGCGCGCTGGCGGCCGGTCTGGTGCTCTCGCACGTCGCGCTGGAGCGGCGCGTCGGGCACAAGCTGCTGGTGTCGGTGGCCGTGTTCGGCCTGTGCATGGTGGTGTTTGGTCTGTCCACCTCGTTCTGGCTGTCGCTGCTGGCGCTGGCGGTGTCCGGCGCGGCCGACATGGTCAGCGTGGTCATCCGCCAGACCCTGGTGCAGCTGGAAACGCCCGACCCGATGCGGGGCCGCGTGGCGGCGGTCAACACGCTCTTCATCGGCGCCAGCAACCAGCTCGGCGAGTTCGAATCGGGTGTGACGGCCGCCGCCTTCGGTCCGGTGGGCTCGGTGGTGCTGGGCGGGCTGGGCACCATCGGCATCAGCCTGGCGTGGTGGCGCCTGTTCCGGCCACTGGCGATGCGCGATGCGCTGGCCGGTCCGCAGCGGGTGGCCTGAACGCTGCCGACCCCACGGCGGGGCCCAACAAAAAAGCCCCGCAAGTCGCCTTGCGGGGCTTTTGTTGGGCAGGGGGCCGAAGCCCCCGGGCCGGGTCAGTGCATTACATGCCCATGCCCATGCCGCCCATGTCGCCCATGCCGCCACCGGGCATGGCGGGTGCGTCGTCCTTGGGGGACTCGGCGACCATGCACTCGGTCGTCAGCATCAGGGACGCCACGGAGGCGGCGTTCTGCAGCGCGGTGCGGGTCACCTTGGTCGGGTCCAGGATACCCATTTCGATCATGTCGCCGTAGGTGTCGTTGGCGGCGTTGAAACCGAAGTTGCCCTTGCCTTCCAGCACCTTGTTGATCACGACGGAGGGCTCGCCACCGGCGTTGGCCACGATTTCGCGCAGCGGGGCTTCGATGGCCTTGAGGACCAGCTTGATGCCGGCGTCCTGGTCGGCGTTGTCACCCTTGATGGCGCCAGCGGCTTGCTTGGCGCGCAGCAGGGCCACGCCACCACCGGCGACGATGCCTTCTTCCACGGCAGCGCGGGTGGCGTGCAGGGCGTCTTCCACGCGGGCCTTCTTTTCCTTCATCTCGACTTCGGTGGCGGCACCGACCTTGATGACGGCCACGCCGCCGGCCAGCTTGGCCACGCGCTCTTGCAGCTTCTCGCGGTCGTAGTCGCTGGTGGCTTCTTCGATCTGCACGCGGATTTGCTTCACGCGGGCTTCGATGTCAGCGGCAGCGCCGGCGCCGTCGATGATGGTGGTGTTTTCCTTGCCCACTTCGATGCGCTTGGCCTGGCCCAGGTCGGCCAGCGTCACCTTCTCGAGGGTCAGGCCGACTTCTTCGGCGATGACCTTGCCGCCGGTCAGGATGGCGATGTCTTCCAGCATGGCCTTGCGGCGGTCGCCGAAGCCAGGGGCCTTGACGGCGACAACCTTCAGGATGCCGCGGATGGTGTTGACCACCAGCGTCGCCAGGGCTTCGCCTTCGACGTCTTCGGCAATGATCAGCAGCGGACGGCCGGCCTTGGCCACGGCTTCCAGCGTGGGCAGCAGGTCACGGATGTTGCTGATCTTCTTGTCGAACAGCAGGACAAACGGGTTGTCCAGCAGGGCGGCCTGCTTCTCGGGGTTGTTGATGAAGTAGGGCGACAGGTAGCCGCGGTCGAACTGCATGCCCTCGACCACGTCGAGTTCGTTTTGCAGCGACTTGCCGTCTTCCACGGTGATCACGCCTTCCTTGCCGACCTTGTCCATCGCGTTGGCGATGATCTCGCCGATGGAGGTGTCGCTGTTGGCGGAGATGGAGCCGACCTGGGCGATTTCCTTGCTGGTGGTGGTGGGCTTGGAGGCCTTCTTCAGCTCGGCGATCAGGGACTCGACGGCACGGTCGATACCGCGCTTCAGGTCCATCGGGTTCATGCCGGCGGCCACGTACTTCATGCCTTCGCGCACGATGGCCTGGGCCAGCACGGTGGCGGTGGTGGTGCCGTCACCGGCGTTGTCCGAAGTCTTGGAAGCAACTTCCTTGACCATCTGGGCGCCCATGTTCTGGAGCTTGTCCTTGAGTTCGATTTCCTTGGCCACGGACACACCGTCCTTGGTCACGGTGGGGGCGCCGAAGGAGCGCTCGAGCACCACGTTGCGGCCCTTGGGGCCCAGGGTGGTCTTGACCGCGTTGGCCAGGACGTTCACGCCTTCAACCATGCGGGCGCGGGCTTCGCCGCCGAAAATGACGTCTTTTGCTGCCATGTTGATTTCTCCGATTCAGTAAATGGGGATGGATGAGGGAAGAATTACTTCTCGACGACCGCGAACAGGTCGTCTTCCTTCATGACCAGCAGTTCGTTGCCATCGACCTTGACGGTCTGGCCGCTGTACTTGCCGAACAGAACGCGGTCACCGACCTTGACGTTCATGGCGGACAGTTCGCCCTTGTCGTTTTTCTTGCCGGGACCGACGGCCAGGACTTCGCCCTGGTCGGGCTTCTCGGCGGCGGCGTCGGGGATGACGATGCCGGAGGCGGTCTTGGTTTCGCTGTCAATGCGCTTGACGATCACGCGATCGGCGAGAGGACGAAGGTTCATTGCATCTCCTGAAATGGATCAAATGTTGGGGGTCAGATGGGCGGGGCCACTGGCCATGGGGCTGGGCCCCGCGGATCGACTGGGAGTCGGGTGTTAGCACTCAACTCCAGCGAGTGCTAATCATAAGGGCCGGTCCTGCCCATTTCAAGTGCGTCCCCGGAAATTCCAGGCTGCCAGATGATCTGCCATATTGGCAGCCATTGGCGGATTGGCAGTGTTTCGCAGAGACTTGGCCGATGGCAAGTGCCTGAATTCAAAGAATTTTTCGTCTGGCACGGTTCTTGGAAAGTGGCAGACATCGGCAGACTTTCCCCCACCCTCACCATGTCCACCACCACTGCAGCCACCGCCGCACCGGCGGCCAGTCCCGAGCCGGACGCCGTTGAAATCTCCCTGTACGAGTCGCGCCGGAAGATCCAGACACGTTCGGTCAGCGGCACCTTCACCCACCTGCGCTGGGCCGCGGTCTGGTTCACCCAGATCCTGTTCTATGCGCTGCCCTGGTTCAACTGGAACGGGCGCCAGGCGGTGCTGTTCGACCTGCTCTCGCGCCGCTTCTACCTGGGTGGTCTGGTGCTGTACCCGCAGGACTTCATCTACCTCACCGGCCTGCTGGTGATGTCGGCGCTGTCGCTGTTCCTGTTCACCGCGGTGGCCGGGCGCCTGTGGTGCGGCTACGCCTGCCCGCAAACGGTCTACACCGAGATCTTCATGTGGATCGAGAAGCGGATCGAGGGCGACCGCGCGGCCCGCATCCGGCTGGACGACGCGCCCATGAGCGGCGCCAAGTTCGCCCGCCGCGGTGCCAAGCACCTGGCCTGGGTGCTGTTTGCGCTGTGGACCGGCTTCACTTTCGTGGGCTACTTCACGCCGATCCGTGCCCAGACCGCCGAGGTGCTGGCGGGCAGCATGGGTGCCTGGCAGACCTTCTGGATCTTCTTCTACGGCTTCGCCACCTACGGCAACGCAGGCTTCATGCGCGAGCAGGTCTGCAAGTACATGTGCCCCTATGCCCGCTTCCAGAGCGCGATGTTCGACAAGGACACCTTGATCGTGACCTACGACGCCGCCCGCGGCGAACCGCGCGGCTCGCGCGGCAAGAAAGTCGATCCGAAGGAGAAGGGCCTGGGTTCGTGTGTGGACTGCACGCTGTGCGTGCAGGTCTGCCCCACCGGCATCGACATCCGCAAGGGCCTGCAGTACGAGTGCATCGGCTGCGGCGCCTGCGCCGACGTGTGCGATGAGGTGATGGACAAGTTCGGCTACGCGCGCGGTCTGGTCAAGTACTCGACCCAGAACGCCATGACCGGCGGCTGGGACAAGGCACAGACGATCCGCCGCGCGCTGCGCCCGCGCGTGCTGGTGTATTCGGCCATCCTGGGGGCGATCGCGGTGGCGGTGGGCGTGAGCCTGTACCTGCGCGTGCCGATGAAGGTGGACGTGATCCGCGACCGCGGCGCGCTCGCCCGCATGGTCGACCAGGGGCGGATCGAGAACGTCTACCGCCTGCAGATCATGAACGCCACCGAGGACCGGCAGCTGATCCGGCTGGCGGTGGAGGGCATGGAGGGCATCGCGCTGGCCTCGGAACCGGTGGTGGACGTGCTGCCGACCGAGGTGCGCACGCTGGCCGTGCGGGTGCAGGTGCCCCCGGGCGCCGCGAGCGGCTCGCACCCCATCGTGTTCCGGCTGCAGTCGAGCACCGACGAGGCGATCCGGCTGGACGAGAAGACCACCTTCCTCGTACCGCGCTGACGCGGCCTGCGCGCGTGGGAAACCCGCGCGGGTATCGCGCCGTGCTTGCGGTCACAATGCCGGCCCAAGGGGGTTGACCAAGCAATGAAAGCCGTTGGCTGTGGCCCCTTCTTTTGCCCTCACTTCCTCCGCCCCATCTGTTCTTGACCGCGCCGTGTTCCAGGCGGCGGCGGCTGGCACGGCGCTGCTGCTGATCTGGACCGCCTGGCACTACCCCGGCCTCACCCTGGCTCTGGTGGTTTCGTGCGCCGTGATGTTCTGGGTCTGCGCCTGGTCGGCCACCCGGCTGCTGGGCTACCGGCGGACGCGCGCCCTGATGCTGCTGGCCCTGGGCCTGGGCTGGTTCGCCGAACAGATGGGCTCCTCGCACGGCTGGTTCTTCGGCCGCTACACCTACACCGAGGTGCTCGGCCCGCGCCTGGGGGACGTGCCGATGGCCATTCCGCTCATGTGGTTCGCGCTGGCGCTGATCGGCTACGTGATGGCCTCGCTGATGCTCTGGCGCCAGCCGGTCCACGCGAATCCAGGTTTCCGCAGTGGCCTGCTGACGGCCTGGCTGGCGGCGATGGTGATCACCGCCTTCGACCTGGGCGCCGACCCGTACTTCGTGTTTGTGCTCAAGGCCTGGATCATGCAGAAGACCGACGGCGGCTGGTTCGGCGAGACCCTGCAGGGCTTTGCCGGCTGGATGGCGGTGTCGCTGCTGATCGTTGGCAGCTTCCAGGCGCTGGCCGCGCCGCGCCGCTCGCCACCGCCCGCGGATGGCCTGCCGCTGGCGGTGCTGGTGCCCATCCTCATCTACGCCAGCGGGCTGGTGTTCCAGGTGCTGCTGGGCCACCCCATCGAGGTGCGGGCCATCGCCTTCTTTGCGATGGGTCTGCCGGTGGTCGTGGCCTGGGCCGTCTGGCGCCAGTGGTCCCACCCGCACCAGCGCGCCGCCCATGCGCGTCCGCTGGCCGGGCTGGATCTGGCCGCCCAGTCGATGCAGGCCGACCCGACAGCGGACGACACCATCACCGCCCTGATCGGCCGGCGCACGGGCGACAGCGCGGTCACGGGCGAGGGGGCGACCCGCCTGGCGCAGGCCAACCAGCTGATGTCGGCCTGGACCCACAACGCGGCGCTGGCGCCGGGCTGGGCGGCGGCCAGCCCGGCCGACCCCGAGGTGGCGGCTGCGCTGGAGGCCTATGTGGCCCAGGCCCGGGCGCTGCCCGACTGGGCCGACGCGGGCAAGATCGCACGGACCGAGGCGATCTTCATGGAGCACGGCCCGCTGTCCTGCACCCTGCTGTTCTGCTCCAGCCTGCCCGAGTGCTACGTGATGCCGCAGCTGGCCGAGGTGCTGCACATCGCCGGCCAGCTGGAACAGCACACCGAACACCGCATCCGCCAGACCGCGGCCATGGTGTTCCCGGTGATGATGAAGGGCGGTCTGACCGACCCCGAAGGCTCGGGCGTGGCCCAGGTGCTCAAGGTGCGGCTGATCCACGCCACGATCCGCCATCTGATCCTGCGCGGCGATCCGCAGAAAGTGCGAGGTCGCGTGCTGCCGCAGTTGCTGGCGGGCGCCGACCGCAGCATGCACCGCGCACTCGCCGCGCACGGCTGGGACGTCGACGCCCAGGGCCTGCCCTGCAACCAGATCGAACTGGCCTACACCCTGCTGACCTTCAGCTACTCCTTCCTCAAGGGCATGCGCACCCTCGGGCTGGGCCTGCCGCGCGAGGACGAGGAGGCCTACCTGCACGCCTGGAACGTGATGGGCCATGTGCTGGGCGTGCGCCGCGAGCTCATGGCCTGGACCATGGACGAGGCGGCCACGCTGTTCGACCTGCTGCAGGCCCAGGCCCCGCTGCTGCCCGGCCAGGCCGACCCGCGGCCGCCGCTGGGCCGGGCGCTCGTGGCGGCCATGGCGCATTCGATCCGCGTGCCGGTGCTGCGCGGCCTGCCGGTGCCGCTGACCCGGTGGCTGATCGGGCCCGAGACGGCGGCCCGCATCGGCATCGACGAGCACGTCTCATGGGCCACGCGGCTGGTGTTCCAGGTCGGGCGCCTGCTGGTGGGCGTGACAGACGGTGTCGTCGGCCTGGTGGTGCCCGGCTTCTCGCTGTCCCGGCTGTTCACCCGCGCCGTCGGCTACCACCTGCTCACCCGCTTCCTGATGAACCAGACCCGGCCCCTGGCGCTGCCGGACCGGGTGCTCAATCCCATGGGCGAGCTGATCGCCGGCTGGAGCCACGACCCGCTCGCGCCAAGCTGGGTGAACCGGCTGGAAGACCGGCTGACGACCACCGGCGACTGGCACCGGCGACCGCTTCGAGGCGTTCACGCGACAGATGGCGCCAAGGCCGGATGAGTGGCGTGAAAGTTGTAACAGCTGCGCGGTGCAGCCGCTACGATCCGGCCATGCCGTCCAGCGCCACTGCCCGCCTCCGCACCAGCTTCCATGCCTGTTGGCGCATGGTGTTGCTGGGACTGCTGGCGCTGGCCGCGCTGCTGCCCCTGACGGCCCGGGCCGACAAGGTGCCGGGCGAGGGCGACATCACACTGTCCACGCGGTTCTGGATCGACTCCTCCGGCAGCGCCACGGTGGACCAGGTCGCCGCCGAACCCGCGGGCACCTGGGAGGCGATGGACCACTACCGGTCCTTCGAGCTCGGTTCGTCGGCGCTGTGGGTCCGCATCGAGCCTGGCCAGCTGGACTCCCGGCGGCGCTGGTACCTGATGCTGACCGCGGCCGCCTTCACCAACGATGCCCGCCTCTACACCCGCGGGGCGGACGGTGGATGGACCGAGCAGCGTGCGGGCGACCACCTGCCGGTGGCCCAGTGGAGCCACCCCGACCAGACGCCGGTGTTTTCGGTCGATCCCCTGCTCACCGAACCACTGTGGCTGCGGCTGGCCAACGCGCCGGCGCCCACCAGCCCTCGGCTGCAGCTGCTGACCGAAGAGAACCTGCAGTCCAAGCGCTACACCACCTTCCTGTTCATCGGCGGCTACCTCGGGTTCGGGCTGCTGGTGCTGTTCCTGGGCTGGGTCCACGTCCGGCTCTATGGTGACCGGGCCTTTGTCGCCTACTGTTTCTACGTGGCGTCCATGCTGGGCTTCCAGGCCTCGTTCACTGGTATCGGGGGGCTGTTCTTCTGGCCCCACTGGGCCGTGTGGAACGATCTGGCGCCGTCGTTCTTCATGCTCTGGCTCACCGGCTCGGGCATCTGGTTCGTGCGCGAGGCCTGTGCGGTGCCACGCCATTCCCGGGGTGTCGACCGCTTCGTGGTGGCCTGGTCGCTGTTCGGCGTGGTCTATTCCCTGGTCTATGCGGCCCTGCTGTCGCCGCTGGCCTTCAAGCTGCTCAACCTCTACGGCCTGCTGTCGGTGGTGCTGAGCATTGCGCTCTGCCTCTGGACCTGGCGCCGGGGCGAAACCTACGCCGGCTGGCTCTTCCTGGGCTTCCTGCCGGTCCACCTGGGGTACCCGTTCCCGGCGCTGCGCAGTGCCGGCGTGCTGCCCGACAGCCTGGCCACGCAGTACGGGGTGCTGATCGGCTCGGCGATCGAGATCCCTCTGCTGCTGTACATCCTGCACCGGCGGGCCAAGGACTTCAGCGAGAACCGGGCGCGGCTGCGGGCGATGGAAAGCACCGACCCGCTGACGGGGCTGACGATCGCGCCGGTGCTGTGCCTGCGCCTGCGCGACGCGCTCAAGCGGGCGCGCCGTTCGGGGCATCGCTGCGGCGTGATGCTGGTGGAGCTGTCCAACCACGCGGACATCGTGGCGCGCGAAGGGCGCGAGGCCGGTGACCGGGCGCTGGTGGTGGCGGCGTCGCGCCTGAGCGGCGTGGTGCGCGACGTGGACACGGTGTGCCGCATCTCGGACACCCGCTTCGCCATGCTGATCGAAGGTCCGCAGAAGCCCGAGCTGCTCAAGCTGCTGGGCCAGCACGTGGTGGCCAAGGGGCTGGAGAAGGTGCCCAACCTGCCCGTCGAACTGCCGCTGCGCTTCCGCCTGGTCTCCAGCACCCCGCCGGACGACAAGGATTCGCTGGAGGATGCACTCAGCGACGAACGCCTGCTGGCGCGCCTGAACCGGGCGCTGGACCGCCTCTCCGACGATCCGCGCAAGGTGGTGTTGCACCTCTCTCAGCCGCCGCTGCAGGTCTGAGCCCGGCGGCGGGCCGGTTGCTCAGACCGTCAGGTCGGCCATCGACGACTTCGGAAAGTCCATCTCCGGCTCGGGCCCCTCGAACGGCAGCGTGAAGTAGAAGGTGCAGCCCTCGCCGGGCGCGCTTTCGGCCCAGATGCGGCCGCCGTGGCGCTCGATGATGCGCTGTGACAGGGCCAGGCCGGTGCCCGTGCCCTCGAAGTCCATCGAGTGGTGCTGGCGCTGGAACATCACGAACAGGTTGTGCGCCTTTTCCAGGTCGAAGCCGACGCCGTTGTCGTGCACGTAGAAGGTGCGGCCACCCACGGGGTTGATCTTCCAGCCGATCTCGATGTGGGCCTTCTCGCGCGGCCGCGTGTACTTGACCGAGTTGTTCAGCAGGTTGCCGAAGGCCTGGGCCAGCAGCATGGCGTCACCGCGCACCACAGGCAGGTCGTCCTCGACCACCCATTCGATGGTCCGGCCCTGGCTCTCCTGTTTCAAGTGCGAGATCAGGCCTTCGAGCAGCGGCGCCAGCGGCACCGGCTGCGCTTCGATGGCCACGCGGCCGAGGCGGGCGTATTCCAGCAGGCCTTCGATCATGAGGCTCATGCGCTTGCTGGCCTTGTTGATCGAGTTGAGGTACTGCTGTGCGATCGGGTCGTTGACCTCGCCCAGCTGCTCCTGCAGCAAGGTGACAAAGCTGCTGATGTGGCGCAGCGGCGCGCGCAGGTCGTGCGAGACCATGTGCGAGAACACGTCCAGGTCCTTGTTGGCGGCCACCAGCTGCTGGGTGCGTTCGGCCACGCGCTTTTCCAGTTCCTTGTTGAGGTCGTTCATCACGTCCTCCAGGCTCTTGGCGGCGGTCATGTCGCGTGTGATGCAGGACAGCCCCTGCAGCTCGCCGGCCTCGTTGCGCAGCGCGGTCAGCACCGTGTGCGCCCAGAAGCGCGAGCCGTCGTCGCGCAGGCGCCAGCCGCGGGTTTCCCACTGGCCATGGGCCGTGGCCAGGCGCAGCACCTGCGCCGGGTCGACCTCGTCCTCACCGGCGTTGTCCACCGCCAGCAGCCGCAGATAGGGCTTGCCGATCATCTGGGTGCGGGTGAAGCCGTGCAGGCGCTGGGCGCTTTCGGTCCATTCGGTGACGGCGCCGGACTCGTCGACGAAGTAGATGCAGTGGTCCTGGATGGCGTCGACCATCAGGCGGTAGCGCTGCTCGCTCTGGAACAGCTCGGCGGTGCGTTCGCGCACGCGCTCTTCGAGGTCGCGGTTGGCCTCCAGCACGAACTCCTCGGTGCGGCGGCGATCGGTGATGTCGTGCAGCTCAATGAAGATGCCTTCGACGGTGCCCAGCTGGAAGTCGGGGATGTAGTGGATTTCGTAGAAGCTGCGCGATCCGTCTGCTTCGGTGCGCTCGGACTCGAAGGTCTGCTTCTGGCCGTTGAGGGCGTCGGCCACGTGCGGCAGGATGTCCGGCAACTGCTCGGGGTCCACCAGCTGGCTGAGGTGCGCGCCTACCATTTCTCCGACCAGCCGGCCGCTGCGCGCCGCATGGGCGGTGTTGGCAAAGCGGCAGATCAGGTCCTTGTCGTAGTAAGCCAGGTGCGTCGGGATGCGGTCGGTGATGCTGCGCAGGAAGGCGTCGTGCGCCGCCAGCCGCTGCTCGGCGGCCTTGCGCTCGCTGATGTCGGTGATCGTGGTGTTGCTGTAGAGGAAGCGGCCCTGCTCATCGACCACCGCGGTCGAGGAGCACAGGGCGTGGAAGCGGGAACCGTCCTTGCGGCGAATCTCAATTTCCAGCGGATCGGTGCGGCCTGTATCGATCAGGTTCTGCATGCGGACACGCATGAGCGCCACCCACTCCGGCTCCAGCAGCGAGGCGAGGTCGCGATGCTGGCCGAGCAGTTCTTCGCGCTCGTAACCCAGCCAGTCCAGCAGGGTGCGGTTGAGGTTGACGAAACGCAGGTCGGCATCCAGCGACAAGTAGCCGCAGGGGGCCTGGTCATACAGTGACTGGGCGCGCTCCAGGGCGATCTTGAGCTCCTGTGTGCGCAAAGCCACCAGGCGTTCAAGTTCGGGGCTGGCGTTGTCGGTCCGATCCGGGCAGACAGGGGTTTCCATGGTTCCAGGCTCCAGGTCGTGGCGTTGCAATAGGCATGGGTTGCCGTTCAGCCCGTATCGGCGGCCGGACGGAAAACTTCAGGCATTGTGGACCTGTGACCCGCTGCTTGGAACCATAAAAAAGCCCCGCGATGCGGGGCTTTTGTCCAGAGGAAGGCAAAGGACTTACAGACCGGCGGCAGCGCGCAGCGCCTCCACCTTGTCGGTGCGTTCCCAGCTGAACTCCGGTTCCTCGCGGCCGAAATGGCCGTAGGCAGCGGTCTTCTCATAGATCGGGCGCAGCAGGTCCAGCATCTGGATGATGCCCTTCGGACGCAGGTCGAACACCTCGGCCACGATGGCGCTGAGCTTCTCGTCGCTGATCTTGCCGGTGCCTTCGGTGTACACCGTGATGTTCATCGGCTTGGCCACACCAATGGCGTAGGCCACCTGCACCTGACACTGGCGCGCCAGGCCGGCGGCGACCACGTTCTTGGCCACATAGCGCGCGGCGTAGGCGGCGGAACGGTCGACCTTGGACGGGTCCTTGCCCGAGAAGGCGCCGCCACCGTGCGGGCAGGCGCCGCCGTAGGTGTCGACGATGATCTTGCGACCGGTGAGGCCGCAGTCCCCCTGCGGGCCGCCGACGACGAAGCGGCCGGTCGGGTTGATCAGGTAGCGGGTGTTCTGCAGCCATTCCTTGGGCAGCACCGGCTTGATGATCTCTTCGATGATGGCCTCGTTGAACTCGGGCTTCATCTTGTCGCCCAGGCTCCACTCGGGCGCGTGCTGGCTGGACAGCACCACGGTGTCGATGCTGTGCGGCTTGCCGTCCACGTAGCGCATGGTGACCTGGCTCTTGGCGTCCGGACGCAGGAAGGGCAGGCGGCCGTCCTTGCGCAGCTGGGCCTGGCGCTCGACCAGGCGGTGCGCATAGTAGATCGGCGCGGGCATCAGCTCGGGCGTCTCGTCGCAGGCGTAGCCGAACATCAGGCCCTGGTCGCCCGCACCGGTGTTGAGGTGGTCGTCGCTGGCGTGGTCCACACCCTGGGCGATGTCGTTGGACTGCTTGTCGTAGCAGACCATGACCGCGCAGCCCTTGTAGTCGATGCCGTATTCGGTGTTGTCGTAGCCGATGCGCTTGATGGTGTCGCGCGCCACCTGGATGTAGTCGACATGGGCGTTGGTGGTGATTTCACCGGCCAGCACCACGAGGCCCGTGTTGCACAGCGTCTCGGCGGCCACGCGCGAGCGCGGGTCCTGCTTGAAGATCGCGTCGAGGATGGCGTCCGAGATCTGGTCGGCAACCTTGTCGGGGTGGCCTTCGGAGACGGATTCGGACGTGAAGAGGAAGTCGTTCGCCATATAAACTCCAGAGTGTTTGAACCGGCGTTGCCGGTCTTTCTGGGTTCGGCGAACGCTTTAGCGGCATTTGTGAATCGCCCCGCAATTAGTTCAATAACTCGGCGATGGGCGGATTTTACGCCCATCCGGTTCTAAAGCTTTGTATCCACTTCTGTTCCGGTTTCTGTCGCGCCTGCCGCTTCCGCTGCTGCATGGCCTCGGTTGGCTGTTGGGCTGGCTGAGCTTCGCTTTGTCGGGTCGCTACCGGCGCACCTTGTTCGCCCACGCTGAGCAGGCCGGTTTTCCCCGTTCGGTGGCGCTCGCGTCGGTGGCCGAGGCTGGCAAGATGGTCACCGAGCTGCCGCGCCTGTGGCTGGGCGCTCCTGTGCATCTGGAGTGGGAAGGCCGTGAGCTCATCGAGCAGGCCATTGCCGAGGGCAATGGCGTCCTGTTCCTGACGCCGCACCTCGGGTGCTTCGAAGTCACCGCGCAGTTGTTCGCCCAGCATTTTGGCGACCGCATGCCGGTGACGGTGCTGTACCGCCCGGCGCGCCAGCCCTGGCTGCGCGAGATCATGGAGCAGGCGCGCAGCCGGCCCGGCCTGCTGACCGCTCCGACCACGCTCGCGGGGGTCAAGCAGCTGATCAAGGCGCTCAAGCAACGCCAGGGGGTGGGGCTCTTGCCCGACCAGGTGCCGCCCGAAGGGCAGGGGGTCTGGGCACCTTTCTTCGGCCGTGACGCCTACACCATGACCCTCTCGGCCCGGCTGGCGCTGACGGCGGGGGCCCGCGTGTTGCTCATCTGGGGTGAGCGACTCTCCTGGGGGCGCGGCTACCGGGTGCGCCTGCGGCCCTTCCGTCCGGAAGCGGGTGGACAGCTGTCGTCCGACCCACAGGAAGCGGCGCACCAGATCAATCTCGCCATGGAGTCCCTGGTGCGGGAGTGTCCGGCCCAGTACCTGTGGTCGTACGAACGCTACAAGGCGCCGTCAGGCGTCAGCCATGCGGCACGGCTGGAGGCAGAGCGCACCTCATGACGGCCTCCACAACACCTTCGCGCGGCCCTTTGCTGAAAACCTTGCTGAGCCTGGCGGTGCTGGGCATGTTGCGCATCACCCGGCATCTGCCGCTGTCCTGGCTGCGGGCTCTGGGTGCGGTGCTGGGCTGGTTGCTGTATGCCCTGGTCGGCCGTCGCCGCCGCATCGCAGAAATCAACCTTGCGCTCTGTTTCCCGCAACATGACGCCGCCCAGCGCCGGCGCATGGTGCGCCAGCATTTCGTGCTGTTTGCCCAGGCCTGGTTGGACAGGGGCTGGCTGTGGGAGGGGAGCGCAGAGCAGGTCCGCAGCCGCCTGCGCCTGCGTGGTGCGGTGCACGAGCTGCAGAGCACCGCCCCGACGCTGCTGTTTGCGCCGCATTTTGTCGGCATGGACGCGGGCTGGATCGGGCTGACGGCCCATGTGGAGCGGCGCTTCTGTGGCTTGTATGCACGTCAGCGCAACCCGGTGATGGACCAGTGGATGGCCGAAGGCCGGCGCCGCTTCGGCGAGCCGCACATCGTGGCCAAGAGCGCCGGTCTCAAGGCCCTGGTCAGCGCGCTGCGGGCCGGGGAGCCGCTGTACCTGCTGCCCGACATGGACTACGGGCCTCGCGATTCGGTGTTTGTGCCGTTTTATGGGGTGACGGCGGCGACGATTCCCTCGCTCTCGCGCTTTGCGCGCATGGGCGGTGCTCGCGTGCTGCCCATCCTGAGCCGCCTGACGCCGGAGGGCTACGACATCACGGTGCTGCCACCCTGGCAGGACTTTCCGACCGAGGACGTGGTGGCCGACACCGCGCGCATGAACCGGCTGCTGCAGGAGTGGATCGACGAAACACCCGAGCAGTACTACTGGGTGCACAAGCGCTTCAAGACCCGACCGGCGGGTGAAGCCTCGTTCTATCGCTGAGCGTCGTCGGAGTCATCGGCGCCTTCGTCCGCAGCCGGGGGCGCGGCGGGCGCTTCATGGGCCCAGTTCCAGAGCAGCAGCGCGACTTCGTCCAGGCCCTGCTTCTTCAGTGCCGAGAACAACCGGACCTCGCCGCCGCCAGCCTGCAGCTTCGCGATCGACAGCGCCTTGTTGGCTTCCGCCCGGTTGAGCTTGTCGGCCTTGGTCAGCAACACCAGAAACTTCAGACCTTCCTCGACGCGAGGGCGGATGATCTCCAGCAGGGCCTCGTCCAGCTCGGTCAGTCCCAGGCGCGGGTCGCACAGCAGCACCACCGCACGCAGGTTTTCCCGCGTGACGAGGTAGTTGGCCATCACGCGCTGCCAGCGCAGCTTGGCTTCCTTGGGCACAGCGGCGTAGCCATAGCCCGGAAGATCGGCCAGCACCGCATCGGTGACGCCCTGCTTGCCCAGTGCGAACAGGTTGATGCTCTGCGTGCGGCCCGGCGTCTTGGATGCGAAGGCCAGGCGCTTCTGCTGGGTCAGCGTGTTGATCGAAGTCGACTTGCCGGCGTTGGAGCGGCCGACGAAGGCGATTTCCGGCAGATCCAGGGCCGGCAGGTGCTCCAGCTGTGGCGCGGTGGTCAGGAATCGCGCCGTGTGCAGCCAGCTGTGTGCGATCTTGGGGTCCGGGCGTGTGGGGCGCGGGGCGGTGGAGGAGGTGGTGGGGGTGTGGGTCATCAGGGGTATTACCAATGGGCCATTGTAAAATCCCCCGGTTGTCTTCTGTTTCCCTGCGAATTCCAATCAACCCGACGCCGTCCCTGCGACGACAGCCCCAGACATGAAATTGCCTGCATCACTTCTTTGCGCCGCCGCAGCGGCCGTCCTGTCGTTCAGCGCTCATGCTCAGACCGCCAAGCCCGACCTTGCCAAGGGCGCTGCCCTGTACGGCCAGGTGTGCGTCGCCTGTCACGCGGCCGATGGCAACTCGACCACGCCCGCCAACCCCAAGATCGCCCGCCAGCATCCCGAGTACCTGGTCAAGCAGCTGCAGGAGTTCAAGTCGGGCAAGCGCGACAACGCGGTAATGAAGGGGTTTGCTTCTGCCCTGTCCGATGAGGACATGCGCAACATCGCCTACTGGCTGGCCGACCAGAAGGCGACTACCGGGTTCGCCACTGAAAAGGACCTGGTCCGCGCCGGTGAACGCATCTACCGCGGCGGCATCCCCGACCGCCAGATCGCCGCCTGTGCCGGCTGCCACGGCCCCACCGGGTCCGGCATCCCCGCTCAGTACCCGCGCCTGTCGGGTCAGCACGCCGAGTACACCCGCACCCAGCTCAACGCGTTCCGCGCTGGTGCCCGCAACAACAACGCCCAGATGACCGGCGTCGCTGCCAAGATGAACGACATGGAAATCAAGGCCGTGTCGGATTACATCGCCGGCCTGCGTTGACAGGAACACCCCCGAGGTCTCGGGGGTGATATAAGCGACCAATAATATTTGGCGAGAAAATGCGGGTGCGATTGCATGCCGGTTGAACCGCCAGCCCACTGACGACTCACAACAGGGTGTGTTCTGGCTGTTCCGGAACCGCCCTGTTTCTGTTTTCGACGCCTTCATGACCGCTTCCACCCAAGGTTTCCAGCTCCGATCCGGTTCCCGTGTGCTTGGCAACATGGTGGAGCTGCTGTCGTCGATGCGGTTCGCGATCTCGCTGCTGACGGTCATCTGCATCGCTTCGGTGATTGGCACCGTGGTCAAGCAGCACGAACCGCTGAACAACTATGTCAACCAGTTCGGTCCGTTCTGGGCCGAGGTGTTTGGCAAGGCCGGTCTGTTCACGGTCTACAGCGTCTGGTGGTTCCTGCTGATCCTGGCGTTTCTGGTGATCAGCACCTCCCTGTGCATCTTTCGCAACACTCCCAAGATCTTTGCCGACTTCAAGGCATTCAAGGAGAACATCCGCGAGCAGAGCCTGAAGTCCTTTCCGCACCGAGCGGAGAGCACGCTGGCCGAACCGCCGGAAGCGGCTGCGCACCGGGTTGGTCAGACGCTGCTGGCTTCCGGGTGGCGGGTGAAGTTGCAGTCGCGCGCGCTGTCGGAAGGGCAGGGCTGGATGGTCGCCGCCAAGAAGGGTGTGGCCAACAAGATCGGCTATCTGGCCGCGCACAGCGCCATTGTCCTGGTGTGCATCGGCGGCCTGCTGGACGGTGACTTGATCGTCCGTGCCCAGATGTGGTTCAACGGCAAGAGCTCGTTCAGTGGCGGCGGCATGATCGCCGACGTGCCCGCACAGCACCGCCTCTCGCCGTCCAACCCGACCTTCCGGGGCAACCTGCTGGTGACCGAAGGTACGAGTTCGTCCACCGCCATCCTCAGCCAGTCCGACGGTGTGCTGCTGCAGGATCTCCCGTTCTCGGTCGAGCTCAAGAAGTTCATCGTCGAGTACTACGACACCGGCATGCCCAAGCTGTTTGCCAGCGACATCGTGATCCACGACCACGAGACCGGTGAGAAGAAACCCGCGCGTGTCGAGGTCAACCACCCGGCCAGTCACCGCGGCATCAACATCTACCAGTCCAGTTTTGACGACGGTGGATCGAAGGTGAGCCTGCAGGCCTACCCGATGGGGGCGGTGGTCGCTCCGTTCGAGATTTCGGGTGTGATCGGCGGTTCGTCCTCGCTCACCAATGGCGACAGCAAACTGACCCTGGAATACACCGGGCTTCGGGTCATCAACGTCGAGAACTTCAGCCAGGATGACAGCGCTGCCACCGATGTGCGAAAGGTCGATCTGCGCGAGTCGATCGAGAGCCGGCTGGGTTCGGGCCACAAGACGGTCACTGAAAAGAAGCTGCGCAACGTCGGTCCCAGCATCACCTACAAGCTGCGCGACGCGGCTGGTCAGGCGGTCGAGTTCCACAACTACATGCTGCCGATGGAGCTGGACGGCGCCCGGGTCTATCTGATGGGCGCCCGCGAAACCCCGTCCGAGCCGATGCGCTATTTGCGCGTTCCGGTGGATGACAAGGACGGCATCGAAGGCTTTGTGCGCCTGCGCTCGGCGCTGGCCGATCCGGCGATGCGGGCCCAGGCGGTCAAGCGATATGCTGCGCTGGCTGTCGAGCCCGACAAGCCAGAGCTCAGCCAGGCGCTGGAGGCTTCGGCGCAACGGGCCATCAGCCTGTTTTCCGGTGCCGAGAAGTTGCCGCCTGCCAAGGACATGCCCCCCGGGACGGACGCCGAGATCCGTGGCGGCCTCCCGGCGGTTTCTGCATTCCTTGAATCCAATGTGCCCGAGGCCGAGCGCGAACGCGCCAGCGAGGTGCTGGTGCGCATCCTCAACGGCACGCTGTTCGAGCTGGCCCAGCTGGGCCGTGAGAAGGCGGGCCTGGCGCCGTTGCCCCGGGACGACGCCACCCAACAGTTCATGTCGCGCGCGGTGCTGAGCTTGAGCGACAGCTTCTACTACCCGGCGCCGATGACCTTCCAGCTCAAGGATTTCCAGCATGTGCAGGCCAGCGTGTTCCAGGTGGCCCGTGCACCCGGCCAGACCATCGTCTACCTGGGCTGCGTGTTGCTGATCCTCGGCGTGTTTGCGATGCTGTATGTGCGTGAACGGCGCGTCTGGATCTGGCTCGCACCGCGTGCGGATGGCCACAGCCAGGCGTCCATGGCCCTGTCGTCCAACCGCAAGACGATGGAGTCGGACCAGGAGTTCGACCAGTTGAAGACCCAATTGCTGAAGGTGAATGCATGAACACCGCAACCCAGACCTTTGAACTGAAGAACAACCGGCAGGGCACGGGCCTTGGTCCGGGTTTTCTGGCGAGCCGCACGGCGTGGGACTGGCTGTTCGCCGCCCTGGTGATCGGTGGCGCCGCCTGGGCTTTTGTGCGCTACGACGCCGCGATGGACATCTACGAAAAGTGGATCCTGGTGGGGGCCGCCCCGGTGCTGATCTGGCTGGGCTGGTTCTGGCGCCCGATGAGCCGGCTGATGGCGGTGGTTGCGGCCCTGTCCTTGCTGGCGATCTGGCTGTACTTGCCGCCCGAGGGAGGTGCCGCCGTGCTGGCGCGCGCCGACACGGTGTTCCTGCTGAAGTACTTCATCTCCAGCCAGTCGGCGATCCTGTGGATGAGCATGCTGTTCTTCATGAGCACTGCGTTCTACTGGGTGGGCATGTTCTCGCGCGACGGCAGCACTTTCGAGACTCTGGGCTCGCGCCTGGCCTGGGTGGCGGTGACGCTGGCCCTGGTCGGCACCATGGTGCGCTGGTTCGAGAGCCACCAGATTGGCCCGGACATCGGTCACATCCCGGTCAGCAACCTCTACGAGGTCTTTGTGCTGTTCTGCTGGATGACCGCAGCCTTTTATCTGTACTACGAAGACCAGTACAAGACGCGCGCGATGGGCGCCTTCGTGATGCTGGTGGTCAGTGCCGCGGTCGGTTTCCTGCTCTGGTACACGGTGGTGCGCGAAGCCCACCAGATCCAGCCCCTCGTTCCGGCGCTCAAGAGCTGGTGGATGAAACTGCATGTGCCGGCCAACTTCATCGGCTACGGCACCTTCGCGATTTCGGCCATGCTGGCCTTTGCCTACCTGATCAAGCAGAGCGCCAGCGAAACCCGCTGGTACAAGCTGGCACCGCTGTTCATCCTCGGCGTGGTGCTGTGTTTTGAACCCATCGTGTTCCGCCAGGGGGCGACCGAGAAGGGTGGCAGCTACTGGTTCATCTATTTCGGCATTTCGGCCCTGATCGTCGGTGGCATTCTGGCGGTGCGTGGTCGCATTGCAGCGCGCCTGCCCAGCTTCGAGGTGCTGGACGACGTGATGTACAAGGCGATCGCAGTCGGCTTCGCCTTCTTCACCATCGCCACGGTGCTTGGCGCCTTCTGGGCCGCCGAGGCCTGGGGTGGTTATTGGAGCTGGGACCCCAAGGAAACCTGGGCCCTGATCGTCTGGCTGAACTACGCGGCGTGGCTGCACATGCGCCTGATGAAGGGCCTGCGCGGCACGGTCGCGGCCTGGTGGGCCCTGGTCGGCCTGGCCGTGACGACGTTCGCGTTCCTGGGTGTGAACATGTTCCTGTCGGGGCTTCACAGCTACGGCGAACTCTGATTGCCGAACTTGTAAGAAACTGGCGGCTCCCACGACGGATGTCCATCCTCAGGAGCACGCCATGATCATCCGGTCCACCGACAACGGTTTCCAGCACCCTCTTTCCAGCGAGATCACGCCACGCGACGCATACCTTGGGCGCCGTGAATGGATGCGGCGCATGGCGCTCGGTGCCGGCGGCGCAGCCCTCGCTGCGTGGGCATCGCGCGATGCGCTCGCGCAGGCGGCGGTGACTCGGCCCGGCAAGCTGCTGCCTCTGCCGTCGGTGCGGTCCACGGTGGCGGGTGCCCAAGCCCCCGACAAGCTAACCAGCTACGAGCACGCGAGCACCTACAACAATTTTTACGAGTTCGGCACAGACAAATCCGACCCGGCGGCGTATGCAAAGACGCTGAAACCACGGCCCTGGACGGTGTCGGTCGAGGGGCTGGTCAACAAACCGCGGACGTTCGGTATCGACGATCTGATGAAGCTGTCACCGATGGAGGAGCGTGTCTACCGTCTGCGCTGCGTCGAGGGCTGGTCGATGGTGATTCCCTGGGTGGGCTTTTCGCTGGCCGAGCTGATCCGCCAAGTGGAGCCCCAAGGCAGCGCCAAGTACGTCGAGTTCGTGACCTTGGCCGATCGCAACACGATGCCCGGTGTCACCTCCAATGTGCTGCTCTGGCCCTATGTGGAGGGCCTGCGCATGGACGAGGCCCGTCACCCGCTGACCCTGCTGGCTTTTGGCATGTATGGCGAGGTGTTGCCGAACCAGAACGGAGCGCCCGTGCGGCTGGTCGTGCCGTGGAAATACGGTTTCAAGAGCGGCAAGTCGCTGGTGAAGATCCGGTTTGTGGAAAAAGAGCCGAAGACGGCTTGGAACATTGCCGCGCCGCAGGAGTACGGCTTCTATTCGAACGTGAACCCCGACGTGCCGCATCCCCGCTGGAGCCAAGCCACCGAGCGCCGCATCGGCGATGAGGGCGGCCTCCTGGCCAAGCGACGGAAGACCGAGCGTTTCAACGGCTATGAAGCGCAGGTGGGCTCGATGTACGCGGGCATGGACCTCAAGAAGTTCTACTGATGCGCTGGCTGGGCCATCCGGCGGTCAAGCCGGTGGTGTTTGTGTTGTGGCTGTTGCCTGCGGCATGGCTGGTGTGGGCGGCTTTCAATGACCGGCTCGGTGCCAATCCGGCCGAGGCGCTGATCCGTTCGCTGGGCGACTGGAGCCTGCGCGCGCTGGTGCTGGTGTTGCTGGTCACACCGCTGCGCGTGGGGATGGGCTGGCCACAGCTGGCACGGTTGCGCCGCATGCTGGGTCTGTTCGTGTTCTTCTACGCCAGCCTGCATTGGCTGGCCTATGCCTGGTTCGACATGGGCTTCGTGTGGCGGGACATCGTGGCCGACGTGCCCAAGCGACCCTTCATCCTGGTCGGGACACTGGGCTGGTTGCTGTTGCTGGTGCTGGCGGCCACGTCGTTCAACCGGGCCATCCGCTGGCTTGGTGCTGCCCGCTGGCAAGCCCTGCACCGCTCGGTCTATGCCGTTGCCGCACTGGCGGTGCTTCACTTCTTCTGGATGAGGGCTGGCAAGCAGGACTTTGCGGAGGTCGCGGTGTACGCAGCCATTCTTGGCGGCCTGCTGGGATGGCGTCTGTGGCGCTGGCTCAAGCGCCCCATGCGAAACGGCGCGGTGGGAATGGTCAGCGCGCGGGATCGGTAGCGGGTTCGGCTGGTTGGGCCGGGGCCGCATTGTTGGCGGGATTCGTGGGAGCTGGTTTTGCCGGAGTCGATGCGGATGCCTTCGGGGCAGGCATGTAGAGCGGGCCCTTTTGGCCGCAGCCCGTGATTGCTGTCGACGCGACCAGCAAGGCCACCGCAGACCAGGCACTGCAACGGAACATACGGCCACCTACAATGGTTTTGTTCGACATAGTGGTGGCATTGTAATGACCGATTCCGAGTACATGGACCTGGCCGAAGCGCTCCTCAAGGCTGTGGAGCGCGGCTGTGACCGCATCAACGATGAGAGCGATGCCGATCTGGACAACCAGCGGGTGGGCGGCATGGTCACGCTGACGTTTTCCAACCGCAGCCAGATCATCATCAATCTGCAGAAACCGCTGCACGAAATCTGGATGGCGGCGCGTGCGGGTGGCTTCCACTACCGGTGGGATGGTGCCCAGTGGGTGGATACCAAGGGGCATGGTGAGTTCTTCGACCACCTGTCGCGCTGCGCCAGCGAACAGGCTGGGCAACCGCTGAGCTTCAGTTCCTGAACAGATCCAGAATGCTGCGCCGGTCCTCCCCTTCTGCGGGTGGCCTGCTGGTGTCTCCGGTGTCCTGATCGGTGGAAGCGGGGTCTCCGGCCGATGGCGATCCTGGCCAGGGATCGTTCAACCCCAATCCGCGCACGCCACGGCCCGGTCCGTATTCTTCGTAGTACCACTCGTTGCCGACGTGAATCACCCCGGGCGGGGCTTCTACCTCAGCCACCGGCACACCCTTGAGTGCCTCTGACATGTAGGAAATCCAGATCGGCAGGCTGAGGCCACCGCCGGTTTCGCGGCTGCCAAGGTTGCGAGGCGTGTCGTAGCCGACCCAGGCGGCCGCCACCACGGTGGGCTGGTAGCCGACGAACCAGGCATCCATCGAATCGTTGGTGGTGCCGGTCTTTCCATACAGGTCGGGGCGCTTGAGCACCGCCTGAGCACGCGCTGCCGTGCCAGAGCGGGTGATCTCCTGCAGCAGATTACTCATGACAAAGGCGTTGCGCGGCTCGATGGCGCGCTGGGATTCGGCCGGTGCCTCGGACTGGCTTTCGTACAGCACCCGCCCCTTGTGCTCGACCACCTTGGTGATCAGCGAAGGCGCCACCCGATAGCCGCCATTGGCGAACACGGCGTATCCTGCCGCCATCTGCAAAGGGGTGACTGCTCCGGCGCCCAGGGCCATGGTGAGATACGGTGGGTGCTTGTCAGCCTCGAAGCCAAAGCGGGTCACCCATTCCTGGGCGCTTTGTGTGCCCACGAGCTGCAGCACACGGATGGACACCATGTTCTTGGAGCGTGCCAGCGCACGCCGGACCGACATCGGTCCTTCAAACTGACCGTCGTAGTTCTTGGGTTCCCAGGGCTTGCCGCCGGTCTCGGCTGCGGAATAGAACAGCGGTGCGTCGTTCACGACGGTCGCTGGCGTCACCCCCTTCTCCAGGGCCGCCGAATACACGAATGGCTTGAAGCTGGAGCCCGGTTGGCGCCAGGCCTGTGTCACGTGGTTGAACTTGTTTTTCTGGAAATCGAAGCCACCCACCAAGGCCCGAATCGCTCCGTTGCGAGGGTCCAGCGCCACAAACGCAGACTCGACTTCGGGCAACTGGGAAATCCGCCAGGAGTTGTTCGACCCCTTGACCACTCGAATGACCGCCCCGGGTCGGATACGGATATTCGGCGCGGCGCGCTCGCTCAGGCCCGACGCGGCGGGGCGCAAACCCTCTCCCGTGATTTCAAAGGGGTCACCGTCCTGCCGGATGGCCACCACCTTGCGCGGACTGGCGGACAGCACCACGGCTGACAGCAGGTCATCGTTGTCAGGGCGCTCGTTGAGAGCATCGTCGATTGCATCCGCCTGCGCGGCTTTGTCTTCGGGAAGGTTGATGAACTGTTCTGGGCCCCGGTACGCCTGGCGACGCTCGTAGTCCAGGATGCCCTGGCGCAATGCCCGATAGGCCGCCTCCTGTTCGTTGGCCTTCAGGCTGGTGGTGACCACCAGACCTCGGGTATAGGCCTCTTCCCCGTATTGCTGCACCATGGCCTGGCGGACCATCTCGGCCACGTATTCGGCATGGACCTTCAGCTGGACGTGCATCGGGCGAAGCTTGAGCTCCTCAGCCTTGGCCTGCTGCGCCTCGTCGGCCGTGATGAAGCCGTTTTCCAGCATCCGGTCAATGATGTAGAGCTGCCGGGTGCGGGCCCGCTTCGGATTGCTGATCGGGTTGTAGGCAGATGGTGCCTTGGGCAGGCCAGCCAGCATGGCCGCTTCGGCAATGGTGACATCCTTGAGCTGCTTGCCGAAATAGGTTTGCGCGGCGGTGGAAAACCCGTAAGCGCGCTGGCCCAAGAAAATTTGGTTCATGTAGATCTCGAGGATCTGCTCCTTGGTCAGCAGGTGCTCCAACTTGAACGTCAGCAACACCTCGTAGATCTTGCGGGTGTAGCTTTTTTCTGCCGAGAGGTAGACGTTGCGGGCCACCTGCATCGTGATGGTGGAAGCGCCTTGGCTTTTGGCCTGTCCCAGATTGGCAAGAGCTGCCCTGAGCATGCCTCGGTAGTCAACCCCGCTGTGCTCGAAGAACCGGGAGTCTTCGATGGCCAGCACCGCGTTCTTCATAACATCCGGAATGTCCTTGATGGACAGCAGATTGCGACGCTCCTCTCCGAACTCCCCGATCAGCTGGCCATCGGCGGTGAGCACGCGCAGCGGCAACTTCGGGCGGTAGTCGGCCAGGTCGGCCACGTCCGGGAGATTGGGATAGGCCACCGCCAGCGCCAATCCGACGCCCATCAGCAATGCCAGCGTTGAAGCGACCGCAAGCCCCGCGAGGGTGGCCAGCGCCGTGCCAATCCATCGAAGCACGAGGGGCGCACCGGTCGGATGTTCTGGTCGTGATGCGTCGGTTTCTTGGGCCATGCGTGGGGTTGAAAGCTGGGGTGGGACATCAAAACTCAGGCCCCTGAGTGACGACCCGGAACACTGGCCCCATATTGTCGGCGGTCAGGGCTTGCCGCGGTCCTGGGGGGGGTGTTGCCCGGTCTGCCCCTGTCTTTTTGCGTATGCTTTTGACAACGTTTCTGTTTGTGCCAAACATGTAAATTCTTTGCTGCACAAAGGGCTTGCTGCTAGCATTGAAGTGATTTCTTAAGTCCGGCGCCCTCTGGCGCCACCATTTCTGGGGGCCACCTTGATCTCATTGGGGTCGTTTTTCAGCCGGGATCCGGCGCCGCTGCTGGGCATTGATGTGAGCTCGTCGAGCGTCAAGCTGGTTGAACTGGGCCGCAACCGCTCGGGAGATCTGGTTCTGGAGCGGTGTGCCATCGAGCCGCTTGAGCGGGGTTGGATCACCGATGGCAACATCGAGAAATTTGACGAGGTGGCGGAGGCGGTTCGTCGGGTGGTTCGCAAGAGCGGCAGCAAGACAAAAAACGTCGCCATGGCTTTGCCGGCATCGGCCGTCATCACCAAGAAGATTGTTCTTCCTGGAGGCCTGTCGGACAAGGAACTGGAGGCGCAGGTTGAGTCCGAAGCCAACCAGTACATTCCGTTTTCACTTGACGAAGTGAGCTTGGACTTCTGTGTGATTGGTCCTAGTGCCAATTCCGTTGGGGATGCCGAGGTGCTGATTGCTGCATCTCGCAAGGAAAAGGTGTCTGATCGCCAAGGTCTCGCTGAAGCAGCGGGGCTGAAGCCGGTGATCATGGATGTGGAACCCTTTGCCTCTCGAATGGCCGCGGGGCGCGTGATCGAGACACTTCCCAATCAAGGCGTCGACTCGCTGGTGGCGTTGTTTGAAGTGGGAGCGATGACCACGAGCATGCAGGTGATGCGCAATGATGATGTTCTGTACGAGCGGGACCAGGCATTTGGTGGTGCACAGCTGACGCAGCTGATCGTTCGGCAGTACGGGTTTTCTGCTGACGAGGCGGAGGCGAAAAAGCGCTCGGGGGATTTGCCGGACGACTACCGATCTGCCGTTTTGGAGCCGTTTATTGAGAGCATGGCCCAGGAGGTTGGCAGGGCACTCCAGTTTTTCTTTACCAGCACGCCGCACAACAAGGTTGATCACATCCTGCTCGCTGGTGGAAGCGCCGCACTGCCCGGATTGACCGAAGCAGTTACCCATCAGACCTCCTTTGCGTGCATGGTGATAAATCCGTTTGATGGCATGGAAATGGCGTCCTCGGTCCAAGCAAGAAAGATCGCCAGGGAGGCTCCCTCCTATCTCACCTCCACCGGTCTGGCCTTGCGGAGGTTTCATCAATGATTCTCATCAACTTGCTACCGCACCGTGAAGCAACACGGAAGCGGCGGAAAGAGCAGTTTTTCACCCAATTGGGCTTGTCTGCTCTGCTTGGGGGCATCATTTGTGGGGCTGTGTACACTTGGTACCAGGGACGCATTGCCGATCAGCAGGCTCGTAACTCATTTTTGAAGCAGGAAACCGCACGCCTTGACGCGGAAATCAAGGATATTGCGACTTTGCAAGCCCAGATCGCCTCGCTTCGCGCCCGTCAGACAGCAGTTGAAGATCTTCAAGCGGACCGTAACATGCCGGTCCATCTGCTGGAAGAGTTGGTCGGTGAGTTGCCTGATGGCATTTATTTGCGAAGCATGAAGCAAGAGAGTCAGAGTGTATTGCTGACGGGGACGGCGCAATCACAGGAGCGGGTATCCGATTTCCTGCGCAGTCTTTCAACCAAGACCAAATGGTTGATCAAGCCGGAGCTTGTTGAGATCGTTGCAGCCAATGCCTCTGTATCCAGCAAAGAGCAGCGCAGGGTGTCCAACTTCACCATCCGCGCCATGCTGAATCGCCCGTCCAGTACCTCCAAGGCGGCTGAATCGACTGTGGTGAAACCGTCCAAACCGGCCGCGCGTTCTGCTGCCTCGAGCAAAGTCTGAAGGGTTCTCCAAAATGGCAAAACCCTCCAAAATCTCGCTTGACCTCAAATCGGTCCAGGAAAAGCTGCGTGCTCAGTTCTCTGGCTTGGATCCCAACGATCCGTCTCAATGGCCAGCGCTGCCGAGGAATCTGCTCTTCATTGTGGTTTGTGTGGCGGTCATTGTCGCGCTCTGGTTTACTTGGCTCAAGACGGTTGATGAAGAGCTTCTGACCGAACAGGCCCGCGAACAGACGCTTCGTGATGACTATCGAAAGAAGCTGGTACAGGCAGTCAATCTGGATGCATTGAAGAAGCAGCTTGAGCAGGTGCAGCAATATGTTGCGCAACTGGAGAAACAGCTTCCGAGCAAGGCCGAAATGGATGCGCTGCTGTCCGACATCAACCAGGCGGGTTTGGGACGAAGTCTTCAGTTTGAGCTGTTCCGCCCCGGCCAGGTTTCTGTCAAGGAGTACTACGCAGAGTTACCGATCACTGTCAGGGTCACTGGTGGTTATCACGACATCGGACTCTTTGCCGCGGATATTGCCAATTTGTCCCGCATCGTGACACTGAACAACTTGGCGATCGTTCCCGTGAAAGACAGGGATGGCTTTTTGACTCTGGACTGTGTAGCCAAGACTTTCAGGTACCTTGATCCGGAGGAAGTCGCTATGCAACAAAAAGCGACTCCGGGGAAGAAGCCTGCGGGTAAGAAGGCGACTGGGGCGGCCAAATGAATATCAGATACTTCGCCGGAGGGTGCTTGATTTTGGCGTTGACATTGGGAGTTGCGGGCTGTGCTGACTCTGATCAGGAGGAGTTGAGTGCATGGATGCAGCGTGAACGAAATTCCATAAAGCCAGATGTCAAGCCGATTCCCGAGCCGACCAAATTTGAGCCGTACGCTTATGGTGGTGAGCGCTTTGTTGAGCCTTTCAGCAATGAAAAACTCGCCAGTATCCTGAAAAGCGGGCAGGCATTGCCTTCTGGGCAATCCGCTCTTATTGAGCCGGAACTCAACCGGAGGAAGCAGCCGCTTGAGGCGTTTCCTCTTGATACCATGAAGATGGTCGGCAGCTTGAATCGAAGCGGTCAACTTGTGGGGCTTTTGAAGGTCGGTGCTCTGTTGTATCAGGTAACTCCGGGGAGTTATCTGGGTCAAAACTACGGACGCATCCTGAAGATTGAAGAGAACCAGATCGTTTTGCGCGAAATCGTGCAGGACGCGGCCGGCGAGTGGATTGAGCGACCTGCGGCATTGCAGTTACAAGAGGAATCGACCAAATGAAAAAAATGCATCAGGTAGAGTTGCTTGGTGGGCGTCAGATCGTTCTGCGTGGTTTGTCATTGTTTGCTGGCTCTTTGCTAGCCTGCACTTTTGCTTTTGCGCAAAACTCCATTCAGTCGCTGACAGGCAGTGTTCAGTCGGGCGCTGAAGTGATTCGCATTGAAACCGCTGAACCGCTGAGCGCGGTTCCCTCGGGGTTCACGATTCAGTCCCCGGCGCGGATCGCGCTGGATTTCCCAGGTGTCGTCAATGGGATCGGACGCAGTGCACTGGATATCGGCCAAGGTAACATCCGCTCTGCCAATGTTGTGCAAGCGGGAGACCGGACCAGGGTAGTCATCAATCTAAAACAGCCATCGACATACCAAGCCAAGCTGGATGGTACGACATTGTTGCTGGTTCTGGATGGTTCATCGTCCGCTTCGCCTACTTCAGTGGCGCAGGCGGCTCCTGCGGCGGCATTTGCCCCGTCAGGGAACGTGGATCCCGCGGCGCTCAAGGACATCGACTTTCGTCGTGGAGTGGGCAACTCCGGTCGGGTGGTGGTTGAGCTTGCAAACAATCAAACCGGCGTGGATATCCGGCAACAGGGCAAAGATCTGGTGGTCGATTTCCTAAAGACCACACTTCCGGAAGGATTGCGGAGGAAACTGGATGTGACCGATTTTGGCACCCCGGTTCAGTCGGTTGTGACGAGCCAGGTGGGCGACAGGGTGCGCATGCTGGTGACCCCCACGGGGCTGTGGGAGCACTCCGCTTATCAGAGTGACAACCAGTTTGTGCTGGAAATTCGGGAACAGAAACTGGATCCGTCCAAGCTGACTCAGGGGCCGGGTTACAACGGGGAAAAGTTGTCTCTGAACTTCCAAAACATCGAGGTTCGTTCTCTGTTGCAGGTGATCGCCGATTTCACCAACTTCAACGTTGTGACGTCCGACTCCGTTTCTGGTGCCGTGACCTTGCGTCTCAAAGATGTGCCTTGGGATCAGGCTTTGGACATCATTCTCCAAGCCAAGGGTCTGGGAATGCGCAAGAGCGGGAACGTGCTCTGGATTGCACCGAAGGATGAAATTGCCGCGCGTGAGAAGCAGGAGCTTGAGTCCAAAGCATCTGTCGAGAGTTTGGAAACTTTGCGCACGCAGGGTTTCCAGATGAATTACGCCAAAGCCAGTGACATTGCCGGGCAAATCACCGGTGCTGGTGCTGCTGGTGGAGCCAGTGCCCGCATCCTTTCCCCGCGAGGAAGTGTCATCGCTGAGCCTCGAACGAATCAGTTATTCGTGACGGATATTCCTTCCAAGCTTGAGCAAGTTCAGCAACTGATCGCCAAACTGGATATCCCTGTTCGCCAAGTGTTGATCGAGGCGCGCATTGTGGAAGCCGACGACCGTTTTGGCCGGTCGCTGGGCGTGCGGCTGGGGGGCAGCGACTTGCGTGGTGTCCGTGGAGGTGAGGCGGGGTACCCTGTCAGCGGGCCCAACAGAGTGGCCATTGGTGGCAGCTATAACGCGGTTTCCAGCACTACTGTGGAGTCAGAAAATACCCTGGATACCGTCAATACAAGCTTTGTCAATCTGCCATCGACGGGTGCAGGTGGCTTCCTGCCTGCTGCTTTCGCGGTGTCGCTGTTCAGTTCGGCTGCCAATCGCTTCCTCAACCTCGAAATCTCGGCACTTGAGGCGGATGGCAGAGGAAAGATCGTCTCCAGCCCGCGTGTTGTGACTGCCGATCAGGTGAAGGCGCTGATTGAGCAGGGAACTGAATTCCCCTACCAGACCGCCACATCCAGCGGTGCTACTGCGGTGGCTTTCCGCAAGGCCAATCTCAAGCTAGAGGTGACTCCCCAGATCACCCCGGAAGGCAACATCATTCTTGATGTGGATATCAACAAAGACAGCCGTGGCGAAACGACGGCGGCCGGCATTGCCATCAATACCAAGCATGTGCAGACGCAGGTTCTGGTGGAAAACGGCGGCACCGTGGTGATTGGCGGCATTTTTACGGAAGAGGAAACGGAAGACGTCGCCAAGGTGCCTCTGTTTGGGGATCTGCCGATTGTCGGCAATCTGTTTAAGAACAAGAACAAGTCGTCGCGTAAGCAGGAATTGCTGATCTTCATTACGCCGCGTTCGATCACTGAAGGCGCCATGGCGCGTCGTTGAAATTACTGGAATTAGGAGTTACGCATGCTGAAAAAAACGGCGCAAGTTGCGGGAAGTCTGGTGGTGGCGTTGGCGTTGGCGTCTTGCGGAGGTGGGGGTGACATTGCAGGGGATTCGACTGAATTCTCGGTCAGTCCTGACGAGGCTAAGTTGACAGTGGTGTCTGCGACAGGTAGTTGCGCTGGTGCTGCAAATGCGGATCCGACCGTGTTCACGATCATTGGTGGGCAGGCGCCTTTTCGCATCGTCAATGCAAACCCTGGAGGCTTGATCGTTGACAAGACCGAGGCCACAGGGAAAGACCCGAAATTCACGGTCCGACCGACTGGGCAATGTGGCGATCCATTTGTGATTACTGTTCTGGATTACCACTCTAGGACCGCGACAGTCGAGTTCACTGTAGAGGCAGAGAAGCCTGAAGAGGAAACCACTCCAGCCGAGTGATCGTCTGGGCAGCGGGTCTGCCTGAATATCGAGCGGCGCTTGCTGTCCTTGGTGACGGCAAGCGCCAATGTCCTTAATGAGTTGATCATTTGTCCTCCATCGCACTGATCGGTTTGCCAGGCTCCGGCAAATCGACCATCGGCCGGCAGCTGGCACGTCGGCTCGCCCTTTCCTTTGCGGATTCCGATCACGTGATTGAGCATCGCCTGGGGTGCTCGATCCGGGAGTTTTTTGAACGTGAGGGCGAGGACAGGTTCAGGGACATCGAAGAGTCGGTGATCGATGAGTTGTCCCAAGGGCAAGAAAGTGTCCTCTCGACGGGCGGGGGGGCTGTGTTGCGCCCAGCCAACCGGCAGCGGCTTCATGATCGTTGCCAGGTGGTTTACCTTCGGTCTTCGCCAGAAGAGGTTTTTCGGCGTTTGCGCCATGACCGCAACCGGCCGTTGCTGCAGGTGGCCGATCCCCTTCAGCGGCTCAAGGACCTGTATTCAGCGCGCGACCCCCTGTACCGGGAGGCTGCGCACTACGTCATCGACACGGGCCGGCCTTCGGTGGCCACGCTGGTGAACATGATCGTCATGCAACTGGAGTTGGCGCCTGGAGCTGTCGCACGAGGTGGGCCCGGCCCGGTTTGACTTCGCCGGTCTTTTCGGGCGGGTAATTCCTGGCCCTACACTCGGGCCATGCGCAGAGATCTTTCCCCAGTGGGCGGCGAACAGGTGATCATCGACCTAGGCGACCGCAGCTATTGCATCGACATCGCGGCAGGCTTGCTGGATCAGGCCGACGCCTTTTCGGGGCTGCCGTCGGCATCCGTTGCCATGATCGTGACGAACGACACCGTTGCGCCCATCTACCTGGAGCGCCTCCGGAGTTCGCTGGCACCGCACTACCGCACCGTGTTGCATGTGGTGTTGCCGGACGGCGAGGCTTTCAAGACTTGGGAGACGCTGAACCGGATCTTCGATGCCCTGCTGGGTGCGGCGTGTGACCGCAAAACGGTGCTGTTTGCTCTCGGGGGGGGGGTGGTGGGTGACATGACCGGCTTTGCCGCCGCTGCGTTCATGAGAGGCGTGCCCTTTGTTCAGGTGCCCACCACGCTGTTGGCGCAGGTGGACTCATCAGTGGGGGGCAAGACGGCGATCAACCACCCGCTGGGCAAGAACATGATAGGTGCCTTCTACCAGCCTCAGCGGGTGCTGTGCGATCTGGCAACACTCGATACCTTGCCGGAGCGCGAGCTCAGCGCGGGGTTGGCCGAGGTGATTAAGTACGGGCCGATCGCCGACATGGCGTTTCTGGACTGGATCGAACGCAACATGGGGTCGCTGCGCGCGCGAGATCCGCAGGCGATGGCGCATGCCGTCAAGCGCAGTTGCCAGATCAAGGCGGAGGTGGTGGGCCAGGACGAACGCGAATCGGGCTTGAGGGCGATCCTGAACTTCGGCCATACCTTCGGCCATGCGATCGAGGCGGGCATGGGGTACGGCGCTTGGTTGCATGGTGAGGCGGTGGGCTGTGGCATGGTGATGGCCACCCGGCTGTCCGCGCGCATGGGGCTTGTCGACAACGCGTTTGTCGAGCGCATCAAGGCGGTGGTTGAGGCGGCCGGATTGCCGGTTCGCGCGCCTGTGCTGGACGAAGGTGACAACGTGGCGCGCTACCTCTCTTTGATGCGACTGGACAAAAAGTCCGAGGCGGGCGAGATCCGGTTCGTGCTGGTGGACGGAGGCGGGAAGGCCCTGCTGCAGGGGGCGGCCGATGCGGTGGTGGGCGAGGTGATTGCCGAAAGCTGCGTCGCGTGAGGTTCTGGTCTTCGTGCTGACGCCCCGGATGGTCATTCCGCCAATGCCTGGACGGATGCTGCTGGCGTCCTACGCGGCCGATCCGGCGAGCAGCCGAGGCCGCCGTTTTGCCGAGCCAGAGGCGCCCACACGCTCAGTGTTCCAGCGCGACCGCGACCGGATCATTCACTCCACCGCGTTCCGGCGCCTCGTCTACAAGACGCAGGTCTTCCTGAACCACGAAGGCGATCTGTTCCGCACCCGTCTGACGCATTCCCTGGAGGTGGCGCAGTTGGGGCGCAGCATCGCCCGCACGCTGGGTCTGAACGAAGACCTGGTCGAGGCGGTTGCCCTGGCCCACGATCTGGGCCACACGCCCTTCGGCCATGCCGGCCAGGATGCGCTCAACGCGTCGATGAAAGCCGCGCGCCCGAATGAGCCATTGACCGACGAGGTGGACTGGGGCTTCGAGCACAACCTGCAGAGCCTGCGGGTGGTCGATGCGCTTGAAGAGCGCTACCCGGCATTTGATGGCCTGAACCTGACCTTCGAGACCCGGGAGGGCATCCTCAAGCACTGTTCAAGAATGCATGCGGAACGCCTGCTGAAAGCCGAACCGGGTGGCGTGGCCCAGCGGTTTGTGTCGGGCGGCTGCCCGTCGCTGGAGGCGCAGCTGTGCAACCTGGCCGACGAGATCGCCTACAACGCCCACGACATCGACGATGGCGTGCGTTCCGGGCTGCTGACGCTGGAACAGATCTCCGAGGTGCCCCTGTTCGACCGCTATCGCCGCCAGGCCCTGGACGCACACCCCGACCTGGGGGGGCGCCGGTTGCTGTTCGAGTCGATCCGCCTGATGCTCAGCGACCAGGTCTACGACGTGATCGACACGACACAGGCACGCATCGCGGCCTCGGGGGTGGAGACCATTGATCAGGTGCGCGTGCAGGCGCTTCCGCTGGTGGGTTTCTCCGACGAGATGAAAGCCGAATCGCAGAAGCTCAAGCACTTCCTGTTGCGCAACCTCTACCGCCATCCCCAGGTGATGGACACCACGGAGCGGGCGGCCCAGGTGGTGACCGAGCTGTTTTCGATGTACCTCGAGCGCCTGGACGAATGGCCGCATTCGCCGCTCAAGGACCGCCAACCCGCGCGGGCAGTGGCCGACTACATCGCCGGCATGACGGACCGCTTTGCCATCCGCGAACACCAGCGTCTCAGTGGCCGTGTGCTGTTTCCCTGAGTGTCCATGAACCATCCGTCAGCCCCCCCGCGCTCCACCGATGGCCAGGGCCTGGCCCTGGTGGTGGTCGGTGTGGGCGTGTGCTCCGCGCTGCACGTGGGCAAGTTGCCGGTGGCAATCCCGCACCTCCAGGCCGAGCTGGCGCTGAACCTGGTGCAGGCCGGTTTTCTGCTGTCGCTGGTGCAACTGGCAGGCCTCTCGCTAGGGTTGCTCGTCGGTCTGCTGGCCGATCGGCTGGGCCCGCGCCGGGTGATGCTTGTGGGGCTGTGTGTGCTGGCCGCAGGCAGTGCAGGGGGCGCACTGGCGCCCGACGTGAACCGGTTGCTGGTGTTCCGGGTGGTGGAAGGCGCCGGATTCCTTCTGACGGTGTTGCCGGCGCCAGGGCTGCTGAGGCTGCACCTGCGCGACCCGGTGCGCCTGTCCCGTGCGCTGGGCTGGTGGGGCACTTACATGCCGATGGGCACCGCCCTGGCGCTGTTGCTGGGTTTGCCGCTGATGGCCTGGTCGGGCTGGCGCACTACCTGGTGGCTGCTGGCGCTGTGCAGTCTGGCGGCGGCGGCCTGGTTGGCGCTGCGGGTGCCGGCAACAGTCGCCGGCGATGCCGGACCGGCCACTTCTTCGTCCCTCTGGCCGCGATTGAAGCGAACCTTGCGCGCGTCAGGGCCCTGGCTGGTGGCGCTGGGCTTTCTTCTGTATTCGGGCCAGTGGCTGGCGGTGGTGGGCTTCCTGCCCACGATCTATGTGCAGGCGGGCCTGGGGGCTGCCAACGTGGCGGTGCTGAGCGCACTGGCCGCCGCGGTGAACATGGTGGGCAATGTGGCCGCCGGGCGGTGGCTGGCCAGGGGGGCGCGGCCCGGGGTGCTGGTGGCGCTGGGGTACGGGGCGATGGCGGCGGGGGCGGTGGTTGCGTTTGGTGCTGTTGGTTACCCGGTGCTGCAGTACCTGGCCGTGCTGCTGTTTTCGGCGGTCGGTGGGCTGATCCCGGGCACGCTCTTTGGCGTGGCCGTGGTGCTGGCCCCGGGCCGGGATACGGTGTCCACTACCGTCGGCTGGATGCAGCAGTTCTCCGCTTTGGGGCAGTTCATCGGCCCGCCTGCAGTGGCCTGGTGGGTGACGCGTGTCGGTGGCTGGCACTGGACCTGGGTGCTGACGGGGGCGTGCTCTCTGCTGGGCCTGCTGTTGGCGGTGCGGCTGCAGCGGGAGTGGACTGCACGGCCTGGAACCCCGGCCAATTGAGGGGCGATACACTGCCGCCGACGAGGGCGCTCGCGACGGCAGCCCAGGGCAGGACCAACAGGACGGAACGCATCCCATGAGCTATCTCCAGCAGCTCAAACGACAGGCGCAGGCCCGGCAGGCCGAGCAGGGCGAGCAGCAGCACGGGCTGGAAGCCCGCACGGCGGCGACGGAGGCGGCCTGTCAGGTGGTCTGGAACTACCTGTCCGAACTCGCCCGCCAGTTGAGCGTCATCCAGCCGCCGGCGCAGCGGCTGGGGCTCGACCACAAGCACCTCTGGCCCGGTATGCGGCAGCACGACTTCCGTTTCGATGCCCGGAAGAAGCGCCTGCGCGACCGCGAGGTGTTCGACTACCTGGCGCTGGGCTGGAAGCTGGGCCCCCGCGAGGGCGAGGTGCGGCGGGGCCGGGTGAGTGTGAACTTCCCGCCGGACCTGGAGCGGGTGCAGAAGCGCCTGGCCGCGGGCCATGTGGTGCATGAGCGCGTTGAGCAGCGGCACCCAGAGTCCAATGCCCTTCTGGCCATCGTCTTCGAGTTCGACATGGCGGCGCGGGCGAGCGTGATGGTCACAGCCGACCACGACGCCGCGCTGCTGAGGTTCCGGCTGGCCTGCGTCGGCGGCATGGAGGTTGTGACGACCGAACTGCCGGTGGGCCAGGTGAACCCGGCCCGGCTGGACGAACTGGCGCGCCTGATTGTGGGAGAGCCCAGCCAGTTCCTGTGAGGCGGTTGAGGACCTCGGGGACATAATCGGGGACGGATTTCAACGGAGACTGCCTTGGCTCGACTGGCCCGCCTGACCCTGCCCGGTCAGGTCCATCACGTGATGCACCGTGGCAACAACCGGCAGGCCATCGTGCTGGACGACACCGACCGCGACACCCTGCTGGACCTGCTCTGGGCTCGGGCCGAACAGCTGAAGGTGGCGGTGCACGCCTATGTGCTGATGCCGGACCACTTCCAGCTGCTGTGCACGCCCTCGACCGCCGACGGCGTGCCCCGCCTGATGCAGGGAGTGGGCCGGGACTATGTGCGCTGCTTCAACCGGCGCCACGGCCGCAGCGGCACGCTCTGGGAGGGGCGCTACCGGTCCACACTGATCCAGGCGGAGCGCCACCTGCTGTCCTGCATGGTCTTCATTGATCTGGACCCGGTGCGGGAGGGGCTGTGCGCCGATGCGCAGTCCTATCTCTGGTCCAGTCACCGCCACCACGCGGGCCAGGCGCAGGACCGCCACATCACGCCCCATGCGATGTACTGGGCACTGGGCAACACGCCGTTTGCGCGCGAAGCCGCATACGCCGATTTGGTGCGTGCCGGACTGAATGCGCAACAGATGGGCGCTATCGCCAATTCGCTGTGGCATGGCTGGGCGCTGGGCGACCCGGACTACCTCGCCTCGCTCAGCAAGGACACCGATCGTCGGCTGATGCCTGCACGTGCCGGGCGACCCAAAAAGACACCGCCCTGATGGCGTTCAGAAAAAATCCTTTGGAATCAGCGTTGTTTTGCTGAAATTAATCTGACCCTTATTTATTGTTTGAGTGCTTTGATTGGAATTTATAAGAATCTGACCCTAATTATTTTCCTTGGCACCGATGTTGCAGTGCATTAAGCTTCGCGTCCCGCGCATTTTTGCCAAGCCCTTGTCCAGAAAAGGAAGCGCCATGACCACGGCAGCCGAACAACAGCAGTTCCAGCAACAGGGTCTGTACGACCCGGCCAACGAGCACGATGCCTGCGGCGTCGGTTTCGTGGCCCACATCAAGGGCGAAAAGCGCCACGACATCGTGACCCAGGCGCTCAAGATCCTGGAGAACATCGACCACCGCGGCGCCGTTGGTGCCGACAAGCTGATGGGCGACGGCGCTGGCATCCTGATCCAGCTGCCCGATGCGCTGTACCGCGAAGAAATGGCCAAGCAGGGTGTGACCCTGCCGCCCGCCGGCGAATACGGCGTCGGCATGATCTTCCTGCCCAAGGAGCACGCCAGCCGCCTGGCTTGCGAGCAGGAAATGGAGCGCGCCATCAAGGCCGAAGGCCAGGTGCTGCTGGGTTGGCGCGATGTGCCCGTCAACAAGGACATGCCCATGTCCCCGACGGTGCGCGAGAAAGAGCCGATCATGCGGCAGGTCTTCATCGGCCGCGGCAACGACGTGATCGTGCAGGACGCGCTGGAGCGCAAGCTGTACGTGATCCGCAAGACCGCCAGCGCCCACATCCAGGCGCTCAAGCTCAAGCACAGCAAAGAGTATTACGTGCCCAGCATGAGCAGCCGCACCGTGGTCTACAAGGGCCTGCTGCTGGCCGACCAGGTGGGCACCTACTTCCTGGACCTGCAGGACCCGCGCTGCGTTTCCGCCCTGGGTCTTGTGCACCAGCGCTTCTCTACCAACACCTTCCCCGAGTGGCCGCTGTCGCACCCCTACCGCTATGTGGCGCACAACGGCGAGATCAACACCGTCAAGGGCAACTACAACTGGATGAAGGCGCGCGAAGGCGTGATGTCCTCGCCCGTGCTGGGCGCCGACCTGCAGAAGCTCTACCCGATCAGCTTCGCCAGCCAGTCCGACACCGCCACGTTCGACAACTGCCTCGAACTGCTGACCATGGCTGGCTACCCCATCAGCCAGGCCGTGATGATGATGATTCCCGAGCCCTGGGAACAGCACACCATGATGGACCCGCGCCGCCGCGCGTTCTACGAGTACCACGCCGCCATGCTGGAGCCCTGGGATGGCCCGGCCTCCATCGTGTTCACAGACGGCCGCCAGATCGGCGCCACGCTGGACCGCAACGGCCTGCGCCCCTCGCGTTACTGCATCACCGACGACGATCTGGTGATCATGGGGTCCGAGTCGGGCGTGCTGCCGATCCCGGAAAACAAGATCGTGCGCAAGTGGCGCCTGCAGCCCGGCAAGATGTTCCTGATCGACCTGGAGCAGGGCCGCATGATCGACGACGAGGAGCTGAAGGCCAACCTCGCCAACAGCAAGCCCTACAAGCAGTGGATCGAGAACCTGCGCATCCGCCTGGACGATGTGGAGCATCCGGTGGCCGGCGAAGACGCCGTCGAACTGCCGATCACCAAAACCGAGCCCCAGTCCACGGGCGCTGAGCGCGTGTCGCCCGAGCTGCTGGACCAGCAGCAGGCGTTTGGCTTCACGCAGGAAGACATCAAGTTCCTGCTCAGCCCCATGGCCGCCAACGGCGAAGAGGGCATTGGCTCCATGGGCAACGACAGCCCGCTGGCCGTGCTCTCTGGCAAGAACAAGCCGCTGTACAACTACTTCAAGCAGCTGTTCGCCCAGGTGACGAACCCGCCCATCGACCCGATCCGCGAAGCGATCGTGATGTCGCTGGTGTCCTTCGTCGGTCCCAAGCCCAACCTGCTGGACATCAACCAGGTCAACCCGCCGATGCGGCTGGAGGTGAGCCAGCCGGTGCTGGACGCTGCCGACATGGCCAAGCTGCGCAACATCGAGTCGGTGACGCAGGGCAAGTTCAAGAGCGCCACGCTGGACATCACCTACCCGGTCAGCTGGGGCAAGGAAGGCGTGGAAGCCAAGCTGGCCTCGCTGTGTGCCGAAGCCGTGGACGCGATCAAGGGTGGCAAGAACATCCTGATCATCAGCGACCGTGGCGTGAGCCGCACCCAGGTGGCCGTGCCGGCGCTGCTGGCGCTGTCGGCCGTGCACCAGCACCTGGTGCGCGAAGGCCTGCGCACGACCGCCGGTCTGGTGGTCGAAACCGGCACCGCGCGCGAAGTGCACCACTTCGCCGTGCTGGCGGGCTATGGCGCCGAAGCCGTGCACCCCTACCTGGCCATGGAAACCCTGCAGGCGATCGCCGCAGACCTGCCGGGCGAGCTGAGCGCCGAGAAGGCGATCTACAACTACATCAAGGCGATCGGCAAGGGTCTGTCCAAGATCATGTCCAAGATGGGCGTGTCGACCTACATGTCCTACTGCGGCGCCCAGCTGTTCGAAGCCATCGGCCTGAACAGCGAGACCGTGTCCAAGTACTTCACCGGCACCGCCAGCCGCGTGGAAGGCATCGGCGTGTTCGAGATCGCCGAAGAAGCCATCCGCATGCACAAGGCGGCGTATGGTGACGACCCGGTGCTGGCCAGCATGCTGGAAACCGGCGGTGAGTACGCCTGGCGCGCCCGTGGCGAAGAGCACATGTGGACGCCCGACGCGATTGCCAAGCTGCAGCACAGCACGCGCGCCAACAACTGGAACACGTACAAGGAATACGCCCAGATCATCAACGACCAGAGCCGGCGCCACATGACGCTGCGCGGCCTGTTCGAGTTCAAGATCGACCCGTCCAAGGCCATCTCCATCGACGAGGTGGAGCCGGCCAAGGAGATCGTCAAGCGCTTTGCCACCGGCGCCATGTCGCTGGGTTCCATTTCCACCGAAGCACACGCCACGCTGGCCGTGGCCATGAACCGCATCGGTGGCAAGAGCAACACCGGCGAAGGCGGCGAGGACGCGCTGCGCTACCGCAACGAGCTCAAGGGCATCCCGATCAAGCAGGGTCAGACCATGTCCGACCTGCTGGGCAACATCTTCGAGGTGGACTACCCGCTCGAAGCCGGCGACTCGCTGCGTTCCAAGATCAAGCAGGTCGCCTCGGGCCGCTTCGGTGTCACGGCCGAGTACCTGGCAAGCGCTGACCAGATCCAGATCAAGATGGCCCAGGGTGCCAAGCCGGGCGAGGGTGGCCAGCTGCCCGGCGGCAAGGTGTCGGAATACATCGGCAAACTGCGCCACAGCGTGCCGGGTGTTGGCCTGATCTCGCCCCCGCCGCACCACGACATCTACTCGATCGAAGACCTGGCCCAGCTGATCCACGACCTGAAGAACGTGGCGCCGCACAGCGACATCAGCGTCAAGCTGGTGTCCGAAGTGGGTGTGGGCACCATCGCTGCCGGCGTGGCCAAGTGCAAGGCCGACCACGTGGTGATCGCCGGTCACGACGGTGGCACGGGCGCCTCGCCCTGGTCGTCGATCAAGCACGCCGGTTCGCCCTGGGAAATCGGCCTGGCCGAAACCCAGCAGACCCTGGTGCTCAACCGCCTGCGCAGCCGCATTCGCGTGCAGGCCGACGGGCAGATGAAGACCGGCCGCGACGTGGTCATCGGCGCGCTGCTGGGCGCCGACGAGTTCGGCTTCGCCACCGCGCCGCTGGTGGTCGAGGGCTGCATCATGATGCGCAAGTGCCACCTGAACACCTGCCCGGTGGGCGTGGCCACGCAGGACCCGGAGCTGCGCAAGAAGTTCTCGGGCAAGCCCGAGCACGTCGTCAACTACTTCTTCTTCATCGCCGAAGAGGCGCGCCAGATCATGGCGCAGCTGGGCATCCGCAAGTTCGACGAGCTGATCGGCCGCGCCGATCTGCTGGACATGAAGAAGGGCATCGAGCACTGGAAGGCCCGCGGCCTGGACTTCAGCCGTCTGCTGGCCACGCCGGCGGTGCCGGCCGATGTGCCGCGCCTGCATGTCGAGAAGCAGGACCATGGTCTTGAAAAATCGCTCGACAACGTGCTGATCGCCAAGAGCAAGGCCGCCATCGAGAAGGGCGAGAAGGTCCAGTTCATCGAGGTGGCGCGCAACGTGAACCGCTCCGTGGGCGCCATGCTCTCGGGTGCGGTCACCAAGGTGCACCCCGAGGGTCTGCCGGACGACACCATCCGCATCCAGCTCGAAGGCACGGGCGGTCAGTCCTTCGGCGCGTTCCTGACCAACGGCATCACGCTGTACCTGATCGGCGACGCCAACGACTACACCGGCAAGGGCCTGTCGGGCGGCCGTGTGGTGGTGCGTCCGAGCATCGACTTCCGAGGCGAGTCCACCCGCAACATCATCGTCGGCAACACGGTGATGTACGGCGCCACCTCCGGTGAAGCCTTCTTCAGCGGCGTGGCAGGCGAGCGCTTCGCCGTGCGCCTCTCGGGCGCCACGGCGGTAGTCGAAGGCACGGGCGACCACGGTTGCGAGTACATGACCGGCGGGACCGTGGTGGTGCTGGGCAAGACAGGCCGCAACTTCGCGGCCGGCATGAGCGGCGGCATCGCCTACGTCTACGACGAGGACGGCCTGTTCGCCCAGCGCTGCAACACCGCCCAGGTCGCGCTGGAGAAGGTGCTGTCCGCCACCGAACAGGAAGCCACTACGGACAAGGCGATCTGGCACCGCGACCAGACCGACGAAGCCCAGCTCAAGAAGCTGCTGCAGGATCACAACCGCTGGACCGGCAGCAAGCGTGCCCGCGAGCTGCTGGACAACTGGGCCGAAGCCCGCGCCAAGTTCGTGAAGGTCTTCCCGACCGAATACAAGCGCGCCCTGGCCGAGATCAACGCCAAGAAGGCGGCCGTGGCCGCCACTGGCAAGGCCCAGGGCAGTGCCAAGAAGCAAACGGCCCCCGCCAAGTAAGAAGCAACCACCCCACGCAGGACCAACATCATGGGAAAAGTCACCGGCTTCATGGAATATGAGCGTCTGGAAGAGGGCTACAAGCCCGTTGCCGAACGCCTGAAGCACTACAAGGAATTCGTGGTTGCGCTGGACGACAGCCAGGCCAAGATCCAGGGCGCGCGCTGCATGGACTGCGGCACGCCGTTCTGCAACAGCGGCTGCCCGGTCAACAACATCATTCCGGACTTCAACGACCTCGTGTATTCGGGCGACTGGCAGAACGCCATCACCGTGCTGCACAGCACCAACAACTTCCCCGAGTTCACCGGTCGAATCTGCCCCGCGCCTTGCGAGGCGGCCTGCACCATCAACGTGAACGGCGACGCCGTGGGCATCAAGTCCATCGAACACGCGATCATCGACAAGGCCTGGGAAAACGGCTGGGTGAAACCGCAACCGGCCAGGCACAAGACCGGCAAGAAGGTCGCCGTGGTCGGTTCTGGCCCCGCCGGCCTGGCCGCAGCCCAGCAGCTGGCCCGCGCCGGCCACGATGTGACGGTGTTCGAGAAGAACAGCCGCATCGGCGGCCTGCTGCGCTACGGCATCCCCGACTTCAAGATGGAGAAGTCGCACATCGACCGCCGCGTCGCGCAGATGGAAGCCGAAGGCGTGGTGTTCAAGACCAGCACGCTGATCGGCACCGTGCCCGAAAACCTCAAGGTCACCAACGATGCCAAGACGGTGATCAGCGCCGAAGACCTCAAGGCGCAGTTCGACGCCGTGCTGCTGACCGGCGGTTCCGAGCAGAGCCGCGACCTGCCGGTGCCGGGCCGCGACCTGGACGGCGTGCACTTCGCCATGGAGTTCCTGCCGCAGCAGAACAAGGTCAACGCCGGCGACAAGCTCAAGAACCAGCTGCGCGCCGACGGCAAGCACGTCATCGTGATCGGCGGTGGCGACACCGGCAGCGACTGCGTGGGCACCAGCACCCGCCATGGCGCCGTGAGCGTGACCCAGTTCGAGGTCATGCCCCAGCCGCCCGAGCAGGAGAACAAGCCCCTGGTGTGGCCGTACTGGCCACTGAAGCTGCGCACCAGCTCCAGCCACGACGAGAGCGCCGAGAAGGGCATCCTCAAGCGCGAGTTCGCCATCTCCACCAAGGAATTCGTTGGAAAGAACGGCAAGCTGACCGGCCTGAAGACCGTACACGTGGAGTTCAAGGACGGCAAGCTGGTCGAAGTCGCGGGTACCGAGAAGGAGTACAAGGCCGACCTGGTGCTGCTGGCCATGGGCTTCGTGAACCCGGTCGCCACCGTGCTGGACGCCTTCGGCGTGGACAAGGACGCACGCGGCAATGCCAAAGCATCGACGGACTTTACCGGTGGTTACATCACCAACGTGCCCAAGGTGTTTGCGGCCGGTGACATGCGCCGCGGCCAGTCGCTGGTGGTGTGGGCCATCAGAGAGGGACGGCAAGCGGCGCGCTCGGTGGACGAGTTCCTGATGGGGCATTCCGACCTGCCTCGATGAGCATGGGGGATTGCCTGATGGCCGGCCGGGCGTTTGTTAAGCGCATGCGACAATGCCCGGTCACACATTTGGCCTCATGAGCGATACCCCATTTATCGACATCGACCATGTCACCTTCGGCTACGACAGCCGAAGGATCATCCTCAACGACATCTCCCTCAAGTTCGCCCGCGGCAAGATCACGGCTGTGCTGGGGGGGTCCGGTTGTGGAAAAACCACCCTGCTGCGCCTGATCGGCGGCGTGCACGCTCCCGACAGCGGGCGCGTGGTCTTTGACGGCGAGCAGGTGAACACTGCCGACAAGGCGCAACTGTTCCGGCTGCGCCGCCGCCTGGGCATGCTGTTCCAGTTCGGGGCGCTGTTCACCGACCTGAACGTGTTCGACAACGTCGCCTTCCCCCTGCGGGAGATGACCGATCTGCCCGAGGAACTCATCCGCCACATCGTGCTGATGAAGCTCAATGCGGTGGGCCTGCGGGGGGCGGCACATCTCAAGATCAGCGAAGTCTCCGGCGGCATGGCGCGCCGGGTCGCGCTGGCGCGGGCCATCGCACTGGACCCCGAACTCATCATGTACGACGAGCCGTTCGCGGGCCTCGATCTGGTGTCGATGGGCGTCGCGGCCAAACTCATCCGCACCCTGACCGACGTGACCGGTGCCACCTCGCTGCTGATCTCGCACGACATCCCGCAGTGCATGGCGATCAGCGACCACGTGGTGTTGCTGGCAACCGGTGGTCGTGTGGTCGCTCAGGGAACTCCGGCCGAGCTCATGTCCAGCACCGATCCCGAGGTTCGCCAGTTCGTGCGTGGTGAACCCGACGGGCCGGTCAAGTTCCACTATCCGGCCCGGTCCGTGGCCGAAGACTTTGGTCCGAGGGCGGCCGCATGAACCTGTTGCAGATCATTGGGCAGTGGGTCCTGGGCCTGCTGGGGCGCTGGGGCCATGGCGCCTTGTTCTTCCTCGACCTGCTGCGGGCCGTGCCGGCCTCGCTGCGGCGTTTCGGTCTGGTGGTCCGGCAGATCCACGCGATCGGCAACCGGTCGCTGGTGATCATCCTGGCCTCGGGCCTGTCGGTCGGCTTCGTGCTGGCGCTGCAGATGTACTACGCGCTCACGACCTACGGCGCCGCCGAGTCGCTTGGCCTGATCGTCAACCTGGCGCTCGTCCGAGAACTCGGCCCGGTGGTCACTGCGCTGCTGTTTGCCGGGCGGGCCGGCACTTCGCTGACGGCCGAGATCGGCCTGATGAAGGCCGGCGAGCAGATCGCCGCGATGGAGCTGATGGCCATCGACCCCAAAGCGCGCGTGCTGGCACCGCGCTTCCTGGGCGGCATCCTGTCCATGCCCTTGCTCGCCGCCCTGTTTTCCACCGTCGGTATTCTGGGCGCCTACGTGGTGGCGGTGCTGCTGATCGGCATCGATGCCGGCAATTTCTGGTCGATCCAGCAAAACGGCGTCGACGTCTGGCGCGATGTCGGCAACGGCGTCGTCAAGAGCGCGGTGTTCGGCGTCATCTGCACCGCCGTGGCGCTCTACCAGGGTTATGAAACTGAAGCCACCCCGGAGGGTGTGGCCTATGCCACCACAAGAACGGTGGTCACCGCCTCGCTGGGCGTGTTGGCGATGGACTTCATCCTGACCGCCCTGATGTTCTCGACCCCCTGATTCGGGAGAACCTATGAACAAGAAAAGCATTGAAATTTTTGTTGGTCTGTTTGTCGTGCTCGGCGCTCTGTCGCTGCTGTTCCTCGCACTCAAGGCGGCCAACCTGGCCAGCTTCACCAACGGTGGCGACACCTACACGCTGCAGGCGCGCTTCGACAACATCGGCGGGCTGAAGGCGCGCGCGCCGGTGCGCTCGGCGGGCGTCCATGTCGGGCGGGTGACCAGCGTGACACTGGATCCCCAGACCTACCTCGGGGTGGTGACCATGGAAGTCAACAAGGGGGTGGCTTTTCCCAAGGATTCGTCGGCCAAGATCCTGACTTCGGGGCTGCTGGGTGACCAGTACATCGGCATCGAACCCGGCGGAGACGAGAAGAATCTGCAAGCGGGTGACGTGATCACGCAAACCCAGTCTGCGGTGGTGCTGGAAAACCTGATCGGCCAGTTCCTGTTCAACAAGGCCGCCGATGGCGGTGAACAAAAACCGCAGTGAGTGCGCCATGGTGCGTGCCCAGGAGATTGACATGAGATTCGATGGCCGTCGTCTCTTGCGCTGGCTGGCATCGCTGCTGCTCGTCGGCGTGCTGACGGGTTGTGCCAGCGGTCCGAACGCAAGCCCACGCGACCCGCTGGAGCCCCTGAACCGGCAGGTGACAGCGTTCAATGATGCGGTGGATGGGGCGGTGCTCAAACCCGTCGCCACCGTGTACCGCGACGTCACGCCCGACCCGGTCCGCACAGGTGTCAACAACTTCTTTGAGAATCTGCGCGACGTTTGGTCGTTCATCAACGCCTCGCTGCAGCTGCGGCCCCGTGAGGCCGCCGAGAACTTCCTCCGCTTCAACGTCAACACCTTCTTTGGCGTTGCCGGGCTCTTCGATGTGGCCTCTGAAATGGGGATCGAGCGCACTCGCCTGGACTTCGGTCAGACGCTGGGCCGATGGGGCGTGCCCTCGGGGCCTTACCTCGTGCTGCCGATCTTCGGTCCCTCCACCGTTCGCGACGCGGCGGGCTTCAGCATCGAGTCCAGTGGCGATCTGGTGCAAGGCATCTCCGACATCCCGACCCGCAACTCCCTGTATGTGTTGCGAGCGGTGGAAACCAGGGCCAACCTGCTGCGCGCCACGACCCTGCTCGAGGGCGCTGCACTGGACAAATACAGCTTCACCCGCGACCTCTATCTGCAGCGCCGGGAAAGCCAGATTGAAGACCTGAAAGACAAGGGCATCGGGCTCAAGGACGGGTCCGACTGACCCACAAACCGATACCTCTGAATTACAGTTCCGACACATTCACCCGGAACCGGTGCCGTACAGTCCCTGTCCCATGCGGACCGAAGATCCGGCGCCGAGCCGGGACTCACACCGCTTCTGAAAGGACATCGCACATGCAACGCCGCCACTGGATATTCAGCCTCATCACCGCCGCCGCTGTTTTCGCAAGCCCGCTGGCCATGGCAGAGGTGGAAGCACCGGATGCGCTCGTCAAGCGCATTTCCAGCGATGTGCTCGCCTCTGTGAAAGCCGATCCGGCGATCCAGAAGGGGGACATCAGCCGCATCGTTGCACTGGTGGACGCCAAGATCATGCCGAACGTCAACTTCTCCCGCATGACGTCCATGGCCGTCGGCCGCGCCTGGCGCCAGGCGACGCCCGAGCAGCAGAAACAGCTCCAGGACGAGTTCAAGACCCTGCTGGTCCGGACCTATGCCGGTGCCCTCGGCGAAGTCCGCGACCAGACCCTGAGCTTCAAGCCAATGCGCTCGAAGCCGGAAGACACCGAGGTTGTGGTGCGCAGCGAAGTGCGTGGCAAGGGCGAGCCGATCCAGCTCGATTACCGCCTCGAAAAGGCGGACAGCGGCTGGAAGATCTACGACCTGAACGTGCTGGGCGTCTGGCTGGTGGAAACCTACAAGTCCCAGTTTGCCCAGGAGATCAACACCAAGGGCATCGACGGGCTGATTGCCAACCTGGTCCAGCGCAACAAGAGCGCAGCCGGTAAGACCAGCTGAGGGCAGATGAGCGTGTCTGAAACCGCCGCCATCCCCATGCCGGAACAGCTGACCCTGTCCGGTGCCGCCCAGACGCTGGAAAGGCTCCGGGACTCGCTGGTCCGCCAGGCAGGCCCGACCGTGGTGCTGAACGCCGACCCGCTGAAGGTGTTCGACACCTCGGCGGTGGCGGTGTTGCTGGAGCTGCGCAACGCGCTGCTGACCCAGGGCAAGACCTTGCAGGTGGCCCGCATGCCGCAGCGCCTGCAGGCGCTGGTCACACTCTACGGCGTGGCCGAGCTGCTGCCCGCTTGAGCCGCTCGCCAGCGACATTGCGCGCCGCGACATAAAATCGACGGCTCACCCGCGGTCAGCAGATGTCCTGCCAGCGTCCGGTGACCTGGCCCGCTTCCGCAATGCCCGCAGTTTCCTTTCAGAACGTTTCCAAGACCTACGCTTCGGCCCGTGGCGAGCTGCAGGCGCTCAAAGGCGTGTCCTTTGACATCCAGCCCGGCGAGTTTTTTGGCCTGCTGGGTCCCAATGGCGCCGGCAAGACCACACTGATCAGCGTGCTGGCCGGACTGGTGCGGGCCAGCGGTGGTCGTGTGCTGGTGCAGGGGCACGATGTCCAGTCCGACTACGCGGCCGCGCGGCGGGCGCTCGGTGTGGTGCCCCAGGAGCTGGTGTTCGACCCGTTCTTCAACGTTCGTGAGGCGCTCCGCTTCCAGTCCGGCTACTTCGGCATCCACCACAACGACGACTGGATCGACGAACTGCTGCAAGGGCTGGGGCTGACCGACAAGGCGGGCGCCAACATGCGCCAGCTCTCGGGTGGCATGAAGCGCCGGGTGCTTGTGGCGCAGGCCCTGGTGCACAAACCGCCAGTGATCGTGCTCGACGAGCCCACGGCGGGTGTGGACGTGGAACTGCGCCAGACCCTCTGGCAGTTCATAAGCCAGCTCAACAAGCAGGGCAGCACGGTGCTGCTGACGACCCACTATCTGGAAGAGGCGGAGGCCCTGTGCGGCCGCATCGCCATGCTGCAGCTGGGCCGGGTGGTGGCGCTGGAGAAGACGTCCGATCTGCTGCGCCAGGCCTCGTCCAACGTGCTGCGGTTCAAGACCGACCAGGCGCTGCCGCCGGAGCTGGCGGCGCAGGCGCGCGTCACGGGTCGGGTGGTGCAGCTGCCGGCGCACAACGCGATCGAGGTCGAGCAGTGGCTGGCGCGCGCTCGGGAGGCCGGCGTGGTCGCCGATGACGTGGAAATCCGCAAGGCCGACCTTGAGGATGTGTTCATCGAGGTGATGGAGCGAGCCTCCGGTCAGGTACAGGAGGCCACCCCATGAACGGCTGGCAGACCCTGTTCTACAAGGAGGTGCTGCGCTTCTGGAAGGTCGGCTTCCAGACCGTGGCGGCGCCGGTCATCACGGCCATCCTGTACATGATGATCTTCGGGCATGTGCTCGAAGGCAGCGCCAAGGTCTACGGCGAGGTGAACTACACCGCCTTCCTGCTGCCCGGCCTGGTGATGATGAGCGTGCTGCAGAACGCGTTTGCCAACAGCAGTTCTTCGCTCATCCAGAGCAAGATCATGGGCAACCTGGTGTTTTTGCTGCTCACACCGTTGTCCCACCGCGCCTGGTTCTTTGCCTATGTCGGCTCATCGGTGGTGCGTGGCCTCGCGGTGGGCGCGGGTGTGATGGCGGTGACCTGGTGGTATGCCCAGCCCAGTCTGGTGGCGCCGCTGTGGATCCTGGTGTTCGGCTTCATGGGCGCTGCCTTGCTGGGGGCCCTGGGCCTGATCGCAGGGCTCTGGGCCGAGAAATTCGACCAGATGGCTGCGTTCCAGAACTTCATCATCATGCCCATGACCTTTCTCTCGGGCGTGTTCTATTCCATCCATTCCCTGCCCGACTTCTGGCAGACGGTGAGCCATCTCAATCCGTTCTTCTACATGATCGACGGCTTCCGCTATGGCTTCTTCGGGGTGAGCGATGTGTCGCCCTGGATGAGTCTGGGTCTGGTGGGCGGCGCGCTGGTGGCCGTCAGTGCCCTGGCCCTGCACCTGCTGCGCACCGGCTACAAAATCCGTCACTGAGCGATTCCTTCCATGACTGCTGAACAGCTGCAACAACTCATCGCCGCCGGCCTGTCCTGCGAGCACATCGAAGTCACCGGTGATGGCCGCCACTGGGCAGCCGTGATCGTCTCGCCCGAGTTCGAGGGCAAGCGGCCGATCGCGCGCCACCAGCGCGTCTATGCCACATTGGGCGAACGCATCAAGACGGACGAGGTGCACGCCCTGTCCTTGAAGACCTTCACCCCCGCCGAATGGGCGGCCCAGAACTGAGCGCCCCGACACCATGGACAAACTGCGAATCACCGGTGGACGTCCCCTCAACGGCGAGGTCACCATTTCGGGCGCCAAGAACGCGGCGCTGCCCGAGATCTGTGCCTCCTTGCTCACCGCTGATCCGGTGTACCTGAACAATGTGCCGCGTCTGCGCGACGTGGCCACCATGCGCCTGCTGCTCGACAACATGGGTGTGCAGACCGAAACGCATGGCGAGCGCGGTGGCATGAGTTTCGTGGCGCCCGACAGCCTCAACCCGGAAGCGCCTTATGAGCTGGTGAAAACCATGCGCGCCTCGGTGCTGGTGCTGGGCCCACTGCTGGCTCGGTTCGGCCGCGCCAAGGTGTCGCTGCCGGGTGGCTGCGCCATCGGCTCGCGCCCGGTGGATCAGCACATCAAGGGCCTGCAGGCCATGGGTGCCGAGATCGTGGTCGAACACGGATACATGGTGGCCCAGCTGCCGCAGGGTCGCAGCCGCCTCAAGGGCGCACGCATCGCCACCGACATGGTGACCGTCACCGGCACCGAGAACTTCCTGATGGCCGCCGCGCTGGCCGAGGGTGAAACGGTGCTGGAGAACGCGGCGCAGGAACCCGAGATTCCCGATCTGGCCGAAATGCTGATCGCCATGGGCGCGAAGATCGAAGGCCATGGCACCAGCCGCATCCACATCCAGGGCGTGGACCGGTTGCACGGCTGCACCCACCAGGTGGTGGCCGACCGCATCGAGGCCGGCACCTTCCTGTGCGCGGTGGCCGCCACCGGGGGCGATGTGGTGCTGCGCCACGGCCGTGCCGACCATCTCGACGCGGTCATCGACAAGCTGCGCGACGCGGGCGCTGAAATTGAGGTCGGTCAGGGCTTCATCCGTGTGCGCGCCTCGGGACGTCTGAAGGCACAGAGCTTCCGCACCACCGAGTACCCCGGCTTTCCGACCGACATGCAGGCGCAATTCATGGCGCTCAACTGCATCGCAACCGGCACCAGCAAGGTCACTGAGACCATCTTCGAAAACCGCTTCATGCACGTCAACGAACTGGTCCGTCTGGGCGCCAAGATCCAGACCGACGGCAAGGTGGCCGTGATCGAGGGCATCGACCGCCTGCAGGGCGCCACCGTCATGGCCACCGACCTGCGGGCTTCGGCCAGCCTGGTGATCGCCGGCCTGGTGGCCGAGGGCGAAACCATCGTCGACCGCATCTACCACCTGGACCGGGGCTACGACCAGATGGAAGCCAAGCTGCGTGGCATCGGTGCCGATATCGAAAGAATCAAATGATCACCCTGGCGCTGTCCAAAGGCCGCATCTTCGACGAAACCCTGCCGCTGCTCGCGGCCGCGGGCATCGAGGTGCTGGAAGACCCGGAAACCTCCCGCAAGCTGATCCTGCCGACGAACCAGCCGGACGTGCGGGTGGTGCTGGTGCGCGCGTCCGACGTGCCGACCTATGTGGAATACGGTGGCGCCGACCTCGGCGTGACGGGCAAGGACACCCTGATCGAGCACGGCGGCCAGGGCCTGTACCAGCCGCTGGACCTGCAGATCGCCAAGTGCCGCATGAGCGTGGCGGTTCCGGCCGATTTTGACTACGCCTCGGCCGTGCGCCAGGGCTCGCGCCTGAAGGTCGCGACCAAGTACACCACCATCGCGCGCGAGTTCTTCGCCAGCAAGGGTGTGCACGTGGACCTGATCAAGCTCTACGGCAGCATGGAACTGGCGCCGCTGACCGGCATGGCCGACGCGATCGTCGACCTGGTGTCCACCGGCAAGACGCTCAAGGCCAACAACCTGGTCGAGGTCGAGCAGATCATGGACATCAGTTCGCGCCTGGTGGTCAACCAGGCCGCGCTCAAGCTCAAGCAGGCCGCCATCCGCCCCATCCTTGACGCTTTCTCACAAGCCATTTCCAAACAGTCCGTTCCATCATGAGTCTGTCCGCCCAGCCCGCCCGCCTGAACACCACCGCGTCCGATTTCGAGGCGCAGTTTGCAGCCCGGCTGCACTGGTCGGCGGACACGGACCATGCGATCGAGCAGCGCGTGGCGGACATCCTGGGGGACGTGAAGCAGCGCGGTGATGCCGCGGTGCTGGAATACACGGCGCGCTTCGACGGCCTGCAGGCCGCCTCGATGGCCGAGCTGGAGCTGACGCAGGCCGACTTCAAGGCCGCGTTCGACGGCTTGCCAGCCACCCAGCGCGAGGCGCTGCAGAGCGCGGCGCGTCGCGTGCGCAGCTACCACGAGGCGCAGAAAAAGGCCTCCGGCGAGAGCTGGACCTACCACGACGAGGACGGCACGCTGCTGGGCCAGAAGGTCACGCCGCTGGACCGGGTGGGCATCTATGTGCCCGGCGGCAAGGCGGCCTACCCGTCGAGCCTGATCATGAACGCGGTGCCGGCGCACGTGGCCGGCGTGGGCGAAATCATCATGGTGGTGCCAACCCCGGTGCGCGGCAGTGTCGCCACCGGCGGCACGGGCGCGGCCACCGCCGCGCGTGGCGAGCGCAACGAGCTGGTGCTGGCCGCCGCCTATGTGGCCGGCGTCACGCGCGCCTTCACCATTGGCGGCGCCCAGGCGGTGGCCGCGCTGGCCTATGGCACCGCCACCGTGCCCAAGGTCGACAAGATCACCGGCCCCGGCAACGCCTACGTGGCCAGCGCCAAACGCCGCGTGTTCGGCGCCGTGGGCATCGACATGATCGCCGGCCCAAGCGAAATCCTGGTGCTCGCCGACGGCAGCACGCCGGCCGAGTGGGTGGCGATGGACCTGTTCAGCCAGGCCGAGCACGACGAACTGGCCCAGAGCATCCTGCTGTGCCCCGACGCCGCCTACCTCGACGCGGTGCAGCGCGAGATCGACCGCCTGTTGCCCACCATGCCGCGCGCGGCCATCATCGCCAAGAGCCTGAACGACCGCGGCGCGCTGATCCTCACGCGCGACATGGAGGAGGCCTGCGCCATCAGCAACCGCATCGCACCCGAGCACCTTGAAGTGAGCAGCAGCGACCCGCACCGCTGGGAGCCGCTGCTCAAGCACGCGGGGGCCATCTTCCTTGGCGCCTACACCAGTGAAAGCCTGGGCGACTACTGCGCCGGCCCCAACCACGTGCTGCCCACCAGCGGCACGGCCCGCTTCTCGTCGCCGCTCGGCGTGTACGACTTCCAGAAGCGCAGCAGCCTGATCGAGGTCAGCCAGGCCGGAGCCCAGCCGCTGGGTGCCATCGCCGCCGAGCTGGCCTACGGCGAAGGCCTGCAAGCCCACGCCCGCGCCGCCGAGCTGCGCCTGTCCACCGTGCCACCGATGCGGGGCACGAAGTGAACGCGATGACCACCCCGAACCCGTTGCAGAACATCCGGCAGGACATCCAGTCCATGCACGCCTATGCCATCCAGGACTCGACCGGCATGGTCAAGCTGGATGCGATGGAAAACCCGTTTGCGCTGCCGCCCGAACTGCAGGCCGCCCTGGGCGAGCGCCTGGGGGCCGTGGCCGTCAACCGCTACCCTGGCGCGCGCATCGAGGACTTGAAGCAGGCGCTGGCGCGCTACGTGAATCTGCCTGAGGGCTGCGCCCTGATGCTGGGCAACGGCTCGGACGAGTTGATCTCGCTGCTGGCCATGGGCTGCGACGTGCCCGGTGCCTCCATCCTCGCGCCGCTGCCGGGCTTCGTGATGTACGCCATGAGCGCCCAGCTGCAGGGTCTGGCCTACCACGGCGTCCAGCTCACGGCCGATTTCGAGCTCGACGAAGACGCCATGCTGGCCGCGCTGCGCCAGCACCAGCCCACCATCACCTACATCGCCTACCCGAACAACCCCACCGCCAACCTGTGGGATGCGGGCGTGATCCGGCGCCTGATCGCCGAGGCCGGCAGTTTCGGCGGCCTGGTGGTGATGGACGAGGCCTACCAGCCGTTTTCAAGCCGCAACTGGCTGGACGAGATACGCGCCCACCCGGCGGCCAACGCCAATGTGCTGCTCATGCGCACCCTGTCCAAGTTCGGCCTGGCGGGCGTGCGGCTCGGGTACATGCTCGGCCCGCAGGCGCTGGTGCATGAGATCGACAAGCTGCGCCCACCCTACAACGTGAGCGTGCTCAATGCCGAATGCGCGCTGTTCGCGCTGGAACATGCCGACGTGTTCGCGCAACAGGCGGCCACCATCCGCGCCGAGCGCGAGCGCCTGATCGCCGCGCTGGCGGCCATGCCGGGCGTGCAGCCCTTCCCGAGCCAGGCCAACATGGTGCTGGTGAGGGTCCCCGATGCGCAGAAGGCCTTCGAAGGCCTGAAGGCGCGCGGCGTGCTGGTCAAGAATGTTTCTAAAATGCACTCATTGCTCGGCAACTGCCTGCGCCTGACGGTCGGCACCCCCGACGAGAACACGCAGATGATCGCTGCCCTGCAAGCCAGCCTATGACCACCCCTTCTTTTGCCGCCAGCCCCCGCGTGGCCGACGTCCAGCGCAACACGTCCGAGACGCAGATCCGCGTGCGTATCAACCTCGACGGCTCGGGCAAGGCCCAGCTGTCCACCGGCATCGGCTTTTTCGACCACATGCTCGACCAGATCGCCCGCCACGGGCTGATCGACCTGGAGATCGAGGCCAAGGGCGACCTGCACATCGATGGCCACCACACAGTGGAAGACGTGGGCATCACTCTGGGCCAGGCCTTTGCCAAGGCCGTGGGCGACAAGAAAGGCATCCGCCGCTACGGCCACGCCTACGTGCCGCTGGACGAGGCGCTCTCGCGCGTCGTGATCGACTTCTCCGGCCGTCCCGGCCTGCATATGCGTGTGCCCTTCAAGGCCGGCATGGTCGGCGCGTTCGACACCCAACTGGCCTTCGAGTTCTTCCAGGGCTTTGTCAACCATGCCGGTGTGACGCTGCACATCGACAACCTGCACGGCGAAAATGCCCATCACCAGGCCGAGACCGTGTTCAAGGCCTTCGCCCGTGCGCTGCGCATGGCGCTGGAGCGTGACGAACGCCTGGGCGATGTGATCCCCTCGACCAAAGGTTCGCTCTGAGTCTTTCCTCTTCAGGGTCCTGATGAAATCCAAGACAGTCGCCGTGGTGGACTACGGCAGCGGCAACCTGCGTTCCGTCTCGCAGGCGGTGATGCACGCCGCCATCGGTTCGGGGGTGGACGTGATCGTCACCTCCGATGCGCAGGCCGTGTTCGATGCCGACCGTGTGGTGCTGCCCGGGCAGGGTCACATGGCCGATTGCATGAACGAACTCGCCTCTTCGGGTCTGAAAGAGGCCGTGTTGCACGCTGCGGCTCACAAGCCGCTGTTTGGTGTCTGCGTGGGCATGCAGATGCTTCTGGAGCGCAGCGAGGAGGGACCGACCGATGGGCTGGGCCTCATGCCCGGCGAGGTCGTCCGGTTCCAGTTGCAGAACCGGCTGCAGGAAGACGGCAGCCGGTTCAAGGTGCCCCAGATGGGCTGGAACCAGGTGTTCCACCGCCTGGCTGGCCGGCCAGAGCACCCGATGTGGTCCGGCATCGCCGATGGCGCCTATTTCTACTTTGTGCACAGCTACTTCGCGCGTCCTGCCGATCCGGCGCATGTGGTGGGTGAGACCGACTTTGGCGGCCGCTTTGCGTCGGCGATCGCGCGCGATAACATTTTTGCAACCCAGTTTCATCCGGAAAAAAGCGCCGACCAGGGCCTGGCGCTGTACCGGAACTTCCTGTCCTGGAAACCCTGAGTGCCCTCACTTCATCCACCATCATGCTGCTGATTCCCGCCATTGACATGAAAGACGGCCAGTGCGTTCGCCTCAAGCAGGGGGACATGGACCAGACCACGGTGTTCGGCGAAGACCCGGCGGCCATGGCCCGCAGCTGGGTCGACAAGGGTGCGCGCCGCATCCACCTGGTCGATCTCAATGGCGCCTTTGCGGGCAAGCCCAAGAACGAACAGGCCATCCGCGCCGTGCTCAAGGAGGTCGGCTCTGAAGTCGATGTGCAGCTTGGTGGTGGCATCCGCGACCTGGACACCATCGAGCGCTACCTGGACGCCGGCCTGCGCTACGTGATCATCGGTACCGCTGCGGTCAAGAACCCCGGCTTTCTGCAGGACGCCTGCACCGCGTTTGGTGGCCACATCATCGTCGGCCTCGACGCCAAGGACGGCAAGGTGGCCACGGATGGCTGGAGCAAGCTCACCGGTCACGAAGTGGTGGACCTGGGGAAGAAGTTCGAGGACTACGGCGTCGAATCCATCATCTACACCGACATCGGCCGCGACGGCATGCTCAGCGGCATCAACATTGAGGCGACGGTCAAGCTGGCGCAGTCGCTGTCGATTCCGGTGATCGCCTCGGGCGGCCTGTCTAACCTGGAAGACATCCGCAAGCTCTGCGCGGTGGAGGATGAGGGCGTCGAAGGTGTGATCTGTGGCCGCTCGATCTACAGCGGTGACCTGGACTTCGAGGCGGCGCAGGCGCTGGCCGACGAGTTGAACGGATGAAGACCGATGCTGGCTAAACGCATCATCCCCTGCCTGGACGTGACCGGTGGTCGCGTGGTCAAGGGCGTCAACTTCGTGGAACTGCGCGACGCCGGTGACCCGGTGGAGATCGCAGCCCGCTACAACGAGCAGGGTGCCGACGAGTTGACGTTCCTGGACATCACCGCCACCAGCGACGGGCGCGACCTGATCCTGCACATCATCGAGGCGGTGGCTTCGCAGGTATTCATCCCGCTCACGGTTGGTGGCGGCGTGCGCACGGTCGAAGACGTGCGCCGACTGCTCAATGCCGGTGCTGACAAAACCAGCTTCAATTCGGCGGCCATCGCCAATCCGCAGGTGATCCGCGACGCGTCCGACAAATACGGCTCGCAGTGCATCGTGGTCGCCATCGACGCCAAGCGCCGCCACGGGGACGACGCCGCTGCGCGCGGCGAAGGCTGGGATGTCTACAGCCACGGCGGCCGCAAGAACACCGGGCTGGATGCGGTGGCCTGGGCGCGGCAGATGGCCGAATACGGCGCCGGCGAGATCCTGCTGACCAGCATGGACCGCGACGGTACCAAAAGCGGCTTCGACCTGGAGCTCACGCGCGCTGTCGCCGACGCGGTCAGCGTGCCCGTCATCGCGTCCGGCGGCGTGGGCAATCTCGACCACCTGGCCGACGGTGTGCAGCAGGGCGGGGCGGATGCGGTGCTGGCTGCCAGCATCTTCCACTACGGCGAGTACACCGTGGCCCAGGCCAAGCAGCGGATGGCCGAACGCGGCATTCCGGTGAGGTTGTGATGGACTGGCTCGACGCCATCAAGTGGGATGCGCAGGGCTTGGTTCCCGTGATCGCGCAGGAAGCGGCCACCGGCGACGTGCTGATGTTCGCCTGGATGAACCGGGAAGCGCTGCGGAAGACGGCCGAGCTGGGGCGTGCGGTGTATTTCAGCCGTTCGCGCAACAAGCTCTGGTTCAAGGGCGAGGAGTCCGGCCACGTGCAGACGGTGCACGACATCCGGCTGGACTGCGACAACGACGTGGTGCTGCTCAAGGTGACGCAACTGGGCCACGAGCCCGGTATCGCTTGCCATACCGGGCGTCACAGCTGCTTCTTCCAGAGCCACCAGAATGGACAGTGGGTGCCGGTCGATCCGGTGCTCAAGGACCCGGAATCGATTTACAAGTGAGTGCCATGTCCGACACCGATTCGCTCGCGCGCCTGGCCGCGGTCATCGAAAGCCGCAAGCCAGCCAACGGCGGCGATCCCGAGAAGAGCTATGTCGCGCGACTGCTGCACAAGGGGCCGGACGCCTTCCTCAAGAAGATCGGTGAAGAAGCCACCGAGGCGGTGATGGCCGCCAAGGACTGTGACCATGGCGGCGACGTGCAGAAGCTGGTCAACGAGGTGGCCGATCTCTGGTTCCACAGCATGATCGCGCTGGCCCACTACGGCAAGACACCGGCCGACGTGGTGGCCGAGCTGGCGCGCCGCGAGGGGTTGAGTGGTCTGGAAGAAAAAGCCCTGCGCAAGGCGGTGGCGCGCGAGGCGGAACCCAAATCCTGAAAGGAGCCGACATGAGCGACATCATCGACGTCAAGGCGGTGGACAGCGAAAAGGCAGAATCCCTCAAGACAGTCGGCTGGATCAGCTATCTGCTGCACCTGATCGTGGCGGTAGCGGCGGTGTTGCCGGGCGCGCAGGTGGGCGTCGGCATCCTGCTGGTGGCGCTCATCATCGATCTGGTGAAAAAGGGCGACGCCGAAGGCACCTGGCAGGCCAGTCATTTCTCCTGGCGCATCCGCTCCGTGATCTGGGCCGGCATCCTGTATGTCGTCACCTGGCCTCTGTGGCTGCTGTTGTTGCTGCCGGGCATGATCGCCTGGGCCATCATTTCCATCTGGTTCCTCTACCGCATTGTCCGGGGCATGGTGCGCATGAATGCCAGCCAGGCCATGCCTTCCTGAAACCGCCCGAAACTCCATGAGTCATCAAGACCCCAATTGCATTTTCTGCAAGATCGTTGCTGGCCAGATCCCGTCCCGGAAGGTGTATGAGGATGAGGAGCTGTACGCGTTTCACGACATCCATCCCTGGGCGCCGGTGCATTTCCTGCTGATTCCCAAGCGGCACATTGCCTCCATGGCGCAGTTGGCGCCCGCCGACGAGGGCTGGATGGGGCGTTTGATGGTGCTGGCGCCGAAGCTGGCACTGGAACAGGGCTGCAATCCGTATCCCGAAGGTGGCTTTCGCATGGTGTGCAACACCGGCATCGAAGGTGGTCAGGAGGTTCAGCACCTGCACTGGCACGTGATGGGCGGTCCTCGTCCCTGGGCGCGCGGCTGAACCAAATCCGCGGTCGTAGAATCCCAGTATTGGCGCCGGTCGCGCTTTCACACAACGTTTTGGAGATACTCATGGGCTCATTCTCGATTTGGCATTGGCTGATCGTGCTGCTGATCGTGGTGATGGTGTTCGGCACCAAAAAACTGAAGAACATCGGCTCCGACCTCGGTGGCGCCGTCAAAGGTTTCAAGGACGGTATGAAGGACGGTGGCCAGGCCGCCGATGCAACACCGGCCGCTCAGGTGGGCCAGGACGCTCGGAGCGAAAAGACCACCATCGACGTTGAAGCCAAGCAAAAAAGCTGACTCAAGGTGGCGCATGCTCACTGCGGCGCCAACCACTTATGACGTCCTGCCGCACACCGGTCCATGATTGATCTCGGTATCTCCAAGCTTGCGCTGATTGGCGCTGTGGCGCTCGTTGTCATCGGCCCCGAGAAGCTTCCGCGCGTGGCTCGCACGGTCGGGACCCTGTTGGGCAAGGCCCAGCGCTACGTGGCCGACGTGAAGGCTGAGGTCAGCCGCTCCATGGAGCTTGAAGAGCTCAAGAAAATGAAAGAGTCGGTGGAGACGGCGGCGCGCGACGTGGAGTCGTCGGTCGCCTCCGGTGCCAGCGATTTCGAGAAGTCGTGGTCCGAAGCCACCTCGGGTCTGGATGGATCGGCGTTTTCCTCCGACACCTCGGAGGCGCTTTCTCGGCTCGGGACCGATGGTTTCCCGTCTTACAAACACCCCCGGAAGAACTGGCGCATCAAGCAGAAAGCGATGCCCCAGTGGTACAAGGCCCGCACGGGCGTGCGCACGCGTGCCCAGTCCGGTGCGGCCCGCGTGGCCCGATTCCGCCCGCGCCCCTCTTCCGCTTCTCGCTGATGTCCGATCCTGACAAATCCACCGACGAGCTCGCCGGTTCAGAGCAGCCGTTTGTCCAGCACCTCATGGAGCTGCGCGACCGGCTGCTCTATGGCATCGCTGGTCTGGGGGTCTGCATGGCGCTGCTGGCCATCTGGCCCGGGCCCAGCGGACTGATTGATCTGATTGCGGTGCCCATCCGGGCGCACATGCCTCCCGATGCCAAGCTGATCGCCGTGGGGGTGTTTTCGCCGTTCTTTGTGCCGCTCAAGGTGTTGGCCATGGGAGCATTGCTGCTCTCGCTGCCCTGGTGGATGTACCAGATCTGGGCGTTTGTGGCGCCGGGGCTTTACAGCCATGAAAAGCGTTTTGCGGTTCCGCTGATCATCCTGGGCAGCTTGCTGGCGTACGTGGGCATCGCTTTTGTCCAGTTCTTCGTGCTGGACAAGATGTTTGGCTTCATCCAGCAGTTCACCCCTCAAAGCGTGGCAGCGACCCCCGACATCGCCTCGTATGTGGAAGCCATCCTGTCGCTCTATCTTGCTTTTGGCCTGGCGTTCCAGGTGCCGATCGTGGTGGTGCTGCTGGTGAAGATGAACATGGTCAGCGTCAAGCAGCTGAAGGAGTTCCGGGGTTACTTCATCGTGGTGGCGTTCGTGATCGCCGCCGTCGTGACCCCGCCGGACGTGATTTCACAGCTCGCACTGGCGGTGCCCATGTGCCTGCTGTACGAGCTGGGCATCTGGGGCTCGCAGTGGTTTGTGCGCAATACCAAGGCCCCCGAGGAATCCGTGAAGGACAGCGCGGCGTCCTGATCAGCGGTTGGGCTGGGGCCTGGGCAGGTTGCGCTTGCCCGGCGTGATCTGGATGCGCTGTTTTCCGTCCTTCCTCACGATCTCCAGGCTGGAGGGTTCGCCCGGCGCGAGAGCCGCCACGGCAGACAGCAACTGGGACACGTTGCTGACCGGTTTGTCTCCCACTTGGGTCACCACATCGCCAGGACGGATGCCAGCCTGGGCGGCCGGCCCGTTCTGCAGCACGCCAGTGATGATGACACCCGTGCCCGAGGGGATCGAGAAGCTCTCGGCCAGCTCAGGGGTCAAATCCTGCGGCTCCACACCGATCCAGCCCCGGGTGACCTTGCCATCGCGCACGATGGCGTCCATCACGCTGCGCGCGGTGGAGGTGGGGATGGCAAAACCGATGCCCATCGACCCGCCCGAACGCGAATAGATCGCGGTATTGATGCCCATCAGGTGTCCGTGGATATCCACCAGCGCACCGCCCGAATTGCCCGGGTTGATGGCTGCATCGGTCTGGATGAAGTTCTCGAACGTGTTGATGCCCAGCTGGGTGCGTCCCAGGGCACTGACGATGCCGCTCGTCACGGTCTGACCGACCCCGAAGGGGTTGCCGATGGCCAGCACCTGGTCGCCGATGAACAGCGCCTCGGAATTGCCCAGGGTGATCACGGGCAGGCCACCGAGATTGATCTTCAGGATGGCCAGATCGGTTTCCGGGTCGGTGCCGATGACCTGGGCGGTGCTTCGCCGGCCATCGTTGAGCACCACCTCAATCTGGTCTGCTTCTTCGATCACGTGGTTGTTGGTGAGGATGTAACCCGCTTCGCTCACGATCACGCCGGAGCCCAGTCCGGCCTGAGGTTGTCCCTGTCCCTGCTCTCCAAAGAAGAATCGGAACCAGGGGTCGGCCATCTGCGCCTGATCGGGGGCCTTGCTGGTGTTGATGCTCACGACCGCAGGGGAGGCCCGCTTGGCCGCTTCCCTGAAGCTGTTGGGCGACGGTTCGCCAGAGAGAGTTCCGGGCGATTCAATCACCGGCACCACCGCAGGCAGCACATTGCGTCGGTCCAGCCAGTGGGGTTTGAGCGTGCCCACGACAAAAAGGACAGCCACCGCAACAGTGACGGTTTGGGCAAAGAGGAGCCAGATGCGTTTCATGGTGAACGGGTGCAAAAGGAACGGGCGCTCGGGAGCGTTTCGCGGCATCCCTGCTGACATTGTCACGTATATGACCACGTGGCTCGCCGGTTCAAGCCGATTGATGCAGATCAATGCGTATGGCGTGGCTTGGGGATGCAATGGCCGTCTGTTGTCACAGAGGACTGGAGCACACGATGAAAGCCATTGCAGATCTTTTTTCCACCGACTATGGTCTTTTCAGTATCGCAGGCATCGCTTTCATGATCGGCATGGCGATCTGGTTCTACCGGTTCTTCAACCGCAAGATGGTGGAGTCCGAGCGGGCCGAGCGCAAGCGCGGCTGAGCAGCGCCTGTCGCGGCAGCGTCCCCGGGTGGGCGATGACAGAATAGGACACGGTCGCCAGGATGTCCCTGGCGGCCGGTTCTGATATCACTGCCTCCATGCCACCCGATACATCTCCCGGTCAAGGCGTCTCGCGCGACGAACTGCTCGCAGCCTGCGACCGCCTCCTGCAACCTGCGCTTTTCAAGGACTACGGACCCAACGGTCTTCAGGTGGAGGGCCGGGTGCGGGTGCGCAAGCTGGTCAGCGGGGTGACCGCCAGCCTGGCGTTCATCGATGCAGCCATCGACGCCAGTGCAGATGCCCTGTTCGTGCACCATGGACTGTTCTGGCGTGGTCAGGACGGGCGGGTGACGGGCTGGATGAAGCAGCGTCTGGCGCGCCTGCTGTCGCACGACATCAACCTGCTGGCGTATCACCTGCCGCTGGATGCACATGCCGAGCTGGGCAACAACGCGCAGCTGGCACGCCGAATCGGTGTGCGCGTGCTGGATGCAGGGGAAGGGCGCTTTGGCGACCAGTCGCTGGGTTTCCTGGGTTTGCGTCCGCCAGCGCCGGCTGCCGAACTGCTCAAGGACATCGAGTGTTCTTTGGGACGCGCCGCGCTGCTGGTCGGCGATCCGGGGCGCCGTGTGGAGCGCGTGGCGATCTGCACGGGCGGTGCCCAAGGCTATTTCGAGGCGGCCATCGCTGCTGGCGCCGACGTGTTTGTCACGGGGGAGATATCCGAGCCCCAGACGCACTACGCGCGGGAGGCTGGTGTGGCCTATATCGCCTGTGGTCACCACGCGTCGGAGCGCTACGGCGCGCCAGCGGTGGCTGGTCACGTGGCGGAGCTGCTCGGCATTGAGCATCAGTTCATCGACATTCCCAACCCCGCGTAACACTGTGACCACTCCTGTTTTCGAGAGTCCCGGTCGTCACCGCCCGCTTGTGATCACCATGGGAGACCCCGCTGGGATCGGACCCGAGATCGTGGTCCGTGCTTTGCTGGAACGCCCCGATCTGCAGGAGCAGGTGGTGGTGGCCGGTGATGCGGCCACCCTGCGGCGCGCCGCGGAAGTGGTCCGGCTGCAGCGCGGTGGTGTTCCGCTTGACGTGGTGGTGCTCGATGGGCCGGGGGAATGGGCTCATGCAGCTCGCCAAGGGCTCGCATTGATACAGACCTGTGCGCCGGGCCTATTGGTGCCATGGGGCCGAATCAGTGCCGAAGCCGGCCGAGCCGCAGCTGACAGCATTGCTGCTGCCGCACGGTGGGTATTGACAGGTCAGGCGAGGGCATTGGTCACTGCACCTGTGCACAAGGAGTCTCTGGCCGTCGCGGGGTTGCCGCACCCGGGGCACACAGAGTTCCTTCAAGCCCTGGCGGCTGAACACCTGGGTGTGCCTGTGAGCGAGATGCCGGTGCGCATGATGCTCAGTGCGCCTGGGCTGGCCACCGTGCTGGTGAGCATCCATGTGTCGTTGCGGCAGGCACTTGAGGCTGTCACCACCGAACGCGTGATGGACACTATCCGTATCACCGCGGCGCACTATCACCGCTGCGGCATGCCTGACGTTCGCATCGCCGTCGCTGGGTTGAATCCTCATGCTGGCGAGGGTGGTCTGTTTGGTCGGGAAGAAATCGAGATCCTGCAGCCGGTTGTGGATCGGGCCCGTGCCGATGGATTGAACGTCAGCGGCCCACACGCGCCCGACACCGTGTTCATGCGGGCCCGCCAGGGTGAGTTCGATGTGGTGGTTGCCATGTACCACGACCAGGGGCTGATTCCGGTCAAGCTTCTCGGCCTAGAGCATGGCGTCAACACCACGCTGGGCTTGCCCATGGTTCGCACCAGCCCCGACCATGGCACCGCCTTCGATCTGGCCGGGACAGGACAGGCGAGCGCTGCAAGCTTGCTGGCAGCGGTGGATGCGGCCATCGGGATGAGCCGTTGAGCCAGTCCTGACGGCTGCGAATGCCTTGGATCGAGGTTGTCGGCTGCCCCGGGCTTGGGTTGCTGGCTCACTTGCGCAGGCTGTCCCTGATTTCCCTCAGCAGAACCACTTCCTCCGGTGTCGGGGCTGGTGGCGCCGGGGGCGCCTCTTTGCGCATGCGGTTCATTTGCTTGACCATCATGAAAATGATGAACGCCAGAATCACAAAGTTCAGGGCGATGGTGATGAAGTTGCCATAGGCCAGCACCGCACCAGCTTTTTTTGCCTCTGCCAGCGGAAGGCCAGCGGCTTGGCCCGCCAAGGCGATGTAGTAGTTGGAGAAGTCAAGGCCTCCGAAAACCTTGCTGACAACGGGCATGATCAGATCGCCCACGATCGAGTCCACGATCTTTCCGAAGGCGCCGCCAATGATCACGCCTACAGCCAGATCCATGACGTTGCCTTTGAGGGCGAATTCTTTGAACTCTTGCAACATGGCCATTCGATGAGCTCCTTCAATGGTCGTTCTACAAAACAATGGCCCCTCGGACCAAGAAAAAACATTTTCGCACAGAGCACATTTGTATTACCTGTTTCTGATGCTGCCAATGAGGCTAGTTGCCCGCAAGGTGGTTGGCCTGTCGTGCCTGGATCAGTGAAAAATCGGCTTGTAACGCTCCGGTACAATGCAGGGTTGACCCTAGTGGGCCCCGTCTTGAACTTCCTTGAAAGATCCCCATGAGTGAAGCAACCGTCGCTGCGTCTGTGGACAACAGCCGCCGTACTTGGCTGATCACCTCCGCCGCCATGGGTGGCGTGGGAGCAGCCGCCGTCGCCGTCCCCTTTGTCAGCAGTTTTCAGCCGTCCGAGCGTGCAAAGGCAGCGGGTGCTGCGGTCGAAGTGGACATCTCCACCTTGCAGCCAGGTGAGAAGCGCGTGGTCGAATGGCGCGGCAAGCCTGTGTGGATCATGCGTCGCAGCCCCGAGCAGCTGGCGGCTCTCGAGAAGGTTGAGCCTCAGCTGGCCGACCCGACTTCTGAACGCAAGGCCTACCCGACGCCTGAATACGCCAAGAACCGCCACCGTTCAATCAAGCCGGAGGTCTTCGTCGGTGTGGGTATCTGCACGCACCTGGGATGTTCGCCTGGCGACAAGTTCACGCCCGGTCCCCAGCCCTCGCTGCCCGATGACTGGGTGGGTGGTTTCCTCTGTGCCTGCCATGGCTCGACGTTCGACCTTGCTGGCCGCGTGTTCAAGAACAAGCCAGCGCCGGACAACCTTGAAGTGCCTCCGCACTACTACACGTCCGACACCACGCTGTTGATCGGCGAAGAGAAAAAGGCCTGACCTGCGCTCAGCAGGCAACACGACCCCACAGAGGCATCCATGGCTGAATTCAAAGAAATTTCCCCCGACGCGCCCGTTGTCCAGAAGGTCACGAACTGGTTCGAGAACCGGATTCCGTCCGCCTTCTACATCTACAAGCGCGACATGGCCGAGTACTACGCGCCGAAGAACTTCAACTGGTGGTACATCTTCGGCTCGCTGGCAATGCTTGTGCTGGTGATCCAGATCGTCACGGGCATCTTCCTGGTGATGCACTACAAGCCCGACGCCAACCTCAATGCGGCTGGTGTGCCGGTGGCGTTCGCCTCGGTCGAATACATCATGCGCGACGTGCCATGGGGCTGGCTGATCCGTTACATGCACTCCACGGGGGCTTCCGCCTTCTTTGTGGTCGTGTACCTGCACATGTTCCGAGGCCTGATCTACGGGTCCTACCGCAAGCCGCGCGAGCTGGTGTGGCTGTTCGGCTGCGGCATCTTCCTGGTGCTGATGGCTGAGGCTTTCATGGGCTACCTGCTGCCGTGGGGTCAGATGTCTTACTGGGGTGCGCAGGTGATCGTGAACCTGTTCTCTGCCATTCCGTTTGTGGGCCCCGATCTGGCGCTGCTGATCCGTGGAGACTATGTGGTCGGTGACGCCACGCTCAACCGCTTCTTCAGCTTCCATGTGATCGCCGTGCCGCTGGTGCTGCTGGGCCTTGTGGTCGCCCACTTGATGGCGCTCCACGATGTGGGTTCCAACAATCCCGACGGTGTGGAAATCAAGGCGGGCCCCAAGGGCAATCGCTGGTCGGTGTCCGCTCCGGCCGATGGTGTTCCGTTCCATCCGTACTACACGGTGCACGACATCTTCGGTGTGTCGATGTTCCTGATGGTGTTCTCGGCCATTGTGTTCTTCGCGCCGGAGTTTGGCGGCTACTTTCTGGAGTTCAACAACTTCATCCCCGCGGACCCGCTGGTCACGCCGCTGCACATTGCGCCGGTCTGGTATTTCACGCCCTTCTACTCGATGCTGCGCGCCATCACCAGCGAGATGATGTATGCGCTGATCGCCTGCGTGCTGGCTGCCGCCCTGTTCGCCGTGCTCAAGTCCAAGCTTGCGGCGATGTTCAAGGTGGTGGTGCTGGGTGCCGCTGCGGTCACCGTGGTGCTGATGCTGGCCATCGATGCCAAATTCTGGGGCGTCGTGACCATGGGCGGCGCTGTGATCATCCTGTTCTTCCTGCCGTGGCTGGACAACAGCCCGGTCAAGTCGATCCGTTACCGCCCGAGCTGGAACAAGTGGCTCTACACCGTCTTCGTGATCAACTTCCTCATTCTGGGATATCTGGGTGTGCAGCCTCCGTCCCCCGTGGGTGAGCGTGTTTCTCAGGTTGGCACGCTGTTCTACTTCGGCTTCTTCCTTCTGATGCCGTGGTGGAGTCGCCTGGGCGAGTTCAAGCAAGTGCCCAGCCGCGTCACCTTCAAGCCCCACTGAGTGCGATCCGGAGAATCACCAACATGAAAAAGATGTTTCTGGGCCTGATGCTGGCCTTCGGTCTGAGTGGGGTCGCCATGGCCGCTGGCTCTGGCTTTCCGCTGGACAAGGCGCCAGCCCGTACGAACGACATGGCGGCGCTGCAAAACGGTGCCAAGCTGTTCGTCAACTACTGCCTGAGCTGCCATTCGGCCTCGTTCATGCGTTACAACCGTCTGCGCGATATCGGCCTGACCGACAAGCAGATTGCCGAAAATCTGACCTTCACGACCGACAAGATCGGTGACACGATGAAGGCGGCCATCGATCCCAAGCAGGCGAAGGCTTGGTTCGGCGCCAATCCACCCGACCTGACCCTGGTGGCGCGCTCGCGCTCCAGCGGCGCCGGCACTGGTGCCGACTACATCTACACCCTGCTGCGCAGCTATTACCGCGACGAAACCAAGCCCACGGGCTGGAACAACCTGGTGTTCCCGAACATCGGCATGCCACACCCGCTGTGGGAACTGCAGGGCGAACGCAAGCCTGTCTTCGAAAAACACGAGAGCCACGGTCAGCAAGTCGAACTGTTCAAGAGTTGGGAGCCCGGCAAGGCCGGCACCATGTCACAAGAGCAGTACGATCAAAACGTTGGTGACCTGGTGGCCTACCTGCAGTGGATGGCTGAGCCGGCACAGAACAGCCGGGTGCGCATTGGCGTCTGGGTGCTTCTTTTCCTGGCGGCATTTACCATCGTGGCTTGGCGACTGAACGCTTCGTTCTGGAAAGACGTCAAGTAAATCGAGCATGCAGGGGCCCCGAAGCTGTATCGGGGTCACCCATGAAATTTGCAGTGGTTTGCGGTTCCGCGGGTTCGCGGGCTAGCAAACCACTGTTTTGTCTTAGGAGACTCCCACATGATGGTCTTGTACTCGGGCACCACCTGCCCCTATTCCCACCGTTGCCGCTTTGTCCTGTTCGAAAAGGGCATGGACTTCGAGATCCGCGACGTGGACCTCTATAACAAGCCAGAAGACATCAGTGTCATGAATCCGTACGGTCAGGTGCCGATCCTGGTGGAGCGGGACCTGATTCTGTATGAGTCGAACATCATCAATGAGTACATCGATGAGCGGTTTCCGCATCCCCAACTGATGCCTGGTGACCCTGTGGATCGCGCCCGGGTTCGCCTGTTCCTCCTGAACTTCGAAAAGGAGCTGTTCACCCACGTGTCCGTGCTCGAGTCTCGGAGCAGCAAGGGCAACGAAAAGGCGCTCGAAAAGGCACGTGCCCACATTCGCGACCGCTTGACCCAACTCGCGCCGGTGTTCCTCAAGAATAAGTTCATGCTGGGAGACAACTTCTCCATGCTGGATGTGGCAATTGCTCCCTTGCTTTGGCGCCTTGATTTCTATGGCATTGAGCTGAGCAAGAACGCTGCGCCGCTGCTGAAATACGCCGAGCGGATTTTTTCCCGTCCTGCTTATATCGAGGCACTGACGCCGTCCGAGAAGGTGATGCGCAAGTGATGAGGTTCTGCCTCGCTTGAGGCGAGCCTTCAGCGATGATTCGTGACGACATGGAATCAACCTCGACCCGTCCCTACCTCATACGTGCCTTGCACGAGTGGTGCACTGACAACGGGTATTCGCCCCATATCGCCGTGCGTGTGGATGGGTCGGTGAATGTTCCGATGGAGTACGTTCGCAACCGCGAGATCGTGCTCAACGTGAGCTTTGACGCGACCAATGGTTTGCGCCTGGGCAATGAGTTCATCGAGTTCAAGGCGCGGTTTGGTGGCGTTCCACGAGACGTGGTGGTGCCGACGACCCATGTGATCGCGATTTACGCGCGAGAGAACGGGGAGGGCATGGCTTTTCCTCCGCCGGATGAACTGCAAACGGCCACCGAGGAACCCGTGCAGATGACGCCGGAGTCTGGTGAGCAGGCGGCGGCTGATCGCGTGTCTTTACTCCGGTCGGTTCCGATGCCTGTTGGATCCGAAGACGGCGGAACGGAGCTTCCACCAGATGGAGCGGGTCGCAGTGGTGGTCGGCCTCAACTCAAGCGCGTCAAGTAGAATTTTCATCCAGAAGCCGCTTTAGCTCAGTTGGTAGAGCACTCGCCTTGTAAGCGATAGGTCGTCTGTTCGAGTCAGACAAGCGGCACCATCCGGGGACTTCAGTGTCTTGGTGTTTGGATTTTCAAACGAATGGAGGTAATCTCCATTCCGTTTTGGGCCAGACGCTGCCGCATGGATGGCAGGAGTTGGCGAAGTTTGGTTGATGCGGCGGCGCTGCTGACCAGCAAACACCACTCACCGTCCGCCAGCGGGCCAGGTTGAACCTGTGAACGCAGCGGTGCTGGTATCAATGCCGTAACCGCTTCCAAGCAGTTCCGGGACGCGCGAATGCGCTCCTGCAGAAGTGCCAATGTGGGTTCTTCGCCAACAGCCTGTTCGAGGCTGAACACGCGTCTGTTGTACCGGTAGGCGGTGCTCATGCTTGGCAGGTTTGGCAACACTTCGCTGCCGTTGAAAGAGGTGGTCTGACAGTGCACATCATTATCACGGATGCCTGGCTGGCCAAAAGCCAAGCGCTCCATTTGAGCGGCCTCAAGCTGGCCTTTTCTGGCATTCTCTTGTCGATACTGGTCATGCTGGGCTCTGTGGCCGCATACCACTGGGTGTTCCTGCATGGGGTGCGTCAGGAGTGGCCCGGCTTCAACTCGGTTGCCCGTCTGGTGACTCAGGGAGATGTCGACTCCAAAGAGCTGTACATGCGAGAGAACCTGGACGCCATGGCGCGCAAGCTCGGCGAAATGCAGGCACGCATGCTCCAGATCGAGTCGCTGGGGGAGCGTGTGGCCGGACTCGCTGGGCTGAAGCCCGAAGAACTCAAGGTACAACCGGGATCCGGCGGAGCCCTGGTGTCCGGGCGGGATATCACGCTGCCTGAGCTGATGTCTGCGATGAACCAACTGGACAGAGTCAGTGGCGCGGGCGTGGATTGGCTGACGGTGATCGAGTCGCGACTGTTCGACCAGAAGATACAGCGCACGCTTGTCCCTACCGAAGAGCCGGTAGCGGGTGGCCGCATTGGCTCGCCATTTGGGTTCCGAATTGACCCCATCACCGGGCGCTCAGCCCTGCACACGGGACTGGATTTCCCCGCAGACACCGGAACACCCATCTTGGCTGCCGCAGGAGGCGTGGTGGTGGTTCAGGACATGCACCCTGCCTACGGCAACATGGTAGAAGTGGATCATGGCAATGACCTGATCACCCGCTACGCCCATGCGTCTCGGGTGCTCGTCAAGAAGGGGGATATCGTCAAGCGTGGTCAGGTCATCGCCGCGGTGGGCTCCACGGGGCGATCGACGGGTCCGCATCTGCACTTCGAGGTGTGGGTGTCGGGCGTACCACAGGACCCATCCCGGTTCCTGGCTGCAGGAGAGACACTCGCGGCGGCTCAACTGGTTCCAGGCAACCCGCGAAGGCCCTGATCAGCCTCCGAAACCGCCGGGTAAAATTGCGGCTTTGCTCTTGAAACAGCAGCGTTTGCCGGCACCTTCCGCGTGCCCGTGCAAGCCGATACGGCTGGCAGGAGTTGTTCGATCATTTCGCCTGCCTGGCATTTCCATGCCTGCTGCCGGTCCGCACTTATGGCCACAAATTTCCTCACCAAACTGTTCGGTAGCCGCAACGACCGTCTGCTCAAGACCTACCGCAAAACGGTGGAACGCATCAACGGTCTGGAGCCTCAATTCGAGAAGCTCAGCGACGACGAGTTGACAGCGCAGACGGAGGTGTTCAAGCGCCGCCTGGCCGACGGCGCCACCCTCGATGCGATCCTTCCCGAGGCATTCGCTGTGGTGCGCGAGGCAAGCAAGCGCGTGATGAAGATGCGTCACTTCGATGTGCAACTGGTTGGTGGTATTGCGCTGCACTCCGGGAAAATCGCCGAGATGCGAACCGGTGAAGGCAAGACACTGACCGCCACGCTGCCGGTCTACCTCAATGCGCTGTCGGGCAAAGGCGTTCACGTCGTGACCGTGAACGATTACCTGGCGAGCCGCGATGCCCAGTGGATGGGGCGGCTTTACAACTTTCTCGGGCTGTCGGTCGGCATCAACCTGCCCCAGGCACCGCGTGAGGAAAAGCAAGCCGCGTACGGCGCCGACATCACCTACGGCACCAACAATGAGTACGGCTTTGACTACTTGCGCGACAACATGGTGCACGAGGCCAAGGACCGCGTGCAGCGGGGACTGAATTTTGCGATCGTCGACGAGGTGGACTCGATCCTGATCGACGAAGCCCGTACGCCGCTGATCATCAGTGGCCAGGCCGAGGATCAGACGCCGGTCTATACCGCCATCAAGCAATTGGTGCCGCACCTGACCCGCCAGGAAGGCGAGGCCGATCCCCGCACCGGCGAAGGCGTGATCAAGCCGGGCGACTTCACGGTGGACGAGAAAGCACACTCCATCCACATGACCGAACAGGGGCACGAAAATGCCGAGCGCCTGCTCAGCCAGGCGGGTCTGTTGCCAGAGGGCGCTTCGCTGTACGACCCTGCGAACATCGCTTTGATGCACCACCTGGTGACGTCGCTCAAGGCTCATCACCTCTACCACCGTGACCAGCACTATGTGGTGCAGAACGGCGAGATCGTCATCGTGGACGAGTTCACCGGCCGGCTGATGTCCGGTCGCCGCTGGAGCGACGGCCTGCACCAGGCGGTGGAGGCCAAGGAAGGCGTCGCGATCCAGCCCGAGAACCAGACGCTGGCTTCGATCACCTTTCAGAACTACTTCCGTCTGTACGGCAAGCTGTCGGGCATGACCGGTACCGCCGACACGGAGGCCTACGAATTCCAGGAAATTTACGGTCTGGAGACCGTGGTGATCCCGCCGAACCGCCCCAGCCAGCGCGTCGATCAGCTCGACCGCGTGTACAAGACCACCAAGGAAAAGTACGTTGCGGCGATTCAGGACATCCGCGAGTGCCACGAGCGTGGCCAGCCGGTGCTGGTGGGCACGTCCTCGATCGAGAACTCGGAAATCATCTCCGGTCTGCTGACTGCCGAAAAGCTGCCGCACGAGGTGCTCAACGCCAAGCAGCACGCCCGAGAAGCGGACATCATCGTCCAGGCGGGGCGCCCTGGCGCCATCACCATTGCCACCAACATGGCTGGCCGCGGCACCGACATCGTGCTCGGTGGCAACCTGGAAAAGATGGTCGCTGCGGTTGAGGCCGACGAGTCGCTGGACGACGCCAGCAAGGCGCAGCGCGTGCAGGCGCTTCGTGATCAGTGGCAGTCGGACCACGAGAAGGTGAAGTCACTCGGCGGCCTGCGCATCATCGCGACCGAACGCCATGAAAGCCGCCGCATCGACAACCAGCTGCGGGGCCGCTCGGGCCGTCAGGGCGACCCGGGTTCATCCCGTTTCTACCTGAGCCTGGACGACTCGCTGATGCGGATCTTTGCAGGCGAGAAGGTACGGGCGATCATGGACCGGCTGAAGATGCCAGAGGGCGAGGCCATTGAGGCCGGCATCGTCACACGCAGCATCGAAAGTGCCCAGCGCAAGGTCGAGGCCCGCAACTTCGATATCCGCAAGCAGTTGCTGGAATACGACGATGTGTCGAACGACCAGCGCAAGGTGATCTACCAGCAGCGCAACGACATCCTGGACGCACAGAGCCTGCGGGCCCAGATCGACGCATTGCGCGAGGGTTGCATGACGGATCTGGTGCACCAGTTCGTGCCCGAAGGCAGCGTGGAGGAGCAATGGGATCTGCCCGGCCTCGAGCGTGTGCTGCGCGAAGAGTGGTCGGTGGATCTGCCGGTTGCCAGCTGGGTGTCAGAGTCTGAGTCGGTCGAGGTCGACGACATCGTCGAGCGTGTTCAGAAGGCTGCCAAGCAAGTGTTCGAAGACAAGGTGGCACTGGTCGGCGATGAAAATTTCACCCAGTTCGAGCGCATGGTGCTCCTGCAGACCATCGACAGCCAGTGGCGGGACCACCTGTCCGCACTCGACTACTTGCGGCAGGGCATCCACCTACGGGGCTACGCCCAGAAGCAGCCCAAGCAGGAGTACAAGAGGGAGGCCTTCCAGCTGTTTGGCCAGTTGCTCGACAGTGTGAAGAACGACGTGACCCGCATCCTGATGAACGTGCGCGTGCAGTCGGCCGAGCAGATCTCTGAAGCCACCGAGCAGATGGAGGCCAGCGCCGAACAGATTGCCAACGTGACCTACACCGCGCCGACCGAAACCGGCGAAGCCGAGAGCGTTGTCGACCCCGCGACTGCGGTGGCCGAGGTGCCGCGTGTGGGGCGCAACGACCCCTGCCCCTGCGGCAGCGGCAAGAAGTACAAGCACTGCCACGGCGCACTGACTTGATGCCCTTTTGACCGGAATCTGATGCCATGGCTGTGAACTACATTGCCCCCCAAGCCCAGGACCTGCTGCCCGTCGCGGGTGTTCGCATCGGCGTGGCCGAAGCTGGCATTCGCAAAGCGAACCGCAAGGACCTGACCGTTTTTCTGCTGGATGAGGGCAGTGTCGTCGGGGCTGTGTTCACGCAGAACCGCTACGCGGCTGCGCCCGTGCAGGTGTGCCGGGACCATCTCGCTGCGGGCCTGGGTATCCGGGCCATGGTGATCAACACGGGCAACGCCAATGCCGGTACGGGTGAGCCGGGTTTGCAGAACGCCCGTCAGACCACGAATGCACTGGCGCTGGCCCTGGGTGTGCAGCACGAGCAGGTGCTGCCTTTTTCGACCGGCGTGATCATGGAGCCCCTGCCACTGGAGCGGCTGCTCGTCGGACTGCCTGCCGCTCTGTCAGATGCCGGCAGTGCCGCCGGTGCCACAGGTGCGCAATGGCTCAAGGCGGCCGAGGGGATCATGACCACCGACACGCTTCCCAAGGCGATCAGCCGCCAGGCGACGGTGGGGGGCCAGACCGTGACCGTGAGTGGCATCGCCAAAGGGGCGGGCATGATCCGCCCGAACATGGCGACCATGCTGGGTTATGTGGCCACCGATGCGGCGGTGGCGCCCGCCTTGATGCCGGCCCTGGCCAAACGGCTGGCCGACGGTTCCTTCAACCGCGTCACAGTGGACGGTGACACATCGACCAACGACTCCTTTGTTGTGGTGGCCACGGGCAAGGCTGGCAATCCGGTCGTGACCGACCTGGCCAGCGCCGACGGCCGGGCCCTGCTGGCGGCCATGACAGAAGTGGCCCAGTTCCTGGCCCACGCTATCGTGCGCGACGGCGAAGGCGCCACCAAGTTCATCACGGTGCGGGTGGAAGGCGGGGCCAGCAGCGACGAATGCCTGAAGGCGGCCTACGCCGTGGCCCACTCGCCGCTGGTCAAGACAGCTTTTTTTGCCAGCGACCCCAACCTGGGCCGGATTCTTGCCGCCGTCGGTTACGCCGGCATCGCCGACCTAGATGCGTCCAAGATTGAATTGCATCTGGGGGATGTGCATGTCGTCAAGGCGGGTGGTCGCAACCCCGACTACCGCGAAGAAGACGGGCAGCGCGTCATGAAGGCAGCCGAGATCCTGGTGCGCATCGGGCTGGGGCGCGGAAGCGCCACCGAGACGGTCTGGACCTGCGACTTCAGCCACGACTACGTGACCATCAACGCCGACTACCGGTCCTGACCCAAGGTCGCTGGGCATGAACGAGCAATTCGAACGGCTCCTGCAAAGAGCCGAACAGCTGATCTCCCGCATCGAGTCGGTGCTGCCCCAGCCGTTGGGTGCTCCCGACTGGAACGCCTCCATCGCATTTCGCTACCGCAAACGCAGCAGCGGTCATGGCGTCCTCGAGCCGGTGCGCCAGGTGGCCCAGATGCGTCTGTCCGACCTGCAGGAAATCGACGGGCAGAAGGAAAAGATCCAGCGCAACACCGAGCAGTTCGTGCAAGGTTTGCCCGCCAACAACGTGTTGTTGACGGGCGCGCGTGGTACCGGCAAATCGTCTCTGATCAAGGCTTGCCTGAACGAGTATGCGCCGAAGGGTTTGAGGCTGATCGAGGTGGACAAGGCCGATCTGGTGGACCTCCCGGACATCGTGGATGTGGTGGCCGACAGACCCGAGCGCTTCCTGGTCTTCTGCGATGACCTGAGTTTCGAGGACGGCGAGGCGGGGTACAAGGCCCTCAAATCCATCCTCGATGGTTCGGTGTCGGCGGCAGGGCAGAACGTCCTGATCTGCGCGACCAGTAACCGACGGCACCTCCTGCCGGAGTACATGAAGGAGAACCTCACGTACACCCATACCGCCGATGGCGAGGTGCATCCCGGCGAGGTGGTGGAGGAAAAGATCTCTCTGTCTGAGCGCTTCGGGCTATGGGTCAGCTTCTACCCGTTCAGCCAGGACGAGTACTTGAGTATCGTGGCCCAGTGGCTGGCGTCGTTTGATGTGCCTGCAGCCGAGATCGAAGCGGCGCGACCGCAGGCCCTGGTCTGGGCGCTCGAACGCGGTTCGCGCAGCGGACGCGTGGCCTACCAGTTTGCCCGCGACTACGCGGGCTCTCATCGTTCGCAGCCATGAGGCAGACCGCGGTGCTGGTGGTCGATGGCGGCGGCACCACCGAGGGCGCGCAGCGCCCGGTCACGGAGGTTGCGGTCGGCATCCTCGTCGATGCAGAGGGCCGCTATCTCCTGACATCCCGACCACCTGGCAAGGTCTACGCTGGGTATTGGGAGTTCCCGGGCGGCAAGCTGGAGGTTGGTGAAAGCGTGGAGCAGGCCTTGCGACGGGAGCTGCAGGAGGAGATCGGCGTCACCATTGGCCCGGCCATGGCCTGGCGGCGATCACTGGTCGACTATCCCCACGCGCTGGTCCGCCTGAACTTCTGCAAGGTCTACGAGTGGTCCGGGGACCTGCACATGCATGAGGGTCAGAGCCATCGCTGGGAGCGGTTGCCAGTGAGCTGCGAGCCTGTGCTGCCGGGGACGGTTCCGGTGCTCGCCTGGCTGGCCGAAGAAGAAGCGGGGGCTGCCCCGTCTGCCTGCTGAACCGACTCAGTGTTCTTCGAAGCCTGGCTCGCGGCCGGACGCCTGCTCGGGCACTTTGAACTGTTCGCTCGCCCAGGCGCCCAGATCCATCTGCTTGCAGCGTTCGCTGCAGAAAGGTCGGTAGGGGTTGGTGGCGGCGTACAAGCTTGCACTTCCGCAGGTCGGGCATGTCACCTGTTTGGGTACCTGGCTCATGAAGGCGTTCAGGAGCAGAGCGTGAGCTCGAATGACGCATCCTCCCCGGCGGGATGCAGGCGTTCATCCACTCCCAAGCGCAGCAATCGGACCGACAGCATCAGGCGGTTGCCACTGATCTCTGGGATCAGCCCAAGGCGCGGATCTATGGCAAGGCGCAGCAACTGGTAGGTACGGCCTTGGGGAAGGTTTTGCTGGAACTGGCCGCCGGGAGCCACCACTTTGTGAGGGGACCCGGAGTCCCGCATCATCTTCAGCAGCAACATGATGGCTTCAGCCAGCGGTGCCAGGGGCTGTACCCAGCGCTGAAGGTCTGCTTGGCGCAGCGACGCTGACTGGTGCTGCCAGTGGAAGTAACCGGGCAAGTCAAACTCGCAGGTACCGCCCGGAATGCCGATGCGGCTCCGAATGGCCATCAGCCAGTCGTTGTCGGTCAGGGACTGGCCGGTTTTGCCGGTTGCACCGCTGAGTTCCGAAAAACTGGCGTCCAGCTGGCCAATGACTTCGTCAAGCACCCGTTCGGAGATGGCAGGGTTGCCGCGGTAGCCGTTGAGCTGGATGCGGTGCCGGTCAATGTCTTTGAGGACATCTGACTTCATGTCCGCACGGGCGGCCACATCCATGATCTCGAAGATGGTCTGAATGGCGAAGTGGTGATCCAGCGCGTCAGAGCGCGTCACAAGCTCGGACAGCCGTGTGAACAGATGCTCCAGTCGGAGGTAAGTCCGGACGCGCTCGTTGAAGGGGTATTCGTACAGGATCACAGCGTCAAAGGGCGCAGAGGTTCAGTCATGGGCTTGTTCATCATAGTCCCAACCGGCGAGCCATTCCCAGGACCAAGGCTTGCAGCGCCGGTAGATCGATTCCATCGTTCCAGAGCACGCCGTCAGCGCTGGCCAGTCGTTTGGCGCGCTGGCTTTGCTGGGCGATGACGCTCTCGACCTGCTGGCGAGGCCAACCGTTGCGAGCCATGACCCGGGCGATCTGGGTTTCGTACTCACAGTCCACCACGAGCACTGTATCCAGTTGAGGGCGCCAGCGGTCCGATTCGACGAGCAGGGGCACATCAAACACCACGCAATCAGCAGGGCTTGTTTGCAACAGCCGCTCCAGCTCCTCATGGACCCGTGGATGGATGATCGACTCCAGCAGCTGTTTGGCTTGCGGGTTTGCGAACACGTGTGTCCTCATCCTGTCGCGGTCCATAGCGCCGTCGGCGGAGACGAACGTCTCGCCGAAATGGTGCCGTATGTCCGCTATGGCTGCACCGCCGGCTTGGGTGCACATGCGCGCAATGTGGTCAGCGTCCAGAACGGTGGCTCCGCACGTTTGCAGGATCTTGGCCACGGTGCTCTTTCCGCTGCCGATGCCTCCTGTCAGGCCCACGCGACGCATGGCTGGCGGGCAGTTCAGAGGCCAATCGCGGCCAGAATGGCGCGGGGCCCGAAGAACAGCGAAGTGAGTCCGGCCAGGGCCAGGAAGGGGCCAAACGGAACATAGCCTCCTTCGCGCAGTTGGGAAAACATCTTGATGCCAATGCCAACGATGGCACCGATGACCGATGCCATGAGGATGATTGGCACGAGTGCCTGCCAGCCGAACCATGCTCCCAGCGCGGCGAAGAGCTTGAAATCGCCGTAGCCCATGCCTTCCTTGCCCGTCGCCAGCTTGAATCCCCAATACACCAGCCAAAGTGACAGATAGCCCCCGACAGCTCCCCACAGCGCTTCGGCCAGCGACACGCCGGTGAAGCCAAGCGCTGAAGCGCACAAGCCAGCCCAAAGCAGCGGCAAGGTAATGTCGTCGGGCAGCAGTGTGGTGTCCCAGTCGATGCAGGTCAGTGTCACGAGGCTTGCGGCGAACCCGCTCCAGACCAACGCCTCCCAACCCAGCCCCCATGTCCAGCCGCACCAGGCGAACAGAGCGCTCGCAACGAGCTCCACTGTCGGGTAGCGGAGACTGATGGGCGCATTGCAGCCGGCGCATTTACCTCCAAGGGCAAGATAGCTGACCACCGGAACATTTTCAAACCACCGGATCTGGTGTCCGCAATGCGGGCAGGCAGAGCGAGGCACCATGAGGTTGTAGGGGGCCGCAGCATCAGTGTCTGTTGCTGTGCCTTGCAGTTCTGCACATTCGGCGGCCCACCGCAACTCCATCATCTTGGGCAGTCGGTGGATGACCACATTGAGGAAGCTGCCGACCAGCAGCCCCAGAACGCCCAGAAGTGCAGCGTCCAGCAGGTTGACCATGCTGATCAAACGACCTGGCCCAGCTTGAAGATTGGCAGGTACATCGACACCACAATGCCACCGATCACCGTACCGAGCACCACGATGATGATGGGTTCCATCAGGCTGGACAGCCCAGCGACCATGTCGTCCACTTCGGCCTCGTAGAAGTCCGCGGCCTTGCCCAGCATGTGGTCGATGGAGCCGGATTCTTCACCGATGGCACACATCTGCAGCACCATGGAAGGGAAGATGTTGGCATTGGTCATGGCATTGGTCAGGCTGGTGCCGGTCGATACCTCCTGCTGGATGCGCTCGGTGGCTTTGGAGAAAACCGAGTTGCCCGATGCGCCACCGACAGAGTCCAGTGCCTCGACCAACGGTACGCCAGCCGCAAACATGGTGGCCAGTGTGCGGGTCCATCGTGCGATTACCGACTTCTCCACCAATGCCCCAAAGATGGGTATTTTCAACAGTAGTCGGTCCATGAACATTTGCACTTTTTCATTGCGCTTCCAAGCCTGCATGAAGAAGTACGAGACGCCGAAGATGCCGCCGAAGATCAACCACCAGTATTCGGTGAAGAACTCGCTCATCGCAATCACGAACAGTGTGGGGCCAGGCAGATCGGCACCGAACGAGGTGAACACCTGTTTGAAGGACGGAATCACGAAGATCATGATCACCGCCACCACCACGAACGCCACGATGATCACCGCGACCGGGTACATGAGGGCCGACTTGATCTTCGACTTCAGTGCCTCCGTTTTCTCCATGTAGGTCGCCAGGCGGTCCAGCAACTCTTCCAAGATGCCGGCCGCTTCCCCCGCTTCGACGAGATTGCAGTACAGGCTGTCAAAGTACAGAGGATACTTGCGGAAGGCTGCGCTGAGGGATGTACCGGTTTCGACGTCGGACCGGATGTCGTTGAGCAGCTTGGAGAGGCTCGGATTGGGGTTGCCACGTCCGACGATGTCGAAAGCCTGCAGGAGGGGGACGCCTGCTTTCATCATGGTTGCCAACTGGCGCGTGAAGATGGCGATGTCCTTGGGCTTGATTCGCTTGCCCGAACGCATCCGGCGCTTCTTGACCTTGGTGACCACGATGCCTTGGCGTCGCATGGCAGCCAGCACTTGGTTTTCTCCAATCGCCCGTGTCTCGCCCCGAACCGCCTTTCCGTTCCGATCCTTTCCCTCCCACTCGAACACGAAATCCTGGGTGCCTTTTGATGCTGCGGTAGCCATGTGTTCCTCGTTTCCCGGTCCGGATGGCGATTACTCGTTTGTGACGCTGAGCACTTCGTCCAGCGATGTCACACCCTGCTTGACCTTGAGGAGCCCGGACTCACGCAAGGTTCTGACCCCTTCACGCGACGCCTGTTGGGCAATGTCCAGAGCGCTGCCACCCTTGAGGATGATTCGCTGGATTTCCTCCGAAATGGGCATCACCTGATAGATGCCGACACGGCCTTTGTAGCCATTGTTGCAGGACGAGCAGCCCACCGGCTTGTACGGAGTCCAACTCCCGTCCAGTTCTTCCGCCTTGTACCCGGCGTCCAGCAAGGCTTTGCGGGGAACGTCCAGCGGCGCCTTGCAATTGGGGCACAAGCGTCTTGCAAGTCGCTGGGCGGTGATGAGAATCACGCTGGAAGCAATGTTGAACGTGGGAATGCCCATGTTCATCATCCGCGTGAGGGTGGTGGGGGCGTCGTTGGTGTGTAGTGTCGACAGGACCATGTGGCCTGTCTGGGCAGCCTTGATCGAGATGTCCGCCGTTTCGAGATCGCGGATTTCGCCGACCATGATGACGTCCGGATCTTGTCGCAGGAACGCCTTGAGCGCGGCGGCAAACGTCAGCCCCGCCTTTTCATTGACGTTGACCTGGTTGACTCCTGGTAGGTTGATTTCCGACGGGTCTTCCGCCGTGGAAATATTGATGCCAGGCTTGTTCAACAAATTCAGGCAGGTGTAAAGCGAAACTGTCTTGCCCGAGCCCGTCGGACCAGTGACGAGCACCATGCCGTATGGGCGTGAAATCGCGCTGAGCAGACGCTCCTTCTCCTCCGGCTCGTACCCAAGGGCATCAATGCCTACCTTGGCACTGCTGGGGTCGAGAATACGTATCACGATCTTTTCACCGAACAGCGTCGGCAACGTGCTGACACGGAAGTCGATCACCCGCTCAGGCCCCACCTTGAGCTTCATGCGGCCATCCTGCGGAACTCGCTTCTCGGAGATGTCCATTCTGGAGATCACCTTGATACGGGAAGCGAGCTTGTCCTTGATCGCAACGGGCGGTGAGGCGATTTCGCGCAACTCACCGTCGATGCGAAAACGCACCCGGTAGTTGTGCTCGTACGGCTCGAAGTGGAGGTCAGACGCCCGCATATTGAATGCGTCCAGCAGCATCTTGTGCAAGAACTTGACCACTGGCGCGTCATCAACTTCCGAGGATGTGGTCTTGTCGGCTTCCGTCGTGACAGCTTCGGCTGCAAATTCGTCGAACTCGAACTCTCCACCGACAATCTGGTCCATCGCCTCATTGGCTGTGGTGGATTGCGCTTCAATGAGTTTGCTGAGCTTGTCGTACTCGGCGATGACCCAGTCCACACCCAGTTGGGTCGCAAACTTGATCTTCTCTGCTGCTTGTTGATCGGCCGGATCGGCCGTAGCGACCATCAACCTGTTGTTGCGTTTGCTCAGGACAACAATGCGGTAGTCGCTGCAGATCTTGGGGTCGAGCAGGCCTTTGGGTAGTCTCTGTAGGTCGATCGCATCAAGATCCAGCAGGGGTGCTGCGAACGCCGTGGACATCGTATGAGCGAGATCGGAAGCAGAAACGGCCCCGGAACCGGTCAGTTCTGCGATGAAACTGGTGCGCCCGCTTTGAGCCTTCTTGTACAGGTCTTCGGCGGCCTTTTGTCCCAGCTTTCCTGCGCTCACCAGCGCCCTACCCAAGCCGGGCAGAGCCATGGACGGTGTATCTTGAGGGGCTGTTTCGACAGATGCCATAACCGCGTAATCTATCGTAAATCAATGACTTGGAAGACACAATTCACCCAAACTGTGTCGAAATCGTACCTGCGCACAGGCCGTACGTTGTATGGAGGTGTCGATTGATGCCCACGAAGCCGGTGGAAACCGGGGCGGGCAGACAAAAAAACGATGGTCGGGGTGAGAGGATTCGAACCTCCGGCCTCTACGTCCCGAACGCTTAGCCCTTGTGCCGTTTTTACTGGTGGTTTAAGGTGCTTCCTGATTATTTGGGCCATTCTTGGGCCATTGGGCCATCAGGGAGACGTATGGGGCAGATCACAAAGCGTGGGGAGTACCAGTGGCGGGCCAAGGTCAGGCGCAAGGGCTTCCCGGAGCAGTCGCGCACCTTCACCTACCGGGAGGACGCGGAGAAGTGGGTTCGCATGGTCGAGAGCGAACAGGAGACCACAGGCTTCATCGACAGGCGGGAAGCAGACAAAACCACGCTTGCCGCAGTCCTTCAGCGCTATCAACGCGAGGTCATGTCAGCTCAACCTCCCGCCATGGCGAGCATCGTGCTCGGTGCACGATTCCAGACCATTTGGTGTCGCCCACAGCCGCGCATGGCGGCACACCGGCCCATGGCCGCAGCAAGGATTCAACCTGATACCTGATCTGGACGCATCTCTCTCCTGCACTGTCCCCAGCTGCCGCTGCCCACCAAACCTGTCGGCTTGGCGCCCAGCGGCCACATTCTTTGAGCTCGAAGAAGCGAACTCAAAGAATGTGTCGAATGCGGTGGGGACAGCCGCCCTGCGACCGTGCGTCCAACATGAATGTGCGACAGACGGTGCCAACCCTTGCGCGAAGACCGGTGCCTGCTTTGTGCGAAGCAGGTGGGTGCCATGTGTGAACTCTGTGCGAAGAGGTCTCCGCCCAATGTGCCAGCAGCGTGCTGACACCCCGCCGCGCAGTGTGGCGTCATGTCGCCCTGCAGTGTGGCGACTCTGGGAAGGGAGCGCCCAAGAGCGCATCAGCGCGGCACCTCGAAGTGTTTCGCGAAGTGAGCATGAGCCTGGCTGCTGATTTGTTCTGTCATTTTTCTCCCTTCGTCATCCCGATGCGTCAAAGCGATTGCTTGGACGATTGCGATGCCGATTCACGGCACTACCGCATCACGGCCTACGTTGACCCTGCGCTGTCGGCGCCTCACAATCGCACGCAACACGGCCCCTCTCGGTGTTCTCGCTTTCGAGCGAGTGCGCCGCTGAGGGGTTCTTTTTTCGCGGCGCCTGCTCGTAGGTTCTGTATCTCCCTCAAGCCTTTTGCTCGAATCGCAGGAAGGCGGTCAGTCGGTCCGACTCCTTGATTTCATCGTGCGGCGCCAGCAGGTAGCGCCACGGCTTGCTGCCGACCGTGGCCGCATGAGCTGACGCGTGCGAGCACCAGCGAACAGCGGCGGCGGCCTTTGACTTCACCTCGTCCGAGCTCAAGTCGTCCCGCTTCTTGGTCTCCACCATGAGGATCATCGAGTCGGTCTCCGCCACGAAGTCGGGGATGTATTCCGGCTGCTCACTGCCCAGCTTGTAGTAAATCTGGAACTGCCCTTTGGCGGGCTTGAACCACTTCAAAGCATCGCGTTCCAGGATGACCGCGAAGCGCCGCTCGGTGTCCGAGTCAAACTTCTGCAGTGGGTAGAGGCAGCGCGAGAAACCGCCGAACAACATCTGCTTGATCTTGCTCAGATCGGTCACCGTTTCACGGTAGTTATGTGCCGTCTGCCCGGCGACCGCCGTGTAGTTGCACGGCTTGAGTTCTGTGAAACCTCGGCTGACCTGCACCTCGTAGTCCGTGGCCTCTTCCCAGAAGTGGGCCATCATTTCGGCCCGGATCAGGCGGGCGAGCTCTGCACCATAGGTGTCGAACACTTCATGCAGCTCGTTTTCCGAGTAGTTCTGCGCCTGGTAGTGGGCTACCGCCTGACCGGCCAAGTCGTAGAGCAACTCGGCCTGTGTGAAGTAGTCGATGTCGTCGTAGTCGATCAGCTTCTTGACGATGTAGTCCTCGAAGCGCTGCTCCCTGATGCCCGCTTCACGGCTCATGGTGAACTGATGGTTCGTGCGCAGCTCTTGGCCGACGATCTCCCGTTGCCCCGGCTGAAAGTTGGGCAGTGAACCCAGCTTGAACGGGTGGAAGCCGGTGGTGACCTCCCCGGTAGGCACCACTGCTATTCGCGGAATGTCGATGGTTTGCTGAACCACGATCTCCGTGGTCTTGGACACGACAGCCGACAAATCAAGAGCCGGTGCGGCATCGTCCACTTCAGCCAGCAATTCCCCCTGGGCAGGCTTCAGTCGCTCTGTCACTTCAGCCAGGATGGCCGATTGCACCTCGGGGGTGAGCAGCGCATTGCTTGTCGGCACGAGGTCACGCTTCACCTCGTACTTGCCGATCACATCCATCACCACGCGAGCGGCTTGGCGCTCGCGCTCTGTGGTGAACACGGGCGCAGGCGCGGCGGCCGGTGCCGCCCCCGTGCTGACAGCACTGGTGGCCACGGGCGGGGGCTCCGCAAGACCCAGGCGGGCCATGGCGCCTGAGCTGACCTGCACGCTCACCTTCTTGTCGTCAGCGCTTGGTGCCTCCAGGATCACCTGCTTCAGGCGGATCGGTGAGTCGCCTCGGTTCGCCTCGTCGATGATCTCTTGGAACTTGTCGTGGGCCACGATGTTCAAGCGGTCCTGCACGCACGCGATTTGTTCGTCGAACGCAGCGATGTGTCTTTGTGCCTGCTCATCCGAAACGGGTTCGATGATGCTGCCCAGCAATTCCAACTGCCTTTGCTGCAGGGTGATGGGCTGTGGAACCGGGACGCCGCCAATGCTGAGGATGCCTGCCTGCACGTGCAGCCATGCCGAACCGACACGACGCTGAAACTCCCGCTCCTTCACTTTCCGACGCGGCAGGCCGGTCTGACAAAGGATGGAGTGATGGAAGATCAACTCATTCCAATCTGGTGGGTCTTGCGCGATGGCGGCCCCTGCTGCAAGCAGCTTGGCGTCACGAGCGCTGAGCGCCTTTGGTGGCGTATCTGGTAACAGAAGGCCATCTGCTCGCGGCGAGGACTTTGCCGCCCGAGCCGCTTGCGGCAAGTACTGCGTTCTAGCCGCAAGCGCCTGAGCATCTTCTCTGGAGACGCCGCGTGCGATCAACGCAGCGGCATACTCGGCACGGAGGGCCGCGTCGCCGTCGATAGGGGAGTCGTCAAGGGAGCTCATTGCTCACCTCCCTTGGCTGACGGCTGCGCTGTGTTGTTTTGCGCCCATCGAGCCCGCGACAGCTGCTCGGCTTTCGTTGGGCGGCCACGGGGGCGGCGCGGTGGTGGTGGTTCGGCGGGGCGAGTGGACTCGATCCACTCAAGAACATCGCGCTCGTACCAGCACAAACGGCGGCTATTCGGAAGCTTAAATGGCCGGGGGATCAGGTGCGCGTACTTGGCGTTGGTCGCGCACGTCCTGATGGTCGTTTCTGTCTTGCCAATAAGGGCGGCAAGTTGCTCGATGAACAGAATCCGTGGCAGATCGGCAGGCGGGGCCACGGGCGGCAACGAAGGAGCGATGCAAACGGGGGCGAATCCCTCTGCTACAGCTTGCGCGACCGGCTTGGGTGCGCTTTTTGACCGTGCGGGACGCGTTGAGTCGCCAGTACGGGCGACCGGAGATGATCTCGGCATAGGAGTCTCACAAGCAAGCGCGCTTGCGAGAGCCGGTGCTGTTGGTTGCGGCGCATCAAGTTCAGAAACTTGACGTTCTTCGCCGCACCTCACGGGGCCTTGATCACTTGGGCTTGATGACAGGTGTCGGTTGCGCTTGCGCACCTGCATCTACACCCTGGCGGGTACACGCCGAGCGTTGAGTTGCTCTCTCGACCAGGTTATCTCTCAGTTGGCCTGATCTCCCTGCCTCTCGCGCCTTGGGCTACACAGCGTTCTTGTAGGGCGCTAGGCAGGAGCGCTGTTGCGTCCACCCATGCATGACAGTATGGGGAAATTCACAGCACCGTCAAGCGGTAAGCCTGGGCCTCGCCAACCCACGGCGCGCGACCCAGTCAAAACCACATCGACTTGTTGGGCCATTCTTGGGCCATCGAGGGCCAAGATTTACTCTGAATCGGCATTCATGACGACCAAAAGCAAAAAAGCCCAAGTGCTTGATTCACTTGGGCTTTTTGGTCTTTTTGTCTGGTCGGGGTGAGAGGATTCGAACCTCCGGCCTCTACGTCCCGAACGTAGCGCTCTACCAGGCTAAGCTACACCCCGCCGAAGCGCGCGATCTGGTGCGAACCGATCTGCGCTGTTTTTTGTCTTTAGGAGCGTCGCTCCAACAAGTCAGCCGCCAATTGTAGCAAAGCCGAGCGGTACGGATTGTCAGGAAGCGTTCGGGCGGCCTCCATGGCTCGACGGGCCTCTTTCATGGCGCTCAATCGGGCTGCCTCAAGGGCGCCTGTTTCGCGAATGATGTTCTGGATGGCGTCCATATGCTCCACGTCGCCTTCAATGATGGCGGCTTGCAGGAGTTGTTGCTGTTCGGGCGACGCCTTTTTGAGTGCACAAATGATGGGCAGCGTCACTTTTCCTTCGCGCAGGTCATCGCCCAGGTTCTTGCCCAGCTCTTGGGCGTCTCCTTCGTAATCCAGGACATCGTCGATCACCTGGAACGCGGTCCCCAGTGCCTGGCCGTAAACGGCGCATGCGCTTTCCACCTCGGTAGGTGCTCCTGCAAGGATCGGAGCCAGTCGGGCGCTTGCTTCAAACAGCTTCGCGGTCTTTGACCGGATGACGCGCAGGTAGGCTGCCTCGTCGAGGGAGGGGTCGTGCATGTTGACCAGTTGCTGTACTTCCCCTTCGGCAATGACGTTGGTTGCATCGGACAGCACTTGCATGACCCGCATGTTGTTCACGTCTACCATCATCTGGAATGCGCGGGAGTACAAGAAGTCTCCCACAAGTACGCTGGGCGCATTTCCGAACCGTTCATTGGCAGTGGCGCGACCTCTTCGCAGCGTGGACTCGTCAACCACATCGTCATGCAAAAGGGTTGCAGTGTGGATGAACTCAACCACAGCGGCAAGCGTGTGACGGTGTGGATGGTCGCTCCCCAATGCCCCGCTGACGAGCAGAAGCAGGGCGGGGCGCAGCCGCTTGCCGCCCGCAGAGATGATGTACTGGGATACTTCCTTGACCAGGGGGACCTCGGAGGTGAGGCGTTCATTGATCACCAGATCAACGGCCCGCATGTCCAGCCGTATCAGGTCGAGAGGCGAGTCGTTGGAAGGGCTGGCTGGTGTCAAGATCGGCTACCGCGGTTCGGCTGAATGAAGTGCGCGGATTATAGGAACCGAGCAAGGTGTGCCTGATCGGCATGCCGTGTCCGTGTTGCGATCTTCAGGGTGCTCGTTTGAGGGGATCGTACTTCTTCCTGTCAGAAGGTGCGAGGGTGCTATAATTCGCGGTTCGGCGGAGGTTCGTCTGCCGAGTGCCAGGCAAATCCCTGCTGGCAACAACTTTATGAGGTTCCTATGTACGCGGTCATAAAAACCGGTGGCAAGCAATATCGCGTTGCTGCCGGCGAAAAAATTAAAGTAGAACAGATTGCTGCGGAAGTGGGCCAGGAAATCGTGATCGACCAGGTTCTTGCTGTCGGCAATGGCAGCGAACTCAAGGTTGGCACTCCCCTGGTCTCTGGCGCGACAGTCAAGGCCACCGTGGTGGCTCATGGTCGGCACGACAAAGTGCGCATTTTCAAGATGCGTCGTCGTAAGCACTACCAGAAGCGCCAGGGTCATCGTCAAAATTTCACCGAGCTGCAGATCGCTGCGATCGCTGCCTGAGGAGTAGTTTGAAATGGCACAGAAAAAAGGCGGCGGCTCTACGCGAAACGGGCGCGATTCCAAGCCAAAGATGCTTGGCGTGAAGGCATTCGGTGGTGAGTTGGTGTCGGCTGGTTCCATCATCGTGCGCCAGCGCGGTACCAAGTTCCATCCCGGTACCAACGTCGGTGTGGGCAAGGACCATACTCTGTTTGCGACTGTGGACGGGCATGTGACCTTCGCCACCAAGGGTGCACTGAACCGCCATACCGTGAGCATCACGCCGGTGTGATGCGGTGGCCCTCTCGGGCCACTGGCTGGATGGCAGCATCCCGTGGAAAGGCCCGCCGTTCGCGGGCCTTTTTTGTTTGATTTTTCGGAAGCGCTGATCATGAAGTTTGTGGACGAAGCCACGATCGATGTTGCTGCAGGCGATGGCGGCAACGGCTGCGCGTCGTTCCGGCATGAGAAGTACAAGGAGTTCGGTGGTCCGGACGGTGGGGACGGCGGCCGTGGCGGCCATGTCTACGCTCTTGCAGATGCCAGTCTGAACACGCTGGTGGATTTCCGTTACACGCGCCGTTTTGAGGCACAGCGAGGCGAGCACGGCAAGGGGTCCGACATGTTTGGCGTCAAGGGGGATGACATCGTCCTCAAGATGCCAGTGGGAACTATCATTTCCGACGCCGAGACGGGTGAAGTGCTGTTCGAGTTGCTCCAGCCGGGCGAGCAGATCACCATTGCCAAAGGAGGTGATGGCGGCTTTGGCAACATGCATTACAAGAGTTCCACCAACCGGGCGCCCCGGCAAAAGACGCCCGGGTGGCCTGGGGAGCGCCGCACGCTCAAGCTGGAGCTCAAGGTTCTGGCGGATGTCGGTCTGCTGGGCATGCCCAACGCGGGCAAGTCGACACTGATTGCGGCCATTTCCAACGCGCGCCCGAAGATCGCGGACTACCCTTTCACCACGCTGCACCCCAACTTGGGTGTGGTGCGCGTGGGGCCGGAGAAGAGCTTTGTGGTGGCCGATGTGCCTGGCCTGATCGAGGGAGCCTCGGAAGGAGCTGGTCTGGGGCATCAGTTCCTTCGTCACCTGCAGCGCACCCGGCTGTTGCTGCATCTTGTGGACGTGGCGCCGTTCGACGACACCGTGGATCCCGTGCAGCAGGCCAAGGCCATTGCGGCCGAGCTCAAGAAGTTCGATCCGGCGTTGTACGCCAAGCCTAGATGGCTGGTTCTCAACAAGCTGGATATGGTCCCGGCCGAAGAGCGGGAATCACGGGTGAAAGACATCGTCAAGAGACTCAAGCACAAGGGGCCGGTGTTCGAGATTTCAGCGCTCACCCGCGAAGGCTGCGAACTGCTGGTGCAGAAGATCTATGCTCACATTGCCAAGGTTCATGAAGACGCGCAGGCACCCGCTGTGGTGGACCCGCGCTTCGCAGGCAGTGATCAACAAACCGATTGACGAAACTTCGCTAAGAACATGGCAGATGTGGGAAGCCTCGCGACCGCTCCGATCAACGACCTGAGCGGTGTTCCACCGGTGGTGAGATCCGCGCGGCGCATCGTGGTCAAAGTGGGTTCCAGTCTGGTCACCAATGAAGGGCGGGGACTGGACGAGGCTGCCATCGGCCACTGGAGTCAGCAACTGGCAGCCCTTGTTCAAGATGGGCGTGAGCTGATCATGGTCAGCAGCGGTGCGGTGGCCGAGGGCATGAAGCGCTTGGGCTGGGCGAATCGTCCGAAAGAAATCAATGAGCTGCAGGCTGCGGCGGCCGTCGGGCAAATGGGGCTGGTCCAGATGTACGAGACCAAGCTGCGTGAGTGTGGCGTCGGCAGTGCGCAGGTGTTGCTGACGCACGCCGATCTGGCCGACCGCGAGCGTTATCTCAACGCACGTTCCACGCTGCTGACCTTGCTGCAGCTCGGCGTGGTTCCGGTGATCAACGAAAACGACACCGTCGTCAACGACGAGATCAAGTTCGGTGACAACGACACGTTGGGCGCCCTGGTGGCCAATCTGGTCGAGGCAGATGTATTGATCATCCTGACGGACCAGAAAGGGCTGTACACCGCCGATCCGCGCCGTGATCCCTCAGCAACCTTTGTGCATGTGGCGCGTGCTGGCGACCCACAGCTGGAGGCGATGGCCGGTGGCGCGGGTTCTGGCATTGGCAAAGGCGGCATGATCACCAAGATCCTGGCGGCCAAACGTGCCGCCGGGTCGGGTGCGTCCACCGTGATCGCGTGGGGGCGTGAGCCGCGCGTGCTGCAGCGCCTTTGTGATGGTGAGGCCATCGGCACCTGTCTGGTGGCCCAGACCGCGAAGCAGCAGGCGCGCAAGCAGTGGATGGCCGACCACTTGCAGATGCGGGGTGCGGTGGTGGTCGATGCCGGGGCGGTCGAAAAGATCGTGGGAGAAGGCAAGAGCCTGCTGCCCATCGGCATGACCGGCGTCGAGGGGGAGTTCTCGCGCGGCGACGTGATCGCGGTGCGGGGGGCGGACGGGCTGGAGATCGCGCGGGGTCTTGCGAACTACGCCAGCCCGGAGGCGCGCCTGATCTGCCGCAGATCGTCGGCAGATTTTGAACGCCTGCTGGGCTACGCCGCCGAGCCCGAGATGATCCACCGGGACAACTTGGTGCTCACGCGCACCTGAGCAGGGGATTCGGCCCAGGGGGTCGGTTCAGTCCAGGCCGGGACGAGGCTGGGCCTGGGGGTCGGGGTCGAAACTGGCGCCCGGCGGCAGTTCCATTCCGCCGGGGCACAGGCGGGGCAGCGCGTGCGGGATCTGTTCCGCGCCGGATCGTTGCGGTCGACCACCCGAGCGCAGGTAGCGGTTGCGGTGGTCGTTTTTGGGCAGGTAACGCGCCAGTTCGGTCAGCGCCATTTCGTACACACCACGCTTGAACTCGACCACCACATCGAGTGGCACCCAGTAGTCGTGCCAGCGCCAGGCATCGAACTCGGGATGGTCGGTGGCACGCAGGTTCAGGTTCCAGTCCTGCGCGACGAGGCGCAACAGGTACCAGATCTGTTTCTGACCTTTGTAGTGACCGCGGGCATCTCTGCGGATGAACCGGTCTGGCACTTCGTAGCGCAACCAGTCCCGCGTGCGGGCGACGATGCAGACATGTTCGGGCTTGAGCCCAACCTCTTCATGCAGCTCCCGGTACATGGCCTGTTCGGGGGTTTCACCCCGGTCGATGCCGCCTTGTGGAAACTGCCAAGAGTGGGATCGGATGCGCTTGCCCCAGAACACCTGGTTTCGCTGGTTGAGCAGAATGATGCCGACATTGGGCCTGAAGCCTTCTCTGTCAAGCATAATCAACCCCAAATTTTTGAACTGTCTGGATTATGCATCGCGCATGACAAATTGCGTACCAAACGCGATGCGGCATCGGCCCAACGCCGGGTAAACACCGACCGACGGAGCCGCTGCTCTCCAGCCCCATTCCGACCTGTCCCCATGCCTTTTCCACCTTTGTGGTGGTTCGCCCATGAAAGCTTCCCAGTTCCTCATCACCACCCTGAAAGAAGCCCCCGCCGATGCCGAGGTGGTGAGCCACCAGCTCATGACCCGTGCCGGCATGATCCGCAAGCTCGGCGCCGGCATCTACAACTACATGCCCATGGGGTTGCGCGTGATCCAGAAGGTGGAAGCCATCGTGCGCGAGGAGATGAACCGCGCCGGCGCGGTCGAAATGACCATGCCGGTCGTGCAGCCGGCCGAGCTCTGGCAGGAGACCGGCCGGTTCGAGAAGATGGGGCCGGAGCTGCTGCGCATCAAGGACCGGCATGAGCGCGACTACATCATTCAGCCGACCAGCGAAGAGGTGGTGACCGACGTGGCGCGCCAAGAGCTGCGCAGCTACAAGCAGCTGCCCAAGAACCTGTACCAGATCCAGACCAAGTTCCGCGACGAGCGCCGGCCGCGTTTTGGCCTGATGCGCGGGCGCGAGTTCATCATGAAGGACGCCTATTCCTTTGATCGTGACGAGGCCGGCGCCAAGGCCAGCTACCAGGTCATGGCGGCGGCCTATCGCCGCATCTTCGACCGATTCGGCCTGAAGTACCGCGCAGTGGCGGCCGACAGCGGTGCCATCGGCGGGGATCTGAGCGAAGAATTCCAGGTGATCGCGGCCACAGGCGAAGACGCCATCGTGTACTGCCCGGCCAGCGACTACGCGGCCAACATGGAGAAGGCCGAGGCGCTGGCGCCCGCGGGTCCGCGCCCGGCACCGGCCAACCCGATGGTGAAGATGCCCACGCCGGGCAAGAGCACCTGCGCCGATGTGGCCGAGTACCTGGGTGTGCCGCTGGCCACCACGGTCAAGTCGCTGGTGCTGGCGACCGACGAGCTCAATGAGGCCGGGGAAATCGTCAGGAGCCAGGTCTGGCTGCTGCTGCTGCGCGGCGACCACGACATGAACGAGGTCAAGGTGAGCAAGGTGCCGGGTCTGGACAAGGGCTTCCGCTTCGCAAGCATCCCCGAGATCGACGCGCACTTCGGCTGCAAGCCCGGGTACCTGGGGCCGGTCGGTCTGAAGCAGCCGCTGAAGATCGTGGCCGACCGCGAGGTGGCGGTGATGGCCGACTGGATCTGCGGTTCCAACGAGCCGGATTTCCACACCACGGGCGTGAACTGGGGCCGCGATCTGCCCGAGCCCGACCTGGTGGCGGATCTGCGCAACGTCGTTGAAGGCGATCCGTCGCCTGACGGCAAGGGGGCGCTGGCGATCGAGCGCGGCATTGAGGTGGGCCACGTGTTCTATCTGGGCACCAAGTACAGCAAGGCCATGAACGCGACCTTCCTGGACACCGATGGCAAGCCCAAGCATTTCGAGATGGGGTGCTACGGCATCGGCATCACGCGCCTGCCGGCGGCGGCCATCGAGCAGAACCACGATGAGCGCGGCATCGTCTGGCCCGACGCCATCGCACCGTTCACGGTGGTCGTCTGCCCGGTCGGTGCCGACCGCAGCGAAGCTGTGAAAGCCGCGGCGGACGAGCTCTACGCAGGCCTGCTGGCCGCGGGCGTGGACGTGATCCTGGACGACCGCGGCGAGCGACCTGGCGCGATGTTCGCGGACTGGGAGCTGATCGGCGTGCCGCACCGCGTGACCATCGGCGATCGGGGTCTCAAGGAGGGCATGGTCGAGTACCAGCACCGCCGCGATGCCGCTGCGACCAAGGTGCCGGCCGCCGAAGCCCTGGCCTTCGTCAAGGGTCGACTGGGCGCGTGAACGCCGAACGGCCGCTCCGAAGGCGTTCAGCCCTGCAGTGCGCAGCACGGAAGGTTGCTCGATGACCGCAGCCATGTCCTCGTTGGATCGCCGCCAGTGCCTGCTGCGTGCGGCAGCACTGGGCTCGGCCGGATGGCTCGGCGCAGGTCTGGTGCACGCGGGCGGTCAGGTGGAAGAGCCGCTGGCCGATTCGGTGCGCACGGCGCTCAGTTCGGCCATCGCCAACAGCGCGCCGCCGGTGCCCGAGTTCACCGACACCGAGAAGCGGCTGGCCTATTTGCGCTGGATGGGCGCGATGAGCGAGCGCCTCAAGAAGCGCAAGCCGGATTTCCAGACCCGCATCGAGTTCCTGCAGACCGTCTGGTACGAGACCCGTCGCGCCGGGCTGGACACGACCATGGTGATGGGGCTGATCCAGGTCGAGAGCGCGTTCCGCAAATTTGCCATCTCCCGCGTGGGCGCCCGGGGCTACATGCAGATCATGCCGTTCTGGTCGCGCCTGATCGGCGACGGCGACCCGGGCAAGCTGTTTCACATGCAGACCAACATCCGCTTCGGCTGCGTGATCCTGCGCCACTACCTGGACCGCGAGCGTGGCGACACCTTCATGGCGCTGGGGCGCTACAACGGCAGCCGTGGCCGCGCCGAGTACCCCAACGCGGTGTACGCGGCGGCCCGAAACTGGGTGCCTCCGGCCGCCTGAGGGCCAGAGCGCTCACTGCAGGAAACCGATCCTTGTCTTGCCGCTGCCCACCTTGGGCAGGTCCCCTGCTTCCACGCTGAACCGGTCCGCCAGGCGGGCGTTGCCAAAGGCCGTGACCAGCGCCCGACGCATCTCCCGCGGCGCCAGGGTGGCGAGCAAGTCCAGCACATCGTCGGCCGGCTCCGGGTCGAAGCGCTTGCCCCAGTCGTGTTCGCCCCGGATGCTGTCGTAGAGGTGGGCGGCGATGCGGCGAGCCGCATCGGGTGAGGGCGGCTGGATCTCAAACACGTTCATCCGGTTGAGGATGGGGTCGGGGATGCTGCGCTCGTCGTTGGCGGTGGTGACCCAGATCACCTGGCTGGCGTCGATCGGCACCTCCGCGAACTCGTCGATGAAGTTCTGCGCCGTGTCGTGCTCCAGCAGGCCGTAGAGCGCACCGAGCGGGTCGTACTGCGCGTCGGCCGCCGCCTTGTCGATCTCGTCGACCACGATCACCGGGTTGGCGTATTGGCCATCCACCAGCGCTTCGAACACCTTGCCGGGCTTGGCGCCCTTCCATTGCGAGGACGAACCCGACAGCAGCCAGCCGGCGGTCATGCTGCTCATGGGCACCAGGCTCATGCCGGTGCCCAGCAGGTCGGCGATCTGCCTGGCGAAGTGGGTCTTGCCGACGCCCGGCGGGCCGAGCAGCAGGATGGGGGTGACTTCCAGGCTGTCGTGGCTGTCCTGGCTCAGGGCCACATGGCGCTTGACGTCGTCGAGCACCTCGGTGAAGTTGGGCAGCAGGTCGTACAGCGGCGCCATGTCGGGCACGCCCGAAGGCTTGACGGCAAAACGCTGGGGACCCCGTTCGAGCATGCGCTGGTAGGTGTTGCGCAGGCCTTCGTGTTCGCGCTCGTTGCCGCTCGCCTGAAGCTGTTCGAGCTTGCGTTCGACCGCATCGGCACTGAACACGCTGCGCATCCGGGCGATGGGCAGTCCGAGGGTGGGGGAAGCGACCAGGCTGCTAGAGCTCATTCGGTTCTCCTGGAGGTTCGAAGGACAGCTTCATTCAAGCACAAGACGTGCCACTGCTCAACGTCGGAAAAGCCCTGTGGTTGCCACTCACCGTGAAGGATCGCACCCCGCAAAGCACAAAGCCACCCGAAGGTGGCTTTGCGAGGGGCTTGGCAGGTCAGGCCTGGCCGGAGATGGTTTTCTGCAGTTCGCCCGACTCGTACATCTCCATCATGATGTCCGAGCCACCGATGAATTCGCCCTTGACGTAGAGCTGGGGGATGGTGGGCCAGTTGCTGTATTCCTTGATGCCCTGGCGGATGCCGTCGTCTTCCAGCACGTTGACGGTCTTGAGCGCCTTGGTGTCCACGCCGCAGGCCTTGAGGATCTGGATCGCGCGGCCGGAGAAGCCGCACATGGGGAAACTGGCGCTGCCCTTCATGAACAGCACGATGTCGTTGGATTTGACCAGTTGGTCGATCTGGGTTTGCACGTCGCTCATGGGCTTGTCCTGTGTCGGTTCGTTGAGGGCGCCGGAAGCTGCCGGCCGATGGTGGATTATCGCAAGCCGGGCCAGCGGCCGCCGCTGCAGCGTTCAATGCCCGCCAGATCGGTCCGGCTGCAGACTTCTTTGAACCCCTGGGTGCCCAGCAGTTCCCGCACGGCGGTGGCCTGGTCGTGGCCATGCTCCAGCAGCAGCCAGCCACCGGGGCGCAGCGCGCCGGGGGCCTGCGTCACGATCTGGCGGAGGTCGGCCAGTCCGTCGGGGCCGGCGGTCAGGGCAGTGATGGGTTCGTGGCTGAGGGCGACCAGGTGGTGGTCGCCTTCGGCGATATAGGGAGGGTTGCTGGCGATCACATCAAAGCGCTCGCCCGGCGCCGCCGCCAGCCAGGCGCCTTGGGCGAAGCGCACCGGCAGGTTCAGCCGTTGGGCATTGGCCTGCGCGACCGCCAGGGCGTCGGCGCTGGCGTCGGTGGCGCTGATCTGTGCGTCCGGGCGGCGGGCGGCGACCGTCAGCGCGATGGCGCCGCTGCCGGTGCCCAGGTCCAGCAGGCGGGGAGGTTCGGCACCACCGGGCTTTGGCAGTGCGTCCAGGGCCCAGTCCACCAGCACCTCGGTGTCCGGGCGCGGCACCAGCACGCGAGCATCGACCTTCAGCGTGAGTCCGCCAAATTCCTTTTCACCCAGCAGATAGGCCACCGGCTCGCCCGCCCGGCGGCGCTGCTGCAGCGCCTGCCAGCGAGCCGCCGCTTCCGGTGGCAGCGGGTCGCTGTCGTGCGCGATCAGCCAGGCCCTGTCGTGCGGCGAACGGCCCAGGGCGTGCAGCAGCAGCATCTGGGCATCCAGCCGGTCCAGGCTGGCGGTGGCGGCCTGCCGCAGGGCGTCTTGCAGCGTGTTCATCGGCTGTTCTGCTGTTCCAGGTCGGCCAGCAGCTCGGCACCACGCGCCACCTGCAGCGCGTGGATCACGTCGCCCAGGTCGCCCTCCATCACCTGCAGCAGCTTGTAGAGCGTGAGGTTGATGCGGTGGTCGGTCAGCCGACCCTGCGGGAAGTTGTAGGTGCGGATGCGGTCGCTGCGGTCGCCGCTGCCGACCAGGCCCTTGCGGGTGGCGGCCTCTTTGGCGGCGCGCTCGCTGCGTTCCTTTTCCTGGATGCGCGCCTGCAGCACCTGCAGCGCCTTGGCCTTGTTGCTGTGCTGGCTGCGGCCGTCCTGGCACTCCGCCACGATGCCGGTGGGCAGGTGCACCACGCGCACGGCGGAGTCGGTCTTGTTGATGTGCTGACCGCCCGCACCGCTGGCGCGGAAGGTGTCGATGCGCAGATCAGCCGGGTTGAGCTTGATGGCCTCGGCCTCGTCGGGCTCGGGCATCACGGCCACGGTGGCGGCGCTGGTGTGGATACGGCCCTGGGTTTCGGTCGCGGGCACGCGCTGCACGCGGTGGCCGCCGGACTCGAAGCGCAGCTGGCCGTAGACGCTGGCGCCTGGGCCGCGTCCGGCGATGCGCAGCACCACCTCCTTGTAGCCGCCGAGTTCGCTGGGCGACTCGCTCACGATCTCGGTGGTCCAGCCCTGGCTGTCGGCGTAGCGGGTGTACATGCGGGCCAGGTCGCCCGCGAACAGGGCCGACTCGTCGCCGCCGGTGCCGGCACGGATTTCCACGAAGGCCGGGCGTTCATCGTCCGGGTCCCTGGGCAGCAGCAGGTGCTGCAACTCCTGGTCCAGGCGTTCGAGGTCGGCTTGGGCCGCCTCAATCTCTTCCTGTGCCATCTCGGCCATGTCGGGGTCGGCCAGCATCTCCTGCGCCGCAGCCAGATCGGCCTCGCGCTGCTGGTGGCGGTCGAAGGCCTCGACGATGACGGAGGCGTCGGCGTGTTCGCGGCTGAGGGTGCGGAAGCGCTCGAGGTCGCTCACCACGTCGGGAGCGGAGAGCAGGGCGTCCAGCTCGTGCAGGCGGGCTTTCTGGCGCAGCAGGGTGTCGCGGACGAAGGGTTTCATGCGGGAGCGGACAAGAAGCGACGGCGGCAAGGGGCGCACGGGGCCGGCGGACCGTGCAGGGCGCCCGAGGGCGCCGGGCGGCGTCGCTAGGACTTTTCGCGCAGGAACAGGCGCGAGACGGTCTGTGCAGTGGCGGCGCGGGTTTCGGCATCGCCGGCGTGCAGCTCGGCCAGGGTGCCGTGCAGCATCTTCTGCGTCAGTCCCTTGGACAGGGCTTCGAGCACGTTCTCGACCGGCTCGCCCTTGGCCAGCAGCTTCTTCGCACGGGCCAGTTCGGCGGCGCGCCAGGCGTCGGCCTGGGCGTTGATCTGCTGGATCAGCGGCACCACGCCACCCTTGGCCGGGTCGCGCTGGTCGAGCCAGTGCATGAAGCTGAGCACGCCTGCGTCGATGATGGCCTCGGCTTGGGCCACGGCCGCCTGGCGGTTTTCCTTGCCGGTCTGCACCACGCTGGCCAGATCGTCCACGGTGTAGAGGTACACGTCGGACAGGCCCTTGACCTCGATCTCGATGTCGCGCGGCACGGCCAGATCGACCATGAACATGGGGCGGTGCTTGCGCTTCTTCAGCGCGCGTTCGACCGCGCCCAGGCCGATGATGGGCAGGGTGCTGGCAGTGCAGCTGACCACGGCGTCGAACTCGTGCAGGCGCTCGGGAATGTCGGCCAGGCGCATGACCTGGGCGCCGAAGCGGCTGGCCAAGGTCTCGCCGCGTTCGAGCGTGCGGTTGGCGATGGCCATGCTCTTGGGTGTCTTGGCCGCGAAGTGCGTGGCGGCCAGTTCGACCATCTCGCCGGCGCCGACGAACAGCACCTTGATGTCCTTCAGGTCTTCGAACAGCTGGCTGGCCAGGCGCACGGCGGCGGCGGTCATGCTGATCGAGTGGGCACCGATCTCGGTGGAGGTGCGCACCTGCTTGGCCACTGCGAAGGAGCGCTGGAACAGCTGGTGCAACGTGGTGCCCAGGGCTCCGGCCTCGTCGGCGGCACGCACCGCGTCCTTCATCTGTCCCAGGATCTGGGCCTCGCCCAGCACCATGCTGTCCAGGCCGCTGGCGACGCGGAAGGCGTGGCGCGCGGCCTCGCCTTCGCGCAGGATGTAGGCGTGGTCTTTCAGCACATGGGTGCTGACACCACCGGTCTGTGCGAGCCATTCCAGCGTGGGCTCCACGGCCGACTGTTCGCCCGCGGCGTACAGCTCGGTGCGGTTGCAGGTGGACAGCAGCGTGGCCTCGGGCTGACGCGCCAGACTGCTGCGGTAGCCGTGCAGCGTGGGCTGGATCTGGTCGAGCGCGAACGCGAAACGGCCCCGCAAATCAAGCGGAGCCGTGTGGTGGTTGATGCCGAGCGCCCAGACAGACATGGCCGCGATTATAAAATTCGCCGCCTCTGCCCGGACGGATTTCACCACCCATGTCGTTTCTGGCCCTGATCGGGCACCTTGCCAACTTCATCGCCCCGGCCATCGGGGTGGCCTTGTTGCTGTGGGGCATGCCCCGGATCTGGCCGAAGGCGCGGGCGGGGCGGTGGGGCGCCCGCCACGAACTGATGGCGCTCTGCGCGCTGGGGGTGGCGGTGTTGCTGGCCGGGCTGGTCCTCTTCGGCAGGGACGGCAAGATGCTCAGCTACACCGCGCTGGTGCTGGCCCAGGGTTCGCTGGGCTGGTGGCTGCGCAGGCGCTGACCAGGCGCCACCCGGTCAGTCGGGCGCGAACAGGTCGACCCGGTCGGTGATCAGGCCGTCGATGCCCAGTCCCCAGAGCCGTTCGGCTTCCTGCGGCTCGTTCACCGTGTAGGCCAGGGCGCGCATCTGGCGGCCGTGCACGGTGGCCATCACCTCGGAAGTCCAGAGCACCTGGTCGCAGACGACGGCCACGCAGCCCATCCGCTGCGCCATCTCCAGCCAGCCGTCCCACAGGGTCTCCAGCAGCAGTCCTCTGGGCAGCTCGGGTGCGCTTTCGACGGCGCCAGCCAGCGCCTGCGGCTGGAACGAGGTCAGCAGCGGCGGGATGGGGGCGTCCGCCCATAGACGGGCTGCTTCCCGCGCGACGACCCGCCCGGTTTCTTCCTCCAGCCCCGGTGTGGGCTTGATTTCTATGTTGAGCAGGAAGGCATTGGCGCGGCAGAACCGCGCCACGCCCTCCAGCGTGGGCAGGCGCTCGCCCGCGTACTGGCGCGAGTGCCAGCTGCCTGCATCGAGCAGGCTCAGTTCCGCCCAGGGCTGGTGGCCGGCGATCCCTTGGCCGTCGGTGGTCCGGTCCAGCGTGTCGTCGTGCAGCAGAAAGACCTGGCCATCGGCGCTGAGCTTGGCGTCGCACTCGGCCATGCGGTAGCCATGCTGCGCGCCCAGGCGGAACGCGGCCAAGGTGTTTTCCGGGGCCAGCTTGCCGGCGCCGCGGTGGGCGATCCAGCGCGGGTAGGGCCAGTGTGTGGGGGTGTCCTTCACAGGCGTGCTCCAGTCTGCTGGTCGAACCAGTGCAGCCGGTCCTCGCGCGGGCGCGCCACCACCGTGCTGCCGACTTCGGGGGCGCCCTGGTCCTCGTGGGTGCGGATGATCAGCGCCTCGTCGCCCAGGCGGGCGTGGATCAGTCGCTCGGCACCGAGCAATTCCACCGTCTCCACCTGCAGGCTCCAGCCTTCCTGCGCGAGATCGATGTGTTCGGGGCGGATGCCCATGGTGCAGCCCGGCCGCCCCCCAGGCGCGTTGTTCAGCAGGTTCATTGGGGGCGATCCCATGAAGCTGGCGACGAAGGTGGTGGCGGGGCGGGAGTAGACTTCTTCGGGCGTGCCGAACTGCTCCATGCGGCCGGCGTTCATCACGATCATGCGCTGGGCCAGCGTCATCGCCTCGACCTGGTCGTGGGTGACGAACAGCGAGGTGATGCCCAGCTCGCGGTGCAGCTTCTGGATCTCCAGCCGGGTCTGGGCGCGCAGCTTGGCGTCGAGGTTGGACAGCGGTTCGTCGAACAGGAACACCTGGGGCTGGCGTACGATGGCGCGGCCCATGGCGACGCGCTGGCGCTGCCCGCCCGAGAGCTGGCGCGGTTTGCGGTCCAGCAGGTGGCCCAGCTCCAGGATGGCCGCGGCCTTGTCCACGCGCTGGCGGATCTCGGCGGCTGGCAGCTTCTTGATCTTCAACCCGTAGGCCATGTTCTCGAACACGCTCATGTGCGGGTAGAGCGCGTAGTTCTGGAACACCATGGCGATGTCACGGTCGGCGGGTTCGAGCTGGTTGACCACGCGCTCGCCGATGCGGATCTCGCCACCGCTGATTTCTTCGAGCCCGGCCACCATGCGCAGCAGCGTGGACTTGCCGCAGCCCGAGGGGCCGACGATGACGATGAATTCACCGTCGGTGATCTCGGCGTTGACACCGTGGATCACCTGCAGCGACTGTTTTCCCTGGTGGTATTGCTTGACGACGTTTCGGAAGGAGAGGGAAGCCATGAGGGTGCTTATTTTTCGGTGTCGACCAGGCCCTTGACGAACCATTTCTGCATGAGGATGACGACCAGTGCCGGCGGAATCATGGCCAGCACGGCGGTGGCCATCACGATATTCCAGTCGGTGGCCGCGTCCCCACCGCTGATCATGCGTTTGATCCCGATGACGACCGGGTACATGTTTTCCTCGGTTGTCACCAGCAGGGGCCACAGATACTGGTTCCAGCCGTAGATGAACTGGATGACGAACAGGGCCGCGATCGAGGTCGCCGACAGCGGCATCAGCACGTCCTTGAAAAAGCGCATCGGGCCAGCGCCGTCTATGCGCGCGGCCTCGACCAGCTCGTCGGGCACGGTCAGAAAGAACTGGCGGAACAGGAAGGTGGCGGTGGCCGACGCAATCAGCGGCACGGTCAGGCCTGCGTAGGAATTGAGCATGCCCAGGTTGGCGACGACCGCGTAAGTCGGGCCGATGCGGACCTCCACCGGCAGCATCAAGGTGACGAAGATGCACCAGAAGAACAGCATGCGGAACGGGAACCGGAAGTAGACAATGGCGAAGGCCGAGAGCAGCGAGATCGCGATCTTGCCCACGGCGATCACCAGGGCGGTGATCAGGCTCACCATCATCATCCGGCCCACCGGGGCGTTGGAGGCCGCTCCCATGCCCGACCCTTGCAGCGCCGCAACGTAGTTTTCGATCAGGTGACTGCCTGGCAGCAGGGACATGGGGGCGTGGATGATCTCCTGAGCGGTCTGGGTCGATGCCACGAAGGTGAGGTAGAGCGGAAAGCAGACCACCGAGATGCCGAGGATCAGAACGGCGTGCGACAGAAAGGTCAGGCCAGGGCGGCGTTCGATCATGTCAGTACTGCACTTTCTTTTCGACGAAGCGGAACTGGATCACCGTCAGGGCGATCACGATCGCCATCAGCACGACCGACTGGGCGGCCGAGCCGCCCAGGTCCAGGGCCTTGAAGCCGTCGTAGTACACCTTGTAGACCAGGATCGCGGTGTCCTTGCCGGGACCGCCCTGGGTCGCCGCGTCCACGATGGCGAAGGTGTCGAAGAAGGCATACACCACGTTGATCACGAACAGGAAGAAGGTGGTGGGCGAGAGCAGCGGGAACTGGATGGTCCAGAAGCGCCGCCAGGGGTGCGCACCGTCGATGGCGGCGGCCTCGATGAGCGATTTGGGAATGCTCTGCAGACCTGCGAGGAAGAACAGGAAGTTGTAGGAGATCTGCTTCCAGACGGCCGCCAGCACGATCAGGATCATGGCGTGGTTGCTGTTGAGCAGGCTGTTCCACTCGATGCCGAGGGCGCGCAGCGCGTGGGACACGACACCGATGGAGGGTGCGAGCATGAACAGCCAGAGCACACCGGCCACGGCGGGAGCCACCGCGTAGGGCCAGATCAGCAGGGTTCGGTAGATCAGCGTGGCCTTGACAACCCGGTCGGCAAACACGGCCAGCACAAGCGAGATGCCGATGCCCAGCCCGGCCACCAGCACCGAAAAGATGGCCGTGGTCTTGAACGATGCCAGGTAGGTGTCGTCCTCGAGCAGGTTGGCGAAGTTCTGCAGGCCGACCCACTCCGTCGAAGTCCCGAAGGCATCGGATTGCTGGAACGATTGCAGCAAGGCCTGGCCGGCCGGCCAGAAGAAGAACACCAGAATGACCGAGACCTGGGGCGCGAGCAGTACCCACGGCAGCCAGCGGGAGCGGAAAACGACGCGTTTTTCTGAGGCCATTCGGGTTGTCGGACGAGGTGGACTGGATCGGGCAGGCGATGCCGCACAACGGCGGCCAGCGGCGGCACTGCCATGCCGTCCGCGGGCTCGCCGAGCTTGCGCTTATTTGTTGGCGGCCTCGAAGCGCACCAGCAGTTCGTTGCCGCGCTTGACGGCGCTGTCCAGGGCTTCCTTGGCGGTCTTCTTGCCCGCCCACACCTGCTCGAGTTCCTCGTCCTCGATCGCGCGGATCTGCACGAAGTTGCCCAGTCGGATGCCGCGCGACTTGTCGGTGGTTTTGCGGATCATCTGGTTCACCGCCACGTCGGTTCCGGGGTTCTGCTTGTAGAAACCGGACTTCTCGGTGGCTTCGAAGGAGGCCATGGTGATGGGCAGATAGCCGGTGCGCTGGTGGCTCTTGGCCTGGATCTCGGCGTTCGTCAGGTAGTTGAAGAAGGCGGCCACGCCTTTGTACTCGTCCGGCTTCTTGCCCGCCATCACCCACAGCGAAGCGCCGCCGATCACGGTGTTCTGCGGGGCACCCGCGACGTCCGGGTAGTAAGGCAGAGGGGCAATGCCGAAATCGAACTTGGCGTTCTTCTTGATGGTGGCGTAGGTCGATGAAGACGCTGTGGCCATCGCGCATTCACCCGAATAGAACGGCGCATCCGCCGCATTGCCGCGGCCGCGGTAGACGAACAGGCCCTGTTTGGCCATGTTGGCCAGGTTCTCGATGTGGCGCACATGCAGCGGACTGTTGAAGTTCAGGCGTGCGCTGGTGCCACCGAATCCGTTGCCCTTGGTGGCGAACTCGGTGTTGTGCCAGGTCGAGAAGCTTTCCAGCTGCGTCCAGCCCTGCCAGCTGGTGGTGAACGGGCAGCTGACGCCGGCGGCTTTGAGCTTGGCTGCGGCCAGCACCACTTCGGGCCAGGTCTGAGGCGGCTTCTCCGGGTCGAGGCCGGCCTTGCGGAAGGCATCCTTATTGTAGTTGAAGACCGTCGTGGAACTGTTCAGCGGAAAGCTGAGCATTTGGCCGTTGGGCGCGGTGTAGTAGCCGACGACGGCCGGGATGTAGGCCTGGGGGTTGAACTTGTAGCCCGCGTCGGCCAGCACCTTGCCCACGGGCACGATCGCGCTCTTGGCTGCCATCATCGTGGCCGTGCCCACTTCATAGACCTGCAGGATGTGGGGCGCATTGCCGGCCCGGAAGGCGGCCACGGCGGCCGGCATGGTTTCGTCGTAGGTCCCCTTGTAGGTGGGGATCACCTTGTAGTCTTTCTGGCTGGCATTGAAACCATTGGCCAGGTCCGTGACCCAGTCGTTCAGGCCGCCGGTCATCGAATGCCACCACTGGATTTCAGTCTGTGCCTGGGCGTTGCTGCTGAAGCCGAACACAAGCAGCGCGGCGGTGAGTGTGGAGAGATGTTGGCGCATGGGCATGGTGGGTCTCCTGTAGGTTGGGAACGGTTTCGATGACACAAAAAAAGCCAGCCTAGGCAACGAATGTGACCAAGGCATTGCAGCTTTCTTTCCGAAAGGTGACAACAAGGGCTTTCCATGAGACGGTGTCGCGCATGTTGCGCTGCGGTACCATCCTTGGCTCAGCTCCGTTTGCTGGCCCATTTCCCTCATGAACGCCCCCACGCCGCTTCCGCTTCTGGAAACCGCTGCAGACGAATCACCCCGTTTGCGCGAGATCCCCTACAACTACACGTCGTTCTCGGATCGTGAAATCGTGATGCGGTTGTTGGGCTCCCGGGCCTGGGCGCTGCTGGACGAACTGCGCGGCGAGCGGCGCACCGGCCGCTCTGCCCGCATGCTGTACGAGGTGCTGGGCGACATCTGGGTCGTGCAGCGCAACCCCTACCTGCAGGACGACCTGCTCGACAACCCCAAGCGCCGCTCGGCGCTCGTTGATGCCCTGCACCACCGTCTGGGCGAGGTGCAGAAGCGCCGCACGCCGCAGGACGACCCGGGGCGCGACGAGTCGGTGGGTCAGCTGCTGGCCGCAGCCAGGGCCGCAGTCGAGTCGTTTGCCCGCTCTTTTGAAGAGATGGCCGAACTGCGCCAGCGCACGAACAAGGTGCTGCGCAAGCTGACCGCCAAGGACAACATCAAGTTTGACGGCCTCTCGCGCGTGTCGCACGTTACCGACGCGACCGACTGGCGCGTGGAGTACCCCTTCGTCGTGCTCACGCCCGACACAGAGGCCGAGATGGCGCACCTGGTCAAGGGCTGTGTCGAGCTGGGCCTGACCATCATCCCGCGCGGGGGCGGCACCGGCTACACCGGGGGCGCCATCCCGCTGACCTGGAAGAGCGTGGTCATCAACACCGAGAAGCTCGAAGCCATGACCGAGGTCGAGCATGTCTCGATTCCGGGTCATGTGCAACCCGTGGCCACGGTGTGGACCGAGGCCGGTGTGGTCACCCAGCGTGTGGCCGATGCGGCCGAACGCGCCGGCTATGTGTTTGCGGTGGACCCGACCTCGGCCGAGGCCTCCTGCGTGGGCGGCAACATCGCCATGAATGCGGGCGGCAAGAAGGCGGTGCTGTGGGGCACGGCACTGGACAATCTGGTGAGCTGGCGCATGGTGACGCCGCAGGCCGAGTGGCTCGAGGTGACTCGCCTCGACCACAACCTGGGCAAGATCCACGACGCCGAGGTCGCCACCTTCGAGCTCAAGTACTTCGCCGCCGACGGCAAGACCCACCTGCGCACCGAGCAGCTGGCCATCCCGGGCAAGACCTTCCGCAAGGAAGGCCTGGGCAAGGATGTGACCGACAAGTTCCTGAGCGGCCTGCCGGGCATCCAGAAAGAGGGTTGCGACGGTCTGATCACCAGTGGCCGCTGGGTGGTGCACCGCATGCCCGAGCACACACGCACTGTGTGCCTGGAGTTCTTTGGCAACCCCAAGGATGGCGTGCCCTCGATCGTTGAGATCAAGGACTTCATGTTCGCCGAGCAGAAGCGCAGCGGCACCCTGCTGGCTGGCCTGGAGCACCTGGACGACCGCTACCTCAAGGCCGTGGGGTACGCCACCAAGAGTAAGCGCGGCACCCTGCCCAAGATGGTGCTGATCGGCGACATCGTCGGTGACGACGCCGACGCCGTGGCCCGCGCGACCAGCGAGGTGATCCGCCTGGCCAACGGCCGCAGCGGCGAGGGCTTTGTGGCCATCAGCTACGAGGCGCGCAAGAAATTCTGGCTCGATCGCAAGCGCACGGCAGCGATCTCCAAACACACCAACGCCTTCAAGATCAACGAAGATGTGGTGATTCCGCTGCCGCGCATGGGTGAGTACACCCTGGGTATCGAGCGCATCAACATCGAGCTGTCGCTGCGCAACAAACTCAAGCTGTGCGATGCGCTGGAGGCCTTCTTTGCCCGGGGCAGCCTGCCGTTGGGCAAGACCGACGACGCCAACGACCTGCCCAACGCTGAACTGCTGGAAGACCGCGTGCAGCAGGCGTTGGCGCTGGTGCGCGAGGTGCGAGCCCTGTGGGCCGGCTGGCTGCGCGACGTGGAAACCCTGTTCCCGCAACTGCAGGACCATACCCTGCGCGCGAGCTGGAAGACCCAGATCCGCAGCCCGCTGCAGCAGATCTTCAGCGGTGCGGCCTTCGGCCCCATCCTGGCCGAGTGCAATGCGATCCACAAGCGCGTGCTCAAGGGCCGCGTCTGGGTGGCGCTGCACATGCACGCCGGCGACGGCAACGTGCACACCAACATCCCGGTCAACAGCGACGACTACGAGATGCTGCAGACCGCGCACGAGGCGGTGGCCCGCATCATGGTGCTGGCGCGCAGTCTGGACGGCGTGATCTCGGGTGAGCACGGTATCGGCATCACCAAGCTGGAGTTCCTCAGCGACGACGAGCTGAACCCGTTCGCCGAATACAAGGCCAAGGTCGACCCCGAGGGGCGTTTCAACAAGGGCAAGCTGCTGCGCGGCCCGGCGCACCAGGCGCTGGTGGCGCGCGATGCCAGCGTGCGCCAGGCCGATCTGGCCAATGCCTACACACCCTCGTTCGGCCTGATGGGCCACGAGTCGCTGATCATGCAGCAGAGCGACATCGGCGCGATCGCCGATTCGGTCAAGGACTGCCTGCGCTGCGGCAAGTGCAAGCCGGTCTGCGCCACCCACGTGCCGCGCGCCAACCTGCTCTACAGCCCGCGCAACAAGATCCTGGCGACCTCGCTGCTGATCGAGGCTTTCCTGTATGAAGAGCAGACGCGCCGCGGCATCAGCATCAAGCACTGGGAAGAGTTCGAAGACGTGGCCGACCACTGCACGGTGTGCCACAAGTGCTACACGCCCTGTCCGGTGAAGATCGACTTCGGCGACGTGTCGATGAACATGCGCAACCTGCTGCGCAAGATGGGCCAGAAGAGCTGGAGGCCGGGCAACGCGGCGGCCATGTTCTTCCTCAACGCCACCAACCCCGAGACCATCAAGTTCATGCGCTCGGCCATGGTGGACGTGGGTTTCAAGGCCCAGCGCCTGGCCAACAACCTGCTCAAGCCCGCCGCACGGGCGCAGACCAATGCGCCGCCGGCCAGTCTGGGGCCAGCGCCGGTCAAGGAGCAGGTGATCCACTTCATCAACAAGAAGATGCCGGGTGGCCTGCCCAAGAAGACGGCGCGCGCGCTGCTGGACATCGAGGACAAGGACTACGTTCCGATCATTCGCAACCCGCAAGGCACGACCAGCGAGACCGAGGCGGTGTTTTACTTTCCGGGTTGTGGTTCGGAACGCCTGTTCAGCCAGGTCGGTCTGGCGACCCAGGCCATGCTGTGGCATGCGGGCGTGCAGACCGTGCTGCCGCCGGGTTATCTGTGCTGCGGCTACCCGCAGCGCGGCTCGGGCCAGTACGACAAGGCCGAGAAGATGATCACCGACAACCGGGTGCTGTTCCACCGTGTGGCCAACACGCTGAATTACCTGGACATCAAGACGGTGGTGGTCTCCTGCGGCACGTGCTACGACCAGCTGCAGGGCTACAAGTTTGAGGAAATTTTCCCCGGCTGCCGCATCATCGACATCCACGAGTACCTGCTGGAGAAGGGCATTACCTTGCCGGCCGGGCAGGGGGGCTACCTGTACCACGAGCCCTGCCACAACCCGATGAAGCTCCAGGATTCCCTGAAGACCGTCAAGGCACTGGTGGGCGATGGCGTGATCAAGAGCGAGCGCTGCTGCGGTGAGAGCGGCACGCTGGGCGTGAGCCGCCCCGACATCTCGACCCAGGTGCGCTTCCGAAAAGAAGAGGAAATCCGAAAGGGTGAAGCGGCTCTGCGCGCGGCGGGTACGGTGGGCGAAAAAACCAACGTCAAGATGCTCACGTCCTGCCCCAGCTGCCTCCAGGGGCTGTCCCGCTACACCGACGACCTGCAGAACGGCCTGCTGGAGGCCGACTACATCGTGGTCGAAATGGCGCGCCAGATCCTGGGCGAGAACTGGTTGCCCGAATACGTCGAGAAAGCGAACCAGGGCGGTATCGAGCGCGTGCTGGTCTGAACACATTGGAGGCCCCCATGGCTGGACTCAACAAGGACACCCCGACGCCGCAGGACATCACCGTGCACAGCGCCTCGCGCGTGCTGGAGGTGGCGTTTTCCGACGGTGCGCACTTCCGCATCCCGTTCGAGTTGATGCGCGTCTACTCGCCTTCGGCCGAGGTGCAGGGCCACGGGCCTGGACAGGAAACGCTGCAGACCGGCAAGCGCGATGTGACCCTGGTGGCGCTGGAGCCGGTGGGCAACTACGCGGTGCAGCCCACCTTCTCGGATGGCCATGATTCCGGCATCTACGCCTGGGATTACCTGTATTTCCTGGGATCGCAACAGGAACAACTCTGGAACGATTACCACCAGCGGCTTCAGGCCGCAGGGGTGGACCGCGATGCACCGATGCCGGAAAAGGGCGGACACGCCTGCGGCAGCCACTGACCCCGACGGAGACCCATTCCATGGCCACGACCCATTTCGGCTTCCAGACCGTCGACGAACAGGAGAAGGCGAAACACGTGCGCAGCGTGTTCGATTCGGTCGCGCCCAAGTACGACGTGATGAACGACCTCATGTCGGCCGGCCTGCACCGCATCTGGAAGCGCTACACCATCACCGTGGCCAACCCGCAACCGGGCCAGCAGGTGCTGGACATCGCGGGCGGCACCGGCGACCTCTCGCGTGCATTTGCCCGGCGCGTGGGCCCGACCGGCCGGGTGGTGCACACCGACATCAACGAGGCCATGTTGCGCGAAGGCCGCAATCGCCTGCTTGATGAAGGCCTGGTGCTGCCGACCATGGTCTGCGACGCCGAGAAGCTGCCATTTGCCGACAACAGCTTCGATTTCGTTTCGGTCGCCTTCGGTTTGCGCAACATGACGCACAAAGACCAGGCCCTGTCGGAGATGCGCCGCGTCCTCAAGCCGGGGGGCAGATTGCTGGTGTTGGAGTTTTCCCGCGTCGCCAAGCCGTTGGAAAAGGCTTATGACTGGTATTCGTTCAACGTGTTGCCGAAGCTGGGTCAGATGGTGGCGGGCGATGCCCACAGCTACCAGTACCTGGCGGAGTCGATCCGCATGCATCCCGGGCAGGAGGAACTGCGCCAGCTGATGAAGTCGGTGGGCTTTGGTCATGTGGACGTGCACAACCTCAGCGCGGGGGTGGTGGCACTCCACGTCGGTATCAAGTGTTGATGACGGGGACAAGAGGAGGACAGCGTCATGGAAGCTCGGTGGTGGTCGGATTTGCTTGGGGGGCGCCGTGCGCAGCGCAAGACGCTGCGCCGCAACGAGTCCACGACCGGAGCGCCCGGCCTGCTGGCAGGGGTGGGGCCGGACGGCGCGGTGTCGGCGCCCCGGGGATACAGCCCCAAGAACGTGGGCAACGACGCGTCGGCGCGGCCCTGGGAATCTCTGGCGGATGCTCCGCGTCCGCCCGAACCGGCTGGCCAGAATGCCGGAGGGTTTGATGCCGAAAGCTTCCTGCGGGCGTCCAAGACGAACTTCGTGAATCTCCAGGACGCCTGGGACCGCTCCGACATTGCCAGCCTGCGCGCCATGATGACCGGCGGCATGCTGGCCGAGATCCAGACCCAGCTGGCCGAGCGCGAGCGCGCCGGTGCCGCCCCGAACAAGACCGAGGTGGTCATGCTGGAAGCGCAGTTGCTCGGTCTGGAGGAGCAGGACGAAGCCTACCTGGCGAGCGTCGAGTTCTCCGGTCTGATCCGCGAGGACCCGTCGGCTGGCCCGAACCCGTTCCGGGAGATCTGGAACATCACCCGCCCCAAGTCCGGGGATGCTGGCTGGCTGGTGGCCGGGGTGCAGGCGCTGCGGTAAAAGGCGGCACGGTTATCCGTCAGAATCGGGGGATCATGAACAGTGAATCCCCCAACCATTCGACCAGTTCCCGTTCTCCTTTGGGCATGCTCCAGTCCCTGCTGGGCAGTGTCCGGCCGCCCGAATGGGTGGTGGACGAGGTCCAGAACCGGGTGGTGCTGTTCCTCAACCACGTCCTGATGCAGGAACCCCAGGCGCAGCAGCGTCTGCGCCGCCAGTTGGGCAAGCCGGTGCGCGTGGCCTGGGGCGACTTCCACCTCACGCTCGCTCCCACCGCCGCCGGCCTGCTGGAGCGGCCGGCCGGTGACCGGCAGCCCGATCTGCACGTGACCGTGACCCAGACCTCGCCCTTCGCCCTGGCCCAGCAGGTGCTGGGCGGCGAGCGGCCGAATGTCGACATCCAGGGCGATGTGCAGCTGGCGGCCGAGGTGGCCTGGCTGGTGGACAACGTGCGCTGGGATGTCGAGGAAGACCTGTCGCGGCTGGTCGGTGACGCTGCTGCGCACACCCTGGTGGGTGGCGCCAAGTCGGCTGCGGCCGGTCTCAAGGCATTTGTCGGTCGCCGTTCACCGACCGAACCGGGTCACAGCGACGGACCCTCGGCATGACGCGGTTGCTCCGCGGACTGTTCATCGTCTGGGTGGTGCTGCGCCACGGGCTGGACGAGCTGGTGTTGTCCAGCTTCCAGCGGCCGGGCATCCGGCTGCTGACGCGCATCGTTTCGGTCGGTCGCAACCTGGATGCGCCACGGGGCCAGCGCCTGCGCGAGGCGCTGGAGCGCCTGGGTCCCATCTTCGTCAAATTTGGTCAGGTGCTCTCGACCCGGCGCGACCTGCTGCCGCCCGACATCGCCGACGAACTGGCCCGACTGCAGGACCGGGTGCCGCCGTTCGACAGTGCCATCGCCGTGGCCACCATCGAACGCGCCTTTGGCAAGCCGCTGGATGCGGTGTTCAGCCATTTCGACCACACACCGGTGGCCAGCGCCTCGATCGCCCAGGTGCACTTCGCCATCTTGCGGGACGGACGCCACGGCGGGCGCGAGGTGGCGGTGAAGGTGCTGCGGCCCAACATGCTGCCGGTGATCGAGAAAGACCTGAGCCTGATGCGCATGATGGCCGGCTGGGTCGAAAAGCTCTCGGCCGATGGCAAGCGGCTCAAGCCGCTGGAGGTGGTCGCAGAGTTCGACAAGTACCTGCACGACGAGCTGGACCTGCTGCGGGAAGCCGCCAACGCGGCCCAGCTGCGCCGCAACATGGCGGGCCTCAATCTGGTGCTGATTCCGGAGATGTTCTGGGACTACTGCCACACCGAGGTGATGGTGATGGAGCGCATGCATGGGGTGCCCATCAACCGGGTGGACGAGCTGCGCCAGAAAGGCGTGGACATACCCAAGCTGGCGCGCGATGGTGTGACCATCTTCTTCACCCAGGTGTTCCGCGACGGGTTTTTCCACGCTGACATGCACCCGGGCAACATCCAGGTCAGTGTCGATCCGGCCACCTTCGGTCGTTACATCTCGCTCGATTTCGGCATCGTCGGCACGCTGACCGAGTTCGACAAGGAATACCTGGCGCAGAACTTCACTGCCTTCTTCCGGCGCGACTACAAGCGCGTGGCCGAGCTGCACATCGAAAGCGGCTGGGTGCCGCCCGAGACCCGGGTGGACGAGCTGGAATCGGCCATCCGCGCGGTGTGCGAACCGTACTTCGACCGCCCGCTCAAGGAAATCTCGCTCGGCATGGTGCTGATGCGCCTGTTCCAGACCTCGCGCCGCTTCCATGTGGAAATCCAGCCCCAGCTGGTGCTGCTGCAGAAAACCCTGCTCAACATCGAAGGTCTGGGCCGCGATCTGGACCCGGAGCTGGACCTGTGGAACACCGCCAAGCCCTTCCTGGAGAAGTGGATGCTGGAGCAGGTCGGCCCGCAGAAACTGCTGCAGCAGCTCAAGGCCGAGGCGCCGCAGTACGCCAAGCTGCTGCCGGCGCTGCCGCGCCTGCTGCAGGACTACCTGCAGCACCGGCCGCACCAGCTGAGGGCCGAACTGGACGAACTCATGGCGGAGCAGCGGCGGACCAACCGCCTGCTGCAGTACATCATCTACGGCGGGATCGGCTTCGTGCTGGGGCTGATCGTCACCCAGGTGATGCTGCGCATCCGCCTTTGGTGAGGGGTCGACCGGCGGGCTGCCCTTGAAGGCGCGGGTGGGGTGCCCCACCTATAATGACGGGTTTTGTTCAACTTCCCGGCGCCCCGCCGTGTTTGCACCGCCGAGGTGCATTTCGGGCCCTTTGGGCTGTGGTCGCCGGGCCATTCCACCGTTCACGCCATGCCGATCTATGCCTACAAGTGCGAGTCCTGCGGCCATGCCAAGGACGTCCTGCAGAAAATCTCCGACGCGCCGCTGACGGAATGCCCGGCCTGCGGCGCCGCCACATTCAGCAAGCAGCTGACCGCCGCCGGTTTCCAGCTCAAGGGTTCGGGCTGGTACGCGACCGACTTCAAGGGCGGCTCAGGTGGCACGGCCGCCGCGGCCACTGGCACGGCAGCCGCGTCCTCGACCGAGTCCAAGCCGGCCGAAACGGCCAGCGCCGCACCGGCCACCCCCTGTGGCGGCTCCTGCGCCTGCCACTGATCGAAACGGAAAGACCTTCCCTGTGGCCAACCTGCGCAAGTGGCTGTTCTCGGGCCTGCTGGTCCTGGTGCCCCTGATCATCACCCTCTGGGTGCTGGACTGGGTGGTGTCCACGCTCGACCAGACCTTGCGCATCCTGCCCGGTGCCTGGCAGCCGGACCAGCTGTTCGGCTTTCATGTGCCCGGCCTGGGCGTGATCTTTGCGCTGGTGGTGGTGCTTTCCATCGGCGCCCTGGCGTCCAACATCATCGGCCACCAGTTGGTGAACTGGTGGCACGCCCTGCTGCACCGCATTCCGGTGGTGCGCTCCATCTACTCGGGCGTCAAGCAGGTCTCCGACACCCTGTTCTCCGAGAAGGGCAATGCCTTCCGCAAGGCCCTGCTGGTGCAGTGGCCGCAGGAGGGCATGTGGACCATCGCGTTTCTGACGGGCACGCCCCAGGGCGAGGTGCTGCAGCAGCTGCGTACCAAGCCGGGCAGTGCCGCCGACGAAGACTTCGTCAGCGTCTACGTGCCCACCACCCCCAACCCCACGGGCGGCTACTTCGTCATGGTGCGCGCGCGCGACTGCGTGGAGCTGCAGATGTCGGTGGATGAAGCGCTGACCTACATCGTCTCCATGGGTGTGATCGTGCCCGGTGGACCCAAGAACCCCAACCTCAAGGCGACCGCTTCCGCGACCGCCTGATACCCGGGGCTGCCGCTGTGCAGCCCGCCTGCTGAAAGAAGAACCGATATGGCCATGCGTTCCCACTATTGCGGTCTGGTGACCGAAGCCCTGCTGGGGCAAACCGTGCAACTCTGCGGCTGGGTGAACCGCCGCCGCGACCATGGCGGTGTGATCTTCATCGACCTGCGCGACCGCGAAGGCTACGTGCAGGTGGTCTGCGATCCGGACCGCCCGGACATGTTCAAGACCGCCGAAGACGTGCGCAACGAATTCTGCGTGCAGGTCACCGGTCTGGTGCGCGCCCGCCCCGCCGGCACCACCAACGACAAGCTCAAGAGCGGCCAGATCGAGGTGCTCTGTCACGAGCTGAAGGTGCTCAACCCCTCGGTCACGCCGCCGTTCCAGCTGGACGACGACAACCTGAGCGAGACCACGCGCCTCACGCACCGCGTGCTCGACCTGCGCCGCCCGTACATGCAGAACAACCTGATGCTGCGTTACCGCGTGGCCATGGAAGTGCGCAAGTTCCTGGACGCCAACGGCTTCATCGACATCGAAACCCCGATGCTGACCAAGAGCACGCCCGAAGGCGCGCGCGACTACCTGGTGCCCAGTCGCGTGCACGACGGCCACTTCTTTGCGCTGCCGCAAAGCCCTCAGCTGTTCAAGCAGCTGCTGATGGTGGCCGGATTCGACCGCTACTACCAGATCACCAAGTGCTTCCGCGACGAGGACCTGCGCGCCGACCGCCAGCCCGAGTTCACCCAGATCGATATCGAGACCTCGTTCCTGACCGAGCAGGACATCCGCGACATGTTCCAGGGCATGATCAAGACGGTGTTCCAGAACGTGCTGAACGTGGACCTGGGCGAGTTCCCGGTCATGGCCTACGGCGAAGCCATGCACCGCTACGGTTCCGACAAGCCCGACCTGCGCGTGAAGATGGAGTTCACCGAGCTCACCGACGTGATGGCCGACGTGGACTTCAAGGTCTTCAGCGCGCCCGCCACCATGAAGAACGGCCGCGTGGTCGCCCTGTGCGTGCGCGGCGGCGCCGAGATGAGCCGCAGCGAGATCGACGCCTACACCGAGTTCGTCAAGATCTACGGCGCCAAGGGCCTGGCCTGGATCAAGGTCAACGAAGTGGCCAAGGGCAAGGACGGCCTGCAGTCGCCCATCGTCAAGAACCTGCACGACAAGGCGATTGCCGAGATCCTCTCGCGCACTGGTGCGCAGGACGGCGACATCATCTTCTTCGGCGCTGACAAGGCCAAGATCGTCAACGACGCCATCGGCGCGCTGCGCCTGAAGATCGGCCACAGCGAACTGGGCAAGAAGAACGGCCTGTTCGAGGACCGCTGGGCGCCGATGTGGGTGGTGGACTTCCCGATGTTCGAACACGACGAGGAAGAAGACCGCTGGACGGCCGTGCACCACCCCTTCACGGCACCCAAAGACGGCCACGAGGACTGGATGGTCACCGCGCCCGAGAAGTGCATCGCCAAGGGCTACGACATGGTGCTCAACGGCTGGGAAATCGGTGGCGGCTCGGTCCGCATCCACCGTGCCGATGTGCAGCAGAAGGTGTTCGACGCGCTGAAGATCACGCCCGAAGAGGCGCAGCTCAAGTTCGGCTTCCTGCTGGACGCGCTGCAGTACGGCGCCCCCCCGCACGGCGGCCTGGCCTTCGGCCTGGACCGCATCGTCACGCTGATGACCGGCGCCGAGTCGATCCGCGACGTGATCGCCTTCCCCAAGACCCAGCGCGCCCAATGTCTGCTGACCCAGGCGCCCAGCCCGGTGGACGAGAAGCAGCTGCGCGAGCTGCACATCCGGCTGCGCAACCCGGACGCGGTCAAGCCGGCCTGAACAGGGCTTCGGCTAGGATGAAAGGGCGCCTGCGGGCGCCTTTTTTTGTGCCGCCTACCGAACCACCGTGCCGTCCTCTCCCCCCTACAAAATCCCCGAGTCGGTGCTGGTGGTGATCCACACCCCGGCGCTGGAGGTGTTGCTGATCGAGCGGGCCGAGTCGCCGGGTTTCTGGCAGTCGGTGACCGGGTCCAAGGATGCGTGGGACGAGCCGTTTGACGTCACGGCCGCGCGCGAGGTGGCCGAAGAAACCGGGCTGGATGTGTCCGCGCCAGGTCACCGGCTCAGCGACTGGGGCCTGCAGAACATCTACGAGATCTATCCGCAGTGGCGCCACCGGTATGCGCCCGGGGTGGTCCTGAACACCGAGCGGGTGTTCGGCCTGTGCGTGCCCGAGGCTCGGCCGGTGGTGCTCAACCCACGGGAGCACCGGGCGCAGGTCTGGCTGCCCCGGCTGGAGGCGGCGGACCGGTGCTTTTCGTTCTCTAACGCGGAGGCCATCTTGCAGCTGCCACGCATCTTTCAAGCAGAAAGATAGGCTTTCTGCAACCTTCGGCTAGGCCTGATCTAGTGTTGTTTTGCCAAATCTTCGGGACGGCCGTCACAGCGCCCCCGCTGAACCTGCTGCGGCTGGAGGAATACCTGTCGGCGGCGCCCGGCGTCTGGGTCAAGCCGCGCGAGCCGCTGGCGCAGCTGGGTGGTGGATGCCTGCATCGAAGAGGCGCAGGCGGGGCCACGTGGTGCGCGGCGCGCTGTTCCGGGTGCGCATCGAGGGCGAGGCCGAGTCGCTGGCCGCGGGGGTGTTCCGCAAGGTGGCATCTGTGCTGGTGCGGGAAGGCGGCTTCTAAGCCCCCAAGCTCCGCTGCTTGCGCGGGTTGCTGGCGTGCGATCATTCGTATATGAGCATCCTGCGAGTCGCGACCTACAACATCCACAAGGGCGTTCAGGGCCTGGGGCCAGTGCGCCGGCTGGAAATCCACAACCTGGCGCATGCGGTGGAGCAGTTCGACGCCGACATCGTCTGCCTGCAGGAGGTGCGGCGCCACCACCGCAAGCTGGAAAAGCACTTCACCCGCTGGCCCGACCTGGAGCAGGCCGACTACCTCTCGCCCGAGGGTTATGAGTCGGTCTACCGCACCAATGCCGTGACGCGCCACGGCGAACACGGCAACGCGCTGCTGTCGCGCTGGCCGGTGCTGGACACCCGCCATTCGGATGTGTCCGACCACCGCTTCGAGCAGCGCGGCCTGCTGCACGTGCACCTGCTGATCGACGGGCGCGAGGTGCATGTGGTGGTGGTTCACTTCGGCCTCATCCACGCCAGCCGCGAGCGCCAGGTCCAGCGACTGGGGCGCTACGTGGCCAATGAGGTGCCGGCCGACGCGCCGCTCATCGTGGCTGGCGACTTCAACGACTGGGGCGCCCAGCTGCTCAAGCCGATGGCGGCGCTGGACCTGCGCACCTTCGACGGCATCCGGCTGCCAACCTACCCGGCGCGCCTGCCGATGCTGCACCTGGACCGCATCTACATGCGCGGGCTCAGGCCGGTGAGCGCGCATGTGCCGCACGGCCGGGCCTGGACGCGCATGTCCGACCACCTGCCGCTGATCGCCGAGCTGGAACTGTGAAAGCCGACGGACCTGTCGACCCCCCTTTGGCCGACGACAGGCCCTTGGCGCCGCCCAGACCTGGCCACCAGCTGCTGCTGCTCGAAGGTGGCGACGCGCTGTTCCCCGCGCTGGTCGAGGCGATGGACGCTGCCCGGCGCGTGGTGCACCTGGAAACCTACATCTTCGAATTCGCCGGCTCCGCGCTCAGTGTGGCCGAGGCGATGGAACGCGCCGCCCGCCGCGGCGTGCTGGTGCGCCTGGTGGTCGATGGCGTGGGCACGCCCAGGGTGCCAGAGGAGTGGCAGCGCCGCTTTGCCGCGGCCGGCGTGCGCTGGCGGGTGTATGCGCCGCTGGGCGGGCTGGGTCTGCTGATTCCCAGCAGCTGGCGGCGCCTGCACCGCAAGCTGTGTGTGGTCGACGGGCTGGTCGGATTCTGTGGCGGCATCAACATCATCGACGACCGCGACGACGTGTCGCTGGGCCGGCTGGAGGTGCCGCGGCTCGATTTCGCGCTGCGCGTGGCCGGGCCGCTGGTGGAGGACATGGTGGACACCATGGAGACGCTGTGGTGGCGGCTGCAGGCCGTGCGCAAGGCGCGCGAGCGCGAGTTCCGGGCCGCCTGGGAGGCGTTCAAGGAAGCCCAGCCGGTGGGCGACTTCACGCGCTTGCTGCGCAAGGTCGAGCTCTACACCGGCTTCGGGTCGCGGGTCAACACCGACGCCGAAAGCGGAAGTTCGGTGCTGGTCAGCGACGGTCCGATGGGTGTCAACGACGCGCGGGCCACCCTGCTGCTGCGCGACAACGTGGGCCACCGGCACGACATCGAAAGGGCCTACCTCAAGGCCCTGGGCACGGCCCGACACGACATCGTGATCGCCAATGCCTATTTCATCCCCGGCCGCAAGCTGCGCAAGGCCCTGACCATGGCGGCGGCCCGCGGGGTGCGGGTGCGGCTGATGATGCAGGGCCGCTACGAGAACTTCTTCCAGTACCGCGCGGCCCGCCCGGTCTACCAGCGGCTGGTGGACGCCGGCATCGACATCCGCGAGTACGCGCCCAGCGCCCTGCACGCCAAGGTGGCGGTGGTGGACCGCGCCTGGGCCACGGTCGGTTCGACCAATCTGGACCCGCTGTCCCTGCTGCTGGCGCGCGAGGCCAACGTCATGACCACCGACCGGCGGTTCGCCGAACTGCTGCACCAGCGACTGGACATGCTGCTGGAACACGCCGGACAGAAACTGGACGCCCGGGCCCTGGACAGCCGCCCCTGGCACCAGCGCCTGCTGGACCGGATCGCCTTCATGGCCATGCGGACCCTGCTGTTCCTGACCGGCCACCGGTACTGAAACCCCTGGGGGCCGTGGGCCGGGGGTGCGGTGTTAGCATGGCCCGATGCTGATGAAATCCGGAACACCCATGAGCAATTCAGAACAGCTGGACGACGGTGAAGGCACCCCCGTCTCGGTCAAGATCCGCGAGCGCCTGAAGGCCGCGCGCCACCGCTTCCACTCCAACGACAACATCGCCGAATTCATCGAACCCGGCGAGCTGGAGAAGCTGCTGGACGAGGTGACGGTCAAGATGCAGGGTGTGCTCGACGCCATGGTGATCGACACCGAGAACGACCACAACACCGGCGACACCGCGCGCCGCGTGGCCAAGATGTACCTCAAGGAGGTCTTCAACGGTCGTTACGTCAAGGGTCCGAGCGTCACCGAATTCCCCAACGCCGAGCACCTCAACGAGCTGATGATCGTCGGCCCGATCACGGTGCGCAGTGCCTGCAGCCACCACTTCTGCCCGGTCATCGGCAAGATCTGGATCGGCGTCATGCCCAACGAACACACCAACGTGATCGGCCTCTCGAAGTACGCGCGGCTGGCCGAGTGGATCATGGGCCGTCCGCAGATCCAGGAAGAGGCCGTGGTGCAGCTGGCCGACCTGATCCAGGAGAAGACCCAGCCCGACGGCCTGGCCATCGTCATGGAGGCCAGCCACTACTGCATGGCCTGGCGCGGCGTGAAGGACATGGACAGCAAGATGATCAACTCGGTCATGCGCGGCGTGTTCCTCAAGGACCCCAACCTGCGCCGCGAATTCCTCTCCCTCATTCCCCGCAAATCCTGAGGAAACCACCATGCTGGTACGCCTGCTCTACGTCAGCCGTGCGATCGACAAGGACTGCGCCAAGTCCATGGAGTCGATCCTCGAAACCTCCCGCGCCCACAACCTCCACCACGGCATCACCGGCGTGCTGTGTTACGGCGGCGGCATCTTCCTGCAAGCCATCGAGGGCGGGCGCGACGCGGTCAACACGCTCTACAACCACATCGTGCTCGACAAGCGCCACACCGACGTGGCGCTGCTGCACTACGAGGAAATCAGCGAGCGCCGCTTCGGCGGCTGGACCATGGGCACGGTCAACCTGGCCAAGCTCAACACCTCCATCGTTCTCAAATACTCCGAGCGTCCCGAGTTCGACCCGTACCAGGTCTCGGGCAAGGTGTCGCTGGCCTTGCTCGAAGAGCTGATGGCGACTGCCAGCATCATTGGTCGGGCCTGACCCCTTCCCTCTGAGGCCGCAGTGCCCCGCTGACGGGCCTGCGGTCTTTCTTTTGGTTTCGAGTGACCCCCACCGCCTTCGCGCTCATCGTGCTCGCCGGCCTGATCCACGCGGGCTGGAACATCGTGGCCAAGAAGGCCGCGGGCGATGCGCGCTTCGCCTTCTTCACCGCCTTCATCATGATGCTGCTCTGGGCACCGCTGGGCTGGTGGCTGGGGCGCGACGTGGTGCCGACCTGGGGCCGCACCGAGTGGGCGCTGGTGGTGGCCAGCGGCGTGTTGCATGTCTTCTATTACGTGATCCTGTTGCGCGGCTACCGCAAGGCCGACCTTACGGTGGTCTACCCGCTGGCGCGCGGCAGCGGCCCGCTGCTGTCGTCGCTGGTCGCCATCGTGTTCCTGGGCGAGCGCATCTCGGCCCTGGGCGCGGCGGGCATCGCGGGCGTGGTGCTGGGCGTGTTCCTGATCGCGGGCGGTCCGGGCCTGTGGCGCGCGGCGCACGACCCGGTGGCGCGCAAGCGGGTGCGCAAGGGCATGTTCTACGGCGTGCTCACCGGCGCCTTCATCGCGTCCTACACCCTGGTCGACGGCTATGCGGTGCGCTGGCTGCTGATGTCGCCCATCCTGGTGGACTACATGGGCAACTTCGTCCGCGTGGCCTTGCTGGCGCCGGCCGTGCTGCGCGACCGCGCCACCGCCTGGGTGCTGTGGCAGAAGCAGTGGCGCTACGCCCTGGCCGTCGCGGCGGTCAGCCCCATCGCCTACGTGCTGGTGCTCTACGCGATGCAGCAGGCGCCGCTCTCGCACGTGGCCCCCGCACGCGAGGTGTCGATGCTGTTCGCGGCGCTGATCGGCGGCCAGCTGCTGGGTGAGGGTGAACGCGGTCTGCGCATCCTGGGGGCCTGCTGCATCGCGGCGGGCGTGGCGGCGCTGGGACTCGGGTGACGGCGATGGACAGGCACCCCGTCACCCTGCTGGGCTGCGACTTCACCAGCGCGCCCTCGAAGCGCAAGCCGGTCACACTGGCCGTGGGCCGCAGCGACCGCGGGCGCGTGCTGCTGGAGCGCATCGAGACCTTCGAGACCCTGGACGCCTGGCAGGCCCGGCTGGCCGAGTCGCCCGGCGGCGGCTGGGTCGGCGGTTTCGACCTGCCGTTCGGCCTGCCGCGCGAGCTGGTCGAAACCCTGGGCTGGCCCACCGCCTGGTGCGACTGCATGGCGCACTATGCGGCGCTCTCGCGCGAACAGATCCGCGATACCTTCGCGGCCTTCTGCGATGCGCGCCCCGCCGGTGGCAAGTTCGCCCACCGCGCCACCGACGGCCCGGCCGGGTCGAGCCCGAGCATGAAGTGGGTCAACCCGCCGGTGGCCTTCATGCTGCACGCGGGCGTGCCGCGCCTGATCGCCGCCGGTGCGAGCCTGCCCGGCCTGCACGAGGGTGACCCGCGGCGCGTGGCGCTGGAGGCCTACCCCGGCCTGCTGGCGCGCAGTGTGCTCGGCAGCACCTCGTACAAGAGCGACGACCGGGCGAAGCAGACGCCCGAGCGACTGATCGCGCGCAAGACCCTGATCCACGCGCTGGAGCTGGGCGACGCGCCGCTGCTGCGCGGCACCGGCCTGCGCCTCAAGCTCAGCCACGCCCAGCGCGACGCCCTAGCCGACGACGCCAGCGGCGACACCCTCGACGCGGTGCTCTGCCTGCTGCAGGCGGCCTGGGCGCTGCAGCAGCACACCTCGGGTCACCCCTGTTACGGTCTGCCACCGTTCGACCCGCTCGAAGGCTGGATCACCGGGGCCTGACATCCCGGACAATACCGGCATCCATGAGCACCACCACCCCCGCCACCTTTCCCACCGGTCTGCCTGCCGGTCTGCGCTTTGCCTTCGTCGAGGCCGTCTGGCACGCCGACATCGTCCAGCAGGCGCGCGACGCCTTCCTCGCCCGCATGGCCGAAGCCGGCATCGGCCCGGAGCGCATCGACCTGTTCGATGTGCCCGGTGCGTTCGAGATTCCGCTGCACGCCCAGCGCCTGGCCCGTTCGGGCCGCTACGCCGCCGTGGTCGGCAGCGCGCTGGTGGTGGACGACGGCATCTACCGTTTCGACGCGCTGATGCAGACCGTGGTCCAGGCCATGATGAACGTGCAGCTGGACACCGGTGTGCCGACCATCCTGGCCGTACACACGCCGCACCACTTCCGCGAACACGCCGAGCATCGCAAGTACTTCCTGCGCCACTTTGCGGTCAAGGGCACCGAGGCGGCCGACGCCTGCCTGCAGACCGTGGCCGGTTTGCGGCGGCTCGACGGCTTGCTGGCGTCCTGAGAGGGCGTGCGATGAGATCCACACGCTGGGCCGCGCTGGCCCTGGGCCTGGTGAGCAGCGGTGCTTTTGCCGCCGACATCTGCGAACCGCTGCGCGAGCACATCGAGTTCCAGATCGCCAGCACCGGTGCCACCGGCTTTGCGGTGATCGTGGTGGACGCGGACGCCGAGGTGGCGGGCAAGGTGGTCGGCACCTGCGCCCGCGGCGCGCGCAAGCTGGTCTACGTGCGAGCCAGCACGCCACCGGCAGCGGGACGCCCGGCCCGGCCGGCCGCCACCGTGGCCTCGCGCACGGAGGACGAGGACATCATCACCGAGTGCCGCGACGGCACCGTGGTGCGCGGCAACGCCAGCTGCAAGCCCTGAGCGGCGCCCACCGCGCGCTCAGCCCAGTTCCTTGAAGGATTGCAGCGCCGACAGCGGCGTGAACGAGCCCGTGCGCTTGTCCTTCATCGCGGCGATCGACTCGCGCACGTGTGCGTTGCTCCAGATCGCGCCCTGCAGCCAGCCCATCTGGCGCAGGCTGTCCTCCACGCTGTGGTCGCGCGCGTAGGTCACGGCCTGCTTGGTGCCCCAGATGGCGATGGGCGGCTTGCTGGCAATTTCTTTCGCGCACTGCAGCGCGGCGGCCAGCAGGGCCTCGGGCGTGTCGAACACCTCGTTGATCAGGCCGTAGGCCAGCGCCTTGGCGGCCGGCAGGCGGCGGCCGGTGTAGGCGAGCTCCTTGACCACGGCGAAGGGCACCAGCTTCGGCAGCCGCTGCAGCGTGCCGACGTCGGCCACCATGCCGATGTTGATTTCCTGGATGCAGAAGAAGGCATCCTGCGTGGCGTAGCGGATGCAGCCGGTGGTGACCATGTCCACCGCGCCGCCGATGCAGCCGCCCTGGATGGCGAAGATCACCGGGCAGCGCAGCGCCTCAATCTTCGTGAACGTGGCCTGCATGTCGGTCAGCAGGTCGAAGATGGCGGCGCGGCCTTCCGGGCTCTGGTCGTCCATCTGGATGGCACCGGCGAAGGTCTCCAGTGCCATGCCGGCACTGAAATGTTTGCCGGTGGAGCTGATGACCAGCGCGCGCGCCGTGCCGTCTCTGTGCAGCTGCGTGACGATCTCGTCCAGCTCGCGCCAGAAGGTCGGGTGCATGGTGTTCATCGCCTCGGGGCGGCTGAGCACCAGATGGGCAATGTGCCCGTCAATCCAGTTCAGGGAAAAGCAGGTCGGTGCGCTCATGGTCGGCTTTCGGGTGTCGGGGGGGAGGGGTCGCGCCACTGTAGTGCGCCGCCTCGGCACCTTCTGTCCCGGGTTTGACCAGCTTGCCCACGCGCACGCCCAGCAGGCGGAAGCGCCGGGACAGGTCCACCCGCTTGAGGCACAGGCCCGCGTGCCGGCGGATGACGGCCGCATCGGCGGTGGCCACGGCTATGGTGGTGTCGCGCGTGACCTTCTCGAAGTTGTCGAAGGTGATCTTGATGCCGATGGTGCGGCCGGTGTAGCCCTTGCGCTGCAGGTCTGCGGCCACCTGCTCGCACAGCTGTGTGAGGATGGCGCCGGCCTCGGCCCGGTCGCGCACCGCGTGCAGGTCGCGGTCGAAGGTGGTCTCGCGGCTCATGCTGACCGGCTCGCTCTCGGTCTCCACCGGCCGGTCGTCCCGGCCCCAGGCGGACTCGTGCAGCCAGGCGCCATAGCTCTTGCCGAAGGTTTCGACCAGCCAGGTCTTGTCACGCGCCGCCAGCTCGCCGATGGTGTGGATGCCGTGGCTTTGCAGCTTCGCGTCCGCCTTGGGTCCGACGCCATTGATCTTGCGGCAGGGCAGGGGCCAGATCATGCTTTCCAGGTCGTCAGGCCGCACGATGCTGATGCCGTTGGGCTTGTTGAACTCGCTCGCCATCTTGGCCAGCAGCTTGTTGGGCGCCACGCCGATGGAGCAGGTCAGGCCGGTGGCCTGGAAGATGGATTTCTGGATCAGCCGCGCCAGCACGCGCCCGCCCTCGCGCTGGCCGCCGGGCACGTCGGTGAAGTCGATGTAGACCTCGTCCACGCCGCGGTCCTGCATCACCGGCGCGATCTCCAGGATGGTCTGCTTGAACAGGCGCGAGAGGCGTTTGACCTCCTCGAAGTCCACCGGCAGCAGGATGGCGTCGGGGCAGAGCTTCGCCGCTTTCATCAGCCCCATGGCCGAGCCGACGCCGAACTGCCGCGCTGCGTAGGTGGCGGTGGTGGCCACGCCGCGGCCCACGTAGTCCTTCAGGCGCGGAAAGAAGTCCGCCGGGATGCGGTCCAGCGTGGCCGGTCCCCATTCGCGTTCCGGGTAGGCCTGGCGCAGTCGCTCGAACATCTCGGCCTCGCGCCGGCGCCCGCCGCCGATGACCATGGGCAGGCCCTTGAGCTGCGGGTAGCGCAGCAGCTCGACCGACGCGTAGAACGCGTCCATGTCGAGGTGGGCGATGCGGCGGGGTCGGGGCGCGGACTCGGTCACGGTGCCGCGAGCATAGCGCCGCAGCGCCCGGCCGAGCCCGCCCCGGAGCGGCCCTTATATGGCCTTGTGCACCAGGGCGCCCTTGAACAGCCAGGGCAGGCGCGGGCCCTGGGCTTCCGGCACACCGCCCTTGTCTTCGACGCTGATCGCCAGCTCGGCCACGCCCGCCAGCGCCGCCTCCTGCGCCGGCAGCTGCAGGGTCTTGAACTTGCTCTCGATCACGCCCAGCGAGCGCGGCGCCTGGCCGTCCTTCACCGCCCACAGCTGCATGCTGTCCTCGCGGCCTTCCTTGACCTCGTTCAGGCGCTGCAGCTGCAGCACACCGGCCTGCGGGTCCATGGTCACCAGCATGGCCGCAGCCCCCTGGTCGTCCAGCAGCACCGCGATGTGGCGGATCTGCGGCACGTTGGCCACCTTGGCCTGCAGGTGGCCGATCTGCGCCTTGAGCTGTTCGTAGAGGCTGGCGCTGGCGGCCCAGCCCAGCATCAGCGCCAGCAGCAGGACGATGGCCAGTGCGCGCCACCACGGCGAGACGCGGCGGCTGGTGGGGGTGCGGGGGGGGTCGGTCGGGACGGTGTGCGGATCGTTCATGCCGGAAGTATGCCCGCGAGGGGCGGGGGGGGCGGGGCGCTGTCTGACACCAGCGGCGGTACACTGCGCCGCATACTGAACGCCGTCCACCGCCTGCGGCGCCGGCATCCGATGCCACAGAAGCGGAGGTCCTTTTTCACTCACGGCCAGACATGCAAGTTCTAGAAATGGCGATCTGGTCTGCCATGGCGGGTGTCCTGGTGACCCTGACCGTGGCGGCGACGTTCGACGTGGCCACCCGCCCCAGCCTGTCGTCGGCCCGCTCGTGGCTGAGCCTGGTGCTCACCGGTGGCGCCTGCATCCTGATGTCGGGCCTGCCGGAGGCGCTGTGGCCCTCCTGGAACGAGATCAACTGGCTGCCGCTGAAGGCCACGATCGGCCCCCTGTGCGGCGCGCTGGCGATGACCTACCTCGGGCTGTGGTCGGGCCTGCGCAGCGAAGACCTGCTGGTGCGGCGCGTGATGGGACCGGGTGCGTCGTTTCTGGTGGGCGGCACCTTCCTACTGCTGGGCCTGGTGGTCGCCGGCCTGCCGGCCGACACCGTGCTCCTGCTGACCGGCGCGGTCAACAGTCTGGCGGTGCTGATGGGCGTTCTGATCGCCGTGCGCAGCGTGACACTGGGCGACCAGCTCTCGCGCTGGATGGTGCTGGCCTGTCTCTGCCTGGCCCAGATGACCGCCGGGCTGTACGCCAAGGGCCTGGGCATGGACATGGGCAACGCCTACTGGACGCTCACCGCCTGTGCCACCGTCGGCTACTTCATCACCGTGGTCGTGCTGGTGCGCCAGCGCAGCCGCCACTTCCGGCACCTGCGGCGCCAGGCTGCGGGCCAGGTGCCGGCGATGGCCTCGGCCAGCCTCCCCGTCGGCGCCCATCTGGTGGCACGGGTGGAGGATGCGCTCTGGCGCAGCCAGCGCATGGGCCGCTCCTGCCTCGTGGCCGCGGTGTCGGTGTCCAACCTGTACGCCTACCGCGAGTCGCCGGTCATGAACCCGGAAGGGGACATCCTCGTGGCGCTGTCGGCGCGCATCCGGCAACTGGTGGGGTTCCGCAACGTCGTGGGCCTGTACCACCAGCGCTGCTTCGTGCTGGCCCTCTCGGCCGTTCAGGACCCGACGCGCGCCGAGCTGGTGACCGAGCGGGTGCTGCGCGAACTGCGCATGTCGGTCAGCGTCGGTCCCGATCCGCTCTCGCTGCCGTTCCAGCCGGAAGTGGCCATCGGTGTGGTCGACGTGCCGGCCGGCACCGACGAATCCGCCGCAGTCCGCATCATCAACCTGGCCGAACAACTGGCCCTGCATGCACACGACGAGCCCGAGCGGGTGCTGCGGCGCACCTGGGTGCTGCGGCCGCAGGCTCCGGTGGCGCTGTCGCCCTGGCTGGCCGAGACCCAGCCGGCCAGTCTCTGAACCCGGCTGGCGCCCCTCGCCGTGGCTTCAAAACCCCTGCAGGCATGACATCCTGCACAGCCTGTGCATGCTCGCACGGCCGTTGCAGGGGGACAATTTCGCATGAGTTCCGTACTGCAGGACCCCGACAACACCCTATGGCCCGACAGCGGCAGCGAACTGTCGCGCCAGGAGCTCGGCCGCCTGATCTATGCCAGCATTTGCCAGGTCGATGGGCCTGTGCTCGACGAGATGCGCCGCATCCGCGACCACGCGGTGGTCAACAACCAGGCCCACAACCTCCGTGTCGCGCTGATGCACCGCAGCGGCTGGTTCGTCGAGTGGATCGAGGGGCCGCCCGACGGCATCAGGGCACTGCTGGAACGGGTCGCGCTTGACCCGCGCCATCGCAGCCTGCGGGTGGTGCACGAGAGCGTGGGCAAGCCGCGCCTGTTCAAGCCCTGGATCGGCTCCATCGCCCAAACCACCGAGACCACCGGCGAGTTCGCGCGCCGCGTGATGGCGTTGCAGGAGCGCCACCAGAAGGGCAGGGGCTACGAGCCGGCCAGCGTCTGGCGCAGCCTGTGTTCACCGCTGCCGGGACACGTCGAGGTGGCCGCTGCGAACGACGGCAGCTACCAGCGGGTGATGATGATGTCGGCCGCCCGCACCGACGCCTTCGATCTGCTGCGCTGGCTGTCCGCCCACGAACAGCGGGCCGTGGTGCACCGGCGCTTTGCTGGTGCGGCGCGCGATGCGCTGGACGTGGAAAGCGACTACCTCGACCTGCCGCAGCAGGCCGCGGCCGGCCGGCGGCTGATCGTCAATGCCCGCAAGGGCCTGGCGATGGGCATGACCCACGCCTTTCTGCCCGACTACGCAGCGGTGGTGATCCTGCTGGATGCCGACGCCGAACGCAACGAACACCTGCTGGACCGGCTGCTGACGGCCTGCCAGCACGTGCACCACCAGCCGGTGATCGTCGGGCTGGGGGCCGACAGCTGGTTCAGCGACTCGCTGCGCAGCGCGACCGAGGCCCGTGGCCTGCGCTGGCACGAGGCCCGCGCGGTCGGACCGTCGTCCGACATGGCCACGCTGTGGTGGGCCCTCAAACGAATCCTCGACGCGCTGAGCTGATTCAGGCGGTCGGGTAGGTGCCCGGCAGCAGGATGCCGGTGTCCACGTTCTGGATGTTGGTGTGGCCGCAGAAGGCCATGGTGATGTCCAGTTCCTTGTGGATGATCTGCAGCGCCTTGAACACGCCTTCTTCGCCCATCGCGCCCAGGCCGTAGACCATGGCGCGGCCGATCATGGTGCCGCGCGCGCCCAGGGCCCAGGCCTTGAGCACGTCCTGCCCGCTGCGGATGCCGCCGTCCATCCAGACCTCGATCTGCTCCCCCACCGCGGCCACGATGGCTGGCAGGGCCTCGATGCTGCTGGGCGCGCCGTCGAGCTGGCGGCCGCCGTGGTTGCTCACCACGATGGCGTCGGCGCCGCTGGCCACGGCCAGTTTCGCGTCCTCCACGTCCATGATGCCCTTGAGGATCAGCTTGCCGCCCCACTGCGCCTTGACCCAGGCCACGTCTTCCCACGACAGCGTGGGGTCGAACTGCTCGTTGGTCCAGGAGGCCAGCGACTTCATGTTGGTCACCGCCTTCACGTGGCCCACCAGGTTGCCGAAGCTGTGGCGCTTGGTGCCCGCCATGCCCAGGCACCAGCGCGGCTTGGTCATGAGGTTGATGATGTTGGCGATGGTGGGGCTGGGCGGCGCGGTCAGGCCGTTCTTCAGGTCCTTGTGGCGCTGGCCGATCACCTGCAGGTCCAGCGTCAGCACCAGCGCGCTGCAGCGGGCCGCGCGGGCGCGCTCGATCATGCGGGCCATGGCCTCGCGGTCGCGCATCATGTAGAGCTGGAACCAGAACGGCGCCGTGGTGTTCTGCGCGATGTCCTCGATCGAGCAGATGCTCATGGTCGAGAGCGTGAACGGGATGCCGAAGCGCTCGGCCGCCCTGGCCGCCTTGATCTCGCCGTCGGCGCTCTGCATGCCGGTCAGGCCCACGGGCGCGATGCACACCGGCATCTTCACGTCCTGCCCCACCATCTTGGTGGCGGTGGTGCGGTTTTCCATGTTCACCGCCACGCGCTGGCGCAGCTTGATCTTCTGGAAGTCCTCGCTGTTGGCGCGGTAGGTGCCCTCGGTCCACGAGCCGGAATCGGCGTAGTCGTAGAACATGCGCGGCACGCGCTTCTCGGCCAGGACGCGCAGGTCTTCGATGTTGGTGATCACGGGCATGGGTTGTCTCCGGGGTGGGCTTGAATGCACCGGATCGTAGCGGCGGCGGTGGCGCGCGCCCATTGAAAACCGCTTTTCGGCTTTGAAATTTGCTGCGGGGGCGGCCCGGCTCAGGCCGGCACCGGCCGGGACGGCAGCGTCGCGACGATGGTGGTGCCGGCACCGGGCGCACTGTCCACCCGCAGCGTGCCGCCGTGCGACTCCACCCGCACGCGCATGCCCAGCAGACCGTGGCGACCGTGCGGCACGCGCTGCGGGTCGAAACCCTTGCCGTTGTCGTGAACGCTCAGGCGCACCGTGGCGCCCTCGGCCTGCAGGCGCACCCGGGCCTCGGTGCAGCCGGCGTACTTGCCGATGTTGGTCAGCGATTCCTGTGCGATGCGGTAGAGCGCGAGCTGCGCCGGTTTGTCCAGGGCCACGTCCTGCAGCTCGGCGTGCACCGGCCTGTCCAGCCGCTCGGCCATCTCGCGGCACAGGATCTCCAGCGCCTGCACCAGACCCAGCTGCGTCAGCGCGGATGGGTGCAGGTCTTCGATGATGCGGCGCTTGAGGGCGATGCCCTCGCCCAGGCGGGCCTCGATCGCCAGGATGCGCTCGACCGCCTTTGCGGGCAGGTCGGGCTGGCGGCGCAGCCGGGCGAAGTCCAGCTTCATCGACGTCAGCAGCCCGCCCATCTCGTCGTGCAGTTCGCGGGCGATGTGGGCGCGTTCGTCTTCGCGCACGTTGACCAGGTGGGTGGCCATCTCGCTCAGCTCGGCGGTGCGTTCCTTCACCCGGGCCGCCAGGCGCTGTCCTTCCTCGAGCATCTGCTGGTCGCCCCGGTGCAGCTGGCGCTGGAACAGGAACAGGCCGAGCATGGTGGCCAGCGCCAGCAGGTGCACGGCCATGCGGTTGATCATCAGCGCGTCGTAGAGGTTGACCCGCGACTTCTGCTGCACCGCGGCCGTCTGTTCCAGCACCTCGGCAAAGGCCTGGCGCAGGGCGTTGCGGCGCTCCAGGCTGGCGCTGCTGGCGGCGGCGGCGATCGCCGGGGCGCGCTCGCCGCGCGCCACCATGGCGATCCAGGACTCGGTGGTGCGGATGTGTTCGTCGATCAGGCGCTCGATCGGTTCCACCGACACCGTCTCCTCCGGAACTTCCCGGGTGAGCAGGGCGAAGGCGCTGTCCTTGACCGCTTGCAGCTCCTCCACCGCGGCGCGGTAGCGAATGGCCTCCTCGGGGCTGGCGGTGAGGATGTAGGAGCGGGCGTACAGGCCCACTTCTGTGAGCCGCTGCAACGTCTCGGCCGATTTCACGCGGGCGTCGGTGAGTGCGATGTCGTTGTCCAGCGTGGCCCCGGAGTGCTGGTAGGCGCTCTCGTTGACCACCATGCCCACCACCCCCAGGGCGATCACGATGGGCATGGTGTAGCGGCCGCGGGCGGCCAGTTCAAAGCGGTGGCGGAACCGCTGGACGCGTTCGGCGTCGGGCGTGAGGCTGGGCGGCGGAGGCATGCGGCAGTCTCAGGCCTCGGCCAGCTTGTCGCAATAGTCGATCAGGGCGTCGAGGTCGCGGGACTTGTCGAACACCTCGGCCGCCCCCAGCGCCAGGCAGCGCCGCCGCACCTCCGGGGTCGCGAAGTTGGAGAGCACCACGCGCTGGGCGCGCATCTGCATGCCCTGCGCCGCTTCCAGCACGCCCAGGCCGCTGCCGGCGGCCAGGAAGATGTCGACGATCACCAGATCCAGGTCGGTGGCATGTTCGTGCAACCCGCGCACCGCGGCCTCCTCGGAAGGCGCAGACCCCACGATCCGGACGCTGGTCAGCTCCTCCAGGGTGGCGACCAGGTTGCTGAGGATGGTGGGGTTGTCTTCGACGATGAATGCGCTGAGGGTTGGCATGGAACACGGGCCTGGAGAGTCCTGCAACGATAGCCACTGTGCGTGGCCACCGCTGTAGGACATGTCTGACACACTTTATTTCACGATGATGTCGTTGGTCACACGTGTGACGCCTTTCACGTTGGCCGCGATGGTGGCGGCCTGATCGCGTTCGGCGCTGTTCTTGGCAAAGCCCGAGAGCTGCACCACACCCTTGAGCGTTTCCACCTTGATGGACATGGCGCTGACGATCGGGTCTTCGGCGAAGCGGGCCTTGACCTGGGTGGTGATGGTGGTGTCGTCGATGTAGGACCCCACGGTCTGCTGGTCGCGCGCCACGGCGCAGCCGGTGATGGTGACAGCGCCGAGGGCGAGGGCCGAGGCGAGGGCGATGGTCTTGAGCATGTGGATCTCCTGTGTTGGGGGGGGGATCGGTGGTCGGTTCAGGGTCGGCCCTGTCAGCCCACCACCAGCTTGTTCTGGACCTCGGTCACGCCTTCGACGGCCTTGGCCAGTGTGGTGGCCCGTTCGGCGGCTTCGGCGCTGGGCGCCGGGCCGGTCAGCGACACCACGCCCTGCACGGTGTCGACCTCGATCTTGAGGGCGCTGAGCTGGTCGTCGGCGGCCAGTGCGGCCTTGACCTTGGTGGTGATGGCCATGTCCGTGGCCGCGGTGGTCACGGACTGGACGGCCTGCTCACCTTCGCGCTTGATGTCGGCGGCAGTGCTCTCCATGTCCTGGCGGGCCTGCAAGGCGGCCTGCTCGGTGCTGGTCATGGCGCCGTCGATCTTCTGGCCGACCGTGGCCTCTTCCTTCTGTCCGCAGGCGGTCAGCGACAGCAGAACGGCGGTGGTGGCAATGACCACTTGTGCTCGGTTGGAAAGTTTCATCTCGTGCTCCTTGGATGGGTTGGCGGAAGGCCGGGCCGGTGCGTGGACCGACCCGGAACAGCCAGGGCGAAGGACTCGCCGCGCTGTGTGGTCACTGTAGAAAACGCAGCGCCCGCGGGCTGTCGGTCGGGCCCCTGTGCCCCTGTAGGACAGCGCCCCGCCCGGCTGTCGGAGGGGTGTAGGAACTGTCTGACGGACAGCGCGGCTACCCCGCGCTACATTGGTTGAGCCGCCTGCGGGCGGCACGCACGAGAGAACCAGACACAAGGAGAACGCATGATCCGGATTGGCATCGTCGACGACCACGCGGTGGTGAGGGCCGGGCTGCGGCAGTACCTGGCCGACCATGTGGACCTGCGCGTCACGGGGGAAGCCACCAACGGCGCCGAAGCCCTGGAGCTGGCCCGGGGGGGCGAGGTGGACGTGCTGCTGCTGGACATCTCCATGCCCGACCAGAGCGGCGTGGACGCGCTCAAGGCCATCAAGGCCCGCTTCCCCGACCTGGCGGTGCTCATCCTCAGCGGCTTCCCCGAGGCGCACTACGCCACCAACCTGCTGCGCCTGGGCGCCAGCGGCTACCTCAACAAGGAGTGCGAGCCGGACGAGATCGTGCTGGCCATCCGCACCGTGTCCATGGGGCGCAAGTACATCAGCCAGGCGGTGGCCACGCTTCTGGCCGAAGGTGTGGCCGGCGGCTTGGACCGGCCGCCGCACGAGCTGCTGTCCGAGCGCGAGCTGCAGGTGTTCCTGCGGCTGGCCAAGGGCGAGACCATCGGCGCCATGGCCGAGGCGATGTTCCTGAGCGTGAAGACGGTGAGCACCTACCGCACCCGCGTGCTGGAAAAGCTCAAGCTCTCCAGCAACAGCGAACTCACCTACTACGCGATGACCAACGGGCTGATCCAGTGAGCCCGCGGGCGCCGGGCGGCCTCAGGGGCCGTCGGTGGGAGGAGGGGCAGGTGTTGGTGTAGGTGCAGGGGGCGGTGGCTGGCCCCTGCCTTTGAGCCAGGCCGTGAGCGCACCGATCAGGGCCAGCTGCACCGGCGCCTGCGCCAGCTGCTGCCACAGCATGCGGCCCACACGGTGGGGCAGGTCGCGGGTCTGGCGGCGCAGCGTGTGCGCCACCCAGGGCCGGGCCATCATCAAGGCGCCGCCCACGGCGGCCGCGACCGCCAGGCTGGCCCACGGATGCCGTCGCACGACCGGCTTCACCTCGTCGGCCAGGGTGCCCGCCACCAGCTCCACCGACGCGTGCCAGGGCTGGCGGATCCACCAGCGGCGCGCCAGCGCGCGCGCGATGCGCCACGCGGCCCGGGGCAGGCCGTCGCGCTGGGCGCGGGCCATGAGTGAATTCATCAGCGAGGCCACCAGGCCCACGACGCCCGCATCACCGGATGCGGCATGAGCGCTGCGCTCCGACGGCGCCGGGTAGAGCCGCTGGATCAGCAGCGTGCGCGAGGCGTCCAGGCGCGCGAGCGCCAGCGCCTTGCGCTGGGCGGCTGTCGGCGGTCGATCGGGCGAAGAAGGTTGCGGGCTCATTCTTCGTCCAGGATGCGCAGCGTCGCCAGGTCCTGCGCCATCTGCTGGCGCAGGGCGGCGAAGGGTGGCGACTTTTCCAGGCGGTGTGCGCGCCAGGCGAGCAGGGCCGCCAGCAGCAGCGGCACCGCGGGGATGACCACCAGCAGCCAGGGCATGGGCATGGACGCCAGCGGCACCACGGCCACTGCTATCCCCGCCACACCCGCGAGCCCCAGGGCCAGCACCGCCAGCAGGGCGGCGGCGCTGTTCAGCCCGGCACGGTGCTTCCACTGCGTGCCCCACTCGTCCAGTTCGGCCGAGGCGAGGTCCACGTAGGCGTCGGCATGTTCCAGCACCAGGCCGGGCTGCCGCGCCAGGGCCATGAAGGCGGGGTGTATCACCGTGCGGGCCCTGGCGGCGGTCAGTAGCGCTCCGCGCGGCGGCGGGCGGCCCAGGTCACCAGCAGCGTGGCCGCGGCGCCGGCGGCGGCCGCCATCAGCAGGGCCTTGGCCGGCTCCTGGCGCACGTAGTCGGTGGTGCGCTCGCCCACCTCGTGGGCCTTGTTGGCCACGACCGTGCCCGCGGCGCGGGCCTTGTCGATGCCCGCACGGGCCAGGTCTTCGGCGCGGTGGGCGGCGCGGTTCAGGTGCACCGGCACGGCGTCGCGCACCTGGCGCAGGCCGGCCTGGATGCTGGCTTCCGCCTCGGCCGCGGCGCGGCGCGACTCGCTCAGCAGCTCATCGGCCCGGTCGGCGGTGCGGGCCACGGCCTGCTGTGCGGTGTCCACGCCGGTGTCGATCATGTCCTGGGCGTTGTCCATGGTGGTCTTGACTTTGGTGCTCATGCGAATCTCCTGAGGTTGAAAGGAAGGGAATGAAACCGGGCGGTGTGAACACCCGTCAGCGCTTGAAAAGTCCGAAGACGAAGGTGGCCGCGGCCATGATCAGGAACACGAAGAACAGAATCTTCGCGATGCCGGCGGCGCTGGCGGCAATGCCTCCAAAGCCCAGCACGGCGGCGATCAGCGCGATCACGAAGAACACAACGGCGTAATGCAGCATGGCAATCTCCTGGTGGGTTACCGCAGCGCAACGGCTGCGATGGATTCAGTGTGCGCGCGGGTGGCACCCGCCGGTGTCGGCCAAGGTCAGCGCGGCGTGTAGGACGCAGCCGACACCGCCTGGCGCGGCGGTGCGCTGCTGAACAGCACGTCCAGGAAGCGCAGGGGCGCGAGGTGCCGGCCCATCACCACCAGACACACCGTCAGCGGCGTGGCCAGCACCAGTCCCACTGGCCCCCACAGCAGCGCCCAGAACGCCGCCGAGAGCAGCACCGCCAGCGGCGAGACGCCGGTGGAGCCGCCGTAGGCCAGGGGCTCCACCACGTTGTTGCTGACCAGCTCCAGCGTGGCGATCAGACCCAGCGTCCACAGCACCATCGACCAGCCGGGGTCGACCGCGAACGCCAGCACCAGCGGGAACACCGCGCCCAGCGCCGGCCCCAGGTAGGGCACGAAGCGCAGCACCGTGGCCAGCCCGCCCCACAGCCAGGCGCCCGGCACCCCGATGCACCACAGCCCCAGGGCCATCGGCAGGCCGTAGCCCAGGTTCACCATCAGCTGCGCGGTGAGGTAGCGGCTCACCCGCCGGCCCGACTCCGTCAGCGCCTCGGCCATGCGCGGCGTGTCCCCGCCCAGCAGCCGCAGCAGGCGGTCGCGCAGCTCGGCGCGCTGCAGCAGCATGATCACCGCCAGGATCAGCACCAGTGCCACCGTGGCCAGCTGCACGCCCAACGTCATCACCAGGTCGATGGTGCGGGCGCTGCCGCTGCGGGTTTCCACCGCCACCTGCTGCACCTTGGGGACCGCGGTGCCCGGGGGCTCGAACGCGCGCGTGGTGGTTTCGACTTCCCGCGCCACCATGTCCATCAGGCGCGTCACCTCCCGCGTGGTGCCCGAGGGCGTCAGCGCCGGGCGCAGCTCGCGCAGCTTCTTCTGGATGTTCTGGCGGTGGGTGGGCAGCTCCTGCCCGAGTTCGCCCACCTGCACCGTCGCCACGGCGGCGGCACCGAGCAGTCCGGTCATGGCGAATGTCATCACCAGTCCCACGGCCAGACCCCGCGGCAGCCGCCGGCGCTGCAGCCAGTTCACGGCCGGGTCGAGCGCAAACGCCAGCAGCGCCGCCAGCGCCAGCGGAATCAGCAGCGCCTTGCCGAAGTGCAGGCCCAGGATGCCGAGCGCCAGCGCAGCGCCGCAGAGCACGAAGCGCTGCACGCCGGGCATCACCGGCTGGGCGGGTGTGGTGGAAATGACCGTGTGGGGGATGTTCATGGCGGAGGTCCGGAGGTCGCAGGTGACCGGATGTTCCGGCCGCCGGCCGCGACGGCCTGTCGGCCGCGCCCGCGCCGGCGTGTCGGACAGAGCCGACACGCCGGCCGCATGCCTTGCCCGGGGGAACGCGGCGCTGCGCGCCGTCTTGGAAGCGCCAGGGGCGCGGCGTATCATGGTTTTTGCAGGCCGTCGCCTGCAACGGAGGAACCCCATGGTGCAGCGTTTTTCGAAGCAGCTCGTGCAATCCCTTCAACCCCTGGCGGCGGTCGCCGCGCTGGCGTGCACACCGCTGGCGGCGCAGGCCCAGACCGCGCCCACCCAGCTCTGGATCGACCTGTCCACCTCCACCATGACCGGCATGCCCGAATTCATGCAGGGCGGCGTGGGTGGCGTCATCGGCGGGCTGTTCGGTGGCAACAAGGGCGGCGGCGGCTCGCACGTCTACGGCCACGCCAGCGGCCGCTTCATCCAGCAGGGCAGCCAGCCGGGGCTCACAGGCGCCTTCCCGCCCAGCCGCGTGATCGACGTGGCGCTGTACAACCCGCGCAAGCCCGGCACCGAGGCCGCGCTCTTCGTGCCGCTGACCATGGGCATGGGCGAGTCGCTGCCGCTGGTGCCACCCAGCCCCAGCTTCAAGGAGGCGGGCGAGGGCGGCCCGACCGAGGTGCCCGAGATCAAGGGCCGCATCCTGATCTACTGGGGCTGCGGCGAGGCGGTGCGCGCCGGCCAGCCCAAGGTCATCAACCTCTCCAACAACCCCGCGGCCTGGGCCGGTGCGCTGGCCGGCCGCATGGCGCCCGAGCGCGCCGCCCGCGTGGGCGCGCAGCACGCGCTCTACCCGAACGAGAAGAACACGGTGAACCCGAAGGCCGACACCTCGCTGCAGGGCGTGCACCAGGTGCGCGGTGAGGGCGTGCCCGATTCGATGCAGTTCACCCTGGCCGAGCGGCAGGACCTGATGCCCGCCATCCAGCTGCAGCAGCAGGGCGACCTCTCGCAGAGCATCCGCCTGTCCTGGCAGCCGGTGCCGCGCGCCGCCGCCTACCACCTGCACGCCATGGGCATGGCGGGCGACGACATGGTGCTCTGGTCCAGCGCCGACAACGGCGACGCCGGCCTGGGCCTGTTCGACTACCTCACCGAGGCCACGGCCACCAAGTGGGTGAAGGACAAGGTGCTGCTCTCGCCCGAGACCACGCAGTGCGCCGTGCCCCAGGGCATCTTCGCGGGTGGGCAGGGCGGCGGTGGCCGGGCCGAGGCCGGCGGCGCGATGCTGCGCATGATCGCTTACGGCCCCGAGAGCCACTTCAGCCACCCGGTGCGCCCGCCCAAGGCCCCGAACAACTGGCAGCCCGAGTGGGCGGTGCGCGTGCGCGCCAAGAGCCAGACCATGGCGATGCTCGGCATGGACATGGCGGGCATGGCCAGTGGCCGCGACAGCGCGCCGGCACCGGAAGAAAAGCCCTCGGGCGGCCTGCCCGGCGCGGCCGGCAGCATCCTGCGCGGCATCTTCGGGCGCTGAGCGTTCGCGAAGGCGGGCGCTTGCGCGGCGTCTGCCGGCCTCAGGCCGGCAGCGCCAGCACCCGCTCGGCCTCGGTCAGCGGCTCCAGCCAGCCGAACTGCTGCTCCAGCACCGCCAGCGTCGCCTCCGAGGCGTCCTTGCCACTGGCATGGCGCGCGCTGATGCGCCGCCGCAGCTCGTCGGCCGGCGCCTCGCAGGCCAGGATGTGGAAGGGGCAGCCCTCGGCCTCGGCCAGCTCGGCGAACGAGCGCCGCTCGGCTTCGCGCAGAAAGGCCGCGTCCACCACCACCGACCAGCCGTCCTGCAGCAGCATGCGCGCGCGCGCGCGCAGCGAGGCGTAGGTTTCCTCATGCGCCTGCGGACGGTACAGGCCCGTGTTCAGGCCCGAGCCGCTGGCCGCCAGCGGGCTCACGCCGTGCAGGCGCTTGCGCTCCACGTCCGAGCGCAGGCGGATCGCGCGGCCACTCGCCTCGACCTGCAGCCAGCGGCCCGAAGCCCAGGTCTTGCCGCTGCCCGACAGGCCGTGGGTGATGACCAGCTGCGGCGCGGGCGGGTGGGCGATGTCCTGCGCCAGCGCCAGGTAGCGCCGGGCCTCGGCCAGGTGTTCGTCCGCTTCCGGCGTGCCGGCCAGCTGCCCCGCGCGGATCGCCGCCACCTTGGCGCGCACGCCCGCCCGGTAGCTGGCAAAAAAGCCCCAGACGGTGTGCGCCGACACGTCGCCGCTGGCGTCGGTCCACTCGCTCAGCAGCACGTTCGCCAGCCCCGGCTGGCCGTGGTCCAGCAGGTCCATCCAGCAGAAGGACATGTCGCTGGCCACGTCGATCCAGCGCAGCTCGTCGTTGAACTCGATGGCGTCGAAGGGCAGCACCTCGCCGTCGATGAGGACGAGGTTGGCCAGGTGCAGGTCGCCGTGGCCTTCGCGCACCCGCTCCTTCTGCCGCCGCCGCGAGAGCAGGGGCTCGATGGCCACGAAGCGCTGCTCCGTCCAGTCGCTCAGCGCCTGCACCAGCGCGGCGTCGGCCGGGGCTTTCAGCATCGCGCGCAGGGTGGAGAAGTTGTCGCGCGGCCAGCGCATGGCCGCCGTCGCGTGGCCCCAGGGCTGGGTCTTGCCGGCCACGGCCGCGCGCGCCTGGAACGCCGCCATGCGCCGCGCCAGCCCCGCCACATGCTCCGCCGTCAGTTCGCCACGCCGGCACACATGGTCCAGCCGCGCCGCTTCGTCGAAGCGCCGCATCTGCACCGCGTATTCAATGGTCGGCAGCCCGTCGCCCGCCGCGCCCCAGCGCGGGGTGTCCGGCGTGCCGACGATGGGCAGAACGCCCAGGTACAGGTGGGTGGCCGGGCGGTCGTGTTGCTGGAAGCGCCGGTTCACCCGGATCTCGGTCTCGCAGGCGTGGCGCCGCGCGCCCAGGGTGCCGAAGTCCATGAACGCGAAGCGCACCGGCTTCTTGACCTTGTAGGCGAACTCGCCCGCCAGCAGCACCCAGGCGCCGTGCGTCTGCACCAGCTCGACGCGGTCGACCGGGTGCGGGTAGCGCGCGGGGTCCAGCAGCGCTGCGATCAACGGGGGCAGGGTGTCGCTCATGCGAACCACTGTAAGGCCGCGCACCCTGCGGCTGCCTGACGCCACCTGAAAATGCCCCTTCCAGACCCCAACCAACGGAGGCGGCCCCATGAACCTCGCCCACCTGCTGCAGCGCAAGGCGCTCGAACACCCCGACCGCGCGGCCATCTTCAGCGGCACACAGGCCGTGGCCACCCACGCCCAATGGGCCGAGCGCGCTGCGCGAGTGGGTGCTCACCTGCGCGCGGTGGGCCTGACGCCCGGTGACCGCGTGCTGCTCTTCATGCGCAACCACCCGCGCTACCTGGAACTGCTGTTCGGCGCCTGGTGGGCCGGGCTGGTGGCGGTGCCGGTGAACGCCAAGCTGCACCTCAAGGAAGTGCAGTGGATCGTGGAGAACGCCGGGGCACGGTGGGCTTTCGTCACGGCGGACATCGTGCCCGACCCGGCGGAACTCACCGGGCTCGACGGCGTGATGGAGGTGGACAGCGCCGAATGCGACGCCTGGATCAACGAGGACCCAGGGAAGGGCGGGGACCACATATATATAGAGGAACGCGCCCCCGACGACACCGCCTGGCTGTTCTACACCAGCGGCACCACCGGCCGGCCCAAGGGCGTGATGATCACGCACCGCAACCTGCTCACCATGGGGCTGGGCTACTTCAACGACGTGGACAACGTCGCTCCGCAGGACGCCATCGCCTACGCCGCGCCCATGTCGCACGGGGCGGGGCTCTACGCCATTCCGCACCTCATGGCCGGCGCGCGGCACGTGGTGCCCGCCTCGGGCGGCTTCGACGCGGTCGAGCTGTTTGACCTTGGCCGCCAGCTGGGGCCCCTCTCGCAGTTCGCCGCGCCGACCATCGTCAAACGCATCGTCGACGAAGCCGAAGCGCAGGGCCTCACACCCGAACAGTGCGGCCAGAGCTTCAAGACCATCGTCTACGGCGGCGCACCCATGTACGCCGCCGACATCCGCCGCGCGCTGCGCACCATGGGCCCGCGCTTCGTGCAGATCTACGGCCAGGGCGAAAGCCCCATGACCGGCACCGCCCTCGGCCGCGCCCACCTGGCAGACACCGCCCACCCGCGGCACGAGGCGCGCATCGCCTCCGTCGGCGTGGCGCAGACCCCCGTGCGCGTCCGCGTCTCGGGGCCTGACGGGCAGTCACTGCCCGCAGGCGAGGTGGGCGAAGTGCTGATCAAAGGCGACAGCGTCATGGCCGGCTACTGGCGCAACCCCGAGGCCACCCAGGCCGCCATCCGCGACGGCTGGCTCTGGACCGGCGACATGGGCGCGCTCGACGCCGATGGCTTTTTGACCCTCAAGGACCGCAGCAAGGACCTCATCATCAGCGGCGGATCAAACATCTACCCGCGCGAGGTGGAAGAGGTGCTGCTGCACGCGCCCGGCGTGGCCGAAGTCGCCGTGGTCGGCGCGCCCGACCCCGAATGGGGCGAAATCGTGGTCGCGTTTGTGGTGCCGCAGGCGGGGGCGGCGCTGGATGCCAAGACGCTCGATTCCTTCTGCCTGGACCAGATCGCCCGCTTCAAGCGGCCCAAGCGGTATGAGTTTGTGGAGGCGCTGCCGAAGAACAACTATGGGAAGGTGTTGAAGACGGTGTTGCGAAATCTCGCCGCATAGCGAACTGTCGCTATTTCTGCGCGCGATCTAGCTTTTCAGCTCGTTCAGGCCCATTGCCTTGCTTATCAGATGGCAAAAACAGCTGCTTTGCCTCTATCGCAGCCTGAGCGAGGGTGGATTTTGGAGTTAGTTCAAAGCGATGTTTGAGGTTTGAGAGAAATAGTTGAGATACTTCTGAGTCTTCCCTGTATGCGAGTGAGGTCATTTCTCTTTCGTATGTCAATGCTGCCTCGCTTTGTCGTACCGATTTTTCGAGCGAAGACTTCAACTTTGACATGGCAGATATCATTCTGCCCTTGTCTCCTTCAACTCCATCTTTGAATGCGATTCCGAGAGCTACTGTTCGAGATGGGCTGGTAATCACTGATAAAAGTATATCGTCTTCTCGCATCATGCTTACCACCTTTGGGTGGCGCTTTATTTGCTTTGAATATAGCTCTGAATATTCTTTGTTTAATCCTAGTACGGTAGCCGCTTCGGCAGCCATGTTGTTCAGTGTGTGCTTGCAGTGATTTGCGGCCGTTTGACCCTCCATGGCTTTCTTGGCGTACTCAGATAGCTGATCAAGTATTGGCTTGAGCAGTGCTTCTGCTCCAGATAGATTTGCTGATCGCAGAGCTTCATTCTTCATGAATTCGTTGGCGTAGCCATTGATACTCTTTAGTATTCCTGAGTATGCAGAAAGCGCACCCAAGGCGTTCGATCTAATCGTCAGGCATTCGGATGTCTTTTCTCTGAGAGGGCGATAGAGATCTGATATTGCAAACTGCCTTAGTGACTCTTCAGCTTTAAACGCCTCAAGTGTTGTTAGTGTGAAGTAGATGCTTGCAAAACTTGCGATGACTGCACCCGCAAGAGATGCGAAAAAGGTGAGTAGGGTTTTTGAGAATAGTGACAAAATTGTGGAAACGACCTTGGGTGCCCTTCCTTGCGTGTTGGTGTGAGCTTCCGGGATAATTTGGCTTTTTTGCTTCTGGCGTCTTTTGTAGGGTAGTTCCATTTTTGAACTCTTTGATAGTTATTGACGTTCTTGTTTCAGCAAATTAGATGCCATCAGATTTTGAAGCTTGCTGTTCATATTTGCTCCGTACTCATAAACCGACTAAACGGATCCTCCCGGTAATCCGCAAACGGACCACATTCCACAAACCCGAAGCGCTGGTACATCGCTATCGCCGCATCAAACGGCGGCGTGCTGCCGGTTTCCAGGCTGACTCGCGCGTAGCCGCGCTGTATGCGTCCGGTAAACCCATCTTGAAGCGAAGGCGGTAATCGAGGATCGTCCCCACGAAGGAGATCGTGGAGACGATGGAACGATTGAGCGTGTGGGCGAAGTCGAAGCCGGCGAGGTCGCGATGCGACGGGAACCGCGCCACGCGCATCTGGTAAGCCATGGAGCGCACCTCGCGCTGCGCGGTCTCTGCCTTGATGAGCTGGTGCAGCACGGCCTCGTGATCCAGCGACTTCATGCGTGCAGTGCCCAGCACCTCCGGCCAGGCACTGGCCATGCCGTGCAAGCCCAGAGCCTTGAAGGCATCCATGAGGTCATGCATGGTCGGACTCCGGTGAGGCCTCGTGAGGCTGGGCGTTGCGCAGCGCGTCGTAGCGCTGCAGGTTGGCCAGTGGCGGCGTGTTGAGCGTGAGCATGGTGGCCACCGGTGGCTCAGGCATGCGCTGCTCCTGCAAGCGCGAGAGCAGGTTGAGCACGTGCTCGGCACTCACTCGCCCCGACTGCAGTGCCAGCTCTACCGCCACCAGCACGGCTTCGAGCCCATGCAGGCTCACCCCCATGAGCACCTGCGCCATCACCCTGTCGCCACCGCTGTGGCGCAGCAGCTGGCGCTGCAACTCCTGCAGCGGCTCGGGCATGGTCTTGAAGGGTGCGCCGTTGCGCAGCGCGCCGGGCTTGCGCTCGATCAGCGCGATGTAGTGCATCCAGTCGTAGAGCGTCTGGTCCCGCTCGAAGCTGCGCTGCAGGCGCACCCGTCGCCCATCGGGACCGACCACCAGCAGGCCATCTGCGTAGGCCCGCAGACTGACCACCGCGTGGATCCACTCGCATGGCACGCTGTAGCGGTTGCGCTGGAAGTGGATCAACGAAGTGGCAGAGACCCGCACCGGCTGCTCCACATAGCCATCAAACGCCCGGGGGTTGGGCATGAGGCGTGCACGTTCGTCCTGCCAGACGTCGGCCACCGTGAGGTGTCCCCACTCTGGGTGACTCATCTCGCCCCAGGCCTTCACACAGGCTTGCTCCAGCCAGTCGTTGATCTCGTCAAGCGATCCCCAGCGCCGCTCACTGGCCTCACGCCAGATGTCCTTGCGCCGGTCCTGGACGTTCTTCTCGACGACGCCCTTCTCCCAGCCGGCGGCCCGGTTACAGAACTCCGGCTCGAACAGGTAGTGCCCGGTCATGGCCTCGAAACGCGCATTGACGCTGCGCTGCTTGCCCTGGCCGACCTTGTCGACCGCGGTCTTCATGTTGTCGTAGATGCCCCGCCGTGGCACGCCACCGAAGAGAGCGAACGCCCGCGCATGTGCATCGAACAGCATCTCGTGCGCCTGGCTGTAGTAGGCCACCAGACAGAAGGCGCGACTGGCCGCCAGCTTGGTGTGTGCCACCTCCAGGCGGCGGCGCAGACCGCCGATGAAGAGGTACTCGCAGCTCCAGTCGAACTGGAACGCCTCGCCCAACTCGAAGCTCAGCGGCACGAACCCTGCACCACGCGCCGCGTTGCCTTGCTCTTGCTGCCAGCGCTGGGCAAAGGCGTACACCGGCCCCCGACTGCCGCTGTAGCCCTGCGCCCGCAGCGCTTCAAACATCGCCTTGATCCCGCGCCGATCGCGTTTGCTGCGATGGCTATCGGCCTTGAGCCATTGGCTCAACTGCTCCTTGTACGGGTCCAGGATGCTGGGGGCCGACACCCGTTGCGGGTATCGGGGCTCGACCATCTGTCCGTCCTTGAGCCACTTGGTGGCTGTATTGCGCGAGATGCCCAGCCTGCGGCTGGCCTCGCGCACCGACACGTCCTGCCTCAGCACGAGGCGGCGCAACTTGCTCAATGTGCTCACGTTGATCACTCCTGCTCCCCCGTGCTGAAAAACTCAGCACGATAGAGCGGCAACGTGGCTCAGATTTCAACGTGAACACGTCCCGAAATGGCCCAGCTTTGGAAATGAATCAACACACAGGGCCAGAGCCCCCATGCACAAGGCGCCGACCACCGCGGCCACGCTCCAGCCGATGACCGCGTGACGGGTCTGCGCAATCACGGCACCAGCCACACACACCGCCATGACCAGGAGGCCGAACGAGCGGTTGAACGAATCGGAAGGGGCGAAGGACGAAGCAGAGCGCATGGCAGGACTTGTGGGTCACGGGGCCGGGCCGGTCTGGCGCTCAACACCCCGTCACGACGGGTGCTGCGTTTGTATCTGCTGCGACTTATCTTGCTCTTAACAACGCAAAAGGGCTCCGAAGAGCCCTTTTGCGTTCAGTCGGGACCGCGCCTCAGTGGCGGAAGTGGCGCACCCCCGTGAACACCATCGCCACACCGCGCTCATTCGCCGCATCAATGACCTCCTGATCGCGCATCGAACCGCCCGGCTGAGCCACGCAGGTCGCGCCCGCGTCCACCACCACGTCCAGACCGTCGCGGAACGGGAAGAAGGCGTCGCTCGCGACGACCGTGCCTTGCAGGCTCAGCTTCGCGGCCTCGGCCTTGATGCTGGCGATGCGGGCGGAATCGAGGCGGCTCATCTGGCCCGCGCCCACGCCCATGGTCATGCCGTTCTTGCAGAACACGATGGCATTGGACTTCACGTACTTCGCCACCTTCCAGGCGAACAGCAGGTCCTGCAGCTCTTCGGACGTGGGCTGCTTGACGGTGACGACTTTCAGGTCGGCCAGTGCCAGCTCGTGGTTGTCGGCGGTCTGCAGCAGCAGGCCCGAGCCCACGCGCTTGGCGTCCATGGCGTTGCGGCCCTGGTCCCAGGCGCTGGCGCCGCCCTTGGGCATGGCGATCTTCATCAGGCGCACATTGACCTTGGGCTTGAAGATCTCCAGCGCTTCGGCCGTGAAGTCGGGTGCCATCAGCACCTCGACGAACTGCTTGACCACAGCCTCGGCCGCGGCCTTGTCCACCGTGCGGTTGAAGGCGATGATGCCGCCGAAGGCGCTGGTCGGGTCGGTCTGGAAGGCCTTGGCGTAGGCCTCGTGCGCATCCTTGCCGACGGCCACGCCGCAGGGGTTGGCGTGCTTGACGATCACGCAGGCCGGTGCCTCGAAGCTCTTGACGCACTCCCAGGCGGCGTCGGCATCGGCGATGTTGTTGTAGGACAGTTCCTTGCCCTGCAATTGAACGCCGGTGACCAGCGAGCCGGGGGCCGGGTACAGGTCGCGGTACAGCGCGGCCTGCTGGTGGCTGTTCTCGCCGTAGCGCAGGTCCTGCAGCTTGATGAACTGGCCGTTGGACTGGCCGGGGAACAGGTTGCGCGCCGGCACATAGCTTTCGGCCAGCTTCTCTTCTTCAAACGTCACCGACGACAGGTAGTCGCTGATGGCGCCGTCGTACTGCGCAATGCGGTTGAAAGCCGCGACCGACAGCGCGAAGCGCAGCTTGTCGGAGAGCTTGCCAGCCGCCTTGAGTTCGGCGATCACGGCCTCGTACTGGCCGGCGTCGGTGACCACGCCCACGTCCTTCCAGTTCTTGGCGGCGCTGCGCACCATGGCCGGGCCGCCGATGTCGATGTTCTCGATCGCGTCGGCCAGGGTGCAGCCGGCCTTGGCTACCGTGGCCTCGAACGGGTAGAGGTTGACCACCAGCAGATCGATGGTCTCGATGCCGTGCTCCTTCAGTGCGGCCATGTGCTCGGGCAGCTCACGGCGGGCCAGCAGGCCACCGTGCACCTTGGGGTGCAGGGTCTTGACGCGGCCGTCGAGCATCTCGGGGAAGTTCGTGACCTCGGCCACCTCGGTGACGGGCAGGCCCTTGTCGGCCAGCAGCTTGGCGGTGCCGCCGGTGGAGAGAAGGGTCACGCCGAGGCCGTGCAGGGCCTGGGCGAATTCGACGATGCCGGTCTTGTCGGAGACGGAGAGAAGTGCGCGCATGGGATAGGTCGGGAGGTTTGAAAAACGGGGGATCGTTCAGTCGATCAGCTTGTGTTCGAGCAGCTTCTTGCGCAGCGTGTTGCGGTTCAGCCCCAGCCATTGCGCGGCGCGCGACTGGTTGTTCTGCGACTGCTGCATCACGACTTCGAGCAGGGGCTTCTCCACCGCCTTGACCAGCATGTCGTGCAGGCCGGCCGGGTCGGTGCCGTCGAGGTCGCGGAAATAGCTTTCGATGCTGGCACGCACACAGTCGTGCAGGTTGTGGTTGCTCATGCTGCCAGTTTCCAGTCTTCTCGGGTGTGTTTGTCTTGTTGCTGGCCGGTCGCGGCCCAGGCGTCGAGGCTGTCGCGCACGCAGTCCAGCTGCGCCTGGGCGGTCGTGAGCGCATTGACGCGCTGGCGGAACGTCGCGGCCTCGCCCGCGGGCAGGGGCAGCGCCTGGGCATACCAGCCCAGATGCTTGCGCGCGCTGCGCACGCCGGTGTACTCGCCGTACAGGCTGTAGTGATCTTCCAGGTGATCGAGCAGCCAGGCCTTGACTTCCATCAGGTCGGGCGCCGGCAGATCCTGGCCGGTCGCCAGGAAGTGCGCGATCTCGCGGAAGATCCAGGGCCGACCCTGGGCCGCGCGGCCGATCATGATCGCGTCGGCGCCGGTGTGGCGCAGCACCTCGGCCGCCTTGTGCGGGCTGTCGATGTCGCCGTTGGCCACCACGGGAATGCGCACGGCGCGCTTGATCGCGGCCACGGTCTCGTGTTCGGCGAAGCCCTTGTAGCCCTGCTCGCGCGTGCGGCCGTGCACCGTCAGCATCTGCACGCCGGCGGCTTCGGCGGCCTTCGCAATCACCGGCGCGTTCTTCACGTCGGCGCACCAGCCGGTGCGCATCTTGAGCGTGACCGGCACGCCGTGCGGCGCGGCCGCGTCGACCACCGCCTCGACGATCTGCAGTGCCAGCGCCTCGTCCTGCATCAGGGCCGAACCGGCCCACTTGTTGCAGACCTTCTTGGCCGGGCAGCCCATGTTGATGTCGATGATCTGCGCGCCGCGGTCGATGTTGTATCGCGCGGCGTCGGCCATCATCTGCGCGTCGGTGCCGGCGATCTGCACCGCGATGGGGCCGGGCTCGCCGCTGTGGTCGGCGCGGCGCGAGGTCTTGAGGCTGTCCTGCAGGTCGGGCCGGCTGGTGACCATCTCGCTGACCGCATACCCCGCGCCCAGCCGCTTGCACAGCTTGCGGAACGGCCGGTCCGTCACCCCCGCCATGGGCGCAACGAACAGGGCATTCGGCAGGGTGTACGGACCCAGTTGCATGGCGATGGGAGAATGGTCTGGAGGGTGGGTGTCGCGGCGAAGGCGGCGTCGCCCGCGCGAAGGGGATGCGCATTGTATCTGCCTGTTTTTTCAGCAGACGATATCCCGACCACTGGTTGCACCTTGATACCCACACCCCGCACATGTCCGACTGGCTGAGTTCCCTGTTGCACTGGCTGGCCATGCCCGAGGCCGGCCTGGGCGCCCTGCTGGTGGTGTCCTTCGTGTCGGCCACGCTGCTGCCGGTCGGTTCGGAAGCCGCCTTGTTCGGCCTGCTCAAGCTCAACCCGGGGCTGTTCTGGCCGGCCATCGCGGTGGCCACGGTGGGCAACACCGCAGGCGGCGCGCTCAACTGGTTCATCGGCGCCGGCGCCCACCGGGTGGTCGACCGGGCGCGCCACAAGTCCACCGAACTGCACGCGCTGGACTGGCTGCAGCGCTTCGGCCCCAAGGCCTGCGTGATGGCCTGGCTGCCAGTGATCGGCGACCCGCTGTGCGCGGTGGCGGGCTGGCTGCGCTTTCCGTTCTGGCCTTGTGTCGCGTGGATGGCCGTGGGCAAGCTGCTGCGCTACATCGTGCTCACGGCCTTGCTGCTGTGGGTGTTCCCGGGGGGACTGTCGTTCTGACCGACAGCCCCACCCGCCCGCGATACTGCACCGATGTCCACCCCGTCTCACCATGCGCGCCCGCCGTCCGCCCTCTGGGCGCTGATGACCGGCAACTTCGTGATCGGCACCGGCGTGATGGCGGTGCCGGGCACCCTGACCGACATCAGCCAGTCGCTGAGCGTGTCGATCCCTCAGGCCGGCCAGCTGATCACCGCGGCGGCCATCATGATGGGCCTGGGCGCACCGCTGTTCGCCACCCTGGTCGCCGGCTGGGACCGGCGCCGCCTGCTCACCCTGACCCTGCTCTGGTACGCGCTGCTGATGGGACTGAGCGCCCTCGCTCCCAGCTACCTCTCGCTGCTGCCGCTGCGCGTGCTGGCGGTGGTGGCGCCAGCCGTCTTCACCCCGCAGGCGGCCGCCTGCATCGGCCTGCTGGTGCCCGAGGCGCAGCGCGGGCGCGCCATTTCCTTCGTGTTCCTGGGATGGTCGGTGGCCTCGGTGCTGGGCATGCCGCTGTCGGCCTGGATCGGCGGCGTGCTGGGCTGGCGCTGGGCATTCGCGCTGGTCGCGGTGCTGGCCGTCGGCAGCGCCGCCTGGGTCTGGCGCGCCATGCCCGACGGCGTGCGGCCGGCGGCCCTGTCACGGGCCGCCTGGGGCCAGACGCTGGGGTCGGCGCCGCTGGTGCTGGCGCTGGGTGTCACCCTGCTGTCCGCGTTCGGACAGTTCATCCTGTTCGCGTACTTCGCGCCCTATCTGCAGCAGACGCTGTCGGCCAGCGCTGCGGTGCTCTCGATGCTGTTCCTGTGGTTCGGTGCCTTCGGCCTGTTCGGCAACATCGCGCTCACCCGCTGGGTCGACCGGCTGGGCGCTCCGCGTGCCGTCCAGATTTCCCTGCTGCTGATGGCCACCAGCCTCATGTTCTGGCCCCTCGGTCATGCGGGGCTGGTGGCGCAGGCCCTGGTGATGGTGCCCTGGGCGCTGGGCTGCTTCGCCAGCAACTCGGCCCAGCAGGCGCGCCTGGTGCACTTGTCTCCAGTGCTGGCGCCGGCGTCCGTGGCGCTCAACACCTCGGCGATATACGCCGGCCAGGGACTGGGCGCCGCGCTGGGCGGCGCGCTGATTGCGCAAGGCCACATGTTGCGGCTGCACTGGGTCGGGCTGGCGCTGATGCTGCTGGCCATGGGCCTGAGCGCTCGCGCCTCGAAGGCTCAGAAGCGTTCGTATGGCATCAGGTAGCGCCACTGCCCCACCGGCAGCCCGGCCAGGGCGATGCGGCCCAGCCGCAGACGCCGCAAGCCGGTGAGCTGCAGCCCGGCGCGTTCGCACAGATGTGGGACCTGGCCAGGCCGGTTGCCCTTGATCGCCAGCCGCAGCCGAAACTCGCTCTGCCAGCTGGCGCGTGCCGTCGGCACCGCCCAGCCGTCGAAGAACGCGGGCTTGCCCAGCGACCGGAGCACCTCGTCGCGCCGCGCACCGTCTTCCAGCGCCGGATCGGCCGCCACCTCGGCCAGCCATTCGTGCTCCAGCTGGGTGGCGTCGTCGGTCATCTTGCGCGCCACGCCTGGGTTCTGGGTGAACACCATCAGGCCGCTGGACAATTCGCCCAGCGGCGCCACCGGCAGCAGCTTGTGGCGGTGCGCCTTGAGCGGGCGCACGCCCGAACGGTCGCCGGCAAAGCGCAGCTCCGGGGTGAACCAGCGCGCAGCGATGTCGTCGGGGAGAAGCGGTGCCTCGGGCAGGACATGCCCCGCCGGCTTGTGCCAGATCAGCGTCACAGAGGCCAGCGATTCGAGCTTGGCCTTCGGATCGAGGGTGACCACCTGTTCGTCACGCACCCGCTCCATGGGTTCTTCAACCACCACGCCATCGACCCGCACCCAGCCGCCGGCGATGTAACGCTCGGCGTCGCCGCGCGAGCAGGGCAGCTGCGCGGCCAGGCGTTTGGCCAGGCGTTGCGGTTCGGGCCGGCCGGTGTCGGACATGTCAGAGATTAGGACGAGAACAGGAAGTTCATCACGTCGCCGTCCTTGACGACGTAGTCCTTGCCCTCGGCGCGCATCTTGCCGGCATCCTTCGCGCCCTGCTCGCCCTTGTAGGCGATGAAGTCGTCGAAGGCAATGGTCTGGGCGCGGATGTAGCCCTTCTCGAAGTCGGTGTGGATCACGCCGGCCGCCTGCGGGCCGGTGTCGCCGACGTGGATGGTCCAGGCGCGCACTTCCTTCACGCCTGCGGTGAAGTAGGTCTGCAGGCCCAGCAGCTTGTAGGCGGCGCGGATCAGGCGGTTCAGGCCCGGCTCGTCCTGGCCCAGTTCCTTGAGGAATTCCAGCCGGTCGGCGTCGTCCATCTCGGAGAGTTCGGCTTCGATCTTGGCGCAGATGGCGACCACGGGCGCGTTCTGTTTCTCGGCGAAGGCCTTGAGGCGGTCCAGGAAGGGGTTGTTCTCGAAACCGTCTTCCGACACGTTGGCCACGAACATGGCCGGCTTGGCGGTGATCAGGAAGAACTGCTTGAGCTGGGCGCGTTCTTCCTTGCTGAAGTCGATGGTGCGCACCGGCTGGGTGTCGTTGAGCGCGGTCTGGCACTTTTCCAGGATGGCCAGCTGCTTGATGGCTTCCTTGTCGCCCGCGCGCGCCACCTTGCTGATGCGGTGGATGGCTTTTTCCACCGAGGCCAGGTCGGCCAGGCAGAGCTCGGTCTGGATCACCTCGATGTCGGCGATCGGGTCGACCTTGTTGGCGACGTGGATCACGTTCGGGTCTTCGAAGCAGCGCACCACGTTGACGATGGCGTCGGTCTCGCGGATGTGGGCCAGGAACTTGTTGCCCAGGCCTTCGCCGGTGCTGGCACCGGCCACCAGGCCGGCGATGTCCACGAACTCCACGATGGCGGGCACCACGCGCTCGGGCTGGACGATCTCGGCCAGCTGGGCCAGGCGCGGATCGGGCACTTCCACCACGCCGGTGTTGGGCTCGATGGTGCAGAAGGGGTAGTTTTCAGCGGCGATGCCGGCCTTGGTCAGGGCGTTGAAAAGGGTGGACTTGCCGACGTTGGGCAGGCCGACGATGCCGCATTGGAGACTCATGGAATACCTCGAAAAATCAACCCGAAAGTGTAAGCGACGGGCCTGAAACGGTTAATCTGGACGCCCATGGCCATCCCCGCAACGTCCCCCTTGCCACACCACCCGCCACCCCCGCGCATCGGCGCGGTGCTGCTGGCGGCTGGGTCGGCCTCGCGCATGGGCCACCAACCCAAGTGCCTGCTGGAACTGGACGGGGTGCCGCTGATCCGGCGCCTGCTGACCGCGCTTTCGGGCGCGGGTGCGGACGAGCTGGTGGTGGTGCTGGGCCACTACGCCGACCGCATCGAACCGGTGGTACGCGACTTCCCGGTCACGCTGGCGCACAACCCCGACCCGGACGCAGGCCAGATCTCGTCGCTGCGGCTGGGCCTGCAGGCGCTGCCCGGCCAGATCGACGCCGTGCTGGTGGCCCTGGCCGACCAGCCCCTGATCCATTCGCAGGACATCCGCGACCTGATCGGCGCCTACCGGATGCGGCCCGCCGACACCGAGGTCGTGCAGCCCACGGTGGACGGCCTGCCCGGCAACCCGGTGGTGTTCAGCCAGACAGTGCGCGAACAGATCCTGGCCAGCGAGGCGCGCGTGGGCTGCAGGCAATGGCAGCAGGCCCACCCGCAGGCCGTGCACCGCTGGGCCACCACCAACACGCGCTACCGGACCGACGTGGACAGCCCGGACGACATCGAGTCGCTGGCCGCGCGCACCGGCCAGCGACTGCGCTGGCCAGCCGGTCCGCTGGTCGAAGCACCGTTGCCAACCCGGCACCCCACCGCCTCATAGGCAGCCTCGGCATCCATGTGATCCGCTCCGCCCTGGAGCGGCCTTCTGCGTCGGCGCGGGCGTGGCGCGATTGTTCAAGACCGCACCGGCCTGTGTGCGGCACATTGCACGCGTGTTCACCACGCGGAGACCCTCATGCAGATCCAGGTCAACCACAGCGTCCGGGAGGTCCCGCCCGACTGGCAGGACGAAAGCTTGCTGGTGGTGCTGCGCGAGGCGCTGGGCCTCACCGGCACCCGATTCGGCTGCGGCGCGGGCCAGTGCGGCGCCTGCACGGTGCTGATCGACGGCCAGCCGCGACGCGCCTGCCTCACGCCGGTGGTGGCGGTGGGTGCCTCCCGCGTGGAGACCATCGAAGGCCTGGCAGCCCCGGACGGTGACCTGCACCCGGTGCAGCAGGCCTGGCTGGACCAGGCCACGCCGCAGTGCGGCTACTGCCAGTCGGGGCAGATCATGGCCACGGTGGCGCTGCTGCGGCAGCGCCCTTCGCCGAACGCGGCGGACATCGACGCGGCCCTGTCCGGCAACCTCTGCCGCTGCGGCACCCAGCAGCGCATCCGGGCCTCGGTGCTGCGCGCCGCGCAGGCCACCGGGAGCGGGCAATGAAGCGGCGGCACTTCCTGCAGGCAGGCGGTGTGCTGGCCGTGGGCTTTGTCGCCGGCTGCGCCATCCCGGTGATCCCCAAGCGCCCGGCGGCGGCCTACGAGGATGCCCTGGGCTGGGTCCGCCACGCCAACGGCCGCTACGAGCTGCTGCTGCCGCGCGCCGAGATGGGCCAGAACATCGCCACCGCGCTCAAGCAGGTGGCCTGCGACGAACTCGGTGTGGACTGGGACCGCGTCACCCTGCGGCTGCCGCACACCCAGGACATACCCCGCGTGCGCGCCACCGTGGGCAGCGAATCGGTCAAGGACTTCGCGCTGCCGCTCGCGCAGGCCTGCGCCACGCTGCGCGACGCACTCGCGGCCGGCCACACCACGGGCGTGCGCAGCGCCGAGCCCCGACCGATGAACGAGCTGCGCGCGTTCCGGTCCGGCGCCCGCCTCGTGGGCCGGCGCGTGCCGCTGGAACAGGGGCGCGCCATCGTCACCGGCGCCCCGCTGTACGCGGCCGACGTGCGCCTGCCCGGCATGGTGTTCGGCCGGGTGCTGCGCGCCCCGGTTTCCGCCGACCGGCCGTCGCGGCTGGCGGGCTGGAACGAGGCCGCGGCGCGCGCCGTGCCGGGGTTCGTGGCCCTCGTGCAGGACGAGCGCCTGATGCAGCGGCTCAGTCCGGGGCTGGGCATCGTGGCGCGCACCCCCGGGACGCTGGACCGGATCGAGGCCGCGCTGGCACCCCGCTGGCAGCACGACGACGCGTTCGAGCAGGCCGACATCGACCGGCTGATCGACATCGACCGGCACCTGGCCGGCGGCAGGCTGGGGAACCAGATCCACGACGACGCCATCGACCGCAGCGCTGCCTGGGACCTGGACCTGCGCATCGACACGCCGCTGGCGGCGCACAACGCCATCGAGCCGCGCGCCGCGGTGGCCGCGAAGGGCGCGGACGGCGTGCTGGAGGTCTGGGTCGGCACACAGGACGCGTTCTATGTACGCGACGTGATCGCCCGCAGCCTCGGGCTGGACGAGGCCGGCGTGCGCGTGCAGGCATGCCGGGTGGGCGGCGCGTTCGGCGGGCGCACCCTGTGCACGGTGGAGCTGGAGGCCGCCGTGCTGGCCCACGCCATCGGCGCGCCCGTCAAGGTGCAGTGGACCCGCGCCCAGGAGTACCGGCAGGGCTTCCACCGGCCGCCGTCGAGCCACCGCATCCGCGCCCGTGTGCGCAACGGCGAGCTGGTCGACTGGTGGCACGCGTTCTCCAGCAGCCACATCCTGTTCACCAACGCCGGCATGCCGGTCTGGATGCAGCGGCTGGCCGACCTGGTGGGCGACCGCGGCGTGGCGCGCGGCGCCGACCTGCCCTACCGCGCCCAGCGCCGCCGCACCGAGTTCGCGGTGACGCGGCTGCCGGTGTTCACCGGCCCCTGGCGCGGCCTGGGCGCCGGCCCCAACGCGCTGGCCATCGAGTCGGCCATCGACGAGTGCGCCCGCCTGGCCGGCGCCGACCCGGTGGCGTTCCGGCTGCGCCACATCGGCGAGCCGCGCCTGGCGCGCGTGCTGCGCACCGTGGTCGACGGGGTGCCGGCGCCAGCGCCCGCCGCCGGGAGCGACCGCGTCGGACGCGGCGTGGCCTGCGGCACCTACAAGGCCAGCAGCCATGCCGCCGTGCTCGCGGAGGTGCGCGTGGCGCCCGACGGCACGGTGGTGGTGACCCGGCTGCGCTGCGCCCACGACTGCGGCACCGTGATCAACCCCGACCAGGTGCGCGCCCAGTGCGAAGGCAACCTGGTCTGGGGCCTGGGCATGGTGCTGCACGACGAACTGACGGCGGCCGGCTCGCGCATCGCCGCCGGCAGCCTGGGCGAGGCGCCGTTGCCGAGCCTGCGCGACACTCCGCCCATGGACATCGTGCTGATCGACGACGACGGACCGCCCGCCGGGGCCGGTGAAACCGCCATCGTGGCCTCGGCCGGCGCCATTGCCAACGCCATCCGCGATGCGACCGGCGTGCGCCTCACCCGCTTTCCCCTGCAACCCTCGCTGCTGGCCAGGCGCGGCCCATGAACGACTTTGCCTCGGCCGCGATGCTCCGGCTGGTGGCCCACGGCCTGCGGCACCAGGGCCACGCACCACCGCCGCCGGTTGCGGCGCGGCATGGGCTTGTGGCGCTGGACGACAAGCGCGCCCTGCTGGCGGGGCTGTGGCCGTCGATCGGCCCGGCGGGCCTGGCGCGCATCGGCGACGCGATCCGGGAGCTGCCCGAAGAACCCACACTGCGGGCGCTGGTGCTCGCGACGGACCCCTGGGACCTGCTGGCGCGGTGGCAGCGGCTGGAACGCTTTGTCCATGCCCGGCACCGCACCCGCGTGGAGGCCCTGGGCCCCGGTCGCGTGCGGCTGCAGCACCTGTCCCTGTCGCCCGGCCAGCGACCCACCGCGGCCGAGGACGTGCTGGTGTTCGGCCTGCTGGTCGCCCTGTGCGAGCGGGTGGCGGGGCGGCCGGTGCAGGCCCGCCCGGTGGGCGGCCGGCACTGGCTGCGGCGGGACGGCCAATGGCGCGACGGCCCCTGGCCGCAGACCCTGCACACCTGGGAACTGCGCTGGGATGCCGCGGATGTGGCCGGGGACCCACACCCGCCCGAGGCTCACCCGGCGTCCGGCGACCGGTGGCTCGAGGCCTTGCACACCGCCCTGCGCGCCGACCCCGGACGCCCATGGCGGGTGGACGACCTGGCCCGCGTCTGTGCGCTGTCTGCCCGCAGCCTGCAGCGCCACCTGGCCCGGCGGCAGCTGTGCTTCTCCGGCCTGCTGACCGCCGCCCGGGTGCAGTGTGCGGCGGACCTGCTCACCACCAGCGGTCTGTCGGTGGCCGAGGTGGGCTACCACTGCGGCTTCGCCGACCAGCCGCACTTTTCACGGCAGTTCCGGCAATCCACCGCCATGACACCGGCCCGCTACCGGGCGCAGTTCGCCCGCGCCGGCTGAGCGGCGCCGGGCCGCCGTCAGTCGAACTGCCAGTCGGCGCCCACGGCCTGCCCGACCTTCAGCACCAGCCCGTCGCCCTCCAGCACGATGGCGTTCATGCCGAAGGTGATGGAACCGTTCAGGCGCGGGTCCTGCCGGTAGGCCTGCAGGGCGTCGCTGACCGCCGGGGTCGAGGTGGCGGTGGCCGGGTCGATGTTCGGGATCGGGCAGCGCGCGCAGGGCTTGACGTTTTCCAGCGCGGCCACGCCGCCCTCGGCCTGCACGCGCCAGCCGGCGATGCGGTCCTCATCGTGCGGTTCCACGTCCGACAGCACGATGTTCGGCCGGAAGCGCCGCGCGTCCACCGGCGCTTCGCCCGCCTTCTCCAGCCGCGCGTTCAGCTCGTCCAGCGAGGCCGTGCTCGCCACCAGCACGCCGAAGCCATCGGCAAACTGCGTCACCGACTCGCGGCCGCCCGTCCATTTCAGGCTGCAGAGGCGCTTCACCTCGGGGTCGAAGCGCACCAGGCGCAGTTTTTTCAGGTCCTGAGGCGCGTCCGGCCCGAGGAAGTCGGAGAACCACTGCGCCGCCAGGTCGCCCATGTCCCAGGCGTCGACCTCGTCGTCCCAGACCCGCACGCGGCGCGGCGACTCCACGCCATCCAGCGACAGGTGCAGCGCCAGCATGCCCGGCGCGCGCAGCACCAGCTGGTCGAGCTTGAACGCGGGCTGGATCAGCGCCATGCGCGGCAGCTCGCGCTGGGTCACGAACTCGCCCTGCGCGTCCACCACCATCCAGGCCCGGTCCCATTCGAGGCCGGTCGGCGTGAGCAGCGCCTGCTCCAGCGGCACGCCCGCGCAGGACTTGACGGGGTAGACCCAGAGCTGGGCGATGCGGGCCTGGACGTCGGCGGCGGCCACAGGGGACTCGGTGAGGGTGTTCATGCCCGGATTGTGGCCTGCTCCTAAAATCCCCGGATGGCTCTCCCCTCCCCGTCTCCGGCCGCCGCGCGGCGTTTTGATGTGTGCATCCGTGGCGCCGGCGTGGTCGGGCAGACCCTGGCCCTGCTGCTGGCGCGCGAGCGCCTGAAGGTGGCGCTGGTGGCTTCTCCCCGCCCCCCTGCCGCCGCCCCCGACGTTCGGGCCTATGCCCTCAACACCAGCGCCCGCGCCCTGCTGCAGTCGCTGCGGGCCTGGCCCGAAGACGGCGACGCCGGGCCCGCGGCCGTGACGCCCGTCAGCCGCATGGAGGTGCACGGCGACGACGGCGGCGACCTCCATTTCTCGGCCGCCGACCAGGGCGTGGAGGCGCTGACCTGGATCGTGGACGTGCCGGCGCTGGAAAAGCGCCTGGCCGATGCCATCGGCTTCCAGGGTGGCATCGAGCGTGTGAACGAACCCGTGCCGGCCGCGCTGACCGTGGTCTGCGAGGGCAAGCGCAGCGCCACCCGCGAGGAACTGGGCTTGGAATTCGACGTCCGCCCCTACCCGCACAAGGCGGTGGCCGCCCGCCTGACCACCGAACAGCCCCATGGCGGCGTCGCGCGCCAGTGGTTCGCCCGTGGAGAAATCCTCGCCCTGCTGCCGCTGGACGGTGCGCAGGGGAACTCCGTGGCGCTGGTCTGGTCTGTCCCTGCTCAGCAATCCGAAGAATGGCTGGCCGCCGATCCCCAGGCGCTGGCACAGGCGGTGCAGGAACGTTGTGGTTCGGCGCTGGGCGGCATGCAGTTGCAGGGTCCGGCCCAGGCCTGGCCGCTGGAGCTTTCCTGGGCCCGGCGCTGGATCGCGCAGACGGCGCAGGGCAGTGTGGCGCTGGCCGGTGACGCGGCCCACGCCATGCACCCGCTGGCCGGGCAGGGCCTGAACGTCGGCCTGGCCGACGCGGCAAAACTGGCGCGCGTGGTCCACGAGCGCGAGTTCTGGCGCGAACTGGGCGACCTCAAGCTGCTGCGCCGCTACGAGCGCGCACGGCAGGCCGAGGTGGGCGCCATGGGCTGGCTGACCGATGGCCTGTTCGGGCTGTTCGGCCAGACCGACAGCCGCGTGCAGGCGCTGCGCAACTGGGGCATGAGCGGCGTCGACCGTCTCGGACCGCTGAAACACTGGCTGGCCCGCAAGGCCATGGGCCAGACGGCCTGAACCGCTGTCGGCCCCCGATCAACCTTCACGCCACAGGCGAACCCATGAAATTCCTCACCACTTCCGCCATTGCGCTCGCCCTGGCCCTCGCCAGCCTGGGTGCCTTCGCGCAGGAAGCCACCATCCGCAAGAACCTGACCGAGCGCCTGCCCAAGCTGCCGCCCATCGACGAGATCAGCAAGACCCCGATGGAAGGCCTGTACGAGGTGCGCGTCAACCAGAGCGAGATCTTCTACACCGACGCGCAGGGCAACTTCCTGATCCAGGGCAACCTGATCGACGTGCGTGCCCAGGAAGACCTGACCGAGAAGCGCCAGGCCAAGCTGACCGAGATCGACTTCAAGGACCTGCCGATCAAGGACGCCTTCACCATCGTGCGCGGCAACGGCAAGCGCAAGGTGGCCGTGTTCGAAGACCCGAACTGCGGCTACTGCAAGCGCTTCGAGCGCGACCTGACCAAGATCGACAACGTCACCGTGCACGTCTTCCTCTACCCGATCCTGAGCCAGGATTCGGTCGACAAGTCGCGCAACATCTGGTGCGCCAAGGACAAGGGCAAGGCCTTCCTGGACTGGATGGTCAAGGACGTGACGCCGGCGGCCGCCAACTGCGACACCGCCGCCCTGGCCCGCAACCTGGAGTTCGGCAAGAAGAACCGCATCACCGGCACGCCGACCCTGATCTTCGCCAACGGCACCCGCGTGCCGGGCGCCATCGGCGCCGACCGCGTCGAGAAGCTGCTGGCCGAAGCCAAGTAACCCGCCTCCACGAAGACGCCGCCTCGCCGATGACCCTGCCCCTGCACGACCCCGACGACGCGGCGCTGGCCCGCACCCTGGGCCAGGCCGGTCTGATCCCCTTCGTCATGCTGGCGGCGCTGCTGTGGCTGGTGGACGTGGCCCTGCAGCCCTGGGTGGCCATCGCCATGACCGGCTACGCGGCGCTGATCATCTCGTTCCTCGGCGGCATTCACTGGGGCATCGGCTGGCTCGGTGGCCGCCATGAACGTGGGCTGCCACACGTCCCGCACCACCAGCGCAACCACTTTCTCTGGGGCATCGTGCCCTCGCTGCTGGCCTGGCCCGGGCTGCTGATGCCCGCCTTTGCGGGTCTGGCCTGGCTGGGCTTCATGCTGATCATCTGCTACCTGGCCGACCGCACGCTTTACCGCCGCGCCGGCCTGGAGGCCTGGCTCACGCTGCGCTTCCGACTTTCCTCCATCGCAGCGCTGAGCTGCTTCATCGGCGCGGGAGCCCTGTGAGCCGCAACAAAACCACGACCCCTGGCCTGCGCTACCGCGTCGAGCCGCTGAGCCACCGCGCCCACCTGTTCGCCGTCACGCTGGACATCGACCGCCCGGCCAGGTCTCAGAAGCTCATGCTGCCGGTCTGGATTCCGGGCAGCTACCTGGTGCGCGAGTTTTCGCAGCACCTGCAGCACCTGAGCGCGACGCAGGGCGGCGAGGCGCTGGCGGTGAAACAGCTCGACAAGCACCGCTGGCAGGTGGACAACGACGGCCAGCGCACGCTCAGCCTGCGCTGGGAGGTCTACGCCTTCGACGCCTCGGTGCGCACCGCCTTCCTGGACACCACGCGCGGTTTCTTCAACGCCACCAGCCTGTGCCTGATGGTGGCCGGCCGCGAGGACGAGCCGCACGCCATCGAGATCCAGCCGGGCGACGCGCCCGCCGGCTGGCAGGTGGCCACCGGCCTGCGCCCGGTGAAGGCCGACGAACGGGGTTTCGGCACCTACCTGGCCCAGAACTACGACGAACTGGCCGACTGCCCGGTCGAGATGGGCACGTTCTGGAGCGGCGAGTTCAGCGCCTGCGGCGTGCCGCACCGCTTCGTGGTCAGCGGCGCGGGCGGCTGGTTCGACGGCCAGCGCCTGCTGGACGACACGCGCCGCATCTGCGAGGCGCAGATCCGCTTCTGGCACGGCGACGGCCAACCGCCCTACGAGCGCTACGTCTTCATGCTGCACGCCAGCGGCGAGGGCTACGGCGGGCTGGAACACCGCAACTCGACCGCGCTCATCGCCCAGCGCACCGACCTGCCCAAGATCAGCGCCAAGGACGCCAAGCCCGCCGCCCTCAAGGCCACCGACGGCTACACCACGCTGCTGGGCCTGATCAGCCACGAGTACTTCCACACCTGGAACGTCAAGCGCCTGCGGCCGGCCGAATTCAAACGCTACGACTACACGCGCGAGAACCACACCGAGCTGCTGTGGTTCTTCGAAGGTTTCACCAGCTACTACGACGACCTGTTCCTGCGCCGCGCCGGCCTGATCGACGACGCCACCTACCTGCAGCTGGTGACCAAGACCATCAACCAGGTGCAGCAGAGCCCGGGCCAGCGCGTGCAGAGCGTGGCCCAGGCCAGCTTCGACGCCTGGACCCGCTACTACCGAGTGGGCGAAAACACGCCCAACGCCACCATCAGCTACTACACCAAAGGTGCGCTGGTGGCGATGTGTCTGGACCTGACGCTGCGTGCCGAAGGCCGCGGTTCGCTGGACGAGGTGATGCGCGCACTCTGGCATCGCACGCAGGGCGGGCCGATGCGCGAGTCCGACCTGTCCACGGTGCTGCGCCAGCTCGGCAAGCGCAGTTTCGCCGCCGAACTGGCCCAGTGGGTGCACGGCACGGCCGACCTGCCGGTGCTGGACCTGCTGGCGGCGGCCGGCGCCAAGGTGCACCGCGACAAGGCGCCGCTGGCGCAATCGCTAGGCCTGCGCGTTGCAGCCGACAGCAGTGGCCTGACGGTCAAGAACGTGCTGCGCGGCGGCGCGGGCGAGGCGGCCGGCCTGGCGGCGGGCGACGAGTGGCTGGGCGTGGAATTCGCCCCCGCGCGGCGCGGCCTGCCGGCCGAGGCCTGGCGCGTGCGCAAGCTCGACGAAGTGGCGGCCCTGCGCGGCACCCGCAGCGCGCTCACGGCCCTGGTTTCGCGCGACGGGCGGTTGCTGCGCTGCTCGCTGACCTGGCCCGCCGACGACACCGCCGTGCGGCTGACGGTCGAGGACGCTGCCCGCCTGGGCGACTGGCTGACCCGCTGCTCCACCGGCTGAGCAGCGCCCGGCCGCCTCAGTGGCGCGGCAGTTGCGGCACGATCTCCTGGTCGAACCGCTGCACCGTGGCCGCGCCACGGTAGTTCTGCAGTGCTTCGCGCACGCGGGGCAGCTGGGCCTGCAACTCGGGCGCCGTCTTGCAGGACTCGACCTTGATCGCCGTCAGCTCGCCCATGGGTCCGGCGGCGTCGTTGATGAAACGGACCACCAGACGCCGGGCGTCCACAAAGGGCAGCACCGACCCCGCAAGCGGCTGGGAAGCGACAGGCGCTGGTTGCAGGGCGGGAATGCCGGCCTCGGCAGCAGCTGGCACTGGTGCCACGGGGAGCTGGCCATTGACCAGCGGTGCCGCGTACTGGACCGAGGGTCCATGGGAATCATGAGGCGCGATCCAGTCGTGGGCCAGCAGCTGCTCCAGCAACGCGGCTGCGCCCCCCAGTCCCGCCCCGAGCTTGTCGAGTTCGGCAGCGTTGCGCTTGCCGTCCACCAGAATCAGCATGGACCGCAGGCGGGGACCGAGCTCCGGCACCCGGCGCGCCATTGCGTCCCGGCCCTTCTCGGTCTTGACGAACAAAGTGTTCTTGTCCATGAAACCTCAACAGATGGCAATCAATTTAGCCACCGTGCTCCCAATCGGATAGCGGGGTTTAACCCGCAGTCCAAAGAACTACACAAAGCAGCCTGGCCACACATCCGCAAGTGCCCGGCAGAACTCACTTCGGCCGTCGGTCGACCACCCGTTTGGCCTTGCCCTGGCTGCGCTCCACACCGCCTTCGGGCTGGAGCGACACCTCGACGCTGGAGCCGACGTAGACCTTGATCTCGTGCCGCAGCAGCTCGGCCGCCGCGCGCGCCTCGATGCTGTCCGGTGACAGCCCCGGCCGCGTCTCCACCGCCACCGTCAGGCAGTCCATGTGGTTCTCGCGCGTGAGCACGCACTGGTAGTGCGCGGTCAGTTCGGGGCGCTTGAGGATCAGTTCCTCGATCTGGGTCGGGAACACGTTGACGCCGCGCACGATCATCATGTCGTCGCTGCGGCCGGTGATTTTTTCCATGCGGCGCATGGTGCGCGCGGTGCCGGGCAGCAGCCGCGTGAGGTCGCGCGTGCGGTAGCGGATGATGGGCAGCGCCTCCTTGGTCAGGCTGGTGAACACCAGCTCGCCCATCTCGCCGTCGGCCACCGGCTCGCCGGTTTCGGGGTCGATGATCTCGGGGTAGAAGTGGTCCTCCCAGATGGTCGGGCCGTCCTTGGTCTCGACGCACTCGTTGGCCACGCCCGGCCCCATCACCTCCGACAGGCCGTAGATGTCCACGGCGTCGATGCGCATGCGGTGTTCGATCGCCAGCCGCATGTCGTTGGTCCACGGCTCGGCGCCGAAGATGCCGATGCGCAGGCTGCTCTCGCGCGGGTCGATGCCCTGGCGCTGGAACTCGTCGGCAATCGCCAGCATGTAGCTGGGCGTGACCATGATGATGTCGGGCCGAAAGTCCTGGATCAGCTGCACCTGGCGCTCGGTCTGGCCGCCGCCGAAGGGCACCACGGTCAGGCCCAGCCGCTCGGCGCCGTAGTGCGCGCCCAGGCCGCCGGTGAACAGGCCGTAGCCGTAGCTCACGTGCACCAGGTCGCCGGGCCGTGCGCCGCTGGCGCGGATGCTGCGCGCCACCACCGTCGCCCAGGTGTCGATGTCCTTGAGCGTGTAGCCGACCACGGTCGGCTTGCCGGTGGTGCCGCTGCTGGCGTGGATGCGCGCGCACTGCTCGCGCGGCACCGCGAACATGCCGAAGGGGTAGCTGTCGCGCAGGTCCTTCTTGGTGGTGAAGGGAAACTTGGCGAGGTCGCTCAGGCTCTTGCAGTCGTCCGGATGCACGCCGGCCTCGTCGAACTTGCGGCGGTAGACCGGCGAGTTCTGGTATGCGTGGCGCAGCGTGGCCTGCAGGCGCTTGAGCTGCAGCGCGCGCAACTCATCGACACTGGCCTTCTCGATCGGTTCGAGCGGAAAGTGGTTCATGCGCCTGCCTCCTCCGGAAACACCTGGCCGGGGATCACCGCGCTCTTGCCGCGAAACATGGCCACGACTTCGCCCTTCTGGTTGGTGACCTTCATGTCGTAGATGCCGTGCCGGCCCTGCAGGGTCTGCTCGACGCCTTCGCAGGTCAGCACGTCGCCGGCGTGCGCCGGTTTGAGGAACTCGATGCTGCAGCCGGCGGCCACCGCGTTCTTGTTGTGGCTGTTGCAGGCGAAGGCGAAGGTCGAGTCGGCCAGGGTGAAGATGAAGCCGCCGTGGCAGATCTGGTGGCCGTTGAGGTGCAGCGGCTGTACGGCCATGCGGATCACCGCCCGGCCAGGCTCGACCGTCAGCAACTCCATGCCCATGGTGTCCTTGCTCGCGACATCCACCGCAAACATGGTTTCGCCCACCTTGGTCGCGCGTTCTTGCGGCGTCATCCTCATTCCCCCTTGAACTGAGGCGCGCGCTTCTGACGGAACGCCATCACGCCTTCGATGTAATCGTGCGTCTTGCCCAGGGCCGACTGCGTGTCGCGCTCGGCGTCCAGCTGCTCATCGAGCGTGCGGGTGGACGCGTCGCGCAGCAGTGCGCGGGTCGCGACCAGGGCCTTGGTGGGCATGGCCGCCAGACGCTCGGCCAGCGCCAGCGCGGCTTCCAGTGGGTCGTCCTGCACGTCCCAGATCATTCCCCACTCCTTGGCCTGCGCGGCGGGGAGTTTGTCGCCCGTCATCGCCAGCGCCATGGCGCGCGCCAGGCCCAGCCGCTCCACCAGGAACCAGCTGCCGCCAGCGTCGGGGATCAGGCCGATCTTGCTGAAGGCCTGGATGAAGCTCGCGCCGGGCGCCGCGATGGCGATGTCGCAGGTCATGGCCAGTGAGGCGCCCGCGCCCGCCGCCACACCGTTGACCGCCGCGATCACCGGCATGCGCAGCGACTGGATGCGCCGCGCGGTCGGGTTGAAGGCCTGGTCGATCACCGGGCCGGGATCGGCGCGCTGCACGAGGTCCGGGCCGGGCTCGAAGTCGAACTCCGACAGGTCGGCGCCGGCGCAGAAGCCGCGGCCAGCGCCGGTGATCACCAGCGCCCGCACCGCCGGGTTGGCCTCGGCGCGGTCGAGCGCCGCCCACAGGTCGCGGTGCATCTGGCGCGTGAAGCTGTTGAGGGCGTCGGGCCGGTTGAGCGTGACCTGCGCCACGGCGCCGTGTTCCATATAGAGAACGCTGCTGTCTTCTGGGGAGGAACTCATGAAAGCCTGTCTCCTGTCGTTCTTGAACGGGCCATTCTGTCATTAACCGACCCGTCGGTCGGTTAATGTTTTCCCTTGGGTGCTGCACCCGAAAACGGGGCGGCTATAGTTGACGTTCACGTCAATCATCCCCCACCACCCGAGGACACACCATGAGCGAAAACGCCACCCCCGAACTGATCACCGTGCGCACCGAGGGCCGTGTCGGCATCGTGACGCTCAACCGCCCCAAGCAGCTCAACGCGCTGAACGACCAGCTGATGAACGAGCTGGGCGCCGCGCTCAAGGCCTTCGACGGCGACGAGGGCATCGGCTGCATGATCGTGACCGGCAGCGAAAAGGCTTTCGCGGCGGGTGCCGACATCGGCGCCATGGCCAAGTACAGCTTCGCCGACGTCTACAAGGGCGACTACATCACCCGCAACTGGGAAACCATCCGCAGCGTGCGCAAGCCGGTCATCGCGGCCGTCAGCGGCTTCGCCCTGGGCGGCGGCTGCGAGCTGGCCATGATGTGCGACTTCATCATCGCCGCCGACAACGCGAAGTTCGGCCAGCCCGAGATCAAGCTGGGCATCATCCCCGGCGCCGGCGGCACGCAGCGCCTGCCGCGCGCGGTCGGCAAGTCCAAGGCCATGGACATGGCCCTCACGGGCCGCATGATGGACGCCACCGAAGCCGAGCGCGCCGGCCTGGTCAGCCGCGTGGTGCCGCTGGACAAGCTGATGGACGAAGCCCTGGGCGCCGCGCTGCAGATCTGCGAGTTCTCGCTGCCCAGCGTGATGGCGGCCAAGGAATGCGTGAACCGTGCCTTCGAAGGCGGCCTGGCCGACGGCGTGATGTTCGAGCGCCGCATGTTCCACGCCCTGTTCGCCACCGAGGACCAGAAGGAAGGCATGGACGCGTTCGTGAACAAGCGCAAGGCGGTGTTCAAGCACGGCTGATTTTTTCGCGGGGTTTAACCCCGTCCGGCCCGCCGGTTCGTTTCAGTGGCATCACCCACCTCCACGGAGTTCACGATGCCTCTCCAGAATCCCCGGCTGTCCCGCCTGCTGACCGCCCTGCTCGGCGGCCAGCTGCTGCTTTCCGGTATGCCCGTCACCGCACAGCCCACAGCGGCGGCGGCCCCGGCCGCTGCGGTATCCGCCCAGCCCGATTTCGCGCCGCCCGGCGCCACCCACTGCAAGCGCCCGATGCGCACCCACGAGGTGGCCGGCCGGCCCGAGATCGCCGAACCCTCCGTGCGCTACAGCAAAGCCCTGCCCCGCTCCCGCGCGGAGGTCGCCTCGCGCGATGCGGTGGCCAAGGCCGCGTCACCCGCCGCCATGGCGATGGAAACCGCGCCCGAGGCGATGGCTGTCGCGCCGGCCCCCACTCCCTCCGGTGTGCGCCCCGACCGTGCTGCTGTCGTGACCGCCGGCATGGTCGACGACAACGCCGACTTCGCCGAGTACCTGGCTTTCCGCGCCCGCACCCAGGTGCCCCACCAGGCGCGCGACATCAGCGAGCGCCACCTGCTCACGGTGCGGGACCGAGCCGGCCGCGGCGTGCCCGACGCGCAGGTGCAGGTGCGTTCGCCCCAGGGCGCGCTGCTGCGGGCGCGCACCGACAGCGCGGGTCGCGTCTGGCTGCACCCCCGGTCTTTCGACGCCGGGGCGTCGACGCTGTACGAGGTGACCGCCACCCACGGCGGGCAGATCGCCCAGGGCCTGCTGCGCCGCGGCCAGAAGGACGCGCTGGAGCTGCAACTGGCCAGCGACATCGCGCCCCAGCGCGCGCGCCTGGACCTGGTGTTCCTGATCGACGCCACCGGCTCGATGGCCGACGAGATCCAGAAGCTCAAGAGCAGCCTGCACAGCATCGCCGCCGACGCCGCGCGCCTGCCCAGCCGCCCCGACCTGTGTTTTGGCCTGGTGGCCTATCGCGACACCACCGACCCCTTCGTGCTGCGCAGCCACGACTTCACCGACGACCTCGGCGCCTTCCAGAAGGTGCTCAACCAGCTGCAGGCCGACGGCGGCGGCGACACCCCCGAGGCCATGAGCGAGGCGCTGCACGAGACGGTGCACCGGCTGAGCTGGCGCGGCGACGGCGCCACCCGCATGGTGGTGCTGCTGGCGGACGCGCCACCGCAGATAGGCCCCGAGCGGCCGCGCTACGACGCAGCGATGCAGGTGGCGCTGGGCAAAGGCATCAAGCTGTTCAGCGTCGGCGCCAGCGGCCTGGACCCGCAGGGCGAGTTCATCCAGCGCCAGATCGCCCAGTACACCGGCGGCCGCTTCGTGTTCCTGACCTACGACCGGGCCGACGACCCCGCCAGCGGGCCGGGCCGCGAAACGGTGCACGACGTGAAAAACTACTCGGTGGCCACCCTGGACAAGCTGATCGGCCGGCTGATCCGCGAAGAACTGGCCCCGTTGTCGCGCAAGGGGGCTTGAGCGCTTCGAAAAAATGGGCTTATAATGCTGGGCTTCGGCGATATAGCTCAGTTGGTTAGAGCGCAGCATTCATAATGCTGATGTCGGTGGTTCAAGTCCACCTATCGCCACCAGACAAGGAACCCCTGAAGACGCTGTTTTCAGGGGTTTTTTCTTGCCCGGATTCTCTTGCGGCACCGGAGCGACCATGGCCATCAAGTCCACCATCTTCAAGGCGAATCTGCAGATCGCCGACATCGACCACGGCTACTACGCCGACCACGCGCTCACCCTGGCCCGCCACCCCAGCGAGACCGACGAGCGCATGATGGTCCGCCTGGTGGCGATGGCGCTGCAGGCGCACGAGCTGCAGGACACCTGCGGCGGCGACGGCACCCTGGCCTTCGGCGCCGGCCTGTCCGACCCGGACGATCCGGACGCCTCGCTGACCGACTTCACCGGCCGCAAGCGGGTCTGGATCGAGGTCGGCCAGCCCGAGGACAAGCCCCTGTCCAAGGCCTGCAGCCAGGCCGACGCGGTGATCGTCTACGCCTTCAGTTCGGCCGCCGACGTGTGGTGGAAAGGCATCGAGAACAAGCTGACCCGCCTGGACAAACTGCAGGTCTGGCGCCTGCCCACCGAGGTGGCGCCTGCGCTGGCGGCCATGGCCGAACGCAGCATGCAGCTGCAAGCCACGGTGCAGGACGGCGCGCTCACGCTGTCGAGCCACCTGGGCAGCGTGCACATCGAGCCCGTGCGCTGGAAATGACCGGCCACCGCACTGCGTGAGACAATCGGCGCCCGCGACGGCGACCGCCGCCGTGCCCCCTTCAGCCTCTGGATCTACACCATGAACCGCTGCCTTTCCCTCGCCACACGACGCACCGCCCTGGCCCTGGCCCTGGCCGGCGCCGGCCTGTGTGCGCTGACCTCCCTGGCGCAGGCACAGAACGCCCCGCGCAATTTCCCCGCCAGCGCCCTGCGCGGAACCCTGGTCGTGACCCAGCCGCCGGTCATCAGCATGGACGGCAAGGCCGCCCAGCTCTCGCCGGGCGCCCGCATCAAGGGCCCCGACAACCTGCTCGTCCTCTCCAGCGCCATCGTCGGCAAAGAGCTGCTGGTGAACTACACCGTCGAGCCCCACGGCATGGTCCACGACGTCTGGATCCTGACCGAAGCCGAAGCGGCCGAGAAGCGCAAACGCGCCGGCCAGTAACCCATCCAACCCCACAGGCCCCCAAAGCCCAGGCGCACCGCGGAACCGGCTCAGCCGGGCCGCCAGTGCGGTCCCCCTTCCAGGGGGAAGCCGCGTCAGCGGCGCAGGGGGTGATTCCTATGTCCAAAAAAGTCTTCATCAAAACCTTTGGCTGCCAGATGAACGAGTACGACTCGGACAAGATGGCCGACGTGCTCGGCGCCGCCGAGGGCTTCGAGAAAACCCAGGACCCCGAAGAGGCGGACCTGATCCTGTTCAACACCTGCTCGGTGCGCGAGAAGGCGCAGGAGAAGGTGTTCAGCGACCTTGGCCGCGTCAAGCACCTCAAGAAGAAGGGTGTGCTGATCGGCGTGGGCGGCTGCGTGGCCAGCCAGGAGGGCGCCGAGATCATCAAGCGCGCGCCTTTCGTGGACGTGGTGTTCGGCCCGCAGACCCTGCACCGCCTGCCCGAGATGCTCAAGGCACGCGATCGGCTGAACCAGCCGCAGGTGGACATCAGCTTCCCCGAGATCGAGAAGTTCGACCACCTGCCGCCCGCGCGCGTGGAAGGCGCCTCGGCCTTCGTTTCCATCATGGAAGGTTGCAGCAAGTACTGCAGCTACTGCGTGGTGCCCTACACCCGCGGTGAAGAGGTCAGCCGCCCGTTCGAGGACGTGCTGGTCGAGGTGGCCGGCCTGGCCGATCAGGGCGTCAAGGAAGTGACGCTGCTGGGCCAGAACGTGAACGCCTACCGCGGCCGGATGGGCGACACGGACGAGATCGCCGACTTCGCGATGCTGATCGAGTACGTGGCCGACATCCCGGGCATCGAGCGCATCCGCTACACCACCAGCCACCCCAACGAGTTCACCCAGCGCCTGATCGACACCTACGCCAAGGTGCCCAAGCTGGTGAGCCACCTGCACCTGCCGGTGCAGCATGGCAGCGACCGCATCCTCATGGCCATGAAGCGTGGCTACACCGCCATGGAATACAAGAGCACGATCCGCAAGCTGCGCGCGATCCGGCCCGACCTGTCCATGAGCAGCGACTTCATCGTCGGCTTCCCGGGTGAGACGGAAGAAGACTTCCAGAAAATGATGAAGCTGATCACCGACGTCGGCTACGACAGCAGCTTCTCGTTCATCTTCAGCCCGCGCCCCGGCACGCCGGCGGCCAACCTCCCGGACGACACGCCGCACGAGGTCAAGCTCAAACGCCTGCAGCACCTGCAGGCGGTGCTGGAAGAGAACGTGCGCCGCATCAGCGCCAGCCGCGAAGGCACGGTGCAGCGCATCCTGGTCGAAGGCCCGTCGCGCAAGAACGCAGCCGAACTCATGGGCCGCACCGAGTGCAACCGCATCGTCAACTTCGACGGCGGTCCGAACAGCGCCCGCCTGATCGGCCAGATGATCGACGTGAAGATCACGCAGGCGCTGCCGCACTCCCTGCGCGGTAAAGTCCTGCTGCGCGAGCCTGCCTGAGCTCATGAAGTGGCTGCGCTTCTCGTTCCCGCAGCTGCTGCTGCTGGCGTTCCTGCTCATCGGCGCCCTGCTGGGGACCAGCGCCCTGCGTGCGCTGTTCACGCTGGAGAGCCTGATGGCGCAGAGCCGCGACGGTGCGACGCAGGCCATCGAACTGAGCACCGCGGCGCAGTCGCTGTCCGAACGCAGCGTGGCCATGGAGCGTTCGGCGCGCCAGTCGCTGGTGCTGCGCGACGCGCAGCTGCGCCAGCGCTTCGAGGAGGCCGCCGGCCAGGCGCGCGACATCCTGGTGCGGCTGCAGGACAACGAGGTCTCGCCCGACCTGGTGCGCAGCTGGCGCCAGCAGCTCGCTGACGTCACCACCCTGCTGGACGGCGAGCCCGAAACCGCGCTGGACCGCGAGCGCGAGGTGGCCCGCGCCTTCCGCGAACTGGACGGCCACAGCGCCGCCATCGCTCAGCAGGTGCAGGCCATCATCGGCGGCCGCAACGCCGCGCTGCAGACGCGCTTCGAGCGCAACCGCCAGCAGCTGGCGGTGCAGGTGGGCGGCTCGATCGCGCTCGCGGTGGCGATGGCCTTCGGCTTCGGCATCTGGCTGGCGCGCCCGCTGCGCCGGCTGGAAAAGGCCATCGTCGGCCTGGGCGAGAACCGGCTGGACGTGCCGATCGAGGTGCCGGGCCCGCCCGACATCCGCAGCGTGGGCCAGCAGCTGGAGTGGCTGCGACTGCGCCTGACCGAGCTGGACGCCGACAAGGCGCGCTTCCTGCGCCACATCTCGCACGAACTCAAGACGCCGCTGGCCTCGCTGCACGAAGGTGTGGCCGTGCTCGGCGACGGCGTGGCCGGCTCGCTCAACCCCGACCAGGCCGAGGTGGTGCGCATCCTGCAGGGCAACACCCAGGCGCTGCAGCAGCAGATCGAGGCGCTGTTGCGCTTCAACGCCGCCGCCTTCGAGGCGCGCCAGCTTCGCCGCGAGTCCACCGACATGCGCGCGCTGGTGGAAAGCCAGGTCGAGGCGCAGCGCCTGCGCTGGCAGTCGCACCAGCTTGATGTGCAGGTCGAAGGACCCGCCGTGGTGCTGCCGGTCGACCGCGACAAGATGGCCTCGGCCATCGGCAACCTGCTGTCCAACGCCATCCGCTTCTCGCCCTTCGGCGGCCAGATCCGCGTGGCGCTGGCCACGGCGGCCGGCCGGGTGCAGATCGACGTGCAGGACCAGGGGCCGGGGGTGGCGCCCGACGACCGGGGCCGCATCTTCGAGCCCTTCTACCGAGGCGAGCGCCAGCCCGCCGACGCGGTCAAGGGCACGGGCATCGGGCTGTCCATCGTGCACGAGTACATTCTGGCCCACGGGGGTCGCATCGAGCTCCTGCCCGACGGCCCCGGCGCCCACTTCCGCATCGAACTGCCCCATGCATCCTGACCTCCGGCCCCAGCGCCTGCGCCGCACCGCCACATCCCTCCGGACCTTGCCGGTGCTCTGCCTGGCGCTGGTGCTCGCCGCCTGCGCCACCCCGCCCGGGGCACCGGTCGACCTGCTCCCGCCACCGCCGTTGGCCGGCACCCCGGGGCCCGACCAGAGTCCGCAAGTGCTCATCCCGCCACCGCCGCCGCCCGAGCCGCCGGCCACCGCCCGCGGCACCGCGCCTGCCACGCCCGCCACACCGCCGGTCGCCACCTCGCCGCTCGCGGCGGCCCTGCTCTACGCCGACCGCCTGCGCACCATGGGCCCCGGCGAACTGGCGGCCGAACAGGCCCTGATCGGGGAGCCCGGCGCCTCGGCCGAACGGCAGATGCAGCTGGCCCTGGTGCTGTCGCAGACCCACGTGCCCGTCGACACCGCACGCGCGCTCGGCCTGCTGCAGCGTGTGGCCGCCAGCAACGCGCCCGAAGCCATCGAGCTGCGCCCGCTGGCGCGGCTGCTGGCCGGCCGGCTGCACGAAGCCCGGCGGCTGGAAGACCAGGCCGACCGGCTGGCGCAGCAGCTGCGCGAATCGCAGCGCCGCATCGACGTGCTCAACGACCGGCTCGAAGCCATGCGCGCCATTGAGCGCAGCCTGACCCCGCGCGCGCCCGCGCCCGGCACACGCCCTTCGCCATGACCACCAGCCCAGCCCGCGCCCGCCTGCTGGTCGTCGACGACGACGCCGACATGCTGCGGCTGCTGTCCATGCGTCTGGGCGCGGCGGGCTACCAGGTCACCGCCGTCGGTTCGGCCGAAGCGGCGCTCAGCCAGCTCGACATCGACCGTCCCCAGCTGGTGCTCTCCGACGTGCGCCTGCCCGGCAAGGACGGCCTGGCGCTGTTCGACGAGATCCGCAACCGCCACCCCTCGCTGCCGGTGATCCTGCTGACCGCCCACGGCACCATCCCCGACGCGGTCGAGGCCACGCGGCGCGGCGTGTTCACCTACCTCACCAAGCCCTACGAAGCCAAGGAGCTGCTGGAGCGCATCGCCCAGGCCCTGGCCCTGAGCGCGCCCACGCTGCCCGCCAGCCCGGCCGACGAGACCTGGCGCGCCGAGATCGTCAGCCGCTCCAGCCGCATGGCCGACCTGCTGGCCGAAGCGCGCCTGGTGGCGCAGGGCGATGCCAGCGTGCTGCTGCGCGGCGACAGCGGCACCGGCAAGGAGCTGATGGCGCGTGCCATCCACCGCGCCAGCCGGCGCGCGCGCAAGCCCTTCGTGGCGGTGAACTGCGGCGCGATTCCCGAGGCCCTGCTCGAATCCGAGCTGTTCGGCCACATGAAGGGCGCCTTCACCGACGCCCACGCCAACCACAAGGGCCTGTTCCAGGCGGCCGACGGCGGCACCCTGCTGCTCGACGAGATCGGCGACATGCCCCCAGCGCTGCAGGTCAAGCTGCTGCGTGTGCTGCAGGAGAAGGCGGTGCGCCCGCTGGGGTCGAGCCAGTCGATCCCGGTCGACGTGCGCATCATCTCGGCCACGCACCGCGACCTCGAAACGGCGATGGCCCAGGGCCAGTTCCGCGAAGACCTGTACTACCGCCTCAACGTGGTGACGCTGCACCTGCCGACCCTGGCCGAGCGGCGCGAGGACATTCCCCTGCTGGCCAACCACTTTCTGGCGCAGCTGGCCGCCAAGTACGGCAAGCGCAGTTCCGGGTTTGCGCCCGAGGCCCTGAAGGCGCTGACCATGGCCAGCTGGCCGGGCAATGTGCGCCAGCTCTACAACGTGGTCGAACAGGTCTGCGCGCTCTCCACCACGCCCCTGGTCTCGCTGGCCCTGGTGCAGCGCGCGCTGCGCACGCCCTCGGTGGAGGTGCTGAGCTTCGCCGAGGCGCGCCAGCGCTTCGAGCGCGAGTACCTGGTGGGCCTGCTGAAGATGACCGACGGCAACGTGGCCGACGCGGCCCGGCTGGCGCAGCGCAACCGCACCGAGTTCTACCGCCTGCTGCAGAAGCACGCCCTGACCCCCGGGCTGTTCAAGAGCGACGCGGACGGCGGCGACGGCACAGACCCTGTCGCTACTTTGTGACAAGCCAAAACCGTTGATTCACAACGGTTTTTTTTCTCCCCTGGCTGGCACTGTCGCCGAACAGCGACAAAAAGGGCCTGTGCGCGCCCCTTTTCCCGGCCAAAACCGGTGGTTTTTCCTGCCCTTCATCACAAGCCGTTGATTCGATTGGAAATTTTCGACCTGGCATAGGGTTTGCCCTTAAAGGGCATGCCTTGGTCCACCACTTCCCGTCATTCTTCTTCGCGCGCGCTCCAGCGAGGCCTGGGCGCGCTGCTGTTTGCATGCCTGGCCGCGGGCTGGAGCGCGGTTCAGGCGATGGACTGGAACGCCCTGGGCGAACTCGCCCGCCAGCGCGCCCAGACGCCGTTTCAACCGGTTGGCGACAAGCTGCCCGAGGACCTGGCCGCGCTCGACTACGACCAGATGCGGGACATCCGCTTCCGCACCGAGCGCTCGCTCTGGCGCGACCAGTCGCTGCCGTTCGAGGCCCAGTTCTTCCACCTCGGCCTCTACCAGAAGCGGGCGGTGCGCCTGCACGAGCTCGCGCCCGAGGGCGTGACCGACCTGCCCTACCGCAGCGCGGACTACAACATGGGCCGCAACACCGTCGACCCGACGGCCTGGGGCGACCTCGGGCACGCGGGCTTCCGCCTGCACTACCCACTGAACAACCCGGCCTACAAGGACGAACTGGTGGTGTTCCTGGGCGCCAGCTACTTCCGCGCGCTCGGCGCCGGCCAGCAGTACGGCCTGTCGGCGCGCGGCCTGGCCATCGACACCGTGGGCGGCCAGGGCGAGGAATTCCCGCGCTTCACCGACTTCTGGCTGCAGCGCCCGGCGCCCGGCGCCACCGAGGTCACCGTGCTGGCCCTGCTCGACTCGCCGCGCGCCAGCGGTGCCTACCGCTTCGTGATCCGCCCCGGCGCCAGCACCACCATGACCGTCACGTCCCGGCTGTTCCTGCGCGCCGGCGCCGGCCCGGTGAACACCCTGGGCCTGGCGCCGCTGACCAGCATGTTTTTGCACGGCGAGAACCAGCCCAACGACAACGATTTCCGCCCCGAGGTGCACGACTCCGACGGCCTGATGATGCACACCGGCGATGGCGAGTGGCTGTGGCGCCCGCTGCAGAACCCCGCCCAGATCTCGGTCAGCAGCTTCACCATGCGCCAGCCGCGCGGCTTCGGCCTGATGCAGCGCGACCGGCGCTTCGCCAGCTACGAGGACATCGAGGCCCGCTATGAGCGCCGGCCCAGCGCCTGGGTGCGCCCGCTGGGCGACTGGGGCGCCGGCCGGGTCGAGCTGGTGCAGCTGCGCACACCCGACGAGACCCACGACAACATCGTCGCCTACTGGGTGCCGGCCACGCTGCCGGCGCCCGGCCAGCCGCTGGATTTCGCCTACGAGCTGTCCTGGCAGGGCGAGGCCCAGCAGACGCCGCCCGGTGCATGGGTGGTGCAGTCGCGCCGCGGCTACGGCTACACCAAGCTGAGCGCCAGCGAGCAGCAGCGCCAGCCGCAGTTCGTGCTCGACTTCGCCGGCCCGGCGCTGGAAGCCCTGCCGGCCGATGCCGCCGTGCGCGCCGTCGCCAGCGCCGACGCCAACGGCCGCATCGTCGAAGCCCTGGCCTACCCCAACCCGACCCAGCGCGGCTGGCGCGTCACCCTGCGCGTCGAGCGGCTCGACCCGGCCCGTCCGGTCGAGCTGCGCGTCTTCCTCCAACACCAGAACAACACCCTGAGCGAAACATGGACACACGCCGTCTTGCCCGAGTGAGCGCGCCCCTGCACGCCCGCAGCCTGTTGCGCGAAGAGCGCCACCCCAACGCGGTGACCGCGCCACCGCTCAACCGCGGCTCCATGGCGCCGCGCCCCTGGCGCGGTTTCTGGAACGGCCTGGGTTCCGGCGTGCTGGCCACGGCCAGCCGCCTGCTGCCGCCCCGCGAGCCCCGCAGCGTCGTGCCCATGGCCGCATGGCAACGCGCGGCCGAGCGCCGCCGCCTGGCCTTCCTGCTGCTCACCGTGGTGAGCACGGTGCTGGCCGCGGTGCTGTTCAGCGCCGCACACCCCTCCGGCAGCTCGCCCTGGCTGCAGAGCCTGTACACCGTGCTGTTCGTCGTGCTCTCCGTCTGGGTGGTGACCGGTTTCGTCACCGCGCTGATGGGCGCCTGGGTGATGCTGTTCGGCGACCGGCACTCGATCTCGGCGGCCTCGGTGCGCGACCACGCCATGAACCCCGAGGCGCGCACCGCCATCATCATGCCGATCTGCAACGAGGACGTGGCCACCGTGTTCGCCGGCTTGCGCGCCACCTGCGAGTCGCTGGCGTCCACCGGCCACGCGCGCCAGTTCGACGTCTTCGTGCTGTCCGACAGCAACGACGCCTCGACCATCGCCGCCGAACGCGAAGCCTGGGAACAGCTGCGCGCCGCCCTGGTGTCGCAGCCCGGCCAGCCGGCCGTGGAGGTCTACTACCGCCTGCGCAAGCGCCGCACCCACCGCAAGGCGGGCAACGTGGCCGATTTCTGCCGCCGCTGGGGCAAGGACTACCGCTACATGGTGGTGCTGGACGCCGACAGCGTGATGAGCGGCAACTGCCTGACCTCGCTGGTCAAGCTGATGGAAGCCCACCCCGACGCCGGCATCATCCAGACCGCCACCCAGGCCATCGGCCACCAGACCCTGCACGCCCGCGCCCAGCAGTTCGCCAGCCGCGTGACCGGCCGCCTGTTCACCCTGGGCATGCAGTTCTGGCAGCTCGGCGAGTCGCACTACTGGGGCCACAACGCCATCATCCGCATCGAGCCCTTCATGCAGCACTGCGCGCTGGCGCCGATCAAGGGCACGGGTGGCATGTCCGGCGGCATCATGAGCCACGACTTCGTCGAGGCCGCCCTGATGCGCCGCGCCGGCTACCACGTCTGGCTGGTCTCCGACCTCACCGGCAGCTACGAGCAGCAGCCGCCGGATCTGCTGTCCGAGCTGCAGCGCGACCGCCGCTGGTGCCAGGGCAACCTGCAGAACGCGCGCCTGATCGCCGAACCCGGCCTGCACCGCGTGCACCGCGCCATGTTCGCCATCGGCACCATGTCCTACCTCTCGGCCCCGATGTGGCTGGCCTTCCTGCTGCTGGGCATGGCCATGCTGGTCTCCGGCCCCAGCCTGCCCGACGCCTGGCAGGCGATGCCCGGCAAGGCCGGCGGCCTCTGGGCCTGGACCCTGTGCCTGCTGTTCCTGCCCCGGGTGCTGGGCGTGCTGGCGGTGCTGCTCAAGGGCGAGCAGCGCAGCTATGGCGGCACCGGCCTGCTGCTCGGCAGCGCCGTGCTGGAAAGCGTGATGGCGGTGCTGCTGGCCCCCATCCGCATGGTGGGGCACTCCATCTTTGTCGTGGTCGCCATCACCGGCATCAAGCTGGAGTGGAAATCGCCGCCGCGGGAAGCCGTGGGCGTGGCCTGGGGCGATGCGCTGGCGCGTCTGGCACCGGTGTCGCTGGTCGTGGCCTCCCTGCTGGCGCTGGCCAGCCTGATCAACCCCGACGCCCTGCCCTGGCTGCTGCCGGTGGCCCTGCCGCTGCTGCTGTCGGTGCCCGTCACGGTGCTGACCGGCCACGTGGGACTGGGCACCTGGGTGCGCAACCGCGGCGCGCTGCTGATTCCCGAAGAGTCGTGGTCACCCGCCGTGCTGCGCCGCGCCTGGCGCCACGCCAGCCGCCTGGCGCTGAAGGCCGCGTAAATCACACGCCTGCGAGTACCGCGAAGCCGCCCCACCCGGGCGGCTTTTTTCATGGCTTGGGCGGCTGGAGGTAGCGCTGGTCCGACCAGGTCGCCAGCCACTGCGGCACGAAGGCCACGAAGATGGCGCCGAACATGCCGGTCAGGAAGGCGTCGCCCCAGGCCATCAGCCAGCGCGCGACCAGGGACAGGTCACGGGCGGGCTCGCCGGCCAGCCACTGGAGGCCCTCCAACAGCAGGCCGGAGAGAAACACCGCGGCGGCTGTGCCCAGAAACGCACGGCCCAGGGTGTACACAAACAGGTTGGGCGGTAGCCAGCGCCGCATCACTGCGCCGATGCCCAGCGCCAGCGTGGCCGGCACCAGTCCGGTCCACACCCACTGCTGCAGCACCACCACCGGTTCAGCCTGGCCCACAACCCAGACCACCGCCGCGACGCCCGCCAGCACCAGCACCGCCAGCGGCCAGCCGAGCATCAGCACCAGCAGGCAGGCACCCGAGAGCTGCACCTGCAGGCCCTGCGGCATCTTCTGCGGCAACAGCCACAACCAGGGCAGCAGCACCAGGGACGCCAGCGCGGGCGTGAACAGCGGGCCGCGCAGCATGCGCCAGGGCCGCAGCCACAGGGCCACCGCCACACAAAGCACCGCCATCAACAGGTTCAGAGCCGTCCACATGGGACGCGAGTATGGGCGTGGGAGGGCGTGACCCGCTTGACTTCGGTCAACCCATGCCGGGCAGCTTGGGCATGCCCTTCATGCCGCCCATGCGCTTCATCATCTTCATCAGACCGCCGCCCTTCATCTTTTTCATCATGCCCTGCATCTGCTCGAATTCCTTGAGCAGGCGGTTGACTTCCTGCACATGCACACCGGCACCGGCGGCGATGCGGCGCTTGCGCGTGGCCTTGATGAGATCGGGCTTGCTGCGCTCCTTGGGCGTCATGCTGCAGATGATGCCCTCCTTGCGTTTGATGTCCTTCTCGGCGCGGCTGAGGTCGGCCTCGCTGGCCTTGGCGGCCAGGTTGCCGGGCAGCTTGTCCATCAGGCTGGACAGGCCACCCATCTGCTTCATCTGCCGCAACTGGTCGAGAAAGTCGTTGAGGTCGAAGTCGCCACCGCTCTTGACCTTGGCTGCCAGCTTCTGCGCTGCCGCCATGTCCACGCCGGCGGTGACCTGCTCGACCAGGGCCACGATGTCGCCCATGCCCAGGATGCGGCCGGCGTGGCGCTCGGCGTCGAACACCTCCAGGCCGTCGATCTTCTCGCTCACACCGGCGAACTTGATCGGCGCACCCGTGACCTGACGCACCGACAGCGCCGCGCCGCCGCGCGAGTCGCCGTCCATCTTGGTCAGGATGATGCCGGTCAGCGGCAGCGCGTCCTTGAAGGCCTTGGCGGTGTTGACCGCGTCCTGGCCCTGCATGGCGTCGACCACGAACAGGGTTTCGACGGGGTTCAGCGCGCCATGCAATTCCTGGATCTCGCGCATCAGCGCTTCGTCAATCGCCAGACGGCCGGCGGTGTCGACCAGCAGCACGTCGACATAGTGCTTTTTCGCGTAGTCCAGCGCGGCCCGGGCGATGTCCAGCGGCTTCTGGTCGGGTGAACTCGGGAACCACTCGGCCCCGGCCTGCGCCGTCACCGTCTTGAGCTGTTCGATGGCGGCCGGTCGGTAGACGTCGCCCGAGACGGTCAGCACTTTTTTCTTGCGCTTCTCGATCAGGTGCTTGGCCAGCTTGGCGGTGGTCGTGGTCTTGCCAGCGCCCTGCAGGCCCGCCATGAGGATCACCGCGGGCGGCTGGGCCGCCAGGTTGATGTCCGACACACCATCGCCCATGGTGGCCGCCAGTTCGCGGTTGACCACGCTGACCAGCACCTGCCCGGGAGTGAGCGAACCCACCACGTCCTGGCCCAGGGCCTTTTCCTTCACGCGGGCGATGAAATCGCGCACCACCGGCAGCGCCACGTCGGCCTCCAGCAGGGCCATGCGCACCTCGCGCAGCATGTCGGTGACGTTGCTCTCGGTGATGCGGGCCTGGCCCCGCATTTCCTTGACGATGCGTGACAGGCGGTCGGAAAGGGCTGAGGCCATGGTGCGGTGAGAAAGTGGGGGTGGTGGCGGCGGGACGCCAGGGCCCGGTCGCGTGGCGGAACCGGCGGTTCGCACGGCCAAGACGCTTTAAACTCCAGTGGCGATTTTAGCCGCCCGCCCACTGGCCACCGGCCTCCATTCCCCGACATGACCCTCCTGCCAGCCCTCACCTCGAACCCGCCTGCGGCGCTGCTGTCGGCGGTGGCGGCACTGGCGTATGCCTTTCTGGCCTGGGCGCATCCCCGGCTGAGCGAGCGGCAGACCCGCAACGTGCTCGCCACCGCGTGGGTGCTGCACCTGTTCGTGCTCGGCACGGCGCTGATGGAGACGCCGGCCCGGTTCGGGTTTGCCCCGGCGCTGTCGGTGACGGCCTGGCTGGTGCTCACGGTCTATCTGATCGAGAGCCGCATGTACCCCCAGCTCAAGGCCCGCTGGACGCTGGCCGTGCTGGGCACCCTGGCCGTGCTGCTGGCACTGTTTTTCCCGGGCTCGCAATACCACGCCCTGCCGTCGAGCTGGATGCCGCTGCACTGGGCGCTGGGCATCGCGTCCTATGGCCTCATCGCCGCCGCGGTGGTGCACGCCTGGCTGATGCAGCGGGCCGACAAGGCGATGCGCATGGGCGACACCGGCGACACCGCCATGCCGCTGCTGACGCTGGAACGGCTGACCTTCCGTTTCGTGGCCGCGGGCTTCGTGCTGCTCACCGCGACCCTGCTGGTGGGTGCCTGGTTCTCCGAGCTGCTCAACCAGCGCTGGGTGTGGAACCACAAAACAGCCTTCTCGGCGCTGGCCTGGCTGACCATGGGCGTGCTGCTGCTCGGGCGCTGGCGGCTGGGCTGGCGCGGCCGGGTGGCCATCCGCATGCTCTACCTGGGGGCCGGATTCCTGCTGCTGGGTTATGCCGGCTCGCGTTTCGTGCTCGAAGTGGTGCTGCAGCGCGCCGGGTGACCCGATGAAATACCTGCTTGTCCTGCTGGTGCTGCTGTTCGCCTTCTGGATCTGGCGCAACAACCGCCAGACCGCAGAACGCGACGACACGCCCAAGCCCAGGGCGCCACGCGGCCCGGTGGCCATGATCGCCTGCGCCCAGTGCGGCACCCATGTGCCCGAAGCAGAGGTCGTGCAGGGCACCCGGGGCCGGTACTGCTGCGCAGAACACCGCCGCCAGCACGAGGCCTCGGTGCGGTAATGCGCGACACGCGGCCACCGCCCTGACATGCCCAAGGAACCGTCCTCCCAGTTCGCCCCTTCCTGGTTTTCCACGCTGGAAGCCGGCAACAGCGCGCAGGACCGCCACCACCAGGTGCGGGCCTATGTGCGCCTGTGGCGCGCTTTCATGCGGGCCCGGGTGCTCATCGCCTTCGTGCTGCTGGCGCTGCAGGTGTTTCTGCTGAGCAGCCCGGGCGCCGGGCCATCGTGGCTGGTGGCGGTGTGCGCGCTGCACCTGAGTGCGGCGCTGGCCGTGCTGTTTTCGACCCGCCCCCCGGCCCCGGGACAGGCCTTGGGTGTTCAATGGCTGCTGACCATCGGGGTCGACCTGGCCGCCTTCGGCGTGCTGCAGTACTTCGAGCAGGCCGGCATCAACTACACGCCGCTGTTCGCCTTGCCCGTGCTGATGGCGGCCATCCTGGGCTCCATGACCCTGGCACTGGCCACCGCCGCCGTGGTGACGCTGTACCTGCTGGGCGAAGCGGCGATCAGCGCCCCGCTGCTCAGCGAGGTGTCGACTTCGCGCTTCCTGCAGTCTGGATTGACGGGCACCGGCTTTTTCCTGGTCGCCATCCTGGCCAGCCAGCTGGCGCAGCGGCTGGCACGCGAGGAGGCCCGCGCCCGCAGCAGCCAAGCCGCGGCCCGCGCACAGGCCCAGGTCAACGAACTGATCATCGAGAGCCTGAGCGAAGGGGTGCTGGTGGTCGACCGCCATGGTGTGGTGCGCAATGCCAATCCCGCGGCGCAGGGCATGCTCATGGGCGAGGCCTACCCCCATGCCGCCAAGCTGCTGCTGTCGGCGCGCTCCGGCTGGGAAGAGCTGGCGCGGCTGGTGGACCAGACCTTCCTGCGGGGCCAGGAGCTCGAATCCGAGGTCCGGGTGGACCTGGACGAACTCACCACCCACCGCCTGTTCGCGCGCACGCGGCTGACCAGCGCCCAGAGCGCCCGCCCCATCGAGCTCTGCGTGCTGTTCCTGGAAGACCTGCGCGAGGTCGAGGCGCGCGTGCGAACAGAAAAACTCGCCTCCATGGGCCGCATGTCGGCCGCGGTGGCGCACGAGATCCGCAACCCGCTGTCGGCGATCACGCAGGCCAATGCGCTGCTGGACGAAGAAGTCACCGAGGCCGGGCAGAAGCGGCTGACGCGCATGATCGACCAGAACGCGCAGCGCCTGGCCAAGATCGTGGACGACATCCTCAATGTGGCCCGTGCGCAGCCCAGCCAGGGCGAGACGGCGCCGGCCCTGCCCCTGGACCAGACGGTGCGCTACATCACCCATGAATGGAACCGCGGGGCGCAGGCGCAGGGCGTTCTGGGTGTGCACCCGCACGCGCCAGGCGCGCACATCGCGTTCGACCCCGAACACCTGAGGCGCCTGCTGATCAACCTGCTGGACAACGCCCTGCGCCACGCCAGCCGGCGCCCCTCATCGGTGCGGGTGATCACGCAGCCCAGCGGGTCGGACCGGGTGCGCATCTCGGTGTGGAGCGACAGCGCGCCGCTGGAGCCTGGCGTGCTCAAGCACCTGTTCGAACCCTTCTTTTCTTCCGAGAGCCGGTCCAGCGGACTGGGCCTGTACATCTGCCGGGAGCTGTGCGAGCGCTACGGCGCGCAGATCGCCTACCAGCGCAGCCGGCTCGACCAGAAGGAGGGCAACGAGTTCTACATCCTGGTCCCCACCCTGCAGGGCGGCGTGCGGGCCCCGGTCCAGCAGAGCCTGACCTATCCTCCGGGGGACTCGGTGCCCCCACCCTCGCGCCCGTCCACCAACGGACCACCGTCCCTGTCCACGCTCTGAGTGCCCATGTCCGCCTCCTCCACCGCCTGTGTGCTGGTCGTCGACGACGAACCGGACCTGCGCACCCTGTACGAACTCACCCTGTTGCGCGAAGGCCATGAGGTCGTGTCGGCGCCCGACCTCGCCCAGGCCCGGGAGTGGCTGGGCCAGCGGCGCTTCGATGTGCTGATCTCCGACATGCGCCTGCCCGACGGCCTGGGCCTGGAGCTGCTGCGCGAACTGGGCGAGCAGCAGCGCACCGAAAAGACCATCGTGATCACGGCCTACGGGTCGGCCGAAAACGCGGTCGAGGCGCTCAAGAGCGGGGCTTTCGACTACCTGACCAAGCCGGTGGACCTCAAGCAGCTGCGCGCCGCAGTGCAGGCCGCCCTGCACAGCCAGCGCCATCCGGCGGCCGGCGCGCCGCGCCGCGGCACGGTGAACGACCCCCCGCGCACCGCCCCCCCGCCGCCGGCCGGCGTGCAGGCGCTGCGGCGCATCGTCGGCGCCTCGGCGAGCATGCAGCAGATCCGTCAGCGCATCGAAAAAGTGGCGACCAGCATGGCCCCGGTGCTGATCCTCGGCGAATCGGGCACCGGCAAGGAACTGGTGGCGCGGGCCGTGCACGAGTGCAGCCACCGCTCCGACGGACCGTTCGTGGCCGTCAACTGCGGGGCGATCCCGGACAACCTCATCGAGGCCGAGTTCTTCGGCGCGCGCAAAGGCGCCTACACCGGTGCCAGCCACGACCGGGAAGGCTACTTCCAGGCGGCCCGCGGCGGCACCCTGTTCCTCGACGAGATCGGCGACCTGCCGCTGGGCATGCAGGCAAAGCTGCTGCGTGTGATCCAGGAGCGGCGCGTGCGTCCGCTGGGCGGTGTGCAGGAGGAAGCGGTCGACGTGCGGCTGGTCAGCGCCACCCACAAGGACCTCGCGGCCCTGGTCCGGGACGGCGAGTTCCGGCAGGACCTGTTCTACCGGCTCAACGTGATCGGCCTGCGCACACCACCGCTGCGGGAACGGCGGGAAGACCTGCCCGGGCTGGTCGATGCCCTGCTGCAGCGCATCTGCAGCGAATCCGGCCAGCCGATCCCCACCCTCACTGCCGATGCCCTCGCCTGGCTGCAGGCCCGCGAACTGCCGGGCAACGTCCGCGAGCTGGAGAACCTGCTGCAGCGGGCGCTGGCGCTGAGCTCCGGCAGCCAGCTGCAGGCGCAGGACTTCGCGGACCCGGGCGATGTGGACGCCGGCTTCACGGCCACCCGGCCGCCCAGCGAACCGGTGGAGGCCGCCGAGGTGCCCACCCCCCAGCCCGACACCATTCCCGACGATCTGCAGGGCTACCTGGACGAGCAGGAGCGGCAGGTCTTGCTCAAGGCGCTCAAGGAATGTGACTACAACCGCACGGCCGCGGCCAACCGCCTGGGGCTCAACCTGCGGCAGATCCGCTACCGCATCCAGCGCCTGGGCATCACCATGCCGTCCGACGATGACGACAGCACCACCTGAAACAGGCGACTGGTCGGGGGGCTGGCTGCGCACCGCGCGGCAGGTGCTCTCGCCCAACGCCAACGACCGCCCCGCGGGCGCCGTCGTCGACCTCATCGTCCTGCATTCGATCAGCCTGCCACCCGGGCAGTACGGCGGGCCGGAAGTCGAATGGCTGTTCACCAACCGGCTCGACTGGTCGACCCACCCCTACTTCGAGCAGATCCGGGGGCTGGAGGTCTCGGCCCACTTTTTCGTGCGCCGCGACGGGCAGGTCGTGCAGTTCGTGGACGCGGACCGGCGCGCCTGGCACGCGGGGGTGTCGTGCTGGCGCGGCCGCGAGCGCTGCAACGACGACTCGATCGGCATCGAGCTGGAGGGCCTCGAAGGCCAGACCTTCGAGGATGCGCAGTACCGTGCGCTGGCCGACCTGTGCCGGCAACTGGCCGACCGCTACCCGATCACCCACATCGCCGGCCACGAGCACATCGCCCCCGGTCGCAAGCTCGACCCCGGCCCCGGTTTCGACTGGGCACGGTTGCAGCGCTGCCTGGCCTGGGACCATCGGTGCTTTCCCGAGTGTGTGATCGCCACATTCGATCCGGACGCCTCCACCGCCTGACCGGCGCCAACGTCGCTCCGCACATTGCCAGCAAAGACGCGGATTTCCGCGCGGAATCCGCACGAAATGCGCGTCGGCGCTCGGTTCCTGAGTCCAAGCCACGCACCGGCGCCGCACCACGCCAGGCCTGAACGCACCGCCTTTCCGATGGCTTTTTGCCAGACGAAAACCAGCATGCACTTTTTATCAAAACACTACCGGTAGTGGCTTGAACCACCACCAGGCACCAGATATAGTGTGCGCCGCACCAGCCGAACCTTCGGCGCCACAACACAAACGAAAGAGGAACCATGCTGACCGCCACGCCCACAGCCTCCCCGAACACCCCCCACATGCCCACCGGCAGCACCGGCTCCACCACCGAGCCCGCTGGCGCCTCCGTGCTGACCCAGTACCAGATCATCCGTCGCAACGGCGCGGTCGTGCCGTTCGAGCCGAGCAAGATCGCGGTGGCCATGATGAAGGCCTTCCTGGCAGTGCACGGCACCCAGGGCGCGGCGTCGGCCAGCGTGCGCGAGACCGTGGACGCGCTGACCCAGACGGTGGTGCGCGCACTGATGCGCTCGCGCCCCGGCGGCGGCACCTTCCACATCGAGGACGTGCAGGACCATGTCGAACTAGGCCTGATGCGCGGTGGCCACCACGAGGTCGCCCGCGCCTACGTTCTGTACCGCGAGCGCCGGGCACAGGAACGCGCCCATCAGGCCGAAGCGGCCAAGCCCGCCGAAGCCACGCTGCATGTGATGGATGGCGGCCAGCGTGTGCCGCTGGACATTGCGCGCCTGCAGGGCCTGATTGAGGCCGCCTGCGCCAACCTGGGCCAGGACGTCAAGGCCGATCCCATCGTCGCGGAGACCAAACGCAACCTGTACGACGGCGTGCCGATCGAGGAGGTCTACAAGGCCGCCATCCTGGCCGCGCGCACCCTGATCGAAAAGGACCCGGACTACACCTACGCCACCGCGCGCCTGCTGCTGCACACCGTGGTCAAGGAAGTGCTGGGCGAAGAGGTGCCCGCCGCACAGATGGGTGAGCGCTACGCCGACTACTTCCCGCAGGCGATCAAGAAGGGCGTGCAGAACGAGCTGCTGGACGAGAAGCTGCTGCAGTTCGACCTGGCACGCCTGGGCGCCGCGCTCAAGCCCGAGCGCGACCTGCAGTTCGACTACCTCGGCCTGCAGACCCTGTACGACCGCTACTTCCTGCACGTGCGCAAGAGCCGCATCGAGCTGCCGCAGACCTTCTTCATGCGCGTGGCCATGGGCCTGGCGCTCAACGAGATCGACCGCGAAGCCCGCGCCATCGAGTTCTACGAGGTGCTGTCCTCGTTCGACTTCATGTCGTCCACACCCACGCTGTTCAATGCCGGCACGCTGCGCTCGCAGCTCTCCAGCTGCTACCTGACGACCGTGCCCGACGATCTCGACGGCATCTACGAATCGATCAAGGAGAACGCCCTCCTGTCCAAATTCGCCGGCGGCCTGGGCAACGACTGGACCCGTGTGCGCGCCCTGGGTGCCCACATCAAGGGCACGAACGGTGAATCGCAGGGCGTGGTGCCCTTCCTGAAGGTGGTCAACGACACCGCCGTCGCGGTGAACCAGGGCGGCAAGCGCAAGGGCGCGGTCTGCACCTACCTGGAAACCTGGCACCTGGACATCGAAGAATTCCTGGAGCTGCGCAAGAACACCGGCGACGACCGCCGCCGCACCCACGACATGAACACGGCGAACTGGATTCCCGACCTGTTCATGAAGCGCGTGATGGAAAAGGGCGAGTGGAGCCTGTTCTCGCCCAACAACGTGCCCGACCTGCACGACCTGTTCGGCGCCGACTTCGAGAAGGCCTACCTGGCCTACGAGGAGAAGGCTGCCCGCGGCGAGATCAAGCCCTACAAGAAGGTCTCGGCCACCGACCTGTGGCGCAAGATGCTCTCGATGCTGTTCGAGACCGGCCATCCCTGGATCACCTACAAGGACGCCTGCAACGTGCGCAGCCCGCAGCAGCACGCCGGCGTGGTGCACAGCTCCAACCTCTGCACCGAGATCACGCTCAACACCAGCGACACCGAGACCGCCGTCTGCAACCTCGGCTCGGTCAACCTGCACCGCCACCTCAGCAACGGCCAGCTCGACCACGCCAAGCTGCAGAAGACGATCAACACGGCGATGCGCATGCTCGACAACGTGATCGACATCAACTACTACGCGGTCAAGAAGGCGCGCGACTCCAACCTGCGCCACCGCCCGGTCGGCCTGGGCCTGATGGGCTTCCAGGACGCACTGTACGAACTGCGCATTCCCTACGCCTCCAACGAGGCGGTCGACTTCGCCGACCGTTCGATGGAAGCGATCTGCTACTACGCCTACTGGGCCTCGACCGAGCTGGCACGCGAGCGCGGCCGCTACAGCAGCTACCGCGGCTCGCTGTGGGACCAGGGCATCCTGCCGCCCGACACGCTGGACCTGCTGGCGCGCGAGCGCGGCGGCTATGTGGACGTGGACCGCTCGGCCAGCCTGGACTGGGACGCGCTGCGCAAGAAGATCGCGCAGGACGGCATGCGCAACTCCAACTGCGTGGCCATCGCGCCGACCGCCACCATCTCCAACATCATCGGCGTGGACGCGTCCATCGAGCCCTGCTTCGGCAACTTGTCGGTCAAGTCCAACCTGTCGGGCGAGTTCACCGTCATCAACGGCTACCTGGTCAAGGACCTCAAGCGCCTGGGCCTGTGGGACGACGTGATGGTCATGGACCTCAAGCACTTCGACGGTTCGCTGCGCCCCATCGACCGTGTGCCGCAGGACGTGAAGGCGCTCTACGCCACCGCGTTCGAGGTGGAGCCGACGTGGCTGGTGGAAGCCGCCGCACGCCGCCAGAAGTGGATCGACCAGGCGCAGAGCCTGAACATCTACATGGCCGGCGCCTCGGGCAAGAAGCTCGACGAGACCTACAAGCTCGCCTGGCTGCGCGGTCTCAAGACCACCTACTACCTGCGCACCACCTCGGCCACGCACGCTGAAAAATCCACCGGTCGCACCGGCCAGCTCAACGCGGTGTCGGCCCATGGTGGCGAGCCTGCGATGAGCGCGGCACCTGCTGCAGCAATGGCCTCCGAGCCCGCGACCGACATCAAGTTCTGCGCGATCGACGACCCGGGCTGCGAAGCCTGCCAGTGATGCCTGCGCTCATGCGCGTGATGAAGGTGTCGCACCGTGTGCTTTTTCGATGCGACACCGCAACACAAAGCATTCATCGCGCGCATGAGTCCTTTGCATTTCATGCCGACACTTCGATAATCCGCTGAATTGGACACCACCATGCTGACCTGGGACGAACAAGTCACTCCCTCCTCGAAGCCCGCTCTTCAAACATTGCCACCCACCTCATCGGGTGCGCAAGCTGCAGTGTCCTCCCCCGCTTCTTCCTCCGCCGCGCACAGCAGCGAGCAGCGCCGCGTGAATGTGGCCGACAAGCGCATCATCAACGGCCAGACCGACGTCAACCAGCTGGTGCCGTTCAAGTACAAGTGGGCCTGGGAAAAGTACCTCGCCACCTGCGCCAACCACTGGATGCCGCAGGAAGTGAACATGAGCCGCGACATCGCGCTCTGGAAGGATCCCAACGGCCTGACCGAAGACGAGCGCCGCATCGTCAAGCGCAACCTCGGCTTCTTCGTCACCGCCGACTCGCTCGCCGCCAACAACATCACGCTGGGCACCTACCGCCACATCACGGCGCCCGAGTGCCGCCAGTTCCTGCTGCGCCAGGCGTTTGAAGAAGCCATCCACACCCACGCCTACCAGTACATCGTGGAGAGCCTGGGCCTGGACGAAGGTGAGATCTTCAACGCGTACCACGAGGTCCAGTCCATCCGCAACAAGGACGAGTTCCTGATCCCGTTCATCGATGCGATCATGGACCCCAACTTCAAGACCGGTACGCCCGAGGCCGACCAGACGCTGCTGAAGTCGCTGATCGTGTTTGCGTGCCTGATGGAAGGCCTGTTCTTCTACGTCGGCTTCACGCAGATCCTCGCGCTGGGCCGCCAGAACAAGATGACCGGTGCCGCGGAGCAGTACCAGTACATCCTGCGCGACGAGTCCATGCACTGCAACTTCGGCATCGACCTGATCAACGCGATCAAGCTCGAGAACCCGATGCTGTGGACCCCGCAGTTCAAGGCCGAGATCAAGGAGCTGTTCCTCAAGGCCGTGGACCTGGAATACCAGTACGCCGAAGACACCATGCCGCGCGGCGTGCTCGGGCTCAACGCCTCCATGTTCAAGGGCTACCTTCGCTACATCGCCAACCGCCGTGCCACGCAGATCGGCCTGGAGCCGCTGTTCCCGAACGAAGAGAACCCGTTCCCCTGGATGAGCGAGATGATCGATCTCAAGAAGGAACGCAATTTCTTCGAGACCCGCGTCATCGAATACCAGTCCGGCGGAGCGCTGTCCTGGGACTGATGCCTCATCCCATGCTCACCGAACCACAAAGCCCTGCCCCAGACGTTCCAGCGTCCGGGGCAGGGCTTTGTCACAAGATTCAAGGCCTTGGCGCCTTTCGTGGATGCATCCACGGCGCCAGGTCCCTGAATCACTTCCGCGGAGATTTGCCGCGCGAAGTGCTCTTTGCAACTTGATCAAGGAGAAAACAATGGCAACTGCGAAAAAAGCCCCGGCCAAAAAGGCCGCTGTGAAGAAGGCCGCTGCTCCGGCCAAGAAGGCCGCTGCACCGAAGAAGGCCGCTCCGGCCAAGAAGGCTGCTGCACCGAAGAAGGCCGCTCCGGCCAAGAAGGCTGCTGCACCGAAGAAGGCCGCTCCGGCCAAGAAGGCTGCTGCACCGAAGAAGGCCGCTCCGGCCAAGAAGGCTGCTGCACCGAAGAAGGCCGCTCCGGCCAAGAAGGCTGCTGCACCGAAGAAGGCCGCTCCGGCCAAGAAGGCTGCTGCGCCGAAGAAGGCCGCTCCGGCCAAGAAGGCTGCTGCACCGAAGAAGGCCGCCGCTCCGGCCAAGAAGGCTGCTGCACCGAAGAAGGCCGCTCCGGCCAAGAAGGCAGCTGCGCCGAAGAAGGCCGCAGCTCCGGCCAAGAAAGCCGCTGCCCCCAAGAAGGCTGCCGTCAAAAAGGCAGCCCCCGCAAAAAAAGCTGAGCCGGCCAAGAAGCCGGCAGCCCCTGCGGCCCCTGCAGCGCAAACCAAGCTGAACCCTCAGGCTGCCTGGCCGTTCCCCACGTCCAGCAAGCCCTGATTCATCCTCCGGGATGATTGACAAGCCCGGCGTGAAAACGCCGGGCTTTTTCATTGCCGCGCCCAGTCAGAGCGTGTAGTTCTGGCCACCCCTGCTGGCGATCTTGGTGGCCCCCAGGCGGTTGCCCAGTTCCGCACAACGCTCCAGCGACCAACCTTGCGACAGCCCGTGCAGCAGCGCGGCACGGAACGCATCACCGCAACCGGTCGGGTCCACCACCGCACTCGCAGACACACCAGCCACCCGGGTCTGGCGCCCTTCTGCATACACGTCACAGCCGTGCTCGGCCAGCGTCACGACCAGCCCCTGAACCTGGCCAGCGATCTCCGACAGGCTCAAGCCCGTGCGATCGCTGAGCATCTTGCCTTCGTAGTCGTTGACCGCCACCCAGCTGGCCATCGATACGAAGTGGCGCAGTTCGTCGCCGTTGAACATCGGGAGGCCCTGACCGGGGTCGAACACAAAGGGAATGCCCGCGTCGTGCAGCTGTTGCGCATGCTCCAGCATGGCGTCCCTGCCATCCGGTGCCACGATCGCCAGGCGGATGCCGGCGTCAACGGGCACACGGTTTTCATGGGCCTGCGACATGGCGCCGGGGTGGAACGCCGTGATCTGGTTGTTGTCGCGGTCGGTCATGATCATCGCCTGCGCGGTGTAGTTGTCCGCCGTCGTGCCGATGAAGCGCGTGTCCACACCCAGGCCCTGCAGCCGCGACAGGTAGTCCTGCGCATCGTTGCCGACCATGGCCAGCGGCACCGCATCAGACCCCAGTTGCCGCAGCCCATACGCAATGTTGCCGGCACAGCCGCCGAACTCCCGGCGCATGCCGGGCACCAGGAAGGACACATTGAGGATGTGCAGCTGGCTGGGCAGGATCTGCTCGGCGAAACGCCCCTCGAAGGTCATGATGGTGTCGAACGCCAGGGAGCCGCAGATGAGGATGGACATGATGAAAAGAAAAAGGAATCAGGGATAGAACACCAGGGCACGGTAGCCCGTCATGGAAGACACACCGCTGTCAGCGATGGACAGCCGCAGGCTCATGGAGACCACACCTTGCGCCGGCAACACCTCTGGTGCTCCCGGCAGCTCGGCCGGAAGAAACACCCGCCGGACGATCACGTTGTCCCGAGCATCGGTCAGGCTCAGTTCGAGCGCGGGCACCGCCAGCGGCAGCGCGGCGCTGTTCTTGAGCACCAGGTCGAATGAATAGAAGTTGCCCAGGCGACGCACCAGGTTGGAGCTGTCGATGAGCACCGCCTCGATCTCGCGGGCCGGACCGATGCTGCAGTCCAGAGGCCGGCACAGCATCGCCAGCAGGGGCGCGCTGAACGGATACCGGGCCGCCAGCCGGTCCCGGTCGTGCACGGCCCACTGAGCCACCAGCCCGGCCAGCAGCACGAAGCACACCGCCACCAGGGACACGCGCACCCCCGGGGACTGCCAGAAAGCCTTCCGCCGGGCCTGCCGAACGAAGCTGGGTTCCGTCAGCACGGGCACATCGTCATCCCGCACCGGTTCCGCCGCCACCGGCGGTGGCTGTGTTGCCGCCACCGGAGGGCGCGCAGGAGGCGGACTCACGTCCGTCGCCGCCGCCTCTTCGGTAGACGTTGGCTCAGGAGCCGGGGGTGCGACGGAGACTTCCGAAGCCTGGACATCGTCTTTGGCCTGCGCTGCGAACCGGCGCAACTCGTCGGAAAACCCGTCGTCGGCATTTGCTGGGCCCGGCCCTGACGGCAGCTCGTCGGTCGATGGCTTCGAGTGCAGCAGCCATTCCTCATCCGCGTCATCGTGCGCCACAGGGACTGGAGGCGGCGAGGCGGCGACGACGGAAGGGGCTTGCACCGGTGCGGATACAGCCACCGGGTCTCCCTCCAGGAACAGCGTGGCATCGAACACATCGGAACAATGCCCGCAACGCACCCAGCCGTCGGATATCTTGAGCTGGTCGGGAACGATCCGGAAGGTCGTTCCGCAAGCCGGACAGCGGGTGGTGAAACTCATGCGGCAATTATTGCAGGCACCCGCATCACGCCCGGCGGCAGGAACGCTTCACGCCTTGCGGGCGGTCATGAGAATCCAGCCGTCTTCCTCGTCGCTCACGCGCAGCTGCACCCAGGGCGCATAGGCCTCCCGCAACTCGTCCTCCTGCCGGGCCAGAATGCCGGCCAGCACCAGATGACCACCCGCCTTCACGCGTTCGCACAGCAGGGGTGCAAGCACCTTGAGCGGTGTGGCCAGGATGTTGGCCAGCACGACATCGAAGTGCCCGTCGACCGCATCGGGCAAGCCGGTGCGCAGAACCACGCCGTTGGCATCGGCGTTGAGCCGTGTGGACTCGACGGCGGCCGGATCGATGTCCACCGCCACGATGGGTTCGGCGCCGAACTTGGCCGCGCCGATGGCCAGGATGCCTGAGCCGCAACCGTAGTCGAGCACGCGCTGTCCCTGCGGTGCATGGGCAGCGATCCAGCGCAGGCACATGCGGGTGGTCGGGTGGGTGCCCGTGCCAAAGGCCAGGCCAGGGTCCAGGCGGATCACTTCCTTCGCAGCGGCAGGCGGCTCGTGCCAGGTCGGCACGATCCAGAAGGTCGGGGTGATCTCGACCGGATCGAACTGCGATTGGGTCAGGCGCACCCAGTCCTGGTCCACCACGGCGCGCACGCCCATCACCTGCGAGCCCTCGAAGAAGTCTTGCGGCAGCAGCAACTCCGCCGCCTCGCGCGCCGCCGCCTCGTCCGGAAACAGCGCCACCACGCGCGAGCGGTTCCAGCCTTCTTTGGGTGGCGGCATGCCGGGTTCACCGAACAGCGCCTGCTCGGCCGGGGTCAGCGCATCGGCGTCCTCGACCGAGACGCTCAGCGCGTCCAGCGCCACCAAGGCATCACCGACCGGCTCGACACCGGCCTCGGGCACCAGCAGCACCAGTTCGTACAGCGAGCCACCGGACACGTCAGCGCTCACGCTGCGACAGCCACTCTTCGAGGTAGTGGATGTTGGTGCCGCCGGCCACGAAGCTGGCGTCGACCATCAGCTCGCGGTGCAGCGGGATGTTGGTCTTGATGCCTTCGACCACACACTCGGACAAGGCGGTGCGCATGCGCGCCAGCGCCTGTTCGCGCGTATCGCCGTGCACGATGATCTTGCCGATCATCGAGTCGTAGTTGGGCGGCACGAAGTAGTTGGTGTACGCATGCGAGTCCACGCGCACACCCGGCCCGCCAGGCATGTGCCAGGTGGTGATGCGCCCGGGCGACGGGGTGAACTTGTAGGGGTCTTCCGCGTTGACGCGGCACTCGATGGCGTGGCCTTTGAGCTGGATCTGGCGCTGCGTGAACGGCAGCTTCTCGCCGGCTGCGACCGCGATCTGGGTGCGCACGATGTCCACACCCGAAATCCACTCGGTCACCGGGTGCTCCACCTGCACACGGGTGTTCATCTCAATGAAATAAAACTCTCCGTTTTCGTACAGGAACTCGAAGGTGCCCGCACCGCGGTAGCCGATCTTCTTGCAGGCCGCCGCGCAGCGGTCGCCGATCTTTTCGATCAGGCGGCGTGGAATACCCGGCGCCGGCGCTTCCTCAATCACTTTCTGGTGGCGGCGCTGCATAGAGCAGTCGCGCTCGCCCAGATAGACCGCGTTGCGGTGCGTGTCGGCCAGCACCTGGATCTCGATATGCCGGGGGTTCTGGAGGAACTTCTCCATGTACACCTCGGGGTTGCCGAAGGCCGCCGCGGCTTCCGCCTTGGTGGTCTGCACTGCGTGCAGCAGCGCCGCCTCGGTGTGCACCACGCGCATGCCGCGACCACCACCGCCGCCCGCGGCCTTGATGATCACCGGGTAGCCCACCGCCTTGGCGGTCTTCTTGATCACGGCCGGGTCGTCAGGCAGCGCGCCTTCGGACCCCGGCACGCAGGGTACGCCAGCGCGGATCATGGCCTGCTTGGCCGAGACCTTGTCGCCCATGATGCGGATGGACTCGGGGGTCGGGCCGATGAAGGTGAAGCCGCTGCGCTCAACGCGCTCGGCGAAATCGGCGTTCTCCGACAGGAAGCCGTAGCCGGGGTGGATCGCTTCTGCGTCCGTGACCTCGGCGGCCGAGATGATGGCCGGCATGCTGAGGTAGCTCTGACCCGATGGCGCCGGGCCGATGCAGACCGCCTCGTCGGCCAGCCGGACGTACTTGGCGTCTCGATCGGCCTCGGAATACACCATCACGGCCTTGATGCCCATCTCGCGGCAGGCACGCTGCACACGCAGGGCGATTTCGCCGCGGTTGGCGATGAGGATTTTCTTGAACATGGGGCGAGGATCCCCTTACTCGATGATGAACAGCGGCTGGCCGTATTCCACCGCCTGGCCGTTCTCGACCAGGATCTGCGTGATGGTGCCGCTCTTGTCGGCCTCAATCTCGTTGAGGATCTTCATGGCCTCGACGATGCAGATGGTCTCGCCTTCCTTGATGGCCTGCCCGATCTCGGCAAACGGCTTGGCACCCGGGCTGGACGCTCGGTAGAAGGTGCCCACCATGGGCGATTTGACCGTGTGCCCTGCCGGAGCCGGCGCAGCGGCAGTTGCAGACGCGGCATCGGCCACGGCCTGCACTACGGGGGCTGCGACCGCCGCCACAGGCGCTGCGGCGACAACCTGGGCCACTGCGGCCGCTGGAGCACTCTTGACGATCCTGACCTTGCCTTCGGCTTCGGTAATTTCCAGCTCGGACACGTTCGACTCGGACACCAGGTCGATCAGTGTCTTCAGTTTTCTAAGATCCATGATTTCTCCAACGAATTGCAGTCAAGTTGGTCAAACTTCGCTTATTTTCGATCAAACGAAGCACTGCCGTCTTGCCGGGGTGCGCAGTGTACACGAGGCGGACCACACCAGAAGTGCCGCTCGTCACACCCGAAGAAGCGGGTGGCGGGCCGCGGCAGGCCCGTGAACTGGTCAAAGTTGGCGGGACTTTAACCGCTTTTTAATTCTGTTCGCAACGTTTGACGGGCACCGCCCGTCCGGTGGCGGACTCAGACCAGAAGGGCCCACTGTGCCAGCTCTTCGGCACTGACCTTGCCCAGCTTGCGGTGCAGCACAGCCCCGTCCACGTCAAACACCACGCTGAAAGGCAAGGCTCCGCTGGGGTTGCCCAGGCTTCGGGCCATGTCGGAACCGGCGAAGCCAGCCAGCGCCACGGGAAAGTCCAGCGGCAACCGCGCCAGAAACCGCGACACCGGAGCGGCCTGATCCACCGCCAGCCCCAGCACCTGCCAGCCGCGGTCCGAGTGCTCCCGGTAGAAGGTGTTGATGAGCGGCAGCTCCTCCACACAGGGCGGACACCAGGTGGCCCAGAAATTCACGAGCAAGGGGCGCCCCCTGAAGCCCGCCATGGACACCGGAGCGCCCAACACATCAGGAAACGCGCTCGCCCAGAACTGGTTTTCGGCCTCACCGAGCACCGGCCCCGGGCGCAGCCGCCACCAGGCCACGCCCGCACCAGCCGCCGCAGCCGCCGCGCCCAGCCCCCCCATCAGCAAGGTCCGCCGGTTCATGCTGCTGCCCTCTGGGAACCGGAGTCTGCGGCCAGCAAGGCGCGCACCTCCTGTGCATCGCCCCTGGGGCGCCGCCCCTGCGCGTCCGGCCTGAGCGCGCCGCGCAAGGCGTCGTGGTCCAGCACCAGCAGGTGCAAGAGCACCCACTGTCCCAGTGCCTCGCAGCGCAACCTCAGCGTGAGGGCCTCGACCGGATCGCCTTGCGCATCGCTGGCCGCCGTCCCCGGGTGGTACTCGACCCGCTGGTCCAGCAGCGCCCACTCGGCAGATTTCGGATCGTCGCAGTACAGCTGCACATAGATGTCGCTGTGGCGGGTGGCGGTCCCGTGCCAGACCGCACCGCACAGATGCGGCCTGAACGCGGCCAGCCGCCCCATCCACACCAGTGCCAGCTCCCGCAGCGCCCGCAGCTCGACCGGCTGGGTGTCGGCGCAGAAGATCGCGATGTGTTCGCGCACCGCTTCCTCCACGGCTTGGTTGTCGGGCCAAGGGGTGCGCGAGGGGGAAAGGCCGAGCTGCTTGGCCGCGCGCCGCTTGGCTGTCGCGTATTCCAGACCCTCGTCGACCACCAGGCTCGCTGCCACCGAGGCAATCTCGGCGGATGTGTCGGTGCGGAAGCTGTCCATGGACGGGGATTGTGCATGGGTGCCCCCTAGAATGGCTGGATGCACATTCATATCCTGGGCATTTGCGGCACATTCATGGGCGGCCTGGCCGCACTCGCACGCGAAGCCGGACACCGCGTCACCGGCTGCGACGCCGGGGTCTATCCTCCGATGAGCGACCAGCTGCGCGCGCTGGGCATCGACCTGATCGAGGGGTTCTCTGCCGACCAGATGGACCTGGCCCCGGACATGTACGTGGTCGGCAACGTGGTCAGCCGCGCCCGACTGGCCGACGGCCGCCCGAAATTCCCACTGATGGAAGCCATCCTGGAAGCGGGAGCCCCCTACACCAGCGGCCCCCAGTGGCTGGCAGAGCACGTGCTGCAAGGGCGCCATGTGCTGGCGGTCGCCGGCACCCACGGCAAGACCACCACCACCTCGATGCTGGCCTGGGTGCTGGAAGCCAGCGGCCTGCAACCCGGTTTCCTGGTGGGAGGCGTGCCTATGAACTTTGGCGTGTCCGCACGCCTGGGCGCAGGCAAGACCTTCGTGATTGAGGCAGACGAATACGACACCGCCTTCTTCGACAAACGAAGCAAGTTCGTCCACTACCGCCCGCGCACCGCCGTGCTCAACAACCTCGAGTTCGACCACGCCGACATCTTCGACAACCTGGCCGCGATCGAGCGGCAGTTCCACCACCTGGTGCGCACGGTGCCCGGCAGCGGTCGGCTGGTGGTCAACGGCCTTGAAGAAAGCCTGGACCGGGTGCTCCACATGGGGCACTGGAGCGAGGTGCGCAGCTTCGGTGCCGCCGTCAGCGACTTCAGTGCGGCAGGCGAACCCCATGCGTTCGACGTGCTTGAACGTGGCCAGACAGTGGCTCGCGTAGAGTGGGCACTCACTGGCGAACATAACCAGCTGAACGCGCTCGCAGCCATTGCCGCTGCCCAGCACGTGGGGGTGTCGCCCGCCGATGCGGCGAAGGCATTGGGCCACTTCCAGAATGTGCGCCGGCGCATGGAGGTCCGCGGCACGGTGGCCCGTGAAGGCGGCGCCATCACCATCTACGATGACTTCGCCCACCACCCCACCGCCATCCGCACCACGCTGGACGGACTGCGCCGGCGTCTGGGCCCGTCGGGCGGGCGCATCCTGGCGGTGTTCGAGCCGCGCAGCAACACCATGAAGCTGGGCACGATGAAGTCGCAACTGCCCTGGAGCCTGGAGTCAGCGGACCTGGCGTTCTGCCACTCGGGCGGGCTGGACTGGGATGCGCGCGAGGCACTGGTGCCGATGGGCGCACGCGCCTCGGTCGCTGCAACCATCGACGAACTGGTGCGGCAGGTGGTCTCGGCCGCCAGGGTCGGCGACCACATCGTCTGCATGAGCAACGGCGGCTTTGGCGGTGTTCACACCCGCCTGCTCACCGCCCTGGGTCCGACGACTCAGTAACCGACCGACATGGTGGCCAGGTCGACCGTCACGGTCGGCTTGGCCAGGGCAGCGCTGCTGGCGCGCGCAAACTCCATCGCCCAGTCCCGGTGCGCCGCATCGCGGAAGCGGTCCTGGCCAGCCGCCTGCGCCACGCCGAGCACCTTGTCGGCTGTCAGCACCTTGCCGGTCAGGCGGATGGGCTCGCAGTCGAACGCCGTGAACTGCTGGTCCAGCCAGGCGCGCGCCTGGTCGTGCGGCATGGGTTGCACCTCTTCAAGGTCGAAGCGGTAGGTGGCGGGTTCGCCCCAGGTCACGGTGACTTGGCTGCGCATGGGAATACTCCTGACGGCTAGGGATGAACACGGCGGTCCGCAAACCGGACCCCCCTCTTACATTGTTATTGTGCGCCCGTCGACACACGCAGTGGCGAATGAACCGCCTGCCGCAAGAGGCTGGACGGCACCACCGACTCTGGATTGTGCTGACGCGAGGAAAGGTCAGCGTCGAGATGGTCAAACCGCAGTGCCACCATTGAGCGCCTGTTGTCTCTTTCGGCCCGGCGGGCGCTGTCCACATCGGTCGTCAGCGCGCCGCCGTGGTACAGCGCTGCCAGATGGCGCGCCAGGTCCGGATCCGACGACGAGGTTCGCTCGCGCAGCTGGGCGAACGTGGCCGGACGGTCCATCAGTTCGCGCATCAGCACCAGGTGAAACTCGCCGAACCAGTGCGCCGGCAGGCGCGGCACCCGGCGCAGGTACAGACTCTGCTCGCGGTACCGGTGGGGCAACACATCGCGCCGGGTTCGCACCGCGTAGTTCCACATCACGCGGTGCAGCGGAAGGCGGATGAACGATGGTGGCACCTCCAGCGACAGCTTGGCGCCGAAGGTCCATTCGGCCATCGCCAGATCGATCGGCCGGGCCGGAATCAGCAGGGACGCCTGCCAGCGTTGAATGTCGATGACCGCCAGCAGCCGGCCACCCGCCGAGAGGTGGACCACACCACCGGAACGCATCTGGTCCATGTGGTCGTATATGCGTGCGCCTAGGGCGAACTGCGTGCGCAGGGGACGCAGCCAGGCCTCGAAACGCTGCAGGCGCTGGCGCACGCTGCCTTCACTGTCAGCCTCGAAGAACTCTGCCGACGCAAAACCCTCGGGCAAGGGAATGGCGAACGCCTGCGGTCGGTCGACTTCGGCACGGTTGAGGGTCAGGCGCTCACCGCTGCCGTGGGGATGACGGATCACCAGTTCATCGCGACCAAGCACATTGACGGCATCGCCAGCGATCATCCAGGCGTCGGCCAGATGCGGATCGCAGGTGCGCCATTCGGGCCAGCCGGCAGGCGTCTGGGCCGCCCAAGCCTGCAGGCGCAGTCCCGCTGCGTCGGAAAAACCCAACAATCCCAGACCCAGAACCGGCTGCTCCAAACACACCCCCTGCGGCACCCACGATGCGCATCACCAACTGCTCGCATTAGACCATTGTCCCCAGGGGTGGGCGCACCCGTTCGCGACAAGGATCTGCGAGCTATGCGACGAACGGCCGGTCAGCGCACGGTCCGCCGGCGGACCACCGCCTGGGAGAGGATTTCCAGTGCCTGCACCGAGTCGCCCCAGCCGAGGCAGGCGTCGGTGATGCTCTGGCCGTAGGCCAGTTTGTTCACGTCGTCCTTGCCCGGTGTGAACTTCTGGGCACCGGCCTCGATGTGGCTTTCGATCATGACGCCGAACACGCTCTTGCTGCCAGCGGCCATCTGCTGACCGATGTCGCGCGCCACCTCCAGTTGCTTCTCGTGCTGCTTGCTGCTGTTGGCGTGGCTGCAGTCGACCATCAGGCGCGGCGTCAGCTTGGCGGCCTCCAGCTCCTTGACCGCTGCAGCGACACTGGCGGCGTCGTAGTTCGGCGCCTTGCCTCCGCGCAGAATGACGTGGCAGTCCTTGTTGCCGTTGGTCTGCACGATGGCGACCTGGCCGTTCTTGTGCACCGAGAGGAAGTGGTGACCGCGCGCCGCGGCCTGGATGGCATCTGTCGCGATCTTGATGTTGCCGTCGGTGCCGTTCTTGAAGCCGATCGGTGCCGACAGGCCCGAGGCCAGCTCGCGGTGCACCTGGCTTTCGGTGGTGCGCGCACCGATGGCACCCCAGGCGATCAGGTCACCGATGTACTGCGGGCTGATCACGTCCAGGAACTCGCTGCCGGCCGGTAGGCCCTGGCGGTTGATCTCGATGAGCAATTGGCGCGCGATGCGCAGGCCTTCGTCGATGCGGTAGCTCTCGTCGAGGTAGGGATCGTTGATCAGCCCCTTCCAGCCCACCGTCGTGCGCGGCTTCTCGAAGTAGACGCGCATCACTATTTCCAGCGTGTCGGCGTACTTCTCGCGCAGCGGCTTGAGGCGGCGGGCGTAGTCGAGCGCGGCGGCCGGGTCGTGGATCGAGCAGGGACCGATGATGACCAGCAGGCGGTCGTCCTTGCCGTGCAGGATGTCGTGGATGCGGCTGCGGGTCTGCTTGATGAGGGTTTCAACCGGCGTGCCGGCGATGGGGAAGAAGCGGATGAGGTGTTCGGGCGGCGGGAGCACGGTGATGTCCTTGATGCGCTGGTCGTCGGTCTGGCTGGTCTTGTCGGCAGGCCGCGCATACCAGGCATCGCTGGTGGTCGTGTTCTTGGCGTTCATCGAAAGCTCCTCGCAGGATTGGAAAGTGGACAGGTGAAAAAAAACCGCCGGGCTGGGGGCCCGGCGGTTTCGGAGGTTCTGGGTTTCTTGGCGCGCTTACACCCTTGCCTCTCGTCCGCCGGGGACAGAGAACCAAAAGTAAAAGCCAAAAAAGATGGCGGCGCAGGTTTGCATAGCTGGCGACTGTATCACAGCGGTTTTGACAAGCGTCTTACAAACCGGGTCAGGCGGTCCCGCCGACGGTCAGACCATCGATGCGCAGCGTGGGTTGGCCAACCCCCACCGGCACGCTCTGGCCTTCCTTGCCGCAGGTGCCGACGCCACTGTCCAGACGCATGTCGTTGCCGATCATGCTGATCTTCTTGAGCGACTCGGGGCCGCTGCCGACCAGGGTCGCCCCCTTGACCGGGTACTGGATCTTTCCGTTCTCGACCCAGTAGGCCTGGCTGGCGGAAAAGACGAACTTGCCGCTGGTGATGTCCACCTGGCCGCCCCCGAAGTTGGTGGCGTACAGGCCCTTCTTGATCGACGCCACGATCTCGTCCGGGCTCTTGTCGCCACCCAGCATGTAGGTGTTGGTCATGCGCGGCATGGGTACATGGGCGTAGCTCTCGCGGCGGCCGTTGCCGGTGGGCTTGACGCCCATCAGGCGCGCGTTCATCGCATCCTGGATGTAGCCCTTGAGGATGCCGTCCTCGATCAGCACGTTCTTCTGCGTGGTGCAGCCTTCGTCGTCGACGTTGAGCGAGCCGCGGCGGTCGGCGATGGTGCCATCGTCCAGCACCGTCACACCCTTGGCCGCCACGCGCTGGCCGATGCGGCCACTGAAGGCGCTGGAACCCTTGCGGTTGAAGTCGCCCTCCAGCCCGTGGCCCACGGCTTCGTGCAGCAGCACACCCGGCCAGCCCGGGCCGAGCACCACCGTCATCTCGCCGGCCGGTGCGGGGCGGGCATCGAGGTTGGTCAGCGCCGACTGCACCGCCTCGTCCACGTAGCCGCTCACCACAGCGTCGTCGAAGTAGGCCAGACCGAAGCGGCCACCGCCGCCCGAGCTGCCCATCTCGCGGCGCCCCTTCTGTTCGGCGATCACCGTCACCGACAACCGCACCAGCGGACGCACATCGGCCGCCACCGTGCCGTCGGCGCGCGCGATCAGCACCACGTCGTGCTCGGCGGCCAGCCCGGCCATCACCTGCACCACGCGCGGGTCACGCGCCTTGGCCAGCTTCTCCACCTTTTCCAGCAGGGCGATCTTGGCCGCGCTGTCGAGCGTGCCGATCGGGTCGAGCCCCGGGTAGAGCGAACGCGACTTCGAGGTCTTGGCAGCCGGAACGCGGACCTTGCGGCTCTGACCCTGGCCGGAAATCGAACGGACCGTGTGCGCGGCGTCCAGCAACGAGTCCCAGGACAGGTCGTCGGAATAGGCGAAGGCGGTCTTCTCGCCGCTGACGGCGCGCACGCCCACGCCTTGGTCGATGCTGAAGCTACCGGTCTTGACGATGCCCTCCTCCAGGCTCCAACCCTCGCTGCGCGTGGTCTGGAAGTAGAGGTCGGCATCGTCGACGCCGTGCGAGGTCATCTCGCCCAGCGCGCGCTGCAGGTGGGACATGCTCAGGCCGTAGGGGGTGAGCAACAGGCTTTCGGCGGTGGCCAGTCGGGCCAGGGTGGGTTCGCGGGCGATCATGGGTGGATTGTAGGAAGCTGGGCGCCCGAGCGCCTGCCGCTGGTCGCGACCCCGGGCGGATCAGTGGGATTGCCCGGCCTGCCCGCGCAGCAGCGGCAACAGGGCGCCGTCGTCGCGGTCGGCCAGTCCGGCGGCATGGGCCTGGGCAAACACGGCCGCCGCCCGCGCGCCGAGCGGACCGTCGAACCCGGCCTGCCGGGCGGCTTCGACCGCCAGCCGCGTGTCCTTTTCCAGCAAGGTCACATGGGCGCGCGGCTCGAAGTCGCCGGCAATCGCCCGCCGCATGCGGTCCGAGCCGATCCAGCTCTGGCCGCTGGACTGCTCGATCACGTCCAGCGTGGTGCCCAGGTCCAGCCCCATGCGGTCGGCCAGCGCCAGCACCTCGGCTGCGCCGACGAGGTTGATGCCCGCCAGCAGGTTGTTGACCAGCTTGGTGCGGGCGCCGTCGCCCACGCGCTCGCTGATCACGAAGCGGTGCGAGGAGAGACGGGCGAGAAGCGCTTCGTGGCGCTGCAGCAGCAGCGCCGTGGCGGCCAGCATCAGGCTCATGCTGCCGTCGCGCGCCCGCGCCGGGCCGCCAGACATGGGCGCGTCGATGCAGCCGATGCCATGCTCCGCCAGGCGGGCGGCCAGGGCCTCGGTGTCCTGCGGCGCGATGGTGGGGCAGAGCATCACTGTCTGGCCGGCGCGCATGCGATAGGCCGCGCCGTCGGTACCAAACAGCACATCGTGCGACTGCTGCGCATCCACGACGCAAACGATCAGGACGCCGCTGTCTTCCAGCGCAGAAGCCGCCAGCGACGGCGTGTCGGCCAGTTCGGCGCCGGCCACAAGGGCCTGCTGCTGCCGCGCGGAATCGATATCGCAGACCACCACGGCCGTGCCGGCCTCGCACATGCGCTCCACCATGGCGCCGCCCATGTTGCCGGCGCCGACGACCACGACGGGAAAGGACGGGGTCATCACGATTGCATGAGTCGTTTGGACTTGGCAATCGACATCAGGATGCCCAGCCCCACGCCCATCGTGACCATGGCCGTGCCGCCGTAGCTGATGAAGGGCAGCGGCACCCCCACCACCGGCAGGATGCCGCTGACCATGCCCATGTTGACGAAGGCGTAGACGAAGATGTTGAGCGTCATGGCGCCGGCCAGCAGGCGCGCGAACAGGGTCGGCGCCTCCATCGCGACAGTCAGGCCACGCACGATCAGGAAGATGAACCCCGCCATCAGGCCCAGGGTGCCCACGAGGCCGAACTCCTCGGAAAACGCGGCGTAGATGAAGTCGGTGGTGCGCTCGGGAATGAACTCCAGGTGGGTCTGCGTGCCCTGCATGAAGCCCTTGCCCCAGACGCCGCCGGAGCCGATGGCGATCATGCCCTGGATGATGTGGAAGCCCTTGCCCAGTGGGTCCTTGAACGGGTCCAGCAGGGTGCAGACGCGCTGGCGCTGGTACTCGTGCAGCACCTTCCAGTCGACGTCCGGTGCGCACCACTGGGGCTCCATGATGATCAGCGTGACGATACCGACCGCCGCCAGCAGCACGGGCGGGATGATCAGCTTCCAGCTCAGGCCGGCAAAGAAGATCACCGCCAGGCCCGAGGCCAGCACCAGCAGCGTGGTGCCCAGGTCGGGCTGCTTGAGGATCAGGAAGGCCGGCACCGCCAGCAGCAGCCCCGCCATGGCGAAGTCCAGCGGTTTGAGCATGCCCTCGCGGCGCTGGAACCACCAGGCCAGCATCAGCGGCATGGCCACCTTCATCAGCTCGCTGGGCTGGATCACGATGCCCACATTGATCCAGCGCGTGGCGCCTTTCTTGGTGATGCCGAACAGCTCCACCCCCAGCAGCAGCATCACGCCGACCACGTACATCGGCACCGCCAGCGCCATCAGCCGCTGCGGCGGCACCTGGGAGACGGTGAACAGCACCACAGCGGCCAGCAGCATGTTGCGGCCATGGCTGGTGAAGCGCGTGCCGTGGTCGAAGCCGACCGAGTACATGGTCATCAGGCCCGCGCCGGCCAGCAGCAGGATGGCCAGCGCCAGCGGTCCGTCAAAGCCCTGGAAGATGGGTCGGATGCGTTGCCAGAGCGAAGGTTTGTCGAGTACGGCGGCCATGAGGCAGCCATTATCCTTCCGGCATGCACACCCCTCCCCGCCCTCCGGTCAGCCACCTGCTCTATCTGCACGGTTTCCGCTCGTCGCCGCAATCGGCCAAGGCCCTGCAGGTGGCCGAGCGGGTGCGCTCGCAGCACCCGGGCGTGGTCTGGTGCTGCCCGCAACTGCCGCCATCCCCGCGCGAAGCCGCGGACCTGATGCGGCGGCTCACAGACGGCTGGCTGGCCGACCGCATGGCCGTCATCGGCTCTTCGCTGGGCGGCTTCTACGCCCGCTGGCTGTCGCTGCAACGGGGCTGCGTGGCGGCCTTGCTCAACCCGGCGCCATTTCCGCAACGCGATCTGGCGAAGTACATCGGCGAGCACCCGGTCTGGCAGAACCCGGACGAACACATCTTCTTCCGGGCCGAGTTCGTGGACGAGCTGGCGGCGCTGGCCGGCGACATCTCCCGGCTGGCGCCCGACCGGCCGGTCACCCCCGAGCGCCTGTTCGCCCTCGTTTCCGAGCAGGACGAGGTGCTGGACTGGCGCGAAATGATGGCCTTCTGCGCAGGCGGCAGCATCCACCGCCTGCCAGAAGGCGACCACGCCATTTCCGACTTCGACCGGCACATCGACCGGCTGTTCCAGTTTCTTGGGCTGGCAGCCTGAGACGAGGAACGCCCTGCCCTGCGTGGGACAATCGCGCCCATGCACATCCTGTTCGACGAAGCCGGCAAGCTGATGACCGGCCGCCTCATGTCCGAAGCCGAGAGCTCCCTGCAGGTGGAGCTCGATTCGGGCAAGCGCGTGAAGGTCAAGCTGGCCAACACCCTGCTGCGTTTCGAGAAGCCCGCCCCCGCCCAGCTCATGCCTGCCGCCACCGCCCTGGCCGCCACCATGGAACTGGAGCTGGCCTACGAGTTCGCACCCGAGGACGAGTTCGGCTTCGCCGACCTGGCCGCCGACTACTTCAGCGACCCGGCCACCACCGAGCAGCAGGTGGCGGCGCTGATCTGCCTGCAGGGCGCGCCGCACTACTTCCGCCGCGCCGGCAAGGGCCGTTACAAGAAGGCGCCGGCCGAGGTCGTGGCCCAGGCGCTCGCCGCCATCGAAAAGAAGAAGCAGATCCAGGCGCAGATCGACGCCTGGGCGGCCGAGCTGGTCGCCGGCAACTGCCCGGAGCCGGTGCGCCAGCAGCTCTACAAGATCCTGTTCAAGCCGGACAAGAATGCGCCCGAATACAAGGCCGTGGTCGAGGCCGCGCGCAGCAGCCACCTCAACCCGCTGGCCCTGCTGGAAAAGGCCGGCGCCATCACCAGCGCCTACCAGTTCCACTGGCAGCGCTTCCTGTTCGACCAGTTCCCCAAGGGCACGGGCTTCCCGGCCCTGCAGGCACCGGCCATCACCGACGAGCTGCCGGTGGCCGCGGTGCAGGCCTTCTCCATCGACGACTCGCACACCACCGAGATCGACGATGCGCTCTCGCTGCAGGGGCTGGGCAGCGGCACGGTCACGCTGGGCATCCACATTGCGGCGCCGGGGCTGGCGATCAAGCCGGACGACGCCATCGACCACGTCGCGCGCCAGCGCCTGTCCACGGTCTACATGCCGGGCCACAAGATCACCATGCTGCCCGACGATGTGGTGCAGCGCTACACGCTGGAGGCCGGGCGCGACTGTCCGGCGGTGTCGCTGTACGTGAGCTTCGACGAAGCGACCCTGGAGATCAGGGACAGCCGCACCGCGCTGGAGCGCGTGCCCATTGCGCACAACCTGCGCCACGACCAGCTCGACAGCGTGATCACCGAATCCTGGCTGAACGGCGAGTCGCCGGTCGACGCGGCGGGTGGCGAGATCGCCGCGCTGCAGCCGCAGCTGGCCTTCATCTTCCGCCTCGCCGGGCACCTGAAGGCCCAGCGCGAGGTGGTGCGGGGCAAGCCCGAGACGTTCACCCGGCCCGACTACACCTTCAAGCTGCAGGGCATGGCGGGCGACGAGCCCGACGGCAGCGAGACCGTGGTGATCGGCACCCGCTCGCGCGGCGCCCCTCTGGACCTGATGGTGGCCGAAGCCATGATCCTGGCCAACAGCCACTGGGGCCAGTGGCTGGCCGCCTGCGGCGTGCCCGGCATCTACCGCAGCCAGGCCAGCCTGGCGCCCGGCGTCAAGGTGCGCATGGGCACCAAGGTCGCGCCGCACGCCGGCCTCGGCGTCAAGGCCTACGCCTGGAGCACATCGCCCCTGCGCCGCTACGTGGACCTGGTCAACCAGTGGCAGATCATTGCCTGCGCCCGCCATGGCACCACGGCCGCGCTGGCCGCACCGTTCAAGCCCAAGGACGCCAATCTGTTCGCCATCATCAGCGGCTTCGACGCGGCCTACACCGCCTACAACGGTTTTCAGAACGGCATGGAACGCTTCTGGACGCTCAAGCACCTGCAGCAGGTGGGCATCACCGAGCTGACGGCCACGCTGATCAAGGACAACCTGGTGCGCGCCGACACCCTGCCGCTGGTGTTGCCCGTGCTGGGCGCCGAGGGACTGCCTCGCGGCGCGCATGTGCGCGTGCGCCTGGGCGCCATCAATGAGATCGCGCTGGATGTGTCGGGCACCGTGGTCGAGCGGCTGGACGGGCCGGTCGAAGCGCTGGACGAATCGGCCGAGGCAGAGGACGAAGAGCTGGCCGCGCCGCTGGCCCTGGCCATCGACGTCAACGAAGCCGAGGCCGGTGCCGCCGACCCCGCGGCCTCCTGACGCTGCACGGATAATCGCGCCCGTGAATCCGGTTCTGAACTTCCTGCGGCGGCTGAGCACGCTCCAGATCGCCCTGGGCATCTCGGTGGCGGTGCATGCCGCCCTGCTCACGGTGCGCTTCGTCGACCCCGAAGGCTTCAACCGCGTGTTCCAGGACACGCCGCTGGAAGTGATCCTGGTCAACGCGAAGAGCAACGACCGGCCGGACAAGGCGCAGGCCATCGCACAGGCCTCCCTGGCCGGTGGTGGGGATGTGGAAAAAGGCCGCGCCACCTCGCCCCTGCCGTCCATGCAGCAAGCCCGGATCGGCGACACCCCCGAGAAGGACGAGCAGATGATCGAAGCGCTCAAGGAGCGCCAGAGCCAGATCCTGGCCCAGGTCCGGCAACAGCTGGCGAGCATGCCGCCGCCCGATCTGCAGGCCGTCAACCCCAGCCCGGAATCGGTCGAACGCGAACAGCGCCGGCAGCTGCTGACCAAGCTGCTGGCCGAGATCGAAAAGCGCATCAACGAAGAGAACGCCCGCCCGCGCAAGCGCTACATCAGCCCTGCCACGCGGGAAGAGGTCTACGCGATCTACTACGACGAACTGCGGCGCCGGATCGAGGACCGCGGCACGACCAACTTCCCCGAGGTGGCCGGGCGCAAGCTCTATGGCGAGCTGACCATGGTCATCACGGTCAACCACACCGGCGCGGTGCTGGACACCGAGGTGGTCCAGACCTCGGGCACGCTGACGCTGGACCGGCGGGCCGAGTCGATCGTGCGCAGCCTGAAGTTCGGCAAGTTCAATGAGGCCATGCGCCGGCGCGCCGACCAGATCGTGGTCGTGTCGCGCTTCCGGTTCACCCGGGATGCGGGCCTGCAGACCCAGATGAGTTCGCAGTAGGTCGGGAGCGGTGATGCGTTCGTTCGGGCGTTGGTTGTTGTGGATGCTGCTGGCGGGCGTGGCGCTGCAGCTGTTTTTCGTGCTGCGGATCGCGCTGATGCTGGTGATCGATCCGCAGAGCACCGCCTTCATGCGCTCGGAAGCCTGGCGCGTGGCCACCGAGAGCCTGACCACCGCCGACAAGCAATGGCGCTGGTCCTCGCAGTGGGTCGACTACGACAACATCAGTCCGAACCTCAAGCGCGCGGTCATGGCTTCCGAAGACGCGGGCTTTGCCGAGCACGGCGGCGTGGACTGGGAGGCCATCGAGGCCGCCTGGGCCAAGAACGAACGCCGGCAGGAGCTGATCGAGAAGCGCCAAGAGCAAATCGAGAAGAAGCTGGCGAAGAAACCCGAGGCCGCGGAGGCCGCGCTCAAGGCCATCAAGCCGGCCAAGATCCTCGGCGGATCGACCATCACCCAGCAACTGGCCAAGAACCTGCTGCTCTCGGGCGAGCGCAACCTGCTGCGCAAAGGCCAGGAGCTGGTGCTGACCCTGACGCTGGAGGCCTTGCTGTCCAAGCGCCGCATCCTGGAGATCTACCTCAACAGCGTCGAATGGGGTGAAGGGGTGTTCGGGGCCGAGGCGGCCGCCCAGCGGTACTTCAAGAAACCGGCCAGCAAGCTCAGTGCCTATGAGGCCGCCCGGCTGGCGGTGATGCTGCCCAGCCCCAAGTTCTTTGAAACCCGCCCGGGCTCGGCCTACCTGTCCCGGCGCACGGCCACCATCGTCGCGCGCATGGGTGATGTGAGTCCGCCATGAACTGGCGCGCCCAGGCCATGGGCATGTTCCTGCTCGGGCTGGTGCGCGCGCTCACCGGCGCCCAGGCGCGCTGGCACGGCTGCCCCCCCAAGGCCGAACAGCGCATCTACTTTGCCAACCACCAGAGCCACGCCGACCTGGTGCTGATCTGGGCCGCCCTGCCGACCGAGCTGCGCAGCATCACCCGGCCCATCGCGGCCCGGGACTACTGGACCGCCTCCACCTTCAAGCGCTGGATCACCACCGCGGTGTTCAACGCCGTCTATGTCGAGCGCGAGCGCAAGGGCGACGAGGACCCGCTGCAGCCGCTGATCGACGCACTGGACAGCGGCGACTCGCTGATCATCTTCCCCGAGGGCACGCGCGGCCACGGCGAAGAACCGCAGCCCTTCAAGTCCGGGCTCTACAACTTGGCCAGACGCTTTCCGGACGTGGTGCTGGTGCCCGCCTGGATCCACAACGTGCAGCGCGTGATTCCCAAAGGCGAGGTGATCCCGGTGCCGGTGCTGTGCTCGGTCACCTTCGGCGAGCCCCTGAAGCTCGGCGCCGACGAGGACCGCGCCGACTTCCTGCGGCGCGCCCGGGACGCCGTCGTCACCCTGCGAGACGTGTAGGCCCCGCATGACCTCCTTCCTCCGCAGCCTCAGCGCCGAACAACAGGTCAGCCTGCTGTTCGTGGTCCTGTTCGGACTGCTGACCCTGGCCAGCGGCTTGGCCGTTCTGCTCTCGCTGCGCGAGCGGCGGCAGTCCGAGGTGGACGAGCGCCTGCACCACCGGCTGCAGGACTACAACACCCTGCTGCGCAACTCCTGGCTGATGACCCTGGTGTTCTGGCTTGCCTGGGCGGCGGGCGAACACGTGGCCATCGTGCTGTTCGGCATCGTTTCCTTCTTCACGCTGCGCGAGTTCATCAGCCTCTCGCCCACCCGGCGAGGGGATCACCGCAGCCTGGTGCTGGCCTTCTTCATCGTGCTGCCGCTGCAGTACGCACTGGTCTGGCACCGCGAGTTCAACCTGTTCACCGTGTTCATCCCGGTCTACGTGTTCCTCGCCATCCCGGTGGTGAGCGCCCTGGGGAACGACCCGCAGCGCTTCCTGGAACGCAACGCCAAGCTGCAGTGGGGCATCATGGTCTGCGTCTACGGCATGAGCCACGTGCCCGCCCTGTTGCTGCTGCAGTTCCGCGGCTTCGAGGGCCGGATGGCCTTTCTGCTGGTCTTCCTGGTGCTGGTGGTGCAGACCTGCATGCTGGTGCAGCACCTGGTGGCGCGCCGGCTGGACCGGCCGGTGGCCCCGGCCATCAGCGAGAGCTTCCAGTGGCGCAGTTGGGCCGCCGGTCTGGTGGCCGGCGGTCTGCTGGGCGCCGCGCTCGCCGGCCTGACGCCGTTCAAACCCGGACGGGCGCTGGCCATGGCGCTGATCGCCTGCGCGGCCGGCTCGCTCGGTCACCTGGTCATGAAAGCCATCAAGCGCGACCGCGGCGTGACCCACTGGGGTGCCGCCGGCCGCTCGGTCACCGGCGCCAGTGGTGTGCTCGACCGGGTCGATGCCCTGTGCTTCGCCGCGCCAGTGTTCTTTCACTCGGTCCGCTGGACCTTCGACCTCTGAACCGCCCGCCATGCGCATCCTCGGCATCGACCCCGGCCTGCAATGCACCGGCTTCGGCGTGGTTGACGCAGAGGGTTCTGCGCTGCACTACGTCGCCAGCGGCACCATCCAGACCAGTCCCAAAGACGGCGCCCTGCTGCCCGAGCGGCTGAAGATCCTGTTCGATGGCATAGGCGAGGTGGTGCAGCGCTACCAGCCCGGCGTGGCGGCCTGCGAGATCGTGTTCGTCAACGTCAACCCCCAGGCCACGCTGCTGCTGGGCCAGGCGCGAGGCTGCTGCCTCACGGCGCTGGTGGCCAACGGCCTGCCGGTGGCCGAATACACCGCGCTGCAGCTGAAGAAGGCCGTGGTCGGCTACGGGCGGGCGGACAAGGCGCAGATGCAGGAGATGGTCAAGCGCCTGCTGCAGCTGCCGGGCCTGCCCGGCAAGGACGCGGCCGACGCGCTCGGGCTGTGCATCACCCACGCACAGGTGGCGCGCAGCGTGGCGGCGATCAACAAGGTGGCCCCGACCCGGGCGCGCACCCACGCGGCCTACAAGGGTGGGCGGAACTATTGACCCCCCCCCGCGCCGCCTGCGGCGTCACCCCCCAGGGGGCGATGCCTGTGGCCCGGCGAAGCCGGTTCCACGGCATCACTGGATGGGGTTCACCCTCGCCGGATCAATGCGTGGCGCAGCTACAGGATGCGCTCAAGGAACAGGATGCCGAAGAAGCCGAGTGCGGCGGCCAGCGCCACCTTCAGCACCATCCAGCCCCAGCGCAGGTAGCGGGTGTTGCGTGTGACGGCGTAGGCGGCGAAACAGACGCCCGAACCGATCAGCAGCAGGACCAGGACGAAACGCAGCAACAGCATGACCGGTGGTTGCGGATGGGCCCGGTCACCAGGCCGGTGCGAGCTGGGCAAAGCCCAGCGGCGCTTCGCGCTCGTGCTCGAAGCTCACGATCTCGTACGCATCGGGCTGGGCCAGCAGGGCGCGCAGCAGCTGGTTGTTCATCGCGTGGCCGCTGCGGAAGGCGCTGTAGGCCGCCAGCAGCGGCTTGCCCACGATGTACAGGTCGCCGATGGCGTCGAGGATCTTGTGCTTGACGAACTCGTCCGAGTAACGAAGCCCGTCGGCGTTGAGCACCTTCACGTCGTCCATCACGATGGCGTTGTCCAGGCCTCCACCCAGTCCCAGGCCGCGCGAACGCATCATCTCCACGTCGCGCGTGAAACCGAAGGTGCGGGCGCGGGCGATTTCGCGCGCATAGCGGCCGCTGCCCATGTCGAACTCGACGCGCTGGCCGGTGGCGTTCACCGCCGGGTGGTCGAACTCGATCTCGAACGCGAGCTTGTAGCCGTGGAACGGGTCCAGCCGCGCCCATTTCAGGTTGCGCCCCTCACCCTCGCGCACCTCCACCGGCTTCTTCACGCGGATGAAGCGCTTGGCCTTGTTCTGCAGCGCGATGCCGGCGCTCTGCAGCAGGTAGACAAAGGACGCCGACGATCCATCGAGGATGGGCACCTCTTCAGCGGTGATGTCGATGTAGAGGTTGTCCAGCCCGAGCCCGGCGCAGGCGCTCATCAGGTGCTCGATGGTGTTGACCTTGACGCTACCGTTGGAGATGGTCGAGGCCAGCCGGGTGTCGGTCACCGATTCGGCGGTGACCGGGATGTCCACCGGTTCGGGCAGGTCGACGCGGCGGAACACGATGCCGGTGTCCGGCGCCGCCGGCCGAAGCGTCAGCTCCACCCGCTGCCCGCCGTGCAGGCCGACGCCGACCGCCTTGGTCAGGGATTTGAGGGTGCGTTGAGCGAGCATCCGTCGATTTTAGGTTGGCAAACGTTTTCGCATCGAGCAGAAAAACTATCCCCGCGATATGCGAGAGCGCCCTTCCCCTCAAGCAAACACCGCGGAACCGGCTTCGCCGGGCCGCAGGTGTTGCACCCTTGGGGGGTGACGCCGCAGGCGGCGCGGGGGGATCCTCAATCGGCTTGCTTGCGAAGGAACGCGGGGATCTCGAAGTCGTCCATGCCGCCCGAGGCCAGCGCATCGACCTTGGCCGCCGCCTGGGTGCGGTTGGTGCGCCACACGCTCGGCACGGCCATGGTCTCGTAGTTGGGCTGCGCAGCCCCGGTGCCGGCCACCGCGGCATTGACCGTGGGCACGGTGAACGGGGTGTTGTCGGTGCCCGTGCGCAGCACCTGCAGGGGCGGCGCGGTGCGGCGGGCGCCGACGCGGCTCAGGCCCGTGGCCACCACGGTCACGCGCATCTCGTCGCCCAGGCTTTCGTCGTAGGCGGCGCCGTAGATCACGTGCGCATCCGGTGCGGCGTAGGCCTTGATGGCGTTCATCGCTTCCTTCGACTCCTTGAGCTTCAGGCTGTCCTTCGATGCCGTCACCAGCACCAGCACGCCCTTGGCGCCGGACAGATCCACACCATCCAGCAGCGGGCAGGCCACGGCCTGCTCGGCGGCGATGCGGGCGCGGTCCGGGCCGCTGGCGGTAGCAGTGCCCATCATGGCCTTGCCGGGCTCACCCATCACGGTGCGCACGTCTTCGAAGTCGACGTTCACGTTGCCGTACTCGTTGATGATCTCGGCGATGCCGCCGACCGCATTCTTGAGCACGTCGTTCGCATGCGCGAAGGCCTCGTTCTGCGTGACTTCGTCGCCCAGCACCTCCAGCAGCTTATCGTTGAGCACCACGATCAGCGAGTCCACATTGGCTTCCAGCTCAGCCAGGCCGGCGTCGGCGTTCTGCATGCGCTTGCCGCCTTCGAAGTCGAAGGGCTTGGTCACCACGCCCACGGTCAGGATGCCCATCTCCTTGGCCACGCGGGCGATGACCGGCGCGGCGCCGGTGCCGGTGCCGCCGCCCATGCCGGCGGTGATGAACAGCATGTGCGCGCCATTGATGGCGGTGCGGATCTCGTCGACCGCCATTTCGGCAGCCTCGCGCCCCTTTTCGGGCTTGCTGCCGGCGCCCAGGCCGGTGCCACCGAGCTGGATGGTGCGGTTGGCCAGACTGCGCGTGAGCGCCTGTGCATCGGTGTTGGCGCAGATGAACTCCACGCCCTGGACGTTGCGGTCGATCATATGGTCCACCGCGTTGCCGCCACCGCCTCCGACGCCGATGACCTTGATCTGGGTACCCATGTTGAACTCTTCCACTTCGATCATTTCGATGCTCATGTCACTCTCCTGTGAGGCCCTTTTCCGCTGGGGTCCGGGCATGGTTTCGATTGTATTGACGGGGGGTTTGAAAGCTGTCGAGGAGAACCCTCAGCCAGGCGGCCCGGTGCATTCGCGGCAGCGGTCGAGACGGCGGGCTCCGGTGTTGATCGTGTTCATCAGAAGGTCCCCACAAACCAGTTCTTCACGCGGTCCAGCGCGCTCTGCATGGAGCCCGCCTTCTGCGCCACCTTGTGACCTCGCACACGGGCCAGCCGCGCCTCTTCAAGCAGTCCCATGACGGTGGCGGCCCGTGGCTGCGCCACCATGTCCGACAGGGCGCTGGTGTACTGCGGCACGCCGCGGCGCACCGGCTTGAGGAAGATGTCCTCACCGAGTTCGACCATGCCCTGCATCACCGCGCTGCCGCCGGTGAGCACGATGCCCGAGGACAGCACTTCCTCGAAGCCCGAGTCGCGCACCACCTGCTGCACCAGCGCAAAGATCTCTTCAACGCGCGGCTCGATCACGCCGGCCAGGGCCTGGCGGCTGAGCATGCGCGGCCCGCGGTCGCCCAGACCGGGCACCTCGACCTGGGTGTCCGGGTCGGCCAGCAGCTGCTTGGCGCAGCCGCTCTCCACCTTGATGTCTTCGGCGTCCTTGGTCGGCGTGCGCAGCGCCATGGCGATGTCGCTGGTGATCAGGTCGCCCGCGATCGGAATCACCGCCGTGTGGCGGATCGCGCCGCCGGCGAAGATCGCCACATCCGTTGTGCCGGCGCCGATGTCCACCAGGGCCACGCCCAGGTCCTTCTCGTCGTCGGTCAGAACCGCCTGGCTGGACGCCAGCGGGTTGAGCATGAGCTGGTCGACCTCCAGGCCGCAGCGGCGCACGCACTTGATGATGTTCTCGGCCGCGCTCTGGGCGCCGGTGACGATGTGCACCTTGGCTTCCAGCCGGATGCCGCTCATGCCGATCGGCTCCTTGACCTCCTGGCCGTCGATCACGAACTCCTGCGGCTCCACCAGCAGCAGGCGCTGGTCGGTCGAGATGTTGATCGCCTTGGCGGTCTCGATCACGCGCGCCACGTCGGCGGTGGTCACCTCGCGGTCCTTGATGGCCACCATGCCGCTGCTGTTGATGCCGCGGATGTGGCTGCCGGTGATGCCGGTGTAGACGCGGGCGATGCGGCAGTCGGCCATCAGCTCGGCCTCTTTGAGCGCCTGCTGGATGCTCTGCACGGTGGCGTCGATGTTGACCACCACGCCGCGCTTGAGGCCGTGACTGGCGGACACCCCCAGCCCGGCCAGCTTCAGCTCGCCGTTGGTCTGGACTTCGGCCACCACCACCATGATCTTGGCGGTGCCAATGTCCAGTCCCACCACCAAATCCTTGTATTCCTTGGCCATGATCGTTGTCTGTTCAGCGGTTTCGTGTTGGGGTCGCAGGGGTGTCTTCGGTCACGGTCGTCACGCCCTGCACGCGCAGGGCGTAGCCATTGGGGTAACGCAGGTCCACCGACTGCAGGGCACCGGGATAGCGCTGCGCCAGTTGCCCCACCGTGGTGGTGAAGCGGCGCGTGCGCGCGAGCAGCTCGTCGCTGTCGCCCCGCCCGAGTTCCAGGCGGGTGCCGTTGTCCAGTTCGGCGCGCCAGCTGCCCCGCTCGTTGAGTTCCAGGCGGACCAGGGTCCGGTCCAGCCGGGCGACTTCTTCGGACAGGCTCTGGTACAGGGTCCACACCAGCGGCGCCTGCTCCGGCGGCCCGGCCAGTTCGGGCAGGCCGTCGCCTTCGTCGGGGCTGGCCTCGAACACCTCGCCCAGGCGGCTGACCAGCTGGCCCGAGCCGGACTGGCCCCACCAGGCCACGGCCTCGTGCTCTTCCAGCGTGACCCGCAAGCGGTTGGGAAACTCGCGCTGCACCCGGGCGTGGCGCACCCAGGGCACGGCCTCGAACATCCGGCGCACCTGCTGCAGGTCCAGGGTCAGGAAGCTGCCTTCCAGCTTGCGCAGCGGGGTCGCGAGCTGCGCCCGCAGACCGACGGCGTTCTGATGGCCCAGGTCGCCCTGCACGCTGATGCCCTTGAGGGTCCAGGCCGGGTGGCGCGCGATCCAGGTGCCGACCGCGCCCAGGCAGAGCAGGACAAAGACCACGACCAGGCCACGCGTGACCACGGTCATGAGTCGGATGTCCAGGGGCAGGTCGGTGTGCTGCATGGTGCGTGCTTCAGGCCTTGGCGTTGTCCAGCGAAGCAGTCGCCAGCACGGTCAGGCAGAGGTCCTCGTAGGACAGGCCGGTCGCACGCGCCGACATCGGCACCAGCGAGTGGCCGGTCATGCCGGGCGAGGTGTTGATTTCCAGCAGCCAGGGCTTGCGCGTGGCGGCGTCGATCATCACATCGGCACGCGCCCAGCCGCGGCAGTCCAGCGCGCGGAAGGCTTTGAGCACCAGCGCCTGGATCGCAGCTTCCTCGCCCTCGGGCAGGCCGCAGGGCACGAGGTACTGCGTGTCGTCGGTGAAGTACTTGTGCTGGTAGTCGTAGTTGCCATCGGGCGCCACGATGCGGATCACCGGCAGCGCGCGGGCCGACGCCCCCGTGCCGAGCACCGGAATCGTGACTTCGTCTCCAGCGATGAACTGCTCGCACATCACCATCGGGTCCTGGCCCGAGGCCAGCGCATAGGCCGCGTCGCACTGCTCCAGGGTCGTCACCTTGGTCAGGCCGATGGTCGAGCCCTCGCGCACCGGCTTGACGATCATCGGCGAGCCCAGCGCCTCGAAGGCGGCGCGGGTCTCGGCCGCGCTGTGCACCTGGCGCCAGGCCGGCGTCGACAGGCCTTCGGCGATCCAGATGCGCTTGGTCATGAGCTTGTCCATGGCCACGCTGGAGGCCATCACGCCCGAGCCGGTGTAGGGAATGCCCAGCAGCTCCAGCGCGCCCTGCACCGTGCCGTCCTCGCCGAAGCGGCCGTGCAGCGCGATGAAGACGCGGTCAAACCCGTCGCGCTTGAGCTCGGACAGGTCGCGTTCGGCCGGATCGAAGGCGTGCGCGTCCACCCCCTTGGACTTCAGCGCGGCCAGCACACCGGTGCCGGACATCAGCGAGACCTCGCGTTCGGCGGAGCGCCCGCCCAGCAACACGGCCACCTTGCCGAGTGCCTTCACATCGATGGGTTTCACAACAACTCCCACGTTCAAACCTTGTCCTTGCCGGCCAGGTCGACCACCTGCCCGGCCACCGCGCCGATCGAACCGGCGCCCATGCACAGCACCACGTCGCCGTCGCGCGCGTTGTCCAGCACCGCCTGCGGCATGGCCGCGATGTCGTCCACGAACACCGGCTCCACCTTGCCGGCCACGCGCAGCGCGCGGGCCAGCGAACGACCGTCGGCCGCCACGATGGGCGCCTCGCCTGCGGCGTAGACCTCGGCCAGCAGCACCGCATCGGCCTGGCCGATCACCTTCACGAAATCCTCGAAGCAGTCGCGGGTGCGGCTGTAGCGGTGCGGCTGGAAGGCCAGCACCAGGCGGCGGCCCGGGAAGGCGCCGCGCGCGGCCGCCAGCGTGGCCGCCATCTCCACCGGGTGGTGACCATAGTCGTCCACCAGGGTGGCGGTGCCGCCCGCGGGCAGCGCGGCCTCGCCATAGCGCTGGAAGCGCCTGCCCACACCCTTGAACTCGGCCAGCGCCTGCTGAACCGCGGCGTCCGGCACCCCCAGCTCCTCGGCAATGCCGATGGCGGCGAGCGCATTGAGCACGTTGTGCATGCCCGGCAGGTTCAGTACCACCGGCAGCGGCGGCTGGCCGTCCTCGCGCAGCACGCTGAAGTGCATCTGCCCACCGACCGCCTGCACGTCGACCGCGCGCAGCTGGGCATCTTCCGAGAAGCCGTAGCGGGTGATCGGCCGCGCGATGCGCGGCAGGATGTCGCGGATCGCCGGGTCGTCCACGCAGACCACGGCGGCGCCGTAGAACGGCATCTTGTGCAGGAAGTCCACGAAGGCCGACTTGAGCTTGCCGAAGTCGTGCCCGTAGGTGTCCATGTGATCGGCGTCGATGTTGGTGACGACCGACAGCACCGGCAGCAGGTTCAGAAACGAGGCGTCCGACTCGTCGGCCTCGACCACGATGTACTCGCCCGAGCCCAGCTGCGCATTGGCGCCGGCGCTGTTCAGGCGCCCGCCGATCACGAAGGTCGGGTCCATGCCGGCGGCGGCCAGCACGCTGGCCACCAGGCTGGTGGTGGTGGTCTTGCCGTGGGTGCCGGCAATGGCCACGCCCTTCTTCATGCGCATCAGCTCGGCCAGCATCACCGCGCGCGGCACCACCGGAATGAGCTTTGCGTGCGCCGCGACCACCTCGGGGTTGTCGTCCCTGACCGCGGTGGAGGTGACGATGGCGTCGGCACCTTCAATGAACTTCGCGTCGTGGCCCTTGTGCACCGTTGCGCCCAGCGAGACCAGGCGCCGCGTGGCCGCGTTCTCGCCCAGGTCGGTGCCCGAGACCACGTAGCCCTGGTTGAGCAGCACCTCGGCGATGCCGCTCATGCCCGAGCCGCCGATGCCCACGAAATGGATGTGCCGGATCGCGTGCTTCATGACGCCTTCACTTTCGCGAGTTGCTCGCAGGCCACCACCACGGCGGCCACGGCCTGTGTTTTTTCCATCTGTTTGGCCTTGATGGCCATCTCCAAAAGTTGTGCGCGGTTCACCGAACGCAGGCGCTCGGCCAGCGACTGCGCCGTGAGTTCGGTCTGCGGCACCAGCCAGGCGCCACCCGCTTCGACCAGAAAACGGGCGTTGGTGGTCTGGTGGTCGTCGACCGCATGCGGGAAAGGCACGAACAGTGCGGCGGCACCCACCGCGGCGATCTCGGTCACCGTGGAAGCGCCGGCCCGGCAGACGATCAGGTCGGCATGGGCAAAGGCTGCGGCGGTGTCGTCGATGAAAGGCGTGAGCTCGGCCTGCACGCCGGCCGCCGCGTAGTTGGCCTTCAGCGCCTCGATCTGCTTCTCGCCGCTCTGGTGAACCACCACCGGGCGCTCGTCCTCGGGCAGCAGCGCCAGCGCCTGCGGCACGGTGTCGTTGAGCGCCTTCGCGCCCAGGCTGCCCCCCACCACCAGCAGCCGCAGCGGACCGCTGCGGCCCGCGAAACGCTCGGCGGGGGCGGCCTGCCGCAGGAACTCGGCGCGCAGTGGGTTGCCCACCCACTCGGCCTTCCTGAACACGTTCGGGAAGGCGGTGAACACGCGGTCAGCGATGCCCGAGAGCACTTTGTTGGCCATGCCAGCCACCGAGTTCTGCTCGTGCAGCACCAGCGGCTTGCCGCGCAGCACGCCCATCATGCCGCCCGGGAAAGTGATGTAGCCGCCCAGGCCGACCAGCACGTCGGGCTTCACGCGCCCGATCATGGCGAAAGCCTGCGCGAACGCCTTGAGCAGGCGCAACGGCAGCAGCACCAGGGTGGACAGGCCCTTGCCACGCACGCCGCCGAAGTCGATCAGCTCCAGCGGGATGCCGCGCGGTGGCACCAGGCGGCTTTCCATGCTGCCCGGCGAACCCAGCCAGTGCACGCGCCAGCCTTTTTCGCGCAGGGCTTCGGCCACGGCGAGGCCCGGGAAGATGTGGCCACCGGTCCCGCCGGCCATGATGAGGGCGCAGGGCTGACCCTGGTGGACGCTGCTCATGAGCGGCCTCCCTTCATCAGCAGGCGGTTCTCGTGGTCCACCCGCAGCACGATGGCCAGCGCCACCAGCTCCAGCAGGATGGCCGAGCCGCCGTAGCTCATCAGCGGCAGGGTCAGGCCCTTGGTGGGCAGGGCGCCGAGGTTCACGCCGATGTTGATGAAGGCCTGGAAGCCGATCCACAGCCCCACGCCCTGGGCCACCAGCCCGGCGAACACCTGGTCCAGCGCAATCGCCTGGCGCCCGATCAGCACGATGCGCCGCACCAGCCAGAGGAAGGCGGCGATGATGATGGTCACGCCCACCAGACCGAACTCCTCGCCCACCACCGCGAGCAGGAAGTCGGTGTGCGCCTCGGGCAGCCAGTGCAGCTTCTCCACGCTGCCGCCGAGGCCGACACCGAAGATCTCGCCGCGGCCGAAGGCGATCAGCGAATGCGACAGCTGGTAGCCCTTGCCCAGCGCGTACTGCTCGGACCAGGGGTCGAGGTAGGCGAAGATGCGCTCGCGCCGCCACTCGCTCATCATCACCATCAGAGCGAACGCGGTCACCACCACCAGCACGATCAGGAAGAACATGCGGGCGTTGACGCCGCCCAGGAACAGGATGCCCATGGCGATCACCACGATCACCATGAACGCGCCCATGTCGGGCTCGGCCAGCAGCAGCATGCCCACCACGGCCAATGCCACGGCCATCGGCGCCACGGCGCGGAAGAAGCGCTCCTTCACGTCCATCTTGCGCACCATGTAGTCGGCGGCGTACAGCAGGATGGTGAGCTTGGCCAGCTCGGAGGGCTGGAAGTTGATGACCCCCAGCGGAATCCAGCGGCGGGCGCCATTCACGCCCTTGCCGATGAAGGGAATCAGCACCACCACCAGCAGCAGCAGTGCCAGCGCGAACAGCCAGGGCGCGTAACGCTCCCAGGTCTGCATCGGGACCTGGAACGCGATCAACGCGGCCACCAGACCGATCACGATGAACAGGCCGTGCCGCAGCGCGAAGTGGGTCTGGGCGTAGTTGGCGAAGCGGGGGTTGTCGGGCAGCGCGATGGAGGCCGAATAGACCATCACCAGGCCCCAGGCCAGCAAGGCCACCACCACCCACAGCAGGGGCTGGTCGAAGCCCAGCTCGCGCACGGGCCGCTGGCGCAGGCCGGCGTAGGTCCGGCTGGACAGGCGCACCGGCAGGCCATCGGTGCCGAGCGCGTTGCCCAGGCCCACGAGCGCGGGCATCTTGCCGCCCAGGGTGGTGCGCAGGCGCTGCAGGAAGCTGGCGAGGGCGGCCTTCACGACTCCCCTCCCAGCATCACACCGCGCTCATCGGCCAGCGCACGCACCGCCTCAATGAACACGTCGGCACGGTGCTTGTAGTCGCGGAACATGTCCAGACTCGCGCAGGCGGGCGACATCAGCACCGCATCCCCGGCCTGGGCCAGCTGGGCGGACAGGGTCACCGCGCCGGGCATCGTCTCAGCCTCGACCATCGGCACGCCGGCCTGCTGCAGCGCCTCGGCGATCTGCTCGCGGATCCTGGGGCCGTCGCGCCCGATCAGCACCACGGCGCGTGCGTGGCGGGCCAGCGGCTCCGCCAGTGGGCCGAAGTCCTGGCCCTTGCCGTCGCCGCCGAGGATGACCACCAGGCGCCGATCGACGCCCAGGCCGCGGATGGCGGCCAGCGTAGCGCCGACATTGGTGCCCTTGCTGTCGTCGAAGTATTCGATGTCGTCCAGGATGCCGATGGGCTCGACGCGGTGCGGCTCGCCGCGGTACTCGCGCAGGCCGTGCAGCATCGGGGCCAGCGGCGCACCGGTGGAAGTGGCGAGCGCCAGCGCCGCCAGCGCGTTGGCAGCGTTGTGGCGACCGCGGATGCGCAGCGCATCCACCGGCATCAGGCGCTGGAAGTAGATCTCTTCGCCGGCGTCCTGGCCACGCCCGCGCTGGCGGGTTTCGTCCAGGGCCAGCGCCCGCACCAGCCAGTCCATGCCATTGACCGACTCGATGCCCCAGTCGCCCGCGCGCACCGGGGTGTCCAGACCGAAGCTGGTCCAGGGGCGGGCCGGCTGCTGGCGGTTGCGGCCACCGATCTTGACCGTGACCATGCCCGGCGCCATGGCGGCCACCAGCGGGTCTTCGCGGTTGAGCAGCATGAGCGCCCGCGTGCCGAACACGGCGGCCTTGGCCTGGGCGTAAGCGGCCATCGAGCCGTGCCAGTCCAGGTGGTCTTCGGTGATGTTGAGCACCGTCGCGGCCGTGGGCACGCGGTCCCAGGGACCACCGGCCGTGCCGTCGAGCTGGAAGCTGGAGAGTTCGAGCACCCAGGCCTGCGGCAGGTGGGGCGGTTCGGGCTCGGGCGGTGGAGGAGGCACCAGCAGCGTCGGTCCCTCCTCGTCCGCCGCAGCAGCAGCTTCCTGCAGCGCATCGCTCTCTTCCACGTCATCGTCGACCTCGGCGCTGGCAGGCACCTCCGAGGTGTCCTGCACCACGTCGGTGGGGGCCTGTGCCGCTTCCTCCGCCGCGCGGGCGACGTCCTGTGCGGCGGCTTCGCGCTCCGCGTCCAGCGACGCCGACAGCACGTCCAGCAGCGCCGGCCCGATGTTGCCGGCCACGGCCACCCGCAGCCCGGCGCGCTGCAGCAGCAGGCCGGTCAGCGAGGTCACGGTGGTTTTGCCGTTGGTGCCGGTGATGGCCAGCAGCTTCGGGCGGTAGGGCAGCTCCTCGCGCTGCGACAGGTCGCACAGCGCCTGCGCGAACAGTTCCAGCTCGCCGACGAAGGCCGCCCCGTGCGACTGCGCCCAGGCGCGGGCGGGCGCCAGCTGCTCGGGCGGCAGGCCGGGGCTGCGCGCGATCACGTTCCAGGCCGCGCGCGCCAGCAGGGTCTCGTCGAAGGCACCGTGCACGAAATCGACCGACGGGCACTCGGCGCGCAGCGCCGCCAGCGACGGCGGGCTCTCGCGCGTGTCGGCCACGGTGACCTGCGCCCCATGGCGCACGCACCAGCGCGCCATCGACAGCCCGGAGATGCCGAGGCCGAGGATCAGGACGTGTTGGTCTTGAAGGGCGTTCATCGGGGTGTCAACGCAGCTTCAGGGTGGACAGGCCGACCAGGCACAGCAGCATGGTGATGATCCAGAAGCGGACCACCACCTGCGTTTCTTTCCAGCCCTTTTTCTCGAAGTGGTGGTGCAGCGGCGCCATCTGGAACAGGCGCCGGCCTTCGCCGTATTTCTTCTTCGTGTACTTGAACCAGCTCACCTGCAGCATCACCGACAGGGCCTCGACCACGAAGATGCCGCCCATGATGGCCAGCACGATTTCCTGCCGCACGATCACGGCGATGGTGCCCAGCGCGCCACCCAGGGCCAGCGCGCCGACGTCGCCCATGAACACCTGGGCCGGGTGGGTGTTGAACCAGAGGAAGGCCAGGCCGGCGCCGGCCATGGCGGCGCAGAAGATCAGCAGTTCGCCCGCACCAGGGATGTAGGGCAGCAGCAGGTACTTGGAGAACACCGAGCTGCCGGTGACGTAGGCGAACACGCCCAGCGCCGAGCCCACCATCACCACCGGCATGATGGCCAGGCCGTCCAGACCGTCGGTGAGGTTGACCGCGTTGCTGGCGCCGACGATGACCAGGTAGGTCATCACCACGAAGCCGAACACGCCCAGCGGGTAGCTGATTTCCTTGAAGAACGGCACCATGAGCCCGGCCTGCGGCGGCAGCTCGACCGTGAAGCCCGAGAGCACCCACTGGAAGAACAGCTCGATCACCCGCAGGTTGGTGGTGCCCGAGACGCTGAACACCAGGTAGAACGCGGCCAGCAGACCGATCAGCGACTGCCAGAAGTACTTCTCGCGCGAGCGCATGCCCTCGGGGTTCTTGTGCACCACCTTGCGCCAGTCGTCGGCCCAGCCGATGGCGCCAAAACCCAGGGTCACCACCAGCACGATCCAGACAAAACGGTTGGTCAGGTCGAACCAGAGAACGGTGGACAGTGCGATGGAAAACAGGATCAGCACGCCCCCCATGGTCGGCGTGCCGCTCTTGCTCAGGTGGGTCTGCATGGCGTAACCGCGGATCGGCTGGCCGATCTTGAGCGCGGTCAGCCGGCGGATGAAGTACGGGCCGGCCACCAGGCCGACGATGAGCGCCGTCAGTGCGGCCATCACCGCGCGGAACGTGAGGTACTGAAAGACCCGCAGGAACCCGAATTCGGGTCCCAGGCTTTGCAGCCAGAGGGCCAGGCTAAGCAGCATGGGAGGTGTCCTTGTGGTTGTTGTTCTGTCCGTCGGGCGTGACCAGGGCCTGCAGCCCCTGCACGACCCGCTCCATGCGCATGAACCTCGACCCCTTGACCAGCACGCTCAGCACCGGCGAGGGCTGCGGCGCCGACACCGCGTGGCAGACGTGCGCGACCAGGGCCGACACGTCGGTCCAGTGGCGTGGCGCGGCCTCGCCGGCGGCCTGCATGGCCTGCACCGCCTGCGCCATCCAGTCGCCGCTGCAGTGCACGGCCTCGATGCCCGAGGTCATGGCGTGGCGCAGCACCTCCAGGTGGAAGGCCAGCCCCTGCTCGCCCACCTCGCCCATGTCGCCCAGCACCAGCAGGCGCGGCGCCGGCAGTTCGGCCAGCACGCGGATGGCGGCGACGACGGAGTCGGGGTTGGCGTTGTAGGTGTCGTCCACCAGGGTCAGCGTGCGGCCACCCAACGGCAGCGCCAGAGCGCGCGAGCGCCCGCCCACCGGCTCGAAGGTTTCCAGGCCGCGTTCGATGTCGCGCAGCGCCACACCCGCGGCCAGGGCGCAGGCGGCCGCGGCCAGGGCGTTGCGCACGTTGTGGCGACCGGCGATGTGCAACCGGCACGCGCCGGCGCCGGAAGGCGTCGCGAAGTCCAGCGCCCAGGCGCCGTCGCGCCACTCGGCGCGCAGGGCCCGCACTTCGGCCTTCGGGTCGGTGTCGCTGAAGGTGAGCACGCGGCGCCCGTCGGCCAGTGCGCGCCAGAGGACCGAATGCTCGTCGTCGGAAGGAAACACGGCCACACCCGTGGCCTGCAGGGCAGCGATGACCGCGCCGTTTTCGCGCGCCACCGCCTCCACCGTGCCCATGAACTCCTGGTGCTCGCGCTGCGCGTTGTTGACCAGGGCCACCGTCGGCTGGGCCAGGGCGGCCAGGTAGGGAATCTCGCCGGGGTGGTTCATGCCCAGCTCGATCACCGCCAGCCGGTGCTCGGGCCGCAGCCGGAGCAGGGTCAGCGGCACCCCGATGTCGTTGTTCAGGTTGCCCTGCGTGGCGTGGGCCGCATCGCCCGCCGCCGCCCGCAGGATGGACGCGATCATCTGCGTCACCGTGGTCTTGCCGTTGCTGCCGGTCACGGCGATCAGCGGCAGCGAAAACTGTTCGCGCCACAGCCGCGACAGCTCGCCCAGGGCCAGGCGCGTGTCCGGCACCTCGGCGCCCGGCAGGCCGGCCGCCGCCAGGCCCGCGTGGGCGATGGCCGCCACGGCGCCGGCGGCCTGGGCCTGCGGCAGAAAGTCGTGGGCGTCGAAGCGCTCGCCCTTGAGCGCCACGAACAGGTCGCCGGGCTGCAGGCTGCGGGTGTCGGTGTGCACGCGGCGGATCGACGGCGGCAACTCGCCCACCGTGCGCGCGCCGGTCAGGCGGGGCAGCAGTTGCTGCAGGGCCTTCATGCCGCACCTCCTGCCGCCATGCGCTTCGCCAAGGCCAACTGCGCCTGCTCCAGATCGGAGAACGGGCGCTTGACGCCCATGACCTCCTGGTAATCCTCGTGCCCCTTGCCCGCGATCAGCAGCACGTCGCGCGCACCGGCCGCCATCACCGCCTGCACGATCGCCTGGCCGCGGTCGGCCTCGATCTGCGCCGATGCCGGATGCGCCAGCCCCGCTGCCATCTGCCGCAGGATCTCGGCCGGGTCTTCGGTGCGCGGGTTGTCGCTGGTCAGCACCACCCGTTGGGCCTCGCGCTCGGCCACCGCGGCCATCAGCGGCCGCTTGCCCGGGTCGCGGTCACCACCGCACCCGGCGATCGCCCACAGGTCGCCTCCGCGCTGACGGGCCACCGGCTGCAGAGCCCGCAAGGCCTTCTCCAGAGCGTCCGGCGTGTGGGCGTAGTCCACCAGCACCAGCGGCTGGCCGGTCATGGCCGGCACCTGCTCCATGCGTCCGGGCACCGGGCTGAGCACGGCGCAGGCGCGCAGGGTCTCGGCCAGCGACACCCCCAGGGCGCGCGCCGCAGCGATCACCCCCAGCAGGTTCGACACGTTGTAGTGACCGATCAGGTCCAGCGCGAGGTCGCCCCGGTCCACCTCGACCCCGCGGGCGTCGTGCTCGACCACCACGAAGCGCATGCCGTGGTCGGTGTAGCGGACGTCGCGTGCCATCAGTCGCGCCGTGCGCTCGATGCCGACACTCCAGCGGCTCAGCGACGGGCAACCGGCCAGGGCCTGGTCCAGCACCATGCCCTGGTCGTCGTCGACATTCACCACGGCGTGCGCCAGGCCGGGCCAGTGGAACAGCCGGGACTTGGCCTCCCAGTAGTCGGCCATGCTGCGATGGAAGTCCAGGTGGTCCTGCGTGAAATTGGTAAACACCGCGACGCGGATCTGGCAGGCGTTGAGACGGCCCTCGACCAGGCCGATGGACGAGGCCTCGATGGCACAGGCCGACAGCCCTTCGTCGACCATGCCACGCAACCGCGCCTGCAGCAGCACCGGATCGGGCGTGGTCAGGCCGGTTGGGACCAGGGTGTGGCTGCGCTCTCCGGTCGCCGGCGGGCGGCCGATGCCCAGGGTGCCGACCACCGCGCACCCGCGCCCCACGGCGTTGAGCAGCTGCGCCATCCACCAGGCCGACGAGGTCTTGCCGTTGGTGCCCGTGAAGGCCACGAGGTCCAGCGACGCACTGGGATCGCCGTGGTAAGCGCTCGCGATCGGACCCGCCAGCGCCTTGAGCCCGGGCACCGCCCGCACCCGTTCGTCGCTGAAGCCCAAGGCCTCCACGCCTTCGGCCTCGACCAGCACCGCCGTGGCCCCGGCCTGCAGGGCAGCGGGCACAAACCGGCGGCCATCGGTCGCAAAACCCGGCCAGGCCACAAAGGCATCGCCCGGGCGCACCCGGCGGCTGTCGCACTGCAGCTCGCCGGTCACGCGCTCACGCAACCAGCGGGCAATGTGGCGGGGATCGCTGTGCTGAGACATCAGAACGACTCCTCGACCACTTCGGTCACGATCTGAGGCTTGACGTTCATGTCCGGCTGCACGCCAAGGATGCGCAGGGTCTGCTGCACCGTCTCGCTGAACACCGGCGCCGCGACCAGTCCGCCGAAGTAGACCCCGTTGGACGGCTCGTCGATCATCACCGCCACCACGATGCGCGGCTGCTCAATGGGCGCGATGCCCACGAACCAGCTGCGGTACTTGTTGGCGGCGTAGCCCTTGCCCTCCTGCTTGTGGGCCGTGCCGGTTTTGCCGCCCACCGAATAGCCCATGGTCTGTGCCTTGGGCGCAGTGCCGCCGGGGCCGGTGGCCAGCTCCAGCATCTTGCGCACCGCCACCGCGTTCTTCTCGCTGAACACCCGCACGCCTGTGGCGGGGCCCTCGGTCTTGAGCATGCTCACCGGGATCAGCTCGCCGTTGCGGGCGAAGATCGTGTAGGCCTGCGCCAGCTGGAACAGCGACGCCGACAGGCCGTAGCCGTAACTCATGGTGGCCTGTTCGATGGGGCGCCAGGTCTTGTACGGCCGCAGACGGCCCGACACGGCGCCGGGGAACGGCACCTGCGGCTTCTGGCCGAAACCGGCCTGGGCGTAGGTCTCCCACATCTCGCGCGGATGCATCTGCATCGCCATCTTGACGGTGCCGACGTTGCTCGACTTCTGGATGATCTCGTTGACCGTCAGCACCTCGTGCGGGTGGGCGTCGCTGATGGTCGAGCCGCCGATGGTGACGCGTCCGGGCGCAGTCTGAATCTGCGTGGTGGGCCGGACCAAACCCTTCTCCAGCGCCAGCGCCGCGATGAAGGGCTTCATCGTGGAGCCGGGCTCGAAGCTGTCCGTCAGCACGCGGTTGCGCAGTTGCTCGCCGCTGAGGTTGACGCGCTTGTTGGGGTTGTAGCTGGGGAAATTGGCCAGCGCCAGCACCTCGCCGGTCTGGGCATCCAGCACGATCACGCTGCCGGCCTTGGCCTTGTTCTCCTTGACCGCCTCACGCAGCTTCTCATAGGCGAAAAACTGGACCTTGCTGTCGATGGACAGCTGCAGGTCCGGCCCGTCGACCGGCGGGATCACGTCGCGCACGTCCTCGATCACACGCCCCAGGCGGTCCTTGATCACCCGGCGCGAACCGGCCTTGCCGGCCAGCTGGGAGTTGAAGGCCAGCTCGACACCCTCCTGGCCACGGTCTTCCACGTTGGTGAAGCCCACCACATGCGCTGCCGCTTCCCCTTCGGGGTACTGGCGCTTGTACTCACGGCGCTGGTAGATGCCCTTGATCCCCAGGGCAGCGATCTCCTTGGCGATCGGCTCGTCGACCTGGCGCTTGACCCAGACAAAGGTCTTGTCTTCATTGGCCAGCTTCTTCCTCAGGGCGCTCAGCGGCATCTCCAGCAGCTTCGCCAGATCCTTGAGCTTGGGCTCGGACTTGTCCACGTCCTCTGGAATGGCCCAGATGCTTTGCGCCACCACACTGGAGGCGAGGATCAGGCCATTGCGGTCCAGCACCCGGCCGCGATTGGCGGGCAGTTCCAGCGTGCGGGCAAAACGCACCTCGCCCTGGCGCTGGAAGAACTCGTTGCCGAACACCTGCACGTAGGCCGCCCGGCCAGCCAGACCGGCAAACGCCAGCGCCAGCAGGGCCACGACGAACTTGCTGCGCCAGACCGGCGTCTTGCTGGCTAGCAAAGGGCTGGCGCTGTAGTTGATGGCGCGGTGTCGGGATTTGCTCATCGCGCGCCCTCCGCCGCTCCGGCCGCAGGCGCCGGCTCGTTGACGGTGACGTATTCGGTGATGCCCGGCGTGACCGGGCGCATCTTGAGCTGGCGCACAGCCAGCTGCTGCACCCGGGCCGGCGTCGCCTGTTCGCGCTTCTGCACCTGCAACTGCTCGTGATCGGCCGCCAGACGGTGCGCCTGGGCATTGGCCTTGTCGATGGCCGTGTAGAGGCGGCGCGATTCGTACTGGGTGTGCACCAGGTAGAAGGCACTGGCCATCACGGCCGCGAGCAGCATGAGGTTGAGCCGGATCATGCCGCCACCTCCGTGCGCGTGGCCACACGCATCACGGCGCTGCGAGCGCGCGGATTGCCCTCGACCTCGGCCTGCGAAGGCATCACCCGGTGCACCTCGGCCAGGCGCGTGGGCGCCGGCTCGGCGAAGGGCACGCGCCGGTCTACCACGGCGCGCGAGTGGCGCGCCATGAACTGTTTGACCATGCGGTCTTCCAGCGAATGGAAGCTGATCACGACCAGCCGACCTCCGGGACGCAAGACATGAAGGCTGTCCTCTAGCGCTTGTTGCAGCTCTTCAAGCTCGGCGTTGATGAAAATCCGAAAAGCCTGAAATGTGCGCGTTGCAGGGTCCTTGCCCGGCTCGCGGGTTTTGACCGCGCCAGCCACGACTTCGGCCAGCTCGCGGGTGGTTCGAAGAGGGCCCCGTTCCTGTCGGCGACGATCAATCGCCTTTGCAACCTGTTGAGCAAACCGTTCTTCGCCGTATTCACGGATGACCTCCGACAGGGTGGACACATCGGCCGTTTCCAGCCATTGGGCGACGCTCTGTCCGCGCGTGGTGTCCATGCGCATGTCCAGAGGACCTTCGTGACGAAAAGAAAAACCCCTTTCGGGGTCGTCGATCTGGGGAGAACTCACACCCAGGTCCATCAACACCCCGTCCGCACTCTGCGGCCCAAGCTCGCCCAGTTGCCGGAAGCCCTGGTGACGGATGACAAACCGCGGGTCGGCAGCCGCCAGTGCCTCGCCCACAGCGATCGCCTGCGGGTCCTTGTCGAACGCCGTCAGCCGCCCCGACGCGGCCAGCCGCCCCAGGATGGCGCGCGAATGTCCGCCACGGCCGAAGGTGGCGTCCACATACTGTCCGTCGGACCGAACGGAGAGTGCTTCCACAGCCTCGTTCAGCAGTACGGTTTGGTGTACCCATGGGTCGTTCACCGCCGTCCTCAGAAACTGAAGTCCTTGAGCACATCGGGCATGGGTTTCTGCATTTCCTCGGCCTCCTTGGCGGCGTAGGACTGCGCATCCCAGAGTTCCAGGTAGGAACCCATGCCCAGCAACACGGCGTCGCGGCTGATGCCGGCTGCGGCGCGCAGCTCGGGCGATACAAGGATCCGGCCCGAGGCGTCCATATCCACATCCATCGCATTACCCAGAAAAATGCGGCGCCACCACTGCGCATCCATCGGCAGCGAGGCGATGCGGGCCCGGAACTTCTCCCACTCGTCGCGGGGGAATACCATCAGACAGCCATGAGGGTGCTTGGTGATGGTCAGCTGACCGGACTGGGCGCTCAGGGCGTCGCGGTGCCGGGTCGGCATGGACAGCCGGCCTTTGGCATCGAGACTGAGAGAGGAAGCGCCTTGGAACACCCGGAATCACCCTGCTAAAAACACTTTTCACCACTTAATTGCACTTTTTTCCACTGTAGCAGGAAAAGCAGTGGCTGCAAGCTTCTGCGGGCAGTTTTTTTCCAATGAAATCAATCACTTAGAACACATTTTGAAGCAATTTCAACTTCAAAATACGCAGCAAAAGCAAGCACTTACAGCGCGCTGTGAATGTGATGCTTGAAAACCCTGTTACACACAGGGTGGGCGACAGACGGCTAGGGATGCGGGCATCGCCCCGCTAGGGTCAATGAAAAATCCCGGCGACCCTGAGGGCGGCCGGGACTGCATGCCAGGAACGGCCATTAGAGGATGTAGCGGGACAGATCCTCGTTGCGGCTGAGTTCGGCCAGCCGGCCGTTCACATACGCGGCGTCGATCACCACCGCGCTGTTCTGCAGGGAGGTGGCGCCGAAGCTGACCTCGTCCAGCAGGTGCTCCATCACCGTCGCCAGGCGGCGCGCGCCGATGTTCTCGGTGCGCTCGTTCACGTCGCAGGCAATCTGCGCGAGCTGGCGGATGCCATCGGGCTTGAACTCCAGCGCCACGCCCTCGGTGGCCAGCAGGGCCTGGTACTGCTTGACCAGGCTGGCATGGGTGCTGGTGAGGATGGCCTCGAAGTCGTCCACCGACAGCGACTGCAGCTCGACCCGGATCGGGAAGCGCCCCTGCAGCTCGGGAATCAGGTCGCTGGGCTTGGCCAGGTGAAAGGCCCCGCTGGCAATGAACAGGATGTGGTCGGTCTTGACCATGCCGTACTTGGTCGAGACGGTGGTGCCTTCGACCAGCGGCAGCAGATCGCGCTGCACGCCCTGGCGGGACACCTCGGCGCCGCCCGACTCGCTGCGCGAGGCCACCTTGTCGATCTCGTCAATGAAGACGATGCCGTTCTGCTCGGTGTTGTGCAGCGCACGCGTCCGCACGTCTTCCTCATTGACCAGCTTGCCGGCCTCCTCGTCGATCAGCAGCTTCATCGCCTCGGCGATCTTGAGCTTGCGTTTGCGCCGCCGCTCCTGTCCCATCTGACTGAACATGCCACGCAGCTGCTCGGCCATTTCTTCCATGCCGGCCGGCCCCATGACCTGCATGGCGGGCGCCGACTCGGCGAGGTCAATTTCGATCTCGCGGTCGTCCAGCTGCCCCTCGCGCAGCTTCTTGCGGAAGGTCTGGCGAGCCGTGCTGTCGGGGTTGGGCTGCGGTTCACCGGACAGGCCACGCGGCGGCGGCAGCAGCACGTCAAGAATGCGGTCTTCGGCCGCGTCCTCGGCGCGCATGCGCTGCTTGCGCATATCGGTTTCGCGCGTCTGCTTCACCGCGATCTCGACCAGGTCGCGCACGATGCTGTCGACATCCTTGCCCACATAGCCCACCTCGGTGAACTTGGTGGCCTCGACCTTGATGAAGGGCGCATCGGCCAGCTTCGCCAGGCGACGCGCGATCTCGGTCTTGCCCACGCCGGTGGGTCCGATCATCAGGATGTTCTTGGGAGTGATTTCGGGTCGCAGCTTTTCGTCGACCTGCTGGCGGCGCCAGCGGTTGCGCAACGCGATGGCGACGGCGCGCTTGGCACCGTTCTGGCCGATGATGAAACGGTCGAGTTCGGAAACGATCTCCTGCGGCGTCATGGAGGACATGTTCAAAGCACCTCGACCGTGTGGTTCATGTTGGTGTAGATGCAGATCTCGCCGGCGATGGCCAGCGACTGCCGCACCACGTCCTCGGCGCTGAGCGCCGTGTGCTGCACCAGCGCCCGCGCCGCGGCCTGCGCGTAGGCGCCGCCCGAGCCGATGGCAACCACCCCGTGTTCGGGCTCCAGCACGTCCCCGTTGCCGGTGATGATCAGCGCGGCACTGCGGTCACCGACTGCCAGCATGGCTTCGAGCCGGCGCAGCACCCGGTCGGTGCGCCAGTCGCGCGTGAGGTCAATGGCCGCGCGCACCAGGTGGCCCTGGTGCTTTTCCAGCTTGGCCTCGAAACGCTCGAACAGGGTGAAGGCATCGGCGGTGGCACCGGCAAAACCCGCCAGCACCTGGTCGCGGTAGAGCTTGCGCACCTTGCGAGCGGTGCCCTTGACGACGACATTGCCCAGGGTGACCTGGCCGTCGCCTCCGATGGCGACCTGAACACCGTCGGGCGTCTCGCGGCGCACGCAGACGATGGTGGTTCCGTGAAAAGTGTCCATAGCAAAAGAAAGTGGAGGCAACTGGGCCGAACTCAAGCACGTCGGCGCATTGAAGGGAGTCATTCCAAGGCACCGCGGAACCGGCTACGCCGGGGCCGCCCGTGCCATCCCCTTGAGGGGATCGCGCGCAGCGCGGCAGGGGCGGGCCTAATCGTTCCTCACGACGACCTTGGCGTATTCGGTGATGCCGATGACATTGAAGAATGCCGACACCAGTCGGTGCACATCCACGAACTGCACAAGTCGCCCGGAGGCATGGTGCCCGGCCACCCAGTTCAGCAGCGTGCCAGCCGCGGAGAAGTCCACACGGATCAGGTTGCGGCACGAAATGATCATGACATCGGCTCCTTGCAGCCGATGCTCCAGATCCTCCAGGGTGGCCTGCGGATCACCACGGATCTCGCCAGACAGTTCCACCAGCCCCAGATGATTGAACTCCGTCGACGGGCCTTCGGCCCCCGACTCCGTCGTGTAGCCGGAAGAAACGGTCTCCCGCACCACCTCGCCCAGCACAGAGGCGCCCTCATCGGGGTCCACGGCGCCGTTGGTCATGGCCTTGAAGTGACAGCGCGGGCGCTCCCATCCCGGCGGCGACACCTCGTAGGTGACACAGAAGTCCAGCGCCGTCAGTTCAAACTCGTCGGGCCGGTTCATCACCCGCAAGACGGCCATGCGCAACTCCCACCAGAGCTGTTCGACGTCCCGGCGCCCCGAAGGCGTGAGTTGCTTGAGGACCTCGCGCAGGCGAGGTGCGTCGATGAAGGAGATCTCGACCTCCTGATCGCCCCAGAGCGTGAAGATGCCCAGCAATGCGCGCGCCGCCTTCACGTCGATGGACTCCAGCTCGGTCCATTCCAGCACCCAGGGCTGAGGCGCCCGGAGCAGCACGTTCTGCAGCGTGCCCACAGCATGGGCATCCAGCTCAGGATCACAGGCCCAGGACGCCCGGGTCGGCGTGACGGACGGCTTGAAGGCCTTGCCGGTCATGGACGACACCAGCTCGGGCATGTCGTACCACTGGGGTGGCGAGCGGCCGAAGCGGTTCACAAAATCCACGGCACGGCTCTCAAACGGTGCCATCTGCCCGGTCGCCCGGTACAGGTCAAACAGGGCCAGCCAGTCGTCCAGCTGGTTCTCGCGCGGCCCGCCTTCTGCAATCGTGTCCTTGAGCCCCTGCTCGGCGCCTGCATCGTCTCCATTGGCAAAGCGGATGGCGGCTTCCTCGACCTCCGGGTCCTGGGCAATTTCGTGCACGTCCAGCGCGTAGAAATGCGAGGCCGAGAAGCCCGACCCCGACCCGCCGCGAGCGGCGCCTGCGATCGCCGTACCCGAAGTGGGCGCCATCAGGCCTGTGCGCGCAGTCGACGGCGCCGGGCCAGTATCTGGCCCCGACTTGGGCGGAGGAACCGCTTCGCGAAGCACCGGCACGTTGTCCGGGGTGGGTGCCGGTGCCTGCGTCTTCGCAGCGGGCACCGAAAGCGGCTGGGGTGGCGAGGTGGTGGGTTCGCCGTCGCTCAGTGTCGCCGCTTCGGTTTCGTTGTACTGGGCTCTGAGGCGCCTCTGCTCTTCCGCCTCCCTGGGGGAAACCGGTTTTTCCACCTTGCGCTCAAGGGGCGTACCTCCGGTAGAGTGCGTCCCGGAATTGGACCCGCCGGTCACCAGCGAGTCAGGCCCCTTGGTCTTCCACCACTGCATGGACATCTGGGCTTCGATCTCGTCGATCTTCTTGAGCGTCATCGCCCGGTCATCGGGCTTGGAAGGAAGACTGCTCTGGAAGAAAGACGGCCGAACACCCTGGGCCCCGTCCACGGCGCCCTCACGGCTGCGAATCTTGCGCAGCATGTCGAACTCGCGCTTGCGCACGAAGTCGTTGCGCCGCTTGCGCTCGATCATCTCCTTGAGCGCCGCCTTGTTGTATTCGCTCTCCCGGTCGGCGTTGCGGGTGTCCAGATCCGCCCAGCTCGTGGTCGGATGACGCACGAACTTCACCACCTTGGACAGAAAGCCGCCGCTGGAATCGTCCTTGGACATGGATCAGGGTATGAGAGTGTTCCGCAGAAAAGGCCGCAATCAGTCACCAAACATCTTCTGCTTGAGCTCGCGCCGCTGTTGTGCCTCCAGCGACAGGCTGGCCGTCGGGCGCGCCATCAGGCGGCCAACACCAATCGGCTCACCTGTCTCTTCACAGTACCCGTAATCGCCCGAGTCGATGCGGGCAATGGCCTGCTCGATCTTCTTGAGAAGCTTGCGTTCCCGGTCGCGGGTGCGCAACTCCAGAGCATGCTCTTCCTCGATCGTCGCACGGTCCGCGGGGTCGGGAACCACGACGGTGTCTTCGCGCAGGTGCTCGGTGGTTTCGCCGGCGTTGGCCAGCATGTCGTCCTTCAGCTGCGTCAACTTTCGACGGAAGAAAGCGAGTTGCACGTCGTTCATGTACTCCGAATCGGGCATGGACTGGACGTCCTGGTCGGTCAGTTTCTCGACCGGCAGAGACTTCCAGTTGTTGGCACGTTTCGGGTCTTTCTGGATGGCGGTGGGCGCGGGAGCAGTCATCACACGTTCGTTCGATAAAGAGAAGGTCGCCTTGGCGGCGTTGGGAGCATGGGTCGGAATGACCGCAGCCTGTGTCATCTGTTCCATCATCACTTTCTTGGCGGCCCGCTTGCCCAGAGGACGCGGCGTCGGTTCGATGATGATGGGCGCCGGAGCTGCCACGGGGGGTGGCACGGCCGACGTCTTCTGTTTGGTCACGGCCTTGACCGGTGGCGCCGGCACCTTGACCGGGGCCGGTTTGCTGGCCGGCTTCGCTGCGACCTTGGGAACTGCCGCAGGCTTGGCGGCAGTCAGCGCCTTGGGTCCAGCCGTCTTTTTGGCGGCAGGCAGAGCGGTTTTGGTGGCCAACTTGGCCGCAGGCTTGCCGACCGCCGTCTTGGCACTGGCCGGCTTCGCCGTGGTTTTCGCAGCGGCCCTGGCAGGCGCCTTGGAAGCCGGAGCCACAGCAGACGCGGATCGCCCCTTGCCGGCCGACGCGGCGGGTTTGCGATTCTTCGCGGTGGGGGTGGCCTGGGCTTTCACAAAGGATCTCCTCTCAGTGCCTGACGCTGCCTGGTGGCGGGGTGGCGCGCTGGACGGGGTGGAGCCCCCGACCGCATCGCTTTGCTCGGCCGAAGCCGGCTGGTTTGTGGTTATACCCCGTTTGCGAACGTCGGTAGCGCCTGCCTGCCTCTGCTGGCGGACAGATGACTCGGGTAGGCTGCGGGCTGCCGACTTGGGCGGCGATTGTAACGACGCGGCCGTCAAAGACACTGACGTGGGATCCGAGGGAAAACCCAGGCTCTGGAGAAGCGAGACAAACAGCATCAGGGGCTCCGTTCCCGCCTTGTTGGCACAAGCGTCCGCTCAAACCAGCGCCTGGTCGAGACCCTGGACCAGGATATCCCTGGGCAGGTCGATGCCGATGAACACCATCTTGCTGGTGCGGGCCTCACCTTCGGCCCACAGCGGCCCCAGGTCACTGCCCATGAGCTGGTGCACGCCCTGGAAGATCACCTTGCGGTCGGTGCCCTGCATGTTCAGCACGCCCTTGTAGCGCAGCATCTTGGGGCCGTAGACCTGCACGATGGCGCCCAGAAAGTCCTCCAGCTTGGCAGGGTCGAACGGCTTGTCGGCCCGGTAGACGAAACTTTTCACATCGTCGTCGTGGTGATGGTGGCGGCCATGGGCGTGCCCGTGCTGGTGTGAGGGGTGGTTGCAGTGCTCGCCGTGTTCGTGGTCATGGTCGTGGTGCTCATGGCCATGATCGTGGTCGTCCACGCTCAGGAAGTCCGGGTCGATGTCCAGCTTGGCATTCAGGTTGAAGCCGCGCAGGTCGAACACCTCCTTGAGCGCCACCTCGCCGAAATGCACCGGGCGCATGGGCGCGCGCGGATTCATGTGCTTGAGGCGGTGGATCAGCGCGTCCACCTCGTCCTGGGACACCAGGTCGGCCTTGCTGATGAAGATCTGGTCGGCAAAGCCCACCTGGCGGCGCGCTTCCTGGCGGTCGTTGAGCTGGTCGGCGGCGTGTTTGGCGTCCACCAGGGTCAGGATGGAATCGAGCAGGTACTGCTCGGCCACCTCGTCGTCCATGAAGAAGGTCTGCGCCACGGGCCCCGGGTCGGCCAGGCCGGTGGTCTCGATCACCACGCGCTCGAAGTCCAGCTCGCCCTTGCGTTTTTTCTGTGCCAGGTCGGCCAGGGTGGCGCGCAGGTCGTCGCGGATGGTGCAGCAGATGCAGCCGTTGCTCATCTGGATGATGTTTTCCTGCGTGTCGGCCACCAGGATCTCGTTGTCGATGTTTTCTTCGCCGAACTCGTTCTCGACCACGGCGATCTTCTGGCCGTGGGCTTCCGTGAGCACGCGCTTGAGCAGCGTGGTCTTGCCCGAGCCGAGGAAGCCGGTGAGGATGGTGGCGGGGATGAGCGACATGGCAGGTTCCGTATGCAAAAAGCAGGCCGGGAGTGTAGTGCAGCGATGTGACCAGGCTGTTCAGAGCTTTTTCATAACGACCAATCCCTTCAGGTATTCGCCCTCGGGGAACGCGGTGGTCATCGGGTGGTCGCAGGCACCGCCCAGGCGCTGCAGGATGGCGCCGTCCACGCCCGCATCGCAGGCCGCCGAGGCCACGATCTTGTGGAACAGCTCGACGCCGATGCCACCCGAGCACGAGAAGGTGAACAGCAAGCCACCGGGTGGCAGCAGCTTGAAGGCCAGGCGGTTGATGTCCTTGTAGGCGCGGGCGGCACGTTCGGCGTGCGCCGCCGTCGGCGCCAGCTTGGGCGGATCGAGCACGATGGCGTCGAACAACCGGCCCTCGGCCACAAACTGGCGCAGCGAGGCGTTGACGTCGGCGTCGAAGAAAGTCGCCTGGGCCCGGTCCAGGCCGTTGAGCACCAGGTTGGCGCGCGCCTGCTCCAGCGCCGGCCCCGACGAGTCGATGCTGGTCACATGCCCGGCCCCGCCGGCCAGCGCCGCGACCGAAAAGCCGCCGGTGTAGCTGAAGCAGTTGAGCACCTGGGCGAACTTCAGGCGCTTCGTGTACCCGTGCAACGCCAGCCGGCTGTCGCGCTGATCCAGGTAGTAGCCGGTCTTGTGGCCCAGGGCGATGTCCAGGCCCAGGCGCCAGCCGTGTTCCTGCAGCTCGAAGGCCGTGGGGCCGTCGCCGCGCAGCCAGCCGGTCACCTCGGGCAGGCCTTCGAGCGCGCGCGAACTGGCGTCGGAGCGTTCGTACAGGCGCGGGCAGCCGGTCAGTTCGACCAGCGCGTCGGCGATCACGCCCTTCCAGCGCTCGACACCGGCGGCGCCGAACTGCGCCACCAGGGTGTCGCCGTAACGGTCCACCACCAGGCCCGGCAGGCCGTCGGACTCGCCGTGCACCAGGCGCAGGCCGTTGCTGGCGATGCCCATGCGCTCGCGCAGGGCGATGGCGCGACGCAAGGTGTCGTAAAAAAAAGCCGCGTCGATGCGCTGGGCCTCGTCGAAGCTCCAGGCGCGCACGCGGATCCTCGAACTGGGCGAGTACGCGCCCCAGGCCAGGAACTGGCCGTCGGCGCTGTCCACGCGCACGGTTTCGCCGGCATCGGCGCCGCCCTTGGCAATCGCGCCGTCGAACACCCAGGGATGGCGGCGCTGCAGCGAGCGCTCCTTGCCGGGCTTGAGTCGGATGATCTTCATGCGGGGATTGTGCCCCGCGCAAAGTCAGGGGCGCAGGTAGACAAAGCCTTCGCGGGCCTGCAGCCGGGCCACCTCGGCCACGCCGGAAGGCACGATCTTGGCTTCCATCGCCACCTTGGAAGCGTCGATCTTGCGCGAGACCAGGGTGTTGTTGCAGACCCGGAACTCCACGCCCTTGGCCGCCAGTTCGCCGATGGCACCGGCGAACGGCTGCTCCATCTGGTTGGTCGCGCCGTCGAGCAGGAAGTCGATGCCCAGACCATGGGCGACCACCACGATCTTGGCCTTGGGGTCGGCCGCCAGGTGGTTGCGAATGTTGTTGATGGCGCGCGAGGCCTGGGGAATGCCTTCGCTCATGTGATAGACCGTCTTGATGACGTCGTCGGCCGCGAGCGACGGTGCCGACACCGCAAGGAAAAGGGTCAGCAATGCGGCTTTGAAGGCCAGGAACAGTCGGGGCATGGGAAAGTCTCCTGAGGTGTTGCGCCAACAAGCGCATTTAAAAGAAGCAAGCAATGATATTTGCAATAAGAATTTTTACTCGACCCGACGGGTTTCGTCAGCGGGTATTCCCGGTCGGTTGCAGGTCCACCGTCAGGATTTGGCCGGCCCGCGCCCCTTGGCGCGCGGGTGGGCCGCGTCGTAGGCACGGGCCAGATGCTGGAAGTCCAGCCGGGTGTACACCTGCGTGGTGCCGATGCTGGCGTGCCCCAGCAGCTCCTGCACCGCGCGCAGGTCGCCGCTGCTCTGCAGCACATGGCTGGCAAACGAGTGGCGCAGCATGTGCGGGTGGACTGGGGTCGAGAGCCCGGCCAGCATCGATCGGCGCTTGAGCCGCACCCGGATGTGTTGTGGGGTCAGGCGGGAGCCGTGGCGTCCGATGAACAGCGCCGGGTCTTCACCAGCGATGGAAGGGCGCGCGGCCAGCCAGTGCTGCAGCGACTCCAGCGCCGCACGGCCCACCGGCACGCTGCGACGCTTGGAGCCCTTGCCCAGCACATGGGCCTCGCCCGCCTGCAGGTCGATCCAGCCGCGCGCCGTACCGCTGGCGGCGACATCCAGCCCCACCAGCTCGCCGATGCGCAGGCCGCAGCCGTAGAGCAGTTCGGTGATGCAGGCGTCGCGCGCCTCCAGCGCCGGGTCGTCGCCCTCTTCCACGTGCGCGGCCAGCTGCACCGACTCGTCCACACCCAGGGCCTTGGGCAGGGGCTTGCCCGCCTTGGGTGCGCGAACGTCCTGCACCGGGTTCTGGGTCACCAGACCCTGGCGCCCCAGCCAGACGTAAAAACCGCGCCAACCCGAAAGGATGAGCGCGATGCCCCGTGCGCTGCGACCGGCGCTGTGCATCTGCGCCACCCAGCGGCGCACGTGCGCGCTCTGCACCTGGCGCAGGCCGACGCCCGCGGACTGCGCGTTCTGCGCCAGCCGGGCCAGGTCGCCGGTGTAGAGCTCGACGGTTCGCGCCGCCAGCCGCTTGTCGATGCGCACATGGGCGAGGTAGGCCTCGACCAGCGCCGCATCGTCGACGCCGCTCATGGACACGGCACCGCCGTCCATGGTTCTGCCAGGTTCAGGGCCTCAGGCGCGAAAGGGCCGCGCTGGTCAGGTCGCCCATGCGTTCCAGGAATTCGGTGCCCATGTCGGCGGCGAAGCGCTGCGGGTCGGGCGAGCCCAGCACCAGCAGGCCGAACGCGTCTTGGCCCTCGCCGGCGCGCAGCGGGATCAGGGCCAGCGAGGCCACCGCACCGGGATCGACCAGCCAGCCGGCCGCTTCCAGACCGGGGTTGGCGCCACAGTAGGGCCGCGGCAGCGACGAGGCAAAGGCCTGCACGTCGTCGCTGGCGCCCTGGGCGTAGGACTGACCGGAGAAGTCGTCCGCCACGCCCCACAGCTTGATCGCCACCTGCGGCACATTGAACTGGGCCGCCATCTCGCGCGCCGCCACCAGGGGCAGATCCTGCGTGTCGCGGGTCATCAGCAGCTCGCGGGTCCAGCGGTGCAGACGGTCGGCGATGGCGGAGTTTTCCTGGCCGTGGCGGATCATCTCGGCCGAGCGCAGCTCCAGGCCCTTGATCTTCTCGCGCAGCATCTCGGCCTGGCGCTCCTGCAGGCTCACCGCGCGCTGGCCGTGCGGGCTGCTCAGCTGCACCGTCGCCAGCACGCCCGCGTGGCGCTCGAAGAAGTCGGGCGTGTTGGCCAGGTAGTTGGCGATGTCGTCTTCGGTGATCGGGGGAATGGTCGGGTCGGTCATGGAAGTGTATCGATCCTGATGTTCAGGCCAGCTCGGGGACGTCGATCTCGCCCTCGAACACCGAGGTGGCCGGTCCGGTCATGAAGACCGGTGCGTCATGGGCCGCATTGTCGCCCCATGCGATGGTGAGCCGGCCGCCGCGCGTCTCGACGTCGACGCTGTCGTCCAGCAGGCCCAGGCGGATGCCGGCCACCACCGCCGCGCAGGCGCCAGTGCCGCAGGCCAGGGTCTCGCCCACGCCGCGTTCGTACACGCGCAGGCGCACATGGGCGCGGTCCAGCACCTGCAGGAAACCCGCGTTCACGCGCGCAGGGAATTGCGCATGGCGCTCGATCTGCGGTCCCCAGGTGGGCACGGGCGCCGTGTCCACGTTGTCCACCAGCAGCACGGCGTGCGGGTTGCCCATGGAGAGCACGGCCACCGGCGCCACATCGCCAGCGGCCAGCGGCAGGGACCAGCGCTCGAAGTTGCCCATCGGTGTGGGCGTCTGGCCCGCCGAGTCAAAAGGCACACGCGCCAGGTCGAAGATGGGCGCGCCCATGTCCACGGAGACGCGGCCATCGTCGTTCAGGGCCAGGCTGATCTCGCCGTGTTTCACCTTCACGCGCACCGGGTTCAGATCCGTGAGTCCCTTGTCGCGCACGTAGCGCACAAAGCAGCGCGCACCGTTGCCACAGTGTTCAACCTCACCGCCGTCGGCGTTGTGGATCACGTATTCGAAGTCCACGCCGTCCGACGGCGCGGGGCGCACCGACAGGATCTGGTCGGCGCCGACGCCGAAGTGGCGGTCGGCCAGGAAACGGTACTGGGCCGCGCTCAGACCGAGGCGGCCACGGGTCTCGTCGAGCACGACGAAGTCGTTGCCCGCGCCCTGCATTTTGGTGAAGTGCACTCGCATGGTTCGATTATCCGCCCACCCCGGTGCGCGCCGTGCCGGTGCATGCGCACCGCCGCGGACTGCGGCGCACCCCACCGAGCACATTGCGCACAAAGCCGGTGCTGTTTTGTATGCAATCTTGTGCGGATTGCATACAAAAAAACTGGCACGGCTCGTGCAACAGGGTCGGCATGGACGCTGTCACCCCCGCCCCCGCCGCCGTCGAACTGATCGCCCTGACCAAGCAGTACGGTCCGGGTACCGTGGCCGTCGACGCCATCAACCTGCGCATCGCCGCCAACAGCTACTGCTGCCTGCTCGGGCCCTCGGGCTGCGGCAAGAGCACGACCTTGCGCATGATCGCCGGGCACGAAAGCACCACCAGCGGCGACATCCTGCTGGAGAACCGCAACATCACCAACCTGCCCGCCGCCGCGCGCGGCACGGCCATGATGTTCCAGAGCTTCGCGCTGTTCCCGCACCTCTCGGCGCTGGACAACGTGGCCTTCAGCCTGAAGATGAAGGGCATCGGCAAGGCCGAGCGCCACGCCCGCGCGCAAGACCTCCTGCAGCGCGTGGCCATGGGGCACCTGGCGCACCGCAAGCCGGGCGAACTCTCGGGTGGCCAGCAGCAGCGCGTGGCGCTGGCGCGCGCCCTCATCACCCAGCCGCGCGTGCTGCTGCTAGACGAGCCGCTGTCGGCGCTCGACCCCTTCCTGCGCATCCAGATGCGCGCCGAGCTGCGCCACTGGCAGCGCGAACTGGGCCTGACCTTCGTCCACGTCACGCACAGCCAGGAAGAGGCCATGGCGCTGGCCGACACCATGGTGGTGATGAACCAGGGCCGCATCGAACAGGCCGGCCCGCCCCACGCCGTCTACAACCGGCCGGCCAGCGAGTTCGTGGCGCGCTTCATGGGCGGCCACAACGTGCTGCAGACCGTCAACGGCAAGGTGGCCGTGCGCAACGACCACATCCGCCTGGCCGAGGCCGGCAGCACCGGCTGGACCGCCACCGTGAGCGACGTGGAGTACCAGGGCACCTACGTGCTGCTGGGCCTGCAGCTCGACGGCGACAGCGCCGACCGCGGCGTGTCGGTGATGTTGTCCGAAGCCACCTTCGTCGACCGCCCCTGGACCACCGGCGAACGCGCCGACCTGAGCTGGAACCCGGCGCAGGCCCACGCCCTGGCCGCCTGATTCCGCCTGCTTTCCCTCCCCTGTCCTTCCCCCTGCAACCAAGGAGTTCTCCATGCCCGATTCCACCGACATCCAGCACGACGGCCTGTCGCGCCGCAGCCTGCTGCAAGGCACCGCCGGCCTGGCCGGCATCCTGGCCAGCGGCCTCTCGCCGGCCATCGCCCAGGAAAAGATCACCCTGCGCTACCTGGGCACCGCGGTGAACCAGGACAAGGCCATCGCCGAGAAGTTCGAGAAAGACACCGGCATCAAGATCCAGTACGTGGCCGTGACCACCGACGACGTGACCAAGCGCGCCGTCACCGCGCCCAACAGCTTCGACCTGATCGACACCGAGTACTTCTCGCTCAAGAAGATCGTGCCCACCGGCAACCTCAAGGGCATTGACACCAAGAAGATCAAGAACGCGGACAAGATCACCAGCCTGTTCACCACCGGCACCGTGGCCGGCAAGGCCGTGGGCGACCAGGGCACCGCGCCCAAGAAGGTCATCTTCCTGGAGGGAGAGAAGAGCAAGGTCTTCGCCAAGAGCCCGACCCAGTTCATGAGCCTGATCCCCACCACCTACAACGCCGACACACTGGGCATCCGCCCCGACCTGATCAAGCGACCCATCAACTCCTGGGCCGAGATGCTCAACCCCGAGTTCAAGGGCAAGACCGCGATCCTGAACATCCCGTCCATCGGCATCATGGACGCGGCCATGGTGGTGGAAGCCATGGGCATCCACAAGTACGCCGACAAGGGAAACATGACCAAGGCCGAGATCGACCTGACGATCAAGACCCTGATCGAAGCCAAGAAGGCCGGCCAGTTCCGCGCGCTGTGGAAGGACTTCAACGAGTCGGTGAACCTGATGGCCTCCGGCGAAGTCGTGATCCAGTCCATGTGGAGCCCGGCCGTGACCGCCGTGCGCACCAAGGGCATCGACTGCGTGTTCCAGCCGCTGAAAGAGGGCTATCGCGCCTGGGCCGCCGGCTTCGGCCTGCCGACCACGCTCTCGGGCCGCAAGCTCGACGGCGCCTACGAGTTCATCAACTGGTTCCTCGACGGCTGGGCCGGCGCCTACCTCAACCGCCAGGGCTACTACAGCGCCGTGCTGGAAACCGCCAAGGCCAAGATGGAGCCGTACGAGTGGGCCTACTGGATGGAAGGCAAGGAAGCCACCCAGGACATCAAGAGCCCCAACGGCGACCTGCTGGCCAAGAAGGGCGCCAAGCGCGACGGCGGCAGCTACGAGCAGCGCATGGGTGGCATCGCCTGCTGGAACGCCGTGATGGACGAGAACGAGTACATGGTCCGCAAGTGGAACGAGTTCGTCGCCGCCTGACCACCCAGACCCTCTGAGCCCATGAGCACGAACACCGCCGTGACGGCCCCCGTCACCGACAGCCCCAACCGCACCGTGCCCGCCGGGTGGCAGGCCGCGCCGTACACGCTGGTGTTCGTGCTGTTCTTCCTGATCCCGCTGGGCCTGGTGCTGATGGTCAGCTTCTGGGACTTCAACGAGTACGAGCTGATCCCGGCCTTCACGGTCCGCAACTACCTGGCCATCTTCGAGGGCTGCTCCGCACTCACCGACCACGGTGACTTCTGCGTCACGCTCTCGACCTACCTCTCGACGCTCAAGTTCAGCTTCCTGGTCTGGCTGATCACGCTGGTGCTGGGCTTTGCTGTCGCCTATTTCCTGGCCTTCCACGTGCGGTCTTCGGGCATGCAGACGGCGCTGTTCGTGCTCTGCACCGTGCCCTTCTGGACGTCCAACGTCATCCGCATGATCTCGTGGGTGCCGCTGCTGGGCCGCAACGGCCTGGTGAACCAGAGCCTGCAGGGCATCGGCCTCATCGACCAGCCCATCGAGTGGCTGCTGTTCTCCGACTTCTCGGTGGTGCTGGCCTTCGTGCACCTCTACACCATGTTCATGATCGTGCCCATCTTCAACAGCATGATGCGCATCGACCGCAGCCTGCTGGAAGCCGCCAGCGACGCCGGGGCGAGTGCCTGGCAGACGCTGTGGAACGTGATCGTGCCGCTGTGCAAGACCGGCATCATCATCGGCTCGATCTTCGTCATCACCATCGTCATGGGCGACTTCGTGACCATCGGCGTCATGGGCGGCCAGCAGATCGCCTCGGTCGGCAAGATCATCCAGGTGCAGACCTCGTACCTGCAGTTCCCGCTGGCCGCGGCCAACGCGGTGATCCTGCTCGCCGTGGTGCTGATGATCATCTGGGGCCTGACGCGCCTCGTCGACATTCGCAAGGAACTCTGACCATGCAAGCCCGAGTCTCCGACGCCCGCGCGCCCGGCTTCTGGCCGCTGGCTGCCGTCTTCGCGCTCTTTGTGCTGTTCATGTACGGCCCGATGGCCGTCATCTTCGTGCTCTCGTTCCAGGGGCCGGAGGGCGGCCTCACCTTCCCGATGAGGGGCTGGTCGTTGCACTGGTTCCGCCAGCTGGCCGAAGGACTGGGCACAGTGGACATCGGCGCCGCGTTCACCCGCTCGCTGATGCTGGGCGCGGTGGTCATGGCCTTCACCGTCGTGCTGTCGGTGCTGGCAGGCCTGGCCTTTCGCAAGAAGCTGGGCAGCGGCAATGCGCTGTTCTATGTGACGGTGGCCAGCCTGATCATGCCGTCCATCATCGTGTCGCTGGGCATCGGCCTGCAGTTCCGCCTGCTCGACGGTGGCATCAAGCACCTGCTGGAAGCGGTGGGCGCGACGACCACGCTGGAGGAATACGGCACCGCGCTCGGCTTGTTCACCTCGGCCCTTGGCGCGCACCTGACCTGGACCCTGCCCTTCGGGCTGCTGATCATGTTCGCGGTCTTCAACCGCTTCAACCCGGCGTATGAAGAAGCGGCGCGCGACCTCGGCGCCACGCCCTGGCAGACCTTCCGCCACGTGGTGCTGCCGCTGATCGGCCCCTCGGTGGTCGGCATCGGCATGTTCGGCTTCACCCTCAGCTGGGACGAGATCGCCCGCACCTCGCAGGCCATCGGCGATGTCAACACCCTGCCGCTGGAGCTGCAGGGCCTCACGTCCACCGTCACCACGCCGGCCATCTACGCGCTGGGCACGGTGACGACCGTGGTGTCGTTCGCGGTCATGGGCCTCACGGTCGGTCTCGCGATGTGGCTGAAGAAAAAATGAAAGCCACCACGACGCCGCTGTCCGACCAGGCGATCTACGAGCGCATGGTCTCGGCCATCCTCGACCACCAACTGCCGCCCGGCACCAAGCTGGTGGAGGACCGGCTGGCGGCGGCCTTCGGCGTCTCGCGCACGCGCATCCGGCCGGTGCTGGTGCGGCTGGCCAACGAGAAGGTGGTCACGCTCACGCCCAACCGGGGTGCGGCGATTGCAGAACCCAGCGAGCAGGAGGCGCACGAGGTGTTCGAGGTGCGGCGCATGATCGAACCGCTGCTGGTGGAGCGTTTCATCGGACGCGCCACCGCGTCTCCCATCCAGGCGCTCAAGGCCTGCATCCGCGACGAAGAGGCGGCGCGCAAGGCCGGCGACATGCGCCGCGCGATCCGTCTTTCGGGCGACTTCCACCTGCAGATCGCCGAACACGCCGGCCACCAGACCCTGGGCGGCATCCTGCGCGAACTGGTCTCGCGCACCTCGCTCATCCTCATGGCCTACAGCGCGCCTCACAGCCAGGCGCGCGAGGACGCCACCGCCTGCGGCTGCCAGGAACACCGCGGTCTGATTGCCGCCATCCAGCTGCGCGATGCGAAGGAAGCCGCACGGCTGATGCGCGAGCATCTGGAACGGCTGGAATCACAACTCAGCTTCACGTCCGCTCCTGAAGTAGCACCGGACCTCCTGGAACTGTTCGGCTCATGAAACGGCTGCTGGTCATCAATCCCAACACCTCGGAGCGCGTCAGCGCGCTGCTGCAGACCCACGTGCAGGCCGCCGCCGGTTCACACGTGGTGGTGCAGACGGTCACCGCCCGCTTCGGTGCGCCCTACATCGCCGACGAGGCCAGCTACGCCGTGGCCGCGCACGCGGCGCTCGACGCCTGGGCGGCGGCACTCGACCGCGAGCCGACCCAACCCGACGTCGTGCTGATCGGCTGCTTCGGCGACCCGGGCCTGATGGCGTTGCGCGAGTCCAGCCCGGCCCCGGTGACCGGCCTAGCCGAAGCGGCCTTCATCGAGGCCGCGCGCCACGGGCGCTACGCCATCGTCACCGGCGGCGAACGCTGGGCGCCGATGCTGCAACGGCTCGCGCAGGCATTGGGCCAGGCCCAGCAACTGGCCGGCATCCACACCGTGGCGCCCACCGGCGCGCAGCTCGCCGCCGACCCGGCCGGCGCCCACCGCCTGCTGGCCCAGGCCTGCCGGGACGCCGCTCACCAGCTGGGCGTCCAGGCCGTCATCCTGGGCGGCGCGGGCCTGGCCGGCATGGCCGCCGCGGTGCAGGCCCAGGTGCCCGTGCCGGTGATCGACAGCGTCATCGCCGGCACCCACTGGGCGCTGCGCACGCCGCCGCTGCCCCCCCTGCGTGCGACGCCCGGTTTCGACAACGCCTGGCAGGGACTTTCACCGGAGATGCACGCCCTGGGGCTGGCGTAAACCCCAAGCCCGCGCGACAGCGCCGGGCGGGCGGTCCACGCACAATGGATGCATGGTCCGCCCCACCCAACTGCTCCACCCCCAGCGCGCACCCGCCCCGGTGCGCCCCGCCGCCACCGTCCTGCTGTTGCGCGATGCGCCTCAGGGCATCGAAGTGCTGATGACACGCCGCTCGATGACCGCGAGCTTCGCGCCCGGCGCCTACGTCTTCCCCGGCGGCGGCATCGACGCCGCCGATGCCCAGGCACACGGCCATTCCACGCGCCGCGCCACGCAAAGCGACGGGCACCTGACGCAGGCCATCGCCGCCATCCGCGAGAGCTTCGAAGAGCTGGGCATCCTGCTCGCGCGACACGCCGATGGCTCGCACCTGGACACGGCACAGATCGCCGCGCTGGACCGAAAGGCCCCGTTCGCCGCACAGTGCGCCGCGCAGGGCCTGACGCTTTCGGGAGGCGAGGTCTTCGTGCTGGCGCACTGGGTCACCGACCGCGACCTGCCGCGCCGCTTCGATGTGCCCTTCCTCGTGGCGCGCATGCCCGAGGGGCAGGAACCGGTGGCCGACGAGTCCGAGCAGTTCGAACCGCTCTGGGTGCGCCCGGCCGACGCGCTGGCGCGCCATGCCGCGGGCCAGTTCTTCATCATCTTCCCGACCATCCGCACGCTGGAGCGCCTGCAGACCTATGCCTCGGTGGACGATGTGCTCAAGGCCTGCGCGGTCAACGACGAGCCGCTGTTCACCAGCTGTCCGCGCGCCGGCCTGATGAACGGCCACGAGTCGCGGCACATGGAGCACGAGATGCCCTATGGCGAGCTGGCGCTGGTCTGCCCGGACGGGCAGATGGTGCACGAGCTGGCCTGGCAGACCGAGCGCCCGGTGCCGCTGCTCAGGAACGTGCAGCGGCTCACCGCGCCCAACCCGGGTTTCATGACCGGGCCGGGCACCAACAGCTACATCGTCGGCGACCCGTCCACCGGCCACATCGTGATCGACCCGGGCCCGGACGAACCGGCGCACATCGAACGGCTGTGGCGCGCGGCGGGCGGCGACATCCGCGCCATCGTCTGCACCCACTCGCACCCCGACCACTCGCCTGGCGCGCCCCGGCTGCAGGTGCTGTGCGCCAACGCTGGTCGGGCCAGGCCGCCCATCCTCGGCCTGCCCAGCGCGCCCACGTCGCGCGAAAACAGCCGCTTCACCCCCGAGCGCACCCTGGCCGACGGCGAGCGCCTGGTGCTGAGCGCCCCCGACGGCACAGCACACACCCTGCAGGTGGTGCACACCCCCGGCCATGCGGCCAACCACCTGTGCCTGCTGCTGGAGGAAGACGGCCTGCTGTTCAGCGGCGACCACATCCTCAACGGCAGCACCACCGTCATCGATCCGCCCGACGGCAACATGGGCACCTACCTCGATTCGCTGGACAAACTCGACCAGCTGTGCGAGCAGCACGGTGTCCACTTCATCCTGCCGGCGCACGGCCACGTGCTGGGCGACCACCCGCGCAGCGGTGACAACCCCGGCGCGCCTGAACACGGCGGCGCGCGCGCCGCCATCGCCCATCTGAAGGCGCACCGGCTGGCGCGCGAAGCCAAGGTGGCCCGCGCCATGCAGGCCATTCCCGACGGCAGCATCGACGACTGGGTGAAGATCGCCTACGACGACGTGCCCGAACGGCTGTGGCCGGTGGCCAAGCGCTCCATGCTGGCGCACGTCGAACACATCCAGAGCATGGGTGGGTTCAACGTCTGAATTAAGTGTGAAGCGCGCCGATAAGCCGGATTCTGTGCACCCGGGTTGCCCCGGATGTGACCGCCATTCCTCTGGGCCGGGGGTCGCCCACCCGGCTCGGTGCTACCTACCCGCCAGCTCCGCGAAACCACATCAACGCTGGCCTATTTGGTATTGCTGCGCGTAGAGATTGCCCGTTTCACCCCGGCTGGTCTGCCTTGCGGCACTCCCACCGGACTCGTCTCTGTTGCTCTGATCCTCACCTTAGGGTCTTGCGACTTGTCGGTGGAGAGGTGTTACCTCCTACGCTGTCCTGTGCAGTCCGGACGTTCCTCCAGCACACCCTTTCGGGTCTCGTGCCAGCGGCGGTCTGGCGCGCTCCACGGGCGGCATTATCCCGTAGTCCCCGCCCGGTCAGACCAGCTTGCGGATCTTGCGGTGCCGCCACACGCCCTGGTAGTACGCGCTCTGCAGCACCAGCATGGTCACATAGGCCACGGGGAACGCGATCCAGATGCCTTCCAGACCGAGGCGCGCGTCAAGCAGATAGGCCACCGGCAGCTGCACGCCCAGGATGCAGAACACCGAGATCGCCATCGGCACCAGCACATCGCCGCTGGCGCGCATCACGCCACCGATCACCGCCTGGAAGCCGAACACCAGGATGCTCCAGAGCATCAGGTGCAGCAGGTGCTGGGCCTGCGCATGCACGCTGTCCTGCGTGAGGAACAGGCCCAGCGCCCAGCCGGAGACGGTGTAGCCCAGCAGCACCAGCCCACCGGTGAGCGCGGCGTTCAGGCCCAGGCCGGTCTTGAGGATCGGGGTCAGGCGTTCGATGCGCCCCGCGCCGATGGTCTGCGCCGCCAGGATGGACGCGGTGATGGCGATGGAGAGCGCCGGGAACTGCACGTAGTTCACGATCTGCGTCACCGCGCCGTAGGCTGCCGTGGCCTGCGAGCCGTGGCCGTTGACCAGCGCCAGGATCACCAGCTCCGACAGCGAGATCACCACCATCTGCAGGCCCGTGGGCAGGCCGATGCGCATGACCTTGCCCAGGATGGCCCGGTCCAGCTTCAGCGCGTGCAGCAGCTCGCGGTCGGGCGCCAGCACGTGGCCCAGGCGATGCAGCCGCAACCCCAGGAAGGCCAGCGCGGCCGCGGTCGAGACAAAGCCGGCCAGCGCCGCACTGCGGATGCCCAGCGGCGGCAGGCCGATCCACCCCTTGATCAGCAGCGGCGTCAGCGCCAGACCGACCGTGGTCGACAGTAACAGGGCCAGCAGGGGCGAAACGGTGTCGCTGACCCCGCGCAGCAGCTGCGTGAGCAGGATGAACACCAGCAGCAGCGGCATGAACAGCATCATCATGCGGGCGTAGGACACCGCGTCGTCCAGCACGTCGGCCGGCGTGCCCAGCGCCACCATGGCCTCGCGCGCGAACACCGTGCCCGCCACCGCAGCCATCAGGCCAATCACCGCACCCAGGGTGATCGCCGTGCCCGCAATCGCCTTGACCTTGTGCGGCTCGCGTGCGCCCCAGGCCTGACCGATCAGCACCGACGCGCCGGCACCCAGGCCGATGATCAGCGAGATGAAGAAGAACACGATCGGGAACATGCCCGAGACGGCCGCCAGCGCGTGGGTGCCCAGCATCTGGCCGATGTAGATGCCGTTGAGCGTGCCCGAGAGGCCCTGCAGGATGTTCGACAGCACCATGGGCACGAGGAACAGCAGGTAGATGCGCCACAGGGGTTTGGTGGCCGGCGGGTGGGAGGGGTCGAAAGTATGGGACATGGTTTATTTTATCCGGGTAAATCTTTTTATCCGGGTAAATTTTGTGACGGCGGTTCTTTTTTGGGCGCCCAGCGACAATAGCGATCTTCGCTGCTTGATGAACACAAGCCCCACGAGACCATGATCCGCATCGCCGAACTCAAACTGCCCCTGGCCGAAGTGCCCGCCGAGCACCGCCGCGCCGCCGACGCCCCCACCGAAACCGACGAAGACCGCGTGCCGCCGCCGCACCCGGTGGCCGCCCTCACCCGCCTGGCCGCCCAGGCGCTGCAGGTGGCGCCCGAGGCCATCGCCACGCTGTCGGTGTTCAAGCGCAGCTTCGACGCGCGCAAGGCCGACCTGCTGGCGGTCTACATCGTGGACGTGGCGCTGGCCGACCCGTCGCTGGAACCGCAGCTGCTGGCCCGGCACGAGAAGAACCCGCACATCCTGCCCACGCCCGACATGGCCTGGCACCCGCCCGGCCATGCACCGGCCGGCTGGCCCGCCGACGAGGCCGACCGCCCGGTGGTGATCGGCCTGGGTCCCTGCGGCCTGTTCACCGCGCTGGCACTGGCGCAGATGGGTTTCAAACCCATCGTGCTGGAGCGCGGCAAGCCGGTGCGCGAGCGCACCAAGGACACCTGGGGCCTGTGGCGCAAGAAGGTGCTCAACCCGCAAAGCAACGTGCAGTACGGCGAGGGCGGTGCCGGCCTGTTCTCCGACGGCAAGCTCTACAGCCAGATCAAGGACCCGCGCTTCCTGGGCCGCAAGGTGATGCAGGAGTTCGTCGACGCCGGCGCGCCGACCGAGATCCTCTACCAGGCGCACCCGCACATCGGCACCTTCAAGCTGGTCAAGGTGGTCGAGGCCATGCGCGAGAAGATCGTCGCGCTGGGCGGCGAAATCCGCTTCCAGCACCAGGTCACGGGCGTGGTGCTGGCGCCGGCCGGCGATGGCCAGCAGCGGCTCACCGCCCTGCGCGTGCAGCGGCTCGACACGGGCGAGGCCATCGAAATGCCCGCGCGGCACGCCGTCATCGCGCTCGGCCACAGTTCGCGCGACACCTTCGCGATGCTGCACGACGCGGGCGTTTATCTCGAAGCCAAGCCCTTCTCGGTGGGCTTCCGCATCGAACACCCGCAAAGCGTGATCGACCGCGCGCGCTGGGGCCGCCATGCCGGCCACCCGCTGCTGGGCGCGGCCGACTACAAGCTGGTGCACCACGCGAAGAACGGCCGGGCGGTCTACAGCTTCTGCATGTGCCCGGGCGGCACCGTGGTGGCGGCCACCAGCGAGCCCGGCCGCGTCGTCACCAACGGCATGAGCCAGTACTCGCGCAACGAGCGCAACGCCAACGCCGGCATGGTGGTGGGCATCGACCTGGCCGACTACCCGACCCGCTTCCCGCAGGACGCGCCGCTGTGGACCGCCGCCTTCGGCGAGACCGACGGCCCGCGCTATGCGAAAGAGGCCGAGGCGCTGGCCGCCAAAGGCCAGACCCACCCGCTGGCCGGCATCGTGCTGCAGCGCCAGCTGGAGGCCCGGGCCTACGATCTGGGCGGCCAGAGCTACGAGGCGCCGGGCCAGAAGGTCGGCGACTTCCTGGCCGGCACACCGTCGACCGCTTTTGGCGAGGTGCTGCCGTCGTACAAGCCGGGCGTGAAGCTGGGCGACCTGGCGCCCGCCCTGCCCGGCTTTGCGATTGAGGCCATGCGCGAGGCGCTGCCGGTGTTCGGTCGCAAGATCAAGGGCTACGACATGCCCGACGCCATGCTCACCGGCGTCGAGACCCGCACCAGCTCGCCGCTGCGCATCACCCGCGGCGAGAACCTCCAGAGCCTGAACACGCGCGGCCTCTACCCGGCAGGCGAGGGCGCTGGTTACGCGGGCGGCATCCTGTCGGCCGGGGTGGACGGTATCAAGGTGGCCGAAGCGGTGAGCAAGGCCGTTCTCGGACTCTGAACACCGCTGGTTACAACTGGCTCGCCAGCTTTACACCGGGTGCGGGGCGGCTTGACAGAGGCCCCGCACAGTGGAGGCTCCTTTCAACACACGGAGACCTCCATGAACTCCTCCTCCCGTTCCCTCCTGATCCCCGTCCTGACCGGCGTGATGGCCCTCGCCGGCGCCAGCGCCGCGCAGGCGCAGGACGAACGAGGCCGCGTGCTCAGCAGCACCCCGGTGATCCAGCAGGTCGCCGTGCCGCAGCAGGTCTGCCAGAACGTGACCGTGCGCGAACCGGCCCGCACCTCCGGTGCCGGCGCCATCATGGGTGCCATCGCCGGCGGTGCGATGGGCAATGCGATCGGTGACGGCAACGGCCGCGCTGCAGCGACTGCCATCGGCCTGTTCGGTGGTGCCATCCTGGGCAACAAGATCGAAGGCAAGGGGCAGTCGCACACCCGCAGGGTGCAGGAGTGCAGCACGCAGAACGTGATGGAGAACCGGGTCGTGGCCTACAACGTGGTCTACGAATACGCCGGCCGCCAGTACACCACCCAGATGCCGCAGGACCCGGGCCGCTGGGTGCCGGTCAGCGTGATGCCGGTGGGCGCCGCACCGGCCTACGGCCCCAGCTACCGCCCGCAGGCCTCGAGCGCGCCGGAGGTGGTGCGCATCGGCGGCCAGCGCCCCTACCGCCACGACAACCGCCACTGGCGCGACCGCGACGACGAGCAGTGGGACCGCTACTACCGCTGAGCCCCCGGCAGCCCGCTTCAGAATCCGCTCTCGCGGACCAGCACGGCCAGCGCGCTCCTGAGGCCATCCCAGACCAGACTGCGCGCTCCGCCCTCGATACGGGCCTGCCCGCGCAGTTCTTTGCCCTGTGGGGGCGCCTCGTGCAGCCGCAGGCGGACACGGTACAGCGCTTCGCTGGGGGCGGTGCCCTGCTGGTCGTCCACCAGGGTGGAGAATCCGCCGCCGTGGCGGCTGTCCAGCATGGGATGGGCCAGTCGCCGCACGCGGGTCGAATCGACCGCAATCACCTCGGCATTCAGCGCCCGCAAGCCGCCTTCGGGCAGAAAGCTCGCCTGCGCGCCGGACGCGATCCGGTGCACCTCGCGCTCCCCGACATAGGCGTCCACCAGCCAGCCATCGGTGTCGGTCAGCACCCCCAGCGGGACCTTGACGCCCACCCACGTGCCGGGACGCCGCAGCCAGTCCACATCTCGCCACTGGCCGCCGAACTCCGCGGTGATGCGCAGTCGCCCGGCCTCTTCACGCACGGCCCGCAGCTCGGCCAGCTGTTCCTGCAGGCGCTGTTCGGTGGCCAGTGCCTTCTCCCGCCCGCCACTGATTTCCAGAAGACCGGCCAGGCGCCGCTCCAGCGCGTCGACCGAGGCCTGCGCGAGCTGTTCGCGGGCTGCCAGGTCCGGCGACTCGAAGCGCGCCAGCACGGCTCCCGCCTCCACCCGTCCGGCCGGATGCAGCTCGGCCAGCTGGGTCGGCAACGGCGCGAACACGAACTGCTGACGCTGCGCGTGCGCCACACCACCGGCGGTCACGTCGAAACGCCAGGGAAACAGCAGCAGGCCGCCTGCCAGCAGGAGCAGCGCCAGCAGACCCGACCGGCGCGGCCGCCGGACCTCGCGCCACCGCTCGCGCCAGACCTTCAGCTCGGACCACACCGGCTTGGCGAGGAACCAGGTCAGCTCCACCAGCATAAGAAAGATGCCCAGCGCCTTGAAGAAGAACGCGTACACCGCCCAGGCGATGCCCAGGAACACCACCGCGCGATAGCACCAGGTCACGAGCGCGAACACCACCAGGGCGCGCCTGGCCCGCGGCGGCAGGTGCTCGGGATACGCGTCCTCCACCCCCAGCACCTGGCGCCGCAGCCAGGTCTTGGCGTGCGCGCCTGCACGCTCGTGCAGGTTGGGAAAGTCCAGCAGGTCCGACAGGATGAAGTAGCCGTCGAAGCGCATGAACGGGCTGACGTTGAGCGCCAGCGACAGCACCCAGCCGGTGGTCGCCAGGTAGAGCGCGGCTTGCCGAAGCGAGCCGTCGTCGAGCAGCGCCCAGGCCAGCGTGGCCAGGCCCGCCAACCCCATTTCCACGCCGACGCCGGCCACCGAGATCGCCAACCGCTGCCTGTTTGAACGCAGCCGCCAGGACTCGCCCGTGTCCGTGTAGAGCATGGGCCACATCACGAGCAAAGCCACGCCCATGTGCGCCACGCGCACGCCGAGACGGGTCGCTACCAGCGCATGTCCCAGTTCATGCAATGTCTTGGAGACGACCAGCGCGATCAGGAAGCCGGTGATGCCGCTGGGCGTCAGGATGTCCATCACGCTGTGCGCGAAGCTGTCCCACTGGCGAGCCACCAGCACCATGCCCAGCAGGCTGGCCAGCAGCAGCGCCAGCAACGCCGGCATCGAGAACAGCGGATCGAGCGCACGCGCCAGCCGCACGAGGAAACGCTCCGGGCGCACCAGCGGTACCCGGATGAACAAATAGTGATGCAGCCACCAGCGCCAGTCCCGCCACCCGGGTTCGCGGGCCTTCTGCACCATGCGCTGAAGTGCGGCGCCCGACGCCATGAGCAACTGGTGCTGCTCCAGGAAACGTGCGAATTCCTCCACCTGGGCCACATCCACCGCCAGCGGTGTGGTCGAAGCGATGTCGGCGGCGATCTGGGCAGGGTCACCGGGCCAGCGCAGCAGGCACTCGTACTCCAGCCAGCCGATGCGGTAGAAGCGGTTGAGCACCGGGTCCTGGATGGCCCAGGACGGCGCGCCATCCCGGGCCGGGGCGGTCTCGTAAAGGCGCAGATCCTGCCGCAGGGCCTGCGTCGCGGCGGAAGCGGGCTGCATCACCAGCCGCTCCACTCACGCAAAGTGGCCAGCGGGCGACGGAACAGGTAATAGCCCAGCACCACCCAGTCGCCATGGAGCTTGGCCGTGCCCCGGAGGCCGAGCCGGGCCTGCCCGACGTCGTCGCCGGCAATGTCGGCACGCAGCCGGTAGCTCGCCACCCCATCGGGCGACAGCACGGCCTGGTAGCTGGTCTCGGTGATCTGTCCCGACAGGGGTGACAGGGGCTTGACGGTCAGGAACAGCTTGACCGGGGCACCCTCGTCCAGCGCGATGGCGTCCGAGACCGGCAGATGGATCAGCATGCCCGGTTTTTCCGGATTGGCCAGCAGCATGATGCGCTCGCCCGTGGCCACCGGGCGACCACGCCACTGGTCAGGGTCGGCGAACACGGCGATGCCGTCGTACGGCGCGGTGGCCTCCATCCGGGCCAGTTGGGCCTGCACCGCCGCCAACTCGGCGCGCCGCTCCTGGGCACGGCCGGTCAGGATGGTCAGCTCGGCCTTGCTGGCGCTGTCGTGGAAAGCCATCTGGCTGGCGGATGCCAGCTCTGCGTCGGCCACCGCCACCGACTGGCGCGCCACCTCCAGCCGGTTGCGCAGCGTGGTGTCGTCCAGCGAGAACAGGCGATCGCCGGCCTTCACCGCCTGGTTGGGGCTCACATGGATGGTGCTCACCACGCCGTCGATGGCAGCGGTGATCTCCATGGCATCCACCGGCACCACCTCGGCCGGTGCCAGCGCAGTCTGGCGCACCGGCAGCAGCAGCAACAGGCACAACGCCCCGACCAGCAGGCGCCGCCGGGTCTTGTCCAGACGCGCCCAGCGCTCGCGCAGGCTTGGGCGGGCCTTGCCGGCCATCATCTCCCAGGCATAGGCCCAGGTCCTGGCCACCCGGGCCAGCAGCTGTGCCACTTCCGGAGCCGGAGGCTGGTCCAGCAGGAAACAGGCCGCGCCCAGCGGCTCGCCGCCGCGGCGTGCCAGGGGCAGCACATAGGCCCCGGCGGGCCACCACGCGCTCCAGCCATCGGCCAGTGCGGGCGGTGCGTCTGCCAATTCTTCGGCAGTGGGCGAGATCCACGCGGCCTCGCCGGCGACGCGCTGGCGCAGCCAGGGCCAGGCCTGGCGCAACCAGATCAGGTACGGGCTGTCCTCGGTGGGCCGAGCCAGCCCGGACACCGTCAGCAGGCGGTCGTTCGCATCGAACACCAGGGCCTGGCGGTAGGACAGCGCGGAGAAGCTGTCGTTCGCCATACTGATGCCCAGCTCGGCCACGCTTTCGGCAGCGCGTGCGCGGGCCTCCAGGCCTTCGGCCAGGGCCGTCAACGCGAGGCTCAATGCCATGGGCGCCTCCACCCAGTGGCATTGCCGTTCTTCCTCCAGGAGCGGAAGGCGGGCCAGAGCGGGACGAGACCACTCGGCGTTGCAGAGAGGCGTTTCACTTCAGATCGAACCGGGCCACGCCGCTCATGCCTGCCAGCAGCTCTGGGTGGGCCTTGTCCATGCGCGCTTCCAGCTCGATGGTCTGTGCCACCGAATCGACCCGTGCGTTGATCGCCGTGACCTTGGCCATGTAGGCTTTTCCGGTCTCGTTGATGGCTACCTCGAACGGCGTGCCCTGCTTGAGCAGGCGCAGCCAGCGCGACGGTACGTTCAGGCGGATCTTCAGCGGCCCGTCGCTCACCATCTCGAGCAGCGGCGCGCCCACGTTCACGCCCTGGAACGGCTTGACGTGCACCCGGACGATGCGGCCTGTGAACGGTGCCGCCACCGAGCAATGCGCCAGCTGGGCGCGGGACACCTCGACCGCGGCCTGGGTCTTCTCGACCTCCGAAGCCGCCAGCGAGACCTCCATGTCCCCCGCCGCATTGAGCTTGCGCAGGTCCTGCTTGACGGTCAGGGTCTCGCGCGCCGAACCGTTCTCGGCCTGCGCCATGCGCAGGCGGGCCTGCGCCTCACGGCAGTCGAAGCGGACAATGGTCGCGCCCTTGGTAACCCGGGCGCCCAGCTGCGCCTGCAGCTGCGAGATCTGGCCCACCGTCTGGGACACCAGGGTGGTCTCGACATCCGGGCTCAGCAGCACCCTGATGGCGTTCGGGTCCTCGGCCACCGAGACCGGCGCGGGCGCAGCTGGTGCCGGCTGCGCCACCCGGGACGCGCCGCCCGCCGGTGGCACCGGCGACTGCGCCAGCACCACGGCCGGCGCCATCAGGGAACACAGGATCAGCGCTGGCCAGCGAACCGGCGACTCAAGGCTCATGCACATCACGGCGCCCACCTCTTACCGGGCCGCGGCCGTCTTGAACACCTGCCCCTGCCACTGGGACATGGTTTTTTCCAGCGCGGTGGCCAGGGTCTTCACGTCGTGGCTGTCAATGGCCTCGGGCAGCACGTCCAGCCCGACCGAGTTGTACACCCGCCCCCAGGCCGCCTGTGCATTGGAATAGGCCGCATAGCGCTGGTACTCGGCCAGCAGCGCACGCGCTTCCGAACGGATCACCTCCAGCTCCGACTCGAACTTGCTCTGAGACGCCGCCTTGGCGTAGTCGTACAGGCTCTGGTCCACGCGTAGGCTTTCTTCGGCGAACTTCAGTTCGGCCAGCGACAGGCCGTAGCGCTGCACGCCCACGCGCACCTGGGTCAGCACCGCCATCGACAGCGCCATGCGGCGCATGTCGTCCGCTTTGTTCTGGTGCTCGTGTGCACGCTTGAGCGCGGGAAGCTGCGCCAGTCGCAGGATGTTCCAAGACACGCGAACACCCGCATCCACCCACGAGCTGTTGTAGTTGAAGCGGTTGGAGTCGTACTGCGGACCGAGGTCGATGCTGATGTTGGGCCACAGCATGGCCTTGGCGGCTTTGATGTCGTTCTCGGTCACGCGCTTGCGGTACCACTCCTCCATGATCTCGGGGCGCTTCTCCATCGCCATTGTTTCCAGCGCCTCGATGTTGCCCGGCACCGCGGGCAGCGAGAACTCTTTTTCGTCGACCAGGGTGATGGCCGTACCCGGCGCCACCGACATCAGGGCGTTGAGCTCGGCGCGGGCCAGTTCAAGATCCTGGCGGCGCAGTGTCAGCAGGCTGACCGCGTCGAGCAGCGCGCGCTGGTACGACAGCACCTGGGCTCGGGGCATCAGGCCCTTGGCTTCGACTTCCTTGGCATTGGCCAGCGCCGTGTTCACGCGCGCCAGCAGGTCGTCCACACGGCCGATGAGCTTTTGCGCGCCCAGGGCGCGCCAGTAGCTGTTGCGCACGTCCTGCAGCACGTTCTGCACCACCTTGCGGCGGCGCTCCTCGGCCATCAGCACCTGATCGGCCTTCTGCTGCGCGCGGTAGTACGAGACGCCGAAGTCCAGCGCGTTCCACGAGAAGTTCAGGTTAGCCAGCGTGCGCTCGCGCTCCTGCGAGGTGGACGGACGCAGCGACTCCTCGCGGTCAATGATGCCGATGGAACTACCACCCGAGTCGTTGTTGCGGGACACATAACCGGCACCGGCCACCAGGCGCGGCAGCATCTCGTGTGAGGACACGTCGTGCAGGCTGCGCGAGAGCGCGCTTTCCATCAGCTTGAGGCGGTAGTCCAGGTTGTACTTGAGCGCGCGCGCGGCGGCCTCGTGGAAGCTCAGCGGCGCCGCGATCGGCTCTTGGTCGGCGTACATCTGCACCCGGTCCTGCTCGGCGCGGTCACGGATCTCGTTCGCCTCGTAGGGCACCGGCGCCAGCGAGCCGCAGCCGGCCAGAAACAGGGCCGCCGAGAGCGCCAGCATGCGCGGACGGGCCAGGAAATGAGCGGCGAAACGAAGCGATGGGTTGGTGTTCGGGGTGGTCATTTCAATGATTCTTTTCAGACTGGTTCTCAAACTCGTGCTGTGGACATGGGCAGGCGCCCCGTCCCATTCCTCAACTGATCGGTGAAAGATGGCGCCATGCGCATAGCCTGGGCAGGCATCGCGGCAGCGGCTGCTTCCTCGACCTCGGCATCGACCTCCGAGGTCTTCTGCGGCTCGGGCGTCGGCCTGGCCGCATCGCCCTTCTCCTGTGACGCCGGTTGAGGGACCAAACGGTCGGCATCGGGCTGGTACAGCTCGGGCGTCGCCAGATCGTGGTCGGCGCCGAGCGACACCCGGCTCAGGCGGCCTTGCACCAGGCTGTTCATGAAGTCGGCCAGACGCTGCGAGTCGCGCACCGCCTGTTGCACGAACAACGCCGGGTCCATGCCCAAGTCCATGCCCGGCACGCGCACACCGCTGTCGTACGGCTGCGCCAGGTCGATGCGGCTGGTGGCGCGGGCATCACCGCCCAGCGCGCGCTCGTTTTGCGACGCCACCACCGCGTCGCGCACATAGGTGACCGACTCGAAGGAAAGGCCGACCTGCGGCAGGCCAGGCCCCCACGGATCGGGGAAGTACGGCCCCGGCCGCAGGCCAGGCCCCGTCGATCCCTCCGAGCGGTCGGGCGGCAGCCCGTCCTGCGTGCCCGGCAGCACCTGCACCGTCACGGTGGTGGTCTCGGTCACACCGCCGCTGGTCACCGTGTAGGTGAAGGTGTCGGTACCGACAAAGCCCGGGTTCGGCATATAGGTGATGCTGCCGTCGGGGTTGATCGTCACCGTGCCATTGGCCGGCGGCGTCGTGCCCGTGACCCTGGGGTTCCTGCCCTCGAAGTCGTCGTTGTCCAGCACCGGAATCCGCACCGGCGTGTCGCGCTCGGTGGTGGACGTGTCAGGCACGATGTCGGGCACCGGCGTGACGGTGATGCGCAGCACCGCCGTGGCGGTGCCGCCCTCGCCGTCGCTGATGGTGTAGGTCACCGGCGGCACGCGGCCGTTCCAGTCGGGCCTGGGCGTGAAGGTGTAGTTGCCGTCCTCCCTGAACACCAGCCGGCCCTCGTTCAAGGTGATGGTGTGCGACGGCGTGCCCGGCCCGAAGGTGTAGGTGCGGCCGTTGACGACGATCTCCGTCACCGTGAGGTCGTCGCCATCGGGGTCGCTGTCGGCCACGTCGCCACGGCCACCGTTGCCGATCACGTTGCCGCTGACCGGCGTGTCCTCGCGTGTGGTGCGGGTGTCGTCGCGCGCCACCGGGGCCGGGTTGGTCACCGTGTAGGTGAAGGTCTGCGACGCGGTCTGGCCGTGCGGGTCGGTGACCATCACCGTCACCTCGTACACGCCAGGCGTACCCGTGTTGCCGCCCTGCGAGGCGCTGTTGTCCAGCGTGCCGGTGATTACGCCCGTGTTCGGGTCAATCGTCAGGCCCGGCGGCAGGTCAGTGGCCGTGTAGGTGAGCGGATCGCCGTCGATGTCGACAAATCCACCGGACGTGGGGATGTTGATGCCACCGTCGGCATCAACACCCACCTGTGGCGGCAGAGAGGCCACCGGGTCCGGGATGTTGTTGAGGTCGATGGTCAGCGTGGCCGTAGTTTCGTCACCGTCGGCATCGCGCACGGTGTAGGTGAACACGTCCACCGGGTTGGACACCGTGATGCCGGCATTGGCCACGTAGGTGTAGCTGCCGTCGGGGTTGAGCGTCAGGGTGCCGTAGGTTCCGGTGATGGCCGTACCCGTGCCGCCCGCTGTCGGCGTGCCACCGTTGTCGCCGGCCACCACGCCGACCACTCCGTTCCCGCTGCCCGTCCAGCCATCGGCACCGGAATCGTCGTTGCCAAGCACGTCGCCTGTCACCGTATTGCCTTCGGTCACGCTGTTGGTGTCGTCGGTGGCGGCGGGCAGGTCGTTGATGATGGCAATGGTCAGTGTGCCGCTGGCCGTCTGCGGCGTGGGCTTGTTGTCTGTGACCTGAAGGGCGATGTCATCGGTATACGGGCCCGAGTGCGCCACCGGGTCCTTGAGCGTGTATTCGTACTCGATCACCAACTGGGTGGGCGCACCGGTCGGTCCCTGCACACCGCGGATACCCGTGATGACCAGCGTGCCTTCGCCCGTGTCGATGCTCACTGGCGTCAGAACACCATCGCTGATGTCTTGCAGTTCGGCGTAAGTGAAGGCGGTTCCTCCGACCGTCACCGACCGGATGCCGTCGGGCGCAGCCACCACGATGTCGCCAGTGGTGGATTCACGGTCGTCGCCAGCATCACCCAGGCCAGCTTCGTACACCGAGTTCTGCCCCTGCGTCGATGGGTCGGCGGGGTCGTCGGTCCCGTTCTCGTCCTCGGGGCCGATGGTGGGTGGCGTGGCGCCGCCACCGTCCGTGCGTCCATTGATGGTGATGGTCAGCGCGGCCGAGTCGGTCAGGCCATCCGCATCGGCGAGGGTGTAGTCGAATACATCGGTCAGCGTGTTGCCAGTGCCCAGGCTGTTGACGTCCGGGTGACTTTCATTGAGCACGTAGGTGTAGCTGCCATCGGGATGGATGGTGAGCGCACCGTACTGGCCGTTCACCGTGACGCCGCCAGCCGGGATGGGTTCCGTCGTCCCTCCGACAGGCCCGATCTCGGTGATGACCAGATCGGCCAGCGCGGTCTCAGGGTCGCTGTCCACGCCGTTGCCGCCGTCGTTGTCGTTGCGCAAGTTGCCCGAGACGCTGGCGCCAGGGGTGGGCTGGCCGTCGGACTCGGTCACGCTGTTGGCGTTGTTCGTGGCATCCGGCGGATCGTTCTGCGCCGTGATGTTGACGACGATGGTGGCATCCCCCGTGAGCGCCCCGCCGCTGCCCTGCTTGCTGTTGTCGTTTGCATCATCGAAGCGGAAGCGCAGCGTGACATTGGCCGGTGGCGTATCGGAGCGGTTGGCGTAGGAGATGGCGCTGGCCACGGTGTTGATCGCGGCGGCGTCGGCACTGGCGTTGAAGGTGATCACCAGTTGCCCACCCACGTTGGTGAAGCTGCCAACCGTGCTGCCGCCCACCACGAGGTTGCTGCCGGACACCAGGGCCGGATCGTTGAAGCCCAGCACATCCTCGCTGGCGGCGTTGAACCCATCATTGGTGGCGTTGCTGCGGCCGATGGTCAGCGTGGTGCCACTGAAGTTGTCCAACTGGCCTGGGTCGCGGTGCAGTTCGGGGTCCGTGATGGTCACCGGGCCCAGGTTCACCGGTGCACCCAGCACGTCGCGGTCTTCCCCGAGCGGATCGCTGCCGGTGCGGTCCACGCCCTCGACAAAAGTGACCGAGCCGTTGGTGATGGTGACCACCGGCGTGTCGTTGACCTGCAGATAGCCCACGTTGCGGTTGACCGAGGTGGTGCCTTCTCCCAATGTCACGCTGATGGTGCCCAGCGTGCCGGCATCGGCATCCCACCGAGGCGACAAGGCATCCGTGTCGTCAGCAATCGCACCGCCCGGAATGGTCAGCGTGACAGTGGCCGGCGTGGTGATGCGGTAATTGCCCGACACCAGCCCTGTTCCAGGCAAGGCGCCGAAGCTGTACTCGCCGCTCGCGTTCGTGGTGGTGGTCATCACTCGGTCGTCGGCGTTGCCGAAGATGCCGTCCGCTCCGGCCCAGCGCAGCTCCACGGTCTGGTTGGCCAGACGGAATTCACCCCCATCGATGGCGCCGTCGCGGTCGTTGGTGTCGTCCCACAAGACTCCGTTGATGGTGCCGTAGCCGGCCGGATCGCTGCGGGTGTAGGTGTTGGGTGCCGTGCCGCTGCCGTCGCGCTCGCCGCTGGCCGAGGCATCCGTACCTACCGTCGAGCCCGCGAAGCCCGTGCTCGAGATGGTGCCAGCACCGTCCGGCAGGCTGCTCCAGGTCACCGTGGCATTGGTCGGCGCCGTGGCCGACTGTTCCGCGTTGGTGGGAACCCCCACCGTATAGCGCAACTCGACGCTTGTCCCTGGGGCCAGCCGGTCGAAGTTGACACTGACGCCCGTGGCGCCCACTGTCCATGTGATGCCTGCTGCAGCGGCCGCAGCCGTGTCGGCCGATGTGTAGGCCGTGCCGCCCACCACCAGGCGCTCAAACACGTAGGAGCCGCTCTCGCCGCTCGGAAAGTCGTCCGTCAGCACCACGTCGTAAGCCGGCGCCGCATCCGTGCTGCCCGTGTTGAACGCATTGCGCACCGTGATGGTGGAGGTGGCGCCCTGCGCACCCGGCGCGGTATCCACCACATCCTTGGTGATGGCGCTGATCTGCGGCTCGACCACGTTGTCGGTGGTGCCGTTGCTCTCGCCCAGCTCGGTGGCGCCGCTGCGCACGGTGACGGTGGTCACGAGGTCCGTGCCGGCCGTGTTGCCAGCCACGTTGCGCACCACCGCGTTGAATTCGAGGATCAGGTACTCGCCATCGGCATCGCGGTCGAGGTTCTCGATGTCACCCAGCACGAACACGCCGCTGCCGTTGGGGATGATGCCGATACCGGGTCGCGTGCCTGCGCCAGCCGTGTTGCCGCTGTTGAGCGAGTTCTCGATGTTGTCCGCGGAGTTGCCGCTGATCCCGTTGCCGGCGCCGGCGCCATTCACGTTGAACCCGCCACCATTGCCCACCAGGGCCCAGGTGGCACCCGTGTCCAGCAGTTCATAGCCCGGCGGCAGGTTGGGCGTGATGTTGAGGTTGTCGATATTGCCCTCGGGCACGCGCATCACCAGGCGGAAGCGCACGATCTCGCCCACGGCCACGTCCTGCGCATCCGCTGCCGTATCCCCCGGCGCAGCCGTGTCCGCCAGGCCGCCCACACGGCTGAGGATGTATTCACCCGCCACGTTGACTGGCGCACCGTCGCTGGCCACGTAGTTGTTCAATGTCGTGGCGTCCGGGCCTTCACCGTCGCTGCCGTCGCGCTCGTTGCCATCGCGCACGCCATCATTGTTGCTGGCGCTGTCGATGCTGCTCCAGCGCACCACGGCATCGCTGTCGAAGGAAGTGACACCTGCCACCGTCGCATTGGTCGACGCCGTCACGGTGATGGTGAGGGATTGGCCGTCTAGCAGATCGAGGTTGGCGCCGTCGCTGATCCGCAGCTCGTTGCCAACCCATTGGAACGCGCCTGTCACGTCATACGACCCTCCGCCGTCCGTCAACATCACTTGCAAAGTGCCTGTATCCGGGTTCACCACCGACGGGAAAACATCGCTGAACGTCAGGTCGAACGCATCGACGCCGCTGGTGTTGGAGATGGTCGTGGTGTACGCCACCGAGTCGCCGGCATCGATAGGCGTGTTTTGATTGCCTGCCGTCACCAGATCGGTATCCACTTCCTTGACGATGGTCAGTTGCGGCTCGCGGATGGTGATGGTGGGCGAGCCCGTGCCGGAGACCACGGTGTTGGTGTCGGCGCCACCGTCGTCATAAACCAGCCCGGTGGCCATGTCGCGCGTGGTGTCACCCTGGTTGTCGACGGTGTTGGCCACGATCGCTCGGACGCGGATGACGAAGCTGTTGTCGCCCGAGCTGTTGTTGTCCGTGGTGGTGACGTTGCCGAAGCTGAAGCGCGGATCCTCGCCGACCGCGCCCGTGTCGCCGGTGACGGTGGGCACACCCAGGGTGCCGGCGAAATTGCTCGTCAAGGCACCGCTGCCACCGGCGCCGGCCACCGTGATGATCTCGTAGCCCACGCCGTTGTAGCTGGTGTCCAGCCTCATGCCCGGCGGCACCAGCGCATCCACCTTCAGGTCGTGCGTCGTGCCTTCGGGCAGCGTCACCACGATGTCGTAGACCATCGACTCGCCGATGACCATGTTGGCACCCGTGGTGTGCCCGGCGCTGGAGTCGTCGGGCGAAATGCCGCCATCCTGGAACACGATGCGGACCTCGGGCGCCTTCGCGGCCGCCGCGGCGTCGTCGGAGATCACATTGGTGCCGGGCAGGAAGTCGTTGCCAGCGGCCACGCCGCCGTCGCGGTTGGAGTAGTCGACCACGGACACGGTAGAGGTGGTATCCAGGCCTGCAGCAATGTCGCCCACGGCCACCGTGTCGTAGGTGATGACGAGCACGTTGCTGCCGGCAACGACCGCGTCTCCACGGCCCGCCTCCAGGTAGACGCCCGGCATGGTGCTCAGCACGCCACCCACGACCGTGTAGTGCGTGCCTGCAACCAGCAGGGTGCCGTCTCCCAGCCGCAGCTGCAAGTTGGCGGCGGCAAGGTCGGCCACAATGTTCCCTGCGGCGTCGGTGAAAGCAAAGCCCGGCGGAGGCGTGACCACGCTGGAGCGGATGTCGAACGCGCCATGGCCACCGGTGTTGATGACACCCACGCCGAAACGCACGCGGTCGCCCGCATCAATGCCAGTGATGTTGCCGTCGATGCCGCTGATGTCCGAAATCGTGCCCGCAAAAGATGCGCCGGTGGTGCCCGGACTGGACCAGCTTCCGGTCGTACCAGTCAGGGTGTTGTCCCCTTCGGAATCGATGTGGGAGACGACACCGTGGCGGATCTCCAGGTGCGGCTCATTGAGCTGGAGCTGGATGCTGTCCTGGTGCGTGGCCGACTCACCCGGGGTGTTGTTCTCCGAAGCCTCGGCCTGTGTCGTGAGATAGAGGCCGTCGGCGAACGGTGAGTCGTTCACCCGGACGGTGAACCGGATCACCACCTGGGTGGGCAGGTTGTTGCTGTCCTCGCGGCTGCCCAGGTCGAAGCTCAGACCATTCGAACCCGCCGCAACCGACAGGCTGGCTGTTCCGTTGATGTCGATGACGTTGCCTGCCCCATCGATCAGCACCCATTCCCCCGGCCCCGGATAGGTGGCGGATGTCCCTACAGACCCATGGGCCCACCCGCTGGAAGTGCCATCGGCGCCCGGGTCGCCCACATCGAACACAGGCTTGGGCAGAAAGGCGTCGAGTTTGAGGTGTTCGAAGTCGCCCGTGCCCAGGTCGTAGGTCAACTCGTAGGTGACGGTGTCGCCCGGCCGGATGCCGGCGCTGCCACCGCTCGCGGCACCATTGATGCCCACGATCTCCAGCGTCAGGCCACCGCTGGCGATCTCGACATCGGTGGCTGTGCTGTCCTGAACGTCACTGCCCTGATCGCCATTCGCCTGGACCACCGTCCCGGTGATCACCGCCGAGGTGGCCAGGCGGTCGCCGTGATTGATCTGCGCATCGCCGCCTCCGACGGGAGACTCGAAGGTGTTGTCGATGGTGGCCGTGTAGGTGATGACCCCGAACGTCCCGCCCAGATCGACCCCATTGAATTTCCCGCCTGTCAGGATGCCTTGGGCCAGGTCACCAGACAGCCCTGCGTTTCTCAGCGCTTCGGAAATGTCGAAGGTCCGGGTGATGTTGTGGGTGGACGGATCGGTGACATCGGTGAAGTAGCCGGCCAGGGAGACGACCACCGGCGTGCCTTGGTGCGTCAGGGTCAAGGTCGGCGTGCCCGTGGGTGTATGCCCATCGTCGATGACATCCGTGATGACGACATCGTCGAAGCGGAAGTAGTCGGACACCTGGAAGTTGATGGTGTACTCCAGCGTCTGGCCAGGGCTGTTCTGGCCTCCGGGCGTGATGTTCTCGACCTCCTTTTGCACCGCGAGCGAGCGAATCGTGTGCTGGAGCTCGACACCCGCCGGGTCGTAGTCAACAGTTTCCTCTGTGTCGCGTGCATCCAGCGGATCCCAGTCGCCGGTCCCCGACACCTGAAACTGCACCGTGCCCGCAGAGCCGGAAACCGGGTCCAGCACGTTGGCGGAAGCGGCGTCCACATCGGGCACGTAGTACTGGATGGTAACGGCCTGGGTGCCGCTGATGTCCCCGACGGGATGGGACAACGTGCCTCCCGTGACGGGAGCGCCCAGCGACACGCCGTTGATGCCGGTCACGACAATGTTGCCCGGCACATCAATCACAAGGCTGTAGTCGGTCAGTGTCTGACCCGCCGCCACCGTGATGGTGGTGGTCATTTCGCGCGGGAAGTTCGGGCCCGTGGCGGTCTCGCCTTCCGGGCCGTTGAACGTGTGCGTGTACTCCATCAGCACCGGTGTGATGCTGGCCGTGACCATGCCACCTTCCACGCTGGGATCGTTCGCGTAGTCGGCCGTGGGCGTTTGGCCGAAGCGGAAACCGGCCCTGGCGGCGATCTCCAGGCCGGTGCCCCGGTCGGCCAGATTGGACAGCGAGGCCTGCACCACCAGTTCGGCCTCAGGCTGACCGTTGGTGTAGCTGCCGAAAGGCAGTTCGATCACGACCACCGTCTGTCCGGGTTGGCCATTGATCACGCCCGGCTGGTTGGTGTTGTCGCGGAAATACGGATGTTCTGCCGTGCCACCGGCACCGATGGTGACGAGCTGGTAATTGACCGGCGTGCCCAGGTAGGTGATGGCGCCGCTGGTGGCGATGGTGACGCCGTCATTGCCATCGGCCCCCAAGGGCAGGAAGAGATCGATGTAGGGGCCGAAGCCGTCGGGGTTCGGCGCCGTGCCCGGGTTCGAGAAGTTCAGCGAGAAGGTGAAGTCCTCGCCGATAAGCACTTCGCCAGCGGTCGGCAGCCCTGTGATCGTCACCGTGGGGGCCGCCGTCAGCAGGCTGTTGAAACCCGCCACCGAGAGCGCCGTCGCCTCGATGGCGCCGGTGGACAGCTCCAGGTCCCAGTCGCCGCCCTTGTCGGCCGCGCCGGTGGCGTCGGTCGAGGCGGCGATGTCGGCACCGGTCAGGTGCGCCAGCTCGGTGATAAAGGCCTCGCCTTCGCTGTCGGCGGCCAAGTCGCAGCCGTAAAGCAGGATGTCGGCCTCGTCGGTGAGGTACGGCGCCCAGCCCCGCAGCATCTCGCGTTGCGCCTCGCTCAGGCTGCCGCCGCCGATGACCTCGTTGCCCAGCATCAGGCTGCCGGGCGTGCCGTGGCTGATGATGTGAATGGTGTCGTACTGCCGGCCGGCGTCGTTGGCGAGTTCGCGGCTGATGGCGTCGAGACCAGATTCGTCGCGCTCGACCACGCGCACCATGACATTGGCGGGCAAGTCGAGGGTGAAGCCCTCTTGCTCGGCCACACGTGCGTCCACCACCACAAGGGTGGCGAATCTTTCTTCAGGAGCGTCCAGGGCCGGCGGGTCGGTGTCGTCGTCGGATTCGGCGTCGGCCTGACTGCTCGCGTTGTCGACGGCGTCGCTGCCTTGCGCGCTTTCGCCCTCACCTTCGATGCCGCCTTCGTCGTCTGCCGCAGCCGTGGTGGAAGACGGCGTGGGGACTTCGTTTTCGTCTGTGTCCCCGGAGGCGTTGGCGGGTTGCGGCTCGTCAGCGCCGGGGACGGGTGCCTGGCCCTGCACCTCTGGCGCTGCGGCGTCGGGCGCGCTTGGCTGCGGAGGGCTGGGTTCGGGCGCGGCCTGATCGGGGAGCACATCGGCCGCAGCCACGGCACCTGCGCCGTCAAACAGCAACCGCGGCTCCAGCGCCATGGCCTGGCTTGCAGGCCGAAAACGGAGTTTGTTTTCTTCTTCTTTCTTTTCTGTTCGCATGGTGACCCTAGCTATCGCCCGAGAAATGTAACCAAATCCTACCGATACGCAGGAAAGCGCCACACTCTAGACGAAAGGCCTACTCGTTTGCCGCGCTGAATCGCTGCAAAGTTCACAGGCTCAGGTCGCGCGTTCGGCTATCACCCAGCCAACACGCCCGTCAAGATTAACGAGCAAAAAACCCAACGCCACAAGACGAACGGTCTGATTTTCAGAACGAACGGCTCTGAGAACGAGGAATTTCCTTCAGGGAACGCAACAACAGCCTCAAAGACGCATTTTCAGTCGTTGCAAATCGACCACAAAAAGCTTCGCAACAAAACCGGATAAGCGTGCGGATGTCACAGCCAGGGGACCAGGGAAGGCCCCTGCGAGAGCGGTGCGTCGCCAGGGCCCTGGAGAAAAAGCTCTGCGTCAGAGCTTCTGCAGCGCGGCGATGCGCTCTTCCATCGGCGGATGGGTCGAGAACAGCTTGCCCAGGTTGCCGGTGATGCCCATGGCCTGCATGGTCTTGGGCAGCTCGCCGGGGGTCAGGCCGCCCAGGCGGGCCAGCGCGTTGATCATCGGCTGCTTGCGGCCCATCAGCTGGGCGGCGCCGGCGTCGGCGCGGAACTCGCGCTGGCGCGAGAACCAGGCCACGATGATGGCGGCGACGAAGCCCAGCACGATGTCCAGCACGATGGTGGTGACCATGTAGCCGATGCCCGGGCCGCTGTCGCGGTCGTCGCCGCGGCGCAGGAAGCTGTCGACCGCGTAGCCGATCACGCGGCTGAGGAACACGACGAAGGTGTTCATCACGCCCTGGATCAGGGTCATGGTGACCATGTCGCCATTGGCGACGTGGGCCACCTCGTGGCCGATCACGGCCTCGACCTCTTCACGCGTCATGCTTTGCAGCAGGCCGGTGGACACCGCCACCAGGGCCGAGTTCTTGAAGGCGCCGGTGGCGAAGGCGTTGGGGGCACCGTCGTAGATGGCGACCTCGGGCATGCCGATGCCCGCCTTCTCGGCGAATTTCTGCACGGTCTGCACGATCCAGGCCTCGTCCGCCGTCTGCGGCTGGTTGATCACGCGCGCGCCAGTGCTCATCTTGGCCATGGTCTTGCTCATGAGCAGCGAGATGGTCGCGCCGCCGAAACCCATGATCAGCGAGAAGCCCGCCAGTGCGGTCATGTTCAGGCCGTTGGCCGTGAGGTAGCGGTCCACGCCCAGGATGCGCGAGGTGACCATCAGCACCGCCATCACGGCGAAGTTGGTCAGAACGAACAGGAAGATGCGTTTCATGAAGGCTCCGTGGCAAAGAGGGACGGATGATAGTGGGGGTGGGTCGACCCCGTTTCAAGATGTGTTCAGACCTGGGGCAGCAGGTAGCGCCGTTCCCAGGCGCTGATCTCTCGCAGGTAGTGGTCGTGCTCCAGCGTCTTGACCGCCAGGTAGCCGCGCACGAAACGCTCGCCCATCAGCCGGCTGGCGGTCTGGCTCCGCGACATCTGATCCAGCGCGCCGTCAAAGGTTCGCGGCAGGCTGCGCGCCTGGTCGTAGCCGTTGCCGCTCACCGGTTCGGCCGGTGCGATCCGCCCTTCGATTCCGGCCAGACCGGCCGCCAGCGTCGCCGCAATCGCCAGATACGGGTTGGCGTCGGCGCCGGCCAGGCGGTTCTCCACCCGGCGCGCGGCCGGGCCGCTGACCGGCACGCGCAGGCCGGCGGTGCGGTTGTCGTGGCCCCACTGCACATTGGTCGGCGCCTGGCTGCCGGCCACGTAGCGGCGGTAGCTGTTGACGGTGGGCGCGTAGACCAGCATCAGATCGGGTGTGTGGGCCTGCAGGCCGCCGATGTAGTGGAAGAAGGTCTCGCTGGCCGTGCCGTCGGCGCTGCTGAACACGTTGCGCCCCTGCGCGTCCACCACGCTCTGGTGCAGGTGCATGGAACTGCCCGCCTGGCCCGCGACGGGCTTGGCCATGAACACGGCGTTGAGTCCGTGCTGCAGAGCGATCTCGCGCGCCGCGGTCTTGAACAGGAAGGCCTGGTCGGCCACCGCCACCGGGTCGCCGTGCAGCAGGTTGATCTCGTACTGGTTCTCGCCCACCTCGTGCAGCCAGGTGTCGGCGCGGATGCCCAGGCCGTCGATGGCGGCGTGGAAGGCGTCCCAGAACGGCGCCAGCTCGTTGAGCGCGTTCAGGCTGAAGGCCGACTGACCGACCTCGGGCCGGCCGCCCTTCCCGGTGGGCGAGGCCAGCGGCTGGGCCGGGTCGGTCATGGCCGCGGTCAGGTAGAACTCGATCTCGGGCGCCACCACCGGGGTCAGGTCGGCGGCGGCGTAGCGGGCCACCACGTTCTTCAGCACCGAGCGCGGCGCGAACTCGCACAGCGAGCCATCCAGCTCCAGGCAATCGTGCACCGCCAGGTAGCGCGGCACGCTGGCCCAGGGCGAACGCTTGAGCGTGGCCAGGTCCGGCACCAGGCGCACGTCCGGGTCGCTGTCGGGGAACACGGGGTCGTAGCTGTACTCGCCCGTGATGCACTGCATCGGGATGGCCTGGCAGATGCGCAGCTCGGTCCCACCCGCGAAGCTGGCGGCCGGCATCAGCTTGCCGCGCGGGTAACCGGTGACGTCGGCGAACAGGCACTCGACGTCGCGCACGCCGGTCTCGCGGAAGTGGGCGACCAGGGTGGCGCGGTCGGCGTCCAGCGAGAGGTTCAGGTGGGACCAGGAGGGCGAGGCGGAAGAAGTCATGTCGTCGGTGCGAAAGCGGTTCGGGGCGGCCGGAACACGGTGGCGTCGTCGTAGAACGCCGGGTCCTGGTTCGCTGGCCACCAGCCCGGCACCCCCAGCACGGGCAGCGGGGTGAAGGGTTTGGTCGCCAGCTCGGCCGCGGTCAGGCGCGCCGCCAGCCAGCGGTCCCAGGCGGCCACATCGCCCCCCAGTTCGGGGGGCACGGGCACCCGGTAGACATGCCCGGTGATGGACTTGTAGGGGGAGACCAGCTTCTCGGTCAGCGCGTGGCCGAACAGTACCAGCCGGGTCTGCCCCCACAGGGACCGCAGGTCCACGAACAACCGGGTCCACTCGCGCGCGATCAGCGCATCCCAGATCGCATCGGGGGCCTGCAGCAGCACCGCGTTTTCGTCGAACAGGGTGATCGCGTCGCGCACCGGCCCCCGCACCTGGCCCACACCGGCCTGGGCAATCTGCGCCGCCTGCAGGCGGTTGAGCAGGCGCTTGGTGGCGGGGAAGCGGGCCCACACCAGGCCGTTGAAGAAGTCGTGCAGGCCTTCGCGCGTCGGCACCGAGCCGGTCTCGAAGATGAACTGCTCGTAGGCCACGCCCTCGGGCAGCTCTGCTTGCGGCACAAAGCGCGGGCCGGCGGTACCGATGTGGTGGTTCAGCGCCTGCGGCAGCGGAACGCCCCGCTCACAGGCTGCACGCACCGCCGCCCCGTCGGCCGCGAAGGGCGCGTTCCAGGGCTGTGACCAGTCGGGCGCAGGCCAGCCGGCGACGGCGTTGCCGACGGCGCACATGCCCGGTCAGCCCACCAGCTTCCAGGGCAGCGCCTCGCCCGAGCGCAGCGGCTTGAGCTCGGCCTCGCCGAAGGCGAAGCTCTCGGGCGGGGTCCAGCTCTGCTTGCGCAGGGTGATGGTGCCGGTGTTGCGCGGCAGGCCGTAGAAGGCCGGGCCGTTGAAGCTGGCGAAGGCTTCGAGCTTGTCCAGGGCACCCGCAGCTTCAAACGCCTCGGCGTACATCTCGATGGCGGCGTGGGCGGTGTAGCAGCCGGCGCAGCCGGTGGCGTGTTCCTTCAGGCGGGCCGGGTGCGGCGCGCTGTCGGTGCCCAGGAAGAACTTGGCACTGCCGCCCGTGGCCGCGGCCACCAGGGCCTGGCGGTGCGTCTCGCGCTTGAGCACCGGCAGGCAGTAGTAATGCGGGCGGATGCCGCCGGTGAAGATGGCGTTGCGGTTGTAGAGCAGGTGGTGGGCGGTGATGGTGGCGCCGAGGTGGGCGTCGGCCTCGGCCACGTACTGCGCGGCTTCCTTGGTGGTGATGTGCTCCATCACGATCTTCAGGCCCGGGAAGTCCTTGCGCAGCGGTTCGAGCTGCTGTTCGATGAACACCGCCTCGCGGTCGAACAGATCGATGTCGGGGCTGGTGACCTCGCCGTGCACCAGCAGCAGCACGCCGGCCTTCTGCATGGCCTCCAGCGTCTTGTAGGTCTTGCGGATGTCGGTCACGCCCGCGTCGCTGTTGGTGGTGGCGCCGGCCGGGTAGAGCTTGCAGGCCACCACACCGGCGTCCTTCGCCCGGGCGATCTCGTCGGCCGGCAGGTTGTCGGTGAGGTACAGCGTCATCAGCGGCTCGAAGGCCACGCCCGCGGGCACGGCGGCGCGGATGCGGTCGGCGTAGGCCACGGCCTGCGCCGCGGTGGTCACCGGCGGCTTGAGGTTGGGCATGATGATCGCGCGGCCGAACTGGGCGGCGGTGTGCGGGACGACGGTGTTCAGGGCGGCGCCGTCGCGCACGTGCAGGTGCCAGTCGTCGGGGCGGGTGATGGTGAGGGTGGTGGGGGCGTTCATGTTCCGATTTTCCCACCCCGCGCGGCTCACTTGCTGTGGGTCGCCAGGTGCCGCTCGAGATCGCTCCAGAACGCGTCCACCGAGCCCTTGGCCTTGCGGGTGCCGGGGCGCTCGCGGTAGATGCGGATGTCCAGCGTGGTGTCCAGCCCTTCGCCCGCGCTCACCAGGCGCTTGGCGCGCAGCTCGCGCCGCACAGCGCTGGCGGGCAGGAAGGCGATGCCGTGGCCTTCGAGCGCCATGGCCTTGAGGCCTTCGGACATGTCGGTTTCGTAGATGCGGTCCAGGTGCACCGGCACCGGGCTGCTCTTGAGCACCTGCTCGACCGCCCGCCCCATGTAGGCGCCGGGCGCGTAGGCCAGGTAGGGCAACGGGTGCGCCGTGGTGCCCGGCAGACGGAACATGGGCTCGCCCTGCTCGTTGGGCTTGACGTAGGGCGAGAGCGTCTCACGGCCCAGCGGCAGCATCTCGTAACGCGCGGCGTCCAGCTGGATCGGCTGCGACGTGTGGTGGTAGGCGATCAGCAGGTCGCAGCTGCTCTCCACCAGGCGCATCACCGCGTCGTGCACATTCATCGCAATCAGCCGGCTCTTGATCGGCCCGCAGCTCTCGCGCAGGCCCGAGAGCCAGGACGGGAAGAAGGTGAAGGCCAGCGTGTGCGGCACGGCGAACTCGATCACGTCCTGCGCCGCCGCGGTGTGGGCTCGCAGCATGGCGCGCGTGCTCTGCAGGGCCTGCAGCATCTCCAGCGACTGGTCGTACAGGGTCTGACCGGCTGGGGTCAGGCGCGTCGGGTAGGACGAGCGGTCCACCAGATCGGTGCCGGCCCAGGCTTCGAGCGACTGGATGCGGCGCGAGAACGCAGGTTGCGTGACGTGGCGCAGCTGCGCGGAACGGCTGAAGCTGCGCGTCTCGGCCAGGCTCACAAAATCTTCCAGCCACTTGGTTTCCATGGCGGCGGATTATGCGCGCCGTGCATGGGCGCACATCCCCCTGTTTTTCCGGGTTTTGGAGCCTGCCCGGTTCCGTTACGATATCCACAACCTAGGGTTAACCCTAATATTGCATACCCATGACCCAGAACCCGCCCGCCATCCTCCCGTCCCGCATCGCCCACGCCGGGTTGCGCCAGAAAATCATGTCGGCCGACGCGGCCGCCACCCTCATCCACCACGGCGACCACGTCGGCATGAGCGGCTTCACCGGCGCGGGCTATCCCAAACTGGTGCCGCAGGCCCTGGCGCGCCACATCCAGCAGCAGCACGACGCCGGGCACGAATTCCGCATCGGCCTGTGGACCGGCGCATCCACCGCGCCCGAGCTCGACGGCGCGCTGGCCAAGGTGGGCGGCATGGACATGCGCCTGCCCTACCAGTCCGACCCGACCTGCCGCGCCCGCATCAACGCTGGCGACATGGCCTACACCGACATCCACCTCTCGCACGTGGCGCAGTACGTGTGGTTCGGCTTCCTCGGCAAACTGAACGTGGCGGTGATCGAGGTCGCCGGAATCCTGGAAGACGGCCGCCTGATCCCGGCCACCTCGGTGGGCAACAACAAGACCTGGCTGGACCAGGCCGACAAGGTGATCCTGGAAGTCAACCATGGCCACCCGCTGGCGCTGGAGGGCATGCACGACATCTACTACGGCACCGAGCGCCCGCCGCACCGCAAGCCGATCCCGATGACGCACGCGGGCGACCGCATCGGCACGCCCTACCTGCACTGCGACCCGGCCAAGGTGATCGCCGTGGTCGAAACGAATCTGCCCGACCGCGACACCCGCTTCGCCGCCCCCGACGAGGCCTCGCGCCGCATCGCCGGCCACCTGATGGACTTCTTCCAGAACGAGGTGAAGCACGGCCGCCTGCCCGAAGACCTGCTGCCGCTGCAGTCGGGCGTGGGCAACATCGCCAACGCGGTGCTGGAAAGCCTGAACGACGGCCCCTTCACCGGTCTGCAGGGCTACACCGAGGTGCTGCAGGACGGCATGCTCGCCCTGCTCAAGAGCGGCAAGATGCGCATGGCCTCGTCCACCGCCATTTCACTCTCGGCCGGGGTGATGAAGGAGTTCACCGAGAACCTGGACTTCTACCGCGAGCGCATCGTGCTGCGGCCGCAGGAGATCAGCAACCACCCCGAGGTGATCCGCCGCCTGGGCCTGATCGCCATGAACGGCATGATCGAGGCCGACCTGTACGGCAACGTGAACTCCACCCACGTGATGGGCACGCGCATCATGAACGGCATCGGCGGCTCGGGCGACTTCGCGCGCAACGCCTACCTCTCGATCTTCATGACGCCGTCCACCGCCAAGGGCGGCAGCATCAGCTGCATCGTGCCCATGGTCAGCCACGTGGACCACACCGAACACGACGTGCAGATCGTCGTCACCGAACAGGGTCTGGCCGACCTGCGCGGCCTGTCACCGCGCCAGCGCTCGCGCCTGATCATCGAGCGCTGCGCCCACCCGGACTTCCGGCCTGCGCTGCTGGACTACGTGGAGCGCAGCGAGGCCAACGCGAAGGCCGGCCATGCGGGCATGCACACGCCGCACCTGCTGGAAGAAGCGCTGAGCTGGCACGCCCGGTACGAGCGCACCGGCAGCATGAAGCCTTAGTCGGAACCGGACTGCTGCAAGGCCCACATGTCGGCGTAGACGCCGCCGCGGGCCACCAATTCGGCATGTGTGCCGCGCTCGACGATCTCGCCGTTCACCAGCACCAGGATCTCGTGCGCGTCGACCACCGTCGACAGCCGGTGCGCGATCACCAGCGAGGTCTTGTTGCGTGCCGCGCTCTTGAGCTCGGCCTGGATGGCCCGCTCGTTGGCCGAGTCCAGCGCGGAGGTGGCCTCGTCGAAGATCACGATGGGCGGGTTCTTGAGCAGGGTGCGTGCGATCGCCACGCGCTGCTTCTCGCCACCCGAGAGCTTGAGCCCACGCTCGCCGACGGTGGTGGCGTAGCCCTTGGGCAGCTTCTCGATGAAAGCGTGGATGTGCGCGGCCTTGGCCGCTTCCACCGCCGCGTCGTGGCCCGCGTCCGGCCGGCCGTAGAGGATGTTGTATTCGATGCTGTCGTTGAACAGCACCGTGTCCTGCGGCACGATGCCGATGGCCTGGCGCACGCTGGACTGCGTGACCTCGCGGATGTCCTGGCCGTTGATGGTGATGCGGCCACCGCCGTGGGGACCGCCGGGCTCGTGGTTCGTGACGTCGTAGAAGCGGTAGAGCAGCCGCGCCAGCGTGCTCTTGCCTGAACCCGAGGGTCCGACCACCGCCACCGTCCTGCCGGCCGGAATCTCGAAGCTGATGCCGTGCAGGATCTCGCGCGCCGGCTCGTAGGAAAAGCGCACGTTCTCGAACTTCACCGCCGGCGGCCCGTCCAGCACCAGCGGCTGAGCGCCAGACGCGTCGGCGATCTCGCGCTCCTTCTCCAGCAGCACGAACATCTTGTCCAGGTCGGTCAGGCTCTGCTTGATCTCACGGTAGAGCACGCCCAGGAAACCCAGCGGGATGTAGAGCTGGATCATGAAGGCGTTGACCATCACCAGGTCGCCCAGCGTCATGTGACCGTCGGCCACGCCCTGGGTGGCGCGCCAGAGCATCAGCACCAGGGCCACCGCGATGATCAGCTGCTGGCCGGTGTTCAGCAGCGACAGCGTGGTCTGGCTCTTGATGCGCGCCTTGCGCAGCTTCTCCAGCGACTCGTCGTAGCGCCGCGCCTCGAAGGCCTCGTTGTTGAAGTACTTGACCGTCTCGTAGTTGAGCAGCGAGTCGATGGCCTTGGTCTGGCTGGTGGACTCCAGCTCGTTCATCTCGCGGCGGAACTTGGTGCGCCACTCGGTCACCGTGACGGTGAAGGTGATGTACAGCACCAGCGCCACCAGCGTGATCCAGACGTAGCCCATGTCGAACTTCGTGCCCAGCAGGGTGAGCACGAAGACCACCTCGATCAAGGTGGGGAAGATGCTGTAGAGCGAGTAGGAGATCAGCGACTGCACGCCGCGCGTGCCGCGCTCGATGTCGCGCGTCATGCCGCCGGTCTGGCGCTCCAGGTGGAAGCGCAGGCTCAGCGCGTGCAGGTGGCCGAACACCTGCAGCGCGATGGAGCGGGTGGCGCCCTCGGTGGCCTTGGCGAACACCAGTTCGCGCAGTTCGGTGAACACGCTGGTGGACAGGCGCAGCAGGCCGTAGGCCACGATCAGCCCCAGCGGCACCACCAGCAGCGCCGCCGCGCTGCCGGGCTGAATGGTCATCGCGTCCACCAGCTCCTTGAGCAGCAGTGGCACGCCGACGTTGGCGCCCTTGGCTGCCACCATGAAGGCCAGTGCCGCGATCACGCGCCACTTGTACTGCCAGAGGTAGGGGAACAGGCGGCGCAGCGTCGCCCAGTCGGAACGGGCGGGCGCGGGACCGCTGTCGGCGGTGGGCACAGGATAGGCGGCCCGGGAGACGGACGAAGGGCGCATGCGGGACAATCGTGGGAGTTTTCCAGAGATTGTGCCCATGTCCACCGAATCAAGCCCCCGCCCCCACACCGATCTCCCTGAAGGCCGCGAGCTGGTGCTCAAGGTCATCCCCATGCCGGCCGACACCAACGGCAACGGCGACATCTTCGGTGGCTGGGTCATGGCCCAGGTCGACCTGGCCGGCGCGGTGCTGCCGGCGCGCTACGTCAAAGGTCGCATGGCGACCGTGGCGGTCAACCAGTTCATCTTCAAGCAGCCGGTGCGGGTGGGCGACATCCTGAGCTTCTACTCGCACGTCGCCCGCGTAGGCAACACCTCGATCACGGTGCAGGTGGAGGTGTTCGCCGAACGCTTTTCCGCCCAGGGCCAGTACGTCAAGGTGACCGAGGCCAGCCTGACCTACGTCGCCATCGACCACGAGGGCCGTCCGCGCCCGATCCCGCGCGAGGGCCTGCCGGCCGGCATGGCCTGAGTCTGCCCGCCGTTCAGCGCGACCAGCGCGCGCGCCAGCGGCCGTAGATGCGATCCGCCAGCGCCTGGCTGGTGGTCAGGTGGTCGCTGGTGCCTGCGCGCATGGCTGCGGGTGTCTGCACCGTGGCGGGATGCGCCGCGCAGGCCGGAGCGTAGCCGGCGCCCGGCACCGCGATCCAGTCTTCCACCTTGCGTTCCGTGATCTCGATGTGGAACTGCATCGCCAGGTGCTGGCGCAGCACGAAGGCCTGGTGCGGACAGGCCGCCGAGCCGGCGATGAGCTGTGCGCCCGGCGGCAGTTCGGTGAAGCTGTCGTAGTGCCACTGGTAGACCGTCGCGTCCGGCGCGTCGCCCAGCCAGTCGCGCGCCGCCGCGCTGCCGTCGTGGCGGATGGGCAGCCAGCCGATTTCTGGCGTGTCGAGCGTCTGCACCTGGCCGCCGAAGGCGCGCGCGATGAGCTGCCCGCCCAGGCAGTGGCCGATGACCGGGATGCCCAGCGCGTCGGCCTCGCGGATCAGCGCCTCGGCCTGGCGCAGGCTGGGGCGGTCGTCGTTGGCGCTCCAGGCGCCGCCGAGCACGGCCAGTCCTTTCAGCCCCCGCACCGTCGCTGGATAAACCTCACCCGCCTCGGTGCACAGCACGCGCCAGCGCACGCCCTGGGCATTCAGCCAGTCCCCCAGGTGGCCCGGGCCGTCTTCGCGCAGGTGCTGGAGCACCAGCACCTCGGTGTCGTGGGAAGTCGGATCGTTCATGGCCGGGATGATCGCCAGCCGGCCGGCCCGGCGGAGGGCCAATCCGGGCCACTCAGAAGGTGCCGTGGCGGCCTTCGCCAGCCGCGAAGCGCGCCGCGCCCTCCAGCGCATCGGGGATGCGCGCCCGACCGCGCCGCCACTCCTGCTGCAGCGCCTCGCCCAGCGGCAGGTCCCACTGCGCATGGGCGCTCTCGCGGTCGGCGCGCATCGTGGCCTGCGGGAAGGCGGCGAGCTGCCGCGCCAGCGCGATGGCGGCTTCGCGCGCCTGCCCGGTCGGCACCACGCGGTTGGCCAGCCCCATCTGCAGCGCCTCGGCCGCCTCGACCTTGCGGCCGGTAAGTATCAGGTCCATCGCGTGGCCCATGCCGATCAGGCGCGGCAGGCGCACCGTGCCGCCGTCGATCAGCGGCACGCCGAAGCGGCGGCAGTAGACACCGAAGTAGGCATCGTCTTCCATCACCCGCATGTCGCACCACAGCGCCAGTTCCATGCCGCCCGCCACCGCCGCGCCGCTGACCGCCGCGATCACCGGCTTGGACAGGCGCAGACGCGATGGCCCCATGGGGCCGATGACGCGGGCGTCGTCGCTGTGGAAGTCCAGCGCGTCCATGCCCCCAGCGCCACCCGAGGCCGCCAGGCGGGCGCCGTGCTGCAGGTCCCAGCCGGCGCAGAAGTGGCCGTGCGCACCGTGGAACACCGCGACCTTGGCGGCCGGGTCGTCCTCGAAAGCGAGGAAGGCGGCGTGCAGCGCCTGTGCGGTGTCGCCATCGACCGCGTTGCGCACCTCGGGGCGGTTCAAGGTGACGACGTGGATGTCGTCGATGACTTCGGTGGTGACGGCGGTCATGCCTGCTCTCCCCACCAGCCCACACGCGGCTCATTCAATGCCGCCTGAAGCTCGTCTTCTGACACCTCGATCTCCATCCGCAACAGCGCCCCCGCCATGGACTTTCCCAGGTTGTCCAGCCGCAGGTTGCGGGCGCCGCCGCCCTGCAGCGCGCCCTTGAGCACCAGCTTGAGCGCCAGGATGTTCGGCAGCGGCCAGCGGTCCACCTCGCCCGGCAGCCAGGGTGCGAAGTGCTGGCGCACCCGTTCGGCCGTCACCTCGCGTTCGAGGATGCGGTAGCCGGCCTCGTTCCAGGCGAACAGCCCGAAGTCGACCCAGTCGGCCTTGTCGCCGCTGCGCGCGTGGGCGATGCGGACCAGGGGAATGCGTTGTGTGCTCATGACCCTTCCCCCAAAAACGCCACACGCACCTTCGACTCCACCTCGGCCCGCGCAATCAGCGTCGGCCAGATGCCCAGCAGCTCGCTGGTGTTGTGCAACCCCGTGAAGCCGCAGGTGTAGGCCGGGCCGCTCAGACCGATCCAGGGGAACAGGCGGCCAAAGCCGTCGGCGGCGGCTTTCACGTTCGTGCGCAGCACCAGCCGCGTCCAGACCTCGTTCATCTGGTTGAGCTGTTCCGGCGGCGGCAGCGGCGCCAGCGGGCCGTGCGCCGAGTTCAGGCCCGGGTATTCGATGTACAGCTCCTCGTGCGGCACGCGCCGCTCGGCCAGCTGGGTGCGGATGGTGTCGATGGCGGCCTGCGCCTTGTCCCAGGCGTCGGGCCAGGAAAAGCCCCAGGTCACCTCGGCCTTGAAGCCGTCACTGAACCCCGCGACCACCTTGAGCTGCTCGCCCGGTGCCGTGCCGTGCGCCCCGGTCAGCCGCACCCGGTCGTGGCCCTCGTCGTGCAGGTGGATGCCGCCCATGTCCAGCACCACGTCGGGCGAGCGGTAGGCGTGCGGGTCGTGCACCTCGTACAGCAGCTGCTGGCGCACGGTGTCGAAGTTGACGCGCCCGCCCGTGCCCGGCGCCTTGGTGATGAGGGCCGTGCCGTCGTCCCACACCTCGGCAATGGGAAAACCGATGTGCGCCAGATCGGGGATGGCCTTCCAGGCCTCCTGGCTGCCGAAGTTGCCGCCGCTGCCCTGGCCCGAACATTCGAGCAGGTGGCCCACGGTGAGGCCCTGCGCCAGCCGGTCGAGACCGGCGGCGTCGGTGGCCTTCAGGTCCCAGCCCAGGTGGTGGGCGATGGGGCCGAGGAACAGCGCGGCGTCGGCCACGCGGCCGGTGATCACGATGTCCGCGCCCCGGTCCAGCGCCTGCACGATGGGCGCCGCGCCCAGGTAGGCGTTGCCGAACACCAGCCGCTCGCGCACCGCCGCCACCGGCTCGCCGGTGAACAGATGGGCCAGCGCCGCGTCGGGCACCGACGCGTCGAGCAGGCGCGGCAGCACGTCGTCCCCGGTCACCACCGCGATGCGCGGCGCCATGCCCCTGGCCGCCAGCGCGGCCTGCACCGCCTGCGCGGCGCCCATGGGGTTGAGGCCACCCGCGTTGCAGACGAAGCGCACGCCGCGCGCCCGCATCAGCGGCCACAGCCGCAGCAGCATGGGCACCACGTCGCGCGCGTAGCCCAGCGACGGGTCGCGCTGCCGGTCTTTCTGCAGGATGGCCAGGGTGAGTTCGGCCAGGTGGTCGCTGGCGATGAACTGCACATCGCCACGTTCGATGCTGGCGACCACGGGCTCCCAGTGGTCGCCATAAAAGCCGAGACCGGCGCCGATGCGGATGGACTTCATGCGGCCAGCATACGGGCATTCCCTATTTTTGCAAAGCGATTGCTTGCTGAAAATAAGGCGCAGAAAAACTGCCGCCTGCGCGACTCGGGCTCGGGTCTACCCTGACGCCGGTTTCAGGCAAGGCCGATATAAAACCCGCACCACAGCTGGACCCTGCGCCACAGCATTTGCAGCGCCCTGTGTCCACAACAACAAAGGAGACAGTGCGTGCAACTGCTGCAACTGCTGATCGGCGGTGTGGCCCAGGGATGCATCTACGGACTCATTGCCCTGGGCTTCGTGCTGATCTACAAGGCCACCGAGACGGTGAGCTTCGCGCAGGGGGACCTGATGATGGTCGGCGCCTTCGGTGGCCTGCTCACCATGACGCTGCTGGGGTTTCCGTTCTGGGTCTCGGTGCTCGCGGCGGTCATCGGCATGTGCCTGTTCGGCGTGCTGCTCGAACGCATGGTGATCCGCCCCATCCTGGGCCAGCCGGCGTTCTCCATCGTGATGCTCACCATCGGCGTGGGCTACGTGCTGCGCGGCGTGATCACCATGATCCCCAACATCGGCACCGACACGCACTCGCTGGCCGTGCCCTACGCGGGCGAGGTGCTGAACATGGGCGGCCTGGTGCTGGCGGCCGAGCAGTTGGTGATCATCGGTGTGACCGCGGTGCTCTGCGGCGGCCTGTTCGCCATGTTCAAGTACAGCAAGCTGGGCATCGCCATGCAGGCCTCGTCGCAGAACCAGCTGGCGGCCTACTACATGGGCATCCCGGTCAAGCGGCTCAATGGCCTGGTCTGGGGCCTGGCGGCCGGTGTGGCGGCCATCGCCGGCCTGCTGCTGGCGCCCATCACCTTCGTGCACGCCAACATGGGCTTCATCGGCCTCAAGGCCTTTCCGGCCGCGGTGGTGGGCGGCTTCGGCAGCCTGCCCGGCGCGATCGTCGGCGGGCTGGTGATCGGCATCGTGGAGGCACTCTCTGGCTTCTACCTGCCCGAAGGTTTCAAGGACATCGCGCCCTACATCGTGGTGCTGCTGATGCTGGTGCTCAAGCCGAACGGCCTGTTCGGCGAGAAGCTGCGCAAAAAGGTCTGAACCGATGCGTTTCATTTTCAAGACCGACTACGACCAGGACATCCGGCTGGCCAAACACGGTGGTCATGTGTTCTGGTACAGCCTGCTGGGCCTGTTCCTCGCGGTGGCGCCCTGGACCCTGCCCGAGTACTGGCTGGCGCAGCTGACCTTCGTGCTGATCTACGCCATCGTCGGTCTGGGGCTGATGCTGCTGGCCGGCTTCACCGGCCTGTTCTCGCTCGGCCACGCGGCCTTCCTCGGCGTGGGCGCCTACACCGAGGCGGTGCTCACCAACGCGGGCTGGCCTTTCCCTGTCTCCATCGCCTGCGCCGGCCTGCTCTCCGCCGCGGTGGGCATGGTGGTGGGCCTGCCGGCGCTGCGCGTCAAGGGCATCTACCTGGGCATGGCCACGCTGGCGTTTGGCTTCATCGTCGAGGAAGGCCTGGCGCGCTGGGAGCACGTGACCGGCGGCAATGCCGGCCTGGTGGTCAACCCGCCGGCCATCGGCGGCTGGACCATCGACTCCACTGAAGGCTTCTACTTCCTCTGCCTGGTGCTCTGCGTGGGCGCCACGCTGGCCATCGTCAACCTGCTGCGCGCGCCCACCGGCCGCGCCTTCGTGGCCATCCGCGACTCCGAGATCTCGGCGCAGAGCATGGGCATCCACCTGGCGCGCTACAAGACGCTGAGCTTCGCCTTGTCGGCCGCGCTGGCCGGCATCGGCGGCGCGCTGTACGCGCACAAGATCCAGTTCCTCTCGCCCGACCAGTTCTCCATCATCCAGTCCATCGACCTGCTGCTGATGGTGGTGATCGGCGGGCTGGGCTCGATCCATGGCGCCTTCCTGGGCGCGATGTTCCTGATCGTGATGCCGCAGCTGATCGCCCTGGCCAAGGACTTCCTGCCCGAGGCCATCGGCCAGTCCACCGGCCTGCAGGGCACGGTCTACGGCGCGGTGCTGATCGCCTTCGTGCTGTTCGAGCCCATGGGGCTGTATGGCCGCTGGCTCAAGGTCCGCACCTGGTTCCAGCTGTTCCCGTTCTACCGCAAGGGCATGTTCAAGCGGCAGAAGTCGTTCCAGAAATCGGACCGTCTGAAATGAGCGCCATGAACGACGACATCCTCCTCTCGGCCCGGGACCTGAGCGTGCGCTTCGGCGGCGTGCTGGCGGTCAACAAGGTGAGCTTCGACGTCAGGAAGGGCGAGGTGTTCACCCTCATCGGCCCCAACGGCGCGGGCAAGACCACGGTGTTCAACCTGATCAGCCGCATCTACACGCCCACCAGCGGCGAGATCCACTTCGCCAGCCACCAGGGGCCGCTGAAGCTGACCGACCTGCCACCGCACAAGGTGGCCGGCCTGGGCATCGCACGCACCTTCCAGAACATCGAGTTGTTCGAGCACGCCACGGTGCTGCAGAACCTGCTGATCGGCCGCCACACGCACCGGCAGACCGGGCTGTGGAGCGAGCTGCTCTTCACCGGCAAGACCCGCGCCGCCGAGATCGCCGCGCGCGAGAAGGTGGAGCAGGTGATCGACTTCCTCGACCTGCAGCACCACCGCGAGTCGATGGTGGCCGGCCTGCCGTATGGCGTGCGCAAGGTGGTGGAACTGGCGCGCGCGCTGTGCACCGAACCTCGCCTGCTGCTGCTGGACGAACCGTCTTCCGGGCTGAACGTGGAGGAAACCGAGGACATGGCGTTCTGGATCAGCGACATCAAGAACGAGCTGGGCGTGACGGTGCTGATGGTCGAACACGACATGACGCTCGTGTCCAAAGTGTCCGACCACGTGCTGGCCATGAGCATGGGCGCCGAGCTGGCCACCGGCACGCCGGCCGAGGTGCAGAGCCACCCCGGCGTGATCGAGGCCTACCTCGGCACGGTGGACGACGTGTCCAGCCTGCGCCGCGAGAACCATGTGGGGGCCGGGGCATGAGCACACCCGTATCGGACCAGGCCGTGCTCAAGCTGCTCAACGTCGAGAGCGCCTACGGCCCCATCAAGGCCATCCGCGGCGTGAGCCTGCAGGTGCGGCGCGGCGAGATCGCCACCGTGCTGGGCAGCAACGGCGCCGGCAAGACCACCATCCTCAAGACCATCAGCGGCATCATCGACCCGCGCAAGGGCAGCATCGAATTCAAGGGCAACGACATCACCGCGCAGGACCCGGCGCTGATCGTGCAGCAGGGGCTGATGCACGTGCCCGAAGGCCGCGAGGTGTTTCCGCTGCTCTCGGTGCGCGACAACCTGCTCATGGGCGCCTACACCCGCAGCGACCGCGACGGCGTGGCGCGGGACATGGAGCTGGTCTTCAACTACTTCCCGATCCTGCGCGAGCGTGCTGCGCAGGACGCCGGACTGCTCTCGGGCGGCCAGCAGCAGATGCTGGCGATCAGCCGCGCGCTGATGGCCAACCCCGACCTGATCCTGCTGGACGAGCCCAGCCTCGGTCTCTCGCCCAAGCTGACCAAGGAAATCTTCGAGATCGTGGTGCGCATCAACCGCGAGCGCGGCACCACCATCCTGCTGGTGGAGCAGAACGCCAACATGGCGCTCAACGCGTCCGATTACGGCTATGTGCTGGAGAACGGACGCATCGTGATGGAAGACACCTGCGCCCGCCTGCGCGAGAAGGACGACATCAAGGAGTTCTACCTCGGCATGAAGGAAGCCGGCGTGCGCGCCGACCGCCGCTGGAAAAAGAAGAAGAACTGGAGGTGAGCGCATGAGTTACTTGTGGGATCTCTCCGCCATCCGCCCGCAGACCGAGGTGGTCATGCCCGGCGACACCATTCCCGCGATCTTCTGGAACGCGGTGCAACAACGCGGCCCCGACATCTGGTTACGGCAGAAAGAATTCGGCATCTGGCGCAGCTGGACCTGGACCCAGGTGGGCCAGGCGGTGCGCGAGATCGGCCACGGCCTGCTGGCCATCGGCTTCGATGCGCGCGAAACTGCGTCCATCCTCTCCAACACCAATGTGGAGTGGGTGCTGTGCGACATCGCCGTGCTCAGCGCCAACGGCGTGGCCAACGGCATCTACCCGACCGACGCGGCCGAACAGGTGCAGTTCCTCAGCGAAGACTCGGGCACCACCGTGCTGTTCGTGGAAGACGATGAGCAGCTGGACAAGGCGCTGGAGGTGCGCGATCGCCTGCCGCTGCTCAAGAAGATCGTGGTGTTCGACATGGACGGCCTGCGCGACTTCCACGACCCCATGGTCATCAGCCTGGACGCACTGCGCGAGCTTGGCCGCCAGCACTTGGCCCAGCACCCGAAGGCGCTGGAGCAGCGCGTGGCCGCCGTGAAGCCCGACGACCTGGCCATCCTAGTCTACACCTCGGGCACCACCGGCAAGCCCAAGGGCGCCATGCACGCGCACCAGGGGCTGGTCTACACCGTGCGCGGCTACAACACGCTGATCGCGCGCGACCAGCACGACGAGTGCATGTGCTTCCTGCCGCTGTGCCACATCGCCGAGCGCATGGGCGGCGAGTATTTCTCTCTCTACACCGGCGCCAGGCTCAACTTCGTCGAGAACCCCGAGACCGTGCCCGAGAACGTGCGCGAGATCGCGCCCACCGTGTTCACCGCGGTGCCGCGCGTGTGGGAGAAGTTCTATTCGGGCGTGATGATCGCGCTCAAGGAAGCCAGCAAGCTGCAGCAGGCGGCCTACGCCTGGGCCATCGGCGTGGGCCAGCGCGTGGCCGACCATGTGCTCAAGGGTGAGGCCGTGCCCGGCAGCCTGCAGTGGCAGTTCCGCGCCGCACGCCTGCTGGTGCTGGACAACGTGCGCAAGCTGATCGGCATCCACCGCGCGCGCTTCCTGGTCACCGGCGCGGCGCCGATCTCGCCCGAGCTGGTGCGCTGGTACCTCGCCCTGGGCGTGCCCATGCTGGAGGTCTGGGGCATGACCGAGACCTGCGGCGCCTCCACCGGCATCCCGGCCGAGCGCATCAAGCCCGGCAGCATCGGCCCGGCCGCGCAGTACAACGAGGTCAAGCTCGACCCGCAGACCGGCGAGATCCTGGTGCGCGGGCCGAACGTGTTCATGGGCTACCTGAACCTGCCCGAGAAGACGGCCGAAACCATCGACAAAGACGGCTGGCTGCACACGGGCGATGTGGGCGTGGTGGATGAGGAAGGGTTTTTCCGCATCACCGACCGCATGAAGGACATCATCATCACCGCAGGGGGCAAGAACATCACCCCCAGCGAGCTGGAGAACGAACTCAAGTTCTCGCCCTACATCACCGACGCGGTGGTGATCGGCGACAAGCGGGCCTACCTCACCGTGATCATCATGATCGACCAGGAGAACGTGGAGAAGTTTGCACAGGACAACGACGTGCCCTTCTCCAACTACGCCAGCCTGACACGCTCCCCCGAGGTGCAGCAGCTGATCCAGGACGTGATCGACGCCACCAACAAGAAGTTCGCCCGCGTCGAGCAGATCAAGAAATTCTGGCTGCTCGACACCCAGCTGACCGCCGAGGACGAAGAACTCACGCCCACCATGAAGCTCAAACGCAAGCTGGTGCAGCAGAAATACGCCGAACAGATCGAGGCCATGTACCGCTGATCCGGCCGCCCCGTTTTTTCCACCCAGGAGACAAGCCCCCATGAAAGCCCGACTCACTCTGACCGCCGCCGCGCTGGCACTCACGGCCGGCGCCACCTTCGCACAGTCGCAAGGCGTGAGCAAGGACGAAATCGTCCTCGGCTCCATCCAGGACCTCTCCGGCCCGCTCGCCGGCTTCGGCAAGCAGGCCCGCCTGGGCATGATGCTGCGCGTGGACGAGATCAACGAGCAGGGCGGCATCAACGGCCGCAAGCTCAAGCTGCTGGTGGAAGACAGCAAGTACGACCCCAAGACCGCCGTTCTGGCGGCGCAGAAGCTGGTCAACCAGGACAAGATCTTCATGATGGTCGGCCACATCGGCACGGCGCAGAACATGGCCGCCATGCCGGTGCAGTTCCAGAAGAACGTGATCAACTTCTTCCCCATCACCGCCGCGCGCGAGATGTACGAGCCCTTCCACAAGCTCAAGTACTCCTTCGCGGCCACCTACTTCGACCAGATGAAAAACTCGCTGCCGCTGGTGGTGAAGGAAAAAGGTGCCAAGAAGGTCTGCACCGTCTACCAGGACGACGAGTTCGGTCTGGAAGTGGTGCGCGGTGCCAAGGAAGGCCTGAAGTCCATCGGCATGGAAATGGCCGAAGAGGCCAGCTTCAAGCGCGGTGCCACCGAATTCGGCTCGCAGATGCAGAAGCTGGCCGCCGCGCAGTGCGACTTCGTCGTGCTCGGCACCATCATCCGCGAGACCGTGGGCACCATCGCCACCGCCCGCAAGCTCGGCTTCAACCCCACCTTCATGGGCAGCAGCGCGCTCTACACCGACCTGATCCACAAGCTCGGTGGCCCGGCCATGAACGGCCTGTACGCCACCATGACGGTGCAGAACCCCTACCTGGACGACGCCTCGCAGCCGGTGCGCTTCTGGGCCAACAAGTACAAGACCAAGTTCAACGAAGACCCCACCGTGTTCTCGGTCTACGGCTACAACATCATCGACACCTTCGCCAAGGTCGCGGGCAAGGCCGGGCCAGGCCTGAGCACCGACAGCTTCATCAAGGTGATGGACACGATGACGATCCCCACCGACATCTTCGGCAGCGCGCCCGCCAGCTTCGGCCCGCAGAAGCGCCTGGGCAGCAACGCATCGCGCCTGTCGCAGATCGTCGACGGCAAGTGGAAGGTGATCTCGGACTACCCGAAGAACTGATCCCCGCTCAGAGCTGCGCGCCGCCTGTCTGAACAGGCCATGCGCGCAAGCCGCCTCGCCCCGTGCGATGGCGGCTTTTTTTTGCGCCCGCGGCCCTGGCCTACGAGGAGCATAGGACCTATCCTACGGACACGGAACACCGGCCCGGGTCCAATGGCGCCACGGGGCCGACCGTCCCCTTTCAGGAGCCAGCACCATGGGAATCGCACGCATCGCCGCCTTGATCGTCATCGTCGCCGGGATCGCCGCCCTGGTGTACGGCGGCTTCTCGTACACAACGGAAAGCACCGCCGCCAAACTGGGTCCGCTGGAACTCAAGGTCCGGGAAGAAAACCGGGTCAACATCCCCGTGTGGGCCGGCGTGGCCGCCATCGTGGCGGGCGGCCTGGTGCTGCTGGTCAGCGCGCGCAAGTGACGCCGCCCGCACCGGTGCGGACCGGCTGGTGACCGGTCCCGGGGTGCCCGGTTCTCTCGCGGGGCCACAGCCGGCCAGGGCGCGTCTGGGGATGAGCCGCCAGTAGACTCGCAACCATGTCGTTGCTCTTGCTGCTGTCCCTGCCATTCATCGGAAGCCTGGTCGCTGCGCTGCTGCCCACCAGCGCGCGCAACATCGTGTCGCTCTGGGCCGCGGCCGTCGCTCTGGTGATTGGCGCGAAGGTGGCCTGGCTGTATCCGGCGGTGAGCGCAGGCGCCGTCGTGACCGAGCGCCTGGCCTGGCTGCCCAGCCTGGGCATCGATGTCGTCATCCGCCTCGACGGTTTCGCATGGATGTTCGCGATGCTGGTCAGCGGCATGGGCCTGCTGGTCATCGTCTACGCGCGCTATTACCTGTCGAGCGACGACCCGGCCGCACGTTTCTATTCGCTGCTGCTGGGCTTCATGGGCGCCATGCTCGGCGTCGTGGTTTCGGGCAATCTGGTGCAGCTGGTCGTGTTCTGGGAACTCACCAGCGTGTTCTCGTTCCTGCTGATCGGCTACTGGACCCACCGCAAGGACGCCCGCCGCGGCGCGCGCATGGCCTTCACCGTCACCGCCACGGGTGGTCTGGCCTTGCTGGCCGGCGTGCTGGTACTGGGGCACATCGTGGGCAGCCACGAGCTTGAAGCGGTGCTGCGCTCGGGCGATCTGGTGCGCGCCCACCCGCTCTATCCGCTGGCGCTGTGTCTGGTGCTGCTGGGCGCGCTGACCAAGAGCGCGCAGTTCCCGTTCCATTTTTGGCTGCCGCATGCGATGGCCGCGCCCACGCCGGTCTCGGCCTACCTGCACTCGGCCACCATGGTCAAGGCCGGCGTGTTCCTGCTGGCGCGCCTGTGGCCCGTGCTCTCCGGCACCGACGAGTGGTTCTGGATCGTGGGCGGTGCGGGCCTGGTCACGCTGCTGCTGGGCAGCTACGTGGCCATGTTCCAGAACGACCTGAAGGGCCTGCTCGCCTACTCGACGATCAGCCACCTGGGGCTGATCACGCTGCTGCTGGGCCTGAACAGCCCGCTGGCCGCGGTGGCCGCGGTTTTCCACATGATGAACCACGCCACCTTCAAGGCCTCGCTGTTCATGTCGGTGGGCATCATCGACCACGAAAGCGGCACGCGCGACATGCGCCGCCTCCAGGGCCTGTCGCGCAGCCTGCCTGTCACCGGCACCCTGGCCATCGTGGCCTGCGCGGCCATGGCCGGTGTGCCGCTGCTCAACGGCTTCCTGTCCAAGGAAATGTTCTTTGCAGAAACCGTGTTCGTGAGCGCCAGCCCGGTCATCGAGAACGGCCTGCCGGCGCTGGCCACACTGGCCGGCGTGTTCGCGGTGGTGTATTCGCTGCGCTTTGCCCACGGCGTGTTCTTCGGCCCCCCGCCACGGGGCCTGCCGCGCAATCCGCACGAACCGGCGCACTGGATGCGCGTGCCGGTGGAGCTGCTCGTGCTGGCCTGCGTCGTCGTCGGCACACTGCCGGCCTGGTCCATCGGGCCGGTGCTCGCGCTGGCGGCGCAACCGGTGGTCGGCGGCACCCTGCCCGAGTACAGCCTTGCGGTCTGGCATGGATTCAACACCCCGCTGGTGATGAGCCTGGTGGCCACCGTGGGTGGTCTGCTGGTGTACCTGCGGTTTGCCAGCCGCCTCAGGCAGCGCCGCCAGCGCGGCGCACCGCTGCTGCAGCGGCTGGACGGCAAGCGCCTGTTCGAGAACGGGCTGGCCCGCGCCTCGGGCGCGGCCAGGCACCTGACCCGCTGGCTCGGCACCCGCCGACTCCAGCCGCAGCTGTTCGCGATGCTGCTGATCGCAGGCCTGGCCGGCCTGGGCTCGGCGCTGATCGTGCCCCTGACCTGGGGCGACCGCGCGCGCGTGCCGGCCACGCCCGAATTCGTGCTGCTCTGGCTGATCGCTGGCGCCTGCGCCATCGGGGCGGCCAACCAGGCCAAGTTCCACCGGCTGGCCGCGCTGACCATGCTCAGCGTCGTCGGCCTGGCGATGTGCATCACGTTTGCGTGGTTCTCCGCGCCCGACCTCGCGCTGACGCAGCTCTCCGTCGAGGTCGTCACGCTGGTCCTGTTCCTGCTGGGCCTGCGCTGGCTGCCCAAGCGGCGGGAGCTGGACGACCCGCGCACGGTCCTGCACACCCGGTGGCGCCGGCGCCGCGACATGCTGCTCGCGGTGCTGATCGGTGTCGGCCTGTCGGCGCTGTCGTATGCACTGCTGACGCGCCAGGCGCCCCAGTCGATTTCACCGTTCTTCATCGAGAAGGCGCTGCCCGAAGGCGGGGGAACGAACGTGGTCAACGTGATGCTGGTCGACTTCCGAGCCTTCGACACGCTGGGCGAAATCACCGTGCTCGGCATCGTCGGCCTGACGGTCTATGCGCTGCTGCGCCGCTTCCGGCCGGCGCGCGAAACGGTGGACCCGACCGAGCAGCAACAGGTGCACGTCGATGCCGCCGGCGCCGACCTGATCGATCGCGACGGCGATGGCGACGACCACCTGCCGCCCTACCTGGAGGTGCCGGCGGTGCTGGTGCGGCTGCTGCTGCCGGTGGCCGGGCTGCTCGCCTTCCACCTGTTCATGCGCGGACACAACGAACCCGGCGGCGGGTTCGTCGCCGGACTGGTGGTGGCGATTGCCTTCATCGCGCAGTACATGGTCAGCGGCACGCGCTGGGTCGAGGCGCGGATGCACCTGCTGCCCACGCGCTGGATCGCCACCGGCCTGCTGGTCGCACTGGTCACCGGGCTGGGTTCCCTGGCACTGGAACACCCCTTCCTGACCACCCACACCGCGCACGTGACCTGGCCTCTGGTCGGCGAGGTGCACCTGCCCACGGCGGCCCTGTTCGACCTCGGTGTGTTCGCGGTCGTCGTGGGCTCGACCCTGCTGCTGCTGACCGCCATCGCCCACCAGTCGCTGCGCGCGCGCCGCCGGCAAGGTGTGGCCGTCGACGATAGAAAGGACACCGGATGGAAACCGTGATCTCGATCGCCATCGGCGTGATGGCCAGTGCGGGCGTGTGGCTGATCCTTCGGCCCCGGACCTTCCAGGTGCTGATCGGCCTGACGCTGCTGTCCTATGCGGTCAACCTGTTCATCTTCAGTGTCGGCAGCCTGGCCATCGACCGCGAGCCCATCGTCAAGCCGGGCGTGGTGGCCGACCTGGTCAACTACAGCGACCCGCTGCCGCAGTCGCTGGTGCTGACGGCCATCGTCATCGGCTTTGCGACGACGGCGCTGTTCCTCGTCGTGCTGCTGGCGCTGCGCGGCCTGTCCGGCGGCGACCATGTGGATGGCCAGGAGGAGCGCCTGTGACGGAAGGTTTGAACCACCTGCTGGTCGCGCCCATCCTGCTGCCGCTGGCCACCGCCGCGCTGATGCTGCTGCTGGGCGAGGGCCGGCGCGGGCTGAAGGCCGTGACCAACGTGGTGTCCACCGCCCTGGGGCTGGTGATCGCCGTCGCCTTGCTGCTGGACGTGGCCGGACGCGATGCACCGGCGGCCTTCGGCATCTACCTGCCCGGCAACTGGTCCGTGCCGTTCGGCATCGTGCTGGTCGCGGACCGGCTGTCGGCCCTGATGGTGGTGCTGACGGGTTGCGTGGGCCTGGCCTCGCTGCTGTATGCGCTGGCGCGCTGGCAACACGCGGGGGTGTACTTCCATGTGCTGTTCCAGCTGCAGCTGATGGGGCTGTACGGCGCCTTCCTGACGGCCGACCTGTTCAACCTCTTCGTCTTCTTCGAGGTGCTGCTGGCCGCCAGCTATGGCCTGCTGCTGCATGGCGGCGGGGGCGAGCGCGTGCGCGCGGGCCTGCACTACATCACCATCAACTTGGTCGCCTCGCTGCTGTTCCTGATCGGCGTGGCGGTGCTCTACGGCGTCACCGGCACGCTGAACATGGCCGACATCGCGCAGAAGCTGCCGGCGGTGCCCGCGAGCGACCGCGGCCTGCTGCACGCCGGGGCCGCCATCCTGGCGATCGCCTTCCTGGCCAAGGCCGGTCTGTGGCCGCTGAACTTCTGGCTGCCACCGGCCTATGCCGCGGCCAGCGCACCGGCCGCGGCGGTGTTCGCCATCCTGACCAAGGTGGGCGTGTACGCCGTGCTGCGTCTGTGGACGCTGTGTTTTCCGGCAGACGCCGGCGCTTCGGCCGGCTTCGGCGGCGGGGTGCTGGTCTGGGGCGGAATCGCCACGCTGGTGTTCGGGGCCGTGGGCATGCTGGCCTCGCAGCAGCTGGCGCGGCTGGCGGGCTACTCGGTCATCGCCTCTTCGGGCACGCTGGTGGCCACCATCGGTTTCGATGCGCCGGCGCTCAGCGGCGGCGCGCTGTTCTACCTGGCCAGCTCCACGCTGGCGGGCTGCGCGCTGTTCCTGCTGGTGGAACTGCTGGATCGTGCGCGCGAGGTCGAAGCAGGCCCGCAGCAGGTCGACGACGGCAACTACGCCCTGCCCGCCTTTTTCGACGCCGAGCCGCCGCCTGGCACCAACCTCGACGACGATGAAGAGGCTCTCATCGGCCGCGCCATCCCGGCGGCACTGGCTTTTCTGGGCCTCACCTTCACGGTCTGGGCGATGGTGACGGCCGGGCTGCCGCCGCTGTCCGGATTCGTGGCCAAGCTGACCATGCTCACCGCGCTGCTCGACCTGCGCACGCCTGCGGCCTGGACGCTGTTCGTGCTGCTGATCCTCTCGGGGCTGTTCGCCGCCATGTCGCTGATGCGGGTGGGCATGCGCCACTTCTGGACCACGCAGGACCGACCGCCGCCGCGCCTGCGCGTGATCGAGACCCTGCCGATTGCGGGCCTGCTGGCCGCCTCGCTGGCCATGGTGCTGCAGGCCGAAACCGCGCTCACCTACACCCGGGCCGCGGCCGAGGGGCTGCACGCCCCCGACCTCTACATCAACGCGGTGATGGGTGCCCAGCCGGTCCCCCGCGCGACGGGAGGTGCGCCATGAAGCACCTGCTCCCATCGCCCTGGCTCTCGCTGGGCCTGTTCGGCGGCTGGCTGCTGCTGACCCGCAGCTTCAGCCTGGGCCAGGTGCTGCTGGGCCTCGTGGTCGCCGTGGTGATGCCGCTGCTGATGGCGCCCCTGCGCCCTCGCCCCGGGCCCCTGCGGCGCTGGGGCGTGCTGCTGCGCCTGATCCTGCGCGTGGGTCGCGACGTGCTGCGTTCGGCGGTGCAGGTGGCGTTCGGTGTGTGGCGGGGGCAGAGCCGCCCGCCCCGCGGCGCGTTTGTGGCCGTGCCGCTGGACCTGCACGATGTGCACGGCCTCGCGGCCCTGGCCATGATCACCGCCGTCATCCCGGGCACCGTGTGGTCGGAACTCGCGCCCGACCGCAGCGCGCTGCTGATCCATGTGTTCGATCTTGACGACGAGGCGACCTTCATTGCGCACTTCAAGTCCGACTACGAACAGCCGCTGAAGGAGATCTTCGAATGAGTCCACTGCTGTCGATCGCAATCACCACCACCCTGGTTCTCTACGCCGTCGCCATGGCCGTCGGCGTGATGCGCCTGTTCCGCGGCCCCCACGCGCAGGACCGCGTGCTCGCGATGGACTTCGTCTACGTGGTGGGCATGCTGGTCCTGCTGGTGCTGGCCATCCGCTACGACAGCGAGATGTACTTCGAAGGCGCCCTGGTGATGGTGCTGTTCGGCTTCGTCGGGTCGGTCGCCATGGCCAAGTTCCTGCTGCGCGGGGAGGTGATCTGACCATGCCCCCCCTGGCCGACATCCTGGTGGCAGTCCTGCTGGTGTCCAGCGGCGTGCTGGTCCTCGTGGCCGCGCTCGGCCTGTGGAGACTGCCCGACTTTTTCCTGCGCATGCACGCACCGGCCCTGGCGTCCACGCTTGGCGCCTGGATCGTCACCCTGGCCTCCATCGTGCACTTCAGCACGCGCGGGGCGGGGCTGAGCCTGCACGTCTGGCTGATCATCATCGTGCTGTCGATCTCGGCCCCGGTCACGACCATCGTGCTGGCACGCGCCGCACTGTTCCGCCGGCGCCAGGCCGGCGACCCGCTGCCAGCGCCGCTCCAGCGGCGCCGTTGACCACGCGACCACACACCGCCCGGCAAGCCACGAAGGACGCACCCATGATCACGGACATCGAGGACTTCTTTGCCAAGGGCTGCGGCCGCTGCGAGCGTTTCGCCACCCCCGCCTGCTCCGCCAACCAGTGGCACGACGGCCTGGTTGCGCTGCGCGCCCTTTGCCGCTCGGCCGGCTTGGTGGAAACCGTGAAATGGGGCCACCCCTGCTACATGCACGCCGGGCGCAACATCGCGCTCATCGGTGCGCTGCAGGGCGACTTCCGGCTCAACTTCTTCAACGCCGCGCTGATGAAAGACCCCGAAGGTCTGCTGGAGCGGCAAGGCCCCAACACGCAGCACCCCGACTCGATCCGGTTCACCGCCACCGAGCAGGTCGAAGAACGGGCCAGCGCCATCCACGCCTACCTGCTCGAAGCCATGGCCTATGCCGACGCCGGCATCCGCCCACTGAAAGTGGTGCAGGCGCTGGAACTGCCCGACGAGCTGGTCGACGCGATGGACGCCGACCCCGAACTGGCCGAGGCCTTCCACCGCCTCACCCCGGGCCGCCAGCGCAGCTACGCGATACTTCTGAGCTCGGCAAAAACGGCGGCCACGCGCGTGTCGCGGATCGAGAAGGCGCGCCCACACATCCTGGCGGGCAAGGGCGCGAACGAGCGCTGACAGCCTTTCTCGTCCTGCTTCGGGCGCAGCACCGACGGCCATGACCCCCGCCACCGCAGCCCATCTCGCCGACGCCCTGATGGCGCTGCATGCGGGCGTGGTGCTGTTCGTCGTCGGGCTGCTTCCACTGGTGCTCATCGGCGGCGCGCGGGGCTGGCGCTGGGTGCACCACCGAGGCCTGCGTGTCACGCATCTGGGGCTGATCCTGTTCATCGCTGCCCAGACCTGGCTCGGCCAGCTCTGCCCGCTGACCGTGTGGGAGCAGGACCTGCGGCACCTGGCCGGGCAAGGCGGCTACCCGGAAGGTTTCATCGAACACTGGCTCGCGCGCCTGCTGTATTGGGACGCACCCTGGTGGGTGTTCGAGGCGGCCTACACGGCGTATGCCCTGCTGGTGGCGGTGGCCTGGTGGTGGGTGCGGCCACGCTCAGGCTGACGCACGGCCTGCGCCCGGAATGCCCGAACAGGCCAATGACCCGACAGCGCTGCCCGTGGCTGGCGGCGCTCCCGACCGGCACCGCGGGTGGATGAAACACCAGCTTTGACAATGGCGCCGACTCAGGCATGCTCGACATCGTTTGACGCGGCTCAAGAAACGCCGGCGCCGCCGGGTGGATGCACGCAGCATGCGGACCGCCATCACGAGGTCCGACGGATTGGGAACGACAGCCGAGAAGGAAGGTGCAAGGCATGAAGCGCAAGACCCCCCTGACGGAACGCGAGACCGCCGCGATGAAGGCCGTGCCGGAAACCGCGGATGCGGTGGAGGAACAGATCGTCAAGCGGCCCGACGGTTATTACAGGACCGCCCCTGATGGCAAGCAGGAGATTGGCCCCTTCAGCAGCTACGAGGACGCGTTGGCCGACATGCAGGCTGCCGACCTCGAAGCGCCCGAGCCTGGCGAGAGCCTGCGCGAGGCTGAGAGTGAACTTGGCATTTCGGACTGGATCGACCCCGAGACCGGTGAACCGGCCGAAGGCCTCTCGCCCCCGCACCTGGACGGCGACTGAACAAAAGCACACGATGAAACCTCCTGGGTGGTACCCGCGCCGGTCTTCTCTGGCACCTGGATGTTTGCCATCCGCATGGTCGTGGGCAAGGGCGGGCAGGCGCCTGTGCCTGGATGCCTGATTTCTGCAGAGAGGAAACCATGAACACCTTGACCAAACTCGCCCTGGGTGTGCTGGGGCAACTGCACGGCCAGCCCGCCAGCGGCGCGGTGCTTGGAGAAATGGCGCTGCCCCCGGCACGGACCACGGGCGGCCTGCCCTTGATGCAGGCCCTGCAACAGCGCCAGTCCCAACGCGACTTCCGCCCTGACGCGCTGGAGCCGCCAACCCTGTCGGATCTGCTGTGGGCCGCCGCCGGCATCAACCGTGCCGAGCACGGCGGCCGCACCTCGCCCTCGGCCATGAACGCACAGGAGGTGGACCTGTACGTGGCGCTGCCGCAAGGCCTGTACCGCTACGAGCCGCAACGCCACGTGCTGCTGCTCATCAAGGCCGAAGACGTGCGCCGTGTGACGGGTTACCAGGACTTCGTCGACAACGCGCCGCTGGACCTGGTCTACGTGGCGGACCACGGCCGCATGAAGATGGTGCCCGCCGCGCAGCGTGAGGCCTACGCCTCGGTGGCGGCGGGGGCCATGGCGCAGAACGTGTACCTGTTTTGTGCCTCGCACGGGCTGGGCACGGTGGTGCGGGCCTGGTTTGACCGCCATGCGCTGACGAAAGCGATGGGGTTGACGAATGATCAGCAGATTCTGCTGACGCAGACGGTGGGACACGCGAAGCGCTGATTTTCATTGGCGTGGCACCCGGATGACCGCCGCGGAGCAGAAACCGGGACGTGACGGCACGGCCGCGACTTCACACCGCCCAACGGGGTTCATCCCCCTCCCAGCCGCCGCGCCTCCACCTCGAACGGGTTGTCCCAGTAGGCATCCCGCCCGCGCATCCACTGCCACGCCCCAGCCAGCAGATACGCCGGCAGAAACAGCGGCCCCCAGCGTTCGCACTGCCGCACATGCACCCGCTCGTGCGCGCGCAGGCGTTGCAGTTCCTGCGCATGGGTGCCGAGCACGACGTGGCCGAAGGTGATGGCGGCGAACGGCCAGCGGCGGCGGGGTGGCGCGCGGCGCGCGGCGATCTCGATCACGCCGTCCACGATGCGCAGGCGCGCGCCAAACGGCACCAGCAGCAGGCCGAGCGCGAGGCCGATCAGCGTGTTGGGCGAGGCCCAGAGCCACCGCGCCCAGCGCCCGAGGCGCCCGGCCGGTCGGGGCCTGCGGCGGGGCATGGCCTCAGGACACGATGTACGCGCCCGAGCCGCAGGACAGCAGCTTGCCGTCCGCCCCGCGGAACTCCATGCGCGTGGACGCGACGCGCGAGCCCAGGCGCAGCACCTCGGCGCTGAGTTCGAAGTGCTCGCCGATGCCGGGGCGCAGGTAGTCGATGCGCAGGTCGATGGTGCCGAGCTTGGCGAAGCGGTGCAGGCGCTGTTCGGGCGTTTCGTCCATGTGGCGCGCGCCGATGGCGGCCATGCAGGCCAGGCCGCCCATGGCGTCGAGCCCGGCGCTGATGACGCCGCCGTGCACGCGGTTGTGGCTGTAGTGGCCGATCAGCTCGTGCTTCATGTCGATGCGCGCGGTCACTCGATCAGGCAGCAGGCTGGTGATCTTCAGGCCCAGCACCTGGTTGAACACGATTTTTTCTTCGAAGATGGCCTTGAGCCCGGCGATGAACTCGGTCTCGAACTCGGTGGGGGCGGGCGCGGTGGTTTTGGTCATAGTCCGGATTGTCGTGCGGCGAGTTCTTTCATGATCTCTTCGGCGCCGCCGCCGATCATCATGACCTTGACCTCGCGGTAGATGCGTTCGCTGGCGGTGCCGCGCATGTAGCCCATGCCGCCGAGGATCTGCACCGCGGCGTCGGCGCAGAACTGCATGGCCTGCGTGGCGTGGTTCTTGAGCAGGCAGACATGCGCCACCCAGTCCGGGCCTGTGTCGCCCGCGTCGGCGCGCGCGGTGACGGCGTCGACCCAGGCCTGGGTGGATTCGATGCGCATGCGCATGTCCATGAGCTTGTGGCGGATGACCTGGCGTTCGATGAGCGCGGCGCCGAAGGTCTGGCGCTGGCGCGCCCAGTCCAGCGCCTCGTCGTAGCAGGCCTGGGCAAAGCCGAGCGCCATGGCGCTCATGGCCAGGCGCTCGCCGTTGAAGTTGCCCATGATCATGCGGAAGCCTGCGCCTTCTTCGCCGAGCCGGTAGCGCACCGGCACGCGCACACCATCGAAGCGCAGGTGCGCGGTGTCAGAGCAGTGCCAGCCCATCTTCTGCAGCGCGCTGCGCGAGACGCCAGGCCGGTCCATGGGCACCACCACCATGCTGATGCCGCTGGCGCCCTTGTTGCCAGCATCGGTGCGAACGGCGAGCGCGAGCCAGTCGCAGCGCAGGCCGGAGGTGATGAAGACCTTCTCGCCGTCGATCACGTACTCGTCGCCCTCGCGCCGCGCGGTGGTGCGCAGCGCGGCCACGTCGGATCCACCGCCAGGTTCGGTGATGCCCAGCGCCGCGATCTGCTCGCCGCGCAGCACGGGCGGCACCACCTCGGCCTGCAGCTCGGGCGCGCCATGCGCCAGCACCGGCGGCAGGCCGATGTTCAGCGAGAACAGGCTGGCCATGAGGCCACCGCTGCTGCCGTGGCGGGCCAGGGTCTGCGACAGCGCGTTGCGCGCGCGCCAGGGCGCGGGCGTGCCGCCCAGATGCTCGGGGTAGCCCAGGCCGAGCAGGCCGAGGTCGGCGGCTTCGCGGTACAGCGCGCGCGGAATCTCGCCAGCGGCCTCCCAGGCGTCGAGGTTCGGGCGCACCCGCTCCAGTGCAAACCGGCGCACGGTATCGACCAGCGCCTCCAGGTCGGCGGCGTCGAAGTCGCTCGAGGTGTCGGTGCTCATGCGCCCTCTTCCGAAAAGACCAGCAGCACCTGTGCCGGTACCAGCTGCTGCCCCGCCACCACGGTCACGCCGGACACGGTTGCGTCGCGCGGTGCGGCGATCTGGTGTTCGATCTTCATGCTCTCGATGGTCAGCAGCACCTGCCCGCGCGCCACACGCTGGCCGGGCTGCACCATGAGCGACACCAGCTTGCCGTTGAAGGGCGAGCGCAGTTCGCGCGCCGCGGGGCCCTGGCCACCGCTCCGCGCGGCGGACAGGCTCAGGTCCTGCAGGGGCAAGTCGTGGGCGCCCCAGCGCACATGGCAGTGGCCGTCGGCCTTGCGCACCACCAGCGCGGGCTGGGCGATGCCATCAAGCGCCACCGTCCCGTGGCCGATGTGCGCGGTGTGCTCACGCTCACCGGCCTGCACCTGCAACACCCCGTGGCCGAGTTCCCGTACGGTCAGGTCCAGCGTGGTCTCTCCAAACTTCACGCGCAGCGGCCGCACGAACGGGCTGGGCAGATCGGTGCCCGCACGGCCCAGCCAGGTCGCGGCCAGTGCGGCGGCCACACAGGCTTCGTGTGGTGGCCAGAGCGCGGCACGCAACCCGTCGCCGTGCTCCGCGAGGAAGGGGATGGTGGCCTCGCCCGCAGCGAACACCGGGTGGCGCAGGCAGGTCGCGAGGAAGGCGCGGTTGCTGGGCAGGCCGAGCAACACGGTGTCGTCCAGCGACTGCGCGAGCTTCGCGATGGCCTCGTCGCGGGTCGGCGCGTGGGCGATCAGCTTGCCCAGCATGGCGTCGTAGTGCGGCGTGACCACCGTGCCGTCTTCGAGCGCGTGGTCGAAGCGCAGGCCATCGGTGAGGGTCGGTTCGGCGAAGCGCTGCACCGTGCCGGCGTGCGGGGTGAAGCGCTCGTCTTCGGCGCAGAGGCGGACCTCGATGGCGTGGCCCTGGAGCCGCACCTGGTCCTGCGTCAGCGGCAGGGGTTCGCCTCGCGCGATGCGGAGTTGCCATTCGACCAGGTCCAACCCTGTGAGCGTTTCGGTGACGGGGTGCTCGACCTGCAGCCGGGTGTTCATCTCCATCAGGAAGAACTGGTCGCCGTCGAGCAAAAACTCCACCGTCCCCGCGCCCACATAACCCGCGCCCTGCACCAGCGCCACCGCGCAGCGGCCGAGTTCGGCGCGCAGTTCGGGCGAGACCGCCGGGCTGGGCGACTCCTCGATGATCTTCTGGTGGCGGCGCTGCACCGAACAGTCGCGCTCGCCGAGGTGGATGCAGTGGCCGTGGGTGTCGGCGAACACCTGCACCTCAACGTGGCGCGGGTTGAGCAAGGCACGTTCGATCAGCAGGTCGCCATTGCCGAAACCGGCCAGGGCTTCGGACCGCGCGCTCTGCAGCGCGGCGGGCAGTTGCTCGGCGCTGTGCACGAGGCGCATGCCGCGCCCGCCGCCACCGGCCACGGCCTTGACCATGACCGGGTAGCCGATGCGCTGCGCCTCGGCCGCGAAGGTCTCGTCGCGCTGGTCGTCGCCGAAGTAGCCCGGCAGCACCGGCACACCCTGTGCCAGCGCCACCGCCTTGGCGGCGGACTTGCTGCCCAGCGCGCGGATGGCGGCGGGCAGCGGTCCGACCCAGGTGAGGCCGGCGTCGATGACGGCCTGCGCGAAGTCGGCGTTTTCGCTGAGGAAGCCGTAGCCGGGGTGCACCGCGTCGGCGCCGCTGGCGCGCGCGGCGTCGATCAGCTTGTCCACACGCAGGTAGCTGTCGGCCGAGGCCGTGCCGCCCAGCGCCACGGCCGTGTCGGCTTCGCGCACGTGCAAGGCGTCGCGGTCGGCGTCGGAATACACCGCCACGGTCGCGACGCCCATCCGGCGCGCGGTGCGGAGGATGCGGCGCGCGATCTCGCCGCGGTTGGCGATCAGCAGGCGCTTCATGCGCCCCCCTCCACCCACGGTGCGGGCTGCTTGCGCACAAAGGCCTTGAGGCCGGCGGCCGCCTCCGGCCCGCGCAGGGCCGACGCAAAGGCGATGGCGGCTTCGTCGCGCAGGTCGGGCAGCGGTCCGTGCAGGCGGCGCAGCAGCTGCTTGGTCGCGGCCAGGGCACCGGGTGCGGCCAGGCGGTGGCGCGCCAGCGTGTCGGCCAGCGCCGCTTCCATCTCGCCGTCGGCCACCACGTCGTTGACCAGGCCCAGGTCGCACGCTTCGCTGGCGCTGAAGTGCCTGCCCGAGAGCAGGCAGTCGCGCGCGGCGCGGTCGCCGAGGCGGCGCCAGACGAAGGGCGCGATCTGCGCCGGTGGCAGGCCCAGCGTCACCTCGGGCGTGGCGAACACCGAGCGCTGCGTGGCGAGCACCACGTCGCCGCAGCAGGCCAGTCCGAAGCCGCCGCCCATGGCCGGCCCGTCCACCGCCACCACCAGCAGCTGCGGCAGTTCGGTCAGCGCGTGCAACACGTCGCCGAACGCGCGGTTGGCGTCGACCAGCGGGTCGTGTGCGCCCTCGGCCAGCGGCTGGCCGATGGCGCTGGCGAAATGCCCCAGGCTGCCGCCTGCGCAGAAGGCGCCGCCCCCGCCGGTGAGCACCACCGTGCGCAGACTGGCGTCGGCCTTGGCCCGCAGGCAGGCACCGAACAGGGCGACCACCATGCCGTCGGACAGCGCGTTGCGCGTGGCCGGGTCGTTGAGCGTCCAGCGCTCGGTGTCGCCCTGCCGCACCACCAGAAAGTTGCTCATGCCCCGCCCCTTCAGTGCACCGGGCGCTTGGCGATGCCCATCATCTTGGTGAGGATGCCCAGCATCACCTCGTCGGCCCCGCCGCCGATGGAGGCCAGGCGCCCGTCTCGGTACATGCGCGAGACCTTGTTGTCCCACGTGAAGCCCATGCCACCCCAGAACTGCAGGCAGGTGTCGGGCACCTGGCGGTTCAGGCGCCCGGCCTTGAGCTTGGCCATGGTGGCCCACTCGGTCACGTCCTCGCCGGCCACGTAGTGCTCGCAGGCCTGGTAGGTCAGCGCGCGCAGGCTCTCGACCTCGGTCTTGAGCTCGGCCAGCTTGAACTGCACCCACTGCTGGTCGGCCAGCGAAGCGCCGAACAGTTGGCGCTCCTGCGCGTACTCCACCGTCCACTGGATGCAGTTGGTGAGGCTCTGGATGCAACTGGCCGCGGCCCACAGGCGCTCTTCCTGGAACTGCTGCATCTGGTAGATGAAGCCCGCACCCTCGGCGCCGATGCGGTAGCGCTGCGGCACGCGCACCTCGTCGAAAAACAGCAGGCCGGTGTCGCTGCTGTTCATGCCGATCTTCCTGATCTTCTGGCCGACCTCGAAGCCCTTGACGGTCTTGCCGTTCTCGCGCAGCGGCACCATCACCAGGCTCTTGTTCTTGTGCGCCGGGCCCTCGCTGGTGTTGACCAGCATGCACATCCAGTCGGCCTGCAGGCTGTTGGTGATCCACATCTTCTGGCCGCTGATGACGTAGTCGTCGCCGTCCTTGCGCGCCACGGTCTTGATGGCCGACACATCGCTGCCCGCACCGGGTTCGCTCACGCCGATGCAGCCCACGGCGTCGCCCGCGATGGCCGGCGCCAGGAACTGCGCCTTGAGTTCCTCGCTGCCGAAGCGCGCCAGCGCGGGCGTGCACATGTCGGTCTGCACGCCGATGGCCATGGGCACGCCGCCGCAGTGGATGTGGCCCAGCGTCTCGGCCATGGCCACGCTGTACGAGTAGTCCAGCCCCATGCCGCCGTAGGCCTCGGGCTTGGTCAGGCCCAGCAGGCCGAGCCGGCCCATCTGCTTGAAGACCTCGTGCGCCGGGAACATCTCGGCCGCTTCCCATTCGTCCACGTGCGGGTTGATCTGCTCGTCGATGAAGCGCTTGAGGGTCTTCTGGATCTCGCGGTGTTCGTGGGTGAACTGCATGTCGTGTCTCCTGTCGTTGTCTGGAATGCGGTGGTCACATGCGCGCGACACCGAACTGCGTGGGCCTCGGCTGGCGCAACGCCGCCTCGGCCACGGTGTCCAGGCAGAAGCGGAGCACGGCGCGGGTGTCGCGCGGGTCGATCACGCCGTCGTCCAGCACCAGACCGCTCGTATAAAAAGCATCCGCCTGCGACTCGAACTTCTGCACGATGGCGTCGTACTGCGCCTTCATCTGCGCCTGCACCTCGGGCGTGTCGGTGGGAATGCCTTTGCGCGCCATGCCGGCCTCGGCCACGATCTGCATGGTCTTTGCGGCCTGCTCGCCGCCCATGACCGCGGTGCGCGCGTTGGGCCAGCTGAACAGGAAGCGCGGCGCGTAACCGCGGCCGCACATGCCGTAGTTGCCCGCACCGAAACTGGCGCCGCACTGGATGGTGATCTGCGGCACCGTCGCATTCGTCACCGCCTGGATCATCTTGCTGCCGTGCTTGATCATCCCGGCCTGCTCGCTGTCCTTGCCGACCATGTAGCCGGTGGTGTTCTGCAGGTAGACGATGGGGTGGCCGAGCTGGCACATCCACTGGATGAAGTGCGTGGCCTTGTTCGCGCCGGCCACGTCGATGGGACCGTTGTTGCTGATGATGCCGACCGCGTGGCCGCCGATGTGCGCCTGGGCGCAGACCGTGGCGGCGCCGTAGAGCGCCTTGAACTCAAGGATGTCGGAGCCATCGGTGATGCGGGCCATGACCTCGCGCATGTCCACCGGTTCGCGGTGGTGCGCGGGCATCAGGGACAGCAGGTCCTCGGCGTCTAAACGGGGTTCGGGCGCCGTCGGTCGCTGAGGCATCTGCCAGCCGGTGCGCGCCACGATGTCGCGCGCCAGGCCCAGGGCCTCGCGGTCGTCTTCGGCCAGGTGCTCGCCCAGTCCCGACACCGTGGTGTGCATCTCGGCACCGCCCAACTCCTCTTCGGTGGCGATCTCGCCGGTGGCGGCCTTGAGCAGCGGCGGCCCGGCGAGAAAGGCGCGCGAGCGGCCGCGCACCATGATCACGATGTCCGAGAGGCCCGGCATGTAGGCGCCACCGGCGGTGCCCGACCCGTGCTGCACCGTGATGACCGGCAGGCCCGCCGCCGAGAGGCGCGCGAGGTTGCGGAACAGACCGCCGCCGAGCACGAAGCCCTCGACCTGGTACTTCATCAGGTTCGCGCCCGCGCTCTCGACCAGGTGCACGAAAGGCAGCCGGTTCTCCAGCGCCATCTCCTGCACCCGCAGGATCTTCTCCAGCCCGCGCGCCTGGATCGCACCGGCCTCGATGCCCGAGTCGCTGGCCACCACCATGCAGCGCACGCCGCCGATGAAGCCGATGCCAGCCAGCATGCCGCCGCCGGGCACGGACTTCTCCGGGTCCTTCGTGTCCTGCAGGAAACCGGCCAGCGAACACAGCGGCAGGTACGGCGCGCCCGGGTCCAGCAGCAGGCCCACGCGCTCGCGCGGCAGCAGCTGCCCGCGCTTGTGGAACACCGGCGCCGACAGGGCCGAAGCGGCCGCGGCGCGGTCTTCCAGCGCCCGCAGCTGGGCGATGCGCGCCAGCAGGGCGTCGCGGCGTTGCGCGGCCTGTTCGCTGTGCGGGTTGAAATTCGACGCAAAGCTCATGACTGGAACACCTTGGGCGTGACCGCGCGGTGGAAACCGTCGAAAGGTTTCACCGCGTCGCGCTGCTGCACCTCGGCCGGTGCGGCGACCTGCCCCCAGCCCATGCGCACCTGGGGCCGTGCGCCGTCCACACGCAACACCGTGCCGCTGATGAAGCTGGCCGCGGGCGAGAGCAGAAAGACGATGGCGGCCGAGGTCTCGGCCTCGTTGCCGAAGCGCCCAGCGGCACGGTCTGGCGCATCTCGCGCAGCATCGGCCCGGCCTCGGGCGGGTAATGGTCCATGCCGCTGGAGGCGATGTAGCCCGGTGCGACCGCGTTCACGCGCACGCCGCTTTTCGCCCACTCCATCGCGGCGGTCTCGGTGAAGCTCACCATGCCCATGCGGGCGGCGCCGCTGTGGCCCATGCCGGGCATCGAACCCCACATGTCCGCGACGATGTTCACGATGGCGCCGCCCTGCGCCGCCATGCTCTGCAGGTAGCACTCGCGCGCCACCAGGAAGCCGCCGGTCAGGTTGGTGTCGATCACCGCCTGCCAGCCCTTGGCACTGATCTTCTCCAGCGGCGTGATGTACTGGCCGCCCGCGTTGTTGACCAGGGCGTCGATGCGGCCGTGGGCCTGCACGGCGTCCGCCACCATGGCCTTGACGCCGGCTTCGTTGCGGATGTCGCAGACGTGGAAGCTGGCGCGGCCGCCGTCGTCGGCGATCTCGATGGCCGTGGCCTGCAGCTTCTCGGGGTTGCGGCCCACCAGCACCACCATGGCACCCAGCCGGGCCAGCTCGTGCGCGGTGCAGCGGCCGATGCCCGAGCCGCCACCCGTGACCATCACCACGCGACCGGCGAACAGGCCGTCGCGGAACACCGACCGGTAGGGACCGCTCATATGGCTTCCTTCAAGAACAGTTGCAGCGCCGCCTCGGTCAGGTCGTCGAGCGAAGACCGGCGGCCCGGCTCGAACCACTGCACCGCCCAGTTGAGCGCGCCGAAGATCATCAGCCGCGCCAGGCTCGGGTCGCCCTGCAGCTCGCCGCTGTCGTGCAGCGCCTGCAGCACCGGCACCCAGACGGCCTCGTACCCGCGCCGCAGCTCGTTGACCGCCTGGCGCTGCACCTCGGACAAGGAGCGCCACTCGTAGAGCATCACCGGGATGAAGTCGCTCTCTGCACCCAGCAGCACCTCCAGGTGGTTGCGCACCAGCACACGCAGGCACTCGCGCGCGCTCAGCGTCTGGCCCGCGGCGGCGACCGCGGCGTGCATGGCACCGGCCTGGCGCCCGGTGGCGCGCTGCATGCCTTCAAGCATCACGGCGGCCAGCAGCGCCTCCTTGTTTTCAAAGTGGTAGAAGGGCGAGCCCGAGCGCATGCCTGCGGCGGCCGCGATGTCGCGCGTGCTCGTGGCGGCAAAGCCCTGCTGGCGGAACAGGCGGGCCGCGGCGCGCAGCAGGTCCTGGCGGCGGTTGCCGTCGTCGCGCTCGTCGGCGGTCTTGCGGGGTCGCCCGCGGGCGCGCCGGGGCGCCGGGTCTGTGCTGTGGTCGGGGGTGTCCGGGATCATGGGGAGGCACCTTAGCAGCGGCTCTTATTTTTAGCAAGCATTTGCTTTGTATAAATAGACTTCGCTGTCACCGGCCCGACATCTGCCCCCGCCAGCGCCCACAATCCCCGGAACCTCACCACCCGATGCGCCGTTCATTCATGAGCCCACCCCACGCCACCCGACGCTCCCACCGTTTGCTCGCACCATGAACCTCTGGTCTTCCCTCGGTCCGCTGGTCGGAGGTCTGGGCCTGTTTCTGCTGGGCATGGGCATGATGACCGATGGCCTCAAGCTGGTCGCCGGACCGGCCCTGCACAACATCCTGAGCCAGTCCACGCGCACCCGCTGGCATGCGCTGGGCACCGGCGTGCTGGTGACGGCCCTGGTGCAATCGTCCACCGCGGTGGGCGTGGCCGCCATCGGCTTTGTCAACGCGGGTCTGCTGGGGCTGGCGCCCGCGGTGTGGGTGGTGTTCGGTGCCAACGTGGGCTCCACCATGACCGGCTGGATCGTGGCCCTGGTGGGTCTGAAGTTCGGGATGGAGGCGCTCGCGCTGCCGCTGGTGGGCCTGGGCGCGTTGATGCGCCTGAGCGGCGAGCACCAGCGCCGCGGCGCCCTGGGCACGGCGCTGGCCGGCTTCGGGCTGCTGTTCCTGGGCATCGGCCTGCTGCAGCAGGCGTTCGTGGGCCTGGCCGGGCAGATCAGCCTGCCGCAGGGCACGGACGCGCTCTCGGTGCTGGCCCAGCTGGGCATCGGCCTGATGATGACGGTGCTGATGCAGTCGTCCAGCGCAGCCATGACCATCACCCTGACCGCGGCCCAGAGCGGACTGATCGGACCCCAGGGCGCGGCCGCGGTGGTGATCGGCGCCAACATTGGCAGCGCGGTGACCACCGCCCTGGCCGGCATCGGCGCCACCCCCAACGCGCGCCGCACGGCCGCCGCCCACGTGCTGTTCAACCTGCTCACCGGCGCGGTGGCACTGCTGCTCCTGCCCTGGCTCGTCGACGCGCTGTCGGCGGCACGCGAAGCGCTGTCGCTGCCACCCGACCCGGCCACCAAGCTGGCGCTGTTCCACACCACATTCAATCTGCTGGGCGTGCTGCTCATGTGGCCGCTGGCCGACCGCCTCACGCACTGGCTGCTGCAGCGCTTTCGCGCCCGGGAGGAGGACGAGGCGCAGCCCCGCTTCCTGGACGACAACGTGCTGGCCGTGCCCACGCTGGCACTGGACGCGCTGGAGCAGGAGATCGCGCGCCTGGGCAAGCTGTGCGTGCACCAGGCGGGCGCCGTGCTGAAGGTGGCCACGCCCGAGGCGCTGGCCAGCGGCCAGACGGTGCTTTCGCAGCTCGACGCCGCCGTGGAGCGCTTTGTGGAGCGCATGGGCCGCAGCGCACTCACACCAGCCTCCACCGAACGCCTGGCGGAGCTGCTGCGCATCCTGCGCTACTACGAAACCTGCGCCGAACAGTTGCGGGTCTCCGCACCGCTGGTGCCACCCGGCGCCGCGGACCCCCGGCTGCCCGATGCGCACCAGCGCTTCGTGTCCACGGCCACCTTCCTGCTGGCCGAACACGGCCGGGTAGTCCCGGGCCCCCGCCCTGCACTCGACCTCCTGCCCATGGAGGCCGCCTACCAGCACCTCAAGGCCACGGTGCTGGCCGCAGCGGCGGCGGGGCATGTGCCGCTGGCGGACATGGAGGCGTCACTGGAACGGTACAGCGCGATGCGCCGCGCGCTGCAACAGGCGGTCAAGGCCCACACACGGCAGCAGACCCTCCACCGGGCCTGAGCCATCGCATAAATTCCTTCTTTTTAAGAAGGTATCTATCTGTTTATATGCTTTTTCGGGATTGAATTGTCGCTACCCTAGTCGTTCTTCAATTTCCTTCAGCAGGAGACTTCTCATGAAAAAACTGCTTTCCCTGCTCGCCGTCGTGCTGACGCTGGGCCTGGGCACCGCCCACATGGACGCAGAGGCCAAGCGCATCGGCGGCGGCAAGTCGCTGGGCATGCAGCGCCAGGCCACCCCGCCCGCCAAGGCGCCCGATGCCTCGCCGAACGCCGCACCTGCCGCAGGTGCCGCGGCCGGTGCCGCCGCCGCGCCCAAGCGCAGCTGGATGGGCCCGGTGGCCGGTCTGGCCGCCGGCCTGGGCCTGGCCGCGCTGGCCTCGCACCTGGGCTTCGGTGAAGAACTCGCCAACATGCTGATGATCGGCCTGATGGTGATGGCCGCTCTGGCGGTGATCGGCTTCATCATGCGCAAGCGGGCCGCGGCGTCGCAAGGCGGCATGGCCTACGCCGGTGCCGCAGCCGGTGCGGGCGGTTCGAACAACGCCTTCCGCATGCCCGCCAGCCCGGTGCAGACCGGTGGCGCTGCCGCCGGTGGCTCGATGATCGGTGCCAACCTGCAAGGCGCGCAGCCGCGCATCCCGGCCGACTTCGACGTCGCCGCCTTCGAGCGCAACGCCAAGGTGAACTACATCCGCCTGCAGGCGGCCAATGACACCGGCAACCTGGACGACATCCGCCAGTTCACCTCGCCGGAGATGTTTGCCGAGCTGCAGATGGACATCCGCGACCGCAACGGCGCCACCCAGCACACCGACGTGCTGAGCCTCAACGCCCAGGTGCTGGAAGTGGCCGAAGAAGACGCCCTGTACGTGGTGAGCGTGCGCTTCACCGGCGAGCTGCGCGAAGACGGCGTGACCAGCCCGGTCGACGAAATCTGGCACCTGACCAAGCCGCACCAGGGCAACGGCGGCTGGATCCTCGCAGGCATCCAGCAAGGCGCCTGACCGATTGTTGTTCCACGAGAACTCCTCGCTTGCCCCGGCCCACCGCCGGGGCTTTTTTTCGCCCTTTCAAGGGGCCTTGAGACCATAACGCCGCAGCCGCGCGGCGATGGCCGAGTGCGAGGTGCCCAGGCGCTCGGCCAGCTTGCGCGTGCTCGGGTGGTCGGGCAGCAGGCGCTGCAGCAGCCCGCGCTCGAAGCCGGCCACCGCTTCTTCCAGCGTCGTCACCTCCTCCTGCACGGCGGCCGTCGACACCGCGCTCACGTCGGCCCCGGCCAGCTCCAGCGCCGGCACGTCGATCACCGCCGCGTCGCTCAGCGTGACCGCGCGGAACACCACGTTCTGCAGCTGCCGCACATTGCCGTGCCAGGGATTGGCCAGCAGCGCCTCGCCGGCCGCGCGGCTGAGCCGCGCCCTGGGCCGGCCGATCTGCGCACAGGCGCGTTCGAGAAACACCTGCGCCAGCGGCAGGATGTCCTCGGTGCGCTCGCGCAGCGGCGGCAGGTTCAGCTGCAGCACGTCCAGCCGGAACAACAGGTCCTGGCGGAACGCGCCGCTGGCCACCATGTCCTCCAGCGCGCGGTGGGTCGCGCTGATGATGCGCACATTGACCTTGAGGTCGCGCTCGCCACCGACGCGGCGGAAGCTGCCGTCGTTGAGGAAGCGCAGCAGCTTGGCCTGCAGGTAGGGCGACATCTCGCCCACCTCGTCGAGGAACAGCGTGCCGCCGTCGGTCAGCTCCAGCAGGCCCGGCCGGCCGCCGCGCAGCGCGCCGGTGAAGGCGCCGCTGGCATAGCCGAACAACTCGCTCTCGGCCAGGCTCTCGGGCAGGGCCGCGCAGTTGAGCGCGAAGAAGGGCTGGTCGCGGCGTGGGCTGCCGGCGTGGCAGGCCTGGGCCACCAGTTCCTTGCCGGTGCCGGTCTCGCCGCGGATCAGCAGCGGCGCATCCACCTGGGCCATGCGCATGGCGCGCTGCTTGAGTGCGCGGATCGCGGGCGACTGCCCCAGGATCGCCTCGAAACCGCCCGCGCCGTGGTTCTGCAGCGCACTGATGCGCTCGCCCAGGCGCTGCGGCGCGTGCAGCGTCAGCACCGCGCCGGCCACGCTGCCGCCCGCGTCGTGCAACGCGACGGTCTCCATCAGGAAGCGCTGCCCGCCCACCTGCACCTCGCTCACCGGCAAGCGCGCGCCCTGCGCCACCAGCGCGTCCACCAGCGCGGCATCGCCCGTGAGTTCGCGCAGTGAGCGGCCGGCCAGCTCGGCCTCGGGCATGCCGCACACCGCCACCGCCGCCGCGTTCGCCAGCACCACCACGCCACGTCCGTCGACCGCGAGCACCGGGTCGGTGAGCGAGGCCATGAGCGCGTCCAGGTAGAGCCGCCGCCGCGCGCCCGGCAGCATCTCCAGCTCGGCCACCGAGAGCACACCCGCCACCCGCAGCAGCGGCTCGCGCAGCGCGGCCAGGTCGTCGGCGCCGAGCGTGGGCGCTTCTATATAGATGTGCGGCGGCTCGACCTCGACCGCCGAGACGTTGAGCGCGCGGCTGGCGAGCGCGGCGAGGATTTCCTGGGCAATGCCGACCCGGTCGGTGAAGTGGACGTCGATGCGCATGGTGTGTATCGGTTTCGATCCATTGTATTTATTTCAATCCACCTGCACCCCTCTTCCGTAACGATTTCAATCCAACTTGATAAGACTCCAGTTACTTTTCTTTTCAGATCAAGCACTTGCGATCACGCGCCCGGTGGCACGGCGCTTGCAAAACGCATTGCATCGGGCCACCAGCGGCGCCATCGCGCCGCGGGCCTCATCGGAGAACAACATGCGGGTACTGGTTCTGGGCAGCGGTGTCATCGGCACCACCATCGCGTACTACCTGGCGCGCGACGGCCACGAGGTCGAGGTGATCGAGCGCCAGCCCGGCCCGGCGCTGGAGACCAGCTACGCCAACGCGGGCGAGGTCTCGCCCGGCTACTCCGCGCCCTGGGCCGGCCCGGGCGTGCCGGTGAAGGCCATCAAGTGGCTGCTGATGCACCACAGCCCGCTGGTCATCAAACCCATGCTCGACCCGGCCATGTGGCGCTGGGGCCTGTCGATGCTGCGCAACTGCACCGAGGCGCGCTACCAGGTCAACAAGGGCCGCATGGTGCGGCTGGCCGAATACAGCCGCGACTGCCTGAAGGAACTGCGCGCCGACATCGGCATTCAGTACGACCACCGCGAGCAGGGCACGCTGCAGCTGTTCCGCACCCAGAAGCAGCTCGACGGCACCGGCAAGGACATCGAGATCCTGAAGGAATACGGCGTGCCCTACCAGGTGCTCGACCGCGCCGGCTACCTGCAGTACGAGCCGGCGCTGGCCGACGTGCAGGAGAAGTTCGTCGGCGCGCTGCGCCTGCCCGGCGACGAGACCGGCGACTGCTTCAAGTTCACCAACGCGCTGGCCGAGAAGGCCACGGCGCTGGGCGTGAAGTTCCGCTTCGGCGTCAGCATCGACGCGCTGGAGCGCAACGGCCACCAGATCACCGGCGTGCGCACCAGCGAAGGCCTCAAGACCGCCGACCGCTACGTGCTCGCGCTGGGCAGCTACTCCACCGCCATGCTGGCGCCGCTGGGCATTCACATCCCGGTCTACCCGGTCAAGGGCTTCTCGATCACCGTGCCCATCACCAACGCCCACAAGGCACCCGAGTCGACCATCATGGACGAGACCCACAAGGTCGCCGTCACACGGCTGGGCGACCGCATCCGCGTGGGCGGTACGGCCCAACTGTCCGGCTTCGACCTCGAACTCAACGACAGCCGGCGCAAGACGCTGGAGTTCGTGGTCACCGACCTGTTCCCCAAGGGTGGCGACGTGGCCAAGGCCGAGTTCTGGACCGGCCTGCGCCCCATGACGCCGGACGGCACGCCCATCGTCGGCGCATGCAGGTACGACAACCTGCTGCTGTCCACCGGCCACGGCACGCTGGGCTGGACCATGGCCACCGGCACCGGCCGCGTGATGGCCGACCTGATCGCCGGCCGCACGCCGGAGATCAGCATGGAAGGCCTGACCGTCGCGCGCTACGACTGACCGCCGGCCTCAGGCGGTGGTCTTCCCGACCGGCAGGGCGGCCTTGTAGACCGAGCTCTTCGGCACCGCCATCAGCCGGCGCAGCATGGGCTCGAAGTGGCTCAGCGGCAGCGCCTCCATCGCCGGGTCGAAGGCCGGGTTGTCGTAGCAGCACCCGGTCGGGCAGCGCCCTCGGTGTCGCCCGGCGCGCGCTCAGCGCAGGTTCATGCAGTTGGCATAGAAGGTGGTGGTGGCCGGCCAGTCGGAGAACACGCCGACCACCCCCACCTCCTTGGCCAGCACGTGCAGCGCCTGCAGCATGTCGCCCTCGGTCTTCACCGCGCTGTCGAAGGTCTGGTGGTACCAGCCGTTGTTGCCGTCGGCCAGGATGCCCGAGCGCTCCAGCGTCCAGGTGATCAGGCCCAGACCCGCGGCCCTGGCGTCCTTCGCGGCCTGTGAGGGGACGATCTTGCCGCCCTCGGCGGCCAGCAGCGCGAAGGTGGGTGGCGCCCAGAAGTGGATGCCCTGTGACTTGTAGCCCGCCAGGGTCTTGAGGTCGGGCAGGTCCGCGACCGAATTGGCGTCGTCCAGGTACACCGCCTGTTTGCCAAACGAGGCCTCGTTGTTCACCCAGTACAGCACGTCGCCGATGTCGAAGGACTGCGGGAACACGTCGCGCGGCGGCACCTTGGCGGCCTTGTACTCGTCGATCATCTTCTGCGCATAGGCCTGCTGCGTGAAGCCGTCGAACGGCATCGCCACGCTCGGGCTCTTGAGCTCGGGCGTCATCTTCACGCCCAGTTGCTTGAACAGCTCGATCGACTCGGCGTGGGTCATCAGCGTGCCGCTGCTCGGCCCCGAGTAAAGGTCGGTGCGCCAGTTGGCCGTGCCGCCCAGGTACTGCTCGGGCGTGCGGGCGGCCGGGTTGAAGGCGTCCATCTTGCCGCGCAGGGTCCTGAACTCGGCGAGCGTGATGTCGCTGGTGCGGCACTCGGCCTTGGCCGGTGTCACCACCTTGCCGTCGGCGTCGAGCACGGCGGGCACGAAGGGCTGGGTGCACTTGGCGGCCAGCGGCGTGACCAGGATGTTGGTGGTCGTGTGCAGGTCGTTCTGCGCATGGCGGCAGACCAGCGCCTTGTCCTTGGTGAAGGTGACGTCGCATTCCACGATGCCGGCGCCCATGCGCGCGGCGGCCGTGTACGACTCCCGCGTGTGCTCGGGGAACTGCATGGCGGCGCCGCGGTGGCCAATGGAAAAGTCGCGCGGCGTGAAGTCGCCGCGCTTGGCGCAGCGCTGCAGTTCGCGCTTGAGCGGACCGTCGGCCATGTCGTCGACCAGGAAGAACGGGCGCGGGCCGAGCTGCACATGCGAAGGCCGCTCGGCGCTGCCATGAGAGGCGTGGCGATGGGCCGCGGCGGGCGACTGGGCCAGCGCCATCGAGGCGGTCAGGCCCAGCAGGGCCAGACCCAGGAGACGGGACAGGAACGACATGGGGATTCCCTCCGGTGGGATGAACGGATGATCGGTGGTGCTGCGGTGCGCCATCAACAGGCGCCCGACCGGCGGATCATCGGGAGGGGGTGTGACGGGGGTGTGACGGGCCACCCCTCTTTCCAGGCGAGGATCGCGCGGCTACCGAAGTCCCATGTCCTTCAGAAATCTGTCGACAGCGGCGGACCACAGGTCACGGCCGACGAAGATGAGCTCATGTCCGTCCGCATTGGGCACAGGCGGCGTCGCAACGAAGACCGCGCCCGGGCTTCCTTCTGCAAACGCCGCGTGCCATTGCTTTGGAACGTCGGCGCCCCAGAACCTGTCGTTTTCCGCATAGAGCCACAAGCCTGGAACGCGCGTTGTCTTGCCATACCGCGAGAACGCGTCACGCACCAACTCCGGGGCGCAGCTTTTACCGGGCGACTGGTCAGGATTGCCCGCAACCCCGCCCGCAAAGTTGATGTAGGCCACGACGCCTTCCGGATCTGTCGCAGCGAGCGCCGCGGTCGCGAGGCCTCCGACCGAGTTACCCGCCAGTACGATCTTTGACCGCACCGCCCACGGCTGCTCCCTCGCCCAGGTGACAGCCGCCTGAGTGGCCGCTGCAGCGACCGTTGCGACACGCGCAGGGTCTGGCGCACCGAGGCATGCCCCGCCAGGCCCCCATCGGTGCCCCGGCACCTCGCGGTCACTGCCGCCCGTCTTGCCGTAGCCCGGTCGCGCAGGCGCCACCACCGCGAAGCCCTGCTCTGTCCAGTAGTTCAGGAACTGGCGCGGAACGACCTCGGTCATGGCGCTCCGCTCTTGCTGAGTTCCGGATCTGCCGTGGGCATACACAAGCACCGGGAACGGCCCGTCCCCCGCCGGCTTGAAAACCTCGGTGTGCAGCTCCAGGGTAGAGCCGAAGGTTCCGGCGCCCTTCATCGGCACCTTTGCAATTTGGGCGTCGGGTGGCGCGGCGGTTCCGGCCTGGGCCCAGGCTGGCGCCACACCGACGACAAGGGCCAGGGTGATGGCAGCGGCATCCGCACGGAGCCGTCGTGGAAGCAAGCGTCGCAATACAGGCATGGGGATCTCTGTTGATGTCCTGACACCGATGCATATCGGCCGAACGCCGGAAAACCAAAGCCACGCCCATGAGACAACAGCCCAACCCGACGAGGGTCAAACATTGCGCCCTCTCACAGACGGTCGCACACTGCCGACTTCCGATGGTGCCCTTTCCCCTTCCCTGCGAGGCCCTTCATGACCCCGACTCCCGCACCGTTCTTCTCACGTGCCTTGCTGCAGCTGGCCGCCGCAGCCTTGGGGCTGTTGCTGGCCCTGCCCGCCGCCGCCCACCACGGCTGGGTCTGGGCCGAGGACGTGAATTCCGAACTCACCGGCACCATCGTCGCGGCCAGGCTCGGCAACCCGCACGGCGAGCTGACGCTGGCCGTGGATGGCGCCAACTGGATCGTCGAGGTCGGCCAGCCCTGGCGCAACGAGCGCGCCGGCTTGAAAGACGCGATGCTGGTCAAGGGCGTGAAGCTGACCGTCTCGGGCCACAAGCACAGCGACCCGAAAAAGAAGGTCTTCAAGGCCGAGCGCCTGGTGATCGACGGCAAGACCTACGACCTTTACCCCGACCGCAACTGATGCTGGAGCCCCTGGCCGCCGCACTGCAGGCCACTGGCCTGTCGGAGGTGCTGCGCGCTTCGGTCTGGCTCTACCCGCTGGTCAACACCGGTCATGTGGTCGGCATCGCGCTGCTGTTCGGCGCCATCGTGCCGCTGGATCTGCGGCTGATCGGAGCGTTCCGGTCTGTACCGCTGGAGCCGCTGGCGACCACCCTGGTGCCAGTGGCCATCACCGGGTTGCTGCTGGCGCTGGCCACCGGCGCGCTGCTCTTCGCCACGCGCCCGCTCGACTATGTGGTCGAGCCACTGTTCGGCATCAAACTGGCGCTGCTGGCCGCGGCGGTGCTCAACGCGCTGTGGCTGCGGCTCGATCCGCACTGGCGGCGGCTGGGCGCCGCGGTCGGCGTGCCGCCGCGCCCGGGCTGGCGCTGGCACGGTGTGCTGTCGGTCCTGCTCTGGCTGGGGGTGATCACCGCCGGGCGGTTGATCGGTTACCGGTAGGCGCCGGCCCATCGGCACGCGCGCGCAGCAAGGCCTGCTCACGCTCATTGCCGGCGGATGCCGCCGCTTGCAGGAACGCCGCCCTGGCCTCGTCGTGCCTTCCGAGTTTCTCCAGCAGGTCACCTTGCACCGCGGGCAGCCAGTGGTAGCGCGCCAGCGCCTTGTCCTGCAACAGGGTCTCGACGATGGCCAGGCCCGCGGCCGGCCCCTCGGCCATGCCCACCGCCACCGCGCGGTTGAGCTCCACCACCGGCGAGGGCGCGACGCGCATCAGCTCGGCGTAGAGCGCGGCGATCTGCGGCCAGTCGGTGTCAACGGCGCGCGGCGCACGCGCGTGGCAGGCCGCGATCTGCGCCTGCAGGCGGTAGCGGCCGACTGGCTGACCGAGCGCCTGCGCACGGTCGAGCGCGGTCAGGCCGCGGCGGATCAGCAGCCGGTCCCAGCGCCGGCGGTCCTGGTCGGCCAGCAGGATGGGCTGGCCGTCGCGGTCGGTGCGCGCCGCGGTGCGCGAGGCCTGGATCTCCATCAGCGCGAGCAGGCCCAGCACCTCGGCCTCCTGCGGCGCGAGTTCGGCCAGCATGCGCCCCAGGCGCAGGGCCTCGTCACACAGCGCGGGGCGCATCCAGTCGGCGCCGCTGGTGGCGGTGTAGCCCTCGTTGAAGACCAGGTAGACCACTTCGAGCACCGAGGCCAGGCGCTCGCCCAGCAGCTCGGGCGGCGGCAGCTCGAACGGAACGTTGGCATCGGCCAGCGTGCGCTTGGCGCGCACCAGGCGCTGCGCGAGCGTGGCCTCGGGCACCAGGTAGGCACGGGCGATTTCGGCGGTGGAGAGGCCGCCCAGCAGCTTGAGCGTGAGCGCCACGCGCGATTCGGGCGGCAGCACCGGGTGGCAGGCGGTGAAGATCAGCCGCAGCAGGTCGTCGCCCAGCACGGCGTCTTCGCGCCGGCGGTCGAGGCTGTCGCTGAAGTCGGGAACCACGTGGGCCTCCATCGCTTCGAGGTCGCTGGCGATGTCACCGTGCCGGGCGTCGGCCATCTGGCGGTGGCGCAGGTGGTCGAGCGCGCGGTTCAGGGCGGTGGTCATGAGCCAGGCGGCGGGCCTGTCGGGCAGACCATCGAGCGGCCAGCGCTCCAGGGCCGCGACCAGGGCGTCCTGCGCCAGTTCTTCGGCCACGCCCACGTCGCGCACGCGCCGCGCCACCGCCGCCACGATGCGGGCGGATTCGAGGCGCCAGACGGTGGCGATGGTGTCGTGGATCGCGGAATGCACGCGCCGTTTCTACACCCCTGCCGTCACATCTGCGCGGGCGCGGCCGCCTCGTCCATCCAGAACACCTCCCACTGGTGGCCGTCGAGGTCGGCGAAACCGTCCTGGAACATGAAGCCGTAGTCTTTGGGCTCCGGAATGCGGGTCGCCCCGGCGGCCACGGCCTTGCGCACCACCTCCTCCACCTCGGCGCGGCTGTCCACCGACAGGGCCAGGATGACCTCGGTGCTCTGGTGGGCGTCGCTGATCGGCTTCTGGACAAAGCCCTGGAAAAAGGGCTTGACCAGCAGCATGGCGTAGAAGTTCTCGCCGATTTCCAGGCAGGCGCCCTGCTCGTTGGTGAAGCGCGGGTTGAACGTGAGGCCCAGGGTCTTGAAGAAGGCCTGCGAGCGGGCCATGTCCTCAATGGGCAGGTTGACAAAGATCTGGCGGAACATGGGTTCTCCTTCAGGGTTGTGGGGCGATGCCGTCAATGGCTTTCATCTGGTCGAGCGCGGCGCTGGGCGGGAACTCGTCGAGCTCGATCAGCTGGCGCAGCTCGATCACGGCGGGCTTGCCTTTGCCGGCCGGGTTCGGGAAGCGGCGGCTCCACTCCATCGCCTCTTCGCGCGAGCGCACCTGGATCAGGGTGTAGCCGGCGATCAGCTCCTTGGCTTCGGCAAACGGGCCGTCGACGACTTTGCGGCCGCCGGCCTCGTCGTAGTGGATGCGCCAGCCGGTGCGGCTGGGGTGCAGGCCGCTGCCGTCGAGCAGCACGCCCGCGCGCGCCAACTCCTCGTGGTAGGCGGCCATCTCGGCCATGAGTTCCTCGGGCGCCTCGGGCATGAGCTCGGCCTCGAACTCGGGGCAGCTTTTGACAATGATCATGAATCGCATGAGAACGGTCCTCTGGTTTTCAGTTTCGAGAACACCGCGGAACTGGCTTTGCCAGGCCGCAGGTGTTGCCCCCTTGAGGGGGTCGTGCGCAGCACGGCGGGGGTGATCATGTTTTGCAGGCGGGGGGTTGCATGTCCGGTTCCATCATGCTGTTGTGGTTGCCCTCGGTGTCGCGGAACACCACGTACTGGCCCACGCCGGGAATGGCCATTGGCTCGCCGATCACCTCGCCGCCCGCGTCGCGCACCCGCTGCATAGCGGCGCGGATGTCGGGCACGCCGATCACCACCGAAGGATGCTGCATCGGCCAGTCGGCGTTGAAGGGAAACAGGCCGCCGTTGATCGAGCCCAGTGCGGCCTCGGGCGGCACAGGCGGGCGGGCGCCGGCCGGCGCGGTGTTGACCAGCATGTAGTCGCCCATCTCCGGACCGAGGAACTGGTGGGTCCAGCCGAAGGCGGCGGCGTAGAAGCGCGCGGCGCGCTCGCGGTCCTTGTAGGGCATTTCAAAGTGCACGACGGCGCACATGGGCACGGTGGTGGTGGTCATGGGACTCTCCTCAGGTGGGGGTTTCACAGATGGTCTTGAGCGCCTGCAGCGCCTTGGGCCAGGTCTGGTTCATCCAGTCCTCGTAGCTGCCGAACACGTCGCAGTCGACGCGCAGGCGCGTGCCGCCGGCCTCGTCGGTGAAGCTGTAGTTCTCGAAGCACGGCGCCCAGGCGCGCACCGCCTCGCTGGTGGTGTCTTCCACGCCGTTGCTGATCGTGCCGAGGTGGCGGATCGAGACGAACTCGGCCGGCCGGTGTTCGGCGATCTCCGCCACCATGCCGTCTCCGTTGGGGCCCAGAAAGCGGATGGGCGTTCCGGCCTCCCAGCTGCCGTCGTAGCGCGAGCCTTCACAGAAGGTCGCGGTCCAGCGCTCGTAGGTGGGCGTGTACAGCATGGTGCGCCAGACGCGTTCGCGCGGCGCGGCGATGTGGATGTCGAAATGCAGGGTGGGCATGGCAGGACTCCTTGGTGGCGACAACACCACGACGAAGCAGCCTGCGCGATTTCGACAGGCCCGATCTACGGGATTACCCGGATCAGGCGTGGCTTTCGTCGAAACAGGGCGCCAGCGCCCGCACCTCCACCGTGCACCACTGCGCGGCCGGACATTCGTGGGCCAGCGCGATGGCCTGCTCGCGATTCACGTTCTGCAGCAGGAAGAAGCCTCCGATCATTTCCTTGGCCTCGGCGAAGGGCCCGTCCAGGGTCTGGGCCTGCCCGCTGGCGTGGCTCACGCGCACCGCCGTGTCCAGACCCGCCAGCGACTCCACCGCCTTGAGCCGCCCCTCGGCCGCCAGCCGCTCGCCGAACGCGACCATGGCGGCGTAGGCGGCGCGGCCCTCGGCCTCGGTGCGGGTGGCGCGCTGGCCGACGGGTTCGTGGATCAGGAGCATGTAGGACATGGCGGGCCTTTCGGGTGTCGGAACGCTGGATCGCGCATGCTACACAGGAGCGGCTCGCGGCAAACCCCTACCCGCGCCATGCCAAAAGGGCCATGCTGCAATCGGGTATTGGCTGCAGACAGGAGAACGCCATGCCCAAGACCTTTGAAACATTCAAGAGCGTCGCCCTGGCCGAAGGCTTCGACGAGGTGCTGGAACGGGTGTGGGCACCGGACACGGTGCTGGAAGAACACACGCACCCCTTCGCGGTGAAGGCCCTGGTGGTGCAGGGCGAGATGTGGCTCACCGTGGGCGGCGAGACCCGGCACCTGGTGCCGGGCGAGTTGTTCGAACTGGAACACGGGGCGCCGCACTCGGAGCGCTACGGCGCCGAAGGCGCGACCTACTGGGTGGCGCGACTGAACTGAAGCCCCCGCGCTCCACCGCTGCGCGGGTCACTGCCCCCCGAGGGCTGATTCGCCTTGGGGCTGCCCGGCGGCGAACCGCCTGATCAGAGCTTCGAGAAGTCCGGCTTGCGGCGTTCCATGAACGCGCCAAAAGCCTCTTTCGCGGCCGGCTCGCCGAGCATGCGGCCGAAGCTCGCGCCCTCTTCGGCCATGGTGGCCATCACCAGCGCGGCGTTGCCCTTCTTCATCAGGCGCTTGGTCTCGACCAGCGAGGCCAGCGGCTTGGCGGCCAGCTTGCGCGCCACCGACTGCGCGTAGCCGGTGACCTCGCTCGGCGGCAGCACGCGGTTGACCAGGCCCACTTCCAGCGCGGCCTCGGCCATGAAGGGCTCGCCCAGCAGCAGCGCCTCGGCCGCGCGGTGGTAGCCCAGCATCTGCGGCACCAGCAGGCTGGACGCGGCCTCGGGGCACAGGCCCAGGTTCACGAAGGGCATGGAGAACGCGGCGTTGTCGCCTGCGTAGACCAGGTCGCAGTGGAACAGCAGCGTGGTGCCGATGCCGACGGCCGGGCCACACACCGCGGCCAGCAGCGGCTTGGGAAATTGGGCGATGCCGCGCAGGAAACGGAACACCGGCGAGTCTTCGGTCGCGGGCGGGTTGTTGAGGAAGTCGCCGATGTCGTTGCCGGCGCTGAAGGTGGTTTCGTTGCCCTGGAACACCACCACGCGCACGGCCGGGTCGGCGGCTGCGGCGGCGATCGCGTCGGCCAGCGCGCCGTACATGGCGGCGGTGATGGAGTTCTTCTTGTCGGGGCGGTTGAAGGTCAGCGTGGTGATGCCGGCTTCGGTGTGGACGAGGATGTCGGACATGGTGGGGTGCTCGCTCTGGGGTGGCAAAAAGTCGGCGCAAGGTAACACGAAAGCGCCGCGCGGCGTGGGGTGGCCTGCCCAATCGGCGACAACCCGGCACCACGCTTCTACACTCGGCCGCATCCCGCTGTCCGAGAGCACACCGATGCCCCACACGTCCCCGTTTCCCTGGCTGCGCGCCCTGCTGGCCGCGCTGTGGCTGCTGTCGGCCACTGCCGCGAACGCGCAGACCCCGGCACCGACCGCGCCTCCGCCCGCCGTGCAGAAACCCAAGGTCGCCCTGGTGCTCTCGGGCGGCGGCGCGCGTGGTCTGACGCACGTGGGCGTGCTCAAGGTGCTGGAAGAAATGAAGGTGCCGGTGGACATGATCGTCGGCACCTCGATGGGCGCGATCATCGGCGGCCTCTATGCGGCCGGCATGGGCGCCGACGAGCTGGAGGCCGAGCTGCTCAAGGTGGACTGGGGCGACGTGTTCGAGCGCCGCGTGCCGCGCCAGCTGCTCTCGCAGCGCCGCAAGGAAGAGGACTTCGAGCTCTCGCCGGTGCTGGAAATCGGCTTCCGCGACGGCGAGTTCCGCCTGCCCACTGGCGCGGTGTCGACGCGCTCGCTGGAGCTGCTGCTGCGCCGCTATACGCTGTCCACGCGCCTGCTGGCCACCTTCGACGGCCTGCCCACGCCGTTCCGCGCCGTGGCCACCGACATGGAGACCGGCAAGGCCGTGGTGCTGGACCACGGCGACCTGGCGGCGGCCATGCGCGCCAGCATGTCGGTGCCGGGTGTGTTCGCGCCGCTGGAGCTCAACGGCCAGATCCTCGGCGATGGTGGTCTGGTGAACAACCTGCCGGTGGACGTCGCGCGCCGCATGGGCGCCGACGTGGTCATCGCGGTCAACATCGGCACGCCGCTGGCCGGGCGCGAGACCCTGGGCAGCCTGCTGGGCATCACCACGCAGATGGTCAACATCCTGACCGAGCAGAACGTGCAAGCCAGCATCGCCACGCTCACGCCCGCCGACCTGCTGATCCAGCCCTCGCTGGGCAAGCTGACCTCGGCCGACTTCGAGAAGGCGCCCGAGCTGGTGAAGATCGGCCTGGACCACGCGCGCAGCGTGGCCGAGGCGCTCAGGCGCTTCTCAGCGGACCCGGCCGGCTACGCACAGTGGCAGGCCAGCCGCGGCATGAACGCGCAGGCCTACGCCGAACGCATGGGACAGATCAAGGCGGTGCGCTTCGAGGGCGTGCCCGAGAGCCGGGTCGAGCCGCTGGCGCTGGCGCTGGACACCGCACCCGGGCAGCGGGTCAACGTGCCCCAGATCGAGGCCGACCTGCAGAAGCTCTCGGCCACGGGCGACTACGACCGCGTCGACTACCGGCTGGAACGGGTGCGCGACAACACCGACGAGACGCTGGTGATCGGCCTGCGCGAGAACGACTGGGGCCCCAACTACCTGCGCCTGGGCCTGGACCTGCGCACCGACTTCGACGGGCGTGGCGACTTCAACCTGCTGATCGGCCACAACCGCCACTGGTTCAACGACAGCGGCGCCGAATGGCGCAACCGGCTGCAGATCGGCGCCTCGCTGGCCGCCTTCTCGGAACTCTACCAGCCGCTGGGCCGGGCCAACGACAGCTTCGTCGCGGGCTATGTCGACGCCAGCCTCAAGCGGCTGGAGGTCTACGGCGCCGACGGCCAGGCGCTGGGCACCGGCACGCGGCAGGGTCTGAAGCTGGGCGCCGACTACGGCTGGCCGATCGGCCTGCTGGGACGCTACGGCGACCTGCGCCTGGGCGTGCAGCTGGGTCTGCACAAGGCCACGCCCGAGCTGGTCTCGCGCGAGGTCGACGACAGCGAACTCATCGCCACACAGAAATGGCGCGACGTCGGTGTGCGCGCCGCGCTGATCTCGGACCAGCTGGACTACGCCAACTTCCCGTCGTCCGGTTACCGCTTCCAGAGCGAGCTGGCGGCGGGCCGGCGGCGCCTGGTCTCGGGGGGCGACGACGTCTCGTTCAACCGGCTGGAAATGAACGGCAGCACGGTGCACTCCTGGGGCGCACACACGCTGAACGTCGGCGCCCGCTTCGCCCGCGCCACGCGGGTGCCGGTGGGCGCCATCGACGAGTTTTCGCTGGGGGGCTTCCAGCAGCTCTCGGGCTACCGGGTCGGCCAGGTCGCGGGCAACTACCTGCTGTTCGGCCGCCTGACCTACTACCAGCGCCTGCCCTGGAACGTGGGCGTGGCGCGCGCGCTGTTTGCGGGCGGTTCGCTGGAGGGCGGCAACGCCTGGGCCAGCCGGCGCGACATCAGCATCCACGGCCTGCGCTGGGGCACCAGCCTGTTCATCGGCGCGGACACGGGCATGGGGCCGCTGTACCTGAGCGTGGTGAGCGCTCCCAAGGGGTACACGGGGCTGTACCTGTTCCTGGGCCGCCCCTGAACAGAACGCGCCCCACGCTCAGCCGCTACTCCTTGTAGTAGACCACCTGGTGGCTGGAGCACAGCAGGTGCCCGGCCTCGCTCCAGAGCAGCGCCGTCTGGTCGAAGAAGCCGTTGCGGAAGGCCTGCGCGCGGGCCTGGCCCAGCACCCAGCCGTGGCCGACCTCGGCCAGCTGCGCCGAACCAGCGTGAAAGTACACCGTCATCGACACCGTGCCGGCCGGCACATAGGTCGCACGGCGCAGCCAGATGCGCGGGAAAAACACATCGGCCAGCGCGGCCAGGCCGCACAGGTCCAACGCACGCGGCACGGCCTCGCGCATCCACAGGCGCGAGCGGCTGTCGCTGCCGGTGCCGTCCCAGGTGCGCGGGATGGCGCCCTCGATGGGTCGCATCTCGTAGCGCCGGATCCATTCCACCGGCGAGGGCACGGTATAGGGCTTGACCTCGTCGGGCCTGCGCACCGCGGGCATGGGCTCGTCGTCCACGCTCCAGGTCTCGCGCCGGGCCGCGGTGACCACCGTCGCGGTGGCCACGGTCTCGGCCTCGCCCGAAGCACCGGCCTGGGTGACCAACACCACCCAGTGCTGGGTGGAGCGGTTGGTGCGCACCGGCTGAGCTGAGACCTCGAACGCCCCGTCGGCCAGCGCCGCGCAGTAGTTCACCGTCAGCGACAGCGGCTCGCCCAGCAGGGACGGGTGCAACATCACGGCGTTGAGCATCGTCGCGGCCGTGATGCCACCGAACGGCCCCACCATGTTGGCGTAGGCGGGCGAGGTGGCGCCGGCATAGAGCCCGTTACCCGTGGAGGTCAGCGCAATCGCTTGATCAAATACGTGAGCGCTCATACAGACGTGTCTCTTTCAAGGGCACCGCGGAACCGGCTTTGCCGGGCCGCCAGTGCCGCCCCCCTCTGGGGGGTGACGCGAAGCGGCGCGGGGGGCGCGTGGTCACACGCGTTCAAATACTCCGGCGGCGCCCTGCCCCATGCCCACGCACATCGTCACCATGCCGTACTTCTTGTTGTGTCGCTTGAGCGCGTGCACCACGGTGGCGGAACGGATGGCACCGGTCGCGCCCAGCGGGTGGCCCAGCGCGATGGCGCCGCCCATGGGGTTGACCTTGGACGGGTCAAGGCCCAGGGTGTTCATCACGGCCAGCGACTGGGCAGCGAACGCCTCGTTGAGTTCGAACCAGTCGATGTCGTCCTGCTTCAGGCCGGCGTACTTCAGCGCAGCGGGGATCGCCTCGACCGGGCCGATGCCCATGATGTGCGGCGGCACGCCGCGGCTGGCGTAGCCGACGAAGCGCGCCAGCGGCGTGAGGTTGTAGCGCTTGAGCGCGGCCTCGCTCACCAGGATCAGCGCGCCCGCACCGTCGCTGGTCTGCGAGCTGTTGCCGGCGGTCACCGAGCCGCGCGCCGCGAACACGGTGCGCAGCTTGGCCAGGCCTTCGAGCGTGGTGTCGGGGCGCGCGCCCTCATCCAGGCTGATGACCCGCTCGCTGATCGACACCTCGGCCGATTCCAGGTCGACGCTGCGGTCCTGCACGGTCACCGGCGTGATCTCGTCCGTGAACTCGCCGTTCTTCATGGCGATCACGGCGCGCTGGTGCGACTGCACGGCAAACGCGTCTTGCGCGTCGCGGCTGACCTTCCACTGCTGCGCCACCTTTTCGGCCGTCAGGCCCATGCCGTAGGCGATGCCGTAGCTCTCGATGTCGTCGGTGTTGCGGAAGATGGTCGGCGAGAGGCTGGGGCTGTTGCCCATCATGGGCACCATGCTCATGCTCTCGGTGCCGGCGGCGATCATCACGTCGGCCTCGCCCACGCGGATGCTGTCGGCCGCCATGGCCACGGCCGACAGGCCGGAGGCGCAGAAGCGGTTGACCGTGATGCCGCCGACCGAATTCGGCAAGCCGGCCAGGATGGCGCCGATGCGCGCGACGTTCAGGCCCTGCTGGGCTTCGGGAATCGCGCAACCGGCGATCACGTCTTCCACGGCCTTGGGGTCCAGGCTCGGCACCTGGGCCATGGCCGAACGCAGCGCGTGGGCCAGCAGATCGTCCGGGCGCAGGTGCTTGAACGAACCCTTGTGCGAACGGCCGATGGGCGTGCGGGTGGCGGCGACGATGTAGGCGTCTTGAACTTGTTTCATGTCGCTTCCTCAGTTGCGGACGGGCTTGCCGGTGTTCAGCATGCCCAGAATGCGCTCTTGCGTTTTCGGGTGAACGATCAGCGAGCAGAAGGCCTGGCGCTCCAGCGTCATCAGGTACTCCTCGCTCACCAGCGTGCCCGGCTCCACGTTGCCACCGGTGACCACGTTCGCGATCAGCGAGGCAATGTGGAAGTCGTGCTGGCTGATGAAACCGCCGTCGCGCATGTTGACCAGGCTGCCCAGGATGGTGGCCTTGCCGTCGCGGCCGGCGACCGGGAACAGGCGCTTGTGCGGCGCGCGATAGCCGCCCGCGAACAGGGCCTTGGCTTCGTTGATGGCGACGAACAGCAGCTCGTCCTTGTGGGGCACGATCAGGTCGGAGTGCAGCACGTAGCCGAGCTTGCGCGACTCGATGGCGCTGGCGCCAACCTTGGCCATGGCCGCGGCAGTGAAGCCTTCGGTCAGGAAGGGCAGCAGGTCCTTGCCCGTCGAGGTCTCGGCGTTTTCGGCCGCGCGGCGCGCGATGTAGGTCAGGCCGCCGGCGCCGGGCACCAGGCCCACGCCCACTTCCACCAGACCAACATAGCTTTCCATGTGCAGCACGCGGCGCGCGCTGTGCACCGCCAGCTCGCAGCCACCACCCAGCGCCAGGCCGCGCACGGCGGAGACCACCGGCACGTTGGCGTAGCGCAGGCGCAGCATCATCTGCTGCATGAAGCCTTCGGCGTCTTCGATGGCCGCCACGCCCACGGCCATGAAGGCCGGCAGCATGGCCTGCAGGTCGGCGCCGGCGCTGAAGGGCTCGTCGCCCGACCAGATCACCAGGCCCTGGTACTCGGCTTCGGCCAGATCAATGGCGGCCATCAGGCCTTCGCAGACCTCGGGGCTGATGGCGTGCATCTTGGTCTTGATGCTGGCGATCAGCACCTCGCCATCCAGCGTCCAGACACGGATCGAATCGTTCTCTTCGATGGTGGTGCCGGCGGTCTCGAACTTCGGCCCGGCTTCGCCCAGCAGCAGTTCGGGGAAGTGCTGGCGCTGGTACACCGGCAGGCTGCGGCGTGCTTCGAACACGCCCTTGGACGGGTTCCACGAGCCCTGGGCGGTGTGCACGCCGCCGGCCTCGGCCACCGGGCCCTTGAACACCCAGTCGGGCAGCGGCGCCTTGCTCAGTGCCTTGCCGGCGTCGATGTCTTCCTGGACCATCTTCGCCATTTCCAGCCAGCCGGCTTCCTGCCACAGCTCGAAAGGGCCCTGCTTCATGCCGAAGCCCCAGCGCATGGCCTGGTCGACGTCGCGTGCGGTCTCGGCGATGGCAGCCAGGTGCACGGCGGCGTAGTGGAAGCCATTACGCAGGATGGCCCAGAGGAACTGGCCCTGCGGGCCTTCGGCGTTGCGCAAGAGCTTCAGGCGCTCGGCGGCCGGGCGCTTGAGCATGCGGCCATAGACCTCGTCCGCCTTCTCGCCCGCGGGCACGTACTCGCCGCTCTCCAGGTCGAAGCGTTGGATGTCGCGGCCGACCTTCTTGAAGAAACCGGCCTTGGCCTTCTGGCCCAGGTTCCCCATCTCGATCAGCTTGGCCAGCACGGGCGGCGTGCCGAAGCTGCCGTAGAACGGGTCGGTCTGCTCGTTCAGGTTGTCCTGCAGCGTCTTGATGACGTGGGCCATGGTGTCCAGACCCACCACGTCGGCGGTGCGGAAGGTGCCGCTGGACGCGCGGCCCAGGCGCTTGCCGGTCAGGTCGTCCACCACGTCGTAGGTCAGGCCGAAGTTCTCAACCTCCTTCATCGTCGCCAGCATGCCGGCGATGCCGATGCGGTTGGCCACGAAGTTGGGCGTGTCCTTGGCGCGCACCACGCCCTTGCCCAGACCGCTGGTGACGAAGGCTTCCAGGTCGTCGAGGATCTGCGCTTCAGTGGTCGGGGTGTTGATCAGCTCCACCAGCGTCATGTAGCGCGGCGGGTTGAAGAAGTGGATGCCACAGAAGCGCGGCTTGATCGCCTCGGGCAGGCCTTCGCTGAGCTTCGTGATCGACAGGCCCGAGGTGTTGGACGCGACGATGGCGTGTTCGGCGACGAAGGGGGCGATCTTCTTGTAGAGATCGAGCTTCCAGTCCATGCGCTCGGCGATCGCCTCGATGATGAGGTCGCAGCCGCGCAGCTGCTCCATGTGCTCCTCGTAGTTGGCCTGGCCGATCAGGTCGGCGTCCGCGGCCACGCCCAGCGGCGAGGGCTTGAGCTTCTTGAGGTTCTCGATGGCGCGCGTGACGATGCCGTTCTTGGCGCCCTCCTTGGCCGGCAGGTCGAACAGGACGACCGGCACTTTGACGTTGACCAGGTGCGCCGCAATCTGCGCGCCCATCACGCCCGCGCCGAGTACGGCGACTTTTTTCACTTGGAATCGTTTCATGTTGGGTCCTGTTGGGAAGACAGATCGTTTCACTCGACGCGGTGCCACACCTGGGTCCGGTAGAACGGCCCGATGTAGCCGCGCATCTCCAGCTTCTTGCCACCATCCACCGGCTTGAGGCGGGCGCGGTAGACCTTGCCGTTGTTCGGGTCGGTGATGTCACCGCCGTCGTACACGGCCTTGTCGTCGGCGTTCTGCTTGAGGTTGCGCAGGATGGTCATGCCCAGCACCGGCTTGTCCTTGCGCTCGTCGCTGCACTTCTCGCAGACGGCGTCGGGCTTGGTGTCGGGGTCGAGCAGCTTCTCGATGCGACCGGAGAAGACGCCATTGCTCTCGGTGATGCGCACCAGCGACTTCTCCTTCTTGGAGTCGTCGTCGATGGTTTTCCACAGACCGGCCGGCGTCGCCTGCGCGAAGGCGGACACGGCGGCGAGGCCCAGCAAGCTGGCAATGGCGGTCTTCTTCATGTCTGTCTCCGGTGTTGTTGAATGGCGTGAATCAGGCCAATGCAGCGTCGGTGTCCATCAGCACCTTGCTGCCCGCGCGCGCGGTGCGCATCAGCGTCGCGGTCTCCGGGAACAGCTTGGCGAAGTAGAAGCGAGCGGTCTGCAGCTTGGCGGTGTAGAACGGGTCGGTGCTGCCTTCGGCGATCTTCTGCAGCGACACCTGCGCCATGCGGGCCCAGAAGTAGCCGAACACCAGGTGACCGGCCACGCGCAGGTAGTCCACCGCGGCGGCGCCCACCTCGTCGGGGTTCTGCAGGCCCTTGAAGCCGATCTCCATGGTGAACTTGGTGATCTGCTCGCCCAGCACCGCCAGCGGGTTGATGAACTCGGCCATCTTCTCGTTGACGCCCTCTTCCTGCACCAGCGCGCCGACCAGCTTGCCGAACTTCTTGAGCGTGGCGCCGTTGTTGCCCAGCACCTTGCGGCCCAGCAGGTCCAGCGACTGGATGGTGTTGGTGCCTTCGTAAATCATGTTGATGCGGGCATCGCGCACGAACTGCTCCATGCCCCATTCCTTGATGTAGCCGTGGCCGCCGAAGACCTGCTGGCACATGGTGGCGGCCTGGTAGCCGTTGTCGGTCAGGAAGGCCTTCACGATGGGCGTGAGCAGCGACAGCATCTCGTCGCTGTCCTTGCGCACCTTCTCGTCCGGGTGGTTGTGCACCTTCTCCAGCAGCACCGAGCTGAACATGGCCAGCGCACGACCGCCTTCGGCATAGGCCTTGGCGGTCAGCAGCATCTTGCGCACGTCGGGGTGCACGATGATCGGGTCGGCCGGCTTGTCCTTGGCCTTGGCGCCGGACAGGCTGCGCATCTGGATGCGGTCCTTGGCGTAGGCCAGGGCGTTCTGGTAGGCCACCTCGGTCAGGCCCAGCGACTGGTTGCCCACGCCCAGACGGGCGGCGTTCATCATCACGAACATGGCCTGCATGCCCTTGTGCGGCTGACCGACCAGGGTGCCGATGGCGCCGTCGATCACGATCTGCGCCGTGGCGTTGCCATGGATGCCCATCTTGTGCTCCAGGCCGCCGCAGTAGATGCCATTGCGCGCGCCCAGTGAACCGTCCGCGTTCGCCAGGAACTTGGGCACCACGAACAGGCTGATGCCCTTGATGCCGGGGGGCGCGTAGGGCAGGCGGGCCAGCACCAGGTGCACGATGTTGGCGGCCATGTCGTGTTCACCGGCGCTGATGAAGATCTTGTTGCCGGTGATCTTGTAGGTGCCGTCGGCCTGCGGTTCGGCCTTGGTGCGCATCAGGCCCAGGTCGGTGCCGCAGTGCGGTTCGGTCAGGCACATGGTGCCGGTCCACTCGCCGCTGACCAGCTTGGGCAGGTACAGCGCCTTCTGCTCGGGCGTGCCGTGCTCGTGCAGCGCGGCGTAGGCGCCGTGGCTCAGGCCGGGGTACATGGTCCAGGCCTGGTTGGCCGAGTTCATCATTTCGTACAGGCACTGGTTGACCACCAGCGGCAGGCCCTGGCCGCCGTACTCGGGGTCGCACGACAGCGCCGACCATCCGCCGTCGGTGTAGGTCTTGTAGGCCTCCTTGAAGCCGGCGGGTGTCTTGACCTCGTGCGTGGTCTTGTCCAGCGTGCAACCTTCGGTGTCGCCGCTGATGTTGAGCGGAAAGATCACCTGCGAGGCGAACTTGCCGGCCTCTTCGAGCACGGCGTTGATGGTGTCGGCATCCATCTCGGCGTGCTGGGGCATGGACTGGAAGTCGGCGCTGACGTTCAGCACCTCGTGCATCACAAACTGCATGTCGCGCAGGGGCGGGTTGTAGACGGGCATGGGTGAACTCCTGTGGAGGGTTTGTGAAGAAAGGGAAGGTCAGGCGGCGCGCGGTTTGCGGGCCGCCTTGCGTGCAGGGGCGGGATCGGTGGCGCCGCCCGCGCTGTAGCGCTGCACGATGCCCTCGAAGGCCGTCACCGCGCGCTGCAGCGAGTCGGGCGCGCGCAGGAAGCGGGCCTCGTAATGCAGCGCGAGGATGAGTGAATGGATCTCGAAGCGCATCTGTTCGCCGTCGGTGTCGGCGCGCAGGTGGCCCTCTTCGATGGCGAGCTCGATGGCGCGCTTCATGGCCGCCAGCCAGGTGCTGACCGAGCTGGCCAGCGCGTCGCGCACCGGCCCGGGGCGGTCGTCGAACTCCACTGCGCCACTGATGTAGAGGCAGCCCGAGTCGATTTCCACCGAGGTGCGCTTCATCCAGTTGTCGAACAGCGCGCGCAGGCGTGGCAGGCCGCGCGGCACCGACATGGCCGGGTAGAAGACCTCTTCCTCGAAACGGTGGTGGTACTCGCGCACCACCGAAATCTGCAGCTCCTCGCGCGAACCGAAGTGCGCAAACACGCCCGACTTGCTCATCTGCATGACCTCGGCCAGCGCGCCAATGGACAGGCCTTCGAGGCCGATCTGCGTCGCCAGACCGAGCGCCGCATCGACGATGGCGGCCTTGGTCTGCTGGCCTTTTTGCAGCGACCGCGTGAGGGCGGCGTCGCTGCGCGGGCGTTTGGAGGAAGTGGTGGCGCTCATGCGGTGATAAAAAAAGAAGACCGCCCACAAATCGAACGGTCGTGCTATTTTTACCGCAAAAGAATGACCCCAGGCGCAACCTGCGGCGTGCAACGGGAATTTTGTCTAGGGGCTGCGCCCTAATGCGCGGCGCCCAGCGCCGGCATCTGCGGGTTTACCCGCACACCCGGACCCGGGAGGTCACAGGCGCCCGTCGGGCAGCAGCAAGCGCAGGCCGTGGTCAAGGTTCTCGCTGGGCGGGCGCTTGAAGCCGCTGCGGGCAAACCGCTGCAGCCGCCCCATGCAGAAGGCCGTGATGACCGAGGCATCGGCCTGGGCATCGACGGTGGGGGTGGTCGCCGACGAGAGCACGGCGATCTCGCGCAGGTTCTGGCGCAGCGCCGACTCGATCTTGTCGAAGAACAGGTTCATGCGCTGCTGCAGGCGCTCGTTCTCGTACACCAGGGCATCGCCCACCATGACGCGCGCCATGCCGGGGTTCTTCTCGCCAAACTGCAGCAGCAGCGTGACCAGCTTGCGCGAACGCAGCACCGGATCGGGCTCGCGCTCGCCCAGCTGGTTGACCAGACCGAACACGGACTGTTCGATGAACTCGATGAGGCCCTCGAACATCTGGGCCTTGCTGGCGAAATGGCGGTAGAGGGCGGCCTCGCTGACCTCCAGCCGGGCGGCCAGCGCGGCGGTCGTCACGCGTTCGGCGCCGGGTTGTTCCAGCATGGTCGCCAGCGCCTGCAGGATCTGCACCCGGCGCTCACCGGGCTTGGGCCGCTTGCGGCCACCGGACTCGGTGCTCTCGGCGCCTTCGCTGGCGGCTTCGGTAGAGGCGGCGGCCGTGGACGAGGAAGCGCTGGAGCTCATGGGTGGTCGGGTCCGTTGGTGTTCAGCAGTCGGGCTGGCCATGCGTCCGGCCCGTGGTGTGTCATCCCTCCGGTGATTCTCGCACAGGCCTCCCGCCGGCCCGGACCGCCTCGAACACCACGCGCACGCGCAATCCCCGCCCGTTTCCGCCGGTCAGCAGCTGCAGCTGGGTGTGGTGGGATCGGGCGATTTCGTCGGCAATGGCCAGCCCCAGCCCGTTGCCATCGGTCTGGGTGCCGGGCAGGCGGTAGAAGCGCTCCAGCACCCGCTGCCGCTCGTCCTCCGCAATGCCGGGACCATCGTCCTCCACCTCGATCCACGCTTGTGGCGGTTCGGCCGCGAGGTCCTGCCCGCAGCGCAACGTGATGCGCCCGCCCGGCGGGGTGTACTTGACCGCGTTGTCCACGATGTTGATCAGCAGCTCGCGCAACAGCCAGGTGTGGCCGCGGGTCTGGGCCGGCGCGGCTTCCAGCCCCAGGTCCATCTGCTTGTCGGCCGCGGCATCCAGATGGAGTGCCAGGATGTTCTCGCACAGCTCCTGCAGGTCGACCTGCTCCATCGGGTGGGTGCTGGCGCTCACGCTGTCGGCGCGCGAGAGCGCGAGCAACTGGTTGGCCAGCTGCGAGGTCCGTCGCGTCGCGTCGCGCAGACGGTGCACCTGCTCCACCCGAAGGCTGAGCGTTTCTGCGCCTCCCATCGAGCGCGCCGCCTGCGACCAGGCCTCGACCTGCGCCTGCAGGCCGGCGAGCGGCGTGCGCAGCTGGTGCGCGGCGTCGGCCACGAAGCGGCGCTGCGCCTGCGTCTGGTCGTTCACCAGCGAGAACAGGCGGTTGAGCGAGGACACCAGCGGCCGCACCTCGGCCGGGGCGCTCTCGGCATCGATGGGACTGAGGTCGCGGGGCGAGCGGCGTTCGACCGCTTCCTTGAGGTCGATCAGCGGGCGCAGGGCCCGCGCCACCGCCCAGGTCACCGCCACCGCGGCCACCACCATGAGCAGCAGGTTGGGCAGCAACACCCGCAGCAGCACCGTGTCCAGCCACTGCTGGCGCCCATCGGAACCGTCGGCCAGCATGATGATGAGCTCGCCCGCCGCGGTCGGACTGCGCTGCGCCACCACCCGGTAGGTGATGCCGCCGTCGACCACGCTGAGGAACTCGGCGTCTTCGGTGGAAGGCAACACGGTCGGCAGCCAGTGGTCCCCGAGCAGCAGACGGCCGTTGGCATCCATCACCCCGTAGCCGGCATAGCCCTCGCGCTCCTTGAGGAACACGTCCACAGGCGGCGCCAGCAGCAGGGCCAGCCCAGGGTCGGCGTCGATGTCGATCGGTCGGGGGGCGTCGCGGGGCAAGGTCACCACCACCGAGTCGGCCAGCATCGGCACCAGCCGCAGCAGTTGCTGGTCCTGCTGCAAGGCCGCGGTGCCTGCGCTCTGGTAGTGGAAATAGACACTCACCAGCCCGACCAGCCCCAATGGGAGAAACAGCAGCACCAGCAGGCGCCGCTGCAGCCCCCAGATCAGGCCTTCGGCCGACCGGTGTTCAGGGCTCGCGCGCATGGGCGGACGGCGGCAGCAGTTCGAGCCGGTAGCCGAAGCCGCGGATCGAGCGCAGCGCCACCCCGGCCGGCTCCAGCTTGGCGCGCAGGCGCGAGACGTAGACCTCGATGGCGTTGGGCGTGATTTCCTTGTCCCAGCCGGTCAGCGCCGCCAGCAGCTTGTCCTTGGCGGCCGGCTTCGGGGCCTGCAGCAGCAGGTACTCGAGCACGGTCCACTCGCGCGGCCCCAGCTCCATGGTCTGACCGGCCAGGTTGACGCGGCGCAGTGCGGTGTCCATCTCCAGCGGTCCCAGGCTGAGCACCGCGGTGGTCGCGGCCTGCGAGCGCCGCAGCAGCGCACGCAGGCGTGCCAGCAGCTCGGGCAGCTCGAAGGGCTTGAGCATGTAGTCGTCGGCGCCGAGGTCCAGCCCCTGCACCCGGTCGTGCAGCGCGTCGCGCGCGGTCAGGATCAGCACCGGCATGGCCCAGCCCCGCGCGCGCAGCCGCTGGGTCAGCTCCAGACCGTTGATGCCGGGCAGTCCGATGTCGACGATGGCCAGGTCGAAGCTGTCGTTCTCCACCGCCTGCTCGGCCCGCTCGGCGCTGCCGACCCAGTCCACCGTGTAGCCGGCGTTGCTCAGCCCCAGCTTGATGCCGCTGGCGACCATGACGTCGTCTTCGACCAAGAGAAGTCGCATGGATTCAGAGGAAAGGTTTCGCCGCCGGGCCGCCCCAAGGCGAAACGCGCCCCCTCGGGGGGCAGCGACCCGCGCAGCGGTGGAGCGTGGGGGCCATCAGTGGCTTTTGATCATCGTGCCGAACGGCTGGTCACCCAGAACCTCCAGCAGCAGCGCATGCGGCACGCGGCCGTCGATGATGTGCACCGCGTTCACGCCGCTCTTGGCCGCGTCCAGCGCGCCGGCGATCTTGGGGATCATGCCGCCGCTGATGGTGCCGTCCTCGCACAGCTCGTCGATGCGACGCGGGGTGAGTTCGGTCATCAGGTTGCCGGCCTTGTCCAGCACGCCGCGGATGTTGGTGAGCATCAGCAGCTTCTCGGCCTGCAGCACGGTGGCGAGCTTGGCAGCCACCACGTCGGCGTTGATGTTGTAGCTCTCGTTCTTCTCGCCGAAGCCGATCGGGCTGACCACGGGAATGAACTGGTCATCCTGCAGTGCCTTCACCACCGAGGGATCAATGGACACGATGTCGCCGACCTGGCCCACGTCGTGTTCGCGGCTCGGGTCCTGCTGGTCGGCCAGGCGCAGCTTCTGCGCGCGGATCATGGCGCCGTCGCGGCCCGTCAGACCCACGGCCTTGCCGCCAGCGGCGTTGATCAGGCCCACGATGTCCTGCTGCACCTCGCCGCCCAGCACCCACTCGACCACCTCCATGGTCTCGGCGTCGGTCACGCGCATGCCCTGGATGAACTCGCCCTTCTTGCCCAGGCGCTGCAGCAGGGTCTCGATCTGCGGACCGCCGCCGTGCACCACCACCGGGTTGATGCCGACCAGCTTGAGCAACACCACGTCTTCGGCAAAGTCCTGCTGCAGGGCCGGGTCGGTCATGGCGTTGCCGCCGTACTTGATGACCATGGTCTTGCCATGGTACTTGCGGATGTACGGCAGGGCCTGCGCGAGCAGCTCGGCCTTCTCGCGCGGCTGGATGTGGGACAGATCGACGGGGGTGTGGTTGGGGCTGGTCATGGCGGGTGGGTGGAGAGAACGGGAACCCCGAAATTCTAGGTCCCCACCCGCCCGATCCCCAAGGTCAGAAATGAATGCCGCGCATCATCTGCTGCATCGCGATGGCTTCCGGCGACAGCTGGGGCTTCGCCCCCTTCTCTCCCTTGGCGGCCGAGGAGTCGGGGAACATGCGGAAGCTGGTGTTCATCACGATCTGCGCGATGCGCGGCACGAAGGCGTGCAGCACCTGACCGGTCACCCCCAGGCGCGTGGCGATGCGCACCGGCTTGAAGATGCAGGCCTGCGCGATCATGTCGGCCGCCTCTTCGGGCGAGAGCGTGGGCACGTTCTTGTAGATCTGCGTCGGTGCGATCATGGGCGTGCGCACCAGCGGCATGTTGATGGTCGTGAACGAGATGCCCTGGTCGGCGAACTCGGACGATGCGCAGCGGGTCCACGCATCCAGCGCCGCCTTGCTGGCCACATAGGCCGAGAAGCGCGGCGCGTTGGTCAGCACGCCGATGGAGCTGATGTTCACGATGTGACCCTTGCGCTTGGCCACCATGCCCGGCAGCAGGCCCATGGTCACGCGCAGGCAACCGAAGTAATTGAGCTGCATCGTGCGCTCGAAATCGTGGAAGCGGTCGTAGCTGCTTTCGATGGCGCGGCGGATCGAACGGCCGGCGTTGTTGATCAGGAAATCCACGCCGCCGTGGTTCTGGATCAGCACCTGCACGAAGCGGTCGCAGTCGGCCATGTCGGCGATGTCGGCCGGGTAGGCGATGAACTGGTAACCCTTGGCCCTGGCTTCGGCGCAGGCCTCGTCGAGCTTGTCCTGGTCGCGGCCGCAGATGATGGTGACCGCACCCGCCTCGGCGAACTTGTGCGCCGCCGCCAGGCCGATGCCCGAGCTGCCGCCGGTGACCAGCACCACCTTGCCCGCCACGGTGCCGCGCAGGCTGCGGTCGATGTGCAGGTCCGGGTCGAGATGTCGCTCCCAGTAGTCCCACAGGCGCCAGGCGTAGTCCTTGAGATCGGGGCAGGCGATGCCGCTGCCCTTGAGCGCGGCCGTGGTCTCGCGGCAATCGAAGCGCGTGGGGTAGTTGACGAAGGTCATCATGTCCTCGGGCAGCCCGAGGTCCTGCATCACCGCGCGGTAGACGCGGCGCACCGGCGCCAACGCCATCAGACCTTTCTTCACGCTCTTGGGGATGAAACCCAGCAGCGCGGCGTTGACGAACAGATTCATCTTGGGCGCGTGCGCCGCCTTGCTCAGGATGTCGAGCACGTCACCGACGCGGTAGCCCATCGGGTCGACCAGGTGGAAGCAGCCACCGCTGCCGCGCTTCTGGTGGCTGATGTGGTCCAGCGCGTTGACCACGAAGTCCACCGGCACGATGTTGATGCGCCCGCCTTCGAGGCCCACGCTGGGCATCCAGGGCGGCAGGATCTGGCGCATGCGCTGGATCAGCTTGAAGAAGTAGTAGGGGCCGTCGATCTTGTCCATCTCGCCGGTGCGGCTGTCGCCCACCACGGCCGCCGGCCGGTACACCGTCCAGGGCACCTTGCATTCCTGGCGCACGATCTTCTCGCTCTCGTGCTTGGTCATGAAGTACGGGTGGTCCAGGCCCTCGGCCTCGTCGAACATGTCCTCGCGGAACACGCCTTCGTAGAGGCCCGCCGCGGCGATCGACGACACATGGTGGAAGTGCCCGGCACCGATCGCCTTGGCGAACTCGACGGTGTTGCGCGTGCCGTCCACATTGACGGCGATCTGGCTCTCGGCATCGGCCTCCAGGTCGTACACCGCGGCCAGGTGGTGGAAGTGGTCGATCTGGCCCCTGAGCGCCTTGATGTCCTCGGCGCTCACGCCCAGCTTTTTCGCCGTCAGGTCACCGAACACCGGGATGGCCCGGGTCGCGCCCACGCCCCAGAACTCGCGCAACCCTGCCACCTTGCCCTCACTTTCCTTGCGCAGCAGGAAGTGCACCACCGCGCCCTTGCGCTCCAGCAGTTTCTTGACGAGCCGTTTGCCGATGAAGCCGGTGGCGCCGGTGACGAAATAGTGCATCGAGGTACTCCTGGATTTGTGGGTATCGGGAACAACCGTTCATTGTTCACCACGAGCCGATGGCGCCGGTTCAGCACAAACCCGTGGCGCGCACCCAGTTTTTAGTCGCTGGCCCCTACACAGGCATGGCGCCACAGCCGTACAGTCCCATCACCCTGAGGCATTGCCACGCCTCCATCCCGATCCACCCCGTTCACGGAGCTTCCATGGTCACCAAGACTCGCAAATCCGGCACCGCCAGCACCGGTGCATCCGCCGCCGCCTCGCCGCTGTCCGGCGCGATCAAGGATTCCGCCCAGCAGATCTGGCTGGCCGGCCTCGGCGCTTTCTCCAAGGCCCAGGCCGAAGGCGGCAAGGCCTTCGAGACCCTGGTCAAGGAAGGCCTGTCGATCCAGCGCAAGACCCAGGCTGTCGCCGAAGAACGCCTCAACGAGGCCACGCAGCGCATGACCAACATGGCCAGCGATATCGGCAGCAAGGCCGCGGGCCAGTGGGACAAGCTGGAGAACATCTTTGAAGACCGCGTGGCCAAGGCCCTGAACAAGCTGGGCGTGCCCTCGGCGCGCGACATCGAGGCGCTGATCGAGCGCATCGACGCCCTCAGCGCCGCCGTGGCCGGCGAGGGCGGCAAGACCGTGAAGGCCGCCGCACCGCGCAAGGCCGCCGCACCGAAGGCCGCGGCCAAAGCTGCCACGAAGACCAGTCCGAAAACCGCCAGCGCCAAGCCCGCCCGCAAGGCACCGGCGCGCGCCAAGAAGGCGGCCTGAGCGGCCGGGGCCATGCGCCGCTCGGCTGAGCAGGAAGGGGCGCCCGGCGCCCCTTTTTTTCGTCCGCGCGGACTGCTGCAACGCAACACCTGCCGCCTTCGTGGCGGTCTACACTCGACCGCATGACGCCTTCCCGCCCCCGTTCGACACGGCGTTCCCGCCCCACCCCCCGCATCGCGCTGGCCTTTGCCGGCGGCGGGCCTCTGGGTGCGATCTACGAGATCGGTGCCCTGTGCGCCCTGGAAGACAGCCTGCACGGACTGGACTTCAACGGTTGCGACCACTACATCGGCGTGTCGGCCGGCGGCTTCATCGCCGCGGGACTGGTCAACGGCATCACACCGCGCCAGCTGTGCGATTCCTTCATCGAGGACCGCCTGGGCGATGACCGCTTCGACCCCGCCTGGCTGATGCGCCCGGCCTGGCGCGAGTTCATCGAACGGGCGCAGCGGGTTCCGGCGCTGATGGGCGGTGCGCTGTGGGCCTGGGCCGCCCAGGGCAAGCGCTTCACCAACGCCTTCGAGCGCATGGGCGCCGCGCTGCCCACCGGCGTGCTGGACAACGAAGGCATCCACGAACAGATCCAGCGCCTGTTCAGCAAACCCGGCCGCAGCAACGACTTCCGCCAGCTGCGCGCCCGCCTGACCCTGGTGGCCACCGAGCTCGACACCGGCGATGCCACGCCTTTCGGACGCCCGGGCTGGGACCACGTGCCGATCTCGCGCGCCATCCAGGCCAGCGCCGCCCTGCCCGGCCTGTTCCCGCCGGTGGTCATCGACGGCCGGCACTACGTGGACGGCGCGCTGAAAAAGACCGTGCACGCCACGGTGGCGCTGGACGAGGGGGTGGACCTGCTGCTGTGTCTGAACCCGCTGGTGCCGTTCCACGCCGGCGCCGCCAGCGAACACATTCCTTCCCTGGTCGAAGGCGGGCTGCCGGCGGTCATGAGCCAGACCTTCCGCTCGATGATCCACTCCCGTCTGGCACTGGGCTTCAAGCACTACGAACGCACCTACCCCGACACCGACATCGTGCTGATCGAACCCGACCAGCGCGACGCCGAGCTGTTCTTCGCCAACACCTTCAGCTACCGCCAGCGCCGCGAGCTGGCCGAACACGCCTTCCAGCAGACCCGCCAGCTGTTGCGCGACCGGTCCGGCCACCTGGGTCCGACGCTGGCGCGGCACGGGATCACGCTGGACGGGGCCGCCCTGCGCGACCCGCACCGGCGCCTGCTGCCCGCAGAGCCGGTGCGGCGAGAAACGGCCCTGGAGCGGCTGGACAGCGCCCTGGACACCCTAGAACAACGGCTGCAGACGCAGCGCGCCTGACATGACCCGCAAAGCCCCCCGACGCACGGCCGAACGCATTCTGGAAGTCACCCTCGCACTGTTCAACCGCTTCGGCGAGCCCAACGTCTCCACCACGCTGATCTCCTCCGAACTGGGCATCAGCCCGGGCAACCTGTACTACCACTACCCGGCCAAGGACGAGCTGATCAACTCGCTGTTCGAGCGCTACGAGAAGGCGCTCAACGAACTGCTGCAGGCCAGCGACGGCGTGCGCAATGTGGAGGACGCCTGGTTCTTCCTGCACTCGCTGTTCGAAATAGTCTGGGAATACCGCTTCCTCTACCGCGACCTCAACGACCTGCTGTCCAAGAACCGGCTGCTGGAAACCCGTTTCCAGGCCGTTCTCAAGAACAAGATCCGTTCGGTGCGCAGCCTGCTCAGCGGCATGTCGCGCGCCGGCGCCATCGACCTCGATGCGCGGGAACTCGAACCCACGGCCAACTGCATGGTGGTGCTGCTGACCTACTGGCTGAGCTTCGAGTACGTGCGCGACCCGCGCCATGCGCTGGAGCCGGACAACGCGCAGGCGGCGCTGCTGCGCGGTGCGCAGCACGTGCTCAATGTGCTGGCACCTTACCTCGAAGCCGGCCAGCGCCAGCATCTGCTGCAGCTCACGGGCGCCTACCGCACGGCGCCCTGAGCCTGGGGCCGCCGCCCGGGCCTATTGGGGAGGGCTGCGACGCAGCCCGTCCACCGCCTGGAACAGGGCCTGGCGGGCCTGGGACACCACCTGGGCCCGCCAGTCGTCGGTGTCGACATAGAACGCGTCCCGCACCCGTTTCTGGATCACGGTGCGCAGGCCGGCCGGGGCATCCGGGTGCAGGCGCATCCACTGGTCGCCGCGCAGGGCGTTGAGCACATCCAGCAGCGGCAGGGTGCCGTATTCCAGCGCGATCCCGGTGTACTGGGCCTGCGGGCACTCTTCGTAGACCGCGTTCCACATCAGGCCGGTCAGGCGGGCCGAGGCAGAGCTGCCGTCGTAGATCGAGGTCACGGGCGTCTGGCCGTCGCCACCCCACCAGGCGCGGGCGCGCTGCAGGGCCGCGTCGTCGTCGCGGCAGGCGAAGATGCGCTCGCCCAGGCCGCTCGGGCCCAGGCCGGTGTGCAGGTCGATCCAGGCGATGTGGCGCGCGCTGCGCCCATGTTCGCGCAACACCTCGCGCAGCGTGCGGTGGCTCCAGGTCGGCGCCGTGCCGCCGAAGAACAGACCATCGGGGTGGCTGTGCTGGCCCTGGGAGACCGCGCTCTGGTACGCGCCCAGCCCCTTGCGCCCGATGAAGTGGGCGATGACCGCCTCGTTCTCGGCCACGGGCGGCCAGGCCGCCGGCAGCAGGAACGGGTGCAGCTCGTCATAGGCCGGGTTCGCCGGCAGGGGTTGAGAGAAGTCCTGGAAGTTGCGGTTGAGATCGACGTTGTCCTCGGTCACCCGGCGCAGGTGCGAGAACCCGTAGGGATTGAGCGCGTGGATGTACAGCACCGCCACACCGGCGGCGCGGGCGTGCGCGCGCCAGTCGGCGTCGTGGGTGGCAAACACCTGGATGCCCGAGCCACAGAACCCTTCCACGCCGTGGCAGGCGCTGCTGACGATCAGGAGTCGCTCGGCATCCGGCGGTCCGTCCAGGGCCACGTCCATGGCCAGGGTTTCCTGGTCGCGCCCGGGCAGCGGGTGGTTGTGGCTGCGAATGGCCATGCCGGCGGCGGCCGCCCCCTCCAGGAACTGCACGCGCGCCCGGGCGTAGGACTGCGCGAAGGCAGACTGGGGATTGATCATGCGGCGTCCTTGCGCGGTTGCGACAGCCACTGCTCGGCCAACCGCACCCAGTAGGTCGCGCCCAGCGGGATCAGGTCGTCGTTGAAGTCGTAGCTCGGGTTATGCAGTGTGCAGGGCCCGCCGCCGTGGCCGATCTCGCGGTGCGCGCCCTCGCCGTTGGCGATGAAGATGTAGCAGCCTGGCCGCGCCTGCAGCATGTAGGCGAAGTCTTCGGCCCCCATGGTCGGCTCCTGCACCAGCACCTGGTCGGCGCCGACGATGCCGGCCAGCACCTCGCGCACGAACGCGGTCTCGGCCGGGTGGTTGACGGTCGGCGGGTAGTTGCGGCGGAACTGGAACTCGCAGCTGGCGCCGAAGGCGGCGCAGGTGTGCTCGGCGATCTCCTGCATGCGCCGCTCGATCAGGTCCAGCACCTCGTAGGTGAAGGTGCGCACCGTGCCCTGGATCTCGCAGCTGTCGGGCACCACATTGGTCGCTTCGCCGGTGTGGATCATGGTCACGCTGATCACGCCGGCGTCCACCGGCTTCTTGTTGCGCGAGATGATGGTCTGGAAGGCCTGCACCATCTGGCAGGCCACGGGCACCGGGTCGATGCCGTTGTGCGGCAGCGCGGCGTGCGAGCCCTTGCCGCGGATGACGATGTGGAACTCGTTGCTCGACGCCATCACCGGGCCGGCGCTGGCGGCAAAACTGCCCACCGGCAGGCCCGGCCAGTTGTGCATGCCGAACACGGCCTCGACCGGAAACTGTTCGAACAGGCCGTCCTTGATCATCTCGCGGGCACCGCCGCCGCCCTCTTCGGCCGGCTGGAAGATCAGGTAGACCGTGCCGTCGAAGTTCCGGTGTTTCGAGAAGTGCTGCGCCGCCGCCAGCAGCATGGCGGTGTGGCCGTCGTGGCCGCAGGCGTGCATCTTGCCGGCGTGCTGGCTGGCGTGCGCGAAGTGGTTGTGCTCCTGCATGGGCAGCGCGTCCATGTCGGCGCGCAGGCCGATGGCCCGGCCGCTGGCGCCACCGTCGCGCCCGTGCACGATGCCCACCACGCCGGTCGTGCCCATGCCCCGGTGCACCGGGATGCCCCACTCGGTCAGTTTGGCGGCGACCACCTCGGCGGTGCGCACCTCTTCAAAACAGAGCTCGGGATGGGCGTGGATGTCGCGGCGCACGGCGGCGATGGCCGCGGACTGGGTCAGGATGGAGTCGATCAGCTGCATGGTGTCCTCATCTGCAAACGGCCATGGTAGCCATGCACGGCCCTGGAGACAGGTCCGTTCGCGACAACCCGGACCGGACCGGGGATGTCGGCCCTGACTGCGTCAGCGGCGCACCCGGCCGTCTTCGGTCAGCAGGGTCAGTTCGACGAAGCGGGAGCCGGCGTGCTTCTGCGGCCCGAAGTCCAGCGGAAATCCACCGATGCTCACATCCTTCATGCCCCCGATGGCATCGATGAAGGCCTCCCGGCCGGCGCCTCGGGCGCGCTTGAGCCCCTCCACCAGCACCTTCGCGGCCACAAAGCCTTCGATGCCGGAGTAGTTGGGCGCCACACCGCGCTGGTCCTTGAGCGCGGCCAGGTACTCACCCGAGATAGGCGTTGCAGGCGAATAGGGAAAAGGCATCACCTGGCTGACCGCCACACCCTTGGCCACCGCCCCCAGTTCGTCCAGCAGCGCCTGCGTGCCGACGAAGGAGACGTTGTAGAAGTTGCCAGGGTAGCCCTGCTGGCGCGCCAGCCGGATGAAGGTGGCACAGGCCTTGTACGAACCGATCTGCACGATGGCCTCGGGCTTGACGGCCATGATGTCCTTGAGCGCCGGCGCCACCTCGTTGCTGTTGCGCTCCACCGTTCCCACCGCCGCCGGCTCCATGTTGAGCGCCTTCAGGGCGCGCTCGACACCTTCGAGCCCGGCCTTTCCGTAGGCGTCGTTCTGGTAGAACACCGCCACCCGCTTGACGCCGATCGAGGTGACCTGCTTGACGATGGCGGCGGTTTCGTCAAAGTACGAGGCCCGCACATGAATGGCGTAGCGGTTGAACGGCTCGCGCAGGGCCTGCGCCCCGGTGAAGGGCGCAAAGAAGGGCAGCTTGGCTTCAGTGGCCAGCGGCAGGGCGGCGAGGCTGGTGGGGGTACCGACGTAGCCGAACAGGGCGAATACGCCGTCGGCGATGAACTGCCTGGTGTTGGCCACGCAGCGCTCCGGATCGTAGCCATCGTCCAGCCGCTTGAGTTCGATGCGGCGCCCGTTGACGCCCCCGGAGGCATTGACCTGGTCAAAGTACAGCTGGGCCCCCAGGTTGAACTGCAGCCCCAGCTGCGCGGACGGCCCGGTGAACGGCGCCGACTGTCCCAGCACGATGGCCCCCGATCCGCCAGCCGCCTGGGCCCAGGCGGAACCGGCCACGCCGGCCAGGGTAGAAGCGCCCAGACAGGCACCCAAGGAAGAAAGAACCCGACGACGTTGCATCCAGTGACTCCTGATATGCTTTTTTGAGCTGGTCGGATGTCACCTCGTTCGTAACAGGGCGTCACCAGACTTGCGAAGCCTACTACATAGGCCCCGCCCCGCCTATACGCCATTCACCGCATTTCATGGCCCACAACCCCAACGAATTCACGGTCCGGGGCGCTTGCCCCCACGACTGCCCCGACACCTGTGCCCTGGTCACCACCGTGGTGGACGGCAAAGCCGTGCGCGTGGCCGGCAACCCGGCACACCGCCACACCGACGGCGCGCTGTGCACCAAGGTATCGCGCTACCCCGAACGCACCCACCACCCCGAACGCATCCTCGCGCCGCTGCGCCGCACCGGCCCCAAGGGCAGCGGGCGGTTCGAGCCCATCGGATGGGACGAGGCACTGGATGACATCGCCGCGAGGCTGAAAGACATCGCCGCGCGCAACCCGCAGGCCATCGTGCCCTACAGCTACGCCGGCACCATGGGTCAGGTGCAGAGCGAGGGCATGGCGGCGCGCTTCTTCAACAGGCTCGGCGCCTCCTTCCTGGACCGCACGATCTGCGCGGCCGCCGGCGGCGAGGCCCTGGTGCACACCCTGGGCGGCAAGCTGGGCATGAAGGTCGAGCACTTCGCCGAGGCCAAGCTGATCCTGATCTGGGGCAGCAACTCCATTGCCAGCAATCTGCATTTCTGGCGCCTGGCGCAGCAGGCCAAGCGTGACGGCGCGCGCCTGGTCTGCATCGACCCGCGCCGCAGCGAAACCGCCGACAAGTGCCACGAGCACATCGCGCTGCGCCCCGGCACCGACGCCGCACTGGCGCTGGCGCTGATGCACGAACTCATCAGGAACGACTGGCTGGATCACGACTACATCGCCCGCCACACCCTGGGGTGGGAGCAGCTGCGCGAACGCGCCCTGCAGTGGCCGCCCGAGCGTGCGGCCGAGGTTTGCGGCATCCCGGTCGAACAGATCGAACGGCTGGCGCGCGACTACGGCACCACGAAGCCGGCCGCCATCCGCCTGAACTACGGCATGCAGCGCGTGCGCGGCGGCGGCAACGCGGTGCGCGCCATCGCCTGCCTGCCGGCGCTGACCGGCGCCTGGCGCCACCGCGCGGGCGGTCTGCTGCTCTCGGCCTCGGGCCACTTTCCTGTCGACCGCGCCGCGCTGCACCGCCCCGACCTGCTGGCCGGCCGCACGCCACGCACCATCAACATGGTCACCATCGGCGACGATCTGCTGCGCGAATCCTCGCCAGCGTTCGGCCCGAAGATCGAGGCGCTGATCGTCTACAACAGCAACCCGGTGGCGGTCGCGCCCGAGTCGCCCAAGGTGGTGGCGGGCTTCGCGCGCGAGGACCTGTTCACCGTGGTGCTCGAACACTTCATGACCGACACCGCGGACCACGCCGACATCGTGCTGCCCGCGACCACGCAGCTCGAACACTGGGACATCCACACCAGCTACGGCCACACCGACGTGCTGCTCAACCGGCCCGCCGTCGCGCCGGTCGGGCAGGCCCGACCCAACACCGAGGTGTTCCGCCAGCTGGCGCGGCGCATGGGCTTCGACGAGCCCTGCTTCGCCGACGACGATGAAACCCTGTGCCGCCAGACCTTCGGCGACCGGGTGGACTTCCAGCAACTGCTGGACCAGGGTTTCGCCACGCTGCCGGTGCCCGAGGCCCCGTTCGCCGAGGGTGGCTTCCCGACGCCCTCCGGCAAATGCGAGTTCTTCAGCGCACGCCTGGCGGCGCAGGGGCTGGACGGCCTGCCCGACCACGTGCCCAACCACGAGCTGGCCGGCAGCGACCCGCGCCACCCGCTGGCCATGATCTCGCCGCCCGCGCGCAACTTCCTCAACTCCAGCTTCGTGAACGTGAAGAGCCTGCGCGACATCGAAGGCGAGCCGCTGCTGGAGATCAGCGCGGCCGACGCCGCCCCGCGCGGCATCGCCGACGGTGACGTGGTGCGGGTGTTCAACGACCGCGGCAGCTACCGCTGCACCGCGCGCCTCTCAACCCGGGCACGCGAGGGCGTGGTCAACGGACTGGGCATCTGGTGGCGCAAGCTGGGCCTGGACGGCAGCAACGTGAACGAACTGACCAGCCAGAAGCTCACCGACCTGGGCCGTGCACCGGTGTTCTACGACTGCCTGGTGCAAGTGGAAAAGGGATGACCCCCCCTGCGCCGCCTCACGGCTTCCTCCCCGCAGGAAGGCACCGCGCCAGAGGCCCGGCGAAGCCGGTTCCTCGGCGCGTGCTGGTGGTGTGTTGTCTGGCGGGTTTGCTGTCCGGTTGCGCTTCGTCCGACGCCGGCCCCGGCTACTACTGGCAGTCGGTCACCGGCCACCTGAAGCTGATGCACGCGGCGCGGCCGGTGCAGGACTGGCTGGACGACCCGACCACACCACCAGCGCTGCAGCAGAAGCTGCAACTCACGCAGCGCATCCGCACGTTTGCGGTCACCGAACTGGGCCTGCCCGACAACGCCAGCTACCGGCGCTACGCCGACCTGCAGCGCAAGGCGGCGGTCTACAACGTGGTCGCCGCGCCCGCGCTGTCGCTGCGGCTGCAGCAGTGGTGCTTCCCGGTGGCCGGCTGTGTCGGCTACCGGGGCTACTACGACGAGGCCGAAGCCCGGGCGTTTGCGGCCGGGCTCGGCGGCAACCTGGACGTGGCGGTCTATCCCGTGCCCGCCTATTCCACGCTGGGCTGGATGAACTGGGCCGGTGGCGACCCCCTGCTCAACACCTTCATCGGCTATCCCGAGGGCGAGCTGGCACGGCTGATCTTTCACGAGCTGGCCCACCAGGTGGCCTACGCCTCCGGCGACACCGTGTTCAACGAGTCCTTCGCGACGGCGGTCGAGCGCATCGGCGGCGCGCGCTGGCTGGCCCAGGCCGACGAGACAGCGCGCCAGACCTACGCCGCCTTCGATGAGCGCCGCAAAACCTTTCGTGCGCTGACGCGCGAGACCAGGGAACGGCTGCAGGCACTCTACGACGACGCCACGCTCGACGACACCGCCAAACTGGCCCGCAAGGCCCAGGTGCTGCACGACTTCCGCCAGCGCTACGCCGGCCTGCGCCAGGACTGGGACGGCTACAAGGGCTACGACGCCTGGGTCGCGCGGGCCAACAACGCCAGCTTCGGTGCCCAGGCCGCCTACGACCAGTGGGTGCCGGCGTTCGAGGCGCTGTTCGAGCGCGAGGGCCGCGACCTTGCGCGGTTCTATGATGCGGTGCGCGCACTGGCCCGACAGCCCGCGGCCGAGCGCCAGGCCGCCCTGCAGGCCCTCGATCCCGCAGCCCGGCCACCGTCCACCCTCTGAACAACGCGAACACCATGGCGAACATCCACATCCGGCGCAACCACCACCTCGGCATCTCCGGCGCACGCAAGGTGGCCTGGCAATGGGCCGAACAGGCCGAGGCCGAGTTCGACATGCAGTGCGCCTACGAAGAGGGTGTGGATTGCGACGAGGTGCATTTCTCGCGCACTGGCGCCAAGGGCACGTTGCGGGTCACGGCGGATCACTTCGAGCTGGACGCTCAGCTCGGCTTCCTGCTCGGCGCCTTCAAGGACCGCATCGAGAGCGAGATCGTCAAAAACCTGGACGAGCTGCTGGCGGCCAAGAAAAAGCCGGCAACCAAGGCGGCCGCCGGCTCGAAGAAGAAGTAAGACCAGGCCCCGCGCAACGGCGGAGCGTGGAAGCTCAGCTCAGCGACGCGATCAGGTCGATGTACTGCTGCTGCGCATCGTCTTGGGACGTGCCCTTCAGGCCGTTCCAGGCGTCCCACTTGGCGCGGCCGACCATGTCACCGAACCCGGGCTTCTTCTCGGTGTTGTCGCCCACCGTGCCCTGCTTGTACAGGCCGTAGATCTTGAGCAGCGTGGCATTGTCGGGGCGCTCGCTGAGGTTCTTGGACTGGGCAACGGCGGCATCGAAGCGGGACTTGAGGTCGGACATGAAGGTCTCCGTGAGTGAGGGGGTGGCCCGGACCCGGGCTAGGGGAGGCCCGGTATCTTACGGTTGCGTCTGCCCCCAGAATAGACGCCGCCACCCAATCACAACCGGACCCGAACCTCGGGCCCTCGCAGGAGACACCATGGTCACGCGCATCCGCAAAGGCACCCCGAAATCCCCGTCCGAGGGCCTCAGCGCCCTGCAGTCGGTGGCGGGTGTCCTGGGCCTGGAGGGCGAGCGCATGAGCAAGGTGGACACCGCCTGGCTGCGCATGGACTCGGCCACCAACCTGATGATGATCGTGGGCGTCTGGATCCTGCGCCCGGGCATCACGCGCGAGGCGCTGGCGCAGCGGGTGCAGGACAAGCTGCTGGGCTACCGGCGCTTCCGGCAGACCGCCCAGCAGGACGCCGCCGGCGCCCACTGGCGCGACGACCCCGACTTCTCGCTCGACCGCCATGTGGTCACGCACACGCTGACCCGCCGCCGCGGTCAGGAAGCCCAGGCGGCGCTGCAGGCGCGCGCCGGCGCGCTGGCCATGGAGCCATTCGACCCGGCCCACCCGCTGTGGCAGTTCGAGCTGATCGAGGACTACGAGGGTGGTTCGGCGCTGATCGCGCGCATCCACCACTGCATCGCCGACGGGATCGCGCTGATCAGCGTGATGATGAGCCTGGTCGATGGCGGCACCGAACCGCCCAAGCGAAAGCCCCGGTCGCACAAACAGGGGCTAGAGGCGGCCGAGGACTGGGTGGCCGACACGCTGATCCGCCCCTTCGGTGACATCGCCGCACGGGCGCTGGACGCCGCCGGTGGCGGGGCGGCCAAGTCGCTGTCGATGCTGGCGGCGCCGCAGCAAGGGCTCGGGGAAACACTGGACCAGGCCCTGGAGGTGGCGCGCCTCGGAGGCCAGCTCGCCAGCGATCTGGCGGCACTGGCCCTCATGCCCGACGACTCACCCACGCGGCTCAAGGGCGCACCCAAGGGTGAAAAGCGAGTGGCCTGGTGCCAGCCCATCCCGCTGACCGAGGTCAAGGCCATCGGCAAGGCGCTCAACTGCTCGGTCAACGACGTGCTGCTCAGCTGCGTGGCGGGCGCGATCGCCGGCTACCTGCGCCACCATGGCGACGACCCGGCAGGCAAGGAGATCCGCGCGATGGTGCCAATCAACCTGCGGCCGATGGAGGACGCCTGGAAGCTGGGCAACCGCTTCGGCCTGATCCCGCTGGTGCTGCCCGTGGGCATCGCCAACCCGATCGAGCGCGTGTACGCGGTGCGCGCGCGCATGAACGCGCTCAAGGGCAGTCTGCAGCCGCTGCTGACCTTCGGCCTGCTGTCGGTAGCGGGCCTGCTGATCAAGCCGGCGCAGGACGCGATGCTCAGCCTGTTTGGCCGCAAGACCACCGCCGTGATGACCAATGTGCCCGGTCCCGGCGAGAAGCTGAAGTTCTGCGGCGCGACGCTGGAGCAGACCATGTTCTGGGTGCCACAGACCGGCACGGTGGGCCTGGGCGTCTCCATCCTGAGCTACGGCGGCGGCGTGCAGTTCGGCGTGATCGCCGACAGCGCGCTCTGCCCCGACCCGCAGCGCATCATCGACGCCTTCGAACCGGAATTTGCGCAACTGCTGGCCGTGACCCTGATGCTGCCCTGGGGCGAGGTTTAACCGAACCGCTTGTGGGCGATTTCGAGCAGGCCGTCGAAAATGAGGCTGTCCACCAGTTCGCAGGGCGTGGACATGCTGGGCGCCATCTTCCAGCCAGCGCCACCGGTCATGTAGCAGACCGGGTCTTCGCCGCAATGGCCGCGCAGGTTGTCCCACATGCGCTGCACCGCACCGGCGATGGCGAAGGTGCCACCGCTGGTGAGGGCGTCGCTGGTGTTGGTCGGGAAGTCGCGCACCTCGCCGGTGGGCACGTGCAGCCCGGCGGTGCCGGACTCCAGCGCGCGCAGCATGATGCCGTGGCCGGGCAGGATGATGCCGCCCAGGAAGCGGCCGGCCGAATCGATCGCCTCGACCGTCACCGCGGTGCCGACCATGACCACGATGCAAGGCCTGGCCGGCCCCTTCTGCAGCAGGCGCTGGCGCGCGCCGATCATCGCAACCCAGCGGTCGGAACCGAGGCGGGCCGGGTGGTCGTAGCCGTTGCTCAGACCCGCCTCCGACGCGCTGGACACCACCCACTGGGGCGTCACGTCCCACTGTTCGAGCTGTTCCTCGACCCGCCGCTTCACAGCGTCGCCCGCCACGATGCAGCCCAGCACCCGGGTGGGTGCGGACAGGCTGCTCCAGTCGCCCTCGGCCAGTTTCTCGATGTTCTCCAGGAACTGTGCACCATGCGCCAGCAGGCGCCCTCCCACACGGGGGGCGTCGTACAGCGCCCATTTCAATCGCGTGTTGCCAACATCCAGCGCCAGTAAAGTCATGCGGAAGATTATGAACAAGGCCTGGCAGGCACTTTGCGGCGATGCAGCATCCTCATCGCGACCTCACCGGCGTCAGATCAACCCGATCCAGCAGGCCCGCTGCACCGCAGAGAGCTTGTTGTCGGTCTTGAGTTTGGCCATGGCATTGGCCAGGTGGTAGTTGACGGTGCGCTCCGAGCAGTCCATGCGCTGCGCGGTTTCGCGCGCGGTCAGGCCTTCGAAGGCGTAGTTCAGGCTCTCCTGCTCGCGGGGGCTGAGCGTGACCCGCTGCTCGGCGATGGCGCGGCGCAGCATCGGCCAGATGTTGTAGGCCGACCAGGCCAGGGCCGCGGCCTCGGAGCGGTCCGCGAAGGCCCGGGTGCTGAACATGAAGCACTCGAACGCGCGCCCCGCCGGCAGGCTGAAGGCCACCCGCACCAGGGTCTGGTGCCCGTGGGCCAGCCAGAGCCTGCGCCAGCGGCTGGACGGCTCGGCATAGGCCGCCTTGGAAATGTCCTGCCAGGCCACCAGGGGTGCATCGCTGTCGCGCCAGCTGGCGCCAAAGTCGGTGCTGGCGGCCAGGGCCTCCGCGGCACCGAGCAGGCGCGGCGGATGCACGGCCAGCACCTCGCGCTCGTCCCGCCCCCCCATCGGATTGGGCCCCATCACCAGCACCGCCTCGACCCCGGAGTCGCGCAAGGCGCGAACCCAATCGGCCAAAATGGCGTCCACGCCCACGCTGTCAAAGTTGACAGGAAGGGTCATGACGGGCGACGCCCCGTTGCCGGGACAATGGACCCGCCCGCCACAAGACCACGGGCTGGCAACGTCGGTCGACGCTGGAAGGAATACATGTTGCAGTGGGACCGTCTCAGGGTTCACAACGCCAGGCTGAGGTTCTGGCGCTGGGTGGTGGACGAAATTGTCCATGCACCTCTGGAGCCTATTTTGCATCCTTCGACGGCCCGCCTCCAGTGGCTGGGCGTCTTCACCTTCGGCGGCCACTTCATCTTCGGGTGGCTGTGGGGCCAGGCCCTGCCGCAGCCCTACGAGCTGTTTTCGGTGCGCGTGGTGCTGGCCCTGACGGGGCTGCTGCTGCTGCATCCGCGCGTGAACCGGGACCTGCAGTCCAAGACCAGCGTCTGGGTGTACGGACTGATCTTCTGGCTGCAGCTGCCGCTGTTCTTCGGATGGATGTTCCTGATGAACGAGGGCAACAAGGTCTGGCTGGCCAGTGTGTGCAGCATGATCCTGATCTATTTCCACATCACCGACTGGCGCCTGGCCTCGCTGGGCTGCATCACCGGGTTCGCAGTCGCCGCGGGCCTGTTCCTGCTCACCGGCACGCAGCAGACCTGGGTCGGCATCGAGCCCGAGAACCTCACCCTGATCGGCTTTGCCCTGGGCATGAGCCTGATGCTGGGCATGTCGGGCGCCAACCTGCGCCGGGTCCGGCTGATCAACACGCTCAGCACCATGGGCGTGATGGCGCACGAACTGCGCACGCCGCTGGCCACGGTGAACCTGGTCGGCGACGTGCTGCGTGGCCTGGCCCAGCACGACGTGCCCGAACCCAAGCGCAAGAAGCTGGAAGAGCTGGCGCAGCGGCTGCAGAACCTGGTGCGCAGCATGAACCGGCAGATCGACACCCAGATCTCCAACGCGCAGCTGCTGAGGCTGCCCCGGCCGACCGCCCATCTCACCGCGTTCGAACTGGTGCAGGACGTGCTCGGCCAGTACCCGTTCCGCTCACCGCGCGAGCGCGAATGCGTGCAGCTGGCGCTGGAAGAGGACTTCGGCTTCCTGGGGTCTCGTGCCCAGTTTTCACAGGTTCTGGTCAACCTGATCAAAAATGCCATGCATGCGCTGGCCGCATCCGGAGACGCCCCCAAGCCGGGCGACCTGCGCGTGGAGGTGACGGTCAAGGACGGGCTGGGCAGGATCGTGGTGACCGACAAGGGCACCGGCATTCCGCTGCAGAAACAACACCGCATCTTCGAGCCCTTTTTCTCACTGCAGAGCAGTGTCGGCAACGGACTGGGGCTGACGTTCTGCAAAAACGTGGTGGAGGCGTCGGACGGTCGGCTGCTCCTCCAGTCCCAACCCGGTCACGGTGCCTCGTTCACGATCGTGCTGCCCCTGCGGGACGAGCGTGCCCCCTTCATCCCGCCCACGAGCACACACTGAGCCATGGCCTTCAACTTTCCGCTGTACCACCGTTCGGGAAGCCTGATCTTTCTGGACGACGACATCGACTATCTGGAGATGCTGGGCATGGTCGTGCCCAGCTTTCTGCAGGTCGAACTGTTTTCACGACCGGCGGCTTTCATCGCCCGGATGAACGACGAGCCGGCGCGCTGGGAGGCCGACGCGGGGCACCACCTGCAGATGATCGACCGCTGGCGCCACGGCCACCATCTGCTTCCGCAGGTGCTGCGCTACTGGGGCTCCAACCCGGCGCGCTACCAGCTGGCACAAACCTGTGTGGTGGACTTCGCCATGCCAGGCATCGATGGCCTGAAGGTGCTCGAAACCCTGGTGGACTGGCCGGGCTCGCGCATCCTGCTGACCGGGCAGGCCGATGAGCAGATCGCGATCAAGGCCTTCAACAACGGCCTGATCGACCAGTTCATCCCCAAGCAGACGGCCGACATCGCCGGGCGCCTGATGACCACCCTTATCAAGCTGGCCCGGCGCGCCCATCCGCGGCTGAACACCGTCTGGCGCACGGCCATGCAGTCCCACCACCAGGCCCTGCTGGAAGTGCCATCCATCATGGAGGCGCTGCTGACCCGCGCCCGCTCGCACTGGATCGAGTACGTCGTGCTCGATGAACCCTTTGGCATGCTGGGCCTGACGCCGGAAGGCCTCTGCGAATGGCTGCAGCTGGAGCCCGCCTCCGGCCTGAAGGACGTGGCCGATCTGGCCCGGTCGGCGGGACTGGGGTTCGACGTCGTGCAGGCCATCCAGAAGGGGCTGCTGCTTCCGGCGGTCGAGCTGCACCAGCAGCTGGGCCTGCGCGGGCCGATCCGGACCGAAAAGGCCTTTGCGGTGGGCGACGACGGACAGCTCATCGGCGCCCTGTTCCCGCTGGCGGAGACCGACCTGCCGCTGCCGATCTACCCGTACCGCAACTTCCTGGACATGCAGGGCGTGCGGACCATTCAGGACAGCTGAGCACCACCGCGCTGGCGGCGGGCGGCCGCCCATTCCCAAGGCCGGACCCGGTCGGCGACCAGGCGCGCAGCCGACTCGACGTGTTCGAGCTCCGCCTCGGTCAGCGCCGAGTGCAGGGTCATCCGTGCCAGGGACCGGTTGCGGCTGGTGGCCGGTGCACCAAAGAACGCGGTGTGCACCCCCAGCGCATCCAGCTCGTCGCGCACCTGGATGGTGGCGGGCTCCGGCCCCGCTTCGAGCGCGATGATCTGCTCGGTGCCCTGGTCGATCGGATACCCCATACCGGTCAGCGCGCTGCGGATGCGCCGGGTCACCAGCCGCAGGTTCTCGCGCGCGGCGTCGGCCTGCTGCAGCACGTCCACCGTGGCCGCCAGGCCGGCCGCTTCGTGCGGCAACACGCAGGAGCTGAAGATGTTGGGGAAGCTGGAGGTGAGGATGTGGTAGCGCAGGCGGTCCGGCGCGGTGAAGAAGCCGGCCCGCCCCGCCATGGCCTTGGCCAGGCTCGCGGAGATGAAATGCACCCGGTCCGTCACCCCCAGCTGGCCGCACAGGCCGGCGCCCGATGGACCGTGGGTGCCCAGCGAGTGCGACTCGTCGACCAGGATCATCGAGCCGTGCCGCTCCACCACGTCGAGCATCTCCAGCAGCGGGCACACCGCGCCGGTGGTGCTGTAGACCGAGTCCACCGCCACCAGTCCCGGGCCGTGCCGGCTCATGAGCTTGTCCAGGTGCTGGGGATCGTTGTGCCGGAACACCTGCGAGGGAGCGCGGGCCGCGTGGGCGCCTTCCCACAGCGAAGCATGCGCCTGTCCGTCCAGGTACACCGGCGTCTCTGGATTGGCCACCGACTGGATCAGGCCGACATTGGCCGCGTAGCCGGACTGGCACACGAACCCGTCCTCCTTGCCCACCCAGCGGGCGAGCTTCAGTTCAAGATTGCGGGTCGGGTGTTCGTCGTGCATGAACACCCCGGACTGCACGGCGAAACTGCCGCTGCGGGTCAGCGCCTCCACCTGAGCCCGCACGATGTCCGGATGGCCGGACACCGACAGGTAGTCGTTGCCGTCCAGGCGCACCGAATTGGGGCCGGGGCGTGCGCCCTGCACCGCAAACCGACCCTGCCACAGGTCGTTCCAGCGGGGCACGAAATCCTTCTGGATCCGCGCCTCCAGCGCGGCCGTCAGGCGGGGAGAAGGACGTTGCGCTTCAAGGGTGTGGTCCAGCAGTTCCATGGGTTGCTCCTGTTAAAGAAGAACCCATTGAAAAAACTTGTAGGATGAAAATCGCCCCCTCCCTGTCAGCATTAGCAGGGGTGGTTACGCTTTCTTCTCAAGTCTGACGCTGTTTATCCGATAAGCGGCACGCCCGCGGATGGCAGCGGTCTTTCTGCTCTCAGTTCTGGCGCCAGGGCAGCCCGTGGTGCCGCCAGCCGCCCTTGCGGCCGCGCTGGCCATGGCCATCGGGATCGCCCTCGAAGCCTTCGAGGATGTTGTAGGCCTCCAGGCCCAATTCCGTGGCGCGCCGCGCGGCCGCGACCGAGCGCACACCACTGCGGCACAAGAGCACCAGCTTGCGCCCGCCGTCGGCGGCGGCGCGCACCGCCTCGTCGAACCCGGCGTTCATGGCCATGCCCGGCCACTGCTTCCAGGCCACCGGCAGCGCGCCGGGCACAAAGCCCACCCATTCGCGCTCGGCGTCGGTGCGCACATCCACCAGCACCGCCTCGCCCTGCTGCACCCACTGCCAGGCCAGCTGGGGCGACACATCGCCCGCGTAGCCGCCCTGCCCGGCGCGCGGCTGCATCAGCTGCACCCCGTCGGCGTCGTGCCGCAGCCCGGACGTGAGGTTGGCGGGCACCGCCTCGTCGATGCGGCGCGGCCTGGGCAGGTTCAGGCTGTCCATGATGGCCACGAATTCGGCCTCGGTCTTGCCGGCCACGCGCGGGTTGCCGGTCTTCTCGTGGCCGATGGTGGACGAGGTGCGACCCTGGTAGTCGTGCCCGGGCCAGACGGTGGTGTCATCGGGCAGCGCAAACAGCACTTGTGTGAGGCTGCGGTAGAGGTCGACCGCGCTGCCCGACTGGAAATCGGTGCGGCCACAGCCGCCGATCAGCAGCGCGTCGCCGGTGAAGACGTGATCGCGCCAGAGGTAGCTCATGCTGCCGGCCGTGTGGCCCGGCGTGTGCAGGGCGCGCAGGCGCTCACCGCCGAATTCAAGCTCGTCCCCATCCTGCAGCTGCCGGCCCGCGGTGCCGATGCCGCAGCCCGCCGGCGCCGCAGTCCTGGCGCCCGCCAGCTCGGCCAGCTTGCCGGCGCTGGTGATGTGGTCGGCATGGGCATGGGTCTCCAGAGTCCAGACCAGGCGCAACCCATACTCGCGCAGCACCGCCAGGTCGCGCTCGATCTGCTCGTCCACCGGGTCGATGATCACCGCCTCGCGCGTGGTCTGGTCGAACAGCAGGTAGGTGTAGGTGCTGGACGCGGGATCGAACAGCTGGATGGGTTTCATGGCAGGACCTGAAGGGCGGTGGGTCAGGAAAAACGGGCCAGCATGTCGGCCACGTCGTCGGGCGGCACGTCGCCCTGGGCGATCACGCAGCCGACCATGGCAAAAAAGCTCTTGTCCAGGGCCTTGCGGGCGGCGGACAGCTGCTGGGCCACCGTCTCGCAGTCGGCGTCGGATTCCAGCAGCTTCTGGATGCCGCGCAACTGCCCTTCGACGCGCTTGAGGCGCAGCACCAGGGCACGTTTGCGTTCGGGGTCGTGGACGGTGGGCATCGGTCTCTTTCTCTCAGGGCGGCAGCCGCTAGATTCTAGGCTTGGGCGGGCTTCCCCCATGGTGAATCCGGGCGGCCTGCGTTAACATTCGAATTTACGTTTACGTAAACGTCAATCAAACCGAAAATACCCTCATGAGCACCCAGAACGGCATGGACCAGGCGGTTTTTCCGTCGCTGCGCGCACCGGCGGGCAGCGCCTGGGCCCGGTGGCAGATCGGGCCCGCCCGGCGCCAGGTCCGGCTGAAAGACCTGGCGCCGGGGGACAAACCCTTCTCCAAAGGCAGCAAGGCCGAGGACCAGGCCCGGGTGCAGGCCCTGGCACGCGAGATCGACGAGCTGCAGAACCTGTTCTACGCCGATGGCCGGCACAAGCTGCTGGTGATCCTGCAGGGCACCGACACCTCGGGCAAGGACGGCACCATCCGCGGCGTGTTCGGCCAGACCAGTCCGCTGGGCGTGCACACCGTGGGCTGGAAAGCGCCCACCGAGCCCGAGCGCGCGCACGACTACCTCTGGCGCATCCACCAGCAGGTGCCGGCCGCGGGCCACATCACCGTGTTCAACCGCAGCCACTACGAAGACGTGCTGGTGCCGGTGGTCAATGGCTGGATCACCCCGGCGCAGACGAAGCAGCGCTACCAGCACATCAACGACTTCGAGCGCCTGCTGGCCGAGACCGGCACCGTGGTGCTGAAGTTCATGCTGCACATCGGCTTCGACGAGCAGCGCGAGCGCCTGCAGGAGCGGGTGGACGACGTCACCAAACACTGGAAATTCAGCCTGGGTGATCTGGACGTGCGCAAACAGTGGGCGCAGTACCAGCAGGCCTACGAGGACCTGCTCGAAGCCACCTCGACCGCTTGGGCGCCCTGGACCGTGGTGCCCGCCAACAGCAAGACGCACCGCAACCTGATGATCGCGACCATCGTGCGCGACACGCTGCAGGCGCTGGACCTGCGCTTTCCTCCCGAAGACCCGGCCCTCAAGGGGCTGCGGGTCGAATGACCGCTCATCCCGACAAGACCACCCGAGAGAGACCCCACCATGACCGACCTGTCCGCCGACTTCAAGGCCCTGGCCAGCTACCGCCCCACGAACAAGGTGCGCTTTGTCACCGCCGCGAGCCTGTTCGATGGCCACGACGCCGCCATCAACATCATGCGGCGCATCCTGCAGGGCATGGGCGCCGAGGTGATCCACCTGGGCCACAACCGCTCGGTGGACGACGTGGTCACGGCCGCGCTGCAGGAAGATGTGCAGGGCATTGCCATCAGCTCCTACCAGGGCGGCCACGTCGAGTACTTCAAGTACATGGTGGACCTGCTCAAGCAGCGCGGCGGTGAGCACATCCAGGTGTTCGGTGGCGGTGGCGGCGTGATCGTGCCGGCCGAGATCCGCGAGCTGCACGCCTACGGCGTGGGCCGGATCTACAGCCCCGAAGACGGCCAGCGCATGGGCCTGCAGGGCATGATCGGCGAGATGGTGATGCGCTGCGACCGCGACATCAGTTCGTATGCCCCCAAGGCCATCGACGCCATCCAGGGCCATGGCGAGATGAACTGGCGCGCGCTGGCGCAGCTGATCACCGCCCTGGAGAACGGCAAGGCCGATGCGTCTATGGTCGAGGCGGTGCGCGCCGCAGCGGCCGGCAAAACCGTGCCCGTGCTCGGCATCACCGGCACCGGCGGCGCCGGCAAGTCCAGCCTCACCGACGAACTGATCCGCCGCATCCGCCTGGACCAGGACGATGCGCTGCGCGTGGCCGTCATTTCCATCGACCCCAGCCGTCGCAAGAGCGGCGGCGCCCTGCTGGGTGACCGCATCCGCATGAACGCCATCACGCCCTGGCAGAAGGGCCCGCGCGTCTACATGCGCAGCCTGGCCACACGCGACACCAGCAGCGAGATCAGCGCCGCCCTGCCCGACGTGGTGGCGGCCTGCAAGGTGGCGGGCTTCGACCTGATCATCGTCGAGACCTCGGGCATCGGCCAGGGCGATGCGGCCATCGTGCCGCACGTGGACATTCCGATGTACGTGATGACGCCCGAGTTCGGTGCCGCCAGCCAGCTGGAAAAGATCGACATGCTGGACTTCGCCGAGTTCGTGGCGATCAACAAGTTCGACCGCAAGGGCGCGACCGACGCGCTGCGCGATGTGGCCAAACAGGTGCAGCGCAACCGCGAGGCCTTCACCGTGCCGCCGGAGCAGATGCCGGTGTTCGGCACCATGGCCGCACGCTTCAACGACGACGGCGTGACCGCGCTCTACCAGGCGCTCAAGGCCCGGCTGATCGAGAAGGGACTGAAGCTGTCCGACGGCCAACTGCCGCTGGTGAACGTGCGCCACAGCACCAACCAGACGCCCATCGTGCCGCCGGCGCGCACGCGCTACCTGGCCGAGATTTCGGACACCGTGCGCGGCTACAAGAAGAAGGCGCGCGAGCAGGCGACGCTGGCGCGCGAGATCCAGCAGCTGCGCGCCGCCGCTGCGATGCTCGCGGTGGACAAACCCAACCGGCCCAAGGCCTCCGAGGCTGCCATCGACCTCGCGCAGACCCGCGAGCTGCAGCAGGACCCGGCGGCCCGCAAGCTGCTGGCCCAGTGGCCCGACATGCAGAAGGCCTACGCGGGCGACGAGTACGTGGTGAAGATCCGCGACAAGGAAATCCGCACCGCGCTGACCACGAAATCGCTCAGCGGAACCACCATCCGCAAGGTCGCCTTGCCTCAGTACGAGGACCACGGCGAGATCCTCAAGTGGCTGATGCTGGACAACGTGCCCGGCAGCTTCCCCTACACCTCGGGCACCTTCGCCTTCAAGCGCGAGGGCGAGGACCCGACCCGCATGTTCGCCGGCGAAGGCGACCCCTTCCGCACCAACCGCCGCTTCAAGCTGGTGAGCGAGGGCATGCCGGCCAAGCGCCTGTCCACCGCCTTCGACTCGGTCACGCTCTATGGCAACGACCCCGACCTGCGCCCCGACATCTACGGCAAGGTGGGCAACAGCGGCGTGAACGTGGCGACGCTGGACGACATGAAGGTGCTGTATTCGGGCTTCGACCTGTGCAACCCGACCACCAGCGTGTCCATGACGATCAACGGGCCGGCGCCGTCGATCCTGGCGATGTTCATGAACACCGCCATCGACCAGAACCTGGAGAAGTTCAAGGCCGAGAACGGCCGCGAGCCGACCGACACCGAGGCCGCCAAGATCCGCGAATGGGTGCTGGCCAATGTGCGCGGCACGGTGCAGGCCGACATCCTCAAGGAAGACCAGGGCCAGAACACCTGCATCTTCTCGACCGAGTTTTCATTGAAGGTGATGGGCGACATCGCCGAGTACTTCGTGCACCACGACGTGCGCAACTTCTACTCGGTGTCGATCTCGGGATACCACATCGCCGAAGCGGGGGCCAACCCGATCAGCCAGCTGGCCTTCACGCTGTCCAACGGCTTCACCTTCGTGGAGGCGTACCTGGCGCGCGGCATGCACATCGACGACTTCGCGCCCAACCTGTCGTTCTTCTTCAGCAACGGCATGGACCCGGAGTACACGGTGCTGGGCCGCGTCGCCCGCCGCATCTGGGCCGTGGCGATGAAGGAGAAATACGGCGCCAACGAACGCAGCCAGAAGCTCAAGTACCACATCCAGACCTCCGGCCGCAGCCTGCACGCGCAGGAAATCCAGTTCAACGACATCCGCACCACGCTGCAGGCGCTGATCGCGATCTACGACAACTGCAACTCGCTGCACACCAACGCCTTCGACGAAGCGATCACCACGCCGACCGAAGACTCGGTGCGCCGCGCGATGGCGATCCAGCTCATCATCAACCGCGAGTGGGGACTGGCCAAGAACGAGAACCCGAACCAGGGCAGCTTCATCATCGACGAGCTGACCGAGCTGGTGGAAGAAGCCGTGCTGGCCGAGTTCGAGAAGATCGCCGAACGCGGCGGCGTGCTGGGCGCGATGGAGACCGGCTACCAGCGCAGCAAGATCCAGGAAGAGAGCATGCACTACGAGATGCTCAAGCACACCGGCGAGTACCCCATCATCGGCGTCAACACCTTCCGCAACCCCAAGGGCGATCCGGTGCCCGAGTCCATCGAGCTGGCGCGTTCGACCGAGGAAGAAAAGCAGAGCCAGCTGCAGCGCCTGGCCGACTTTCACGCGCGCCACGCCCACGAGGCCCCGGTCCAGCTGGCGCGGCTGAAGCAGGCGGTGATCGAGAACCGCAACGTGTTCGAGGTGCTGATGGACGCGGTGCGCTGCTGCAGCCTGGGCCAGATCACCAGCGCGCTGTTCGAGGTGGGTGGACAGTACCGCCGGAACATGTGATCGCCCGCCCGGGTCCGGGTTGCTAGACTCCCTGTGACCCATCTGGGTCCACGCACAGCAACCCACCCTTTCATGGCCTCACCCAGCGAGCCGACCACCCCCCCGTTCCGCAGCGATTCCCGACCCTGGGGGCTGGTGGCGCTGGTGCTCGTGTCCATTGGCCTGCTGGTCGCGCTGGTCACCGTCCTGCTGCTGGCCCAGCGGGACGCGGCCCTGGATCTCGCCCAGGCGCGGGCGCAGCGGGAGGTCCGGCGCCTGGCCGCAGAACTCGACCAGTCCCTCCGGATGGGTCGTGCCGCCATAGAGGCCAGCCGCCCCTCGTCCGGGCTGCAGCCGCCCTATCTGCTGGACGACCACCGCCCGCTGGCGGACTCTCTGAGCCTGCCGTTCGAACTGCACCGCCGGCCCCCTGGCGACCGGGCCTCCCCCGACATTCCCGATCAGGTGTGGGTGCCGGAATTGGCCCGCCAGGAAGGCGGACGCTGGGTGCTGCCCTTCCTCTGGCGCCAGCCGGGGGCCGGTGCCCCCGAAGCCTACGAGCTGTGGTTGCCACGAGACGCTCTTCTGGGCCGCTTCGAATCCGAAGGCCTGCCCAAGGGCGGCAGCATGAGCCTGTTCCGGCTCGAGCCCGACGGGGCCACCACGCTGCTGGTGCGGCATCCCATGGTGGCCGAGGAGCAGGGTCGCAGCTTCCGTGGCCACGTGGCCGCCGCGCTCGACCACCAGCCCGGCGGGGTGTTCCGGGCTGCGGCCAAGCTCGACGGCGTGGAGCGCATCGTCGGCTACCAGCGCCTCGGCGGTGAGGCCGACCGCGTGGTCGTGGTGTACGCCCTGTCGGTCGACAGCGTGCTGACCGGCTGGCGGACCATCCTCCCGCTGGCCTGGGGCCTCACCCTGCTGGTGGCCGCAGCCATGGCCCACGGCGCGTGGCGCCTGCACCGCTCGATGCGCGCACTGGCCCGCAGCGAGCACCATCTGCAGACCCTGACCGACCACATGCCCGATGTGGTCGTGCGCTACGACAGCGCCTGCCGCGTGCTGTTTGCCAACCCCACCATAGAAGTGGCGACCGGGCTGAACCCCGGTGCACTGATCGGCCGCCCCATCAGCGCCCTGGGCGGCTCCCCCGACAACGAGGCGCTGTGGACCGCCTGCCTGCAAAGGGTGTTGGCCAGCGGGGAGGCCGAAACCGTCTACTTCAGCCACCCGGGACCCGGCGGCATGAGGCACTGGGAGTCCCAGGCCCGCCGGGAGCCTGCGCCGGCCGGCGAAGCCCCCACCGTCCTGGTCATCACGCGCGACATCACCGAGCGACGTGAAGCGGAAGCCTTGCGGCACTCCGCGCAACAGCTCTTCGAGACCGCCTTCCAGGCCGCCCCCGAAGCCATGTCGCTCAGCGAGTGGCACAGCGGCCGGCTGCTGCTGGTCAACGACACCTTCTGCGAACTGTTCGGGCGATCACGCGAACAGCTGATTGGCCAGCCCTCGGCCGGTCTGGGGCTCTGGAACTCCGCCATCCGGCACCAGAGCCTGATCGACGCCCTGGAGCATGGCGAGAAGGTGCGTGATGTCGAGGGCAGCAGCCACCGGGCCGACGGTCAGTTGATCCATGTGCGCTACAGCGCCGAACGGGTGCAGCGGGACGGTGGTGACTGCCTGTTGCTGATGTTCCGCGACGTCACCCAGCTGGAGCGGGATCAGCGGGCACTCAAGCGCAATGAACAGCGATTCCGGCTGGCCGCCTCACACGGACAGGTCTGGGAACGCGACTTCCTGCGCGACCTCATCCTGCCCAGCGACGAGTTCTTCCTGAACCTGGGGTATCCGCCTCCTGCGCAAGAGCAGATGGAGAAGGTCATCGTGGGGCTGATCCATCCCGAAGACCGCCGACGCGTGCGCGAGGCCCTGCACCGTTTCCTCCGGGGCGAGGCCGAGTTCCGCATCGAATTCCGCGCCATCGACGCCCAGGGCCGGGTGCGCTGGCTCGACACCCGGGGCAGCGGCCTGCGCAACGCCATGGGCCGGGTGACCTACATGGCGGGAACGATCTTCGAGATCACCGACCGCAAGGCACTGGAAGAAGCACAGCGACAGACCCTCAAACACCTGGACACGGTGGCCAATGCCTCGGCCGGTCTGGCCTGGACCGTGGACGACCAGAAGCACCCGGACTGGCTCAACCAGGCCTGGCTCGACTTCACCGGCCGCGACCTGGCCACCGAATGCGAGACCTTCTGGCTGGAGGATCTGCATCCGCAGGACCGGGACCGCTGCGAGAAGATCTTCGACGAGAGCTTTGATGCGCACCGCCCGTACAGCATGGAATACCGCCTGCGCCGCCACGACGGCGTGTACCGCTGGGTGCACGAACAGGCCAGGCCCCGCTACGACGCCGACCAGCGCTTCATCGGCTACGTCGGCTCCTGCCTGGACGTGACCGATCTGCGGGAGGCCGAGGCCACCGCACGCGAGCGCGACGCCACCCTCAAGCAGGTCTTCGACGTGCTCCGGGACTTGCTGTTTGTGGTGGACGCCCAGGAGCGCTTCGTGTTCTACCAGGCAGGCGCCGACCAGCTCTATCGCCGGCCCGAGGAGTTCCTGGGGCGCACCATCCGCGAGGTCATGCCCGCGCCGCTCGCAGCCACCATGCATTCGGCCATGGCCAGGGCGCGCACCGACGGACTGCAGGAGCTGGACTACAGCATGGAACTGTCCGATGGCGCCCACTACTTCAACACCCGCCTGGCCTGGCTGCCGGGCGGCGACCAGTGCATGTTCCTGGTGCGCGACACGACCGAGCAGCAGCAGGTCCAGCGCGAGCGGGAGCACCTGAACGACTTTGTGCTGCTGCTGTTCCGCCTGGCCAACCGCTTCATCAACCTGCCCCTGCAGCAGATGGACCAGGCCATCCTGGAAGCGCTGGGCGATCTTGGAAGCTTCGTGGCCGCCGACCGCGCCTACCTGTTCGCCTACGACTTCCAGACCCGCACCAGTTCCAACACGCACGAGTGGTGCGCCGAGGGCATTGCCTCCGGGCAGGCCTTTCTGCAGAACCTGCCGATGGGCCGGGCCCAGGACTGGGAGGCGGCCCACCAGCGGGGCGAGATGGTCTATGTGCCCGATGTGCAGGCCCTGCCCGAAAGCCCGCTCAAGGACCTCATCATGGCCCAGGGCATCCGAAGTCTCATGACCTTGCCCCTGACAGGGCAGGACGGCTGCCTCGGCTACGTGGGCCTGGACTCGGTCCGCAGCACGCACGAGTACGACGAGGAAAAGATCACGCTGCTCAAGCTGTTCGCACAGATGCTGGTCAACCTGCAGGAACGCAGCCGCGCCCAGGCCCGGCTGCGCGAGCTGGCCGAGCAGCTCGAACAGAAGGTGCAGGAGCGCACCCAACAGTTGCACGACAGCGTGCAGCGGCTGCAGGTCGTCAACCGCGAGCTGGAATCCTTCACCTACTCGGCCTCGCACGACCTGCGCACGCCGCTGCGCGGCATCGAAGGGTTCAGCGCCCTGCTGCTGGAAGAGCACGCGCAGCAGCTGGACGAGCAGGGCCGCGACTACCTGCGCCGCATCCAGCGCGCGACGCTGCACATGTCGCGCCTGGTCAGCGACCTGCTGGCCTACTCCCGGCTGCAGCAGATGACGGAGCAGATCGGGCCGGTGGGTCTGGCCGCGTGCGTGCGGGACGTGGTGACGCCGTTCCGCGACGAGCTCGAAACCCGCCAGGGCGTGCTGGAGACGTCGGTGCCCGACGACCTCCAGGTGCAGGCCGACCCCAAGGGCTTGGCCATCGTGCTGCGCAACCTGATCGACAACGCACTCAAATTCACGCCCGCGGGCCAGGCGCCGCACATCCGCATCGAGGCGCAAATCCGCGGCGACCGGGTGTTGCTGAGCGTGACCGACCAGGGTATCGGCTTCGACATGAAGCACCACGACCGCATCTTCGGCATGTTCCAGCGCCTGCACCGGCAGGACCAGATCCCGGGCACCGGCATCGGCCTGGCCCTGGTGCTCAAGGCCGTGGAGCGCATGGGCGGGACGATCCGCGCCGAGAGCGCCCCCGGCCAGGGTGCGCGCTTCGAAATCGAACTGCCCCTGGCCTGAATGCGGGAAAGCCTGCTTGAACGTCCCGCCGCCGTTCCTACACTGACCCGTCTTCCACCAACGAACCGACCATGAACCTACCCGTCAGCCTCATTGGCGTTCCCACCGACATCGGCGCCGGCGCGCGCGGCGCCTCCATGGGGCCCGAGGCCCTGCGCGTGGCCGGCCTGCAAGCGGTGCTGGAGAGCCACGGCCTGCAGGTGATCGACCGAGGCAACCTGGGCGGCCCGTCCAACCCCTGGCAACCGCCGGTCGACGGTTACCGCCACCTGCCCGAGGTGGTGGCCTGGAACACCACACTGCACGACGCGGTGCACACCGAACTCGCCCAGGGCCGACTGCCCATCGTGCTGGGGGGCGACCACTGCCTGGGCATGGGGTCCATCAGCGCGGTGGCCCGCCACTGCCGCGAAACCGGCAAGCAGCTCCGCGTGCTGTGGCTGGACGCGCACGCCGACTTCAACACCGCCGAACTCACCCCCAGCGGCAACGTCCACGGCATGCCGGTGGCCTGCCTGTGCGGCCACGGGCCGGCCGAGCTCACCGGCATCGGCGGCCACACGCCGGCCATCACGCCCGACGTGGTGCGCCAGATCGGCATCCGCAGTGTGGACCCGGGCGAAAAGCGCTTCGTGCACGAAGTGGGTCTGGAAGTGTTCGACATGCGCTACATCGACGAGATGGGCATGCGCCACACCATGGAGCAGGCGCTGATGGGGATGGACGAGAACACCCACCTGCATGTGAGCTTCGACGTGGATTTCCTGGACCCCGAGATCGCACCCGGCGTGGGCACCACGGTGCCCGGCGGCCCGACCTACCGCGAGGCCCAGCTGTGCATGGAGATGATCGCCGACACGGGGCGCCTGGCCTCGCTGGACGTGATGGAACTCAACCCGGCGCTCGATGTGCGCAACCGCACCGCCGAGCTGGCGGTGGACCTGATCGAGAGCCTGTTCGGCAAGTCGACGCTGATGAGGAAGAAATAGGCACCCCCCGCGCCGCCTTCGGCGTCACCCCCCGGGGGGCGATGCGAGCGGCCCGGCGAAGCCGGTTCCACCGCATCACTGGAGCAGGCACGCGCTCCGTATGCGTTGTCTTTCAGCTCTTGCCTACGAGTTCGAGGTGCTCGACCACCGGCGGCTGCAGGAAGAACGGGCCGACGATGCTGCGCCACTCGGCAAAGGCCGGCGACTGGCGGAAACCCACCGTGTGGTCTTCCAGCGTGTCCCAGTAGATGTTCAGGATGTAGCGGCCCGGGCTTTCGATGCTGCGGTTGACCTTGAAGCCCTGAAAGCCTTTGGCCTGGGCAATCACGGTGCTGGCCCCGCGCAGGATCGCGGCTTCAAAGTCGGCCGCCTTGGCGGGGTCGATGCAGATGTCGGCGTGTTCAAGAATCATGTTCGCTCCTGCGGGTTCAGGCCACGGCGGCCCGGCGGTCGTCGCGAATCATATCCACGGCCTTCTCAGCCATCATGATCACCGGCGCATTGGTGTTGCCGCCGACCACGCTGGGCATCGCCGACGCATCGACCACGCGCAGCCCGTCCACGCCGTGCACCTTCAGCCGAGCGTCGACCACGGCACCCGCCGCCGGGTCCGGCCCCATGCGGCAGGTGCCGACCGGGTGGTAGATGGTGTCGGCGTGGTGGCGAACGAACTGCTCGATCTGGGCATCGCTCTGCGCGTCGCGCGAGGCGGCCGATTCGATGCCGCCATGGCGCGCCAGTGCCGGCTGCTGCAGCAATGCGCGCATGCGCTTGAAGCCCAGCACCAGCCGCGCGACGTCGTCCGGATCCTGCAGGAAGGCCGGGTCGATCAGCGGCGCCACCTGCGGGTCGGTGCTGGCGAGGCGCAGCGTGCCGCGGCTCCGGGGGCGCAACAGGCAGACGTGGCAGGAGTAGCCATGGCCGAGCACGGTCTTGCGACCATGGTCCACCAGCTTGCCGACCACGAAGTGCAGTTGCAGGTCGGGAATCGCCTCCTCGGGTGAGCTCTTGATGAAGCCGCCGGCCTCGGCGAAGTTGGTGGTCAGCATGCCGCTGCGGCGGCTGCGCCACTCGAAGACGCCCTTGACCATGTCGGCGATGCCGCTCGGGGAGATGCCGAACAGTGAAGTCAAACGAGGGGCGTTCACCACCATCACCACGTCCGGGTGGTCGTGCAGGTTGCCGCCCACGCCGGGCAGTTCGTGCACCGCGGCCACGCCATGTTCCGACAGGTGCGCGGTCGGCCCGATGCCCGAGAGCATCAGCAGCTGCGGCGAACCGAAGGCGCCGGCGCTCAGCAGCACCTCGCCACCCGGGTTCAGGGCCAGGGTCTGCGGCGCGCCGCGGCCGCCATCGGGCCGGTATTCGACGCCCACCGCCACGGGGCGCCCACCCCGCTGTTCCGTCACCACGCGCGTGGTGAGCGCGCTGGTGATCACCCGCAGGTTGCTGCGCCCCAGGTGCGGCGTGAGGTAGGCCTTGGCGGCGCTGAAGCGTTCGCCATTCTTGTGCGTGACCTGGTAGACGCCCACGCCCTCCTGCTCGGCGCCGTTGAAGTCGGTGTTGACCGGGTAGCCCGCCTGGCGCCCCGCCTCGACGAAGTCGGGCAGCACCGGGTTGGGCGAGCGCAGGTCCATCACGTTCAGCGGGCCGCCGGCACCGTGCCAGTCGTCGGCCCCGCGCTCGTTGTGCTCGGCGCGCTTGAAGTACGGCAGCACCTCGCCGAACGACCAGCCCGGATTGCCTTCGGCGGCCCAGGCGTCGTAGTCCTGCGCGTGGCCGCGCGCATAGATCATGGCGTTGATGGAGCTGGAGCCGCCCAGCACCTTGCCGCGCGGCTGGTAACCCCGGCGGCCGTGCAGGCCTGGCTGCGGCACGGTGGAATAGTCCCAGCCGTTGAGCTGGTACTTGGCCATCACCGCCAGCCCCGCCGGGCAGTGGATCAGCACGCTGCGGTCCGGCGGCCCGGCTTCGAGCAGCGCCACGCGCACGGCCGGGTCTTCGCTCAGGCGGCCGGCCAGCACGCTGCCGGCGGACCCACCGCCCACGACGATGTAATCGAACATGTTGACTCCTGGCGTCGCGCGCCTGTCATGCCGTTGCAGGACGCTGCGCGACAATGCGGGGCAAGGTAGCACAGGGCCTTTCGCCGCAGTAGGCTGGCCCGCCTAGAGCGCCTCCGTCTTTACCCTCATCTTCCAGGAGTGATTCCCACATGAGCAGCATCCAGACCGTCGGCATCATCGGCGCCGGCACCATGGGCAACGGCATCGCGCAGGCCTGCGCCGTCAGCGGCATCCGCGTCGTCATGGTCGACGTGGCCCAGGCCGCGGTGGACAAGGGCCTGGCCACGGTGGCCGGCAGCCTGGACCGCCTGATCAAGAAAGAGAAGCTGACCGCCGAGGGCAAGGCCACCACGCTGGCGCTGATCAAAGGTTCGACCAGCTACGACGACCTCAAGGGCGCGCAGCTGGTCATCGAGGCCGCGACCGAGAACGAGGGTCTGAAGGTCAAGATCCTGCAGCAGCTCGACGGCATCCTGGCGCCCGAGGTGATCGTCGCCACCAACACCAGTTCGATCAGCATCACCAAGCTCGCCGCCGCGACCCAGCGCGCCGACAAGTTCATCGGCATGCACTTCTTCAACCCCGTGCCCATGATGGCGCTGGTGGAAATCATCCGCGGCCTGCAGACCAGCGACGCCACGCACGACGCGGTCAAGGCCCTGGCCGAAGCCCTGGGCAAGACACCGATCACCGTGAAGAACGCCCCCGGCTTCGTGGTCAACCGCATCCTGGTGCCCATGATCAACGAGGCCTTCTTCGTGCTGGCCGAGGGCATCGCCACGCCCGAGGACATCGACGCCGGCATGAAGCTGGGCACCAACCAGCCCATCGGTCCGCTGGCCCTGGCCGACATGATCGGCCTGGACGTCTGCCTGGCGGTGATGAACGTCTACATGGCCGAGTTCAACGACAGCAAGTACCGCCCGGCCCCGCTGCTCAAGGAGATGGTGGCGGCCGGCTGGCTGGGCCGCAAGACGGGGCGCGGGGTGTATACGTACTGAGGCACCCACGACAGAAGGGTAGTTGATCCAGTGGCACCGCGGAACCGGCTTCGCCGGGCCGCCAGTGCCGCCCCCCGGGGGTGACGCCGAAGGCGGCGCGGGGGGAGCCATTTCTTGAGGCAGATCAATGGGCGGCGGCGCCGCGTCTCCAGAATGGCCTGAACGCCATCAAGGAGTCTCCCATGAGCGCAGCCCCCGTCTCCATTGCCATCTTCGAGTTTCTCGACAGCACCCACCAGGACATCCAGGACCATGTGCGGCAGCTGCACGGGCTGGTGGACGCCATCGAGTCCGACGGGCTGAACGCGGCCACCCGGGCGCTGGCCCGCCGCGTGTTGAACTACTTCAACACCGAGGCGCGCCAGCACCACCTGGACGAAGAAAAGCACATCTTCCCGGCGCTGCTGGCCAGCCAGGACGCCGAGGTCGTTCAGGCGGCCGAGCACCTGATTCAGGACCACGGCTGGCTGGAAGAGAACTGGATCCAGATCGCCCCTTCCCTGGAAGCGGCCGCCAACGGCAACCTCTGGTTCGACCCGGCCGAGCTTCGGCACGCGCTGGACGTGTTCGAGGCGCTGTACCTGGACCACATCCTGCTGGAGGAATCGCTGGCCTACCCGGAGGCCAGGAAGCGGCTGGTCGGCATCGACACCATCGGCATGGGCCGCGAGATGGCACGGCGGCGCGTGATGGCCCAGGACGAGGTGCGCGCCCTCGCCTGAGAGCCCCTGCTCGGAAGGTGCCAAGAGGTGCCCTCGTACACTGACCGGCTTCCTGTCCTGCACCTGAAGCCATGAGTTCTTTCGACTTCGACCTCTTTGTCATCGGCGGCGGCAGCGGCGGTGTGCGTGCCGCCCGCATGGCCGCCGGCCGCGGCGCCCGCGTGGCGCTGGCCGAAACCCTGGGCACCGACGGCCTGGGCGGCACCTGCGTCAACGTGGGCTGCATCCCCAAGAAGCTCTACAGCTACGCGGCGCACTACCACGACGCCTTCGAGGAGTCGCGCGGTTTTGGCTGGGAACTGGACGCCGCCCCCACCTTCAACTGGTCCACCCTCAAGGCCAACCGGACCAAGGAAATCTCGCGCCTGAACGGCGTCTACGCCAACCTGCTGCGCGGCTCGGGCGTCACCGTCATCAACGGCTTTGCGCGCATCGACGGACCGCACGCCATCACCGTGGCGACGCTCAACGCCGATGGCTCGCCGGGCCACCAGTCCTGCACCGCCGCGAACATCCTCATTGCCACCGGTGGCACGCCCTTCGTGCCGCACTTCACCGGGCGCGAGCACGTCATCACCTCCAACGAGGTGTTTGACCTCGACCCCTTCCCGCAGCGCCTGCTGGTGGTCGGCGGTGGCTACATCGCCTGCGAGTTCGCGTCCATCTTCAACGGCCTCGGCGCCAAGGTCACCCAGCTCTACCGGGGCGAACAGGTGCTGCGCGGCTTCGATGACGAGATCCGCCACTTCGTGGCCGGCGAGATGCAGAAGTCGGGTGTGGACCTGCGCCTGAACGCCGGCGTGGTGGACATCCGCAAAACCGCGGACGGTCTGCGCGCCGAGCTGGAAGACGGCAATGTCGTCATGGCCGACGCCGTGCTCTACGCCACCGGCCGAAAGCCCAATGTGCAGGGACTGGGCCTGGAGGCCTTGGGCGTGGCCCAGGGCGCGCAAGGTGAGGTCATCGTGAACGAACACTACCGCACCAACGTGCCCAGCATCTGGGCCGTGGGTGACGTGACCAACCGGGTGCAGCTCACGCCGGTGGCGCTGGGCGAGGCCATGGTGGTGGTGGACCAGCTGTTCGGCCCGGCCCCCGGCAAGGCGCCGCGCAGCATGGGCTACGAGTTCATCCCCACCGCGGTGTTCACCCACCCCAGCATCGGGACCGTGGGCTACAGTGAGGCGCAGGCGCGCGAGAAGTTCGGCGCGGTCACCGTGTTCCGCAGCGAGTTCAAGGCGCTGCGGCACACGCTCTCGGGCAGCAGCGAACGCACGCTGATGAAGCTGATCGTGGACACCGCCAGCGACCGCGTGGTGGGCCTGCACATGGTGGGCGCCGAGGCCGGCGAGGTCGTGCAGGGCTTCGCCGTGGCCATGAAGGCCGGCGCCACCAAGGCGGTGTTCGACAGCACCATCGGCATCCACCCGACGGCGGCCGAAGAGTTCGTGACCATGCGCGACCCCGTCAAGAGCTGAACCACAGCAACCCGGCCGCCACCAGCACGGTGTGCAGCCAAAGGCCCGGCGCCAGCCAGCGCAGGTAGGCCATGCCCCCGGTGAGCCCGGCGGTGACGCTCTTGCTCGCCGCGTGCACCAGCAAGGCCAGCGCCACCGCCCACACGCCGGCCGGCCCCGACACGGGGGTGGTGGCGGAGAACACCGCCGCCAGCGCAGAATGCAGGTCGGCCAGCGCGGCCACCAGCGCCCCCGCCACCAGGCCGGCATCGCCCAGCCAGCGCTGCAGGGCGTGCACCACCAGCTGCACGCTGCTGAGCAGCACGGCCACGGCCGCGGCACCGCGCAGGCTGAACATGCGGTCGTCGCCGCGCACGGACAGTCCCTCGATGCGCGGCGACGACACCACCAGCCCGTCGCCATCGGTCGGCGCACCGCGCAACAGCACCCAGCCCCACAGCGCCACCACCCCGGCCCCCACCAACGCCGGCAGCCACAGCCGCGCCAGCCAGGCCGGCTGCATGGCCGCGGCCACCAGCAGCAGCTGCACCTGGGTGGACACACAGGACAGCAGGCCGCCGCCGGCCATCAGGCGGGGCTGGGCGCCCTGCTCGCGCACAGCCAGCCCCAGGGTGGCGATGGTGGCCGTGCTGGACACGAAGCCCGAGGCCAGCGCCGACACCGCCACCGCGTGGTGCGCCGCGAGCAGCCGCGCCGCCAGGTGTGCCACCGACTGCACGCCCAGCAGCAGCACCAGCAGCTGCACCACCTTGTGCGGGTTCAGCGGCGTGCCCCACAGCGGCTGGTCGGGCACCAGTGGCAGGGCCATCAGCGCCAGCGCGGCCAACACAATGCCATCGCGCACCTCGCCCGGGCGCAGCCAGTGCAGTGCGAACCGGTGCAGGCGCTCGCGCCCGGCCAGCAGCGCGGTCAGGCCCACGGCCAGGCCCGCCGCCAGCGCCGGACTCCACACGCAGAGCACGCCGGTCAGGTACATCAGCAGCAGCGCGATCTCGGTCGTCGTTCCGGGGTCGTCGGAGCGGTCGCGCTGGTAGGCCAGCAGGGCGAGCCCGGCCACCAGCAGAGCACCGGCGACCACCAGCCCGCCGATCTGGGTCAGCGCCGCCGCCGCGCCGGCCACACTGGTCACCGCAAAGGTGCGCAGGCCGGCGAACGACCGGTTCGGGCCACTGCCCTTGCGCCGCTCGCGCTCGATGCCCACCAGCAGGCCGCAGCCGAGGGCGACCGCCAGCACAGCGGCGGCAGGTGTATCGGGCACAAGGCCCCAGGAATCGGTCATGGACATGGCGCAGCAGAAGGACCCAGGCTGCCGCCACTGTAGCGCCACCACTGTCATGCGAAGCCCGTCACACATGGCCACAATAGCCCCATGCACAAATCCCCCACCTTCATCGCCCCCCAGCTGTTCGACGACCCGGCCGCCGCGCTGGCGCAGGTGCAGCACATCTACGACAGCAGCGTCGCCTTCCTGCGCGAGGCCATGCACGACTTCGTGGCCGGTGCCGAACCAGGGGGTGCCCGCATCCGCGCCTGCTACCCCTTCGTGCGGCTGCATTCGCGCAGCGTCTCGCGCCAGGAGGCCGGTCTGCAGAGCCGCCTGAGCTACGGCTTCGTCGCCGGGCCGGGCCGCTTCGAGACCACGCTCACCCGTCCCGACCTGTACGCCGACTACTACCTGGAGCAGTTCCGCCTGCTGCTGGCCAACCACGACGGCAAGCTGGAGGTGGGCACCAGCACGCAGCCGATCCCGATCCACTTCTCCTTCGCCGAGCATGAACATGTGGAGGGCGAGATGGGCCCCGAGCGCCGCGCCCTGATGCGGGACGTGTTCGACCTGCCCGACCTGACCGTCATGGACGACGGCATCGCCAACGGCACGCACGAACCCAAACCCGGCGAGCCGCACCCGCTGTCGCTGTTCACCGGCCCGCGGGTGGACTATTCGCTGCAGCGCCTTCGCCACTACAGCGGCACCTCGCCCGACTGGTTCCAGAACTTCGTGCTGTTCACCAACTACCAGTTCTACATCGACGAATTCATCAAGCTCGGCCACGCCGAGATGGCCGACCCGCGCAGCGACTACATCGCCTTCGTCGAACCGGGCAACGTGGTCACGCGCCGCGCCGACCTGTCGGCGCAGGCCATCGACGCGCTGGGCAAGGCCCTGCCCCGCCTGCCGCAGATGCCGGCCTACCATCTGCTGCGCGAAGACCGCTCGGGCATCACCATGGTGAACATCGGTGTCGGCCCGTCGAATGCCAAGACCATCACCGACCACATCGCCGTGCTGCGCCCGCACGCCTGGCTGATGCTGGGCCACTGCGCCGGCCTGCGCAACGGTCAGCAGCTGGGCGACTATGTGCTGGCCCACGCCTACGTGCGCGAAGACCATGTGCTCGACGAAGAACTGCCGCTGTGGGTGCCGATCCCGGCGCTGGCCGAGATCCAGGTCGCGCTGGAACAAGCCGTGGCCGACGTGACCGGCGTGCCGCCGCAGGAGCTCAAGCGCATCATGCGCACCGGCACCGTGGCCAGCACCGACAACCGCAACTGGGAACTGCTGCCCGACAACACGCCCCAGCGCCGCTTCTCGCAATCGCGTGCCGTCGCACTGGACATGGAAAGCGCCACCATCGCCGCCAACGGCTTCCGTTTCCGCGTGCCCTACGGCACCCTGCTGTGCGTGAGCGACAAGCCCCTGCACGGCGAGATCAAGCTGCCCGGCATGGCCAACCACTTCTACCGCGAGCGCGTGGACCAGCACCTGCGCATCGGCATCCGCGCGGTGGAACTGTTGCGCGCCGGCGGGGTCGACCAGCTGCACAGCCGCAAGCTGCGCAGTTTTGCGGAAGTGGCTTTTCAATAAGGCGCAGCGCGCCACCCCATCCCCCTCATGCTCACGGAACAACTGCAAACCCTCATCGGCGTCGAACTGTGGCTGGCCTCGGCGCTGGTCATTCTTTTCATCACCCTGCTGGTAGACCAGGCCCTGCGCCTGGTGCTGCGCCGCATCGAGCGCTGGACCCACGCATCCAGCAACCTCTGGGACGAATCGCTGCTGCGATCGGCACGCCGGCCACTGCAGGCGATGGTCTGGCTGGTGGGCCTCAGCCTGGTCGCACGGGCCGTGCATGCGCGCTGGCCCGAGCACGACTGGCTGGGCACCGTGCTGCTCTGGCGCGACATCGGCTTCATGGTCTGCGTGGCCTGGTTCCTCTGGAAGCTCATCGGCGAGGTGACGCAGACCAGCATCCGCCGCCGCACCGAAGCCGGTGAAGACTTCGACCTGACCACCGCGCTGGCGCTGAGCAAGCTGCTGCGCCTGGTGGTGGTGGTGGTCTCCGTCATGACGGCCGCACACGGCCTGGGTTTCCAGATCGGCGGGCTGCTGGCGCTCGGTGGCGTGGGCGGTATCGCGGTCGGCCTGGCCGCCAGGGACCTGCTGGCCAACTTCTTCGGTGGCCTGACCATCTATCTGGACCGCCCCTTCAGCGTCGGCGACTGGATCCGCTCGCCCGACAAGAGCATCGAGGGCACGGTGGAATACATCAGCTGGCGCCACACCCGCATCCGCGCCTTCAACAAGAACCCGATCTACGTGCCCAACGCGGTGTTCACCAGCATCGTGGTCGAGAACCCCTCGCGCATGAGCCACCGGCGCCTGAACGAAGTCATCGGCCTGCGCTACGACGACTTCGCCCAGGTGCAGTCGGTGTGCGACGACATCCGCGGCTATCTCCAGCAACACCCGGCCATCGACACCACGCAGACGCTGATCGTCAACTTCAACCGCTTCGGCGCGAGCTCGCTGGACATCATGGTCTACGCCTTCACGCTCACCCGCGCGTGGGCCGAGTACCAGAAGCTCAAGCAGGAGCTGCTGCTGGCGATGGGCGGCATCATCGAGCGCCATGGCGCGCAGATCGCCTTTCCGACGCAGACGCTGCACCTGGCCACGGACGCTGGCGAGGCGGCCCCACCCCATGAACGTGGCGCGTGACGCGCAACGCCGACGGCGGCTTTACCTTGGCTTGACATTTCTGCGGTGTGGCAGAACCACTGGCCCCACACAATGCGACCGACATGAACAGAATCCATCTCCCTGATGCGGCCCACCGGCCAGCGCTGCACCGCGCGAGTCTGGCGGCGGCGCTGGCGTTGAGCCTGTCGGCCTGCGCCCACCTGCCGTCCCCGCCAGATCAAGCCGGCAGCAACGGCATGCTGCCGGTGGCACCGACCCAGTGGACCGCTGCGCCCGCCACCGAAGGGGTGGCAGCCACCGCGCTGACCCAGTGGTGGCAGCGCTTCAACGACCCCGCCCTGGGCGCGCTGGTCACCCAGGCGCTGCAGGCCAACTCCGGCGTGCGCAGCGCACAGGCCGCGCTGCAGCAGGCGCGCGCCCAGCGCGACGTGCAGCAGGCGAACAACGGTCCCTCGCTCAGCGCCTCGGGCTCTGCCCAGCGCAGCCGCTCCGGCACGGCCGACGCCAGCAGCCGCTTCCAGGCCGGCTTCGACGCCAGCTGGGAGCCCGACGTCTTCGGCGGCAACCGCGCCAGCCTCGACGCCAGCGAGGCCGACGCCCGCGCCTCCGAAACCAGCCTGGCCGATGTGCAGGTGTCGCTGGCGGCCGAGGTGGCCGCGTCGCTGATCGAGCTGCGCGGCCTGCAGTCGCGGCTGGACATTGCGCAACGCAACCTGGCCGCGCAGTCCGAAACGCTGCAGATCACGCGCTGGCGGGTGCAGGCCGGCCTGGCTTCCTCGCTCGACCTGGAACAGGCCATCGCCGCGCAGGCCCAGACCCAGGCCCAGATCCCCGCACTGCAGGCCAGCCTGGCCCAGGCCCGCAACGCGCTGTCGGTGCTGACCGGTCAGGCACCCGGCGCGCTGGACGCCACACTGGGCGCGGTCGCGCCGGTGCCGCAGCCGCCCGCGGACATCGCACTCTCGCTGCCGGCCGAGACCCTGCGCCAGCGCCCCGACGTGCGCACCGCCGAACACCGCATCAGCGCCGCGCTGGCGCGGGTGGCGGCCGCCGACGCGGCGCGCTACCCGAGCTTCCGGCTCGGCGGATCGCTCGGCCTGTCCGCGCTCACGCTGGGCACGCTGACCGACGGCGCCTCCGTGGTGCGGTCGCTGCTGGCCAGCGTGTCGGTGCCGCTGCTGGATGGCGGCGCGGCGAAGGCCCAGGTGCGCGCACAGGAGGCGGCGCTGGAACAGGCGCGTGCCGGCTACGCCAGCACGGTCCTGACCGCGCTGCAGGACGTGGAGGACGCGCTGGTCGCCATCCAGGGCGACCGCGAGCGCCTGGCCCACCTGCAGACCGCCGCCGAGGCCGCCGTCACCGCCGAGTTGCTGGCGCGCCAGCGCTACCAGAGCGGCCTGATCGATTTCCGCACCGTGCTCGACACCCAGCGCACCCTGCTGTCCGCCCAGGACAGCGTGGCCAGCGCCCAGGCCTCGCTGTCCACCGGCCACGTCCGCCTCTACAAGGCCCTGGGCGGCGGCTGGACCCCGGACACCGGCGCGCCGAGCGCCGCCCGCTGACCGATTTATCCCGATGACCATGAACGCCAAGAAGACCTCCACCCCCGCCGACGCCCAGGACCTGCTGGGCGATGACCGTCCGCCCCGCTGGTGGCAGCGCGCCTCGACCTGGATCGCGGTCGCGGCGCTGGCGCTGGCCGGCGGCGGCCTCTATGTGTGGCAGTCGCAGAAGAACGCCAAGGCCGCGCCGGTCTACGTGACCGAACCACTCAAGACCGGCGACATCACGCTCACGGTCGCGGCCAACGGCACGCTGCAGCCGACCCGCTCGGTCAACGTGGGCAGCGAGCTCTCGGGCACGGTCAAGCGCGTGCTGGTCGACGTGAACGACCGCGTCAAGGCCGGCCAGGTGCTGGTCGAGCTGGACACCGCCAAGCTGCAGGACCAGGTGACGCAGGCGCGCGCCGGGCTGGCCTCGGCCCAGGCGCAGCTCGCACAGGCGGTGGCCACGGCCCGCGAGGCCCGTGCCACGCTCGCCCGCTTCGAGGAGGTCGCGCGCCTGTCGGGCGGCAAGGTGCCCTCGGCCACCGAGCTGGACAGCGCCAAGGCCGCCGTGGACCGCGCCGTGGCCGCCGAGGCGGCTGCCCAGGCCTCGGTCAACGAGGCCCGTGCCGCGCTGTCCACCAACGAGACCAACCTGTCCAAGGCCTCGATCCGCTCGCCCATCAGCGGCGTCGTGCTCTCCCGCTCGGTCGACCCGGGCAACGCGGTCGCCGCCTCGCTGCAGGCGGTCACCCTGTTCACCCTTGCCGAGGACCTGGCCCAGCTCAAGCTGGACGTGGCGGTGGACGAGGCCGACGTCGGCAACGTGAAGGTCGAGCAGAAGGCGACGTTCACCGTCAGCGCCTTTCCGGCGCGGCGCTACCCGGCCACCATCCAGCGCGTGGCCTTCGGCTCCACCAAGACCGACAACGTCGTCACCTACACCACCACGCTCAACGTCGACAACGCCGACCTGAGCCTGCGCCCCGGCATGACCGCGGCCGCGACCATCGTGGCCAAGGAGGCCAAGGGCGTGCTGCTGGTGCCCAACACCGCGCTGCGCTTCTCGCCCGCGTCGTCCAACGGGGCTGCCGCCGCCAGCGGCGGCAGCATCCTGTCGAAGATGATGCCGCGCCCCCCGAACACGCGCCCCAAGACCGCCGGCATGGACCGCCGCGGTGGCGGCCCGCGCCAGATCTGGGTGCTGGAGAACGGCCAGCCCGTGGCCAAGGAAGTCCGCACCGGCATCAGCGACGGCCGCAACACCGAGGTCAGCGGCGAGGGCCTTTCAGAAGGCATGGCGGTCATCACAGAGCAACGCGCCTCCGGAGCGGCCCAGTGAGCGACACCCCGCTGATCCGCCTGTGCGGCATCACCAAGACCTACGGCGAAGGCCACACGGCCTTCCAGGCGCTCAAGGGGGTCGACCTCGACATCCAGCAGGGCGACTTCGTGGCCATCATGGGCCCCAGCGGTTCGGGCAAGTCGACCGCCATGAACACCCTGGGCTGCCTGGACGTGCCCACCACCGGCGAGTACCTGTTCCGCGGCGTGCACGTGGAGACGCTCTCGCGCGACCAGCGCGCCCGGCTGCGCCGGCGCTACTTCGGATTTGTGTTCCAGGGCTTCCACCTGCTGGCGCGCACCTCGGCGCAGGAGAACGTCGAGCTGCCCCTGGTCTACCGCGGCGAACCCGCGGCCCTGCGGCACTCGGCGGCGCTCGCGGCGCTGGAGAAGGTCGGTCTCAAGGGCTGGGAGCACCACACGCCGGGCGAACTCTCCGGTGGCCAGCAGCAGCGCGTGGCGATCGCGCGCGCCATCGTCACCGAGCCGCAGGTGCTGCTGGCCGACGAGCCGACCGGCAACCTCGACACGCAACGCAGCCACGAAATCATGGAACTGCTCTGGCGCCTGAACACTGAGCAGGGCATCACCGTGCTGATGGTCACGCACGAGCCCGACATGGCCGAGTACGCGCGCCGCATGGTGCGCTTCGTCGACGGCGTGGTTGCCAGCGACGTGCGCAACCCGGTGCCGCACCTGCTGCGCGAACGCCAGCCGGAAGGGGACAGCCATGTGGCTTAACACCCTGATCCTGGCGCTGCGCTCGATCCGGCGCAACCTGCTGCGCTCCTTCCTCACCATCCTGGGCATCGTGATCGGCGTCAGCGCCGTGATCACCATGGTCACCGTCGGCAACGGTGCCACCGCGGCGGTGCAGAACCAGATCGCCGGCCTGGGCACCAACCTGCTGCAGGTGCGGCCCGGCCAGCGCATGGGGCCGGGGGGCGGCGGCGGCGGTGCGCCCGCGTTCAAGGAGAGCGACGGCGAGGCCATCATGGGACAGGTCAGCGGCATCCTGGCGGTGGCACCCGAAGCCCGCACCGGCACCACCCTGGTGGCCAATGGCCGCAACTGGAATTCCAGCGTGATCGGCAGCACCAACGACTGGCTGGTCACCGGCAACTGGAAGATCGCCGACGGCCGCAACTTCAGCGACGACGAGCTGCGCGCCGGTGGGGCGGTCTGCCTGATCGGCCAGACGGTGCAGCGCGAGCTGTTCGGCAACACCAGCGCCGTGGGCGGCCAGCTGCGGGTCAAGGCCATGAGCTGCGAGGTCGTCGGCACACTCCAGTCCAAGGGCCAGGGCGCCTTCGGCAACGACCAGGACGACATGGTGCTGATGCCGATCAAGACGCTGCAGCGCCGCATCGTCGGCCACACCCGCGTCAACACCCTGCTGGTGTCGATGAGCGATGGCGCCGACGCCGCGCGCGTGACCGCCTCGATCACGCAGCTGCTGCGCGAGCGCCGCAAGCTGGCCGAGACCGACGAGGACAACTTCAACGTGCTCGACACCAAGCAGCTGGCCGAAACCCTCTCGGGCACGACCAGGATCATGACCATGCTGCTGGGCGCGGTGGCCGCCGTCAGCCTGCTGGTGGGCGGCATCGGCATCATGAACATCATGCTGGTGAGCGTGACCGAACGCACCCGCGAGATCGGCCTGCGCCTGGCCATCGGCGCGCTGGAGCGCGAGGTGCTGCTGCAGTTCCTGATCGAGGCCGTGGTGCTGGCCGCGCTCGGCGGCCTGGTGGGCATCGTTCTGGCCACCGGCGCCTCGGTGGCGCTGTCGGCGGTGATGGACGTGCCCTACCAGTTCAACCTGGGCGTGAACCTGCTGAGCTTCCTGTTCTCGGCCGCCATCGGCGTGCTGTTCGGCTACTTCCCGGCGCGGCGCGCGGCGCGGCTCAATCCGATTGACGCATTACGTCATGAGTGAAGTCAGACCTCGCGGGGCCTGACCTTGCTCGCGGCCAGCTTGGCGTTGGCGCGCGCCGTGTCGGTGCCCGTCGCCCGGGCCAGCGCGACGCCCATGCGGCGCTTGGTGAAGCTCTCGGGTTTGCCGAACAGGCGCAGGTCGGTGCCGGGCACACGCAGCGCCTCATCGACGCCGTCGAACACGATGCCCTGGGCCTCGACACCGCCGTAGATCACGGCACTGGCGCCCGGGTTGCGCAGGGACGTGTCCACCGGCAGGCCGAGGATGGCGCGGGCGTGCAGTTCGAACTCGCTCTGGTGCTGCGTGCACAGGGTCACCAGGCCGGTGTCGTGCGGGCGCGGGCTGACTTCGCTGAACCAGACCTGCTCGCCCTTGACGAACAGCTCCACGCCGAACAGGCCCAGGCCGCCGAGGTTGTCGGTGACGGCCTTGGCGATCTGGCGCGACTTTTCAATGGCGGCCGGCGTCATCGCCATGGGCTGCCAGCTCTCAACGTAGTCGCCGCTCACCTGCACATGGCCAATGGGTTCGCAGAAATGCGTCTCGACCTCGCCACTGGCGCCCCTGGCGCGCACGGTCAGCTGGGTGATCTCGTAGTCGAAGTCGATGAAGCCTTCGACGATCACGCGGCCATGGCTCACGCGGCCGCCGGCCATCGCGTAGTCCCAGGCTTTCTGCACATCGGCCGGGCCGTCGATCTTGCTCTGGCCCTTGCCGCTGGAACTCATCACCGGTTTGACGATGCAGGGGTAACCGATGCCGGCGTCAATGGCCGCCTGCAGCTCGGCCAGCGAGTCGCAGAACTGGTAGGGGCTGGTCGGCAGGCCCAGGGTCTCGGCCGCCAGGCGACGGATGCCCTCGCGGTCCATGGTCAGGCGCGCGGCGCGCGCGGTCGGGATCACCGTTACCGTGCCGGCGGCTTCGAGCTGCTCCAGCATGGGCGTGGCAATGGCCTCGATCTCGGGCACCACCAGGTGCGGGCGCTCGGCCTCGATCAGCGCCTTCAGCTGGGCCGGGTCGCTCATGGTGATGGTGCGCGCGTGGTGCGCCACCTGCTGGCCCGGCGCGTTCTCATAGCGGTCGACCGCGATGGTCTCCACGCCCAGGCGCTGCAGCGCGATCAGCACTTCCTTGCCGAGTTCGCCGCTGCCCAGCAGCATGACGCGGGTGGCGGAGGGCGAGAGGGGTGTACCAAGCGTCGTCATGAGGGTCCTCGAAAAACGTCAGGGGGCGGCAAGGCCCATGGCCTCACCCATGCGCACCGGCCGGCCGGCCGCCCAGCGCGGGTTGAAATCGATGGTGTCCTTCGGCCAGAGCATCACGACCGTGGAACCCAGCAGGAAGCAGCCCATCTCCTCGCCACGCTGCAGCAGGCAGGGCTCGTTGTCGTAGGTCCATTCGCGCACGTTGCGGGTGCGCGGCGGATTGACCACACCGTGCCAGACCGTGGCCATGCTGCCGACGATGGTGGCGCCCACCAGCACCAGCGCAAACGGACGGGTCTCGCCGTTGACACCGTGCGGCACGTCGAACACGCAGACCACGCGCTCGTTGCGTGCGAACAGGCCGGGCACGTGCGCCGCCGTCACCGGGTTCACCGAGAACAGCTCGCCGGGCACGTAGATCATGCGCCGCAGCCGCGCGTTGCTGGGCATGTGGATGCGGTGGTAGTCCTTGGGGCTGAGGTAGATCGTGGCGAAGGAGCCGCCGCGGAACTGCGCGGCCAGGCCGGCGCTGCCCCCCACGAGCGCGCGGGTGCTGTAGCGGTGGCCCTTGGCCTGGTAGATCTGGTCGTCCTTGATGGCACCGAGCTGGCTGATCGCACCATCGACCGGGCAGACAAATCCGTCGCGCGCGAGCGGGCGCACGCCGGCGCGCAGCGGCCGGGTGAAGAACTCGTTGAAGGTGGCGTAGCTGCGCGGATCGGGGTTGACCGCCTCGTCCATGTTGACGCCGTAGCGCTTGATGAACCAGGGAATCACGTTGTGCGTCCACCAGGTGGCGCGCGAGTGGGCGCACCAGCCGGCAAACCGCGTGATCGCGGTCTTGGGCAGCAGGTATTGCAGAGCGACGGCGGGGGGAAGGGACACTTTGGAGCGAGCCGGACGCGGCGTCAGACGACCGTTCGGCCGGGAAGCCGGCATTGTAGGACGGCCGTTTTCACCCGCCATTTCCGCCCGCAGGGGCACGGCGGGCACGGCACAATCGGCCGCCATGAGTGAACTGCTGTTCGAGTGCCGGGACTTGGTCAAGCGCTACGGCGGCCAGACGGTGGTCGACCGCCTCTCGTTCGGCATCGCTCCGGGCGAGTGCCTGGGCGTGATCGGCCCCAACGGCGCCGGCAAGACCACCACCATCCGCATGTGCCTGGGCCTGACGGCACCGGACGCCGGTGCGGTGACCGCCTTCGGCCTGTCCATGCCGCAGGAGGCGCTGGCGGTCAAGCAGCGCCTGGGCGTGGTCAGCCAGATGGACACGCTGGACCCGGACTTCTCCTGCGCCGAGAACCTGCTGGTGTACGGCCGCTACTTCGGCCTGAAGGACGCGGCCATCCGCGCGCGCATTCCGCAGCTGCTGGAGTTCGCCGCCCTGTCGCACAAGGCCGACGCCAAACCCGGCGAGCTCTCGGGCGGCATGAAGCGGCGGCTGTCGCTGGCGCGCGCCCTGGTCAACGACCCGCAACTGCTGCTGCTCGACGAGCCCACCACCGGGCTGGACCCGCAGGCGCGGCACCTGATGTGGGAGCGCCTGCAGCTGCTGTTGCAACAGGGCAAGAGCATCCTGCTGACCACCCACTTCATGGACGAGGCCGAGCGCCTGTGCTCGCGCCTGCTGGTGCTGGACCACGGCCGCAAGATCGCCGAGGGCCGGCCGCGCGAGCTGATCGCGCAGCACCTGGAGCCCGAGGTGGTGGAGGTCTACGGTGCCGGCGCGCTGGCGCTGCACGACGCGCCGGCACACGCCGCCCTGCGCCAACTGGCCGGGCGGGTCGAGGTGAGCGGCGAGACGGTCTTCTTCTACACCCAGGACGCCCGCTCGCTGCTGCAGGCGCTGGCGCCGATGCACGACCTGCGCACCCTGCACCGGCCGGCGAATCTGGAGGACCTGTTTCTGAAACTGACCGGCAGACAAATACGGGAAGACGGCTGATGAGCAACCCATCCCATTGGTCCGCCCCACGCCTCTCGATGCGCTGGTGGCCCGTGTTCCAGCGCAACCTGCTGGTGTGGAAAAAGCTGGCGCTGCCCAGCCTGGTCGGCAACATCGCCGAGCCGCTGATGTGGCTGGTGGCCTTCGGCTACGGCATGGGCGCGCTGGTGGGCCAGGTGAGCCTGTCCACGCCGCAGGGGCAGCAGGCCGTGCCCTACATCCTGTTCCTGGCCAGCGGCAGCATCTGCATGAGCGCGATGAACGCGGCCAGCTTCGAGGCGCTGTACTCCGCCTTCTCGCGCATGCATGTGCAGAAGACCTGGGACGGCATCATGAATGCGCCCGTGCGGCTGGACGACGTGGTGCTGGCCGAGATGCTGTGGGCGGCCTTCAAGGCCCTGTTCACGGTGCTGGCCATCCTGGGCGTGATGCTCGCGCTGGGCATCAGCCATTCTCCGAAGCTGCTGCTGGTGCTGCCGGTCCTGCTGGTGGCGGGCATCACCTTCTCGTGCATCGCCCTGGTGTTCAACGCGCTGGCCCAGGGCTACGACTTCTTCACCTACTACTTCACGCTGTTCCTGACACCCATGATGTTTCTCTCGGGTGTCTTCTTTCCCCGGGAACAGCTGCCGGGACTGGTGCGCGCCGTCTCCCAATGGCTGCCGCTGACCAATGCCGTCGCGCTGGTACGCCCCCTGTTCATGGACCAGTGGCCCGATCAGCCCCTGGTGCACCTGGCGGTGCTGGCGGTCTACGCGGTCGGCGCGTTCTGGGTCGCGCTGGCGCTGACCCGCAAACGCTTTGCGAAGTGATCAGTGCACGGCGAGCTGCAGGGCCGGCTGGGCTGCGGCGTAGAACTCGACGCCCGAGTCCATGAAGGCCTCGTTGTCGATCGCTGCGTCGTAGGCACGGACGGCCTTGCGCTGCGTGAGGGTGCGGTGGGTGATCGGGATCAGGGGCTTGTCCAGCGGGCGGCACACGCGGTGGCGCAGGCCGCGCAGGTCGCGGCTGCTTTCCATGGCCGTGATCACGGCTTCCGGATCGAGCATGAGGACGAAGGGGTTGAGGCTGGCGGTGGAGTTCATGGCGGTGTCCTGGAGAAAACGGGGTGAAAACAAGGCGTTTGTCGATGTCACAAACTGTATTCATCCTGTTTCAAGACGTTAAGTCGGCGCCTTGCCATTCGCGTTGTAGGAAATTGCCTGACAAGCTGCGAGATAAGCGGTAATCACCTGTCAGTTTTCCGGCGAGCGGGGCCCGGCCCGCCCCACCTCGCGGCCCCATCAGGCGCGCAGAGCGTCCACCGCCGCCGCCACCACCCCCTGCACGCTGCCGCTCTCGGCGTAACACTTGCGGAGCCAGGTGGCGTGGTTGCCGTCGCGCGCCGCGGTGCGTTCGACCTCGTCCAGCGCGGCCTGCGCCTCCAGCACATCGGCGTGGTGGCCGAGCTTGCGCAGCGTGGCCAGGATGTCCTCTCGAATGCTGATCTGCTCGCGCGTCTTGGGGTTGACCATCATGCCGTCGAGACCAAAACGGCAGGCCTGGAAGCGGTTGTAGGTGTAGACGAGGTAGTCGTCCTCGACCGGCGGCGGTTCGTCGCGCTGCAACAGGTGGCGGCACAGGCACTGCAGGTAACAGGCCAGCGCCGCGGCGCGTTCCACCGTCAGCGGCGTGTCGCAGACCCGCAGCTCGATGGTGCCGTACTCGGGCTTGGGCCGGATGTCCCAGTAGAAGTCCTTCATGGACTTGACCACGCCCGTGCTCTCCATCTTGGTGAAGTACACGTTGGCGAACTCGTCCCAGCTGAGCGTGAAGGGAGCGCGCCCCGAGAGCGGGAAGGCGAACACCGAGTTCAGGCGCGCCGAGTCGAACAGCGTGTCCACACCCTGGAAGAACGGCGAGGACGCCGACAGCGCGATGAAGTGCGGCACATAGCGGTTGAGCGAGTGCAGCAGGAACAGCGCCTCGTCGGGCGAGCTGCAGCCCACGTGCACGTGCTGCCCGAACACGGTGAACTGCTTGGCGAGATAGCCGTACAGCCCCGAGAGCTCCTGAAAGCGCGGCTTGGAAAAGATGCGCTGCTCGAACCAGCGCTGGAACGGGTGGGTGCCGCCCCCGGCGAGCGCGATGTTGAGGCGGTCGCCCGCATTCACCAGGGTGTCGCGGATCTCGCGCAGCTGCGCCAGCAGCGGGCCGTGCATGTGCTGCACGTCGGTGGCGATCTCGATCATGCTCTGCGTCATCTCAGGCGTGACCACGCCCGGGAAGGGCTTGCGCCGCAGCAACTCCAGCAGGTCGTTGGCGCTGCTGGAGAGATCCATGTCGTAGGTGTTGACGAGCTGCAGTTCGAGCTCGACGCCCAGCGTGAGGGATTCGGAGGCCTTGAAAGTTTCCAGCGGCATGTCTGCGTCACTCCCGGGTCACATGCGTTTCGCTCGCCGCCTGCAGGGCGCGCTGCGTCACCAGAGGACCGAACAGCTCCTGCAGCACCATCATGAACGCCAGGACCATCAGCACCTGGCGGGCGGGTTCGAAGCCGTAGAGGCGGCTCTGTTCCAGCAGCAGGATGGCGAAGGCCGACATCGGCGTGAGCGCCAGGCCGGTCAGCAGACCCTTGCGCTCGGTGCTGCCCGACAGGCGCGCCGCGGCCACGTTGCATACCACCTTGGTGGCGATGCGCACGACGATCAGCACCAGCCCCAGCAGCACGCCGCCACCGATCTCGCTCCAGTCCAGCAGGGCCGCGATGTAGACGAACAGGAACAGCGTCAGCATGTCGCCCGCGGTGCCGAAGCCGCGCTGGGCGTTGGTGAGGTGCACGCGGCGTTCGCGCGCCACGATGCCGAAGGTCAGCGCGGCCAGCAGCGGCGAGAGCTTGAGGCCGTAGGCCATGGTGGTCAGCAGCACCACCGCGAGCGCGAACACCAGGGTCACGTCGCGCTCCTGGATGCGCTGCGAGCGCAGCAGTGCGGGCATGCCCACGCCCAGCAGCGCCCCCACGGCGACCGAGGTGACCAGCACGTGCACGCTGCCGAAAGCCGCCAGCACCAGGTCGCCCGAGGTCGAGAGGTGCCAGTAGCCGATGACCAGTTTGAGCGCCAGTACGGCCACCAGGCAGTTGATTGCGCACAGGTGCAGCACGCGCTCGGTCACCTGGCCGGCGCTGCGCATCTCGTTGGCCACCCGCACGATGCCGGCGGGCGAGGCGGACACCGACAGCGCCGCGATGATCAGCCGGGTGTCTGTGGGCAGCGTGAACAGCCCCGACACCCAGTACACCGTGGCGAAGGTCAGCACCGACTCCACCAGCCCCAGCGCCAGCACCCAGGGGTTGTGGCGGAACCAGCGCAGGTGGATGCGGTAGCCCAGCTCGAACAGGATCAGCGACAGCGCCACGTTGGCCAGGAAGGGCAGGCCCGGCACGGCGTCGGTCAGCCCCGGCAGGTTGATCAGGCTGGCCACCAGGCCCACCGCCACATAGCTGGTCACCCGCGGCAGGTTGGCCCATTCGTGCAGCCGCTCGCCCAGATACCAGGCCACCAGCAGCACCAGGGGCCAGGCCATGGACTGAAGAAGAAAGGGAAAGTCGGTCACCATGCAGAAAAAGAATGGTTGGAGGGCGGCGCCCCGGCCCCCGGGTGTACCACCCCGGGAAGGTGCTGTCATGTAACAGGACGAAACCCCTCAGGGGGCGGCGGCCTCTTGACGCCAGTGAAAACGCTGTTCCAGCAGGCGCGGTTCGTCGAAATGGCGGCGGCCAACAAAGGCCGTCGGGTGCCGCCCCCACTGCCGCATCGCGCCGGGGCTCTCGATGCCCATGGGCCAGAACAGGACCCGTTCGCCGCGCTCGGTACCCGGCATGATGCCATGGGACCCGAACGCACTGCGATGGCCGCCGTCCGCCGTGGGCAGACTGCGCAGCTGGTCCTCGTGCTCCAACGAATAGGTCGTCCCCGCCGCGCCTCCCTCATCGGCGGCCACACCGACCAGCTGGTGGTCCGATGCGCTCAGATGCACCCGCAGGCGCTGGCCAGGCGCGAGCTCGGGCAGCGTGGCCGGCACGAACGCCCATTCGATGCGCGCCGCCGGCGGCGGGCGCAGGTCCATGCTGCGCGCCGGCACGAACACGTGGTAGCAGCCGCAGCCGTGGATGCTGTCGAGCATCAGCGGCCGACCGCCTTCGTCCAGGGTCAGGCGCAGCACCACCGCATCCACCCGACCGGCCAGCAGGTCCAGCCCGTGGCGCGCCGGCCGCTCGGGAAACCACAGGCTGTAGACCAGCTGCAGCAGCACCCGGTCGCCGTAGCGCGTGTGGGCGATGCGCTGGTAGAGCAGCGGCTGCGCGGTCTGGACCTCCGGCGCAGGGTCCTCGCCCCAGCGCAGCCGGCCCGGCTGGTCGGCGTCGGAAGGGGTCTCGATGTGCACCACCGGCGAGTAGGCCTGCAGCAGGCGGCGGGCGGTGTCGGCGTCGGGCGCCGGAATACCGAGAGCGTCCACCGGCAGCGGCGTCCACGGCACCGTCGCTGCGGCCCCGGTCGCGGGCCGGTAGCGGGCCCAGCCCGGTGCGTCCGCGGGCGGCGAGGCCATCCAGCGGCTTTGCCATTGCCGCAGCTCGCGCTCCACGCCCGAGAAAAACGGCCACTGGCTCAGCGGGTAGAGACCCAGCGTGCGCAGCGCAACGCTGTAGTCGTCGGGCACCAACGCGGCGTCGCGCAGCCGGCGCCGGGCGGTCTCGTCGGCCGACAGCGCTTGCCAGAGCAGCGGGCCGCAGGCCTTTGCGCGCGCCTGGAGGTCCTCGCGGTCCACGACGCCCAGCGCGTCAACGGCGGCGCGCGGCAGGTTGCGGATCTCGGCCCAGCGCGCCGCCTGGTCCAGCGCCATCAGGCGGTCGCCCCAGGCCTGCCAGCGCGCAGCGTCCTGCAAGGCCTCGTCGCGGAAGGACGCCAGCAGGCGGTCGACGCGGACGAAGGGCATCCCGTCGATGCGGGCCGCGCCGCCGTCGCGCACCGCGTGCGCATCGGTCTGTTCGTCGAGCTGCTGCAGCCACTGCTGGCAGGCGGCCACCGGTCCGCCCTCGTCGGTGCCGCGGGGCACAGGCGACGCGCACCCCGCCAGCACCACCACGGCGGTGGCGAGCAGGCGCGAAATCACGGGCTTGCCAACCATCGCACGATGGTAGCGGCCGGCCTCGCCAGCGCCGAAGGTCTGGTTACACGCCCGCAATGGCGCAGGGTTACCATGCCGCATGACCCCAACCCGACGCCTTCCCCTCGCCCGTACCGTTGGCCTGCCGCTGCTGCTGTCGCTGACCGCCCTCGCGTCCCACGCCCAGTCCACCCCCGCCACCGCACCGGCGGCCGCCGCGGCGCCCAGCCCGGCCAAGAAGGAGCTGATCCAGCGCGTGCTCAAGCTGCAGCAAGGCGGCATCGAGCGGCTCGCCACGGCCATGACCGAAGAACCCGCACTGCTGCTCGCCGACCGGGCCTCCGAGATCATTGCCGCCAAGGTGCCCAAGGATCGGCAGGAGACGGTCGCCAAGGAAGTCCAGTCCGAGCTGCAGAAGTACCTCAAGGACACCGTGCCCCTTGTGCGCCGCAGCGCCCAGCAACTGGCGCCAGCCACCATCGGCGCGGTGCTGGAGAGCAAGTTCAACGAGGACGAGCTGCGCGAGATCGTGGCGATGCTGGAATCCCCGGCCTACGGCAAGTACCAGCAGCTCAGCGGTGAGATGCAGCAGTCGCTGCAGGCCAAGCTGGTGTCCGACACCCGGGCCACCGTCGAGCCCCGCGTGCAGGCGCTGGAGAAGACCCTGGGCGAGCGTCTGACGGCAGCCACCTCCGCGGCGGCCGCCACACCCGCCAAGCCCGCGGCCAAGCCGGCCACCAAGTAACCCCCGGACCGCGCCGCCGCACCCGGGCCGCGGCGCCTCAGACCGCGAAGCGCTCGCGCAGCGGCTGCAGACCCAGTTCGTCGACGATCTGCAGCAGGCGCTCGCGGGCGCGCTGCCGCTGGCCCTGCGCCCCGTCGTGGCGGCGCGCCAGGATCAGCTCGTTCTTCATCGAGTGCTCCCAGCCCACCAGTTCGGTGACCGTGACCTGGTAGCCGTGGGCTTCGAGCTGCAGGCAGCGCAGCACGTTGGTGATCTGGCTGCCGAACTCGCGTGTGTGCAGCGGGTGCCGCCAAAGCTCAGCCAGCGGTGTTCGGGCGAGTGACAGCGCCTTGTGCTGGCGCATCATCGAGGCCACCTCGGCCTGGCAGCAGGGCACCAGCACCATGAAGCGGGCCTGCTTGGCCAGACCGAAGGCGATGGCGTCGTCGGTGGCGGTGTCGCAGGCGTGCAGCGCGGTCACCACGTCGATCTGCGCCGGCAGCTCGGGATGATCCAGCGCCTGCTGCACCGTGGTCGCCAGGAAGCCCATGCGCGCAAAGCCCAGCCGCTGCGCCAGCGCGCGCGACTTTTCGACCAGCTCGGCGCGGGTCTCGACGCCGTACACCCAGCCAACCGGCTTCGACTTGAAGAACAGGTCGTACAGGATGAAGCCGAGGTAGGACTTGCCGGCACCGTGGTCGGCCAGGGTCACGTCGCCGCGGCCCTTGAGCACCTCGGCCAGCAGCGGCTCGATGAACTGGACCAGGTGGTAGACCTGCTTGAGCTTGCGGCGGGTGTCCTGGTTGAGCTTGCCCTCGCGGGTGAGGATGTGCAGCTCCTTGAGCAGTTCGACGGACTGGCCCTCGCGCAATTCGGGCAACTGGGCCTGCAGGCTGGGGGCTTCGGGGGTGCGGCGGGCGGCTTTGGGCATGGCTGGATTGTCGCAGGCGGTCACAATCGGCGCATGCACGCCACCGACCCGCGACACCCCTACGAAACGCTCACACCCGACGTGGTGCAGGACGCGCTGGCCAGCCTCGGCCTGTGGGGCGACGGGCGCCTGTCCGCGCTGAGCAGCTACGAGAACCGGGTCTACCAGGCGGCGCTGGAGACGCCTCTGGACGGGCACGCGCAGGTGGTCCTCAAGTTCTACCGGCCGGGCCGCTGGAGCGAGGCACAGATCCTCGAAGAGCACGCCTTCGCGGCCGAGCTGGCCGCCGCCGATGTGCCGGTGGTGGCACCGCTGTCCATCGACGGCCACACGCTGCACCGCCATGGCGGCTTCCTGTTCAGCGTGAGCCCGCGGCGGGGCGGACGGCGCCCCGAGCTGGAGGACTTCGACGTGCTGGAGTGGACCGGCCGCTTCCTCGCGCGGCTGCACACCGTGGGCGCCGCCCGGCCCTTCGTGCACCGCCCGGCGCTGGACGCTGCCAGCTTCGGCCACGAGCCGCGCGACTGGCTGCTGACGCACGAGGCCGTGGCGCCCGAGGTGCGCACCGCCTGGCGCCAGGCGCTGGACGAAGCGCTGCAGATCATCGAATCGCACCCCGCCCTGCGCCCGGTCCGGGCTTCGGCCACCGAGGACCGCGTGGCCCTCATCCGCCTGCACGGCGACTGCCACCCGGGCAACATCCTGTGGACGCCCGAGGGCGAGCCCGGCGCCGGCCCGCACTTCGTCGACCTGGACGACGCACGCACGGGACCTGCCGTGCAAGACCTGTGGATGCTGCTCTCGGGCGAGCGGCGCCAGCAGACGCAGCAGCTGGGCGCCCTGCTCGATGGCTACGAACAGATGCGCGACTTCGACCGGCGGGAGCTGGCCCTGATCGAGCCACTGCGCACGCTGCGGCTGGTGCACTACAGCGCCTGGATCGCACGGCGCTGGCAAGACCCGGCCTTCCCTATCAACTTCCCCTGGTTCGGCAGCCGCGACTACTGGCAGGGCCAGGTGGACATGCTGGTCGAGCAGATCGAGGAAATGCAGAAGCCGCCGCTGGTGGTTTGACCCTTTCTTCATAAAGGTTTCTGGCAATTAAATTGTGTGCAATTAAATTGCCAGCTACAGTTCACGCCATGCCATCCACAACACCCCTCGACGAACGCGCCCTGCTGCTGGACAACCAGCTGTGTTTCGCGCTCTATTCGGCCTCGCTGGCCATGACCAAGCTGTACAAGCCGCTGCTGGAGTCGATGGGCCTGACCTATCCCCAGTACCTGGTCATGCTGGCGCTGTGGGAGCGCGACGGCGAAACCGTCTCGGCGCTGGGCGAACGACTGCACCTCGACTCGGGCACCCTGACCCCGCTGCTCAAGCGACTGGAGGCGGCCGACCTGGTCTCGCGCCTGCGGGACACCACCGACGAACGACGCGTGCTGATCCGCCTGACCGCGGCCGGTCGACGGCTCAAGGCCCGGGCGGCGCGCCTGCCCGCCTGCGTGATGCAGGCCGCGCAGTGCAACCTCGACGAGGTCACTGCCCTGACCCGACAGATCCAGACGCTGCGCGACCGGCTCAGCGCCTGACCCCTTCACCCACCCGCTTGCTGCGCAAGCTTTTCATGAAAGACCCGACCATGGCCTCTCTCGACAAAGTTCTCTACACCGCCCGCACCCACACCACCGGCGGCCGCGACGGCGCCTCGCGTTCCGACGACGGCCGTCTGGACGTCAAGCACACGCCGCCCGGCGCGCCTGGCAACGGCACCAACCCCGAGCAGCTGTTTGCGGCCGGTTACTCGGCCTGTTTCATCGGCGCCATCAAGGCCGTGGCCGGCAAGATGAAGCTGACGGTGCCGGCCGATGTGGCGGTGGACGCCGAGGTGGACCTGGGCCCCGTGGGCCAGGCCTATGGCATCGCGGCGCGCCTGACGGTGCACCTGCCAGGCATGGACCGCGCGCAGGCCCAGGCCCTGGTCGACGCCGCCCACCAGGTCTGCCCGTACTCGAACGCTACCCGCGGCAACATCGACGTGACCCTCACGCTGGCCTGATCAGCCGCGCTTCTGGATCGTTCCGGCCAGGTGCCGCTCGCGGAAGCGGCGCATGGCCCGGAACAGCACCGGCGGCATGTAGTCCTGCGACACGCGCCAGCGCAGGCCGCCGATGCGCTCGTTCGGGCGCTCGGCAAAGATGGTCGTGTGCGCACCGTTCTTCTCTTCGTCGGGCCGCCCGTTCGTGTAATAGAACAGCGCCAGCGACTTGCGCGAGTCGCCTTCCGGGCAGGTCAGCGGGTCCGGATGGCCGTGGAAAGTGTTGCTGGTTGGCGAGAAGATCGCCAGGCGGTTGAACACCGGCAGGATCTTGGCGCCGCAGTACGTCACCTCGCGATCCCACAGCTCCAGGCTGCCGCCGTACTCTTCCTTCCAGTTCTTGTTCATGTAGAAGATGACGTTGATCCGGCGGTCCAGGAAGTTCTGGTCGTGCTTGTTGAAGTCGGCGTGCAGCTTGAGCAGGCCACCGCGCGGCGTCTGGTGCAGACCGCCGCCCCGCATCGACGGGTCGGCAATCATGTTGTCGATGCCGGTGACCTTTTCAAGGAAGCGCAGAAACGGCGCCGAATTGAACTGGTAGAGCATCTGGCGCGTCACCGGCCCGAACTTGGTCTCGTCCACACACACCAGCTTGCGCTCGGCCGGGCGGTTGTAGTTGTGCCACTCGATGTCCTGCGCCCTGGGGAACTCCTGCCACATCGCCTCGGCGATGTCCTCGGGCAGGAAGTTGTCGAACGCCATGTGGTTGAACGGCGTGCCGAGCTTGTACTGGGCCTCGCCCTCGATGGCGAGTTGTTCGTAGCGGGGGTCGTCGAAGACGAAACGGTTGGACAGTTCGGGGCGGGACACGGAGGACTCCTGAGGGTGCCGGGACGGTGGTCCCGTGAAACATCCCTTCAGCGACCGGCCCCCCCCTTTTCAGGGCGTGGCGGCAGGCGTCTTGTGCGCTTGCATGCGGCGTCCGAGCACGCCGAGCAACACGGTCAGGGCATCTCCAAGCAGAGTGGTCAGGCGCATGCTCACGGCCAGCCCGGCGGCCACCGCAGCTCCGGTCAACGGAGTGAAGAGCACCACCATCATCGCCTCGCGCACCCCGAGACCACCGGGAGAGCCTGGCACCACATAGCCCACCACCCAGGCGCTGCTGTAGAGCAGCGCGATGCTGAACCAGTCAATGTCGGGACTTGCGAATAAGTATTCCGACTGCAATTTCACTACATAGCCCTGCTGCATGAAGTTGATCAAGATCAACAGGGACACGAACAGCGCGGTGCGCAGTTGCGGCAGGCGCAACAGCCGGCCGCCGCCAATCTTCATGCTCAGCCTGGGCAGCAGGGTGTTGAGCACCTTGATGCCCAGCCAGGGCGCCACCAGGGCCAGCGGCAGGATCCAGACCAGCTTGGAAGCGAAGGCGGGTGCTGCCGCCCCGTCGGCGGTGTGCAGGTCCCACAGCACCACGGTGCCCAGCAGGGCGAGCATGCAGCTGATCACCAGGTTCCAGATGCCCTCGAACACCGCCGTGCCCACCGCGACACCCACGGGAATGCCGGTGGACTTGGCCAGCACGCCGCGGCCGATGAACTGACCCACATTGCCCGGCAGGTACTTGCCCAGCTGGGAAATGAAGAACACCTGCACCGCCAGCCGCGTGGGCACGCGGTGGCCCTGGTCGGACATCAGCAGGCGCCACACGTGGGTGCCGAAGAAGTGGGCCAGCACCACGCTCATCATGCTGAGCAGGCCGACGGCCACGGTGGCCAGGTTGAGGGGAATCGGCGGCAGCTTCTCCATGTGGATCATGAAGGCGCGCACGAAGAACACGATCGACGCCACGACGGCCGCATACATCAGCCACTTGAAAACGGTCTTGGCGTATTTCATGGAAACCCGTGGGAAACAAAGCGAAGCGGCGCTACAAGGCGCCGCACAACCCCACAAGTGTAGTCGCCGGGTGGTGGCCAGCCACCACCCGGACCCTGACGCAGATCAAGCCAGGCTGCCCAGGCGCTCCATCGCGTCGGCCAGCCAGTCCTTGGGCAGGGGCTCGTCCTTGGCCGGCGCAACCACCCAGCCTTCGCCAGCCGAATGGAGGCCGAAACGCCCCTGGGTCCAGAGTTGCCAGGCCAGCCAGGCGCAGTCGTGGGCCGAGGCCGGACCACCGGCGGGTGCGGTCAGCAGGGCCGTGCAGGGCTCGGTGCGGGCGAGATGCAGCACACCGTCCCGGACCTCTGCGCCCAGGACAGCCGCCAGCTGCGCCAGCGCATGCGCATCGTCCTGCCGGGCGCCGAACCGTTCCAGCCAGGAGCGGACCTGCAGCGCCACCCCGGCGCCCCGGCGCGCCTCGGCCTGCTGCAGGTCGGCGTGGTCCCATCGGTGCCAGTCCACCGCCGGCTCCTGCGCACCCACCCACAGGGCCGCCTGCGCAAAGCGGAACAGCGCGCGCTCGTACGCCGCCGGGTCGGCACCGGCGCCGATCACGAGCAGGGACGACAGACGGCCCGACACCAGGCGAGCCTGCTGGGCCAGCATCTTGTCGCGCACCAGTTCGTCGCGCTCGCTGCGCAGGGCCGACAGCTCCAGTGCGTTCTTCAGGTCGGAGCGCAGGCTCTCCAGCTCCCAAGGCTTGGCGATGTAGCGGTAGATCTCGCCGGTGTTGATCGCATCAATGGCCTCGCCGATCTCGGAATAGGCTGTGGTGAGCATGCGCACGATGTGCGGGTAGTGGGTGCGGGCGTGGCGCAACAACTCGTTGCCGCGCTCACCGGGCATGCGCTGGTCGCACACCAGCACGGCGATGTCGGCGCCGTGCACGCTGAGCACCGCGCGCCCCTCGTCGACCGAGTTGGCGGTCAGCACCGGGGCCAGCGGCCCCACCAGCCGCTCGAAGTACTTCAGGGCGATCGCCTCGTCATCGACGTACAGGATCTTCTCGGGTTTCATCTGGATACCTCATGGTGTTGTTCTGTGTCCGTGGCACCAAAGTGCAGGCGGACCGCGGTGCCACCAGCGGGCGGTGACCGGACCTCGACCGTCCCGCCCACGGATGCCATCACCCGCTGGCAGAAGACCAGGCCCATGCCGCTGCCGCCACTGGCCGACCGGGTGGTGACGGGCTCCCGGGTCAGCCGGGCCAGCACCTCCGGCGCAATGCCCGGACCGTTGTCGCTGATTTCAATGACCGCCCGGTCCGGCATTCCTGCGACCAAGATGCGGATGCGGGGTTCGGCCGGCGGTGCCGAATGCAGGGCCAGCAGGGCATTCTTGACCACGGTACACAGCACCAGGTACAGCAGGTCGCGCTGGCCGGGCAGGACAAAGTCCTGCAGCAGATCGCAGACCAGCCAGCCGGCCTCATCGCCATCGAAAGGATAGCCCTCGCGCACCGATCGCACCAGATCACTGGCCAGTTCGCTGGCGGTGCCGTCGGCGTGATAGGCGTCGCGCGCGGTGCGCACGAAGGTCGCCACCAGGGACTGGGCGTAGTCGGTGCGGCGCAGGGCCGCATCCAGCATCGCTCCGATTTCGCCGGGACGGCGCTGGGTGAGACAGACCAGGTCGGTGTTGCCGCACAGAGGGGCCTGCTGGCGTTCGCGCATGGCGTGCAGGTAGCCGCTGACGGTGGCCAGCGGCGTGCCCACCTCGTGCGCCAGGAATCCGAGCGTCTCTCGCATGGCCTCGTCCCGCCGCTGCAGCAGGGTCTGCTCGCGCAGCCGCTGCTGGCAGGCCGCCAGAGCCTCGCGCAAGGCCCGCCGGGTCACCGGTTCGTCCAGCGGCTTCTCCAGGATCCGCCCCACATGGCCCAGGTTGACCGCCGCCATCGCCACGTCCTTGTCGGCATAGGCCGACATCAGCAACCGCGACACCAGGGGGTGCCGCTGCCGGACCTCGGCCAGCAGGGCCACACCGTCGCGTTCGGGCATGCGGTAGTCGGTCAGCAGGACGGCGACCTCGTGCCCCTGCCGGTCCATCAGATCCAGTGCCTGCCGCACGCTGGCGGCGGTCCGCACGTCGAACTCGTCGCCGTAGGAGCGCGCAAACCACTTGAGCGCCTGCGGTTCGTCGTCGACCAGCAGCACGGCACGGGCCAGCGGGGGAACGGAACCGGAACCCGGCAGGTCGGATTTCATTGGGGCGGCCTCGGCAGATCGAACGAAAACTCGGTCCATTCGCCGAACACGCTGTCGACGGACAGGATGCCGCCGTGCCGCTGCACGATGCCGTAGCTCACGCTGAGCCCCAGCCCGAGGCCGGCCCCCACGTCGCGGGTGGTGAAGAAGGGCTCGAACACCCTGCCGATGTTGGCCGGGTCGATGCCGTGCCCGTTGTCCCGCACCGAAATCCGCAGCCGCTCACCCTCCGGCGCCACCCGCACATCGATGCGCGGCTGCGCCCGCTGCACGGACTGCATGGCGTGGGCGGCATTGCTCAGCAGGTTGATCAGCACCCCGATGATGGCCGGCTCGTCACCCATCACATGGGTGTCCTGGGGCAGGTCGAGCGCCAACTCGATGCCCTTGAGTTCGTAGCCGGCCAGGCGGATGGCCGAACGCACCGCGTGCTCCAGCAGGAAGGGCCGCTGGCTGTCGTCACCGGGCTTCTGATAGGCAAAAGTCTTGAGGTCGGAGACGATGTTCTGCACCCGGGTCAGCCCCTCGCGCGCGTCGTCCAGGCTCTCCTTGAGCATCGGGTCGGTTTTGGCAGACGGCACGCTCAGGCCCATGTTCACCGCCATCAGGGCGTAGTTCACCGGGTTGTTGAGCTCGTGCAGCAGCCCGGCCGAGAGGGTGCCGATGGCGGCCATCTTCTCGCGCTGGATCAGCTGGCCCTTGACCTCGGCCAGGGTGCGGTTGGTCTCCTGCAGCTTGTCGTTGTTCATGGCCACCTCGTGCTGCAGCTGGAACAGGCGCAGCCGCGCCCGCTCGTTGAACCAGGTGCAGACCGCGCTGGCAATGGCCGAGAACAGGATGAACAGGCTGTTGGTGTAGAGCTTGCCGGGTTCGGCCACGCCGTCGGGGTGGAGCGTGCAGGCCATCAGGTAGAGCACCAGCGTGAGCACACCGAAGCCGATGCCCTCGAACAGCGTGATCGGCAGGATGATGCCCACCGCGTACATCGCCAGGTGCAGGCCAACAAAGTAGATCGAATCGACCCCGCTGGTCAGCCAGATCATCCAGGCGATCATCACCTGCGGCAGCACCAGCCAGGTCATGGTGAGCACCCGCACCTGCTGCGCCCCCACCCGGGTGTAGAGCAGCATCAGGATGCCCAGGGTCAGGCAGGCCACCAGCAGACGCAACAGGAAGAACTCGGTCAACCACTCCGGATAGGAGAAATAGTCCAGACCCACCCCCGCGAGCACCAAGCCGATGGAGGTGATGCTGCCGGCCTTGCTGTAGGCGAGCCGGAACGCCGACAGCTGACGCTCGTAGGACGCGGTGTCCCTGGCGATCATGCAGTGTCCAGGGGGCCGCGCCCCGGCAGCGTGGTTTCCGCGAACACGTTGACCCCGGTCTGGTCGGTGTACAGGTCGATCGCCGCCCCGACCTCGGACATCACGGACATCATCTGCGCCTCGTCGCGGTAGATCAGGTGCCACTCCAGCAGGTGCTCCATGCCATGGCGCTCGGGGTTGCTCGAGTGCACATTGGTCAGCAGCATGCGCGCGCCCGGGGCGGAGCGGGACATGAAATAGCGGATCAGCCGGGTGCAGACCTTGTCGGACAGGTAGTCGAACAGGCCCGCGCAGTAGATGAAATCAAAACCCCGGCCACCCTCCAGCTCCTGCGACTGGGCCGGGCGCTTGAGCAGGTCGTGCACCGACTCCTGGACATAGTTCACCTCGACCCGCCGGCCGGTCTCGGCCATCACCGCGTCGATGCGCTCGCGCGTGTAGTCCAGGGTCTCGCGGCTGAAATCGAGCAGGGTGAAGCTCAGGCGGCTGAGGTCCGCGCCGGAGGCGATCAGCCGCTGCAGCTCGACCGCTGGGCCGCAGCCCACGTTGAGGATGCGCACCTGGCGCCCTTCCTGCTCGCCCAGGGCCACGGCGCGCCGGAGGTAGTCGACCAGGATGTTGATGCGGTTGCGGTGCGCCTCGGCCACCGCCGCCCGCAGGAAGGTCGCGTTGACCAGCTGGATGTAGGTGCTGCCGCCCTGCCGCGGGTCGCCCAGCAGCTGGTTGACCATCTCGTAGTCGCCGGCATAGCCCAGCGGCTTGGCAAAGGTGCGGTAGACAAAGGGCGCCCGCAGCACCAGCGGATGCAGCGCCGCCTGGGCGTAGCTGCGGTGCAGCAGCGCGTCGTCCGCCGGCACGCTGGCGGCCTCGCTTTCCAGCCGCACCAGGAAGCTCTTGCCCTTGGTCATCAGGGGCTCGGCCATGGCCCAGAACACCGCATCGGTCAGCCGGCCGTCCTCGCCCTTGGGCAGCGAGTCCAGCATGTCGGCCTGATCGATCCAGCGCGCGGTCTCGGACAGGAAGGCCCGGAACTCACTGACCGCCACCTGGTAGCTCTCCTTGACCCGGAAGCGCTGCTCCCAGTCCTCGACAAAACGGGCAGCTTCCATGCCAACCTCCCGCACATTGCCACGGGCCAGATTGAGGTCCGACCACTCGTCAATCAGGGCCAGCGAGACCACCGCCATCAGGCCGGTGTTGAGCAGGCTCACCACCACCGCCTTGCCCTGGTAGATGGCGCGTTCGCCGGAGCGGATCACCAGGTCGCTGAGCACCTCGCTGACCTGGACGATGGAATAGGGGTTGTAGATCTCCATCACCAGCGAGCGGCGCTGGAGACTGGTCAGCGTGCCGCGCGCGGCTTCGCCTTGGCTGTTTCGGAAGGTGACAACAGGATCAAAGGGGCGCTGGGGTTGCACGGTGGTTGGATGTCAACGGTGGTGGGGCGAATCGCCCCGATCGGAAGCTCCCAATCTGCCAGTGTAGTCATCTGCGACCTGTTTCACGGGCGCAACTGTCGTCCAAACGCCGTTCGGGCGCAAAAAAACCCGGGCCGGATACCGGACCGGGTTTCAGACCTTATGCACTCGATTTCCGTAGCGCTCAGGCCAGCAGCGCGTTGACCCGCCGGACGTAGGCGGCCGGGTCGTCGGGCAGGCCGCCCTCGGCCAGCAGCGCCTGGTCGAACAGGATGTGCGCCAGGTCGTCGAAATGGGCCGAGCCGTCGAGCTTGCGCACCAGCGGGTGCGACGGGTTGACCTCCAGCGTGGGTTTGGCTTCCGGGGCCTTCTGGCCCGCGGCCTTGAGCATGCGGGCCAGCTGGCTGGAGAGCTCGCCCTCGCCCACCACCAGACAGGCGGCCGAATCCACCAGCCGGGTGGTCACGCGCACGTCGCTGGCCTTGTCCTTGAGGGTTTCCTTGAGCTTGTCGAGCACCGGCTTGAAGCTCTCGGCCGCCTGCTCGGCCGCCTTCTTCTCTTCCTCGTCCTGCAGTTCGCCCAGGTCCACCGCGCCCTTGGCCACGCTCTGCAGCGGCGTGCCGTCGAACTCGGGCAGGAAGGACAGCGCCCACTCGTCGACCCGGTCGGTCATCAGCAGCACCTCGATGCCCTTCTTGCGGAAGAGTTCGAGCTGCGGGCTGTTCCTGGCCGCCGCCAGCGTGTCGGCGGTGATGTAGTAGATGGCCTTCTGGCCGTCTTTCATGCGGGCCTTGTAGTCGGCCAGCGACACGACCACGGCGTCGCTGGTGGTGCTGGCAAAGCGCAGCAGCTTGGCCAGCTTGTCGCGGTTGGAGAAGTCCTCGCCCAGGCCTTCCTTGAGCACGGCGCCGAACTCGGCGTAGAAGGCGGCGTACTTGTCGGCGTCCTTGGACAGGTCGTCCAGCATGGCCAGCACTCGGCGGGTGTTGCCCTCGCGGATCGCCTTGACGTCGCGGCTTTCCTGCAGCAGTTCGCGGCTCACGTTCAGCGGCAGGTCCGCGGAGTCGACCACGCCCTTGACCCAGCGCAGGTAGGCGGGCATGAGGCTCTCGGCCTCGTCCATGATGAAGACACGCCGCACATAGAGCTTGATGCCGGCCTTGCGGTCGCGGTTCCACAGGTCCATCGGCGCCTTGGACGGGATGTAGAGCAGCTGCGTGTACTCGGTGCTGCCCTCGACGCGGTTGTGGCTCCAGGCCAGCGGGTCGGCCTGGTCGTAGCTGATGTTCTTGTAGAACTCGGCGTACTGCTTGTCGCTGATGTCCTTCTTGCTGCGTGCCCACAGGGCGTTGGCCGAGTTCACCGGCTCCCACTCGTCGCGGGTGATGTACTCGCTCTTCTCGGCGTCCCACTCTTCCTTCTGCATCAGGATGGGCAGGCTGATGTGGTCGGAGTACTTGGTGATGAGCGACTTGAGCTTCCAGTGGCTCAGGAACTCGGTCTTGTCCTCGCGGATGTGCAGGGTGATGGTGGTGCCGCGCGCGGCGCGCTCGATGGTCTCGACCTCGAAGTCGCCCGTGCCGCCGCTGGTCCAGCGCACGCCTTCGGCGGCCGGCAGACCGGCGCGGCGCGACTCGACCACGATCCTGTCGGCCACGATGAAGCCCGAATAGAAGCCCACGCCGAACTGGCCGATCAGCTGGGCGTCCTTCTTCTGGTCGCCGCTGAGGTGGCTCATGAAGTCGCGCGTGCCGCTCTTGGCGATGGTGCCCAGGTGTTCGACCGCCTCGGCCTGGCTCATGCCGATGCCGTTGTCGGTGATGGTGATGGTTTTCGCGTCCTTGTCGAAGGCCACCCGCACGTCCAGGTTGGGCGCGTCCTCGAACAGCGCGGCGTTGTTCAGGGCCTCGAAGCGCAGCTTGTCGCAGGCGTCCGAGGCGTTGGAGACCAGCTCGCGCAGGAAGATCTCGGGGTTGGAATACAGCGAATGGGTGACCAGGTGCAGCAGCTGGGCCACCTCGGCCTGGAAGGAGAGGGTCTGTTTGCTCATGTTCTTTGAAAATCGTCAGAAGGTATGAGGGGCCGTGCCACCCGCGCCGGACCGGCCGGGTGGCACTCGCGAGGGCGCAATTATGGGCAGGCCGCGCGATTTCAAGCCGGGGTGTCAAGCCGGCGCGGCCAGCCAGGTCTGCAGCTGGGCCGCCACCTTCGGGCTGGACAGCAGGTCCAGGTGCCCGGTCCGGAACACCGTGCACTGGTGATCGGGCGCCAGCGCCAGCCGCATCGACGGGTCCTCGTGGCGGCCCAGCGCGCTGTCCAGCGGCACCAGGCCGTCGCCGGTGAGGCGCTCGGCCAGCCGGCTGCGTTGCCCGGCCAGCGTGGCCGCCACCGCATAGCAGGCCACGCCCTCGGGCAGCGGCAAGGGCTGGCGGTGGTCGGCGCCCGAGGCAAAGCGGTCGCGGCCCTGCCAGTCGGCATCCTGCACATGGCCGTGGCGCAGGTCGGTGATGCCTGCGCTGCGAAGCTTGCCGAGCCGCGCGAACGGTGCGGTGAAGGCGTTGGAAGCCAGCAGCCAGTCGGCCCCGTGGCCGGCGCGCTCCAGCGGCGCGCCGTGGTGCGGCGTGCCCAGGAAGACCAGTTCGCGCAACAGCTGCGTCCACGACAGGCCCGCCGCCTGGCCCGCCGCCACCGCCGAACGGGCCACCAGCCCGCCCATGCTGTGCCCCACGACCGTGATGCGCGTCGGTGGCGCGGGCCACGCGGCCACCAGTTGTTCCAGCAGCAGCGCCAGCGCGCGCCCGTTGACCGAAATGTGCAGGCCGCTGTTGTAGCGCAGGTAGACGGGCGTGGCGCCCAGCGCCTGTGCCAGGAATTCACCGTGGTCGTGCCCGCTGCGGCGCCATTGCGCGTCGTTCATGCACAGGCCATGAACGAGCAGCAGGATGTGCGGACCGGCGCTGGGCAGCTCTTCTTTCAGCGAACCAGGCGACAACGACAGCGGCACGCCGCCGGCGCGCAGCTCCATGGCCTGCGCCAGCGGATTGCCCAGGGCCTGCAGCCGGTCGCCCAGCACGCCGTTGAGTGCGGCCAGCACCGCCTCGCGCTGCGGCGAGGCCTCGGGGTGGGTCGCCGGGTCGTCCAGCAGCGGCAGCAGCACGCCCAGCGCCGCGTTCGTGCCCCAGCCCGCCAGCCGGGCCACGCCGCGCACGGCCTGGTAGATCTGCCCCGTCAGGCCACCGGTCTGCTCACCCGTCGTGCCACCGGACAGCCCCAGCCGCCGGTGCACCGCCTGGTGCACGCCTTCGGCGATGTTGATCACGCCGTGGGTGCCCTGCACCGCCAGCTGGGCCGCTGCCTGCAAGTCGGTCGGACGCACGTGGCGCAGCAGGGCCTGGCGCAGCGGTCCGGTCGGAGTGGGCTTGGTCATGCGATCGTGGGCGCCGGGCTCAGAACCGTTCGTCTCCGCCCAGGTAGCGCCACTGCCCCACCGGCAGATTGCCGAGCATCACGCGGCCGATGCGGATGCGCTTGAGACCGACCACATGAAGGCCGACCTGCTCGCACATGCGGCGGATCTGGCGCTTCTTGCCTTCCCTGAGCACGAAGCGCAGCTGCTCGGGGTTCTGCCAGTCGACCTGCGCTGGCTTGAGGGGCTGATCGTCGAGGCTCAGGCCGTGGCGCAGCAGGGCCAGGCGCTCGGCCGGGAAGACGGCCTGCACGTCCTGCGTCACCACGCCCGCGCCCTTGGGGCCGTTCGGCGCCCAGTGCACGCGCACCAGGTACTCCTTCTCGACGCCCGAGTCCTCGCCGATCAGCGTGCGCGCGACGCGCCCGTCCTGCGTGAGCACCAGCAGGCCGGTGGAGTCGATGTCCAGCCGGCCGGCCGGCGCCAGCCCGCGCGTGTGCACCGCCTCGAAGCGGCGGCCGCTGCGGTCATCGCGCCAGTGGCTCTGGGGCTTGATGAGCACGGCGGCGCTCTCGTGGCCGTCTTCGGGCAGGCCGCTCACATAGCCCACCGGCTTGTGCAGCAGGATGGTGACCTGCCCGGCCTGCTGGTGGCGCGCCTGCGGCAGCACCTCGACCTGCGCGTCGGGCGGCACCGGCTGGCCCATGACGGCGGGCTGGCCGTTGACCAGCACCCAGCCGCGCGCAATCCATTCGTCGGCCTCGCGGCGCGAGCACAGGCCCAGTTCGGCCATGCGCTTGTTCAGGCGGATCTCGCCACGCACGTTGCCCACGCGGGCCAGGTCGGGCCGGGTGTCGCGCGGCGGGCGGGACGGCCGGGGTGCCTCCGATGGGCGGCGGGGTGCGGTGTCGCCCTGCGGGTTCTGCGCCGCCCAGGCGGCCTCACGCGCCGCACGTTCGGCCTTCACTTCAGAGAGGGGTCGGGCCCGGGCCGGGCCGCGCGGGCGCACGGGTGCGCGCGGGGCCGCCGGCTTCTCGGCCGGGGCTTTGGCCTTAAGCTGCAAGGTCTTGGGTTTGTCGGTCATGCCCCGATGATCCCATGGCCATGCCGGCCCGCTACAGCTCCCCGGACCGCAGCGACGAAAGGTCCAGCACCCGCAAGCCCCCGTACTCCACCCGGATCCAGCCCTTGTCGGCCAGCGCCGTCAGCGCCTCGTTCACCCGCTGGCGCGACAGGCCCACGAGGTAGGCCAGCTCCTGCTGGGTGATGCGCAGCACCCCGCCGACGTTGGGTGAGAGCAGCGGGTGGAACAGCGCCGCCAGGTTGCGCGCCACCCGCAGGTCGGGGCTGGAGATGCGGTCGATCTCGCGCGCGGCGATGAACTGGCCCAGCCGCTCGTTGAGCTGGTTCATCACGAAGCGGTTGAAGCCGATCGAGTGGTCCAGCAGCCAGTGGAAGGTGTCCACAGGCAGGCCGGCCACCCGGCTCCTGCGCAGGGCCTGGATGTTGTAGCGGTAGGCCTCGCGCTTGAGCACCGTGCCCTCGCCGAACCAGCCGCCGGGCGCGACGCCGGTGAAGGTGATCACCGCGCCCTGCGAGTCGTCGTTGCTCATCTTGAGCAGGCCGTCGAGCAGGCCGAACCAGTAGGTCGCCGGCCGCCCGATGCGGCAGATCAGTTCACCCACCTGCACCTCGTTGACCACCAGGGCGTCCAGCGCCCGCTGGCGCTCGGCCGGGGTGAGGCTGTTCAGCCAGGGGATTTCGCCCAGCTCGTCCAGCGACGGCGGGCGGGCGGTGGCGCGCAGTGTCGCGCCGGAGCGCAGAGGGGTGGTGGACGGCATGGCGAGGGCCTCTCACAGGGGACATCGGGGCCGGACGGCAAGGACTCACACCAGCAGCAGTGATGTGACCATCGCCAGCCCGATGCCCGCATACAGCACACGATAGCGCACTTGCAGGCGCCGTACGCTGACATGGGGCAGGCCCTCGCGCAAGGCCTGCCAGGTCCAGAAGGCGTGCACGGGATACGCCAGGGCGACCACCGCGACCAGCGCGTCGGGCACCCTCCCCTGCAGGGCCAGCGCCACCAACAGGGCGTTGGCCAGCGTGAACAGCCCGAAGGCCACCAGGAAGCAGGCACGCCGACCAAAGCAGACGGCGTTGGTCCGGATGCCGTTGCGCGCATCGGCCTCGGCGTCGCGGACTTCCTGCGTCAGGTGCCCGGCACTGAACACCACCGCAAAGAACAGCCCGATCACGGCCCCGCCGGCGTCGATTTCCCGGAACACGGCGTACCCCATCAGGAAGTGCAGCACCCCGGTGACGAAGTGCAGCAGGGAATTGGCCAGCGGCACGCCTTTGACCGACACCTGCGGCAGCGAATACAGGGCGCTCGCCATCATCAGCAGCAGCCCCAGCAGCAGCGGCGTGCGGCCCAGCCAGGCCAGCCCGGCCATGCTGAGCACGAGCGTGAGCAGCACCAGGACACCGATTTCCCGGCGGCTGACCCCGCGCTGCAGGAACACCCGCGACGCCCGGGCAGGGTCCCGGCTGTCGTGCTCGATGCCGGCCCAGTCGTTGAGCAGGAACACATGGGCCACCAGCGCGGCATTGGCCAGCACCAGCAGCACCAGGTTCCACACACGGACGGCGTCCAGCGCTCCGATGGCAAACACCGCACCCAGCACCGGCGCGCCCTGGAGCACCACGATCTCGTCGTACCGGATGCTGGCGAGCAGGGCCCGGCACCGGCGCGTGCCGGTCAAGCGGATGGTCATGGTCAACCCCCGGTGCCCAGGAAGATCCGCAGCCACATCGCGTAGCCGACGTCTTCCGACCAGTACCTGCGGGACACCGAGGCGCTGAGGTCGTTGTGATAGAGCATGGGCGGGTTGTTGCGCACCGCGGCGAACCGGTCGGCGGCCAGGGCCTCCAGCAGCGGCCGCGCTTCATCGGCGGTCGGCCGGTTGGTCGACCCCGGCCCCATCCGGGCGATCAGGCGCGCGGCATCGAGCCAGACCTGCTGCTCCGGGAACTCGGCCCGCACCCTGTCGGCGGGCAGCGCCAGGTCGCAGCCATGCGCCCGCAGGTCGGGCTGGCGCATCACCGGCACCAGCGGCGCCCGGCTGTAGTAGACCCAGAGCCGGTCCTGATCGACGGTGCGGCGCAGCGCCTGGCACAGTTCGCGGGCCGCGGGCGGGTCGTCCTGCGCCAGCCACATCAGCACGTGCATCTGGATGCCGATGTCCGCGGGGTTCGGGTCGGCGCCGGGGTTGAGGCACTGGTAGCCGCTTTCAGGCGACAGCCAGGTGCGGTAGAGGCCCTCTGCGGTGCGGTAGGCCTGAACGCCCGCCAGCGCCCGGGGACGCAGCGAGTGGCCGCCCGGCGCGATGCGCCAGACCAGCGCGGTGTCGTCGGCATCGGGCGTGATGGTGCACATGCCGGTCTCGCTCGTGGCCCGCCCGCCGGGTCTGCCGTGATAGCGCACCAGGCCACCGGGCTCGATCTGGTCGTTCAGATGCGCACGCGCCCGGTCCAGACCGGCCGACAGGCCCTCGGGGGTGCCCTCGGCCGCCAGCAGATCGACCATCAGGGCGGTGAGGTAGGTGTTCATTTCCTCCACCGGCCGCTCGTAGGTGGTGCCCCAGGTGTGCGCCGTGAACCAGTAGCCGTCGCCCTGCTGCCGGCGGTTGATCAGCCCCACCGCCAGGCGCGCACTGCGGGCGAGCCCGTCCTCGCCCGCCACGGGCCTCTCCATTGAAGCGGCGGGCGCCGCTGCCGGTTCGACGCGGATCGCCCGCAGCCCCACCACCAGCCCCCGCGGATCGCCGTTGGGCAGGGGCACGACCGTCGCACGGTCCAGTGCCAGCAGGCTCAGGAGATTGCGCCCGGCGTGCAGGCGGACACGGACCACGGCCGATGTCACGCCCTCGAAGCGGCGCTCGCCGCCCACCGGCAGGTCGTTGTGGAGCAGCATGAACCGCCGCCCCGGGACGGTCATGCCGGGGCCGGGCTCCATGTCGAACCGGAGGTCGACCTCCAGCGCCCGCCGGGACCAGAGGGCAAAACCGATCCCCTGGGCATACCCTTGTCCCAGCCACAGGAAGCCGCGCTCGTCGCCGCCGAGGTCGTTGACGGGCCAGGGGGTCTGCAGGGCCGATTCGTCCACCCCCACCTGCTCCTGCAACGCGCCCGAAACACCGATCAGGGGCGCCTCGGCCGGGGCCTCGAAGCTGCGCAAGGGTGCGTCGTTGCCTCCGGCGGCGCCGGTCACCTCGTACAGCCGTTGGCCAGCCGATCGCAGCAAGACCGGCTTCAGATCTTCCTGGGCATTGAGCCAGCGCACCATCCCGCGCGTGTCGACCGGGGGAAACCAGCGGAACAGCGCGCGTGCATCGTCCTGGATCAGCACATGGGTCACCCGCTCCGAAACGATCAGGCGGCGCATCCGCTCCTCGTCAAACGGCGCCGTTCCCCAGGGGACCACGGCGTTCGAATACCCGGTGCCAGGCGAGAACAGCGGGTAGTCGCGCACATCCTGGTGGCCCACCAGCAGCACCCGCGAACCCGGCGGCATGGCCGAACGCAGCACCTCGTTGAAGGGCTCGTTGACGTCGATGCCTGGCAGCGGATCGGTCATTGCCTGGCGCACCTCCTTTGCGAGACTCCGGACCGGCGGGTACACCGCATACACCAGCAGCAGGGCCAGCAGCCCCTGGACCAGGCGCCTGCGGGCCAGGCCGGCGGTCAGGCGCGGTGCGACCAGCGCAAGCCCCAGCGGCAGCGCCAGGGCAAAAGGGCCGCAGAGAAACCGCGCGGGCACCTCGGAGTGGGCCATCCAGCGCGCGCCGAACAGCACCGCCCCCAGCAACGGAATGGCCAGCAGCGCCAGCGCGGCCACCCCGTCGAGCCGTCGGCGCGTCCTCGGGTATCCGGCCAGCCGCCAGGCGGCGACGCCCAGCACCGGCAGCCACAGCAGCCCCCACAACGAAAACCGTGTGGCCTGCTCGGGCAGGGCGTACACGTACCGCCCCGGCCATGGACCCTCCGCCTCACCCGCCAGAGGCTGCCCGGCTCCGACCGCCGAAATGAGCCGGTTGGCGGTGGCGCTGAAGCCGGCCCGAACCTCGGGCGACCCCGGCGGCGCGGCCGGCAACTCCAGCAGCAAGGACACGAACCGGATGGCATGGGTGTAGGCCACCTGCGGCGTGGTTTCGGCCTGCACCACCCGACGCACCTCCGGGGGCCCCATGGGGTGGTGGTAGCGGACCGTGTTGAAGGCCAGGGGAATGAGCAGGGTGCTCAGCACCCCCGCCCCCAGCAGGCCTGCACCGAAGGCCTTGAGCCGCGCCCCGACGCCGGCCGCCCCGGGGGCCCACCACAGGATCAGCAGCAGGCCAGGCAGCAGCGCCGCAGGAAACGACCGCACGTTGGTGCTCAGCGCGACAAACACCCCGAGGAAGAAACAGCGCAGTCCCGGCCTGTCTGCCCCGTCGCAAAGCGTCACCGCCCAGTAGGCCAGGCCCAGCAGCGAGAGCACCGACCAGACCTCCGGCTTCAAACCCGAAGCGCTGGAAACGATCAGTGGCGTCGAGACCAGGATCAGCACCCCGGCCAGCGCGGCCGTCTGCCCCAACCGGAATGCCCGCAGCAGCAGGTACTGCCCGATGGCCGCCAGCGGCAACGCCAGACCGAACACCAGCCGCCCGGCGACCTCGGACTTGGTCAGCAGCACCGGCCACAGGAAGAACAGCTCGCTGCCGAAGGGCACCAGGTTCTGCCGGATGTTGTGGGTCTCGAAGGGGAATACCGTCGCGTGCTGGATCCAGTAGAGGACCCGCGAGGCGTGGTACATCCGGTCATCGAAGTGGTACAGCGGTTCCAGCGCCTGCCGCACCAGCACCAGCAGGAGCACACCGACGATGGCGCACAGCAGCAGCAGGCCCCAGGCCGTGAGTCCTTTGAAACTGGTGACCAGGGCGGCCCGCAGCCCCGTCCCGCCCGACAGCGACCCAGCCACGCCGCCCCGGCGCCAGCCGCCGGTGAGCGGAGCAGTGGCCGCCGCCATGAGCACCTGGAGCACGAGCCAGCCCGCGGGGGTCAGCTGGTGCGCCAGCGAGGTCAGACCGGTGATCGCACCGACCTGCAGCAGGGCGGTGCCGACGAAGATCCAGTAGCGGTCGGCTGGCGCATCGGAGAGGTGGCGGGCCCAGCGCAGGGACACCCAGGCCAGCAGGAGCAGGGAAACAGCAAAAGACATGAAGCAGGCAAGGTCAGGCGGCCGGTTCGCGTGGCGCAGCGCCGTGTTGATTCACTCCCTGGATTCCATTGCCACGGCCACTGCAGCGACCACGCCGCACCAGAACGCCCAGACTGGCGGGCACCTGACAAACATCGGCGCACCGTGCCGGATTTTCCTAGGGAAAGTCCTAGCAGGGTTGACCCCTCAATTGTCGTCGCACCGACAACATGACGTCAAACATCGGCCTACTATCCGCCCCATTGAATCAGGCGGTCACCGTCTTCCTGCCCGCTCGGCGGAAGACCCAAGGAGTCAAGCACATGCAAACCACCTTCCCCCGGCTGCTGCTGGACCACGCGACCCGGCGCCCCGACGCGCCGGCCATGCGAGAGAAGGAATACGGCATCTGGCAGACCACCAGTTGGTCGGGCATGGCCCGGCTGGTCGAGGCCATCGCCTGCGGCCTGCACCAGGCCGGCCTGACCCGCGGCGAGCACCTGGTGGTGATCGGCGCCAACCGCCCCCGCCTCTACGCCACCATGCTGGCCGCCCAGTCGCTGGGAGCGATCCCGGTGCCGCTGTACCAGGACGCCGTGGCCAACGAGTGCGTGTTTCCGATCAACAACGCCGAGGTGCGCTTCGCGGTGGTGGAGGACCAGGAGCAGGTCGACAAGATGCTGGAAATCCAGCCCCAGTGCCCGCAGCTCGCGCACATCTTCTACGACGACCCGCGCGGCCTGCGCAAATACGACCAGCCCGGCCTGGGCGGGCTGGAAGAGCTGGTCGGCGCGGGCCAGGCCTTTGCCAAGGCACACCCCGGCTTCTTCCGCGAGGAGGTCGAGAAGGCGCAGCCTGGCGACGTCGCCGCCATGTTCTTCACCTCGGGCACCACCGGCAACCCCAAGGGCGTGGTCCACACCCACAGCACCCTGATCGACCGCGCGGCCGTCGGCGCGCGCTTTGACAAGCTGACCGAAAAAGACGAGGTGCTGGCCTACCTGCCACCGGCCTGGATCGGGCAGAACATCTTCAGCTACGCCCAGTGGCTGGTGGCCGGCTACGTGGTGAACTGCCCCGAGTCGGGCGCCACGGTGACCATCGACCTCAAGGAAGTCGGCCCCACCTACTACTTCGCCCCTCCGCGCGTGTTCGAAGGCCTGCTCACCACGGTGATGATCCGCATGGAAGACGCGGGTGCGCTCAAGCGCAAGATGTTCCACGCCTTCATGGACGTGGCGCGCCGCGTCGGCCCCCCCAAGATGGACGGCAAGTCCGTGGGCTTCATGGACAACCTGAAGTACGCGCTGGGCAACCTGTTCGTCTACGGCCCGCTGCGCAACAGCCTGGGCATGAGCCGGGTGCGCGTGGCCTACACCGCGGGCGAGGCCATCGGCCCCGACCTGTTCAGCTTCTACCGCAGCATCGGCATCAACCTCAAGCAGCTCTACGGCTCCACCGAAACCGCCGTGTTCGTCTGCCTGCAGCCCGACCACGAGGCGCGCGCCGACACCGTGGGCGTGCCCTGTGAGGGCGTGGAGATCAAGCTCAGCGAGACCGGCGAGATCCTGGTGAAGTCGCCCGGCCTGCTCAAGGAGTACTACAAGAACCCCAAGGCCACCGAAGAGGTGCTGACCGCCGACGGCTGGTACCACACCAGCGACGCCGGCTTCATCGACGCCTCGGGCCACCTCAAGATCATCGACCGCGTGAAAGACGTGGGCCGCATCAAGGGCGGCGCCAACGACGGCGCCATGTTCGCGCCCAAGTACGTCGAGAACAAGCTCAAGTTCTTCTCGCAGATCAAGGAGGTGGTGGCCTACGGCGACCAGCGCGAGAAGGTCTGCGTGATGGTCAACATCGACTTCGAGGCCGTGGGCAACTGGGCCGAGCGCCGCAACCTGCCCTACGCCGGCTACACCGACCTGGCGCAGAAGCCCGAGGTCTATGAGCTAATCCGCGAGTGCGTGGAGAAGGTCAACGCCGACCTCAGCCGCGACACCCTGCTGGCTGGCAGCCAGATCAGCCGCTTCCTGGTGCTGCACAAGGAACTGGACGCCGACGACGGCGAACTCACCCGCACCAACAAGGTCCGCCGCGGCTTCATCGCCGAGAAGTACAGCGTGCTCGTGGACGCGCTCTACGGCGGCAAGGCCGAGCAGTACATCGAAACCCAGGTCAAGTTCGAGGACGGTCGCACCGGCAGCGTGAGCGCCACGCTGAAGATCAGCGACGCCAAGACGTTTGCACCCGTGAAAGCCGCAGCATGAGCCAGAAAACAATCGGCGACGTCATCCTCGACGTCCAGAACATCAGCCTGCGCTTCGGTGGCGTCAAGGCGCTCACCGACATCTCGTTCAACGTCAGGGAGCACGAGATCCGCGCCATCATCGGCCCCAACGGCGCGGGCAAGAGCTCCATGCTCAACTGCATCAACGGCGTCTACCAGCCGCAGGAAGGCCAGATCACCTTCCGCGGCCAGCACTTCAAGCACATGAACAGCCGCCAGGTGGCGGAGATGGGCATCGCGCGCACCTTCCAGAACCTGGCGCTGTTCAAGGGCATGAGCGTGATCGACAACATCATGACCGGCCGCAACCTGCGCATGAAGAGCAACCTGTTCCTGCAGGCGCTGCGCATCGGTCCGGCCCAGCGCGAAGAGGAGCAGCACCGCGAGTTCGTCGAGCACATCATCGACTTCCTCGAAATCCAGGCCTTCCGCAAGACCCCCGTGGGCCAGTTGCCCTACGGCCTGCAGAAGCGCGTGGACCTGGGCCGCGCCCTGGCGATGGAGCCGCAGGTGCTGCTGCTGGACGAACCCATGGCCGGCATGAACCTGGAAGAGAAGCAGGACATGAGCCGCTTCATCCTCGACGTGAACGACGAGTTCGGCACCACCATCGTGCTGATCGAGCACGACATGGGCGTGGTGATGGACATCAGCGACCGCGTGGTGGTGCTGGACTACGGCAAGAAGATTGGCGACGGCACCCCGGACGAGGTGCGCAACAACGAAGAAGTCATCAGCGCGTACCTCGGTACCTCGCACTGAACACGGAGAGACACCATGGGATTCTTTCTTGAGACACTGCTCGGCGGCCTGATGGCCGGCATGCTGTATTCGCTGGTGGCGCTGGGCTTCGTGCTCATCTTCAAGGCCTCGGGCGTCTTCAACTTCGCGCAGGGCGCGATGGTGCTGTTCGCCGCGCTGGCCATGGCCCGCTTCTCCCAGTGGATTCCGCAGTGGCTGGGCATCGAAAGCAAGCTGCTGGGCAATGTGCTGGCCTTCATCGTGGCGGCCGGCTGCATGTTCATCCTGGCCTGGCTGATCGAACGCCTGGTGCTGCGCCACCTGGTCAACCAGGAAGGCGTGACGCTGCTGATGGCCACGCTGGGCATCACCTACTTCCTCGATGGCCTGGGCCAGACCATCTTCGGCTCGGACATCTACCCGATCGACGTCGGCATGCCCAAGGATCCGGTGTTCCTGTTCGAGAACGTGTTCGAGGGCGGCGTGCTGGTGAACCAGGAGGACATCATCGCGGCCGTCATCGCGGCCTGCCTGGTCGCCGCGCTGTCGCTGTTCTTCCAGAAGACCAGCACCGGCCGCGCGCTGCGTGCGGTGGCCGACGACCACCAGGCGGCGCAGTCCATCGGCATCCCGCTCAATCGCATCTGGGTCATCGTCTGGTGCGTGGCCGGCATCACCGCCCTGGTGGCCGGCGTGATCTGGGGCTCCAAGCTGGGCGTTCAGTTCTCGCTCACCACCGTCGCCCTGCGCGCGCTGCCCGTGATCATCCTGGGCGGCCTGACCTCGGTGCCCGGCGCCATCATCGGCGGCCTGATCATCGGCGTGGGCGAGAAGCTCTCGGAGGTCTACCTCGGCCCCATGGTCGGCGGCGGCATCGAGATCTGGTTTGCCTATGTGCTGGCGCTGGTGTTCCTGCTGTTCAGGCCCCAGGGCCTGTTCGGCGAAAAGATCATCGACCGCGTGTAAGGAGACAAGAACATGTTCTATCGCGAAAACGGCCAGTTCAAGACCTCCTACCGCGCCGACCAGCAGATCTTCCCGATTGCGCAGGACCGCTGGGCCATCCTCGCCCTCATCGCGTTCGCCTTCGTCGGCGTGCCGATGCTGGCCGACGAATACCTGTTCCGCGCCATCTTCATCCCGTTCCTGATCCTGTCGCTGGCCGCCCTGGGCGTGAACATCCTGGTGGGGTATTGCGGCCAGATCTCGCTGGGGTCGGGGGCCTTCATGGCCGTGGGCGCCTACATGGCCTACAACACCTACATCCGCATCGAAGGCATGCCACTGATCCTGGCGCTGCTGTCCGGCGGCTTCTTCGCCACGCTGGTGGGCATCTTCTTCGGCTTCCCCAGCCTGCGCGTCAAGGGGCTGTACCTGGCGGTGGCCACGCTGGCGGCGCAGTTCTTCTGCGACTGGGCCTTCCTGCGCGTGGGCTGGTTCACCAACAACAACGCGTCCGGGTCGGTGTCGGTGTCGAACCTGCAGGTGCTGGGCATGCCCATCGAGACCCCGTTGCAGAAGTACCTGTTCTGCCTGGCCTTCCTGGTGGTGTTTGCCCTGCTGGCCAAGAACCTGGTGCGCAGCTCGATCGGCCGCGAATGGATGGCCATCCGCGACATGGACGTGGCCGCCGCTGTGATCGGCATTCGCCCCAAGTACGCCAAGCTGTCGGCCTTCGCGGTGAGCTCCTTCATCGTCGGCGTGGCTGGCGCGCTCTGGGGCTTCGTGCACCTCGGGTCCTGGGAACCGGCGGCCTTCTCGATCGACCGCTCTTTCCAGCTGCTGTTCATGGTGATCATCGGCGGCATGGGGTCGATCATGGGCAGCTTTTTCGGCGCCGCCTTCATCGTGCTGCTGCCGATCTTCATCGAACGCATCAGCCTGCTGGTCGGCCTCTCGACCGCAGCCGCCGCCCACATGACCTTCATGGTGTTCGGCGCGCTCATCGTCTGGTTCCTGATCGTGGAACCCCACGGCCTGGCCAAGCTGTGGAGCATTGGCAAGCAGAAGCTTCGCCTCTGGCCTTTCCCCCATTGATTGCCTGTTGAACGTCAGTTTTTGTGTGAGCCCGACCTGTCCTTAAGGAGACAAAGCGATGAAAGTACGTAACCTGGTTCTCTCCGTGTCGCTGGCCTGTGCCGCCCTCTCGGGCGCGGTGGTCCCGACGGCTGCCATGGCCCAGGCCAAGGAGCAGTTCTTCCCGGTGCTGGTCTACCGCACCGGTGCCTACGCCCCCAACGGGGTGCCATGGGCCAACGGCTATGTGGACTACCTCAAGCTGGTCAATGCCCGCGGTGGCATCAACGGCGTGAAGCTCAGCTTCGAAGAGTGCGAGACCGGCTATGCCACCGACAAGAGCGTGGAGTGCTATGAGCGCCTGAAAGGCAAAGGCGCCACCGTGTTCCAGCCCCTGTCCACCGGCGCCACCTTTGCCCTGACCGAGAAGGCACCGATCGACAAGATCCCGCTGATCACGGCTGGCTATGGCCGCAGTGAATCGGCCGATGGCGGTGTGTTCAAGTGGAACTTCCCGCTGGCCGGCACCTACTGGGTGGCCGCAGACGCCATCATCCAGCAGCTGGGCAAGAAGGAAGGTGGCCTCGCCAGCCTCAAAGGCAAGAAGATCGCGCTGGTCTACCACGACAGCCCCTTCGGCAAGGAACCCATTCCGCTGCTGCAGGAACGCGCTTCGCAACTGGGCTTCCAGCTGAGCCTGCTGCCCGTGACCGCCCCTGGCGTCGAGCAGAAGGCCACCTGGCTGCAGGTGCGCCAGCAGCGCCCCGACTACGTGGTGCTGTGGGGCTGGGGCGTGATGAACTCCACCGCGCTGAAGGAAGCCCAGGCCACCGGCTACCCGCGCGAGAAGATGTACGGCGTGTGGTGGGCAGGTGCCGAGCCGGACGTCAAGGACGTCGGCCAGGGCGCCAAGGGCTACAACGCCGTCACGATGCAGCACGGCACGGAAAAGGGCGCCGATGTGGTCAAGGAAATCCTGTCCAAACTGCACGACAAGGGCCAGGGCACCGGACCGAAGGAAGAAGTGGGCGACGTGCTCTACATGCGCGGTCTGATGAGCGCCATGTTTGCAGTCGAAGGCGTGCGCCAGGCTCAGGAAAAGTACGGAAAGGGCAAGGTCGTGACCGCCGAGCAGGCCCGCTGGGGTTACGAGAACCTCAACCTGACACAGGCCAAGCTCGACGCCCTGGGTTTCAAGGGCGTGATGCGCCCGGTGTCCACCAGCTGCCAGGACCACATGGGCGCGAACTGGGCCCGCGTGCACACCTGGGACGGCAGCAAGTGGCAATTCACCAGCGACTGGCTGCAGGCCGATGAACAGATCATCAAGCCAATGGTCAAAGCCGCCGCCGACAAGTACGCCGCCGAGAAGAAGCTGACCCGTCGCGCCGCGTCGGACTGCGGAAGCTGATCGGTATCACCCCTGGTCGCTGGTTCGCCAGCGACCATCTGCAAGGCCGGTGCGCCGAGCCTTGCAAATGGTCCAGAAGGAAACACCATGAGCACCAATCCCAACATCGTTCTCAACGTCAACGGCATCGAGGTCATCTACAACCACGTGATCCTCGTGCTCAAGGGCGTTTCCCTGAACGTGCCCGAAGGCAAGATCGCGGCCATCCTGGGCGGCAACGGCGCGGGCAAGACGACCACGCTGCGCGCCATCTCCAACCTGCTCAAGGGCGAGCGTGGCGAGGTCACCAAGGGCAGCATCGAGCTGCGCGGCGAGCGCATCGAGAACCTGTCGCCCGCCGACCTGGTCAACCGCGGCGTGGTGCAGGTGATGGAGGGGCGCCACTGCTTCGCGCACCTGACCATCGAGGAAAATCTGATGACGGGGTCCTACACGCGCACCGACAAGGCCGAGGTCGCGCGCAACCTGGAGAAGGTCTACAACTACTTCCCGCGCCTCAAAACGCGCCGCACCTCGCAGGCGGCCTACACGTCTGGTGGCGAGCAGCAGATGTGCGCCATCGGCCGCGCGCTCATGGCCAACCCCAGCGTGGTGCTGCTGGACGAGCCCTCGATGGGCCTGGCACCGCAGATCGTGGAGGAGGTGTTCGAGATCGTGAAGGACCTCAACACCAAGGAGAAGGTCACCTTCCTGATCGCCGAACAGAACACCAACATGGCCCTGAAGTACGCCGACTACGGCTACATCATGGAAAGCGGTCGCATCGTGATGGACGGCGCCGCCAGCGACCTGCGCAACAACGAGGACGTCAAGGAGTTCTACCTGGGCATGGGCGGCGGTGAGCGCAAGTCGTTCAAGGACGTCAAGAGCTACAAGCGCCGCAAGCGCTGGCTGGCCTGATCCCGCATCCCATCAACCCGAGGCTTCCTACACCATGAGCGAACACTTCGACGCCCTGGAAACCCGCTCCCCTGCCGAGCGCGAGGCGGCGCAGATGGCCGCGCTGCCGGGGCAGCTGGCCCACGCCAAACAGAACAGCGCGGCATTTGCCGACATCTTGCGCGACATCGACGTGTCGGGCATCAACAACCGCACCGCCCTGACGCGCATCCCGGTCACGCGCAAGAGCGAGCTGCTGGAGCGCCAGAAGGCCAAGCGGCAGCACGACGCCTTCGGCGGTTTCTCGGCCCTGGTGCGCGGCCCGGCCATGTCGCGCATCTTCGCCAGCCCGGGTCCCATCTACGAACCCGAGGGCGCGGGCAAAGACTACTGGCGCGCCGGCCGCGCGCTGTTCGCCGCAGGCTTCCGCGCCGGCGACCTGGTGCACAACAGCTTCAGCTACCACATGACCCCGGGCGCCTTCATCCTGGAATCGGGCGCACATGCGGTCGGCTGCACCGTGTTCCCCGGCGGCGTCGGGCAGACCGAGCAACAGCTCGAAGCCATGGTCGACCTCAAGCCCAATGCCTACACCGGCACGCCCAGCTTCCTGCGCATCCTGCTGGAGAAGGCGGCCGAATCCGGCATAGCCCTGCCCAGCCTGACCAAGGCATCGGTCGGTGGCGAGGCCTGCCCACCCAGCCTGACGGCCTGGTTCAAGGAGCGCGGCGTCGACGTCTACCAGACCTACGCCACCGCCGACCTGGGCCTGGTGGCCTACGAGACGCCCTCGCGCGAAGGGCTGGTGCTGGACGAGAGCGTGATCGTCGAGATCGTGCGCCCCGGCACCGGCACACCGGTGGACGAAGGCGAGGTGGGCGAACTGGTGGTGACCACGCTCAACACCGCCTACCCGCTGGTCCGCTTCGGCACTGGCGACCTCTCGGCCATCCTGCCGGGCCAGTGCCCCACCGGCCGCACCGCACCACGCATCAAAGGATGGATGGGCCGCGCCGACCAGACCACCAAGATCAAGGGCATGTTCGTACACCCCTCGCAGGTGGCCGAAATCACCCGTCGCTTCCCCGAGGTGAAGAAGGCCCGGCTGGTGGTGAGCGGCGAGATGGCCAGTGATGCCATGTGCCTCCAGGTGGAAGCCACCGAAGTCGGCGACGGCCTTCGCGAGCGCATCGAGACCGCAATCCGGGAGGTGACCAAGCTGCGCGGCGACGTGCAGGTGGTGCGCCCCGGCAGCCTGCCCAACGACGGCAAGGTGATCGAAGACGCACGCAGCTACAAGTGAGCGCAGGCGCCTCAGTCAAAGGGTTTCCACCGAGGCCTGGCTAAGTAATTTCCGCCATGACCGGCGCTGTGTGGCGCACTACCATGCGATTCTGAACATCCCATAGGAGCACCCACATGAAGAAGATCCTGGCCTTTGCCCTGACCGCCGCCGTTTCGGCCGGCGCATTTGCCCAAGGCTTCCCCAGCAAGCCCATCACCCTGGTGGTGCCCTTTGCCGCTGGTGGCCCCACCGACCTGGTGGCCCGCCAGCTCGCCGAAGCCATGCGCAAGCCGCTGGGCGGCGCTTCGGTCGTGGTCGAGAACGCCGCCGGCGCCGGCGGCACCATCGGTGCCGCCAAGGTGGCCCGCGCCGCGCCGGACGGCCACACCCTGCTGGTCTGGCACATCGGCATGGCCGCCACCGCCAGCCTCTACCGCAAGCTGCCCTACAAGCCGCTGGAGGACTTCGAGTACCTGGGCATGATCAACGACGTGCCGATGACGCTGCTGGGCTCGCCCAAGCTGCCCGCCGCCACCTACCGCGACTTCGAGAACTACATCCGCGCCAACGGTGGCAAGCTGAACCTGGCCCACGCCGGTCTGGGTTCCGCCTCGCACCTGTGCGGCCTGATGTGGCAGTCCGCGGTCAAGCTGGACAAGGCCATGACCACCATCGCCTACCGCGGCACGGGCCCGGCCATGAACGACCTGATCGGCGGGCAGGTGGACGTGATGTGCGACCAGACCACCAACACCACCGCGCAGATCGAAGGCGGTCGTGTCAAGGCTTTCGCTGTCACCACAGCCAAGCCGCTGTCCGGCCACAAGCTGCTCAAGGACTACCCGTCGCTGCAGGAAATGGGCCTCAAGGGCTTCAACCTGACCATCTGGCACGCCATGTACGCACCGAAGGGCACGCCGGCGGATGTGCAGAAGAAGCTCAACGACGCTCTGCAGGTCGCGCTGAAGGACCCGGACTTCGTCAAGAAGCAGGCCGAGCTGGGCGCTCTGGTGGTCACCGACAACCGCGTGACCCAGGCTGGTCACAAGGCCTTCGTTGCCAGCGAAATCACCAAGCTCAAGACCGCAATCGACGCTGCCGGCGAATTCGCCGACTGACCATCCGGGACCGGGCCGCCAGCCCGGCCAACGAACGACAGCCCGCTGATGCGGGCTGTTTCGTTTCCGGGGCCCGGGGGCCTTGGAGGCGTCAAACGCCCCAGACGATCTCCACCTCGGCCTTGGCGCAGCGCTGGAGCATCTCGATGAACGGCGCACTGCGCATGCGCAGGCTGACCGCCTCGAACTGCGGCGCCGGTTCGCCCTTGGCCAGCGCCTCTTCCTTCATCTGCTGCTGCGCCGCTTCTTCGGCCTGAACCGCTGCGCGCAGGGCGGCGATGGCGCCAGGCATTTCCTCGGGCCGGATGATGCCGGAGGACGAAGCATCCTTGCCCAGGATGTCCAGGATGTGCTTGCCGCTGGGCGCCAGCATCACCAGATCGCCGGTTTCGCGGGACTTGAATCGGTACAGGGACATTCGGGACTCCTCCACTGAGAACACTGCACAGCATTCTTGCACCGTTCGGCGGGAAGCCCGTCCGCCCCTTCCCCCCTGCGGGTTAACCCGGTTGTTCGCATTTAGTTCAAGCCTAAACTAATCAGGCATGAACACACCCACTCCAGCGCTGAGGCGCATCCTGTGCATCGGTGGCGGCCCGGCGGGCCTCTATTTCGGCCTGCTCATGAAGCGGCGCTTCCCGGCGCTGGAGGTGACCGTGGTCGAGCGCAACCGGCCCTACGACACCTTCGGCTGGGGCGTCGTGTTCTCCGACCAGACCCTGGTCAACCTGCGCCGGGCCGACCCCGAGACCGCGCAGGCCATGCAGGACGCCTTCAACCACTGGGACGACATCGAGGTGTTCTACAAGGGCGCCAGCGTGCGCTCCGGTGGCCACGGCTTCATCGGCATCGGCCGCAAGCGCCTGCTCAACATCCTGCAGGAACGCTGCGAGGCCCTGGGCGTGAAGCTGGTCTTCGAGACCGATGTCACAGACGACCAGGCGCTCGCTCAGCAGTACGGCGCCGACCTGGTGATCGCCAGCGACGGCCTGAACAGCCGCATCCGCACGCGCTACGAAAGCACCTTCCAGCCCGACATCGACACCCGGCTGTGCCGCTTCGTCTGGCTGGGTACGAAGAAGACCTTCGACGCCTTCACCTTCGCCTTCGAACAGACCGAGCACGGCTGGTTCCAGGCCCACGCCTACAAGTTCGACGACGAAACCTCGACCTTCATCGTCGAGACGCCCGAACCGGTGTGGAAGGCGCACGGCATCGAAGACATGAGCCAGGAGGAAGGCGTCGCGTTCTGCGAGAAGCTGTTCGCCAAATACCTCGACGGCAACGCCCTGATCAGCAACGCCAAGCACCTTCGCGGCTCGGCCAACTGGATCCGCTTCCCGCGCGTGATCTGCAACACCTGGGTGCACTGGCAGGACATCGCCGGCAGGAAGACCCCCATCGTGCTGATGGGCGACGCCGCCCACACCGCCCACTTCTCCATCGGCAGCGGCACCAAGCTGGCCCTGGAGGATGCCATCGACCTGGCCGACGAGTTCACGAACCACGCCGGCGCCGAAATGGCCACCGTGCTGCAGGGCTACGAAGCCCGCCGCAGCGTCGAGGTGCTCAAGATCCAGAACGCCGCCCGCAACTCCACCGAGTGGTTCGAACATGTGGACCGCTACACCGGCATGGAGATCCAGCAGTTCGCCTACTCGCTGCTCACGCGCAGCCAGCGCATCAGCCACGAGAACCTGCGCCTGCGCGACGCGAAGTGGCTCGAAGGCTACGAAGACTGGTTGCAGTCCCGCGCCGGCGGCCGCAGCGCCGGTGGCAAGCCCACTCCGCCCATGCTGCTGCCGCTCAAAGTGCGCGGCGTTGAACTCAAGAACCGCATCGTCGTCTCCCCGATGGCGCAGTACAAGGCGCAGGACGGCGTGGTCGGCGACTGGCACCTGATGCACCTGGGCGCGCGCGCCGTGGGCGGCGCGGCGCTGGTGATGGTGGAGATGACCAGCCCGACGCCCGAGGGCCGCATCACCCCCGGCTGCCCCGGCCTGTGGAACGACGCGCAGCAGGCCGCGCTGGCCCGCATCGTGGACTTTGCACGCCAGAACGGCGGCGCCAGGATGGGCCTGCAGCTCGGGCACAGCGGCCCCAAGGGTTCGACGCAGCTGGGCTGGGAAGCGATGGACGAGCCGCTGGCCACGGGCAACTGGCCGCTGCTGTCGGCCAGCGCCCTGCCCTATGGCGAACAGAACCAGATCCCGAAGGCCATGACCCGCGCCGACATGGAGGCGCTGCGCGATGCCTTCGTCGAATCCACGAAACGTGCCGCGGCCGCCGGCTTCGACTGGCTGGAGCTGCACTGCGCGCACGGCTACCTGCTCTCGGCCTTCATCTGCCCGCTGACCAACCAGCGCAGCGACGGGTACGGCGGTTCACTGGAGAACCGCTGCCGCTACCCGCTCGAAGTTTTTGCGACGATGCGCGCCGCCTGGCCCGCCGACAAACCCATGAGCGTGCGCATCTCGGCGCACGACTGGGCACCCGGCGGCAACACACCCGACGACGCGGTCGCCATCGCGCGACTGTTCAAGGCCGCCGGCTGCGACGTGATCGACGTGTCCTCGGGCCAGACCACGCGGCAGGCCAAGCCGGTCTACGGCCGCATGTACCAGACACCGTTTGCCGACCGCATCCGCAACGAGGTCAACATCCTCACCATGGCCGTCGGAGCGATCAGCGAGGCCGACCACGCCAACAGCATCATCGGCGCCGGACGCGCCGACCTCTGCGCCGTGGCCCGCCCGCACCTGGCCGACCCGGCCTGGACGCTGCACGAAGCGGCGAAGCTGCAGACCCGCGCCATCGACTGGCCGCTGCCCTATCTCAGCGGCCGCGACCAGCTCTACCGCGAGATCGCGCGCCAGCAGGCCTTTCAAGGCACGGTCGTCACCCAGGACCCGGCCGAAACCTCATGACCACCATCGACACCCTCGACCTCGAAGCCCGCGCCCACAGCGAACACGCGCAGGAGCTGCGGCTGTGGCTGCGCCTGCTGGCCTGCTCGCAGCTGATTGAAAAACGCGTTCGCACCGGCCTGCGCGAGCAGTTCGACACCACGCTGCCGCGTTTCGACCTCATGGCCCAGCTCGAACGGCACCCAGAAGGCCTGAAGATGAAGGAGCTGTCGCAGCGCCTCATGGTCACCGGCGGCAACGTCACCGGCATCACCGACCAGCTGGTGGCCGAGGGTCTGGTGGAGCGCGTGGGAGTCGAGGGCGACCGCCGCGCCTTCCTCGTGCGCCTCACCCCCGCCGGACGCAGCGCCTTCGAGCGCATGGCCGTGCAGCACGAGCAATGGATCGTGCAGGCCTTCGAAGGCCTCGGCCCCAAGGACCTGGACCACCTGCACAAGCTGCTCGGCAAGGTGAAGCAGCACCAACTGGACCTCGAATGAAACACCCCATCCCCGCCCACAACCCCATGCGCGGCCAGTACAGCGCCATGGCCACCACCACGCCCACCCACTTCGCGCTCAGCGTGCAGGACGGTGTGGCCACCGTCACACTCAACCGGCCTGAGCGCAAGAACCCGCTGACCTTCGACTCCTACGCCGAGCTGCGCGACTGGTTCCTGGGCCTGCAGCGCGCGACCGACATCAAGTCGGTGGTGGTCACCGGCGCGGGCGGCAACTTCTGCTCCGGCGGCGACGTGCACGAAATCATCGGCCCCCTCACGAAGATGACCATGCCCGAGCTGCTGGCCTTCACCCGCATGACCGGCGCGCTGGTCAGCGCCATGCGCGCCTGTCCGCAGCCCATCGTGGCCGCGCTGGATGGTGTCTGCGCCGGCGCGGGCGCGATGATGGCGCTGGCCTCGGACCTGCGTCTGGGCACGCCCGCGGCCACGGTCGCCTTCCTGTTCACCCGCGTCGGCCTGGCCGGCGCCGACATGGGCGCCTGCGCCCTGCTGCCGCGCATGATCGGCCAGGGCCGCGCGAGCGAACTGCTGTTCACCGGCCGTGCCATGAGCGCGCAAGAAGGCCACGCCTGGGGCTTCTTCAACGCGCTGCACGAAAGCGAAGTCCTGCTGCCCGCCGCGCACAAGCTGGCGTCGCAGCTGGCGCAAGGCCCGACCTTCGCCCACGGCATGACCAAGACCATGCTGCACCAGGAATGGGCCATGACGCTGGACCAGGCCATCGAGGCCGAAGCGCAGGCCCAGGCCATCTGCATGCAGACGCAGGACTTCCGCCGGGCGTACGAAGCGTTCGCAGCGAAACAAAGACCCGTCTTTGAAGGGGACTGAAATGGTCGCCTTCGAACACCCCCATCCGCACGGCGCGCTGGCCCCCACCGCGCACCTGGAGCTGCCCTTCTTCGAGGATGCGCACCGGGCGCTGGCCAACGGCCTGGTGGCCTGGGCGCGCGAACAGCGCGTCGATGAAACCGACGACCGCGCCGCCTGCAAGGACTGGGTGCGGCGCCTGGGCGCGGCAGGCTGGCTGCGCTACTGCGTGCCCGAAGCGCATGGCGGCGCCCTGCCCGCGCTCGATTCGCGCGCGCTGGTCATCCTGCGCGAGACGCTCGCGTTCCACTCTCCACTGGCCGACTTTGCATTCGCCATGCAAGGGCTGGGCAGCGGCGCCATCACGCTGGCCGGCACGCCCGCACAGAAGGCCGCCTACCTGCCCGCCGTCGCCGCAGGCGAGAAGATCGCCGCCTTCGCCCTGAGCGAGCCCGAGGCCGGCTCCGACGTGGCCGCCATGGCGCTGCGTGCCACGCCTTCTGCCGCCGGCTGGGAATTGAACGGCCAGAAGACCTGGATCAGCAACGGTGGCATGGCCGACTTCTATGTCACCTTCGCCAAGACCGAACCCGATGCCGGCGCGCGCGGCATCAGCGCCTTCGTCGTCAACGCCGACACTGCGGGCCTGGACAGCAGCGCCCACATCCAGGTGATGGCACCGCACCCGCTGGCCACGCTCACCTTCAGTAGCTGCACCGTTGCGCGGGAAGCGTTGCTGGGCAACGCCAACGGAGGTTTCAAGCTCGCCATGCAGACGCTCGACATCTTCCGCGCCTCAGTCGCCGCTGCTGCCCTGGGCATGGCGCGCCGCGCCTTCGCCGAAGCGGTGGCGCACGCCAAGCAACGCAAGATGTTCGGCCAGACCCTGGGGGACTTCCAGCTCACGCAGGCACGGTTGGGCGAGATGGGCGCGCTCATCGACGCTGCCGCGATGCTCACCTACCGCGCCGCCTGGCTGCGCGACCGCAGCTCCTCCTGCGGTGCCGGCACACCGGCTTACACCGCGGCGGCGGCGGCGGCCAAGCTCACGGCCACCGAGAACGCGCAGAAGGTCATCGACATGGCATTGCAGATGTTCGGCGGCCGCGGCGTGCAGGTGGGCACCGTGGTGGAACACCTGTACCGCGACATCCGCTCGCTGCGCATCTACGAGGGTGCGAGCGAAGTGCAACTGCTCATCCTCGGCAAACACGCCCTGAAGGCCTGAACCGGAGACCCGCATGGCCCAACACCCTTCCGCCCAGACCGACCGGTTCGTGCACGACCGCCTGCCACCACCGGACCATTGGCCCGAGTTGCGCTACGACCTGCCAGAACTGCAGGCGCTGCCCCAACAGCTCAACGTGGTGCAGGCGCTGTTCGACCGCGCCTTCGCCGCCGGCCACGCGGACCGACCGCTGTTCCGCAGCGACGAACGCACCCTGAGCTACGCCCAGGCCCGTGCCGAGGTGAACCGGTTCGCCAACGTGCTCGCCGGCCTGGGCCTGCAGCCGGGCAACCGCGTGCTGCTGCGCGGCGGCAACTCCATCGCCATGGCGCTGGCCTGGCTGGCCGTGGTGCAGAGCGGCCTGATCGCGGTGGCCACCATGCCGCTGCTGCGCGCCACCGAGCTCAAGAGCATCATCGACAAGGCCCAACCATCGGCCGCGCTGTGCGACGTGAAGCTGCAGGACGAGCTCAAGGCTGCGCTGGCGCAAGGCCCGGACACGGCCACCATGCCGCTGTGTCTGTTCAATACCGGCGACGCCGCGGTGGTGCTGGACCATTCTCTTGAAGCGCTGGCCCGCCACGCCAGCGACCAGGCCGCGCCCTGCCCCACCAGCGCCGACGACATCGCGCTGCTGGCCTTCACCTCTGGCACCACCGGCAGCCCGAAAGCGGCGGTGCACACCCACCGCGACGTGCTGGCCGCCTGCGAAACCTGGCCGCGCCATGTGCTGCGCGCCACCCCCGACGACATCGTCATCGGCTCGCCGCCACTGGCTTTCACCTTTGGTCTGGGCGGCCTGCTGGTGTTCCCCATGTGGGCCGGCGCCTCGGTGTACTTCCCGAGCATCCCGTACACCCCCGAGGCCATGGTGAAGCTGATCGGCCAGGTCGGCGCCACCATCTGCTATACCGCGCCTACTTTCTATCGGCAGATGGCGGCGTTCGCGAAGCAGCACGGCATTGGCCGATTGCGTCTCAGCGTCAGCGCCGGCGAGGGCCTGCCCGACGCGACACGCCAGCTGTGGAAGGAGGCGAGTGGGCTGGAGATGCTGGACGGCATCGGCGCCACCGAGATGTTCCACATCTTCATCTCGGCCGCGCCTGAGGATGTGAAGCGGGGCGCCATCGGGCGTGTGGTGCCGGGCTACGAAGCCAAGATCGTCGACGAACAGGGCAACGACCTGCCACGCGGCCAGGTCGGCCGGCTGGCCATCAAAGGGCCGACGGGCTGCAAGTACCTGGACGACGCCCGCCAGGCGAACTACGTGGAAGGCGGCTGGAATTTCCCCGGCGACGCCTTCCTGCAGGACGTAGATGGGTATTTCATCTACCAGGCGCGCACCGACGACATGATCATCACCGCCGGCTACAACGTGGCTGGGCCCGAGGTGGAGGCCGCGCTGCTGCAGCACCCGGCGGTGGCCGAATGCGGCGTGGTCGGCAAGGCCGACGATGAGCGCGGCATGATCATCCTCGCCTACGTGGTGCTCAAGCCCGGTCAGGCGGCCGACGCCGACCAGGTGAAGACCCTGCAGGATCACGTCAAGCACACGCTGGCGCCCTACAAATACCCGCGCGAGGTGCGCTTCGTCAGTTCGTTGCCTCGCACCGAAACCGGCAAGCTGCAGCGCTTCGCGCTGCGCAAGATGGCCTCCGAGGCCGTGACCTGAACTTCAAGAAAGACCCGTCCCCATGCAATTCCTGCAACCGCCCGGCTGGGCCATCCCCAAGGGCTACGCGAACGGCGTGGCCACCCGAGGCACCCTCGTCTTCGTTGGAGGCCAGATCGGCTGGAACGGTGAACAGCAGTTCGAAAGCGACGACTTCATCGACCAGACCAGGCAGGCCCTGCAGAACGTTCACGCGGTACTGTCCTGTGCAGGGGCCGGCCCCGAGCACATGGTTCGTATGACCTGGTACATCACCGACCGCGACGAGTACAACAGCCGCCTGCGCGAGTTGGGGACCGCATACCGCGAAGTGATGGGCAAGTGCTTCCCGGCCATGACCTGCGTGGAGGTCAGTCGGCTGGTGGAAGCGCGTGCCAGGGTCGAGATCGAGGTCACTGCGGTGGTGCCGGACTAAACCAGGAACCGCAAAAGAGCCACGAACAAAAAAGCCCGCAACTGCGGGCTTTTTGAGGAACTCTGGTTAGTTCCGGATTGGTTGCGGAGGCAAGATTTGAACTTGCGACCTTTGGGTTATGAGCCCAACGAGCTACCAGGCTGCTCCACTCCGCGACAAGCCTTGTATTCTATCACGCTTTTGCGTCGTCGGCGGCAGGTGCAGCATCTTCTGCACGATCCACCAGTTCGACCAAGGCCATGGGAGCGTTGTCGCCCACGCGGAAGCCCATCTTCAGGATGCGGGTGTAGCCACCAGGACGGGCCTTGAAGCGCGGGCCCAGTTCGTCGAACAGCTTGACGACCACATCGCGGTCGCGCAGGCGGTTGAAGGCCAGGCGGCGGTTGGCCACGGTGGCTTCCTTGGCCAGAGTGATCATGGGCTCGACCACGCGGCGCAGTTCCTTGGCCTTGGGCAGGGTGGTCTTGATGACTTCGTGCGTGAGCAGCGAGTTCATCATGTTGCGCAGCATCGCCTGGCGGTGCTCGCTGGTGCGGTTGAGTTTGCGAAGTCCGTGTCCGTGACGCATGGTGATTTCCTTTCAGTGTTTTGCCCCCAGCCGGATCAGGTACTGGGGGTTCGTCAGACGTTGATGACGGTTCAGTGCTTGTCGAGACCAGCCGGCGGCCAGTTCTCGAGCTTCATGCCCAAGGTCAGGCCGCGCGAAGCGAGCACTTCCTTGATTTCGTTGAGCGACTTGCGGCCCAGGTTGGGGGTCTTGAGCAGCTCGTTCTCGGTGCGCTGGATCAGGTCACCGATGTAGTAGATGTTCTCCGCCTTGAGGCAGTTGGCCGAACGAACAGTGAGTTCGAGTTCGTCCACAGGACGCAACAGGATGGGGTCGAACTGCTGCGAGCTGCGTTGTGCAGGCTGATCGAACGCCGACAACTCCACGCCTTCCAGCTGGGCAAACACCGCCAGCTGCTCGACCAGAATCTTGGCCGATGCGCGCACAGCTTCCTCGGGACCGATGGAGCCATTGGTCTCGATCTCCAGAACCAGTTTGTCCAGGTCGGTGCGCTGTTCAACGCGGGCGCTCTCGACGGTGTAGCTCACACGCTTGACCGGGGAGAACGAGGCGTCGAGGACGATACGACCCAGCGAACGCGATGCGTCGTCGTTGCGGCGCAGGCTGCCAGGCACGTAGCCGCGGCCCTTTTCGACCTTGATCTGCATGTCCAGCTTGGCTCCCGCCGACAACGTCGCGATGACATGGCCGGGGTTGACGATTTCGACGTCGTGCGGGGTCTGGATGTCGGCGGCGGTGACCACACCTTCACCGTCCTTGCGCAGGCTCAGGGTGACTTCGTCGCGGTTGTGCAGCTTGAAGACCACACCCTTGAGGTTCAGGAGCATGTTGACGACGTCTTCCTGGACGCCATCGATGGAGGAGTACTCGTGCACCACACCAGCGATCGTCACTTCGGTCGGCGCGTGGCCCACCATCGACGACAACAGCACACGGCGCAGGGCGTTGCCCAAGGTGTGGCCGTAGCCGCGCTCGAAAGGCTCCAGCGTCACCTTGGCGCGGTTGGTCGAGACTTGCTCGACATTGATGGTCTTGGGCTTGAGCAGATTGTTCAGCATTCAAACTTCCTTCAGTTCCCTCGGCTCGTTACACCGATAAGGCAGACGGAGCATGGCCCGGCCTCGCCAGAAACGACGACGACCGGGAACGAAATTAACGCGAGTACAGTTCGACGATCAGCGATTCGTTGATCTCAGCACCGAACTCGTCACGGTCCGGCGTCTTCTTGAAGACACCTTCGACCTTGTCGGCCGAGACTTCCACCCATGCGGGGAAGCCAATCTGCTTGGCCAGCTCCAGGGCTTCGATCACGCGGGCCTGCTTCTTCGACTTCTCGCGCACGGCGATCACATCACCGGGCTTGACCGAGTAGGAAGGAATGTTCACCGGGCTGCCATTGACGGTGATGGCCTTGTGCGACACGATCTGGCGTGCTTCGGCACGGGTCGATGCAAAACCCATGCGGAACACCACGTTGTCCAGGCGCGATTCCAGCAGGAACAGCAGGTTGGCGCCAGTGTTGCCACGACGGCGGTCCGCCTCGGCAAAGTAGCGGCGGAACTGGCGCTCCAGCACGCCGTAGGTGCGCTTGACCTTCTGCTTTTCACGCAGCTGCAGACCGAAGTCGGAGGTGCGCTGGCCAGAGGTACGGCCGTGCTGGCCGGGCTTGGAGTCGAACTTTGCCTTGTCGCTGATGGAACGGCGTGCGCTCTTGAGCAACAGGTCGGCGCCTTCACGGCGAGAAAGTTTGGCCTTGGGGCCGAGGTAACGTGCCACGTTGGGTTCCTTGTTGATAGTCTGCCGCAACCCACACCAGCCGGTGTCATTGCGGGAGCTCTTCCCTGGTGGGAGAAGCGGTGGGCTTAGCAAAAATGCCACCGCAGGCGACTGCGGTGGCGCTCAAAAAAGCTTTTGATTGTAGCGCTTTCCTATCCTCCGTCACAGAGGCAGGAAGCGACCCATCAGATGCGGCGGCGCTTCTGAGGGCGGCAACCGTTGTGCGGCACGGGCGTCACATCGGAAATCGAATTGATGCGGATGCCCAAGGCACCCAAGGCGCGCACAGACGATTCACGGCCAGGACCCGGGCCCTTGATCTCGACGTCCAGGTTCTTGATGCCTTGTTCAATGGCGGCGCGACCAGCCACTTCCGAGGCCACCTGAGCAGCGAACGGGGTGGACTTGCGCGAGCCCTTGAAGCCCTGACCACCCGACGAAGCCCACGACAGTGCATTGCCCTGACGGTCGGTGATGGTGATGATGGTGTTGTTGAAGGACGCGTGCACGTGCGCGATGCCGTCCGCCACGTTCTTGCGGACTTTCTTGCGGACGCGGGCGGCTGCCGAACTGTTGGGAGCTTTAGCCATGTTTCTCTTTCAACCGATTATTTCTTGAGCGACTGGGCGGCCTTGCGGGGACCCTTGCGCGTGCGGGCGTTGGTCTTGGTGCGTTGACCACGAACCGGCAGACCGCGGCGGTGCCGGAAGCCACGGTAGCAACCGATGTCCATCAGACGCTTGATGTTCATCGTGGTCTCGCGACGCAGGTCACCTTCAATGGTGAAGGTGCCGACCTGATCGCGCACCTTCTCGAGTTCCGCGTCGGTCAGGTCCTTGATCTTCTTGCTGTAGTCGATGCCACAGGCTTCGCAGATCTTGCGAGCGCGGGTGCGACCGATACCGAAGATTGCCGTCAGGCCGATCTCGGCGTGTTTGTGCGGCGGGATGTTGATGCCTGCAATACGAGCCATGTTGGTTCCTCTGAACTTCCGAATCAGCCTTGACGCTGCTTGTGGCGCGGGTCGGTGCAGATGACTCGCACGACACCTTTGCGCTTGATGATCTTACAGTTGCGGCACATTTTCTTGACCGAAGCCGAAACTCGCATAGTCTTCTCCTAGATATTCCAAAACATTCAATGTCGACTGGTCACTTCGCCCGGAACACGATTCGTGCTCTGGTCAGGTCATAGGGAGTCAACTCCACCTTGACCTTGTCGCCGGGGAGGATCCGGATGTAGTGCATCCGCATCTTGCCGGAGATGTGCCCGAGCACCACATGTCCGTTTTCCAGTTTGACCCGGAAGGTTGCGTTCGGGAGGTTTTCAACCACCTCCCCCTGCATTTCAATCACATCGTCTTTGGCCATACGACAGCGCCGACATCAGGATTTGAAGTTGGCCTTTTTCAACAGTGATTCGTACTGCTGGGACATCATGTAGTTCTGCACCTGGGCCATGAAGTCCATGGTGACCACCACGATGATCAGCAATGAAGTACCACCGAAGTAGAACGGCACGTTGTACTTCAGGATCAGGAATTCCGGCAGCAAGCAGACTGCAGTGATGTAGATAGCGCCAGCCAGTGTCAAACGAAGCAGAATCTTGTCGATGTAGCGGGCTGTCTGGTCACCGGGACGAATCCCGGGAATGAACGCGCCACTCTTCTTCAGGTTGTCGGCCGTTTCGCGGCTGTTGAACACGAGCGCCGTGTAGAAGAAGCAGAAAAACACGATCGCTGCGGCGTACAAGGCAACATAGATCGGTTGTCCTGGCGATAGAGCAGACGCGATGTCACGCAGCCAGCGCGTGGAATCCCCTGTGCTGATCCAGCTCACCACCGTGGTCGGCAGCAGGATGATGGACGACGCGAAGATGGGCGGAATTACACCGGCCATGTTCAGCTTCAGGGGCAGGTGCGAAGACTGACCACCGTATACCTTGTTGCCGACCTGACGCCGTGCATAGTTCACCAGAATCTTCCGCTGGCCGCGTTCGACGAACACCACGAAATAGGTGACCAGAATCACCAGCGCGATGATGAAGAGCGACACCAGGATGTTCATGGCGCCAGTGCGCACGAGCTCCAGAAGCCCACCGATTGCATTGGGGAGCCCCGCCGCGATACCTGCAAAGATGAGGATCGAAATGCCGTTGCCCAATCCGCGCTCGGTGATCTGCTCGCCCAGCCACATCAGGAACATGGTCCCTGCCACCAGACTCACCACCGCCGTCAGGCGGAACGCCATGCCCGGATCGATCACCAGCCCCGCCTGTCCTTCCAGCGCCAGGGCAATGCCCATAGCCTGGAATATCGCCAGACCCAGCGTTCCGTATCGGGTGTACGCGGTGATCTTGCGACGACCGGCCTCACCCTCCTTTTTCAGCTGCTCGAATGTCGGGACCACATAGGTCATCAACTGCATGATGATCGACGCCGAGATGTACGGCATGATCCCCAGAGCGAAGACTGTGAAGCGCGAGAGAGCGCCACCCGAAAACATGTTGAACAGGCTGAGGATGCCGCCCTGCTGGCCCTTGAACAGCTGTTCCAGTTGGGCAGGGTCGATCCCGGGCACAGGGATGTGTGCGCCGATCCGGTAAACCACCAAGGCCAGCAACAGGAACACCAGCCGGCGACGCAGGTCGCCGAACTTGCCTGTCTTGGCCAGGGTCGTGGAGCCAGTAGCCACAGATTGCCTTTTGCTTGCGATCTGAATCAGGCCAGCGAGCCGCCAGCGGCCTCGATGGCAGCCTTGGCACCGGCGGTTGCGCCGATATCCTTGAGCTTGACCGCGCGGTTGATTTCACCGGTCTTGATGACCTTGACGCGCTTGGCCAGCTGAGCCACCAGGCCAGCCTGCTTGAGCACCAGAAGATCGATCTCGGCGGCATCCACCGTGTTCAGGTCTGCCAGGGTCACTTCGGCATTGAACTGGAGTTGCGCAGACTTGAAACCACGCTTGGGCAGGCGACGCTGCAGCGGCATCTGGCCGCCTTCGAAACCGACCTTGTGATAGCCACCAGAACGCGATTTCTGACCTTTGTGGCCGCGACCGGCCGTCTTGCCCAGGCCGGAGCCAATGCCACGGCCGACGCGACGCTTGGCGTGCTTGGCACCCGCTGCGGGTTGAATGGTGTTGAGTTCCATGACGAATGAGTCCTCTTCGGTCGGGTGCTCAGAGCACCTTCACCAGGTAGGCGATCTTGTTGATCATGCCGCGCACGGCGGGCGTGTCCTGCAGCTCGCTGACGCTGTTGAGCTTGCGCAGACCCAGGCCACGAACGGTGTCGCGGTGCGACTGCTTGGTGCCAATCGGGCTGCGCACCAGTTGAACCTTGACGGTGTTTTGAGTGGTCATGATCGTTCCCATCAGCCCAGGATCTCTTCAACCGACTTGCCGCGCTTGGCGGCCACGTCGGCAGGAGTCGTGGAATTTTTCAGAGCGTCCAGCGTGGCACGCACCAAGTTGTAGGGGTTGCTCGAACCATGGCTCTTGGCCACGACGTCAGTGATACCCAGCACCTCGAATACGGCACGCATCGGACCCCCGGCGATGATGCCGGTACCCTTGGCAGCGGGCAGCATCATGACATTGGAGGCGCCGTGCTCGCCATGCACCGCATGGTGCAGGGAACCGCTCTTGAGCGACACCTTGATCATGTTGCGGCGAGCCTGCTCCATGGCCTTCTGGACGGCCACAGGCACTTCGCGAGCCTTGCCCTTGCCCATACCGACACGGCCGTCGCCATCACCAACCACGGTCAGCGCAGCAAAACCGAGAATACGACCACCCTTGACCACCTTGGTCACGCGGTTGATCGCGATCATCTTTTCGCGCAGACCGTCGTCGTTGCCTTCGTTCTTTACGTTTGCCTGAAATTTAGCCATTTTGTGTATCCCGTCTGATCAGAACTGCAGACCGGCTTCACGAGCCGCATCGGCGAGGGCCTTGACACGGCCGTGGTAGGCAAAACCGGAACGATCGAACGCCACCTTCTCGATACCAGCGGCCTTGGCCTTTTCGGCAATGCGCTTGCCGATCAGGGCCGCAGCGGCGGCATTGCCGCCTTTGCCGGCGGCGCCCAGCTGGGCGCGCACTTCGGCCTCGGCGGTCGAAGCGGAAGCCAGCACCTTGGCACCATCGCCGGAGATGACGTTGGCGTAGATGTGCAGGTTGGTGCGGTTCACGGTCAGGCGAACAGCGCCTTGCTGCGCAATGCGGATGCGCGTCTGACGGGCCCGACGGAGACGTTGCTCTTTTTTGGTCAACATGATCCTGGTCCTTATTTCTTCTTGGTTTCCTTGATCACGACCTTCTCATCCGCATAGCGGATGCCCTTGCCCTTGTAGGGCTCGGGCGGGCGCACGGCGCGCACTTCGGAAGCGATCTGGCCCACGCGCTGACGGTCAGCGCCTTTGATGACGACTTCGGTCGGCGTCGGGGTTTCAACCTTGATGCCGGCAGGCATTTCGATCTCAACCGGATGCGAATAACCGACGCTCAGGTTGAGCTTGGCACCCTGGGCTTGGGCCTTGTAACCCACACCGATCAGGGACAGCTTCTTTTCGAAGCCCTTGCTCACACCGACCACCATGTTGTTCACCAGCTGACGCATGGTGCCGGACATGGCATTGGCTTCCCGCGAATCGTTCGTAGGGATGAACGACAGCGAGCCAGCGTTGTTCTCGACCTTGACCAGCGCGTTTTGCGCCAGAGCCAGGGCACCGAGCGTGCCTTTGACGTTGATCAGGTCGTCCTTGATGGCCACTTCGACCCCTGCGGGGACGGAGACTGGCTGCTTACCAATACGCGACATTTCAGTTGCTCCTCAATGCCCGCATCAGGCGACGTAACACAGGACTTCACCACCGACACCGGTGGCGCGGGCCTTGCGATCGGTCATCACGCCCTTGGGAGTGGTGACGATGGCGACGCCCAGGCCGTTCTGCACTTGGGGCAGCGCGTCACGGCCGCGGTAGATGCGCAGGCCAGGCTTGCTCACGCGCTCGATGCGCTCGATCACAGGACGGCCGGCGTAGTACTTCAGGGCGATTTCGAGTTCGCTCTTGCCGCCTTCGGTCTTCACCTGGAAGCCGTCGATGTAACCCTCGTCCTTAAGGACCTGGGCAATGGCCGCCTTGACTTTGGACGCCGGCATCGACACGGTGGTCTTTTCGACCATCTGCGCGTTGCGGATGCGGGTCAACATGTCAGCGATAGGATCACTCATGCTCATTTGTGGTTCTCCTAGGGCTTACCAGCTGGCTTTGGTGATGCCGGGGATCTCGCCGGCAAAGGCCATCTCGCGGACCTTGGCACGGGCCAGGCCGAAGTAGGCAAACGTGCCACGCGGACGACCGGTGATCTCGCAGCGGTTGCGCTGACGGGTCGGATTGGCGTTGCGGGGCAGCTTCTGCAGCGCCAGACGGGCCGCATCGCGCGCTTCGTCGCTTTGCTTGGCGTCGTTGGCGGTCGCCTTCAGTTCGGCGTATTTCTTGGCGAACTTGGCGGCGAGCTTCTCGCGCTTGAGTTCACGTTGGAGTAGTGCTTGTTTAGCCACGCGCCACCTCAGTTCTTGAACGGGAAACGGAAACCTGCCAGCAGTGCCTTGCACTCTTCGTCAGTCTTGGCGGTTGTCGTGATGCTGATGTTCAGGCCGCGCAGGGCATCGACCTTGTCGTACTCGATCTCGGGGAAGATGATCTGCTCTTTAACGCCGATGTTGTAGTTGCCACGACCGTCAAATGCCTTGCCCGAAATACCGCGGAAGTCGCGCACGCGCGGCAGGGCCACGGTGACAAAACGGTCCAGGAATTCGTACATGCGGGCACCGCGCAGGGTCACCATGCAGCCGATGGGTTGTTGTTCGCGGATCTTGAAACCGGCAATGGCCTTCTTGGCCTTGGTCACCACGGGCTTCTGGCCGGCGATCTTGGTCAGGTCGCCGACGGCGTTGTCCATGATCTTCTTGTCGGCGACCGCCTCGCTCACACCCATGTTCAGGGTGATCTTGGTGATGCGGGGCACCTGCATCGGGGACTTGTAGCCGAACTTCTGGGTCAGCTCCGGCGCAACCTTGTCGCGGTAGATTTCTTGAAAGCGTGTCATGGTTATGCCACCTTGATTTCTTCGCCGCTGGACTTGTAGACGCGCACCTTGTTGCCGTCGGCCAGCTGCTTGATGCCCACACGGTCAGCCTTGCCCGTGGCGCCATTGAAGATGGCCACGTTGGACTGGTGGATGGACATGGTCTTTTCGACGATGCCGCCGGTCACACCCTTCATGGGGTTGGGCTTGGCATGCTTCTTGACAATATTGACGCCTTCGACGACCACACGGTCCTCAGAAGCGCGCTCAAGCACCTTGCCGCGCTTGCCTTTGTCGCGCCCGGCAATAACGATGACCTCGTCGCCCTTACGAATCTTGTTCATGATGAATCCTCAGAGAACCTCGGGGGCCAGGGACACGATCTTCATGAACTTCTCGGTACGCAGTTCACGCGTGACCGGGCCGAAGATGCGGGTGCCAATCGGCTCCAGCTTGGCGTTGAGCAGCACGGCGGCGTTGCCGTCGAATTTGATCAGGGCGCCATCCTGGCGACGGATGCCCTTGGCGGTGCGAACCACCACAGCGTTGTAAACCTCGCCTTTTTTGACGCGGCCACGGGGCGCTGCTTCCTTGATGCTGACTTTGATGACATCGCCCACACTGGCGTAACGGCGCTTGGAGCCACCGAGCACCTTGATGCACATCACGGACTTGGCACCCGTGTTGTCAGCAACATCGAGTCGAGATTGCGTTTGGATCATTTGATTTAAGTCCCAACTTGAATCCTTCCGGCCACCACGGCTGGAAGTGATCAGTCTTGGGCCCGTCGTAGCCAACCACCCCAAGAGGATGGCCCGCGTCGCTGGGCAGAAAGCTTCGCCTTTTACAGCGAAGCCGCAGATTATTGCACCATCAGATCAGCCTGTCAACTGCTCTTCGGTGATACCCGGGCTCAGACCGCTGCGGTCTGTGGCAAGTAGCTGGCGCACAGCGATTCGAACTCGGCCAGCGAGGGCCTGCCACAGCCCTCCTCATCCAGGATCTCCGCCACACGGGGCGCCATGGCGGCGGCGGCGCGGGCATCCAGGAACAAGGCGCGCCAGCGCCGGGCCAGCACATCCTCAACAGTGTGCGCATACTCACTCCTGACGGCATACCGCACCATGGCCTCGGTGAGCCCCAGCCCCAAGGTCTGGTCCGCGCCAGAGCAGGCTCGCACCTCCTCGGCGTGCTGTCCGTACAGGTGCAGACCGGGGCCAGCATGCAGCGGCACCAACGCCCGCCCCGCGACGGGCGCGCCGTCCAACGCATGACACTCGGTCTGCCCGCCCGGCTTGCGGGGCAGCAGGCCTGCGGAAAAACAGCGCTCCATGACATCGTCCGCCATGGCCCGGTAGGTGGTCCACTTGCCGCCGGTGACCGTCAGCAGCCCGCTGGACTCCACCACGATGGTGTGTTCACGCGACAGCACCTTGGTGCTTCCTCCGTCGTCCTTGGGCGGCGCCACCAGAGGGCGCAGCCCGACCCATACGCTGCGGATGTCCTGGCGTTGCACGGGGCGGCGCAGCACGTGGGCCGCTTCACCCAGGATGAAGTCCAGCTCTTCGGCAAAGGGTTGCGGCTCGCGCGGCAGGTCCTGGCGCGGGGTGTCGGTGGTGCCCAGCACCAGCTTGCCCAGCCAGGGCACGGCAAACAGGACGCGGCCGTCGCGCGTCTTGGGCACCAGCAGGGCATGGTGCCCGCCCATGAAGTCGCGGTCCACCACCACATGCACGCCCTGGCTGGGGCTGACCATGCGATCAGGACCTGTGTCCCCCGGCACTCCGGCGCGGGCCCGCAGCGTGTCGACCCAGACCCCGGTGGCATTGATCACGCACCCGGCCTCGACCCGACTGAAATGCCCGGACAGGCGGTCACGGACGGTCACGGAGAAGCTCTGCCCCGTCCGCTCCAGCGCCTCCACCTCGGCGTAGTTGAACAGTTGCGCCCCGGCGTTCTGGGCCGTTCGGGCCAGCGCCAGCGCCAGCCGGGCGTCGTCGAACTGGCCGTCCCAGTACTGCACACCGCCCTTGAGCCCTTCGGGATTGACGCCGGGCAGGGCCTGCAGGGTCTGCGCCCGGCTGAGGAACTCCGTGCGCCCCAGGCCGGCGCGCCCCGCCATCAGGTCGTACAGCTTGAGCCCGGCGCCGTAGAACGGCGTCTGCCACCAGGCGTAGGAAGGCATGACGAACGGCAGCGGCTGCGCCAGGTGCGGCGCGATGCGCAGCACGGTGGCCCGTTCCGCCAGCGCCTCACGCACCAGCGCCACATTGCCTTGCGCGAGGTAGCGCACGCCGCCGTGCAGCAGCTTGGTGGAGCGCGACGAGGTGCCGCCCGCGAAGTCGTGCGACTCGAACAGGGCGACGGAGAACCCACGCAGCGCCGCGTCCAGCGCCACACCCAGGCCGGTGGCGCCCCCGCCGACCACCACCAGATCAAACCGGGGTTGGCGGGTCAGGGACTGAAGGCGTTCTGCGGGATTCATGAATCAGAGGGTGACCGCACACACCCACCAGGGGTGCGTGCGGAGGTTTTACATCAGACCGGAAGACAGCATCCGGTCAACGCGCCTTGCCGGCCTTCCAGGCGTCCAGCAGGGTCTGGTAGGCGATGGTCTCGCCCTTCGGCTTCTCGTTGGCCAGCTTCTTCCACGGCGCCGACTTGTCGGAAAGCCACTTGTCGGCGCTTTCCTTCTTGTTCAGCTTGGGCGGGCACTGCGCCATGCCGGCGCGCTCCAGGCGCGCGAGCACCTCGTCCATCTCCTTGGCCAGATTGTCCATCGCACCCTGCGGGGTCTTCTCACCCGTGACAGCCTGCGCCACGTTCTTCCACCACAGCTGGGCCAGCTTGGGGTAGTCGGGCACGTTGGTGCCGGTGGGCGACCAGGCCACGCGGGCCGGGCTGCGGTAGAACTCGACCAGGCCACCCAGCTTGGGCGCCATGTCGGTCATGGCCTTGCTCTGGATGTCGGACTCGCGGATCGGGGTCAGGCCGACGATGGTCTTCTTGAGCGAGGTGGTCTTGGCGGTCACGAACTGGGCGTAGAGCCAGGCAGCGGCCGTCTTGTTGGCGTCATGTCCCTTGAAGAACGACCACGAACCCACGTCCTGGTAGCCGTTCTGCATGCCCTGCTTCCAGTAGGGGCCGTTCGGGCCTGGCGCCATGCGCCACTTGGGCGTGCCATCGGCGTTCACCACGGGCAGGCCGGGCTTGACCATGTCCGCCGTGAAGGCGGTGTACCAGAAGATCTGCTGCGCGATCTGGCCCTGAGCCGGCACGGGACCGGCTTCGCCGAAGGTCATGCCGGTGGCTTCCTTGGGCGCGTACTTCTTCATCCAGTCGACGTACTTGGTCAGCGCGTAGACGGCCGCGGGCGAGTTGGTGGCACCACCGCGCTCGACCGAAGCGCCCACCGGCGTGCACTTGTCGGCCGCCACGCGGATGCCCCATTCGTCGATCGGCAGGCCGTTGGGCGCGCCGATGTCGGCGGTGCCGGCCATGGACAGCCAGGCGTCGGTGAAGCGCCAGCCCAGCGACGGGTCCTTCTTGCCGTAGTCCATGTGGCCGTAGATCGGCTTGCCGTCGATGGTCTTGACGTCGTTGGTGAAGAACTCGGCGATGTCCTCGTAGGCGGACCAGTTCAGCGGCACACCCAGGTCGTAGCCGTACTTGGCCTTGAACTTGTCCTTGAGGTCCTTGCGCTCGAAGAGGTCGGCGCGGAACCAGTACAGGTTGGCGAACTGCTGGTCGGGCAGCTGGTACAGCTTGCCGTCGGGCGCGGTGGTGAACTTGGTGCCGATGAAATCCTTGATGTCGAGACCGGGGTTGGTCCACTCCTTGCCCGCTCCGGCCATGTAATCGGTCAGGTTCATCATCTTGCCGTAGCGGTAGTGGGTACCGATGAGGTCCGAGTCCGAAATCCAGCCGTCGTAGATGGACTTGCCCGACTGCATCGAGGTCTGCAGCTTCTCGACCACGTCGCCTTCCTGGATCAGGTCGTGCTTGACCTTGATGCCGGTGATCTCCTCGAAGGCCTTGGCCAGCGTCTTCGATTCGTACTCGTGGGTGGTGATGGTTTCGGACACCACCGAGATCTCCTTCACGCCCTTGGCCTGCAGCTTCTTGGCGGCGTCGATGAACCATTTCATCTCGGCCAGCTGCTGGTCCTTGCTCAGCGTGGAAGGCTGGAACTCGCTGTCGATCCACTTCTTGGCGGCGGCCTCGTCGGCCCAGGCCGCATGGCTGCCCAGGGCGCAGAGCGCGGCCAGCGCGAGCGCGTTGTATCGCAATTTCATCGTGTCTCCTTCTCTCGGGTTGATGTGAACGCTGCCCCTCATGGTGCTGGGTGACCACGGCCCCGGGGCAGCGCCGGGCCGTATTCCCTCGAAACGGTTCAGCCCTTGCGCATCACCAGCGCCAGGGCCAGCATGGACAGCACGAAGCTGATCCACACACTGGGCTCCTCCTCCAGCGACATCAGCTCGGCCATCCACTCGGCCGCGCCGACGAACACCAGGTTGATGTAGGCCGCCAGCAGCAGACCGATGAAGAGCCGGTCGCCGCGCGTGGTGGCCATCGGCAGGAAGCCCTTGCGCAAAGTCGTGGGAGAGCGGATCTCCCACACGGTCATGCCGATCAGCATCAGCACGATGCAGGTAAAAAAGACGGCCACCGGCGTGGTCCATGCCATCCACTCGAACATCACACCCTCCCCATGGCAAAGCCTTTGGCGATGTAGTGCCGGACGAACCAGATCACGATCGCCCCCGGCACGATGGTCAGCACGCCCGCCGCGGCCAGCGTGGCCCAGTCCATGCCGCTGGCACTGACGGTGCGCGTCATGGTGGCGACGATGGGCTTGGCGTTCACGCTGGTGAGCGTGCGCGCCATCAGCAGCTCGACCCAGCTGAACATGAAGCAGAAGAACGCCGCCACGCCCACACCCGCCTTGATCAGCGGCAGGAAGATGGTGATAAAGAAGCGCGGGAAGCTGTAGCCGTCGATGTAGGCGGTCTCGTCGATCTCGCGCGGGATGCCCGACATGAAGCCTTCGAGAATCCACACCGCCAGCGGCACGTTGAACAGCAGGTGCGCCAGTGCCACCGCGATGTGCGTGTCCATCAGGCCCACCGTGGTGTAGAGCTGGAAGAAGGGCAGCAGGAACACCGCCGGTGGCGTCATGCGGTTGGTCAGCAGCCAGAAGAAGACGTGCTTGTCGCCCAGGAAGCTGTAGCGACTGAAGGCGTAGGCCGCCGGCAGCGCCACGGTCAGCGAGATCACGGTGTTGATGCACACATAGATCAGGCTGTTGATGTAGCCCGAATACCAGCTCTCGTCGGTGAAGATGAGCTTGTAGTTGTCCCAGGTGAAGGACTGCGGCCAGAGGCTGAAGCTGCTGAGGATTTCCTGGTTGGTCTTGAAGCTCATGTTGACCATCCAGTAGATGGGCAACAGCGCGAACACCAGGTAGGCGATGAGGAACAGCGTCCTCTTCTTGAATCGACGCTCGTTCACGATTGCACCTCTTTCTCGGCCTGGCCGAGGCTCTGCATCCAGTTGTAGAGCACGAAGCAGAACAGCAGGATGATGAGGAAATAGATCAGGGAGAACGCAGCGGCGGGACCGAGGTCGAACTGGCCGACCGCCTTCTGCGTCAGGTACTGGCTGAGGAAGGTGGTGGCGTTGCCGGGGCCGCCACCGGTGAGCACGAAGGGCTCGGTGTAGATCATGAAAGAGTCCATGAAGCGCAGCAGCACCGCGATCATCAGCACGCCGCGCATCTTGGGCAGCTGGATGTAGCGGAACACGGCGAACTTGCTGGCGCCGTCGATGCGGGCGGCCTGGTAGTAGGCGTCGGGAATGCTGCGCAGGCCGGCGTAGGCCAGCAGGGCCACCAGCGGCGTCCAGTGCCACACGTCCATCAGCAGCACCGTCAGCCAGGCGTGGGTGGCGTCGCCGGTGTAGCTGTATTCGATGCCCAGGTTCTGCAGGGCGTGGCCCATCAGCCCGATGTCGGCGCGGCCGAAGATTTGCCAGATGGTGCCGACCACGTTCCAGGGAATCAGCAGCGAGAGGGCGACGATCACCAGCGTGGCCGAGGCCTTCCAGCCCTGGGCCGGCATGGCCAGCGCGAGCGCGATGCCCAGCGGGATCTCGACCGCCAGCACCGCCATGGAGAACTTCATCTGGTTCCACAGAGCGGCGTGCAGGTCCTCGTCGCGCATCACACTGGCGAACCATTCGGTGCCCACGAAGACGCGGCGCTCGGGCGAGATGATGTCCTGCACCGAGTAGTTCACCACCGTCATCAGCGGCAGGATGGCCGAGAAGGCCACGCAGATGAAGACGGGCAGGATCAGGAACCAGGCCTTCTGGTTCACGGGTTTTGTGGTCGCGCTCATGCCACCAGCTCCTCGTTCTTGTAGAAACAGGTGTGCTCACCCAGCACCTGCGCACCGACCTCGTCGCCCACCGCGGGCAGCGCCGCATCCGGCGCCAGGCGAGCCTTGAGGGTCTGGCCGGCCGCGTCCAGCGTGACCAGGAAGTAGGTGCCGATGTCCTGCACCTTCTGCACCGTCGCGGGCAGCGTGGCCGCGGCCCCGGCGGGTGCCAGCGCCAGGTACTCGGGGCGGATGCCCAGGCGCAGCGAGCCTTCGGGCAGCGCCTGCGGCGCCGCCAGCTGTCGGCCGCCGAGCTGCAGCTGCCCGCCCGCGGACTGCGCGTCGAGGAAGTTCATGCCCGGCGAGCCGATGAAGTGGCCGACGAAGGTGTGCGCGGGGCGCTCGAACAGCGCGTCGGGCGTGCCCAGCTGCACCACCTTGCCACGCGTCATCACCACCACCTGGTCGGCGAAGGTCAGCGCCTCGACTTGGTCGTGCGTCACGTAGATCAGCGTGAGCTTCAGTTCGTGGTGGATCTGCTTGAGCTTGCGCCGCAGCTGCCACTTCAGGTGCGGGTCGATCACCGTCAGCGGCTCGTCGAACAGCACGGCCGACACGTCGGGCCGCACCAGGCCGCGGCCCAGCGAGATCTTCTGCTTCTGGTCGGCACTGAGTCCGGCAGCGCGCATGTCCAGCTGGTGGCTCATCTCCAGCATCTCGGCGATCTGGCCCACCCGGGCCTTGATCTGCTGCGCCGGCACCCGGCGGTTCTTCAGCGGGAAGGCCAGGTTCTCGGCCACGGTCATGGTGTCGTAGATGACCGGGAACTGGAACACCTGGGCGATGTTGCGCTGCTGCGGCGTGGCGCGCGTCATGTCCTGGCCGTCGAACTTCACTGTGCCGTGCGACGGCACCAGCAGGCCCGACATGATGTTGAGCATGGTCGTCTTGCCGCAGCCCGAGGGGCCGAGCAGCGCGTAGGCGCCGCCGTCCTCGAAGCTCATGTTCAGCGGCAGCAGCGCGTAGTCGCTGTCTTCCTTCGGGTTCGGCCGGTAGGAGTGGGCGAGGTCGAGATCGATGCGGGCCATCTCAGACTCCCTTCGCGCGTTGCGGCGCCACCAGCAGGTCGCCGGTCTGGTCGAAGGCGTACACCTGCGCCGGGTTCACGTGCAGCGTGATCGCGCTGCCCAGGGCGAAGTCGTGCACGCCGGTGAGCTGCGCCACGATCTCGCCGACCGCCGTGTGCACGTGCACGAAGGTGTCGGAGCCGGAGATTTCGGCCAGCTCGACCCGACCGGCCAGGGCCACGTCGCCCGGACGCGGCGCCACGCGCACGGCGCTGGCGCGGATGCCCAGGGTCAGCGCGCGGGTGGCGTGCTGCGGCAGCGCCACCGCCAGCAGCGGACCGCCCCTGAGCTGCGCACCGCCCTCGGCCACGTCGGCCGCCAGCAGGTTCATCGGCGGATCGCTGAAGGCACGCGCCACGCGCAGCGACTTCGGGCGGTGGAACACCTCGGCCGTGGGGCCGTACTGCAGCAGCTCGCCCTGGTCGAGCACCGCGGTGTAGCCGCCCAGCAGCAGGGCCTCGCCCGGTTCAGTGGTGGCGTAGACCACGGTGGAGTCGCCAGCGGCGAACAGCTGGGTCAGCTCTTCGCGCAGCTCCTCGCGCAGCTTGTAGTCCAGGTTCACCAGCGGCTCGTCCAGCAGCATCAGAGGGGCGTTCTTGGCCAGCGCGCGCGCCAGGGCCACGCGCTGCTGCTGCCCGCCCGAGAGCTCGGCCGGCAGGCGCTCGAGAAACACCTCGATGTGCAGCCGCGCCGCCAGTTCGCGCACGCGGCGCTCGATCTCGGCCCGGGGCCGACCGCCGAGCTTGAGCGGCGAGGCGATGTTGTCGAACACCGTCATCGACGGGTAGTTGATGAATTGCTGGTAGACCATGGCCACGTTGCGCTCGCGCACCGGCGTGCCGGTGACGTCGCGCCCGTCCACCAGCACGCGCCCGCTGGTCGGCACGTCCAGGCCGGCCATGAGGCGCATCAGGCTGGTCTTGCCCGCCTGCGTGGCGCCCAGCAGCACCGTGACGGCGTCCGGCGCCGGATTCAGACTCATGGGGTGGAGGTGGACCGAAGGCCCGACCGTCTTGCCCACCTGCTCCAGGGATAGCTGCATTCGATGTCCAGAAGGAGGCCCGCGGGCCTGTTGTTTTATTTTCGTTTGGCGGATTCTATTGTTCGTTTTTGTTCTTCTTTATTCGGTATTTACCCTTAACGGCCGAATATCCTTTTCCGTTATGTTCGGAGCACCCCGATCCCCGACCGCACGATGTCCATGAACCTGGCCCCCCGACACACCCACCTGCTGGACGTGGTGCGCACCCACGGCCCGCAGACCATCGAAGCCCTGGCCGAGCGCTTTGGCGTCACCCTGCAGACCGTGCGCCGCGACGTGCAGCGCCTGGCCGAAGCCGGCCTGCTCTCGCGCTTCCACGGCGGCGTGCGGCTGCCCGGCTCCACCACCGAGAACATCGCCTACCGCCAGCGCCAGGCCATGGAGTCCGAGGCCAAGACCCGCATCGCCCGGGCCATCGCGCAGCGCGTGCCCAACGGCTGCTCGCTGATCCTCAACATCGGCACCACCATCGAGGCGGTGGCGCGCGAGCTGATGCAGCACCAGGGCCTGCGCGTCATCACCAACAACCTGCACGTGGCCGCCCTGCTGAGCGCCAACCCCAGCTGCGAGGTGATCGTGGCCGGCGGCCAGGTGCGCGGCGCCGACCAGGGCATCGTCGGCGAGGCCACGGTGGATTTCATGCGCCAGTTCAAGGTCGACATCGGCCTGATCGGCATCAGCGGCATCGAGGCCGACGGCACGCTGCGCGACTTCGACTACCGCGAGGTCAAGGTCGCCCGCACCATCATTGGCCAGTCGCGCGAGGTCTGGCTGGCGGCCGACCACAGCAAGTTCAACCGCCCGGCGATGGTGGAGCTGGCGCGGCTGGACGAGGTGGACGTGCTGTTCACCGACGAACCGCCCCCGCCGCCCTTCGACGCGCTGCTGACCCAGGGCGACGTGGAGTGCGTGGTGGCCGGCCGCGACACGGCCTGACTCATTCGAGACCACAAGAGACGAGACACCCCATGAGTTACCTGCTGGCCCTGGACCAGGGCACCTCCAGTTCGCGCAGCATCGTGTTCGACCGCGACGGCCATGTCGTGGCGATGGCGCAGCGCGAGTTCCGCCAGATCTACCCGCAGCCGGGCTGGGTCGAGCACGACCCGCGCGACCTCTGGACCACGCAGCTGGAGACGGCGCGCGAGGCGCTGGCCAAGGCCGGACTGAAAGCGAGCGACATCCGCGCCGTGGGCATCACCAACCAGCGCGAGACCACGGTCGTGTGGAACCGCAAGACCGGCGAGCCGGTCTACAACGCCATCGTCTGGCAGGACCGCCGCGCGGAAAGCACCTGCGCCGCGCTGCGCGAGCGTGGCCTGAGCGAACCCGTGCTGCAGAAGACCGGCCTGCGCATCGACGCCTACTTCTCGGGCACCAAGCTGCAGTGGATCCTGGACCACGTGCCCGGCGCGCGCGCGCAGGCCGAGGCCGGCGAACTGGCCTTTGGCACCGTCGACAGCTGGCTGATCTGGCAGCTCACCGGCGGCGCGGCCCATGTGACCGACCACAGCAACGCCGCGCGCACCATGCTGTTCAACATCCACACCCAGCGCTGGGACGAGGAGCTGCTCGCGGCCATGAGCATTCCCGCGGCCATGATGCCCACCGCCCTGCCCTCCAGCGCCCACTTCGGCGAGGTGCGCCCCGAGTGGCTGGGCGGGCCGCTGGTGATCGGCGGCGTGGCGGGCGACCAGCAGAGCGCGCTGTTCGGCCAGGCCTGCTTCTCCGCCGGCATGGCCAAGAACACCTACGGCACCGGCTGCTTCATGCTGATGCACAACGGCGAACGCTTCCAGACCAGCCAGAACGGCCTGATCACCACCGCCGCCGCGCAGCCACCCGGGAAGCCGCAGTACGCGTTCGAAGGCAGCGTCTTCATCGGCGGCGCGGTCGTGCAGTGGCTGCGCGACGGCCTGCGCGCCATCCCGTCCAGCAGCGAGGTGCAGGCCCTGGCCGAGAGCGTGCCCGACGCCGGTGGCGTGATCATGGTGCCGGCCTTCACCGGCCTGGGCGCGCCCTACTGGCAGCCCGAGAGCCGCGGCGCCATCGTCGGCCTCACGCGCGGCAGCACCATCGCCCACATCGCGCGCGCCGCTCTGGAAAGCATCGCCTTCCAGAGCGCCGCCCTGCTCGACGCCATGAGCCGCGACGCGGTCGCCAGCGGCGGCGTGCCGGTGGCCGAGCTGCGCGTGGACGGCGGCGCCTGCGTCAACGATCTGCTGATGCAGATCCAGGCCGACCTGCTGGGCATCCCGGTGGTGCGGCCGGCCGTGATCGAGACCACCGCCCTGGGCGCCGCCTACCTCGCGGGCCTGCAATGCGGCGTGTACGCCGGGCTCGACGAACTCTCGAAACAGTGGCGCGCCGAGCGCGTGTTCCACCCGACGCTCTCACGGGAACGCGCGGCCGAGAAGATGGCGGAATGGGAGCACGCGGTCAGGCAGACGACAGCGCCCTGAGCGCTCAACGCCTCGGGGACAATGGCGGCATGAACACCTCCACCCATCCCCTCATCACCTTCATCGGCGGCGGCAACATGGCCAGCGCCATCATCGGCGGCCTGGTCCGCCAGGGCCACCCGACCAGCGCCCTGCAGGTGGTCGAGCCCTGGGACGAGCAGCGCGCGAAGCTCGCGCAGCAGTTCCCGGGCATGGCCGTGCTGCCCGTGGCCAGCGCGGAGCTGAAGCCTTCCGATCTCGTGGTCTGGGCCGTCAAGCCGCAGACCTTCAAGGACGCCGCCGCGGCCGCCCGTCCCCACGTGGACGGCGCCCTGCATCTGAGCGTGGCCGCTGGCATCACCAGCGACAGCATCGCCGCCTGGCTCGGCACCGAACGCATCGTGCGCGCCATGCCCAACACCCCGGCCCTGGTCGGCCTGGGTATGACCGGCCTGATGGCGCGCGCCGCCGTGAGCGCTGACGACAAGGCCCTGGTCGAGCGTGTGGTGCGCACCACTGGCGAGCTGGTGTGGGTGAATGTGGAAGCCGACCTGGACGCCGTGACCGCGCTCTCGGGTTCCGGCCCGGCCTACGTGTTCTATTTCCTCGAAGCCATGCGCGACGCGGGCGCCCGCATGGGCCTGGCGCCCGAGGTGGCGCAGCAACTCGCCATCGGCACCTTCATCGGCGCCGCCACCCTGGCCCAGCGCTCGGACGACCCGCTGCAGACCCTGCGCGAACGCGTGACGTCCAAGGGCGGCACGACCTACGCGGCCATCACCTCGATGGAAGCGTCGGACATGAAGGCGCTGTTCGAGAAGGCCTTGGTCGCCGCTCAAACCCGTGCGGCCGAATTGGGACGGGACTTCGGGAAGTAGCCCCGTGGCGTACTTCAAAGCGCTGATTGCAGACCCGCTCTTCGTGCGGGTCTGCATGCTCCTATGGGGTGGCCCAATGCTCGCTTTTGGAGCATACGTGTTGCTCTCCTGGCGGCCCACGATTGCCATAGAGTGGCTGGGCTACTCGCTGTTCGTCCTGCTTGCAGCCCTGGGCTTGTATTTGGTAACCACTGCGCTAACCAGCTCGAAAGAGAGACTTGACCGCGCCTCCACCTTCATGAGTGATGGAGGAGACATTGTTGGGCTGGTAGCCGCCGTCGCGGTCTGTCTTGTGGCGCTGCCAATCGTCGCGGTTGCTCGGCTTGTGTGGCCTCGTCGCACACAAACATAACCACCGCTGCACAGTGCCAGCGCTGTCTACCACGGTACCGCGCGATCAATCCCAAAAGGAATCAAACCAACCCGAGCACAACCCCCACAAACACCGTGAACCCTAGCCAGTGGTTCAGACGGAAGGCCTTGAAGCAGCCGTCGCGCGTGCGGTCCTTGATCAGCCGCCAGTGCCAGACCACCTGGGCCAGCGCCACCAGCAGCATGGCGCCCCAGACCAGGAGGTTCACCTGGCCCCAGAGCACGGCGGTCCAGATGCCGAGGAACACCAGGTAGAACGCGGTGATGGCCGGCACGTCGGCGTCGCCCAGGGTGATGGCCGAGGTCTTCATGCCGATCTTGAGGTCGTCGTCGCGGTCGACCATGGCGTACTCGGTGTCGTAGGCCAGCACCCAGAACAGGTTGCCCGCCATCAGCGCCCAAGCCTGCCAGGGCACCGCCTCGGTCACCGCGGCGAAGGCCATCGGGATGCCGAAGCTGAAGGCTACGCCCAGCACCGCCTGCGGCATGGACACATGGCGCTTGGCATACGGATAGATCAGCGACAGCACCAGACCCAGCACCGACCAGGCGATGGTCGCGGTGTTGGTGGTCAGCACCAGCAGGAAGGCCACGAAGGCCAGCACGCCACCCACCGCCAGCGCCTCCTTCACGCCCACGCGCCCGCTGGTCACGGGCCGCTGCGCGGTGCGCTTGACGTGTTTGTCGAACTCGCGGTCGGCCACGTCGTTGACGCAGCAGCCGGCGCTGCGCATCAGGATGGTGCCCAGCACGAACACCACCAGCAGGTGCCAGCCCGGAAAGCCCTGCGCAGCAATCCACAGCGCCGAGAGCGAAGGCCAGAGCAGCAGCAGCCAGCCGGCGGGCCGGTTCCAGCGGATCAGGTCGAGGTAGAGCGCCAGCTTGGACGGGCGCGGTTCGGGCAATGCAGCGGAGCTCATGACAGTCTCTTCACACCCGGCAGTTCGCAGGCATAAACGGCGTTGCGCAGTTCGGCGATGGCTTCGTAGCGCGTGAAGCTGCGGCGCCAGGCCAGCACCACGCGCCGCGTCGGCGGGTCGCCGTCGAAGGGCAGGTAGTGCACGAACGATGCGTCGCCCAGGTCCTGCGAGTTGTCGGCCGAGCCGTCGAGCGCCGAGCGCGGCACCGACAGGCGCGGCACCAGGGTCACGCCCATGCCGGCGGCCACCATGTGCTTGATGGTCTCCAGCGACGAGCCTTCGAAGCTCTTGCGGATGCCCTCGGTGTCGCTGGAGAAACGCGCGAACTCGGGGCAGACCTCCAGCACGTGGTCGCGGAAGCAGTGCCCCGTGCCCAGCAGCAGCATGGTCTCGTTCTTGATCTCGTCGGTGGTGATGGCCTTGCGCTTGGCCAGCGGGTGGCTGGCCGGCACGGCGGCCATGAAGGGCTCGTCGTACAGCGGCGCGATGGCGAGGTTGGTGTCCGGGAACGGCTCGGCCAGGATGGCGCAGTCGATCTCGCCCAGGCGCAGCTGCTCCAGCAGCTTGACGGTGAAGTTCTCCTGCAGCATCAGCGGCATCTGCGGCGTGCGCTCGATGACCTGGCGCACCAGGTTGGGCAGCAGGTAGGGGCCGATGGTGTAGATCACGCCCAGCTTGAGCGGGCCGGCCAGTGGGTCCTTGCCGCGCTTGGCGATCTCCTTGATCGCGGCGGCCTGCTCCAGCACGGTCTGCGCCTGGCGCACGATCTGCTCGCCCAGCGGCGTGACGGCGATCTCGCTGGCGTTGCGCTCGAAGATCTTGAGCTCCAGCTCTTCTTCTAGCTTCTTGATCGCCACGGACAGAGTAGGCTGCGACACGAAACAGGCCTCGGCGGCCTTGCCGAAGTGCTTCTCGCGCGCCACGGCCACGATGTATTTCAGTTCCGTCAGGGTCATGGCTGTATTTTGCTCTCGGACGCCGCGCCGCCTGCGCCCATGGGCATGTCGTCCAACCCGGACAGGCCCGGGAGGCCCCCGTCCAGCACCGGCATGTCCGCCAGGCGGTCCAGCACCACCTCGCGCACGCAGTGCCTCAGCCATCGGTGCGCCGGGTCGGCGCTGTACCGCGGGTGCCATATCAGGGACACGGAGAACGCCGGCACCTGCACCGGCAGCGGGGCGCTGAACATGCCGTCGCGAAGGCTGTGGGTGTGGCGCTCGGGCACGTTGGCGATGTAGTCGGTGGCGCGGGCCAGCGCCAGCGCCGCGGAAAAGCTGCCCACGCTCAGGTCCAGCTGGCGCCGCAGGCCCAGACGTTCCAGCGCCAGGTCAACGCCCTCCTGCCCACCCATGCGATGGGCCACGCCGATGTGCCGGCCAGCGACGTAGGGCTGCAGTTCGTGCAGCCGGCCGGCCAGCGGGTGCCCCTGGCGCACCACCGAGACAAACCGGTCGCTGAACAGCGCCTGGGCCCGCAACTCCGGCGCCAGCGCCGGCCCCACCACCGCAGTTTCCAGATCGGCCAGACCTTCCCGCAAGGCCGCGCTGTCCCGCTCGGTCTTCTGCTCGAAGCACAGGCGCACGCCCGGCGCCTGCGCGGCCACACGCTCGACCAGCGCGGCGCCGAAGTTCTCGACAAAGCCCTCGCGGTTGCGCAGGGTGAAGGTCCGCTGCAGCTGCTGAAGGTCCAGCACATCCGCGGGTTGCAGCACCTCCACGCTGTCCTGCACCAGTTGGCGGACCTGCTCCCGCAGCGCCAGGGCACGGGGCGTGGGCACCAGGCTGCGCCCGGCCCGGACCAGCAGCGGATCTCCCGTGGTGGCCCGCAACCGCGCCAGCGCCCGGCTCATGGCCGAGGCGCTCAGGCGCAGCCGGCGGGCCGCCCCCGCCACGCTGCCTTCCTGCAGCAGGACATCCAGCGTGAACAGCAGGTTGAGATCGGGCGTGGGCATGGCCGCACCATAGCGCAAACCCGTCATACATGGCGTCAGACGCAACATATCAATGCAACCCATGCGTCTTCCGCCATGTCATGCAAAAAAATACAGTGCCCTCACGCCTGCTGTGCAGGACTTTTGAGGAAACGCCACCATGTCCCAATTTCTTTCCCACCGGCCCGGCCCCACAGGCGCCCTGGCCGGTCTTTCGCTGTCGGTGCTGCTGTCGTCGCTGGGCACCAGCATGGCCAATGTGAGCCTGCCCAGCCTGACGCAGGCGTTCGGCGCATCGTTCCAGCAGGTGCAGTGGGTGGTGCTGTCCTACCTGCTGGCCATGACGGCGCTGGTCGTCGTGGCCGGGCGACTGGGCGACCGCCTGGGCCGGCGCCGCCTGCTCATGGCGGGTCTGCTGCTGTTCACCCTGGCCTCGCTCCTCTGTGCACAGGCACCGTCCCTGGAAGCCCTGGTGGCGGCCCGCGCCCTCCAGGGCCTGGGGGCCGCGACGATGATGACGCTCGCCATGGCCATGACGGGCGAGACCGTTGGCAAGGAGCGCACTGGCAGCGCCATGGGCTGGCTGGCCAGCATGTCGGCGGTGGGCACCGCGCTCGGGCCGTCGGTCGGCGGCCTGCTGATCGCCTGGCTGGGCTGGCGCGCCATGTTCCTGTCCACGCTGCCCCTGAGCCTGCTGACCCTCTGGCTGGTCCACCGGCACCTGCCGGCGCCCGCCCCGGTGTCTGCGTCCCGAAGCGGCACGCCGGCGGGGGGCGCGGCGCTCTGGCAAGGGACCGCGCTGGGTGCCAGCCTGGTCATGAACGCGCTGGTGGCCACGGTCATGATGGCCACACTGGTGATCGGCCCGTTCTTCCTGTCCGGTGGCCTGGGGCTGGAGACAGTCTGGGTTGGGGCCGCGATGTCGGCCGGACCGATGATGTCCATGGTGTTCGGCTTCGTGGCCGGGAAACTGGTGGACCGCTGGGGCGCGGCGCACACGCTGCGCATCGGCCTGCTGGTCATGCTGGCCGGCGCGCTGGGGCTGGCGGTGCTGCCCGGTCCGTGGGGTCTGGCGGGCTACCTGCTCGCCATCTCGGTCCTGACCCCGGGCTACCAGCTGTTCCAGGCCGCCAACAACACGGCCACCCTGACCCGGCTGCCCGCGGCGCGCCGGGGCGAGGTCTCCGGCTTGCTCAACCTGGCGCGCAACCTGGGCCTGATGGCCGGGGCCTCGGTCATGGGCTGGGTGTTTGCCTGGGTCACCACGGAGCCCGCCGCCGCCGCACCCGCGACCCTGCTGCACGGCGTCCAGGTCACGTTCGGGGCCGCGGCCGGACTGCTCGTGCTGTCCATGTTCGTGGGCCGCACGCCCCGCCCGGCGGCGTCAGGCCTTTAGGTACTCGGCCTTGGTGCCGAGCCAGCGGCCCACATGCCGCTCGGCGGCTTCGGGGAACCTGAGCAGCATCTGCGCCGCCGCCTCGCGGGCCCATTCGAGCAGGTGGGTGTCGGTGGCCAGGTCGGCAAAACGCAGCAGCGGCGCGCCCGACTGGCGGGCGCCGAGGAACTCGCCGGGGCCGCGGATCTCCAGGTCTCGGCGCGCGATCTCGAAGCCGTCGTTGGTCTCGGCCATGGCCCTGAGCCGTTCGCGCGCGGTCTCGCCCAGGCGTCCGCCTTCGTTGGGCGTGTAGAGCAGCACGCAGGCCGAGGCCGCCGCGCCGCGCCCCACCCGGCCGCGCAGCTGGTGCAGCTGCGAGAGGCCGAAACGCTCGGCGTGTTCGATCACCATCAGCGAGGCATTGGGCACGTCCACGCCCACCTCGATCACCGTGGTCGAGACCAGAACGCCCATGTGGCCGCCGCTGAACAGCGACATCACCGCCTTCTTCTCGGCCACCGGCATGCGCGAGTGCAGCAGGCCGACCAGCACGCCGGGGAGCAATTGACTGAGTTCGGCATGGGTCGCGGTCGCGTTCGAAAGGTCGATCGCCTCGCTCTCCTCGATCAGCGGGCAGACCCAGTAGACCTGCCGGCCCTCGGCCACCTGGGCGCGGATGCGCTCGATGACCTCGTGGCGGCGACTGTCGGATACGACCTTGGTGACGATGGGCGTGCGGCCAGGCGGCAGCTCGTCGATGGTCGAGACATCGAGGTCGGCGTAGTAGCTCATCGCCAGGGTTCTGGGAATCGGCGTGGCCGACATCATCAGAAGGTGCGGTTCGCCCGCACCCAGCTCAGCCCCCCCCATCTTGGATCGCAGCGCCAGCCGCTGCGCCACGCCAAACCGGTGCTGTTCGTCGATGATGGCCAGGGCGAGGTTTTTGAACTGCACCTGGTCCTGGATCACCGCGTGCGTGCCGACCACCAGCGCGGCCTCGCCGCTGGCGATGAGTTCGAGCATCTCCGTGCGCTGCTTTTTCTTCTGGCTGCCGGTGAGCCAGGCCACGCGTTTGCCCAGGGGTTCGAGCAGCAGTTCCAGCCAGCCGATGAGCTTGGCGAAATGCTGCTCGGCCAGGATCTCGGTCGGCGCCATCAGCGCGCACTGCCAGCCGCTGTCGATGGCGATGGCGGCGGCCAGCGCGGCCACCACGGTCTTGCCCGAGCCCACGTCGCCCTGCAGCAGCCGGTGCATGGGCACCTGGCGCTGCAGGTCGCGCGCGATCTCTTCGCCGACGCGGCGCTGCGCGGCCGTCAGCGCGAACGGCAGCACGGTCAGCAACTGCTCGTGCAGACCACCCACCTTGGCCGACAGACCCGGCGCGCGCAAGGCGTCGCGCTCGCGCTTGGCCTGCAGCTGCGAGAGCTGCTGCGCCAGCAGCTCTTCGGCCTTCAGGCGCTGCCAGGCGGGGTGGCTGCGGTCTTCCAGCGCGCCCATGGCCACGTCCGGGCCCGGGTGGTGCAGGTATTCCAGCGCCTGGCGCAGCGACATCAGCGGCGCGCGCAGGCCCTGCAAGGTGTCCTGCAGCGAGCTCAACACCGGCTGCGGCAGGGTTTCGCTGAGGTCGGCGCGCTTGAGGCCCGACACCACGGCCTTGCGCAGGTAGGCCTGCGGCAGCTGGGCGCTGGTGGGGTAGACGGGGGTCAGCGCCTCGGGCAGTTCGCCGCCGGCCGCGTGGAAGGCGGGGTGCATCATGGTCTTGCCCATGAAACCGCCGCGCACCTCGCCGCGCACGCGCACCCGAGCGCCGACCGCCAGCGTCTTCTGGTGCGAGGGATAGAAGCTGAAAAAGCGCAGGGTGCAGGTGTCGCTGCCGTCGTCCAGCGTGACCAGCAGCTGGCGGCGCGGCCGGTACTGGATGTCCTGCTTCGTCACCGTGCCCTCGACCTGCACCACCTCGCCATCGCGCGCGTCGTGCAGGGCGACGATGCGGGTTTCGTCCTCGTAGCGCAGCGGCAGGTGCAGCGCCAGGTCGATGTCGCGCACCAGGCCGAGCTTGTGCATGGCCTTCTGCGGGGCAGAGAGTTCCTTGCGCGGGGCGGTGGGCGGGGCTTCGGGCATGGGACAATTCTGCCTGTACTTCCATCCATACCTTCACTTGGAACGGGCCTCGTCCGGCCCTCAAGCAGCATGAGCACCTCTCCGGTTTCTTCGGCACGCGCCTTCACCGTCGCCGACTTCGATTTCACCCTCCCCGAACACCTGATCGCCCAGCACCCGGCCGCCGAGCGCAGCGCCTCGCGCCTGCTCGACGGCACCGGGTCTGAGCCGGTGGACCGCATCTTCCGCGAGCTGCCCGGCCTGCTGCAGCCGGGCGACCTGCTGGTTTTCAACGACACCCAGGTGGTCAAGGCGCGCCTGTTCGGCGAGAAGGCCAGCGGCGGCAAGCTGGAGCTGCTGATCGAACGGGTGCTGCTGCCGCACGAGGCGCTGGACGGCTCGCCCAACGAGGTCGTCGGCCACCTGCGCGTGAGCAAGAAGCCCCTGCCCGGCGGGCGCCTGCACCTGGCCGGCGGTTTGAAAGGCGGCGGCTTCGACGCGGTGTTCATCGGCCGCTGGCCCGACGAGCAGGGCCAGCTGTTCCGCCTGCGGCTCGAGGGCCCGGCGGGCGAAGACCCGTACACGCTGATGGCGCGCCACGGCCATGTGCCGCTGCCGCCCTACATCACGCACGGCGACGACGCCGAAGACGAGCGCCGCTACCAGACCGTGTTCGCGCGCGTGCCCGGCGCCGTGGCCGCGCCGACCGCCGCGCTGCACTTTGACGAGGGCGTGTTGTCCGGGCTGGAGGCCCGCGGCGTGCGGCGCGCCAACGTGACCCTGCACGTGGGCGCCGGCACCTTCGCGCCCATGAAGACCGAGCGCATCGAGGAGCATGTGATGCACCACGAGCGCTACGCCATCCCGCCCGCCACGGTGCAGGCGATTGAGGACTGCCGAGCGCGCGGCGGCCGCGTGGTCGCCGTGGGAACGACCACGGTGCGCACGCTGGAGAGCTGGGCCAAGACCGGCGAGCTGCAGGGCGACACCAACATCTTCATCACGCCGGGTTTCGACTTCCGCGTGGTCGATGTGCTGGTGACCAACTTCCACCTGCCCAAGAGCACGCTGATGATGCTGGTCAGCGCCTTCGCGGGGTACGAACACGTGATGGCGCTGTACCGCCACGCGGTGGCGCAGGGCTACCGCTTCTTCAGCTACGGGGATGCGATGCTGCTGGCTCGCTCAACGGCCGCCTGAAGATCAGGCGCCGAGATTCAAGAAGACCCGTCCGCCCTCGACCTTCGCCGGCCAGACCTTGATCGGCTGGGTGCAGGGCGGCAGCGTCGCCTCGCCCGTGCGCAGGTCGAAGCGGCCCTGGTGAAACGGGCACTCGATCTCGTGCCCCTCCACGAAGCCGTCGCACAGCTTGGCGTTGCCGTGGGTGCAGAGGTTGTCGGTGGCGAACACCTCGCCCTCCACCGAGAACAGCGCGATGTCGCGCCCGCCCGGCGCCACCGGGATGCCCGCGCCTTCGAACAGATCGGCCTCGGCGGCCACGTCGGTCCAGTTGCTCATGAAGTGCTCCTGCATTGTCAAAGTCATGTCCAGCGCGAAATGCCTGTTCGGGGATGCGGTGGAACCGGCTCTGCCGGGCCACTCGCATCGCCCCCTTGAGGGGGTGACGCCGCAGGCGGCGCAGGGGTGGGCCTATATCGGGTAGATGATCGAGTTCGGGATCATCTCGCTGTCGTAGACGCAGAGACGTTGCGCGAACTTCAGTCCGTCGGGCGTCTTCGCCACGATGTCCAGGTAGCGCCCGACGTTGAACACCGTGCTGGGGCCGTCGAGCTTGGTGCGGAAGACCGCGTAGTTGGCCTCGCAGTGCAGCCGGCCCTGCTCGTCGATCTGACGGACGACGGGTGCGCCCACCACGTGGCGCTGGTAGTACGGATCGTGGAACAGGGTTTCCTTGATGCCGTAGACGCGGTCGCGCAACATGGCCTGGCTGTCGAAGGCCAGTGTGGACAGCGGAACGCCGCGCTCGTGGTTCTCGCGCGGCTGCAGCTTGTAGACGCAGTCCGTCGTGAAGAAGGTCGGCCAGAGGTCCCAGTCGCCGCTGTCGACGGCCGAGGCGTAGTCGCTGTAGAGCGCCTGCAGGGCCTGGAAGGTCTCGAAGTCGAGCGCGCTCATGCGGTACCTCCCTTGTTCTTCTCCGGTGCTTCCATGACCTTGCGCCAATATTCGTACATGCCGCGGATCAGCGTCTCGGTCACCATGTGGTCGGTCTCCCCCACCTCGCGCCCGCCCAGCTCGGCCAGCGCCCGGTGCTGCGGCTTGCTCTCGAAGGCCTGCTGCGAGAACTCGATCACCTCGCCGTCGTCGGCGCTCACGAAGCCCGCCGGGCCGAACAGGTTGGCCTGCCGCAGGCGGCGTTGCGTCATCTCGGGCGTGTCGTCCTCGAAGCCGAAATGCGTCCACACGAAGTCGAAGGCGCCGTGGCCGTCGGGCTGGATGTGGCGCGTGCTCACGCTGTTGACTTGCTGCTGGAAGATGACGCTCGGAAAGAGTGTCGTCATCACCGCGGTCGGCATCTGGTCGCCCATCTGCCACCAGGGCTCGGGCACGATGTCCAGGAAGCGCGGATCTTCCAGCTGCATGCTCTCCTTGAAGCTCGACACCTGGGTCACCTGTGCCGCCTGGCCGCTGGCCTGGCCCATGCTGCCGCGGGTGGACACCATGGCCGCATGGCGGTGGTGTGCGTCCATGCGCAGCTCGCTCCTGTTGTCGGCGCGCCAGAGGCCGAAGGTGACGAACCAGGTGTGCAGCAGACCCGGGTGGTACGGGTCTTTGATGTTCTCCTGCATCAGCTTCCAGTTGCCGGGGATGCGCTGTCGGTTGTAGCCCAGGATGGTGAGTTTTCGACCGTTGAACAGCCGGTCGAAGTAGCGCAGGATGGTCGGCCCCATGTAGTCCTCGAGCGACTCGACGCCGTGGTCGAACGACGCAAACACCACGCCGCCGCGCACCGCCACCTTGAGCTTGGTCAGCGCGTGGTCCTTGGGGTTGAAGTCGGCCGGCATGCCGCCGTTGACCTTGCCGTCCTGCCGCACGCCGCGGCGGAACGGCACGCCCTGCAGCGTGCCGTCGGGCTGGTAGCTCCACTGGTGGTAGGGGCAGACGAACTCGGTGGCGTTGCCGTGGCGCTTGCGGCAGAAGCGCATGCCGCGGTGCGCGCAGACGTTCTCCACCACGTGGATCTGGCCGTCGGCCGCGCGGGTCATGATCACCGAGCGCTCGCCGACCACGGTGCGCTTGAAATCACCGGGGTTCGGGATCTCGGCTTCGAGGCCCACGTAGCACCAGTGGCCTTGGTAGAAGAGGCGTTCCAACTCGCGCTGGTGGCGCTGCTCGTCGGTGTAGACAGCGAAGGGAATGCGGCTGGTGCCGCCGGCTTCCCAGTGCAGGGCGTCGGGGGAAACGGACATGGCTTGTCTCCACGGGTGTTCTTGTGGCGCCCATGATGGCCGCCGCCCCGCCATCCGGCAAGGGAATCGGCGTGATACGCTGTATTCACAACCTGAATATTCAGACCCATGAAGCTCACCGACATCGACCTCAACCTGCTTGTGGTGTTCGACCGCCTAGTGCAGGACGGCCGGGTCTCCCGCGTGGCCGAGTCGCTGGGCCTGAGCCAGCCGGCGGTGAGCAACGCGCTGCGGCGGCTGCGCGACCTGCTGGACGACGAGCTGTTCCTGCGCACGCCCAGCGGCATGGCGCCCACGCCCTACGCGCTGCAGCTGGCCGAACCGGTGGCACAGGCGCTGCGGGGGCTGCAGGGCGCGCTGAACGTGCGCGCCAGCTTCGACCCGGCCACCAGCGAACGCTGCTTCACCCTGGCCATGACCGACGTGGGCGAGATCTATTTCCTGCCGGTGCTGATGGACGCGCTGGCGCGCGAGGCGCCGGGCGTGACGCTGCGCTGCGTGCCGGTGGCGGACGCGGCGCTGCGCGAGGACATGGCGGCCGGCCGGGTCGATCTGGCGCTGGGTTCGCTGCCGCAGCTGCAGGCCGGCTTTTTCCAGCAGGCGCTGTTCCGCCAGCGCTACGTGGCGCTGATGCGCGCCGGCCACCCGCTGGCGGCGGGCGACGCGCCGCTGAACGCCACCCAATACCGGCAGGCCGCCCACGTGCGCGTGGTCTCGGCCGGCACCGGCCACGGCCAGGTCGACGAGGCCCTGCAGCGCCTGGGCGTGGCGCGCCAAGTGCAGCTGACCGTGCCGCACTACGTGGCGCTGGGCCAGGTGCTGGGCAGCACCGACCTGGTGGCCACCGTGCCCGAGCGGCTGGCCGAGCGCCTGGCCGGCCCGCACGCGCTGGTGGCCCGGCCGCTGACGCTGCGCCTGCCGGCCAGCACCATCGCCCAGCTCTGGCACGCCCACCTGCACCGCGACGCTGGCCACCAGTGGCTGCGCGGCCTGGTGGCGCAGCACTTCGGCACCGCCGCCGGGGCCGTGGACAGCCCCTGAAGCGGCGACAAGGTATCCAGTGGTCACAGGCTTCGCTACAAAAGTGCTACAGCCCGGCCTTCGGATGTGACTTTTGTGCAGCAGCCGTGAACACGCCCGACTGCAGGACCCGGTCGCACGGGCACAATACCGCCCACCTTCCCGCCGCCGAAAGTCTGTCCGTGATCGAAATGCTGTTCCGCCTGGGTATCGCCCTGCTGCTGTCCGTGAGCCTGGCCCTGCTGCTGGCCTGGGGCTGGTCCAGTTCGGACGAACGCACCGAGTCGGCGGCGGTCACAGTCGAGCCCTCGGCCGAATCCTCCACACCGGCTCACTGACCTGGGCGTGGGCTGGGCGAGCCGCCACGCGGTTCACAATGGCCCGATGACACGACGTCGCTGCCTCCCGCTGGCGCTGGCTGGCCTCATCGCCCTGCCCGTCGCGGGACGGGCGGAGCCCGAGGCCTCCCGCTACGCCACCCAGGGCCGCTGCGCCGGCTATCCCCGCATTGCACTGACCGCACCCAAGGGCTGGTGCGTGGGCCTGGTGGCCGACGCGCGCGACGGCCTGCAGATGCCGCGCCGCCTGGTCGAGGTGTCCCCCGGCCGCTTCTGGATCACCGACATGGGCAACTGGGAGCCCCGCCGCGGGCGCCTGCTGGAGCTGCGGGTGGACGGACAGCCGGGCGACGCGGACCGGGTGACGGTGCTGGCCCGAGGGCTGGACCGCCCGCACGGGCTCGCGCGCGGCCCCGATGGCAAGGTCTATGTGGGCGAGGCCGGCACGGTCTGGCGCACGCCCACCGCCGTGTTCGCCCGCGAAGACCTGCTCAAGGACCTGCCCGCCGACGGCGCGCACCCGCTCAAGGAGCTGGCCTTCGGCCGCAAGGGGCGCCTCTATATCAATATGGGGTCGGCCAGCGACGCCTGCCGGGACGAGCACCAGCAGCAGCCCCTGCCCTGCCCGGAAACCGCGGGACCCCTTCCCCGGGCCGCGGTGTACGAAACCACCCTGGTCGGCCCGGACCTGAAACCGCAGACACCGAAGCCCTTTGCCACCGGCCTGCGCAACTCGCTGGGCCTGGCGCTCACCCAGGACGCGGCGGGCAGGACCGAACGCATCTGGCAGGCAGAGAACTCGGTCGACTACAGCGACGCCAAAGCCCCGGCCGAGGAGCTCAACGAACTCGAACGCGGCGCGCACCACGGCTGGCCCTACTGCGTCAGCGATGCGCAGGGCCGCAGCGTGGTGGCGCGCGGCTACGAGCAGCGCGCGCAGTGCGCCCGCCGACAGGCCCACCGCCCACCGTTCCAGGCCTGGCCGGCCCATGTGGCGCCGCTGCAGCTGCTGGCCGTGCCACCCGCGGCCGCCGGCCAGCCCGAACACCCGTGGAGCGGACGGCTGCTGGCGGTCTGGCACGGCTACCGCGCCCAGGGCCACCGCATCGTGGCCTGGCGCCTCGGCCCCGACGGCCGCCCGACCGGCGCGCGCGAGAACATCGTCTCCGGCTGGCGGGTCATGCCCGGCATCCGCCCGCAGGGCAACCCGGCCGGTGCCACGGTCGATCACCGGGGCTGGCTGTGGATCGTCGAGGACCGCAACCGCACCGTGCTGGTGGTGGCGCCCGAGACGCGAAGCAGCGGCGGTTCCTGAGACAGCAACACCTGTGGCGCCGCAGCCACCGCCCGTCTCATCCTGAGACGGAGCCCCGGCGCCTTGACAAGGATCAATCCGCGGCCCGGGAGCGCTGATAGCCTGAGGACGTTCCCCCCAGAAACCCACGGAGTCCTCCCATGAAACGCACCCTGATCGCCCTCTCGGCCACCCTGCTGGCCGCCACCGCCTGGGCCGGCCCGGCCGAAGACCAGGCCGCCCTCAAGCTCGCCACCGGCGCCGGCTGCATGACCTGCCACAACATCGAGCCCGGAGCCAAGGGCCCGAACGGCATGGCGCCCATCGGCCCGGCCTGGCGCGATGTCGCCGCCAAGTACAAGAGCGTCAAAGGCGCCCAGCAGCAGCTGACCGCCACCGTGATGGCCGGCTCCAGCCCCTACGAGAGCCACTGGAAGGACAAGGTGTCCGGCCTGTCGATGCCGCCCAACAAGGTGGCGATCTCGGAAGTCGACGCGGCCCAGCTGGTGTCCTGGATCCTGGCCCTTGACGTGAAGAAGTAAAAAGCAGCCCCCACGCTCCGCCGCTGCGCGGGTCGCTGCCCCCCCAAGGGGGCTGACCTGCCTTGGGCGGCCCGGCGGCAGGTCGCCCGGAGCGCTCGGCGACAATCGGCGGATGCTCCAGTTCGACGTTCTCAAGACCGAGGGCCACGCGCGCCGTGGCCGCCTCACCCTCAACCACGGCGTGGTCGAGACCCCCATCTTCATGCCCGTGGGCACCTACGGCACCGTCAAGGGTGTCACGCCCGCGAGCCTGGAAGACATGGGCGCCCAGATCATCCTGGGCAACACCTTCCATCTCTGGATGCGCCCGGGCCAGGAGGTGATGAAGAGCTTCGGCGGCCTGCACGCCTTCGAGAAGTGGCACAAGCCCATCCTCACCGACTCGGGCGGCTTCCAGGTCTGGTCGCTGGGCGCCATGCGCAAGATCACCGAAGAAGGCGTGCACTTCGCCTCGCCCGTGAACGGCGACAAGCTGTTCATGTCGCCCGAGGTCAGCATGCAGATCCAGACCGGGCTCAACAGCGACATCGTCATGCAGCTGGACGAATGCACGCCGTATGAGACCAACGGCCACCTGACCACCGAGGCCGAAGCCCGCAAGAGCATGGAGATGAGCCGCCGCTGGGCCGTGCGCTCCAAAGACGAATTCGCGCGGCTGGAGAACCCCAACGCGCTGTTCGGCATCGTGCAGGGCGGCATGTTCGAGCACCTGCGCCAGGAGTCGCTGGAGGCGCTGGTGGAGATGGACTTCCCCGGCTACGCCATCGGTGGCGTCAGCGTGGGCGAGCCCAAGGAGCAGATGCTGCAGATCATGGCGCACACGCCGCACCGCCTGCCGGCGAACAAGCCGCGCTACCTGATGGGCGTGGGCACGCCGGAGGACCTGGTCGAAGGCGTGGCCTGCGGCGTCGACATGTTCGACTGCGTCATGCCCACGCGCAACGCGCGCAACGGCACGCTGTTCACGCGGCATGGCGACCTGAAGATCCGCAACGCGCGCCACAAGACCGACCACCAGCCGCTGGACGCGACCTGCACCTGCTACGCCTGCGCCGGCAAGGCCGGCGTGAGCTGGGCCGACGGCGGGCGCGACGGCTTCAGCCGCGCCTACCTGCACCACCTCGACCGCTGCGGCGAGATGCTGGGCCCCATGCTCTCCACCATCCACAACCTGCACTACTACCTGAACCTGATGCAGGAGGTGCGCGCCTCGCTGGACGCCGGCCGCTTCGAGGCCTTCCGCCAGCAGTTCAAGTCCGACCGCGCGCGCGGCGTCTGACCCGTCGCCATCCATGACGCACCTTCTGCTTCGGGTCCTCTCCACTGCGCTGGCCCTGGTCCTGGCCGGCTGCGCCACCCACGTCGACCTGGCGCCCGACGAAGGCCAGCCCGCGCTGCGCGTGCAGCAGCGGCTGGCGCTCACACCCAGCAACGGCGGCCTGCAGATCACGCCCGACGACCTGCGCGCGGGCGACATCGTGCTCAGCTCGACCCACAGCATCGTCTCGATGGGCGTGCGCCTGATCACCGTGGCGCCGGTCAGCCACGCCGCCCTCTATCTGGGCGATGGCCAGTTCGTCGAGGCGGTCGGCGCGGGCGTGCGCCTGCGCAGCACCCAGGAGTACATGGACGGCGAGTCGACCATCGTCGCCTTGCGCCATCCGGGCGTCGGGGACGAGCACATCGCGGCGCTCAACGCCTTCGCCCGGCAGCACGCCGGCAAGAAGTACAACACCGCCGGCATCGTGCTGCAGGCGCCCTTCAGCATCGGACGGCAGTACTGCGAACTGCCGCTGATTCCCGGCCTGGTGCGCGATTACTGCATCCGCGGGCTGGCGGCGATCCAGCTCGGCGCCGTCAAGAACGACCGCTTCTTCTGCTCGCAGTTCGTGCTCGAAGCCTACCGCCACGCCAGGCTGCCGCTGACCACCGCCGACCCGCGCCTGATCAGCCCGGCCGACCTGCTGCACATGCGCGAGGGCGACGTGCCCTCGGTGCGCACCGAGCAGGCGCTGCAATACGTCGGCCACCTCAAGACAGCGCCCATGCCGTCCGATGAGATGGCCGTCGGCCTGGCCGACTGAGCGCCTCCAGGCGGTCAGTGGCGAGCCGCCGCCGGGCCGCCCCAAGGCGGATCAGCCCCCTCGGGGGGCAGCGACCCGCGAAGCGGTGGAGCGTGGGGGCTCACGAACCAATATGCATGCTGAAGAGTGCGCCGCTGGACAGGCGGCAGGTGCCTGAGCCCAGCGTGGCCGAGTTCATGGTGTAGGCGCAGGTGATGTAGCCGCCACGGTTACCGGCACCGTTCGCCAGCCCTTCGCGGCTGGAGCCAGCCTTGCGGGTGGCCTCGCCCGAGAACGACTCACCGCCGATCACCGTGGAAAAGGTGCCACGGCCCTGCAGATCGTTGGTGACGGTCGCGCTGATGACCCCGTGACCGCTGGCCAGCTCGTTGGCCGGATAGAGTCGGGCCTGGAAGCTAAGGGGCAACGCGGACGCCACCGCGGCGGCCGCCTGGGGTGGCGGCACCGCTTGCCCGGTGCGCGGATCAATGGGCATCACGTAGCAGGCGGCGAGTGTGGACACGGCGGCAACGGCGCCCAGCCAACCGGCCGGGCGGCGCAACGAACGAACAACAGAGGAGATATCCATGTGGATCCTTCAGGCCCAAGCACATGCTTGTGCGGCGATCCTCCGTGACCACTGTCAAGAAACCACTGTCTTCCGGTGAAGAACCGTGAACCGGCACCGGCGGCATCACCCATGAATACCCAGTCCTTCGTTCCCCGTCACGTCCTGCCCGTGCTGGTGCTGGCGCAATTCGCCGGCACCTCGCTCTGGTTCGCGGTCAATGCGGTCATGCCCGACCTGCAGCGCGCCTTCGGCTGGCCCGCCACCGCCGTCGGCACCCTGACATCGGCGCTGCAGGCCGGCTTCATCGCCGGCACCCTGGTGTTCGCGCTGCTGGCGATTGCCGACCGCTTTCCGCCGCGCCGCGTGTTCCTGGTCTGCGCGCTGGCCGGCGCGGGCTGCACCGTCGGCGCGTGGGCCATGGTCTCGGACTTCGGCGCGCTGCTGGCCTGGCGCTTTGCCACCGGCTTCTTCCTCGCAGGCATCTACCCGGTGGGCATGAAGATCGCCGCGCAGTGGTACACGCGCGGCCTCGGACCGGCGCTGGGCCTGCTGATCGGCGCGCTGGTGCTCGGCTCGGCCAGCGCCCACGCGCTGCGCGCCATCGGCGACACGCTGCCCTGGCCCACGCTGATGCTGGGCGTGGCGACGCTGGCGGCCGCGGGTGGGGTGTCGCTCTACACGCTGCTGCCCGATCCGCCCGGCGCGGTGGCGCGCGTGACCACACTGCAGTGGCGCGCGCTCGCCACCATCGTCACCGACGCCCGCGTGCGCAGCTCGGTGCTCGGCTATTTCGGCCACATGTGGGAGCTGTACACGCTGTGGGTGCTGATGCCGCTGATCCTCGCAACGCGGCTGCAAGGCACCGCGCTGTCGTGGACCGCCTTCGCCATGCTGGGCGCCGGCGTGCTGGGCTGCGTGGGTGGCGGCTGGCTGGCTCCGCGCTTCGGCAGCGCCCGCGTGGCAGGCGTGCAGCTCGCCATCAGCGGTCTGTGCTGCGTGCTCGCGCCGGTGCTGATCGGAGCGCCCGATGCGCTGTTCTACGGCTGGCTGCTGGTCTGGGGCATCACCGTCTCGGGCGACTCGCCGCAGTTCTCCACACTGACCGCGCGCAACGCGCCGCCGCAGGCGGTGGGCAGCGTGCTGACGCTGACCAACAGCATCGGTTTTGCCATCAGCATCGCCAGCATCCTGCTGTTCGTCGAAGTCACGCGGACGGTGCCGCTGGGCTGGCTGCTGACAGGGCTGGCGCTGGGTCCGGCGCTGGGCCTGTGGGCGCTGCGGCCGCTGCTGCGGGAGCGGGCGTGAGACCGGCATCCGGCGCGTCGCCCCGGCGGGCCTCGGTGCCGCAGGCAAAGCAGTAGCGCGCGAAGGCGCTCTTGCGCGTGCTGCAGTGGCCGCAGCGGTCGAACAGGCACAGGCCGCAGTGCGGGCAGAAGTCGGTCTTGCCGTCCTTGAGGTCGACCGCGCGCTCACAACCCGGGCAGACGTTCTTGGCCAGCCGCGCCTGCGCCAGGTCGTAGTCCATCTCCTTGCGGCGCTGCGTGTCCGGCAGCGCCTCGACCGCCTTCTGCCGCTCCAGGTAGCGCTGCAGCGCAGCGATGGCGTAGCGCCCGCCGATCACCGTGAGCAGGATGCCCACGATGTAGCGCACATAGCCGCCGTAGCTCGGCAGGTAGGGCACCAGCTCGACGAAGAACGCGAACAGCGCGAAGAAGATGAAGCCCCAGACAAACGGCCAGGACGATCCCTTGCGGTGCTTCTTGAACAGCCAGCCGGCCACCACGAGCAGCGGCAGCGTGAGCGCCAGCCGGTAGCCGAACACGCGCAGCTCCTGCGCGCGCTGTTCCTCCATGTAGGTGTCCCGCGCCGCGTCTTCCAGGCTGCTCAGTTCGGCCTGCGCGCGCTGCTGCGCCTGGCGCGCGTCCAGCGCCACCTGCTGCTGTTTCTCCACCGCCGCCAGCGCGTCGCGTTCGATCTTGCGCAGGCCATCGAGCTCGCGCGTGCGCTGCAGCACCTCCTCGTCCTGCTCGGCGCGCTGCGTCACGCTGCGCGTGGCCAGCCAGTTGTCGAAGGTCTCGCGCGCGGCGCGGTTGTCGGCGCGCGCGGTCTGCAGCTTCAGCTGCGCCTGCTCCAGCGCGGCCTGCGCCTCTTCGGCGGCCTTCTCGGCGGTCTTGATGGACTCCTTGAGCACAGGCGTGCGCTGCGGGTCCATGAAGTCTTCCAGCGAGCGCGTCTGCTCCACCTGCGGCAGATCGCCGACGATGGTGCTGCCCAGGCCGGTGAGGAACCAGGCGAACAGGAAAGCCACCAGCCAGAGGCCGCGGCGGAACCATTTCTCGGACAGGCGCAAGGATTTGCTCATGGTGTTTCCCTCGATGGTTTTGTGTTGACGGCGATTGTGAACCCGCTCACAGCGCGATCCGCTGCGGGGCCGAGCCCAGGCCGCTGCGCGCCAGCCAGTCGAGCACGGAGTCGACCGTGACGGTCTCGATGCGGTCGGAGAAGCGCTTGTCGTTCGGGTGGTCGTCGAAGCGGATGTGGGCCGAGCCGGCACTCGCACCCAACCGCGTCAGCGGCCCCAGGCGCAGCGTGCTCGGCTGGTAGCCCTTGAAACCCAGCCAGGCCTGCGCCTGCGCGCGGGTCGTGACGCCGGGCTCGGCGGCGATGGCCATCGTCTCAATCGCCCACTGGTTGGACTGCTGGTAGCGCGTGCCCCAGGCGTAGGCCACCATGTTGTAGTCGCGCTCGTGCAGACGCAGGCTGCGGCCGCGGTCGTTCAACAGCGCGTACAGCGGTGCCTGCAGGTGCGGTGCCGGCACCGACCACACCGCCTCGTGGCGCCAGAGGTCGTCCAGGAAGAACTCGCCCAGGCCCTGGCGGTAGATCGAGCCGTTGGCCGTGCCACACTGGTTGAGCTTGTGCAGCACGCGCCACGGGCCCTCGGCCGTCTTGTAAGCCCAGCCCAAGTGCGAATAGCGCAGCTGGTACTTCGAGAGGTCCTGTCCCGCCCGGCCCAGCACCACCACCCGCGCCCCGCTGCGCGCGAACTCCGCGTCCAGCGCCTGCGCCGTGCGCTGCGCCAGTTCCAGGCCCTGGGTCAGCGTCTGCGGCGTCAGCGGGCGCTGCTCGCAGGAGCGGCCGGCATGGGCGGCGGTAGCGCCGAGCAGCAGGACGGCAAGGGTCAGCGCGCGGGGAGCGACATTCCGTGTCTTTTTCATGGTCGCCCCTCAGTACGTGAGCCGCTCGTTGTGCAGCAGCGCGCGCCCCAGCTCGTTCGGTATGAAGCACAGCACCTCGCCCGCCGCCGACAGCACCACGCCGGCGCCGATCACGCTCACCGCCACCGCGGTGCCCACGCCGGCCACCACGCCCGAGGCCGCGCGCCCGCTCAACTCCACACTGGCCCGAGCGCCATCGGACGCCCGCTCCAGCACGATCACCGTGCCGCGCGCCGACACCTCGACCGCCTTCACCACCAGCACCGCGCCACTGACGGCCAGCGCCGCCGGCACGGCACTCACCGCCGCCGCACCGGCCACCGCACTGCCCGCGACCGCCGCCCCGGCACCCACCACCGACGCCACCGGCAGGGCCGACAGCACCAGCGAGGCCTCGCTCTGCGCCCGCGCCGGGGCGCTCACCAGGGCCGCGCTCAGGCTGGCGGCCAGCAGCAACTGTTTGAAGAAAACGCGGCTCATCTCATTGCTCCTCGGCAGCGGCCGTGACACGGCGGGTTTCGATCAGGTCGGCCTCGTGGCGGTCGCGCAGCGTCTTGGCCAGCGTGAACGCCGAGGTCACCAGGTAGAGCCAGCTCACGCCCAGGTAGGCCTTGTAGGTCTCGTCGATCTGCATGCGCAGCAGGCCCCAGAGCGTCAGCCCCATCGCCACGGCAAAACCGCCCCAGACCACGAAGCGCCACATCGGCGTCTCGGCCTCACCGGTCCGCTGGGCCTTCTGCTGGTCGCGCACGGCCTTGGCCAGCACGAACACAGTCGACAGGCAGAACACATAGCCCATCACCATGAACGCCCGGTCCAGCGCCTGGCCCGGCAGGTAGGCCAGGCCGGTGGCGCAGAGAAAGACTGCCAGCCCGAACGAGACCCAGACCTGGAGCTGCCAGGCGCGGGTGTCGCGCATCACGATGAGGGGAGAACGGGAACCGCTGACCATGTGAAACCTCGGTGGGTTGTTGAACATGGGGCGGATGGTGGGGCGGGCTATCCGTACGGCCCCCCAGATACTTGCACCGGAATCGACTACTCGTCCTGCTGGGAGCGTTTTTCGATACCAATCTAACGCGATAGCAATAGGCACAAAAGCGGTCAGCGTCTTGCGATCTATCTTGCCTCGAAGGCAACAAGACGGCTGCGATGCGAAACCTGTAGCACTCACAAACACATGGTGGATCACTTAGAAGGGTCAGTCGAAGTCGACTTCGTCAACCCTTGGCAGCCAAGCCTTGAAATCGTCACCGCTTGAAATACTGCGAAAGCCAAAGGGAGTCACCATGAGCAACCCGCTTCTGGCGCTTTCCGCGCTGGGCTCTGTGGCCCAGAGACCGTGTTCCCCAATTTCCGAAAGCAGAGGGGCGAACTGGTCCTCTGTCGCAAGGTCGACTATCGACACCTCAAAACCTGTTTCGGAAATCTCCTTCAGAAGTGTCGGGGCCGCATTCTTTCCAGGCCCCACATATGCAGTCACCATCCTCCCACCCAATCGATCATTGATGAGCGCCTGCCGTTGATAAGCGGCATCGGTCTGAGGACCGGGCGAGTTGCAGGATAGAGTGAACCTACCATCGTCAGCCCACTGGATGGTCCAAGGCATTGGCGGGTTGTTGCTAAACCTTCCCACAACGGTTCGAGCGGGGCGAAAAGATTCTGCAATTGACTTCTGAAAGACCTGCAGCAGCTCAAAGAAGCACATTGCAATCTGAAGTGCGCCGGTGATCTCGGCGTTGGACACAAGCGCCACTGGCCCTCCATTTCTGCGCCTCAGTCGCAGCCCTTCAGGGTCAAGGATGTAGTCGGCATGCGCAATGGCATTTCGAATATCGTCTCGAAAAGCGAGTTCCAACGTATGCGTCCGGCCAACCCATCTTGCGCATGATAGGAGTTGATGGTCAGCACGCCAGCGGTGCGTGCGCGCTGCCATCATGGAGCCCGAAAACCAATCGGCCCCGTCCACCAGCCTGGAGCCGGGCCTGCGATGGGATGTGGATCAGCTGCTCAGACGTTCGGCGGCCTTCGAGCTACCCCATGACGAGGCGCGCACGCTCCTCAAGAGGATGGTCGAGGTCATCAGCCGGTGGAAGGCGAAGGCCGAGCAGTATCCGGTGCGCATGACGAACACCGACATCGCAACACTTGAAGCTGCCATGGAGAACGCGCAGCTTCGGAAGGCCCGGGAGTTGGTGGGCGGCCGGCGGCCATGAGCTCCAAGCCGACGGAGGCAGGGCCGGGCGGGTCGGGCAGGTCGGGCAGGAGGGTGGGGGGCTTGCAGGGTCCGAAGGCGGAATCCCTTTTTCGCGCGCGCGTATTTATTCTTTAATGGGGTGTTGGCCAGCAAGGCCCAGCGCTCACACACCAAATTTCTGAGCAAGAGAAAGAGCGGCTGACACGACTGCAGGGGCGATACAGGTTCGCTGCGGACTGCGTCCACCGCCAGTAAGACAAGGCTCCCACGCAAGTGGGGGCCTTTTGTCTTTCTGGACCCAGTGTTTTCGCGGGGTTGCGGGCGGTGGCTGTTTCTCTGTGGTTTCTCTTGCTGCCGCTTTTCTGGCCTTTGCCGCGGGCCATTCTCTAACGCCGCTTTTTGGCAGTGAGGCTTTTGACAAAGCTTCAGGTCAATTCAATCAGCGCAGGCCGGTGGTCGGCATGCTTCCATTTGATCTTCTGAGTCCTCAGTAGGTAAGGGGCGCTGGACCTTGTTGCAGTGGGGTGGTCAGGTCCGCTGCGGTTGTAGTCTTTCATCACCGCCTTGCCACCGAACGCTTGAAGGTGGATCTCCGACATCGACAGGATGGCAAACGATGACTGTCCGGGATTCAGCTGCACCGATCGCCCCCAGCTTCTCATCGAGTGGAGCGCTCAACATACCCGTGTGAGCTCATACCTCAACAGGCGACTCCAAAGTGACGACCGCAGTTCCATTTGCCGACCACCGCTCTACGCCTCGCTGTAGGGCCGTGAACTCGATGGCCTCGCGGAACCGAGAAAACAACTTCTCAGACCATGCCCCGATCATGGCCATGCGTGACATTGCTCCCGCGCGCTGCGAGGTACTGACGTTTCACCAGCTGAGCTGGCAACACAGTTCAGAGCATCGCTCCACTTCCTCAACTGAAGACAGGAGATCAGAGGTCTCGGCCGCCGATCTGCAGCGTGCCATCGACCAGTATCGGGATCACATGGAATCAGCGACGGCTGATCTGGACCTGCTGATCGTCGACGAGTTGCAGGATTTCACGGAAGACTGGCTTCAAATCCTGGTCCGACGGGTTCGCGCGCTGGAGTCCCCAGAAAACAGTGGCACACAAGGCCAAGGCCCCGAAGGCCTCTATCTTCTCGATGACCCCGACCAATGCCTATACCTCGACCGAGCCGAACTGGACATTTCCGACGCGGTGGTGGTGACCTGCCGCGACAACCACCGGAGCCCCAGGCGCCTGGTGGACGTCATCAACCACCTGAAACTGGTTCAGCCTCCCATTGCTTCGCGCTCTCCACAGGAAGGTGAACTGCCTTCGTTTCGGACTTGGAAGTTCGACTCACCGGACGCGATGAACACCAGGACTGCCGATGCCATCCAATCCTGCCTCGACAAAGGCTTCTCGATCAACCAGATCGCCGTCCTGACCTGGCGCGGACTGGAGCGCTCTCAACTGCTGAAATCGGACCAGCTAGGCAAGTGGAAGGTGACACGGTTCACTGGTCAATACGACCAGCATCAGCGCCCGATCTACACCGAGGGTGACCTGCGTCTGGAGACATTGCGCCGCTTCAAGGGCCAGTCAGCACCAGCCATCGTGCTGACCGAAATCGATGAAGAGACATGGACCGACCTGCACCGCCGCATGCTTTTTGTGGGCATGACCCGGGCCACTTTGCACCTTGAGATCGTGCTGAGCGACCGGGTGGAAAAGCTGCTGATGCACCAGACCCTACAAGTTTGATTCTTGCACCTGTTTACCGAGCGACACTTGCCCTCCTCCCTGCAGACGCTCCTCAAAACCCAAATATCTGGCCCCAACCTCAGGCAGTTGATCCTGTCGGACGCGCAAGCCCAAGGAACCTCCCGACCAGTGCATCCTGATCGCCACCGTAGAAGGCTTTAGTCACTATTTCGACGTCCACGGCCTTCGCATCCCAGCGCCCCACCACCGCAAAAACAAACAGACATTCAGGACTGATCGTTGTCTTCACGTCCATGAACTTCCCTGTCTTAGGCTGCAGCAACAAATCGAAGGAAGATCTTTCACCATCAAGGGCTATGGCACGAAGTTTGGCGATGTCGGCCTCGAACACTGGATACGCGTGCGGCACGAACTTGATTTCAAGGACCACCACGATCTGGTTCTGGTCGTTGATGACCACCACATCAGGAACAAACACCCCATGTTGATCGATGGACAGCTGCGGCTCGCACAACACGGTGCAGTCCGGCAAGGCCGCCACCAGCTGCGAGTACAAGATCGCGTGCAAGGTTCTCTCCGAGTTGACCTTGCCCGCCGAGTAGCGGTCCATGGCGTGGTGCCAAGCCTTTTTGAGCACCCTGGGAAGGTCTTGAGACAGGAGAGATCTCTGTTCCTTCACCAGATTCAGTAGGCGTTGGGCTGTGTTGTAGCCAATTCGCAGCTTTCTTTGAAGCAACGAGATCGGGTAGGCCTCATCAAAAGCGAGCATCTCGTCGGCGCGCTCGATGACATCACTCGAAAACTCCGCACTGATTGACGCCGAAGGTTTGACTCCATCGCTAGATGCATCGTCACTTTGAAGGTGGTTGGACATGGTGAGCTCCTTTCTCTCCTGTATTTGACTGAGCGTCATATCTGGCGCTTGCCCGCCGCAGTGTTTGAGCCACTTCCAGTCGCAGCTCTTGCGGCTCCAGCACTTCCACACCGTCGCCCTGACTGAGGATCCACCACCGCAGCTGCCAGGTGTCCTGCACCGTGGCGGTCAGCACATGGCCATCGATGTGCTGATGCGGTGCCAGGGGCGTCTCTGAGAGCACCCGAACCAGGTAGTCGTTGATGTGAAGGCGCAAATCGATCGTCTGCTCCCCCCCGAAGTGCAGCGCGCCGCGCGAGATGAACGCATCAATGTCAAAGCCCTCTGGCCGGTGAACTGGCTCGTCCATGGCTTCAGCCTGTGCTATTCGATGCAGGGCATAGAGACGGACGTCTTCATAGTCCCAGGCGGTGGCAATCAGGTAGGACACGTGGCCCCGGTTGACCAAGCCCAGAGGGTGCAAGCGCATGTCCATTGGCTCTCGCCCCTCTATGGAGACGTAGCTGACCCTGACCTGCCGGTCCATCAGCAGCGCCTCATGAACGGCCTCCTGGACCTCGCCCCGTATGGTGGCTGGCAGCATGGGCTGCGTGGGCAACACATTACGGACCTTTTGCAGCCAGCTGGCCACATGCTGGTCAGCAGCCAGCGCTGTCATCTTCTGCCGGGCCAGAGAGAACCTGGGTTGCAGAACCTCCAGCATCGCTGCCGGCACCATGGGGCTGATGGCGTCCTGCATCAGGCACAACGACAAGGCCTCAGCCACTCCCATGGTCGGCAGGTCCACGCTGGCGCCTCGCGGCCACTTCCATCCATACGGTGCACTGGCGCCATTGCATTCCAGATGGAAGACCTCGTACAGGTCCCACAGGTCACGCTCGATCTGCCGCTTGCTCACCGCGAAACCCTGTGCGTTGAGCGCCTGTGTGAGCTCGGCAGCCGTCTTGCCCACACCGCGGGAAGGCAACAGCTTCAACAACTCCCACTGGCGGGAAAGGGTTCGGCGGGTGGTCTGGGCAGGCATGTGTTCAACGATCTGTCTGCCGCAGTATAGGATTTGACCGCGACACATTTCGTCGCAGCAATGCTCATACTTCCTTCTTGGGTGCTGTCACACCGCGTTGAATCCAGGGACTACACGCCAAAAAGGAATGCCATCCATCACCCCGCCAAGGAGAAACGTCATGCCCTCATCTGCCGACCAACAGTTGATTCATCGCATCTCGCAGCAGCTCTACCAGAACGACCCCATGAACACCTGCTGCAACGCCAACGAAGGCATGGAGGACGAATACCTGAGCCAAGCGCAAGACATCGCGCATCACTTGTCTGAAGGGGTGCCGCTTCGCGATGCGCTCATGAGGACCTTTGATCACTGGTTCTGGGAAGGATGTCTGCTGGAGGAGCAACGTCAATCCAGCCTGACGGCCCTTCTCGCATCGCTGAACGCCGTCGTCCAGGAAAAGGATGCCTGACATGGCCCATGCATTCCATTTGCACGCATCACCAGCGCCTTTGAGTGCACCGATCCCGCCTCACTCTGCCCTGCACTGCAGGACTCAGGAACTGCGCACGCTGCTGACCCGCCGGGCCTGCCCCTGTGCGGCGACCTGACAACCGCAAGAACCCCAACGGGATGGCCCGACCGTCGTCCTCAGCCACCATGCCCCTCACCCACCAAGACTTCCAGCTCAGCGCCGAGCAGCTTGCAGCGATTAACCGCTATTTCGAGGCCAAGGCGCAGGCCTTGGCCCAGTCAGGTGACCGCATCTTGTGTCCCACGCTGAATGTTCACTTCTCTTTCGCTCCGGTTTTTGGCCGCAGCGTGCGTATTTCATACGACAGCGAGACGATCCCACACGAGGTAGAGTGCCAGTGGTCCGATTCAGATTGATACTGTTGTCACCAACGCTTGCACGGTAGGGTGAAAAACAAGGTCTTGGGGCCGTGTGCACCAAGGAATAAGAACAGACTTCACAGGCAGGGACATGCATCTTCAGGTCGGATTGCTTCTGGATGGCCAGCGGGGCCATGCCCACGTCAACGAACTCGACGCACTTACCACCGGCCCGCTAGGCCTGCTGAACGTCCTGGAGACTCATCTGGGTTTGTTGCGCCAGGAACCCAGCGGCGCCGACCGGGTCCTGCAGTATCGAGAGCTGCTCAAGAAGCTCGATCACCCCGAGCGCTTCTACCACCAGAGCTTTGCCGTCGACGAGCTGGGGACGACCTCCACCTTGCTGGAATGGCGTGACCAATGGCATCTGCATGGCTGGATGCCCAACGACGTTGCAGGGCTGGCTCGCTCAGCCTCCCGGCGCCTGCGCGATATGGCCGATGTGGAGGCGCAGACCTGCGGCAAGCTGGCACCCGGCATTGGCGAGCGGCTGGCCCTGGTGGACGCCGCTCTCACCCGACTACCGGCCCGCGTCACGCGACTGAGCTTGCACGAACCGCTTTCGTGGTGGCCGCTTGCCTGGCAAAGGGTTCTTCGCCACCTGTCACCGATTGAGCCCCCCAAAGCAACTGGTGCCGCAGCATCAGACACCTTGCTGGGTGAACTGCAACGAGCCTTGCTGCGCGAAGACACAGCCACGAATGCGGCCAACGGATCGGTATCGCCGCTGCGCTGGCGCGACGACGGAACGGTACAGGTGCTCCAAGCGGAGACCGGATGGCTGGCTGCGCAAAGCCTGGCCGCCGCCTTGACCCTTGATCCTCAAGAGACCCTGATGTGCACCACGGACGTGGGGGTGCTGGACGAGATGCTTGTGGCGGCCCACTTGCCCCGTCAGGGTTTCAAGGAACCCAGCGCCTTGCGTCCGGCGCTGCAAGTGTTGCCGCTAGTGCTTGGCCAGATGTGGGCACCACTGGACCTCTACGGCTTGCTGCAATTCCTCACCCATCCCATCTGCCCGGTGCCCCGGGTGGCTCGCATCCGGCTCTCGGAGATGCTGGCGCAGTCCCCTGGCATCGGCCAGGGGCCGGCATGGGACAGGACAATGAAGCAGATCGAAGCCGACTGCGAGAAGGACGGGCTTGACTGGGCCAATGTGCGGGAGCGCATCCGCATCTGGGTGGAACATGAGCGCCACGACCCGGTGCAGGGAGCGCCCCTTCGGTTGCTGACAGACCGGCTGCATGCCCTCTCGCAGTATCTGCAGGGACGGCTGAGGGACCCAGACCCCGCCCGCCAGATGGCATTCAACAGCGGGCTGTCCCAGACACTCACCCTGCAGCGTGCCCTGCAGGCGCTGGCGTTGCAAGGCGAGACTCACATCGGTGCCCAGTCGCTGCAAACGCTGCTGTCCCAGGCCACGGCGCAAGGCGGCACCAACCCGCTGCTGGTTGCCCAGGTCGGCTCGTGCCGCACCGTCACCCACCCAGGGGCGGCCACCGAGGCGGTCGATCAGGTGCTGTGGTGGCAGATGAAGGCCCCCAGCCTGGTCCGCGCCCATCCCTGGTCTCGAACCGAGTTGGGCGACTTGCGCCAGGCCGGGGTGCATCTGCCCGAGACGAGCGATCTGCTGGCGCGTGAAGCGCGGCACTGGTTGAGCCCCATCCTGGCGGCCCGCCAGCGCCTTGTGCTGGTCCTTCCGCCGCAGGGCGAGGAAGTCCACCCGGTCTGGCTGCGGCTCGAATCCCTGTTCGAGAAGGGGCACGGGTCGAGCATCCAGTCGATGGAAGCGGCGCTGACCGACCACACGCTGCAGCCGGTGGCTCACCAGCCTTTGCCTGGCCGGCGGCGTTGGTGGACCTTGCCGGCCGAGGTTTCTGTTCCCAGGCGCGAAAAAGAGTCGTTCTCCAGCCTCGAGTCCTTCTTGTTCAACCCTTTCCTCTGGGTGCTGAAGTACCCGGCCAAGCTCAGCCCCAGCAGTATCCTGGATGTCAGTGATGGGGTGCTTCTGTATGGCAACCTGTCCCACCACCTCGTGGAGCGCTATGTGCAGCGGCCGGACGCGCTCACACTCTCCGATCCAGATTTCGGGCAGTGGTTTGACCCCGAGTTCGACGCCCTCGTCGCTCAGGAAGGTGCGGTGCTGCTGATGCCCGGGCGCCAGGAGGAGCTGGCCTCATTCAGGCGCAGGCTCAAGGTCGCCTTGCAGCAGTTGCGCCAGCAATGGCGCGCAGCCAAGGTCGTGTACATCACCTCCGAGGAAAAGCTCGAAGGTCACTTCACCGGCGGGGCCATCGGGGGATCGAGCGACCTGCTGGTCACGCGCGAGGATGGTCAGCAAGCGATCATCGACATGAAATGGGGCAGTACCACGTACGCCGACAAGCTCGCGAACAACCGGCACCTGCAGCTGGTGCTCTATGGCGAGATCGTCCGTCAGCGCACCGGCCAATGGCCCCACCTGGCGTACTTCTCGCTCAGCCAAGGCCAGCTGCTGTCCATCGACCAGTCGTTTTTCCCGCAAGCGCGGGTGGTGCGCCAGAAGAAGGAGGTTGGCGATGAGGGCCCACCCCATCTGTGGCAACGCTTTCTGGTCAGCTGGCAGTGGCGCCGCCAGCAGCTCGACCAAGGGCTGATCGAGGTGGTGCTCCGGGAGGAAGAAGACATCTCATCCGATGAGGCGCCACCAGAGGATGACCACCTTTGCCACCAGTGATAACAGCGTGCAGGAACTCATTCGCAACACCCCTGACTTGGCCGCCCACCATCTGCGTACCCGCCTGATTGGGCAAATTGCCAGTTTTGGGGGCTTGTCGCCCGCAGCACAAAACCCAGACTGGTACTTTCCTTTGGAAATTGGCAAGAGTTGGGCCAGCATGGCGGAGCATCAACCGGCCCTGTATGCCCGTTTGCAACCGCTCATGGCGCAACTGCGTGCACAGTTGCATGCGCAATTGCGCACCAGCACCAGCCCCTTAGGGCGGCTGCGCAACATGTACCGCACGCACCTGAGCATCGAGGCCATGGCCGAGGCGGAGCGCAAAGATTTGCAAGTGCAGCACAACATCCTGCAGAGTCGTTGTGAAGAGTTGCGCCTGCAACGTAACCAACTGCGCCGCCTTGAGCGGCATGTGGCGAAGCAAGGTGCGGAGATCCAAATACTGCACGATGGTTGCGTGAAAGAGGTGTCGGCATTGGCATTGCGGCGCACCGATACCTCTGGTCCGCCATGGCCTAGGCTGCGCGACTACGCGGAGCACAAAACCTGCACTGCGTTGCAAAGGAACCAACTCGTTTGGGAGCAATCCTTGCGCCACATGACGTTGGAGCCAGGCGCAACGCTGCAGCATGCGTACCGGATCGTGGAGGCGGCGGAAGCATGAGCGTGGTGGAGCAGATTCTTCAGGCGGACCGGGCCACGCTGGTCGAGCGCTGGCAGTCCCTGTTCGATCGGGAGCCCCCGGCCCATGTGCAGGTGAACCTGATCCGCCGGGTCCTGTCCTGGCATGCGCAGGACCAGATGCTGGACAACGACTGGTGTGGACCCAAGGGTGCGGCGCGCCTCAAACGTGTGCTGCGCAGCACCGCCTCAGCACCGGTGCTGGCGCCGGGCACCCGTCTTCTGCGGGAGTGGCAGGGTGTCACCCACGAGGTGCTGGTCCTGCCCCAGGGCTTTGCCCACCAGGACAAGACCTACAAGAGCCTGAGTGCGGTGGCCAAGGCCATCACCGGCACCCACTGGTCCGGGCCGGTGTTCTTCGGGGTGCGGCGCTGATGGCTACGAAACCGGTTGGATCGTCTGGGGCGCCTGCCCTGCCCTCGTTGGCTTGTGCAATCTACACGCGCAAGTCCTCCGAGGAAGGGCTGGAGCAGGACTTCAATTCGTTGCACGCGCAGCGCGAAGCCTGCGAGGCCTTCGTGCTCAGCCAGAAGGGTCTGGGCTGGAACCTGATCCCCACGGCCTACGACGACGGTGGTTTCTCGGGCGGCAACGTGGAGCGCCCGGCCCTGCGCCGCCTGATCCAGGACATCGAAGCGGGCAAGGTCAATGTGATCGTGGTCTACAAGGTGGACCGCCTGACCCGGTCCCTGGCCGACTTCGCCAAGCTGGTGGACCTGTTCGATGCCAAGGGCGTGTCCTTTGTGTCGGTCACCCAGCAGTTCAACACCACGACCTCGATGGGCCGGCTGACCCTGAACGTGTTGCTCTCGTTCGCGCAGTTCGAGCGCGAGGTGACCGGTGAACGCATCCGGGACAAGATCGCGGCGTCCAAGCGCAAGGGGCTGTGGATGGGGGGCATTCCACCCGTGGGCTACCGGGCCAAGGGCCGGACGCTGGAGGCCGATGTGGAACAGGCACCCCGGGTGCGGGAGATCTACGAGCTGTACTTGAAGCTCGGCAGCGTGACCGAGCTGGGTGAGGAGCTGCAGAAGCGCGGCTGGCTCACGCCAGAGCGGGAGCACAAGCGGCCGGGCTTCGGCGGCAACAAGCCGTTCAGCCGCGGGCACCTGTACCGGATCCTGAGCAACCCGGTCTACATCGGTCAGATGGTGCACAAGGGAGAGATGCATCCTGGGCAGCATCCGCCGCTGATCGAGAAGAGTCTGTGGGATGCCGTGCAGGCGAAGCTCGAAGCCCAGCGCAGTGGGCACAAGAGCCAGGCCCATGCGGCCCACCCCAGTCTGCTCAGCGGCAAGCTGTTTGACGAGAAAGGGCGGCGCCTGATTCCTTCGCATGCGCGCAAGGGCAACAAGCGCTACCGCTACTACGTGACACCGGCGGACGATCCCGGTGATCCCGTCCGGCTACCTGCCAACGAGATCGAGCAACTGGTGGTCCAGGCACTGAGGAACTGGGCGGCGGATGCCCAGCGGGTGGTGGACGCGGTGGGCTGGAGCGATGCCAAGGCGGCGGAAGACGCTATCTCGGCCGGGCAGAAGCTGGCACAGGCACTGGCCAAGAGCGAGCAGGAACAGCACGCCCGGGAAACGCTGGGGCGCTCTGTGGAGTCAGTGGAGGTCGGACCGACGGCAGTTCGGATCACCATCGACCTGGTGGGCGCTGATATGGTCAAGGCAGGGGTTGGTCCCGAGACTGCTCAGATTGAAATCGAAGCAGAGAGAAAACGCTGCGGCATGGCGGTGCGACTGGTCATCGGTGGCGCCAATGCCAACCGGCCACCAGAGCCCGATCAGACCATGATCCAGTTGATCAACAAGGCACGCGACTGGCTGGAGCGTCTGACCAGGCTGGGCCACGGCATCGGCGACATCGCCAAGAGCGAGAACGTCAGCCCGGGGTATGTGACTCGACTGATGCACCTGGCCCTGCTGGCGCCCGACATCACGCAGGCCATCGCGGCGGGTGATCATCCCGTCGATGTGACGGCCACCCGGTTGATGCAGGCCCTGCCCTTGCCGCTGGACTGGGCGGAGCAGCGCAAGGTGCTGGGGATGGGGTGAGGGTTTGAGGCCCCCGACACTCAGGACATGCGCCCTATGACGGAATTGCCTGAAGGGCTGTTGGGCAGCGGGAGCGGCCGGTCAGTCACTCACGCCGCAAGACCGCGCTCGGCCACGAGCGGACGGCCGGCTGGTTGCCGAACAACGGCCACTCGGCAGTTACCTGCCCGGGGACCTGCCGTCGGCTCGTCGACCTTCTACCGCCGAACTGCTCCGTCTCACAGACATCGCCCCGAATGCGTTCAGCGCCGAGAAAGCGTCGTCGAGGGCGATTCGCCGAACCGGTTGCGGTAGCTGGCGGCAAACATGCCGAGGTTGGCGTAGCCCCAGGCTTCGGCCACGTCTCGAACCTTGGTCTGTGGAGAGGCCACCAGCAGCTCTGCGCGCACGCCGTTCAGGCGGATGTCGCGCAGGCACTGCATCGGCGTGCAGCCCCTGAACTCCCGAAACGCGGCATTGAGGGTGCGCACGCTGACGCCGGCACTCCGCGCCAGTTCGCTCAAGGTGGGCGCGTGCTGAGCATGGTCTCGCATGTGCTGTTCGGCCAGCAGCACATGGCGAGGCACCAGTCGGTGCACAGTCGGCTCCTGAGGGCTCTCCAGCTGCTGTCGCCACAACGTCAACAGGTGCAGCCCGATCATCTCCTCCAGGTGTCGCCCCAGCGGACCCTGCTCCACCGCGTCCGGCATCTCGGTGATGCAGCGGCACACGTAGGACAACAGGCTGATCCAGCTGGACTGCGCACCGCCGAAGCGGAACTTGCGGGCCCACATCCGCTCATCAGCCGGCGCGCCGAACCAGCGTTCGTGGAGCGCGGCCATCGCATCATGCTGGAAGGTCAGGTTGACCTGCAGATGATGCGGATCGGCATCGAGCCAGTAGTGGGTGCGCGAGTTGTCCACGAGGAAGGCTTCGCCAACCCCCGTGTCCGCATACTCCCGCCCGCTCGACCAGTGCCGAATGGCGCCACGCAGGGTCGTGAGGACCAGGCCGGTGCCGGCCTCCGCGGCAAAACCGGTCAGGTGCACTGGCACGCCGTAGCTGAAGCGGCTGAGCGTGAAGTGCCCGATGCGGATGGCGTCGAGCACCGAGTCGGGCTGCCGCACGAGCCCGACCGGCGCCGCGTCATACGGCATGTAGACCTGCTTGCACCAGTGCTGCACCTCGTCCCAATCCGTCGACGCCACCAGACGGTGGCGGGTGCTGGGGGCACCGGTGACGTCGGTGACCAGGACGTTGCGGATCGCTTCCATGCCGGTGTACTCCTCACAGCGTGCGCCGCGGAAGTAAGCGGCTCACCGGTGATGATAGACGGCCGTCTCGAACTCCACAAAGCCTGGGTACGACGCCGTGTCCTGGAACGGCAGGATCTGGGTCGCCCAGTAGCCGCCGATCCCGCTGCTGCGGTCGATCCAGTAGAAGCAGTTGGCCAGACCGGCCCACATCAGCGAGTTGGCGGGGCGGCCCGAGGGCGTGCGCTCGCGGTTGGTCATGAAGGTGTAGGCCCATCCCTTGGCGGTGCCCGGGAAGAACTCGCCGGTGTTGCTGAGCGACGGGATCGACGTGGTCCACCCGCCAACCGACAGCCCGAGGGCGGCGAGGCCGTCCTGCGACATCTGCTGCACGGTCTCGGCCTTGAGCACACGGCCGTTCGGCCCGGCGCCGTCATTCAGGATCATGCGGATGAACTTCATGTACTCGCCCACCGTGGCGTACAGGCCATGGCCGCCCATGTCCATCGGCGGCGGATCGGGCAGCACCAGGTCGGGCAGCGGGGTCAGCTTGCCGTCGGCCGCGCGATCGTGGATCGTCACGCGCCGGGCCTTCATCGCCTCGGTCATCTGGAAACCGATCTCGTTCATGCCCAGCGGCCCGAAGATGCGCTCCTTCATCACCTCGCCCAGGCGCTTGCCGCGCTGCTGCTCGACGATGCGCCCCAGCCAGTCAATGTTGACGCCGTAGGTCCACGCAGCGCCCGGCTCGTGGAGCAGCACCGTGCGGATCGAATCGAAGCTGCTCGACACCACCGTCGGGATGTTTTTGGCCGTGCGGTACTTCAGGTCATCGGCGCTGAAGAACTCGTAGCACAGCCCCGAGGTGTGGAGCATCAGGTCGTTGACGGTGATCTTGCGCCTGGGCGCACGCGTGCGGGGCTGGCCGTCAGCGCCAAAGCCGTCGAGCACCTGGAGCTGGTCAATCTCGGGCACGTACTTGCCGGCATCGTCGGTGAGCGAGATGCGGCCTTCCTCGACCAGCTGCATGATGCAGGTGCCGGTCAGCGCCTTCGTGGTGGAGAAGATCGCAAAGACGCTGTCGGTCGTCATGGGTCGATCCTGTCCGAGCTCTCGCGTCCCGGAGGCGCCCTCGTAGAAGTTGCCATTGCGGTCCGTCGCCATGGCCACCACGCCCGGTGCGCCGCCATGGCGCTGGGTGGTTTGGGTGAGCACGCTGTCCAGCGTGGCCTTTGTCTTTGAACTCGTCACGGTATGTCTCCTTGATTGCTGCTGGTGACCGGTGCGCCGCGATGGCGTGGCATCGGCTGGAGACAAATTTATGGCGAGCACCCAGGATCGCGTGTCTGGATCTGGCGAGGCGACGTCTGGAAATGGCAGGAATTCAGCACCGGGGCGCGGGCTCGCCGGCGCCTTTGCAGGATCGGCGGCGCTCCGAGACGCCGCCCAAGGCGTCCGTCAGGCCTTCGGTGCGCCCACCTGCCGGCTTGGATCGGCCGCGGCGAAGGCCTCCAGCTGCTCGCAGGCCGCCATCACCCGCATCACGGTCGGAATGCCCGGCACGTCGATCTTGAACACGCGCATCACCGCGATGATGCTGGCCAGACAAATGTCGGCGATCGTCGGCGTGTCGCCATGGCAGAAGGTGCCGGTGCTGGGCTCGTTGATCAGCCGTTGCTCCAAGGCCTGCAAGCCCGTCGTGAACCAGTGGATCTGCCAGGCACGCCAGGCCGCATCATCGAAGCCGCTTTGGGTGGTGAGGTACTTCTTGACCCGCGGGGTGATCAACGGGTGCGTGTCCGCCGCCAGCATGGCAGCCAGTGAGCGCACCCGAGCGCGGCCGTGCGCATCAGTCGGCAGCAGCGCGGGCGTCGGAAAGCTTTCCTCGATGAATTCCAGGATGGCCAGCGACTGCGTCAGGGGCGTCTGCGGCTGACCCGGACCGTGGTCCACGAGCGCCGGAATCGCGCCCATCGGGTTGATCTTGAGGAAAGCCTCGCTGCGCTGCTCGCCGGCATCGAGGTTGATGGTGTGCTCCTGCGGCGTCACGCCCTTGAGGTTGAAGGCGACGCGGACGCGGTAGGTCGCGGAGGTGCGCCAAAAAGAGAAGAGCTCAAATCGGGCGGTGTTGGTCATGGGAGTCCTGTTAGCAGGGTGCGAGCTATCGCCTGTAGAAGCAGCGTGGGTGCGTACGGGCCGGATTGTGGGTGATTGCACGTGGTGTCTGCGACTACGGAGCGATTGCGAACCGACTCACAGCTCAACCAGGTCGCATTATGAACCGCCCCGGGTTTCGTGGAGGCCGGTTGGTTTAAGTCAGGCCACCACCATGGAGGTCTGACTGGCGAGTTGCCGGTAGTAGTTTGCCTCAGCTTCTGCGGGCGGTATGTATCCGATGGGGCCAAGCAGCCTGTGATGGTTGAACCAGGACACCCATTCCAGCGTGGCCAGTTCCACCGATTCGCGGGTTGGCCATGACCGGCGGTGGATCACCTCGGCCTTGTACAACCCGTTGATCGTCTCGGCCAGGGCGTTGTCATAGCTGTCACCTTTACTGCCCACCGAAGGCTCAATGCCAGCTTCCGAGAGCCGTTCGCTGTAGCGGATAGAAACGTATTGGGACCCCCTATCGGAATGGTGAATCAGTGCGCCATCACGCTCGGGTTGCCGGGCATACAGCGCCTGCTCCAGGGCATCCAGAACGAATTCCGTGTGCATGGAACTGCTGACTCGCCAGCCCACGATGCGCCGGGCATACACGTCGATCACGAAGGCCACGTACAACCAGCCTTGCCAGGTTGAAACGTAGGTGAAGTCCGAGACCCAGAGCTGGTTGGGCCGCTCTGCCTTGAACTGTCGGTTGACCCGGTCCAGCGGGCATGGCGCCTTCATGTCGCTGATAGTGGTGCGCACCACCTTGCCGCGGCGCACGCCCTGCAAGCCCAGGCGCTTCATCAAGCGCTCGACCGTGCAGCGAGCAATGGCGACTCCCTCTCGGTTCATCTGCTTCCAGACCTTGTCGGCGCCGTAGACCCGCATGTTGGCCTGCCAGACGCGTTCAATGTGCGGCACCAAGGTGTCGTCACGCTGATTTCGCTGACAGCGCAGTTCGGGATTGCGTTGGTGAGCGGCGTGGCGCCAATAGCCTGACGGGGCGATCTGCAGCACCTTGCAGATCGACTCGACCCCGTAGGCCTGTCGATGCTGATCGATGAAGTCCTTCAGGACTTCAGACGGCGGTCGAGCTCCGCCTGGGCGAAAAACGCGCTGGCCAGCTTCAAGATCTCGTTGGCTTTGCGCAGTTCTTTGACCTCGCGCTCCAGCGCCTTCATCTGTTCACGTTCGGATGTCGTGATGCCGTCGCGCACGCCGGCATCGATCTGGTCGCGCTTGACCCATTCGTTGAGGGTCTGGGGCACGCAGCCGATCTTGGGGGCGATGGATTCGATGGCGGCCCACAGCGAGGGGTACTCGCCTCGGTGCTCCTGCACCATGCGAACAGCGCGTTCGCGGACCTCGGGTGAAAACTGGTTCGACTTCTTGCTCATGGCTCAATCCTCTCAGAGAAAAGAGCCTCCTCAAAACCCGGGGCGGTTCATTACATGCCGGCGATGACAGCTTCGTAGAAGGCGCCACGCGCGGCTTTGGATCTGGGCGATGGCCGGTATGGGTCGGAAGCCGCCTGTGTTCGAACTGTGACCACAGACTGCTCCCAGCCTTATCCTGCCTCACGGACGTGATGTCGTTCCAAGCCGAAATCGCTTGCCGCTGGAGTGATTTCAACCTCTCCCTCGAAAAGAGGTGCGGTCGCAAAAAGCCGGATGTCACGCCCACAGCGCAGTTGCTCAAGGTCGCACGACGTGGTTAAACCTTGAGATCGAATTCAGACAGGCCACGCGCGTCGGGTAGAGCACCCATCGACGCCTCCATTCTTGATCAGTGATTTGGGTGACCGTCACTGACCCATCACCGTTCATCGACATGAAGGCCTGGATGTTGGGGCCAGCGAGTTCTCTCACCCATTCCGCGGGTGTCGTTGTTGTGTTGCAGTCGCTCTCATTGAGGTTGGAGACGGACCATTGGAGTGGTTCGGGCTCGTACTTGGGTTTCGGCTTGCTGCTGTTGATTCGTGCGCTGGTTCCCATGATGAAAACAATGAATGCCAGGACGATGGCGGCGTAGATCTTGTCTGAGTTCATGGTGCGTTGAGGTCGTTGGGTGTTAGCCAATTCGTTTTGAACTGCTCGAGCGCTGGTGTTTGGGGAGTAGGGCGCTGTTCGCTTTTGAGCATCCTTGGGTGTTCGTTTTGTACCATATAAGCGGGTGCATAAGTGGTTCTATCCGGAGAGATTCGCCGGATGAAAACTGCTCAAAACCTGGAGTTGATGAGGGCGTTTGCGGCCGAACTCAAAGCACGCCGCAGCGAGCTTGGGATCTCGCAGGAGGACCTGGCGCATCGCAGCGATGTCAACCGCACCTTTGTGGCCAAATTGGAGCTGGCTCAAAACCAGCCGACGCTGACGGTGTTGCTCAAGCTGGCCGGAGGGCTAGAGGTGGAGCTGCCCGAACTACTGCAGGTCACGCTCAAGCGCTACAAGACCGAAATGCGTTTGTCCAAAAAGCGCGTCCCGTGAGTCCTGGCCTGTGACCCACTCCAGCTAGAGATACCGCGCTCACGCCCGGGCTACCGGTACATCGGCCAGGCAGGTGGTGTAGGCCGGCGTCCTGCGCTCCTGCTTCATCGTCCACACCCGATTCGTTCCAGGTTTGCCGGTGCCACCGGAGTGCACGGTGCCTTTCCCGAAGCGGGTGTTGATCAGGTCCATGGCCGCCATGAGCCGAGAGCGATCGCGCGTGGCCGGCTGCTCGTTCGGGTCGCCCAGGTCCAGCTCCCTCTGCTGCACGCTGGCCGACTGAAGATCCACCAAGATGACGCCCGCCTTGATGAACTGGTACGCGACAGCGACTTTGAGCATCAACTGCACGAGCGGCTGGAGCTGGCCGAGCGCGACAAACAGACTGCCGTGGAACTGGCACGTGCCCAGCTGAGTGCGGAGTTGCAAAAACAGGGCGCTGAACGGGATGCGGAGATCCAGAAGCTCAAGGCTCAGTTGGAGGCCGGCCAGGTGGCCCGCCAGTTGACTACATCTTCCGCGACGCTGATGAGTCGGGCACACAAATCGTGTCGATCATGTTCGAGATGAAAAACGAGAGCGATGCGACGGCCACCAAGAAGCGCAATGAGGACTTCCTCAAAGAGCTGGACAAGGACCGGACAGAGAAGGGCTGCGAGTACGCGGTGCTGGTCTCCCTTCTGGAACCCGACAGCGAGCTCTACAACACGGGCATCGTTGACGTGTTCCACCGCTATCCGAAGATGTATGTGGTGCGGCCGCAGTTTTTCATTCCCATCATCACGCTGCTGCGCAACGCTGCAATGAACGCCGTCAAGTACAAGACGGAACTGGCCCTGGTGAAGGCCCAGAACATAGACATCACCAACTTCGAGAACCAGCTGGAGACCTTCAAGAGCGCCTTCGCACGCAACTACGATCTGGCCACAGGACACTTCCAGAAGGCGATTGCGGAGATCGACAAGTCCATCGACCACCTGCAGAAAACCAAAGACGCCCTGCTGGGAGCTGATCGCAACCTGCGATTGGCGAATGACAAAGCCCAGGACGTGACCATCAAGAAGCTGACCAGGGGCAACCCGACCATGGCGGCCAAGTTTGCCGAACTCAAAAGTACCGGCGCCACGGCTGAGGACTGACGACACAAGTGTGATCCTCAGTACCTCGTGCGCAGAAAGCCCTTATCGCCGGCGCGACCGGCCATATCGGTGGTCTTCTGTGGATTGAGCTGCATCGCCAGCTCTGGCGACGCACTGTTGACCCTCAGTTGCGCAATGTCCGTTCAAGGCTGAACGGAGTCACTCAGGGACGGCGATCCAAACAGCAGGGACGGCCATCAGCCGCCATTCAGCGATCGACCACGCCAGCGACCGCTTCACGATGAACTGGCTATGCCGGCTTGAGGCTGCCTGCTGTTGTTCCTGTGTGAGGCTTGAACGTTAGCGATGATGCCTCTCCGGTCGATCACAAAGCAAGGTGCCTGGCCAGCTGACACACGCCCACGTGAGTCCTTCGGCGGCGACTCATGACTTTTACGGCTTACTTTGTTTCTTGGTTGGAGCTGGCGTTGCCTTTTGGTCGGTCGCCTCACGTTTTTCCACCAGAAAGTCGATCAATGCCCGTACCTTGGCTGGCATCTTGTCCCGTGTCGGCGCGTAAAGGGCACAGGCCTGGAAACGGTTTGCACCAGGGCTGCAGTGACCAAGCCACAATTGGGGCTGGAGAAGGATGAGGAGAAAGAACCGTGAGCGATTGGGATTTTCTGTACGAGATGAACGACCGTGGCTACAGCGCCGAGGACATCGCTGGCGCTGCCGCCTGCGGCTATGCCCCTTGGGAAGCGAAGTACATCGACAGGCAGTGGGCCGAAGAACAACTTGAGGGCGAGCCAGAAGAGGACGCCCGCTCAGTTCAGCCCGTCCGGAGCAGAGAGGGGTTTCCGTTCAGCATCCTGGAGCAGACGGAAATCTTCCAGAACTTGGTCGACTGCGCCGAGCGGCATTTCGAGAACACCGGCCGCTACCTTCAGATATGGGGCGAACTGGGAGAAATCTACGCAGAGATCAAGTTTGGTCTGCGCCGCCATGCGACCCACGCGCCTGGCTCGGACGGCATGATTAACGGCAAGCGCATTGAGGTCAAGACTATCTCGCCCGAAAAGACCAGCGACCAAGTTCTGGTTAAGAGCCAAGGCGACTTCGAAAAGCTGCTGATCGTCCGCATTGATCGGGACTTCCAATTCCAAGGCAAACTCATTGATCGCAGCGAGTTGAGCGGCGGCGCGGGCAAGTACCTCAAAGGTCGGCTTCCCTGACACCCACGCTCCTACGTCTTTGTGGTTCCATTGGCATCGCGATCTTTGCGGCTGTCGCTAGCCGATTAGGACATCCTACCGCTCGCGAAATCGGCGAGCGCGCGGACGGTCGGAGCCTCGTGAAGTGCGGCGCGGAGTGTATTGCGGTTGCAGGTCAATGCCTCGTAAAGGCTGGGTACGGACACTCGAATTTAAGCACTGTGTTTTTTCAGAAACAGCAACCGGTCAATTGCCGAGCAGGACATTCAGCGACGGATCATGCACGCAGACCGGTCACTCGACTTACGCGGGCTAAGTCAGATAGTGCTCGCAACTGAGTGCAGGCCGAATGCCCCAATTTCATCGACCAACGCGGGGCCATTGGTGATGGAAGTCATCGACAACAAAAGGGTGTGCGTGCCGGACTTGATCGCTGGCGTCAACGGCACCACCCAGAGTGTGTGCATGTCCGCTTGGCAAGTCAGGGTGTTCGTGCTCGATGACCTCAGGGTCCTCAGAGGGCCAAACAATCGAAGTGATCCAGAAGCTCAATGCGCCCGCGCCAGCCAGGACAACAAAGGTCACTGCCATCCCATATCGAGTACCCAGCCAGCCGGCCAATGGATAGAACAACAACCAGCAGGCATGCGACAGGGCGAACTGCGCGGCGAAAAGCGCTGGGCGATCCTCTGGATGCGCAGAGCGCCGCAGCAAGCGCCCGGAGGGTGTCTGGGCGGTGGAGTAACCAAGACCGAGCGCAAACCACAAGGCCATCAGCGAAGCGTGCCCCTCAACCCATGTCCCCACGAAGAGCCCTGCGACCATCAAGCCGATACCACCTAGCATCGCGCTGCGGTCCGGCAGCTTCTCCAACAGGCGGGGCAGCACCAGTGCGGCCACCATGGAGCCCGCGCCGAAACTGGCCAACGCTACGGCCACCGCACCCTGGGTGAGGCCCAGACTGGCTTGAACGATAACCACCGTGTTGACAAACACCATGGAGCCAGCCGCCGCCACGGCCACATTGACTGCCAGCAGCCCGCGCAAACGGGGCGTGGCCAGGTAGATGCGCAAGCCGCGCGTGGTCCGGTCGTAGATGCCGCGACGCTGCGGCGCCGGATGCACCGGCAGCACCACTGACACCACCAGTGCCGCCGACGCCAGGAAACCCAATACCGTGCCGGCAAACAGATCGTGAAAGCCGATCACCGTGAGCAAGGCCGCCGCCAGCATGGGGCTGACCAGACTCTCCATGTCGTAGGCCAGACGAGAGAGTGACAAGGCCTTGGTGTAGTCCTTTTCGTCAGGTAGCACGTCGGGAATGGTGGCCTGGAAAGTGGGAGTGAAGGCGGCCGACGCCGCCTGCAGCACAAAGATCAGCACGTACACCTCCCAGATCTGGGAAACAAACGGCAGCAGCAACGCCACAGCCGCACGCACCAAGTCCAGCGTGACCAGCATGGTGCGCCGGGGCAGGCGCTCGGCAAAGGCCGCCGCGACCGGTGCTACACCCACGTACGCGATCATCTTGATGGCCAAGGCTGTGCCCAGCACCATGCCCGCGTTGTCGCCGGCCAGGTCAAATGCGAGCAAGCCCAGTGCCACCGTGGCCAGCCCGGTCCCGATCAGGGCAATCACCTGAGCTGCGAACAGATGGCGGTAGGTGCGGTGGGCGAGTATGTCCAGCATGTTGTTTCTCGGGGTCGAAGTGCTCGGGTGCGGAGGGAGCCCGGGGCTCAGAGGTAACGGGTGATTTCCTTGAACTCGTCGAGGGAATGGCGCTGACCGGTGCCCAGAGGCCCCACGAGGTCTTCGAGGCAGTGATCCAGGTGGTCCCGGATCAGGGCATTCTTGGCTTGCTGGATCGCTTTCTCAACGGCCTGCAGCTGCTGAGCGACATCCAGGCAGGTACGTCCCTGCTCCAGCATTTCTATGGTGCTGCTCAGGTGTCCGCTGGCTCTGCGAAGGCGTTTGATGATGGCTGGGTGGGTGGCATGTGTGTGCGGTTGCGTCATGGCTGATCGTATCCCCTGGGGGAGGTTACTATAATCCCTCGACCAACACTGAATGCATCAACACCCATGACCCTGCGCTTCCCCCGCTCCTTGCCCCCTGACCGGGCAGCGCTGGGCGTGCGATGGCTGGTGCTGGTGGTGATCATGTTCGGAACTGTCTTCTCTTCGATCGGGGGCACGAGCTCCCACGGCCTTGCTGCCATCGCAGCGTCGATCCACGTCGCTCCGCTTTCCTCTGACGGTTCGCACGAACATGCGCATGGACATGCGCACGAAGATGAACAGGGTGGAGACGACGGATTGGCGATGGTGAATCTGAGCGCCGCTGCCGACCATTCCCACCATGGGGCGGATCACTCGCACGACAAAGCGCACGCCCTGCCCGTCGCCTGGAGCTCGTCGGCACCGCAGCTCCCCGATTGGGTCGGGCGGGTGCGGCCGTGGATTGAAATGGTGCAGGCGTCCAGGCTGGAACGCCCGCCCATGGGCTGAGACGCTTCTCGCTCCCCGCACTGCTCCACGCAGTGCTCCCCCTTCTTTCAGACCATCGGAGTCTTTATGCACAGTCCTGTCCTCGACAGGCTGCCAGGTTCGCCTTGTGCGATCTGGCAGTCCCGTCTGCTTCTACTTTCAGCCTTCTTCATCTGCCTTTTATTGGGCAGCACAGAGGCCTTTGCCCACGCCGTCACAGCAGGGGACAAGGGCTACATCCAGGAAATTTCGGGCGTCAATCTGCTGCCCTTCATGTACCTGGGCGCCAAACACATGATGACGGGCTACGACCACATCCTGTTTCTGTTCGGTGTGATCTTCTTCCTCTACCGCATCAAGCACATTGGCATCTACGTGAGCTTGTTTGCGTTGGGTCACTCCACCACCATGATCCTGGGCGTTTACTTCAACGTCGGGATCAACAGCTACCTGATCGACGCGATCATCGGTCTGTCCGTCGTTTACAAAGCCTTGGACAACATCGGTGCTTTCCAGCGTTGGCTGGGGTTCCAGCCCAACACCAAGGTGGCAACCTTGGTGTTCGGCCTGTTCCACGGCTTTGGTCTGGCGACCAAGATTCAGGAGTATGAGATCTCGACCGACGGCTTGGTGCCCAACCTGCTGGCCTTCAACGTGGGCGTGGAGATCGGGCAGATGCTGGCACTGGCAGTCATCCTGATCGGCATGAGCTACTGGCGCCGCACCCCCAGCTTCGTTCGCAATGCCTACACCGCCAACGTCGCCATGATGAGTGCGGGCTTCATCTTGGTGGGCATGCAGCTCACCGGCTATTTTGTGTCTTGAACACCCAAGGAATATTCAATATGTACAACAGTGATACCCCCCTGCGCGCCGAACTGCCTTCCTCCAAGCAACTGGTGCGCTCCACCATCCTGGCTGCCATCTCTGCGGTGGTGCTCCTGGTTGCCGTCGTGCTGCCGGCTGAATACGGCATCGATCCCACCGGCATCGGGCGCGTCCTGCGCATGACCGAAATGGGTGACATCAAGCAACAGCTGGCGGCAGAAGCTGCTGCCGATGCGGCCGCTGCCGCCCCGGTGGCGCCGGCCCAGACAGCCGGGACGACGCTGGGCGTGTCTTCGGCCAATGCCGCACAACCAGCGCCCGCTATGGTGGCTGCTGCTCCCAAGGTGGTGTGGCGCGACGAAATGCCCGTAATCCTGACCCCGGGAGAAGGTACGGAAATCAAGCTGAAGATGGCCGAAGGAGCCAAGGTGCAGTATTCGTGGGTCGTCGAGGGCGGCGCAGTGAACTTCGACACCCATGGTGATGCACCGGGCAAGTCGATCAGCTACGAAAAAGGTCGCGGAGTTGCCTCGGATGAGGGTGTTCTGGAGGCTGCGTTCACGGGCAACCACGGCTGGTACTGGCGCAACCGGGGAGAAGCCAACGTGAAGGTCGTCCTGCGCACGCGCGGCGACTACACCGACATCAAACACGTGAAGTAATTGGAGGGCGCTGCGGCTTCCGCCGCAGCGTCCGTTTCATTCAGAGCCCTCCAAATACCTTCTCAATGCAATCTCCCCATGAAAACTCTTAAAACTGTTATCGGTACTTTCCTGATGGTCGCTTTCTTGGCCTCACTCGCAGGATGTGACAAGCTGGGCTCACTTGGAAAAAGCGACCAAAGCGGTCACGGCCACAGCCACGAGTGATGGCGGTTCACGGTCTGGAATCGTTCAGCGCAGCGGCGCCGGCCACTTCTGTGCCTTGTCCTTCCACTGCGCGTGGCACGACACACAGGAGATCTGCAACTGCGACAGCGCGCCGGTGGCGGCCATCCAGTCGCGGCTGCGGGTGGCCTTGAGGATGTCGTTGGTGTTCTCGTCGAGCACTTTGTCGTAGGTCACCAGGGCCTGCTTGAAGCCGGCCTGGTCTTCGGGCTTCATGATGGCCCAGGGTGAGTGGTTGGGCGCGGGGTGGGTGAAGATGATGTTGGCGCCCTGCTCGACCATCTCGCGGTTGTGGGTCAGCACCCCTTCCTGCATCATGCCGATGGACTTGCCCATGAGGGTCATGAGTTCCTTGTAGGTCATTTCGGCCTTCCGCATGCCGGCGACGAGGTTTTCGGCGGTGTCCTGGGCCTGCAGGGGCAGGGGCAGCAAGGCGGCGACGAGCAATGCGGTGGCGATCTTTTTCATGTGAGGCTCCGGGGTTTGTGGATGGGATGCCCCAATCCTAGGCAGCCAGCGCTGCGCCCGTGTGTCTGCGCACCGCCTGTTTGGTGAGCCTGCGTGACAGGGACTCACTTGACATGCTGTGTTACCAAGATCCCGCCTTGGGCCGCGATGGCGGCGCGAAGATCAGGCCATCGCAACCCGGGAACCCACATCATGAACCGCTTCCGCTACGCCACCTCACAGATCGCCGTCCACTGGCTGGCCGCCGCCCTGATCGTTTTCCTGCTGGTCACCGGCACTTTCGTGCTGGCCGAAATGCCCAACACCGCAGACAAGATCGGCAACTTCCGCATCCACATGATCCTCGGCGCCCTGGCCGCCGGGCTGGTAGTGGCTCGCGTGCTCTTGCGCCGTGTCAAGCCCCGCCCTCCGGCCGTTGTCGCCGAAAAGTGGGCACACTTGGGCCACATGGGCCTGAACCTGCTGGTGATGCTGCTGGCCGGCAGCGGCGTGGTGCTGGCGCTGCAGAGCGGCGTGCTGGCCGCGGTGCTGGGCTCGGCGTCGTTGCCCGAGTCGCTGGACGGCTGGACGCTGCGCAAGGTGCACGGCCTGACGTCTCGCCTGCTGATGGCGCTGGTGGCGGTGCACGTGCTGGCCGCTCTGTACCATCAGTGGGTTGTCAAGGACGGCCTCCTGCTGCGCATGCGCCCCGGCAAAAAGCAGGCATGAAACGAACCCTCTCACCATGACCCTCACATCCAAAACCAAAACCCTGCTCGTGGCCCTGGTGGTCTTCGTGGGCCTTGCCGCTGCTTTCGGCTATTGGCGCTTTGGCCGTTCGGTCGAGGTGGCGGTGGCCATCGCACGCCAGGGCGCCGTGCCCTTGCGGGTGCTGGGGCCGGGCACGTTGCAGGCGCGCACGGCGGTGTCGCTGGCTTCGCGCGTCAACGCCACGGTGGTGGAGGTGCTGGTGGACGTGGGGCACAGCGTGCGCAAGGGCCAGTTGCTGGTCACGCTCGACGACCGTGAGTCGTCCGCGCGGCTTGCCGCGGTCCAGGGACAGCAGAGCGCCGTCGCGCGCAACATCGAATCGGCCCGGGCCACCGTGGCCAAGGCCCAGGCCGAGCTGGAATTGGCGCAGTCCAAGCAACGGCGCGATGCCGAGCTCCAGAAACAAGGATTCGTCTCACAAGCGGTGGTGGACGGCAGCACCGCAGCCCTGCGCGGCGCACGGGCCGGTGTCGATGCCGCCCGCGCCAGCCTGGCCGCGCGCGAGGCCGACGCCACGACCGTGGCCCAGGAGGCACGGGCGGCCGGCGTCTCGCTGACTTACACGCGCCTGCTGGCCCCGATCGACGGCATGGTGATCCAGCGCCAGGCCGAACCGGGCAGCACCGTGCTGACCGGGTCGCCGATCCTGAAACTGGTGGACCCGGCCACGCTGTGGGTGGCCATGCGGGTCGACGAGTCGGTGCTGGGCCAGTTGCGGATCGGACAGCGGGCACAGATTCGCATGCGCAGCGGCGAAACGCTGGGCGGCCAGGTGGCGCGCATCGCGCGCCAGAGCGACGCCGCCACGCGCGAACTGGACGTGCACCTGGCGCTGGACAGCACGCCGCAGCAGTTTGCGATCGATCAGGAGGCCGAAGTGAGCATCGCCACCGGCGAGCAGACCGGCATCGTTGTGCCGCTGACGGCGCTGACCAAGGACCGCGCCGGCCAGCCCGGTGTGCTGGTGGTGGAAGACGGGCGCACTCAGTTTCGCGCCGTCACCGCCAGCGGAGCCGACGACCAGCTGGTGCGTGTGACGGCGGGGCTTGCCGAGGGCGAGACCGTGGTCGGCAACGCCACCGGGGTGCGTGCCAACCAGTCGGTGCGCGTGGCCCAGCCCCGCTGATCCGGTCAGGGCGAAGCACACCATGGACCTGGCACTCAAAGACATCCGCCGGCATCTGGGCAAGTTCCTGGCCACCATCGCCGGCGTGGCGATGCTGCTGGCGATCGTGCTGGTGATGAACGGCATCTACCGCGGCAACATCGAAGACGGCGTCTGGCTGATCGACAACATGGGCACCGACCTCTGGGTGGTCGAGCGGGGCCGCGGTGGGCCGTTCAACGAGCCTTCGCGCATGCCGGCAGACAGCTACAAAAGCGTGGCGGCCACGCCCGGTGTGGTGCGCGCCAGCCCGATCATGCTGTACACCGCGCAGCGCGACATCGGCGGGCGTTCCCAGCAGTTCACGGTCATCGGCTACGACGTGTTCGGGGGTGTCGGCGGCCCCGGGCGTCTGGTGGAGGGCCGAACCCTCACGGCACCCCGCTACGAGATGGTGGCCGACAGCAAGACCGGCCTGCAGCTGGGCAGCCGGGTGCCGCTGGGCGGCGACACCTACACCGTGGTCGGCCTGACCAAGGGCGCGGTGGACTCCGGTGGCAATCCGCTGGTCTACCTGTCGCTGCCGGACGCGCAGAAGGTGCAGTACGAACAGGACGACCGCGCCCTGACCGCTGCCCGCGCGGCCAGCCTGCAGCGGCTGCTGCGCGCGGGCTACAGCGAGGAACAGGCCAACCGCCTGCTGCCGCTGCTCTCGGCCAGCTCGACCAACATCAACGCAGTGCTGGTGAAGCTGGCGCCACAGGCCGACCCGCAGGCGGTGGCGCAGCACATCCGGGACTGGCTGTACTTCAACGTCTACACGACCGACGAGGAGCGCAACCTGATGATCGAAGGCAAGCTCAGCCGCATGTCCGCCGTGCTGGGTCTGTTCCGCGCGCTGCTAATCCTGGTGTCGATCGTGATCATGGCGCTCATCGTCTACGTGTTGACGATCGAGAAGATCAAGTCCATTGCCACGCTCAAGCTGATCGGCGCGCCCAACCGCGTCATCGTGCAGCTGATCCTGACGCAGTCGATGCTGCTGACGCTGGCGAGTTTTCTGCTGGCCTACGGTCTGCGCGAATTGATTGCACCGCGTTTTCCGCGCACCCTGGGCTTCGCCGCGACGGAAACCACGGTGACCTTTGCTGTGATGCTGGCTGGCGGCCTGGTGGCCAGCTTCATGGCGATCTGGCATGCGCTGCGCACACCGCCACAACTGGCACTGGGGGGCTGACATGGCGGTTGTGGAACTCACCAACGTGTCGCAGACCTTCGGCGAAGGCGAGCTGGCGGTGCAGGCGCTCAAGCCCACCAGCCTGAGCGTGGAGCCCGGTGAACTGGTGGCCCTGCTGGGGCCCAGCGGCTCGGGCAAGAGCACCTTGCTGCTGGCGATCAGCCTGATCCAGCCGCCCACCACCGGGCGCATCGTCATCGACGGCCAGACCCTGTACGACAACGGACCGACTGGGGTGGACGAACGCGCGTTCCGGCTGCGTAAGATCGGCTTCATCTTCCAGCAACACAACCTGATCCCGTTCCTGACGGCGCAGGAAAACGTGGCCCTGATGCTGCAGCTCAACGGCGCGAGCCGCCGCGAGGCCGGCCGCCGCGCGAAAGACCTGCTGGACTACCTGGAGATGGGCCACCGGGCCGATTCGCTGCCGGCCCGGCTGTCGGGTGGCGAGCAGCAGCGTGTGGCGATTGGCCGCGCCCTGGCCAACGAGCCCGCCCTGATCCTGGCCGACGAGCCCACCGCCGCACTGGACACCGAACGCGGCACCAAGGTCATGGGCCTGCTGCGCAAGATCGCGCAGGAGCGGCGTTCGGCGGTGATCACCGTCACCCACGACCACCGCATGATCGAGGGCTTCGACACGGTCTATCACATGGACGACGGGCGCATGGCCCGGGTGGACCGGACCGATCCGCAAACCGCCGTCGCCCACGCCTGATCTCCCACTCATGAGTACATCCCCCGAGCACCTGCTGGTCGTCGACGACGACCGTGAAATCCGCCGCCTGATCGAGGAATACCTGACGCAGGCCGGTTACCGGGTTTCCAGCGCGGCCGACGGCAAGGCGATGCGGCGCCTGATGGAGCAGCACCGCTTCGACCTGGTGGTGCTGGACCTGATGCTTCCCGGCGAAGACGGTCTGAGCCTGTGCCGCGATCTGCGCAGCCGTTCGAACATTCCCGTCCTCATGCTCACCGCGCGGGGCTCGGAGATCGACCGCATCGTGGGCCTGGAGATGGGCGCCGACGACTACCTGGCCAAACCCTTCAACCCGCGCGAACTGCTGGCGCGTATCCGCAGCATCTTGCGCCGCGCCCACGCGCTGCCGCCCAACCTGGTGCCCGAAGAGGTGGCGGTTTTCCGTTTCGCGGGCTGGACGCTGGAGGTGGCTTCGCGCAACGTGACGGCGCCCGACGGTCTGGTGGTGCCGCTCTCCGGTGCCGAGTTCCGGCTGCTGCGGGTGCTGCTGGAGCACCCGCACCGCGTGTTCTCGCGCGACCAGTTGCTGGAGTTGACCAATGGCCGCGAAGCCATTCTGTTCGACCGCAGCATCGACGTGCTCATAGGCCGTCTGCGCAAGCGCCTGCGCGACGACGGCAAGGAGCCCGCCCTGATCAAGACCGTGCGCGGCGAAGGCTACGTGCTGGCGGCCAGCGTGGAGGCGCTGTGAGGCTCTGGCCGCAGTCGCTGTTTGGCCGCCTGCTGCTGCTCATGAGCGCCGGGCTGCTGATGGCGCAGCTCGCGGGCTCAATGCTCCAGTCGTGGGACCGGCAGCGCACGCTGAGCCACACCGTGAGCCACGAACTGGCGCAACGCATTGCGGCGATCTATCGGGTGATCGAGATTCAGGCCGGCCCGCAGCGGCAGGCCATGGCCACCCTGTTATCCACCCCCAGTCTGCAGATTCACATCGTCGATTCAGCGCCACCGCCAACCGCAACGGGGCCGTCGATGCTCGACAACCTGCCCGGCCACATCACCGACGTGCTCGGCCCGCGCGCCGAGGTGCGCACCAGCGAGCTGCCGCGGCTGGGGCGGTTCGCGTTCAAGCTGCACCTGCGGCTTTCGTCTGGCGAATGGCTGCGCCTGAACGGCAGCGCGCCGGAGGGCGTGTTTGCGCTGCCCTGGAACCTCATGCTGAACCTGGGCCTGATGCTGGTGGCGGTGGTGCTGCTGGTGGCCATGGCCGCGCGCAGCACGGTGCGCCCTCTTACCGAACTGGCCAAGGCAGCGCACAGCCTGTCGCGCGACCTGCGCAGCCCGCCCGTTCCCGAGACTGGCCCGACCGAAGTGCGCGAGGCTGCGCAGGCGTTCAACGCCATGCAGAAGCACATCCGCAGCGGCATCGAAGAGCGTGAGCGTTTTCTGGCGGCCGTGTCGCACGATCTCAAGACGCCGCTGACGCGCATGCGCCTGCGCACCGAGATGATGGCCGACCCGCAGTTGCGCGCGCAGCTCCAGTCCGACACCGACGACATGCTGCAACTTCTCGACGGCACGCTGGATTTCTTGCGCGGCAAGGCGGTGGAAGAACCCTTGCAGCGTGTCGATCTGGTGGCGCTGGTGGAAAGTCTGGTCGAGGACTACCAGAGCCTGGGCACAGTCACGCTGCAGGCGCCGGACGCGCTGCAGTGGTCGTGCCGGCCCAAAGCGCTCAAGCGCGCGCTGACCAACCTGATCGACAACGCCCTGAAGTACGGCGGCCAGGCCCACATGGTGCTCGCCACCGGGCCGTCAGGCGTGGAAGTGCTGGTGCAGGACAAGGGGCCGGGCTTGCCCGAGGACGAGCTGCAAAAAGTCTTCGAACCCTTTTACCGCGTCGAGCACTCGCGCAGCCGCGACACCGGCGGTGCGGGCCTGGGGCTGGCCATCGTGCGCCAGATTGCCAGGAGCCACGGAGGAGACGTCGATCTGAGTAATCGGGCTGAAGGCGGGCTTCAGGCACGACTGTCGATGGTGTCCAAATAAGAGTCAATCGCTGGTCAACTTCGGTACTAAAAGCGGCCGTCTGACCTTCTTCAAGCAACGTCACTCGTACGACCGCTGCCAGGCGCAGGCCGCAAGGTCTCGGTGCGAAGCTCACGGACGGCAGTCGCTGCCAACCGGCCTCCCTACCCACCCTCAACAACCTCTGGTCACCCTCACCTGCCAGGGTCTGGGAAGATCACAAGGCAGCATGCATAAAAGGCACGCGCTGATTGAATTGGCCTGAAGCTTTGACAAAAGCCTCACTGCCAAAAACCCGCGTTAGAGAATGGCTCCCAGCTTCGGCCATAAACGGCGCCTTGAGAGAATCCACAGAGAATTGGCCACCGCCCGCAACCCCGCGAAAACACTGGGCCCAGAAAGACAAAAGGCCCCCACTTGCGTGGGAGCCTTGTCTTACTGGCGGAGTGAGAGGGATTCGAACCCTCGATGAGGCTCTACACCCCATACTCCCTTAGCAGGGGAGCACCTTCGGCCACTCGGTCATCACTCCTGAGCCGCGTATTATGCCTCAAGTCTTTTCCGTTTCCGGGGACCCAGGCCTTGGCGGCATCACTTCGAAATCGTGTCGGCCGTCTGATCCAGATCGAACTCGCGGTGCAGCGCGCGCACAGCCAGTTCCATGTACTTCTCGTCGATCACCACCGAGGTCTTGATCTCGGAAGTCGAGATCATCTGGATGTTGATGCCCTCGTCGCTCAGGCACTTGAACATGCGGCTGGCCACGCCCACGTGGCTGCGCATGCCGATGCCGACGATGGACACCTTGCAGATGCGATTGTCGCCCACCACGTCGGCCGCTCCCAGGGCTGGCAGAACCTGGCCCTTGAGCAGGTCCAGCGTCTTCTGGAAATCGTTGCGGTGCACCGTGAAGCTGAAGTCGGTCTTGCCGTCCTTGCTCAGGTTCTGGATGATCACGTCCACTTCGACGTTGGCAGCCGCCACGGCGCCCAGGATCTGGTAGGCGATGCCTGGCTTGTCGGGCACGCCCAGCACAGAAACCTTCGCTTCGTCGCGGTTGAAGGCAATGCCGGAAACAACGGCTCGTTCCATATCTTCGTCTTCCTCAAAAGTGATCAGGGTGCCAGAGCTGGCTTCTTCATTCAGGTCGATGTCCCAAGGGGTGAAGCTGGACAGCACGCGCAGCGGCACCTTGTACTTGCCGGCAAATTCCACCGAGCGGATCTGCAGCACCTTGGAGCCCATGCTGGCCATTTCCAGCATTTCCTCGAAGCTCACGCGCTCCAGGCGCTTGGCTTCGGGCACCACGCGCGGGTCGGTCGTGTACACGCCGTCCACGTCGGTGTAGATCAGGCACTCGGCGGCCTTCATCGCCGCGGCCACGGCCACGGCCGAGGTGTCGCTGCCACCACGGCCCAGCGTGGTGATGTTGCCATCGGGGTCCACGCCCTGGAAACCAGTGACGATCACCACCTTGCCAGCGGCCAGATCAGCACGCACGCGGGCGTCGTCAATGGATTCGATGCGGGCTTTGGTGTAGGCGTCGTTGGTCTTGATGGCCACCTGCCAGCCGGCATAGCTCACGGCGTCGATGCCCTCGGCCTGCAGCGCGATGGCCAGCAGGGCCGACGAGGCCTGCTCGCCGGTGGCGGCCAGCATGTCCAGCTCGCGGCCGTAGGCCTTGCCCAGCTGGGCGGGTTGCAGTTCCTTGGCCAGTGCCAACAGGCGGTTGGTCTCGCCGCTCATGGCGCTGGGTACCACCACCATCTGGTGACCAGCCTTGTGCCACTTGGCGACACGCCGGGCCACGTTGCGGATGCGCTCGGTGGACCCCATGGAGGTGCCGCCGTACTTGTGAACAATCAAAGCCATCGGGTTGGATCGGGAAGAGGATCGTTGGAATGACCACGCGGCCGTTGGTCGCGCTGGGCCGGTCGCCGGAACCGGCCGGGCCGCCGGATGCATCCGGCAAAGCCTTGGAATTATATCGGCGCGGCCCTGGCCGTCCGGCCGAACGTCAGATGCCCACCGTCCCGACGCAGGGTCCCGTCGGCCACCTTGAGCTCGATGCGATGCCCCCGCGTCCGACAGGCCGCCAACTGGTCCAGCACCTGCTCCATCTGAGCCGCAGCGGGCACCACACCCCAGTGCCTGTGCAACCAATGGCGCAAGGCATTGGCTTGACGCTCGCGGCTGAGCGCTTGCAAACCGGCGATGGACGGGGGCTCTCCCACCGTAGCCAGGTCAATGCGCGCGAGGTCGCCCAGCAACTGCTGGGCCTGCGCGGCATGGCGCGCGCTGCGCGCAAGCATGGGGCGGAACCCCGGGAAGCAGGCGTCCCAGGCGGGCAGCAAGGTCTTGCGAATGCGATTGCGCGTGTAGCGCAAGTCGGCGTTGCTCGGGTCGTCGACAAAAGGCTCCCCATTGCTTTCGACCCAGGCCCGCAGAGCACTCGCAGGAATCTCCAGCAAGGGACGGGCAAAACGCATGCCGTGGCGCTCGAAGTGATCGGGCATGGCTGCCAGCCCCGGCAGGCCGCCGCCGCGGCTAAGCGCCAGCATCAGGGTCTCGGCCTGGTCATCGGCGTGATGGGCCAGCAGCACAAGGTCCGCACCCGCAGACCTGGCCAGATCCGCCAGTGCGCGGTACCGATGGAGGCGCGCTGCGTCCTCCGGGCTCTGCCCTCGCACGGGGGTGGCACGGACATGCGCCAGATGCAATGGCACACCCAGCCGGTCGCAGGTGGTCCTTGCCGTGGTTTCGAAGGCATCTGCCGCGGCCTGCAAGCCATGGTGCACATGAAGGGCCACCACGCACCCCGGCCAGAGCGCGTGGGCCGCAAGCAGCAGCGCGGAGGAATCGGCACCGGCGCTGTACGCGACAGCCAGCCTGGCGGAGGCGTCTGGGGCCCTGGAAGCGCACCAGCGCAGCAGCGCCGGCCCGCACGGGTTGGGCGACGCCGCCACGCTGCGCCTCAGCGCTTGGCGCTGTCGGCCTTGGTGTCGGTGAAGCGGCCGTAGCTGTCCAGGCGAGCGTGGCGTCGCTCCAGCAGCTCCTTGACCTTGAGATCGGCCACCTGACGCCAGGCGTCGTTGAGGGCGCGCTTGAGGAACGCGGCCATCTGACCAGGGTCACGGTGCGCACCGCCAACCGGCTCGTTGACGATCTTGTCGACCAGACCCAGCGCCTTGAGGCGATGCGCCGTGATGCCCAGCGCCTCGGCCGCGTCGCTGGCACGGTCGCTGGTCTTCCAGAGAATCGACGCACAGCCCTCGGGACTGATCACCGAGTACACCGAGTACTGCAGCATCAGCACCTGGTCGGCCACCGAGATGGCCAGTGCACCGCCCGAACCACCTTCACCGATGATGGTGGAGATGATCGGCACCTCCAGCTGCGCCATCTCGAAGATGTTGCGGCCGATGGCCTCGGACTGGCCGCGCTCCTCGGCGTCGATGCCGGGATAGGCACCGGGCGTGTCGACGAAGGTGAACACCGGCAGCTTGAATTTCTCGGCCAGCTTCATCAGGCGCAGCGCCTTGCGGTAGCCCTCGGGCTTGGTCATGCCGAAGTTGCGCAGACCACGCTCCTTGGTATCCCGCCCCTTCTGGTGGCCGATCACCATGCAGGGCTGACCGTTGAAACGGGCCAGACCGCCGACGATGGACAGATCGTCCGAGAAATGCCGATCGCCGTGCAGTTCCTGGAAGTGCGTGAAGATCTCGTTCACGTAGTCCAGCGTGTACGGCCGGTCCTGATGGCGCGCAATCTTCGTGATCTGCCACGGCGTCAGGGTGCTGTAGATGTCCTTGGTGAGCTGCAGACTCTTGCCCGACAGCTGTTCGATCTCGGCAGAAATGTCGACCGCGGATTCGGTCTGCACATAGCGGAGCTCTTCGATCTTGCTTTCGAGTTCGGCAATGGGCTGCTCGAAGTCGAGAAAATTTCTTTTGGCCAAGGTATGACTCCTTTGGTCTTTGTGCGAACGACGTCCGGAAACAGGAAAGCCCCGAAGGGCTCAGTAGCTGACCGGCAGTGGGTCCAGCGAGCGCCAAATATACCAAGTGGCGACGCTGCAGTAAGGCGCCCAGGAGGCAGCCACTTCGCGGATCTCGCTGCGGCTGACCGGTTCACCGGAAAAGTAGGCGCGGCTGATGCCGTTCTGCAGGCCGATGTCGTCCAGCGGCAGCACGTTCGGACGCATCAGGTGAAAAATCAGGAACATCTCGGCGGTCCAGCGGCCAATGCCGCGGATGGCCACCAACTCGGCGATGATCGCCTCGTCGTCCATCTCGGCCCACTTGTCGACGTGCACCTGATCGTTGGCAAAGTGAAGCGCCAGGTCCACCAGGTACTCGACCTTGCGTGCTGACAGACCGGCTGCCCGCATGTCGTCCACTTTGAGCTTGAGCACATAGGCCGGCGTCATCTTGCGCGGCAGCTTTTCGAATCGGTCCCACACGGATTGCGCCGCCTTGACCGATATCTGCTGCCCCACGATGCTGCGGGCCAGCGTGACAAACGCATCGCCCCGAGACTGAAGGCTGGCACCCGCGTGCTGCGGGATCAGCTTTTTCATCACCCGATCGCGCTTCATCAGATGCCGACATGCCTCCTGCCAATACAGCGGCGCATCGGGCCCGACATCGGGCAATTGCGAGGTCACCATCAGGCACGCTCCCAGGTGGTGCCGGCAGGACTGTCCTTGAGCACGATGCCCTGGGCCAACAGCGCCTGGCGGATGCGATCCGCCTCGGAGAAGTTCTTGGCGGCTTTGGCGGCGGCCCGGGCCGCAATCTGATCAGCAATGGCGGCTTCGTCCAGGCCATCACCGGCGCCACCCGCTTGCAGATAGCTTTGCGGATCCTGCTGCAACAGACCCAGCACGCCCCCGAGCGCCTGCAACACACCGGCCAGCGAGGCATCGCGGGTGCGGTTCACTTCGCTGGCCAGATCGAACAACACGGCGACGGCCTCGGGCGTACCGAAATCCTCGTCCATGGCGACCTTGAACCGGGCGGCAGACGGCTGGTTCCAGTCAATGCTCTCGGGCACCTCGGCCTTGACCGCGGCCAGCGCGGTGTAGAGGCGCTTGAGGGCCGAGCGCGCATCGTCCAGATGGGCATCGCTGTAGTTCAGGGCGCTGCGATAGTGGGCCCGCAGCACGAAGAAGCGCACCGTCTCGGCGTCGTACTTCTCCAGCACCTCGCGGATGGTGAAGAAATTGCCCAGGCTCTTGGACATCTTCTCGTTGTCCACCCGCACGAAGCCGTTGTGCATCCAGAAGCGCGCCAGCGGCTGGCCGGTCGCACCCTCGCTCTGGGCGATCTCGTTTTCGTGGTGGGGGAACTGCAGATCAGCGCCACCGCCGTGGATGTCGAAGCTCTCACCCAGCATCTCGCAGCTCATGGCGGAACACTCAATGTGCCAGCCCGGTCGACCGCTGCCGTAGGGACTGTCCCACTTCGCTTCGGCGGGCTCCTCGGCTTTGGCCGATTTCCAGAGCACAAAGTCCAGCGGGTCCTGCTTGCCGTCGTCTACTGCGACACGCTCGCCGGCGCGCAGATCGTCCAGCGACTTGCCGGAGAGCTTGCCGTAGCCAGGGAACTTGCGCACCGCGTAGTTCACATCGCCATTGGGACTGCGATAGGCCAGCCCTTTGTCTTCCAGTTGGCGCACGATGCCCAGCATCTGCGGCACGTAGTCGGTGGCGCGCGGCTCGTGAGTGGGCCGCTCGATGCCCAGCGCATCCGCGTCCTGGTGCAGCGCCTCGATCATGCGGTTGGTCAGCTGGGTGATGGTTTCACCGTTCCTGACCGCACGGGCGATGATCTTGTCGTCGATGTCCGTCACATTGCGCACATAGGTGACGCGATACCCGCTGGCCTTGAGCCAGCGCTGCACCACATCAAATGCCAGCATCGACCGGGCATGACCGAGGTGGCAGAGGTCGTAGACGGTCATGCCACAGACATACATGCGCACATGCCCGGGGTCGAGCGGCAGGAACGGCTCGACGCCGCGCGAGAGGGTGTTGAAGATTCGCAAGGACATGGAAGGCCAGCCGAATGACCCGACTGGAGCGCACCTGCATGCAGGGAGCATCTCGACCCGAGACGTCGACAGGATTCAGAGAAAAGAAGCGCGAGAACAGCGGACATTACACCGGTGTCGCGCGACCACCGGACTGCGGGGCCTGGCGGGGGCCCTCAGATACAATTCGCCAGTATATCCAGCCCAGTGCGCCACCGGCATTTTCGATGCCCACACACAGGAGCGCTATAGTATTCGTCGACCGGCGCAGGCCGGCCTTCGGTTTGCTGTTGTCGCCATCTGAGGTCACATGATCAACCCCATGCAATTTCCCTCTGCCCAGCCCGTCAAGTCCCGCAGTTTCGGCACCCGGCGACCCTTCGCTTCGCTGCGCCTGATGGCCATGTGCGTCGCAGTGTCAGCCGCCCTCGCCGCGCCGCTGACGCAGGCCCAGCCCGACGACTACGCAGAGGTCAATCGCCTGTTGCGCGCCGGACAGTTCTCGGAGGCCATGAACAAGGCCGACCAGTACCTTGCAGGCAAGCCCCGGGACCCCCAGATGCGCTTTCTCAAGGGCGTCATCCAGACCGAAAGTGGCAAACAGGCCGATGCCGTCGCCACCTTCCAGAAGCTGACCGAGGAGTTCCCCGAGTTGCCCGAGCCTTACAACAACCTAGCCGTCCTGTACGCAGGCCAGAGCCAGTTTGACAAGGCACGAGCGGCGCTCGAAATGGCGATTCGCACCAACCCCAGTTACGCCACAGCGCACGAAAACCTGGGTGACGTCTACGCCAAGCTCGCCAGCCAGGCCTACAGCAAGGCCTTGCAGCTGGATGCAGGAAATGCCGGAGTGGCCCCCAAGCTGAGCCTGATCCGCAACCTGTTCGCCACCGACGCCAAGGGTGCCAAGCCAGCGGCTGCTCCAGCAACTTCGGCGCCGCCTGTCGCCGCAGCCAAACCCACAGCATCGGCCCCAGTGGCCCCCCCCGCCGCCCAGGCGCCTGCCACCACCAGCAACGCCGAAAGCGACGTGGAATCAGCCGTGGCGGCCTGGGCCAAGGCGTGGTCCAGCAAGAACATGTCGGGCTACCTGGGTGCCTACGCCGGTAGCTTCACCCCTCCTGGCGGCCAGAGCCGCAGCGAGTGGGAGGCCGACCGCAAGGCCCGCATCATGCCGCGCAACCGCATCGACGTGGACATCAGCGAACTCTCCGTTTCGGTCAACGGTGATCGGGCCTCTGCCAAATTCCGTCAGGCTTACTCTTCCGATTCGCTGAGTGTGACAAGCCGCAAGACACTGGACTTGGTCAAGAGCGGGAATCGCTGGCTGATCGTGCGCGAATCCACGGGATCCTGATGGCCGGTCGGCGGTTTTTCCAACGGGGTCACGCCAGCGTACCAGCCGCCTCCCTGCGCACCGTCTCCGGCCTGCCCCGATGGCTGATCGGAGCCGTGGCATTTGCCGCACTGTCAGGCTCTCTCCTGGCGTTGTTTCACCAGGGGTCTGCGGGTGCCCTGCTCCCCCGCCTCCCTGCCGTATCGACCTCAGAGGACTCCGCAAGATCTGGCCCATCGATTATTGATTCCGCCATGGCCCGGATGCACGACGCGTCCGATGCGATCAAGTCGGTGACCAGATCCTCCGGTCTGCATCCACAGCCGCTGTCGGACGATGCCATGGCCCGCGTCGCCCCTTTGTTGGGTCGGGCCGAGGCCAGACTGATCGACATCTACCGACTCATCAGCCAGGGCCAGCACCGCGAGGCGCTGTCACAAGCCGAGCGCCTGGTCCGCGATCACCCCAACTTCCACCTCGCACACCTCGTGCACGGAGACCTGCTGAGCCTGCAGGTTCGGCCCGTCCGCCAGCTGGGTGACGTACCCGACACCACCGCCATTGCAGCGGCGCAGCAGCTCGCCGTTCTTCGGGACGAGTCGCGCCGGCGCCTGCTTGCACTGACCGAAAGGCCGCCTGAAGGCGCCGTTCCGTCCCAGTTCCTGAGCCTCGCCTCCCTGAGCAGGCATGCGATCGCCGTTGATGCATCCCGGTCGCGCCTGTACCTGTTCGAGAACCAGACGCCATCCGGCGGTACGAACGGTTTGCTGGCCGCCCCTCCCAGGCTCAAGCTGCTGGGCGACTTCTACATCTCGGTCGGCTTGTCAGGCATCGAGAAAGAGATTGAGGGCGACAAGCGCACCCCTCTGGGCGTGTACTACATCACCAGCAACCTGCATCCCGACAGCCTGCCCGACCTGTATGGCGTCGGGGCGCTGCCCATCAACTACCCGAATCCGCTGGACCTGCAGCGCGGCAAGACCGGCAGCGGCATCTGGCTGCATGGAACACCCCGGGAGCAATTTGTCCGTGCACCACAAGCGTCGGACGGTTGCGTGGTGCTGTCCAACCCGGATCTGGAGCGACTGCTGTCCACCGTGCAGATCCGCACCACACCGGTGGTGATCGCCGCCGAACTCCAATGGGTGCAACCGGAGGAACTCGACGCCGAACGGCGTGCGTTCGAAAGCGCACTGGCCTCCTGGAAAGAAGCCAAGAGCACGGGCCAGAGCGAACGCCTGAGCGCGTTCTACTCCAGCAAGTTGCTCGCCGGGAGCGGGTCCAGCGGCGGCCGCCCGGAGGTCGGTCCAGAGTCCGCAAAAGGCGTGAAAGCAGTCGACATCAAGGATGTTTCCGTGCTCCGCTGGCAGGACCAGCAGGACACGATGGTGGTCACGTTCGGAGAGGTGCCACAAGGACAGAGCCGAGGGGTGACCCGGCGCCAGTACTGGGCTCGTGAAAGCGACCAGTGGAAGATTTTTCATGAAGGGACTCCCTGATGCCGTCCGAGCTCGATCACACCACCCTGAACCGCCGAACCACGGTGCGCACTCTTGCACTCGCCGCCCTGGCGGCACGCACCTTCGGCGCCCTGTCCATATCGGACGCCAGGGCCGCCGGCGCGTCGAACCCCAAAGTTCGCCTGAGCACCTCGGCCGGTGACATCGTGCTGGAGCTGTACCCCGACAAGGCACCCAAGACGGTCGAAAACTTCCTTCAATACGTCCGTGACAAACACTACGACGGCACGGTGTTCCACCGCGTGATCAACAACTTCATGGTCCAGGGTGGCGGATACGACGCCCGCTACCGCGAGAAGCCCACCCGCGCACCGGTGGTGCACGAGGGCCAGGCGGCGCTGGAGCGAGGTGGCCCGCGCAACGTGGTGGGCACGGTCGCCATGGCGCGCACCAACGACCCGCACTCCGCAACCGCCCAGTTTTTCATCAACGTCAAGGACAACGCCTTCCTGGACCCGACCCCCATCCCGCCAGGGGATCCAGTGCCGCGCTTCGAATACGGCGGCCGTGTCTATGAAAATGTGCCTCGCGCCAATCTGCTGGCGGCCGGACAACTGTTTGGCTACACCGTGTTCGGCAAGGTGATCGCCGGCATGGACGTGGTCAACAAGATCAAGGCCACGCCCACCGGTGCCGGCGGCCCCTTCCCGACGGATGTCCCCAAGACGCCCGTCACCATCCTCAAAGCCACTCTGGAGAACTGAACATGGCCAACCCCCAGGTCGAACTGCACATCACGGGCCTCGGCGTCATCACGCTCGAACTCGACGCCGAAAAAGCCCCACTGACGACCGCCAACTTCCTGGCCTATGTCAACAAGGGCCACTACAACAACACCGTGTTCCATCGCGTGATCCCCGGCTTCATGGTGCAGGGCGGCGGCTTCGAGCCCGGCATGAACCAGAAAGCCACCGACGCCCCGATCCAGAACGAAGCCAACAATGGCCTGCGCAACGAGATCTACACCGTGGCCATGGCGCGCACCAGCGACCCGCATTCGGCCAGCGCGCAGTTCTTCATCAACGTCGCCAACAACGCTTTCCTGAACCACACCGCTCCGAGCGCCCAGGGCTGGGGCTATGCGGTGTTCGGCAAGGTGGTGTCGGGGTCCGATGTGGTAAAGAAGATCGAAGCCACCCCCACCGGTCGCCGCGGCTTCCACGACGACGTGCCCAAGCAGGACGTGGTGATCGAAAAGGCCGTCGCGCTCTGAGGCTCAGGGTGCATCCCTGACCGATGACGAACCTGCCTGTCGACCGCTTTGCCGAGCTGCGCGCCCCCGCGCACTGGCAGGCGGTCGATTTCATTTCAGACCTCCATCTGCACCCCGGGGAGCCACAGACCTTGGGCGCCTGGTGGCGCTACCTGGAACGCCCGCCAGAGGAACGGGCCGATGCACTGTTCATTCTCGGCGACCTGTTTGAAGTGTGGGTCGGAGACGATGCGCTGGAGAACCCGGACTCCTTCGGCGCCCTGTGCGCCCGGCAGCTGCACCAGCACAGCATCGACACGCCGGTGTTCTTCATGTGCGGCAACCGGGATTTCCTCGTTGGCCCCTCTGCCCTGAGCGCCTGCGGCATGCAGGGCCTGGATGATCCCACAGTGCTCGAATTCATGGGGGCGCGCTGGCTGCTCAGCCACGGCGACGCGCTGTGCCTGGACGACACCGACTACCTGGCCTTCCGGGCCATGGTCCGCTCTGCAGAATGGCAGCGCAGCTTCCTGGCCCAACCGCTCGCCCAGCGGGAAGCCGTGGCGCGCGACCTGCGCGAACGCAGCGAAGCCCGCAAGAAGAGCCTGGCGCACGACCCTGCGCTGTGGGCGGATGTCGACGCGGAAGAGGCGCGCCGCTGGCTCCGAGCCGCTGGTGCCGCCACACTGATCCACGGACACACCCACCGCCCTGCGACGCACGACCTGGGAGAGGGTCTGCAACGTGTGGTGCTCAGCGACTGGGACGCCGCAGCCACCCCCGCCCGGCTGGACATCCTGCGCCTCAGCCACAGCGGTTTTTCGCACCTGCGCCCGTGATACAGACACTGCAGCGCTGGCTTCCGCGCCGCTGGCGCACGGAGCCCCAACTGCCCGACGGGCCGTGGTCGGCCATTCTTGGGTCCCACCCCTTTCTGGCGGAGCTCTCCGGGCCGGATCGCTTCCGCCTGCGCCAGCTCAGCGGCCACTTCCTGATGGAAAAGGAATTTCATGGCGCCCATGGACTGGTCGTGACCGACCCCATGGCGCTGGCGATTGCCGCCCAGGCCTGCCTGCCCCTGCTGCACATCCGTCCTCCCTCAGGCCAAGCCGCGTCGAATCCGCTGGACGCGCTGGCCTGGTACGACGACTTCGTCGGCATCGTGGTGCAGCCGGGGGCCGCGCTGGCACACCGACGCGTCGCCGACGCCAGCGGGGTGGTTCACCACTACGAGGAAGTGCTGGCTGGCGAAGCCATGGACCGGGGGCCGGTCATGCTGAGCTGGGAGGAGGTGCGCCAGGCGCCCGATGCCGCCGGCACCGGCAGCAACGTTGTGATTCACGAGTTCGTGCACAAGATCGACATGCGGGGCATGCACGCAGGGGGCAACCCGGACGGCGCGCCCGCCCTGGTTGCGGGGCTCTGGGGCACTCGCAGCGATGCCCAGGCTCGGGAACACTGGCGGAGCACCATGACGCAGGCCTACGACCACTTCCGGGAAAGCGTGTCCATGGCAGAGCGATTCGGCGCCGAACGGCCCTGGCTGGACGACTACGCGGCAACGAACCCTGCGGAGTTTTTTGCCGTGACCTGCGAGGCCTACTTCGTCAGCAGACTCCGGTTCGGCCAGGAGTTTCCCGCGCTCCTCGCGCTTTACGACGGCTTCTTCCGCCCGGACGCCTGAGCACCCGGGCGGGCCGGACAGATCAGCGCCGCAGCAGCACCTTCAGCGCCTGCTGCAGGCGCCGCGCGGAACCTGCGTCGAACGGTGCGGCCAGCACACGCCCCACATCCTGTGGCCAGGTGTCCGCCGGAGCGGCCTCGTGGCGCCGGGTCAGCAGCTGCAGCTGCAGAAGCCGGCGCGCCTCCACCTGTTCGGCGGGCGTGGGCACTTCGGCCGCCATCTCCAGGCGCAACAAGGCCTCGGCGGGTATGGCCACGGACGGCGCCGCTCCCAGCGACTGCACCCAGGAGCCGCGCGCCGCCGTCACCCCACGGCCGCCCAAGGCCTGGGCTGCCGGCACTGCCGACGGATCGCGCTTCTCCCAGGCAGTCAGCAACTGCGTGAGCACCTCACCATGCGCCTGCGCCGCCAGCTTGCGCAGCGCCGCTTCGGCATGCTCAAGCGCCTGGCGCTGTGCGCGGAACGCCGCATCGCCCAGCCTGGGAGCCGGTGCACCCCGCGGTTCGCGGGGCGGGCGGGCATCCCCCCAGCCATCGCGCGGGCCTCTTCCTGCGTCCCGAGCCCCGCGACCATCCCGTCCAGCGGGTCCACGGCGCTCGTCGCGCCCGGCGGGCTCTGCCTTTTTCATGCCCGGCCGGTCGTCACCACGCATGGCCACCAGCTTGCGGGCCGGCGCGGATGCTGGCTTCGGCACTGCCTCGGGCGAATCGGCGGCCTCAGGAGCGGTCTCAGCTTGTGGCGTCGCGCCATCCAAGGCGGGAGCGTTGGCCGCCTCTTCCCGAGCAAGGGTTTCACCCCGCATCGCCTGCTCAAGCGCCGCCTGCGCTGCACGGATCTGCTGGGCATCGCCGCTGGCGCTGGCGGCATCGAGCGCACGAGCAGCATCCAGCACGCGCTGGTCGTGTGCGTTCAGCGTGGCCACGGCGCGTTCCCGCTCGGAGCTCTTGCGCTGGAACGCAGCGTCGATCGGCTGGCGGAACGCCTCCCAGAGCTTCTGTTCCTGCTTTCGCTCCAGCGGCACCGCGTGTGCCTCGGCCTGCCAGCGCTGCTGCAAGGCCTTCACCGCATCGATGCGCAGCTGAGGCGCCTCACCCAGCGCCACCGCCTCGTCGATCATGGCGCGGCGACGCGCCACGCTCTGTGCCTGGGCGGCCTCCAGTTCGACGTGGGCAGCCTGCATGGCGGCCTTCCAGAGGGGCTGAAGCTCGGCGAATGCTTTTTCACTGAGGTGCCCGGCCTCGCGCCAGCGCTCGGAGAACGCGTGCAGGTCACGGATCTGGTTTTTCCAGTCGCTCTGGCCGGCGTGGGCCGCGGTCCAGGCCTTGACCTCTTCGATGATGGCCAGCCGCTGGGCCCTGTGGGCCTCCGCCTGCTGGCGCACCTGGCTCAGCCAGACCTCAACCTCCTTGTGCGCCAGGGTGCAGGCCTCATCGAAGCGCTTCCAGAGGGCGTGGTTGGCAGGCCCGCCTTGGTCCGTCGTCTTCCATTGGTCTCGAAGGCTGCGCAGGGTTTCCTGCATCTTGCGGCCACCCAGACGCTGCCCTTCTGGCGCTGCCATCAGAGCTTCGGCTTTGCGAACCAGCTCCTCACGCAATTGGTCGGCGCGCCAGCGCTGCCAGTCTTCTAGTTCACCGGCCTGGGCCAGAATCGCGTTCGCCTTGCCTTCGAGCTCAGCCCCGACCAGCCGCCCCGACGAACGGAGCAGCGCACGGACATCGGCCGCAGCCTTGGGCGTGGCCTTGCCATGTCCTTGCGCCAGCTCACGCTCCAGCGCTTCCAAAGCCTTCTGTAGCTCCGCCTGCGCCCGGGCGCGGCGCTCGGCCGCCTGCGTGTCGGTCTTGTCGGCTTCAGCAGGCGTCTCGATGCCACGCGCCTGCCTCAACTCATCGGCCCACACCGGAACGGCCGGCAATGGCGCCTGCGGGTCCGCATCAGCGGCCACGGCCTGGGCCAGTGCGGCTTCAAAGGCGTCCCAGACCAGTTGCAACTGCTGTCGCGATGCCTCCAGCATGGGCGGAAACCGCACTTCCACGCTGGGCCACTGAGGGTCGTCGGCCAGCCCACTGGCCTGCGCCTGCCACTGCTGGACATCCGCCCGCAGCCCATCAATGCCCGCCTGGGCCTCTTTCCATGACTTGGTCGAGAGGATTTCGATGCGCTGGGCCATCAACACAGCGGACTCGCGCTCGACCTGCACCCGGTGCTGCAGGTCTTCAATGGCCTTGACCCGCTCGGCCAGCGCCGCCTTGAGCCCTGCGAGTGGTTCGCGCGACAGCGGCGCCCCTGCCCGCGCGGCATCGCGCTGCCAAGCCATGGCGTCGGCCAGGTTCAGCCGCGACTGCGCAATCAGCGCTTGGGCTTTCTGGGCCCATTCCACGCCAATGTGCTCCTGGGCCTTCTGGCGCTTGAGTTCGTCGAGCTTTTCCTTCAGAGGCTTGGCGGCCCCGCGGTCCCGCTGGGACAGTTCCTTGAACACCTCGTTCATGGCCTCCCAGCCTGGCTCGGTCTGCAACCAAGCACGCACGCGGGCCGCGCGTTCTCCACTCGTAGGTGCGGAAAACGCACCTCCCGTCAATGCATCCAGAGGGTGGGACGACGGGGTCGAGGCGGCCCCGCCGCCGCCGGCCGGTGTCGCGGCGGGATCGGGCGTGGGAGACTGGGGCGCGCTCTTGCGCAGGGAGAACAGCGACATATTGATAGGTACAGCAGTGAGAGACGCCCACGCCGACGGGCGATGGACCACATCCGCTATTGTCGCCCGGGATGACCCGCCAACGACCTGATGCGCTGGCCCAAAAAAGAAACCCCGGCAGGAGAGCCTGCCGGGGTTGACGGCGGGCAAACTGCACTTGCCGTCGGGGCTGGCAGACAGGGAGTTGAATGTCCCTGACGCCTGGAAGCAAGAGATTGCTTCCATTGGGAGCCGACTGGCAGCTGAACTGCCTGATCGGCTGAATGCCGGTCATCACAACCGACGGTTGAAGATTACGCCGGAAGCGTCTCGATTTCAAGCGCAGAGACGCTCAGTTACCCGTGCACTTCAGTCTGTCCGACTGGCGGTAGCACCCCGTGCTGCAACCAGGTGCAACGACTGGCTTACCCGACGAACGGCATCGAAAAGGCGGATGGACGGCAACCTGCATGTGTGCTGGACCCGCCGCTAGGAATCTGCAAACAAGGGCCAAATCCCCATTCTCTTAATAACCAAATATTGTTTTAAACGTCGTTTAAAACATTGACCGAACATTAACGGGCACATACCATTCGCCCCGTTTTCCGTTCCGGGTAAACCCTCACGACGTCGGCGCCCCTCAAACACCACAGGTGCCCGCGAAACCGCCATTGATGGCGCCCCCCCTCACCGCTGCATCAGACCTTGTGGTCGGCGCAGCCCTGCAAGGAGCGACAACATGACAACGCTTTCGATTTCAGAGGCGCAGCAAAAGAGCAGCGCCTCTGCTGTCCAATCTTCCGTGTTCATCGCGCTCGCCGATGTGTACAGGGGCTTCGTCGCCCTCGCTCGCAACGGCATGGTCGCGCTGGGTGCTGGCTTTGCGGTGCTGGTCATTGCACTCGCCGTGCAGAGCGACCTGCGCTCGAACATGGAGCAGTTGCTGCTGAGCTGGTTGCAGGAGCGCCAGGATTCGGCCGTGGTGGCAGCAGATGACGCCCCCATGCCAGAAAACAGCAATGACGACCGCCTTGCGGTCGCTCCGCCCCCCCTTCTGCCCAAGCAGCAGGCTGCCGTGACCCAGTGGCTCAGCCGCAAATACCGTGTGGCGCCGGAACCGCTGGGCGCATTGGTGGCCGAAGCCTTTGCGGTCGGTGCCAAGGTGCGCCTTGATCCGACACTGATCCTGGCAGTCATGGCCATCGAGTCGCGCTTCAATCCCTACGCGCAGAGCCCTGTGGGCGCTCAGGGCCTGATGCAGGTGCTCACCCGCGTCCACACCGACAAGTACGACGACTACGGGGGCGCCATGGCCGCCTTCGACCCCCTTTCCAATCTGCGGGTCGGCGTCAAGGTGCTCCAGGATTGCATCAAGCAGGCCGGCTCTGTCGAAGGTGGACTGCGGCTCTACGTGGGGGCGGTGACCACCGACGGCAGCGGCTACATCAACAAAGTCATGGCCGAGCACCTTCGGATCCAGAGCGTGGCGCTGGGCAAACCGATGCCGACTTCCTTCCCGATCTTCACCGCCGCGCCTGCGCCCGCCGCGCCGGAGCCGATCGAGCCAACCCAGACCGGGCTGCTCGATCCCCAGCCCGAAGCCATCCCTGCCGGCCAGCCGGTTGAACCGGCAGCCGACGCCGTTCTCACCAGCTCCTGACCACAGACTGCCAAGCTCCGAGGCCTGCGGGCGCCTCGCCACTCGGATAAACTACACAGGTGCGCAACTGGCGATAGGCGCGCGGCAGCCACCTGCCGTCCGCGCTGACGTGGCCCTCCGCTCCTGGCGAGCGGGACAACCACTGGGAAGCGCACCGCCCACTCTACGGGTGTTCAGCCGTTCGCCTGGGCAGTCCCTGCCGCTTTTCAGAGAGTGCGCGGGGTCCCATCTCATCCGAGACCGTCCCGAGACTGCCAAACCATGTACGACCGCAACATCCTCATCGAGCAAACCGACCCCGAACTGTTCAAGGCCATTCAAGCGGAAAACGCCCGCCAGGAACACCACATCGAGCTGATCGCCAGCGAGAACTACGCCTCGCCGGCCGTGATGGCCGCCCAGGGCACCCAGTTGACCAACAAGTACGCCGAGGGCTACCCCGGCAAGCGCTACTACGGCGGCTGCGAGTACGTCGACGTGGCCGAACAGCTGGCCATCGACCGCGTCAAGCAGATCTTCGGTGCCGATGCCGCCAACGTGCAGCCGCACTGCGGCGCCTCGGCCAACGAGGCCGTCTTCCTGGCCTTCCTCAAGCCCGGGGACACCATCATGGGCATGAGCCTGGCCGAAGGAGGCCACCTCACCCACGGCATGCCGCTGAACATGTCGGGCAAGTGGTTTAACGTGGTCAGCTACGGCCTCGACAAGAACGAAGCGATCGACTACGACGTCATGGAAGCCAAGGCCCGCGAGCACAAGCCCAAGCTCATCGTCGCCGGGGCGTCCGCATACAGCCTGCGCATCGACTTCGAGCGCTTTGCCAAGATCGCCAAGGAAATAGGCGCCATCTTCATGGTCGACATGGCCCACTACGCCGGCCTGATCGCCGCGGGCGTGTATCCCAACCCGGTGCCATTCGCCGACGTGGTGACCTCCACCACCCACAAGAGCCTGCGCGGCCCGCGCGGCGGCATCATCCTGATGAAGGCCGAGCACGAAAAGGCCATCAACAGCGCCATCTTCCCCGGCCTGCAGGGCGGTCCGCTGATGCACGTCATCGCAGCCAAGGCGGTCGCCTTCAAGGAAGCGCTGCAGCCCGAGTTCAAGGCCTACCAGCAACAGGTGGTGAAGAACGCCCAGATCGTGGCCGAGACCCTGACCCAGCGCGGTCTGCGCATCGTCAGCGGCCGCACCGAGAGTCATGTGATGCTGGTGGACCTGCGCGCCAAGGGCATCACCGGCAAGGAAGCCGAGGCCGTGCTGGGCAGCGCCCACATGACCATCAACAAGAACGCGATCCCCAACGACCCGGAAAAGCCGATGGTCACCAGTGGTGTGCGCATCGGCACCCCGGCCATGACCACCCGCGGCTTCAAGGACGAGGAAGCCCGCATCACCGCCAACCTGATTGCCGACGTGCTGGACAACCCGCGCGACCCGGCGAACATCGAAGCGGTGCGCGCCAAGGTCAATGCCCTGACCGCCCGTTTCCCCGTCTACAGGTGAAATGCCCCTTTTGCGGCCATCTGGAAACCCAGGTCGTTGAGACCCGGGTTTCCGAAGACGCGGACTTCATCCGCCGCCGCAGGCAGTGCGGCCACTGCGAAAAGCGCTTCACCACCTATGAGCGGCCAGAGGTCAGCTTCCCGGCGGTGGTGAAGAAGGATGGTCGGCGCGTGGACTACGTGCCGGCCAAACTGCGCGCCTCATTCACCCTCGCCCTGCGCAAGCGACCGGTGAGCACCGAACAGGTGGACGCCGCCATCGAGCGCATCGAGGAAAAGCTGCTCAACCTGGGCAGCCGCGAAGTGGCCTCCACCAAACTGGGCGAGATGGTCATGCGCGAGCTCAAGAAACTCGACAAGGTGGCCTACATCCGCTTCGCCAGCGTTTACCGCAGTTTTGAGGATATCGACGAGTTTCGCGCGCTCGTGGATGAGGTCCGCCGGTAGCGCGCCGCCGGCTATTGGGAAAAGCCCCTCCTCCATCGGAGGGACACGATACCGACATGTACCTCATTGAAGGCATGATTCGGTGGCAACGCAGGGAAATAATGAGTTCGAACGAATTACTTCGAACCCATCATGCGATTGCCTGTCTGTCAACCTCCTCGTCAAATCAGCGGATACACCCTCATCGAACTGGTCGTGGCGACCGCGTTGCTGGCCATTCTCATTCAGCTCGCTGTTCCCCCCATGAGCCGGCTGCTCTCTGACTGGCAAAGAGACAACGCCACCCGAGCCATCACCGATCACCTTGCGCTCGCGAGATCGGAGGCCATCCGCTGGTCCCGGCGCGTGGTGATGTGCAGCAGTGCAGATGGCCTTCGCTGCTCTCCCGGCTCCAACAGGGAATGGAAATCGGGATGGCTCGTGTTTCAGGACATCGACAGCAATGGCCAATTCAGCCCTTCCGACAAACTGGTCGCTGTTTCACAGGGCGTCAGTGGAATTCAAAGCATCCGCGGCAATGCATTGCTCCAGCGCTTCGTATTCATGCCAACAGGAATGATGGCATCGGGAATGGGCACGCTGGAGATCATTCCCGAAACGGGAGCCAGCCAGAGAATCATCATCAATCGAATTGGGAGAATCCAGCTCAGCACAGGCCAGCCGGCGGAATGACACCGGGGGCCCGTTGCGGATGCGGGCGGCCCCAGGCTGGCGGCGACCTGCCAGCGGTTTGTGGCGACCCAAAGCGACAGCTGCGTGAAAAATGAATGCTTTTTGCCGCTGAGCAGGCCAAATTCGACCGCGTGTCAGGGCGTCCTGAGGAGCCTTGAAGGCGGACGATACATTGCAGTACGGAGCTGCAAATTGAACAACCTGCCCTCATTCCCGAAGCCGCCCAACTCTCGCCAGCGAGGTTTCACGCTGGTTGAGCTGGTGGTCACCATCGCGCTGGTCGCCATCCTCACGACACTGGCGATTCCCAGCTTCAGCGAGGTGCTGCGCCAGTGGCGCCGCGACAGCGCCACACGCGAGCTGTCGACCAGTCTGCAGCTGGCGCGATCCGAGGCCATCAAGACATCGCGCCAGATGGTCGTCTGCCCGAGCACCGATGGCACCGCTTGTGAGGCCAGCTCCGAATGGAGTACCGGCTGGATGGTGTTCGTCGACGATGGGGCCGGTACCCAGACCAACGCCAACAACCAGACCTACGACACCGACGAGCGGATGCTCAAGATCGTGTCCGCCCAGGCCGGCGTAGCCACACTCACCAGCTCAGGGAACGTGCAGTGGTTGCAGTTCCTGCCCAACGGCCTCATGCGCACAGGCGCCAATGCCGCCGTCACCTTCACGGTCACGCCCTCGGGCGCGACCTCTTCCACCAAGGTCGACAAGATCACCGTGTCCCCTGTGGGACGCACCTCTGTCGTCACGGAGTTGCCATGACACGCCGGGGTTCCATGAACACAACGAAGCCAGACCTGTCTGCCAGCCATCGACAAGCCGGCGCCAGCATGATCGAAGTGCTGGTGGCCATCCTGCTGGTCTCTGTCGGCCTGCTGGGCATTGCAGGACTCTCCGGCGCCACCTTCAGCTACAACAAGGTGTCCCAGATGCGGTTGACTGGCATCGCATTGGTCAACGACCTGGCCGACCGGGCTCGTGTCAACGTGTACGGGTATGACCGGGGGGCTTATGACATTGCCCTGAGCGACAACTACGCAGGCACAGCGGCCACCGTGCCCGACGCCAATCTCGACCTCGACCCCTCCGTCCCCGCCAACGCAATCACCGCAGCCGACGCTCTGGCCGCGGCGGACATCGACCAATTCCTGCGCAGCGTGCGCAACCGGTTGCCCCAGGGCGACGCGGTCGTGATCAGCCGACCCGGTGCAACTGCCCGCGATCTGGATGTGTGGCTGCTGTGGCAGGAACCCACCACCGACGCAGGAGACACACTCTTCGGTGCAGGACAAGGCAACTGTCCGAACAGCCTGACTCCAGACGAGCAGGCCTTGTACAGCTGCATGTACTTCAAGGTGGGGCTGTGATGACCATGACGACCAAACCACGTGCACCTCTGTCGCTTCGCCGGACCCAGCAGGGCCTGAGTCTGGTCGAGCTGATGGTCGCGCTGACCATCGGCCTCTTTCTTCTGGGCGCGGTCGGCATCATTTACGTCAACACCGCCACCACTTCCCGCAGCAGCACGCTGGAATCCCAGATGAACGAGGACGCGGCGCTGGCACTGGAGTTGCTGCAGCAACAGATCCGGCTGACCGGTTTTTCCAATGTGGACGCCTCCGGCAACCGGCTGTTCCCTGGGCAAGCGGTGAGGGGCTGCGACGGAGGCTTTGCCGACAACACCGCGGTGTTCCTCGATCCGGCATCGCCGCCACTCCTGACCTGCAATGGTGGCACGGGTCCTGACGCACTCGCTGTGCGTTACGAAGCTTCTCTGCTCAACAGCCAGTCGGTGACCGACGCAGGTGGCGTCCAGCGCCCCGGCAACTGCGCACACGAGGGCCTAGCCAAATGGGACGCCAGTGCTGAAGGAGCCAGCGACTACACCGACACAGCACTAGTGCCACTGTCGGAACAGCGGTCCCTGGCCGACAACCGCTACTACATCGCAGACGACAACGGCACACCCACCCTCTGGTGCCAGGGGCGCACCGACGCAGGGTTTGGCAATGCCACCGCCCTGATCCCGAACATTGAAGACATGCAGGTGCAATACGCGGTCACGGCCCTGCCTTCGGTTGGGAATCCCATCCCCCACCAGGTGGCCGGCTATGTGGATGCCGACCACGCAGCGCTGGGCGACCCCGCCATCAACTGGTCGCGGGTGGCCGCGTTGCGTGTCTGCCTAGTGGCTCGCAGTGCCCGGCCAGTACCCACTGGCGACAACGCGGTCGCCGATATCGGCCGATACATCGATTGCGCCGGAGCTGAACAGACACCGAACGACCGCTTTCTCCGCCGGGCCTACGTGACCACCATTCAGCTGCGCAACATGCGCCCCGGCCTGCCCTCCGACTACGAACTCGGTGGTGATCCATGGCAATACATGTACGACAACTGACGCACGAGAACCGCACCATGCGCTGTCACAACCCCACCAACGCGAGAAGCTCCGAGCGCGGCGTCGTGCTTCCCATCGCGCTGATCATGCTGGTCATCATCTCGTTCGCCGGCCTGCTGGCGGCCCGCAACTCGGCCACCTTCGAGCAGTTCTCCAACAACATGCGCACCAACCAGGTCGCGCGCGTGTCTGCCGAGGATGCCTTGCGCTATTGCGAACGCATTGCCCGGGCGAGTGTCGAGGGCAGTGCTGCGTTCGGGACCGACGTGGACCGGGTCGAGGACACCAACGTGATATCTGCCGACACCGAAGCGGCCATCAGCGGCGGCCTCTGGAACACACGCTCCAACTGGGCGTCCACCGGGGCCAACTTGATCACCGTGACGCCCCAGTACACCGGCAGCGAAGCGCAATCCAACGCACAGCTCAGGAACGCGCCCACCTGCATCATCCAGGCCATGGTCAATGACCGCTTCCTGATCACATCCAGGGGACTGTCCAACGACGCAGCGGTCGACGCCAACGGCCTGCTGACCGCCGGATCGGAAGTCTGGCTGCAGTCCATCCTGACGCCGGTGGTTCCGACCCTCTGTCCCAACAACGGCGTGTGCTGATGCGGTCCGTTGATGTCCAAGAAAAGAGCTTTCAAGTGAGGTTCCCATGAATTCCCCCGTCACAAGCCGTCTCGCACGCCGCCTGCTCTGGTCGGTCGCCCTCGGGGCGGTGCTGCTGCCCGCTGTGCAGGCCTGGGCCCAGCCAGCGAACCGACCGCTGCTGACCAACCAGTCGGGCGCCAAGCCCAACCTGATGGTGGCGCTGGACAACTCGGGGTCCATGGCCTTCACCTACCACGAGACCTACAACGTCACGAACAGCAACGAGAGGTTCTACTGCCCCAACCCCTATTCCAGAAGTTCGTCCACCGACTCCACTACCTTCAACAACGGCGTGGGACAGGATGCGAACGTCTCCCCAGGGCCCGTCTACACGTGTTACCAGCGAGTCCGAGTCTCGGGCGTCTGGGTCACACAAGCCCGCACTGACGTAGCAGCACAGGAAAGAAACTGGTCCGCCCAGCGTTCGGCCGAGGTCAATCCGATCTACTACAACCCGCGCGTGCGCTACCTGCCCCGGGTCGATGGCAGCGGCGCGATCGTGAGCCCGCGCGACCCGCTGCTCCCGGCCACTGTTCCGGCCGGCGAGCGGGGTCTGAACTACAACGTGGTCTGGGTCTCCAACCAGAACTCCGTGGACTTCCGGTACACCGTCTATGAGCGAAACGTTGCTCCCAGAGACTTCCGCATCTACCACTCGATGTATGCGAACAACGCTGCAACGCCTCCCACGGGCAGCCTCGCCACGCGAAATTCCCAAGGGCATGTCAACACACTGGCCCCTGCGGGCTTCACGTCCCGCTACAACCTCACGTACTCGCTGAAGATTCCGCAGCACATCGCCTACACCGCAGCACCGACTGCAGGCCCTGCGACCACCTTCAGCTATGCGTACTGCACCAGCGTGGTCACCAATGGACTAGGGCAGGAAACCGGGTGCGCCGCCCGCACCCAGGTCGATGTCCGGCTCGGTGACACCGCCACCTACACCATCCCGACCCCCAACAACCGCACGGACTGCACGGCCAACGTCTGCAACAACGCTCAGGAGGTCGCCAACATCCTGAACTGGTACCGCTGGTACAGCACACGGCAACTGGCCACCAGCACGGCCATCGGCCTTGCACTTGCGGACACCGACGCTGCCGGAGCGCTCAACATCCCGTCGAAGTTCGACAACGAGTTGCGGATCGGGTACATGCCGATCAACCAGCGGTACGACGGCCCGCTGACGCTCCCGCCCGGTGCCGGCGCCCCGGTGACACTGTCGCGAGGCGTGCGGCTGCTCAACCGCGGGTCGACCGCCAACAACGACCTGTTCAACTGGCTCAACACCATGGTGTCCCAGGGTGGGACGCCACTGCACTACGCCGTTGAACGGGCAGCTGGTTACTACAGCATGCAGGCCGGCGTGACAGAGAACCCATGGCGCACCGACCCGACCGACGCGAGCAGCCCCGAGATGAGCTGCCGCCGTTCCTTCAACCTGCTGTTCTCCGACGGGGGTTGGTCGTCAGGCGCCCCGTGGGGCCCCACTGTCGCCGGTCTTGACTACGACAACACCAACGGTGCCACTCCGTTCACCCGGACCCGGGCCGATGGCACCACGGAATCGTTCCGCTATATCGCCAGCGGCATCAACACCGTGGCTGGCCGCCTGCAGTACGTCCCCTTCCCTAGCACAGGCACCGGCGGCCTGGCCGACCTGACCGCACGCTACTACTGGCACACGGACATGCGCACCGGCCTGGACAACAACATCCAGACCCGCCCCGGGCAGCCCACGTTCTGGCAGAACATGGCGACCTACACCGTGGGCTACCTGATTCAGCCCACCGGGGAGGTGACTGGCACCGGACTGAGCTTCAGCCAGATCGACCAGTACCGGACCAACTACACGCTCAATGGCCCCGGGGGCAGCACTGTGTTTCCGTCGCTTCCAGTCGGCGACCTGCTGAGCAGCAGCACCCAGACCCGGGTGGACGACTTCATCCACGCCGGCTACACCGGTGGCGCCCGTTCGTTCAGCGCCAAGACGGCCGACGACGTCAAGTCCATCTTCAACACCATCCTGGCCGAAATCCTGAGCGCGTCCGGCAAGGATGCGGGGGTGTCCGTCAACACCGGCGGTGGCGACAACAGCACGCTGGCTGGTCGCCTCAAGTACACAGTGTCCTACCGCACCATGGACAACTCAGGGGACATCCTGGCGCGGGAGTTGGCCGCCGATGGACGCGAAACAGGCGTGACCGCGTGGTCGGCCAATCAGCTGATGCTGAGCCCTGCCGCCCGCCGTGTGTTCACCATGCACGGCCTGAACCAGCCCGTCGATTTCATCGGCTCGTTCAGCGGACTGCAGAGCGACATCCAGAGTGCCTTGGCCACCGGCCCCGACGCCGGACGTATTCGCAGCGATGCCAGCTTCATCAACTACCTGCGCGGCGACAACTCGGCACTGGACAGCTATGGGCTGCTCTTCAGGCAGCGCGTGTCGCAGATCGCCGCCATGGTCAACCCGCCCGCGGTGTTCATGGGCGACGCCCGGGACTTTGCCTACGACCAGGACGGCAGCGGCGGCGTCGACGGACGCGGCAGCTACGTGGACTACACCAACCGCAAGCGCGGTTATCCCAAGTCGCTGTTCGTGGCCACCAACGCGGGCACCATGCATGCTTTCTCGGCAACCGCGGGCACGGAAATGGCAGCCATCATGCCGCGCCGCAGCCTCAGGCGCATGCTGAACTTCGCGGCCGAACCGTACACCTTCGAGTACGTGCTTGATGGCCCGATCACGGAGAACGACATCTTCGACCGCCGCAAAGCCACCGCGGATGGACTCTCTGAAGCCAACGAGTGGCGGGCGTGGCGCCATCTGGCCATCGGCACGGGGGGCCGGGGCGAGAAGCTGGTCTACGCCGTCAACTCGCCGATCAAGCCCGGCGTGACGCCGAACCGCATCCCCGACCGCGAAGACTTCTTGTGGGAAACTGGCCCTGACGTGATCGATGGCGCCGATGGGAGCGATGTCACCACGGGCTACATGTCCAACTCAGCGCGCAGCGGCCAGACAGAAGACCTGAGCGACGCGACCAATGCCCGGCGTGGCCGCTGGATCGTGGCGGTCAACAACGGCCACTACAACGGCGAGACCAACGGCGAAAAGAACGGACTGGTCGTTCTGGACGCCGTGACCGGCGAAGTCATCCGCACCATTCCCCTGCCCAACGGCTATTCGGCCGGAGACGGGCTCAGCGGCGTAACGCTGCTGCGCAGCTATGGCACCAACACGCGGGTGGTGGCGGCCTACGCTGGTGACGCCAACGGCCAGCTGTGGAAGTTCAACCTGTCCGGCGACCCGTCCACCTGGCACGTGGAACACAACCGCCCCCTGTTCACCGTGCCGGGCAACCGCCCGATCTACGGGCACCCCGCCTGGCAGGCCCACGAGGCCGGCGGTTTCATCGTGGTGTTTGCGACCGGCATCATGCTGGAGGACGAGCACCTGGAAGACCTGGGCCAGCAGACCATCTATGGCATCTGGGACCGCCAGACCATCGACGGCACCATGCTCAACGGCGAGTCCTTCACGCCGGTGAGTGACTCACAGCTGGAGCAACGCACCATCATCCAGGCATCGGAGGCTTCCAGAGGCGGCTTCTTCTACTATGCGATCAGCGGCGACACCATCGACTGGGACACCCAGCGAGGCTGGTACCTCCACATGAACAACGTCCATCAACAGGACGACGCGCTGCGCGGGGGCGAACGTTCCATCGCCGACGTCCAGAACTTCGGGCGAAGCGTGATCATCACGTCCACCGTGCTGCGCCCGCCGCCAGCAGGCGAAATGTGCACCGTGGCCGATCTCCCCGGCAACTACGTGTACATCCTGAACGCCCAGAGCGCCTCTCCCGAACTGAGCCGTTCGTTCGACATCAACGGCGACGGCCGCATGGATGCGTACGATTCAGACGGCGATACCCGGGTGGATGCCGGTTACGCCGTGGCCTATGCGCCTCAGGGCGGCTTCACCCGCGGCATCTCCGTGAGCCGCTTCCGCACGCGCGCCGATGGCACCGCGCTGCCCGACGACCCTCAGACGGACACGGGCGACCCCAGCGATCCGCAGGTCACGGAAAGCGTCTCCGATCGAATGGAAAAAGCCGCCGATGAAGCCTCGGGTGAATCGGCCCTGAGCCAGTCGGGCAGCGCACCCAAGTGCAGAACCATGCGAGGCATCATCCTGGGCACAGGAGAAACACCGCTGCAAGGTGGTGTGTACTGCCCCACCACGGGCTGGAGCCGCACCCAGTTCCAGCTGAGCGCACCGCCGAGCAACTGAGTCCCAAACAATGAACAACAGATCCACCCACGAGGCTTGCCGCAGGCCCCAAAGCGGTTTCACCCTGATCGAGGTGATGATCGTCGTCGCCATCATCGGCATCCTGGCCGCGATCGGCTATCCGTCGTACCAGGAACAGATCGCGAAGTCCCGCCGTGCCGACGCCCAACGGGCCCTGATGGAGGCCGAGCAGTACATGCGGCGGTATTTCAGTGCCCGGGACACGTTCGCTGGCGTGGTCCTGCCCGCATCGCTGCTGACATCGCCACGCGCCGGCTCTGGTGCGGCCGCTTACAACATCCAACTGGTTGAAGACGGGAATGTGGTTGGCGTTGTGGCAGGCACTCCAACCACAGATGCGAGCCGATTCACCTTGCGCGCGGTCCGCACCGGCAGCATGGCCGCTGATCGCTGCGGCGACCTCACGATCAGCAATACGGGCGCTAAAGACATCGAGAACGAAGCCAGCGGAGTGACCCGGGAAGAGTGCTTCAAGGCTTCCTGATCCCATGTCGCTCAATGAAGGACCTCTGACCGACGCTGTCCGACAGGCTCAGCAGTCCCTGACGCTGTCCAACCCCAACCCCCGCGTCGGATGTGTGCTTGTCGCGCCCGATGGCCGGGAAATCGGGCGCGGCCACACCCAGCAGGCCGGTGGTCCGCACGCCGAGGTGATGGCGCTGCGCGATGCGGCGCAGCGCGGCGAATCCACCAGGGGCGCAACCGCCCACGTCACGCTGGAACCCTGCTCCCACCATGGCCGCACCCCACCCTGCTGCGACGCGCTGATCGCCGCCGGTGTGGCCAAGGTGGTGGTCGCCACGGGCGATCCGAACCCGAAAGTGGCCGGACAAGGCCTGGCGCGTCTTCGCGCCGCGGGCATCGAGGTGGAGCTGCTGCCGGCGGACCATCCCATCGCCCTGGCCTCGCGCGAGCTGAACATCGGCTTCTTCAGCCGCATGATCCGCGGCACCCCCTGGGTTCGCATGAAGGCTGCGATGTCGCTGGACGGCGTGACTGCCCTGGGCAACGGCGTCAGCCAGTGGATCACCGGGGAAGCCGCCCGGGCCGATGGTCACGCCTGGCGCGCACGCGCCTGCGCGGTCCTGACCGGCATCGGTACCGTGCTGGAGGACGACCCCATGCTGGACGTGCGGCAGGTGCCGACACCCCGGCAACCCCATCTGGTGATCGTCGACAGCAAGCTCGAAACCCCGCCCACCGCACGCCTGTTCCAGGCCCCGGCGCAAGGGCTGGCGCGCCGGATCTTCATCTACTGCGCCGCCACCGACACCAGCCGCCAGGCCGCGCTGGAACAGCTGGGTGCCACCGTCATCGCCCTGCCCGGCCCGGGCGGCAAGGTCGATCTGGCCGCCATGTTGCGCGACCTGGCCACACGGGAGGTCAACGAACTGCACCTGGAAGCCGGCCACAAGCTCAACGGCTCTTTCATCCGCGAAGGCCTGGTCGACGAGTTCCTGCTGTATGTGGCACCCCAGATGCTCGGTGCCGGCGGATCGGGTCTGGCCAATTGGGGGCCCTTGCAATCGCTGGACCAGCGCCTGCCCCTGCGGTTCGCCTCGGTGGAACCGGTGGGCGACGACCTGCGCATCCTCGCGCGGGTGCAGGGTCGGGACCGTTTCCTGCACGCCTGAGGCCTGCAAACACCCGGCCTTTTGGCGACACGCGCGGCGCCGGGCCAAACCCTGCGAAAATACGCGGATGTTTACCGGCATCATCACCGGTGTGGGTCGCATCGCCGACCTTCACCCCCTGGGCAGCTCTTTGGACCACGGCAGGCGCCTGACGATCGAGGCGCCACCGGGCTACCTCGACGACGTCGCCCTGGGCGACAGCATCGCCCACAACGGCGCCTGCATGACCGTCACGACCCTCGACGCCGCCGCCTCCCGCTTCACCATCGACGTTTCGGCGGAATCGCTCTCCAAGACCACCGGGCTGGCCGAAGCCGGTCACCGGGTCAATCTCGAAAAGGCTTTGCGGGCGAACGACCGGCTGGGCGGCCACATCGTGTCGGGCCACGTCGATGGCGTCGGGCAGGTCACCCATTTCGAGCGCGTGGGCGAGAGCTGGGAGCTGCGCGTGCTCGCGCCGCCGGCCCTGGCCAAATACCTCGCCTACAAAGGCTCGATCACGATCAATGGCGTGAGCCTGACCGTGAACCGCATCGAAGACCGCCCGGATGGCTGCGAGTTCAGCATCAACCTGATTCCGCACACCGTCCAGAACACCACCCTGGGCGACTTGCGCGCTGGCAGCGCAGTGAACCTGGAAATCGACACCGTGGCCCGCTATGTCGAGCGCATGCTCGGCGCAGCGCCCTCCCAGAACTGACCCCCACCCAAGAAAGACCCCCATGTTTGGCGCAGACAAAGGCAGCTCCAGCCTGCTCGACGGCAAGAAGCTCTCCATCGGTATCGTCCAGGCCCGCTTCAACGAAGGCATCACCAACGCGCTGTTCGAGGCGTGTCACGCCGAGCTGCTCGCGCTGGGCGTGCAGGAAAAACACATCACCCGCGTGACGGTGCCCGGCGCCCTGGAGGTGCCCATTGCTCTGCAGGCCATGGCCGAGCAAGACGAGTACGACGCACTGATCGCGCTGGGCTGCATCATCCGCGGCGAGACCTACCACTTCGAACTGGTCGCCAACGAATCCGGCGCCGGCGTCAGCCGGGTCTCGCTGGACACCCACACGCCGATCGCCAACGCCATCCTGACCACCGAGAACCTGGAACAGGCCGTGGCCCGCCAGACCGAAAAGGGCCGCGACGCGGCGCGCGTGGCGGTCGAAATGGCCCATGTGCTGGAGCAGATCGGTTGAACTCCATGAACGACCAGAGCCCCATCAAACCGCGCAAGGCGGCCGACAAGTCGGCGCGCACCCGGGCGCGGGAGTTCGCGCTGCAGGCGCTGTACCAGCACCTGGTGGGCCGCAACACTGCCAGCGACATCGACATCTTCACGCGCGACCTCTCGGGCTTCCACAAGGCCGACAGCGCCCACTATGACGCGCTGCTGCACGGCTGCGTGGAGCAGGCCGATTCGCTGGATGCGCTCATCACGCCGCTGCTGGACCGGCCGATGGCCGAGATCTCGCCGATCGAACACGGCGTGCTGTGGATCGGCGCGTACGAGCTTCAGCACTGCCTGGACGTGCCGCTGCGCGTCGTGATCAACGAGTGCGTCGAGCTGGCCAAGTCCTTCGGCGGCACCGATGGCCACAAGTACGTCAACGGGGTGCTGCACCAGCTCGGCGCCCGGCTGCGCCCGCACGAAGCGGCGGCAGCGCCGGCCGGCGCGCGCAAGTCGTCCAAGGCGGAATGACGTTGCGCCCGGACCCTTTGCGCCTGTCCAGCCGCGCCCGGCGCGTCGAACCTTTCTATGTGATGGAGCTGGCCAAGGCCGCGGCGGACATGGCGCGGCTGGCCCGCCCGGGTGACCGGCCGATGATCTATCTGAACATCGGCGAGCCGGACTTCACCGCGCCCGCGCCGGTGCAGGCGGCGGCCGAACGCGCGATCCGCGATGGCCGCAGCCAGTACACGCCGGCCACCGGCCTGCCCGCTCTGCGCGAGGCCATCAGCGGCTGGTACGCCAGCCGTTTTGATCTGGACATCGACCCGGCCCGCATCGTCGTCACCGCCGGGGCCTCGGCAGCACTGCAGCTGGCCTGCCTGGCGGTGATCGAGGCGAGCGACGAGGTGCTGATGCCCGACCCGTGCTATCCCTGCAACCGCCAGTTCGTGCAGGCGGCCGAGGGCACGCCCGTGCTGATTCCGTCCGGCCCCGAAGACCGCTTCCAGCTCAGCGCCGACCACGTGGCCTCGGCCTGGGGCCCGGCCACGCGCGGCGTGCTGCTGGCCTCGCCGTCCAACCCCACCGGCACCTCGATCGCCCGAGCCGAGCTGGAGCGCATCGCCCGCTTCGTGCGGGAAAAAGGCGGGGTCACCCTGGTCGACGAGATCTACCTGGGCCTGTCCTACGACGACGTCTACGGCCACAGCGCGCTGGGCCTGCCCGATGGCCTGGGCGACGAGGTGATCAGCGTCAACAGCTTTTCCAAATACTTCAACATGACCGGCTGGCGCCTGGGCTGGCTGGTGCTGCCGCCCGCGCTGGTGCCGGCGGTGGAGCGGCTGGCCCAGAACCTCTTCATCTGCGCCAGCACGGTGGCCCAGCACGCGGCGCTGGCCTGTTTCGATCCCGAGAGCCTGGCCGAGTACGAACGCCGCCGCGCCGAGTTCAAGGCCCGGCGCGACTTCTTCATCCCGGCCCTGGACCGCCTGGGCCTGCCGGTCCCGGTGATGCCCGACGGTGCGTTCTACGCCTGGGCCGACGTGAAGGCGCTGTGCGAGCGCTGGAATCTGAAGGCACCGGACGGCCGGCCCGAAGAAGGCGGCAGCTGGGCACTGGCCTTTGAGCTGATGCGCCGCTGCCAGCTGGCCACCACGCCCGGGCGCGACTTCGGCCTGGCCGACCCCGGCCGCTACCTGCGCTTCTCCACCGCCAACGCCCTGCCCCAGCTGCAGGAAGCGGTGCACCGGCTGGAGGCCGCGCTATGAGCAACGATGTGTTCCACTGGCCGGTTCGGATTTACTGGGAAGACACCGATGCCGGCGGCATCGTGTTCTACGCCAACTACCTCAAGTTCTTCGAGCGCGCGCGCACCGAGTGGCTGCGCCACCTGGGGGTGGAGCAGCAGAAGCTGCGCGAGCAGGTGGGCGGCATGTTCGTGGTGACGGGCACGCAGCTGCGCTACCACCGCCCGGCGCGGCTCGACGATTTGCTGACTGTTACCGCCCGTGTGACCGAACCGGGCCGGGCCTCACTCACAATCGAACAGACCGCCTCGCTGCAGCCTGCCGACGGCTCGGCACCGATCCTGCTTTGCGAAGGCAGCATCCGCATCGGCTGGGTCGATGCGGTGCAGCTTCGACCCCAGCGCATCCCGGCGGCCGTGCTGCAGGCGCTGGCCCCCGGGAACCAATGACCCTCTGACCCGACTCCAACCCTTCCATCGACATGTCCCAAGATCTTTCCATCGTCCAGTTGATGCTCAACGCGAGCTGGGTCGTGCAGGCCGTGGTGGTGCTGCTGGTCCTCATGTCCGTGATCAGCTGGGCGGCCATCTTCCGCAAGGTGTTCACCCTCAAGCGCGTCAACCGCCACAACGAGTCCTTCGAGAAGGAGTTCTGGTCGGGCACCAACCTGAACGACCTCTACTCGGCCGCGGCCCAGAGTGCGCGCCACGGCGGCCCGATGGAGCGCATCTTCGCCAGTGGCATGCGCGAATACCACAAGCTGCGCGAGCGCCGCATCACCGACGCGGGCGCCCTGCTCGACGGTGCGCGCCGCGCCATGCGGGCGAGCTTCCAGCGGGAACTCGACGTGCTGGAAACCAACCTCTCCTTCCTGGGCACCGTCGGCTCGGTGGCCCCGTATGTGGGCCTGTTCGGCACAGTCTGGGGCATCATGCACGCCTTCACCGGCCTGGCCGCGCTGGCCCAGGTGACGCTGGCCACGGTGGCGCCCGGCATCGCCGAGGCCCTGGTGGCCACCGCCATCGGCCTGTTTGCTGCCATTCCCGCGGTGGTGGCCTACAACCGCTTTGCGACCGACATCGACCGCGTCGCCAACCGCATGGAAACCTTCATGGAAGAGTTCTCCAACATCCTGCACCGCAACCTGGGCCAGCAGCCCAGCCAGGCCACGCCGTCGGGACACTGAACATGGCCGCTGTCTCATCGCGGGGCCGCACCCGCCGCACCAAGAACGAGATCAACATGGTCCCGTTCATCGACGTGATGCTGGTGCTGCTGATCATCTTCATGGTGACCGCGCCCCTCATCTCCCCCAGCCAGATCAGCCTGCCCAGCGTGGGCCAGGCCGACGCACAGCCCAAGAGCTTCGTGCAGGTGGTGATCAGCAAGGACGAAACCATCCAGGTGCGCCTGGGCACGGCGAGCAAGGGCGGTCAGGGCGTCAAGCTGCCGCAACTGGCCGGCGAGGTCCGCAAGCTGCAGGGCACTGCGGCCGAAGCGGGCACCCCGGCCGACGCCGTGCCGGTGGTCATCAGCGCCGACAAGGACATCAAGTACGACACCGTGGTGAAGACCATGGACACGCTCAAGCGCGCGGGCGTCGACCGCGTGGGCCTGGCGGTCCAGGCCAGCCGCTGAACGTCAGGACATGCAGATCATCACCGACGCCATCGACTTCAAGCCGCCGCGCTCCGGCCGCTGGGGCACGCCGCTGGCGCTGGCCCTGGGCGCGCACGTGCTGCTGATGGCGGCGCTCACCTGGGGCGTGCACTGGAAGCAGGACGAACCGCCGGTGGCGTTCGAGGCCGAGATCTGGTCGGCCCTGCCGCGCGAGGCCGCGCCCCGTGCGGTGGAGCCCCCGCCGCCACCACCTCCTGAGCCGGAGCCCCGGCCGGAACCCAAACCCGAACCGAAGTCGGAACCCAAGCCGGAGCCACCACCGCCCCAGCCGGCGGTGAAGCAGCCGGACATCGCAACCGAGAAGGCCAAGCAGAAGAAGCTGGAAGAAGAGAAGCGGCGCGAGCTGGAAGAGGCCAAGAAGGAAAAAGCGGCCAAGGAGAAGGCTGATCGCGAGAAGAAAGCGAAAGAACTGGCCGAGAAGAAGAAGGCCGAGGACCTCAAGAAGAAGGAACTCGCCGAGAAGAAGAAAAAGCAGGACCAGGAGCGCAGGGAGGCCGAACGCCGCCAGGATGAGCTGGCCGACAAGATGCGCCGCGACCAGATCGCCCGCATGATGGGCCAGGTGGGCGCCAGCGGCGGCCCCGAAGCCCGCGGTTCGGCCCAGCAGTCGAGCGGACCGTCGTCGGGCTATGCGGGCCGGGTCCGGGCCAAGGTCAGCCCCAACATCCGCTACACGGAGGACTTCCCGCGCTCCCTGCGCACCGAGATCGAGGTGCGCGCGCTGTCCGACGGCACCATCACTTCGCGGCGCGTGGTCGACAGCAGCGGCAACCCGGCCTGGGACGAGGCCGCCCTGAAGGCCATCGACCGGACCGGTTCTCTGCCACGCGATGTCGATGGCCGGGTTCCCTCGCCCATCATCATTGTGGTCCGCCCGACAGACTGACCCGCGTTCATGGCGGGGTCGCCGAGGCCTCTTCCGGCAACGACAGCCCCTGCAGCACCCGGTCCAGCTCGGTGGGGTCCACCGGCTTGTGCAACACCGAAGCAAACAGCGTCTTGAGCAGGCCGGCATCGACCTCGTCGACATGACCACTCATCAGCACCACGGGCGGCGGCGCGCTGGTGGCCCTGATCCGCTGGGCCAGACCCACCCCGTCCAGACGCGGCATGGACTGGTCGGTCAGCACCACATCGAAGTGCTTGCCCGTCTGCGAGAACTGGCTCCAGGCCTCTTCGCCGTCGCGTGAGCGGGTGACCTGCCAGCCCTTGCGCTCCAGCAGCGCGGCCCAGGCGTGGCGCACCGACTGGTCGTCGTCCACGAACAGCAGCTGTCGCCCCTTGCCCGGCCCGCCCGGGGTGGTGACGGAGGCCACCGCCTCGTCGCGCCGGCTGGCGGGCAGGCACAGCACAAAGCACGCACCGTCCGGACCATTGACCAGGCCCAGGGACCCGTGGTGGCGCGCCATGATGCCCTGCGCCACCGAGAGGCCCAGTCCGGTGCCCCTGCCCTTGGCCTTGGTGGTGAAGAAGGGGTCGAACACCCGGTTCACATGCTCGGGCGGAATGCCAGGACCGTGGTCGCGCACCCGCAGCACCAGATAACGCCCGTCGGGGAGACCGGTGGCACCGGCGGGCAGTTCGTGGCCACGCCCGGGTGGAAACTCCACCGAACCCAGCGTGAGATCGATGCGTCCCCGGCCTTTCATGGCATCGGCCGCGTTGATCAGCAGGTTCACCAGCACCTGCTGCAGCTGTGTGGGGTCGGCATCGACCTCGTCGTCGTCGACCTCGTAATGCACCACCAGCTCGCAGTCGCGGGTCAGGCCGGCAGAGACCATGACCTTCGTCTCCTCGATCAGCGCCGCCCAGTGCAGCCGCCGCAGCCGGGGCGCGGACTGCCGGCCGAAGGCCAGCAGCTGGCGCATCAACCCATCGGCGTAGCGCGTCGACTTGAGCGCCTGCTGCAGAGCTTCGTGGCTCGGGTGCGCGCTGTCCAGGTCTTCGCTGGCCAGGCGGATCCAGCCCGTGATGGCCGCCAGCGAGTTGTTGAAATCGTGTGCGATGCCGCCGGTCAGCCGCCCCAATGCCTCGGTCTTCTGCGACTGCATGAGCTGCACCTGCAAGGCCTCCTGCTGCACATGCGACTCGCGCTGAGCCTGGGCATCGGACCGGACCCGGCCCAGCAGACCGTTGACGCCCTCGGCGAGCTGAGTGAGTTCGTCGTCGCCGGCCACCTGGACCTCGTGGCCCGCGGTGGGCCCCTCCACTGTGATGCGGTTCACGTCGTGGTGCAGCTTCTGCAGGCGGCGCAGCACCAGACGGTCCAGCAGCAGCACCAGCACCACACTGGCGAGCAAACCGGCCAGCGCCGACAGCCCCATGCCCTTCCAGGTCAGCACCCGGCCCTGCTCCTCAAGGGAACGGTCCAGCGTGAGCACCAGTTCCGCGACCGGCTGGCCCCGGTGGTCCTTGAGCACCGCGTGCAGGTCGGCGTGCTGGTTGTCGACCGGCTCGAGGTGCAGGTCCTGTCCGCGATGGTCGGGCGCGTCGAACGACAGGGTCGCCGGCGTCATCAACACCTCGGAAAAACGCGCCAGCTCGGCTTGGTCGAAACGGCGCACCATGACGATGGCCCCGACCGCGGGTTCCCCGCGGACGCCGGGCTTTTGCACCGAGGCCGCGGCCACCAGGTCCAGCTGGCCATCGGCGACGCGCAGGGTCTGGAGCGAGTGCAGAGGGTCGGGGGACGCCAGCACCTCCCGGGCCAGGGGCCTGATCGACTCGATCCGCACATCGGGCACCACCACCTTGCGGCCCTGCTCGTCCACGGTGACGCTGGCGACCAACCCGCCCTTTGCGTCGAACACCGCCACTTCGGAGATGCGCAGATACCCCAGGTTGCCCACATCGAAGTTGTCGTCCATGAACTCGGGTTTGCGCCCCTGCAGGAAGTCGACCGCGTCCACCCACTGCGCGTAGTCGCGCGCGGTGGCGCTGAGGGCCTGCACCTGCTGGTCGAGCACCCGCCGTGCCCGCTCGCCTTCGCGCTGGGCACGCTCGGCTTCGAGCTGCGCGAACGATTCGCCAACAATGTATCGGGCGCCCAGCATGGCCGAGCCGGCGGCGAGCCCGACGATGGCAAACACCAGCGCCCAGGCTTTGTATTGCAGTTTCATGGTTGTCGAACTCATCGGCGCAGCCAGTGCCGACTTGAACGCCGAGACCCGTCTCAGCGTGACAGGATTGACAACCCTGGGGGGTTTTTGCCGCAGAGGGCCGTTCTGCGGTCAGTCGAACACGATCTCGGCGCGCCGCTCGTGTGCCTGCGCCATCCAGCTGGCCAGCGCAGCATCGGTGGGGAAAAACAGCGCCCGGTCGTCCAGCTGCAGCTCGCAGCGCGCGCCGGCGCGCTCGATCATCAGCCGCACCCCCAGCCCACGGACCAGTTCACCCTGCTCGGTGTCTTCGCGCCGGGGCGGGAAGTCGCGCACCAGCTGGGCAATGGCCGGTGCGTGGCCGTTGACCGCCACACGCAGGTACTTGCCGAAACGACAGCGGGCGGCCGCCAGGTCCCAGATCTGCTGGATCTTCAGCCGCAACCCGCCGGAGAAGCGGTCCGGCTGCACGGTCGCCTGTACGACCAGCAGCTCGTCGTCCTTGAGCAGGTGTCGGTACTGGTTGATCAGGTGCTCGTCGGCACTGACCTCCAGCACGCCGCTCTTGTCGTCGAGCTTGAAGAAGGCCAGCTTGCCGCGCTGTCCGTTGATGACGCGGAAGTCCGAGACGATGCCGGCCAGGATCACCGGGTCGCGGCTTTCCTTCACGTCGGCCAGCGGCGTGCGCGCGAAGCGCCGCACCTCGCGCTCGACCTCGTCGAACAGGTGGCCCGAGAAGTAGAACCCGATGGCGGTCTTCTCGTGCGTCAGCCGCTCCTTCACACCCCAGGGCGTGGTGGTCTCGTAGGCCGGCTCCTGCGCGCTGGAACCATGGTCGTCGCCGCCCAGCATGTCGAACAGCCCGCCCTGGTGGGCGTTGGCCTGGGTGGCCGCAGCGTACTCGAAGGCCACGTCCAGCGAGGCCAGCAGCTCGGCCCGGTTGAGGTTGAGCGCATCGAAGGCCCCCGCCTTGATCAGCGCCTCCACCGTGCGCTTGTTGATGCGCTGGCGGTCCACCCGCAGGCAGAAATTGAACAGGCTGGTGAACGGGCCTTTTTCGTCGCCGTTCGGGCCTTCGCCGCGCCCTTCGCGCGCCGCAACGATGGCTTCGATCGCCTGCTGGCCCGTGCCCTTGACGGCTCCCAGGCCGTAGCGGATGAGCTTGTCGGTGACCGGCTCGAAACGGTAGCCGCCGCGATTCACGTCGGGCGGCTCGAAGGCCATGCCCATCTTGCGCGCGTCCTCCCACAACACCTTGAGCTTGTCGGTGTCGTCCATTTCCACGGTCATGTTGCCGCAGAAGAACTCGGCCGTGTAGTGCACCTTGAGCCAGGCCGTGTGGTAGGCCAGCAGCGAGTAAGCGGCGGCGTGCGACTTGTTGAAACCGTAGCCGGCGAACTTCTCCATCAGGTCGAAGACCTCGTCGGCCTTCTGTTCGCTGATGCCCTTCTCGGCCGCGCCCTTGCGGAAGATCAGGCGGTGCTCGGCCATCTCCTCGGGTTTCTTCTTGCCCATGGCCCGGCGCAGCATGTCGGCGCCGCCCAGCGAGTAGCCGCCCAGCACCTGGGCGGTCTGCATCACCTGCTCCTGGTAGACCATGATCCCGTAGGTCTCGGCCAGCACCGGCTCCACCAGGGGGTGCGGGTACTCGACCACCTCGCGCCCGTGCTTGCGCGCCACGAAGCTGGGGATCAGGTCCATCGGGCCTGGGCGGTAGAGCGCGTTCAGGGCGATCAGGTCTTCCAGCCGGCTGGGTTTGGCGTCGCGCAGCATGCCCTGCATGCCGCGGCTTTCAAACTGGAACACGGCCTCGGTCTGGCCCTTGGAGAACAGCGCGTACACGGCCTTGTCGTCCAGTGGCACGTCCTCGAAGCGGAAGTTCTCCTGGCCCTTGTGGCGCTTCATGATGAACTCGCGCGCGATCTCCAGGATGGTCAGCGTGGCCAGGCCCAGAAAGTCGAACTTCACCAGGCCGATGGCTTCCACATCGTCCTTGTCGTACTGGCTCACCGCCGACTCGCTGCCCGGCTGCTGGTAGAGCGGGCAGAAGTCGGTCAGCTTGCCCGGCGCGATCAGCACGCCACCGGCGTGCATGCCGATGTTGCGGGTCATGCCCTCGAGCTTCTGCGCCAGCTCGATCAGGGTCCTGACGTCCTCTTCCTTCTCGATGCGCTCCGCCAGGATGGGCTCCATCTCGATGGCGTAGTTGTTTTTGTCGCCCTCCTTCTTTGGGTTGGGCGGGTACTGCAGCGTCACGCTCATCCCCGGCTTGTTGGGGATGAGCTTGGAGATGCCGTCGCAGAAGCCGTAGGAGAAGTCGAGCACCCGGCCCACGTCGCGGATGGCCGCGCGCGCGGCCATGGTGCCGAAGGTGGCGATCTGGCTCACCGCGTCCTTGCCGTAGCGGTCCTTCACGTAGTCGATCACCCGGTCGCGATTGGACTGGCAGAAGTCGATGTCGAAGTCGGGCATGGAGACCCGCTCCGGGTTCAGGAAGCGCTCGAACAGCAGGTTGTACTGCAGCGGGTCGAGGTCGGTGATGAGCAGCGCGTAGGCCACCAGCGAACCGGCCCCGGAACCCCGGCCCGGCCCCACCGGGCAGCCGTTTTCCTTGGCCCACTTGATGAAGTCCGACACGATCAGGAAGTAGCCCGGAAACCCCATCTTCAGGATGGTGTTGAGCTCGAACTCCAGCCGCTCGACGTAGCGCGGGCGCTGCTCCTCGCGCTTGGCCTCGTCGGGGAAGAGGTGCTTCAGACGCCCTTCCAGTCCCTCGTAGGACACGTGGCGGAAGTACTCCTCCACCGACATGATGCGGCCGTCCACCGGCGGGATCGGAAAGTTCGGCAGCTGCGGCTTGCCCAGCACCAGGGTCAGGTTGCAGCGCTTGGCAATCTCCAGCGTGTTGGCGATGGCCGAGGGGATGTCGGCGAACAGCGCTTCCATCTGCGCCGACGACTTGAAGTACTGCTCGCGTGTGAAACGGCGCACACGCCGGTTGTTGGCCAGGATCTCGCCCTCGGCGATGCAGACGCGCGCCTCGTGCGCCTCGTAGTCGTCCTCGGCCAGGAACTGCACCGGGTGCGTCGCCACCACCGGCAGGTGCAGGCGCGCGGCGAGCTGCACCGCGGCGATCACATGGCGCTCGTCGTCGGCACGGCCCGCGCGCTGCAGCTCGATGTAGAACCGGTGCGGGAACAGGCTGGCCAGCTGCAGCGCCAGGTCGGCGGCGCGCTGCGCATCGCCCTGCACCAGCGCCTGCCCCACGGGGCCGGCTTGCGCGCCGGAGAGCATCAGCAGGCCGGCGTTGAGTTCCTCCAGCCATTCGCGCTGCACCACCGCGCCGGCCCGGCCGTCGCTGCGCGTCCAGGCGCGGGCGAGCAGCTCGCTGAGGTTGAGGTAGCCCTGCTTGTCCTGCACCAGCAGGATCACGCGCGGCGCCGGCGGCTGGTGGGCACCGGGCATGGCACCCGGCGTTTCGTCGGTGAAGCCGGCCAGCGACACCTCGGCCCCCAGCACCGGCTTGACGCCGGCCCCGCGGGCGGCCTTGTAGAACTTGACCGCACCGAACAGGTTGTTGAGGTCGGTGATCGCCAGCGCGGGCTGGCCGTCGGCCTGCGCCGCGGCCACAGCGTCGTCGATGCGGTTGGTGCCGTCGACGACGGAAAACTCGGTGTGCAGGCGCAGGTGGATGAACATCGGTGCAAACGGCCCGCGGGTGGCGGGCGGAAAAAATCAGGGCGCCTTGTCGGCGTTGTGCGCCTTCCAGGCGCGGATGGCGTCGGCGATGGTGGCCTTGTCCTCGCCGGCCAGCGCGTGGCGGCGCCAGAGGAATTCGCCCAGGAACATCAGGCCGATCAGCGGGCCGCCCAGCAGGTAGGCGAAGGTCGACCAGACCGGCGTGGGTGCCCACAGGAACAGCGCCACCGACACCAGGGCCATGACCAGGAAAAACACGCTCCAGGCGATGGTGACCCCCCGGGTGTAGACCAGTTGCCGGGCCGACAGCACCCCGCCGTGGACCAGCCGCGCCATCTGGGTCACCAGCGACTCGCCCGGCCCCCGCAGGGTGCGGCCGAACACCACCGCCATCAATATATAGACGCCGGTCTGGTCCAGAAAGAACAGCAGCGGAACGCGGGCGGTGAGCCAGGGCCAGGCGCCGACCAGCAGCACCGCCATCAGGACCAGGCCCGTCAGGCCCAGCCAGCGCGCCGGCAGGCTCCACAGGCCCAGCACCAGGGCCGTGACCACCGGCGCCAGCGCCAGGGCCGCGCCCCAGCCGGAGGGTTCGCTCTGCCCGGCCGCCATGTGCGAGGCCACGGCCCAGGCCACCGCCACCAGGGCCGCTGCCAAGCCTTTGATCCAGGGCCAAATGGAAGAGGCCGCCGGCGGGGGCAGTTCGGTCGTCGAAGGGGGCATGGGGTGGGGGGTGCGCGCCAACAGGCGCCATAGAAACGGACCTGTGATTTTACCGGGGGGTGGTGTGTCCGCGGCCCCGGGTCGGCTCCCTACAATGCCGGCCACCACCCCATCCACCGACCGATCACCGTGCCCATTCCTCCGCTTCGCGTCCGAGCCTTCACCGCCGTGTCGGCCCTGGGCGACGGCCGGGCGGCGATGCGGGACGCCATAGCGCAGGGCCGCGGCGGCCTGCGCCCACTCGGACCCCATGACTTTGGCGCCGCCCCGATGGCCGAGCCCCTGAACACCTGGGTCGGCCGCGTCGACGGGCTGGACCAGCCCTTGCCGGCGCGATGGGCGCACTGGGACTGCCGCAACAACCGCCTGGCCTGGCGGGGCCTGCAGGCGGACGGCTTTGTGGATGCGGTCGGCGCCGCGGTGCAGCGCCACAGCGCCGCTCGGGTGGCCCTGGTGCTCGGCTCGTCCACCGCCAGCATCGGCGCCACCGAGGACGCCTACCAGGCGCTCGACGCCACCGGCGTGTTCCCGCCCCAGCCCGCCAACCCGGCGTTGCACACCTTGCATTCGCTCACCGGTTTTGCGCAGGAGGCGCTGGGCCTGCAGGGTCCGGCGCTCACGGTGTCCACCGCCTGCTCGTCGAGTGCCAAGGTCTTTGCCGCCGCGGAGCGCCTGATCCGCCTGGGGCTGGCCGACGCGGCGGTCGTGGGCGGGGTCGACAGCCTGTGCGGCAGCGTGCTGTTCGGCTTCCATGCGCTGCAGCTGGTCTCGCCCGAACCCTGCCGGCCCTTCGACGAGGCGCGCCGAGGCATCAGCATCGGCGAGGCCGCGGCCTTCGCCCTGCTCGAACGCGGCAGCGGCGGCCTGCAGCTGCTGGGCCACGGCGAGTCCAGCGACGCCCACCACCTGTCCGCCCCCGACCCCGACGGCGCGGGCGCCGAGGCCGCACTGGACCAGGCGCTGGCCCGCGCCGGGCTGGGCACCGGCGACATCGGCTTCGTGCACCTGCACGGCACCGCCACGCCCAAGAACGACGAGGTCGAGGCGCGGCTGATCGGGCGGCGCTTTTCCCCTGGCACACCGGTCAGCTCCACCAAGGGCATGACCGGCCACACGCTGGGCGCGGCCGGCGCCCTGGGCGCGGTCTTCAGCCTGCTGGCGCTGGAGCACGGCCTGCTGCCCGGCACGGTGAACACCCGCGACCCCGAGGCGGGCCTCCAGGGCCGGCTGCTGCTGGCACCGCGGGAACAGCGGGTGCGCGCAGTGGCCAGCCACGCATTTGCCTTCGGCGGCAGCAACTGCGTGCTGGTGTTCGGTCGCGCCGACGGAGCGGATTCATGAGCCGGTTCAGCGCCCACATCGACGGCCTCGCGCTCTGGTCACCCACCCTGCCCGGCTGGGCCGCGGCGCGCTCCGCGCTGCGGGGCGAGGCCCCCCCGGCGGACCCGCCGTTGCCGATTCCAGCGCCCAGCCAGCTGCCACCGGCCGAGCGGCGCCGGGCGCCCCATACCGTGGCCCTGTCCCTGGCCGCCGCCCACGAGGCGGTGGCCGCCTGCGGCCACGATCCGGCACAGCTGCTGGCAGTGTTTGCCTCGGCCCATGGCGACCTGCCGGTGATCGACGAGCTGTGCCGCACCCTGGTGCACACGCCCACCCTGGTGTCGCCCACCCGGTTCCTGCACTCGATCCACAACGCGCCGGCCGGGTTCTGGAGCATGCTCACCCGCAACAGCCAGAGCAACACCGCGGTCAGCGGCGCCGCGCACAGCTTCGCCCACGGCCTGCTGGAAGCGCTGGTGCAGTGCCAGGCCGAGCAGCGGCCGGTGCTGTACGTGGCCTACGACACCGCCGCCGTCGGCGCCCTGACCAACACCACCCGCAGCCAGGGCGCACTGGCCGTGGCGCTGGTGCTGGCGCCGCAGGCCGGGCCGGCCCGCACCGCGCGGCTGGACTGGCAACTGCGCCCCGGCGCCACCGAGGCGCCGGCCGCCCGCAGCCCCGCCGCGCAGGCGCTGGGCCGCAACGCCATGGCGCCCGCCCTGCCCCTGTTCGAGGCCCTGGCCGCCGCGCAACCGGCGCGGCTGGTCTGGCCGCTGTCGGCCCACCAGTCGCTGGACCTGCTCATCGCCCCCTGAACCCCTCGGTTTCCCCGTTCCGCAGGCCGCCACAACGAAGCAATGCGGCGATACTGCCGCCATGAATCCGCAACACCCTCCCCGCGACGTCGTCATCCTCGGTGGTGGACTGGCCGGCCTGACGCTGGCCCTGCAGCTGCGCCAGCGCGAGCCCGACCTGGACATCCTGGTGCTGGAGCGCCGCGCAGGCCCGGCGCCCGAAGCCGCCCACAAGGTGGGTGAATCGACGGTCGAGGTCGGTGCGCACTACTTCGACAAGGTCGTGGGGCTGGGCGATCACCTGCGCGAGCGCCACCTGCGCAAGTTCGGTTTCCGCTTCTTCTTCTCCGAAGGCCGGCGCGACCTGGACCAGGTGACCGAGATCGGCGCCAGCCGCCACCTCTCCGTGCCCAGCTACCAGATCGACCGCGGCATCTTCGAGAACTTCCTGGTCGAAGAGGCCCGCCGCCGCGGCATCGAGGTGATCGAGGGCTCCATGGTGCGGCAGATCCACCTGGCCGAGTCGTCCGCCGACCCGGCCGCCCTGCACCGGGTGGGCTACTCGCTGGGCACATCGCCACACGAGGTGGACAGCCGCTGGGTGGTCGACGCCTGCGGCCGCGCCGGCCTGATCAAGCGCAAGCTCGGTCTGGCGGAGCCGAACAACCACGCCGCCCACGCGATCTGGTTCCGGATCAAGGACCGCATTGAGATCGACCGCTGGACCGACAACGCCGAGTGGCGCGGGCGCTGCGACCCGCCGGCGCGCTGGCTCTCGACCAACCACCTGGTCGGTGCGGGCTACTGGGTCTGGCTGATCCCGCTGTCTTCGGGCTCGCACTCGGTCGGCATCGTGGCCGACCCGGCCATCCACCCGCTGGACACCATGGACACCTTCGAGAAGGCCATGGACTGGTTCCAGACCTACCAGCCGCTGCTGTTCGACGAGCTGGACGGCAAGCGCCACCTGCTGCAGGACTTCGCCTTCTTCAAGCGCTTCTCCTACGGCTGCAAGCAGGTCTATTCGGCCGACCGCTGGGCGCTGACCGGCGAGGCCGGGCTGTTCCTCGACCCCTTCTATTCACCAGGCAGCGACTTCATCGCCATCAGCAACACCTACATCACCGAGCTGGTCAGCATGGACCGGCGCGGCGAGCGCCTGGGCGCGCGGGTGCAGGTGTTCGACCAGCTGCTGCACTCGTTCTACGAGAGCACGCTGGCGCTCTACCAGGACCAGTACCCGATCTTCGGCGACCCCGAGGTGCTGCCGGTCAAGGTGATCTGGGACTACACCTACTACTGGGGCGTGCTGGCGCAGTTCGTCTTCCACGACCGGCTGGCCGACCTGTCGTCGCTGGCCGCACTGCGCACCGAGCTGGCGCAGTGCCAGGCGCTCAACCGAGCGGTGCAGGACTTCCTGCGCGCCTGGTCGGTGGTCAGCGAGAAGCGCAACCCCGCGGTGATGCTGGACCAGGCCGCCCTGCCCTGGTTCGCCGAACTCAACCGCAGCCTCAACGACACACTGGACGCCGCCGGCTTCGTGGCCCGCATCCGCGCGTCCAACGCCCAGTTGCACACGCTGGCCGGGCAGATCCTCGGTCGCGCCCTGGCCGACCATCCGGGGCTCGACACCGGCGCGCTGGGCCGGCTGGTGGCGCCCGACCCGGCCGCCAATGACCCGGCCCGCGCCCTGCTGCCGGGCCGGCTGCCCGAGCCGGTCGGCTGAGGGCGACGGACTATGATGCGGGGCTTCCGCCGGCACCCGCCCGGCGGCTTCCGCATTGCATTCCGAATCCCACGCCATGAACACACCGGTCCCGGGCAGCGTCAGCGCCCCTTCCTGCGATGTGCTGGTCATCGGCGGCGGCCCGGCCGGCTCCACGGTGGCCAGCCTGCTCGCCGAAAAAGGCCACCAGGTGGTGCTGCTCGAAAAGGCCCACCACCCGCGCTTTCACATCGGTGAATCGCTGCTGCCCGCCAACCTGCCGCTGTTCGAACAGATGGGCATTGCCGACGAGATCAAGGCCATCGGCATGCACAAGCCGGGTGCGGAGTTCGTCTCCATGGAGCACGGCCGCGCCCAGACCTTCTATTTCGCCGACGCCTGGGACAAGTCCATGCCCGCCGCCTACCAGGTGCGGCGCGCCGACTTCGACCACATCCTGTTCCGCCATGCGCGCAACAAGGGCGCTTTGGCGCTGGAGGGCGTCAAGGTCACCGGGGTTGAATTCCTGGACGGCGGCGGCGCCCATGTCAGCGCCATGGACGCGGATGACCAGGCGGTGCGCTGGCACGCGCGCTTTGTGGTCGACGCCTCCGGGCGCGACACCTTCCTGGCCAACCGCTTCCGCATCAAGCACCGCAACCCGCGCCACAACAGCTCGGCCCTCTACGCCCACTTCCACGGCGCCGACCGCGGTGAAGGAGAGGAAGAAGGCAACATCCGCATCTTCTGGTTCGCGCACGGCTGGTTCTGGTTCATCCCGCTGACCAACGGCACCACCAGTATCGGCATGGTCACCTGGCCGTACCACATGAAGTCCAAGGGCGCGCGCAGCCTGCAGCAGTTTCTGATGGACAACATCGCCACCTGCCCGCCGCTGGCCGAACGCCTGGCCACGGCCACGCAGGTGAGCCCGGTGGAGGCCACCGGCAACTTCTCTTACGTTTCCGAACGCAACCACGGCCAGAGCTACCTCCTGCTCGGCGACGCCTATGCCTTCATCGACCCGGTGTTCTCCTCGGGTGTCTGGCTCGCCATGCACAGCGCGGTGGTGGGCGCCGACACCATCGACACCTGCCTGCGCCAGCCGCAGCGGGCCACTGCCGCGCTCAAGCGTTTCGACCGGGTGATGCGCCACGGGCCCAAGGAGTTTTCCTGGTTCATCTACCGCGTCACCAATCCGATCATGCGCGACTTCCTGATGGGTCCGAAGAACGTGTTCCGCGTCAAGGAAGCCATCCTGTCGGTGCTGGCAGGCGACGTGTTCGGCAGGACCCCGATCTGGCGCTCGATCCTCATATTCAAGGCGATGTACTACATCGCCAACATCACCCAGCCCCGGCGCGCGTTCAAAGCCTGGCAGCGGCGCCGCTTCAACATCCGCAAGGTGGACGACCCCGCCATGTACAACGCATGAAGACCCTGCTCCGCCTCGCGTCCGCACCCGGCATGGCCGGCCTGCTCCTGGGCCTGGGGACCACCGCCCCGGCCCAGGGCGCGGAAGACAAGCCGCTGTGGGAAGCCGGCGCCGGTGTGGCGGCGGTGAGCTTTCCGGCCTACCGCGGCTCTGACCAGCGCCAGGCCTTCGTGCTGCCCACCCCCTACTTCGTCTACCGCGGCGAGTTCCTCAAGGCCGACCGCGACGGCGTGCGCGCCGAGCTGTTCGATTCCGACCGCGCCGAGCTGACGGTCTCGGCCGCGTTGTCGCCGCCGGCGTCGAGTGAGGACATCCGGGCGCGCGCCGGCATGCCCGACCTGCGCGCCAACTTCGAGGTAGGCCCGCAGCTGAACCTGACCCTGTGGCAGACCGAGGGCAAGGCGCGCCAGCTCAAGCTGCTGCTGCCGCTGCGCGCCGCCTACACGCTGGAACGCAACCCGAAGAGCCTGGGCTGGGTGCTGCACCCCAAGCTCAACCTGGATCTCACCGACCTGTCCGGTCTGCCGGGCTGGAACGTCGGCCTGCAGGCCGGCCCGCTGTTCGGCGACCGCAAGCAACACCAGTACTTCTACGGCGTCGATGCCGCCTACGCCACCGCCGACCGCGCGGCCTACCGGGCCAGCGCCGGCTTCGCCGGCATGCAGTACCTGGTGGGCGTGTCCAAGCGCTTCGGCAACCAGTGGGTGGGCGCCTTCCTGCGCTACGACAGCCTGCGCGGCGCGGCGTTCGAGGCCAGCCCGCTGGTGCGCACGCGAAACTACGTGGCCGGCGGTGTGGCGGTGTCCTGGGTCCTGGGCGAATCGAGCGAGCACGTACCGGTCGATGAATGACACGCTGCGGCCACGTGGTCCGCTGTGGACCCTGTACGAGCACCTGGCCATGCACCTCGGCCTGGGGGCCCTGGCGCTGCTCTGCCTGACCTGGCTGCCCTTTGCCATGCTGCTGCACCCGCTGCTGCCGCGGCCCGTGGGCCAGCGGCTGGGCCGGCGCGTGATCGCGGCGGGTTTCCGCTTCTACCTGGGCCTGCTGCAGCGGCTGTGCGCCTGCCGCTTCGACCTGTCCGAGATCGAGGGCCTGCGCCATGAGCGCGGACTGGTCATCGCCGCCAACCACCCCTCGCTGCTCGACGCGGTGATCCTGGTCTCGCAGCTGCCCGATGCGATCTGCGTGATGAAGGCCAGCCTGATGGACAACCCGCTGTTCGGCTCGGCCGCACGGCTGGCGCGCTATGTGCGCAACGACGGCATCCTGCAGATCATCGCGGGGGGCTGCGAAGCGCTGCAGCAGGGCACCCACCTGGTGCTGTTCCCCGAGGGCAGCCGCACCGTGCACTTCCCGGTCGACCCGCTGCAGCCCACCACGGGCATGATCGCCCGCCGCGCCGGTGTCCCGGTGCAGACCGTGCTGCTGGACTTTTCCACCGCCTATCTGGGCAAGGCCTGGCCGCTGCTGCGCCCGCCGGTGCTGCCGCTGACCGTGAAGGCCCGCCTGGGCCGGCGCTTCGATGCCCCCACCGACCACATGGCCTTCACCACCGAGCTGGAGGCCTATTTCCGCCGCGAGGTCCAAGCGCCCGCCGCCCCAACCGCATGACCGCTTCTCCTTCGAGCACCCACCTGGTCCTGATCCCCAGCTACAACCCCGGCCCGGGCGTGCTGGACACCGTGCGCCAGGCCCGCGCGCAATGGACACCCGTGTGGGTCGTCGTCGACGGCAGCACCGACGGCACCGACCGGCTGCTGCAGGCCGAAGCCGCCCGCGACCCCGGGCTGCGCGTCATCGTGCTGCCCCACAACCAGGGCAAGGGTTCGGCCGTGCTCGCCGGCATCGAACAGGCCGCGCGCGAGGGCTTCACCCACGCGCTGACCATGGACTCCGACGGCCAGCACCCGGCCGACCTCATTCCGACCTTCATGGCCGCCTCGCAGCGCGACCCGGGCACGATGGTGCTGGGCAAGCCGGTGTTCGGCCCCGAGGCGCCGGCCCTGCGCGTCAACGGCCGCAAGGTCTCCAACGGCTGGGCCAACCTGGAGACGCTGTGGATGGGCGTGGGCGATTCGCTCTACGGCTTTCGCGTCTACCCCATCGCGCCACTGGCGAAGATCATGCGCGGCAACCGCTTCATGCGCCGCTTCGACTTCGACCCCGAGGCCGTGGTGCGGCTGTGCTGGGCCGGCGTGAGGCCGCTCAACATCGACGCCCCGGTGCGCTACCTCAGCGCGGAAGAAGGCGGCGTCTCCCACTTCAAATACCTGCGCGACAACACCCTGCTGACCTGGATGCACACCCGCCTCTTCATCGGCTTCGTGCTGCGGCTGCCCCTGCTGGTCTGGCGGCGTCTTTTTGGATCGGAACACTGACATGAACAACCCCAGCAAGGGGAAAGGCGCCCTCAAGGACGACCCGCGCCTGCGCCCCTATTTCAAGAGCGAGGGCGAGCGCCGCGCCCTCACCCAGACCATGTTCAACCAGGCGGCCGGCGGCTACGACAGCGCCGAGAGCCTGACCGCCCTGGGCAGTGGCGCCTGGTACCGGCGCGACGTGCTCAAGCGCAACGGCCTGTCCGCCGGCATGACGCTGGTGGACGTGGCGGCCGGCACCGGACTGGTCACGGTGGCCGGGGTCGAGCTGGTCGGCCCGACGGGCCGGGTGATCGCGGTCGACCCCTCGCCCGGCATGCTGGCCGAGCTGCGCAAGAAGGTGTCGGTGGAGACCATCGAGGCTTTCGGCGAGGCCATTCCCCTGCCCGACGCGCAGGCCGACTTCGTGTCCATGGGCTATGCCCTGCGCCATGTCGACGACCTGGACAAGGTCCTGTCCGAGTACCTGCGCGTGCTCAAGCCCGGTGGCAAGGTCTGCATCATGGAAATCAGCCGCCCGCGCGGCCGCCTGCTGCGCGGCCTGCTGCGCTTCCACATCTCGGTGCTGGTGCCGCTGATGGCGCGGCTCACCGGCCGGCACGCCGACGTGCAGAAGCTCTGGGCCTACTACGGCGACACCATCGAGGCGGCGCTGGACCCCGAGACCATCATGGACGCGCTGCGGCGCGCCGGCTTTGCCGATGTGGGCTGCTCGGTGTCGCTGGGCATCTTCCGCGAGTACACCGGGGTGCGCCCGGCATGAACACCACCGAGATCTTCCTGATCGCGATGCTGATCATCTTCAGCCTGCCCTGGCTGGTCTGGAGAGTCTTCAACACCGACTACTTCGCACCGCTGGTGGTGGTGCAGATCATCATGGGCATCCTGCTCGGGCCCGGGGTGCTGGGCAAGTGGTCGCCCGAGTACTACCAGTTCGTGTTCACGCCCGCGGTGGTGCAGTCGCTCAACGGCATCGCCTGGTGGGCCGTGATGCTGTTCGTGATGATCGCCGGCGTCGAGCTGGACCTGGCCCAGGCCTGGAAGCACCGGCGCGAGAGCGGCATCACCGCCGGCCTGGCGCTGGGTGTGCCGCTGCTGCTGGGCTGCGGCGCCGCGCTGGTGCTGCTGCAGTTCCCGGGCTGGATGGGGCCGCTGGCGCAGGACTGGCAGTTCATCACCGGCGTGGGCATGGCCTGCGCGGTCACCGCGCTGCCGATCCTGATCCTGCTGATGGAGAAGCTGGAGATCCTGCGCCACCCGCTGGGCCAGCGCATCCTGCGCTACGCCAGCCTGGACGACATCGCGATCTGGGGCGTGCTGGCGCTGATCCTGATGGACTGGAGCCGCATCGGCAAGCAGGTGGTCTTCCTGATCGCCTTTGTGGTGCTGGGCTGGGGCTTCCGGCGCCTGATGGCCTGGCTGCAGGAGCGCGACCGCTGGTACGTGGCACTGATCTGGCTCGCGGCCTGCGGTTTCGGTGCCGACTGGGCCGGCCTGCACTACATGGTGGGCGCCTTCCTGGCCGGCGCCATCATGGACGCGCACTGGTTCAACCAGGACAGGCTCGACCAGCTGCGCCACCACGTGCTGCTGGTGATGATGCCGGTGTTCTTCCTTTCCACCGGCCTGCGCACCAACTGGGCTGTCGGCGGCGCCGAGGTGTTCGCCGCGGCGGCGCTGCTGCTGTTCGTTTCCGTGGCGGGCAAGCTGATCGGAGTGCGCATCGCGGGCCGCGTGCTGGGCTGGGGCCCGGGCGAGGCCAGCGTCATTGGCTGGCTGCTGCAGACCAAGGCGCTGATCATGATCATCTTCGTCAACATCCTGCTGGACAAGCAGGTCATCACCAGCGAGACCTTCACCGCCCTGCTGCTGATGGCTGTGGCCAGCACCATGCTGACGGTGCCGGTGGTGGCGCCGAGGATGTCGGCGCACCGCTGAACGCGGGCCCGATCAGCTGCGCGCGCAGCCCACGCGCTCGACGCTGATCGCGCCCATGACCGACACGCCGCGCCCGGCGTTGTCGCCCAGCACCGAAGTGCCCGAGGTGGCCGACGCGAGGCGGGCGTCGCAGTGCAGCTTGATGCGCAGCCCGCCGCCCACGTTGACCGCCGCGCGCAGGCAGTACCAGCCGTTGGGGTTGAGCAGTTCCATCTCGCTCTCGCCCAGCACGTTCACGCCCGGCTGCACGACCACGAGGACGGGAAAGTCGGTGACCTCGCGGTCGGCCACCGACGAGCCGCGCCCCAGCACCCGCACCGCGCCCGACACCGTGCGCAGCGGCGGCGTGTCGGTGAACGGGTGCTGGCTGCCCCAGGCCCGCATACAGGCCTGGGCGGCACTCTGCACGGTGTCCGTCTCCTGGGCGTGGGCCGAGGTGGCCGACACCCATGCCGACAGGGCCAGCACACAGGCTGTGACAGGCAAGGACAGGAAACGCTGCTTCATGGCTCGGACACTCCTTGGATGCTTCAGATCATCGCGCCATTGATCGAAATCACCTGTCCCGAAATGTAGCCAGCCTGGTCCGAGGCGAGGAAGGCCACCAGGTGCGCCACCTCGGCCGGCTGGCCGACGCGCTGCATCGGCACCATGCGCTTGACGGCGTCGGCGTCGAAGCTGCCTTCGATCATGCCGGTGGCGATCAGGCCGGGTGCGACCACGTTGACCGTCACGCCGCGACTGGCCAGCTCCAGCGCCAGCGACTTGCTCGCCGCGTGCAGCGCGCCCTTGGCGGCCGAGTAGTTGACCTGCCCGCGGTTGCCGGCCACCGCCGCCACCGAGGACACGCTGACGATGCGGCCCCAGCGGGTGCGCATCATCGGCATGGTCAACGGCTGGGTGACGTTGAAGAAGCCGTTGAGGGACACGTCCAGCACCCGGTCCCACTGTTCGCCGGTCATGCCGGGGAACACCGCGTCGTCGTGGATGCCGGCGTTGTTGACCAGGATCTGGATCGGCGCGACCTCGACCAGCGCCTCCAGCACCGCGGCGGTGGCGGCGCGGTCGGTGATGTCGAAGGCCACGGCCTCGGCGCTGCCGCCGGCCGCGTTGATCTTTTCAGCCAGGGCCTGGGCTTTTTCAAGACCGCGGTTGGCGTGCACGATGACGTGGTGGCCGTCGGCCGCGAGGCGCTCGCAGATGGCGGCGCCGATACCGCCACTGCCACCGGTGACGAGGGCGCGGCGGCGTTTGCTGTCTGTGTTCATAGGGACTGGGCATCGAGCACCACGGAGGCGCGGCCGTCGAGCAGGCAGCGCTCGCCGCAGTGGAGGGTGAACTGGTAGAGGATCAGGCGCGCGTCACCCGACAGGCGCTCGGCCGTGATGGTGAGCGGGCCACCCACGTCGTCGAGACGGTCGGTGTGCAGGCTCAGACCGCGCACGCTGGTGAGGTAGCCCTGTGTGGGGGCCGCGTCGCTCGGTGCCAGCAGCGCGCCGTGCACCGCCATGGCCTGCGCCGCGTACTCGACGCCGATAGCCGCGCCCAGGCGGCCCGCATCGCGCAGCGGATTCGCCGGATCGGTGTGGCTGACCGCCTCGCAGACAATGCGCTGTTCGCTCCATTCGAGCACGCGGTCCAGCAGGCACATGCTGCCCTGGTGCGGGATGTGGGCCGCGATCCAGCCGTGGTCCAGCGGCGCGCTCAGCACGGCCGCCACCCCACCCGCAGCTGCATGGGCGCGAGGTAGTCCAGGACCACCTCGCCGCCCTGCCCGGCCGCCACGCGGCGCAGCAGCGGCAGCGCGCGCATCGCGGGGATGGACGTGCGCAGCGCCTCCAGCGAGGCCCCGGGCATCGGCTCGGCGGCCTCGGTGGTCGGCGCCACGGTGAGCACGCCCAGCGCGCCCTCGGCCTCTGGCGAGAGCAGCAGCGCCACGGCGCCGCAGTCGGGCGTGTCGCGCTTGGCGCGCAGCGGCTCGGGGTACTCGCTGTCGTAGGCGATCAGCAGCACCGGCTGGCCATCCACCGCCACCTGCGCCAGCGCGTCCAGCAGGCCCGCGCCGAAGCTGGCGTCGTAGGCGCCGATCACCTGGCACGGCGCCATCGCGCGGGTGGCAATGCCCCAGTAGCCGGCGGCCGCGTTGTGCACCGAGTTGTGGAAGCGCGTGGGCGAGATCTGGCGGTCCTCGCCCGCCAGCTGTTCGCACAGCGCGTGGCAGTTGTGGCCGTCGGCGCCCGAGGCGGAAAACACCGTCGCCAGCGTCGACGCGTCGGCGCCGGCCTGCTTCACCGCCTCCAGGCCCGCGCCCAGCGAGAGCTTGATGACGCGGCTGGCGCGGCGGCGCTCTGCCGGCGGCAGCAGCTCGGGCACGGGCAGCACGGTGGGGGCCGGCGTGTGGGGCTGCTCACCGCGCAGCACGGCGGCGGCGCTGGCCCAGTCGGTCAACCCGGGGGCGATCAGGCCGATGCCGGTGACGAAAGCTTGCAGTGGTTGCATGGTCGTGCGGTTCATGCTGCGACTCCCAGCACCAGGCTGCAGTTGCTGCCGCCAAAACCGAACGAGTTGCTCAACGCATGGCGCAGCGGTCGGTCTTCACCTCGCAACTGGTAGCGGATCGGGATCGACGGGTCGAGCGCGCCGGTGCCCGGGCTGCCGGGCAGACGGCCATCGGTCAGCGCCATCGCGCAGACCAGGGCCTCGATGGCGCCAGCGGCGCCCAGGGTGTGTCCCATGTAGCCCTTGGTGGAGTTGCCCGGCACGGAGTCGCCGAACAGCGCGGCCACGGCCTTGCCCTCGGCGGCGTCGTTGGCCGGCGTGGAGGTGCCGTGCAAGTTGATGTAGTCGATGTCAGAGGCCACAAGACCGGCCGAGCGCAGCGCGGCCTCCATCGCCAGCCGCGCGCCAAGGCCCTCGGGGTGCGGCGAAGACATGTGGTACGCGTCGCTCGATTCGCCCACACCCAGCAGCTTCACCGTGCCCGAAGCGGGCGATGCGCTGCGCTCCAGCAAGGCGAAGGCCGCGCCCTCGCCGATGGAGATGCCGTCGCGCGATGCGTCGTAGGGCCGGCAGGGGTTCTTCGACGTGAGCTGCAGCGAGGCGAAGCCGTAGAGCGTGGTCAGGCACAGCGTGTCGACACCGCCGACGATGGCCGCGTCGATCGTGCCCAGCGCCAGCTGGCGCGCGGCGGCGGCAAACACCTTGGCGCTGGACGAGCAGGCGGTGGAGATCGCCATCGCCATGCCAGTGAGGCCGAAGTGGTCGCGCGTGAACTCGGCCAGCGAGAACGCGTTGTGCGTGGTGCGGTAGTGGAAGTCGTCGGGCAGCGCGCCGGTGGCGGGATCGCGGTGGCGGTAGGCCAGCTCGGTCTGCAGGATGCCGGCGGTGCTGGTGCCCAGGAACACGCCGACGCGGTCCGCGCCGTAGCGTGCAACGGCCTCGCGCACGCGGTCGCCAAAACCGTCGGTTTCCAGACCCATGAGCGTGAGGCGGTTGTTGCGGCAGTCGTAGCGGGCCAGCGCCTCGGGCAGGCGCTGCTCGTCGACGCCGGCGACCTCGCCGATCCAGGTGTCGAGCCGCACCGTCTCGAAGGTGCACGGCGCCAGCGCCGAGCGTTCGGCGCGCAGGGCCTCGCGGGTGGCGTCGATCCCGCGGCCGAGGCAGGTGGTGAGGGTGTAGGCGGAAAGCGCGAGCGGGGTCATGGGGCGCAGTGTAGGAAAACCGCCGTCAGCCGTGCTTGCGGCAGACCAGCATGACATTGGCGAAGGGCTTGCCCTCGCTCATCGGGGCCGATTCCACGTCGAAGCCGAGGTCCGTCAGCAGCGCGGTCCAGTCGGCCAGCGAGCGGCAGTACAGCTGCGGCAGCCGGTGGCCGCGGGCAAAGGTGACCACGTGGTCGACCCAGTTGGAGATGTGGAACGGCAGGCCGGCGCTGGCGTCGCCGATGCGGGTCAGGAACAGGCCGCCTTCGGGCAGTGCGGCGTGGATGCGCTTGAGCACCTTGGTCTGCTGGGCATGGTCGAAGTAGTGCAGCGCATCGAGAATCGTGACCGCGTCGACCTGGCCGAAGTCGACCGCGTTCATGTCGCCCTGCTCCACCCGCACCACCGGGTGGTCGCGGCCGAAGGTGTGGGCTGCGCGGTCGACGTCGTTCTGCATCAGCTCGACGCCCCGCATGCTGCGGAACCGGGGCGGCGCCGGCCAGTCGGCCTGCCACTGCCCCTGTTCGTGGAGCCGGCGGGCCGCCAGCAGCCACGCGAAGAGGCTGCCCTGGCCGCAGCCGAGGTCCAGCAGGCGGCCACCGGCCGGCAGCAGCCCGCGCCGCAGCATCTCGCGAAAGATCGGGTCGGTGCCCAGCTTGCCGCGGGCGTAGTGGTGGGCGAACGGCCCTCCGGAACGGAAGCCCTTGGTGGCCTCATCCAGCAGCAGAGGAAAGAAGGTCTGGCTCATTGCAGGGATTGTTGCAGGGTCACCGGCCGCAGCCGCTGCGCCCCCAGGGACTGCAGCAGCACCGGCAGGGTCGAGAGGATGACGGGCAGGCCGTCGGGCGTGAGCGCGGCGTGCCCGTCGTGCATCAGGAGGATGTCGCCAGCGCCCAGTCCGCGGGTCAGCCGCGCCAGCACCCGCTCCGGCCGGCCGTCGCGCGTGTCGTAGGGGCGCCGCGTCCAGGCCGCCAGCCGCAGGTCCAGCGACGCCAGCACCGGGTCGAGGAAGGGGTTGCGCAGCCCGGCGGTGGGCCGGAAAAACAGCGGCGCCTGGCCGGTGATGTCGGCCAGCGTGGCCTGTGCGGCAGCGATGTCGGCGCGCATGCGGCCGGGGCCGAACAGCGAGAACGCGTTGGAGTGGGAGTCGCCGTGGTTCTCCACCCGGTGGCCGCGCGCCACGATCTCCCGGCACAGCGCCGGATGCAGACGGGCGCGCCAGCCGATGCAGAAAAAGGTGGCTCTGGCCTCCGCGGCATCCAGCAGGTCCAGCACCTGCGGCGTCACCTTCGGATCGGGCCCGTCGTCGATGGTCAGCGCGACCTCGCCGCGCGCCTGGGCGGCGGCCGGCAGGCGGGTGAGGTTGGGCCCGAGCAGGGTGGTCCGCGGCAGCAGTCCGGCGGTGGTGATCACCGCGTGGTTGGCCACCACCGCGCCCAGCGCCCAGGGCCAGGTGGACGGGTCGACCGCCGCCCCCACCGCCGCACCGGCGTGCAGCACGGCCGAGGCCTTGAGAAAGGGGGACGGCGACCAGGGTCTGCTCATGCCTGGGCGTCGAAATGGCCGGCGTCCAGGAAGCGCCGCCACAGTGGCAGCCAGGCGGACCAGTCGTGGTCGCCCGGCAGCACTTCGCAGCGCGGCAGCGGCAGGTGCTGCGCGAGCAGCGACATGCCGTCGGCGAACCGGTCCCGGTCGCCATAGCCCATGAACATCGGCACGGACAGCGGGGGGGACTGCAGCCAGTGCCACAGGCGCACGTCCGGGTCGCTCATCTGGTCGTCGGTCGCGATCCAGCTCGCCAGGCCACCGGCGCGCACGATGGCGTTGGTGGTGAGGCGCCCGCCCGCATAGGGCGCGAGCAGGCACAGACCGTTCACCGCGCCCACCTGCCCCGCCCAACAGGACAGCGCCAGTTGCCCGCCACGCGAGATGCCGCCCAGCCACACGCGCCGGTAGTGCTTGCGCGCAGGGGCCAGCCACTCGTCCTCAAGCCGCCTCAGCGCGATCCGGTTGTCGGCCCCCTCCGCGTGCAGGTCGGGCGCCACCAGGTCCAGCGCCAGCCGGCGCTTCGCCAGCTCGTCGAACAGGCCGGCCTGCACCATGTGCTGCGGCGTCATCAGCGCCCCGGGCAACATCAGCAGCAGGGTGTCGGCCCCCTGGAGCAGGCGCTCGGTCGGGTTCACGGAGCGGCCCCGCTCGGCGGGTGAGCCGGCTTCGGGTACACCAGCACGGCCGACAGAACCAGCGCCAGCAGGGCGCCCGGGCCGACGGTGATGCCCACCGCCTGCAGCACCGGCACGCTCGAACTGGCGAGCGTGCCGAAGCCGATCACCGTGGTCAGCACCGCCACCCCCATCGACAGCAGGGTGGCCGGGTCCAGCGGTTCGCCGTCTCCGGGGTGGTCGAGGAACAGGGCGTAGTTGGAGCCGACCGCAAAGATCAGGAGCAGGCCCACCAGGTGCAGCAGGTGCAGCCTGACACCCGCGAGATTCAGCATCACCATCACCAGGCCCACGGCGAGTGCCAGCGTGAACAGCACCCGGGCCAGCCGCAGCACCGAGCGCAGCGAGACCGCAAGCAGCAGCGCGATGGCCAGCACCCCCAGCAGGGACAGCTCGACCGCCTCGTCGACATAGGTGGCGTACAGACCCTCGAACTCGGTCTTGAGGTCGACGAACAGGGCCCCGCTGCCAGCCAGCGCCTGCTCCACCGGCTGGGCCGGGATGGCGGCATCGGGGACGCCCGGCGCCGGGCGCAGCGGCAGCATCACGGTCCAGTGCCCGTCCTTGCCGTGGATCAGCAGGGAGTCCACCGCCAGCGCCAGGGCGCTGCCGTCGAGGTCGGCACGGGTCATCGGCCCGGCGGCGCGCGCCGCCTCGGTGTCGGCGATGAAGGGTTCGAGCCGCGCCGCGGACAGCGGGGCATCCACCAGCGCCCGCTGCAGGCGCTCGCGCAGCACCTCGGCCGGCGGCAGACTGGCCAGGCGCTGCTGCTGCAGCTGCGCGCTGGGCAGGAAGCGGGCGGGCGAGTCGTAGCCGCCGATGACGCCCTGCTCCACCAGCGCGTCCAGCCGCTGCCCGACCTTCTCGGCCGCCTGCAGGGCCGCTTCCTGGCTGTCGGCGCTGACCGTCACCAGGTAGCGCGCGTCGGGCGCCGCGAGGTCGGAGCGCATGCGCGCGTCGGCGTTCGCCTCGTCCGCGGTGACCGAGGACAGCGCGGACAGGTTGGCGCTCCAGAGCGAATCGCGCTGGACCCATAGGTAGGCCGCCACGACCACCGCCAGCCCCACCATCGCCCAGCGCAGGTGGTGCGCCCGACCGAGCAGCGCCATCCAGCGCCGCACCCAGACCTCGTGTGCCGGCACGCGCAGGCCGGGCCCGGTCAGCGAAGGCAGCACGAAGCGCGTGACCAGCGCCGCCGTGACGACGCCCGAGAGCGCGTACAGACCCAGCTGGGCCAGCCCCGGGAAGCCCGAGAACAGCAGCGCGCCGAAGCCGATAGCGGTCGTCATCACGCCCAGCCGGATCGTCGGCCAGAACACCCGGCGCCACTGGTCCACGCCCTGGTGGCCGGCCTGAACAAAGTAGTAGATGGCGTAGTCCACCGCCTCGCCGATCAGCGCCGAACCGAAGCCCACCGTGACCCCGAACACCGTGCCGTGCACCAGGCTGACCATGGCGATGCCGGCCAGCGTGCCGCTGAGCACCGGGATCAGGCCCAGGGCCAGCAGCTTGAACGAACGGTAGACCCAGAACAGCACCAGCCAGATCGCGATCGAGCTCATCAACGAGAGGCGCTTGGCCTCGCTCTTGATGGTCTCCCGCGCCTGCACCGCGAACTGGCCCGGGCCGGACAGTGCCATCGTCAGCGCGGTGTGACCGGTGGATGTGCGAGCCTGCTCGAAGGCGGCATGCACCTTGTCGATGGCCAGCGCCTGTCCATCGGTGTCCGAACCGAGCACCCGCGTCTGCAGCAGCAGCATGGCGCGTTCGCCGTCGCGCGAGGCCCAGACGCCCGCGCGCATCTGGGGCTGGGCGCCGGGGTTGAGCTGACCCAGGATGGACAGCACCTCGCCGGTCGGGTCGCGCGCCAGGTAGGGCTTGAGCAGCATGCCCGCGGGCGAGGACAGCAGGTCGATGGTGTCGGTCACTGCCGCGCGCAGGCCGTCCTCGGTGAAGCGCTCGGGCGAGACGGACGGGCTGAGCGCGTAGCGGTGCGCCAGCAGGCGGTCGCGCTCGCCCTCCAGGCCACCGGCCTCACCGTTCTGGACCGAGAGAAAGTCCGGGTCGGCCGCCAGCGCCTGGCGCAACGCCCGCGACACCGCCGCCCGCTGCTTCTCGTCGCCGCCCTCGACCGCCACCATCAGCAGGCGCGAGACGGACCCGTCCTGCAACTGCTCCACCAGGGCGCGCTGCTCGGCGCTGGGATTGGACGGCAGGAAGAACGACATGTCGGCCGTGAACCGGCTGTTCCAGACCACGGCCAGACCGGCCAGCATCAGCGCCAGCCAGACCAGGAAGACTCGGACCGCCGCGGACTTCACTGGGCCTCGATCGGGTCGATGCTGATTTCCGAACGGTCGCCGTCAGCCTGGAGGTACTCGATGTGCCGCACCTGGTTCCGGCTGCCGCTGACCGTGATGCGCTTGAGCAGCGCCAGGATGGTGTCGTCCCTGGGCACCAGGGTCAGCACCCAGCGCTGGCTTTCACCTTCCAGCGCGAGCGCGTAGTCCTGCTCCAGCGCCTTGCGGTTGCCCGATAGGGTGCTGCGGATGCTCTCGACGAAAGCCTGCGCCTCCGGGCGGTTGGCCAGGTGGATGGTGAACTTGCGCTTGTCGCGCTCCAGGCTCAGGGTGTCCTTGTCCAGCACCATGGTTTCGGGTTTGGGCAGCAGGGTGCGTTTTTCCAGCCGGTCCGGCGGGCTGAACAACATCTCGCCGCTGGCCCGCACCGGCTTGTCCAGCAGCGCCACATGGCGCGTCTCGACGAAACGAGCGCGACCGCCCTTCTGCGTCGCCAGTTCGCTCATCAGCTGGTCGATGTCGAAGGCGGCCTGGGCACTGGTCCAGAGGCCCAGGCCCAGCAGGGCCAGCACAAAACGTCGCATCATTTTTTTTGCCAGAAATCGAAGAAATTGAACCAGTTGTAGGGGGCCTTGTGGCACAGATCGGCCAGGCTGTCGGCGTAGCGCTGCACCGCCTCGCGGATCGCGGCGTCGCGGCCACTGCGTTCGACCTTGGAAAAGTCGGCCAGTTCGACGAAATGCAGCTCGTAGCGGTTGCCGCCCAGATAGAGACCGGCCATCAGGAACACCGGCCGGCGCAGCATCGCCGCCATGCGCCAAGGCCCCAGCGGGAATGCAGCGGGAGAGCCCAGGAACTCCACCTCGTGCGTGGCGTCATCGCCCAGCGAACGGTCGGCCAGCATGCCCACCAGATAGCCCTGGTCGAGTTTGTCGCGCGCCTCCAGCATCGACTCCATCTGCCCCAGGGAAATGATATCTTGCATCGCCTTGGGGTTGATCGCGGCCAGCGTGGCGTTGATCTTTCGGGCGTTCTGCTCGTACATCATCATCGCGACCTTGAGCCCCTCCTTGCCCCGCCCCATCGCGCGCAGTACCTCGAAACTGCCCAGGTGGGCGCCGACCAGCAGCGCCCCGGGCTGGCTGCGCACCGACTCGATCAGCGCCTCGCCACCGTGGACCTGGATGTCGAACACGTCGAAACGGTCGTTGAGCAGGTAGATGCGGTCGTGGATGGTGCTGGCAAAGCTGAACACATGCCGGAAGCCGTCGCGCCAGAGCGCCCAGCGGCCCAGCACCCGGCGCAGATAGGCCCGGCTGGCCCGGCGCGCGGCCGGCGCGAACAGCACGAAGTACGCCGCAATGGCGTGCAGAACGACGCGGCCGATGCCCCGGCCGAAGGTCAGCGAAATCCAGACCATCAGGCGCAGGATCGCCAGGTTGCTGCGCTCCTGGCGCCGCATCCACTCGGGCTGGGCGCTGTCCGTGGGGTCGGGAAGGCTCATGGCGCAGGTGGCAGCAAACCGCCGGACGCCACCTCGCGGTCGCCACAGTGCACCGAAAACGCCAGCCCGCCCCGCGTGCCCTCGCGCAGCACGAAGACCAGCTCATCGTCCGGGCCACAGGGGCTGAGGAACTTCACCTGCGTGACCTGCCAACCGGCCAGCGGACCACCCCGCAGCCGCTGGGCCATCTGCACCGCGCGGTCGAGCAGCACCACCCCCGGCACGATGGGATGGCCGGGGAAATGTCCAGCGAACGCCGGGTGGTCGGCGGGCACGCGCCAGGTCTGATCAAGCAGGACCATGGTGACTCCCCGGCCCGACATGCAGGCGGTACAGCTCCTGCAGCGTCGAGCGCATGAGCTTGCCAGTGCTGTTGCGCGGCAGGGCCTCGACAAACACCAGCGGGCGCGGCAGGAACACGCGGTCGATGCGCTGGCGCAGCGCCGCCTGCAGCGACCGCGGCGGCACGCCGGGCGCGACGACGAAGGCGGTGAGCCGGGTGATGCCATCGGCCGACTGGTCGGCCTCGTCGGGCAGGAAGAAAGCCCCCTCCTGCACCCCCTCGATGGCGCACAGCTGGTGGTTGAGGTAGGCCAGCGAGCTGCGCTTGCCCGCGATGTTGACCAGGTCGGCGTGGCGTCCGTGCAGCAGGAAGCGCCCACCGTCCTGCAGCTCGATGATGTCCGACAGCGGCACGACGCCTTCCACATGCCCCTCACAGGCGCTGGTGGTGTCGGCGTGCTGCACCAGGCGCACGCCGGGCAGGAGCTGCCAGACGGCGCCAGCGGTGGTGCGGCGGGTGGCCAGCTGGCCCGACTCGGTCGATCCGTAGATCTCGTGCACCGGCGCGCCGCTGTGCGATTCGACACGGGTCGCCAGTTCGGTGCCCAGCGGCGCGGTCGCCGACAGGCAGATGTCCAGGGCCGGCCAGTCCAGACCGGACCCCAGCAAGGTACCCAGGTGGTAGGGCGTCGTCACCAGCATGCGCGGCTGCGGCACGGCGGTCAGCGCGTCGACCACGTCCTGCGGAAAGAACGGCTTGCCGCTCCAGAAGCTGCACCCGCCATGCAGCGCCAGCAGGAAGGTGGACTCGAAACCGTAGCTGTGCTGCACCGGCACTGTGCCGACCAGCACATGCGGCCGTCGGTCCAGCCCGAGCGCCACCGCTTCGGCGCGGCCGTTCTGCACCAGGCGGCCCCAGGTCTTGGCGTGCGGCTGCGGCAGGCCGGTGGACCCGGAGGTGAACAGGATCGCGACCACACGGCCCTCGTCGATCTCGGGGACACGGTCCACCGACACGCGGTTCAAGGCAGCGAGATCCGGGAACGGCAGGCTCGGCAGCCCGGCCACGTCGAACGGCCCGTCGACCACGGCGAAACAGCCGGGATGTTCCTGCGCCAGGCGCTGCAGCGTCTCGGCCGAATGGGACGATGGCTGCAGGCTGACCTTGCCCGTCAGCAGGCAGGCCGCGAACAGCACCGCGAAGTGGTAGCGGTCTTCGCAGAGGTTGAGCACACCGGAGCCTGCTGGCAGCAGCGCCGCCACGGACAGGGTATCGGCCAGGAACTCGCGCACCCGGACCGGCCCGGAAGGACGCCAGGCCAGGACATCGTCCAGCCCGTGACCGGTGATCGGCTTCACTTGGTGCGCTGGCTCGCGATGTGTTCCGAGAGGGAGCGCAGCGAGGCGAAGATCTTGACGTTGTTCTCGTTGTCCGACTTGAGCTGGAAGCCGTACTGCTTGGAAATGACCAGCGAGATCTCCAGCATGTCGATCGAGTCCAGCCCCAGACCTTCGCCATAGAGCGGATCGTCGGGCTGGATGTCTTCGGGCGTCACGTCGAGGTTGAGCGCCTCGACGATCAGGGCGGCGACCTCGGCCATGAGGTCGTTCAGGGGAGTCTGTGGGGCTTGGGACATGGTCGGTCTCGGTGAATCAGGGGGCGGGCGCGGCGCGGAACGCCAGCACGGCGTTGCTCCCGCCGAAGGCAAAGGAGTTGGACAGCGCGGCCCTTAGCGGCACGCCTTCGCGCCCTTCGAACACGTGGTCCACCCCTTCGCAGGCGGGATCCAGCCGCCCCTGGAGGTGGGCCGTCGGGGGAATGGCTCCTTCGCGCAGGGCCAGCACGGTTGCCAGGGCCTCAATCGCGCCGGCGGCACCGAGCAGGTGGCCATGCATGGACTTTGTGGCGCTGACCGCCAGGCGCGGGGCCCGGTCGCCGAACACCTGGCGCAGGGCCGTGATTTCAACCGGATCGCCCTCGACCGTCGCGGTGCCGTGGGCGTTGACGTAGCCAATCTCGTCCACCCCGAGCCCGCTGTCGGCCAGCGCTGCGCGCAGGGCCCGCGCCTGGCCATCGGCCTCGGGGCGCACCAGGTGGCTGCGGTCGCAGCTGGACCCGTAACCGACGATCTCGGCGTGGATGCGGGCGCCCCGGGCCACCGCATGGTCCCAGTCTTCCAGCACCATGGCGGCGCCCCCCTCGCCCAGCACCAGTCCGGCGCGGTCGGAGGAAAAGGGCCGGCAGGCCATGAAGGCGGTGTCCTCGTTGCCCGGCGCCACCAGGCGCATGGCTTCCCAGGCCTTGGCCACACCGTAGGCCTGCGTGGCATCGGAACCACCGGTGATGGCCACCGTGGCATCGCCGTCGCGCACGCGGCGAAAGGCCTCGCCGATGGCCACCGTTGAGGACGCACAGGCCACCGTGTGGCTCATGCTGATGCCACCGAGCCCGAGCTGGATCGACAGGTGGGCGTTGACGGCGTTGTTCATGCCCATGACCACCGACAGGGGCGACAGGCGCTCGCGTCCGTTCTGCCACAGGTCGCGGTAACCCTTCTCGAAGGCCAGGATGCCGCCGAGGGCGGTGCCCCAGATGCAAGCCCAGTTCTCACGCTCGGCCGGATCGGCGGCCTGGCGCTCCAGACCGGCATCCCGCCAGGCGTCGAACGCGGAGGCCACACCGAGGTGAGCAAACCGCTCCATCATGCCGGCCAGGGGCTTGCCCAGGGCAGCGCCCGCATCGAAGCCGCTGCAGGTGACAAAGGGCATGTTCAGAGGACGGGGCTTGTCCTCGGTCTGCAGCAGGCGCACAGCCGATCGGCCTGCCAGCAGGTGTGCGAAGAAGGCATCGACGCCGTCTCCGTACGGGCTGACCATGCCAAGGCCCGTGATGGCGACTCGGCGGCGGGTCATGGTCGGCCGGTCTTGGCAGCCTGCAGCGAATCGATCAGGGTCACCATGTCGCCGACCGTCTTGGGGGGCGGCACATTGGAATCGATCGAGATGCCCAGGCGGTCTTCCGCCTCGAACATCAGTTCTGCCAGCATCAGCGAGTCCACGCCGATGTCCGCCAGGCGCGCCTCATGGACGACCAGTTGCGGATCGGCGCCCAGTCGCTCGTGAAGGAATTGACGGATCAGTTCGGTCGATTGCATGACATACATTTCATGGCTGGCCAGTGGCCTGACACCGGCGCCGGACGCGGAACCCAGATGGACCGCAGGGCCAGCACGAAGCCCGGCGCAGACCGCCGAACATCTCATTTTTGGAAGCTTTCGATTGTACAGCCCGCACCTTCGGGGACCCGGTCCCCTCGCCCTGACATGATCCCCTCGATGGAGACCCTGGCGCCGGCCGCCGAGGGCTGGTGGTCGCGGGTATGGCAACGCATCTGTTTCCAGACCTGGCTCAAGGCCATCGGCACCAGCGCCTTCATGTTCCTGTTCTTCCGCGCCTATTTCGCGCTGCTGGAGAACCCGCAGGCCGATCCCACGGTCATGCCCGAAATCTGGCTGGACCATTGGGTGCAGTTCACCCCCTCAGCGTTTCCGGTCTACCTGTCGCTCTGGGTCTATGTGTCGCTCGCACCCGCCCTGATCGGCAACCTCCGGGCCCTGATCTGGTTCGGCGTGTGGGTCGGCGCGCTGTGCCTGACCGGACTGGCCATTTTCTGGGCTTGGCCCACGCAGACGCCGGTGTTCGACGTCGACTGGGCGCTCTACCCGGGCCTGGCCCTGATCAAGGGCGTGGACGCCGCGGGCAACGCCTGCCCGTCGCTGCACGTGGCCTCGGCGGTCTTCAGCGCCTGCTGGCTGCACCGCCTCCTGCGCCAGCTCCGGACGCCGGTCTGGGTGCTGTGGCTGTCCGCGCTGCATTGCGTGGCCATCGCCTGGTCGACCATGGCCACCCTGCAGCACGTAGCGCTGGACGTGCTGGGCGGCGCCGCGCTGGGGTTGCTGTTTTCGGCCGCGTCCCTGGCCCACATCCGGGACACGACCCCGCGCCCCCTCAGTCCCGCAAGACTTTGAGCACTTCGGAGTGAAACTCGCGGCTGTAGAGAATGGCCACCACGGCCATGGTGCCCAGCACCATCGCCAGCGGCGAGATGAACCACGCCAGCGCCGCGAACGAGAAGTAGTAGGCGCGCAGGCCGTCGTTGAAGGTTTCGGCGGCGGCGCCCACCATGGCCGCCGCCCGGTGGGCGTACTCCTGGGCATCGAACTTGCCGGACTGGAAATCGGACGGCGGCGGCATGGATCCGATCACCAGCGCCACAAACGTGTACTGCCGCATGCACCAGGAAAAGCGGAAGAAGGCGTAGACGAAGATGCTCACGAGCACGAGGATCTTGAACTCGAAGACGATCAGCGGCGTCGCCTGGGCGAACGGGATCTCGCTCATCAGCTCGGTCGCCTTGTCGGTGGTGCCCAGCAGGGCGAACAGACCACCGATGACCAGAATGGACGTGGAAGAAAAGAACGCCGGCGTGTTGGAAAGGGTCTGCGTAATCAGACCATCGAGCATGCGCGGGTCGCGCATCGCCGCCTGCTTCATCCAGTAGCCCCGGTAGCGGTTGGTGGTGATCAGCAGCGAGGACCGGCGCTGCCCGAGCACCTTGGCGAACCAGGCGTAGCCCACCCACAAGGCAAAAAAGCAGACCAGCGCCAGCCAGTCTGCCCAGGGGAGGATCGAGAAAATTTTCATGGCCGGGATGGTAAGGCCCATCCCGGCCACGGACACAGGTGCCGACCCGTGGTCAGCCCTTGAATTTCGCAGCCACAGACGCCACCCGCTCACCGAACAGGCGGGCCGTCTCCAGATCGCCCGGCAGCATGTCGGCGGCGCCGGCATCGGATGGCGACTGGGCGATGGCGCCGCTGTAGCTCACCAGGTAGTTCACGTCGTTGCGCTGCGCGCCCTTGGTGTTGCTGGGCATCAGGCCCTGGCTGACCCAGATCATCCCGTGCTGCATGGCCAGGGTGAACAGGGTGTTCAGCGTCTGCAACTTGTCGCCGTTCATGCCAGCGCTGTTGGTGAAGCCTGCGGCCACCTTGTCTTTCCATTTCTGGGCAAACCAGGGCTTGCTGGAAGCGTCGGCGAACTTCTTGAACTGCCAGCTCACCGAGCCCATGTAGGTCGGCGAGCCGAAGATGATCGCGTCGGCCGCATCCAGCGTTTCCCAGCCACCTTCGGGCAGGTTGCCATCGGCGTCGATCGCCAGCAGCTCCGCGTCAGCGCCCTGGGCCACCGACTGCGCCATGCGCTGGGTGTGACCGTAACCCGAGTGATAGACCACGACAACTTTTGCCATTTGTGACTCCTGAGTGAATGCGCCGGAGCGCGGGATGGTGAAAAGAGACAGAGGGCCAGGCCCCGCTCACTGGGACAATTCGAACACCAGCACCTCGGCGCTGTCGCCGTGTTCGAGCACGATGCGCTCCTCCTGGGCCAGCAGTGCGGCGTCGCCACCCTGCAGGCGCTGGCCGTTGACATCGAGCGCGCCACGGACGAGGTGCACATAGGCCTTGCGCGCCGGGTCGATGGCCAGCTCGGCGCGCTGCTCACCGTCGAACAACCCGGCGTGCAGCGAGGCGTCGGCGTGGATGGTGACCGAGCCCTGCGCACCATCGGGTGACGCCACCAGGCGCAGCCGGCCGGTCTTCTCCGCCGAGTCGAAGGCCTTCTGCTCGTAGCCGGGCTCGATGCCGCGCCGGGACGGCTCGATCCAGATCTGCAGGAAGTGCGTCACGCTGTTCGGCGCATGATTGAACTCGCTGTGCATCACGCCGGTGCCGGCGCTCATGCGCTGCACCTCCCCCGGCGGGATGCCCTTGACATTGCCCATGCTGTCCTTGTGCGCCAGGTTGCCCTGCAGCACGTAGCTGATGATTTCCATGTCGCGGTGACCATGCGTGCCGAAACCGGTGCCCGGGGCGATCCGGTCTTCGTTGATCACGCGCAGGTTGCCCCAGCCCATCCAGGCCGGGTCGTGGTAGCCCGCGAACGAAAAGGAGTGGTGGCTCTTGAGCCAGCCGTGGTCGGCATAACCACGGTCCTGGGAGCGGCGGATTTTCATCATGTGGGTCTCCTGCTGGCGCCGGCAGAGTGCCGGCATGGGAGTCATTGTGGGCACGGCGCCCACCTGGGAGGTCGCAGGAAATTGTTGGCACCATTCAATCCAGTTGAATGAAAATGTCTCCACAACCACTTTCCCGATGGTGATTCCATGGCCTCCACCGCCCCCCGGTCTGCCCTGTCTCCGGAAAACCTGGGCCTGCTCGAAGCGGTCGCGCGACTGGGCAGCATGGCCGCCGCGGCCCGTGAGCTGGGCATGGTGCCCAGCGCCCTGACCTACCGGGTGCGGCAGGTCGAGGACGCGCTGGACGTGCTGCTGTTCGACCGCAGCGCGCGCCGCGCCCAGCTCACCCCTGCCGGGGCCGAGCTGCTGCGTTCGGGCCAGTACCTGCTGGACGAGCTCGATGCGGTGGCCCAGCGCGTCAAGCGGGTCGCCACCGGCTGGGAGCCGCAGCTGACCATCGCCACCGACGCGGTCATGGCACGCAGCACGCTGTTTGAACTGTGCGAAGCCTTCTACGCCACGGGCGCCCCGACCCGGCTGAAGATCCGGGCCGAAACCCTCTCGGGCACGCTGGAGGCGCTGCGGGGTGGCCTGGCCGACCTGGCGCTCGGGGTGTCGGCCGACGCCTCGCTGCCGGACATCCAGACCGCGCCGATGGGCCAGCTGCGCTTCGTGTTCGCGGTGGCGCCGCACCACCCGCTGGCGGACATCGAGCACAGCATCGGGGACGACGAAATCCGCCCGCACCGGGCGGTGGCGGTGGCCGACAGCACCCAGCGCGGCAACGGGCAGTCGTTCAACATCCTGCCCGGGCAGGACGTGCTCACCGTGCCGACCATGCAGCACAAGCTCGAAGCCCAGCTGCGCGGCCTGGGCTGTGGCTTCCTGCCCTTGCCACTGGCCCAGCCCTACATCTCGGCCGGCCACCTGGTGGTCAAGGCGGTCCAGCGCCCCAACCACGTCTTCCGCGTCGGCTATGCCTGGCGCCGGCCGCACAGCGGCGAGGCCGGCCAGGCCATGCGCTGGTGGCTGGAACGCCTGCAGCACCCGACCACCCGCAGCGCCCTGCTGGAAAACCATCACGTGGGTTGAGGCGCCGCAAGCCTGCAACCGCATCTGCACTGCTACAGTGCTCTCATCCCAACCCACTGCGCCACACCATGAACAACAAGAAGGCTCCCAGCAAACGCACGACCTCTGCCCGGGCTCCCAAGGTGACCGAGCCGCTGCACTTTGCAGTGATCGGCGCAGGCATGGCCGGCGTGGCGTGCGCACGAACACTGCTGCAGGCAGGCCTCCGCGTCTCGGTGTTCGAAAAGAGCCGCGGCTTCGGCGGCCGCATGGCGACCCGCCGCACCGAGTTCGGCGGCTTCGACCACGGCGCCCAGTACTTCACGGTGCGGGACAGCCGCTTTGCCCGCGTGCTGCTGACCGCCCAGGCCCAGGTGCGCCCCTGGAGCGTGAGCACGGTGCGCGTGCTCGACGCCTTCGGCCATGTGCTGGCCAGCGCCCCGCCGCCCACCGAACCCCACTTCGTCGCCGTGCCGGGCATGAGCGGCCTGGTGAACCACTGGGCCCAGCCCCTGGCCCAGCCCGAACTGCACGGTCACCTGCCGGCCCGCACCTTCACCGGCACCCGTGTCCACCACATCGAGCGCGACGCGCTGCACCCCGAGCAGTGGCAGCTGCGGGCCGAAGACGCCGATGGTGGCCAGATGGTGATCGGCGGCTTCGACCGCGTTCTGCTGGCCGTGCCGCACATGCAGGCGCACGACCTGCTGCAGTCCTCCGGCCTGGCCCCCGACCTGCGCCAGGCGCTCACCGAGGTGCAGGTGGCGCCCTGCTGGACGCTGATGGTGGCCTATCCCAACGCGATGCAGCCGGGCCTGGCACACCTGGGCCCGCAGTGGAACGCCGCGCGCAGCACCCACCACCGCATCAGCTGGCTCGCCCGCGAGAACAGCAAGCCCGGGCGCGAGCGCATCGAGCGCTGGACCGTGCAGGCCAGCCCGGCCTGGTCCACCAAACACCTGGAAGACGATGCCGAGCGCGTCAAGGCCAAGCTGCTCAAGGGCTTCGCCGAGATCACGGGCATCCGCGCCACGCCACCCCACGCCGTCGTGCACCGCTGGCGCTACGCGCAGACCCAGACCCCGCTGGGCCGGTCGCACCTGTTCGATCCGGCGCTGGGCATCGGCCTGTGTGGCGACTGGTGTCTGGGCCACCGGGTCGAGGACGCCTTCGTGTCCGGGCTCGAACTGGCGCTTGCGGTGATCTGACACAACCGTGGCATCCGGCTACCGCGGACGTTTCGCCCCCTCTCCTACCGGCCCGCTGCACGCGGGTTCCCTGGTCGCGGCGCTGGCCAGCTGGCTGGATGCGCGGGCACACGGCGGGGCGTGGCTGGTGCGCATCGAAGACGTGGACACGCCTCGCTGCGTGCCCGGGGCCGACTGGCTCATCCTTGAACAGCTGGCCGCCTGCGGCCTGGTGTCCGACGAGCCCGTGTGCTGGCAATCCACGCGCGGCGCCCACTACCAGGCGGCGCTGGACCGGTTGATCGCACAAGGCGATGCCTACCCCTGCGCCTGCTCGCGCAAGGACATCGAAGCCGCCCTGCACGCCGCCGGCCGACACCGCGAACGCCACCACGCCGCCGTCTACCCCGGCACCTGCCGGCCCGAGCGCGGCGGCCTGCAGGGCAAGGCGGCTCGCGCCTGGCGGCTGCAGGTCGACCCCGGTGAGATGCACTGGCAGGACCGGCGCCTCGGGGCTCAGCAGCAGGATGTGGCCGCCGAGGTGGGCGACTTCGTGCTGCGCCGCGCCGATGGCCTCTGGGCCTACCAGCTGGCGGTCGTGGTCGACGACGCCGCACAGGGCATCACCCATGTGGTGCGCGGCGAGGATCTGGCCGACAACACGCCGCGCCAGATCCTGCTGCAGCGTGCCCTGGGCCTGCCCACGCCCTCGTACCTGCACACACCCCTGGTGCGGGACGCCAGCGGAGAAAAGCTGAGCAAGCAGAACGGGGCCAAGGCCCTGGACCTGCGCGATCCGCTGGCGGCGCTTCAGACGGCGGCCGCGGAGCTGGGCCTGCCGGGTGCGGCCGGCCCGCTGCACGAGGCGCTAGCCACCTGGACCCGCGCCTGGCCCTGGCGCGAACCGATCACCGGCTGACGCGGGATCAGGTACGGACCTTGCCGTCGCCGGTCAGCATAGAGAGCTCGACAAACGACGACGCGACGTGGTCTTTCGGGCCGAGGGAGATCGCATAGCCCTCGAACGAGGTGTCGCCAATTGCCTCCAGTCCGCTGATCAGACCGTCGCGGCCCGAACGGCCGCCCGCGCGCCGCAGGCCTTCGGCCACCAGCCTGGCGGCGAGATAGCCTTCCAGACTGGAGAAGTTGGCCTGCACCTTGTTGCCGCCCTGGGCGATGGCGTCCCTGAACTCGCGGGTGATGGGTTTGGCGGTGCTGAACGGGTTGGGCACCACCTGCGACACCACCACGCCGGCCCCGTCCTTGCCCAGCTCATCGGCCAGCGCCTGCGTGCCGACGAAAGACACGTTGTAGAAGCTGCCGCCGAAGCCGGCCTTGCGTGCCGCGCGGATGTACGCGGCGCAGGATTTGTAGGCGCTGATCTGCACCACGGCCTGCGGGTTGGCGGCGTTGATGGTGGCCACCGCCGCCGCCACGTCCACGCTGTTGCGCTCGACCGTGCCGGTCGCCACCGGCTTGAGGCCGCGGCTGGCCAACGCCAGCACGGTGCCGTCCAGACCGGCCTTGCCATAGGCATCGTTCTGGTGGAACACCGCGACCCGGGTCAGCCCGAGGTTGACCAGGTTCTTGACGATCAGCTCGGTCTCGTCGTTGTACGAGGCCCGCAGGTGAAAGGCCATGCGGTTGAACGGCTGGCGCAGCGACATGGCGCCGGTGAACGGGGCGATGAACGGCATGTCGGCCTTGGTCGCCAGCGGCAGCGCCGCCACGCTGGTGGGCGTGCCGATATAGCCGAACAGCGCGAACACGTCCTTGTCCAGCAGCTTCTGGGTGTTCTCTGCGCAGCGGTCCGGCTCGTAACCGTCGTCCATCTGCTCGATCTCGACCCGGGCCCGGCCCGAGCCCTGGGCGTTGTACTGGTCAAAGAACAGCTTGGCGCCTGCGTGGAACTGGATGCCCAACTGGGCGGCCGCGCCGGTGAAGGCGGCCGACTGGCCCAGCACGATGCGGTTGGACGACTGCGCCCGCAGCGCGGGCACCGCCAGGGCGGCGGCTCCGGCGATGCCACCGGCAAAGGCTCGGCGGGTCAGGCCGCGGCGGATGGAAGAGGTGTGGTGTGTCATGAATTCCCAACGAAGATGCCGCGAATGCTAACCATGGCTCACACCTTGTGAAGCAACTTTCATACGCCCGATGGGACCGCCCATCGCGCAGCCTGGCAAGGCACATTCTTTTTCAGTACAGCACCGCACCTACAATCACGCACCCCGGGCGATCCATGGCCTGCGGCAGCCTCACATGTCCGACGACTCCACGCCCCACACCCCAGATGCCGCCCAGCCGGGCACACCGTCCAAGCCCTTCATGCGCGTGGTCAAGAGCTACGTGCTGCGCACGGGCCGCGTAGGCCCCGGCCAGCAGCGTGCCTACGAGCAGTTCGGTCCGCGTTTCCTGCTGCACTACGACGCGTCCACCCTGCTGGATCCGGTCGCGGCCTTTGGCCGGCAGGCACCGCTGATCATGGAAATCGGCTTCGGCATGGGCGGCGCCACGGCGCAGATCGCCCAGGTGCGGCCGGGCGACAACTTCCTGTGCTGCGAGGTGCACGAGCCGGGCGTGGGCGCCCTGCTCAAGCTTTGTGGCGAACAGGGCATCGAGAACATCCGCATCTTCCGCCACGACGCGGTCGAGGTGCTGGACCACATGCTGCCCGAGCAGAGCCTGGACGGCGTGCACATCTTCTTCCCCGACCCCTGGCACAAGAGCCGCCACCACAAGCGCCGTCTGATCCAGGGGCCGTTTGTGAACCGGCTCGCGCGCCACCTCAGGCCCGGGGGTTACCTGCACCTGGCCACCGACTGGCAGCCCTACGCCGAGCAGATGCTGGCGGTGCTGAGCGCCGAACCGCTGCTGCAAAACACCGCGCCGGCCGACGGTGACGGCTACGCGCCCAAGCCCGACTACCGCCCGCTGACCAAGTTCGAGAACCGCGGCCTCAAGCTCGGCCACGGCGTCTGGGACCTGGTGTTCCGGCGGGTCTGAGCCCGCCGCAAGGCTCAGTCGTCCGTTGCTTCGTCTTCGTCGTCGTCGAGCACCGCGTCGGCCCCGGCGCCGATGATCTTGCCGCCGATGCGGGCAGTGCCCACGGCGGCATCGACCGCGAGGCCGGCCACGCCCACCACCGCCGAGGCCGCGACATCGGCCACCGCGATCACCGCGCAGCCACCCAGCAGGGGCACCGACAGCAGCAGCGCGCCCAGCACGCGCCAGCGGCGGGCGGAACGTTCAGAACACAGGGGCGGCACAGCAATCATCGCGGCGGGGTCTGGGTGAGAAGGCGCAGAGAATACCCGCTTCCACCATGGCCCGTCCGCCGAAAAACCCCCTGATCCCGACCCGCGACGGCGTTTCGCCCAGTTGCGTGGCGCTGCCGCTGCTGCCTGCGGGCGACAGTCGCTGGCCGACCCTGCTCGACTTTCTGGCCGAGCGCCTGCCGGCGGTGGACCGCGGCGCCTGGCAACAGCGCCTGTCCGACGGCCAGGTGCTGGACGAACACGGCCAGCCGGTGCGCGCGGACAATGCCTACCGGGGCGGCGGCCGGCTCTACTACTGGCGTGCGCTGGACGACGAGCCCGAGATCCCGTTCGAGGCCACGGTGCGGTTCCAGGACGCGCACCTGCTGGTGGTCGACAAGCCGCACTTCCTGCCGGTCACCCCCACCGGCCGCTTCGTGCGCCAGAGCCTGCTGGTGCGGCTCAAGCAGGCCACCGGCATCGACACGCTCAGCCCGATCCACCGCATCGACCGCGAGACCGCCGGACTGGTGGTGTTCAGCCTGCGCCCGCAGGACCGCGGTGCCTACCAGGCGCTGTTTCGCGAGCGCTCGGTAGACAAGGTCTACGAAGCGATGGCGCCGCTCGACCCTGCGCTGGCGCTGCCCCGGGTGCACCGCAGCCGCATGGCCGAAGACCCCGAAGCGTTCTACCGCATGACCGAAGTGGACGGCGAACCCAACAGCGAAACCGCCATCGCCCTGCTGGAGTGTCGCGGCGCCTGGGGCCGCTACCGCCTGGAGCCTGTCACTGGCAAGCGCCACCAACTGCGCGTGCACATGGCCGCGCTGGGCCTGCCGCTGGCGGGCGACCAGTTCTACCCGCGCGTGCGGCGCGGGCCAGGAGAGCCTGAGGATTTCGCGGACCCACTGCGCCTGTTGGCGCGTGCCATCGCGTTCACCGACCCGGTGACGGGCGAGCAACGGAGCTTTGAAAGCGGGCTGGACCTCAAATGGCCCAGCCCGGGCTGAGATCTACAGTTTTTCAGAAACCCAGGCCTGCACCGACGCCAGCGCCTTTGGCAGACCCGATGCATCGGTGCCGCCGGCCATGGCCATGTCGGGCTTGCCGCCGCCCTTGCCGCCCACCTGCTGGGCGACGAAGTTGACCAGTTCACCTGCCTTGACCTTGCCCACGCTGTCGGCCGTCACACCTGCGGCCAGCTGCACCTTGCCGCCGTCCACGGCGGCCAGCACGATGGCGGCGGTCTTGAGCTTGTCCTTGAGCTTGTCCATGGTCTCGCGCAGGGCCTTGGCGTCGGCGCCGGCCAGCGTGGCCGCCAGGACCTTGATGCCCTTGACGTCCACCGCCTGATTCACCAGCTCGTCGCCCTGGGCCGACGCCAGGCGGCTCTTGAGCGCGTTCATTTCCTTTTCCAGCTCGCGCATCTGCTCCAGCAGCGCGCCCACGCGGGCCGGCACCTCGCCCGGCGCCACCTTGAGCGTGCCGGCCACGCCGCCCAGCGTGTCTTCCATGCCCTGCACATAGCGCAGTGCGTTCAGGCCGGTGGTGGCCTCGACGCGGCGCACGCCGGCGGCCACGCCACCCTCGGCGGTGATGGTGAAGAAACCGATGTCGCCGGTGGCCTTGACGTGCGTGCCGCCGCAGAGTTCGCGGCTGCTGCCGATGTCCAGCACGCGCACGGTGTCGCCGTACTTCTCGCCGAACAGCATCATGGCGCCGGTGGACTTGGCCGATTCGATGTCCATCACGCGTGCCTGGGTCGGCGCGTTGGCGACGATCTCCATGTTCACGCGGCGCTCGATCTCGCGGATCTGGTCGTCGGTCACGGGCGCGTTGTGCGTAAAGTCGAAGCGCGTCTTCTCGGCATCGACCAGCGAGCCTTTCTGCTGCACGTGGGCGCCCAGCACCTCGCGCAGGGCCTTGTGCATCAGGTGGGTGACCGAGTGGTTGCGCATGGTCGCGGCGCGCTGGTCGAGGTTGACCGAGGCGGTGACACTGTCGCCCACGGCCAGCGTGCCCTGCTCCACCGTCCCGTGGTGGCCGAACACGTCGGCCTTGATTTTCTGGGTGTCGCCCACGGCGAACCGGGCCGAGCCGCTGGTGATGACGCCCTCGTCACCCACCTGGCCACCGCTTTCGGCGTAGAACGGGGTGGTGTCCAGCACCACGACGCCTTGCTGGCCGGCCTTGAGTTCCGCCACGGGCGTGCCGTCCAGGTACAGGGCCACGACCTTGGCAGGCGCCTCAAGCCGGTCGTAACCGACGAAGGTGTTGCCGGCGCCGCTGTACTCCAGCGCCTTGTCCATCTTGAACTTGCCGGCCGCGCGGCCCTTGGCCTTCTGGGCTTCCATGGCGGCGTGGAAACCGGCTTCGTCCACCGTCAGGCCACGCTCGCGGCAGACGTCGCCCGACAAGTCGAGCGGGAAGCCGTAGGTGTCGTGCAGCTTGAAGGCCACATCACCCGGCAGCACCTTCGCGCCGTCGGCCAGCGCGGCATCGAGGATCTCCATGCCGTTGGCCAGGGTTTCGTAGAAGCGCTCTTCCTCGGCCTTGAGCACCTCGGTGATGCGTTGCGCCTGAGAGGCCATGTTGGGATAGGCCTCGCCCATCATTTTCACCAGATCGGGCACCAGCTTGTGGAAGAACGGGGTCTTCTGGCCCAGCTTGTAGCCGTGGCGGATGGCGCGGCGGATGATGCGGCGCTGCACATAGCCACGGCCTTCGTTGCTGGGGATCACGCCGTCGCTGATCAGGAACGAGGTCGCGCGGATGTGGTCGGCGATCACCTTCAGCGAGGGATTGCTCAGGTCAGCGGTGCCAGTCTCGCGGGCGGCGGCCTTGATCAGCACGTCGAAGATGTCGATCTCGTAGTTGCTGTGCACGTGCTGCAGGATGGCGGCCAGGCGCTCCAGGCCCATGCCGGTGTCCACGCAGGGGGCGGGCAGCGGCGTGACCGAGCCGTCTTCCTTCATGTCGAACTGCATGAACACGTTGTTCCAGATCTCGATGAAGCGGTCACCGTCTTCGTCGGGGCTGCCCGGAGGGCCGCCGGGGATCTCGGGACCGTGGTCGTAGAAGATCTCCGAGCAGGGGCCGCAAGGACCGGTGTCGGCCATCATCCAGAAGTTGTCGCTCTTGTAGCGGCCGCCCTTGTTGTCGCCGATGCGGATCACGCGCTCGGGCGGCAGACCGATTTCCTTGGTCCAGATGTCGTAGGCCTCGTCGTCCTCGGCGTACACGGTCGCCAGCAGGCGCTCGGGCGGCAGCTTGTAGACCTCGGTCAGCAATTCCCAGGCCCACTTCAGCGATTCGCGCTTGAAGTAGTCACCGAAGGACCAATTGCCCAGCATCTCGAAGAAGGTGTGGTGGCGGGCGGTGTAACCCACGTTCTCCAGGTCGTTGTGCTTGCCGCCGGCGCGCAGGCAGGCCTGGACGGAGGCGGCACGCACGTAGTTGCGCTTGTCGGTGCCCAGGAACACGTCCTTGAACTGGACCATGCCCGAATTGGTGAACATCAGCGTCGGGTCGTTGCCCGGCACCAGCGGGCTGGACGCCACCACGGTGTGGCCCTTGGAGGCGAAGAAATCCAGGAAGGTCTTGCGGATGTCGGCGACGGAAGCAACGGCGGGGGCGGTCATGGTGGCCTGTCTTTGGGGGTTATCGGTGGGTGGCGCCGGCTGACGCAGACGCGAAACCCGGTATTTTGCGGGCGCGAAGCCCGCCATTTTCGCAAACTGCGGGGTCACCCGGCGTGGCGGTGGTCGCTGAGGAAGCTCAGCACGCGCGGATCGTCGGTGAAGGCGACGTTGAAACGGAACCAGGGGCTGGGCTGCAGCTCCGGGTCGAACAGGTGGCCGGGGCCGAGCAGGATGTCCTGTTCGGCCGCCTGGTAGGCCAGTTCGGTGGCGTTCTGGATGTCGGGGTGGCGCGCCCAGAGAAACATGCCGGCCTTGGGTTCGCAGAACAGGTCGAAGCCCAGACTCTCCAGCGCCTGGCCCACCCGCTGGTGCGCCTGCGCCAGCCGCTCGCGCAGGCCGCGCAGGTGCTTGCGCCAGCGGCCGTCCACCAGGGCGCCGTAGGCCAGCCGCTCACTGAACTCGGACGAGGTCAGGCCCGAGATCATCTTGAGCTGGGCGAAGTCCTCCAGCAGATCCGGCGGCGCCGCCATGAAGCCCACCCGGATGTTGGGTGAGATGGTCTTGGAAAAGCTGCTGATGTAGACCACGCGCTGCAGCTGGTCCAGGCTGGCCAGCGAGGGGCGCGGCTCGGGGTCCAGGTCGGCGTAGATGTCGTTCTCGACCACGGTGAACTGGTGCTGCTCGGCCAGCAGCACCACGCGGTGCAGGTGGGCCAGGTTGGCGACCGAGCCGGTGGGGCTCTGCAGGCGCGGCTGGGTGAAGAACACCTTGGGCTGGTGCTCCTTGACCAGCGCTTCCAGCGCCGCCAGGTCGTAGCCGTCGGGCGTGCGCGGCACGCCGATCAGGCGCGCGCCCAGGAAGCGCAGCGAGAACAGCATGTTCGGGTAGCCGGGGTCGTCCACCAGCACCGCGTCGCCCGGGCGCACCAGGCGGCGCGCCACCAGGTCCATCGCCTGGCTGGAGCCCTGGGTGAGCAGCACCTGGTCGGCGCTGACGGCGATTTCCTGCTCGGCCAGCAGGTCGCGCACCAGCTGGCGCAGCGGCATGAAGCCCTTGGGTTCGCCATAGCCGCCCAGGTCCACGTTCTCGGCCGCCAGCGTGCGCAGGCTGCGCCGCATGCCTTCCTCGAACAGCCAGTCGCCGGGCAGCCAGCCGCAGCCGGGCTTCATGCGCAGCGCCCGCGCCTCGAACACCCGGCGCAGGTACCACATCGAATCGAAGTTGTAGTTGGCCGCCTCGGCCGGTGCGTTGCCGGCGCTCAGCCGGGCCAGGGCCTCGCGCTGGCGCACGAAAAAGCCCGAATGCGGGCGCGACACGAAGTAGCCCAGCGCCACCAGCCGGTCGTAAGCGTCGACAACTGTATAGGTGCTGACACCGTGCGCGTGCGCGAACTGGCGGATCGAAGGGGCCTTGGAGCCCGGTCGCAGGCCACCGCTCTGGATGGCGGCGCGGAAACCCTCGACGATCTGCACCACCAGCGGGGTCGCGCCTTTCGGGTTAAGGGAGAACATGGTCGGGGGGAATTGGGGTTTGTCTGTACAGGCCGACAGGGCTATACAGTGCATCGCTGTGCAGCCAGTGTCTGTATATGTTAGCCGTCGGCTTTGGCGCCTACAGTGCGCCCCAGTCTGAAACTTGTTCACGAACGGAGCCCCAGCATGCAACGCGAACCCCACTTCACCAACGCCGCCCTGATGGCCCGCCGCCGCGCCGCCCTGCCCAACGGGCTGGGCCAGGGCTTCGAAATCTTCGCCGACCGCGCCGAAGGCGCCGAGGTCTGGGACGTCGAAGGCCGTCGCTACATCGACTTCGCGGGCGGCATCGCGGTGCTGAACACCGGCCACCGCCACCCCGCGCTGGTCAAGGCCGTGGCAGACCAGCTCGAGCGCTTCACGCACACCTGCTTCCAGGTGCTGGCCTACGAGTCGTATGTGGAACTGGCCGAAAAGCTCAACGCCATGGCGCCGGGCAACTTCGCCAAGAAGAGCTTCTTCCTGACCACCGGCGCCGAAGCGGTGGAAAACGCGGTCAAGGTGGCCCGCGCCTACACCAAGCGCTCGGCCGTCATCGCCTTCGGTGGCGGCTTCCACGGCCGCACCCTGATGGGCATGGCCCTCACCGGCAAGGTCGCCCCGTACAAGGCGGGTTTCGGACCCTTCCCGGCTGAAGTCTTCCACGCCAAGTTCCCCAACCCGCTGCACGGCGTGAGCGAAGACGACGCCATCGCGTCGGTGGAAGCGCTGTTCAAGTACGACGTGGAGGCTTCGCGCGTGGCCGCCATCATCCTGGAGCCGGTGCAGGGTGAAGGTGGCTTCTACGCCGCGTCGCCCGCCTTCGCCCAGCGCCTGCGCGCCCTGTGCGACCAGCACGGCATCCTGCTGATCGCCGACGAAGTGCAGACCGGCGCCGGCCGCACCGGCACCTGGCTGGCCTGCGAGCAGTGGGGCGTGGCGCCCGACGTGATCACCATGGCCAAGTCGCTGGCCGGTGGCATGCCGCTGTCGGCCGTGATCGGCAAGGCCGAGGTGATGGACGCCGCTGCCGTGGGCGGCCTGGGCGGCACCTACGCCGGCAACCCGCTGGCCTGCGCGTCCGCGCTGGCGGTGATCGAGACCTTCGAAAAGGAAAACCTGCTGGCGCGCAGCCGCGCCGTGGGTGAGCGCCTGACCAGCCGCCTCAAGGCCCTGCAGGCGCAGCACAACTGCATCGCCGAGGTGCGCGGTCTGGGCGCCATGGTGGCCATCGAACTGTGCAAGAACGGCGACCCGCACCAGCCCGACGCAGAACTGACCAAGCGCATGGTGGCCGAGGCGCAGAAGCGTGGCTTGATCCTGCTGAGCTGCGGTGTGTACGCCAACGTGATCCGCGTGCTGGTGCCGCTGGTGGCCAGCGACGCCCTGCTCGACGAGGGTCTGGACATCATGGCCGCTTCGCTGGCTGCTGCGCTGGCATGACGGCGCCCGATCGCATGAGCGCCCAGCCGCCCCGGCCGCTCGAGGGCGTGCGTGTGCTCGATCTGTCGCGCGTGCTGGCCGGTCCCTGGGCCGGCCAGATGCTGGCCGACTACGGCGCCGAGGTGCTCAAGGTCGAGCGCCCAGGCGCCGGTGACGACACCCGCACCTGGGGCCCGCCGTGGTGGGGCGAAGGCGAGGCGCGCGTGGCCGCGTACTTCGTCTGCGCCAACCGCGGCAAGCGCTCGGTGGCGATCGACATCGCCTCGCCCGAAGGCATCCAGACCGTGCGCGAGCTGGCGCGCGAGGCGGACGTGCTCATTGAAAACTACAAGGTCGGCCAGCTGGCGCGCTACGGCCTCGACGCGGTGAGCCTGCAGGCCATCAACCCGCGCCTGATCTATTGCTCCATCACCGGCTACGGCCAGACCGGACCACTCGCTCACCGCGCCGGCTATGACTTCGCCATACAGGCCGAAGGCGGCCTGATGAGCATCACCGGCAACAAGGGCGAAGAGCCGCAGAAGGTCGGCGTCGCCGTGACGGACCTGATGACGGGCGTCTACGCCACCACCGCCATCCTCGCCGCGCTGCACGAGCGCGCACGCACGGGCAAGGGCCGGGTGATCGACGCCGCACTGTTCGACGTGCAGGTGGCCATGCTGGCCAACCAGGCCAGCAACCAGCTCATCGGTAACAAGACCCCGACGCGCATGGGCAACGCGCACCCGAACATCGTGCCCTACCAGGTGTTCCCCACGCGCGACGGCCACATGGTGCTGGCGGTGGGCAACGACGGCCAGTTCGCCAAGTTCTGCGACGCCGCCGGGCAGCCCGCGGTCTCGCGCGACGCGCGCTTCTCGACCAATCCGGCGCGCGTCGAACACCGCGCCACGCTGGTGCCGCTGATCACCGGCTGGACGATGACGAAAGACACGGCCGAATGGGTCGCCCTGCTCGACCAGGCGGGCGTGCCCTGCGCACCGATTCTTGACATTGCTCAAGTCATGGAACATCCGCATGTGGCGGCGCGCGGAATGGCGCTACAACCACGCGACGCGTCGACCCCGCCCATGGTCGCCAACCCCATGCTGTTCGATGGCCAGCGCCCGGTCGCCGACCTGCCGCCGCCCGCACTGGACGCGCATCAGGCACGGTGGTTGCATACCTCCTGATGATCCGCCCACCGGGCCCGCTCCCACACACAACCCAAGCGTTCATGACCACCAGCTCCGCACTCGTCACCTTCACCGGTGTGCAGAAAACCTACGACGGCAACACCCTGGTGGTGCGCGACCTCAACCTCGAGATCCAGAAGGGGGAATTCCTTTCACTGCTGGGCCCGTCGGGCTCGGGCAAGACCACCACGCTGATGATGCTCGCCGGCTTCGAGTCGCCGACCTCGGGCGAGATCGCACTCAACGGCGTGCCCATCACGCGCACCCCGCCGCACAAGCGCAACTTCGGCATGGTGTTCCAGAACTACGCACTGTTCCCGCACATGACAGTGGCCGACAACATCGCCTACCCGCTGACGGTGCGCAAGCTCGACAAGAACGAGATCGACACCAAGGTCAAGCGCGCGCTGGACATGGTGCAGATGGGCCACATGGGCCAGCGCTATCCGTCGCAGATGTCGGGCGGCCAGCAACAGCGCGTGGCCCTGGCGCGCGCCCTGGTGTTCGACCCGCAGCTGGTGCTGATGGACGAGCCGCTGGGCGCGCTGGACAAGCAGCTGCGTGAGCACATGCAGATCGAACTGAAGGCCCTGCACCGCAGCCTGGGCGTGACCTTCGTCTATGTCACGCACGACCAGAGCGAAGCGCTGACCATGTCCGACCGCGTGGCCGTGTTCAACGAGGGCGTGATCCAGCAGATCGACCAGGTCGACCGCCTCTACGAAACGCCCGCCAACCGCTTCGTCGCCGGCTTCGTGGGCGACAACTCCGTGCTCGACGCGCGCGTGATCCACAACAACGGTGACACCTGCGAGGTGCAGCTGGCCGATGGCACGCACCTGCACGGTATCAACGTCAACCACGCCCAGGTCGGCGACACGGTGCAGTGCAGCGTGCGGCCCGAACGCATCGCCGTGGTGGACGCCGGCCACAGCGCCGGCAACCGCGTGGCCGCGACGATCTCCGACGTGATCTATTTCGGCGACCACCTGCGCCTGCGCTGCCATGTGCCCGAGCAGCCCGAGATGAGCGTCAAGGTGCCGCTGCAGCACCAGGGCCACATGCAGGCCGGGCAGACGGTGCACCTGCACCTGCCGCCCACCCATCTGCGCGTGTACCGCTGAGCCCTTTCCCCCGTTCCTCAACCCATGGAGACCCTCCAGATGAAACTCAAACCTGTCCTGATTGCCGTGGCCGCCCTCGTGGCCCTGCCCGCCATGGCCCAGAGCCTGACCGTCGTCAACTTCGGCGGTGCCAACGGCGCCGCGCAGAAGAAGGCCTACATCGATCCGTTCGAAAAGACCGGCACCAAGGTCACCATGGTCGAATACAACGGCGAACAGGCCAAGATCAAGGCCATGGTCGAAGCCAAGAAGGTCACCTGGGACGTGGTGGAAGTCGAGAGCCCGGACCTGAGCCGCGGCTGCGATGAAGGCCTGTTCGAGAAGCTGGACTGGGCCAAGATCGGCAACAAGGCCGACTTCCAGAAAGCCGCCGTGCACGAGTGCGGCGTGGGCACCTTCGTGTGGTCCACCGTGATGGCCTACAACGGCGACAAGCTCAAGGACGCTCCCGTCACCTGGGCAGATTTCTGGGACACCAAGAAATTCCCGGGCAAGCGCGGCATGCGCAAGGGCGCCCGCTACAACCTCGAATTCGCCCTGATGGCCGACGGCGTCAAGCCCGCCGACGTCTACAAGGTGCTGGCCACCAAGGACGGTGCCGACCGCGCCTTCAAGAAGATGACCGAGCTCAAGCCGAACATCCAGTGGTGGGAAGCTGGCGCGCAGCCGCCCCAGTTCCTGGTCGCCGGTGACGTGGCCATGACCACCGCCTACAACGGCCGCATCGACGCCGCCCAGCGCGAAGGCAAGAACCTCAAGATCACCTGGACCGGCGGCATCTACGACCTGGACTACTGGGTCATGCCCAAGGGCACGCCCAACAAGGACGCCGCACTGAAGTTCATCGCGCTGGCCAGCTCGGCCGACACACAGGCCGAATACGCCAAGAACATCAGCTACGGCCCGACCAACACCAAGGCCCTGGGCAAACTCGACGCCAAAGTGCTGAGCCAGCTGCCCACGTCTGCGGCCAATGCCAAGGACGCGCTGCAGTTCAACGTGGGCTTCTGGGCCGACCAGGGTGAAGCCCTGGAGAAGCGCTTCTCGGCCTGGGCAGCGCAATGATGATGGCCGGCGGAACCCTGGACCTGGCCACGCAGCTGCGCCGCGCCGAGCGGCGCCGCAAACAGCGCGCGGTGGCGCTCACGCTGCCGCTGCTGGCGTTTCTGGTCGTTTTTTTCCTGGTTCCGCTGGCATCGCTGCTGGTGCGGGCGGTGGAGAACCCCGAGGTCGCCGACGCCCTGCCCCGCACGGGGCAGGCGCTGGCCGGCTGGGATCGACACAGCCCGCCCGACGCCGCCGCCTTCGCGGCGGTGATCGCCGACCTGTCGGCGATCGAGGACACCGCGCAGGCCGGCGTGCTGGCGCGGCGCCTCAACAGCGAAGTCCCTGGTGCACGTTCGCTGGTCATGGGCACCTACCGTGCCGTGCAATCCGAAGACTCGGGCTTCAAGGACCTCGCCTCCGAACAGGCCAAAGCCAAACTGATCGAGCAGGACGCGCGCTGGGAAGAGCTGCCCTACTGGCAGGCCATCGCCCAGAACAGCTCGCGCTGGACGCCCGACTACCTGCTGGCCGCGGTCGACCTCAAGCGCACGCCGCTGGGCGACATCGTGCGCGTGGCCGACGACGAGGCCGCCTTTTCCGACATCCTGGGCCGCACCTTCCAGATGAGCGCGGTCGTCACCTTCTTCTGCCTGCTGCTGGCCTACCCCCTGGCCTACTGGCTCTCCACCCTGCCCGAGCGCAAGGCCAACATCCTGCTGATCCTGGTGCTGCTGCCGTTCTGGACCTCGGTGCTGGTGCGCATCGCGGCCTGGATCGTGCTGCTGCAGAACAACGGCCTGGTCAACCGGTTCTTCATGTGGATCGGCCTGACCGACGCGCCGATTCCGCTGCTGTTCAACCGCGTGGGCGTGATCATCGCGATGGTCCACATCCTGCTGCCGTTTGCCATCCTGCCGCTCTACAGCGTCATGAAGTCGGTGCCGCCCAACTACCTGCGCGCCGCCATCTCGCTGGGCAGCGCGCCATTCGCCGCCTTCGTGCGCGTCTACCTGCCGCAGACCTACCCGGGCGTCGCCGCTGGCGGCCTGCTGGTCTTCATCACCAGCATCGGCTACTACGTGACCCCGGCCCTGCTGGGCGGCGCGGGCGACCAGATGCTGAGCTACTACGTCGCGCAGTACACCAACGTCGAAGTCAACTGGGGCATGGCCTGCGCGCTCGGCGGCGTGCTGCTGACCACCACGCTGATCCTGTATTCGATCTACCGCAAGGTCTCGAAAGCCGAGCTGAGCCTCGGCTGAGCGGGAGTCCAAGATGTTCAAACTGCCCGACTTCCCCGCCTACTACACCCTGTTCGACAAGCTCGGCTGGCTCGCCCTGCGCGCCGGTGGACTGGCCGTGCTGGCCTTCCTGCTGATGCCGGTGATCGTGATCATCCCGCTGTCCTTCAGCGATTCGTCCTTCCTCGCCTACCCCATCGAAGGCTGGTCGCTGCGCTGGTACCAGGAGATGTTCCACTCGGACGACTGGATCCGCGCCACCAAGAACAGCTTCATCGTCGCGCCACTCGCCACGCTGCTGGCGACCACCCTGGGCACCCTGGCCGCCATGGGCCTGGCCAACACGAAGTTCCTGGGCAAGGGTTTCATCACCGGCCTGCTGATCTCGCCCATGGTGGTGCCCATCGTCGTGGTCGGCGTCAGCGCCTACCTGTACTTCGCGCGCTGGGGCCTGAACGACTCCTACCTCGGTCTGGTGATCGTGCACGCCGCGCTGGGCGCGCCGTTTGTCGTGACCACCGTGCTGGCGACGCTGCAGAGCTTCAACCACAACCTGGTCAAGGCCAGCCTGAGCCTGGGCGCCAGCCCGCTGGAGACCTTCTTCCGCGTCACGCTGCCCGTCATCGCCCCGGGCGTGATCTCGGGCGCGCTGTTCGCCTTCGCCACCTCGTTCGACGAAGTCGTGGTGACCCTGTTCCTCGCCGGACCCGAGCAGGTCACGCTGCCGCGCCAGATGTTCACCGGCATCCGCGAGAACATCTCGCCCACCATCGCCGCCGTCGCCACGCTGCTGATCCTGTTCACGACCGCCTTGATGCTGACGCTGGAGTGGCTGCGCGGCCGCAGGAAATAACGGATGCCCTTCACCACCGACACCACCCTCGCCGGCCGCCACGTTCGCCTCGTTCCGCTGCGACCCGAGCACCACGACGACCTGGTCGAGGCGGTGCGCGACGGCGAACTCTGGAAGCTCTGGTACACCGCCATCCCCACGCCCGAGGGCATGGCGGCCGAGATCCAGCGCCGCCTGGGCCTGCAGAAGGCCGGCAGCATGCTGCCCTTCGCGGTGCTCAACCCGGAGGGCCAAGCGGTGGGCATGACCACCTACATGAACATCGACGCCGCCAACCGCCGCGTCGAGATCGGCTCCACCTGGTACCGCCAGGCGGTGCAGCGCACGCCGCTCAACACCGAGGCCAAGCGCCTGCTGCTGACCCACGCCTTCGAGACGCTGGGCTGCATCGCGGTGGAGTTCCGCACCCACTGGTTCAACCACGCCAGCCGCCGCGGCATCGAGCGCCTGGGTGCCAAGCTCGACGGTGTGCTGCGCAGCCACCAGATCAACAGACATCCGGAAGCACAAGGCGCGCTGCGCGACACCTGCGTCTACAGCATCGTGGCGCACGAGTGGCCGAGCGTGAAGGCCCACCTGGACTTTCAGCTGAGCAAGCCCCGCACCTGAAGACATGAGCGAACCCACCACCTTCAACCAGCCCCTCGGTGGCAATGAGATGCCGCGCTTCGGCGGCCTCGCCAGCATGATGCGGCTGCCCGTCGCGACCTCCGCCGTCGGCCTGAACGCAGGCTTCATCGGCGTCCCGCTGGACATCGGCACCAGCCACCGCCCGGGCGCCCGTTTCGGCCCGCGCCAGATCCGCGCCGAGTCCTGCCTGATCCGCCCCTACAACATGGCGACAGGGGCCGCGCCGTTCGACGCGCTGCAGGTGGCCGACCTGGGCGACGTGCCCATCAACACCTACAACCTGCTCAAGTCGGTCGACATCATCGAAGGCCACTACCGCCCGATCATCGACGCCGGCTGCATCCCGCTCACGCTGGGCGGCGACCACACCATCGCCCTGCCGATCCTGCGTGCCATGAAGGCCAGGCACGGTCCGGTGGCCCTGATCCACGTGGACGCGCACGCCGACGTCAACCCCGACATGTTCGGCGAGCGCATCGCGCACGGCACCCCGTTCCGCCGCGCCGTCGAGGAAGGCCTGCTGATCGGCGACAAGGTCTGGCAGATCGGCCTGCGCGGCAGCGGCTACTCGGCCGAAGACTTCGACTGGCCGCGCCAGCAGGGCTTCACCATCGTGCCGGCGCACGAGGTCTGGTGGCAGTCGCTGGCTCCGCTGATGGCCGACATCCGGGCCAAGATCGGCCCCGACACGCCCACCTACCTCAGCTTCGACATCGACGGCATCGACCCCGCCTACGCCGGTGGCACCGGCACGCCCGAGATTGGCGGCCTGAACGTGCCGCAGGCGCTGGAGATCGTGCGCGGCTGCCGCGGCCTGAACCTGGTCGGCTGCGACCTGGTCGAGGTCTCGCCCGCCTACGACACCAGCGGCAACACCGCGCTGCTGGGCGCCAACCTGCTGTTCGAGATGCTGTGCGTGCTGCCCGGCGTGGCGTACCGCTGAACCCATCTTTTGACCAGGAGCATCCGATGAGCAGACCGCAAGCCATCCCCACCGTCCAGATCGACAACGACCGCGTGATCGTCACCGAATGGCGCTTCCCGCCCGGCGCCGAAACCGGCTGGCACCGCCATGCGCACGACTACGTCGTCGTGCCGATGACCGGCGGGGAGCTGCTGCTGGAGACTCCGGAGGGCAACCGCACCTCGCCGCTGGTGCCGGGCCAGTCGTACACGCGCCAGGTCGGTGTGGAGCACAACGTCATCAACCCCACCGGACACGAGGTCGTGTTCGTGGAAATCGAAATGCGCTGACGCTACGTCCATGGCCCTTTACAGACCCCTCCTTCTTCTGGCCCTCACGGTCCCCGCGCTGGTCTCGGCCCAGTCCCAGCCCCTCGTGGTTGCCAACTTCGGCGGCGCCAACGGCAAGGCGCAGGAAGTGGCCTTCCTCAAGCCCTTCACCCAGGCCAGCAAGGTGCCGGCCAAGGGCGTCGAGTACGACGGCGACCTCGGCCCGGTGCGCAAGATGGTCCAGACCCGCAAGGTCGAATGGGACGTGGTCGAAGTCGAATCCTCCGAGCTGACCACCGGCTGCAAGGAAGGCCTGTTCGAACCCTTCGACAAGAGCAAGGTGCCGCACACCTCCATGTTGCTGGCCGGCAGCGTGCAGGAGTGCGGTGTCGGCGCCTTCGTGTGGTCCACGGTGATGGCCTACAACAGCGCCACGCTCAAGACCGCGCCACGCAACTGGGCCGATTTCTGGGACGTGAAGAAATTCCCGGGCAAGCGCGCCATGCGCAAGGGCGCGCGCTACAACCTCGAATTCGCGCTGATGGCCGACGGCGTTCACCGCCGCGACGTCTACAAGGTGTTGGACACCGAAGCCGGTCTGCAGCGCGCCCTGGCCAAGCTGCAGCAGCTCAAGCCCCACCTCGTCTGGTGGGAATCCGGCTCGCAGCCACCCAAGATGCTGGCCGCCGACGAGGTGGTGATGAGCACCGCCTACAACGGCCGCATTTCGGCGGCCGTGGCCGATGGCGCCACCCTGTCGACGGTGTGGACCGACGCCATCTACGACATCGACTACTGGGCCATCGTCAAGGGTTCGCCGCGTGCCGAACAGGCGCGCGCGTTCGTGAACTTCGCCACCACGGACGCGGCCCAGCTCGCGTTCTCGCGCGAAATCGCCTACGGCCCGACCCACTACAACGCCATCCTGCAGTACGACAACGGCCGCAAACGGGTCATCGACGACGCCCACCTGATCGACCTGTCGATGGCGCCCAGCGACCTGCCATCGGCGCCCGGCAACCTGCGCCGCTCGCTGGGCTTCAACCCGACCTTCTGGGTGGGCAATGGCGCGCAGCTTGAAAAGCGGTTCGCCGACGCGCTGAAATAGAGCATTCCACCCATTGCATTCAAGGAGACCCGCATGGACATGAAGACCTCCCCCCTGGCCCTGCTCAAGGACCCGACCCTGCTCAAGACCGACGGCCTGATCAACGGCGAGTGGGTGAAAGGCGCCAGCCGCTTCGACGTGCTCGACCCGGCCACGGGTCTGAAGCTGGCCGACGTCGCCAACCTCGGCCCGGCTGATGCCGAGCGTGCCATCGCCGCCGCCAACGCCGCCTGGGCCAGCTGGAAGAACAAGACCGCCAAGGAGCGCAGCATCATCCTGCGCAAGTGGTTCGACCTGCTGATGGCCAACCAGGACGACCTGGGTCGCCTGATGACCGCCGAGCAGGGCAAGCCGCTGGCCGAAGCCAAGGGCGAAGTCGCCTACGGCGCCAGCTTCGTCGAGTGGTTTGCCGAAGAAGCCAAGCGCGTCAACGGCGAGACCCTGCCGCAGTTCGACAACAACCGCCGCCTGATGGTGCTCAAGCAGCCGATCGGCGTCTGCGCGGCCATCACGCCCTGGAACTTCCCGCTGGCCATGATCACGCGCAAGGTCGCGCCCGCGCTGGCCGCCGGCTGCCCGGTGGTCATCAAGCCCGCCGAACTGACCCCGCTGACGGCCCTGGCCGCCGCCGAGCTGGCCATCCGCGCCGGCATCCCGGCCGGTGTGCTCAACATCCTCACCGCCGACGACCAGAACTCGATCGCCGTGGGCAAGGTGCTGTGCGCCTCCGACGTGGTGCGTCACATCAGCTTCACCGGCTCCACCGAAGTCGGCCGCATCCTGATGGCGCAGAGCGCTCCCACGGTCAAGAAGATGTCGCTGGAACTGGGCGGCAACGCGCCCTTCATCGTATTCGACGACGCCGATATCGACTCCGCCGTCGAAGGCGCGTTTGCCAGCAAGTACCGCAACGCCGGCCAGACCTGCGTCTGCTCCAACCGCCTGTACGTGCAGGAAGGCGTGTACGAGCAGTTCGTCGAGAAGTTCGCCGCCAAGGTGAAAACCGCCAAGGTCGGCAATGGCTTTGAAGATGGCGTGAACCAGGGCCCGCTGATCGAGGATGCCGCGCTGCAGAAGGTGGAACGCCACGTCGCCGACGCACAGGCCAAGGGCGGCCGTGTGCTGGTGGGTGGCAAGCGCCTGGACGGCCAGTTCTTCGAACCCACGGTGGTGGCCGATGCCACGGCCGACATGCTGTGCGCGCGCGAAGAGACCTTCGGCCCCTTCGCCCCGGTGTTCAAGTTCAAGACCGAGCAGGAAGCCATCGACGCGGCGAACAACACCGAGTTCGGCCTGGCCAGCTACTTCTACAGCCGCGACATCGGCCGCATCACCCGCGTGAGCGAAGCGCTGGAGTACGGCATGGTCGGCGTGAACGTCGGCATCCTGGCCACCGAGCACGTGCCCTTCGGTGGTGTCAAGCAGTCCGGCCTTGGCCGCGAGGGCTCGCACTACGGCATGGACGACTACGTCGAGATCAAGTATGTCTGCATCGGCGACGTGCTCAAGTGATCTGACCCCCGCCTACAGGATGCGTTGCTGCTGGCCGGTCTGGCCGATGGCAATGCGCCGGTAGGCGCAGCGCCCGACCTGGCGCAGGAACAGCGAGTTGGCGATCAGCCAGACCCGCACCGCCCGCGTCGCCTGGCCGCCCACGATGCGGCGGTAGTCTTCGTACAGGTCGCGGCGCTCGTCGAAGGCCTTGCCCAGGTCGGCCAGCCCGCTGCGCTGCACCACATGGGTCTCCACCGCGTCCCAGCCCGGCAGCGGACAGCGAAACACCTGGCCCACCGGCAGGCTGGAACTCCACATATACGTAATGTCCTGACCGTCGTCGAACTCCACCGCGATGGACAGGTAGTCGTGGGTCAGGATCTGGTCTTCGGGCAGGTGCGAGGGCAGGCGGTCCACCACCCAGCGCCAGTCCAGCGTGAGCCCCGGACGCAGCGGCTGGTCGGCCAGCGGGTACTGCAGGATGCCGACGTTCTTGTGCGTCTCACAGTCGATGCGCTGGTCGGGCCCCTCGGTGAAGATGCCGCCGTCGCCGAAGGCGAAGAAGTGCTGCCAGCCCGCCGGCATGAGCCGCGCCTGGCGCTGGCGCTGCAGCTCGGCGCGCACCAGGCCCTGCACATCGCCCTGGGCCGACAGGGCCAGCAGCCCGTCTTCGGCGCTGCCCTTCCAGACGATGGCCACGCCTTCGATGCGGCCCTCCCCCGCCAGGTACTGCGCCAGCGGCACCGCGAGATCGCCCTGTGGGTTGGCGAACTCACCCGCCGAACGCGCGATCTGCAGGCGCCCCGCCCGGTCCGCCGTCAGCGTGCCGGTGTTCTGCATGGTGTTCTGGATGGCGCTGCTGCCGCCGCTGCCCGCCACGCGGGCGAAAAACACGAAACCCGGCTCCAGCCAGCGGCCGTGTTCCTTGCTGAACCACCAGAGGCCGTTGAGGAAGAACGTGGCCTGCTGCCCGGCCTGCAGCTCGCCCAGCGCCTGGCTCCAGGGCAGGTTCGCCGGTGTCAAGGTGAAGGGCTCAATGCGGGCCACCGCGTCGACCCCGCGCGCCAGGTGCCGGACCTCCTGTGCCAGCTCGGCCGCCGGGCGGACGGCACCGGGCGCCGGCTGCGGGTTGTTGGCATGGGCCACGGCGCAGGGGCCGGCCAGCAGCGGCGCCGCGGCCAGGCCCTTGACCCACTGGCGACGGCTGGCGCTGGGCATGGCCGGGGTGGCGTGTTCACCCGCGTGGGTGTGGCCACAGCAATGGTCGTGTATGCCGTGGTTTTGGCCGTGGTCGAGGGGCGCGGCGGGAACGGTTGTCGAGAGGGTCACGGTGGTCTCCTGAAGGGGTGGCTGCCAGCCGGAGCGGATGCCGGCGGGCTGGAACCCATGCTAGGAAGCACCACGGCCGCTTCGGACACGGCGGGCGTTTTGCCCGACCCCGTCCGGGACAGCGTCCCGGGTCAGGCGCTGGCCGGGTCGCTGCTGCCCAACAGCTTGAACTGCAGCGCCTTGCGCGTGAGCTCGATGTCGCTGCGCGCGCCCAGCTTGGCCTTGAGCTGGTAGTGGCCGTTGCGCACGGTCTTGGGACTGATGTGCAGCGCCAGGCCGATGGCGTCCACGTCCAGCCCCTGCATCAGCAGCCGCAGGATGTCGAACTCGCGCGGCGTCAGTCCGGCGTGTTCGCCCTCGCCGTCCAGCAGCATGCCCGCCACCTCACCCGCGATGTCGGGGCTGAGCGCGCGCTGGCCGCGCGCCACCTGGTAGACGGCGTCGATCAGCACCTGCGGCGCGCTGCCTTTGGTCACGTAGCCGCGCGCGCCGGCCTTGAGCGCCTGCACGGCGTACAGCGGCTCGGCGTGCATGGAGAACACCAGCACCGCCGCCTCCGGGCTGTGGCGCAGCATCTGGGACAGCAGACGCAGGCCGCTGCCCGCGCCCAGGCTCAGGTCCAGCAGGGTCACCTCGGGCTCGTGCGTCTTGAACTGTTCGTAGCCCTCTTCGGCCGTGCCCGCTTCCGCCACGATGCGAAGGTCCTGCCGCCGCTCCAGCAGGCGGCGGTAGCCCTCGCGCACGATGGCGTGGTCGTCAATGATCAGCAGGCGCAGCATGGTGTCCTTCATGAACCGGCAGGTGGATGCGCAGGCGCAGGCCGTGCGGATCGGCCACTTCCAGTGCCAGCGTGCCGCCCAGCGCCTGCACCCGTTCGCGCATGCCCAGCAGGCCCTGGCCGCCGCTGTCCGGCAGCGAAGGCGGCTGAGCCAGCGGGCCATTGTCCTGCACCCGCAGGTGCAGGCCGTCGGCGCGTTCGCTCAACACCACCTCGATCTGCGAGGCCTGACCGTGGCGCACCGCATTGGTCAGCCCTTCCTGCACCAGGCGGAACACGCTGACCGACAGCGTGTCGTCCCAGCGGTCAAGGTCGCCGTCGATCTGCAGGCTGTACCCGCAGCGCCCGGCGTCGCGGCGCCGCCAGCTGTCCACCAGCTGCTGCAGGCAGGCGGTGAGCCCGAAGGCCTCCAGCCCCGGCGGCCTCAGCTGCTGCACGATGTGGCGCACCGCGGTCACCATGCCCTCGCAGGTGCGCGTGAGCGCGTCGGCGCTGGGCAGCAGCGCAGGCACCGACTCGCGCGCCACCTCCTCCACGAACGCGACCTCGGCCCGGATCGACGTCAGCGACTGGCCCAGTTCGTCGTGCAGTTCGCGCGCCAGGTGGCGCCGCTCCTCCTCGCGCACCGTCAGCAGCCGGTCGGCCAGTTGCCGCTGCGCGCCCACCGTGTCCTGCAGCCGGTCGGCCATGCGGTTGAACTGGGCGCCAATGCGCTGCAGCTCGCGGGGGCCCGCGGGCGGCATGCGGGCCGACAGGTCGCCCGCCTCGAGACGCTGCAAGGTGGCCAGCATGGCCCTGGTGGGCCTGAGCGCGCGCCGCGCCGCCAGATAGGCCAGTGCCGCCACCGCCAGCACGCCCGCCGCGCTCACCAGGGTCTGCCACCAGTGCTGCCACAGCAGGGCCGATTGCGCCGGCCAGTGCGGCGCCAGGGCCAGTTCGCCGACGCGGGTGCCGGGGTAGCGCACCAGCGGCAGCAGCGCGCCCACCTCTTCTCCGGCCGTGGCCCGCAGCAGCGACTCCACCCCACCGGGATGCGCCCCCGCCGTGCCCAGGCAGCGCTGGTCCACCGCCAGGCCGTGGATGTTGCGCACGGTCAGGCAGAACGGCACCAGCTCGCCCAGCCCGACCAGGTTCTGCAGCTCCTCGCCCGCGAGCGTGGCCTGGAACACGCCGGGCTCGGCTCCCAGTTCGTTCAGCCGCAGGCGTTCGATGGTCCGCGCCAGGCGCTGCAGCTGCGGGTCGACCGCCGAGGCCACACGCCACAGGCTCCAGCCACCCGAGGCCAGCAGCAGCAGCGCCGCCCCCGCCAGCAGCCAGGCGCCCAGGCGGCGCTGCAGGCGGTAGCCGGGGACGGGGAACAGGACAGAAGCGTGCTCAGCGGGCATGGGCCCGATTGTCGGGCCCGGCCTCCAGCCGGGCGAGGGCCTCGCGCGCCTCGTCCAGGCCCTCCTGCGCTGCGCGCTGCAGCCAGTGGCGCGCCTGCGCCGGATCGGCCGGCACGCCCTGACCCTGCGCCAGCACCATGCCGTAGTGGTAGCGCGCCAGCGTTGCGTAGCCCGAGGTGTCGGGGTGCTCGGCGCCCTGGCGCAGCAGTTGCGCCGCGCGCGCCAGGTCCCTGGGCACACCATGACCGTTCTCCAGCAGATGCGCCAGCCAGATGATCGAGTACGGGTCGTTCCAGCGGCTGATGCAGTCCTCGAAGATGCGCACCGCCGCCGCGTGGTCGCCGGTCTTGTCTGCGGCGTAGCCGTAGAGGCACTTGATGCGCTTGTCGCTGTTCACGAACGCGCCGTAGCTCATGTCGTTGCCCGAGTCGTCGCGCGACACCGCGGCGGCCGGCGAGGCTGCGGGCGTGTCCCGGAAGCGCTGGCCGTCGGGTCGCAGCCAGGCGCCGTGGTGACCCAGGCGCAGGAACTCCTGCGCATCGGCCTGCCCTTCCCGGGCCAGGTCTTCAAACAGGCGGCGTGCGGCTGTTCGGTCGGGTGCCACACCCAGGCCGAAATGCAGCGCCGTCGCGTAGTGCAGCCGGGCCAGCCGGGCATAGCCCTCGTTGTCGCTGTCCATGGCCAGGCGCAGGAACTCCACCACCCGTTCGGGGCGCTTGGGCACGCCGTAGCCGAGGTCGAAGTACTGCGAGAGGCGGATCAGTCCGCCCGCATGGCGCCGCTTCACGCAGTCGGCCATGATCTGGAGCGCGGTGTCGAAATCGCCGCATTTCTCCAGTTCGAACAGCGCGGTGGAGAAATGGCCGGTGCTGTACTCGCAACTGGCGGGGATCTCGATCTGCGCCGCCTCGATCTCCTCGGCCGTCGGGTGGGGGCCGCGGCAGAGCTGATTGCTGGCGCGCAGCCCACCCGCGCGTTCGGCCAGCCGCTGCACCCACGCCGCAGCCTGGACCTGCGCCCCGGCGGCCGTGGCGGACCAGCGCAGGCGCGTGCCGCCGGTGCGGGTGTCCCAGTCCACATCCAGGTGAAGGTCGGACCCGTCTAGAGCTTCCGGCCGCAGGCGGGCTTCGTAGCGCGCGCCGTCCAGCACCAGCACCTCGGCGTGGTCCGCGCCGCGGTCGGCCAGCGCCTGCTGCACCGCCCGCCAGACCCGCTCCGGCGGCATGGGCAGCAGTTGTTCACCGGAGGTGCCGTCGGCGGCCCAGGCCGAAGGTGCCGCGAGAGCGGTGAGAAACAGGGCGGTGGTCACAAACCTGCGCATGAGGGCTCCTTCGTGTCGTGGGCTCCCGGGCTTGGGAGTGGCGCGATGCTAGGAAGGAACGCAGGGATTGTGGGCGGCCGGAGGCACACAGGGCACGCCGCCCGGGCGGCGGCGGGCAAAATGCCCGGTCGACCGGCGAGGCCCGGGCCGGCACCGCTACAATCGCCACACCATTGCGGGTGTAGTTCAATGGTAGAACGGCAGCTTCCCAAGCTTCATACGAGGGTTCGATTCCCTTCACCCGCTCCACTGCATCTTTCTGCGGAGGTCCGCTGAAATCCAAGGGAGTCTGCAAGTCGTTGTCACGCAACGGTTTTCTCTCTCTTTGATGTTCTGCTGTCATCCACGGAAATCCGCCTGAAGCCAGGACTTTTATGTCCATGATTGTGTCCATTTTTGCGGGCACGACCGCTTCCGGATTGTTTGTAGAGGCGCGCAGGTGATGTGACCAGCATCGAGTTCCTGACTCACGTTCAGGAGCTAGAAGCATGGCACTTTCCGACCTGGCCGTTCGACGCGCCAAAGCCACCGGCAAGGACTACACCCTCCCCGACACGTTGGGCCTCTCCCTCGCTGTTGCAGCGACGGGAGGCAAGACCTGGCACTTCCGCTACTACTGGCTCAAGGAGCCCAAGCGGATGTCGTTCGGCACCTATCCCGAGGTATCGCTGCTCGAAGCCCGCGCGCTGCGCGACGAGGCGCGCGCCTTGGTGGCCAAGAGCATCAACCCCCGTGTTCACCGCAAGCAGAAGCGCGCCGCGGTCAAGCTCGCCGGCGAGCACACCTTCGAGGTCATCTACAGGAAGTGGTTTGCCCATCGTGCGCTCAGCCTCAAGAAGGGCCGGCAGACCACGCACTCCATCCTCCCGCGCGTCTTCGACAAGGATGTACTGCCCTACCTGGGCAAGCGCTCGATCTACGAGATCAAGCGCTCCGACCTCTTGGACGTGATCGCCAAGATCGAGAAGCGCAAGGCGCTCTCCGTCGCCGAGAAGGTCAGGACGTGGTTGAACCACTTGTTTCGCTACGCGCTGGTGATCGTGCCGGGGCTGGAGCAAAACCCGGCGTCCGACCTCGATGTGGTCGCCGTGCCGTTGCCGCCGGTGAACCACAACCCGTTCCTGCGCATGGAGGATCTGCCGAAACTGTTGCAGCGGCTGCGCAAGTACCGCGGCAGGCTGCGCACCCAGCTTGGATTGCGGCTGCTGTGCCTGACCGGCGTGCGCACGGGCGAGTTGCGGCTGGCGACGCCCGATCAGTTCGACCTCGACAAGGGGTTGTGGATCATCCCGCCCGACGTCGTGAAACAGTTGCAGGTGGACATGCGCAGGAAGCGCCAGCGGCCGCAGGACATTCCACCGTACATCGTGCCGCTGTCGGTGCAGGCCATCGAGATCGTCCGGCACATGCTGGAGGAGTTCAAGCCGGCCCAGCGCTATCTGCTCCGGCACGACAACGACCTGAAGAAGCGCATGAGCGAGAACACCCTCAACGGTGCGCTCAAGCGCATGGGCTACCGTGACCTGCTGACCGGGCACGGCATCCGGGCCACGATGTCCACCGCGCTCAACGAGTTCGGCTATCCGAAAGCCTGGGTGGACGCGCAACTCTCCCACGTCGATCCCAACAAGGTCAGCAGCACGTACAACCACGCCGAGTACGTGGAGCAGCGCCGCCGCATGATGCAGGATTGGGCCGACCGCCTCGACCTCTTTGAGCAGAACATGGTCGAAGCGGCGAGCATGCCGCTCACCATTCACCTGGAAGGCGTGCCCGCCATCGGGGGCGATCCCGCTGACAGCGCACCGCCCAGGGCGGCGACGACGCCGATCCTGCTCGTGACCAAGCCTGGCGATGCGATGCCGCTGGTGTCAGCTGCGGCGCAGCGGCTGCCGGCGGTCACGGCGCCGCGCTCGGTGATGGAGCAGCCACTGTCCGACGTTCAACGCAAGCGGATGGAACTCGTCGATGTTTTCGAGTCGCCGCACAACCTTCCGGTCGTCGAGTTCGCCAAGATGGCGGGCAAGTCGCGCCGGTGGATCAGCTACGAGATCAAGGCGGGCAACCTGCTGGCACTGAACCTGGGAAACCGCGGCCAGCGGGTGCCGGACTGGCACCTCGACCCGCTCAAACACGAGCTGGTCCAGTCCGTCATGAAGCTGAGCCGGGGCGCGGACCCTTGGCAGATTTACCACGCGCTGCTGCAGCCGCGTGCGATGCTGCGCGGCCGCTCGGCCCTGGAGGGCGCCACCGCCAACAATCTCGACAAGATCATCATGGCCGTGGTCACGAGCGTGAAGGCAAGCGAGTGGGATCAGGAGAAGGTGGTGGGGTTCGCATAGCAGCCTTGCGCTGCGCCCCTCATCAGGACACGGAACGGGCGCGGCGCGCGAATCGCTCCTGGGGCTCGGTCAAGGACGTGCAGGGACGCAGCAGATAGGCCATCACGATGGCCGGTGAGCCGGCCAGCGGCCGCGCGGCGATGCCTCGGCACAGGTAGCTGGCCAGCCTTGCGGCAGGCGCAAAGGCAATGCCGTAGCCCGCTGCAACGAGCGTCATGGCCATGTCGAAGGTGCTGACCACCTGCTCGCGGCCCTGCAGCTCGTCCTCGAACAGGCGCTGCGCCACCGCGCGCCACGGCTCGTCGGCCGTTGACTGCGCGCAGATCAACGGCTGCTTGAGCAGTTCTTGGCGAGGCACTTCACGGTAGGACAGCAGGTGCGAGCGCTTGGCGACGGCGACCGCCAGCGTGTCATGCCACAACGGTTCGCACACCCAGCCCGGCCACTCCCAGGCGGCTGTGGACAGGGCTAGGTCAAAGTTATCGTGCGGCAGTTCCTGCGCCTGCGCCGTGGCACTGCATCCGATCAAAGCAGTGGCGGTTTCTGGCTCTTCGGCGCGCTGTAACGCCAGCAAGTCGGCAAGCGGTGAAGGCACCCACTCGCCGAGCACAGCCACCCGGATTTCAGTGGAGGCATCGCTCGATTTCACGTCCAGTTCCCCCAGGCAGTGAACTCGCGACGACCGATGAAGTCGCTTCTCGTGAGTTAAGTTTAACGTGGTTTATATCGTGTCAATCCTCGACGCTTTTGGCAATGCAAAAGCGTTCGATTCAGAGAGGCCGGCCCACCGGCACAACAACCTACGAAGCGGAACCAGCCATCGCGTTTGGGGCCTCCGTGCGCGAAGAAAGAACCAGTCAAGGCATCGCCCAGGAAACGCTGGCCCATCTGTCAGGAATCGAGCGTTCGCACATGGGAAAGATCGAGCGTGGAGAGCATGTCCCCACGCTCCCCCTCATTCTCAAAATCGCCCGTGCGCTGAAATGCAGTTCTGCCCACTTGATGGCGCTGACTGAAGCCAAGCTGGCAGAGACGGCTACGCCCAAGTCCGCGGACTGAAGCCGGCCCGCGCCGTGGCCCCTTGTCTACCCCTGTTCGTTGTCGTTCTTATTACCGGCGGCTGAATTTTCGCGCTTTACGGCCTCGGTGAGGAGGCGCAGGTATGGATTGTCCGGAGGCATTTCCTGGAACAGCGCTTCGGGAGCGCTCAACAGGTAGCCGTGCAGTCGCCTGGATTTGCGCGGCCCCGTGACTTCGCAGGTCCAGATATTCAACCCGCTGGCTTGCTTGCGGTGCAGGCTCAGTTTCTCAAAACGCTTCTGCACCCACTGCCATCCCTCCAGGTTCTCCGGTTTCGCCAGTGCGGCAATTTGCAGATGTTCTTGCGCATACCGCTGGAAGACGCCGGGGCTCACCAGGTAGGCCGTTCCCGCGACGCTATGCACCAGGGCTTTGGCGTCGTTGATGATGAGCTTGTGCGTCTGGATGCCCTGACGCAGCCAGGCCATGAAATGCTCGCCGGAAGGCTCCGGCCGATCCCGAGATGGCGCGGGGCTCACCTGCGGCAGCACCGTAGGCGACGGTGGCGAGGCCGGCTCGGGGTCGCTCGGGGGCTCCGGCGCTACGGGTGGGGCCGTGTCACTCAGCAGATCGAGCAACGCAGCCACGCCGTTGTCGGCGGGCACGGGCGCGGTCGGCGCGGTGCTCGGTGGCACGGTATCGGCGCTTTCCAGGCCCGGCGCTTCGGCTGCCGGTGCCTGTGGCGTCGGCACCCCTTGTTCCGCGTCGGCCTGTACGCGACCCGCGAACGGTGCCGGCCGGTCTGCCGCATCCCAGACCATGGCCGGAGACAGCTTCAAAAAGGTGAAGCTGTGCGACCAGCCGGCATCGCTGGTGACGGTGGCCTTCCAGATCGCCTTGCCGTCTGGCGTGGCCAAGGCGATACCGTGATCCTGCAGCACGTTGAACACCGCCGTGTTGTTGGCCGGGATGCCGTCGATGCCCTGAGACAGCAGATGCGCGCGCAGTTTGTCCGAGACGGTCTTGCTCACCAGCCAGAGCGCGTCCTGGGTCAGCCAGCCATCCGAGGCCTGGGGCTGGTTCAGCTTGAACTCTTCCTTCAGGAGGTAGCGCAGGCCATCGAGCAGCTTGCGCTGCAATGCGTGCCGGGGTGCTGCCAGGGCCTTGCTGGGATCGCCGCCGAGTTCCTGGGCGACCGATGCCTGGTCCGCTTGCACGACCAGTTCGCCGAGCATGCCGGCGTGCTCGTACTGGCCGGCCAGCACGTACAGCAGCGCGGCCCAGAGGTCGGGATAGCCGGCGAGCCAGTCGAAGATGCCGGGATCGAGCAGCCGGGCGTAGAGCAGCCCGGTGGCGGCGCTGTGCAGCCGATATTCGCGCTCCCTGCGGTAGCGGAAGCGGTACGGCCGCCGCAGCGGGCCGTGCCAGGGGTGCCAGACCGTGCCGTCCGCGTACTCGACGTGCAGGTCGACCGCGATCTTGCCGATGTCGTGCAACAGCGCCGCGTAGGCGGTGCCGGCCGTCCAGGCCTCGGCCTGGGCGGCTTGCGCCTCCGGCGTGGCGCCGGCGGGCAGCAGATGCGACTGCCGCAGCTTGAGCGCGTAGGCGACGATCTCCAGGCCGTGGTCCAGCATGCCGCCCGGATAGGCGTGGTGATGGGCCTCCGACGCGGGAAATTGCTGGACCAGCTCGGCGTAGCGTTCCAGCGGGGCGAGGTATAGCGTGGCGAACTGCCGGCGCGAGAGCGAGGTGCGCTGCCAGATGTGTTCCAGCAGCTTCTGCCGGCGGGGTGTCGCCAGCAGCAATGCGGCCGGCTCCGGCCGCATCAGCCCTTTGCCGGGCTCGGCGGAAGGTTTGGGCGTCGGCGCACTGGCGGCGGGCGGCACCCGTTTGCGTTGGAACAGCGAGAGCATGGCGAACCCCGGACGGCGGGCCGGTCGGGAGAGCCTTTTGGCCTTTTCGGGTAGGGCCTTTCCCCTTGGCCCCATTCCCTTGCCCCTTCCCCAGCCCTTTGGCCTTTACGGAAACCTTTGGATATAGGGCAACGACGCCTGCCAGACCACAACCAATGCGGGTTTGGCCCAAGTCGGATTGATACGGGAAGGCTGGCTGTGCCGCCCCTACGATGGAGCCGTTTCATCGACCGGACGGAGCACCATGCACACCCAGATTGACAAGGTAAGGAAATTTCCTTACCATTCAGGCGTTGCCATCAGGAGTGCCGCCATGCCCGAAATCCACGAAGTCGCGACGCTGACCTCCAAGGGTCAGATCACGCTGCCCAAGTCCATCCGGCAGGCGCTGGGCGTGGACACCGGCGGCAAAGTGGCGTTCGACCTGCGCGGCGGCGAAGTCGTCGTAACCCGCGCCGACGCCGACCATGAAGACCCGGCCATCGGCGCTTTCCTGGGGCTGCTGGAAGCGGACATCCGGGCCGGGCGACACGTCCAGTCCCTGCCGGACGATCTGGCGCGGGCCATGCTGGCCAACGCGCACCACCCGGTGAACCTCGATGAAGACATCGAAGGCGAAGTGGCGCTCTGATGCAGCGGCACGGCTGGACGCTCCTGTTCCACGAGGGCGTGATCGAGCAGTTGCGCAAGCTGCACGCGGCCGCGGAACGGGCCGAACAGAACGACCCGCAGGGGTTCGAGAGCAACGCCAACGTCAAGCTGTTCCGGGCGTTGAGCCAGTTGATCATGGATGCCGTGCCGAGCGATCCCGCGCGCGACGAATTCCGCCAGGGCAACACCTTGGGGCCGGCCTACCGGCACTGGCGGCGCGCGAAGATCGGTCGGCGGTTCCGACTGTTCTTCCGCTACGACTCCAAGGCCAAGGCGATCGTGTTCGCCTGGGTCAACGACGAGCAGACCTTGCGGTCGACGGGCAGCAAGTCCGACCCCTATGCGGTGTTCGAGAAGATGTTGGGCCGCGGCAACCCGCCGGACGATTGGGCGGCGCTGGTGGCCGCAAGCAAGGCCGACTGGCGAGCAACGGACAAAGGCTAGGCCGCGGTTGAAGAACTGCACAGGATTCAATCGCGATATGGACAGGGATCACAGCCACACGACAGGATGAACATGAGGTAGCCACCATGAAGACCGCCGCACAGACCACCTTCGCAGAACGCCTCGGCCGGACACTGGGCCGGGCGTGGCGAAGCTGCGCGCGTCTGGATCGGCGGGCGCAGGGCTGGCTGCTCGCGCGGGGATGGGCGCCTGGCATTGCCAAGGCCGCGCTGCTGGCCGTCAAGCTCGCTGCGATCGGTGTCCTGCTCTACACCGCGTTCTGGCTGGCGCTGTTGCTTGCGTTCGCGCTGGTCGGCGCCTGGGTAGTCCGCAACGACGATGGGAGCTACGACGAGGAACACAAGCCGGAATGGCGATACGGCCCTGCCGGGTACGGCCTCTACACCCATGATGACTACCGGATCGACCCCCACGATCCAGAAGACGAGCAAGCCTAGAGGCGTTACTTCGCTGCTTTCATAGCGACACCCGCACCCCTGCCGCCAGCGGCTTGGGCGTCCCTGGTTCCTGCCGCCAGCCCTTGAATTGCCGTTCCCGCGCGCACGCCCACCCAGCCCAGCGCAGCCACCCAGAAGGTAGGCAGCACGATGAACATCGTCGCCATGACGAAGTTCAGCAGCATGTCGCCGAAGGCGTTGTTCAGGCCGATCAGCGGATCGAAGTTGCTGTGCGGCCGGTTCGCGCCGAACCCCCAGCCGTAGAGCGCGTCGAGGATCGTGCTGTCGAGCCAGCGCGCGAGCTGGAACCAGAAGTCCACGAAGAACAGCGCGAACTGCACGCAGCTCACGGCGACCAGCGCCTTCAGCTCGTAGGTGCCGAAGACCAGCACCAGCGGGATGCAGATCACCAGCGCCATCTTGAGCAGCGACAGCACCATCGGCAGCGCTTGGCGCACCACGTCCATCGCCGGGAAGAAGCCCAGCGAGCCCATGGTCAGCCCCAGGTCGCCGGCGCCACGCGTCACGACGTTGGGCAGCGTCTTCTCGATCTGGCCGCCGTAGTCCGTATAGACCGAGCCCTGGTTCATCTTCTGCTGCCGCGGAGAGACCACGGCGCGGATCACCGAGTCGTTCACCTCGCCCTGCGACAGGAAGCCCGCCCAGCGGCCGATGCGCGTCAGCAGGTCGGGATCGACCTGGGCCAGCAGGCGCGCGCGCAGGCCGCTGCCGCCATCTGACCACCACTGCCGGCACGTGGGGTAGCCCCCGCCGCTATCCACCTGGGCCAGCCCCGCATCGCGCGTCGCGTCGTAGGGCCAGGCCGTGCGCGGCGTGTTGGAGTGGTAGGTGTCGTAGAAGCCCGCGTTGTTCAGGAAGTAGCTCGAACCGATCCAGGTCACGTCGTTCATCTGCTCGTCGGAGAGCGTGGGCCGAGACATGAACAGCTTGGCACGCGAGGGGCCGTAGCAGTCATGCACGAAGTCGCCAACCTCCTGGGCCAGCACCGGGTCATTGATGCGCGTGGCATCCACGTCCATGCGCATCTGACGCAGATCCGTCCCGCAGGGGATCGCCGCCACAGCGCCGCCCGTCACCGCCTTCGAGATAGCGTGCATGAAGAACCACCACACCGGCACCAGCGCACTCTGGTTGTTGAGCGTGGTGTAGGCGTTCGACCAGCCCGTGTCGGTGGGCTGCGGGACGCTGACCTGACATTGCGCGGAGCGCGTCGTGTCGAACTTGATGGTGCTGAGGTCGACCGGAATGAAGGGGATGCCGGCGAACAGGATGACGACGATCGCCACCCACACGCGGTTCTCGATGCGCATCGAGGACAGCACCCCCTTGTTGCCCTCGTCCGCGCCTTCGGCCCGCGCGCGCAGCCATTCCTGCACCACCATGACCACGAACGGCAGCGCGAACACGCCGCTGGCCACGAGGATGTTCCAGATGCCGTTGCTGACGATCCACCCGACCAGGGTCAGGTAATACTCCAGGTAGTCCGTTGTGTTGAGCGTCATGGCGTTCTCCGGGGCTCAGCCATTGCGCAGTAGCTGGCTGCCTTCGAGCAGCACGAGGGTGGCGACGGCCGCGATCTCGACGCGCAGCAGGCGCTGATGGGTCTCGGCCGACGGCTCACGTTCGCGCAGGCGCCGACGCATCCACCACCAGCCGTAGGCCGTCGCTGCGTAGAGCAGTAGCCGCCAGACGAGGAAGTGGCCCGAGTGCTCGCGCAGCCATTGCTCCCAGCCGTCGATGCTGCCGACGACATGGAGGCCGACGACGTTCACACCGACCGCGATGCCCGCCACCAGCAGCACCCACAGCAGCACGATGCCGACGCGGCGGCCGAGCAGCCATGCCGGCCGCAGCCAGGCCCGGCTGGTCATGGCCCGCTCCGCGGCTTCTGCACTTCCTTGAGCCGGTCGCGCGTCGTGTCGCCCTCGAAGATGCCGCGCGAGCCCGCAGCGCGAGTGCCGTGGCGCTGCACGATCGCCATCGCCGAATTGGCGGCCAGCGTGCGCCGCAGCTCCAGCTCGGTCTTGAGGTTGTTGATCTCCTGCTCCAGCGCCGTGTTCTCCTGATCGACCGCCTTCACAGCCAGCTCGTTGGCGGCGACGTTCGGCTCCTTCTTGCCGGTCAGCAGCGTGCGCTGCAACAGCAGGGCCTTCTCCAGCACGCTCGACAGCGCGGCCTCGGACGCCAGGCGCTTGCCCAGCAGGTCTTGATCGGGCTCGTCGCGCAGCGCCTCGATCACGCCGCGCGTGATCGGCAGCGAGTTGCTGCCGGCCGCTTCGAGGTTCGCCACCGTCGTCGGCTTCGCGCCCGTCACCAGCTCCTGCAGTGCCTGCAGCTTGGTCTCGTACTCTTCCTGGATTACCGGCGTGAGGCCGACGCCGGGCGTCGTCTGCGTCTTGGTGCAGGTCTCGCAGGTGCGTTGCTCGCGCTCGCCGAGCACGCGGGTTGCGAAGTCGGCGGCGGCCTGCGGCGAGGACCAGGTTTGGCAGGTCAGCCGGTTGCCGCAGGAGGCGCGCGGGATGGACGACGTGTCCATAACGCCGCGGCTGTTGAGCAGGTTGTAGCCGGCGCGGGTCACGTCGCCGACCACCTTGATCGAGCCCTGGCCCGAACCGCCCGCGTTGCCGCCGCCCACCCAGGGCACGCCGTTGTTGCCTTTGTTCGATTCGGCCTGCTCGACGGCGGACACCGCATCGGTGCTGCTCACCGCATCGCGCAGCGCGAAGCCTTCGGCGAGCTGATCCCACCCGGCCTGGCCGCCGGCCATGTCCGCCATCCGGTTGGCCATCGCCTTGCACGTCAACTTGCTGCGGTCGAAATCGAGCCGCGCCTGCAGCACGCCGTTGGTCAGCAGGTTGTAGAGGCCCGGATCGGCGCGCTGGATGATCAGCGCCGGCAGCGAGGCGACGGCGCTGGTCGCGCTCTGGATCACGTTGCTCATGATCTGTTGAAAGCCATTGGTGATGCCGTTCAACTGGTTCTGCAGCGTCGTCGTGATGCTCATGTCGCCGCAGATCAGGTTGCTGTTCCAGCCGATGCCCACGCCGATGCTCTGCATGTTCCCGGCGCCGCCCATGGACACGGCGCGGCCGCCGCCGATGCTGTAGAGCACGTCGTCGCCGATGACGCTGCCGCTCACGCCGACGCCGGTGGGGGTGATGCGGGTCTGCGCCCAGGCGACGCCTGCTGCTGCCGTGACGGCGCAGGCGAGCGCGATGCTGAGCGCGTAGGGCCTGGCGCGCTGTGCGAAACGGGAGAGAGACGCTTTCATGGGAACACCTCAGAGGAAATCGACGCTGCCGAGGAAGACCTGCCCGCGGCGCTGGCAGCAGGCATAGGGCCGCCACAGCGCCCAGGCGTAGTCGCCTTGCTGGGCCTGCACGCGCGTGTTGGAGTGCGGGAACACCGCGCAGGAGTTGGAGAGGGTCGGCGTCAGCTCCTGCCACTTGCCGGTGGAGGCATCGCTCTCCACCAGGGCGCCGGCCGGCCAGTAGCCGTCGCTCGAACTCGCGAGCAGCGGCTGGTAGACGTGCGGCTGCATGCGCCGCGTGACGACATCGCCCGCGCGTTGCGCGACGACGGCGCCGCTCTTGTAGTCGTCGGTCTGGTGCAAGAAGCCGCCGCGCGGATAGACGTTGCCCCACAGGTTGAGCGTCGTGCGGCCGCCGATCTCGCGCATGCCGGGGATCAGCGCCTCGGGGTACACCATCTCCGGCACGTTGTAGCGCCAGGCCAGCGTGTCGAGCGTGCTCAGCAGGTACGGCATGAAGGCCGTGCCTGCGCCCTGGCAGGCGTAGCCGGAAGCGCTGGCGAACTGGCTGAACACCGAACCACCGGGATGCCCGATCACGTCGGCGTTCTTGAACTTCGCCAGGTTGTTCTCGTTGTCGTGGTTCGTCGTCCCGTCGCCGCCGGCCTGCGCCGTGGGGTTGGGCATGCTCATGGCGCGCACCTCGATCCACGGGTTCTCGCCGGTGTTGCTGTAGCTCGATACCACCGCGTCGGGCACGTAGTGGCGCACCTTCACCGAGGTGCGCACCGTGCAACCCGTCCAGGTGCAGAACAGCCAGTAGCAGATGCCGACGACGCGGTATTCCAGGCAGTCGGGCGACAGGGCCGAGGACACGATGGTGGCCGTGTTCAGCGCGAACGTCGAAGCGGCGCCGCCGAGCAGCACCGAAGCGATGGCAAGGCGGGCCCGGCGCGACGACGCCGACAGCAGGCGGTTCATGGCTGTGCCCTCCGGTGGGATTCGATGCGGGCCACGGCGCGCGCGACATCGGGCTCGCCGTAGACCACGTAGCGGCGATCGACCACCACGGCAGGCACCTTGGCGATACCCAGGCCCCAGGCATCGGCGACGCCCTGATAGGCGCTGCCGATGCGGCGCTGCAGTGCCTGGCCGCCATCGCGCAAGCGCTGCTGCACGAGCGCGGCTGCTCGGCTGGGGTCGTTTGGCAGGCCCGCGGCCAGTTCCGCCTCGATGCGCTCGGGCAGGTCCAGCTCGATCACGCGCGCGTCGGATGCGGACTGCACGGGATGGCGGCTGTCGGTCACAACCAGCACGTCGGTTGCGGATGCGTCCTGGCCGAGCAGACACAGCAGCAGCCCTCCCGCGCAGGCGGTGCGCGTGGCCCGCAGCCGCGGGATGGATTTTAAGAAGGGAGCCGTCATGGCGGGCGTCCTGGGAATGAGAGCAAGGCTCTAGTCGAACGCCGAAGGCAGTCCACCCGCGACAAGGAATGCGCACCGCGCGCGCTCCGCTTTGGGCAGACAGGCGAAAGAAAAGCGGGAGCCGAAGCTCCCGCGGGGACCAGGCGGTCAGCGCCGCTACAGCAGGCCGGATTCGGCGAAGGAGTACGGCGTGCCCTTGCCGACGATGAAGTGATCCACCACGCGGACATCGACCATCGCCAGGGCGGCTTTGAGCCGGTCGGTCAGCGCCTGATCGGCGGTCGAAGGCACGGTCATGCCGGATGGATGCTGGTGGGCCAGGATGACCGCCGAGGCGTTGAGGGCCAGGGCGCGCTGCACCAGCACCCGCGGGTAAACCGAGGTTTGATCGACCGTGCCCTTGAACATCGGCTCGTAGGCGAGGACTTGGTGCTGACAGTTGAGGAACACGACGGCGAAGACCTCGTTGGGCTCCGCGACCAGCTTCAGATGCAGGTAGTCGCGCACGGCGGCGGGACTGTTCAGCATCGGGCCGGCCTTGAAGATGCGTTGTTCCAGCAAGGTGATGGCCTGGCGGATGATCCAGTCTTCGTGCTGGGCGGCGATCAGGCTGAGCGACTCGGGACGCGAGTCGGCTACGACATAGGACATGGCGAACCTCCACGGAATGAAGTCGGAGGACGCCTGTCCCGGAAGGGACAAACCCTCCGGGGGACGATGAAGAACGAGCGGCAGAAGAGCGGGCATCCGCCACCACATGCGCAGTGGCTGTTCGCGTCCAGGGATGCGAAGCGAACGGGGTCGATCAGCGCGGTCAGGCCGCGTCGTAGCCTTGAAGATCGTGGCTACCTGGGCATGTCGCCGAGAGACTCGGCAGGCATTTCCTTCGATGCGGGCTCGGCCGCTGCACTGGCCGCCAGCAGGTCGATCGCGGACAGCAAGGCATCTCCTTCGACCGGGCCGTGCAGCAGCAGCGTCTTGCCGGACTGGCGATCCTGCAGGCGCAGCGTGGGCGTGACCTTGATGCCCTCCTGCGCCGCGCTCGCCGACTGTGCGCGGATCAGCGCATCGGGGCGGTCGCTGTCGAGGCATTGCTGCGCGGCCGGCGTGAGGTCGGGATAGCGCAGGCCCTCGGGCAGGCCCTGGCCGTCGCCCCGGGTGTGCGTGTAGACCCACTCGGCGGCCTGCCAGAACGCCGCCTGGCCGCCGGCCTCGCCGACGCACTCCACCAGGCGCGCATCGGCGGAAGCGGCCGGCTCGTGCAAAGGCAACGGCAGGTGATGCCATTGCCAGCTCACGTCAGGGTGCGCGTCGATCCAGCGCTTGAGCACCGCGAAGTACGCGCGGCAGAACGGGCATTCCAGGTCGGCGTACTCGACCACCGTGAAGCGCGCATCGGCGCGGCCATAGCGCCAGGGCGGGCCGGCTGGTGCCGTTGCCGGCGCAGGCGTTGCTTCTGCCAAAGGAAAAGCGGGCTCGGCGGGCGACGGCGGCTGCAGGCCGAGCCACGCGGCCGTGGTCAGGGCCGCGGCCACCAGCAGCGCGACGATAAGGACGGTGCGGGACGGCGCGAATCGAGGGATGCGCATCGTGGACTCCCCGTCACGCCAGCGCATCGAGCGCCAGCGGTTCGATGCTGCGGGCGCGGTCGATCTTCTCGGCGATCTTGAAAGCGGCATCCAGTTCGCCGATGCCGTACTGCTGCATCAACTGGAAACGCTCGGCCTTCTCCTCCGGCTCGGTCTGAGCCAGCGCTAGGTACAGGCTGGGCGGCACCGCACGGAACAGCACTTCCATGCTCTTGGAAAGGATCACGCCCTCGCTGAACTTGCCGGCCTCCTTGCGGGCCGACAGCATCAGCGCCTTCTGCGCCGCGTTCAGCTCGCGGAAGCGCGCGATCTTCTCCACCTCGTCGGGCGGCATCGAGAGGCAGATCCACCACTCGATCATGTTGAGCATGGGCTCGGCGGCCTTGGGCAGGTCGTCGATGTTCTGCGTCGCCAGCCAGTACCAGGCGCCGAGCTTGCGCCACATCTTCGTGATCTTGACGACGTAGGGCGCAAGCAGCGGGTTCTTGGTGATGATGTGCCCCTCGTCCGTCACGTTGATGATCGGCCGGCCGAGGAACTGGTCGCGCTCGGCGATGTTGTTGACCGTGTTGATGAGGCTGATGTAGGCGATGGAAAGCTGCGCGTTGTAGCCCTCGCGTGCGAAGGTCGCCAGATCGACGATGGTGATGTCGGCCTCGGGCCAGGGCGTGCCGGGCCGGTCGAACATCTCGCCGTCCACGCCCTGCCGTATCGCGGGCGCGCTCGCGCAGCGCATCGCGCACGTCGCGCGTGAGGACGGTACGCTGGTCGGCCACGCAACGCTGGGCCGCATCGAGGATGCACTGGCGGATCAGGCTGCGGTCGGCGCGCGTCATGCGCGCCTCTTCCTTGTCCTCGCCGCCGGTGATCATCAGCCGCGCGGTGATTTCCAGTTCCCCCAGCACGTCACGCTGCTCGTCGGCATCCGCTGCCTGTGCCGCCTCGTCGCGGTCCTCGTCCAGGGCGTCGGCATCCAGCGTCTGCACCTGGCTGGGCGTTTCGACCAGCCGGTGGGCGTCGGCGAACGGCGCGAGGCTCACCCCGGCACCGGGGGCCAGCTTGACGCGATGCACCTTCATGCCCAGCCGCGCCGCGAAGTCGCCGAACAGGCCGAAGCTGTTGCCCGCCTCGACGATGAACAGCCGCGGCCGGTAGATCGCCGTCACCTGGTTCAGGATGTTGTTGAGCGTGGCGCTCTTGCCCGAGCCGGTGGGACCGAACAGGAACAGGTGAGCGTTCATCTGCCGGTCGAGCCGGTTCAGCGGGTCGAAGGTGATCGGCCCGCCGCCGCGGTTGAAGAACGTGATGCCCGGATTGCCGGTGCCCTGGCTGCGGCCCCACACCGGCGCGAGGTTCGCCGCGTGCTGCGCGAACATCAGTTGCGTGTACCACTGGCGCTTGTCGGCGGCCGGGTCGAACACGCACGGCAGCCAGCGCAGGTAGCTGTTGAGCGGCGCCACTTCGTCTTCCTCGCGCACCGGCTGCAGGCCGGCGTTGAGCATGACGTTGACCAGTTGCAGGCCGCGGGCGTCGAGCTGCGCCAGGTCGCGCCCGCGCAGGTAGAAGGCCAGCGCGCCGCGGTACAGCTTGTGCGCGCTGCCGATCAGCCCGCGCGCTTCCTGCACGTCGCGGCGCGTCTGCTCCGAGGCCAGCGTCTCGCCGACCGACTTCTTGCTCAGGTGGTTCAGGTGCGCTTCGAGCACGTCCTGCGGCGTCGCGACGACCGTCAGGCACATCACCGTGTCCTCGGGCATCTGGTCGAACAGCGCGTTGACCGCGTCGCCGCCCTTGCGCGTCTCGCCGGTGACGTGGCCCGTGGCGGGCGGCATGCGCAGGCGGTCCATCACGATGACCCGGTGCGGCATGCCGTCGAAGACCCAGGTGCCGTTCGCCACGTCCGAGCGCGGCTGGCCGAAGAACAGGCGCTGCGCGAAGTCGCCGCTGGCCAGCTCAATCCCGCCTTGCTCGGCTTCCTCGGGGTAGCGGGTCAGCGCGTAGAACCGTTCGCGGTCGGCGGCGGCGGGGCCAAGCATCGTGGGGTGCGGGTTGAACCAGCGCAGCAGCCAGTCGTGGATGTCGCTCGCCTCCATGCGCCGGGCCTTCACGCCCGTGTTGGCGAGGCCACCTGCGAGCCGGTCGCAGATCGTCGTCAGCGCCTGCTCGGGAGACTGGCCGCGCCGGGACGCGCCAGACGCACTCGCGCGCCGGTAGACCACCATGCGCACGCGCCGCACCTGGCCGCGCCACGGCAGGCGCGTCACCGTCGTGTCCTCGAACAGGCCGCCGGGCTTGGCGATCGCACGCAGGTGATGCCCGAAGAAGCGCAGGTAGAACTCGGTGAAGGCGCTGCCCTGAGCGCGCGGCCGCACGTAGTTCGTGAGCCCGCGCAGGTAGTTGTCCCAGGTTGCTTCGTCCTGGGCGTAGAGCTGCACCACCCAGGGGTTCTCGTCGAGTTCGTCGAACGAGTCCTGCAGCGCGTTCTCCAACGCATCCCGCGCCTGCCACAGCCAGGCCATCTCGCGGCCCTCGGTGCCGACCGGCGCCAGCTCGAAGAAGGCCGCCACCGACTGGCCGTCCTCCAGCAGCAAGCTCTTGGAACCGGGCAGGTACTCCACCCAGGGGAGCAGGTCGGCGAAGGACGGCGCCACGCCGTAGAGCGCCTGCAAGTCCGCCTCGGTGGCCGGCCGGCGCGGCTGGCCGCCCACCGCGCTACCGGGCTCGGGAATACCGTGCGCGGCCAGCGTCGAGACATGCTGCGCCCAGGCGTCATCGGCATCCAGGTCGGGGCCGGCAGGCGTGGCGGCCTTGCGTGCCCAGGGCAACGACCAGGCCATCAGTAGTCCTCCAGGCGCTCGCCGGGCATCGCGTACTGCACGCGCTGGTAGAGCGGGAACACGGTGGTGTAGCCGGGCACCGGCACCGGGTCGGTGCCGGCCAGGTGCGGGAACACGTACATCACCAGGTCCGGGTTCGGCAGCCGGTGGAACTGGCGGTAAATCTCGTTGGCCGCGGTGCGCGTGTAGGCGGCAGCGGCGGCGGGCGCCGCCTGCACGTCGGCCTCGGTCAGCGGCCGGCGCAGGCCCTGACGCGCATCGAGCAGTTGCCGCGCCGCCTGTCCGCCACCGGCGCTGCCGCCCGTCTCCTGGTTCCACACGTCGAGCATGGTGTGCTCGCCGTGCGGCAGCAGCTCGTCCTTGCTGGTCGCGCAGCCGCCCAGCACCATGACCGCGCACAGGGCCGCGGCCGATTCAATCCAAATCCGACGCATGGGCGCCTCCGATGCGGTGATTGACCCGCCGCCCCTTGGCGTCGTAGTCGATGTTGAGCGGCTGCTCCAGATGCACGGCGACCTTGGCGCCGGGCCGCACGTAGACTGCGGCGAAGGCCTGCCCGTAGAGCTTGTTGACCCAATCGGCCATGTCACGCACGCCGCCGGCCAGGATGCGGCCCATCGCCTCGTTGCCGCTGATACCGACGGTGCCGAGCGAGCCGTTGCTGTTGGCGACCACGGCCACGCTGCCGTTGTCCGACTTGATCAGCGAGGCCGCGCCGGCGCCGGCCGCGGTGATCAGCGCCTGCGAACCCAGGTACTGCTGCGCGTTGCTGCGCCGCTCGCCCGAGACGCACGGGATGCCATAGGGGTCGCTGATCCAGCCCAGGCCGCCCTGCGTCGTGCTGTTCGCGCTGCTGCCCTGACTGCCGCTGCTCCGATTCCGATTGCCGTCCTCCGGCACGGTGCGGATCGTGCCGTCGTTGAAGACGAACGTGACCGAGCGGATCTGGCCGCGCACGCAGGAAAGCGTCCAGTCGCCCGAGGCCGTGCCGCTGACCACCGCACCGGCCACGTCGGGGATGTCGATGCCGTTGGCGGTGAGGTTGTCGGGGCCGATCAGCACCTTGAAGGGATACGGATCGTTGACCGTGCCGTCGATTGGCACGCGGCCGATCAGCGCCGTCATCGCGATCGAGCCCATCAGCGTCGAGTTCGACGGCACCGTGTAGACCGGCTTGGCCGACGCGCCCACGGCGCGGCTGCCCGCATCCGCGACGGTGCTTGCCACACCGTCGGCCGTGTCGGAAAGCGTCTTCTGCGCCGGCCCGAAGCTGGTCGGGAAGTTCAAGCCGCCGCTGCTGCCGTTCTTCGCCGAGGGTTTCGCATCGTCCGGCTCCACCCAGCGCGTGCCGTTGGTGTTGCGCGCACTGCCGCTCTGGTTGCCGCCGAAGTTCTTGCCGTCGCCTTCCTCCAGCCCGAGGCCCACCGGCAGGTCGGCCTGGCCGCTCTTGCCGGAGAGGCCGTCCAGGCGCCGCTGCAGGTCTTGCAGCAGGCCCTGGGTCTGCTGGCGGTCGCCGGCCAACTGCTCGCGGTCCTGCTGCAGGCGGCCGCGCTCGCCGTCGAGCGCGGACTGGATGCGCTGGTCGATCGCGCTTTCCCTCGCGCGCATGCGTTCGTTCTCGGTCTTCTGGTTCTTGTTATCGTTGAGCGCCGTCTGCAGTTCGTTGCGCAACTGCTTGACCTGGGCCACCAGCGTGGCGACGGTATCGCGCGGCGTATCGCCTTCGATGCCCAGCGCCTTCATCTCTTCGGGCGTGAGCGGGTTGGCGCTGCCGGGAGGTGCCGGCCTGGCGCTGCGCTCGCCCGAGAAGAGCTTGATGCCGACGAACACCAGCACCAGCGCCATCGGGATCAGCAGCCACTTCAGGAGGGGGTTACTTTTCATCGCGCGCTCCTCCTCCTTCGGCCTGGCCGGCCGCCGCCGCCGGCGGCAGGTTCACCGTCGCGTCGATCGGCGCCACCTTGGGCAGCAGCGACTCGGCCAGGCCGTGGCCACGGGTGACGAGATAGACCACGGTGGTGTCGGCCGCGCGACCGGCCGGCGCCAGGGTCGGGTGCTGGAAGGTCGCGGCGAGGAAGTCGCCCTGCAGCGCCCGCGGGTCGAGATCGAGCCAGCGCCCGGAGGTGTTGGTGAGCTTCACGGCCGTCACCCACTGGTCTTCGAGCCGCCACGCGGCCAGCGCCTGCGCGCGCACCGGCAGCGTGGGCAGCAAGGTGTCCAGCGCGAGGTTGCGGCGCAGGTTGACGCGGCCGATGCCGGCCACGGGCTCCACGGTGCGCAGCGGCGCATAGAGGTTCTGCGCCGCGTAGCGCGTCAGCACCACGGCCACCGGCGTTGCGCGGCGGGCGGCTGGTGTCGGGCGCTGCGCATCGTCGTCCACGGTGGCCGAGGGGCTGGCCGGCTCGCCGTAGCGGGTGGCCGGCACATCGCCCTCGACGATGCGCACGGGTTCGAGTGCGGGCTGGCCTGCTTTGGCCGGCTCGGCGGCGATGTCGAGCAGGATCAGCGCGCCGGATTCCACGTCCTGTAGTTGCAGCCGCGTGGGCGGGATGGGCGCGCTGGCGCGCAGGTAGATCGCGCCACCGGCGCTCTGCACGCGCAACTGCTCGCCGACGCCGGCCGGCACGCCGATGCGCACGTTGCGCTCGATGAAGACCACGCGCTCCTGGCCGACCACGAGCGGCACCGCCAGCGGCAGGCGCTCCCAGCGCAGGATTTCGATGGCATGGCCCGCGGGCACGAAACCCAGGCACAACAGGACGCCGGCCAGGGCCGGAAGGAAGCAGCGCTTCATGGGGTGTCTCCCTGCAGATTGGCACCGGGGCTGGCGGGCTTGCCGGCTGGCGCCGGGGGCGGCGGGGTTTCGATGCGCTCGGGCGCACGCGCATAGCAATCCAGCACGAGGCCGAAGGGATTGCGCTCGGGATCGATGTCGATGCGCACGACCTTCAGCGCGTAGCGCACGAGTGCGCGCTTGACCTGCTCGGCGCCCAGATACTCGTCGGCGCTCACGTCCAGCGTGACGATCCAGTCGTTCACCGACACGGTGCGCACGCGCGCGGCGGGATCGTCGCCGTAGCCGCGGCCGGGAATCTCGTAGATGCCGCGCACGCGCTGGCGCAACTCGCCGTTGCTGCGCCGGAATTCGTAGTCCTGCTGCAGGAAGGCCCGGCAGCTCGGCGTGAAGTAGGCCGACAGCCCATGCAGGTTGCGCGGGTAGTCCTGCTCGCCGTTGGTCGGCCAGCGTTGGGCCTGCTGCCAGATGTAGAAGGTGAAGGCGTAGACGCTCTCCGGCGGCACGTCCCACCACTTGCGGGTGCTGCCCGAGCGCAGGTCGGGCGGCACGTGGATGGTCAGGCTCTTGGGTGCACTCCACCAGCCGAAGCCGAGTAGCAGCGCCACCACGAACAGCGCGGCGCCGGCCAGGCGCAAGGTCTTCACATGCGCCTGCAGGTGCGCGACCTCGTTCTTGAATCGGCTCATGCTGTACCTCGACGCAGGGACGGGTTGGGCCGCAGGCGCCGCGTGGACCACCAGCCCGAGCGGGTGATGAGTTGCCCACCGCCCGTGTGGGCCGCCAGCGCGGGGTAGCGCAGCGCGAGCCGCCACTGAAACTGGCGGTACAGCCAGGTGTCAGGCCGGCCGCGCTTCCACCGCCGCAACAGACCGCCGCCCACGAAGACGCCGATGCCGATGCCGGCGACGACCAGCGTGGGCACCATCGCAATGCTGTGGGTCAGCCAGGCCAGCGGCACGCCGGCCACGAACCCGACCGCGCCCGACAGGCCGGCGCAGACCCACAGCTCGTCGGCCGTGAGCCCGCGCACGACCACCGGATGGCGGTTCAGGCGATGCGGCATAAAGGTCACGAGCCCGTCGCGCGGCGGGCTCTCCAGGGCGCCAGCCATGGTCGCCGGCCCTTACAGCACGCCGGTGGCCTTGGTCAGCAGCCAGATGCCGACGACCAGGAGGATCGCGCCGACCGCCACCGTCAGGCCGAACTGGCCCCAGGTGGCGCGGCCGGTGTGGATCTCCGCGTAGCGCGTGTAGGCGTGGTAGCAGACGCCGACGAACATCGAGGCGACCACGAGCAGCGCGATCAGCAGCACGATGTCGTAGCCGTAGTTCTGCAGCGTCTGCATGATGCCGCTGCCGGTGCCGCGCGACGGGTCTTCCAAGGTGGGCAGGGCCGCCAGCGAGACGAGCGGCGTGGCAGCGAGGCCCAGCGGGGCAAGCATGGCTGCGATGCGCGCAGCGGGGCGACGAGGAATCAGCGAAGCGTTCATGGCGATACACCCTTTCATGGTGGTCAGGACAGGAGGAAGAAGCCCAGCACCAGGTACATCGCGACGAAGCGCACGATGACGCCGAGGAACTGGCGTTGGGTCAGGTGGTGCTCGGCCCAGCCGACATAGGCGGTGCGCATCGCCCACACGCCCCACAGCAGCAGAACGGCGAAGACGAAACCGAGCACGACGGTGGAGACGGCCGCGGGCGCGAACCCGCCGTTGGCCTGGAAGGCGGCGACCTGATCGGCGGAAGGCGTCATGGCGACGGCGCCTCCTTGTCGCTGGCCGCGCCGCTGCGCGTGTAGTCGCCGGCCAGCGGCACGGGATCGCGCGGCTGGGCGCGCTGGGGAACGAGGTAGTCCCGCACGCCTGCGCGCATACGCTGCAGGTCGGCGCGCAGCCGGGCGTAGTCGAAGTGGTAGCGGGCGCGCTCCTGCGGTGCGGTGGTGGCTCCACGCTCGGCGAGGCGATCCAGCAGTTCGAGCTGGCGCGTCACCGCGGCGAGCATCTCGCGCTCTGCGGCGTTGTCGGCGGCATCGGCAGCGACGGCCGGCTGAAGCCCCGCAGCGGCGAGCAGGAGCGCGGCCAACGGCGCGGCGATGGCGTGGCGCCGGACATGCGCAGGACTGCGGAAGGTTTCCATCGAGCCGTTCTCCGGGGATGCGGATGGCTCATGCTCGAACGCCCGGTCTTCCGGCGCCGCAATCAATCGGAACCGGCCCGCCACCGCTTTCCGGCAGCGCAAGGAACGACGCGCCTACAGGTACTTCTTGAAGGTGGCCGCGGAGATGGCCACGGCAACGCCCAGCAGCGCCGCGCTGGGCAGCAGGATCAGCAGCGGATGCACGCTGACCGGCAGCGCGAGGTACGTGACCCAGGGCAGCACCGCCAGCGGCATTAGGCTCGCCCTGGCCCGGTGGTAGACGAAGCCCGATTCGCGCCCGGCGCCGAAGCCGCGCACGTCCCTGCGCACCAGCCCATCGACCAGGCCGACGAAAGCAGCCATCACGAACAGCGGCAGGATCAGGATCAGCACCAGCAGCCGCACGAGGAACACCAACACGGTGTAGGCCGAGGCGATCAGGTAGCTCTCCACGTGCACGTAGACCTGTCCGAGGTAGTAGCGGAAGTCCTGCACCTGGCTGTGGGCGCCGGCACGGGATTGCGAGGCGGCATCGCGTATCCAGTCCAGCAGCCCGGTCTTCACGAACAGTCCTTGGTAGGCCCACTCGACGAGCTGCCGCGCACTGCGCCCCGGCTCCTGCACCAGCACGCTGCGCGTGAAATGCTCCGAGACCTGCGACAGCTCGTAGTTCAGCATGCCCTGCGCATGGCGCCAGCCCTGCTCGGGCCAGAAGAAGTGCATGCCGATGCACTCGATCACGATGCACAGCAGCAGCGAGCCACACAGCACGCCGAACAGCCGGAACGGCAGCGTGACCAGCCCCGCGATCAGGCCCTGCTGGCGGACCTGCTGGCGCTGGACGGCGACGGCGGGGTCGCTCATGCCGCGGCCCCTTCATCCACGCTCGCCATCTGCTTGAAGTCCGCCAGCAGATCGTCGGGCAGCGCCTGATCCTGCAGGCCGGGAAGCCCCTTGCTGTCCCACCAGTCGCCGGCCTCGACGTAGTGCTGGCGCATGTAGCCGGCCAGCTCCTGCAAATCCTTGGGCATGGCCTCGTCGGGATCGGGCGCCGGCAAGGGCATGCGCACCTTCCACAGGTGGCCGCCCTCGATCAGCGCAAAACACTGCCCCTTGGGCAAGCCGACGACGTGTGCCGGTTCGATCAGCGGAACGCTGTTGCTGCTGATGCGGTCCTGCGTGTTGGACGTGAACGCGGTGTTGCCGGTCGGGTCGGAACTGTCGGTGGCACCGCTCATCACCGTTGTCGTGTAGACCTCGACCTTGGGCAGTTGCCGCGTCAGCAGCTCGGCCGTGATGGTCTCGCGCACGCGCAGCATGAACAGGTTATTGAAGTTCCCGATGACCTGGCCGGCCTTGGCGCGGTTGCCGATGCGGGCCTCGATGTCGCTCATGGTCTGCGTATAGGCCGTGACCTGCACCCCGGCGCCGCCGCCTTTGTTGACCATCGGAATGAACTCGTCGCCCATCAGCTCGTTGAACTCGTCGGCGTGCACGTTGATCGGCACCTTCACGCCTGCCGACGCGCCCGGCAGGCCATCGTCGATACCGAACTTGTAGATGTGCCCGGCGACCGACACCAGATCGCTGAACATGGAATTTCCCACTGCGGCCGCGACCTCAGCGTCCGACAACGCATCCAGCCCGACATAGACCACGGCCCGCTTCCGGATGATCTGCATCCAGTCGAAGATCGGCCGCGGGTCGCCCAGGTCCGAGTAGTTCGGCGCGAGCAACTGCGCGATCTTGCCGGTGGTCAGCTTCTCCAGCAGCGGCAGGAGCGACGCCACGATCTTGTCGAAGTACGTCCTGTCGTAGCGCACCGCGCTGCGCAGCCCGTCGAGCACCGGGTCGTAGATGCGCACCTGCGAGAGGTACTGCTCCAGCGCGACGACGCGCTTCTCCCGCCCGATCATGTTGCGCGGGATGTTCTTCTCGTTCAGCTTGGCTTCGAGCTGGACGATGACCTCCCAGGCTTTCGGCTCGCTCCTGGCGAAGTAGTGCTGGGCGTACTCGATGAACAGCGCATCGATGTTGATGACGTGGCGCTGGATCAGCAGGTAGTCGGGCCGCTGCCCCAGCTCGACCAGAGCACGAGCGATGATGTTGACAAACCTCCACGCGAACTCCCTGAAGGCGGCCGAATTGCCTTCACCGGAGAGCTGGCCCGCGATGCGCGTAGCGACTTCGCTGATGCGCCCGAACCGCCCCACGGCGTTGTAGCGGGCGCTGATGTCCGGCCAGCCCAAATGGAAGACGTAGAACTCGCCTTCGCGTCCGGCGCGTTTGGCTTCCACGTACATGCGCTTGAGCAGATCGGCGTCGCCCTTGGGGTCGAAGACGATCACGACCTCGTGCTGGCCGCCCACCTTGCGGCGGATGTCCTGGGTGATGAACAGTTCGGCCAGGCGGGTCTTGCCGACGCGGGTGGTGCCGAGCACCAGCGAATGGCCGACGCGCTCGGCCAAAGGCAGGGTGACGTCAACCTCGTGCGGTTCGATGCCGTGCAGGCGCGGCAGACCACCGACCGGCGGTAGCGGCCGCGCCGGGTTGAGCGGGCTGTCCCAGGCCAGGGCCTTCGCCAGCTTGGACAGGGGGTACGGCGCGAACTCCAGGCGCTCCTCGACGTGCCGTGCCGCCCGATAGATCGCCGTCGGTTCGACATAGCGGCGGAACTCCGGCCGGTAGGTCTGCATCAGCCGGTGCGTGTGGCGCTGGTCCCAGCGGAAACCCCGGCCGACGAACAGCCGCTGCTGGCTGACCGGCACGTCGCGGCTGGTCATCACGTAGCGCGGCAGGCGCCGGATGTTGCGCCGGTAGCGCAGGATCGCCCAGGCGTCCCGGAAGCGGATCGCACCGAAGGTCAGGAAGGCCAGCGCGCTGCCCAGGCCGAGCAAGGGGCTCAGCGCGAGCGACCACGGGGCCACCAGGCACAGAAGCGCGGCGCCCGCACAGACCGCGACGGTGTAAAGCTCCACCGCTGGCCGCAGCAAGACTTCGACGGCTTGGGAGTGGGCCATGGTGGGCGCTTCACCTGGCTCTACCGCGTCAGGGCTCGATGCCGGTGGCGGTGATCAGCACCGGGTAGTGCTTGATGCCCAGGCGGTGTGCCAGGTCGTCGCCCGAGGCCGGGGACAGCACCAGACCCGGCGCGAGGCGGCGCAGCGCGGCCAGTGCCTCGGGTGTTGCGACATTGACCACCAGGCCCACGGCGCGCTGCGCTTGCAGCTCCACGCGCCGCTGCTTGAGCCAGGCGCGCGAGCGGTCGTCGTCACCGACCAGGAACAGCGGCGTCAGGCTCGGCGCGCGGATCACGCGGCGCAGCTCGTCGCCCGGTGTGAGCCGCGCCGACCGCACGGGCAGCATGGCCGCCTCGGCTTCGGCAGGACCGCCGATGCGGGGTACTGGTTGCGGCGTGGCCGGTTGGCCTGGCTGCGTATCCTGCGGGTTCAAGGCCCGGTAGTACGGCAGCGCCGAGGTGCCGCCCTTGTCCTCGACCACGATCAGCGGCGGGGAACTGCTCTTGGTGGCGGGGCCGCGATCCTGCGCGTCGGCGGTGGCGGCCAGCAGCGCCGCGGTCGCGGCAAGGAGGATGCGGTTCATGGCATGGAACTCCGGGCAGAGGGAAGTGAAGCGCCCGGCCCGAGCACGCGGGTCAGGTGCTGGTGGACGCTGCGGCGGTAGCGGGCGGCCGGCGCACCGCCTGCGGGGCGGTGGTAGCGGCCGATGGCGACCAGCCAGTCCTCGCCCGGCGTGTGCTGCTCTTGCAGGATTTCCGCGGCGATGGCGAGGTTGCGGTAGGGGTCGAGCAGATCGCAGGGATGCGCGTAGCGGTGCGCGTGGTAGCCGAGGTTGACCTGACCGAGACCGGCGTCGATGCGATTGGCCGGCGTGCGTGCCAGCGCCCGGCGGATGCCTGCGCAGGCCTCGGCGCGTGTCGCGTAGCGTTCGGCGCGGCCGGCGACGTTGAGCGTCCACGGCCAGGGGATCAGCCGGCCGCGCAGCCGTGCGCCGCTCTCTTGCAGCGCCACCGCGTAGAGCACCGGCGACGGCACGCCCGCCTGCTGGGCGGCGAGCTGGTAGGCCGGTGGTGGCACTTCTTGGCCGAAGGCGATGGCGGCATGGGCGCTGAGGCCGAGGACCAGGGCCGCGCAGCCCGCGCGGTGGGTTACTGCCGCTGCCATTGGCCGTTGACCTCGCGCACCACGGCGGGCAGATCGCCGGGCAGGCCAAGCGACAGCCAGCGCCCGGCGTCATGGTTGAGCGTGATGGCGCGCGAGCGCACGCGGCCGGCGTCGATGCCAGCCTGCGTCGCCCATTGGCGGATGCGGGCGTCGTCCTGGCGGCTACCGACCATGTAGAGATCGAAGGCGGTGCCGGCCGCCTGCAACTGGCGCGCGCGCTGCTCGCACGGCGGACACTCGGCCTTCACGAAAACCGCCAGCCGGCCCGAACCCCGGTTGCCGGCGCCCGGCGCCTTCACGCCCGGCATGTCCACGCGCTGCTGGCCCGGATAGAGCCGCTTCCAGGCGGCGTCGTAGGCCCGCTGGTAGGCCAGCGTCTTGCCCACGCGCTTCGATTCCGCCTGCACCTGCAGCTCCGCATAGCGGTTGCGTTCCTCGTCGCTGCGCGCCTCGATGCCCAGGGCCGTGAGCGGATCGAGGTTCGGGGAATAGATGCCCAGCGGTCCCTGCATCACTTGCCGGTAGCGCGCCCATTCCTCCGGCCGCAGACCCCAATCACGCGCCAGGCGCTCGTCCAGCGCGGCGTCGGCGCTGTTCTGGACCTGGGCGGGAACCGTGCGCGAGGACGCAACCGGCGCCGACTGCGCCGAGGCAGCACCCGCGACGACAGTGAGGATGGCGGCAAGACCGATCGCGGCTGGTTTCATGGCCGGCTCCTACGGCAGCGCGATGCGCTGCGTCTGGCCGTCCACGCGGAACACGGCGGCGTGCGCCTCGATGACCTGTAATTGCCAGGCGCCGATGGCATCGCCTTCGCGCAGCAGTCGCAGTTCGCGCACGGCGGCCACACCCGGCGCCGCGATCGACAGGAAACGCTCGCCGCCGCGCAGTTCCAGGCCTGCCACGCTGAACGGCGGCTCCGGCGCCTTGGGCTTGACCGCCTCGGCGGTGCGCCGGGGCGCCGCGGCAGGTGTAGCGGCTTTCTTCAGGCGCGCCTCGATGTCGCCCATGCGGGCCTGCAGCGCCTGCAGGTCGCCGGCACGGTTGTCCGCGGTTTGGGCCTGCTCCACTTGCGACAGCCGTTCGTCAAGCGCCTTGCGGGCGGCCTCGAAGTCCGGTTGGGCGACGGGCTTGGGCTGGTTCTTCGAGGCTGCGGACTGCTGTTCGAGTTCAGCGACGCGCGTGTTGAGCGCCTGCACGTGGGCATCCTGGGCACTGGCCTGGCTTTGCTCGGCCAGGCGCGACAGGCCCACGCTGTTGACCACGGCCAGCACGCTCACGAGCAGCAGCCAGGCGGCCGCTGCGATCTTCAGCCAGCGCGCGCGGTCGGCGCCTTCGGCGGGAAGTTGCGGGATGTTCATGGCTGGGCCTCCTGGGGCTGCGCGGGTTCGGCTTCCGTCGTGCCGGGTGCGGGGACGGCGGCGACGCGGCCAGCGGAGTGCGCTGCCGTCACGCGCGTGAAGCACACCGCGCGCGAAGCGTCATCGACGGACAGTTCCCAGGCCGGGCCGGCGAGTGCCAGCAAGGCATCGCGCAGCGACAGCGGCCCGAGCCGCAGATGCGCCGCCGGCAGCGGCAGCGCGTACAGCGCCGCGGCCTCAGTCGTGTCGCAGAGCCGGTAGCCGGTGCGCAGCAGCACGTGCCGCAGGGCATCGCCGACGTTCGCATCGAAGGTCGGCGGAATCGAAACCTCGATCACCTGTTGCGTCAGGTCGCGCTGCGCCGGTTCCGGCACCAGCTCGACCAGCGTGTAGCGCCCGTAGCGGGCGACCGGGATCAGGGTCGGCTCGGGTTCCGGGTAGATGATCCTGGCCGACAAGACCGGCTCGGGCGGCACGGCAGTGGCCGTCGGGGCATTCGCCGCGCCGGTGGCGGCGCAGCCGGAGATGAGCACGCAGCCGACGAGCAAGGCGGGCACAACCAGGCGATGGGCGACGCAGGTGAGTGATTGCATGGTGCAGTTCCCTGGAACACGGAGCCCTCACCATCGCCGCCACAGAGCGTTCGGGCAGCAAACAAAGGGAACTGGCATGCGCCCGACTTCATGGCGTGGCGCAGTGGCGCAGAAAAAAGAAGCCGGCGCCCCGAAGGGCAGCCGGCATGGGTGGGTGGATCAGGCCGCGACGAGCTGCCGGGCCAGTGCCACCTCGACGGAATCACCGTCCTGGTTCAGCACGTCCAATCCCGATTCGGGCACGTCTCCCGACGTGCTCTGCGAGACCATGATCTTCCGTGCCATCAGCCCCAGGCAGGTCATCTGCGAGGAAGCCGCGTAGCCGAGGTAGATCATGCGAACCGGCTGCTTCTGGCCGATGCGCCACGAGCGCCGGGCCGCCTGCTGCAGGCTATAGACGTTGTAGCCCGACTGCATGAACACGATCGTCGGAAACTCCAACAGGTCCAGGCCGGTTTTCACCAGCTCGGGATTGGTGATCAGCACATCGATGCCGCGATCCAACTGCTCGGCGATCCAGTCCTCGCGGCGGGAGGCATCCACGCTCGCGCGCAGCACCGCCACCTTGAAGCCTTCCTGCTCCAGCAGCACCTTCAGGCGCGACGTGGTGTCGCGCGTGCCGGTGTAGACCGAATAGACCAGCGTCTTGCGACCCGCAGCCTTCTCCTGCTTGCAGATCTCGATCAGCTCGCGCTCCTTGGGCATCACCTCCAGCTCGTTGAACTGAGCCGGAACGAAGGCCAAGGTCTGGCGCGTGCGCGGGTGCACCACCGTCTCCGACCGGAAGCAGCAATCCGGCCAGGCCAGCAGCACGTTGAGGACCACGCCGAGCAGCGTCGTGTCGCGTTTCGCCAGCGCCTGCTTCAGCGCTGTGGTCAGCCGGCCCGACAGGTCGCGATAGGCCGCGGCTTGCGCCGTGTCCATCGCCACCTCGCGGAACTCCTCGTCGTAGGACGGCAGCACATTGCCGCCGATGTCCTTCAACTTCAGGAAGACCGTGAACGGCAGCACGCAACGCAGCACGCCTTTCGGGCCGAAGCCCGGCGCCTTGACCGTGCGCACCGAGACCTTGTTGCCCTTGGCCGTCTTGTGCGCCGTGCCCGTGCTCTCGGAATAGATGTCCTTGAGGACGCCGTGATCGCGCATGAACGCCATCGCGGCCGAGGTCATGCTGCCGCTCTTGGTCGGGCGGTAGCCGTCTTCGATCATTCGTCCCGGCAGGGCTCGGAACAGCAGGTGGAAAAGATCGTCGCCGTAGCCGCCCATCAGCGTGCCGGTGAGCAGCAAGGTCTTGCGCGCCTTCGCTGCGAGCACGCCCATGGCCTGGCCCTGGGCACTGCCGCCGTTCTTGTACTCGTGCGCCTCGTCGGCGATAAGCAGGTCGAACGTGCCTTGCGGCAGGTAGCGTTTGATGAACTCGGACGGCTGGTAGCCGCCCTCACCAAAGCCGAACTCCATGTTCGCCATCGCCCGCTCCATGCGGTGCGCCTGGCGATCCGAGAAGACCAGCTCGCCGTTGCCATCCATGAGGTTGATGAACTCGTGGATGTTGTCGCCGAGCATCGACGCCAGGAAGGAGTCGCCGAACTTGCGCATCAGCTTCTGCGCGGTGACTTCCCCGATGGTCGGGATGCGCTGCAAGGCTTTGAAGACGGCCGTGGACTGGTCGCTGGCGGACAGGCTCCTGGGTCGCATCAGCGTCCACAGCGGTGCGGCGCAATGGCTGCACCGGCGGCGGTAGTCCTCGGCTTCGAGTTCGACCGGGTTGATCGGCTCGCCGTCGAGGTTGGTGATGACCTGGCCGCAGTCCGGGCATGCGCCCACATCGCCGTGTCGCGTGCGCCGCACGTTGAAGACTGGCTTCCAGTGGAAACCCATGCGCATGCGCACACGGCCGAGCACGTAGAACTCCTGGCCGCGCACCGGCACGCCCAACTGCTCGCGCAGCTTGATGAGCTTGACCAGCGTGTCCGGGCCATTGAGCACCCAGACCTTCGCGCCGGCCACGGTCTCCTGAATTTCCCGGCGCCACTTGTAGACCAGGTGCGGGGGACTCAAGACGAGCGTGCGACGGTAGCCTTCGGCGTGCAGCACGGCCGCCGTGGCGATGCCAACGGTGGTCTTGCCGCAGCCCATTTCGCCATTGACGATCGCGGCGCGTTCGCCGCGGTCGGCCAGCAGCTCGGTGACGGCATGCACCACCTCGGCTTGCGCGCCGAACAGCTTGCGCTTGAGACTGGCCAGCACGAGCTGGCGATGCGGCCGGGCCTGGCCGGTGTAGACGGGAGGGTTGGCGCGGTTGAGCGAATCCAGCAGTTCGTCGCCGAATTCGGCAACGAAATCCTGAAGGCTCATCGCCAGTGGAGAAGCAGCCGCGTCGAGCAGGTCGCCCTGGACGGGCGTGCCATCGGCGGCGGGAACAACGTCGGTATCGAGGGACATGGTGATGCTCCAATGAAGATGGGGCATGCACCTCCCCCTGCGGGGCGATGGCATGCCCCGGGGTGGGAAGAGAAGAACGGCGCGAAGCCGCAGTGGAAGAACAGATCGACGGCGAACCGTCAGGGAACAGCGATCAGCGGATGGTCAACACCTCGCCGCAGGTCGGCGAGCCTGGTGTCATGTCCCAGGCACGGATGACCGGCACGAACTTGTCGGTCAGGATGCGCGTCTCGGCCACGGAGCCGTCGTCGCGTTCGGTGTATTCCGTCTGCAGCGTCTTCTCCTTGTGGGTGTCGCCCTTGACGACGAGCATGCGGCCCGTCTTGGACTTCACCACGCCGGAGATCGCGCCAGCAGCAAGCGCCAAGGCAAGATGCCAGTGCGACAAGGCCCGCGCCGGAGGCCGCAGCGATTGCTGTGCGGCGCCCAGGTGCGTATCGAGCGTCGGCCAGAGCCCTTGCAGCCGGCCGACTTCCTCGGCGAACTGCTCGGGTTCCATCGTCACGCGGTAGAAGTGCTCCGGCTCGGCCGGGCTGGCAGGCACCGTGTAAGGCAGGAACGGCCATTCGACTGGCAGTTCCTCGGCTTCGGCGTCGCCTTGCCCGATCTGCAGCAGCAGCGCGCGCGTGGCCTTGACCGAATCCGATGCCTGGTCGCGCTGACGAATACGGCGGCCGAAGATCACCACCTGCTTGAACTGCGCTTCCACCGCGCGGTAGATGCGCAGATCGGCGAAGTGCCGGGTCAGCCATCCGACCAGCTCGGCGTCGAGCACGTAGTGCGGCACGATGTAGATCAGCACGCCGCCGTATTGCAGCAGCGGCAGCGCCTTCTGATAGAACAGCTTTTCGAGCCGGGCGCGGCCCTGGCCCTGGTAGCCGACATTGCCGTTGGTGTCCTTGGACAGGTCGCCATACGGCGGGTTGAGCCACAGCAGGCCGAAGCTCTGCCGGCTGATCAGCGTGTCCATCAGGTCGCCGTGGATGCAGCGATCGACCAGTTGCCGGGCATGGCGTGCACGCTCGGCCTCGTACTCGACGGCAAAGGCCTGGACCTGCTCGCGCCCGAGGGCGTGCGCGGCTTCGGCGATCGCCACGCCTTCGCCGGCGCAGGGATCGATGATGCACAGCGGCCCGTTCGAGGATTCGGCGGGCGCCAGCGCGGCGAGTGCTCTTTCGAGCGTGGGTTCATCCGTGGGGAAGTACCCGTTCTTGACGAAGTTGCGGGCGAGCCGCGGGAACATGAGGGCCATGGGAATCTCCTGGCATTGAAGATGAAGGGATGCGGACATGCGCGCGTGCATGTCCGGTGAAGGAGCCTCAAGCCACCGCTTCGAGCGGTTGTGCCGAGGGGATGCGGCTGGCGGGCGTGCCGGCGACGAGCGCGCCGCTGCGGATCAGGCCGCCCAGCACCTGGGTCAGCGTCGGCACGTCGATGGCGAGCCGATGGCCTTCCAGAGCCCCGAGGGCGAACGGCAGGCGCGTCAGCATCGACTTCGCCTGCAGCAGTTCCAGCACGGGTTCGCGCCAGGGATCGAGAAGCGGCAGCGGGCAGGTGTCCCGCACCAGCTTCCACAGCCGGTCGAGCCGGTGCGTGGAATCGCGAGGCAGGAGCGCCAGCGCGCTGGCGTTGGCCTTGTCGGGCTTGACGCAGCGCCGGTCGAACAGCCAGATGTTGGTCAGCGAGCCGAACAGCGTGCGCCGGTAGGCGCGTGCGCTGCGCTTCTCCAGGTTCTCGACGTTGCCGACGAATACCGGGATGCTCGCGCCCTGCTCGGTGATGACGTGGAACTGATCCAGTCCCTGTTCGTCCCGGCCCAGGGTGAGGCGAGCCAGGAATTCCTGGACGGCGGTGTCGCGCGCCCAGAGGGAGATGAAGACCAGGTTGCCGTTCTCGTCACCGACGACGCCATCGGCCATCAGGTCGGGGCATTCGTCGATGCGATAGAGCGTCTTGGGGGAAGAAGGTGCAGGCATGGTGATGTCCTCGAAGTGAGCGGAGACAGCACCACCCGCGAGGGCAGTCACTGCCCCAGGGGGATGGAAGAAAACGCGGTGAGCGTCGTGGCGAAGAATCAGACCGTGCGTCGCAACGCACCGTAGCCTTGAAGGTCTGGGCTACCTGGGCATGTTGTCGGCAGCGCCGACGGACATGGGCGTAGCCTGCGCTCATGCGGGTGGTTTACGGCAGCGAAAATCCGCCGCGCAGCGCACCCCTGTTTGCCAGAGACTCACCCATCAAAGAAAAAAGCGGACCATGCCGCATGGACACGATCCGCTTGTGGGTCAGGCTTTGAGCTGGCGCAAGCCATCCGCGAGCAGCCACAGCGCCCGGTTGAGCCGGACGTTCTGGTCGATGCCCTGAACGGGGCGCGTGCGCTGCTGGCGCCCGTTGGCGGCGCGGCCGGCCAGGCCGCCTTTGACCAGGTTCTCCTGGATTCGGTTGAAGACCGACCACAGATCGGCGCAGTTGTCGTCGAAGCGACGGGGCCGCAGGATCTGGGTCTCCGTGATGGGCAATGCCTTGCCCGAATCGTCGTACTTGAGGGTCAGCGCCGATCTGGCGAAGACTTCGGCCTCGCCGTCGTCGAGCGTGATGACACGCATGGCGTCGCGCGAGTCCAGCACCCTCTCGAAGCCGTGCAGCACCTCGTAGGCGCCTTCGATCACGTGATCGGTGACGTTGCCCTTGTGAGGTACGCGCACGTCGGCGAACGTGTCGCCGCACACCAGCCCGTTCTGGCAGACGAAGCGGAACATGCCCGCCAGCATCTGGTAGCTGCTGGTGCCGTCGTGCGAATTGAGCAGGATGATCTCGTTCGCCTCGGCGCCGTTGATCTGGCTGGCGTGGCGAAGGCGCAGCATGTGCTTGGTGTATTCGCGGCGATCCTCGTGTCGCACGCGGGTCTGGCACACCATGAACGGCTGGAAACCTTCCTTGCGCAGTTCGGTCAGCACAGCCGCCGTGGGGATGTAGCTGTACCGTTCGGAGCGGCTTTCGTGCGGGGTGTCCGCGAAGATGGAAGGGGCCACGGTGCGAATCTGATCATCCGACAGCGGGTGACTTGAGCGCAGCACCGGGGAGCGATGAGCGAAGCGGGATGCAAGTTGCATGACGATCTCCTTGGGAAAAAAGAGACCGGAGCCCCGCCCCACCGGGGAGGAACCCCGGTGGGTGGTGGAATGCCGCGCAAGGCGGCGGTGGGAATCAGACCCTGGCGAGGTGCCAGTCCTGGGACAGCGGAGCGAACTCGTAGCCGAGATCACCGAGGCGGTCGCGCTGCTGACGCAGCACACGCCGATCCACGGTAGCATCGAGCTTGACGACATCGCCCAGCGGCCAGAGCGCGCCGAACAGCGTCGCGTCGCCGCCATCGTCTGCATCGGCCGAAGCCTCAGCAGATGCAGTCGCCGGTTCGCTGCCGAACGGCGTGGTATCGACCAGCGGGTCGCGCGGACTGCGCGCCTTCTTCCTGCCGGCCGCCTTGGGGGCGGTCGTTGCAGTCGGTGCGGCGGTCTGCGCTTCCTCGTCGATCGGATCGACTTCCTGCGGACTCAGCCGGCTGGCATCGTCGCGGCTCAGGGCGTCGATGTTGGACAAGGTCATCCCGCCCAGAAGGGCGCGAATCTCGATGACCATGCGGCCGTTAGCGGTGTACGTGGACGGGCGAATCTCGGCGATGGCGAAATCGCCCTCGTACTTGCCTTCGGCGTACTGGTCGAGTTCGGCGTTCTTCACGACGAACTCGCCGATGGAGGTCGCAAGGCGGCCGACGTTGAAGTCGCCGTTGCGGCCGTGGATGGTCTTGATGGCCAATTGGCCGGGAATGGTGATCATGAAGAACTCCTGCGGACGAAGCTGCGATCACGCACACGGCCGTCATGGCGACGGCGCGCGTGCGCACGCGAGTGGGAGAAGACAAGGCCCCGGGGAACGGGGCCTTGCGGATCAGAACGACTCGGCAACTTCCAATGCGGGGGCATCGGCAGCGGCTTCATCGGCAGCTTCGGCGGCGGGCCTGGAAGGCTCGGGCGCGGCGGCTTGCGGTTCGGCGGAAGTCGCGGGGACATCCGTGTTGCGCACGTCGCGGTCGTCGGCATCGGTCGGCTTGGGCTCGGCCTTGTAAACGAGCTTGCCATCGACCTTGATCCAACTGACGAACAGCAGGCGGGCCTTGAGGCTCACCCCCTGCTCGCCGGCACGCTTGCCCTTGGAGTAGGTGAAGGTGTCGGCCCACAGGTCGCCCAGGCGGAAGCCGATCATCACCTTCTTCTCGGCATCGACCGCTTGGATGCAGCGGCGCACCAGGTGCTGCGCTTCGGAGCCCGAGACGCGCGTGTCGAAACGCACGTAGGCAACGTCATCGCTGGGGCCGTTGAGCGCCGCGATGTCGCAGGCCAGGAACGCATCGCCTTTCTTGGGCTTCACTTCGCGGATGCGATTGAGATACCCGAGGCCGGTGATGTGCAGGTCGAAGAAAGACTTTTCGGTGGAAGTGGTCATGGTGAATCTCCTCAGAACAAAGAGGCGGAGACACACCCGACCCAAGGCGGGGAAGGTGTGGAACCCCCGCGTGGGTTGAAGGAACAGCTTGGGTGGCATCACCATCGGGAGAACCGATGGCCGTTCGCGCTGGGATGCCGGAGCGAACTGGTTGATCAACGCGGTCGGAACCGCGTCGCAGTCTTGAAGATCGAGACTGCCTGGGCATGCTGCTGACGGGTGTCAGCGGAACATGGCGGCAGCGTGGCGCCAGACGCGCGCCCGCGCGAGCGGTAATCGGCATCTGCGGCTGTCCGCATTGGCGCCGAGCGCCAGGCTCGCCTCTACGGCGCCTCCCACAGCAGCTTGGGCACGCGCAGCGCCTCGGGCGTGTCCCGCCGCGGCCGGCGCGCACGGTTCCAGTTGCCGCCGCCGCGCTGTCCGACCAGGCGCCAGCCGGCCGCCCGCAGGCTGGCGCCGCCCTCGGCCGGCAGCGTGTAGGTGATCAGGCGCGTGTAGCCCAGCGCGCGTGCCGCGCGGCCAGCAGCCGCATAGAGCTTGCTGCAGGCATTGGCCGTGCCATCGGTGCACAGCCGCGTGACTTCGAGCGTCCAGCCGTCATCGAGGTGCCGCGCCACCGGGCGGCCCGCGATCACCACGCCGACGATGCGGCTTGGCATCGCATCGCCGTCGCCCAGCGTGACCGCCAGGCTGAACTTGCCGCCTTGCACAGGACGGTGATGCCGGTGGTGTTCTTGCACGAAGGCGTTGGCCGCGCGCAGCGACAGCGGCCTCACGGCGAACCGCGGCGGCACGGCCCGCGCGTCAGTCGCCGCAGAAGCAGGCCATGGGTTCTTCGGCGGCATCGAACAGGTCGCGTTGGTCGGCCGCAAAGCGCGCCAGGTCGGCGTAGCTCGGACCATCGTTGCGGAAGCGCGCGCCGCTGGGGCGGCTGGCGAGGTTCAGCGACTCCATGCGTATCCACCACACCGCGGCCTCGGGTCTGGCCTTGATGAGTGCCAGGCGCTGGCCGCGGGGTTTGAGGAAACACAGGTCGCAGTTGCCTTCGAGCGTGCGGCCGTTGACGGTCAGCAGCTCCAGGTCGAAGGGCTGCGCCTGCCAGAAGGCGGACACGTCGCGCACGGTCACGCCGGCCTCGGCCAGCGGCATGCACATGGTTTCGTGGGTAGATTCGGTGGAATGGCCGCGCGCCCTGATCTTGGCGACGCGCCGCTGTTCGTCCGCGCGGATGCCGATGAACTGGTCCCAATCGGTCCAGCCCTGCCGCCGCAGGAAGCGGTGCATCGTCCTGATCTTCAGGGCACTGGTGCAGCCACGAGCCACGGGATTCGGCAGGTACTGCCGCTTGCGGATCAGCGCCTCGAAAGGTTCCCCCTTACGGCTGGCGGTATCGAAGTCCACCACCGCGAAGCCCGGTTCTGTCGGCCGGTATTCAAGCCAGTGGATGGGCACCTGCCAATGCTTGGCGCAGCCGCGCACAAAGCGCAGCGTGGCTTCGACCTCCTTGCCGGTGTTGGCGAAGCAGACCACCGTGTCGGCCGGCAAGCCGCCATTGGCCTGCAGCACGCGCCAGAGCATGTACGCGCTGGTGCGCCCGCCGCTGAAACTGATGCAGGTGGGGGATTCGATTCGGAACGGGTCGCGCATACGGGCTGTCTCCAGTCGGTGGCCCCGGCGGATGCCGGTGGGCGGCCCCGATCGGGGCTGGAGACAAGCGCGTGCGCGCGGCTGCGGCCGTGGCACAAAAGAAGAAGCCTCCGTGAGGAGGCTTGAAGGGCTGGCGGTCAGTGGCCGGACTGTGCCGGCGGCACCACCTGCAACGACAGGTGTGTAGCGGTGGCCGAGACTTCGAGGTTATCCTCGCTGTGCAGAAGCCGCGCGAACACGCCATCGTGCAAATCGAAGAACTCGCCGAAGTCGTCGCCGCCGAACTCGGCGCGCGCCAGTTCCCACCAGTCGTCGAACGGATCGGCGTCCGGGTTGCAGCCAACGGCGTAGGCGATGGTCTTGCGTCGCCCATCGGGCCGACGCTCGCCGCATTCGGCCATGAAATAGACGCCCTGGTCCTTGACCAGGATGACGCGGCACTGGTTGGCCAGCGCCTCGGTCAGCACGGGCCGCAAATCGGCGGCCTTGAATCGAACAGTCATGGAAGTGATCTCCAGCGGATGCAAGAAGAAGGCTTCCCGCCGCGAGGACGGGAAGCCGCATGGGGACGCAGAGGGGTCAGTGCGAGACCGGCTTGCTGCCAGACAGGCGCTGCACGCGGATGAGGCGCCAGGTGCCGTCGTCGATCAGCCGCTCCAGCGTCTGGCCCAGGGTGTCGAAGAACACTTCATCGACCCGCTCGACCAGTTCGCCGTCGCGGCGCAGTTCCACCGCGTAGAGATCGAGGCCGCGCTCGTAGAGCACGGTGACGCGCCCTTGGAACTTCGCCGAGGCGACCGTGAAGCCGATGGCCGGCGGCGTGGCGATGATGTTGCTGGGGCTCGGATCGACCACCGTGAAGTCCCGCGCGCCGGCATCCACCAGCAGGTGGGTGACGCGCCGGAAGCCATCGGGTGCAGGCAACTGCTCCAGTTGGTGGACCAGTTCCTGCAGCTCGGGGCACTGCGGCGCGGGGATCGGCAGCTTGGCCGGCGCGGAGCCGAGGATGAGCCGCTTCACCGTGTACGGCTGGCCGCCGGCGGTGAACTCGGTGCTCTCCTCGGGTGTGTCCGCGCGCAGGCCGTCGAAGCGGCGCCGCGCATACGGTTCGACCTGCACCTTGGCGCCTTCGTCGGGCACGTCGGTGACGAGCGCCTTGTCGAGCACGGCGAACTCGGCCCGCCCCGTCTTGACGACGATGGCCTCGTCGGTGGTGGCGATGACCTTGCCCTCGAAAGGCTTGGGATCGACGTGGAAGCCCAGCGTCGAAACCTTGGGCTGACCATCGAAGATGTTGAACTTGAAGCTGCGGACGTTGGAAGGCACGTGGCCGCGAACCAGCGTCGGCATCTGTGCACGGATGGCTTGGGTATCCATTGGGAAGCTCCTTGTGGCAATCCAAGGAACTCCCGCCCGCAAGGGAGGTGTGTCCCTTGGAGTGAGGTGGATGGACGCGACATGCGCCCCGGGAAGGAAAAACAACCAGCGCGGCGAACCGCACCGCAGCCTCGAAGGTCTCGACTGCCTGGGCATGCTTGCCGGCAACTCCAGCGAACATGCGATCAGCGTGCGGCAGACGCAGGCCAGCGTCGCGAGGGAATCGGCACTGCGCCGCCACCGACTTCCCCCAAAAAAACGAGCCCCGCGTGGAGGCTCGTGAGGTGGTGTCAGTCGTCGTAGATCGGCAGTCCGTCCAGCACCTGCGCATCGGCATCGAAGACCAGCATGCGCACGTCGGCGAGCGCGGCCAGGTGCAGCACCTGCATCAAGGATTCCGGCATGCCCTTCTTGCGGTGCTCCTGCATCAGCCGCTTGGCAGTGATGCCTTCGACCGCGCGCAGGTTCTCGTCGGTCCAGGGCGTGGCGATCAGCTTCAATCCGATGGCCGGGCTGTACGGGATGCGGAAGGCGATGAACAGGAACAGCGTCGGCGTGGCGATGTCCGCCAGCTCGGCGAGGAAGCGATGAGCCTCGGTGTCGAGGTGCCCGCTGCTGATCTCCCAGCACCGGCTGTAGAAGCCGGTTTCATAGCGCAGGCGCCGCACTACCTCGCGTGCGGCTTCGTCGGAGTAGGTATCGCCGACGTGCAGCGGCTTGCCTTCTTCCTGGGCCATGACGGCGTAGACCACGTTGCGGGCGAGCCCGTGGCTGGGGCATTGCGCCTGCAATTCATCGGGGACCGCCTGGTCCTCGGTAATCAGCACGAAGTCGTCCGAGAAGATGCAGGCCCGCCGTTCGAGCTGGCTGTCCGGCAGATTCGACTGCGAAGGATGCAGCGGCAGGTAGGTCAGCGGGCAATCGTCGTCGTAGGAGATGGCAATCAGCCGCTGGACGGACAGGCCGTCGTAGCCACGGACAAAGGGATTGTTGTTCGAGTAGGACATGGGATTTCTCCAGCAGAGGATGGCCGAGGCAATCCCCTGCTGGGGATTGAACCCCAGCGGGTGGATAAAGTGGCAGCCGGTCAGCCGGCAGCGACGGAGGACGGGTCGGTGAGCAGGCGGTCAGCGACGGTTCTGCGCAGGCGTGCGCGAACCTGGTCGTCGGTGATGGCCGCCAGTAGCGCCAGCGTTTCGTTGGCAATTCGGTTGGCCGCCGCCGCAAGGTCGCCGGCCAGGATTGCGGTGCGCAGTTCCGCGCCGAGTTGCAGCGCATGCGTGGATTCGCTCGATACCGTCAGCTCGCGGCTGATGAAGCAACCATGCCCGCCGAACTCGAAAAGCCGTGGGCGGCTGCAACGCCAGCATCCTTCGAGCTGGATGGCGACCAGGTGATGGCCGTCGTCGAAGCACGTGGCGATCAGGAACAGCGCGTCGAGGTCTGCGCTGCCCTCAAACGGGTGGTGCTCGATGAGATTGGCGAGGTCTTGGTTCTGGTCGGCGCCGAAGTGCGGGGCGATCAGGTCGATAAGGGCAGGCATCGACAGTTCGGCGTCACGGTCTTCGCCATCCTCGCCTTCGGCGTCGTCCGGTGCGGGCAGATCGAGCTGAGCGGCCAGCGTCAGCAGACCGTCGAGCACGTCGCTCCATTGCGGATCGTTGATCTCGGCGAGGCGAGCGATATAAGCCCTCCCGTTGCCGGGATAGCTCGCATCGAGGCGAAAGGCGCCGAACAGCGCGGAGATGACCGGCGTCACCCGGTCGAGAATGAGGACGCCGGTGGCGTCGGAGTAGGTGTTGGCCATGAAGGACTCCTTGCGATGAAAGGCGCGGAGCCCTCGCCCCTGGCGGACGAAGGCATCCGCAGGGACATCCCGAGGCCGCAAGGGCTCCGGGTGGAAGGAGGGACATGGCCCCTGGCGGGACGCATGTCCCTCGTGGGGTCGGAAGAAAAGAACGTCGGTGCGCCGCAGCGCGGCTCACCAGCCGTTGTAGTTGAGCGTCAGGTCGGCGATGACCTTGCGCCGTTCCAGATCGAGGCCGCCCAGGTCGGACAGACCCTCGAAGCCGCAACGCTTGAGCATCGCGCCGCCCTCGCGGGCGTTGTAGAAGCTCACCATCGCGGACAGGAACATCCGCTGGCCGCTACTCAGGACGCCGAGGGCGTCGTTGAGCATCAGCAGCTTGGGCCGCAGATCCCACTTGGTGGTGGCACGCTGCAGGCCGTCGCGGGTGCCGTCGCCAAACCATTCGGCACCGGCGATGTTGACGCCGCGCTTCCACGCCTCGAAGAAGGCTTGGGGCGCGGCGGCGAAGTGCTGGTGTTCCAGCTCGATCTGATCAAGTACCTCTTGAGGCAGGGCACGGTTCATGACATGGGCTCCAGGTGTTTGGAATCACGGGTTGAGGCGCTGCTGCCAGCGGCCCGTTTTCAGGGCGTGGTCGGCGGCGTGGTGCGAGCGGAAGTAGCTGACCGACTCGCGCGAGACCGGGCCGTCCGCATCGGCGGTGCCGATGTAGTGGCCGGCTGCGCTGCAAAGCACCTGCAGGGGCAGGCGCTTGCCGACGTAGGCCAGGGCCTGGTAGCCGATGGATTCGGCGCGGGCCTGTTCAGCGCTCAAGAGCGCCGATGCGAACGCAAGGGACATGGTTTTCTCCTGGTGGTTGAAAGACCGGGAGCACCACGCCCTGACGGGAGCGGATACCTCCCGAAGGGTTGAACATCGAAAGCACCCGCGTCGTGGCGACGCGCGTCCGCGGTGGTCGGTGCGAAGCGGACTGGATCGGTCAACGCGGCGAACCGCGTTGCAGCCTTGAAGACCGGAGCTGCCAGGGCATGGTGCTGACGACCGTCAGCGACACATGCGGGAAGGATGGAAGCGCGGCAGCGCGCCGTCGCCGATCAAACAGAACCGCCCGCCGTCCGGTTTGCCCCGAGTGCTGGTGCAGGAACCGATGCACGATCCGTCTGCCCACGACAAAGGCGCCGAAGCCCCGCAAGGCTTCGGCTGAGAGGAATCAATCCACCTGTGGGCTGCAAGCAGGCCAGGCCGTCGTCAAAGCCATTCGCTGCGTCAGCAATCTCACCCGGCCCGTTTCGTGGCTGGGGCCGGCATCCTCTGGCGTGTATCCACACACAAAGGGAACCCGTTTTTTCACCGGCGGGCACCGGCACCGAATACCGTCGACCGCAAGCGGTCTCCTGGCACCTCGCAGCCTTGCGGGCCAAGGCGTCAGGAGACCGCTCGCGGATGGACGCGAACACCTCGATCAGCGGAACCGCGTCGAGCGCGATTCGATGGAGCAATGACCTTCTCGCCCTGTGGCCGTCTCGGGCCAGCAGGACGCGCACACCGTTGCAGAAGGGAACGCGCGCTGGGGAATCCCGCGGGGTGCGGGAGGTTTGCCCCGCCGTCGGCAGCAGCCGGCGTGGCAGAGGGAGACGTGAGCGTCAGTTCGCCTTGGGGCGCCGACGCGCTGTGCTGGAGGTGCGGCCGGATGCACCGCGCTTGCCTGCCGCGGCATCTTCGATCGGCAGCGTGCCCTTGCAGTCCGGGTAGCGGCTGCAGGACCAGAACGCACCGCTCTTGCCGCTGCGCTGGCGCATCGGGGCGCCGCACTGCGGGCAGTTCGGCGCGGGCGGCAGCTTGAGGTCGAGCGTGGCGCCGCGGTACTGCTGCACGAGCTGGGCGACCCAGCTCGATTGCTTGTCGATGAAAGTGTCCAGCGTCATCTGGCCGGCCTCGATCATGTCCAGTGCCTGCTCCCACACCGCCGTGGTGCCCGGGTCGGCGATGGCCGCCGGCACCGCGTCGATCAACGTGAAGGCCGCATCCGACGCGCGGATGGCGCGGCCCTTCTTCAAGAGATAACTGCGGGCCAGCAGCCCGCTGATGATGTTGGCGCGCGTGGCCTCGGTGCCGATGCCCGTGGTGTCCTTCAGCTTCTGCTTCAGGCGCGGGTCGGTCACGAGCTTGGCGACGCCCTTCATGGCCTTGACCAGCTCGCCCTGCGTGTAGGGCTTGGGCGGCAGCGTCTTCAATGCCTTCAGTTCGACCTGGCCGACCTGGCAGGAAGTTCCAGCCGGTAGCGCCGGCAACACCTGGCCGCGCTGCGTGTCCTCGCCGTCACCGTCTTCGGGCTCCGGCGCCGCCAGCACCTGGCGCCATCCGGCCACCGCGATCTGCTTGCCGACCGCGACCAGCGACTGGCCGCCGCACGTGAGCTGCGCCACCGTCCGGTCGAACTCGTGATGCGGCAGGAACTGCGCGAGGTAGTGGGCGCGGATCAGCCGGTAGACGGCCAGCTCCTTGTCGCTCATCGCCGAGAGGTTCGCAGGCTCCAGCGTGGGGATGATGCCGTGGTGCGCCGTGACCTTGCCGTCGTTCCAGGCCCGCGAACGCTGGTTGCGGTCCAGGCGGTCGATCAGCGGCCGCAGGCTGGGGTCGGTCTTGACCAGACTGTCGAGTACGGCCGGCACCTCGGCCAGCATGCTCTCGGGCAGGTAGCCCGAATCCGAGCGCGGATACGTCGTCGCCTTGTGCGTCTCGTACAGCGCCTGGACAATGTCCAGCGTCTCCTGCACGTCGAGGCCCAATTGCTTGGAACACACCTCCTGCAAGGTGCCGAGGTCGAACGGCAGCGGCGGGCCTTCGCGCACGCGCTCGGTCTCCACCGACAGCACCTGGGCGGCGCCGGCCGCGCGCAGGCGTTCCGCGGCCTGCTGCGCCACCGGCTGCTGCAAGCAGCGGCCGGCGTCGTCGGTGCTGCCCTGCGGCGGCGTCCAGGTGGCGACGAAGGACTGGCCCGCATGCGACAGCGCCACCTCGATGGCCCAGAACGGCACGGAGACGAAGCGCGCAATCTCGCGATCACGGTCCACCACCAGCTTGAGCGTCGGCGTCTGTACCCGCCCGACCGACAGCACGCCGTTGTAGCCGGCCTGCCGGCCCAGCAGCGTGAACAGCCGGCTCAGGTTCATCCCCATCAACCAGTCGGCACGCGATCGGGCGAGCGCGGAGAAATACAGCGGCAGGGTCTCGGCCGAGGGCTTCAGCGCGCCCAGTGCCTTGCGGATGGACGCATCGTTGAGCGCCGACAGCCACAGCCGCTGGATCGGGCCGCGGTAGCCGCACAGCTCGATGATCTCGCGGGCGATCATCTCGCCTTCGCGGTCGGCATCGGTCGCGATCACCAGCTCGCCCGCCTTGGCGACGAGCTGCTGCACGACCTTGAACTGCGCTGCGGTCGCCGCCTTGGGCTCGACACGCCAGCTTCGGGGAAGAATGGGCAGTTGCTCGATGGCCCAGCGCTTGTACTGTTCGCCGTAGCCTTCGGGCGGAACCGCCTCGACCAGATGACCGATGCACCAGGTCACGACGACACCCGTACCGCTGTAGCAGCCGTTGCCGCGTTGACCGGCGCCCAGCACACGGGCGATGTCCTTGCCCTGGGACGGCTTCTCGCACAGGAACACGCGCATGAAGCCTCCTTGGAAGTGTGCGGTTCATCGGATGGCCCCAGCTTGGCCGGGCCAGCGGATGACGGCAGCAAGGAAGCCGATCAGCGCAGACACCGCTTTGTGATCGGCAGGCGATGCGTTGCCGCAGCGGCATGCGCAAAGCCGCAACGGCTGGCGCAGCGGGAGCGTCGTTTCGGGAGGGCGGCTGGAATTCGGTGGAACACCCTGGAGCTATCCCCTGGGGATAGCTGTGCATGGCGGGCGTCTGACGGTTGCTACAGCCGCCCCCTGCGGGGGAGTCAGCCCTTGGCCTTGGTTTCCTTTGGCGCCTTCGTCCCCTTGGCCTCCTTCGGCGGCGGTACTGCGGCCTCGGGTTCCAGCGTCCTGGCGCTGAGGGTCACGGCCTGGATGCGGTACGGCAGAATGCCGATGCGGCGGGCCTCGATCTTGAAGGTCGTGCGCTCGTTGTCGTCGGCGTCCTCCCACTCGTCCTTCACCGTGCGGCCTTCCACCAGCACGCGCATCCTCGGCTGGTACAACTTCTGCCAGTGCTCGGCGTCGCGGTGCCACAGTTCCACCGGCGCCCAGAAGCCGCCGCGGTCCTCGTACTCGCCGTCCTTCCGTGGGATCGGGTTGTCGAAGTAGACGTTCAGGCGCAGCAGCCGGCGCGGCTCGTCGTTGCCGTTGGGGAATTCGCGGTAGTCCGGCGCAGAACCGATGTTGCCCTCGCCGACGAAGTGCGTGCTCATGGTGACTCCTTGGGGGTGGTGGATGGAACGGACGCGGCATGCCCGTGGACACGTCGCAGGTAAGCCGCTTCGGCCTGCGCGGCCTTGCTGGCGCACTCCTGGGCCTGGCGGCCCAGCGTGTGAAGGAGGCTGATCTGCATGTTCAAAGCGATGCGCTGCAGCTCCATCGCGTACAGGTCGTCGATCAGCGAGGCCGGCGTCGCCGGGCGGTCGAGCAGCGATTCCCACAGCGCCACGCCCATGGAAGAACGGTCGTGGTTGCGCCAGCGCAGGAAGGTCGTGCCTGCGCCAGTGGTCTGCTGGGCCAGTTGCACGTCGAGCAACGTGAAGGGATAGGCCCGCGCCTGTTGCAGCACGCGCCGCTGCGCCAGGCCGATCAAGTCGTCGCGCAGCGCCGTGCATTGGTTGGCCCAGGTCTCCAGACTCCCCTTACCTTTAAAAGGCTGTAAAAGGCCTTTTAGGTAGGGGCCGTGTTCCAGGCGCTGGAAGTCCGCCTGTTCCAGCGGCAGGAAGCGCGCCGGTTGGCCGGTGGAAGACGATGCCGTCATGCCTTGGCGCCTTCGCCGTCCAGATCGTCGTCCGTCACGTCGGCTGCGCCAGCGCTGGGTGCGGCATCGGGGGCTGCACCCTGCTTGCCCGCCCGCCGCGCGATCGGTGGCGCAAAGCGCGAGCGGCGCGTGCCTTCGAGCACGTCCTGCGGCAACTCGCCGAACTTCTCCAGCGCCGCCCGCGCCACTGCGTTCTTCGAGGCGAAGTCGTCGCGCGTCGCGCCGGAGTAGCGGTACTGCTGTGCCAGCGAGAACAGGCTGCGCAGCGCGTGCGCGCCGTCGTTGAGCCAGCGTTCCAGCGTGCTGCGGTCGATCAGTGCGGTGTGATGCGCGAGGATCAGCTTGCGCGCCAGGTCGTCGTAATCGGCCAGCAGGTACACCGCCATGAAGCCGAGCTGCGCATTGACGAACAGCGGCAGCTTCACCGGCTGCACGTTCATGTTCTCGCCCAGGGTCAGCGCGGGCGGCACGTCGGCCAGCGCCTGGTCCACCTGCTCGCGCAGCGCCTGCAAGCTGGCCTTGGTCTGCGTCAGCTTGTCCTCGATGCGCAGCATCCAGAAATCCGAGTAGGGATCGTCCTGCTCGGCGCCGCGCTTCATCTTGTTCATCACGCTGATGTAGCCGTTCAGGCCAATGATCCCGGGCCGGCCCTCGGTGGGCGTTCGGCCATGCCAGATGCGTGAAGCGTGGTGGGTGTGCAGCGTCAGCGACATCGCGCTGCGCAGCGATCCGAGATTCAACTGCAGGGGCTGCTGGGATTCGTTGGCCATGGTGACGACTCGCGGTAAGGGAACGAGCCGCCAGCATCGGCATCGCCCGGAAGGGCGTCAGTCAACAAACCGCAGCGGGTGCGCTCCCGGTTGTCGTTCGGGAAGGCCGCGTGTTCCGTCTATCCCCAGGGGATAGCTGCCATCGCAAGCGATGAAGACGGCGAGTGAACCGGATGGCGCGGAAGGCTGCGTGTTCCATCTATCCCCTGGGAATAGGTCCGCACCGGGCTGCGACGATGTGACGCATGACAGCACCGAAGCCGATGGCTGGAAGGCTTCGTGTCCCAGCTATCCCCTGGGGATAGCTGCTCAGGAATCGCCAAGCGTCGAACGCAGCTTCGCCAGGTAGGCCCGCGCCGCCTCGCGACCGGGGCCGTTCGGCGCAGGCGGTGGCGGTGCAGAGGGCGCCGGTGCGGCAGGACGTGGCGGCGATGACGGCGCAGGCGGCGTCGATGCCGAACCAGCTTCGCCGGCCCAGGCCTTGAACTCGCCGCGGATCGCCTTCTGGACGATGCCGAACAGGTAGCCGGCCGGGTTGCGCACCGCGCTGTTGCGGCAGCGTGCATCCCATTCGTCCAGCACCGCCTGCCGCAGCGACTCGTCCACCTGCTGCAAGGCCACCATCGCGCCGCTTTGCTGCTCGTCCTTCAAGCGCAGCAGGCGCTCGGGCAGGCGCAGGTGCTGCAACGCCTTCGCGCGCGGTACTGTACGTACTTGATTTATACGATCCATACGTACAGTACGGTCCTCCTTCGGATTCCGAAGTGAGCCGTCTGGCGCGGGTTTCAGCCCTGCTTCGGATTCCGAAGACGGGCCATCGAGATTCCGAAGCAGGCCGTCCTGGCCTTCTTCGGATTCGTGATCCACAGGCGCTTGTGGATAACTCGCGTCCGCCCATTTGTTGCGCGCCATGCGCTGTGCCAGCACCTGCAGCCGCGTGGGCAGCGTGCGGCCGTTGAGCATCGGGTCTTCGGCGATCTCGCGCAGGGTGTTCATGCCGACGATCTGCACCGCCTTCGCCGCATGGGTCAGCGCCTGGCTGACCAAGCCGAGGTAGTCGGGGTCGAGCTGCATCGCCTCGAAGGGTGTCAGCGGTTCGTCGTGCAGCACGTAGAGGTTGCCCAGGATGCGCCCGGTCTTCGGGTCGCGGCGTCGTCGCACCAGGCTCAGCCAGCGCGTCAGCCGCAGCAGCGTCAAGGCGCGCGCCACGGTCTCGTGCGAGGCCTGCGCCGCGCACGGCATCGAAGCGAGATAGGGCCGGAGCTGGTCGTAGGTCGGGAACGCCGTCACGCCGTCGCTCTGGAGCTGCAGGCGGAACACCTGCCAGGCGTTGCGCTCCAGCGGCGTCAGGCGCCGGTCGAGGAACAGCGCGCGCGGCACGCTCTCGTGCCGGTTGCCGCTGTAGAGGAAGCCGTCGCTGACCGGCGCGGCCAGCGATGCAGCAGCAGCGCCGCGCGGGGCTGGTGGTGTCGGTGGTGCCGGTGGCACTAGTTCCCGCAGCGCGTCGTCGAACAGTGCCGACAGCGCCACGGGGCCATCGCGCCGGGGTGCGCCGCCGGTCGCCATGGCCTACACCAGCCCCTGGTCGATCCAGTTGCGTATCGCCGACCAGATCACCGACATCGGCAGGTTCAAGGTCTCGGCCAGGTCCATGGTCATCGCCAGCATCGCCACCTCGTCGTTCAGCGCGATGCCGCGCTCCATGACGCTGGCCTTCCACTGCTTCCACAGCGCCGTGTCCTGCGCTTCATCCAACACCGGATGCCGTCCCTTGCGTTTGGGCAGGCCGAGGATGTCGCGGCGCAGGGCCACCTCCTGGTGCGTAAGCCCGTAGAAGCGGCTGACCATCTCTGTGCTGGCGCCCAGGCGCAGCATGCGGTCGACCGTCGCGATCTCTCGCTCCACGTCGTGCACTTGGCTCAGCAGCCGCTTCAGCACATCGCGGTTCACCGACACCGAACACCACGACACTGTGGCGTTGACCAGCATGCTCACGAGTTCGGGGTGCTTGAGCGCGTCCAGCTCCTCCTCGCCGAAGCCCATCGCCTTGCAGCGCCGCAGTTGCCCATTGCGCAGGTCGTGCAGCGCCTGTGCGATGACGGCCTGGTTGAGCGGATGCGGTGCCGACATGATGGCCTCCGCTCAGGCGCCGTGGCCGGGGTTGCTGGAGGCCGCGCCGGTCTCCAGATCCAGCAGCCGGCGCGCCAGGCGCAGCAGCCGGAACAGCTTTACCAGCCCGGCATCGCTCAGGCGCGGATATGCGCCGCCGCCATGCAGCAAGGCCGCCAGGTCGTCGGCCAGCCGGGCGCCATCGAAGCCGGCGGCGGGTCGGGGCGCGGCGCACAGCGCATGCAGCAAGGTCAGCACCGCACACGCGAACGGAGGCAATGCGCGCACCGCCGGGGGCGCCACGCAGACGAAGCCGATGCCGCCTTCGCTGGGTTCGACCTGCCCGGCCACGTCGGCTTCCTCGGCGATCTCGCGCGCGAACTGCGCGATGTGCACCCGCAGCCGATCCGGCACATCCAGGCCGGGCTCGATGTACCAGACATCCGAGATGGGGTAGAGCCCGCCCGCTTGCACAGGGATCGCGCGCAGCGCGTCGGCCTCGAAGTCGGGCAGCTTGTCGCCCATCTGATCGGCCACCATGCGCTGGATGGATTGCAGGCGTTCGGTGGTCGGGGCCGGGGACACGATGTGACCCTGCAGGCGCTCGTCACCCTGCTTCATGCCCTTGTCGCTGGCGGCCGGCGTGGAACCGGCCTGCGGAGCCTGGCCAGGGCCAGGCTCCGACGACTGCACCGAGGGGCCGGTCGGCGGCGAAGGCGGTGACGGTGGTCGCGGTGGCTCGGCCGAAGGCCCGACCGGCACCGCAGGTCTTGCCGCCTGCAGCGGCGCAGGATCGCTGGTCAATGCGCGCTGCCGGCTCTCGCTGTCGTCGATTTCCAGGCTCAGCGTGTCGTAGTCCGCTCCCAGCGGCTCGGCCATCTGGCCGACCAGCTCGTCCTGCACCCGCTGCGGTGAGAAGTTGTCGGGCTGCGTGTCGAACTGCGCCAGCACGTCCTGGAACAGCGTAGCGAAGTCCATCGACAGGTTGCGCCCCAGGGCACGCCGCTCCCAGGTGCGTTCGCAGGCCTTGCGCAGCACCGCGAGCCGTTCCACCTGATGCCGGCCGAGCCCGCCGTACAGCAGCGTGGGGATCGCCGGGAGCAGGTAGTGCACGGCGTCCTGCATGCGGCTGATGTGCGACTGTGGCAGCGGGAACCCATCGGCCGTGAGCCGCCGCGCCAGCTCGCTCTGCGACAGCGCCTGGCCGCTTTCCTGCTCGTAGAACTCGCGCGCCTTCTCCACGCCCAAGGCCCGCTCGATGAAGCTCAGCCCGCCGCGCAGCTCGTTCTCGGCCAGGTGCCCGGTCAGCATCACCACTTCGCCGCGCTGCGGCCACGGGCGGAACAGACAGGGGATGCGGAAGAACCGTTCGTCCTTGGTCTCGCTCCACAGCTCGCGCAGGATCGCCAGGCGCGTGTTGCCGCCGTTGCGGATGATGTAGTGCGGTTCGCCGGGCCGGCGCGTGATCGCGGGCGGCGCATCCAGCCCGCGTTCGCGGATCGAGGCCTTGATGTCCTCGTAGGCCGGGTTGCGCGTCACGCGCGGGTCGTGGTCGTAGGGGCGCAACTGGTCCAGCGTCACCACCATCGGCGTGTCGGCGATGGGGTCGCTCAAGGTTGCGGCCGAAGGGCCGTTGCGCTCGAAGCCCGAGGCCAGCAGCTTGGCGGCCATGTCCTGCGGCGTCAGGTCAGCCACGGCCGTTCTCCTGAGATGCTGCAACACCCTGGGCCGCCTGTCGGTCGGCGCGGCGAAGCTGCGCACGGGCGTTGCGCTCCGCGCGGTGGTCGCTCGCCGTCGAACTGGTGTAGATCGGCGCGCAGCCTTGCTCCGTGAACAGCAGGTGCCCGCCGCGGGTGCGCACCACCTTCCAACCTTCGCCCAGGGCGAACTCGATCAGCCCTCGCAGCCGCTTGTGGCCGCGGGCCATGTCATGTGCGCTGACCATGGCCGGCCCCTCCCGTATCGCCTCGGCCGGTGACGAGCGCAAAGCGATCCTGCCATGCCGGGAACAGCTCGCCGGCCAGCGCGCGCATGGTCTCCAATGCGGCGGGTGCCGTGCGGCCCGCCGGTTGGCGGTACTCCACCCGATGCACCGGCAGGCCCCGCGTCGCGGCGCGCGGATAGGCTTCGATCGCCGGCACGTCGGTGTCCAGCACGCGCACGCCGGGCTGCTCCTGGAATACCTGCCGCAGCGCCTGCTGGATCAGCCGCGCATTGGACGACACCTGATGCACGCGGTTGATGAGCAGGTGCAGCGGCGGCGGTTCGATGCCGAGGTGGCGGTACGGCGCGATGTCCTCGATGAGTTGCAGCGTGCCGCGCCGCAGCTCGCGCGCCGCCAGGATTTCCGGCGTCACCGGCGACAGCGCCAGGTTCGAGGCCAGCACCGCCATCTCCAGCAGCACGCTGCGCGCGCCCTGGGTGTCGATCAGCAGCAGGTCGTAGCGCGGCGCCAGCGTGGGCAGCAGGTGGCGCAGCCGCAATCTGCCATCGGGCGCGTGCAGCAGCAACGTGTTCAGCTCGCCGCGGTCGTCGTTCGACAGCACCAGGTCAAGCCGCTCGATCGCGGTGTGCGACACCAGTTGCTCGGCGCGCTGCTCGTTATAGGCCAGCATCTCGTAGATGCCGGCCGGCGCGCGTTCGGCCAGCGTGAAGTAGCTCGACAGCGTGGGCTGCACGTCCAGGTCCAGCAACAGCACGCGCAGCCCGGCGTCGGCCGCGAAGCCGCCCAGGTTGGCCGCCGTCGTGGTCTTGCCCACGCCGCCCTTGGTCGAAATGATGGACACCACCTGCATGGGCTTCTCCCGGTTGAATGGCATGTACCGAGGAAAAGCGTCAGGCGCGCTCGTTGAGGCGATCGGCGATCCATTGCTCGACCTCCACCGAGTCCCAGCCCACGGCGCGCACGCCCAGGCGAAGCGCCTTGGGGAACTTGCCTTCTTTCATCAGGCTGTAGATGTGCGCGCGCTTGAAGCCGGTTTTGGCCTCGACTTCGGCGCGGCGCAGGATGCGGTGCTCGGCCGGCACTGCCGGCTCGGTGGTCTGCGAAGACATGAGAGACACTCCTTGACGCTCACTGGCGCTGTTCGGAAAGTGCCTCGTATTCAATACACCGCGGTCGCCGAAATCACTGCAATTGCAGAAGCAGCGACTGCAATTGCAGTGCGCCGCATCGGCATCATGCTGGCCGCGTCGTCAGCGCGACGCCTCAAGGTGGCGCCGCGCCTGCGCGAGCTTGCTCCACAGCGTCCGCTCGCTGAGACCCGGCCGCCCTTCGTGGTGTGCGATCAGCGCGCTGACCACGGCATCCATGCTGCGGAATGAAGAATAGGCCGCACCTGACGGCGAATTGCCCAGCAGCAGCGTCAGAAGTCCGCCGATGATGTTGAGGTAAGTCGTCTCGCTGCGCAGGCCAGGCTCGCGCGCCTGTTCGTCGTTGGCCGCGCGCGTGGCATATTCCTTCGCCAATGCTTCGTGCGCGATACGCAGCGTTTCATGCACCAGGGCAAGTTCGGCAAGTTGCGACTTCGTTGCTTCGCGATCGGCCAGCAGGATGTTGAGCGTGTCCACGCTCACCGCCGGATGCACCACGCGTTCAATGCCGTCAAACAAAAACCCCGGCCGATCGCCGGGGTAGAACTGCGACATCCACGCTTTCAAGTCCACGTGGCGCACGGTCAACTCGGGGTCGTCGAGCGCCGGCCGCTGCGAGTCCAGCACGATGCCGGCCTTGCCGCCGGGCAATTCGCCATGTGTCAGCGCGTCGAAGATGCGCTCGACATATAGGCGCAGCAGCGGCCAGCGCGGGAACTCGCCGGGCTCCGGCATGACCCGCTGCTCCAGCGCTTCCAGAATACGCTGCTCGAAGCGCAGGAGACCGCACCAGCGGACGGCCGCCTCGATCGGTCGGTAGTACGTCTTTGCGCCAAAGGCGTGGCTGCTCGATTTCGGCATATCGCGCTCTTCCCATCGTCGGATCGACACATGGCAAGCGCGCGCGGCCCACATGGGCGCAGCGATTGCCCAAAGAACCCGATGAAGCGCGAGCCGGTCGGCATCGTGGTGGAGGTTGGGTGCGGCGATGTCGCCGAGCGTTACGCAGGGGGCTAACACTCCTTGCGGTGCCCGCTACACCTCCACCATAGTGCACCTGCGAAAAATCTTGTTACCGGCGCAACGGTTTGAAAAGTCGCGCATCCAAGTTCGATCAGGAAGGGGATGCCGCGCTTTACCGGAAAACCAGGGCAAAGTTTTCGTAGGAAAACGGGCGAGGTAAAGCGCCAATGCGTCTTCCGGCTGAGCCGGTTTGCATCCAGCAAGGGCTCATGCGTTCTGCGTCACTGCAGTGACCTCGATAGCTTGAAGGTGCCTTGCTTGATGCCGGGTGGATAGGCCCGATTCGCCATTCAAGCCCGTGACGCAAAAGGTCGGCCGCCGATGCAATTCGGGTCAAGGTCCAGACCGAAAAGGAATCGCACCGTCCAGAATCCCCGCGTCACATCAGGCGTTGATCGGCGCCTTGCGGGCGTCCGACACGCTCCACGCGGTCGATGAACTGCCGCAGCGGCTCCATGATTTCGCCTTCGGGTCGCAGTAGATAGGTCGTCAGCGAAGCGGTCTCATCGGCCAGCGGCCGCACTACGACATCGGCCTGATGGCAACCCGCCAGGTGCGCCGCGCTCGAAAAGCCCACGCCGTAGCCGGCGGCCACGAGGGCGAGCATCAGGGAATGGGTTGTGACGTACTCGGCTACCGTCGGCTGCGCATCCACCGTGCGGAGCACCCGTTCGCGTTGCCGGCTGCAACCTTCGCAGACCTGGGGATCGCACAGCACCAGCGGATAGCTCGCCACTTCCTCCAGCGGCACTTCCTTGAAAGCCAGCAGCGGATGCCGGGCGGGCAAAACCACCACCAGCGGGTCTCGCCACACCGGCACGGCGACGACGCCGGAATCCACCTCACTGGCCAATGCAAAACCTGCGTCATACAAGTCGTTGCGCAGTCCAGTCACCAACTGCGCCAGTGGCGTTTCAAATATCCGAATGCCGACCTGTGGCGCCTCCTCCCGGCACAGCGCAAGCAACGCCGACAAGCGGGCCTGCCCCATGTCACCCGACAGCGCGATGCGCAGCGTGTTCCGCTGGTTCGCTGTGGCACGTGCCTTGGTCTGAGCCTGCTCGAAGGCCAGCAGTACGCGCCGGGCTTCTTCGAGAAAGACCTGTCCCGCCGACGTGAGACGAACACTGCGTGGCAAGCGGTCGAGTAGCGGCACCCCTATATCCGCCTCCATCTGGCGGATCGTGCGCGACAGTGGAGACTGTTCAATGTGTAGCCGTCGAGCAGCCCGGCCGAAGTGCAGTTCCTCGGCAACGGCGATAAAACAGCGAAGATGGCGTAAGTTCATGATTTCTCCCTACCGATGTGATCAGTCCATATGATCGTAGGGAGCCGCATAGGTGCGGATGAATCACGTCTGTATCGAGATGAGAGCTATCCTTGGGTGATGGTCGGATGCTTTTCACCCACGTCTGCGTCAACAGCGAGCCAAGCGCCATGGGGTTTTTTGCATAAATCTGCCTGAGAACGAACTACCCCAACCCCAGACGCAGCTATACCACGGCCACAGCCTTGGGCGTGCCCAGTTCGGTGAATCTGTTGAGAATGGAGCGCGTCTGATATGAGGCAGCAGATGGCAATTGTCTATCGCTGCGTGGAACACTCTCCCCGCAGAGCCATGTCTTTTCTCAGAATGCGTTGAATCTCTAGTATCGCGGCCGCGTCCTGTTGCACGCTGTGCCCCGAAGTGATGACTTTCTCGGACTGTGCGCCGGGAAGGTGGGCGCTGCGGTAAGGCACAAGACCATCATCGGAATCAACGAGGGCCACTTGGGGGTCAGCCTGGGCCACGATCGAGTGATAACGCACCTGGGATGAAATGGGAAAGCCAGCAGCCGTACGCACGAAAGGATCGTTTTCGTCGAGATTGTCCACGCTATTGGGCATGCTTCCCAGGCTTTCGCGGCTGCTGGCAGCCACATTCGGCGCCAATGTGTGGGCGAGTTCTTCGAGCATCGTAATGGGAAAGCGGATGAATCCCGCCATCCAGCGCCCCAAGCGCCCACCCGCGATCGACGTACCCCGATGAGGCGCTGCGATGAAGATGGCGCTGCTGACATTCGGAACGGGCTCGAAGTGCAGCATCGAGTCTATGCGCTTGATCTGCTGCGGCGTCAACCGTCCGTCATCCGCAACCAGTTGCACCAGCGACTGATCGGTTGACGACACCATCAACCTCGCGATGACGCCGCCCATGCTATGTCCCACCAGTACGAGGTCGGACGACGCCGGCGCCTGGCCGGATGGATCGAAATGTGCCAGCGTATCCCCGAGCGCCCTGCGAATCATGGCGTGGTTCAATGCTATTGGCATGTTTGTGGGGTAGTAAACCTGCCAGATCTGGTAATGGTGGCGCAGAGCCTCATCGCCCAGGATTTCGTTGGCGAGTTCAACCCAGGCTTCCGGGCTGCTGGCCAGTCCGTGCAGCATGACGATGATCCGCCTGTTCGGGTCATAGGGCTGCATCAGGTAAACGTGCGGGCGGTCGATGCCCCCCTCGCGCCCAAGCAAACTGCGAAGCGACTGTCGGTTGAACTTGGAACGGGCCAACCACAGGCCGTAGCCGGCCGTGAAATTGGCGGCCAGCGGCACACGTTGGCCGCGCAGCATGATGGCCGATTCCACATAGGGGTCATGCACCGTCAAACGAGCGGTATGGGTATGCAACACGCTGTCCAGGCTGTCTCCGTCGGGATGCAAAAGAACCGTCATGGAAGGCGCGGGCATCTCGCTCCAGGGCAGAGCTGGCTGACTATGTTTTGCCACGGGGTGGCCATCCTGAGTCGGAGTGGCGTTCAGGGAGTCGTCCGGCATGACCGCTACAAGCTCGGCGCCAAAGCCGTCGCGCCGGTAGAGGCTGCGCAAACCACGAAAAGACAGGGACGAAGCCGGCACCAGTTCGGCTGGCACCGCCGCACTACCCGACATGCGCGCACTGCGCAGATCCAACTTCAGTTCCCAGCCTGCAATGGTCCCACTGGTCAGGGCTGGCAGCTGCGCAGGCATTTGTTGCCGAATTTCAAACATGCCAGCGGCAGCATGCTCGACGGCATAGTTATACCAATCCCGTACTTGGGTCTGGCGATCCTCGAAGGCCCGCTCTCCCGGAGTATGGTCGCCAAGGAACAGATAGGCATAGGCATAGCGAATGGTCTCAAGCCAAGCGGCTTGCTGCACTGATCCGGGCTCCATGGCCTGTGCCTGCGCCAGCCATAGTTCGGACAGTGCCGCCAGGCGCCGATCCGTGGCAATCCCCGTCACGGCGGCCAGGGCCTCAACGCACTCCGATGAGATCGGCTTTGCGCATGCCTTTACATCCAATGCCGCCACCCTGATGGTCTGGATAGTCGCATCGCTGAGCTTGTCGCGTGTCAGGATGTCGCTGCGCTTGAGTTCGATGGCCTCCCTGGCCGTCAGCGCATGAACTTCAACGGCTGGGCGGAAAATCGAGCAGCCCCCCAACAACACTGGGGCAATGGCGACCCATGCCATGAGACGGCAGGCCTGTGGGAATCTCATGGATGTACCTCGTTGACCGGGATGCCTGGGATGCTTTGTCGAATCGACATCGAGAAGTCGTCCCCTGATGCATCGGAAGCAAGGGCATGTTCGTTGATGTACCCAAGTGCCTGCAATTCACCATAGCGATAACCGGGCGTCAATCCATGCAGGTCGTAGACATATTCCGCAAAATGTCCAGATAGCAGCAAGCGATAGTCGATCGGCAACGTGGGTGCAATGAGCCGAGCCAGCTCGAATACGATGGTCGTGCAGTTACTGGTTAACGTGTTGTAAAAGCGCGGTGTGTGCCGTAGTTCATTGGCCGCTTTCAGGTACTCCAGAAACAACGCGCGGACGCTGGCCTGACTTATCTGCAACCGATAGAGGTAAACGTCCTCGCCTCGCGCATTGCTGCGCGTACGCACAATGTCACGCTCATCGGCAGCAACCAGGACTTGCTCGAACTGACGGAAGAATCCTCCGATCGCCGAGAAGGACTCGTGGCGCTCCTTGCGTATTTCCAGCGAAAACACCACCCGTTCGCCACCATCGAAACCGAACGACACCAGGGTGTGGGCAATGTGCGGCCCCATCCAGTAGGAAAGCACCAGGTCGGCGCTGCGCAGGCGATCCAGGTCGTATGTGCGGCTCTCCCACAGCGGGGTGTAGTCGGTTTCGCTGCGCCACTCGAAGTTGCGTACGTTTTTCAGGTGAACATGGTTGCCGTCGATCCTGGCCTCCAGCAACTGGGCGACATCGTCCGCCCACACGCGTTGGTGTGACGGATGCAGCGTTCCCCTCCACATGAGCAGGAAGGCAGTTGCGACCACAAATGCGAATCCGGTAACGTTGCGAGTTTGTCGTCCAAGCAAGCTTGCCTGCGGCAAGACAACAGGAACGCCCAACGAAGACCATATGGCAACGACGAACCCTCGCGCCACTGAAGGCTGTGGCATCTGATACCACAGAGCCAGTGCACCCCACACTGTCAGCAGTTGTACCGCAAAGCCAATCGCCAGACGCGCAAGGGCGCGCAGGACTCTATGCGCAACCCTGCTCATTGGGGCTGCAAAATCTCAAGCAGCAGTTGCCGGTGCGCATCTCGTAGCTGTACGAACGAGATGGAAGGATCGCTCCTGGATAGCATCGAGGAGTTCAACCACAGCAGTGCGGGAGCGAGGGCCAGCGGGAAAAAAACTTGATCAAAACGCCTGGTCGAATGACTCCTCGGCGTATGTTGCTTTGGACGATGGTCTGCGCCCGCTCTTTGAACCCGTGCGCAACTTCGTTGTACCAACGCTGCACCAGTTCTGGTGTTCTAGCGCTTTCGGTAAGAAGCAGCTGGTAGATCGACATCGTGGAAGGGGATTCAAACGTCGTATGCAGGCGGTCAAGGTAGATATCGACCAGATCAGACAACGTCAGATCCGGGAACCAACTCTGGAAATCGCAAACCTGCTTCACCGTACGTTCGCACAAGGTGTGAAAAATCTCTTCCTTGCTTTTGAAGTAGGCGTTGATGCCTGCCTTGTACAAGCCCGCACATTCCGCCAGGGGCTCCTTCGACACAACGTTGTATGTCCGACCCGCGAATTCGACAAGGGTCGTGTCGAGTACTTCCCTCTTTCCTGGCGGCAGAGGACAGGTAGCGGTTCTTGTTGGGCACGTCATTTTCTTGGTTGGCATTCATGGAAACGAGGCAGGGTCAGATTTAGACGCTTACTGCGCCACCCGGACAATTTCCCCCACCTCGTTGGCGTAGCCCAATGCATAGGCGAGTTCCCCTTGCGTTTGCGCATGCAGGAGCAACAATGTTTGGCCGCGTGCAACCTCGTCGCCTAGGCGCACTTGTATGCTGATCCCGGCGGCCAGACTCTGCGGAGCCCCCGCCAGCTTGGCCAGCCGGGCGAGCTTGCGGTTGTCGATGTGCACGACCCGCCCTGCATGCGCCGCGATTAGGGGTTCCACGTACTCGGCAACGGGGGGTTGACGCAATCCTCCCTGTGCCGCGCAAATGCGCTGGAACTTCTCCCACGCGCAGCCGCTGTCGATCGTCTCCAACGCCAGCCGCATGCCGTCTCCCTCGGCCACCGTCCCAGCCAGCTCCAGCACGACGCCCGCCACAGAGGCAGCGCGTTCACGCAAGTCCATGGGAGCGTCTTCATCGCAACGAAGCACCGCCAGCACATCCTGCGCTTCCAGAGCGGGCCCAATGCCGCGTCCCACGGGTTGATTGCCATCGCTGAAGATGCATCGCAGAACCAACCCGAACTGCGCCGCAGTCTCCGTCAGACGATCCGCCAGGTGCTGTGCCGCTTCGATGCTGCGCACTTTGGCGGTGGGACCCACGGGAATATCGATGACGACGTGGGTCGCACCGGCAGCGATCTTCTTGGACAGCACGGATGCGATCAGTTGGCCTTCGGTGTCGATGTCCAGTTCGCGCTCGATGCGGACGAAAACGTCATCGGCGGGCGACAGGTGCATGGCGCCGCCCCATGCAAGGCATCCACCTTCGGTCTCCACCACGCGCCTTAGCGCAGCGATGTCCAGGTCCACCGGCGCCAGCGTCTCCATGGTGTCGGCTGTGCCCGCCGGCGAGGTGATGGCGCGCGAGGAAGTCTTGGGCATGACCAGGCCATTGGCGGCGGCGATAGCGACCACGATGGGCGTCGTCCGGTTGCCTGGCAGACCGCCGACACAATGCTTGTCCACCACGATGGGTGCGTTCCATGTCAGTGTTTCACCGACCTCGACCATCGCCCGAGTGAGGTGCTCTGTCTCCTGCAAGTCGAGTGGCAATGCTGCGGTAGCTGTCAGGAAAGCCGACAAATGCACGTCGGTGTAGCGCCCCTGAACCACATCGCGCACGATGGCCGCGAGTTCCCCTGCACTCAAGCGCTGACCGTGGACGCGCCGGCGGATGCCAGCTAACGACTCCAGCACCGGCGGATGCCGGACGACCACGCTGTCGCCGTCGCCGATATCCAGGGCCGTCCAGGCGGCCTCGGACAAGGCGACCTGGCCAGTGGCTAGCAAGTCGCTATCGATCTGGTACAGCAAAGCCTGTACCTCGCGCTCACCTGCGACGATCAGCACCTGGGAGCGAGGCGCCAGACCTTCGGAGCGACAGACGTGGCAGTCGGTGCGCATGAGCGCTACAGGCTGGTGCTGGGCATGCAGGTACATGCGCACCGCCCGCAGGGGCGGTGGAGGTGCCAGCCGCGCGCTCACAGCTCGAACTCCTGGCCTTGCAGCGGCACCGTGGCCTGCCAGCCTAGTTCGCGCTGGACACGCTCGCGCAGGCCTTCGGAGGCCTCGGGTTCACCATGCACGATGAAGAGGCGTTTGGGTGCTTGCCCAAAGCCCAACAGCCATTGAAGAAGCTCGTCGCTGTCCGCATGCGCTGAAAGCATCGGCAACTCGGCCACTTCGGCGTTCACGGGGATCCACTGGCCGAACATCTTCACCTCGCGCGCGCCTTCAAGCAGTTTGCGTCCCCGAGTGCCCGCGGCCTGGAAGCCGGAGAAAAGCAAGGTGTTGCGGTGGTCCGGTGCGAAAGCAGCAATGTGGTGCAGTACGCGGCCGCCCGTCGCCATGCCGCTGGCCGACAGAATCACCTTCGGATAGCGGTTGGCCGACAGTGCCTTGGATTCTTCCACCTCGCGCACGTAGGTGACGGCGGCGAAGGCTTGCTCGAAGTCGCGCTCCGCGAGCTTGTGTTCGCTCTTGTGCCGGTACAGCAGTTCGGTCGCATTGGTGGCCATAGGGCTGTCCAGAAACACGGGGACGTTGTTCAGGCCGCCTTGCTGACGCAGCAGCCACAGATCGTGGATCAAGGACTGGGCACGGCCGACCGCAAACGCCGGCACCACCACCGTACCACCGCGTTGCACCGTGCGGGAGATCACGTCGCCAAGCGCCTTGACCGCGTCCGATCGGTCATGGCGGCGATTGCCGTAGGTGGATTCGATGACGACATAGTCGGCCGATGGCACCGTTTCGGGATCGTGCATGACGCGGTCGCCATAGCGCCCCAGGTCTCCCGAGAAGACGATGCGCTGGCCACCGATATCGATCTGTGCAGTTGTGGCGCCCAGGATGTGGCCCGCGCGGCGCAGCATGAGCCTGGCGCCGCCGGGCAGTTCGACCTCGCTGTGCAGCGCTACCGGCTGGAAGTGCTTAAGAGCACGTTCGGCGTCGGGCACGGTGTACAGCGGCAGGGCCGGTTTGTGCCTGGAAAAGCCCTTGCGGTTCGCAAAGTCAGCGTCCTTCTCCTGCAACCAGGCACTGTCGAGCAGGATCAACTCGGCCACGTCGCGCGTGGCCTGCGTGCAGTAGATCTTGCCGCGGAACCCGTCCAGTATCAGTCGCGGCAGGTAGCCGCAATGGTCGAGGTGGGCATGGGTCAGCACCACCGCATCGATGTCGCGCGGCGACACGTCCAGGCGCTGCCAGTTGAGTTCACGCAGGTTCTTCAGTCCCTGGAACAGGCCACAATCGATCAGGATGCGTGTGTCGCCACTGGTGAGCAGGTGCTTGGAGCCGGTGACAGTGCCGGCTCCGCCGAGGCTGGTCAATGAAAGCATGGAATTTTTTCGCTGTTGGATGGGTTTGGATCAGGTTTCAGATGAGGCCGGAGCACCCGACTCAACGCGGAGGGGCACTGACTGGTCGGCCGCGCCATCAACGGCAGCCCGCTGGTTGTTCCAGCCTGTTACTTGCGCTGCGGCATAAATGGCATTCACCCAGGTGCTGCGGTTGGCGATCAGCATGCCGGTGACATCGAGTGTGCCGCCGCGGTTGATGTAGCCGAGCGCCCGTGTCTTGGCGGGGCCGGTATCGATCCGGCGCAGCACGCCCAGCATCGGCTCCGGACGGGTATGGCTCATCAGCACACGGGGCAGTTGTGGGGGAAAGAGGCTCTCCAGGGTGGCATCGCCGAGCACGAAACCGGCCTCGATCTCGTCGCGCGGCATGCGCAGCCGGCCGGGTTCGATCACCACAGTCACGCACGATCCCAGGCCGTGGAGGGCCAGGCGCGCATGGGCCTTGAGGGCTTCTTCGAGCTGGTAGGCGCCGACGGCCACGAACTGCATCTGCGCGGTGGCCGGGTCGCCGGCCACATGGGTCGCCCCCTGCGCGAGCAGCGATTGGGCCGCTTCGGCCGTGAAACGGTTCGGTGTGTCGCGCTTGGACACCACGATGCAGGCCAGTTGCCCGCGGCTGGCGTAGACGTCGCGCAGCGCGGCGGTAGCCGTGTTGGCATCGACCGGGAACAGCACCCGCGCAGTGTCCGACATCTCGCCCAGCAGCGCTTCGCCGATGGTGGGGTCCTGGTGCGACTGCTCGTTCTTGCTGTTCTCCCAGGTGTGGGAGGTGACGATCAGCGGAACCGAGATCCAGCCCGGCGATTGACCAAGCTCCTTCTGCCGGCGCGCGAAGATGATCTCCTGGCGCAGCATGCCCAGCATCTTCACGGCGAAGGCTTCGTAGCTGACGATCAGGTTCAGCCCGCCCTTGTTGCCGAGCGCGGCGCCGGCGACGGCCTCTTCGTTGAGCGCCGTGATCACTGCGCCGTCCACCGCTTCCGCAATGCCGGGCTCGGGTGCGTTGACGCGGTGTTTCAGCAGCGCCAGGGTGGCCCCCATCTTGTTGCTGGCGAGTTCGTCGGGGTTGCCGATGCGCACGCGCAGCTGCGGGTTCGCCTGCACCAGTGCGACGAACCAGTGATCCAGTGCGGCCATGGCGCTGGCCGAAGCGCCCACTGGCACCCCGTTCGGCGGAGGCAACTGGGGGCTCGCTGGATGGCGCTGGGCCATGGGGTGTGCGCTTTCGCGTGGGCGCCGGCTTCTTTCGTGGTTCGCGAGCGCGGCGAGCGCCTGCTCCAGCTCTGGCTCTGGCACGAAAAGCGCCGCCGCGCCCGCATTGAATGCCTCGCGTGCTTGGGCGTTCTCGCGCGGGTTGCCCGCGAGCGGCAGGTTGTGGGCGGCGTTGGTCGCCGCGCCGGGAAAACCGAAGCCTTTCTCTGTCTCGGCAATCATATAGGGCAGCTTGGCGGGATAGCGCTTGTCCGCGCTTGATGCGAAAGCGCTCAGCGCATCCTCGGCCTCGATGATGGCCCAGGCGATGGCCACGGGGTCGCGGCCATCGACGACGACGGGATCGAAGCCGTTGTGGCGCAGGTCCTCGGCCAGCCAGCCCGCGCCGCCTTCCTGCACGATCTGGGTGCGCTGCTCGATGCGCCGGCCGTTGAGGACCATGATGGGAATGGCAAAGCCGCAGTCCTCGGCCCGCCACCAGCGCGGCGCCCAGTCCGAACCGCGCTGCTCCTCAAAGGCACCGTCGCTGAGGAACGTGACCAGGCTTTCTCCCGGCAGTGGCGTGTGCACGTACTGCAGTCCAGCGAATCCCAGGTAGCCGCCTTCGGAGATTGCGCCGGCCGTGTTCGGCCCCGCGTGGCTACCCAGCGGCACGGCGGGCCGGCCCTGCTCGTCGATGGCGTAGGAGTAGAAGTCGCTGATCAGCCGCGACAGGCCGACTTCGCTGCGGTCGTAACGGCCACGCTGCGCGGCGGAGACGTCGCCGGTCAAGGCATTCACCGCCTCGATCGCGGCCACGCAGTGGCCTTGGCCCATCAGCCAGCCACGAGTCGTTCCGGTCAGCGCATTGGCCAGCAGGTAACCCACGAAGGCCGGCACCATGTTCAGCGAGCCGCCGGTGTGGCCCTCGGGTGTTGGCTTGAAGTCCTCGATCGCTAGCGGGCGGCCGCTGCGGTCGATGCGCCGGGCATAGGTCATGTGCGCCACCACGCTCATGGCGGTGCAGCTGAGGCGGTCGGCCGCCGCCAGCAGTGTATGGGCCGTGGCCTCGTCCGCGACGCGCTGCTGCGCGACCAGGCGCTGCACCAGGGCCTGCATGCGTTCGATGGTTTCAGCCCGGTGGACGATGGGGCCGTAGCCGGCCTGCCAGTCGGCAAGAGGGTTGGTCTGATGAGGGGGCATGTCGGCTCTCCTGGGGATGTGGGGCGCTCAGGGATCAGCTGCGCGAATCGGTCTGGCCGCTAAGCAGGGCTTGGACGAACAAGGGGGCCAGGGCAATGCCGTTGCTCGCATGCGGCACCGCGTCGGTGGAGGTGATTCGGGAGAACAGGGGCACGAGATGTGTCCAGGCATCCTCCGCGAACAGCGCATGTACCACGACGCACTCGGGCCGACGCATCCCCTGTTCGACGAGCTTGTGCGCCGCCATGATCAGCGTGCGTCCGGATGATGCGATGTCATCCACCAGCACCGGGGTTCTGTCGCGCCAGGAGGACAGGTCGGGCGCGTCGATGTCCACGCTGCGGTCGCCATGGCGGGTCTTGCGCAGCACGGCATGTGGGACACCGATGCGCGCCGCGATCGCACCGGCCCATTGCTCGCTCTCCTCGTCGGGACCAACGATCAAGGGCTGGTCGACCTCCTGTGCGATCCAATCGGCCAGCAGTGGCGCGGCGTGCAAGGTCGTGGTGGGAATGGTGTAGACCGCCGAGAGCGTTGGATGGCGGTGCAGATGGGGGTCTACCGTGAGCAGCTGGTCGAACGTCGACGAGACCAAGCGTGCGAAGGACCGCGACGTCACGCTTTCCCCATCATGAAATCGCTTGTCCTGCCGCATGTAGGCCAGATACGGCGCAACCAGGTTCACCTCGCTGGCGCCAAGCTCGCGCGCGGCATCGGCGGCGAACACTAGGGACAAGAACTGTGGATCGGGCCGATCCAGCGTGCAGACCAGATCAACGGCCCGCCCGGCTGGATCGCCATGCAGGCGGACATAGCTCTCGCCGTCGGGGAAGCGACGTGTTTCGATACTGCCGACATCACTGCCGCAGGCCTGGGCGAGTTGATGGGCCAGTGCTTCATTGCCGGGAAGGGCCAGAGTCAGTCGTTGCAAGGGTGTTCTCGTTCTTCATGAATTGTTCAGGGTGGCCCATGGGGCACCCAGGACGGGATTGATCCGCATCAAAATCTTCGCCCCACGGTGATCGTCCCGTAAACGGGGACCTCTTGCTGGCCGCGGAATTCGCGTGTGCGGTGGTAGCGCGCGAACGCGATGCGCCAGTTGCCATGCGTGAACGCGAGGCCATAGCCGATGTCGGCTACGAAGGGCCGCTTGTCCACACTGTGGCTGGACTTGAAGGTATTGCCGTCCAGTGTGATGTCGTGTAAGACCCAGCGGGCATCAAGCGCAACGAATAGGTGCCCGTTCCAGTTGCCGCCAGCAGTTTCTCTGACGGGCGAGGTGTTCTCGCCGGCTGGCCGCAGCGGCGCGGTACCGAAGTCATCGGGCAGCCGTATTCCATAGCGCAGTTCTGCGCCCGCGTTCGCGTAGGTGGCGAAATTGCCCAGGCTGCCTCCCCAATGGCGGGTCAAGTCCCATCCCCAACCGTTGGTCGTCTCTTGCCTGAAAACGCGCTTTCTGCGTTCGTGGAGCAACTGCAGCACCGGTTCGTCGCGCAGTTGGTGTCCCCAGCCATTGAAGCGATCCACGCCGATGATGCCGTGCCACCAGTTCTGTGTTTGTCTGGCCAGGGAGGACGGCCCTACTACGCCAACGCGAATCTGCGAGGTACGAAGCGTATCTGCAAGCCTCGCGTTGTAGCCGAAACTCAGCATCAATGCGCCGGCGAAAGGCCGGTCATCAGCCATCAGATCACTGCGCGTCTTGTCGGTCGGGGTGTACATCATCTGCCCGAGTCCGATCGTCATGTTCTGCTCGTCGAAACCCTCGGGCTGCAGAACTGCGAGAAAGCGATTCAGTCCACGGACAAGTCGCGGAAGGCATGGGTCATCGATATAGTCGATCAGGTTTGGAGAGACCCAACTGACGAGAAACCCATTGGAGTACCCCCGGTCCTGACCGACGCCTCCGAACATGTCATTGTCGATCCGCAGATTGAGGGTTCCAGTCGAGCGCAGCGGGTTGTCGCGCGGGCAAGACTGCTCCTGCCCAAAGGCATTCTCGGACGCGATGCTCAGCGACAGCAGCAGTACGGCTGCGGCGCCAAGCCTCTGAACAAAGTTGGCGGGTTGGACTGCCGTCACGCAGCAGTGCCCCCCCACCCCGGCGGTTGGCTGGTCGTAGCGGCTGATGGGGGCTGGCGCACCAGCATGACCGGAACCGGCGCAATGCGGGCGACCTGCTCGGCGTCGCTGCCCAATAGAAGCCGGTCCACGCCGCGGCGGCCATGCGTGCCCAACACCACCAGGTCGCAGCGCGCGGACAAGGCCTGCTGGGCGACCAGCGCCGACACGCGCTCGCCCTTGCTCTCGATTAGCAGGGTTTCCACCGTCAGGCCCTGGCCGCGCAGGCGCGCGGCAGCGGCGTCGAGCAAGGCCTGGCCGGCAGCCAGGAAGCCGGGACGGACCTGTTCGACATAGACCTGCGGCCGCTCGAAGCCATTGCAGTGCTTCATCTCCTCGATCACGTGCAGCAGCACTAAGGTCGCGCCACTCAGGCGTGCCAGCGCGGCTGCATGGTGCAAGGCGAGTTCGGCAGTGGCGCTGCCGTCGAGCGGCACTAGAAGTCTGGAATACATGGAGTTCTCTCTGGAATTAGGAAGGGTCAATGGCCGCGGTACCGAGCAGGCGCTGCGCATAGCGGGCCGCGATCCACTCCTCGTTCGTCGGCTCCACGGCCACGCGTACGCGACTGGTGGCGGTGGAGATCAGGGGGGCATCGGTCGCGTTGGCCAGCGCGTCGATGTCCACGCCCAGCCAGCCCAGCTCGGAGCAGATGCGTTGGCGCAGCGCCACGCTGTGCTCGCCGATGCCGGCCGTGAACACCAGCATGTCCAGCCCGCCGAGCACGGAGGTGAGCGCACCGATCTCGCGCACGATGCGGCGTACATACAGCTGCAGCGCCAGTGCGGCGCGTGGCTCGGTGGCTTCCCGGGCCAGCAATTCGCGCGGGTCGGACGAGATGCCCGACACGCCCAGCAGGCCGCTCTCGTGGTACAGGATGTGGCCGACCTGTTCCAGCGTCAGCTTCTCGACTTCCATCAGGTAAAGCACGGCCCCAGGGTCCAGCGCGCCGGTGCGCGTGCCCATCATCAGGCCGTCTAGGGCCGAGAAGCCCATGGTCGTGGCCTGGCTTTGGAGCCCGTGCATCGCGCACAGGCTGGCGCCCGAGCCCAGGTGGGCGACCAGGGTGCGGCCGCACGCGGCCTCGCCATGGCGCTCGGCCAGTACGACGGCCATGTATTCGTACGACAGGCCGTGGAAGCCGTAGCGGCGCAGCCCGCGCTCGGCCAACGCATGTGGCAGTGGAAGCAACTGCTCGACCGGCGGCAGCGTGTGGTGGAAGGCAGTGTCGAAGCAGGCGAACTGCGGTAGATCGGACCGCTCGCGCAGCAGTATTTCTATGGCCTCCAGCGCGAAGGGCTGGTGCAGCGGCGCGAGCGGGATCAAGGTCTTCAACTCGGCCAGAACCTGCTCATCGACGCGTGTAGGGGCGAAGTACTTGGCGCCGCCATGCACTACGCGGTGGGCGATGGCCGCGATGGACCGGCCGTTCAGCCAGCACAAGATCTCGTCGCGGATGATCTGCAGCGCTGCGGCATAGGGGTGCGCGCGGCCCAGGTCCACCGAGCGCACCGGCACAGTGCGCGCGCCGAAATCGGGGTGCGGACCGCCGATGCCCTGGACCTTGCCGTTCCAAGCCGGCTGGCGAGCGCTGCCGCTGGCCTCGAACACGCCGAACTTGATGCTCGACGAGCCGCAGTTCAGCACCACGATGTAGGAAGGAACGCTCATGCTCATGGCGGGTTGCCCTGGAAGTGATGGGCCAGCAGCACCGCGACCGCGCAGGAGGCGATGCGCGTCTCGCGGCTGTCAGCGCGGCTGGTCAGCACGATGGGCAGCCTGGCGCCCAGCACGATGCCGGCGGTAGCGGCGTCGCCCATGTATTCAAGCTGCTTGGCCAGCATGTTGCCGCTCTCCAGGTCGGGCACGATCAGCACGTCGGCCTGGCCGGCGACCGGCGAGACGATGCCCTTGGTGCGCGCTGCTGCGGCCGAGACGGCGTTGTCGAAGGCCAGCGGGCCGTCGAGCACGGCGCCGGTGATCTGGCCGCGGTCGACCATCTTGCACAGCGCGGCGGCGTCCAGCGTGGCCGGCATGGCTGGGTTCACGGTCTCCACCGCCGCGAGGATGGCCACGCGCGGTTCGGCTACGCCGATCGCATGCGCCAGCGTGATGGCGTTGCGGATGATGTCCGCCTTGTGCTCCAGCGTGGGCGCGATGTTGATGGCGGCGTCGCTGATGATGAAGGGCCGCGGGTAGGCCGGCGTCTGCATCACGAAGCAGTGCGAGAGCCGGCGCTTGGTGCGCAGCCCGGCGGCGGGCGCGAGCACGGCGCTGACCAGTTCGTCGGTGTGCAGGCTGCCTTTCATCAGCGCCTGCACCACACCCTGGCCGCCCAGCTCGGTGGCGCGTGCGGCGGCGGCGTGGCTGTGCGGCACGTCCTCGATCTCGATGCCGGCCAAGCTCAGCCCGGCCTCGGCGGCCACCGCTTCCAGCCGGGCGCGCGGCCCCACCAGCACCGGCTCGATCAGGCCGGCCGCGCGCGCGTCCAACGCGCCGCCCAGGCTCAGCGCGTCGCAGGGGTGGACCACAGCCACGCGGATCGGTCCCAGGGGTCGGACGTGGTCCAGCAGCCGGGGCAGGCCGCTGGCCGCCAGCAGCCGCACCTCGGGCAGGGTGCTGGCCGGGCGCTCGATCTTCTGCTCGGGCGCCAGCACCAGGGCCTCGCCCTCGATCACGGCCTGGCCGTCCTGGTTGACGCAACGGCAGGCCAGCGTGACGCGGCGCCTGGCCTCGTCCTTGGCACTGACGGTGACGCCGATCGTGAGCCGGTCGCCGACGCGCACCGGCGCGCGGAACTTCAGCGTCTGGCTCAGGTAGACGGTGCCGGGGCCGGGCAGCCGGGTGCCGAGCACGGCCGAGATCAGCGCGCCGCCCCACATGCCATGCGCGATGACGCCGTGGAACTGCGAGGCGGCAGCGTATTCGGCGTCCAGGTGGGCCGGATTCAGGTCGCCGGACATGACGGCGAACAGCTCGATGTCCTGCTGGGTCAGCTGGCGCTCGATGCTGGCGCTGTCGCCGAGCTGCAGCTCGGCGAAGGTGTGGTTGCGCAGCATGCCGATGGGCTGCGTGGTGTCGTTCATGCGTGGTCTTTCTTGTTTGCCCGCGGCGAGCGGCGGGATGTGGTGGACTGGCGTCCCGGCTTCGGCTTGACCTGCGCTGCGACTGCAAGAGCGTCGAGCACCCGCGCCAGCGCCTGTTCGCCTTCGTCCGTCAGCCCGGCCCCGCTGCTGCGCAGCAACTGCTCGATGAAGCGCGCCGTAGCCTGCAGCGTGCGGGCGGGCGTGCCGCGCAGCAGGACCGGCAGCGCGTCGACGATGGCCGGCCCGTGGTAGCGCACGATCAAGGCCTGCTCGCGCAGCACACGGCGGAGCTCCGCGCTGCCGGCCCGGCCGCTGACGTTGTCATGCAGCAGCCGCGCGGCCTCGTGATGCAGGCGCTCGTCCATCTCCCCGCAGTGGCCGAAGATGTAGAACAGCGCGCGCAGTGCGGCCTCCGGCAAGCCGCCCACGTGCAATTGCTGTTGCAGATAGGCCTCGACCTGCTCGATGAAGGCGCGGTGCTCGGGTGATTCGCCGGGGTGTGGGCGCACGGGGCCGGCGGCGTCGCCGCCGATGAGCGACTGCAGCCACGGCGAGCTGTACAGCGTCTCGAAGGCGAGGCGCCAGCCTTCGTCGCGCTGCACGCGGTAGGCGTCCAGCGAGCGCTCGATCGCCTGCGAGGCCAGCGCCTGCCACTGCAGGAAGGGGTTGTCCGGCGCCACCGCCACGCGCTGCGCGCGCGCCTGCTCGGCCAGGGCCTGCACGCAGGGCGCCAGCGGGTGCGCGCTGGACCAGTGCGCGAAGCTGACGCGCATCGGGTGCAAGGCCTGCAGCGCCTGCGCCACCGGCGGCGTGGCCCAGGCCCTAACGCAGGGTTGCAGCAGGCTGCGGTACAGCGCCAGGTTGATCTCGGAGACGCGCGCGGCGGCCGCGAAGCGGCGCTCGGAAACGGCGTCGGGCTGCACGATGGCGCGTACCTCCTCGATGCCGCTGCGGCGTATCGCCAGCAGGTGCGGGTCCTGCAGCGGGGTGCCCGGCGGCGCGTCCTTCACGGTGGCGTGGAAGATGCCGGCCGGCAGCAGCTCGATCTGCTCGATGGCGCTGGCGAACTTGCGGTGCTCCTTGCCGCCCACGGCGCTGGACACGAAGATGCCCAGGTGGCCGATGCTGTCGTGCGTGGCGTAGACGATGGTCTGGTCGTGGCTGAGCAGGTCGCGGTCGTCGCGGTACAGGTCGGTGATCCAGCCCAGCGCCTGCGCCGGCGGCGTGATGTCGTCGCCGTAGGAGCAGAACACCAGGATGGGCGAGCGGATGTTGCGCAGGTCGATGCGGACGCCGTCCGAGGTCAGCAGCTGCGCGGTCGACAGCTGGTTGCCGATGAACAGCTTGTCGGCGATGTACTGCATCTCGACATCGTTCAGGAACACATAGCCGCCCCAGTATTTCTCGAATCCCAGGTAGCGCGGCCCCTCGGTGTCGGCGTTGGCGTAGAGGTGGTAGTGCTTGCCCCACAGCGTGTGGGCCGGGTCCAGGTTCTCGAAGTTCTGTACCAGCCAGGCGCCATCGAAGCGGCCCGCGCCCAGGTCGCCGCCCAGCGCGGTCAGCCAGCTGCCGCCGGTCAGCCCGCCGCCGTAGCGCATCGGGTTGTCGCCGGCCCAGTAGGACAGCGGCGCGCCGGCCACGATGATGGGACCGAACAGTTCGGGCCAGACCGCCGCCGTCATCAGGATCTGCCAGCCGGCCTGGCAGTTGGCGACCACGGCCGGCTTGCCGGCGCTGTCCGGATGCAGCTCGGCCACCTTGCGCAGGAAGGCCGCCTCGGCGCGCATCACGTCTTCCACGGTCTGGCCGGGCACCGGGTCGGGCGTGAAGCCGACGAAGTAGCAGGGGTGGCCGGCCTGCAGCGCCGCGCCGACCTCGCTCTCGGCCTTGAAGCCACCGATGCCGGGACCCTGGCCGGCGCGCGGATCGACCACGACGAAGGGCCGCATGCCGGCCTCGGTGGGCCGCCCCTCGGGTGGCAGGATGCGCACCAGGCCGTAGTTCACCGGGCGCGGCAGCTCCGCGCCGGACATCACCGGCTCGAACGCGAAGTGCAGCACGTGCGGCGCGTCCATGCCGCGCTGGGCCTGGTATTGGTCGCCGACTTGGCGCTCGATGTCGGCCACCAGCAGCGCCCGCTGCCAGGCGTCCGCGGCATAGGCGCAGGCGGCCTGGGCCAGCTGCGAGAACGGGGCCGGCGCGCCGCAGGCGACAGGCGGCGCGCCCGCCAGGGCGCTGTCATCCGGTGGGGTCATGGGGGGCTCGGTCGGTGCAAGGGGCTCGGCGCTCAGCCCATGTACTGGCCGCCGTTCATCGAGATGTTGCTGCCGGTCATGAAGCCGGCCGCCTCGCTGGCGATGAAGGTGACGAGCGCGGCGATCTCCGCAGGCTGGCCCAGGCGGCCGACGGGGATGCCCGCGACGATCTGCTGCAGCACGTCCGGCGGCACGGCCGTCACCATCTGGGTGGCGAGGTAGCCCGGCGACACGGTGTTGACCGTCACGCCCTTGCGCGCCACCTCCTGGGCCAGGGCCTTGGTGAAGCCGTGCATGCCGGCCTTGGCCGCCGAGTAGTTGGTCTGGCCGAACTGGCCCTTGAGCCCGTTGATCGACGAGATGTTGACGACCCGCCCCCAGCCGCGCTCCAGCATGCCGTCGAGGAAGGGCTTAGTGACGTGGAAGACCGAGTCCAGGTCGGTGCGCAGCACGGCGTCCCAGCCGTCCTTCGTCAGCTTCTTCAGCGTCGCGTCGCGGGTGATACCAGCGTTGTTGACGACGATGTCGACCTGGTGGCCGTCGGCGGCGATGCGCGCGGCCATGCGCTGGCAGGACTCCCAGTTGGCCACGTCGGCGGCGTAAGACTGGAAGGCGTAGCCCTCGCCTTGCTGCACGGCCAGCCAAGCGGCCGCGGCGCCCTCATCGCGCGCGTGGGTCAGCAGCACGCGGTGGCCCGCGTCGTGCAGGCTGCGTGCGATGGCCTCGCCGAGACCGCCCATGCCGCCGGTGACCAGAGCGGTGCGTTGTTGTTGCGTCATTGGATCACTCCTTCTGAGCCACTGCGGTCGTGCCTTGCTGCGGCAGCAGCGCGGCCCAAGGTTTGAGCCAATCGGGCACGGCGGCGGCCGTCGGCTGTTCCGCGCCGCTGCGGGTCACGGCGTGCTGCCAGTGGACCAGCGCCTGCTGCACGCCGCTGGCAAAGGCGGACTGGTTCTGCACGGCCTGCTGACCGAGCGTCTGGCTTTCGGCCAGGTGCCGCTGCACCGCGGACGGGAAGGATTCGGCGGGCAGGCGGGTCAGGGCCTGCCAGTCCGCAGCGCCCTGCAAGCCGTCGATGCCGGCCTTGGCTTCGGCCAGACCTTGGGCGGCGCTGCGCTGCAGCAGCTCGCCGTTGCGCTGCGCGTTCTCTAGCAGCAAGCGGCCGAACTCAAGCTGCAACTCGCCGTTGGCCTTGCAAAGGTTCAGGGCAAAATTTTCGTGACTCATGGCGATCTCCAATTCAACAGGAATGACGGTGAAAGGAACTCAGGCCATCTGCGTGATGGTCTTGCGAAAGCGCGCCAGCGAAAGCGCGAACAGCACCGAGCCGATAGCCAGCAGCGCCAGGAATTGCGGCCACACCACGGACAGCCCGGCGCCGCGATACAGGATGGCCTGGGCCATGCTGACGAAGTGGGTGGTCGGGGCCAGCAGCATGATGTCCTGCACCATCTGCGGCATGGATTCGCGCGGCGTGGCGCCGCCCGACAGCAACTGCAGCGGCACCAGCGTGAGCACCAGCAGCAGGCCGAACTGCGGCATGGAGCGCGCCACCGTGGCCATGAAGATGCCCATGGCCGTAGTGGCGAACAGGCTCAGCGCCGAGCCGGCGAGGAACAGCGCCACGCTGCCTTCGATGGGCACTTGCAGCCAGCCTCGCACCACCAGGTTCAGCGACACCCCGGCCGCGAGCAGCACCACCGCCCCCATGGACCAGACCTTGGCCAGCATGATCTCGGTGGGCGTGACGGGCATCACCAAGAGATGCTCGATGGTGCCGTGCTCGCGCTCACGGAGCAGCGCCGCGCCGGTGAGGATGATGGACAGCATGGTCACGTTGTTGATGATCCGCATCACCCCGCCGAACCAGGTCTTGTTCAGCGTTGGATTGAAGCGCGCACGCACTTCCAGGTCCACCGGGGAGCTGCTGGCCGCGCGGTGGCGCTGGGTGAATTCGTTGATTTCGGCGCTCACGATTTGCTGCACGTAGCCGCCACCCGAGAAGGCTTGGCTCATGCGTGTGGCATCCACGTTGAGCTGCAGCTCCACCTTCTTGCCAGCCAGCACGTCGCGCTGAAAGCCCGGCGGGATGGTCAGCGCGAAGGTGGTGGTTCCAGCGTCCATCGCCGGGTCCACCTGCGCGAAGTTCATCATCTGCGGCGGCATGAAATGGGGCGGGTAAAACGCCGAGGCAATGCGTGTGGACAGCGGCGACTGATCTTCGTCGACGATGGCGATCGGAGCCTTGTGCAGCGTCTCGGGCATGGCCGAGGCCGCGGTGTAGACCGACAGCGTGAAGGTGTAGACGATGAGCACAAGCATGACCGGGTCGCGCCACAGGCTCCACAGCTCTTTGACGCCCAGGCGCCAGATGTTTTTCAGATGGTGCGCCATGGCTACTTTTCCTGTTTGGGGAGCGCCCAGATGGCGATACCGATGATCACGGGAATGGCGATCAGCATGGGCCCGAAGGAGCTGCTCAGGTCATGCCAGCCCAGCGCCTTGCTGAAGACGCCGCGGCTGATGGTCACCATGTGGGTGGCGGGGTAGATCTCGCCGATCCAGCGGCCCGCGCCTTCCAGCGAGGACACCGGGTCTGTCAGGCCGGAGAACTGCGTGGCCGGGATCAAGGTGCCCAGCATGGCGAAGAACATGGCGGCGATCTGGCTTCGCGTGACGGCAGAGGCCAGCAGCCCCATGCCGGTGGCAATGATGGTGAACAGCAGGGCCGCCAGCGTGAGCGTGACGAAGCTGCCCTTCATCGGCACCCCGAACACGAACACCGCCAGGCCGCTCATCAGCAGGTAGTTCAGCATGGCCAGCGCCACGTAGGGCAGCTGCTTGCCCAGCAGGAATTCCACCCGCGTCACGGGCGTCACATAGAGGTTGACGATGGAGCCCAACTCCTTTTCGCGCACCACGGCCAGCGCCGTCAGCATGGCCGGGAACATCAGCAGCAGCAGCGGCATCACGGCCGGCACGATGGCCGGCAGGCTCTTCACATCGGGGTTGTAGCGGTAGCGGGTCTCGATGCTCACTTGGCTGCTCAGTTGCTGGCCCGTGCGTTCGCGTACCTGCTCGCTCAGCCACCGCTGGTGCATGCCTTGCACATAGCCCTTGACCGTTTCCGCGCGCGTGGGCATGGCGCCGTCGAACCACGCTCCGATGGCGGTGGCGCGGCCGCTCAGCACATCGCGGCCGAAGTCGGGCGGGATTTCGATGGCCAGCGCGATCTTGCCGGCGCGCATGCGCTGGTCCAGTTCCTCGTAGGAGCGCAGTGGCGCCTGCTCGATGAAGTAGCGCGAGCCCGACAGGCCATGTGTGTAGCTCTGGCTCAAGGTGCTCTGGTCGCGGTCGAGCACGGCGACCGTCAGGTTCTCCACATCCATGTTGATGCCGTAGCCGATCACGATCATCAGCACCAGCGAGCCCACCAGGGCCAGCGCGGCGCGCACCGGGTCGCGCTGCAGCTCCAGCGCTTCGCGCCACAGATAGCTCCACAGGCGCTGCAGGCTGAAGCCCGCGGCGCGCGGACGCGGCTCTGGAGCCGGCGCAGCCGCGGCGCCGGCTGGATCGGCATCAGCCGCTTCCGCCTTGGCGGCCGGCGCGGGCGCCGCTTCGCCCGAGGCTTCCACCAGATAGCCGATGAAGGCTTCCTCCAGCGTGGCGGCGCCGCGCTTAGCCACCAGGGCGGCGGGCGTGTCGGAGTCCAGCACCTTGCCCGCATGCATCATGGACATGCGATCGCAGCGCTCGGCCTCATTCATGAAATGGGTGGAGATGAAGATCGTCACCTGGTCGCGGCGCGACAGCTCCACCAGCAGGCGCCAGAACTGGTCACGGGCGATCGGGTCCACGCCCGACGTTGGCTCGTCCAGGATCAGCAGTTCGGGCTTGTGCACCATGGCCACGGCCAGCGACAGGCGCTGGCGCAGGCCCAGCGGCAGCTTGTCGGGCAGGTCATGGCGCTCTTCGCGCAGGCCAAAGCGCTCCAGCATGTCCTCGACGCGGGCGGAGATCTCGGCCGCCGGCACATCGAACAGCTGGGCGTGCAGCACCAGGTTCTGCAGCACCGTCAGCTCGCCATACAGTGAAAACGCTTGCGACATATAGCCCACGCGCCGTCGCGTGGCGATGTCGCTGGAATCCACTTCGTGGCCAAACAGCCAGGCCCGGCCTTCGCTGGCAGGCAGCAGACCCGTCAGCATCTTCATGGTGGTGGACTTTCCGCAGCCGTTGGAGCCGAGGAAGCCGAAGATCTCGCCGCGGCGGATGCGGAAGTTGACATGGTCCACGGCAACGAAATCGCCAAAGCGCATGGTCAGTTCGCGCGCCTCGATGGCGATGTCGTCCTCGCGGGTCTGCAGCGGCGGGATCACCACGGCGGCGTGGCCGCGTTTCTTGTCCTCGGGCAGCAGCGCGATGAAAGCCGCCTCCAGCGACTGCGTGCCCGTGCGCGCAAGCAGCTCACCGGGGGTACCGGTGTCGAGCACCCGGCCATCGTCCATGGCCACCAGCCAGTCGAAGCGCTGGGCCTCGTCCATGTAGGCCGTGGCTACCACCACGCTCATCTGCGGGCGGAGGGCGCGGATGCGGTTGATCAGCTCCCAGAACTGAGCGCGGGCCAACGGATCGACGCCCGTGGTGGGCTCGTCCAGGATCAGCAAGTCGGGATCATGGATCAGCGCGCAGCACAGGCCGAGCTTTTGCTTCATGCCACCCGAGAGCTTACCCGCGGGGCGGCCCAGGAACTTGCGCAGGCCGGTGCTCTGCGTCAGGTCATCGATGCGCCGGCGGCGTTCAGCGGCGTCGTGCCCGAACAGGCGCGCAAAGAACTGCAGGTTCTCTTCGACCGACAAGGTGGGATAGAGGTTCTTACCCAGGCCCTGCGGCATATAGGCAATGCGTGGGCACACGGCATTGCGGTGCCTGCGGCGGGCCATGTCGCCGCCCAGCACGAGCACCTGCCCGTGCTGCACGGCACGTGCGCCCGCCACCAGCGACAGCAGACTGGATTTGCCGACGCCGTCAGGGCCAATGAGGCCCACCATGCCGCCCGCGGGGACGTCCAGCGTGATGCCGCGCAGCGCTTCGGTCTTGCCGTAGCGCTGGCGCACATCGTGCAGGGAGATGACCGGGGTTGAATTGCTTGCAGAAGCCATGAAGCCGAGCCTTCCGCCGCGCCGTCAGGGCGCAACCCTGGTTTGCAGCTTGGCCGGCCACTCGCTGTGCGGGTCGAGCTTGATCCAGGCCTCGCCCGGCAGACCCGTCTTGACCTGCTCCAGGTGCTTTTGCAGCAACTCGGGTGCAATGCGCGCCTTCACGCGGAACATCAGCTTCTGGCGTTCGCTGGCGGTTTCGACCGTCTTGGGCGTGAACTGGGCCGTACTGGCCACGAAGGACACCTGGGCGGGAATCACGAACTGGGGCGCGGCGTCGAGCACGATGCGCACCTCCGAGCCCAGCGCCACGCGGCCGGCCGCGGTCTCGGGCAGGAAGAAGCTCATGTAGACGTCGGACAGGTCGACTAGGTTCAGCACCTTGCCGCCGGCGCCCAGCACCTCGCTGGGCTGGGCCAGGCGGAACTGCACGCGGCCGTCGCGCGGTGCCTTCAGCTGGCTGTCGTCGATTTCGGCCTGGATGCGCTCCAGCGTGGCATCGATGGCTTGGACCTGGGACTGCGCGCTGGTGACCTGCATGCGTGCGGCGGCGACGGCGGCATCGGCCGAATCGGCCTGCGCCTGCACAGAGGCAATCGCGGCTTCGGCGCTGCGCGTGCGAGCACGGTCGTCGTCCAGCGTCTGCACCGAGGCTGCACCTTCCTTTGTCAGGGTCTCCGAACGTGCCAGCCGGCGCTTGGCAGCGTCGAACTCGGCCTCGGCCTGGCGCATCCGGGCCAGCTGGGCCGTCTTGTCGCTCTGGCGCATGACCACCTGGGCCTGCGCGCTGGCGACGGCGGCCAGGGTCTGCTGGCGCTGGGCCTTGGCCTCGCGCAGCTGCGCGTTCAGCGTCTGCACCTGCATGGTGGCCAGCACCTGGCCTGCCTTTACGAAGGCTCCTTCGCTGACCAGGATATTGTCGACGCGCCCTGCCAGCTTGGTCGCCACGTCGACTTCGGTCGCCTCGATGCGGCCGTTGCCGTGCAGTAAGGCGCCGTCGTCTTTGCCGCCTTTGTACTTCTGCCATGTGTACCAGGCACCCGCAGCCAGCGCTATCGCAATGCCGACGGTAATCAGTTTCTTTTTCAATGCGTTGTCCATGGTTTTCAGTGGGTTGTGGGTGCTGCGGCAGAGGCAGGAAGGGTGGGAGAAGCCAGCAGTGGCGCATCGGGCAGCGCTTGTGCGCCACCGCCCAGTGCGCGGTACAGGGCGACTTGGCTGGCCAGCAGCGCGCGGCGGGTTTGAACCAGTTGCTGCGCGGCGGAGATCAGCGAGCGCTCGGCGTCGAGCACATCCAGAAAGCTGGTGGCGCCGTTGTCATAGGCCAGGCGCGACAGGCGGGCGCGTTCCCGCTGCACGGCCAACGCTTCGCGCTGAACCTGCACCTGCTCGGCGAGCCAGCGGCGTGCCGACAGCGCGTCGGCTACGTCGCGGAAGGCGGCCTGCACGGCCTGCTCGTACTGCACCACGGCCAGGTTCCGGCGTACTTCGGCCAGGTCGAGATTGGCCTGATTGCGCCCCCCGTCGAAGATCGGCAGGGAGAGGCTGGGCGCGAAGCTCCAGGCACGGTTGGCCCCTTTGAACAGGCCATCCAGTTCGTTGGAGGCCGTGCCGCCGAAGGCCGTCAGCCGGATGCTGGGGAAGAAGGCCGCCCGGGCGGCGCCAATCTGCGCGTTGGCGGCCCGCAACTGGTGTTCGGCCGCCGCGAGGTCGGGGCGCTGCAGCAGCAACTCCGATGGCAGGCCGGCCTGCATCGGTGTCAACTGCCAGACCGCCTCGGCCTGGGCCGGGGTCTGCATCGGCGGCAATTCAGCCGGACTGCCCAACAGCAGATCCAGCGCATGGGCCTGCTGGTCGCGCAGCTGCTGCAGCTGGACAACCAACGAATCCGCCTGCGCCACCAGGGTCTGCACCTGCGTCAATTCCAGTCGCGATGCAGAACCAACCTCGAAGCGGCGTGTGAAGATGCGCAGGGATTCGCGCTGGCTGGCCGCACTCTCCTGCGCCAGGCGCAGGCGTTCGTCCACCTCGCGCAGGCCCAGGTAGGTATCGGCCACCTGCGCGATCAGGCTGAGCGTGGTGGCGCGACGGGCCGCGTCCGTGGCCAGGAAGCTTTGCAGCGCCGCCTCGTTGAGGCTGGCGAGGCGACCCCAAAAGTCGAGCTCCCAGCTGCTGACACCCAGGCCGACCTGGAACTGGCTGGCGGTGATGGCGTGGCCGGTGAGGCTCAGGTCGGCGGGGGTGCGGGCGCGCGCCGCCTCGGCGGACAGGCCCAGCGTGGGGTAGCGTGCGCTGCGCTGGATGCCGTAGGCGGCCTGCGCCTCCTGCACGCGCAGCACGGCCGTGCGCAGGTCGTGGTTGTGCGCCAGCGCCTGCTCGATCAGCCGCTGCAGCGCGGAGTCGGTGAAGTAGCCGCGCCACTCGAGCGCGGCGGCAGCAGCAGCAGCGGGCGCCATGCCGGCGCCGTACTGTGCGGGTAGTGGCACGGCTGGGCGTTCGTAGGAAGGCGCCATCGAGGCGCAACCGGCCAGCAGCAGAGCGCTGGCCAAAGGGATGAGTCGGGATATCAGCATGCGTTCAACCGAGGATGTGGTAGCCGGCGTCCACGTAGAGCGTGCTGCCGGTAATGGCCTTGGCGCCATCGCCGGCCAGAAAAGTGCACAGTGCACCAACTTCGTCAATGTCCACCAAGCGGCGCAAAGGCGCGCGCTGCACGGCCTCTTGCAGCAGAGCATCGAAATCGGGGATGCCCGAGGCCGCGCGCGTGGCCAGCGGGCCTGGCGAGATGGCATTGACACGGATACCCTTGGGCCCGAGCTCGGCTGCCAGGTAGCGCGTGCTGGCCTCCAGCGCGGCCTTCACCGGCCCCATGAGGCCGTAGCCCGGGATCACTTCTTCCGCGCCCACATAGCTCATGGTCATCAGGCTGCCGCCCTGCGGCATCAGCGGCTCGGCCAGATGCGCCATGCGCGCAAAGGAATGGCAGGAGATGTCCATGGCCCGCGCGAAGCCCTCGCGCGAGCTGTCGACCACGCGGCCGTGCAGATCGCTCTTGGGTGCGAACGCGATGGAGTGCAGCACGAAGTCCAGCTGGCCCCATCGCTGCGCGATGGCGGCGAACACGGCCTCCATCTGGCCGGCTTGCTCGACGTCCAGCGGCAGCGTGATGGGGGCCTGCAGTTGCTGCGCCAAGGGCTCGACATGCGGGCGGGCCTTGTCGTTGAACCAGGTGAGGGCCAGTTCGGCGCCGGCATCGCGCAGGGCGCGTGCGCAGCCCCAGGCGATGCTCTTGTCGTTGGCGACGCCGACGACCAGGCCTTTCTTGCCTTGCAATGCGCCTGCCATTTACTTTTCCAGGACGTAGCTGCCGGGTGCATCGGCGGTGGCCGGGTAGGCGCTGCTGCCCATACGCGGCGGTTTGACTTGGGCACCCGAACGCGCGGCCAGCCATTGCTGCCAAGCCGGCCACCAAGAGCCCCGCACGGTGGAAGCCGCAGCCAGCCATTCATCCGGCGCCAGATAGGTACCCCCGGCCTCGCGCGTCAGCCACTGGTACTGGCGTTTCGACGTCGACACTGGGGGGTTGACGATGCCTGCGTTGTGGCCGCCGCTGGTCAGCACGAACGTGATCTCGGCCGGGCACAGGTAGTGCAGCTTGTGCACCGAGCGCCAGGGCGCGACATGGTCCGTGGCGGTACCCACCATGAAGGTCGGGAGTGTCAGGCTACCCAGCGAGACTGGACGGCCATCGACCGGATAACGGCCCTCGCTGAGGTCGTCGTTCAGGAACAGCCGCCGCAGGTACTGCGAATGCATGGTTGCCGGCATGCGCGTGGTGTCGGCGTTCCACGCCATCAGGTCGTTGAAACCGCTGCGGTCGCCGAGCAGGTAGTCGTGCACCAGGCGTGACCACAGCAGGTCGTAGGAGCGCAGCATCTGGAACGCGCCAGCCATCTGGCTGGCCTTCAAATAGCCGGTCTTGGCCATCTGCGCTTCGAGCAGGCTGACCTGGCTCGCGTCGATGAACAGACCCAGCTCGCCGGGCTCACTGAAATCGGTTTGTGCGGCAAAGTAGCTGGTGCTGGCTAGGCGCGTGTCGCCGTCGCGGGCCATGGCGGCGGCCGCGATGGCCAGCAGCGTGCCGCCCAGGCAGTAGCCGGTGGCATGCACCTTGCGCTTGGGAACGATGGCGTTGACGGCATCCAGCGCGGCGTGAAAGCCGTCGCGAAGGTAGTCGTCCATGCCCAGGTCGCGCTCGGCCTCGCCGGGATTCTTCCAGGAAATGCAAAATACGGTGTGGCCTTGATCCACGAGGTACTTCACCAGCGAGTCATGCGGCGACAGGTCGAGGATGTAGTACTTCATGATCCAGGCCGGAATCAGCAGCACCGGCTCGGCGTGCACCAAGCCGGTGGCGGGCGCGTACTGGATCAGCTCCATCACGCGATTGCGCAGCACCACCTGGCCGGGCGTGACAGCGACATCGCGGCCGACCGTGAAGCCGGTCTCCGGCCCGGTTCCAGTGACGGCCTGCTGCAGATCCTCGACCAGATGCTGCGCGCCACGCACGAGATTGGCGCCGAGTTCCTCGACCGTCCGGCGCAGCGCCAACGGATTGGTCGCCAATCGGTTGCCGGGCGAGAACATGTCTAGCCACTGCCGGGCCCAGAACGAGACCATGTTCTCGTGATGCCGGTCGACGCCACTCACGCCATGTGTCGCCGCATCCCACCACTGTTCGGTCAACAGGAAGGATTGCTGCCAGAGACAGAACGGCCATTTCCGCCACGCCGGATCAACGAAGCGTCGGTCTTGTGCCGGCGGCTCCACCAGCACCTGCTCATGGTCCGGTGCGGCTTGCAGGCGCGCGCGCATGTACTGACTTAGCGCCTGGGCTTGCGTGCCGGCCAACTGCGCCAGCGCCATCTGCTTGCCGGGCGAGTTGGCCAGGTGCACGGCCCAGTCCTGCCAGGCCAGCAGCGCCGAGGCCGGCGAGAGCCCGCCAGAGGCTCGGGCCAGCAGGGCGTGGGCCTGCGCGTCAAGACGATCCGCCAGCGTCGCGCCTGGCAATGAGGATGTGGTTGCAGAGGTCATGGGTAGGATCTTGGGACTTTCCCGGAGGATGAATTTGACATATATCAATCGATCATCTTTTAAATACCGACTGGCCGGTCAGTAGTATATTGTTGCATGACCACGATGACAAGGCGAACAGTCGCCGGGGTAAGGCGTCGGCTTCTTCTTATCTAGCACACACCACCATGATCAGAAACGATATCTCGGCAGCATCGCCCGGCGTCAGCGAGCCATGCCCGCCGCGCCGGCGCCTGCCTGCAGTCACTCGCGTCACGCAGATCCTCGACGCAGCGCTGCATGTGTTCTCCGACAAGGGCTTCGCATCCGCACGCCTGGACGACATCGCCGCGGCCACGGGTCTGTCCAAAGGCGGCGTCTACACGCATTTCGCCAGCAAGGAGGAGATCTTCGGCGCACTGCTCAAGCGCCTAGTCCAGCCTGTGCCGGCCGCCCCCGAGCCTTTGGCGGACGACGAACCCGTGACCGTGGACCTGCTAGTGCGCCGTGTCGTGGAACCGATGTACCAATCCCTCGGTGATCCCTCAGTGCTGCAGGCCGTGCGCTTGCTGCTGGCTAACGGCACGCGCGTGCCGCAGGCCTTCGACCAATGGCACCAGACCATGTTTGAGCCGCACATCGCCGATGTGGCGCGCCTGCTCCAGCGTGGTGTCCGGCAGGGCACGCTGCGTCGCAGTGCTATTACGCATGCACCGCGGCTGATCCTGTCGCCTGGCATACATGCAATGCTCGACGGCGTGGTCCGCGGCCCGGTGGCCCCTGATGCGATAGCCGAATGGAAACGCCTTCATGTAGCGATGCTACGGGAGCTGCTGACGCCATAACGTGGCTTTGTCGCTCGGGGCTTGGAATATTCGCTTGGTGGAATGGAGGGCCTTTGGGCAGAAACCAAGCATTCAAAACTGATGTTTGGGTCGATACAGGTGAGGTCTGTGGTGTTGATGGAATAAGGAGGACTGTGGCGAATTTGCTCCCTAAGCAGAGCCGGAACCTCTTTCCCATCATTGCAGGAGAGAGCGAGGCGCAATCCGCATGACGTGGACGCAGGCCGAGAACGGGGCGAACAGGAGGCCGCATTGGAACTTAGACTACTGCGCTATTTCGTTGCGGTCGCGGAAGAACTGCATTTCGCGCGAGCGGCGGAGCGCCTTGGCGTCGAGCAATCGCCCGTGTCACGCGCGATGCGCCATCTCGAAGCCACGCTCGGCGTGCAGTTGTTCGACCGCAGTGCAAACCAGACGCGACTGACCAGGGCCGGTCAAGTGTTCCTTGGTGAGTGCCGGCGCGTGCTGGCTACCGTGGAGCAGGCGGTGAGTGCCGCAAAGGCGGCGGCACAGGGCTATCAGGGCTACCTGCGCATCGCCATCTGCGACAGTTTGGCACAGCCCCACATTGCCACCTTGCTGGCGCGCAGCCGCGAGGAAGAACCCGAGCTGGAGATTCGCGTCTTCGAGCTGCCTTTCGCGCAGCAGCTCAAGGGCCTGCACAACGATCTGCTGGACATCGGCTTTGCGCTCTCGGATGCGGTGAATGATGGCCTCGTCGCCGTGCCTGTTTGGACCGATCCGCTATCAGTAATCGTGCCCGTGCGCCACCCCTTGCTTGTGCATGCGGAAGTGCCGCTGGAGGAAGCCTTGAAGTTTCCGCTGGTGCTGTGCCATCCCGACGCGGGATCGGGCTGCCACCATCAGATCCAGGCAGTGCTTCAAGGTGCGTCCAAGCCGCTCAAGCTGGTAGATCAGGTGACGAGCTTAGGCGTGATGCTGACTCTGGTCGGTGCCGGTTACGGCATCGGTTTCGCCATTGCTTCGCAGGTGCAGACCCTGAACCGCCCCGACATAACCGTCCGCCCCTTGGCCGGTACGCCACCCATGCTGTCCACCTACCTGCTGCGCCGCGGCGCCGAACCCTCTGAACCCATGAGGCGGTTCCTGCAGCGCGCACACGAGGAGTTCCTGCTAAAAGGAGATGAGCCGGCCTCGTGACGTTGAGCGCTGGGGTACATTGGCTATTGCTGGCTGTCCATGGCTCGCACTGGACTTGCTCGGAGCGCGCGTTGACCAAGCGTGGTTTTTCAGTCCATAATTATGTCCATCTCGGTTCGCCGAGTGCGGAAAACTCGTTATCAATCAACGAGTTGGGAACACGATAAGGTTCCCTTCACCCGCTCCAGAATGACAAAGGCCCCGCTGCGCAAGCAGCGGGGCCTTTGGCTTTGTGGGCCGAGCAGGGGATCAGATCAGCGGCACGCCGGTCTTGCTCTGGATCTCCTCGCGCGTCACGCCGTCGGCCAGCTCCACCAGCTTCAGACCCTCGGGCGTCACGTCCATCACGCCCAGGTCGGTGATGATGCGGTCGACCACGCCCTTGCCGGTCAGCGGCAGGGTGCACTCGGGAAGGATCTTCAGGTCGGTGCTGCCGTCCTTCTTCCTGGCCACGTGCTCCATCAGCACGATCACGCGCGGCACGCCGGCCACCAGGTCCATGGCCCCGCCCATGCCCTTGACCATCTTGCCGGGGATCATCCAGTTGGCCAGGTCGCCCGTGCCGGTGACCTGCATGGCGCCCAGGATGGACAGGTTGATCTTGCCGCCGCGGATCATGGCGAAGCTCTCGTGGCTGCCGAAGATCGACGAACCCTTGATGGTGGTCACCGTCTGCTTGCCGGCGTTGATCAGGTCGGCGTCCACCTCGTCCTCATAGGGGAAGGGGCCGATGCCCAGCATGCCGTTCTCGCTCTGCAGCCACACCTCGACGTGGTCGGGCACGTGGTTGGCCACCAGCGTCGGGATGCCGATGCCGAGGTTCACATAGAAACCGTCCTGCAGTTCCTGGGCCGCACGTGCGGCCATCTGGTCTTGGGTCCATGCCATGTTCGTGCTCCTTACTTGCGGTCGCGGGTGGTGCGCTTCTCGATGCGCTTCTCGGGCGTCGGGTTGTGCACGATGCGGTGCACGTAGATGCCGGGCAGGTGCACGTCGTCCGGAGCGATCTCGCCGGTGGCGACGATGCGCTCGACCTCGACGATGCAGACCTTGCCGGCCATGGCCGCGGCCGGGTTGAAGTTGCGCGCCGTCAGGTTGAAGCGCAGGTTGCCCGAGCGGTCGGCCACGTCGGCCTTGACCAGCGCCACCTCGGGGAACAGCGCGTGTTCCATCACGTAGGTCTCGCCGTTGAACTCGCGCAGCTCCTTGCCCTCGGCCACGATGGTGCCGACGCCGGTCTTGGTGAAGAAAGCCGGGATGCCGGCACCGCCGGCGCGCAGCTTCTCGGCCAGCGTGCCCTGGGGCGTGAATTCCAGTTCGAGTTCGCCGGCCAGGTACTGGCGCTCGAACTCCTTGTTCTCGCCCACGTAGGACGAGATCATCTTCTTGATCTGGCGCGTTTGCAGCAGCTTGCCCAGACCGAAGTCGTCCACGCCGGCGTTGTTGGAAATGGCGGTCAGGTTCTTCACGCCCGAATCGCGCAGGGCGTCGATCAGGGCCTCGGGAATGCCGCAGAGGCCGAAACCGCCGACTGCTATCAGCTGGCCGTCGGCCACCACGCCCTTGAGGGCTTCGGCCGCGCTGGGATAGATCTTGTTCACGTGAAAAGACTCCAGTGGTTGAACAAACAGGGATCGAGAAATCGGGTGGCGGAACGATACTACGTATCCACATACGTAGTTTGACCTAAGGACCAACCCGCACACACCCATGGACCAGATCGACTACCGCCTCGCCTTCGACCTGGCCCCGGTGGGCCTGGCACTCTCGCGCCAGCGCACCATGGTGGACTGCAACCAGGCCCTGTGCGAGATGTTCGGCGCCACGCGCGAACAGCTCGTGGGGCAGAGCTTCCTCATCCTCTACCCCAGCGCCGACGAGTACGAGCGCACCGGCGCGCGCATCGTTCCCATCCTGGGCCGCGGCGGCACCTACGCGGACGAACGCATCATGCAGCGGGTGGACGGCCGCTTCAAGGGCGAGACCTTCTGGTGCCACGTGACCGGCCGCGCGCTGGACCCGGCCGACCCGCACGCCGCGGGCATCTGGACCTTTGAAGACCTGAGCGCGCGCCGGCCGGTGGGCGCTGCGCTGACCCCGCGCGAGCGCGAGGTGGCCGCCTGCCTGATGGACGGCCTGACCAGCAAGGAGATCGGCAAGCAGCTGGGCATCAGCCACCGCACTGTGGAGATCCACCGCGCGCGGCTGATGCGCAAGTACCAGGCGCACAGCACGCCCGATCTTGTCCATCGACTGATCGCGGGAAGCTGAAGCCCGCAACAGTTCACTGGGGCTGGTAGCCCGAGTCCTTGATGATCCTCGCCCACACCTCGCGGTAGGCCGTCTCGCGCTTGCCGAGCTCGGCACCGCTCATGTAGCCCACGGTCAGGCCCATGGCGGTCAGCCGGTCCTTCACGTCGGCCTGCGCGATCACCTTCTGCAGCGCGGCAGCCAGCTTGTCAAGTTCGGCCTTGGGCGTGCCAACGGGCGCGAACAGACCGTAGTACGGCACTTCCTCGAAGCCCTTGATGCCCAGTTCGGTGAAGGTCGGCACCTCGGGCAGTGCGGCCTGGCGCTGAGTGCCCATGACGGCGGCCACGCGCAGCTTGCCGGCCTTGTGGTTCTCGATGAAGTCGGGCACCGAGCCCACGCCGGCCGGGATGGTGTTGCCCAGCATGTCGGCCATCATGGGCGCGCTGCCACGGTAGGGTGCCGCCACCAGGTCCAGCCCGAACTGCTTGCCAATCACCTGCACCGCGAACTGCGGCGTGGACGCGGGCGCCGGGATGCCCATGGTCGCCTTGCCGCCAGCCGCCTTCACGCCGTCGATCCAGGCCTTGAAGTCGCGCGCCGGCGTGCCGCCCGACAGCGCCACCGCGTTCACGAAGGTGGCGAAACCGGCCACCGGCACGAAGTCCTTGGCCGGGTCGAAGCCCGGATTCTTCATCGTCAGCGGCAGGATGGACACGCTGTGGTCGTGGCTCAGGAACAGGGTGTGGCCATCGGGCGCGGCCGCCTTGAGCGCCTGCGCCGCCAGCTGGCCGCCCGCGCCGGCCTTGTTGTCCACCACCACGCTGCTGCCCAGCTCGGCCTGCAGGCGCTCGGCCAGGATGCGGGCGATGGCGTCGGTGCCACCACCCGCCGGAAAACCGACCAGGATTCGGGTGGTTGGCGCCTGTGCGTGTGCCGTGAACGGCGACAGCAGGGCCGATGAAGTGGCAATCGCAGCGAACGTGCGCAGCATCCATGAACGGCGGCTTGAGGTCATGACAAACTCCTTCTGATTGAACGACGTTTAAAAAATTGACATTTGTTTGATTCTTTGAGCCATCCAGGCATCACAGACCGTCCACCGGGACCACCTCGGCCGCAGTGCGGAAGGCCTCCACCGCCGTGGGAATGCCGCAGTAGACGGCGGCGTGCAGCAGGACCTCCTGGATCTCTGCCGGCGTTGCCCCGTTGTTGAGCGCGCCGCGCACATGGCCCTTGAGCTCGTGCTGCTTGCCCAGTGCGGTCAGCATGGCGACCGTGATCAGGCTGCGGGTCTTGCGGTCCAGGCCAGGCCGCTGCCAGACGTCGCCCCAAGCGGCGCGCGAGATGTGGTCCTGGATCGGCTGGGTGAAGGGGGTGGTGCCCGCCAGGGCGCGGTCGACAAAGTCGTCTCCCATCACCTCGCGGCGGGTCTGGAGACCTCGGTGGTACTGCTCGTCTTGCATGATTTGTTCCCCAGGTGTCAGAGTCGGTTCAACGCGCGAGGATAAGCTGGCCTTTTGCCCAGAACCCGACCGGAGACAAAACATGAGCGAGCGCTACCCCCTGCCCGACCTGAACAGCCTGCCCGACGACCTCAAAGCCAAGATCCTGGAGGTGCAGGAGAAAGCAGGCTTCGTGCCCAACGTCTTCCTGGCGCTGGCCCGCCGCCCGGCCGAATGGCGCGCCTTCTTCGCCTACCACGATGCGCTGATGGTCCCTGAGTCGGTGGGCCGCACCTCCGGCCTGAGCAAGGGCGACCGCGAAATGATCGTCACCGCCACCAGCGCCGCCAACCACTGCCTGTACTGCGTGGTCGCGCATGGCGCCATCCTGCGCATCTACGAGAAAAAGCCGCTGGTGGCCGACCAGGTGGCGGTGAACCACCGCAAGGCCGACATTCCGCCGCGCCAGCGCGCCATGCTCGACTTCGCGATGAAGGTCTGCCTGGCCTCGCACGAGATCGACGACGCGGATTTCAAGGCCCTGGCCGCCCACGGTTTCAGTGATGAGGACGCCTGGGACATCGCCGCCATCACCGCGTTCTTCGGCCTGTCCAACCGCATGGCCAGCTTCAGCGGAATGATGCCCAATCCCGAGTTCTATCTGATGGGGCGCACGCCAAAGCAGAAATAGTGCCCCCACGCTCCGCCGCTGCGCGGGTCGCTGCCCCCACGGGGGCTGATCCGGCTTGGGGCGGCCCGGCGCCGGACCGCCGTCTTCAGCGCCCCAGCAGCGGCGGGTGGCCGGCGCCTTCGATCAGGGCGCGGGCTTGGTCGGACATGGGCACCGACTTCTGCCTGGGGAAGTCCACCCACACCACCGTCGCACCGCCATTGGCGCAGACCGTGACCGGGTCGTCGGTGCGCAGCATCTCGTGGAAAGTGTCGAACGAGGTTCTGCCCATCGTGCCGACATAGGTGCGCACCAGCACGTCGCCCGGGAACTCGAACTGCCGGATGAAGTTGCAGAAGGCGTTGACGATCACCGGCCCCTCGCCCTGCGGGTCGGCCGGCAGGCCCAGGCCGAAGAACCAGTCCAGCCGCGCAATCTCCATGTAGCGGAAATAGATCGTGTTGTTGACGTGCCCCATGGCGTCCATGTCGCCCCAGCGGATAGGCACCACGATTTCATGCACCAGGCGTTTCTCGGCAGGCAGTTCGAGTTTCATGGGTTGTCCTTGTCATGTTCAGCGGTGGGCGCGGATGGAGGCCAGGATGCCGGCCACGAACAGCACGCAGGCCAGCAGCTGCGCGGTGGCCGGCCAGTCGCCGCTCCAGGCGAAGGCGTAGATCAGCGCAAACACGGTCTCGCTCACCACCAGCTGGCCGGCCAGGCTGGTGCTCAGCCGGCGGCTGGCGACGTTCCACATCACCGAAGCGATCCAGGCCGAACCGATGCCGGTGAAGGCGCACACGAACACGAACCGGCCGAAGCCAGGCCGGCCGGTCACTTCGGCCCAGCCGGTGCCCCAGCCCAGCCACAGCAACAGCCCGCCGAGCCCGGCGGCCAGACCCAGCCAGTTGGCCCAGGCGGTGGACTTCACCCCGGGGTGGCGGCGGATCCAGCGGGCGTTGAGCATGCCGAAGGCCAGCCAGCTGAGCATGGCGCCTGCGGCCAGCAGCACGCCGCGCCAGAAGTTGCCAGCGCCGGAGGCGTTCACTTCTTCCGAGGTGGCGTCCATCATCAGCACCATGCCGGCCGCCGTGAGCAGCAGCCCTGGCAGCAGCGCCGCCCAGCGCAGGTGCGCGGGTTTGCCCAGCAGCATCATCCAGACCGGCAGCGTGCCGATGATCAGTGCCGGCAGCGCCGCGCCGGCGTCGGCAATGCCGTAGACCAGCAGCAGGTAGTAGCCGGTGTAGCCCAGCACGCTGAGCCACAGCGCTGCGCCGGCCTGGGCCGCATCGGGCCACTGCCCGGCGCGCTGTCCTGATGGCATGCGCAGCGTCTGCCACAGCATCCAGGCCAGCGAGAACAGGCCGCAGGCGATGAAGCGCCCCGCCGTGTAGTCCACCGACGAATACCCGGGCGCCACCAGCGGTGCCACAAAGGTCGTGCCCCAGAAGGCCCCTGCTCCCAGCCCGGCTGCGATGCCCGCCGCCATGCCGGGCGGCAGGCCCGACAGCGCGCGGTCAGACACCGAAGCCGTCATCTGCCGCAATCACTGCACCGTTCACAAAGTGGCTCTCGTTGGACGCCAGCATCACCAGGAGCGCATCCAGATCGGCCGGCTGACCCACGCGCTTGCGCGGCAGCATGCCAATCAGCTTCTGGCCCTGTTCGGTCTGCCAGTGGTGGTGGTTGATCTCGGTGTCGATGTAGCCCGGGCAGATGGCGTTCACGTTGATGCCGAACTTGCCCCACTCCACGGCCATCGCCTTGGTCATCTGCACCACGGCCGCCTTGCTCATGCAGTACACGCCGATCTGCGGCAGCACCTTGAGCCCCGCCATCGACGCGATGTTGATGATGCGGCCACCGACGAAAGTACCGGGCGCCGCGCCCTTGGCGCGCGCCAGCATGCGTTTGGCCACTTCCTGGGCGACGAAGAAGGCGCCCTTGGTGTTGGTGTTGAAGACGTAGTCGTAGTCCTCTTCGGCCACATCCTGCAGGCGCTGCGTGGTGCTCACGCCCGAGTTGTTCACCAGGATGTCGATCGGGCCGACCTCGGTCTCGGCGTGGGCCACGGCCGCCCTGATCGAGGCGGTGTCGGTCACGTCCAGCGCCACCACATGCGCATCGCCTCCCTCGGCCTCGATGTGCGCGCGCAGGGCCATGAGGCGGTCGGTGCGGCGGCTGGCCAGCACGACGGCGGCACCGGCCTTGGCGAGGGTCTTGGCGAACTGTTCGCCCAGGCCGCCGGAAGCGCCGGTGATGAGGGCCACGCGGCCCGAAAGGTCGATCTGGTAGGTCACGGGATAATCTCCGGGCAGGTGCAAATTAGCACGATCGTTCGATTTTCTGGCGCCGCAGCAATAGAATGCTGTCCGCCCGACGACAGACGCCGCGCCAGGTGGCGGCAAAAGTACAAAACCATTATCCGCGAGACCCCCCATGACCTCTGAAGAAATCCTTGCCCAGTTCGGCCCGCGCGAAGCCATGGAATACGACGTGGTGATCGTCGGCGGAGGGCCCGCTGGCCTGGCCACCGCCATCCGCCTCAAGCAGCTGGCCACCGAAAAAGGCAGCGAGGTCAACGTCTGCGTGCTCGAGAAAGGCTCGGAGCCCGGCGCCCACATCCTCTCGGGCGCCGTGATGGACCCCAGGGCCATCACCGAACTGTTCCCGAACTGGAAGGAACTGGGCGCCCCGCTGAACCAGCCCGTCACCGGCGACGACCTGCTGGTGCTGTCCGAAACCGGCGCGCAGCGCACGCCCGACTGGCTGATGCCGCGCAACTTCCACAACGAGGGCTGCTACGTGATCAGCCTGGGCGCGGTCACCAAGTGGCTCGGCGAGCAGGCCGAAGCCCTGGGCGTGGAGATCTTCCCCGGCTTCGCCGCGGCCGAGGTGCTCTACAACGACGACGGTTCGGTCAAGGGCGTGGCCACCGGCAACCTCGGTGTGGGCAAGGACGGCGAGCCCATGGACAGCTTCCAGATCGGCATGGAGCTGCACGCGAAGTACACCGTGTTCGCCGAAGGCGCGCGCGGCCATCTGGGCAAGCAGCTGATCGCCAAATACAAGCTGGACGAAGGCAAGGACGCTCAAACGTTTGCCATCGGCATCAAGGAACTGTGGGAAGTGCCGGCCGACAAGGCCAAGCCCGGCCTGGTGGTGCACACCGCTGGCTGGCCGCTGAACGACGACGCCTTCGGCGGCGGTTTCCTCTATCACCTCGAAGGCAACAAGGTCACGCTCGGCTATGTGATCGGCCTGGACTACCAGAACCCCTGGCTCTCTCCGTTCGAAGAGATGCAGCGCTGGAAGACCCACCCGGCCATCAAGGCCCACATCGAAGGCGGCAAGCGCCTGGGCTACGGCGCACGTGCGCTGAACAATGGCACGCCGCAGGCCCTGCCCAAGACCGTGTTCCCGGGCGGTGCGCTGGTCGGCTGCGACGCCGGCTTCCTCAATGCCGCGCGCATCAAGGGCAGCCACGCGGCCATCAAGAGCGGCATGCTCTGCGCCGAAGCCGCCTTCGAGGCCGTGGCCGCGGGACGCCAGTCGGACGAACTCACCGCGTTCGAGACCGGTTTCAAGGCCAGCTGGCTGCACGAGGAACTCTGGACCTACCGCAACTTCAAGAACTGGTTCAAGAAGAGCCCGCTCATGGGCAAGCTCATGACCGGCGTCGAGCACTGGTTCCTGCCCAAGGTGGGCGTGAGCGCGCCGCCCTGGACGCTGCACAACACCGTCAAGGACCACACCAAGCTCAAGCCTGCGGCCGAGTGCCCCAGGATCAGCTACCCGAAACCGGACGGCGTGATCACCTTCGACCGCCTCTCCAGCGTGTTCGTCAGCAACACCAACCACGAAGAGCAGCAGCCGGCGCACCTGACGCTCAAGGACGCCGGCGTGCCGGTGAAGATCAACCTGGCGAAGTACGCCGGCCCCGAGAGCCGCTACTGCCCGGCCGGCGTGTACGAGTTCGTCGAGAAGGACGGGCAGGACCAGCTGGTCATCAACGCGCAGAACTGCGTGCACTGCAAAACCTGCGACATCAAGGACCCCACACAGAACATCGTCTGGGTCACGCCCGAAGGCGGGGGCGGTCCGAACTACGCCGGCATGTGAGCCCTGTGGCTTCCTGACACCAGCCGCCCTCCGGGGCGGCTTTTTTGTGCCCGCGCTTGGTTGCAAAAGGATACAGAACCCGTATCCTCGCCTTGGCTTTTGTCCACCATGACCTACGCCCACCTCTACCGCCACCGCTGGCTGCTGATCCGCCTGCCGATCGTGCTGGCCGTGGTGGTCATGGCTGCGGCGGCCTGGCGGTGGCTGTACCCGATGCCACCCACCCAGCTGACGATCAGCAGCGGCCAGGCAGACGGCGCCTACCAGCGCCATGCCATGCGCTACGCCGAGGCCTTTTCCCGCCACGGCATTTCGCTGGAAATCCACTCGTCCGAGGGTTCGGCCACCAACCTGCAGCGTCTGCAGGCGCAGCCCCCCCAGACCGACCTGGCCCTGGTGCAAGGCGGGTTCGGCTGGTCGTCGGCCGCTGGCGCGGCCCGCAGCGCGGCCGATGTCCAGACGCTGGGCAGTGTGGACATCGAGGTGCTGTGGCTGTTCAGTCGCGAACAGCCGATGACCTCCCTGCTTGACCTGGTGGGCAAACGGGTGGCCGCCGGCCCCGATGGCAGCGGACACCGGGCCATGCTGCAGCGTCTGCTGAAACAGATGCAAGTCGACCTGGGCCAGGTGGCGATGACCGCGCACAGCGGTGTGGCCGCGCGCGATGCCTTGCTGCGGCACGAGGTGGATGCGGTGTTCATGGTGGCGGCACCGAGTGCGCCCGGCATCGGCGCCCTGCTGTCCGCGCGGGGCGTTCACCTGGCGTCGCTTCGCCGCACAGCGGCCATCTCGGAGCGCAACAACTACCTGGAAAACCGGCTGCTGCCCGAAGACACGCTCGGCGCCGGACAACCACCGGGCGACACCCCGGTGCTGACCACACCGACGCACCTGCTGGTGCGCCAGGACCTCGATCCCGCCCTCAAGCGTCTCGCGGCCGCAGTGGCGATGGAGGTGCACGGCGGCGCGGATGCGTTCCATCGCGCAGGTGAGTTCCCGGCCCTGCGCTTCAGCGACTTCCCCTCGGCACCCGAAGCGCGCCGGGTGCTGTCCCAAGGCCTGGGCGGCCTGGAGGCACTGCTGCCCTTCTGGTGGGCGCAGGTGCTGCAGCGCCTGCTGGTGATCGGCGTGCCCATGCTGCTGCTGGCGCTGGTGCTCGCGCGGCTGGTGCCGGCCTGGGTGCGCTGGCGGCTGGAGAACCGGGTCACCCGCTGGTACGGCGAGCTGCGGTTCATCGAGAACGATCTCGCGAACAACGCCGTCAACCTGGGTGGCATGGACCTCAGCCGCATCCACGGCCGGCTCAACGGCATGGAGATGGCCATCGTCGGCGAGGGGCTGCCACCGGAACTGGCGCAGCGCTGCTACACCCTGCGCCAGCACGTGAACTTCGTGCGGCACCGGATCCGGGAGTACCGCGGGCGATGAAGATCCTGCTGCTCTACCAGCGCCGCTGGTTTCTCATCTACCTGCCGCTGCTGCTCCTGCTGTGCGCGGCGGTCGTGACCATCCTGTGGGTCTGGAAGCCACTGCCGCCCCAGCGCGTGGTCATCGGCACCGGCCCCGGGCAGAGCAGCTACCTGGAGCTGGCCCGCAACTACGCGACCCGGCTGGAGAACCTCGGCATCCAGGCCGACATCGTCGCCCACGACCGGCCCCAGGAGGCGCTGGACCGCATGGCCGCGGGCGGGCGCCGCATCGATGTCACCTTCGCCCAGGGCCTGTACGCGCCCAAGGGCCCCGCGGTGCAGGCTCTGGCCGTGGTGGGTCACGAAATCGTGTGGGTGTTTGCGCGCGAGGGCATCGACCACCTGGACCAGCTGCGGGGCGGGCGCGTGGCGGCCTCGGTCGAAGGCTCGTCCAACCGCATCGCGGCCGACCTGCTGCTGCGCCACGCCGGGCTGGCCAAGGACGAGGTGGCGTTCACGGACGACGTCGGCGACAGCGCGATCGACGCCATCACCACCGGTCGGGTGGACGCCGTGGTGCACGTGGCGACCGGCGACTCGCAGACCGCGGCCACCCTGGCGCGGCTGGACGGCGTGCGCCTGCTGGGCGTGGAACGTGCCGGGCAGCTGGCCTCGCGCGAGCCCCGGCTGCGCGCCCTGGTCATGCCCCAGGGCTCGATCGAACTGCGCGCCAACCTGCCGGCGGCCGACCTGCCCACCATGGTCACACAGACCCATCTGATGGTGCGCGAGGACCTGCACCCCGCGCTGCAGCGCGCGCTGGTGGACGTGGCAGGCGAGCTGCACGTGATGTCCGGTTTCCTCGAAGGCCAGGGGATCTACCCCACCGCCATCGGCAGCAACTACCCGGTGTCCCCGGTGGCCCGAAAGGCGCTGCGCGGTGGGCGCCCCTGGATGGAAACCATCCTGCCCTACGGCATGGCGCAGTGGGCCGAGCTGGTGCTGTACGCGCTGCTGCCCGTGGGCCTGGCGGGCACCATGCTGCTGCTGCGGGCGCCCCGCTACATCGACTGGCGCGTCGACGCCGCCATCCTGCACTTCTACGGCGAGCTCAAGTTCCTGGAAGAAGACCTCTCCAGGCACCCCGACCCGGCCCGGCTGCGCGCCGCGGCGCGCCGCCTCGTGGTGCTGGAGCAGCAGGTCGACAAGATGGAACTGCCCGACCGCTACGCCGACCGCTGGTACACGCTGCGCGAACACCTGCATCAGGCGCGGACCCGGGTGCTGACCTCTCCGCAGACCGCCCCTCAGACCGTCCCGCAGACCTGAGCCGGCTGCGCTACATTGGCGCGCCATGACCGCTCCCCGACTGCACCCCGACCTGATCGAGCAACTTCATGCCCTGGCCGCTGGCCCCCGCCGGCTGCTGGGCGTGGTCGGCCCGCCTGGCGCGGGCAAGTCCACCCTGGCGGCGCTGATGGCGCAGGCGCTGGGCGAGCGCGCCCAGGCCGTGCCCATGGACGGCTACCACCTGGCGCAGATCGAACTGGAACGGCTGGGCCGCGCGCAGCGCAAGGGCGCGCCGGACACCTTCGACGCCGCCGGCTACGCCGCCCTGCTGCGTCGCTTGCGCCAGCAGGTCGCCGACGAGACGGTGTACGCGCCCGATTTCCGGCGCGAGATCGAAGAACCTGTGGCCGGCGCCCTGCCCGTGTTCGCCGCCACGCCACTGGTCATCACCGAAGGCAACTACCTGCTGCTGGACGACGACCCGGCCTGGGCACCCGTCGCAGACCTGCTCGACGAGGCCTGGTACCTCGACGTACCTCCGGATCTGCGGCTGGAGCGGCTGGCCGCGCGCCACATGCGGTTCGGCCGCACGCGCGAGCAGGCGCTGGCCTGGATTGCACAGACCGACGAACCCAACGCCCGCCGCATCGAAGCCTCGGCCCACCGCGCACGGCGCCGGGTGACCTGGGACGAGCCCAGCAGCCAGTTTGTGTGACCGCCGGGCGCGTGCACTGCGCCCGGCGCATCGCCTGTTTCTGCAGCGCAACATCTCCCCCTTCCGGGGTGCCCAGGCCCCAGGGTTCGTAAACGTCGCTTAAGTGACCCAACTTATCATCCTTAAGTTTTGTATCTCCTCGGCAGACCCCACGCTCCGAAGGGCGCCAGAGCAGATCCCGGACCGGGCCGGCAGGCACCGCCAGGGGACACAACAAACAAAACGGGTGGTCTTGCATGCATCAGGCGCTCACCAGCGAGCCAACAGGTCAATCCCCGCGCAAAGTGGCCCTCCGGTCGCTGGCCGTCGCCTTTCTTGCCATCCTCCTGGTCTTCCTGCAGGCCCGGCTCAGCCGCGATCTGCAGATCGTCTTTGACCTGCGGGTCGAGCGCCCCGGCCCCTACCAGCTCTACCTGGCCGACGACCTCGGCAACTTCAGCGAGCGGTTGAACTACACCCGCTCGACGCGGGCGGGCGAGTGGCAGCGCCACACGATCAATGTGAACACGCTGCGCAAGGTGACACAGGTGCGCATGGACCCGACCACCATGCCCGGCCGGGTGGACTTCGGCGCGCTGGAACTCAGAAGCCGCTGGGGCCTGCTCACCCTGCAGGGCCCCGCCCTGCGCGAGGCCATCCAGGGCATGAGCGACCTTTCCGTGTTGGCGGTGGAGCCCGAGATGATCCGCTTCCAGGTCACCGGCGCCGACCCCCACTTCGTGTACCGGTTGCCCAGGCAGGTGATCAGCCCGCCCACGCGCCAGATCTGGCCGGTGGCGCTGGGAACGGCCTTGGTCGCCGGCCTGGTGTGGCTGGCCGCGGAACTGGCCCTGGGCTGGATGCGCCGCGAGCGCCCGCGGTGGCACCAGGCCCTGTGGCAGACCGTGGCCCGCGGCTGGCTGCTCCCGCTGGTGGTCTGCCTGGGTCTGACCTGGAAGGCCTCGGACCGCATTTCCAGCGACCCGATCGTCGGCGACGGCATCCAGAACATGCTGATGGCCGTGAACCTGTTCAAGCACGGCACCTTTTCGCTGGACAACAACAGCAGCCCCAACCCCCGGCCCACCAACTTCCGCGAACCTCTGGACCCGCTGGTGGTGGCGCTGCACCTGAAGCTGGCCGTGCCGGACGCTGTGGACCGGCCCATGGCCGACTTCCGCTCCGGCGACCTTACGCGCACCATCAAGCTGAGCAACCTGCTGTGGGTGTTCCTTGGCCTCGCGGGCATCTGGGCGCTGGCGCGGCGGCTGGGCGGCAGCAACCTGGCGGGTGCCGTGGCCACCGGCCTGAGCTTCCAGATCTTCTTCCATGGCGGCACCTACATCGACACGCTCTACACCGAGCTCTCCACCGCCACGCTCATGATCTGGGGAACCTACGGCCTGCTGCGGGCGGTGCAGCAGCAGTCGCTGGGCTGGTTCTTCGGGTCGGGCATGCTGATGGGTCTGCTGGCCCTGGGCAAGGCCGCGTTCGCCTACATCGGGGTCGTTGCCGTGCCGCTGCTGATGGCGGCCCTGCTGATCGCCCGGCGTCCCGACCGGTTTGCCTTCTCGCAGGTGATCGTGTGTGGGCTGGTGATGGGGTTCGCGTTTCTGCTCACCCTCTCGCCCTGGCTGGCGCGCAACTACGTGCACTTCGACAACTTCCGCATCAACGAGCGCGGCGGCCTGATCCTCTGGGGCCGTGCCCACATGAACAACATGAGCAACGAAGAGGTGCTCGGCCTGGTCTACGACCACAGCCCCACGCTGTACCGGCGCGCCGTGGCCGGCACCCACCTGGGTGAGAGGCCGGGCGACTTCGAGCGCGGCGGCCGCTGGCAGCGCATCAACCGCCACCTCTCCACCTTCTGGGAGTCCGACCGCCGCGCCGCCTATGCAGGCACTCCAGAACAAGCCATCAGCTTCCACTACAACCTGGCGGCGCAATACAACCAGCGGGTGTTCCGCAAGCGCGACCAGGGCCACCCCTTCCCCGACCAGGCCGTCGGCGACGAGATGAAGCGCGAGGCCATGGCCATGCTCAAGGAGCGCCCCTGGCGCCATGTGGCCATGACGGCCGCCTTCTTCTGGCACGGTTTCTGGAGCTTCAAGAAGGTCGAGGTGCCGCTGGTGTCCATCGCGACGCAGGACGCCATCGGCGAGCTGCTCAACCTGTTCGCTGGCGTGGCCCTGTTCGGCGTGTTCTGCTACGGCCTGTTCCGGCGGCACGCGCAGTGGGTCGCGGTGACCGTGCTGCCCGTGGGCCTGCTGGTGTTCTACGCCTTCCTCAGCCACAACATCCCGCGCTACTCGTCACCGGCCCATCCGATGATGCTGCTGGCGCTGGTGCTGGTGGTGCGCACGCTGTGGCTGCGCTGGCGGCGCCGGCAGCATCCCCCCGGCCCCGAGCGGATGGTCGGCTGACCCCCCTCATCCTGCAGGCGTTTCACGACAACGACATGAAACAGCGGCACAGTGCCCGCTTGTCGTTGGAGTGAACCATGCTGATCAAGACCGAAAAAGGTCGCCTTGAACTGCGCCCGGGCCACCGCAGCCTGGGACAGCGGGAGCGCGCCCTGCTCCTGGTGGCCGATGGCCAGCAGAGCGAATCAAAGATGGCCGGGCTGTTCCAGGGCGATGGCCGCCGCCTGATCGACCTGCTACTGGCCCAGGGCTATCTGGTGCGGCAGGCGTCCGGCGCCGGCCTGTCGCCCGCGCCGGAGTCGCCACCGCAGCCCCAGACACCCGCGTCGCACGGCGAGCAGTTCGCTGGCACCCGCTCGCTGGCCTCCGCGCGCATGTTCCTGTTCGACCTGAGCGAGCGACTGTTCGCGCCACGCGACAAGGCACTGGCCAACCGCTACCGGGACGCCCTGCGCGAGGCGCGCGACCCCGAGGCCATGCTGGCCGTGGGCCGTGCCCTGATCGCCGACGTGGAGGCCCTGGCGGGCAGCGAACGCGCGGACGGCATCAGCGAGCGCCTGGCCAAACTGCTGCCGGCCGGCCTGCTGGAAAACAGCATCTGAGCCCGGACGATGACCGCCCGGGCGGTCGATTCCGGTAAACTCGCGCGATCAGGAGAGCGCTCCCCCGTGGAGCCGCCGAAGGCGCAGGCGGTCGTTGCAACGGCCCTGAACGCTCAGGCAAAAGGACTGATGACCACCAGCCGCAAGGCCGGTGTCCCCCACTGGAGAGAGGTGGCCCTGGCGGCCATCCACCGAAGGAGCAAGTGCGGCATCGCCCGCGCGAATCTCTCAGGTAAAGCGGACAGAGGGGGCAGCTCACGGATGCACCGTGTCGTCGCCGTGGCCCCGTGCCATGGCATCTGCCCCCACCACCGAGGTCCGCCCGTGTCCGCTCCTGCCGAATCCACCGCCCTGCTCCAGACCCCGCTGAACGCCCTGCACCTCGAACTCGGTGCGCGCATGGTGCCCTTCGCCGGCTATTCCATGCCGGTGCAGTACCCCGAAGGCCTGATGGCCGAGCACCACCACACGCGCCGCTCGGCCGGCCTGTTCGACGTGTCCCACATGGGCCAGCTGCTGCTGTCCGGCCCCGATGCGGCGGCCGCATTCGAGAGCCTGATGCCGGTCGACGTGATCGGCCTGGGCCTGAACAAGCAGCGCTACGGTCTGCTGCTCAACGACCAGGGCGGCATCATCGACGACCTGATGTTCGTCAACCGCGGCGACCACCTCTACGTGATCGTCAACGGCGCCTGCAAGCACGGCGATCTGGCCCACATCCAGGCCCGCATCGGCAGCCGCTGCACCGTCACCCCGCAGTTCGACCGCGCCCTGCTGGCCCTGCAGGGACCGGTGGCCGTGAGCGCGCTGCAGCGCCTGCTGCCCGGCGTCGAGAACCTGGTGTTCATGACCGGCCACGGGTTCACCTGGAACGGTGCCGACCTCTACGTGACCCGCAGCGGCTACACCGGCGAAGACGGCTTCGAGATCTCGGTGCCCGCCGCCAGCGCCGACGCCTTCGCCCGCGCCCTGCTCGCGCAGCCCGAGGTCAAGCCCATCGGCCTGGGTGCGCGCAATTCGCTGCGCCTGGAAGCCGGCCTGTGCCTCTACGGCAACGACATCGACACCACGACCACGCCGGTCGAGGCCGCGCTGAACTGGGCCATGCAGAAGGTGCGCCGCACCGGTGGCGAGCGCGCCGGCGGCTTCCCCGGCGCCGATGTGGTGCTGGCCCAGCTGGACGGCACCCGGCCCCTGACGCGCAAGCGCGTGGGCCTGGTGGCGCTGGAGCGCGTGCCGGTGCGCGAGCACGTCGAGTTGCAGAGCCTGGACGGCGCGAAGATCGGCGAAGTCACCAGCGGCCTGCTCGGCCCCAGCGCCGACAAGCCGGTCGCCATGGGCTATGTCACCCCCGAATTCGCCGCCGCCGGAACGCGCGTGAACGCCCTGGTGCGCGGCAAGGCCGTGCCGATGGAGGTCGCGCCCATGCCTTTTGTGCCCAACCGCTACTACCGCGGCTGATCCCTTCCACCTGTTTCATCTTTTCACCGGAGCCCACCATGACCACCAAGTACACCGAAGACCACGAATGGATCACCGTTGATGGCGGCATCGCCACCGTCGGCATCACCCACCATGCGCAGGACGCGCTGGGCGACGTGGTGTTCGTCGACCTGCCCGAAGTGGGCAAGACCTTTGCCCAGAAGGACGTGGCCGGCGTGGTCGAGTCCGTCAAGGCCGCGGCCGATGTGTACATGCCCGTCAGCGGCGAAGTCACCGAGGTGAACGAGGCCCTGCGCGCCGACCCGTCCCTGGCCAACAGCGACCCGCTGGGCGCCGGCTGGTTCTTCAAGGTCAAGCTCTCGGACGCGTCGCAGCTGGACGCCCTGCTGGACGAGACCGCCTACACCGCCTTCTCGGCCAACGCCTGATCCCCTGCTGCCCGGAGCCTGCCGCCATGCTGATGCCGTCCGTCAAACCCCTGGGTGAACTCGAAAACGCCAGCGAGTTCATCGCCCGCCACATCGGCATCAGCGAAGCCGATGAAGCCCACATGCTGTCGGTCATCGGCGAGGCCTCGCGCCGCGCGCTGATCGACTCCATCGTGCCGCGCAGCATCGCGCGCAGCACCGGCATGGACCTGCCGCCCGCCGCCACCGAGGCCGCAGCGCTGGCCGAACTCAAGGCCATCGCGGCCAAGAACAAGGTCTTCAAGAGCTTCATCGGACAGGGCTACTACGGCACCCACACGCCGGGCGTCATCCTGCGCAACATCCTCGAAAACCCCGCCTGGTACACCGCCTACACGCCCTACCAGGCCGAGATCTCGCAGGGCCGCATGGAGGCGCTGGTCAACTTCCAGACCATGGTCACCGACCTGACCGGCATGGCGATCGCCAACGCGTCCATGCTGGACGAGGCCACCGCCGCCGCCGAAGCCATGACCCTGGCCAAGCGCTCGGTCAAGGCCAAGGGCCACACCATCGTGGTGGCCGGTGACGCGCACCCGCAGACCATCGAGGTGATCCAGACCCGCGCCAGGCCGCTGGGCCTGACCGTGAAGCTGGCGAACTCCGCCACCGAGTGGACAGAGGCGCTGAAGGGCGACGACTACTTCGCCGTGCTGGCGCAGTACCCGTCCACCAGCGGCCGCATCGACGACCTGCGCGCCGACGTGCAGACGGTGCACGGCAAGCAGGCCGCCTTCATCGTGGCGGCCGACCTGCTGGCGCTGACCCTGCTGGTGCCGCCGGGCGAGTTCGACGCCGACATCGTGGTCGGCACCACCCAGCGCTTCGGTATGCCCATGGGTGCGGGCGGCCCGCACGCCGCCTACATGGCCTGCCGCGACGAGTACAAGCGCTCGCTGCCCGGCCGCCTGGTCGGCGTGAGCGTGGACACCCACGGCAACCCGGCCTACCGCCTGGCGCTGCAGACGCGCGAGCAGCACATCCGCCGCGAGAAGGCCACCTCCAACATCTGCACGGCGCAGGTGCTGCCGGCCGTCGTCGCCAGCATGTACGCGGTCTACCACGGCCCGCAGGGGCTCAAGCGCATCGCGCAGCGCGTGGCCGCCTACACCGCCGTGCTGGCCGCCGGCCTGCAGCAGCTGGGCCACACGCTGACCAGCGAATCGGCCTTCGACACGCTGACCGTCAAGGCCGCCGACGCTGCCCAGGCGAAAGCCATCGTCGCCAAGGCACTGTCCAAAGGCGCCAACCTGCGCCTGTCCTGGGGCCAGTACGTCAGCATGTCGCTGGACGAAACCACCACGCGCGACGACATCGCCCTGCTGTGGTCGGCCTTCGCCGCCGACGGTCAGGCCCTGCCCTCGTTCGACGCCTTCGAGAAGGGCGTGGAGCCACTCATTCCGGCCGAACTGCGCCGCACCAGCGCCTACCTCACGCACCCGGTGTTCGACAGCCACCACAGCGAAACCGGCATGCTGCGCTACATCCGCGCGCTGTCCGACAAGGACCTGGCGCTGGACCGCAGCATGATCCCGCTGGGCTCCTGCACCATGAAGCTCAACGCCACCAGCGAGATGATCCCCATCACCTGGCCGGAGTTTGCGGGCGTGCACCCCTTCGCCCCGGCCGATCAGTTGGCGGGCTACCAGGAGCTCGACGAACAGCTGCGCGCCTGGCTCTGCCAGGCCACGGGCTATGCCGGCATCAGCCTGCAGCCCAACGCCGGTTCGCAGGGCGAATACGCCGGCCTGCTGGCCATCCAGGCCTTCCACGCCTCGCGCGGCGAAAGCCACCGCAACATCTGCCTGATCCCCTCGTCGGCCCACGGCACCAACCCGGCCTCCGCCCAGATGGTGGGCCTGCAGGTGGTGGTGACCAGGTGCGACGAGAACGGCAACGTGGACATGGCCGACCTGAAGGCCAAGTGCGAACAGCACAGCGCGAACCTGGCCGCGGTGATGATCACCTATCCCAGCACGCACGGCGTGTTCGAGACCACGGTCAAGGAACTCTGCGCCCTGGTGCACCAGCACGGCGGCCGCGTGTACCTGGACGGCGCCAACATGAACGCGCTGGTCGGCGTGGCCGCGCCGGGCGAGTTCGGCGGCGACGTGAGCCACCTGAACCTGCACAAGACCTTCTGCATCCCGCACGGCGGTGGCGGCCCGGGCGTCGGCCCGGTCTGCGTGGTGGAAGACCTCGTGCCCTTCCTGCCCGGCCATGGCCGTGGCGCGGAACCCGGTGGCGTGTGTGGCTCGCCCGCTTCGGAACATGCCGTGGGCGCGGTCAGCGCGGCCCCGCTGGGCAACGCCGCCGTGCTGCCGATCAGCTGGATGTACATCCGCATGATGGGCGCCGATGGTCTGAAGCACGCGACCGAGGCGGCCATCCTGTCGGCCAACTACATCAGCAAGCGCCTGGCCGACCACTACCCCACGCTCTACGCCTCGGCCAACGGCCATGTGGCGCACGAGTGCATCCTGGACCTGCGCGGCTTCAAGGAGACCTGCGGCGTGATGGCAGAGGACGTGGCCAAGCGGCTGATGGACTACGGCTTCCACGCGCCCACGCTGAGCTTCCCGGTGGCCAACACGCTGATGGTCGAGCCCACCGAGAGCGAGACGCGCGAGGAACTGGACCGCTTCATCGACGCGATGATCGCGATCCGCGAGGAAATCCGCCGCGTGGAAAAGGGCGAGTGGCCGCAGGACGACAACCCGCTGAAGAACGCGCCGCACACCGCGGCCAGCGTGCTCAAGGGCGAGTGGCCGCACCCCTACTCCCGCGAAGTGGCGGTGGCCGCCCAGGGCGCCGCGCTCAACACCAAGTACTGGCCGTCGGTGGGCCGGGTGGACAACGTCTACGGCGACCGCAACCTGTTCTGCAGCTGCGTGCCCGTCAGCGAACTGGCCTGAACGTCAGGCCTCATGACCATCAACGCCGGTGGGGTTCGCCCTCACCGGCGTTGTCATTTCTGCGGCAGGCGCCAGCCGGGCAGCTGCCAGTCGAAGGCGACGGCCAGCAGGCGGCTGCCGGTGGCCACGGCGATGCCCGCCAGGCTCGCCAGCTCGGAACCCAGGCCCAGCACAACAACCAGCCCGATGTAGGCCAGGCTGCCCGCCACCGCACACAGCGCATAGGGCCGGTGGTCCTGGTACACCTTGGGCACCTCGTTGCACAGCACGTCGCGCGCCACGCCACCCACGATGGCGGTGGTGGTGCCCATCAGCACGCTCACGCCCGGCGACATGCCCGCCGCCACGGCGATGCTGGTGCCCGAGATCGCGAACAGCCCGAGGCCGAAGGCGTCGGCCCATTCCATCAGCCGCACGCCAGCGTCCTTGAGCACGGCCTTGAGCCACCAGGGCGCGCTGATCACCATGGCGAACACCAGCCAGAGGTAGGCCTCGTGCTCGACCCAGAACAGCGGCCGGCGGTCGAGCAGCAGGTCGCGCACCGTGCCGCCGCCGAAGGCGGCGACGAAGGCGACCGAGAACACACCCACCACGTCCATGCGCTTGCGCATGGCCTCAATCAGCCCGGACATGGCGAAGGCCACCGTGCCGCCCACCTCGATCGCGATCAGCAAAGCCGTGAGTTTCATGCGGCCCCATTCTGGACCACCCAGCGGCCCAGCCACTCGCGCAGGATGCGCAGCGCGGGCGCCTCCTGCCGCTGACTGAGCGTGACCAGGCCGAAGCGCGCGGTGGCGTCCAGCGCGGGCGACAGGCGCAGCGGCACCAGGCCCCGGGCGGCGGCGTGGGCGGTCAGCACGATGGCCTGGCTCTGGCGCGCCACCTCGACGATGGTCAGCGTTTCGTCGCTGCGCAGGGTCACCATGTCGTCCGGGTTGGCCTGCGGGCCGTAGCGCCCGATCAGGATGCGCGCCACCTCGTCGCTCAGCGGCGTGGAGGCGATGGGATAGGCCAGCACGTCCCCGATGGTGGCCGGCCGCCCGAGCTGCACCAGCGGGTGGTCCGGCCGCACCAGGAAGCCCGCCGCCAGTTCGAACACCTGCGCGACGGCCAGGTCGGCCGCAGGCCGCACCGAGCGCACGTCCAGCACGGCGGCGTCCAGCTGCTGCTCGCGCAGCGCGTCGACCAGCACGCTGGTGTTGCCGCGCGAGATCTGCAGCTGCAGCCTGGGGTGGTGCTCACCCATGTGCAGCATCAGCGGCACCGACAGCAGCGCACCCGGCCCCGAACTCAGGCCAATGCGCAATGTGCCGATCAGACCCGCATGCAGACCCTTGCCGGTCTGCCTGAGCGCTTCGGCATCGGCCACCAGCCGGCGCGCGCGCTGCAGCGCCTCCTGGCCGAAAGGGGTGAGCGCGATGCGCCGGCCCAGCCGGTCGAACAGGCGGCCGCCCAGCTCGTCCTCCAGCCCCTGGATGCTGCGCGTCAGCGCGGGCTGCGTCAGGTAGAGCACCTTGGACGCCTGCACGAACGATCCTGCCTCCGCCAGCACCACAAAGTGCTTCAGCTGCACAAGGGTCATCCCCAATCTCCATCAAAAGTCATGGATCGTTGCACATCAATGCATTGGACTTTAATTCAGGCGCTTCCTAACATGCAACAAAGTTCATGTTTCAGGAGTGCTTTGCATGGATCGCCTCAGTGACGCCGCCGTCGAACAGTTCATCGCCGTCCGCCGCGACATCCACCGCCACCCCGAGCTGGCCTTCAGCGAGCGCCGCACCGCCGCGCTGGTGGCGGCCCAGCTGGGCGCCTGGGGCTACGAGGTCACCACTGGCCTGGGCGGCACCGGCGTGGTCGGGCAACTGAAGCGCGGAACATCGAACCGAACCCTCGGCCTGCGCGCCGACATGGACGCCCTGCCGATCGCCGAGGCCACCGGCGCGGCCTGGGCCAGCTGCGAGCACGGCGTGATGCACGCCTGCGGCCACGACGGCCACACCGCCATGCTGCTGGCCGCCGCGCACCACCTGGCGCAGCATGGCCGCTTCGACGGCACGCTGAACCTCATCTTCCAGCCGGCCGAAGAAGGCGGTGGTGGTGCGCTCAAGATGATGGAGGACGGCCTGTTCCAGCGCTTCCCCTGCGACGCCATCTTCGCCATGCACAACATGCCGGGCATCCCGCAGGGCCAGCTGGTGTTCCGCAGCGGCCCGGCCATGGCCTCGTCCGACTACGCCACCGTCACCCTGCACGGCCACGGCGGCCACGGCGCCATGCCGCACAAGGCGACCGACGTGGTGGTGGCCGCGGCCTCGCTGGTGATGGCGCTGCAGACCGTGGTCTCGCGCCACGTCGACCCGCTGCAGCCGGCCGTGGTCACCGTGGGCGCGATCCATGCGGGCGAGGCCAACAATGTGATCCCGGCCGAGGCGCGGCTGGAGATCAGCGTGCGCACGCTGGACCCGCAGGTGCGGCGCAGTGTGGAGCAGCGCATCCGCGAACTGGTGCAGCTGCAGGCGCAGAGCTTCGGCGTGCGTGCCGAGATCGCCTGGCGGCCCGGCTATTCGGTGCTGGTCAACGACGCAGAGCAGACCGCCCGCGCGCTGGCAGTGGCGCGCAAGCACTTCCCCGCGGAACAGATCAACCCGCAGGGCCCGATGGTCAGCGGCAGCGAGGACTTCGCTTTCATGCTCGAACGCGTGCCGGGCAGCTACCTCTTCATCGGCAACGGCGCCGATGGCGAGCCCGGCGCGTGCATGGTGCACAACCCGGCTTACGACTTCAACGACCTGAACATCGCCCCCGGCGCGGCCTACTGGATCGCGCTGGTGCAGGACCTGCTTTCCCCCACCCCTTGAGAACCACAACAGGAGACAACACCATGAACGCCCGCATCCGCATCCACTTGGCTCTGGCCGCCGCCGCGCTGGCCACCCTCGGCTTGGCCGGCACCGCCGCCGCCCAGACCTTCCCGTCCAAGCCGGTCACGCTGATGGTGCCCTACCCCGCCGGCGGCCTGTCGGACGTGATCGCGCGCTCGGTCAACAACACCCTGGGCAAGCAGCTGGGCCAGCCGGTGATCGTGGAAAACCTCGGCGGGGCCAGCGGCTCCATCGCCGCGGCCAAGGTGCTCAACGGACCGAGCGACGGCTACACCATCTTCCAGGGCTCGCCCAACGAGCTGATCCTGGCGCCGCTGGCGATTTCGTCGATCAAGTTCAAGAGCGAAGACTTCCGCCTGGTGCAGATGATCGCCACCGCCCAGATCGCCTTCCTCGCCAAGAAAGACCTGCCGGTGAACAGCGTGGACGAGTTCGTGGAGCACGCCCGCAAGGCCGCCAAGGACGGCAAGCCGCTGACCTTCGCCAGCGTCGGCCCCGGTTCGTTCTACCACCTGCTGGGCGAGCACCTGTCCAAGGTCACCGGCATCCCTATGGTCCACGTGCCCTACAAGGGCGCCGCGCCGGCCGAGCAGGACCTGATGGCCGGCCAGGTGGACTTCTTCCTTGCGCCCTATGGCAAGAAGTACGACGAGATGCAGAAGCAGGGCCGCGTGAAGGTGCTGGCCATGCTGAATGGCGAGCGGCTGGAGAGCGTGAAGCAGTACCCGGCGATCAGCGAGAGCAAGCAGCTCAAGGACTTCACGTTCAGGATCTGGACCGGCTACTTCGTCAAGCGGGACACGCCCGAACCTGTGGTGGCCGCACTGCACAAGGCCATCACCGGCACGCTGGGCGACCCGGCCGTGCACGCCGCGCTGGAAGCCAACAGCCAGCTGCTGCCCAAGCCGCAGACCCTGGCCGAGGCCGACAAGGCGTATGCCGATGGCACCCAACAGTTCAGGGCCATCGTCAAATCCATCGGCCTGCAGGCACAATAAGCGCCTTCTTCCGCTGATCGGGAGAGACCGGCCCCACAGGGGAACCGGCGCCGAAGGAGCAACCGCCCCGGAAACTCTCAGGCAAAAGGACCGATCAGTGTTCAGCGCGCGCTCAGCGCAACACTCTGAAGAGCGGCCGGGATTCGTCCCCCGGCCCACCGCAGGAGCAAGCCCGCCGGAATGGCGGGTGAATCTCTCAGGTCACAAACAGAGGGGGTCATGGCCCGCACACGGTGTGCGGGTCGTGCCCATCCCTGTTTGACGGCTATCGAGAGAAACCCCATGGCACAGCTCATCGTCATCGGCGGCGGCATCACCGGCGTCACCAGCGCCTACGCCCTGTCCCGCGAAGGTCACGACGTCACCCTGATCGAACAGCACCGCTACGCGGGCATGGAAACCAGCCACGCCAACGGCGGCCAGCTGTCGGCCTCCAACGCCGAAACCTGGACCCACCCCTCCACCCTGCTCAAGGGCATCAAGTGGATGCTCAAGGCCGACGCGCCGCTGCTCGTCAACCCCAAGCCGAGCTGGCACAAGCTGTCCTGGTTCGCCGAGTTCGCGGCCGCCATCCCCAAGTACCGCGAGAACACCATCGCCACTGCCAAGCTGGCAATTGCCGCGCGCGAGCACCTGTTCGGCTGGGCGCAGGCCGAGGGCATCGACTTCGACCTGAAGCAGCAGGGCATCCTGCACATCTACCGCGACAAGGCCGGCTTCGACCACGCGGGCGAAGTGAGCAAGCTGCTGGCCGAAGGCGGCCTGCCGCGCCGCGCCGTCACCCTCGACGAGATGCGCGCCATCGAGCCCACCCTGGCCGGCGACTACTACGGCGGCTACTACACCGAGAGCGACAGCACCGGCGACATCCACAAGTACACCCACGGCATGAGCCTGGCCTGCGAACGCCGTGGCGTTCGCCTGCTGACGGGCCGCGCGGTGGCCCGCGTGCAGAGCACGGGCCAGACCGCCCACGTCACGCTGGCGGACGGCGAGGTGGTGAGCGCGGATGCGGTGGTGGTCTGCGCCGGCGTGCACAGCCGCGCCATCGGCGCCCAACTGGGCGATCGCCTCAACGTCTACCCGGTCAAGGGCTACTCCATCACCGTGATGCTGAACGACGAACAGAGCCAGGCCGCCGCGCCGAATGTGAGCCTGCTGGACGACGAGACCAAGCTGGTCACCAGCCGCCTGGGCGTGGACCGCTTCCGCGTCGCCGGCACGGCCGAGTTCAACGGCTTCAACCGCGACATCCGCGCCGACCGCATCAAGCCGCTGGTGGACTGGGTCAACCAGTGCTTCCCGGGCGTGAGCACGCGCCGCGTCGAGCCCTGGGCCGGCCTGCGGCCCATGATGCCGGACATGCTGCCCCGCGTCGGCCCCGGCCGCCTGCCCAACGTGTTCTACAACACCGGCCACGGCCACCTGGGCTGGACGCTCTCGGCCATCACCGCGCACCAGCTGGCCGGCCACGTGGCACAGTGGCAGGAGCAGCGGCGCCACACCCGCGTGGTGATGCCCGCACCCGCCGTCTGACCACCAAGGAACCGCCATGGCCGTCTCCGCGTTCGACCTGTTCAAGATCGGCATCGGGCCCAGCAGCTCGCACACCGTCGGCCCGATGCGCGCGGCGCGCCTGTTCGCGCACGGGTTGGAGACCGCTGGCCTGCTGCCCGCGGTGGCGCGGGTGCAGGTGGGGCTGTACGGCTCGCTGGGGGCCACCGGCCGCGGCCACGGCAGCGACAAGGCGGTGCTGCTCGGGCTGTGCGGGCACGAGCCGGAGTCGGTGCCCATCGAATCGGTCGAGCCCACCGTGCGCGCGATCCGCGAACAGGGCCGCATTGCGCTCATGGGCACGCACACCATCGCCTGGGCCGACCGCGAGGACCTGACCCTGCACCGCCAGGCCCTGCCGCTGCACGCCAACGGCATGCGCCTGACGGCCTGGAACGCGGCGGGCGCGGTGCTGTCCGAGCGCACGTTCTATTCGGTGGGCGGCGGCTTCGTGGTGAGCGAGGAGGTCATGGCCGACGGCCAGCGGCAGAAGGTGATCGCACCCGACATCACACAACTGCCGATCCCGTTTCGCACCGGCGACGAGCTGCTGCAGCGCTGCCGCGAACACGGCCTGTCCATCGCGGGCGTGATGCGCAGCAACGAGCGCCACTGGCGGAACGACGAGGAAGTGCGCACCGGACTGCTGCGCATCTGGGACGTGATGCAGGCCTGTGTGCAGCGCGGCTGCGCCACCGACGGCGTGCTGCCCGGCGGCTTCAAGGTGCGCCGCCGCGCGCCCGCGCTGTTTCGCGACCTGACCGGCCACCCCGAGAAAGCACTGACCGACCCGCTGGCCGTGCTCGACTGGGTCAACCTCTACGCGCTCGCGGTGAACGAGGAAAACGCCGCGGGTGGCCGCGTGGTCACGGCGCCCACCAACGGCGCGGCCGGCATCGTGCCCGCGGTGCTGCACTACTACCGGCGCTTCGTGCCGGGCGCCAGCGACGACGGCGTGGTGGACTTCCTGCTCACCGCCGCCGCCATCGGCATCCTCTACAAGGAAAACGCCAGCATCAGCGGCGCCGAGGTCGGCTGCCAGGGCGAGGTGGGCGTGGCCTGCTCCATGGCCGCCGGTGCGCTGTGCGCCGTGCTCGGCGGCACGCCCGAGCAGGTGGAGAACGCGGCCGAGATCGGTATGGAACACCACCTGGGCCTGACCTGCGACCCGGTCGGCGGCCTGGTGCAGATCCCCTGCATCGAGCGCAACGCCATCGCCTCGGTCAAGGCCATCAACGCCGCGCGCATGGCGCTGCGCGGCGACGGCACGCACCACGTCAGCCTGGACAAGGTCATCAAGACCATGCGCGAGACGGGGGCGGACATGAAGACGAAGTACAAGGAAACGGCGCGCGGCGGGCTGGCCGTGAACATCGTGGAGTGTTGACCCCCACGCCCGCCGGACCGCCCCTTGTCGGCACAATCGGGGGATGACCGCAGCCGCCTTCCGCGTGCTGAGCCTCATCCCGCCGATGACGCAGCTCAACACGCCCTACCCCTCCACCGCCTACCTCACCGGCTTCCTGCGCTCGCGCGGCATCGACGCGGTGCAAGAAGACCTGGCGCTGGCCCTCGTGCTGCGGCTGTTCACGCCGGCCGGTCTGGAGGCGCTGCGCGGTTGTGCGCTGGCCCAGCCGGAGGCGCAGCGCACGGCCAGCGTGCACAGCTTCCTCGACCAGTTCGAGGCCTACCGCGCCACCATCGGCCCGGTGATCGCCTACCTGCAGGGCCGTGATTCGACCCTGGCATACCGCATCGCCGCGCGTGGCCTGCTGCCCGAGGGGCCGCGCTTTTCCGCGCTGGACAACTACGTCGACGACGGCAGCGGCGACCCGCTCGGCTGGGCCTTCGGCGCGCTGGGCGTGCAGGACAAGGCGCGCCACCTGTGCACGCTTTACCTCAACGACCTGTCGGACGTGATCCGCGACGCGGCCGACGAGCGCTTCGAGTTCGTGCGCTACGCCGAATCACTGGCCAGCAGCCAGCCCACGTTCGACCCGCTGGCCAATGCGCTGGCCGCGGCGCCCACCCTGGTGGACCAGCTGCTGCACGACCTGACCCTGGCGGCCATCCGCCGCCACCAGCCGACGCTGGTGCTGCTGTCCGTGCCCTTCCCGGGCGCCATGTACGCGGCCCTGCGCATCGCGCAGACCATCAAGGCGCAGCACCCGCACATCCGCATCGGCCTGGGCGGCGGCTTCGTCAACACCGAGCTGCGCGAGCTGAAAGACCCGCGCGTGTTCGACTTCGTCGACTACGTGACGCTGGACGCGGGCGAGCGGCCCGTGCTGTCGCTGATCGAGCACCTGCGCGGCGAGCGTGGCAAGCAGCGGCTGCAGCGCACCTTCCTGCGCGAGAACGGCGAGGTGAAGTACGTGAACCTCGCCGAGCCCGACATCCCGTTCGAGGACGTGGGCACGCCCACCTGGGACGGACTGCCCATCGACCGCTACCTCAGCCTGCTGGACATGCTCAACCCCATGCACCGGCTGTGGAGCGACGGGCGCTGGAACAAGCTGACCGTGGCGCACGGCTGCTACTGGAAGAAGTGCAGCTTCTGCGACGTGAGCCTGGACTACATCGGCCGCTACGAAACCGCGACCGCGTCCACCCTGGCCGACCGCATCGAGAAGATCGTCAACGAGACCGGCCAGACCGGCTTCCACTTCGTCGACGAGGCCGCGCCGCCCAAGGCGCTCAAGGCCCTGGCCGAGGAGCTGATCCGCCGTGATCTGCAGATCAGCTGGTGGGGCAACATCCGCTTTGAAAAAACCTTCACGCCCGAGCTGAGCGAACTGCTGGCGCAAAGCGGCTGCATCGCCATGAGCGGCGGGCTGGAAGTGGCCAGCGACCGGCTGCTCAACCTCATGAAAAAGGGCGTGAGCGTGGAGCAGGTGGCGCGCGTGACCAAGGGCTTCACCGACGCCGGCATCCTCGTGCACGCCTACCTGATGTACGGTTTCCCGACGCAGACGTTGCAGGACACCGTGGACGCGCTCGAATACGTGCGCCAGCTGTTCGAGAACGGCTGCATCCAGAGCGGCTTCTTCCACCGATTCAGTTGCACGGTGCACTCGCCAGTCGGCATGGACCCGGCGGCCTACGGCGTCGAACTGATCCCACTGCCCGAGGTGCGCTTCGCCAAGAACGACATCGGCTTCACCGACCCCACGCCCATGCCGCCCGGCGTGGACCACGACGTGCTGGGCCAGGGCCTGCGCAAGGCGATCTACAACTACATGCACGGCCTGTGCGTGGACGACGATGTGCGCCGCTGGTTCGAGCACCTGCCCTGCCCGGTGCCACGGCCCACGGTCAAGCGCGGCAAGATCGCGCGGGCACTGGCCTGAGCCTGTGCCCCACCTCAGGTCCCGAGCTGCCGCCGCAGGCGGCTGAGCGTCACCGGCGTCACACCCAGGTAGCTGGCGATCAGCCGGTGCGCCACACGTTGTTCCAGCCCCGGCATCGCCTCGCGCAACAGGGCCAGCCGTTCGGCAGCCGGCAGCGCAGCCAGCTGCCACTCGCGGTCGGCCTTGCGCAGCAGTTCACTGCGCAGCACCGCATCGCCCCAGCGCTGCACCGCCGGGTGGCGCAGCATCGTGGCCGTCAGCAGCGCCGCGTCGAAGCCCGCCACGCGCGACGGCTCCAGCGCGGTCGCGTCGATGCGCGAGCGGCCGTCGCGGGTGCGCGTGATGGAAGGCGGCAGCACGCACGGCCCGGCGCAGAAGCCCAGCGTCACCTCGCGGCCCTGGGCGTCGCCCACGCTCAGCCGCACCAGGCCCGAGAGCACGAAGAACTCGCGCGCATCGGCCTGCCCGGCGTGCAGCAGCGCTTCGCCGGCCGCCAGGTCGCGGCCCTCCAGCGCCTGCAGCAGCGGTGCAAAGTCGGCGTCGGAGACGGGTGCGAACCCGGCCGCGATCCCGAGGACGGCGCGGCGGTCAGCGTCGGTGGTGCTCGATAACATTTGTTGTCGCGCCGGCAGGTGGTGTGGGCGACGATTCTGGCATTCCGTCCAACCCCTCACCACCATGCTCCGAACCCTCGCCACTTTCAGCGGCCTGCTGCTTCTGGCCCTGGCCGCCCGCGCCGCCGCCATCACCGTGCCGGCCACCACCGACCAGGACCCGGCCCTGCCCTCGCTCACCGCCAACGGTTACCGCTTCCACGCCGAGTCGTTTGGCGACACCGGCAAGCCGGTGCTCATCGTGCTGCACGGCGGACCGGGCGGCGACTACCGCTACCTGCTGGGCCTGCAGGCCCTGTCCGATACGCGTCGCGTGGTGTTCTACGACCAGCGCGGCAGCGGCCTGTCGCCGCGCGTGCCGGCCGAGACCATCAGCGTCGAGGGCTACCTGGACGACCTCGACGCCATCGTGAACCAGGTCAGCCCCGGCCGTCCCATCGACCTGCTGGGCCATTCCTGGGGCGCGATGCTGGCCTCGGCCTACACCGGTCGCCACCCTGACAAGGTGCGCCGTTTGGTGCTGGCCGAGCCGGGTTTCCTGGACAAGGACACGATGGAGGCCGCCATGGGCGGCGGCTGGCCCGGCTGGGCGGTGGTGGGTGGCATGGCCCGGGCCTGGCTCTCGCAATGGCGGGTCGACAGCGGCGGCGACCCGCATGCCCGGCGCGACTGGCTGATCGGGCAGATGATGACCCTGTTCCAGGCCGGCGCCACCTGCGACGGCCGCGTCCCGGCGCTGGAAGGCTGGCGCGCGGGCGGCGCGGTCTACGACGCCATGATCGGCCGCATGGGCGACGACCCCGCCTTCGCCGCCCGCCTGAGCTTCCACCGGGGCGTCGAGGCCTTCGCCGGACCGGTGCTGTTCATGACCGGCGGCTGCAGCCCGCGCATGGGCGAGGCGCAGCAGCGGCGCCACATGCGGCATTTCCGGAACGCCCGGCTGGTGAACCTGCCCGATGCCGGTCACGCCCTGTTCAACGACCAGCCAGAGGCTGCGATGCGTGAGGTTCGCCGGTTTCTGGACGCCCAGCCCTGAAGACACAAAAGCCCGCGCACGGCGCGGAGTAGGCCGGCTGCGATAGAACCGCCGGGTGCGAAACGACTTCAAAGGCAACAAGGCCCACCTGCCCAGCAAACCCTGCGTGGTCTGCGGCCGGCCCATGAGCTGGCGCAAGGCCTGGGCGAAGAACTGGGACGAGGTCAAGTACTGCTCCGACGCCTGCCGGGCGCGCAGGAACGTTTCCCCACCGAATGACTGAGATGCCCGCTGAGCCGATCCGCCACCTGGTCATCGTGCTAGGCGACCAGCTGGACCACGGCAGCACCGCCTTCGACGGCTTCGACCCCGCACAGGACACGGTGTGGATGGCCGAGGTGGCCGAAGAATCCACCCACGTGTGGTCGGCCAAGCCGCGCATCGCGATCTTCCTGAGTGCCATGCGGCACTTCGCGGCCGGGCTGTGCGAGCGCGGCCTGCCGCTGCGCTACACCCGGCTTCAGGACGCGGACAACACCGGCACGCTGGCGTGTGAACTGCAACGGGCCATCACCGACCTGCAGCCGCAAGCATTGATCCTCACCGCCCCGGGCGACTGGCGCGTGCTGCAGGCGCTGCGCGGCGTGGCGGCGCAGGCTGGCCTGCCACTTGAGCTGCGCGACGACACGCACTTCTTTTCCACCGTGCGCGAGTTCGCCGCGCACGCCAAAGGCCGCCAGCAGCTGCGCCTCGAATACTGGTACCGCGCGCTGCGGCAGAAACACGGCGTGCTGATGGACGGCAAACAGCCGGCGGGCGGCCAGTGGAACTTCGACGCCGACAACCGGGAGAGCTTCGGCAAGACCGGCCCGCAGAATGTGCCGGCGCCGTTCTTTGTTGAGCCCGATGCGATCACGCGCGAGGTGATCGAACTGGTCAACCTGCGCTTCGCCGACCACCCGGGATCACTGGACAGCTTTGCCTGGCCCGTCACCCGCGCCGACGCCCTGCGCGCGCTGGACAACTTCATTGAGCAGCGCCTGCCGCTGTTCGGACAGTTTGAAGACGCGATGTGGGTCGGCGAGGTCTGGCTCTGGCATTCGCAGCTGAGCGCCGCGCTCAACCTCAAACTGCTGAACCCGCGCGAGGTTGTGGCCGCGGCCGAAGCGGCGTACCGCAACGGCCACGCACCGCTGGCCGCGGTGGAAGGCTTCGTCCGCCAGATACTGGGCTGGCGCGAGTACGTGCGCGGCATCTACTGGACGCAGATGCCCGGCTACCTGGAACGCAACGCGCTGGAGGCGCAGGCGCCGCTGCCCGCCTGGTACTGGACCGGCGAGACCGAGATGGCCTGCCTGCGCGAAGCGATCACGCAGACCCTGGCGCACGGCTACGCCCACCACATCCAGCGCCTCATGGTCACGGGGCTCTACGCGCTGCTGCTGGGCGTGCGGCCGCAGGCCGTCCATGCGTGGTACCTGAGCGTGTACGTGGACGCGGTGGAGTGGGTGGAACTGCCCAACACCCTGGGCATGAGCCAGTACGGCGACGGCGGCCTGCTGGGCAGCAAGCCCTATGTGGCCACGGGCAGGTACATCCAGCGCATGAGCAACCACTGCAGCGGCTGCCGCTACGACCCGGCCCAGAGCACCGGACCCAAGGCCTGCCCCTTCACCACGCTGTACTGGGACTTTCTGATGCGGCACGAGCCGGTGCTGCGGCGGAACCCGCGCATGGCCATGCAGATGAAGAACCTGGACCGGCTTGCGCCCGAGGTCCGGTCGGCCATCACCGAGCAGGCCCGGACCCACCGCTCGGCGCAGACCGGCTGATCAGGCCTCCTGGGCGATCTGCCGCAGTGCCTGTTCGTAGGCCTCGGCCGGTTGCCCGCCCGAGATCAGGTGCCGGTCGTTGACGATCACCGCCGGCACCGAGTGGATGCCGTGGCCGGTGTAGAACTGCTCGCGCTCGCGCACCTCGTCGGCGAACTCGTCGCTGGTCAGCACCCGCTGCGCGCGGTCCACGTCCAGCCCGGCCTGCTGCACCGCCGCCAGCAGCACCGCCGGGTCGGCCGGGCTTTCGGCGCGGCCGTGGTGCGCCTCCATCAGCGCGCGCTTGAGGGCCAGCTGCTGGCCCGGTTCACCTTCCGCCTCGGCCCAGGTCAGCAGGCGGTGCGCGTCGAAGGTGTTCCAGATGCGGCCGCGACCGTCCTTGTTGAAGCTGAAACCAGCCTCCGCGCCACGCTGGCGGATGGTCTCGCGGATCTGCGCCTGCTGCTCGGGCGTGCTGCCGTACTTCCTGGTCAGGTGCTCGCCCACGTCCTCGCCTTCGGGGCCCATCTGCGGGTTGAGTTCGAAGGGCTGGAAGTGCAGCTCGGCCGCGATGTCCGGCTGCACCCGCTCCAGCGCACGCTCCAGGCCGGCCAGGCCGATCGCACACCAGGGGCAGGACACATCGGAGACGAAATCGATCTTGAGGGTCTTGGTCATCGGGGCATGGTAGCCCCCATGCGCGACAATCGCAGGCTGCCTTTCCAAAGCCCCTGTTTCCTCCCGCGCCCCGCACCATGACCGACCGCTACGCCGTCATCGGCAACCCCATTGGCCACAGCAAGTCCCCCCTGATCCACGGCGCCTTCGCGCAGGCCACCGGCCAGGACATCGAATACACCGCCATCGAAGGCCCGCTCGACGGCTTCAAGGCCACGGTCCAGGCCTTCATCGCCAACGGCGGCCGGGGCATGAACGTCACCATCCCCTTCAAGCTGCAGGCCTTCGAGATCGCCACCGACCCGATGGAATCGGCCCGCCTGGCGGGCGCGGTCAATGCGCTCAAGTTCGAGGGCGGCCGCATCTGGGCGCAGAACTTCGACGGCCTGGGCCTGGTCAACGACATCCAGCACAACCTGGGCGTGTCGCTGGCGGGCAAACGGGTGTTGATCTGCGGCGCGGGCGGTGCCACGCGCGGCGCCATCCTGCCGATCGCGGCGCAGAAGCCCGCGGTCATCGCGATTGCCAACCGCACCGCTGCCAAGGCCCACGGCCTCAAGGCCGACTTTGCGGCCCACACGGCGCTGCAGACCGGCGGCTACGACGAACTCGCTGGCGAGGCCTTCGACGTGGTCCTCAACGCCACGTCCACCGGCCTCTCCAAAGACGAGTTGCCGCTGCCCGCGGGCGTGTTCGCGCCCGGCGCCCTGGCTTACGACCTGGTCTACGGCAAGGGCCTCACACCGTTCCTGAAACAGGCACAGGCCGCTGGTGTGACGCAGCTGGCCGACGGCGTGGGCATGCTGGTGGAACAGGCGGCCGAGGCCTTCGAGTGGTGGCGCGGTGTGCGGCCGGACACGAAGCCGGTGATCGCGCGCTTCACGATCCCTCTGGTCTGATTTCAAAGTGAGTTCTCTCCGCTGGGCACAGGCCGTGCCCCTGCTGGCCGTGCTCGGCTCGGTCGTGGCACTGGGCATCGGCACCTCGTTTGGCAAACAGCTGTTCCCGCAGGTCGGGGCGCTGGGCACCACCGCGCTGCGCGTGGGCTTCTCGGCCCTGATCCTGCTGCTGATCTGGCGGCCCTGGCGCTGGACCACCACGCGCGCCGACGCCAGAAGCCTGGTGCGCTACGGCATGGCCCTGGGCTGCATGAACCTGATGTTCTACCAGTCGCTCCAGACGATCCCGTTCGGCGTCGCGGTGGCCATCGAGTTCAGCGGGCCGCTGGCCGTGGCCTTCTTCACCTCGCGCCGGGCCATCGACTATCTCTGGATCGCCTTCGCCATCGTGGGCCTGGGCCTGCTGCTGCCACTGGGCCACGACGTGACCCGCCTCGACCCGGTGGGCGTGATGTTCGCGCTCGGCGCGGCCGTGTTCTGGGCCGCCTACATCCTGTTCGGCAAGAAGGTCGGCCACCTGCACGCCGGCCATTCGGTGGCGCTGGGCCTGACCATGGCCGCGGTCACGGTGGTGCCCTTCGGCGTCTGGCACGCCGGCAGCGCGCTGCTGCAGCCTGGCATCCTGCTGTTCGGCCTGGGCGTGGCGGCCGTCTCCAGCGCCATCCCGATCTCGCTGGAGATGGTGGCGCTCAAGCGCCTCACGCCCGCCGCCTTCGGCGTCATGGCCAGCATGGAGCCGGCCGTGGCCGCGCTGATGGGCGTGCTGGTGCTCGACGAGCACCTGAGCGGCCTGCAATGGCTGGCCATCGGGCTGGTGATGAGCGCCGCCGCGGGCAGCGCGGCCACGGCCAAACCCGACGCGCACAAAGGGCCGGCGGACGAAATCGTGCAGTGATCAGGCCCTGACCGCCACCCCATCCCCGGACTGGGCCAGCAGGAATTCCGCCAGCCGGTCCTGCGCGGCGCGCGCGCCCTGCTCCGGCCGCAGCACGCCGATGGGCTCCAGCGCCGCGCCAGTGTCCAGCGGCACCGTGGCCAACACCCCGTCGTCCAGCCAGGCGCGCACCGAGCGGTAGGGCAGCAGGGCCAGCAGCGGCCGCTGCCGCAGCAGCCAGACCAGCGCCGACAGCGAGCGCGTCACCACCGGGTGGGTGGCGGGCGCCGCGCCCGCGCCCCGCACCACCTCGTCGAAGCTCGCCCGCGCGATGCTGTCCACCGGCGGCAGCAGCCAGGTGGCCTTGAACAGCGGCGACCACGACCGCACCCGCTTGCCCGCCAGCGGATGCGCCGGCCCGCACACCACCACCAGGTGGTCGTCCACCAGGCGGTCGAAGCGCCAGCCGCTGGGCACCACGGTGGGCCGGCGGCACACCGCCAGGTCGGCCTGTCCGGACGTGACCAGCAGCAGCAATTCGTCGCGCTCCAGCTCGCGCAGCTGCACGCTGATGCGCGGGTGTCGCTCGCCGAACGCGGCCAGGGCCGGCAGCAGCAGGCCATTGATCGCGGCGCCGGACGCCGCCAGCCGCACCATGCCCTGCCCCTGCTGCTGGCGCGCGGCCACCGCCTCGGCACCCGCACCCAGGCCCGAGACGATCTGCCGCACCACCGGCAGCAGGTCCTGGCACACCTCGGTGGGCCGCACGCCGCGCGCGTGGCGGTGGAACAGCTGCGACTCCAGCAGCTGTTCGAGGTAGGCCAGCGACTGCGTCACCGACGATTGCGTCATGCCCATGGCGTCGGCCGCGCGTTGCACGCTGCCCAGCTCGGCCAGGTGCAGCAGCACTTGCGCATGGCGGAACTTGCCCCGGGCCAGGAGGCGGTTGAGCAGCACGGTGGAGGCGACAGACATGGTATTGAAGAGTCTAATGTCTTGCCCTGATTTCTGTCTTGTTGCCGATGGCTTTTGCGCGGACCATGCAGTCACAACCACAGGAGACAGACATGCATTCAACCCACCGGCTGAACCGTCGCCAGGCCCTGGTCCTGGGCGGCTTCGGCGGCCTGCAGGCGCTCGCGCCGACCGCGGTCCGCGCGCAGGCGCCTTTCCCCAACCGCCCCATCCAGTTCATCGTCGCGGCGCCGGCCGGCGGGCCGTCCGACAACGCGGCGCGCATGATCGCCGACGAGATGGGCAAGCTGCTGGGCCAGCCCATGGTGGTGGTGAACAAGCCCGGCAGCGCCGGCGTGATCGCCGCCGAGGCCACGGCCCGCGCGGCGCCCGACGGCCACACGCTGATGCTCTCCTGGATCGGCAACGCCACCAGCCCGGGCTTGGTGGCCAAGCTGCCGTTCGACATCAACCGCGACTTCGTGCACATCGCATTCGCACTGGCCGGTGCAAACGCGCTGATCGTGCACCCCTCCACCGGCTTCAAGACCCTGGCCGATCTGGTGAAGCACGCCAAGGCGAACCCCGGCCGCCTGAGCTACGCCAGCTCGGGCAACGGCACCTCGGGCCACCTGGCCATGGAAATGTTCAAGCAGCGCGCCGGCATCTCCATGCTGCACATCCCCTACCGCGGCGGCGCGCCCGCCCTCACCGACCTCATGGCCGGCCAGGTGCAGCTGATGTTCCTCAACCAGGACGCGGTCATCGCGCCCAGCGCGGCCGGCAAGGTCGTGCCGCTGGCCATCAGCAGCGCGGAGCGCAACCCGCTGCTGCCGCAGGTGCCCACGGTGGCGGAGTCGGGCTACCCCGGTTTCGAGGCCACCGCCTGGGCCGGCATCTCGGGGCCGCAGGGCATTCCCGCGCCGGTGGTCGCGGCCATTGAGGCCGCCGCCATCAAGGCGCTGAACGGGCCGCTCAAGGCCCGCATCGAAGCCACCGGCGCCACCGTGGTCGCCACCGGCAAGGACAGATTCACCCCCTTCGTCCAGCGCGAAACCGAGACCTGGACCCAGGTCATCAAGACCGCCGGCATCAAGGTCGACTGACATGCTGAACACCCTTTCACTGGGCGCCCACCGGCTGTCCAGCGGCACCGAGCTGCCCGCGCTGGACGTTGCCTACGCCACCTTCGGCCAGCTCGCACCCGACGGCCGCAACGCCGTGCTGGTGACCCACGGCTACACCAGCGGCCCCTCGATGCTCGTGCCCGGCCACCATGTGGCCGAGAGCTCGTGGGCGCCGCTGCTCGGCCCCGGCCGGCCGCTGGACACCGACCGCTTCTTCATCGTCTGCAGCAACATGCTGGGTTCCTCGTTCGGCACCACCGGCCCGAACACCACCAACCCGGCCACCGGACGGCCCTGGGGGCCGGACTTTCCCGCCATCACGCTGGAAGACATCGTGGCCGTGCAGCACCGCCTGCTGCAGCAGCTGGGCGTGCGCCACCTGCGTGCGGTCGTGGGCCCCTCCTACGGCGGCTGGCAGGCCCTGCAATGGGCGCTGTCGTTCCCGGACATGGTCGACGCCGTGGGATCGCTGGTGTCCGGCCTCACCCACCCCAAGGGCCTGAGTTCAGAGGCCACGCGTCAGCGCTTTGCCGACCACCCGGCCTGGAACGGCGGCTGGCACTACGGCGACCCGCGCATGAAGGAGATGCTGATGGAGCTGCGCCTGCAGACCCTGCGCAGCTACGGCCTGGAGCGCCTGTTCGAGGCGCGCATCGCCGACCCGGCGCAGCGACAGGCCGCCATGGACCAGGCCTGCCGCCAGTGGGCCGAACGCTTCGACCCCAACAGCATGGTCACCCTGGCCGCCGCGGCCGAACGCTTCGACGTGCGCGGCCGGCTCGCCGAGATCCGCACGCGCCTGCTCTTCATGGTCTGCACCACCGACGCGATCTTCCCGCCCGACCCCGCGGTGCGCGCCCTGCTCGGCGCCGTCCCCGGCCCGCTGCGCTACCGCGAGCTGGACAGCCCCTACGGCCACATGGCGTCGGGTGTGGAGTGGCAACGGCTGGAAGAGGACCTGCGCTGGCTGCTCGACCCCGCCTGATCCCCCACGCCCGCCCGGGGGCCGGCATGGGGGTGAATCGGTCAAGCGCCTTCAGTTCCCCGTGCGCTCCGGGTGCAGCGGCTTGAGGGCCGGCATGCGGAAGTTGCCCTTGCCGCGCTGGTCGTTCACGCTCGAGGTGTTCATCGAGAACAGCAGCGTGGTGTAGGCCACCGCGTCGGCGTTGATGTCCAGCGCCGTGTCGCTGTTGTTGGCGAAGGTGTCGCAGGCCTGGTGGTAGCACGGGTCGTAGGCCGTGCCCGCCGTGCCGCCCCACAGCGCCGCTTCCTCCGCCGTCTTGATGCCTTCGGCGCCGGTGAACAGGCCGCCGGCCGGGATCAGGTTCTGGATGAAGGCCCGGTAGTCGGAGCGGCCATCGAAGTCCGTGCCCTTGAACGGCACGCCGCGCTGCATGTAGAACGACTCGAACGCCTTCTCGATCTGGTCCGACCCGCCCGGGCCGGGGCCTTCGCCCGTGCCGTCCGAATCGTCGCCGTCGTAGACGAAGAAGACGTGGTTGGGCGAGCCGATCATGTCGAAGTTCAGGTACAGCGCGATGCGGTCCTTCTCGGCCTGGGACAGTCCTTCCACATAGTTCGTGGAACCCACCAGCCCCGACTCTTCCGCGCCCCAGAGTGCGAAGCGCAGCTTGTTGCGCGGCTTGACCTTGGCCATCTGCACCGCGGTCTCCAGGATCGCCGCCACGCCCGAGCCGTTGTCGTTGATGCCGGGGCCTTCGTTCACCGAGTCGAGGTGCGCGCCGACCATCACCACGTTGTTCGGGTCGCCCGTGCGCGACTCGGCAATGATGTTGCTGGTTGTCGCCTCGCCACGGAAGGTGTCGGTCTTGAGCCGCAGCACCAGCCCGGGCGTCGCCGCCAGCTGCTGACCCAGGGCCTGCGTGATGCCGGTCACGCCGATGTCCTCGGTGAAGGCTTCGCCCAGCGTGCCGTTGAGGTCGCCGGTGGTGTTGTTGTAGATGACCACCCCGCTCGCACCGGCGGCCTGGGCATTGGTGGCCTTGAGGGCAAACGTGCAGCCGCCCCGGCTGATGAGCGCGATGTTGCCGGCCGGGAAGCCGGCGAAGTCCGCCGCCTCGCAGCCCGGTGTGCCGTCACCCGGGGGCGGCATCAGCGCCGTCACGGAGGCGGTCACGTCGCCGCTGCCCGAGTACTCCATGATGTTGTTCGCCAGCGGGCCGGCCGGGCCGGGCGACACCTGCTCCAGCACCGTGGGCGAGAGCGTGATGAAGGTCTGGAACTGGAAGTCAGTGACGGTGACCAGGTAGCCCGCGTCGCGCAGCACCTGGGCCGCGTAGTCCACCGACGCGTCGTACCCCGGCGTGCCCGAGGTGCGGATGCCGTTGTTCTCGTTGGCGATGGTCTGCAGGGCCTGCTGATGGCGCCGGACACCGGCCAGGGTCACGCACTCCAGCAGTTTGTTGAACGTGTTGTTGACCCGGTTGAGGCAACTGGGAGATGACGATCCAGCGGCCGCCGCCCCTCCCGCTGCAGCCACCTCTGTCGTCAGCATCCGCGCGGTGGCGAGGTCGCCCCCGCTGTCGCCGGACGAGTCGCTGCCTCCGCCGCAGGCCGCCACGAGCAAAGTCGCCGCGAACGCCGCGCCCCATTGCCCCCGGGTCAGACGCCGACCCTTCAAACCGGTCTTCTCCATGTCTGTCTCCTGTGTGTTGTTGATGCTTCGGATCCCGCCGCCGTCGAACAACTGGCACCCCGGCCCGTACCGACCGCGTGGGGAGGGGCAGCGTACTCCTCGCACCTCTGCGGCCACAAGACGACTTACAGAAAGACACGAAAGAAACGCCCGGGGCACGGGCCGCCTGCCCCTCGACGTCTGCCGCGCATTGCGGCTATCGTGTTCACCCCGTTTTCAGGAGACGCCCATGCCCGCCAAGAACACCATCTGCCTCTGGTTCAACGGCCATGCCGAAGCAGCCGCGCGCTTCTACGCCGCCACTTTCCCCGACAGCTCGGTGGGCGCGGTCATGCGCGCGCCCGGCGACTACCCCTCCGGCCAGCAGGGCGATGTGCTGACCGTCGAATTCACCGTCATGGGCATCCCCTGCCTCGGACTCAACGGCGGCCCGGCCTTCCCGCAGACCGAAGCCTTCTCGTTCCAGGTGGCCACCGACGACCAGGCCGAAACCGACCGCCTGTGGAACGCCATCGTCGGCAACGGTGGCCAGGAAAGCGCCTGCGGTTGGTGCAAGGACAAATGGGGCCTGTCGTGGCAGATCACCCCGCGCGTGCTGACGGCCGCCGTCAACGACCCGGACCGCGCAGCCGCCCAGCGGGCGTTCGACGCGATGATGGGGATGACGAAGATTGATATTGCGGGGATTGAGAAGGCTTGGCGGGGGTGAGCAGCACCGCCATCGTTAGCCCGCGTCTTCCCCTAGCAGTGGCACGCCAGAGCGCCGCGCCGCGTCCACCACGGCATGCAGCAGTTGCCGCGTACCTGGCTTGACCAAGGGCCACTGCTGTTGTCGCTTCAATGCCGCAATCCCGTCCGGAAACAAGCAAATGCATGCGTGCTGCATGTGCTGTGCCGAGGCATAAATCAATCCCTGATGGCCAGCCCTGAAACACTCTCGCGCCAAGGCTTGGGTCTGTTCGATTCGCAAGCTCAACAGCAGTGGGTAGGGCTCCGCCAGCGCGCGCAGATCCACCAGCCGAAGAGACTGCACCGTGGTGAATTGAAGCAAAGCGCGCTTGCGCAACTCGCCCAAGCTTCGGCTCTTCGTGTCGCGCCGGAACTGCGCTTCGAACAGCGCGGTATCTGCACTGTCTGCCAAGTAGGCAGTAACCTGATCAGTCAAACAGAACCGACCGGACAACAAGCCAGCTGGTGGCAACAGAAGTCCGTTCGTTTTGACTGCGCCAGGCCGCGCACGCAGCGATTGGACCCGGAAAAACGTCTGCCCGGCAGGCAGTTCAATCAGCGGAGGTTTGAGTTCTTTGAGGTTCATGAGCAGGGGGGCATCAATGTCCCTCTGCTGTTGCCAGACCCAGTACCCGTTTCGCATCCACGCCCTGCTCCAGCGCCACGCGGGGCGTCTGGCCATCCAGTGCAGGGTGAGGGCTTTCCAGGAAGGCCAGCAGTGGCCAGCCGTCGGTGGTACCCAACGCCTTCGACATGGGTTGGAGGTACGGGAACACAAAAGGCTCGAACTGCCAGCGCGGCAGCTTGAAGCCACGCCGCAGATGCGACACACCGAGGCACCGACCGGACTTGATCCACGCGTTGATGGTCACGCGTGAGGTGCCCGCCAGTTCAGCGGCTTCGTCGGTGGTGATCATGTCGGCCGCCTGCATGCGCTCGCGCCGGTAGGCCGCACCCGAGCGCAGCAGCGCATCGGTCTGCGCTCCGCTGGCGTAGGGGTCGGCGGATACGGTACGGCGGGTTGGGGTTTCAAGGGCAACAGAGAGGGGGAAAGTCAAAGTGTTCATGTGTGTTCACTAGTGCCCACTGTTATGGCGCGTTGCGCTTGTTGGCCTTGTTGCTGCCAAAAAAACTGGTTGAGCGGATGGAGCCGGAATGAGCAATCGGAACTCTTCTTCTTGACTTGTTCTGACCGCAATCGCTTTTGTTCAGTACCGTCGGAGTGGACGAACGCACCTTCTCGGAAGGCACCTGTCCAACCGGTAGGTAAAGCGACGCTAAGAAATCCTCGTAGTGATTTCCCAATGGTTCTGTCGCCGAGAGATCCGATGCATTCAGCCGACCAGAACGCAAAGGAGTGCCTGAAGGCAGGTAACGGATCTCCGGATCTCGTCCGATGTTTCCAACCAAGATGACTTTGTTGACTGAAGCCAAATCACACCCCTTTCGGTAACCAGCCCCACGAAACATTCATGGCGCACTGGATCAAGGTGAGGTGAGTCTAGTCAATTTTGGAAATTTGGTCAATTTCGTTAAGTTGAAAAACAGTACTACGACTGACCTCTTCTGACCTTCACCGGCTGCCCATCCCTCATCTCACTCCCCGGATAAAGGATCACCGCCTCCCCGGCCTTCAGCCCGTCTTTCACCCACGCACTCTCCGCGTTGCGGTCGCTGAAGGTCACCGCCCTCGCCCGGGCCTTGCCCGCTTCCACCACGAACACCTGCCAGCCTTCGCCCTGGCGCACCAGCGCGGCCGAGGGGACGAGCAGCGCGCCGTCCTGGGCCGACACGGTGATGCGCGCGTCGACGCGAAAGCCGTCGCCCAGCTTCTGCAGTTCCTCCGGCGGCGCCTGGAGCGCGACCGTGACGTTGACGCGCTGTTCTTCGATGCCCAGGGCCGAGGTCTTGGTGAAGGCGACCGGGTCCACGCGCCCCACCTGCCCGGCCAGCGGCGGCTGGTTGCGGCCGGTGGACAGCTGGACTGCGGCGCCTGCGGCGATGCGCGGCGCGTCGCCGGAGAGCACGTCGATCACGGCCTCCATGGCGCCGGTGTCGCCGATTTCCAGCAGCGGCGCGCCGGCCTGCACGGGTTCGCTGCTGTCCTTGTGCAACTTGAGCACACGGCCGTCGACCGGGCTCTTGAGCGACCACAGGCCTTGCGCGGCGCCGCTCGGCTCGGCACGGCCCAGCGCGGCGCGGGCTTCGCTGGCGGCGTGGCCGGCGGCGGCCTGTTCGGCCTGCGCGGCTTTCAGGGCCTGGGCCGCGGCCTCGCGCGCCAGGCGGCTCTGGTCGCGGGCGGACGGGGCGATGAAGTTGTCCTTGGCGAGCTGCGCAGAGCGCTCTGCTTCGAGCGTGGCCTGGGCCAGTGCGGCCTGGGCGCGCTGCACGTTGGCACGGGCAGCGGCCACAGCGGCGTCGGCGCTGCCCACGCGCTGCTGCAGCACGCTGCGGGTGCGCGCGTCGATCATGCCGGGCGCATTGGGCGTGAGCACGGCCACCACGTCGCCCGCCTTCACCGCGTCGCCCACCTTGAGCGTGGGCCGCTGCAGCTGCGCGGCGGTGGGCGCGGTGACCAGGTAGCGCTGCTGCAGGCGCAGCTGGCCGTCTTCCTCGATCACCTGCTCGAAGCGGCCTTCGGCCACGGTGGCGGTTTCCACGTCCAGCGGACGCGGGCGGTAGGAGGCCCAGAGAATGGCGGCCAGGGCCGCAAAGGCCAGTCCGCCGATGAGCCAGCGGCGTTTTTTCGCCGCTCCGTTGTTCGACTTGTTCATTCGCGTACCTTCAAGACAGAGACCAGATCCAGACGGTCGATGTGGCGGCGCACCAGCAGGGCACTGGCCACACCGGCGGCCAGCACGATGAGCGCGGCCGAGGCGTAGGTGGACGGTTCGATGACCACCGGAAAATCAATCGCGTCGCTGGCCATGAGCTGCATCATCAGCGTGGCCAGGCCCCAGCCGGCCAGTGCGCCCAGCGGCAGCGCGATCAGCAGTTCGGCCGCCAGCTCGGCCAGCAGCAGCACCGAGACCTCGGCCCGCGTCATGCCCAGCACGCGCAGGCTGGCCAGTTCCCAGGCACGCTCGGAGAGGGAAATGCGCGCCGCGTTGTAGATGATGCCCACCGCCATGGCCACGGCGAACAGCGTGAGGATGCCGCTGAACACGCCCATGTTGCGTTCGGTGCGGTGGTTGAACTCGGCCATGGAGCTGGCCTTGTCGAACACCGAGTTGATGCCCGGCGCCGCCTTCACCGCGGCCCAGAAGGCGGGCATGGCGGCCGGGTCCACCTGCAGCGCCGCGTCGGCCACGCCGTCGCCATCGCCGGCCAGGCGGTTGAGGGTGTCCAGGTTCATGTAGAGCAGCTGGCCGAACATGGTGCGCGCGATGTCAACCACCTCCACCTCCACGCTGCGCCGGCTCCACAGGCGGAACTGCAGCGTGATGCGGTCGCCCACCTGGGCGCCGAGCTCGCGCGCCAGCAGGCCCGAGAGCACCACGCCGTGCGCCGGCAGGGCCAGCGCGCCGCGGTCTTCGTCCACCAGGCGCATCAGCCTGGCGTTGCCCCGCAGGGCCATCACCGCGGTGTCGTTGCTGCGCCCGCGCAGCGTCACCTTCACCGGCTCGGTGCGGTAGACCTCGGCGTCGAGCACGCCGGGCAGGCGCTGCAGGTCGCGCACCACGGTCACGGGCACCGGGCGGTGGAAGTTGACCAGCACGTCGCCCTGCTGCACCTGGCGGAACTGCACGTCCACGATGTGGGCGATGGCGTCGAGCCAGAAGGCGCCCGAGATTTGCAGTGCCACCGCCAGCGCGATGCCGGTGACGGTGAAGGCCGCCCGCAGCGGCCGGCGTTCGAGGTTGCGCACCACCATGCGCGCGCTGGTGGACAGGAAGCGCCCCAGGCCCAGGCGCTCGACCAGCGTGGCGGTGTAGGCCGGCGGCGCGGGCGGCAGCATGGCCTGCGCCGGCCGCAGCCGCACCACGGCGTGGATGGCGGTCCAGGTGCCGGCGGCGGCGGCCAGCCCGGCGATGGCGGCCGAGAGCAGGACCAGTGTGGTGTCGGTGGCGTAGGCCAAGCGGTTGAAGCGGAACACCTCGTCGTACAGGCTGAGCATGCCGCGGCCAATCAGCTGGCTCAGGCCCAGGCCCACCACCACGCCCAGCCCGGCGATGACCAGCGCGAGCTGGGTGTAGTGCCACGCGATGGCGCCGTCGGTGTAGCCCAGGGCCTTGAGTGCGGCAATCTGGCTGCGCTGCGTGGCCACCTGGCGGCTGAGCACCACGTTGAGGATGAACATGGCCACGGCCAGGAAGATGGCCGGCAGCACCGTGCCCATGACCTTGAGCTGCGCCAGTTCGTCGCTGACGATCTTGGTAGAGAGCTGGCGGTCGCGCCCCACCGCGCCGATGCTGCCGTAGGGTTCGAGCAGGCGGTCCAGCGGCGTGAGCACGGCGCGCTCGGGCACACCGGCTTCGAGCCGCAGCGCGGCCTGGTTGAACGCGCCCTGCATGTCGAACAGCTCGGTCGTGCGGGCGCCGTCGATCCACCAGATGCCGAAGCCCGTGTCGTCGGGTGCGCCGCCCTGCGAGGCGAACACGTACTCGGGCGTGGCGGCCGTGCCCACCAGGTGGATGCGCTCGCGCCGGCCATTGAGGATGGCGTGCACCACGTCCCCGGGCTTGAGCTGGCGCGCGGCGGCGAAGCGGTCGCTGACCAGGGCTTCGAGCTGGGCGCCGCGCTCGGGCCAGCGGCCCTGCTTGAGGCTGAGCGCGTTCAGGCCCTGGCGCCCGGCCTGCGCGGCCGAGAGGTCCAGCCCGATGAAGCGGCCGGTGACGGGTTGCACCACCTCGGGCAGATCGACCTGGGCGTCGAATACCACGTCGAGCTTCACCTCCGCCACGCCGGGAATGGAGCGGATGCGTTCGCCGAGCGACACCGGCGCGCGCTTGATGCCGGCGAACAGGTCGGCCAGGCGGTTGTCGGCGTAGAAGGCGTCGCGCGAGGTCTTGAGCGAGTCGTGCACCGCGAACATGCCGACGAAGCCCGCCACGCCGATGGCCACCACCACCGCGATGGTGAGCACCTGGGCGCGCAGACGCCGCAGGTCGCGCCAGAGTTTGGTGTGGAGGGTGCTCATCTTGTGTGTGTCACCACCGCAGCGTGGACGCGGCCACCTTGTGGGGGTTCACATGGCTTTCGACGATGCGGCCGTCGGCCAGGCGCAGCACGCGGTCGGCCATGTCGGCAATCGGCGCGTTGTGGGTGATGACCACCGTGGTCGTGCCCAGCTCGCGGTTCACGCGCTCGATGGCCTGCAGCACCATGACGCCGGTGGCGCAGTCCAGCGCACCGGTGGGTTCGTCGCAGAGCAGCACGGCCGGGCGCTTGGCGATGGCCCGCGCAATGGCCACCCGCTGCTGCTCGCCGCCGGAGAGCTGCGAGACGAAGTGGTGGCGCCGCTCGGCCAGGCCCACCAGCGCCAGCGCCTCGGCCGGGTCCATCGGGTCCTCGGCCAGGTCGGTCACCAGGGCCACGTTCTCCTCGGCGGTCAGGCTGGGGATGAGGTTGTAGAACTGGAACACGAAGCCGACGTGCTCGCGCCGGTAGCGCGTCAGCTCGGCGTCGCCCGCGCCGATGAGCTCGTGCACCTGCCCCTCGTGTGTCCAGCTGGCCGAGCCGCTGGTGGCCGTGTCCAGCCCGCCCAGGATGTTGAGCAGCGTGGACTTGCCGCTGCCCGAGGCACCGAGCAGCACCACGAACTCGCCGCGCACGATGTCCAGATCGACGCCGCGCAGCGCGTGCACCGCCGTGTCGCCCTCGCCATAGGTCTTGGTCAGGGCTCGGGCGGTGAAGACGGAGCCGGCGCCGGGTTGGGAAACGGGATCGGAAACGGTCATGGCGCTATGTTCGCGCAAACGGGTCACAGCTGGCTGACATGCGTCAAGGCACCTTGCAGGCCCTCAGCCCGCCGCCGACTGCCGCAAGGTCTTCACCAGCAGGTCGTGCAGGCCGTCCACCGCCTTGTTGCCGCGCGATTCGCGGCTGCGGTAGACGCCCACCTCCATCGGCGTCAGCGGTCCCAGGCCCTGTTCGGCGCCCAGCACCTGCAGGTGCGGCGGCGCGCTGCACTGCGTGAGCACCGCCACGGCCAGGCCGCTGTCCACCGCCGCGATCTGCCCGGCCAGGCTGGAGCTGTTGTAGACCACCTTGTAGCGCCGCCCCTGCTGCGCCAGCGACTGGATGGCACCGCGCCGCGCCAGGCTGGCCTCCTCGTACACCGCGATCGGCAGCGGGTCGCGCCGCCACAGCTCGAACTGCGACGAGCCGACCCAGACCATGGGCTCATGGAACAGCAGGGTGCCGCGCCGCGCGTGGTCGCGCGAGACCAGGGCCAGGTCCAGATCGCCGCGCGCCACGCGCGGGATCAGAGAAGGCGACTGCTCGCAGTGCAGCTCGATCTCGACCCCGCTGTGCTTGGGTGCGAAACGCTTGAGCACCGGCGTGAGGTACTTCGCGGCATAGTCGTCCGGCACGCCCAGGCGCACGCGGCCGGTCAGCTCGTCGCCGTGCAGCGCGGCCTGTGCCTCGGTCTGCAGGTCGAGCATGCGCCGCGCATAGCCCAGCAGGGTCTGGCCGTCGGGTGTGAGCTGCAGCTTGCGCGGCCCACGCTCCAGCAGGCGCCGGCCGACCGCGTCTTCCAGTTTCTTGAGCTGCATGCTCACGGCCGACTGCGAGCGGTGCACCTCGCCAGCCGCGGCCGACAGTGAACCGGCGTCGACCACCGCCACAAAGCACCGGAGCCAGTCGATCTGCAGATCCTGCGGGGTCATGGGCAACGTCCTTGCATGCGGTTATCGAATGGAAACGATGAGAATTTTGCGCTTTTCGGGATTCATGAAACCCGGCACAGTCTCGCCCCATGACAGCTTCTGACGACGTTCTTGCACAAAGCGCCCTCACCCGCCCGCTGGTGTGGTCGGGTTTCCGGCAGATGGTGCCGATCGCCCTGTTCGTGCTGGTGTTCGGCGCGGCCTTCGGCCTCGCCTCCCTGCAGCAAGGACTGGACACCCCATGGGCGGTGCTGATGAGTTCGGCCGTGTTCGCCGGCGCGGCGCAGTTCGCGGTGCTGGACCTGTGGGGACCGCAGGTGCCGCTGCTGCCCCTGGCGCTGACCGTGTTCGCCATCAATGCGCGCCACCTGCTGATGGGCGCCACGCTCTACCCCTGGCTGCGTCAGCTGCCGCCCGCGCGGCGCTATGGCGTGATGGCGCTGGCGTCGGATTCCAACTGGGCGCTCGCCATGCAGGCCCTGGGGCGCGGACAGCCGGGCCTGGGGCTGCTGCTGGGCGGTGGCCTGGCGCTGTGGGTGTTCTGGATCATCGGCACCGTGCTGGGCACGCAGGTGGGCAGCCTGATCGCCGACGCGCGGCGCTGGGGCCTGGACATGGTGATGGGTTGCTTCCTGCTCGCCATGGTGGTGGGTGGCGAGAAGAACCTGCGCATGCTGCTGATCTGGGTGGCGGCGGGCGGCGCGTCGATCGCGGCCTGGCACTGGCTGCCGGAGAACAGCCACGTGGTGACCGGCACGCTGGCCGGCGGCTTGCTGGGCCTGCTGTGGAAGGAGAAGAGCGATGAGCGTTGAATCCACCGGCTGGGGCACCCTGCTGATCGTCGCCGTGATGGCGCTGGTGACCCTGGCCACCCGCTGGGGCGGTGTGTTCGTGATGTCCTACGTGCCCATCGGGCCACGCGTGCGGCGCTTCATCGCGGCCATGTCGGGCTCGGTGCTGGTGGCCGTGCTGGCGCCGATGGCCGCGCAGGGCGACCTGGGCGCCCGCGCGGCACTGGCCACGACCGCCCTGGTGATGCTGGTGCTCAAGAAGCCGCTGCCGGCCATTGCGGCCGGGATTGTCGCGGCGGCCCTGTTCAGGCAGTTCTGAGCGCGCTCAGGGCTTGAGGATCAGCGGCGCGATCTGCTCGACGTAGTACTTCACCGCGGGCAGCGTCAGGTGCCCGTAGTCGTAGCTCAGGGGCACCGAGGACCCGGGCTCCATGCGCGTGAGGCAGCCCTGGCGGTTGCAGAAGTAGTCCATGCCGGAGATGAACTCGATGCCCATGGCCTTGGCGCGTTGGCGCATCTCGGCGGTGGCGGCCTTGACGTGGGGGTCGAGGTACTCATCACCCAGGCGCAGCGGAATGCGCTGCTGCTCGCGCCACACCTTCAGCAGCAGCTTGGGCAGGTCTTCGCGCCAGTAGGGCACGGCGCCGAGCAGCACGATGCGCTTGACGCCGGCCTTCTTGAGCTCGGCCACGGTGGGTTCCAGGCCCGAGGTGTCCTTGTAGCGGCCTTTGACCTTGCCCTCGTGCCACCACGCATAGAGCACGACGATGTCGGGCTTGCTCTCGCGGATGACGCGGATGGTGTCGTCGTTCAGGCTCTTGCACAGCGGGCGCGGGTCGATGCCCAGGATGGGCGGGCAGATGGCCGCGGTGCGTTCGCCCAGGCCGAAGCTGTACTTGCCGCTGTCCTGCAGCGCCTTGAAGCCCGGGTAGAGCGAGCCGGCGTGCGAGTCGCCCCAGAGGAAGACCAGCGGGCGCTTCTGCTCGACGCAGAAGGGTTTGTAGTGGCTCGCCGGCAGCTTGTAGTCGAGCATGCAGTCGCCGTCGCGCCAGCCTTCGATGATGGCGGGCCGGCCGCCCTTGGACGAGAGCGTCTTGAGCAGGGCCTGGATCTGTTCGGGCGTGCCGTCCTGCCCCGGCTGGTTGGCCGCCAGGCGCTGCAGCCGCTCGGGCTGGCCGTCCTGCTTGTAGATGGTGAAGCCGGTCAGGCCCGTCATCGCCACCCCGGCACTCAGCGCCACGGTGGTGAAGCGCCACTGGCGCCAGTGGCCGAAGCGGATCGGCTTTTCCACCAGCCGGTAGGTCAGCCAGGCCAGCAGCACAGCCAGCAGCACCCAGCCGACCTGGTGCAGCGCCGGCGGCACGCCGCCGTTTTCGATGTGCGGGTAAGCCAGCAGCGGCCAGTGCCAGAGGTAGAGCGGGTAGCTGATCAGACCGATCCAGACCATGGGCTTGCTCGACAGCACGTAGCGGTTGAACCAGCCGCGCGGGCCGGCGGCGATCATCAGACAGGTGGCCAGGGTGGCTGCAAAGGCCCAGCCGCCGGGGAAGCGGCGTTCGGGATCGAGCTTGACCATGACGGCGGCCATCAGCACCACACCGGCGGTTGAGAGCCATTGCACCCGGGCTCCGGCATGCTGCACCGTGGTGCCCGGTGCGGGGCGGCTGGCGGCCAGGAAGGCGCCCATCATCATTTCCCAGAAGCGCCCCAGCGGGTTGTAGAAGGCCGGGTTCGGATCGTCGAGACGCACCAGCCAGAGGTTGAACGCCAGCGAGGCCAGCAGCAGGGCTGCGATCCAGATCCGCTTGGGTTGGCCCACGCGGTGCAGCACCACCAGCACCAGCGGCCAGAACATGTAGAACTGCTCCTCGATGGCCAGCGACCACAGGTGCAGCAGCGGCTTTTCGACCGCCGAGGCGTCGAAGTAGCCGGCCTCCTGCCAGAAGGCGAAGTTGGACACGAAGAAGCTGCCCGCCAGCGCGTGCTTGCCCACCGCCTTGTATTCCAGCGGCGAGAGCACGAACCAGCCGTAGGCCAGCGTGGACGCCAGCACCAGGAACAGGGCCGGGAAGATGCGCTTGACGCGCCGCGCGTAGAAGTCCGCGAAGCTGAAGCGGTTGCGGGCCAGGTTGTCCAGGATGATCGAGCTGATGAGGTAGCCCGAGATCACGAAGAAGATGTCCACACCGACGAAGCCGCCCGGGAACAGCTCGGGAAACGCGTGGTGGATCACGACGGCAGAAACGGCGATGGCACGCAGGCCATCGATGTCGGAGCGGTAGTTGTCTGCGTGTGGCAGGTGGGACATGTAACAGGGTCGGGGAACAACAGGGGGCGCAGCATCCTAACAAAGGACGCCGGCTCACCCGGGCCGCAGGGCCTCCCGCGCGGCGGCCACCATCCGCCGGGTCAGCCCGTCGAGCAGGCCGGATGCCGCCCGCGCCGTCTGCCAGTACAGCGGCACATCCAGCGGCGTGCCGGGCGCCAGCTCCACCAGCGTGCCCTCGGCCAGGTGGGGCTCGATCATGCCCTGCGGGAACATGCCCCAGCCCATGCCGGCCAGCGCGGCGGTGACGAAGGCGTGCGACGAGGGCAACGTGTGCCGCGGCAGTTCCACATGGCGGTGGCACAGGCGCCGCACCCAGCCGGCCTGCAGCTCGTCCTTGGTGTTGAACAGCAGGCTGGGCGCCTGGGCCAGGCTGCCTGCGCCCACCCCCTGCGCAAAGTGCTGTGCCACGAACGCCGGGCTGGCGGCGGCCAGGTAGCGCATCACGCCCAGCGGCTGGCTGTTGCAGCCGGTGGCCGGCCGCGCGGTGCCGGTGACGGCGGCCACCACCGCGCCGGTGCGCAGCCATTCGGCCGTGTGGTCCTGGTCGTCCACGCTCAGCTCCACCAGCACCGGCGCCTCGGCCGCGAACGCCGCCAGCGCGGGCGCGAACCAGGTGGCCAGGCTGTCGGCGTTGACGGCCACCGGCAGGTGGACCCGCGCCCCGCCCTCGGGCGCGATGGCGGGCAGCGCGTCGGTCAGTTCCGCCTCCAGCAGGCGCACGCGGTCCACGTGCTGGCACATGCGGCGTCCGGTGTCCGTGGGCCGGCAGGGCTGGCCGCGCACCACCAGCGCGCAGCCCACGCGCTCCTCCAGCAGGCGGATGCGCTGCGAGATCGCCGACGGGGTGACGTGCAGCGCGCGCGCCGCGCGATCGAAGCTGCCCTCGCGCACCACAGCGGCCAGGGCGTTGAGGGCGGCGTAATCGAGCATGGATTCAGTTTCTCTAAAGCAGATGAAGGAAAGACAGTTTGTCTTCATCCACCAGCACTGGCAAGCTCGGCCCATGTTGTCCACGTCTTTCGCCCAGGCGCTGCCCGTGTTCGTGCAGGGCCTGCTGCTCTGCTTCGGTCTCATCGTCGCCATCGGCGCGCAGAACGCCTTCGTCCTGCGCCAGGGGCTGCGGCGCGAGCATGTGGTGCCGGTGGTGCTGTTCTGCGCCCTGGCCGACGCGGTGCTGATCAGCGCCGGTGTGCTGGGCATGGCCCAGGCGCTGGGACGGCACCCGGCGTTTGCGCAGGCCATGGCGCTGGCGGGCGCCCTCTTTCTGGCCTGGTACGGCTGGCAGGCGCTGCAGCGGGCCCGGCTGTTCGGCCCCCACGCTCCACCGCAAAGCGGGTCGCTGCCCCCCGGGGGGGCTGATCCGGCTTGGGGCGGCCCGGCGCCGGATCGGCTCTCTCGGGGCGCCGCGATGGCCCAGGTGGCGGCGTTCACCCTGCTCAACCCGCACGTCTACCTGGACACGGTGATGCTGATGGGCAGCATCGGCGCCCAGCAGCCGGCCGGCCTGCGCGGCTGGTTCATCGCCGGCTCCAGCCTCGCCAGCCTGGTCTGGTTCTGCGGCCTGGGCTTCGGCGCGCGTTGGCTGGCGCCGCTGTTTGCAAAACCCCGCGCCTGGCAGGTGCTGGACGGCCTGATCGGCCTGACCATGTGGGCGCTGTCGGTGCTGCTGCTGCGGCACGCGCTGCAGGGCAGCTGAGCCCGGCCGGCACCGCCCTCTATCTATATATGTACGTCCCCCCGCACCACCGCTTCGACGACCGCGCCGCGCAGCTCGACCTCATCGACGCGCACCCGCTGGGCACCTGGGTCTGCCTGGGCGCGGACGGCCTGACCGCCAGCCACCGGCCCTTCGTGCTGGACCGCACGCGCGGCAACCACGGCACACTGAGCGTCCGGATCGATCCGGACGACGCCGGGGGGCGCGCGGTGCAGGCCGGTGCCCCCTCGCTGGTCGTGTTTCATGGACCGCAGGCCTACATCTCCCCCGGCTGGTACCCCGGCAAGGCGGAACACGGCCGCGTGGTGCCCACCTGGAACTACGTGGTGGTCCATGCCCATGGCGCCGTGCGGTGGACCGCCGATGGTGCGGGCATCGAGATCGCCATCCAGCGCCTGGAAGGCAAGCTCAAGGCCAGCCAGGACGAAGCGCGCGCCGACCGCGAAGGCACCGTCGTGGGCCTCACCGCCTCGGGCTCCGAGGCCGCACGCACAATGGCTGCACTGGTGCAGCACGCACTGAACACATCCCCCCACTGACCACCATGTACCTGCCCACCGCCTTTGAAGAACAACGCCCGGAAGCCCTGCACGCACTCATGCAGGCGCACCCGCTGGGCACCCTGGTCACGCACGGCCCCGACGGGCTGGACGCGAACCACATTCCCTTCGAACTCGACACCGCCGTCGGACCACACGGGCTGCTGCGTGCCCACGTGGCGCGCGCCAACCCGGTGTGGCAGCAAGCGGCCGACACCGAGGTGCTGGTGGTCTTCCGGGCCGCCGACGGCTACATCTCGCCCAACTGGTATCCGAGCAAGGCCGAGCACCACAGGCATGTGCCGACCTGGAACTACGCGGTGGTGCACGCGCACGGCGTGCTGCGCGTGCGCGACGACGAGCGCTTCCTGCGCGGGCTGGTGGCGCGGCTCACGCGCGAGCACGAGGCGCGCTCGCAGCAGCAGAAGCCCTGGAAGATGGGCGACGCGCCCACCGACTACATCGACGGACTGCTCAAGGCCATCGTCGGCCTGGAGATCGAAGTCACCCGGCTGGTGGGCAAGTACAAGCTCGGCCAGAACCGCGAGGAGCGCGACCGCCTCGGCGCCGCGGCGGGCCTGGAGGGCTTGGGGAACGTGGAGGCCGCAAAGGCCATGCGCGAGGCAGGAACCCCTTCCTGATCCGCCGGCACCATGCGCGCCGCGGCTGAGGCTCAGTCCCTGTCCGGCGCACCCAGCGGAAAGAGCGACCTGTAAGGCCGCGCTTCGTCCACCGCGCGGGCGAACGACGGGCGTGCCAGCAGGCGCGCGCGGTAGGCGCGCAGCAACGGGTGCGCCTCGGCGATCGGGTGCACCCAGTCGGCGTAGAACAGCGAAGGTGCTGCGGCGCAGTCGGCCAGCGTGAACGCATCCCCCGCAGCCCAGGTCTTGCCGGCCAGGTGCCCTTCGAGCCAGGCATAGGCCCGCTCCAGCCGTTCGCTGGCGATGGCCCGCCCCTTGTCGACCGTCATCGGGTAGCGCTGCAGCGCGGTGTCCACCGCCAGCTGCACCGCACTCATCACGTACAGATCGAAATACCGGTCGAGAAAGCGCACGTCCAGCGCGGCCATCGGGTCGGCGGGCAGCAGGCGCACGGGACCGGGGTGGGCCAGCTGCAGGTATTCGATGATCAGGCTGGTCTCGACGACCTGGCGTTCTCCGTCCAGCAGCAGCGGGAACCGGGCGATCGGCCAGCGCCGCAACCAGTCGACCGTGTGCTCGGGCGTGTCGGGCCCGATGCAGCGGAATTCAAACGCTGTGCCGTTCTCGTACAGGGCGATGAGCGCTTTCTGTGTGTACGAAGAGAAGGGGTGACCGTAGAGGGCGAGCGGCATGGTGTGACCTGTGAAGGACGACCGTCGGTGGAGGGCCTGCGCCGCCACTGTAGCGGAGCGGGCGCGACGCACACCTGTTCACCCTGTCGGTCACAGGACAGCCCGGCGAAGTGTTCAGCCCCACAATCGGCGCGGTGAAAACACGCCACTTCGCGCAGCTCGTCGCACTCTCGGCCCTCTGGGGCGCCTCCTTCATGTTCATCCGCATGGCCGCGCCGGTCATGGGGCCCTGGGTACTGGCCGCCGGCCGGGTCGGCCTGGCCGCCCTCACCCTGGTGCTGCTGATGTCGGTGCTGCGCCATGCCTGGCCCTGGAAGGAGTGGCGCATGCTGGCAGTGATGGCGCTGCTGTCCGTCGCGGCGCCGTTCATGCTCTACGCCTGGGCCGGCCTGTACCTGCCGGCGGGCTACAGCGCACTGCTCAACACCACGGCCGTGCTGTTCGGCACGCTGTCCTCGGCCTGGTTCAAGGAAGACACGCTGACCGCCCGCAAGCTGCTGGGCTGCCTGATCGGCTTCATCGGGGTCGGCCTGATCGTGCGGCTGGGCCCGGTGCCGCTGGACGGCACCACCCTGGTCGCGGCCCTGGCCTGCGTCTGCGCCGCCGCCTGCTACGGCCTGGCCACGCCGGTGATGAAGCGCGCCACCGCGCGCATGCAGCCGCTGTCCATCGCCGCGGGCATCCACGTGATGGCCCTGGTGCTGGTGCTGCCGGGCGCGGCCTGGCAGTGGCCGGAGGCCCGCTTCACCGGCGCCACGCTGGCGGCCACCGCGGTGCTGGGCATCGTCACCTCGGGCCTGGCCTACTGGGCGCACCTGCGCATCATCCGCAACGTGACGCCGGTGGCGGCCATGAGCCCGGTGTTCATGATCCCGGTGTTCGGCGTTGCGTGGGGCCACCTGTTTTTGGGCGAGGCGCTGTCGCCGGGCATCTTTGCCGGCGGGGCGCTGGTGCTGGTGGCCTCGGCGCTGGTGACCGGATTCAACCCGCTGCGCCGCATCTTCGGCGTCACCGACCCGGCCCCCTGAGCGGCCCCACGGGATCGGCGCACCGAAGGGCCTGCCTCACCGTGGCACCTCCGTGTCGTGGGCCGACATCACCCGGGTGGTGTCCATGAACAGCTCGGCACACACCCCGCGCAACCAGCGGTTGGCCGGGTCTTGCTGAAAGCGGGCATGCCAGTGCTGCTTGACCACAAAGGTGGGAATCGGCACCGGACACGGCAGCACCTGCAGCCCCGCCGAACGGGCCAGGGTCTCGCCGATGTGGCGGGGCAGCGTCGCCAGCAGGTCGGTGGTGGACAGGATGGCCGACAGGCCCAGAAAGCCCGGCAGCTTCAGGCTGATCTGCCGCTCCACGCCCCGCTCGGCCATGGCTTTTTCCAGCAGCAGCTGCCCAGTACCGGAGACGATGCCCACATGGGCCTCGCGGCGGTACTGCGTCAGCGTGAGGCGCCCCTGGAGGCGCGGGTGCCGGGCGTTGGCCAGACACACCCAGTCCTGGATGAACAGCGCCTGCTGAAAGAAGCCCGCGTCCAGCCGGGGGATGAGCCCCAGCGCCAGATCGGCCTCGCCCGATTCCAGCGCCTGCGCGATGCCCGGGTGGAGGGCCGCCGCCTCCAGCTGCACCTGCGGCGCAAGCGCACGCACGTGGGTGAACAGGCGCGGCAGCAGGGTGATGTGGCTCGCGTCCGTCATGAAGAGGCGAAAGCTGCGCCGGGCCGTCGCGGGGTCGAAGCCCGCCTGCGCCTCGGAGAGGCGGCGCAGCCCGTCGAGCACCTCGCGCACGGTGCAGATCAGCGCCTCGGTGCGCGGCGTGGGCTGCATGCCCTGCGGCGTGCGCACGAACAGCGGGTCGCCCAGCTGCTCGCGCAGGCGCCCCAGCCCGATGCTGATGGTGGGCTGGCTCTGGCCCAGCACTTCGGCGGTGCGGGTCACGCTGCGGGTGCTGTGCAGCGTGTCCAGCAGGCGCAGCAGCCGCAGGTCGATCAGCGGAATGTCCGGGTTCATGATGGGTCTTGCATATTGACGAATGCAATGAAGTGTATTGAATCCATTCGATAGACGACATAGCAGGAGACACCCAGAATCCGCCCCCATCGACAGGAGACGACAGTGAAGATCGCGGTTCTGGGCGCAGGCGCCCTCGGTTGTGCCATCGGCGGCACCTTGGCGCAGGCCGGCAACGGCGTGGTGCTGATCAACCGCCATCCGGCCCAGGTGGACGCCATCAACACCCGCGGCCTGGTCATGCGCACGCCGGACGGCGAGCAGGTGGTCCGCACCGTGACCGCCGCCACCAGCGCCGCGGGCCTGGCCCCGGTGGACCTGGTGATCGTGCTCGTCAAGTCTTTCCACACCGAGGCCGCCATGTCGTCCGCCACCAACCTGGTCGGCGCGGACACCACGGTGCTCTCGCTGCAGAACGGCCTGGGCCATGAAGACGTGCTGGCGGCCATCGTGGGTCGCGAGCACGTGCTGGCCGGCAAGACCTACGTGGGCGGCGTGATGCTGGCGCCGGGCCACATCATCAGCGGCACCAGGGGCAAAGAGACGCTGATCGGCGAACTCGACGGCACGGTCAGCGAACGCGCGCAGCGCATCGCCGCCACCTTCAACGCCGCGGGCCTCGCCACTACCGTCAGCGACAACATCGTCGGCACCATGTGGGACAAGCTGCTGATCAACGTGTCCACCGGCGCACTCAGCGGCATCACGCGCCTGTCCTACGGCCCGCTCTACGAGATTCCCGAGATCGAGGCCACCGCGGTGGCCGCGGTGCAGGAGGCCATGGACGTGGCCGCCGCCAGCGGCGTGACGCTCAGCATCACCGACCCGCGCGAGGCCTGGCGCAAAGCCAGCGCCGGACTGCCGGCCGACTTCAAGACCTCGATGCTGCAGAGCCTGGAAAAAGGCTCGGTCACCGAGATCGACTTCATCAACGGCGCCGTGGTGCGCTGGGGCCAGCGCTGCGGCGTGCCCACCCCCGTCAACCAGACCCTGGTCGCCTGCATCAAGGGCATCGAAAGGACATTGGCATGAGCACCCCCTTCACACCGCCGACCCGCGCCTACGTCGAACACGTGGCCGTGCGCGTCCGGGACATCCACTGGCACATCCGCTTCTTCTACGAGGTGCTGGGCATGGACGTGCGCGAGATCGACGGCCCGACCGACGACCCGCGCCAGTACTGGACGCTGGGCGGCCTGCAGCTGATGGCCACGCCCGATTTCGAAGCGCCACCGAGCAACGACGCCGGCTGGCTGGCCCATCTGGGCGTGATGGTGGACGACCTGGAGGCAGCCCTGAAGGCCGCCGAACCCTGGGGCGTGAAGGCCCTGCCGCAAGGGCGCAACTGGCTGCAGCTGCCCGATGGCCTGGCGGTCGAACTGATTCAGGCCACGCCCGGCAGCGTCGCCGCTGCCCTGGCTGTCCAACCCCGGGGCTGAACCACATGACCACACCCACCACACCCGAAAAGTACTGGGACGACGCCCGCGACGGCGACACCTGCACCAGCCCGACCTACACCGTCACCAAAGAACGCATCCTGGCCTACGCCGACCTCACCGGTGACCACACGCCGGTGCACGTGGACGAGGCCTACGCCAACGCCAGCCACTTCGGCTGCATCGTCGCGCACGGCCTGTTCGGCCTGTCGATCGCCGATGGCCTGAAAACGCAGAGCGACTACCGCTTCCTGCCCGGCATGTCGCTGGGCTGGACCTGGGACTTCCTGCTGCCGATCAAGGTCAACGACGTGCTGCACGTGAAGTTCAGCGTCACCGGCCTGCGCGCCAGCAAGAGCCGGCCCGGTTGGGGCATCGTGGTGCTGCCCAGCGAACTCATCAACCAGCACGGCCAGGTGGTCCAGAAGGGCGAACACCGCCTGATGATCCCGCGCCGCCCGGGAGCGTTCTGATGCAGGCCCTTCCCCTCTCCGGCGTCCGCGTCATCGACTACAGCCACTTCCTGGCCGGTCCCTACGTCGGCCGCTGCCTGGCCGCGCTGGGCGCCGAGGTCATCAAGGTCGAACGGCCCGGCAGCGGCGACGCAGGCCGCCAGCACGCCCACATCCTCGACGACCAGCAGAGTGGCTACTTCCTGCAGCTCAACATGGGCAAGCAGGGGGTGAGCGTGAACATGAAGGACCCGCGCGGCAAGGCCTTCATGCAGCAGCTGTGCGACAGCGCCGACGTGTTCATCGAAAACTACCGCCCCGGCGCGCTGGACAAGCTGGGGCTGGGTTATGCCGAGCTGTCGGCGCGCAACCCCCGGCTGGTGTACTGCTCGATCTCGGCCTACGGCCACACCGGGCCCGACGCGCACCGCGCCGGCTTTGGCCTGATCGCCGAGGCCAAGAGCGGCATCATGCAGATGGTGGGCACGCCGGGTGAGGCGCCGCCGCTGCTGCGCATCTCGCTGGGCGACATGTACACCGGCATCCACGCGGTGGCCGCCATCAACGCCGCCCTGCTCGGCCGCGTGACCAGCGGCAAGGGCCAGCACGTCGACATGGCGCTCTACGACACGCTGGTCTCGATGCACGAGTACGCGGTGCAGTGCTACACGCTCTCGGGCGGCACCGTGCTGCCGCAGCAGACCGGGCACGACATGCCGACCTCCACGCTGTACGGCGTGTTCCGCGCGCAGGACGGCGACCTCGTGATCGCCGCCCAGGTGGACGACGCCTGGAAGCGCTTTGCCGCCCTGGTCGAACAGCACGGCGGCCCCGCCGGCTTCGGTGCCGATGCGCGCTTCCACGACGCCAACGGGCGCAACACGCACCGCCTGGAGATCCTGGCCGTGGTCAAGCCCTGGGTGGCGGCGCGCACTGTGGCCGAGGTGCTGGCCCTGCTCGACGGCATCGACGTGCCCTCGGCCAAGGTGCAGCGCATCGACGAGGTGCTGGCCGATCCGCAGATCCAGGCGCGCGGCATGGTGCTGGAGCAGCAGCACCCGCGCTACGGCACGCTGCGCCTGCCCAACCTGCCGTTCCGCTTCTCGGACTGCGACACCAGCGCCCCCATGCAGCGCGTGGCGCCCGACCTGGGCCAGCACAACGCCGAGGTGGCCCGCTCGCTGGGCTACAGCGATGCCGACATCGCCACGCTGCAGACAGACGGCGTGCTCTTCTCTAAATAAGGAGACCCCATGTCAGACGCCTACGCCGTCATCGGCAACCCCATCGGCCACACCAAGTCGCCGCTGATCCACGGCCTGTTCGCCGAGGCCACCGGGCAGGACATGGTCTACACCGCCATCGAAGGGCGCATCGGCCAGTTCGCGGCCGACATGGACGCCTTCCGTTCTACCGGCGGACGGGGCATGAACGTCACCGCCCCATTCAAGCTCGACGCCTTTGCCTGCGCCACCGAACACTCGCCGCGCGCGCAGATGGCCGGCGCGGTGAATGCGCTCAGGTTCGACGGCGAGCGGGTGATCGCCGAGAACTTCGATGGCGTGGGCCTTGCGCGCGACGTCGTGCACAACCTGGGCCACCCGCTGAAAGGCAAACGCGTGCTGGTGCTGGGCGCGGGCGGTGCGGCCCGTGGGGCCCTGCTGCCTTTTCTGGCCGAAGGGCCAGCCGGACTGGTGATCGCCAACCGCACCGTGTCCACAGCCGAAGCGCTGGCAGAGGCGGCGAGCGCACACGGCCGGGTGGTGGCCTGTGGCTACAGCGACCTCGAAGGCCTGGAATTCGACCTGGTGTTCAACGCCACCTCGGCCAGCCTGCGCGGCGAGCTGCCGCCGGTGCCGGCCACGGTGTTCGCACCGGGCGCGCTGGCCTACGACCTCGCCTATGGCAAAGGTCTCACGCCCTTCCTGCGCCTGGCACAGCAGGCCGGCACGAAGCAGCTGGCCGACGGCGTCGGCATGCTGGTGGAGCAGGCCGCCGAGGCCTTCGCCTGGTGGCGTGGCGTGCGCCCCGACACGCGCGCCGTCATCGACCTGCTGACCGTGCCGCTGGTCTGACCGGAACACACACCGAAGTCACCAGATGAGCCACCTGACCCTATACTGCCGGAATGAACGAACCAGTACATTCCCGGAGGCAGGTGGTTCGCGGCAAGGCCCACGAGGCCAAGGCCACCACCCGCACCAACGACCCCGAACGCACCATGGCCAACATCCTGGAGGTGGCCATGAACGAGTTCGCCGAGAAGGGACTGGCGGGCGCGCGCATCGATCAGATCGCCGACGAGACGCACACCTCCAAGCGCATGATCTATTACTACTTCCAGAGCAAGGAAGGCCTGTACCTGGCCGCCCTGGAAGAGGCCTACCGGCGGGTGCGCACCACCGAGAGCGAGCTCAATCTCGACGACCTCGACCCCGAATCCGCGCTGCGCCGGCTGGTCGAGTTCACCTTCGACCACCACGCGGGCAACGAGCCCTACATCCGCATGGTGATGTCGGAGAACATCAACCGCGGCCAGTTCCTGGCCCAGAGCAAGAGCATCCAGGCGCTCAACCTCAAGGCCATCTCGGCCATCGAGAAGCTCTACGCCCGCGGCGTCGAACAAGGCATCTTCCGCCCCGGCCTGGACCCGGTCGACATCCACGCCTCGATCTCCGCGCTGTCGTTCTTCAACGTCTCCAACCGCCACACCTTCGGCCTGATCTTCAAGCGCGACTTCACCTCGCCCACGATCGCCACGCACCGCCGCGCGTCGATCGTCGAGATGGTCACGCGCTTCGTCAAAAAGTAAGCCACTGCGGCCGGGGGTTTAGGGAAACTCCTGATATCTGAAAAACTAACCAGTTCGTACATTACGAACCTCAACGATTCGGAGACACTCCTTGGTCCAGAAACTCATCAACGGCTACTGCCGGCTGCTGGCCGTGCTCATGGTCCTGTCGCTCGCGGCGATGGTGGTCATGGTGTTCGGCAACGTGGTCATGCGCTACGGCTTCAACTCCGGCATCACCCTCTCGGAAGAGCTTTCGCGCTGGCTGTTCGTGTGGATGACCTTCCTGGGTGCCGTGGTCGCCATCAACGAGCGCGGCCACCTGGGCACCGACTCGCTGATCTCGCGCCTGCCGGTGGCCGGGCAGAAGTTCTGCCTGGGCCTGTCGCTGCTGCTGATGCTGTTCATCTGCTGGCTGGTCTTCAAGGGCTCGCTGGAGCAGACCAAGATCAACTGGGAGTCCACCAGCGCCGTCATGGAAACCTCCATGGGCTACTTCTACGCCAGCGGCGTGGTCTTCGCCGTGCTGGCCGCCCCCATCCTGCTGCTGAACCTGGTGCGCCTGGTCACCGGTCAGATGCCCGACAGCGAGCTGATCGGCATCCGCGAGTCCGACGACATGCCGCACGGCGACCCGCACCCCTGATCAGCGCCAGGAGACCTTCCCATGACCATTGCGATCTTCCTGAGCTCCCTCATCGCCGCCATGATGATCGGCGTGCCGATCTCGTTCTCGCTGCTGCTGTGCGGCGCCGCGCTGATGTGGCACCTGAACATGTTCGACGCGCAGATCCTGGCGCAGAACCTGATCGAAGGCGCCAACAGCTTCCCCCTGCTGGCCGTGCCCTTCTTCATGCTGGCCGGCGAGATCATGAACGCCGGGGGCCTGTCCAAGCGCATCGTGGCCTTCGCCATGGCGCTGGTGGGCCACGTGCGCGGTGGCCTGGGCTACGTGGCCATCATGGCCGCGGTCATCATGGCCTCGCTCTCGGGCTCGGCCGTGGCCGACGCCGCGGCGCTGGCCGCCCTGCTGCTGCCCATGATGCACACCGCCGGCCACGACAAGGCCCGTTCGGCCGGCCTGATGGCAGCGCGCACGCACCGCTGGCGTGCTGACCATCAACTCCTATCATGCGCAAGATGGGTTGGCCGGACGCATACGCCGCGCTCGCGGGCGAGGGTCAGCAACTCGGTGAGGATGGCCTGCGCGGCGCCCTGGCGCAGGTGGCGCGCACTGGTGCGCATGGACTTGAGTTCGCCGTGCCCGCCTTCGGTGGCGGTGGTGGGCGTCAGTTCCTTGAGGGCGCCCATGGCGAGCAGTTCGCCTTCGTCCCCCGGCTGGGCGTCCGCTGGCAGGCGCCAGGCGGTGAGGAAGGTGATCTCGGGCCGGCGAAGGCCGTTCAGGTCGAGCGCGAACACACATTCGGGCGGTGAAGCGGCGCGCATGCCGGCCAGGTGTTCGTCCAGCAGGCTGAGCACCTGCGGGTTCGTGAGTTCGCGGTCAACGCGGATGTGAAACCGGCGCGGCGGTGCCTCTGCTGTCATGTCGCTCCCTCCCCGGGCGGTGCGTGTGGTCTGGCCGGAATGGCTCTGCGGCCATTTTGTTCGTTTTGTTACCAGTGAGGCAAGCGGCGCACCGGGGCCAGCAGCGCCGCCAGTTCAAGCCGCCCGGCCCACCGGCCGATACAGGCTGAACAGCTTCAAAGGATTTCCCATGGACATGTCCGTTTCTCCCGCCCTGGTCGTGGACCGCGTGGCCCAGACGCGCCGTGGCGCGGCCGAGCAGCAGGTGCAGATCGCGGTGCTCAAGGAGGCCATGCAGACGCAGGAGTCGGCCGCGGCCGCGCTGCTCAATGGGGTGGCCGGCAACCTGCCGCTGGCGGGCAGCGGCCCGGTGGGCACGCAGGTCAACACAATGGTGTGACCCGCGGGGCGGCTACGGCCGCCGCAGCATCCGCGCGGCCAGCACACTGGCGAGCAGCACCAGCACGCTGCTGGCCAGCGCGGTGAACTGCAGCGCGTCGGTGAACGCAGCCTGCGCGGCGCTCACCAGCGTCTGGGCCATGTCCGGTGGCAGCCGGTTCGCGGCTTCCAGGGCGCCACCGAGCGTGCTTTGCGCCTGCGCCGGCACATCGGCCAACCCCGCGCCGCCCAGCTGGTGGCGGTAGATGAGCGTGCCCGCGCTGCCGAACAGCGCGATGCCCAGTGCACCACTGAACTCCGATGCCGTTTCGGCGATGGACGAGGCCGCGCCCGCGCGCTCGGGCGGTGCCGAGGTGATGATCTGTTCGGTGCCCACCGCGAACACCGGCGCCATGCCCAGGCTGACCACCACCATGCCGGCCACCAGCACCCACAGCGCCCACGGGCCGTCGGCCGCCACCATCAACCCCATGCCCACGGCGGCCGACGCGAGGCCCCACACCAGCACCGGGCCGGGCCCGTAGCGTGCGGCCATGCGCGGCGCCAGCACCATCGAGCCGAACACGAAGCCACCCGCCCAGGGCACGGTGGCCCAGCCGGCCTGCAGGGGCGTGAGCATCAGCACCATCTGCAGGTACTGCGCGATGAAGATGTAGACACCGAACATCGCGAGGCACGACAGCGCGTAGGCCACGATGGCGGTGCGGAAGGTGGGGATGGCGAACAGCCGCAGTTCCAGCAGCGGGTAGTCGATGACGCGCTGGCGCCGCACGAACACCCAGCCCACCGCCACGCCCGCGGCCAGCAGCGCCAGCCGCGCCGCGCTGGGGCCGGCTTCGGCCATGGCCTTGATGGCGTAGATGGTGGCTAGGACAGCCGTCAGCGAGAGCAGCACGCTCGGCGCGTCGATGCGGCCGGCATTCTCGTCGCGGTATTCGGGCAAGAGGCGCGGCCCCAGCACCAGCAGCAACACCATCACCGGCACCGCGGGCAGGAACACCGAGCCCCACCAGAAGTGCTCCAGCAGCCAGCCGCCCACCAGCGGGCCGATGGCGCTGCCGACTGAGAACGCGGTGATCCACACGCCGATGGCGAACTGGCGCTGCGTCTCGTCGTGGAACATGTTGCGGATCAGCGAGAGCGTGGACGGCGCCAGCGTCGCGCCGGCAATGCCCAGCAGCGCGCGCAGCACGATCAGCTCGGCCGGCGTGCGCGCGAACGCCGCCAGCACCGAGGCCAAGGCAAAGAAGGCCGCGCCGGTCAGCAGCAGACGGCGGCGCCCGATGCGGTCGCCCAGCGTGCCCATGGTGATGAGGAAGCCGGCCACGAGAAAGCCGTAGATGTCGATGATCCACAGCAGCTGCGAGGCGCTGGGCGCCAGCGCCCGGCTGAGCGCCGGCACCGCGAGGTTGAGCACCGTCAGGTCCATGGCATAGACCAGACAGGGCAGGGCGATGACGGCCAGCCCCCACCATTCGCGGGGGGTGGCTTTGGCGGGATGGGTCATTCGATGTTCAGAAGGCTGCCGACCGACTGCTCCAGCAGCTCGACCAGCTCGGGGTCCATGTACTTGTACTCGTCGGGGATGTCGAGCACGTGAACTGGCTTGTCAGCCAGAAGGTCACCGAACTCCGCGACGAGCCGCGACTTGTGTTTCTGTTCCATCACGATCACCACGTCGGCCCAGTCGATGTCGGTGTCCGAGACCGTGTGGCGCGCACTGGGGCTGGTGCCACCCGAGCGCACGTTGAGCAGCGGATGCCGCCGCCAGACCTGCTCGGCTGTGGGGCTGCGCCACTGGTTGCGGCTGCAGACGAAGAGGACGTTGAGTCGATCCCTGGGCATCCGTGCACTGTAGGACAAGCGCCGGGCGGACCCTGCGGTCAGGGTCATGGTGGTCCGGGCTGCGGGGTTCCGGTTGGGGAAAATTCCCTCCATGAAAGCCGCCTACCTCTACCTTGGCGCGGCCATCTTGGCCGAGGTGATCGCCACCTCCCTGCTCAAGACCTCCCAAGGCTTCACCCGCCTGTGGCCCAGCGTGGCCACGGTGATCGGCTACGCCATCTCGTTCTACTGTCTGGCGCAGACGCTGGGCAGCGTGCCGACCGGCGTGGCCTACGCGATCTGGTCCGGCGTGGGCATCGTGCTGATCTCGTTGATTGCCTGGTGGGTGTTCGGCCAGTCGCTGGATGCGCCCGCGCTGATCGGCATGGGCCTGATCGTTGCCGGCGTCGTGGTGATCAACCTGTTCTCGAAGTCGGTGGCGCACTGATGAGCGCCACCGCCCCGGCCCGCGCTCACCAGCTGACTTCGCGGTCTGGCGTGGCGCTGATCTTGTGGATGCTCAGATCTGCGCCGTCGTATTCCTCTTCCTGGTCCAGCCGCAGGCCCAGCGTGAGCTTGAGCAGCCCGTAGACCACCGTCCCGCCCAGCAACGCCCAGGTCACGCCCATGGCGGTTCCCAGCAGTTGCGCACCGAAGCTGACGCCACCCAGGCCGCCGAGCGCCTGTTGGCCGAAGATGCCGGCAGCAATACCGCCCCAGGTGCCGCACAGGCCGTGCAGCGGCCAGACGCCCAGCACGTCGTCGATCTTCCAGCGGTTCTGCGTGGCGGTGAACATCACCACGAACAGCAGGCCGGCCACCGCACCCACCACCAGCGCGCCCAGCGGATGTATCAGGTCGGAGCCCGCGCACACGGCCACCAGACCGGCCAGTGGGCCGTTGTGCACGAAGCCGGGGTCGTTCTTGCCGGCGATCAGCGCGGCCAGCGTGCCGCCGACCATGGCCATCAGCGAGTTGACCGCGACCAGGCCCGAGATCTTGTCCAGCGTCTGCGCGCTCATCACGTTGAAGCCGAACCAGCCCACGCAGAGGATCCAGGCGCCCAGTGCCAGGAAGGGGATGTTCGAGGGCGGGTGGGCCGAGATGCCGCCGTCCTTGCGGTAGCGGTTGGCGCGGGCGCCCAGGAAGATGACCGCGGGCAGCGCGATCCACCCGCCGACCGCGTGCACCACGATGGAGCCGGCGAAGTCGTGGAAGGTGGCGCCGGTGGTGGCCTCGATCCAGGCCTGCACGCCGAAGTGGCCATTCCAGGCGATGCCCTCGAAGAACGGATAGAAAAATCCGACGATGACGGCCGTTGCGATCAGTTGTGGCCAGAACTTGGCGCGTTCGGCAATGCCGCCCGAGATGATGGCGGGGATGGCGGCGGCAAAGGTCAGCAGGAAGAAGAACTTGACCAGGTCGTAGCCGTTCTTCTGGGCCAGCGTTTCGGCGCCGATGAAGAAGTGCGTGCCGTAGGCGACGCCATAGCCGACGACGAAGTAGGCGATGGTCGAGACCGAGAAGTCGACCAGGATCTTGACCAGGGCGTTGACTTGGTTCTTCTTGCGAACCGTGCCGAGCTCCAGAAAGGCGAAACCGGCGTGCATGGCCAGAACCATGATCCCGCCGAGCAGGATGAACAGGGCATCGGCGCCCTGTTTGAGTGCGTCCATGAGGAATCTCCGTGCAGAAAGCTTGTTTTGGTGCGTGATTGGCGCCAAAACAGGGTCTGCATGGCGAATCGCACCATGTCAAAGCAAAAAACGCACCAATGGAGAGGGGTTTCTGCGAAGGTGGTGCGTCATGCACCGATCGAGCGCAGCACCGACGGCGCGATCAGCTTGTGCATGGGCCTGACCGGCAGCATGTAGAGCCGTCCGAGCCGGTTCTTGGTGTGGACCACGGTGGTGACCGTCACACGCACGGGCTGTCCGGCTGGGCGGGCGCAATGCACCGAGACCACCACGTCCAGGTGCTTGTCGCGGTCACCCAGCAGCACCTCGTCGGGCGTGTTCTCGAACAGGGTGAAGATGCCCACGCGCTCGCCAGGCCGGTAGTCGGCGTCGGGGCGGGCGGGGTGGATGCCGGAGAGTTCGCCCAGGTTCTTCAGGCCCACCAGTTGCACCGCGCGGTTGCGCAGCGTCATGCAGGCATCGACCCAGCGCGGCGTCGCCCGGGCCGATTTCAGGAACTGGCCGAGGGCGCTGAGCGAGGGGTCGGCGGCGTCGATGGCCCAGGCATCGTGGAAGTCGGCGCCCTCCAGGCGCAGGGCGATGCGGCTGCCCGCGGGCGGGGCGACGGCGGTGGGTGTGTTCATCCACCCACTGTAGCCGCCCGGTGGCGGTCAGGAGCAGCTGACGCTGCCGCAGCCGCTCATGGTGGCGGGGCGCACCCGGCTCGGGTCGGCCAGGGTTTCGGTGCGGGAGTCGAAGCCCACGTCCTTCATGTGCAGCGCCAGGCCGGCGTCCATGGTAGCGGCGTGCTGCGGGAACCACTCGACCAGCGCCTCGGCCAGGCGTGTGATGATTTCCTTGTCGTCTTTTTCGTAGTGCTCCACCACGGCGTGCAGCGTTTCCATGATGGTGGCGTGGTGGCCGGCGTGGCAGTTGTCGGGCGCGAAGCCGGTGGCCACCATCCAGCGCTCTTCCTGGGCGAAGTGCTCCTTGGTGTGCTCGATGAACTCGAGGTAGAGCGGCAGTTGCTGGTCTTGCGGGGTGGCCAGCAGCCGGTTGAGCATCTCCACGAACTCTTCATGGGTGTCGTCCATGCGGCCGTCGCCGGTCTGCAGCTGCGGGGTCCAGTCCAGCCCGGTGGTGGCCTGGGCGGGGGCTTCGGGGGTGGTGGTCGCTTCCATGGGGTGCCACTGTAGCTGCAAACCGCTGCCCGGGCGCTTGACCGGGGTCAAGCCTCGGCGGTGGCGCGGCCCATCATCTGGTCCAGCGCGGCCTGCAGTTCGGGCGCGGCCAGCGCCTGATCGAGCCGGGCCAGGGCGGGGTGGGCCAGGCTGGCGCGCAGGTGGTGGGTGTCGGCGGCAATGTCCAGCGCCGGGTCGTAGCCTTCGAGGCTGTCGAGCTCTCCCAGCGCAAAGTGCTCGCCCAGTCGGGCGCAGAGATAGCCCAGCGCAAACCGCGGTGCCCGGGCGCGGTCGGTGACCATGAAAGGCGTCGCCAGCTGGCGGCCGACGCCGCAGACCTCGTCGATCAGGCTCTCGGGCAGCTCCCAGGACTTCATCAGCAGGCTGCCGATTTCGCTGGCGTTCAGGCCCAGCAGTTCCTGCTCGGTGTGGGCGCGCTGCAACCGGTTCTGGTGGTGCCACGGCTCCAGGCGCGAGGCGGGAATCAGGGATGCGGCCGCCAGTTGCCCCACGAAGCTGAGCACGACCTGGGTGGAGAGGTTGCCCACATCGGGCAGGTTGAGCGCCTTGCCCAGCCGCACGCAGAGTTCGCTGGCGATGGCGCTGGCCTGCCAGATGGCGTCGAAGCAGCGCTGCGCCTCGGCCAGCTTGGGCTTGAAGGCCTCGGCCAGCATGTACTGCAGGCAGATGCTGCGCACGGTGTTCATGCCCAGGAAGGTCACCGCATGGCCGATGTTGGTCACGGGCGTTCGCAGCCCATACATCGGCGAGTTCACCGTTGAAAGCACCTTGGCGGCGATCAGCGGCTCGCCCATCACCAGTTCGCTGAGCTCGGCCGAACCGGCCTTGGCCACGAAATCCGGCGACAGCAGCTTCTGCATCGAACGCGGGGGGCGCGGGATGCCGCGGAAGGCAGCCAGCAGGGCGTCGCGGCGTGCGGGGTCGATGTCCTGTTCCCGCAGCCAGCGGAATCCAGCGAGTTCCGCCGGCATGGCTTCGGCCGGCGGCAGGGTGGTTTCACGGGCGGCGGGCGAGGGTGCCGGGGCGGCGGCGCGCAGCGCGGGGGCATTGCTGTGCTGTGCAGCGATGGGTCGTGCGGGCGCCGCTTTCACCGGTGGGCGGCGGAAGAACCACCAGGCCAGGGCCAGCGCCAGCACACCGGCCATCCAGTACATGAGCAGGGACAAGACAACCTCCGTTCAGGGATGAGCGTCCGTGGGCCACGGACTTGTTCACCCCCTCAGATCGGCATCTGTGCGCCAGTCTTGAGGAAACTGGCCGGCTGACCGCTGTCAGGCGAGGCGGGTGTGGTGGCGCGCGATCTGCGCCTTGACTTGGGCCGGCGCGGTGCCGCCCAGGGTGTTGCGGGCGTTCAGGCTGCCGCGCAGGCTCAGGCATTCGTAGACGTCTTTCTCGATTGACGCATTGAAGCCCTGCAGCACCGCCAGCGGCAGTTCGGACAGATCGCAGTTGTGGCTGGTGGCGGCCTTGACGGCGTGGGCCACGGTTTCGTGCGCATCTCGGAAGGGCAGGCCCTTCTTGACCAGGTAGTCGGCCAGGTCGGTCGCGGTGGCATAGCCCTTGTTGGCGGCGGCCTCCATGGCGGCGGCGTTGACGGTGATGCCGCCTTCTTTCTGCCCCGTGGCCGGGTTCAGCTGACCACCCACCATCTCGCAGAAGATGCGCAGCGTGTCCTTGAGCGTGTCGACCGTGTCGAACAGCGGTTCTTTGTCTTCCTGGTTGTCCTTGTTGTAGGCCAGGGGCTGACCCTTCATCAGGGTGATCAGGCCCATCAGGTGACCGACCACGCGGCCGGTCTTGCCGCGCGCGAGCTCTGGCACGTCGGGGTTCTTCTTCTGCGGCATGATGGACGAGCCAGTGGTGAAGCGGTCGGCGATCTTCACGAAGCCGAAGTTCTGGCTCATCCAGAGGATCAGCTCTTCCGAGAAGCGGCTGATGTGCACCATGCACAGGCTGGCCGCCGCAGTGAATTCAATCGCAAAGTCGCGGTCGCTCACGCCGTCCAGGCTGTTCTGGCAGACGCCCTCCATGCCCAGCGTCTTCGCGACGCGCTCGCGGTCGAGCGGGTAGGTGGTGCCGGCCAGCGCGGCGCTGCCCAGCGGCAGGCGGTTGGTGCGGCGGCGCACGTCGGCCATGCGCTCGGCATCGCGGCTGAACATCTCCACATAGGCCAGCAGGTGGTGCGCAAAGCTCACCGGCTGGGCCACCTGCAGATGGGTGAAGCCCGGCAGGATCACCTCGACGTTCTTCTCCGCCACATCCACCAGCGCGACCTGAAGTTCTTTCAGCAGATCCGAAATCAGGTCGATCTCGTCGCGAAGCCACAGGCGCACGTCGGTGGCCACCTGGTCGTTGCGGCTGCGGCCGGTGTGCAGGCGCTTGCCGGCGTCGCCCACCAGTTGCGTCAGGCGCGCCTCGATGTTCAGGTGCACGTCTTCCAGGTCCAGCTTCCACTCGAAGCTGCCGGCCTCGATTTCCGAGCGGATCTGCGCCATTCCGCGCTGGATGTCGGCCAGGTCGCTGGCACCGATGATGTTCTGTGCGGCCAGCATCTCGGCGTGGGCCAGACTGCCGGTGATGTCGGCCAGCCAGAGGCGCTTGTCGAAGAACACGCTGGCGGTGTAGCGCTTGACCAGCTCGCTCATGGGCTCCGAGAATAGGGCGGACCAGGCTTCGGATTTCTTGTCGAGTTGGTTGGTGGACATGGTGGTGCCAGCGGCGAGAGAAAGGATCGGAGGGCGGCGCGTGCGCCTGGAGGAATGGTCCCGGGCGCTGTGGACCATGCGGTCTGACGGCGACAACCTATAGTGCGAGCCATGCGGGACTCCCGAATTTTATCGAGCTTCCAGGACCTGTCGTCGACCATGGGCGCGCTGCCGCTGTCGCAGATGCCCGAGCACCGGCGCGACGTCGAACTGGTGTACGACACCTGTCAACTGGGCGTGGTGCTGCGCGTGGTGCTGTTCGTACAGGCGATCGCCTGGGTGGCGGCGCTGTATGGCGCGCAGAGTGTGGTGGGCTGGCTGGAGACGCTGGCGGTGCTGACCGCGGCCACGCTGCCCTCGGTGCTGATCTGGCTGCTGGTGACCTGCGGCCTCAAGCGGCAACTGGCGCGCCTGCCCATGCCGGCCCAGTGGGCGGCGGGCATCGGCCTGGGCGCGGTGTCGGCGATCTATGGTTGCGGCATGCTGGTCTGGGCCGGTCTGGTGTCTCCGGCCCCTTGGTTGGCCAGCGCCGCCAGTGGCGCGCTGGTCGCGACCGTGGTCGTGGCGGGCCTGGTCTGGCGCCTGCGGGCCAAGGCCCCGGCCGGCACCACGGCGCGCCTGGCCGAGCTGCAGGCGCGCATCCGCCCGCACTTTCTCTTCAACACGCTCAACAGCGCGATCGCGCTGGTGCGCGCCGAACCCGCCAAGGCCGAGGCCCTGCTGGAAGACCTGAGCGAGCTGTTCCGCCACGCCCTGGCAGATTCGCAGGAGGCGGTGCCGCTGGCGCAGGAGCTGGCGCTGGCCGAGCACTACCTGGCGATCGAGCAGGTGCGCTTTGGCGAGCGCCTGCGGCTGGAATGGAACCTGGACCCGAAAGCGGCCGGCGCGAAGCTGCCACCACTGATCCTGCAGCCGCTGGTCGAGAATGCGGTCAAGCACGGCGTCGAACCCAGCCCGACCGGGGCCACCGTGCGCATCACCACCAAGCGCCGCGGTGGCATGGTGGTCATCAAGGTGACGAACACCGTGCCCGCCGGCAGCGGCCCGCCGGGGCACGGGCTGGCGCAGGACAATGTGCGCCAGCGGCTCGCGCTGCTGCACGATGTCGAGGGCCGGTTCCAGTCGGCGCTGGTGAATGGCGTGTACCAGGTTCGACTCGAAATACCGATATAAGACAGTCTGGACGCAGGGATCAACGGAGCGTGACATGGCACTCAAGGTACTGATCGTGGACGACGAAGCGCTGGCGCGGTCGCGGCTGCGCACGCTGCTGGGCGACTGCACCGATCCGCGCGCCGAGGTGGTCGGCGAGGCTGGCAACGCGGTGCAGGCGATGGACCAGATCCAGCGCGCGCCCTGCGACCTGCTGCTGCTGGACATTCACATGCCGGGCGTGGACGGCATGGCACTGGCGGAGAACCTGCGCTCGATGGCCGCCCCGCCCCGGGTGGTGTTCGTGACCGCGCACGCCGAACACGCGGTGCATGCCTTCGAGCTGGAGGCGGTCGACTACCTGACCAAGCCGGTGCGCCTGGAACGCCTGCAGCAGGCCCTGCAGAAGGTGCAGCGGCTGATGACGGCGGAGCCGTCGGAGGTGGGCGGGGGAACCGAGAGCCTGCTGATCCAGGAGCGGGGCCGCAGCGAGCGGGTGGCGCTGTCGGAGGTGATCTACCTGAAGGCCGAGCTGAAGTACATCACCGTGCGCACGGCTGAGAAGGAGCACATCTACGACGGCGCGCTGAGCGATCTGGAGCAGAAGTACGCCCACCTGTTCGTGCGCGTGCACCGCAACGCGCTGGTGGCGCGGCGCTGTGTGCGGGCGGTGGAGAAGCACAACGATCCGGTCGAGGGCGAGGGCTGGACCGTGCGCCTCGATGGCTGCGACGAGCGCCTGGCGGTGTCGCGCCGTCAGCTGGCGGCGGTGCGGGAGTCGCTGGTCGGCTGACTTTCCGTTCGCCGCTTTGTTGGCGTTGACGGAGCTCCGGTCTGCGGCGACTCGGGTGACCGGCTCCGCTCATGTCCCCCGGATCGGGCCGTGCCCGATCCTCCTCCTTTACTTCGCTGCGCCGGTCACCCCAGCCACCGCTGACCTCCTGGCGGGAGCCAGTCGGGGAGCGCAGACCATGTCACGGGCTGGGGAGGGTGGCCGGTGCTGTGCAGCGAAGTAAAGGAGGAGACGGCCGAAGGCCGTCGGGGGACATGAGCGGAACAGTGCCGGCCGCCCTCCCCAGCAACGCCCAAGTGCCGGCGTGAAAGGACCTCAGACCTCCGCCGCCTCGATCAAAAACCGGACCCGCCGCTGCCCCTGCCACTCGTCCGCATCCAGCCGGAACGCAATCTTCACCGTCGACGGCAGCGGTTCCGTGTGACCGAACCAGATCCCGTCGACCTGGTCGCCCTGGTGCTTGAGCTTCACCGACAGGTGCTTCTCGCCCACCAGCCGCTGGCTCACCACCTGCACCTCCTCGCAGAACACCGGCGGGGCAAAACCCTGGCCCCAGACCTCGGCGTGCAGCGTGTCCACCAGGTCCGGACGCCGGTACTGCCTGTCGAGCACGCCATCGGCTTCCAGCCGGCGCTGCAGCGTGGCCGCGTCCAGCCACTCGTGGGCCACCTGTGCAAAGGCTTGCTCGAAGGTGTCGATGTGTTCTTCGTCAATCGTGCAGCCGGCGGCCATGGCGTGGCCGCCGAAACGCAGCAGCACACCAGGGTGGCGCTTGGCCACCAGGTCGAGCGCATCGCGCAGGTGGAAGCCCGGAATCGAGCGGCCCGAGCCCTTGAGCTCGTGCTCCTTGCCCTCGGCGCCGCTGGCCGCGAACACAAAAGTCGGGCGGTGCAGCTTGTCCTTCAGGCGCGAGGCCACGATGCCGACCACGCCCTCGTGGAAGTCGGGATCGAACACGGTGATGGCCGGTGGCGGCTCCTCGCTCTCGTCGAACAGCTCCTCCACGATCATCAGCGCCTGCTCGCGCATCTCGCCTTCAATCGTCTTGCGCTCGCGGTTGATGCCGTCCAGCGTGCGCGCCAGTTCGTCGGCGCGACCGGGGTCGTCGGTCAGCAGGCATTCGATGCCCAGCGTCATGTCGGCCAGGCGGCCGGCGGCGTTCAGGCGCGGGCCCAGCGCAAAGCCGAAGTCGAAGGCGCTGGCCTTGGCCGGTTGGCGCGCGGCCACGGCGAACAGCGCGGCCATGCCCGGCGGCATGGCGCTGGCGCGCACACGCTTGAGGCCCTGGGCGACGAGGCGGCGGTTGTTCGCGTCGAGTTTGACCACATCGGCCACGGTGCCGAGAGCGACAAGGGGCAGCAGCGTGTCGATCTTGGGCTGCGTTTTTGCGTCGAACACACCGCGTTCGCGCAGCTCGGCGCGCAGCGCCAGCAGCACATAGAACATCACGCCCACACCCGCAATGCTCTTGCTCTCGAAGCCGCAGCCCGGCTGGTTGGGGTTGACGATGGTGCAGTCGGTCGGCAGCGTCACGGCACCGTCGATGACGGCGGGCAGGTGGTGGTCGGTCACCAGCACGTTCAGGCCCGCCTCGCGCGCGGCGCGCACGCCGGCCACGCTGGCGATGCCGTTGTCCACCGTCACCAGCCAGTCGGCCCCGCGCTGCTTGACGCGCTGCGCAATCGACGGCGTGAGGCCGTAGCCGTCGGTCACGCGGTCGGGCACCAGGTACTCGACCTTGTCCCAGCCCATGGGGGCGCCCAGCAGTTTCAACCCGCGCACGCCGACGGCGCAGGCGGTGGCGCCGTCGCAGTCGTAGTCGGCCACGATGCACAGGCGCTGGCCAGCGGCCATGGCGTCGGCCAGCTGCTTCGCGGCGGTGGTGGCGTTCAGCATCTGCGTGGGCGGGATCAGCAGGGACAACGCGTCGTCCAGCTGTTCCTTGGCGGTGATGCCTCGGGCGGCGAACAGGCGGGCCAGCAGCGGGTGCAGGCCGGCCTGCTCCAGCGCCCAGGCGGCGCGCGGTGGCACGTCGCGGGTGATGATCTTCATAGGTCTTTCAGGGTGTCGCTGACCGGCGTGGTGCCGAACAGATGCTTGATCGAACGGCCGAGGCGCGCGAACGCGCCCGCCGGGGCGGTGGTCCAGGTGCGGGCGTGGCGTTCGCCGCAGAGGGTGAGGGTGACGGGCTCGCCGCGCTGGGCGGCCGCCAGCAGCGCGGCGATCTCGCCCGCGTCCAGCGCCTGCCAGGCCTGCTGCCAGCCGGCCCAGTCGCCGCGCAGCGCGGCCTGGCGCAGGGTATCGGGCATGTCCGGCGCCTCGGCCAGCGCCGGGGGCGCGGCCAGCGCGCCCGCGCCATGCACCCAGAAACCGTTGACCGGCAGCAGGCCGCGTGCGGTGCGGGTGTCGTGCGCCGTGTGGGTATAGAACAGCATCTGTGCCTCGCTCTGCAGGCGCTTGAGCAGGCGCGCACCCGCCGGGTTGGCAGGGCTCTCGGCCAGCCAGGCGTCCACCATGCGCCCGCTCACCCGGTCCAGGCTGGCGCAGGCGATGCCACGCAGCGGCTCGCCGCTGGCGTGCCACTCGGTGGCGCTCTCCCGCCGCAGCGTGAGGCCGTCTTCGGCGCACAGCGGCTCGAAGGCCTCGAACAGGGCGTGCGAGTCGGCGTCGTCCAGCACCAGTTGTGCGCCGGGCAGCAGGGTCACCTGTTCCATGCCGACCTGGTAGTGGCAGAGGCTGAACCAGGCCTGGGGCACGGTGGGCGCTTCGCTCTGCGCAGCGGCCCAGGGAATCTGACCGTCGGCCACCGGCAGGCCCAGCGCGCGGGCCAGGGCCCGCTCGTGCGGCGGGGTGAGCTGGTGGTCGTCGCCCCGGTCGGCGGGCTGCTCGGCCAGGCGGGCCAGCAGGGCCTGCAGGTTGGGGAGTTTCAGGCCGGGGAGCAGCGCCTGGCATTCGGGGGCGCTGGCGGCGGCAAAGGGGGTCAGCAGGTGGTGGGACACGGAGGGACAAGCCGGACGGGGGAACAGCCGGGATTGTCGGGGATGCCACAATCGCCGCTGGATTTCATCGATGCAAACCCCTTACGAACTCATCCTTGGCTGGCGCTACACGCGCGCCGGCCGCGCCACCCGGCGCAACGGCTTCATCTCCTTCATCTCGGGCGTCTCCATGCTGGGCATCGCGCTGGGTGTGGCGGCGCTCATTGTGGTGCTGTCGGTGATGAACGGCTTCCAGAAAGAGGTGCGCGACCGCATGCTGGGCGTGCTCTCGCACATCGAGCTGTACGACGCCAGCGGCCAGGCCATTCCCGACCTCAATGCGGTGCTGACCACCGTGCGCCAGCACCCCGAGGTGGTCGGTGCGGCGCCCTACGTGGGCGCGCAGGCGCTGCTGGCGCGCGGCGAGGACATGAAGGGCGCCATCGTGCGCGGCATCGACCCGGCGCAGGAGCCGCAGGTGGCCGACCTGGCCAAGGACCTGTCGCAGACGGCGCTGCCGCGGCTGGTGCCGGGCGAGTTCGGCGTGATCCTGGGTGGCGAGCTGGCGCGCAGCCTGGGCGTGGGCATGGGCGACACGGTCACGCTGATCGCGCCCAGCGGACAGGTCACACCGGCCGGCGTGGTGCCGCGGGTGCGCCAGATGAACGTGGTCGGCACCTTCGACTCCGGCCACTACGAGTACGACTCGGCGCTGGCGCTGCTGCACGTCGAGGACGCCGCACGCATCTTCCGCGTCGAAGGTCCGACCGGCGTGCGCATCAAGATCCGCGACCTGCACCAGGCGCGCGAGGTGGCGATTTCCCTGGCCGGCCAGTTGCCCGAGGGCATGCTGGTGAAGGACTGGACGCGCCAGAACCGCACCTGGTTCGCGGCCGTGCAGCTGGAAAAACGCATGATGTTCATCATCCTCACGCTGATCGTCGCGGTGGCGGCGTTCAACCTGGTGTCGACGCTGGTGATGACGGTGACCGACAAGCGCGCCGACATCGCCATCCTGCGCACCCTGGGCGCGAGCCCGAAAAGCATCATGGGCGTGTTCATGGTGCAGGGCGCCATGGTGGGCGTGATCGGCACCGGCCTGGGTCTGCTGCTGGGGCTGGGCATCGCCTTCAACATCGACACCATCGTGCCGGCGCTCGAGCGCGCGCTGGGCGCCAGCTTCCTGCCGCAGGACGTCTATCTCATCAGCCGCATGCCCAGCGACCCGCAGCGCGCCGACATCCTGCCGATCGCGGTGATCTCGCTGATCCTCTCGTTTGTGGCCACGATCTACCCGAGCTGGCGCGCCAGCCGCGTGAACCCCGCCGAAGCGCTTCGATATGAATGATGTTGTTCTCCAGGCGCAAGGCCTGACCAAGCGCTTCACCGAAGGCCGGCTGGACGTGACCGTGCTGCAGGGCGTGGACCTCACGGTGCGCGCGGGCGAGACCGTGGCCATCGTCGGTGCCTCGGGCTCGGGCAAGAGCACGCTGCTGCACTTGCTGGGCGGGCTGGACGCACCCACCGCCGGCAGCGTCACGCTGATGAGGCAGCCGCTCGCCGGCCTGAGCGCGGCGCAACAGGGCGAGTTGCGCAACCGCCACCTGGGCTTCGTCTACCAGTTCCACCACCTGCTGCCCGAGTTCAGCGCGCGCGACAACGTCGCCATGCCGCTGTGGATCCGCCGCATGCCGCGCGCCGAGGCGGGCGCCCAGGCGGCCCAGGTGCTGGCCAAGGTCGGGTTGTCCGAACGGCTGCTGCACCGGCCGGCCGAGCTCTCGGGCGGCGAGCGCCAGCGCGTGGCGATTGCGCGCGCGCTGGTGACAAAGCCGGCCTGCGTGCTGGCCGACGAACCCACCGGCAACCTGGACCGCAGCACGGCCGATGGCGTGTTCGAACTGATGATGCAGCTGGCCCGCGACCAGGGCACGGCCTTCATCGTCGTCACCCACGACGATGCCCTGGCCGCACGCTGCGGCCGGGTGCTGCGGCTCACTTCCGGGGTGCTGTCCTGACGAAGCGCAGCGGCTGGTCCATGCCCTGCGCGTGGATCAGCAGCGTGTCGCCCTGCACCTCGTAGCGCTGGGCCTTTTGCAGCGCGCCCAGGTAGCGCGACTCCTGCTCGCTGGCCCCACCGATGCAGGCCATCTTGGTGGACATCAGCGGACCGAACTTCAGGCGATCCCGGTCGATCTCTACCGCGCCGGAAAATCGGTTGCAGGAGCCGTGGCCCACTGCCTGCCCCGGCTGTGGGAAAACCAGCGTGGCCGCCGGCTGCGGCAGCGCGACCTGACCGGCGATGGACTGCAGCCGCCACTCGCTGCCCCAGAGCGGTTCGGGCGCCGACGGGGGCGCAGGGGCGGCGCAGGCCCCCAGCGTGCCGGCGATGGCCAGGGTCGCGATGGAAAACAAACGGGTGGTGCGCAGTGACATGGGAATTCCTCCGTGGAGCCTAGCGGCCCCGGGGGTCGGGGCACAATCGTTCGAGGAGTTATACCCCCGATGTGGATCGACACGCACTGCCATCTGGACGCCCCCGAATTCGGCGCCGATCACGCGCTTGCCGTGCAGGCGCGCACGCTGGCAGCGCAGCGCGGCGTGGGGCTGTGCGTGATTCCGGCGGTGATGCGGCAGAACCTGGACACGGTGCGGCGGCTGGCACACCGGCTGGGCGACGCCTACGCGCTGGGCATCCACCCGCTGTACGTGCCCCGGGCCGCGGACGAAGACCTGGATGCGCTGGACGCGGCACTCACCGAACACCGCAACGACCCGCGCATGGTGGCGGTGGGCGAGATCGGGCTGGACTTTTTTGTGCCGGCCCTGTGCGAACCCGCCATGCGCGAACGGCAGGAGCGCTTCTACCGCGCCCAGCTGCGGCTGGCGCGCCAGCACGGCCTGCCGGTGATCCTGCACGTGCGCCGCAGCGCGGATGGGCTGCTCAAGCACCTGCGTGAGCTGCCCACCGGCGGCGGCATCGCCCACGCCTTCAGCGGCAGCGCCGAACAGGCGCGCGCCTTCACCGACCTGGGCTTCGCGCTGGGCTTCGGCGGCGCGTCCACCTTCGAGCCGGCCAAGCGCCTGCGCGCGCTGGCGGCCGAACTGCCGCTGTCGGCGGTGGTGCTGGAGACCGACGCGCCGGACATCCCGCCGCAGTGGCTCTACGCCACCGCCGCCGAACGGGCCGCGGGCCAGGCGCAGGGACTGAACACACCGGCCGAGCTGCCGCGCATCGGTGGCGTGATCGCCGGGCTGCGGGGCATGGCGCCCGACGAATTCGCGGCGACGACCAGCGCCAACGCCTGTCGTGTGCTGCCGCGGCTGGCGGCGCTGGCGCCGGTGACCTCATGACCCGCCTGGTCGGCCTGCCGCCGGTGATCGGGCCGCAGACCCGGCTGCTGGTGCTGGGCAGCTTCCCGGGTGTGGCTTCGCTGCGTGAGCAGCGCTACTACGGCCACCCGCAGAACCAGTTCTGGAAGATTCTGGGGGCGCTCTGGTCGGTGGATCTGGTGGCCCTGGGCTACGCGGAGCGGCTGGCCGTGGTGCGCGAGCGCGGGCTGGGTATCTGGGATGTTTATGCTGCCTGCGAGCGCGAGGGCAGTCTGGACACGGCCATCCGCAACGCCGAACTCAACGACTTCGGCCTTGTGCTTCGCGAGTGCCCGAACCTGGTGGCCATTGCCCACAACGGTGGCGAGAGTTTTCGGCATGCGAGGCACACGCAGGCGTGGGGCCTGCCGGTGTACCGGCTGCCGTCCACCAGCCCGGCGAACGCCAGCTGGTCGTTCGAGCGCAAGCTGGCGGCGTGGGCCGAGGTGTTCGGGGCCAGCGGTCTGCTGGACTGAGCCCTCACACCGTGCGGTGTGCCATCGGCGTCTCCGGCACCGGGTACCCCGCCGCACCGAAGGTCGACACGATGGCCTTGTTGGTGTCGAAGTAGACCTGCCAGTAGTGGTCGGTGTGCGTGTACGGGCGCACACACAGCAGCGGGCCTTCGGGCGTGAACTGCAGGATCTCGATGTCCGGGGCCGGTGAGGCCTTGACGTTCGGGATCGCAGCGATCACCGGCCGCAGGCGCGCCATGGCGTCCATCACGTCCACGCTGTTGGCCACCTTGGCCACGCAGTCCACGCGGCGGTATGGCTCGGCGCTGAAGTTCTGCACGTTGTCTGCAAACACCTTGTTGTTGCCCACCACTGTCAGCACGTTGTCCGGCGTGAGCACCGTGGTGGCGAACAGGCCCAGTTCCTTCACGGTGCCCAGCGTGCCGCCGGCGTTGATGAAGTCGCCCACCTTGTAGGGCCGCAGCACCTGCAGGAACAGGCCGGCCGCGAAATTGCCCAGCATGCCGCTCCAGGCCGCGCCGATGGCCAGGCCCGCGCCGGCCAGCAGGGCTGCGAACGAGGTGGTCTTGATGCCGAAGATGTCCAGGATGGCCAGCACCAGCACCAGGGTCAGCAGCACCGAGATGATGGACTTGAGGTACTGCGTGAGCGTGGCGTCGATCTTGCGGCCCTTCTCCAGCGCCGCGCCGATCAGCCGCACCGCCAGCGCGATCAGCCAGCGCCCGACCACCCAGGCCGCAATCGCGCCCAGGATCTTCAGGCCGAAGTCGGCCCCCTGGGTGCTGAGGAAATTCCAGACCACTTCCATGTTCATAATGAATCCTTTCTCCTGGAACACCTTGTCCCGATGCGATCTTCCTTCGCCCATGCGAACTCTTTTCGACAGGCCGACGCCTTGACGCGCAACGCCGTGTCGTTTGCGCCGCCGCTGTCGCATTCCTGTGAGTGGAGGGCGCCCCGATGAGGAGTTCTTCACGCGCCGCAGCCGGCGCGCTGCCGGACGTCACACTCTCTGAAGACGGCGAGGTGCGTTTCCTGCACCTGGGCACCGAGTGGATCCAGGGCTCGATGATCATCGACGACCCCTTCGCCATCGAGCTGGACTATGTGCAGCGCATGATGGCCTGGTTGCTGTTTGTCGACCCCGACTCGGTGTCCAGACGCCGAGCCATGCAATTGGGCCTGGGCTCGGCCGCGCTGACCAAGTTCCATTACAAAAAGTTGCGCATGGACACCACGGCGGTGGAGATCAACCCGCAGGTGGTCGCCGCCTGCCGCGGCTGGTTCAAGCTGCCGCCCGACGGGCCACGCCTGCGCGTGCTGCTGGCCGACGCGGCGCAGGAGGTTCGCCAGGCGGTGCACCTGGGCAGCATCGACGCCCTGCAGGTGGACCTGTACGACCACGAGGCGGCGGCGCCCGTGCTCGACAGCCCCGACTTCTACGCCGACTGCCGCGCCCTGCTGACCGACGAGGGCGCGATGACGGTCAACCTGTTCGGCCGCGATGCCAGCTACGAGCGCTCGCTGGAAAGCATCTGCGCCGCGTTCGGGCGCGACGCGGTCTGGGCCTTCAAGCCCACGCGCGAAGGCAATACCATCGTTCTGGCGCAGCGCACCCCCCAGCGACCCACGCGCATGGAACTGCTGGCCCGCGCGGAAGAGATCCGCACGCGCTGGGACCTGCCCGCGGTGAAATGGCTGCGCATCTTCAAACCGGTTGAATGAGACCCGCATGAAAACCACCCACAAGCCCGCCGCCCCGAAAACCGCCGACGCCGGTCCGCTGGACTGGCGTGTCCTGGTGGGATGGCTGCGGGAGGACGCCGTGATCTCGGCCGACGAGGCCGCACGCACCATCGCCCGCTGCGCTTCGGCCCACAGCGCCCAGCATCCGCTGGTGCGGCTGGCGGTGGTGGGCATGTCGCGCCAGTCGGACGGCCAGGTGCTCGACGTGGAGATGCTCACGCAGTGGCTGGCCGCGCGCAGCGGCATGGAGTTCTTCCGCATCGACCCGCTCAAGGTCGATGTGGGCAAGGTGGGCGACGTGATGAGCGCGGCCTACGCCGAGCGCCACAAGGTGCTGCCGGTGCAGGTGGGGCCCGCCGAGGTGGTGGTGGCGACGGCCGAGCCCTTTGTGCGCGACTGGATCCCCGAGGTCGAGCGCCAGACGCGCAAGAGCGTTCGCGTGGTGGTCTCGCCGCCGCAGGATGTCGCACGCTACACGGCCGAGTTCTTCGCGCTGGCCAGGTCCGTCCGGGCGGCCAGCAAGATGGGCAACCAGAGCAACCCCTTCGGCACCTTCGAGCAGCTGGTCGAGCTGGGCAAGGCCAACAAGCTGGACGCCAACGACCAGCACGTGGTGCAGGTGGTCGACTGGCTCTGGCAGTACGCCTTCGACCAGCGCGCCAGCGACATCCACCTCGAACCGCGCCGCGACCAGGGCGTGATCCGCTTCCGCATCGACGGTGTGCTGCACCCGGTCTACCAGATGCCGATGACGGTGATGAATGCCATGACCGCGCGCATCAAGCTGCTCGGCCGCATGGACGTGGTCGAGCGCCGCCGCCCGCAGGACGGCCGCATCAAGACGCTGCGGCCTGAGCGCGGCAACGGCAAGGGCGACGAGGTGGAAATGCGCCTCTCGACCCTGCCCACCGCCTTCGGCGAAAAGCTGGTGATGCGCATCTTCGACCCGGACGCGACCGTCAAGGACCTGGCCGCACTGGGTTTCTCGGCCACCGACGCCCCGCGCTGGGAAGCACTCACCAAGCGGCCACACGGCATCATCCTGGTGACCGGTCCGACCGGCTCGGGCAAGACCACCACGCTGTACGCCACGCTCAAGCGCCTGGCGACCGAAGAGGTGAATGTCAGCACGGTCGAGGACCCGATCGAAATGATCGAGCCGGCCTTCAACCAGACCCAGGTGCAGCCGCACCTCGACCTGGACTTCGCGCAGGGGCTGCGCTCGCTGATGCGCCAGGACCCGGACATCATCATGGTGGGCGAAATCCGCGACCTGCCCACCGCCGAGATGGCGGTGCAGGCGGCGCTGACCGGCCACCTGGTCTTCTCGACCCTGCACACCAACGACGCGCCCAGCGCCATCATGCGGCTGATGGAGCTGGGCATCCCGCCCTACCTGATCAACGCCACGGTGCTCGGTGTGCTGGCCCAGCGCCTGGTGCGCACGCTCTGCCCGTCGTGCAAGGTGCGCGAGGACGATGCGGCGGCCGAGGCCTCGCTCACGTCGCTGGCCGAACTGGTCAAGCCCTGGCAGGTGAGCGGGAAGTACCGGCCCTACCAGCCGGTGGGCTGCGTGGAGTGCCGCATGACCGGTTTCCGCGGCCGCACCGGCCTATACGAACTGCTGACCATCACCGAGGCCTTCAAGGACAAGGTCAACCGCGAGCCGAAGATGGAGAGCCTGCGCCGCCAGGGCGTGACCGACGGCATGCGGCCGCTGCGCCTGGCCGGGGCCGCCCGGGTCGCCGAAGGCCTGACCACGCTGGACGAAGTGCTGGCCTGCACACCGCCGGTGCAATGACACCCTGAGAACCATGATTCCCATCAAGACCGAGTCGGCCTGGCGCGGCACCGCCGACTGCCGCGCCTGCGGCATCCGCGACATGGTGCTGTTCGCCGACCTGCACGAAGACGACTTCAACCTGATCCACGCGCCCATCGACGACCTCGAATACGCGCCGGGACACGCACTGGTGCGCATGGGCGAAACCGCCACCTCGCTGTTCACGCTGCGGGCCGGCATGGTCAAGCTGGTGCGCAACACGGTGGACGGCCGCCAGCGCATCGTGCGGGTGCTGCGCAGCGGCGACGTGATCGGCCTGGAGGCCCTCATGGGGCCGACCTACGACGCCGACGCCATCGCGCTGACCAGTGTCCGCGTCTGCCGCCTGCCGCTGCAGGTGATCCAGCGCCTGAACCGCGAGACACCGCGCCTGCACCAGCGCCTGCTGGAGCGCTGGCACCGCAGCCTCAAGGAGGCCGACGACTGGCTGGCCGACCTCAACTTCGGCAACGCGCGCCAGCGCCTGGCGGGCCTGATCCTCAAGATGCGCACCGACCAGGACCCCACGCTGTGCACGCTGTTCTCGCGCGAGGACATGGGGGCCATGCTCGACCTCAAGCTGGAGACCGTCAGCCGCACGCTCAACGCCTTCGTGCGCGAGGGGCTGATCGAGCCGATGGACCGGATTGGCCGTGCCTACCGCATCGTCGATGCGGCGCGCCTGACGGCGCCCAAAGACTGAGCGCGAAGGCTCCCATCGCCGAACACGACAGCGGCGCTGGCGTGGCCTGCAGATAATTCCCGGATGACGGTCTCCGCTTCCCGCCCGCCCCACCTCGTTTCCGGACTGCTGCTGGCCTGCGCCGGCTCCATCGCCTTCAGCGGCAAGGCCATCATCGTCAAGCTCGCGTACCGCCACGGGGTCGATGCGGTGACGCTGATCATGTACCGCATGCTGTTCGCGCTGCCGATGTTCCTGGCCCTGGCCTGGTGGGCCACCTACCGGCAGGGTGTTGGCGCGAAGGCGCCGCTGACCCGCAAGGACTGGCTGGGCATCCTGGGCCTGGGCGTGACAGGCTACTACCTCGCCAGCTTCCTGGACTTCTGGGGCCTGAGCTACATCAGCGCCAGCCTGGAACGGCTGATCCTGTACCTCAACCCCACCCTGGTGCTGCTGCTGGGCTGGCTGCTGTATGGCCGCCGCATCAGCGCCACGCAGGCGGTGGCGATGGCGGTGAGCTACGCGGGTGTGCTGCTGGTGTTCGGCCACGAGGCCGACTTCGCCGGCCCGGGCGCGGCGCTGGGCGCGCTGCTGGTGTTCCTCAGTGCCATCAGCTACGCGATCTACCTCGTTTACAGCGGGGAGATGGTCAAGCGCCTGGGATCGATGCGGCTGGTGGGGCTGGCGACCAGTGTGGCCTGTCTGCTGTGCCTGCTGCAGTTCGTGCTGCTGCGGCCGCTGAGCGCCGCCGAGGTGGCGCCCGAGGTGATCTGGCTGTCGGTGCTCAACGCCATCGCCTGCACCTTCGCGCCGGTGATCATGGTGATGATGGCGATCGAGCGCATCGGCGCGGGGCTGGCGGCGCAGACGGGCATGATCGGGCCGATGTCGACCATCGCCATGGGGGTGCTGATCCTGGACGAGCCCTTCAACGGCTGGATCGTGGCCGGCACGGTGCTGGTGGTCTCGGGCGTGTTTCTGGTGACGCGCTTCGGCGGCCAGGCGGCGCAACCCAAACAGGACTAGGAGAAATCAACGATGGATCTGGGCATTGCAGGCAAGTGGGCGCTGGTGTGCGGCGCGAGCAAGGGCCTCGGGCTGGGCTGCGCGCAGGCGCTGGCGGCCGAGGGCGTGAACGTGGTGATGGTGGCGCGTGGCCGCGAGGTGCTGGACGCCTCGGCCGCCGCGCTGCGGGCGGCCTCGCCGGGCGTTGCCGTGATTGCGGTGGCCGCCGACATCACCACGCCGGAGGGGCGCGACGCCGCGTTCGCTGCGCCGGACGGGCCGGGCACGGCCTTTGACATCGTGGTCACCAACGCCGGTGGCCCGCCACCCGGCGATTTCCGCTCGTGGGACCGCGAGGCCTGGATCAAGGCGGTGGACGCCAACATGCTCACGCCCATCGAGCTCATCAAGGCCACCGTGGACGGCATGGCGGCGCGCGGTTTTGGCCGCATCGTCAACATCACCAGCAGCGCGGTGAAGGCGCCGATCGACATCCTGGGCCTCTCCAACGGCGCGCGCAGCGGCCTCACGGGTTTTGTGGCCGGTGTCGCGCGCAGTGGCATCGCGGCCAAGGGCGTGACGATCAACAACCTGTTGCCCGGCAAGTTCGCCACCGAGCGCCTGCAGGGCACGATCGCGGGCACGGCGTCCAAGACCGGCCAGACCGTGGACGAAGTGCGCGCCGCGCAGCTGGCGCTGGTACCGGCCCGGCGCTTCGGCACGCCCGAGGAGTTCGGCGCCATCTGCGCCTTCCTCTGCAGCCGGCAGGCGGGCTACCTCAACGGCCAGAACATCCTGCCCGACGGCGGGCTGTACCCCGGAACCTACTGATCAGCGCCGGGAACTGACCAGAATCCCGCCCACGATCAGCACGAAGCCGGCCAGGTGGTAGAGGTGCGGCGGCTCACCCAGCAGGGTCGCCGACATCAGCGCGGCGAACAGCGGGGTGAGGTTGCTGAAGAAGCCGGCCACGGTCGGACCGACCCGGGTCACACCCGCGCCCCAGGCCCGGTAGGCCAGCAGCGAGGGGCCGATGGCCACGTACAGCAGCGACAGCACCAGCGGCCAGCCCCAGCGCAGGTGGTGTTCGCCCTCGGGCAGGGACGGCAGCATCAGCCACTCCCCGGTGGTCATGGCGGCGGACCAGGTGAGCCCGAAGGCCACCTGGGCGAGCAGGAAGGCGGCCCAGTCGCGCCGCACCTCGGGCGGCTCGCTGCCGGGCGCCGGGCGGGCGAGCATCCAGCTGTACCAGGCCCAGGTGATGGACGCCGCGAGCATCCAGGCGTCGCCCGGCACCAGCTGCAGGGTGCCCAACTGGTGCCAGTCGCCGCGCACCAGCACCACGACCACCCCGGCCAGCGACAGCGCGGCGCCCAGGGCAGCGCGCCTTGTCACCGGCACGCCGTAGAACAGCCGACCCAGCAGGATCATCCACACTGGCATGCTCGCGGCGACCAGCGTGACGTTGATCGGCGTCGAGGTCTTGAGCGCCATGTACTGCAACGCGTTGTAGAGCGCCACGCTGGTCAGGCCCAGCACGGCGAAGCGCCGGCCATGCGCCCACACCGGGCTGCGCGGTGCCAGCACCCAGGCGGCCAGCGGCAGCAGCATCACGAAGGCCAGCACCCAGCGCAGGAAGTTGAAGGTGATGGGCGGGATGCTGCCCTGCATCAGCCGGCCGACCACGGCGTTGCCAGCCCACAGCAGCGGCGGTATCAGGAGCAGGGCCGCGGTGGCCGGGGTCAGGCGCTGGGAGGGGTTCGACATGCCTGCACTGTAGCGACCGGTGGCATCCCCTGGCTGGCCTGGGGCTGACGGCCTGACACCCTCGGGACGGTCGCGAATCGTGGCAGCATGTGCGGCATTGCCAACCTGAGGAGACCTGCATGACCCAGACCAGCCGCGCCGTGCGCATCCACGCCCATGGCGGCCCCGAACAGCTTGTTGTCGACACCGTCGAGGTCGGCGATCCCGGCCCGGGCGAGATCCGCATCCGCCACCACGCCATCGGCCTGAACTTCATCGACGTCTACCAGCGCACCGGCCTCTACCCCAACCCCATGCCACTGGCACTGGGCATGGAAGGTGCGGGAGTGATCGAGGCGGTGGGCGAGGGCGTGACCCATCTCAAGGTCGGCGACCGCGCGGCCTACGCGGCGGGCAAGCCCGGCAGCTACTGCGATGTGCGCGTGATGCCGGCGATGAACGTCTGCCAACTGCCCGACGGCATCTCGTTCGAGACCGGTGCAGCCATGATGCTCAAGGGTCTGACCGCGCAGTACCTGCTCAAGCGCTGCAAGCCGGTGGAAGGTCTGGAGAAGGGCGACTTCGTGCTGTTCCATGCCGCGGCCGGCGGCGTCGGTCTGATCGCCTGCCAGTGGGCCAAGGCCCTGGGCCTGCGCCTGATCGGCACGGCGGGGTCGGACGAGAAGTGTGCGCTGGCGCGCGAGCACGGTGCCGAGTTCAGCATCAACTACCGCACCGAAGACTTCGCGGCACGCGTGAAGGAAATCACCGGCGACCAGGGCGTGAAGGTGGTCTACGACTCGGTCGGCAAGGACACCTTCGACAAGTCACTGGACTGCCTGCGGCCGTTTGGTCTGATGGTCAGTTTCGGCAACGCCAGCGGCCCGGTGGCGCCATTCGCGCCGGGCATCCTGGGTCCCAAGGGCTCGATCTACGTCACGCGCCAGACCTTGTTCACCCACATCAGCAGCCGCGAGCGCACACAGGCCATGGCTGACGACCTGTTCGACGTGGTGGGCAGCGGCGCGGTGAAGATCCGCATCGACCAGCGCTTCGCACTGACCGATGTGAGGAAGGCGCACGAGAGCCTGGAGGCGCGCCAGACCACTGGGTGCACCGTGCTCCTGCCCTGAGCCAGAGAGCCATAAAAAAAAAGCCCCGGAGCCAGCAGCCCCGGGGCTTTTTCAATGGTGAGCCGGCAACGGTCAGAACTTGAAGCCGACGCCGAAGGTGACGCCGTCGACCTTGGTCCCGCGGCGGTCCAGGTAGTTCATGTAGTCGGCGTTCAGCGAGAGCTGCGGCGTGAGGCTGAAGCTCGCGCCACCGCCATAGGCGAAGCCGGTGGTGCGGTTCGAGTCGCCGACGCCGAACGCCGAGGTGCTCACCTTGGTGCTGGCCACGCCGGCCCGGCCGTACAGCTCCACGGTGTCGCCCATCATCACCTTGGGTTTGACGAACGCCCCCAGCATGTTGTCGACCTCACCCGTGGCCCTGGCCGGCCCGATGCGCACCGAGTCGTCCTTCAGGCCGGTGGCGGCGTGGCCCTCGATGGCCAGGTGCGGCGCGAGTTCCACGCCCACGATGGCGCGGGCGGCGGTCGGCTTGACCTTGGCGTCGAAGCCCCGGCTGTCCTGCTTGAGGTTGAACTGGCTGTAGCCCACCTCGCCGTACACCCCCTGGGCCTGCGCGCCGAGGGCGAGCAGCGAAGCGGAGCCGATGAGCACTGTTTGCAGACGTCGTTTCATGAAACCTCCTGGTTGTGAAGATCGCTGACCCGGACAGGCCAACACCCGGTAGGAGGGACGCGCGGGACAGCGGGTTCCGGTGATTGGGACAACGCTGCGCAAACGAGGTAATGAAATGTAGGCCGTGGGCACAACAAAAAAGGCCACCGGAAGGTGGCCCTTGGACTCAAGGCGAGCTTGCTTCAGAAGGCCACGCCGGCACCCAGCGTGAAGCCGGTGAGCTTCACGCCGCTGCCGCTGTAGTAGGTCATGTAGTCGGCGGCCACGCTGACCGGGCGGTTGCCGAAGGACTTCCACGGCGTCACGGTCTTGAACCCCAGCCCGTAGGACAGGCCGGCGCCACCGTCGGTGCCGGTGTAGCCGCCGACGCTGGTGCCGGCGTTGGCAATGCCCAGGCGTGCGAAGAACTCGGTCTCACCACCGATGCGCAGCCGCGGCTTGGCGTAGGCGCCCAGCAGGGTGCCGGCGCTCACGCTGTAGGCGGTGCCCCAGGGCCCCACGGCATCGGCGCCACGCAGACCCAGGCCCAGCATGGCTTCGGCGGCCAGGTTGGGGTGGTAGTCGTAGCCGGCGACGGCGCGCAGCATGATGGGCTTGGCCGAGATGCCGGCGCGGGCGATCCTGTAGTTCAGGAAGCTCAGGCCGAGCTCCCCGTACACCTGTCCGTCCAGGCCTTGCGAGGCCAGACCTTTTTCCACATAGGCCTCGCCCTTGGCGGCGCCGGCACTGGCCTTTTTCTGAACGGTTTGCGCCGCGGCGGCGCAGGTCATCACAGCCATCGCGCCGAGCGCGACGAGCTTCGTCGTGGTTTGCATGGGAACTCCCTGAAAAAACAAAAACGCTGAATCGCTTCCCTCCGCTTGACGGGCGGAACACAAGAAAAAAGGAGCCCGTTGTGGGGCTCCTTTTCCGGTCGGAAAGCGGCGTGATTATATCTTTGGACTTACCACTTTCAGCGCATCCTGCAGGTGCGAGAGGGTGCCCGCCACGTCGTGCCACTTGTCCAGACCAAACAGGCCGATGCGGAAGGTCTTGAAGTCGGCGCCTTCGTCGCACTGCAGCGGCACGCCGGCGGCGGTCTGCAGACCGGCGGCGAGGAATTTCTTGCTGTTCTGGATGTCGGGGTCGCTGGTGTAGCTGACCACCACGCCGGGTGCCTGGAAGCCGGGTGCGGCCACGCTGGCAAAACCGTTCGATTCCAGCAGCGCACGCACCTCGCGGCCCAGAGCGACCTGTTCATCGCGCACCTTGGCAAAGCCGTAGGCCTCGGTCTCTTTCATGGTGTCGCGCAGGCGTTGCAGCGCATCGGTCGGCAGGGTGGTGTGGTACGCGTGGCCGCCGCCTTCGTATGTCTCCATGATCTGCAGCCACTTCTTCAGATCCATGGCAAAGGTGGTGCTCTGCGTGGCGTCGATGGCCTGTCGGGCGCGCTCGCTGAGCATCACCATGGCGCAGCAGGGCGAGCTGCTCCAGCCCTTCTGCGGTGCGGAGATCAGGATGTCGACGCCGGTGGTCTTCATGTCGACCCACATGGCGCCGGAGGCGATGCAGTCCAGCACGAACAGGCCGCCCACGGCGTGTACGGCCTCGGCCACCGCCTGCAGGTAGTCGTCGGGCAGCATCATGCCGGCGGCCGTCTCGACGTGCGGTGCGAACACCAGCGCCGGCTTCTCTTTGGCGATGGCCGCCTTCACCTCCTCGATCGGGCTGGGCGTCCAGGGAGACTGCGCACCGTCAGCGGTCTTGCGCGCCTTGAGCACGGTGTGGCTGGAGGGGATCGAACCCATGTCGAAGATCTGCGTCCAGCGGTAGCTGAACCAGCCGTTGCGGATCACCATGACGTGCTTTCCGTGCGCGAACTGGCGCGCGACGGACTCCATGCCGAAGGTGCCGCTGCCGGGCACCAGCACCGCCGAGTGCGCGCCATAGACCTGCTTGAGCATGGCCGAGATGTCGGTCATCACACCTTGGAAGCGCCGCGACATGTGGTTGAGCGCGCGGTCGGTGTAGACCACCGAAAATTCCAGCAGTCCGTCGGGATCGATGTGGGGCAGCAGTCCGGGCATGAGGGTGTCTCCGTCAACAGGTGTGCCGGCCAGATTAGCACACCACCCAGCACTTTCATCGCAGGGCCGCCCCAAGATGAAAGTAGCCCCTTGGGGGCAGCGACCCGCGTGGCGGCGGAGCGTGGGGCGGATGTTCAGTGCCGGCCGTGCGGTGTCTCCAGGCTCTGCAACCGGCTTTCGCGCAGGCGGCTGGGCGCCAGCGCGCCGGCCGAGTCGAGGATGGGATAGGCGATCGAACAGATGTGCGAGTTGATGCGCTTGAGGTCGCTGATCAGGTCGATGTGCAGCGAGCTGCTTTCCATGCTGGGGGCCGCGCGTTCGGTCAGGCGCTCAAGGTGGCTGCTGGCGTATTCGCGCTCCATCTCGCGAAAGCGCACCTTTTCTTCCAGCAGGCGCTGCGCGTCCCGCACGTCGCCGTCAAGGAAGACGCTCATGCCCAGGCGCAGGTTGTCCAGCAGCCGCGCGTGCATCGCGCTGATCTCGGTCATGCCGGCTTCGGAGAACTCGCGGCCCTTGCGGATCTTCTTGTCCTCGATGTCCAGCAGCACGCGCTCGACGGTGTCGCCGATCTGCTCCATGTTGATGGTGAAGCTGATGATGTCGGTCCAGCGCCGGCCTTCCTTCTCGTTGAGCTGCTCGCGCGAGATCTTGGTCAGGTAGTACTTGATGGCCGAATACAGGTCGTCCACCGTGTCGTCCATCTTGCGCAGGTCCTGCGACAGCTGCAGGTCGTTGGTCCGGATGACAGTCATCACGCCACGCAGCATGGTTTCCACCACATCGGCCTGGTGCAGGGCCTCGCGCGCCGCACACGAGATCGCCAGCGATGGCGTGGCCAGGGCGGAGGGGTCGAGGTGATTGGGGCGTTCGAGCGCGCTGCCGGCTTTCTGCAGCGGCAGCAGCTTCTCCACCCAGTGGGCCACGGTGCCGGTCAGGCCGATGAAGACCAGGCCGACCATCAGGTTGAAGCACAGGTGGAACAGCACGGTCTGCGCTGCCGGGTCCGGTACCCAGGGCGGCACCCAGCGCAGCCAGAACGGAATGAGCGCCGGCGCGATGGCCACGCCCATCAGCTTGAAAAGCAGGTTGCCCAGCGGCACCTGGCGCGTGGCGCGGTTGGCTTTGGCCGTGGTCAGCACCGCCAGCAGGCCGCTGCCCAGGTTGGCTCCCAGCACCAGGCCCAGCGCCACGTCGATGCCCACCACATTGATGGCCAGCGTCGCGGTCAGCAGCACCACGGCCAGGCTGGAGTACGACAGCACTGCCAGCGTGGCGCCGACCAGGATCTCCAGCATGCGGTCGCTGGTCAGCGATTCCAGCATCAGCTGCACCGCGGGGTTGGCGGTCAGCACGTGCGTGGCCTGGCTCACCAGCTGCAGGGCCAGCAGCATCAGGCCCAGGCCGATCAGCACGCGCCCCACGTCACCGACCTGGGTGCCCTGGCGCAGGATGAACAGCGTAACGCCCACAAAGATGAACAGCGGCGAGAGCCAGGACAGGTCGAAGGAGAACACCACCGCCATCACGCTGGTGCCGATGTCGGCGCCCAGCATCACGGCCAGGGCCGCGGGCAGGGTGATCAGGCCGCGGCCGACGAAGGACGCGGTGATGAGGGCGGTGGCGGTGCTGGACTGCACCAGGGCGGTGACGCCCAGTCCCGACAGCGCCGCGGTGAGGCGGTTGCCCATGCTGGCCGCGAGCACCTGGCGCAGCTTGCTGCCCAGCACGCGCAGCACGCCGGTGCGCACCAGATGGGTCCCCCAGACCAGCAGCGCGATGGCCGCCAGCAGATTCAGCAGATGTTTCATGTCCGGGAAAACTATACCCGGAGTGCCGACGGTTTAACGGCTCTTCTTCACCCGCAGGATCTCGTCGAGGATCAGGGCGATGGCGCCGACGGTGATGCCCGCATCGGCCAGGTTGAACGCCGGGAAATGGCCACCCGGGAACAGGCCCGACAGGAAGGACCAGTGGAAATCCAGCATGTCGACCACGTAGCCGTGCAGCACGCGATCCACCACGTTGCCGATGGCGCCGCCCAGGATGCAGGACAGCGCGAAGGCGAACAGCTTCTGTCCGGGGTGAGAGCGCAACATCCACACAATGAATACGGCCGCCGCGATGCCGATGCCGGTGAACAGCCAGCGCTGCCAGCCACCAGCGGAGGCCAGGAACGAGAAGGCGGCGCCGGTGTTGTGCACCCGCACGATGTTGAAGAAGCTGGTGACGTAGGTGCTGTCGCCCAGCTGGTAGTAGCCCAGGATCAGGGTCTTGGTGAACTGGTCCAGCAGGAAGACGACCGCGGCCAGGCCGAGCCATGGCCAGAGGCTTGCCTTGGTTTTGGCCATCAGGCGATGCTCCTCGTTTCACCAGTGCCGGTGCCGGCTGCTTCGGCCAGGTTGCCCACGCAGCGGCCGCACAGCGTGGGGTGCTCGGCGTGTGCGCCCACATCGTCGGCGTAGTGCCAGCAGCGCTCGCATTTGGTGGCGGTGCTGGGGGTCACGGTCACCGCCAGTTCGGCGCCGTCCACCACGGTCACGGCAGAGGTGATGGTCACGAACTTCAGGTCCGCGCCCAGCGCGCGCAGCAGGGCCGCATCGTCCGCACCGGCGGTGATGGTCAGCGTCGCCTGCAGCGACGCGCCCACCTTGCCTTCGGTGCGCAGGTCTTCGATCGCCTTGTTGGCCACGTCGCGGATCTCGCGGATGCGGGCCCACTTGGCCAGCAACGCTTCGTTGGCTGAGGGCAGGGCGCTGAAGGTCTCGAAGAAGATCGAGCCCTGCGTCGAGTCCTTGGCGAACACGGCCCAGGCTTCTTCGGCGGTGAAGCTGAGGATGGGCGCCATCCAGCGCAGCATGGCGTGCGTGATCTGGTGCAGGGCGGTCTGGGCCGAGCGGCGCGCCAGGCTCTTGGGGGCGGTGGTGTAGAGCCGGTCCTTGAGCACGTCGAGGTAGAACGCACCCAGGTCTTCCGAGCAATAGACCTGCAGCTTGGCGACCACGGGGTGGAACTCGTAGACGTCGAAGTGCTTCAGGATCTCGGCCTGCAGTTCGCTGGCGCGGGCCAGCGCGTAGCGGTCGATCTCCAGCATCTGGTCCAGCGGCACGGCGTCGGTGGTCGGGTCGAAATCGACCGTGTTGGCCATCAGGAAGCGCAGCGTGTTGCGGATGCGGCGGTACGCGTCCACCACGCGGGCCAGGATCTTGTCGTCGATGTTCAGGTCGCCAGAGTAGTCGGTCGCACCCACCCACAGGCGCACGATCTCGGCGCCGAGCTTGGTGGTGACCGATTGCGGCTCGACCGTGTTGCCCAGCGACTTGCTCATCTTGCGGCCCTGGCCGTCGGTGGCGAAACCGTGGGTCAGCAGGCCACGATAGGGCGCGCGGTCGTAGATCGCGCAGCCCAGCAGCAGCGAGCTGTGGAACCAGCCGCGGTGCTGGTCGTGGCCTTCCAGGTACAGGTCGGCCTCGGGGCCTTGCGCGTGGCTGGCGCCGTTCGGGTAGGCCTTGGCGTGGCTGCCGCGCAGCACGTGCCAGAAGGTCGAGCCCGAGTCGAACCAGACTTCGAGGATGTCGGTGCTCTTGGTGTACTTGGCCGCGTCTTCGGCGCCCAGGATCTCTTCGGCCGTCACACGGCTCCAGGCCTCGATGCCGCCCTTCTCGACGATGTCGGCGGCCTGGTCGAGGATGGCCATGGTGTTGGGGTGCAGTTCGCCCGAATCCTTGTGCAGGAAGAAGGGCACCGGCACGCCCCACGACCGCTGGCGCGAGATGCACCAGTCGGGCCGGTTGGCGATCATGTCGCGCAGGCGGGCCTTGCCATTCTCGGGGTAGAAGCTGGTGTGGTCGATAGCGTCCAGGGCCAGCTGGCGCAGCGTCTTGGGCGCCTTGTCCTTGGTGAACACGCCTTCGCCCTCGTCCATACGCACGAACCACTGGGCGGCGGCGCGGTAGATGACGGGCGTCTTGTGGCGCCAGCAGTGCGGGTAGCTGTGGGTGATGCCTTGCGTGGCCATCAGGCGGCCGTGTTCGCGCAGGGTGTCGATGATGACCGGGCAGGCCTTCCAGATGTGCTGGCCGCCGAACAGCGGCAGCTCGTCGGCGTAGACGCCGTTGCCCAGCACCGGGTTGAGGATCTGGTCGTAGCGCAGGCCGTGCGCGACACAGCTGTTGAAGTCGTCCACGCCGTAGGCAGGGGCCGAGTGCACGATGCCGGTGCCGTCGCCGTCGCTGACGTAGTCGGCCAGGTACAGCGGCGAGAGGCGCTTGTAGCTGTATTCGTTGCCAGGGACGTTGATGTCATCCGGTAGGTCATACAGCGGGTGACGGAACACCTGGCCGCGCAGGGCCTCGCCCTTGGCCGTGGCCAGCACGTTTCCGGTGAGGCCGAATCGCTCCAGGCACTTCTCGACCAGGCTTGCGCCCAGCAGCAATACGCCCTTGGGCGTGTCGACCAGGGCGTACTCCAGCTCGGGGTGGGCGTTGAGCGCCTGGTTGGCCGGGATGGTCCAGGCGGTGGTGGTCCAGATGACGGCGAAGGCCTGCTTGCCGTCTGGCAGGGCGCTCAGGCCGAAGGCCTGGGCCAGGCCCGCCGCGTCGTTGGACTCGAAGGCCACGTCCAGCGTGTCGCTCTTCTTGTCGGCGTATTCGATCTCGAACTCGGCCAGCGAGCTGCCGCAGTCGAAGCACCAGTACACGGGCTTGAGGCCGCGGTAGACGAAGCCGCGCTCGATCACGCGCTTGAAGGCGCGGATCTGGCCGGCCTCGTTGGCCGGGTCCATGGTGCGGTAGGGGCGCTCCCAGTCGCCCAGCACACCCAGGCGCTTGAAGTCCTCGCGCTGCTGGTTGATCTGCTCGGTGGCGTAGGCACGGCTCTTGGCCTGCATGTCGTCGCGGCTGAGGTTGCGGCCGTGCAGTTTTTCGATCGCGTTCTCGATCGGCAGGCCGTGGCAGTCCCAGCCGGGGATGTACTGCGCGTCGAAGCCGGCCAGTTGGCGGCTCTTGACGATCATGTCCTTGAGCACCTTGTTCAGCGCGTGGCCGATGTGCAGCTTGCCGTTGGCGTAGGGCGGGCCGTCGTGCAGCACGAACAGCGGCGCGCCCTGGCGGGCGTCGCGCAGGCGTTTGTACAGGCCGCCGCTGTTCCAGTCGGCCACCCAGCCCGGCTCGCGCTTGGGCAGGTCGCCGCGCATCGGGAAGGGCGTGTCGGGCATGTTCAACGTGGCGCGGTAGGCGCCGCCGCTGGCGTTCTCGTTCTTTTCAGCCATGGTGTTCGGCTTTCGGTGGGTGGGGCTTGCAGGCTCGGTGGGCGGCACGGTGGCCGCAGGGGGTGGGGCAGGGCGCCCCGAGCCTGTGCAGGGGCGGCGACCGGGGGCGGTCAGCCTTGAATTCGGTCGCGCGTGGTCTGGCGGCGCGTCTGGGCGTGCAGCGAAGCAAAAAACGCGCGAGCGTCGTCGCAGTCCTTGGCGATCCCTTGGGTCAGGGCGTCCAGGCTGTCGTATTTCAACTCGTCGTGCAGTTTGTGCAGCAGTTCCACCCGGATGATTTTACCGTAGGCCTCTCCGCCGGGCAGGGTGGCCGAGAGCCCGGCGGGCCAGTCCAGGCAATGGGTTTCCAGCAGCACGCGGCCGCCGTTGACGTCGTTCGGGTCCAGCGAGGGGCGCACGCCCAGGTTGGCAACGCCTTCCAAGGGTTCCCCGGAGGCGGTGAGGCCGTGCACATGGACCGCGAAGATGCCGCTGGCGGCGGGCTTCCAGTGCGAGAAGCGCAGGTTCAGCGTGCGGAAGCCGTCGCTGCGCCCAGGGGCCGACTCGGCCAGCTGGCGGCCCAGCTTGCGCCCATGGACCACGTGGCCGCTGATGGCGTAGGGTCGGCCCAGCAGGGCGGCGGTGCGCTCCATGTCGCCGGCCGCCAGGGCCTCGCGCACCGCCGAACTGCTGACACGGGTGCCGTGCACCTCGTAGCTCTGCATGCGCGCCACATCGAAACCCATGGCCGACCCGGCGGCGTCGAGGAGGCGATAGTCACCGGCCCGCTGGGCGCCGAAGCGGAAATCGTCGCCCACCAGCACGTACTTGACCCCCAGCGCGCGCACCAGGATGTCCTCGATGAAGGCCTGTGGCGGCAGCGAAGCCAGGCGCTGGTTGAACGGCAGCACCACGCACTGGTCCACACCACAGCGTTCCAGTTCCTCGAGTTTGTCTCGCAGCGTGGCGATGCGGGCGGGCGCCAGCTCGGGTTTGCGGTGCACCGCGGCGAAGAAGTCGCGCGGGTGGGGCTCGAAGGTCATCGCGCAGGTGGGCACGCCCCGGTGGCGCGCCTCGTTCTGCAGCAGCGCCAGCATGGCCTGGTGGCCACGGTGCACGCCGTCGAAATTGCCGATGGTGAGTGCGCAGCCCTGGGTCGCGGGCAGAGGGCGGTTCCAGAGGCCGCGGAGGATTTTCATGAGGGATTGCGCGGGGTTCGCGAGGGCGTCACAAAAGCACGCTATATTGACACAGCCCCGCGGGCACCGGCCTGCGGGCGCACCAGCCGCAGGTGACGGTGCGGCTGGCCTCTTCAGTTTCCGTTGAAGGAGCCAGGTCTTGAAGGTCTTGAAGCTGTCTGCCCAGGGGCTGCCGCAATCGTGGATCAGCCTGGAAGAAGCCGTGCTGCACTACGCCGCGGACGAGGTGCGCTGGGAAATGGGCGCCGAGGTCGCGGTGTTCCATGGCGGGCACAACGCGGTCACCGGGCGCCAGTCGATCATCACTGTCAACTCGATCATCGGCACCAAGGGTGTTCCCAACATCAACCCCTTCGAGCTGCGTCCCACCCTGACCAATGCCAAGCTGTTCGCCCGCGACCGCTGCCTCTGCGGCTACTGTGGCCACCAGTTCCACGAGGACGAACTGACGCGCGAGCACATCCTGCCCATGGCCCAGAACGGCCGCGACATCTGGATGAACGTGGTCACGGCCTGCAGGTCCTGCAACCACCGCAAGGGCAACCGCACCCCCGAGCAGGCGAACATGCCGCTGCTGTACGCCCCCTACGTGCCCAGCCTCTGGGAGGACTTCATCCTGCGCAACCGCCGCATCCTGGCGGACCAGATGGAGTTCCTGATGTCGCACTTGCCCAAGACTTCCCGGCTGCACGCCTGAATGGAACGAAAAAGCCCTGCCAGGCGGGGCTTTCGGTGAGGTGTACTTGGCGATCAGGCGAACACGCCCGCCGAATCCTCCATCCGCGCCGACACCTCGCCCAGGTGGTGCAGTGTGTCGCCGTAGGTCATTTCCAGCTGCGTGAGTTTCTTGAAATAGTGGCTGACGATGTACTCGTCGGTCACGCCGATGCCGCCATGCAGCTGCACCGCCTGCTGGCCCACAAAGCGCATCGATTGGCCCAGCTGCACCTTGGCACGCGAGAGCGCGCGGCGGCGCTCGTCCGCCGGGGCGTTGAGCTTGAGGCTGGCGTAGTAGCTCATCGAACGCGCCAGCTCCAGCTGCATCTTCATGTCGGCCATGCGGTGGCGCAGGGCCTGGAAGCTGCTGATGGCCACGCCGAACTGCTTGCGCGTGTTCAGGTACTCGGCCGTCACGGCCACCGTCTTGTCCATCACGCCCACCGCCTCGGCGCAGACGCAGGCGATGCCGATGTCCACCGCGTGTTCCAAGGCGGTCAGGCCATCCGCCGTGACCAGCGTGGCCGCGGCGTTCTGCAAGCTCACCTCGGCCGCACGGCCGCCATCCTGGGTGCCATACCCTTGAGTGGACACGCCATCGGCGTTGCGCTCGACCAGGAAGAGGGCGATCTGGCCGTTGGCCATGGCCGGCACGAGGAAGGCGTCGGCGTGGTCGCCCGCGGGCACCACGCTTTTGGTGCCGCTGAGGGTCCAGCCGCTGCCCGCCTGCGCGGCGGTGGTCTTGCAGAGGTCGAGCTGGTAGCGCGCACCGCGCTCCTGCTGCGCCAGCACCACCAGGGCCTCGCCCGCTGCGATCTTCGGCAGCCAGGCCGCCTTCACCTCGGCGCCACCGTAGGCGCCGATCACGCCGCTGGTGACCAAGGTCTGCGCCAACGGTTCAAGCACGATGCCGCGGCCCAGCTCCTCCATAACCACCATGCCTTCGACCGGTCCCATGCCCAGGCCTCCGTCGGCTTCGCTGATGTACAGACCGCCCAGCCCGAGTTCGGCCAGTTCGCGGTAGGCCGCGCGGTCAAAGCCGCCGGCCTTCACGATGGCCCGCCGGCGCTCGAAGTCGTAGCCCTTGTCGACCCACTTGCGCACCGCGTCGCGCAGCTGTTCCTGGTCGTCGGAAAAATCAAAATCCATGTTGTGTCTCCAGAAAGTTGAGCCCCCACGCTCACCCCAGGCTCGCTGCCCCCCAAGGGGGCGCGATTTTCCTTGGGGCGGCCCGGCGGAAAATCATCCCAGTACCGTCTGGGCGACGATGTTGCGCTGCACTTCGTTGGAGCCACCGTAGATGGTGGTCTTGCGCATGTTGAAGTAGGTCGACGCGAGCGGCGCGTTGGCCACCACGCCGCCCGGGAAGTCGCCCTGCCAGCCGGCTTCCATCGCTTCTTCGATGAAGGGCAGGCTGAAGGGACCGGCGGCCAGCATCATCAGTTCGGCGTAGCGCTGCTGGATCTCGCTGCCCTTGATCTTGAGCAGGCCGGCGATGTCCAGCGACTGCTTGCCCGATTTCTCGGCCGAGAGCACCCGCAGCACCAGCATCTCCAGCGCCACGATGTCCACTTCCAGCAGCGCGATCTGGTCGCGGAAGCGCAGGTCGTCCCAGACGCCTTCGGCCTTGGCGATGCGCTTGAGCCGTTCCAGCTCGCGTTTGGCGCGGTTGACGTCGGCGATGTTGGTGCGTTCGTGCGAGAGCAGGTGCTTGGCGTAGGTCCAGCCCTTGTTCTCTTCGCCGATCAGGTTCTCCACCGGCACCTTGACGTTGTCGAAGAAAACCTCGTTGACCTCGCACTCACCATCCAGCAGCTTGATCGGGCGCACCGTCACGCCGGGCGACTTCATGTCAACCAGCAGGAAACTGATGCCGGTCTGCGGTTTGCCTTCGGTGCTGGTGCGCACGAGGCAGAAGATCCACTCGCCGTATTGGCCCAGCGTGGTCCAGGTCTTCTGGCCGTTGACCAGGTAGTGGTCACCCTGGCGCTCGGCGCGGGTCTTGACCGAGGCCAGGTCCGAGCCCGAGCCGGGTTCGCTGTAGCCCTGGCTCCACCACACTTCACCGCTGGCAATGCCGGGCAGGAAGCGTTCCTGCTGCTCTTTGTTGCCGAACGCCATGATCACTGGAGCGACCATCACTGGGCCGAAGGGCACGATGCGCGGCGCGCCGGCCAGGGCGCATTCTTCTTCGAACAGGTGCTTCTGCACGGCTGTCCAGCCCGGGCCGCCGAACTCCTTGGGCCAGCCGTAGCCCAGCCAGCCCTTCTTGCCGAGGATCTTGGCCCAGCGCTGCATGTCGTCGCGCGAGAGGCGCAGCGCGTTGTGGACCTTGTGGGCGATGTCGGCGGGCAGGTTGTCCTTGACCCAGCCGCGAATCTCGTCGCGGAACGCCAGCTCTTGCGGCGTGAATGCCAAATCCATGCTTGTCTCCGTGGTCGGGTGATCGTTGGTCGCCGGGGGCGGCGGCCCGATCCACGAAGTTTCGCACGACCGTTCGTTTTATGGCTGTCCGGGCTGCGACAAACCCAGCTGGTCCCGAAGGTCGGCCAGCTGGGCCTGGAGGGTCGCCACCGTGGCTTCCAGAGTGGCGACGCGCTCCACCAGGGCACTGTCGCCGGGTGAGCTTTCGGGTACCGCCGGGGCCGACATGTCCACCGGGCCACACAGCAGGTGCGTCCAGCGTTGCTCGCGGGCACCGGGCGCGCGCGGCAGCTTGACGACCAGCGGGCCACCCTTCTCGTCGCTGCGGTCCTGCATTTCTTCCAGGAAGCCCTCCACCGAGGCGATGTCCAGAAACTTGTACCAGCGGTCGGCGTTGATGCGCAGTTCGCCCGCCGTCTGCGGGCCGCGCAGCATCAGCAGGCCCAGCAAGGTGGCCGACTGGTCTGGCACGCCGGCCGCGCGCGGGAGGTTGTGTTCATAGCGCGGCACGCGCGAGCCGCTGGACTCGATGACCATGCTGTAGTCGCGCAGCACATCGATGGCGTCGCTGATCTGGGCCTCGCTGAGGCTCATCACCGGTTCCCGTGCGGTCTTCTGGTTGCAGCCGCCGTGCAGGCTGTTGAGCGAGAGCGGGTAGCTGTCGGGCACGGTGCGGGCCTTTTCCATCAGGGTGGCCAACACGCGGGCTTCGACTGGCGACAGGGGGCGGGTGCGGAAATCGTGGTTCATTACACTTGGCGGCCCCAGCGGGCGCTGAATCGGTCGGTACATCGGGTCGTGAACAAGAACATCGTCATTCTCATCTCAGGCAGCGGCTCCAACATGGCCGCTATCGTTCAGGCGGCCCAAAAATGCCGCTGGCGCGAGCGCTTTGGTGCCCAGGTGGCGGCCGTCATCAGCAACAAGGCCGAGGCCGGTGGGCTGGCCTGGGCCCGCGAACACCACATCCCGACGGCCAGTTTCGACCACAAGGCCTACGCCTCGCGCGAGGCCTTCGATGCGGCCCTGATGACCGAAATCGACCGCCACCAGCCGGCGCTGGTTGTGCTGGCTGGCTTCATGCGCATCCTCACGCCCGGTTTTGTGCAGCACTATGACGGCCGGCTGATCAACATCCACCCCAGCCTGCTGCCGGCTTTCCCTGGCCTGCACACCCACCAGCGCGCCATCGACGCCGGCTGCCGGTTCGGCGGCTGCACCGTGCACCGCGTGACGGCCGAGCTGGACCACGGTGAGTACCTGGACCAGGCGGTGGTGCCCATCCTGCCGGGCGACACCGCCCAGACCCTCGCCGCCCGCGTGCTCACGCAGGAACACCTGATCTATCCGCGGGTGGTCGAGCGGCTGATCAGCTGATCACATCGACTTGTGGAACACCAGGCCTGCGTGCTCGCGCATGGCGTGGAACCTGATCTTGGGCCAGTTGGCCTCGACCGCGCGCAGCGTTGCCATGTGGTCCAGCAGCACGGTGGGGGCATCCACGGCGTCCAGCGCCACGCGGTGGGCGTTGGCGTCCATGAAGCGCTTGAGCTCCTGTTCGCCGCCGTCCTCGGGTGCACAGGTCACCCAGCGCGTCACGTTGTAGTTGCTGCCCGTGATGCGGGCCTTGACGCCGTACTCGTGCTCCAGCCGGTGGGCCACCACTTCGAACTGCAGCTGGCCGACGGCGCCCAGCAGCAGCACCGTGCCGGCGATCGGCCGGAACACCTGGATCGCGCCTTCTTCGCCCAGCTGGGTCAGGCCGGCGCGCAGCTGCTTGGTCTTGAGCGGGTCGGCCACTTCCACGCTGCGGATGATTTCCGGCGCGAAGAAGGGCAGGCCGGTGAACTGCAGGGCCTCTCCCTCAGTCAGGGTGTCGCCCAGCTGCAGCACGCCGTGGTTCGGTATGCCGATGATGTCGCCGGCAAAGGCCTCGTCCAGCAGCTCGCGGCGCTGCGACAGGAAGCTGACCACGGTGTTGGGCCGCAGCTCCTTGCCGCTGCGCACCACCTTCAGGCGCATGCCACGCTCGAAGTGGCCGCTGGCGCAGCGCACGAAGGCGATGCGGTCACGATGCGCCGGGTCCATGTTGGCCTGGATCTTGAACACCACGCCGGTGAACTTGGGCTCGGTCGGCTCCACCGTGCGCTGGATCGCGGCCTTGGCGCCCGGGGACGGGGCCAGGTCGACCAGCGCATCCAGCACCTCGCGCACACCGAAGTTGTTGACGGCCGAGCCGAACAGCATGGGCGTCTGATGACCGTCGAGAAAGGCCTGCTTGTCGAAGGCGGGTGAGGCGCCCTCGACCAGCTCTAGCTCATCCTTGGCGGCGCTCCATTCCATGCCAAAGCGGCGGGCGCTCTCGGCGTTGTCCAGGCCGGCCAGCACTTCCTCGTCGCCGCCGCGGCGGTCTTCACCGGCGGCGAACACGCGCATCTGGTCTTCGCGGCGGTCGTACACGCCGCGGAAGGTCTTGCCCATGCCGACCGGCCAGGTGAAGGGCACGACCGTCATGCCCAGCTCGCGTTCGATCTCATCCATCAGGTCCAGCGGGGCCTTGACCTCGCGGTCCATCTTGTTGACGAAGGTGAGGATGGGCGTGTTGCGCGCACGGCAGACCTGCAGCAGGCGGCGGGTCTGCGGTTCCACGCCGTTGCCGGCGTCGATCACCATCAGCGCGGCGTCCACCGCGGTGAGCACGCGGTAGGTGTCTTCCGAGAAGTCCTGGTGGCCCGGGGTGTCCAGCAGGTTGATGACGCAGTCGCGGTACTCCATCTGCATCACGGACGACGCGACGGAAATACCCCGCTGCTTTTCGATCTCCATCCAGTCGGAGGTGGCGTGGCGCGCGGCCTTGCGCGCCTTGACCGAGCCGGCGATGTTGATGGCGCCCGAGAACAGCAGCAGCTTCTCGGTCAGGGTGGTCTTACCCGCGTCGGGGTGCGAAATGATGGCGAAGGTGCGGCGGCGCTGCACCTGTTGGGCGATGTCGGACATAACCCTCGATTATCCCCGGTGGGACAATACCGGCATGCACCCGAAAGCCCTTCTGGACGAAAGCGCCAGCCTGATCGAGAAAGTCTTCAAGTTCGACCACCCGGCCGATGCCATCGTGGCGCGCCATTTCCGCGAGAACAGGTCGCTCGGCCCGCGCGAGCGGGCCACTCTGTCGGACACCGTGTTTGCCGTGCTGCGCGAACGCCTGAAGTTCGAGTGGCTGGCCCGTTCCGGCAGCGGGTCCAAATGGCGTCGACTGGCCATTCTGGGGTTTCCCGGGGAGCACGACTACCTCAAGAGCGCGCTGACGGATGCAGAGAAGGAATGGTGGAACGCCTGCGGGAAAGTGGGCGATGCGCAGTTGCTGGTTCCGCATCGCCACAACTTGCCCGAGTGGCTGGCGCAGGCGCTTCGAGAGCAGTTGGGAGACGAGTTCGATGCCCTGGCCGCAAGCCTGCTGCGTCCGGCACCGCTGGACCTGCGGGTGAATGCGCTCAAACAAAAGCGCGACGCTGCATTGGCGGGTGTGCGCAGTGCCGGATGGCCTGCCGAGCCGACGCCGTACTCACCGCTGGGCATTCGGCTGGAGGGCAAGCCCAATCTGTCCAAGCTGCCTCTGTTCACTGCGGGCGAGGTGGAGGTGCAGGACGAGGGCTCGCAACTTCTGGCCCTGTTGCTCGGGGCCAAGCGCGGGGAGATGGTGGCCGACTTCTGCGCTGGCGCAGGGGGCAAGACGCTGGCGATCGGGTCGTCCATGAAGAACACAGGCCGCCTTTATGCTTTCGACACCTCGGCCCACCGACTCGATGCCATCAAGCCCCGGCTGGCGCGCAGCGGTCTGTCGAACGTGCACCCGGTGGCGATTGCCCATGAACGGGATGAGCGCATCAAGCGGTTGGCCGGGAAGATGGACCGGGTGCTGGTCGACGCTCCGTGTTCCGGTCTGGGGACGCTGCGCCGCAGCCCGGACCTGAAATGGCGCCAGACGCCTGAAACCGTGGCGGCGCAGGCCGAGCTGCAGCAGCGCATTCTGCTCAGCGCGGCCCGTCTGCTCAAACCCGGTGGACGGCTGGTCTACGCGACCTGCAGCCTGCTGCCTCAGGAGAACGAAGCCGTGGCGAGGGCTTTCGAGTTGGCGCATCCCGAATTCGAGCCTCTGTCGGTGGCCGATCTGCTCGCCGTGGCCCAGGTCGGAGAGGCCGCGTCCCTGTGCAGTCCGGATGGGCTGCACATGAGGTTGTGGCCGCACCGGCACGGCACGGACGGCTTCTTCGCCGCCGCTTGGCAGAAAAAAGGCTGACACGACCGCATTGATTTCATATTGTGGTGTGCGGCTTGGGGAATTTCACCCCCACCAGTAAAATTGAAGGCTATCCCGCCAGGCGCCCGCAGCGGGATCTTCATGTTGTTACGCCGGGCGCGCACATAGGAAATCAATGTTTTCTTCCGATTACGGCCTCCTGTCCTATCTCTGGGACGGGCTGATTCAGTTTCTGGCCGACGGCCTTACCCAGGCCACCTGGTGGCAAGCCATCATTGCGGCGCTGGTGATGACGCACATCACCATCGCCAGTGTCACGATCTACCTGCACCGCCACTCGGCGCACCGCTCGCTGGACCTGCACCCGATCGCCTCCCACTTCTTCCGCTTCTGGCTGTGGATGACCACGGGCATGGTCACCAAGGAGTGGACCGCGATCCACCGCAAGCATCACGCGAAATGTGAACATGAGGGCGATCCGCACAGCCCGGTTGTGTTCGGCATCAAGAAGGTGTTTTTCGAAGGCAGCGAGCTGTATCGCGCCGAGGCCAAGAACCAGGAGACCCTGGCCCGCTATGGCCACAACACCCCGGACGACTGGATCGAGCGAAACCTCTACACGGGTCGTTCACGACTGGGCGTGAGCCTGATGCTGATCATCGACGTGGCGCTGTTCGGTGCACTCGGGCTGACGGTCTGGGCGATTCAGATGGCGTGGATCCCCATCACCGCCGCCGGCATCATCAACGGCATCGGTCACTGGTGGGGCTATCGAAACTTCGAGGCGGCGGATGCCAGCACCAACGTGTCGCCCTGGGGCATCATCATTGGTGGTGAAGAGCTGCACAACAACCACCACACCTACCCGACGTCCGCCAAGCTTTCGGTCAAGCCCTACGAGTTCGACATCGGCTGGATGTACATCACCATCCTGAAGACTTTCGGGCTGGCCTCGGTGAAGAAGCTGCCGCCCAAGATGGCCTTCGGTGCCGTCAAGCCGGTGGCGGATGAAAAGACCCTGGAAGCAATCATCGCCAACCGCTATGAGGTCATGGCCGGCTATGCCCGTGAACTGCGTGTGGCCTGTCAGCGCGAGGTCGAGGCACTCAAGAGCCGCAGTGGCGATGTGTCCGCGCTGGAAGCGGCCCGCCGCTGGCTGCACCGAGATGAAGACAAAGTGCCGGCGGCGGTGAAGCCCCAGCTGGCACAGGCCCGTGCCGAGCACCCTGTGCTGGACAAGATGGTCACCATGCGGGAAGAGTTGCGCTCGCTCTGGACCGGGACGAACGCCACACGTGAACAGCTGGCCGCCGATCTGCAGGCCTGGTGCCGCCGTGCCGAAGAGAGCGGCATCGCCGCCCTGCGCGATTTTTCGATCCAGCTGCGCTCCGCGCGCGCCTGACGGAATCGAGCAGCCCGTACCACGGCGTGGTGCGGGCAACAAAAAAGCCGCTGTGGAAACAGCGGCTTTTTTGTTGGGTCGAACCGGAATCAGGGCCGAATCACTTCAGCTTGATTTCCTTGTAGTCCACGTGCTTGCGAGCCTTGGGATCAAATTTCTTGATCAGCATCTTCTCGGGTGTGGTCTTCTTGTTCTTGGTTGTGGTGTAGAAGTGGCCGGTTCCTGCGGTGGATTCCAGCTTGATCTTCTCGCGTGCGCCTTTGGTTGCCATGTCGTGACTCCTTAAGCCTGGCCACGTGCGCGCAGGTCGGCGAGCACAGCGTCGATACCGTTCTTGTCGATCAGGCGCAGGGCAGCGCCCGACACGCGCAGACGAACCCAGCGGTTCTCGCTCTCGACCCAGAAACGGCGGTATTGCAGGTTCGGCAGGAACCGGCGCTTGGTTTTGTTGTTGGCGTGGGAAACGTTGTTCCCGACCATGGGCTTCTTGCCCGTGACGTCGCAGACGCGTGCCATGAGGACACTCCGATACTTTTATACAGCTGCCGCAGCGGGCCGACCGATCTGATGCGTCAGAAACGACCGACTGGCGGTTGAGCCTCACCTCGCCAGGAAAGGGTGGCGGTAACCCGGGGAATTGCTTCAAACCAAGTCAAACAGACTCGGTCCACTCAGCAAAGCCGCACATTATAGCTCGACCGATGGATGGCGGTCGACCGCCAGTCGGCTTGCGGGGGCGAGGTCTGGTGTTTCAGGCCGGGTTCTGTTCCAGGAATCGCTGCGCGTCCAGCGCCGCCATGCACCCGGTGCCCGCACTGGTGATGGCCTGGCGATAGACATGGTCCTGCACGTCACCGGCAGCGAACACCCCGGGGACGCTGGTCATGGTAGCCATGCCGTTGTTGCCCGACTGGGTGATGAGGTAGCCATCCTTCATGGCCAACTGGTCTTTGAAGATCCCGGTGTTCGGGCTGTGCCCGATGGCAATGAAGCACCCCTTGACGGTCACATCCTCGGTGGTTCCGTCCTGCACGTTTTTCAGACGCACCCCGGTCACTCCGCTGGCGTCGCCAAGCACCTCGTCGAGCACGCTGTGCAGCTTGAGCTCGATCTTGCCTTCCTTCACCTTGTCCATCAGCTTGTCGATCATGATGGCCTCGGCCCGGAAGCTGTCGCGCCGGTGCACCAGAGTGACCTTGCTGGCGATGTTGGACAGGTACAGCGCTTCTTCGACAGCGGTGTTGCCGCCGCCGACCACGGCCACCTCCTGGTCACGGTAGAAGAACCCGTCGCAGGTGGCGCAGGCACTCACCCCTTTGCCCATGAAGGTCTCTTCGGAGGGCAGGCCCAGGTAACGGGCCGATGCGCCGGTGGCGATGATCAGTGTGTCGCAGCTGTATTGGCTACTGTCACCCGTGAGGACGAACGGACGCTTGGACAGGTCCACGGCGTTGATGTGATCGAACACGATTTCGGTCTTGAAGCGCTCGGCATGCTCCAGAAAACGCTGCATCAGATCCGGTCCCTGCACCCCGTGCACGTCCGCGGGCCAGTTGTCGACCTCGGTGGTGGTCATGAGTTGACCACCTTGCGCAATGCCGGTGATCAGAACGGGGGACAGGTTGGCGCGGGCAGCATAGACCGCGGCCGTGTATCCGGCAGGGCCGGATCCAAGAATAAGAACTTTCGTATGCTTCATTTCGGAGGCCCCATCGATCTTCAGGGCAAGTGGTTTAGAGTCGGTGGGTGTGCTCAGAGTCGTGATGTCCGGTGGTCACATCGCAGCGCTGAGGATTGATCGGCATTGTATGAAACGCGCCTTGGGCGCATTCGACACAAAGGTTTTAGACATGGCCATCCTGTCCAATCTGGATCTGATCCGTCGGGTTCCCCTGTTTTCGACGCTCACGCAGGCCCAGGCCGAATCTGTCGCCGAAGCCGTGGTCAAGCGGCGCTACAAGCGCGGAGAGGTGATCGTGGAGCAGGGCAAGAAATCGAACTTCCTCGCCATCGTGCTCACGGGGCGTGCCCGGGTGGTCACCACCGATTCGAGGGGGCGGGAGGTGATCCTGGCAACCATGAACCCAGGCGACTACGTGGGCGAGATGAGCCTGATCGACAACCAGCCCCATTCGGCCACGGTGCGCGCCGAAGTGCAGACCGATGTGCTGATTCTGGGGCGGGTGGAGTTTGCGCGTTGCCTGCCCGAGAACACGTCGATGGCCTATGCGGTCATGAAGGGGCTGGTGCTCCGGCTGCGGCACGCCGACCGCAAGATCGAGTCCCTGGCGCTGATGGATGTGTACGGGCGCGTGGCCAGGGCACTGCTCGAATTTGCGGCTCCGGACAAGGATGGTCGTCTGGTGATCCGCGAGCGGGTCTCGCGCCAGGATGTGGCCAAGATGATCGGCGCATCGCGCGAAATGGTCAGCAGGGTGATGAAGGATCTTGAGGACCGGGGCTTCATCGAGGTGGGTGAGGACGGCAGCACCATCATCAAGGACCGGCTGACGTCGCTGGGCTGATCCTTCCATCGCCCATACGTTTCGTCGACTCACGACTGGTCACATTGCCGGTCTGTGGCCACGCGGATCGGGCAATCCCGTGCGGTAAGCTCGTTGCCGCAATCTGTCGAGGTTTATGACGTATTCCATCAACACGCTCAACGCCGACCGGGCGAATCTGCCTGCGAGTGGCGTGTCCCGGTTCGCCCATGAGCTGGCCCTTGTGCTGGGGGCCGCACTGCTCGGGTTCTGGCTGATCGCTCTGCTCAGCCACAGCCTGAACGATCCAGCCTGGAGCACCACGGGCAATGAGGGCGATGTTCGCAACTGGGGAGGGCAGCTGGGTGCCTGGCTGTCCGATGCCAGCTACTACCTGTTTGGCTTCTCCGTCTGGTGGCTGTTGCTGGCAGGCTGGCGCGTGTGGCTGTCGGCTCTGGCCGATCGTTTGCGGGGGCAGGATGCGGAGCGAGTGGAACCGGTCGACGCCGACGAGCCCTCTTTCTGGCGCAACCCCGCCGTTCAGCGCACGCTCTACGGGCTTGCGCTGGTGACGCTGATGGTCGGCAGCGTGGTGTTGGAATGGAGTCGTCTGTACCGGTTTGAATCCCTGCTGCCTGGACACGGTGGGGGCGTGCTGGGACATCTTTTGGGGCCATGGGGTGTGCGCTGGCTGGGGTTCACCGGCTCGGCACTGGTCGCTCTGGCCTTGATGGTCGTGAGTGCGCCCAGAGTGTTCCAGTTTTCGTGGGGCCACTGGGCAGAGCGCCTGGGTGCCCAGTTCGACGAGTGGTTTCAGTCACGGAGGGAAAAGCGAGAGGCCGTGGAGGACCAGCGCATCGGCGAGCAGGCTGCGCGCGAACGCGAGGTGGTGGTCCAGGTGGAGCGCGACGTGATCGAGGAGCAGCACCCGACCCCGGTGGTGATCGAACCTGCGCGGGTCGAGGTACCCAAGAGCGAGCGCGTGGCCAAGGAGCGCCAGAAGCCGTTGTTCACCGAAATGCCCGACAGCAAGCTGCCGCAGGTGGACCTGCTGGACAGCGCGCCGTCCCATCAGCAAGGGGTGGACGCTCAGACGCTGGAGATGACCAGCCGCCTGATCGAAAAGAAGCTCAAGGACTTTGGCGTCGAGGTGCGGGTGGTGGCGGCTGCGCCGGGCCCGGTGATCACGCGCTACGAAATCGAGCCGGCCACGGGTGTCAAAGGCTCGCAGATTGTCAACCTGAGCCGCGACCTGGCGCGTTCGCTGTCGCTGGTGTCGATCCGCGTGATCGAGACCATACCGGGCAAGAACCTGATGGCGCTGGAGCTGCCCAACGCCAAGCGCCAGACCATCAAGCTCAGCGAGATCCTGGGTTCGCAGGTCTACAACGACGCCAGGAGCCTGCTGACCATGGGCCTGGGCAAGGACATCGCCGGCCTGCCGGTGGTGGCCGACCTGGCCAAGATGCCTCACTGTCTGGTAGCTGGTACTACCGGTTCGGGCAAGTCGGTGGGCATCAACGCCATGATCCTGTCGCTGCTCTACAAGGCCGACGCCAAGGACGTGCGGCTGCTGCTGATCGACCCGAAGATGCTGGAACTGAGTGTCTACGAAGGCATTCCACACCTGCTGTGCCCGGTGGTGACCGACATGAAGCAGGCGGCCAACGGCCTGAACTGGTGCGTGGCCGAGATGGAGAAGCGTTACAAGCTCATGAGCAAGATGGGTGTGCGCAACCTGGCCGGCTTCAATGCCAAGATCGACGAGGCCAAGGCGCGCGGCGAGCACATCGGCAACCCCTTCAGCCTCACGCCCGAACAGCCCGAGCCACTGGAGCGCCTGCCGCACATCGTGGTGGTGATCGACGAACTGGCCGACCTGATGATGGTGGTGGGCAAGAAGATCGAGGAGCTGATCGCGCGCCTGGCGCAGAAGGCGCGCGCCGCCGGGATACACCTGATTCTGGCGACGCAGCGGCCCAGCGTGGACGTGATCACCGGCCTGATCAAGGCCAACATCCCGACCCGCATCTCCTTCCAGGTCAGCAGCAAGATCGACAGCCGCACCATCCTTGACCAGATGGGCGCCGAGAGCCTGCTGGGCATGGGCGACATGCTCTACATGCCTTCGGGCACCGGCTTCCCGATCCGCGTGCACGGCGCCTTCGTCAGCGACGACGAGGTGCACCGGGTGGCTTCTTACCTCAAGGAGCAGTATGGCGAGCCCAACTACATCGACGGCGTGCTGGAGTCGGCTGCGGGTGATGGCGAGGGTGGCGACATGTTTGGTGAAGGTGGCGGCGAGGGCGGCGAGAAGGACCCGCTGTACGACCAGGCGGTGGCCATCGTGCTGCAGGACCGCAAGGCCAGCATTTCCTACGTCCAGCGCAAGCTCAAGATCGGCTACAACCGGGCCGCCCGCCTGCTCGAAGACATGGAAAACGCCGGGCTGGTGAGTGCGCTCACCAGCAGCGGCCAGCGCGACATCCTGGTGGCGCCGCGCGGCGACTGACGCTCGCACGGAAACCTTTGCGGGGCCTGCGGCTCCCATACGCTCATGAACCACAGAACTATTTTTGCCATCGTGCTGTCCCTGGCGGCGTCGCTTGCCCGTGCCGACGGGCTGCAGGATCTCGAAACCTTCCTGCGCGAAGTGAAGAGTGCGCAGGCCAGCTTCACCCAGGTCGTGACCTCGCCCAAGCGAGAGGGCGAAGCCACCGCGCGCAGCAAGACGTCCAGCGGCCGGTTCGAGTTCCAGCGCCCGGGGCGCTTCCGCTTCGAGTACACCAAGCCGTTCGAGCAGACCATCGTGGCCGACGGCCAGACCCTGTGGCTGTACGACGTGGACCTCAACCAGGTCACGGCGCGCAAGCAGCAGGATGCGTTGGGCAGCACGCCCGCCGCGCTGATCGCCTCGGGCACCGACATCAAGGGTCTGTCCGAGGCGTTCGATCTCAAGGCCGGAGCAGCCCGGGACGGGATGGAGTGGGTCGACGCCCAGCCCAAGGCGAAGGACGGGCAACTGCAGAGCGTGAAGGTCGGATTCCGCCAGGGGCAGCTGGCGGTGCTGGAGATCGTCGACGGACTCGGCCAGCGCTCGGTGCTGAGCTTTGCGCAATGGCAAGGCAATGTGGCGGTCAAACCCGAGCGTTTCCGCTTCCAGCCGCCGGCCGGTGCCGACGTCATCCGCCCCTGAACGGAGTCGCGTGGCCACCGCTGCCGCCCACCAACCGCTGGCCGAGCGCCTGCGCCCGCGCTCGCTGGGTGAGGTGATCGGCCAGCAGCACCTGCTGGGGGAGGGCATGGCGCTGCGCCTGGCCTTCGAGTCCGGTCAGCCGCACAGCTGCATCCTCTGGGGGCCGCCAGGGGTGGGCAAAACCACCATCGCGCGGCTCATGGCCGATGCCTTCGACGCCCAGTTCATCACCATCAGCGCGGTGCTGGGCGGCGTGAAGGACATCCGGGAGGCGGTGGAGCGCGCGGAGGCGGCCCGCGATGGTCTGCACGCCCAGCGCACCATCGTCTTCGTCGACGAGGTGCACCGCTTCAACAAGAGTCAGCAGGATGCGTTCCTGCCGCATGTCGAGAGCGGCCTGTTCACTTTCATCGGTGCCACCACCGAGAACCCCTCGTTCGAGGTCAATTCAGCGCTGCTGTCGCGGGCAGTGGTCTATGTGTTGCAGCCGCTGGGTGAGGACGATCTGCGCCAATTGGTGACACGTGCGCAGGGCATCGGTGCCGTGCCGGCCATTGAAAAGGCGGCCGAGGACCGTCTGATCGCTTACGCCGATGGCGATGCACGGCGTCTTCTGAACACCCTGGAAACCCTGGCGGTCGCCGCCCAGCGTGAAAAGCTGGAGCAGGTGACGGACGTGTGGCTGCTGCGCGTGCTGGGTGAGCGCATGCGCCGCTACGACAAGGGCGGCGAGCAGTTCTACGACACCATCAGCGCGCTGCACAAAAGCGTGCGCGGCTCTGATCCGGACGCGTCGCTGTACTGGTTCGTGCGCATGCTCGATGGTGGTGCGGACCCGCGCTACATGGCGCGACGGCTGATCCGCATGGCGGCCGAGGACATCGGCCTGGCCGATCCTCGGGCCCTGCGCCTGGCACTGGACTCGGCCGAGGTCTACGAACGCCTGGGGTCGCCGGAGGGCGAACTGGCGCTGGCCGAATGTGTGGTCTACCTGGCGGTGGCACCCAAGTCCAACGCGGTCTACAAGGCTTTCAACGAGGCCAAGGCCTTTGTCAAGAAAGACGGCAGCCGCCCGGTGCCCATGCATCTGCGCAATGCCCCCACGAAACTGATGAAGGATCTCGACTACGGCAAGGGCTACCGCTATGCGCACGACGAGGCAGGAGGTTTTGCGGCAGGCGAGACCTATCTGCCCGACGGCATGGCAGGCACGCAGTTCTACCGACCCGTCGACCGGGGACTGGAGATCCGCATCGGTGATAAGTTGCGGGAGCTCAAGCGGCTCAACAATCAAAAAGACTAATGAAGAGCCTGACGCGCTGATGCAGCACTTTTGGAGCGCCAAAACCGAGGGAAAACCCGCGCGGAATCAGGGCTCGCCCGCATCAGGTGTGTGCCGACCCTTGGCTACAATCCGCCTCCAACCCGCAGTCTGCCCTGTTTCAGGGTCTGGCCTGGCGGGTTTTTTGCTAAGTTGAAGCGGGTCTGAACACGGGACCCCGCGCTGCACAACGGCGCGGGATCGGATTTCCCGGTCTGGTGTCCCGGCCTGTCAAAAACACGGAGAAAACTTCATGGACGTCTTGCTGCAGCAGATCATCAACGGTCTGGTCCTGGGCAGTATGTATGCGCTGGTGGCGCTTGGGTACACGATGGTGTACGGCATCATCGGTCTCATCAACTTCGCGCACGGTGATGTGCTCATGGTCGGCGCGCTGACCAGCTGGACCATCATCGGCTGGATGAGCAACGCCTCGCCCGGCCTGCCCGGCTGGATGGTGCTGCTGCTGGCCACGGTCATTGCGATGGTGGTGTGCGGTGCGCTGAACTACACGATCGAGAAGCTGGCCTACCGGCCGCTTCGCAACTCGCCCCGGCTGGCGCCGCTGATCACCGCCATCGGCATGTCGCTGCTGCTGCAGACCTTCGCGATGATCATCTGGGAACCCAATCCCAAGGCCTATCCCGCGACCCTGTCGCGTGAGCCGATCGAGTTTGCCGGCGCCGTGATCTCGGTGACGCAGATCGTCATCCTGGCCGCGACGGCCATCACGCTGGCCTTCCTGATGTGGCTGGTGAACAAGACCAACCTGGGCCGTGCCATGCGGGCCACCGCCGAGAACCCCCGGGTCGCCGCGCTGATGGGCATCAAGCCCGACGTGGTCATCTCCGCCACCTTCATCATCGGTGCCATGCTGGCCGCCATCGCCGGCGTGATGTGGGCTTCCAACTACGGCACGGTGCAGCACGCCATGGGCTTCATGCCCGGCCTCAAGGCCTTCGTGGCCGCGGTGATGGGCGGCATCGGCAACCTGGCCGGTGCCGTGGTGGGCGGCGTCGCGCTGGGCCTGATCGAGTCGCTGGGCGCCGGTTACCTGGGCCAGCTCACCGGTGGCGTGCTGGGCAGCCAGTACGTCGACATCTTTGCCTTCATCGTGCTGGCCCTGGTGCTCACGCTGCGCCCCTCGGGCCTGCTGGGCGAGCGTGTGGCCGACCGCGCCTGACCCCGGGAGAACCATCATGACGAAGACCACTCCCGGCAAACTTGCGGTCTGGGCCCTGGCCGCCATCGCGCTGTTCATGCTGCCGCTGCTGCTGCAGGCCACAGGCAGCAATTCCTGGGTCCGCATCGTGGACCTGGCACTGCTCTATGTGCTGCTGGCCCTGGGCCTGAACATCGTGGTTGGTTATGCCGGCCTGCTGGACCTGGGCTACATCGCGTTCTTCGCGGTCGGCGCCTATATCTACGGCCTGCTGGCGTCGCCGCACCTGGCCGATACCTTCCCTGCCATCCAGGCGATGTTCCCCAACGGGCTGCACGTCAACATCTGGCTGGTCATGCTCCTGGCGGCCGTCGTGGCCGGCGTGGTCGGCATGCTGCTCGGTGCACCGACGCTGAAGCTGCGCGGCGACTACCTGGCCATCATCACGCTGGGTTTCGGTGAAATCATCCGCATCTTCATGCTCAACCTGGACCGCCCGGTGAACATCACCAACGGACCCAAGGGCATCGCGCAGATCGATCCGCTCACCGTGTTCGGTTTCAACATGGGTCAGCGCCACACGATGACCATTGGCGACTGGAGCTACACCATCCAGCCGGTGACGCTCTATTACTACCTGTTCCTGTTCTTCGTGATCCTGTCGATCGTCCTGTCCTACCGCCTGCAGGACTCCCGCGTCGGCCGCGCCTGGATGGCCATCCGCGAAGACGAGATCGCCGCCAAGGCCATGGGCCTGAACACGCGCAACCTCAAGCTGCTGGCCTTCGGCATGGGCGCCACCTTCGGCGGCATGTCGGGCGTGCTGTTTGCCTCGTTCCAGCGTTTCGTGTCGCCCGAATCCTTCTCGCTGATGGAGTCGGTGATGGTGGTGGCGATGGTGGTGGTGGGCGGCATCGGCCACATCCCGGGCGTGATCCTGGGGGCGCTGCTGCTGGCTGGTCTGCCCGAGGTGCTGCGCCACGTGGCCGGCCCGCTGACCGAACTGACCGGTGGCCGCCTCGGCCCTGAAATCCTGCGCCAACTCCTGATCGCCCTGGCGATGGTGGTGGTGATGCTGTTGCGTCCGAAGGGACTCTGGCCCGCGCCCGAACACGGCAAGTCGTTGGCCAAGTGAGCGAGAGGACACGAACATGAGCGAAACCATTCTCAAAGTCGCCAACGTCTCCAAGCGCTTTGGCGGTCTGCAGGCCCTCAGCGATGTGGGCATCACCATCCAGCGTGGCCAGGTCTATGGCCTGATCGGCCCCAACGGCGCCGGCAAGACCACCTTTTTCAACGTGCTGACCGGCCTCTACACGCCCGACAGCGGCACCTTCGAGCTGGCCGGCAAGCCCTACACGCCGACGGCCGTGCACGAAGTGGCCAAGGCCGGCATTGCCCGCACCTTCCAGAACATCCGCCTGTTCGCAGAAATGACGGCGCTGGAGAACGTGATGGTCGGGCGCCACGTGCGCACCCACTCGGGCATCCTGGGGGCCGTGCTGCGCACCCCTGGCTTCAAGAAGGAAGAGGCAGAAATCGCCGCCCGTGCAAAGGAACTGCTCGACTACGTGGGCATCGGCAAGCTGGCCGACTACAAGTCGCGCACCCTGAGCTACGGCGACCAGCGCCGGCTGGAGATTGCGCGCGCGCTGGCGACCGACCCGCAGCTGATCGCGCTGGACGAGCCGGCCGCCGGCATGAACGCCACTGAAAAGGTGCAGCTGCGCGAGCTGATTGACCGCATCCGCAACGACAACCGCACCATCCTGCTGATCGAACACGACGTGAAGCTGGTGATGGGCCTGTGCGACCGCGTGACCGTGCTCGACTACGGCAAGCAGCTCTCGTCCGGCACGCCGGCCGAGGTGCAGAGCGATCCCAAGGTGATCGAGGCGTATCTGGGCACGGGCGGCCACTGAAAGAGAGAGCGAGAACAACATGGCAAACACACTCCTCAAAGTCAGCGGCCTGAAGGTGGCGTATGGCGGCATCAAGGCCGTCAAAGGCGTCGACCTGGAAGTGCGCGAAGGCGAACTGATTTCCCTGATCGGCTCAAACGGCGCCGGCAAGACCACCACCATGAAGGCCATCACCGGCTCTCTGGGCTTCGAAGGCGGCGACATCGAGTACCTGGGCCAGAGCATCAAGGGCCGTGGCGCCTGGGATCTGGTCAAGCAGGGCCTGGCGATGGTGCCGGAAGGCCGCGGCGTCTTCACCCGCATGACCATCACCGAGAACCTGCTGATGGGCGCCTACATCCGCACCGACAAGGCCGGCATCGAGGCCGACATCGAGCGCATGTTCGGCATTTTCCCGCGCCTGAAAGAGCGCAAGGACCAGCTGGCCGGCACGATGTCGGGCGGCGAGCAGCAGATGCTGGCGATGGCCCGCGCGCTGATGAGCCAGCCCAAGGTGCTGCTGCTGGACGAGCCATCGATGGGCCTGTCGCCGATCATGGTCGACAAGATCTTCGAGGTGGTGCGCGACGTCTCCGCCCAGGGCGTGACCATCGTGCTGGTGGAGCAGAACGCCCAGCGCGCGCTGCAGATCGCCGACCGCGGCTATGTGATGGACTCCGGTCTGATCACCATGACGGGCGCCGGCAAGGACCTGCTGGTGGATCCGAAGGTGCGAGAGGCCTACCTCGGCCACTGACCGTTTCGCGGAAAACTACAATGACGGGTTGCGCTTTTGTGGCGCAACCCGTTTTTATTTGTCCAACACCATGACCACCGAACACGCCCACGCCATCCCCGCCGCCGACGACAACCAGCTGATTGCGGAGCGGCGCGAGAAACTCAAAGGCCTGCGCGAGGCGCAGCAGCGCGGCGAGGGCGTGGCGTTTCCCAACGATTTCAAACCGCGCGACACGGCCGAGGCGCTGTTCGCCGCGCACGGCGAATCGAGCAAGGAAGCGCTGGAGGCGAACCCGGTGCGCGCCTGTGTCTCGGGCCGCATGATGCTCAAGCGCGTAATGGGCAAGGCCTGTTTCGCGACCATCCAGGATTCGTCGTTCGGCCCCAGCGGCGGCCGCATCCAGCTCTACCTGAACACCGACAGCGTGGGTGAAGAGAAGCTGGCCGCCTTCAAGCACTGGGACCTGGGCGACATCGTGGCGGCCGAAGGTGTGCTGATGCGCACCCGCACCGGCGAGCTGTCCATCCACGCCGACCAGATCCGCCTGATCACCAAGAGCCTGCGCCCGCTGCCCGACAAGTTCCACGGCGTGGCCGACCAGGAAATCAAGTACCGCCAGCGCTATGTGGACCTGATGACCGACGAAGGCGCCCGCAAGCGCTTCGTCACGCGCAGCAAGGCCCTGGCCAGCATCCGCGAATACATGGTCGGTCACGGCTTCCTCGAAGTCGAAACACCCATGCTGCACCCCATCCCCGGCGGCGCCAACGCCAAGCCGTTCAAGACCCACCACAACGCGCTGGACCAGGAGATGTTCCTGCGCATCGCGCCCGAGCTCTACCTCAAGCGCCTGCTGGTCGGCGGCTTCGAGCGCGTGTTCGAGATCAACCGCAACTTCCGCAACGAAGGCATCTCGGTCCGCCACAACCCCGAATTCACCATGATGGAGTTCTACGCGGCGTACTGGAACTACCAGGACCTGATGGACTTCAACGAGCAGCTGATCCGTCATGTCGTGAAGCAAGTGCATGGCGACACGCCACTGACCTACAACGGCCAGCCGGTGGACGTGTTCTCGCCCTTCGAGCGCCTGACCATCCGCGAAGCCATCCTCAAGTACACCGACGCCGGCAATGGCGTGGACGACCCGGCCTGGCTGATCCCGGCCCTGCGCAAGCTGGGCATGAGTGAAGAGAAGCACCAGCTCTCGACCCGCTCGCTCGCCAGCCTGCAGGTGCTGTATTTCGAGGAGACGGTGGAAGAGAAGCTCTGGAACCCGACCTTCATCATGGAGCACCCGACCGAGATTTCGCCGCTGGCCCGCGCCAACGACGACCGGCCCGAGGTGACCGAGCGCTTCGAGCTCTACATCACCGGCCGCGAGTTCGGCAACGCCTTCTCCGAGCTGAACGACGCCGAGGACCAGGCCGCGCGCTTCCACGCGCAGGTCGCGGCAAAGGACGGCGGCGACGAAGAGGCGATGTACTACGACGCCGACTTCATCCGCGCGCTCGAATACGGCATGCCGCCGGCCGGTGGTTGCGGCATCGGCATCGACCGCCTGATGATGCTGCTGACCGACTCGCCCAGCATCCGCGACGTGATCCTGTTCCCGGCACTGCGCCGCGAACACTGACACCCCCGTGAGCGACCTGCAGCGCCTGGACCGCCGCGTCTGGTGGCTGTTGGGCGGGGCGCTGCTGCTGTCGCTGGCCATCACGGCCTGGGACCACTGGGGGCGCTGGCACACCCCGCGCCTGGAAGTGCGCAACTTCGTCATGCTCTGGCTCTACTGGGCGCCGCGCCTGGCGGGGCTGCCGCTGCTGGTGGGCCTGTGGCTGCGCTGGCGCATCGAGCGTGGCGCGCGCCGCTGGCGCCACCCGGTCTATGCGGCTTTGGTGCTGGTGGGCCTGTGGTCGTCGTGGATCGAGCCTTACTGGATCCGCGTGCGCCACACCAGCCTGTCCGGCATTCCGGCCGAAGCACAGCCGCTGAAGTTGGCGCTGGTCGCCGACATCCACTGGGGCCTGTTCTTCCGCGACCGGCAGCTGGACGATCTGGTGAACCGCCTCAACGCCATGGATGTGGACGCGGTGATCGTCGCGGGCGACTGGACGCACGAGCCGACGCAGGACCTGCGTGCGGGCTTCGCACCGCTGGCGCGTCTGCGTCATCCGGTCTGGGGCGTGCTGGGCAACCACGATGTGCAGGCGCCGGGGCCGGACCTCACCGCGCCGCTGCGCGAAGCGCTGACGCAGCACGGTGTTCGCCTGATCGAAGGGCAGGCCGTACCCTGGAAGGGCTGGGAGCTGGTGGGCCTGGACGACCAGTGGGGCGGGCGACCACAGCCTCAGATTGAGCGCCTCTGGCCAGGCGGCCTCAGCAACGACTCCACGCGGCGGCTGGTGGTGGTGCACCAGCCCGACACCGTGGCCCTGCTGCCGAAGGGCGCGGCGTTCCTGTCCATGGCCGGGCACACCCATGGTGGGCAGATCTGGATTCCCGGTTTTTCGCCCTGGTTCCTGCGCAAGACCAATTCCCTGCAGCCCTGGTGGAACGGGCTGTACGGCACAAGGGCCGGGCAGCTGCTGGTGACGCCCGGTGTGGGCACCATCGGCCTGCCGGCGCGGCTGGGGGTGCGGCCGACCATCGACCGCATCGATCTCGTGCGCTGAGCCCGCAGGCTCAGGCGAATTCGGCCAGGGTCTTGCGCATCTTCTTCATGGCCGCGACCTCGATCTGGCGGATGCGCTCGGCGCTCACGCCGTATTCGGCCGCCAGTTCGTGCAGCGTCATGCCGCCCGAGCCGTCGTCGTTCACCTTGAGCCAGCGCTCGGTCACGATGCGGCGCGAGCGGTCGTCGAGCTCACCCATGGCCTGCGCGATGCCTTCGGTGGCCAGCACGTCGCGCTGGGCCGATTCGATCATCGCGGTCGGTTCGTGGTTGGCGTCGGCCAGCCAGGCGATCGGGCCGTAGGTTTCTTCGCCATCGTCGGCCGGCGAGGGGTCGAGCACCACGTCGCCGCCGGACAGGCGGGTTTCCATCTCGCGCACTTCCTCGGGCTTGACCTTGAGGTCGCGCGCGACCACGTCGATCTCGCTGTCCGACAGGGCTTCGCGGTGGGTGTCGCCCTCGGCGGCCTCGGCGCGAAAGCCCTGCTTCATCGAGCGCAGGTTGAAAAACAGCTTGCGCTGGGCCTTGGTCGTGGCGACCTTGACCATGCGCCAGTTCTTCAGGATGTATTCGTGGATCTCGGCCTTGATCCAGTGGATGGCGTAGCTCACCAGGCGCACGCCCTGGTCGGGGTCGAAGCGCTTGACGGCCTTCATCAGGCCCACGTTGCCTTCCTGGATCAGGTCGCCGTGCGGCAGGCCGTAGCCCAGGTACTGGCGGGCGATGGACACCACCAGACGCAGGTGCGACATCACCAGCTGGCCGGCGGCTTCCAGGTCGTTGTGGTCGCGCAGGCGGCGGGCGGCCGACTGCTCTTCTTCGAGCGTCAGCAGCGGCATGCGGTTGACGGCGGAGATGTACGCATCCAGATTGCCCAGCGGCGGCAGCGTCAGCGAACGGTTCCACGGGCTGGCGACGGCCAGCGTGGTGGTCGGCAGGGCGGCGGGGGCGAGCAGGGTGGTGGACATGTGAAGAACCTCCTCAGTGGTCTTGCAGAAATGTTAGCACTCTCTATGAGTGAGTGCTAATTGAATGGTTCCATGACCGTGATATCCGGGGGTGGACAATCGGTTCGATTTCTTTTACTGTACATAAAAACAGTATTTGAATCCTTGCTGCCACCATGCCCACCCCGTTCATCCGCCCGTCCGGCGATCTGCCGGCCAGCCTGTCCGCCCTCGTCTGGCGCGGCGATGCGCTGGGCCGGCCGGTCACGGCCAGCTGCGCCAGCGGGTTCGGGGCGCTTGACGCAGCCTTGCCGGGCGGGGGCTGGCCCGGATTCGGGCTGACCGAACTGTTGTCGAGCCCAGCGGGTGCCCTGGAGTTCCGCCTGCTGGGGCCGGCGCTGGGCCGGGTCTGTGCCGCCGGGCGGGAGGTGGCGCTGGTCGGGCCGCCGCAGCCACCGCACCTGCCGGGTCTGATGCCGCACGGCGTCACAGCCCGGCAGCTGGTCTGGTTGCAGGCCGATACCCCGGCCGAGCGCCTCTGGGCCACCGAACAGCTGGTCAAGGCCGGCAGCTGCGGGGCGGTGCTGGCCTGGCTGCCCCAGGCACGGCCGGCGCAGCTGCGGCGCCTGCAGGTGCTGGCCAGTGAGCACGAAGGCCCGGTGTGGCTGTGCCGGCCGGCAGTCTCAGCGCGCGAATCGTCGGCGGCGCCCCTGCGCCTGCTGGTGCGTCCGGGTGCCGGCTGGGCCCTGGCGGTCGACGTGATCAAGCGCAAGGGCCCACCACTGGCGCACACGCTGCAGCTGCCGGCGCTGCCGGCCGGGCTGTCGGCGGCGCTGCCGCCCCGGCTGCTGGACCTGGACCTGGGCCATGGAGCCGCCGACCGTTTCCCTGTTCCTCGCGAGGCCGACCATGCTGTGGTCCGCACTCCGACTGCCGAGCACCGACGACCCGCCGTCCCCCACTGACGCGGCGCTGCAGGCGCTGGCGGTCTGGGCGCTGCAATTCACGCCCCGTGTCGCCATCGCCGAAGAGGCCGTGTTGCTGGAGGTGGCGGCCAGCCTGCGCCTGTTCGGCGGGCGGGCGGCGCTGCGCGAACGGCTCTGGGGCGGGGCGCAGGAACTGGGGGCGGTGGCCCTGGCCTGGGCACCCAACGCCCTGGCCGCGCTGGCGCTGGCGCGCGCGGAGGTGGAGGACGGGGTGTCGCCGCCGCTGGCGCGCGCGCTGGACGCGCTGCCGATGGCGACCCTGAGCGCCGTGCGGCCGCACCAGCCGACCCTGGCGCGCATCGGCTGCCGCACGCTGGGCGATCTGCGGCGGCTGCCGCGCGCGGGGCTGGCGCGGCGGTTCGATGCGGCGCTGCTGGCGGCGCTGGACCAGGCCTACGGCCGCGCCCCCGAGACGCACGTCTGGGTCACGCTGCCGGCGGTGTTCGATGCGCGGCTGGAGCTGCCGCACCGGGTAGACAGCGCGGAAGCCCTGGTCTTCGGCGCGCGCCGCCTGCTGCTGCAGCTTGCGGCCTGGCTGTCGGCGCGGCACAGCGGCGTGACGGCGTTCACCCTGCACTGGGCGCACGACGCGATGCGCTCGCGCGGGGTGAGCGAGGGCGGGCAGCTGACCGTGCGCACGGCCGAGCCCACGCGCGAGGCCGGGCACCTCGCGCGGCTGCTGGCCGAGCACCTCTCGCATGTCGCGCTGGCCGCCCCGGTGGGTGATCTGCGGCTGACGGCCGAAGGCGTGGTGCCGCTGGCGCCGCAGAGCGCGTCGTGGCTGCCCGACGACGCCCGTGGCCGGGAGCCGATGGCCCAGGTGCTGGAGCGGCTGGCGGCGCGGCTGGGCGAGGACCGGGTGGTCCGGCCGCGGCTGTGTGAGGACCACCGGCCCGAGGCGATGGGCCGCTGGCAGCCGGCCGCGCAGTCGCTGCCGCGCGAGACCTGGCCGGTGGCGCCCGCCGGCCCGCAGCCGACCCTGCTGCTGGACCGGCCGCTGAAGCTGTTGGTGCGCCAGCACCGGCCGCTCTACCAGGGCGAGTTGCAGCTGCTGCTCGGCCCGCAGCGCGTGGAGGGCGGCTGGTGGGACCGCGACGAGGCCAACGGCCACACCCGTCACGCGGTGCGCGACTACTGGGTCGCCCGGTCGCCGCTGGCGGGGGTGCTGTGGGTGTTCCAGACACGGCTGGCCGACGAACCGGCCTGGTATCTCCACGGTGTGTTTGCCTGAAGAGTTGCCATGTCCCTGCCCGATTACGCCGAGTTGTTGTGCTGCTCCAACTTCACGTTCCTGCGTGGCGCCAGCCACGCCGAGGAGCTGGTGCTGCGCGCCCAGGCCATGGGCTACACCGTACTGGCCGTCACCGACGAATGCTCCATGGCCGGCATCGCGCGGGCACACGTGGCCGCGAAAAAGCACGGCCTGCCGCTCATCGTGGGCAGCCAGTTCCTCGTGCGGGCCGACGGTGACCCCAGCGGTGACTTCACCCTGCTGCTGCTGGCCACGAATCTCAACGGTTACGGCAATCTCTGCGAGCTCATCACGCGGCTGCGGCGCTCGGCCGACAAAGGCACGTACCGGCTGCGCCTCGGCGATGTGAACCCCGAGATCCTGACCGACTGCCTGGCCATCGCCGTGCCGCCGCGCGGCACCACACAAGACCAGTGCAACGCCACCGCGCGCTGGTTGCTCGGCACCTTCCTGGGGCGCTGCTGGCTGGGCGTGACGCAGCTGGGCCGGCTGGACGACGCCATCCACCTGCACCGCCTGCGCGAGGCCGGCGCTCTCACGGCCGTGCCGCTGGTGGCGGTGGGCGATGTGCACATGCACGTGCGCTCGCGCAAACCGCTGCAGGATGTGCTGACCGCCATCCGCATCGGCCGGCCGCTGACAGAGTGCGGCTTCGCGCTCGCGCCCAACGCCGAGCAGCACCTGCGCACCCGCGTGCGGCTGGCACAGAGCTTTCCGCCCGATCTGCTGGCCGAAACTCTGCACATTGCCGGCCGCTGCACGAAGTGGTCGCTGGACGAGCTGCGCTACCAGTACCCGGCCGAGGTGGTGCCCGAAGGCCGGACGCCGGCGCAGCATCTGCGTGCGCTCACCGAAGCCGGCGCCGCCGCGCACTGGCCGGCGGGTGTGCCGGGCAAAGTGCGCGACCAGATCGAACACGAACTCGCCCTCATCACCGAGCTGGGCTACGAGCACTACTTCCTCACCGTGCACGACATCGTGGCCTTCGCGCGTGGCGAAGGCATCCTCTGCCAGGGCCGTGGCTCGGCCGCCAACAGCGCGGTCTGCTATTGCCTGGGCGTGACGGCGGTGGACCCGGCGCGCTCCTCGCTGCTGTTCGAGCGCTTCCTCTCGAAAGAGCGCAACGAGCCGCCCGACATCGACGTGGACTTCGAACACGAGCGGCGCGAAGAGGTCATCCAGTACCTCTACCGCAAGTACGGCCGTGATCGCGCCGCGCTCACCGCCACCGTCATCAGCTACCGCCCGCGCAGCACGGTGCGCGACGTGGGCAAGGCCCTGGGCTTTGACGACGAGCTGCTGGAGCGGCTGGCGCGCGACCACCGCTGGTGGGACGAAGACGGTCTGGTCGACACCCGCTTGCGCGAGGCCGGCCTGGACCCGGACAGTCTGGCCGCGCGCCAGTTCGTCACGCTGGTCAAACAGCTGCTGGGCTTTCCGCGCCACCTGTCGCAGCACACCGGCGGTTTCGTGCTCACCAGCGGGCCGCTGGCGCGGCTGGTGCCGATCGAGAACGCGTCCATGCCCGACCGCACGGTGATCCAGTGGGACAAGGACGACCTCGATGCCATGGGTCTGCTCAAGGTCGACGTGCTGGCGCTGGGCATGCTCACCGCCATCCGCAAGTCGCTCGACTTCATCGGCCAGCGCCGTGGCCGGCCCATGCCCATCCACACCATTCCCGACAAGGACGTGGCCACCTACGACATGATCTGCGCCGCCGACACCGTGGGCGTGTTCCAGATCGAAAGCCGCGCGCAGATGGCAATGCTGCCGCGCCTGCGGCCGCGCACCTTCTACGACCTGGTGGTCGAGGTCGCGCTGGTGCGGCCCGGCCCGATCCAGGGCGGGGCGGTGCATCCGTATCTGCGGCGCCGCCAGGGCAAGGAAGACGTCGATTACCCCAAGGGCCTGGAGGCCGCGCTGGAACGCACGCTGGGCGTGCCGGTGTTCCAGGAGCAGTGCATGCAGATCGCCATGATCGCGGCCGACTTCACCCCCGGCGAGGCCGACGGCCTGCGCCGCGCCATGGGCGCCTGGCGGCGCACCGGCGGCCTGGGGGCCTACGAACACCGGCTGATCGACGGCATGACGCGCAACGACTACCCGCTCGAATTCGCGCAGCGCGTGGTCGAACAGGTCAAGGGCTTCTCCAGCTACGGCTTCCCAGAAAGCCACGCGGTCAGCTTTGCGCTGCTGGTCTACGACAGCTGCTGGATCAAGCGCCACCACCCGGCCGAGTTCCTGGCCGCCATGCTCAACAGCCAGCCGCTGGGCTTCTACACCCCCAGCCAGCTGGTGCAGGACGCGCAGCGCCACGGCGTGGTGGTGCGACCGGTGGACGTGGGCCACAGCGACTGGGACTGCACGCTCGAAGACATGCCCGCGCCCGAGGCACCGGGCCACCCGGTGGTGCGGCTGGGGCTTCGGCTGGTGAGCGGACTGTCCAAAGAAGAGGCCTTGCGCATCAGCGCCGCCCGCGCCGAACGGCCCTTCACCAGCACCGAGGATCTGGCCCTGCGCGCGCAACTCGACCGCCAGACCCTGCAGCAACTGGCCGCCGCCGACGCGCTGCAGAGCCTGGCCGGCCACCGCCGCCAGCAGGTCTGGGACGCCTCCGCGCTGCAGGCGGCGCCCGCCATCCTGCGCCGCGCGCCGGTCAACGAGGCCACGCTTGCACTCGACGAAGCGCCCGAAGGCGAGGCCATCGTCTGGGACTACGCGAGCACCAGCCTGACCCTGCGCCGGCACCCGCTGGCCCTGCTGCGCGAGCGGCTGCAAAAGCGCCGCTTCATGACCGCCGAACAACTGAAGGCCGCGCCCGACGGCCGCCTGGTGCGCGCCTGCGGCATCGTCACCTGTCGCCAGCAGCCGGGCACCTCGCAAGGTGTGGTCTTCGTGACGCTGGAGGACGAGACCGGCACGGTGCAGGTCATCGTCTGGCGCGCGCTGCGCGAGCGCCAGCGCGCCGAGCTCACCGGCTCACGCCTGCTGGCTGTGCACGGCGTCTGGCAGCGCGAAGGGGAGGTCTGCAACCTGATCGCCGGCCGGCTGGAAAACCTCAACCCGCTGCTGGGCCGGCTGGCGCCGGGGAGCCGGGATTTTCACTAGGAGCCGGCAGTTCGATCTCCCCATAGTGCAGCCGCAGCCGCCCGCCGGCTTCCAGCGCCTTGAGCGCCTTGTTGATGCTCTGGCGGCTCACGCCCAGCATCTGGGCCAGCAGTTCCTGCGACAGGCGGATGCGCCGGCGCGGCGCGTCGCGGCTGCCGTAGCCGCGGGCCACCAGCTGCAGCCGGCGCCACACGCGCTCTTCCAGCGGCAGCTGGGCCAGCTCTTCCACCGCGATGAACAGCACACGCAGCTTGCGGCAGGCCAGCCGGGCCAGTTCGCGCCACATCGCAGGGTGGGTGTCCAGCCAGGCCAGCAGCGCCTCGCGCGGCACCACCAGCACCTGGGTGGGACCGTCGGCCACGGCGTCGTGGGTGCGCGGGCGACCGTCGATGAGCGAGATCTCGCCGAACCATTGGTAGGGCTCCAGGTAGGCGAGCAAGGCGCTGTGGCCCTCGGCGTTGAGGGCGCCAATGCGCAGCGCGCCCGCGACCACGGCACACAGGCCGTCGGCTTCGCCGCCACGCGCGAACAGCGATTCACCGGGCACCAGGTGGCGCATGCGGGCCAGGCGCAGCAGCTCGGTCTGCAGCACCGGGTCGCAGGCGCTGAACCATTCATCGCTGGCCAGGGCGGTGTGCAGGCCGGGCGGGGCCGGGGTGGATGCGGGCATGGCGGCTAGGGGTTTGCCCGCAAGACGGTGCGGTGCCGGCGGGGTTTGTCGAAATTTTGACAGACGCCTCGCTGCGCCGCAGCCATCCTTGCCACCTTTCCGGCCGCCACCACAAGGAGACACGCATGGAAACCGCCACCCGCCAGCTGATCGAGTACGCGCGCTACCACCGAGACCCGCGCAACATCGCGACCCACTTTGTCGGCATCCCGCTGATCGCCTTCGGCATCGCGGTGATGCTGGCGCGCGTGCCGCTGGGCGGGGCCGATGCACTGCTGCCGGGCGCGCACTGGCTGGTCTGGGCGCTGACAGGCGTCTGGTACTTGAGGCAAGGGCGCTGGTCGCTGACGGTGCCCACCCTCGCGGTGCTGGGGGCGATGGTGGCGCTGGCCGATCCCCTCGCTGAGGCGGACATGCCCTCCTGGCTCGCCTGGGGGCTGGGCAGCTTTGTGGTCGGCTGGGTGTTCCAGGCGGTCGGGCATGTGTGGGAAGGCCGCAAACCGGCCTTTTTCGACGACCTGCGCGGCCTGCTCGTGGGCCCGATGTTCCTGGTGGCCGAGGTGCAGATGGCGGTGGGTTTGCAGCGCGACGTGCGCGCGGCGGTGATCGCCGGCGCCGGCCCGATGCGCGTTGTCAATCGCCCAACAGCCGCCGAGTGATGAAGGTCCAGTGCGCCTCGCTCACCGGCGTGATCGAGAGCCGGCTGCCGCGCTGCAGCACCACCATCTCGGCCAGCTCGGGCGTGGCGCGCAGCTCGGGCAGACCGATCAGCCGGGTCTTCTTCAGCGCCTGCACATCCCGCAGCAGCCAGCGCGGTTTGTCGGGTGAGGACTTGGGGTCGAAGTAGGGTGAGGCCGGGTCGAACTGTGTCGGGTCGGGACGGATCTCGGACGCCACACGCGCCAGGCCCACGATGCCCGGTTCGGCGCAGCTGGAGTGGTAGAACAGCACGCCGTCGCCCACCTGCATCGCGTCGCGCATGAAGTTGCGCGCCTGGTAGTTGCGCACGCCGGTCCAGGGCACGGAGGCGCCGGGCGCGGCCAGGGCGTCGTCGATCGAGCACTCCTCGGGCTCGGACTTCATCAGCCAGTACTGGGTGTTCATGGCGCCATGTTAGCGGGGGGTATCTCGCAGCGGACGCGACTTGCGTGCAAATCACGGTAGCCTCGGGGGCTTCATGACCGCATCCGCCACTCCCACCGCTCCCCACCGCCTGCTGATCGCCAACCTGCTGGCTCAGCTTGCCTTCGGCCTGTTGGCCATGACCATCTGCCTGCCGTCGATGCAGGAATGGGGTGCGATTTTCGGCTCCAGCCAGGCGGCGGTGCAGCTGACCTTCAGCGGCTACGTCGTCACCTACGGCTCGCTGCAGCTGGTCTACGGCCCGCTGTCGGATCGGCTGGGCCGCAAGCGCATCCTGATGATCGGCCTGGTCATCGCCTTCGCCGGCTCGGTGATGGCGGTCTTCGCGCCCGACCTGCCGACCCTGGTGCTGGCGCGGCTGCTGCAGGGCGCGGGCAGTGCGGCCTGCATGGTGATTGGCCGGGCGCTGGTGCAGGACCTGTTCGCCGGGCCCGAGCGCACGCGCGTGATGGCCTACGTGGGCATGGCCATGGGCCTGTGTCCCCCGCTGGCCACCATCATCGGCGGGCAACTGCATGTGCGCCTGGGCTGGCAGTCGAACTTCGTCGTCATGGCGGTGCTCGCCGTGCTGCTGTTCATTGCGGCCTGGCGCGGCCTGCCCGAGCACCAGAGCGGCACCGGCGTGCAGCCGCACTGGCTCAAGGCCATGCTCTCGTCCTACGCACAGCTGGCGCGCGAACCTTCGTTCGGGCTGCACGTGTTGCTGCTGGCCATGACCACCGCCACCTTTTACGCCTTCCTCGGTGGCGCGCCCATCGTGCTGGGCAGCTATGGCGTCAAGCCCGACGGCATCGGCTTCTACATCATGGCAATCCCGGGTTCCTACATCCTGGGCAACTACCTGACCACGCACCTATCGCACCGTATCAGCGAACGCCGCATCATGCGGCTTGGACAGATCCTCACGGTCGGCGGAGTGGCGCTGATGCTGCTGCTGGCGCTGATGGGGCTGAACACACCGCTGGCGTTTGCGCTGCCGCTGGTGCTGCTGGGCATCGGCCACGGCCTGCTGGTGCCGCCGGCGCTGGCCGGCACGGTGGGCTTGCTGCCGGCGCTGGCAGGGTCGGCCGCCGCCGTGGCCGGCCTGTCGCAGCAGCTCATGGGCGCGGTCGGTGGGTTTGCCGTCGGCCTGTTCCACCACGAGGGCGCGGTCAACCTGGGCTGGCTGATGCTGGGCCTGGCGCTGTGCGGTGCCGCCGCGCAGTGGCGCCTGCACCGCGGCCAGCAGCCGCCACCTCCGCAGCGCCTCGGGTGACATGACCGGGCCGGCGCTGCGGAGACAATGGCGTCTGTTTGTCTGTTCCCCGATGGAGCTTCTGCCTTGCCCCTGCCGCCGCCCGTTGCCCGCACCCCCATGCACACCCGCCGCGTCGAGTACCGCGGCTTCTGCCGCGACGACGGCCTGTGGGACATCGAGGGCGAGATGCTCGACACCAAGCCGCACGCCTTCGAGATCGAGGGCGAGGGGGAATGGGCACCCCACGAGCCGATCCACCACATGAGCATCCGGGTCACGGTCGACGAGGCCATGGTGATCCGTGATGTGCAGGTCTGCATGGATGCCCACCCGCACGACCCCTGCCCGCAGGCCATGCCGCCGATGCAGGGCCTGATCGGCGAGACGCTGGGCAAGGGCTGGCGCAAGACCATCGAACGCCACTTGGGCGGCACCGTCGGCTGCACCCACCTGCGCGAGCTGCTGTTCAATCTGGCCACTGCGGCCTTCCAGACCCGCTCGTCCTCGTTTGCGCCTGCAGGCGACGGACGTCCGCCCATGCACCTGGGCCAGTGCAAGGCCTGGGCCTTCGATGGACCGGTGGTCGAGAAGGTCTACCCCATGTTCTTCCGCTGGCAGCCACCACCGAAAGCCGCCGGCTGATCCGCATGGCCATCGAGATCCACTTCGACGCGGTCGACTGCGCGCCAATCGACTCCGCCACCGTGATGGTGCTGCGCGATGGCGCGCGCGGCCTGGAGGTGCTGATGGTGCGCCGCCACGGGGATTCGGGCGTGCTGGGTGGCGTGCACGTGTTCCCGGGTGGCAAGCTGGACGCGCAGGACAGCGAGGCGGCGCTGCCGGGCCTGGACCACGACGCCGGCTGGTTTGCACAGGCGCTGGCCGAGCCCGGTCTGGCGCCGGTGGTGGCGCGCGGCCTGTTCGCCTCGGCGCTGCGCGAGACCCGCGAGGAATGCGCGCTGGCGCTGCCAGCGGATTCGTTGTGGCCCTGGTCACGGTGGATCACGCCACGCAAGCCGTCGGTGACCCGCAAGCGCTTCGACACCCGCTTCTTCGTTGCCGTCGCGCCGCCGGACCAGGAGGCGGTGCACGACGACTTCGAGGCCACCGAGGTGGTGTGGGTGCCTCCGGCCGAAGGCTTGCGGCGCTACTGGGCTGGCGAGATCGACCTGGCGCCGCCTCAGATCATGAGCCTGGTGCAGCTGGCGCGCATCCGGGATGTGGTCGGGGCGCTCGACCTGGCTCGCCAGCGCCCGCCGGCCCTGATCGAGCCGCAGCCGTTCGACGACCACGGCGGGCGCGTGATCTGCTACCCGGGTGATCCCGCGCACCCGGTGCGCGAGCCCGCATGGATCGGGCCGACACGGCTGCGCTACCGCAACCGGCGCTTCGAGCCAGAGGGCGGTCTGGCGGCCCTGCTGGGGGACTGAACAACGCTCAGAAACGACAACGCCCACTCGGAAGTGGGCGCTGAAGTGGAACGAATTCCTGGCGGAGAAGGAGGGATTCGAACCCTCGGTACAGGAGAACCTGTACGCCGGATTTCGAATCCGGTGCATTCGACCACTCTGCCACCTCTCCGCGGTCAAGCCCTGCATTCTAGCAGCAGCTTGGGTGTCGCTTTTTCCGCGACTCACCGACCCGGGCGCGGTGCGACAATGCCACCCACCCAGAGCGCATCACATGCTTGTCGACACCCAGCCCGCCACCTACCAGCACGTACCGGCCACCGCCGAGGTGCGAGACCAGTGGGTGAATTCACGGTTGATTGCCGTGCTCATGGACAACGTGATGCCCACCCTCGGGGCCGCCCTCATGGCCATTCCCCTGGTGGTCTTCATGCTGTGGAACGAGGTCAACCTGTTCGTGCTCCTGGGCTGGGTGATCGCGCTGCTCTTCATGATCGGGTTCCGCTACCGCATGCTGGGCGTCTACCGCCTCAAGTTCGACATTCAGGAAGGCTCGCGGCGCAAGACCTTCATCAGGCGCTACCAGTGGTCCTGGGTGGCCATCGCCTTCCTCTGGGCCAGTGTCGTGCCAATGAGCTACGGACGATCGGGTGTCGGGGTGCAGTTCATTTGCGGGATGCTGGTGATGGGCCAGGGACTGATTTCGCTGGTTTCGTTCAGCCCCTATCTGCCCGTGTTCCGCGTCTACGCCAACACCGTGGTGCTGGTGGTTGCGGGCGCTCTGGTCGCGGCGCCTTTCACGGTGTCCCAGCAGTCGCCCAATGCGATGCCCATTGACACCAGCGCGGGTCTGCTGGTCTTGCTGGTGCTGTTCTGGTGGTTGCTGATGTCTGCCGGCAAACGCCTCAACGAGGTTTACCGTTCCAGCTTCGAGCTCCAGTTTTCAAACCAGGAGCTGATCGACTCCCTGACGCAGCAAACCCGGGCTTCCCTGCGCGCCGTGGCAACCAAGAACCGCTTTCTGGCCTCTGCCGCACACGACCTGCGCCAGCCGGTGCATGCGCTCAGCCTGTACGCCGACTGGCTGGCCACCGAGCCGGAGATGGCGCGCGACATCTCACCGCGCATCCTGCAGTCCACCCGGGCGATCAACGAGCTGTTCGACTCGCTGTTCGACCTCACGCGCATCGACGCGGGCAACTACAAGGTGCGGCTCCAGCACGTGAATGTCCAGCAATTGTTCGCCGATCTGTCGCTGCAATTCGCACCGGTTGCTGCGGGCAAGTCGATCCGGTTGCGCACCCACACCCGTCCTGCCGTGATCTGGGCCGATCCTGTGGTGCTGCGGCGCATCCTGGGCAACCTGCTGTCGAATGCCCTCAAGCACACGAGCAAGGGGGGCGTGTTGCTGGGCCTGCGCTACCGCGAGGACATGCTGCTGTTCGAGGTGTGGGACACCGGTGTGGGCATCGCCCGCGAGCACCAGCAGGCCATCTTCCAGGAGTTCTTCCGGGTTTCGCAGCACCATGGCACCGAGGACAGCCTGGGCCTGGGGCTCACCATCGTCTCCAAGCTGGCGACGATGATGGGTTACCAGTTGGCCCTTTCCTCCGAGGCCAACCGAGGCAGCGTGTTCCGGGTGATGATCCCGCTCTACACCCAGCAGCAGGGTGTGCCGGACGTGCCGACCTGAATCACATGTCAAGGAGGCCCGCGGTGCGGGCGAGGTGGCTGGCCTGCGAGCGGCTCTTGACGTTCAGGCGGCGGAACAGGCGCCACAGGTGCACCTTGACCGTGTGCTCGCTGATCTGCAGCTGCTCGGCGATGTCGCGGTTGGACAGACCCCGGTCGAGCATGACCAGCAACTGTTTCTGGCGCTTGGATAGCTTCTCGGGAATCGTCGGGGCGTTCTCGTCTTCCGGCTCATCGGCCAGAAATTCGCGCAGCACGCGGCCGATCTGCGCCGCTCCGGCCGACTTTTCCACATAGGCGTCGGCGCCGGCTTCGCGGGCCAGGTCCTCGTAGTCGGAAGCCGGGGAAGCCGACAGCACGATGAGCGAGGTGTCGGGCAGCATCTGGCGGATTTCCCGCACACCCGACACACCATGGGTGTCGGGCAGCTTGAGGTCCAGGCACACCAGTTCGGGCTCGCCGTGTTCGGCGATGGCACGGCTGACGGTCGCCAGACGCTCCAGTTCAATCACCTGGGTCGAGGTCCGCAGGCGGCGAAGCAGCATGACGACGGCCTCGCGCATCAGGGGATGGTCGTCAATGACAAAGATACTCATGGCAAATGCTGTAGGAATAGGTGCTTCGAGGGTCCAGCATATAGATATCGACGGTACTTGGCGATACCAATTTGCGCCCCGTTGCAGTCCTTGTTTTTAGTTTTCCCAGGCTCAAGGCGCCGTGCGTGGAACTCCAGTCCTCATCTTGCATTGTCTCACCGGGGTCATTTCATGGGGAAAGATGAGGGTTGGATGGGCGGCCAAACCCGGACTCAGGTCACGGTTGCCGCGAAATACTGCAGGGCCGAGGCGACCTCGGAGGAACTCCCGGTCACCGACAGCCGGTCCTGAAGAGCCCCAAGTGCGGCCTCTCCCTGCGATTGCAACTGCCGGATGGCGTCCGCCGCGTCCCGCGGAGCCGGGAACCCGGCGCTCTGGATCAGCAGTTTGCCTTGTGCGTCGACCAGCTTGAAATAGAACTGTCCGTCTTTTTCGCGGTACTGCTTGAAGGCTGGCGCAGCCGCCTTGGTCGCCTTGGTGGTCGATTCGCTGGGCAGATCAGCCAGCGAGCGCAGGCCCACCGCGTGGCGCAGCCGGGCGGTGAATGGCGTCGCAATGGCACGGGCCTTCTCGGCACCCGCCTTGAGGGTCTTCTCAATCTGTGCCGGGTTCTGGATGAGGGCGTCGTAGACCTCGCGCATCGGCGCGATCTCGCGCTCCAGCCGGTCGAACAGCACCTGCTTGGCTTCCCCCCAGGCGATGCCGTCGGCGTAGGCCTGGGCGAGGGCTGCGGTTTCTTCGGCGCTGGCGAAGGCCTGGTAGAGCTGGAACAGGGCCGAGCCTGCTGTGTCCTTGGGCTCGCCCGGCGCCCGCGAGTCGGTCAGGATGCCCATGATGAGCTTGCGCAACTGCTCCTTCGGGGCGAACAGCGGAATCGTGTTGTCGTAGCTCTTGCTCATCTTGCGGCCGTCCAGGCCGGGCAGCAGGGCCACATGGTCCTCGGTCACCGCTTCTGGCAGCGTGAAGTGCTCGCCATAGAGGTGGTTGAAGCTGGAGGCGATGTCGCGCGCCATCTCGATGTGCTGGATCTGGTCGCGGCCCACCGGCACCTGGTGGGCGTTGAACATCAGGATGTCGGCCGCCATCAGCACCGGGTACATGAACAGGCCGGCGGTCACGCCCGCATCCGGGTCCTCGCCGGCGGCGTGGTTCTTGTCGACCGAAGCCTTGTAGGCATGGGCGCGGTTGAGCAGACCCTTGCCCGTGACACAGGTCAGCAGCCAGGTCAGCTCCGGAATCTCGGGGATGTCGGACTGGCGGTAAAAGGTCACCTTCTCGGGGTCCAGGCCGCAGGCCAGCCAGGTAGCCGCGATCTCCAGCGTGGAGCGCTGCACGCGTTCCGGGTCGCCGCCAGTCTTGATGAGCGCGTGGTAGTCGGCCAGGAAGTAGAAATTCTGGGTGTCGGGCAGGCGGCTGGCGCGCACGGTGGGGCGCACGGCGCCGACGTAGTTGCCCAGATGGGGGGTGCCGGACGTGGTGATGCCGGTCAGGACGCGTTGGAGGCTCATGGACAGTCGGGGAAAAAATCAGAACAGCAGGGCGCGCACGGGTGTCAGCAGCAGCTCAATCAGCGAGTTGGTCAAACCCATCAGCGGGTACATCCAGAGCGAGCCGATCACGCCCATGATGACCAGACCCATCACGATGAAGAATCCCCAGGGTTCGATGCGCGAGACCATCACGGCCTGCTTCCAGGGCAGCAGGCCGACCAGGATGCGGCCACCATCCAGGGGAGGCACTGGAAACAGGTTGAAGGCGAACATCACTAGGTTCACCAGCACGCCAGCGCGGCCCATTTCCAGAAAAAACCGCTCGTCCACACCTAAGAAGATCATCAGGTACAGCGCCAGGGTCCAGCCGATGGCCTGCGCCAGGTTGGCGCCTGGCCCGGCCAGCGCCACCCAGACCATGTCCCGCTTGGGGTTCCTCAGACGCCCGAACTGCACCGGCACCGGCTTGGCGTAGCCGAACAGGAAGGCCCCGGACGTCGCGAAATACAGCACCAGTGGCATGAGGATCGTGCCGATCGGGTCGATGTGTTTGATCGGGTTGAGCGTGATGCGGCCCAGCTTCCAGGCGGTGTCATCGCCGAAGTGCCGGGCGGCGTAGCCGTGGGCCGCCTCGTGCACCGTGATGGCGAACAGCACGGGCAGGGCGTAGATGGCGACGGTTTGAACGATCTGGGCGAAATCCATCGGCCTATTGTCCCAGACCCAGGATTTGCAGCTCCCCGCGGCCCTCGCGCACCACCTCGGGCTCGCCACCGGCGCCCATCGCGGTCAGGTCGATCACGGTGGTGGGTTCCAGAGCGCAAGCGCCCGCATCGATCACGCCGTCGACCTCGCGTTCAAAGCGCTCGCGGATCTCGCTGGCGTCGTTCATCGGGTCGCTTTCGCCCGGTGCGATCAGCGTGGTGGCCAGCAGCGGGGCGTTGTGCAGGTCCAGCAGCGCCAGCAGGGCAGCGTGCTGCGGCACACGCAGCCCGATGGTCTTGCGCGAGGGGTGGCTCACCCGCCGGGGCACCTCCTTGCTGGCTTCGAGGATGAAGGTGTAGGGCCCCGGCGTGGCCAGCTTCAGCAGCCGGTACTGCCGGTTGTCAACCTTGGCGTAGCTGGAGAGCTGGCTCAGGTCGCGGCAGAGCAGGGTCAGGTGGTGCTTGTCGTCGACCTGGCGGATGCGGCGCAGCCGGTCGGCCGCGGCCTTGTCGTCCAGGTGGCAGGCCAAGGCGTAGCTGGAGTCGGTCGGCACGGCGAGCACGCCGCCCCGTTCAAGCAATTGCACCGCCTGCTTGAGCAGTCGCGGCTGTGGGTTGTCGGGGTGGACTTCAAAGAACTGGGACATGACGCGATTGTGCGCTGGACAGAGCGCGGTTTCAGCCTTGCGGTGGCAGCCAGGCCAAGCCCACAACGGCGCGATGGCCGTGGGCAACCGGAAGCGCAGCCGTCACTGGATGCGCGATTCGAGCAGGGACCAGACCGGCGTGACGCCGCCCGGCAGGTCGGGCAGCTTGCCCAGGTCGGTGTGGCTTTCGTCGGGGCTGTGGAAGTCGCTGCCGCGCGAGGCCAGCAGATCGAACTCGCTGCAGAACTCGGCGTATTTCACATAGTCGGCCTGGCTGTGGGCGCCAGTGACCACCTCGACACCACGGCCCCCGTGCGTGCGGAACTCGTTGAACAGCGCGAATTCTTCGTTGGCGGTGAACTTGTAGCGGGCCGGGTGCGCGATCACCGCGACACCACCGGCGCCGGTGATCCACTTCACCGCATCACCCAGGTTGGCCCAACGGTGCGGCACGAACCCGGGCTTGCCCTCTGCCAGGTACTTGCGGAACACGGCGTTGGTGTCGGGGCAGTGGCCCGATTCGACGATGTAGCGCGCGAAGTGGCTGCGCGAGATCAGATCGGGGTTGCCGACGTATTTCATCGCGCCTTCGAAGGCGCCGGGAATGCCCGCGCGCGCCAGCTCCACACCCATCTGCCGGGCGCGTTCCTCGCGACCGCCACGGGTCTGGCGCAGCCCGTTGACCAGCGCCCGATCGGTGGGATCGAAGCCCAGCCCGACGATGTGCACCGTGACGTTGGCGAACGTGACCGAGATTTCGGTGCCGGTGAGGTAGGGCAGACCCACCTGCCGGGCCGCCGCTGCCGCGCGCTCCTGACCGCCGACCTCGTCGTGGTCGGTCAGCGCCCAGAGTTCGACGCCATTGGTCTTGGCCCGGGGCGCGAGCTCCTCGGGCGTGAGCGTGCCATCCGAGACGACGGAGTGGCAGTGCAGGTCGGCGTTGGTCAAATGGGTCACCTGTTCATTTTAGTGGCCGCCCTCTGCCCCCGCTGTCGTCGCGGGGATGGCCTCAGCCGGTGTTCCGCAGACCGGCTGCGATGCCGTTGATCGAGAGGTGGATGCCCCGGCGCACCTTCTCATCCTCGTTGTCCAGATCACCCGACCGGTGGCGTTGCACCAGTTCGACCTGCAGGTGGTGCAGCGGGTCGATGTAGGGGAAGCGGTGGCGCACCGAGCGCTGCAGGGCCTCGTTGTTGGCCAGCCGCTGCTTCTCGCCGGTGATCAGGGTCAGGGCTTCGGCCGTGCGGTGCCATTCGGCCTCAATGGCGTCGAACACCTTCTTGCGCAGCTTCTTGTCCTCGACCAGTTCGGCGTAGCGGGTGGCCAGGGCCAGGTCGCTCTTGGCCATCACCATGTCCATGTTGGACAGCAGGGTGCTGAAGAAGGGCCATTGCTTGAACATCTTCTGCAGCAGCTCCTTGCGCTGGGTCTGGCCCTTGGCGCCGCCGCCCTTGAGGAAAGCCTGGACCGCCGAGCCGAAACCGTACCAGCCAGGCAGCGTCAGGCGGCACTGGCCCCAGCTGAAGCCCCAGGGGATGGCCCGCAGGTCTTCGATCTTCTGCGTCGCCTTGCGCGAAGCGGGGCGCGAGCCGATGTTGAGTTCGGCGATTTCGCGGATCGGTGTCGCGGCGAAGAAGTACTCGGGGAAGCGCGGCGTGTCGTAAACCAGCGCGCGGTAGGCCTTCATGCTGGCGATGGACAGCTCGGCGGCGGCGTCCAGGAAGGCCTTGGGCGCGTTGCGCGTGGGCTGCAGCAGCGTGGCCTCCAGCGTGGCAGCGACCAAGGTTTCGAGGTTGCGCCGACCGATCTCGGGGTTGGCATATTTCGAGCCGATCACCTCGCCCTGTTCGGTCAGCCGGATCTGGCCGCGCACCGTGCCCGGCGGCTGGGCCAGGATGGCCTGGTAGCTCGGGCCACCGCCGCGACCGACGGTGCCGCCGCGGCCGTGGAACATGCGCAGACCGATGGTCTTCTCGGCCCCCGCGTTGAGGTGGTCGAACAGCTCGACCAGCGCGATCTCGGCGCGGTAGAGCTCCCAGTTGCTGGTGAAGATGCCGCCGTCCTTGTTGCTGTCGGAGTAGCCGAGCATGATGTCCTGCTCGCCATAGCCGTCGGCCGCGCCGCGCAGCACCATCTCGCGCACGCCCGGCAGTGCGTAGTACTCGCGCATGATGGGTGCGGCGTTGCGCAGGTCTTCGATGGTCTCGAACAGCGGTACCACGATCAGGTCGGCCACGGCGTCCTCGCCAAGCAACCCGTGGACCAATCCCACTTCCTTCTGCAGCAGCAGGACTTCGAGCAGGTCGCTGACTGTTTCGGTGTGGCTGATGATGGCATGTCGGATCGCCGCATTGCCGTAGCGCTGTCGTGCCAGGCGCGCGGTTTCGAAGATGGCCAGCTCGCTCTGCGCGTGGGCCGAGTAGTCGACGCCAGGCACCCGCAGCGGCCGCGCGTCGTTGAGCTGTTTCAGCAGCAGGGTGCGTTTGGCGTTTTCGTCGAGGGCGCTGTAGTCCGGCTCGATGCGGGCCGTGGCCAGCAGTTCGGCCACCACCTCTTCGTGTTTGTCCGAGCTCTGGCGGAGGTCCACCGTGGCGAGGTGAAAACCGAACACCTCCACCGCACGGATCAGCGGCCGCAGGCGGCCGCGCACCAGGTGGGCGCCGTGGTGCGCCAGCAGCGAGGCTTCGATGGTGTGCAGGTCGGCCAGCAGCTCTTCGGGGCCGCTGTAGGGGTCCTGCGGTGCGATGGCATGCCGTGCCGCTTCGCCGCCGGTGAGCGTCTGCAGGGTGGCGGCCAGACGGGCGTACATGCCGGTGAGGGCTCGGCGGTAGGGTTCGTCCTGGCGGTGGGCGTTGCGGTCGGGCGAGCGCTCGGCCAGCGCCTGCATCGCGGGCGAGACCTGGGTGAGGATGGCCGACACAGACAGTTCGGCGCCGAGCAGGTGGATCTGGGTCAGGTGGTGGCGCAGCACCATCTCGCACTGGCTGCGCAGGGCGAGGTCCAGTGTGGGGGCGGTGACGTTGGGGTTGCCATCGCGGTCACCGCCGATCCACTGACCCATGCGCAGGAAGGGCGCCAGACCCTCGGCCGCGGCCTCGCCGAGCCCCTCTTCGAGCTCGCGGTACAGGCGCGGGATCTCGCTCAGGAAGGTGGCCTGGTAGTAGCTGAGCGCGTTCTCGATCTCGTCGGCCACGGTGAGCTTGGTGTAGCGCAACAGGCGGGTCTGCCACAGCTGGGTGACGCGGGCGCGCAGCTGCAGTTCGTTGTCGGCCAGCTCGCGCGGCAGCAGGTGGTCGCGCTCGGCCAGCAGGCGGGCGATGTCGCGCTCGGCGTCCAGGATGCTCTTGCGCTGCACCTCGGTGGGGTGGGCAGTGAGCACCGGGGAGATGTGCGCTTCGGCCAGGCTCTGCACGATCTGTGCGGGCGCGATGCCGGCCTTGTGCAGGCGTTGCAGCGTCATGGCCAGGCTACCGGGCTGCACATCACCCGCGCGCTCGTGGATGGCGCGGCGGCGGATGTGGTGGCGGTCTTCGGCCAGGTTGGCCAGGTGGCTGAAATAGGTGAAGGCGCGGATCACGCTGACCGTCTGCTGGCCCGACAGCCCCTTGAGCAGCTTCTTGAGCGTCTTGTCGGCCGATTCGTCGGCGTGCCGGCGAAACGCCACCGAGAGCTGGCGGATCAGCTCGATCAGTTCGAACATCGCCTTGCCCTCCTGCTCCCGGATCACATCACCCAGGATGCGGCCCAGCAGGCGAATGTCTTCGACCAGGGGCAGGTCCTTGTCGGCGCTGGCACGGCTGCGGGATGCGGGGGCGGCTTTGCGGGCGGGGGAGGGGCTCATGCGGGGTGGTGGCGAGGGGATGCCGAGAGAGGTATTGCTGAAAATTTGGGCAGGGGGCATGCTAGCATCCAAAGTTCCCCGCACCGTTACCAACGGGGTACGAAAACGCCGGTTCCGGCCTGATCTTTTTTTGATAGTGCACCGTGTCCATTTCAATCCCGCCCGCCCCGCTTGACATCACGATCGCCACGCGGGAGAGCCGTCTGGCGCTGTGGCAGGCCGAGCACGTCAAGGCGCTCTTGCAATCTCTGGGCCACCGCGTGACGCTGCTAGGCATGACGACCCAGGGCGACCAGATCCTGGATCGCAGCCTGTCCAAGGTGGGTGGCAAGGGTTTGTTCGTGAAGGAGCTGGAGGTGGCGCTGCAAGAGCGGCGGGCCGACATCGCCGTGCACTCGCTCAAGGACGTGCCGATGGACCTGCCCGACGGGTTCGCCCTGGCCTGTGTGATGGAGCGCGAAGACCCGCGCGATGCCTGGGTGTCCGCCACCTGTGCCTCGCTGGCCGACCTGCCCAGGGACGGGGTGGTCGGTACGTCCAGCCTGCGCCGTCTGGTGTTGCTGCGCGAGGCGCTGGACCGTCTGGGCCGGCAGGACGTGCGCATCGAACCGCTGCGCGGCAACCTCGACACCCGCCTGCGCAAACTCGACGAAGGCCAGTACCACGCCATTGTGCTGGCGGCCGCTGGTCTCAAGCGTCTGGGCCTGTCTTCGCGCATCCGCGGCATCTTCGACCCCGAACAGTCGCTGCCCGCCGCCGGGCAGGGCGCGCTGGGCATCGAGATTCGCAGCGACCGCACCGATCTGATGCAGGCCCTTGCGCCGCTGGTGCATATGCCCACTTGGTTGCGCGTGGCGGCCGAACGCACGGTTTCCCGCGCCATGGGCGGCAGCTGCTCGATGCCGCTGGCCGCCTATGCCCGCTGGGACGCCGAGGCGCCGCAGACCCTGCGCCTGGACGCCGCCTGGGGCGATCCCGAGGGGCGCTTGGCGGTGGTGAGGGTGCAGGAGCAGGCGCGCGTCGAGACGCTCGAACAGGCGGAGTCCCTGGGTCACCGGGTGGCGCAGGCCCTGCGCGCCGGTGGTGCCCGCGCAGCGGGAGGCTGAGCCTTGGCCGGGCACGCGGCCGTGCCGTCCCGCTGGTCCCGGGTGATCGTGACGCGGCCCGCCGGCGAAGCCGGTGCATGGGTGGCGGCGCTGCAGGCCCGGGGATGGGAGGCGCACAGCCTGCCCCTGATCGACATCGGTGCGCCGCGCGATCCGCAGGTCCTCGCGCGGCTGCGCGATGTCCAGGCCCGCTGGAGCCACTGGGACGCCCTGATGTTCGTGAGCACCGCGGCGGTGCAGCACTTTTTCGACGGTGTGCTTCCGGACGGCGGAGCGCATCGGACAGGCACACGGTTCTGGGCGCCGGGGCCGGGCACGGCGCGAACGCTCTCGGTGGCCTTGCAGCGTCTCGGCCTGGGGCCCGAGCGGATCGACCAGCCACCGGCCGATGCACTGCAGTTCGATTCCGAGCATCTGTGGCCTGTGGTGTCGTCTCAGGCGAGGGCTGGTGCACGTTTGCTGGTGGTGCGGGGCGTGTCCACCTCGGCCGACGGCGTGCCCATGGGTGGGACCGAGGGCAGTGGGCGCGAGTGGCTGATGGAGCAGTGCCGCGCGCGCGGGGCCGCGGTTGAGGCCTGCGCCGCCTACGAACGGCATGCTCCCCGGTGGACCCCGTCCGACCGGGCCCTGGCAGAGCAGGATGCCCTCTGGTTCTTCAGCAGTTCAGAGGCTGTGGCCCATCTGCGGACGGCGATGCCAGCGGCCGACTGGTCCCGCGCCGGGGCCTTGTGCACCCACGAACGGATCGCGGCGGCGGCGCGGGCGACGGGCTTTGTACACGTGTACACCAGCCGCCCGTCATTGCCCGATGTGTTGGTCGCCCTAGAATCGGTGCGGAGCCCGATATGAGCAACGACACTCCCGAACCTTCCCCCGCTGCGCCGACCCCGGTTCTTCCCGTGGTGACCACCGGCTCAGGCTCCCCTGCACCTGCCCGGCGCGGTGGGGTCTGGCTGGGCGCGCTGGCGCTGCTGCTGGCAGTGCTGACGCTGATGATGGCCGGCCTGCTGTGGCAGAAGGTGGATTTCACCCAGAAGGAACTGGCGCGCCGCACCCAGGTCAGCGAAACCCAGTCGTCGGAAACACGGACGGTGGCAGCGCAGGCCGAGGCCCAGGTCAAGGAACTGCAGGCGCGTCTGGCGGTGGCCGAGGTCCGCCTGTCCGAGGTCAGTCTGCAGCGCTCCCAGCTCGAAGAGCTGATGCTGGCGCTGTCCCGGTCCCGGGACGACAACCTGGTGCAGGATCTGGAGTCCTCCCTGCGCCTGGCCCAGCAACAGTCTCAGCTCACTGGCAGCGTGCAGCCGTTGCTCGCGGCCCTGCAGTCGGCCGATGAGCGCATCGCCCGTGCCGCGCAGCCGCGGCTGAACCCGGTCCAGCGCGCCATTGCGCGCGATGTGCAGCGCATCCGCAGCACCTCGGTGGCCGATGTGCCCTCGCTGGTACAGCGGCTGGACGAGCTGGTGCAACGGGTGGACCAGTGGCCGGTGCCCAACGACGTCGGCCCCCGTTCACCGGCGGCACGCAAGGCGTCTGGCTCCGGCAGCGCCTCGACAGCATCCGCGAACCCTGCCGAACCTGCCGCGCCCGCGGCCGGCGGCTGGGACCGCGCGGTGCAGACCTGGTCCGGCTTCTGGTCGCGCGTGTGGGAGGAAACCACCCGCAGCGGACGGGAGCTGGTGCGGGTGAGCCGCATCGACCGGCCCGAAGCGGTGCTGCTGGCGCCGGAGCAGGCGTTCTTCCTCCGGGAGAACCTCAAGCTGCGGCTGCTCAACGCGCGGCTGGGCCTGCTGGCCCGCCAGATGGACGCGGTGCAGGACGACCTCAAGACCATCGATGCGGCACTCGCTCGTCACTTCGACACCACCGCTCCCGACGTCGCGGCGGCCCAGGCCGCAGTGACGCAGCTGCGCGCCGAACTGGTGCTCACGGAATGGCCCCGGCCCGAAGAGAGTCTGGCGGCGCTCGCGGTGGCCGCGGGAGGACGCTGATGAACGGGCCGCGGCGCCAGCGGGGTGCGATGCGCAATGTCTTCTGGTTGCTGGGTCTGGCCGCACTGGCGGTGGCGCTGGCCCTGCTGACCGGACAGAACCAGGCCATGGTGAGCCTGTTCTGGCCGCCCTACCGGTTCGATGTCTCGTTCAACTTTGTCCTGTTCTGCCTGGTAGCGGGTTTCGTGCTGCTGTACCTGGCCCTGCGGGCATTGAGCATGTTCCGCGAGCTGCCCCGTCAGGCGCAGCGCTGGCGCAGCCAGCAGATGGAGCGGGCGGCGGTCGGCGCGCTGATGGACGCCTTGTCCAACCAGATCGCTGGCCGCTTCGTCCGTGCGCAGGCGGCCGGGCTTGCGGCGCTGGAACAGCTCAACAGCCACCCGGCGGCCCAGTGGCCACGGCGTGGACAACTCCAGCAACTGGCCCACCTGCTGGTGGCCGAAGCGGCTCAATCGCTGCAGAACCGCAGCGCCCGCGACGAGCACCTGCAGGCGGCGCTGCATCCGAAACTGGCCAAGGAGTCGACCGAGGCCCGTGAGGGTGCCCTGATGCGGGCGGTCCGCTGGGCGGTTGAGGACCGAGACCTTCAGGCGGCCCGCAGCCACCTGGACGAGCTTCCCCAGGGGGCGTCTCGCCGCATCCAGACGCTGCGCCTGAAGCTGCGGGTGGCGCGTCTGGGGGGAGCGACCGCCGAGGCACTGGAAACAGCGCGTCTGCTCGCCAAGCACCGCGCCTTTTCGCCAGAGGCCTCGCGCAGCATCGTGCGCGGTCTGGCGCTGGATGCGCTGCGCGAGGCGCACGACCTAGCCCAGCTGCAATCCGTGTGGTCGCGCCTGGATGCGTCCGAGCGCGCCATGCCCGAGCTGATCCTGGCGGCAGTGGAGCGTGCCCATCGGCTGGTGGCCCTGGCGCCTGACGAAGACATGGCAGCACAGGCCCACGAATTGACCGGTGGCTGGCTGGAACCCGTCTGGCAGGGATTTGCTGCACTGGATGAGGGCTTGCAGCACAAGCTGGCGCTGGCAATGGAACCCGGGCTGATGCGGCTGGACGCCACGGGGCTGGCGCGTCTCGAACAGAGCCAGCGGCAGTGGCCCAACAACGCCTACCTGCAGTACCTCACCGGTCAGGCCTGCCGGCAGCGCCAGCTCTGGGGCAAGGCGTCCCAGTTGCTGGGCCAGGCCAGCCACAGCCTGCACGAGCCGGCCCTGCTGCGCCGTACGTGGTGTGCCCTGGCGTTGCTGGCGGAGGAGCGCCAGGACCAGGCGGGTGCCCAGGCCGCGTGGAAGCGGGCGGCGCTGCTGGGCGACTGAAGCTGGCGGGCTGGTTTGCCCGCTGCCTTGCAGCCACTGACACAAAGAAAAAGCCGACCCAAGGGTCGGCTTTTTGTTTGCTGGGAACCTGGGTCCGGAATCAGCGATTCTCGAACGGGAGGCTCACATCGCGCAGGTCCTTGCGGGTCTCCACCAGCACCAGCGGGCCTTCATCGACCAGCACCACCGGCCTGGGTTCGCGGGGCACATGGATCGGCTTGGGCTCGGCAGCGATGGCGGCCTGGATCTCGGCGACCTTTGCTGCATCCGAATTGACCCATTCGAGCCCGCTGGCCTGTGCCACGCGGTGCAGGTCGTCCATCGACAACGTGTACGGCACGACCTTGGGCATGCCGGCGGTTGCCGCCGCGACCGAAGGTGCGGGGGTGGCAGGGGCCACGATATCGGGAATCACCGCCACCGGCTCGGCCGCCACCACGGGTGCCGGCTCGACCTGTGTCGGCGCTGCGCTGGCAGGCTGGGTGAAGTAGCTGCGCACCGGGCGCTGCTCGTCCTGCACGTCGGCAGTCACCGGGGCCGCAGGCTCCGCACCTGCAGGGGCTTCTTCCCTGTTTTCACCGTCACGCGGCGCGCGCTCACGGCGGTCACGGCCATAGCGGTCGCGACTGCGGCGCTCGCGCGGCGCGCGGGGTGCGGCGGCATCGTCTTCCACCACCTCGGAGGGCGCTGCCTCGGACGGCTCCGAGGTCATCGCGTCTGCAGGGGCTGCGTTGAGCAGCGCGGTGTCCACCACGCCTTGTGATGCGTTGTCGCCGGGCTCCTGCCCCTGGCGTCGGCGGTTGTCACCACGGCCACCACGGCGTTCGCGGCGGGCGCCTTCGGCGGCGGCCTCGGGTGCTTCACCTGCCGGCGTGGTGGAGATCTGTCCTTCCAGCGCGGTGCTGTCGGCGACCTGGTCCTGGCGGTTGTCTCGGCGGCTGTCGCGGCGCCCACCGTTGCGACCCTGTCCCTCGGCGCGTTCACCCCGAGGTTCGCCGCTGCGACCCTCGGCGCGGTGGTCACCACGGCGGCCTTCACCATTGCCGCGGCCCTGGATCTCGGTGCGCTCTCCCCGGTTTTCGCTGCGGGGCGGGCGGTTGCCCTGGCGCTCGCCGCGGTCACCGCGACCTTCGCCATTGCGGCCACCACGACCGCGGCCGTCCCTGGACGACTTGCCTTCGCCGCGATCGGTCTTCGGCGCTTCAGCAGCGGCCGGTGCCGGAGCAGGCGTCACTGGTGCTGCAGCGGGTGCCATGCCGAACAGGCTCTTGAGCCAGCCAAAGAAGCCTTTTTCGGCAGGGGCGGCGGCACGCGCTGGCGCGGGCTCGACCACCACCGCAGGGGACGCGACCACCGGTGCGGGCGCAGCCACCTCGGGCTTGGGCGCAGCCACTGGTGCCGGGCCGTCGGGCAGCACGCCCTTGATCACCGGCTCCTGCTTGTTGGTGCGCTCCTGGCTGCGGCGCGTGAAGCTGGCCACATCGTCCACTTCCTCGGCCAGCTTGTAGCTGGAGTCGAGGTTGTCCAGGCGCGGATCGTCGTGCTTGAGACGCTCGAGCTTGTAGTTCGGCGTGTCCAGCGACTTGTTGGGCACCAACAGCACGTTGATGCGCTGCTTGAGTTCGATCTTGGTGATCTCGGTGCGCTTCTCGTTGAGCAGGAAGCTGGCCACTTCAACAGGCACCTGCACCAGTACGGCGGCCGTGCTGTCCTTGAGCGACTCCTCCTGGATCACGCGCAGGATCTGCAGCGCCGAGCTTTCGGTGTCGCGGATGTGGCCGGAGCCACCGCAGCGCGGGCAGGGGATGGACGAACCTTCGCTGAGCGTGGGCTTCAGGCGCTGTCGGCTCATTTCGAGCAGGCCGAACTTGCTGATGGAGCCGAACTGCACGCGGGCGCGGTCCTGGCGCAGCGCGTCGCGCAGGCGGTTCTCGACCTCGCGGCGGTTCTTCGACTCTTCCATGTCGATGAAGTCGATCACGATCAGGCCACCCAGGTCGCGCAGGCGGGCCTGGCGCGCCACCTCGTCGGCGGCTTCCAGGTTGGTGCGGGTCGCGGTTTCCTCGATGTCACCGCCCTTGATGGCGCGCGCCGAGTTCACGTCCACCGCCACCAGCGCTTCGGTCTGGTCGATCACGATGGCGCCGCCGCTGGGCAGCTGCACGATGCGGCTGTAGGCGGTCTCGATCTGGTGCTCGATCTGGAAGCGGCTGAACAGCGGCGCGTCGTCGCGGTAGCGCTTGACGCGGTGACCGTGCTCGGGCATCACGTGGCTCATGAACTGGTGAGCCTGCTCGTAGATGTCGTCGGTGTCGATCAGGATCTCGCCGATGTCGCTGTTGAAGTAGTCGCGGATCGCGCGGATCACCAGGCTCGATTCCTGGTAGATCAAGAAGGCGCCCTTGCCACCCTTGGCCGCGCCGTCGATGGCGTTCCACAGCTTGAGCAGGTAGTTCAGGTCCCACTGCAGTTCGGCCGCCTCACGGCCGATGCCGGCGGTACGGGCGATGATGCTCATGCCGTTGGGATACTCCAGCTGGTCCAGTGCCTGCTTGAGTTCCTGGCGGTCTTCGCCCTCGATGCGGCGGCTGACGCCACCGCCGCGCGGGTTGTTGGGCATCAGCACCACATAGCGGCCGGCCAGGCTCACGAAGGTGGTGAGGGCTGCGCCCTTGTTGCCGCGTTCTTCCTTCTCGACCTGGACCAGCAGTTCCTGGCCTTCCTTGATCACGTCGTTGATGCGGGCCTGGGAGGGCGAGGCATTGCCCTGGAAGTACTGCTTGGAGATTTCCTTGAACGGCAAGAAGCCGTGGCGGTCTTCGCCGTAGTCGACGAAGCAGGCTTCGAGCGAGGGCTCGACGCGGGTGACGACGGCCTTGTAGATGTTGCCCTTGCGCTGTTCGCGCCCTTCGATTTCGATTTCGTAGTCGAGCAGTTTCTGCCCGTCCACGATCGCCAGGCGGCGCTCTTCGGCCTGCGTGGCGTTGATCAGCATGCGCTTCATGTTGCGTTTCCTTTTCACTGTCGCTGACAAGGCGCGCGGACAGGCCGCACACCAGGATGCCGTGAGCCAGCGAAAGAACGCGAACGGGAGGAATTGCCGGAGAGCCGATGACCCGGTGATGTCCCGACTGCATCGGGCGGTCTGTCGGCAGGGGTTGTGCGCACAGTGGCGCGCCAAGGCCCTGCGGCCGGGTCAGGGCGTAGGCGCGTGGATGTGGGTGAGCAGGCAGGGCATGACGGATGTCGTTGACATGGATCTTGCCGTTTCGGTCACTGTCTTCACTTTGTCCTCGGTCAGCCGCACCTGCCTGCCTGTGGCGTTGCAAGAAAGGCTGACCGATTGGGGTATTCCGTAATCTGGTTCGCTACTCTTTTGTCGGCTCTCCTGCGGCTTCCGTCCGGATCGTTTCCCGCCAAGGAGACGTCTGGGACGTCGTGCGCAGGATGGTTCGAGCCGGGTGCCACAGGTGGCACGGGTCGCCAATCGCATCCGGTTTCAGCCTTGCTGTTCCGGGTCGCTGGATGTGACTGCCTTAAACTCAGGAAAATCAATCACTTACAACGCGCGACTGGCGTGACACATTATAGGGGGCTGCCCCTGATGATGGCGCAGGTCTGATGGTGTTTTTCCCTTGAATTCTCCAGTTTCTGACGGTCCCGGGGCCGTGCGACATCTCCTTGTGGACGAAGATTCGGCCGGGCAACGGCTGGACAACTACCTGTTCCGCGAGCTCAAGGGTGTTCCCAAGACTCACATCTATCGGATCATCCGTTCGGGTGAGGTGCGGCGCAACAAAGGCAGGATCTCGGCGGACGACCGGGTGCAGGCTGGGGATGTGTTGCGCATTCCTCCCATCCGGCTGTCCGAGCGTCCGGCCGAGAAAGCGGCGCAGCCGGTTCCTGTGCGCGATTTCCCGGTCATCCATGAAGACGACGCCTTCCTGGCGCTGGACAAACCGGCGGGGGTGGCTGTGCATGGAGGCAGCGGGGTCAGTTTCGGGGTGATTGAGCAGTTGCGCCGATCGCGCCCAGCCGCCCGTTTCCTTGAGTTGGTGCACCGGCTGGATCGCGAAACCAGCGGTCTGCTGTTGATTGCCAAGAAAAAAAGTGCCCTGAAGTCACTGCAGGATCAGTTCCGCGAGCGTGAAACCGGTAAAACCTATTTGGCTCTGGTCCGGGGGCGTTGGCCCTCCAAACTGAAAGTTTTAGACCAGCCGCTGCACAAATACCTGCTGCCCGATGGAGAGCGGCGGGTGCGTGTGGTCGATGCCGCACATCCCGATGCCATGCGCGCTGTCACGCTCGTGGCGGTGCGAAAGCATCTGCCCGCGCCCTCTGGGCTGGAGGCGGTTTGCCCGGATGGATTGACTTTGCTGGAAGTCACTATCAAGACTGGGCGCACCCATCAGATTCGTGTCCATCTGTCCCATGCCGGCTTTCCAATCGTTGGGGACGACAAGTACGGGGATTTTGATTTAAACCGGCTGTTGGCGAAGGCTGGTTTGCGCCGCATGTTTCTTCATGCATGGCGATTGCGCCTGACTCATCCTATTTCTGGTCAGTCGATGGAGTTACATTCTGAATTGCCTTCCGAGCTTGGGTCTTGGGCAGACTCCTGAAAATCCCATTAGAATTTCTGCCGGCATCGTTGGGATGTCCATATCGCTGAAATTTACCAATACCAAAGGAAACGCAATGGCAACCTATTCTGAACTGATGGCACAGGCGCAGGCATTGATGAGTCAGGCCGAGCAGGCGCGCAAGAACGAACTGGCCGCCGCTATCGCCGACATCAAAGCGAAGATGAAGGAATATGGCATCACGGTGACTGATTTGGGTGGTGCAGCGGCTGGCGCCAAAAAGGCCGCCAAGTCGAAATCCAAGGCTGTCGCCAAGTACCGTGGCCCCAACGGGGAGCTGTGGGCCGGCGGCCCGGGCCGCAAGCCGGAGTGGGTGCGCGCGGTGCTGGCTGCGGGCAAGAGCCTTGAGGATTACCGCATTTGAGGGTGTAAGAGCCCCAACGCACACAGGGCACCTGCGGGTGCCTTTTTTGTTGAGCCGCAGCAATAATCGACTGCTTTCGACTCCCTTTCCATGCGCCTACGCCAATACGACCTCATCGCCTTCGACTGGGACGGCACCCTGTTCGACTCCACCGCCATCATCGTGCGCAGCATCCAGGCAGCGGTGCGGGACGTGGGGGGGGCGGTTCCGAGCGAGGCGGTGGCCAGCTACGTGATTGGCATGGGCCTGATGCAGGCCCTTGCCCACGCGGCGCCCGACGTGCCTCCTGAGTTGTATTCCCGGCTGGGCGAGCGTTACCGCCATCACTACCTGTCCCATCAGCACGACATCAGCCTGTTCGATGGCGTGCTGCCCATGCTGGCATCCCTCAAGGAACGTCACCACTGGCTGGTGGTGGCGACGGGCAAAAGCCGGCGGGGGCTGGATGAGGCGCTGGATGCCGTGGAGCTTCGGGGCGTGTTTGATGGTTCCCGCACGGCCGATGAAACAGCCGGCAAGCCCAGTCCGCTGATGCTGGAGCAACTGATGCGCGAGTTCGGTGTCGACCCTGGCCGCACCCTGATGATCGGTGACACGACCCACGATCTGCAGATGGCGGTCAATGCCGGATGTGACAGCGTCGGAGTGAGCTATGGCGCCCACGAACCCGCCGCGTTTGCGTCGTTGTCACCCAGGTTTGTCGCCCACTCGGTCGGAGAGCTGAGCGATTGGTTGAAGGCACATGCCTGAGGGATGGCGATGAGCGGTGAAAGCGACCTCCATGCCCTGTGCAACAGCCGCGACCTGCTGGATGGCGGGCTGGCCGTGCCCTTTGACGTGATGTACGCCGGGCAGACCTGCAGGGCGTTCGCCATCCGGTTCCGGGGTGTGGTCCACGCGTATCTGAACCGTTGCTCCCACGTGGCCATGGAAATGGACTGGCAGCCCAACCGTTTCTTCGACGACAGCGGACAGTGGCTGCTGTGCTCCACCCACGGCGCCGCCTATGACCCTGCCAACGGTGCCTGCAAGGGTGGTCCCTGTCGCAGCGGGCTGGTGACGGTCCCTCTGCAGGAGCGGGAGGGCGTTGTGTACTGGCAGGCACAATATCCTTTTGCGCCGCTGGCGTTTTGACCAAGTCCATCATGAACCTCGATCCACTGGACAACCCGGTGCCCGCATCGGCACCTTCCCGTCAAGAGGGATCCTGGGAACGGGAAACCCTTGAAAGGCTGATGTTCGAGACGCTGCGCGAACAGCGGGCCGCACGCCGCTGGAAGCTGTTTTTCCGGCTGGTATGGCTGGCGATCGTGGGCTCGGTGGTCTGGCTCTGGTTTCAGCAGGCGGAAATGGCCGGGGCCGTGAGCGCACCGCACACCGCGCTGATCGAAGTCAAGGGCGAGATCGCGTCGGGTGCAGAAGCCAGCGCCGACAACGTGCTCAGTTCGGTGCGGGCGGCGTTCGACGACGAAGGCGCCCAGGCGGTGGTGTTGTTGATCGACTCCCCGGGTGGCAGTCCCGTGCAGGCGGGCATCATCAACGACGAGATCACGCGATTGAAGGCCTTGCACCAGAAGAAAGTCTATGCCGTGGTGGAGGAGACCTGCGCCTCGGCTGCCTATTACATCGCCGCAGCGGCCGACGAAATCTATGTCGACAAAGCCAGTCTTGTGGGCAGTATTGGCGTGTTGATGGAAGGGTTCGGGTTCACCGGGTTGATGGACAAGGTGGGGGTGGAGCGTCGCCTGATGGTGGCGGGCCAGAACAAGGCCATGCTTGACCCTTTCAGTCCGCAGGACGAGGCGCAACGGGCCTATATCCAGTCGATGCTTGGCGAGATCCACGCGCAGTTCATCGAGGTGGTCAAGAAGGGGCGGGGCGCGCGACTCAAGGAAACGCCGGACACTTTCACGGGGCTGGTCTGGAGCGGCCAGCAGGCCGTGCAGCAGGGATTGGCCGACGGCCTGGGCAGTCTGGACTATGTGGCGCGCGAATTGGTGAAGGCCGAGGAAATCGTGGACTACACCCAGCGAGAAAACGTGGGGCTGAGACTGGCTCGCGAGCTGGGTGTGCACATGGGCGAAGGCATCTTCAAAGCTGCCCGCGGAGCAGGCATTGAACTGCGGTGATAGTTAAATTAAGAGAGGAAATGGCAATGCGCATTCAAAAAGCGGTGTTCCCGGTTGGCGGGCTCGGCACCCGGTTTCTGCCAGCCACCAAGGCGATTCCCAAAGAGATGCTGCCGGTGGTGGACAAGCCGCTGATCCAGTACGCGGTCGAAGAAGCTTATGCGGCCGGGATCCGCGAGATGATCTTCATCACCGGGCGCCACAAGCGCGCCATCGGAGATCATTTCGATGCGGCTTTCGAGCTGGAATACGAACTGGAACGGGGCAACAAGACCGAGCTGCTCAAGCTGGTGCACGACATCAAACCGGAAGACATGGACTGCGTCTTCATCCGCCAGCCGCGCCCATTGGGTCTCGGGCACGCGGTGCTTTGTGCGGAGCGGGTGGTCGGCAACGAGCCGTTTGCGGTGCTGCTGGCCGACGACCTGATGTTGGGAGCTCGCCAGAACGCGGGCGGACCGACGGTGCTTCAGCAGATGGTGGAGGCATACCGGTCGCATCCCGGCACGGTGCTGGCGGTGCAGGACGTTCCCAAGGAAGAGACTGGGCGGTATGGGGTGGTGGACGTGCATGGTGCCCACGCCGAGATCGCCGAAGTGTTCGCCATGGTCGAGAAGCCGAAACCGGCCGTGGCGCCTTCCACGCTCGCAGTGGCGGGACGCTACATCCTCACACCCGGCGTTTTCGAGAGCATCCGTCGCCAGCCCCGTGGTGCAGGCGGCGAAATCCAACTGACCGATGGCATCGCAGCGCTCATCGGCGCGGAGAAGGTCTATGCCTTCCGCTACGACGGCAAGCGCTATGACTGTGGCAGCAAGGAGGGCTTTCTCCAGGCCACGATCGACCTGGCGCTGGCCAACCCGGCGCTGAGCGCTGCGGTGCGAGCGCACATGCAGGCTGCGCTGGCCGCCTGACCAACGGTTGCTTCAGCGCCCCAGCAGAAACACCGCTGGCAGATCCAGCGGCAATTGCGCGGCCAAGGCCCCTGATTTCCATTCGCTCAGAAGCGCGCTGCGGGTGCGTTGCTGTGGAAGACCTAGGCCGCTAGACACCGCCAGCCGGGTGTGAGGGTGCAGCGTTTGAAGCAGCGCCTGCAGGAGGGCTGCGTTGCGATAGGGGGTTTCGATCAGGATCTGGGTCTGGCCTGTTTTGAGGGCGGTGGACTCCAGTTCGCGCAAGCGCCGGCTGCGTTCGGCAGGGTCTTGTGGGACGTAGCCCACGAAAGAAAACGATTGACCGTTCAACCCGCTGGCCGCCAGCGCGAGCATCAGGGACACGGGGCCCGTGAGGGGGCGGACGTCGATGCCCAGGGCATGTGCTGCGCGAACCACCGAACTGCCTGGATCGGCAATCGCGGGCATCCCCGCCTCACTCACCAGGCCCATGTCGTGTCCTTGCTGCGCGGGGCCGAGCAGCAACTTGGCCTGTGCATCCGCGGTGCCGGCGGGTGCATGGTCCCCTTTCTTGTGGGCCTGGCGGGGCAGTTCGACGATTTGAAGGTTTTGCACAGGGGTGGCAAGACCGTGTGCGGCGTCCACCCGCTTCAGGAACGCCCTTGTGCTCTTTGCATTCTCGGCAACCCAGTGGACCAGGCGCGCCGCGACCTGGATGGTGTCATCGGGCAACAGCAGCCCCAATGGCACCGGATCTTGCGGGCTGCATCCGAAGTCCAGCGGCGTTGGCACGAGAAACAGCGCGCCTTTGGGCGCAGCCGGGGTGCTCACAGGATGGACACGCCTGCGGCGCGCAGCATGTGGCAGGTGCGAATCAGCGGTAGGCCGACCAGGGCGCTGGGATCGTCGTTGTCAATCCGGGACAGCAGGGCGATGCCAAGTCCTTCGCTTTTTGCGCTTCCGGCGCAGTCGTACGGTTCTTCTGCCCGAAGATAGCGTTCGATCTCCTGGTCGTCGAGGTCGCGGAACACCACGTTGACTGCAGCCAGGTCCAGTTGTTCGAAGCCCGTGGCCGCGCAGACCACGGCAACCGCGGTCTGGAACACCACGGTTTGCCCGCGCATGCGCCGCAGTTGAGCGATCGCCCGATCATGGGTGCCGGGCTTGCCAAGCGGTTCGCCACCGAGGTCGGCCACCTGATCGCTGCCGATCACCACTGCTTCCGGAAAGCGCTGGGACACCTCCCGGGCCTTGGCCAGAGCGAGCCGCCGCGCCAGAGTCGCTGGCGCCTCGCCTGGCAGCGGGGTTTCGTCCACGTTCGGGCGCTCAGTGTCGAACGGCACGCGCAGGCGCTCGAGCAGTTCCCGTCTGTAGCGAGAAGTCGAGCCGAGGATGATCTTGCGTTGGGGCGGCGCAGGAATTTGAGAGGAAGGAGCGCTCATCGCCCTATTGTCCGCGGCTTTCTGGTGTCATCTTTTACACTGGCCGTATGAAAGTGTCTCCCCACAGGTCCTGGAACCCTCGTCGATTCGATGCCCGTGCCTTCGCCGAGGCGGGCGGTGTGCTGGAGAGCGAGGATTCATTGGCATCCTTTGATCGTCTGTCTGCCGAGATTCATGCTGACGGCGAGGTCGGCGCTCTGGTTCGATGGTCGGTGCAGGGAGAGATTCGCCCGGACGCTGCCGGCCAGTCGTCTGTCTGGATGCGCCTGCGTGCGGCGCTTGATTTGCCTGTGGGGTGTCAGCGATGCCTCGGTCCGGTGGTTGTTCCGCTGGAGGTGGATCGCTGGTTCAGGTTCGTTGCCGACGAATCCAAGGCCGAGGCCGAGGATGACCAGAGCGAGGAGGATGTCCTGGCTTTGGAGCCCAAGCCGGACCTGCTGGCGCTGATCGAAGACGAGTTGTTGATGGCGATGCCTCTGGTGCCGATGCATGACGTCTGCCCTCAGCCCTTGCTGCTTTCTGCGGGGACGGTGAACGGTGACGAGGCTGCGTCGGAAGTGCGCCCTAATCCGTTCGCCACCCTGAGCCGCCTTAAGAAGTGATCGCAGCCGGAGTTTTGCACCGCCTGTCATTCAGGCTATAATCCTTGGCTTTGCGCTGCCGCCCGGATCAGAGGGCAGGACTGCTGATTGGCGCAACCCACCGACACCCAACCGATTCCAGGAGCCCATCATGGCCGTCCAGCAAAACAAAAAGTCCCCTTCCAAGCGCGGCATGCACCGTTCGCACAATGCCCTGACCGTGCCCGGCATCGCCGTGGAGCCGACCACCGGCGAAACCCATCTGCGCCACCACATCAGCCCCAACGGCTTCTACCGTGGTCGCCAGGTGCTGAAGAACAAGTCCGAGGCTTGAGTTCTGGGTGGCTCCATCCTGCCGCGTCTGAGCGCCGGATGCCGTGATTGCCGCCTGCAAACAGGTCCAGTACGGGCCCGCATGAGCACCATGCGGGCTTTTTTCTTGTTGGTGGCGCTGCGTTGCAGTGCCCGCATCGGGACATTGACATGATTACCGTTGCCGTGGATTGCATGGGAGGAGACGTCGGTCCGGCGGCCACCTTGCCGGCCTGCGCGGCCTTTCTTGCCAGCCACCCGCAGGCCCAGTTGCTTCTGGTGGGGCAGCCGGAGGCATTCAAATCTTGGCCCCAGTTGCTCAACAACGTCCGTTGCCGGGTTGTGCATGCGTCCGAGGTGGTCACGATGGACGACCCGGTCGAGGTGGCCATGCGCCGGAAGAAGGATTCTTCCATGCGCGTGGCAATCCAGCACGTCAAGGATGGCGTGGCGCAGGCGGCGGTGTCCGCCGGAAACACCGGCGCCCTGATGGCCATCTCCAGGTACCTGCTCAAGACGATGGAAGGCATTGACCGCCCAGCCATCGCCAGCCAGATGCCCAACGCCCGTGGTGGAGCGACCACCGTGCTGGACCTGGGGGCCAACGTGGATTGCACCGCCGAGCACCTGCTCCAGTTTGCCGTCATGGGATCTGCCTTGGTCGTGGCGATCTCGGGCAGGGAAGATCCGACGGTGGGGTTGCTCAACGTTGGTGAGGAGGTGATCAAGGGTAGCGAGGTCATCAAGCAGGCCGGCGTTCTGTTGCGAAACGCGGCCAACACCGGTGATCTGAACTTTTTCGGCAATGTCGAGGGCAACGACATCTTCAAGGGCACGACAGACATCGTGGTGTGCGATGGATTTGTCGGCAATGTGGCGCTCAAGGCCAGCGAAGGGCTGGCGACCATGATTGGTGGTTTCATCAAGGCCGAGTTTTCGCGCAGCATTTTCACGAAACTGGGGGCATTGTTTGCTTATCCAGTGATATCTGCATTCAAGAAGCGGATGGACTATCGCCGCTACAACGGCGCAGCACTGCTGGGTTTGCGTGGGCTGGTGTTCAAGAGCCACGGGTCGGCCGACGCTTTCGCTTTTGAGCAGGCCTTGGCCCGGGCTTATGATGCAGCCCACAATCAGTTGCTCGAGAAAGTCCGGGAGCGTATTGCACACGCAGCACCGCTCATCGATCCAGAAGCGATCCCCAGCGATCTCAAGAGCATTCCGACGATCTGAGACCTTCTCCCCCGCCCGCATGACACGTTTTGCCCGCATCACTGGCACCGGTAGTTGCCTGCCGCCTCAGCGCCTGACCAATGCCGACATGGTGGGTCTTTTGAAATCGCGGGGTGTTGAAACGAGTGACGAGTGGATCGTTGAGCGCACGGGGATCCGGGCGCGGCATTTTGTGGGCGACGGCGTCTTCTCGAGCGATCTGGCCGCTGAAGCCTGCCGCAAGGCATTGTCGGCCGCCCAGGTTGGGCCGGGCGATATTGATCTGATCATCGTGGCCACATCGACACCCGACATGGTGTTTCCTTCGACGGCCGCCATCCTCCAGCACAAACTGGGCATTGCAGGCTGCCCGGTGTTCGATGTGCAGGCCGTTTGCAGCGGCTTCATCTATGCGCTCACGGTTGCCGATGCAATGATCCGCACAGGATCTGCCAGCAAGGCGCTGGTGGTTGGGGCCGAAGTGTTTTCGCGCCTGCTGGACTTCAATGACCGTACCACCTGTGTGCTGTTTGGCGATGGTGCCGGTGCTGTGGTACTCGAAGCCAGCGATGTGCCGGGGATCTTGGCGACCGATATCCATGCGGACGGCAAGCACGTGGGCATTCTGTGTGTGCCGGGGCACGTCAGCGGTGGCCAGACCCTGGGTGATCCTTTGCTGAAGATGGATGGTCAGGCCGTCTTCAAGCTGGCTGTTGGTGTATTGGAGGAGACCGCGCGTGCTGTGCTGGCGAAGGCTGGCCGCACCGAGGCCGACATCGACTGGCTGATTCCCCATCAGGCGAACATCCGCATCATGACCGGCACGGCGCGCAAGCTGAAGCTGCCCATGGACAAGGTGGTGGTCACTGTTGACCAGCATGGCAACACCTCGGCGGCTTCGATCCCACTGGCGCTGGATCATGCGGTCCGCAACGGCCAGGTCAAGAAAGGCGACACCTTGTTGCTGGAAGGTGTGGGCGGAGGTTTTACCTGGGGTTCGGTGCTGCTGGACTTCTGACGCCGCTTTGGCGGTTGGCTCCTTTCCCCGTTTCTTGTTGATTCATTGCTGATACGTCCATGACCGAATTTGCATTCGTCTTTCCCGGCCAAGGTTCTCAGTCAGTCGGCATGCTCGACGCCTGGGGCGACCATCCGGAGGTGGCCCTGGCCGTCCAGGAGGCTTCCGATGCCCTGGGTGAAGACGTTGGCCTACTGATCAAGGAAGGCCCCAAGGAGGCGCTGGCGCTGACCACCAACACCCAGCCCGTGATGCTGGTGGCAGGTGTCGCTGCCTGGCGTGTCTGGTGCGCCGAAGGCGGGGCAGCTCCGTCCGTGGTGGCTGGGCATTCGCTGGGTGAATACAGCGCCCTGGTGGCGTCTGGCGTGCTGACTCTGGCGCAAGCGGCGCCGCTGGTGCGTTTTCGTGCGGCGGCCATGCAGGAAGCGGTGCCGGTCGGAACTGGGGCCATGGCCGCCATCCTGGGCATGGACTCGGACAAGGTGATCGCGGGTTGCGCCGAGGCGCAGGCTTTCTTCCCCCCGGGCAGTGGCGAGGTCGTGGAGGCGGTCAATTTCAACGACCCGGCTCAGACCGTGATCGCTGGCAGCAAGGCTGCGGTTGAGAAGGCTTGCGAGGTGCTCAAGGCCAACGGCGCCAAGCGGGCCCTGCCGTTGCCAGTGTCGGCGCCGTTCCATTCCAGCCTGATGAAACCTGCGGCCTACAAGCTGCGCGAGAAGCTCGCGACCACGCCACTGGCGGCACCCCGGATTCCGGTGCTCAACAACATTGATGTGTCGGTGGAGTCCGATGTGGACGGCATCCGCGATGCACTGTTTCGCCAGGCGTTTGGTCCGGTTCGATGGGTGGAGTGCGTGCGTGCAATCAAAGCACGTGGCATCACCACGCTGGTCGAATGCGGCCCTGGCAAGGTGCTGGCTGGCATGACCAAGCGCATCGACGACGAGCTGACCGGTGCGGCGCTCTACGACCCGGCCACACTGGCCGAAGTGAAAAACCTGCTGGCCTGAAGGGAGAGACTGGTATGTCCGAAGTGAAATTTGCGGGCCAAGTGGCCCTGGTGACCGGTGCTTCCCGTGGCATTGGCGCGTCCATCGCGGCCGAACTGGTGTCGAAGGGGCTGGTCGTCGTCGGCACGGCCACTTCCGATGAGGGGGCAGCCAAGATCTCGAATGCGCTGAAGGCGGTGCCTGGAGCGGCTCAGGGCTGCCGGGGGGTGAAGCTTGACGTGAACGATGGCGCTGCCGCCGAGGCCTTGATCGACGAAATGACCAAAGCCCATGGCGCCCTGCACGTGCTGGTCAACAACGCCGGCATCACGCGCGACATGCTTGCCATGCGCCTCAAAGATGAGGACTGGGATGCGGTGCTCGACACCAACCTCAAGGCAGTATTCCGTATGAGCCGGGCGGTGATCCGACCCATGATGAAGCAGCGCTATGGGCGCATCATCAGCATCACCAGTGTGGTCGGCGCCTCTGGCAACCCTGGCCAGGCGAACTACGCCGCTGCGAAGGCTGGCGTTGCGGGCATGACCCGCGCGTTGGCGCGCGAACTCGGCAGCCGCAACATCACGGTCAACTGTGTGGCGCCTGGCTTTATTGAGACCGACATGACGGCCTCGCTGCCCGAAGAACAGCAAAAGGCCCTGCTGGGCCAGATTCCCTTGGGGCATCTGGGCAAACCTTCTGACATCGCGCATGCAGTGGCCTACTTGGCCAGCCCGCAGGCTGGCTACGTGACGGGGCAGGAACTGCACGTCAACGGTGGCATGTTCATGGCCTGATCCACTCTTACCGCCGCGGAGCCGTCCGGCGGGCCACCTAGGGGCTACTTCCTAGCCCGGCTAAAATGGCGGTTTGTCATCCAACCACCCTCAGAGGGACTTATGAGCGATATCGAAGCACGTGTGAAGAAAATCATTGCCGAGCAACTCGGCGTGGAAGAAGGGCAAGTGACCCCTGAGAAGGCTTTTGTGGCCGACCTGGGCGCCGACTCCCTGGACACGGTGGAACTGGTGATGGCCCTGGAAGACGAATTCGGTATCGAGATCCCCGACGAAGACGCCGAGAAGATCACCACGGTGAAGAACGCCATCGACTACGCGATGTCGCACCAGAAGGCCTGATGCACCCATGAGCCGTCGTCGCGTTGTCGTGACCGGCCTGGGTTGTGTCTCGCCCGTGGGTAACACGGTGCCAGAAGCCTGGGCCAACCTTGTCGCCGGACAGTCCGGCATTGACCTGATCACCAAGTTCGATGCCTCGGGCATGTCCTGCAAGATCGCTGGTGAGGTCAAGGGGTTTGATCTGGAGTCCTACATCAGTGCCAAAGAGGCGCGGTCGATGGACACCTTCATCCATTACGGAATCGCCGCAGCCCACCAGGCCGTGGTCGACTCGGGCCTGCCTACGGGCGAGGCGCTGGATGACGAACTGGCCACGCGCATCGGCTGCATCGTCGGGTCCGGTATCGGCGGGCTTCCGCTGATCGAAGAAACCCACGCCGAGTATGTCAACCGTGGCGCACGGCGGATCTCGCCGTTCTTTGTCCCCGCATCGATCATCAACATGATCTCTGGACATGTCTCGATGCGCTTTGGGTTCAAGGGGCCGAACCTGGCTGTGGTCACGGCCTGCACCACTGGTCTGCACTGCATCGGTGAAGGGGCTCGGAAGATCGAGTACGGGGATGCCGATGTGATCGTCGCTGGTGGCTCCGAAGCCACGGTCTCTCCTCTGGGTGTGGGTGGCTTCGCCGCCATGCGGGCGCTTTCCACCCGCAACGACGATCCCAAAACGGCCTCACGACCCTGGGACAAGGACCGCGACGGATTCGTGCTTGGAGAGGGTGCCGGCGTGATGGTGCTCGAAGAATACGAGCATGCCAAAGCCCGCGGCGCCAAGATATACGCCGAAGTGATCGGGTATGGCATGAGCGCCGATGCTGGCCACATGACAGCGCCGAACATGGATGGGCCCCGCCGCGCCATGGTCAATGCCCTGCGCAATGCGGGTATCAATGCCGACCAGGTGGACTACCTGAATGCCCACGGAACCTCGACGCCGCTGGGCGATGTGAATGAGAGCAATGCTATCAAGGCGGCGCTCGGTGACCATGCCAGCAAGATCGTCGTGAACTCGACCAAGTCCATGACGGGTCATTTGCTGGGCGGGGCTGGCGGCATTGAAAGCGTGTTCACGGTGCTGGCGTTGCATCATCAGAAGAGCCCTCCGACCATCAACATCTTCAATCAGGATCCCGAGTGCGATCTCGACTACTGCGCCAATACTGCGCGGGACATGAAGATTGATGTCGCGGTGAAGAACAACTTCGGCTTCGGCGGTACCAACGGCACCCTGGTGTTCAAGCGCGTCTGACGAACTCTGTTCGGACGCGGTCCTTCCCGAACATGCGCAACGCCCCATCGGTCACGTACCCGGTGGGGCGTTCGTCTTTTTACGCCCGTCTGATGTGGGGTGCCGGCGTATCGGGCTTGCTGGGCGTGCTCATGAGCTTCCTCTACGGATCATGGCGGACGGCCGTGTTCTGTGGCGTGGTCTGGTGCGTGTGGCTGTTGGGGTCGATGTGGGCTTGGCGGCGGATGCCGCGAGGAAAGCTCGCATGGCAGTCGGATCGGATGCGGCCCGAGGCTCCTCAGGGCTCGTCGGGTGTCTGGTCTTGGGCCAGTGAGGCGTATCGGGAAGGTGTGGAGCTGAAAAGGGTAGAGCGCGTGTATGACCTGCAACGGGCCATGTTGCTACGCCTGCACAATCCCGACGGTGCGCGCACCTGGATCTGGGTGGAGCGGTTGGCGGAGCCGTCCCGATGGCTGGATCTCCGGCGGGCGCTCCTGGCCCATGCCTGACGGCGAGCGTCGGCTCGAACCTTTGGGGTATATTTCCGCGGCCCTCACACCCTCTGCATGACTTCTTCCGACGACCACTCAGCCCCACCCTCTCCCGACAGCGATGCCATGCTGGTCCAGCGCACACTGGCCGGGGAAATGCGGGCTTATGAGCTCTTGGTCATCAAATACCAGCGCCGTGTGGAACGCCTGATCGGGCGCATGGTCCGCGACAGCGATCTCGTTCAGGACATCGCTCAGGAGACGTTCATCCGTGCCTACCGGGCGCTGGCCCAGTTCCGTGGGGATGCCCAGTTCTACACCTGGCTCTACCGGATTGCCGTCAATACCGCCAAGAAACAGCTGCTGGAACTCAAGCGGGACCCGCTGGTATTCCAGTCCCAGCTCAATTCCGGGGACGAAGACGAAACTTCTTCGGCGGAACGCGAACTAAACAGCAGCGTGGCCGACACCGAGACCCCTGAGGCGGTGTTGGCCAGCAAAGAGATTGCCCAAGCAGTGAACGCGGTGATGGACGCATTGCCAGACGAGTTGCGCATGGCCATCACTTTGCGTGAAATCGAAGGGTTGAGTTATGAAGAGATTGCCCTGGCGCTCGATTGTCCGATCGGAACGGTGCGTTCCCGGATCTTCCGAGCCCGCGAAGCGATCTCTTCCCGAATCAAGCCCATGCTGGAGCGTCAATCCGGCAAACGCTGGTGAGATTGATTTGTTGATGCCGGAACACCGTATCGGATGTCGAACATGAATGCCGTCCCAATCCATGAAACCACAGATTCAGGACAGATGCTTGTCCGGGAGCGCAGCCGCGAGGCGCTCTCCGCACTGCTGGACGGAGAGGTGCGCACAGACGACTTGGATTTGCTGCTCGCGCCTGGCTCCGAGGAGATGGCAGCCCTACTGTCCGATGGGCATACCTACGAGCTGATTGGCGACGCTCTGCGTGGGCGACCCGTGCAGGGCTCGGTCGGCGGGGCGGCGTTTGCCGGGGCGGTCATGGCCCGTTTGCGCGATGAACCTTTGGCGCTGCCTCAGCCTGTGGTGCGACAGGCTGGAGTAGGCCGGCCCGTGGCGGCCAATGATGCGGTGTTTCGCTGGAAGCTGGTGGCGGGCCTCGCTTCGCTTGCCGCCGTCGTCGCCGTGACCTGGACCATCGGAACAGGGGGGCAGGACGGTCAGTTGGCCGGTCCCCAGATGGCCAGCGCCACCCCGATGTCCGAGTCCGCGTCGACAATTCAACCGGTGGTTGTGCAGACTGCGCAGGGTCAGGTGCTGCGCGATGCCCGGCTGGAACAGTTGCTGTCCGAGCACCGCCAGTTTGGCGGGATGTCTGCGCTTCAGGCTCCCGCCGGATTCCTTCGCAACGCAACCTACGATGCTGCTCCGCAGCGCTGAGGCCGACATGGGAAGTGCTGCTTCGTTGGGCATGTCGTCGGCGCGCAAGGCCTGGACCCGCTGGCCTGCGGTGGGTCTGCTGGCTTTGGGGTTGTGGCAGTCGTCCTTTGCACAGCCCGCGCCTGTAACGTCGCCGTCCTCTCGGTCCATCACCGAGTGGCTCACGCGCATGCATGAGGCCTCCCGGCAGCGCGCCTACACGGGGACCCTGGTCGTATCGGCTGGATCGGCGATGTCTGCCTCGCGCATCTGGCATGTCTGCGATGGCACGCAACAGATGGAGCGCGTGGAGACGCTGACGGGTGCGCCACGCTCGACCATTCGCCACAACAACGACGTGATCACCTTTGCGCCGGATCACAAGGTGGCCTGGGTGGACAAGCGCGAGTCGCTGGGCGTGTTTCCAGAGCTGCTGCGCACACCCAGCAATGCCATTCCTGACTTTTACAGTGTGAGCGAATCGGGCGTTGAAAGGGTTGCGGGTCATCTGGCCGACGTGGTGCAGATCGCCCCACGCGATGCACTGCGTTTCGGCTATCGCATCTGGTCGGAAAAGAAGACGGGCCTGGTGGTGAAGCTGCAGACCCTGGGGGAGCAGGGCTCGGTGCTGGAACAGGTGGCGTTTTCCGAGTTGCAGCTGGATGCGCCGGTCCGGATGGACAAGCTCAAACGGCTCATGGGTGACACCAAGGGCTATGAAGTGCACCGTCAGACCCTGCGCAAGACCACGCCTGAGGCGGAGGGCTGGCGATTGAAGGAACCCGTTCCCGGTTTCCAGTCCATGAGCTGCCACACCAGGGAAGACGACACCGGCGCATCCGGGGCGTCTCCCATGCAGTGGGTGTTTTCGGACGGTCTGGCTTCGGTCTCGCTGTTTGTTGAGCCGTTTGATCCGCAGCGCCATGGAGCGGAGAAGTCGGCCGTGACCGGCGCGACCCACTCCCTCACCAGACGCATTGGTGCCTATTGGCTGACTGCGCTCGGTGAGGTGCCCCCGGCCACGCTCATGCGGTTTGCTTCTGTTCTTGAACGCGCCCGTTGAAACCTGAGACTCAGCCACCATGGTGTGGCTGTCGGGTGATTCCTGTGTCTGCAAAAACTCTCTCACCGCAAGGATGAACATGAATATGACCGTCCTCCGTTCCCGTCGAGCGATGTCGTTGCTGCTGAGTGCCTCACTGATCGGGCTGGTCATGGTCGGGGCGTCTGCATTGCCTGCCCCCGCCCATGCGCAGCAGATGCGCGGGCTGCCGGATTTCACAGATCTTGTTGATCAGGTGGGGCCGTCCGTGGTCAACATCCGGACGCTGGAGCGCGCCAACGCCGATGGGGGAAGCAGCACCGACGAACAGATGCTTGAGTTCTTCCGTCGTTTCGGCATACCGGTTCCTCCCGGTGCTGTGCCGCGCGGTCCACGCCAGGAACGCGGCGGATCCGGTGAAGAGGCCCAGCCCCGCGGGGTGGGCTCCGGGTTCATTCTCAGTTCCGATGGCCTCATCATGACCAACGCGCATGTGGTCGATGGCGCCGACGAACTGGTGGTCACCCTTCCCGACAAACGCGAGTTCAAGGCCAAGCTGGTGGGCGCCGACAAGCGAACCGACGTGGCTGTGGTGAAGATCGACGCCAGCGGGCTGCCCGCTGTCCGCATCGGTGATGTGAACCGGCTCAAGGTCGGCGAATGGGTGATGGCCATCGGCTCTCCTTTCGGTCTTGAGAACACGGTGACCGCTGGCATCGTGAGTGCGAAGAAGCGTGACACCGGGGATTTCCTTCCGTTCATCCAGACCGATGTCGCCATCAACCCGGGCAACTCGGGAGGGCCTCTGATCAACATGCGCGGTGAGGTGGTAGGCATCAACAGCCAGATCTATTCCCGCTCGGGTGGGTTTCAGGGCATCTCCTTTGCCATCCCCATTGATGAGGCCGTCCGGGTCTCCGATCAGTTGCGTTCCAGTGGTCGTGTGACCCGAGGTCGCATCGGTGTGCAAATCGGTCAGGTGAGCAAAGAGGTGGCCGAATCCATCGGTCTGGGGCAGGCTCGTGGTGCTCTGGTGAACGCGGTGGAAGCGAACTCACCTGCCGCCAAGGCCGGACTCGAACCGGGTGACGTGATCCTGAAATTTGATGGCCGGGAGATCGAACGGTCGGTCGACCTGCCGCGCATCGTCGGCAATACAAAGCCGGGCAATCGCAGTTCGATGACGGTGTTCCGGCGCGGCGCCCAACGCGATCTGAGTATCACGGTGGCCGAGCTGGAGCCTGAGCGCAGCGACCGGAAGGCTGCAGCACCGGAGGCCAAGCCGCCCGCTTCGAGCAGCCTGCCCTCTTTGGGGCTGACCGTGGGTGATCTCAATGCTGCAGAGAAAAAAGAACTGAACATCAAGTCGGGGGTGCGTGTCGAGACGGCGGAAGGGGTGGCGGCGCGTGCCGGGCTCAAGGAGGGCGACGTGATTGTGGCGGTCGCGAACACCGAAGTGGGCAGCGTGAAGGAACTGGAGGCGGTGCTGGCGAAGCTGGACAAGTCCAAGCCCGTGAATGTGCTTTTCCGGCGCGGTGAGTGGGCCCAGTATGCGGTGATCCGGCCTCAGCGCTGAGCCAGCGCAAAGCTCGAAATCCTCTGAGCTGCCCCGAATAAACCCTTGATCCCGCTTGGGTTTAAGGGCTTGTTCCGGGAGTTGGTTGTTTTGCCACAGGGTGCCCGCTATCGATTTTGGTCTTCCGTTTGAATCGAAAGTTTGTGAACACTCACAATCTTGGGGTGCAAGTTGACTGATTTCGATAAAATCGGGGCTCCAAGACCTTGATTGCAGTGTCGAACAATGTTCAGCGTTCACGATGTGAGAGCGCCCTCAAGTTGTTCTCGCTTGCTCCACAGGTGGCGCACAACATGTTCATTTTTTTGTGGACGACCTGTGAATAAGTTTCCCGTTGCTGCGTTGCAACAGGCGGTAGAGGGTGGTTTCGGGCTGTGCAGCCGGGGCTTTTTGCCTACAATGAAATCCCAACTATCGCAGTTGCCATTGATTGTTGGTTACGGGCGCGTCACCAGTTGACGCGCCCTTTTTTATGGCCTTCCAGAGAGTGGCGGGGCCTGGTTTCTGGCTGTTTTTCCGATGCACCACATCCGCAATTTTTCGATCATCGCGCACATCGACCATGGCAAGTCCACGCTGGCCGACCGCATCATCTCCCGCTGTGGCGGTCTGTCCGACCGCGAGATGAGCGAACAGGTGCTCGACTCCATGGACATCGAGAAAGAGCGCGGCATCACCATCAAGGCGCAGACCGCAGCGTTGCAGTACAAGGCGCGCGACGGCAAGGTCTACAACCTCAACCTGATCGACACACCCGGCCACGTGGACTTCTCTTATGAAGTGTCACGCTCGCTGTCGGCGTGCGAAGGCGCGCTGCTGGTGGTGGACGCCAGCCAAGGAGTGGAGGCGCAGACCGTGGCCAACTGCTACACCGCGCTCGACCTGGGCGTAGAGGTGGTACCGGTGCTCAACAAGATGGATCTGCCCAACGCCGATCCGGACAACGCAAAGGCGGAGATCGAGGACGTCATTGGCATTGATGCGACCGACGCCATTCCCTGCTCGGCCAAAACAGGCATGGGTGTGGAGGACATTCTGGAAGCGGTGGTCGCGCGTATCCCGCACCCCAGGGGCAATCCCGATGCGCCACTGCGCGCCATGATCGTGGACAGCTGGTTCGACACCTATGTGGGTGTGGTGATGCTGGTGCGCGTGGTCGATGGCCGTCTGCGCAAGGGCGAGCGCTTCAAGATGATGGCGACCAACGCTGCCTACAACGCCGACAACCTGGGGGTGTTCACGCCGGCCAACCAGCCGCGCGAGTCGCTGGAGGCGGGCGAGGTGGGCTACATCATTGCCGGTATCAAGGAGCTGCAGGCCGCCAAGGTGGGCGACACCATTACGCTGGAAAAGAAGCTGCCCAACAACCTCGGCCCTGCCGAGGAAGCGTTGCCCGGTTTCAAGGAGGTGCAGCCGCAGGTGTTTGCCGGCCTGTACCCGACCGAGGCCAGCGAGTACGACGCGCTGCGCGACGCGCTCGAAAAGCTCAAGCTCAACGACGCCGCGCTGCACTACGAACCCGAGGTGTCGCAGGCACTGGGCTTTGGTTTCCGCTGTGGCTTCCTGGGGCTGCTGCACATGGAGATCGTGCAGGAACGCCTGGAACGTGAGTTCGACCAGGACCTGATCACCACCGCGCCCAGCGTGGTCTACCAGGTGGTGAAGCCCGACGGCGAGGTCATCATGGTGGAGAACCCATCCAAGATGCCGGACCAGGGCCGCATCGAAGAGATCCGCGAGCCCATCGTGACGGTGCACCTGTACATGCCGCAGGAATACGTGGGTGCGGTCATGACGCTGGCCAACCAGAAGCGCGGGGTGCAGCTGAACATGGCCTACCACGGCAAGCAGGTCATGCTGACCTACGACATGCCGCTGGGCGAGATCGTGCTGGACTTCTTCGACAAGCTCAAGTCGGTCAGCCGCGGCTATGCGTCGATGGACTACGAGTTCAAGGAATACCGGCCGTCCGACGTGGTGAAGGTCGACATCCTGCTCAACGGCGAGAAGGTGGACGCGCTGTCCATCATTGTGCACCGCTCCCAGTCCCAGTACCGCGGCCGGGCCGTGGCGGCCAAGATGCGCGAGATCATCAGCCGCCAGCAGTTCGACGTGGCGATCCAGGCGGCCATTGGTGGCAACGTGATCGCACGCGAGACCATCAAGGCGCTGCGCAAGAACGTGCTGGCAAAATGCTACGGCGGTGACATCACCCGCAAACGCAAGCTCCTCGAAAAGCAGAAGGCAGGCAAGAAACGCATGAAACAGATCGGCTCGGTCGAAGTGCCCCAGGAGGCTTTTCTGGCCATCCTGCAGGTGGAGGAGTGATGCAACAGACCATGGGCTCGATCACCGCGGTGATCCTGGCGGCTTTCGGGGCCTACGCGGCGGCGTTTTTCTTTGGCGCCATCGAGGGGAACTTTGCGCTGCTGCTTTTTCTGGCCACGGCGGTCACGGGTGTTTACTGGCTGGCCGAAAAGTTCTATTTCTTCCCGAAGCGTAGGCGAGACGCCGAGCGGCTGGTGTCGACGCGCAACGAACGTGCGGCTGAACTGGCTCGCCAAGGTTTTGCACAGTCCTCGGACGAAGATTTGTCGATGGCGCGCCACAAGCTGCTGGCGCAACCCTGGTGGCTGGACTGGACCGCCGGCCTGTTCCCGGTGATCCTGGCGGTGTTTGTGCTGCGGAGCTTTCTGTTCGAACCGTTCAAGATCCCGTCGGGCTCGATGATTCCGACACTTCAGGTCGGGGACTTGATTCTGGTGAACAAGTTTCACTACGGCGTGCGGCTGCCGGTGATCAACACCAAGGTGATTGCCAACAACGAACCGCAGCGTGGGGACGTCATGGTGTTTCGCTATCCCCCGCAACCGAGCCTGGACTACATCAAGCGGGTGATTGGCGTGCCAGGCGACGAGGTGGCCTATCTGAACAAGCGCCTCACGGTCAACGGCCAGCCCGTGCCCCGCATCAACCAGCCCGACTATTTTGATGGCGAGCAGATGCGCTATACCAAACAGTTCGGTGAGGAGCTGGGTGGTCGACGCTACAACACCCTCAACGACGACATGCGGCCGCCGTTCGTGTCGCCCATCACGGATTTTGCGTTCCGTGAAAATTGTCGCTATCCGGCCGAAGGCGTCGTGTGCAAAGTACCCCCTGGGCACTATTTCATGATGGGTGACAATCGGGACAACTCGCTCGATTCGCGTTTCTGGGGTTTTGTCCCAGAGTCCAACATTGTGGGCAAGGCCTTCTTTGTCTGGATGAATTTTGGCGATTTCGGGCGGATCGGTTCGTTCGAGTAAGACACGCAACTACTGGAGGTGGGGTGATGAAGCAGAAACAGCGGCAACGCGGCCTGACGTTTTTCGGGTTGTTGTTCGTGGGCATTTTGCTGGCCTTCGCTGGTGTGGTGGTCGCCCAGGTGGTGCCCACCTACATCGAATATCTGGCGGTGCAGAAGGCCGTGAAGAAGGCTGCGGACGGATCGACCGTTGCCGAGGTGCGTTCCCTGTTCGACAAGGCCGCCCAGATTGATGACATCAGCAGCATCTCTGGCAAGGATCTGGAGATCGGCAAGCAGGGTGACAAAGTGGTGGTGTCGTTCGACTATGTTCGTGAAATTCCGCTGGCGGGTCCTGCCTACCTGGTGATGAAGTACAACGGATCCTCTCAATGACACTGGGTGGCTGTCCGGCCGGGGGCGCACGCCTTTGAGCCAGGAATTGACGGCGTTGCAAAAACGCCTGGGACATGTGTTTTCCAGTCCGCGCCTGATTGAACGCGCGTTGACGCACCGCAGCTTTTCGGCGGATCACAACGAGCGGCTGGAGTTTCTGGGCGATTCGGTGCTGAGTCTGGCTGTGTCTGGTCTGCTGTTCGAAAAACTCAGTCAGTTGCCAGAGGGTGATCTCTCACGTGTGCGGGCCAACCTGGTCAAGCAGGACACGTTGCATCAGATCGCGACACGCCTGGGTCTTTCGGCCTGTTTGCGGCTGGGTGACGGCGAAAAGCGGTCCGGAGGACACAAGCGCCCCTCCATTCTCGCGGACGCCCTGGAGGCCTTGATCGGGGCGGTGTATCTGGACGCCGGTTTCGAGACTGCGTCGCTGCTGGTGCGGCGCCTGTATGGTGATATCGAGCTCAGTGCCCAGATGGGGGCCATGGGCAAGGATCCCAAAACCGATTTGCAGGAGTGGTTGCAGGCGCGCAAGATGCAACTGCCTCAGTACCGGGTGGTGGCTACCATGGGTGAGGCGCATCGACAGACCTTCGACGTCGAGTGCACGGTCCCGGAGGCCGGTCGCAGCGAGCGCGGCATCGGTGCGTCGCGGCGGGCTGGAGAGCAGGCGGCAGCGGCTGCGATGCTGACGTTTTTGCGGGCCGCCGAGCCCGCACCCACCAAGGCGGGCGGCTGACGATCTCGGCGCTTGGCCGGTTTCTGTCCGGATCCATTCATGAGCAAATCCTCCCGTCCTCCCTCCAGTGCCCCTGCGGCCCCTGTTCCCACCGACGCATCGCTCGAGGCCATGTTGGCCAAGGCCTTGCGCAAGACGCCAGCAGAGGCCGTCGCCGACCCGGCACAGGAGCACGAACCTGTGGCGCCGGAGCAGCAGCACTGTGGCTATGTGGCCATCGTCGGCAAGCCCAACGTGGGCAAGTCCACGCTGCTCAATGCGCTGGTGGGACAGAAGATCAGCATCACTTCGCGCAAGGCGCAGACCACGCGCCACCGCATCACGGGTTACCGCACCGTGGGTCCGAACCAGTTCGTGTTCGTCGACACACCTGGCTTCCAGACGCGGCACGGCAACGCGCTGAACCGTGCGCTCAACAAGACCGTGCTCGGCGCGGTGACCGATGTCGACCTGATCCTGTTTGTTGTCGAGGCGGGGCACTTCCATCCGGCGGACGCTAAGGTGATGGAACTGCTGCCCTCGAACGTGCCTGTGGTGTTGCTGGCCAACAAGTTCGATCTGGTGCACAGGCGTGGCGAACTGGCCCCCTGGCTCAAGTCCATGCAGGAGAAGCACCCGTTCGCCGAGTTCGTGCCGATGTCGGCCAAGAACGCCCGGGATGTCGATCGCCTGTTCGCTATCTGTGCCAAGTACCTGCCGCAACAGGCCTGGATGCACGATCCCGAGGAGCTGACCGACCGCAGCGAGCGCTTCATGGCGGCCGAGATGGTGCGCGAGAAGCTGTTCCGACTGACCGGCGACGAGCTGCCCTACACGTCGACCGTGGTGATCGACAAGTTCGAGGAAGAGGGCGGGCTCAAGCGCATCGCGGCCACCATCGTGGTTGAGCGCGAGGGACACAAGGGCATGGTGATCGGCGAAAAGGGCGAGAAGCTCAAGCGCATCGGCACGGAGGCCCGCCAGGAGCTCGAAAAGATCTGGGACTGCAAGGTGTTCCTGGAGCTGTGGGTCAAGGTGCGCTCCGGCTGGGCCGACGACGACGCGCGCGTCCGGTCGTTCGGTTACGAGTGACGGGTCATGGCCACGCGCCGGACTTCTGAAGAACCCGCATTCGTCCTGCACCGCTACGACTGGAGCGAGTCCAGTCTCATCCTGGAAGTCTTCACCCGCCACCACGGACGCATCGCCCTGGTGGCCAAGGGGGTCAAGAAGCCGACTTCGCAGTTCCGTCCCGTGCTGCTGCCCTTGCAGCCGCTGGCCCTGAGTTGGGGTGGAGACGCCGAAGTGCGCACGCTCAAGGCGGCACAGTGGCAGGGCGGGCACGTCATGCCCACCGGCGATGCGCTGCTTTCGGGCAGTTATCTCAACGAGCTGCTGATGCGCCTGCTGGCGCGCGACGACCCGCACCCCGGCCTGTTTGACCACTACGCGCTGGCGGTGCAGCTGCTGGCCGAGCGGTCCGATGCGCAGCAGCTGGTCCTGCGCGCCTTCGAGCTGCTGCTGTTGCGCGACACCGGACTGCTGCCCGATCTGTCTTGCGAAGGCAGCACGCTGGCGCCTCTGCAGGAGGGGACTTCCTATGTGCTGGGCGCCGAGTCCGGACTGCGTGTGGCGCACGGCGACGATGTGCACTCGCTCGAAGCCAGCCAGTGGCTGCTGTTGCAGACCGCGCTGAATGACCGTGACCCGCTGATCGCCAGCCTGCGCGCCTGCGCTGGCTGCCAGCAGAGCCTGCAGCCTCAGTTGCGCGCACTGCTGCACTACCATAGTGGCGTCCGGGTGTTCCGGACCCGCCAGCTGTTGCTGGACCTGCAGTCGCTGGTCCGGCCGAAAGCGGTTCCTGATCCGGTTGCTTCTTCCGGCCCCACATCCTCCTGACCATGGCTCACGCTGCTCACCACCCGACCGCGCTGTCGGTCAATCTCAACAAGGTCGCGCTGGTGCGCAACACGCGCCACCTGGGCATTCCGTCCGTCACCCGCGCGGCCACCCTGTGCCTCGAAGCCGGTGCGCGAGGCATCACGGTGCATCCCCGGCCGGACGAGCGCCACATCCGCAGCCACGACGTGTTCGATCTCGCCGAGCTGATGCAGGACTGGCCGGACCGCGAATACAACATCGAAGGCAATCCGTTCCACAACCTCATGGATGTCGCGCGCGAGGTCCGGGCGCGTGGCCTGCCGCTGCACCAGCTGACCTTCGTGCCCGACAGCGAAGGCCAGTTCACCAGCGACCACGGCTGGAGCTTTCCTCAGGACGCCGACCGGCTGCGGCCCGTGATCGCGCAGGCCCAAGCCCTGGGCGCTCGTGTGAGTCTGTTCATGGACCCGGAGCCCGGACAGATGGCGGCGGCCCGGGCCGTGGGGGCTGACCGAGTGGAGCTCTACACCGAGCCCTATGCCGCCGCCTGGCACACCCCTGACCGTGGGCAGCAGCTCGAACGCTACCGCTCTGCGGCGCAGGCGGCCCTGGAAGCAGGGCTGGGTGTGAACGCGGGCCATGACCTCAACCGCGAGAACCTCACCGCGTTTCTCAAGGTGGTGCCGGGCGTGGCCGAGGTGTCGATCGGTCACGCGCTCATTGCTGACGCGCTGGAGCTGGGCTACGCCGCCACCGTGACCGACTACAACCGCTGCATCGCCGAAGCGTTCCGATGATCTTCGGCATCGGCACCGACGTCTGCGATATCCGGCGCATCGAAGCGACCTTCGAGCGCCAGGGCGAGCGCTTCGTGCGGAAGGTGCTGGGCGAGCAGGAACTGGCGATCTGGCAGCGCCGAAGCGAGCGCTGGCCCGGGCGCGGACTGCGCTACCTGGCGACGCGGTTTTCCGCCAAGGAGGCGTTCTCCAAGGCCATCGGCCTGGGCATGCGCATGCCCATGACCTGGCGGGCCTGCGAAATCCTCAACATGCCCAGTGGTCAGCCAGTGATCGTGCTGCATGGCACGCTGAAAACCTGGTTCGAGGCCCAGGGCCTGCGCGCCCACGTGACCGTGACCGACGAGACCGACTACGCCGCGAGCTTCGTGGTGGTGGAGAGAGACTGACATGCACACACACGCCCCGTTGATCATCGACGTCGCCGGGTTCGAGCTGACCGACGCCGACCGCCAGCGCCTGGCACACCCCCTGGTCGGCGGAATCATCCTCTTCGGCCGCAACTGGCAAAGCCGGGAGCAGCTGACGGCGCTGTGCGCCCAGGTCAAGGAGGTGCGAGAGGACCTGCTGATCGCTGTCGACCACGAGGGCGGCCGCGTGCAGCGTTTCCGCACAGACGGATTCACCCACCTGCCCCCCATGGCGGCGTTCGGACAGCTGTGGCTCTCGGCTCCCGCGCGGGGCGAGTGCGAGGGCGGTCCCGCGATGCGGGCCACCAATGCGGCCACCGCGGCCGGCTACGTGCTCGGTGCCGAACTGCGCGCCTGCGGTGTCGACCTGAGCTTCACGCCGGTGCTGGATCTGGACTACAGCGAAAGTTCGGTGATCGGCGACCGCTCGTTCGGCCGCGACCCTCGGATGGTGGCGGTGCTGGCACAGGCGCTGATGCATGGCCTGCGCACCAGTGGCATGGGCAACTGCGGCAAACACTTCCCGGGCCACGGCTTTGTGAAAGCCGATTCGCACCTGGCCATTCCCGTCGACCGGCGCAGCCTCAAGGCCATCCTGGCCGACGACGCGGCGCCCTACGGCTGGCTGTCGGCCAGTCTGGACGCGGTGATGCCGGCGCATGTGATCTACCCGAAGGTGGACAGCCGGCCCGCAGGCTTTTCAGCACGCTGGCTGCAGGAGGTGCTGCGGCACCGCCTGGGGTTCACCGGCGCGATTTTCAGCGACGACCTGAGCATGGAAGCCGCGCGCCACATCGACGGCCGGGGCGTGAGCTTCACCGAGGCGGCGCTGGCAGCGCTCGGTGCGGGGGGCGACATGGTGCTGCTGTGCAACCAGAGCGTCGTGGACGGCGGCGCGCCCATTGACGAAGCGATTGAGGCATTGTCCAAGGCGCTGGTGCAAGGCGACTGGGTGCCCAACCCCGCCAGCGAAGAGCGGCGGCAGGCCCTGCTGCCGCAGGGCCCTGCCATGGACTGGGACCGTCTGATGGTCAGCGCGCGCTACATGCAGGCGCTGTCGCTGATCCCCTGACTACCGCTCGACGCCGAGCTTGTCCAGCAGATCCGAAATCAGCTCCAGCCGCAGCATCGGGTTGTCCAGCGCCATCAACCGTTGTTTGAGTTCGGCCGGTGCGGGCAGCAGTTCGGCCCAGCGGTTGGCGACCCAGCCGCTGTCGTCCCACTGGTAGGGCGGCTGCAGCGGCAGCTCGTTCATGGATCCGGGTTCGCGCTCGCGCAGGTTGGCCAGCACGCGTTGCAGAGCGTCCCGCGTGCTGCGCAGGTGTTCCGGGACCGCCACGACCCGCTCGGGCTCGTCGAGCCGCACGTCGGCCACCCACAGTCCATGGGGCAGGCGGCGGCTGGCGGTGATGTGAAAGCGCTGCTGGCCGCGGCAGTGGATGAGCATCAGGCCGGCCTGCGGGTGCTCGACCTGTTCGATGCGGGCGATGGTGCCGACCTGGTGGAACGCCTCATGCGCAAAGCCGTCGGGCGAGGCGGGGTCGGCGCGCCGCACCTCGCTGCCTTCGCTGAGGCACACCACGCCGAAGGGCGCGCCCGCCGCGTGGCAGCGCTTGATCATGTCCAGGTAGCGCACCTCGAAGATGCGCAGCGGCATCCAGCCGCCGGGAAACAGAACGGTCTGCAGCGGGAACAGCGGCAGCTGGTTCAGCGTCAGCGGCGTTTCGCTCAATCCGGCACCACCGCGTCGGCGCTCTGGCGCTGCAGCATGGCCAGGGTGCTGGCCACGGTCCGGCGCAGCTCGCGGCGGTCGCAGATGAAGTCCACCGCCCCCTTGGTCTGCAGGAACTCGGCGCGCTGGAAACCTTCGGGCAGCTTCACACGCACGGTGTTTTCGATCACACGCGGGCCGGCAAAGCCGATCAAGGCCTTGGGCTCGGCGATCACCACATCGCCCACGAAGGCGAAGCCGGCGGAGACTCCGCCCATGGTCGGGTCGGTCAGCACGCTGATGTAGGGCAGGTTCTTCTTGGCCAGGCGGGTCAGCGCAGCGTTGGTCTTGGCCATCTGCATCAGCGACAGCAGGCCTTCCTGCATGCGCGCGCCGCCGGTGGCGGTGAAGCAGACGAAAGGCACCTTCTGGGCAATGGCCTCTTCGACGCCGCGCACGAAACGCTCACCGACCACCGAACCCATGGAACCACCCATGAAATCGAACTCGAAGCAGGCGACGACCAGGCTGATGCCCTGCACCGCACCACCCATGACGATGAGTGCGTCGGTCTCGCCCGTGGTTTCCAGGGCTTCCTTCAGGCGCTCGGGGTACTTGCGGCTGTCCTTGAACTTCAGCGCGTCGACCGGCAGCACTTCCTGCGCCAGCTCGTAGCGACCTTCTGCGTCGAGGAAGGCGTTCAGGCGTGCGCGAGCGCCGATGCGGTGGTGGTGGCTGCAGTGCGGGCAGACGTTCTGATTCTTCTCGAGATCCGTCTTGTAGAGCACGGCCTCGCAGCTGGGGCACTTGATCCACAGACCCTCGGGGACGCTGCGGCGCTCGGCCGGGTCGGTGTGCGTGATCTTGGGCGGCAGCAGTTTTTCAAGCCAGGACATCGGAAACTCCTAACGATGGGCCGGACTCTGGGGCCGGCTTAAAGATGGCGGATTATGCGTCCAGCGCTTTCCGGATGGTGCGCATGAAGTGCGCCGCCACCGGCACCACCTTCTCGAAGGGCTCGTCCTCGATCAGCTGGATGATCTTGCTGCCGATCACCACCGCGTCGGCGGTCTTGCCAATGGCCTTGGCGGTCTCGGCGTCGCGGATGCCGAAGCCCACGCCGACCGGGATGCTCACATGCGCGCGGATGCGCGGCAGCATGGCCTCGACCTGGCCCACATCCAGCGTGCCGGCGCCGGTCACGCCCTTGAGCGAGACGTAGTAGACATAACCGCTCGCCACGCGCGCGACCTGCGCCATGCGCTCGTCGGTGGAAGTGGGGGCCAGCAGGAAGATCAGGTCCATGTTCGCGGCGCGCAGCGCGGCCGCGAACTCCTCGCATTCTTCGGGCGGGTAATCCACCACCAGCACGCCATCCACGCCGGCGGCCGAGGCGTCGCGCACGAAGCTGCCCGCACCGTGCTTCTGATCGTAGCGCTCAATGGGGTTGGCATACCCCATCAGCACCACCGGCGTGCGGTCGTTCTCCTTGCGGAACTCGCGCACCATGGTGATCACCTGCGCCAGGCCGATGCCCAGCGACAGCGCGCGGTCGCCCGCTTTCTGGATCACCGGGCCGTCGGCGGACGGGTCGGAGAACGGGACGCCCAGTTCGATGATGTCGGCACCGCCTTCGACCATGCCGTGCATCAGCTTGGGCGTGATGTCGGCATACGGGAAGCCAGCGGTGACGAACGGAATCAGGGCCTTGCGGTTCTGGGCCTTCAGGTCGGCCAGGGTTTTTTCGATGCGGCTCATTTGGACACCTTCACAACGGAATCGGCGCCGCCCTTGACGGACTGGCCGCGACAGCTGGGTCGGCAGTAGAAGTCGGCGTTGGACAGGTCGGCCACGGTGCCGATGTCCTTGTCGCCGCGGCCGGAAAGGTTGACCAGCACCGACTGCGTGGGCTTCATCGTTTTGGCCAGCTTCATGGCGTAAGCCACAGCGTGGCTGGATTCCAGCGCGGGGATGATGCCCTCGGTGCGGCAGAGGTAGTGGAAGGCCTCCAGCGCTTCCTTGTCGGTGATGCCGACGTATTCCGCGCGGCCGATGTCCTTGAGGAAGGCATGCTCGGGGCCGACGCCGGGATAGTCGAGGCCCGCGCTGACGCTGTGCGTTTCGGTCACCTGGCCGTTGTCGTCCTGCAGCACGTAGGTGCGGTTGCCGTGCAGCACGCCGGGGCTGCCCTTCTGCAGCGACGCAGAATGTTTGCCGCTGTCCAGGCCTTCCCCCGCCGCCTCCACGCCGATCAGGCGCGTGCCGGTGTGGTTGATGTAGGGATAGAAGATACCCATGGCGTTGCTGCCACCGCCCACGCAGGCGACCACGGCGTCGGGCTGCTCGCCCACACAGCCGGCTTCTTTCAGCATCTGCGGCATCTGCACCAGGCATTCGTTGCCGATCACGCTCTGGAAGTCGCGCACCATCATCGGGTAGGGGTGCGGGCCGGCCACGGTGCCGATGATGTAGAAGGTGTTGTCCACGTTGGCGACCCAGTCGCGCATGGCTTCGTTGAGCGCGTCCTTCAGCGTCTTGCTGCCCGACTCGACGGGCACGACGGTCGCGCCCAGCAGCTTCATTCGGTAGACGTTGGGGCTCTGGCGCTTGACGTCCTCGCTGCCCATGTAGACCACGCACTCCAGGCCGTAGCGGGCGCAGATGGTGGCGGTGGCCACGCCGTGTTGTCCGGCGCCGGTCTCGGCGATCACGCGCGGCTTGCCCATGCGCTTGGCGAGCATGGCCTGGCCGATCACGTTGTTGATCTTGTGCGCGCCGGTGTGGTTGAGGTCTTCGCGCTTGAGGAAGATTTGCGCACCGCCGACCTCGCGGCTCATGCGCTCGGCGTGGTAGACGGGGCTGGGCCGGCCGACGAAATGGGCCAGTTCCTTGCGGAATTCGGCCAGAAACTCGGGGTCGTGCTGGTACTTGGCGTACGCGGCCTTGAGCTCGTTGATGGCGTGGGTGAGCGTCTCGCTCACGAAGCTGCCACCGTAGATGCCGAAGTGGCCGCGGGCGTCGGGTTGCTGGTAGGTGCCGGTGTCCATGTGGGGTGTCTCGTTGCTGGGCCCGAGCCACCCGAAGACGGGTCAGCTGGGGCGGGGGTTCTGTGCATCGGCCGCGCGCACGGCGGCCACGAAGGCGAGCATCTTGTCTGGGTCCTTGATGCCTTTGGCGGCTTCGACCCCGGAGCTCACGTCAACGGCCCAGGGCCGCACGAGGCGAATGCCATCGGTCACGTTTGCAGGCGTGAGTCCACCAGACAAAACGAGACGAGAGCTGGCGTTTAGTGTGGGGTGTGACCAAGGGAAAGCCGTCCAGTCGAAAGATTGACCGCCGCCACCGTAGCCCTCGACATGGGCGTCGAGCAGGATGGCCTGGGCTGCGGTGAAGTCGGACGCGTATTTTAGGAGATCGAAGCCCGCGCCGGCCGGGCCAGGGGGAATGCGCGCGGCGCGGACAAACGGTCGGCAGGCGGCTGTGCAGTCGGCGGGCGTTTCGTCGCCGTGGAATTGCAGGAGGGCGTTGGGCACAGCGGCCAGACCCTGGGTGATGAACTCGGGGCTGGCGTTGACGAACAGCAGCACGGGCGTGACGAAGGGCGGTAGCCGGCGTGCCAGTTCGCCGGCTCGTTCGGGGCTGACGAAGCGCGGGCTCTGCGGGTAGAGCACGAAGCCGATGGCATCGGCCCCTGCGCGCACGGCCGCATCCACATCGGCCTCGCGCGTAAGGCCACAGATCTTGATGCGGGTGCGGTGGGGCATGGGGCTCAGGGCAACCAGTCGAAAGCGGGTGTGCGGTCCGGGATGTTCCAGGACGGATCGTAGACCGGACCCAGGAAATACAAGCCGTCGGGTGCAAAGGTGGGCGCGGCGGCGTCGCGGCTTTGGGCGGCCAGCACCTCGGCCATCCACGACGGCGGGCGGTTCCCGGTTCCGACAGCAATCAGGCAGCCCATGATGTTGCGGATCATGTGGTGCAGGAAGGCCGAGGCTTCGAATTCGAAGCGCCAGTAGGCACCGCGCCGGGCGATCTCGATGCGGCGCATGTCCTTGACCGGGCTGTGAGCCTGGCAGGACGACGCTCGGAACGACGTGAAGTCGTGTTCGCCCAGCAGCGCGTTGGCAGCGCTTTGCATGGCGGCCAGGTCCAGCGGGCGGAACACCCAGCCCACCTGTCCCTGGTCCACACTGGGGCGCACGGGCGATTCGAGCAGTACGTAGGCATAGCGCCGGCCGGTGGCGCTGGCCCGTGCGTGAAAGCCTGGTGGCACCTTGCGCGCCCATTGCACGGCGATGTCGGGCGGCAGGAAGCTGTTGGTGCCGCGCACCCAGGCGTTTTCAGGCCGCACCAGCGGGCTGTCGAAATGCACCACCTGGTTCAGTCCGTGCACGCCAGCATCGGTGCGCCCGGCGCAAAGGGTATTCACCGCAGGCACATCCAGAAAGCGGGCCAGGGCCCTTTCGAGCTTGTCCTGGACCGTTTGGCCGCTGGGCTGGCTCTGCCAGCCGTCGTAGTTCCGGCCGTTGTAGGACACGCCCAATGCGATGCGCCCACCGGCCGGCATCGGGGCCGGAGTGGGCGCGTCGGGGAGAGGAGCGGAGGATGCGGGGGTCAGGAGAGGTCTGCCAGGAAAGCGCTGGCCTTGGTCTTGAGAGAGCCCGATGCTTCTGCCAGCACCTCTTCGGCCAGGGAGCGCGCGCCTTCCAGATCGCCGATGGCGCGGAACTCCTCTGCCAGCGAGAGCTTGGTTTCCAGCGGGCTTTCCGCGCCCAGCTCGTTGCCCGCCAGCGGATCGCCCGCCTCGGGTTTGCCATTGAGGTCGAGGCTCAGGTCGCCCAGATCAAAGGACATCAGTTCCGGAGAGGCTGGTGCAGCTGCGGGCGCACTCGCCGGTGTCTCGATGTCGAAGTCGGGCAGGACTTCCGCATGGTCGAAAGTAGGCTGCTCTGCCGCGGGCATTGAGGTCAGCGGCATGGGGTCTGACGGGAAGTCAAGATCGAAATCCATGGGCCGCGACGCCGGGTCGGCCAACTGGGCTGGCTCAGGGGTCAGGGCGTCGGTCTGGGAAAGGTCATCCATTGCCGACACCGGAGCGTCGGCCTTGCCGTTGGCGGCAGCCAGCGGCGAGCGCGAGGACTCTTCCATGAAGTCCAGATCGAGATCCAGGTCGCCTGCGTCTCCCGACTTGGCGTTGTCTCCCAGCGTGCTGCTGCCAAACGGGATGGTGGCGCCGGTGGCCATCGGCACGGCCGCGCCGGGTTTGACCGCCGGACTTCCTCCGGGCTGGTACAGCGGGTTGGCAGGATCCAGTTCCTTGCCCAGTTCGCAGGCGTGCTCCCACTCCGGTCCCTGGCCTTGCGTGAGTGCATAGGCCTCCGTGGCGACCACCTCGAAAGCCTTCGAGTCGCGGCGCTTGGCGTAGATCTCGAGCAGCTTGTTGTGAATGGCGACCCTGGTGGGTGCGCTGCGCATGGCTTCTTTGAGGATCTCCTCGGCTTGCAGGTCCCTGCCGTAGGCGAGGTAGACGTCGGCCTCCGCCACGGGATCGACATCACCGGCGGCGTCCAGCTGACTGGGCGAATACACCATGGACGATCCGGACGCCGCGGCTTCGTTGGTGTCGATGCGTTGCCCCCCGCTGGAGCCAAAGAACGAGTCGGGCTGCAGGCGGCTTTCCAGGAAGGAGCTGTCGACGCCGCTGCCCTTCTTCTTCTGGCGCGTGCGGTAGAACGCGAAGCCTCCGAGCAACGCCAGCAGGGCGGCCGCGCCAGGCAGCACCATGGGGTTGTCCATCAGCTGGCCGACAAACGACGGCTCTTCGACAGGCGCGGGGGCAGGCGCTGGACGTGGTTTCGGTGCAGGAGCTGGGGCTGGTGCCGGAGGGGGAGCAGGAGGCTCAGCGGCGGCAGGCGCCTCGGGCGCCGGAGCAGGTGCAGATTCCGCGGTAGGGGTTGGGGGGGCCGGGGCTGCGGCCGGTTCCGGGGAGGGGGCGGCAGGTGTGGCGGCCACAGGTGCGGGCGCCGCAGCTGGTGCGGTTGGAGCCCCCACAGGCAGAGACGGGGCCGGGGTGCTGGCGGCGGGTTTGGCTGCAGGAGCCGCCGGCGCACCCGATGCCGCGGCCGGTCCCAGCTTGGACAGCTCGTCGATGTTGCGAGAAAGCTCTGCCACCCGGGTCGATGCTTCCTTGGCCTGGCGTTCCTGGGCGATCTTGTCTTCCTTGGCATCCTGGCCCGCAACCGCGCCCTTGGACAGCGTCAGCTTGTCCTGAGCCGACTGGGCCGGCTTCTTGTCTTCGACTTCGGTTTGCACCTTGCCGGACGCCTGGCGGTCGGCGGCCGCCACAGGTGCTTCGGGGACTGCACCCGCCAGCCGGCGACGGAACTCGTTGAAGTCGCGGCTCTGTGCCGCCACGATGCGCTTGGCTTCTCCGGCAGAGACGTCGATGGATGCTGCTTCGGTCGGCAGGTTCAGGATCGCGCCGGCTTTCATCCGGTTGACGTTGTTGCCGATGAACGCCTGCGGATTGGCGCGGAGCATGGCCACCAGCATCTGGTCCAGCGATGCATTGGCGGGCAGGTTGGCCGCCGCGATGCGGCCAGCGGTGTCGCCAGCCTTGGTGGTGACCTGTTTGGACGGGCCATCGGCGGAGGGCGCTGCTGCCGGCTTGGCCGCCGCAGGGGCTGCCGCAGCGGGCTTGTCTGCCTTGGGGGTTGCGGCCGCCGATGGGGTGGCCGCTCGGCTCGGGGCAGCGGGTGCTGCGGCGGCATTGCTGCGAGCCGCCGGGGCTGGCGCAGGTGCTGCCGCGGCAGCGTTGAGCGGTGCTGGTGGCGCCGCCGTGGTCTTGGGTGGGTCCAGCAGCAGTGTGTATTCCCGCACCAGCCGGCCGGACGACCAATTGGCCTCCAGCACCATGTCCACGAAGGGCTCGTTGACAGGGCGCGAGCCCACCACGCTCAGGTATGCACGGCCGTCCGCCCGGCGCTGCAGGGTGATCTGGAGTCCGGCGATGGCCGAACTGAGGTCCATGCCCGAGGACCTGAAGGCTTCAGGTGCCGCCAGTCCGACACGCAGGCTGGAGGCCTCTTCGGGCGTGATTTCGAGCACATCCACCTCGGCCCGCAAAGGCTCGCCCAACGAGGACTGCACCGCCACGCGACCAAGCGCGAGAGCGAGCGCGTCGTCGTGCTGCATGAGGCCGGCAGACAGCAGTGCAGCTGCTGCCACGGCATGTAACCGCGAAGTTCCTCTGCGACCGACGCCCCCGAGGGTGGTCATGGTCCCGAACAAGGGGGTATGGCGGGTGGATTTGGGCACTTGAACCTCGACGTAAAAAACCGAGAATTGACCTTAACATCAACGCATTACGGTGACAAGCTGAGAATCCGCTTGAGTTTCCGGGGTGGCCTTTGGTCGGCCCACGGGCGTTGTTCGCGTTGCGGCGTCACAACGACAAAGCCGGCGCGCAGGCCGGCTTTTTTGTGAATGTAAGTAAGAAGTAGTGACGAATCAGGCGTCGAGCAGGATGCGCAGCATGCGGCGCAGCGGCTCGGCGGCGCCCCACAGGAGCTGGTCGCCGATGGTGAAGGCGCCCACGTACTCGGGGCCCATGGCCAGTTTGCGGATGCGGCCGACCGGGATGCTCATGGTGCCGGTCACGGCCACCGGCGTCAGGTCCCTGATGGTGGCTTCGCGGGTGTTCGGCACCACCTTGGCCCAGGGGTTGTCGGCGGCGATCATGGCCTCAATGTCGGCCACCGGCACATCCTTCTTCAACTTGAAGGTCAGGGCCTGGCTGTGGCAGCGCATGGCGCCCACGCGCACGCAGAACCCGTCCACCGGGATCGGCGCCGAGCCGAAACCTTCGCCCATGCCCAGGATCTTGTTGGTCTCGGCCATGCCCTTCCACTCTTCCTTGGACATGCCGTTGCCCAGGTCCTTGTCGATCCAGGGGATCAGCGAACCGCCCAGCGGCACGCCGAAATTGGCGGTCTCGGCGCCGCTCAGGCTGCGCTGCTTGGCGATGACCTTGCGGTCGATTTCCAGGATGGCGCTCTTGGGGTCGTCCAGCAGGGCCTTCACCTCGGCGTTCAGCGTGCCGTACTGCGTCAGCAGTTCGCGCATGTGCTGGGCGCCGCCGCCCGAGGCTGCCTGGTAGGTCTGGGTGCTCATCCACTCGACCAGACCGGCCTTGTACAGCGCGCCCACGCCCATCAGCATGCAGGAGACCGTGCAGTTGCCGCCGATCCATTCCTTGCCGCCCTTGGCCAGGGCGTTCTTGATCACCGGCATGTTGACCGGGTCGAGCACGATGACGGCGTCCTTTTCCATGCGCAGGGCGGAGGCGGCGTCGATCCAGTGGCCGTTCCAGCCGGCGGCGCGCAGCTTGGGGTAGACCTCGTTCGTGTAGTCGCCACCCTGGGCGGTGATGATGATCTCGCAGCGCTTGAGGGCGTCGATGTTGTTCGCGTCCTGCAGCGTGGTTTCGTTCTTCGCCATGGCAGGCGCCTTGCCGCCGGCGTTGGAGGTGGAGAAGAACAGCGGCTCGATCAGGTCGAAGTCCTTTTCCTCGACCATGCGATCCATCAAAACGGAGCCGACCATGCCGCGCCAGCCGACCAGACCAACCAACTTGCTCATTGAGAATGCCCTTTCAAGTGAATAAACAGGTCCAGACCAGACCGACTTGCCCGGCTCGTCTGGCCGGGGAGGGCGCACGACGAACCAGGCTGGATCAGCCCTTAATGGTCGTGGTTTTGATGGAGATTGCGCGCGCAGCAACACCGGCCATGGCGGCGGGTGCGGTGTTCAGGGAGAACGGGCTGGCGTCAAACATAGCCCGCAATTGTAGTTCACGCCCCTTGACGTGAATCTGACCGCCGGTCAGGCGTTGTGCGGCCGCACCAGATAGATGGCCGTTCCCTGCGACCAGGCCAGCAGCCGGTCGATGTTGGGGTGCTTGCCGGGGTTCGCCAGGGCGTCCGCCGTGTGTTCTCCGTACCACTGCAGGCCCAGTGCCGCGGCTTCGGGCGTGATGGTGCCGCCGTACTGCTTGGCCAGCGCGTGGTAGATCGCCAGCGAGCCGGCCTGGCCAGGCTGGTTGTGGATGCTCGCCACCAGGGCGCCGCTGGCGTCGAGCAGGTCCAGCGACGCGAGGTGGGCGACCGACGGAAGGGTTCTGAGGTGTTCGGCAAAATTCATGGCTGCATTGTCGCTGCGCCACCGCACCACAGAAAGTCCGTCCATGACGTCTTCAGAGGCCACCACATCCTTCTATCCCATCGGAACGCCGGGCAAGCCCTGGGGCCCGGAAGAGCGGGCCCTCTGGCGCTCGCGCCAGCGGCGCCAGCGCTCCCACCGCGACGACGTGGTGGCGGCGGTGGACCGGTTGCGCGGTCATTTCGACGTGCAGACCTATGGCGAGGTGGAGTCCGGCGATGAGCGTCTCCCGTTGCTGGCCGTTCGCAGTCGCCGGTGGCGCAGCGACTTGCCGGTGGTGCTGGTCACCGGCGGTGTGCATGGCTACGAGACCAGTGGCGTTCACGGCGCCCTGCAGTTCCTGGCGCAGGATGCCGCGGCGTTCAGTGACCGGGTCAACCTGCTGGTGGTGCCTTGCGTCAGTCCCTGGGCCTATGAGCGCGTCCAGCGCTGGAACCACGATGCCGTCGACCCCAACCGCTCGTTCCGCGAGCCGAGCCCGGCGCCCGAGTCGGCGGCGCTGATGCGTCTGGTCGCGCCGTTCAAAGGGCGGTTCATCGCTCACATCGACCTGCACGAAACCACCGACAGCGACGAATCCGAGTTCCGGCCAGCCAAGGCGGCCCGCGATGGCGAGGCCTTCGAGCCCTGCACGATTCCCGACGGCTTCTATCTGGTGGACGACGCCGAGAACCCTCAACCCGGGTTCCAGCGGGCCATCATCGACGAGGTCTCCAGGGTCACGCACATTGCGCCCGCCGACGCAGCCGGCGGCATCATTGGCTCGCCCATGGTGGCGCCCGGAGTGATCCGCTATCCCCTGCGGGAGCTGGGACTCTGCGCCAGCATCACGGGCGCGCGCTACACCACGACCACCGAGGTCTATCCGGACAGCCCGCGCGCGACACCGTCCCAATGCAATCTGGCGCAGACCACGGCGGTCTGTGCAGCGATCAACTTTGCACTGGCCGGGCGGGGCGCTTAACCGTCCACCTCCACCGCTTCGACCTCGATCACCCCCTCGAACAGATCGATGGCCGTGGCCGCGACCTGCGCCGTGTCGTAGTACGCGTAGGCGCCCATGCCCACGGCGCCGACCACCGGAATCCAGCGCGCCACGCCCTTGCCCGCCGCCTTCTGTGCCAGCTTGGCGCCGACCCGGCGCGTGATCGTACGGATCAGCACCGGCGAGGCGCGCCGCACCAGCGTGCGCTGACCCACACGCACCACCAGGTCGCGCACCCCTTGCGCGGCGGTGTGCTGGAACAGGCAGTACACCACCTGTTCGGGCGTGAGCGATGCGTGTTTGCCATAGATCGCCGCGATGTCGGCCACCAGCTGCCGCTGGATTTTCCAGACGCCCATCATCTCCGGCAGGATGGTCAGCCAGCCCACCACGCCGGGTGGCAGCGCCAGCGCGCCTGCGGCCAGCGCAGCCTTGGCCGCCGCCGCGTTGGCCGCCTTGCGGGCATCGTCCATGGGCGCGGGGCTGACCGGTTCCCGGGAGGCGGGCACCTTGCCGATCAGCGAAAGGATGGCCTGACCGATCGGCGAGGCGTCCGGCGTGTCGGCGGCGTTCACATCAATGGCTTTTCGCGGGCGTTGGGTCATGGCGGTGCGGGTGGGTTGGCGACGGACATGAACTGTGAACCAAGTGTCCTCCGTTTTGCAGCTGGGGCACAGGGCGAGTGAATAGCCGGGTTTTCTCCGCGCTGATCCGGACTTCGGTGCTGGCGGATGCTTCGTATCCTGCGGGTGTTATTCCCTTCGGAGTCCGCCATGAGCCTGAGCACCTCGCTGCACGACGTCAATGAACGCGCGCAGCTCACCAGCAACAACCAGTTCGAGCTGATGCTGTTCCGCCTGGGCGAGGCGCCCGGCAGCGACCGCCGCGAGCTGTTCGGCATCAACGTCTTCAAGGTGCGCGAAATCCTGGTCATGCCCAAGATCACCGGCATCGCCAACGCGCCGCCGCAGGTGCTGGGCGTGGCCAACATCCGGGGCCAGATCATTCCGGTGATCGACCTGCCCGCCATGGTCGGCTGCACGCCCAGGCGGGGGCACAGCATCCTGATGGTCACCGAGTACGCCCGCACCACCCAGGCCTTCGCGGTCGAAGAGGTGGACGAAATCGTGCGGCTGGAATGGAGCGACGTGCTGGCCGCCGAAGGCAATGGCGGCGACCTGGTGACCAGCATCGCCAAGCTGGGGGGCGAGAACGGCAGCACACGGCTGGTGCAGGTGCTGGACGTGGAGCAGATCCTACGCAGCGTGATGCCTCCGACAGGAAAGGAAACTGCCCTCGACGCCGTGGGCGACCAGGTGGTCCTGCCACCCGGGTCCATCGTGCTGGCGGCCGACGACTCGCCGGTCGCGCGCATGCTGATCGAGCAGGGGCTGGGCGCCATGGGGGTGAACTTTGTCATGACCAAGACCGGGCAGGAGGCCTGGGACCGGCTGCAGTCGATCGACGACGAGGCGCGCGCCGAAGGCCGGGCCGCCACCGACCGGGTGGCCCTGGTGCTGACCGATCTGGAGATGCCGGTCATGGACGGCTTCACGCTCACGCGCAACATCAAGCAGGACCCGCGCTTCAAGTCCATCCCGGTGGTCATCCATTCCTCCCTCACCGGGACCACCAACGAGGCCCATGTGCAGGCCGTGGGCGCCGACGCCTATGTGGCCAAGTTCGTGGCGTCGGAGCTGGCGTCGGCCCTGCGGCAGGTGCTCGTGCACTGAACGGGGGGCGTGGCAGGGTTTCTGCCGCTGCACTAGCATGGGTCCATGAGCACCCACACCCCCTACACCCCACCTGCTGTCTGGACCTGGGACCAGGCCAACGGCGGCCAGTTCGCCAACATCAACCGCCCCATCGCCGGCCCCACGCACGACAAGGCCCTGCCGGTCGGCAAGCATCCGCTGCAGCTGTATTCGATGGCCACGCCCAACGGCGTGAAGGTGACCGTGATGCTCGAAGAGCTTCTCGCTCTGGGCCACAGCGGTGCCGAGTACGACGCCTGGCTGATCAAGATCGGCGAAGGCGACCAGTTCTCCAGCGGCTTCGTCGAGGTCAACCCCAACTCCAAGATTCCGGCCTTGCTGGACCGCAGCACCGAACCGCCGACGCGCGTGTTCGAGTCCGGCGCCATCCTGCTCTACCTGGCCGAGAAGTTCGGCGCCTTCCTGCCCAAGGCGCACGCGCCGCGCACCGAGGCGCTGAACTGGCTGTTCTGGCAGATGGGTTCTGCGCCCTACCTGGGCGGCGGCTTCGGACACTTCTACGCCTACGCGCCCGAGAAGTTCGAGTACCCCATCAACCGCTTCGCCATGGAAACCAAGCGCCAGCTCGACGTGCTCAACCGCCACCTGGCCACACACACCTTCATGGCGGGTGACGAGTACAGCATCGCCGACATGGCCATCTATCCCTGGTACGGCGCCCTGGTCGAGGGCAAGATCTACAACGCGGGCGAGTTCCTCTCGGTGCACGAGTACACGCACGTGCTGCGCTGGGCCACAACCATTGGCGAGCGCCCGGCCGTGCAGCGCGGCCGCCGCATCAACCGCGTGTGGGGCGACGAGGTGGGGCAGGTGCCTGAGCGGCACTGAGGCCTCCCCGTCTCCGTTTCCCCGGCGTCATCGCGCGGGGTCGGCCGGCGTCGGTGCGGGCACGGTCACCGTGAGCTCGCGCAACACCCCGCCGCTGGCCACATCACCCTGCACCCGGCCTTCGCCCCGCACCATGCGCTCGCACAGGTCGCGCTCGGTGCCGGCCGGGTGCGCCTGGCAGCGCACCAGGGCATTGCGGGCCAGGGCGGCGGCATCGGGTGTAGGCGCGCGCTGGCCCTGCAGCGCCTCCTGGCGCACCGCCCCGGCTTCGCGCAGGCAGTCCTGCCGGGCCACGGGATCGGTGAGCAACAGACAGGCCTGGCGGTCGGCCTGGTACTGCGCCTGCACGGACGGCCGGTCGCCCGCGGCCCACGCGGGGACGATAGAGCCACAGAGGGCGACAGAGAAAACGCTGCAAGCCAGAGCATTCATGGTGGTCTCCTGTGATGGGCCGATCATCCCTGAACCCGCAAAGGCCGCGCGTCCGACGAAGCCTGTGGCGCGTGTAGGACAGCGCCGCATCCCGGCGTGTGCGTGGGGCGCGCAGGTCAGCAGGCAAACACGCTCAGGTACAGGGGCGTGGTGTTGTTCACGGGTCTCAGCGGCAGCCGGGCGCCACCGCTGGCGAGGAGGCCCGCCAGCTCTTCGGCGGGGCGGGCCTCCGTGGCGGTTTCGTAGCGCACCTCGCTGCGGGTGATGCCGTACCCCGGGCTGGCGTTGATGGACGGCGCGAGTTCCCGCACCCGCACCTGGATGCCGTCGATGCGCTCCCTGAGCGTCCTCTGGAATCCCTGGGCGCGGCTCTCGTTGGCGGCGCTCGACGCACCGGCGCAATAGAACACGTCCACCCGGTAGGCCGCCAGCGGGCTGTTGCGCACCAGGGGCTTTGTCGCCTGCAGTTGCACCTCGGCTTCCAGCGCCCGCTGTTCGGTCTGGAACGTGGCCTCCTTGTTGGCGGCCTCCTTCAGTGCCTGCTGCTGGGCCACCGGTGCACCCAGCGCCAGCGCGCGGATCAGACCCACACGAAGCTCGGACTCGACCGGGTCGGTGGTGGACAGCAGGCTCTCGACCAGCGCGCGCGCCGCCTCGACGTACCGGTCCTCGCCCCGCTGAAGCGAGACCGACACCTTGTCGAACAGCTGCAGCCGCATCTGCTCGCGCGAGCCGCGTTCCTCGCGCTGGTCCCGGTTCGTGGCCAGCAGGGACTGCAGCCGGTCCAGCGCCAGCTTCTGCTCGTCGAAGGCCAGCTTCTGCTGCTGCGCGTTGTAGTTGAGCCAGAAGCCGAGTGCCGCCAGCACCATCGTCAGCACCAGGTTCAGCTTGACCAGCCAGCCCTCCTTGGCCGGCGGCTTGTCGTTCGGGTTGCCCATGGAAACCTCCGAATGGTTGGTGAGGGGGCTGCCAAGCTACTCCTCAACGGGCGCCTGCGCCTCCCTCATTCAGGGGGGAGTGGCGGGCCGTCTTTGGGATCACACTTGCAGCTCCCACGGCTTGTGAAGGAGCAGACCATGAACGCTTCAACGCCACGCCAGATCGTCCTCTGCTGCGACGGGACCAACAACAACCTCACCGGCGGCGAGAGCGACACCAACGTCGTGCGGCTGTGCCAGCTGCTCCGAAACCATGGCGACGGGGACCAGCTGGTGTTCTACGACCCCGGCGTCGGCAACCCGGGCGAGCTGCCCGGCGCCACCGTGTGGGACAGCATCAACCGCTACGGTGAACGACTGGCCGGCCTGGCCTTCGGCCGCGGGGTCTACGAGAACATGGCCGAGTGCTACCAGTTCCTCATGTCGAGCTACCAGCCCGGCGACGAGATCTACGTGTTCGGCTTTTCGCGCGGGGCCTTCACGGCGCGCAGCGTGGCGGGGCTGGTGAACATGTTCGGCATCCTGCAGCCGCACATGGTCTCGATGGTGCCGTCGCTGCTGCACGTCTACTTCTCGGACCGCGACAGCCGCGGCGAGAGCGCGCGCCGCATCGCCCGGCAGGCCACGCAGCTGTTCGCCGACCCCTTCGAACAGCACGTCAACATCCATTTCGTGGGCGTCTGGGACACGGTGGCGTCCGTGGGCATGCCGCCGTTCTCCAAACAGTTCACCGCGCGCGCCGACGTGGGCGGCAAGCGCTTCCTCAACGTCCGGCAGGCGCTGGCCCTTGACGAATACCGCGCGCAGTTCGCTCCCCGGCAGTACGTCGACCCCAACGGCCAGTACCGGTCCGACCGCGGTCTGCCCGTGTCGCTGAAACAGCTCTGGTTCTCTGGCGCTCATTGCGACGTGGGGGGCGGCTACACGCCCGACCGACTGGCGCTGGCCGACCGGGCCATGGGGTGGCTGGTGGGCGAAGCCGTGCAATGTGGCCTTCGCCTGAGTGCGGCAGACGGCCAGCCCATGACCGACCAGCAGGTGCTGGAAGCGCTGTACGCCGACCCGTCCAGCCCCAAACCGCTGGTGCCCGTGGCCCACAGTGAACTGCACCGCACCCCGCTGTGGGCCGTCACCGGCATGGCGGTGCGCACCCCGGGGCTGGTGGACGACGGCGCCGGCGGCCGGCAGACCATCCCCGCCGAAGAACACGCCAGCGTGCAGTCCCTTGCCGTGGCCTACCCGAAAGACACCGACTGGGCGCGGCCCCAGCCCTGGTGGCCCATCCTGGGCTGGGGCCTGGCCTTCCTGGTGCTGTACGGCGGCATCGGGCAGATGCTGCTCAAGGGCGAGTACTACGCGCAGCAGAACTTCTGGGCCGACCTGTGGCAGGCGCTCTCCAGCTACCCGGCGTTTCTGGCCACCAACCTGGACTTTGTGCGCTGGCAGATGCTGTGGTTTTACGACGGTCTCGCCGCCGTTGAGCGGGGCCAGATCTGGGAAGGACTGATCACCGGTCTGCAGCAGGTGAACCTGTTCGGTTCACCCCGCTGGTCGCTGCTGTGGGACCTGGGCCTCATCGTGGCCTACGCCCAGGTGCTGTCGCGCTTCTGCGTGGCCGGGTTCGCGCGCGGGGCCGGGCTGCGGCGCGTGGGGCAGCCCGTCTCGCGCTGGCTCAACCGCCTGGGCTGGGCGCTGCCGCTGATGGTGTTATCCGACGTCGGCGAAAACCTGTTCACCTGGCTCACGATCACGCTCACCCACAGCGAATACTTCTTCGTCGCTGCCATCACCGGCGCGCTGATGTCGCTGCTGGCGCTGCTGAAGTGGCTGGGGCTGGTGGGGGTGGTGTGGCTGGTGTTGTGGCCGGGCAGGGCGGGAGGTCGGGGCGCAGGGTGGACCTGACCCCTCCAGACGCGTAGGATGGTCCGCCTGTCCACCGCTACGGCGCAGATGAGGCCCATGGAACCTGAACTGGATCGCGACGAGTACCGTCCCCCCGAACCTTCCCGAACCCCTTCCCTGCTCGTGGCGGCCATCGTGCTCGCCCTGGTGGCCGCAGGCGGCTACTACGCCTGGAAGCGCAACCAGGCGGTGCCCGCACCCGAAGCCGCACCGGTTGCCGCCGCACCGGCCGCACCCGCCGAGCCCGTACAGCCAGCCGCTCCCGCCGCCGCACCCACCACACCCGCCGTCGAACACCCCATCGACGCCGCCGAACCCGGCGCCGACGGCCAGGCTGACAAAGAGCCTTTGCCTGCGCTGGCCGACGCCGGGCCGCAGGTGAACCAGATGCTGGAGCGACTGATCGGCCGCAAGAACGTGCTCAACTTCCTGCAGATCGACGGCTTCCTCTCCCACGCGGTGGCCACCGTGGACAACCTCGCGCGGCCGCACGCGCCGGTCACCGTCTGGCCCGTCAGCCCCACGCCGCAACGCTTCACCACCCAGCGCAACAGCGCCGACGGCACCGAGACCATCCACCCCGACAACAGCCGGCGCTACCAGCCACTGGTGAGCCTGATCGAGTCGATCGACACGGCCCAGGCGGTGGGCATGTACCGCCGCCTCTACCCGCTGTTCCAGCAGGCTTATGCGGAACAGGGCTTCCCGGGGCGCTACTTCAACGACCGGCTGGTGCAGGTGATCGACCACCTGATCGACACGCCCGTGCCCGCGCAGGCGCCGGCGGTCCATCTGGTGGAAGTCAAAGGCTCCGTGCCTTCGCAACGGCCCTGGGTGCGCTACGAGTTTGCCGACCCGCAGCTGCAGAACCTGTCGGCCGGGCGCAAGATCCTGTTGCGTGTCGGCGCGGACAACCAGCGCCGCCTGCAGGCCAAGCTGGCCGACATCCGCGGGCATCTGGTGAAGAAGTAGCCCCTGAAAAACAGCCCGACACCGCCCATGCTCAAAGCCTTCCGGCACCTGCTCGATACCTTCCTCGACATCGACCCCACCCACTCGGCCGCCGAGGCCGAACAGGCGCTTCGCCTGGCCACCGCCGTGCTGCTGGTGGAGGTGATGCGCGCCGACCAGAACCACAGCGCGGCCGAGCGGCAGGCCGTGATCCGTGCGCTCAGCGACCGCTTTGTGCTGCCGCCCGCGTCCGTGGACGACCTGATGGCGCTGGCGCAGGACACCGCCCGTACCGCCAACGACTTTCACGCCTTCACCAGCCGGGTCAACGACCGCCTGACGCATCCGCAAAAGATCGAACTGGTCGAATCGTTGTGGCACGTGGCCTATGCCGACGCGCACCTGGACGCACACGAAAACCACGTCATCAGCAAGATCGCCGGCCTGCTGCACGTGACCCATGGCGAGTACATCGCCGCCAAGATGCGGGCCAAGGCGGACGCGCTGCCCCAGGACGCTGCCCCGGCCGGAACCCGCCTGCAGAACAACCCCATTTGAAAAGTGGGCCCCCCATGGTCTAACGTGAGCCCGTCTGGCGGCCGGCTCGTGCGGTCCCCGCGGGCCCATGCAGCAGCGGTCAGGCTCTCGTTGTTTCAACTGCAAAGGAGACACCATGAGGCTACTGGACAAACTCTTTGGCCGCAAAGAGGCCTACCCGCCGCTGCCCGCCGGCAGCGAAGTCGTGGACAAGCTTGACGAGGTCAAGGCGCCGCTGGAGGAACTTGCGCACAAGGTGAGCGACCACCTGGAGGTGGTGCCGGCCGACCACGAAGCCTTCGTGTTCCTGGGCACACCACCGACGCACTTCGGCATCGCCTGGATCCACGACGGCAAGGTCACCGGACTGAAGGAATTCGCCGAAGAACACCACCTGTCACAGGTGGAAGTGGGCAAACTCATCGTCCGCCTGGGCGAGGCCTACCAACACGCCAGCCAGGTGCCGCGCTATTCGGCCGAATTCGGCGGCAAACAAATGGTGGTCATCCCCTCCAGAGGGCTGGAGCAGGAGATGCACCACATCATGGCGTCCACTACGCTGCACTGAGACGGGGTGGATGGAGGCAATGGGGCGCTCTCGGGCGCCCCTTTTTTGTTGTTGCGGCAGGCGCGAAGACGAACGCATGGAAGCGCGGCTGTCCAAGGGGGGCTGCGCGTCTACCGGCAAAAGGCAAGCTCTGACCTGGTCGCGGCACCTCAGCCGGCTTTCAACACCCTGCGCAGGGCGCGAACCTTTTGCCAGAGCACCGCCTTGGGCATCGTCATCGCCATGGTCTGCGTACACCGCTCCAGCCAGCCCTGGCGCTCCTGCAAGCGGTCAATCGCCTTGGCCAGGTCGCGCGCAACAGCAGGTCCATAGGCGTGTGTGGCCTTGGTCAGCGCCGCGCGCAACAAGGGCAGGCGCAGATCCATCATGGCCAGGTCGATCACGTCGCGGCTGAACACGCCGTCGTCCGCTTGTCGGTCTGAGTTGGCCAGCAGTTTGGAGGTTGCCAGGTCGAGCCGCGTCAGCGTGCCGACACCACACACCACGTCGTCCTGGCCGGGGGCCTCCAGTGCGATCCGAGCCTCGCGGACGATTTCAAACTTGATCGCCTGACTGTCCATCTGCACCACCGTGCGCACGCCGTACTGATCGGCGCGCACCTCGCGCAGCATCGTCAACGGCTGCGCTCCGGGTCGCACCACCGCGTTGAGCCCAGTCGGCCCCGTGAGCAACTGGCGCAGTTCCCGGTAGCCCGCTGCGTCCGACACCAGAAAGTCCATGTCCACCGATTCGCGGTACTCGCCGTGGCGCAGGGCGATGCATGTGCCCCCGCCAAACAGGCAGCCATGCTGGCGCAGCACATTGCCGTCCAGCGCGGCCAGCACGTGCGCAATGCGTTGGTGGTGTGGTCGTTCAAACACCGGGCGACCCCACTGCCGCGGCATCCCCCGATCCCTGGCCCAGGCCCTTACCCAGACCCGTTTGCAAGGCCAGAAGCAGCGCCTGCTCGGCGGACGACATGGCCGCCATGTCCAGATGGCGCGCGTTGCGCTCGTAAATGCCCAGAGCCTCAATGGGCGTGAGCGCTTCGCTGCCGTGCACCTGCCAGGCCAGTGCCTTGAGCTGCGGGTAGTCCGCCAGGCGCACACGCACGGGAATCCAGTTGGCCAGATCCGGCCCATTGACATCTTCGGGGCGCGTGGCGTGGGCGTCTTCGACGTTCAGCGCCACCAGCGACATACCCAGCGCCGCCATGGCGTTGGCCCAGGCGCCGGCCGCCACAGAAGGCTCTCCCTTCTCGATGCGATGCAGCGTCACCCGCGACATGCCTGCGGCCTCGGCTGCCGCTGTACTGCTCACTCGCAAAGCCTTGCGGCGCGCGCGAAGCTGTGCGCCTAAGGCCTGCAGCTGGGCGGTGCTATGGGCGGTCGGAAGGGGTGGTTTGGCAGGCATATGTTTCTCATTATGTTCATTTCGACGGTTATGTAAAACATGAGAAACAGTTTTGGCCGCTTGGAGCGATTTTTGCCCTAGCCGCACAAAGTGCGAACACAGCTCCACCCACTGCAGCCGTTGCAGCGGAGCCAGTTGCCCAAAGGCTCGCAGGCGTTCGACGCTGACGTAGTAAGTGCGGTTGCCTCGGTCAAAGGGCGAGTTTGACCGAGGGGCGCACATTGAAGCTCAAGCCCCTGAGTCGTCCAGCAGTGGCTGTACCGCAACCAGCAACCCCGGCAGCGCGTTTTGAACCGTATCCCAGACCACGCCCAGATCGATATCGAAGTACCCGTGCGCGATCCGGTTGCGCATGCCGCGCATGCTGCGCCAGGGAATCTGCGCTTGGGCGTTGGCGAAATCGGGGTAACGGTCCATCACCTTGGTGGCCGCTTCGCCCAGCACGATCAGGCTCATGACCACCGCTTGCTGCGTGCGTTTGTCAGCCAGAAACTCGTCCCGGCTCATGCCCTCGACGAAGCCGACGGCGTCTGCGGCGGCTTGCCGCATGTGTTGAAGGTAGTCCGGCAGGCGGTTTTCGTTCATACCGGGCGGGCTTCGGCCAGTACCTGCGCGCGGAAGCTCGCAGGCAAGTCCTTGGGGGTTCTCACGTCCACCCGCAGGCCCATCAGCTCTTCCAGCTCGTCCTGCAAGCCGCCCAGGTCAAACAGCGTGGTCCCGGGCAGCGGGTCCACCAGCAGGTCCAGATCGCTGCCCTCGGTGTCGCGGCCCTGCAGCACCGAGCCGTACACCCTTGGATTGCTCACGCGATAGCGCCGCGCGGCGCTGCAGACGGCATCGCGGTGTTGGGCAAGGGCTTGGGAAGGGCGCATGGGCGTAGTGTAGGTGGCCGAGGTTGGCAGGTAAACGAGCACGTTCCCGCAAAAAGCGGGCATCATGCCGCCCAGGGAAACAAAAAGACACAAGTCAGATGGCCACACTGATACCCGCCCTGGGCAGTTGCGTCTCGCGCATGACGCCCGGCGAACGCCGCACCGCCGAGCGGCTGGAAGACAAGCTCGACGCCGACTACCTGCTCTGGTACGACGTGGCCGTCGGCCCCAAGCACCAGCACCCCGACTTTGTCGTCATGCACCCGCGCCGGGGCATCCTGATCCTGGAGGTCAAGGACTTCCGGCTCTCCACCCTCATCCAGGCCAACAAGCAGACCTGGGACATCCACGGCGAGCTCGGCCCCAAGACCATTCCCAACCCGCTGGAGCAGGCCCGGCAGTACGCGCACCAGGTGGTGCACGCGCTGGAGCGCGACCCCCAGCTGGTGCAGCCCGAAGGCCGGCACCAGGGCAAGCTGGCCTTTCCGTGGAGCTACGGCGTGGTGCTGCCCAACATCACCCGTGCGCAGTTCGACAAGGCCGAACTCGCCCATGCCATCGAACCGCATCGCGTCATCTGCCAGGACGAGATGGGCGAACAGGTGGAGCCCGAGGCGCTGCAAAGCCGCCTGTGGGACATGTTCCCCTTCATGATGGGCGGCGTCATGTCGCTGCCGCAGATGGACCGGGTGCGCTGGATCATGTTCCCCGAGGTGCGGGTGCAGGTGACCGGCGAGCTGTTTGACGATGCTGACGAAGTCGCCGAACTGCCCAGCATCATGAGGGTGATGGACCTGCAGCAGGAGCAACTGGCGCGCAGCCTGGGCGACGGGCACCGCGTCATCCACGGCGTGGCCGGTTCGGGCAAGACCATGCTGCTGGGCTACCGCGCCGAACACCTGGCCAAGGCCCAGACCGCCGCCAGCAAACCCATCCTCATCCTCTGCTACAACGAACCGCTGGCCCGGCAGATTGCGCGCGTGATGGCCGCCAAAGGCATCGCCGACCGGGTGCACGCTGTGCACTTCCACAAGTGGTGCCGCCAGCAACTGGTGGCCTACGGGCAAGACCTGCCCCCGCAGAACCTGCCCTGGGACGCCTTCTTTGAAGACATGGTTCAGCGCGTCATCACCGGCGTGGACCGCCGCCAGATCCCCAGCGGGCAATACCAGGCCGTGCTGATTGACGAGGGCCACGACTTCGCGCCCGAATGGCTGCGCCTTGTTGTGCAGATGGTGAACCCCACCACCAACAGCCTGCTCGTGCTGTACGACGACGCGCAGAGCATCTACGACCGCACGCAGAAGAGCAAAAACTTCAGCTTCAAGAGCGTGGGCATCCAGGCGCAGGGGCGCACCACCATCCTCAAGATCAACTACCGCAACACGCGGCAGATCCTGCAAACGGCCAGCCTTGTTGCCGCTGATCTGTTGACCGCCGAAGACAAGGACGACGACGGCGTGCCCCTACTCAAACCCGTGAGCTGCGGGCGCGACGGCGAGGCGCCGCTCATCATCCGCCTGCCCACCCTGCGCGAAGAGGTGGCCCAAGTGGCCGAGCTGCTGGCCACCGCCCACCGCGAAGGCCACGCCTGGGCCGACATGGCCATCCTCTGCCGCCACCACAGCGAAATGGACATTTGCGCCGAGTTCCTGCGCAAACGCAAGCTGCCGTACCAGCTGCGCCGCAACTCGTCCAGCGTGTTCGACCCCGCGCACGACAGCATCAAGGTGATGACGCTGCACGTCAGCAAAGGGCTGGAGTTCCCGGTGGTGGCGCTGGTCGGCGCCGGGCGCATGCCCGCCGAGGGCGAAGACGAGCGCGAGGATGCGCGGCTGTTCTATGTGGGCGCTACGCGGGCGACGCAGCGGTTGGTGATTGGGGTGAGTGGGGGTGGGAAGTTTGTTGCCCGGTTATAGGCAAAAGGCAAGACTCTGAAGTCTGCTTCTAGTTGGGAATCTTCGCTGGCTTGTCGTATTCCAGCTCATTGCCGGCAATATTCAGCTTCAGTTTGGAGGCAGACCCGACGAGTGCTGAGGCGAGTTCATCGGCTGGGTGCAGTACTTGTTTAGCCTGCTCGTCTGCTTTGGACGTAAACAGGTTCTTGGACAGTTGGTTGAGTAAGTCATTTGGAACGACCTCTCCGGTTTCCTTTTTCCACTCCAGAGCACTCTCGATTACCCAGTTCGCGCGGTTGACGTCAATGTGGAACTGCTGCAACTGCATTTCGCTGGTTGCATGCATGTCTGCCCATCGCATCTCCCAACGAATGTAGTAGAGAAGCGCACCGACGATACCGATTGATGCGAACGAAAGTCTGACCCACCCCCCTATGAGCTCCGACCAATAGGCGCTCTGATCTTGATTCGCTGCGGACTTCGCCATCTCTTGCCAAACCAGTCGTGAGTCACTCCATCCAGCCATTGCCACCAAAAAGAGGAAGAACACTAGAGCGATGAAAGCTGCCTGAACAGGAAGCCGCTTTCTGCTAGTTCTATTGGATACACCAAAATCGCTCACCCGGCTCTTTGCGTCCTCGAGCATCGCAAGCCTGATCGCCCGCCTCGCGGTCTTCGCATCGCTCTCATCCGCATCCTTGATCCTCTCCTCCAGAGCAGCTTCACGCTTTTGGATCCGTTCATTGAGATCCGCCTCTTTGGAACTGAACTCGTCTCGTAGGCGGCTCTTTTCAAGCAATGTTTGCTCATCTAACCACCTTCGCTGCTCAATGGCCCTTTCGGTTTGGTCGGCCAGCATGGCGCGCAGGTTGGCAAGTGACGACTCGTATTGATTGAAGAGAACTTCAAACGCGTCAGGATTTCCTCGCAGCTTCGCATCTGCGAAGCCGGTGAAATTGAATGCTTTGGCGATAGTCTCATCCAGCTTTAATCGATCTTCTACTGGCCAAGAATGGAAATCCGCGCCTTGATCAAAATAAAGATGTTCCCACTGAGGTGAGGCCTGATCTCGGTTTCTGCTGACGCTCATTGTTGCGAATCTGCTGATCGCAAGAGAGATATGAGCAATGACTTGACCATCTTGGGCAACGATCTTCTTGAGCTGCTCCCCTGGGAAGTCGACCAGTTGCACGACAACGCTTGAATTCGTAATCGTCTGTACTGTGATACTGGGCACGTCAAACTGTTTGGCAACCTCACGAAATGCGTTCAACAAAGCCTTGTCGCCAACCCTGGGTATCCGGCGTTAATAGAATCGGCTCATAGTCCCCCACCCCCTCGTAAAAAATTGAAGTCAGTCTGACTCTGATATTCACGCTACTTAAAAACAGAACGTAGGCGATCAGATCAAGTGAAAATGTCGCATTCAATGAATTGAGAATCAACAAGCTGATGAATTCGCCAAATTGATCGAACTAACGTCCCGCTCTCGCAGAGTGTCTTGTGGGCTGCCGAGGAGAAGGGTAATAATTTCTATTGCTATGGATCGTTACCCTGCTGCTCGTGCTTGAAGTGTTTTACACAGAGTAGTCTTTTTGTGCTGTTGCGCTGCTGAATTCTTCAGAGGGTCAATTTTTCGAACGAAGCCCCAAGGTCTGGTTTTGCTAGGAATTTGTCGTATCTCTTTGCAAATTCCGTGAAGAGCTTCCAGTGTTCTTCTTTGAAGTCGATTCCGCTTTTGAAATTGTCGCCCTCTAGCGCGCGATTAGCATAGTAACCGAACATGTATTGGCAGGCGTCGTCATCTAGCATCCTTGATCTGATGAGGAGCTCTATTTCCTCAATGAAGACCAGAAACTTTCGATTGTTATCCCAATGTGATGGGTCGGCTAGCTCGGGGTCATCTCCATCAATGTGCTTCAAAACCGATCTTAAGTCTGGATCATCAAATAAGCGGCGACTTTGATCGAGGAAGAACTTAATTCGTTCCAGTTTGCGGCTTTCTAACTCTTGGTTTTGAGCGACGGTTTTGTCTTGAATGTATTTTAATAGTGTGCCGATCGCAATGCAAAGAGTTATGCCGATGCCTACGGATTGCCATGTCGCTGACCACTCCGCCATTGTCATGCAAGACTCCAGAAATGGAATCTTTACGCTAGCGCAAAAAAGAGATTCTTCGGCCATTTTTAGGGGATTTCGCTAATGCCATCTGCGATGACCCGCTTAATCTGTCCACGGCTCCCGGTAACAGCAAAAACACCGAAATGCCGATCTCCGCCATTTCCAATGCCATGCTCTGCAGCTTCCTTCATTGATGCAACTGCTTGCAGGTGAGCTGCTTGGCCCGGACCGGTTATATCCTTTATGAAGAAAGGCACTGTCTTTCCATATTTTTGAAAGTATGCCCTACCTCGACCTGTCAAAATATTGTATTTCGTTACGTTTCCGACTAGATACTCTAGGTTGTCGCTCAACTCCGAGATTTTTACGTATTCGAGCGTGTCGCTGTTCAGAACCAGTTGTTCTCCAACTCTAGGTCGGATCAATCGCGCAACTTCTGCGTTTTTGGACCAAATTGGCCTATGCGCGGATACTAAATGTGTTTCGATGTTGTTTGCGATATCGTCAAAGATATATGGCTGCTCCTCGCATAAATCCTTTCCGTAAGGAGTCTTTGGGTCATATTTCACGCCCGTTGCAACTGCAATTGATGTCGAAAAATAGTCCCAAAATTTAGCTGAAATAACGGAGGGGCCATGCTTTTGGATGGCGGCTCCATCGAACTCCACGCTCATTTGTAGCTCAAAGCACCCCTTCTTTGCTGCGGTTAGCGTGGTGTTGAATCCGTCTCGAATTGGAACTCTATTTCGAACTTCGTGATTGTGAACAAATGAGTGTGTGATGATGTTGATCGAGGCAGCAAGCCCTTGAAGAACTTCGGCTGAATCTACCAAATCAAGCTGTCCTGAATCGGCCTGTTCGCCTTCGAATTGAATCCAGATTTCTGATTTCATCACATTTCCCTGAAATTTTTTATGCTGGAGATTGACTGGTTTGAGTTGTGTGAATCTTAATGTTGTCGGCTTGGGGCTTTATGAGAATTGATGGAGATGAAGTCTTTCATTTTGGTCAGTGCATGAATTTGGCGATTGCAAAACTATTTTCCCCAAGAATCCTTCAACCCCGTCACCCGGTTGAACACCACTTTCCCGCCCACGCCATGGTCCGTGCGGTCGGCCACAAAGTAGCCGTGCCGTTCAAACTGGAATTTCTGGTCTGGCTGGGCGGCAGCCAGTGACGGTTCCACGACCGCCGTCACCACCTTCAGGCTGTCGGGGTTCAGCGCGTCCAGGAAGTTCTTGCCGCCCGCGTCGGGTTGCGGGTCGGTGAACAGGCGGTCGTACAGGCGCACTTCAGCGCTCACCCCGTCGGCGGCGCCCACCCAGGTGATGGCGGCCTTGGCCTTGACGCTGTCGGCGCCGGGGGTGCCGCTCTTGGTGCCGGCGATCACTTTGGCGTGCACTTCGGTCACTTTGCCGTCGGCGTCTTTGGCGCCGACGCCGGTGCACTCGATGACGTAGCCGCCTTTGAGGCGCACCACGTTGCCGGGGAACAACCGCTTGTAGCCCTTGGGCGGCACTTCTTCAAAGTCTTCGCGTTCGATCCACACGTCTTTGCCGATCTTGAACACGCGGTCGGGTGGGGGCGTTTGCCCTTCGGCCATGGCACTGTGGGGCAGGGCGGGCTGGGTGCAGTCTTCGGTGTAGGCGTCAGAGCCGAACACTTCGGCCCAGTTGGTGAGCACCAGCTTGACGGGGTCGAGCACGGCCATGCCGCGGTGGGCCTTGTTTTCCAGGTCTTCGCGCAGGCAGCCGTCGAGCGTGCTGTAGTCGATCCAGCTGTCGCTCTTGGTCACGCCGATGCGTTCGGCAAACAGCTGGATGGCTTCGGGCGTGTAGCCGCGGCGGCGCAGGCCGACGATGGTGGGCATGCGCGGGTCGTCCCAGCCGCTGACTTTCTTCTCGTTCACCAGCTGCGCCAGCTTGCGCTTGCTGGTGATGACGTAGGTCAGGTTCAGGCGCGCAAATTCGTACTGCCGCGGCGGCGGGGCCTTGAGCAGGCCGCCTTCAATGAGGCGTTCCAGCAGCCAGTCGTAGAAGGGGCGCTGGTCTTCAAATTCCAGCGTGCAGATGGAGTGGGTGATTTGCTCCAGCGCGTCCTCGATGGGGTGCGCGAAGGTGTACATGGGGTAGATGCACCAGGCGTCGCCCGTGTTGTGGTGCGTGGCGCGGCGGATGCGGTAGATGGCCGGGTCGCGCATGTTGATGTTGGGCGAGGCCATGTCGATCTTGGCGCGCAGCACGGCGGCGCCGTCGGCGAGCTTGCCGTCGCGCATTTCGCGGAAGCGGGCCAGGTTTTCGTCCGGCGTGCGGGCGCGGAAGGGGCTGTCCACGCCGGGCTTGCCGAAGTCGCCGCGGTTGACGCGCATTTCTTCGGCGGTCTGCTCGTCCACATAGGCGTGGCCGGCGGTGATGAGGTATTCGGCCGCGCGGTACATGAAGTCGAAGTAGTTCGACGCGTAGTACAGGTGATCTTCGGTCTTGCCGTTGAAGCTGCTCTGCCAGTTGAAGCCCAGCCACTGCACCGCGTCGAGGATGGAGTCCACGTACTCCTTTTCTTCCTTTTCGGGGTTGGTGTCGTCAAAGCGCATGTGGCAGACGCCGCCGTAGTCGCGCGCCAGGCCGAAGTTCAGGCAGATGCTCTTGGCGTGGCCCACGTGCAGGTAGCCGTTGGGTTCGGGCGGGAAGCGGGTGCGGATCTTGGCCGGGTCGGGCTGGCCGGCTTCATGAAAGTCGCCGTCGCCGGGGCCACCGCCCCATTTGCGGGTGGCGTAGGTGCCCTGGGCGAGGTCCTTTTCGATGACCTGGCGCAGGAAGTTGGAGACCTTGTGCTCGCCCTCGTCGGAGGGGGCGGCAGCGTTGTTTTTAGAGGGGGAAGAGGGGGTGTTGGAGCTCATTCACCCATTCTAGGGCGGCGCCCCGCGCGGATTCCGGGGCGGTCCGGCCCGCAAGCCGACAGGGGGAGCGTTTGGGGGGTGTCAGCGGCAAAGGGTTTCCGATATCGTTGGCGCCACTTTCAAAACAGACCGACGCGCCACGCCGACCGAGGGAACCGACGATGAACAAGGACCAGGACAACCCGGACACGTTCGTGATGGACGAGCAGTCCGAGTGGCAATCCACGCAGGTGGACGACGTGTTCCTGCCTTCGGTCCAGGTGCTGATCCGCTGGAGTGACGTGGAGGCGGCGGTGGAGAGCGGCGCGGTGGTGCCTGCCGAGGCGCACGGCCTGTGGGCCGCCTGGGCGGCGCCGGGCAGCCCGCTGCGGCGCGTCGGCGTGGCGGTGGACCAGTCCTACCCCCCGACCCAGGTGGAAGACACCGTGGCGGATGATCGGCCCGACGAGTTGCCGCCCGCGCACCAGGGCGGTGGCATGAAGCAGGTGGTGATGCTGCTGGTCGGCGCGCTGGCGGGTGCCGCGCTGATGTTCGTGCTGGGGACCTGAACGCGCGCCCTCACTGGCCGAAGCGCGGCCCGTGGGTGAGGAACGCGGTTTCTTCGGGCGTGCTGTCGCGGCCGAGCACGGCATTGCGGTGCGGGAAGCGGCCGAAGCGCAGGACGATGTCGGCGTGCTCGCGCGCGGCCATCAGGTTGCCCTGCAGCTTCTGTTGCAGCGCGGGCGGGCTCTGGCGCACCAGGGCCTCGAACTTCAGCACACACTCGCCCTGCAGCGCCGGGCTTTCGGCGTGCATCAGCGGCATGTAGAAGAAGACCCGGCCGATGGTCGGCAGATCGGCGTCCTGGTCGAGCGCCAGGGTCTGCAGCACCAGCCGCTGCGCCCGGCCGTCGCCGGCAAAGGCGCGCGCCTGGCCCCGGTGCACATTGCGGGTGAACTGGTCCAGCAGGATGACCAGCGCCAGCCGCTCCAGCAGGTCGTTCTCCCACTCCACGAGCTGGCCGTCCAGCGCCTGCTCCACGCGGCTGCCGAAGCGTTCGCTGATCTGCCGGTCCAGCGCGGGGCCGCCACCGAACCAGAGCGCGCTGCGGTCGTCGCTGGGCCAGCCGGTCGACAGGCCGTCGCCGAACCAGAAATCGAGAATGTCTTTGGGTTGTGCAGACATGCGGGTAAACCAAGGGGCTGCTGTTACGAATGGCTACGAGATTGACCGAGCGTGAGGTGCAGGTTACCGGGATTCGGCCTGTAATTCGGGCACCGGGTCCGAATCCAGGCCCCGACACATGGAGAACCTCACGATGAACACCCTTTCACCCAGCCTGCGACGCACCTCGGCCTGGGCCCGTGGCCTGGCCGCCGTGAGCCTGGTGGCCGGCGCCTGGGCGCTGTCCACCGCCGCCAGCCAGGCGCATGCCCGCGATGTGTACTGGTCGGTGGGCGTGAACAGCCCTGGCGTCAGCATCGGCGCCTCGAACGCGCCGGTGGTGGTGCACCAGCCGCCCGCCTATTACTACGCGCCGCCGGTGGTGGTGCAGCCCGCCCCGGTGTACTACCACCGTCCGCCGGCCGTGGTGTATGGCCCGCCGGTGGTCTACGCACCCCCGCGCCCGGTGGTGATCGGTGGCCACTGGCGCGACCGCCCGGGCCGCTGGGACGACCGCGGTCATGGTCACGGGCACTGGCACGATCGCGGTCGCGGTCACGGCCGCGGTCACCACAAGGACCGCGACTGACGGTGGCCGCCGCGGCCCTCAGCGGGCCGCGAAGCCGCGCGCGATGCGCGCCGCCAGCCGGGCGGCCACGCGCGCGGTGCGCCCCCCTTCGTCGAGCGGGGGGTTGAGTTCTGCCAGGTCGGCCACCAGCACGCGGCCACTGGTCATCACCTGGTCCACCAGCGCTTCCACATGGGCCAGCGGCAGGCCCAGCGGGGCCGGGGCCGACACGCCGGGCGCCCACGGTGCCGGCAGCACATCCAGACAGATCGTCAGATAGACCCCGTCGCAGCGCGCCAGGTCGTCGGCCAGCGCGGCCTGCGCCTGCGCCAGCTGCCCGGCGGACTGCAGTTCTTCGTCCAGCCGGTGGCGCACGCCCAGCGCCGCCGCGCGGTCGAACAGCGCCTGCGTGTTGGCAAAGCGGCTGATGCCCAGCACGTGGTAGTCGAACGGCCGGCCCTGTGCCTGGCACCAGTCGGCAATCTGGCGGAACGGCGTGCCCGAGTTGCCCTGGGCGGCCATGCGCAGGTCGAAATGGGCGTCGAGGTTGACGATCAGCACGCGCCGCCGGTCGGGGTGAGCGCGCGCGATGCCCTGGAACGTGCCCCAGGCGATTTCATGGCCGCCGCCCAGCACCAGTGGCCGGCAGCCTTGGGTCACCACGTCGGCGATGCGACCGGCCAGCGCCTGTTGCGCGTCTTCCAGGCCGAGGCGGCTGCCGTCCACATCGCCCGCGTCCCACAGCGCCGGTTCACCCAGCAGCGGCAGGCTGGCCAGCGCGCCGCGCAGCGCGCGCGGCCCCTCGGCGGCACCGGGCCGGCCGCCGTTGCGGCGCACGCCTTCGTCGACCGCGAAGCCGATCAGGGCCACGCCGTCCTGCGAGGCGGCGTCGAAGGGGCGCACCATGTGGTGCCAGCGGCGGCTGTCGCCGACTTCTTCGCTGTCGGTCCGGCCTTGCCAGACGAAGGGGCTGTGTTCAGTGCTGTTCATGTGCGCTCCATGCCCGCCGCCACGACGCGGCGGCAGGGGTTGTGGCCGAACCAGTAGGCCAGTTCGTTCGGGTGGTCGAGGTCCCAGGCCACGAAGTCGGCGCGCTGGCCGGCGGCGAGTTGTCCGCGGTCGTGCAGGCCGAGCGCGCGGGCCGCGTGCACGGTGATGCCGCGCACGGCTTCCAGCGGCGTGAGGCGGAAGAAGCTGCAGGCCATGTGGGCCGCCAGCAGCAGCGACAGGCCGGGCGAGGTACCGGGGTTGTGGTCAGTGGAGACGGCCATGGGCACGCCGGCCTCGCGCAGCGCGGCAATCGGAGGGAGTTTCGTTTCGCGCAGCATGTAAAAGGCGCCCGGCAGCAGCACGGCGACGGTGCCGGCGGCCCTCATGGCGGCGATGCCTTCGCTGCTCAGGTGTTCCAGGTGGTCGCACGACAGAGCGCCGTACGAGGCCGCGAGCGCGGCGCCGCCCTGGTCGGACAGCTGTTCGGCGTGCAGCTTGACCGGCAGGCCCAGCGCCCGCGCGGCCTCGAACACGCGCCGCGTCTGGGCGGGTGTGAAGCCGATGTTCTCGCAGAAGGCGTCGACCGCGTCGACCAGGCCCTGGGCGTGCAGCGCCGGCAGCCACTCGCAGACGGCCGTGATGTAGTCGTCGGGCCGGCCTTCGAACTCCGGCGGCAGCGCGTGCGCGCCGAGGAAGGTGGTGCGCACGTCGACGCGGCGGTCGCTGCCGAGCTGGCGTGCCACGCGCAGGCAGCGCGCCTCGGCCTCCAGCGACAGGCCGTAGCCCGACTTGATCTCCAGCGTGGTCACGCCTTCGGCCATCAGCGCCCGTAGGCGCCGGGCGGCGCTGGTGAACAGCTGGTCTTCGCTGGCGGCGCGCGTGGCCGCCACGGTGGAGCGGATGCCGCCGCCCGCGCGGGCGATGGCCTCGTAGCTGGCACCGTTCAGCCGCATCTCGGCCTCGGCCGCGCGGTGGCCGCCGTAGATCAGGTGGGTGTGGCAGTCGACCAGGCCGGGCGTGACCAGCAGGCCGCCGAGGTCCACCCCGTGTGCGGGCCGGGCGTGGGCGGGCAGGCCCCGGTTCGGGCCGACCCAGGTGATCCGGTCGCCGACGGTGAGCAAGGCGCCGTCTTCGACCAGGCCCCAGCCGTCGGCGCCGTGGCTGGGGTCCAACGTGGCGAGGCGGGCGTTGTGCCAGAGGGTGGTGGTGGTCATGGGGTGATGCCTTCGGGAATGTGGTGCAGCCACCAGCCAACGGGCGCTTCGGGTGTTGCGGGGGCGTCGGGTTCGAAGTGCCAGTCGCCCGGCGGTGGTGGGTCGAACCAGAGCAAGCCGAGGGCGGGCAGGGTGAGTTCTTCCGTTCCGTTGCGCCAGCGGCCTGGCACCCGCGCGAACAGGCCGGCCTGGGCAACTATGGGGGCTTGCCAGGCGGTGCCGGGCAACGCGGCGGCCATGTCACCCGAGCCGCCGCGGATCATGAGGTTGAAGTCGCGCACCGGGCCGCCCAGCAGGCGGCAGCCGGGCGCGGTGGCGCCGTCGAACACCAGCGGTGCGTCACCGGGCCGCTGCACGACCTGGCGGTCGGCAAAGTCCAGCCGCACGCCTTCGCCGTCCAGCACCACGAAGTGGCGGACCACACCGGAGAAAGGCGAGAACGGGCCGTCGCTGGCGATGTCCGCCACGCTCAGGCGGCAGCGCCAGTCCTGCGGCGAGGGCCAGGCCAGCAGCTCGCGCGTGAGGCCACCGCCGTTGCGCCAGGGCACCGGGGCGATGTCGAGCGCGCAGAGCTGCCGCATGGCGTTCAGTGGGACCAGAGGCCGGCCAGCGCGTCGGCGTTGCCGTCGGTGGCGTGGCCCTGCAGCACCAGGCTGCGCGCGGCCTCGATGTCCGGCGCGAACAGGCGGTCCTGGTCGTAGAACGGCACGCGGGCGCGCAGGGTGGCGTGCGTGGCCTGCAGGCGCGGCGAGGTGGCCAGCGGGCGGTGGAAGTCCACGCCCTGCGCGGCGGCCAGCCATTCGATGCCGAGGATGGTGGCGGTGTTGTCGGCCATCTCGGCCAGGCGGCGCCCCGCGTAGGTGGCCATGCTCACGTGGTCTTCCTGGTTGGCGCTGGTGGGCAGGCTGTCGACGCTGGCCGGGTGGGCGTGCGATTTGTTTTCCGAGGCCAGCGCCGCGGCGGTGACGTGGGCGATCATGAAGCCGCTGTTGAGGCCTGGGTTGTTCACCAGGAAAGGCGGCAGGCCCGAGAGCGTGCTGTCGATCAGCAGCGCAATACGGCGCTCGGAGATGGCACCGATCTCGCTGATGGCCAGCGCCAGCGTGTCGGCCGCAAAGGCAACCGGCTCGGCGTGGAAGTTGCCGCCCGAGAGCACCTCGTTGGTGTCGATGAACACCAGCGGGTTGTCGGTGACGGCGTTGGCCTCGGTCAGCAGGGTGCGCGCGGCGTTGGCGATCAGGTCGCGGCAGGCGCCCATGACCTGCGGCTGGCAGCGCAGGCTGTAGGGGTCCTGCACGCGCTCGTCGTTGTCGCGGTGCGACTGGCGGATCTGGCTGCCTTGCAGTAGCGTGCGCGTGACGGCGGCCTGGGCGATCTGGCCGGGTTGTCCGCGCGCGGCGTGGATGCGCGGATCGAAGGGCGCATCGCTGCCTTTGGCGGCGTCGACGCAGAGCGCGCCGATGGCGGTGCCGGCTTCGAGCAGGCGCTCGGCCATGAACAGGCCGTGCAGTGCGAGTGCGGTGGACACCTGTGTGCCGTTGATCAGCGCCAGGCCTTCCTTGGCGGCGAGCGTCAGCGGCTGGATGCCGGCTTGCTTCAGCGCCTCGGCGGCGGGGAGGAACTGACCATTCACCCGCGCCGGGCCTTCGCCCATCAGCGCCAGCGTCATGTGCGACAGCGGCGCGAGGTCGCCCGAGGCGCCGACCGAGCCCTTGACCGGGATCACCGGCACCACGCCCGCGTTGAGCAGCGCCAGCAGGGTGTCGATGACCACCGGGCGCACGCCCGAGTAGCCGCGCGACAGGCTGGCCGCCTTCATCAGCATGACCAGACGCACGGTGGCGTCGCTCATGGGTTCGCCGGTGCCGACCGAGTGCGACAGGATCAGGTTGCGCTGCAGCTGTTCGAGCTGCTCGTCGGGGATGCGGGTCTTGGCCAGCTTGCCGAAGCCCGTGTTGATGCCGTAGGCCGCGTCGCCCTTGGCGACGATGGCGTGGATCGCGGCGGCCGAGGCGTCGATGGCGGCGCGGGCCTCGCCGTTCAGCGCGACGGTGACCGGCTGCTGCCAGACGGCGCGCAGGTCGGCCAGGGTCATCTGGCCGGGGTTCAGGGTCAGGGTGGTGCTCATGGGTGCAGTGTCTCTTTCGATCAGCCAATCATCGGCAGTTTGAGGCCTTGCTTTTTCGCCGTGGCAATCGCCAGCTCGTAACCCGCATCCGCATGGCGCATCACGCCCGAGCCGCAGTCGTTCACCAGCACGCGCGCCAGGCGCTCGGCCGCGGCGTCGGTGCCGTCGGCGACGATCACCATGCCCGAGTGCTGCGAGTAACCCATGCCCACCCCGCCGCCGTGGTGCAGGCTGACCCAGCTGGCACCGCCGGCGGTGTTGAGCAGGGCGTTGAGCAGCGGCCAGTCGCTCACGGCGTCGGTACCGTCTTTCATGGCCTCGGTTTCGCGGTTGGGGCTGGCGACCGAGCCGGTGTCCAGATGGTCGCGGCCGATCACGATCGGGGCCTTGAGTTCACCTTTGCGAACCATTTCGTTGAAGGCTAGGCCGGCGATGTGGCGCTCGCCCAGGCCCAGCCAGCAGATGCGCGCCGGCAGGCCCTGGAAGCTGATGCGCTCGCGCGCCATGTCCAGCCAGCGGTGCGTGTGCTTGTTGTTCGGGAACAGTTCCTTGATCTTCGCGTCGGTCTTGTAGATGTCCTCCGGGTCGCCCGAGAGCGCCACCCAGCGGAACGGCCCCTTGCCTTCGCAGAACATGGGGCGGATGTAGGCCGGCACGAAGCCGGGGAAGTCGAAGGCGTTCTTCACGCCCTGGTCGAAGGCCACTTGGCGGATGTTGTTGCCGTAGTCGACGGTGGGAATGCCCATGGCCTGGAAGTCCAGCATGGCCTGCACGTGCACCGCGCAGCCTTTGGCCGCCTCTTCGGTCAGCCGCCTGTGTTGCGACGGGTCGCGCTGTGCGGCCTTCCACTGCGCCACCGTCCAACCGATGGGCAGGTAGCCATTGATCAGGTCGTGCGCCGAGGTCTGGTCGGTCACCAGGTCGGGTTTGATGCCGCCGGCCTTCGCGCGCTTGACCAGCTCGGGCAGCACCTCGGCCGCGTTGCCCAGCAGGGCGATGGAGACGGCTTCCTTCTTGGCGGTGTGCTCCTGGATCAACTCCAGCGCGTGGTCGATGTCGCGGGCCTGCTTGTCCACGTAGCGGGTGCGCAGGCGGAAGTCGATGCTGCTTTGCTGGCACTCGATGTTCAGCGAGACGGCGCCGGCCAGCGTGGCGGCCAGGGGCTGGGCGCCGCCCATGCCGCCCAGGCCGGCGGTGAGGATCCACTTGCCCGAGAGGTCGTTGTTGTAGTGCTGGCGTCCGGCCTCGACGAAGGTCTCGAAGGTGCCCTGCACGATGCCCTGGCTGCCGATGTAGATCCAGCTGCCGGCGGTCATCTGGCCGTACATGAACAGGCCCTTGCGGTCGAGTTCGTTGAAGTGCTCCCAGTTCGCCCACTTGGGCACCAGGTTGCTGTTGGCCAGCAGCACGCGCGGGGCGTTGCTGTGGGTCTTGAACACGCCCACCGGCTTGCCCGACTGCACCAGCAGGGTCTCGTCCTCGTTCAGGTCCTTGAGCGAGGCCAGGATCTGGTCGAAACAGGCCCAGTCGCGCGCGGCGCGACCGATGCCGCCATACACCACGAGGTGTTGCGGGTTTTCGGCCACCTCGGGGTCGAGGTTGTTCTGGATCATGCGGAACGCGGCTTCGGCGATCCAGTTCTTGCAGCTCAGCTGGCTGCCGCGCGGGGCGCGGATCACGCGGGTGGGGTCGAGGCGGGGATCGGTGTTGGTGGACATGGGGTGACTCCTGAGGAACAAGCTGTGGTGAGCGGCGGGATCAGGCGATCCAGCCTTGGGCGAGGGCGAAGTGGCCGATGGCGGCGGCCATCAGCAGGCTGAGCACGGTGCGCACGAACCAGACGGCGACCATCTGGCGCAGCGACAGCGGGATGCGCGTGGCGAGCACGCAGGGGATGGAGCCCGAGAAGAACAGCACCGAGCTGACCGAGACCACGGCGGCGACGTAGCGCACCACCGGGTCGGCGCCCTTGAGCTGGATGGCGGGCAGGAACATCTCGGCCAGGCCCGAGGCCAGGGCCTTGGCGGTCAGCATGGGTTCGGCCAGACCGGCGATCCACACGAAGGGCACGAGCAGCAGGCCCAGCAGGTCGAACACCGGCGTGTAGCGCGCCAGCAGCAGGCCGATCAGGCCGACGGCGAGGATGGTGGGCACCACGGCGCTGGCCATGGCGATGCCGTCGCGCAGGTTCTCGGAGAGCACGCGCCAGAGCGACGGCGCGCTGCGGGCCTGGTGCATGCCGGCGTCCCACGCGGCCTGCCAGCGGCTGCGGCCGACGGGCAGCGTGTCGCTCACGCCGCCGCTGTTGTCCATGCGCGAGATCGGCGGAATCCAGGCGGTGATGGCGGTGACGGCGAAGGCGATGACGAAGGTGGACCAGAAGTAGAAGTTCCACGCACCCATCAGGTTCAGCGTCTTGGCCACGATGATCATGAAAGCGGCCGAGACGGTGGAGAAGCCGGTGGCGATGATGGCCGCCTCGCGCGCCGTGTACTTGCCTTCGAGGTAGACGCGGTTGGTGATGAGCAGACCGACCGAGTAGCTGCCGACGAAAGACGCCACGGCGTCGATGGCGGAGTGGCCGGGCGTGCGCCAGATGGGGCGCATGACGGGCTGCATCAGCACGCCCACCAGCTCCAGCAGACCGAAGCCGACCAGGAAGGCCAGCGCCACCGCGCCCAGCGGCACGATCAGGCCGACCGTGAGCGCCAGCTTGTCGAACAGGAAGGGCAGCATGTCCTTCTGGAACAGTACGGCCGGACCGGTGCCGGTGAGGTACATCAGCGCCAGCACCAGGCCCAGCACCTTGAGCGCGCTGAACACGGTGGCGGTGGTGCTGGCGCGCCAGCGGCCAGAGATGAAGGGCGAGGCCGCGCCCCAGGCCATGAGCGCCAGCACGAAGGCAATCGCCAGCGGGCGCTGCTGCGTGGCCAGCCAGGTGGCGGCGTGATCGAACAGGATGGTGGTCTTGCCGGCGATCTCCACCGGCAGGAAAAACATCACCAGCCCGAGGCTGCTGTAGGCCAGCATGCGCAGGGCGGCGGTGGGGTTGGGGGCGCTGGCAGCGGCGGCGCTGGTGTTCATGCGGTGTCTCCTGGTCTGACAGACAGCTTTTAAAGCTGTCTTGTTGAAATGTATATACAACTTTATGGGCCAGAATCCGGTCTGTCAATGCCATTGATCGCGTGGCGTACCCGGGAAAACCCTATGTCCGACAAGCTGCCCGCCTACCAAACCATCAAGCGCCACGTGCTCGCGCGCATCCACGACGGCACCTGGAAAGAGGGCGACGCGATCCCGGGCGAGGAAGCGCTGGCGCGCGAGTTCGGCGTCTCGCGCATGACGGTGAACCGCGCGATCCGCGAGCTGAGCGAGGAGCAGATCGTCGAGCGGGTGCAGGGCTCGGGCACCTATGTGGCGCAGCAGAAGTACCAGGCGACGCTGGTGGAGATCCGCAACATCGCCGAGGAGATCGCGGCGCGTGGCCACCGGCACCGCAGCGAGTTGCACAAGCTGGAGCGGGTGAAGGCGGGCGAGGCACTGGGGCGCGCGTTCGGCGTGTCACCGTCTCACACGTTGTTCCATTCGGTGGTGGTGCACTTCGAGAACGACCAGCCGATCCAGGTGGAGGACCGGCATGTGAACCCGGAGGTGGCGCCGGACTACCTGACGCAGGATTTCACCTCGCAGACGCCGAACGCCTACCTGATGCGGGTGGCGCCGCTGCAGGGCGTGTCGTTCGAGATCGAGGCGCTGCATCCACCGCAGGCTGTGGCCGAGATGCTGGCGATGCCGACGGGGGAGCCTTGTCTGGTGCTGCGGCGGCAGACGCGGTCGATGGGCAAGGTGGCTTCTGTCGCTGCTATGTGGCACCCGGCTTCCCGGTACCAGTTCACGGGGAGTTTTTGACTTCTTTTTTGCCTGCTGTGTTGGGTGGGCTGGGACGTGGGGTGCCCGTTCTCCGGCTCACCTCGCGGGCGTCGGTTCCTGTTCGATGGCGCTGCTTCGTCAACAACGGGCCTGTGCGCCGCCGTGTGGGCAACCGCGAATGGAGCCTGCGCCCGGGCTCCCCACGCCCCAACCCCGCTGACGGGTGGGCGCGCGCCAGACAGACACGCGAACCGGAACCGTGACTTCTTCGGCGTACCAAGGTCGTTCTGCATGCGGGTGGTGAGGTCGGCGGGCGCAGGCTCCATTCGCGGTTGCCACAGAGTTGGCGCGCCAGTGACCTGGTTGGCGAAGGCATGCAGGCGGGCAGGGCGCGTCGCCCGCGAGCGTGAGCCGGAGAACGCCGGCCTCACCACCCGCATGACGCGAGGTGGATGAGCGAAACCGCCCGAACGCCAGCCAGCCAGCTCACATCGCCCGAAACCGCCCCGCATAGAGCCGACTCACCGGCACTCGCTCCATCAACCCCGCCACTTCCAGACTCAGCTTGCCGGCCTCGTCCCGGTGCACCGTTCGGACCGCGGTGGCACGCACCACCGTGCCCCGGTGCACCTGCCAGAACACGCTGCCGTCCAGCTGCGGCAACAGGTCCTTCAGCGGCGTGCGGATCAGCAGCTCGGCCTCGCCCGTCAGCACCCGCACGTACTTGTCGGCGGCCTCGAACACCAGCACCTCGTCCACCGGCACCAGCCGGATCGTGTTACCCACACCGGCCTGGATCACCTTCAGCGCGGGTGCCGCCGGGGCCGCTAGCAGGGCGCGCAGGCGCTCGAAGGTCGCGTCGTCCGCGCCCGCCAACGGCACCGGTGAAGCCTGCTCGCCCAGCCGCGCCTGCACCCGCTGCACCGTGCGCGCCAGCCGTTCCGGCACCACCGGCTTGAGCACATAGTCCACCGCCTGCGCCTCGAAGGCCTGCACCGCGTACTGGTCGTAGGCGGTCACGAACACCAGCGCCGGGAACGGCACGTCGTCGGTCGGCCACTCCTCGGCCAGTTCGGCCGCCGCCTCCAGCCCCGTCATGCCCGGCATGCGGATGTCCAGGAACAGCACCTGCGGCCGCAGTGCCAGCGCCAGGTGCACAGCGCTCGCACCGTCCCCCACCTGCGCCGCTATGCGCAGTTCGGGCCAGGCACGCGCCAGCTCGGCCCGCAGCGCGGCGGCCAGCAGCGGTTCGTCTTCGGCGATCAGGGCGGTGATGGATGTCATGGGGTGATCTGAATGGGTAGCGTGAGCCGCACCGTGGTGCCCTGACCGGGCTGGCTGGAGACCTGCACCGACCCCGCGCCACCGGGCAGGCTGGCCATGCGCTCGCGCACCTGGGCCAGGCCGAAGCCGCCATCGGTGTCGGTGCGCTGCGTGTCGGGCGCCATGCCCACGCCGGTGTCGGCGATGTCGATGCGCAGCGTCTGGCCTTCGCAGCGCGCGACCACGTCGATGCGGCCACCCTCGACCCGCGGCTCCAGCCCGTGGCGGATCGCGTTTTCCACCAGCGGTTGCAGCAGCAGGGGCGGCACCGGGTGCGCCTGCAGTTCGGCCGGCAGGTCGAAGCCGAAGGCCAGCCGCGGCCCCATGCGCACTGCCATCAGTTCGAGGTAGTCGCGCAGCCGCGCACATTCGTCGGCCAGCGTGTGGCTGCCGGCGGCGGCGTCGGCGCGCGAACCGCGCAGCGTGGCGCGCAGGTAGTCGTTGAGCCGGTCCAGCATCTGGACCGCACGCGGCTGGTCGGTCTGGATCAGCACCCGCAGGTTGGCCAAGGTGTTGAACAGCATGTGCGGTTCGAGCTGCGTTTCCAGCAGCTTCAGCCGCGCTTCGGTGGCCTGGCGGCGCAAATCCTCGGCCTTGGCGCGCTGGTAGAAGCCCATCACGAAGAAGCCCGAGATCACCATGCCCGAGAACCAGATGCCGAACAGCCGTTTGGGCGACTGGCTGACCATCTCCCAGGTCGAGCGGCCGGCATAGGCGTCGCCGATGGCGGTGCCCAGGGTGTAGCCCAGTGTCGCCGCCACCAGCATGTAGGCGAACACACGCAGGTTGGACGCCCAGTAGTGCGGCGGCGGTGTACGCAGCCAGCCATGCAGCGCGATGCGCAGCGGGTCGCTGAAGAACCAGATCGAGGTGCTGATCGCGTAGCTGTAGACCAGCGAGATGTCCAGCGGGTGGCTGCGTGCCCCGATGCCCCAGAGGATCAGGCCGATGGCGAGTGAAAAGCCCCATATCACCAGCAAACGCCGCAGCGCCCGCTCGCGTGCATCGGCAGGCAGCCAGCCGAACAGGCGGTGGGCGACGGCGGATTTCATGGCTGATTCGGTGGCTGGCGGAGCGGCGACGATTCTGTCATGCGCGGCGGCCGGCCATGAGCCAGAGCGCCACGGGCCGTGCCGAGAACAGGCCGGTGAGGGCGCCGTAGCCGGCGGCCATCGAGAGGGCAAAGAGCGGGTCCAGGCGCAGGCCGGGCCGCATGGACAGCTCGACCCCCACGCCGTACTTGAGCAGGAAGATGGCTGCGATGGTCAGCAGGGGCAGGGCGCTTCCGGGCAGGGTGAACAGGCCGGTGGCGGGGTCGTGGGCAGCGCCCGGCGGCAGGGCGCGCGGGCCGCGCCAGGCCAGCACCAGGGCGCCCGCGGCCAGCCATACCAGCAGGCCAGGAGCCAGCCAGGGGCCGGCGGCCAGGTCGCCGCCCAGGCTGATCAGCGAGAACGCGGTCAGGCCCATCGCCAGCGCGGCCGCGCGGCGCAGGCCGATGTGGCGGGTGCGCAGCTGGGTCGCGCCCAGCGTCAACAGGCCGGCCAGCAGGCCCCAGACCCAGGTCGGGGTGCGCCGCAGGATCTCGGCGCCGGCTTCGGGGTGGTTCATCAGCAACTGGATCAGCATGGGGTTCTCCGTCGGGTGGCGATGGGCGCACTGTGCCGGTCGCCCGCGTGCCCAGCCAGCGCCGCGAGACGGAACATCTGGAAACCTTCGCGAAGTGCGGCCAGCGGGGAGCGAAATGCAGGCTTCCTACAATCGACCGACCGCTCCCCGCCCGGGGTGGCGGCCTTCGAGGACACCGACTTCATGACGCTTCCCGTGCTTCCCCGGCGCCGCCTGGCCGCCGCATCGCTGACCCTGCTGGCCCTGGCCGGCTGCAACGCCCTGCCCACCGGCCCGCGCCAGGTGAACATCAGCGAAGCCCAGCTGCTCGAACGCATCGCCACGCGCTTCCCGGTCAAGCAGCGCTACCTGGGCCTGCTGGAAACCACGCTGGACCAGCCCCGGCTGCGCCTGCGGCCCGAGGAGAACCGGGTCGGCACCCTGGTGAACTACCTGATCGCGCTGCCCCTGCCCGGGCAGTCGGACATCAAGGGCCAGCTGGAGCTGAGCTACGGCCTGCGCTTCGAGCCCTCGGACACCACGCTGCGGCTGACGCAGGCGCGGGTGGAGCGGCTGGACGTGGACGGGATGAACGCCGCCCAGGCGGCGCAGGTGAAGAAGGTCGGCGGCCTGCTCGCCGAGGACCTGCTGAACGAGGCGGTGGTGCACCGCTTCAAGAAGGAAGACCTGGAGTCGCTGGCCGGCCGCGGCTACCGGCCCGGCGCGCTGCGCGTCGTGCCCGGCGGGCTGCAGCTCACCCTCGAACCCCTGCCGCGCTGAGGGCCTCACCATGGACCTCCTGCTGCTGATCAAGGCCGCCATCATGGGCGTGGTGGAAGGGCTGACCGAGTTCCTTCCGATTTCGTCGACCGGCCACCTCATCCTGGCCGGCACGCTGCTGGACTTCCACGACGAACGCGCCAAGGTGTTCGAGATCGCGATCCAGACCGGCGCCATCTTCGCGGTGATCATCGTGTTCTGGCAGCGCATCCGGGCCACCATCGTCGGCCTGCCGTCCGAGCGGGACGCGCAGCGCTTCGCGCTCAACGTGGTGATCGGCTGCGTGCCCGCCGTGGTGCTGGGCCTGCTGCTGGGCAAGGCGATCAAGGCCCACCTGTTCACGCCCACGGTGGTGGCGCTGGCCTTCATCGCCGGCGCCTTCGTGATCCTCTGGGCCGAGCGGCGCCCGCCGTCGGCCGCGCGCGTGCAGTCGCTGGACGAGCTGACGCCGCTGGACGCGCTCAAGGTGGGGCTGGCGCAATGCTTCGGCCTGGTGCCGGGCACCAGCCGCTCGGGCTCCACCATCATCGGTGGCATGCTGTTCGGCCTCTCGCGCCAGGTGGCGACCGACTTCAGCTTCTTCCTGGGCATCCCGATCCTGATCGGCGCCGGGGGCTACAGCCTCTACAAGGAGCGCGCGCTGCTGTCGGTGGCCGACGTGCCGATGTTCGTGGTCGGTCTGCTGTTCGCCTTCCTCAGCGCCTGGGTCTGCATCCGATGGCTGCTGCGCTACGTGGCCAGCCACAGCTTCGTGCCGTTCGCCTGGTACCGGATCGCCTTCGGTGTGCTGATCCTGCTGACCGCCCATTTCGGCTGGGTCGACTGGTCGGCCTGAGGGCGGAGAACACGGCCCGGTGACCACCATGGGTTCGCTGCTCTGGCGGCTGTCCACGCTGCTCGGTGGCGTCGGGCTGCTGGTGGTGGGCGTGGGCCTGCTGTTCTCGGTGCTGGGCTTGCGTGCGGGGGCGGCCGACTTCTCGCGCCTGGCGCTGGGCCTGGTGACATCGGCCTATTTCGCCGGCTTCGTGCTGGGCACCTACCTCTGCCCGAAGGTGATCCGCCGGGTGGGCCACATCCGTGCCTTCGCGGCCATGGCCTCGCTGGCATCGACCATGCCGATCCTGCACGCGCTGTGGATCGACCCCTGGTTCTGGGGCCTGTTGCGCCTGGTCACCGGCGTGTGCATGGTGGGTCTGTACATCGTGGTGGAGAGCTGGCTGAACGCGCTGGCACCCAGCGAACACCGCGGCAAGTTGTTCGCGGTCTACATGGCGATCAACTTCGTGGCGCTGGCGCTGGGGCAGTGGCTCATCCTGGTGGGTGACCGGCTGGGCTTCGTGCCGTTCGCGTTGGTCTCTGTGATGTTCTCGTTCGCACTGCTGCCGATCACCATGACGCCGGTGGACGAACCCGAGCCGGTGCAGGCGCCCCGGCTGAGCATGCGCAGCCTCTACGACGCGTCGCCCATGGGCATGGCGGCGGCCCTCTGTTCGGGGCTGGTCACCGGGTCGTTCTACGGGCTGGCGGCGTCGTTCGCGCAGGGCGCCGGGCTGGGCGATGGCGCTGTGGCCAGTTTCATGGCCGCGACCATCCTGGGTGGAGCGGTGTTCCAGTGGCCGGTCGGGCATTTCTCGGACACCCACGACCGGCGCCTGGTGCTGCTGTGGGTGTGCCTGCTCGGTGCAGGCCTGTGCGGCCTGGGCTGGCTGGTGGCGGGCATCGCGGCGCCCTGGCTGCTGGCGCTGGCGCCGCTGCTCGGCGGCCTGATCTTCGCGATCTATGGCCTGGGTGTGGCGCACGTGAACGATGTGATCGACTCCAGCCGGCTGGTGGAGTTCACCGGAGGCCTCCTGCTGCTGCACGGCGCCGGCGCGGCACTGGGACCGGCCCTGGCCGGCACGGTGATGGAGGTGGCCGGTTCCGACAGCCTGATGCTGTGCTTCGCCGCGGTGCTGGGGGGCCTGGCGATCTACACCCTCAAGCGCCTGGGGGTTGCCGGCCCGGTGCCGACCGAGGAGAAGGCTCAGTTCGTGCTGATGGGCGGAGGCTCCCAGGCGGTGCTGCAGATGGACCCGCGCCAGTCCGAGGCAACAGGCCAGGAGGATGCGGCGTCCGACAGCGCGCCGCCCCACTGAACGTCCCAGGCGGGGTCAGGCGGGATCGCCCAGCGTGAATCCGAATGTGGCTCCCGCGCCCGGACGGGCTTCTGCCCGCAGCACACCACCATGGCGTTGCACGATGCGGCGCGCCGTGGCCAGGCCGATGCCCAGGCCGGCGAACTCGCTCGGTCCGTGCAGGCGCTGGAAGGGCTGGAACAGCTTGCTGGCGCGCGCCATATCGAAACCCGTGCCGTTGTCGCTGACGCAGTACTCGCGCCCGCCATCGGCCTCGCGCGAGAACACCCGGATGCGGGCCGGTGCCACACCGGAGGTGTACTTCCAGGCGTTGTTCAGCAGGTTCTGCATCAGCGCCTCGATCAGCGCCGGATCGGCCTGCACGAGCAGGTCGGGCTCGATCTCCCACTCGACCGCGCGCTGGGGTTCGGCCACCGACAGCTCCTCGAGGATGCGGGTGGCGATGGCGCTCAGGTTCACGTTCTCGCGTTGCACCTCGCCGCGTGAGTACTGCGAGAGCTTGAGCAGCCCGTCGATCAGCTCGCCCATCTTCTTGCTTGCGCCCATGATGCGGCCAAGGTGTTCCTGGCTGGCGGTGTCCAGGCCCGGGTTGTCTTCCCGCAGGGCCTGCGCGAAGCCATTGATGATGCGCAGCGGCGACCGCAGGTCGTGCGCCACCGCGTACGAGTAGCTCTCCAGCTCGTCGTAGGCGTCCCGCAGCGCGCGCGTGCGGTCGCGGATGCGCTGCTCCAGCGTCGCGTTGAGCTGCTGGAACTCCAGTTCGATGCGTTTGCGTTCGGTGATGTCCTGCGTCACGCCCAGGGCCCGGATCGCGCGGCCCTGGGGGTCGCGTTCGAACTCCGCCTTCACCGAATGCCAGTACTCGTGCCCGTCAAGAACGACCCGGTACTCGATCTCGTAGACGGCCTCTCCCTTGACGGCCCGTGGCCACAGCGCCATCACCCGCAGGCGGTCGTCGGGGTGGATCATGTCCAGCATGTCCTTGATGCCGTATTCGTTGGACGGGAAGGAGAGGAAGAACTCGCTCTTGGTGAGGTTGCCGATCCGGCCGGTGGCGAGGTCGGCCTGCCAGGCGCCGATGTTCGCCAGCTTCTGTGCCTGGCTCATGAGGTTCTGGCTGGTGCGCAGGGCCTCTTCCGCGGCCTTCTGGGCGCTGATGTCCTGCACCACCGCAATGAGGTAATCGGGCTCGCCGCTGGACTTGCGCACCAGCGCCACCGTCAGCTGGACCCACACGATGTGGCCGTCCTTGTGCCGGTAGCGCTTCTCCAGCATGTAGCTGATCCGTGCGCCGGTCAGCGCCTCGTCGAGCATGCGCAGGTCGGGGCCGATGTCCTCGGCGACGGTGATGTCCTGGAAGCTCAGGTGCGCCAGTTCGTCTTTGCTGTAGCCGACCATGTTGCAGAAGGTCTGGTTGGCGCGGAGCAGCCGGCCTCGGGTGTCGACGTGGGTGATGCCCGATGCCGCATGCTCGAAGGTGTCCAGGAGGTGCTGCTGCGCCAGCCGGATCTGCCGGTCCGCTGCCTGCAGCTGCCGGTTGCGCGACTGCATCAGCGCAATCGCCCCGACCACCACCAGCTGGGTGATCAGGTGCCAGGTGTTGAGCCAGAAGGCTTCCTCCAGGTTCTGGAACACGAAGGACCCGTAGGGCGGCACCATGAAGAAATTGACCAGCAGCATGCCCAGTGCGAGGCTGAGCAATCCCGGTCCGAGGCCACCGTAGAGGGCCGAAAACGCCACCGCGAGCGCAGGGGTGATGAAGCGCCCGCCGGAGTCGGCCGGCGCCAGTGCGACGCGCGCCCAGACCGCGATCAGCGTCAGCACGATGGCCGCTCCATAGCGCAGCCAGGCCGGATGATCGGTCCAGTCGAGGAGGGCACGGCCGGCAGTGGCCGTGTGTGGGTTGGACGCAGCGCTCATGGTGCTTGAAGCATCCTACCCCGAGTACCCGGGATCAAGCGCCGGAAAAGCCCGGATTTTTCAGCGCCTGCAGGCAGGCGTCGATGGCCGCAGCGGTCTCGTGGGGGCGTTCCATGGGGAACAGGTGGCTGCCCGGGAGCATGCGCAGGCGCCCGGGATGGGGGCCCACCAGCTTGTGCGTCATGGCCATGCCGACCTGTTTCATCTCCTGCGAGTCGTGGCCACCCAGGAAGCCCACCGGGCACTGCAGCGGGTGGCGTCGCAGCAGGCGGTCGAGGTTGTGCGGCAGGGTGTTGTAGATCGCGGTCTCGATGTCGCGGTCGAAGGCCAGCACGCGGCGTGGCCCCTGGGGCGTGGTTGCATCCAGCGTGCCGTGTTCGATGTAGTCGCGCAGCACCTGGGGTTCCCAGGCGGCGAAGGCCTTCTTGCGGGCAAAGTGGTCGAAGGCCGACTGGGCATCGGGCCAGCTGTGGCGGCGGATGCGGCTGATCTTGCCGGGCGAGATCGATCCCACCAGCTGCGTGCGCTTGGCCAGCTCCAGCGCCCGCGCCCGCCAGCCGCCGAGCACCGGCGAGTCGATCAGCAGCACACCCTGCACGCCGTGGCCGCCGAGCCGGGGGTGGCGCGCGGCGCACATGATGCTCAGGAAGCCGCCGAGCGAGTGCCCGACCAGCCAGGCCGGCTTGCCGTGCTTTTCGATTTCAGGGCCGGCGAAGTCGGCCAGCTGCTGCACCAGGTGCGGCCAGTTGCTGGTGACCGGGTACTTCGGGTCGTGGCCGAACTTCTCCACCGCACGCACCGCGTGGCCGCGCGCCCGCAGCGACTTGAACAGCACGCCGTAGGTGCTGGCCGGGAAGCTGTTGGCGTGGGAGAAAACGATCAGGGACATCAGATCAGCTTCTCTTTCGGGTTCGTGATCTTCTTGAGGGGCTGGCTGCGCGTGCTGCAGCCCATCAGCGGCACGGTGGTCGGCGAACCGTCCCAGACCGGGTGCTCGATGGCGTCGAACACCTCGCGCAGCTTCTGGCCCCAGGTGTTGCGCACCATGCGAAAGTAGGGGTTGTTCTCATCGATGCAGGTGATCCGGTCGGTCTTGAGCGCGTCGGCTTCGTAGACCACCAGGTCCAGCGGCAGGCCCACCGACAGGTTCGACTTGAGCGTGCTGTCCATCGACACCAGCGCGCACTTGGCGGCCTCGTCCAGCGGTGTGTCGGGTGTGATCACACGGTCCAGCACGGGTTTGCCGTACTTGGATTCGCCGATCTGGAAGAATGGCGTCTCGGGCGTGGCCTCGATGAAGTTGCCGGCCGAATAGACCTGGAACAGGCGCATGCCCTCGCTGCCGATCTGGCCGCCGAAGATCATGGAGACGTTGAAGTCCACGCCCGCGCGCTTGAGCGCCTCGCCATCGCGTTCGAACACATGCCGCACCGCCGAGCCCAGCACACGCGCGGCGTCGAACATGCTCCTGGCATTCCAGATGGTGACCGGGTCGCCGCCCTCGTGGTCGGCCAGTTGCTCGACCTGCAGGATCTCGCGCACCGATTGCGAAATGCTCAGGTTGCCGGCGGAGAGCAGGCACATGAAACGGTCACCGGGCTTCTCGTAGACGATCATCTTGCGGAAGGTGCTGATCTGGTCCAGGCCCGCGTTGGTGCGGGAGTCGGACAGAAAGACCAGTCCGGCCTTGAGTTTGACGGCGACGCAGTAAGTCATGGTTTCGTGGCGAGTTTCTTGAGGGCGTAGAGCTGGTCCAGCGCCTCGCGTGGGCTCAGCGCATCGGGGTCGATGGTGGCCAGGGCGGCCAGCACCGGGGGCATTTCAGGTTCGGGTGGGGCCGGTGGCGGCGCGAACAGGTCCACCTGCACACGGCTGCTTTCGCTGTGCGCCTCCAGCGCGGCCAGCGCATGTTTGGCGTGCTGCACCACCGCACCGGGCACACCGGCCAGGCGCGCGACCTGGATGCCGTAGCTGCGGCTGGCCGGACCGGGCTCGATCTGGTGCAGGAACACGATGCCGCTCTTGCCGCCGCCCTCGACCGCGCTCACGTGCACGTTCACCGCGCCGTGGTGGGTGGCCGGAAACTCGGTGAGCTCGAAGTAGTGGGTGGCGAACAGCGTGAAGCAGCGCGCCTTGTCGTGCAGGTGGGCGGCGATGCCACCGGCCAGGGCCAGGCCGTCGAAGGTGGAGGTGCCGCGGCCGATCTCGTCCATCAGCACCAGGCTTTCCGGCGTGGCGGCGTGCAGGATCTGCGCCGCCTCGGTCATCTCGACCATGAAGGTCGACTGCGCGTTGGCCAGGTCGTCGGCCGCACCGATGCGGGTGTGGATGGCGTCGATCGGGCCGAGCCGGCAGCTGGCCGCCGGCACGTAGCTGCCCATGCTGGCCAGCAGCACGATGACCGCGACCTGGCGCATGTAGGTGCTCTTGCCGCCCATGTTGGGGCCGGTGATGACCTGCATGCGCTGCTTGCCGCCCAGCACCGTGTCGTTGGCGATGAAGCTGCCGCCAGTGGTTTCGTTGAGCCGTGCTTCCACCACCGGGTGGCGGCCACCGCGGATCTCGATGCAGGGCTCGGGCGCGAACGTGGGCTCGGCCCAGTTCAGCGTCAGCGAGCGCTCGGCCAGCGCACACAGCGCGTCCAGCGCGGCCATGGCACGGGCCAGCTTCGTCAGCTGGTCGATCCAGGCCTGCATTTCGTCGAGCAGCAGCTCGTAGAGATATTTCTCGCGCGCCAGGGCACGGTCTTGCGCGCTGAGCGCCTTGTCTTCAAAGGCCTTGAGCTCGGGCGTGATGAAGCGCTCGGCGTTCTTGAGCGTCTGGCGCCGGCGGTAGTCGTCGGGCACCTTGTCCAGCTGGCCCTGCGTGACCTCGATGTAGAAGCCGTGCACCTTGTTGAACTGCACGCGCAGGTTGGCGATGCCGGTGCGCGCGCGTTCGCGGGTTTCGAGGTCGATCAGGAAGCCGTCGCAGTTGGTCTGGATGGCACGCAGCTCGTCGAGTTCGGCGTCGAAGCCGTCGGCGATCACGCCACCGTCGCGCACCAGGGCGGCCGGCTCGGGCGCGATGGCCTGGGCCAGCCGTTCGGCACAGCCTGGGGGCGGGGTCAGGTCGGCGGCGATGCGCTGCAGCAAGGCCGGTGGGTGCGCGCCCAAGCCGGTGGCCAGCGCCTTCGACAGCTGCAACGACCGGCCCAGCGTCGCCGTCAGGCCCACCAGCTCGCGCGGGCGCACCTGGCGCAGTGCGGTTCGGGCGGTGATGCGCTCGACGTCGCTCGATCCCTTGAGCTCGGCGCGCAGCGTCTGCCACATGCCGCCGCGCAGCAGGCCAATGGCGGCCAGCCGTTCGCGCGCCTGCGTGCGCTCGCGGCGCGGCTCCAGCAGCCAGCTGCGCAGCGCGCGGCTGCCCATGCCGGTGTGGCAGGTGTCCAGCAGCGAGAACAGCGTCGGGCTGGTCTCGCCACGCAGGGTGTGGGTGAGTTCGAGGTTGCGCCGCGTGTTGACCGGCAGGTCGATCAGCTCACCGCTGCGCGCGACCTGCAGGCTCCTGATGTGGGTGAGCGCGCGGCCCTGCGTGTGTTCGGCGTAGGCCAGCAGCGCGGCGGCCGCGGCGTGCGCGTCCTTCAGGTCCTGCGCGTCCCAGGCGCCCAGGCTGGCGGCCTGGAGTTGTTCGAGCAGCTTGCGCTCACCCAGCCCGGCGTCAAAGGCCCAGGCCGGCCGTACCACGGCCACGCAGCGCGCGCCGCTGGGCAGGGGCTGGGCGCTGATCTGCTGCAGCGACTTCTCGAACGCGGGAGTGACCTCGGCGCTGTACAGCACCTCGCCGGGGCCCACGCGGGCGATCCAGTCGGCCAGCTCGTCGCTGGCGCACTGGGCCAGGAACACGATGCCCTGCGTCACCGACAGCCAGGCCAGGCCCAGGCCGGTGCGGGCACCGGGGTGCACCGCCATCACCAGCGCCTCGGTCTTGTCGGACAGCAGCTCGGTGTCGGTCAGGGTGCCGGGCGTGACCACGCGCACCACCTTGCGTTCGACTGGCCCCTTGGCGGTGGCCACGTCGCCCACCTGTTCGCAGATGGCGACCGACTCGCCCAGCTTGATCAGCCGCGCCAGGTAGCTCTCGACCGAGTGGAAGGGCACGCCGGCCATGATGACCGGCTCGCCGGCCGACTGGCCGCGCTGCGTGAGCGTGATGTCCAGCAGCCGCGCGGCCTTTTCCGCATCGGCGTAGAACATCTCGTAGAAGTCGCCCATGCGGTAGAACAGCAGCGTGTCGGGATGCCCGGCCTTGAGGGCCAGGTACTGCTGCATCATGGGGGTGTGGCGGTCCAGCGGGGCGGTCAAGGCAAGTCCGGGAAACAATGCACAAAAGCGACCTACTTTAGCAGTTCGGGGTCTTCCCCCAGTGCGACCTTGTGACCCACAATGGGCCATTGTCTGTCCGCAGAGCCCCGTCTTTTTGAACATGCCGCCGTCCACCAGCGCGTACCCGTCCGGAACCGGTTTGTCCGCTGCGGCCATGTCCCTGCCGTTCGAGCAGATGTTCGAAGACGCCCCGTTCGCAGCCTCGCTGTCGCGGCGCGCGGATGGCCGTCTGGTGGCGGTCAATCAGGCGTGGGAAACCCTTTCGGGCATCGCCCGTGACCAGGCCATCGGACGCTCCACCATCGAACTGGGGCTGTGGCCCGACGCCACCCAGCGCCAGGCCTATCTTGACTCGCTCAAGGAGCAGGACAAACCCCGTTGCACGGTGATGATCGACGGCCGCGCGCGCCATCTGCGCCTGCACACCTCGATGCTCGGCGGGGACGAGCTGCTGCTGGTGTACCTGCTGGACATCAGCCATGAGGTGGCGCCTGAAAAGGAGCGCGACCGGACCCAGAAGGAGCTGCGGGCCGCCAACCTGGACCTGCAGCACCAGGTGGAGCTGCATGCCGCCATCGAGAAGCTGGCCATGGTCGGTCACTGGACCAATGCACACGACGACGACACGGTGAACTTCTCACCCGGTCTGTTCGAGATCACCGGTCTTGCACCGGCCACGACGCTGGAGCGCACCGTGGGACGTGGCGGCATCCATCCCGACGACATGCCGGCCTGGCTGGAGGCCCGAGCGGCGCGCGACGGGCGCGAGCTGGATTTCCGGTGGACCCGGCCGGATGGCGCGATGCGCTGGATGCGCACCCGCATCAGCCAGACCGCCGTCAAGGGCATCCCACAGACCGACTTTGGTGTGGTGCAGGACATCACGGCCCAGCGCGAGGCCATCGACGCCCATGTGAAGCAGCTGCAGTTGCTGCAGCACATCACGGCCAGGGTGCCGGGCGTGGTGTTCCAGTCGCGCATGCCCGTCAAGGGCTGGGGCAGCTTCGAGTTCGTCAGCGACATGGTGCGCGATCTGTTCGACCTGACGCCTGAGCAGCTGTACCAGGATGGACGAATCCTGTTCAGCCGGGTGCATGCAGACGACCAGCAGGCCCTGGCGCACTCCATCTGGTCGTCCACGAACAAGCTGGAACCCTGGCGCACGGTGTTCCGGGTCAACCATCCGGGCAAGGGCACGCGCTGGTGCAGTGCGGAAGGCCTGCCGCAGGCGCAGCCGGACGGCTCGGTGCTCTGGCACGGCTATGTCCACGATGTGACCGAGGCTCGCCAGGCCGCGCAGGCGCTCGACCGGCAGCACCGGATGCTGGACGCCGTGCGGCAGGCGCAGGCCGCCTACATCGAAGCCGACGACAAGCGACAGGCCTTCGAAGGGCTGCTCAAGGCCTTCCTGTCGGTGACGGACAGCGCTTACGGCTTCGTGGGGGAGGTGCTGTACAACCCGCAAGGGCAGCCGTACCTCAAGTCGCATGCGATCACCGACATCTCCTGGGACGAGGCGTCCAGGCGTGTGTTCGCCGAGCAGATGGATTCGGGCATGGAGTTCCGCAACCTGAAGACCCTGTTCGGGCACGCGCTGCTGACCGGCGAGACCGTGCTCACCAACCAACCGGAAACCGACGCGCGCAGGGGGGGGCTGCCGCACGGCCACCCGCCCATGCACTCGTTCCTGGGGATTCCGCTGGAGGTCGGTGGCCGGCTGATCGCCATGGTGGGGTTGGCCAACGCCACCGACGGCTACCGCGAGGACGATGTGGAGTTCCTGCAGCCTCTGCTGGGCACGGTGCGGCAGCTGGTGCTGGCCCGGCGCGGACACGACGAGCGCCAGCGCTCCCGCCAGCAGCTGCAGGCCACCAGCGCCTTGCTGGCCGACAAGACTTCGGCCCTGCAGGTCACGCTCGACACCATGAGCCAGGGCCTGTCCAAGATGGATGCCCAGGGGCGGGTGACCGTCTACAACCGGCGCCTGCTGGAGATGCTCGACCTGCCCGACGAGCTGATGTCCCGGCAGCCCACGCAGGACGAGGTCGTCGCTTTCCAGACGGCGCGCGGAGATTTTGGTGTGGACTACGGCCTGGTTGAGCCAGGGGCGCGCCGCTATGTCGAGGCCGATGCCGGACCTGTGCCCGACCGCTACATGCGCCGCACATCTGACGGCCGTGCGCTGGAAATACACAACCGGCCACTGCCCGACGGTGGCATGGTGCGCACCTACTCGGACGTCACGTCCTACATCGAGGCCGAAGAGGCGCTGAGGGATGAGCGCCAGCGCCTGGAATGGGTGCTGGAGGCCACCGGCCCCGGCATCTGGGAACTCGACATCACCACCGGCCTCACGCACTACAGCGACCGTTGGGCAGGTCTGCTGGGCTACCGCCTGGAAGAGCTGCAACCGCCCACGCGCGAGACCTGGCAGGCGCTGGTGCACCCCGACGACCTTGGCCGGGCTCTGTCGCTGCTGCAGGCCCACCTGCGGGGCGGAACACCGGTCTACGACTGCGACCTGCGCATGCGCCACAAAAGGGGCGCATGGCTCTGGTTCAACGACCGCGGCCGGGTGCACCGTCGCGACGAGGCGGGCCGGCCGCTCTACATGTCGGGCACGCTGCTGGACATCCACGAACGGGTCACGGCGCAGGAGGAGGTGCGCGCGCTCAACGCCAGCCTGGAGCGGCGCGTGGCCGAACGCACCGCCGAGCTGGAGCGCTCGATGCGCGACATGGAAGTCATCTCGTACTCGATCGCCCACGACCTGCGGGCGCCGCTGCGCTCGGTCAACGGGTTCGCATCGCTCGTCGGCGAAACCGACGGCGAGCGCCTGAGCCCGGAAGGGCGGCTGATGTTCGAGCGCATCGTCAGCGCCTCGCGCAACATGGGCCAGATGATCACGGACATGCTGGAGCTGCTGCGCGTGGTGCGGGTCGAGATCGAGCCGGTGTCGGTCGACATGAACGCGCTGGCCCGTTCGGTGGCCGAGGCGCTGGCACCGGGCGTGCCCCACGCCAGGGTCCAGTTGCATCCCCTGCCGCGGGTGATGGGTGATGCCAAGCTGCTGCGCCAGCTGCTGTCCAACCTGATGGACAACGCGCTGAAATACTCGCGCCACCTGGAGTCGCCGCTGATCGAACTGGGCTTCGATGCGGCGCGCCGGGCGTTCTATCTCCGGGACAACGGCATGGGCTTCGACATGGCACACGCCCAGAAACTGTTCGGATTGTTCCAGCGCCTGCACGCCGGTGCCAATGCACCGGGCGGCACCGGCGTGGGGCTGGCCATCGTGGCGCGCACGCTGGAGCGCCATGGCGGCCGCATCTGGGCCGAGGCCCGGCCTGGCCATGGGGCCACCTTCTGGTGGACCCTGCCGATGGACTGAGGCCCGGTCAGAACGGTGCGGAGGGCTCCGAGGGCGGGGTGTCTTCGCTCGCGGCTTCCGGGGCCTTGGCAACCGCCTGCCGCACCGAGGCCTTGTCGCCGGCGCTGGCGAACTTGCTGTACTTGCCGGTCAGGCCCACCAACTGCCCGTAGATGCGCGGGTTGGCGGCGAGGCACTCGCGCTGCTCCAGGAAATCGGCCTCGCCGGTGAAATTGCCGATCAGGCCACCGGCCTCGGTCACCAGCAGCGCCCCCGCGGCCACGTCCCAGGGCGAGAGGCCCATCTCGAAGAAGCCGTCAGAGAAACCGGCCGCCACATAGGCCAGGTCCAGCGCGGCAGAGCCGGGGCGTCGCACGCCGGCGCACTTGGGCATCACGTCGGCCAGCATCTGCAGGTAGGTCTGGAACGCGTCGCCCGGGCGGAACGGAAAGCCGGTGGAGATCAGGCAGTCGCGCAGCGTGGTGCGCTTGGCGACGCGGATGCGCCGGTCGTTGAGGTAGGCGCCGCGGCCCTTGGTCGCGCAGAACAGGTCGTTGCGGGTCGGGTCGTAGACCACGGCCTGTTCGATGCGGCCGTTCACCATGAGCGCGATGCTCACGCAGTAGACCGGGAAGCCGTGGATGAAGTTGGTGGTGCCGTCCAGCGGATCGATGATCCAGACGTGGTTCTTGTCGCGGCCCTTGCCTTCGCGTCGTCCGGATTCTTCGGCCCAGATGCCGTGGTCGGGGTAGGCCGTCAGCAGGGTCTCGATGATCGCGGCCTCCGCCACGTGGTCGATTTCGGTCACGAAATCGTTGGTCTGTTTGGTGGTCACGCGCACGGTTTCGACATCGAGGGCGGCGCGGTTGATGATGGCGCCGGCGGCGCGGGCGGCCTTGATGGCCACGTTCAGCATGGGGTGGAGGTTGGACGACATGAATTGTGTTCCTTGACGGCGCCGCAGAAAGCGGCCGTGGGCAGGGGGAAGAACGGGAGCGCGGTGTCCGGCGATGCGGGCGGCGACAATACCCGGCATTTTACCGGCTCACCCGACATGCGCACCCGCTTCATCCTGATCCAGACCAGCCATGCCGGCAATGTGGGCGGCGCCGCCCGCGCCATGAAGGTGATGGGCTTCGACGATCTGGTGCTGGTGGCGCCGCGCTGGCCGAATGTGCTGCGCAAGGACGAGACCATCCAGCGCGCCAGCGGCGCCAACGACGTGCTGGCCAAAGCGCGCATCGTCGAGACGCTGGACGAGGCGCTTGAGGGCGTGAGCCACCTCTGCGCCACGGCCATGACACCGCGCGACTTCGGCCCGCCCACCAGGGCGCCGCGCGAACACTTTGCGCAGTTCCTGGCCGGGACCGCCGCGCCGGACGCGGTGCAGCCCGAAGGCGTGGCCTTCCTGTTCGGGTCGGAGCGCTTCGGCATGCGCAACGAGGACGTCTACCGCTGCCACGCCTGCCTGTCGATCCCCACCAGCGAAGGCTTCGGCTCGCTCAACCTCGCCGCCGCGGTGCAGCTGATCGCCTACGACTGGCGCCAGGCGCTGGGCGGTTTTGCGCTGCCGGCGACCACGCCCCAGCGCCCGGCCGCCGATGCGGCGGCGGTGGCCGGCATGCTGGGCCACCTGGAGCAGGCGCTGTTGGCGGTCGACTTCCTGGACCCGGCCGCGCCCAAGAAGCTGATGCCGAGGCTGAACGCGCTGTTCAACCGGGCGCAACCGACGCCGGAGGAAATCCACATCCTGCGCGGTGTCGCCAAGGCCATGCTGCAGACGGCCGAGCGCGCGAAGCGCTAGACTGGCCGACCCTTTACATACTCCCGGCCCCATGTTTGCCCGACTCCGATCCGACATCCAGTGCATCCTTGAGCGCGACCCCGCCGCGCGCAGCACCTGGGAAGTGATCACCTGTTACCCGGGCCTGCACGCCGTCTGGCTGCACCGCCCGGCGCACTGGTGCTGGACGCACGGCCTCAAGTGGCCGGGGCGGTTCATCTCGCACGTCGCGCGCTTCCTCACCGGGATCGAGATCCACCCCGGCGCGAAGCTGGGCGAGCGCGTGTTCTTCGACCACGCGATGGGCGTGGTGGTGGGCGAGACCGCCGAGATTGGCGATGGCTGCACCATCTACCAGGGCGTGACCCTGGGCGGCACCTCGCTCTACAAGGGCACCAAGCGCCACCCGACGCTGGGCAAAAACGTGGTGGTCAGCGCGGGCGCCAAGGTGCTGGGCGGTTTCGAGGTGGGCGACGGCGCCAAGATCGGCAGCAACGCGGTGGTGATCAAGCCGGTGCCGGCGGGTGCCACCGCGGTCGGCATCCCGGCGCGCATCATCCCGAGCAAGACCGGGGAGAGCGCCGACGTGACCGAAGACGCCAAACCCAAGTTCCAGGCCTATGGCATCACGCAGGAAGACGACCCGCTGTCGCAGGCCATGCGCAGCCTGATCGACAGTGCCGCCGGGCAGGAGCACCAGATCGCGCTGCTGTGGCAGGCGATTGAGAAGCTGTCGCTGGCTCAGAAGGACTGTGTGCCGGCCGACGCCGCCAAGACCGAGTGTTTCGAGGCCGAGAAGCTCAACCAGCTGGTCGGCAAGTGATCAGCGGGGCGGCGGCGCGGGGTCCAGCGCCGCGTCCAGCCAGCCGCGCAGGCCGTTGAAGAAGGCCAGGCCCTGGGCCTGTGCCAGCTGCTGCACCGGAATCACTGCCTCCTGCAGCCGGCCCTGGGCCAGCAGCTCGCGCCGGTAGGTGCCGGGCAGCAGGCCGCAGGCCAGCGCCGGCGTCCACCACTGCCCGTCCAGCTGAATGGCCACATTGCCGCGGGTGAACTCGGTGAGCTCGCCGCGCTGGTTGAACAGCAGGTGGTCGAACACGGCGGGGTCGGTGGGCGCCAGCGCCTCGTAGTGCGCGCGCCGCGTGGTCTTGTGCAGGATGAACTCCTGCAGCGCTTCTTCGGTGTTCAGCGGCGAGGGTGCCAGCCCCACCCGCACGGGCGACGCGGTCTCGATCATGGCGTAGGCCTGCGCCTCGACCCGGCCCGAAGCATCCAGCAGCAGGCGCACGCGCCACAGACCCTGGGGATGCGCCTGGCGCACGGCTTCCAGCGCGCTGTCCATCGCCGACGGATCGAACATGTGGCCGAAGTGGGCCGCACTCTCGCGCAGGCGGTCGAGGTGGTGCGGCAGCAGCCAGTAGCGGCCTTGGTCCAGGCGCAGGGTTTCCAGCAGATCGAACGGCTCGCCGATGCGGTGCAGGTGGCGGCTCTTGGTCATGAGTTCTCTCCATTCGGTAGCCGGGTCGGCGCACACGGTCAGTCCGCTGCCGACGCCGTAGCGGGCGTGCCAGCCGTCGTCGCTGGCTCCGGAGCCCGGCCGGTGCAGGCAGACGGTGCGGATTGGCACGTTGAAGGTGGCGTGGCCGCCCGGCCGCACCACGCCGAGGGCGCCGCAGTAGAAGCCACGTGGCGCGTCTTCCAGCGCGGCGATGTGGTGCATGGCGCGGCGCTTGGGCGCGCCTGTGACGCTGCCGCAGGGAAAGAGCGCGGTCAGCACATCGCCGAGGGTGGTGTCGGGCCGGGCGGAGGCGGTGAGGGTGGAGGTCATTTGCCACACGGTGGGCCAGGCCTCCACCTCCAGCAGGCGGTCCACGCGCACGCTGCCGGTCTGGGCCAGGCGGCCCATGTCGTTGCGCAGCAGGTCCACGATCATCACGTTCTCGGCCCGCTCCTTGTCGCTGGCCTGCAGCGCCTCGCGCGCGGCCCGGTCGAGCACCGGGTCGCTCTCGCGCGCGGCCGTGCCCTTCATCGGGCGGCAGCACAGGCGCCCGCCCTGCGGGCCGGGTTGCCAGTCAAAGAACAGCTCGGGCGAGGCACTGAGCACCTGGCGCACACCATCGCCCAGCCACAACAGGTAGCCGCTGCCCTGGTGGTGCTGCAGCTCATCCATCCAGCCTGCGGGGTCTCCGCCCAGCGCGCCCTGCAGGGCCGTGGTGAGGTTGATCTGGTAACACTCGCCGGCCGCCATGGTCTGGCGAGCGGTGTCGGCCTGCTTCAGGTAGCGCGGGCGGTCCCAGTCCATGCGCCAGTCCACCGGGACCGGGGCTGGTGGTTCACCGGCGGGGACATCCAGAGGGGCGTCGTAGACGCCGAACCAGACCAGCGGCCAGCGGGGATCGGCGGGCCGCACGGACAGGGCCGGGTCGAACGCCGGGGCCGCTTCGTAGGCCAGCCCGCCGACGCACCAGCGACCCGCCGCCGCATGAGCCTGCACTTGCTCGATGGCTGGCCGCACCTGGTCCAGCGACCAGGCCTCGATCACCGCGAGCGGTTGTTCAAAACGCAGCCGCAGCCGGGCGCCGGGCAGGGCTCCCGGCGCGGTGTCCGGGAAATCGAGGGAGGCGGTCAGCGGGGATCGGCGACTCAATGGTGGTGGCCGTGCGCACCGTGGGCGTGGCCGTGGGCGATCTCTTCGGCGCTCGCAGCCTTGACGTCCAGCACCTTGAGCTGGAAGGTCAGCGTCTGGCCGGCCAGCGGGTGGTTTCCGTCCAGGTGCACGGTGTCGCCCTTGATCTTCACGACCGTGAACACCTGGTGCCGGCCCTGGTCGTCGTGGCCTTCGAGCTGGCCGCCCACCTTGACGCCCGGCGGGAAGTCCTTCTTCGGAATGGTGGTGACCAGCGACTCGTCGCGTTCGCCGAAGGCATCGGCCGGCGCGAGCTTCACGGTGGTCTGGTAACCGGCCGCCTGGCCTTCCAGCGCCGCCTCGATGCCCGGCAGGGTGTTGCCATAGCCGCCATGCAGGTAGCTGCGCGGTGTCTTGCCATCTTCGAGCAGCTTGCCGCTGGCATCGCTGGCGCGGAAGGTGAGGGTGACGACGGTGTCTTTGGTGATGTTCATGGGATGGAATGGCAGGGTTTCAGACAAGGCTGTTCAGATGGCGCGCAAGCGAGGCCGGGTTCACAAAGGTGAGGTCGTACATGGCCGTGAGGCTGACAGCCTGTTCTTCCGTGATGTCGGTGGCGCAGATGATGAAGCGGCTCCGTTCCACTCCCAGACGCTTGCGAAGGCGCTGGTACTTGTCGATCTCGCGCCGGAACTCACCTGTCTTGCACTCGATGCAGATGGGATTCTGACCGGAGGGCAGCACCACGACATCCAGTTCGTGCATGTCCTCGTTGGGGAAAAGGACCTCCACACCACGGGCGCAGGAAAAACCCAGCTTTCTCGCTTTGAGGTGGTCCACCAGCTCCAGCAGCGCGAACCACTCGAGCCAGGCGCCTTCAAAGAACTGCCTGACCTTGGACGCGGGCTGGAGTGAAAGCCGGATGACCTTTTCCTGCTTCTGATACTGGTATCGGGCAAACAGGGTGTGGCTGTAGAACTGGCGGCAGAGCGTCGTGAGTGCCAGCACGTCTTTCTGCGCGACGCCGGTCAGATCGATGTTCAGCCCGGTGTGGCTCTTGCGGTAGGACCAGGTGACGCGCTGGATCAGCTCGCCAAACAGCGCATGGTTTTTCCCCAGTTGCTGGGCGGCTTCATCGAAATACCCGCTGGTGTCCACATTGCTGTGATCGAAGCGGGCTTCAATCTGCTTGGCCTTGAGCCAGCGCTCGATGGGCGCGTGCTGGGCGGCCGTTGCAAAGTTTTCCGTGTCGGTGTCCCCGTCAGGTTCTTCCTGCTGAGCGGGCTGGCCCGCATTCGGGTCACCGTCGGCGGCCTGCCGCTCATCTGCCTGCAGGGCCCGAATCTCCCGCATGGCGGCGGCGTAGCGTTCGATCAGCTTCTGAACATAGAACACCGTGTCGAACACCGAACACGGCGCCTGGCAGACGGCGCAGGCCACCTGCGTCCCGGCGACACCCGATTCGCTCACGTGGCCGCATTTGTTGCAGCGATAAACCGGCATGCTTCCCCCCGAAGCGTTGTTGTCTGCGGGGCGTGACGGGCCCCGCGATGGATGTCAGCGCGCCGGGCGAACGGCGGTTTTCGGACGCCAACCCTTGATCACGTCATCGTTGGTTTCGAGGTAAGGCCCGCCGATCAGGTCGATGCAATAGGGCACGGCGGCAAAGATGCCGTTGACACGCACGCTGCCGTCGGCGTTTTTCGCGCCTTCCAGCGTCTCGGCGATGGCCTTGGGCTGGCCCGGCAGGTTGATGATCAGGCTGCTGTCGCGGATCACGGCGACCTGGCGCGAGAGGATCGCCGTGGGCACGAAGGCCAGGCTGATCTGGCGCATCTGTTCGCCGAAACCGGGCATTTCCTTGTGCGCCACGGCCAGGGTGGCCTCGGGCGTCACGTCGCGTTTGGCGGGGCCGGTGCCGCCGGTGGTCAGCACCAGGGCGCAGCCGGCGTCGACCAGTTCGATCAGGGTCTGGCTGATGGTCGCCTGCTCGTCGGGGATCAGGCGTTCTTCGAAGGTGATCGGGTTCTTCAGCGCCTTGCCCAGCCACTCGCGCAGGGCCGGCAGCCCCTTGTCTTCGTAGACGCCGGTGCTGGCGCGGTCGCTGATGGAGACGATGCCGATGCGCACCGGGTCGAAGGATTCACTCATGGTCGTCTTCTGCAGAGGTGGGTTCGTCGGTGTCGTCGCGGCTCAGCGCGGCGCGCACCAGCTGGAAGATCTCGCGGTAGGCCTTGCCGCGGCGTTGCGCCTCGCCGGGACGCTCGGCCACGCCCTGGGCGTCCTTGCGGGCCTGGCGGATCAGGGCGCGCAGCGGCTGCACGTCGGTCTCGGGCGCGGCCTGCATCCAGTCGGTGAGCGCGCCGTCGTCGGCGATCAGGCGGTCGCGCCACTGCTCGGCCTGGTGCAGGGCCAGGGTTTCGCGGGCCGAGGGCTTGCGCTGTTCTTCGAGCGCCGCTTCGATGGCGGCGACCGTGCCCTCGTCCAGCTTGCGCATGAGCTTGCCGATGAACTGCATCTGGCGGCGCTTGCCCTCGAAGTTGGTGATGCGCTTGGCCTCGACCAGCGCGTCGATCAGCTTGTCGTCGATGCCCTCGTGCTGCTCGCGCAGCCGGGTCATGAGGTCGCTGCGCAGCGTCAGCAGGCTCTCGCCCAGCGACTGCAGGTGGTCGCTGTGCTTCTTGAGGTCGGTCTTGCTCATGTCGACCGAACCCTTGAGTTCGCGTTTGAGTTCGAGGTCCAGTTCGCTGCCGATGGCGACGAAATGGCCGCGGACGAAGTAGCCTTTTGTGGGTTTGCGGGACATGGGGAAGGGGGAAAGAGGGCGGCAAGTATCATAGCCGCCGACATGAAAAACACCCCCACCGCTCCCGTTTCCACCCCGTCCGATCCCTCCGCACCGTTGGCCGGGTTCCAGTATTCGCGCAGCCGCTTCGAGGAGGTGGTGGACCTTGCGCTGGCCGAAGCGAAGCGTCTCGGGGCGGCGGACGCGGCCGCCGAGGTCTCGGAAGGCGCTGGCCTGAACGTCAGCGTGCGCAAGGGCGAGCTGGAGAATGTCGAACGCAACCGCGACAAGTCGCTGGGCGTGACGGTCTATCTGGGCCGCCGCCGCGGCAACGCCTCGACCTCCGACTTCTCGCCCGGGGCGGTGCGCCAGACGGTGCAGGCCGCCTACGACATTGCGCGCTTCACCGCCGAGGACCCGGTGGCCGGCCTGCCCGACCCCGAGGACATCGCCGACCGCTACCCCGACCTGGACCTGTTCCACCCCTGGGCCATCACGTCCGATGAGGCGGTGCGCCTCGCGCTGGCCTGCGAACAGGCGGCGTTCGCCACCAGCAAGAAGATCAGCAACAGCGAGGGCGCGAGCGTCTCGGCCCAGCAGTCGCACTTCTTCACCGCCCACATGCGCGGCGGCGAGCGCGGCAAGCCCGGCATCTTCAGCGGCGGCTACGCCAGCTCGCGCCACAGCCTGTCGGTGGCGCCGATCGCCGGCCGGGGCGCCCACATGCAGCGCGACTACTGGTACAGCTCGGTGCGTGCGCCGCAGGACCTGGCCACGCCCGAAGCCGTGGGCCGCTACGCCGCCGAGCGTGCGCTCTCGCGCCTGAACGCCCGCAAGATCCCGACCATCGAATGCCCGGTGCTGTTCGAGTCGCCGCTGGCCGCCGGACTGCTGGGCGCCTACGTGCAGGCCACCAGCGGCGGTGCGCTCTACCGCAAGACCACCTTCCTGGCCGACAGCCTGGGCAAGAAGGTGATGGCGCCGCACCTGGACATCGTCGAGGACCCGCACATCGTGGGCGGCAAGGGCAGTGCGCCGTTCGACGACGAAGGCGTGAAGACGGTGCGCCGCAAGGTGCTGTCGGCCGGCAAGGTGCAGGGCTACTTCCTCTCCACCTACTCGGCGCGCAAGCTGGGCATGCGCACCACCGGCAACGCGGGCGGATCGCACAACCTCACGCTGTCCAGCCGCCTGACGCAGTCGGGCGACGACCTGGACGCCATGCTGAAGAAGCTGGGTCGCGGCCTGTTCGTCACCGAGCTGATGGGCCAGGGTGTGAACTACGTGACCGGCGATTACTCGCGCGGCGCGTCGGGCTACTGGGTCGAGAACGGCGAGATTGCGTTCCCGGTGCAGGAAATCACCATCGCCGGCAACCTCAAGGACATGCTCAAGGGCATCGAGGCGGTGGGCGCCGATGCCTACAACTACGGTTCCAAGACGGTCGGCTCGATCCTGATCAACCGCATGAAGGTCGCCGGGAGCTAGGCCATGGCCCCCACGCTCTGCCGCTGCGCGGGTCGCTGCCCCCCGAGTGGGCTGATACAGCTTGGGGCGGCCCTGCGCTGCATCGCTTGAGGCCCGAGGCGCTCGCGGTCGTGGCCGCCGCCAGCTGGGCGGTGTCCAGTCTCTTCTCCGCGCCGCCGGCGCAGCGCCTGGGGGCGTTTGCCTTCAGCCGCTGGCGCATGCTGTTCGCCAGCGCGATCCTCTGGGCGCTGGCCTTGGCCGGTGGCGGCTGGCGCGATCTGGACGCCGCTGCGGTCGGCCTGCTGGGCCTCTCGGGTGTGGTCGGCATCTTCATCGGCGACACCGCGCTGTTCGCCTGCATGAACCGCCTCGGCCCGCGCCGCTCGGGCGTGCTGTTCGCCACCCACGCGATGTTCTCGGCGCTGCTGGCCTGGTTGTTCCTCGGCGAGCTGATCCAGGGCTGGACACTGGTGGGCAGTGCGCTGCTGGTGGGCGGCGTGATGATGGCCGTGCTCTGGGGCAAGCGAGAGGATGAGTCGCACGGCTGGGAACAGACGCGCGGCCGCTTGCTGATCGGCGTGGGGCTGGGCCTGGTCGCGGCCCTGTGCCAGTCGGTCGCGACGCTGATGCTCAAGCCGCTGATGACCACCGGCATCGACGCGGTCAGCGCCTCGGCGGTGCGCATGAGCCTGGCGCTGGCGGCGCACGGCCTGCTGCTGGCCTCGGGCTGGCCGGGCGCTCGGGCCAAACAGCCACTGCGTGCGCGCGATGCACTGCTGACCTTCCTGAGTGCCGCCGTGGCGATGGCGCTGGGCATGACCCTGATCCTCTATGCCATGCGCCACGGCCAGGCCGGCCTGGTCGCGATCTTCTCGTCGGTGACGCCGGTGCTGCTGCTGCCGCTGCTCTGGGCGGTCTACCGGCGGCGGCCGGCCGCGGGGGCCTGGCTCGGGGCGGCGCTGGCGGTGGCCGGCACGGCGCTGATCCTCGCCCGATCCTAGCGGTCCGATGTCACTTCTTGCGCTGCACCACCAGGTTGCGGCGCGCGTCTTCCGGGTAGGCGAAGGTCACGGCGCCGTTCTTCACCTTGCCCATGACCAGCATGTTGGGCGTGACCGCGTCCTTGTCGTCGGTGCTGAAGGGCTTCTCGTAGGTCGAGACCACGCCGTAGTACACGCGCGGGATGTTTTCCAGCGCGGACTTGACGGCCGGGCCGGTGAACTTGCCGTCGCGGATCGAGAACAGCGCGTAGGTCAGCAGGTAGGTGCTGTCGTAGGACTGCGCCGCCGCCATGGGCACGGCGATCTTGTGCTTGTACTTGCGCTGGTAGGCGGTGAGGAAGGCGGCCCGGCGCTCGTTGCTCGGCTCGGCGATGAAGGTCTGGGCCATCAGCGCACCGTCGGCCGCGGCCTTGGCGCCGTCGATGAAGAACGGAAAGGACAGCGGCCAGGCGCCGACCTGCGGCGCGTCCCACTTGAGGTCGCGCATGCCGTTGGCGATGGTCGCGTTCTCCGGTCCGACGGTGTAGCTGAACACCACATTGGCGCCGGCGTCGCGCGCGGCGGCCAGCTCCTTGTCCAGGTCCTTCACGCCCAGCGGGAAGCGCGCCACATGCACCGGCTTGAGCTGCTTGGCCGCCAGCGCCGCCTCCACGTCCTTCATGCCGGCTTCGCCGTAGCCGGTGGTGTCGGCAAAAATCGCGACCTTGGTCCAGCCGCGTTTGACCAGATCGCCGACCACAAAGGGCGCCTGGATCGCGTCGCGCGCGGAAGTGCGGAAGATGTAGCTCTGCGGCGCCGGGAACTTGGCTGTCAGCGGCGTGCCGGTGGCGCAGGGGATGATCAGCGGCAGCTGACCGTTCTGGAATACGTCCAGCGACTTGGCGGCCACGCCGGTGTTGCAGAAGCCGATGGTGGCGATCACGCCTTCCTTGGCCAGCTCCTGCGAGCCCTTCAGGCCCACGTCCGGGTTGCCCTGGTCGTCCTTGACCACCAGCTCCAGCGGGCGGCCCAGGTAGCCGCCGACGGCGTTGATCTCTTCGACCGCCAGCTGCACGCCGTGCAGCATGGGGTTGCCGAAATCGGACGAGGGACCGCTGAACGGGCCGATGACGCCAATGCGCACCGGCTGGGCGGTTGGCGCCTGGGCCAGCGCCAGGCCGGCGGCGCACAGGCCGAGGGCCAGGGTCAGACGGGAGAACAGAACTCGCATGGGGCACCTCCGGAAAAGTGCCGCGAGTGTAGGAACGCAGCTGTCGCCAGCCTGACCCGGTTTACCCTGAAAGGCCGCCGGGTGTTCAGCGTCCTGTCAGCTTGCCAGCGCGGCCTTGACGGCGGCGGACACCTGGCCCATGTCGGCCTTGCCGGCCAGCTTGGCCTTGACGGCACCCATGACCTTGCCCATGTCGCCCGGGCCCTTCGCGCCCAGCGCGCTCACGATGGCCTGGACCTCGACGGCGATTTCGTCGGCCGACAGACGGGCCGGCAGGTAGGCCTCCAGCACCACCAGCTCGGCCGCTTCCTTGGCCGCCAGGTCGGCGCGGCCGCCCTGTTCGAAGGCGGTGATCGAGTCCTTGCGCTGCTTGACCATCTTGTCGATGACGGCGATCACGGCCGCGTCGTCCAGCTCGATGCGCTCGTCCACTTCCTTCTGCTTCATGGCCGCGGTCAGCAGGCGGATGGTGCCCAGGCGCTCGCTGTCCTTGGCGCGCATCGCGGCCTTCATGTCGTCGGTGATCTTCTCTTTGAGGCTCATGGTGTGTTCCCGTGGATGTTCTGGAAAACCCGTGATTCTCTCAAACCTGTTCCAGCGCCAGCAGCTCGTCGACCGTCTGGCGGCGGCGGATCAGGCGGTGGCTGTCGCCGTCCACCAGAACCTCGGCCGCCAGCGGACGGCTGTTGTAGTTGCTGGACATGGAGGCGCCGTAGGCGCCGGCGTCGTGCAGCACCAGCAGGTCGCCGACCTTCGCTTGCGGCAGCGCGCGCGTCAGCACCACACCGCCATCGGCCTGGGTGAACACGTCGCCCGATTCGCACAGCGGACCGGCGACCACGGTCTCGACCGTCGGTCGCGGCGTGTCGTCGGCGGGGATCAGGCCCATGCCGTGGAAGGCGCCGTACATGGAGGGACGCATCAGATCGGAGAAGCCGGCATCCACCAGGGTGAATCGGTTCGACCCCATGGGCTTGGTGGCTCGCACCTCGGTCACCAGCACGCCGGCCTCGGCCACCAGGAAGCGGCCGGGCTCCAGTTCCAGGTGCACCGCGTGGCCCAGGTGGGCGGCGATGGAGCGGCGCGCATGGTCCCAGAGGCTGAAGTAGTGCGCGGTGTCGATGCGCGGCTCGCCTTCGCGGTAGGGGATGGACAGGCCGCCGCCCGCCGAGATGGCTTGCAGGTCCGTGCCGGCACGCTTCACGAGCTGCACCATGGCCTGGCAGACCTCCTGCAGGTGGGCGTAGTCCACGCCGGAGCCGATGTGCATGTGCAGACCCACCAGCGTCAGGCCGTGCTGCTTCACGGCCGCCAGCGCATCGTCCAGCTCGGCGTGCCAGATGCCGTGCTTGCTGTGCTCGCCACCGGTGTTGGTCTTGTTGCTGTGGCCGTGGCCGAAACCGGGGTTGATGCGCAGCCACACGGCATGGCCGGGCGAGACCGCGCCCAGCTGGTGCAGCATGTCGATGGAGCCGGCATTCACTGGGACGCGGTGCTCGACCACCGTGGCCAGGGTGGCGTGGTCGAACAGATCGGCAGTGAAGACGATGCCCGAGGCGCCCTGGGCATCCAGTTCGGCGGTGTAGCCGGCGGCCAGGGCGCGCAGGATCTCGCCACGCGAAACCGCGTCGACCGCCACGCCCTGCTCGCGCATCAGGCGCAGCAGATGGATGTTGGAGTTGGCCTTCTGCGCGAAGCGGATGGTGTCGAAGGCCCGCAGCTCGGCGATGCGGGCGCGGATGGTGGCGGCGTCGTAGACCCACAGCGGGGTGCCGTGCTGGCGGGCGAGAGACTGGAGGAGGGTGTCTGAGAAGGGGTTCATGGGCGCCGATGATCCCGGTTCTTTTCATATTCAGCAATGCCAGATAATTCACGGTCAATTCATTGTTGATATGAAACTGAGCCACCGCCAGATCGACTTCTTCCGCGCCGTCATGGGCACCGGCCACGTCACGCGCGCGGCCGAGCTGCTGCACACCTCGCAGCCCACGGTCAGCCGCGAACTGGCGCGGCTGGAGCAGGTGCTGGGCTTTGCCTTGTTCGAGCGCGTGAAGGGGCGGCTCAAGCCCACGGTGCGGGCGTTGGCGCTGATCGACGAGGTCGAGCAGTCCTATGTCGGGCTGGAGCGCATCGCCGCCACGGCCGTGGCGCTCAAGGGCTACGCCCACGGCCGGCTGCAGCTGGCCTGTCTGCCCGCGCTGTCGCACGCCCTGCTGCCCGACGCGGTGCGCCGCTTCGCCCTGAAACAGCCCGAGGCGGCGGTGGGCCTGACGCCCATCGAGTCACCGCAGCTGGAGGCGGCGCTGTCGGAGCAGCGCTTCGATCTGGGCCTGAGCGAGCGCCACGAGGCGCCGGCCGCCTGCACGCTGGACACGCTGCTGGTGGCCGACGAGGTGGCGGTGCTGCCGGCCGGACATCCGTTGGCGCAAAAGCCGGTGCTGGCTCCGGCCGATTTTGCGGACCAGCCCTTCATCAGCTTCGCGCCTGCCGACCCCTACCGGCAGCAGGTGGACGCGCTGTTCGCCGCGGCGGGCGTGGCGCGCGTGCTGAAGCTGGAAACCCCCAGCGCGGTGTCGGTCTGCGCCCTGGTGCGACAGGGGCTGGGGTTGGGCATCGTCAACCCGCTGACGGCGCTGGAGCTCGCTGGGAATGGGGTCGAGGGTGGTCTGGTGGTGCGGCCGCTGGCTGTGAGCATCCCGTTCCATGTGGCGCTGATCCGGCCGAGCTGGCGCACCGAGCACCCGCTGCGGCCGGACTTCGAGGCCGCTCTGGCCGAGGCGGCCGGCGCCCTGAAAACCCGCCTGGCGTCCGCCGCACAGACGTAAAAAAACCCGCGCGGCGTCCCGGGCGGGTTCTTGTCGAAGCGACTGACGTGTGGATCAGTACAGCTTCTTGGGCAGCTGCATGCTGCGCACGCGCTTGTAATGGCGCTTGACGGCGGCGGCCTTCTTGCGCTTGCGCTCGGCGGTCGGCTTTTCGTAGAACTCGCGGGCGCGCAGGTCGGTCAGCAGACCCAGTTTTTCGATGGTGCGCTTGAAGCGGCGCAGGGCGACGTCAAACGGCTCGTTGTCTTTAACGCGGATGGTGGTCATTAGCTAATGGTTCCAAATGTGCGGGCAGAGGATGGACGGGAAGATCGGGCCCGGCCTTCGTACCAGCGGTTTTCCCCGTCTGAAAACTAGTATTGGCCGACGGGGTTTTGCCAGCAAAGCCTCGGATTATAGCGTTTTGGGTGCTCTTCACAAGCTGGAAGCGCAGGCGTGTGCGCTGGCCCAGGCCCACTGGAAGTTGTAACCGCCCAGCCAGCCGGTCACGTCCACCACCTCTCCGATGAAGTACAGGCCCGGCTGCTTCGACTCCATGGTCTGCTGCGACAGGTCGCGGGTGTCCACGCCGCCCAGCGTCACCTCGGCCTTCTTGTAGCCCTCGGTGCCGGTGGGCACCAGCTCCCAGCGCGCCAGGCGCTCGGCCAGCCGGGCCAGCGCCTTGTCGCTGCATTCGGCCACCGGGCGCTGCCAGTCGGCGTCCTGCGCCACCCAGGCCTCGGCCAGGCGGGACGGCACCCACTGCGCGAGTTCGTTGACCAGCAGCTTGCGCGAGCGCTGCTTGGCCTCGGCCAGCGCCGCGGGCAGGTCCACCTCGGGTGCCAGATTGATGCGGATCGGCGCGCCTGGCTTCCAGTAACTGGAGATCTGCAGCACCGCCGGGCCGGACAGGCCGCGGTGGGTGAAGAGCAGGTCTTCGGCGAACACCGTGCGGTGCTTTTTGTCGCCGGTTTCGATGAGAACGGGCAATGCGAGGCCTGCCAGACCCGCGTAGGGCGCCCAGCCGGCACCGTCAAAGGTCAGCGGCACCAGGCCAGGTCTCGGTTCGACGGTGCGCAGGCCGAACTGCTGTGCCACCCGGAAGCCGAAGTCGGTGGCCCCTATGGCCGGGATCGACAGGCCGCCGGTGGCGATCACCACCTTGCGCGCCTGCACCGGCCCGCGGTCGGTATCGAGTTCGTAGCCGCCGCCGGCCGTGGTGCGCAGGTCCTTCACGCCGCAGGGCTGCCAGCGCGCCACGCCGCCGGTTGCGCATTCGGCCAGCAGCATGTCGATCAGGTCGCCGGCCGAGCGGTCGCAGAAGAGCTGTCCCTTGTGCTTTTCGTGGAAGGCGATGCCGTGCTTCTGCACCAGGGCGATGAAGTCGGTCGGGGTGTAGCGCGAGAGCGCCGAGCGGCAGAAGTTCGGGTTCTCGCCGACAAAGTGCTTGTGCGGCTGGCGCACGTCGATGTCGCGGTTGGTGAAGTTGGCCCGGCCGCCGCCCGAGATGCGCACCTTCTCGGCCACCTTCTCGCTGTGGTCCAGCAGCAGCACCTTCAGGCCACGCTGGCCCGCGAGGCCCGCGCAGAACAGGCCAGCCGCACCCGCGCCGACGATCACCACATCGAAAGACTGCACCGGGTCAGCCTTTCCAGACAAAGGGGAACTTCACCTGCTTCCAGAACCCGTCGGGCACGTAGTCGCCCAGGACGCCGTACTGGGCCGGCCATTCGCGGTCGCTCTTGACGGCCGTGCCGAACAGGTGGTCGAGGAAGGCGTAGTGCGCGGCGTAGTTGCGGTCCAGCGCCTCCTGGTCCTGGCTGTGGTGCCAGTGGTGGAAGTTGGGCGTCACGATCAGGTGGCGCAGCGGCCCCAGGCGCACGCTGACGTTGGCGTGGTTGAACACGGCCTGGAAGCCGACCACGATGATGTAGGCGTCGATCACGTCCTTGGAGAAACCCAGGGTGAAGATGGGCGCCAGCACCAGGGTGCGGGTGATCAGGATCTCGATCACGTGCTGGCGCGAGCCGGCCATCCAGTCCATGTGCTTGGCGCTGTGGTGCACCGCGTGCAGGCGCCAGAGCAGCGGCACCTCGTGGTAGGCGCGGTGCGTCCAGTACTGCACCAGGTCGGCCACCAGGATGATCAGTGGCAACGCGACCCAGAGCGGCAGCGCCGCGACCCAGCCGCGGATGCCGTCGCTGGCGGCCCAGCCGAACAGCTTGTGCACCAGCAGGTTGGTGGCCAGCAGCATGAAGCCGATCAGCATGTGGTTGACGATGAAGTGCTGGAAGTCGGTCTGCCACTCGGGGCGGAACACCGGCTGGTCCTTGCGCAGGCCGAACAGCTTCTCGATGAAGATGAAGATCAGCGCCGAGCCCAGCAGGTCGAGGATGAACCAGTCCAGGCCGATGTAGGGCGTGTGGTCGGGGAAGTTGGGGTCCACCTCCACCTGGTGGCCGCCCAGCAGGGCCGACACCAGCACCAGGGCAAATGCCGAGGCGGCCAGCCAGGGCGCGCGACGGAACACCAGGTTCACCAGGCTCAGAGCGCCCGCGACCACCAGCGACCAGAACAGCAGCTGGCGCATCAGCGCCACGTCGTAGCTCTTGCGCAGCTCGGGTGTGGTCAGGTACTCGGGGAAGTGGAAGGCCATCACGCCGAGGAAGCACAGGCAGGCCAGGGTCAAGGCGATGACGCCGGTGACCATGCCGCGGCCCGTGTGCAGGCTGCCGTGGCTGTCCACGAAACGCTTGAGTTTGTTGATCACGGGCATCCTCCGCCGGCGGCCTTCGCCGCACTTGTATTGGTGTGCGCGGAGTGTAGCGAGGCAGGCCCCCGCGGCCGGTGCTCAGGCGGCGCGCCGGGCCTGCGCGCCCGCCGGCTGCGCCACGGCCGCGATGCCGCGCACCACGTCGCCGACCACGATCACCGAGGGGCTGCCCAGGCCTTCGCGCGCCAGCGTGTCGGTGAGGGCGCCCAGCGTGCCCACCGCGTGGCGCTGCTGCGGCAGGCTGGCGTGCTGGACGATGGCCAGCGGCGTGTCGGCCGGCAGGCCGGTGAGCAGGTCGGACTGGATCTGCGCGGCGCTGGAAACGCCCATGTAGATCACCAGGGTCAGCTTCGCGTCGCGCGCGGTGGCGGCGAGCTGCTGCCAGTCGGTGCCGCGAGATTCGTGTGTGATGCCGGGTTTGGCGTGGCCGGTGATGAACACCACGCCGTGCGCGTGATCGCGGTGCGTCAGCGGAACGCCCAGCGAGGTCAGGCCGGCCAGGCCGGACGTGATGCCGTTGATGACCTGCACCGCGATGCCGGCTTCGCGCAGGTGTTCGACCTCTTCACCGCCGCGGCCGAAGATGAAGGGGTCGCCGCCCTTGAGGCGCACCACCACCTCGCCTTCGCGTGCGGCCATGATCATCAGCTTCTCGATGAAAGCCTGCGGTGTGCTCTTGCAACCACCGCGCTTGCCCACGTACACGATGCGCGCGCTCGGGGATGCATGGGCCAGCACGCCGTCGCCCACCAGGTCGTCCACCAGCAGCACTGTGGCCGCGGCAATCGCCTTGGCGGCCTTGATGGTGAGCAGATCCGGGTCACCCGGTCCGGCGCCCACGAGGGTGACGGTGCCGGGGTGGAACTGGCTTTCGGAGGTGATGATGGCGGCGGGCATGTTCATGGTGTGCTGACCGCGGCGACGCGGTTTGTCTCTGGTGTGGCAGGGCGAGAGACTTCTTGCAGGATGTGTGCCACCTGCAGGGCGATGGGGGCGGGCACGGGCAGGCGGCCGCTCAGCACGCCGCGGATGTAGGCGGCGGTGGCGTCGGCCGAGATGTCCTTGGGCAGATCGGGCAGGGCGGCCAGCGAACCCTCCTGTGCGGGCTGCAGCAGGTGGCGTTGGCCATCGCGGAAGGCGTCCATCTGCGGCGTGCGGCGCGCGTCGGCCACCGGCTCGCCTTCGGTGCCGCGCAGCAGCAGGGCGTGCGCGCCGACCAGGGCGAAGGTGTCGGCCATGGACACCGCGTATTCGGGGTGGGTGTAGCTGCCCACGATCAGCGCGCGGCCTTCGCAGGGATTCATCAGCTTGACCAGGCTGTGCGCCGGGTTGCGCAGGCCGACCGCGCGGCGCACGTCCAGCAGGCGCTTGAGGCCGGTGTGCAGCACCTCGGTGGGCACAAAGGCGCACTGGCCGGCAGACAGCGACTCGACGGCCGTCCAGGCCGGCTGGCCCAGCGCGGCGAACACCGCTTCGCTGCTCATACGTTTGTCCTCGGTTGCGGTGCCGTGCACCAGCACCGCCGCGCCTTCGCGCGCGAGCAGCAGCGCCAGCAGGGGCGTGAGCACCGGCAGTTTGCGTGCACCGTTGTAGCTCGGCAGCACCACCGTGGTGAGCCCGTTGTCAGGGGTGCGCTGCAGGCGGGCATGCGTGGCGTCGAGGAAGCCGGCCATCTCGTCGGGCGTTTCGCCCTTGATGCGCATCGCCAGGCAGAAGCCGCCGACCTCCAGGTCGGTCACGGCGCCGTCCAGCACCTGGCCGAACAGGTCGGTGGCTTGCTCACGGCTGAGCGAACGGGCGCCATCCTTGCCGCGCCCGATCTCCTTGATGTAGTGGCTGATGCTCATGGGCCGCCATTGTCCGCGAGGTCAGATGACTGCTGGTTATATGGCTACCAGGGACGCAGGGACGGCTTTCACCAGCCGCCGCAGCTCCGGGATGCACGAACCGCAGTTGGTGCCGCACCGCAGCTGGCCCTGCAGCTGTGCCAGGCGCTGGTCGTCGGCGCCGCCGCAGCGTGGCAGTTCAGAGCGGATCGTGTCCTCGCTGACGTTGAAGCAGGTGCAGACCTGGGGGCTTTTCGCGACCACGGCCACCGGGGCCGCGGCGCCGGGCATCAGCAGCAGGCGGCCGTAGCGGCCGGCGGGCAGCTCGTCCTGCAGCAGGGTCTTGATCCAGCCCTCGGCGCTGGTGTCGCCGGCCAGCAGGAAGGCCTCGAGCGTGATGTCGTCACCGGTGCGCTGCAGGCGGGCACTGCGGCGCTGCTGGCGGCGCTTGTCGGCGTAGCGCAGGGTGTCGGCGGTGGTCAGGCCCAGCAGCGCTTCGATGCGCTCGACCAGAGCCGGTTCCGGTGCCTCGTGGGCGGCGGCGCGGAACAGCACGCCGGTGCGTTCGCGGCCGAAGGGCACGCAGGACGCGAACTCGAACGACGGCATCAGCGCGCGCAGTTCGGTCAGCGCCGTCAGCGCCGAGGCTTCGGGCAACCAGGCCACGCCCAGCAGGGTCCAGGGCAGTTCGGCCTTGAGGACCTTGACCGCCGCGTGCTTGAGTTCGGGCTGTTTGGACGTGGGGCAACAGGCCGAGGTGGTGATGGCGTTGACACCCGCCAGCGGCTCGCCCTGGCTGCTGCGGCCGCTCAGGTATTCGGGACCCCAGTGCATGGCGATGAAGGCCTGCGTGGTGTGGACGGTGCGCGAGCCTTGCACCGGCAGCACGATGGAGCCGCGCTTGCTGGTCACGTGCACCAGCTCGCCGTCCTTGAGGCCTCGGCGCTCCATGTCCTGCGGGTTCATCTGCACCGCGGGTTCGGCCACATGGCCGAACAGGCGGCCGATGGTGCCGGTGCGCGTCATGCCGTGCCAGTGGTCGCGCAAGCGGCCGGTGGTCAGCGAGAACGGGAAACGCGATTCGCGCTGCTCGGCCACGGGCTGGTAGGGCAGGGCGGCGAAGCGGGCCTTGCCGTCGGCGGTGGGGAACACGCCGTCTTCGTACAGCCTTGCCTGGCCGCTGGCCTCGCCCTCGCGCAGCGGCCAGCTCTGCGGGCCGCGCTGCTCCAGCATGGCGTAGCTCAGGCCGGTGATGTCGAGATCGCGGCCGCGGGTGGATTCGCGGTGTTCGTTCCAGATCGCTTCGGGCGTCTCGTAGGGGAAGAGGGTGGGCTGGCCGGGGCGCAGCTGTGCTTCCAGGCGGCGCGCCACATCGACGGCGATGCGCCAGTCGTGCCGCGCCTCACCGGCGGCGGGCACGGCGGCGCGCACGCGGCTGATGCGGCGTTCGCTGTTGGTGACCGTGCCTTCCTTCTCGCCCCAGGTGGTGGCGGGCAGCAGCAGGTCGGCGAAGTCGCAGGTGGCGGCCGTCGCAAAGGCTTCCTGCACCACCACGAATTCGGCGCGCTGCAGGGCGCGGCGCACGGTCGCCTGGTCGGGCATGGACTGCGCGGGGTTGGTGCAGGCGATCCACAGCGCTTTGATCTCACCGTCGGCCGCGGCCTGGAACATCTCCACCGCGGTCTTGCCGGGCTTGCTCGGCACGTCGGCCACCCCCCACAGCGCCGCCACTTCGGCGCGGTGCGCGGGGTTGGCCAAGTCGCGGTGGGCGCTGAGCAGGTTGGCCAGGCCACCGACCTCGCGCCCGCCCATGGCGTTGGGTTGGCCAGTCAGGCTGAAGGGGCCAGCGCCGGGCTTGCCGATCTGGCCGGTGGCCAGGTGCAGGTTGATCAGGGTGGCGTTCTTGGCGGTGCCGCTGCTGCTCTGGTTCAGGCCCTGGCAGTAGAGGCTGAGCGTCGGTCGGCGATGTGCGAACCCCTGGCCGTCAAGGCCAGCGAACCACCTTGCCGCGGTGAACAGGTCTTCCTTCTTCAAGCCGCAGGTCTGTGCGACCACGTCGGGTGTTGCTTCGCGCACCAGCGCCTTCAGTTCGTCGAAGCCGTTTGTGTGGGCAGCGATGTAGGCGGCGTCCGTCCAGCCTTCCCACAGCATGATGTGCAGCAGGCCGTGGAACAGCATCACGTCGGTGCCCGGCAGCAGGGGCAGGTACAGGTCGGCCAGTTCGGCGGTGTCGGTGCGGCGCGGGTCGGCCACGATCACCTTCATGCCCGGGTTCTGCTGCTTCGCGGCCTCGATGCGGCGGAACAGGATGGGGTGGGCGTAGGCCGCGTTGCTGCCCACGATGAACAGGCAGGCGGCGTGGTTCACGTCGTCGTAGCAGGCGGGCGGCGCGTCGGCGCCCAGCGTGAGCTTGTAGCCCGCCACGGCGCTGCTCATGCACAGGCGCGAGTTGGTGTCGATGTTGTTGGTGCCGATCAGGCCCTTGGCCAGCTTGTTGAAGACGTAGTAGTCCTCGGTCAGCAGCTGGCCGCTGATGTAGAAGCCCACCGCGTCCGGGCCGTGGTCCCGCACGATGCGGCCGAACTCGCTGGCCACGCGGTCCAGCGCGGCGTCCCAGCCCAGGGCCACCGGCGCCTGACCGCGCTGCAGCCGCTGCATGGGTTGCAGCAGACGTGTCTGTCGCGTGACGGCGGGCGCGGCCGTCAGGTGCAGCGTGCTGCCCTTGGTGCAGAGCTTGCCGAAGTTGGCGGGGTGATCCGGGTCGCCGCGCACACCGGTGATCTGGCCGTCCTCGCTCTGGATGAGCACCCCGCAGCCGACGCCGCAGTAGGGGCAGGTGGAGCGGGTTTCGGTCATGGTGCTCAGGCGGAAGTTGAACGGCGGGCAGGGCCAGCGATCGGGCGGGCAAGGTCGGTCGCGTGCGACGCGAGCTGCGTGGCGTCCAGGAACACCTGGCCGTTCTCCACCTTCACGCTGAACCTGGGCGTGCAGCCCTCGTCGGGCGCCGACGCCTGGCCGTCGCACAGGCCGATGGTCCAGTTGTGCAGCGGGCAGGCCACGTGGGTGCCGAAGACGATGCCCTGGCTCAGCGGGCCACCCTTGTGCGGGCAGCGGTCGAGCAGGGCGAACACCTCGTCCTGGTCGTTGCGGAAGATTGCGACGTCCAGGCCCTGCTCGCGCGCCACGCGGCGCGAGCCGAGCACGGGGATGTCGTCAACCTGGCAGATGGGGGTCCATTGGCTCATGTTCATGGCTCTCTCGGAATTCAGAAGTTGGGGCGCAGCGGAAGGGGCTGCTCAGGCCTTGACCACGGCCACAGGTTCGAACTGGCGCGTGTCCACGGCCGCGTCCTTGAAGTCGAACCACGGGTCGGGCTCGCCGTCGAGCGCGAACTGCAGCTGTTCCCACAGTGCCTTGCGGCCGGCCGCGTCGTCCAGGATGCGCTTCTTGATGTAGTCCAGGCCCACGCGGTTGACGTAGTGCACCGTGCGCTCCAGGTACCAGCCCTCCTGGCGGTAGAGCTCGCAGAAGGCGCCGGTGTATTCCATGACCTCCTCGGCCGTCTTCACCTTGACCAGGAAGTGCGCGACCTCGGTCTTGATGCCGCCGTTGCCGGCGATGTACATCTCCCAGCCCGAATCGACACCGATCACGCCCACATCTTTGATGCCGGCTTCGGCGCAGTTGCGCGGGCAGCCGCTGACGGCGAACTTCACCTTGTGCGGCGCGTACATGCGCCACATGGCTTTTTCGAGGTCCTTGCCCATCTGGGTAGAGTCCTGCGTACCCATGCGGCACCACTCGCTGCCCACGCAGGTTTTCACCGTGCGCAGCGCCTTGGCGTAGGCGTGGCCACTGGGCATGCCGATGTCTTTCCAGACGTTGACCAGGTCTTCCTTCTTCACGCCCAGCAGGTCGATGCGCTGGCCGCCGGTGACCTTCACGGTCGGGATCTTGTACTTGTCCACCGCGTCGGCGATGCGGCGCAGTTCGTCGGCCGTGGTCTCGCCGCCCCACATGCGCGGGATCACCGAATAGGTGCCGTCCTTCTGGATGTTGGCGTGCGAGCGCTCGTTGATGAAGCGGCTCTGCGGGTCGTCCTTGGCCTGCTTGGGCCAGGTGCTGATGAGGTAGTAGTTGATGGCCGGGCGGCAGGTGGCGCAGCCGTTGGGCGTCTTCCAGCCCAGGGCGCTGAAGGTGTCGGCGATGGTCAGCAGCTTGTCGTTGCGGATCGCGTCGCGCACGTCCTGGTGGCTGTGCTCGGTGCAGCCGCAGATGGCCTTTTTCTTCGGCGTGGCCGAGTAGTCGCCGCCGGCCGTGAACATCAGGATCTGCTCCACCAGACCGGTGCAGGAGCCGCAGCTGGCGCTGGCCTTGGTGTGCTTCTTCACCTCGTCCAGTGTGAACAGGCCTTTCTCTTTGATGGCCTTGCAGATGGCGCCCTTGGTCACGCCGTTGCAGCCGCAGACCTCGTCGCTGTCGGCCATGGCCGCGGCCTTGTTATGGCCCTGGTGGCCGGTGTCGCCGATGTTGGACTCGCCGAACATCAGCCTGTCCCGGATGTCGCCGACCGTGCGGCCTTCGCGCAGCAGCTTGAAGTACCAGCTGCCGTCCACCGTGTCGCCATACAGGCAGGCGCCGACCAGCTTGTCGTCCTTGATCACCAGCTTCTTGTAGACGCCGCCGAAGGGGTCGCTCATCACGATCTCTTCCGTGCCGTCGCCGCCCATGAACTCGCCGGCGGAGAACAGGTCGATGCCCGTGACCTTGAGCTTGGTGGAGGTGAGCGAGCCGGTGTAGCGGCCGATGCCGAACTCGGCCAGGTGCGTGGCCAGCACCTTGCCCTGCTCGAACAGCGGCGCCACCAGGCCGTAGGCGATGCCGCGGTGCGCCGCGCACTCACCCACCGCGTAGATGCGCGGGTCGGTCACGGTCTGCATCGTGTCGCTGACCACGATGCCGCGGTTGACGTGCAGGCGCATGCTTTCGGCCAGCGCGGTGTTGGGGCGGATGCCCACGGCCATCACCACCAGGTCGGCCGGCACCTCGGTGCCGTCCTTGAAACGGATGGCTTTCACGCGGCCATCGTCACCGCCCACCAGCTCCTGCGTCTGCGCGCCGATCAGGAACTGCATGCCGCGCTCCTCCAGCGACTTCTGCAGCAGCTTGCCCGCCACGTCGTCCAGCTGGCGCTCCATCAGCCAGGGCGCCACGTGCACCACGCTGACCGTCATGCCGCGCTTCATCAGGCCGTTGGCCGCTTCCAGGCCCAGCAGGCCGCCGCCGATGACGACCGCGTGCTTGTAGGTGGCGGCGGCGTCGATCATGGCCTGCGTATCGGCGATGTCGCGGTAGGCCAGCACGCCCTGCAGGTCCTTGCCGGGGATCGGCAGGATGAAGGGGTTGGAGCCGGTGGCCATGATCAGTCGGTCGTACTCGGCCGAGACCTGCTCGCCGTTGGGGCCCACCGAGTGCACCACGCGCCTGACGCGGTCCACCTCGGTCACCTTGTGGCCCGCGTGCAGCGTGATGCCGTTGTCGGTGTACCAGGACCAGTCGTTGAGGATGATCTCGTCGATGGTCTGTTCGCCCGCCAGCACGGGCGAGAGCAGGATGCGGTTGTAGTTGGGGTGCGGCTCGGCACCGAAAACGGTGATGTCGTAGAACTCGGGTGCGATCTTCAGCAGCTCTTCGAGCGTGCGCACACCGGCCATGCCGTTGCCCACCATCACGAGTTTCATCTTTTTCATTGCGGCGACTCCTGTCTGAAGATCACGGGGGTTGTGGCTGGCTCCGGCGGACGCACGCGGGCGATCGCACAGCGGCGGGTGGGCCGGAACTCAGGGGTAGGGAATGTTCGAAACCCGGCAGGTCTGCCGGGGTGGCGCAGGCACAGGGCCAGCACCGTTTCAGTCGCTGCACACGTCGTTGTGGGCAGGCCCCGACGCTGCGGTCGGGGTGGGACGCGTCGTCACGTCTGGCCTGTTCAATGCAAGAGGTGTGCCATATGATCGGCGCCCCATTCGCGGGCCTTTGCCGCACCCCTGGCGCCGCGCCGGTTCCGGCCACAGCGGGCAGGGCGCTCACTGATCACAAGTGCTTGATTCATATGACTTCCGTGCTGCTTCTTCGCCCCGGTTCCCGGGCCCTTCTGCCGTTGCAGGACGACCTGTCGGCCGCGGGGTGCCAGGTGCTGGCCACCGTCGAGGACTGCAGCAAACTGGTGCAGGCCGCCGTGCAGCACGCACCAGATCTGGTGGTTGGCGAGGTCACGCGCCCCGATGACGCCCTGTTCAAGGCCACGCAGACGCTGGCGGAGGTGCTGCCCCGGCCGGTGCTGCTGTTCACGTCCGATCCCGACGCCGCCCACATCGAGCGCGCCACGGGCGCCGGCGTGCACGCCTGGGTGGTGAACGGTTACGGGGCGGCGCGCCTGCGGCCACTGATGCAGCTGGCGCAGGCGCGTTTCGAGCGCGAACAGGCCCTGCTGGAACAGTTGCGCGACGTGTCGCAGCGCTTCGAGGAGCGCAAGCTGGTCGAGCGCGCCAAGGGCATCCTCATGCGGGCGCGCGCGCTGACCGACGACGACGCCTTCCAGATCCTGCGCACCGCCTCCATGCACACCAACCAGCGCCTGGGCCAGGTGTCGGAACAGATCATCCAGTCGGCCCATTTCGCCGAGGCCGTCAACCGCGCGGGCCAGCTGCGCATGTTCTCGCAGCGCCTGGTGAAGCTGCACCTGCTGCGGCTGGCCGACGTGCAGTCGCGCCAGCAGCAGGCCCTGCTGGACGAGTCGATCCAGCGGGTGGACGCCAACCTGGCCTGGCTGGGCAAGGGCCTGTCGCAACCCAGCTTCGGCGACCTGCTGGGCCTGCTGGGCGCCACCTGGCAGGCGCTGAAGGCCTCGCTCAAGGGCAAGCCCACCCCGGCGCAGGTGCCCCGGGTGGACGAGCTGGCCGACCGCCTGCTGCGGGACGCCGAGCGCCTGACCGCCAGCCTGCAGCATGCCGGTGCCATGGCCTCGCTGCAGGTGCTCAACGCCGCCGGCCGCCAGCGCATGCTCTCGCAGCGTTTCGCCAAGATGGCGCTGATGGACCTGCTCGATCTGGAAGAGGGCAGCGCCGGCCGCAGCGCCGCCATGACCGAGGTGCAGCACGATTTCGAACGCGCACTGGCCTACCTCAACGGCCTGCCACTGACCACGCCCGACATCCGCACCGCACTGGACCAGGCCACCACCGGCTGGCGGCAGATGCTGGCCGCCACGCCGCAAGGCCATCGTCCGGCGGGGCGCGACCGGCTGGCGCGGCTGGAGACCGTGGCCCATGCCAGCGAGGGTCTGCTGGCCCAGTTTGAAAGCCTGTCCACCCACTACGAGCGCAGCATGCAGATGCTGATGGGCTAGCCCTGCGCCGCACCAACGTTGGGCGCTGTTCTTGCTAGAGGTGGTGCATGGCTTTTGACATCGACATCGGCTACGCCAGCCAGGCCGGCCGCAAGAACACCAACGAGGACTTCTGCGCCGCCATGCTGCCGCCCCCGGGGCAGGCGGACATGGGCTCCATCGTCGCCATCGCCGACGGCGTGAGCGCGGGCGGGCTGGGCAAGGAAGCGGCGCAGACCACGGTCACCAGCCTGGTGCGCGACTACTACGGCACACCCGAGACCTGGGACACCACGGTCGCCATGGACCGCATCATCGGCGCGCAGAACACCTGGCTGGCGGGCGTCAACCGCCGCCGCCATCCGGCCATGGGCCTGACCACGCTCACCGCCATGGTGCTGCGCGGCCACAGCTACACCCTGGCCCATGTGGGCGACACGCGCGCCTGCCTGCTGCGCGGCGGCCAGCTCACCCAGCTGACGCACGACCACGTCGCCGATCACCCCGACCTGAGCCACCAGCTGCTGCGTTGCATTGGTGTGGAAGACCGTGTGGTGGTGGACTACAGCCAGGGCGACCTGCTGGTGGGCGACCTGTTCCTGCTCATGTCCGACGGCGTGCACAACGTGCTGAACGAGGCGCGGCTGAAGGCCCTGATCGGTGAACAGCCGGGCACAGACGATGCCCAGGCCCTGTGCGAAGCCATGGTGGCCGCGGCCCTGCAGCGTGGCAGCAACGACAACGTCACCGCCCTGGCCGTGCGCGTGCGCGGGCTCGACAGCGCCACCCTGCAGGACCAGAACCGCCTGGCCGCGCGGCTGCCCATCCCGCCCAGGCTCAAGCTGGGCGAGCAGATCGACGGCCTGGCCATCACCGCCGTGGTGGCCGACAACGGCATCAACCTCGTCTACCAGGCGCGCGACCCGGCCACGCAGAAGCTCTACGCCCTCAAGACCCTGCACCCCCAGCGCGCACACGACGCCGAAGAGCGCGCCATGCTCGCGCACGAAGCCTGGCTGGCGCGCCGCATGGCCACCAGCCGCGCGGCCGAACACCTGGTGGCCTTGCACGACGCGCCGCCGACGCTGCCGGCCGGGCAGGGCGCCAGCGCCTTCTACCTGCTGTACGACTGGCACAGCGGCGAATCGCTGCAGCACATGCTGGACCGCCAGTACCGACCTGGCGTGGCCCAGACCATCGCCATGGCCACCCAGGCCGCCCGGGCCCTGGGCCACCTGCACCGCCAGGGCGTGATCCACCGCGACGTGAAACCCGCCAACCTGCACCAGGGTGAAGACGGCGTGTTGCGCCTGCTCGACCTGGGCGTGGCGCTCAGCGGGCGCGAGCCTGCGTCGGCGCGCGCGCTGCACGCCGGCACACCCAGCTTCATCAATCCCGAACAGTGGGGGTTCCGCCTGCGCGGCGGCGGCGTGGACACCGACGCGGAGCCGCAAGCTGCCGACGCGCGCAGCGACCTGTTCGCGCTTGGCGTCACGCTCTACCAGCTGCTGACGGGCAAGCTGCCCTATGGCGAGGTGCTGCCCTACCAGGCCGGCCGCTACTACCGCGACCCGGTCGCGCCCAGCCGCCACCACCCCGAGGTGCCGATCTGGCTCGACCACATCGTGCTCAAGGCCGTCAGCCGCGACCAGAAGCAGCGCTTCGAAACCGCCGAAGAGCTGCTGCTGGCACTGGAGCGTGGCGCGTCGCGCCCGCTCACCGCACCGCCTGCCACCCCGCTGATCCAGCGCGACCCGACCATGCTCTGGAAGCTGCTGCTGGGCTTCAGCGTGCTGCTGAACCTGCTGCTGGTGTACTGGCTGGTGTTCCTGCCGCGCTGAAGGTTGGCAGTCAGGGCGATAACCCTTGGCCGGTTGAAAGGATGGCAGTTGCGCTCAGCGAGGGAGATCAAGCCTGGTGTCCCAGTCCTCGGAGTCGAAGCCCACGGTGACCGAGCCGTCCGTCCAGCCGACCACCGGGCGTTTGATCAGGCTGGGTTGCCGCAGCAACACGGCGCGCGCACTTTGGTTGTCCACCACGGTCGCGCGGGTGGTTTCTTCCAGCCCGCGCCAGGTGGTGCCTTTGCGGTTGACCAGCGTTTCCCAGCCCGCCGCAGCCAGCCACCGGTCCAGTTCGGCCTCGGGCACGCCCTGCTTCTTGAAGTCGTGGAAGCTGTGTGCCACGCCGTGCTCGCTCAGCCAGGCCCGGGCCTTTTTGACGGTGTCGCAGTTGGGGATGCCGTAGAGTGTGGTCATCCCTGAATTTTGTCACGCGGCCCCTCGGTGGAGGCCGCGCTTTCCCATGACCCTGCGCAGCTTCTATCCCCCCATCGAACCCTTCCAGACCGGCGTGCTCGACACCGGCGACGGCCATCAGATCTACTGGGAGCTCTGCGGCAACCCGCGGGGCAAACCGGCGGTGTTCCTGCACGGCGGACCGGGTTCGGGCTGTTCGCCCGACCACCGCCGCCTGTTCGACCCGCAGAAGTACTGCGTGCTGCTGTTCGACCAACGCGGCTGCGGCCGGTCGAAGCCGGTGGCTTCGCTGGAGAACAACACCACCTGGCACCTGGTGGCCGACATGGAGCGGCTGCGCACGCTGCTGGGCTTCGAGCGCTGGCTGGTGTTCGGAGGTTCCTGGGGCAGCACGCTGGCGCTGACCTACGCGCAGACGCACACGGACCGCGTGTCCGAGCTGGTCGTGCGCGGCATCTTCACCCTGCGCCGCGACGAGGTGCGCTGGTACTACCAGGAGGGCGCTTCGTGGCTCTTTCCCGACTTGTGGGAGGGCTTCCTCGCGCCGATCCCCGAGGCCGAACGCGGCGACCTGCTCACCGCCTACCGAAACCGGCTGACCGGCGACGACCCGGTGGCGCAGTTGGAATGTGCCCGCGCCTGGAGCCTGTGGGAGGGCCAGACCATCCGCCTGCTGCCCGACGCGGCCAACACCGCCAAACACTCCAACGACGCCTTTTCGCTGGCCTTCGCACGCATCGAGAATCACTATTTCGTGCACGACGGCTGGTTCGAGGACGGGCAGCTCATCCGCGACGCGCACAAGCTGGCCGGCGTTCCGGGGGTGATCGTGCAGGGGCGCTACGACGCCTGCACCCCGGCCCGCACCGCCTGGGACCTGCACCGCGCCTGGCCGCAGGCCGAGTTCCATCTGGTGCCCGACGCGGGCCACGCGTTCAACGAACCCGGCATCCTGGACCGGCTGATCGAAGCCACCGACCGTTTCGCGGGCTGAGCGCGGGGCTTTGTGATGGCCGGGATAATCCCGGTCATGAACACCTTAGACGAGTGGCTGGCCCATTGCGAGCGCCAGCATCCCCAGGGCATCAGCGGCATCGAGCTCGGGCTGGACCGGGTGCAGCGGGTGGCGCAGCGCATGCGCCTGTCCATGCCCTGCCCGGTGATCACCGTGGCCGGCACCAACGGCAAAGGCTCGACCTGCGCCATGCTGGAGGCCATCTACAGCGAGGCCGGGTACCGGACCGGGGTCTACACCTCGCCCCACCTGGTGCATTTCGAGGAACGTTGCCGCATCGGGCGCGAGCCGGTCGCTGCTGATGCCCTTTTGCCGGCGTTCGCCGAGGTCGAGCGTGCGAGGCTCGGGGACGGTGGATCGGGTGATGACGGCGTCGTGGTACTGACCTATTTCGAGTTCACCACACTCGCCATCCTGCGCACGCTGTCGCTCAGCGGGCTGGATGTGGCCATCCTGGAGGTGGGACTGGGCGGGCGGCTGGACGCGGTGAACATCGTCGACTCGGACTGCGCGGTCATCACCTGCATCGCGCTGGACCACATGGCCCTGCTGGGCAACGACCGCGAGGCCATCGGCTACGAGAAAGCCGGCATCATGCGCACCGGCCGGCCGGTGGTGGTCAGCGATCCGGTGCCGCCGCAAAGCGTGCTGGACCGGGCGCTCGAAGTCGGCGCCCAGCTCTGGCGCATCGGCAAGGACTTCCATTTCGCCGGTGACAAGCAGCAGTGGGGCTGGGCCATGCACCCTTCACAGGGTGGGCGCAAGTTCAGTGGTCTGGCCTACCCGGCCCTGCGCGGCGCCAACCAGCTGGTGAACGCCTCGGGCGTCCTGGCCGCCATCGAGGCGCTGCGGCCCCGCCTGCCCGTGACGGCACAGGCCGTCCGAAACGGGCTGGCCATGGTCGAGCTGCCCGGCCGTTTCCAGATCGTGCCCGGAGAGCCCGCGCTCGTGCTCGATGTCGCCCACAACCCCCATTCCGTGGCCGCGTTGGCCGAGAACCTCGACGCCATGGGCTACTACCCGGTCACGCACGCGGTGTTCGGTGCCATGGCCGACAAGGACTTGCCCGCCATGCTGGAGCGCATTTCATCGCTGATCGACCGCTGGCACCTCACCGATCTGCCACTGTCGCGCGCCAGCCGGGCGACCGATCTGGCGGCCGTGCTCGACAGCGGCGCCGGCCAGGCCTCTGGCGGGCGTTCGCGGGTGGCCGGATGCCATCCGTCGCCGCTGGAGGCGCTGCGCGCGGCGGTGCTGGAAGCGGACCCCACTGATAGAATCGTTGTCTTTGGTTCCTTCCACACGGTGGGGGGTGTTCTGAAGGATGGCGTGCCGCGTCTGGCGGCCAGGCACCTCGCGAACTGATCCTCTCCGCGATCTCCGCCGGACCCATTTCCGCATGCTCACATCCCGTTCCGGTTCTGCGGGCCACACCGCCCCACCGCCGCCGCAAAGCATCGAGGCCGTGCGTCGTCGGGCCCGGCACCGCCTGATCGGGGCGGCCGTGCTGGTGCTGGTGGGGGTGCTCGGGTTCCCGCTGCTGTTCGATACGCAACCCCGCCCCATTGCGGTCGACGTGCCGATCGAGATTCCCTCCCGCAACACGCCTGCAACGCCTGCACCCAAGACCGAGGCTCCTGCCGCGGCCAGGCCGGCGCCGGTGGCCACGGCCGACAGCCTTGCCGCGCGCGAGGAGGTGGTCGAGCCGAAGGCTGTGGCCAAGCCGGCCGACAAACCCGTTGAAAAGCCCGCAGAGAAGCCTCCGCTTGAGAAGCCCGTTGCCGACAAGGCTGCGGCGGGGAATACCACCGAAAAACCACCTGAGAAGCCCTCTGAAAAAACCGCTACCGGCAACGAGCGCATCGTCGTGCAGGTGGGGGCGTTTTCGGAGGCCGAACGTGCCCGCGAGGCCCGTTTGAAGCTGGAGCGGGCCGGACTCAAGACCTACACCCATGTGGCCGAGACGCCGCAGGGGCGTCGCATCCGGGTGCGCCTGGGACCTTTCGCCACGCGCGCGGAGGCCGAAAAGGCCGCAGAGCGCGCCAAGGCGCTGGGTCTGTCGACGGCCCTGCTCTGGCTGTGACGGCGTTGGCCCGGGGCCTGGGGGCGGCGACATGAACGCAGTGGATGGGTTGTTGCTGTTCGTGCTGCTGCTGTCGGCCGTGGTCGGCATGTGGCGGGGTCTGGTGTACGAAGTGCTTTCTTTGATGGTCTGGGTGGCGGCGTTCTTGCTGGCCCAGGCCTATGCAGGAGATGTGGCGCGCCTGCTGCCGCTGGACGGCCTCTCCGCGGCACTGCGCATTGCGGTGGCATTCGTCCTGGTGTTTGTGGCCAGCGCGTTCGCCGGCGGGTTTGTGGCGTGGCTGGTGAAAAAGATGGTGGCGGCCGTGGGTTTGCGTCCCATTGACCGCGTGCTGGGTGGTGTGTTTGGCCTGCTGCGTGGCGCGGTGGTGCTGCTGGCGGTGGCGGTGGTGGTGGGAATGACACCGCTCCAGTCGCAACAAGCCTGGCAGACGTCAGCGGTGGCCCAGGTGCTGGGTGACAGCCTGCAGGCCCTCAGGCCGCTGCTGCCCGAGCCGGTGGCCCGTTACCTGGCCTGAGTCGACAGTCTTTGTTTCGTTGAGGATCCAATCATGTGTGGAATCGTGGGCGTGGTGAGCCAGGCGCCTGTCAATCAGCTGATCTACGACGCCCTGTTGCTGCTGCAGCACCGGGGACAGGATGCCGCCGGCATCGTCACCCAGCAAGGGCGCAAGTTCTTCATGCACAAGGCCAAGGGCATGGTGCGCGACGTCTTTCGCACGCGCAACATGCGCGCGCTGCCGGGCAATGTCGGGCTCGGTCAGGTGCGTTACCCCACCGCGGGCAACGCCTTCAGTGAAGAAGAGGCGCAACCGTTCTACGTCAACGCGCCGTTCGGTCTGGTGATGGTGCACAACGGCAACCTGACCAATGCCCAGGGTCTGAAGCAGGAGCTGTTCCAGACCGACCACCGCCACATCAACACCGAGAGCGACTCCGAGGTGCTGCTCAACGTGCTCGCGCACGAACTGGAAAAGTCCACCCGCGGGGCATCGCTCAAGCCGGCCGACGTGTTCGCCGCGGTGCGTGGCGTGCACCGGCGCATCAAGGGTTCGTATGCCGTGATCGCGCTGATCGCCGGCCACGGCCTGCTGGCCTTCCGCGATCCTTTCGGCATCCGTCCGCTGTGCATCGGTCGCAACGCCGATGGCGCCCGCATGGTCGCCAGCGAATCGGTCACGCTTGAGGGCAACGGCTTTGAACTGGAACGCGATGTGGCGCCCGGCGAGGCCGTGTTCATCGACCTGGATGGCCAGGCCAGCTTCGAGCAATGTGCGGACAAGGTCAGCCACAACCCCTGCATCTTCGAATATGTCTACCTGGCCCGGCCGGACTCGGTGCTCGACGGCATCTCGGTGTACCAGGCGCGCCTGAACATGGGCAAGACCCTGGCCAAGCGGCTGGTGTCCACCGTGCCACCGACTGAAATCGACGTGGTCATCCCGATCCCGGAGTCCTCGCGCCCGAGTGCCATGGAACTGGCACAACTCCTGGGCCTGCCGTACCGCGAAGGCTTCGTGAAGAACCGCTACGTCGGCCGCACCTTCATCATGCCCGGCCAGGGGGTGCGCAAGAAGTCGGTGCGCCAGAAGCTCAACGTGATCGCCAGCGAGTTCAAGGGCCGCAACGTGCTGCTGGTGGACGACTCCATCGTGCGCGGCACCACGTCCAAGGAAATCGTGCAGATGGCGCGCGACGCCGGTGCGCGCAAGGTCTACATGGCCAGCGCCGCGCCGCCCGTGCGCTACCCCAACGTCTATGGCATCGACATGCCCACCGCGCAGGAACTGGTGGCGCACGACCGTACGGTTGAGCAGATTCGCGAACTCATCGGCTGCGACGCGCTGATCTACCAGGACGTGGACGCGATGAAGCAGGCCATCGCCGCGCTCAATCCGAAGCTGGCGGGCTTCGACGCCTCGTGTTTCGATGGGGTGTACGTCACCGGTGACATCACGCCCGAGACCATCGCGCGCATGAACCAGGGCCGCGACCAGACCGAAGAAGGGCAGGAAGACAGCTCGCGCCTGGCCCTGCCCAACGCCCAGACCGCCTGATCCGCCATGTCATCGAACGCGAAATCCGCTGACGCTCTGCATCGCGAAACCCTGGCGGTTCGGCTGGCGACCGAGCGCAGCCAGTACGGCGAGAACTCCGAGGCGCTGTTCCTTACCAGCGGTTATGTGCAGCCGTCCGCCGAAGACTCCGCACGCCGCTTTGCCGGCGAAGACGACGGCTACACCTACGGCCGCTCAGGCAATCCGACGGTCACCAGCTTCGAGATGCGCCTGGCCGCGATGGAAGGTGCCGAGGCCTGCATGGCCACCGCCTCGGGCATGGCCGCGGTCATGCTGATGTGCTTCAGCCTGCTCAAGGCGGGCGACCACGTCATCATTTCGCAGTCCATGTTTGGCTCCACGCTCAAGCTGGTTGGCTCGGAGTTCGGGCGCTTCGGCGTGGAAACCTCGGTGGTGCCGCAGACCGATCTGGCGGCCTGGCGCGCGGCCATGCGGCCCACGACCCGCCTGCTGTTTGCCGAAACACCCACCAACCCGCTGGGTGAGGTGTGCGACATCCAGGCCCTGGCCGATCTGGCCCACAACGCCGGCGCTTTGCTGGCGGTGGACAACTGCTTTGCCACACCGGTGTTGCAGCGCCCCATCGCTCTGGGTGCCGACATCGTGATGCACTCTGGCACCAAGTACCTCGACGGGCAGGGCCGCGTGATGGCCGGTGCCCTGTGTGCCCGCGAAGCCATGGTGCACGAGAAGTTCCTGCCGGTGCAGAAGAACTCCGGCATGGTGCTTTCGCCGTTCAACGCCTGGGTGGTGCTCAAGGGCCTGGAAACGCTGGACCTTCGCATGAAAGCCCAGAGCGCGCAGACCTTGGCACTGGCCCACTGGCTGGAGGCACACCCCGCCGTGGGCCGCGTGTACTACCCCGGCCTGGCGAGCCATCCGCAGCACGAACTGGCCATGCGCCAGATGAACGGCATCGGTGGTGCCGTGCTGTCCTTCGATGTGAAAGCAGCCAGCCCCGAGCAGGCGCGCCAACGCGCCTTTCATGTGCTTGATGCGCTGCAAGTGCTGTCGCTGTGCACGAATCTCGGCGACACCAAGACCCTGTGCACCCACCCGGCCAGCACCTCGCACGGCAAGCTGTCCGAAGCGCAGCGCCAGGCCGCCGGTATCGGCCAGGGCCTGATCCGCGTGGCCGTGGGCCTTGAACATCTGGACGACATCCGCAGCGACCTGGATCGCGGCCTCTCCAGTCTTTGAATCTTCTTTTCCCTCACATGACCGTTCGCACCCGCTTCGCACCATCGCCCACCGGCTTCATCCACCTGGGCAACATCCGCTCGGCGCTGTACCCGTGGGCCTTTGCCCGCGCCACCGGCGGCACCTTCATCCTGCGCATCGAAGACACCGATCTGGAGCGCTCTAGCCAGGCCGCGGTGGACGTGATCATCGAAGGCATGAAGTGGCTGGGCCTGGACCACGACGAAGGGCCGTTCTACCAGATGCAGCGCATGGACCGCTACAAGGCGGTGCTGGCCGAGATGGTTGAAAAAGGGCTTGTCTACCCCTGCTACATGAGCGTGGCAGAGCTGGATGCGCTGCGCGAGCGCCAGATGGCCAACAAGGAGAAGCCGCGCTACGACGGCACCTGGCGCCCGGAGCCTGGCAAGACCCTGCCGCCCATCCCGGAAGGTGTGAAGCCTGTGCTGCGCTTCAGGAACCCGCAGGGCGGTTCGGTGGTCTGGGAGGACAAGGTCAAAGGCCGTGTCGAGTTCAGCAACGACGAACTCGATGATCTGGTGATCGCGCGCCCCGATGGCACACCCACCTACAACTTCTGCGTGGTGGTGGACGATATCGACATGGCCATCACGCACGTGATCCGTGGCGACGACCATGTCAACAACACGCCGCGCCAGATCAACATCTTCCGTGCCCTGGGCAAGGAACCGCCGGTCTACGCCCATCTGCCCACCGTGCTCAACGAGCAGGGCGAGAAGATGAGCAAGCGCAATGGCGCCAAGCCGGTGACGCAGTACCGCGACGAAGGCTACCTGCCCGACGCGATGGTGAACTACCTCGCCCGCCTGGGCTGGAGCCACGGTGATGACGAGATCTTCAGCCGCGAGCAGTTCCTGCAGTGGTTCAACCTCGACCATCTGGGCAGCAGCGCAGGCCGCTTCGACGAAGCCAAGCTGCGCTGGGTCAACGCGCAACACCTCAAGGCCATGGACGACGCTGCACTGTCGGTGCTGGTGGCTGAGCAACTGGCCAAGCGTGGCATCGCCGCCGACGAGCGCCTGCCGCGCATCTGTGGTCTTTTCAAGGACCGCTGCGACACCACCGTGGCGCTGGCCGACTGGGCAGCGGCCTTCTACACCGACGTGACACCGTCAGACGCCGAGCGCACGCAACACATCACCGACGTCGTCCGTCCCGCGCTGCAGACCCTGGCCAGCAAACTGGTCGACTGTGCCTGGGACAAGGCCAGCCTTTCAGCAGCGATCAAGGAGACCATCACGGCGCATGGTCTGAAGATGCCGCAACTGGCCATGCCGGTGCGCGTGCTCGTGATGGGCACAGCACAGACACCGTCGCTTGATGCGGTGCTGGAACTGCAAAATCGACAAACAGTTTTGACGAGGTTGCAGAAAGCCTGAAAAATGGTCTATAATTTGAGTCTTGCTGATTCACACTGAGTTGCTCGCAACAAAGCAGGGTCGGCATCCCAGAAATGGATTTCGTGGGGGTATAGCTCAGCTGGGAGAGCGCTTGCATGGCATGCAAGAGGTCAGCGGTTCGATCCCGCTTACCTCCACCAAAAATTGAAGAATTGGGCAGCGTGGTTTTGCTACAATGCACAGTTCGGTTCTTAGGTTTTGACCCTATCGTCTAGAGGCCTAGGACATCACCCTTTCACGGTGAGTACCGGGGTTCGAATCCCCGTAGGGTCGCCAAGTTTGTGGCACTTGGCCTGATGCGAGAGCAGAAGGCAGAAGCTGCACCACTGCGGAGTGGTAGTTCAGTTGGTTAGAATACCGGCCTGTCACGCCGGGGGTCGCGGGTTCGAGCCCCGTCCACTCCGCCAGTTTTGATAAGCCGTTCAGATCTCTGGTCTGAACGGCTTTTTCATTTCCGCAACACGCACGCCGGCGTGTCTGCTTTTATGCGCTGCCGACCTGTGGGCGTCGCCTCACCAGGCCCGTCGACAGGGCCGTGCCCGCCATGATGACGAGGCCGCAGCCGATCATCCACGGGGTGATGGCTTCGTCGAGAAAGATGCGCCCGTAGATCAGCGCGAACACGGGTACCAGGAAGGTCACGGTGAGCGCCTTGCTGGGGCCTGCCTGGGCAATGATGCGAAAGAACAGGACGTAAGCGAGCGATGTACACAGCAGGGCCACGGCGACCAGCGCGCCCCAGGCGCCGGTGCTGACTGGCTGGTCAGGCCACAGCCACAGCGTGGGCAGGGCCAGCCCCAGGGCAGCGCCGATCTGGCTACCCGAAGCGGTGGCCAGCGGGTGGACGCCGGTGAGGTGGCGTTTGGTGAAGCTGGCCGCCAGCCCGTAGCAGAACGTGGCCACGAGACAGGCCAGCATGGCCAGCAGGGCTTGTCCAGCGGAGGCGGCTCCCGGTGCCAGGCTGAAACCCGACTTGCCGATCACCAGCAGGCAGACGCCCACAAAGCCGATGGCCAGGCCGGTGGCGCGCCAGGCATCGGGCCGGTCCTTGAGCCATGCCCAGGCCACCAGGGCCCCCGTCAGCGGCACCGTGGCGTTCAGGATCGAGGTCAGGCCGGTGCTGATGTGCATGACCGCATACGCGAACAGGGCGAACGGGATGCCCGAGTTGAGCAGGCCCACAAAGAGGATGAACCGGGCGCGCTGGCGGAAGTCGGCCCAGACGCCTTTGAGCAGAAACACCGGCAGCAGGAACAGCGCCGCCAGCGCCACCCGCATGCCTGCAGTGGGCAGGGCGCCGAACTCTGCCGCCCCCAGTCGCATGAAGAGAAAAGACGAGCCCCAGAGGGCGGCGAGCAGGAAAAATTCGAGAGCGAGTATGGGCGACATGGATTCAGTGTGCCGGCAAAGGCCGTGTGGCGGGCTGAAGCGTTGATGATGTTCGCTCTGGTCATTGATGCGGTTTGTCGATCAATGCGCCCTCGAGCTGCAGCAGAGCCTGCTTGCGGTCCAGACCGCCGGCGTACCCCGTCAGTGAACCGTTGCCGCCAACCACCCGGTGGCAGGGCACCACGATGCTCAGTGGATTGCGACCGACAGCAGCGCCCACCGCGCGCACCGCCTGGGGCTTGCCCAGGCCGGAGGCCAGAGCGCCGTAACTCGTGGTGGCGCCGGCCGGAATCTCCAGCAGGGCCTGCCAGACGGCGCGCTGGAAAGAGGTGCCTTGCTCAAGATCCAGGGGCAAATCGAAGCGCTGGCGGCGCCCGCAGAAGTACTCGTCCAGTTGCCGCTTCGCGGCGTCGAGCACCGGGTGCGCCGCCACGGTGGACCAGCTCGCCAGGCGTTCAGCGGGCGGTTCGTGGCGTTGCCGCTGCACGAACCAGAGGCCGGCCAGTCCGTTGGTGCTGGCTACCAGACGCAGATCGCCCAGCGGGCTGCCCACGATGGTCTGGACACGGTGGTCAGGGGCGGTGTTCATGGGGGATCTCCTCAGGAGCTTGGAAACATGGGGGTGTCGCCCAGGCGCGTATCACGGCGTAGCTGCGCCAGGGCTGCCAGCGCCGGGCGATGCGATCGGCTTCCCGGCGTGCCGCGGCGGCGGGCAGGCCCCGCAGACCCAGCGCCTGCAGGAGCACGGCGTCGCCGCTGGGCCAGGCGTCGGGCCAGCGCAGGGCCCGCATCGCGATGTACTGGGCCGTCCAGGGGCCGATGCCGGGCAGGGTCTCGAGGCTCTTCAGGGTCGATGCCGGGTCGGCACGACCGTCGAGCACCAGGTGGCCGTCCGCCACTGCGCGCGCCAGCGCGAGGATCGCCTGCTGGCGCTGGCGCACGATCCCGATCTCGCCCAGCACCTGCCCTTCGACCTCGGCGAGCGCCTCGGGCGTGGGGAACAGGCGCTGCAGACCCGGTGGACCGTCGGGCAACGGTGTGCCCAGCCGGTCCACCAGGCGGCCACACAGGGTGCGTGCCGCAGCCACCGTCACCTGCTGACCCAGCACAGCCCTCACCGCCAGTTCGAAGCCGTCGAACGCGCCGGGCACGCGCACGCCGTCGCCGTCCGGGAAATCGGGGTGCAGCACGGCGTCGATGGCCTGCGGGTCGGCGTCGAGGTCCAGGGCCGCCCGTACGCGGTCGATGACCGCGGGCAGTGCCGGCAGCAGGCCCTCGCTGACCCGCAGACCGATGCGGTGCTCGTCCGGAAGGAATCGGATGAGCATCCAGCCGCACGCAACCGTGCCGCGCACCGAGAGGCGCAGCGTTCGCACCATGGTCTCTTGCACCGTGTCGACGGCCTCGAGTCCCGGCAGGGCACGGTCGGCGAAGAAGCGCAGCACGTCCTGCACCCGGTAGGGCGGCCGCCAGGAGAGCCGCACCTCGGCCGGCGCCCGCGGGGCGTTGGGCGAGTCGGTGGACCGGCTGCGCCGCAACTGGGTCGGATTGAGGCCGTAGCGGCCCACGAACGCGTCGTTGAAGCGGCGCAGGCTGCTGAACCCCGCGGCAAGGGCCACCTGGGCCACCGGCAGGTCGGTGTCGGCCAGCATCTGTTTGGCGGCGAGCAGGCGCCGCGTCTGCAGGTACTGCAGGGGCGAGACGCCCAGTCGGCTTTCGAACAGCCGGCGGATGTGACGTCCGCTCACCCCCAGCCGAGCCGCCAGCTGCTCCAGCGGTGGTTCATTCGCGCCTGTGTTCCAGGTCTCCGGCGTGTCGAGCAGGGCGGTGGCCTGGCGGATCAGGATGTCCCCGGCGTCCTCGGTCGACCAGTGGCGGTCGCGCGGCGCCAGCTCCGGCCGGCAGCGCAGGCAGGGGCGGAAGCCGGCCTGTTCGGCCTGGGCGGCGTGTTCAAAGAACTGGCAGTTGTCTCGCTTGGGTGTGCGGACCCGGCAGATCGGGCGGCAGTAGATGCCGGTGGAGGTGACGCCGGTGAAGAAGCGCCCGTCAAAACGGGCGTCGCGCGCGCCCAGCGCCCGGTAGAGGGCGTCGGCGTCGAGCGGGGCAGGGCGGTTCATGGCTGGCATGGTAGGTGTTATTCCGAGTTGAGACTGGCCATTTCCGGACATGTCCCGGGCCGGGAAGCATGGCCCGGCCACCTACAATCGCGGGTTTGTTCCCCCGAGCGACGACCATGCAAGTGACCGCCTCCATCTTCAAGGCCTACGACATCCGGGGCATCGTTCCCGGCGCCCTCAACGAGACGGTGGCGGAAGCTTTGGGGCTTGCCTTCGGCACGGTGGCCCTGCAGCAGGGCGAGCGCTCGGTGGCCGTGGGCCGCGACGGGCGGCTCAGCGGCCCCGGCCTGTCGGCGGCGCTGATCCGGGGCCTGGTGGCCGCAGGCATCGACGTGATCGACATCGGCATGGCGACCACCCCCATGCTGTACTTTGCGGCCAGCACGCTGTGCAGCAGCGGCATCCAGGTCACCGGCAGCCACAATCCCAAAGACTACAACGGCTTCAAGATGGTCATGGGCGGCCGGGCGATCTATGGCGAGGACATCCAGGCCCTGCGCCGGATGATGGAGACCGAAACCCATGTGCGCCAGGACGGCGGTCGGGTGCGGCATGTCAATGTGCTGAAACCCTATACCGACCGCATCGTCGGCGACGTGAAGCTCTCGCGCCCGATGAAGGTCGTGGTCGACTGCGGCAACGGCGTCGCTGGCGCCTCGGCCCCGGCGTTGCTCCGCGCGCTGGGCTGCGAGGTGATCGAGCTGTTCAGCGAGGTCGATGGCGAGTTTCCGAACCACCACCCGGACCCGAGCAAGCCTGAGAACTTGCAGGACGTGATCCGCGTGCTGCGCGAGACCGATGCCGAGCTGGGCATGGCGTTTGATGGCGATGGCGACCGCCTGGGCATCGTGACCAAGGACGGTCAGAACATCTTCCCCGACCGCCAGATGATCCTGTTCTCGCAGGACGTGCTGTCGCGCGTGCCGGGCGGCCAGATCATCTTTGACGTCAAGTGCTCGCAGCGCCTGGCGCCGGCCATCGAGGCGGCCGGCGGTGTGGCCAACATCTACAAGACCGGCCACTCGCTGATCAAGGCGCGCATGAAGGAGCTGGACAGCCCGCTGGGCGGTGAGATGAGCGGCCACATCTTTTTTAAGGAGCGCTGGTTCGGCTTCGACGACGGCAGCTACGCCGGTGCGCGCCTGCTGGAGATCCTCAGCCGCAGCCCCGACGCCAACGCGGTGCTCAACGCGCTGCCCACCTCGCACAGCACGCCCGAGCTGAACGTGGCCTGCGCCGAAGGCGAGCCACACGCGGTGGTGGAACAGTTGCTGACCCTGGCGCGCTTCGAGGCGCCGGCCAAGGTCTCGACCATCGACGGCCTGCGGGTCGACTGGCCCGACGGTTTCGGCCTGATCCGCGCCTCCAACACGACGCCCGTCCTGGTGCTGCGCTTCGAGGGCCACACGGCCGAGGCCCTGCACCGCATCGAACACGCGATGCTGGATCTGCTGCGCCAGGCCAAACCCGACGCAGTGGTGGGCGCGAGTGCGCACTGAGGATCCCCTGGTGCCGAGCAGCCACGACGTGCCCCTGGATCCAGCGCGCCTGAGCGGTGATGCCCTGGCAGCGGTCACCATCATCGTGGTCACGCGCGAGAGCGCGCACTGCCTGCCTGCCCTGAACACGCTGCTGTCGCACTGTCCGAACGTCATCGTGTCGGACAACGGCAGCGCCGATGGAACGGCCGCCTCGGCGCGCCGGCTCTGGCCGCATGCGATCGTGCTGGACCATGGTCGCAACCTGGGGTTTGGCGCTGCCAACAACCGCGCGCTGGCCCGGGTGCAGACCCCGTTCGCCTTCCTGCTCAACCCGGACTGCGAGATCGACGGCCCGGGTCTGGAAGCACTGCTCGCGATGGCGGCCGCCATGCCCCAGGCCGCGGTGCTGGCCCCACAGCTGGTCAGCGCCTCCGGCAAACCCGAGATCAACTACCGCTTTCCGCAGACCTGGTGGGCGCCGCGCGGTCCGGGCGCATCGGGTCCCACCTGCGTCGGCTTTGTCTGTGGCGCGGCGATGCTGCTGCGCATGGCCTCGTTCCGCGAGGTCGGGTTCTTCGATGAGCAGTTCTTCCTCTACTACGAGGACGACGACCTGTGCCTGCGCCTGTTCAACGCGAAACAGAACATCGTCGTGGTGCCTGCGGTGCAGGCCATCCACCACTCGCGCGGCTCGGTGCGCGGCGCGTCGCCCTGGCGCCACGAGTACGCACGGGGCTTCCACCACGCGCAGTCCAAGCTGCAGTTCGCCACCAAGTACCGCTCGCGCGAGGAGGCGCAGCGCCTGCGCCGATGGCTGCTGGTGACCACCACCCTGGGACTGCCCCTGCGGGCCATCGTGTTTTCACCCAAGCTGCTGGCCCGCATGTTCGGCCGCTGGCGCGGGCTCATCGGCTGGAGGGTCCGTGGCTGAACATCGCAAACCGACGCTGTGCATCGGCATCCTCACACTCAACGAAGCCCACCGCATCGCGCGCTGCATCCAGAGCGCGTCGTTCGCCGACCAGGTGGTGGTGATTGACAGCGGCAGCGAGGACCGCACGCGTGAGATCGCCCAGGAGATGGGGGCCCAGGTGCACCTGTTTCCGGACTGGCGTGGTTTCGCCGAGCAGCGCAACCGGCTCATGACCCATGTGAAGGCGGACTGGATCTTCTTCCTGGACGCCGACGAGGTGATTCCGCACGGCCTGCAGGACGAGATCAGGGCTGCGGTGGCCTCCGGTGAGAACGCGGTGTGGAAGATCTACTGGGACCAGGTGGCTTTCGGCCGCACCCTGCACCGCATGGCCAAGACCGAAGGTGGCGTGTGGCGGCTGTTCCGCACCGACCAGCTGCTGCGCTACGAGGGCGTGGTGCACGAACACGCCGTGTTGCGAGACCCGACCACACCAGTCAAGACCTTTCGCACCCGCCTGCTGCACCACTCGCGCGAGTCGGTCTATGGCGGCCTGCTCAAGATGGCGCAGTACGCCCAGCTCGGCGCGGTGCGCCGCGTACAGGCCGGGCGCCGCGGTGGCGTGCTGCGTGGCCTGGCCTCGGCCACCAGCAACTTCATCCGTCTGTACATCTTCCGGCGCGGATTCCTGTGCGGCGCGGAAGGCTTCCTGTTCTGCCTGTTGGTGGCGCTGGAGTGTTTTTTCCGCTACGCCATCATCCGCTACGACCGGCCTGTGCCCGGCGACACCATGGTCAAGCGCTGACCGGCGCCCCCGCATGTGCCTGGCACCCCTTCCCACGACAAGCCTGCAATGAGTTTCCGTACGTATGCCCGCAGGGCCGCCATTTACAGCCTGGTGCTGCTGTTCGGTGGCTTTCCAATATCGGTGGCGCTGGCCAACAGCCTGATGCTGATCGTTGTCCTTCTGTGGGCTCTGAGCCTTGACGGTACGGCGCTGCGCGAGTTCCTGCGCAGTTCCTGGGCCAATCCGGTGGTGCGCCCGGCGCTGGCGCTGGCGTTGTTGATCGTTCTAGCCTCGTTCTGGTCGCCGGCCAGCTGGGCGGAGATCGGCGGCTACTACAAGAAGTACGTGAAGTTCCTGCTGCTGCCGGTGTTCATCTTCCTGCTGGCGCGCCGCGAAGACCGGGCCCACTGCTGGACGGCGTTCGGTCTGGCTCTGCTGTTCACGCTGGTGTCCACCTGGCTGAACGTGTGGTTCCAGCTGCCCTGGTCGCGCACCTACAACCAGGGCTTCGGTGCCGACCACACCGTGTTCAAGGACCACATCTCGCAGGGCATCATGATGTCGCTGTTCACCGTCCTGTGCGCGCACTGGGCGATCAAGGCCACATCGAACTGGAAGAAGGTCCTGTGCTGGCTGGTGGCCGGGCTGGCCGCAGTGAGCATCCTGGTGCTGACGCAGGGCCGCACCGGTTACCTCAGCCTGTTGCTGGCCACTGTCGTGTTCTCACTGGCGATGCTCTGGCGCCGCCCGCAGATGCTGCTGGGCGTGGTGCTGGCCGGCGCGCTGGCCCTGATGTCGGCCTACACGCTCTCGCCGCAGTTCCAGCACCGCACCAACCTGGCCTGGCAGGAGGCGCAGAACCACAGTGCGGGGACCGTGACCTCGATCGGCGCGCGCATCGAGGTCTGGCGCTTCATGGTCCGCCAGACCGACTTTGACAACGCCAAGCTGATGGGCGCCGGAACCGCGTCCTACCCGGTGCTGGCGCGTTCGTACTTCAAGGATCCGAAGTTCTGCGACGCCATCTGCCCGCACCCGCACAACCAGTTCATCCTGTTCTATTTCGAGCAGGGGCTGCCGGGCTTCGTGCTGATCCTCTGGTTCATGGGCACCATCGTGCGGCAGGGGTTGCGCTACCGTTCGACGCACCGGGCGCTGATGCTGGCCTTCGTGAGCATCATGCTGACCTCGAACATGACCCACAGCTCGCTGTGGCTGTCGACCGAGAGCCACTTTTTCATCCTGATGACCGCACTGTTGATGGCCTCGGCGGGCCGGCGCCCACCGCCAGCGGTTCAGGCCTCGCCGGCGTAGCCCTTCAGCAGGTCGTCCCAGCGCGCCTCGTCCCAGTGGAACGGGTGGCGCCGACCCTGTTCCTTGCGCAGCGAACGGCGCAGACGCTCCAGGTTCTCCTGCTTCCAGGCCTCGCCCGGTCGCACGCCGCATTTGTCGAAGTCCACGATCCAGGCAGCGCCTTGCCCATCCAGCAACAGGTTGTGGCAGTTCAGGTCGGAGTGGAACACCTGGCGGTCGTGCAGCTGGCGGATGGCGCGTCCGAGTGCGATCCAGTCCGTGGCCGGTAACGGTCCTTCGGACAGCGCCTGGGCCACGTTGCGGGTCTGCGGGATCATCGCGACCACGATGTCGGCGGTGTGGCCGATCAGGCCGCGCACCTGTCGCGCCGCCACGGGCGCCGGCACCGGCAGGTCCCAGGCGCGCAGGCGGCGCAGCAGGGTGAACTCGTTCATGGCCCGGCTGGACAGCGGCGAACGGCCCAGGTAGCGGTCGGGGCTGAGCCGGGCCATCAGGCCACCGCGCCGGTAATGGCGCAGCACGCCCTCGCCGTGGTCCAGCGCCACGCGGTGGGCCTGGCCACGGCCGCTGCCCGTCGCCAGCGCTGCGCTGTCGTCGGGTGGCGGCGTGAACAGGGCCGGCAGAGCCTCGGCCACCTGGGCGGGGTCGAACCAGATGGTCTGACCGGCCGGCGACGATGCGCGGGCCGGCGCCAGGCGTTCGGGCCGCATCGGTGCCCAGACCTGGCGCAGTGCCTGCAGGCTGCGCTGGCTGCTGCCCTGCTGGCGCAGAACGAAATCGCGCGCCTGCTGGCCCTTGCGCTGCAGCAGGCCCTTGTCGCGCATCCACTGCGCGGCGGTGTGCAGCATCAGGCGGGCCGAGTCGACGCGCTCGCCCGCGCCGCAGGCCTCGACGTCCTGGTACAACTCCTGGAAGTGGTGGGTGTGCGGGCCGAACAGCACCGGCCGGGCACAGGCCATGGCCTCCAGCGCGTTGTGACCGCCGATGGGCACCAGGCTGCCACCGATGAAGCACACGCTGGCGTGCAGGTACCAGGTGCCCAGCTCGCCCATGGTGTCGGCCAGCAGCACCGCGGTGCCGGCCACTGGCGTTTCGCCACGGCTGCGCCGCACGAAGCTCAGGCCGCTCGCGGTGATCTGTTCGGCCACCTCGTCGAAGCGCTCCGGGTGACGCGGCACGAGGATCAGCAGCGCGCCGGGGTGTTGGCGCGCCAGTTCGGGCCAGGCCAGCAGCAGGGCCGCTTCTTCGCCGTCGTGCGTGCTGCCAGCGACCACGATGGGCCGCCCCGCCAGCCAGGGCAGGCGGTCCGGGCTCTCGGGCGTGTCGCGCTGGTCGAACTTGAGGTTGCCGGTGAGCACCAGGCGGTCGCCGGGCACGCCCAGGGCCGCGTAGTGCTCCACGCTGGGCGCGTCGGCGGCGGCCACCACGGCCATCTGCGACCAGACGGGCGCCATCAGGGCGCGCCAGCGCTGGTAGAACTGGGCCGAGTCGGCCGACAGCCGGGCGTTGACCAGGGCCACCGGCGTGAGCCGCTGGCGGCATTGCCAGAGCATCTCCGGCCAGATCTCGCGCTCGATCAGCACCAGCAGGGAAGGTTGCAGCCGGTCCAGGAAGCGGCGCGTGGCACCAGGTGTGTCGATGGGCGCGAAGACGTGGCGGATGTCATCGCCCCAATGTGAGCGCAGCGTGCGTGCGCCCGTGGGCGACTGGGTGCTGACCGTGATCGCATGGTCGGGCCAGGTCTCGCGCAGCGCCGCGATCAGCGGGCGCGCCGCCTGCACCTCGCCCACGGACGCGGCATGGATCCAGAGGCCGCCCATGGACGCGGGTTCGATGCGGACGAAGCCCAGCCGCTCGCGCAGCCGTTCACGGTAGCCGGCGTCCTTGCGGCCGCGCAGCCACAGCCAGCCCAGCAGGGGCAGCGTCAGACCGCGCAGCAGCAGCCGGTAGCCGTGCTGGGCCAGGCTGGCCTTGTTCAGCGCCAATGGTCGGCGACCCACTGGGTCGGCAGGACGCGGCGGTACCACTTGCCACTGACACCAGCGATGGCGTCGGGCGGATTGGGTTTGCCGTGGAAGGCGATGAGGCGGGCCCCCTTGGGGATGGTGGGCGGCTTGAACCAGCCCATGATGCCCGGCTGCAGGCAGTGTCGCTTGAAGCTGCGGCACCACTCCTCGGGCCAGTAGCTGAGCTTGCCCTGGCGCGCGAGATACAGCGTGATGAACTCCTGCTCGTTGCGCACCGGCGCGATCGAGGCGGGGTAGTCGTTCCTGAGGTGCTCCAGCGCGTCGGCGTGCGCGCCGATGGTGTAGAGGTAGCACGAGGTGTTGCCCGTGCCGTCCTTCTTGTCCCATTCCTTGATCACGATGAACTCGCCCTGCTGCTCGAAGAACGGGTCCAGGCTGTCGAGGATGACGATGTCCAGGTCGAGGAACAGGGTGCGGCCTTGCAGGTCGTACAGCGGGTTGGCGAACGAGGTCAGCTTGAGCCAGCCGTGGCCGAAGGTCCAGGGTTTGCGCTGGTCGAACTCTTCGAAGCCGACCATGGGGATGGATTTGACCTCGATGGCGGGGTCGATGCCGGCGCCGTCATCGGTCAGGCAGACAAAACGGAACGGCCGGTGCAGGTGGCGGCGGACCATGCTGTGCAACTTGTTGACGTACTCGGGGCCGTACTTCTTGCCCCACTTGATGCACAGCACATTGACCGCTTGCATGAATCACCTTTGGCTCTCACCCCGCGGGCGGACGACATGTCCGCCGCAGGAGGTGCAGCAGTTTATCGCAGCACCGCTGCCAGGGAAGTCAGCGGGCGAGCAGGGTGTTGACCGGCTGCAGGTCGTCGGCCTTGAGCACGCCGCCGGCCTGCTTCAGGCGCAGCTGGCCCACCAACACGTTGTAGCGTGCCACAGCCAGGTCGCGCTTGGTCTGGAACAGCTGGCTCTGGGCGTTGAGCACGTCGATGTTGATGCGCACGCCCACCTGGTAGCCCAGCTTGTTCGCGTCCAGCGCGCTCTGGCTGGACGCCTCGGCCGCTTCCAGGGCCTTGACCTGGCTGGTGCCCGAGACCACGCCGAAGTAGGCGCTGCGGATGGCCTGCGATATGTTGCGCAGCGCGGTCTCGCGGTCGGCGCGCGACTTCTCGACCAGCGCGAGCGCTTCACGGACCCGGTTCTCGATGGCGTTGCCGGCGTACAGCGGCAGGTTGAACTGCAGGCCGACGCTGGCGTTGTTGGTGCGCACGTTGCCGGCGGTCGGGAAGTTCGAGTTGGGGCCGCGCGCCACCTGGTACTGGCCGACCAGGTCCAGTGTCGGCTTGTGGCCAGCCTGGGCCTTCTGCACCTCGACCTCGGCGATCTCGAAGGCCTTGTCCGCCTGGCGCACCGCGGGATGCTGCGTCAGCGCCTGTTCCACCCAGGCCTCGGCGCTGGCGGGCTGCACCGCGGGCAGGTTCACCGGGGCGGCCAGCGGCTTCGGGCTGGCACCGCTGCGGCCCACCAGCTGGTCGAGGGCGAGCTTCTTGACCAGCAGGTCGTTGCTGGCGGCGATCTCCTGGGCCAGCACCAGGTCGTAGCGGGCCTGGGCTTCGCGCGAGTCGGTGACGGTGGAGGTGCCGACCTCGAAATTGCGTTTGGCCGCGGCGAGCTGCTCGGCCACGGCGGTTTTCTGTGCCTGCACGAAGGTCAGCGTGTCCTGCGCGGCCAGCACGTCGAAGTAGGCCTGGGCGGTGCGCACCATCAGGTCCTGTTCGGCCGCTTCCAGCTGGGCACGGGCAATCTCCACCGAGAGCTGGCCTTGCTCATCGTTGTAACGGTTGACCGGACGGTACAGCGGCTGGCTGGCCGAGAGGGTGACGTTTTGCGAGTTGCTGGTGCGGCCCGTGTCCGTCACGTCGTTGCGGCTGTTGGTCCAGTTGGCACCGGCACCCAGCCCCGCCTGCGGACGCAGGCCGGCCTTGGCCTGGTCGGCCTTGGCGAGACTGGCGTCGTACTGGGCGCGCGCCGACTGCAGCGTGGTGTCGTAGCCCCGTGCCGCCTCGTACAGCTCCACCAGGCTCTGGGCCTGGGCGCCCGCCGCACCCAGCGCGAGGGCGACCGCGAAGGAAAGGCGGGTCAGGGCAGAACGGCGGGGAGCGAAAGACGGAGCGGTCATGGGGTTTCCTTGGGAACAGGGCGCCGGCGGGGTCAGTACGTGGGAACCCCGGGATCGCGTTGCTGGGACCAGGCGTCGATGCCGCCGTGGACGTTGACGACGGCGGTGAAGCCGTTCTGGATCAGGAAGTGCGCCACCTGGGCGCTGCGTGCGCCGTGGTGGCACAGGCAGGCGATGGGGCGGTCGCGTTCGAGTTCGAGGTAGCGGGCGGGGACGCTGCGCATCGGCATGGCCACCAGCTCGAAGCCGTCGGGCCGCACCGAGGCGGTCTGCAGCTCCCAGGGCTCGCGCACGTCCAGCACCACCGGCAGTGCGCCGGGTTTCTGTGCGCTGGCGTGCTGCAGCCAGTCGTCGAGTTGGGCGGGGTGGATGGCTTGCATGGCGTCGCAGCTCAGAAAGAGAAGCGCGAGGGCTCGGCAAAGTTCCGCAAGCGGGGCGCGATCGTGTCCCAGGGCTGCTGGGTGCTGAAACCTGCGTCGTCCACGCGGGTGACGACGGTGGCACGCATCACCGGCTCGTGGCCGACGATGGCGATCAGACGGCCACCCTTGGCCAGCAGGGCCAGCAGACCGGCCGGCACTTCGGCGACCGAGCCGGCCACCAGGATGGCGTCCCAGGGGCCTTCGGCGGCGCAGGCGGCAAAGCCGTTGGCCGCGGCGTCGGCCACCCGAACCTCGGCGTTGGTGATGCCGGCCTGCTGCAGGTTCTGGCGCGCGGCGCTGGCGATGGCGTCGTCGATTTCCAGCGAGACCACGCGCTGGGCCAGGCTGGCCAGCAGCGCGGTGGTGTACCCGCTGCCGGTGCCGATCTCCAGCACCTTGTCGGTGGCTTTCAGTGCCAGGTCCTGCACCATGCGGGCCTGCACACGCGGGGCGAGCATGACCTGGTCGGCGCCGTGGCCCAGGGGCAGTTCCATGTCGACATAGGCCAGCGCCTTCTGCGCGGGCGGGACGAACTGGTCGCGCCTGACGCGGTCGAGCAGCTCCAGCACGGCCGGGTCCAGCACCTCCCAGGGGCGGACTTGCTGTTCGATCATGTTGAAGCGGGCACGGTCGAGGCTCAGGGGCGTCGAAGAGGTCATTTTTGATACTCCGGTGGGTATGTTAGCCGATCTGTTCCGATTTTACCGAGCGGGGCTCATCGGGCCGCTGACGCCGCGGGCGCGAAGCCCAGCCGGCGCCGCACCCAGGTTGCCAGATCGTCCATGTAGCAGTAGACGACTGGCACCACGACCAGGGTCAGGATGGAAGAGGTGATGACACCGCCGATCACGGCCTGGCCCATGGGGGCGCGCTGCTCCGAGCCTTCGCTGAGCGCAAAGGCCAGCGGCACCATGCCGAACACCATGGCCAGGGTGGTCATCAGGATCGGGCGCAGCCGCACCTTGGCCGCCAGCAGCAGGGCGTTCTCGCGGTCCAGCGGCGGCTGGCCCTCGAAGCCCTCGCGCGCCCGGATCGCGAAATCCACCAGCAGGATGGCGTTCTTGGTCACCAGGCCCATCAGCAGCACGATGCCGATGACCGAGAACATGCTCATGGTCGAGCCGAACATCAGCAGCGCCAGCACCACGCCGATCAGGGTCAGCGGCAGCGAGGTCATCAGCGCCAGCGGCTGCAGGAAGCTCTGGAACTGGCTGGCCAGGATCATGTAGATGAAGATGATCGCCAGCGCCAGCGCCGAGACCGCGTAGGCAAAGGATTCCTGCATGTTCTTGGTCGAGCCGCCGAACTCGTAGCGGTAACCCGGCGGGAAGCTCATCTGGTCGAGCACCTGGCGGATCTCGCCCGAGACCTCGCCGGCCGAACGGCCGTAGACGTTGGCGCTGATCGCGACCTCGCGGTTGAGGTTGCGGCGGTTGATCTGGTTCGGACCGGTGGACTCGACCACCTCGGCGATCTGGCCCAGGCGCACCACGCGCGCGCTGCCGTCGGCGTTGTTGCCGACCACGAAGGGCAGCTGTTCCAGGTCGTCGGCGCGGGCGCGCTGCTCCGGCGCCAGGCGCACGTTCACGTCGTAGCTCTCGCCGTCGGCGGCACGCCAGTTGCCCACGGTCTGCCCGGCCACGAAGGTGCGCAGGCTGCTGGCCACGGCTGCGCTGTTGAGGCCCGCGTCCGAGGCGATCTCGCGGCGCATCACGATGTCCACCGTGGGTTTGTTGGGCTTGATGCTGGCGTCCAGATCGACCAGGCCGACGATGGGCCGCACGCGCTCCGTCACCTGGGCGGTCAGCCGCTCCAGCTCGGCCAGGTCGTCGCCCTGCAGCGAGAACTCGATCTGCTTGTTGCCGCCCACCGGGTCGAGCAGGCCCGCGTGGGTGACGGTGATGCCGGGCACGGTGCGCAGCCGGTCGCGCAGCTTCGCCGCCATGGCGTCGGCGTTGAGCGTGCGCGCCTGGCGGTCGACCAGGCGCACGTAGACGCTGGCGTACATCGTGCCCTGCGCGTTGCCGGTGTTGATGGTCGAGAGCGTGTACTGGACCTCGGGGAACTCGCGCAGGATGGCCTCGACCTGCTTCGTCTTCGCCTCGGTCGCCTGAAGCGAGGAGCCGACCGGCGTGTGGAAGGAGAGCGAGGTTTCGGAGAAGTCGGCCTTGGGCACGAACTCGGTGCCCAGCAGCGGCAGCATGAACACGCTGCCGACGAAGACCGCGAGCGCCAGCGCCATGGTGGACAGCTTGTGCGAGAGCGACCAGCGCAGCGCGCCCTGGTAGGTGTCGGCCAGCCGGTCCTGGATGTGGTCGAACCAGCCGGTGATGCGGCCGATGGTCTTGTCGTAGAGGCTGACGGGCGCGAGGTGTCTTCCGTGCTTCTCGATCTCGGGGTCGTGCCAGACCGAGGACAGCATGGGGTCGAGCGTGAAGCTCACGAACATCGAGATCAGCACGGCCGCGACCATGGTGATGCCGAACTCGTGGAAGAACTTGCCGATGATGCCGCCCATGAAGCCGATGGGCAGGAACACGGCGACGATGGACAGCGTGGTCGCCAGCACCGCCAGCCCGATCTCCGAGGTGCCGTCCATGGCGGCGTCGAACGGCTTCTTGCCCATCTGCACGTGGCGCACGATGTTCTCGCGCACCACGATGGCATCGTCGATCAGCAGGCCCACCGACAGCGTCAGCGCCATCAGCGTGATCATGTTGATGGTGAACCCGAGCAGGTTCATGAAGAAGAAGGTGCCGATCACCGAGATCGGCAGCGTCAGGCCGGTGATCACCGTCGAGCGCCACGAGTTCAGGAACAGGAACACGATCAGCACGGTGAGCAGCGCGCCCTCGATCAGCGTCTGGCGCACGTTCTCGACCGAGACGCGGATCGGCCGCGAGCCGTCGGCGATCGGCTCCAGCTTCACGCCCGGTGGCAGCTCGGCCTTGAGCGATTCGACGGCGACCTTCAGGCCATCGGTGACCGCGATGGTGTTCTCGTCCTGCGCCTTCTGCACCTGCAGCAGCAGGGTGCGCTGGCCGTTGTAGAGCGCCAGGCTCTCGACCTCCTGCGTGCCGTCGCTCACGCGCGCGACCTGCGACAGGTGCACGGGGCTGCCGCCGCGCCGCGCCACGATGATCTGGCCGAAGTCCTGCGGGTTCTTCAGGCGCGAGAGCACCTGCACCACGCGGTCGCGCTCGCTGGTTTTGAGCGTGCCCACCGGCAGGTCCTGGTTCTCGTTGCGCACCGCCGTAGTGACCTGGTCGGCGGTGACGCCCAGCGCCTCCATCGCGGCCGGGTCGAGGTGGATGTTGACGGCGCGCCGGGTGCCGCCCACCAGGGTGACCGAACCCACGCCGCGCACGTTCTCGAGGCGCTTCTTGAGCGTCTGCTCGGCCCAGGTGGTCAGCTCGACCGCGCTGAGCGCCTTTCCGTTGACTGCTTCAGGGAGCACCGCCACCGACCAGATCGCCCGGCTGGCGGGGTCGAAGCGCAGCACGCGCGGTTCCTTCACGTCGGTGCGGAAGCTCGGCTTGAGGATGGCGATCTTCTCGCGCACGTCGTCGGCGGCCTTGCGGCCGTCGATATGCAGCTGGAACTCGATGATGACGACGGACTGGCCTTCGTAGCTGCGCGAGGTGAGGGCGTTGACGCCGGCGATGGCGTTGACGGCTTCTTCAACCTTCTTCGTGACCTCGGATTCGACGATCTCGGGCGAGGCGCCGGGGTACTCGGTGGTGACCACGACCACCGGGAAGTCGATGTTGGGGAACTGGTCGACCTTCAGGCGCTGGAAGGCGAACAGCCCCAGCACCAGCAGGGCCAGCATGACCATGGTCGCGAAGACCGGGTTGCGCAGCGAAACGCGGGTGAACCACATGGTGCGGCGCTCAGTTGGTGGCGGCGGTGACCGGGGGCGTGGCGGCGGGCGCCGCGAGCTTCACCTCGGTGCCCTCTCGGATCAGGCCGGCCTGCACGCGCAGCAGCTGCGTGCCCGCGGGTGCGGCGGTCACGCCGTCGACCACCAGCATGGCCTCACCGCCGTGCTGCCCCTGTCGGCCCAGGGGGACCGGCACGTGGGCGATCTTGCCGCTCTGGATCACCTGGATGTAGGGCTGGGGCTTGTCGTTGCGCACCGCCGAGAGCGGCACGGCCAGCGCCTGGATCTGGCCGGTGACGATCTCGCCCTGTGCGAACAGGCCCTGGCGCATGCCGGCCGCGGCGGGCAGGCGCAGGTAGACCAGCACGCTGCGGCTGCCGGCCTGCACGCTGGGGTTGATGCGCGCCACGGTGGCGTCCACCGGTTTGTCCAGACCTTCAATCTTGAGCCGCGCCTTCTGGCCCACCGCCACGCTCGCAGCGTCGGCCGGGGCCAGCGCGGCTTCCAGCTCGAAGCCGCTGAGATCCACCACCTCCAGGATGCGGGCGTCCACGCCCACGCGCTCGCCGTTCTGCACCAGCCGCGCCGAGACCTGGCCCGACAGCGGCGCGCGCAGCGTGGTGTCGCCCAGCGCCTTGCGCGCGATGTCCAGCGCCGCCACAGCCGCCTGGTGGTTGGCCTCGGCGGCCGCGAGGTTGTTGGTCGAGGTCTCCAGCGCGGTGGCCGAGATGAAGCCCTGCTGCACCAGCGACTGGTTGTTGTCCTGTGCGCGCCTGGCGATCGCCACCTGTGCCAGCGCCGATTTCGCCTGCTGCTCGGCCTGGCGCACGCGGGCCTGGGCCTCGGTGCTGTCGATGCGCGCGACCACTTCGCCCGCCTGGACGGCATCACCCTCGCGCTTGGTGATGCCCTGCACCTCACCCGCCACGCGGGCCTTGATGGCCGCGGTCTGCAGCGCCCGCAGCGACCCCGAGACGCCGACCGACTGCGCCAGGTCCAACCGTTCGACAGACGCCACGTCCTGCGGCGGCAGTTCGTACACCGGCGCCTTCTGCGCGGCGACGGCGGCCGCGGTGGCGGCCTCGTTCTGCGCTTTGCGCTTGCCCAGCGCGCGCGCCACGCCGAGGGCGATGGCGATCACGAGCAGGGCCAGCAGCAGCCATTTGATCCAGCCGGAACGGGAAGCGGGTGCGTTCATGGGGTTCTCGGAAGAGGTCTGGTGTTCAGGGGCGCACGCGCATGCCGTCCAGCAGCAGGCCGACCTGCGTGCCCAGGAAGGCCTGCGGGTCCAGCCGGTCGGCGGGCGGACAGCAGGGTGCCATGGAGTGTTTCCACATCAGCAGGAAGATCATGGGCGCGATCAGGCTGTAGACCGCGCTGTCCAGGTCCATCGGCCGGAAGTCGCCACGGTCGATGCCGCGCTGCAGCACCCGCTTGAGCAGGGCCCGGCCGGGGTCGATCACCTCGTGCTGGTAGAAGCTGGCGATCTCGGGGAAGGTGCCGGCCTCGCTCATCACCAGCTTGGTGATGCCCGAGGCGGCCGTCATGCCGATGCGTTCCCACCAGGCGTTCATGGTGTAGCGCAGCAGTTCGGCGCTGTCGCCCTGGAAGGCGTCCAGCTCGTCGTTCCACTCGCCGAAGCGGCCGGCGATGGTTTCGCGCACCACCGCCTTGAAGAGTTCTTCCTTGCTGGGAAAGTAGAGGAAGAGGGTGCCTTTGGAGACCCCCGCGCGTGCGGCGACCTCCTCGACGCGGGTGGCGGCGAAGCCTTTTTCAACGAACAGGGCGAGCGCGGCGTCCAGCAGTTCGCCCGGGCGGGCTTCCTTGCGGCGTTCGCGTTTGGTGGGGGAGAGCGCGGAATTCATCTTCTAATGACTGACTGGTCAGTAGTTTAGTTCCGCACCCCCGCAGCGTCAATCTGCGACAGCAGCGTGCGCAGGTGGGCTGTCACATCGGTCGGCCAGTCCGCCGCCAGCGCCTCCACCCGTGCCAGATCGCCCGCGAACAGCGCGCGGCTGACCTCTTCGTACTGCGGCAGGTCGCCGCACACGATGGACATGAAGCGGTAGGCCGCCTCGGTGGCGCGCCGCTGCGCCTCGGCGGAGCCGCCATCCCGCATGGCCGACTGCACCAGCTTGCGCAGCGCGACCGAGGCGCCCCCGGGCTGGCGCGCGAGCCAGTCCCAGTGGCGCGGCAGCAGGGTGACCTCGCGAGCGGTCACGCCCAGCTTCGGCCGCCCGGGGCCGCGCGGTACCTCGCCGCCTGGCGCCTCGTCCGGTTCGTCGGTGGCCGGGGCGGGCGGCAGCTGCGCCAGCAGCTGGGCGGCGGGTGTTCGCCAGTCCAGTTCGATGCGTTCGCTGGTGACGGCGTCGAGCACGAGCGGCAGCGCCTCGGGCTGTGCCGCCAGGTGCTGCTGCACGGCGGCGATCACGCCGGCCGGCTCGCCGCGGGCGAGCCGGCGGTGGTGTTCAAAAGCGATCCAGTGTGGAGAAAGCGATGGCATGTGAGCGGCGTTCGAATATTACCCGGGTAAAAGTATAGCTCATTTTTACCCGGGTAATAAAACGGACCACCGCCGTCAAGCGCTTGCCGCACGCAGAGTCAGCGCCCGCGCCCGCTCCACGATGCTGGCGGCGTCGACCGCGAAGAAGCGCCGCAGCGCGGCGCGCGTGTCGCTGCGGCCGAAGCCGTCGGTGCCCAGGGTGGCGCAGGCGCGGTCGGCGGGCAGGTAGGCGCGCACGCTGTCGGGCACGGCGCGCACGTAGTCGGAGGCGGCCACGATGGGCCCGCGGGTCTGGCCCAGCAGGCGCGCGATGTAGGGCTCGGCTGCGCCTGCGGCGGCGCCTTCGCGCGCCAGTTCGCTCCAGCTGGTGACGCTGACCACGTCGACGCCCAGACCCTGTGCGGCCAGTTGCTGCGCGGCTTGCCGCACCTCGCCCAGGATGGCGCCCGAGCCCATCAGCGTGACGCCGGGGCCGCTGGCCGGGCCCAGGCGCTCGAACAGGTAGGCCCCGGCGATCACGCCGGCCGCCGCGCCCTCGGGCAGGTCGGGCTGGGCGTAGTTCTCGTTCATCAGCGTGACGTAATAGAAGACGTCCTGCTGCCGCTCCAGCATCTCGCGCATGCCGTGGTCGAGGATGACGGCCAGTTCGCCCGCGTAGGCCGGGTCGTAGGCCCTGCAGTTGGGGATGGTGGCGGCCACCAGGTGGCTGCTGCCGTCCTGGTGCTGCAGGCCTTCGCCGCCCAGCGTGGTGCGGCCCGAGGTCGCGCCCAGCAGGAAGCCGCGGGCGCGCTGGTCGGCGGCGGCCCAGATGGCGTCGCCGACGCGCTGGAAGCCGAACATCGAGTAGTAGATATAGAAGGGCAGCATGGCCAGGCCGTGCACGCTGTAGCTGGTGGCCGCCGCCGTCCAGCTGGCGATGGCGCCGGCCTCGCTGATGCCTTCTTCCAGGATCTGCCCGTCCTTGGCCTCGCGGTAGCTCAGCACCGAGCCGATGTCTTCCGGCGCGTAACGCTGGCCCACGCTGCTGTAAATGCCGACTTGCTTGAACAGGTTGGCCATGCCGAAGGTGCGCGCCTCATCGGCCACGATGGGCACGATGCGAGGTCCCAGTTGTCCGTCCTTGAGCAAATTGCCCAGCATGCGCACGAAGGCCATGGTGGTGCTCATCTCCTTGCCGCCGGCGGCGAGGGCGAACTGGCCGTAGCCCGCCAGCGATGGCACGGCCACCGGTTCGCAGCTGGTGTCGCGGCGCGGCAGGTGGCCGCCCAGCGCGGCGCGGCGCGCGTGCAGGTACTGCATCTCGGGGCTGTCGGCCGCGGGTTTGTAGAAGCTGAGGCTTGTGGCCTGCTCATCCGTCAGCGGCAGGTTGAAGCGGTTGCGGAACTCGATGAGGTCGGCGTCGTCCAGTTTTTTCTGGCTGTGCGTCGTCATCTTGCCCTGCCCCGCTTGTCCCATGCCATAGCCCTTTTTGGTGTGGGCCAGGATCACCGTCGGCTGCCCCTTGTGGGCGGCAGCAGCGGCGTAGGCGGCGTGAATCTTGACGAGATCGTGTCCGCCCCGTTTGAGGCGGTCGATCTGCTCGTCGGTCATGCCCTGGGCCAGGGCGGCCAGCTCGGGGTTCTGACCGAAGAAATGTTCTCGGTTGAAGCGGCCGTTCTTGGCCGCAAAGGTCTGCATCTGGCCGTCCACCGTGCCCTGGAGCGCGCGCACCAGGGCGCCGCTGCGGTCGCGAGCGAACAGGCCGTCCCAGTCGCTGCCCCAGACCAGCTTGATCACGTTCCAGCCGGCGCCGGCGAACAGGCGTTCGAGCTCGTCGATGATGCGGCCGTTGCCGCGCACCGGGCCGTCCAGCCGCTGCAGGTTGCAGTTGACCACCCAGACCAGGTTGTCCAGCCGCTCGCGCGCGGCCAGGGTGAGCGCGCTCATGCTCTCGGGCTCGTCCATCTCGCCGTCGCCGAACACGCCCCAGACCTTGCGGCCGGCGCAGTCGAGCAGGTTCCGGTCGCTCAGGTAGTGCATGAAGCGCGCGTGGTAGATCGAGCTGATCGGCCCCAGGCCCATGGAGCCGGTGGGGAACTGCCAGAAGTCGGGCATCAGCCAGGGGTGCGGGTAGCTGGAGAGGCCGCGCGCGCCGTGTTCGGGCGCCACGATTTCCTGCCGGTAGTGCGCCAGGTCGGCCTCGCTCAGGCGACCTTCGAGGAACGCGCGGGCGTAGACGCCGGGCGCGCTGTGGGGCTGGAAGAACACGAGATCGCCGCCATGGCCGTGGCTCCGCGCGTGGAAGAAGTGGTTGAAGCCGGCCTCGAACAGGTCGGCCGCGCTGGCGTAGCTGGCGATGTGGCCGCCCAGTTCGCCATAGGCCTTGTTGGCGCGCACCACCATGGCCAGGGCGTTCCAGCGCATCAGCGAGGCCAGCCGCTCCTCGATGGCGAGGTCACCCGGGAACGGCGGCTGGTCGTCGACCGCGATGGTGTTGACGTACGGCGTGTTGCGCTCGGGCTGCCAGCCCACGTGGTGTTCGTGCGCCAGGCGGGCCAGTTCGTCCAGCACGGCGCGGGCGCGCGCCGGCCCCTGGGTGTCAATGAGCGAGCGCAGGGCGTCGCGCCACTCCTGCGTTTCGGCCGGGTCGAGGTCGGGGCTGGTGTTCAAGGGAATTTCTCCGGGTGAGCGCAGGACTGTAGGCAGGGCGCACGCGCATTTGTTGCCGGACTTGCTGAACAATGGGCGCCTCTGCAGCACGATGCACCGCCAAACCAATGAAAAGCAGCACAAACCACCTCGACGCCACCGACCGCCGGATTCTGGAAGAACTCCAGCGGGACGCCAGCCTGTCCAACGTCGAACTCGCGCGCCGTGTGCACCTCTCTCCCTCCCCTTGCCTGGCCCGGGTGCGCGCCATGGAAGCCAGCGGGCTGATCCGCCAGTACGTGGCCCTGCTGGACGCCGGCCAGCTCGGGCTGCACCTGAACGTGTTTGTCTCCATCAGCCTCAGGCAGCAGAGCCGCAAGGCGCTGCAGGCCTTCGAGGAGCGCATCACGCTGCGCGAGGAGGTGATGGAGTGTTACCTGATGTCCGGCGACGCCGACTACCTGCTGCGCGTGGCCGTGCCCGACATGCCGGCGCTGGAGCGCTTCATCCTGGAGCAGCTCTCGCCCATCGCCCAGGTCGAGAAGATCCGATCTTCGTTTGCGCTCAAGCAGGTGCGCTACAAGACGGCGCTGCCGCTGGCGCCGACCTGATGCCTGTGGGGCGCCGCCCTCAGCCCAGCCGGATGCCCACGCGCGTGATGCGCCCGCCCTCCAGCGCGCGCACGCTCAGTTCCGCCGCGCCCAGCATGGCGCTGTCGCCTTCGACGGCCGGGCGCCGCAGTTCCTCACGCATCCAGGTGGCCACGTCGGTCGGCGCATCGGGCGGCACGGGCAGGCCATAGAAGGCGCACAGCGTGTCCATCGGCGTCGCGCCGTCGATCACGAAATCGCCGAACACGAGGCGGCTGGCCTGCAGGTCATTGGGCTCGGGCAGCGCCAGGCCCAGCCGCCGCGCGCTCCAGGCGATGGTCGAGCCCTGCAGCAGCAGCGAGGTGAGCACCACGACGAAGGCCACGTTGAAGAAGGTCTGCGCGCCGGGCACACCGGCCATCAGCGGGAACATGGCCAGCACGATGGGCACCGCGCCGCGCAGACCCACCCAGGAAATGAACGCGATCTCGCGCGGCGGAAAGCGCAGCGGCACCAGGCACAGCGCCACCGCCAGCGGCCGCGCCACCAGCATCAGCACCAGCGACACCCCCAGCCCGGGCAGCAGGGTGGGCAGCAGCTGCGACGGCGTCGCCAGCAGGCCCAGCAGCAGGAACATGCCCGCCTGCGACAGCCAGGCGTAGCCGTCCATGGCCGAGAGCGTGGACCGCACCTGCCGCCGCGCCCGGTTGCCCGCGATCACGCCCATGGCGTACACCGCCAGAAAGCCCGAGCCGCCCAGCCAAGTGGTGGCCGCGAACACCGTCAGCCCGCCCGAGACCAGCAGCAGCGCGCGGATGCCGCCGCCACCGTCCTCGCCGCGCCCCAGCCGCTTGAGCAGTTCGGCCATCGCGAAGCCGGCGCCCAGCCCCAGTGCCCCGCCCCAGCCGAACTGCAGGGCCAGCGAGCGCAGCACCTCCAGCGCCGACAGCCCGGCGCCAGACCCTGCGGTGGACGCCGCCAGCACCACGCCGATGAGCGCCAGCGTCAGGTACACCGCCATCGGGTCGTTCATGCCCGACTCGATCTCCAGCGTCGCAGCCACACGCTCGTTCAGCCGCACGCCCGAGGACTTGAGCAGTGCGAACACCGCGGCCGCGTCGGTCGAACCGACGATGGCGCCCACCAGCAGCGCCATCGGCCAGGACAGGTCCAGCAGCCAGCGCGCCGCCGCGCCGGTGATGCCCGCACTGAGCACCACGCCCAGCGTGGCCAGCAGCAGCGAGGGCTTCAGGCCGGTGCGGAAGGTGTCGAAGTCGGTGCGCAACCCGCCGTCGAGCAGGATCACCGCCAGCGCGATGTTGCCGACCCAGAAGCTCAGCCGGAAGTCGTTGAACACCAGCCCGCCGGGCCCGTCCTGGCCGGCCAGGATGCCCGCCAGCAGGAACACCAGCAGGAAGGAAAACCCCACCCGCGTCGAGACCACGCCCGCGAGCACGCTGACGAACACCAGCGCGGCGGCGACGAGCAGGGGCAGGGCGAGAAAGTCCAGCGACAGGGCCATGGCCGCAAGCTAACAGAATGTGTGCCGGCGGTGGGGCTGAGGACTACATTACGTCTGGCTGCATGGTCAACCCGTGGCAGGTCGCCCACGCCTGCAGCCGGGAGTCCGCACCATGACCGCCACGCTGCAAGCGCTTCTCGGATTCATCGCCTGGACCCTGTGCCTGCTGGTCCTCATGGAAGCCATCCGGTCCTGGCTCGTCCTCTCGGGCACCGTGCCCGCCAATGGCTTCACCCCCGACAACGCCAACCTCTCGCCCTTCATGCAGCGCCTGGCCCGGGCGCACGCGAACTGCCTGGAGGGGTTGCCCCTCTTTGGCGGGCTCATGCTGGTCGCCGTGGTGGCCGGGCGGGCGACCGTCACCGACCCGCTGGCCTGGGTGCTGCTCGGTGCGCGCATCGTGCAGTCTCTGATCCACCTGGTCTCGACTTCGCCCGCCGCCGTTACTGCGCGGTTCACCGCGTTCGCGGTGCAGGTGGCGATCGCGGTGTACTGGGTGTTCGGACTGTCTGCGGCCTGACGCCCTGGTTGTGGTGTCGCCCCGTGCCATGAACCCGGAGCGCTACACCGGCAGGTCTTCGTGCAGGCAGAGGTAGTTGCCTTCGGTGTCCTTGAACCAGGCGGCCTTCTCGGCCCCGAGCACGCAGACGTGGTTCACCGTCTTCAGCCCGGGAAAGTCGTAGTCCTCGAACACCACGCCCGCGCGTTTCAACTGCGCGATGCTGGCGGCGATGTCGTTCACCTGGAAGCTGATGGCGGTGTGATCGGCCTTGGTGCCGTCGGGTTTGGGGAACAGGGCCAGCGTGGTGCCACCGACCGAATAGACGAACTTGCCGTCGGGTTTGAACCCGCCCGGTGTCAGGCCGAGACAGCCTTCGTAGAACGCCCGCGCGCGGTCGATGTCTTTCACGGGCAGCATGGTGGTGACAGAAGCAGTGGACAACATGGCCGGTCCTTTCGCTCGATCCGGCCGCGTTTGCGCCGCCTGGCGCCCGCCAGGCCACACCGGGCCGGCGCACCAGCATAGGCCTGAGGCGACCCCGGCGCCAGTGGCCCCCACCGGGTGGTGTGGGCATGGCTGGAACTACCATGCTCATCCATGACCCAGGACAAGCTCGACCTCCTCATCGACCTGCACCAGCCCAACCCCCGCCAGGGGCCGGGCGGCGACGCACAGACCGAACTGGCGCTGCGCCTGACCGGGCTTGACCCGGCGGCGCTGCTGACTGTGGCCGACATCGGCTGCGGCACCGGTGCCGCCACGCTCGCGCTGGCCCGGCTGCTGCCGCAGGCGCAGATCACCGCGGTGGACTTTCTGCCACCGTTCCTGACGACGTTGCAGCAGCGCAGCAAAGCCGCCGGGGTGGCCGATCAAGTCACACCACTGGCGGCGTCCATGAGCGAACTGCCGTTTGCCGACGCGCAGTTCGACCTGCTCTGGTCCGAGGGCGCGATCTACAACATGGGCTTCGAGAACGGCGTGAAAAACTGGCGGCGCTTTCTCAAGCCCGGTGGTGTGCTCGTCGCCTCCGAACTCACCTGGAGCACGAATACCCGCCCGGCCGAACTGCAGGCCTTCTGGGACGCCGCCTACTCCGAAGTCGCCACCGCCGCGGACAAGATCCGCGTGCTGGAGCGGCACGGCTATTCGCCACTGGGCTATTTCGTGCTGCCCGAGACCTGCTGGCGCGACGCCTACTACCGCCCGCTGCAGGCGGGCTTCAATGACTTCCTTTGCCGCCACGGAAACAGCGAGGCCGCACGGGCGGTGGTGGCGGAACACGAGCAGGAGATTGCGCTGTACGAAGCAAACTCGATGTACTTCGGCTATGGCGTGTACGTCGCCAGGCGGATCACATTTCCGCAGACATCCCACCTGTTCCCATGACGCTGCCCTTCGAATACCAGAACCCCACGCTCCAGTTCGAGCGCTTCATGGTCGACGCCCGCAACTGCGCCGGGCTGCCCACCACCAACATGGCCTGGAACATGGTGGTGGGTGTGCTGCACGCGTTCCGCCGGCGACTGACCGTGCCGCAGGCCCTCGCTTTTGCGGCCGTGCTGCCGCCTGTGATCCGGGCGATCTTCATCGAAGACTGGCCCTTTGACCAGGCGCCGGTGCCCTTTGGCGGGCCGGACGAGTGGCTGGCAGACGTGCGCGCCGTGCGCACGGAGCACAACTTCTCGCCCGCCGACTCGGTGGTGTCCGTGGCAACGGCATTGCGGCGGCATGTGGATGTGGTGGCATTTGAGAGGGTGCTGGCGCAGCTGCCACCTGAGGCTCGCCGGTACTGGCAGGCGAGACCTGCCCCATGACACCCACCCGGCTTCAACTCCAGCGCTGGCAGTCGCTCACCGGAGATCAGCGCGAGCGCGTGCTGGCCCTGCACATCTCGCCCGAGCAGATCGAGTTCGCCGGCACCACCGCGCAGGCCGTTTCTGTGTGCGAAGGCGCCTCGCCGGACGAGGTGGCCGGCCTGGCCATTCTGGAATCGGAAACGCCCATCGGCTTTGTGCTTCTCAGCCGGGGTGCCCGGTTGCCGGACTGGGCCCCAGCGGGTTCTGCTGCGCTCAGGGCCATGCGCATCGACAGCCGCGAGCAGGGCAAAGGCCACGGACGCGCTTCGCTGGCACTGGTGGCTGCGTGGGTGTCGGAACACTGGGCGTCCTGCAGGACGCTCGCGCTGTGTGTGGACGACCAGAACCTCGCCGCCCGGCGTGCTTATGAAGTGGCCGGGTTCACGGAGTACGCGGAACCCAAGGCGGGGCGGATTGGGTTGGTGCGGTATCTGTCGATGCTGTTGGCAAAGGTTTCTTGAAGCGCTCGCTCAATCTGGCACGACCATCATTGCGCAGACACAGGCGAGGCGGCGTCAGGCTGGGGTCCAGGCCTGCATCGCCTGCGCAGGTGTCAGGATCTGCAAACCGGTGATGGCCGGGACCGACAGCAGGTCGTCGTCCCCCGTCACAAGCCAGGGGGCTTGCGCCGCGAGCGCTGTCCGGATGAATACATCGTCGTCCGGGTCGCGGCTCCAGCGCAGTTCCGCCAGCTCGGGCGGAATCTCAACCCACAGCGCAGCCGCACTTGCATCGCGCAGGATGCTCTTGCGCGCCTCCAGGCTGATGTAGCGGTCGAACTTGGGTTTCCAGATGCGGGTTTCCAGTTCAGCGAACGTGGCCTCGGAAAACACCGCTGTCCCCTGCAACAGCGCCGCACGCACCACCTGGGTTGGTGTTCCGCTGGGCGAAAGCGCTGCGCTGAGCCAGATATTGGTATCCAGCACCACGAGCAGCCGCTGGCGCTCAACTCTCATCGGCCAGCAGGCGCTGCAGTTCGTCTTCCGTCAGACCTTGCGCGGCGGCGCCAGCGGCGTTCTGCGCCAGCGTGCCCTGCAGACGGTTCGCGTAGAAATTGCGCATGGCCTCGTAGTCTTGCGCACTGACCATCACACCCACCACGCGGTCGCGCTTGAGCACCTGCACGGGCTCGCGCTGGACTTGGTCGAGGAATTCGCCAAAGTGGGTCTTGGCCTGGTTGGCGGTGTAGGAGAGCATGGGCGGGCGCCGGTGGTGGAAACAGGACAAATTTTCACACGAATCGTTCGATTCGTGTGCTTTGATCGATTTTAGGCTAGCTGCGTTTTGGGTAGTCCCACTGCTGCAGCCACAGGCGCTATCAGCGTTTGATCGGTTACGCTGACAACTCTGGGGCTATTCGCAGCATAGGGACTTTGTTTGGGGAAAGGCAAGGCTTAACCCCGTCACCCCCTAGAACCTATGTCATTTAGGAAGTTTATTGGGGACTCTGCTTTAAAAGGAGATTGACTTGGATTCAGATAAAAAAAGCTTGCTGGCTCTCTTTAAAAATATAAAAAAGCCTGAGGTAAGGAGGTTTGTTGATGTTCCAAAATTTTATCGATCCAAAGAATTTGATGAATTATTGGAGATAATCTGTGCGCACGCAGTGATCACAGGGGATACGGGAAGGCTGCAAGAAGTTTTAATTTTTTTGATCACTCTAAGTTCTTGGAGGATGTTGCCTCAAAAATTCAATTGAGATCGGGGCTTCTTGTGAGTCGTGAATTGGGTGGTTTTAAGTTTGTCTCATCGACGCGCGCAAAAACAAAGACCTCAGTTGAACTTTCGATTCGTAAGGGATCTTCTTCGTTAGCTCGCGTTGCGGACAAGGGGCTGGCAAGAAATGGGGGGAAGAGTGATGTCGATGCATTGGATCATTGGTCCCGATTGCCGGGATCTTACGGGAACGGCAAACGGCGATGACCGAAACGAAGTGGTGTCTATACTTAGCTATTGATTCGGAATTTTTAGGTGTAACTCATGACCGCACAACTTCCAGATAAGGTTCTATATGAAGGCGAAGAGTACGTTACTTTTGACGAGCCACTTTCTTCACTTGGAGAGTTGCCGGAGTTTATGGATTTGAGTACAGGAAATATCAAAGGGTATTTTTCCGTATGGGTGTTTGTTGCTGATCGTTTTTTTGTCGTTTCGCTTCGTGGCTATGTGCCAGGAAAGACCGGTAAGGGGCTTGGGCTTGTTTTTCCTGATGTCCAAGAGCCTGTTTTTGCTAGTTGGTACTCTGGGAAGCTCAAACTTCTGGGTGGGAAGCTGCTTAGTCGAAGTGATATATGGCCAATCTATGAGCGCGAAATTTTACTGGAGGTGAAAGATGGAGTGATTCAGGGAAGTACGTTGCTTGATAGAACTGGTGAACCTGTTCGTCATGAATATGATTCGGCTTTGATTTTGTCGATTGAGTGCCTTGAAGGGCTTGCTTGCGAAGTGATTGACTCCGTGCGAGATCTAGGTGTTTCTAGATTGGGTGATCTTGTTCAGTTTGATGGATTGGAGTTGGCGAAGGTGGCAGGTCTGAGTATTGATTCGGTAATTGAAATTAGAAAGGCACTTTCTGTTTTTGGGCTCTCGTTTGGAATGAGCTTGCAAGGCTGGCCGCCTATGAAAGGTTCGGCGAGGTCGCTTTGAGTCGATTTGTGTCTTGCGGTGAATGAGGCTGAAAAAAAGGGCTGCCACTGGCAGCCCTTCTTGTTACGGCATGCGACCCGGTCAGTTCGCGAACGCTGCAATCCCGGTGATCGCGCGGCCCAGGATCAGCGCATGCACGTCGTGCGTGCCTTCGTAGGTGTTCACCACCTCCAGGTTCACCAGGTGGCGGGCCACGCCGTATTCGTCGCTGATGCCGTTGCCGCCCATCATGTCGCGGCTCATGCGGGCGATGTCCAGTGCCTTGCCGCAGCTGTTGCGCTTGAGGATGCTGGTGATCTCGACGGCGGCGGTACCTTCGTCCTTCATGCGGCCCAGACGCAGGCAGCCCTGCAGGCCCAGGCTGATCTCGGTCAGCATGTCGGCCAGCTTTTTCTGGATCAGCTGGTTGGCGGCCAGTGGGCGGCCGAACTGCTGGCGGTCCAGCACGTACTGGCGGGCGCGGAAGTAGCAGTCTTCGGCCGCGCCCAGCGCGCCCCAGGCGATGCCGTAGCGCGCGCTGTTCAAGCAGGTGAACGGGCCCTTCAAGCCGCGCACGTCCGGGAAGGCGTTCTCTTCCGGCACGAACACCTCGTCCATGACGATTTCACCGGTGATGCTGGCGCGCAGGCCGACCTTGCCGTGCACGGCCGGGGCGGAGAGGCCCTTCCAGCCCTTTTCCAGGATGAAGCCGCGGATCTGGCCGCCGTCGTCCTTGGCCCAGACCACGAACACGTCGGCGATCGGGCTGTTGGTGATCCACATCTTGGCGCCGCTGAGCTTGTAGCCGCCGTCGACCTTGCGGGCGCGGGTGATCATGCTGCCGGGGTCGCTGCCGTGGTTGGGTTCGGTCAGGCCGAAGCAGCCGATCCATTCGCCGGTGGCCAGCTTGGGCAGGTACTTCTGCTTCTGCGCTTCGCTGCCGAATTCGTTGATGGGCACCATCACCAGCGAGCTCTGCACGCTCATCATGCTGCGGTAGCCCGAATCCACGCGCTCCACTTCGCGCGCCACCAGGCCATAGCAGACGTAGTTCAGGCCAGCACCGCCGTACTGCTCGGGGATCGTCGGGCCCAGCAGGCCCAGCTCGCCCATCTCGCGGAAGATGGACGCGTCGGTGGTCTCGTTGCGGAAGGCCAGCTGCACGCGGGGCAGCAGCTTTTCCTGGCAGTAGGCGCGGGCGGCGTCCTGCACCTGGCGCTCGTCGTCGGTGAGCTGGGCGCTGAGGTGGAAGGGGTCTTCCCAGCTGAAGGTGTTCTTGCTCGTGGCCATGGTGCGGGTCTCCGGTGGAAAGGGTGGAAGGTCTTGGTTGTGCGAGATTGTCGGGCGACCATGAATAGCTGTCTAATATTGATTGCCGATTGATCAATACACAAAGCAGATTCATGGAATTCCGCCACCTGCGCTGTTTCACCGTGCTCGCCGAGGAGCTGCATTTCGGCCGCGCAGCCCAGCGGCTGGCCATGACGCAGCCGCCGCTGTCCATGACCATCCAGCAGCTCGAAGCCGACGTGGGCGCGCGCCTGTTCGAGCGCAACAGCCGCGGCGTGGCGCTCACCGCGGCCGGGCTGGCCTTTCTGCCGCGCGCGCAGGCGCTGCTGGAGCAGGCGGCGCTGGCCGCACGCGAGGCGCGCGACGTGGGGCAGGGGCTGGCGGGGCAACTGCAGATTGGCTTTGCCGGCACCGTGCTCTACCGCGGCCTGCCGCAGGTGCTGCGCGACTTCACCGCCGCGCACCCGAAGCTGCGGCTGGCGCTGCGCGAACTCAGCAGCAGCGAGCAACTGGTGGAGCTGGTGCACGACCGGCTGGACCTGGGCTTCGTGCACACCACGCGGGTGCCGGCGGGCTTCTCGCAGATCCTGGTGTCCAGCCAGCCTTTCATGGCCTGCCTGCCCGCCGGCCACCCGCTGGCGAAGAAACGCAAGCTGCCCTTGCAGGCGCTGAAAGAAGAGTCCTTCGCCATCGTCATGCGCGTGGTCTCGCCCGACTACCACGACCGCATCCTCGCCGCCTGTGCCGACGCGGGGTTCGAGCCCGCGCTGGGTTTCGAGCTGCGGCACTGGCTGAGCGTGGTGTCGGTCATCGCGCAGGGTCTGGGCGTGGGCCTGGTGCCTGCGGCTCTGCAGCAGGCCGGGCTGCCGGGCGTGGTGTTCCTGCCTCTGGAGCAGCCGCTGGCCCCCTACGACACGCACTGCCTCTGGCGCACCGGGCGCGACCAGTCGGCGCTGGGCGCGTTCCTGGCGGCGGTCCAGCGCGCGGCCGCACCCGCGTGAGGGTCGAGAGGGTGTAAGACCCGCCGCCTGCGCGCGACCAAGACGGGTGCGACACTCGTCGTCGCTGCAACGAATCCACGGAAAGGACACATTGATGGAAACGCTGGTACTGGGCGGTGGCTGCTTCTGGTGCACCGAGAGCGTTTACAAGGAAGTGCGCGGCGTGACCGACGTCGAGTCGGGCTACAGCAACGGCCAGGCACCGCGGCCCAGCTACGAGGACGTGTGCACCGGCCTCACCGGTTGCAACGAGGTGGTCAAACTCGAATACGACCCCGAGCAGGTGAGCACCCGCGAGTTGCTGGAAATCTTCTTCGTGGTGCACGACCCGACCACCCTGAACCGCCAGGGCAACGACGTGGGCACGCAGTACCGCAGCGGCATCTACTTCACCACCGACGAGCAGCGCGCCACCGCGCAGGCGCTGATCGACGAGCTGACGGCCGAGAACGCCTTCGGCCGCCCCATCGTGACGGAAGTGCTGCCGCTGGCGAACTACTGGCCCGCCGAGGACTACCACCAGGACTTCTTCGAGCGCAACCCGCACCAGGGTTACTGCATGGCGGTGGCGGCGCCCAAGGTGGCGAAGTTCCGCAAGACGTTTGCTAGTCTTGCCCGTTGAGTCTCAGCCGCGGGCGAGCTTCGACTGCAATCTCGGCCAGAGCACGATCACGGCCAGTCCGCCAAGCACCAGCGCACCCGCACCCAGCTTCCAGCCCGGCAGGGCCTCGCCCAGCGACAGCGCCGAGGCGCCCATGCCGAACACGGGCACCAGCAGGGCCAGGGGCGTGACAGTGGCGGCGGGGTGCCGGGCGAGCAGCCAGTTCCAGACGCCGTAGCCGAACAGGGTGTTGCCCAGCGCCTGCCACAGCACGCTGCCCCACACCACCGCGTCGGCGCCTTGCAGGGCCGCCGTGATGGCTGGCACCCCTTCGGTCAGCACGGAGATGACCAGCAGCGGCGGCACCGCGAACGCGCTGCTCCAGACCATGAAGTGCAGCATGTTGACCGGCCCGAGCGACTTCACGACCAGGTTGGCGCAGGCCCAGAAGAAGGCCGCACCGATCACCAGCATCAGACCCAACAGGGTGACGGTGGCGTCCAGATGCGCGGCGATGACAGCCAGCCCCGCCAGCGCCAGCAGCAGGCCCATGACCTGGAAACCGCGCACCCGCTCGCGCATCAGCACCAGGGACATGCCGATGGTGAAGAACACCTGGATCTGCACCACCAGCGAGGCCAGCCCGGGCGAGATGCGGCCCTGGATGGCCAGGAACAGCAGACCGAACTGGCCCACGCCCAGCAGCACACCGAACGCGGCCAGCTTGCGCCACGGCGCGGTGGGGCGCGGTATGAACAGCAGCCAGGGCAGGGCCGACAGGGCAAAACGCAGCGTGGCGAACAGGAAGGGCGGCAGCCCGTCCAGTCCCCAGCGGATGACGACGAAATTCGTGCCCCAGACAAAGACGACTGCGAGGGCGAGCAGAAGGTGGGAGGGGGGCAATCGGAGCTCCGCGGACGGTGGGGAGGGCAGTGTATCTGGCGGCTCCGGTGTCCCGAGTTCTGGAGCGCGCCGCCGTCCGCGCCTGAGGCGGGCTGGCGATCAGTGCCCGAGCACGGCCCGGGTCATGGTCTGGGTGTTGGCGCGCATCAGGGCCACATAGGTGCTGGCCGGGCCGCTGGCGTCCGACAGCGAGTCGGAGAACAGCGCGCCGGCCGGCTTGACGCCCGTCTCGCGGCCGATCTGCTCGATCAGGCGCGGGTCGGAAATGCTCTCGACGAACAGCGCCTTGATGCGCTCCTGTTTGATTTGGCGCACCAGCTGTGCCACCCCCTTGGCCGAGGCTTCGCTGTTCGTGCTCACGCCCTGCGGCGCCAGGAACTGCACGCCGTAGGACTGGGCGTAGTAGCCGAAGGCGTCGTGCGAGGTGATGAGCTTGCGCTGCGCGGCCGGAATCGCGGCCCAGGCGGCCCTGATTTCGGCGTCCAGCGCCTGGAGCTGGCCGGTGTAGGCCTCGGCGTTCTTCCTGTAGCTGTCGCAGCCGGCGGTATCGGCGGCGCACAGGCCCTTGGCGATGTTGGCGACGTAGGTGATCACGTTGGGAACCGATTGCCAGGCGTGCGGGTCGGCCTCGCCGTGGTCGTGGTGACCGTGTTTTTCCGCCTTGTGGTCGTGCCCGTCCTCTTCGGCTTGTATGGGCTGGATGCCCTGGCTCACCACCACCGCCTGGCCCTTGTAGCCGGCGGTCTTCAGCAGGCGCTGCATCCAGCCCTCGAAGCCCAGGCCGTTGGCGAACACCACCTGCGCCTGTGCCACCTGTTTCGCGTGCGAGGGCGAGGGCTGGAACACGTGGGCGTCGGCACCCGGGCCGACCAGCACGTCCACCTGCACGCGCTCGCCACCGACCTGGCGCACCAGGTCGCCCAGGATGCTGAAGCTGGCCACCGCCTTGACCGGTGTGGCGGTGGTCTGGGCGTGGCCGGGCAGGCCGAAGCTCAGGGCGCCGACGGTGGCGGCAGCAGCGAGGAGGTGGTGGCGACGGCGCAGGTTCATGGCGGTAGTCCTTGAATGGGTGAGACAGGGGAAGGGGTCAGGCGCGCAGGTGGCGCGGATGGGGACGGCGCTGGCGCAGCAGGCCGCGCGGCGCACAGGCCATGGACAGCAGGTAGACCGCGCCCAGGCCAAGCACGATGACCGGGCTGGTGGGCCAGTCGGCGTGGTAGGACAGCAGCAGGCCGGCGACGGATGTGAACAGCGCGATGGCGGTGGCCACGGCCACCAGCGGGCCGACGCGCCGCACCCAGAAGCGCGCGCTGGCGGCCGGCAGCACCATGATGCCCACGGCCATCAGCGTGCCCAACGCATGGAAGCCGGCCACCAGGTTGATCACCAGCAGGGCCAGGAAGCCGACATGCGCGACGCTGCCCAGCCCGCTGACCTGGCGCAGAAAGCCCGGGTCCAGGCAGTCCAGGATCAGCGGCCGGCGGATCAGCAGCAGCGTTGCCAGCGTCGCGCCGGTGATGCCCCACAGCAGCGCCAGCGCCGCGCCGTCCAGTGCCAGCACGCTGCCGAAGAGCACGTGCAGCAGGTCCACGTTGTTGCCGCGCACCGAGACGATGAGCACGCCCAGCGAGAGCGAGATCAGGTAGAAGGCCGCCAGGCTGGTGTCCTCGCGGATCAGCGTGTGGCGCGCCACCAGGCCGGAGCCGATGGCCACCGTCAGGCCGGCGACGATGCCGCCCACCGTCATCGCCGTCAGCGACAGGCCGAACAGCAGGTAGCCGATGGCCGCGCCCGGCAGGATGGCATGGGCCATGGCGTCGCCGGTCAGGCTCATGCGCCGCAGCATCAGGAAGACGCCCACCGGCGCCGCCGACAGCGCCAGCGCGATGCAGCCCAGCAGGGCCTGGCGCATGAAGGCGAACTCGACGAAGGGGCCGAAGACGAGGAGGTCGTCGCTCATGGTGTGGCCTCCAGCGCCGGCCTGTGGGCGTGGCGGTTCACTGCCTGTGAGTCGGCGTCGCGCGAGCCGGTCTCGCATTCATCGGCCCGATCGTCGAAGGGTTCGCGCAGCAACTGCGCACGCGCCCAGTTCGCGTCGGTCAGCACCTCGGCGGTGGCGCCCCAGGCCACCGGCTCGCGCGCCAGCAGCAGGGTCTGCGGAAAGTGTGCGCGCACCTGGGCGGTGTCGTGCAGCACGGCGATCACCGTGCGGCCCTGGCGCTGCCATTGGTGCAACAGGGCCAGCAGGTCGGCGGTGGTGCGCTGGTCCACCGCGGCAAAGGGCTCGTCCAGCAGCACCACTGGCGCGTCCTGCAGGATCAACCGCGCGAACCGCGCGCGCTGCAGCTGCCCGCCCGAGAGTGTGTCCAGCCCGCGCGATTCGAAGCCTGAGAGGCCGACCGCGGCCAGCGCCGCGTCGCACTGCCGCCGGTGTTCCGCGTTGAAGCGTCCGAGCGCGCCGACGCGGCGCCACAGGCCGCAGGCGACCATGCCGCGCACGTCGATGGGAAAGCTGGCGTCGAGCTCGCTGTGCTGGGGCAGCCAGGCGATGTGCCCGCGCCGCAGGCCTTCGATGTGGCCCGACAGCGGCGCCAGCACACCGGCCAGGGCCTTGATGAGGCTGCTCTTGCCGGCGCCGTTGGGGCCGACCACGGCCACCAGCGCGCCGGGTTCGATCTGCAGGCTCAGGTGGTGCACGGCCGGGTGGCGCTCGTAGCCCAGCGTCAGGTCGCGCAGGGTGATGGTGGGGGCTTGGGGGCCGGGCATGGGGTGGGGTGCTGTGTACACTGTTGCAACTCAATTGCGATAGCGGCGATGTTAACGCAACATTGTTGCAATAATAGAGGCCTGCCATGGCGACCCGATCCAGCCCCAAAGAACCGGTGACCGTGCCGGCCGAGATCCAGACCCGTCTGGAAGCCGCAGGCCTGCGCCGCACCCTGGCCACGCGCGCGGTGCTGGGCCTGTTCCTGGCGAACCCGCAGGGCACGCTCAGCCACGCCCAGGCCCTGGCCTCGCTGCAGACGCGCGGGCTGGACATCAACCGCGTCACGCTCTACCGGCTGCTGGAACGCCTGGCCGCCTGCGGCGTGCTGCAGCGCCAGACCGACGACGACGCGCGCACCTGGCGCTTCCGCCTGGCCGACCTGGGCGACGATGGCGCGGCGCCGCGCTTCGAATGCGACGCCTGCCACCGCCAGTTCCGCCTGACCGGGGCCAGCGAGCCGGCGCGGGCGGTGGCCGACGAGCTCATGCGCACGCTGGCCGGCATGGGCCACCGCGGCCTGCGGCTGGACATGGCGGTGCACGGCACCTGCGCCGATTGCGCCGACCCCTCGGACGGCGCGGCGAGGGAGCCGTCACGGTGATCGAGACCCGAGGCCTGGGCTTTGCCTACCCGCAGGCGCCCGTCCTGCGCTTCCCCGATGTGGCGGTGCCGCAGGGCGGCGCGCTGCTGCTGCGCGGGCCCTCGGGCAGCGGCAAGTCGACCTGGCTGGCCCTGGTGGCCGGTCTGCTCACGCCTTCGTCGGGCGAGGTGGTGGTGGCCGGGCAGGCGGTGCAGGCGCTGGCCGGCGCGCCGCGCGACCGCTGGCGCGCGCGCACCCTGGGTTTTCTGCCGCAGAAGCTGTTCCTGAGCGAGGCGCTGTCGGTGGCCGACAACCTGGCGCTGGTGTTCTTCGCCGCCGGCCTGCCGGTGGACCGCGGAGCCATTCATCGTGCGTTGGCCGGGCTGGACCTCGCGGCGCTGGCCGGTCGCAAGCCCTCGCAGCTCTCGGGCGGCCAGGCGCAGCGGGTGGCGCTGGCGCGGGCGCTGCTGCTGCAACCCCGGGTGCTGCTGGTCGACGAGCCCACCGCGAGCCTGGACGACGAGGCCTGCGGGGCCGCGCTGGACCTGCTGCAGCGCGGCGCCGCCGGGGCCGGGGCAACGCTGGTGGTCTCGACCCACGACGCGCGCGTGGTGCAGGCGCTGCCAGACGCGCAGACGCTGCGGCTGGCGCGGGAGGGCATGGCGTGAACGTGCTGACCCTTTCGTGGCGCTACCTCTGGTCGCGCCCGCTGTCCACGGCGCTCAACCTGCTGCTGCTCACACTGGGCCTGGCGTCGATGGCCTTCGTGCTGATCGCGCAGCACCAGGTGGACCGCGCCTTCGAGAGCGACCTGCAGGGCATCGACGCGGTGGTCGGCGCCAAGGGCAGCCCGATGCAGCTGATCCTGGCGGGCGTGTTCCACATCGACGTGCCGCCCGGCAACATCCCGCTGGACGAGGTGAAGAAGCTGCAGGCGCACCCGCAGGTGGCGCAGCTGATTCCGCTGAGCCTGGGCGACAACCTCGCGGGTTTCCGCATCGTCGGCACCACGCCGGACTACGCGGCGCACTACGGCGTTGCCCTCGCGCAGGGCGCGTTCTGGACCGCGCCGATGCAGGCGGTGCTGGGCACGCAGGTGGCGCGCGCCACCGGGCTGGCCCTGGGCCAGAGCTTCGTTGGCGCGCACGGCCTGGGCAGCGGCGGTGCCATGCACGGCGAGGCGCTCTACGCGGTGAGTGGTGTGCTCGCGCCCTGCGGCTGCGTGCTCGACCGCCTGGTGCTCACCGCCACCGAATCGGTGTGGAAGGTGCACGACGACATGCACGCCACCGACGACATGGACGAGGAAGACCGCGCGGCCATCGAGGCCGACCGCGAGGTGACGATGGCCCTGATCCGCTACCGCACGCCGCTGGCGGCGGCCAGCTTCCCTCGCTTCATCAACGACAGCACGCCGATGCAGGCGGCCTCGCCAGCGGTGGAGATCACGCGGCTGCTGAGCATGGTCGGCGTTGGCACGCGGGTGCTGCAGGGCCTGGGCGCGGTGCTGGTGGCGGTGGCCGGGCTGTCGGTGTTCATCGCGCTCTGGGGCGCGGTGCGCGAGCGCCGGCACGACCTGGCGATGCTGCGCATGCTCGGCGCACCGCCGGCCCGCGTGGGCGCGCTGGTGCTGTGCGAGTCGCTGTGGCTGGCGCTGATGGCCTGCGCGCTGGGCCTGCTGGCCGCGCACGGGCTGACCGCGCTGGCGGGACAGATGCTGATGGACCAGCAGTCGCTGGCCATCGCGGGCTGGCAGTGGGTGCCGGCCGAAGGCTGGGTGCCGCTGCTGGCATTCGGAGTGGCGGTGGTGGCGGCGCTGGTGCCGGCCATCAGCGCCTATCGGGTCGACGTGACCCCGTTGTTGAACACAAGGTGAAACCGATGAAGAAGATCGCGCTCTGGCTGGCCCTGTCCGCCTGCATGACCACGGCTGCACTGGCGCAGCATTCCGACAAGGAGTTGCAGCAGGACGTCCAGCGCCACCGCGCCATGGCCGCGGCCCACGAAGGCGCGGCCAAGTGCCTAGAGACCAAGAAGGACGAGAAGGTCTGCATGGCGGAACTTCAGGCCGCGTGCCGGGGTCTGGCGATTGGCAAATACTGCGGGATGAAACACGCACATTGATGGCCCACCCCCGCGCCGCGCTTCGCGCGTCACCCCCTCAAGGGGGCAACGCGTGCGGCCCGGCGGAGCCGGTTCCGCCGCGTTCTGGAAGCAGTCACTTCTCTTGTCATGAATCTTCTTTTTCGTTGTCTCTTGTTGCCGCTCGTCTGTGGGTCTGGGCTGGCGTTTGCGCAGCTGACGTCGCCGATTGGCACGCCTGCGGCGCCGGCTGCCGGGGCTGCAGCCGATCCCGCCGTGCCGCCGCATGTGCAGGGGCAGGGGGCGGGTGTGCACAGCCCGCTGTCGCCGTTTGCGCCGCTCAAGCCGCGCGAGGATGTGGTGCCCTGGTCGCTGCTGACCGACATCAAGACCGAGGTGAAGAACAAGCGCATCACGCCGGTCTACACGCCGGGTGTGCAGGCGCTGAACCAGAAGACGCAGAAGGTGCAGGGCTTCATGCTGCCGCTGGGACCGGGCGAGCAGCAGCGCCACTTCCTGCTGGCCTCGGTGCCGCCGACCTGCTCGTTCTGCACGCCTGGTGGGCCGGAAAGCATGATCGAGGTCCGCACCAAGGCGCCGGTCAAATACAGCCTCAACGCGGTGGTGGTCGAGGGCACGTTCCACGTGTTGCAGAACGACCCCTACGGCCTGTACTACCGCATGACCGAGGCGGTCGGCGTGAAATGACGGGCGGGGTACGATCGCCCGGGTGAACCTCGCCAGCCACCCCGTCGTCGCCTCCCTCACCCCCGTCTTCCTGCTGATCGCCCTGGGCTACTTCGCCGGGCGGCGCGACTGGATCCGCGAGTCCGCGGTGAGGGACCTCTCCAACCTGGTCTTCCTGCTGCTGATTCCGGCGCTGCTGTTCCGCACCATGAGCGGCGTGCACGTGGAGACGCTGGACCTGCGGCCACTCGCCGCGTATTTCCCGGCCGCGCTGCTGCTGCTCATCGTGTCCATCGCCTGGCGGGGCTTCAACCGCTCCAGCGTCGTCATGGCCCTGGGTGGGGTGTTCTCCAACATGGTGATGATCGGCATCACCCTGGTCGAGCTGGCCTATGGCAAGGCGGCGCTGGTGACGCTGCTGACCCTGGTGTCGGTGCATGCGCTGATCCTGCTCACCGTGGGCTCGGTGGTGCTGGAGCTGGTGGTCGCCCGCGAGGCGCGCGAAGGCGGCGAGCGCGCGCCGCATGTGCTGGAGACCGCCTGGTCGGCTTTCAAGGGGGCGCTGATCCACCCGATCCCGCTGCCCATCATCAGCGGCCTGCTGTTCGCGCAGTCCGGCTGGAGCCTGCCGGCCGTGGTCGACAAGCCGCTGCAGCTGCTGGGCAGCGCCTTCGGTCCGCTGGCGCTGGTGCTGGTGGGCGTCACGCTGGCGCGCACCCCGCTGGGCGGACACCTTAAGCCCGCACTGTGGATCACGGCGTCCAAGAACCTGCTGCTGCCGCTGCTGGTCGGCGTGTCGGCCTGGGCCTGGGGCATCACCGGCCTGCCGCTCACGGTGATGGTGGTGGCCGCCGCACTGCCCATGGGCGCCAACGTGTTCTTGTTCGCGCAGCGCTACGAGGTCGCCCAGGGCCTCACGACCGCCGCCATGGGCCTTTCGACCGTGCTGGCGCTGTTCACGCTCACCATCGTCATGCTCGTCATGTCGTGGCTGAACTGAGACGGGTTCACTGGCTGATCTTGCGGGCCTCTTCGACCTGGTATTCGAAGTAGCGCTGGATGCCGAAGGCCAGGCTGCCCATGAAGGCGATGGTGCCCACCAGCAGGCTCAGGACGAGCGCGCCGATGGTCAGCCAGTTGGTGGCGCCCGCGCTGTCTTCGGGCTGTGCCTGCGGGTTGAACCAGCCGTTCCAGCGCGGCCGGTCGCTCAGCGCGTAGACGATGCCGGCCAGGCAGCTGGTGGCGATGCTCATGCCCAGAAACGGGATCAGCAGCCACGACAGCACGTCGTCCTGCCCGAAGGCGCGGACCCGTTCGACACCCCACCAGCCCAGCGCCGACGCGATGGGGTGCAGCCAGCCGATCCAGTCGCCCAGGCCGCGCAGGTAGAAGCGGTGCAGACCCAGGTGGCCGCCCAGCACGGCCAGCCAGACGGTCAGGGTTTTGTTTTTCGGACCGCTCATGCCTCGCCCTCGGGCGGTGTGCGGTCGCCTTCGCCGATGGCGCGCTGCATCATCACGATGTCCAGCCAGCGCCCGAACTTCCAGCCGCACGCCGGGACCACACCGACCTGCTCGAAGCCCAGGGCCTTGTGCACGCCGATGGAGCCTGCGTTGGCCGAATCACCGATCACCGCCATCACCTTGCGGATGCCGCTGCGCTCCAGCGTGGCCAGCAGTTCGGCCAGCAGCGCGCGGCCCAGGCCCTTGCCGGCGGCTTCGGGGGCGAGATAGATCGAATCCTCCACCGAAAAGCGGTAGGCCGGCCGCGGCTTGAACCAGTTGCCGTAGGCATAGCCCAGCACCTCGCCAGCCTCTTCGGCCACCAGCCAGGGCAGCCCCTTGGACAGAACGTCGGCCCGGCGGGCGGTCATCTCTTCCAGGGTGGGGGGCGTGGTCTCAAAGGTGCCTGTGCCGTGCAGCACGTGGTGTGCGTAGATGCGGGTGATGGCGGGCAGGTCGTGCTCGGTGCTGGGGCGGATCAGGGGCATGGAAGGGGCAGGAAATGAGGGCTTGGGTTCTTGAGCCGGCTGGTTATAATGGCAGGCTTTGCAGCGTTTCGCTGGCCGGGTGGTCAGTCGTGTGTCTCAAGCGCTGCGAGAAAACACTGTCACGCTTTGTGCCGGTGTTCACCACCACCCGAAGGATAAATCATGGTCGTCATTCGACTCTCCCGCGGCGGCTCCAAGGCCCGTCCGTTCTACAACATCGTGGTCGCCGACAAGCGCAACCGCCGCGACGGCCGCTTCATCGAGCGCATCGGCTTCTACAACCCTCTGGCCAGGGGTGGCGAAGAGCCCCTGCGCATCGCCCAGGACCGTCTGACCTACTGGACCGGCGTCGGCGCCGAGCCGTCGGACACCGTGGCCCGTCTGGTCAAGCAAGCCGCCGCCAAGGCCGCTGCCTGATCTCCCTGCGTTCGCAGTGATCCCCTCGAGCGGCCCGTTCGAAGCATCGCCCCTGCCGGCGGATGCGGTCGAACTGGGCCGTTTTCTTGACGCCTGGGGCGTCAAAGGCTGGGTCCACATCCAGCCGCACAGCGCCGACACCCGTGCGCTGTTCGAATCACCCGACTGGTTCCTGCTGCCGCCCGAAGCCCGTTTCGCGCGCGGCTTTTCGGCGTTTCCGGGCCCGGTGCGTGTGCACGTGGCCGAGATCAAGGTGCATTCCGATGGCATCGTCGCCCGCCTGGAGGGTGTGGTGGATCGCAGTGGTGCCGAAGCGCTCAAGGGGGCGCGCATCCATGTGCCGCGCAGCGCCTTTCCCGCCGCCGCCGACGGTGAGTACTACTGGGTCGATCTGATCGGTCTTGACGTGGTCAACCGCGAGGGCGTGCACCTGGGTGTGGTGCGCGACCTCATGCCCACCGGCCCGACCTCGGTGCTGGTGATGGAATACACCGAGACTGTGGACGGTGTCGAGAAGACGGCCGAGCGCATGGTGCCCTTTGTGGCGGCCTACATCGACGATGTGGACCTGAACGCCCGCCGCATCACCGCCGACTGGCAGACCGACTACTGACCGGAGCGCGCCATGCGCTTTGACGTCATCACGCTTTTCCCCGAACTCTTCGAGCCCTTCTTCCGCAGCGGCATCAACCGCCGGGCGTTTGAATCGAAGCAGGTCGACGTGCGCCTCTGGAACCCGCGTGACTTTGCAGAGGGCAACTACCGCCGTGTGGACGACCGGCCTTTCGGCGGCGGGCCCGGCATGGTCATGATGGCCGAGCCCCTGTGGCGCTGCTTGCAGGCCATCCGCGCCGACCGCGCCGAACCAGAGGGCGCCCGTGCGCCGGTGGTGCTGTTCTCGCCCATCGGCCAGCGGCTGGATCACGCCTTGGCGGTCGACTATTCGCAAAGCGCGGGCGCGGTGCTGGTCTGCGGGCGCTACGAAGGCGTCGATCAGCGCTTCATAGACGCCTGCGTGGACCGACAGATCAGCCTGGGCGATTTCGTGCTTTCGGGCGGCGAGATCGCCGCCATGGCCTTGCTGGACTCGGTGGCGCGCCTTATGCCGGGCGTGCTGGGCGACGAGGGCAGCCACCAGCAGGACAGCTTCAATCCGGCGCTGGACGGCCTGCTGGACAGTCCGCACCACACGCGACCCGAGGTGTGGGAAGGGCCACAAGGCCCCGTGGCGGCCCCTGAAGTGCTCATGGGCGGGCACCACGAGCGCATCGCGCGCTACCGCCGGGAGCAAAGTCTGGCGCTCACTGCACGCCAGCGGCCGGACCTGCTGGCGCAGGCGCGGGAGGCTGGGCGGCTCACGCCGGTCGACGAAGTTTTCCTGCGCTCCTTGAAAAAGCTATAATCCAAGGCTTTTCGATCCTCTGGCCGGCCGTTGTGACCGGTGACCTCCACTGCGGAGGTCAGGGAATTGCAGCCTCTTGTGTAGCGCGGCCATGATCGGTAAACAGGAAACCATGAACCTCATCCAGACCCTTGAGCAGGAAGAAATTGCTCGCCTTGGCAAGACCATCCCCGCGTTTGCCCCTGGCGACACCGTGATCGTCAGCGTGAACGTGATCGAAGGTACCCGCAAGCGCGTGCAGGCCTACGAAGGCGTGGTGGTGGCCCGTCGCAACCGCGGTCTGAACTCCAGCTTCATCGTGCGCAAGATCTCCAACGGCGAAGGCGTCGAGCGCACTTTCCCTCTGTACAGCCCGCTGATCGCTTCGATCGAAGTCAAGCGCCGCGGTGACGTGCGCCGTGCCAAGCTGTACTACCTGCGCCAGCGCAGCGGCAAGTCGGCCCGCATCAAGGAAAAGCTGGGCGCGTAAAAGCGCACAGCTTCGGTCAGAAGCCGGGCGCCTGATGGCCCACCTCGAAAAGCCGCTCACCCGAGCGGCTTTTTTGTGCCTGTTCCATACTCGTCCCCATGTCTTCCTCTGCGCCAACGCGCTATCCACCCACCTTTGATCCACGCCAGGTGCCCGTGCTGCACGGTGCCGAGGGGCTGGCAGCAGCGCCGGCCGGACGCCTCACTCCAGAAGGGCTGCGGGAGCGTTTTGCGCGTCCCCCGGTCTGGACCCCGGAGCTGGTGCGCGAGCGCCGTTTCACCGACCGGGCGCCAGCGCCGGCGGCCGTGCTGATCCCGCTGGTGGTGCGTGAGCGCTTGGGGCTGTTGCTGACGCAGCGCACGGCCCACCTGTCCACCCACTCGGGGCAGATCGCGTTTCCGGGGGGCAAGGTCGATGCCGAGGACCGGGATGCCACTGCAGCGGCGTTGCGAGAGGCCCAGGAGGAAATCGGTCTCGAACCGGCGCATGTGGAGGTGCTGGGCCGCCTGCCGGAATACGTGACGGGCACGCAGTTCCACATTACACCGGTGGTGGCGCTGGTGCAGCCCGGTTTCACGCTTCTGCCCAACCCCGGTGAGGTGGACGACGTGTTCGAGGTGCCGCTGGACTTTCTCATGGATCCGGTCAACCACCGCCGCCATGGTTTCGAGTGGAACGGCGAGATGCGGGAGTGGTACTCGATGCCGTACCAGGAGGGCGCGACAGAGCGCTTCATCTGGGGCGCCACCGCCGGCATGCTGCGTAACCTGTATCGTTTCCTCACCGCCTGAGGCGCCGGTCCCGCGGGGCGCTCGCTATCATCGGGCCATGATCTTTTTTGCCATCCTGCTGGCTTTCCTGATCGAACAGGCGCGTCCTCTGTCGATCGACAACCCTGTGTTTGCTGGTCTGCGGAGCTGGGCCCGGCTGGTGCGCCGCAACCTGGACACCGGCCAGGCGGTGCACGGATGGCTGGCCTGGGGCCTGGCCACCATGGTGCCGGCCCTGCTGGCGACCCTGGTGTACTGGGGGCTCTGGCAGTTCAGCAACGTGCTGTCGTTCGTCTGGCTGGTGCTGGTGCTCTACGTGACACTGGGCTTTCGCCAGTTCAGCCACCACTTCACCGACATCCGTCAGGCGCTGGAGGTGGGCGACGACCTGCTCGCCCGCGAGAAGCTGGCGCAGTGGCTGCATGTGGAAACCAGCAGCCTGCCCCGGGCCGAGGTGCTGCGGCAGGTGATCGAACAGTCGGTGCTGGCCGCGCACCGCCATGTCTTTGGTGTGCTGGCGGCGTTTGTCGTGTGCTGGCTGCTCGGACTGGGGCCAGCGGGGGCTGTGTTCTACCGGATGGCCGAGTACCTTTCGCGCAACTGGCGGGGGCGCCCCGATGGCACGCCCAGCCAGGCCACCCAGCAGGCGGCGGTCACCGGGTGGCAGTGGGTGGACCACCTGCCTGCCCGTGCGACGGCGCTGGGTTTCGCGGTGGTGGGCAACTTCGAGGAGGCTGTGGCGAGCTGGCGGGGTGAGGCCGAACAGTTCGGTCCGGGCACCGATGGCGTGGTCCTGGCCGCCACGTCCGGCGCGATCAACGTGCGTCTGAACGCCCGCGAAGGAAAACCGGAAGAGGCCGAAGGAGTCGCGACCCGGCCTGAGCCCCAGCTTGCCCATCTGGCCAGCGCGGTGGGGCTGGTGTGGCGCAGCGTGGTGCTCTGGATGCTCCTGCTGGCCCTGTTGACGCTGGCCCGCCTGCTCGGCTGAGCTCAGTAGTTCCGCTTGGCGGAGAGTTCCGCGAACAGGTCCCCGTAGATGCGGTACCGGTTGGGGGCGATGGTGTCGTCCCAGGTGCCCTGGCCCTGCACCTTGGCGCGCACGCCGCAGCCGGGTTCGTGCAGGTGGGTGCAGTTGTAGAACCTGCATGCGCCAAGCGCGGCGCGCAGATCGGGCATGAGGCTGGCCAACCGGGTCGCCTCGATGTGGTTCAGACCGAATTCCTGGAAGCCGGGCGAATCGATCAGTGCGGTGGTGCGCGACGTGTCGACCCAATACCAGGTGGTGCTGGTGGTCGTGTGTTTGCCCGAGTTCAGGGCGCGCGAGATCTCCCCCGTCTGTGCCTGGGCCTGGGGCACCAGGCGGTTGACGAGGGTGCTCTTGCCGACACCGGACGGACCGAGCACCAGGGTCGTCTTGCCCTCCAGCCGCTGCACGAGCGCGTCCAGGCCAGACGAGGCATCGTCTTCACCCTTGAGCCGCAGCGGCAGCACGGTCAGGCCCATGGCCCGGTACGGTGCCAGCCGGTCCCAGGCGCGCTCGAACAGGGTGCCGAGATCGGCCTTGTTGAGCACGATCAGAGGTGCGATGCCCTCGGCTTCGGCGGCGACCAGTGCGCGCGCCAGCTGATGTTCGGAGAACTCCGGCTCGGCCGCCAGCAGCACCAGCACCTGATCGAGGTTGGCGGCGAACGACTTGGTGCGCAGCTCGTCCTGGCGGTAGAAGAGGTTGATCCGTGGCTCGACCCGCTCGATGCTGCCTTCGTCCCCGGTGGGCATCCAGCGCACCCGGTCGCCCACCACGGCCTGGCTCTTTTTGCCTCGGGGATGGCAGATGCGGCGTTGCCCGTCCGGGCTCTCGACCAGGCAGTGCCGTCCGTGGGCGGCAACCACCAGTCCGATGTCGATGGAGCCCTCGGACTCCGGCGCCCGGCCCGCGGCATCCGCACGCGAGCGGGAGTGGGGCGAGTGGTTCATGCGGCCGCACCCTGCAGGCGCGCGATGCGCTCGCTGGCGGGCGGGTGCGAGTAGTAGAAGCGGGCGAACACCGGGTCGGGGGTGAGGGTGCTGGCGTTGTCCTTGTAGAGCTTGAGCAGCGCGCTGGCCAGGTCGTGGCCGTCGGTGTGGGCGCAGGCGTATGCGTCGGCCTCGAACTCGTGGCGGCGCGAGAGCTGCGCCAGCAGCGGCGAGAGGAAGTAGGTGAACAGCGGCACCACCATCAGGAACAGCAGCAGCGCCAGCGCGTCGTTGGGGGCTTCCAGCGACGGCACCACGCCCAGCCCGGTGTAGAACCAGGCCTGCCTTGACACCCAGCCCAGCACCGCAAAGCCCACCAGGCTGAGCGCGAACATCAGCACGGTGCGCTGCAGGATGTGGCGCCGCTTGTAATGGCCCAGCTCATGCGCCAGCACCGCGTCGATCTCCGGCGGCGCGAGCTGCTTGAGCAGGGTGTCAAAGAACACCACGCGCTTGGCGGCACCGAAACCGGTGAAGTAGGCGTTGGCGTGGGCGCTGCGCTTGCTGCCGTCCATCACGAACAGGCCCTTGGCCGCGAAGCCGCAGCGCTTCATCAGGTCGTTCACGCGCGCCTTGAGCGTCTCGTCCTGCAGCGGTTCGAACTTGTTGAACAGAGGGGCAATCAGCGTGGGGTAGAGCACCAGCAGCAGCAGGTTGAACACCATCCAGGCGCCCCAGGCCCAGAGCCACCAGTTGGGGCCGGCAGCGCCCATGAGCCACAGCACCAGCGCCGCAATGGGCAGTCCGATCAGCCCGCCGACCACGGCACCCTTGAGCAGATCGCCGAGCCACAGACCCAGACTCATCTTGTTGAATCCGAAACGCTCTTCCAGCCGGAACGTGGACCACCAGCCCAGGGGCAGGGTCAGCGCCGCGCCGATGAGCGTGAACGCGCCCAGCAAGGCGAGCTGCTGCCACATGCCAGGCGCCATCCACTGCAGCAGCAGCTGGTTGAGCGCATGCAGTCCACCCAGCAAGGTCCAGCCCAGCAGCAGGGCGGCTTCAACGCCTGATTCGAGCATGCCAAAGCGGGCCTTGGCGACGGTGTAGTCGGCGGCCTTGCGGTGGGCATCCAGTCCGATGTTGGCAGCGAACGGATCGGGGACCCGGTCGCGGTGGCGGACCACGTGGCGGATCTGCCGGCTGGCGAGCACCGTGCGGACGATCAGTCCGCCCACGAGCAAGGCACAGAAAAGGTAGGTGAAGGCGAGGGCGCTGCTGTCCATGGCGAGAGTCTATCGAAGCCGCGCCACGGCTGCCGCGCAGGGGCATGGCGGTCATGGGTGAAAATCGGCGCATGAGCCAAGACCACCTCAACACGGCCGCCGTGGCCGCCGACACCCCTGTGCCTACCCTGAGCAAGAGCGACCAGAACCTGGTCTGGCTCGATTGCGAGATGAGTGGGCTTGACCCTGAAAAGGAACGCCTGCTGGAGATCGCTGTGGTGGTCACGGGCCCCAACCTGGAGCCCCGGGTGGAAGGCCCGGTGTTTGCCATCCACCAGAGCGACGCGGTCCTCAATGGCATGGACGCCTGGAACAAGGGCACCCACGGCAAGAGCGGCCTGATCGACAAGGTCAAGGCCAGCACCGTCGACGAGGAGCAGGCCCAGGCCGAGCTCCTGGCCTTCATCGGCCAGTACGTGCCGAAAAATGGTTCTCCCATGTGCGGCAACAGCATCGGACAGGACCGGCGTTTTCTGGTGAAGTACATGCCCAAGCTGGAGGCGTACTTCCACTACCGCAACCTGGACGTGAGCACTGTCAAAGAACTGGCCAAGCGCTGGAAGCCTGCGGTCTACGACAGCTTCAAGAAACACCAGAGGCACACGGCGCTGGCCGATGTGCACGAGTCCATCGACGAGCTGGCCCACTACCGCGAGCACTTCCTCCGGGTGGACTGATCAGCGGCAGACAACAAAAAAGGGCCTCCGGCCCTTTTTTGTTGTCTGCCGGAAGACTCCGAACTGGCTCAGAACACCGTGAGGCTGAACCAGTAGGCCACCGCAGCCACGAAGGCCGACGCCGGGATGGTCAGCACCCAGGCCCAGACGATGTTGCCCGCGACCCCCCAGCGCACCGCGCTGGCGCGCTGCACCGAACCCACGCCAACGATCGCGCCGGTGATGGTGTGGGTGGTCGACACGGGGATGCCCAGCGCCGTGGCCAGGAAAAGCGTCATTGCGCCCCCGGTTTCGGCACAGAAGCCGCCCACCGGCTTGAGCTTGGTGATCTTCTGGCCCATGGTGCGCACAATGCGCCAGCCACCGAACATGGTGCCCAGGCCGATGGCCGCGTAGCACGACACGATGGTCCAGGTCGGCGGCGACTTGTCGGCCGATGACGCGTAGCCGGTGGCTATAAGAAGCATCCAGATGATGCCGATCGTCTTCTGCGCATCGTTGCCGCCGTGGCCGAGGCTGTAGGCGCCGGCCGAAACCAGCTGCAACCGCCGGAACCAGCCATCGACCTTGAGCGGCCGCGTGCGGCGGAATACCCAGGCCACCAGGACCATCATCAGCGAGCCCAGGATGAAACCCAGCAGGGGCGAGACGAAGATGAACGCCACGGTGCGCAGCACGCCGGTGGCGATCAGCGCACCAGCGCCGGCCTTGGCAATCACGGCGCCAACGATGCCGCCGATGAGCGCGTGAGAGGAGCTGCTGGGGATGCCGTAGTACCAGGTGATCAGGTTCCAGGTGATCGCCCCGCTGAGGGCGCCGAACACCACGTGCGTGTCGATCACCGAGGGGTCGGCGATGCCCTTGCCCACGGTGGCTGCCACGCTGAGCTTGAAGATGAAGATGGCAACGAAGTTGAAAAAGGCGGCGAACACCACCGCTTGCCCGGGTTTGAGCACGCCGGTGGAAACGATGGTCGCGATCGAGTTGGCGGCGTCATGAAACCCGTTCATGAAGTCGAAGATCAGCGCCAGCGCCACCAGCATGACCACGACCCAGAGGGCCGCCTGAACGGTCGTCATGGCAGGACCCTTCCGATCAGGAGTTTTCGAGGACGATGCCCTCGATGAGGTTGGCGACGTCCTCGCACTTGTCGGTGATGGTTTCCAGCAACTCGTAGATCGCCTTGAGCTTGATCACCTCGCGCACTTCCGGCTCCTCTCGGAACAGCTTGCTCATGGCCGAGCGCATGACGCGGTCGGCGTCCGATTCGAGGCGGTCGATTTCTTCGCAGGTCTTGACGGCGGCTTCGGCTGTCTTGGGCTCGTTGACGTCCTTGAGCAGGCTGATGGCGTGCTTGAGCCGTTCGCAGCACTTGACGCTCAGGTCGGTCAGCCGCGAGATCTCGTCGGTCATGTGCCGCACGTCGTACAGCGCCATGGTTTCTGCCGAGTCCTGGATCAGGTCGGCCACGTCGTCCATGGTGTTGATCAGCGAGTGAATCTGCTCGCGGTCGATCGGCGTGATGAAGGTGGTGTGCAGCAGGCGGTTGACCTCGTGGGTGATGCGGTCGGCCGCGCGTTCGGCGTGGTCCACCTCCTGGTTGTATTTGTCCCTCAGGAGCGGGTCGCTGTAGTGGGCCACCAGCTGCGAAAACGCATGCGCGGCCTTGACGATCTGTTCGGCGTGCTGGTTGAACAGCTCAAAAAAATTGCCCTCTTTGGGCAACAGCTTGCCAAAAAACATGGCGTCTCCGGTGGTGGAATGTGAAAGAGATGTGACGCACAGGCGTCGAATCGGAGGATTTTAGCCGCCGGCACTTTTGCCAAAGGACACGCGTGGGGCCCGCGCAGCACCGGCGCGTCCCAATAACTTGGGGAAAACCCCGATTCGTGCCATAATCACAGGCTGCCCTTCTACGAGAAGGGCGGATTTGTGCATCTGCCTCACACAAGAGGCCTCCCGAATGCCCGCCGGCATCGTCAAACGACGCCAAGGCCGGACACGGACGAGGCCACTCGCTGAGCTCGCCGGAGACCCTCCGGCCTGTCCCGCGCGGTACCGTTTGTGGTTGATGTTTTGTAACCACGAACGGATCAGACACCTGCGGGTTCCGGCCAATGGCCGGCATTTCCGATGGCCTGTTCTGTTCAATGACGCCCCTTGTGGCGCCAGGACGAACATGAGCGACGCTTTTGAAGATCGCGGCGAATTCACGCCCGAAATTTCCTCCAACGAACTGCTGGCCGATGCGCCCGTGGCCACGGAACCCAATGCTTTCGAGCTGCTGGGGCTGGCTCCGGAACTGGTGCGCGCGGTGGCCGATCTGGGCTACACCCAGCCCACCCAGGTGCAGTCGATGGTCATTCCCAAGGCCATCCGTCAGGAGCACCAGGCCGACGAACGTTATGCCGACCTGATGGTGTCCAGCCAGACGGGCAGCGGCAAGACGGCAGCCTTCCTGCTGCCGGTGCTGCACACCCTGCTCAAGCAGCAGGACGCGCGGGCCGAGGCCGAGCGCCTGGCTTTCGAGAAGGAAACCGCCGAGGCGCTGGCCGCCGGCAAACCGGCCCCCAAGCGCGCCAAACGCAAGGACCCGACCAACCCCCGCAACTTCAAGGCCGCCACGCCCGGCGCGCTCGTGCTGTGCCCGACCCGCGAGCTCGCGCAGCAGGTGGCGCACGATGCCATCGACCTGGTGCGCCACTGCCGTGGCCTGCGCATCGCCAACGTGGTCGGCGGCATGCCGTACCAGCTTCAGATCGCCAGGCTGCAGAACGCCGACCTCGTGGTCGCCACGCCGGGCCGTCTGCTGGACCTGCAGCGATCGCAGCAGCTCAAGCTGGACCAGGTGCAGTTCCTGGTGGTCGACGAAGCCGACCGCATGCTGGACCTGGGTTTCTCGGACGACCTGGCCGAAGTCAACCAGCTCACCAGCCAGCGCGACCAGACCATGATGTTCTCGGCCACCTTCGCGCCGCGCATCCAGCAGCTGGCGCTGCGTGTGATGCACGATGGCGGCAAGCACGTGCAGAAGGTGCAGATCGACAGCCCGCAGGAAAAGCACGCCAACATCAAGCAGGTTCTGTTCTGGGCCGACAACGCCGAGCACAAGCGCAAGCTGCTGGACCACTGGCTGCGCGACGCATCGATCAACCAGGCTGTGGTGTTCTGCAGCACCCAGGTGGAGTGCGATGGCCTGGCCACCGACCTCCAGCAGACCGGCTTCCATGCCGTGGCCCTGCACGGTGCCCTGAGCCAGGGGCTGCGCAACCGGCGCCTGATGGCGCTGCGCAGCGGACAGGTCCAGATCCTGGTGGCAACCGACGTCGCCGCTCGCGGCATCGATGTGCCGACCATCACGCACGTCTTCAACTTCGGCCTGCCCATGAAGGCAGAGGACTACACCCACCGCATCGGCCGTACCGGCCGCGCCGGGCGCGATGGTCTGGCCGTGACGTTCGCCGAATTCCGCGACCGCCGCAAGATCGGCGACATCGAGGCCTACACCCGCCAGCGCATCGCTGTGGAGGTGGTGCCCGGTTTGGAGCCGCGCCAGCGCCCGCCGCAACCCGAGTTCAATGGCCGCGGTCGCCCAGGTGGTGGCCGTCCGGGCAACGACCGTTTCCAGCGCCCCTCCGGCGACCGCTTTGGTGGTGACCGTTTCGGCGGCGACCGCCGTCCGGCGCCGCGTGGCCCCCGCGTCGAAGGGCGCTTCGACGCGCCGCGCTTCGAAGGCCGCGACACCGCGCCGCGCGGCGATGTGCGTTTCGACAGCCGTCCGGACCAGCGCCGCGATCACGCGCCCGCGCGCGGCTTCGGCAAGCCCCAGGGTGGAGCAGGCAACTGGGGGCGCGGTGACGCCGGTGCGTCCCGTCCGGCCGGCCCGCGCCGCCAGCCGCGCTGAGCTCGGTCAGTGCGTCTTCTTGAACATCAGCGGCGCCAGCCGCTCGATGTAGAACGCTGCGGCACCTGTGGACAGGTGTCCGTAGTCGTAGGAGAGTGGCTGCGTGGCGTCTTCTGACAGACGGGTCAGGCATCCCTGGGCGTTGCAGAAGAAGTCCATTCCCGAGATGAATTCGATGCCCATCTTTCGGGCACGCTCGCGCATGATCTCGGTCGCCCTGCGCACCTCCGGGTCCAGAAAGGCCTCATCCAGTCGCAGGGGTGGACGGGCTTGCACAAGTCCTTTTTTCCATTCCTCCAGCAGGATCTGAGGCAGGTGCTTCCTCCAGTAGGGGACGGCGCCCAGCAAGATGATGCGGGGCACACCCGCCTGTTGAATCTGCTCCACTGTGGCTTCGAGGTTGCGCAGGTCGTAGCGCTTGTTGTGCCACCACGAGTAGAGGATCACGATGTCGGGCTTGGTGTCCCGGATCGCCTGGATGTTGGCATCGTTGATGCTTCTGCACAGCGGCCGGGGCTCGATGCCCAGCACCGACGGACAGATGGCGGCGGTGCGTTCCGCCAGACCGAATTCGTAGCGACCTGATTCCTTCAGCGCCTTGAAGCCCGGGTACAGTGATCCCGCGTGTGAATCCCCCCAGAGGAAGACCAGCGGCCGTTTCTGTTCGATGCAGAAAGGCTTGTAGTGAGACGGAGGCAGGCGGTAGTCCAGCATGCAGTCCTTGTCCCGCCATCCATCGACCACGGCCGACCGGCCGCCTGTGGACATGAGGTGGCGCACCAGCTCGGGAATGCGCTGCTCGAACCCGTTGTTGCGGTGGATGGCGAAGCCGGCGACCGCAACCAGGCACAGGCCCACGCAGAGGGCGGTGATGACCACCGTTCCATTCATGCGCCCGATGCGGGTCGGCTTCTCGATGAACCGGTGGGTCGCCCACGCCAGGACAAAGGCCAGCGCCATCCACGCCAGCGGCCGCTCCCAGCCTGGCTCGCCCATGGATTTGAGGTGGGAAAAGGACTGCAGCGGCCAGTGCCACAGGTATAGCGGGTAGCTGATGAGGCCGATCCCCACCAAGGGCTTGCTCGACAGCACGACCCGGTTGAGCCAGCCCGAGGGGCCCGCTGCGATCAGCAGTGCTGTTCCGAGGGTGGGCAGCAGCGCCCGCCAGCCGGCAGGTGCCGTCTCTGGCGCGATGTTCATCAGCGCCAGCGTCAGCAGGGTCGCTCCGATCCAGGCGAGCGCATTCGGGTGCCCGACAGCCACGTTTGCATGCCTCGTACTCAGCAACGCCCCGACCAGCAGCGACAGGAGCAGGGCCGATGACGGGTCGAACGCTGCTGCAGTCTGGTCGTGCGCCAGATGCAGAAGGACGGACAGCAGCAGCGCGGCAATAGTCCAGCACATCGCGTTCATGTGCCAGCTGTGAAGCGCCCACATTGCAAGAGGCCACAGCAGGCAGAACAGCACCCACATGCTCAGTGGCCAGAGATGCAGCAGCGGCTTGCTGGCAGACCCTGCAGCAAAAGAGCCAGGCTCTGCCGTCAGGTTGGGAACGAAGGTGCTGCCTGCCACGACCTGCTGGCCCAGTTGGCGGTAGTCGGCCGGTACCAACAGGAACCAGCCTGCGACCAGCACCGCGGCCAGCACCAGAAGCAGCGCTGGGACGAGGTGTCTGATGCGCCGTGCGTAAAAATCGCCAGGGCTGAACCCCGGGCTCTGCAGCTCTGACAGGACGCTTGAGCTGATCAGGTAGCCGGAAACGACAAAAAAGACGCCGAGGCCTGCAAAACCCCCACCGAGGACGTCGGGAAAGGCCTGGTGGAACACCATGGACACCACCGCAACCGCCTTCAGACCATCAAGGTCGGGGCGGTGCGGGGCGATACGGGCTTCGGCAGACATGGGCTGGCGGCTGAGCCGGTGGCGCCAGGGGACGGCTCTGGGCCGAGGTGGTCTGCATCCAGGTCTTCAGGGCCCGGATGCCCGGCGATCAAGCGTACAGCTGGCGGGCGATGGTGTGCGCCAGAGAGTCGGGCAACTCGACGTCGTCGAACATCAGCATCTGCCCGGCACTCACCGCGCGGGTCAGCACGGCGTTCTGGATCATGCCGATGGGGACGTGACCCTTGACGTCCGCGATGCGGGCGGCCTCGCCACGCACCTGGAACCCGCCGATGGCGCGGTCGATGCACGTGCCCGCGGGCATGTCGTGTTTGGCGATGCCCACGATGGAGACCGTTGGGCTGCTGGAGTTGTTCAGCAGCACGCCACCGCCGTGGAGCACCCGCCGCACGGTCTTGATGATTTCGTACTGGCAGAGGTGGAACGGACGCACCAGCACATAGTAGGGGCCGTCGCCCAGTTTTAGGTAGTTCAGCGCCTTCCACTCGGACTTGTCGTGCGTACCGACCACGAAGACCCCGGCATTGCCCGGCGCGAGCACATAGTCCGAAATGGCCTGCCCACGCTCGGCGGCCCCACGCGCCAGTTCGATGGCCGCCTTGGTGACGTCGGTGGCCTTGGGGCCTTCCATGCCCTGGCGCGTGATCGTGCCGCCGAAGCCGTTGGCCACCAGGGCCTGTTCGATCTGGATCTTGGTGCCGTCGGTGAACGAGGTGGTCTGCTCGACGCTGATGCCCTGCTTGCCGGCCCAGTACGCCATTTCTTCGGGCGTCGGGTGGTGGTTCAGGAAGCCCTTCATGTTGCCGTACACGAGGGGCTTGAAGCCCATCATCACCGCCTCTTCGCGCAGGGCGGCGATCGAGCCGGGCTGGTCGCCTTCCGCCTCGGTGAGCAGACCCTTGTCGGCGAAGTAGGAGCCGGTGGTGACGTGGAACTCGGAGTTCATCGTGACGACCGGCTTGCCGGCCTTCAACGCGATGTCGATGATGCGTGTGGCGTGCAGCACGTCACCGCTGCATTCGACAATCAGGTCGGACTTGTCCAGGAGTTCCTGCTCCGAGTGCGTGAAGCGGTCGGTGCAGGGAAATCCTTCGACGCTGGCAGCAGGGCGCCGGGTGAGCACGGCGCTCAGGGTCAGGTCGGTGGCGTGGTTGTGCAGCAGCCTGGCAAAGCCGCTGGCAATGAAGCCGGTTCCAACCAGACCGATGCGTTTTTGGGGGCTGTTCATGGTGTGTGATGACAATGGTTTGTGAGGCCGCTCAGACGCTGTAGCGCAGGCGGCTGTCGGATTCCTGCCCCGGCTCTTGCGGCGCGTAGCCGGACACCAGCTCGGTAAGGAGTTCCTTGGTGCCTTCGACGTTCCGCTGTTCGAGCAAGGACTCCAGCTGCTGCAGCTTCTCCAGCAGGACAGGCCAGGCGACGAATTCTTCGTGGGCCTTCATGATGCGGGGATGGGAGGTCGGGCGCGGGTTGTTTCCGATCAGGAGTTCCTCGAACAGCTTCTCGCCCGGGCGCAGACCCGTGATCTCGATCTCGATGTCGCCTTCGGGGTTGTTCTCGTCGCGCACGCAGAGGCCCGAGAGCTCGATCATCCGGGTGGCGAGGTCCATGATCTTGACGGGATCGCCCATGTCCAGCACGAACACGTCGCCGCCCTTGGCCATGGCACCTGCCTGGATCACCAGCTGGGCGGCCTCGGGAATGGTCATGAAATAGCGCGTGATGTCCGGGTGGGTGAGTGTGATGGGGCCACCATCGCGGATCTGGCGCCGGAACTTGGGAACCACCGAGCCGGAGGAGCCCAGCACGTTGCCGAAGCGGACCATCGAGAAACGCGTTTTCGGAGCTGTGGCGGCCAGCGCCTGCAGCGCCATTTCCGCCAGGCGCTTGGATGCGCCCATGATGTTGGTCGGGCGCACCGCCTTGTCGGTGCTGATGAGCACGAAGTCGCTCACGCCGTGCTCCGCCGCCGCCCTGGCGGCGGTGAGGGTGCCCAGCGTGTTGTTGCGGATGCCTTCGATCGGGTTGTGCTCCACCAGGGGCACGTGCTTGTAGGCGGCCGCGTGGTAGACGGTGTCGGGTTTCCAGTCGGCGAAGATCTCGTTGAGCCGCTGCGCGTCCCGCACCGAGGCCAGCACCGGCACCAGCAGGGTGGTGTTGTCTTCGATCTTCTCCTGCAGTTCCTGCTGGATCTCGTACAGCGCAAACTCACTTTGTTCAATCAGCACCAGCGTGCTCGGGTTGACCGAGAGGATCTGGCGGCACAGTTCGCTGCCGATGGAGCCGCCGGCCCCGGTCACCAGCACCACCTTGTCGGTGATGTTGCGTCCCAGCAGGATGTGGTTGGGTGCCACCGGTTCGCGCCCGAGCAGGTCGTCAATGTCCAGTTCACGCAGGTCGGACGTACTGACCATGCCCTGCGCCAGTTCGCTGACCGCGGGCAGGGTGCGCACCTGAACGTGGGCGCGCAACATCTTCGCGATCATTTCGTTGCGTCGGTGGCGGCTGACCGAAGGGATGGCGAGCAGGACGGTGCTGACTTGCAGCGAGGTCACCAGACCCGGCAGGTCGGCGGGGCTGTAGATCGACAGACCGTTGAGCACATGACCATGCAGCCGGTCGTCGTCGTCCAGAAACCCCACCACCCGCATCTCGTGGCTGTTGGTCATGGCCGCCGCCAACTGGCGTCCGGCGTTGCCGGCGCCGTAGATCAGCACCCTGGGCAGGGCCACCATCCGCAACTGATTGCGATAAAGACCTCCAAGCCAGAAGCGTGCCAGCATGCGCGACGCGCCGACGGTCAGCAGCAGCAGCATCGGTTGGATCAGACCCACCGTTCGGGGCACGCCGTCCACACCGTAGGCGGTGAACACCGTGGCAAACAGCAGACCGTATACCGCTGTCGCTTTCAGGATGGTCTGCAGTGCGGAGAGACCGGTGTAGCGGAAAATGGCCCGGTAGAAACCATTGACCACAAAGATGGGCAGCGCGAGCAGCAGCGACACGCCAACGGCCCACATGGGTTGCCAGTAGCTGTCGCCCGACAGCTTGACCCACTCGCCCAGGCGCAGGTAGTACGACAGCCAGACTGTGAGAATGCACAGTGCAGCGTCCACCGACAGCACCACCACCCGCTTGGCAGGGCGGGGCATGGCCAGAATGGGCTGTGCGAATCGGTTCAGCATCGTGTGGGCGTCGAATCGTGTGTCAGTGGGTCACCCCGTCGCGGCGCAGCACGCGCCACGCCGTGAGGAAAATGATCTTCAGGTCCAGTCCCAGCGACCTCTTCTGCAGGTACTCGGCATCCAGCCGGACTTTCTCGGGAATCGGCAACTCGTCCCGACCGTGGATCTGGGCCCAGCCCGTCAAGCCGGGGACCAGCCGGTGAACACCGGCCTCGGTGCGCAAGGCGATCAGATCGTCCTGGTTGAACAGGGCGGGGCGAGGCCCCACCAGACTCATGTCGCCTTTCAGGATGCTCCAGAGCTGTGGAAGCTCGTCCAGACTGGTTTTTCGCAGAAAGGAGCCCACTGGCGTCAGATACCGGTCGGGATCTGACAGCAGGTGGGTGGCCACGGCGGGCGTGTCCAGTCGCATGCTGCGAAATTTGGGCATCTTGAAAATGCGGTTGTCCCGGCCGATGCGATCACTCCAGTAGAGGGCGGGACCGGGTGAGGTCCAACGAACCACCAAGGCGATCAACCCGATGGGCAGCAGCAGGATGGCGGCCGCGCACAGCGCAAAGAACAGGTCGAAGGCGCGTTTCATGCCATCACATCCTGTACCGCGAGACGCAGGCCCTGCTCCACCGTTAACCGGGGCGTCCAGCCTAAAACCTGTCTAGTATGCCCGATGTCGACCTGCAGCGATCCGATCAGTCGGTCGATTTGAGGGCCCCGACCCAGCAATTTTCCCGCCATGCGCAGCCAGGCAACAGGCACCGGCCACAGCCGTGCGGGCCGGCCCATTGCACGCGCGAGTGCGCGCACCAGGTCCGGCGTTGAAAGATCCTGACCGTCCGATGCCAGGAAGGTGTGTCCTGCGGCGGCCGGCTGTTCCACACAGAGGAGCAGCAGATCGGTCAGGTTGTCCAGCGCCAAAAGCGAGCGCCGGTTGTCTACAGCGCCCAGCGGAAGCGGCGTGCCGCGGGCCACCGCGTTCATGAGTTTGAGGAAGTTGGCCTTCACCCCGGGGCCGTAGACCAGGGGTGGCCGGACCACCACCAGTTCAAGGCCGGTTCTTCCGGCCACCTCGTGAAGGGCCTGTTCGGCCTCCCATTTCGACTGACCGTAGGCATCTTCGGGCGCTGGCGCCGTGCCAGACGTGAACGGGTGACCCGGCACAGTGCGCTCTCCATGCACCTTGAGTGAACTCAGGAACACCAGCCGGCGAACGCCCGCAGCCGCCGCAGCGATGGCCAGGGACCGGCTGCCCTCCACATTGACCCGCCGGTAGGACTGCAACGGGTCAGGGTCGGTGTCCTGCACCATGTGTACCCGGGCGGCGCAATGGACCACGCAGTCGACCCCCTGCAGGCTCTGGCCCCAGTCGGTTCCTGGTCCCAGGTCTCCAACGGCCCAGGTGTCTTCTTCGCCGGACGCGGAGCGTGTGATGGCCCGGACAGAGAATCCGCAGGCCTTCAGGTGCTGGCAAAGGGCGCGCCCGACAAAACCGTGGGCGCCGGTGACGGCCACGATCACGGTCATTGCGGCCGGCGGTCCCGGTTCTCCAGCGTCAGCGAGCGGACCTCTTCCATCAGCTTGCGGTTGGCCGACAGCAGGTCGGCCACAAAAGCGATCAGGATGGTCTGGAAGCCGATGATCAGCAGCGAACTGGCCAGGATCAGGGACTGGATGTGGCCATCGTAGTCAACGGTCAGCCACTTGTAGAGGAACCGCAGGCCAATGATGAAGCCCAGCGTGAACAGCGCGATGCCTATGCTGGCGAAGAAGCGAAACGGACGGTAGATCACGAACACCCGGATGATCGTGACGATGCTGCGCTGGATGTAGGAGGCGATGCTCTTGACCAAGCGCGATGGGCGGAGATCACCGTTGACGCGGATCGGCACCGAGGTGATGGCCATGTTCTTCTGGCCCGCCTGGATGATGGTTTCCAGGGTGTAGGTGTAGTCGGAGAACACCGTCAGCCGGCGTGCGGCGGCGCGGCTCATGGCGCGGAAGCCGCTTGGGGCGTCCGGAATGCTGGTCTTGCTGGCCACCCGCACCACCCAGCTGCCCAGCTTCTGCAGCAGTTTCTTGATCGGGCTGAAGTGCTCGATGGCGGCGATGGGGCGGGCGCCGATCACGATGTCTGCCTTGCCTTCCAGGATCGGACGGGTCAGCGCCGGAATGTCATCGGCGTTGTACTGGTTGTCGGCGTCGGTGTTGACGATCACATCGGCGCCGTGCTCCAGGCAGGCCTGCAGGCCGTTCATGAAACCGCGCGCGAGGCCCTGGTTGCGGGTGTGGCGCACCACGTGGTCGACGCCGTGGGCCAGCGCGACTTCGACGGTGTTGTCCGTGCAGCCATCATCGATGATGAGCCACTCGACCTTGTCGAAGCCTGGCACCTCGCGCGGCAGGGCGGCCAGGGCAATGCCCAGGGTGGCGGCTTCGTTGTAGCAGGGGATCTGGATGATAAGTTTCAAGAGGAACTCCGTGGATGGTGACGGCGTGTATCGGTGTCGTGCCGGCGGATCATTGCGGGCACAGGTCGTTCTTCAGTGGGCCCACGCTGCCGTCGCGGTACTCGGCCAGCAGCCGGACATCGCACGGCTTCAGGGTGGTCGGCAAGCGTCGAGCGGTGAAGGCGAACCCGGTGTTCAGTGCTCGTTGTGTGCCCAGGGCGGCGGCGACATCGTCGCGCTTGATCAGCACTGGCACGGACGAAACGAACTCGTCTCCGGCCAGGATCCAGAGGCGCTGGGCCTGATCGCCCAGTGTGGTGTCATAGACCCAGCCTTTGGCCCGCAACTCCCCATTGGCCAGCGTGAGTGTTTCCACATTGCCTTCGGTGGTGAGGCGCCGGGGGAGACGGACCGACATCGCTTCGAGCCCGTTGCGGTCGGCGTATCCGATGTTGCGGGGCAGCTCCTGCAGGGCCTGGTGCTGTTTGAGCAGCACCTGAGGAGCAGAGGCCCAGAACACCACGAGTGCGCTGGCTGCAAAGAGGGTGGTGACCGTCTGTTTGAACCAGCCGGGCTGGCAGAGCACGAAGAACGGGAACCACAACACCGGCAGCAGGTACATGTAGTAGCGCGGCTGCAGACCCGAGAGCACGCCATTGACCAGGTAGGCGCGGTAGCCGAACACCACGTGGACAACGACGGTGCCCAAGGTGGCCAGGGCCATGGCATCGAACAGCCGGACGGCCATGCGGTTGGAGGTCAACAGGGGCGTGCTGAAGCGCACCACCAGCCAGCCCACAATGGGCAGGCAGACCATCGTGTAGAACACCGGCTGCCAGCGGTCTCCGATGGGGGTGATGCTCAGGTGCGACATGATGCCGTGCAGCCGCCGCCACATCGAACCGACATATTCCCTGACATAGCCGGCCAGATCGAGCGGTTCGGCGGGTGGTGTGCTGCCATAGAGCCTGCCGGGCGATGGGAAAACACCCCCGTGCTGGAGCAGGGTGTAGACGTAGTAGCCGCCCACAACAACGGAGAAGACAGCCAGGTGGGGCCAGTAGCTGCGGACCAGCACCACCGGATGGATGCGCCGGAAATTGCGCATTCCCCAGGCGCCGAGGAGCAGGATCATGAAGACGATGCCTGTGGCCTTGGTGAGGAACACAATCAACAGGCCGACCAGCAGCACGACCGGCGCCAAGGCATCTGGCCCATTGCGGGCGGGATTGGCCATGCGCGCCAGTCCGTAGAAGCCCATGGTCATGCCCAGGTACAGCAGGGTGTCGTTGGAGACACTGCCGGCGATGTACGAGAACATTGGCACGCCGGCGCAGGCAAACAGCAGCAGCGCGGTGATGCCTTGTGTCAGCCTCAGTTCCCGGGCCATCAGCACCACGAAAGCCAAGCCCAGTCCCACGAAACCGACACCGATCAGCCGGAAGATCAGGTAGTCCGTCTTCGGATGGAGGGCGAACAGCTTGCCGGCCACGCCCAGGGCACTGTAGTACAGCGGTGGATGACCCAGGTAGTTGGCCTGGGTGAACCCCATGATCTTTCCGTCGCTGTAGTTCGGCAGAGCCTGCGGCGAGCGGATGCTGTCGTTGATGTACGACAGGTGGGGCATCTCGTCCGGCGGATAGCTCAGCGGCGAATGGCTGGCCATGACCACGCCCTGCAGGATCACGAACACGAGCATGAATAGCGCCAGCGGCATGCCCGTCCAGATGTTCAGCCCTTGGCGGAGGCTGTGGAGGAAGCGTTGGAACATGCGTGGGTACCCTGAGGTCAGGCCGGCTCGCCGTGGCGAACGCGGGGAGGCCAGGCGAGACCGAAGTCCTCGTGATCCAGCGAGAGATTGGGACTGTAAGCCGGGTCGCGGGCCATCATGGCGGGCCAGCGCTTCCACATGTAGTCCACTTCCTTCTGGAATCGGGCTTTCTTCTCCAGGGTGTCTTCGTAGCCCCGGGTGGCCGACTCGTGGTGGAAGAGCAGGGCGTGCGGCGTGAACAGGTTGCGCAGGCCCATTTCGGCGAACCGCAGGCAGAGGTCCACGTCGTTGCAGGCGACCTTGAGGTTGACCTCGTCGAACCCACCCGCCTGGTCAAAGTGCTTTTTCTGCACCGCCATGCAGGCGCCGGTGACGGCGCTGAAGTTGCTTGCCAGCGAGGCCCGACCGACGTAGCCGTGCGCGTACAGGGAGAAGCCCTTGTGGGCATGGCCTGCCCAGCCCCTTACTCCCAGTACGACGCCGGCATGCTGGATGGTGGAGTTGGGGTACAGGAGCTTGGCACCCACGGCGCCGATGCCCGGACGGCAGGCCTGGCTCACCAGCTCCTCCAGCCAGTCGTGCGAGATCACCTCGATGTCGTTGTTGAGGAAGCACAGCACGTCCCCGGTGGCCTGTGAGGCGCCCAGGTTGTTGATGGCCGAGTAGCTGAACGGAGAATCGTCGCGGATGACCCGGAAGTTGGGCGTTTGGGCCTGTTCGGCAAAGTACGCCAGCGCCTCGGGGTCGTCCGAGCCGTTGTCCATCAGCAGGATTTCGTAGTTCTTGTAGGTGGACTTGTCCCGGATGCTCTCCACGCACGTCCTGACCAGGTCCACCGCGTTGCGGGTCGGGATGATGATGCTGACCTTCGGCGCCGGCTTGGGCAGCCGGTGGCGCGCGCGGTACCCATGGCCGATGAACTGCGCCCGGGCGTTGATGCCCATCCGCTTGTAGTGGTCGTTGAGCGCACGTTCGCCAGCGAGCATGGCGTAGGGCTTGATGTTCAGGTCGGCCGTGGCGGTGCTGCCGGCATGGGCCCGCCAGTGGTAGAGGATGAACGGCACATGGACGATCTGGTCCGCTTTCACCTTTTCGATCACCCTCAGAACGAGGTCGTAGTCCTGGGCGCCCGCATAGGCTTCACGCAGGCCACCCACCTTGCGCATGAGGTCGCCACGGTAGAAAGCCAGGTGGGTGACCAGGTTGTGCGAATAGAACAGGTCTGGGTTCCAGTCGGTCTTGAAGTAAGGGTCGTACCGCTTGCCGTTCTCGTCGAGCTTGTCTTCGTCCGAGTACAGCATCCGCGCGTCGGGATGGTGGGCAATGGCCTTGACCATGTACAGCAGGGCGTGTGCCGGCAGCACATCGTCGTGGTCCAGAAAGGTGATCCAGTCGCCGGAGGCCAGGGCCAGCGCACTGTTGGTGGCCGCCGAGATGTGCCCGTTGGTGTCGCGGAAGGTCACCTTGATCCGGGGGTCTTCGGCCATCCACTGTTCCAGGAAGGGACGAACCTCGGGGTCGGTGGATGCATCGTCTGCGATGCACAGCTCCCAGCGCGGATACAGCTGTTCCTGGACAGATCTGATCGCCTGCCCCAGCCAGTCGAGATTGGCGTTGTAAGTCGGCATCACAACCGACACGAGAGGTCCGTTGGCCATGGATGCTGCTTCCCGCCTCAGCTGCTCAAGCGACGCGCTGTCCAGCGTGTCGTAGCGCCGCACCCATTCCTTGTAGTCCCGGGGGTCGAACGCCTTCGGGGCGTGGTCCGTCACTTCGGCAGTGACCACGGCGGCTTCTTGGGCAGCGTTCGCGTGCAGTGCCTGTCTGAGGGCCATGGACACGCCTTTGCCAGCCGCCAGTGCCTCGCGAAACACCCGCACCGAGTACTTCACGTCTTGCGACAGCACGCTGATTCGCCGCAGCGGCGCTGTAACGCGCCAGCTGGTGGACTGGTACAGGTTCTGGATGTGGGCCGCATGCGCCTTGGCTGCTTCTTCGTGCGCCAGAACCCGCTGGGTCAGCGTCATCACCTGGTGCTGTGCGGACACCAACTGCAGGTTGCGGTCGGTGTAATCCTGCAGCAGGTCCACGAGCTGCTGCTCGCGGTCTTTGAGTTCTTCGGCAAGCCTGGCGCACTCGTCTTCCGGCGACAGCAGTTTGGAAGACCCGGTCATGGTGGACGTGTCGTGTTCGGACATTGTGGTTTCTTCAGATCAGATGGGCTTGGCGCAGCTCGCGCAGTCGAAGGCGGTAGGCCTCTGCCACCGCGCGCGAGGAGTAGTGCTGGCGAATATTGTCCTGTGCCTTCTGCACCAGACGAGCTGCCTCCTGTCTGTGCTCGACCAGACGCCGCATTTGCTCGGCGGCCTGGGTGACGTCCGGATCGCACCAGTATTGCCCCTGGTGAAAGATGTAGTCCTTGGAGGTGAGGGCCACCAGTGGCCCCTGAACCAGGTAGCTGGTCTCCGGGGTGCAGAAGTCGGCGTTGCCCGAGAACGCCGTGGTGACCGTGGGTATTCCCAGCAGCATCGATTCGGCAATGACGCGGCCGAAGCCTTCAGATCGGTGCAGGGACAAGTAGGCGTTGCAGGACGACATGAGCTGCACGAGTTCGACCCGCTGCATGGTCCGGTCAATCACGGACACTCGCGGGTCGCCACCGATTTCCTGCTCGATGGTCTGCCACGCCTCAGTAGTCCTGTCGAGGTTGATGGCCTTGATCACTAACCCAACTCCCTGGTCGGTCCGAAATGCTTTCTTGAATGCTTGCACCGCTGCCAGAGGGTTTTTTCTGGACAACCACGAGTTCCCGTCGAACATGACCAGGAAGAGAAAACGGTTGTTGGGCAGGCCAAACAACGAACGGTTCGGCGCAGGGCTGTCGGGCAGTTCGACGGCCAGGGGCATCTTGCGGACTGGTTTGTCCGTCCTGTTTGCGAACGCTTGCCGGACGAAATCGCTGTACACCCACAGCTCGTCCACCGAGTCGATCACCCCCGCCAGGTGGTCCGGCCAGACCGGCAGTTCCCAGTGCCAGCCACCGATGTTGTAGGTGCCAGAGTCCAGCAGCGTGCGGCCGCCCTCCATCCCCAGCCGGATGGTCTCGGTGGGTGGCAGGCAGTACAGGGAGACCGGCCACTGAGGTCGCTCGACGATGTGGTCGTCAAGGGAAAAATCCGCCTTCTGCGGGCCAGGCATCGGGGCATCGATCACGGCGAACGGGATACCGGCAAGGCGGGCAGACTGGGCTGCCATGCGAACGTCCTCTGCGATACCGATCACACTGCGCGCATACCCGACGATGTTCATTCCCGGTTGCTCGTCCAGCGGGTTATGGAACAACGATTCCAGAGGGCCGTACTCGCGGACCCCGTGAGCAGCCCACCACGCCAGCAGGGCATCGCACCCCGTCGGCTGGCTGAGATCGAACGCCTGTCGAAGGTCGGCTCGCGACGAGAAGACACGGAAAGGCACGTAGGGCAGAGGCTTGGCGCAGCGGCCATTTTCGGGCGCGCAGGCATCGAACGAGGTGGCCACCTGATGGAGGTGTTGCCTCAGGTCAGTCAGCCACATCAAAGACCAGGAGGGGACGCCAAACTCCGCACAACCACTGCGCAGCCACCACGCCAGACCGTTGAACCAGTTGTCTTCAGTGAGGGGCGCGAAGCGGGATTTGTCCAGGTCGCTGCGTCCATCCACGATCAGGGACAGAAAGCGTGGCCAGGGCAGACGGCCCTGCACATGCCAGTCGAGTGCATTCAGGTCACTGGCCAGACTCCATCGGACGCGCAAGTGTTCGAGGTGTCCGAAGTGGAACCACCAACGAAGGAACCCGATGCGGCCCTCGTCGGAGCGGATGTCATGAGAAGCCTGCAGATCCGGGCGGTCGTTCCAGATCAGTTGCAGTGGAAGCGGCAGCGCCTCTTTGAACGCGGCTGTGTCAATGTCTGTATGGCGGCTGTATGCCTCGAATCCCGGCATCAGGTCGAGCTGGGTGGGCCAGTTTCCCTGAAGAGCGCTGGACAGCCCGGTGCCGCCGTCTGCAAGAAACCGGGAGACGTCGTATTCACCCAGGTGAGTCATGTCCCCTGTGGTCAGGCGCCACTCCAGCTCCGGGTATTCGCGGTGAAGCCTGCTTTCCCAAAAGGCATAGAGGGCTATGCGGTCTGTCAGGCGGGCGAGATCCAGATGCCGCAGGTCAGGGCGGATCGCCGCCATGGCCTGGAGTCCCGCAGGCACGCTCAAGTGCCGGTCAGTTTGGTCCGAGGGAGCCCGTGCTGACCACGCGGTATGAGAAGACACTGGGGGATCCTGTAAGGGGCGCATAGACATGACCACACCAACCAGCGGCCAACCTGCAATTATAGGTTGCGCACCTACGCGAACCTGTAAGCCGGCTCCAGGCTTCAGAGTGGCGCAGGCCGCGCTTGGGTGGCGTGTGCCTGGATCATGGCGGACAGGCACTCGGTGAGTGGGTAGACCGGCAACGGGCCGATGCACCCGATCAGCTTGTCGGGAGCGCCGCACAGGCGATGGACCTCGCTCGCGCGGACGAAGGCCGGGTTGACCCGGACAGCGATGTCGTGACCGGTGAGGTTCTTGAGAGTGTCAAGCACCCGCTGCAGACTGAAAGCGGTCCCTGTGCACACGTTGTAGATCTGCCCTGGCTCACCGTGGACAAGCAGCCGGAGATAGGCTTCGCAGACCATGCGCACGTCGTTGAACTCCCGCTCAACGTGAAGGTTGCCCAGTTCAATGACTGGCGCCCGGCGCGCGAAATGATCGACCATCTTGGGAACGAGGAATGACGTGGCTTGTCCTGGGCCGGTGTAGTTGAACGGGCGGCATACCACGATGGGTAGCCGGTCAGCGAACGTCATGGCCAGCTGCTCCATCGCCAGCTTGCTGGCCGCATAGTGGTTCACAGGTGCGGGTGGCTGGTTTTCGGAGATGGGCGATCGGGGGCTGTTGCCGTAGACGTTGGCGCTGCTGGCGATGAGCAGCTTCCGCGGTTGTACCGAGGCTGGCAGTGCATCGAATGCCTTGAGCAAATTCGTCGTGCCCACGGTATTGACCGCATAAAAGGCCGATTCGTCGGCATGCCCAACAAAGCTGATAGCGGCCAGGTGGACAAGCGCATCACAGGGGGCGGTGCACTCGATGGCACGCCTCACTGCGGAAGCGTTGGTCAGGTCGACGGAGCAGTCGACGATCTCGTGTCCGTACTGTTTTGCCAGTTGACCGAAATGCAGTCCTGTGAATCCGGACGCACCTGTCAGCAGAATGCGCATCAGAACGACATCCCGGTCCGGTTGCGGCGCAGATCCGCCTCCACCATCATCTGGCACAGCTGCTCGAGGGTGGTTTGAGGCTCCCAGCCCAGCGTAGCCTTCGCGTGTGCGGGATTACCGATCAGCAACTCCACTTCGGCTGGGCGATAGAACCTGGGGTTGATGCGCATCACGGTCTTGCCGGTCGCTGCATCCACCGCCGTTTCTCCCTCGGCCTGTCCGCGGAAGTCCACCTCGATCCCGGCACCCTTGAAGGCCAGGCGCACGAAGTCGCGCACGGTCTCGGTGCGATTGGTGGCCAGAACGAAGGTGTCAGGCTGGTTGGCCTGCAGCATGCGCCACATGCCCTCGACATACTCTTTGGCATAGCCCCAGTCGCGCTTGGCGTCCAGATTGCCCAGTTCCATGCAGTCAAGCTGTCCGAGCTTGATCTTGGCCACTGCATCGGTGATCTTGCGGGTGACGAATTCGCGGCCGCGAAGCGGGCTTTCGTGGTTGAACAGGATGCCGCTGCTGCCGAAGATGTCGTAGCTCTCGCGGTAGTTGATGGTCATCCAGTGGGCATAGAGCTTGGCCACACCATAGGGGCTGCGCGGGTAGAACGGCGTGCTTTCGGTCTGCGGAATCGTCTGCACCTTGCCGAACATTTCGGAGGTGCTGGCCTGGTAGAAGCGGATCTTTCGGTTGATGAGGCGGATCGCTTCGAGCAGGTTGACGGCTCCGAGGCCGGTGATCTGGGCCGTTGTGGTGGGCTGGTCGAAGCTCACGCCGACGAAGCTCTGCGCAGCGAGGTTGTAGATCTCGTCGGGTTGGACCTTTTGCACCAGCGCGATGCTGGCGCCCAGGTCGGTCAGGTCGTACTCGACCAGGTGCAGGTTGGGGTGGTTCTGGATGCCCAGTTCCTCGATGCGCCAGAAGTTGACGGAACTTGTGCGGCGGTAGGTGCCATGCACGGCGTAACCCTTGTTCAGCAGCAGCTCTGCGAGGTAGGCGCCGTCCTGCCCGGTGATGCCGGTGATGATGGCGGTTTTCATGCCCTTAATCCGTTGTCTAGAGAGCTTGACATGTGGATTCCAATCATTTCGAGCCGGCGATCGAACTTGCGTTCCCAGCAGCATGCATGAACATTTTCGGTGTCTGGATTGATGTTCAGCCACACTGTAGGTGTTGGCTTGCCCGCTTGACGGGAGAGCCTGTCTTCGGGGTAACTCATAGCGACACCGTGAATGTTCGTGGGAGGTACGGATTATCCGGTCGAATGCCGTGTCACACTATTCCCGACCGCTGCTTCTGAGCGGCTTGGGCAAGCGAGGGCTCTTCAACTACGGCTGCGGCCTCTTCTTTGAGGTTCTTTTGCCATTTCCGTTTGGGAGAAGAGATGATGCGCCCAGTAAGTTTCGATTCTGCTCAAAAAAGTTCAAGTCTTCGACTGACTCCCGCTGGGGTTGAAAGCTGCCAATGAAGCTTGTTTCCGTTGTCCTTTCCGGTGGTGCAGGTACCCGTCTATGGCCAGTGTCGCGCCAAGCCTATCCAAAACCGTTCATGAGGCTTGGTGGACGAACCCTTTTGGAACAGGCGATCAACCGCGGTCAGGCCTGTGGCACAGACCACCTGATTGTGGTGACCAACCATGATCATTTGTTCCTGACGCAGGGTTTGCTGGCGGAGATGTCGGGCCCGCCCCTCCCTCATTACCTGCTTGAACCCAAGGGGCGCAACACTGCGCCGGCTATTGCGCTCGCCGCGCTGGCTTGCCAGAAGCTGCACGGCGACGATGCCGTGATGCTGGTACTGCCTGCCGACCACCTGATTCCCGACACCAAGTCCTTTGTGGCCAATGCGCGGGAAGCAGCCTACCGCGCACGAGACGGACACCTGGTGGTATTCGGCATCCAGCCCACCGGTCCGGAAACTGGCTTCGGCTACATCGAGGTCGCCCAGATTGGCCGCCAGGCGCAACCGGTGCTGCAGTTCGTCGAGAAGCCGGACCTGGTCACCGCGCAGGAGTACTTGGCCACCGGCCGCTACTACTGGAACAGCGGCATGTTCTGCTTCACCGCCAGGAGCATCCTGGAGGCCTTCGAAGTACATGCGCCAGATGTGCTAACAACTGCGCGGAAAGTGATGGATGGTGGCCACACCACGGCATTGCCCCCCACAGGTGCCGTGGGAGCGGCGCAGGTGACACGCTTTGATGCCTATACCTTTGGCCTGCAACCCGACATCAGCGTCGACTATGCGGTGATGGAAAGAGCGGGCAATGTCATGCTCGTGCCAGCCCGCTTCGGCTGGAGCGACGTGGGCGCGTGGCCCTCGGTTGCTTCGGCGCACCCTGCGGACGCCGCCGGAAACACCATCGGCATCACCGAAGACATCCACTGGGCGGCTGTCGATACCACAGGCACCCATGTACATGTGGAAAGCCATGGACACAAGGTGATCGCTACTGTCGGTGTCAAGGATCTGGTGGTGGTGGACACGCCCGACGCTCTGCTGGTGGCCAGCAAGGAACAGGCCCAGAAAGTCAAACGTGTGGTCGAGATGCTCAAGGAACGGCACCCCGACAGCGCCGCACACCAGACCACCATGTTGCCTGCTGCTGTGCAGCGTCCGTGGGGCACCTTTGCCACACTCAAGGAAGAGACTCACTACAAGGTCAAGCGCATTACGGTTCGCCCCGGCCAGAGTCTGAGCCTCCAGTATCACCACAAACGGGCCGAGCACTGGGTAGTTGTTGAGGGGCACGCTCTAGTCCAGATCGGAAAATCCGAGTTCACCACTCACGCGGGGGAGTACCGGTTCATCCCTCTGAAGGAGCGCCATCGCCTGACCAATGTCGGCGAGGGGGAACTGGTGCTTATCGAAGTGCAGTGCGGCAGCTATTTGGGAGAGGATGATATTGTTCGCTTGGCTGATGTGTACGGTAGGATATGACCGAGGCAGGTCAGTTTGAAGCAGACTTCCCCAGTTCCTGATGACGTTCCCCCGGAAACCGGACAGTTCTGAACTACAGGCTGGCCGCTTCGTTGGGTTGAACTGACCTGCTGTTGACGAACTCATTCGGGGTCAGGTTGCCGAGCGAGCTGTGTGGACGGTGGTGGTTGTAGTCGTCCTGCCAAGCCTTCAATTTCTCCCGGGCATCGTGCAGCGTGACGAATTCGTTGACGTTGAGGAACTCGTCGCGCAGCCGGCCGTTGAACGACTCGATCAGGCCATTATCCGTGGGCTTTCCGGGACGGGTGTAGTCGAGTTTGATCCCTCGCCGATACGCCCATTCGTCCAGCGCTTTCGAGGTGAATTCCGTCCCGTTGTCCACGGTGATTGCTTTGGGCCAACCGCGGTGCCTGGCGACCTCGTCCAGCGCCTGCGCCACGCACCGGCCTGACAGCCGGAAGTTGGCCTCCAGGCACACACCCTCGCGACTCCACTGAGCAATGACCGTGAGGATGCGAAACGCGCGGCCATCGTGCGTCTGGTCATGCACAAAATCCATGCTCCAGTGCTGATTCGGGCCCGTAGGCTTGGCAGCCCTCAGAGCTTTTTTTTGACGACCTCCTGCAGGATCTGTTTGTCCAGCGTCAGATCGGCCACGATGCGCCGCAAGCGCGCGTTCTCGTCTTCAAGCTGCCGCAGCTTGCGCAGCTCGCTCACGCCCAGCTCGCCGTACCTCTTCTTCCACGTGTAGAACGTGGCCTCCGAGATGCCGATCTGGCGGCACACGTCCACCACCGGTGTGCCACCGTCGGCCATTCGCAGCGCATAGGCGATCTGCTCTTCGCTGAATCGGGACTTCTTCATCGCTTCTCCTTGCCCCTCTCGGAGCCTCGGGAAGCAACCGTACCTCTAGTTTTGACCTGTCGCGGTTTTCCTGGGGAACGTCACTGAAAGTTTTTAGTGTCAGATCGCTGTGGCTTGAAGCGCAGAGCAGGCTTTTCGACAAGGTACCAACTGGCTAAAGCTATGGACAACAACGGCAATGGTAGTGACCAAGCGATGTCCGTAGTAGTGGATACCAGTTGGCGTTTGACCAAAAACAGAATAATTGGCATGTGGAAGATGTATAGGCCGTAGCTGATGTCAGGGAACCGCCACGGTATTAGGCGCAGGCCTGCCATACCAGTCCAAACCACTGCAAAGGCTTGGAAGCTTACCGGAGAGTATTGAAACAGTGTGTGAAGTCCCCTTGAAAACCTGAACCACCCGGAAGTAGAGAATTCCCCAAGACGGAGTCTCTACATGAAGAAATCCAGTCCCACCGGTCGAGTACCGTGTCAAACTGTTCCCCAACCTCTACTTCTGACTGGCTCAGGAATTCGAGGAGACTTCAGGCGGGCGGCAGAAAGGGCTTACCTGAGTTTTCAACCAAGAACCCAAGTGCCTCCTCATACATGTTCCGTCAGCGTCGCGGCTGAGGGGGATTGCATCATTCCATTCGCCGCTGTCGCCCGGGCGCGCGGGGTGGAGTGGGCTTGTCAGTCAACGCAGACATCCGACCGCAACCCATTTGGTCACTTGCAGAAAGCAAAAAGCCATAAACGGCTGATCCGCTTATGGCCTTTTGAATAAGTCTTTAAAAATCAAAGACTTGGCTCTTTCTGCAAACCGCCAAAAGGGTCGGTTTGCAGAAAGGTTTGCAGAAACGATCACACGTCGATGTTCCCCGCCCGCAAGGCGTTGGTTTCGATGAAATCCCGCCGCGGCTCCACCTCATCCCCCATCAACATGGTGAACACGCGGTCGGCTTCGATCGCGTCGTCGATCTGCACGCGCAGCAGGCGGCGCACCTGCGGGTCCATGGTGGTTTCCCACAGCTGCTCGGGGTTCATTTCGCCCAGGCCTTTGTAGCGCTGGCGGCTGGTGGTGCGTTCGGCTTCGCTGATGAGCCACTGCATGGCCTGGCGGAAGTCGCCGACCTTTTCTTCCTTCTGCTTGTCGCCTTCGCCGCGCTGCGCCTTGGCGCCTTCGCCCAGCAGGCCGCGGAAGGTGTCGGCCGCGGTGGCCAGGGCGGCGTAGTCGGCGCCGTGCACGAAGTCCTGCGTGAGGATGCTGCTCTTGACGTTGCCGTGGTGGCGGCGGCTGATGCGCAGGATGGGTTTGTCGCTGCGCGCATCGAATTCGCCGGCCACTTCGGGCGGCACGCCGGTGGTGCTCAGCTCGGCCAGCTTGGCCTGCATGGCGACGGCGCTGGCTTCGGCCTCTTCCACGGTGTCGAGCTTGACGCTCACGCCGTCGGCAATCGCACGCAGCGCTTCGGCGTCCATGAAGTTGGAGAGGCGCTCGATCACGCGCTCGGCCGCCTGGTGCTTGCGCGCCAGCTCGGCCAGGGTGTCGCCTTCGAGCACGGTGTTGGCGGCGCCACCGGTCTGCACCTTGGCGCCGTTCAGGGCGATGCGCAGCAGGTACTGGTCCAGCGCGGGCGCGTCCTTCAGGTACAGCTCTTCCTTGCCGTTCTTCACCTTGTACAGCGGCGGTTGCGCGATGTAGATGTGGCCGCGTTCGACCAGTTCGGGCATCTGGCGGTAGAAGAAGGTCAGCAGCAGGGTGCGGATGTGGGCGCCGTCGACGTCGGCGTCGGTCATGATGATGATGCGGTGGTAGCGCAGCTTGGCGACGTCGAAGTCGTCCTTGCCTTCACCGCCCGAACCCTCGCCGCCGGCCTTGCCGATGCCGGTGCCCAGCGCGGTGATGAGGGTCAGGATTTCGTTGGAGGACAGCAGCTTTTCGTAGCGCGCCTTCTCCACGTTCAGGATCTTGCCGCGCAGCGGCAGGATCGCCTGGAACTTGCGGTCGCGTCCCTGCTTGGCCGAGCCACCGGCGGAGTCGCCCTCGACGATGTAGATCTCGCACAGGGCGGGGTCTTTCTCCTGGCAGTCGGCCAGCTTGCCCGGCAGGCCCATGCCGTCGAGCACGCCCTTGCGGCGTGTCATCTCACGGGCCTTGCGGGCGGCTTCGCGGGCGCGGGCGGCTTCGACGATCTTGCCGCAGATGATCTTGGCGTCGTTGGGCTTTTCCTGCAGGTAGTCGGTCAGCAGGCGGGCCACCACGTCTTCCACCGGGCCACGCACTTCGCTGGACACCAGCTTGTCCTTGGTCTGGCTGCTGAACTTGGGTTCGGGCACCTTGACGGAGAGCACGCAGCACAGGCCTTCGCGCATGTCGTCACCAGTCACTTCGACCTTGGCCTTCTTCGCGAAGTCGTTCTCTTCGATGTACTTGTTGATGACGCGCGTCATCGCGGCGCGCAGGCCGGTCAGGTGGGTGCCGCCGTCGCGCTGCGGGATGTTGTTGGTGAAGCAGAGCACCTGCTCGTTGTAGCCGCTGTTCCACTGCATGGCCACCTCGACACCGATGTTGGTGCCCTGGTCGCTTTGCCGGTCGCCGATGGCGTGGAAGCAGTTGGGGTGCAGGACCTGCTTGCCCTTGTTGATGAACTCGACAAAGCCCTTGACGCCGCCGGCGCCCGAGAAGTCGTCTTCCTTGCCGCTGCGCTCGTCCTTCAGGCGGATGCGCACGCCGTTGTTCAGGAACGAGAGTTCGCGCAGGCGCTTGGCCAGGATCTCGTAGTGGAAGTCGTTGTTCTCTTTGAAAATCTCGGTATCGGGCAGGAAGTGCACCTCGGTGCCGCGCTTCTCGGTCGCGCCGATGACCTTCATCGGCGAGACCTCGACGCCGTCGCGCTGCTCGACGAGGCGGTTCTGCACGAAGCCGCGCGCGAACTCGATCTGGTGCACCTGGCCTTCACGGCGCACCGTCAGGCGCAGCCACACGGACAGCGCGTTCACGCAGGACACGCCCACGCCGTGCAGGCCGCCCGAGACCTTGTAGCTGTTCTGGTTGAACTTGCCGCCCGCGTGCAGCTCGGTCAGCGCGATTTCGGCGGCCGAGCGCCTGGGCTCGTGCTTGTCGTCCATCTTCACACCGGTCGGGATGCCGCGGCCGTTGTCGGTCACGCTGATCGAGTTGTCGGTGTGGATGGTGACGACGATGTCGTCGCAGTGGCCGGCCAGGGCTTCGTCGATGGAGTTGTCCACCACTTCGAAGACGAGGTGGTGCAGGCCGGTGCCGTCGGACGTGTCGCCGATGTACATGCCCGGGCGCTTGCGAACGGCCTCCAGGCCTTCCAGGATCTGGATCGCCCCCTCGCCATAGCCTTCACTGGCGCCGGCCTGGTTCGCGTCGATCTTGGGCTGGAAATTGGAGCTGTCGGCGCCTGCTTCACCGGTGTGAACGGCGTCTTTTCCGGAATCGGCGGGCTTGTTGGCTTCGGACATGGTGAATTTCTCTGACTTCTAGAAACGCCAAACCCGCTGATCAGCGGGTTGGCATGCAAGTTGGCTGCGGGTGTTGCGGATCAGATCCGCATGGGCATGACCACGTACTTGAACGCGTTGTCTTCGGGGTTGGTGATCAGCGCGGAGCTGTTGCCGTCCTGCAGTTCGATGCGGACCATTTCCTGGCCCATGTTCTGCAGCGCATCGATCAGGTAGGTGACGTTGAAGCCGATTTCGATGGCGTCGCCGCCGTAGTCGATGTCGAGCTCGTCGACCGCCTCTTCCTGTTCGGCGTTGCTGGACGCCACGCGCAGCGTGCCCGGCTCGACGTTCAGGCGCACGCCCTTGAACTTCTCGCTCGTCATGATGGCGGTGCGTTGCAGGCTGGCCAGCAGCGGCTGGCGGCCCAGCGTGACGATGTTCTTGTGGTTCTTGGGGATGACGCGGTTGTAGTCGGGGAACTTGCCCTCGACCAGCTTGGTGACGAACTCCATGCCGTCGAAGCTGAACTTGGCCTGGTTGGCCGCGAACTGCATCTCGATCGCGCCTTCCTTGTCGGACAGCAGGCGCTGCAGCTCCAGCACGGTCTTGCGCGGCAGGATGACTTCCTGCTTGGGCACTTCCACGTCCAGCTCGGCGCTGGCAAACGCGAGGCGGTGGCCATCGGTGGCGACCAGCGAGAGCTTCGTACCCTCGGCCACGAACAGGATGCCGTTGAGGTAGTAGCGGATGTCGTGCACCGCCATCGCGAACGACACCTGACCCAGCAGGCTCTTGAGCGTCTTTTGCGGCACCGAGAACACGGGGCCGAAGCTGGCCGACTCCTGCACCAGTGGGAAGTCCTCGGGCGGCATGCTCTGCAGGGTGAAGCGGCTCTTGCCGCCCTTGAGAATGGTCTTGCCACCGGTGTGCTCCAGGCTCACAGCCTGGTCGGCCGGCATGGTGCGCAGGATGTCGATCAGCTTGCGCGCGCCGATCGTGGTGGCGAAGCTGCCGTCGTCGCCGCCCAGTTCGGCCGTGGTGCGGATCTGGATTTCCAGGTCGCTGGTGGTCAGCTGCACCTGGCCTCCGGTCTTGCGCAGCAGCACGTTGGCCAGGATGGGCAGCGTGTGACGCCGCTCGACGATGCCGGCGACCGACTGCAGCGCGGCCAGCACCTGGGCCTGGGAAGACTTCAAAACGATCATGTCAGACTCTTTCGTCACTGGTTGACTGGCGCTCTGTCGCGGCGCTCTCCTCGGGCATGCCTCTCAGCCCCCTCGAAACCCAAAACGTAGCTATTTTCACCTGTTTTTACAGACCGCTCCGGGCGCCCCCGGTCAGCCTTTCAGGGTCTGCTCCAGCACGTGCAGCTGCTGGTTCAGCTCCGTGTTGGTCTGGCGCTCGGCCGCGATCTTGCGCACTGCGTGCAGCACCGTCGTGTGGTCCCGGCCGCCGAACAGCTCGCCGATCTCGGGCAGGCTTTTCTGGGTCAGCTCCTTGGCCAGGAACATCGCGATCTGGCGCGGCCGGGCGATGCTGGCCGGGCGCTTCTTGCTGTACATGTCCGCGACCTTGATCTTGTAGTAGTCGGCCACCGTCTTCTGGATGTTCTCGACCGAGATCTGGCGGTTCTGGATCGACAGCAGGTCCTTGAGTGCATCGCGAGCCAGCTGGATCGATATCTCTTTCTGGTTGAAACGGCTGTAGGCCAGGATCTTGCGCAGCGCGCCTTCGAGTTCGCGCACGTTCGAGCGCACGTTCTTGGCGACGAAGAAGGCGACCTCCTCGGGCATCACGGCATTCTCGGCCGCGGCCTTGTTGATCAGGATCGCCACGCGCATTTCCAGCTCGGGCGGTTCGATGGCCACCGTCAGACCCGAATCGAAGCGAGAAACCAGGCGCTCGTGGATGTCGGCCAGACCCTTGGGATAGGTGTCGCTGGTCAGCACGATGTGGCTCTTGCGGGCCAGCAGCGCCTCGAACGCGTTGAAGAACTCTTCCTGCGTGCGTTCCTTGTTGGCGAAGAACTGCACGTCGTCGATCAGCAGCAGATCGAGCGAGTGGTACCGCTCCTTGAACTCGTCAAACGTCTTGCGCTGGTAGGACTTGACCACATCCGAGACGAACTGCTCGGCGTGGATGTACAGAACCTTGGCCTGCGGCTTGTCGGCCAGCAACTGGTTGCCGATGGCGTGCACCAGGTGGGTCTTGCCCAGACCGACGCCGCCATAGATGAACAGCGGGTTGTAGAGCTGACCCAGGCTGCCGGCCACGTGCATCGCGGCGGCGCGCGCCATGCGGTTGGCCGAGCCTTCAACCAGCGTAGCGAAGGTCAGCGCCGGGTTCAGGCGGCTGCGCGGTCCGGTGGCTGCGGTGGGCTCAGCGGGCGCCACATCGGGCAGCTCGGCCAGCACCTGTTCCTGCACGGTGCGCGTCGACGGGGTGCTTCGGATGGTGGTTTCGCGAGGAGCAAGCGCTAACTCCAGTACCACGGGAGCACCCTGGATGCCCTCCAGCAAGGCGGTGATCCGGGCCGCGTACTGCGCCCGGATCCAGTCCATCTTGAAGCGGTTGGCGACCGCCACGGTGACGCGCGACCCGTCGGGCGCGACCGTGGCCGAGAGCGGACGGATCCAGGTGTTGAACTGCTGCTCGGGGATTTCCTGGGCGAGACGGTCGACGCAGGACAGCCAGAGCGACGAGGCGTCGCTGGCAGCAGAAAGGGGGGAATGGCCCTCGATCATGAAACGGGAAGGAAAGATTGTTCTTGTGGACAAACGGCTCGGGGCTGGACCGGCATTGTAGGCCCGCCGAAAAGTTATCCACACCCCTCGGGCGACTGTTACATGTTCGTCCGAAGGAGCCGCAGATCAGCCCTTGACCAAGGCTGGCGACGGCCGCACTTGCCGCCTTCAGGCTTTATCGGCGATAATTGCGGGTTTCCCTCCAACTTGAATCGCCCTGGCCTTGCCTGGGCCGCACTGCCATGGCAATGAAACGCACCTACCAGCCTTCGAAGATCAAGCGCGCCCGTACCCACGGTTTCCTCGTGCGCATGAAGACCCGCGGTGGCCGCGCCGTCATCAACGCACGCCGCGCCAAGGGCCGCAAGCGTCTGGCCGTCTGAGCCTGATCCGCCCTGCCGCATCGATCAGTCCTTGGTCGGCCGGGCCCACGCTCTCCAGCGCGCCTGTGACTCCGGTCGTCTGATGCAGCGCATCCGGACCCGGCCCCAGTTCCAGGCTGCCATGGCGGGTGCCATCGTGGCCAAAACCCCTCATTTCGCCCTGCACCGGTTGGCACTGCCAGGCACGGAGCACGGGCGTTTGCTGTTTCCGGTGTCTGACACCTGGGTTGGCGTCGTGTTGCCCAAGCGCTGGGCCAAGCGGGCCGTCACCCGCAACGCCATCCGGCGCCAGGTGTACGAGGCCACCCGCCTGGCCGCGAGCCAGTTGCCGCCGGCGGCGCTGGTCGTGCGGCTGCGCAGCGGGTTCAGCCGCGAGCAGTTCGTGAGCGCCACCTCGGACGTGCTCAAACGGGCGGTGCGCGCCGAACTGACCCAGTTGCTGGGACGCATCGCCGCACGGCCGGAGCTTGCGGCATGATGCGCGACTGGCCGCGCCAGGCCCTCATCGGACTGGTCAAGGGCTACCGCCTGTTGCTCAGTCCCTGGCTGGGCGGCAGTTGCCGTTTCGAGCCCACCTGCTCGGTCTACGCGCTGGGGGCCTTGCAGCGCCACGGCGCTCTGGCCGGTGGGTATCTGATGCTCAGGCGCATCGGGCGCTGTGGTCCCTGGTGCGAGGGCGGTTGCGACCCGGTGCCCGACGCGGCGCCCGCACTGTTCTCTCACCTGATTCCTGTTTCCTCAGAAAAGAAGAACCCTTCATGAACGACATCCGCCGTTCCATCCTCTGGGTGGTTTTTGGTTTTTCGATGGTCCTGATCTGGGACAAGTGGCAGATCCACAACGGCAAGGCACCGACGTTCTTCCCGTCGTCGGCCGCGACCGCGCCGGCTGAGCAGAAAGCGGCGCCGGCGGCCGATGCCAGCGTGCCGGCCGCCACCTCCGCCAGTGCTTCCGCCGCTTCCGGAGCGGCGGCGCCTGATGCGGGTGCGCCCGCTCCGGCGGCTGTGCGCCACGAGGTGACCACCGATGTGTTCAAGCTGACCTTCAACAGCGAAGGCGGTTCGCTGATCGGCGCGACGCTGCTGAAGCACGCCAGCAAGCAGCTGGGCTCCGAGCCGTTCCAGCTGCTGGCCCAGAACGACCAGCACACCTACATCGCGCAGACCGGCCTGATCGGCGGCAGCTTCCCGACGCACAAGACGCCGATGGCGCTGGTGCCCGGACCCAACTCGCTGGCCGATGGTCAGGACACGCTGGCGGTGAAGTTCGAGTCGGCCGACGTCGGCGGCGTCAAGCTGGTCAAGACCTACACGCTCAAGCGTGGCAGCTACACCATCGACGTCGCGCACGAGGTGGTCAACACCGGCGCCGCGCCGGTGACACCGCAGCTCTACGTGCAGCTGGTGCGAGACGGCAACAAGACCGACAGCGAGACGCCGTTCTATTCGACCTTCACCGGTCCGGCGGTCTACACCTCGGCCCAGAAGTACCAGAAGATCGAATTCGGCCAGATCACCGACAACAAGGCCACCTTCGAGAAGAGCGCCACGGACGGCTACGTGGCCATGGTGCAGCACTATTTCACCTCCGCCTGGCTGCTGCCCGAGGGCGCGGCGCGCGAGAACTTCGCCCGCCGAATCGACAACAACCTGTTCTCCATCGGCGCGATCAGCACCTTGCCCGCCATCGCCCCCGGCCAGAGCCAGAAGCTCGACGCGCGTCTGTTCGTGGGCCCGCAACTGGAGAAGGTGCTGGAGACCACGGCCCCCGGTCTGGAGCTGGTCAAGGACTACGGCTGGCTGACCATCATTGCCAAGCCGCTGTACTGGCTGCTGGAGAAGATCCACGGCTTCGTGGGCAACTGGGGCTGGGCGATCGTGCTGCTGGTGGTGCTGCTCAAGGCGGCGTTCTACTGGCTCAACGCCAGCGCATACCGCTCGATGGCCAAGATGAAGGCCATCAACCCGCGCATCACGGAAATGCGTGAGCGCCTGAAGGGCAACCCGCAGCTGATGCAGCAGGAGATGATGAAGATCTACCGGGAGGAGAAGGTCAACCCGCTGGGTGGTTGTTTCCCCATCCTGATCCAGATTCCGGTGTTCATCGCGCTGTACTGGGTGCTGCTGTCGTCGGTGGAGATGCGCAACGCGCCGTGGATGGGCTGGATCACCGACCTCTCGACCAAGGACCCGTTCTACGTGCTGCCGTTCGTGATGACGCTGACCACGATCGTGCAGACCGCGCTGAACCCGCTGCCGCCCGATCCGCTGCAGGCCAAGATGATGTGGCTGATGCCGCTGATGTTCTCGGTCATGTTCTTCTTCTTCCCGGCCGGTCTGGTGCTGTACTGGATCACGAACAACCTGCTGACCATCGCCCAGCAGGCGTACATCAACAGCAAGATGGGCGTGCCGCTGAAGATCACCAATCCGATCACCCTGTTCAAGAGCTGAACAACGGGTTGAACCATCCGATGGGCCTGCGATGCAGGCCCATTGTTTTTCCGCCTATCCTTTGGCCCATGCTCGCTGCGTCCCGTGACCCCATCGCCGCCATCGCCACCGCACCCGGTCGCGGGGCGGTGGGCATCGTGCGGGTGTCGGGCCAGGGGCTGGCAGCGTTCGTGCGGGCGCTGCTCGGGCGTGCGCTGAAAGCCCGCGAGGCGACCTACCTGCCCTTTCCCGACGCCGCCGGCCAGCCCATCGACCACGGACTGGCGCTGTGGTTTCCCGGCCCGCATTCCTACACCGGCGAGGACGTGCTGGAGTTGCAGGGCCACGGCGGGCCGGTGGTGCTGCAACTGCTGCTGGCGCGTTGCCTTCAGGTGGCGCAGTCCACAGGTGCCGACGGCCAGCCGTTGCTGCGCGGTCTGCGCCCCGCGCGTGCGGGCGAGTTCACCGAACGCGCGTTCCTGAACGACAAGCTGGACCTGGCGCAGGCCGAGGCGGTGGCCGACCTGATCGACGCCAGCACCGAGGCTGCGGCGCGCAGTGCCAGCCGGTCGCTGGCGGGTGTGTTCTCCCAGCGCATCCACGCGCTGCGCGACGCGCTGGTGAACCTGCGCATGCTGGTCGAGGCGACGCTGGATTTCCCCGAGGAAGAGATCGACTTCCTGCAGAAGGCCGACGCCACCGGCCAGCTGGCGCGCCTGCGCGCCGGGCTGGATGCGGTGCTCGCCGAGGCGCGCCAGGGTGCCCTGCTGCGCGACGGCCTGAAGGTGGTGATCGCCGGTCAGCCCAACGCGGGCAAGAGTTCGCTGCTGAACGCACTGGCCGGGGCCGAGCTGGCCATCGTGACTCCCATTGCCGGCACCACGCGCGACCTGGTGCAGCAGACCATCCAGATCGAAGGCGTGCCGCTGCATGTGATCGACACCGCGGGCCTGCGCCACGGCGCCGACGTGGACGAGGTGGAGCAGATCGGCATTCAGCGCGCCTGGGGCCAGATCGAACAGGCCGATGCGGTGCTGTTCCTGCACGACCTCAGCCGCGCCGACCAGGCCGACTACCAGGCGGCCGACGCGGCCATCGCTGCCGACTTGCCCGCGGGTGTGACGCTGCTGCCGGTGTGGAACAAGCGGGACCAGTGCAGCGCGGGCGCGATGCCCTTGAAGGCGCGCGCCGAGGCGGCCGGCGAACTGGTCATCTCGGCCAAGCAGGGCGAAGGCCTGGAGGCGCTGCGCCAGCGCCTGCTTGACCTGGCCGGCTGGCAGCACGCGGGCGACGGCCTGTTCATGGCCCGCGAGCGGCACCTGCAGGCGTTGCGCCGCGTGGGCGAGCACCTGGCGCTGGCGCACGAGCACCTGGCGGCGCGGGCCGAGCACCTGGACCTGCTGGCCGAAGAGCTGCGGCTGGCGCAGGTGGCGCTGGGCGAGATCACCGGCGAGTTCAGCGCCGACGACCTGCTGGGCGAGATCTTTTCCAGGTTCTGCATCGGGAAGTGAGCACCGGCGGGCCGCTGGCCTGGGTACAAAATCTCACACTTGTACCCCCCCACCGGACAGGCCTGCGATGAGTGCTTCCGAGTTCGATACCGACGCGACGACCACGGCACCCGCGCTGGAGGCCGTGCGCCTGCCCGTGGTGCACGGACCCGGTGTGGCGACCGCCCTGGCCGAGCTGGGCCGCACCGAGGACGTGCATCTGTCGCCTGACAACCGGCGGCTGGCCATTGCAGGTCACTTGAGCAATCGCGTGCTGGTCCTGGGCATCGACATCGACTGGGGCGCGAAGGACCCCCATGTGCGCCTGCACAGTCCCCAGCCATTCGTCTCGCGCGAGTTTTCCTACCCCCATGGTCTGTTCTGGAGCAGCGACGACACCCTGCTGGTGGCCAATCGCCAGGGTGGTGTGCCGGTGTTCCACATTCCACCGCCCACCGGGGGCGCGACACCCTGTGAACTTCAACCGCTGCTGCGCCTTGAGGCCGCCCATCCGGGGCTGGTGGAGACGCCGGGGTCCGTCAGCGCCCGTCCCCTGGCGTGTGGTTGCCTGGATGTGCTGGTGTGCAACAACTACACGCACCAGGTGACCCAGCACCTGGTGGACCTGGACGGTGCCCGGCCAGGCGCCGTCGCGGGGTCACCTCTGCTGGCCCGGGGGCTGGACATACCCGACGGGGTGGCCCACAGCCCCGACGGACAATGGATCGCTGTCAGCAACCACAACGAGCATTGCGTGCGCCTGTATGACACCAGCCGGCCGCTCGGGCCGGATGCCGAGCCCGATGCCCGCCTGCTGGGTGTCGACTATCCCCACGGCCTGCGTTTCGTGGAGAACTCGCGGCGCATCCTGGTGGCCGACGCTGGTGCGCCGTTCGTACACGTCTACACCTGTCCCGATGGTCGGTGGCAGGGCGAGCAGCGGCACGGCTGCCGGCTGCGGGTGCTGGACGAGCACACCTTTCTGCAGGGGCGCTCCAACCCACAGGAGGGAGGTCCCAAGGGGCTGGACCTGGACCGATCGGGGCGCCTGATGGTGATCACCAACGAGATGGTTCCGCTGGCCTTCTTTGATCTTCGGTCGCTGCCCGGGCCTTCGCTGGAGGATGGGCGGGCGGACCCGTGTCCGGCGGAGGTCCGGCCGATGCAGGATGCCCAGGTCTGGCGACGCCAGGTGCAGGGACTCGCGCGCACACTCGGGCGTCTGGAAGAGCGGTTGCAGTCGCAGGTCGCCTTGGCGGCGGACCTGGCGCAGAAGAACGCTCAGCTGTCGCAACGGGAAGACCACTGCCGGCTGGTGGAACGGGCCCTTGCACAGTCGCAGGCTGCATTGGCCGAAAGCCAGCGAGGGATGGCCGAGCTCTTGGCCAGCCGGTCGTGGCGGTTGATGGCGCCTTACCGCCTGGCCGGCCGCGTGTTCCGGCGCTGGTTCTCGGGCGTCAAAGTGTGACGGGGCGTTAACAGGCCCACCGCTGGCCTCCTTTAGGACGCCACCGGGAGCCAAAGCGTAAGCAACGGTAACCATGGCTTGTGGGGCCATGGCTCCCACCGGTATGGTGCAGGGATGAATGCCCGAGTACCCACCGATCCGCGGTTCGACGTGCTGGCGCTGGCGCAAGCCATGCGCACCAGCAACGCGCTGGATGCGGTGCCGGTGAACCTTTCGGATGCGCAATGGCAGTTGCTGGGCGACTACCTGCAGCCGGTGACCCTCAGCCAGGGGCAGGTTCTCATTGAGCAGGGCGTCAAGGACCGGACGGTCTACTTTGTCGAAAGCGGCAGCCTCACCGTGCATTACGAAGACGACAAGGACCGTGTGCGCATCGCCATGGTCGGCGCGGGTTCGGTGCTGGGCGAAGGGGCGTTCTTCAGTCACCTGCCCCGCAGCGCGACGGTGAACGCCGGTGGCCACAGCCGGCTGTGGTGCCTGACCCCGTTGCGGTTCCGCGAGCTGTCCACCCGCTTCCCTGTTATTGCACTGGAACTGACCGTGGCCATGGCGGCGGTGCTGGCCCGGCGCATGTACAACAAGCCCAAGCGCGTGGCCGTCACCTGATGCGGGTGCACGACTTCGGGCGACCGGTGCTGAGAGTCTGTCCCGCTGCAGCTGTCACAAGTCAACGTTCCTGAAGGCATACTTCGCCCATGTCCCTCCTGCGCTGGCTGCAAGCCAAAAAGTCCGATGCCGGAGCCACTGGCGGGCGCAAGCCCCGTCGCTCCTTCGGCCAGACCACATTGCCCCTGATCTCCCCGCGGCGGGGACGGCGCATCCTGCGCCGCGAGCAGCTGTTTTCGGTCGTGCGCGAGTCCCTGATCCGCGCGGGCGTGCTGTCCACCAGCTACGAGTTCAAAGTGCTGGCCCTGGACTCCACGGGCGACGGCTTCCTGGTGCTGATCAACCTTACGCTGCCAGCCGACGTGATGCCCGACGAGTACCTGCTGGAGATTGAGCGCTGGATCCAGGGCAGCGCCCGATCGCGCCATTCCATGCAGGTGCAGGCGGTGTACTGGCGCCGCCAGCCGGTGCACGATCTGCGGGGTGTTGCACTCAAGGCCTCGGTGGCGGCGCAGACCCGGCGCGAGAGCGCCGCGGCATCCGGTTCCGCCCGCCCGCTGGCTCCCGAACAGGTGGCGGCATTCCGCTCGGCCCTGGAGACCCCGGCGCTGCCTGCACACCGCATGGAGGCCCCGGCCGTGGCCCAGATGGAGCAACCGCCGGAAGTCCACAGCGATTTCGCCGGACTGAGCGAAACCCAGTACGGCAGGCTCTGACCAGGCCCGGCGGGCCGCGCTCAATGACCCTCGAAATGCACCAGCGTGAAGAGGGGCAGGCCGGAGTCGAGCAGTTTGCGTGAACCGCCGAGTTCCGGCAGATCCACGATGGCCGCCCCTTCGATCACCTCGGCCCCCAGCTTCTCCAGCAGGCGGCGACCAGCCATCATGGTGCCGCCGGTGGCGATCAGGTCGTCGATCAGCAGCACACGGTCGCCGGACTTCACCGCGTCGGTGTGCAGTTCGACCGTGGCGCTGCCGTACTCCAGCTCATAGGTCTCCTCCACCGTGGTGAAGGGCAGCTTGCCCTTCTTGCGGATCGGCACGAAGCCGACACCCAGCTCGTAGGCCAGCACCGAACCGATGATGAAGCCGCGGGCATCAAGCCCCGCCACCACGGAGGGCCGCAGCGACGGCTCCATGTAGCGGTGCACGAAGGTGTCGATCAGCACCCGGAAGACCCGCGGGTCCTGCAGCAGCGGCGTGATGTCACGGAACTGCACGCCCGGCGCGGGCCAGTCGGGCACGGTGCGGATGTGGCTCTTGAGAAAGGCGGTGGTGTCCATGGAAGCCATTATGAAGACACCGCCGCCGCGCTCAGGCGACGGGTTTGAACTGGTAGCCGCTGCCCGCGGTCTCGATGGTGCCCAACGCCGGGAATGGGAAGTGGTAGCCGCCTGCCGTCACCTTGTCCTTGACCAGCATGTCGAACACGCGGCGGCGGGTCTGGCGGGCCAGTTCGGCGTCCATGTCGAACTGCACCGCCCAGTCGGGGCTGCGCGCGAACAGCGAGGGCACGTTGGTCAGGTCGGCCACGTACATGAACTTCTGGCCTTCGGACTGCACCGACACCATGCTCATGCCGGGCGTGTGACCGAACGCCGCCTCGGCCTTGATACCGGGCGCGAGTTCCTGGCCGGGCTCGTACTTCACCAAGATGTCGGCCGGCAGGCTGCCGATGACTTTGCGAGCGTTCTCGAAGGCGCCTTTGGCGGCCGGGGGCGCCGCGTTCATCTTCGCGTCGTCGAACCAGAAGGCGTGTTCCGGCGCCGGCACGTGCACCTTGGCCTTGGGAAAGGCCAGCGAACCGTCCTTCTTGCGCAGACCGTTGATGTGGTCGCCGTGGTAGTGACTGATGACCACGTGGTCGACGTCTTCGGGCTTGAAGCCGGCGGCGGCCAGCTGCGCTGCGAGCTTGCCGGTGGTCGGCGGTCCGTTGTCGGCAAAGCCGGTGTCCAGCAGGAAGCGGCCGGCCGGCGTCACCACCAGAAACGGCGTGAACGGGATGTCGACGTAGTCGGTGGGCAGGTTCTGAGAGGCCAGCAGCGACTTGACCTGCTCCAGCGGCACGTTGCGCACGAACTCCTCGCCCAACGGGCGGCGCAGCGCGCCATCGTTGAGCGCGATCACTTCCATGGCACCCAGCTTCATGCGCTTGACGCCGGTGGCCGGCAGCGTCGGCGGACCGAAGTTCGGCGTGGCCTGCTGCGACCACGCGGACGAGAAGGTCAGGGCGGCGGCGCCGGCCATGCCGGTGCCCAGGAAAGCACGTCGATCCATCGGAAAATCTTTCAGCGGGTTGAAAGACGATGCGACGTCAATGCCGCGAGAGGGTTCCCGGCGGATGGATTGGGGAAAACCCGAGGGCTCAGCCCCCGCCCAGCAGCTTTTCTTCTGCCAGGGCCAGCGCAGGAGCCTTGCCGCTGAGCACCAGGGTGTCGCCGCCGTCGAGCACGGTGGTGTCGTCAAACGGCGTGTTCTGGCCTCCGGCGCGCCGCAGGCTGGCCACGCGCACGCCCATGGCCTCCAGCGCCACACTGCCCAGCGTTCGACCCACCTTGCGCCCGCCCGGCGGAATCGTCACCGTCGACAGCCGTTCGTGTTCGGCTTCCTCCGCACTGCCGTCATCGGCGCCGTGGAAGTAGCCCTTGAGCAGGCTGTAGCGGGCGTCGCGCTGGTCCTGCACCACCCGGATCACGCGCCGCATGGGCACGCCCACCAGCGCCAGCGCGTGGCTGGCCAGCATCAGGCTGGCCTCGATCGCTTCGGGCACCACCTCGGTCGCGCCGGCGGCGCGCAGCTTGCCGTCGTCGACATCATCGATGGTGCGCACCACCACCGGCACCTGCGGTGCGTGTTCGTGCGCGTGATGCAGGACTTTGAGCGCGCTGGCGGTCTCGATGTAGGTGATGACCACCGCGCTGGCGCGGTGCAGGCCGGCGGCCATGAGCGCCTGCAGCCGTGCCGCGTCACCGAACACCACGGAATGGCCGGCGGCGGCGGCCTGGCGCACCCGGTCCGGGTCCAGGTCCAGCGCCATGTAGGGGATGCCTTCGGCCTCCAGCAGCCGCGCCAGGTTCTGGCCGCAGCGGCCGTAGCCGCAGATGATCACGTGCTTGTCGGCGTTGATCGAGCGGCGCGCGATGCTGGTCATCTGCACCGACTGCATCAGCCAGTCGCTGCCCACCACGCGGGTGACGATGTCGTTGGTGTACTGGATGATGAAGGGCGTGGCGAGCATGGAGATCACCATGCTCGCCAGGATGGGGTTGAACAGCGCGGGCGGCACCAGCTGGTGCCGCCCGGCCAGCGACAGCAGCACCAGGCCGAACTCGCCGGCCTGGCACAGGTAGAGGCCGGTGCGCAGGGCGGTGCCCATGGGTGCGCCGAACAGCCGCGTCAGGCTGGTGATCATGCCGATCTTGAACGCCAGCGAGAGCGAGAGCAGCAACAACACGAGCGGCCAGCGCTCCAGCACCAGACGCCAGTCCAGCAGCATGCCGATGGTGATGAAGAACAGGCCCAGCAGCACGTCGTGGAAGGGCCGGATGTCGGTCTCCACCTGGTGCTTGTATTCGGTCTCCGAGATCAGCATGCCGGCGACGAAGGCACCCAGCGCCAGCGACAGGCCCGCGTGTTCGGTCATCCAGGCCAGACCCAGGGTGATGAGCAGCAGGTTGAGCATGAACAGCTCGTCGCTCTTGCGGCGCGCCACCTGGGTCAGCCACCAGCGCATCAGCTTCTGCCCGCCGGTCAGCAGGATGCCCAGCAGCACGGCGGCCTTGAGCAGGGCGATGCCCAGCGCCTTGAACAGCTCGTCGGGCGGTGAACCCAGGGCCGGAATCAGCACCAGCAGCGGCACCACGGCCAGGTCCTGGAACAGCAGGATGCCGACCACGCGCTTGCCATGCTCGGACTCCAGCTCCAGCCGCTCGGCCACCAGCTTGATCACGATGGCGGTGCTGCTCATGGCCATCACGCCGCCCAGGGCCAGCGCCATCTGCCATTCCATCTTCCACCAGGTCGGCAGGAGCCAGCCCAGCGCCAGCGAGGCCAGGGTGGTCAGCAGCACGGTCAGCACCACCTGGGACAGACCCAGTCCGAACACGTGGCGCTTCATGGCGCGCAGCTTGGGCAGGCTGAACTCCAGTCCGATCACGAACATCAGGAACACCACGCCGAACTCGGCCAGGTAGCGCAGGCCCTGCGAGTTCTGGGCCAGCGCCAGCGCATTCGGCCCGATCACCACGCCGACCACCAGGTAGCCCAGCATGGGCGGCAGCCGCAGCATGCGGCAGCCGACCACGCCCAGCACGGCCGCCAGCAGGTACAGCAGGGTGATGTCCAGGGAATTCATGCGCCCTGATGGTAATGGGTGCCCCACGCGATAATCCGCCCATGAGCACGGCCCTTTCCCTAGAAGCCACGCGCCTGCTGGCGATGGCGCGCGAGACCCTTCAGATCGAGGCCGAGGCGGTGACGGCGCTGGCCGGCCGGCTCGACGAGCGATTCGCCGATGCGGTGCGCTGCCTGCTGGCCTGCACGGGCCGCGTGGTGGTCACCGGCATGGGCAAGAGCGGCCACATCGGCCGCAAGCTCGCCGCCACCCTGGCCTCGACCGGCACGCCCGCCATGTTCGTGCACCCGGCCGAAGCCAGCCACGGCGACCTGGGCATGATCACGCCCGCCGACGTGGTGCTGGGCATCAGCAACAGCGGCGAGAGCGACGAGCTGTCGGCCATCCTGCCGCTGATCAAGCGCATGGGTGTGCCCTTGGTCGCCTTCACCGGCCGGCCGGATTCGACCCTGGCCCGCCACGCCGATGTGGTGCTGGACACCGCGGTCGCGCGCGAGGCCTGTCCGCACAACCTCGCGCCCACGGCCAGCACCACCGCACAGCTGGCGCTGGGCGACGCGCTCGCGGTGGCGCTGCTGAACGCCCGGGGCTTCAAGGCCGACGACTTCGCCCGTTCCCACCCGGGCGGATCGCTGGGGCGCAAGCTGCTGACCCATGTCAGCGACGTGATGCGCAGCGGCGACGACGTGCCGCGTGTGACCCTTGATGTGCCGCTGATGGGCCTGATGCGCGAGATGAGCGCCAAGGGGCTGGGCATGAGCGCCGTGGTCGACGGGGACGGGCAGGTGCTGGGCATCTTCACCGACGGCGACCTGCGGCGGGTCATCGAGCGCACCGGCAACAGCACCGACCTGCGGGCGTTGAGCGCCGGGGACGTGATGCATCCGAACCCGCGCACCGTGCGTGCCGATGCGCTGGCGGTCGAAGCGGCCGACCTGATGGAAGCCAGCCGCATCACCAGCGTGCTGGTGGTCGACGACACCGGCGCCCTGGTGGGCGCCCTCAACAGCAACGACCTGATGCGGGCGAAAGTCATCTGAGCCGGCCACCCGTTAGCATTGCCGGATGTCCGAGAACCTGCCGCCCTTGCGCCCCGTGCTGAACATTGATCCCGAGTTGCTGCTGCGGGCGCAGCCGGTGCGCGTGGTGTTCTTCGATGTCGACGGGGTGCTCACCGACGGCGGCCTGTATTTCGGCGAGTCGGGCGAAGCACTCAAGCGCTTTCACACGCTCGACGGCCACGGCATCAAGCTGCTGCAGCGCGCGGGCATCACGCCGGCTGTGGTCAGCGGTCGCGATTCTCTGGCGCTGCGGGCCCGGTTGTCCGCGCTGGGGGTGCGCCACACCCGCTTTGGCACCGAGGACAAGCGCCCCGCCGCCGAGGCCATCCTGGCCGAACTGGGCCTGGACTGGTCGGCCGCGGCCGCCATGGGGGACGACTGGCCGGACCTGCCCATGCTGCGCCGTGTGGCCTTCGCCTGCGTCCCGCCGACCGCCCATCCCGAGGTGCTGGCACTGGCCCATCATGTGACGCAGCGCCTGCCCGGTGCCGGGGCCGTGCGCGAGCTGTGCGACCTGCTGCTGGTGGCGCGAGGCGCCTATTCGGCGGAGCTGGAGGCGGCGGCGCGATGAACACCGCAACCCTGCCGGGGCCCTCTTCTGGCCGCCACAGCTTTTCGCGCTGGTGGGACCGGATGTCCATCTACCTGCCCGTGCTGCTCATGATGCTGCTGGCGCTCGCCTCGTACTGGCTGTTGCGGGCGACCCCGATTCCCGAAGAGCCCGGGCCCAAGCCCGAGGTGACCCACGAGCCCGATTACTTCATGCAGCGCTTCTCGGTCAAGGTGTTTGAACCGAGCGGGACACTGAAGACCGAGTTGTACGGTACGGCGGCGCGGCACCATCCCGACGACGGGACCCTGGTGGTGGATGCCGCCCGCGTGCGCTCCTTCGGGCAGCAGCGCCAGCTCTCCACCGCCACGGCCCGGCAGATCACCAGCAACGACGAAGGCACGGTGTTTGTGCTGGAGGGCAACGCCGCCGTGGTCCGTCAGGCCGGCAAAGGCGTCAACGGGGAACCGCTGCCGCGGCTGGAATTTCACGGCGAGTACCTGCGGGTGAGCACCGAGCCGGAGCACATCATGTCCGACCAGCCCGTGCTGCTGGTGCGCGATCAGGACCAGATCACGGCCGACAACCTCGACTATGCGGGCGACGCCCGTGTGGCGGTGCTCACGGGCCACGTGCGCGCCTTGTTCGCCCCCCGCCCATGAGCAGCGTGCCTGGAACCAGCGCGCCGCTGGCCTTCATCACCGGCGCTTCCAGCGGCATCGGTCAGGCGCTTGCCTTGCGCTGTGCCCGCGCCGGTTACCGGCTGGCTCTGGTGGCCCGGCGCAGCGAAGAGCTGCAGGCCTGGGTGGACGCGCAGGGCTGGGACGCCCAGCGCTGCCGCGTCTACCGGGCCGATGTGGCCGACATCGATGGCATCGTGCAGGCCGGCCTGGGCTGCCTTGAGCAGCAGGGCGTGCCCGAGGTGGTGGTGGCCAACGCCGGCATCAGCATCGGCATGGACACCGCCGAACGCGACGATCTGGTGGTGATGGCGCGTACCTTTGCCACCAACAACACCGGGATGGCCGCCACCTTCCATCCCTTCGTGGCGGCCATGCGCGCGCGCGGCAGCGGGCGGCTGGTCGGCATCGCCAGCGTGGCGGCGATCCGGGGCCTGCCGGGGCACGGGGCCTACTGCGCCAGCAAGGCCGCCGTGGTGGCCTATTGCGAAAGCCTGCGCGGTGAGCTGCGGGGCAGCGGTGTGCGGGTGGTGACCTTGCTGCCGGGCTACGTGGACACGCCGCTGACCCGCGAGAACCGCTATGCGATGCCGTTTCTGCTCAGCCCCGAGGTGTTTGCCGACCGGGCCTTCGCCGCGATCGAGGCCGGCAGCAGCTACCGCGTCATTCCCTGGCAGATGGGGGTGGTGGCCAAGTTGTTGCGGCTGTTGCCCAACGCCTGGTTCGACCGGCTGCTGGCGGGGCGTGCGCGCAAACACCGCCAGGGCCAGGGCAAGCCGGCGTCCTGACGCTGTTGGTTCAAGGCGCCCCGGCATGAAAAAAAGCCCCTCGTCGAGGGGCTTTTGTTCGGGGCTTGCAGGCCTGTGCGAAGACCGGCCTGCCTGAGAATCAGTAACCGCCGCGACCGCCACCGCCTTCACGACGGCCGCCGTTGCCGTAGGGACTGCGGAAACCGCCGTCGCCACCGCCACCGCCGTAGCCGCCTTCACGACGGCCGCCGCCGAAACCACCGCCACCGGAGCGGGGGGGGCGCGGTTCCATGGGGCGGGCTTCGTTGACCACCAAGCTGCGGCCGCCCAGCGACTGGCCGTTCATGCCCTGGATGGCGGCCTGAGCTTCGGCATCGCTGCCCATCTCGACAAAACCGAAACCCTTGGAGCGACCGGTGTCGCGCTCCATCATGACCTTGGCGCTGTTGACAGAGCCGAAGGCGCTGAAGGACTGTTGCAGGTCTTCGTCGCGCACGCTGTAGGGCAGGTTGCCCACGTACAGTTTGTTGCCCATGGTTGGGACTCCTAGAAACACAGAAAAAGATAGCGATGGAGCCCCGGCAGCAAACAATTCTGTAGCACGCGAAACCAACCGATCACTTGTTTTGCGCGCGTTTTGGACGCTCGCCGGGCCATTATGCGCCGTTTGTCTGAAAGCGAGTTCTTTTTTTGGGGGGGCGTCAAGCCGCCTTCGGCGCTGGTGCGCATTTGCAACACAGGGCATCCGGCAGGGGCCCGTTGTGCGACAGAACATGGGTCGTGGCCTTCCCTCTATACTGCTTCCCAGCGCCGATTTGTCCGGATTGCGGGCGCTCTACAAATACCGCTAAAGGGGGGACTCCCGGTCTCGCACCTTGCGGCACCGGGATTTCTGTTTTTGGGGCTTTGCCAGCCCCCGAGGTGAACCACCGTGATCGTCACACCACAAACCCAGCGCTTCGATGAGCCCCTGCCGCTCCGGAGTGGCGCGGTCCTGCCGGCCTATGAGCTGGTCTATGAAACCTACGGCAGCCTCAACGCCGACCGCTCCAACGCGGTGCTGATATGCCACGCCCTGAACGCCAGCCACCACGTGGCCGGGCTGCACGCCGACGAGCGTGGCCAGCCGATCGCGCGCAGCGAAGGGTGGTGGCACAACATGATCGGCCCGGGCAAGTCGGTGGACACGAACCGCTGGTTCGTGATCGGCGTGAACAACATCGGCTCCTGCTTCGGCAGCACCGGCCCGACCCACACCAACCCGGCCACCGGCCAGCCCTGGGGCGCCGACTTTCCGGTGGTGACGGTCGAGGACTGGGTCGATGCCCAGGCACGGCTGCTCGACATACTGGGCATCGAGCAGCTCGCCGCGGTCATGGGCGGCAGCCTGGGGGGCATGCAGACGCTTTCCTGGACGCTGCAGTACCCCGAGCGCGTGCGCCACGCGGTGGTGGTGGCCAGCGCGCCCAACCTCACGGCCGAAAACATCGCCTTCAACGAAGTGGCGCGCCGCGCCATCGTCACCGACCCGGACTTCCACGGCGGCCACTACCTGCGCGCCGGCACGCTGCCGCGCCGCGGCCTGCGCATCGCCCGCATGATCGGCCACATCACGTACCTGAGCGACGACGTGATGAACGAGAAGTTCGGTCGGACGCTGCGGGCCGCCGATGGCGAAGACCCGAGCGCTACCGCCGAACTGGCCTACCGGTATTCCACCCAAGACGTGGAGTTCCAGATTGAGAGCTACCTGCGATACCAGGGCGACAAGTTCAGCGAGTACTTCGACGCCAACACCTACCTGCTCATCACCCGCGCGCTGGACTACTTCGACCCGGCCCGCGAGTTTGACGGCAACCTCAGCGCGGCGCTGGCGCGGGCCCAGGCCAAGTTCCTGCTGGTGAGCTTCACCACCGACTGGCGCTTCTCGCCCGCGCGCTCGCGCGAGATCGTCAAGGCGCTGCTGGAGAACCGGCGCGACGTGAGCTACGCCGAGATCGATGCACCGCACGGGCACGACGCCTTCCTGCTCGACGACCCGCGCTACCACGCGGCCGTGAAGAGCTACTTTGAACAGACCATCGCCGGAGGTGTGCAATGAGCGAACGCCACCTGCTCGAATCCATCGCCCGGCTGGTGCCGCCCGGCTCGCGCGTGCTCGACCTCGGTTGCGGCGACGGCGCCCTGCTGGCGCACCTGCAGACCACGCGCCAGTGCAGCGGCTATGGCGTCGAGATCGACGACGCCAAGGTGCACGCCTGCATCCGCCGCGGCGTCAACGTGCTGCAGCTCAACCTGGAGGACGGCCTCTCCATGTTCGGTGACGACGCCTTCGACGTGGTGCTGCAGATCGACACCCTGCAGCACCTGCGCAACGCCGAAACCATGCTGCGCGAGACCGCGCGCGTGGGCCGCATCGGCATCGTGGCCTTCCCCAACTTCGCCCACTGGCCCAACCGGCTGGCGGTGCTGCAGGGCCGCATGCCCGTGACCCGGCGTCTGCCTTACCAGTGGTACGACACGCCCAACATCCGGGTCGGCACCTACGCCGATTTCGAGGTACTGGCCCGCAGCTGCGGCCTGACCGTGGACGACAGCTTCGGTCTGCAGGAGGACCGCGAGGTGCGCTTCGCGCCCAACCTGCTGGCCAGCACGGCGGTCTTCAAGTTCTCCAACTGAGTCCCCGGGCCGGCGCTCAGCCGGCTCAGGCGCCGCTTTCCCGGGCCGCGTCCTGCGCAAAGTCTCCTGTGCCCACGTCCGGCGCCTGCGTCCATAACGGATACAGCTCGGCGAACGTGGCCCGGATGGCGGCCAGCGGCAGGTCGTCGAACTGCCCGCGCTCGTTCACATATTCCATGTGCCGCTGCCCCGCGCGGTCGTAGGGGTGGTAGAGCGAGTCGCTGACGCCATCGAATTCCAGCGGCAGCAGGCCGAACTTCTCGCACAGCGACAGGTTGAACGCGGGTGTCGCCTTGCGCCAGGCGCCATCGATCCAGAGTGCGGTGTAGCCGTGCCAGGCGAAGACGTCGGTTTTCATGGTCTGACGCAGGCGCTCGGTCGAGAGGTGGTTGCGCACGTCGGCAAACCCCAACCGCGCCGGGATGCCCGCCGCGCGCGCCACGGCCGCCAGCGCCACCGCCTTGGGCACGCACCAGCCGAATTCTTGCGACAGCGCCGTGCTCGCCCGCATGCCCGGTGCCGACAGGTCGATGCGGTAGGGGTCGTAGCGCAGGCGGTCGCGCACCGCCAGGTACAGCGACACCGCGCGCTCGCGCTCGGTCTGGCCGGTGGCGTGTTCGCGCGCGAAGGCCAGGACCAGCGGGTGGTCGCTGTCGATGGCGGTGCTGGGCTGCAGGCAGGCAGCAGAAGGCGCTGAGGGAGGCGTGTGCGGGCTGGACATGGACCCAAGGTAGCAGACCCGCCGGTCGATGGCGATCACCGGCGCGACGGATGTGCGGGATCAGGGGTCGAATTGCACTCTTTTTTCGCACTTCAGCTTGTGCCCGGCGCGCCGATAGTGCTGGGGACACCGTGTGTCGCTGCAGATCCGGCACGCCATCCTGGCCCGGCAGGCGGTGTCGGTGTTCAGGCGCTTCGGTGCGGGCGTGCGCTGAAGAGGTCTCCCAAACTCAACGCGTCCATCCTCAGGCGAGGTACTCATGAGCATTTTCAACAATCTCAAGCTGGGTCACCGGTTGGCCCTCGGCTTTGGCCTGGTGATGTCGCTGATGGCGGCGCTCACGCTTGCGGCCTATGTGGGCCTGAACGACACGAACGACGACCTGCACAGCATCGCGGACAACACGGTGCCGTCGCTGCAGGTGGCGGCCGATCTCAAGAGCACGTCCCTGAATCTGCGCCGCTTCGAATACAACCACCTGGTGTCCGAAGACCCGAGCCGGCTGTTGGTGCTGGAAGCCGACATCGCGAAACAGCAGGCCGATCTGCTGCAGACATTCAAGGCGTATGAGCCGCTGATCAGCGGCGACGAGGATCGCGCCCTGTGGCAGGAAGCCCAGGCCGATGCGCTGCGCTACGTGAGTCAGTGGGGTGCCATCCAAGCCCTGTCCGGACAGATCGGTGGCGCCGGCAAGTCGGTGGCCGAAGAGCGCCTGACCGGCCCGTCGCGCGAGTACTTCGAGCAACTGCAGGCCAAGCTGGACAAGCTCTGGACTTTCAATGTGAACCATGCGGACCAGGTCAAGAAGGAGTCGGCCGTTTCCTATCGGCAGGTCCTGCTGACGGTGCTGGTGCTGGCCGCTGCGGCCATGGCCATCGGCCTGCTGGCGGCGGTGCTGATCACGCGCTCCATCGTGCGGCCGATCACCGATGCCGTGGGCATCGCCGATCACATCGCCAGCGGCGATCTCACACAGAAGATCGTGGTCAGCGGTCGCGACGAGACCAGCCAGCTGCTGACCGCCATGCAAAAGATGCAGCAGGCCCTGAGCTCGCTGGTCAGCTCCGTGCGCCAGGGCGCCGAGGGCGTGGCCACGGCCAGCGCGCAGATCGCCCAGGGCAACCAGGACCTGTCCAGCCGCACCGAGCAGCAGGCCTCGGCGCTGGAGCAAACCTCCGCGTCCATGGAAGAGATGGGCTCGACCGCGCAACAGAACGCCGACAACGCCCGCGCCGCCAGCCAGCTGGCCGCCAGCGCCAGCAGCGTGGCTGTGCAGGGCGGCGAGGTGGTGGGCCAGGTGGTGTCGACCATGCGCGAGATCCAGCACAGCAGCCAGAAGATCAGCGACATCATCGGCGTGATCGACGGCATTGCCTTTCAGACCAACATCCTGGCGCTCAACGCGGCGGTGGAAGCCGCGCGCGCGGGCGAGCAGGGCCGCGGCTTTGCCGTGGTGGCCGGCGAGGTGCGCACGCTGGCGCAGCGCAGCGCCGAGGCGGCCAAGGAGATCAAGCAGCTGATCAACGCCAGTGTCGAGCGCGTCGAGCAGGGCACGACCCTGGTTGACCGGGCCGGATCGACCATGCAGGAGGTGGTGCAGTCGATCCAGCGCGTGACCGACATCGTGGGCGAGATCAGCAGCGCCAGCCAGGAGCAGAACGCCGGAGTGAACCAGGTGGCCGAGGCCGTGACCAGCATGGACCAGACCACGCAGCAGAACGCCGCGCTGGTGGAAGAAAGCGCCTCGGCCGCGGCCTCGCTGCAGCAGCAGGCCGACCAGCTGCTGAAGTCGGTGAGCGTGTTCCGGGTGAACGGCGGGGCTTCGATGCCGGTGCACAAGCCCGCGTCCGTGTCCAAGGCCGCCGCTCCGGCCAGAGCGCCTGCCCACCAGCCGACGCCCCCGTCGCCTGCCAGGGCCCTGCGCCCGGCACCGGCGAACCCGCCGGCTCCAATCCCCAAGACCCTGACCACCGGCGCTGGCGCCAGCGACGACTGGGAAAGCTTCTGAACCCGCCTCCGAGGACCCGACCATGGACATGCACTCTCCCTCCACCGCTGCCGGCGATGCCCGCCACGTCGCAGGCCAGCAAGGCGCCCATGCCGAATTCCTGACCTTCCGCCTGGGTGCGGAGGAATACGGGATCGACATCCTGCGGGTGCAGGAGATCCGCTCCTACGAGGAGCCTACGCGGATCGCGAACGCACCGCACTTCATCAAGGGCGTGGTGAACCTGCGCGGGGTGATCGTGCCGGTGGTGGACCTGCGCATCAAGCTGGGCTGCGAGAAGGTGGAATACAACGGCTTCACGGTGGTGATCGTGCTCAACGTGCGCGGCCGGGTGGTCGGTGCGGTGGTCGATTCGGTCTCGGACGTGCTGGAGTTGGCCAGCGAGCTGATCAAGCCGGCGCCGGAGATGAACACGTCGATGGACACGAGCTTCATCACGGGCATCGCCAGCGTGGGCGAGCGCATGCTGATCCTGATGGACATCGAGGCGCTGATGAGCAGTCCCGACATGGGGCTGATGGACAGCAGTTCGCAGAACCTGCAGTAGGTCCCGGGAAAACCAGGTCTGTGTTCAAGGGCGCCCGTCGGGCGCCCTTCTCTTTGGACCCATGGTGGGCGGTCATTCGGTCATTTGCCCGGGTCCAGTGGCTCTTTTTCCGCCTTCAGTACCGGGCGGACCGGCCGATAGTTCATGAATCCCCATTTGTGTTTCAAGGACGGCCTACATGGACATGCACTCTCCCTCCACCGCTGCCGGCGATGCCCGCCACGTCGCAGGCCAGCAAGGCGCCCATGCCGAATTCCTGACCTTCCGCCTGGGTGCGGAGGAATACGGGATCGACATCCTGCGGGTGCAGGAGATCCGCTCCTACGAGGAGCCTACGCGGATCGCGAACGCACCGCACTTCATCAAGGGCGTGGTGAACCTGCGCGGGGTGATCGTGCCGGTGGTGGACCTGCGCATCAAGCTGGGCTGCGAGAAGGTGGAATACAACGGCTTCACGGTGGTGATCGTGCTCAACGTGCGCGGCCGGGTGGTCGGTGCGGTGGTCGATTCGGTCTCGGACGTGCTGGAGCTGGCCAGCGAGCTGATCAAGCCGGCGCCGGAGATGAACACGTCGATGGACACGAGCTTCATCACGGGCATCGCCAGCGTGGGCGAGCGCATGCTGATCCTGATGGACATCGAGGCGCTGATGAGCAGTCCCGACATGGGGCTGATGGACAGCAGCTCGCAGAACCTGCAGTAAGCCATGAAGAACCCCACCATCAACAACCGCTCGCTGGCACGGCGCGTCGCGCTGCTGGCGGTGGCCATGCTCTCGGGCGTGCTGGTGACGATCAGCGTTGTCATGAGCCTGGTGGCCGAGGAGCGCTCCCGCGAGCGCATCGTGCAGTGGGTGGGCGACAAGACGCAGTCGGTCGCCGATTCGGTGGACGCCTTCGACGCCACCGCGCGCCTGATGACCGACCGTGCGTACCGGCCGTTCCGGGCCAAGTTCTCCCAGTTCTTTGAACTGGACGAGGCCGCCGGCCTGATCAAGAGCTGGTCGTTCCGCCTCAACGGCGAAACGAGCGACGTGGACGACTTCAACAAGATGACCGGCGGCGTGGCCACCGTGTTCATGCGCAAGGGCGAGGACTTCGAGCGCGTGACCACCTCGCTCAAGAAGGAAGACGGCGAGCGGGCCGTCGGCACCCTGCTGGCGCGCGACCACCCGGCCTACCCGCTGGTGCTGCAGGGCCAGAACTACACCGGCCGTGCCGTGCTGTTCGGCAAGCCCTACATGACGCACTACGAGGCCCTGAAGGACCAGGCCGGCAAGGTGGTGGGCATCCTGTTCATCGGTTTCGATCTCTCGGACTTCCAGACCGCGCTGCAGAAGCTGGTGAGCGAGGCCCGTTTCTTCGAGAGCGGCTCCACCGTGATCATCGATCCGCGCAAGAGCGATGCGGACGCGGTGTTCGTCGTGCATCCCACGGCGGCGGGCAAGAAGGTGCTGGAGGCCTACCCCTCGGCCGGACCGCTGCTGGCCAGCCTTCGTGCCACGCCCGAGGCGTTCGTGGCGGACTCCACGTCCCTGGTCTCGAACGACCTGTCCAGCCCCTGGGTGGTCAAGCGACCCACCAAGGCCGGTGGCTGGTGGGTGGTGGCCGAGGTGTCGGACGACGAGGCCATGGCGTCGCACTGGGCCACCATGTACGCCTTCTGGGGCCTGCTGGTTGCGGCCACCGCGGTGCTGGGTCTGGGCCTGTACTGGCTGGTGCGGCGCAATGTCAGCCGCCCGCTGGGCAGCCTGACCGTCGCGGTCACGGCCGTGGCCAAGGGCGACCTGAGCCAGCGCTTCACCACCGACCGCAGCGACGAGATCGGCCGTCTGGTGCGCGAGGTCGAGGACATGCGCCAGCGCTTCGTCGGCATGCTCGGCGAGTTGCGCCATGCCAGCGACAGCATCGGCACGGCGAGCGCGGAGATCGCTTCGGGCAACCAGGACCTCTCCAGCCGCACCGAGCAGGCGGCCAGCAACCTGCAGCAGACCGCGGCCTCCATGGAGCAGCTGACCAGCACGGTCAGGAACAGCGCCGATGCCGCGCGCCAGGCCAACCAGCTGGCCGCCAGCGCCTCGGAGATTGCGGTGCGCGGTGGTCAGGTGGTCGACCAGGTGGTGCACACCATGCAGGAGATCCACCACAGCAGCCAGAAGATCAACGACATCATCGGCGTGATCGACGGCATCGCGTTCCAGACCAACATCCTCGCGCTCAATGCGGCGGTGGAGGCGGCGCGGGCGGGCGAGCAGGGCCGTGGTTTCGCGGTGGTGGCGGCCGAGGTGCGCAGCCTGGCCCAGCGCAGCGCCGAGGCGGCCAAGGAGATCAAGGGGCTGATCGGCACCAGCGTGGACAAGGTCGAGACCGGCAGCCGCCTGGTGGGCGATGCGGGTCAGACCATGGGCGAGGTGGTGGCCAGCGTGCAGCGGGTGACGGAGATCATCGGCGAGATCAGCGCGGCCGCGGGCGAACAGAGCGACGGCATCGGCCAGGTGAACGTGGCGGTGACGCAGCTGGACCAGATGACGCAACAGAACGCGGCACTCGTGGAAGAGAGCGCAGCCGCCGCGCAAAGCCTCAGGGAGCAGGCCACTCGATTGACTCAGGTCGTGGCGACGTTCCGCACCGAGGGTGCGGCCCACACGGAATCGCTTCGCTGACCAGACCCGACCCCACGAAGGACCAACATGAAATTCAACAACCTCAAGATCAGCCAGCGCCTGGGCCTGGGCTTTGGTGCCGTGCTGCTGCTGCTCCTGCTGCTGACCGCCATGGCGTTCAATGCCGTGACTTCCGCGACCGCCGGACAGCAGCGCCTGCTCGAAATGAACCGGCTGGTGCAGCTCGCCGACGAGTGGGTGGCCAGCACGCAGCTGAACGTCAACCGCGTGATGGCGATGGCCAAGTCCGCCAACCACCCGGAGGTGGACAGCTACTTCAAGCCGCTGATGGCCGAAACCACCGAGCGCATCAACACGCTGCAGAAGGACCTGGAAGCGGCGATCACCTCCGAACAGGGCAAGAGCCTGCTGGCCGACATCGGCGCACGGCGCAAGGAATACATCGAGGTGCGCAAGACGTACTTCGATGCGCTCAAGGCGGTGGAGCCGGAGGCATCCACCATGCTGACCGAGAAGCTGTTGCCCGCGGCGCAGCGCTACATCGGCGCCATGCAGGAACTCCAGAAACACGAACATGCGCTGGTGACCCAGGAAGTGGAGCAGGCCAGCGCCGCGCTGTCGCGCCAGATGAGCATCATCGGCGTCCTCGCCTGCGTGGCCCTGCTGGTCGGCGCGCTGGTGGCCTGGCGCGCGGCCCGTTCGGTGTCGGTGCCGGTGGCCGGAGCGGTGCGTGCCGCGCGGGCGGTGGCGGATGGCGACCTGACCCAGCCGCTGGTCGTGGACCGCGGTGACGAGCTCGGTCAGCTGCAACAGGCACTGGCCGACATGAAGGCCTCGCTGGTGGCCACGGTGTCCCAGGTGCGCGGCGCCAGCGACAGCATCAACGTGGCTTCCCGCGAGATCGTCTCGGGCAACCACGACCTCTCCAGCCGCACCGAGCAGGCGGCCAGCAACCTGCAACAGACGGCGGCCTCCATGGAAGAGCTGACCAGCACGGTGCGCAACAGCGCCGATGCGGCGCGCCAGGCCAACCAGCTGGCTGCCAGCGCCTCGGAGATTGCCGTGCGCGGTGGTCAGGTGGTCGACCAGGTGGTGCACACCATGCAGGAGATCCACCACAGCAGCCAGAAGATCAGCGACATCATCGGCGTGATCGATGGCATCGCTTTCCAGACCAACATCCTCGCGCTCAACGCAGCGGTGGAAGCGGCCCGGGCGGGCGAACAGGGCCGCGGCTTTGCGGTGGTGGCTGCCGAGGTGCGCAGTCTGGCGCAGCGCAGCGCCGAGGCGGCCAAGGAAATCAAGGGGCTGATCAGCGCCAGCGTCGACCGCGTGGACGCGGGCAGCCGCCTGGTGGGCGAAGCCGGTCAGACCATGAACGAGGTGGTCGGCTCGATCCGTCGTGTGACCGACATCGTCGGCGAGATCAGCGCGGCCGCAGGCGAGCAGAGCGACGGCATCGGCCAGGTCAACACCGCTGTCAACCAGCTGGACCAGATGACGCAGCAGAACGCGGCGCTGGTCGAGGAAAGTGCAGCAGCTGCCGAGAGCCTGAAGGACCAGGCGGCCCGGCTGGCGCAGGTCGTGTCGATCTTCAAGGTCGATGGCGCCACCCGCGCCACAGAGGCCGCGGCCAAGCCAGCGGCAGGCCCTGCTGCCCCGGTGACCCGCGCGACCACCGCACCTGTGCAGGCGGCCCGGGCCCCGGCTTCGGCACCGGCCAAGGCGGCCGCGAGCCCGGTGGTGCGCGAACAGCCGCCCAAGGCATCGGCCGCAGCACCGCTGGCCACCGCCACCCGGGCACCTGCGCCCGCTGTGGCCCCGGTGTCTCCCGCCAAGGTGGTGACCAGTGCCAGTGCCAATACCGAAGGCGACTGGGAAAGTTTCTGAAGCCAATACCAACCTTCCGGCGAGTCTCATCATGTGGATCCGGTCCTTTATGCGTCACTTTTCCATCCGCTTCCGAATGATCGGCGCCATCGGCGTCGTGCTGGCCCTGCTGTTCGTGGTGGGCAGCGCCGGCCTGTGGGGCATGCAGCGCATGCAGGCCCTGAGTCAGGAGTTTGTCGATCACGCCTTCCATGAGACCGTCGAGCTGTCCAAGCTGCGACTGGCCATGGCGGACCTCAGCCGCCACGAGAAGGACATGGTGATCCACTACGAATCGCCCGAGCAGCTGTCGCTGGCGAACATGAAGTGGGAGAAGACCCGCGACGAGATCGGCCAGCTGATGCTGGCCCTGCAGCAGGGTGAGGCCGACGAGGACAACGCGGTGCTGCAGCAGATGAGCGCCAAGCTCAAGGACTACTCGGCGGCGGTCGAACCCACGGTGGCCAACATCAAGGCCGGGGGGTACGACAGCGCCACCGTGGCCAACCGCATGCTGGCGCGCGCCCACGACCGCTACGCCGAACTGCAGGCCGACATGAAGAAGATCGAGGCCATCATCTCGGCGGAAGCGGCGGCGGTGCAGGCCGAGCAGGTCGGCACCGGTCAGCAGACCATGCTGCTGTTCGGCATCGCGGTGGCGGTGGCGGTGCTGGTGGTGGTGCCGACCACCCTGGCCAACATGCAGAGCATCTGCCGCCCGCTCGACCAGGCGCAGCGCCTGGCCATGGCCATCTCGCGCGGCGACCTGACCCAGCCGGTCGCGGTGGAGGGCAAGGACGAGCTCACGCGGCTGATGTCGGCGCTGGGCGAGATGCAGGCATCGCTCGCACGCATCGTCAGCCAGGTGCGCCAGACCACCGACAGCATCGGTGTGGCCAGCGCCGAGATCGCCTCGGGCAACCAGGACCTGTCCAGCCGCACCGAGCAGGCCGCCTCCAGCCTGCAGCAGACCGCCAGCAGCATCGACCAGATCACCAGCACCGTGCAGCAGAGCGCCGAGTCGGCGCGCCAGGCCAGCGAGATGGCCCAGGCCAACGCGGTGGTGGCGGCGCGCGGCGGCGAGGTGGTCGGCGAGGTGGTGGCGACCATGCAGGAGATCAACCACCGCAGCCAGAAGATCGGCGACATCATCGGTGTGATCGACGGCATCGCCTTCCAGACCAACATACTGGCGCTCAACGCAGCCGTCGAGGCGGCGCGCGCGGGCGAACAGGGCCGCGGCTTTGCCGTGGTGGCCGGCGAGGTGCGCAGCTTGGCGCAGCGCAGCGCCGAAGCGGCGCGGGAGATCAAGGGCCTGATCGGCGCCAGCGTCGAGAAGGTCGAGGCCGGGACGCGCCAGGTCACAGAGGCCGGCACCACCATCGGCGAGATCGTCGCGAATGCGCAGAGGATTTCCGATCTGATCGGTCACATCACCACGGCGGCCAACGAGCAGAGCCAGGGTATCGGGCAGGTCAACGGCGCGGTGGGGCAGCTCGACCAGATGACGCAGCAGAACGCCGCGCTGGTGGAAGAAAGCGCAGCGGCGGCCCAGAGCCTGCAGGACCAGGCCCAGAAGCTGGCCGGTGTGGTGGCCACTTTCCGGCTGAGTGCCGGTTGATTTAGGTAAAGAGAAACAATCATGTTGAATCAGATGAGTCTCCGCGGCCGCATCCTGCTGCTGGTGGTGGTGGCGGTGCTGGGCATCGCGGTCATGGGTGCGCTGTCGGTGGTGCAGACCAAGCGCCAGCTCACCGACGCCCGCCACGGTCAGCTCGTCACGGCGGTCGAATCGGCCCATTCCATCGTCGAGGGCTTCCGTGCCATGCAGACGTCCGGCAAGCTCGGCGCCGAGGTGGCGCAGGCAGCGGCCAAGGCCGCGGTCGCGCATGCGCGCTACGGCGAGGGCGGCAAGGAGTACCTCTACATCTGGTCGCTCGACGGCGTGGGCGTGATGCACCCGATCAAGCCGGAGTGGGATGGTCAGAACATGGTCGGCAAGGTCAAGGACGGTGAGGGTGCCGACGTCATCGCGTCCCTGGTCAACGGCATGCGCCAGAGCACCGACGGCCGGGCCTTCGTGCAGACCAATTTCCCGCGCCCGGGCGACACGAAATCGGTGCCCAAGCTGCAGTACATCATGAAGGTCGATGGCTGGAACTGGATGGTGGGCTCGGGCCTGTACACCGACGACCTGGACGCCATGGTGTGGCGCACCCTGGCGGTCAACGGTGCGCTGGCGCTGTCGGGGCTGCTGGTGATCGCCGGCATCGGCTGGCTGACGCTGCGCAGCGTGATGCGCCAGATCGGTGGCGAGCCGGCCCTGGCGGTGTCGGCGATGCGTTCGGTGGCCGATGGCGACCTGACCGTCACCCTGCCCCGTGTGCCCGCTGGCAGCCTGCTCGCGGCGCTGGCCGACATGATCGCCTCGCTGCGGGGCACCGTGAGCCAGGTGCGCACGGCGACCGACAGCATCAGCACCGCCAGCACCGAGATCGCCTCGGGCAACCAGGACCTGTCCAGCCGCACCGAGCACACGGCCAGCAACCTGCAGGAAACCGCGGCCAGCATGGAAGAACTGACCGGCACCGTGCGGCAGAGCGCCGAGTCGGCGCGCACGGCGACCCAGCTGGCCGAGGCCGCAGCGGGCACCGCACGACGCGGCGGCACCGTGGTGGGCGAGGTGGTGCACACCATGCGCGAGATCAACGAGAGCAGCCGCAAGATCAACGACATCATCGGCGTGATCGACGGCATCGCGTTCCAGACCAACATCCTGGCACTCAACGCAGCCGTCGAGGCGGCGCGCGCGGGCGAACAGGGCCGCGGCTTTGCCGTGGTGGCCGGCGAGGTGCGCAGCCTGGCGCAGCGCAGCGCCGAGGCCGCCAAGGAGATCAAGGGCCTGATCGGCACCAGCGTGGACCGCGTGGAGGCGGGCACGCGCCTGGTCAGCGAGGCGGGCCAGACCATGGACGAGATCGTGGCCAGCGTGCAGCGCGTGACCGACGTCATCAGCGAGATCGGTGCCGCCACAGGCGAGCAGAGCCAGGGCATTGCCCAGGTCGGCTCGGCGGTGGCCCAGCTGGACCAGATGACGCAGCAGAACGCGGCGCTGGTGGAAGAGAGCGCCGCCGCGGCCCAGAGCCTGCGGGACCAGGCGCAGCGGCTGGCTGGCGTGGTCGCCACCTTCCGCCTGTCGGCCTGAGCGCGGTTTTCGGAAGTTCCCGCCGCCCTGCCGGGGCGGTGGCCTGCCTATACTGGCCCTCTGTCGCACCGCCCGCGCCGAGAGGACCGCCATGAACGCCCGCCTGCCCGCTTCCGCCCTGCCCCTGGAACCGCAAGCCCTGCAATCGCAGGTCGACGCCGCCTGGCGCGAATCCATCGTGCCCGAGCTGCAGCGCTACATCGCGGTGCCGGCCAAGTCGCCGATGTTCGACCCCGACTGGGCGGCCCACGGCCTGCTCGAACGCGTGCTGCAGAACGCCGCAGACTGGGTGCGCGCGCAACAGGTGCCCGGCCTGCAACTGGAAATCGTGCGCCTGAACGACGCCCAGGGCCGGCCGCGCACACCGGTGCTGTTCTTTGAACTGCCGGCCAGCGAAGGAAAGGACGGCACGCCCGCCCCGGCGTCAGGCCAGACCGTGCTGATGTACGGCCACCTCGACAAGCAGCCCGAATTCAACGGCTGGCGCAGCGACCTGGGGCCGTGGACCCCTGTGATCGACGACGGCAAGCTCTACGGCCGCGGTGGCGCAGACGACGGCTACGCGGTCTACGCCAGCGTCACGGCCATCCAGGCCCTCAAGGCGCAGGGCGTGGCCCACCCGCGCATCGTCGGCCTGATCGAAACCTCGGAAGAAAGCGGTTCGGCCGATCTGCTGCCCTATGTGGACGCGCTGCGGTCCCGGCTGGGCGATGTCGGACTGGTGATCTGCCTGGACAGCGGTGCCGGCAACTACGACCAGCTCTGGCTGACCACCAGCCTGCGCGGCATGGCCAGCGGCGTGCTCAAGGTCGAAATCCTCACCGAAGGCATCCACTCGGGCGACGCCTCGGGCCTTGTGCCGTCGAGCTTCCGCATCATGCGGCAGGTGCTGGACCGGCTGGAAGACAGCGGCACCGGCCGCCTGCTGCCGGCCAGCTTCCACTGCGAGGTGCCGGCCGAACGGCAGGCGCAGGCGCAGGCCACGGCCGCCATCCTGGGCGACGAGCTGTTCAAGCGCTTTCCCTGGGCCCACCACGACTGTGGCGGCGCCACCGTCTCGGCCCTGCCCACCACCACCGACCCGGTCGAGGCGCTGCTGGCGCGCACCTGGCGGCCCACGCTGTCGGTCACCGGCGCCGACGGTTTCCCGGACATCGCCAACGCTGGCAACGTGCTGCGGCCCTACACCGCGTTCAAGCTCAGCCTGCGCCTGCCGCCGCTGGTCGAGGCCGCGCCCGCCGTGCAGCAGCTCAAGGCCCTGCTGGAAGACAACGCGCCCTACCAGGCCAAGGTGACGTTCGAGGGCTTGAGCTCGGCCACCGGCTGGAATGCGCCCTCCACCACGCCGTGGTTCGAGCAGGCGCTGCAGGAAGCCTCGCAGGCGCACTACGGCGCCGCCTGCGCCACCATCGGCCAGGGCGGCACCATCCCGCTGATGAACATGCTCAGCCAGGGCTTCCCCACCGCGCAGATGATGGTCTGCGGCGTGCTCGGCCCGCGAAGCAACGCGCACGGGCCCAATGAATTCCTGCACCTGGACTACGCGCGGCGCCTGACCGCCTCGGTGGCGCAGGTCATCGCCCGCATGCCCTGACGCCGCGCCGCCCATGTCCGACACCACCCAGGCGCCCTTCACCCTGCGCGACGGCCTGAACATCGCGCTCTACGACTGGCCCCTGCCGTCGCGGCAGCGGCCGCGGGCCGTGGTGCTCATCGTGCATGGGCTGGGCGAACACGCCTGGCGCTACGACGCGGTGGCACAGCGCCTGAACGAGTGGGGCTTCAGCGTGCGCGCCTACGACCAGCGCGGCCACGGCGACTCGGGCGGTGACCGCGGGGTGCTGTCGGACGACGACGACCTGCTGGCCGACCTGCAGGAGCTGGTGGACGACACGCGCCGGCACATCGCCGAACCCTGGGCCTGCCCCCTGGTGCTGCTGGGCCACAGCATGGGCGGCCTGGTGGCCTCCACCTTCGTGCAGCGCGGCATCGAGCCGGTGGATGCCCTGGTGCTCTCGTCGCCCGCGCTGGACACCGGCATGAGCGCGTTCCAGCGCCTGCTGACCCGGCTGCTCTACCGCTGGGCACCCGACTTCACCGTGCCCAACGGGCTGGACCCGCGCGGCATCTCCCACGACCCGGCGCAGGTGGCGGCCTACCAGCGCGACCGGCTGGTGCACAACCGCATTTCGGCGCGACTGGCGCGCTTCATCGACAGCAACGGCCCGCGCGTGGTGGCGGCCGCGCCGACCTGGCAGGTGCCCACGCTGCTGATGTACGCCGGGGCCGACCGGCTGGTGCGGCCCGAGGGCAGCCGCGCCTTTGCCGCGGTCGCGCCGAAGGGGCTGGTGCACAGCCGCCGGTTCGATGGGCTGTTTCACGAAATCTTCAACGAGACCGACCCCTCGGCGGTGTACGCCGAACTGCGCGCCTGGCTCGACGTGCACATTCCGGCCTGAGGCTCAGCGCCGGCCCATCAGGCCGCCGAGCATGCCCATGAGGTCGCCCGCATCCAGACCCCCGGCACCACCGCGCTGACCGCCGCCGAGCAGCGAACCGAGCGCGTCCAGGCCGTTGTCCGGCGGCACCTGCCCCTGGGGGGTGAGCTGGTCGATCAGGCCGGGCAGCAGGTCGGCCATGGTGCCGGCGGCCTGCTGCTGGCTGCCCCCGAGCTGGCGGGCGATCATGTCCATCAGGTCCGGGCCCAGGGCGCTGCCCAGCGCGTCGGGTGAGACCGGCTGGTTGGCCCCCGTGCCGACCCAGGAGGAGGCGGCGTCGCCCAGGCCGGCCTGCTGCAGTTTGGCCAGGATGCCCGAGAGCCCTCCCGCGTTGTTCATCAGCACGCCGATCAGACCGATCAGCAGCTGCGGGTCCAGACCACCGGGGCCGCCTTGCGCCGGCTGGCTGTTCTGCTGTCCCCCGAAGGCGGCGTTCGTGGCCGCGCCCACCAGTGAATCCAACAGTCCCATGCGAGCTCTCCTCTCAATGCGTGGCGTCCGGCGCCGACCGGGGCCGGTTCAGGCCGGATTGTGGGCCGCGCGCCGGAGCCAGGCAAGCCAGCCCAGCGCCACCCCGGTGAGGGCCACGGGCACCAGCGAACCCAGGTTCAGCAAGGCCCAGCCCTGGGTGGTGACGAGGGCACCGGAGGCGAACGAGGTGACGGCCATGGTGGCAAAAACGAAGAAGTTGATGGCGGCCTGTGCGCGGTCTTTTTCCTCAGGCCTGTAGGCCTGCAGCGACAGCGTGGTGCTGCCGGTGAACAGAAAATTCCAGCCCACACCCAGCAGGAACAGCGCGATCAGGAACTGGTGCAGGTCCACACCGGTGAGCGCGATGGCGATGCAGGCCGCGTTCAGCAGCACGCCCACGCCCATGATGGTGAGCACACCGAAGCGCTTGATCAGGTGGCCGGTGAAGAAGCCGGGGGCGAACATGCCGATCACGTGCCATTCCAGCACCAGGGCCGCGTCCTCGAACTCGAAGCCGCAGACCTGCATCGCCAGCGGCGTGGCGGCCATCAGCAGGTTCATCACGCCGTAGCCCAGCGCCGCGCCCGCGGCGGCCACGATGAAGACGGGCTGCCTCATGATCTCCGAGAGCGGCCGGCCGGTGTCGGCGTTGGCCTTCTTCGGCGGCAGCGGCGGGAACTTCATGAAGGCCATCACCGCCATCGACAGCAGCGCCACCACCGCCAGCGCCAGGTAGGCGCCGGCGAACGGCACCTCCAGCAGGTTGCGCGTGCGGCTGGCCAGATTGGGGCCGAGCACCGCGCCCACCAGACCGCCGGCCAGCACCAGCGACACCGCCTTTTCGCGGTAGTCCGGTGCCGCCAGTTCGGCGGCGGCGAAGCGGTAGAGCTGGCCGTTGGCGCTGTAGTAGCCGGCGATCACGGTGGCCGCCACCAGCAGCCAGAAGTTCTTGTCCATCGCGGCCCACCAGCACAGCAGCGCCGAACCCAGGGCGACCAGCAGCCCGATCTGGAACGAGCCCTGGCGGCCGAAGGCGCTCTGGGTGCGCGCCACCAGCGGCGTGGACAGTGCGCCACCGACCACATAGCCCATCACCGGCAGCGTCGCCATCCAGCCCAGCGGGGCCAGCGAGAGCCCCACCAGCCCGTTGATGGCGATGAAGACCACGTTGTTGGTCAGGAACAGGCCTTGCGCGGCGGCCAGCAGCCAGAGGTTTTTGTTCATAAGTCAGCGTTTATACAAGGCGGCGGCGCCGCGCCGCACGCCACCCTGAACGCGGCTCAGGATTGCGGCCGTGTCACGGCGACCAGGCGCATCCCCTTGCCGCGGCTGAGAAAGTACTCGCCTTGCGGACTGATGACCACCGCGCGGTGTGCCGCAGGGTCCGAGAAGTAGCGCCACCCTTCGCCGGCCTGGCCGGCGCCCGCTGTGGTGGGCACCACCTGCATGCCGTGATCGAAGCCCTGGGCGGAACGGTTGGCGCGGCTGTGGTGGGAATCGTCACGGTGCTGCGCCGACCGCTGGGTCGGCTGGTCATCGCGCTGGTGTTCGCCGGCCGTGGCCAGCGATGCGGTGGTGGCCAGGGCCAGGCAAGCGGCGCCAGCGAGAAGCAGGTGCTTGTTCATGGTGAACTCCTTCGTGCGTGGCAGTCGGTATTGACTGTGGAACGCAGTCTGTGCCGGTCCGCCTGTACCCGCGCTGAAGGGTTCGTTCAGCGGTCGTTCACACCTGGGCGCTCACCAGGGCCGCGAGCGCCGCCGTTTCCGCCCGCAGGATGCGGGGCCCCAGCGTGACGGGCACAAAGCCCGCGGTGCGCGCCAGGGCGTCTTCCTGCGCAGACAGTCCGCCTTCCGGGCCGCTGAGGAAGAGCACCGGTGTGTCGGCCGGCTGTTCGCGCAGCACCTCCGCCAGCGGGCGTGAGCCGTCCGCCAGCGAGAGCACGCAGCGCAGCGGGGCGATGTGCCCGCTGTCACGCAACCAGGCGGCCACGTCGGCCACCGGCCGCACCGCTGGCACGCGGTTGCCGCCGCACTGTTCGCAGGCCGCGACCGCGACCGATTGCCAGTGACCCTGCTTCTTGGCCGCACGTTCACCACTGAGGCGCAGCACGCTGTGCGCGGTGTGCAGGGGCTGCAGGCTGGCCACGCCGAGTTCGGCGGCCTTTTCCACCAGCCAGTCCATGCGCTCGTTGGCCGGCATGCCCATCGCCAGGTGCACGCGCCGCGCCGGCTCGCGCTCGACGTCTTCAAACGCGCCGACCTTGACCGCGACGTCGCTGCGGCCCATGCGCAGGATGGTGGCCGACCACTGGCCACCTTCTCCGTTGAACAGGGTGATCGCATCGCCGGGCTGGTGGCGCAGCACCTGCACGTGGCGCGCGGCAGCGGCCGGCAGTTCCAGCTCGGCGCCGGCGCTCAGCGGGATGGGGCAGTGAAAGCGGGGCACGCTGGAACGGCTCAGACGCGGCCGAAGGCGAAGCCGCTGGCCGCCTGCAGGCCTTCCACTTCGTCGATCAGTTTCAGCAGCGGACCGAGTTCCCGGTAGCGGTGGGCGGTGGCCCGGATGTAGGCGATAAAGCGCGGCGCATCGGCCAGGTACTTCGGTTTGCCGTCGCGCAGTGTCAGTCGGGCGAAGATGCCGGCCACCTTCAGATGGCGCTGCAGGCCCATCCACTCGACCGCGCGGTAGAAGGCGCCGAAGTCGCTGTGCCAGTCCTCGAAGTCCATCAGCCCGGCCTTGCGCGCCTTTTCCCAGTAGCGCACGGTGATGTCGATGACGAAGTCTTCTTCCCAGGTCAGGAAGGCGTCGCGCATCAGGCTGGCGATGTCGTAGGTGATGGGGCCATGCACCGCGTCCTGGAAGTCCAGCACGCCCAGCTGTTGGGCGGGCGTCGAACCCGGGTGGGCCGGGATCATCAGGTTGCGCGGCATGAAGTCGCGGTGCACGTGCACCGTGGGTGCGGCCAGGTTGCGCGCCACGATGGTGTCGAAGGTCTTCTGCAATGTGCCGGCCATCGTGCCTTCGACCTTGACCTGTCGATGCTGCGCGAGGTACCAGTCGGGAAACAGCTGCAGCTCGCGGCGCAACAGGGCTTCGTCGTAGGGCGGCAGTTCGCCTGGCCTGGAGGCGAGCTGCCAGGCCAGCAGCGTGTCCACTGCTTGCAGGTAGCGCGCATGGTTGGCCTGGGGGTGGTCGGCGTCGATCTGCTCCATCATGGTCTGCGTGCCCAGGTCGGGCAGCAGCATGAAGCCCCGGGGTTCGTCCCAGGCCAGGATGTCGGGCACCAGCAGGCCGGCGGCCTTCATCAGGCCCGCCACGTGCACGAAGGGCGCACAGTTTTCCTTGTCGGGCGGCGCATCCATCACGATGCGGCTGCCGCCGTCCACGGTGTCCACGCGCAGGTAGCGGCGGAAACTGGCGTCGGCCGAGGCCGGGCGCAACGTTTCGGGGCGCAGGCCCTGGGCCGTGGCCAGCCCTTGCAGCCAGTGGTCGAAGGCGGCGTGGCGGGCCGGATCGGCCCAGGTGACTGCGGGGGTGTTCGGCGTCATGGAAGCGGGGGGAGACGGAGGCGCCGACGTGCTGGCAGGCCGGGCGGGTGGCATAGGATAATGGCCGGAGATTCTACAAATCCCCCTTGCCGTTGGTCACCTCCGCCGGCAGTCCGAGGCCCGGTCGATCGACAGCGACGGGGCATGTGCCACCGAAATCAGAGACGGCCGTTTCGCCACACACCGCCTTGAAACCTGATTCCTCCTCCCCGAACAGCCCCGCCCGTCTGCCGCGCATGGCGCGACTTCCGGAACCCACCACCCTGGCGCGCGCTGTGCAGGGGGCGTTGGCCGTGCTCGCACTGGGCGGCGCCTGCACGCCGTCCTGGGCCCAGAACACCGGGGCTGGGCCCGACGCGGCGGCCATCCAGCTCAAACCGGGCGAGTCGCTGATCCAGCAGGTGCCGACGGAGGTTCGCAAGCAGCTGCCCGTTTTCATCTGGGGCGAGAGCCTGGAAGGCGAGATGGACGGGGTGACGGTCATGCAGGGCGGCGCCGAACTGCGCCGGCACGATACCGTGATCCGTGCCGACCGCATCGAGCACGACAAGCGCACCGGCGAGACCAAGGCCCAGGGCAACGTGCTCATCAACCGCAACGGCGACCGATTCACCGGCCCGGATGCCGAGGTCAACGTCAACAGCCACTGGGGACACTTCAACCAGCCCGAGTTTTCGCTGCTGAAGAACGAAGGCAAAGGCGATGCGCGCCGGGTCGACTTCATGGGCGACGACCGGACGATGGTGCACGACGGCCGCTATTCGACCTGCCCGCGACCGCCAGGCTCGACCTGGATGCCCGACTGGATCGTGCGCGCCTCGTCCATCGAACTGGACCAGGTGGAGGACGTGGGCATTGCCAAGTCGGGTGTGATCGAGTTCAAGGGGGTCCCCATCCTGGCCGCGCCCATCCTGAGCTTCCCGCTGTCGGACCAGCGCAAGACCGGTGCCCTGCCCCCCAGCCTGAGCATCAGCACGCAGAGCGGCGTGGAGCTGTCGACGCCCTACTACTTCAACATCGCCCCCAACTACGACGCCACGGTCACCCCCACGCTGATGACCAAGCGCGGACTGGATCTGTCGGGCGAGTTCCGTTACCTGCAGCCCGGTTACACCGGCAACCTGCGCACGTCCTACATGCCCTCGGACAAGCTGCGCGACGACGACCGCTGGGCGGTGGCGTACCGCCACAACCACCAGCTGACCCGCCCGATTGGCGGCGGCAGCCCGATCGGACTGCGCGTCAACCTCAACAAGGTCAGCGACGACAACTACTGGCGCGACTTCCCGCGCACCATCACCTCGCTGACCTCTCGCCTGCTGCACAACGAGGTCGCGCTGGGCTGGGGCATAGGCCCCTGGTCGGTCAGCGGCGGCATGTACCGGTACCAGACCCTGCAGGATGTGAACGCGCCGATCACGCCCCCGTTCGACCGGCTGCCGTCCATAGGTTTTTCCTACGAGCAGCCCAACCAGACCCTGTTCGGTGCCCCGGGCTGGGATCTGTCTCTCGGTACCAACGTGACGCGTTTCCAGCGGGCGGTGCTGAGTGCGGGTGTGCCCACCGGGCGGGAGATTGGCGGTGACCGTTCGGTGGCGGTGGCCCAGATTGCCCGGCGCTGGCAGGCCCCGGGCTGGTATGTCACGCCCAAGGCACGCGTGCACATGGCACGCTACAGCAACGACAACACGACCGGGTCCACGGTGTCGGCCACGCGCACCGTGCCCACGGTCAGCATCGACAGCGGTCTGGTGTTCGAGCGGCCGGCCGAATTCTTTGGCACAAGCTACATCCAGACCCTGGAGCCGCGGGCCTTTGCGACCTGGACACCGTTCCGCGACCAGAGCGATCTGCCCAACTACGACTCGGCGGCGCGCAGTTTCAACTACTCCAGCATGTTTGCCGAACATGCCTTCAGCGGCAACGACCGCATCAGCGACACCCGGGCGGTGACGGTGGGTGTGAGCTCGCGTCTGCTGGACTCGGGGACCGGCGCCGAGGTGGTGCGCCTGGGTGTCGCTCAGCGCGCCCTGCTGGCCGACCAGAACGTGACGCTGCCAGGTGGAGCACCGGTCACGGAGCGCCTGAGCGATACCCTGCTGTCGACCCGTGTGCAGTGGGACCCGCTGTGGTCGCTCGACGCCAACGTGCAGTACAACACCAAGACCCGCGAGTCCCGCCGCACCACTCTCGGCGGCCGGTACACCCCGGGGCCTTACAAGGTGCTCAGCGCCGCCTACCGCATCCAGAAAGGTGTGAGCGAGCAACTCGATCTGGGCTGGCAGTGGCCGCTGTCCGGCATCTGGGGTCGCACGACCGAGCCGGTGCCGGGACGGGCCCTTGGTCCGGGGCAGTGGTACGGCGTCGGGCGCCTGAACTACAGCATGCCCGACCGCAAGCTCATCGACGTGATTGCCGGTTTCGAGTACGACGCCGGTTGCTGGCTGGGGCGTGTCGTTCTGGAGCGTCTGCAGACCAGTTCAAACACCTCGGATCGCCGCATCCTGTTCCAGCTCGAGTTCAACGGGTTCTCGAAGGTCGGTGGCAGTTCCTTGCAGAGCATCCAGGCCAACGTGCCCAAATACCAGTACCTGCGTGAAGAAGTCGTCCAGCCCAACCGTTTCCAGCAATATGACTGACCGTCCGGGAGTTCACCTCAGAGGCTTGCAGATCCTGTTGGCCGGGGGGCTGTTGCTGGGCGCGTGGCCGGCGCAGGGTCAGGCACTGCGCCCTGCCGCGGAGTTGCAGCGCCCGGTCAGCGGGCCCTCGACCCGCACCGTGGACTACATCGTCGCACTGGTCAACTCCGAGCCCGTGACCAATTTTGATGTCCGGCAGCGCATGTTGCGTGTCGAGCAGCAGTTCGCGGCCCAGGGCCGCAGCCTTCCTCCTCGCGACCAACTGGCGAAGCAGGTGATGGAGCAACTCATCGTGGAGAGGGCGCTGTTGCAGCAGGCCACCGAACAGGGCGTTCGGGTGGACGAGGCCACACTGGCGCAGGCCGAGCAATCGCTGGCGGCTCAGAACCAGCTCAGTGTGGAGGCCTTCCGGCGGCGGCTGGCCGCCGAAGGCATGGACATCAACAAACTGCGCAACGAACTGCGCAACCAGGTGCTGCTGCAGCGCCTGCGCGACCGTGAGGTGGAAGCGCGCGTGCGCGTCACCGAGGCCGACATCGACCGCTTCATCGCGGAGCGGCAGGCCGCCCGTCCCGAGGGGCTGGAACTCAACCTGGGACACGTGTTGGTGCAAGTGCCCGAGGGCAGTGGTCCAGACAAGCTGCGTGAGCTGGAGGCCCGGGCCCAGGGTGTGGCCGACCGTCTGCGCAAGGGTGCCGATCTGGCGGTCCAGGCGCGCGAGTACTCGGAAGCGCCCGAGGCGTCCAGTGGCGGCCTCCTCGGGTTCCGGCCGCTGTCGCGCCTGCCCGAACTGTTTGTGCAGGCCACACGCAACCTGCCGGTGGGCGGCGTCGCCGGGCCCTTGCGCAGTGCGGCCGGGCTGCACGTGCTCAAGGTGGTGGACAAGCGCCAGGCACCGTTGCCCGAACTGAGTGTCGTGCAGAGCCGCGCGCGCCACATCCTGCTTCGTCCGGGGGCTCAGCTGAGCCAGGACGAAGCCATTGCAAGGCTGAACAGCTATCGCCAGCAGGTCGCTGCGGGGCAGGCCAGCTTTGAAGATCTGGCCCGTCAGCACAGCCAGGATGGCTCTGCCCGCCAGGGCGGCGACCTGGGATGGGTGTCGCCCGGCCAGTTCGTGCCCGAGTTCGAGCAGGTGATGAATGCGCTGCGCCCTGGCGAGGTGTCGCAACCGGTGGTGTCGCGGTTTGGTGTGCACCTGATCCGGCTGGAGGAGCGTCGCCAGGCCGCGCTCAGCGAGCGTGAGCAGCGCGACATGGCGCGCGAACTGGTGCGCGAACAGAAGGCCGACGACGCGATCAACGCGTGGACCGAAGAAGTGCGCAGCCGCGCCTTTGTCGAGATGCGCGAAGCGCCGCAGCCTTGAGTCGTCACCGGCACGCCCGCGCATGAAGCATGTCGCGCGAAAGCGCTTTGGTCAGCACTTCCTGAGCGACACCGCCATCATCGATGCGATCGTCGCAGCGATAGCGCCCTCGCCATCGGATGCCATGGTGGAAATCGGTCCGGGTCTGGCGGCCCTGACCCAGCCGCTGGTCGAGCGCCTCGGACGCCTGACGGTGATCGAGCTGGACCGGGACCTGGCGGCCCGCCTGCGGGAGCACCGCCTGCTGGATGTGGTCGAGTCCGACGTGCTTCGTGTGGACTTCACCGCGCTGGCCGCGCGCTGGCCAGGCCGCAAGATCCGTGTGGTGGGCAACCTGCCCTACAACATCTCCAGTCCGATCCTGTTCCACCTGCTCGATCATGTCGCGGTCGTTCAGGACCAGCACTTCATGCTGCAGAAAGAGGTCATTGACCGTATGGTGGCCGCACCGGCCACCGCCGACTACGGGCGCCTCTCGGTGATGCTCCAGTGGCGCTATGCCATGGAGAACGTGCTGTTCGTGCCGCCGGAGAGTTTCGACCCACCACCCCGGGTCGACAGCGCGGTGGTGCGCATGGTGCCGCTGGTACAGCCGCCAGCGATGGATTTCAGGACCTATGGCGACCTGGTGCAGACCGCGTTCAGCCAGCGCCGCAAGATCCTGCGCAACACCTTGGGCAGATGGCTGGAAGCCCGTGGCTTTTCGGGCGACTTCGACCTGCAGCGCCGGGCGGAAGAGGTGCCGGTGGCGGAGTACGTCGCACTCGCGCAGGCCGTTCGGACGTGAAAAAGCCGCTGCATGAGCAGCGGCTTTTTCAGGTTCTGCGGTTGATCAGGCCGCGGTCAGCCAGTAACCCGCATTGAACGGGCTGCTCATGCGCAGCGCCATCGGGCTCACATCCAGGATCTTGTCCGTGGGCATGGGCTCTTCGTTTTCCACCTCGATCGGCTCTTCACCTTTTGGGGCGCGCGCGACCGAGAAGGAATAGAAGCAGCGGAACGGGATCTTGCGATCGCTCCAGTAGTCGGCCGCGTCGCGGAAGATGTCCAGCAACTGCTCGCGCGCTTCCTTGTCGAACTTGGCATGCGCCGGGATGTGTTCGAGCACGACGATGAAGCCGGTTTGCGGGCCCGATTTGTGGACCAGATCGGTCATGCAGTCGTAGAGGGCGTCGAAGTTCTTGCCGAAATGCGGCGGCAAGGTGTACTGCGCTGCGATCAGTTCGAGCACGTCCTGCTTGCTCTGGGCCTTGGCCAGGTTGGCATACAGGAAGTGGTGACCCAGCTGCTCGGCGGCGGCCTGCAGGTCCTTCACGCCGAAAGCGCGGATCGACTGAACGATGTTGGTACGAACATTACGAAGTGGCGTGTCCATCTCCGCGTCTCTTTCTACAGTCAAAGTTGAAAACGAAATCCACTCACATCACCGCGGGTCACTGCACGATCAGCCGGAAGCTGCTGTAGTGGTCCTCGGTGTAATAACAGGCATCTGGCGAACGTGGCTGCTGGCCTCCGCACACGATCCGCCTGGCCCCGCGGTGTCTCAACCCCGGCGTGGGCACTGTGTATTCCCGGTAATAACCCCGTTTCTGGCTGGGCAGCAGGCGCTCTCGGTTGCCGAACACGGTGCCGTCCTTCTCATACCGGAACGGACCACCCTGGCGGATCTGCTCCATGACATCCTGTCCCTGTGGCGGCAGGCCGGTGAAGGCCACCGAAGCCACCGCTGAGCCGGGAAGTACGGAAGAAGGGGTCCGGGCTTGCACCAGCATGGTGCTCAGCGACGTCGCCAGAACCGCTGCAAGGGCCAGTCCCACGACCAGCCCGACACGGCTCCTTGTTGCCCGGATCGGTTGCAGACCCATCAAAGTCCCTGTGTTCCTGAAGCCATCCACCTGCCCCGGGGGCGTTCGCTCAGCGCGAATTGAGCCCCCTTGTCGGGGTGGGTTAACCCTGAAATACAAGCGCGCAAGTGTGCCTGATGCGCTGCAAAAAAGCAAGTTGTTGCTGCTTAATTAAGCAGGTTGAGCAGGGGCAATTGTGAAAATTAGTTAGTGCTTGCTATATGCATCAACCTTGACGCTGCACGTTGGCTTCGGCCACCGTGAGGGCGGTCATGTTGACGATGCGGCGGACGGTGGCGCTCGCGGTGAGAATATGCACAGGTTTTCCCACCCCCAGCAGCATCGGGCCGATGGCGATGTTGCCGCCAGCCGCGGTCTTGAGCAGGTTGTAGGCGATGTTGGCCGCGTCGATGTTGGGGCAGACCAGCAGGTTGGCGTCGCCCTGCAGGGTCGAGCGCGGCATGATCGAAACCCGTGCATCGGCGTCCAGAGCCACGTCGCCGTGCATCTCGCCGTCCACCTCCAGCCATGGTGCATTCGATTGCAGGATGGCCAGGGTCTCGCGCATCTTGACCGCGCTGGGCTGGTTGCTGGAGCCGAAGTTGCTGTGCGAGAGCAGCGCCGCCTTGGGCGTGATGCCGAAGCGCATCATCTTGCGGGCCGCCATCTGGGTGATCTCGGCCAGCTGTTGGGCCGTGGGGTCGTAGTTGATGTGCGTGTCCACCAGGAACACCTGGCGGCCGGGCAGCATCAGCGCGTTCATGGCGGCGTAGCAGTTGGAGCCTTCGCGCTTGCCGATCACCTGGTCGATGTAGTCCAGGTGCAGCTGGGTGTTGCCCCAGGTGCCGCAGATCATGCCGTCCACGTCACCGCGACGCAGCAGCATGGAGCTGATCAGGGTCAGGCGCCGGCGCATCTCGATCTTGGCCAGCTGCTCGGTCACGCCGCGGCGTTCCATGAGCTGGTGGTAGGTGGTCCAGAGCTCGCGGTAGCGTGCGTCCTGCTCGACGTTGACCACGTCGTAGTCCAGACCCTCTTTCAGGCGCAGGCCGAACTTCTCAATGCGCTGGGCGATGATGGTCGGGCGGCCGAGCAGCGTCGGGCGGGCCAGGTTCTCGTCGACCACGATCTGGCAGGCGCGCAGCACCCGCTCCTCTTCGCCCTCGGCGTAGGCGACGCGCTTCTTCAGTGCCGTCTTGGCGGCCGCATACAGCGGCTTCATGATGGTGCCGGAGGCAAACACGAAGCTCTGCAGGCGCTGCTTGTAGGCGTCCATGTCGGTGACCGGTCGCAGCGCCACGCCGCTGTCAGCCGCAGCCTGCGCCACGGCCGGCGCGATCTTCATCATCAGGCGCGGGTCGAAGGGCTTGGGGATCAGGTACTCGGGGCCGAAGGCCAATTTCTCGCCCGCATACGCGGCGGCCACCACCTCGCTCTGTTCGGCCTGGGCGAGCTCGGCAATCGCGTGCACCGCGGCGATCTCCATCTCGTCGGTGATGGTCGAGGCGCCGGCGTCCAGCGCACCGCGGAAGATGTACGGAAAACACAGGACGTTGTTGACCTGGTTCGGGTAGTCGGTGCGGCCGGTGGCCATGATGGCGTCGTCGCGCACCGCCTTGACGTCTTCGGGCGCGATCTCGGGGTTCGGGTTGGCGAGCGCGAAGATCAGCGGGTTGGCGGCCATCTTGGCGACCATCTCCTTCTTGAGCACGCCACCGGCTGACAGGCCGAGGAAGACGTCGGCGCCTTCGATCGCCTCGCTGAGCGTGCGCTGCTCGGTCTTCTGAGCGAACACGGCCTTGTCAGGGTCCATGAGTTCGGTGCGGCCTTCGTAGACCACGCCGGCCAGGTCGGTGACCCAGATGTTTTCGCGCGGCAGGCCCAGCTTGACCAGCAGCTGGATGCAGGCCAGCGCGGCGGCCCCGGCGCCCGAGGTCACCAGCTTGACTTTCTTGACGTCCTTGCCCACGACCTTCAGGCCGTTGAGCAGGGCAGCGCCGACCACGATGGCGGTGCCGTGCTGGTCGTCGTGGAAGACCGGGATCTTCATGCGCTCGCGCAGCTTGCGCTCAATGTAGAAGCAGTCCGGCGCCTTGATGTCTTCGAGGTTGATGCCGCCGAAGGTGGGTTCGAGTGCCGCGATGATCTCGACCAGCTTGTCCGGGTCCTTCTCGTTGATCTCGATGTCGAAGACGTCGATGCCCGAGAACTTCTTGAACAGCACGCCCTTGCCTTCCATCACCGGCTTGGCCGCCAGCGGGCCGATGTCGCCCAGACCCAGCACGGCGGTGCCGTTGGTGATGACCGCCACCAGATTGCCGCGGCTGGTGTACTTGAAGGCGTTGACCGGGTCGGCCACGATTTCTTCGCAGGGCGCAGCCACGCCGGGCGAGTAGGCCAGCGCCAGGTCGCGCTGGTTGACCAGCTGCTTGGTGGCGGCAATGGCCACTTTGCCGGGGACGGGTTTCTCGTGGTATTCGAGGGCGGCGCGGCGCAGCTCTGCGCGCTTGTTCTGGGCTTGTTCGGTGCTCATTGGACTGTCTCCGGCGAGGTGATTCTGCAATGCGAAACGCTATTGCGCATTCTAAATCTTGGGATTCGGCATGACCATCGTTTTTTTGCGAACGGATGGTTCGGGTGCCTGTGACATTCTGGGCCGGAATCCGGCGCGCGCAAGCACGGTTTTCCACAGCAAAAAGCCGCCCCGGGGGCGGCTTTTTGCTGCAAGGGGTCCGGAATCAGGCCGGCGCCGGTGCCTCGGTCTGCAGTTGCAGGTGTGCGGTGGGCTGGGAGGGGCGGCACTGCATCCACACGGCGCGGGCGCTGGACTCGCACTGCCCGCACTGGGTGGCCACACCCATGTCGATCTGGATGTCGTCGAAGCTCGCGCCGCAGCGCGCGGCCTGGGCGATGGCTTTGTCGTTCACACGGCGGCAGACACAGACGATCATGGTGGCAAGGGGTCAGAGGAAGAACAAGCAAATGATAATTGCTCGCATTCAAACCGCAAAGTCCCCTGTGTGCCCAGGGAATTGACCCCCGGTGTCCGGGGGATCTCCGGTCAGCCCTCGTCGCCCATCTGGCTCTGCAGATAGTTCTGGATGCCCACCTTGTCGATGAGTTCGAGCTGGGTTTCGAGGAAGTCGATGTGTTCCTCGGTGTCGTCCAGGATCTTCATCAGCAGGTCGCGCGAGACGAAGTCGCGCACCGACTCGCAATAGGCGACGCCGTCCTTGATGGTGGCCTGCGCACCGCGCTCCAGCGCCAGATCGCTGCCCAGCATCTCGGGCACGTTTTCGCCGATGTTGAGCTTGCCCAGGTCCTGCAGGTTGGGCAGGCCGTCGAGCATGAAGATGCGGTCCATCAGCCAGTCGGCGTGTTTCATCTCGCCGATCGACTCCGAATATTCCTTCTTGGCCAGCTTGTCCAGACCCCAATGCTTGAGCATGCGGTAGTGCACGAAGTACTGGTTGATGGCGGTCAGCTCGTTCTTGAGTTGGGCCTGCAGGTGGGCAATGGCTTGCGGGTCGCCTTTCATGGTGAGCTCCTTTCTTGAAAATTGGCAGCGCTCGACCCGCATTGTGGCGTCGCGCCGCGCCGACACCAAACGCCGGACAGGCAGGTGCACCTCGGTAGTTGAATGATGAGAATGATTCTCATATACTGAGTCATCTGTTGACCGCCAGCCAGCCAGGCTCCGTTGCGACGCCTGTTTCCTGCCAGCCAGCGATGGAACCCACCGGCATGGAGGCCCTCCCGTGAATCATCCCGACACCCCGATCAACGCCTGCTGCGACGAGGAATATGTGCTGCCCTCGGTGGAGGCACTCATGGCCGGCACGCTGGCCCTCATGACCGGCTATGCGCAGGCCGCCGCGGGCGACCTGCACCGGTCGCTGCTGGCGCGCAAGCTGGTGTCCAACCTGTTTTTCCTGTCCGAGCACCCTCAGGTCTCGCCCCACATGCGCTGCATGTTGGCCAACCTGAGAACGCGCTGGCAGCTGGAGGTCGAACAGGGAGGTGCCCCGAGGTGCGTACCGGCCCCCACGCCGCTGTGGCACAGCGCACCGGAGGTGGTGCAGTGAGTGGCCGCCCCGCCATGGCCAGACACGAAGCGAGGGCCTTGGTGGTGCGCGAGCTGGTGGCCGAACACGGCGTCCTGTCGCGGCGGCTGGCACAGCTGCAGCAGCGTGTTGGCGATCAGTTGCAGGCCAGCGCCCGGCGGCAGGCGGCGCTGGACGGAGAGAACATCCGGTTGCGCGGCGAACTCGTGCGGATGCGCACGGCCGTGGCCTGGGACCTCCGGTCGGCAGCGCTGGTCCCGCGGGCCGCGACCGGCCCGCGTGGTCTTGCTCCGCGCATCGCTCCCGGGCTGCTCGAGGCCCAGGCCGTGATCTGCCAGACCGGCTGTGCCGGCCACGCCCACCCCTGGCTGGAGCCCGACGGGCAGTGCCGACGCACCGGGCAGGCGTGCGACCGCCTGGAAGACGAGGCCGTGTCCACCGCCGCCCGCGGGACCGGCCCGTCGGACCCCGCTTGACCCTGCCTGCAGTGGTCGCATCGGGCGGCCCCGGGGCGGGGCCGGGCGGACGGGCGCACCATGGCGCCCCGGCCCTGCGGCCATCCGAAGGGAGCCACCCATGAACCCACCCCACACGTCCGGCCCCGCGCCGGAAAGCGGCGACTGGCGCACCGAACACGATTCCATGGGTGCGGTGCGCGTGCCGGCCCAGGCGCTCTACGGTGCACAGACCCAGCGCGCCGTGCTCAACTTTCCGGTCAGTGGCCAGCCCATGCCCGTGGGCTTCGTGCGCGCGCTGCTGCAGCTCAAGTCCGCCGCCGCACAGGCCAACGGCGAGCTGCAGGCCATTCCCGCCGCCGAAGCTGGCGCCATCACCCAGGCCTGCACCGCGCTGCTGGCACTGGACGACGCGGCGCTGATGCCGCACTTCCCGGTCGACGTCTTCCAGACCGGCTCGGGCACCAGCAGCCACATGAATGCCAACGAGGTGATCGCCACGCTGGCCAGCCGCACGCTGGGCTCGCCGGTGCATCCCAACGACCACGTCAACGCCGGCCAGAGCAGCAACGACATGGTGCCCAGCGCCATCCACGTGGCCGCCGCGCTGGCCCTGCACCAGCGCCTGCTGCCGGCGCTCGACCACCTGGTGGCGGTCACGCAGGCCAAGGCCGCGCAGACCCACGCCCACGTCAAGACCGGGCGCACCCACCTCATGGACGCGACGCCGGTGCGCATGGGCCAGGCGCTGGCCGGCTGGGCAGCTCAGCTGGAGGCTGCGGCCCTGCCCCTGCGCGCCGCGACCACCGCGCTGCAGCAGCTCGCGCTGGGCGGCACCGCGGTGGGCACCGGGGTGAACGCCGACCCGCGCTTCGCGCCGCTGTGCGCCGCCGCGCTGGCGGGCGCCACCGGCCTGCCGTTCGCGCCCGCCGCCAACCGCTTTGCGCTGATGGGCGCGCAGGACACGGCGGTGGCCACCTCGGGCGCGCTCAGGACGCTGGCGGTGGCGCTGATGAAAATCGCCAACGACCTGCGCTGGATGAACTCCGGCCCGCTCGCGGGCCTGGGCGAGATCGAGCTGGAGAGCCTGCAGCCGGGCTCGTCCATCATGCCCGGCAAGGTCAACCCGGTGATCCCCGAGGCCACCGCGATGGTGGCGGCGCAGGTGATCGGCAACGACACCACCCTCACCGTCGCCGGGCAGTCGGGCAACTTCGAGCTCAACGTGATGCTGCCGGTGATCGCGCGCAACCTCCTGGAGAGCATCGGCCTGCTGGCGAACGTGATGCCCCTGCTGGCCGACAAGGCCATCGCCAGCTTCAGGGTCAACGAGGCGCGGCTGCAGCAGGCGCTGGCGCGCAACCCGATCCTCGTGACGGCGCTCAACCCGCTGATCGGCTACGCAAAGGCCGCCGAGATCGCCAAGCAGGCCTACCGCGAGGGTCGGCCCATCGTCGATGTCGCGGTCGAGCACACCGACCTGCCGCGCGAAGAGCTGGAGCGGCTGCTCGACCCGGCGCGGCTGACCGGGGAGGAGGGGTAGCCCCCACGCTCCGCCGCTGCGCGGGTCGCTGCCCCCCCGAGGGGGTGCGAATTCAGCTTGGGGCGGCCCGGCGCTGAATTCCTGGCCCCCACGCTCAACCGCTCAGGCCATCGCGCGCTCGGGCGCGGCGTGGGTCGGTGCGGCAGGGGCTGCGGCGGTGCGAGCGGTGTCCTGCGTCTGCGCATGGGCCGTCTGCTGCGCCTGCGCCAGGTGCTGCTCTGCGGGCCGGGCCTGCGCCTCGCGCACGCTGAACTCGCTGACCGGTGCGCCTTCCTGCACCATCGCGATCCGCTCGCCGTCCTTGCTCAGGTGAAAGGCGCGCACCTCGCCGCGGTTCGCGTGCGCCTGTGCGTGGCTCACGGCGGCAGCGCTCACGCGGTCGATGCGCTCGTCGTCCAGTCCCCGCGCGCGCAGCCCCGGCGCCAGCTGCTCGCGGGCCAGCGCGTGGTGGCGCTGCTGTTCGGGCGTGAGCGATGAGTTCTGGCCCGGGCGCACCGGCGCGGCCTGAGGGTCCCGGGGCTTGAGCTCGGCCGGCAGCTCCGGCAGCGGCAGGCCGCGCTCCTTGTAGGCCTCGCGGATCGCGCCCAGGTGACCGATGTCCCGCCACAGCTCGTTGGCCCCCTGCTGCACGCGCCCGGCCTGGCGCTGCTGCGCCAGCGCCTTGGGCCAGCCCTGGTCGATGTTGTTGTGCGAGTCCCTGTTCGACTGCAGCGCCATCAAATCCCGCCGCCCCTGCACCACCTCGCCCGTGAACTGCCGGTGTTTCTGCGCCAGCTGCTCGTTGCTCAGCGCGCGGTAGTTCTCCAGCGGTTCGTGGGGCAGGGCGCGCGGGTACTGCTCGTGCACAGCGTCGCTGTAGGCCCCACGCACGGCGTCGGCGGGCTTCTTGTCGGCGTCGATGTGGCGGGCCAGGGCGTCGTTCACGTCGTCCTTGTCCACCTTGGGAAAGCGCGCGTGCATCGCCTCCCAGCTTTTGTCGATGCCGGCCCGGCCCTCAAAGTAGCGCCCGTTGCGTTCGGCTTCTTTGCCGAAGGCCGCGCTGGCCGTGGCCAGCCGGGTCTGCAGGCGTGCGCGCTCGGCCGGGTCGGTGGTGTGCGAAAGATCTTCCCTGAGCCCGTTGATCTGGCGCAGCAGGCGGCCTTCCTTCGACACGTAGTCATAACCCAGCTGCCCCACCTCGCGCCCCAGCGTCTTGCTCCACTGCTGCAGGCGCGATTCCTCGTAGAGCTTCTCGGCGCCATAGGCTGCGGCGCCACCGGTGGCCAGACCACCGACCACCGGGCCGACCGGCCCCGTGACCGGGCTGGTGAGCGCGCCTGCGGCCGCGCCGGGGATGGCGCCCACAGTGGCAGCGCCTCCAGTGACAGCGGTCTTGACGGTCTGGTTGGCCGTCTCCTCGCCCCCGCGCACCCACTGCTCGCGGTTGGAGCGTGCGGTGTCGATGGCGGCGTCGACCTGGCCTTTGGCGTCCACCACGCCGTAGGCCGTGCCCAGCACGCCCGCGGCTTTGCTGGCGGGACGGATGCCGTGCTGGATGGCGGTGGAGAGGGGCAGCCGGTTGTCGATGGTCTTGACCAATTCCGCGGGTTCGTAGAGCTGGCGGTTGGGCGTCAGAAACTGCCTTGCGCCACCTGGTTTGGTGACTTGGCCGTCCAGCTCGCTGGTCGGCGCCACGGTGTTGACGAAGACTTCGGTGGGCGCTTTGGGAGTGATCTTGTAGACGTCGTATTGGGGCGATTCGCTGGCGACGGGGAGGGCGAAGTGTCGCGAGAGGTTCTTGCGTTGCTGGATGGCTGCGTCGAGGTCGGCTTCCTTGGCCCAGAACGGAGAGTAGGGTGAAGGTTGCTGGCCTTTGGGGACGATCTTGACCAGGGGCTCGTCGAGCATCTCCATGCGGGGGAGTTCGCGACCGGAGGTGATCTGGTTGATGGCCCGCATACGCAAGTCCGCTATGGGAGTGCCCGTTGGCGCGGCTTCCTCCAGCCTGGACAGGTACAACACCCCTTCCGGAGTTCGGAGGTACTGCCTTGCTTCCTGTGGCGTCACACCGTGTGTTGTGAAGGTATTGGCCTTTGCAATCGCCTCGACGTTTGCTAGTCGCACGTCGTCAGGGGTCAGATCGGGGGCACTCACTGGCGCTCCCCGTTGCCAGAGAGTCTCTTGTTTCTCAGCTGTTCAATGATGGCTTCAATCTCTTTGTCATCTTCCGTCAGCCCACCCCTCAACTCTTCGGTGAAATCGCCGTAGGCGCTTTCCACGTTGGGGTCGAGGTAATCGCGATAGAGACCTTCCGCAAAAACCGCCCACTGACCCGGAAAGCGGTGCTCGTCGTCAAAGGGCTCCGAGACTTTGCCCGCCTTGGCGTCCTCAATCAATGTGCGCATGCTCTCCAGCAGGCCCTGCACCCGATCCTCATTCGGATACTGCTGGCAAACCCATTCAAGGCGCTCGGCGGCGGCCTTGAGCTTGGCGGGATCGATCTTCTGTGTCATGGTGGCTTCCCTGAAAACGGTTGTTGTGAACGACGAACCGGGATGTTCCCACACCCCGGCGGCGCCCGGTTCAACCGTTTGCGGCCCACCGCAACCGCCCTTAGGCGGCGTGGTCCGGCGCGGTCTTCAGCCCACCGGGACCCAGTGGTTGTCGAGCTGCAGCGGTGCCGAGGTGGGGCGGGCCTCGCCCTGCGTGCCGAGCACGCTGCCGGCGCCGCCCAACCACCAGCGGCCGTCGTGGCTGGCCAGGGCGCAGGCTTCGCGGTGCGCCAGTGCGCGTTGCCAGACCCCGCGCGCGTCGTACAACGCCAGCTGGTTCGCGCGCGGGCAGCTGACGGCGAAGCCGCCACCCGGCCAGGCGCAGATGTCGCCGCCGTAGCCGGCCACCGGCGGCTGGCCTTCGGCGGGGCGCAGGGTGCGGCCGTCCCACACCGCGAGCACCGGCGCGCCGGCCTTGTCGCTGGACTGCGGGTGTTCGGCCTGCAGCGCGATGCCCAGCGTGCCCGAGACCGGGTCGAAGGCCAGGTGGCGCAGGCTCAGGAACGGGTCGGCCAGGCGCCACTGACCCAGCAGCTCTCCGTTGGCGGGGTGCAGCGCGACGAGGGACGAATCCATGCGACCGAGTTCGCGCTTGCTGCGCCCGGTTTCGGGCAGGGTGGGAATGCCGCCGTTGGCCACCATCAGCGTGCCGGCGGGCAGGTCGCCCACGGCCTGCGGCAGCGCCAGCAGCTGGTGCGGGTCCATGCCGTGCGTGGCCCACTCGCCGGCCTTCTCCAGCGACGCCGCGTCGCGCACGCCGATGCGGCCTTGCGCGGTGTCGAGGTCGGTCTCGGTGGTCCAGAGCGTGGCGCTGCCGGTGCGCGCGATCACATGGCCGTTGAAGCGCCGGTCCTCGCCGATCCAGTGCCACTGCGTGCGGCCGCTGGCCTGGTGCCAGCGCAGCAGCCAGTCGCCCGGCCGCCGCGCGACCGCCAGCACCGAGCCCCCGGCCTCGGCCCACAGCCCATGCGCCCGCGTCGGCACCACGAGCGAACGCTGCACCGACCACGACGAATCACCCACCGACAGCAGGCCGATGTGCTGTTCGGTGCCGCTCTGCCAGGCGGCGAGCAAGGTGGTGTTCTTCGCTGCACCGGCCCAGGTCGGTACAGAAGCAGCCACGCCTGCGACCATGAGCAACAGCCGCCGGCGCGAAATGCCTTCATCCAGCAGCCACCGCGGAACCGGCTTTGCCGGGCCGCCAGTGGCGTCCCCCCTCAGGGGGGAAGACGCCGAAGGCGGCGCAGGGGGGAGGCCCTTAATCACCATCCGCATCGGAAAACCCCAGCGGCACATCCAGCGCCGCCGCCACCTCCGCCTGGAACAGCGTGGTCACGCCCTTGAGCGTTTTCGACAGCGCCATCAGCTCCTTGTCGCCCGCCTTCGCGGGCAGCGCGGTGATGGCGGCGTCGGCGCGGTCCAGCGCCTGGCCCCAGCGCTGCGCCAGCGCGATCTGGCCCTTGCCCATCAGCAGGGCCTCGATGGGCACCAGGCCCTGGCCCGGCTGCGGCGGCTGGGCGCGTTGCGCGGCGCTCAGGCGCGCCTGCGTGCGCAGCGCCTGCCACTGCGCGCGCCATTCAGCGGCGTTGTCGGCAGGGGCCAGACGGGCGAACTCGGGAGCATGGCCCTTGCCGGCCGTGCGGGCCTTCTGCACCGGCTGCTCGATGTGGGCCCAGCGCAGCCGCTCCAGACCGCCGAGCCACTGGTTGATCCACTCGGCGAAGGCGCTGCGGGCGGCGTCCTCGTCGCTGGTCCAGTCGCGCGCGGCGAGTGCGTCGAACCCCGTGCGCAGTGCCACCGCCTCGGCCTCGATGCCCTCGGCCACCAGCACCAGGTAGGGGCAGTGGGCGGGCGAGGGTGGGGCGGCCAGCAGCTGCTCCATCGCTGGAAAGCCCTTGGCCGGTGTGCCGACGGACTCCATGTCCGCCAGTGTCTTGGGCGCGCGCGCCAGCGCCTTGGCCAGCAGGGCCGGCCGCGTGGGCCAGAAGTCGATCTGCCGCTGCGAACGGCGCTCGATCACCGGGCCCAGCGCGGGGGTGGACAGGGCGTCCCAGGCTAGCAGGGCACGGCGCCAGGCGTCCTTCAGCGCCGCCGGGGCGGCAGGGCCAGCGCAGTGCTGGCGCGCGGCGGCGGTCAGGGCCTTGGCCTGGGTCTCGAAGTCGCGCGCCAGCGGCGGCAGGTGCTGCGCATACAGGCCCTGCAGCGCGTCCTCGCCGCTGTAGTAGGGGAAGGCGAGTGCGCCACCGGTCTGCGCGTGCAGACTGGTGACGGGCAGCGCCGCGATGGCCAGCAGGCCGGCCAGGGTGTGTCGGCGGTTGATCATGTTTGCGCCTTCACAAGGAGTTGACGAACGCGACCAGCGCGTCGCGGTCACGTTTCGAAAACTTCAGCACCTGGTCCTTCGACGCCTGTGCCTCGCCGCCGTGCCACAGCACGGCTTCGAGCACGCCGTTGGCGCGGCCGTCGTGCAGCAGGCGCTGGTGGCCGTTCACGTCCTTGAACAGACCCACGCCCCACAGCGGCGGCGTCTTCCATTGCCGGCCGTTGGCCTGGAAGTCGGGCCGCCCGTCGGCCAGGCCCTCGCCCATGTCGTGCAGCAGCAGGTCGGTGTAGGGCCAGATGCGCTGGCCGGCCACCTTGGGGCTGGTCAGGCGCGGGAACAGCGGCTCGCCGGTGGTGTAGCTAGGCCGGTGGCAGGCGGCGCACTGGGCCTGCGCGAACAGCGCCTGGCCGCGCAGCACCTGCGGGTCGTCGGGCTTGCGGCGCGCGGCCGGGGCCAGGGTGGCGGCGTAGAACACCACATCGCCCAGGGTCTGGTCGTCGATCTCGGGCACCTGCGCGCTGGCCTGCGACGAGGGTATCAGGCCGTCGTGGCCGGTGCGCTTGCCGCCGCCGTGCGGCGCGGCCAGGCAGTCTTTCTGCGCGGGCGTGCAGGCCTCGCGCCAGTTGACGCTGCTGGTGATGCCCATGTCGCCCAGGAACGCGCCCGCGCTCTGGTGTGCCAGGCTGCCGGTGTTGGCCTTCCAGCCGAAGCGGCCGATGACCTCCTTCTGCGCGAAGGCGTCCCAGACGCGGTTGGGCTGGCCCTTGACCGGGCCGGGCGCGGCGGCCTGCTCGCGCGCGTTGGCCAGGATCTCGCTCTCGGGAATCGCTTCGAGCAGACCCAGGCCGGCCATGTGCGGCGCGATGCGCGGGCTGACCATGACGTCCCTGGCCATGGCGCCGTAGCCGAGGTCGGTGAAGGTGTAGACCGGCTGGTGCAAGGTGTAGCGGGTGCCGTCGGCGAAGCGGCCATGCACCGGGGTGCTGCGGATGCGCACCGTGCCCTCGGCCTTCACGCCCTGGATGGCGGCGTTGTTGAACTGGTCACCGTAGGTCGGTTCGGGCACGACGCCGTCGTGCGGCGCGGGCGTGCCGGGCACCGAAAGGCGGAACAGCAGCGCGACCGTCGGGTCGGGCTCGGGGCCGAGCGTCTTTTTCCAGTCGGGCGGCGCACCGCGGCCGTCCATCACGTGGCAGCCGGCGCAGGAGCGCGCGATGAAGTGCGGCCCCAGGCCGTCGCGCGCCGTGGTGGAGGCGGGGGCCTCGACCCAGTTGCGCTTGAAGAAGGAATTGCCGATGACAAAGCGCGTGCGCTCGGCATCGTCCAGGTTGGCCAGCGGGAAAGAAAAGGAGTTTCTGCCCGTGGTGTGCACGGTGGTGGCGCCGCCGGTGAACTCGCCCAGCGGGTCCGGGTCGGCGTCGGCGGCGGCGGGTCCGATCAGGGCCCAGACCGCCGCGCCGATGGCGGCGGCCCCCATGGCTGGCGCGAAGCGCTTGGCTGTGGGAAGGAGGTTCATGAGGGATCAGGGCTCCACGAGGGTCAGCTTGGCGATGCCGACGGCCGAGGCGGATTCCACCAGCAGCTTGGACTGCGACACCAGGCTGGCGATGGTCTTCTCGATGGCGGGGCGGCCGGCCGAGCCCTTGACGATGGCGCGGTCGAACGGCGCCGGAATGGCTTCCGCACCCTTCACCGAGTCGGCGATCTGGGCCGTGGTCTTCTCGGCCAGGGCCGGGTTCTTCGCGGCCACCAGGTCGCGCACGCCCGGGCCCTTGAGCACGCTGCCGTCGCGGCGCGTGTACTCGCCGGTCCACACGTTCTGGATGCCCTTGGCGTTGGTCACCACGTCGCGGTGGGTGTTGTCGGAGAAGCAGGAGTGCTCGTCTTCCTGGTCCTGCGAGTTCAGGGCCACTTCCATGCGCTCGCCCGAGAGTTCACCGCGCGAGAGCGAGCCCAGGCCGACGATGATCTTGCGCACCGACTCCTTGCCGCCCTTCTCGAACTTCGCGCGGTAGTTCTTGGCGTTGGGTTCCCAGGCCTTGACCAGGGCCGACAGGTCGTCGATCAGCAGCTCGGTGGCCACGGTCAGGTACTGCCCGCGGCGCTCGGCGTTCTGGCCCTTGCCCACCACATAGTCCTCGAACGAGCGGTTGCCCGGGCCGGTCTCGCTCTGGTCCTGGCCCCACAGCAGGAACTCGATGGCGTGCCAGCCGGCGCTGATGTTCTCCTCGCCGCCGCGTTCGTTGGCCTTGGCCAGTGCCGCCTTGGTGATCTTGAACTTGGCGTTGTTGACCATGCCGGCGCCGGGCTTGCCGGTCACGTAGTCCACATAGGCCTCGTCCAGCGGCCAGGCGTTGATCTGACCCTCGGGGCCCTTGTCGTCGTCGATCGGGCCGCCGTAGAAGCGGAAGGCTTCCGTCTGGCCGTAGAACTCGCGGGCATGAAGCCAGGCCTTGCGGGCCTTGGTCAGACCGTCGGCCGAGGGCGCCTTGGTGAACTCGGCGATGGCGGCCTGCAGGTCCTTGGCGGCGGCCAGGGTGTCGGCGTAGTTGGCGTGCACCAGGGCGGCGTAGTGGGCGGCCACGGCCTTGTGGTCGACGGCTGCGGCCGCCGCGGCCGCGGGTGCGGCGGTCTGGGCGTGGGCCGGCAGCGAGGCGGCGGTCAGGGAAGCCAGGGCCAGCACGGCGGCGGCGACGGTGTGCAGTTTCATCGGTGGTTGCTCCTGAGAAAATAAATGAGAATGATTCTAGTTTGAAAAACTTAAGATTCGTTGACGCCATTCACCGGATGTCGACCGGGCCTGGTGAGGATTGTTCGCGGCGCAAGGATCTGAAAGGCTCGGCAGAGGCCCAGGGGCGCAGCCAGTGCGTCCGCCAGGCCAGCAACTGACCCACGCCCAGCGCGCTGCCGGCCAGCAGCATGGTCCACACCAGCACCGCCATCGACGGCCGGTCGGCCGACAGGCAGGCCAGGAGCGAGAGCAGCAAGGCGGCTGCGCCCAGGGCCCGCAGCCGCCGGCGCGGGCGCAGCGCCTCGTCGGCGTGCCGGTGCATCACCTGGCCCCAGTGCACCTCCATCGCCAGCGCGAGCCAGGCCATGCCGCTGAAGCTCAGCGCCGCGGCCAGCAGCAGCCACAAGGCTTCAGACATGGGCCACCTCCGCCACCGCATCGCTGCCCGCCGGGGCGGCTGTCGCGCGAGGCGCAGCCTGTTCGCGCCGGGTCAGCAGGCGCGCCGCCCAGCCGGCGATGGCCGCGCTGGCCAGCAGGCTCAGGTCCACGCCGGCCACGGCCCAGTAGGTCTCGGTGAACACGGTCTTGACCAGGTGGTCGCCGGTGGTGAGGGCGTTGAGCGCCACCGCCGCCACGGCCAGCGCAGCGATGGCCCAGCACTGCTCGCGCCAGGCCGGGTTCATGCGGGCCCGCGCCACCGGGGCGCTGCGCACCAGGGCGTGCACCAGGGCCAGCGCCCAGACGCCGAAGAAGACGGTCTTTTCCCAGTCGCCCTTGCCCGCCAGGTCGGGCGGCAGCAGGCGGTTGGCCACCAGCATGCCGATGGCGGCGATCACCATGCCGGTGACCGTGGTCACGGCCAGCGCGTCGACCACGCGGCTGCCCTGCCCGCCCGCCTTCGCGTGCTGCTGCTTGCGCTTCTCGACGAAGAAGACGAAGCCGGTGGCGATGCAGACGCAGCCCAGCAGGCCGCCCAGCACGTAGAGCCAGCGCAGGAACCAGTGTTCGAAATGCTGCAGGTGCAGGCCGGTGAGGAACTCGTTGACTTCCGAGACCGGGCTGCGCGGCGGGTCCTCGCGCAGCAGTTCGCCGGTGCTGCCCTTGAAGTGGATGCCCTCGCCCACCAGGGCCACACGGTCGCTGCCGGCGCGGTAGACGCTGACGTAGCTGTTGGCGTCGCCCACGTGGTGCACCACCAGGAAGCCCACCTCGCCCGCCATGTCGCGCGCGGCCCAGCGGCGCTTGGCCTCGGCCACCATCGTGTCCACCGAGGCCAGGGGCGCGGGCACACCGGCGGCCTCGTGGGGCAGGCCGGTCTCCTGCGCCTCCATCACCTCGTGCTGGTCGTGCAGGCCCTTGAGCTGGAACTGCGAGACCGGCAGGAAGTAGAAGGCCGCAAAGATCACCAGGCCGGTGAAGGCGAAGAAGAAGTGGAAGGGCAGCGCGACCACGCCGGTCATGTTGTGCAGGTCCAGCGCGCTGCGCTGAGTGTGCTTCTTCGGCCGGAATGTGAAGAACTCGCGGAAGACCTTGCGGTGGATCACCACGCCGCTGACCAGGGCGGCCAGCATCACCAGCGCGGCCAGGCCGACGAGGAAGATGCCCAGGTTCTTCCACGACCAGTTCAGGCTGTAGTGCATGGGATAGAACCAGTCGCTGCCGATCTTGAGCTGGTCGGCGCGCACCACGGCGCCGCTGCGCGGGTCGATGGTGGTTTCGCCGTGGATGTGGTTGTGGCCGTCCGGGTCTTTGGCCAGCGGCACCTTGAAGCCGATGCCCATGCGCAGCACCGGGTCGCGGTGGGTGGTGTAGGCCCAGTACTCGTCGGCCGGCAGCGACAGGCGTGGCGTCATCGGGCCTTTGGCCGGGTCGTGCAGCGTGGCCATGTTGGCCGCGTAGTCGGCCTGGTCGGGCTCGATCTTCCTGAACGCCGGCAGCAGCAGGTCGTCGAACGAGGGCATGGGCTGCGGGTCGAAGCGCGTCTCGGGAATGGCCCAGCGGTCGATCTCGCGGTCGAACACCGAGAGGGAGCCGAAAAAGAACACCACGATCAGCACGAAGCCGATCACCAGGCCGAACCAGGTGTGCAGCCAGGCCATGGACTGCCGGACGTTCTGGAACATGGGGTTTCCTTTCAGGACAGGATCGCGCGCTGGATCGCCCAGGCGGCGGTGAACAGCAGGGCCGCGCCCCCGGCCAGCACGGCCCAGACGCGGGCGATGCTGGCGGCGGCGAAGCTCCAGAGGAACAGGCCCAGGAACACCAGGAAGGCGAGCATGAGCACGCCCATCTCGGCGTCGTGGTACGCCACGCCCAGGCCCGTCAGCGCGGCCACGCCGGCGGCCGCAAAGCCCCAGGTGAAGGCGTAGGCGCCGAAGATGCCGGCGGTCACACGGGCGGTGATCGCCGGCCAGCGAAGCGAGTTGTGGGGATGTGCCATGGTGGGGGTGTGCAGAGGATGGGAGGAGGCGGAGCCACTCAGAAGCGATGCTTGAGCGCGAGGGTGAACTTGCGCGGTTCTCCCTGCGTGTAGCCGCTCCAGGAGCTGTCGTAAAAGACCTTGTCCAGCAGGTTGCTGATGTTCAGTTGCACGGAGGTGCGCGGGGTCAGGGCATAGGCCGCCATGACATCCACGAGGGCGTGGGCGGGCTGGCCGACCCGCTCTTCCAGACCGGTGACCGGGTGGGTCGCCGTGACCGGAGGCCTGCTTTCCCACACCAGACCACCGCCCAGGCTCAGCTTCTGCAGGGCACCGCCGAGGGTGTGCCGGGTGAACAGCTTGAGTTGCTGGCGCGGGTGCTCGGTCACCACATGGGCGCCCTGTGCGTCGCGGGCGCTGAACTGGGTCCAGCCGGCGCCCAGTTGCCAGCCGGGGGCCACTTCGCCCGACACCTCCAGTTCGACGCCCTGCGACTCGACCCTCTGCGCAGCGCGCGAAGCCACGGTCGCGGTGCCCGGTACGAAGTAACCCGCATCGGGCGTGGCGAGGTTGTCCTGGTCGGTGCGGAACACGGCGGCCGTGGCGTTGAGCCTGCCGTTGAAGAACTCGCCCTTGATCCCGATTTCCGAGCTGTCGCCTTCCAGCGGGTCGAGGTACTGGCCCTGGCGGTCCTTCTCGGTCTGGGGCTTGAAGATGGTGGTGTGGCTGGCGTAGACCGACAGGTGGTCGTTCAGGTCGAAGACCACGCCGGCGTAGGGCGTGAAGACACTGCTGTGCCGCAGGGTGTAGGCCTCGGCGGTCCATGCGCCGACCTCACCCTGGCGTTTCCATTGGCTCACGCGCCCGCCCACGATGAACTTCAGCGCGTCGGTGATCTGCAGGCGCGACGCCGCATAGGCACCGGTCTGGGTGGTGGTGTCCCGGCTGGCCAGGTAGAACGGCGACATGGCCGGTTCGGGGTAGCTGCCGTCCCATTCGTTGAAGTTGCCCACCTCGGGCAGGCCCGAGAGGGCGTCGCGGTTGTCCCAGCCGTCCTTGAGCTGGCTGTGCATCGCGCCAACGCTGAGTTCGTGTTCCCGTCCGCCCAGGCGGAAGGGACCGCTGGCCGAGACACTGGCGTGGTTCTGCGTGGGCTCGGCGTGGTAGTGGTAGGGATAGGCGGACAGGCCCAGGCCGGTGGACCGGTCGGGCGTGCCCCAGACCCACAGCTGCTTGGAGTCTTCCACCTGCTTGCGGTGGGCGAGGTCGGCGCGCACGCGCCAGCGGTTGGCCAGCCGATGTTCCAGGCTGGCGAAGGCCGTGGTCTCTTCGGTGTCCCACTGGTTCCAGCGTGTGGCGGTGGTCTTGGAGCGGTCCCATTGGGTGCGCCCACCGTCGGCGTACCAGTAGGTCAGTCCCCCCCAGTAGACGCCGTTGCGCTGGCGGGTCTCGTGGCTCGCGCCCACGCTCACGCGCGTGCCGGGGGCCAGATCGGCGTCCACCACGCCGTAGAACACGCTGCCCCGGGTGTTCTCCAGGTCGATGAAGGCGTCCTGGGCGTCGGCGCTCAGCACCACGCGCCCGCGCACCGACGCGTCGCTGTTCAGCGGCGTGCTCAGGTCCAGGGTGCCGGCGCGGTGGTTCCAGCTGCCGAGCTCCGTTTCCACCGTGGCCGTGAAGGTCTTGCTGGTGGCGTGCTTGCGCACCAGGTTGATGGCCGCGGACGGGTCGCCCGCGCCGTTGAGCAGTCCGGTGGCGCCGCGCACCACCTCGATCCGGTCGAAGGGCGCGGTGCTGATGGTCTCCGCGCCGATGTTGCCGGTGAACATGGGCACGCCATCGAACTGGTAGTTGGTGATGAGGAAGCCGCGCGCCGACAGGCCGTTGCGCCCGCGGTCCATGCTCTTGAGCGAGACGCCGGGGGTGGCGCGCAGCGCGTCCTCGACCGTGTCCATCGCCTGGTCCTGCATGCGCTCGCTGGTCACCACGCTCACCGACTGCGGCGTGTCGCGGATCGAGAGTGGCAGGCCGGTGGCGGTCGACGTGGCTTCCGTCGTGTAGGAACCCGAACCCTCCGAGGTGGCGTCGGGTGTTCGCTGGGCCTTGACGGTGACGGGCGCGAGCGTGGCTTCTTCGGTGGGCTGGGCCAGGGCCTGGGCCGGCAGGGTCTGCAGACAGGCGGCGGACAGCGCCGCGCAGAGGGACGTGAGGGGGTGGTGCATGGCGGATCGGGACGGCGTGGGTGGACGAGGCGGGGCGTGTGGCTTCAGTACGCCCAGTTCAGCGTCACCGAGGCGCTGCGCGGCTCGCCGTAGTAGTTCTGGTCCCACAGCAGGCTGTTGAGGTACTTCTCGTCCGTGGTGTTGCGCAGGTTGGCCGTCAGGCTCCAGTGTTTGCTGAAGCGGTAGCGCGCCATCAGGTCCAGCAGGGCGTAGGCGTCCTGGGCCGAGGTGATGCCGCCGCCCTGGTCGCGCGAAATCGCGCTCTGCCACTTCAGGCTGGCGCCCAGCTCCAGGCCGGGCACGGCGTCGATGGCGACCGTGGTCGACAGGCGCAGGGTCTGGCGCGGCACGAAGGTGCGCACGTTCTGGCCGTCCTCGCCCTTGATGCGGTTCTGCGCGTAGCCTGCGCTCAGCTGCCAGCCCGGGGCCACGGTGCCGGCGATCTCGGCCTCGAAGCCGCGGGCGGTGGCGTCGACCCCGCGGTAGTAGGAGATGCCGTTGGCAAAACCGGCGTACTCGGCGGTGTTGTCCTGCTGGGTGCGGAAGACGGCGAGGCTGGCGTTCAGGCGCTTGTCGCTCGATTCGAACTTCAGGCCCAGTTCGCCGGTGCGGCCCTCCACCGGGTCGAGCACCGCGCCGCTGGCGTCCAGCTCGATCTGCGGGTTGAAGATGCTGGCGGCGCTGCCGTAGACCGAGACGTTCGGGTGGACGTCGTAGACCAGGCCGGCGAAGGGCTGGGTCTTGCTGGCGCGGTAGTTGTGGTCGACGCCGTACTGCACGCCGGCGCTGCTGGCGCGCGTGAGGTTCAGGCCGGCGATCAGCTTGAGGCTGTCCGAGAAGTTGAACTTGCCGGCGCTGTAGACCGTGCGGCGCTTGTCGATGCGGTGGCCGAAGGCCGAGACGCCCTGGTCGAAGTCGGGCATCGCGAAGCTGCCGTCCAGCACCTGCTGCAGCGTCAGCGCCTGGCCCAGGTCGTCGTAGCTCGACGCCATGTCGACCTTGTTGCGGCCGGCCGAGGCGCCGAACACGGCCTCGTGCTGGCGGCCGGCCAGCTGGAACGGCCCCTTGAACTGCAGGTCGGCGAGGGTCTGGCGTTCCTGGTGGTCGTAGGTCGAGGGCCAGCTGAACAGGCCGGCGCCGGTCGCGCGGTCGGGCGTGCCGTAGATGTAGAGCATGGCGGTGTCCGAGCGGATGCGGCGCTGGTTGAACGTGGCCTTGGCGCTCCAGCCGCTGCCCAGGTCGTGCAGCAGCTCGGCGAAGCTGCGCCCGTCGTCGGTGTCCCAGCGCGCCCAGGCGGGCGCCGAGCTGGCCGAGCGGTCGTAGTCGATGGCCGAGCCGTCGCTGTAGTACAGCGGCAGCGCGCCCCACATCAGGCCCTGGGGCCGGTTGTTCTGCTGGGCGTGGCCCAGGGTCAGCACGGTGGACGGGCCCAGGTCGGCCTCGATCACCCCCGAGGCCACCTGCTTGCGGGCGTGGTAGCGGTCGAGGTAGGAGTCCTTGTCTTCGTCGGCCACGATCAGGCGGCCGCGCAGGCTGCCGCTGGCGTTCAGCGGGCCGGCCAGGTCGGCGTCGACCCGGCGCAGGTTCCACGAGCCCAGGGTCAGGCCGGCGCTGGCCTGCAGCTTCGCGGTCGGGCGCTTGCGCACGAAGTTGACCGTGGCCGAGGGGTTGCCGGTGGACGAGAGCAGGCCGTTGGCGCCGCGCAGCACCTCGACGCGGTCGTAGATCGCGGTGTCCATGTCGCCGTTGAGCAGGCCCGAGGCGAAGGGCAGGCCGATGCCGTCTTCCTGGAAGTTGGTGATGTCGAAGCCGCGGGCGGAAAAGTAGGTGCGGTCGGTCTCGACCTTCTCGACCTGCACGCCGGTCACCCCGGACAGCAGGGTGCGCACCTCGTTGAGGCCGAAGGCCTGCATCTGGGCCTGCGAGGTCACGCTGACGGACTGGGGCGTCTCGCGCAGGCGCAGGTCCAGGCCAGTGGCCGAGCTGGACACCGATGCGCCGAAGGCTGGCGACTGTTCGGTAGGCGCAGCGCTGGCGCTGTCGCGCACGACCACCGTGCCCAGCGTGGGCTCAGGCGCGGCAGGTGCCGTCTGGGCCAGGGCGGACGGGGCCAGTCCGAACAGGACCGAACTGGCGAAGGCGATGCGGGAAGCGAGGGCGAGCGGGCTGAGCGCTGCCGGGGCAGACAGGTGGGTGTTCATGGGTCAAGAGACAGCAGTTCCGTCGTACGACGGGGGTCATTGGCTGGCTCTTGACGGCGCGCGGCGGGAGGCGCGCCCGTGGCTGGCTGGTCTTAAATGATAACCATTATCAATAAATGCTTCAAGACGTTGCCCTCGCCGCCCGTCCGCAGACCGGGCACTGCCGCGTCAGGCCACTGCCCGCACCTGGACCTTGGTGAACAGCCGCCGCACGTCGTCCGGCCGTGCGAGCCCGGTGCCGGCGGTCAGCAGTGCGGCCGAGCCGGCGGCCACGCCCCAGGCGAAGGCCTGATCCATCGGCATGCCGTGCTGCCAGGCCCAGACCAGGCCGGCGACGAAGCTGTCGCCCGCGCCCACCGCGCTGGCCACCGGCATGTCCAGTGGCGGTGCGAACCACATCGCCTCGCGCGTGACCAGCAGCGCGCCCAGGTGGCCCAGGGTCAGCGCCACGATCTCGCTCCGGCCGTCCAGCACCAGCTGGCGCGCCGCGGCTTGCCACTGGGCCGGCGTCTCCAGCGTCTGGCCGCTGAGCTCGGCCAGCTCCTTGAGGTTGGGCTTGAACAGGAACACACCCTCGGCCAGCGCCGCCGCCAGCGCCGGCCCGGAGGCGTCGAGCACCAGCCTGGCGCCGCGCTGGCGGCACAGGCGCGCGACGCGGGCATAGAAGTCGGCGGGCACGCCCGGCGGCAGGCTGCCGCTGGCGACCACCAGGTCGGGGAATTCGCTCAGGCCTTCGAGGTGCTGCAGGCAGGCCATCCACTCGGCCTCGCTCAGGTGCGGGCCGGGCATGACGAAGCGGAACTCGGCGCCGGTGCTGTGCTCGTGCACGGTGAAGCTCACGCGGGTCTCGTCGGCAATGGGCAGGAACACGCTGTCCAGGCCCTCGTCGCGCATGCGCTTCTCCAGCCACTGCCCCGGGGAGCCGCCGGTCGGGCACAGCGCCACGCAGCGCCCGCCCAGGCGGGTGAGCACGCGCGCCACGTTGACGCCGCCGCCGCCCGCGTCGTGCAGCGTGTCGCCGCAGCGCAGCTTGTGCGTGGGCACGACGGATTCGGTCTCGGTCGCGAGGTCGACCGAGGGGTTCATGGTCAGGCAGAGGATGCGGGGCGGGGTGTTCATGCGGCGGTTGTACCGCATGCGCCGCCCGGCGGCTTTGCCCGGCCTCAACGGATGTGTTTGGCCCGCTTGGCGAGAAAGGCCTGCGCCACGGTCATGCCGCGCCGGCCGGGGCGCACCACGATGTCCTGTCCGGCCTGCACCGTGCCCGGCTGCGCCACGGCCAGGTACCAGCCGCAGTTGCAGGCGTCCACCATGAGGCGCCCTGCGTCGGGCAGACCGGCTACGGCATTGAACTTCGAGCAGGGTTCGCGCGGCGCGGTGACGCGCAGCACCAGATCGCCGATGACCCATTCGTCGCCGATCCACACCTCGCTCTCGCGCAGGCCCTCCACGCTCAGGTTCTCGCCGACGAAGCCGAACGGCAGCGGTTCGTCGAACATCGACACGCCGCGTTCGCGCCGCAGGCGCTGCCAGGTCGGCAGGTGCTCCACCGGGTAGGCGTAGACCGCCTTGTCCAGGCCGCCGTGGTAGGCCGGGTCCGCCTGTTCGTCACCGGCCAGGCCCAGCGGTCCGACCGCCACCGCGCCGCCCACCGGCGTCTTGCCGATGGCCGACAGCACACGCCGGTCACCCACCATCAGGGGGCGGACCACGCCGGTCTGGACGCTGACGATCCGCGTCACCTCAGCCGCGCATCAGCGCTTCGATCTCGTCGGCCTTCACCGGCACGTCGCGGGTGATGAGCTCACAACCGCTCTCGGTGACGATGGCGTCGTCCTCGATGCGGATGCCGATGTTCCAGAACGCCTCCGGCACGCCTTCGCCCGGGCGCACGTACAGGCCGGGCTCGATGGTCAGCGCCATGCCCGGGCGCAGGATGCGGCTGGGGCGGTCCTTGATGACTTCGCCCGAGAGCGGGTCCTTGCGTTCGTTCACCGTACCCACTTCCGACGGTTCGACGTAGCTCCCGCAGTCGTGCACGTCCATGCCCAGCCAGTGGCCGGTGCGGTGCATGTAGAACGGGAAGTAACTGCGGTTGGCGATCACGTCCTGTGCGCTGCCGACCTTGTTCTTGTCCAGCAGGCCGACGTCGAGCAGGCCCTGCGCCAGCACGGCCACCGTGGCTTCGTGCGGGTCGGTGAAGCGGTTGCCGGGTTTCGTCGCGGCCACGGCCGCGTCCTGGCTGGCCAGCACCAGGTCGTAGAGCGTGCGCTGCGGGCCTGTGAACGTGCCGTTGGCAGGGAAGGTGCGGGTGATGTCGCTGGCGTAGCCGTCGAGCTCGCAACCGGCGTCGATCAGCACCAGCTCGCCGCTGCGGATGGGCGCGGTGTCGGCGCGGTAGTGCAGCACGCAGGCGTTGGCGCCGGCCGCGACGATGCTGCCGTAGGCCGGGTACTGCGAGCCGTGCTGGCGGAATTCGTGCAGCAGCTCGGCGTCCAGGTGGTACTCGCGCACGTCCTGCCCGGCGCGCAGCATGGCGGCGCTCCTCTGCATGGCGCGAATGTGGGCGCGTGCGCTGATCTGCGCCGCGCGCCGCATCACGGCCTGCTCGTGCGCGTCCTTGATCAGGCGCATCTCGTCCAGCGGGCCGCACAGGTCGCGCTGCTGTTCGGGGCACAGCGCGCCGTAGCGCACGCGGGCGCGCACGGGTTCGAGCCAGCCGTTGATGCGGCCGTCCAGCCCCTTGTGGGTGGCGAACGGGTACCAGACCACGCTGCGGTTTTCCAGAAGCTTCGGCAGGCGCTGGTCCAGCTCGCTCACGGGGAAGGCGGCTTGCACGCCCAGCGCGTCGGGCGCGGCGGCCGGGCCCAGGCGGATGCCGTCCCAGATCTCGCGCTCGGCGTCTTTCGGGTTGCAGAACAGCGTGGCCTCTCCCTCTGCAGTCAGCACCAGCCAGGCGTTGGGCTCGGTGAAGCCGGTCAGGTAGTAGAAGTAGCTGTCGTGCCGGAACAGGAAGTCGCTGTCGCGGTTGCGCTGCTGCTCGGGCGCGGTGGGCACGATGGCGATGCCGCCGGGGGTCAGCTGCGCGGCCAGGCGGGCGCGGCGCTGTGCGTAGAGGGTGAATGAGGTCTGGGCGTCCATCGCCGCATTGTGCGGCTTTTGTTTGCTCGCGCGCAGCGCAGGGTCAGCGGTTCAGCTCGTCCAGTCGCTCGGGCGTGCCGACGTCGGTCCAGGGCCCGCGGTACAGCTCGGCGCCCACGCGGCCGGCGTCCATGGCCTTGCGCAGCAGCGGTGCCAGGGGCTCGGCCGTGCCCTGCGGGTTGCCTGGGACGGTGTCGCTCCATGGCGACTCGAACAGCTCGCGGCGGTACAGACCGATGGTGCTGTAGGTGTAGCGCTCGCCGTCGGCGCTGTTCAGCGCGCGGCCGTCGGGCGACAGACCGAAATCGCCCCGGGGGTTGTGCGGCGGGTTGGGCACCAGCCAGAGGTGGGCCAGCCGGTCGCTGTCCACGAAGCGGTCCACGCTGTCCTGGCTGAAGACGAAGTCGGGCGCGTACACGTCGCCCGCCAGCACCCAGAACACCTCGCCCAGCAGGGGCAGCGCGCGCGAGATGCCACCGGCCGTCTCCAGGGCGTAGCCGAAGTCCTGTCCTTCGTGGGAGAACCGCAATTCGGCACCGGGGTGCTGCTGCGGCCAGTCGGCGAAATGCGCCGCGATCTGCTCGCCCAGCCAGGCGGTGTTGATCACCAGCCGGTCAAAGCCGCCCCGCGACAGCGCTTCCATGGCCCACTGCATCAGCGGCTGGCCGCGCAGCGGCAGCAGGGGCTTGGGGGTGGTGTCGGTCAACGGCCGCATGCGCATGCCCCGGCCGGCGGCCAGGATCATGGCGGGAATGGGCGTGTGGAGGGTGGAGGCCATGGTGGGTGCGCGTTCGATGAACCGCCGCGCGCATTATGGTCCGCCGACGGGGGCCGATAAAATCCCTGGTTTCGGCCCGCGCCGACCCCTTCTCTCCTCCCCTCCCCCGCACCATGTCCGACGCCACCCCCAGCACCGCCCCCGCCCCAGTTTCCGCCGTGAGCGCCCAGACCCAGGCCAACGCCATCCGCGCGCTCGCCATGGACGCGGTGCAGGCCGCCAACTCCGGCCACCCCGGCGCCCCCATGGGCATGGCCGACATGGCCGTCGCGCTGTGGGGCCGCCACCTGCGCCACAACCCGGCCAACCCGGCCTGGGCCAACCGCGACCGCTTCGTGCTGTCCAACGGCCACGGCTCCATGCTGATCTACGCGGTGCTGCACCTGACGGGCTACAAGCTGCCCATCGGCGAACTCAAGAACTTCCGCCAGCTGGGCAGCAAGACCGCCGGCCACCCCGAAGTCGGCCACACGCCCGGCGTCGAGACGACTACCGGCCCGCTGGGCCAGGGCATCACCAATGCGGTGGGCATGGCGCTGGCCGAGAAGCTGCTGGCGTCCGAGTTCAACCGCGAAGGCCACGCCATCGTCGACCACCACACCTACGTGTTCCTGGGCGACGGCTGCCTGATGGAAGGCATCAGCCACGAGGCCGTGGCCCTGGCCGGCGCCTGGAAGCTGAACAAGCTGGTCGCCCTGTACGACGACAACGGCATCTCCATTGACGGCCAGGTCGCACCCTGGTTCATCGACGACACGCCCAAGCGTTTTGAAGCCTGCGGCTGGAACGTGATCCGCGCCGTCGACGGCCACGACGCCGACGCCGTGAGCGCCGCGATTGCCGCCGCCAAGAACAGCGCCGACAAGCCGACGCTGATCTGCTGCAAGACCAGCATCGGCAAGGGCAGCCCGAACCGCGCCAACACCGCCAAGGCCCACGGCGAGCCGCTGGGCGCCGAAGAAATCAAGCTCACCCGCGAAGCGCTGGGCTGGAGCCACGAGCCCTTCAAGATCCCCAAGGACGTGTACGCCGCCTGGGACGCCAAGGAGGCTGGCAAGGCCTTTGAGGCCGCCTGGAACGAACAGTTCGCCGCCTACAAGGCCGCCTTCCCCGAGCTGGCCAAGGAGTTCACTCGCCGCATGAAGGGCGAGCTGCCCAAGTCCTTCAACCAGGTCGCTGTCAACGCCGCCGTCGAAGCCCACACCAAGGCCGAGACCGTGGCCAGCCGCAAGGCCAGCCAGATCGCGCTGGAGCACTTCACCGCGGCCCTGCCCGAGCTGCTGGGCGGTTCGGCCGACCTGACCGGCTCCAACCTGACCAACACCAAGTCCACACCCAACCTGCGCTTTGACCTGGCTGGCAACGTCGTGAAGAACGATGCTGGCGTGGGTGGCCGCCACATCAACTACGGCGTGCGCGAATTCGGCATGGCCGCGATCATGAACGGCGTTGCCCTGCACGGCGGTTTCATCCCCTACGGCGGTACCTTCCTGACCTTCAGCGACTACAGCCGCAACGCCATCCGCATGGCCGCGCTGATGAAGCAGCGCGTGGTCCACGTGTTCACGCACGACTCCATCGGTCTGGGTGAAGACGGCCCGACGCACCAGTCCATCGAACACGTCGCCAGCCTGCGCCTGATCCCGGGCCTGGACGTCTGGCGCCCGGCCGACACGGCCGAAACCGCCGTGGCCTGGGCCGTGGCCCTGCAGACCGCCAACCGCCCCAGCGCCCTGTGCCTGTCGCGCCAGAACCTGCCGTACGCACCCAAGGCCGACCTGGCCGACATCAGCAAGGGCGGCTACGTGCTGTCCGAGCCGGCCGACGTGGGCCTGAAGAAGAAGGCCCAGGCCGTGATCATCGCCACCGGCTCCGAAGTGCAGCTGGCGCTCAAGGCGCAGGAAGCCCTGGCCAAGGAACACAAGATCGCCGTGCGCGTGGTCTCGGTGCCCAGCACCAGTGTGTTCGACCGCCAGAGCGCCGATTACAAGGCCGCCGTGCTGCCCAAGGGGCTGCCGCGCGTCGCCGTCGAGATGGGTGCCACCGACGGCTGGTGGAAGTACGGCGTGTCGGCCGTGGTCGGCATCGACACCTACGGCGAATCGGCCCCGGCGCCGGTGCTGTTCAAGCACTTCGGCTTCACCCCCGAGAACGTGGCCGACACGGTGCGTGCCGTGCTGGCGAAGTAAGCAGATTTCGGTTTCCCTTTTTCATCCATCCACAGGAGCAGAAGACATGGCTATCAAAGTCGGTATCAACGGTTTCGGCCGCATCGGTCGCAACGTGCTGCGCAGCGCGATCCAGAACTTCCCGGACATCGAGATCGTGGCCATCAACGATCTGCTGGAGCCCGACTACCTGGCCTACATGCTCCAGTACGACAGCGTGCACGGCCGCTTCAAGGGCACCGTGTCCGTCGAGGGCAACACCCTGGTCGTCAACGGCAAGAAGATCCGCCTGACCGCCGAGAAGGACCCGTCCGCCCTGAAGTGGAATGAAGTCGGTGCCGACGTGGTGATCGAATCCACCGGCATCTTCCTGGACAAGGCCGGCGGCGAGAAACACCTGGCCGCGGGCGCCAAGAAGGTCATCTTCTCCGCCCCGTCCAAGGACGACACCCCGATGTTCGTGTTCGGCGTGAACGACAAGACCTACGCCGGCCAGACCATCATCTCCAACGCCTCATGCACCACCAACTGCCTGGCCCCCGTGGCCAAGGTGCTGCACGACAAGTGGGGCATCAAGCGCGGCCTGATGACGACGGTGCACGCCGCCACAGCCACGCAGAAGACCGTGGACGGCCCGTCCAACAAGGACTGGCGCGGCGGCCGCGGCATCCTGGAAAACATCATCCCGTCCTCCACCGGCGCCGCCAAGGCCGTGGGCGTGGTGATCCCCGAGCTGAACAAGAAGCTGACCGGCATGTCCTTCCGCGTGCCGACCTCCGACGTGTCGGTGGTGGACCTGACCGTTGAACTCAACAGCGAAGCCACCTACGAAGAGATCAAGGCCGAGATGAAGGCGCAGAGCCAGGGCGCCCTGAAGGGCGTGCTGGGCTACACGGAAGACAAGGTGGTGGCCACCGACTTCCGCGGCGAGACCTGTACCTCGGTGTTCGACGCCGACGCAGGCATCGCGCTGGACAAGACCTTCGTGAAGGTCGTGAGCTGGTACGACAACGAGTGGGGCTACTCGAACAAGTGCCTGGAAATGGTCCGCGTCGTGAGCAAATAAGCTCCCCCCTGCGCCGCTTCGCGGCTTCCCCCCGGGGAGGGGACGCACCCTGTGGCCCGGCAAAGCCGGTTCCACGGGTGCCCTGGACTTAAAAAGCCGCTGTGGAAACAGCGGCTTTTTTCATTCGCACGGCTGGAGTTTTTTGCCAGCCAGGGACTCGCCCAGGCTTTCGATCGACGTGCGCTGCTCGTCGGTGATCGCGGGCAGGCGCAGGGTCCACGAAACGCTCTCGGGGCGCTCCAGGGCGGCGCGTGCGGTGCGCACGCCCTTCCTGGCGACGTCCTTGAGCGCCTGCTGCACCGACTCCTCGCTGGAGAAAGTGCCCAGCGCCAGGCCCGGCCCGGCCGACGGCAGGTTGACCTCGCGGAACTCGATCTTGAGCTCGCGCAACTCGCCCTTCTTCTTCGCCATCTGCTCGTCGTTGTAGCGGCCCATGTAGACGATCCAGCGGCCGGAGGACTTGGCCTCGCTGAACTGCCAGAGCGCTTCGTTCAGGCCGGTGCTGGCCAGCGCAGCGCGCAGCGCGTCGGCCTGAGGCGCCGTAAAGCCGCTGGCCTGCCAGCAGGACGTGGCGGGTGCGACCTCGGGCGAGCTGGGGGTTGCGTCGGTGGCCTGCGCCACGTCTTCCGCTTCTGCGCGAGGGCCATTGAGCAGGCGCAGCGTGCCCGGTTCGATCTGCGCGTTCAGCCGTTCCGGTTCGCTCTGCTGGACGGGCGCCAGGCCCAGCCCCGCCAGGAAACCCTGGGTCCAGGCGAAGTAGACCGCGTTGGCCAGCAGCAGGGCGATGGCGACGAGTCTCAGCATGGGCGCACGCTCACTTCCGCGCTGTGCACGGTGCGCAGCCCCTGTGCCGTCCGCACGCGCAGGGCGCCCTGCGCGTCGACACCCTCGGCGGTGCCTTCCGTGCCGTCGGTCAGCCGCACGGCGCGGCCCAGCAGGGCGTCGCGCAGCGCGAAGCGGTTCGCAAAGGGGGCGAACCCGTCCGCGCCGAAGCGCAGCACGTCGCGCACCAGCGCGGGCGCAACCAGGGCCAGGGTCTCGCCGGCGGTCACACCCATGCGCACCTCGGCCAGCCCGGCCGGCGGCATGGCCGCCACCGCACCGGGCGTGGCCAGCGACTGCACGACTGCAGCCTCCGGGCGTGCGATGTTGATGCCGACCCCGACCACCACGGTGCGCGGCGCCGAGGCACCGTCACCGGTGCCCGCGGTCTCGACCAGGATGCCGCCCAGCTTGCGCTGCTGCAGCCAGAGGTCGTTGGGCCACTTCAGCTGCACGTCCGGATGCAGGCTCTCGGCCAGGCTCACGCCCACCGCCAGCGACAGGCCCGACCAGTCGGCCGGCGCCAGCGGCAGCGCCAGCGAGAAGGTCAGCGACTGGCCTGCCCGGCTGTGCCAGCCCTTGCCCATGCGGCCCCGGCCAGCCGTCTGTTCCTCGGCCGCCAGCAGCACCGGCTCCACCAGCCCGTCGCGGGCGCGGCGCATCAGTTCGCTGCTGGTCGAGTCGATGCGGGGCAGCACCTCGACGGTGAAGGTCGGCAGGTCGGCGACGACCGACTGCCAGACGGATTCGGCGTGGGCGAGCAGGTCGGTCATCCGAGCTTCGTGGCGCGGCCGCCGCGTTTGGGGGCCAGCAGCGTGCCGCGGCAGTTTTTCGAGCCGCACCAGCAGGGGTACTGCTTCTTGAGGGCTGGCGTGTAGGGCTCGTCGATCACCAGGCCGTAGTCGTAGAACAGCTCATCGCCGGCCTTGATGTTGCGCTTGGCGCGGATGAAGACCCGGCCCTCGTCGGTCTCGGCCTCGCAGTTGGGGTCGCAGCTGTGGTTGATCCAGCGTGAGGAGTTGCCGCCGTACTTGGCGTCGATGACGTGGTCCTCGTCGATGTGGAAATAGAAGGTGTGGTTGGGGTCCTTCGGATCGTGCGGGTGGCGGCGTAGCGCCTCGTCCCAGCTGATGACCTCGCCCACGTACTCGATGACGGTTTCGCCTTCGGCCAGATCGACCAGGGCGTACACCCCCTTGCCGTGAACGCCCGAGCGGCGGGTCTGGATGCGGCGTGCGGGGGCGGTTTTCTTCACGATCGGGAATTTTGGTAAGGTTGTTTCATGCAGGTGCGCGCGTATGTGCGTGTGCGCCCCCGTGCGCGTGTACACGCGCGTGAAGCCCAAATTGTAGAGATGAACAAAACACTGGTCATTGCAGAGAAGCCGTCCGTGGCCCAGGACATCGTGCGCGCGCTCACCCCGGTGGCGGGCAAGTTCGACAAGCACGACGACCATTTCGAGAACGAGCAGTACGTCGTGACCTCCGCCGTCGGCCACCTGGTGGAGATCGCCGCGCCCGAGCAGTTCGACGTCAAGCGCGGCAAGTGGAGCTTCGCCCACCTGCCGGTGCTGCCGCCGTTCTTCGAGCTCAAGCCCATCGACAAGACCAAGTCGCGCCTGTCGGCCGTGGTCAGGCTGGCCAAGCGCAAGGACGTGGGCCGCCTGATCAACGCCTGCGACGCGGGCCGCGAGGGGGAGCTGATCTTCCGCCTGATCGAGCAGTATGCCGGCGGGCAGAAAAGCGGCCAGTACCAGGGCCTGGGCAAGCCGGTCCAGCGGCTGTGGCTGCAGTCCATGACGCCGCAGGCCATCCGCGACGGGTTTGAAAAGCTGCGCAGCGACGAGCAGATGCGCGGCCTGGCCGACGCCGCGCGCAGCCGCTCAGAAGCCGACTGGCTGGTGGGCATCAACGGCACCCGCGCCATGACCGCTTTCAACTCGCGCGACGGCGGCTTCTTCCTGACCACCGTCGGCCGGGTGCAGACGCCCACGCTGTCCATCGTGGTCGAGCGCGAAGAGCAGATCCGCGCCCACCGCAGCCGCGACTACTGGGAAATCCACGCCAGCTTCCTGGCCGAGGCCGGCGAGTACCCCGGCAAGTGGTTCGATCCCGCTTTCAAGAAGCCCACCGGCGACGACGCCGACGCCGACCTGCGCGCGGACCGCCTGTGGGACCACCGCGAGGCGCTGGCCATCGTCGAGGCGGTGCGCGGCAAGGCCGCCAGCGTCACCGAAGAGAGCAAGCCCACCACGCAGGCCAGCGGCCTGCTGTACGACCTGACCAGCCTGCAGCGTGAGGCCAACGGCCGTTTCGGCTTCTCGGCCAAGACCACGCTGCAGCTGGCGCAGAGCCTGTACGAGCGCCACAAGGCCCTGACCTACCCGCGGACCGATTCGCGCCACCTGCCCGAGGACTATCTGGGCACCGTGAAGCAGACCTTCGAGATGCTGGCCGACAGCGGCATGAAGCACCTGGCGCCGCACGCCCTGACGGCGCTCAACGGCAACTACATCAAGCCCAGCAAGCGCATCTTCGACAACAGCAAGGTCTCGGACCACTTCGCCATCATCCCGACGCTGCAGGCGCCCAGCGGCCTGAGCGAGGCCGAGCAGAAGCTCTACGACCTGGTGGTGCGCCGCTTCCTGGCGGTGTTCTTCCCCAGCGCCGAGTTCATGGTGACGACGCGCATTTCCAAGGTGCTGAACCACCACTTCAAGACCGAGGGCAAGGTGCTGGTCAAGCCGGGCTGGATGGCGGTCTACGGTAAGGAAGCCGCTGAGGACGTGGAAGGCGCCCAGGCCGGCGACAAGGGCCAGAACCTGGTGCCGGTGCGCGAGGGCGAGACCGTGCGCACCGAGACCGTGGAGGCCAAGGGCCTGAAGACCAAGCCGCCGGCGCGCTATTCGGAAGCGACGCTGCTGGGCGCCATGGAAGGCGCGGGCAAGTTCATCGAGGACGACGAGCTGCGCGAGGCCATGCAGGAGAAGGGCCTGGGCACCCCGGCCACGCGCGCAGCCATCATCGAAGGCCTGCTGAACGAGAAGTACATGCTGCGCGAAGGGCGCGAGATCATCCCCACCGCCAAGGCCTTCCAGCTCATGACCCTGCTGCGCGGCCTGGAGGTCGAGGAACTCTCGCGCCCCGAACTGACCGGCGAGTGGGAATACAAGCTGGCCCAGATGGAGCACGGCAAGCTCTCGCGCGCGGCCTTCATGGCCGAGATCGCCGCCATGACCGAGCGCATGGTGAAGAAGGCCAAGGAATACGACCGCGACACCGTGCCTGGCAACTACGCCACGCTCGAAGCGCCCTGCCCCAACTGCGGCGGCGTGGTGAAGGAAAACTACCGCCGCTACGCCTGCACCGGCGCCGACGGCAACAGCGAGGGCTGCGGCTTCTCGTTCACCAAGTCGCCCGCCGGCCGCACCTTCGAAGTGACCGAAGCCGAGGCCTTTGTGCGCGACAGGCACATCGGCCCGCTGGAAGGCTTCCGCTCCAAGGCCGGCTGGCCCTTCGTGGCCGAGATGACCCTCAAGTACAGCGACGAGGACAAAAACTGGAAGCTGGAGTTCGACTTCGGCGACGACAAGAACGCCGAAGAAACCGGCGAGCTGGTGGATTTTGCGGACCAGGAGGGCCTGGGCGCCTGCCCGGTCTGCGGCGCCCAGGTGTTCGAGCACGGGGCCAACTACGTCTGCAGCAAGGCGGTGCCCACGGCCGCCCAGCCCACGCCCAGCTGCACGTTCAAGAGCGGCAAGATCATCCTGCAGCAGCCGGTGGCGCGCGAGCAGATGAGCAAGCTGCTGGCAACGGGCAAGACCGACCTGCTGGACAAGTTCGTCTCCATGCGCACGCGCCGCAGCTTCAAGGCCTTCCTGGCCTGGGACAAGGATGCCGGCAAAGTGAACTTCGAGTTCGAGCCGCGCGAGAGCAAGTTCCCACCGCGCAAGACCGCCGGAGCTGCGGCCAAGGCCGCACCTGCCAAGAAGGCTGGCGCAGCCAAGAAGGCGCCGGCTGCGAAAAAGGCCGCCGCGCCCAAGGCCCCGCGCAAGACCACCGCCGCCACCGGCAAGCAGCCCAGCGCTGCGCTGGCCGCGGTGATCGGCGAAGGCGCGGTCTCGCGCCCCGAGGTGGTCAAGAAGCTGTGGGACTACATCAAGGCCCATGGCCTGCAGGACGCGGCCGACAAGCGCAAGGTCAACGCCGACGCCAAGCTGCGCCCGGTGTTCGGCAAGGACCAGGTCACGATGTTCGAGATCGCCGGCATCGTCGGCCAGCACCTGGTCGACTGATTCCATTCACCACAACACCAGGAGACACGGTCCATGAGCCTCCAACTCTTCTTCGCCCCAGGCGCCTGCTCGTTCGTGCCACACGCCATGCTCGAACTGGCCGGCGTGCCGTTCGAGCCGATGATGGTCAAGCTGCACAAGGGCGAGCAGCGCAGCCCCGAGTACCTCGCGATGAACCCGCGCGGCCAGGTGCCGGTGCTGGTGGACGACGGCGAGGTGATCACGCAGATCGTGGCCATCCTGCTGCACCTGGACGCGAAGTTCCCGCAGGCCGGCATCCTGCCCGCCTCGGGCGTGGCGCGCACCCGCGCGCTGTCCACACTGGCCTGGATGAACAACACGGTGCACCCGACCTTCACCCACGTGTTCATGCCGCAGAAGTTCACCGACGACGAGGGGGCGCAGAAGATCATCCGTGCCTTTGCGGCGAACAGCTACAAGGGGTTGCTCGGCGAGATCGAGGCCATGGCCGCCAAGGCCTCGCCCTGGCTGTGCGGCGAGGCGCCATGTGCGCTGGACGCCTACGCGCTGACCCTGCTGCGCTGGGGTGGCTACGCCGGCATCGACCCGACCACGCTGCCCGCGACCTGGACCCTGGTCCAGCGGTTCGCCGCGCTGCCGGCGGTGGCCCGCGTCATCGAGCGCGAGCGCCTGCAACTCAACGTCTACCAGCCCGCCACTTGATCACTCGTCGGGTGAACGGCGCGCGGCGAAGCGGATCGAGACCCGCAGTCCGCGCCGCGGAGCGTCCGGGTGGGCGTCCTCCATCATCACCACGGCGCCATGCTGCTGGGCGATCTCGTGCACGATGGCCAGCCCCAGGCCTGAGCCATCGACGTTGGTGCCCAGCGCCCGGTAGAAGGGCTGCAGCACCAGCTCGCGCTCGTTCTCCGGAATGCCCGGTCCGTTGTCTTCCACCTGCAGGATCTGCACGCCGCTGAAGCGGTCGAACAGCACGCGCACGGTCACCACGCCACTGCGGCCGCTGTAGTTGATGGCGTTGTCGACCAGGTTGCGCGTCATCTCCTGCAGCAGCGTGGGGTTGCCATCCATCAGGCAGATCTCGGGCATCTCGTCCGGGCCCTCGTAGCCCAGGTCGATGCCGTGTTCAAGCGCCCGGGGCACCGAGTCGCGCACCACGCCGGTGACCAGCTGCGCGAGGTCGATCTGCGCGGTGGGAAGCGTGCGACCGGTGGTTTCCGCGCGGGCCAGGGCCAGCAACTGGTTGACGGTGTGGGTGGCGCGTGTGCTGGAGTGCGCAATCTGCTGCAGCGAGCTGCGGATCTCCTGCGGGTTGGATTCCCGCTGCGCCAGTTCGGCCTGCATGCGCAGGCCGGCCAGCGGCGTCTTGAGCTGGTGCGCGGCGTCGGCCAGGAAACGCTTCTGGGTGGTGAGCGAGGCGGTCAGGCGTGTCAGCAGGTCGTTGATCGATGACACCAGCGGGGCCACCTCCTGCGGGATGAAGGACTCTTCGATCGGGCTGAGGTCGTCGGGCTTGCGGGCGCGGATCTTCTGCTCCAGGTCGGAGAGCGGGCGGATGCCGCGCACCAGCGCCAGCCACACCAGCAGCACCGCCAGCGGCAGGATCACGAACTGCGGCACCATCACGCCCTTGATGATTTCCGTGGCCAGCGTCGAGCGCTTGCCCTTGGTTTCGGCCACCTGCATCAGCACCAGCTGGCTGGGGTCGCTGTGCCGCGCTAGCCAGGTGTAGGCCACGCGGACCTCGTCGCCGCGCACCTCGTCGTCGCGCAACAGCACCCGCCCGGCGGCCGGCACGCTGGTGTCGGGTGGTGGCGGGAAATCGGCCTCGCCGCTGATCACGCCCTGCCGGGCATCCCGGAGCTGGTAGTACACCAGGTCGCTGTCATCCGCCTTGAGCAGGTCGCGCGCCTGCGGGGTCAGGTTGAAGCTGACCTTGTCGTCCTTAGTGACGACAAACTGTGTGAGTGCCTGAAGGTTGAACTCGAGCGCCCGGTCAAATGGTTTGGACGCAATGCTCTGGGCCACGAACCAGGTCAGTGCCAGCGACAGCGGCCACAGCAGCAGCAGCGGCGTGAGCATCCAGTCGAGGATCTCACCGAACAGGCTGCGCTGCTCGCGCTGGAACAGTCCGAAGGTGATCCGGTGGCTGTCCTGCTTGTGATCGGGCATGTCGGGGCAGGAGGGCGCTCAGGCGCTCAGATCTTTTCGAGGCAGTAGCCCAGCCCCCGTACGGTCGCGATGCGGATCGGGCCTTTCTCGATCTTCTTGCGCAGACGGTGGATGTAGACCTCGATGGCGTTGTTGCTTACCTCCTCGCCCCACTCGCACAGCCGCTCGACCAGTTGGTCCTTGCTGACCAGGCGGCCGGCGCGCTGCAGCAACACCTCCAGCAGGCCCAGCTCGCGTGCCGAGAGTTCGACCATCTTGCCGTCGATGGTGGCCACGCGGCCGGCCTGGTCGTACACCAGCGGGCCGTGCTTGATGGTGGAGCTGGCGCCGCCCATGCCACGGCGCGTGAGCGCGCGCACCCGGGCTTCGAGCTCCTGCAGCGAGAACGGCTTGGCCATGTAGTCGTCGGCGCCGTAGTCCAGGCCCTTGACCCGCTCATCGACGCTGTCGGCGGCGGTCAGGATCAGCACGGGCAGGGCCGAGCCGCGTGAACGCAGGCGCTTGAGCACCTCCAGGCCGTGCAGTTTGGGCAGGCCGAGATCGAGGATCAGCAAGTCGAACTCGTTGTTGGTCATCAGGGCCGCGTCGGCCTCGCTGCCATTGGCCACATGGTCGACCGCGGCACCTGCGGCCCGCAGACTGCGCAACAGACCGTCGGCCAGGACCTGGTCGTCTTCTGCAATCAGGATGCGCATGGGTGTCTCCTTACGGGTTCTGGGGTCATTGTAGGTGGCGCGCCTAGCGCGAAGCATACGCCTCCAGCCCCAGCGCGACCACGGTCGCCACCTCGGTGCCGACCTGCGCGCGGAACTCGGTTTCCGCCCGCGCCACTGCCAGCCGGAAGGCCTCCAGCCAGAGCAGGCCGGTCTCGGTGAAGACGATGCGCCGCGCACGCGCGTCCAGCGGATCGGGCTCGCGCCGCACCAGGTCCCAGGCCTCGCACTGCGCCACCAGATCGCCCATGGCCTGCTTGCTCATGCCTGCGGCGGCGGCCAGTTCGGTCAGGCGCGAACCCTTGAGGGCGAGGTGGCGCGTGATGTGGATGTGGGCGGCGCCGATCTGCTCGCGTGCGGCCAGGTTGGACAGGGCCAGGGGCACATTGGCGTCGTGCGCCATCAGGAACAGCACGCGCTCGTCAAAGCGGCGCAGCGCATGACCCATGACACGGCCCAGGTGGGTGGCCCGCCAGCGGTCGTCGGCGGTCGTGGAAGCGGGTGAGACAGGCATGGCAAATGGTAAGGCAAACTGACCATTTATTGGCTTGTGAGAAGTTTATGTGGCGATACACTCCTGTTCAGACATCCAGCCTGTACATAAATCCACAGACTGATGCAAGTACCCACTCACACACAGGAGCACCGCACATGGACAACGCCACCAACACCGAAAAAGCCAAGGCCCTGCAGGCCGCGCTGGCCCAGATCGAAAAGCAGTTCGGCAAGGGCACCATCATGCGCCTGGGCGAAGGCGAGGCCATCGAGGACATCCAGGTGGTCTCCACCGGTTCGCTGGGTCTGGACATTGCTTTGGGTGTCGGCGGCCTGCCCCGTGGCCGTGTCATCGAAATCTACGGCCCGGAATCCTCGGGTAAGACCACGCTGACCTTGCAGGTGATTGCCGAGATGCAGAAGCTCGGCGGCACCTGCGCCTTCGTCGATGCCGAACACGCGCTGGACATCCAGTACGCGCAGAAGCTGGGCGTGCATGTGCCCGACCTGCTGATCAGTCAGCCCGACACCGGCGAACAGGCGCTGGAGATCGTGGATTCACTGGTGCGCTCTGGTGCGGTCGATCTGGTCATCATCGACTCGGTGGCGGCGCTCACGCCCAAGGCCGAAATCGAGGGCGAGATGGGCGACAGCCTGCCCGGCCTGCAGGCCCGCCTCATGAGCCAGGCCCTGCGCAAGCTCACTGCCACCATCAAGAAGACCAACTGCACGGTCATCTTCATCAACCAGATCCGCATGAAGATCGGCGTGATGTTCGGTTCGCCCGAAACCACCACCGGTGGCAACGCGCTCAAGTTCTACGCCTCCGTCCGCCTGGACATCCGCCGCACCGGCACCATCAAGAAAGGCGAGGACGCGATCGGCAACGAAACCAAGGTGAAGGTGGTGAAGAACAAGGTCTCGCCACCGTTCAAGACGGCCGAATTCGACATCCTGTTCGGCGAAGGCATCAGCCGCGAAGGCGAAATCCTTGATCTGGGCGTGCTGCACCGGGTGGTCGAGAAGTCCGGTGCCTGGTATGCCTACAACGGCGAGAAGATCGGCCAGGGTCGTGACAACGCGCGCGAGTTCCTCAAGGAGAACCCCGAGCTGCGCGTGGAGATCGAGAACAAGGTGCGCACCGAGCTGGGGGTGCCCCTGCTGCCGGTTGATGCGGGAGCCGAAGAAGCTGCCCCGGCCGTTGCCAAGGGCAAGAAGGCCAAGGCCACCGAAGCCGAGGCCGCTGAATAAGTCCTGCGGTGGGGTTCGACAAGATCTCGCTCAAGGGCCGAGCGCTGCGGCTGCTGGCCGGCCGCGAACACTCGCGCGCCGAGCTGGAGAAGAAGCTGGCACCCCACGAGCAGGAGCCTGGTGAAGTGCAGCGCGCCCTGGACGAGCTGCAGGCCAAGGGCTTCATCAGCGAACAGCGGGTGGTCGAGTCGGTGATCCACCGGCGGTCCGCCCGGCTGGGCGCAGGTCGCGTGAAGCAGGAACTGCAGGCCAAGGGCGTCAGTGCCGAGGCGGTTGCCGAGGCGGTGGACCGGCTTCGGGGCACCGAGACCGAGCGGGCCCGCGAGGTCTGGCGCAAGAAATTTGGCGAGCCCGCGGCGGACGCGGCGGGTCGTGCCAAGCAGATGCGATTCCTCGCATCGCGCGGCTTTGGCGCCGAGGCGATCCGTCGTGTGGTCCGCGGTGCGGACGACGATTGATACGGCGGGCGTTACAGCCCCAGCATGAGCTGCAGGTTCTGCACGGCCGCGCCACTGGCGCCTTTGCCGAGGTTGTCCAGGCGCGCGATGACGACGGCGTGGCGGTGCGTCTCGTTGGCGAACACGCGCAATTCGAGTTGGTTGGTGTCGTTCAGTGCGGTGGCGTCCAGCTTGCCGTCGCTGGTCGCGGGCAATACGCTGACCCAGCCGCCTTGCGCCGCGCTGGCCGCATAGTGCGCCTCCAGCGCGTCGTGCAGATCGCTGGCCTTGGGCTGACCGGGCAGGTCGTCCAGATGCAGGGGCAGCTGCACCAGCATGCCCTGGCGGAAGTTGCCGACCGCAGGAATGAAGATGGGGCGCCGGTTCAGGCCGGTGTAGCGCAGGATCTCGGGAATGTGCTTGTGCGACAGGCCCAGCGCGTAGGCCTCGTGCAGCGGGGCGTTGCCGGCCTCGTAGGCCTCGATCATGGTGCGGCCACCGCCCGAGTAACCGCTGACCGAGGGCAGCGACACCGGAAAGTCTCTGGGCAACAGGCCTGCATCGATGAGGGGGCGCAGGATCGCGATGGCTCCTGTGGCGTAGCACCCGGGGTTGGCGACGCGGTCCGCCTTCTGCACGGCCTCGCGTTGACCCGCGCTCAGTTCGGGGAAGCCGTAGATCCAGCCATCGTGACAGCGGTGTGCGGTGGAGGCATCGATGATGCGGGGTTTGCGGCCCGGCAGGCTGTCGACCATGGCGACCGACTCGATGGCCGCATCGTCGTGCAGGCACAGGATCACCAGGTCGGCTTCTGCCATGAGGGCCTTCTTGGCCTCGGGGTCCTTGCGCCGTTCGGGCGCAATGCTCAACATTTCGATGACGGGCATCTGTTGCAGACGCTCGCGTATCTGCAGGCCGGTGGTCCCGGCCTCGCCGTCGATGAAGATTCTGGTCATGGCGGCTCCTGTTGGTGTCAGTCAGGGTTCAGCGACGGGCTCGATAATTATGCATTATGTAAGCCAGCGCTTATATATTGGTGCGTCGCAACATGATACAGTCGTCGGTTGCCGTGTCCACGAGTCCGCGCACCGGCTGTGCCCTTTGGCCGGATCGAACAACCCCAGTCCGAGAGAAACCTCATGAAGATTCACGAGTACCAAGGCAAGGAAATCTTGCGTCAGTTTGGTGTGCCGGTCCCCCGCGGCATTCCCGCGTTCACGGTGCAGGAAGCCGTCGAAGCCGCGCAGAAACTCGGTGGCCCGGTCTGGGTGGTCAAGGCCCAGATCCACGCCGGTGGCCGTGGCAAGGGCGGTGGTGTGAAGGTGGCCAAGAGCATTGACGACGTCAAGGCCCGCGCCACGGATATTCTGGGCATGCAACTGGTCACGCACCAGACCGGTCCAGAAGGCCAGAAGGTCCGCCGCCTCTACATCGAAGACGGCGCCGACATCAAGAACGAACTGTACGTGTCGCTGGTCACCGACCGCGCCACGCAGAAGGTGGCCCTGATCGCGTCGAGCGAAGGCGGCATGGACATCGAGGAAGTGGCCCACTCCACGCCCGAGAAGATCATCACCGAGATGATCGATCCGCTGACCGGCATCACCGAAGCGCAGTCGCGCAAGGTGGCGACCGCCATCGGCCTGACAGGCGGCTCCGTGGACCAGGCGGTCGATCTGTTTGCCAAGATCTACAAGTGCTACATGGACACCGACGCATCGCTGGTGGAAATCAACCCGCTGAACTGCGACTCCAAGGGCAACCTGATGGCCCTGGACGCGAAGTTCAACTTCGACGCCAACGCCCTGTTCCGCCATCCCGAAATCGTGGCCTTCCGCGATCTGGACGAGGAAGATCCGGCCGAAATCGAGGCTTCCAAGTTTGACCTGGCCTACATCAGCCTGGACGGCAACATCGGTTGCCTGGTCAACGGTGCTGGCCTGGCCATGGCCACCATGGACACCATCAAGCTGTTCGGCGGCGAGCCGGCCAACTTCCTGGACGTGGGCGGCGGCGCCACCCCCGAGAAGGTCACCGAAGCCTTCAAGATCATGCTCAAGAACCCCAAAGTCAAGGGCATCCTGGTCAACATCTTCGGCGGCATCATGAAGTGCGACACCATCGCCACCGGCGTGATCACCGCCTGCAAGGCCGTGAACCTGAGCGTGCCGCTGGTCGTGCGCATGAAGGGCACGAACGAAGAGCTGGGCAAGAAGATGCTGGCCGAGTCCGGCCTGCCCATCATCGCTGCAGACACCATGGCCGAAGCAGCGACCAAGATCGTTGCTGCCGTCAAGTAAGCCCGGAGAACACACATGTCGATCTACATCAACAAAGACACCAAGGTCATCACCCAGGGCATCACGGGCAAGACTGGCCAGTTCCACACCGAGAAGTGCCAGGAATACGCGAACGGCAAGAACTGCTTTGTCGCTGGCGTGAACCCCAAGAAGGCTGGCGAGTCGATCTTCAACATCCCTATCTACGCCTCCGTGAAGGAAGCAGCCCAGCAGACCGGCGCGACCGTGTCGGTGATCTACGTGCCTCCAGCAGGCGCTGCAGATGCGATCTGGGAAGCCGTGGAAGCCGACCTGGATCTGGCCATCTGCATCACCGAGGGCATTCCCGTCAAGGACATGCTGATGGTGCGCAACAAGATGAAGGCGAAGGAAGCTGCCGGCGGCAAGAAGACCCTGCTGCTGGGCCCCAATTGCCCTGGCCTGATCACCCCAGACGAGATCAAGATCGGCATCATGCCCGGCCACATCCACCGCAAGGGCCGCATCGGCGTGGTGTCACGTTCGGGCACGCTCACGTACGAAGCCGTGGCCATGCTGACCGAAGTCGGCCTCGGCCAGTCGAGCGCCGTGGGCATTGGTGGCGACCCCATCAACGGCCTGAAGCACATCGACGTGATGAAGGCTTTCAACGACGATCCAGACACCGACGCGGTGATCATGATTGGCGAAATCGGCGGCCCGGACGAAGCCGAAGCGGCCCAGTGGTGCAAGGCCAACATGAAGAAGCCCGTGGTGGGCTTCATCGCTGGCGTGACGGCCCCTCCCGGCAAGCGCATGGGCCACGCCGGCGCGCTGATCTCTGGCGGTGCCGACACAGCCGACGCCAAGCTGGCCATCATGGAAGAGTGTGGTTTCGTGATCACGCGCAACCCGTCCGAGCTGGGCAAGCTGCTCAAGGCACAGCTGTAATCAGCGTCAACAACGAGAGAAAAGGCCACGCATTCGTGGCCTTTTTTTGTTCCGTTGGCGGTCGATGGTTCAAAGTCTGGCATCCGGGTTTGAAGCCGAGAAAAGACAGGTGACTGTCTTCAAAGCGTGACAAATGTCTCAGCGAGCAACGGCCGCGGAATCTGATTCAAGCTATAAAACCGGTCTACATGATCTTCGAGTATTACAGCCAGACAGATCCCGGCCTGATTCGTGAAAACAACGAAGACTCGGTCGCGCTCGATCCTGCCAATCAGGTGGTCGTTCTGGCTGATGGCATGGGTGGGTACAACGCTGGCGAAGTGGCCAGTGCCATGGCCACGGGCTTCATTCACAACGAACTGGGCCGCTGGATGACCGAGGGCGGTCACGAGGCGCATGCGCGCGAGCTCAAGCGGGCCATGGAGATCTGCGTCGACAACGCCAACCGGTCGATCTTCAATGCGGCCAATTCCAATCCGCTGTATGCGGGGATGGGCACCACGCTGGTCATGGGGGTGTTCCAGGGCGCCCGGGTCATGATTGGGCACGTGGGCGATTCGCGTTGCTACCGCCTGCGGGGCGGGACCCTTCAGCAGATCACCAGAGACCATTCGCTGCTGCAGGAGCAGATCGATGCCGGGCTGATCTCGGTGGAGCAGGCGCAATTTGCCACCCACAAGAATCTGGTGACGAGGGCGCTGGGTGTTGAAGACACCGTGCTGCTTGAAGTCAACGAGTTCCGGGTCGAGGACGGCGACATCTACCTGTTCTGTTCCGACGGTCTGAGCGACATGGTGCCCGACGAGCGCATCGCAGAGATCCTGCTGGAGGAGGCTGGGCTCGAGGCCTCGGGTCGCAGCCTGGTCGACTGCGCCAATGGCAACGGGGGTCGCGATAATATTTCGGTGATACTGGCCCAGGCCCGCGCCAAACCGGTCAAGAGGGGCCTGTTGTCGCGTATGCTGGGGCAGCCGTAAACAATTGGCATTAGTTATTAGGTTCCAGAGGAGTCGGCCATGCCGAAAATGATCGTTTCCATCGACGGCGTCGTCATCAAGGAAGTGCAGCTCACCAAGGATCGCACGACGCTGGGCCGTCGGCCCTACAACGACATCGTGATCGACAACCTGGCGGTCAGCGGCGAGCATGCCGTCATGCAGATGTCGGGTGCAGATGTGTTCCTGGAAGATCTCAACAGCACCAACGGAACGTACGTCAACGGCAAGGCGATCAAGAAGCAGCAGTTGCAGAACGGCGATACCGTCGAGATCGGCAAGTACAAGATCAAGTTCTTCCACGAAGGGGCTTCCGATCAGCAGGAAAAAACGACAGTGATCAATTCGGGTGCGGTGGTGGCATCCGAGCCTTCGACGGTGGGTGAAGCCTCCATCCGGGTCATGTCGGGGGCGGCGGCTGGCCGCGAGGTGCCGCTGGTCAAGGTGGTGACCACGATCGGCAAGCCCGGTGTTGCCGTGGCGGCCATCACTCGCCGTCCGCATGGCTTCGTTGTGGCGCTGGTGGAGGGGGCGGTCAAGCCCACGGTGAACGGCAAGGCGCTGACCACCGAGGCCGTGAACCTCCAGAACGGCGACATGATCGAACTGGCCGGCACCCAGATGCAGTTCGTCCAAGCCTGACGTTCTGTCTGCGGGAGTCGCCGCCTAGGCGGCCCGCTTGCCATGAAACGCCTCATGCGGGCCTTGAGCAGACATGGCCGGCGCGTGGCCGTTTCCCTGCTGCCGCTTCTGCTGGGTGTGCTGCACGTCCTGGGCCTGCTGCCTCTGAACAGTCTGCAGCGGCTCGACGACCATCTCTATGATGCGCGCCTGCGCTGGACCATGCCGGCGACCCTGGACGAGCGCGTGGTGATCGTGGACATCGATGAACAGAGCCTGGCGGAGGTGGGGCGCTGGCCCTGGCCCAGGAACCGCGTGGCGGACTTGGTGGATGCGCTGTTTGATCGCCACCAGATCGCCTTGCTCGGCATGGACACGGTGTTTGCCGAGCCGGACGGAAGTTCCGGTTTGCCCCAACTGGAGCGACTGGCTCGCGAAGACCTGAAAGATCTTCCAGAGTTTTCATCAGCGCTCACACGCCTGCGTCAGGGGCTGGATCATGACCTGCGCCTGGCCGACGCTTTGCGCGGTCGGCCGGTGGTGATGGGCTTCTACTTCAGCAACGAATCCGGCGGGCGGACATTCGGGGCTTTGCCTGAGCCCGTGCTCAGGCGCGCCGACCTGCAGGGCCGCGCTCTGCAGGCCACGCAGTGGACGGGCTACGGCGCCAACCTGCCGGGTCTGGCGTCTGCTGCGCCACTGGCGGGATTCTTCAATGCCGTGCCCGGTGACGACGGAATGGTGCGCTCCCTCCCCCTGCTGGCCGAGCACGGCGGGGCGTACTACGAGTCCTTGTCCCTCGCCATGTTCCGGACGATCACCGGCATGCCGACGGTCGAGCCGCGCTATCCGCCACAGCCGGCGGTGGGCGGCCGCTACGACCTGCCCCGCAGCATCGCACTGCGCAAGGAAGGCGGAACGCTGGAGATCCCGGTGGACGAACGATTGGCGGTGCTGGTGCCATTCCGCGGGCCTGGTGGTCCTCAGGGGGGATCGTTCCGCTATATCTCGGCGTCTGATGTGCTGGCCCATCGGGTGGCGCCTGATGTGCTGAAGGGCCGCATCGTGCTGCTGGGCACCACCGCCCCCGGTCTGCTGGACCTGCGCGCCACACCTGTGGGCGAGGCCTATCCCGGCGTCGAAACCCATGCCAACGTGCTGACGGCACTGATGGACGGGCGCATGGTCGCACGACCCGACTACGCCACCGGCTACGAGCTGGTCGTGCTGTTGCTGGTCGGCATGGTGCTGGCGTTCGGGCTGCCTCTGGTGGGCGCTGCCGGTGCCGTAGGCCTGAGCCTGGCGGTATTCGCCGCCGTGGTGGGGCTCAACACCTGGCTGTACCTGGGCCATGGTCTGGCACTGCCCATGGCCGGCACCCTGGTGATGGCAGGGCTCACCTTCGTGATCAACATGAGCTACGGCTACTTGGTGGAAAGCCGGGCCAAACGGGAGCTGGCCCAGTTGTTCGGCACCTACGTGCCGCCCGAGCTGGTGGACGAGATGGTCAAGGATCCGGACAGCTACAGCATGGAGGCCAGCACCCGGGAACTGACCGTGCTGTTCTGCGACATGCGCGGCTTCACGGCCATTGCCGAATCCATGACGCCCACCGGGCTGCAGTCGCTGCTCAACACCGTGTTCAGCCGACTCACGCGGGTGATCCGCCACCACCGCGGCACCATCGACAAATACATGGGGGACTGTGTGATGGCCTTCTGGGGTGCTCCTGTCGACACCCGGGGGCATGCGGCGCTGGCCGTGCAGGCGGCGCTGGACATGGCGGCCGAGATAACGACCATCAACCGCGAACGCCAGGCAGCGAATCAGCCTGCCATCGGTGTGGGCATCGGGCTGAACACTGGCGACATGTGCGTGGGTGACATGGGATCGGACGTGCGGCGCAGTTACACCGTGGTCGGCGACGCCGTGAACCTTGGCGCCCGGCTGGAGGGGCTGACCCGTGTGTACGGCGTCGACGTGGTGGCCAGCGGGTCCACGCGCCAGCAGGCGCCGGACTTCGTCTGGCAGGAGCTGGACCGGGTGCGGGTCAAGGGCAAGGCGCAGGCCGTGGACATCCACACGCCCCTGTGCGCCGGCGACCAGATGACGCCGGAACTTTCAGACGAGTTGAAAGAATGGGAGCAGGCACTGCAGGCTTGGCGCCAGCAGAACTGGGACCGCTGCCTTGCTCATTTGGAGAAGCTGCAGCGGAAGAATGCCAAAAAAGTCCTTTACCGGCTCTACGCCGAACGGGTAGTCTCCATGCGGATCGAGCCGGCGCCGCCGGACTGGGACGGCTCCACCGCGTTCGACACCAAATAACCCGCCCGAACGGGCCACCAACTCCTGGAACATTGATGAGGGTACGCGTACTGGGCTGCTCGGGCGCCATATCGCAAGGCTGCCGGACGACCTCTTTCCTGCTCGACGACGATGTGCTGATCGACGCCGGGACAGGGGTGGGCGACCTCAGCCTCGACGAAATGGCCCGGGTCGACCATGTGCTGCTCACCCATTCCCACCTCGACCATGTGGCCAGCCTGCCCCTGATGCTCGATGCCGTCGCCGCGCGGCGGCTGGCGGCGGGCGCCGCGCCGCTGGTGGTACACGCCCTGCCGGGCACCATCTCCGCGCTGCGGGTGCACATCTTCAACAACCTGATCTGGCCCGATTTTTCGACCATCCCCAGCGCAGAGACGCCGCTGATGCGCTTTGTGCCTATCACCGTGGGCGAACTGCTGCGCGTGGGGGGCAAACGCATCGAGGTGCTGCCGGCGGTGCACACCGTCCCGGCCGTGGGCTATGCGGTCGACAGCCCCAGCGGCCACTGGGTGTTCAGCGGCGACACCGAGCGCAACCCGGCGTTCTGGCAGCGCGTCAACCGGATCGATGTGGCCATGCTGATCATCGAGACCGCGTTCAGCGACCGCGAACGCGAACTGGCCCAGCGCAGCCTGCATCTGGCGCCCAGTTCGCTGGCCGACGAACTGGACCAGATCGACCGCAGCCGACGCTTTCCGATCTACATCACCCACACCAAGCCGGCGGAAACCGGGCTGATCATGGAAGAGATCCGCCGCTTCGACGACGCACCCAACCGCCCGAACGACGTGCGCCACGACATCCGCTGGCTCAGCGCAGGACAGACCTTCGAGCTGTGACAATTTTTGTCCCCCGAGGGTCGGGTGACAAAAATTGTCAGTGACCGCCGGCGACAGAGGACACAAATCGTCACTTACAGCGGGCGAGGCGTGAAAAAGCATGCGAAAAGCAGGGCAAATCGGGCTGGCACGCTCTGTGCGTCGAAGTCCCTGTCCTCAACCCACAACCCCCTTCAAGGAGTTTTCAATGAAGCGTTCCCTGCAAAAAGGTTTCACCCTGATCGAACTGATGATCGTGGTGGCCATCATCGGTATCCTGGCTGCGATCGCTCTGCCGGCTTACCAGGACTACACGGTCCGCACCCGCATCTCTGAAGGCTTCACGCTGGCCCAGCCGGCACGCTCGGGTCTGGCCACGGACGGTGCCGCGTCTGTGGCCGACTACGCCAGCTTCGTTGACACTTGGAACGCCCAGGCAGGTAACTCGGGTGCCAACTCCAAATTTGTTAACTCGGTGCTGTTCTCGGACGCAGCCGGTGCTCCTCTGGCTGCGGGCGCAGGAACTGGCGTCGCCGCGGAAAATATTCGGATCATTTACAACCCTGTGACGGTGGGTGGTATCACTGCCGCCGCATCACATTTGGCTCTCTACCCCCGTGTGCGCACCGGCGCTGCCGGTGCCGACGCGGTTGCGCTGGCGGTCGCGTGGGCGGCTGGCGGGACCGGTGCTATTGACTGGGCTTGCGTGAGCGCAACCGCTGCGACGGCTAACAACGCTGACCGCAACTTTGCAAACCCGCCAGCGGCTCTGGCGAACGGTGTGCTCGCCAAGTTCGCTCCGGCCGAATGCCGTTGATTTCGGCTGAACATAAAAAATGAGCGCTACGGCGCTCTTTTTTTTTGGGCGTTGAAACAGCTACGATCGGCACTGGCTCAACAACCGATCGCTTCCGAACATGGTGAAAACGCGTCTACGTCGTGCATTGGGTGCCGCAGGATGGCATCTGCTGGTGAGCGTGCTGGTGGCGGTGGTGGCTGCGGGCCTGGTGTTCGGGGTCTGGTTTCCTTACCCGTACCGGGAGCTGGTGGGGGGGCGTGAGCTGTTCGTGATCGTGGTGGCGGTGGACGTGGTGTGTGGGCCTTTGCTCACACTGGTCTTGTTCAACCACCTGAAATCCCGCCGTGAACTGGCTCTGGACTTGTCCATCGTCGCGGTGATACAGCTTGCAGCACTGGCCTATGGCTTGCACACGGTGGTGGAGGCGCGGCCGGTGTACCTGGCCTTCGAGGTCGACAGGTTCCGGGCGGTCACGATGGCCGATGTCCAGCGCGACAAGCTGCATCCTGAAATGGGCGGCCTGCATGCAATCGGCTGGACTGGACCTCGTGTGATCGGCGTGCGTCAACCCAAAAACAATGAAGAAATGATGCGCAGTCTGGACCTTTCGTTGGGGGGTATTGATCCTGCAGTGCGTCCGGACTGGTGGGTTCCGTATGAAGAGGTTCGTCCGCGCGTATTGGCAAAGTCTCGTCCGGTCTCTGAGCTGCGCGAGAAGCGCCCAGACCAGAGATCACTGATCGATGCTTCGATCTCGGAGAGTGGTCTGCAGGAGGCGCAGCTGCGCTGGCTGCCGATCACGAGTTTTCAATCTACAGGATGGGTGGCTTTCGTCGACGCCACATCCGCCGAGATAAAGTCGTTTGCGCCCGTGGATGGCTTCTAGCCGGCCACAAAACTCCCGCTCTTCCCGCCATGCTTCTCCATCAGCCGCACCCCGCTGATGGTCATGCCGCGGTCCACGGCCTTGCACATGTCGTAGATCGTCAGCAGCGCCACGCTGGCGGCGGACAGGGCTTCCATTTCCACCCCGGTCGGGCCGGTGCATTCGGCGGTCGCGCGACGCAAGTGGAATCAACCGCCCGTTTCAAACCGCCGTGTCCTGATGTCGGTGACGCAAATACTCGTCCCACAGCCGCTGCACCACCTGCGCCTGCAGCCTGTCCTTGGGGCGTTTGAGCGGATCGCGATCCACCGATGCCGCCAACGCAGCTTTCACGCGGATGAAATCCAGCGGATGGACGGTGCGCATCAAGGCCATGTCGCCTCTGGGCGAGACCACCATTTGTTCGTGCCTCCGGCCAGAAACCAGCTGATTCCCTGAGCCGACCTGAGCCGCCCAAAGGTCTTCCTCTGCGCCGCTCATGGGCAGTGGGTGGGGATCGTTGTCCATGGCGATGCGGCGGATGACATCGATCTCGAAACCGTCGTCGTTCACAGCGGTCTGCAACTGCTCCTTGCGCACGCGGAAGGTTTTGTCTGCTTTCTGGAAGACGCTGATCAACGAGGCATCCAGCCGGTTCATGGTGGTGACGAACGAGACATGCTGGCGCGTGTCGTACAACAAATCGACGTCGCGGGTGGCCAGCGCTTCAGTGCCCACCCGCACCCCGCAGGCCGATTCGTAGGCATACAGCGCGTGCGTTCCAACCGTCTGGAACTGCTCGGCAATGCCCGCCTTTTCCATTGCTTGCAGCAAGGAGACCACCACCTGAGGCGTTCGACCGACGCCATAGACTTTGTTGAGCTTGCGCATCTCTTCCAGCTTGATGGAGAGGGACTTGTAGCGCTGCTCCAGTTGCGCTTTTCTCTCCATGAAGCTGGCGTACATGGCTCGGGTCTGTTCGGACTCTTTGCCCAATGAATGCTGGGCGCCCGCTGCCGACGTACGAATGAGGGTTCTGGCGCCCCTCAGATCGCGCCAGAACATGGAGCCACGCACCGCCGAGGCTTCTTTCGCGGCACGTCGGTGCGCTTCAAAAACAGCCGACGCATCGGTGTACTGCCGAAGCTGGTTTTCCGAGTTTTCGGTGATGAGGTGCGTCAGTGCCATGGGGTGTTCAATGTATTTTTCGAAAATTGCAAATTACATTGAACACTCATAAAAATCAATACGTTGTTGATCTTCAGAGGGCGGAAGCTACTCCGCCACAAAACTCCCGCTCTTCCCCCCATGCTTCTCCATCAGCCGCACCCCGCTGATGGTCATGCCGCGGTCCACGGCCTTGCACATGTCGTAGATCGTCAGCAGCGCCACGCTGGCGGCGGACAGGGCCTCCATTTCCACCCCGGTCTGGCCGGTGCATTCGGCGGTCGCGCGGCATCGCACGCTGCTTGAAGCCTCGTCCACCTCGAACTCCACCGCCACGCGGGTGAGTGCGATCGGGTGGCACAGGGGGATCAGGTCGCTGGTCTTCTTGGCGCCCTGGATGCCCGCGATGCGGGCGATGCCCAGCACGTCGCCCTTCTTGGCGCTGCCGCTGCGGATGAGCGCCAGCGTGGCGGGCAGCATGGTGATGCGGCCCTCCGCGATGGCCACCCGGTGGGTGCTGGCCTTGGCCGACACGTCGACCATGTGGGCCTGGCCCTGGGCGTCGAAGTGGGTGAGCGGGCTGGGCGGCTGGGTGGATGTGTCGGACATGGTGGCTGGTCTTTGCGCGGTCTTTACAGAAACCTCTGGGGCTTGGCGGCATCATACGAGGATGGTTTTCCACGCCCGCCCCCCGCTGTCGCCGCCTTTCCGCCGCTGGTCCGTCGCCGTGCTCGCTGCCGCGCTGCTGCTGCCGCCCTCGGCGGTCACGCATGCGCAGTCCGGTGTCAACCTGCCCTCGCTGGGCGACGGCGCAGGCATGTCCATCGCGGCCGAGCGGCGGCTGGGCGACAGCATCGCGCGCGATATCTACCGCGACCCGGACTACCTGGACGACCCGGTGCTGGTCGACTACCTGCAGACGCTCTGGCAGCCGCTGCTGGGCGCTGCGCGGGCCAGGGGCGACGTGCCGCCCGAGCTGTCGGACCGGCTGGCCTGGCAACTGCTGATCTCGCGCGACAAGCGGGTCAACGCATTCGCCCTGCCGGGAGGGTACCTGGGGGTGCACCTGGGGCTGGTGGCGGCGACCGAGTCGTCTGCGGAGCTGGCCAGCGTGCTAGCGCACGAGCTCAGCCACGTCTCGCAGCGCCACATCGCGCGCATGCTCACCAAACAGGACCAGGCGGCGCCCTGGCTGATGGGGGCCATGATCCTCGGTGTGCTGGCGGCGCGGGCCAATGTGGACGTGGCCAACGCCGCCATCGCCGGCAGCCAGGCGGTGGCGATCCAGAACCAGCTCAACTTCTCGCGCGACATGGAGCGCGAGGCCGACCGCGTCGGCTTTGGTGTGCTGACCGGCGCCGGATTTGAGCCACTGGGCTTTGTGACCATGTTCGAAAAGCTGCAGCAGGCGGCCCGGCTGAATGACGACGGGTCGTTCCCCTATCTGCGCAGCCACCCGCTGACCAGCGAGCGCATGGCCGACATGCGGGCCCGGGTGCCGCTGGCCGAGGCTCCACCGACCGGTCCGCGCGTCGGCGCTCCGGTCACGGGGCCGGCGGCCACGCCCTCCAAGGCCTTGCATTCACTGATGGCGGCCCGTGCCCGGGTGCTGTCGGAGAACGGGCCAGACCGCCAGCGCGCCTGGCTGCAGGCCGGGCAGGCGCCCAACGCCGCGCCCGCGGCCCAGTACGCGGCAGCCCTCTCCGCCCACCGGCTCGGGCAGTCGGCGCAGGCCTTGTCCATCGCGCGCCAGGGCCGCGCCGCCGCAGCGCCGGGTACCCAGGACGCCTGGGCTCTGCTGCAGCTGGAGATTCTGGTTGGGCCGAATGCCCGGGCGCTCAACGACGCTTCGCTGGCCACACTGCGGGACCAGGCGCTCGCCGGAAGCACCCGGGCCGATCTGCTGTTCGGCGCTCAGGCGGCGCTGGCCAGCCAGGGGGCACTGGCCGGGGCCGCCGCCCGCCTGCAGGCCTGGGTGGTGGCACAGCCGAAGGATGCGCAGGCCTGGCAGACCCTTTCGCGCGTGCAGGCCGCGCTGGGTCAGCGCCTGCGCTCCGTGCGCTCGGAGGCCGAAGCGCGGGCGGCGCAGATGGACTACGGCGGGGCGCTCGACCGCCTGCGCGCCGCGCAGATGCTGCCCGCGGCCGAGCGCAATGCCGACCCGATGGAACTGGCCATCGTCGACGTGCGCCGGCGCGAGGTGGAGGAACTGTTGCGCGACTCAGCGCGACAGGAGTGACTTCACCGCGGCATCCACCACCAGCATGATCGCCGAGTAGATCAGCGAGCCCAGCAGCGCGGCGCCGAAGCCGTTGACGTGGAAGCCGTCCAGCACGCTGGCGGCGGCCCAGAACAGCAGGGCGTTGATCACGAACAGGAACAGCCCCAGCGTGATGAGCGTGACCGGCAGGGTCAGCAGCACGAGGATCGGGCGCAGCACCATGTTGAACAGGCCGATCACGAAGGCGGCGATCAGCGCGGAAGTGAAACTCTGCACCTGAACCCCGGGGTACAGATAGGCCACCAGAAGCAAGGCGCAGGCGGCGAGCAGCCAGGTCACGATTGTTTTCATGCGGCCAGCATAGCACCGGCCATGAAAAAAGGCGGCCCCCTTTCGGTTGGCCGCCCCAGGGCGTTCGGAGCTTGGGCGATCAGGCGCCGGCTTCTTCCGCAGGCTTCTGGCGCGAGGCCACAAACTTGCCGACGGCCAGCACCAGCAGGGCGCCGGCGACGTGGGCAGTCCAGTACAGCGAGTCGGAGATGACCGCCAGACCCTGGGAATCCACCGAGCCCAGCTTGGGCATCCAGGTCCACTTGTCCGGGTTCACGAAGGCGGGGTCGGTGACCAGCATGCCGCCCGCAATCCAGCCCAGCAGCATGCCGCCGGCCACGATGATCACCGGGAAGCGGGCCATCAGCTTGATGACCAGGGTGCTGCCCCAGACGATGATGGGGATGGAGATCAGCAGGCCCAGCACCACCAGCAGCAGCGAGTGCTCGCCAGCGTTCTGGGCGGCGCCGGCGATGGCGATCACGTTGTCCACGCTCATCACCAGGTCGGCCACGATGATGGTCTTGATGGCAGCGAACAGCTTGTCGCTGCCCTGGATGTCGCCGTGACCGTCTTCGTCAGGCGCGATCAGCTTGATGCCGATCCAGACCAGCAGGATGGCGCCGACCAGCTTGAGGAAGGGCACGTTCAGCAGCGTCATGGCGAACGCGATCAGGACCACGCGCAGGACGATGGCGCCCGCCGTGCCCCAGATGATGCCCTTGGTGCGCTGCGCAGGAGGCAGCTTGCGGCAGGCCAGCGCGATCACGACCGCGTTGTCGCCCCCGAGCAGGATGTCGATGATGATGATCTGTCCCAGAGCGACCCAGAACTCGGGTGAAGTCAGGAAATCCATTGGATGCCTCGTTGTGTGGTGGTGGGCCCCTGACAGGCCGGTTCCGGCGCAGACCGACCCTCGGCGCCGGATGGTGGACATCGGCGCGAAGGGGCAGTGAGGCCTAGATCGGTCCGCAGGGACGGTCCAAAGGTCTTGCTCAGGCCGGTGGCGGGCACCGGGCTCGGATCGCCGGAAGCATGTGCTTCGTCCTGACGACGAACCGAACGGGTTGAAACGGTGCGCCTGGCGCAGTTTCCTCCCGGAGAGCTACTCCCCTTCGAGTCCGGCGATTGTAGCGGCGCGCCCTTCCATTCGACCCTGGTCGCAGGTAAGCACTTTCCACACCGTATGATCGCCGTCCCATGGCCGGCATCCACATCACCGACATCGAGGCAGCCATCAACTACTGGCGTGAGCGCTCACCCTCGCCCGACGCAGCCATGCCTCTGACACTGCCCCTGCGTGCGCTGGCCGAGGTCTATGCACTGATGGTCTACCACCGGCAGACCGACACCGACGAGGCGGCCCTGCCGCCCGCGGCCCGCCAGGCCTGGCTGGCCTGGTTCGACACCACGCCGGACACGCCCTGCATCGCCATCTGCTCCACCAGCCAGGGCGATGAGGTGTGCAAGGGCTGCGGCCGGAGTTTCGACGAGGTCCAGCACTGGACAGCCATGAGTCCGGCCGAGAAAAGGGGTGTGTGGCGGCGCATCACCCTGCAGGGCGACGCCTGGCGCTTCAACCGCTATGCCGAGCGCGCGATTGAGGAGAAGACGGGTCAGGCCGGAATCGTGTAGTTCGCCTGCGTCACGTTGTCGATGCCGCAGGTCAGGTCGCCGATCCAGCCGATGAATTCCTTGACCGCGTTGCCCGCCAGCGGCGCGCCGTGCTGCGGCACGATCATCTTGATCGGCAGGTCCCGCACCATGTTCGCCCACAGGCGCAGGATCTTCTGCGACACCATGTAGCGGCGGTGGAAGGCCTCCATGCGGGCCAGGTGGGGCGCCAGACTGGTGATGATTTCGCCCGCTTCCTTGGACGTGCCCAGAGATACGCCCAGATCGCCGGAGAACAGGATCTTGCTCACCGGGTCCCAGAACTGGAAGTTGCCCTCGGCGTGCATGAAGTGTGCCGGCAGCGCGATGATTTCGCTGCGCCCGAGCTTGATGCGCATGCCGGGGTCGGGGATGCCGATGATGCGGCCCGCGGTCTTGCCCGGCTTGCAGAAGTGGGGCGCAAAGCGCTCCCACAGCTTGGAGATGTAGAGCGTGGCCTGGGTGCTGGTCATCCAGCGGTCCAGCGAGGCGATGATGTCCGGGTCGGCGTGCGAGGCCAGGATCTCGGTGAGCTTGTTGGGCGGGAAATAGCGGCCGATGGTGAGCAGCAGCTCGTTGAACGCCATGTTGCCGCCCGGGTCGATCACCGCTCCCTGGTCGCCATCGATCACCAGGAACTGGTTGGCCTGCACGGCTTCGCCGCCCTCGTCGCTGAGGTTGGCGAACATCAGGCAGACGTGCCCGTTCTGGTTGAACAGTTCAATGGCCATGGCGGGGAGCTCCTGGGGCGCGTGCGCCCTGCGTCGGGCGGCGGCTGATAAAAAAACAAGCGCCGGACTTTATGCAGCGGCATCCAAGTGCCGGTTGCGATATGTCAAACATGTCACGGACTGTGCATGAAAAACCGCACAACTTCAGGGGGTTGTCCGCCCAAAATGCAAAAAGGCCGGACAACTGGTGCCCGGCCCCGGCCAGATTCATGCAAAAGAATTACGTTCGGCGCGCCAGTTCGGCGGCCTTGCCGACGTAGCTGGCCGGCGTCATGGCCAGCAGCCGGTCCTTCTCGGTCTGGGGGATCTCCAGGCTGCGGATCAGCGTGTGCAGTGCCTCGGCGGTCACGGTCTTGCCGCGCGTGACCTCCTTGAGCTTCTCGTAGGCACCTTGCACGCCAAAACGGCGCATCACGGTCTGGATCGGCTCGGCCAGCACTTCCCAGGCGGCGTCCAGGTCGGCGGCCAGGGCCTCTTCATTGAGTTCCAGTTTGTTCAGGCCGGTCATGAGCGAGCTGTAGGCCAGCACCGCATAGCCCAGGCCCACGCCCATGTTGCGCAGCACGGTCGAATCGGTCAGGTCGCGCTGCCAGCGGCTGATGGGCAGCTTCTCCGACAGGTGCTTGAGCACGGCATTGGCCAGGCCCAGGTTGCCTTCGGCGTTCTCGAAGTCGATCGGGTTGACCTTGTGCGGCATGGTCGAGGAGCCGATCTCGCCGGCCTTTAGGCGCTGCTTGAAGTAGCCCAGGCTGACGTAGCCCCAGATGTCGCGCGAGAGGTCGATCAGGATGGTGTTGGTACGGGCGATCGCGTCGAACAGCTCGGCCATGTAGTCGTGCGGCTCGATCTGGATCGAATACGGCTGGAAGGTCAGGCCCAGGCCCAGCGGTTCCGGCGTCTCGATGACTTTCTTGCTGAAGGCCTCCCAGTCGAAGTCGGGCCAGGCGGAGAGGTGGGCGTTGTAGTTGCCCACGGCGCCGTTCATCTTGCCCATGAGCTTGACGGCGGCGATGCGCTCGCGCGCGCCGGCCAGGCGCACGACCACGTTGCCCAGTTCCTTGCCGACGGTGGTCGGGCTGGCGGTCTGGCCGTGGGTGCGGCTGAGCATGGGCACGTCGGCGAACTGGTGCGCCATCTCGCGCAGGCGGGCGATCACCTGGTCCAGCGCGGGCAGCAGCACGGCGTCGCGGCCGCCCTTGAGCTGCAGGGCATGGCTGGTGTTGTTGATGTCTTCGCTGGTGCAGGCGAAGTGCACGAACTCGGCGGCCTTCTCCAGCTCGGGGCGCGCGTCGAACCTGGACTTGATCCAGTACTCGACAGCCTTGACGTCGTGGTTGGTGGTCTTCTCGATTTCCTTGATGGCCACGGCATCGGCCTCGGAGAAGTTCTTGACCAGGCCCATCAGGTAGGTGCGGGCGCCGGGCGAGAGCGGTGGGAACTCCTCGAAGCCGGCGTCGGACAGGGCGATGAACCAGGCGATCTCGACCTGCACGCGGCGGTGCATGTAGCCCTGTTCGCTCATGAACGGGCGCAGCGGCGCCAGCTTGCCGGCGTAGCGGCCGTCCAGCGGCGAGAGGGCGGAGACGGGGGAAAGGCTGCCGGAGGCAGCGGCGGAGGGGGCAGAGGTCGGGCGCATCCCCGGATTGTAGAAGGCGGGTCCCGCGCCCGGCCGATCCCCCAGGCCGGCACGGGCGGTGGAGGCGATCGCTAAAATGGCCTGCCCGGGGACCCCCACAACTCCATTCCTCATGAAACTCATCGGCGCCGTCACCAGCCCGTACGTCCGCAAAGTGCGCGTCGTCATGGCCGAGAAAAAGCTCGACTACCAGTTCATTCAGGAAGACGTGTGGTCGGCCGACACCTCGATCGCCACCTCCAACCCGCTGGGCAAGGTGCCCTGCCTGATCATGGAAGGCGGCGAGGCGGTGTTCGATTCGCGCGTGATCGTCGAGTACCTGGACACGCTCTCGCCGGTGGGCAAGCTGATCCCGCCCTCGGGCCGCGAGCGCGCCGAGGTCAAGACCTGGGAGGCGCTGGCGGACGGCGTGATGGACGCCGCCATCCTGGCGCGGCTGGAGTCCACCTGGCCCGGCCGCAGCGAGGAGCAGCGTTGCCAGGCCTGGATCGACCGCCAGATGGCCAAGGTCGACGCGGCGCTGGTGGCCATGGCGCGTGGCCTGGGCGACAAGCCCTTCTGCTCGGGCATCCACCTCAGTCTCTCCGACCTGGCGGTCGGCTGTGCGCTGGGCTACCTCAGCTTCCGCTTTCCGCAGCTGGAGTGGCGCACCACGCACCCCAACCTGGCGCGCCTGGCCGACAAGCTGGCGCTGCGCCAGAGCTTTGCCGACACGCGCCCCAGCTGAAATCCCCCACCCCCGCGCCGCGCCTGCGGCGCGTCACCCCCTCAAGGGGGCGATGCCTGCGGCCTGGCGGAGCCAGTTCCGCGGCATCCTCAACAGCTTCCCTGCAGGCGTTTCGGGTCAGCTGTTCGCTTTGCGTTTGAGCCAGCGCATCAGCGCGCCCAGCACGGGCAGTTTTTCGTACAACTCTTCGGCCGCGTCCCAGTAGTCGCGGTGGTCGAGCACGCGGCCGTCCGCCGCCAGCCGCAGGTGCGAGCCGCCGCGCACCACCTGTTCGGTGGAGGTGTCGAAGCGGCGCATCCGGAAGCGGAACTCCCAGACCAGGAAGGCCTGCTCACCATCCACCAGCTGGCCGGTGACGACGAAATGCGGCTGGTGCAGCGACGCGAACATGTGCTCGAAGATGCGGCGGATGGCCGGCAGCCCGCGCACCTCGTTGAACGGGTCCTTGAAGCGCGCTTCGGGCGTGTAGAAGCTGTCCAGCCGGTCCAGGTCCTGCGGCTGCAGCCGCGCGTAAAAGTCTGCCAGCCGCTGGACGGCTTCGCGCAGGTCGGTCGATGGGGTCATGCCGCTTTATAGACCGGTGGCGCGGTGCACGAGCGGGAAGTAGGCCCGGTAGGGCAGCAGGCGCAGCAGCTTCATCCAGACCGTGAAGCGGCGCGGGAAGTGCACCTCGAACCGGCCGGCCGAGATGCCGTCGAGCATGGCCCGGGCCGCCTCGTCCGGCGAGATCAGGGCCGGCATCGAAAAATCGTTCTGCGCCGTCAGTGGCGTTTTCACGAAGCCGGGGTGCACCACGCTCACGCCGATGCCGCGCGGCGCCAGGTCCAGGTGCAGCGTCTCGGCCAGGTGGGTCAGTGCGGCCTTGGTCGGGCCGTAGGCCAGGCCCTTGGGCAGGCCGCGGAACCCGGCCACGCTGCTGACCAGGCTGATGTGGCCCTGGCCACGGCCGATCATGGCCGGCAGCAGGGCGTCCAGCAGGTTCAGCGCGCCGCCGTAGTTGATCGCCATGTGGCGCTGCATCTCGGCCAGGTCGAAGGCCTCGGCGCGCAGGGCGCGGTAGTGGCCGGCGCAGAACAGCAGCACATCGACCGGCCCTTCGGCCAGCACGGCGCGGGCGGTCAGTGCCACGGCCCGCGCATCGGTCACGTCCATGGGCCAGGCCTGGACCGGCGCGGGCTGGCCGGGCCGGGTGTGGCGGTCCACCAGCGCCTGCAGGCCGGCCTCGCTGCGCGCGGACGCCAGCACCGTGGCGCCGAGGCCGATCAGTTGCTCGGCCGCGGCCAGGCCGATGCCGCTGGAGGCGCCCACCACCCAGACCCGCAGGCCTCGCCAGGAGGCGATGCGCGGGTTGAACGGCCGCCACAGGCCAGGGCCCCGGCGCGGCCGGGCCGCACCATCGGCGGTGGTGGGGTCGACGAAGCTGCGGTGGAGGCTCATGAGGATCGCCGCACAAAACTGAGCGTGACCTCGCCCAGGCGGATGCCGAACTTGCTCATCACCGCCTTGTTGAGCATCACGCGCTCGTCCAGCAGGTACATCCAGTCGTCGAACTGCACGTTCCAGACCCGGCCGTCCACCGGCAGCGCCAGGGTGTAGCCCCAGCGGAAGGCGTTGCCCGCGGTCTGGCCCTCGGCCACGCCGATTACGTCGTCGGCGCGGCCGGTGTAGCGGCCATTGCCCTCGTGTCTGAGGCGCCAGATGCGCTTCTGTGTCGTGCCGTCCGAGTAGGTGAAGTCCTCGTCGAGCACGCCCTCGTCGCCGTTCCAGCTGCAGCGCATGACCACGGTGAAGCGCCGCACCACCTGGCCGCTGCGGTCGGTGAACACACCGTAGGCGTCCAGCGTGCCGTTGAAGTACTGGCGCAGGTCCAGCACGGGTTTTTCGGTGGCGTAGTCGCCGACCTGCGGGCCGGCGCAGCCGGTCAGGGCGAGGGCGGCCGTGGCGGCGCCGGCGGTGAGCAGCAGTCGTCTTTTCATGGGAGGGCTTTCAGGGTGTCGGGCAGTGGCGCTCTCGGCGCGGCGGGGCGGATGACCAGCGCCTGCAGCAGGCGGGCGGCCAGCAGCTTCAGGCCGCAGGGCAGCAGGCAATAGGCCACGGTGAGGGTCCACAGGGCCTGCGGATCGCGTGCGCCGGGCTGGTAGCCGAAGGCGCCCAGCAGCGGCAGGGCCAGGCCGGCGGCCAGGGCCAGGTTGAGCTTGGCGGCGAAGTTCCACCAGCCGAGGTAGGCGCCCTCGCGCTGGCCGCGTTCGCCCAGTTCGTCCATCAGGCCTGTCAGCAGCGCCGAGGGCAGGGCCAGGTCGGTGCCCAGGGCCACGCCGGAGAGCGCGCAGACGACCAGGAACGCGGTCACATCGCCCGCACCCAGCGTGGCGGCCCAGATGAAGACCCCCACCGACAGCGCCATGCCCGCCAGCCAGCTGCGCGCCAGGCCCAGGCGCGGCACCAGCCGCACCCACAGCGGCAGCGAGAGCGCGGCGCACAGGAAGTAGGTGGCCAGGAAGGCCGGCTCGACCGAGGCCGGGGCCTGCAGCCGGTCCTGCACGAAGAACAGCACCAGGGTGGCGGGCACGGCGCTGGCCGTGCCGTTGACCACGAACACCGCCAGCAGGCGCACGAAACGAGGCTGACGCAAGGGATGGGCCAGCGTGTTCTGGTGCGCCAGAGCGCCCTGGGTCAGGCCGCGCGCCGTGGGCACCACGGCGGCGCTCCAGGCCCACCAGCCCAGCGCCAGCAGCACCGCAAAGGCGGCCACGGTGGCGCCCAGGCCCAGGGTGCCCGGCAGCACCGCAGCTGTCAGCACGCCCACCAGGGCCAGGCCTTCGCGCCAGGCGCTGATGCGGCTGCGCTGTGCCTCGTTGCCGCCCAGGCGCGTGCCCCAGGTCTGGTGCGCCACACTGGCCACGCTGTAGGCGGTGTAGGTGACGGCCATCAGCACACCGGCCCAGGCCAGCAGCGGCACCACCTCGCCGCGCAGGGCCGGGGGCGGGAACAGCAGGCCCCACAGGCCGAACGCCAGCACCAGCGCGGCCACCGCGCCCGCGCCCAGCACGCGGCGGTGGCTGCGGGCGAACAGCCGGTCGATCCACCGCCCGATCCACGGGTCCAGCACCGCGTCGAACAGGCGCGCCGCCAGCAGCACCGCGCCCAGCGCCGCCAGCGGCACACCGAATGAGCGCGCGTAGTGGTTGGGCAGCACCACGTAGAGCGGCAGCGCCACGAAGGCCAGCGGCAGGCCGAGCAGTCCGTAGCGCAGGCCCTCGCGCCAGGCCCCGGGCGCGGTGAAGCGCGCGGCGTCGGCGGAGGCGGTGGTGGTGTCCATGAGCGGCTCAGCGTGCGGCGCCGGCGATCAGGGCCTCGCGCAGCCGGGGCTGCGAGGTGCGGGGCGAGAGCCAGATGCCGAAGAAACGCTCGGCGAACACCGCGTCGTCGACCACGCCGCGCAGGCGGCCGTTGTAGTAGAAGTGCGCGCCCCGGCCGGGCAGGTGCACACCCATCAGCCGGTCGCCGGGTGCCACGTCGGGAAACACACGCTCCATGGCGGCCTTCCACTCGGCGGCCTGGGCGGGTGCCAGCGGGGCGATGTCCTGCATCTCGTCGATCGAACGCTGGGCGATGTCGGCGCCCTTGAAGGCGCGCCGGTACTGCAGCTCCAGCGCCAGGCGCTGCTGCTCGAAGCCCTCGGGCCGGAACGCTGGCGTTGTGTAGAGCGTGGCGACATAGACCTCGAAGCCCCAGTAGCGGAACAGCGACTGCCCGCGCGGCGCCTTGCCGGCAAGCGCGGCCTCGGCCGCCTCGGCCGGCGTGTTGGCGTGCACCGGGGCGGCCAGGGGCAGCCACAGTGCCGCGGTGATGGCCACCACGGTGAAGGCGCGCTGGGGCAGTTGGTGTCGCACGGCCGGTCCTCCCGGATCAGTCGGGTTGGCGCAGGGTGAACTGCACGACGTCGGTGTTGCCTTCGTCGAAAGCGGCCTCGCAGTAGGCGAGGTAGAACTCCCAGGTGCGCAGGAAGCGCTGATCGAAGCCTTGCTGCAGCACGCGCTCCTGGTTCAGCAGGAACTGCTGGCGCCAGACCCGCAGCGTCTGCGCGTAGTCGGGGCCGAAGTGGAACTGGTCCACCACCTGCAGGCCGGCGCGTTCGGCCGCGGCGCGGAACTGCGAGGGGCTGGGCAGGCAGCCACCCGGGAAGATGTACTGCTGGATGAAGTCGGTGCCGGCGACGTAGCGGTCGAACAGGTCGTCGCGGATGGTGATGCTCTGGATGCAGGCCCGGCCACCCGGCTTGAGCAGGCGCGCGACGGTATTGAAATAGGTGTCCCAGTACTCGCGGCCCACGGCCTCGACCATCTCGATGGAGCAGATGGCATCGAAAGGGGCGTCGCCGATGTCGCGGTAGTCCTGCAGCCGCAGGTCGGCGCCCGGGTTGCGCCGCTGCGCGAACGCCAGCTGTTCGGTCGACAGCGTCACGCCGGTCACCGAGGCGCCGAACTCGGTGATCGCCTTCTCGGCCAGCGCGCCCCAGCCGCAGCCGATCTCCAGCACGCGGTGGCCGGGCTGCACGCCGGCCATGCGCAGGGCGCGCCGCACCTTGGCGTGCTGCGCGTCCACCATGTCCTGGCCCGGCTGCTCGTACAGCGCCGACGAGTAGTTCCAGGTCTCGTCCAGCCAGAGACCGTAGAAGGCGTTGCCCAGGTCGTAGTGGGCGTGGATGTTCTTGCGGCTGTTGGCCTTGCTGTTGCGGTTGAGCAGGTGGCGCAGGCGGTAGGCCAGGCGGCCGATCCACGAGCCGTAGACCACGTCTTCCAGCGCCTCGCGGTTGGCGATCAGCAGGCGCAGCAGGTCGGCCAGCTGCGGCGTGCTCCAGTCGCCGGCGATGTAGCTCTCGGCGAAGCCGATGTCGCCAGATTTCAGCGCGGCGCTGAACACGTTCCAGTTGGTCAGCCGCATCGTGGCCCCCACGCTCCGCCGGTGAACCGGGTCGCTGCCCCCCGAGGGGGCTTGTCCACCTTGGGGCGGCCCTGCGGTGGGCATCTCCGCCAGCGGCCCGGCGCCGCCACCGAAGCGCTGCACCGTGCCGTCGGGCAGCTGCAGCGTGAGCGAGCCGTGGCGCAGGCGCTGCAGCAGCTGCAGCGTGGTGCGGGCGGCGGCCGGGGCGTGGCGGGGCAGGGAGAGGCCGGCGCTCTGCGGGGCGGTGGTGCTGTTCATGTCGTGTCGGAAGGCAAGGGTCAGCGGGAGGCCGGGTGGCCCGGGGTCACGAAGTCCGCCGGTGCGGCGGGCTGGCGGAAAAAGGGCGCCTGCTTGAGCCACAGGCGCAGGGCCTGCCAGTGGATGCGGGCGATCACGCCCAGCGTCATCAGCGGGTGGCCCCAGAGCGCGCGCCGTGCGCTCGCGGTGTCCAGCGGCTGCAGCGTGCCGCTGACGCTGGTGCGGATCAGGGCGTCGGCGCCCGGCTCGTCGTGGAAGTCGATGCGCACCACGGTGCGGTCCTCGCCGCCGTGCTGCGTGCGCATGAAGACGAAGCGGTACTCGCCGCGCACCGGTGCGAAGGGCGAGACGTGGAAGACCTTGTCGGCGGTGACCGGCACGCCGTGGCGCGGCGCGTCCAGCAGGTAGCAGTGGCGTTCGCCGAAGGTGTTGTTGACCTCGGCGACCACCGCGCGCAGCGTGCCGTCGGAGCGGTGGCAGTACCAGAAGCTCACCGGCTTGAACACGTAGCCCAGCACGCGCGGGTAGGTGTGCAGCCAGACCTCGCCGCCCGCGTCGCCGATGCCGTGCTCGGCCAGCAGGCCGTCGAGCCAGGCCAGGCAGTCGTCGCGGCCGTCGCCGTGGTCGCGGTCGTGGAAGGCCAGTGCTGCCCAGCGGTTGCGTGCGAGCGCGCCGGGGCCGTTTTTCCGAAGGCTGCGCAGCGGCAGCATCAGGAAGAAGGTCGGGTAGGCGAAGGCGTGCGCCTTCGGGCGCGAGCGGGCGTGGCGCACCTGGCCGAAGCCGACCAGGGTTTGCGCAGCGCTCACGGCGCTCCCGACGACTGTGTTCATGCAAACACTCCCGGCAGCGCGGCGTCGCGGGTCTCGGTGGCGCTGCGCTGCGGCAGCAGGTCGTGGGCCATGATGAGTTCGCGCGCGGCGCGCAGGCCGGCCTTGAGGCCGTCTTCGTGGAAGCCGTAGCCCATCCAGGCGCCGGCGTAGAAGGTGTCGTGCCGGCCCTGCAGGTCGACCATGGCCTTCTGGGCGCGGATGGCGGCCAGGTCGAACACCGGGTGGGCGTACTCGTATTCGCCGATCACGGTGGCCGGGTCGATGGCGCGCTGCGGGTTGAGCGAGACGATCACCGGGGTCTTCAGCGGCAGCGGCTGCAGCAGGTTGATCAGGTAGTGCAGGCAGACCCGCGGCTCGTCACCGGCGCCGCCGGCCTCGTAGTTCCAGGCCGCCCAGGCCTTCTCGCGCTGCGGCAGCACCGAGGCGTCGGTGTGCAGCACCGCGCGGTTGGGCTGGTAGCGCACCGCGCCCAGGGCCGCACGCTCTTCGGGCGTGGCGGCCTCGCCCAGGATGGCCAGCGCCTGGTCGCTGTGGCAGGCCATGACGATGGCGTCGAAGCGCTCGACCCGGCCTTCGCTCACCACGCGCACGCCCTGGGCGTCGCGCAGCACCTGCTGCACGGGGGTGTTCAGGCGCCGGTCGGGAATACGGGCGACGATTTTTTCCACGTACTGCCGCGCACCGCCGGCCACCGTGTACCACTGCGGCCGGTTGGTCACCTGGATCAGGCCGTGGTTGTGGCAGAAGCGCACCATGGTCGCGACCGGGAAGCGCAGCATCTGGTCGGTCGGGCAGCTCCAGATGCAGCCCATCATGGGCAGGAAGTACCAGTCGTGGAAGGCGGCCGAGAAGCGGTGGCGCTCCAGAAAATCGCCCAGCGGTTCCAGCAGCGGGCTGTCGGCGCCGAGGTCGTCGCCGCGCTTGGCCAGTCGGGTGGTCAGGCGGTTGAAACGGACGATGTCCGCCAGCATGCGCCAGAAGCGGGCGTTGCCCAGGTTTTCGCGCTGGGCGAACACGGTGGAGATGTCGCTGCCGCTCCATTCCAGCGTCGAGCCGCGTGGCCCGGCGCCCGGCGCCTGGACCGAGAACGACATGTCGGACGGTGCCACCGGCACCTGCAGCTGGTCGAACAGCGCCAGCAGGTTGGGGTAGGTGCGCTCGTTCAGGACGAGAAAACCGGTGTCGACGCCGAAGGTGGTCGGGCGGCCCAGGGGGTCGGGCAGGGTCACGTCCACCGTGTGGGTGTGGCCGCCGAAGTAGTCGCCGGCCTCGAACAGGGTCAGATCGGCCAGGCCGCTGAGGGTGTGGGCGGCTGCAAGGCCGGAGATGCCGGAGCCGACGATGGCCACGCGCGGGCGCTGCGGAGGATTCGCGGGCGCACCGCCGATCGGGGAGGGGGTGGGGACCGAGTACATGGCTCAGCCCAGACGAGCCGCCACCCGCTGGGGGCGGCGGAGGGGGGAAGAAGAAAAGCCTGCGAAGCGCCCCGACGCGAAGGAGGGAGGGAGGGAGGAGGAGGAGAAGCGCCTCGGGATTTCATCCGCCGCGATCGGCGGAAGGCTTCGCAGTGCAAAAACCTGAACATCCGACAGCACCAACTTTGGCGCCATCGTGAAAGCATTGAGAGGATTCGTGGCGGAAAAGTTCCGCGGGTGGATGACCATGTGCCCTCCGGTGGCTGGTGTACCAAAATGAACTGCTTGGTTTTATTGTGACTGATCAGTCACAAAACAGCCGAAACATTCTTTTCAACACCCATGAAGGGAGCATGGTTATCGGTCGGAATGGCCCGCGCAGCGGCGGAGCGTGGGGCCAGGGAACTCAGCGCCGGGCCGCCCCAGGCTGAGTTTGCGCCCCCTCGTGGTGCAGCGACCCGCGCAGCGGCGGAGCGCTGGGGCTATGCCGTCTTGCCCAGCGCGTGGCGCCAGAGTGCCTGCACCGCGGCCGCCATGCCGGCGGCCGCGTCGGCGCCGATCTGCGGGGGCGCCTCGTCCAGCCGCGCGCGGTGCTGGATGGCACGCAGCTCGCGGTAGGCGTCGGCGGCTTCCTGGCCCACGCCCTTGGGCAGCAGGCCCACGGCCTCGGCGCGCTGCAGCAGCGCGATGTTGCCCAGGTTGCCGCGCAGTTCCGGGTGTTCGCCCGAATGCGCCAGCACCAGGTACTGCACCACGAACTCCACATCGACCATGCCGCCCGGGCTGTGCTTGACGTCGAACTGCTCGCCGCGCACCGGGTGGGCGCTGCGCACCTTCTCGCGCATGGCGGTGATTTCCTGCGCCAGCGCCGTGCGGTCGCGTTCGGCGGTGATGACCGCCTCGCGCACGTCGTCGAAGCGCGGCTCCAGACCGGCCATGCCCATCACGAAGCGCGCACGCGTCATGGCCTGGTGTTCCCAGGTCCAGGCGGTGTTGCTGCCACGGCCGCGCTGGTAGTTCTCGTACGCCGTGAAGCTGGTCACCAGCAGGCCCGAGTTGCCGTTGGGCCGCAGCGCGGTGTCGATCTCGAACAGGTCGCCCTCACCGGTCTTGACCTGCAGCCAGTTGATCAGCTTGCGCACGAAGGCGGCGTAGATCTCGCTGGCGTTCTCGTCCTCGTCCTCGTAGACGAACACGATGTCCAGGTCGCTGCCATAGCCCAGCTCCTTGCCGCCGAGCTTGCCGTAACCAATGATGGCGAAGGCCGGCTCCTCGCGGTGGCGGTTCTTCAGCCGCGCCCAGCACCAGCGCGCGGTCACGCGCAGCACCGCATCGGCCAGGGCCGACAGGTCGTCGGCCACCTGCTCCACCGTCAGCACGCCCTCGATGTCGCGCGCCAGGGTGCGGAACACCTCGGCGTGGTGGGCGCGGCGCAGCAGGTTCAGCAGCTCTTCCTCGTCGTCCTCGCCGGTGCGGCGCAGCGCGGTGCGGCGGTCTTCGAGGTCGGCCTCGAACTGGGCGGCGTCAAAGCGTTCTTCCATCAGCTGGCGCCCGGCCAGCTCGTCGATCACGCCCGGGTGCTTGAGCAGGTAGCGCGCGGGCCACTTGGCCGCGCCCAGGATGCGCAGCAGCCGCTCGTGCACCGAGGGCCGCTCCTGCAGCAGGGCCAGGTAGCTCTCGCGGCGCAGCAGCGGCTCGATCCAGTCGGCCAGGCGCAGCGCGGCCTGTTCGTTGACACGCCCTTCGTCGAGCCAGGCACCGGTGCGCTGCACCAGGCGCACCAGGCGCAGGCGGGCGTCCTCGCGCAGCGCCAGCACCCGCGGGTGCTCGCACCACTGCGCGACCTTGGCGGCGAAGGCCTCGGGCAGCCCGGCCATCACGCCCTGCAGGTCTTCCACGGCGCCGCGCGAGCCGTTCTTGTTGCAGCCCTTGCCGTTGCAGCCGCCGCCGGGCGCGCCGCCCAGCAGGATGTCGAACTCGTGGGCCACGGTCTCGCGGTGGGCGTCCAGCGCGCACAGGAAGGCGCACATGTCGGGGAAGCCCAGGGTGGCGGCGATCCAGGCCAGGTCGTCGTCGCGGGTGGGGATCAGGTGGGTCTGCTGGTCGTCCAGGTACTGGATGCGGTGTTCGACCTTGCGCAGGAAGTCGTAGGCCGCGGCCAGCGCGTCGGCGGTGGCGCGCGGCATCAGGCCGGCCTTGGCCACGCGCTGCAGCGCGTCCAGCGTGGGGCGGGTGCGCAGTTCGGGGAACTGGCCCCCGCGCACCACCTGCAGCAACTGTACGGTGAACTCGATCTCGCGGATGCCGCCGCGCGAGAGCTTGACATCGTTGGCCCGGCCCGGGTTGCCGGCGGCGCGCTTGGACGCGTGGTCGCGGATCTGGCGGTGCAGGGTGCGCAGCGAATCGAAGACGTTGTAGTCCAGGTACTTGCGGAACACGAATGGCAGCACGGCCCCGCGCAGTGCGCTGGCGCTCTTGTCGGCGATGCAGGCGGCCGGCGCGACGACGCGGCTCTTGAGCCAGGCGAAACGCTCCCACTCGCGGCCCTGCACCAGGAAGTACTCCTCCAGCGCGCCCAGCGACACCGCGGCCGGCCCCGAGTTGCCGTTGGGCCGCAGCGCCAGGTCGACCCGGAACACCTGGCCGTGTTCGGTGGTCTCGCCCACCGTGTTGTAGATGTGCTTGACCGCCTTGCCGAAGTACTCGTGGTTGCTGATGCGGTTGCGGCCCGCCGTGTTGCCGGCGGTTTCGCCGTCGGCGTCGTACACATAGATGAGGTCGATGTCGCTGGAAACGTTCAGCTCGCGCGCGCCGAGCTTGCCCATGCCGATCACCCAGAGCTGGGCGCGCTGGCCGTTCTCGTCCAGCGGCGCACCGTGCAGATCGTCCAGGTCGGCAAACGCCAGCCGGCAGGCCTGGTCCAGCGCCAGCTCGGCCAGCTCGGTCACTGCGCGGGTGATGTCCTGCAGGGACGCACCCTCTTCGCAGTCCAGCACCACCAGCCGCTCCATCACCAGCTGGCGCAGCACGCGCAGGGCGGCGGGCATGGGCAGGCCGCGGCCGGTGAGGGTGGCCAGGCAGGTGTTCATGGCCGCCTTGACCGGCGGGCCCGGCGGCAGGCAGGCCAGCTCGTTCTCGTAGCGGCGGCGCACCCGTTGCACAAAGCGAGAGTGCTCGGCCAGCCGGGGCGGCAGCGGGGTGTCGGCGGGGTTCACATTTGGCGACAAAGGAGAAACCGACGCTGCGGAACCGTCGAGAGGGCTGACCGTCATAATTTGCGTTGGATATGAATCAAAGCCCGGCCCCAGCCGCCCCTGCCTCAAGAACCCAGAAGACCTGGTCGGCGATCACTCGGCTGTTGCTGTGGATGGTGCTGACGGTCTGGCTCCTGTTCGCACTCACCTGGGGCACCTTGCATTTTTGGATTGTGCCGCGAATCGGCGAATGGCGCCCCGACCTGGAGCGCTGGGCCAGTGCGGCGGTGGGGGTACCTGTCCAGGTGGGTGCCATCCGCGCCGAATCGCAGGGCGACGCCAGTGCCCGCGCCGGCTTCCTGCTGCGCCTGGTGCCGACGCTCGAACTCAGCGACGTGCGTCTGCTCGACCCCCAGGGCCGTGAGGCCCTCCGGCTGCCCAAGGTGCGGGCGGCGGTGTCGGTCACCTCGCTCTGGCGCCTGGGCTTCGAGCAGCTGCTGATCGAGGCGCCGGTGCTCGACATCCGCCGCACGCCCCAGGGCCGCATCGAAATCGCCGGCCTGGATTTTTCGGGGCCGCAGACCGGCGACCACCGCGCCGCGGACTGGTTCTTCTCGCAGTCCGAGTTCGTGATCCGGGGCGGCACGGTGCGCTGGACCGACGAACTCAAGGGCCAGCCCCCGCTGGCCCTGAACCAGCTGAGCTTCGTGGCCCGCAACCGGGTGCGCAGCCACCTGCTGCGGCTGGATGCGACACCGCCGCCCGAGTGGGGACAGACCTTCAGCCTGATGGCGCAGATGCGCGAACCCCTGCTGGACCTGGGGCCGCAGCCGCCGAACCAGGCGCCCTGGCACAACTGGAGCGGTGAGGTCTACGGCGATTTCCCGGCGGTCGATGTCTCGCGCCTGAGGGCCTATGTCGACCTGTCCGAATGGGGCGTCGAGGTGCGCGCCGGCCAGGGCCGCCTGCGCGCCTGGGCCGATGTCGAGCGCGGCCAGGTGGCCGGCGCCACCGTCGACATGGGTCTGCGCGAGGTCGCCACGCGGCTGGGCGAACAGCTGCCGGAGCTGGCGCTGGAGCGGGTCGATGGCCGGGTGGTGGCCAGCTGGGGCGCCCAGGGCTTCCAGGTGGCCAGCGACGACCTGAGCTTCCGCACCCAGGACGGCCTGGACTGGCCCGCCAGCAAGCTGCGGCTGGCGCACGACAACGGCCTGTCCCGCGGCGCGAATGCCAGCGCGACGACCACCGTCGAGGCCGACCGCCTGGACCTGGCGGCGCTGGCCGCGCTGGCCACGCGCGTGCCCCTGCCCCAGGCCAGCCGCGACCTGCTCACCAGCCTGCGCCCGGCCGGTCAGGTGCAGGGCCTGTCGGCGCGCTGGCAGCAGCCGGTGGTGCCCGCGGCGGCCGCGGGCCAGCCGCCGCCGGCGCCGGCCGTCACCGCCTACAAGGCCAGGGGGCGGGTCAGCGGCCTGGCGCTGGCCGGCCAGCCCAGCGGCCGCATGTCGGCCTACGGGCCCTACCCTGAACTGGGCCGGCCTGGCGTGGCGGGCGCCAGCGCCGACTTCGACTTCCACCAGGGCGGTGGCACCGCGCGCGTCTCGATCACCGATGGCGCGCTGGAGCTGCCGGGCATGTTCGAGCAACCGCAGATCCCCCTGAGCAGCCTCCAGGCCGACGCCCGCTGGAGCGTCTCGGGTGAGCGCATCGAGGTCTGGCTGGACAACATGCGCCTGGCCAACGCCGACGCCGCCGGCACCGGCCGCCTGCACTGGACCACGGCCGATCCGGCGCGCAGCAACGCCAAGTCCCGCTTCCCCGGCGTGCTCGACCTCAGCACCACCCTCACCCGCGCCGACGCCGCCCAGGTGCACCGCTACATGCCGCTGTCGGTGGGCACCGACGCGCGCCGCTACGTGCGCGAGGCGATCCGCGGGGGGGCGTCCGACCGCGTCGAGTTCCGCGTGCGCGGCGACCTCTGGGACCTGCCCTTCCACCAGGCCGGCGCCGACGGCGAGTTCCGCATCACCGCGGCGCTCAAGGGCGTCGACTTTGCCTACCTGCCGCCCTACCTGCAGGACGAGGGCGCACCGGCCTGGCCGGCGCTCAAGGCGGTCAATGGCCAGCTGGTGCTCGAAAAGGCCTCGCTGAAACTCAGCGGGCTCAGCGCCGGGGTCGAGGGCCTGCCGCAGGTGCGGCTGGGCGAGGGTGAGGTGCTGATCCCCGACCTCATGGGCTCGCCGCGGGTCGAGGTCGGCGCGCGCACCCAGGGGCCGGCCGCCGAGGTGCTGCGCTTCGTGCAGACCTCGCCGCTCGACGGCTTGCTCTCCGGCGCCCTGTCCAGGGCCACGGGCACCGGCAATGCCGGGGTGTCGTTCAAGCTGCAGCTGCCCCTTGAGAAGATCGAGGACTTCGCGCTGCAGGGCAGCGTGCAGCTGGGTGGCAACGACCTGCGCATCACGCCCGATGCGCCCTTGCTGGAGCGCAGCAGCGGCAGCATCTCCTTCACCGAGCGCGGCTTCCGGCTGGCCGACGCCCGCGCCCGCCTGTATGGCGGCGACGTGGTGCTGGAAGGCGGCCTGCAGCCCGACCCGCGCGGCGTGGCCAAGGTGGAATTCCGCGGCCAGGGCAGCGCCACCGCCGAAGGGCTGCGCGATGGCGGGCTGGGTTTTGTCTCGCGCCTGTTCGCCAGCGCCAGCGGCAGCGCGGCCTACACCGCGCGGCTGGGCTTCCGGGGCGGTGCGCCGGAGATCAGCGTGACCAGCTCGCTGCAGGGCCTGGCGGTGGACCTGCCGGCACCGCTTTCCAAGAAGGCCGAGGATAGCCTGCCGCTGCGCTACGACAACGCTGTGGTGGGGGTGGCGCCCGAGGGTGCTGGCGAGGTGGCCCGCACCGACCGGCTGGCGGTCGAGATCGGCCCCGCGGCGCAGCCCCTGCTGTCGCTGCAGTACGAGCGCGACGTCACCGGGACCGAGGCACGGGTGCTGCGCGGCAGCCTGGGCGTGGGTCTGCAGGCGGGTGAGGCCGCGCCGCTGCCGCTGCAGGGCGTGGCGGCCAACCTGCGCTTTGCCCGCATCGACGTGGACGCCTGGGAGCGCGTGTTCAGCGAGGCCAGCGGCGTCGACGTGCGTAGCACCAGCGCGGGCACGACCGCGCCGACGGCCCAGGCGGCCAGCCTGAACTACCTGCCCACCGTGCTGGCGGTGCGCGCCGGCCAGGTGGATGTCGACGGCCGCAGCTTCAACAACGTGGTGCTGGGCGGCTCGCGCGAGGGCACGCAGTGGCGCGCCAACGTCGACGCCGACGAGCTCAACGGCTATGTCGAATACCGCCAGGCGGCGGGCGGCAGCGCCGGCAGCGTCTACGCGCGGCTGGCGCGGCTGGACCTGGCGCCCAGCGCCGCGGCCGATGTCGAGCAGCTGCTGCAGCAGCCCAGCAGCGTGCCGGCGCTGGACATCACGGTAGAGAACCTGGTGCTCTCGGGCCGCCAGCTCGGGCTGGTGGACATCCAGGCTGTCAACCGCGGCGTGGGACGCAACCGGGAATGGCGCCTGAACAAGCTCAACGTGCGTGTGCCCGAGGCGCGGCTGATCGCCAGCGGCAACTGGGCGGCCACCGGGGACGAGGGTGCCGCGCGCCGCACCCGGCTGGACTTCCGGCTGGATGTGGACGACGCGGGCCAGCTGCTGACGCGCTTCGGCCGTGCGGGCGTGGTGCGCGGTGGCAGCGGCCACATCGAGGGCGAGATCGGCTGGCTCGGTTCGCCCTTCACGCTGGACTACCCCAGCCTCTCGGGCGAGATGGCGGCCAACTTCGAGACCGGCCAGTTCCTCAAGGTCGAGCCGGGCGCGGCCAAGCTGCTGGGCGTGCTGAGCCTGCAGGCCCTGCCGCGGCGGCTGACGCTGGACTTCCGCGACGTGTTCTCCGAAGGCTTCGCGTTCGACTTCGTGCGCGGCGACGCCAAGATTGCCCAGGGCGTGGCGACCACCAACAACCTGCAGATGAAGGGCGTGAACGCGGCCGTGCTGATGGAAGGCAGCGCCGACATCGTGCGCGAGCAGCAGGACCTCAAGGTGGTGGTGGTGCCCGAACTCAACGCCGGCACCGCCTCGCTGATCGCCACCGCCATCAACCCCGCCATCGGCCTGGGCACCTTCCTGGCCCAGTTCCTGCTGCGCGAACCGCTGCAGTCGGCCACCACCCAGCAGTTCCACATCAGCGGCGGCTGGGCCGACCCCAAGGTCGAGAAGATCGAAAAGAAGTAAAAACGCACACCGACACCAAGGAGCACCCATGAAAGTCGCCGCCATCCAGATGGTCTCGGGCATCAGCCTGGACGCCAACCTCAGCGCCGCGCGCGCCCTGCTCGACCAGGCCGCCCGCGCCGGCGCCGAACTCGCGGTGCTGCCCGAGTACTTCTGCTTCATGGGCCAGCACGACACCGACAAGCTGCTGCTGGCCGAACAGACCGGCCTGGGAACGGTGCAGGACTTCCTATCCGACGCGGCGCGCGAACTCAAGCTGTGGATCGTCGGCGGCACGCTGCCCATGGCCACCGACGACCCCGCGCACGCGGCCAACGCCTCGCTGGTCTACGACCACAAGGGCCACTGCGTCACCCGCTACGACAAGATCCACCTGTTCCGCTACGACAACGGCCGCGAGGCCTACGACGAGGCGGCGGTGCTGCGGGCCGGCGACACGCCGGTCTCCTTCGAGATGCCCACGCGCCACGGCGAACACTGGCGGATCGGCATGAGCGTCTGCTACGACCTGCGCTTCGGCGAGCTCTACCGCATGCTCGCCGCCGACCTGCTGCTGGTGCCCGCCGCCTTCACCCACACCACCGGCCAGGCGCACTGGGAGGTGCTGCTGCGCGCCCGCGCGATCGAGAACCAGGCCTATGTGATCGCCAGCGCCCAGGGTGGCGTGCACGAGAACGGCCGCCGCACCTGGGGCCACAGCATGGTGATCGACCCCTGGGGCCAGGTGATGGCGATGCAGGCCGAAGGCCCGGGCGTGGTGCTGGCCGACATCGACCTTGAACGCCTGCGCAGCGTGCGCGAACAGCTGCCGTCCCTCCAGCACCGCAGGCTGTGAGCCTATGAAACGACCGCCGCGGCGATGGCTGCTGTGGGGCGCGCTGCTGCTGCTGGTGGTGCTGCTGCTGGGCGTGCTGGTGTTCCTGGCCGCCGAGTACGAGGAATCGCGCGACCAGGAGGCGCTGGAGCGCGACGCCGCCGCACTGGCAGGCGACATTCGCAGTGGACTGGTGCGCAACGTGCAGACCCTGCAGGCGCTGCACAGCGTGGCCCCCACAGCCGCCTCGTGGCAGGACCCGGCCGCCGAGCTGCTGGAGCAGCACCGCGAACTGGTGCGGCTGGAGTGGCGCGACGCCGGTCTGCGGCTGCTGGCCGAGCGCGACTCGTCCTATGTGTCCGACCTGTACGGGCAGATGGCGCGCACCCAGGCCCTGCCCGACGTGCGCCAGGCCTGCGAGAGCGCCCAGCGGGTGTCCGGCCCCTCCTTCTCGCCCAGCTACTTCTGGCCCATGAGCAGCGGCCTGGGCATGGAGCTGATGGAGATGTGCCTGCCGGTCGTGCGCGCCGGCGCAGCCGAAGGCTACCTGGTGGCGACCTACGCCCTGCCCGGCCTGTTGTCGGAGCTGACCAACAAGGCGCTGCTGCGCAACCGCGGCCTGGCCTTCACCGAGGTCGATGGCACCCGGCTGGCGCTGCACAGCACCGTCTCGGGCAGCCGCAGCCTGCAGGTGGCCAGCGCCCTGCTGGACCTGCCGGGCCACACGCTGATGCTGCGGCTGGAGAGCCCGCGCAGGGTCGTCGGCCTGTTCCCCAACGTGCTGACGGCGGTGGTGGGTGCGCTCTCGCTGGCCCTGCTGGCGGTGCTGGTGCTGCTGGGGCGCGACATGCGGCGGCGCCAGCGCGCCGAGACCGAGGTGGCCGAGGCACTGGCCTTCCGCAAGGCGATGGAGAACTCGCTGGTGACCGGGTTGCGCGCGCGCGACATGAACGGCCGCGTGACCTATGTGAACCCCGCGTTCTGCCAGATGGTGGGCTTCTCCGCCAGCGAGCTGATCGGCTCGGGCCTGCCCGCGCCCTGGTGGCCACCCGAGCTGGTGAACGAGTACCAGCAGCGCCAGGCGGTGCGACTGGCCGGCCAGGTGCTCCCGCGCGAGGGCTATGAATCGGTGTTCCAGCGCAAGGACGGCACGCGCTTTCCGGTGCTGATCATCGAGGCGCCGCTGATCGATGCCCAGGGTACGCAGACCGGCTTCATGAGCGCCATCCTCGACCTGAGCGAGCAGCGCCGCGTCGAGGAGCTCAACCGCGCCTCGCAGGAGCGGCTGCAGGCCACCGCGCGCCTGGCCACCGTCGGCGAGATGGCCTCGCTGCTGAGCCACGAACTGAACCAGCCGCTGGCCGCCATCGCCAGCTACGCCAGCGGCTCGCTCAATCTGCTGGACGACGCCGATGCACCGCCCGATCTGCTGCGCCAGGCCATGCAGCGCGTGAGCGAACAGGCCGAACGCGCCGGCCGCGTCATCAAGAGCGTGGCCGACTTCGTGCGGCGGCGCGAACAGGTGCGCGAGGCGGTGGCGCCGGCCGACCTGCTGGAGGCCATCCTGCCGCTGCTGGGCCTGCAGGCCAAGAAACTGGGCATCCGGGTGGAGACCCGCATCGCGCCCGGTTGTCCGGCGGTGCTGTGCGACCGCACCATGGTCGAGCAGGTGCTGCTGAACCTGGCGCGCAACGGCATGCAGGCGATGCCGGAGGGCGATCCGCCGCTGGCCTCGGGCCTGCGCAGCATCCAGATCCACATCGCGCCGCGCCGCGCGCAGTCCGCCGATGGCGAACCGCTGCGCAAGTCCTGGGTCGAGTTTGCGGTCACCGACCACGGGAAGGGGCTGAGCGACGAGGTGCGCGAGAAGCTGTTCACGCCCTTCTTCACCACCAAGGCCGAGGGCATGGGCCTGGGCCTGTCGCTGTGCCGCACCGTGATCGAGCAGCACGGCGGCGCCCTGACCTTCGAGCCGGCCCAGCCGCGCGGCACGGTCTTCCGCTTCACGCTGCCGGGGGTGTAACCCTCACCCTCCGCCGCTGCGCGGGTCGCTATCATCCCGCCCATGACCCAGCATCCCGACGCCAAGGTGTTCATCGTCGACGACGATGCGGGCGTGCGCGATGCGCTGGCCTGGCTGCTGCGCACGCGGCGCCTGCTCAGCGAGCGCTACGACAGCGCCGACGCCTTCCTGGCCGAGATCACCCGCTGGTCGTCCGAACCCTCCGTGCCCTGCTGCCTGCTGCTGGACGTGCGCATGCCCGGCACCAGCGGCCTGGCGCTGTTCGAGCAGCTGTTGGCGCTGCCCTGGCAGGCGGCCATGCCGGTGATCTTCCTCTCCGGCCATGCCGACGTGCCGACCGCCGTCGACGCCGTCAAGCGCGGCGCCTTCGACTTCTGCGAGAAACCGTTTTCCGACAACGCCCTGGTCGACCGCGTCGAGCAGGCGCTGGCGCTGTCGGCCCAGGTGCAGGAGGGGCGGCGCGCACAGCGCAGCGTGCAGCAGCGCCTGGACAGCCTGACCGAGCGCGAACGCGACGTGATGGACCTGGTGATCGAAGGCCTGCCCAACAAGCTGGTGGCCGACCGGCTGAACATCAGCGTGCGCACGGTGGAGGTCCACCGCTCGCGCGTGTTCGACAAGATGGGCGTGAAGTCGGCCGTCGAACTGGCCAACGCGCTGCGCCAGCTGGGGGCGCGCTGAGGCTCAGTCGTCCCGCGGATCGGGCCTCTCGGCCTTGCGCTCCTCGGGCAGTTCCCCGTTTTTCCGACCCGAGAACATGGTCCACCACACGATGAAGATCAGCAGTACCAGCGCAGCGAGCGCTTCGAGCAGCAACAGGGTCATGGACAGGGGCCGGAGCGCACTGGTTCGGTGGACGACGGCGCTGATTGTAGGCAGCCTGGCCGCCTGCACCACCGTCGAGGTGCCGCCCTCGGCGCCCGCGCCGGGCGCCCGCCCGGCCGACGGCAGCCTGCCGCCGGCCATCCAGCAGCCGGCCAGCCGCTGGGTGCCGGTGCGCTGGAGCGACCTGCCCGGCTGGGGCCTGGACAGCCTGCACGAGGTCTGGGGCGCCTGGGTGCGCGGCTGCGAGAAGCCCTCGCCGGTGCAGGCGCCGCTGTGCGCCGAGGTGCGGCCGCTGATCATGGCCGGCACCACCGAGCAGCAGGCCTGGATCGAAAGCCGCTTCCAGCCCTACCGCGTGGTCGAGCCCGACGGCAGCGCGCCGCAGGGGCTGCTCACCGGTTATTACGAACCGGTGCTGGAGGCCTCGCGCGCCACCACCTTCAGCCACCGCGTGCCGGTGTACGCGCCGCCGGTCGGCGTGCGCCTGGGCGGCAACGAGCCGCCCTGGTACACCCGGCAGGAGATCGACACCCTGCCCGCGGCGCAGGCCGCGCTCCGGGGGCGCGTCATCGCCTGGCTGTCCGACCCGATCGACGCCCTGGTGCTGCAGATCCAGGGCTCGGGCCGGCTGAACATCAAGGAGCCCGACGGGACGGTCAAGCAGGTCCGCGTGGCTTTCGCGGCGCACAACGGCCACCCCTACCAGAGCGTGGGCAAGTGGCTGCTGGACCGGCGCGAGATCCGCGAAGGCAACTGGGAGGGCATCCGCGCCTGGGCCGCGCAGAACCCCGGCCGGCTCAACGAGATGCTCTGGAGCAACCCGCGCACCGTGTTCTTCCGCGAGGTGCGCCTGACCGAGCTCAACGCCCGCTTCGGCCCCGCCGGGGCGCAGGGCGTGCCGCTGACACCGGGCCGCTCGATCGCCGTCGATCCGCAGAGCATCCCCTACGGCACGCCGGTCTGGCTGGCCTCCAAAGGGGTGGTCTTCAACCAGCAGCGCCTGGTGATGGCGCAGGACACGGGCGGCGCCATCACCGGCGCCGTGCGCGCCGACCTGTTCACCGGCTGGGGGGGCTGGGGCGACGCGCCCTACCAGCTGGCCTCGCGGCTCAAGCAGCCGCTGCAGATGTGGGTGCTCTGGCCGCGCTGACAGCGGGTTTCAGAGGGTGGTGATGTCGGTCTGCACCGGCCAGTCCTGACCGGCACCGGGGACATGGGCCGACGGGCCGAACTGGTGTTGCAACACCATGGTGTAGCGCCCCGGGCGGTCGCTGCACAGGCGGTAGGCCTGGCCCGCCGCCTGCAGCGTGACACCGGATTCGGGGGCGGCGCGCACCTGCCACTGGTCGACATCCGGTGAGCGCAGCCGCAAGGTGACGCAGAAGCCCCGCTTCATGTTCGAGAGCACCACCAGGCGCTGCTGGCCGCTGAGCAAGCCGTCGGCGCCGCTGGTGAGTTGCGACGGGTGGCTGTTTTCGAGCACCCGCATGACGGGTGGCACGACGATGCGGAAATCCAGTGCCCCGCTGGTGGCGGGCGCCAGGGTCGTGAGTTGCGCTTCCCCCTGGCTGGCCGCGGGGGCCAGCACCAGGCCCAGGCCGACAGCCAGGGCGGACAGGAGGCGGTGTGCGGGCTTCATGCCCGCTGTATCGGCGCTCCGGGCGCGGACTTGACCCCTTGCCGACGTGCGGTGTCAGCGGGGCCGCTGCACCGGCAGGCTCAGGCGGGTGGTCTCGCGCAGGCGCAGGTCGATCGTGACCTGCCCGTCGTCAACCACGCTCCACGGCAGGGGCAGGGTGTCGTTGCGCACACTCACCGTGCGCGGGCCGGAGGCCACGAAGGGGAAGCTGAAGCGGCCCTGGGCGTCGGTGCGCACCGCATACCGGTTGTCCAGCGCGACCGTGACGCCAGGCACCCCGGTCTCGTTGGCGTCCTGCGTGCCGCTGGCGTTGTCGTCGAAATACACGATGCCTTCGATGCGGCCACCGCCCTCCTGGGGCCGGCCGCCCAGCGGGACGCTGCGGCTGCCGGCGTCGGTTTCGTAGCGCAGCACCACCAGGAAGCTGCGGTCGCTGTTGCCGGTGGTTGTTTCCGTGGGCAGAGGGGCCAGCGGGTCCAGCGGCCGGCGCTCCGGCGTCTGACCGATTGCGCGGGTGTACTGGCCGCTGATGCTCCAGTGGCGATTCAGGCGCCACTGGGCGCCCAGGTTCAGGTTGTGGCGCTGCTGGCCGTTGTCGCGCCGCTCGGTGCCGAGCTGGCCGCGCAGGTCGGCACCGTTGCTCAGCGGAGCCTGCAGCGCGAGCGCACCGGACCAGAAGTTGTCGCTGTCCTGGTTGGCGGCGTAGCGGCCCATGCCCAGGGTGGACGACAGGGTCCAGCCCAGTGGCACGGCCCATTCCTGGTCGTAGCTCAGCACCCGCGCGGGGCCCTGGAGGTCGGCGCCGCCGGCCAGTTCGAGTCGCCATCCGCTCTGGCCCCAGTCGTTGGTGCGGCGCCAGTCGGCGAAGCTGTTCCAGGCCTGGCCGTCGAAACGGCGCAATGCGGCACCGACGCTGAACTGGTTGTCCCGGTCGATGCGCCAGCGCGCGCTGGCCGAGGCGTAGCTGCCGTTGCCCACCCGCCCGCTGACCGAGCGCAGCCAGTCGTAGGAGGCTTCTGCCGACCACTGGCGGGTGCGCCACTGGCTGCGCAGGGTGGCGCCCTGCACGTCCGAGGGCATGGCCTGCGCGGCCCAGCTCAGACCGGGGTCGAGCCGGTACAGGCTCAGGCCGTGCTGGCGCGGGCCCTCGTCCCATTCGCTGTCCACCCAGACGCCCTGGGCGCTCACGCCGCCCGCGCCGGTGCGGCTGCTCACCAGCTGGGCCTGGCTGCGGTGGCTGGCGCTGTCCCGCCGCAGGGCGAGGTGGCTGGCGTCGGCGTCGGTGCGTCCCGAGGGGTTGTCCAGCGTGGCGCTGGTGAGCACATCGGTGGCGCGTTCGTGCTGCAGGGCGAGCGTCCAGCCGTCCGGCTCGGTGGCGCGCGCGCCGGGGCTGCGCCACTGCGCGCCAGCCAGGTGGCGCCGTCCGCCCAGGCCCTGGAATCCGGTCACCGGCTGGCTGGTGAGCTGGCCGGGCTCACCGCCCGCGGCCAGCAGCTGCAGCCCCTGTCCCGTGTGTTCCCACTGGCCGCTGAGCCCGCGCAGCTGGGTGCTCGGGAGCAGCACGCGCGAGGGCAGGCGCGACAGGTCGGTGCCGGGGGCGGTGATCACGCCCAGATCGTGGTCGCCGGTCCAGCCGCCGGGCAGCGGCAGTGCGCGCTGGCGCAGCGTCAGGGTGTATTCGCGCGGGCTGGGCGAGACGCTGCCGTCCATCGACAGCATGCCGTGGTTGGGGGTTTCGATCAGGCCTTCCAGGGCGTAGGCCAGGCGGGTGCGGCGCGAGGCGTCAAAGGACTGGTTGCCAAGCCGGGTCTCCAGGCGCAGGTAGCGCGGCCAGCCGCCGCGGTCGTAGTCGTTCTGGCCGTCGTTCTCGTCGGCCAGTGGCGCCAGGCCCTCAATGATCCGGTCCTCGTAGGGCGCGGGAGCGGGGGCGTTGGCCGCGTTCTGCGCCTGCGCCTGCGCCGCGCCCAGTGCCAGGGCGCCGGCCAGCAGCCAACCTCCCCGGATCATGGGGCGAAGCTCGCGTCCAGCGGCAGCTTGTTCTTGCCGGATTCCAGCTGGCCCCGGACCTTGATCGGAAAACGCAGCGTGGGTGCGTTCTTGCCGTCGACCGCCACCGGCGCGAGGGCGATGCGGCGGGTCTCGCCGGGCAGGATGGGCAGGTCGGCGGGCGACATCTCGGCGCTCTGGCCGGCAGCGTCGGTGGCGTCCAGGAAACCCTCGACCCGGCCGGTGGCGGTGCCGGTGTTGCGCACCCGCACGGTGGCGGTGGGCTGGCCGTTGGCCTGGACAGTCTCGGTGCCGGCGATCGACAGGGCCGGCGCCACGTCGCCGATGGCGGCGTAGACGATGACGCCGATGCGCCCGCCCACGGGGAAGCTCACCGCGCCCTCGACCTTGGCGGCCTCCAGGCCCTCGACCATGATGGCGAAGCGGCACTCGCGCGGCGGGGTGCCGGCCGGCGGGGCGATCTCGAATCGGTAGCGGTAGCGGGCCCCGGGCTGCAGGGTCAGCTCGCGCCGTTCGATCGCCACCCAGGGGCGGCAGCTGTCCGGGGCCAGCTCGTTCGTGAACGCGACCTGGTGGTCGGCATCGAGCGTCCAGTCGTTGGTGTAGATGCGGTAGTTGCCGGCGGCGCGGCCGACGTGCTGGATTTCGAGCACCTGGCGCAGCGGCTGGCCGGCCGCGGTCCGGACCTCGAAGCGCGGCGGCGAGATGAAGGCGGCAAAGCCCTGGGCCCAGGCCATCGCGGGCAGCAGGACGAGCAGGGAAAATGAAACGAGGCGGCGCATGTCGGCGGGTCAGTCGGTGTCGAACTCGAAGTGGAAGTTCAGGCGGCGGCTGGCGCTCTGCCAGTCGGGGCCGGAGCGCAGGCGCACCTGCATCTGGTCGCGCAGGCTGTCGGCGCCGATGGTGCCGGCCCAGACCAGTGCACGCTCGCCCGAGACCAGGCGGCCCGAGCGCAGCGGGCCGTTGGTGGTCCAGACGGCTTCGATGGATGAGGCCTGGTCGAGCGGCAGCACCATGTAGATGCGCCCGCTGCGGCCCACCCAGTCGCGGGTGTCGATGTGCAGGTGCACGCGGACCCAGGTTTCCATGCCGCCGTCGCGGTCGCCCGGGGTCTGGGGCAGCCACTCCATCTGCGCGGTGGGCGGCGTGGTGTGGCTCTGCGAGTCGTCCAGGCGGTGGGTGCCCGCGCTGGCGGAGGCGCAGGCCAGGGCCAGCACCAGGCCGGTCAGGAGACTTGTGTTCACGGGCTGCTCAGGGTGTAGGTCACCCGGCCGTTGTAGGTGCCGGCCGCGCGGATGGCGCTGTTGGCGTAGCGGAACGTGTGGCAGTTCTCTATATAGGTATTGGCCGGGATCGTGGTCAGGGTCTGGGTGCCACCGTTGAAGGTCCCGGCCGGGATCACGTTGGGCACGCCGCTGCCCGCCGCCGAGACGGTCCAGCTGATCTCGTTGAACGGGATGGTGTCGCCTGCAGTGGTGGTCAGGCTGGCGGGCGAGGTGACGCGCAGCATGGCGCTGGCGGGCCCGTTGCCGGGATTGCTGCGCCGGTAGGAGGCGCCGATCATCACCTGCGCGGACGGTGTCGGGCAGGTTCTGTAGCGGTCCCCGTAGAGGCTGGCGGACTGCGTGCTGTTGCTGGTCATGGCCTGCGGCGCGCCCGACAGCAGCTGGGCGGCGGTGAGGTCGGCGCTGACCAGGTTGACCGTGCCGCTGTTGCCGTCGGCGGTGCCGTTGCCGACGTGCAGGAAGACCCGGCGCGAGGCCGCGGCGATGGTCAGCGACCAGGCCTGGGCGGGCAGTGCCTGCAGCCCGGCGCATACCACCAGGCCGGCGCCGATCAGGCGCAGCAGGGAGGGGGGCGGGGCGGTCTTCATGGCTGTGTCGTGTTCCGCCACCGGTGGTGCGGACACCAGGGCGCGGGCGACCGCCGGCGCAGGCCGGCCAGCGGTCGGGCGGCGCAAGGTCAGGGCATGGCCGCGGTGTAGGTCACGCGGCCGTTGGTGGTGCCGTAGGTGCCCGGAGCGACCACGGCCGAGTTGGCGTAGCTGAAGGTCCAGTTGGCCGAGCGGTCGGTGATCTTGGTGCCCGACGACAGGGTGACGTTGCTGGCCACGCCGGCGCCGGTCAGGGGGATGGCCGGGCTGGGCAGTGCCGCCAGGCTGGAGGTGGCCGTGATCTCGGACCAGGCAATGGTGTCGGCGGTGCCGTTGGTCAGGGCGCCGGTGGTGTTGGCGGTCAGGGTGATCTGGCCGTTGTTGCCCAGCACGCGCACCGGCACCACGTTGCCGGTGATGGCGCCTGCGGGGTTACCGGTGCCAATGGCCGACGGGTTGCTGCTGTAGTCGAAGGTCACCGTATCCACCGTGGTGTTGGTGGTCAGGCCGGCCGCACCGGTGCCCACACCCAGGAACAGCACGCGCGGCACCACGATGCGGAAATCCAGGCGGGCGTTGGCATCGCCGGTGCCGATGGTCAGCTGCGACTCGGCCGATGCGAGCAGGGGGGTGGCCAGGGCCAGAGCCAGGGCGGACTTGAGGATCAGGGAGGACTTGTTCACGACGTTTCCTTCTTCAGGGTTGCGCAGCGCCGATGAACACTTTCTGATGCCATCGTCCCGCTGCTGAGCAGGCCGTACTGTACGCAGCCTGTCCCCTGGGGCCAAGAGACACGGTGGGGAAAAGTCACACTTTTCAAAGACTTGGCCGCCATTCCCGACCCAGCGGTCAAACCAAGGGGATAAGCGGTATCAAAAAGTGCTCAAGTTTCGGATCGGTTGGCCGAGCCGACACTTTGGTTCACAAGATGCCCCAGCGGCAGCGCGCTGCTGGCCTTGACCTCCCCGAGCGAAAAGCTGGTGTGCAGGTCCTTGACGTTGGGCAGGTGGATCAGCACCTCGCGCGCGAAGCGGCTGAACTCGGCCAGGTCGGGGCACACCACCTGCAGCTCGAAGGTGCCCGAGCCACTGATGTAGTGGCAGCTGACGATCTCCGGGATCTGCCGGATGGCCTTCTCCATCTGGCCCAGCGCGTCGCCGCTGTTGCGTTCGGCGTCCAGCCGCACGAAGGCCAGCACACCCAGGCCGATCTTGCTGCGGTTGAGCTCGGCCCGGTAGCCGGTGATGAAGCCGGCCTCCTCCAGCGCCCGCACCCGGCGCCAGCAGGGCGCGGCCGACAGCCCGACCCGGCTGGCCAGCTCGGCGTTGGTCAGCCGGCCGTCGGCCTGCAGTTGGTTCAGGATGGCCAGGTCGAACTTGTCCAGTGTTTCCATGAATCCGTATTTTGAGAAAGACTCTTTCTTGAATATCGCAAAACCGGGCACGAAAAGCAAACACCTGTCGGCGACCGGGGCATACACTGAGCGGCACACTGGCACCAGCCTACCCGGCTGTCTGTTGGTCACCGATCCGCCCACAAGGCGGGCACTTCCACCCCCGCAGGAGACAACAAGATGAACGCCCCACTGCCCGAGCACATCCGTCGCGCGCTCGAAACCGTCACGCTGGACGACAAGTACGCCCTCGACCACGGGCCCGCCTTCATGAGCGGGGTCCAGGCCCTGGTGAAGCTGCCGATGCTGCAGCGCCAGCGCGACGCCATGGTCGGCAAGAACACCGCGGGCTTCGTCAGCGGCTACCGGGGCTCGCCGCTGGGCGGCTACGACCAGGCGCTGCAGAAGGCCGCGCCCTACCTGAAGCAGCAAAACGTGGTGTTCCAGCCCGGGGTCAACGAAGAGCTGGCGGCCACGGCCGTGTGGGGCACGCAGCAGCTGGGCTTCGCGCCCAAGGGCAGCAACAAGTTCGACGGCGTGTTCGGCATCTGGTACGGCAAGGGACCGGGCGTGGACCGCTGCTCCGACGTGTTCAAGCACGCCAACATGGCCGGCACCACGCCCTGGGGCGGCGTGATCGCGGTGGCCGGTGACGACCACGTGGCCAAGAGCTCCACCGCCGCGCACCAGAGCGACCACATTTTCAAGGCCTGCGGCCTGCCGGTGTTCTTCCCGTCCACGGTGCAGGAAATCCTCGACCTCGGCCTGCACGCGTTTGCCATGAGCCGCTTCAGCGGCGTGTGGACCGGCATGAAGACGATCCAGGAGATCGTCGAGTCCAGCGCCACCGCCATGATCGATCCCGAGCGGGTGCAGATCGTGATTCCCGAGTTCGACATGCCGCCGGGCGGCCTGCACATCCGCTGGCCCGACGCGGCGCTGGACCAGGAGGCCCGGCTGTTCGACTACAAGTGGTACGCGGCGCTGGCCTACGTGCGCGCCAACAAGCTCAACCACAACGTGATCGCCGGCCCGCACGACCGCTTCGGCATCATCGCCAGCGGCAAGGCCTTCAACGACACGCGCCAGGCCCTGCTCGACCTGGGTCTGGACGACGCCACCTGCCGCCAGCTGGGCATCCGCCTGCACAAGGTGGCCGTGGTGTGGCCGCTGGAGGCGGGCATCACGCGCGAGTTCGCCACCGGGCTGCGCGAGATTCTGGTGGTGGAAGAGAAGCGCCAGGTCATCGAATACCAGCTCAAGGAAGAGCTCTACAACTGGCGCCCGGACGTGCGCCCCAACGTGCTGGGCAAGTTCGACGAGGTCGAAGGCGATTACTCGGGCGGCGAGTGGAGCCGCCCCAACCCCAGCAGCCACCAGCTGCTGCGTGCGAACGCCGACCTGAACCCGGCCCTGATCGCGCGCGCCATTGCGCGGCGCCTGAAGAAGCTGGGCATTCCCTCGGACATCGAGGCCCGCATCGACGCACAGCTGGCCATCCTCGACGCGCAGGAGCGCTCGACCCAGACCCTGCTGGCCGGCGCCTCGGCCGACGCCAATCGCCAGCCCTGGTTCTGCTCGGGCTGCCCGCACAACACCTCGACCCGCGTGCCCGAGGGCTCGCGCGCCATGGCCGGCATCGGCTGCCACTTCATGACCATCTGGATGGACCGCGCCACCGTGGGCTTCACCCAGATGGGCGGCGAGGGCGTGCCCTGGGTCGGTCAGCAGCCCTTCAGCAACGACCAGCACATGTTCGCCAACCTGGGCGACGGCACCTACTTCCACAGCGGCCTGCTGGCGGTGCGCCAGAGCATCGCCGCGGGCGTGAACATCACCTACAAGATCCTCTACAACGACGCGGTCGCGATGACCGGCGGCCAGCAGGTCGGCGAGCGGCCCGAGGGCCACAGCGTGGTGCAGATCGCGCAGAGCATGCGCGCCGAGGGCGCGGTGAAGATCACCATCGTCACCGACGAGCCGGAGAAGTACGCGTCCGTGCAGGGCCTGCCCAGCGGCATCGCGATCCAGCACCGCGACACGCTGGACGCGGTGCAGCGCGAGTTCCGCGAGATCAAGGGCACCACGGTCATCATCTACGACCAGACCTGCGCTACCGAAAAGCGCCGCCGCCGCAAGCGCGGCACCATGGTCGAGCCCGACAAGCGGGTGGTCATCAACGAGCTGGTCTGCGAGGGCTGCGGCGACTGTGGCGAGCAGAGCAACTGCCTGAGCGTCGAGCCGCTGGAAACCGAATTCGGTCGCAAGCGCCGCATCAACCAGAGCAGCTGCAACAAGGACTTCTCCTGCGTCAAGGGCTTCTGCCCCAGCTTCGTCACCGTCCAGGGCGGCCAGCTGCGCAAGAAGGACAAGAAGGGAGCGGCTCTGGCATGGTCCGGCGCCGAGCCGCCGCTGCCGCGCCTGCCCCAGCTGACCGACGAGGCCTGGGGCATCGTGGTGGCCGGCGTGGGGGGCACGGGCGTCATCACCATCGGCCAGCTGCTGGGCATGGCCGCCCACATCGAAGGCCGGGGCATCGTCACGCAGGACGCGGCGGGCCTGGCGCAGAAGGGCGGCGCGACCTGGAGCCATGTGCTCATCGGTGCCAGCCAGGACCACATCCGCACCACGCGCGTGGGCACGGCCTCGGCCGATCTGGTGATCGGCTGCGATCCCCTCGTGGCCGCCGGCAAGGAGACGCTGCAGCGCCTGCGCGCGGGCCGCAGCCATGTGGCCCTGAACACCAGCGCCACCCCCACGGCTGCGTTTGTGAAGAACCCGCAGTGGCAGAACCCGGCGCAGGCCTGCGTGGACTCGCTGGTCGCCGCCCTGGGCGATGCCGCGGTCGGTCGCTTCGACGCCGAATCCGCCGCCACGCGCCTTATGGGCGACTCGATCTACACCAACCCCATGATGCTGGGCTACGCGTGGCAGAAGGGCTGGGTGCCGCTGGGGCTGGAGTCGCTGATGCGCGCCATCGAGCTCAACGCGGTGCAGGTGGAGAAGAACAAGCAGGCCTTCGACTGGGGCCGCCGCGCGGCCCACGACCCGCAGGCCATGGCCGCGCTGCTGGCGCCGGCCACCCCGGCGCAGGTGATCCAGTTCAAGAAGCGCGACACCGTCGAGGAACTGGTGGCCCGCCGTGCGGACTTCCTGACCGCGTACCAGAACGCCGCCTACGCGCAGACCTACAAGGACTTCGTGGAGCAGGTGCGCCAGGCCGAGAGCCGCCTGGGCAAGACCTCGCTGACCGAGGCGGTGGCGCGCTACCTGTTCAAGCTGATGGCCTACAAGGACGAGTACGAGGTGGCCCGCCTGCACACCGACCCGGCCTTCCGGGCGCAGATCGCCGAGCAGTTCGAGGGCGACTATCGCTTGCAGCTGCACCTGGCGCCGCCGCTGTTCGCGAAGACGAACGACAAGGGCGAGCTGATCAAGCAGACCTATGGCCCCTGGATGCTCAAGGCCATGTCGGTGCTGGCCCGCTTCAAGGGCCTGCGTGGCACCGCGCTGGATGTGTTCGGCCGCACCGAGGAGCGCCGCACCGAGCGCGAGCTGATCGTGCAGTACCGCGCCGACATCGAGGGCCTGCTGGCCGGTCTCAACGCCGACTCCCATGCCCTGGTGCTGGAGGTCGCGCGCCTGCCCGAGCAGATCCGCGGCTTCGGCCACGTCAAGGCCCGGCACCTGGCGGCTGTGCAGACCCGGCGCGAGCAGCTGCTGGCCCAGTGGCGCGAGAGCACCGCCGGCGCGCCACGCAGCCGGGCCGCCTGAGCCAGACCCCTCGTCCGGCCAATCCCCCGGTCGCCGGCCGGGGGAGACCGCGACTTACAATGACCGGTTCCGCCGCAAGGCCCGGCTGGGTGCGCCCGCCGGGCCTTCGGTTTGTCCCCTGACCTTTTCGTTGGAGACCGTCCCGTGTTCATTTCTTCTGCTTATGCCCAGGCCGCCGCTGGCGCCGGTGACACCCAGAGCACCCTGATCAGCATGCTGCCCCTGGTGCTGATGTTCGTGGTGCTGTATTTCGTGATGATCCGGCCCCAGATGAAGCGCCAGAAAGAGCACAAGGCCATGATCGAAGCGCTGGCCAAGGGCGACGAGATCGTGACCGCCGGTGGCTTCCTGGGCAAGGTGTCCAAGATCGGTGAAACCTACATCGGCGTGGAACTCGCCGACGGCATGGAAGTCCAGATGCAGCGCACGGCGGTTGTCCAGGTGCTGCCCAAGGGAACCATCAAGTAACCAGCCGGCGCCGAAGGCCCTGACATGAACCGTTATCCGCTCTGGAAGTACCTGATCATCGCGGTCACGCTGGTGGTCGGGGTGCTGTATTCGCTGCCCAACCTGTTCGGCGAATCGCCGGCGGTGCAGGTCTCGGCCGCCCGCTCCTCCGTCAAGGTCGACGAGACCACGCTGACGCGTGTGGAGCAGGCCCTCGGGCGCGAGAGCCTGGCGCCCACGCTGATCCAGCTGGAGGGCGGCTCGGTCAGGGCCCGTTTCGATTCCACCGACAACCAGCTCAAGGCCCGCGACGCCATCGAGCGCACGCTCAACCCCGATCCGGCCAACCCGGGTTTCGTGGTGGCACTGAACCTGGTGCCGCGCACACCGGCCTGGCTGGCGAGCATCGGCGCGTCGCCGATGTACTTGGGCCTGGACCTGCGCGGTGGGGTGCACTTCATGCTGCAGGTCGACATGCCGGCGGCGCTGCAGCGCAAGGCCGATGTGCTGGCCACCGACCTGCGCACCGCGCTGCGCGAGAAGAACGTGCGCCACGGTGGCATTCAGCGCAACGCGACGACCATCGAGTTGCGCGCCCGCGACGAGGCGACCGCCACGGCCATCGAAAACCTGATCGCCGACCAGTTCGCCGATCTGCAGGTGGTGCGCACACCCGACGGCGCCGAATTCCGCCTCACCGCCACGCTCAAGCCGCAGGCCGCGCTGGCGGTGCAGTCCCAGGCGGTCAAGCAGAACATCACCACACTGCACAACCGGATCAACGAACTTGGCGTGGCCGAGCCGGTGATCCAGCAGCAGGGCGCCGACCGCATCGTGGTGCAGCTGCCCGGCGTGCAGGACACGGCCAAGGCCAAGGACATCCTAGGCCGCACGGCCACCCTGGAGCTGCGCCTGGTGGACGAAAGCACGGAAGGTCTGGCGGCCGAGAGCGGTTCCGGCATGGTGCCCTTCGGTTCCGAGAAGTACCTGGAGCGCAATGGCCGCCCGGTGATCGTCAAGCGCGAGGTGCTGCTCACGGGCGAGAACCTCACCGACGCGCAGGCCGGCTTCGACGACCAGCAGCAGCCGGCGGTTCACCTGACGCTCGACGGCAAGGGCGCGCGCATCTTCCGCGACGTGACGCGCGAGAACATCAACAAGCGCATGGCCATCATCCTGTTCGAGAAGGGCAAGGGCGAGGTCGTGACGGCCCCGGTGATCCGCTCCGAGATCGGCGGCGGGCGCGTGCAGATTTCCGGCAGCATGACGACGGTCGAAGCCAACGACACCGCGCTGCTGCTGCGCGCCGGTTCGCTGGCCGCGCCGATGGAAATCATCGAGGAGCGCACCATCGGCCCGAGCCTGGGCAAAGAGAACATCGAGCGAGGCTTCAACAGCGTGATCTGGGGCTTCGTCGTGATCGTCGTCTTCATGTGCATCTATTACATGCTGTTCGGCGTGTTCTCCAGCCTGGCACTGGGCTTCAACCTCGTGCTGCTGGTGGCGGTGCTGTCGATGCTGCAGGCCACGCTGACGCTGCCGGGCATTGCGGCCATGGCGCTGGCGCTGGGCATGGCCATCGACGCCAACGTGCTGATCAACGAGCGGGTGCGCGAGGAGCTGCGCAACGGATCTTCGCCCCAGACAGCGATCAACATCGGCTACGACCACGCCTGGGGCACCATCCTGGACTCCAACGTCACTTCGCTGATCGCCGGCATCGCACTGCTGATCTTCGGTTCCGGCCCGGTGCGCGGCTTCGCCGTGGTGCACTGCATCGGCATCCTGACCAGCATGTTCTCGGCCGTGGTGTTCTCGCGCGGCCTGGTCAACCTCTGGTACGGCCGGCAGAAGAAACTCAAGAGCGTGTCCATCGGCACGGTGTGGCGCCCCGAGGGCGGTAGTGCGGTGGCCAAGGCCGACTGACCGGGAATACGAAGATGGAACTGTTCCGTATCCGCAAGGACATCCCGTTCATGCGCCACGCGCTGGTGCTCAACGCGATCTCGGCCATCACCTTCGTGCTGGCAGTGTTCTTCCTCGTCTCGCGCGGCCTGAACCTGTCGGTGGAGTTCACCGGTGGCACCGTGATGGAGGTCGCCTATCAGCAACCTGCCGATCTGGAGTCCGTGCGTTCGGTGATCGAGGGGCTGGGCTACGCCGATGTGCCGGTGCAGAACTTCGGCACCTCGCAGGACGTGCTGCTGCGCCTGCCCGCCCGGGAGGGGCTGAGCTCCGGCCAGCAGAGCGAGGCGGTCATGGCCGCGCTGAAGGCGCAGGACCCTGCCGTCCAGCTGCGCCGCACCGAGTTTGTCGGCCCGCAGGTCGGGCAGGAACTGGTGCAGCACGGCCTCATGGCGCTGGGTCTGGTGATCGTGGGCATCATGATCTATCTGGCGGTGCGCTTCGAGTGGAAGTACGCGGTGTCGGCCATCATCGCCAACCTGCACGACGTGATCATCATCCTGGGCTTCTTCGCCTTCTTCCAGTGGGAGTTCTCGCTTGCGGTGCTGGCGGCCGTGCTGGCCGTGCTGGGCTATTCGGTCAACGAATCTGTGGTGATCTTTGACCGCATCCGTGAAACATTCCGCCGCCAGCGAAAGATGTCCACGGTCCAGATCATCGACCGCGCGATCACCTCGACCATCAGCCGGACCATCATCACCCACGGTTCGACGCAGATCATGGTGATGTCCATGCTGCTGTTCGGTGGCCCGACGCTGCACTACTTCGCCATGGCGCTGACCATCGGCATCCTGTTCGGCATCTATTCCTCCGTATTTGTGGCGGCGGCCATCGCGATGTGGCTGGGCATCAAGCGCGAAGACCTGATCAAGACGTCCGCCAAGTCTGCATCGGGCGATCCGGACGATCCGAACAGCGGGGCGGTGGTCTGAGCTTCCGGGGTTTGTCTGCGCTCTTGAGCCGAGGGAAAAGCCCGGGTTGAAGAGGAATGTGAGCGTTGTCTTTCGTGTCATACTGACTTCCTGTGGCAACCCCCGATCAGCATGTTTCGTCTCTGGCCAAGCAGGCGCGTGAACTCTTCGTGGTTCATGTGGGACGGGTCTTGCCCGAACTGGTCAAGGCGGCTGAAAACCGGTTGACAGCCATCCTGGACCAGGCTGGCCCGGCGCGTGAAATGCAGGAGCGCCGCGACGCGTGGACCGCGTTCCAGAAGTCCCAGGGCATGTGGCTGAACCAGAGTCGCAAGGCCCTGCAGCGCACCCTGTTGCCCCGCACCACTTCGCAACACTCCGGGCAGTTGCCTCTGACGGGCCGTCTGGAGCTGCTGGCCGAAGGCGCGATCGACGATCAGATTCTGGCCTCCCGCTTGGCCATGCGTGTGCTGGAGCAGGTGGCCAGCGAACTCAACGAGTTGCGGCTGCGCATTCAACACCTGGAGAAGCGGCAGGAGCTGCCGCGAGGCGACGTGCTGCTGCCGGATGTGGTGTGCCGCATTCTGGTGGACCAGTGGCTGGATGTGCAGATGACCCGTGAGGCCTGGTCACTGGTGCAGGACGCCATTTCACCGGTGTTGGCGAAGTCGATGCTGGAAGCCTACAAGGCTGCCAACGAGTTTCTTGTGTCCAGCGGTGTGATGAAGGAGATTGATCTGCAGGCGCTGGTCAGGCGCGCGCCCGGCAGCCGGTCACCAGCGCCCTCCTCTGCCCGGGACGCCACACCGGAAGCGCCGGCTGCAGGATCGGGCTGGGGGCGGGCGTCGGGTCATACCCCAGCGGGCGCTGCAGCGTTTTCCCATGGCGAGTCCGGCGGCGGGCTTGGCACCGGAGGTTCCGGGGGCAGCGCCTTTGCAGGCGCCCCTCCAACGGGGCGTGCGCCCTCGGGCATGGGGGTTCATGACGAAACCCGCATGATGACCCATTCGTCGCCGCTGGCGAGAGCCCGGATGAGGGCGCAAGGTGTTGTGGGGCGCCTGCGGCGTCTGCTGGCTGACAAGATCGGCGGCGACTTCGAAGCCACACAGCTGCTGCCCTCGTCCCCGCGGCTGCAGCAGGCCATGATGGACGTGGCCCCGATTCCGATGCCGGATGTGGTCACCACCGGCTCAGGTGGCGTTCGGTCGGTCGCTCCTCCCATGGACCACTCGCATGTGGCCCAAGCGGCAACCGCCCTGCGCCAGCGCACGGTCGAGCTCAAGCAGGCGGCTTCGACGCCCTCCGAAAAGGCCACTATCGAGGTGGTGGCCCTGATGTTCCAGAGCATCCTGGCAGAGGAGCGGATTCCGCCCAGTGTGCGGGTCTGGTTCGCGCGTTTGCAGATACCCGTGTTGCGCGTGGCCCTGGCCGAACCCGAGTTCTTCAGTGCACTTCAGCATCCGGCGCGCCAGCTCATCGATCGGATGGGATCCTGTGTGCTGGGCTTTGAATCCAATGTCAGCTCTGTGGCGCTGGAGGCGGAGATCAAGCGGGTGGTGCAGGTCATCGAGCAGTACCCCGAAACCGGCCGCCGAGTGTTCCAGCTTGTGCTGGACGAGTTCCAGAAGTTCTTGTCCACGTACCTCACCGAGCAGGGCGGCGCCAGCCGCTTTGTCAGCGTCGCACAGCAGGTGGAGCAGAAGGAAACACTGTCGGTGCAGTACACCATCGAGTTGCGCAAGCTGCTGGACGACATCACCGTGCGCGAAGAGGTGCGCGAGTTTCTGTTCAAGGTCTGGGTCGAGGTTCTGGCAGTCGCCAGCGTCAAGTACGGCGTCAAGCACGAAGAAACCGCCTCGCTCAAGCGGGTGGCATCCGACCTGCTCTGGGCGGCCAGTGCCAAACCCAACCGCAATGATCGGGCGCGCGTGATCCAGCAGTTGCCGGGTTTGCTGCAGCGGCTGCGACAGGGCATGAGCCTGCTGGGGTACTCGCCCAGCATGCAGGATGGACACATCAAGTCCGTGAGCGACACGCTGGCCGATGCCTTCATGTCGCGCACCGAGGCGATCTCGCAGGAAAGCCTGGACAAGTTGTCCGATCGCCTGACGAATCTGGAGGACTACCTGCCCGACAGCGGCGTCGGCGACCTCGACCTGGACAACGAAAGCATCGAGATGATCACTGGGGTGGACGCCACCAACATCGAGGTGATTCGCCAGGGCGGCAGTCAGCCCACCGAAGCCATGAGGGCCTGGGCCCAGGAGTTGCAGATCGGGTCCTGGTTTGGCCTTGATCACAACGGCAAGCTCAACAGCGTGCAGTTTGCCTGGCGCAGCGAGCGGGGACAGCTGTACCTGTTCGTGACGAGCGTTGGTCGCTGCTTCCTGATCCAGGCCACGCGCGTGGCCGCCTACCTCCAGGCAGGTCTGCTGGTGCCCAGCGAGGACGAGGCGCTGACCGTGCGCGCGACCCGCGACGCGCTGGCCAAACTCGACGCCAACCCCGAGCGACTGCTCGGCTGAGTCACACCTGGCCGGTGCGCTGGAACAGGCCGCCCTGCAGCCGCCCGACCTGCCCGTCCAGCTCCAGCTCCAGCAGACGGACCTGCAGCGCTGCGGTGTCCAGTCCGGTTCGAGCCTGAAGGGCATCCAGTCCGATGGGGTCAAAGCCCATCGCGCGCAACAGCCCGTCTTCGTCAGTGGGCAATGCCGGCTCGTGCTTTGGCTGCGATGGCTCTGACAGGTGCAGATCCTCCAGAATGTCCTGTGCCGACTCGACCAGCTTGGCACCTTGCCGGATCAGTGCATGGCAGCCCCGCGACTGCGGGGCATGGATCGACCCGGGAATGGCAAACACTTCCCGGCCCTGTTCTGCGGCCAGTCTGGCGGTGATCAGGGATCCGGATCGCACCGCGGCTTCGACCACCAGAGTGCCCTGGCTCAGGCCGGCGATGATCCGGTTGCGCTGCGGGAAATTAGCCCCCAGCGGCGGCGTGCCGAGCAGGTATTCGCTGATGAGCGCGCCGGATGCTGCGATGCGACGGGCCAGCGCCGCGTGCCGCTGGGGGTAGACCGTGTCCAGTCCGGTGCCTACCACGGCGAGCGTCAGGCCACCGCCTTCCAGCGCGCCGGTGTGGGCGGCACCGTCGACGCCCAGGGCCAGGCCCGACACGACACACAGCCCCGATTCCGCCAGACTCCGTGCGAACTCGCGCGCGTTGGCTTCCCCCTGAGGGGTGGGGTTGCGACTGCCCACGACTGCCAGCTTCTGGGGGTGGCTCAAGGCATCGAGCCGACCTTGCACATGCAGCAGCAGTGGGGGATCGGCCGTCTGCAGCAGGCTGGTGGGATAGCGCGGATCGGCCAGTGTGATGACATGCCGGTCGCTGCCTTCCGTCAGCCAGGCCTGCAACCGGTCAAGGGCATCGACGAGTGTTGCGGGCTCTGACTGCAGCGCACGCGCAATGCGGGCGCTGGTGACGGTCTCCCAGGCGCTGGGGCTGTGCTTCCAGATGTCGGCTGGCAGACCGAATGCCGCCAGCAGTCGCCGCGCCGTGTCGCGGCCGACGCCTGGGGTGAGCAGCAACCTGAGCCAGGCGGCCCATTCGTCCCGCTCCATGGGCTGCCGTCAGGGGTTGGAGAAGTGGTCGCCGACCTTGACCCCGTCGACGATGTCCAGTACCAGAGCGTAGGACACCTTGTCGAAGGTCTTGAAGACCAGCATGAGCCCATTGGGCTCGCCGGGCAGACGGATCTGGGGGCGGCTTTCGTCGGTCTTGTCGATGCGGGTGCTGGAGTCGCGGATCAGGGCCAGCACGTGGCCCTCTTCAACGCCATGCGCGCGACCGCGGTTGATGGAGACCACCTGGTTCTGGGCGGCGTAGCGCACCGCATTGCCGTACACCGACACGATCTGGCCCGATGTGGGCTTGCCTGGGGCACGCGGCACGTAGTTGGGGAACTCGCGCGGCGGCTCCGGAAGCAGCCGGTCACCCACGCGGATCTCTTCCTTGGCCTTGACGATGTCGATCGTGGCGGGGACGATCTCGCCGGTTGCCACGGGCTTGAGCGGGGCTTTTTCTTCAACCGGAACGCGTGCGAAGTTGTGCGTCGTGTTCTCGTACTGGGGCTTGAACGTGTCCTTGCCTTCGGGCTTCTTGGCCGACGCCGGCTCCTCGATCTCGCGGCGTGTTTCCGGACGCACGATTTCGGCCTTCCCGACGTACTGCGCCTCATAGGCCAGCACCTCGCCAGTGCCCGGGTCTTTCAGGGGCACGGCGTTGCGGAAGACGCGGTAGGTGATGGACTTGCCGGCACCCAGGGTCAGGGCCTCTTCGGTGAGGTTGCCGGCGTCGCCGTACTGTCCCCGAGCGTAGGCGCGGTCGCCCAGGCTCAGCAGCACGCGGTTTTCGGGCGTTGCCACGATACGCGCCGCGCGCGCGTAGGTGGCCTCATCGACGATCAGGGGTTCGGTCAGGAAGGCCTCGATGGCCTGCATGTTCACTGGCGGGATGGCAGATTCGGACAGGCTCTCACTGCGCACGCGCGGTGACACCCGCACGGTGGGCATGTCGCTGCCATCGCCGGGTTTGCGGGTGCTCAGCCGGGCGCGGCCGCCGCTCCTGTCCAGGTACAGGACCTGGCCGGGATAGATGCGGTGGGGGTTCTTGATCTCCTCCAGGTTCATGCCCCAGAGCTCCGGCCAGCGCCAGGGGCTCTTGAGGAAGATCTTGGAGATGGCCCAGAGGGTGTCGCCACGTTTGACCGTGTGGCTGTCTGGCGCATTGGGGGCCAGTTCCGACAGGGGCACGCCGGCTTGCGCCACCTGGTTGGCAGTGGCGCGCTGGCTGGCGGTGACCGGAAGATTTTGTGCCGAGGCGGCGCCGGCGAGGGTGGCCATGGCCACCAGGCAGGCGGATGCGGGGCCTGTCAGGTGCAGGGCAGTCGGAAGGTATTTCAATCGCATGTGTGGGCCCCTGGGGCTGGCGAAAATTGGCGCGTCGGACTTGACAATTCGCATTTGATTTTGCGCCCAAGCCCTTGATTAGGCAATATTAATAGGTCCTGGCATCCACCCGGGAATGCAAAAGTGGCGAAAATAGCGACAAACGTCCCGACCCAACGGTGGCCCGGCGCAAATCGCCGCACGGCTGCTTTTCCGGCGAAATGGCCCGCCGGCCCATGGCATTGAAATGAACGCACCCGAACTGCTCCCCATCCTGCGGTACCCTGATCCGCGCCTGAACACCGTCGCAAAACCGGTGGGGGATGTGGACGACCGGGTGCGCGCACTCGCCGACCGCATGCTGGCCACCATGTACGACGCCCATGGGATCGGGCTGGCCGCAACGCAGGTGGACGTGCACGAGCGCCTGATCGTGATCGACGTCAGCGAATCGCGCGACCAGCCGATGGTGCTGATCAACCCGGTGATCGAATGGGCCAGCCCGGAAACCCGCAAGGGCGAAGAAGGCTGTCTTTCCGTGCCCGGCATCTACGACGGTGTGGAGCGTTCCCTGGCCATCCGCGTCAGCGCGCTGGATGAACAAGGAAAAAGCCGGGTCATTGAGGCCGAAGGCATGCTGGCGGTCTGCATCCAGCACGAGATGGACCACCTCATGGGCAAGGTGTTTGTGGAATACCTCTCGCCGCTCAAGCGCAACCGGATCAAGAGCAAGCTGCTGAAATCCCAGCGCGAAGCGCAGCGCGGATGACACCCATGCGCGTGGTGTTTGCCGGCACGCCGGAATTTGCGCGTGTGGCCCTGGAGCGGCTGCATGCGGCCGGTTTCGCGGTGCCGCTGGTGTTGACGCAACCCGACCGACCGGCCGGTCGCGGCATGAAGCTGCAGGCCTCGCCAGTCAAGCAGTTCGCCCTGGCGCAGGGCATCGAGGTGGCGCAGCCCCGCAGCCTGCGGCTGGACGGCAAGTTTCCGGACGACGCCGCCACGGCGCGCCAGGCCCTGCTGGCCGCGCGGCCCGATGTGATGGTGGTGGCCGCCTATGGTCTGATCCTGCCGCAGTGGGTGCTGGACCTGCCACGCCTGGGCTGCCTGAACATCCACGCCTCGCTGCTGCCGCGCTGGCGCGGTGCGGCACCCATCCACCGGGCCATCGAGGCCGGCGATGCCGAGACCGGCGTGACCATCATGCAGATGGACGCGGGGCTGGACACGGGCGACATGCTGCTGGCCGAGTCCCTGTCCATCGGCGCCACCGACACCACCGGCGGCCTGCACGACCGTCTGGCCGACCTGGGGGGGCGGATGATCGTCGAGGCGCTGGAACTGGCCTCCTGCGGTGGCCTGCGGCCGGTGCCTCAGCCGGCCGAGGGCGTGACCTACGCGGCCAAGATCGAGAAGGCGGAGTCGCTGATCGACTGGCGCCGACCGGCGGCAGAGATCGAGCGCCGGGCACGGGCCTTCTCGCCCGCTCCCGGGCTGGTCACCGAGCTGGCCGGCGAGGCGGTCAAGGTGTGGCGGGTGGCGGTTGACAGCGCCGATGGCGGCATTGCCGCGCCCGGCCAGATCCTGTCCGCCGGGGCGCAGGGCATCCGCGCGGCGACCGGCGACGGCGTGCTCACCCTGCTGGAACTGCAGCGTGCTGGTGGCAAGCGTTTGCCGGCCCGGGAGTTCCTGCAGGGCTTCGCGCTGACCCCGGGACAGGTCTTCGGCGCGCAGACTGCTTGATGTTTTTCCTGGCCGAGCACCGCCGCCGACCGGAATTCCGCGAAGGCATCACCGACCAGGGCTCGGTGGCCATGGGCATTGCGGCCTGGGGCCTGATGACCGGCGTGGCCATGGTGCAGTCGGGCATGTCGCCGCTGGAGGCGCTGCTGATGACACTGATCGTCTACGCTGGCAGCGCCCAGCTGGCTGCGGTGCCGATGATCGGTGCGGGCGCGCCGATGTGGGTGATCCTGGCGGCGGCGTTCTGCGTGAACCTGCGCTTTGTGGTGTTTTCCGCGCACCTGCGGCCCTATCTGATGCACCTGCCGCGCTGGCAGCGCCTGATCAGCGGCTACGTGACCGGGGACCTGAGCTACGTGTTTTTCGCCAAACGCTACCCGCACCCTGGCCGCAATGCCGAGGAGCTGGCGCAGCAGCAGGCCTACCTGATGGGCAACTGCGCGGTCAATTACGTGGCCTGGATGGTGGCGAGCGTGGCCGGCGTCCTGCTGGCCAACATGGTGCCGCTGTCCTGGGGGCTGGGCTTCGCCGGCATCCTGGCGCTGCTGGGGGTGCTGTGTTCGCTGGCCACGTCCCGGCTGCGCGTGGTCTCGGCCGGCGTGGCGGCCACGGCGGCGGTGGCCGCCTGGGCGCTGCCGCTGCGGCTAAACATCCTGGTGGCGATCGCGAGTGCGGTGGCCATCTGCCTGGTGATCGAACACACGAGGACATCGGAGCCTGGACATGCCGGACATTGATCTGTACACCCTGCTGACCATCGTCGCGCTCGGCGTGGTCACGGTGATCACGCGCGGCTTCTTTCTCATCTCCGATCGGCCCTGGACGCTGCCCCACTGGGCCCAGCGTGGCCTGCAGTACGCGCCGATTGCCGCGCTGTCGGCCGTGGTGCTGCCCGAGATCGTGATGAGCCAGGGGCAGCTGGTGCAGACCTGGATGGATGCGCGGCTGTTTGCCGCCGTGGTGGGCGCGGCCTATTTCTTCTGGCGCAAGGGTGTGCTGGGCACCATCGTCTCCGGCATGGCGGTCTACCTGCCGCTGCACGTCGGTCTGGGCTGGTGAGGCGCTGAGTGGGACAATCGGCAGCGCCGGTTGAAACCAACCTTAAGGCGTGCTTAAGGCGCTTCCGCGACCATCCGTCGTTTGGCCGCTGCGCCCCACGGATTTCCAGACATGACTGAACTTGCTGCGGCTGCTGCCGCTGGCGCCGAGCCGCTGGTGTCGGTGCTGATTCCTGCGAAGAACGAGACCGGCAACATCGGCTCGCTGGTGGCCGAGGTGGTGGCGGCGCTGCGGCCTGAGTGCCGCTTCGAGATCGTCCTGGTCGACGACGGCAGCGACGACGGCACGGGCGATGAGTTCCTGCAGCGCTGCTCCGAGCTGGGTTCGGCCGCCCGGCTGATCCGCCATGAAAAGAGCGTGGGCCAGAGCACGGCGCTCATGAGCGCGGCCCGCCAGGCGCGGGGCCGCTACCTGATCACTATCGACGGCGACGGCCAGAACGACCCGGCCGACATGCCGGCCCTGCTGCGCAGCGCGCGCGAGACCGAGGCGCAGGGCGAACACTTCTGCATCGCCGGCTACCGCAAGAACCGGCAGGACACCGAGTGGAAGAAGTTCCAGTCGCGCATCGCCAATGCGGTGCGGCAGAAGATCCTCAACGACCAGGTGCCCGACACCGGCTGCGGCCTCAAGCTGATCCCGCGCGCCACCTGGCTGCAGCTGCCCTACTTCGACCACATGCACCGCTACCTGCCGGCGCTGGTGCTGCGCCTGGGCGGCGCCATCCGCGTGGTGCCGGTGAACCACCGCGCCCGCCAGGCCGGCGTCTCCAAGTACAACGCCTGGAACCGCCTCTGGGTCGGCCTGGTCGACATGGCCGGTGTGGTGTGGCTGACCCGGCGCGGCAAACGCCCGGTGATCGCGCAGGTCCGCACGCTCGCTGCGCATGAAAAGCCTCACTAAGCCCCTGCTGCTGACCGCGGTCCTGACGCTGGCCTTCCTGTCCCTGCACCTGGGCTGGTGGGGGCCGGTGACCGAGGAGGTGCTGCTGCAGCAGCTGTTCCAGCAGCACTGGACCGTCGCCTGGCCGGTCTTCGTGCTGGGGTCGGTGATCTACACCGCGCTGGGCGGCCCGCGCCAGGTGCTGGCGTTTTCCTGCGGCTTCCTGTTCGGTGGCTGGCAGGGCGGACTGATCGGCACCCTGCTGACGGGCGTGGGGGCCATGCTGACCATGCTGGCGGTACACCAGCTGGGTTTTGACTGGGTGCGGCAAAAGCACGCCCAGAAGATCGAACTGATCAAGGCCGTGCTGGCCGAGGACACCTGGATCTGGGTCTGCGTGATCCGGCTGATCCCGGTGGGCAGCAACCTGCTGACCAACATCGCCGCCGCGCTGTCCGACCTGCGACCGGTGGCCGTGTTCTTCGGCAGCCTGCTGGGCTACCTGCCGCAGATGCTGCTGTTCGCCTACGCGGGGTCGGGCATCGCGCTGCACGACAGCTCGCAGCTGTGGATGAGCCTGGTGATGCTGGTGGTCTCCACCGGTCTGGGTCTGTACCTCTACCACCATGGTTTCAAGCAGCGCCTGCGGCGCTTCAAGAAAGAACACGCCCATGCCCCCGCACACTGACGACCCGATCCGTCGCCAGACGCTGTTCTGGCTGGCCGCCACGGCCATCGTGCTGTTGCTGGGCATCGGGCTGCGCTACCCCTGGCCGGCCGACGAGCCGCGTTTTGCCCAGGTGGCGCGCGAGATGGTCGAGAGCGGCCAGTGGCTGTTCCCCACCCGCGGTGGCGAACCCTACCCGGACAAGCCGCCGGTGTTCATGTGGCTCAGCGCCATCGCGTTCACGCTGGTCGGCAACCTCAAGCTGTCCTTCCTGCTGCCCAGCGCGCTGGCCTCGGTCGGCACGCTGCTGCTGGTGCACGACATCGGCCGCCGGCTGTGGGGCCGCGAGGTGGCGCTGGCGGCGCTGCTGGTGCTGGTGTTCACGCCGCAGTTCCTGCTGCAGGGCAAGGCGGCGCAAATCGACGCGGTGCTCACCTTCTGGATCACGCTGGGCTGCTACGGCCTGCTGCGGCACTTCTTCACCGGTCCGCACTGGGGCTGGTACTTCACCGCCTGGGCCGCGATGGCGCTGGGCATCATGACCAAGGGCGTGGGCTTTCTGCCCTTGCTCATGCTCATTCCGCTGGCGCTGTGGGTGAAGAACCCCGCAGGGGCCGACGCGAAGGTCTGGCGCTGGCGCCTGGCCGCCGGTCTGGCGGTGATGCTGGCGGTGATCGCGCTGTGGCTGGGGCCCATGCTCTGGCAGGTGCACAGCATCGGCACCGACACCATGGTGGCGTACCGCAACGACCTGCTGTTCCGCCAGACCGGCGAGCGCTTCGTCAACGCCTGGCACCACGTCAAACCCTGGCACTACTTCTTCACCCAGGCGATTCCCACGGTCTGGTTCCCGCTGCCGGTGCTGCTGCTGGTGTTCTTCAAGCCCCTGCTGGCGCTGCTGCGCGAGGACCGGCGCGCGCGCGTGCTGCTGGCCTGGGTGGGGCTGGTGCTGCTGTTCTTCTCCATCAGTTCGGGCAAGCGCGAGGTCTACATGTTCCCGGCGTTGCCGATGCTGGCGCTGGTGGTGGGTGCGCTCTGGGTGCGGGTGCAGGCTGGCGTGGCCGCCGCTCGCACCGGCGTGTTCTTCCAGGGCCTGCTGCTGCTGATCGCCGCAGCGCTGGCCGGGCTGGGTGTGGCGCTGAAGGTCTCGCCCGACAAGCTGCTGCGCAAGGTGCCCGACTACGCCGACGCGGTGACCACGCTCTCGCTGCCGCTGGGGGCCATGGGCTGTGCGCTGCTGGTGCTGCTGGTGCTGATCCGCCGCCGCGACCTGCTGCAGCGGCTGGCCGCGACCAGCCTGGTGATCTGGGGGTTCGTCTCGCTGCTGGTCTGGCCCAAGGTCGACCCGCACCGCACGCCGCAGGCCATGATGGAGCAGATCGAGCAGCGTCTGCCCCCGGCGTCGGAACTGGGCCTGCTCTATTTCAAGGAACAGTTCCTGCTGTTCAGCCACCGGCCGCTGACCCACTTCAGCTACCTCGCGCCGCTGGAGGAGCAGGAGCGCAACGCCTGGCTGTGGATGAAGGAACAGCCCGGCCGCCACCTGCTGGCGCCGACCGATGCTCAGCTCAGCTGCTTCGACGTGACCAAGACCGAGTCGCTGGGCGAGGCGCACCGGCGCGAGTGGGTGGTCTACGGCCCGGCCTCGATGCGCGCCACCTGCGAACCGCCCCAGCGCCTGCGCCGCTTTGTCTACCGCCCCGTGACCGAGGGTGTGCTGCCATGAACCTGCTGGAATCTTCCCCCGCCCCGCGCGTGCTGGTTACCGGTGCCGCGGGTTTCATCGGTTACCACCTGAGCCAGCGCCTGCTGGACCGCGGGCTGCAGGTCGACGGGGTCGACAACATGAGCGCGTACTACGAGCCCGCCCTCAAGCAGGCGCGGCTCGATCGCCTGCTGGCGCGGCCGGGGTTCCGCTTCCACCGTCTGGACCTGGCCGACCGCGACGGCGTGGCGCGCCTGTTTGCCGACGGCCGCTACGACCTCGTGCTGCACCTGGCGGCGCAGGCCGGCGTGCGCTACTCGGTCGAGCAGCCCATGGCCTACCTGGACAGCAACCTGGCCGGCATGCTGACGGTGCTCGAAGGCTGTCGCCACAGCGGCGTGAAGCACCTGGTCTACGCCTCGTCCAGTTCCATCTACGGCGCCGCGCGCGAGATGCCGCTGCGCGAGGACATGGTCACGGACTCGCCGATCTCGCTCTATGCCGCGAGCAAGAAGGCCAACGAGCTGATGGCGCACAGCTACAGCCACCTCTACCGCATCCCGGCGTCGGCGCTGCGCTTCTTCACCGTCTACGGCCCCTGGGGCCGGCCCGACATGGCGATCTTCAAGTTCGTGCGCGCGATCTTCGAAGGCCGGCCCATCGACGTCTACAACCACGGGAACCTGCGGCGCGACTTCACCTACGTCGACGACGTGGTGGACGCGGTGCTGGCGGTGGCCGCGCAGCCGCCGCAGGCCGGCGTAGGCCAGGTGCCGCACCGGGTGCTGAACGTGGGCCACAACGGCCCGGTGCCGCTGATGGAGTTCATCGCCTGCCTGGAGCGCGCCTGCGGCCGCGAGGCGGTCAAGAACTTCCTGCCGATGCAGGCCGGTGACGTGCCCGACACCTGGGCCGACACCTCGCGGCTGGAGAGCCAGTTCGGTGTCCGCGCCGGCACCGACCTGCGGCTCGGTGTGCAGCGGTTCGTGGATTGGTACGTCGACTACTACGGCGTGACCGGGCGCTGAATGGAGTCTGCGCGCAACCAGGGCCGCGCCATCCGCCACCCCGCCAGCGCGACTGCGCCGCAGATGAGCAGGGTCCAGAGCGTGTGGCTGGGCGGGTGGGCGCCGCGCAGGGTCTGCGTCACGCCTGCCAGGCCGCCCGCCAGCAGCACGGCGGCCAGCCAGCGCCAGCCCGGGGCGCGCCGCCGCCCGGCCACGGGTGACCACAGCCAGGGCAGGCACAGCGCCAGAAACGACAGTGCGGACGAGGCGTGCCCGCCCGGGAAACAGCCGCCGGTGCCGCCGTCGCCGGTCAGCAGGTTCCAGTGCGAGGTGTAGACGGCGGTGCCGCCGAAGGCGCTCCACTCCCAGGGGCAGCTGGCCCGGCTGGCCTGCTTGAGCAGGCTCACCGTCACCATCGACAGGGTGACCAGCGCCAGCACGGTCCCGCGCTCGCGGCGCGAGGGGCCGCTGGCCGCGGGCCACAGCACCCAGCCCCACAGCAGCAGATAGGCCAGCGTGGCCAGCTGGCGCCCGCCGTTGTGCAGCACCGTCTCCAGCAGCGGGTGGTGGCGCCACGGAAAGCCGGTGGGGGTCCCGATCTGGCTCATCACCGGGAGGTCCATGCCCGCGGCATCCCAGCCCAGGGTCAGCAGCAGCAGCACCAGCCAGGCGCGGGCGATGGCGTTTGCGGTGGAAACAACAGGGGGACGGAGAGGGGACATGGCGCCGCATGCTCGGCGTCGGACTTTAAGAGGGCCTTAAGGGGTGCCGGGATAATTCGGTTTCTTTGACCGATGGGCCCTGCGCCGTCCTGAAGAACATGCGAGCACTCGTGGTGGAAGACGATCCCGGCATTGCCAGCGGCCTGAGCCTGTCGCTGCGGCAGGCCGGCTATGCGGTGGACGTGTGCGGCACGCTGGAGTCGGCGTGGACGGCCCTGTGCGTCGAGCCTTTCGACGCGGTGCTGCTGGACCTGGGTCTGCCCGACGGCGACGGCCTGGACCTGCTGACCCGCCTGCGGCGCCAGAGCGATCGCCGGCCCGGCCAGTCCTCCCTGCCGCAGCGGGACCTGCCGGTGCTGATCATGACCGCGCGCGACGGCGTGAGCGACCGCATCTTCGGCCTGGACGAGGGCGCCGACGACTACATCGTCAAGCCCTTCGACCCCAACGAGCTGCTGGCCCGGCTGCGCGCCATGCTGCGGCGCGCCAGCGGCCGCAGCAAGCCGGTGATCGAATACGGTGACATCGTGGTCGACCCGGCCACGCGCTCGGTCGAACGCGCCGGCCTGCCGGTGGCGCTGGGCGGCAAGGAGTTCGCGCTGCTGCTGACCCTGCTGCAGGCCAAGCCGCAGGTGCTGTCCAAGGCGCGGCTGGAATCGGCGATGTACGGCTTCGGCGAAGGGCTGGAGAGCAATGCGATCGAGGTCCACGTGCACCACCTGCGCCGCAAGCTGGGCGAATCGCTGATCAAGACCGTGCGCGGCGTGGGCTACTTCGTGCCCCAGGAGCCGCCCGCGGCGAAACCGGCCGACGCGAGCGGAGGCCTGTGAAACTGCCGCTGCCCGCCTCGCGCCGCACGCTGTCGCGCCACCTGCTGATCTGGACCCTCGGGGCCCAGTTGGCGGTCTGGGTGGTGATGGTGGCGGTGGGCTGGAGCACCAGCCTGCGCGAGACGCGCAAGTTCACCGACGGCCACCTGGTCGCGGTGGCGCAGCTCTGGCTGGGCACCGCGTCCTGGAATCAAGGGCCGGTCTCGGCCCCCCTGCCCGTGCCGCGCGAGGACGTGCACGAGTACGCGCAGGACGTGGCCCTCCTGGTCTGGGACAACGGCCGCCTGGTGACCGACAGCGACCAGCTCGTCGCCGGCCTGGACCTGGCGACGCTGCCCGAGAAGGGGTTGGTGACGGTGGTGGTCCGCGATGCCCATGGCGAGCCGCACAACTGGCGGGCCTACGTGGAGACCTACCGGGCCGATGGACACGAGCGCCGCGTGGCGGCCCTGCTGGACCTGAAGAAGCGCTATGTGCTGGCCAGCGACATCGCCGAGCACCTGGCCTCGCCGTCCCTGATCCTGCTGCCGCTGGTGGCGCTGGTGATGTGGTGGACCATCCGCCGCGGCCTGCGCCCGCTGGATCAGCTCTCGGACGAGGTGGCCGCGCTCGACGGCTTTGCCGGGCAGCGGCTGGACACGCAGCACCGTTTCCACGAGTTCTCCAGCACGGTGACGGCGATCAACACCATGGTCGACGGCCTGCAGGCGCAGGCCCAGCGCGAGCGCCAGTTCGCCTCCGACGTGGCGCACGAGCTGCGCACACCGCTGACCGCGATCACGCTGCAGGCCCGCGCCGCGCAGGCCGACCCCTCGCCGCAGCGGCTGGCGCGGCTGGAGCAGGAGGCCCTGCGCGCTGGCCGCATCCTGACCCAGCTGCTGGACCTGGCGCGCGCCCAGCGCGCCGGGCAGCAGGCGCAGGCCGGCGATGCGGTGCAGGACACCGCGCTGGGCGAGATGGCCGCCCACCTGATCTCGGCCCACGCCCAGCTGGCCTACGAAAGCGACCACGAGATGTCGCTGGTGCAGGAGCAGGGCGAGGTCAGTGTCCAGGTCCAGCCCATGCTGCTGGAGCTGGCGCTGCGCAACCTGATCGAGAACGCATTGCGCCACACGCCACCGGGAACGCAGGTGGAGGTGTCGGTGTGGCGGGATGCCCGGGGCCAGGGCGTGTCGGTGAGCGACGACGGCCAGCGCGCCGGCGTGACCGCGCCTGCGGCGCAGGCCTCGTCCGGCCTGGGTCTGGGCCTGCGCCTGGTCGAGCGCATCGCCGAAGAGCTGGGCGCGCGGCTGGAGCGCGACAACGGGGTGGCGCCGATGACCACGCGCTTTTCGCTGCGGTGGCCCGCCTGAGGGGACGGTGCGATGCCGCGCGATAAGGTTCGTTTAACGTCGTCGAAAGACACTGCCGGCAGTGCCACATTCGGGGCGATGTCCCCGCTGTTTCCCATGCAGCTGTCTTCTTCTGTTCCCGGCCGGGGAGTGACCGGCCTGTCGCCGGTCCGCGGCGACGCCCGCGGGCCGCTGACCCTTCTGGTGGTGCTGTCGCTGTGGCTGGCCGTGCCCGGCAACCTGCCCCTGTGGCAGCGCGTGGCCGCCCTGACCGAAACCGCGGACCACCGCCTGGGGCTGATGCTCACGCTGGGGCTGGTGCTGGTCGCCGGCACCCTGGCCCTGCTGGCGCTGTGTCACTGGCCGCGCGTGTTCCGTCCGCTGGCCACGGTGCTGGTGCTGGCCACCGCGTTCAACAGCCACTTCATGTGGCAGTACGGCGTGGTGATCGACAGCACCATGATGGCCAATGTGGCGCAGACCAATGCCAACGAGGTGCGGGACCTGCTGTCCTGGCCGCTGCTGATGGCCCTGCTGGCCATCGCCGGTCCGGCGCTGTGGTGGATCTGGCGGGCGCCGCCCGCACCGCAGGCGGCGCTGCTGCGCCTGCGGCACAACCTGGGCCTGCTGGCGCTCTCGCTGGCGGTGGCCGCCGTCGCCCTGCTGGCCGGCTACCAGGGCCTGGCCTCGCTCATGCGCGGTCACAAGGACCTGCGCTACATGATCAACCCGATGAACACTCTGGCGGCCTCGGGCACGCTGCTGGCCGAGCGCGGGCAGCACGCAGCGCAGCCCCTGCTGCCGGTGGGCGAGGACGCGCGGCTGGGGGCGAGCTACGCCTCGCAGAGCCGGCCGCCGCTGCTGCTGGTGGTGGTGGGCGAAACCGCGCGGGCGCAGAACTGGAGCCTCAACGGCTACGGCCGCCCGACCACGCCGTCGCTGACCGGCTGGCGCGCGCGCGGCGGTCTGGTGAACTTTCCCCACGCCAGTTCCTGCGGCACCAGCACCCAGGTGTCCGTGCCCTGCATGTTCTCGCCCCTCACACGCAAGGAAGGTGGCGACGAGACCGCGCGCAGCGAGAACCTGCTGGATGTGCTGCAGCGCGCCGGTCTGGCGGTGCTGTGGATCGACAACCAGGCCGGCTGCAAGGGCGTGTGCGACCGCGTGCCCACGGTGCGCATCGCGGACGCTCCCATCCCCGGCCTGTGCGAAGGCGGCGAGTGCCTGGACGAGGCCATGATGCACGGGCTGGACGCCCGCATCGCCGCGCTCGATCCGCAGCGCCGCGCGCGTGGCGTGGTGCTGGTCATGCACCAGATGGGCAGCCACGGGCCGGCGTACCACAAGCGCTCGCCGGCCAACCGCAAACCCTTCCAGCCAGAGTGCCGCAGCGTCACGCTGGCCGACTGCTCGCAGGATGAACTGGTCAACGCCTACGACAACTCCATCGCCTACACCGACCGCTTCCTCAACCACGCGCTGTCGTGGCTGCGCGCCCAGTCGACCAACGGCCGCTTCGACACCGGGCTGTACTACGTCTCGGACCACGGCGAATCGCTGGGCGAGAACGGCCTGTACCTGCACGGCGTGCCCTATGCGCTGGCGCCCGAGCAGCAGACCCATGTGCCCATGGTGGCCTGGCTGTCCGAGGGCCTGCAGCAGCGCAGCGGCGTGCGCACCGACTGCCTGCGCGACCGTGCCGAGCGGCCGGTCTCGCACGACCACCTGTTCCATTCGGTGCTGGGACTGATGGACGTCTCGACCGCTGTGCGCAAGCCGGGCCTGGACCTGTTCGAGCCCTGTGCCCATCCGGCCGCCGCCGCACCCGACAGCGTGGTGGTCAGCGGACCGCGGGCAGGCTGATCCGCGCCAGCAGTCCGCCGGCGCTGCCCGCTTCGAGCGCCAGCGCGCCGCCGTAGAGCGCCACCAGGTCGGCCACGATGGCCAGGCCCAGGCCGCTGCCGGGCGTGGCTTCGTCCAGCCGCACACCGCGTGCCAGCACCGCCTGGCGCTGCTCCGGCGCGATGCCGGGGCCGTCGTCTTCCACCACCACCTGCAGCTGCCCGCCGTCCAGCCGGGCCTCGACCCGCACCCGCGTGCGGGCCCAGAGGCAGGCGTTGTCCAGCAGGTTGCCCAGCATCTCCTGCAGGTCCTGCTCCTCGCCGGCAAAGGCCCATTCGGCCGGGATGTCGGCGCAGTCCAGCCGCAGCGCCCGCTCGGCGTGCACCTTGGCCATCACGCGCAGCAGGCCGGCCAGCACCGGCGCCAGCGGCGTGCGCTGGCCGGGCAGGCGCTGCGAGGCCGCCACGCGCGCCCGCGCCAGGTGCCAGTCGATGTGGCGCCGGGCCAGGCCCACCTGGTCGCGCACCAGGGTAGCCAGCGGCGCCGGGTCCGGGCCGTCGGCGCGGCTGGCGGCCTGGTCCAGCACCGCCAGCGGGGTCTTGAGCGCATGGGCCAGGTTGCCGGCCTGCGTGCGCGCGCGCTCGACCACCTCGGCGTTGCGGTCCAGCACCCGGTTGAAGTCGTCGATCAGCGGCTGCACCTCGGCCGGAAACTGCCCCTGCAGCCGCGCCGTGCGCCCTTCGCGCAGGGCGGTCAGCGCGCGCTGCAGCGCACGCAGCGGCGCCAGGCCCACGGCCACCTGGGCCAGCGCCGCCAGCGCCAGCAGCAGGCCCAGGCCCAGCAGCGAGAGCGCCAGCACGCGCGCGAAGCGGTCCGAGGCGGCGGTGGCCTCCTGCAGGTCGCCCGCCACCACCAGCCGCCAGCGCCGCTGCGGCGCGTCGGCCGAGTACACCGTGCGCTCCACCAGCAGCAGCGGCGCGTCGCGCGGGCCGGTGCCCTGGTGCACGTGCAGCTGGCCGTCGGCCGGCACGTCGGGCTCCGGGCGCAGCCGGTCGTCCCAGAGCGAACGCGAGCGCAGGGCGCCCTGTGCGTCGGCGGGTGTACCCACCTCGTCGAGCTGCCAGTACAGGCCCGAGTAGGGCCGGTGCCAGCGCGGGTCGGACAGTTGCGCCGGGTCGATGCTGGCCTGGCCGGCGGCGTCGAACTCCAGCCGCGCGGTGAGCTGGTCCAGCTGCTGTGTGAGCGTGGTCTGGAACTGGCGCAGCACATGGTCCTGGAACAGGCTGTGCAGGAACACGCCAGCCAGCACCAGCGCTACGGCCAGCGCGGCCAGCGTGGCCGCCAGCCAGCGCACCCGCAGCGACAGGGCCCGGCGCCAGGGCATCAGCACCTCATGAGGGGGCCGCCATGCGGTAGCCCAGGCCCCGCACGGTCTCGATCAGCTCGGGCGGCAGCTTCTTGCGCAGGCGGCCGACGAAGACCTCGATGGTGTTGGAGTCGCGGTCGAAGTCCTGGGCGTAGATGTGTTCGGTCAGCTCGCTGCGCGAGACCACCGCGCCCAGCCGGTGCATCAGGTAGTCCAGCACCTTGTACTCGTGGCTGGTGAGCGTGACCGGCTGGCCGTCGCAGGTGACGCGGCCGCTGCGCGTGTCCAGCGCCAGCGGGCCGCAGCGCAGCACCGGCGAGGCCTGGCCGCTGGCGCGGCGGATCAGGGCGCGCACGCGGGCCAGCAGCTCTTCCATGTGGAAGGGTTTGGTCAGGTAGTCGTCGGCGCCAGCGTCGATGCCGGCCACCTTCTCGTTCCACTGGTCGCGCGCGGTCAGGATCAGCACCGGCATGGACCGGCCCGCGTCGCGCCAGCGCTTGAGCACGGTCAGCCCGTCGAGCACCGGCAGGCCCAGGTCGAGGACCACGGCGTCGAAGGTTTCGGTGTCGCCCAGGAAGTGCGCGTCGCGCCCGTTGTCGGCCTCGTCCACCACATAGCCCGCGGCCATGAGCCCCTCGCGCAACTGGGCGCGCAGCGTCGGTTCGTCTTCGACCAGCAGCAGCCTCACCGCGCGTCTCCGCGGGACGGGTGTGGCGGGCGCTCGCGGCGCCCGATCACCTCGCCGGTGCTGGCGTCGACCTCCAGCTTCAGCAGCTGGCCGCCCGGCTGCAGCAGCTTGACCTCGTAGATCCAGCGCCGGCCTTCGGACTCCAGTTCGATCTCCAGCACCTGGCCGGCCTGTTCGCGCTCCAGGCGCTCCAGCACCGTGCGCAGCGGCAGGATCTGGCCCGCCACCAAGGCCTCGCGGGCCCGTTCGTGGTCGCCGCGGTCGCGCGCCACGGCGCCCGCCGACAACGCGGCGGCCAGCACCAGTGTCGAAGCGCGGAGCAGGAAAAGGTGGCGGGTCGAAGAAGCCATGGGCCGATTGTGCGCCGCCGAACTGAACGCGCGATGAACACCGGGTTCAGGGTTGGTTCAAGCGGCGGGTCGCAGCATCACCCACACCACACCCACCGAGGACCCCATGAACTTCCGCCCGCTGTCCATCCTCCCCGCCGCCCTGCTGTCGCTGCTGTGCGCCGGTACCGCCCTGGCCGCCGAGACCACGGCCGCCGCCCAGCTGCAGCACTGGAGCGCCCAGGCCGGCGCGCCGGGCAATGCAAGCAAGGGCCAGGCCTTCTTCAACGCCAGGCACGGCGGCGAATGGTCGTGCGCGTCCTGCCACGGCATGCCGCCCACGGCGCAGGGCAAACACGCCAACACCGGCAAGGTGATCGCACCGCTGGCGCCGGCCTTCAACGCCAAGGCCTTCACCGACAGCGCCAAGGTCGACAAGTGGTTCAAGCGCAACTGCAACGACGTGCTCTCGCGCGAATGCAGCGCCGCCGAAAAGGCCGACGTGCTGGCCTATCTGAACAGCCTGAAATGACACCCCATCGCCAAGGACATGCCATGAACACCTTTTCAAACCGATTGATCCGCCCCGGTGTGGCCGTCCTGCTGGGCCTGGCCGCGCTCGGCGCCGCGCATGCCGATGGCGGCCGCAGGATGCCGCGCGACATGCCCCAGGCCTACACCGCCGAGTGCGCGGCCTGCCACACCGCCTATTCGCCCGGCCTGCTGCCGGCGCGCTCGTGGCAGCGCATCATGACCGGCCTGGACAAACACTACGGCACCGACGCCTCGCTGGACGAGGCCACGGTCCGGCAGCTCTCCACCTGGCTGCAGGCCAACGCCGGCACCTACAAGCGGGTCAACGAAGAGCCGCCGCAGGACCGGCTCACCCGCTCGGCCTGGTTCGCGCGCAAGCACGACGACATCCCGCCTTCGGTGTGGAAGCACGTGGCCATCAAAAGCCCCGCCAACTGCGGCGCCTGCCACACCGGCGCCGACCGCGGCGATTTCGACGACGACAACATCCGGCTGCCGGCCGGCGTGAGCCTGGGCCTGCGCCGCTTCTGGCACGACTGAACACAGGGAGCCCACCATGAACGTTTCCACCTCACTGAACCCGGGCGCCCGCGCAGCGCAGACCAGCGCGGCCCCCGTGCGGCGCATCACCGACGCGCCCACGCGCATGTTCCACTGGCTGTTCGCGCTGAGCTTTCTCGGCGCCTACCTCACGGCCGACGGCGAACGCTGGCGCATGCTGCACGTCACCCTGGGCTACACCATGGCCGGCCTGCTGGTGTTCCGGGTGCTCTACGGCCTTTTCGGTCCGCGCCAGGCGGGCCTGGGCCTGCTCTGGCGCAAGCTGACCGCCGCGCCCGCCTGGTTGCGCTCGCTGCGCGCGGCGGCGTCGCTGTCGGCGATCAACTGGCGACAGGGGCAGAACCTGCTGATGGCGCTGGCCGTGGTGGCCCTGATGGTGCTGGTGCTGCCGCTGACGCTGACCGGCTACGCCACCTTCAACGAATGGGGCGTGTTCCCCGGTGAAGACTGGCTGGGCGAGCTGCACGAGTTCTTCGGCGAGGCCATGCTGATGGTGGTGCTGGCGCACCTGGCGCTGATCGGGGCCTTGAGTCTGCTGCGGCGCAAGAACATGGCCTCGCCGATGCTCACCGGCCGCCTCGAAGGGCACGGGCCGAACCCGGTGCCGCACAACCGGGTCTGGCTGGCGGTCCTGATGCTGGTGGCCGTGCTGGCTTACGGTGCCTGGGAATGGCAGCAGTCGCCCCGGGGGCTGATCCCGGCGAATGCGTGGGGACAGATGGCACACGGAGACCACGACGACGACTGAGCCCTGCGGCGCATTCCCTACAATTTGTCCCGGTCCTTTTCCCGCGGCTCCGCCGCGACTTCCTGCACCCGGCAGCACGGCTGTCCGACCGAGGCTTCATCATGCAATTCATCCGCTTCTCCGATCTCTGCGCCCAGGGCAAGGCCAAGGGCCAGCGTGTCTTCATCCGCGCCGACCTGAACGTGCCGCAGGACGACGCCGGCAACATCACCGAAGACACGCGCATCCGCGCATCGATTCCTGCGATCCAGATGGCGCTGGACGCCGGTGCCGCCGTGATGGTCACGTCTCACCTGGGCCGCCCCACCGAGGGTGAGTTCAAGCCCGAAGACTCGCTGACCCCGGTGGCCGCGCGCATGGGCCAGCTGATGAACCGCAGCATCCGCGTCGTCGCCAACTGGGTCGACGGCGACTTCTCGGTCGCCCCCGGTGAGGTGGTGCTGCTGGAGAACTGCCGCCTGAACGTGGGCGAGAAGAAGAACAAGCCCGAGCTGGCCGCCAAGCTGGGCAAGCTGTGCGACATCTTCGTGCACGACGCCTTCGGCACCGCGCACCGCGCCGAGGGCACGACCTACGGCATCGCCGAGACGGCACCCATCGCCTGCGCCGGCCCGCTGCTGGCGGCCGAGATGGACGCGATTGGCAAAGCCCTGGCCAACCCGAAGCGCCCGCTGGTCGCCATCGTCGCCGGCTCCAAGGTCTCGACCAAGCTGACCATCCTGCAGGCCCTGGCCAAGAACGTCGACGGCCTGATCGTCGGCGGCGGCATCGCCAACACCTTCATGCTGGCCGCTGGTTTGAAGATCGGCAAGAGCCTGGCCGAGCCCGACCTGCTGGGCGAGGCCACGGCGGTGATCGAAGCCATGAAGGCACGCGGTGCCGAGGTGCCGATCCCCGAGGACGTGGTCTGTGCCAAGGCCTTCGCCGCCGATGCCGAAGCCACCGTCAAGGCCGCGACCGATGTGGCCGACGACGACCTGATCCTGGACATCGGTCCCAAGACCGCGGCCAAGCTGGCCGAGAAGCTCAAACAGGCCGGCACCATCGTCTGGAACGGCCCGGTGGGCGTGTTCGAGTTCGCCGCCTTCGAGAACGGCACCAAGGTGATCGCGCAGGCGATTGCCGAGTCCAGCGCGTTCAGCATCGCCGGTGGTGGCGACACGCTGGCGGCGATTGCCAAGTACGGCATCGAGAAGGACGTGGGCTACATCTCCACCGGCGGTGGCGCCTTCCTGGAAGTGCTGGAAGGCAAGACGCTGCCGGCGTTCGAGGTGCTGGCGCGCCGCGCCGCCTGACCGGCCGCGCTCAGTCGGCGGCCATGTTCAGGCGCAGGCCGGTCTGACGCACCACGTCCTGCCAGCGCTCGCCCTCGGCGAGCAGCAGGTCGTGCAACTCGCCCGGCGTCGAGGTCTGCACCTGGGCGCCTTCGGCCTGCATGCGGGCCGCGACCTCCGGGTCGCGCAGCACCGTGTTGAGCGCGGTGTTGAGCTGGCGCGTGACGCTGTGTGGCGTCTTGGCCGGCGCGAACAGCGCGTACCACTGGGTCATGGCCACACCCGGCACCCCGGCTTCCGACAGCGTCGGCACATCGGGGCAGGCCGCCAGCCGCTCGGTGCCCGCCACCGCCAGGGCCTTCAGCCGCTTGCTGCGCAGGTAGGGCAGGGCCGTGAACAGGCTCGGGAACATCAGCTGCACCAGGCCGTTGGCCACATCCGCGATCGCCGGCCCGGCGCCTGAGAAGTCGGCGCGGGTCAGTCGCGTGCCGGTCTGCAGCTGGAACAGCTCGGCCGCCAGGTGCGGCACCGTGCCTTCGCCGGCCGAGGCGTAGGCCATGGGCGCCGGCGCGTCGCGCAGCAGCCGCACCAGCGAGGCCACATCGTCCACCGGCAGCGCCGCCGGCACCACCAGCAGCGTGGGCGAATAGCCGATCAGACCCACCGGCGAAAAGTCCGCCACCGGGTCGTAGCGCAGCTTCTGCAACGCGGGGTTGATGCCGTGGGTGGCGATGTAGCCGAACATCAGGGTGTGGCCGTCGGGTTCGGCGGCGGCCACGTACTCGGCGGCGATGCTGCCGTTGGCGCCCGCCCGGTTGTCCACCACCAGCGGCTGGCCCAGCAGGGGGCCCAGCTTGCGCGTGAGCGTGCGCGCCATGGTGTCGTTGCCACCGCCCGCGCTGGTCGGCACGATGATGTGCAACTCGTGCTGCGGAAAGTTGCGCACCGAGCTGGACGCCGACGGCGCCACGCTGCCGGGCACCGGCGCCGCGGGCGGGAACACATAGCCCGGCAGGTGCAGCATGCCCTGCATGATCTTGCGGGCGGTGCGCACCAGGGCGGCGCTCCTGACCTCGATGGCCTCGCCGTCGCCTTCGATGTCCACCGCCACGTCGATCTGGCCGGCCGGGTGCAGCACCACCAGCGCATGGCGGCCGGCCCGGCGCGCGAGGCCGCTGGCCACTGTGCCCGGCAGGGCGAAGGCCGTGGCGACGCCGATGGCGCCGGTGACCGCGTGCGAGGCGTGGCACTTGTGCGGCGTGAAGTAGCGCGAGGTGATGCTGTCCAGCGTGTCGCCTGCGCTCACCAGCACCGGCTTGGGCACCACGCTGTTGGACACGTCGCCCAGTCCCATGCGCCGGCCGGCTTCCAGCCGCAGCGCCTCGATGCGCGCCAGCAAGGCTTTGTTGGCGTCCAGTTCGGCCGGCCGTTCACGGCCGGTGAGGCCGAGGTCGATGGCGCGCAGGATCATCAGCGGCATGGCCGCGTCGATGCAGGTCACCTCCAGGCCGTCGATCAGGTCGATGCGCTGGCCGGTGGGAAACACCTGGCCGGTGACCGCGCCCCAGGCGTCGAGGAAGTTCAGCAGGATCGGTGCCGCGGTGCCGGCCACACCATCAATGCGCGCGTCGCCGTCGTAGCTCACCTTGCCGCCCGGCGTGCGCACCGTGGCCTCGATCTGCGAGCCGGTGTTGACGTTGTGGATGCGGACCGTGGTGCTGCCGTCCTGCGCGGTGATCAGCCCCTGTTCGATGGCGAACGGCGCCACGCCCGAGAGCATGTTGCCGCAGTTGGGCCGCGTGTCCACCGAGCGGTGGCCGACGCCCACCTGGGCGAACAGGTAGTCCAGATCGCAGCCCGGCACGCTGGAGCGCGAGACGATGGCGACCTTGCTGTTGAGCGTGCTGCCGCCGCCCAGGCCGTCGAGCTGCAGCGGGTCCGACGCTCCGATGGCGCCGATCAGCGCCTGGTCGCGCGCCTCGTCGCCTTCGGGCAGCCAGTCGCGCAGGAAGAACGGCCCGCGCGAGGTGCCGGCGCGCATCAGGACGCAGGGGATCGAGAGTGACATGGCGTGCTCAGTCTGCGGTGATCTTGGCCTTGACCACCACGTTCTTCCACTTGGCGATCTCGGTCTTCACCAGGCTGCCCAGCTGCTCGGGCGTGCTGGTCTCGACATCGGCGCCGTGGTCTTCCATGCGCTTGATGACCTCCTTGTCGGCCAGCACTTCGTTGATGGACTTGTTGAGCTTGGCGATCACGTCCTTCGGCGTTTTGGCGGGCGCGAAGATCGCGTACCACTGCTGCACCTCGACGCCGTCGACACCGGCTTCCTTCATGGTCGGCACGTCGGGCAGCAGCGGCGAGCGCTTCGGACCGGCGATGGCCAGCGCCTTGAGCTTGCCGCCCTTGACGTGCGGCAGGGCCGAGAACAGGCTGGGGAACATGAACTGCGTCTGACCACCCAGGGTGTCGTTGATCGCCGGCGACGAGCCCTTGTAGGGCACGCCGATCATCTCGACACCCGCGTTGAGCTTGAACAGCTCGCCCGCAAAGTGCGGCGCGGTGCCGTTGCCGGCGGTGGCGTAGACGTAGCGCTCGGGCTTGGCCTTGAGCTGGGCCACCAGGTCCCTCACATCCTTCACGCCCACAGCGGCGTTGGCCACCATCAGCGTGCCCGAGTAGCCCACCATGGCGACCGGCTCGAAGTCGGTCACCGGGTCGTAGCGCAGCTTCTGCAGCGCCGGGTTCATGGCGTGGGTGGCGATGTAGCCCAGCATCAGCGTGTGGCCGTCGGGTGCGGCGCGGGCCACGAACTCGCTGGCGATGGCGCCGTTGGCGCCGGCCTTGTTCTCCACGATCACGCTCTGGCCCAGCAGGCCGCCGAGCTTCTGCGCGATGGTGCGGGCCATCAGGTCGTTGCCGCCGCCGGCCGCGGTGGGCACGACGATGGTGACGTTCTTGCTGGGGAAACCCTGGGCGGCGGCGGTGAGGGCGGTGAGCGCGAGGGCGATCGCGGTGAGGGTGGACTTCATGGGTTTGTCTCCGGTGTTGGGGAAAGTGGGCGAATGATCCGCCGCCAGGAGATGTCTGTGAATTGCATAGTTGGGATCGATTGATCCACAATGTGCATCAATCAGAAACCCCGTGTCCAGCACCTCTCATGTCCGCCCACTTCGACCTCCACGACCTCATGGCGTTCCGCGCGGTGGCCGAACTCGGCAACTTCCGCAAGGCGGCCGAGTCGGTCCACATCTCGCAGCCGGCCTTCAGCCGCCGCATCGACAAGCTGGAGCAGGCGCTGGGCGTGCGCCTGCTGGAACGCAGCACGCGGCGCGTCAGCCTGACGGTGGTGGGGCGCGACTTCGACCGCCAGCTGCGCCAGATCCTCGACGCGCTCGACACCACGCTGCTGGGCATCCGCGGCGTGGCCGCCACGCGCATGGGCGAGGTCACCATCGCGGCCGTGCCCTCGGCGGTGAACTACTTCCTCTCCAGCGTGATCGCGCGCTACCACGAGCGCTACCCGCGGGTGCGCGTGAAGATCATCGACGAGAGCGCCAACACGGTGCTGCTGGCGGTGGCGCGCGGCGAGGCCGACTTCGGTTTGAACTTCGTCGGCTCGCAGGAGGGCGACGTGGAGTTCAAGCCGCTGGTGGAGGAGCAGTTCGTGGCGGCCTGCCGGCGCGACCACCCGCTGGCGAAGAAGCGCCAGGTGCGCTGGGCCGAACTCGCGCAGTACGACTACATCGCGGCCGACAAGGTCTCGGGCAACCGCCTGCTGCTGGACCAGGCCCTGGCCGGCATGGCCGAGCAGCCGCACAGCCTGTACGAAACGCGGCACGGCACGACCATGATCGGTCTGGTGGAGGCGGGGCTGGGCGTGGCGGTGGTGCCCTCGATGGCCATGCCGGCCAAGGACCACCCGCTGCTGGCCAGCGTGCCGCTGGTGGACCCGGTGGTCAAGCGCATGGTGGGCCTGATCAAGCGCCGCTCGACCGTGCTCACACCGGCGGCGCAGGAGTTCTACAACCTCTGCGCCGAGATGCAGACCGGCCAGCGCCGCCGGCGCGCGCGCAAGGCCGCGGCCTGACACGGCCTGCGGTGGCTCAGGGCTTGCGCGTCGGAATGCGCAGCACCACCCAGGCGCCCACCGCGCCCAGCACCACCAGCACCACCTGCGCGATCCAGCGGTGGCGGAAGCTCCAGATCGAGAAGCTCACCATCACCAGCATCGAGACCACGGCGATGGTCTTGGTGCGCCGCGTGAGGCTGCGGTTGGCCTCCCAGTCGCGCAGCATCGGGCCGGTGAGGCGGTGGTTGAGCAGCCAGGCGTGCAGCCGCGGCGAGGCTTTCGCATAGCAGGCCGCGGCCAGCAGGATGAAGGGCGTGGTGGGCAGGCCGGGCAGCACCACGCCGATCAGGCCCAGCACCAGCGACACCGAGCCGGCGACCCAGAGCAGGCCGCGCACCAGGCGAGAGTGGTGGACCGGCGCCGCGCCCTGGTCGCCTTGGCTCATGAGGCGAACAGGCCCAGCGGGTGGTGTGCCACGGCGATGCTGGCCATCAAGCCGACCACGGCCAGCGCGGCGACAAAACAGAGCGCCTTGGCGCCGCGCGTGGGGGCGCGCTTGAGCGCCAGCGTGCCGAGCACGATGTAGACGATCAGCAGCACCAGCTTGGCCAGCAGCCAGTGGTTTTGCGTGGGGTTGAGTTGCAGCAGCCACCACAGCGTGCCGCCGGCCAGCAGCAGCAGCGAGTCGATGACCGGTGCCAGGCCGCGCGCCCAGCCGGTCATGGGCCAGGCCTGCCCCGCCAGCACGCCCAGACCGCGCACGGTGAACAGCGCGACGCTGAGCGTCACCAGGGTGATGTGCAGGGACCGCACCGTGGGGTAGAGAGCGGCGATCAGTTCGGGCGAGGGCATGGTCCGCGCATCATAGGCGGCTGCAGCGACGGAGCGTGGTTGCGTCAGTTCAGGAAGGGGTAATCGGTGTACCCCTCGGCGCCACCACCGTAGAAGGTCATCTTGTCGGGTTTGTTGAACGGACCGCCGGCCTTCAGGCGCGCCACCAGGTCGGGGTTGGCAATGTAGGGGCGACCGAAGGCCACCAGGTCGGCGCCGTCGGCCAGGGCCTGCTGCGCCAGCGCCAGGTCGTAGCCGTTGTTGACCATCCAGGCGCCGCTGCCGCCGGCCGCGCGGTAGGCGGCTTTGAACGCTGCGTAGTCGAAGGGCCGGTCGGCCAGCTCGCGGGGGCCGCCGGTGGCGCCTTCGATCACGTGCACATAGGCCAGGCCCACCGGCCCGAGCGCGCGCGCCACGTGGTCGAACAGCGGCTGAGGGTCGGCGTCGACGATGTCGTTGGCCGGCGTGACGGGTGAGAGGCGGATGCCGGTGCGGCCGCCGCCGATGGCCTCGGTCACCGCGGACACCACCTCCAGCAGCAGGCGCGCGCGGTTCTCGATGGAGCCGCCGTAGGCGTCGGTGCGCTGGTTGGCACCGGTCTTGAGGAACTGGTCGAGCAGGTAGCCGTTGGCGGCGTGGATCTCGACCCCGTCGAAGCCCGCTTCAATGGCGGCCTGCGCAGCGCGGCGATAGTCGTCCACGATGCCCGGCAGCTCGTCCAGTTGCAGCGCGCGCGGCGCCGAGGTGTCGACGAAGGTCGGCACGCCGTCCTTGAGCAGCACGGTCTTGGTCTTGGCGGTGAGGGCCGAGGGGGCCACGGGCGCGCCGCCGCCGGGCTGCAGCTCGTTGTGCGAGACGCGGCCCACGTGCCAGAGCTGGGTCACGATCTTGCCGCCGGCCGCGTGCACCGCCGCCGTCACGGCCTTCCAGCCGGCGATCTGCTCGGGCGCGTACAGGCCGGGCACGTCGGCATAGCCCTGGCCCTGGTGGCTGATGGCGGTGGCTTCGGTGACCAGCAGGCCGGCGCTGGCGCGCTGGGTGTAGTAGGTCGCCATCAGTGGCGTGGGCACCGCGTTCGGTGCGCGGTTGCGCGTGAGCGGGGCCATGACGATGCGGTTGGCCAGGTGGAGGTCGCCGGCGGTGGTGGGGTCGAAGAGGGTGGGCATGGGCACAGGGATGTGTGGAACAGACAAGGGCGCACAGCCTAGCGCGGGCTGGCAGAGGAGCTGGTCCGGCGGGCGACAAATCCCTTTGGCGCCCCGGCCATCGCGCCGGCGACCGCACACCGCGCACGACAGGCGGACAATCCCGCACATGAAACCTCTGCATTCCATCCGCCTGTCCATGCTCGACCTGGTCGCCGTGCGCGAAGGCGGCACGGTGGCCGACGCGCTGGCCATCGCGCTGCGCACCGCACAGCACGCCGAGCGCCTGGGCTTCACCCGCTACTGGCTGGCCGAGCACCACAACATGAGCGGCATCGCCAGCTCGGCCACGGCCGTGCTGGTGGGCCACATCGCGGGCGGCACGCAGCGCATCCGTGTCGGCTCCGGTGGCGTGATGCTGCCCAACCACGCGCCGCTGGTGGTGGCCGAGGCCTTCGGCACGCTGGCCGAGCTGCACCCCGGCCGCATCGACCTGGGCCTGGGCCGCGCGCCCGGTACCGACCCGCTGACCATGCGCGCGCTGCGCCGCGACCGCGTCGAGACCGAAGAAGACTTCCCGCGCGACGTGGCCGAGTTGCAGCGCCTGCTGGACGACCCGCAACCCGGCCAGCGCCTGATCGCCATGCCCGGCGCCGGCACCAAGGTGCCGATCTGGCTGCTCGGCTCCAGCCTGTTCTCGGCCCAGCTCGCCGCCGAGCGCGGCCTGCCGTATGCGTTTGCCTCGCACTTCGCGCCGCGCTACCTGCTGCAGGCGCTGCAGCTGTACCGGCAGAACTTCAAGCCGTCGAAGACGCTGGACAAGCCCTATGCCGTGGTCGGCGTGCCGCTGATCGCCGCCCCCACCGACGACGAGGCCGAGTACCTGGCCAGCAGCACCTACCAGCGTGTGCTGGGCATCCTCACCGGCCGGCGCGGCCAGCTGCCGGCGCCGGTGCACGGTTTCATGGAGCGGCTGGACACGCAGGCGCGCGCGGCCATCGCCGACTTCCTGGCCTGCGCTGTGGTGGGCGGGCCGGAGGCGGTGCGCGCCGGCCTGCAGCAGCTGGCCGACGCCACCCAGGCCGACGAGTTCATGCTGGTGAGCGACGTGTTCGACCCCGCGCTGCGGCTGCGCTCGCTGGACATCGCGGCCGAGGCGATGGGGCTCAGTGAGCCGGTGGTGCCGGCGGCAACGATCCCCTGAGCCATTCGCGCGGCGAGTGCCCGGTCTTGGCGGCGAAGGCGCGGCTCAGCGCCGAGGGGTTGGCGTAGCCCAGCTCGCTCGCCAGCTGCTTGATGGAGCTGCCCCGTGCCAGGCCCGTCTGCGCCAGCCCGATGCGCCAGTCGCTCAGGTAGTCCGCCGGCGTCTGGCCCACCAGCTGCCGGAACTGGCTGGTGAAGCTTGTGCGCGACATGCCGGCCACCACCGCCAGCTGCTCCACGCTCCAGGGCTCGCCGGGGGCGTCGTGCATGGCCACGATGGCCCGCGCCAGCCGCGGGTCCGCCAGGCCTGTGACCAGGCCGGGAGGCACGCCGGCCTCGCGCGGGTGGTCGAGCAGCCAGCGCAGCGTCTGGATCAGCACCACCTCGAACAGCCGGTCGGCCAGCAGGCGGTGGCCGCAGCGCACGCGGGCGGTCTCGGCGAACAGCAGCTCCAGCGAAGCCCCCAGCCCCTCGACCTCGTCCAGCGACAGCACGATGGCGCCGGGCAGGGTGCGCACCAGCGGGTGGGCCGGACCGCCCTCGAACCACAGCTGCGCACAGGTGAAGTCGGCGCCTTCGATGGGCGGGTTGTGGAAGTGGTGGGCGATGGCGCGCGGGTAGAACAGCAGCGCGGGCGCGCTCAGGTGCAGGCGCAGCGGCACAGCCTGCCGCGGCGGGTGCGTGACATCGAGCGTGCCCCGGCGCAGCAGGTGCAGGTAGCCCATGCCCGGCGGCGGCGTGAAGCTCTGCACCCCGCAGAGCGTGCCGGTGAACGACAGCTCGGCGCGCACGGGAAAGCGCTCCAGCAGGCCGGACAGGCGGTCGATGGGCGGGGGCGGGACGGTCATGCCAGGGCGTGGACGAAAGGGTATGAATTCTGTACGAAATGATCCCATCTGAACAGGTCGCAACCCGACACTGGGTGTCACGGATCGCCGCCCGGCGGCCCGCCCTCCATCCCCAACCCAGGAGTTTTTCATGCGTTCTGTCCGTCTGCCCACCCCTCTGAACACCGCCCTGCTGGCGGCCGTCCTCGCCGCCGCCGGCCCGGCCCTGGCCGACCGCGGCCAGACCGGCGGCATCGCGACCGCACCGGCCAAAGCGGTCCACGCGCCCTTCGACGTGGTGCACACCCGCATCACCACCGAGGACAACGCCCTGGTGTTCCACATGCAGGTCTCGGGCAAGGCCGGGCGCACGCGGCCCACGAAGTCGGGCCAGCTGGCCGGCAGCAAGGTGTTCTCCTACGTCTGGCCCACCAGCCTGGACCCGGCTGAGGTCGGCTTTGAGCCCAAGACCGGCATCCTGGCCTTTGCCGTCACCGCCCACCCCGACTTCGACGACACGCCGCTGTTCGACGAGAACGGCGACGGCCACCTGAAGAACGACGGCGGCGTGTGGCACTCGCACTGGGTGGTGCTGCAGCCGGACGAGGCCTGCGGCAAGGACTCGCTCAAGGTGGTCGACATTCCCGAAGGCAGCCGGCCGCGCCTGCCCAGGACCTGGCCGGGTCTGCCGCTGCTGATCGACAGCCCCGGCTGGAGCCCGTCGTTCGCGCGCGGCAGCGTGAGCGTGCGTGTGCCCTTCGACAACGTGTCGGCGCTGCAGGCCACGAAATTCGACGGTGTCACCGCGGCCCTGCGCGTGAACGCCAGCGTGCACGCCCCGCTGCTGTGTGTGGCCCAGGTGTTCAAGGTGGCCTCGGGCGACCTGTCGCTGCCGGGCCAGGTGGACCGCTGAACAAACACCGGCGCGGCTACAGCCTCGGTGGTGTCCGCATCTGCTCCGGCGTCGTGAAGTAGGCCGACAGCGAGCCCAGCCGCTCGCGCGCCTGCGCGAACTCGTGCCGCGCCACGCTGCGCAGGTGCACCTCGTCCGGGCCGTCGAGCAGGTGCAGGGCGCGGCCCCAGGTCCAGAACTGCGCCAGCGGCGTGTCGGGCGACAGGCCCATGGCGCCGAAGACCTGCATCGCGCGGTCCACCACGCGGGTCTGCAGGCCGGCGGCCACCACCTTGATCGCCGCGACCTGCGCGCGCACGGCAGCCGGCTCGGCCTGCTCCGGGTGGTCCAGCAGCCAGGCGCAGCGCAGCACCAGCAGGCGCGCCTGGTCGATCTCGATGCGCGAGTGCGCAATCCATTCCTGCACGTTGGCGTAGTCGGCCAGGTGGTGGCCGAAGCTGCGCCGCTCCAGCGCGCGCTCGGTGGCCAGCGCCAGGGCCAGCTCGCACTGGCCGATGGTGCGCATGCAGTGGTGCACCCGGCCGGGGCCGAGCCGCGCCTGCGCCATCGCGAAGCCGTGGCCCCAGTCGCCCAGCAGGTGGTCGGCCGGCACCCGAACCTGCCGCAGCACGATTTCGCAGTGCCCCTCGGGCGCGTGGTGATGCACCACCGGGATGTTGCGCACCACCTCCAGACCGGGCGTGCCCATGGGCACCAGCACCATGCTGTGCTGATGGTGGGCATCCTCACTGGCGTCGTCGTCCCCGTCGGCGTTGCGCGCCATCACGATCAGCACGCGGCAGTTGGGGTGCGCCACGCCGGTGATGAACCACTTGCGGCCGCTGAGCACGAGGTCATTGCCCTCGCGCCGCACCGTGGTCTGCAGGTTGGTCGGGTCGGACGAGGCCACGTCGGGCTCGGACATCGCAAACGCCGAGCGGATCTCGCCGTGCAGCAGCGGGATCAGCCAGTGTTCGCGCTGCGACGGGGTGGCGAAGCGGTGCAGCAGTTCCATGTTGCCGGTGTCGGGCGCGCTGCAGTTGAACACCTCGGCCGCCCAGCTCAGCTTGCCCATGGCCTCGGCCAGCGGCGCGTAGTCGAGGTTGGCCAGGCGCGTGCCCGGCTCGTCGGCGCGCAGGCCGGGCAGGAACAGGTTCCACAGCCCTTCCTCTTTCGCCAGCGTCTTGAGGTCTTCCAGGAAGGGCGGCGGGTACTGCCCGTCCTGCACCGCCTGGTGCCAGGCCGCGTTGTGCGGCAACACATAGGTCAGCAGGAACTGGTCCAGCTGGCGCAGCAGCGCCTGTGCGCGGGGGCTGTGTTCGAAGTCCATGGCGGGATTGTTCGCCCGGCTGCGGGGCGCCGTCCGCACCTGGGCGACACACCGGCCCCGGTCGGTCACGGGCTTGATGCAGGTCAAGCCGTTTCGGAGCGAAAAAAGGGGCTGGCGATGGCCTTCTGATGCAGCCGACTTTGCGGCAAATCAAACTACCTATGGTGTTTGGTGGGTACCGTAGACACCATAGGTAGTGTCCAAGGAGGATTCGCATGAACGATTCGATGGTGTCCAGCTGGCCGCGCGAGGTGCTCAAGCGCTCGGGGCTTCGGGAGGCTTTTAACGCCGACAAGATCCGCTCCGCGCTGGCGCGCGCGGGGCAGGCCAGCGGGGAATTCGACGGGGCCGAGGCGCAGCTGCTGTGTGCGCAGGTGGTCAAGGTTCTGGGTCACCGCTTCAATGGCGCGGCGCCGACCATCGAGCAGATCCAGGACGTGGTCGAGCAGACCCTGATCGCGGCCAACCACCTGCGCACGGCGCGCGGCTACATCGTCTACCGCGAGCAGCACGCCCAGCTGCGCAGCGACCGCCAGACCCTGGTGGACGTCGAGGCCTCGATCAACGAGTACCTCACGCGCGCCGACTGGCGCGTCAACGCCAACGCCAACCAGGGCTATTCGCTGGGCGGCTTGATCCTCAACGTGGCCGGCAAGGTCACGGCCAACTACTGGCTCTCGCACGTCTACACGCCCGAGATCGGCGCAGCCCACCGCGACGGCGACATCCACATCCACGACCTCGACATGCTCAGCGGCTACTGCGCGGGCTGGTCGCTGCGCACCCTGCTCAACGAGGGTCTCAACGGGGTGCCGGGCAAGGTGGAGTCGGGTCCGCCGAAGCACCTCTCGTCGGCGGTCGGGCAGATCGTCAACTTCCTGGGCACGCTGCAGAACGAGTGGGCGGGCGCGCAGGCCTTCTCCTCCTTCGACACCTACCTGGCGCCCTACGTGCGACAGGACCGCATGGGCTACGCGGCCGTGCGTCAGTGCATCCAGGAGCTGGTCTACAACCTCAACGTGCCCTCGCGCTGGGGCACACAGACGCCGTTCACCAACCTCACCTTCGACTGGGTCTGTCCCGAAGACCTGCGCGAGCAGGTGCCCGTGATCGCCGGTGTGGAAATGCCGTTCTGCTACGGCGAGCTGCAGGCCGAGATGGACCTGATCAACCGCGCCTACATCGACGTCATGACTACGGGCGACGCCAAGGGCCGCGTGTTCACCTTCCCCATTCCCACCTACAACATCACGCCCGACTTCCCCTGGGAGAGCGAGAACGCGCGGCGCCTGTTCGACATGACGGCCAAGTACGGCCTGCCCTACTTCCAGAACTTCATCAACTCCGAGCTGCAGCCGAACATGGTGCGCTCCATGTGCTGCCGCCTGCAGCTGGATTTGCGCGAACTGCTCAAGCGCGGCAACGGCCTGTTCGGCAGCGCCGAGCAGACCGGCAGCCTGGGCGTGGTCACGGTGAACTGCGCGCGCCTGGGCCACCTGCACGCAGGTGACGAAGCCGGCCTGCTGGCCGCGCTGGACCGCCTGCTGGAACTGGGCAAACAGAGCCTGGAGACCAAGCGCAAGCTGATCCAGCGCCTCATGGACCAGGGCCTGTTCCCCTACACCAAACGTTACCTGGGCACGCTGCGCAACCACTTCAGCACCCTGGGCGTGAACGGCATCAACGAGATGGTGCGCAACTTCAGCGGCGACGCGCACGACATCACCACCGACGAGGGCCACGCCTTCGCGCTGCGCTTCCTCGACCACGTGCGTGCGCGCATCGTCGCGTTCCAGGAAGAGACCGGCCACCTCTACAACCTCGAGGCCACCCCGGCCGAGGGCACCACCTACCGCTTCGCGCGCGAGGACCGCAAGCGCTGGCCCGGCATCCTGCAGGCCGGCACACCCGAACAGCCCTACTACACCAACTCGTCGCAGCTGCCGGTGGGCTTCACCGACGACCCGTTCGAGGCGCTGGAGCGCCAGGCCCCGCTGCAGCGCCAGTACACCGGCGGCACCGTGCTGCACCTGTACATGGGCGAGCGCCTGAGCAGCGGCGACGCCTGCCGCGCCCTGGTGCAGCGGGCGCTGACGAACTTCCGCCTGCCCTACATCACCGTCACGCCCACCTTCTCCATCTGTCCCACCCACGGCTACCTGGCCGGCGAACACCCGTTCTGCCCGAAATGCGACGCCGAGAAACTGGCCGCCAAACGCCAGCTGCAGGCGGCCTGACACACCGTCTTCCAACCACCCCACAAGGAAACCACCATGAACGCATCCACACCCGCCACCGTTCCCGCCCATGCCCAGGACGTCGCCCTGCGCGACGACGAGCGCCAGTCCTGCGAGGTCTGGACCCGCGTCATGGGCTACCACCGTCCGGTGAGCAGCTTCAACCGGGGCAAGCAGGGTGAACACGCCGAGCGGCGCTTCTTTGCCGAACCCGGCCGTGCCGCCTGAGGCGTCGGATGCGGTGCGGCGCGGGGCCGACGCCCTGCGCATCGGCGGGCTGACGCGGCTGACCGGGATCGACTTCCCCGGCCGGCTGGCGGCCGTGGTGTTCCTGCAGGGCTGTCCGTGGCGCTGCGTGTACTGCCACAACCCGGCCCTGCTGGACGCGGCGGTGCCCGGTGCCCTGTCCTGGCCGGCGGTGCGGGCCTTCCTGCAGCAGCGCCGCGGGCTGCTCGACGGCGTGATCTTCTCGGGCGGCGAGCCGACCCTTCAGGCGGCGTTGGTGCCCGCCCTGGCCGAGGCGCGGGCCATGGGCCACGCCACCGGTCTGCACACCGGCGGCATGTACCCGCAGCGCCTGGCGCAGGCGCTGGCGCACCTGGACTGGGTGGGGCTGGACGTCAAGGCGCCCCGGCACCTGCACGACACCGTCACCGGCGCGCGCGGGGGTGCCGGGCGCGCCGCGCGCAGCCTGCGCCTGCTGCTGGACAGCGGCGTGGCCCTGGAGTGCCGCACCACCTGGCACGCCGGCCTGTTCGGGCGCGACGACCTGTTCCGCCTGGCCGATGAGCTGGCCGCACAGTCGGTGCGCCACTGGGTGCTGCAGACCTGCCGCGGCCCGGCGTCCTCGCGGGACGTGCTGGACGCTTCAGACCTGGCGGCGCTGGCTTTGCGCTTCGAGCGCTTCGAGTGCCGCTGAGCGCATGCCGCAGGTGGTCACGCACGCGAGCGCAGCTGGCGCCTCATTTCCGCTCGCTGCTGCGCCTGGCGCATGCCCAGCGCAGCTGGGTCTCCACCTGTCAGAAAGGAGGCCAGCGCCGGTGCGGTGGGAAAGCGGTAGATGTCGACGACCTGCACATCCCTCCCCAGCAGGGGGCGCAGATGCTGTGCAAGTTCCAGCGCCTTGAGCGAGTTGCACCCGAGCTCGAAGAAGTTGCCGCTTCTGTCCAGCTCTCCGGCGCCAAGCACGTGCACAAGCGCCTTGGTGATGACGGCTTCGATGTGGGCGCTGCCCGCGCTGGCGATGCTTGAAGACGGATCGCCCGGAAAGTCCGGCAGCAAGCCATGGGCTTCCATTGAACCGGACGGCGCGTGGTGAGGTGTGGCGCTCAGAACCTGGGCGGCCACGCCCATGGCCGTCGCGCCTTCCGGCACGTCGGTGTAGACCATGCAGTTGGCTCCGATCGTCGCCCCGGCGCCGATGCGCAAGTCGGGCAGGATGCTGGCGTTGGAGCCCACGTACGCCCGGTCCCCGAGCGTCACCCGGGCATTGATCACGGCGTTGGGCGCAACCACGCAGCCTCGGCCGATGCGGGCGCCGTGACCGGCCACCGCTCCGATCAGCAGCACGGACGCTGGTCCGATGCGGGCTTCGGCACCAACGGACGCATGCGGGTAGATGGTCACGTCCGATGCCACCTCTGCTCCGAACAGGTCGACACCGGGATGGATCAGCGAGGTGAACGGAATGCCGTACTGCCCGATTTTTTCCTGTGCCCGGGCGCGCCCATCGGTGGTGCGGGTGACCAGGTTCACGACCTCGGAGCAGTTGGCATCCACACCGGCCAGATGGCTGATCGGTCCTGCGACCTCCAGGCCGAGACGCGTCGTGCCGTGCTTGGACGGGTCGTCGTCGAGCAGCACGATCCTCTGCCAGCGCGGAGATGCGCGGTTGACGGTCAGTGCCAGACGGATGCCCTCGCCATTGCCCACGCCACAAAGAAAGAGAGCGTCTTTCATGGCGCTCTCACGTGCGCGAGCAGACGGGCTCAAGGGGGACCGTCCCGGACTCCGGCCGCACGCGCTCGGCGGCGCCCGTCATCCAGTCCGTGCAGGTCTTGCAGCGCTCGGGCAGGGCGTCAAAACTGCGTGCCAGATGAAGATCCCGGTAGCCACCCAGGCGGGCCCAGAGATCGCTCAGAGACGCGTGCCACGCGTTGCCTTCTCCTTCCTCGCCCTCGGTGTCGCCCGGGCAGCGCGGGATCCGTCCATCCCAGAAGACATGCATCATCGTGATCGCCCATGGACAGGGGATCCGGTTTTCAGGCGTGATGGCCAGGCCCGTGTCGAACTTGCCGCCCCAGCTGAGCTGACGGCGGACTTTGACGACCGCATTGCGCTCCAGCCAGTGCGCCTTGTATGCATCGACTTCAGACGCGTTGTCGTCCATCACGATGAACTGCGTCTGGATCGCGACCGGCAGACCGCGCGCATCGCGGCGGGCCAGCAGCCGCTCAGCGTTGGCGTAGACCACGTCCCGGTTGGCTTTCACCCGGTATTTTTCGAAGGACTGCTTGGAGAACCCGTCGATACCGAAGACCACCAGGTGCACGCCTGAATCCAGCAAGGCATCGTCCAGCTCCGGTGTGAGCAACATGCCGTTGGTGTTGACATTGAGCGACTGGAGGCCGACGGATCGGCCGTAGCTCAGGCAGCGAAACAGCAGTGCGGGTTCGAGCAACGGCTCACCGCAGAAAGAGAACCAGCACTCGGTGTCTGGCGCCGTCGCAGCGATCTCGTCGGCGCACTTCTTCCAGAGCTCGAAGGGCATCACGCCTTTGGGGCGCTTCATGTTCGGGTGGTGGCACATCGAACACGCCAGATTGCACTCGGCGCACAGCTCGACGGCAAACTTCTTCGGGAACGGAAACCGCCGGAGCGTTCTTGCGATGTTTTCAAGATCAGCATGGGCCATGGCGTTCTCCTGGATCAGGAAGGCGGGGCCTTGGTGGCGAAACCGACCAAGTCCGCGAACGTTAGTGGTGGCCGATCGGCCCGCTGTTGATCTGGCTCAATGGCCCATGGCTTGATCTGACTCAAGCCGGATCAGGTCTGGCGCCTCACCGTTTGCCAGACGAAGCCCGCGCGACGTCAGCGGTACAGCTCCTGCACCGCCTGCTCGTACAGGCCGGTCAGCTGGTCCATGACCTCGTACATGCGTTCGCTGGTGGTGGCCACCGTCTGCAGGGCGTCGCCCTGGCCGGGCTTGCGCAGCGCCTGGTCGAAGAACAGCCACTGGCCGCGCGCCAGTTCCAGCTGCTGGCGGATCGCCGGGGTGGACAGGGAAGCATTCGCCAGGTAGGCAAGGCCCTCGTCGAACTCGCGCCGGGCCGCCTCCAGCTGCTGTGCCTGGCCGGCCGCCGCGGTGCCGCCGGCGGCCTGCAGGAAGTGGGCGCGGGCGGCGCGCTGGGACAGCATGCGCTGGCGTCCGGCCACGTTGACCACCCGGGCGCCGCTCTGCTTGCTCTGTTTCTCGAACGCGGTGGTGAGCTCGTCGGCGGACTTGAGCATGTCGTCGGCCGAGCGCACCACGTCGTCGATGCGGGGCGGCGCACCGCTGCCGGCCGTGAGCACGAGCAGGCGCTCGGCATGGCCCTGCAGGCGCGGCATCAGGGGCTGGGTGTCGGCGCTCAGGGGCTGGCGTCTCAGCTCGTCCAGGCTGCTCCCGATCAGCTGGCGGCACTGGCGCATGACATCGCTGGCGCGCTCGGGCAGCACGCCCAGGGTGGACTGGACGTGCAGCTTGGCCACGCGCTGCGACAGCGCGCGCAGGCGGCCGGCGCGGTTGATGGCGGTGCCCAGCGGCAGCGCCGGGCCGGACGGGTTGTTTTGGGTGTGGCCGGTGCCGGCGAGCAGCGAGGTGCCCAGCAGGGCCAGAAGGTGACGGCGTTGCATGGTTCGTTCAGGTGGTGGTCGGAAAACGTCAGAGCCCCAGGCCCTCGGCCAGCGCGTCCATGCGCGCGGTGACGGCCGGGTCCATGTGCATCGTGCGGCCCCATTCGCGGCTGGTCTCGCCGGGCCACTTGTTGGTCGCGTCCAGGCCCATCTTGCTGCCCAGGCCGCTGACGGGCGAGGCGAAGTCGAGGTAGTCGATGGGTGTGTGTTCGATGGTGAAGCTGTCGCGCGCCGGGTCCATGCGCGTGCTCATGGCCCAGACCACGTCCTTCCAATCGCGCACGTCGATGTCCTCGTCCACCACGACGATGAACTTGGTGTACATGAACTGGCGCAGGTGGCTCCAGACGCCCATCATCACGCGCCGCGCGTGGCCGGCGTAGGCCTTGCGGATGCTGACCACGGCCATGCGGTAGCTGCAGGCCTCGGGCGGTAGGTGGAAGTCCACGATCTCGGGGAACTGGCGCTGCAGCAGCGGGATGAAGAGCTCGTTCATCGCCACGCCCAGAACGGCCGGCTCGTCGGGCGGCTTGCCGGTGTAGGTGGAGTGGTAGATCGCGTCGCGCCGGCGTGTGATGCGCTCGACCGTGAACACCGGGAACTCGGCGCGTTCGTTGTAGTAGCCGGTGTGGTCACCGTACGGGCCTTCGAGCGCGTGCTGATAGCCGCTGGGGTGGGCCGGGTCGGGGTGGATGTGGCCTTCGAGCACGATCTCGGCCGTGGCCGGCACGCGCAGCGGCACGCCGATGGCGGGCGCCACCTCGGTGCGCGCGCCGCGCAGCAGGCCGGCGAACTGGTACTCGCTCAGGCTGTCGGGCACGGGGGTGACGGCGCCGAGGATGGTGGCCGGGTCGGCGCCGATGGCGACGGCCACCGGGTAGGGCTGGCCGGGGTGCAGGCGGCCGTGTTCGCGGAAGTCCTGCGCGCCGCCGCGGTGCGCCAGCCAGCGCATGATGAGCTGGTTGCGCGAGAGCAGCTGCTGGCGGTAGATGCCCAGGTTCTGCCGCGGCTTGTGCGGCCCCTGGGTGATGACCAGGCCCCAGGTGATCAGCGGCGCCACGTCGCCCGGCCAGCAGTGCTGGATCGGCAGTTGCGCCAGGTCCACGTCCTCGCCCTCGATCACCACGGCCTGGCAGGGCGCGTGCCGTACTTCGCGCGGACTCATGTGCCAGAGCGATTTGACGAGATCGCCCAGGCCGGCCATCTCGCGCAGGCCGCGCGGCGCCTCGGGCTCTTTCAGCCGCGCCAGCACCTCGCCGAAGCGGCGCAGATCGCCCACGTCGGCCACGCCCATGGCACGCGCCACGCGCGCGGTGGTGCCGAACAGGTTGGCCAGCACCGGCATGGTGTGGCCGGTGGGGTTTTCAAACAGCAGGGCCGGGCCGCCGGCGCGCAGCACGCGGTCGCACAGCGCGGTCATCTCCAGCTGCGGCGACACCGGTTCGCGCACGCGCCTGAGTTCGCCCGCGGCTTCGAGTTGCGCGACGAAATCGCGCAGGTCCTTGTAGGTCATGCCGGTTCGGCTTCCAGCCCCGCCCAACGCTCGCTCAGCGTGTGCGGTACATCCAGCAGGTCGAGCACGCGTGCCACGCTGGCGTTGACGATGTCGTCCACGCTCTGCGGCCGCAAGTAGAAGGCCGGCACCGGCGGGCAGACGATGGCGCCCATCTCGGTGACGGCGGTCATGTTGCGCAGGTGGCCCAGGTGCAGCGGCGTCTCGCGCGCCATCAGCACCAGCCGGCGGCGCTCCTTGAGCATCACGTCGGCGGCGCGCGTGACCAGGTTGTCGCTCAGGCCGTGCGCGATGGCCGCGAGCGTGCGCATGGAACACGGCGCCACCACCATGCCGCCGCAGCGGAACGAGCCGCTGGCCGGGCCGGCGCCGATGTCAGCCGCGTCGTGCAGCGTGTGCACCAGCGGGCGCAGCGTCTGCGGGTCGGCGTGCAGTTCGTGGCGCAGGGTCTGCCAGCCGGCGTCGGAAACCACCGCGTGGGTTTCGACGTCGGACACGGTCTGCAGCGCCTGCAGCAGGCGCAGGCCGTAGACCGCACCGCTGGCACCGGTGATGGCCACCAGCAGGCGGCGTGTTTCAGTCGGGGGTGGGTTCATCGGGTGCGGGTGCGGGCAGCTTCTGCAGGTCGCTGCGCACGCGGAACAGCACGGCCTCGGCCTGCTCGGGGTCGAAGTCCTCGTGCAAGCGCTTGCGCACGCCGTACAGGTTCAGCTGGTGGTGCTGGGTGGGGTTGACGCCGTGGCGCTGCAGGCAGTGGCGCGCGCATTCGAGCGGGCAGCCGTCGAGCACCACGATGGCCCGGCCCGATTGCGCGGTCTTGATCAGCGACGGCACATCGCCGCCCACGCCCGCGATGCAGGACATTTCCGCGACACCGGTGCGGTCCAGCCGCACGGCGACGTGGTTGGCCAGCTGCGCGGCGCTGGAACAGCCCGAGCAGGAATAGACGATGGGCAGCGCCTTGCGCTCAGCGGGGTCCATGGGGCGGACCAAAAGGGCGCAGCCGCTGCAGCCGCGCGAACACGGCCGACGGCGCCCACTGTGCGGGCTCGAACACCGGCAGTTCCAGCGCATCGAGCGCGTTCTTCACCACCAGGCCGAGCTCGGTGTCGCCTTCCATGGACAGGCGGCGATTGAAGAACAGGGTGTCGGGGTCGTCCAGCCGCCGGGCCAGGCGCAGGAAGTCGTGCGCGTTCGCGCTCAGCGTGAGGTCGGGGGACTGCTGTGGCGCGCAGGCGCGGAACTGGCCGTCCTGTCCGCGGAAGTCGAAGCGCAGGCCGGCGTCGCGCACCTGGATGCGGATGCGCCGGCCGTTCAGGTGCGCGCCCACGTCGGCCGGCAGCTGGCGCGCCAGCACCAGGTTCAGGCCGGTGACCAGCAGCAGCGAGCCGGGGTAGGGCGGCAGGCGGGTGAGCAGACCGGCCAGCGGGGGCGGCACGGTGAAGCGGCGGTCGGATGGGGCAGCAGTCATGGTGGGCGGCATGGCCTCAGGCCACGTAGAGCAGGAAGGTGAAGAAGTGGCAGGAACTGCCACCGAGTACGAACAGGTGCCAGATGCCGTGGCTGTGGCGCAGGCGTTCGTCGGCCACGTAGAAGGCGACGCCGCCGGTGTAGAGCGCGCCGCCGGCCGCCAGCCAGGCGAATCCGCCCGGCCCCAGCGCCTGCCACAGCGGCACCACCGCGGCCAGCGCCAGCCAGCCCATGAGCACGTACAGCGCCAGCGACAGGCGCCGCGCGCCGCGGGCCAGCCAGATTTCCTGCGCGATGCCCAGCACGGCCAGCGACCAGACCACGCCCAGCAGCGTCCAGCCCCAGGGGCCGCGCAGCGACACCAGGGCGAAAGGCGTGTAGCTGCCGGCGATCAGCAGGTAGATGCTGCAGTGGTCCAGCTTCTGGAACACCGCCTTGGCGCGTCCGCGCAGCGCGTGATAGAGCGTGGAGGCGCCGTAGAGCGCGATGAGCATGGCACCGTAGATGCTGAAGGCCACGATGCGCCAGGCATCGCCCTGCAGCGAGGCCTGGGTGATGAGCACCGCGGCGCCGGCCACGGCCAGGAACACCCCGACCAGGTGGCTGATGCTGTTGAAACGTTCGCCGTGCACCATGGCGTCAGGCGGGGACCGCGTGGTGGGGCTCGACCCGGTCCAGCCCCGGATGGCCATGCCAGTAGCCGTTGCAGTCGGGCTGGCCGTCGCCCGAGGCCGGCAGCAGGGGCAGCAGAGCGTCGCGCGCGGCCGCGGGTGTGATGGTTCCACGGCGCAGCGCGTCGTACAGCGCCACGATCTCGGCCGTGTGCTGCGCCTGCGGGCTGATGCGGGCCACGTCCACGCCGAGCGCGGCCAGATCGTCCCAGGCGTCGATCAGGCTGTGCACCCGGGCCGACTGGGTCTGGATGCCGTTGAGCACCAGGAAGTCGGCCTGCTCGCGCGTCTGCATCATCAGGCCGTCGGGGTGGTCGATGCAGCTGAAGCGGCAGTCGTCCTTGGGTAGGTTGCGGTGGCGCGCGGTGAAGCAGCGGGCCGAGAACGCCAGCGGCAGGCGGCCGTGCGCGAACACCTCGGTCTGCAGGCCGGCGGGGCGCTCGCGCTGCAACAGGGCGAGGTCGTCGCGCTTCATCTCCAGCGGCGCGACCCAGCGCGTGGCGCCTTGTTCCGCCATCCAGTGCAGCGCCGGCGCGTTGTAGATGTTCAGGTGCGGCCCGGCCACGAAGGGCTTGTGCCCTGCCAGCGCACCGACCGCACCCATGTCGTTGGCCTCTACAGGGAAGTCCCCGTTCGCGGCGATCTTCTGCATCGCGCCCACGTCCGAGCCCGACTCCAGCAGCACCAGGGTCGAGAGCACGGGCGTCTTGCCCGCCTCGCGCAGCAAATGCGCCACATCCAGCCAGTCCGACAGCCGCAGCTCGTGCCGGCGCGAGCAGGTCACCTCGCCGAGGTAGACGATGTCCACCGCCGTCGCGGCCATGGCCTCGTAGAAATCGAACACCGTGCTGCGCGGCCAGTAGTACTGCAGCGGCCCGAGAGAGAGTTGCATGGTCATTTCCAGGGGCGGTGGTAGGCACCGAGGGTGTGTTGCTGGCCTTCGGCCACCTGGTCCAGCGCGGCCATCCACTGGCCCTTGGGCGTGTAGTGCTGGGGCTGGGCCGCGCAGCTGTCGATGGCCTCGCGCCAGACCTTGGTGACCTGCGCCACATAGGCCGGGCTGCGCTGGCGGCCTTCGATCTTGATCGCGCGCACGCCCATCTGCGCCAGCTGCGGCAGCAGCGACAAGGTGTTCAGGCTGGTGGGTTCCTCGATCGCGTAGTAGCTGTGGTCGTCCTCGACGTCGAAGCGGCCCTTGCACAGCGTCGGGTAGCCGGCGCTCTCGCCGGGCGCGTAGCGGTCGATCAGCACGCCGTTCAGGCGCGACTCCAGGCCCTTGGGGGTCTCCTGCCAGCGCACCGCCTTGGCGGGCGAGCACACGCCGTGCGTGTTGGGCGATTCGCCGGTGACGTAGGACGAGAGCGCGCAGCGGCCTTCGACCATCACGCACAGGCTGCCGAAGCCGAACACCTCGATCTCCACCGGCGTCTTCTGCACCAGCAGGCGCACCTGTTCGAGCGAGAGCACACGCGGCAGCACGGCGCGCGAGATGCCGAACTGCCGGTGGTAGAAGTTGATCGCCTCGTGGTTGGTGGCCGAGCCCTGCACCGACAGGTGCAGCCGCAGCTGCGGGTGGCGCTGCACCGCATACTGCATCAGGCCGGGGTCGGCCAGGATGACGGCGTCCACGCCCAGGGTGACGGCCTTGTCCAGCGCCTGCTGCCAGCGCTGCGGCTGGCCGGCCTGCGGGTAGGTGTTGATGGCCATGAAGACCTGGCGGCCGCGCTGGTGTGCGTAGGCGATGCCGCTGGCGATGCCGGCGTCGTCGAAGTTCAGGCCGGCGAAGTTGCGCGCGTTGGTGGCGTCGCGCAGGCCGAGGTAGACGCAGCTGGCGCCGTGGTCGATGGCAGCCTTGAGGGCGGGCAGGCTGCCAGCGGGGCAGACGAGATCCATGGGCAATGAACGGGTTGGTGGCCGACGGGCGGCGAAAGGAAGGCGCGACCTTAGCCCCGAGCCGACGGACGGCGATTGACCCGTGTCAAGGGCGTCATGGCTTGATCTGGCGCAAACCGGTCGGTCCGGATCACCCTGCCGGTGACTGGGTTTTTCCCCAGACCGCCGCAGAAATTCTTGACACAGAACAAGGCGGCGCGACGGCGTCGCCGGTAGTCTCCACCAGCGGTTTTTTGCGCCGTCCTATGGGAAATCAGACGATGAATGCACGAGATGTGATGGGGGCGGTGGCGCCTGGAGACGGCGAGACCGCCGAACGCGCGCGGGCGCTGCTGCGCCAGGCGGGCGAAAACGGCATGCACCCCTGGCGGCTGCGGGGCCGCGAGTTGCTGCCGATCGTGCAGGGCGGCATGGGCGTGGGCGTGTCGGCGGGCGGCCTGGCCGGCGCCGTGGCGTCGCTGGGCGGGGTGGGCACCGTGTCGTCGGTGGACCTGCGCCGCCTGCACCCCGACCTGATGGCCCAGACCCGCCACCTGGAAAGTGGCAAGGAACCCGACGCGCGAGAGCGCATCAACGCGGCCAACCTGGTGGCGCTGGACCGCGAGATCCAGCGCGCGCGCCTGATTTCGCAGGGGCGCGGCATGGTGGCGGTGAACATCATGAAGGCCCTGTCGGCCTACGAGATCTATGTGCGCCAGTCGCTGGAAAGTGGTGCCGATGCGGTGGTGGTGGGCGCCGGCCTGCCGCTGGACCTGCCCGAACTGGCCAAGGACCACCCCGAAACAGCCCTGATCCCCATCCTGTCCGACGCGCGCGGCGTGCAGCTGATCGTCAAGAAATGGGAGAAAAAAGGCCGCCTGCCCGACGCCATCGTGATCGAACACCCCCGGCTGGCGGGGGGACATCTGGGCGCGGCCAAGGTCGCCGACCTGCAGGACCCGCGCTTCAATTTCGAGAACGTCATCCCCCAGTCGCTGGAATTTTTCAAATCGGCCGGGCTGGAAGGAAAGATTCCATTGATCGCCGCTGGCGGCATTTCCAGCCGCGAGGACGTCATCCGCCTGCAGGGTCTGGGCGCCAGCGCGGTGCAGATGGGCACGGCCTTCGCGGTGACGCTGGAATGCGACGCCGACCTCGCCTTCAAGCAGGTGCTGGCCAATGCGACGCCGGAAGATGTGGTGGAGTTCATCAGCGTGGCCGGGCTTCCCGCGCGAGGTGTGCGCACACATTGGCTCAACAAATACCTGCGCGTGGAACCCAAGCTGAAGGCCGTGGCGCACGTGAAGGACCGCTGCAACATGGCCTTCGACTGCCTGGCGCATTGCGGATTGCGGGATGGCAAGGCGGACATGGGCCAGTTCTGCATCGACCAGCAATTGGCCCACGCCTGGGAGGGTGATCAGCAGCGGGGCCTGTTCTTCCGCGGGGCGGGTACTCTCCCGTTTGGCAAGGACATCCGTTCGGTCCATGATCTGGTGTCCTGGATGGTGACCGGCGCCCTGCCGGCAGAGCCTGTACCATCCGACGCCTTCAAAACCGGAGCCCTTGCATGAAGCGTGACCCCCAACCCGGAGCCCAGAATCTCCGGGAACCCCAGCCGATCAGCCTCGATGTGCTGGAAGAAAAATACCTGAAACCCGGGGAGACCGGCATCGACGACCTCTACCGCCGCGTGGCCCGCGCCCTGGCCTCGGTGGAAAAAGAGCCGATCCGTGCCGAGTGGGAAGCCAAATTCCTCGACAACCTGTACGCGGGTGCCATCGGCGCCGGCCGCATCATGAGCGCCGCCGGCACCGACATCCAGGCGACCCTGATCAACTGCTTCGTGCAGCCCGTGGGCGACTGCATCCAGGGCTTCGACGACGAAGGTTTCCCGGGCATTTATGAAGCCCTGCGCGAAGCCGCCGAAACCATGCGCCGCGGTGGCGGTGTGGGCTACGACTTCTCGCGCATCCGCCCGCGCGGCGCCGAGGTCAAGGGCACGCACTCGATGGCCTCGGGCCCGTGTTCCTATATCAACGTGTTCGACCAGTCGTGTTCGACGGTCGAGAGCGCCGGTGCGCGCCGCGGCGCCCAGATGGGCGTGCTGCGCATCGACCACCCGGACGTGCTGGACTTCATCACCGCCAAGCGCACGCCCGGCCGCTGGAACAACTTCAACGTGTCGGTCGGCGTGAGCGACGCCTTCATGGAAGCCGTGGCCGGCGACCAGCCCTGGGAGCTGGTGCACAAATCGAAGCCCGGCAGCAAGGTGATGGACAAGGGCGCCTACCAGCGCTCCGACGGGCTCTGGGTCTACCAGAGCGTGTCCGCGCGCGAGCTGTGGGACACCATCATGAAGTCGGCCTACGACTTCGCGGAGCCCGGCATCCTGTTCCTGGACAAGATCAACCAGGACAACAACCTGCGCTACTGCGAAGGCATCGCCGCCACCAACCCCTGCGGTGAACAGCCGCTGCCGTCCTACGGCTGCTGCGACCTCGGCCCCATCATCCTGACCAACTTCGTGCGCAACGCCTTCGGTTTCGGCGGTGTGCCCTCGTTCGACTTCGCCGCCTTCGAGAAGGCCGTCGCGACCCAGGTGCGGGCGCTGGACAACGTGCTGGACGTGACCTTCTGGCCGCTGGAGCAGCAGCGCAAGGAAGCGCAGGACAAGCGCCGCATCGGCGTGGGCTTCACCGGCATGGGCAACACCCTGGCCATGCTGTGCGTGCGCTACGACCGCGAAGAAGGCCGCAAGGTGGCCGCCCAGATCGCCGAGCACATGCGTGACGCGGCCTACCGCGCCTCGATCGAGCTGGCCAAGGAAAAGGGCGCCTTCCCCAAGTTCGACGCCAACGGCTACCTGGAGCGCGGCACCTTTGCCAGCCGCCTGCCCGAGCCCATCCGCCAGGCCATCCGCAAGCACGGCATCCGCAACAGCCACCTGCTCTCCATCGCCCCCACCGGCACGGTGAGCCTGGCCTTTGCCGACAACGCCTCCAACGGCATCGAGCCGCCGTTCTCCTGGATGTACCGCCGCAAGAAGCGCGAGCACGACGGCTCCACCCGCGAGTACGCGGTGGAAGACCACGCCTGGCGCCTCTACCGCGACCTCGGCGGTGACGTGGACCACCTGCCCGAGTACTTCGTCAACGCGCTGGCCATGACGGCCGGCGAGCACATCGCGATGATGGAAGCGGTGCAGCCCTTCGTGGACACGGCGATCTCCAAGACGGTCAACGTGCCGGGCGACTACCCCTACGAAGACTTCAAGAACCTGTACCTGCAGGCCTGGCGCGCCAGCCTCAAGGGCATGGCGACCTACCGGCCCAACACCATCCTGGGCTCGGTGCTCGACACCGGCGCGCCGGTGGCCGAGGCCAAGCCGGCCCCCGCGCCTGTGGTGGCGCCGGTCGACCCGATGCGCACCGTGATCGAGAGCCGTCCCAAGGGTGCGCTCTCGGCCGTGGCCGACAAGATCGAGTACTGGACGCAGGAAGGCCACAAGACGCTGTACATCGTGGTTTCCTTCCTGCCGGTGCCCGCCGCCGACGGCAAGGGCACGGTCGAGCGCGCCATCGAGTTCTTCATGCCCGTGGGCCAGAACGGCGAGTCGCAGCAGTGGATCACCTCCACCATGCGCATGCTCTCGCTGGCCGCGCGCGGCGGCTTCCTGGGCCGGGCGCTGTCCGACATGCGCAAGGTCGCCTGGGACCGCGGCCCGGTGCGCCTGGGCACCTACGAGAAGGCCGACGGCACCCACGTGCCGATGTGGCACGACTCCGAGGTGGCCGCCATCGCGTTCGCGCTGCAGAACATCATCGCCCGCCGCAAACAGCACACCGACACCGCCGCGGTCGCCACGCCCCATGCCCCGGCCGCGCCGGAGCTGGTGGGCATGTCCTCGGGTGTCATGGCCGGCAAGAAGTGCCCCGAGTGCGGCGCGCACGCCATGATCCGCAAGGACGGCTGCGACTACTGCACCTCCTGCGGGCACCTGGGCAGCTGCGGATGAGCGTCGAGGGGCGTGGGACGTTGCCGGTGCGGCCGAAAGGTTCGCCGGTCGCCACGCCCTGGCAATGGGCCAGCCTGTGGCGCGCGCCACACCGGCTGGCCTTTTTTTCGGGGGTGCTGCTGCTGGTCGCCTCGGCAGCCTGGTGGGCCGTGGTGCAGGTCGACCGCGCCAGCGGCGTGTTCGGGCTGTCCTACGCGGTCTCGCCCACGCTGACCCACGCCGCGGTCATGACCCTGGGCTTCATGCCGCTGTTCTTCGCCGGTTTCCTGTTCACCGCCGGCCCCAAGTGGCTGGGCGTGGACGCACCGGACGCCCGCGCCATCACGCCCGCGCTGGCCCTGCAGGTGACCGGCTGGCTGGTGTGGCTGGCGGGCGCGCACCTGCACCAGGACGTGGCGGTGGCCGGAGCCCTGCTGGCTGCGGCCGGCCTGGGGACGCAGAACCTGCGGTTCTGGCGCCTGTGGCGCGCCAGCCGCGTGCCCGACCGGGTGCACGCCACGGTGGTGGCGCTGGGCGGCACGCTGGGCGCGCTGTGCGCCGCCGGCATCGGCGTGGCGCTGCTGATCGGTGAGTGGTCTGTGGCGCTGGCCCTGGTGCACACGGCGCTGTGGGGCTTCATCGTCGCCACCTTCGTGGCCGTGGCCCACCGCATGATTCCCTTCTTCACCTCCGGCGTGCTGCCCATGATCGAGGTCTGGCGCCCGTTCTGGGTGCTCTGGCTGATGCTGGCGGCCGTGGTGCTGGAGGTCGCTTCGGTGTGGCTGATGCTCGCCGGCTGGGGCGAAGGCACGGCCTGGCGCCTGCTGCGCGGTGCGCTGGAACTGGGCATCGGCGGCGTGCTGGTCTGGCTGGCCTGGGTCTGGGGCCTGGTGCAGAGCCTGAAGATCCGACTGCTGGCCATGCTGCACGTGGGCTTTGTCTGGTTCGGCCTGTCGCTGCTGCTCTCGGGGCTGTCGCAGTGGCTGCTCGCCGCCGGGGGCGTGCCCACACTGGGCCTGGGCGCGCTGCACGCGCTCACCATGGGCTTCCTCGGCTCCACCATGCTGGCCATGGTCACGCGCGTGGCCTGCGGCCACAGCGGCCGCGCCCTGGTGGCCGACGCCACGGTGTGGACCCTGTTCTGGATGCTGCAGGTGGCGGTGTTGCTGCGCATCGCGGGCACGCTGCCGGGCGCGAGCGGCCTGTGGCTGGCCGCGGCCGCGCTCACCTGGGCCGGCGTGGTGCTGGTCTGGGGCGGGCGGCTGGCGAACTGGTTCGGCAGGCCGCGCGCCGACGGCCGGCCGGGGTGAGCCATGGACGCCTGCGCACCTGATGGAGTCGGCACCGCCGACTGGTCCGAACTGGCGGCCGAGCTGATGTCGGCGCGCCGCACGGTGCTGCCGTTCCGCCTGGGCGAACCCGGCCCCGACGCCGCGCAGCTGCAGGCCATCCTGTCCGCCGCGGCCTCGGCGCCCGACCACCGCTGCCTGCTGCCCTGGCGCTTCATCACCGTGCCGGCCGACCAGCGCGAGGCGCTGGCCGAGGTGTTCGTGCAGGCCCTGCTGGAGCGCGACCCGGAGGCCGGGCCGCACGACATTGCCAAGGCGCGCGAAAAAGGTTTCCGCTCGCCCTTCCTGGCGCTGCTGGTGGTGGACGACACCAAGGGCGACGCCGAGATCGGCCTGGCCGAGCGGCTGATCTCCGCCGGCTGCGCGGCGCAGAACATGCTGCTCATGGCCACCGCCCTGGGCTACGGCTCGGCGCTCACGGCCGGGCAATCGGTGCGTTCGGCTGCGCTGCACCGCTTCTTCGGCCTGCGCGAGAGCGAACAGGCCGTGTGTTTCCTGAGCATCGGCACCGCGCTCTCGCACGGCAAAACTGTCGTGCGCCCCGCAGTGGCCGACTACGTGAGTACCCTGAACCCCGTCGGCCCCGGCTGACACGTTTTTCCACACCGGATTTTTCATGGACATCAGCAACTTTGACGACCTGCTCGCCGCCGCGCGCGCCCAGCCCCTGCCCCAGCGCCTGCTGATGGTGTTCGCCGCCATCGAACTGCCCGACGACGCCACGCCTGCCGAACGCGCGGCCTTCGAAAAAGGCCAGGGCGGTGCGCTGGTGCCGCAGATGTGCGTCGACAAGAGCCCCGACGAGCTGAGCTCGTTCGAGCAGCTCAAGGAAGAGGCCGCCGGCTTCGGCCAGCCCTGGGGCATGGTCTTCGCCGCTGCCATGTCGGGCAGCGCCGGCAAGCCCCCCACCAGCGCCGACGCCGATGCACCGCTGCAGAAGATGGTGGAGTCCATCCGCCAGGGCCGCATCCAGAACTTCATTCCGTTCGACCCGCAAGGCCGCGCGGTGCTGCTGGACTGACCCAATGGCCGGTATCCACCTGCACCAGATCACGCAGCCCGGGCAGCACGCGGCGGGGGTGGGGTTCGAGCAGCCGTTCGAGATGCTGACCGCCTGCCACGAGCGGGTGCACCGCATGCTGCGGCTGCTGGGCAAGCTGCGCGAGCACCTGGCCACGCGTGGCCACGACGAACAGGCGGCCCAGGCGGCGCGCGATGTCATGCGCTATTTCGACCAGGCCGCGCCGCTGCACCACGAGGACGAGGAACTGCATGTGTTCCCGCTCCTGCTGCAGCGCGGCGACGAGGCGCTGCGCCAGGCGGTGCGCCGCCTGCAGGCCGACCATGTCGCCATGGGCGAGATCTGGCCCCAGGCGCGGCGCTGTCTGCTGGCCGTGGCCGACGCTGCGGCAACGTCTTCCTGGGCCGGCTGGACGCCCGGCGATGAGCAGCTGCTGGACCGGTTTGCCGGCCAGTACGGCGAGCACATCCGTCTGGAAGAGTCGCTGGTCTACCCGGCGGCGCAGGGCCTGCTGGACGCACCGGCCCTGAGCGCCATCGGCGAGGAAATGCAGCACCGGCGCACCGACGGAAGGGTGCGGGGCCGATGAACCCTGGTGCCGACGAGGACGCGGACGGGCCGCTGGTCTGGGACGACCGGCTGGACAGCGGGGTGCTGGCCATCGACCTGCAGCACCGGGTGCTTTTCCAGCTGCTCCAGCGCGTGGCCAGCATCCAGCCCGCCGATTCGGGGACGGCGCTGGACGAGGTGCTTGCACAGCTGCAGACCTATGCGGACTACCACTTCCGGTACGAGGAAGCGTGGATGCTGCGCCAGCAGGCCGACGCCACCACCCACGCCCAGCACCTGCGGCTGCACAGCGGCTTTGTGGAGCGGCTGTCGGCCATGAAGCTGCAGCTGGAGCAGGGCCGGCTGACGATCCTGGACCTCGAACGCTTCCTGCGCCGCTGGCTGATCGGGCACATCCTGGAGCAGGACATGCCGATCATCCGCCGTGTGCAGGCCCAGGCACCGGCGACCTGAGGCGCAGGCGCCCGGGTCAGCGCCTGTGCGCGGCCCGTCGCTGGGCGCTCACCCGGGCTGGCCGATGGTCAGCGCGACCTCGGCGACGCCTTCGACGCGGCCGGTGATCCGGTCGCCCGGCACCACGGCGCCCACGCCCTCGGGCGTGCCGGTGTAGACCAGGTCGCCGGGTTGCAGGTGATAGAACAACGACAGGTCGGCGATGATTTCGCGGATGTTCCAGATCAGCCTGTCGACGTCGGACGACTGCTTCGTTGCCCCGTTGACCTCCAGTGCAATGGCGCCGCGCCCGATCACCACGCCTTCCATCGGCACGACCTCGGAGCAGACCGAACCTTCTTCGATGTCCTTGCCCAGGTCCCAGGGCCGGCCCTTGTCGCGGGCCAACAGCTGCAGGTCGCGGCGCGTCATGTCCAGGCCGGCGGCGTAGCCGTAGATCACTTCGTGTGCCTTGTCGGCGCTGACGCGGAAGCCGGATTTGCCGATCGCCAGCACGAGCTCCATCTCGAAGTGGTAGTTCTTCGTCTCAGGCGGATAGGCGACGGTGACGCCGCTCTCCACCAGGGTCTGCGGCGACTTGGTGAAGTAGAACGGCCGCTCGGCGCTCTTGTCCACCGGCTTGCCCATCTCGACGGCGTGCGCGTGGTAGTTGCGGCCGACGCAGAAGATGCGGTTGACGGGGAAGCGCTCGGTGCGGCCACGGATGGGCAGGGAGCGGACGGCGGGTGGGGGGAAGAGGTATTGAGTCATCGGACAGTCTCTGGAACAGTCATCGGGTCTCATACACACCGAGCTTCCTGTGAAGAGGTGACTCGTCGGCGATGAAGATGAAGGAGGGTTTGTCGGTCTGGCGGTTCGTCAGCGTCACCGGCTCGTAGCCCGGCGCGCAGCAGGTGTCGGCCTCGACCAGGCCGAAGGTCTTGCCGCAGGTGGACACGTCGACGCCGCCTTCGATCAGGTGGAACACCTGCGCCGGCGAACGCGCCGGCAATGTCAGTGTCTGGCCGGGTCTGAGCATCAGCGCGTAGAAGCCCAGGATGTTCTCGGCGTCGTCGCCCGTTTCGGGGTTCACGTAGGTCACCTGCACGCAGTCGAGGTCCGGCTGGTTGGCGGCCATGGCCTGCAGCGCGGCGCGCGTGTCGACCCAGGGGTAGCGCAGCATCGGGTAGCGCTTGCCGCTGCGCGAGAACACCTGCGTGGGCACCACGCCGGCGCGAGTCCAGGCGCGGTCGCCGCTGCCCTGTTGGACCTGTTGGCGCGAGCCGTTGATGTGGTAACTCGCCTCCATGTAATAGACCAGCGGCAGGTCCAGCACGTCCAGCCACACCACCGGGTCGCTGCCGTCGTGGCCGTGCTCGTGCCACAGGCCGGTGGGCGTGAGGATCAGGTCACCGCGGCTCATCGGGCACTGCTCGCCATCGACGGTGGTCCAGGCGCCTTCGCCCTCGACCACCATGCGCACCGCGTTGGGCGTGTGGCGGTGGCTGGGCGCCCACTCACCCGGCAGCAGCAGCTGCATGCCCAGGTAGATGGCGGGGCTGGCCTTCATGTTCTCCAGCCCGTGGCCGGGGTTGGCCAGCACGAGCACGCGGCGCTCGGCCTTCTCGATCGGGGTCAGCTCGCCGGCCTTGAGCAGCAGCGGCTTGAGCGTGGCGTAGGGCCAGTGCACGGCCTGCGTGGCGCGCTTGGGCACGCCCGGCGGCAGCACGACGCGCAGGCTGGGCCACAGCGGCACCAGGTTGAGGTTCTTCAGGTCGTCGCGGTAGTCCTGCGGCAGGTCTTCCAGCCGGCCGAGTGCGTGGCTCATGTCTTGTCTCCTTGGGCCGGATCTGCTCCCGCCGCATGCTAATAATAAGTGTGCTGATGATAAGAGGGCGGTTAGACTGGGTCAATCATCGGATCCCCGTTGCCCACCACCCTTGCCCTGTTTGCCATGGACACCCCCGAACCCGCCGGAATCCAGATCGACCAGCAGCCCGGCTACGCGATCCGGCGCCTGCACCAGATCTCGGTCGGCATCTTTCTGCAGGAGGCGGGCGAGCTCGGTGTGACGCCGGTGCAGTACGCCGCCCTGCAGGTGGTGGGCAACCAGCCCGGCATCGACCAGCGCACGCTGGCGCGCAGCATCGCGCTGGACACCTCCACCACCGGCGGCGTGGTGGACCGGCTGGAGGCGCGCGGCTGGCTGGAGCGGCGCCTGTCGCCGCAGGACCGTCGCGCGCGCCAGCTGTTCCTGACGCCCGCGGGCGAGCAGGGCCTAGCCGACACCGTGCCCGCCATGCTGCGCGCGCAGGAGCAGATCCTGGCGCCGCTCACCCCGCGGCAGCGCACCGAGTTCATGCGCCTGCTGCTGGTGCTGGTGACGCAGAACAACGACCTGAGCCGGGCACCGGCCGAGGTCGCTGGCCGATAGTGCCTGACGCCCCGTCAGGCCAGGTCTTGGTGGAAGTCGCTGGCGCCGGGCTTCCAGTAGGCCGAGACCTTGACGTGGCTGCGTGGCCGTCCGCGTTCGTTCAGCAGGATGTCGCGCAGCCGCGCCATGCACGCGGCTTCGCCCGCGCACCAGACAAACCCGTCGCCTGTGGGCAGGTCCACCGTGCGCATGGCGTCGCACAGCGCCTCGCCGGACGGCAACCAGCGCAGGTTCAGACCAGGGCGCTCAGGCAGCGCCTGTTGGTCCTGCTCGTGCGGGGTGTGCAGCAGCACCGTGGTGGGGGTGCCCGCCGGCAGTTCGTCGAGCCGCCGCGCGATGGCGGGCAGCGCCGTCGCATCACCGGCCAGCAGGTACCAGGGCAGGTCGTCCGCAATGACGATGGAGCCGCGGGGGCCGCCGATCACCGCCGCGTCGCCCGCCCGGGCGCGCTGCGCCCAGGCGCTGGCCGCGCCCCCTTCGTGCAACGCGAACACCAGGGTCAGCTCCTGGCGGACCGTGTCGAAATGGCGCGGCGTGTAGTCGCGCCGGTGTTCCTGTCCGTCGGCGTCGGTGAAGATGAACTTGACGTGGTCGTCGAAGGAGAGCGAGACGAAGCTGGCCAGCGCCGGCCCGCCGAAGGTCACGGCCAGCAGGCCGGGGCCGAGCGGCCGGACATGGCGCACGCGCACGTCGCGGCGCAGCAGTTCGTGGCGCACGCGGCGCGTCGGGCCGGGTGGGTGCTCGGTGGGAACAGGATGGGACATGGAATAGGTGAATTGATTGATAATGTCATCCATTCTGTCAAAGCAAGTTGATGGAGTCAACCAATATGTCGAAGCTGTCCGATGACGATCTGATGGAGGCGGTGCACGACCTGATGCACCTGGCCCGCGCGCAGCTGCTGCGCCACATGCCCGACGATGGGCTGGGGCCGATGGAAGGGCGGGCGCTCGGCTTCTTCGTGCGCCACCCGGGCAGCACGCAGACCGATCTGGTGCAGCACGCGGGGCGGGACAAGGGCCAGCTGGCGCGCCTCATCGCGGTGCTCAAGGACAAGGGCCTGCTGGTGGCCCGGCCGGACGGGCACGACCGCCGGGTGATCCGGCTCTATCCCACCGAAGCGGCGCAGCACCGGCACGAGTCCGTCATGCGCCACCGCCGCCAGGTGGCGGCCCGGGCCGCCCGCGGGCTGGAGGCGCCGGAACGGCAGGCGCTGCTGCGCGCGCTGCGCCACATGCAGGACAACCTGCGAGACGGCGGGCCTTGAAGGGCGCGCGCGGGCGCCGCGCTGGCGTCTGCGAAACAGAGGCGCCGGGTACACTGCGCGCGGAAAAAAAGCCGGCATGAAGATCACCATCGACACCGACGCCCAGTCCCTGGAGTACCAGGCCGGCGATGAAACCCCGAAGCGACTGCCGCTGTACTCGTCCGAGGCCTTCCGGGTGGTGTCCCAGGTCTGGCTCAGGCAGGAGTGGAACCTCCTGCACTGGCAGTCGTTTTCCTGGCTGGGCTTCCAGCTCTGGCAGCTGCCGGAAGATGTGCTGCGGCTGCAGGAGGTGATCGCCAGCGTGCGTCCCGACGTCATCATCGAGACCGGCGTCAACCGCGGCGGCAGCGCCGTCTTCTTCGCCTCGCTGTGCCGGGCGCTGGGGCGCGGGCGGGTGATCTCGATCGACATACAGATACCCCCGGAGCTGCGCGAGGCGGTGGCTGCCTGCCCGCTGGGCGACCTCATCACCCTGATCGAGGGCGACTCGGCTTCTGCGGCGGTGGTGGACCGGGTGCGCCGGTCCGTGGGGCGGAGCCAGACGGTGTTCGTGTTTCTCGACAGCGACCACAGCAAGGCGCATGTGCGCCGGGAACTGGACGCCTACGGCCCGCTGGTCACACCGGGTTCCTACATCGTCGCGACCGACGGTGTCATGGCCCATCTCGCGGACACGCCCGGGGGCCAGGCGCACTGGCTTGAGGACAATCCGGCCGCGGCGGCGCGCGCCTACGCGGCCGAACACCCCGAATTCGAGCTTCGCCGGCCCGCAGCGCTCTACAACGAGGCCTTTGTTGAAGAGGCGCTCACCTACTGGCCCGACGCCTGGCTGTACCGACTCCATCCCCCCGCCGACTGAATCCATGCACACGAGTTCCCGCGACAAGATGCGCCTTTTTGTTGAACAGTACCTGGGCGCGCGTCGCGGGGAGCCGCTGGTCATCCACGACCTGGGCAGCCAGGACGTGAACGGTTCGTACCGCGACCTGTTCGATTCCCCGAACTGGCGCTACACCGGGCTGGACATGGTGCCCGGCGACAACGTGGACCTGGTGCTCAAGACGCCCTACACGTGGCGCGAGGTGGCCAGCGGCTCGGTCGATGTGCTGGTTTCCGGGCAGGCCTTCGAACACATCCGCTATGTGTGGATCACCATGCTCGAAGTGGCCCGTGTGCTCAAGCCGGGTGGCCTGTGCATCGTCATCGCGCCGTCCAGCGGGCCGGAGCACCGCTACCCGGTGGATTGCTGGCGGTTCTATCCCGACGGCATGGCGTCCCTCGCTCGTTTTGCCCAGCTCGATCCCGTTCAGGTGAAGACCCAGTGGCAGGACGAGGGCCATGACGACGGCAGCGATGTCTGGCACGACTCCGTGCTGGTCTGCCGCAAGCCCGACCATGGCCCCTGGTGGAACCTCAAGAGCGCGCTCAAGCGCTGGCTGCAGCACCGCAGCCTGGTCCAGGGCCTGTCCGATCCGGCACCTCTTCCTGAAGCGGCGGCGCTGCGCGTCGCCATGCCAGCGCCGGCCACCTTGCCGGCTGCACCTGCGACACCCGCAGCAGCGGAACCGCCCGCGTTGTCGCAGTGCCGCTTCTACCACTCGGTGGACCTTCCCGGCGGCGAGTCGGTGAAGGGGGAATGGGACCTGCGCCCGAACGTGGATGCGTATCTGGGCGGGGTCGACTTCGCAGGGCGCTCGGTGCTCGAAGTGGGGCCGGCCAGCGGCTTCCTGAGCTTTCACATGGAGGCCGCGGGCGCCCGGGTCACGGCGCTGGAGCCGCCCATGGAGCACCTCTGGGATGTGGCCCCAGTGCCCGGTTTCGACGTTGCCGGCTGGCGCCAGGAGTTTGCCCACGTCATCACGGGGGTGCGCCAGTCGTTCCAGTACCTGCACCATGCCCGCGCCTCCCGGGTCCGGCTGATCGTGGCGCATCTGGACGCCCTGCCCGAATCGGAGGGGCCATTCGACATCGGCCTGCTGGCCTCGGTGCTGCTGCACTGCCGTTCGCCGTTCTCGGTCATGGAGCAGCTGGCGCGCCGGGTCCGCGACACCCTCATCGTCACCGAGGTGTACGACGCCAACCTCGGGGATCTGCCGGTCTGCCGCCTGCTGGCGGACCCCGCGATCCCGCAGGTGCACACCTGGTGGGCACTGACGCCCGCCTTTGTCATCCAGTCCCTGGGGCTGCTGGGATTTCCCGACGCGCGGCTCAGCATCCACCACCAGAAGCGGGATGTCGACGGCGCCATGGTCCCGATGTTCACCGTCGTGGCGCGGCGCGCCTGGCCGCCGCAGCAACCGACACCAAGGAACCCCGATGCACGATTCTGACGCCAGCCTGCTGGAGCTACTGCTCTCACCTGCGCTGGACAGCCTTTTCCGGACACCCCGGCGCCTGGGCAAACCCAGCGGTTGGTGGGGTCATGTGCCTTTTGCGTTCTGGATCGTCCAGGCGACCGAACCGCGACTGCTGGTGGAACTGGGCACCCACCATGGCGTGTCCTATGCCGCCTTCTGCGACGCCGTGCTGCAGCACCGTCTGCCCACCCGCTGCTTCGCGGTGGACAGCTGGCAGGGCGACGCACATGCCGGTTTTTTCGACGAGGCCGTCTACCGCGACGTCCAGGCCTTCAACGATGCCCACTACGGCGGGTTCTCCGAACTCATCCGGGCCGACTTCGACACCGCGGTCGGGCACTTCGCCGACGCCTCGATCGACCTGCTGCACATCGACGGCTTCCACACCTACGAAGCCGTGCGACACGACTACGAAACCTGGCGGCCCAAGCTGTCCGAGCGCGCTGTGGTCCTGTTCCACGACACCAATGTGCGCCGCGACGACTTCGGCGTGCACCGCTTCTTCAGCGAGCTGGCGGGCCGCCATCCCCACTTCGAACTCCTGCATGGCAACGGCCTGGGCGTGGTGGCCCCCGGGCGGGCCATGCCGGCGGCTGTCGCGCAGCTGTGCAACGCCGCATCGACGGCACAAGGCGTCGCCATCCGGGAGCGCTTCGCCGCGGCGGGCGCCCGCTGGCTTGGCCACGCCAATGAACGTGAGATGGAGCGTTCCTTCGCGCTGCAGGTCGACGCCCTGGTCGCTGCGCGCGCCCAGGTGAGCAGCGAGCGCGACCGGGCGCAGGCCGCCGTGGCGCGTCTGGACGGGGAACTCGCACGGGAGCGGGCGGCCGTTCAGGCGCAGCGCCAGGACGCTGGCCAGCGGGATGCCTCGCTGCGCAAGCTGGCCCGGCTGGAAGGGGAGATGAGAACCGCGCGCCAGGAGCGTGCGCTGGTGGAGCATGGCCTGACCGAAGCACGCCAGACCATCGCCACCCTGACGCTGCAGCAGCGCGCGCTGGCCCAGACCCTGGAGACCGCCGAGCCCGCTTTGCGCCAGCTGCTGTCCACGCTGCTCGCGCCCCCGGAGCGAGGGCCTGCCGCCGACAGGCCGGGCGTCCTGCAGCGGCTGCAGCGGCGGCTGGGCCGGCGCGAGCCACCGGACCCGCAGCAGCCGGTGATCGACACCGTGCGCCGCTCGGCATTCTTCGACGCGGCCTGGTACCTGGCGGCCCACGCCGATGTGGCCGACGCCGGGGTCGACGCCGCCGTGCACTACGCGCTGTTCGGCGGCCTGTCGGAAGGCCGGGACCCCGGGCCCTGGTTCTCCACCCGGGCCTATCTGGAGGCCCACCCGGATGTGGCGCAGGCCGGACTCAATGCGCTGTACCACTTCGAGGTCCACGGCCGACACGAGGACCGTGGCTTCCCCCTCAGGCCGCTGGACCGGCCGTGGCCGGCCACGTCTGCCCCGGCCCCGGTCGTGGCCATCGAGCCGCCCGCGGCGGTGCAAGATGCCAAGCTGGCGTTCCGCCAGCGCAGCCAGGACGAGCTCGCGCAGTTTCTGCAGGACGGGCACGAGCTGCACTTGCCCACCGCAGAAACACCCCGCGTCTCCATCGTCGTGGTGCTGCACAACCAGGCCGAACTGACGTTCAAGTGCCTGGCGTCGCTGGTGGAGGCGATCGAGGCCCCTTGCGAGGTGCTCCTGATCGACAACGCATCCACCGATGCCACCGCCACCCTGCTGGCCAGGGTGCGCGGCGCCCGGGTGCTGGCTCAGAACGAGAACCTGCATTTCCTGCGCGCGGCCAACCTGGGGGCCACCCACGCCCGGGGTGAGCACCTGCTGTTCCTCAACAACGATGCCCAGCTCAAACCCGGATCGATCCGGGCGGCGCTGGCCCTGCTCGACGGCCGGGGGCGCGTCGGTGCGGTGGGCGGCAAGGTGGTGCTGATGAACGGCCGCCTCCAGGAGGCGGGCAGCATCGTCTGGGCCGATGGCAGTTGCTCGGGATACGGCCGGGGCGAGGACCCGGACGACGCCGCGTTCCAGTTCCGTCGCGAGGTGGACTACTGCTCGGGGGCCTTCCTCATGGTGCGGCGCGCTCTTTTCGAGGCGCTGGGCGGATTCGACCCGGCCTACGCACCGGCCTACTACGAAGAGACCGACTTCTGCATGCGCCTGCACCAGGCCGGACACACCGTGGTGTACGAGCCGCAGGTCGAGATCCTGCACTACGAGTTCGGCAGTTCGGAGAGTGAGCAGACCGCGGTGGGGCTCATGCAGGCGCACCGGGCGGTCTTCGTCGACCGCCACACCCAGGTGCTGGCCCGGGAGCACCGGCCCCACGGAACGCGCGCCATCGAGGCACGCCAGCGCCCGGCCACGCAGCCGCGCGTGCTGGTGGTCGACGACCGCATCCCCGTCCCGTCGCTGGGCTCTGGTTTCCCGCGGGCGCGCCAGCTCGTCCACAGCCTGCACGAAGCCGGTGCCTTCGTCAGCCATTACCCGCTGACCTGCCCGCAGGTCGACCTGGTGGAGGCTTATGAGGTGCTGCCGCGCGAGGTGGAGATCATGGCCGGTCGAGGCATCGACGGGCTGGCCGACTTCCTGCGCGAGCGCTGCGGGTACTACGACGCGGTGATCGTCAGCCGGCCGCACAACATGGACCGCTTTCTCCGCGCCTGCCGGGAGGTGCCCGCCTTCCTGCCCGGCACCGCGCTGGTCTACGACGCCGAGGCGATCTTCGCCACCCGCGAAACGCTGCGTGCCCAGGTGCTGGGCGAGCCGGCACCGGAGGAAGACGGCGCGGCTGCGCTGACCCGCGAACTGCAGCTGGCCGAGGCGGCCCGCCATGTCTTCGCCGTGAGCGAGGCCGAAGTCGAGCGGTTCCGCCAGGCGGGCTGCCAGGACGTGCGGGTGCTGGGCAACGGCATTGCCGCGCAGCCCACGCCCCAGGGCCACAGCGAGCGGCGCCACCTGCTGTTTGTCGGCCGGCTGGCGGAGGAAGGTTCGCCCAACGCCGATTCGGTGTGCTGGTTCGTGCGCGAGGTCATGCCCCGGCTGGACCACCTGATCGGCGAAGGCTATGTGCTCCACCTCGTGGGCAGCCCGTGCGAGAGCCTCCAGCAGGCGCTGGGCGGGCCGCGGGTGGTGTTCCATGGCCGTGTCGAGGACATCCGGCACTTCTATGAACAGGCCCGCGTGTTCATCGCGCCCACCCGCTTTGCGGCCGGCATCCCCCTCAAGGTCCAGGAGGCGGCGGCGCACGGGGTGCCGGTGGTGGCCAGCGGACTGGTGGCGACGCAGCTCGGCTGGGAAGGGCAGGGCGGCCTGCTGGGTGCGGACAGCGCCGAGGACTTCGCCCAGGCCTGCGCGCGGCTCTACTTCGATGCTGCCCTGTGGCAGAAGACCCGCCAGGCGGCGCTGGCGGCCGTGGAGCGGGACTGCGCTCCGCAGGCGTTTGACGCGACGGTGCGGGCCGTGCTGCGCGAAGCGTGTGAATCGTCGGGCCGGCCGGTCGATCTGGCGCCCGGGAATGAACAGGCGCGCGTGTCGGAGGCCTGGAGCGTGTCACCGTCGCAGCGTCAGGACATCCAGGGCATGAACTGGATGGCGCATCCGAGGGTCATGGCACGCCTCCACCACAAGGCCACCGGCCAAGAAGGCACGGATGTGTACATCCATCTGAAGGACACGCTGACCCGTCTGGGCTGGAGCCTCCCTGTACCGCGCCTGGTCAGCCTGGGCTGCGGGTTCGGGGCCCTGGAGCGCGGTTTCGCGCAGATCGGGCTGGCCAGCCGGATCGATGGTTACGACATCGCCGAAGGCGCGATTGCCGGTGCGCGCGCACGGGCCGCCGACATGGGGCTGGACCAGCTGCACTACCACGTGGCCGATCTGGAGCGGCTGGAGCTGCCCGAAGCGTCCTGCGACCTGGTGGTCGGCTTCCAGTCGATCCACCACGTCAACGACCTGGACCGCCTGTTCCGCATGGTCCGGCGGGCGCTGCGCCCGGGCGGCATCTTCCATCTGCACGAGTACGTCGGGCCCGACCGCTTCCAGTGGACCGATGCCCAGCTGTCCCACATGAACGGCTTCCTGCAGACCCTTCCCGAGCGCTACCACCGCCTGCCCAACGGCGTGGTGCGGGGGCCCCGGGAGCGTCCGCGTGCGGCCGACGTGATCGCCTGCGATCCGTCCGAGGCGATCCGTTCCTCGCAGATCATTCCCACGCTGGAGAAGCACTTCCGCGTGCTGGACCGGCGCGACCTGGGCGGGGCCCTGCTGCACATCGGGCTGAGCGACATCGCGCAGAACTTCAGCGAGTCCAGTGCCGAAGACATGGCCCACCTCGACCGCTTCTTCGCGCTCGAGGACCGGCTCGTGGCCGAAGGTCAGATCGGCTCCGACTTCGCCGTGCTGACGGCGGTTCGGCCGCACGACGAATGATCTTCAGTTCCGTCGAGTTCCTCTTCTACTTCCTGCCGATATTCCTGCTGGTCTACCAGGTCTCGGGCCGCCACAACGCGGTGTTGCTGGTGGGCAGCGCCGTGTTCTATGCCTGGGGTGAACTCCGGAACGCATGGGTGCTGGCAGCGTCGCTGGCCGGGTGCTACCTCGGCGGCCTCGCGCTCGGCCGCGAGGCAGACCGCCGGGACCGCCAGCGCTGGGTGCTGGTGGTGTCGCTGCTGTTCCAGCTCTCGCTGCTCGTGGCCTTCAAGTACCTCGGTTTCCTGGCCGACACCCTGCACGACCTGGGCTGGCAGGTGTCCATCGAGCCCGGGTCGGTGCCCGTCCTGCCGGTGGGCATCTCGTTCTTCACCTTCCACGCCATGTCCTATCTGGTCGACATTTACCGCGGCCAGTTGCCCGTCGAACGCAAGCTCTCCCGGCTGACCAACTACATCCTGCTGTTCCCTCACCTGCTGGCCGGTCCCATCGTCCGGTACGCCGCCATCCGGCGGCAGCTGATCCGGCGCCACTGGACCGTGGCCCGCCTGCGCTTCGGCATGGAGCTGCTCATCATCGGTCTGGGGCAGAAGCTGCTGCTGGCCAACCCGCTGGGCACCGTGGTCGACGCGATCTACCAGCTCGACAGCCATGCGCTGACCACCGCACTGGCCTGGCTGGGCGCGATCGCCTACGCGTTCCAGGTGTACCTGGACTTCTCGGGCTATTCCCACATGGCGCTCGGACTGGCGCTGCTGCTGGGTTTCTCGTTTCCCCGCAATTTCCGTTTCCCGTTCCACGCCCTGTCGGTGCGCGAGTTCTGGCGCCGCTGGCACATCAGCCTCTCGTCCTGGCTGCGCGACTACGTGTACACCCCGCTGGGGGGCAGCCGCCGCGGCGGGGGCCGCACCATCGCCAACATCCTCATCGTGTTCGGGCTCTGCGGCCTGTGGCACGGGGCCGGCTGGAATTTCGTCTGCTGGGGGCTCTACAACGGCGGACTCATCGTGCTGGAGCGGCTGGGGCTGGGCCGGATCACGGCGCGCTGGCCCCGCGTGTGCCAGCAGATCTACGCCTGGCTGGCCTTCACGACGGGCGTGGCCATGTTCCGCGCCGAGGACTTCGCACAGGTCGGGACGGTCTATGCCGCCATGGCCGGCTGGTCGTCCGCCACCGCAGGTGCGATGCACCCGGGCCGCTTCCTGGACGGATACACGGTGCTGGTCCTGTTGCTGGCCTTCTCATCGATGCTGCCCCTCTCGCGCTGGTTCGGTGGGCGGCATTTCGTGCGCCCGCGCTGGGCCCCGGTGCGCTGGGTCTTTCTCACGCTGGTGCTGGTCCTCGGTGCCACGAGCCTGGCGTCCGGCAGCCACAACCCCTTCCTCTACTTCCGCTTCTGAGCATGAAGGCCCTGCCGACCCGCCGCGCAAATGCCCTGGTGCTGGCGCTGTGGTGCGCCCTGCTGCTGACGCCGCTGCTGGTGCACCTGTTCCGGCCGCCGCACGAGGCACCGCTGGAAAACCGGACACTCGCACCGGCGCCGGGCTGGCCCGGCACCCTGGATGAAGTGAGCACCTGGCCGGCGCGGATGCAGGCCTGGATGCGCGACCATTTCGGCCTGCGTGGCGAACTGCTGGAGGCCAGCCACCGTTGGCGCTACCAGGTGTTCGGTGATTTCCTGTCCGCCGACCTGGTCCCCGGTCAGGCGGGCGAGGTGTTCTACAGCGTGTTCGGCGACACTCCGGGCAACGCGCTGCGGGTGATGTGCGGGGCCGAGCGCATTGAGCTGCCTGTGGTCGGTCAGCGGGTTGCGGAACTGCTGGCCGCGACCCATGCCGATCTGCCCCGGAGCTACCTGATGATGGCCCCCGACAAGTCGCGTCTGCGGCCTCGTTTGCTGCCCCGCTGGTTGCAGGAGGAATGCGCCGGTGGTCAGCCGCCGGCCGAATCCCTGGTTGACCGGCTGGCGCAGAAGCCCGAGACCGCAGGCCGGCTGTTCTACCCCATTGATGCGATGCGCCAGGTCGATGGGGTGGACCCGGTCTACCGTCCCTGGAACCTGCATTGGGACTTTCACGGTGCGGCCGTCGCGGCCGACTGGCTGGCACAAGGCCAGTGGGGTCTGTCGCGCCGCTATGACGTGGCCCTGGAGCCGCGGGAGACCGAGTTCGACCTGCGGGCATTGGCGCCCGGCGTGGCGCGCCGTGACACCACCTTCGTCCCTGTCTATCCGGACGGGCGGGTGCTGGTGTGCCACAACGACGCCGCCTGCTTCCCCGAGTTCGCCGCCGAGGCCGCCCTGCTGTTCCAGGTCGCCCGTGTGCGGTCGGCCTGGCAACTGCCCGCGGGACAGCGCCGGCCCACGCTGGTCATCATCGGCGACTCCTTTGGCGACAACATCACAGAACCCCTGGCGCGCTATTTCGCCGAGGTCTGGTACCTGTCGATGAACCACCTGTCCCGGCTCAGTCCGGAGCAGCGCCGGCATGTGCGGTCGGTCGTGATCGACCAGTTCCGGCCCGACGTGTTGCTGCACGTGTACAACGAAGGCACGGTGCTGGCCGACCAGGCCCGGTATCTGGCGCGGGTCCGGGAGCTGCTGGAACCTGTACCCACCCAGTAACCCGTTTCATGGACAATTGAAACCAAGTTACAACGGAGACACCTCACATGCCCCAGCGCGCCACCAAAATCGTCGCCACCCTCGGCCCTGCGTCCAGCGATCCCGCCCTGCTTGAGGCCATGATCCGGTCCGGCGTCAACGTCGTTCGGCTGAACTTCTCGCACGGCAAGGCGCAGGACCACATCGACCGCGCCAACCTCGTGCGCGCCGCCGCCAAGCGCGCCGGCCGCGAGGTGGGCATCATGGCCGACCTGCAGGGTCCCAAGATCCGCGTCGGCAAGTTCGCCGAAGGCAAGGTGATGCTCGAACCCGGCCAGCCCTTCGTGCTGGATGCCTCGCGCACCGAGCCGGGCGACATCGCCGGTGTGGGCCTGGACTACAAGGAGCTGCCGCGCGACGTGAAGGCCGGCGACACCCTGCTGCTCAACGACGGCCTGATCGTGATGACGGTGGACAAGGTGGTCGGCGATGCCGTGCACACCACGGTCAAGCTCGGCGGCGAGCTGTCCAACAACAAGGGCATCAACAAGCAGGGTGGCGGCCTGACCGCGCCCGCGCTGACCGCCAAGGACATGGAGGACATCAAGACCGCCATGAGCCTGATGGCCGACTACGTGGCCGTGAGCTTCCCCAAGAACGCAACCGACATGGAACTGGCGCGCCAGCTGTGCAACATGGCCGCGGCCCAGTACAACCACAAGCCCGGCCTGATCGCCAAGATCGAGCGCGCCGAGGCGATCCCCGAGCTGGCCAACATCCTGCGGGTGTCCGACGGCATCATGGTCGCGCGCGGCGACCTGGCGGTGGAGGTGGGCAACGCGGCGGTGCCGGGCCTGCAGAAGCGCATGATCAAGATGGCCCGCGAAATGGACAAGGTGGTCATCACCGCCACGCAGATGATGGAGTCCATGATCGTCAACCCGGTGCCCACGCGCGCCGAGGTGAGCGACGTGGCCAACGCTGTTCTTGACGGCACCGACGCCGTGATGCTCAGCGCCGAGACAGCGGCCGGCAAGTACCCGCTGGAGACCGTGCAGCAGATGGCCGCCATCTGCCAGGAGGCCGAGAAGACCGACCACGACCCGCTGGAAGACGACTTCGTGGGAGCGACCTTCACCCGCATCGACCAGGCCATAGCCATGGGCGCGCTGTTCACCGCGCACCACCTCAAGGCCAAGGCCATCGTGGCGCTGACCGAGTCGGGCTCGACCGCGCTCTGGATGAGCCGCCACAGCGTGCGCATGCCGATCTATGCGGTCACGTCCAAGCTGTCCTCGCAGCGCAAGATGACGCTCTACCGCAATGTGCGGCCACTGCTGGTGGACACCAGCGCCGACCGCGACACCGCGCTGGCCGAGGCCGAGGCCGACCTGAAGGCGCGCGGCGTGATGCAGAAGGGCGACGTCTACGCCATCACCGTGGGCGAGCCCATGGGCACGCCGGGCGGCACCAACACGCTGAAGATCTGCCGGGCGGCCTGAACCGCCTGTCATCGGCACGCAAGGCCGGGCGCCTTAAAATCCCTGGAGTTACAGACCGGTTACCAACTTTGACTAGGGGATCCTCATGGCGCTCGTTTCCATGCGCGAACTGCTCGACCACGCTGCGGCCAACGGCTACGGCATTCCGGCGTTCAACGTCAACAACCTGGAGCAGGTGCAGGCCGTCATGGCCGCGGCCGACGAGGTCGGCGCACCCGTCATCCTGCAGGCCTCGGCCGGCGCCCGCAAATACGCCGGGGAAGCCTTCATCAAGCACCTGATCCAGGCCGCCGCCGAGATGTACCCGCACATCCCGATGGTGATGCACCAGGACCACGGCACCAGCCTCAAGGTCTGCGAAGGCGCCATCGGGCTGGGTTTCGGCTCAGTGATGATGGACGGCTCGCTGATGGAAGACGGCAAGACGCCGGCCAGCTTCGACTACAACGTCGACGTGACCCGCAAGGTGGTCGAACTGGCCCACAAGACCGGCGTGACCGTGGAAGGCGAACTCGGCTGCCTGGGCAACCTGGAAACCGGTGATGCCGGCGAGGAAGACGGCATTGGCGCCGAAGGCAAGCTGGACCATTCCCAGATGCTGACCGACCCCGAAGAGGCCGCCCAGTTCGTCAAGGCCACCCAGCTGGACGCGCTGGCGATCGCCATCGGCACCAGCCACGGCGCCTACAAGTTCAGCCGCCCGCCCACCGGCGACATCCTGGCCATCAGCCGCGTCAAGGAAATCCACGCCCGCATCCCCAACACCCACCTGGTGATGCACGGTTCGTCGTCGGTGCCGCAGGAATTGCGCGCCATCATCAACCAGTACGGCGGCGCCATGAAGGAAACCTACGGCGTGCCGGTGGCCGAGATCCAGGAAGCCATCAAGCACGGCGTGCGCAAGATCAACATCGACACCGACATTCGCATGGCCATGACCGGCGCGGTGCGCAAGTTCATGGCCGAGAACCCCGAGAAGTTCGACGCCCGCGAATGGCTCAAACCCGCCCGCGAAGCGGCCAAGGCGGTGTGCAAGCAGCGCTATCTGGAATTCGGCTGCGAAGGCCAGGGCGCCAAGATCAAGGGCGAGACGCTCTCCGTGATGGCCGCCCGTTACGCCAGCGGCGAGCTGGCTCAGAAGGTGGTCTGATCCCGCCGGGACCGACCTGCGATAATCTGCCGGAATGGTTCAAAGCCCGTTGACTGTTCGGTCACCGGGCTTTTTTCTTGTCTGTCACTTTCTCCGCGACCGATCATGAGCACCGCCCTGCACACCTCCGCCCTCAAGTCCCTGCCCCTGCTCGCACGCGGCAAAGTGCGCGACAACTACGCCGTGGGCGACGACCGCATCCTGATGGTGGCGTCTGACCGCATCAGCGCCTTCGACGTGATCATGGGCGAGCCGATCCCCGGCAAGGGCGAACTGCTGACCACGCTCAGCCTGTTCTGGTTCGACCAGCTCGGCCCCAAGGGCCTGGCCATCTGCCCCATCCACCTGACCGGTGAGGCGCCCGAGAGCGTGGTCTCGGCCGACGAGGCGGACCTGGTCAAGGGCCGTTCGATGCTGGTGCAGCGCCTCAAGCCCATCCCGGTCGAGGCCGTGGTGCGCGGCTACCTGGCCGGCAGTGGCTGGAAGGAATACCAGGAGAGCCGCTCGGTCTGCGGTGTGCCACTGCCCGAAGGCCTGCAGAACGCGTCCAAGCTGCCCGAGCCGATCTACACCCCGGCCGCCAAGGCCGAGATGGGCGAGCACGACGAGAACATCACCTACGAGAAGACGGTGGAGATGGTCGGTGCCGACATCGCCGCGCAGATCCGCGACAAGGCCATTGCCCTGTACAAGGCCGCGGCCGAGATCGCGCTGAAGAAGGGCATCATCATTGCCGACACCAAGTTCGAGTTCGGCCTGGACAAGAACGGCACCGTGGTGCTGATGGACGAGGTGCTGACGCCCGATTCCTCGCGCTACTGGCCGGCCGACCAGTACGCCGTGGGCAGCAACCCGCCCAGCTTCGACAAGCAGTTCCTGCGCGACTGGCTGGAGACCGCCAAGGTCAACGGCCAGCCCTGGGACAAGGCACCGCCCGCGCCGCGATTGCCGCGCGAGGTGATCGAGAAGACTGCCGCCAAGTACCAGGAAGCGCTGACCCGTCTGATGGGTTGACCTGCGGGGGCCCGCCCCGGGGCGGGGGCGAAGGGTTGTTCGGCCGGTGGTGCCGGTTACCGCGAGGTTACTGGGTAGAGTGCGGTCACCGAACACCAGGAGACGCATCATGTACACTGCCCACCCCCAGCGCTACGAGCGCATGCCCTACCGCACCGTCGGCAAGAGCGGCCTGAAGCTGCCTAGCATCACTCTCGGCCTGTGGCACAACTTCGGCGATGCCACGCCGATGGAAACGCAGCGCGCCATGCTGCGCACCGCTTTCGACGCCGGCATCACCCACTTCGATCTGGCCAACAACTACGGCCCGCCCGCCGGCAGCGCCGAGACCAATTTCGGTGAACACCTGCGGCGCGATTTCCGGCCCTACCGCGACGAGCTCATCATCTCCAGCAAGGCCGGCTACGACATGTGGCCCGGCCCATACGGACAGGGCGGTGGCTCGCGCAAGTACGTGCTGGCCAGCCTGGACCAGAGCCTGAAGCGCATGGGGCTGGACTACGTGGACATCTTCTATTCGCACCGCTTCGACCCCGACACCCCGCTCGAAGAAACCATGGGCGCGCTGGCCACGGCGGTGCAGCAGGGCAAGGCGCTGTACGTGGGCATTTCCAGCTACTCGGCCGGCAAGACGCGCGAGGCCGCGGCCATCCTGCGGCAGATGGGCGTGCCGCTGCTGATCCACCAGCCGTCCTACAGCCTGCTCAACCGCTGGGTCGAGGAAGCGCTGCTCGACACCCTGCAGGCCGAGGGCATGGGCTGCATCGCCTTCAGCCCGCTGGCGCAGGGCCTGCTGACGAACAAGTACCTGAACGGCGTGCCGCAGGATGCGCGCATCCACCGCCCCGGGGGCGGATCGTTCAAGCAGGAACACCTGAGCGAACAGAACCTGATCCATGTGCGCGCACTCAACGACATGGCGCAGGCGCGCGGCCAGAGCCTGGCGCAGATGGCCGTGGCCTGGGTGCTGCGCCATCCGGGCATGAGCTCGGCGCTGATCGGCGCCAGCAAGCCCGAGCAGATCACCGAGCTGGTCGGCGCGCTGCAGAACCTGCACTTCAGCGCCGACGAACTCGCCGCCATCGACCAGCACGCGGTGGACGGCGGCCTCAACCTCTGGAAGAAGCCTTCGACCGACCAGCGGCTGTGACGCCGGGCGCCGCCCGGGCGGGGTCCAGCGACATTTCCTGGGCGAGCGCCAGCGACTCCTGCATCACCGCGCGGGTGGCCGGGCTGAGCGGGCCGGTGCGTGCCAGCGCCAGCGCGATGTGGCGCACGATGGGCGGGTCCACCAAGCGCGCGGCCTGGAAGCGGTGCTGGCTGCGCGCCACGTCGATGGCGTAGGACCCGAGCAGCGCGTAGGCGCCGCCCTGCGAGGCGATGCCCAGCTGCAGCGCGAGCGAATCGGCCTCCAGCACCACGTTGAGCTGCACGCCGCGCTGGCGCGCCACCTGCTCCAGCTGGTCGCGCCAGCTGCTGGGGCGGCAGAAGGCCACCAGCGGCAGGCCGTCCAGCGCCCTGAACTTCACCGTCGGTTTCGCGGTCACCGCGTCGCCCTCCGGGCCGACGAGGTAGGTCTGCGCCTCGGCCAGCGACAGCGCGTCGCTGCCGTTGGGCTGGCCGTGGCGGAACAGCAGGGCCAGGTCCAGGCTGCCGTCGTCCAGCCAGGTCTCCAGCTGCGCGCCCTGGCCTTCGCGCACGCTCAGCTGCACCAGCGGGTGCTGCTGGCGCAGGCGGGCGAACAGCGTGCTCACGAAGGGGTGGGCCAGCGACGGGATGGTGCCCAGGCGCACGCGGCCCATGGTCTGGCCGGCGGTGGCGCGGACGTCGTTCTCCAGTTGCTCGGTGCTGCGCAGCCAGACCCGCACCTTGGGCGCGATGCGCTGGCCGAAGGCCGTGAGTGCGACACCCCGGCCGGTGCGCTCGAACAGGCGCCCGCCGCACCGCTGCTCCAGCTCGGCGATCTGCCGGCTCACATGCGGCTGGCTGGTGCCGTGCAGCAGCGCGACCTTGCTCAGGCTGCCGGTTTCGGCGGCGTCGAGGAACAGTTTCCAGAGCGCAGGATTCATGGACGTGACATGCAGAAAACGTATGTCTGAAATGTACCGTCAGACAGTTCCGCTATGGGTTGCCTTGGCCGACAGTCCGTTTCACGGCGGCGGACCTGCAGGGCCCCGCCGCCCAGGCGGTCACCGGGCAGAAAGCACGGCGGCTGTGCCGAACGAACCCCTTGCTGAGGAACCGACATGAACGCTCCCGACCTGCGCGGCCTGAACCCCGCCCCCGTGACCCCCTTCACCCGCGACGGCGCCGTCGACTACGCGGCCATCCAGCGCCTGGGCCGCTGGCTGGCCAGCGTGGACGGCGTCAAGAGCCTGACCGTGCTCGGCCACGCCGGCGAAGGCACCTTCCTCGAACGCGACGAGCAGTTCAAGGTCATCGAAGCCTTCCGCAAGGCGGTCGACGACAAGCTGCCCATCATCGCGGGCATCACGCTCGAAGGCACGCAGGTCGCGGCCGCCGAAGCCAAGCGCGCCGTGGACGCGGGCGCCTCGGCCGGCCTGGTCTATCCCTCGCACGGCTGGCTGCGCTTCGGCTACCAGAAGGGCGCACCGCAGGACAAGTACAAGGCCATCTACGAGGCCAGCGGCCTGCCGCTGATCCTGTTCCAGTACCCCGACGCGACCAAGTGCACCTACGACCTGGAAACGCAACTGGACATTGCCGCCCTGCCTGGCGTGTTTGCCATGAAGAACGGTGTGCGCAACATGAAGCGCTGGGACCGGGAGATCCCGGTCATCCGCGCCGAGCGCCCCGACCTGCAGATCCTGACCTGCCACGACGAGTACTTGCTGCACACCATGTTCGACGTGGACGGCGCGCTGGTGGGCTATGGCTGCATCGCGCCCGAGCCGCTGGTCGAGATGATCAAGGCCGGCAAGGCCAAGGACTACAAGAAGGCGCGCGAACTGCACGACCGCCTGCTGCCGGTGACCGCCAACGTCTACCACCGCGGCTCGCACATGGAGGGTTCGGTGGCGTTGAAGTGGGCACTGGTGGCGCGCGGCATCCTCGAGCACGCCACGGTGCGCAGCCCGCTGCTGCCGCTGGCCGAAGGCGCCGAGCACGAAATCGCCGCCGCCATGCGCGCCGCAGGCCTGGGCCTGGCGCAGTGAGACCCCTCAGGCGCGCCGGGCCGGCGCGCCTACCATCCACCCGTGGAGACAAGAAGCATGAAGACCAAGATCTGGATGGCCGCCCTGGCGCTGGGGCTGTCGCTGACGGCGCCGGTGCAGGCGCAGGGCCAGTTCCCGTCGGGCACGCTCAAACTGGTCGTTCCCTTTGCCGCAGGCGGCGGGGTGGACCAGGCGGCGCGCCTGCTGGGCCGGCAGCTGCAGACCGACCTGGGCGTGTCGGTGATCGTCGAGAACAAGGCCGGCGCCAGCGGCACCATCGGCGGCAAGGCGGTGCAGATGGCCACGCCCGATGGCATGACCCTGCTGTTCTCGGCCGCCACCCACGTGCTGGCCAGGCAGGTGCTGGCCAACCCGCCCTACGACCCGCAGGCCGACTTCGCGCCCGTGGCACGTGTGGGTGAGGCGCCGCTGATGCTGGTGATCCCGCCCGGCGCACCGCAGAAGAACCTGAAGGAGGTGCTGGACGCCGCACGTGCGCAACCCGACAAGTGGACCGCCGCCGTGCCGGCCCTGGGTGCGCCCAGCCACCTGGCGACGCTGCTGCTGGCCCAGCAGGGCAGCCTCAAACTGACCATGACGCCGTACAAGGGCACCGCGCCTGCGCTGGCCGACGTGGCTGGCGGCCATGTGCAGTTGCTGATGGATTCCATCATTTCGATCCAGGCCATGGCGAAAAGCGGCAAGGTCAAGGCCATCGCCACCACCATGGCGCGCCGCAGCAAGGTGGTGCCGGACGTGCCCACCGCGGCCGAAAGCGGCTATCCCGGCATGGTCTACGAGTCCTGGTACGGCGTCTGGGCGCCCAAGGGCACGCCGGAAGATCGGGTGCAGCTGCTGAACAAGGCCGTCAACAAGGCGGTGGACCAGCTGGCGAAATCGGGCGCCCTCGACACCCTGGGGATCGAGCCGGTGCAGGAGAGCACCGAGCAGTTCCGCAAGTACGTGGCCGCCGACGTGACCCGCAGCGCCGAGCTGCTCAAGGGGGCTGGCTTCAAGCCTGAGTGAGGCGGCTCAGTTCAGCGCCATGCTGAGCTTGCGCCGGTACTGCGAGACCAGCTGCGCCTGCGGGTCTTCCTGCACCGCCGCCTTGCCCGCCAGCTCGATGCCGCCGGCGCTCTTGCCGGCCGCGGCCGGGTCGGCCTTGGGCTTGGGCGGGGTCATGAGTTCGAGCAGGCCGACGTAGGTCTTGCGCGGGGCCTCGTCGTCCCACTTCTTGTCGCGCATGATGATCTCCAGCAGCTCTTCGAGCGCGGCGGGCCATTCGCCCATGGCGATCAGCACGCGGCTCTTGGCGAAGCGGGTCTCGAAGTCGCGCTTGTTCTGGCCGATCAGCTCGTCGAATTTCTCCAGCGGCCACTGCCCGCGCGGGTCGGTGCCGACGAACTCCAACGCGTTGAGCCACTGGGCCAGCGCGTCAAAACGCAGCGGCACCGGGATGCGCGAGAGCGTGGGCGCCAGCGCCCCGGCGGCCTGTTCGAACAGACCGTGGCTGATGCACTGGCGGATCAGTTCGAAACGCAGGTCGTCGTTGTCGGGCGCCTGGGCCACGGCCTGGGCCAGCTTCTCCAGCGCGGTGGCGGGGTCGGCGCCTTCACCTTCGGCGCTCTGGTCCAGCATCTGCTGTGCTTCGTCGGCTTGCGCCAGCGCGGCCAGCTCGTCCTCGCTGGGCAGGTGTTTGTCGAGGAAGGCCTTGATCTGGCCCTCGGGCAGCGCGCCCATGAAGCCGTCCACCGGCTGGCCGCCGATCAGCAGCACGCAGGTCGGGATGCTGCGGATGCCGAAGGCCGCGGCCAGCTGCTGTTCCTGGTCGGAGTCGATCTTGACCAGCTTGAAGCGGCCGCCGTACTCGGCCTCGACCTTCTCCAGGATGGGGCCGATGACCTTGCAGGGACCGCACCAGGTGGCCCAGAAATCGACCAGCACCGGGGTGTGCATGGAGGCCTCGATGACCTCGGCTTCGAAGTTGGCGACGGTGACGTTGATCATGGCGTGCTGCGGTGGTGTGGGGGCGGGACGTGGCGGCCGGCGTGGCGCGAAACGTAAAATCCGCACTTTACCGGAGCCGCCCGCCCGCGGGCTCCGGCTTCACCCGAGTCTCCTTCCAACAGCGCCCGGTCCGGCGCGCACGAGAGCCTTCCCCATGAGCACACCCGTGGTTGGCGTCGTCATGGGTTCCAGCAGCGACTGGGACACCATGCAGCACGCCGTGCAGATCCTCAAAGACTTCGGCATTGCGCACGAGGCGCGCGTGGTCTCGGCCCACCGCATGCCCGACGACATGTTCGCCTACGCCGAAGCCGCCGCCGGCCGGGGGCTCAAGGCCATCATCGCCGGCGCCGGTGGCGCCGCCCACCTGCCGGGCATGATCGCCGCCAAGACGGTGGTGCCGGTGCTGGGCGTGCCCGTGATGTCCAAGGCGCTGTCGGGCGTGGATTCGCTGCACTCCATCGTGCAGATGCCCAAGGGCGTGCCGGTCGCAACCTTCGCCATCGGCCCCGCCGGTGCCGCCAACGCGGCGCTGTTCGCCGTGGCCCTCTTGGCCAACGAAGACCCGGCCCTGCGCCAGTGGCTCCTGGCCTTCCGCGCCGAGCAGACCGAAGCGGCCCGCAACATGACCCTGCCAGTCTGATCCCATGAGCCTCAAACCCCTCCTGCCCGGTGCCCTGTCCGACCGTGGCCAACAGATGACCCTCGGCGTCATGGGCGGCGGCCAGCTCGGCCGCATGTTCGTGCAGGCCGCCCAGGCCATGGGCTACTTCACCGCGGTGCTCGATCCCGATCCCGCCAGCCCGGCCGGCCTGGTGGCGCACTTCCACATCGAGACGCCCTACGACGACGAGCAGGGCCTGGCCCAGCTGATGCAGCGCTGCGACGCCATCACCACCGAGTTCGAGAACGTGCCCGCGCCTGCGCTCATCACCCTGGGCGCGCACCGCCCGGTGGCCCCCTCGGCCAACTGCGTGGCCGTGGCGCAGGACCGCATCCAGGAGAAGGCGCACTTCGTGCAGTGCGGCCCGATCAGCGGCGTCTACCCGGCGCCCTACGCGGCCATCGAGACGTCCGAGCTGCTGGCGGCGGTGCCGGCCGACCTGCTGCCCGGCATCATCAAGACCGCGCGTCTGGGGTACGACGGCAAGGGCCAGATCCGCGTGAAGAACCGCGAAGAACTCGCTGCCGCCTGGGACAAACTCGGCCGGGTGCCCTGCGTGCTGGAAAAGCTGATGCCGCTGCAGAGCGAGTGCTCGGTCATCGTGGCGCGCGGCGCCGACGGGCAGGTGGTCGCCTTCCCGGTGCAGAAGAACACCCACCACGACGGCATCCTGGCCATCACCGAGGTCTACGAGGGCGCCGTGCCGGCCGATCTGGCGGCGCGCGCGCAGGCCAGCACGGTGGCGATTGCGAACCACCTGAACTACGTTGGCGTGCTCTGCGTCGAATACTTCGTGGTCGACAACGGCCAGGGCGGCAGCGACCTGATCGTCAACGAGATGGCGCCGCGGCCGCACAACAGCGGCCACTACACGCAGAACGCCTGCGACATGTCCCAGTTCGAGGCGCAGGTGCGCACCCTGGCCGGCCTGCCGCTGCCCGTGCCGCGCCAGCACAGCCCGGCCATCATGGTCAACCTGCTGGGCGACCTCTGGTTCAACCCCAACGGCGTGCGCAGCGCCGCCAGCGAACAGCCGGTGTCGCCGCCCTGGGCGCAGGTGCTGGCGCTGCCGGGCACCCATCTGCACCTGTACGGCAAGCTCAGCGCCCGCCCGGGCCGCAAGATGGGCCACCTGAACATCACCGGCGACTCGGTGGTGCAGGTGCGCGAGACGGCTTCCAAAGTCCTCGTCCTGCTCGGCCTGCCCGCGCTGGACTGAATCCCGTGCCCCTGACCCTGAACGCCAGCGATCCGGCGGCCATCGAGCAGGCCGCGCAGCGCCTGGCCGCGGGCGGCCTGGTGGGCATGCCGACCGAGACCGTCTACGGCCTGGCGGCTGACGCCGGCAACGCCAGCGCGGTGAGCCGCATCTTCTCGGCCAAGGGCAGGCCCAGCGACCACCCGCTGATCGTGCACATTCCCCCGGCCGAAGCTGGCGACTGGCGCGCGGCGGTGGCGCCGCTGGCGCACAGCGTGCCGGACTTCGCCGTGGCGCTGATGGCCGCCTTCTGGCCCGGACCGCTCACGCTGATCCTGCCGCGCCGGCCCGAGGTGGCGGCGGTGGCGGCTGGCGGCCAGGACTCGGTGGGCGTGCGCTGCCCGTCGCACCCGGTGGCGCAGGCGCTGCTGAAGGCAGCAGGTCGGCAAGGCGTGATCGGCGTGGCCGCGCCCAGCGCCAACCGCTTCGGCCGCGTCAGCCCGACCACGGCCGCGCACGTGGCCGAGGAATTCTCCGACCTGGACGACGAACAGCTGCTGATCCTCGACGGCGGCGCCTGCCCGGTGGGCATCGAATCGACCATCGTGGACTGCTCGCGCGGTGCGCCGGTGCTGCTGCGCCCTGGCATGCTCACGCCCGCGCAGATCGAGGCCGCCTGTGGCCAGCCGCTGCGCGAGCGCGACGAGGCCGCGCCACGCGCCTCGGGCACGCTGGAATCGCATTACGCGCCGCGCGCCAAGGTGCGGCTGATGTCGGGCGAGCAGATCCAGGCCGCGCTGGACGTGCTGGGCCAGGACGCGAAGCACATCGCCGTGTACACGCGCACCACGCAGCGGGCTGCCCGCGCCGTGGTGCAGCGCCGCATGCCGGCGGATGCCGCCGCCTGCGCGCAGGAGCTGTTCGCGGTGCTGCGCGAACTGGACGCCATCGGCGTGAAGCTGATCTGGGTCGAGACGCCGCCCGAAGGCGCCGAGTGGGACGGCGTTCGCGACCGGTTGCAGCGCGCCGCGGCCTGACGCGGGCGAATCTTTCCCTCAAGTTCGGCGGCGGTCGGCCGATAGCCCCTGCAGGATGCCCGTCAGGGCGCCTGCACCTCCGTCCGCCGAACCACCTGCGAGCCCGCCGTGAACCGCAACCACTTCGCTTTCCAGAGCGTCAGCGACGACCGTCTGGCCATCAACGACGCCACGAGACACCAGTACTACAGCACCATGCAGGCCGAGACCTGCGACGACGACCTGCTGCTGGCTGCGCTCAACCGCCGCAAGGCGCGCGCGCTGATCGCCCGCCGCGACCACCGCCGGCTGGGCATCGGGCTGGTGGTCCTGGCGGTGTGTGTCGTGCCCGCACTGGTCTGGTGGCTGGGCTGAACCCCCACCCGCGGCGGCTTCAGTCGGGCAGGGCGGCGGTCCACTCGACCAGGGTGTCGAGCGCCGGGCGTGCCGCCATGGCGTTCGGGTGGTTGATGAACCCGACCACCACGTAACGACCACCGTTGCCCGCGTTCACATAGCCGGCGATGCCGGTCACGTCGCGCAGCGTGCCGGTCTTGAGCCAGGCGTTGCCATAGGCCGGGCTGCCCGGCTCCCGGCCGACGCGGGCCGCCGTGCCCTTGACCCCGGCCACCGACAGCGACTGGACGAAGGTCGCGCCGCGGGGGTGGCGGGCCGCGTGCAGCAGCAGATCGCCCAGGGCCTCGGGCGTGATGCGCTCGATGCGCGAGAGGCCGGAGCCGTTTTCCATCACCGGCACGGTGTGGCGGATGCCGAAGGTGGTTCTCCACCAGCGCGCGACGATCTCGCGCGAGCGCTCCAGCCGGCCCTGGCGTTCGGGCGTGAGCCGGCCGCGCGGCACGGTCATCGTATCGACCCGCGCGGGCGCCAGCTGCCCCAGCGTGAGGAACAGCTGCTGCGCCATCACGTTGTTGCTCCACTGGTTGACGTCGGCAATGATGTCCGACAGCGGCAGCGACCTCGCCTCGTGCAGCAGGCGGGCCCGGGCCGGGGTGGCGCCCATGACCACCTTGCCGGTGAGCGCGCCGCCGCTGTTGCGCCACAGGCCTTCGAGCGCGCGCGCCGCGTAGCTGGCCGGGTCCTGGTAGGCCACCGGCCACTCCTTGTCGCCGCAGCCGGCCGGGTAGCGGCCGGTGAAGCGGATCGCGTTGACGTCGTCGAAGCGGGCACCGATGGCGCCGCGCCAGTCGCCGCAGCCACCGCTGCGGGTGAGCGGCAGCGTGGCGTCCACCGCCAGCCCCGCCATGGGCGGTTCGCTGAACACCCGCGCCACGCCGGCGGCCGGGTCGGGAAAGAACTTGAGCACCACCGACTTGAAGTTCACCAGCAGCGCGTCGGGCCCGGCGTTGTAGGGCCGCAGCGCCTCGCCGTCGAAGGCGCCGGGGTCGCGCGGTGGCAGGTCGAAGGCGCTGTTGTCCAGCACCATGTCGCCCAGCACGACCACCACCCCCAGGTTCTGCAGCGCCTGGAAGGCGCCCTGGATGCGTTCGAGCACCAGCTTGGGGTCGCCGCCGCCCTTGATATAGAGGTTGCCGCGCAGTGTGCCTTTGTCCACCACGCCGTTGGTGTAGAAGCGGGTGGACCAGGTGAAGTCGGGGCCGAGCAGGTCCATTGCGGCGTAGGTGGTCACCAGCTTCATCACCGAGGCCGGGTTGACCGGCTGTTCGGTGTTGAAGCGCACCCGGGCGGCACCGGGGCCACCGACCGGCAGCACCAGGGCCGACATGGCCGCCGCGGGCACCTGGGCGCGCTGCAGGGCCGCCAGCACCGACGGCGGCAGGCCGGTCTGCACGGGGGGCGGCAGCGCCGCGGCGCGCGGCAGCGCGGTGGGTGCGGTGGTGGACGGTGTGCCGGGGGCCTGCAGACCCGTTTCGGGGGTGAGGCGCAGCTCGCCGGCCGACAGCTCCTGTTCCTGCGCCTGTGCGAGTGCACCACCGCTGACCAGGGTCAGCAGCAGGCCGGTCAGCAGGGCGGCGTGCAGGGGGTGTCGCATGGAGTGCCGATTATGGGTCCGGGCCCCTCACGGATAATCCCCCGAATGCCTGTTTCCGACCTGCGTTTTCTGGCGATCGACTCCAGCACCGACACCCTGTCGGTGGCCCTGGGCTCGGGCGCGCCCGGCGAGACGCCGCTGGCGTTCACAGGACCGGGCGCGGCCCAGGCCTCGGCCACGCTGCTGCCGGCCGTGCAAACGCTGCTGGCGCAGGCGGGTTGGTCGCTGGCCTCGCTGGACGCCATCGTGTTCGGGCGCGGCCCGGGCTCGTTCACCGGCCTGCGCACCGCCTGTTCGGTCGCACAGGGCCTGGCCTACGGCGCGGGAGGGCGGCCGGTGCTGCCGGTGGACACCCTGCTGGCGCTGGCCGAATCGGCCCGGCTGCAGCGGGTCGCCGACGGCCAGGCCGTGCCCGCCGCGATCGCTGCCCTGCTGGACGCCCGCATGGACGAGATGTATGTGGCCCTGTACGCCTGCGGCCCCGACGGGTTGCGGACCGGGCCGCTGCAGGCGCCGCGCCTGTGTGCCCCGCAGGACCTGGGCGACTGGCTGCGTGGGGTGGCGCCAGACCAAGGGCGCGACGTCCTGCTGGCCGGCAATGTGTTCGAGGTGTACCGCGACCGGCTCGACCTGCCGGCGCTCCCCCGGCAGCCCGCGCTGCCCACGGCCCAGGCCCTGCTGTCGCTGGCGCCGGCGCTGATGGCGGCGGGCCATGCGGTGGACGCGCGCGAGGCGCTGCCACTGTACGTGCGCGACAAGGTCGCGCGCACCACGCTGGAGCGGGAGGGGCGGGCATGACGGCCCTCGCTTCGCCCTGGCCCGCGGCGGCCACCGACCCCCAGCGCGGGCGCCGAGTGGCCTTCGAGCCCATGACGGACGCCGACCTGGATGCGGTCTGCGAGGTCGAGAAAACGGCCTACGCCCACCCCTGGTCGCGGCGCCATTTCGCCGATTCGCTGGCCAGCGGCCACCCCGCCGTGATGCTGCTGGCCGAGCCCCTGCCCGGCGAGGTGCCGCACCCGAAGCGTGGCGACGGCCGGGTGCTGCTCGGTTACCTGGTGGCCATGCCCGGCGTGGACGAGGTGCACCTGCTCAACATCACGGTCGCGCCCGCGCAGCAGCGCCAGGGCTGGGCGCGCTTCATGCTGGACGCCCTGGTGCTGTGGTCGCGCGGCCAGGGCGCGCAGTGGCTGTGGCTGGAGGTGCGCGCGGGCAACGACCCGGCGCGCACGCTCTACACCCGCTGCGGCTTCCAGCAGGTCGGCCTGCGCCGGGGCTACTACCCGGCCGGCGGGCTGCAGCGCGAGGACGCGGTGGTGATGAGCCTGGACCTGTCGGGTCCGCCCGCAGGAGCAGCGTCATGAGCGCCGCCGGGCCGTTCCCAAGGCGCTCAGCCCCGCAGTGCGCAGCACGGAGGGTAGTCCAGTGAGCGGATTCGACGACGACGCCACCTCGTTCGTGCCGCATCTGGACGCGCGCCAGCGTGCGATGCTGGCCGAGATGGGCGTGCGCGTCTGGGCGCCGCGCGCCGATGCGGCCGCGGTGGAGCCTGCACCGGCTGCGGTGCCGGCGGTGTCTGCTCCGGTGGCGCCCCCGCCGGCCGAGACCCGCCCCTCAGCCCCTCCTGCACCCGCCACCGCGCCGAGGACGGCGCCGGCTGCACCGGCCGTTGCACCGGTGGCCGTGCCGACATCACCCGCGGCCACCGAGCGCCTGCGCCCGGCCGGCGTGGCGCAGATGGACTGGCCGGCGCTGCGGGCGGCCGTGGCCGGCTGCGAGGCCTGTGGCCTGTGCAAGACACGGCGCAACACGGTGTTCGGCGTCGGCGACACGCAGACCGACTGGATGATCGTCGGCGAGGCGCCGGGCGAGAACGAGGACCTGCAGGGCGAGCCCTTCGTGGGCGCGGCCGGTCAGCTGCTGGACAACATGCTGCGTGCCGTCGGCCGCAGCCGCACGGGCGAGGGCGTCAAGGGTGCCTACATCGCCAACGTGCTCAAGTGCCGCCCGCCGGCCAACCGCAACCCCCAGCCGCAGGAGGTCGCGCAGTGCGAGCCCTACCTGGCGCGCCAGGTCGCGCTGGTGAAGCCCAAGATCATCGTGGCGATGGGGCGCTTTGCGGTGCAGTCGCTGCTGCGCACCGAGGAGCCCATCGGCCGCCTGCGCGGCCGCGTGCACCGCTACGAAGGCGTGCCGGTGATCGTGACCTACCATCCCGCCTACCTGCTGCGCACCCCGGCCGACAAGGCCAAGGCCTGGGAAGACCTCTGCCTGGCGATGGAGACGGCCGAAGGCCTCTGACGGTCGGGGGGCAGGGGTTCCCCCGGGTTGGCGGCCAGCGCCGGTCGCGCGATCCTGCGGTCATCACCAACGACGGGAGACCCCCATGACCCAGCTCTTCGACGCCCCCCTCATCGGCACCGGCCCGCGCAAGGTGCTGTGCCTGCATGGCTGGTTCGGCCATGCCCGCGGCTGGGGCCCCATGGTCCAGCACCTGGACAAGGACGCCTTCACCTACGCCTTCCTCGACCAGCGCGGCTACGGCCACCGCAAGGACAGCGGCGGCCCCTACACCATGGCCCAGATCGCGCAGGACGCGCTGGCGCTGGCCGACGCGCTGGGCTGGGACCGCTTTGCCCTGGTCGGGCATTCGATGGGCGGGCTGGCGATCCAGCAGGTGCTGGCCGACGCGCCGCAGCGGGTGCAGGCCCTGGTGGGCGTGACCCCGGTGCCGGCCTCGGGTGTGCCTTTCGACGACGCGGGCTGGACCTTCTTCTCGGCCGCGGCCAAGGACGTGGGCACGCGCCGCGCCATCATCGACCTGACCACCGGCAACCGGCTCTCGGGCGTCTGGCTCGACGGCATGGCCCGGCGCTCGCTGCAGCACTCGGATGAAACCGCGGTGGCCGACTACCTGGTGGCCTGGGCCAAGACCTCGGTGCTGGACCGGGTGCAGGGCCAGACCCTGCCGGTGCTTGTGATCGCGGGCGAACACGACCCGGCGCTGGGCGCCGAGACCTGCAAGGCCACCTGGCTGCAGCACTACCCGAATGCCACGCTGGAGGTGATGGCCAACGCCGGCCACTACCCGATGGACGAGACGCCGATCGCGCTGGCGACGTCCATCGAACGTTTCCTGATGAAGGCGATGTGACTCAGGTGGCCGCGGTGGAGCGGGCGGGCCACAGCACCGTGGCGATCGAGAGCATCACCAGCGCCACGGCGGTCCAGTCCTGCCAGTGCAGCACCTCGCCCAGCCACCAGGCGCCGCTGAACACGCCCAGTACTGGGATGAACATCACCGACAGCGTGGACGCGATGGGCGGCAGCTCGCGCGCCAGCACCAGCCAGGCCACCTGCGCGAAGGCGAACACGCCGACCGCGTTGTAGGCGATGGCCGCCCACTGCGCGGGGTTGGGGGCCAGCCACTGGCCGCGCTCGAACAGCAGCGCCAGCGTCGACATCCACAGCGTGGTCGCCACCGTCATCCAGAAGCTGATCGCCAGCGTGGGCGCAGCGATGCGGGTACGGCGCATCAGCTGCGTGCCGACGGCCCAGGTGGCGGCGGCCACCAGCATCATCGCCACGCCCAGCGGCCGCCCCGAGAGGGTGGTGATCTCGTGCCACAGCAGCAGCACCACGCCCAGCGCGGCGGCGGCCACGCCGGCCCAGGCGCGCGTCACCAGCCGCTGGCCGAACCACAGAGCGCCGATCACGGCCGAGAACACCGGCATGGTGTAGCCCAGGATGGCGGCGCGCCCGCTGGAGAGCGACTGGACCGCCAGGATCGCGAGTGTGTGCCAGAAGAACATGTTGAACACGGTGAGCAGGGCCAGCTCGGGCCAGTGTTCGCGACCGATGGTGAAGGGCACGCGGCGCAGCCACAGGAAGCCGCCCAGCAGCGGCAGCCCCAGCCACATGCACAGGGCGCGGAAGGTCAGCGGTGGAAAGCCGGTGACCCCGAACTTCATGATCGGCCAGTTGATGCCCCAGACCAGGGTGAGCAGGACGAGCAGAACGAGTTGCTGGCGGGAAAGCGACATGTGCAGAGCATCACGGTGATGGGGGCGGTTGTCGATGAGGCGGAACGGATTCTTAAGCGGATTTAATAAAATCGCTCGCTTTGCCCGAATCCGACGCCTCCGGTCGGTCGTGATTGTTGTCCAACCAACGCCCGCCGGCCCATGGAAATCATCTGGTATCTGGAATTCATCGCACGGTTCTCGCTCAACCTGGGCGCAGCCAGTGTGCTGATGTTTGGCCTTTATTACAGAAGGCACCACAACCGCGACACCGCGGTCTCCGCCCTGCTGCTCAACGTGTTCGTGTTCGCCGTGCTCACGGTGCTGGCAGACGTGCAGTTCTCGCTGGCGGCGGGTTTTGGCCTGTTCGCGATCCTGGCGCTGTTCACGCTGCGCTCCGAGCAGCTGTCCCGGGTGGACATCGCCTACTTCTTCGGCAGCGCCTCGATGGCGGTGCTGTTCGCCATCAACGCGATCGACCGCGGCCTGATGCTCATCATCATCCTGGCGATGCTGGCCTCGGTTTACGTGCTGGACCACCCCAGGCTCAGCCGCCCGTTGCGCAGCACGCGCATCAAGCTGGACATGGACCGCAGCTTCGACGTGGGCGACGAGGCCGCGGTGGTCGAGGCCGTGGGCCGCCAGACCGGGCTGAAGGCGCAGCGCGTGCAGCTGGTGCGGGTGTGCGGCATCACCGAGACCGTGGAGCTGCAGGTTGAGTACTGATCGTCCGGGCGCCGTCCCCGCGTCCCGGCTGGCCGGCTTCGCCGCCATCGGCCTAGCCGAGCTGAACGGGCAGGCCGCCTTGCTCAAGCGGCTGGAGCGCAAGTACGTGCTGGACCCGGCGGCGCTGGACGGCCTGTTCGACGTGCTGCGCTTCAGCCACACGGTGCTGGAAATCGACGGCCTGCGCTCGCACGGCTACCAGAGCCGCTACTACGACACGCCCGACCTGCTGTGCTTCCGGGCCCACAACCAGGGCCGGGCCAACCGCTTCAAGCTGCGCATCCGGCGCTACGAGGACAGCGGCCTGGCCTTCTGCGAGCTCAAGGAAAAGACCCGGGTGGCGGCGACCGCCAAGTCGCGCGTGCCCCTGAGCGACCCGTCGGACCTCGGCGACGACTTCGGCGGCCTGCTCGGCCGCATCCGGCAGATCGCCGGCGCCGCGGCCGACCGCTGCTTCCTGCCGACGCTGGACGTGAGCTACCGGCGCATCACCCTGTTCGACGCGCGCGACCAGACCCGGGTCACCATCGACACCGGCCTGTCGTTCGGCCATGCCACCGAACCCGGGGTCCACCAGAGCACGGGCAGCGTGATCGTCGAGGTCAAGTCGGCGCGGCCGATGTCGCTGACCGACCGCCTGCTGCGCGACGCCGGCCTGCGGCCGCAGACGCAGATGTCCAAGTACTGCATCGGCCTGCTGGCGTGCGGGCTCTGGACCGGTGCCAGCCGCTTCGGCGCCAACCACCGGCGGCTGGACTGCCAGCCGGTGGCGCCTGCCGCCCTGTCGGTGGCCGCGGCGGGGGTGGCGGCATGAGGTTCCTGACCGGTCTGGGCCAGGCCTTGCGTTGCCTGGTGCTGCTGCTGGCCTGTGCCTGCTGGCCGGCGCAGGCGGCCGACATCATCAGCCCGCCGCAGTTCTCGCACGAGGCGGGGTTCCATCCCTACACCTTCAAGCTCAAGCTCTACCACCCCGACGCCGGGGTCTCGATCTTCTACACGCTGGACGGTTCGACGCCCTACGTGCAGTTCCCCTACGAGCGCAGCTTCCAGTACAAGACCGCCTACCGCCGCTCGCCGCGCAGCAAGGACGGTGTGCTGGAAAAAGGGCGGCTGGTGACGCTGCCGTACCGCGGGCCGATCAAGCTCTCCCGCGTGATGAGCGGCGCGGGCCGCTACGCCCGCATCCCCACCAGCTACGGCGACCAGCCGGTGGCGCATCTGCCACCGGCACCCCCCGGCGCGGACCCCTATGGGTTGCAGCGGGTGTGGGACGAGTTCCTGGAGTACTCGCGCGACGGCATCGGTGCCTGGGCGGGCGCAGACCCGGCGCAGGCGCTGGTGCACCCCCGCGCCGGCGACGGCCAGGTGGACCGGGCCGTGGTGGTGCGGGCTGTGGCGGTCGGTCCGCGCGGCGAGCGCAGCCACGTCGTGACCCGCAGCTTCTTCTTCGGCAACCCGGCGCGTTTCAACCTGCCGGTGGTGGTGCTCACGGCCGACCCTGAGGACCTGTTCGGCCACGAGCAGGGCGTGCTGGTGGCCGGGCGGCGCTTCGACGCCTGGCGCGAACGGCATCCGCACCACACCGCCACCGCGGGCACGGCCGACGCCAACTGGCGCGACGAGGGCGACAGCTCCGAGCGCGCCGTGCACGTGGAATACCTGGGCATGGAAAACGGCCGGCTGCAGTCCCAGCCGGCCGCGCAGTCGGCGGGTCTGCGGGTGCACGGGGCCTTCAGCCGGGCGGCGACCAACAAGTCCATGCGCCTGCACGCACGCAAGCGCTACGGCCAGGACGACATGGACGTGTTCGGCTCCATGGACCGGCCGTTTCCGGCCAAGCAGGTCATCCTGCGCAACGCGGGCAACGACCGCACGGGGGCGCTGTTCCGGGACGCCGTGCTGCACCGGGTGATGGACGGTCTGCACCTGGAGGTCTCGCGCAGCCGCCCGGTGTCGGTGTTCGTCAACGGCGAGTACTGGGGGCTGTTCAACCTGCGCGAGCGCCTGGGCGATGACCACTTCGCCGGGTTGGCCGGGGTCAAGGACTCGGACATCGAACTCAGCCGGAACTACGGGGTCTCGGAGGAGCAGCCGGGCATGGCGCCCGAATGGCTGGACCTGATCGGGCGCATCGAGGCTGCCACGGCGGCGGGCCGCCCGGCGGGGCCGGTGGCCGAGGCCGAGATGGACCTGGCCAGCTACATCGACCTGCACATCGCGCAGATCTATGTCGGCAACATCGACTGGCCCTTCAACAACATGCAGGCTTGGCGGGTGCGTCCGTCGGCCTCGGTGCCCCCGCGGGCCCAGGCGCACCGCAAATGGCACTGGCCGGCCAACGACATGGACGCCTCCTTCCACGTGCCGGGCACCCCCAAGCTGACCGACATGCTGTCGGATCAGGGGCCGCGCGGCCGGCCGGACCTGGCCTGGAGCACCCGGCTGTTCCGCGCGCTCATGAAGGACCCGGCGGTCCGGGCGCGGTTCCTGCAGCGTTATGTGGACCTGCTGAACACCCGCTTCGCACCGGAGCGCGTGCACCGATTCGTCGACCAGTACCGCGGGGAGATCGCCACCGAAGTGCCGCACCACATCAACCGCTGGCGCGTGCCGGCCGACGTGGCGGCCTGGGAGCGCTCGGTCCGCCACGTCAAGGGGTTTGCCAGCCAGCGGGTGGGGGCGCAACTGGCGGAGTTCCAGTCGCTGTTCGGGCTGGAGGCGCCGGTGGCGATCCAGCTGGGGCCGCTGGTGCCGGGCGCGGTGCTGCAGGTCAACGGTATGCGCCACGAGGGCGATCCGTCGCAGCCGGTGACGCTGCGCTACTTCAAGGGCATGGCGCTGAAGATCGAGGTGCTCGAAGGCCCGTGCCGCCGCGTCCAGGGCTGGCAGGGACAGGGCGTCCGTGCGGCCTCGCTGGACCTGGTGGTGGACCAGCCGCTGGTGCTGCGGCCCGTGCTGGGCCCGTCCTGCGAGCCGGCGGGCACCGCCGCGCGACCGCAGGGTTCGTAAAATTCGGGCATGACCTTCCTCGACATGCTGGGCGCGGCAGAGCGCCAGAACCAGTCCCTGCTCTGCGTCGGCCTCGACCCCGATCCGGCCAAGTTCCCCGTGGCGATGAAGGGCGACGCCTCCAAGATCTACGACTTCTGCGCCGCCATCGTCGAGGCCACGGCCGACGCCGTGATCGCCTTCAAGCCGCAGATCGCCTACTTCGCCGCGCACCGTGCCGAAGACCAGCTCGAAAAACTCATGCGGCACATGAAGGCGGTGGCGCCGCAGGTGCCGGTGATCCTGGACGCCAAGCGCGGCGACATCGGCAGCACTGCCGAGCAGTACGCCATCGAGGCGTTTGAACGCTACGGCGCCGACGCGGTGACGCTCTCGCCCTTCATGGGTTTCGATTCGGTGCAGCCCTACCTGAAGTACCACGGCAAGGGTGCCTTCCTGCTCTGCCGCACCTCCAACCCCGGTGGCGACGACCTGCAGAACCAGCGCCTGGCCTCGGTGGAGGGACAACCTCTGCTGTACGAACACGTGGCCCGGCTCGCGCAAGGGCCGTGGAACCTCAATGGCCAGCTCGGCCTGGTGGTCGGTGCCACCTACCCGGCGGAGATCGAGCGGGTGCGCGCACTGGCGCCGACGCTGCCGCTGCTGATTCCCGGCGTGGGCGCACAGGGCGGCGACGCGGTGGCCACGATCCGCGCCGGTTACCGCACGCAGGGCGGGGCGACCACTGGCCCGGTGATCGTCAACAGCTCGCGCGCCGTGCTCTACGCCTCGGGCGGTACCGACTTTGCGGCCGCCGCGCGCGCCGAGGCGCTGCGCACGCGCGAGGTCCTGAACGCGGCCAAGGCCTGAACGAAGGCCGACCATGAAGCTCTACGTGTCGCCCCGGGCCCCCAACCCGCGCCGGGTGCAGATGTTCCTGGCCGAGAAGGGCATCGACCCGGCGGCGCAGGGCATCGGGCTGGTGAACGTCGACCTCAACGCCCAGGAACACAAGAGCGCCGCCTTCCGCGCCAAGAGTCCGCTGGCGCGCATCCCCGCGCTGGAATTCGACGACGGGCGCGTGCTGACCGAAACCCGGGCCATCTGCACCTGGATCGAAGGGCAGCACCCCGAGCCCAACCTGATGGGCGTGGACGCCACCGAGCGGGCCTTCATCGAGATGGCCGACCGGCGCATCGAGTGGTACTTCCTGCTGCCCATCGCCAACTGCGTGCGCCACACCCACCCAGGCCTGGCGCCGCTGGAGCAGCCGCAGTTCCCCGACTTCGGCCGCTCGCAGGGCGAGAAGCTGCGCGAGACCGCGGCCTGGCTGGATGCCGAGCTGCAGCGCCAGCCCTGGATGGCGGGCGAGCGCTTCACCATCGCCGACATCACTGCGTTCTGTGCCATCGAGTTCGCGAAACTGATGCGCTTCAACGCCGGCGAGCAAGGGTTTTCCGCCTTGCAAGCTTGGCGCGACCGGGTCGCGCAGCGCCCCGCCGCACGGGCCTGAACCCAATGCCGGACGCCCCGCCGGGGCATCCGTGGGGCCCTTCATGTTGGGTGGCTATGATCTGCGCCCATGCTGTCCATTTGTCATCGCTCGGGCCTGGGTCTGGTTTTGTGTGCGTCCGCCGTCGCCGCGTCCGCTGCCGACGATGACTGGCTCACCATCGAAGGCGATTACCTGATCGGCGCCTCGGTCGTGTCCGGCAACGGACACATCGGCGATGCACCGGTGCGTTACGACTTCAAGCCCATGTGGGCCTTCCAGCTGGGGCCTTTCCGGGTGTCGCGCTCCCGCGCCTCCAGCCTGCTCAAGGCGGGCCGGGAGGAACTGGAAACCGGGGTCAGCGCCGACTTCGGCATCTTCAACGACTGGCGCCTGGGCGCTTCCCTGCGCATGGACAACGGGCGCGACTTCGGTGGCGACCCCCGCTTTCGCGGCCTGCCCGACATTCCGTCCACTCTGCGCGCCCGCATTTCCACCGGCTCGGCGCTGGGCGAGCGCTGGAGCTGGAGCACCAGCATCGACAAGGACCTGCTGGGGCGGCGGGGCGGGTCCCGGCTGTCGGCCGGGCTCGGCTACCGCCACCCGTTGACGGAACACAGCTACTGGGACTTCGGGCTGGGCGCGACCTACGGCAACGAGACCTACCTGCAGACCCATTACGGCATCACGCCCGAAACGGCCCAGAGCGTCGGGCGTTCGCCCTTCACCCTCAGCAGTGGCTGGGAGAACATGCGCACCAGCCTGCAGTACACCCATGTGCTGAGCGAGCACTGGGTGCTGTTCGGTGGCCTGGACCTCTCGCGCATGCTGTCGGCGCCCTCGCGCAGCCCACTGGTGGGCCGCAAGACCACGCATTCGATCAGCGCCGGCATCGCTTTCCGCGGCAAGCGCTGATCCTCAGCGACTGAGCAAGCGCGCCAGATAGCGCCCGGTGTGGCTGGCCTCGCAGGCCGCCACGTCTTCCGGCGTGCCCTGCACCACCACCGTGCCACCGCCCGAGCCGCCTTCGGGGCCCATGTCGATCAGCCAGTCGGCGGTCTTGATCACATCAAGGTTGTGCTCGATCACGACGATGGTGTTGCCCGCGTCGCGCAGCTGGTGCAAGACCTTGAGCAGCAGCTCGATGTCGGCGAAGTGCAGGCCGGTGGTCGGCTCGTCCAGGATGTAGAGCGTGCGGCCGGTGTCGCGCTTGCTCAGCTCCTGGGCCAGCTTGACGCGCTGCGCCTCACCGCCCGAGAGCGTGGTGGCGCTCTGGCCCAGGCGCACATAGCTCAGGCCCACGTCCAGCAGGGTCTGCAGCTTGCGGTGCAGGGTGGGCACGGCGCTGAAGAACTCGGCCGCCTGCTCAACCGTCATGTCCAGGATCTGCGCGATGTTGCGGCCCTTGTACTGGACCTCCAGCGTCTCGCGGTTGTAGCGCCGGCCGTGGCAGACCTCGCAAGGCACATAGACATCGGGCAGGAAGTGCATCTCCACCTTGACCACGCCGTCGCCCTGGCAGGCCTCGCAGCGGCCGCCGGCCACGTTGAAGGAAAAGCGCCCCGGTCCGTAGCCGCGTTCGCGCGCGGTCGGCACCTCGGCCATCAGCTCGCGGATGCCGGTGAACAGGCCGGTGTAGGTGGCCGGGTTGCTGCGCGGTGTGCGGCCGATGGGGCTCTGGTCGACGTTGATGACCTTGTCGAAGTGTTCGATGCCTTCGATGGCCTCGTGCTCGGCCGGTTCGTCGTGCGAACGGTAGAGCGTGCGCGCCACGGCGGCGTAGAGGGTGTCGTTCACCAGCGTCGATTTGCCCGATCCCGAAACGCCGGTCACGCAGGTCAGCAGCCCCACCGGGAAGGCCACGCTCACGTCCTTGAGGTTGTGGCCCCTGGCGCCGCGCACGCGGATTTCCTGAAGCGCGCCCAGCGTGGCCTCGTGCGCTGCCTGGCGTTCGGCGCGGCGTTCGGCGGCCGGGCTCATGGGAAAGCGGGACTTGGCCGCCGAAGCCTTGGGGTCGGCCTTCTCCTCGGGCTTGATGACCGGCAGCCAGGGCGTGCGCCGCGTGGGCACGGCGATTTCTTTCGCGCCGCTGAGGTACTGGCCGGTGAGTGAGTTGGGGTCGGCCATCACCACCGCCGGCGTGCCCTGCGACATCACGCGCCCGCCGTGCACACCCGCACCGGGGCCGATGTCGATCACGTGGTCGGCGGTGCGGATCATGTCCTCGTCGTGCTCGACCACCAGCACGGTGTTGCCCAGGTCGCGCAGGTGCTGCAGCGTGCCGATCAGGCGGTCGTTGTCGCGCTGGTGCAGGCCGATGCTGGGCTCGTCCAGCACGTACATCACGCCACTCAGACCGCTGCCGATCTGGCTGGCCAGGCGGATGCGCTGGGCCTCGCCGCCGCTCAGGGTGTCGGCGCTGCGGTCCAGGCTCAGGTAGTTCAGGCCCACGTCGTTGAGGAACTTCAGGCGCTGGCGGATTTCGTTCACCACGCGCGCGGCGATGTCGGCTTTTGCGCCCTGCAGTTCGAGGCGGCGGAAGTAGTCCAGCGCCTCGCCCAGGGTGATGTGGCTGACCTTGTAGATGGGCTGGCGTTGTTCGCCTTCACCGACGAACACATGGCGCGCCTCCTTGCGCAGCCGCGTGCCGCCGCATTCGGGGCAGGGCTGGGTGCTGCGGTAACGTGCGAGCTCCTCGCGCACGGCCACGCTGTCGGTCTCGCGGTAGCGGCGCTCGAAGTTGCGGATGATGCCTTCGAAGGGGTGTTTCTTGGCGATCTTCTTGCCGGCGCGCTCGCCCGATTCCAGCGCGTAGCTGAACTTGATCTCTTCTTCGCCCGAGCCGTAGAGCAGCACCTGCTGCACCTTCTCTGGCAGGCTTTCCCACGGCGCTTCGGCGTCGAAGCCGTAGTGCGCGGCGAGGCTCTCGATCATCGCGAAGTAGTAGCCGTTGCGCCGGTCCCAGCCCTTGATGGCGCCGCTGGCCAGGCTCAGTGTGGGGAAGGCGACCACGCGCTCGGCGTCGAACACCTCGGTGTGGCCGATGCCGTCGCAGGCCGGGCAGGCGCCCAGGGGCGAGTTGAACGAGAACAGGCGCGGCTCCAGCTCGCCCACGGTGTGGGTGCAGACCGGGCAGGCGAACTTGGCCGAAAACGCCTGCTCGGCGCCGCTGTCCATGTCCACCGTCAGCGCGCGGCCCTCCGCCAGGCGCAGGGCGGCCTCGAAGCTCTCCGCCAGCCGTTGCCGTTGAGGATTCGTGCCCTCTTCATCGGCCGAGCGCACCTTGATGCGGTCGATCACCACGTCGATGTTGTGCTTCTCGGTTTTCTTCAGTGCCGGCAGGGCCTCGGCCTCCACCACCTCGCCGTTGAGGCGGAAGCGCACATAACCCTGGGCCTGCATCTCGGCGAACAGGTCGGCGAACTCGCCCTTCTTCTCGCGCGCCACCGGCGCCAGGATCATCAGCTTCGTGCCCTCGGGCAATGCGAGGACGGTGTCCACCATCTGCGCCACGCTCTGCGAGGCCAGCGGCAGGTCGTGGTCCGGGCAGTAGGGCGTGCCGGCGCGGGCGTAGAGCAGGCGCAGGTAGTCGTGGATCTCGGTCACCGTGCCCACGGTCGAGCGCGGGTTGTGGCTGGTGGCCTTCTGCTCGATGGCGATCGCGGGCGACAGGCCCTCGATCAGATCCACGTCGGGCTTGTCCATCAGCTGCAGGAACTGCCGGGCGTAGGCGCTCAGGCTCTCCACATAACGTCGCTGGCCTTCGGCGTACAGCGTGTCAAACGCCAGGCTGGACTTGCCCGAACCCGACAGACCGGTGATCACCACCAGCGACTGCTTGGGGATGTCCAGGTCGATGTTCTTGAGGTTGTGCGTGCGCGCGCCGCGCACCGACAGGGTGGTGGCGGTGGGGTGGGCGGCGGGGGCGGTGAGCTTGGAATCCACGGGAGGGGCATCAGATGGGCAACCCGACATGATAAGAGGCCGGTCCTTTCCCGGCCAAACCCCGGGGCGCGCCATGACCGACAATCACGCCTTTGCCTCGACCGCACATTCCGCCGTGTCCCCGACCACCGCCACCCCGGATTCGACCGACTCCTCCCGCATGACACCCGACGAGCGCCGCGCCAGCGCCTCACTGGCCCTGGTGTTCGCGCTGCGCATGCTGGGCCTGTTCATCGTGCTGCCGGTGTTCGCGCTCGAGGCCGCCCGCCTGCCCGGCGGCGACGATCCGGCGCGGGTGGGCTTCGCCATGGGCCTGTACGGCCTGACCCAGGCCTTCCTCCAGATCCCCTTCGGCACCGCGTCCGACCGCTTCGGCCGCAAGCGCACCATCGTCGCCGGCCTGCTGCTGTTCGCGGTGGGCAGTGCCATCGCCGCCTGGGCGCCGGACCTCACCTGGCTGGCCGTCGGCCGCGCGGTGCAGGGCGCGGGCGCCATCTCGGCCGCGGTCACCGCCTTTCTGGCCGACGTCACGCGCGACGCCGTGCGCACCAAGGCCATGGCCATGGTCGGCGCCAGCATCGCGCTGATGTTTGCGCTGTCGCTGGTGATCGCCCCGCTGCTGGCCGGCTGGGTGGGCCTCTCGGGCATCTTCACCATGACCTGCACGCTGGCGCTGCTGGGCATCGCCGTGGTGCTGTGGGTGGCACCACCCGAGCCGGTGGTGCACAAGCCGTCGGACATGCAGCAGGTGCGCGGCGGCCTGGGCGAGGTGCTGCGCCACGCCGGCCTGCTGCGGCTGAACCTGGGGGTGTTCGTGCTGCACGCGGTGCAACTGGCCATGTGGATGGCGCTGCCCGCGCTGCTGGTGGCGGCCGGACTGGCCAAGGCGGACCACTGGCAGGTCTACCTGCCCGCGGTGGCGGCCTCGCTGCTGGTCATGGGCGGCGTGCTGTTCCCCATGGAGCGCAAAGGCCGGTTGCGCGCGGCCTTCCTGGTGTCCATCGGCCTGATCCTGGCGGTGCAGCTGGGCCTGTGGGCCGTGGCCGACGCGGCACCGGGCCTGTGGACCCTGGGCGGCCTGCTGTTCGTGTTCTTCATCGGTTTCAACATGATGGAAGCCAGCCAGCCCAGCCTGGTGTCCAAGCTGGCGCCGGCCCATGCGCGCGGCGCCGCGCTGGGGGTCTACAACACGCTGCAGTCGGTGGGTTTCTTTGTCGGCGGCGCCGTCGGCGGCTGGCTGGCCCGCACCCAGGGGCCGACCGGCCTGTTCGCCGCCTGTGCGGTGGCGACGCTGGTCTGGTTCGTGGTGGCCTGGCCGATGAAGGCGCCCGCGCCGAAGGGCTGAAACACCGTTCCGGACTCAGCTGGCGCCGTCCGGCGGGGGCGCGGTTTCCTTCGCCTCCCGTGCGCGGGCCTGTGCTTCGCGCAGGGGCCGCATCATCAGCCCCGACAGCGTGCTGTAAAGCGGGCGGCTGATCAGACGCGCGATCAGGCTGGCGATCATGGCCGAGGCCATCAGGCTCAGCACCATCGGACGGCCGTCGATCATCTCCATCACGATGATGAACGAGGTCAGCGGCGCCTGCGTGGCCGCAGCCAGGAAGCCGGCCATGCCCATGGCGATCAGGCTCGGTGCCAGGGTCTGGAACTGCGCGCCCGCCACCAGCTGGGCCATGTCGTGGCCGACGCCGGCACCAATGGACAGCGAGGGCGCGAAGATGCCGCCGGGCACGCCGCTCCAGGTGGTCAGCCAGGTGGCGACGAATTTGAGCAGCACATACAGACGGGACGCGTCGCTCTCGCCGGCCAGCATGTGCCGCACTTCTTCGGCACCGGCCCCGAAGGTGGCGCCGTCCGTGACCAGGCCGATGATGGCGATCAGCAGCCCGCAGCCGGCGGCAAAGCGCACCGGGTACCGCTTGCGGAAGGCGCTGAAGCGGTCGGGCATGCCCGCCGCCGAGGCGGCCAGCAGCCGCGCAAACAGGCCGCCGAGCACACCACAGGCGATGGCCACCGACAGGCCGGGCAGCAGGGCGCCCCAGCCCAGCCGGGTCACGGCCACCGAACCGAAATAGCTGAGGTTGCCAAAAGCCGAAATGCTCACCAGGCCTGCCAGGACGATGGCCGCGATGATCAGGCCGCTGTTGCGCGACTCGAGTTTCTTGGACAGTTCCTCTATGGCGAACACCACGCCGGCCAGCGGCGCATTGAACGCTGCCGCGATGCCGGCCGCCCCGCCGGCGACCAGCAGGGCGTGATCGTTCATCCCCGAGCCGGGGCGCAGCCAGCGGCGCGCGTTGTGCATCACACCTGCGGCCACCTGCACGGAAGGCCCCTCGCGCCCGGCCGACAGTCCGGCGAGCAGGCTCATGGAGCCGAGCAGCATCTTGGCCACGGTCAGGCGGATCGACACGAACCGCTGGCGCATGTCGCGTGGCAGGTGGGGGTCGAGGGCCGTCATCACCTGCGGAATGCCGGAGCCGGCGGCGCCGGGCGCGAAGCGGCGTGTGGCCCAGACGATGAAGGCGGTCAATGCCGGGGTCCAGATCAGGACCGCCCAGGGCGACCGGGCATGCAGGTGCGCGAACCACTCGAAGGCGGTTTCGCTCATCAGGGTGAAGATCACCACGCACAGGCCGGCGGCAACGGCATAGGCCAGCACGATCGACCGGTCCAGCCAGCCCCGTCCGTCCGACAGCTCGTCCTGCAGGTTCTGGAAAAAGTCCGGCTCACCTTTCATGGGCCCCGCAGTGTAGAAGCAAGCGTGCCCCCGGCCGGTTTATCTCAGTTCACAGGTCGTCTTCGCGGGTCGGACGGCGGGGAAGAAGGGCACTTGCGGCACAATGTCCGACCGCCCCGGCGCCGTCGCGGCGCCTGGTTCCAGTTCAGCAGGGTTCATCCATGGCATCCGTCAACAAAGTCATCCTCGTCGGCAACTGCGGCCGCGACCCCGAAATCCGTTACCTGCCCTCGGGCCAGGCGGTGGCCAACGTGAGCGTGGCCACCTCCAGCCGGCGCAAGGACCGCAACAGCGGCGAGACCATCGAAGACACCCAGTGGCACCGCGTCACCTTCTACGACCGCCTGGCCGAAATCGCCGGCGAATACGTCAAGAAGGGCCGCCCGATCTATGTCGAAGGCCGCCTGAAGTACGGCACCTATGTGGACAAGGCCACCGGCGTGGAAAAGAACACCGTGGACATCATCGCCACCGAACTGCAGCTGCTCGGCGGCCGCGAAGGCATGGGCGGTGGCGACGAGGGCGGTGGTGGTGGCGGCTACAGCCGTCCGGCCGCCGCTCCGCGCCAGGCGCCCGCGCCCCGTCCGGCACCGGCCCCCGCTCCGGCGGCCGCCCGTCCGGCCAGTGGTTTCGACGACATGGACGACGACATCCCGTTCTAGAAGCTACTTTTTCTGATTCGTCAATAAAAGGCCCGGAACCATTGTGTTCTGGGCCTTTTTCATTGTTGACGTGTTTTTTGACAATAGGGCTCTGGGTCAACTAGCAGCTACCTTCAGTATTTGTCAACAAGTACCCTATGTTGCCTTCACTCTGATGGTGGTGAGGTCATGGGTGAGGAGTCTGTCCGGCTTCGTCGCGGCTGAGGCTTTGCGCCGAGCTAAATCAGTTGCCGCTCTTCAACCGTTCAAACTTGACGAGACTTGAAGGTCGTTAAAAAACGCCTCTGTGCTCACTCCCAACGCGTTGGCAAGTCGGTCCAAAGACTCAAGCGTCGGGTTTTCGTTCGACGCTGTCTCAATCTTGGTGATGAGGTGCCTTGCTATCAGGGCTTTGGATGCAAGCGCTTCTTGAGTCAAACCTTGCTCGGCACGAATTTTTCTAAGGTTGAGTGCTACGAGAGTAATAGCGTTTGTGCCTGTCAAGGGCTGTCGAATCTGCTTCTCAGACGACACCAAAACGAGTGGGTGAACACCGAAGCCCTGCGCTAGCTTTTCGACTGTCCTCAACCTGGTTGTCGTGACGGCAGCGGGGTGTTCGACCGTATATAGCGTGCTCAGGCTGAGTTTCGAGTGTTCGGCTGTTGATTCATCATCACAACTGAGCCAGTGATCACGTCGAATACTGAGCCACTGGGTTGATGGATGTTCTGGCTACTAGTTTGGCCGAACCCTTGACGATGGGGGTGTCGTCGCCGGGGAAGTCGTACTTGGAGAGCAGCTCGCGCACTTCCATCTCGACCAGCTCCAGCAGCTCGGCATCATCCACCATGTCGCACTTGTTCAGGAACACGATGATGTAGGGAACACCCACCTGGCGCGCCAGCAGGATGTGCTCGCGGGTCTGGGGCATCGGGCCGTCGGCGGCCGAGCACACCAGGATAGCGCCGTCCATCTGGGCAGCACCGGTGATCATGTTCTTGACGTAGTCAGCGTGACCGGGGCAGTCCACGTGGGCGTAGTGGCGGTTGGCCGTCTCGTATTCCACGTGTGCGGTGTTGATGGTGATGCCACGAGCCTTCTCCTCAGGAGCCGCGTCGATCTGGTCGTAGGCCTTGGCGGCGCCACCGAACTTGGCAGCCAGCACCGTGGTGATGGCAGCCGTCAGCGTCGTCTTGCCGTGGTCCACGTGACCAATCGTGCCCACGTTCACGTGCGGCTTGGTCCGCTCAAATTTCTCTTTTGCCATTGCAAATACCTCTGTTGAAAGAACAAAACCCGTGAGTGTTTAACGTCTCCGGCACGGGCCTGCCACGGGCAGCCGGCCCACCCCGACGGGCGCCGAAGACCGATCTGATTACTTGGAACGAGCGGCGACGATGGCCTCGGACACGTTCCGCGGAGCCTCGCTGTAGTGCTTGAATTCCATGGTGTAGGTGGCACGACCCTGGGTCATGGAGCGCAACGTGGTGGCATAGCCGAACATTTCGGACAGCGGCACCTCGGCCTTGATGGCCTTGCCGCCGCCGACCATGTCGTCCATGCCCTGCACCATGCCGCGACGGGAAGACAGGTCGCCCATGACGGTACCGGCATAGTCCTCCGGGGTCTCGACTTCCACGGCCATCATTGGCTCGAGGATGACGGGCTGAGCCTTGCGGCAGCCCTCCTTGAAACCAAAAATGGCGGCCATCTTGAACGCCTGTTCGGACGAGTCCACGTCGTGGTACGAACCGAAGTGCAGAGTGACCTTCACGTCGACCACCGGATACCCGGCCAGCACACCCTGGTTCAGCGCCTCTTCCACGCCCTTGCCCACAGCAGGGATGTATTCGCGCGGCACCACACCGCCCTTGATGGCGTCCACGAACTCGAACCCCTTGCCCGGCTCCTGTGGTTCGATCTTGAACACCACGTGACCGTACTGGCCCTTGCCGCCGGACTGGCGCACGAACTTGCCTTCGGCTTCTTCCACGGTTCCACGGATGGTTTCGCGGTAGGCCACCTGCGGCTTGCCCACGTTGGCTTCCACGCCGAACTCGCGCTTCATGCGGTCGACGATGATCTCCAGGTGCAACTCGCCCATACCGGCAATGATGGTCTGACCGGACTCTTCGTCGGTCTTGACACGGAAGGACGGATCTTCGGCAGCCAGACGGCCCAGGGCGATGCCCATCTTTTCCTGGTCGGCCTTCGACTTGGGCTCCACGGCCTGCGCGATCACGGGCTCAGGGAAGACCATCTTTTCCAGGGTGATGATGGCGGACGGATCGCACAGGGTTTCGCCCGTGGTCACATCTTTCAGGCCCACACAGGCAGCGATGTCGCCTGCCCGGATTTCTTCGACTTCCTGGCGGTTGTTGGCGTGCATCTGCACGATACGGCCGATGCGCTCCTTCTTGCCCTTGATCGGGTTGTAAACGGTGTCGCCCTTCTTGAGCACGCCCGAGTACACACGAACGAAAGTCAGCTGCCCCACAAACGGGTCGGTCATGAGCTTGAACGCCAGGGCGGACAGCTTCTCTTCGTCGTCAGCCTTGCGGGAGGTTTCCTTGTCATCGTCGTCGGTACCTGCCACGGGCGGAATGTCCACCGGCGAAGGCAGGAAATCGATGACGGCGTCCAGCATGCGCTGCACACCCTTGTTCTTGAAGGCGGTACCGCACAGCATCGGCTGGATCTCAACCGCCAGCGTCCGCGCACGGATGCCGGCCTTGATTTCGGCTTCGGTCAGGTCGCCTTCCTCAAGGTACTTGTTCATCAGCTCTTCGTTGGCTTCAGCGGCTGCCTCGACCATCTTGCTGCGCCACTCCTCGGCCTGCGCCTGCAGGTCGGCCGGGATGTCCTGGTACTCGAACTTCATGCCCTGGGACGCCTCGTCCCAGATGATGGCCTTCATCTTGATGAGGTCGATCACGCCCTTGAAGTTGTCTTCGGCACCGATCGGTATCACGATCGCCACCGGGTTGGCCTTCAGGCGCAGCTTCATCTGGTCATAGACCTTGAAGAAGTTGGCACCAGTGCGGTCCATCTTGTTCACGAAGGCCAGACGGGGCACTTTGTACTTGTTGGCCTGGCGCCAGACGGTCTCAGACTGGGGCTGCACGCCACCCACGGCGCAATACACCATGCAAGCACCGTCGAGCACGCGCATGGAACGCTCCACCTCGATGGTGAAGTCCACGTGGCCGGGGGTGTCGATGATGTTGAAGCGGTGCTCGGGGTAGGACAGGTCCATGCCCTTCCAGAAGCAGGTGGTGGCAGCGGACGTGATCGTGATACCACGCTCCTGCTCCTGCTCCATCCAGTCCATGGTGGCGGCGCCGTCGTGCACCTCACCAATCTTGTGGTTCACACCGGTATAGAACAGGATGCGCTCGGTGGTGGTGGTCTTGCCGGCGTCAATGTGGGCCGAAATACCGATGTTGCGGTAACGCTCAAGGGGCGTGGTGCGTGCCATGAAATTCTCCAAAATTAAATACCAAAGCCCGCGACCCTGTGGGGCCCGCGGGCTCGCTTCCAAAAGAACAGCAGGCGTACAAAACGCCCGCGTGAATCAGAAGCGGAAGTGGCTGAACGCCTTGTTGGCCTCGGCCATACGGTGCACTTCGTCGCGCTTTTTCATGGCGCCACCACGACCTTCTGTTGCCTCAACCAGTTCATTGGCCAGGCGCTGGGCCATGGACTTTTCGCTGCGCTTGCGGGCCGCCTCCTTGATCCAGCGCATCGACAGCGCCAGACGGCGGACGGGGCGCACCTCAACGGGCACCTGGTAGTTGGCACCACCCACGCGGCGGGACTTGACTTCCACCATGGGCTTGACGTTGTTGATGGCGGTCGAGAATATTTCCACCGGATCCTTGCCGGTCTTCTTCTCGATTTGCTCGAGGGCGCCGTAGATGATGCGCTCGGCAACCGCCTTCTTGCCACCTTCCATGATCACGTTCATGAACTTGGAAAGCTCGACATTGCCGAATTTGGGATCCGGCAGGATTTCACGTTTAGGGACTTCGCGACGACGTGGCATTTTTTTACCTCTGCATTGCTTCAGTTGGCGCCCTTTCGGACACCGCGAGAGCCATCCGGGACCCTCACTTACTCGACCCGCACGGAACAGCCCGTGTTTGGGGTCACTACGTTTGCACCACCTGCCAGGGCGGAACAAACACCGACATTTCAGGAAGATCAGGCCTTCTTGGGACGCTTGGCACCGTACTTGGAGCGCGCCTGCTTGCGGTCTTTCACGCCTTGCAGGTCCAGCGAGCCGCGGACGATGTGGTAACGCACACCGGGCAGATCCTTGACACGAGGCCTTCACCACCGATGTAGGAAATCACCTCAAAACCGTTGGTCAGGCGCACCTTGGCGACCTTGCGCAGAGCGGAGTTGGGCTTCTTGGGGGTCGTGGTGTACACGCGGGTACACACACCACGACGCTGCGGCGAGTTTTCCATGGCCGGGCTCTTGGACTTGGTCTTTTCGACCTCCCGGCCGTGGCGCACGAGTTGACTGATGGTTGGCATGAAAGAAACGTCCCTAAACGTTTGATGAGCGAAAAAGCGAAACCCTTCGGAAAATTCCGAAAAGCCCTCTACTGTATCACGGGCCTATTGAAAGACCAAATCCATCTCTCTGGTGTCCGTCGACGCACCGATGTATTCACTGGATCCACAGCCGCAGTGCGTCCCAGGCCCGCCCGAAAATGCCACTCTCTTCAACGGACTCCAGCACCGTCAGAGGGACCTCGGCAACCGTCTCGCCGCCCGCGGTACGCACACGAAGCATCCCCACCTGCTGCCCCTTGAGCAGAGGGGCCACCAACGGATCCGGGCGCGTGACCTCGGTTTTGAGCCCGGCGCCGGTTCCCGCCGGAACGGACACCACCACGCCCTCGGGGCGCCCAAGCTTGGCCTGATCCGCGCGCCCCTTCCAGACGCGGGGAGTGACCACCGCACCGCCCACGGAGCTCAAGCGGACCGCCTCATAGGCCGTGAACCCCCAGTTCAGCAGCTTCTGACTCTCCGCTGCACGCGAATTTTCGCTGGCAGCACCCAACACGACGCTCAACAGCCTGCGCTGCCCCTCTGCTCCGGCGCCCAGCAACGCGCTGGGCCGGCGAGCAGTTGCAACGAGGCAATAGCCGGCGGCATCGGTGTGTCCGGTCTTCAGGCCATCCACAGAGGGGTCGCGGAACAGCAGAAGGTTCCGGTTGGTGTCATTGGCTGCTGGAGTGCCTGGATAGCGGTAACGCTGAATGGCGTAATACGGAACGTATTCAGGGAAGTCGCGCATCAGCCGGGTCGCCAGCGTCGCCAGATCCCGGGCCGTGGTGGTGTGCCCCGGAACGGTCAGACCTTCCGGGTTCCTGAAGCTGCTGGCGTTCATTCCCAGCGCCTTGGCCTGGCGATTCATCATTTCGACGAACTGCTCCGCACTTCCACCCACGCCCTCGGCAAGGGCCATGGTGGCGTCATTGCCAGACTGAACGATCATGCCCTTGATGAGATCCTCCACCGGCACCTTCATCTTGGGGTCAATGAACATGCGGGAGCCCGGCATTTTCCAGGCCCGCTCACTCACTGAAAGTGTCTGTTTGAGATCGATCTTGCCGGATTTGAGGGCATCAAACACGAGATAGGCAGTCATCAGCTTGGTGAGCGAAGCGGGTTCGACAGGCTTGTCCGGTTCCTTGGCCGCCAGGACCTGCCCGGACGACACATCCAGAAGCAGGTACGCCCGCGCCGCCACTTCCGGAGGTTGCGGAACAGCCGCCGAGGCGGCCAGGTGCCAACACAGAAAGAAAACGGCCAGCAGACCACCCTTGGGCAAGATTCGTTCAAACAGCATGGAATTGAAAGAGAAGAAAGAAGTCCAGGGTCGAAGCGACCCGAGTTCAGGCGACGAGATGCCGCTGCACCAGTTCTCTCAACAAGGGCAACTGCCCGTGAAAGAAGTGGCCCCCGCCTGGCACCACCAGCACAGGCAGGGCTTGCGGGCGCGCCCAATCCATTACGGACTGCAGCGGCACGGTGTCGTCGTGCTCGCCATGAATGACCAATGTGCGCTGGCGAAGTTCATCCGGAATAGCGGCGACGCCGAACCGGCTGGTGGCAGGGCCGACCAGCACCACCTTCTGGATGTCCCGCTGACCGTGCAATGCGGCCACGGCCTGGCTTGCGACGAAGCCACCAAACGAGAAGCCGGCAAGACACAGCGGACCGTCAGGCACCTGTGAGCGGACAACCTCCAGCATGTCCTGCAACTCCCCGCGCCCTTCATCGTAGACACCCCCGCTCGCACCCACACCACGGAAGTTGAACCGCACGGCCGTCCACCCGCAAAGGACGAAGGCACGCGCCAGGGTCTGCACCACCTTGTTGGTGAGGGTGCCCCCATGCAATGGGTGGGGATGCGCAATGACCGCCATCCCACGGGAAGACCCGGCAGCGCGGTCGATGGCCACCTCCAGCTGCCCGGAGGGACCTACCTGTAAAAGATGCTCGGTGTGTGCGTTCACGTGTGTCGCGCTATCAATCCAGGAATCCGGGCATCTCAGCGCCCGACTTCCGGTGGCGTTCGCAAGCGCTCGACCACCACCCCATCCCTGAGATGCGACTGCACGATCTCGTCGATGTCCTGTTCATCCACGTAGCTGTACCAGACAGCCTCGGGGTACACGACGGCGATGGGACCACCGGCACAGCGATCCAGGCAGCCCGCCTTGTTCACCCGCACCTTGCCGGGGCCCAACAGGCCCAATGCCTTGGACTGGCTCTTGCACCGATCAAAGGCCGCCTGCGCCTTGTGCTGCGCGCAGCAGTTTTCGCCGTTGTCGCGCTGGTTCAGGCAGAAAAAGATGTGGCGCTCGTAGTAGGAGGATCGGTTCTCTGACATGGCTGGATTCTAGTGGTCGGCCTGGCGCCCGGCGGGGAGTCGGGTCACTGCCCGCACGGCATACATCAGGGCGGCAAACGGCCACAGCCAGCCCAGCCACTGAGACAGGCCGTGGAAGCGGATGAAACGCCCCTGCTCCCAGACGTTCAAAGACTGGTCAAAGTAGGCACTCACTGGCGCACGATTGAGAAGACTCAGGGAGACTGCGAGTGCCAGCAGCAGACTGACGTGGCACGCGCGCGGTGGCAGCCTCAACGTGGCAAGCGCCACCAGCGCGGCGACGGCCATGCCCAGCAGCGCCGGCATGTCCACCCAGGCCCAGGCGTGGTCCGGCCCGTAAGTCATGGCCGCCGAGAATCCGGCGGCGCCCAGGGCCGACAAAAGCAGCGCAACCAGCAGCACCAGCCTGCGCGAGGGAGCATGCACATCCGCATACCCCAGCATCAGCGGTGCCAGCAGACCCAGCGCCACGCACAACGCCTGCGCCAGGGGGCTCAGCGGCACTGCCGCTTCCGACTGCAAGGGCAGCCAGACCAGGAAGGGCGTGTCCACCAGCAGACTGGACAACACCTCCTCTAGCTGTTCCCAGGCCTGCCCCAGGCCGAACGGCACCGACAACGGATACAGCAGGGCGAACGGCCAAAGCGCCAGCAACACCAGCGATCCGTGCGCCTGAGGCGCGAACCAGTTCCGACGGAACTGCGTCCATTGCCGCATCACACCCAGTCGTTCGAGGAACCAGGCCAGGCAGACGCCCAGCACGCCCCCTGCGATGTTGAGTCCGAGGTCCAGGTTGGACGGAACCCGCATGGGCAGGAAATTCTGCAGGGTCTCCAGCGACAGCGACAGCATGGCCGGCAACAGCACCGCAAACCACCACGCCCAGCGCCCCCAGCCCGACCGCAGCAACCCCAGCGCCGCCAGGAACCCAAGCGGCACATAGCCCACCAGGTTGGCCGACACATCGAACTTCGTCCAGTAACGGGGAAGGGGCGCGCTCAGAAACGCCCACACCTGTCCGCCAGACCAGCGCCATCCTTCGAAAGGATAGAGACTGGCATAGACGACGAGCGCCGCAAACAGCAGCGACAGCGGAATAGCAGAGGATCGGCTCGCCACGGCGCGCCCGGTCATCAGAATGGCTTGACGACCACCAGAACGACCACCAGCACCAGCATGATCACCGGCGCTTCGTTGAACCACCGGAACCAGACATGGTGGCGCCGATTGGCATTGGTCCTGAAGGACTTCAGAAGCCGCCCACAGGCGTGGTGATAGCCCAGAATCAGAACCACCAGCAGAAGCTTGGCGTGCATCCACCCGTTGCCGGCACCCAGGCCGATCCCATACCCCAGCCAGAGCCAGAGCCCCAGGACCAGCGCAGGGACGGCCAGCATGGTGGTGAAACGGAACAGCTTTTCGGCCATCAGCATCAGCCGTTCGCGCTCGGCCACGCTTTCAGGGGGAACCATCGCCAGGTTCACAAAAATGCGGGGCAGGTAAAACAGGCCCGCGAACCAGCTGGCGATGAAGACGATGTGGAAGGATTTGACCCAGAGCATGCGGGCAGTTTATCTGCGCCGCCGCTGCAGGGATTCATGGCCGCACGGCACAAAAAAAACCCGGCCCACAGGGCCGGGTTAGGAAGCCTTTTTGCTGTCACACACTAAGGCACCCGCTCAGGGAGGAAAAGCGGGGAGCGGTCCAAGGACGCGCTCGGGGCTGATGTTACAACAGATCACATCGGATGTGAAGCGACGCCCTGTCAAAACTGACAGGGCCTGCGCGCAGGCCAATAAATAGACCCAAAAGCACTACATCATCTTGGCCAATTCGAACATCACGGCCGTGCCCAGCGCCTCCCGGATGTTCCCGCGTCCGACCTTGGCCATCGAAAACTCGCCAAACCCGGACATGTCAAACGAACTGTCGTCGGGCGAAATCTCCACGAACGGAAACTCGAACACCTCGCGCAACAGCTCGCTGCGGAAGCGCTCGAACTCCCCGTCCTTGATCTCCGAATCGACCACGATCAGGTTGGGCATGCGGGCCTTGACGGCATCGCGGGCCTGATGGAAGTCCACCACGCTGTCGGAGGTGATCCCGATTTCACGCAGCGCATCCCGCACGTCGGCACGGATCTGCAGGCTAGGGGAGATCGTGAGCACATACGTGCCCGAGAGCGACTTGAACATCGACGAGTGTTCGTCCGACAGGTCGACGGTCGAAATGCCATCAACCGCCTGCACCACGGTGCGGCTGAACATCGCCGTGAAACTGACGCCCTCGGCGGTCACGTCGCGCTCGAGGTCGATACCGCCCGAGGCGGCAGCGATCTGGCGAATCAGCATCCAGCTGAGGCTGTCGGACGCGGTGCTGCTCGAAGGCGGGATCCCGTCGTTGGCCACGCGCATCTGCAGCCGCGCGTGCTGTGGCCACGCATTGAGGTCCATGCGCACATCCACCCGGTTGCCGAACGGAATGCCCCAGTCGAGCACCGCGTTGACAAAGGAATGCGCCAACGTCGGGTCGATCAGCACCTCGACCGGCTTGAGCTTGCGGCGCAGGGCGATGCCCAGGATGCCCAGTTCCTGCTTGCGCTCCTGCAACACGCCCTCCACCAGATCGGCCATGTTCACCTTCTCGTGCGTCTGGCGGATGCGCCCTCCGTACAGGCGGTGGATCTGCTGGGCGCTGAGCCCCGCCAGCTTGATGCGTTCGGCAGGGATGTTCAGCGCCCGGTGCTCCATCTTGGTGATGCGGCCCTTGGCCAGCAGCTGGTCGATCTGGTTTTGAAGGCTGCTCACACCTTCGGTGAACTGGTCGGCCAGCGCAGACACCAGCTCCTGCCAGTGGTCCTCCAGCTTCCATGCATCGGCCTCGGTCGGGGCGCCCGGTTTGGGGTTGGAGGTCTGGTTGGGTGGGCTGGATCTGGTGGGCTGCATGACAGTGCTCTTGAGTGAAAGATTCCTACTGCGTCCCGCATGGCCGCAGCAGCATCAGTATTTTCTTATTACGCGGCGTGCAAGACGTCACTCCGACGTTCTCAATCATCGTGCTTTTTTTACGATTTGCAACAACCACCCGGACACGCTGCACTGGGGCCATCGCAAATTACTGCACGGTTGACCGGTTTGCCACAATAGCCTCATGCACACACCCGCCCCCTACCCCCTGTCCCGCCCGCGCCGCCTGCGCCGCGACGTCTTCACCCGCGACCTGGTGCGCGAGCACCGGCTGAGCCCCGCCGACTTCATCTACCCGGTGTTCGTGCTCGACGGCGCCGGCCGGCGCGAAGCGGTCGCGTCCATGCCGGGCGTCGAGCGCCTGAGCCTGGACCTGCTGCTGCCGGTGGCCGAGGACTGCGTGAAGCTGGGCATTCCCTACATGGCGCTGTTCCCGGTGATCGACCAGTCGCTCAAGACGCCGGACGGCCAGGAAGCCATGAACCCCGAGGGGCTGGTGCCGCGCGTGGTGCGGGCGCTCAAGAAGGAGTTCCCCGGCCTGGGCGTGATGACCGATGTGGCCCTGGACCCCTACACCAGCCACGGCCAGGACGGTGTGCTGGACGAGCACAACTACATCCTGAACGACCCGACGGTGAAGATCCTGGTGCAGCAGGCGCTGACCCAGGCGGCTGCCGGGGTGGACATGGTGGCGCCCAGCGACATGATGGACGGGCGCATCGGCGCGATCCGCCAGGCGCTGGAAGCGGCCGGCCACGTGCACACGCGCATCATGGCTTACAGCGCCAAGTACGCCAGCGCCTTCTACGGCCCGTTCCGCGATGCGGTGGGTTCGGCCGCCAACCTGGGCAAGGCCGACAAGAAGGTCTACCAGATGGACCCGGGCAACAGCGACGAGGCGCTGCGCGAGGTGGCGCTGGACATCGCCGAAGGCGCGGACCTGGTGATGGTCAAGCCCGGCATGCCCTACCTGGACATCGTGCGCCGCGTGAAGGATCAGTTCCACATGCCCACCTTCGCCTACCAGGTCAGCGGCGAATACGCGATGCTCAAGGCCGCCGCCCAGAACGGCTGGCTGGACCACGACGCGGTGATGATGGAGAGCCTGATGGCCTTCAAGCGCGCCGGCTGCGACGGCATCCTGACCTATTTCGCGCGCGACGCCGCGCGGCTGCTGCGCGGCTGAAGCGCGTCCGGGCATGCGCGTCTTCCACGTCCAGACGACCTCGGTCACCGAATCGGATGGTCTGCCCACGCAACCGCCGGTCAGCGGATTCATCTGGATCGCCTGCGGCCGGCGGGAATTCGAGCTGGAGCAGGGCCATGTGCAGTCCACGCTGCTGGCGCTGGGCAGCGTGCCGCTGGTGGACCTGCACATCTCCGACCTGCTGAACAACCAGCTGCCCTCGCACTTCGACTACACCTCGCAGTACGACCTGCTGGTGTTCCGCCGCCTGGCCGCCGGGCACAGCGAAACCGACCTCTCCCACCCGGGCCAGGTGCTCACGCAGCCCACCCGGCGCGGCGGGCCGCCGGTGCTGCGCCGCATCGACACCAGCCCGGTGGGCTTCGCGGTGTTCGACCGGGTGCTGCTGACGGTGCACCCGGCCGGCTGCACGGTGCTGGACCACTACGCCACCCGCCTGCTGGGCGCGGGCACGAGTGCCGCGCGGGCGGCTGGTGTGAATCTGCCCTCCGGCCCGGCCGACCTGATGTTGCGCATCGTCAACCAGATGGTCGACGGCTACCTGGAGCTGCGACGCGAGCTCACGCGGCAGCTGGACCACTGGCAGGCCGAGCTGCTGCACCCGTCCACCCGGTTCACGAACTGGGGTTCGCTGCTGGACGCCCGCATCTCGCTGCACCAGCTCGACGAGATCTGCGAAGACCAGCGCGCCGCGATCCAGGACTGGATCGAGGCGCTGGCGGGCTGGGAGGTGGTCGAGGGCCACGGCGACCACTTCGGCGGCCACAAAGGACTGGAACTGCTCAAGGTGCGCAGCCGCGACGTGCTGGAGCACATCGAGCGGGTGATCCACCACGTGCGCCGGCTGGAGCAGAACGCCGAGACCGCGGTGCAGATGCACTTCTCGGCGCAAAGCAACCGCACCAACGACATCATGCGCACGCTCACCGCGCTGACCGCCATCTTCCTGCCGCTGAACCTGATCGCCGGCATCTTCGGCATGAACTTCGAGTTCATCCCGCTGCTGCACGACAACGCCGGCTTCTGGTGGGCCATGGGCTCAATGGTCCTGATCGCCGTGGGCCTGAGCGTGGTCTTCTGGCGCAAGCGCTACCTGGCGCGCAGCGGGCGCTGAGCGCGGCCCACCGCGTCAGGGCCGGCCGTTGCCGTGCGCCACGCCGAACAGCGTGGCGGCGTTGTCCCAGGCAATGCGCCGCGCCACGCTGGCCGGCAGCCCGCCCAGCCAGTGCCGGTAAGACTGCATCAGCTCGTCGTAATAGAGCCAGCGCTGGTTGACCCAGGTGTCCGATCCGATCAGAAACCGTTCGGGGTACTTCAGCAGCAGGCTGTGCCACTCGGGGCACAGCTGCCCGTCGCCGCAGGTCAGGCCCGGCCGGTAGGACAGCTCGCCCATCAGCAGGGGGTAGCGCGCCATGAGCGCATCGACGCGTTCGACGGAAGCTCCACCGATGCCCGTGTGCGCCCAGATCAGCCGCAGCTTCTGCCCCTGGCTGGGTGTGGCGGCCATCAGCAGGTCGATCGCCACGTCATCGACGTGCGCAAGCACCGCGAGCTGCTTCTCCTCGGCCAGTGCCATCAGGCGCCTCGCCACCGGCCCGTTGGCATTTGCGCTGTCGTAGAGGTGGAACTCGCCCAGGCCCTGATAGGGTCCGGCCGGTGTGCCCCGTGCCAGTTCGGTGCTCACCAGATCGACGATGCTCTCGTCCCGGAACCAGCTGCTGTAGTCGGCCCGGTCCCGGTACAGGCGCACGAAGGGCACCACGGTCACGCCCGCGGCATGCGTGGCCTCGCGCGCGCCGGCCAGGGCAAGGGTGCCGGCATTGGGCCGCGAATTGGCCAGCACCGCGCGCACGCCGTTGCGCTGCATGCGGGCCAGCACATCGTTCAGCGGGTGCGGGCAGGCCGGGTCGGGTGCGTCCTGCACGCAGGCATCGTCGTTGTAGTGCAGATGGGCGTCGAACAGCGGCCCCGCGTACGGGGTCTGCGCCATCACAGGCGCCGCGCCACAGGCCAGCCACAACAGGCCCCGTCGCAGCAGATTGCGCATGCCGGACTCAGCCCAGGTGCTGTGAAAAGAAGGCGAGCGTACGCTCACGGGCGAGTGCGGCCGAGGGAGCGTCCCAGGCGCCCCGCTGGTCGCAGTTGAAACCGTGGTGCGCCGGATAGAGGTGCACCGTCACCGCAGGGTGCGCCTGGCGGAACGCCTCCACGCCGTCCAGCGGAATCCAGCGGTCCTGCTCGGCAAAGTGCGCCAGCGTCGGCACCTGCTCTTTGCGCGCCATCTCGTCCGGTGTGGTCATGCCGCCGCCGTAGTACGGCACCGCCGCCGACAGCCCCTGCAGCGTGCAGGCCGAGCGCCAGGTCAGCAGGCCGCCCCAGCAGTAGCCCACGATGCCGACCTTGCCGCCCTGTGCGGCCAGACGGATCGCGGCCTGGATGTCGGCCATCACGCCCGGAGGGGGCAGGGCCTCGACCGCGGTCTTGAGGGCCATGCCCGCGCCCATGTCGGCCTCGGTGTAACCCAGATCCACGCCAGCCTTGACCCGGTGGAAGGTGGAGGGCGCCACCACGAAATAGCCTTCGGCCGCATAGCCGTCGGCCACGGCCTGGATGTGGCTGTTGACGCCGAAAATTTCCTGCAGCACGACCAGCCCGCCCTTGGGCTGGCCGGTGGGCTGCGCGACGTAGGCGGGACAATGGAATCCGTCGGCGGAAGTGAGTTGAACAAAGCTGCCCATGAAGTCTCCGAACGATGAGTGGCAGGTCCGGTGCGCGACGCTTGCGCGGGGCCGCCTGCGTTAAGTTTCGACAGGTGCATGTTGTAACCGCAAATGTGACAGAGCGTCAGGAGGGTGCAGGATGAACGCAGGGGCCAACGGGGTGCTGCTGGTGACCGGCGGCGGCCGGGGCATCGGCGCGGCAACGGCGCGGCTGGCCGCGCGCGAAGGCTGGGCGGTGGCGGTGAACTACACCGCGAATTCGCTGGCCGCCGACGAGGTGGTGCGCGCCATCCGTGCCGACGGCGGCAACGCCATCACCGTGCAGGCCGACGTGGCCGACGAGGCGCAGGTGCTGCGCATGTTCGGGAAGATCGACGCCAAGCTGGGCCGGCTCACCGGCCTGGTGAACAATGCCGGCGTGGTGGACGTGACCGCCCGCGTCGACGAGATGAGCGCGGCGCGCTGGAAGCGCATGTTCGACATCAATGTGTACGGCAGCTTCCTCTGCGCGCGCGAGGCGGTGCGCCGCATGAGCACGCGCCACGGCGGCGAGGGCGGTACCATCGTCAACGTCTCCAGCGCCGCCTCGCGCATCGGCTCGCCCGGGCAGTACGTGGACTACGCCGCGGCCAAGGGCGCCATCGACACCTTCACCATCGGCCTGGCCAAGGAGGTGGCGGCCGAAGGCATCCGCGTCAACGCGGTGCGGCCCGGGTTGATCGAGACCGAGATCCACGCCTCGGGCGGCCTGCCCACCCGCGTCAACGACCTCAAGCACCAGGTGCCCATGCAGCGCGGCGGCACTGCCGACGAGGTCGCACAGGCCATCGTCTGGCTGCTGTCGCCGGCGGCCAGCTACACCACCATGAGCCTGCTGGATGTGTCCGGCGGGCGTTGAACAAGGAACCCCATGACCGCGACCACGCCCGAGAACAGCCCGCACATCAAGATCTGGTGGGAAGACCTGGAGGTCGGACAGACCCGCGACCTGGGCAGCATTTCGCCGACGAAGGAAGAGATCGTCGCCTTCGCCAGCCAGTTCGACCCGCAGCCCTTTCACCTGAGCGAAGAAGGCGGCAAGGCCTCGGTGTTCGGGGCGCTCAGCGCCAGCGGCTGGCACACCTGCGCCATGGCCATGCGGCTGATGGTGACCAACTTCCTGCACGAGACCTCCAGCCTGGGCTCGCCCGGGCTGGAGAGCCTGAAGTGGACCAAGCCGGTCTACCCCGGCGACGTGCTGCGGCTGCAGCACACCATCACCGAGAAACGCCCGATGAGCAAGCGCCCCGACGTGGGCCTGGTGCGCACCATCTGGGAGATGTTCAACCAGCACGGCGACAAGGTGCTGCACATGGAGGGCTACGGGATGTTCCGGCTGAAAGCGCCCCCTCGCGCCGCCGCGCCCGCACAATAGCGGGATGGATTTCAAGCCCCTGATCACCCTGCTGGCCATCGTCAACCCGCTGGCCATCGTGCCCTTCTTCATCCACTACACGCAGGGATTCAGTTCGGCGCAGCGCAAGCGCACCATCCTGATTTCCTCGTTCAGCGCGTTCGCGGTCATCGCGACCTGCGCGGTGATCGGTCTGCAGATCCTGGAGTTCTTCAGCATCTCGCTGGCGAGCTTCCAGGTCGGTGGCGGCATGCTGCTGCTGACCTCAGCGCTGTCGATGCTGAACGCCCAGCCGGCCGAGGCCAAGGCCACCAAGAGCGAGGTGGACGACGCCGGCACCAAGGCCTCCATCGCGGTCGTGCCGCTGACCATCCCGCTGCTCACCGGCCCGGCCACCATGTCCACCGTGGTGATCTACGCCGACCAGGCCAAGACCTTCCTTCAGCACGCCGCACTGGTGGGCTACGGCGTGGTGATCGCGCTGGCCACCGCCGTGTGTTTCGCCGCGGCCAAGCCCATCGCCCGTTTCCTGGGCCAGACCGGCATCAACGTGATGACCCGGCTGATGGGGCTGATCCTGGCCGCGCTGGCGGTGGAGGTGATGGCCGCCGGGCTGACCAAGCTGTTCCCGGCGCTGGGCGCCTGAGCAGCGACCCCGGTTCAGCCGAACTTGATGAACAGCTTGCTGTAGGGCGCCTTGACCTGGCCGACGGCCTGCTTGATCAAGGCCTTGTCGCCCGCCGCCACCGCCGCGTTCAGCGCCTCCACCGACCGCGTCACCGCGCCCAGCAGTTCCTTGAACTCCGGCGATGACTGCGCCGACGCAGGGGCTTCGCTGGCGAGCAGGCCCGCCAGGTAGGTCAGCACACCCGCCTGCGCCGCCAGCTTCGGCAAGACGTCGTCCGCCTGAAGCCACTTCGGCCCCTCGTCCAGCAGATGCTCCATCTGGGCGTGGTAGGCGTTCATGTGGTCGCTGTAGACGATGACCTGGTTCTGGCGCCGCAGTTCGCTGAGCAGGTCGCGCACACCTTCGAGCGTGTCGTGGGCCTGGGACAACTGCCCCGCGGCCACCTGCTGCACGGCCCTGGCGTAGTGCTCCTCGACCCCGCTCAGGGTGCGCGCCATGAGCGCATCGTTGGCATACGGGACGGTGGGCTGGGACTTCACGAGCTGGGTGACCTGGGACCAGGCCTGTTGCGCCTGCTTCAGCGCATCGGCCGACTCGCCGGCCTGGCCGGCGTTGGTCTTGAACAGGGCCGCACGGTAGGGCACGTAGGCCTTCTGCAAGGCATCGGTGACGGGGTCGGCCGCCCAGGCGGACCAGGCGCAGGCGCCTGCGGCAATGGCGAGCAAGGGCAGGACTCGGAAGCGTGGGATGTTCATGACCGGAACGGGTGGAAAGGGGACAGCCATACTACCCCCACCCGTATTAAGACAGCTTAAATCCGCCGCCTGTCGCCGCGTCGGCCTGGCGGGTCAGGATGTCGCAGGTCAGGCGGATGTGGGCTTCCAGCGCCAGCGCCGCGCGGGCCTCCTGGCGCGCCATCGCCGCGAGGAAGATGCCCTCGTGCTCGGCGTGCACGTCGCGGTCGAAGCCCGGCGTGGCGCCGATGCGGATGGCGATGTGGCGGTAGCGCTCGCCGTGGCGGTAGAGGATGTCCAGCAGGTGCCGCGTCCAGGGTGAGCTGTGGCCCGCGATCAGGGTTTCGTGGAAGTGGCGGTTGGCGCGCTCCCACTGGTCCGGGTCGCGGCCGGCGCCGCCCTCCTCGGCCACGCTGAGCTGCGCAAAGGCCTCGCGCACCGAGTTCTCCCAGCCCGCGTCGCCGAGCCGGATCGACTGGCGCAGCGCCTCGGTTTCCAGCCGCACGCGCGTGTCGGTGAGGTCGCACAGGTCGTCCAGCGACACGGCGCTGACGCGGTAGCCGCGCTGGCCTTCGACCGTGACCAGCGCGTCGGACACCAGCAGCGCCAGCGCCTCGCGCAGCGTGCCGGCGCCCACGCCATAGTGGTCCTTGAGGTGCTCGACGCGCAGGCGCTGGCCCGGCTGCAGATCGCCGCACACGATGTCGTGGCGCAGCGCGCGGTAGGCGCGTTCGGTGAGGGTGCGCGGCTCGGGTTCGTCGCTGCGCGGCGCGGGGCCGGCGGCGTGCGCGGGTTGAAGCAGGTCTTGCAGCATGGTGATGACCTCAATCGGCTTCCTGTTGATGCTGGCGTTTGAGCCGGTAGGCCAGCTGCGCGCGGCTCAGGCCCAGCAGGCGCGCGGCGCCGGCCAGGTTGCCGCGGCTGCGCTCGACCGCCAGGGCCAGCACCTGCGCCTCCAGGGTCTCGATCGGCACGCCGGCATCGAGCACCTGCGCGCACAGGCGCAGCTCGTCCTCGGGTGCACGGCGCGCCAGCCGGCCCTGCGGGTCGATGCCGTCCTGTGCCGGCTCGGACTGGTTGGGGAACAGGTGTTCGGCCTCGATCACGCCGCCCTGCGCCGCGAGGATCACGCCGCGCTCGACCAGGTTCTCCAGTTCGCGCACATTGCCGGGCCAGCTGTGGCGCGTCAGCGCCTGCAGCGCGCGGTCGCTGAAGCCGCCCAGGCGCTTCTGGTGCAGCGCGGTGAAGCGCGCCAGCAGGTGCTGCGCCAGCGGCTCGATGTCGCTGCTGCGTTCGCGCAGCGGCGGAATGCAGATCGGGTATCCGCCCCGACGAAGTCGCCGCGATGGTGGCCTACCTCTGCAGCCCGCAGGCCAGCGCCACCACCGGCGCCGCGCTGCGGGTCGACGGTGGCGTGGTGCGCACGCTCACCTGAACCTTTTTTCTTCTTCCCCCAGGAGTCAACCCATGACGAAAAAAATCAAGTGCGCCCTCATCGGGCCCGGCAACATCGGCACCGACCTGCTGGCCAAGCTGCAGCGCAGCCCCGTGCTCGAACCCGTGTGGATGGTGGGCATCGATCCCAACTCCGACGGCCTCAAGCGCGCCAAGGAGATGGGCATCAAGACCACCGCCGAGGGTGTGGACGGCCTGATTCCGCACATGAAGGCCGACGGCGTGCAGATCGTGTTCGACGCCACCAGCGCCTACGTGCACGCCGAGAACTCGCGCAAGGTCAACGAACAGGGCGCGATGATGATCGACCTCACGCCCGCCGCCATCGGCCCCTACTGCGTGCCGCCGGTCAACCTCAAGCAGCACGTCGGCCAGCGCGAGATGAATGTGAACATGGTCACCTGCGGCGGCCAAGCCACCATCCCCATGGTCTACGCGGTCAGCCGCGTGCAGCCGGTGAGCTACGGCGAAATCGTCGCCACCGTGTCCAGCAAATCGGTCGGTCCCGGCACGCGCAAGAACATCGACGAGTTCACCCGCACCACGGCCGGCGCGGTCGAGAAGGTGGGCGGCGCCAAGAAGGGCAAGGCCATCATCGTGATCAACCCGGCCGAGCCGCCGCTGATCATGCGCGACACGGTGCACTGCCTGGTCGAAGGCACGCCCGACGAGGCCGCGATCACGAAGTCGGTGCACGACATGATCCGGGAAGTGCAGAAGTACGTGCCGGGCTACAAGCTGGTCAACGGCCCCGTCTTCGACGGCAACCGCGTCTCGGTCTTCATGGAGGTCGAGGGCCTGGGCGACTACCTGCCCAAGTACGCCGGCAACCTGGACATCATGACGGCAGCCGCCGCGCGCACCGCCGAGATGTTTGCCGAAGAAATTCTGAAGGGCGAGCTCGTGCTCGAACCAAGCATGGCCTAACCCCCGCGCCGCTTCGCGTCACCCCCTTGCAGGGGGCGCAGCCTGCAGCCCGGCAAAGCCGGTTCTGCGGCAGCCCTCGAAAAGACATCCGAAAGAGATTCACATGAGCACCAAAATCACCCTGCACGACATGACCCTGCGCGACGGGATGCACCCCAAGCGCCACCTGATGACGCTCGACCAGATGAAGAGCATCGCCTGCGGCCTGGACGCCGCCGGTGTGCCGCTCATTGAGGTCACGCACGGCGACGGCCTGGGCGGCTCCAGCGTCAACTACGGTTTCCCGGCCCATTCCGACGAGGAGTACCTGGGCACCGTGATCCCGCTGATGAAGCAGGCCAAGGTCTCGGCCCTGCTGCTGCCCGGCATCGGCACCGTCGACCACCTGAAGATGGCGCACGGCCTGGGCGTGCACACCATCCGCGTGGCCACGCACTGCACCGAAGCCGACGTGAGCGAGCAGCACATCACCTACGCCCGAAAGCTCGACATGGACACCGTGGGCTTCCTGATGATGGCCCACATGAACAGCCCCGAAGGCCTGGTGAAACAGGCCAAGCTGATGGAGGGCTACGGCGCCAACTGCATCTACATCACCGACTCGGCCGGCTACATGCTGCCCGCCGACGTGAAGGCCCGCCTGCAGGCCGTGCGCGACGCGCTCAAGCCCGAGACCGAGCTGGGCTTCCACGGCCACCACAACCTGGCCATGGGCGTGGCCAACTCGGTCGCCGCCATTGAATGTGGCGCCACCCGCATCGACGCCGCCGCCGCCGGCCTGGGCGCGGGCGCAGGCAACACGCCGATGGAAGTGCTGGTCGCCGTGCTCGACCGCATGGACGTGCAGACCGGTGTGGACGTCTGGAAGATCCAGGACGTGGCCGAAGACCTGGTCACTCCCATCATGGACTTCCCGATCCGCATCGACCGCGACGCGCTCACGCTGGGCTACGCCGGCGTGTACGGCAGCTTCCTGCTGTTCGCCAAACGCGCCGCCGTCAAGTACGGCCTGTCGGCGCGCGACATCCTGGTCGAACTGGGCCGCAAGAAGATGGTCGGCGGCCAGGAAGACATGATCGAAGACACCGCCATGACCATGGCCCGCGAGCGCGATGCCCGCCAACAGAAAAAAGCAGCCTGAGGAACACACCCTATGCAACGCAGAGATTTCATCGCCTCCGTGGGGGCCGGCCTGGCCCTGGCACCCACCGCTGGTTGGTCGCAGGACGCCTACCCCGCCCGTCCCGTCAAGCTCATCGTGCCCTTCCCGCCGGGCGGCCCCACCGACATCATGGGCCGCACCGCGGCCAAGGCCATGGGCGACGCCCTGGGCCAGTCCTTCGTGGTCGAGAACAAGGCCGGCGCCGGCGGCAACATCGGCACCGACGCGGTGGCCAAGGCCGCGCCGGACGGCTACACCATCGGGCTGTCGGCCATCAGCAGCCTGGCCATCGCGCCCTACCTCTACGACAAGCTGCCGTTCCAGGTGGAAAAGGACTTCGCCCCGATCTCGCTGGTGGGCACCACGCCCTGCGTGATCGTCGTGCACCCGAGCGCACCGTTCGCCGACCTCAAGGGTCTGGTGGCCTACGCCAAGGCCAACCCGGGCAAGCTCGGCTACGCCACGTCCGGCATCGGCACCAGCAACCACCTGGCGGCCGAGCTGCTGCAGTCGGTGGCCGGCATCGAACTCACCAACATCCCCTACAAGGGCTCCAGCCAGATCGTGCCGGACCTGCTCTCGGGCACGGTGATCATGAGCATGGAAAGCTCGCTGGCCACCACCTTGCAGCACATCCGCAGCGGCAAGCTCAAGGCGCTGGCCGTCACTTCGCCCACGCGCGCCAAGGCCCTGCCGGACGTGCCGACCGTGGCCGAGTCCGGCTACCCCGGCTTCGCGGTGGAGACCTGGTTCGGCCTGGTCGCCCCCGCCGCCACCCCGGCCGCCGTCGTGCAGAAGCTGCACGACGCCTGGGCCAAGGGCGCCAAGACCGCCGAGGCCCAGGCCGCGTTCGACAACATCTCCGGCAACCTGCGCGTCACCACGCCCCAGGAGTTCGACGCCTTCATCAAGGCCGAGAACAACCGCTGGGGTTCCCTGATCCGCAAACTGGACATCAAAGCCAACTGACCCCGGAGACCACCACCATGCCGTTCGCACAGATCTACATCCTCGAAGGCCGCACGCCCGAGCAGAAGAAGGCCGTGATCGAGAAGGTCACCCAGGCGCTGCACGAGGCCATCGACGCGAAGAAGGAAACCATCCGCGTCTGGATCCACGAAATGCCCAAGGAGAACTGGGGCATCGCGGGCGTCAGCGCCAAAGACCTCGGCCGCTGACCAGGACCGGAATCGCCGCCCAGCGCTACCAGGGGCGCGTGGTGCAGGCGGCCCTGCAGGCCCATGGCCGCGTCGACGTGTCGATGCACAACGTGGGCGGCACCATCTGGGTGCGTCTCGCCCGGTGCCATCGACAACGGCCAGCGCATCGTGCCGCGCAACCCGCAGCCGCTGAGCGAGGCCGAGACCGGCTGGATGAAAGCCATCTACACCCAGTCGCTGCGCGACACGCCGATGAACCGCCTGGGCACACCAGAAGAGATCGCCGCGGACCTGGCAGCCGGGTGGTGACAATGGGACACACCCTGTTCACCACACCCCGAGGAGAAGGCCCTTGAACGCTGCCCACCTGTCGCTGGCCGAACACGCCGCCCGCCTGCGCCGCCGCGAGCTGACCGCGGTGGCGCTGATCGACACTTGCGCGCAACACCACGCGCGCACGGAACCCCGGCTCAACGCCTACAAGACCTGGGACGGCGCGCGCGCCCGCAGCGCCGCCGCGGCGGTCGACAGCCTGCTGGACCAGGGCATCGACCTGGGCCCGCTGATGGGTCTGCCGGTGTCGGTGAAGGACCTGTACGGCGTGCCCGGCCTGCCGGTGTTTGCGGGCAGCGACGAAGCCCTGTCCGAGGCCTGGCAGGCGGCCGGCCCGCTGGTCGCGCGGCTGCAGCGGCAACTGGGCATCGTGGTCGGCAAGACGCACACGGTCGAGTTCGCGTTCGGGGGTCTTGGCGTCAACGCCCACTGGGGCACGCCCTGGAACCCCTGGTCGCCCCACGAGCACCGCGTGCCAGGCGGGTCCAGCGCGGGCGCGGGCGTCTCGCTGGTGCAGGGCAGCGCCCTGCTGGCGCTGGGCACCGACACCGCCGGTTCGGTGCGCGTGCCCGCATCCATGACCGGACAGGTGGGCCTGAAGACCACCGTGGGGCGCTGGCCGGTCGAGGGCATCGTGCCCCTGTCGTCCTCGCTCGACACCGCGGGCGTGCTCACCCGCACGGTGGAAGACCTGGCCTACGCGTTCGCCGCCCTCGACACAGAGAGCCAGGGCCTGCCCGCGCCTGCCCCGGTGCGCGTGCAAGGACTGCGCGTCGGCGTGCCGACCAACCACTTCTGGGACGACATCGACCCGAGCATCGCCGCCGCCGTCGAAGCGGCCGTTCGGCGCCTCGCCCAGGCCGGCGCGCAGGTGGTCCGGTTCCCGCTGCCGCACTGCGAGGAAGCCTTCGACATCTTCCGCCGCGGCGGCCTCGCAGCGTCCGAACTCGCGGCCTACCTCGACCAGCACTTCCCGCACAAGGTGGAGCGGCTGGACCCGGTGGTGCGCGACCGCGTGCGCTGGGCCGAGCAGGTGTCGTCGGTCGAGTACCTGCGGCGCAAGGCCGTGCTGCAGCGCTGCGGCGCGGGCGCGGCCCGGGTGTTCGACGACGTCGACGTCCTGCTCACGCCCACCGTGCCCGCCTCGCCGCCGCGGCTGGCCGACATCGGCACGGTGGAGACCTACGCGCCGGCCAACATGAAGGCCATGCGCAACACCGCCATCAGCAACCTGTTCGGCTGGTGCGCGCTGACGATGCCCGTGGGCCTCGACGCCAACCGGATGCCGGTGGGCCTGCAGCTGATGGGGCCGCCCAAGGCCGAAGGACCGTTGATCGGCATTGCGCTGAGCATCGAATCATTGATTGGCAAGGGCTTCGACGTACTGGGCACCGTCGTCCCTTGAGAAAAACCGGCACCAGGGGCCAGGGGGCCATTTGGTGAAACCACAGGAGACACTTTCATGACCATCCCCACCCGACCCACGCTGACCCGGCGCGACTGGCTCCAGCAAGCCTGTGCTGGCGCTGCCGCTCTCGCCAGCGGCACCGCGCTGGCCGCCGATGAAGACACGGTCCGCGTCGCGTGGATTTCGCCACAGACCGGCGCACTCGCGGCGTTCGGCGTCACCGACCGGTACGCTGTCGACCTGCTCTCGCCGCGCCTGAACGCAGGCATCCCCGGGCCGAACGGCAAGCTGCGCAAGGTGCAGGTCGAACTGCACGACGCGGCCTCATCGTCCGCCAGGGCGCAGGCGCTGGCGCTGGCGCGGGAGCTGATCGCCTCGGGCGTGCACCTTGTGCTTGCCACCGCGACACCCGAGATATGCAACCCGGTCTCGGACGTCTGCGAAGCGGCGGGCGTCCCGTGCGTCACCGCCATTGCGCCGTGGCAGGCCTGGTTCTACGGCCGCAAAGGCGACCCGGTCAAAGGCTTCGACTGGACTTTCCACTTCTTCTGCGGCCTCGAAGACTTCTCCGACGTCTACAGCTCGCTGCTGGCCAAGGCCGACGTGGGTCAACAGATCGGTGGCATCTTCGGCGACGACATCGACGGCGACGCGTTCGTCAAGGCCTTCCCCGGCCCGATGAAAACCCGGGGCCTGGAGCTCTGGGTGCCCGATCGCGTGCCGCTGGGCAACCCCAACTGGGCGGCACTGGCACAAAAGCTCAAGGCCGCCAACATCCAGGCGGTCACTGGCGTGCTGCCGCCGCCCGCAGCAATGGCGTTTTTCAGCGCTGCACAACAGGTCGGCTACAAGCCGCGCATGGCCTCCATCGCCAAGGCCTTTCCCTTTCCGGACACTGTCGCCGCCGTGCACCGTGAGGGCCTGGCCCTGACCAACGAAGTCTGGTGGTCGCCCGCCTGGCCTTTCACTTCGAAGCTCACCGGACAGAAGGCGTCCGAAGTCACCCGGACCTACGAGGTCGCCACCGGCAAACCCTGGCTGCAGACCCTCGGCTTTTCACATGCCCTGATGGAAGTCGTCGCAGAGACCTTCCGCACCGCCAGCAACCTCGGCCGCGCCGCCGTGCGAGACGCTGTCGCGCGCATGCAGGTCAACACCGTGGTTGGCCCGCTCAACTGGCGCAACAGCCACCCCAACCGCAACGTCTGCATCACCCCCGCCGTCGGCGGACAGTGGCAGCGCGGTCCGAACGGTCGCTGGGTGCTGCACGTGGTGGACAACACGCGATCGCCGTTCATCCCGAGGACCGAGGAACTGAAGGTGCCTCAGGCGGTCTAGCGCCGTCTGCACGAACCACACGGCGGAGCCCTCCATGACCGACGAAAACACCCGACTCGCCGAGACCATCTGGGCCGCCCGCCAGGCCGGCCGCACCCTGGACGCCGACGCCACCATCGGCACGCCCGACCTCGCCACCGCCTACGCCATTCAGCGCGCGCTGCTCGCCCTGCGCCTGGCCGCCGGTGAGCGCGTGGTCGGCTGGAAGCTGGGCTACACGTCGGAAGTGATGCGCCGCCAGATGGGCATTGACCGGCCCAACATCGGACCGCTGACGGACCGGATGCTGCTCGGTTCGGACGACGCCGTGAACGAGCGTCTGGTGCAGCCGCGCGTGGAGCCCGAGATCGGTCTGCGCCTCAGGACCACCCTGGACGCGCGACGCGCGCCCGTCGACCGCCACATCGTGGCCGCCGCGGTGGAAGCTGCGTACGCCTGCCTCGAAGTCGTGCACTCCACCTGGACCGGCTACCGCTTCAACCTGGAACAGAACACCGCCGACAACTCGTCCGCCGGCCAGTTGGTCGTCGGGCCGCGCCTGCCGGTGACCGACCCGATGGCGCTGGACACCGTGGCGGTGCGGCTGAGCGACGGACACGCCGAGCTGGGTCGTGGCGTGGGCGCCGACGCCGATGGCCACCCACTCGACGCGCTGGTCCGCCTCGCGCAGGAGCTGGCGGCGAACGACCGGCGGCTGGAAGCGGGGGATTGGGTGATCACGGGCGGTCTCACCGCCGCGCAACCGCTGGCGCCGGGAGCCCGCCTCTCGGCCCGCTTCTGGTCCGGGGACGGGTGGTCGGTCGACGTCGGCGTGCGCCGACGGGCCGACGGGCCGACGCCGTTTGAACACAGCCCGAAGGCGTCAGAACGATGACCATGCAGCCCCCGTTTGCCGACACACGACCGCACCAGGTCGGCGCGGTCTCGCTCAGCCAGACCGACTCCCCCCAGACACGCAACGAAAAGCTTGCGCGCATCGTGCTCGACTCGATGTACCAGTTCGTCGGCCTGCTCGACGCCGAGGGCACCACACTGGAGATCAACCGGGCCGCACTGGAAGGAGCTGGCGTGGATCTGGCCGACATCCGGGGCCGGCCGTTCTGGGAAGCGCGCTGGTTCCAGGTGTCGCGCGAAACCACCGAGTTGCAGCGCGACTTCGTGCGTCGTGCCCAGGGCGGCGAGTTCATCCGCTGCGACATGGAAATCTACGGTCAGGCTGCGGGCGACGAGACCATCGTGGTCGACTACTCGCTGCTGCCGGTGCGGGACACGCAGGGCAAGGTGGTCTTCTTGCTGGCCGAAGGTCGCAACATCACCGCAAAGAAGCGTGCGGAAGAAGAGATCGCGCGCAAGAACGCCGAACTTGAAGCCCTGCTCACCCGAGTGCGGCAGCTGGACCAGCAAAAGAGCGACTTCTTCGCCAACGTCAGCCACGAGCTGCGCACGCCACTGGCCCTGATCCTCGGTCCCGCCGAAGAACTGCTGGCCTCAGACAGTCGGCTGCCAGACCAGCTGCGGCGCCAGCTCGGTGTGATCCAGCGAAACGCCACCGCCTTGCTCAAACACGTCAACGACCTGCTCGATCTCTCCAAGCTCGACGCCGAGCGCATGGACCTGCACTACACACCGTTCGACCTCGCAGCCCTGGTGCGCGAGCACGCCGAACAGTTCCACGCAGTGGCGCCCAAGCTGGACCTGCGCTACGTTGTCTCCGCGCCCGACACACTGTGCGCCACGCTGGACCAGGACAAGACCGAGCGCATCCTGCAGAACCTGCTGTCCAACGCCTTCAAATTCACTCCACCCGGTGGACGCGTGCGCTGCGCGCTTGAACGCTCCGGTCCGGGTCGCTGCCTGATCTCTGTGCAGGACTCCGGACCCGGCGTATCGACCGAGATGCAGCAGAAGATCTTCGAGCGCTTCCGCCAGGGGCAGACTGGCACCACTCGCAACTTCGGAGGCACCGGTCTGGGCCTGGCGATCGCCAAGGAGTTCACCGAACTGATGCACGGCAGCATCGGGGTCACCACGGCCGCAGGTGGCGGTTCGCTGTTCCAAGTGGAACTGCCGCTGGAGCCACCGCCCGAGGCGGCCGCGCTGCACGGGGTGTCGCCCGCTCGCCCGCGCCCGGCCCCTGCGCCCAACCCCGCGCTGGCCGAACTCACCCCGCCCGACGAAGCGCCCCGGATGGCCCGCGCGTCCGCCGATGCACCGCGCATCCTGGTGGTGGAAGACAACCCCGAGATGTGCCGCTTCATCTGCGACGCGCTGAGCGACGAGTTCCAGGTGCCGTCTTGCGCGACAGCGAATCGATCCAGGTGCTCAAGGACCGCTTCGCCTCACTGACGCCGCGCGAGCGCGAGGTGCTGGCACTGCTCTCGCAGGGCCTGCGCAACAAGCAGACCGCCGACCGCATGGGCATCAGCGAGGTCACGGTGAAGGTGCACCGCCACAACCTGATGGAGAAGATGCAGGCCACCTCGGTGCCCATGCTGATCGGCATGCTGGAACGCCTGCGCAACGCCACCGGCGAACCGCTGCCGCCCAACGGACAAGGGAATTCCCTAGCCGCCGGATAAACCAAAGTCCAATGGTGCGCGCGCCCCGTGCTCCCTAAAGTTGTTGACGCGACCCGCATCAACGATCACAGGAGACAAGCACCATGGCTTTGCTGGAACGCAGCGACTGGTACGACATTGCGCGCACCACCAACTGGACGCCGACCTACGTCAGCGAATCCGAACTCTTCCCCGACCTCATGACCGGCGCGATGGGCGTGCCGATGGAACAGTGGGAGTCGTACCCCGTGCGCTACCGCGACCACCTCACGCTGGTCGACCGCTTCCTTGCGGGCCACATTCAGCCGCCGAACCTGGGCGGCGCGCTGCAGTACATGGGTCTCGCGCCCGGCGAGATCGGCGACGACGCGCACCAGTACTCCTGGGTCGCCGCCTACCGCGACCAGCGGGCCGAGAAGAAAGCCGCCTGAACCCAACGAACCCCGAGACCACCATGGCCCTCTTTCCCGTGATTTCCAACTTCCAGTACGACTTCGTGCTGCAGCTCGTTCCGGTCGACACCGAGAACACCATGGACGAAGTGGCCGCTGCCGCCGCCCACCATTCGGTGGGACGCCGCGTAGCGCCACGCCCCGACAAGGTGGTGCGCGTGCGCCGGCAAGGCAGCGACAGTTTCTTCCCCCGCCATGCCAAGCTGAGCGAGACCGACATCAAGCCGATGGAGGCCCTCGAATTCATCTTCTGCGACAGCTGAAGGAGCCGCGCATGACGTTCCACAAAGTCTGCACACTCGACGACGTCTGGGAAGGCGAGATGACCGAAGTCGAGATTGGCGACCACGAGGTGCTGCTGGTCGGTGTGGAGGGGGGCGATGTGCGCGCCTTCCAGGCCGTCTGCCCGCACCAGGACATCCCCCTGTGCGAAGGCAAGTTCGACGGCAAAGTGCTGACCTGCCGGGCGCACCAGTGGACCTTCGACGCCCGCACCGGTCGCGGCATCAACCCCGGCGACTGCCAGCTGGCGACCTACCCAATCCGCATCGAAGGCAACGACGTGTTCGTGCAGGTTGAAGGCGTGACGCCGCTGTTCGCCCATTCCTGAAGCCCCATACCAGAAAGACACCCCATGAGCGACACCTCCACCGCCGATGCCTATCGCAACAACCGCGTCGGCCCCGTGCTGCGCGCCAGCCCGCTGACGGCCGCTGTGATCGAGGCAGCCGAAGAAGACAACCCGGACAAGACCATCCGCGTCGACGACAAGGTCGCCTATGTGCGCATCGACTGCGAAGGCGAACTGATCCTGCGCCGCGAAACGCTGGAGCGCACGCTGGGCCGGCCGTTCCGCATGTCCGAACTCGAGGTCGAACTCGGCTCGTTCGCCGGCCGCATCGAAACCACCGAAGACCACGTGCGCTTTTATTTCAACAAGACGTTCTGACCGGAGACACCCCATGTCGCAACCCGAAGTCCTCAAGCCGCTCAAGACCTGGAGCCACCTCGCCGGCCGCCGCCGCAAGCCCAGCGAATACGAGATCGTCTCCACCAATCTGCACTTCTCCACCGACAACCCCGACGCGCCGTTCGAGCTCGACCCAAACTTCGCGATGGCGCAGTGGTTCAAGACGCACCGCAACGCGTCGCCGCTCAAGCACCCCGACTGGGATGCCTTCCGCGACCCGGACGAGATGGTCTACCGCACCTACAACATGCAACAGGACGGGCAGGAGACCTACGTGACAGGCCTGTTCGAGCAGTTCTCGGCGCGCGGCCACGACACGATGCTGGAGCCCACCTGGGCCGGCAGCCTGGCCCGCCTGTACGCCCCTGCACGCTACCTGTTCCACACGCTGCAGATGGCTTCGGCCTACCTGTCGCAGATGGCCCCGGCCTCGACCATTTCCAACTGCGCGACCTACCAGACCGCCGACTCGCTGCGCTGGCTGACCCACACCGCCTACCGCACCGCCGAACTGGCCAAGACCTTCCCTGCCATCGGTCTGGGCACGGGCGAACGCTCGTTCTGGGAAACCGACCCGGCCTGGCAAGGCTGGCGCGAGCTGGTTGAAAAAGCCCTGGTGGCCTGGGACTGGGCCGAGAGCTTCACCGCTTTCAGCCTGGTGATCCGCCCGGCCGTCGAAGAAGGCCTGCTGCGCACGCTGGGTGAGGCCGGCCGCCACAACGGCGACACCCTGCTCGGCCTACTGGTCGACGCTCAGCTGCTGGACGCGCAGCGCCACCGCCGCTGGGCCAGCGCACTCACGCGCATGGCGCTGGAACAGCCCGGCAACCGCGAAGCCCTGCAAGGCTGGATCGCGAAGTGGGAACCGCTGGCCGACGCCGCCATCGACACCTACTGCGCCGCCCTGCCCGACGCCGCAGGTGCGGCCACCCGCGCCCGCGCTGCCACCCGCGAGTTCCGTCGCGGGCTGGGCCTGTGAACGGGCCGACCGCCGCCCTGCTCCAGCCCACCCGCATCGAAATCGACAACGGCCCGAGCTTTCAACCCGGGCCGCAAGAGGACACCTTGCTCAGGGCCGCGCTGCGCGCGGGCCTGGCCTTCCCCTACGAGTGCAGCGTGGGCGGCTGCGGTGCCTGTCGTTTCGAATTGCTGGAAGGCGTGGTGCAGACGCTATGGGAGGGCGCCCCCGGCCTGTCCGAGCGCGATCGCAAACGCGGCAAACGCCTCGCCTGCCAGTCGCGCGTGCAAGGCGATGCGCGCATCCGGGTGCGGCTGGGTGGCGAGGCCGAACAACCCGCCGTGGCGCCGCAACGCGTGACCGCCACGCTGAGCGAACGGCGGGCCATCAGCGACGACATGGTCGAGCTGCGTCTGGCGCTGCCGTGCTCTCCGGGCTTCCAGGCGGGGCAGTACGCCCTGCTCTACCCGCCAGGCGCCCAGGGCGCACGGGCCTATTCGATGTCGAACCTGGACGACGGCTCCGGTGAGTGGCACTTCATCGTGCGCCGTACCCCTGGCGGTCGCGGCAGCGCCGTGATGTGCGCGGAGCTGCCGGTAGGCGCGAAGGTCGACGTCGACGGCCCCTATGGACACGCCTGGCTGCGACCCTCTTCGCGCGACGTGGTCTGCGTGGCCGGCGGCTCGGGCTTGGGCCCCATGCTGTCGATCGCGCGCGGCGTGCTCGCCGAACCAGGCGCACGGCGGGTTCACTTCTTCCTCGGTCTGCGCCATGAGGGCGACCTCGGCGCCGCCGACCAGTTGCTGGCCCTGACCGGCGAACGGCTGTCAGCCACAGTGGTCCTGTCCAGCCCCGCCAGCCCCTCCGCCTGGGCCGGTGCCACCGGCTTCGTGCACGCCGAGGTCGAACGCCAGCTCGCACCGGACCTAGGCCACTACGACCACTACATGGCCGGCCCGCCGCCCATGATCGAAGCAATGCAGGACCTGCTAATGGCGCGGCACGAGGTGCCCTTCGGGCAGATCCGCTTCGACCGCTTTGTTTGACGACATATGAACCACCTTTGAGGAGACACCACATGAACACAAAGACATTCACCACCGTCGCCGTTTGCGCGCTGAGCCTAGCCGCTGGCCAAGCCAGCGCCGCCGATGCATCCCCCTGGACGGTGCGTCTAGGTCCGGCACACGTCGGCTTCAGCCCCCAGGCCGACGTGAGCGTCGCGGGCAACCCGGTGCCCGGCGGGGACGCTTCGGCCAGCAGCAGCACCACGCTGGGCATCGAACTCGCCTACGACGTCTCGGACCGGCTGACCGCCCGCTTCCTGGCCGGCATTCCGCCAACGACCACGCTCACCGGCCAGGGCACGTTGGCCAGCGCAGGCAAGCTGGGCAAGGTCACCTACGCCCCAGCCGTGCTCTCGCTCACGTACAAGCTTCTCAACGAAGGTCCGGTGCGCCCCTATGTCGGCGCCGGCATCAACTACACCATCGTCACGCGCAACCGCGACGCCTTCATCCACGACCTCGACACCCGCAACGCCTGGGGCTCGGTGCTGCAGGCGGGCGTGGAAGTGCCCATCGACGCCCACTGGTCGGTGTCGCTGGATGCGCGAAAGATCTTCCTCAAGACCAAGGCCACGGGCACGCTGCCGGCCTTCGGCGGCGCACCTGCCTGTGCAGACTCATAGATTGCTGCATTCAACAGCCAGGAGACTCCATGTTCAGCAATGTGTCGTTACGACAGAAGTTCTTCGTTGCGCTGTTCACCGCAGCCCTGGTGGTCGCTTCCACCGCCATCAGCATCCGGCTGCTCAGCAAGGCCGCCCTGTTCCATCACCTCGAACGCGATCACCTGGGTGTCGTGATGCAGGCAACGGGTCTGCTGACACTGACACTCGAAGGAGGCAAGTCCGCTGCCGCTGTGCCCAAGGAGGACTTTGTGGTCGCCGTGCGCAAGGCCCGGCAACTGGCCGAGCAGGCGCTCTCGGAACTGTTCGCGGTGGAACAGGCCGCCTTCGAAGTGATCGGCTTCGGCGAATTGCTCGAACAACCTCAGGTCGTGATCGAGGCTGCCTCCCGCATCGATGCGATGGTCTCCGCCGCCCCCCAGCAGCACCTCACACCCGATCTGGCAGGGAAGGTCTCGCAGGACCTGACACTGATGCGCGCCGCCTCCGACCGCTTCGGCCCGCTGCTGGTCGATGCCACCAGCTTCATCCGCCTCGCCGCGCTGCTGCTGACGTTCATCCCGCTGGCGATTCTGATCACTTTCCTGGTCCTGGTGCGCGCTGCCACCATTCGACTCATCGCCCAGGTGGTGCAGGCCGCAGAACGCATCGCGCAAGGGGATCTTTCGGGTCCCGCGCTCCCCCATACCAACGACGAAGTCGGCCACCTCGCCCGTGCCATGGACACCATGCGTGGCAGCTTGGCCACCCTCGTCGCCCAGGTTCGGGACCGTTCGGCAGCCATGGACTCGGCCATCCAAGAGGTCGCCCAGGGCAGCAACGACCTGTCGTCGAGAACCGAACGACAGGCCACCACACTCCAGCAGACCGCCTCGGGCTTCAGCGAGCTGAGTGTGGCGCTCCAGTCCAGCATCAGCCAGGTGGATGAAGCGGAGGCCGTCTCAGGCCGCGCACGCAGCCTGGCCGAGGGTGGCGGCAGCGCCGCCCAACGGGCGGTGGAGCGCATGAACGAAATCCTGGCGTCTTCTAGAAAGATCGCGGACATCAACAACGTCATCAACGGCATCGCTTTCCAGACCAACATCCTGGCGTTGAACGCTGCAGTGGAAGCAGCGCGCGCTGGCGAAATGGGCCGCGGCTTTGCCGTCGTCGCCAGCGAGGTGCGCAGCCTGGCACAACGCAGTGCAGCGGCGGCCAAGGAGATTGAAGCTCTGATCCACGACACAGTGTCCAAGGTGGAGGCCGGCGCGCGCGAGGTGGACGCCACCGGCGAAACGATCCGACAGGTGGTGGTCACCGTCGAGTCGGTGTCCCAGCTGAACACCGCAGTGGCCCGCAACCTGGGCCAGCAGAGGAGCGGCATTGCCCTGATCGACAGCGCCATGCGCGAGCTCGATTCGGCGACCCAGCAGAACGCCGCCCTGGCCGAACAGTCGTCCGCGGTGGCGCTGTCGGTGCGCAGCCAGTCGGAAGCACTGGTCGATGCGGTGGACCGGTTCCGACTGGGCGCCCACGACCACGAGCGGCTGGCCACGGCCCCCGTGTGACACCGAGCCTGCTGCGCCCACCAGGCACGGGCGGCGCCGGGGTCAGCCCCCGTCGGGCGTGCTGAAGATGTCCACGATGGAGCGCCGCAGCCAGGTGACCGCGGGATCGCGGTGCACCCGGGTGTGCCACTGCAGGGTGATGGCCATCTCGGGGCTGTCGATGGGCAGCGGGCGCACCACCAGCTGCGTGCGCCCGAACGTGATGGCACTCACCAGGCGGCTGGGCAAGGTCAGCAGCAGGTCGGACTCGCAGAGCACCGAGGCCAGCCCCAGGGCGTGGGCGGCCGTGAAGGTGACGTGCCGTTTCTGGTTCTGCGTCTGCAGCACCTTGTCCAGCACCTGACGCAGCGACTGGTAGCTGACACCCCCGGGGCGGTAGTCGAGGTGCCTCGCGTTCAGGTAGGCGCTGCGGGTCAGCTTGCGCCGGGACAGCGGGTGGTCCTCCCGCATGAGCACCACAAAGGTCTCTTTGAACAGCACCTGCCGGTGAAAGTCGAGACCGAACGCCGGCCAGTTCCCAAACACCATGTCGATCGAGCCGCCCTCCATGCCCCTGCGCCCGTCCTCGGGGCTGGCATCCACGGTCTCGAAGCGCACGTTCGACGCCATGGGTGACAAGCGGGCCAGCAGCCGCGGCATCAGAACCACCTGGGCCAGATCGCTGGCCATGATGCGAAACAGGCGGCTGGACTGCGCCGGGTCGAACCCGGTCGTGCTGGTCAGCGCGGATTCGATGTCCGCCATGCCGGGCGCAATCAGGTCGATCAACTCCTGTGCACGGGCCGTGGCCTGCATGCCGTCGGCGCAACGGACAAACAACGGGTCGGAGAACGAGGTGCGCAACCGCCGCAGGGCATTGCTCACGCCCGACTGGGTCATGCCCAGTTCTTCGGCGGCCTTGGACGCACTCCGGGTCGCGTGCACGGCGCACAGGACGCGCAACAGATTCAGGTCGATCTCGGGCTTCATTCCAGTATTTTCACTGGAAATACTCACCATCATCGTCCGTCATTTGCCTCGGGCGCTAGCCGCCAGTAGATTTGAAAGGAGCAAAATAAGGAGACAGCAGTGATCGAACTCAGAGACATTCACTACGTGCGCGTGGGCACCCGCGACCTGGACGGTGCACAAAAATTCTGCACAGAAATAGTGGGTCTGCAGCCCGTGGAGCGCACCAACGACCGCCTCTACCTGAAGAGCGACGCGCGCCACCACACGGTCTGCTACTTCGACGGAGACCCCGGCGACCACACGGTGGCCTTTGAACTCAAGGACTGGACCCAGTTGGGTGCGGCGCTTGAACGGCTGCAGTCGGCGGGTGTGCCTTGCGGCGCGGGCACCACCGCAGAGGCGGCCGACCGGCATGTGGAGGCCTTCATCTGGTTCAACGACCCCACTGGCAACCGCATCGAAATCGTCGCCCGTCCCCACGACGCGGGCAAGCGCTTCTTCCCTTCGCGCGATGCGGGCCTGATCGGCTTCGGACACGTGGGGCTGTGCACCACCGATCCCGCCCGCGACCAGAACTTCTGGATGAGTCACTTCAACACCATGATCAGTGACTGGATCGGCCCCTGCCCCCTGCTGCGGGTCAACCCGCGCCACCACCAGATGGCGCTGTTTGCATCGCAGCGCAAAGGCATCCAGCACATCAACTTCCAGGTCGCCGAGATCGACGACATCATGAAGGCGTGGTACTTCCTGAAAAGCCAGGACGTCCGCATCGTCTTCGGGCCAGGCCGCCATCCCACCTCAGGCGGCAACTTCGTCTACTTCGAGGGCCACGACGAGGTCATCTTCGAGTACTCCAACAGCGACCGGAACATCGTCGGCGACCTGTCGAACTACCGCCCCCGCCAGTTCCCGCTGCACCCCACGTCGTTCTGCATGTGGGGCTCCAAGCCCGACATCGCGGAGTTCCGCGATTGATGGCCGCGCCGCAAGCCGCCGAGCTGACCGTGCGCCGCATGGCGCGCGCGCTGGGCAACAACGGCCTGTCCGGGCCGTTCGGTCACTGCAGCGTGCGGGTGGACACTGACCACTTGCTGGTGTGCGCCGCCCGCCCCATGGCCATGGTCGGCGTGGGCGAAGCCGGCACGGTGGTGCCGTTGAAGGGCGCGCTGCCGGCCGGTGTGTTGGGCGAGGTGCGGTTGCACCAGCAGATCTACCGGCGCCGGCCCGACGTGCAGGCCATCTGCCGCTTCATACCGCCGCAGATCACCGCGCTCGCCGCGCTGGGCCGCGTGCCGCGCGCGCGCCACGGTTTCGGCAGCTACTTCCAGGCCGGCGTTCCCCTGTGGCCAGACGCCGCGCTGGTGCGCAACGACACCGCGGCCGAACAGGTGGCCGCCTTGCTGGGGCCGCACCCGGCCCTGGTCCTGAACGTGAACGGCGCCGTCACCGTGGCCGAAACGCCCGAGCGCGCCGTGGCCCTGGCCTGGTTTCTGGAAGACGCCGCGCGCGTGGAGCTCGCCGCCCTGTCCGCCGGGCTGGCCGACACCGGCCCCGTGCTGGCGGGCGATGTGGCGGCCGAGCGCGCGACCTGGAACGGCCGCATCGCCGAACGTGTGTGGGAGTTCCTGCTCAGGAACGACCCCGAACCCCTTGCTTTCTAACCACAAAGGAGACATCCATGACCCCACGTTTTTCCCTGCGCACGCTCGCAGCGCTCGCCGCTGGCCTGGCGTTCGCCACCGCCTCCCAGGCCGAAGAAGTGACGCTGCGCATCCACCACTTCCTGCCCGCCGGCGCACCGATCCAGGCCAAGGTGCTGGAGCCGTGGTGCCAGAAGGTCACCAAGGAATCGGCCAACCAGATCAAGTGCAAGATCTTTCCGTCGATGCAGCTCGGCGGCTCGGCCCCGCAGCTCTATGACCAGGCCAAAGACGGCGTGGTGGACATGATCTGGACCATCCCGGGGTACACGCCCGGCCGGTTCCTCGTGACGGAGCTGTTCGAACTGCCGTTCATGATGAACACGCCCGAGGCCACCAGCCGCGCACTCTGGGAGTTCCAGACCAAGCACAACGCGGCCGAATACAAGGAGGTGAAGCCGCTGGCCTTCCACATGAACGGGCCCGGCAACTTCTACACCAGGAGCAAGCCCATCCAGTCGCTGGCCGACTTCAAGGGCCTGAAAATGCGCGGTGCCACGCGGCAGACGACCCGGATGCTGTCGGCCCTGGGCGCCACACCCGTCGGCATGGCATTGCCAGCGGTGCCGGAAGCGCTGTCCAAGGGCGTGATCGATGGCGCCCTGACACCCTACGAGGTCGTTCAATCCACCCGGATGCACGAGCTGACCAAGTTCACCACCGAGAGCGATCCCAAGTTCAACGCGGTGTACGCCCAGGTGTTCGTTCTGGCCATGAACAAGGCCAAGTACGACGCCATGTCGCCCGAGCTGAAGAAGGTCATCGATGTCAACAGTGGTGCCGACCTGTCGGCCTGGATCGGCAAGATGATTCACGAGGCCGACGCGCCCGGACGCAAGCTGGTCCAGCAGGCCAACAACACCATCCACACGCTGCCCGTGAGCGAGCTGCAGAACTGGAAGAAGGCCACGGACCAGCTGGATGAAGAGCTGGTGGCGGAAATCAACAAGCGTGGTCTCAACGGTGCCGCGCTGTTGAAGACCGCGAAAGAGCTGATCGAAAAATCCAAGTGACCGGGTCGTGCGCCCTTCGCGGGCGCAGACATGGAAACCGCATGAACTGGCGCAATTCGCGCCAGTTTTTTTGTTCAGTATCCGCCGGACGGCGCCACCCTGGCCTTTGGCGCCCCACCCCCAAAGCGCTGCACCAACCCCGTCGCCGCCTTCACCAGCAGCGTCGTGTCCACCCCCACCGCCACGAACAGCGCGCCCGCGTCGAGGTATTGCTGCGCCAGCGCCGGGTCGGTGGCGAGGATGCCGGCTGCCTTGCCGGCGGCGCGCACGGTGGCGATGCCGTCCATGATCACTTTCTGCACCTCGGGGTGTGATGGCTGGCCGCGGTGGCCCATGCTGGCCGACAGATCGGCCGGGCCGAAGAACACGCCGTCCACGCCTTCGGTTTCGGCGATGGCTTGGAGGTTGTTCACCGCGGTCACGGTCTCGGCCTGCACCAGCAGGCACATCTGGCCGTTGGCCTGGTTCAGGTAGTCGTCCACCTGGTTCCAGCGCGAGGCGCGCGCCAGCGCCGCGCCCATGCCGCGGATGCCTTCGGGCGGGTAGCGCATGGCCTGGACCATGAGCGCGGCCTGCTCGGCGGTGTCGATCATCGGGATCAGCAGGGTCTGTGCGCCGATGTCGAGGTACTGCTTGACGAGGGCCACGTCGGCCTGCACCGCGCGCACGACGGCGTGGGTCTTGGTGTAAGGGGCGACCGCGCGCAGCTGGTCGAGCGCGGTGCGCGGGTCGTTGGGCGCGTGTTCACCGTCGATGAGCAGCCAGTCGAAGCCGCAGCCGGCCAGGGCCTCGGCCACATCGGGCGAGGCGAAGCCGACCCAGCAGCCGATCTGCGGCTTGCCGGCTTTCAGGGCATCGCGGAAGGTGTTCTGGGGGGTCTTCATTGCGGTGTCTTCGTCGGTTCTGGGTAGAGGCCGCGCATCTGGCCCATCAATCTGGTGAGGCCCATGAGCGCGTCCATGTTGGGCGTGGCTTCGCCCAGGTGCCGCCCGATCTCGCGCACGGCGCCCACCAGCGCGTCGAGTTCGATGGGGCGGCCGGCTTCCACGTCCTGCAGCATCGAGGTCTTGAACGAGCCGAGCTTGCGCGTGACAGCGTGGCGGTCTTCGGGGTTCTGGTCGATGGGGATGCCGATGCGCGCGCCGATGGCCTGCGCCTCGCGCATCACGGCGCTGCAGAAGCCGCGCACGAGTTCGTCGTCCAGGATGCGGTCGCAGGGCGCACCGGTGATGGCCGAGACCGGGTTCATGGTCATGTTGCCCCAGAGCTTGAACCAGATGTCGCGCTGGATGCGCTCGGACACGGTGACGCCGAAGCCCGCCTGCGTGAGCAGTTCGCCCAGCGCCTGCACACGAGCAGACGTTCCGCCCGCGGGCTCGCCGAGGATGAGCTGGTTGTTCTTGATGCGCTCGATGCGCGCCGGCTGTGGCGCGGCGGCGCTGGCGTGCACCACGCAGCCGATGACCTGCGCCGTGGGGATGTGCTGCGCCGTCAGGCCCAGCGGGTCCACCGCCTTGAGCTGCAGGCCCGCGGCCTCGCCCGGCAGACCGTCGAAGAACCACCAGGGCACACCGTTCATGGCGACCAGCACCGTGGTGTGCGGGCCCATGAGCGCGCGCACGGCGGGTGCGACCTGCGGCATGGCCGGGCCTTTGACGGAAACGATGACCAGGTCCTGCACGCCCAGGCTCGCCGCGTCGTCGCTGGCGTTCAGCGGCACGCGGTGTTCGGCGCCTTCGGCATCGACCCATGTGAGGCCTTGGCCCCGCAAGGTGCGCAAGGTCTCACCGCGCGCCACCGCCGAGAGCTGCACCTGCCCGGCCGGCAGGCGCGAACCGAGCCAGCCGGCGAACAGGCCGCCGATGGCGCCGACGCCGACGATGGCGATCTTCTTGAAGCTGGTCGAATCACTCATGCGCGGTACCCCGGGTCGATGCGGTCGATCAGGCGCTGCATGGCGGCGAAGGAGTCTTCGCCGGCGCCGTACTTGGGATTGAAGTTGAGCGAGTCGCGCACGCAGCCTTCGAGCACCGGCACCGGAATCTGCCGCAGCTGGCCGAGCGTGGCCGAGGCCACCTGGATCTCGCAGGCGCGCTGCACCAGCCACATCAGGTTGAAGGCCTGCGGCAGCGTGTGGCCGATGACCACCGGACCGTGGTTGCGCAGCAGCAGCACGCGTTTGCCATTGGCTGAAGCGAGGATGCGCGCGCCCTCTTCGCGGTGCACCGTGATGCCCTCGAAGTCGTGGTACGCCACCTGGCCGTGCAGCTGCGCAGCGTAGAAGTTGGTGTAGCTCAGGCCCTCTTCGCTGCAGCACACGGCCATGGTCGGTGTGGTGTGCACGTGCATCACGCAGTGCGCGTCGGGCAGGGTGGCGTGGATGGCGCCGTGGAAGGTGAAGCCGGCCGGGTTGATGGGCCAGTCGTCGTTGCCGATGATGTGGCCGTCCACATCGACCTTGACCAGGTTGGACGCGGTGACTTCGGTGTAGTGCAGGCCGAAGGGGTTGATGAGGAAGTGGTCGTCCGGCCCCGGCACGCGCAGCGAGATGTGGTTGTAGATCAGCTCGGCCCAGCCCAGGTGGGCAAAGATGCGGTAGCAGGCGGCCAGCTGCACGCGGGCCTGCCATTCGGCGTCGCTGAAGCGGGCGGGTTTGAGGAAAGCGTCGGCCATGGTGTCTCCTTTGGTCGATCAGATGAACTTGAACTTGAGGCAGCCCAGCGGGCCGTAGTCGGCCTCGAACAGGTCGCCCGCCTTGGCCGCCACGGGCCGCGTGAAGCTGCCGGCGAGCACGATCTCGCCGGCCTGCAGCGTCTCACCCCAGGGCGCGAGCTTGTTGGCCAGCCAGGCGATGCCGATGGCCGGGTCGCCCTGCACGCCGGCGGCCAGACCGGTCTCTTCGACCGCGCCGTTCTGCCGCAGGATGGCGCCGCACCAGGGGCGGTTGGTGGTGTGCGGGTCGGCACGGAAGGCCGGGTCGCCCGCGCCGATGACGATGCCGGCATTGGCCGCGTTGTCGCTGATGGTGTCGTAGACCTTGCGCATCACCTTGGTGTGGCGGTCGAACTGCTCGATGCGCGCGTCGATGATCTCGATGGCGGGCGTGATGTGGTCGGTGGCGGCCAGCACGTCGTCCACCGTCACGTTCGGGCCGGCCAGCGGCGCCTTGAGCACGAAGGCCAGTTCGACCTCGACGCGCGGGGCGATGAAGTTCTTCACCGGAATCTCCAGCACCTCGCCGGCCTGGGCGGTGTAGAGCATGTTGTCCAGCAGGGTGCCGTAGTCGGGCTCGTCGATCTGGCTGCTGATCTGCATGGCGCGGCTGGTCAGGCCGATCTTGTGGCCGATGACCTTCTTGCCGGCGGCCTTCTCCAGCTCGACCCAGGCGCGGCCGATGCGGTAGCCGTCTTCGACGCTCATGCCGGGGTGGCGTTTGGAGAAGTGCTCGACCTGCGTGCGGGTCTGCTGGGACTGCTGCAGCTCGGCGGCGAGCTGCTGAACGAGGGCGTCGTCGAACATGGCTTCTTTATGTCCTGTTGAAAAGCGGGTGCAAGGAACTGTTCTTGGCATCGAAGACTTCGATGCCTTCGTCCACCTGCACGGTGATGCCGATGGGGCGCCTGGCCAGTTGTTCGGCGAAGCGTTCTTTCACCACGGCGTTGAGCGCATCACCGACGCGCTGGTGCACGGCGGCGCTGCGGCCTTTGGCCATGCGCACGTTCATGTAGACGAAGGCGTAGTCGCCGCCCAGCCCGGCCGCTATGCCGGCCGCGCCGCCGTCGGAGATGGCACTGTGCGCCGCGGGGTAGGCCAGCACGCGCGTGCCGCCGGTGGGGAAGACCTGTTTGTCCTGTTCGTCGCGCACGGCGAGCATGGCGTCGGCCAGCGCGCGGCACAGGCCACTCATGTCGACGCCGCCCTGCGAGGCGGGCTTGTCGAGGTTGGGGGTGTAGAGGATGACGAGGTGGGGCATGGGGTGCTCCGGTTCACAGGCGCGTGGCGATGGTGGAGAAGCCGTCGGCGCGCGAGGCCACGGGCTGCGGGATGGCCGCGCCGCTGACCGGCAGCACCGGGAACAGCGCGTTGATCTGGCCGGTGCCGCTGGCGCCGAAATACGGCGTGACGATCTCGGCCTGGCCGGTGTATTCGCTCCAGCCCAGCACGCCCAGCATCATGGCCGTGTCGTGCATGAAGCCTTCGCCGTGGCCTTTGGCGGCGTACTCGGGCAGCATCTCGCAGAAGTCCTTCCACTCGCCGGCCTTCCACATGCGCACCACTTCGTCGTCCAGGTGCTGCAGGAAAGGGCTCCAGACCTTGAACGCGAATTCGGGCGCCAGGCCGTTCTGCGCGAAGCGGTGGCTGAGCGAGCCGCTGGCGAGGAATGCGACGGTGCCGTCGTAGTGGCCTTCGACCGCCTTGCGCATGGCCCAGCCCAGGCGCGCGCTGTCGTTGAGGTAGTGCGAGGTGCACAGCGCCGAGACCGAGACGGCCTTGAAGTGCTGGTCAGCATTCATGTAGCGCATGGGCACGAGGGTGCCGTATTCGGGCTGCAGGGTGGTGGCGTGGTGCGCCAGGGTCTCGACGCCGTGTTCGTTCGCAACCTTGGCGAGCAACTGGCCCAGCTCGGGGTTGCCGGGGATGGCGTAGCCCATGTTGCTGATGAAGTGGGGCAGCTCGTTGCTGGTGTAGGTGCCCTGCCAATGCTCGGCGCAGTTGAGGTGGTAGGTGGCGTTGACGAGCCAGTGGGTGTCGAAGACGACGATGGTGTCTACGCCCAGTTCCTTGCAGCGGCGTGCGATTTCCTTGTGGCCGTCGATGGCGTCCTGGCGAGTGCCTTTGCGGGGGCCGTCGATTTCGCTGAGGTACATCGAGGGGACGTGGGTGATCTTGCCGACCAGTGCTACTTTGCCCATTTGGCTTGTCTCCTGTTTTGTGCGTTGTCTTGTCTGACGTTTGTGGTGGAAGGTGAGGTGGGTGGTGTACCTCCGCTCATGTCCCCCGGTCTGCGCTGCGCGCAGCCCTCCTCCTTTACTTCGCTGCGGCACACCACCCACCTCGCCTTCTCTCGCTGCGCATCGGCGCTCGAACCAGGGAGCGCCAACATCGTTTTTGGATCGGCGAGTCTGGGTACTCGGCGCAGCGAAGTAAAGGAGGAGAAACGGGCAAAGCCCGTTTCGGGGGACATGAGCGGAGCCGGGTACCCGGGATCGCCGATCACGCCCAGGTAGTCGAGCGAAACAGAAGAAGAGAGCAAATCAAACACCCCAATGAGGAATGTGGTGCGAACCCATGGACACCGCGACGTTCTTGGGCTCCAGGAAGACCTCGTAACTCCAGGTCCCGCCCTCGCGACCGGTCCCAGACGCCTTGGTGCCGCCGAAGGGCTGCCGCAGGTCCCGCACGTTCTGCGAGTTCACGAAACACATGCCCGCCTCGATCGAGGCCGCCACACGGTGCGCCTTGCCGATGTTCTCCGTCCAGACATAGCTCGACAGCCCGTACTGGATGTCGTTGGCGATGCGGATCGCGTCCGCCTCGTCCTTGAACGGAATCAGGCAGGCCACGGGGCCGAAGATCTCGTCCTGCGCAATCTTCATGCGGTTGTCCACGTCGGCGAACACCGTCGGCCAGACGTAGTTGCCGCCCGCCACATGCGACGGCAGCTCGGCGGCATACGAAGGACGGTCCAGCCCGCCGCACAGCATCGTCGCGCCCTCCTTCGGACCCAGCTCGATGTAACTGCGCACCTTGGCCAGGTGCGCCTTGCTGATCATCGGGCCGATGGTCGTCTTCTCATCCAGCGGGTCGCCCACCACGATGCGCTTGGCGCGCTCGGTGAACTTCGCCACGAAGTCGGCGTAGATGCTCTGCTGCACCAGGATGCGCGAGCCGGCCGTGCAGCGCTCGCCGTTGTTGCTGAAGATCATGAAAACGGCCGCATCGAGCGCGCGGTCCAGATCTGCGTCGTCGAAGATCACGAAAGGACTCTTGCCGCCCAGTTCCATGCTGAACTTCTTCAGGCCCGCGGTCTTGACGATGCGGTTGCCGGTGGCCGTCGACCCGGTGAAGCTGATCGCGCGCACGTCCGGGTGGGCGCACAGCGGCTCGCCGGCCTCCTTGCCGAAACCGTGCACGACGTTGAGCACGCCGGCCGGGATGCCGGCATCCAGCGCCAGCTCACCCAGGCGCGCGGCGGTCAGGGGCGAGAGCTCGCTCATCTTGAGCACCGCCGTGTTGCCGAAGGCCAGGCAGGGCGCGACCTTCCAGGTGGCGGTCATGAAGGGCACGTTCCACGGCGAGATCAGCGCGCACACACCGACCGGATGGAACAGCGTGTAGTTCAGGTGCGTGGGCGTGGGGTAGGTGTGGCCGTCCACGCGGGTGCACATCTCGGCGAAGTAGTAGAAGTTGTCCGACGCGCGCGGGATCAGCTGCTTGCCGGTCTGCGCGATCACCTGGCCGGTGTCCTGGGTTTCGGTGTTCGCGATCTCGGGCACGTGCTTGGCGATCAGGTCGCCCAGGGCGCGCACCTTCTTCGCGCGCTCGGTCGCCGGCAGGCCGGCCCAGGCGGGGAAGGCGTCCTTGGCGGCTTGCACCGCGGCGTTCACTTCGGCCTCGGTGCCCGAGGCGACCTCGGCCAGCACGCCCTGCGTGGCCGGGTTGATGGTTTCAAAGTAGTCGGTGCCGGCAACAGCCTTGCCGTTGATGAGGTGGTCGATGCGTTGCGTCATGCCTTGCTTTCGGAAGTGATCGTGTTGATGAGGGAGCCGATGCCGTCGATTTCGGTGACGATCACGTCGCCGGGCTGGCAATCGACGACGCCGTCGGGCGTGCCGGTGAGGATGAGGTCGCCGGGCATCAGGGTCATGAAGCCGCTGAAGTACTCGATGAGCGTGGCGACGTCGAAGATCATGTCCCTCGTATTCCCCTGCTGCGTGACGGTGCCGTTCACGGTGGTGCGCAGCGCCAGCGCCTGCGGATCGGGCACATCGGCCGCGTCCACCAGCCAGGGACCGATCGGCGTGCAGGTGTCGCGGTTCTTGACCTTGAGGTTGGGGCGGTACCAGTTCTCCAGGTAGTCGCGGATCGCGTAGTCGTTGGCGACCGTGTAGCCGGCGACGTAGTGCAAGGCGTCGGCCTTCTTCACACGCTTCGCAGGCTGGCCGATGACCACCGCGAGTTCGCATTCGTAGTGCATGAAGTTCACGCCGTCGGGCCGCACGGTGAAGGCCTTGTGTCCCGTCAGCGAGGCTTCGCCCTTGACGAAGGCCAGCGGTTCTTCGGGCGCCCTGAAGGCCAGTTCTTTCGCGTGGTCGGCGTAGTTCAGGCCCAGGGCCAGCACGGTGCGCGGGCGGTTGATGGGGGCGAGCGGCGGCAGCCAGACCACCTCGTCGAAGCCGACGCGGCGACCTTTGAAGGCGGGTGTCTGGAGTTCAAGCTGGCCGTCAACTTCAACAGCGTCGTGGACCGCGCCGACCCAGGCGATGCGGGCGTGCTTCATACGGCCTCCTGCACAAAGTGGTTGACCAGCGGCGCGAAGCCGGTGGCGGTGATCTCGACCGAGTCGCCGGCCTTGGCGCGCGGCCGCGAGCCGTCCTCCAGACAGTCGGTGCCGACCATCAGCACGTCGCCCGGCCGCATGCTCTGGAAGGCATTGACATCGGCCCAGAGCGTGGCCGCGTCGCGCACCAGGTCGGCGAGCGTCGTGCGCTGGCGCATCACACCGTCCACGCGCAGCTCCAGCACCAGCGACGACAGTTCGGCCAGCGAGTTCAAAGGCCGCATCGCATCGCCCACGCCGAGGAAGCCGTCGACACAGCGGAACTTCACCGGCGGTCGGTAGTAGCTCTCGTGCGGAATGGCCACGTCGTTGAACAGCACGGCGCCCGCCACGCGGCCGCCCTCGCCCGCCACCAGCCCCAGGCTGGCCGCGACCTCGACTTCGCTCACGCCCTTGGGCAGGGCGATGGCCTGGCCGCTGCGGGTGAAGGTGTTGGCGGTCTTGATGTAGAGCACCGGCGCGGCCGGCGGCGCCTTGTAGGGCGCTTCGTGCATGCGCGGCGCCCAGAGCGCGTGTTCGCGCCGGAAGTTCAGCAGCGTGCCGTAGACGGTGCCGCCGGGCAGGTAGGGATTGGGGTTCATGGGGTCACTCCTCGATGTCGTCGACCTCGACGCCGCCCGGCGCTTCGAGCGCGATCACGTCGTCCAGCAGGTCGTAGAGCTGTGCCAGACGCTGCGGGCCCAGCTGCGCTTCCATCCACTGGTAGTGCGATTCGATGGTCAACGACAGCTTGCGCACCAGCTTCAGGCCAGCGGGCGTGGCGCGCACCACGGTGCGGCGCGCGTCCTGCGGGCAGCGGTTGCGGGTGATCAGGCCGTCGCGTTCCATGCGGGTGAGCACGCCGGTCAGGCTGGGGCCGAGCAGCAGCGCCTCGCGCGCCACCCGGCCAGTCTCCACGCCGGCCGGGTCGCGCGCGTGTTCGCCCAGCACGCGCAGCACGCGCCACTGCTGGTCCGACAGGCCGTGCTCGCGCAGGCTCGGACGGGTGTGCTGCATGACCGCCTCGCGCGCCTCCAGCAGCAGGCGCGGCAGGTTGCGGTGGGCAAAGGAAAGGGTGCTGTCGTCGGTGGCCATGGGTCTGTGCGATTTATTTAATATGTTAAATGTTTTTCCGGCCTTCTCGAAACAGGGGTTAACCCTCAACCCCGGGGACCGACCGACAATCGCGGCATGAACTCGCTCGCCCAACGCCTGAACGTCGATCGCCTGCTGCTGCAGGCGCCCATGGCCGGTTCGCAGGGTTCGGCCCTGGCGCTGGCGGTCTGCCAGGCCGGCGGCATCGGCGCCCTGCCCGCCGCCCTGCTCACGCCCGAGGCGCTGGTGCAAGAGCTGACCACCCTCTCGCAAGGCACCTCCCGGCCCTGGAACGTCAACTTCTTCTGCCACACGCCCCCCGCACCCGACGCGGCGCGCGAGGCCCGCTGGCGCGAGGCGCTGGCGCCCTTCTACGCCGAGGCCGGACTGGACATCGCCGCCGTGCCGGCCGGCGCGGGGCGCGTGCCCTTCAGCCACGCGGTGGCCGACCTCGTCGAGCCGTTCCGGCCGCCCATCGTGAGCTTTCACTTCGGCCTGCCAGCGTCCGACCTGCTGGCGCGCGTGAAGGGCTGGGGCAGCGTGGTGCTGTCGTCGGCGACGACGGTGGACGAGGCGCTGTGGCTCGAAGCCCAAGGCGTCGATGCCGTGATCGCGCAGGGTTCTGAGGCGGGCGGCCATAGAGGCATGTTCCTGACCAACGACCTCACAACCCAGGTCGGCACCTTCGCCCTGCTGCCGCAGATCGTGGCCACCGTGCAGGTGCCGGTGATCGCCGCAGGCGGCATCGCCGGCGCAGCCGGGGTGCGCGCCGCGCTGGCGCTGGGTGCGGCCGGCGTGCAGGTGGGCACGGCCTACCTGTGCAGCGACGAGGCCCTGACCTCCCCCATCCACCGCGCCGCACTGCAGAGCGAAACGGCGCGCCACACGGCATTGACCACCCTGTTCAGCGGCCGGCCGGCGCGCGGCATCGTCAACCGGGTGATGCGCGAGCTGGGGCCGCTCAGCCCGGCGGCGCCCGCCTTTCCCACTGCGACCGCCGCCATCGCGCCACTGCGCACGCACTGGGAGAAACAGGGCCGCGGCGACTTCTCGCCCTTGTGGAGCGGCCAGAACGCCAGCGGCTGCCGCAGCGCACCGGCGGCCGAGATCACCCGCGATCTTTTGAAAGGCTTCTGAACATGTTCGTCGTGATCTTCCGCGCCAAGGCCCGCGACCTGGATGCCGAGTACAGCGCCATGGCCGCGCAGATGCGCCAGCTCGCGCTGACGCAGTTCGGCTGCCTGGACTTCACCGCCGTCACCGAGGGCGACCAGGAGATCGCCCTGTCCTACTGGCCCGACGAGGCCAGCATCCGCGCCTGGAAGCAGCACACCGACCACCTGATGGCGCAGAAGCTGGGCCGCGAGCGCTGGTACGCCAGCTACTCGGTGGAGATCGCCGAGGTCACACGGCGCTACAGCCACCCCGCACAAACTCAGAAGTAGTCGTCCGGGTCGCGGTCCGCCCGCACCGGGCGCGGCGCTTCGCGCTGGCGGTTGAGCCAGCGCTTGAGCGCCGCCGCGTCCTGCGCCGCGGCCAGGTCCTGCTCCAGCTGCGCCAGCTGGGCTTCCAGCCCCGCCACCTGCGCCAGCAGCGCCTGCCTGAGCGTGTTCGGGTTGGCCACCTGAGCGTGCGGCAGCTCGAACTCGGTCGCCAGCTGCCCCTGCCGCGCCGCACGTTCGCGCTCCAGACCCGCCACCTGCTGCTTGAGCAGCAGGGTCAGCGCAGCCAGCCGGTCGTCCGCCAGGCGCGACACCGCGGTGGGGTCGGCCAGTTCGGCGCGCAGCTGGATCTGCATCAGCGTCACCAGGTCCTTGCGCGCGTAGGCGGTGTTGGCCTCGCTCATCAGCGCGGTCTTGCGCACCCGTTCGGTTTCGTCGGGCTCGCGGTCGGGGTGCAGGGCGCTGGCCAGCTGGCGGAACAGGGTGCGCAGCTGGGTGTCGGCGTCGGCCGCTTGCGCCTCTGCTTCGGCGGGCCGGCTGCCCGCCTTCTGCCGGGCCTTGCGCGCCTGCGCCTTGGCCTGGCGGCGCGCCTGTTCTTCGTCGCGTGCCGCCCGCAGCCGCGCCATGCCGGCGCGCACCAGCTCGTCCATCGAGAGGTCTTCATCCCCGCGGCCCAGCGGCTCGCCCAGCGCGGCCTCCAGGCGCGCACGCATCGCATCGGCCGCGGCCTGTTTCTTCTGCGCCAGGGTCTGGCGGCTGTGCCGGTCGTGCAGCGCGACCATGTCCGCCTCGCCCTCCTCGGCCAGCGCCTGTGCCAGTGCGCACAGCGCCTCGGTCGCCGTCTCCTGCTGCAGGCGGCTGAGCGCCTTGCCCTGCAGATGCCCCTCCAGCGCCAGGGCGAGCGCACGCATCTGCCGACGCCGCTGCTGCTGCAGGGGCGTGAGCCAGCGGTGCCGCTCGGCCCGGTGCGCACGACCCAGGGCGTCCAGTTCGTCCAGCTGCGCGCGCAGCTTGTCGACCCGGGTCAGCTGCAGGTTGAAGGCGCGGGCCGCGGCCGACAGCGGCTGCTCGCCCGGCGCCAGGGCCTGCAGGGCGGCGGCGGGGACGATGCGGTGCGAGGAAGAAGAGGAACGGGTGGCGGACACAGTGGCGGCGGGCGAAGGACCGGGCGTGGACCGGCCCGTCGGGGTGTCGACTATATTGCCGGCCACATGGCCAAAGAAAAGACCCAATACACCTGCAACGAATGCGGCGGCACCAGCCCGCGCTGGCTGGGCAAGTGCCCGCACTGCAACGCCTGGAACACGCTGATCGAGTCGGTCGCCGAATCCGGCGCCCCCACCAGGAACCGCTTCGCCGCACTGGCCAAGACGGCCGAGGTCACCACGCTGGCCGACATCGAAGCCACCGACGTGCAGCGCACGCCCACCGGCCACGACGAACTCGACCGCGTGCTGGGCGGCGGCATCGTGGAAGGCGGTGTGGTGCTGATCGGCGGCGACCCGGGCATCGGCAAGTCGACGCTGCTGTTGCAGGCGCTGGACGCGCTGCAGCGCGCCGGCCAGAAAACCCTGTACGTGACGGGCGAAGAGTCGGGCGCCCAGGTCGCGCTGCGCTCGCGCCGCTTGGGCCTGGATGGCTCGCAGGTCCAGGTGCTGGCCGAGATCCAGCTGGAGAAGATCCTGGCCACACTGTCTGCGCACCATCCCGCCATCGCGGTGATCGATTCGATCCAGACCGTGTATTCCGAACAGCTCACCAGCGCGCCGGGTTCGGTGGCGCAGGTGCGCGAATGCGCCGCCCACCTCACCCGCGCGGCCAAGGCCTCGGGCACGGCCATCGTGCTGGTGGGCCACGTGACCAAGGAAGGCGCGCTGGCCGGCCCGCGCGTGCTGGAACACATGGTCGACACGGTGCTGTATTTCGAGGGCGACACGCACAGCAGCTTCCGCCTGATCCGCGCCATCAAGAACCGCTTTGGCGCGGTCAACGAGATCGGCGTGTTCGCCATGACGGAAAAGGGCCTCAAGGGCGTGAGCAACCCGAGCGCGATCTTCCTCAGCCAGCACAGCGAGCCGGTGCCCGGCAGCTGCGTGATGGTGACGCTAGAGGGCACGCGGCCCATGCTGGTGGAGATCCAGGCGCTGGTGGACAGCGGCGGGCCCTCGCCGCGGCGCCTGTCGGTGGGCCTGGACCGCGACCGCCTGGCCATGCTGCTGGCCGTGCTGCACCGCCACGCGGGCGTGGCCTGCATGGACCAGGACGTGTTCGTCAACGCGGTGGGCGGCGTGCGCATCAGCGAGCCGGCGGCCGACCTGGCCGTCATGCTGGCCATCACCAGCAGCCTGCGCGGCCGCGCCCTGCCCAAAGGCTTCATCGCCTTCGGCGAGGTCGGCCTGGCCGGCGAGGTGCGCCCCGCGCCACGCGGCCAGGAGCGCCTGAAGGAAGCGGCCAAGCTGGGCTTCTCCGTCGCGGTCGTGCCCAAGGCGAATGCACCGAAGAAGAACGACAAGGCCTTTGAAGGTCTGACCATCCACGGCGTGGACCGCATCGAAGAGGCCATGGAGCTCGCACGCAGCCTGGCCTGACGGGGTGATCTACGCAGATTCCGCAGTGGCCTCATGCACCGCTGCCCCGACAATCTCGCCATGAACTTCCAGCGCATCGCCGTCCCCCTGCTCGTCATCGGTCTGCTCGTCTTCGCCGGGCGCCAGTACGGCTGGGCGGGCGTGGCCGCCGTCGGCGGGGGCCTGGTGATGTGGCTGCTGCTGCACTGGACTCGGATGATGACGGTGATGAAGCGCGCCGCCCACCGGCCCATCGGCTGGGTCGCCAGTGCGGTCATGCTCAACGCCAAGCTCAAGCCGGGTGTGAACCTGATGCACGTGATCGCCATGACCCGTTCGCTGGGAGAGCGCCTCAGTGCCGAGGGCGAACAGCCCGAGCGCTACCGCTGGACCGACAACGGCGGCTCCACCGTCACCGTCACCCTGCAGGGTGGTCGCGTGACCGCCTGGGAACTGCAGCGCCCGCCGGCCGAAGGCTGAAAGCAGCCGGTTCGGCGCCCGGGGCGGGCACCTAAAATGCGTGTTTCTGCGGCGCAAGACCGCGCTTGAGACACCCCATTTTCAAAGGACCCCGCATGAGCCCCGTGATTCCCTCGATGTCCGACCGCGACGGCAAGATCTGGATGGACGGCCAGATGGTGGACTGGCGCGACGCCAAGATCCACGTGCTGACCCACACGCTGCACTACGGCTGCGGCGCCTTCGAGGGCGTGCGCGCCTACAAGACGGCCGACGGCAGCACCGCCATCTTCCGCCTGGAAGAACACACCGACCGCCTGTTCAACAGCGCCAAGATCCTGCGCATGGCCATCCCCTTCACCAAGGAACAGGTGAACGAGGCCCAGAAGGCCGTGGTGCGCGAGAACCAGCTGGAGAGCTGCTACCTGCGCCCGCTGACCTGGATCGGCGACAAGAAACTGGGCGTCAGCCCCAAAGGCAACACCATTCACCTGATGGTGGCGGCCTGGGCCTGGGGCGCCTACCTGGGTGAAGAGGGCATGAAGCGCGGCATCCGCGTCAAGACCAGCAGCTACACCCGCCACCACGTCAACATCACCATGACGCAGGCCAAGGCGGTGAGCAACTACACCAACTCCATCCTGGCCAACATGGAAGTGACCGATGAGGGCTACGACGAGGCCCTGCTGCTGGACAGCTCGGGCTTCGTGTCCGAAGGCGCGGGCGAGAACATCTTCGTGGTCAAGAACAGCGTGATCTACACCCCCGACCTGTCGGCCGGCGCGCTCAACGGCATCACCCGCAACACCATCTTCCACATCGCCAAGGACCTGGGCCTGGAGATCGTGCAGAAACGCATCACCCGCGACGAGGTCTACATCGCCGACGAGGCCTTCTTCACCGGCACCGCCGCCGAGGTGACGCCGATCCGCGAACTCGACCGCATCGAGCTGGGCAGCGGCAGCCGCGGCCCGGTCACCGAGAGAATCCAGTCGGCCTTCTTCGACATCGTGGGTGGCCGCAATCCCAAGTACGCGCACTGGCTCACCAAGGTCTGAGGAACATCCCATGAGCACTTCTTCCAAGATCGAACTGGCCGCCAAGGACCTGAACCCGCAGGGCGGCGTGTTCTGCCCCAATCCCAAGGCCGACATGAAGCTCTGGAACAGCCACCCCAGGGTGTACCTGGATGTGGCCAAGACCGGTGAAGCCCGCTGCCCCTATTGCGGCACGGTGTACGCCCTCAAAGCCGGCGAAGCGGTGGCGCACGGACATTGAACATGGGGACGGTGGGCAGCGTCGAGGTGGTGGTCTCGACCTACAACCACCCCCGTGCGCTGGACCTGGTGCTGCACGGGCTGCTGCGGCAGAGCCAGCCGGACTTCCGGATCTGCATCGCCGACGACGGTTCGGGGCCTCAGACCACTGAACTGATCGCCGCGTGGCAGCAACGCCTGGGTCCCCGGTTGCGCCACATCTGGCAGGCAGACCGCGGCTTTCGCAAGAACCGCATCCTTAACAAGGCCATCGCCAGCTCGACCGCCGACTACCTGGTCTTCCTGGACGGCGACTGCCTGCCGTCCGAGCACTTCGTGGCGCGCCACCTCGCGCTGGCGCGGCCCCGGCGCTTCTGCACCGGCGGGGTGATCCGGCTCACCCTGGCCGCCAGCGAGGCGGTGCAGGCACCGGGTGTCGACTCGGGCGAGGTCTTCACGCCGTCCTGGCTCACCTCACACGACGCCCTGCGCAGCACCAGCGCCCGGCTCAAGGCCGGCCTCTACCCACCCTGGGCGTCGCACCTGGCCGAGCGCCTGACCACCGTTCGCCGCACCTGGAACGGCGGCAACAGTTCCACCGCGCGCATCAACCTGATCCGGGTGAACGGATTCGACGAGAACTTCGGCTACGGCGCCGAGGACATTGAACTGGGTTTCCGCCTCAACAACGCGGGCATCCGGGGGGTCCACCTGCGGTACACGGCGCCCGTGCTGCACCTGGAACACCGGCGCGACTATGCCCACCCGGACGAACGCGTGCGCAACAAACAGGCGGCGCGCCAGGCGCTGCGGCAAGGCAAGACCACCACGACCCACGGCATCGTCGAGCTCTGACGATGCCCCGCGCACCGACCAAAAAAAAGCCACCTTGCGGTGGCTTTGAAAGTCCTTGGAAGGACGTCGTTGGGAGACCGGTGCGAGCGACGTTTTGGGTTTGGAATTGAGCCGTCACTCGCTTTGTTGTGACAGCAACCCGCGAATTGTGCGTTGCGGCACACCTTCCGACCATCCCCTGTTTGGGGGAGAACTGTGGACCTTTGTTGCAATTCGCTCAAAACTTGGGCGGCAAATCAGCACCAAATGCTGCCAAACCCACAATGTCGTGACAAATCGCACGTCCGGGAAGCCAACAATATTTACACCCAGTTACAGAGGCAATTCGACGACAAAGCGCGCACCGCCTCCGGGGCGGTCTTCGCAGCGCACGCTGCCCAGGTGCCGCTGGGCGATCGACCGCACCAGCGACAAGCCCAGACCCACCCCACCCACGCTCTCGCTGGCTCCTGGCAACCGGTAGAACGGCTCGAAGATGCGCTCCCGCAGTTCGGCCGGCACGCCCGGACCACGGTCCTCGACGCTCACCCGCACCAGGGCCTGGCCACCCGGCGCCGTGATCCGGTCGATGCCCAGACGGGCCGGTTCGGCGGAGCCCCCCGCTTCCGGCCGGTGGCCGTAGCGCCGTGCGTTCTCCAGCAGGTTGCGCAGCAGTCGGCGCAGCAGCTTGGGGTAGCCCTGCACCAGCACCGGCGAGATGCCTTCGGCCACGTCCAGGTCGGCGCCGGTGCGCGCGCACTCCTCGGCCGCCAGCCCCACCAGGTCGACCTCTTCGGTCGGGCCCAGCGCCGAGGCCTCGTTGGCGTCGCGCAGGTCCAGCCGGCTGGCCATCAGGATCTCGTCGATCAGCTGGTCCAGCTCGTCGATGTTGCGCGCGATCTCGGCCCGCTGCGGCGCGCGCGCCGGGTCGTTGCCCAGCAGCTCCAGTCCGATGCGGATGCGGGCCAGCGGCGAGCGCAGCTCGTGCGAGGCATTGGCCAGCAGGGTCTTGTGCGAGAGCATCAGGGTCTGCACACGCTCGGCCGCCGCGTTGAAGCGCTCGGCCAGGAACGCCACCTCGTCCTGCCCGCTGACCGGCAGGCGGGCGCTGAGGTCGCCCTGCCCCCAGCGCTCGACGCCGCGCTGCAGCCGTTCCAGCCGCTGGGTCAGGCGCCGCACGATCGGGTAGGCGCCCAGCGCCACCGCCAGCCCGACCAGGCCCAGCAGCCAGGCAAAGCCGATCGGCGACTGCAGGCCGAACAGGCTGCGCCGCCCCGGCGCGGGGCTGCCGGGCTGCCGGTTCGGGCGCGGCAGCTGGATGTACAGCGTCTGGCCGTCCTTCATCTGCACCTGGAACTCCAGCCCCTGGCCGGGCACCCGCACCGCCTGTGCCGGCGCCGCACCGAGCACCTCGCCAGTACCATTGCGCAACACGATCTCGCGCGCGATCCGCGCGTCGCGCTCCTCGCGGTCGCGGTCCAGCGCCATCTGCCACAGCCAGCCGACAACCAGGGTCAGCACCGCGACGGCGGCCACGATGGCCAGCCAGATGCGGAGGTAGAGCTTCTGACCGAGCAGGCTTTTCATCAGTCTTGCTGTTTCGCGAACACGTAGCCCACGCCGCGCACCGTGAGGATGCGCTTGGGCTCCTTGCTGTCGGCCTCGATGGCGTTGCGGATGCGGCCGATGTGCACGTCGATGCTGCGGTCGAAGGCTTCGAGCTCGCGTCCGCGCACCGCCTCCATGATCTGGTCGCGCGTGAGCACGCGGCCGGCGCGTTCGGCCAGCGCCACCAGCAGATCGAACTGGTAGGAGGTCAGCTCGCAGGCCTTGCCCGCCACCTGCACCGTGCGAGCGTCGCGGTCGATCTCCAGCGAGCCGAAGCACAGCACCGGTGTGGCGCGCGTCGTGGCCGCGGCGGCAGTCGCCTCACCGCGGCGTCGCAGCACGGCGCGGATGCGCGCCAGCAGTTCGCGCGGCTCGAAGGGTTTGGGGAGGTAGTCGTCGGCGCCGAGTTCGAGGCCGATGATGCGGTCCATCGGGTCGCCCTTGGCCGTCAGCATCAGCACCGGCACGCGGGCGTTGCCATTGGGCAGGGCCCGGATGCGGCGGCAGACCTCCAGGCCGTCGATGCCCGGCATCATCAGGTCCAGGATCACCAGCTCGGGCTGCAGCAGCGGCAGCTGTTCCAGACCCTTTTCGCCGTCGGGCGCGTGGGTCACCTCGTAGCCGGACTGGGCCAGGTACTCGGTGACCATCTGCGCCAGGCGCGCATCGTCTTCGATCATCAGGAGGCGGGTGGGGGTCGGGGCGTTCATGCAGGCAGTTTATAGACCTGGACCATGCATGGTCTCCCATGCGCGTGAACCGTTTGTCTCGCTCACGTAAAGTTGCCGCCATGTTCACGCCCGACGCCCCTGCCCTGCCCGCCCGCTCGCTGCCTGGTCTGCTGCACGGTCTGGTGCAGACCCAGCCCGACACTCCGGCCATCCGCTGGCTCGACACCGCGACGGACACCCGCAGCGACTGGAGCTTTGCCCGGCTCAACGAGGTCGCCGACACGCTGGCCCGCTGCTTCATGGTGCTGGGTGTGCGCCCGGGCGACCGCGTGGCCTGGCTGGGCCTGAACCACCCGGCCCTGATTGCCGCGCTGTTCGCGCTCGGGCGTCTGGAAGCGGTGCTGGTGCCGCTGAACACGCGGCTGGCCGCGGCGGAGTGGAGCGCGGTGCTGGACGACTGCACGCCCAAGCTGCTGGTGCACGACACCTCGTTCAACGAGGCCGCCGGCGTCCTCTGCGATGGCCCTGGTCGGCCGGTCGACCTGACGCTCGACCACCTGCTCGCGTGCGCGCCGTCGACCCTGCTGCCGGAAGCGCCGGCCGAGGCGCTGGACCGCCCGGCGCTGCTGGTCTACACCTCGGGCACCACCGGCACGCCCAAGGCCGCCGTGCACACCCAGGGCAACCTGCTGGCGAACATGGCCATCGCCGCGCAGGTGCAGGGCCTGACGGCCGAGGACACGGTGCTCACCGTGCTTCCGCTGTTCCACGTGGGCGGCCTGTGCATCCAGACCCTGCCGGCGCTCTCGGTCGGCGCCACCGTGCTGCTGCACAGCCGCTTCGACCCCACGGCCACGCTGCGCGCCATTGCCGAGGAACGACCCAGCCTGACGCTGCAGGTGCCCGCCACCCTGCAGGCGCTGACTGCCCACCCCGGCTGGACCGCCACCGACCTCTCATGCCTGCGCACGGTCTGGGCCGGGTCTTCGGTGCTGCCGCCCGAGCCGCTCAAGGCCTTCATGGCGCGCGGCGTGCCGGTGAGCAATGTCTACGGCAGCACCGAGACCGGTCCGTTCTCCATTGCCCTGCCGCCGGAGCACGCCGCCACCCACCTCGGCTCCTGCGGCTGGCCGGCGCCGGGCGTGGACATCCGGCTGCTGGGCTTCGACGGCCGGCCCGCGCCCGCCGGACAGGTCGGCGAGATCGCGGTGCGCGCGCCCAACGTGGTCGCGACCTACTGGCCCGACCGGCCCGCCCTCGACGCCGACGGGTTCTTCCACAGCGGCGACCTGGCGCAGCAGGCCGCGGACGGCAGCTTCACGGTGGTTGGCCGCGCCAAGGACATGATCATTTCGGGCGGCGAGAACATCTACCCGGCCGAGATCGAAAACCTGATCGCCACCCACCCGGCGGTGGCCGAATGCAGCGTGGTCGGGCAGGCCGACGCGCGCTGGGGGGAGGTCGCGGTGGCGGTGGTGGTGCTGCGCGACGCATCGGCCGCTGCGGAGGGCTGGGACGCACCGCTGCGCGCCTTCATCGACGGCCGGCTGGCGCGCTACAAGTGGCCGCGCCGCTGGGTGCGGCTGGAGACCCTGCCGCGCACCGCGCTGGGCAAGGTCCAGAAGGCCGCGCTCAAGGCGTTGCTGGAGACGCCGCCGGCGAACTGACCCGCGTCGCCAGCCAGATCAGCACCAGCACCGGCAGCCCGAGAAAGGCCGTGGCGGTGAAGAAGGTCGGGTAGTCGTAGGCGTCGACGAAGGCGCCGGAGTAGCCCGCCAGCCACTTCGGCGCGAGCAGCATCATGGAACTGAAGAGAGCGTACTGCGTGGCCGAGTAGCTGACGTTGGTCAGGCTCGACAGGTAGGCGATGAAGGCCGCCGAGGCCACGCCCGCGCTCAGGTTGTCGGCGGAGACCACGGCAATCAGCGCGGTCACGTCGTGCCCGTGCCCGGCCAGCCAGGCGAACAGCAGGTTGCTGGCGGCCGAGAGAATGGCGCCGAGCATCAGCACCCGCATCACGCCCAGCCGCAGCGAGAGCGCACCGCCGACAAAGGCGCCCACCAGGGTCATGATCACGCCGTAGACCTTGGTGACCGCCGCCACCTCGTCCTTGGTGTAGCCCATGTCCACATAGAACGGGTTGGCCATGATGCCCATCACCACGTCGCTGATGCGGTAGACGCCGATCAGCGCCAGGATCAGCAGCGCGTGCGTGCCGTAGCGCTTCAGGAAATCGGCGAACGGCTCGACAAAGGCGCCGCGGAACCACTCGGCCGCGTTGCGGCTGGGCGGCAACGCGACCTGCGCCGGCTCGCGCGAGAACAGCACCGTGACCACCCCCACCAGCATGCTCGCCGCCATGACGAGGTAGGCAGTGGTCCAGGCGGCGTTCTGGTAGAGCGCGCCGGGCGTCGGTTTGGCGGCTTCGACAGCCCCCGCCACCGCAGCCGCCGCAGGCGCCACCTCGGCCCGCGCCGCCAGCCAGAGCACGCCGGCACCGGCCCAGATCATGGCCAGCCGGTAGCCGGTCTGGTAGGTCGCTGCCAGCGCGCCCTGGTGGGCGGCGTCGGCCGACTCGATGCGGTAGGCGTCCAGTGCGATGTCCTGCGTGGCCGAGGCGAAGGCCACCGCGAGCGCGCACCAGACCACCGTGTCCAGGTGGGCGCGCGGATCAGCGAACGCCATGCCCGTCAGCGCCACCATGATCGCGAGTTGCGACAACAGCAGCCAGCTGCGGCGGCGGCCCATGGCGCGGGTCAGCAGCGGGATCGGCAGCCGGTCGACCAGCGGCGACCAGACCCATTTGAAACCGTATGCAAGTCCGACCCAGCTCAGGTAACCGATGGTGGTGCGGTCCAGCCCCGCCTCGCGCAGGCGGAAGCTCAGCGTGCCCAGCACCAGCAGCAGCGGCAGACCAGCCGAAAACCCGAGCGCGAACATGCGCAGGCTGGCCGGTTCCAGATAGGCCTTGAGGGTTTCGCCCCAGCTGGGGCGGGGGGTGGTGGCGTGGGTGTCGGGCGACGCTGGCGTGACGGATGGCTGGTTCATGAACAGGGTGGGCGCGAGGCCAAGCGGCGGACCCGTGGCAGGCGACGGGGGCTTTGCCTATTATTGGCCCATGTGCTTTCTCTGCGACCTCAAACAGCGCTCCCCCGATGCCCCGGCCGCCGGTCCCTGGCAGGCCCGGCGGGCCTTCCTGCTCGCCGCGTCCGCGGCGGCGGCCGCACCGGCCATGGCCCAGGTCGACGTCGGCAAGGCGTCGGGCATGCGCAAGCTGGTGCCCGCCGAAACGATTGAAAAAGCCGGTGCCCAGCAGTTTGTGGCCACGGTCCAGGAGGCGAAGAAGCAGAACGCGCTGATGCCCGTGGACCACCCGCAGACCAAGCGCCTGCACGCCATCGCGAAGAAGATCATTCCGTTCACCGCCGCCTGGAACCCGCGGGCGAAGGACTGGCAGTGGCAGGTGGCGCTGATCAACAGCGACCAGATCAACGCCTTCTGCCTGCCCGGCGGCAAGATCGCCTTCTACACCGGCATCCTGAACAAGCTGCAGCTCAGCGACGACGAGACCGCAATGATCATGGGCCACGAAATGGCCCATGCGCTGCGCGAACACGCGCGAGAACGCCTGGCCAAAAGCAGCGCCACCAACCTCGGCCTGCGCCTGGGCGCCGAACTGCTGGGTCTGGGCAACCTGGGCGCGGTCGCCGCCGACATGGGTTCGCAGCTGCTGACGCTCAAGTTCAGCCGCGAAGACGAGAGCGAGGCCGATCTGGTCGGCCTGGAGCTGGCGGCGCGCGGCGCCTACCAGCCCAATGCCAGCGTCAGCCTCTGGCAGAAGATGGCCAAGGCCGGCGGCGGCAACGGCATCGCCTTCCTCTCCACCCACCCCAGCGGACCGGAGCGGATCAAGCAGCTGCAGGCGAATGTGCCGAAGGTGCAAGGGCTGTACGAGCAGGCCCGGCGCAGCTAGCATCCGCCCGTCGGCGACTGCCGACGTCCACCCGAAGGAGACACGCCATGAAAGCCTTGGTGACCGCGTCCGCCCTGCTGTTCTGCTCGGCGGCCTTTGCCCACAACTGTCCCAACGAAATGAAGGCGATCGATGCCAAGCTCGGCACCAGCCCGAGCCTGTCCGCGGCCGACATGGACAAGGTGAAGTCCTTGCGCGAGCAAGGAGAAAAGATGCACAAGGAAGGCAAGCACGACGAGTCCATGAAGGCCCTCGGCGACGCGAAGAAGCTGCTCGGCCTCTGAGCGGGCGGTGTCCGGGCCGGCCGTTCAGGCCGCCTTGACGTACGGGTTGAAACGCCGCTCCTCGCCCAGCGTGCCCTCCGGCCCGTGCCCGGGGATGAACACCGTGTCATCCCCCATGGGCCAGAGCCGGTCCCTGATGCTGGCGATCAGCTGCGCGTGATTGCCCTGCGGGAAATCGGTGCGGCCAATGCTGCCGGCAAACAGCACATCGCCGACGAAGACCCGCTGCGCCTCGGGCGAGTGGAACACCACGTGGCCCGGCGTGTGGCCCGGGCAGTGCCGCACGTGGAGCGTGCAGCGCCCGATCTGCACCGTGTCGCCGTCGGCCAGCCAGCGGGTCGGCGTGAAGTGGCCCGCCGGCGGAAAGCCGAACATCCGGCTCTGCTGCGGCAGGCCGTCGATCCAGAACTGGTCCCCCGGGTGCGGGCCGACGATGGGCAGGCCCAGCCGCTCGGCCAGTTCGGCCGTGCCGCCCGCGTGGTCGATGTGGGCGTGGGTCAGCCAGATGGCCTTGAGCTGCACACCCAGCTGCTTCGCCGCATCGATCAGCCGGTCCAGGTCGCCGCCCGGGTCGATCACGGCGGCGTCGCGGGTTTCATCGCACCAGACGATGGAGCAGTTCTGGGCAAAGGCGGTGACGGGGATGATCTGGTAGCGGAACATGGTGTGTCGGCATCGCGAAAGTCGGTGGGGCGGTGGCCAGCCCCCGGATTCTCCACCACCCTGGTCAGCCAACCAGGGAACGCGCACCCACCCAGTGCCCCTGACGGCAAAGCTGCTGCATCGTCTCCACCGCCAGCGCTGCCACCGCCTGGCAAGCGGTGGAGCGGGGAATGTGCGCCGAGCTGCACACCGCCAGCACCCGCTCCAGGGGCGGATGGTCCACCGGCGTGGCGCGCAGCAGACCCGAGTCGATGTCGGCTTGCAGGGGCATGACCGGCAGCAGCGTGCGGCCCAGGCCGGCCAGCAGCGTGGTGCGCAGGATGCTGATCGAGCTGATGTCCGCCTCGACCCGCGGTGGTGGCAAGCCTGCGGCAGCCGCCGCGGCCTCGATGATCGGGCGCACACCGTGCGGGCTGGCCGGCAGGATCAGCGGTTGCGCCAGGGCCTGCTGGAGGGTCAGCGTGCGACCGCGGCGCCCCGTCCTGGGCGCACTGGCCGGCTCGATCAGGCAGAGCTGCTCGCTCAGCACAGGGGTGACCGAAAAGCCGCCGAGCTGGCCATCGTCAAACAGCACCGCCAGCTGGATCTGGCCGGTGCGCAGCTGGCGCGACAGGTTCCCGGTCAGCTCCTCCGTCAGCTCCAGCGTCACCCGGGGAAAGCGTTGCCTCACCTCGCGCATCAGCGGCAGCGCCAAGGCGCTGGAGGCGCTGTGCGGCAGGCCGAACACCACCGGGCCTTCCGGCTCCTGGCGGGTGCTGCGGGCACTGGCCACGGCTTCCTCGGCCTGACGAAGGATCGACACGGCGTGCGGAAAGAACCGCTGCCCGGCCTCGGTCAGGCCGACCCCGCGGCGCGAGCGCTCGAACAGGCTGACACCAAGCTCCGCCTCCAGCTGCGCGAGCTGGTGGCTCAGCGCCGACTGCGCCACGAACACGCGCTCGGCCGCCTTGGTGACGCTGCCACTGTCGGCGATCGCCACGAAATAGCGCAACTGTCTGAGTTCCATCGCAAGCACCAATCCATCTGTTTTCGAGATGGTAGTGTGAATGCTCTGTATTGGACAGATGACCCTGGCCCGCGTTCAATACACCCACCCCAGCGGACCACCGTCCTGCCCGCCACAAGCGGTCAGTCAGCGCCCCACCAGGCCGGCACGGTCGTCCGCAGCACCGCTCACCGGCGGTGTGGCCCAGGGTTTTGAGCAGCGGCTCAGAGTTGGAAGTCGTATTCGATGGTGATCGGGGCGTGGTCGCTGAACTTCTCGCCCTTGTAGATCGCCTCGCTGCGCGCGGTCTCGGCGAACGCCGGGGTTGCCAGGTGGTAGTCCAGCCGCCACCCCACGTTGTTGGCATAGGCCTGGCCCCGGTTGCTCCACCATGTGTAGCAGGTGTCCGTGGTGTCTGGCTGAAGCCGGCGGTAGACGTCGATCAGCCCGCCTTCGTTCAGCAGTTTCGTCATCCAGGCGCGCTCTTCAGGCAGAAAGCCGCTGTTCTTCTGGTTGCTGCGCCAGTTCTTCAGGTCTTTTTCCTGGTGGGCGATGTTGACATCGCTGCAGATCACGAAGTCGCGCGTCTGCTTCAGCGCCATCAGGTGCGGGTACATCAGGTCCAGGAAGCGGTACTTGGCCTCCTGCCGCTCGGGACCGGACGAGCCGCTGGGAAAGTACACGCTGATGACCGAGAACTTGCGCTTGGGCGTGTCGAAGCGCAGCTCGGCCCAGCGCCCCTCGGCGTCGAATTCGCCGCCGTCAAAGCCGATGACCACGTCGCTGGGCTCGTGCCGGGTGTAGACCGCCACGCCGGAGTAGCCCTTCTTTTCCGCGAAATGGAAATGGCCCTTGAGGCCGACCATCTCCTCGAACCGACCGGCCACGTCGGCAGCCTGGGCCTTGACTTCCTGCACACAAATACAATCCGGCGAATGCCCGGCGAGCCAGGTTTCCAGCCCTTTGTTGCTGGCCGAACGGATGCCGTTGAGGTTGAGGCTGGTCAGTTTGAACAAGGATTTCCCCATGTCGTTGGATGCGGGCGCCGTGGGCGCCGGTGCAAAAAAGGATTCGCTGGCGCAGGACTTCGTGCAGTTCTGCGTGGACTCGGGCGTGTTGCGCTTTGGCGAGTTCAAGACCAAGGCCGGCCGCCTGTCGCCCTACTTCTTCAACGCCGGACTGTTCGACGACGGTGCCAAGCTCGGCCGGCTCGCGCAATTCTATGCACAGGCCCTGATCGCCAGTGGCATTGAGTTCGACATGATCTTCGGCCCCGCCTACAAGGGCATTCCGCTGGGCGCCGCCGTGGCCATCGAGCTGGCCCGCCTGGGTCGCAATGTGCCGTTTGCCTACAACCGCAAGGAAGCCAAGGACCACGGCGAGGGTGGCACGCTGGTCGGTGCGCCGCTCAAGGGGCGGGTGCTGATTGTCGACGACGTGATGAGCGCCGGCACCGCCGCGCGCGAGTCGATCGCCCTGATCCAGGCCGCCGGCGCCACCGCCCACGCCGTGGCCATCGCACTGGACCGGCAGGAAAAGGCCACCGAAAAAGCCGCCGACGGCACGGTGCGGGATGTGGACCACAGCGCCGTGCAGTATGTGCAGAACGCTCTCGGTCTCAAGGTCTGTGCCATTGCGAGGTTGGAGGATTTGCTGCAGTATCTGACGGGCCATACAGGTGCCGAACTGAACCAGCACCGGGACCGCGTGCTGGCCTACCGCGAACGCTACGGCGTTGCCTGAGGAAACGCCTTGATCCGATCTGTGCCCACCGCCGCCACCACTTGTTGCCACTGCCTGGCCGGTACGGGCATGCTGTTGCTGGCCCTGACGGCCCCGCTGGCCGTGGCCCAGGAAAAGAACAGCGGCGGCATCTACAGCTGTGTGGACAGCAAAGGACGACGCCTCACCTCGGACCGCCCCATCGTTGACTGCCTGGACCGGGAACAGAAGGAACTGGGCGCCTCGGGCACGGTCCGGCGGGTCGTGCCGCCCAGCTACACGGCCGAAGAGAGAGCCCGACTCGAAGAACAGCGCCGTGCGGAAGAACTGGAGCGCTCGCGGATCGCCGAAGAGCGGCGGCGCGAGCGGGCCCTGCTGATCCGCTACCCCAACCAGGCCATGCACGACAAGGAGCGCGCCGAAGCGCTCAAGCAGATCGACGAGGTCATCGAAGCGGTGAAAAAGCGCGTGACCGAACTGGGCAGGCAGCGCCAGGAGATCGACCAAGAGCTGGAGTTCTATCAGGGCGACCCCAAGAAGGCGCCGCCCTGGCTGCAGCGCAAACTGGAAGACAACGCCCAGCAGGTGCAGGTGCAGAACCGCTTCCTGAGCGACCAGAACCTGGAGAAGCAGCGAATCAACGCCCGGTTCGACGAAGAGCTCGCCAAGCTGCGCACGCTCTGGGTGAAACGATAACCCCCCTGCGCCGCTGAAGCGGCTTCCCCCCTGAGGGGACAACGCCTGTGGCCCGGCGAAGCCGGTTCCACGGCGTTCACTTGAAGCAGGCACGCGCTGCGGACGCGCACCATCCGGTCGGGACGCGTTGACCCGCTCAACCCAGCTTTTGCTTGAGCAGCTCGTTGGCCTGCTGCGGGTTGGCCTTGCCCTTGCTGGCCTTCATGACCAGGCCCACCAGCGCGTTGAAGGCCTTGTCCTTGCCGGCGCGGAACTGCTCGACCATGGGGGCGTTGGCGGCCATCACCTCGTCGATGATCTTCTCCAGCGCGCCAGAGTCGTTCATCTGCTTGAGGCCCTTGGCTTCGATGACGGTGTCCACGTCCTGGCCTTCGCCTGCCCACAACGCGTCCATCACCTGCTTGGCGGCGTTGTTCGACACCGTGCCATCGGCGATGCGTTTGAGCAGCGCGGCCAGCGTGTCGGCGCTCACCGGCACCTGGGCGATGTCCTTCTCTTCGTTGTTCAGCCGGCGCGAGACCTCGCCCATGATCCAGTTGCTCGCCATCTTGGCCTGACCGGATGCCTTGGCCGCGGTCTCGAAATACGCCGCCATCGCCGGGCTCTGCGTCAGCGTGGTGGCGTCGTATTCCGGCAGGCCGTAGTCGGCCACCAGGCGCTCGGCCATCTGGCGCGGCAGCTCTGGCATGCTGGCCTTCACCTCATCGACCCACGAACGCGCGATCACCAGCGGCGGCAGGTCGGGGTCAGGAAAGTAGCGGTAGTCCGCCGCGTCTTCCTTGGTGCGCATGGCGCGGGTTTCGCCCGTGTCGGGATCGAACAGCACCGTGGCCTGCTGGATGGCGTGGCCATCCTCGATCTGCTCGATCTGCCAGCGCACCTCGTAGTCGATGGCCTGCTGCATGAACTTGAACGAGTTCAGGTTCTTGATCTCGCGGCGCGTGCCCAGCGGCGCGCCCGGCTTGCGCACCGAGACGTTGGCGTCGCAGCGGAACGAACCTTCCTGCATGTTGCCGTCGCAGATGCCGATCCAGGTCACGATCTTGTGCAGCTCCTTGGCGTAGGCCACAGCCTCGGCGCTGGAGCGGATGTCGGGCTCGGTCACGATCTCCAGCAGCGGCGTGCCGGCGCGGTTGAGGTCGATGCCCGACTGGCCGATGAAGTCCTCGTGCAGGCTCTTGCCCGCGTCCTCTTCCAGGTGGGCGCGCACCAGGCGCACGGTCTTCTTCTCGTCGCCGAGGAAAAAACTCACCTCGCCACCCTGCACCACCGGGATCTCGAACTGGCTGATCTGGTAGCCCTTGGGCAGGTCGGGGTAGAAGTAGTTCTTGCGCGCGAACACGCTCTGTTCGGCGATGTGCGAGCCCAGCGCCAGACCGAGGCGGATGGCGTGTGCCACCGCTTCGCGGTTCATCACCGGCAGCGTGCCCGGCAGCGCCAGGTCCACCGCGCAGGCCTGGGTGTTCGGCTCGGCACCGAAGGCCGTGGGCGCGCGGCTGAAGATCTTGCTGTTCGTGGCCAGCTGGGCGTGGGTCTCGAAGCCGATCACGACTTCGTAACCTTGCACCAGCAGGGAAGCTTGTTTCTGGTTGCTCATGTTCAGAAGCCCTCCGGCGTTTTCGTGTGCCAGTCGGTGGCCTCCTGGAAAGCGTGCGCGGTTTGCAGTAGCGCGGCTTCCTGGAAGTAGTTGCCGATCAGCTGCAGGCCCACAGGCAGTTGGCCCGAACCGAAGCCCGCCGGCACGCTCATGCCGGGCAGGCCGGCCAGCGAGGCCGGCAGCGTGAAGATGTCGGCCAGGTAGTTGGCGACCGGGTCGTCGCTTTTCTCGCCGATCTTCCAGGCGGTGGTGGGCGCGGCCGGGCCGGCGATCACGTCGCATTGGGTGAAGGCGTTCTGGAAGTCCTGCGCGATCAGGCGACGGATCTGTTGCGCCTTGAGGTAATAGGCATCGTAGTAGCCGTGGCTCAGCACGTAGGTGCCGATCATGATGCGCCGCTGCACCTCGGGACCGAAGCCCTCGCTGCGCGACTTCTTGTACATGTCGATCAGGTCGTCGTACTGCGCAGCGCGGTGGCCGAACTTCACGCCGTCGAAACGGCTGAGGTTGGACGAGGCCTCGGCCGGCGCGATGATGTAGTAGACCGGGATCGACAGTTCGGTGCGCGGCAGCGAGATGTCCACCAGCGTGGCGCCGAGCTTCTCGTACTCGCTCAGCGCGGCACGCACGGCGGCCACCACATCGGGCGCACAGCCTTCGCCGAAAAACTCCTTGGGCAGACCGATGCGCAGGCCCTTGAGCGGCTGGGCGGCGCTGGCCCCTTCGCGCGGGGTGCCCAGCAGGCGCGTGTAGTCCTCGGCCGGGTGGTCCAGGCTGGTGGAATCGCGGTCGATGTCCGGACCGGCCATGGCCGTCAGCAGCGTGGCGCAGTCGGCGGCACTGCGCGCCATCGGGCCGGCCTGGTCCAGGCTGGAGGCGAAGGCGATCATGCCGTAGCGCGAGCAGCGCCCATAGGTGGGCTTGATGCCGGTGACGTTGCAGAAGCTCGCAGGCTGGCGGATGGAGCCGCCGGTGTCGGTGCCGGTGACAGCGGGCGCCAGGCGCGCGGCCACGGCCACGGCCGAACCACCGGATGAGCCACCGGGCACACGCGCGGTGTCCCAGGGATTGCGGGCCACGCCGTAGGCGGAGTTCTCGTTGCTGCCACCCATGGCGAACTCGTCGCAGTTGAGCTTGCCCAGGGTCACGGCGCCGGCCTTGGCGAGGTTGGCAACCACGGTGGCGTCGAAGGGGCTCTGGTAGCCCTCCAGCATCTTGCTGCCCGCGGTGCTGGGGAAGCCCTGTGTGACGAAGATGTCCTTGTGCGCCAGCGGCACGCCCAGCAGCGGGCCGCGTTCGCCGGCTGCGATGCGCGCGTCGGCGGCTTTGGCCTGTGACAGGGTCAGGTCTTCGTTGAAAGCCAGGTAGGCCCCCAGGTTCTCATGCTGTTTCGCGCGCGCCAGCAGGGTCTGCGCGGCTTCAACGGCGGAAGTCTTCTTGTCGGCGATGGCAGCGGCCAGTTCGGCCACGCCCATCTCGTGGATCTGCTTCGAGCTCATTCGATCACCTTGGGCACGAGGAACAGGCCGCGCTCGACGGCGGGCGCGCTTTGCTGGTTGGCCTCGCGGTTGTTGGGTTCGCTGGCCACGTCGGGCCGCAGACGCAGGCTGACGTGGTCGATGACGGCGGTCGGGTGGGCCAGCGGCTCGACGCCGGTGGTGTCCACCGCCTTCATCTGCTCGACGATGTCGAAGAAGCCGTTGAGCTGGGTGAGCATGCGCTCGGCCTGGGCCGGGGGCATTTCCAGCCGGGCCAGGTTGGCGATGCGGCCGATGTCGGTCAGGGTCAGGGACATGACGGGGAATTCCGGGACGGTCAGTCGAAAGAAATCAGGCCCGGGCGAACCGCAAGGCGGCTGAAACGGCCTGTAAAGGAGATGATTTCGCCCCCGTTGCGCGCAGTTATGCACAGGGGATACGGTATTATCCAAGGTTTGGCGACCCCGACCGCCCATCGGGCCGTTTTTGTCGCTGAATCAAGGACTTAACCGGATTTCCTCCGACCCGCACCCGGCGGCGGCCACACGAAGCGGCGGTCGCGCCCCACAGGATTTTTCGCACCATGTTTGAAGCGTTCCGTCGGAGTTTCTCGACCGACCTGGCCATTGACCTTGGCACCGCCAACACCCTGATCTACGTTCGCGGCAAGGGCATCGTCCTTGACGAACCTTCTGTGGTCTCGATCCGCCACGAAGGCGGCCCCCAGGGCAAGAAGACCATCCAGGCCGTGGGCCACGAAGCCAAGGCCATGCTGGGCAAGGTGCCCGGCAACATCGAGGCCATCCGCCCGATGAAGGACGGCGTGATCGCCGACTTCACCGTCACCGAGCAGATGCTCAAGCAGTTCATCAAGATGGTGCACCCACGCTCGATGTTCAAGCCGAGCCCGCGCATCATCATCTGCGTGCCCTGTGGTTCGACCCAGGTTGAGCGCCGCGCCATCCGCGAATCCGCCCTGGGTGCCGGTGCCTCCGAGGTCTACCTGATCGAAGAACCCATGGCCGCGGCCATCGGCGCCGGCCTGCCGGTCTCCGACGCTTCGGGCTCCATGGTGGTCGACATCGGCGGCGGCACCACCGAAGTCGGCGTGATCTCGCTGGGCGGCATGGTCTACAAGGGCAGCGTGCGCGTGGGCGGTGACCGCTTCGACGACGCCATCATCGCCTACATCCGCCGCAACTACGGCATGCTGATCGGCGAACCCACCGCCGAAGCGATCAAGAAAAACATCGGCTCGGCCTTCCCGGGCAGCGAAGTCAAGGAAATGGAAGTCAAGGGCCGCAACCTCTCCGAGGGCGTGCCGCGCAGCTTCACCATCTCCAGCAACGAAATCCTCGAAGCACTGACCGACCCGCTCAACAACATCGTCTCGGCGGTCAAGATGGGCCTGGAGCAGACCCCCCCCGAGCTCGGCGCCGACATCGCCGAGCGCGGCATGATGCTCACCGGCGGTGGCGCCCTGCTGCGCGACCTGGACCGCCTGCTGGCCGAAGAAACCGGCCTGCCGGTGCTGGTGGCCGAAGAGCCGCTGACCTGCGTGGTGCGCGGCTGCGGCATGGCGCTGGAGCGCATGGAGCGCCTGGGCACCATCTTCACTAGCGAATAAGCGCGCGCCGGATCACCGGCCCCATCGAGAGCCCATACCGCCATGCCACTGGGCACCCTGGACCGCACCCCGCCCCCGTTTTTCAAACAGGGGCCGTCGGCCCTGTCCAAGCTCATGGTGTTCAGCGCGGTCGCGCTGTTCCTGATGGTCGCGGACACCCGTTTCCAGATCACCATGCCGCTGCGCGCGGCGCTCGCCACGGCCCTGTACCCGGTGCAGTGGCTGGTGATGCAGCCGGTGGACGCCGCCCGCCAGGCCGGCGGCTACTTCACCAGCCTGCACGCCGCCGAGCAGGTGGCGTCCGACGCGCGCACGCAACTCGCGACCCAGGCCGAGCGAGCGCTGCAGGTCGAGCAACTGACCCTGGAGAACCAGCGCCTGCGCGAACTGCTGGTGATGCGCGAGCGCATCACCACGCCCGCCACCGGCGCACAGGTGCTCTACGACGCCGCCGACCCCTATTCGCGCAAGGTGGTCATCGACCGCGGCCAGACCCATGGCATCGTGCCGGGCTCGCCCGTGATCGACGACAGCGGCGTGCTGGGCCAGGTCACACGTGTGTACCCCCTGGTGTCCGAGGTCACGATGCTGATCGACCGCGACCAGGCCATCCCGGTGCTCAACACCCGCACTGGTGTGCGCAGTGTGGTCTATGGTCAGCCCGGCGAAGACGGCGATGGGCTGGAGCTGCGCTACACGCTGGCCAACGCCGACATCAACGAGGGCGACCTCCTGACCACCAGCGGCGTCGACGGGGTCTACCCGGCGGGCCTGCCGGTGGGGCGCATCACCAAGGTCGAACGCCGCGCCGAGTCCTCGTTCACCCGCATCAACTGCGCGCCGGTGGCCCGCATGCAGGGGGTGCTGCATGTGCTGGTGCTCACGCCCGTGGGGCAGTCGCTGCCCGCGCCGCCAGCAGGCCCGGCCGCTGCCGGCAAGGGAGCGCCCCCGGTCGCGGCCACCCCATCCGACCGCGGGAGGTCGCCATGATCATGCGCCCCGGGCAGCAGCTGCTGCTGCCGGCCAACCCGGTGTTCATCTGGAGCAGCCTGATCGGTGCGCTGCTGATCAACATCCTCATGAACATGGGCCTGTGGGGCCGCGCCGCCTGGACGCCGGACCTGCTGGTCGTGGCCCTGGTGTTCTGGAGCGTGCACCAGCCGCTGCGCATCGGTGTGGGCACGGCCTTCTTCTTCGGTCTGGTGATCGACGTGCACCAGGGCGCCCTGCTGGGCCAGCACGCCCTGGCCTACACCGTGCTCGGCTACTTCGCGGTGTTCATGCACCGGCGCCTGCTGTGGTTCGACGTGCCGACGCAGGCGGTGCAGGTGCTGCCGCTGTTCTTCGCGGTGCACGCGCTGGAGTGGCTGGTGCGGCTGATCGCCGGCGACGGCTTTCCGAGCTGGAGCCACCTGCTGGCGCCGGTGATCGAAGCCGCGCTGTGGCCAGTGGCCTCGGTGCTGCTGCTGGCGCCACAGCGCCGCGCACCGGACCCGGACGATAACCGCCCCCTCTGACATGACCGAACTTCGCAATGTCGAAGCCGACCTGGCGCAGTTCCGCACCCGGGTGGTGGTGGCGGGGCTGGCGGTGCTGTTTGCGTTCGGCCTGCTGGCCGCGCGCATGGTCTACCTGCAGGTGCTGCGCCACGACGAGCTCGACGCCCAGGCCGAGAGCAACCGCACCGCGGTGCTGCCGGTGGTGCCCAACCGCGGGCAAATCCTGGACCGGCACGGCCGCGTGCTGGCCACCAACTTCTCGGCCTACACACTGGAGATCACCCCTTCCAAGGTCGAGGACCTGGACAGCACGATCGAGGCGCTGGGCGAGCTGGTCGACATCCAGCCGCGCGACAAGCGGCGCTTCCGCAAGCTGCTCGAAGAATCGCGGCGCTTCGATTCGCTGCCCATCCGCACCCGCCTGACCGACGACGAGGTCGCCCGCTTCACCGCACAGCGCTACCGTTTTCCCGGGGTGGATGTGCGCGCTCGCCTGATCCGCCACTACCCCCATGGCGAGGTCGCCAGCCATGTGATCGGCTACATCGGCCGCATCAACCAGCGGGAGAAGGAAAGCATCGATGAATGGCCGGAAGAGGACCAGGCCAACTACCGCGGCACCGACCACATCGGCAAGCTGGGCACCGAGCAGCAGTACGAGCGCGAGCTGCACGGCGTCACCGGTTTCGACCGCGTCGAGACCTCGGCCGGGGGCCGCGCGGTGCGCTCGCTGGCCAACACGCCGGCCACCCCGGGCAACACTGTGGTCCTGTCGATCGACATCAAGCTGCAGAAGCTGGTGGAGGACATGTTCGGCGAGCGCCGTGGCGCGCTGGTGGCCATCGACCCGCGCAACGGCGAGGTGCTGGCCTTCGTCTCCAAACCGACCTTCGACCCCAACCTGTTCGTCGAAGGCATCGACTCGGAAAGCTGGAAAGCGCTCAACGAGTCGCTGGACAAGCCCCTGCTCAACCGCGCCCTGCGCGGCACCTACCCGCCCGGCTCCACCTACAAGCCCTTCATGGCCCTGGGCGCTCTGGAAACCGGCACCCGCAGCGCGAGCTCCGTCATCAACGACCCGGGCTACTGGATGTTCGGCAACCACCGCTTCCGCAGCCACGGCGACGGCGGCCTGGGCGCGGTCGACATGCACCGCAGCATCGTCAAATCAAGCAACGTCTACTACTACTCGCTGGCCAACGAGATGGGCGTGGAGGCCATGCACGACTTCATGGCGCCGCTGGGCTTCGGCCAGATCACCGGCATCGACCTCAAGGGCGAGGTGCGCGGCGTGCTGCCCAACCAGGAGTGGAAGCGCAAGACCTACAAGCGGCCCGAGCAGCAGAAGTGGTACCCGGGCGAAACCATCTCGCTGGGCATCGGCCAGGGCTACAACAACTTCACCATGCTGCAGCTGGCCCACGCCATGGCCACGCTGGCGGGCGGCGGCATCAAGCGCACGCCCCACCTGACGCTGGCCACCGAGAACGTGCTGACGCGCGAGCGCACGCCCCTGCCCACGCCCGCCGAAGTCAACCTGGGGTTCAAGCGCCAGAACATCGACACCGTGCTGCGCGCCATGCACGGTGTCACTGTCGAAGGCACGTCGACGCGGGTGTTCGCCGGTGCCGGCTACCTCAGCGGTGGCAAGACCGGCACGGCCCAGGCGGTGACCATTGGCCAGAAGGACCGCTACGACGCCCGCAAACTCGAAGAACACCAGCGCGACCACTCGCTCTACCTGGCCTTCGCGCCCCTGGAGAACCCCACCGTGGCGCTGGCCGTGGTGGTCGAGAACGCAGGCTTCGGCGCGGCCGCTGCGGCGCCGATCGCGCGGCGCGTGTTCGACTACCTGCTGATGGACCAGTACCCGAACCCGCAGGACCTGGCCGCGGTGCAGAAGGGAGAAGCCGGCCCGCCCATCGGCACGCCGCTCAAGGCCAGCGAGGTGCCCTGGGACAGCCCCTGAGGCTTCAGCGGAGCCAGGCGTCGTAGCTGGTCTTGAGGATCAGCGCGCTGACCACCACGATGAAGGCCACGCGCACGAAGCCGCTGCCGTGCTTGAGCGCCAGCCGCGTGCCCAGCAGGCTGCCGATCACGTTGGCCGCCGCCAGCGGCAGCACGTAGTGCCACCAGATGTGGCCCTTGAGCGAGAACAGGATCAGCGCCGCGAGGTTGGACGCGGTGTTGAGCAGCTTGGCGCTGGCGCTGGCGTGCAGGAAGTCGTAGCCCAGCCAGCGCACGAACAGGAAGACGAAGAAGCTGCCGGTGCCCGGGCCGAAGAAGCCATCGTAGAAACCGATCAGCAGGCCCAGCGTACAGGCCGCCAGCATCTCGCCGCGCGCCGTGAAGCGCGGCGTGTGGTGACGCCCCAGGTCCTTGCGCATCAGGGTGTAGCCCAGCACCAGCAGCAGGATCAGCGGCAGCGCCTTGCGCAGGAACTCCGGCGAGATCACCGTCACCGTCCAGGCGCCCGCCATGGCCCCGGCAAAACACACGGCCACCGCGGGCAGCAGCGCATGCCAGGGCATCTGCACGCGCTGCGCGTACTGCGCGGCGGCGGCCGCCGTGCCCCAGATCGACGCGCTCTTGTTGACGCCGAACAGCGTGGCCGGGTGGGTGGTGGGAAAGATCGCGAACAGAGTGGGCGTGAGGATCAGGCCACCACCGCCCACGATCGAATCGACGAAGCCGGCGAACAGCGAGGCCAGCGAAACAAGAAAGATCTCCATGCGGCGATTGTCGCCGCCGGTCCGATCAGGCCCGCGGCAACTCGAGCACGAACTCGGCCCCGCCGCCCTCGGCGTTGCGCGCGGTCAGGCTCCCGCCGTGCTGCTCGACGATGCCGTAGCTGATCGACAGGCCCAGACCGGTGCCCTTGCCCACCGGCTTGGTGGTGAAGAAGGGGTCGAAGATGCGCAGCAGGTGCTCGGGCGGGATGCCAGGGCCGTTGTCGCGCACCGTCACCCGCACCGTGGGCGGGTCCGCTTCGCCGGGGCAACCCATCTCCACCCGGACCATGGGCTCGGGCACCGACGACAGCGCGTCGAAGGCGTTCTGCAGCAGGTTCATCATCACCTGCTGCAACTGGCCGGCGCTGCCCAGCACGGTGCAGGCCTGCAGCGGTGCCCAGCGCACCGGCACGGGCACCGCACGGCCCTTCTGCACCCAGTGGATAGCGCGCTCGATCACTTCGACCAGGTTCACCGGCTTGCGCTCCTCCGGGTCCATGGCCGAGAAGCGCTTGAGCCCGTGCACGATGTCGGCGGTGCGCTGCGCGCCTTCGAGCGTGCCGTCGATCAGCGACGGCAGGTCGGCCAGCAGGTGGTCGATGCGCAGCTTCTCGCGCTGCTGCCGCAGCACGGCTTCGGGCTCGTGGGCGTGAAAGGCGGCGATGTAGCTGCGCAGGCGCTGGCTGTACTTGTTGAGCGCATGCACGTTGCCCAGCACGAAGCTGATCGGGTTGTTCAGCTCGTGTGCCACGCCCGCCACCAGCTGGCCCAGCGAGGCCATCTTTTCCGAATGCAGCAGCTGCTGCTGCGTGCGCTTGAGGGCCTCGTGCGCGGCGCGCATCTCGTGGTAAGCGCGTTTGAGCTCGGCCGTCGGCCGCCCGACCCAGACCGTGCCCAGGCGCTTGCCGTTGGCGCCGATGCGCGGCGTGCAGTTCGCATCCACCGGCACCGGCTGGCCCTGGCGGTCCAGCAGGTTGAGCTCGATGCCCTGGCCGCCGTGCGGCGCCTCGCCGCGGTCCATGGCGGCGCGCGCCGCCTGCACGCTGGCCTCATCGGCCAGCAGATCGGCCAGGCCGCTGCCGCGCAGCTGCTCCTCGCGCCGGCCCACCAGCTCGCACAGCGCGGCGTTGGTCTGCTCGATCAGGCCGCGCTCGTCGCAGACGATGAGCACGTCCGACATGGCGCTGAGCACGCTGAAGATGAACTGCTGCGACTGCTCCAGTTCGCTGTTCTTTTTCTCCAGCTCGACCTCGTCGTCGATGAGCCGGGTGTAGACCTCGTCCATCTTCTGGATCACGTCCAGCCAGGTCGTTTCGTCCACCCCCTCCATGGGCGCGGTGGGCAGCGGGCTGGGGGCGCGGGCCTTGCTCATCTCAATGAACAGTACAAACCATGCAGGGGTCGAAGGAGCGGACGATGTGCTGGACCGCCACCGGCGTCTTTTCGCCCTCGCGCACCGGCGCATCCACCAGCGCCTGCTCCAGCGCGCCGGGTGTGCCCTGCGCGTCGCGGGGCGAAAAGTTCCAGCTCGTGGGCGCGACGATCTGGTAATTCGCGAGGCGCCCGCCGCGCACCACCAGCCAGTGGCCCAGCGCGCCGCGCGCGGCCTCGGACAGGCCGACACCGTGGCCTTCGTCGGGCAGCTCGGTCGGCACACAGAAGGCCTCTGTCGGACGGATGGCCTGCAGCCAGTCTTCCATCATCGGCAGCACGCGCGCGAGTTCGAGCACGCGCGCCAGCACGCGCGTGAACACGGTGCCGCCGTGGCGCGCCACCGCATCGCGCAGCAGCGGGTGGCCGCTGGCGAGCTGGCGCGCGATGGCCCCCGTCTCGACCACCTCTCCGCCCAGTCGCGGCGCCTTGTTCCAGGTGTAGGCGCCGGCCTTGTCGGGCTCGGGCCGGGTGAGACCGTGCAGGGGATGCAGCGGTTCGCGCGGCTGCGCCAGCCAGGCGTGCGTGGCGTCTTCGGTGATGGCGTGCGCGTCCACCGGGTCCAGGCGCTGCGCATCGCCGCGCCACAGACCTTGCGCCAGCGCATGGGAGCCATCCGGCTGCACGTAGGCGCCGTAGCTGAGGTAGCGCCCCGGCCCCGGGCCCAGCGTCTGCAGCGACAGGTCCTGCACCAGGGTGAGGAAGAAGCGCAGGTCGCTGCCCAGCGGATCGCGCGCATGCCAGGCCCAGAGCGCGTCTTCGCTGTCCAGCGCGGTGAAGGTTTCGAGCGCGTCGCCGATCAGCTGCCGTTCCAGGAAGCCGCGAAACTCGCGCAGCTTGGCCAGCAGGCGCACGCGCTCGGCCGCGTCGATCGGGCGAGTGGAGCCGCCCGGCTCGACCGACTGCGTGTGCGGCCACTTGCCGCCCAGCGTGCCCAGCAGCGTGAACCAGCGCTGGCGCGCCGCCGTCGCCGCGCGCACCTGTTCCCCCGTGTCGGGCGCGAAGCGGCGCACCGCCTCGGCGTGCCAGGGCCGGTCGGCGTACACCGGGCGCACGAAGTCGGGCATGAAGAACAGGTAGAAGTGGGTCAGGTGGTCGGCCAGGTTCTCGGTCGCCAGGATCAGGTTGGTCGCGTGCTGCCCGTTGGGTGGCATCACGATGCCCCCGAGGTCGGCCAGCGCACGCGCCGACGCGACCGACTGCGAGACCGAGCAGATGCCGCAGATGCGCGGCACGTAGACCAACGCGTCGTGCGGCGCCTTGCCCTGCAGGATCTGCTCGAAGCCGCGGTACATGGTGGCGTTGACGCGCGCCTCGCGCACGCGCCCGCCCTCGATGGTGAGCGCGACTTCGAGATCACCCTCGACGCGGTTGAAGGGGCCGACGAGCAGGCGGGAGCTCATTTGAGACGGGTTCTCCGGATGGCGGGCTTTTCCACCAGGTGGTCCGCGGTGGCGTTGTGTTTCACCCGCTTCGGCGTGGCGCTCTTGGACAGCGAGGCCAGCGCCACGAACCAGGCCTTGGGCATGTCGGTCGGCAGCCCCACCGGGATGCCGGCGATCTTGGGCGTCTGGTGGAAGGGGTGGCCGGGCTCCTGGAAGCCCGGCTCGGTGCAGGCGATGCAGGCGTAGCCGCCGCGGGTGCAGCTGCCCTCGCCGTTCCAGGGCCGGATGTTGCAGTCGGCGTGCACCTGCGTGCCCTTGCAGCCCATGTGCTCCATCATGCAGCCCAGGTCGGACGGCTTCTCGGCGCTGGCCTTGAACTCGTAGTACTCGTTGCGCGTGCAGCCGTGGTGCACCAGCTGGTCGGCGTAGAAGCGCGGGCGAGCCAGCGGATCGAGGTCGTCGGCGTTGAAGGCGTCGGACGCCAGCGCCATCAGCGTGTCGATGACCCAGCTCGGGTGCGTGGGGCAGCCGGCGATGTTGATCACCGGCAGGCCGCTGCCACTGCGGAAATCCGCCCCCAGCAGACCGCCGGGGCGGTCGTCCTCGTACTGCAGGCCGCAGGCGTCGGTGGGGTTGTCACCGCCGGCCGTGACGCCGCCCCAGGCTGCGCAGCTGCCCACCGCCAGCACGTGGCGCGCCTTCGCCGCCAGCTCGCGCACCCAGTGGATCATGGGCAGGCCGGTGCCGGCGAGCATGTGGAAGCGGCCGGTGCCGTTGGGGCCGCGCAGCAGCGAGCCTTCGACGCAGAGCGCGTCCAGCCGCGTGCCCCCGTCCATGACCGACTGCAGCAGCGCCAGCACGTCCTCACCGCTGGCCAGCGAGAGCGAGGGGTGCCAGAGCATGTGGATGCCCGCGTCGCGCAGGTGGCCCTGGAAGTCGGTCGTGTCGGCGCACAGCAGCGACATGCTGCAGCCGCCGCAGCCACCGGATTGCAACCACAGGACGTTCATGCGGGGACCTCTTCCGTAACGAGTTCGCCAGTCAGCCAGCGGCAGACCCAGGCGACGGCCTGGTCCAGGTCCTTCAACGCTTGGACGCTCGGCGCGGCACCCAGTTCAAAAGCGGACGCGCGAATGGCCAGCAGGGTCGAGGCCGGTGGCGCGTGGCCATGCAGGTCCTCGTACACCTGCAGCACCGCCTCGGGCGCGAGCGCATGGCTGCCGATGCCGCCGCCGCGCGCGGCCTGCAGCGGGCGCACGGTGAACGGCTCTGCGAGGTCCAGCGCGGCATCGACGAACAGCACGCGCTCCCGGCCCACCAGGTCCAGCGCGTGCTCCACCTGCAACTGGAAATCGGTCAGCACCTCGACGCGGCCGGCGAGAGAAGCCGCCTCGGCATGGGCCAGCAGGCGTTCGGCCAGCAGCGGCCCGAGCGCGTCGTCGCCGCGGCTGGGGTTGCCCCAGGCCAGCACCAGCAGCGGCGCCACCGGCTCGTTCATTGCGCGCGCTCCATCGGGTGCGGCGTGGCGCCGCGCTGCGTCTCGCCGCTGGACGAGCGCAGCACGTGGTCCAGCACCTCACCTTTCGCATCGCGCAGCGTCACCGACAGCGGCATCTGGCCCAGCGCGTGGGTGGCGCAGGACAGGCAGGGGTCGTAGGCGCGGATGGCGACTTCGAGGTGGTTGAGCAGCGGCTCGGTGATGGTCTGGCCGTCGAGGTACTGCAGCGCGACCGAACGCACCGCTTCGTTCATCGCCTGGTTGTTGTGTGTGGTCGAGACGATCAGGTTGCAGCGCGTCACCAGGTCGTCGTCGCCCACTTCGTATTCGTGGAGCAGCGTGCCTCGTGGCGCCTCGATGATGCCGACGCCGCTGCGCTGGCGATCGCCCGTGGCCTGCAGCGGCCCGCCGAGGATGACCGGGTCGTCCAGCAGCTGCGCAATCACCTCCACGCCGTGCAGCAGCTCGATCATGCGCGCCCAGTGCGTGGCCAGCACCGCGTGCACCGGCCGACCGCCGTGCGCGGCCACAAAGGCCTGACGCCGCGCTTCGGCGCGCGGCGTGGGGATGTGGTCGCAGTTCTGCAGCCGCGCCAGCGGGCCGACGCGGTACCAGCCGGCCTCGGGCCCGAGCGCGCGGCGGTAGGGGAACTTCATGTAGGTCCAGGGCTTGACGGCCTCGTCGATCAGCTCGCGGTAGCGCTGGTCCTCGAAGCCGTCCACCGCGATGCGGCCATCGGCCTCGCGCAAGCGCAGCGCGCCGTCGTACAGCTCCATCGCGCCGCCGGGGCCGATGAGCGACATCATGGCCGCGGGCGTTTCGCCGAAGTGCTCGTAGGCGGGTGGCAGGCCGGTGTGCAGGCGCTGCGCCAGGTCCACCGCCGCCTCGGCCCAGGCCAGCACCTCAGGCAATTGCGCGCGCAGCAGGTCGCGGTCTTCGCGCGCCACCGCGCGGTTCATGCCGCCGGGCACCGAGCCGGTGCCGTGCACCCGCTTGCCCGAGGTGATGCGGATCACCTCCTGGCCGAACTTGCGCAGCATCACGCCCTGGCGCGCGGCCTCGGGGTGGGCCACCGCCACGCCGACGATGTTGCGCTGCGCGACGTCGGCACCAAAGCCGAACAGCAGGTCGGGCGAGGACAGGTGGAAGAAGTGCAGCGCGTGGCTCTGAACGATCTGGCCGTAATGCATCAGCCGGCGGATGCGGTCGGCAGCCTCGGGCACCGGCCAGCCGCCGACCACGCGGTCCAGCGCCTTGGACGCGGCCAGGTGGTGCGAGACCGGGCAGATGCCGCACAGGCGCTGCACCATCACCGGCACCTCCCAGTAGGGCCTGCCGACGATGAACTGCTCGAAGCCGCGGAACTCGACGATGTGCAGGCGCACCTGCTGCAAACGCTGCTGGTCGTCGAGCAGCAGCGTGACCTTGCCATGGCCTTCGACGCGCGAGACCGGGTCGATGACGATGCGGCGCAGGCTCTGCGGATCGGCCGCGGTTTCGAGCGGGCGGGCGGCGTCAGTCATAACGGATCAGGCCTTTTTTCAATGCAGGTTCGCGCCCGGCCATCAGATCCTGCAGCAGCTGCCAGAAGGCATCGGCCGGCGGCGGGCAGCCGGGCAGCGCGTGGTCGATCTGCACGACTTCGTGGATCGGCCGCACGCGGTTGAGCGGCAGCGGCAGCTCGGGGTCGTTGGGCACCTCACCGTAGACCGCCTTCATCATCTCGCCCACGTCCAGGTGGTTGCGCAGCGCCGGCAGGCCACCGGTGATGGCGCAGGCGCCCACGGCCACCAGCACCCGGCACTGGTCGCGGAAGGCGCGCAGCACCTCCACGTTCTCGGCGTTGCACAGGCCGCCTTCGATCAGGCCGATGTCACAGGGGCCGACGGTCTTGATGTCGGTCAGTGGCGAGCGGTCGAATTCCACATGCTCGATCAGCCCGAACAGGCGTTCGTCGATGTCGAGAAAGGACATGTGGCAACCGAAGCAGCCGGCCAGCGAGACCGTGGCCACGCGCCACTTGCGGGGGGTGCTGTCGGTGTTCATCCGCGCGTCTCCGCATCGTCGAAGGTCCGCTGTCCGTAGGGCTGGGCAAAGCCGACGCGCTTGGGCAGCAGCGCGCCCACCGGGCAGATGTGGGCCGCGCGGTCCTCCACCGACAACTGGCTGTCGCCGAGCCGGCCACTCTCACTGTCGATCAGCAGCTTCGCACCGATGCCGTGGCCGCCGATGGCGAACACGCGCTTGCCATCGAGTTCGTCGCTGGCGCGCACGCAGAGCTGGCACAGGATGCAGCGGTTGGGCTCGAACCAGACGTCGGGGTGGCTGGCGTCCACCGGGCGCTCGGGGTGCAGCGGCTCGTAGTGCAGGTCGGTCATGCCGGCGCGTTCGGCCTGGTGCTGCAGCTGGCAGTTGCCGCTTTTTTCGCAGCCGGGGCAGAAGTGGTTGCCCTCGACGAACAGCATCTGCAGCAGGTGCAGGCGCCGCGCCTTCAGGGCTTCGGTGTGGCACTCCACCCGCTGCCCCGCCACCGCGGGCGTGACGCAGGCGGCCACGGGCCGGCCGTCGGCCACCACGGTGCACAGCCGGCACGAAGCGCTGGCCGACACGCCTTCGTGCCAGCACAGGCGCGGCACCTCGTGGCCGGCGCGCTGCGCGGCCTGGAGGATGGTGTCGCCGGGTTGCAGCGGGACGGGCTGGCCGTCGAAGTCGAAGGTGCTGCTCATACCGAATGGTCCGTGGAAAGGTGCGCGCCCGGGTCGGTCCGCCCGGTCGCGCGGCGGGCCGATGAGAGCTCGGCGTCGAGGTCGATCTCGGGCTGGAACTGCGCCGCCATGCTGCGCTGCGCATAAGCCTGGCCGAAGTGGGCCAGGGTATCGCGCAGCGGGTTGCAGGCCGAGACGCCCAGGCCGCAGTGGGTGCCGCTGTGCAGCAGCGCGTCCAGTTCGTGCAGACGCGCGACGTCGAAGGCCGAGCCGCGGCCGGCTCCGCGTTCGTGGGCCAGCTTGTCGAGCCGGCGCACCACCAGCTCGGTGCCGACGCGGCACGGCGTGCACAGGCCGCAGCTTTCGTGGGCGAAGAAGCGCGCGAAGTGCCGCGCTACCTCGAAAAGGTCGCGGGTGTGGTCGAACACCATCAGGGCACCGGCGCTGGGCAGGTCTTCAAACCCGATGACGCGACCGAAGCCGCTGGCCGGCACGCAGCTGCCCGAGGGACCACCCACCTGCACCGCCTGCGGGTCGCGCGCGCCGCAGTCGGCCAGGATCTGCGCCAGCGGCGTGCCCAGCGGATATTCGTAGAGGCCGGGGCGCTCGCAGTCGCCCGAGACCGAATGGATCTTGGTACCGGTGGAGGCCGGTGTGCCGAGCCCGGCCCACCAGGCGCCGCCGCGGCGCGCGATGTGGGCCACCGCCACCAGGGTCTCGACGTTGTTGACCACGGTCGGTCGGCCGAGGTAGCCATGCTGCACCGGGAAGGGCGGGCGGATGCGCGGCGTGCCACGTTGGCCTTCGAGCGATTCGATCAGCGCCGACTCCTCGCCGCAGACGTAGGCGCCCGCGCCGAGGTGGATGGCGATGTCGAAATCGAACCCGGCCACACCACCGGCATTGCGCCCCAGCAGGCCGTTCGCACGGCGGCGCTGCAGCACGGCTTCGAGCTGCGGCAGCAGGAAGCGGTACTCGCCGCGCAGGTAGACCAGACCGGTCTGCGCGCCGATGGCGCGCGCGGCCAGCGTCATGCCGTCGAACAGTTCGTCGGCGTGGCGGCTCAGCAGCACGCGGTCCTTGAAGGTGCCGGGCTCGCCCTCGTCGGCGTTGCAGACCACGCAGCGCTGGCCGTCGGGCGCATCGGCCTCGGCACAGGCGCGCCACTTGCGCGCGGTCGGGAAACCGGCGCCACCGCGGCCACGCAGGCCCGAACGTTCGACCTCGGCCAGCAGTTCGGCGGGTGTGCGGGACAACACGGCGGGCAGCGACGGGGCATCGGCGGGCAGGCCCTGCAGCAGCACGTCGGCGCGCCGGACGTGGTCTTCCACCGCGAACCAGTCGACCGGCCAGTCCTCGGGCGGCACGCCGGCCAGCAGCCGCTCGGCCAGCTGGTCCATGCGCCCGGCGTCCAGCCGCGTCACCACCTGGTGGTGGTTGACCAGCAGGGCCGGCCCCTGGTCGCACAGGCCGGTGCAGGAACAGCGGTCGACGCTGAAGCGGCCCTGCGCATCGACCTGGCCGGGCGCCACGCCCAGGCGCTCGCACAGCCGCTGCATCAGCGCGTCGCTGCCCGCCATGCGGTCGGTGATGTTGTCCGAGAACAGCACGCGCACGCGACCCACGGGCCGCAGGTGGAAGAAGCGGTAGAAGCTGGCCACGCCTTCGACATGGGCCAGGGTCAGGCCCAGCGCGCGCCCGATGTGGGCCAGCAGTTCGCGCGGCAGCCAGTGGGTCTGCGCCTGGGTCTCGCGCAGCACCTGCACCAGCGCGTGCGGGTCGTGGTGCCAGCGCGCCAGCACCGCGTCGGCGACGTGGAAGCTGCCGGGTTGGTCAAAGACGGTCATGGTTTGTCCAGGCCGAAGCGTTGCATCTTGGCCCGCAGGCCCACGCGGGAGAGGCCCAGCTCTGCCGCCGCCTTCGTCTTGTTCCAGCGGTGGCGCAACAGTGTCTCGCGCAGCACCATGGCCTCGATCACGTCCAGGCGCTCGGTCAGGCTGCCGCTGGCCGGCAGGGCCGCGGTGAGATCACCACCGCCGCCGGCCGCACGGCCCTGCAGCACGCGCGGCGAGAACGCCTCGGGCGGCAGCTCGGTGCCCTCGTGCAGCGCCAGCGCGCGGCCGATCTCGTTGCGCAGCTCGCGGATGTTGCCGGGCCAGGGGTAGGCCAGCAGGCAGGCCAGGGTCTCGTCGGTGAGTGCGGCGCCCGGGTGGCCGAGTTCGCCCGCCACGTCCTGCACGATCTGGCGTGCGATGGGCGGGATGTCGGCCACGCGCTCGCGCAGCGGCGGCACCGTGAGCGTCACGGCCGAGAGCCGGTAGTAGAGGTCTTCGCGGAACAGGCCCTCGCGCACCCGCTGTTCGAGGTTGCGGTGGGTGGCGGCGATGATGCGCACGTCCACCGGCACCGGCCGCGCCGCGCCCACGGGCCGCACCTCGCCCTCCTGCAGCACGCGCAGCAGCTTGACCTGGAAGGCCGGCGATGTCTCGCCGATTTCGTCGAGGAAGACGGTGCCGCCGTCGGCGCGTTGGAACAGGCCGGCGTGGTCTTCAAAGGCCCCGGTGAAGGCGCCGCGCTTGTGGCCGAACAGTTCGGATTCGAGCAGGGTGTCGGGGATGGCGGCGCAGTTCTCCACCACGAAGGGGCCGGTCAGCCGCGGGCTGGCGTAGTGGATGGCGCGCGCCAACAGCTCCTTGCCGGTGCCCGACTCGCCCAGCACCAGCACCGGGATGTCGTAGCGCGCCGCGCGTTCGGCCATGCGGCAGAGCAGGTCCAGCGGGCTGCCCGGCGCGCGCACGATGCGCTCGAACCCGAAATGGCTCTTGGCCTGCGCCATCTGGCTCGCGGTGCGCTGGCGCAGCACGCGGGTGCTGGTGCGCAGCTCCAGGTCGAGCCGGCTGGTCTGCTGCTGCAGCACCTGGGCCTCCACCGCGTTGCGCACCGCGTCGAGCAGGTGGTCGGGCGACCAGGGCTTGAGGATGTACTGGTAGATGCCGGCCTCGTTGATGCCGGCGATGATGTCTTCGCTGTCGGTGTAGCCCGAGAGGACGATGCGCACGATGTCGGGCCACTGCTCGCGCACTTCCTTGAGGAAGTTCACGCCGGTCATGCCGGGCATGCGCTGGTCGCACAGGATCACGCTGACCGGCTGGCGCTGCAGCAGGCCGCGCGCCTCGTCGGCGCTGCTGGCGGTGAACACGGTGAAGTCCTCGTCCAGCGTGCGGCGCAGCGCGTCCTGCGAACGCACCTCGTCGTCGACCACCAGAACGGTGGGCAAGAGGTCGTGGAACGGGGGTGGGGTCATCGGTGGGTGGCGAGGTGGCGCGGTGTCCAGGCGTGCGGCAGCTTGTGCACGAAGTGGTGCCGGGCCACGTGGTAGCTCGGGTCGAAGCCGTAGAAGTTGCGGTGCATGCGCGCCAGTTCCTGTTCGCGGTAGCGGGCCAGCGGGCAGTGCACCTCGTCGGCGGCGCGCCGGGCCTGTTTGGCCGCCACCTGTTCGCGATGATTGTAGGAGCCGGCCAGCGCCAGCGCGCGTTGAATGGCGCGGTTTTCATAGCCCTCGCGCGGGCCTTCGTCGCAGGCGTCGATGAGGCCGATGCGCAACGCGTCGGCGGCGCGCAGCGGCAGGCGGCCCGCCATCAGCTCGCGCGCGCCGGCCTCGCCCAGGCGGCGCGGCAGCAGGTAGGTCCAGTACTCCGAGCCGTAGAGGTTGCCCATGTTCTTGTAGTGCGGGTTGAGCACCACGCCCTCGTGCGCCCAGACCTGGTCGGCCGCGAGTGCGAGGAACACGCCACCCGCGCCCGCGTTGCCGCGCATCACGCTGACCGTGAGGCGGTCGGTGGTCTCCAGCACGGCCAGCGCCACGTCGTCCATGGCCTGGATGTTGCGCCAGGATTCGTCGGCCGCGCTGTCGCCAGGGCGGTGCGCGGCGGCCTCGATGCGGTTGAGGTCGATGCCGTTGCTGAAGAAGCCCTCGCCGCCCATCAGCAGCAGCACCTGCGTCGGGCGCTCGCGCACATCCAGCAGGGCCGCGCGCAGGCGCTCGCAGCGCTCGGTGCCCATGGCGCCGTTGCAGAAGTCGAAGCTCAGGCAGCCCACGCGCGCGCCCTCGGGGCCGTGCTCGGTGTAGCGCAGCTCGGCCCATTCGTCGTCGGGCCGCACCAGCGGCGCGGGGCGCTGCGGCAGCGCCGCCGCTTCGGTGGCGAACAGCTCGGCCGCCGCCTGTTTGAAATGGCCCTGGCCCGGCGCGGTGCCGGGCGGGTCGGCGAGCCGGGCCTGGCCGATCCACACGCCGCCATCCACCGTGCGGCGCAGCAGCGCGCCGTCGCGCACCGCCAGCAGATCGCCGGGTGCGCGGCCGGCGAATTCGGCCAGGGTCGCGGCGCTGGCGGCGTGGGCATCGCCGAGGTAACAGGCCTGGCCCCAGAGCGCGTCCAGCACGCCGGGCTGGCCGTCCGCGCAGCGCAGCTTCGCCAGCACGGTCGCGGTATCGTCGCGCGACCAATCCACCGCTCGGTCGGCTTGCTTCATCAAGGGCTTCCAGCCACGCCCCCACGCTCCGCCGCTGCGCGGGTCGCTGCCCCCCGAGGGGGCTGATTCGCCTTGGGGCGGCCCGGCGGCGAATCGTTCTGCGGGCGCCTCACGCTCGCCGCCCGCGAAGCGATCCACCGCGGCCAGCGTGGCCTGCAGCGCGGCGCGCGTGACCTCGCGCCGGTACAGGCTGCCCTTGGTGGCCGGGCGCATGTCGAACGACGCGTGGGCCCAGACCGGGCCGGCGTCGAACTCACCGTCGGCCTGCAGCACGGTCACGCCCCAGTGCGGCTGGCGGTCGCGCACCGCCCAGTCCAGCGCGCTCGGCCCCTGGTCGCCGGGCGGGCCGGGGTGCACCACGAAACAGGGCACGCGCTGCCAGACCGAGGCCGGGATGCGGCGCTTGAGGAACGGCGCCAGCACCAGGTCGGGCTGGGCCATCGCCACGGCCTCCTCGGTCACGCTGTCGGCGATGTCCAGCTCGACACTGAGCTGGTGGCCGCGCGCGCGCAGCTCGGCGTACAGGCGCTGGCTGAGGCTGTTGAAGCTGTGGCAGAGCAGCAGGATGCGCAGGGACATGGTGTGGTGGTGCGTGTGTTCAGCGGCGCAGGGCGTCGATCTCGCGCTCGGCCTGCTTGCGTCCCATGTAAATGGCCAGCTTGGCCTGGATGCCGTCCAGCGACGCGAGGTACTGCGCGATGCTGCGCGCGGCCAGCAGGTCCTGCGCCACGGTGGGCGTGTCGGGGCCGAAGTGCGGCTGCAAGGTCTGCCAGGCGCGGCGCTGCAGGGCCAGCAGGCGCTGCGGGTCGTCCGCTTCGACCACGGGGGCGGGCGACGGATCAGTTGATGGGACGGGTGCCGCCGCGGCAGGTGGTGGTGATGGAGCGACCCTGGGCGCTGCAGGCACCGGCTCGATCAGGCGCAATGACAGCAGCGTGTCCAGGTGCCCGCGCACATCGCCCAACCCCTTGGCCAGCAGGGCCTGCACACTGTCCACGCCGTTCACCAGGATCAGCAGCTGCCGCGTGGCCGGCGCCAGCCCGGCCTGCCGCTGCGCGATCTCGGCCTTGCCGCTTTCGGTCTTGCGAAACACCAGACTCGACATCCCACGTCTCCTCGTCTCTTGTTTTCATCAGACCCCGCCCCGAGCGAGGTGCCCCTTCGAGGGGCACCGAGGAACCGGCTCCGCCGGGCCTCAGGTGCCGTCCCCCTGCCCAGCGCCGAAGGCGCGCCAGAGCGGGGGGAAGCCGCGCAGCGGCGCAGGGGGGTGTCAACAAATCCTCGGCAGCTGCTCCCCACTCAGCCAGTCCACCACCCGCCGCCCGCCGAAGCGCGTGGCCATCTGCACGAAGTGGTGCGGGTCGGTGGTGACCTCGCCGATGCGGGCCGCGTCCTGCCCCAGCGGGTGGGCGCGCATGGCGGCCAGCACGGCCTCGGCCGCCTCGGGCGCGACCACTGCGATCAGCTTGCCCTCGTTGGCCACGTAGAGCGGGTCCAGGCCCAGCAGCTCGCAGGCGGCGTCCACCTGCGGCTTGACCGGGATGGCGGCCTCCTGCAGCAGCATGCCCACGCCCGACTGGCGCGCGACCTCGTTGAGCGTGGTCGCCAGGCCACCGCGCGTCGGGTCGCGCAGCACGCGCACCGCGCCCGGCGCGGCCGCGAGCATGGCGGCCACCAGGGTGTGCAGCGCAGCGGTGTCGCTTTCGATCGTGGTCTCGAAGGCCAGCGACTCGCGCTGCGAGAGCACGGCCACGCCGTGGTCGCCGATGCTGCCCGAGACCAGCACCACGTCGCCCGGCCGGGCGTTGCGGCCGCTGATGGACACGCCCGGCGGCAGCACGCCGACGCCGGTGGTGCTGATGAACACGCCGTCGCCCTTGCCCTGCTCCACCACCTTGGTGTCGCCGGTGACCACCGGCACGCCGGCCTCGCGAGATGCCGCGGCCATGGACTTCACGATGCGCTGCAGGTCGATCAGCGGGAAGCCTTCTTCGATGATGAAGCTGGCGCTCAGGTACAGCGGCCGCGCGCCCGACATGGCCACGTCGTTGACCGTGCCGTGCACCGACAGGCAGCCGATGTCACCACCGGGGAAGAACAGCGGCGAGATCACGTGGCCGTCGGTCGCCATTACCAGCCGCCCCTCGACGGGGTCGAAGGCCGGCAGCGCCAGCACCGCGCCGTCGTCGCCCTGGCGCAGGAACTCATTGTCAAAAGCGGCCAGGAACAGCTCCTCGATCAGCTGCGCTGCGGCCTTGCCGCCCGCGCCGTGGCCCATGTCGATGCGGCCGTGTTTGATGTCCAGCGGGCGGATGTAGTTTTTCTTCACGGGCTTGGGGGCGGGCGCCTCGCCGGCGCCGGCCTGGTCGTGTTCGGTTCTCATGGCGTGGTCTCCTCAACGGGTGCCGGCACGATGGGGATGTCGCGGAAGCGCCCGTAGGTGTAGTGCGCGGCACAGGCGCCTTCGCTGGACACCATGCAGGAGCCGACCGGGTTCTCGGGCGTGCAGACGGTGCCGAAGATCTTGCAGTCGGTCGGCCGCTTCACGCCACGCAGGATGGCGCCGCACTCGCAGGCCTTGTTGTCGGGCACCGACTGGTAGGCCAGGTCGAAGCGGCGCTCGGCGTCGAAGGCCGCGAAGGCCTCGCGGATCTTGAGCGCGCTGTAGGGCACCTCGCCCAGGCCGCGCCACTCAAAGCTGGGCCGCAGCTCGAACACCTCGGACACCAGGGCCTGCGCGCGCAGGTTGCCCTCGGGCGTGACGGCGCGGGTGAATTCGTTTTCCACATGGGCGGCGCCGCGGTTGACCTGGCGCACCAGCATCAGGATGGCCTGCATCACATCCAGCGGTTCGAAGCCGGCGATGACCACCGGCTTGCGGTACTCCTCGGCGAAATGGTCGTAGGGCGCGGAGCCGATCACGATGCTGACGTGGGCGGGGCCGACGAAGCCGTCGATGGGCACGGTGCCGAACTGGCGCACCTCGGGCGATTCGAGGATGTGGGTGATGGCCGAGGGCGTGAGCACGTGGCAGCACAGGACGCTGAAGTTGCTCAGGCCTTCGCGCTGCGCGTCGCGGATGGCCAGTGCCGTGGGCGGCGTGGTGGTCTCGAAGCCGATGGCGAAGAACACCACCTCGCGCTGCGGGTTCGCGCGGGCGATGGCCAGCGCGTCGGCGGCCGAATAGACCATGCGGATGTCACCGCCGCGCGCCTTGGCCTTGATCAGCGAGAGGCTGTCGCTGGCCGGCACGCGCATGGTGTCGCCGTAGGTGCAGACGATGGCGTCGCGCTCCAGCGCCAGGCGGATCGCCAGGTCGATGCGGCCAATGGGCAGCACACACACCGGGCAGCCCGGGCCGTGGACCATGCGCACGTTGGACGGCAGCAACTCCAGCACGCCGTAGCGGCTGATGGCGTGGGTGTGGCCGCCGCAGAACTCCATGAAGCTGTACGACCGCTGCGGGTCGGCCTCTGCGCGGATGCGTGCGCCGATCTGCTGGGCCAGTTCGCCATCGCGGAACTCGTCGATGTATTTCACGACTGCACCTCCGCGCCGGTCATGGCCTGCATCTCGGCGAACAAGGCGAGGGTCTTCTCCGCTTCCTCCGGGTCGATCATGCCGATGGCGTGGCCCACGTGCACGATCACGTAGTCGCCGACCTCGGCCTCGGGCACCAGGGCGATGGAAATGGGCTTGCGGATGCCGCCCAGGTCGACCACCGCCTGGTCGTGGTCGCGCTTCTCGACGAGGCGCGCGGGAATGGCTAGGCACATGGGGTGCTCTCCTCAACGGGGAATGTTGTCTGTGATGTCTGAAGCTGCTGCGCCGCCACCCAGGCCTGGCCGATGGCCAGCCCGGCGTCGCCACAGCCCTTGTCGCCGGGCTGGCACACCCGCAGGCCGGCGGCCTGCAGGCGCTGCACCGTGCGCTCGCGCAGGATGCGGTTGAAGAAGCAGCCACCGCCCAGGGCGGCGGTGCGGGCGCCGCGCCCGCGCGCGGCAGTGATCAGTGCCTCGGCCAACGCGTCGGCCAAGGCCAGGTGGAAGCCCGCGGCGGCCGCGTCGGCATCGGGTGCGTCGAACAGTTGCGCCAGCACGGCGCGCAGGTCGATGCGGCCGTCGTCGTGGCGCACCGCACCGGCCAGCGGCGGCAGATCGGGCAGCGCCGAGATGGCGCGGGTCGCGGCCTGCTCCAGCGCGATGGCCGCCTGGGCTTCGTCCTGCTGGTGGTGACACAGGCCGAGCGCACCCGCGACGGCGTCGAACCAGCGGCCGGCGCTGCTGGTCAGCGGGCAGTTCAGGTGCTTGTCCAGCATCTGGCGCACGCCCGCCGCCACGGCCTCGCCCACCACCGGTGCGAAGCGCGGCACGATCTCGTCGGCACGGCCCAGCGCATGCAGCGCGCTCGCGGCCATGCGCCAGGGCTCGCGCGCCGCCCGGTCGCCGCCAGGCAGCGCCAGCGGCTGCAAATGGCCCAGGCGCTGCCAGCGCGGCCCGTCGAGCCACAGCAGTTCGCCGCCCCAGGGCATGCCGTCCGTTCCCAGGCCGACACCATCCAGCGCGAGCCCGACCACCTGGCCTTCGATGCCGTGTTCGGCGACCACCGCCGCGAGGTGCGCGTGGTGATGCTGCACGCCGATGGCCGGCACGCCCAGCGCATCGGCGGTGGCGATGGCCAGCTGGGTGCTGAAGAAGTCGGGGTGCAGGTCGTGTGCGATGGCCTGCACCGGCGCACCGGCGGCTTCCGCCTGCCGCGCCAGCGCCTGCACCGAGCGCTCCAGCGCGTCGCAGGCCGCCGGGTCGCTGAGGTCGCCATGCACCGGCGACCAGTGCGCGCGGCCGTCCAGCACGAGGCAGGCCGCGTTCTTGAGCCAGGCGCCGACGGCGAGCACGGAGGTGGACATGGCGCCAGTCCGTCAGTTGGCCGACAAGGCAGCTTTGGCGCGGGCCAGTTCGGCCTCCAGCTGCTGCACGCGCTGACGCAGCGCAGCTTCGGCATCCGGAGCTTCGTGGTGGTGATGGTCATGACCCATGGCGTGCTCCAGCCAGTGCAGCCAGGCGTCCATGCCCTCGCCGGTGGTGGCGGACAGCTGGATCACCTCGATGGCCGGGTTCACGCGCCGCGCCAGGTCGATGCAGCGCGCGACGTCGAACTTCACGTGCGGCAGCAGGTCGGTCTTGTTCAGGATCATCAGCTGCGAGGCCGCGAACATGTCGGGGTACTTCAGCGGCTTGTCCTCGCCCTCGGTCACCGAGAGGATGGCCACCTTGGCGGCCTCGCCCAGGTCCCACACGGCGGGGCAGACCAGGTTGCCCACGTTCTCGATGAACAGCAGGCTGTGGTCGTCGCCGTGGTGGTGGTGGTGATGCCCGTGATCGTGACCGTGGGTGTGGTCGTGCGAGTGGTGGTGTGTGTGCAGCTGCGCAAACGCCTCGGCCACCATGGGCGCGTCGAGGTGGCAGCCCTTGCCGGTGTTGACCTGGATCGCGGGCGCGCCGGTGGCGCGGATGCGGTCGGCGTCGAAGCTGGTCTGCTGGTCGCCCTCGATCACGGCCACGTGCAGGCCGGGCTTGCGCGCCTTGAGCGCCTCGATGGTGGCGCACAGCAGCGTGGTCTTGCCCGAACCGGGGCTGGAGACGAAGTTGAGCGCGGTCACACCGTGCGATTCAAAATGCGCCCGGTTCTGCTGGGCCACACGGTTGTTGGCGCCCAGGATATCGGTCTCCAGCTTGATGGCCCGTTCCTGGCTCATTCCCGGCACCGACACGCGGGCCGCACCGGCGCCGAAGTGCAAGTCGCCGTTGGCCGGGTTGACCGTGATCACGCCGGGTTCGCTGCCCGCGTTCTGTTGCACATGCCGGGCATGGGCCGGGCTGTTGTCACTGCATCCGCACACGACACACATGGTCGGTCTCCTTCAACGTTGCTTCAATCATCACTCACGCGCATGTCCACCACGCGCAATTCCATGCCGCCCGTGGGCTGCAGCTGGTAACCGCCGCAGGCCGGGCAGGCGTCGCCGCGCTGGGCGATGGCCACGGTCTGCGCGCAGGCCATGCACCAGGCCTGGCCGGGCGGTTCGTCGATCTCGATGCTCGCGCCCTCCAGCAGGGTGCCGGGCGCCAGGCTCTCCAGCGCAAAACGCAGCGCACGGATGTCCACACCGGCCAGCTGCCCGGCTTCCAGCCGCAGCTCCAGCAGGCGCGCAAAGCCTTCGCGCCGCGCCGTGTCTTCCACCAGCTGCAGCACGCCGCCAGCCAGACTCGCTTCATGCATGGGCCACTTCCCCTTCCACCGCTGGCGCGGCGTCCACTTCAAACGGCACGCAGGGGTCGAACGCCGCCATCAGCAGGTTCAGCTGGCGCGTGCGCAGCGCGGGCGGCAGGGTGTTGTCCAGCGCGGCGATGCGGCGCGCCACCTCGCCGGCCGGGTGGAAGTTCCACTCGGTCGGCGCCAGCACGCGGCAGGCGCGCACCACCGGCACATCGGGCTCCAGCTCCACCTGGTGCACCAGCAGGCCGCGCGCCATCTCGACCCAGGCCAGGCCCTGGCCGTCGGCCGTGTGCAGCGCGCCATGGCGCAGCCAGCCGGCGCCCTGCCCCGGCGCGTCCGGCAGGCACAGCCGCACCAGTTCGGCCAGGCGGCTGCCCAGCAGGGCCCAGGGCGTGAGCGGCAGGCCGTCGTCGGCGCTGTGCAGGCGCGCCCAGGGGCCGGTGTGGGCGCAGGCGCCGTGCCACAGCGGCTGCATGGCAAATCCCGGCTTGAGCGCCAGCGCCGCGGCCAGCGTGCGCAGCTGGTCGTCCTGGCCGTGCACCCGCAGAGCCCGTTCCATGTCGAGCGCGCGCCCGCTGTCGGCCTCGCGCGCGCCGCGCACCAGTGCCGGCAGCCAGCCGCCGTGGCGCGTGCCCCAGTCGAGCAGCCAGTCGGCGCCGCAGGCCTGCCAGGCGCGCAGCCAGGTGGTGGCCGGCATGTGCAGGCACTCGCGCTGCAGCCAGTCCAGCGCCTGCGGCCAGGGCTCGTCGCCGTTGGCCGCCGGCCGCAGCAGCGGGCAGGTTTGAAGCGCTTGCAGCGCGGCACCCTGGGAATGGCCGTCGGCGGGGCCGAGCAGGCGCGGCCAGTCCAGGCCGATGCGGCGCACATGCTCCTGCGCGGTCTCGTGGCGCAGGCGCTGCGCGGCGCCGCCGGGCATCGCCATGGCGCCAGGCCGCGCCGCCGCAATCGCGAGCTGGGCGCAGAGCCGGTGCGCGTGGCTGCAGAGGTTGAACAGGCCGGCCAGCAGGCCCGGCAGCGCGGTGACCGGCTGGCCCTGGCCGAGCCGCCCGGCCCAGTCGCGCCGGCTGCTGTGCAGCGCCTGCGCCAGCGGCGCGCCGGGGCGCACGCGCAGGCGGCCAGCCAGATCAGGACCGGTGTTCATGCCACGGCTCCCGGCGCGCCGCGGCGGCCGGTGAAGAAGGTGCGGCGCGCGGGCACCGGCTCGGCGGCGGGCACGGGTGCGGGCGCTGGCCGCAGCAAAGCCAGCGAGGCCTCGGCTGTTTCGACGGCCTGCGCCTGCGTGGCGAAGCCGCCCATGGGCGAGAACAGCGCGCAGGTCTCGTGGTAGCCCACGGCCGGGTCGTGCGCGCCGATGAACTCGAAGCGCTCGCTGCCAAAGCCGTGCACCGCCTTGCGCGCGACGCGGCCGCCGTGGCCTTCCACCGCCCGCGGCAGGCGCACCAGGCTCATGAACCAGGGCGTGATCAGCACGCCCTCGGCCACGGTCTGCTCGTCGTCGCCCCACCGGAAGCCGACGGCCTCGACGGACAGCGCCGGATTGAGGATGGGCACGCCCTGCATGCGCTCGGTCTGCACGAGGCGGTAGAACTGCACCAGGGCGGACACGCGGTGTTCCATGGCCTCAGTCCGGCAACAGAAGAAACTGCTCGGCGTCGCAGTCGCAGTTGGGGCAGCGCCAGTGCGGCGGCAGCTCGGCGAACGGCGTGCCCGGCGGGATCTGCCACTGCGGGTCGCCGACCGCGGGGTCGTAAACCCACCAGCAGATCTTGCACTCCAGGCGCGAACCGGGCCGCAGCACCTCGCGGTTGCCGAGGTACGAGCCTTCAAAGCCCTGACCGTCGAAGCCGCTCATGATTGTTCGAGGTAGCCGAGCACGTCGCTCAGGCGCTCGTGCGAGTCGCGCAGGTCCTCCGGGGCCGCCATCGCGACCTCGGGCATGTCCACCACCTCGACCGTGTTGAGGATCACCTTGTCCATGGAGTTGTAGTACACCACGCGCCAGCAGTGCGGCAGGCGCGTGTTGGAGATGCGGCAGTTGCCGTAGCCGCGCGAGAGCAGCAGCACGCGGCCGGTGCCCAGCTGGTGGTCGAGGAAACCGATGTCTTCGGGCGTCACCGGCAGCAGCGTCAGGTTGACTACGTGCGAGGTGTGGCCCGGCTGCCAGCGCGCCACCTGGTCGCGCACTTCGTCGACCAGCAGCGGCGCGTTCTGCACATTGGGCGGCAGCGGGCCGAGCCAGGGCCGGTACTCGCGCTCGGCGTCTTCCTCGGCCACCACCCGCAGCAGGGCCGGCACCGGTCCGACCTCGACCACGTCGTCGACCAGGGCGCCGTCGCTGAAGGTCATGAGGCGCCAGACGCCGGCGAACACCGACTCCTGGATGCGCACTTCCAGCGGCGAGGACTCCTCGCGCACGATGGCGCTGGCCTCGCCCTCGCCCATCACCTGGTTGACCAGCTGCCGGTCTTCGGACGGCAGGGCCTGCAGGCTCACCTGCCCGCCCGCCCCGCCGTCGGCGGCCTGGTCGAGCAGCGCCAGCACCTGGACCAGGGCCTCGCGTGCGGCCGCGCGGCCGGCAATCTCCTCCGGCTCGGGCAGCATGGGCGCGCGGTAGGTGTCCATGTCCTTGGGCATGGGCAGGTAGTCGAGGTGCTCGTCCTCGGTCTGGGTGCCGGGGCCGAGGGCGACCACGGGGATGGGAAAGGCTTTCATCAGAGGCTCCTGGTGCGGCGGTGGGGCGTGGTCGGTGGGGTCAGTGGCAGCTGCTGCCGCCGGTCTGGCTGACGACAGGAATGCCGATGGTGGGCGGGCGCGAGGGCGGCATGGCCAGCGCGGCGGCGACGCCGGACAGGTACACGTCCCAGTCCTGCATGCCGGCGATGGCGGTCACGTACTGGCCGTCGCGGAAGAACAGCAGCGTGGGCCAGCGCTGAGAGCCGTAGCGCTTGGCCACCGCGTCCTCGTTGTCGCGCGGCACCACGGCCACAGCGAAGCGGTTTGGGAAGGACTTCATCAGCTCGGGCAGCACCGCCGCCACGTCCACGCCTTCGGGAAAACGCACCGGGTCGCCGGCCAGCAGCACGACGCGGTCGCCGCCACCGGCGGTCCATTCGGCCACGCTGGTCTCGTCGACCCAGGTGGCACCGAACTCGCGCGCGAGGCGCTGGACCAGGGGGGCGTGGGCTTCTGTGGTTTCAATCATGGTGTCTCCTTGTGTTCAGGCGCCGGTCAGGGCGCGCATTTGTTCCGGGCTCATCTGCGACGGCAGGGCGAAGCCCGCGTCTTCCTGCGCCTCCAGACCCTGCATGGCACCGAGCACCAGGTCCAGCGCCGCGTTCACCTCGGTCGCGCGGTCGGTATCGATGCGCTCGCGCGCGTCGTCCAGGAACACCAGCAGCCAGTCGCCGGGCACCACCGCGCCGACCAGGGCGGTGTTGATGCGGCGGCGCTCGCCACGGCCTTCGCACAGCGCGAAGCGGCCGTCGGACTCGATCACCTGCATGGGGATGCCGATGCACATGGTTCAGACCTCGGCCTTCGGCATGAAGCGTTCGTCGCCGATGCGGCAGGCTTCTTCCGCTGCGGGCCTTTGCGCCTCGTAGGCGGTCAAAGCCAGTTCGTCCAGCGTCACGGCCTCGCGCGGGGCCAGCGGCGTGCGGCGTTCCACCGGCCGGGCGCCCCAGCGTTCAAGCTCGGCCACGCCGAGGGCCAGCGCTTCTTCCATCGCGGCCTTGACCACCGGGCGCAGGCTGCCGCCGTAGTCCTCCAGCTCCTGCGGCTGGCAGCCGATCAGCAGCACCTGCTGCGGGTACTTGCCGGTCAGCGTGGCCAGCGAGAGCACCTCCTGGAAGCCGGTCTGGTGCAGGCTCATCTTCTTGGCGCCCATGAAGCGCGGCACCTCGTCGTCGCGCACCTCCTTCAGCGTGCCGGGTTCGAGACCGTAGTCGATGGCGTCGAAGATCAGCAGCGCGTCGGCTTCCTGCACATGCTGGATCAGGTACAGGCCCTGGGTGCCGCCGTCGATCAGCTGCACGTGGTCGGCGAACTCCCAGCGGCGCTGCAGGGCTTCGATGCAGCGCACGCCAAAGCCTTCGTCGGCCCAGAGCAGGTTGCCGATGCCCAGCACGACGATGCGGGCCGGCAGAGTGTCACCACCGGGGTGACAGGTGGATTCGGTCGGAGTGGTGCGCATGGCAGGCAAGCCTGTGTGAAATCAGCGGGGGAAAGGGGACGTGGCCGAACCCGAGGACAGGCGCTTCCAGGCGTGGAAGCTGTCCCAGGCGGCCTGCTGCGCGAGCCAGAAGCCGGCGTCGATGCCGAACTGACGCGCACAACGGATGGCGGTGTCGGGCGACATCGCCCGCTGGCCGTGCACCAGCTCGTGCAGGCGCCGGCGCGAGAGGCCCAGCAGCCGGGCCGCCTCGCTCTGGTTGAGCGAGAGCGGCGCCAGGCAGGTGCGCGCCAGCAGCCGACCCGGGTGCAGCGGCGCACGCACCGGCACACCGCGCGGGGGGATCGACCAGCTAACGGCAGCTTTCTTCACGACATCAGTCCTTGAAGGTGCGGCGACCGGAAATCATGGTCGACACGATGGACTGGCGGCCCATGATGTCCTCGCGGATCGCGGCGTAGACGTGCAGGGTGATGAACATGATCATGGCCCACATGCCCAGGCGGTGCCAGGTGTGCACGTCCTGGCTCTGGCCGAACAGCGGAATGACCCAGCCGAACATCGTGTCCTGCCACGAGCCCACGCCGGCGCCTTCGCTGTAGAGCGCGAAGCCGGTCAGGATCATGAAGACCATCAGCACCAGGAAGCCGGAGAACATGGCCAGCCGCGCCAGCGGGTTGTGGCCCACGTAGCGGCCAGGCCGCGGGATCAGGAAGGCGTACCACTTGAGCATGGTGAAAATCTCGCCCCAGTAGGCCTTCTGGAACAGCGGCACCCAGAACAGCTCGCGCGCATGGTGGTTGCCCACGATGGCCCAGTAGGCGCGGCCCAGCAGGCCGATGGCCAGGATGTAGCCGGCCGTGAAGTGCGCGAAACGGATGTAGCCCATCAGGTAGTTCGCGCTGGCCTCGCCGGGCATGGTCGGCAGCGGTTTGCCGATGAAGTAGCCGGTGAGGCACAGCACGGTGATGGCCGCGACGTTGACCCAGTGCCAGATGCGCACGGGCGCTTCGTACACATAGACCGACTTGGTGCTCTGGCCGTGCGAGACGGCGCTCTCGTCGATGCCGGTGACATCGGCCAGGCGCTGCTGCGCCAGTTCTTGTGCAGACAGGGAGGACATGGTGATCTCCTGTGCGAAGAGGTAGCGGTCAGGCGGCCAGCTGGCCGAACAAGTAGAGCCCGGCGGCGCCGACAGCGGCACCCAGCCCGCCCAGCACAGCGCCACGGCGCTCGGCCAGCCAGCGCTGAATGGCCAGGCCGACCCCGACGCCGCTGATGTGCAGCACCGCGGTGGTCAGCATGAAGCCCGCGGCGTAGCCCGCGAAGCCGGTTTCGGGCGTTTCGGCGCCGTGGGCCAGGCCGTGCAGCGACGAGGCTGCGGCGATCAGCCCCAGGCCCAGCACCACCGGCATCGCCCGCTGGGCGACGATCAGCATCAGGCCGAACAGCACCACGCTCAAAGAGATGGCGTGCTCCAGGTACGGCACGGTGACTCCGGCCGCGCCCAGCGCCGCACTGATGACCAGCGCGAGCAGGAAGGTGGCCGGCCCTTGCCAGGCCTTGCCCTGCGGCAGGGCAGACACCGACCAGACGCCCACGGCCACCATGGCCAGCAGGTGGTCCAGGCCGAAGGGGTGGACCAGGCCTTCCATCAGGCTGTGGGTGCCGTGGCCGGTGTGGGCCTGGGCGGCGCCGGCCAGACCGGCCAGCAGCGCTGCGGCGGTGGCGCGGCGGATGGTTTTCGATTGCATGTGTTTCTCCTCGTTGTTCCGTGGGTTCAGCGCACCGTGACCTTGGCCATCTCCTGGCCGTCCGGGCTCATCACGTGGGTGGAGCAGGCCAGGCAGGGGTCGAAGCTGTGCAGGGTGCGCAGGATCTCCAGCGGCTGCTCGGGGTTGACCATGGGCGTGTTCATCAGCGAGGCCTCAAAGGCGCCGATCTGGCCCTTGGCGTCGCGCGGCGAGCCGTTCCAGGTGGTGGGCACCACGCACTGGTAGTTCTCGATCTTCCCGTCCTTGATCCTGATCCAGTGGCCCAGCATGCCGCGCGGCGCGGCCACCGTGCCCACGCCCTTGGCTTCCTTGGGCCAGGTGGCGGGGTCCCACTTCTCGACGTTGGCGGTGGACGTGTCGCCGGCCTTGATGTTCTGCACCAGTTGGCGGAAGTCGTCCATCATCATCTCGGCGGCGTACTGGCTCTCCAGCGCGCGCGCCAGGGTGCGGCCGATGGTGGTGGGCAGCAGCTGCTTGGCGCTGTACTGCGTCTCCGGCAGGCCCAGGGCCTTGGGAATGGCGCTGTTGATGGCCACGGCCGAGGCGTCCACCTGTTCCTTGACGCGCTGGCACCACTTGTTGCCCTTCATCGCGTGGGCGTAGCCCAGGATGTAGCGCGAGAGCGGGCCGACCTCGACCGCGTGGCCGCGCCAGCGCGGCGACTTGATCCACGAGTACTTGGCGGATTCGTCGAGCTGCTCGATCTTGGTGCGCGTGCCCTTGAAGTTCGGGCCCTCGGGCTTGTAGTTGGGTTCGGTGATGCCGTCCCAGGGGTGCAGGCCCTTGCTGTCGTTGCCGTAGGTGTACCAGCTGTGGGTCACAAACTCCTGCACCTGCTCTGGGTCGCGCGGGTCGATCTCGTGGATCTTGTCCCAGTTGCCGTCCAGGATCACGCCGCCGGGCAGCTGGTGCGTGCTGTGGTCGTAAGGCACCTTCTCGTAGGTGCCGTAGTCGGCCACGTTGGTGGCCGAGAGGCCGCCGCCGTAGAGCCAGCCGGCCTGCTTGTAGATGGTGCCGATGGCCAGCACGTCCGGGATGTAGACGTTGTTGTTGAACTCGATCATCTCCTTGATGCGGGCTTCAACGAAGTTCAGGCGCTCCATGTTGATGGGCGCGCCGGCGGCGCCGTCGCCGTCGAGGTTGATCGCGCAGGGCACGCCGCCGACCATGTAGTTCGGGTGCGGGTTCTTGCCGCCGAAGATGGTGTGCACCTTCACCCATTCCTTCTGCAGGTCCAGGGCTTCGAGGTAGTGGGTCACGGCCATCAGGTTGGCCTCGGCCGGCAACACATAGGCCTTGCTGCCCCAGTAGCCGTTGCTGAACGGGCCCAGCTGGCCGCTCTCCACGAACTTCTTCAGGCGGTTCTGCACGTCGCGGAAGTAGCCGGGCGAGGACAGCGGGTGCGAGGGCGAGACCAGCTGCTGCAGCTCGCTGGTCTTCTTGGGGTCGGCGTTCAGCGCCGAGACCACGTCGACCCAGTCGAGTGCGTGCAGGTGGTAGAAGTGCACCGCGTGGTCGTGGACCTGCAGCGTCTTGGCCATCATCTCGCGGATGAGGTGGGCGTTCAGCGGGATCTTGATGCCCAGCGCGTCTTCCACCGCGCGCACCGAGGTGAGCGCGTGGCAGCCGGTGCAGACGCCGCAGATGCGCTCCACGAAGGCCCAGGCGTCGCGCGGGTCGCGGCCCTTGAGGATCACCTCCAGGCCGCGCCACATGGTGCCGGTGGAGACGGCGTTGCGGATCACGTTGTTGCTGTCGAGGTTGACCTCGCAGCGCATGTGGCCCTCGATGCGGGTCACCGGGTCGACCACCACGCGGCGGCCGGAGTTGTCGAGCTTGAAGCCCTGTGTTTCGTAAGCACCCATGTCGTGTTCTCCTGGCCTCAGGCGTGGTTCTTCGATTTCTCTTTGGACGTGTCGCGCGCCCGCTTGGCGACCGAGATCGCGGCGTGCGCGGCGACCGCAGCGCCCACCACCGCGGCGGCCTTGCCACCGATCTCGTCGGCGTTGGCCTCGATGCCGAAGGCGTGGATGTCGGTCAGGCGGTCGTAGAACGAACCCTTGTCCCAGAAGCCGTCTTCCGAGCAGCCGATGCAGCCGTGGCCGGCCTTGATCGGGAAGCTCGTGCCCTCGTTCCACATCACGGTGGAGCAGGCGTTGTAGGTGGTCGGGCCCTTGCAGCCGACCTTGTAGAGGCAGTAGCCCTTGCGCGCAGACTCGTCGTCCCAGGCCTCGACGAACTGGCCGGCGTCGAAGTGCGGGCGGCGGTAGCACTTGTCGTGGATGCGCTGGCTGTAGAACATCTTCGGGCGGCCCTGGCGGTCCAGCTCGGGAATGCGGTCGAAGGTCAGCATGTAGGTGATCACGCCCGTCATCACCTCGGGGATGGGCGGGCAGCCTGGCACCTTGATGATGGGCTTGTCGGTGATGACCTTGTGGATGGGCGTGGCCTGGGTCGGGTTGGGCTTGGCGGCCTGCACGCAGCCCCACGAAGCGCAGGAGCCCCAGGCGATGATGGCCTTGGCGTCCTTGGCGACGTGCTTGAGCTTGTCGATGAAGGGCTTGCCCGACTGGATGCAGAACATGCCGTCTTCGTTCAGCGGCGGATTGCCTTCCACCGCCAGGATGTACTGACCCTTGTACTTGGTCATGATCTCTTCGAGGATGGCCTCGGCCTGGTGGCCGGCGGCGGCCATCAGGGTGTCGTCGTAGTCCAGGCTGATCATGGAGAGCACCACGTCCTTGGCCAGCGGGTGGGCCGAGCGGATGAAGGCTTCGGTGCAGCAGGTGCATTCCAGACCGTGCAGCCAGAGCACCGGGGTGCGCGGCTTGTTTTCCATCGCGTGGGCGATCTGAGGCACAAAGCTCGGTGCCAGCCCCAGCGAGGTGGCGGTGAGCGAGCAGTACTTCATGAAACTGCGGCGCGAAATGCCTTTGCGGCGCATGACCTCGTAAAAGGTTTCCATCTGGTGGTGTCTCCGTGGGCTGTGTGGGGCGAAACCGGGGTCCCGCCCGCAGACGCTGGGAATGGGCAGGTGTGTGACCGTTCGCAATCCGCGGGCCACGATCGGGCCACCAAGGGAAAACACCGACACGAGCTTGTAAGCCGTTGTCAGGAAACAAATATTTTCAATGACCAACAGGCGGTCACGGCCATCCACCATTCAGGGGATTCTTAAACTTTCCGTTTCCTGAAACAAAATGGAAATCAAACTTCCACCTAAAAGTCCAGCCACCGCCCGCCGCACGGGCAAAAAAAAAGCCGACCCGCAGGGGTCGGCTGATGATTCGGTGCATCTCTTGGGACGCTGAAGGATTTGTTCTGATAGGACTGGGTTGTCTCCTCGGTCCCCCGCGGTCGCGGCGTCTGGCGCCGTTTGCGAGTGGCGGTACTGTAGCCGCCCGCACCAGACCCGTGCATACGGGCTTTCCCTTGGTGCCCGGAACCGGTGGCACAGGAAATGCAGCGCATCCCGTGTCGTTGGAAGAGGAAAACACCATGTCGCAAAACGATGCATTCGCCGCCGCCGCCCACCTGCACGTGTTGCTGCGCCGCAAGACCGGCCGCGTGACCGACACCGAGTGGATGGTGAACAACGTGGAATACGCGCAGGCGGTGGTGAGCTTTGCCCGCCAGCGGGCGCGCGAGGACGGCCTGGACGAACTGCTGCCCCTGGCCGAGCGGCTGGAGTCGCTGGTGATCCCGGTGCGCCGGCCCAGTAGTGCGCCGGTGTCGGCACCGGCGCCCCTGGCGGCGCCCAGCGACCCCAGCGCCCGCTACATCGGCCGCCTGAGGTAACAAGCCCCCACGCTCCGCCGCTGCCCGGGTCGCTGCCCCCCGAGGGGGCTGGGCCTGCCTTGGGGCGGCCCGGCGGCTGGCCCGTAGCCCCCACGCTCCGCCGCTGCGCGGGTCACTGCCCCGCCTCACGTCCCGGCGACGATCCAGCGCGCCGCTTTCTCCGCGATCATCAGCGTCGGGCTGTTGGTGTTGCCACTGGTGATGGTGGGCATCACGCCCGCGTCCACCACGCGCAGCCCGGCCACGCCGCGCACGCGCAGGTGGCTGTCCACCACCGCCAACGGGTCGTCCTCACGCCCCATCCTGGTCGTGCCCACGGGGTGGAAGATGGTGCTGGCGATGTCGCCGGCCAGGCGGGCCAGCTCCTCGTCGCTCTGGTACTGCACACCGGGCTTGAACTCCTCGGGCCGGTACTTCGCCATCGCCGGCTGTTCCACGATGCGGCGCGTCACGCGCAGGCTGTCGGCCGCGACCTGGCGGTCGTCGTCGGTGGCCAGGTAGTTGGGCGCGATGGCGGGGGCGTCCTCGAAGCGCGGGCTCTTGATGCGCACGTGGCCGCGGCTGCTGGGGTTGAGGTTGCAGACGCTCGCGGTGAACGCCGGGAAGCTGTGCAGCGGTTCGCCGAAGGCGTCGAGGCTGAGCGGCTGCACGTGGTATTCGAGATTGGCGTGTGGCTGCGACGGGTCGCTTTTCGTGAAGGCGCCGAGCTGGCTGGGCGACATGCTCATCGGCCCGCTGCGCTTGAGCGCGTACTCCAGGCCGATGGCCGCCTTGCCCCAGAGCGAGTTAGCCAGGGTGTTGAGCGTCTTGGCGCCGGTGACCTTGTAGACCGAGCGGATCTGCAGGTGGTCCTGCAGGTTTTCGCCCACGCCCGGCAGCTCGTGCAACGGCGTCACGCCTGCGGCCTGCAGCACCGCCGCCGGGCCGATGCCCGAGAGCTGCAGGATCTGCACCGAGCCGATGCTGCCGGCGCTGAGCACCACCTCGCGCGCGGCCGCCACGTGCACGCGCTGGCCGTGGCTCACCACGTCGGCGCCGGTGCAGCGCAGCGCACCCGCCGCGTCCCGCTCCAGCCGCAGGCGCTCGACCTGGGTCTGCGTCCAGACCGTGAGGTTGGGCCGATCCTGCACCGGGCGCAGAAAGGCCTTGCTTGCGTTCCAGCGCCAGCCGGCCTTCTGGTTCACCTCGAAGTAGCCCACGCCCTCGTTGTCGCCGCGGTTGAAGTCGTCGGTGGCCGGGATGCCGGCCTGCTGCGCCGCCTGCGCGAACGCGTCCAGCACGTCCCAGCGCAGGCGCTGCTTCTCGATGCGCCACTCGCCCGAGCTGGCCACGCTGCGGTGGCCGTGCAGGGCGGCAAACGTGGCGTCGCCCTGGCCCTCGGTGTAGCGGTCGAGGCGGTGGTGGTCCTCGTGCGCCTTGAAGTCCGGCAGGCAGCGGTCCCAGCGCCAGTCGCTGTCACCCGTCAGCCGCGCCCACTGGTCGTAGTCGCGCGCCTGGCCGCGCATGTAGATCATCCCGTTGATGCTCGAACACCCGCCCAGCGTCTTGCCGCGCGGGTAGCGCAGCTTGCGGCCGTTCAGGCCCGGGTCGGCCTCGGTCTGGTAGAGCCAGTCGGTGCGCGGGTTGCCGATGCAATAGAGGTAGCCGACGGGGATGTGGATCCAGTGGTAGTCGTCCTTGCGCCCGGCCTCGATCAGCAGCACGCGTTTGGACGGGTCGGCCGAGAGCCGGTTGGCCAGCAGACAGCCGGCCGTGCCCGCGCCGACGATCACATAGTCAAAGGTGGCGGTGGCGTCGCTCATGCGCAAGGTCTCCTCGTTGTTCATTGGCCGGGCTCATGATGCAACCCGACGATTGCCAGGCACTTTGCCCGATTCGCCCACAGACTTCCAATGAAATGTGGCAAGGCCAGGTATAAGCTCGCCAAATAATGAACCCGCCGAACCGCCTGCCCGCCACCGACCCGCAGACCCTGCGCGCCTTTGTCGCCGTGGCGCGCGAGGGCAATGTCTCGCGCGCTGCGCAGCGCCTGCACCTGAGCCAGCCGGCGGTGAGCCTGCAGCTCAAGACCCTGGCCGAGGCCACCGGCCTGCAGCTCTTCACCCGCACGCCGCAGGGCATGGCGCTCACGCGCGACGGCGCCGCCCTGCTGCCGCTGGCCGACCGCGCGCTGTCGGCCCTGTCCGACTTCGGCCAGGCCGCCGCCGCGCTGCACCAGACGGTGCGCGGCACGCTGCGCATCGGCACCATCCTCGACCCCGAGTTCACCCGCCTGGGCGCCTTCCTCAAGCAGCTGGTGGAAAGCGCACCGCAGGTCCACACCGAACTGGGACAGGGCATGAGCGGCGACGTGCTGGCGCGCATCGCGCGCGGCGAACTGGACGTGGGCTTCTTCCTCGACCTGCCGGCCGACCCGCTGGGCCCGCCCTACCGGCTGCGCGCCCTGACCCGCTTCACCTACCGCGTGCTCGCGCCCGCCGGCTGGGGGCCGCAGGTTAAAGGCAAGGACTGGAAGGCCCTCGCCGCCCTGCCCTGGCTGGCCACGCCCCCGGCCAGCGCGCACCACCGGCTGCAGCGCCGCGTGTTCGGCCACGGTTCGCTCACCGGACTCGAACCGCGCCGGGTGGCGCTGGTGGACCAGGAGGCGTCGATGCTGGATCTGGTCAAGAGCGGCGTCGGCCTGTCACTGGTGCGCGATGCGATCGCGATGCGCGAGGCGCAGGCGCACGGGCTGGTGGTGGCCGACCAGGTGGCGCTGGAATGCGATCTGAGCTTCCTCTGCCTGGCCGAGCGGGCGGGCGAACCGGTGATTGCGGCGGCGCTGGGGGCGCTGGACGCGGTGTGGGGGTGACATCCTGAGACAGAATGTCCGTCTCATCAGGTACCGCTCGCCATGCTCACCCGCATCCACCACGCCGCCATCATCTGCGCCGACTACGAGCGCTCCAGGCGCTTCTACACCGAGGTCCTGGGCTTGAAGGTCATTGCGGAGCACTTCCGCGAGGCGCGCAATTCCTGGAAGCTGGACCTGGGTCTGCCCGACGGGTCGCAGGTGGAGCTGTTTTCTTTCCCCGGCGCGCCGCCGCGCCCGTCCTACCCCGAGGCGCAGGGCCTGCGGCATCTGGCGTTTGTGGTGGACGATGTGCCGGCCTGCAAGGCGCGGCTGGAGTCGCTGGGCGTGGCGGTGGAGCCGGTGCGGGTGGACGAGTACACCGGCCGGCGCTTCACCTTCTTCAGCGACCCGGACGGCTTGCCGCTGGAGCTGTACGAGGCGTGAGGCCGATGAATCCAGCGCCGGGCCGCCCCAAGCTGGATTCGCACCCCCTCGGGGGGCAGCGACCCGCGCAGCGGCGGAGCGTGGGGGCCTAGTTCAGCTCCATGACTCTGGCCGGAAAGTCGTAGTTCTCGTCCAGCGCCCGCGCCGCCATCACCGGCAGCATGTGGGTGATGAACACCTCGCCCACCCAGCGGCGCACGGCGGGGTCGGCCGGGTTGGTCTTGGCGTGCAGGGTGAAGGCGCAGAAGCGTGTGATGCCGATGTCCTCCGTCAGGCCCGGCGGCACGTGCGGTGCGTGCAGCTGGCCTTCGGGCAGGGCGTGGGTGGTTTCCAGCCGCCAGGCGCCGAGCATGCGGTCGAAGTGGCCCACCGTGCCCCGGCGCCAGACTTCGGCGATGTAGATGTTCCAGGCGCCGGGCTCCTCGGCGATGAAGCCCCAGTCGAATTCGTGCACGGCATCCGGCTCGGTGTCGAACACGCCGACCTCGCGCGCGTCGTCGCGCATCGAAAACTCGGTGAACATCGCGCCCGGCCCGGTCGGGCGGTCGTCGATGAAGCGGTTGACCGCCACCGGGTCGGCCACGAACAGCGGCTCGGGTTCGCTCCAGGCGCGCTTGGCGCGGTTGAGCAGGCGCGCGGTGGCGTCCACGCTCTTCTGCGCGTTGATGATCCAGTCCATGAAGGTCTTGCGGCCTTCGGGTGTGGACAGCTGCTCGACCGCCTGGTCGAAGGCGGCGTCGTCCTTGAGGTAGCCGTCCTCGCGCAGGCGCAGCACGATGTCCAGCAACGAGTTGCGGGTGATGTGCTCCAGCGTGTAGGCCAGGTCGCCGCCGGGGTAGTCGGTCATGGTGCGACGGATCCAGTCCATCGTCGCCTCGTGCGACAGGCCCTGCGGCGCGCGCGGCAGGTCGTTGAAGAGGGCGCGCAGCACGCGCACCGTGTCCAGATCGCTGGCCATGTCGGTCCCGGTGTCAGAAAGAGAAGTGAAAGCCCGGGCCGGCGCGCCGCAGCGGCGGACCAGCCCCAGTGGACAGCATAGTCCCGCGCCCCCGGGGTTGAATACCCGGAAAAGTCACGTGTTTGCGGTTCAAATGCAGGCCATGAACGCAGTGACCCCTTCCCTCTACCGCATCCTTTTTGTCTGCATGGGCAACATCTGCCGAAGCCCCACTGCCCACGGCGTGTTCGAGGCCAAGGTGCGCGAGGCCGGCCTGACCGAGCGCGTCGAGGTCGACTCGGCTGGCACGCACAACTACCACGTGGGCGCGCCGCCCGACCACCGCAGCCAGGCGCACGCGCTGCGGCGCGGCTACGACCTCTCGAACCAGCGCGCACGCCAGCTCACCGCGGACGACTTCGAGGCCTTCGACCTGGTGCTGGTGATGGACTGGGAGAACCAGGTGGCGGCCGAGCGGCTGTGCCCGCCCCGGCACATCCGCAAGCTGCGCCGTTTCGCCGAGTTCTGCGAGCGGCACGACAGCCCCATCGTGCCCGACCCGTACCAGGGTGGGCCGGACGGCTTCGAACACGTGCTCGACCTGGTGGAGGACGGCAGCGAGGGGCTGCTGGCGCATGTGCGCGGGGTCCTCGGGATCGCCTGAGACAGCGGCCGGCAGAAGGCGGGCGCGCCTCAGCCAGAGGCGCCCGCCACGTCCTGCGAACGGATGGCGGCGAAGCGCTGCTCCATCTCGCGCCGCATCGCCTTTCGCAGTTCGGCGCCCGCATGGCGGCGGCGCTCGTCGGGCGTGAACGGGCGCAGCGGCGGCACCGCCGTCGGCTTGCGGTCTTCGTCGACCGCGACCATGGTGAAGAAGCAGCTGTTGACGTGGCGCTTGTCCTGGGTGCGGATGTTCTCGGCGATCACCTTGATGCCGACCTCCATGGACGAGGTGCCGGTGTGGTTGACCGAGGCCAGAAAAGTCACCAGCTCGCCCACGTGGATCGGCTGGCGGAACATCACCTGGTCGACGCTGAGCGTGACCACATAGGTGCCGGCATATCGGCTGGCGCAGGCATAGGCCACCTGGTCGAGCAGCTTGAGGATGGTGCCGCCGTGCACGTTGCCGGAGAAGTTGGCGGTGTCGGGCGTCATGAGCACGGTCATGCTCAGCTGGTGGGCGGGGAGTTCCATGGGGAGTCCGTTGGCGGTGGGGTGGGCACTGCCGCTCAAGAAATTCGTTTGAGGGGCCGATATTGTGGCTGGGCCATTCCGGCCAGCCATCCGTAGGTCCCACGATGTCCATCGCCTCTTCCGCCTCCGCCATCGGCCTGAGCGGCCTGCGCGCCGCGCAGCTGCGGCTGGACGTGGGCGCGCACAACATCGCCAACGCCCAGACGCCCGGCTTCCAGCGCCAGCAGGTGGTGCAGACGGCCAACCCCGAACCGGGTGGCGTGACGGCGCGCGTCGAGCGCGAAACCCAGGCCGCCGCAGAAGGTGGCGACCTGGGCCATCTCGCCGAAGACCTGGTCGGCGGGAAGATGTCGCTCTACAGCTTCGCCGCCAACCTGCAGGTGGTGAAGACCGGGCAGGAGATGCTCGGCACACTGTTCGACGAACGCGCCTGACACGCCCCGGCCCTCAGGCCAGGTAGTCGCGCACGCAGGCCTCCTGCGTGACCATGCGCCATCCCCGCCACAACAGGCGGGCGGATGTCACGGGCGGCCGCCCACCGTCTTCCCAGCGCCGCGCGCCCGGCCTACGATGGGCCCGCTTCGGCGCATCCTCTCTCTAACTTCAAGGAGCTGACATGGCAGGCTGGTACGAACTCTCTTCGAACGACAAGGGAAAGTTTTCCTTCGTCCTGAAGGCCGGCAACGGCGAGGTGATCCTGCGCAGCGAGCAGTACGACACCCTGGCGGCGGCCGAGAACGGCATCAAATCGGTCCAGACCAACAGTCCGCAGGAAGCGCGCTACGAGCGCAAGGACGCGTCCGACGGCCGCTGCTACTTCAACCTCAAGGCGGGCAACCACCAGGTCATCGGCACCAGCCAGCTGTACAAGGACGCCGCTGGCCGCGACAACGGCATCCAGTCGGTCCAGACCAACGGACCGAGCACGACGGTCAAGAAAGCCTGAGTTCGGCGCAGAGCCGCTCGCGCACCGCGGTCATGCCGCGGTAGGCCACCACGGCCTCGCTCGGTCGATCAAGCGGCCGCGGCGCCGGACGCATCGACCGCGTCTTCCCAGCGGCCCGGCGCGCGGATGGCGATGGAGGCCCGCACGGCGGGGTCGGGTTCATCGCACAGCCCTCAGGGCACCACCGACGCCAGCAGTTGCTGCACCAGCGGGTGCTGCACCTTGCGCGCCGTGCCGATGGCGTAGAAGTGCTCCTGCACGCCCTCGCAGGGCGCAAACCACTCCAGGCCGTAGCCGCTGGAGAGCTTCTCGCGCATGCGCTCGGAGGCAGGGAACACGCCCATGCCCGAGGACCCGAAGGTGACCAGCAGCGCGCTGTCCTCGAACTCGCCGACCACGTTGGGCAGCACCCCCTGCTGCTCGAACCACTGGTCGATGCGCATGCGCACCGAGGCGTGGGCGCTGGGCAGCAGCACCGGCACTTCGGACAGGCAGCGCGGGAAGTCCTTGCGCGCCTGCGCCAGCCATTCCTTCGGCGCGTACCAGCCCAGCGGCGACGACCCCATGGCGTGGCTGTAGAGCTTGAGGTTGGGGTTGGCCGGCGCAGGCCGGTCGGACAGCACCACGTCCAGCCGGTGCAGCGCGAGGTCGGCCAGCAGATCGTCGAATTCGTCCTCGTGGCAGACCAGACGCAGTCGCGGCTCCTCCAGCGCGGGCGCCAGCAGCTCGCGCACCGCCAGCTTGGCCAGCCCGTCCGAGATGCCCACCACCAGCCGCACCGAGGTCTGGCTGGTGGCATCGCGCACCGCCGCGTGCAGGTGTTCGCCGAGATGGAAGATCTGCTCGGCCACCTGCAGCGCGGCCTGGCCCGCCTCCGTCAGGGCCAGGCCACGGCCGGCCGGCTTGAACAGCGCGTGGCCCAGCGACTGCTCCAGCAGCCGCACCTGCGCGCTGATGGTCTGCACCGCCATGCCCAGCCGGGCCGCCGCGTGCGACATGCCGCCTTCCTTGGCCGTGACCCAGAAGTAATACAGGTGCTTGTAGTTGAGTTCCTGATTCATTCTTCGCCTTTTTGGGAGAAATTCTTCGCCATTGTCTGCTTTTTATGAAGAACGCGAAACCCTATCTTTCAGCCTCCCTTTGTTCCCTCCCAGGAGAACCCTCATGGCACAAGTCCGTCGCATCCCTTCCCTGTCCACCGGCAGCTCCCTGTCGCTGGACCGTCCGCAGGCCGCGAAGGTCCTGCGCAACACCTACGCCCTGCTGTCGCTGACGATCCTGTTCGCGGCCGGCATCGCGGCCCTGGCGGTCGCCAACAGCTGGCCCGCGCCCGGGCTGGTGATCACGCTGGTGGGCTACTTCGGCCTGCTGTTCGCGGTGCACAAGCTGCAGAACAGCGGCTGGGCCCTGCCCGCCGTGTTCGCGCTGACCGGCTTCATGGGCTACACGCTCGGCCCGCTGCTCTCGCGCACGCTGGAACTGCCCGGCGGCGCCGGCACCATCGTGGCCGCGCTGGCCGCCACGGGCGCGACCTTCGTCGCCCTCTCGGCCTACGTGCTGACCACGCGGCGCGACTTCAGCTTCATGGGCGGCTTCCTGTTCGCCGGCATGGTGATCGCCATCGTGCTGGCCCTGGTGGCCTACTTCTTCACCATGCCCGCGCTGGCGCTGGCCGTCTCGGCCATGGTGGCCCTGCTGTCGGTCGGACTGATCCTGTTCGAGACCAGCCGCATCGTCAACGGCGGCGAGACCAACTACGTGCTGGCCACGGTCGGCCTGTTCGTCTCGGCCTTCAACCTGTTCACCAGCCTGCTGAGCCTGTTCGGCATCGGCGGCAACGACTGAGCGTTCTGCCACCCAACCCCCACCAGGAGTCCCGCATGAAAGCCTATTCCGTCAACAGCCCCGAAGCCGCTGCCCGCGTGCTGGCCATGGCCATGCTGGCCGACGGCCAGTACTCGATGACCGAGATCCGTGCCCTGGACCGGCAGCAGGCGCCCGAGCGCCTGGGCCTGAGCCCCGAAGCCTTCAAGGCGGTGGTGGACGACTTCTGCCAGGACCTGCTGCTGGCCGGCGGCGGGCAGTGGACCGGCGCGGTCGACCCCGCCATCCGCGACCAGCTGATGAGCGAGGTCACGGACCGGGGCCTGCAGGACCTGATCCTGCTGCAGTGCGAGACGCTGATGCTGTCCGACGGTCATCTGGCCGATGGCGAGGTGGAGCTGCTGGATGCGCTGAGTGCGGCCTGGCGCCGACCGGTGCTGGTGTGACGCCATGAAAACACTCATCTGGAGTCTCACTGCCCTGCTGGCGGCCTTGTGGACCGGCTTCATCGCCGCCGTGCACCAGCTCACCGGCTGGCTGCTGTCGGCCATCGACACCGGGTCGCTGCAGGGCGCGGCAGGCACGGTCGGTGGTCTGGCGCTGCCGCCCGTGCCCGCCTGGCTGGAGCCCTGGATCGACACCGCGTCGATCGCCGCCCTGCAGTCGTTCGTGGTGTCGCTGGTGGAATGGCTGGGCGCGGTGATGCCCTCGGGCGATGCCCTGATGGCCTGGGTCGGTCCGCTGCTGTGGGTCGGCTGGGGCCTGGTGCTGGTGCCGATGCTGGCCATCGCCGGCCTGCTGCACTGGCTGGTCGGGCGCACCACGGCGCAGCAGACCGGCGCGAGGCCTGTGGGCGCATGAGCGCCATCCGGAGGATCGTCCGGTGAACGAGGGCATCGCGCAGCGCCTGCGCGGCGCGGCCTCCGAGGGACCGCAGGCCTTGCGCCTGTCGCTGCGGGAGCTGCTGCAGCTGCACGGCGAGGGATCGGGCGCGGTGCTGCTGATGCTGATGGCGCTGCTGAGCACGGCGCCCATCGCCGGGGCGGGCACGGTGCTCAGCCTGGGCATCTTCGCCCTGGCCGGCGCCTGGCTGCGCGGGCGGGACACCCTGCCCCTGCCCGAGCGGCTGGCCCGGCTGACCCTCAACGAAACCTGGACGCGCCGCTGCCTGCACGGGCTGGCCTGGACCTACGAGTGCGCCGAACGCTGGATGTGCCCGCGCTGGCAGGCGCTGTGTCACGCGCGTGCCCGGTTCTGGTGGGCGCTGTGGATTGCGCTCATGGCGGCGCTGATCTTCCTGCCGCTGCCGCTGGGCAACGTGCTGCCCGGCACCAGCCTGATGCTGCTGTCGCTGGGCTGGCTGTTCCGCGACGGCATCGCGCTGCTGCTGTCCGCGGCCACCGGCGCGGTGGGCGTGGGCTACGCCATTTCGGTCAGCCACCTGGCCTTCGCAGCCTGGCAGCACGTGGGAGCGTGGTTCGGACTGTGACGCCCGGTCAAAGGCGTGAGAAGAAGACGGCGCTCATCACCAGCCCGGTGGCGATGACGCCGCGCCGGACCCAGGCCACTGGCAGCGCCTTGGACCAGCGCGCGCCGAAGTAGCCGCCCGCCGTGGCCGCGACCATCATCAGCAGGCCTTCCTTCCAGGCGATCGCGCCCGCGACCACGAAGGCGGCCACGGACAGCCAGGACAGCACCAGCGAGTTGAGGTTCTTGAGCGCGTTGACGGTGTTCAGCCGTGTCTCGCCGGCCACCGTGTACAGCGCCATCAGCAGGATGCCCAGCCCGCCGTTGAAGTAGCCACCGTAGATGGCCACCGCCATCAGGCCGGGTTCGCGCCAGCGCGCCAGGCCATGACCACTGGCCGAGGCCGCCATCGCCCGGCGGGCGATGGCCGGACCGGCCGCAAACAGCACGGTGGCGAACAGCAGCAGCCAGGGCACGATGCCGGTGAACAGCTTGGCGGGCGTGACCAGCAGCAGCAGCGCACCCACGACACCGCCGATGGCCGCGATCAGCGTCTCGCGCCGCAGCCGCTGCGCCGGCAGTTCGCGCAATTCGGCCCGGAAGCCCAGCGTGCTGCCGAGATAGCCGGGGCTCACCGCCAGCGCGCTGGTGGCGTTGGCGACGATGGGCGGCACGCCGGTGAAGACCAGCGCGGGAAAGGTGAGGAAACTGCCGCCGCCGGCGATGGCATTGAGGGCCCCCGCGCCGAACGCGGCGGCCGCCAGCAGCGGCGCGGAACTCAGGAGGTCCAGGCCGGGCTCACTTGGCAGCGGGGATGGCCACGTAGCGGAAGCCCTTGCCGCGCATGCAGTGGGCCACCATCTGCTCGCGCTCGTCCTCGGGCACCTTGGCCAGACCGACCTGGTACTGGCAATCGGAGAGCTGGGTGTAGGTGTCGTCCTTGCTGGCCTTGGGCTTGACCCACTCGGCCTTGGGGGTGGACGAACAGGCAACCAGGGACAGCAACAGGGCGGCGGCGAAGACGGTCTTCATGGATGGGGCGGGGTCGGTTTTCAGAGGGAGGCCAGCATACCAAAGCCCCCCGTCCCCGAGCTGCAACCAGATGCATCGCCCCGCGGGCGGGCGGCCTATCGCGAGCGGCCGAGCTTGTCCTGCAGGCGTCCCAGCACCTCGCTGACCGTCTGCGGGTCGGCGGTGGTGCCACCGCAGGCGGTCAGCTCCTGCTCGGCCAGCGAGAGGTTCAGGCGCACATAGGTGCTGTCCAGTGCGTGGCGCGTGGCCAGCAGCTGCTGGGCGATCTTGGCGCAGTCGGCCCCCTCTTCCAGCAGCCTCTGAAGGCCGCGCACCTGGCCCTCGGCGCGGCGCAGCCGGTGCATGAGCTCGGCCTTGCGTTCGGTGGCCAGGGTTCGTGGCGCGGTCATGGGCGGCTCCGGTCCGGCTCAGGCGGACACCGGCGTGATGGCGGCCACCGGCTCGGGCGCGAGCAGCGAACCGTCGCGCAGGCCGCGCACGGTGGCAAAGCCCAGCCACAGCACCACCATCGACGTGGCGGCCAGCAGCAGCACCGCCGCGGTCTGCATGAGACCACCGGGCTGCTCCTGCAGCGCCAGCAGGCGCAGTGTCAGGGTGGTGAAGGCCGCGAGCGGGAACGACAGGGCCCAGAACGGGATGCCGAAGGGCTGCGCCACCGCCCGCTTGAGCACCGGCAGCACCCACAGCAGGAAGAACAGCGCGATGCCCCACATCGCCTGCGCCGCTCCGAGCGGCGCCTGCCCACGCTCGACCAGCTGCGCCAGCACCAGACCGACCACGGCCGGCGGCGCGACGGTGATCATCCAGGCCGGCAGCAGGCGGTCGGGCAGCGGGCTGTGCGCGATGCGCCTCGCCAGCATCAGCGCCAGCACCACCGGCCAGAAGAAGGCCCCGATGCCGAACTGCGCCGCGGCCCAGTCGCCATGGCCCAGCGGGACGCCCGCCAGCGGCGCGAGCACATTGCCCACCACCGGGATCAGCAGCACCGGCGTGACCGAAGGCCACAGCCCGGTGTTGCCCGGCGTGGCACCCACCGCAGGCGCGAGCCAGCGGCCCAGCACCCACAGCGTGGCCCAGAGCTGCATCAGGCTGCCGGTCCACCAGAGCGCGCGCCACACCGGCGCCAGCTCGCCCGAGGCACCGCCCAGCGCCACCCCGACCGTCGCCAGCAGCAGCAGCGACACCGGGAACGCCGCCACGAAGGCGTGGCGCACCGGGTGCTTCAGGTCCTCGGCCAGCGCCGCCGGATAGCGCTGCCAGCGCAGCAGCGACGCCACGAGCAGCACGGCAAACACGACCAGCGCCACCAGCCCCGCCACCAGCGCCAGCCCCCCGGCCATCTCGCCGAGCAACGGCCCGGCCCGGTGCCAGGCCAGCGCGAGGCCGCACAGGCCCATGACCAGCGAGAACCAGCCGGGCATGAGGAATTTGAGGGGCGTAGGACTGCTCATGTCACCGGCTTACTTGGTGGAGCAGGCGCTGCCGCCTTCGCGGATGCCCATCTTCTTGAAGAGGATGGCCGGCGGGCAGAAGCCCGTGATGCCCGACTGCGCCAGGTTGAAACCAGCGAAGGCGGTCAGCGCAAGGAACCACTCGCTGACGAAGATGGGGCTGCCGTGGTAACCCAGGGCGAGCGAGATCAGCACGACGGTGCCGGCCATGATGCGGATGAGGCGTTCGACGGTCATTTCAGACTCCTTGAAAAAAATGGAAGCACACAGGGTCACGCCGCTTCGTACTTCTTGCGGTACATGGCGTAGTAGAGAACGGGAATGACGACCAGGGTCAGCATGGTCGACACGGCGATGCCGAAGATCAGCGCGATCGCCAGGCCGTTGAAGATCGGGTCGTCGAGGATGAAGAAGGCGCCCATCATGGCGGCCAGGCCGGTCAGCGCGATGGGTTGCGCGCGCACCGCGGCCGACTGCACCACCGCCTGCGCAAAGGGCACACCGCGTTTCGTTTCCAGCTCGATGAAGTCCACCAGCAGGATGGAGTTGCGCACGATGATGCCGGCCAGCGCGATCATGCCGATCATGGACGTGGCGGTGAACTGGGCCTGCAGCAGCGCGTGGCCGGGCATGACACCGATCATGGTCAGCGGGATGGGCGCCATGATGATCAGCGGCGTGAGGTAGCTTCGGAACTGCGCCACCACCAGCAGGTAGATCAGGATCAGGCCGACGCCGTAGGCGGCGCCCATGTCGCGGAAGGTCTCGTAGGTGATCTGCCACTCGCCGTCCCACTTCACCGCGTACTGACGGTACGGGTCCTTGGGCTGGCTGATCCAGTACTCGCCAAGCTCGCCGGTGTTGGGCAGCGCGGCGTCCTTCATGGCCGGGCGGATGCCGAACAGGCCGTACAGCGGCGAGTCGAGCTGGCCGGCCATGTCGCCGAACACGTAGGTGACGGGCAGCAGGTCCTTGGTGAGGCGCGGCTGGTCGATCACGCCGCGTTCGACGGTGACCAGTTCGGACAGCGGCACCATGGCGCCGTTGGCGGCCTTCAGCGGCAGGGCCAGCACGGCGTTCAAGCCCACCTGCGCTTCGCGCGGCAGCTGGATGCGCACCGGCACCGCGAACTTGGCGTGGCCGTCGTGCAGGTAGGCGGCGTCGGAACCCGAGAGCGCGGCGTACACCGTCTGCGCGATGACCTGCACCGGAATGCCCAGCGACTCGGCGCGCTGGCGCTGGATGCGCAGGAAGGCGCGCGGCGCGTTCTCCTTGAGCGAGGTGTCCACGCCCACGATGTCGGGCGTGGCGGCAAAGGCCTTGGCCACGCGTTGCGCCAGCTCGGCACGGCCGGTCTGGTCGGGGCCGTAGACCTCGGCCACGATGGGCGACATCACCGGCGGGCCCGGCGGCACTTCGACCACCTTCACGCGCGCGCCGTGGGCGGCGGCGATCTTCTCCAGTTCGGGGCGGTGGCGCTGCGCGATGGCGTGGCTCTTTTCGCTGCGGTCGTGCGCACCGACCAGGTTGACCTGCAGGTCGCCGCCTTCGGCCTCGGCGCGCAGGTAGTACTGGCGCACCAGACCGTTGAAGGTGATGGGGCTGGCCGTGCCAGCGTAGCCCTGCACGTTGGCCACCTCGGGCTGCGTGGCCAGCCAGGCCGTCATGTCCTGCAGCGCGACGGTCGTCCCTTCGAGCGGCGTGCCCGCGGGCATGTCCACCACCACCTGGTACTCGCTCTTGTTGTCGAAGGGCAGCATCTTCAGCACCACCCACTGCACCACGGCCAGACCCACCGACAGCAGCAGGGCGGCCAGGATGCCGGCCAGCAGCAGCCAGCGCTTGCGGGCGCTCTGCAGGAAGGGCGTGAGGATCTTCGTGAAGGTGTTCTGCAGCGCGCTGGTGAGCTTGCCCGGGCCGTGGTCGGCGTGGCCGTCCGTCTTGGTCAGCTTGAGGGCCAGCCAGGGCGTGACGGTGAAGGCAATGGCCAGCGAAATCGCCATGCCCATGCTGGCGTTGATCGGGATCGGGCTCATGTACGGGCCCATCAGCCCGGACACAAAGGCCATGGGCAGCAGGGCCGCGATCACGGTGAAGGTGGCCAGGATGGTGGGGCCGCCCACTTCGTCGACCGCACGCGGGATGATCAGCCTGAGCGGATCGTGCGGCGTGAGCATGCGGTGGCGGTGGATGTTCTCCACCACCACGATGGCGTCGTCCACCAGGATGCCGATGGAGAAGATCAGCGCGAACAGCGACACGCGGTTGAGCGTGAAGCCCCAGGCCCAGCTGGCGAACAGCGTGGCCGTGAGCGTGAGGATCACGGCCGCGCCGACGATGACCGCCTCGCGCCGGCCCAGCGCCAGGCCCACCAGCACGATCACGCTGGCGGTGGCGAAGATCAGCTTCTGGATCAGCTTGTTGGCCTTGTCGGCCGCGGTCTGGCCGTAGTCGCGCGTGATGCTGACCTGCACGTCGTCCGGGATGACCGTGTTCTTCAGGTTGTCCAGCCGCTCGGCGGCGCCGCGCGCCACGTCCACAGCGTTCTCGCCGGGCTTCTTGGTGACGGTGATGGTCACGGCCGGGTGGTTCTGGCCTTGCTGGGCGGCGTGCGCCGCATCCGCCACGCCGGGCGTGAACCACACATAGCGCTGCGGCAGCTGGGCGCCGGCCTCGACGCGCGCGACCTCGCGCAGGTAGACCGGGCGACCCGCGTTCACGCCAACCACGATGTCCCCCACGTCCTGCTCGTTCTGCAGGAACTCGCCGGTTTCCACCGACAGCATGCCGGGCTCGCCGGGGGCCGGGTTGGGGTTGACCACCGCCCCCGAAGGCAGCGCCTGGTTGGCCGCCGCGATGGCGCCGTGCAGCTGCTGCACGCTCACGCCGCGCTCGCGCAGCTGGTTGGGGTTGAGCCACACATGCACCGCGCGGCCGGGGCCGCCGATGGTGACCACCTCGCGCGTGCCGGGCACGCGCTTGAGTTCGGTCTCGACCGCGTGCGCCACGCGCTCAAGGTCGTGCGCGCTCTGCGCGTCGACCGTCCACAGCGTGGCCGCCAGCACCGGCACGTCGTCGATGCCCTTGGGTTTGACGATGGGGGTGAGCACGCCCAGGCCCTGCGGCAGCCAGTCCTGGTTGGCGTTGAGCACGTCGTACAGGCGCACCAGCGCCTCGGTGCGCGGCACGCCGACCTTGAACTGCACCGTCAGCACCGCGACGCCGGGGCGCGCGACCGAATAGGTGTGCTCGATGCCCTGGATCTGCGAGAGCACGTGTTCGGCCGGGGCGGCGACCATCTTCTCCACGTCGGCGCTGGACGCGCCGGGGAAGGGGATGATCACGTTGGCCATGGTCACGTTGATCTGCGGTTCCTCTTCGCGCGGCGTGACCAGCACGGCGAACAGGCCGAGCAGCAGCGCGACCAGCGCCAGCAGCGGCGTGATGGCGTTGGCCTGGAAGGCCCGCGCCACGGAACCGGAGAAGCCCAGCTTCTCCAGCGGGGAAGACTCGTTGGGATGGCTCATGGTGGCCCCTTACTTCGTCACGGGCGTTGCGCCGGCCAGACCGGCGCGCACAGGATCGAGCGCCACCTGGTCGCCGGCCTTCAGGCCCGCCAGCACCTCGACACCGTCGCCGTGTGTGGCACCGGTGCGCACCGCGCGCAGCGCGAAGCCTTTCGCGGCGCCGCCCTTGGTGGTCACGACGTAGACGCCGGTCAGCTCACCCCGGCGCAGCAGGGCTGTGGCCGGCACCACCAGGCGCTGCGGCGCGGCCTGGGCGGCGCTGCCGACAAAGCGCACCTTCACCTGGCGGCCGGGCACCTGACCGGCGCCATCGGCGTCGCTCAGGTTCAGGCGCCACTCCACCGTCTGCGACACCGGGTCGGCGGCGGGCACGGTGGTTTTGGCGGCGGGGCTGACCCACTTGTCTGTGCCGGGCAGTTGCACCTCGACCTGCGAGGCCGCCAGCGCCAGCGGCTGCTGCGAGGCCGGCACATGCACCACGGCACGGATCGGTTGCGGCGCGTAGACGGTGAGGATGGGCGCGCCGGGCATGGCCAGGGCGCCGGCCTCGGCGTGCGTCGCCAGCACCCAGCCGTCGTAAGGCGCGGTCAGGCGGGTGAAACCCTGGGCCACGCTGGCCTGGGTCTGGCCGGCGCGGGCGGCGGCGGCGCCGGCTTCGGCGGCGCGGTACTGGGCCAGCGCCGAATCGAGCGCAGCCTGTGCGATGAAGCCCTGCGCGCGCAGTTCTTTCGTGCGCTCGTAGGCCGCCCTGGCGTTGGCCAGGCTGGCCTGGGCCTGCGCGACGCCGGCCTGCGCCTGCGCCACGCCGGCCTGGGTCGCGCGGTCGTCGATCACTGCCAGCACCTGGCCGGCCTTCACGCGGTCACCGGCCTTGACCGACAGCGTGGCGATGCGTCCGCTGGCCTGGGCCGAGAGCACGCTCTGGCGCACCGCCTGCAGGCTGCCGTCGAACTCGGCGCTGCCCGCCACCGCCTGCGCACCCACGGCGACCACGGGCACCTGGGGGCCCGCCGAAGCGGGCGCCGGATCGGCGGCCTGTGCAGCGCCCATGGCGAGCAGGCCGGAAGCCAGCAGCAGGCGCGCGGAGCGGACCGGGTTCAGGGACAGAAACAACGGGGCGTGTGCATGGACGGGCATGGCAATCTCCTATACCTGCCGCAGTATACACACATACCCCCAGGGGTACAAGACATCTTCGACCGCCGTTCATCGGCGGCAGAGCCTCAGCGGCGCTGCCGCGCCAGCACCCAGGCCGCCCCGAAGAAGCTCAGCGCCGCCGCCACCAGCACCGCGTAGGCCGCGCGCAGGCCGAAGTGTTCGGCCAGTTCGCCCATCAGCAGGGCCGCAATCTGCGCCCCGACGGTGAAGGAGATCATCAGCAGCGCCGACAGGCGCGGCGCCTCCTGCGGGAATCCGCGCAGCGCGATGCCCAGCAGGATGGGGAAGCCCACCGAGACGCCCAGACCGGTGAGGTAGTTGCACAGCGCCAGCCAGACGAAGGGCGCATCGGCCGGGCTCAGCCAGACGCCCGTGATCGCCAGCGCCGCCAGCGCGCCCAGGCCCTGGATCTTCTGCTCCATGCTCCAGCGGCTGTGCACGAAGGCCTGCCAGACCCGGCCGGTGACCATGCCGGCCATCAGGAAGCCCAGGGCCATGCGGGCCACCTGGTCGCTCTCGCCCAGCGCCTCGGTGGCAAAACTCACGAACCAGAAGTACTGGCCCCATTCGCACAGGCCGCTGCACACGCCGGCGAACAGCACCCAGCGCACCACCGGCTGGCGCAGCAGGCCCCCGTAGTCCAGCGGCTGGTGAACCTGGCCGGTGGCCTCGGCATGCGCGTGGTCGCTGCGGAACGCCACGGTGCGCAGGTGGCGGCGCTGCAGCGTCATCAGCAGCATCACCAGCGCCATGAAACCGAACACCACATAGGGGCCGCGCCAGTTCGGGTTGGCCGCCAGCACGGCGGCCGCCATCAGCGGCGAGAACATGGTGCCCAGGCTGTAGCCGACGTCGACCAGGCTGATGATGCGGGCGCGCTGCTCGGGCTCGTCGCTCAGTTCGGCCAGCAGGCCGTGGCCGACGGTGAACAGTGCGGTCTCGAAGGTGGCGATGGTCACCATGAAGAAGGCCAGCCAGCCGAAGCTGGGCGCCAGCAGCACGCCCGCCAGCGCCACCACCACGGCCGCGGTGTAGGCGCGCAGCAGGCGCCGCGGCGGGAAGCGCTTGGCGATGGCACCGCCCAGCAGCGAACCGACCGCGCCACCGGCGCTCCAGATCGCCATGAGCCAGCCCATCTGCTGGAAGGACACGCCCATCTGGGCGCGCAGGTTGGGCGTCACCGCCCCCAGCAGCGCCCCGAAGATGCCCCAGGTGAGGGCGCAGTACAGGATGATCCAGGCGACATAGGGCAGGCCGCGCAGGGGTTTCAGCGGGGCGGCCAGGAAGGCGGTAGTGGCGTTCACATCAGGCTTTCGATCGGGTTGTGCAATCGATTGTCTTCCGGGAACCACTCCGGTGCCCGGCGGGGCCAGCAAATGAACCTGTGTGGTAACCGGGTTCTACGCCGGATCGGCGAACGGCACGCGCGGGGCCACCGCGCAGAGCAGCTCATAGGAAATGGTGCCGGCCGATCGCGCCACCTCGTCCACCGGCAGCTCGGCCCCGGTCGACGGCGAGACACCCCAGAGCACCACCTCGCTGCCGATGCCGGCCGGCACGCCGGCGGCGTCCAGCGGCGCCAGGTCGACGGCGATCATGTCCATGCTGACGCGGCCGACGGTGCGGGTGCGCACGCCGCTGACCAGCACCGGCGTGCCGGTGGGCGCGTGGCGCGGGTAGCCGTCGGCGTAGCCGCAGGCGATGACGCCAACCCGCATTGGCACGTCGGCGGTGAAGGCCGAGCCGTAGCCCACGGTGTCGCCGGGCTGCAGGCTCTGCACGCCGATGACTTTCGTGGTCAGGCTCATGGTGGGCCGCAGACCCCAGCCGGCGGCGGTGTGCTCGGGGTGGTCGGGCGCGCCACCGTAGAGCGCGATGCCTTCGCGCACCCAGTCGGCCGCCAGCGTGCTCACGCCCACGCCGCGCAGCGGGCTTTGCGCATGGCGCAGGATGGCCGCGCTGTTGCACAGGCTGCGCTCACCAGGCAGGTCGGCGGTCGCAGCCTCGAAGGCTGCGACCTGGTGGGCGATGCCGCGCGGGCCGTCGGCGTCGCTGAAGTGGGTCATCAGCGAGATCTCTTCCACCTGCGGCAGCGCGTTCAGCCGTGCCCAGGCCGCGCGGAAGGCGTCGGGCCGGAAGCCCAGGCGGTTCATGCCGCTGTTGAGCTTGAGGAAGACGCGGTGCGGGGTGTGCGTCTTGTGCGCGGCGAGCCAGTCGATCTGTTCGGTGCAGTGCACCGCGTGCCAGATGTTCAGGCGCGAGCACAGTTCGAGGTCGCGCGGCTCGAACACGCCTTCGAGCAGCAGCAGGGGGCCGCGCCAGTCGAGGGCACGCAGGCGCTCGGCCTCGGCCAGGTCGATCATGGCGAAACCGTCGGCGCTGCGCAGGGCCGGGAACACGCGTTCGATGCCGTGGCCGTAGGCGTTGGCCTTGACCACGGCCCAGACGCGGGCGTCGGGCGCGCGCACGCGGGCCTGGTTCAGGTTGTGTTCGAGCGCTTCGGGATGGACGGTGGCGAGGATCGGGCGGGGCATGGCGGAACCGGACGGGTGGGTGGCAGCAAAGGTCGGCGGAAAGCGCCGACTGTCGCACAAACCCGTCTCGCCACCACCGTTTCTCAGGGCGATTCATGCCGGAGCAGCGCGGCTTCTACAGCTTCTCGAGGTTCACGTAGACCATGGTCTGGTTGAGCAGCTGGTAGGCGATCTCGCCAAAGGTCATGGGGCCGGTGATCGGCCCGGTGCGCTGGCCTTCGAGCCCGCCGTACAGGTAGTTGAGGATGCAGTTGCAGCTCCAGCGCGCGCCCAGCGCGTCGCCCGGCAGCGACTGCACAAACGAGCGGGCGTAGTCGGGCACCGGTTCGGCGATGCGGTACTCCACATCGTCGAACACCGGGGCGTAGAAGTCCACGCGCCCGACCGCCGCGTCCACCGCCTTGAACGAGACGTTGACCATCGCGCCCGAATAGTCGGCCACCAGCGGCAGCCGGGTGTCGATGCCTTTCTGCGCCAGGTACTGCGCCAGGTTCACCAGCTGCCCGTTGACGAAGCACTCCTGCGCCGAAAAGCCGGTGGACGGGAAACGGATCGCGTCGCCGCCGCCCGGCTGGAACAGGTTGAGGATGTCGATGCGCGGGTAGATCGACTCGGGCAGCGGGATGTGCACCGCCAGCGCCTTGTCGTGGCTGAACACCAGGGTCTGGCCGTTGGCCACCACCGGCGCGGCCTGGCCCAGGTCGTCCAGATGCACACCCGCGATCCAGCCCACCAGGGGCTTCATGTACATGTCCTCGAAGGCCGGCGCCTCGCGCGCGAAGCGCGAATGCACCTCGGAGAAGGCCGGCACGATCAGCACCGTCAGCCCGTGGGCCGGCGCGTCCAGCGCCACCCTGTGCAGGCTGGCGGCGTCGTACCAGCGCAGCTGCGGCGTGCCGGCGTGGGTGGGCAGCTCGGTGACGAAGAGCTTCTGGCGCGAGGTTTCGCCGCCGTCCTGGGCCATGAAGTACGGGATGCTGCCGGCCAGCCAGTTGCCCGGCGGCAGCCGGCGCAGCAAGGCCTCGTCGGCCGCGATCGAGAGGTAGGCGCCGCTGCGGATCGCCACCAGGGTGTCCTGCAGGTCCATCAGCGTGCCGCTGACGGGCCGCGCCGGCGGGGTTCGGGATGCGTTCATGTCGGGTCAACCCAGCCGCAGCTGGTCCAGTTCGTGGGTGAGCACGCGCTCGTTCTTGACGAAGTAGCGGTGCAGCTCCTTGAGCTTGAGCAGGCGCACCTCCTCGTCGTGGATCAGGTCCAGCTGCGAGCGCAGCTTGGTCAGCATCAGCTTGAGGCTGAGCACCTTGATGTCCAGGCTCAGGTCGCCGTCGAGCAGGCGCAGCCAGACCGGGTCGGTCACATCGGGCACGGCGGTGCTGGCCGGGGCCGGCCCGGCACGCGTGGCCGCCGGGGCTGGCGCTGGTTCCGCCGGGCGCGCCACCGGCTCGGCGCCCCCGGCGCGGCCGGTGTCCAGCGCATAGCGGTAGCGCCAGACGTCCTGCAGGCTCAGGTCCAGCAGCGTGCACACCGACTGCAGCGGCACACCCTCGCCAAACAGCGCGAACACCCGCGCCGCCAGCGCCCGGGTGAAGGGCATGCCGGGCTCGCCCATCCAGCCGATCCCCTTGGACTCGAAGCCCAGCGGCAGGATCACGTGCAGATGAAAACGGACCGGCCCGATCGCCAGGTGCTGCCAGACCGCCAGCTCCCCCGCCGGCGCCGACTTGGGCCGGCCGAACCAGCCGCGCTCGGGCTCCTGTCCGATCCAGACATCGCAGCGGCGCTTGCGCACGTCCAGGCGGTAGTCGCGAACTTCCCAGGGGCGCTCTATCAACAGCAGCTGCCGCAGCAGCGCCTTGTCGATGCTGATCATGTGGGTGTCTCCTCTTGTCGGTTTCGGAGCCGGCCGCAAGACCCGTTCCACCCCTTTCTTGCGCCAAACTGACACACCCGGCGCCATGCCTGCCGGCGCCCCTGCCACCAGGCGCAACACCGTCCCGAACCGGGGCGGGACGGTCAGGGTGGCGTGCTATAACCGCCGGATCGTTGGAGACAGCCCGAGGCCCCCCGCAGCCGCCACCCCCCGGACACCGAACGCCGGCCACAACAAGACCCTTGATGAAGCGCGGCTTCTACACCATCATGACGGCGCAGTTCTTCAGCTCCCTGGCTGACAACGCGCTGTTCGTGGCCGCCATCGAGCTGCTGCGCAGCCGCCACGCCCCCGAGTGGCAGAGCGCCGCCCTCGTCCCCCTGTTCGCCCTGTTCTACGTCGCCCTGGCCCCGTTCGTGGGGGCCTTTGCCGATGCGCGGCCCAAGGGCCAGGTGATGTTCATCAGCAACGCGATCAAGGTGGCGGGCTGCCTGCTGATGCTGATGGGTGTGCACCCACTCCTGGCCTACACCCTGGTGGGCCTGGGTGCTGCCGCCTACTCCCCGGCCAAGTACGGCATCCTCACCGAATTGCTGCCGCCCTCCCAGCTGGTCAAGGCCAATGGCTGGATCGAGGGCCTGACCATCGCCTCCATCATCCTGGGCGTGCTGCTGGGAGGCCAGCTCGTCGGCCCCTACCTGTCGTCGCTGCTGTTATCGGTCGACGCGCCCGGGCTGACCACCGGCATCGACCACCCGGCCGAAGCCGCCATCGCGGTGCTGGTGAGCGTGTACGCGCTGGCCGCGGCCTTCAACCTGCGCATCCCGCTGACCGGCGTGACCCCGCGACCCATGCCCCGGAATCCGCTGGAGCTGCTGCCTGATTTCTGGCGCTGCAACGGCCGCCTCTGGAAAGACCACCTGGGCCAGATCTCGCTGGCCACCACCACCCTGTTCTGGGGTGTCAGCGGCAACCTGCGCTACATCGTGCTGGCATGGGCCGGCGCCGCACTGGGCTACACCACCACCCAGGCCTCGTCCCTGGTGGGCGTGGTGGCGCTGGGCACCGCCGTGGGTGCGGTGGTGGCCTCGCTGCGCATGCGGCTGGACCAGGCCACGCGCGTCATGCCCATGGGCATCGGCATGGGCCTGCTGGTCATCGGGATGAACTTCATCGACAACGTCTGGGTCGCCGCGCCCTTCCTGGTGCTGCTGGGCGGCCTGGGCGGTTTCCTGGTGGTGCCGATGAACGCGCTGCTGCAGCACCGGGGCCACAACCTCATGGGCGCGGGCCGGTCCATCGCGGTGCAGAACTTCAACGAGCAGGCCTGCATCCTGGTCCTGGGCGCGCTCTACAGCTTCTCCACCGGCATGGGCCTTTCGGCCTTCGCCGCCATCACCATCTTCGGCCTGATCGTGGCCGGATTCATGTGGCTGATCATGAAGTGGCACCAGCACAACCAGCGGCACCACGGCGTGGAGCTGGAGCGGCTGCTGGAGATCGCCCGCCGGGACGACCTGCACGGCTAGAAATTGATGTTGGTCGGCTCGAAGCCGTCCAGATTGACCAGCCGGTGCTGCGCCAGCACCCGGTAGAACTCGGCCTCGCCCACCGAGCGGGAGAGGTAGGCGTCGCACCCCGCCAGACCCGCCTTGATGCGGTCCATGCTGCCGGCGGTGGGCGCAAACATCAGGACCACCGGTGCGCTGCCATTGGGCAGCTTGCGCTGCTTGGCGCTGCGGCAGACCGAGTAGGCATCGGCGTCACCCTTGATGCGGTCGATCGCCACCAGACGGTAAGGGTGCTCCTTGAGCAGGGCCAGCGCCTGGGGCGCCTCGCGCGACCAGTCGATGTTCAGGCCGTAGCGCTTGAAGCGCTTGTGCAGGATGCGGCCTTCCACCAGGCTTTCGGCCACCAGCAGCACGTCGCCGCGCTGGACCTCGGGCACCGCCGCCGCCGTCCGGCTGTTCCTGGAGCGCATCGACCGGGATGACGGCGCGCGGGATGAAGGTGCGCGTGGGGACGGCGCGGGTGCGGGCACCGGCTCCAGCGCCCCGAAGTCGGTGACCCCCATCACCCCCACCGGCTGCGACGGCAACCGCGGCATGGGCGCCGCCACCTTGCGCAGCACCGGCGGTGCGGAGCCTGTCTGGCGCTCACGGACCATGGGGCGGGTGGGCGGAAACTCGCTGTCGGGCGAACGACGGCGCGTGCGCGCCACAGGGGCGGTGGGCGCAGCGGCCGGCCGCGCCCGTGCGCCCACCAGTTCGTCCAGCGCCGCCAGCACGCCCACCAGCTTGACCGGCTTGCGCTGCAGCGGCCAGCCCGTGCCCGCATCGTTGTGACCGATCAGCAGCACCTTGCCCTGCAGCTCGGCGTGGCGCACCAGGTGAACGGCCTGGGCGTTGTCGGCGTTGACCACCAGCACCTGCGCATCCAGCACCTCGTCCTGCACCACATAGGCCGGCGGTCGACGCGCCGCCAGCCGGAAGAACGACTCGAACGTGGCCGATTCGTTCTCGGGAAAACCGACCAGGGCCAACGAAAATGAGCCTGCCATTCACCTCTCCACCGAATACAAAGGGACTGCCCAACTCCCACGAGTATGCCCGCTCGGCCGTCCCGGACTCTGCCATTGCCCGCTTGCGGAACGCCACAACGTGACACAGTGCCAGCCTGTGAGGTCCGCGCGAAACGGCCCCACGCCACCAACCACCTCATGAGGAGTGCTTCCGGTGCCCAGCATCTATGACTTCCAGGCCCAGTCGATCGACGGCAAGCCGGTGCCGCTTTCAAAGTACCGCGGCCAGCCCATGCTCATCGTCAACACCGCCAGCGCCTGCGGCTTCACCCCGCAGTTCGCCGGTCTGGAGCAGCTGCACCAGACCTACGGCGACCGGGGACTGGTGGTGCTGGGTTTTCCGTGCAATCAGTTTGGCAGCCAGGACCCGGGCAGCGACAGCGAAATCGCCACGTTCTGCCAGCGCAACTACGGCGTGAGCTTTCCGATGATGAGCAAGATCGAGGTCAACGGCGCCGAGGCCCACCCGCTGTACCGCTGGCTCACCGCCGAGGCGCCCGGCCTGCTGGGCAGCAAGGCCATCAAGTGGAACTTCACCAAGTTCCTGGTCGGCCGGGACGGTCGCGTGATCAGACGTTACGCACCGCAGGACGCCCCGCAGAAGCTGGCCGGTGACATCGAGGCCGCACTGGCCTGAGCCCGGGGCAGCGCCTCTGCCCGCCCTGTCCGATCATTCGCGCCATACGCAACACCGGGGTTTTCACGCGACCGAATTTCTGTGAACCTGAGGCCTGCGTCGTGATCCAACGTTGCAACTCCACAGGAGGTCGCCATGGACGTGATCAGCAGCTTCAGCGCCCGCTTCGAACGCACCCGTGAGGAAGAGATGTCCCTGGAGGACTATCTCGCGGAGTGCAAGCGCAACCCTCTGGCCTATGCCACCGTGGCCGAGCGCATGCTCAAGGCCATCGGCGAACCGCAGATGGTCGACACGCGCAACGACCCGCGGCTCTCGCGCCTGTTCGCCAACAAGGTCATCAAGGTCTACCCGGCCTTTGCCGAGTTCTACGGCATGGAGGACTCGATCGAGCAGGTCGTGTCCTACTTCCGCCACGCCGCGCAGGGCCTGGAAGAGAAGAAGCAGATCCTCTATCTGCTGGGGCCGGTGGGCGGCGGCAAGAGCTCGATCGCCGAGCGGCTCAAGCAGCTGATGGAACTGGTGCCGTTCTACGCCATCAAGGGTTCACCGGTCAACGAGTCGCCACTGGGGCTGTTCGATCCGGTGGAAGACGCGGCCCTGCTGGAAGAGCAGTTCGGCATCCCGCGGCGCTACCTCAACCGCATCATGAGTCCCTGGGCCGTCAAGCGGCTGGAGGAATACGGTGGCGACATCCGGCGCTTCCGCGTGGTCAAGCGCCACCCGTCGGTGCTGCGCCAGATCGCAGTGAGCAAGACCGAGCCGGGCGACGAGAACAACCAGGACATCAGCTCGCTGGTCGGCAAGGTCGACATCCGCAAGCTTGAAACCTATGCGCAGGACGACCCCGACGCCTACAGCTACTCGGGCGGCCTGTGCCTGGCCAACCAGGGCCTGATGGAATTCGTGGAGATGTTCAAGGCACCCATCAAGGTGCTGCACCCGCTGCTGACCGCCACGCAGGAAGGCAACTTCAAGGGCACCGAAGGTTTCGGCGCCATTCCCTTCGACGGCATCGTGCTGGCGCACAGCAACGAGAGCGAGTGGAAGGCCTTCCGCAACAACAAGAACAACGAGGCCTTCCTCGACCGCATCTACATCGTCAAGGTGCCCTACTGCCTGCGCGTGTCCGAGGAGGTGAAGATCTACGAGAAGCTGATCCGCCACTCCTCGCTCTCGCAGGCCACCTGCGCGCCGGGCACGCTCAAGATGATGGCGCAGTTCTCGGTGCTCACGCGCCTGAAGGAGCCCGAAAACTCGTCCCTGTTCTCCAAGATGCAGGTGTACGACGGCGAGAACCTCAAGGACACCGACCCGCGCGCCAAGAGCTACCAGGAGTACCGCGACTTCGCCGGCGTCGACGAGGGCATGAGCGGCATCTCCACGCGCTTCGCGTTCAAGATCATCTCCAAGGTCTTCAACTTCGACTCCACCGAGGTGGCCGCCAACCCGGTGCACCTGATGTATGTGCTGGAACAGCAGATCGAGCGCGAGCAGTTCCCGCAGGAGCTGGAGCAGAAGTACGTCGGCTTCATCAAGGAGCAGCTGGCGCCGCGCTACGCCGAGTTCATCGGCAAGGAGATCCAGACCGCCTACCTGGAGAGCTATTCGGAATACGGCCAGAACATCTTCGACCGCTACGTCACCTACGCCGACTACTGGATCCAGGACCACGAGTACCGCGACACCGACACCGGCGAGGTGTTCGACCGCCAGTCGCTCAACGCCGAGCTGGAGAAGATCGAGAAGCCCGCGGGCATCAGCAACCCCAAGGACTTCCGCAACGAGATCGTCAACTTCGTGCTGCGCGCGCGCGCCAACAACGCCGGCCACAACCCGCTGTGGACCAGCTACGAGAAGCTGCGCACGGTGATCGAGAAGAAGATGTTCAGCAACACCGAGGAACTGCTGCCGGTGATCAGCTTCAACGCCAAGGCCAGCGCCGACGAGGCCAAGAAGCACGAGGACTTCGTCACCCGCATGGTGGCCAAGGGCTACACGCCCAAGCAGGTGCGCCTGCTGTGCGAGTGGTACCTGCGCGTGCGCAAGTCCAGCTGACCGCGGGGGCCGGCGTCCACCAGGAACACCCATGCTGCAGTCCATCATCGATCGGCGGCTGGCGGGCAAGAACAAATCCATCGGCAACCGGGAGCGTTTTCTGCGCCGCTACCGCGAGCAGATCGGCGAGGCGGTTCGGCGCGCCATCAGCGGGCGCGGCATCCGCGATGTCGAACGTGGCGAGGAGGTCCACATCCCGCAGCGCGACCTGTCCGAACCCGAATTCCGCCACGGCCCCGGCGGCAAGCGCGAGGTGGTGCACACTGGCAACCGCGAGTACCTGGCCGGCGACCGCATCCAGCGGCCCCAGGGCGGCACCGGACAGGGCAGCGGAAGCGGCCAGGCCAGCGACAGCGGCGAGGGGGAAGACGACTTCACTTTTGCCCTCAGCCGCGAAGAGTTCATGCAGGTCTTCTTCGACGACCTGGCCCTGCCCAACCTGGTCCGCACCCAGCTGGCGCAGGTGCCCGAGTTCAAGACCCGGCGCGCCGGCTTCACCAGCAGCGGCACGCCCAACAACCTGCACATCGTGCGCTCGATGCGCGGCGCCTACGGCCGGCGCATCGCCCTGGGCGGCGCCGTGCGGCGCGAGTGCGCCGAGCTGGAAGAGCGCATTGCCGAGTTGCGCGGTCGCGGTGACGACCCGGTGGTCCGCGGCGAGCTGATCGAGCTGGAAGCGCGGCTCGGGCAGCTGCGCTGGCGCATCGAGCGCCTGCCCTACATCGACCCGATCGACCTCAAGTTCCGCAGCCACGTGCGGGTGCCGGTGCCCAGTGCGCGCGCCGTGATGTTCTGCCTGATGGACGTCTCCGGCTCCATGGACGAGCAGCGCAAGGACCTGGCCAAGCGCTTCTTCGTGCTGCTCTACCTGTTCCTGACCCGGCACTACGAGCAGATCGACCTGGTGTTCATCCGCCACCACACCCAGGCCCAGGAGGTCACCGAGGACGAGTTCTTCCACGCCCGCGAAAGCGGCGGCACCGTGGTCTCCAGCGCGCTGGAGCTGATGGACCGCATCGTGCGCGAGCGCTACAACCCGCAGGAGTGGAACATCTACGGCGCGCAGGCCAGCGACGGCGACAACTGGATGAACGATTCGCCCAAGTGCGCCGAGCTGCTGGACTCCCGCCTGCTGCCGGCCTGCCGCTATTACGCCTACATCCAGGTCACCGAGGAAGAACAGAACCTGTGGCAGGCCTACGAGACGCTGGGCCAGGCACACCCCAACTTCGCGCTGCGCAAGGTCTCGACCGCGGCCGAGATCTACCCGGTGTTCCGCGATCTGTTCCGCAAGGAAGGGGTGCCGGCATGAGCGGTCTCCAGCACCCCCTGCCGATGTTGCCCCGGCCGCCCGAGCCCCTGCCCGGCCCCAGCGACTGGACCTTCGAGCTGATCGAGCGCTACCACGAGGTGATCGAACGCACCGCGCGCCGCTTCGGCCTGGACACCTACGCCAACCAGCTGGAGGTGATCACCGCCGAGCAGATGATGGACGCCTACGCCAGCGTGGGCATGCCGGTCAACTACCGCCACTGGCGCTTCGGCAAGGAGTTCATCCTCACCGAGAAGAACTACAAGCGTGGCCACATGGGGCTGGCCTACGAGATCGTCATCAACAGCGACCCCTGCATCGCCTACCTGATGGAGGAGAACACGATGGCGATGCAGGCGCTGGTGATCGCCCACGCCGCCTACGGCCACAACAGCTTCTTCAAGGGCAACTACCTGTTCCGCATGTGGACCGATGCGAGCGCGATCATCGACTACCTGGTCTACGCACGGAACTACATCGCCGAGTGCGAGGAACGGCACGGCATCGACGCCGTGGAGGACCTGCTGGACTCCTGCCACGCGCTGCAGAACCACGGCGTGGACCGCTACCGCCGGCCCAGCCGCAAGTCGCTGGCGCAGGAACTGGCCGAGCGCAAGGACCGCGAGGCCTACGCCCAGCAGCAGGTCAACGAGCTGTGGCGCACGCTGCCGCGGCGCGCCGAGGCCGAGGGCGACGCCCTGGCCGTCAAGCGCTTTCCGGCCGAGCCGGAAGAGAACATCCTGTACTTCATCGAGAAGAACGCGCCGCTGCTGGAGCCCTGGCAGCGCGAGGTGGTGCGCATCGTGCGCAAGATCGCCCAGTACTTCTACCCGCAGCGCCAGACGCAGGTGATGAACGAGGGCTGGGCCACCTTCTGGCACCACCGCCTGCTCAGCGAGATGTACGACAACGGCTTCCTCACCGACGGCGTGATGATGGAGTGGATCAAGTCGCACACCAACGTGATCTTCCAGCCCGGCGTCGGCGACCGCCGCTACAGCGGCCTCAACCCCTACGCCCTGGGCTTTGCGATGTACACCGACATCAAACGCATCTGCGACGCGCCCACCGACGAGGACCGGCAGTGGTTCCCCGAACTGGCGGGCACGCCCTGGCTGCCCGCGCTGGACCACGCCATGCGCAACTTCAAGGACGAGAGCTTCATCGGCCAGTACCTCAGCCCCCGGCTGATGCGCGAGTTCCGCCTGTTCGCCCTGGTCGACGACGACCAGCAGGACACGCTGGAGGTCAGCGCCATTCACGACGAGACGGGCTACCGGCGCGTGCGCGAGACGCTCGCCCGCCAGTACGACCTGGGCTCGCGCGAGCCCAACATCCAGGTCTGGGACGTCAACCTGCGCGGCGACCGCTCGCTCACGCTGCGCCACACCCAGCACAACGACCGGCCGCTGCACGAGAGCGCGGGCGAGGTGCTCAAGCACGTGGCCCGGCTGTGGGGCTTTGGCGTGCAGCTGGAGAGCGTCAACAGCAAGGGCGAGGTCACCCGGCGCCGCGAGGTGCCGGTGCGGGCCTGATCAGCGCCAGGTGCTGTGCCCGGTCTCGCGGCGCAGCAGGTCGGCCAGCGTCCGGCCCGGCTCGACCGGGAACACCGACGCCTCCACCTGCACCGCCTCCATGCGGTCGAGCCGGAAGTTGCGGAAATCCTGGCGCTGCTCGCACCAGGCCGCCAGCGTCCAGACCCGGCCCCAGTAGAAGCAGCCCAGCGGCCGCACCTGCCGCTCGGTGCGGCGTTCACCCTGGTCCACATAGCGCAGCGTCACCCGGTGGCGCGCCTGCGCCGCCTCGCGCAGCGCCTGCAGGCGCTGACCCAGCGCGGGCTCCAGCCCCACCGGAGCGATCAGCAAAGGCTGGCGCTCCACCTCGGCCCGCACGCTGGCGGGCAGGACCGAGAGCACGCGCGACATGGCGTCCGACGCGGCCAGCGCCATCGCCGGGTCCAGCCACTGCTGCGCCAGCCGGGTGGCCAGCGCCAGGGCCCGCGCTTCGTCGACGGTGAACATCAGCGGCGGCAGCTCGAAGCCTTTGCCGAGCCTGTAGCCCACGCCCGCCTCGCCCTCGATGGGCACGCCCTGCGCCTGCAGGTCGGCCACATCGCGGTAGACCGTGCGCACCGAGACCTCGAGACGCTCGGCCAGCCAGGCGGCGGTGGACAGTCGGCGGCCACGGATCAGCTGGACCAGGGCAAAGAGTCGGTCGGCGCGGCGCATGGCAGGACGTCAGACCGTGGTCGACACCATGTCCAGTCGGGTGCGCTCCTCCGCAGTCAGCACGGTGGGTTCGACCACCGGGAGGCCTGTGGCGTCAAAGAACGGGTTGGCCTTGTATGTCCCCGACAGCCGACTGCCTGCGACGATCCGCAGGATGCGCGCCAAGGCTCTGGGGAGGCCGAATGCCCGCGGCTTGGGGTTGCCCAGTGCGCTCTGCGTGTTGGTACTTGCCAGCACAGGCCCGAAGGCCGCCTCCAGCGGCGCGCTGTCCAGACACTGCACGAGCAGGCCGGTGAACGGCATGTTGCGGCTGCTCATGGTGTTGCCCACCGGGGTGCGGCAACACGCGGCGTACCAGCGCAGCATCCCCTTGGACGACAGGCGCATCACCGAGAGGTGTTCGATGCCCTGGATGAACCGGATGCGGTGCGGCGCCAGCTGCACCACGTCCGAACCGCCCTGCGCATCCAGCACGCGCCCCGCCGGACCGAGGTAGCGAGCGAAGGCCTGACAGTCTTTGCAGTAGCACACCATGCGACTGGTCGGTCCACCCCGTTCGATCTGGCCTTGCAGCGCGCCGCAACGGCAGCGCAGGGGATGGGTCTCGGCGATCATGGGGGCTCCCTGAACAGATGGGCATCTATTGTGTGGTCATCTCGACAGGCGCAAGCCCCAACGCCTGCGGCTCGGCGCGCATCGCGTGTGCAATCAGCGCCATGTCCTTCGCCGACACCTCGAACAGGCCGTAGCGGAACTTCTGGCCCCAGTGGCGGCGGTCGTCCACGAAGTCCAGCTCATCGAGCAACGGTGCAATGGGCGCCGGCTCGGCCGCCACGTAACGGACATCGCGTCGGAACGGTACGAAGCCGTTGCCCATGTCGGCCTGGTAGGGCGGGCGCGCCTCCACCATGCCCAGGCTGACAAAGCTCTGCAGGCGGTCCTTGCCGCCCATCGTGGTCGAGGGCGCGTAGTAGGCGACCACGTCGCCAGGTGCCAGCCGCCGCAGTGGCCCACCCTTGCCGTGGCAGACCTGCATGAATCCCACCGGCGCATGGTCGCGGCCGCGCTGCGCGTGTTCGGCGCAGGCCACCGCGATCCAGCACCGGGGCTGTAGGGTGGTGGCGGCGTTCATGCCAGCGCGTGAATGCCCACGCGGTTGCCTTCGCTGTCGATGATGTGGGCGAAACAGCCCATGCCGTCAGGCAAAGTCACCTTGGAAAGCGCCAGGCGACCGCCGGCGGCTTCGATGCGCGAGAGCCAGGGTTCGAGGGTTTCACCGGCGTTGAGGTAGACCACCGTGCCTTGCGCGGCCGGCTGCATGGCCGGACTCTTGAACAGCGCGCCACGCACATCGACTTCGCGGTCACCCGGGAAAACCGCCAGCTCCTGGCCAGGGCCGCCAAAGGCCTCGCGTTTGAGGGACTGGCGGGTCAGCGCCTCGTAGAAGCGCACGGCGCGGTCCATGTCGGCGACGGGGATTTCGAACCAGTTGAGGGTGTGTGCCATGAAAGACTCCAGGTGGTGGTTGAACAGAACCCGGAGTCTGCGGACCCCCTGCTGCCAACGCCTTGTCAGCAGACTGGCAGCGGCTGCATCAACACATCAGAGCAGCTCGGCCGGGATGTTGCCGCCGTTGGCCGCGATGTGGCCCAGCACGTTCTTGTGCAGCCACATGTTCATCTTGGCCGAGTCGGCCATCAGCTCGTCGGGGCAGTACAGCTCCTTGGCCAGTTCCTTGCGCGCGGCCAGGCTGCTGTCCAGGCCCAGCAGCTTGAGCAGGTCGACGATGGAGGTCTTCCAGTTGAGCTTTTCGGGGTGCTTGGCGGCCTTCTCGGCGAGCAGGGCCATCACGTCCACCATGGCGATGGGGTTGACCACGGGCGCGACCGGTGCCGCAGGGGCCGCGGCGGGTGCGGCGGCCGGAGCGGGTGCGGGCGCTGCGGCGGCGGGCGGAATGATGACCGGCGCGGCGGCCGCGTCCTTCATGCCGAGTTTTTCGAGGATGTTGCTGAAGAAACCCATGCTGCTGCTCCTGGGGCGTCGAATGAAGGGAATTGCCGGGCCGGACGCGGTCGGCCCCGGTCGGACAGCATAACGGCCTGTGTGCCACCAAAGCATGACAATTTGTCGGGCGCGCCCGGTGCGCGGCGGCACCGTGAGGCAGTGCCCGCGCCTGTGCCGCGGGCGCCACGGATGCGGCACAAGCCGCCGCTCAGAGCCAGCGCAGCAGCCAGCCCGCCACCAGCGGCAGCGCCACCGCGCTGAACAGCGCGGACAGCCCCATGGCCAGGCCGGCGAAGGCGCCCATTTCTTCGCTCACCAGAAAGGCGCGCGCGGTGCCGATGCCGTGCGCCGCCGTGCCCAGCGCGAAGCCGCGCACCGTCGGGTCGGTGATGCGCAGCAGGTCGAACAGGCCGCGCGCGCTGGCCGCCCCCAGGATGCCGGTGCAGACCACCAGCACCGCCGTCAGCGTGGGCAGCCCGCCGATCTTTTCGGCGATGCCCATGGCCACCGGCGCCGTGACCGACTTGGGAGCCAGCGAGGCGATGGTGGCCTTGCTCGCCCCCAGCGCCCAGCCGATGCCGATGGCGCTGACCGTGGCCGCCAGCGTGCCCACCACCAGTGCGCCCAGCATGGGCAGCCACAGGCGTTTGAGGCGCGGCAGCTGTTCGTACAGCGGCACCGCCAGCGCCACCGTGGCGGGGCCGAGCAGGAAGTGCACGAACTGCGCGCCCTCAAAGTAGGTGGCGTAGGGCGTGCCGGTGACCCAGAGCAGCGAGCCGAGCGCAATCACCGCCAGCGCCACCGGGTTGGCCAGCGGGTGGAAGCCGCTGCGGCGGTAGACCACGAAGGCGCCCTGATAGACCAGCAGCGTGACCGCCAGGCCCAGCAAGGGCGTGGTCGAGAGGTAGACCCAGACGTCCACCAGCCGCCCGCCGATGGCGCTGCCGGCAGCCACCTGGGTCAGCGGGGCTTCAGTGCTCATGGACCTCGTCCGGCGGCGCCACGCGCTTCATCAGCCAGGCCATGGTCAGGGCCGCGCTGGCCAGGCCGATCCAGGTGCTCAGCACCAGCGCCACGCCGATGGCCAGCGCCTCCTGGCCCAGGCGCTGCAGGTGCAGCATCACGCCCACACCCGCGGGCACGAACAGCAGCGAGAGGTGCTGCAGCAGGGTGGCGGTGGTGGGTTTGAGCGCGGCCAGCCAGGCGGGCTTGTACACCAGCGTGATCAGCAGCCCGGCCATGCCCACCACCGGACCGGGCACCGGCACAGCCAGGGTGCGCACCAGCGCCTCGCCCACCAACTGAAACACCAGCAAGGTGGCGAGGGCTGGGATCACGGTTGCAGGGCCTCGTCGAGCAGCTCGATCCAGTGCCGCACCGGCGTGGCGGTGCCGCTCTGCAGGTGGGTGATGCAGCCGATGTTGGCGCTGGCAATCACGGCCGGCTGCAGCTCGCCCAGGTGACCCAGCTTGCGGTCGCGCAGCTGGTAAGACAGTTCGGGGTTGAGCACCGAGTAGGTGCCCGCCGAGCCGCAGCACAGGTGGGCTTCGTTCTTCGCCACCTGCACCGTGAACCCCAGCGCGGCCAGGTGGGTCTCGACGCCGCCCTTGAGCTTCTGACCGTGCTGCAGGGTGCAAGGGGGATGAAAACCAATGACCTGCTTTGCGTCGGGCTGCTTCGCCAGCTTCGGTTTCAACACCGGTACCAACGCGGGCAGCAGTTCGCTCAGGTCTTGGGTCAGTTCGCTGATGCGCGCGGCCTTGGCGGCATAGGCGCTGTCGTGCTGCAGGATGTGGCCGTATTCCTTGACCGTCACGCCGCAGCCCGAGGCGTTCATCACGATCGCCTCCACGCCCTGCTCGACATGCGGCCACCAGGCGTCGATGTTGGCGCGCATCTGCGCCATGCCACCGTCCTGGTCGTTCAGGTGGAACTTCACCGCGCCGCAGCAGCCCGCCTCGGGCGCCACCACGGTCTGGATGTCGGCGGCATCCAGCACGCGCGCGGTGGCGCTGTTGATGTTGGGCATCATGGCCGGCTGCACGCAGCCCGCCAGCATCAGCACCTTGCGTGCGTGCGTGGCGGCCGGCCAGCGCCCCGCGTCCTGCCTGGCGGGCACCTTGTTCTTCAGGGTCTCGGGCAGCAGACCACGCACCAGCTGGCCCAGCTTCATGGCGGGGCCGAAAGCGGGCGAGGTCAGGCCTTCCTTGAGCAGCCAGCGCACCGCCTTTTCACCGGCCGGACGCGGCACCTTGGCATCCACCACCTTGCGGCCGATGTCCACCAGATGGCCGTAGTCCACGCCGCTGGGGCAGGTGCTCTCGCAGTTGCGGCAGGTGAGACACCGGTCCAGGTGCAGCTGCGTGGCGCGTGTCGGCTCGGCGCCTTCGAACACCTGCTTCATCAGGTAGATGCGGCCGCGCGGACCGTCCAGCTCGTCGCCCAGCAGCTGGTAGGTCGGGCAGGTGGCGGTGCAGAAGCCGCAGTGCACGCACTTGCGCAGGATGGCCTCGGCGGCCAGGCCGTCTGGCGTGCCTTTGAACTCGGGGGCGAGGTTGGTTTGCATCGTGGGTTCAGCCCATCTTGTTCTGGTTGAAGAGGCCCAGCGGGTCGAACGCCTCGCGCAGGCGCTTCGTGATGGCCTGCAGCGCCGGGTTTTCGGCATCGAAACGGCGCACGCCCGGCGCGCCGTCGGCGCCGGCGCGAAACAGGGTCGCGTGGCCCTGCATCCTGGCCGCGGCCGCACGGATCGGCGTGGCCGCCGAGGCCGGCGCCCAGAGCCAGCGCTGCGCGCCCTGCCACTCGATCAGCTGCGCAAACGGCAGCTCCAGCACCGGCGCGGTCTGCGGCAGCGACAGGCGCCACAGGCACAGGTCCGGCGACGGTGCGTTGAAGAACGGCAGGGTCTGGTCGCGGCAGGCGGCCCAGTCGGGCCCGGCCTGGGCGTTGTCCATGCGCTGGCCGCCGGCTTCGCGCGCCAGTCGCTCGCTGGCGGTCTCCACCGCGGCCGCCGCACCGCGCAGGCGCACGAACAGCAGCTCGGGCGCATCGGGTGCGGTGTCGTCCTTCACCCAACAGGATGCGTTCAAAGGCAGCGGCTGGCCACCCCAGCGGTGCAGCTGCTCCAGCGCGTCGCGCTGACCCATGCGGAACACCAGCGTGACCTCGGCCGGCGCCACCGGCAGCACCTTGAGCGACAGATGGGTGATCACGCCCAGCGTGCCCATGGAGCCGGCGAGCGCGCGGCTGATGTCGTAGCCGGCCACGTTCTTCATGACCTGGCCACCGAAGGTCAGCCACTCGGCCCGGCCGTTGACGAACTGGGCGCCCAGCACGTAGTCGCGCACGCCGCCGGCGGTGGCGCGGGCAGGCCCCGCAAGGCCGGCCGCAACCGCGCCGCCGATGGTTGATTCGACCCCGAAATGGGGCGGGTCGAACGGCAGGTGCTGGCCCTTCTCGGCCAGGGCCGCCTCGACCTCGGCCAGCGGCGTGCCGGCGCGCACGGTGATCACCAGCTCGCTGGGTTCGTGCGCCACGATGCCGCTGAAAGCGCGCGTGTCCAGCGGCTGGCCGCTCACCGGTTCGCCATGGAAGGCCTTGGTGTCGCCGCCCCGGATGCGCAGCGGCGTGCGGGCAGCGACGGCGGCGCGGACCTGGTCGATCAGCGCGTGCGGGGTGTCGTTCGTGGGGCTGTTCTGCATGGCCGCCATGGTAGCGGCGGGCCCTGCGAGGGCTTTTGAATTTTTTGCACGGCCGGCTGCAATCGCAGCGGCACTGGCCCCTGCGTCAGCGCGTGTGCCCCAGGCAGGCGCCGGCGTTGGGCCGGCCGCGACATTCCCGTTTCAGGCGCTTCTCGCGCGCCGCCGGTGTTTCGCTGGACGGCGCCTCGATGAAGCTGACACGGGCCGGCGGACGGCGCCCGGTCTTGGCGGGCGGGCTGGCTGCTGCCGCCTGGAGCGCGACGCCCAGAGTCAGTGCGAGCACGGCAAACAGCGACATCGGTTGTGCGGACATGGGTTCCTCCTGAAGTGTGTGACAGCGCGCATGCTCGCGCCTGCTCCAGGCCCTGTCTGTGATGCATTCACCAGGCGAAAAAAAAGACCCGCGGCCTTGCGGCGCGCGGGTCGAACATCCAAAGGAGGCAATCAGGGGTCGGATCAGCGGTTGTAGGCGGTTTCGCCGTGCGAGCTGATGTCCAGACCTTCGCGTTCCTGCTCTTCGGTCACGCGCAGGCCCATGGTCAGGTCGACGATCTTGTAGGCGATGAAGGCGACGATGGAGGACCACACGATGGTGATGACCACGCCTTCGGCCTGGATCAGCAGCTGGCTGGCGATGGAGAAGTCGTCGCCCTTGACGCCGCCCAGCGAGCCGGCGGAGAACACGCCGGTCAGCAGGGCACCGACGATGCCGCCGACGCCGTGCACGCCGAACACGTCCAGCGAGTCGTCGGCACCGAGCATCTTCTTCAGGCCGGTCACGCCCCACAGGCACAGGAAGCCGGCAACCAGGCCGATGATGATGGCGCCCATGACACCAACGGTGCCGCAGGCCGGGGTGATGGCCACCAGGCCGGAGACGGCACCGGAGGCGGCGCCCAGCATCGAGGCCTTGCCCTTGGTCAGCGCTTCACCCACGCACCAGGCCAGCACGGCGGCGGCGGTGGCCATCAGGGTGTTGATGAAGGCCAGGGTGGTGCCACCGTTGGCTTCCAGGTTGGAGCCGGCGTTGAAACCGAACCAGCCCACCCACAGCAGCGAGGCGCCGACCATGGTCAGGGTCAGGCTGTGCGGGGCCATGGCTTCCTTGCCGTAGCCGATGCGCTTGCCCAGGACATAGGCACCCACCAGGCCGGCCATGGCGGCATTGATGTGCACCACGGTGCCGCCGGCGAAGTCCAGCGCGCCCTTGTCGAACAGGTAGCCGCCCGCGCCCCAGACCATGTGGGCGATCGGCAGGTAGCTGAAGGTGAACCAGATGGCGCAGAACAGCAGCACGGAACCGAACTTGATGCGCTCGGCGAAGGAGCCGACGATCAGCGCGCAGGTGATGCCCGCGAAGGTGCACTGGAAGGCGATGAAGATGAACTCGGGGATCATCACGCCGGCCGTGAAGGTGGCCGCCAGCGAATCGGCGGTGACACCCTTGAGGAACAGCTTGTCGAAGTTGCCGTAGATCAGGCCCTCGCCGCCGAAGGCGACGCTGTAGCCGTAGACGGCCCACAGCACGGCGATCAGCGAGAACACGACCATGACCTGCATCAGCACGGACAGCATGTTCTTGCTGCGCACCAGGCCGCCGTAGAACAGGGCCAGGCCGGGCACGACCATCAGCAGCACGAGGATGGTGGAGATCATCATCCAGGTCACGTCGCCCTTGTCCACCGTTTCCTTCACGGCTTCGGCGGGCGCAGCTTCTGCCGCAGCCGGTGCGGCCTCGGCGGCAGCGGGTGCTGCAGCGTCGGCAGCAGGGGCCGCTGCGGGAGCAGCCGCGGCATCGGCGGCGGGTGCGGTGGCGGCCGGTGCATCGGCCGGCTTGGCGGCGTCCTGGGCCATGGCGGAGAACCCGCCGAACATAAGGCCTGCCCCCAGGAGCAGGGAAGCGATCAGTTTTTTCATTTGGGTGCTCTTTCTGATACGGGTGCGGGGATCAGAGGGCTTCCTTGCCGGTCTCGCCGGTGCGGATGCGAACCACCTGTTCGAGGGGGGAGACGAAGATCTTGCCGTCGCCGATCTTGCCGGTGCGGGCGGCGCCTTCGATGGCTTCGATCACGCGGTCGACCAGGGCGTCGTCGACGGCGGCTTCGATCTTGACCTTGGGCAGGAAGTCGACGACGTACTCGGCGCCGCGGTAGAGCTCGGTGTGCCCCTTCTGGCGGCCAAAGCCCTTGACTTCGGTCACGGTGATGCCCTGCACGCCCATGCCGGAGAGCGCTTCGCGCACTTCGTCCAGCTTGAACGGCTTGATGATGGCGGAAACCATTTTCATGCTGTGTTACCTCTTCTAGGGTGGGACGGTGTCGGGGCGGGGCCGGGTGACACCACGGGTTGATGCAATCGCTTACAGCCAGAAGCAGGGACCGTGCCAGCTGCTCACCCACCCCGCTCCCGAGGCGGCCGCCCCGAGGGAAAACGTCCTCCCGACGGGGGCTGCGACCCACCCCGTGGGCATGACATGATCCCCGCGCCGCGGCCATAGAGCCGCACCAAACACGTGCATGCCGGTGTCCAGCCGGTCATGCACCGAAACAGGGATGGAGGACCGGATGGGTTTGTCATTGGTGCACAGCCGCGCGCTGATCGGGCTGGAGGCGCGGCCGGTGCAGGTGGAGGTGCACCTGGCCAACGGTCTGCCCAGCTTCACGCTGGTGGGTCTGGTCGACACGGAAGTGAAAGAAGCGCGCGAACGCGTGCGCTCGGCGATTGCCAACGCCGGGCTTGAATTCCCCAGCAACAAGCGCATCACAGTGAACCTGGCGCCGGCCGATCTGCCCAAGGACTCGGGTCGCTTCGACTTGCCGATCGCGCTGGGCATCCTGGCCGCGGCGGGCCAGATCGACGGCGCGAAGCTGGCCGGCTGGGAGTTCGCGGGCGAGCTTTCGCTGGGCGGCGAGCTGCGCCCGGTGCGCGGCGCGCTGGCCATGAGCCTGGCGCTGCACCGGGACGGTTCCGCGGGCGCGACCACACGGCTGGTGCTGCCGCCCGGCAGCGCCGAAGAGGCGGCGCTGGTGCCGCAGGCCCAGGTGTGCCGGGCCCGCCACCTGCTGGACGTGGTGGCGCAGTTCCTGCCCGAAGGGGCCGCGGGCACCGGCGATGCACCGCCCGACGACACGGGCTGGGCGCGTCTGTCGCCCACGCCGGTATCGGCCAGCGATACCTACGCCGACCTGGCCGACGTCAAGGGCCAGGCGGGCGCGCGCCGGGCGCTGGAGATCGCCGCGGCGGGCGGCCACTCGCTGCTGATGGTCGGCCCACCCGGCTCGGGCAAGAGCATGCTGGCGCAGCGTTTTGCCGGCCTGCTGCCGCCCATGGACACCACCGAGGCGCTGGAGTCGGCCGCGGTCGCCTCGCTGGCCGGGCGCTTCCGGCTGGAGGCCTGGGGCCTGCGACCCACCTGCGCACCGCACCACAGCGCCAGCGCCGTGGCCCTGGTGGGCGGCGGCTCACCGCCCCGGCCCGGCGAGATCTCGCTGGCCCACCACGGCGTGCTGTTCCTCGACGAACTGCCCGAATTCCCGCGCGCCGCCCTCGAAGCCCTGCGCGAGCCGCTGGAAAGCGGCCACATCCGCATCTCGCGCGCGGCGATGCAGAGCGAGTTCCCGGCGCGTTTCCAGCTGGTGGCCGCCATGAACCCCTGCCCCTGCGGCTTTCTGGGCCACCCGAGCCAGCCCTGCCGCGACACGCCGGACCAGGTCGCGCGTTACCAGGGGCGCCTCTCCGGCCCGCTGCTGGACCGCATCGACCTGCACATCGAGGTGCCCGCCCTGCCCCCGCACGACCTGCTGCACAGCCCGGCCGGCGAACCCAGCGCCACCGTGCGCGAACGCGTGGCCACCGCCCGGCAGCGGGCGCAGGCGCGCCAGGGCCAGAGCAACCAGGCGCTGTCGGGCCAGGCGCTGGACCGGCATGCGATGGCCGAACCCACCGCGCTCAAGTTCCTGCACACGGCGGCGGCCCGCCTGGGCTGGAGCGCGCGCAGCACCCACCGCGCCCTGCGCGTGGCGCGCACCATCGCCGACCTGGCGGGCAGCGAGTCCGTGGAGGTGGCGCACATCGCCGAGGCGGTGCAGTACCGGAGGGCGCTGCGCGCCGCGGGCTGAACGATCAGCGGTACTCGGCCTCACGGCGCCGCGCCTCGTCCATCTGGCGGAAGCGCACGCAGACGGGGTCGTTGGCAAACACCGCCTTGCCGCATTCGCGGATGCGGCAGAAGTCGCGCGCGAACACGTTGTCGCTGCCTGCGCACGCCTGGTCGACGCCCGCGACCGATCGCGTGGCGGGGGGTGGTGGCGCTGCAGCAGCCGCCACCGGCGCGGACTCGGCGGGTGCGGGCGCCGCCACGGGCGCGGGCTCGGACGCACCCGAATGGGTGCTGGCCACCGCAGGCGTTGCGCCAGCCCGTCGCCGCGCGTCTTCCAGTCGTTTTTGTTCCAGTGCCAGCTTCTGGCGTTGCTGTTCCTGGGCGGCCGCACGCTCCCGGTCCTGTTGCTCCAGCAGCTCGACCGAATGGCGCAGCCGGTCGACCGCGGCGGCGGCTTCGGGGGTGTTCGGCGATGCGGCGTCCGCGCCCACCGGTTCCGTGGCGGTCTGCGGGGCGGTGGCCGGTGCCGCGGTACCGGCTGTTGGCGTGGCTGACGGTGAGGCCACGGGCGCTCCCGCCAGGGGCGCGGCCTGCACCGGCGCCGGCGTGGACTGGTGGGCACCGAGCCACCAGCCGATGGCCAGCACCAGCACGCCCGCGGTCATGGCGCCCGCCCAGCGCCACCAGGCGGGCTGTTGTTCGGTGCGCTGGCCCGAGCGCTTGCGCCGGCGGGCGCGGCGCAGCGCGCGGCTGGCGCGCTCGCGGGCCACTGCGTCCGAGCCCGCATCCCCGCCCGGCCGGTCCAGCGGGCGGGCGCAACCCCGGCAGAAACGGGCCTGGTCCCGGTTTTCCTTGCCGCAGGAAGGACACACGATGGCCATGACAATCAGAGGGTGGAACTGGAAGGGCTTGGCGTTGTAGCACAAGCCCCGGCCCTGCTGCCCGGCGCACCGACGGGCTGTCGGGCGGCCGTGGCGAACGGGCGTTGCCGGGTCAGAGGTTGGTGCCGAGCCAGCGCTTGAGCTCGCTGACCGCCACGCCGCTGCGCGCGGCCAGGTCGGCCACCTGGTCCTCGCCGATGCGGCCGACGTTGAAATAGGTGCTCTCGGGGTGCGCCAGGTAGAAACCGCTGACGCTGGCGGCCGGGCTCATGGCCAGGCTTTCGGTGAGCGCCATGCCGATCTCATCGGCCTGCAGCAGCTCGAACATCTGGCGCTTGACGCTGTGGTCCGGGCAGGCCGGGTAACCCGGCGCCGGGCGGATGCCCTGGTACTTTTCCTTGATCAGGTCTTCGTTGCTCAGGGCTTCACCCGCCGCATAGCCCCAGAGGTCGGTGCGCACGCGGGCGTGCATGCACTCGGCCAGCGCCTCTGCCAGGCGGTCGGCCAGGGACTTGAACAGGATGGCGTTGTAGTCGTCGTGCGCGGCCAGGAACTGCTGCTCCTTCTTCTCCACGCCCACGCCGGCCGTCACCGCGAACAGGCCCACGTAGTCGGGCGTGCCCTTGGGCGCCACGAAGTCGGCCAGGCAGCGGCTCGGGCGCGTCACGCCATCGACAGTTTCCTTCTCCGTCTGCTGGCGCAGGCCGTGCCACGTCAGCACCGGCTGCTGGCGGCCCTCGTCGGCGTAGAGCGCGATGTCGTCGTCGTTCACGCGGTTGGCCGGGTAGAGGCCGATCACCGCGTTGGCGGTCAGCCAGCGGCCTTCGATGATCTTCTTGAGCATGGCCTGCGCGTCGGCGAACACCTTGCGCGCCTGCTCACCCACCACCTCGTCCTGCAAGATGGCCGGGTACGGGCCGGCCAGGTCCCAGGTCTGGAAGAACGGGCCCCAGTCGATGAAGCGCTCCAGTTCTGCCAGATCGAAGTTCTTGAACACACGGCGGCCGATGAACTTGGGCGCCACCGGTGCGTGCTTCACAAAATCGACGGGCGTGGCGTTGGCGCGCGCCTGCGCCAGCGGCCACAGCGGCACCTGCTTCTTGTTGGCGTGTTGCTGGCGCACGCGCTCGTAGTCGGCGTTGAGCTCGGCAATGGTCTGCTGACGGCCGTCGCCGATCAGGCTCTGCGCCACGCTCACGCTGCGCGAGGCGTCGGGCACGTAGACGACGGGGCCGTCGTAGTGCGGCGCGATCTTCACGGCCGTGTGCACGCGGCTGGTGGTGGCGCCGCCGATCAGCAGCGGAATGCCTTGCTCGCGGAAGTGCGCGTCCTTCTGCATCTCGCCGGCCACGTACTGCATCTCTTCCAGGCTGGGCGTGATCAGGCCCGACAGGCCCACGATGTCCGCCCCCTCTTCCTTGGCCTTGGCCAGGATCTCGTGGCACGGGACCATCACGCCCATGTTCACCACCTCGAAGTTGTTGCACTGGAGCACGACGGTGACGATGTTCTTGCCAATGTCGTGCACGTCGCCCTTGACGGTGGCGATCACGATCTTGCCCTTGGACTTCACGTCGCCGCCGGCCGCTTCGAGCTGGCGCTTCTCTTCCTCGATGTAGGGCAGCAGGTGGGCCACGGCCTGCTTCATCACGCGGGCCGACTTCACCACCTGGGGCAGGAACATCTTGCCGGCACCGAACAGGTCGCCGACCACGTTCATGCCATCCATCAGCGGGCCTTCGATCACGTGCAGCGGGCGGCCGCCGTCGGCCTTGATGGCCTGCCACATCTCTTCGGTGTCTTCGGTGATGTGCTCGTTGATGCCGCGCACCAGCGCGTGCGTCAGGCGTTCGCGGATCGGCAGGCCGCGCCACTCGTTCTTCTTCGAGTCGTCCTTGGCCGCGCCCTTGGCGCTCTCGGCCACTTCCACCAGGCGTTCGCCGGCGTCGGGCCGGCGGTTCAGCACCACGTCTTCCACCCGCTCGCGCAGCGTGGGTTCGATCTCGTCGTACACGCCCACCATGCCGGCGTTGACGATGCCCATGTCCATGCCGGCCTTGATGGCGTGGTACAGGAACACGGTGTGGATGGCCTCGCGCACCGGGTCGTTGCCGCGGAAGCTGAACGACACGTTGGACACGCCGCCGCTGACCTTGGCACCCGGCAGGTTCGCCTTGATCCAGCGCGTGGCCTCGATGAAGTCGACCGCGTAGTTGTTGTGTTCTTCGATGCCGGTGGCGATGGCGAAGATGTTGGGGTCGAAGATGATGTCCTCGGGCGGGAAACCGACCTCGTCCACCAGCACGCGGTAGGCGCGTTCGCAGATCTCGATCTTGCGCTCGTAGGTGTCGGCCTGGCCTTTTTCGTCAAAGGCCATCACCACCGCGGCGGCGCCGTAGCGCTTGACCAGTCCGGCCTGGCGCTTGAACTCCTCGACGCCCTCCTTCATGGAAATCGAGTTGACGACGCCCTTGCCCTGGATGCACTGCAGGCCGGCCTCGATCACGCTCCACTTGGACGAGTCGATCATGATCGGCACGCGCGCGATGTCGGGCTCGCCGGCGATCAGGTTCAGGAAACGCACCATGGCGGCCTGGCTGTCCAGCATGGCCTCGTCCATGTTCACGTCCACGATCTGCGCGCCGTTCTCCACCTGCTGGCGGGCCACGGCCAGCGCGTCCTCGTAGCGACCTTCGAGGATCATGCGGGCGAAGGCCTTGGAGCCGGTGACGTTGGTGCGCTCGCCGACGTTGACGAACAGGCTGCCCTCGCCGATGCGCAGCGGCTCCAGGCCGGACAGCAGCATGGGGGGGACGGACGACACGGCGGAAGCGGAAGCAGAGGCGACGGAAGCAACGGACATGGGGCTCACCAGGTGACATTCGGGGACTGGTGAGCGCCGTTGTGGCCGCCGGGACCGGCGGGGGCGTCGTCGACGCCCGGTGACTCAAGCCTGACGCGGCCCGCGGACGGGACGGCGCTGCAGCGCTCCTTGAGAGGCGGGAATTTTAGCCGGGCATGCCGGGAAAACCCGCGCACCGGGACATTCACGCATCACAACATAATTGATTTCTGATGTTTTGAGACCGCTCATGCGCCCTTCTTCCCTGCTGTCCATGCTCGCCGGCCTGCTCGCCTGGGCCGTCACCTCACCCCTGGCCCACGCCATCGAGGTGCGCTTCCAGCCCGTCGCGCCCGGCGTCTACGCCTTCATCGGCGAGAAGGTCGGCCGCACCTACGACAACGAGGGCCTGAACGCCAACATCGGCCTGGTGGTGACGCCGGCTGGCGCGCTGCTGATCGACAGCGGCGCGAGCGTCCAGGGCGCGCAGAAGATCCACGCGGCGGTGAAAAAGGTGACGGACCAGCCGGTGAAATGGGTCATCAACACCGGCGGACAGGACCACCGCTGGCTGGGCAACGGCCACTTCATCGCCCAGGGAGCCGAGGTCATCGCCCACGCCAGCGGCAAGGCGGACCTGCTGGCCCGCGGCGGCGACCACCTCGCCGCCCTCAGGCCGGTGCTGAAAGAGAAGCTGGACGGCACCGTGCCCACCCTGCCCACGCGCTGGCTCACGGGCAGCGACGAGACCCTGAACCTGGGCGGCACGACCATTGAAGTGAAGCACCGCGGCGGCGCGCACACGCCCGGCGACCTGATGGTCTGGCTGCCGCAGCAGCGCGTGGTCTTCAGCGGCGACATCGTCTACGTGGACCGCATGCTCGGCGTGATCCCGGTCAGCCACACCGGCCGCTGGCTGGCCAGCCTTGCGGCGCTGGAAGCGATCAAACCTGCGCGCATCGTGCCCGGCCATGGCGAGGTGAGCGATCTGCCCAAAGCACAGGCCCAGACCCGCGACTACCTGCAGGCGCTGCGCACGCACATGAAGCGGGCGGTGGAGAACGGCGAGGACATCGGCGCCGCCATCAAGGCCTTCGACGCGAAGCCGTGGATGGACCTGCTCAATGCGGCCGAGCTGCACCCGGGCAACGCGAGCCGCACGTATCTGGAGCTGGAGCGGGAGTGAGGCGCCGCCTCAGGCGGCGACCACCGGAATGACCCGGCGCGCCGGCTTCTCCGCCCGCGCCCGCAGCTGCCCGCACCCTCCGTCCACGTCCTGCCCGGCGGACATGCGCAGCTTGGTCAGGATGTGGCGGCGGTGCAGGCGGCGCGCCATGTCGGCCGCCTTCTCCCAGCTGGGGCGCTGGTAGGGCATGCCTTCGGTGGTGTTGTACGGGATGAGGTTGAGGATGGCGTACTTGCCGCTCAGCAGGCGCACGAGGCCCTCGATCTCGTCGTCGCCGTCGTTGATGCCGTCCAGCAGCGTCCACTGGTACTGGATCGGGTAGCCGGTGGCGCGGGCGTAGGCCTCGCCCGCCTCCACCAGCTCTTCGGGCGTGAGCAGCGGCGCGCGTGGCAGCAGCTCGCGCCGCAGATCCGCCCGGGTGGTGTGCAGCGACAGGGCCAGCGCCGGCTTGACCGCGCCGCGCGGCAGTTCGTCGAACACGCGCGGGTCGCCCACGGTGGAAAACACCAGGTTCTTGTGGCCGATGTTGCCGGCCGTGCCCAGCAGCTCGATGGCCTCCATCACGTTGTCCAGGTTGTGCGCGGGCTCGCCCATGCCCATGAACACCACCTTCTTCACCGGCCGGCGCGTGCGCGCCAACGCCACCTGGGCCACGATCTCGGCGCTGCCGAGCTGGCGGATCAGCCCTGTCGTGCCGGTCATGCAGAAGCGGCAGCCTACCGCGCAGCCGACCTGGGTGGAGACGCACAGGCCGGGCGTGCGGTCGGGCAGCAGCAGCACGCTTTCCACCAGCTGGCCGTCGCCCAGCTTCACCAGCAGGCGCTCGGAGCCGTCGTCGCCGGGGTGGGCGGATTCGAGCGTCGCCAGGCCCGCGAGTTCGGCTTCCAGCGCCGGCAGCGCGGCGCGCAACGTGGCCGGCAGGAAGTGTTCGATCTGCCGCTTGCCGGCCGTCTGCGGCAGGGCGTTGCTCCACAGGCGGAGCACGCGGTGCTGGTGTTTGGGCAGGGCGCCGAGCACAGTGAGGCGCTCGCGCAAGTCAGAGATACGCATCCCGGGATTGTCCCTGAGGGTCGCCCTGAACGCAGTACCGGCACAGAATGCGCTTTCACCAGGAGACTCCCCACGATGAAGTCCGTGTCATTCATCCAGCGCAACACGCAAGGCCACTGGGTCGGCGACGGTTTTCCCGTGCGCACCCTGTTCTCGTACAACGACGACCCCGCCGCGTTCTCGCCCTTCCTCATGCTCGACTATGGCGGCCCGGTCGAGTTCGAACCGACCACGAAGCGGCGCGGCGTCGGCGCGCACCCGCACCGCGGCTTCGAGACCGTGACCATCGTCTACGACGGCGAGGTCACGCACCGCGATTCCACCGGCGGCGGCGGCACCATCGGCCCCGGCGAGGTGCAGTGGATGACCGCCGCCTCGGGCATCGTGCACGAGGAGTTCCACAGCGAGGCCTATGCGCGCACGGGCGGCCCCTTCCGCATGGTGCAGCTGTGGGTGAACCTGCCGGCGCGCGACAAGATGGCCCCGCCCGGCTACCAGGGCATCACGGCGGCGCAGATCCCGACGCTGCCGCTGACCGACGTGCACGGCGCCATCGCCGGCACGGTGCGGCCGATTGCGGGCGGCTTCGACGGCGCCAGCGGCCCGGCGAAGACCTTCACGCCCATGCAGGTGTGGGACGTGCAGCTGAAAGCCGGCCACACCGTCACCCTGCCCGCGCCCGAGGGCCACACCACGGTGCCGCTGGTCTACCAGGGCCGCGTGAAAACCGCCGATGGCCAGGAGGCCGGCGACGCCGAAATGATCGTCTACGAACGCGACGGCACCGGCGTGCAGCTGACCGCGCTGGCCGACACCACCCTGCTGTGGCTGTGCGGCGAGCCGATCGACGAGCCCGTCGTGGGCTACGGCCCCTTCGTGATGAACACGCCGCAGGAGATCCAGCAGGCGTTCGTCGATTTCCAGTCCGGTCGCATGGGGAGGCTTTGACATGTTGGAGATGCTGATCACCGCCCGCCCCGGCGACCTGGGGCATGGCCTGACCGTGCGGCGCGTGCTGCCCTACGCCAAACGCCGCCACGTCGGCCCCTTCGTGTTCATGGACCACGCCGGCCCGGTCACGCTGGCGCCCGAGCATGTGCGCGCCGCCGACGTGCGGCCGCACCCGCACATCGGCCTGTCGACCGTGAGCTACCTGCTCAGCGGCATGATCACCCACCGCGACAGCCTGGGCATCCGGCAGGACATCAAACCCGGCGACGTGAACTGGATGACCGCGGGCCGCGGCATCAGCCATTCCGAGCGCTTCACCCACCCCGAGTCCTTCGCGGGCGGCGGGCTGGAGCTGATGCAGTTCTGGGTCGCGCTGCCCGAGGCCGACGAAGAGTGCGAACCGGCCTTCGACCACTACCCGCAGGCCCTGATGCCCGAGCACGAGACCGGCGGCGTGTGGTGGCGCCTGTTCGCCGGCAGCGCCTACGGCCAGACGACACCGGTGCGCACACATTCCCCGCTGTTCGCGCTGCACGCGCGCCTGCAGCCCGGCGCCACGCTGGCCCTGACCGGTGGCCACGCCGAGCAGGCGGTGTATGTGGCGCGGGGCGCCGTCACCCACGGCGACACGACCGCGGAACCCGGCCAGCTGCTGGTGTTCACCGGCGAGGGTGATTCGGTGACGGCCGGCCCCGACGGCGCCACGCTGATGGTCTTCGGCGGCCAGCCGCTGGGTGAGCGCCACATGTTCTGGAACTTCGTGTCCTCGCGCAGGGAACGCATCGAGCAGGCCAAGGCCGACTGGCGGGAAGGCCGCTTCGCGCTGCCGCCCGACGACCATGACGAGTGGATCCCGCTGCCCTGAAAAGCCGCGCGCATTCGGTCACACCGTGCACCAGGCCGCCACGGCACAATGCCGGCATGTCCCTTTTTGACCGACTGTTCGGCGCGCGCGCCCGGGAGTACCCCGAGTCGCGCCTGCCCGCCGACCGCCAGGCCGCCGTGAACGGTTCTTCCGCCGCGCACGAGGCCGCCCACCTGCTGCGCGCGCCCACGGCGCTGATGCAGCTCAGCGAGGCCGAGGCGCTGACCGTGGTCGGCTTCATGCGGCCCAGGCGCTTCAAGCGCGGCACGACCATCATCCGCCAGGGCGAGGCCACCGACACCGGCTACATGGTGCTGGTGCTCGAAGGCGAGATCACGGTGGAGACGCTGATCGCGCGCCGCGTCAACCCGGTCACCGTGACCGTGCTGGGCCCGGGCAGCCTGATCGGCGAGATGGCCCTGGTCGACGGCGGCGCCCGCTCGGCCTCCTGCACCGCCAGCACCGATGTGGCCTGCGCCGTGCTCACGCGCGATGCCCTGGAGGCGCTGACCGCCGAGCAGCCCGCCACCGCCGCCAAACTCATGACCGCCGTGGCCCAGCGCCTGGCCGAGCGCCTGCGCGACAGCGGCCACAAGCTGCAGGTCTACAGCCAACTGGTGCAGACCATGCAGGCGGAGATCGACCGGCTGATGCCCACGCCCGACCAGCGCCGCTGAGGCACTGCGCGGCGCGCCGTTCACGTTCTGCGCAGCTTGAACACCTGGACCGCTTCCAGCAGATGCGCGGCCTGGTCGCGCAGGCTGGCGGCGGCCACGGCCGACTGCTCCACCAGCGCCGCGTTCTGCTGGGTCATCTGATCGAGGTTCGCGACCGCGAGGTTCACCTCGCCCACGCCCGTCGCCTGTGCCTGGTTGGCCTGGCGCATGGTGCCGACCAGCGCGTTCACCCGCTGCACCGACTCGACCATCTGCTGCATGGTCTGGCCGGCGCTGTCCACCAGCGCGCCGCCGGATGCCACCCGCTGCACCGATTCGCCGATCAGGTCCCGGACCTCCCGCGCCGCCCCGGCCGACCGGGTGGCCAGCGACCGCACCTCCGACGCCACCACCGCGAAACCGCGGCCGTGTTCGCCCGCGCGGGCCGCCTCCACGGCGGCGTTGAGCGCCAGGATGTTGGTCTGGAAGGCGATGCCGTCGATCACGCCGGTGATGTCGGCGATGCGCCGCGAGGACGCGGTGATCTGGCCCATGGTGCCCACCACGTCGGACACCGCTGCCTGCCCGTCGCGGGCAGACACCGAGGCCGCCTGGGAGATCGATCCGGCCTGCTCCGCCGCCAGCGCATTCCGCGCCACGGTGCCGTGGATGTCCGACATGGCCACCGCGGTCTGCTTCAGGGCCGAGGCCGCCTGTTCGGTCCGTGCCGACAGCGCCCGGTTGCCGGCGGCAATCTCGCCGGCCGCTTCGTCCATGCGGTGGGCCGAGTCGCGCACCTGCCCGACCATGCGCCGCAGGTTCTGCGTCATGTCGGCCAGGGCCCGCATCAGCAGCCCCACCTCGTCGCGCCCGGCGGGCGGCGCCACCTCCTGCGCGATGTCCCCGCGTGCGATGGCCTGCGCCAGCCGGATGGCCTGGTTCAGGCCGTCGACGATGGAGCGGCAGATGCTGCGCGTGAGCACGATGGTCATCGCCAGCGCCAGGCCGATCACCACCGCCAGGCGCTGGACGTACGCCACCAGTTCGTCGCGCAGATCGTCCACGTACACACCCGAGCCCACCACCCAGCCCCAGGGCTCGAAGCCCTTGACGAAGGACAGCTTGGGCACCGGGTCCACGCTGCCCGGCCGTGGCCATTGGTAGCGCACGAACCCCTGCCGCTCACGCCGCACGGTTTCGACGAAGCGGACGAACAGCGCCTGCCCGTCCGGGTCGCGGATGCCGCTGGCGTCCTGCCCCTCCAGCGCCGGCTGCTCAGGGTGCATGACGATGCGCGGCTGCATGTCGTTGATCCAGAAGTACCCACCCTCGCCGTAGCGCAGGCTGGCCAGCGCCTGCCGGGCCAGTGTCTGCGCACCGGCCTTGTCCACCTGGCCGGCGCGTTCCAGGCCATGGGCCCAGGCCAGCACGCCGTGGGCCAGCTCCACCGTGTGTCGCGTGGCCTCGGCCCGGGCCTGCTGGGCCCGCCGGTATTCCTCGGCCCCCAGCCAGGTGGCCAGCAGCACCAGTCCACCGATGCCCATCAGGGCCATGAAACGCAGCTTGGTCACGATGGACCAACGCCGAAGCCAGTGTTGCATTCACGTCTCCTTCAATGGGGCCAGTGTGTCGGTCCCGGACACACTGGCATCGGTTGAAAAGACGGAAAATTGAATCCTTTTTGCCCCAGGATTCCGCATTCAGGGTGTCACGGAGACCGTGACAGTAGGCATCAAGTATTCGGGGCGGTCTTGGCGCTCCAGACCATGGTGATGGCCAGGATGCCCAGCACCACGCCCAGCGACACCGCCACCGGGATCTTGAAGATGTCGATCAGCATCATCTTGGTGCCGATGAAGACCAGGATCACGGCCAGCCCGTAGTTGAGCAGGTGGAAGCGGCTGGCCGCGGCCTGCAGCAGGAAGAACATGGCGCGCAGACCCAGGATGGCGAACACGTTGCTGGTCAGCACGATGAACGGGTCCTTGGTGATGGCAAAGATGGCCGGGATCGAATCCACCGCGAAGATCACGTCGGTCAGGCCCACCATGGCGATCACCATCAGCAGTGGCGTGGCGATCTTCTTGCCGTTTTCGACGGTGAAGAACTTCTCGCCGTCGAACCGCTTGCTCACGGGCATCACGCGGCGCAGCAGCTTGAGCGCCGGGTTGTCGTCCAGGCTTTCTTCCTTGCCGGCGGCCCACCACATCTTGATGCCGGTGAGGATCAGGAAAGCGCCGAACACATAGAGGATCCAGTGGAACTGCTCCAGCAGCCAGGCCCCCACCAGGATCATGATGGTGCGCAGCACGATGGCGCCCAGGATGCCGATCATCAGCACCCGCTTCTGGAAGGCCGGCGGCACCGCGAAGTAGGTGAAGATCAGCAGGAACACGAAGATGTTGTCCACCGCCAGGCTCTTCTCGATGAGGTAGCCGGTCAGGAACTCCAGCGATTTTTCGTTGGCCATCGCGGTCGAACCGGTGGTGTCCTTGATGGCCCACCACAGCAGGCCGTTGAAGACGAAGCTCACCGCCACCCAGGCGAGCGACCAGTTCAGCGCTTCCTTCACGCCCACGGCGTGGGCGCCCTGCTTCTTGAGCACGACAAAGTCGACGAACAGGGCCGCGAGCACGAAGGCGACGAAGACGCCCCAGAGCCACAGGGGTGCAATGGTTTCCATGATGGACAAGACCTTTTCTTGAGGACGGTGTTGATCGGATGAAGAACACCCTCCAAGGTCTGGCCGGGACCGGGCATGGCGCCTGGCCCGGGGCATCCGGCGGCCTTTCACTGAAGGCCGCGTACTGACGGATGCCCCTCCCGCCGAAGCCGGACGGAGCGTCCGGTGGCGGGCTGGTTACTCCCCTTGACGGGAGCCGCGATTGTGGGGGCGGCGCACCGCCCTCACAAGGCGAAGGTCATTCAGAAAAAAATGGAAGATGGAGAACTCTTTGGCAGTCATCGAACTTTACTGTCTACGCTCAATCCCGCTTGAAGAGTCCTCCCCATAGCCGTGCAATCGGATCAGGAGGGTTGCGACTTCTACCCTGCTGAATGTTGTCAAGTCCACGGACAACAAGATATATGCCCGCTGTCAACAACAGAAGAAACGCGTCTGGATTCCAGATGGACGAGCCAGGCGCGTGTCGATAAACAGCCACGACGACGCCCACAATGACCTCGGAGACTCCGTACAGAATTCGCGACCACTGGCGGACTGCAAATAGAAGAAGTCCAAATAGCAGTGCGGCCAGGCCGACGACGACTGGCCCTTGCCCGCTCAGCTCAGTAAGAAGCCATGGGTAGGCATCTCGGGCCACAACACCAATGCCATAGGTAGCTATTGCAGACGGAACCGCCGACGAAATGACCCGAATGAAATGCCGGAAGTTTGGTTCAGGCAGCTTTGAGCTCTGTTGTGAGGCCAAGCTCAAGGAGAAGTGGACGAAAAAGAGCATCCACACACCGGTAAGCACTCCCGTGTAGAGCAGGTAGTCTTCTAGAGTTCTGGTGGCGATGGAATAGGCAACACAAGCCAAGACCAGGCCAATCAAGAATCCAAAGTAGATCTTCACAAGCAGTGGAAAGGCCGCCTCAGTTTTTTTCTGAGTCATATCAGGTCATCACTCAGGATCTAAACCTGACCAAGCACCCAAGCTCCCTTACTCAGGCCGCTTCCTTGTAGAACATCGCCCGCCCCACCGCCCGGGGCGCCTGCGTGGCCACCGCGTCGTGGATCGCGCCGATGTGCTGCGGCGTGGTGCCGCAGCAGCCGCCCACGATGTTCACCAGGCCCTCGGCCGCGAACTCGCGCAGCAGGCGGCTGGTGACGTCCGGCGTCTCGTCGAAGCCGGTGTCGCTCATGGGGTTGGGCAGGCCGGCGTTGGGGTAACAGCTGATGAAGGTGTCGCCCGCCACCTTGGCCAGTTCCTGGATGTAGGGGCGCATCAGCGTGGCGCCGAGCGCGCAGTTCAGGCCCACGGCCAGCGGCTGGATGTGGCGCACGCTGGCCCAGAAGGCGGTGACGGTCTGGCCGCTGAGGATGCGGCCGGAGGCGTCCGTCACGGTGCCGCTGATGATGACCGGCAGGCTCTCGCCGCTCTTCTCGAAGTACTCGTCGATGGCGAACAGCGCGGCCTTGGCGTTGAGCGTGTCGAAGATGGTTTCCACCAGCAGCACGTCGGCGCCGCCCTCGACCAGCGCTTCCACCTGCTCGTAATACGCCGCGCGCAGCTGCTCGAAGGTGATGTTGCGGGCGCCGGCGTCGTTCACGTCGGGGCTGATGCTGGCGGTCTTGGGCGTCGGGCCCAGGGCGCCGGCCACGAAGCGCGGCTTGTCGGGCGTGCTGTACTTGTCGCAGGCCTCGCGGGCGATGCGGGCCGAGGCCAGGTTCATCTCGCGCGCCAGGTGGGCCATGTCGTAGTCCTCCTGCGCAATCGTCGTGGCGCCGAAGGTGTTGGTCTCGATCAGGTCGGCGCCTGCCGCCAGGTAACCCTCGTGGATGTCGCGGATCACGTCGGGGCGGGTCAGGCTCAGCAGTTCGTTGTTGCCCTTGACGTCCTTGTGGAAGTCCTTGAAGCGCTCGCCGCGGTACTGCGCCTCGCCCAGCTTGAAGCGCTGGATCATGGTGCCCATGGCGCCGTCAAGGATGGCGATGCGTTGGGACAGGATCTGGGGCAGCGCCTGGGCGCGGGTGTAGACGGGCGTTTTCATGATCCCGCGATTGTAGGAAACGCCCCCCGGCCAGCCGTGGTCAGGGACTTCGGCGCCGGCCCTGTTTTTTATACTGCGCCGCTTCCAGGAGGTGTGTCGTGCAACTGCGTGTGGCTCCACCCGCCCATCACCCGGGCCGCCGGGTGTTCGTATGGGGGCTCTGCGCCCTGCTGGCGGGCTGCGACGGGAGCGGCCCGTGGGGCGCCGAGCGCAGCCACACAGTGTCGGCGGTGATCGAGCGCGCGCCCGGCCCGTTCGGCCAGGTGAGCTGGCACGCGGATTACCGCGCCGAGGATTGCCCGGCGGGTGCGCCATCCGGTGGCGGCGAGCTGAGCGTGGCGCTGCCGCTCACCCACCAGGGCGGGCACCACTACGAAACCACCGTCCCTGGCCACCCGGCGGTGGGCACGGGACAGGACCGGTGCCGCTGGCGGCTGGTGTCGACCTCGGCCCGTTTTGCGGCCACCGCCGCCGAGGGCGACGAGGTCTTCGAGGCCCGCCTGACGGCGGGGCAACTGGCCCGGGAAAAGCCGGTGGTCCTGTACTACTGGCGCGGCACCTACCCGCGCATGCCGGGGGCGATCATCACCCGCTCGCTCGGGGAGCCGGACCGCCAGGTGTTCCGCCCCGAGTTCCAGAACCAGCTGTTCACGATCACGCTGACGCCCCGGGCGGCGCGCTGACCCGCCCGCCGGGCAGGCGCAGGGGCGCTCCGGCCTCAACGACAATACGCCCCCATGAAACACCTGCTCCCGACCGAAGCCTGGACCTGGCTGCAAGACCAGACCGCGCAGCGCGCCGCCCAGGGCCTGGAGCCCCCGCTGTTCGTCGACGTGCGCATGGAAATCGAGTCGCTCTACGTCGGTCGGCCGCCCGGCGTGGTGCACATCGCCTGGTACGAGTACCCGGACCTGACCGCCGATCCGCAGGCCTTCGCCGCCGCGGTGGAGGCCGAGGCGGGTGACAAGGACCGCCCAGTGCTGCTGATCTGCCGCAGCGGCAAACGCACGCAGGACGCCGCCGCCGCGCTGGAGGCTGCAGGCTTCGCCGAGGTGGCGCACGTGGTGCATGGCTTCGAAGGCGATCTGGACGACCGGTTCAAGCGCAGCACGCTCAACGGCTGGCGCTTCGACGGTCTGCCCTGGGAACAGATGTGATCGACATCTCCTCTGAAGGCGAGACGCTGGAAGCCTGCGCCGAGGTGCTGCAGGCGGTCTTCGGCTACGAGGCCTTCCGCGGCCCGCAGGCGGGCATCGTCACCCACGTCAGCGACGGCGGCGACGCCCTGGTGCTCATGCCCACGGGCGGCGGCAAGAGCCTGTGTTACCAGATCCCGGCCATCGTGCGCCAGCGCGCCGGCCACGGCGTGTCCATCGTGGTCTCGCCGCTGATCGCGCTGATGCACGACCAGGTGGGCGCGCTGCTCGAAGCGGGCGTGGACGCCGCGTTTTTGAACTCCAGCCTGACGCAGGACGAGGCGCAGCAGATCGAACGCCGCCTGCTCAAGGGCGAGATCACCATGCTCTACGCCGCGCCCGAGCGCCTGACCACGCCGCGCTTCCTGGCGCTGCTCGACTCGCTGCACGAGCGCGGGCTGCTCAGCCTGTTCGCCATCGACGAGGCGCACTGCGTGAGCCAGTGGGGCCACGACTTCCGGCCCGAGTACCGCGAGCTGGCAGTGCTGCACGAGCGCTACGCCGGCGTGCCGCGCATCGCGCTCACGGCCACGGCCGACGACCTGACGCGCGAGGACATCGTGACGCACCTGCAGCTGCAGGACGCGCGGCGCTTCGTCAGCAGCTTCGACCGCCCCAACATCCGCTACACCATCGTCGAGAAGAAGGACGGCACGCAGCAGCTGCTGCGCTTCATACGCGACGAACACATGAACAGCCAGGGCCACGACGCCGGCATCGTCTACTGCCAGTCGCGCAAGCGGGTGGAAGAAGTGGCGGCGCTGCTGGTGGACCACGGGCTGAACGCCCTGCCCTACCACGCGGGCCTCGACTCGGCGGTGCGCCAGAAGCACCAGGACCGTTTCCTGCGCGAAGAGGGCCTGATCATGGTCGCCACCATCGCCTTCGGCATGGGCATCGACAAGCCGGACGTGCGCTTCGTGGCCCACCTGGACATGCCCAAGAACATCGAGGGCTACTACCAGGAAACCGGCCGCGCCGGTCGCGACGGCGAGGCGGCCGACGCCTGGATGGTTTATGGCCTGCAGGACGTGGTGAACCAGCGCCGCATGATCGACGAGAGCCCGGCGGGCGACGAGTTCAAGCAGGTGCTGCGCGGCAAGCTGGACGCTCTGCTGGCGCTGGCCGAAGCCAGCGACTGCCGGCGGGTGCGGCTGCTGTCGTACTTCGGCGAAGCCAGCCAGCCCTGCGGCAACTGCGACAACTGCATCTCGCCCCCGGCCCTGCACGACGCCACCGAGGCGGCGCGAAAGCTGCTGTCCTGCATCTACCGCGTGCAGCAGGCCAGCGGCACGGCCTTCGGCGCCGGCCACCTGATGGACATCCTGCGCGGCAAGGCCACCGACAAGGTCGCGCAATACGGGCACGACAAGCTCAGCACCTTCGGCATCGGCGCCGACCTCAGCGAGAGCCAGTGGCGCGCCCTGCTGCGCCAGCTGATCGCGCGCGAAGCGGTGCGGGTGGACGACGCCCCGTACAACACCCTGCACCTGACCGATGGCGCCCGCCCCATCCTCAAGGGCGAAGCCCAGGTCTGGTTGCGCGAGGTCACCGAATCCAAAGGCAGCCGGCGCAGCAGCCGCAAGTCCGCCCGCGACGCGGTGGCGCCCGACGGCCAGCCGCTGTCGCTGTCCGAACGCGAGTGTCTGGACGCGCTCAAGGCCTGGCGCGCCGAGGTGGCGCGCGAACACAACCTGCCGGCCTTCGTGATCTTTCACGACGCGACCCTGCGCGCGATCGCCGCCGAGAAACCGCGCTCCATGGCCGATCTGGACGGCATTTCCGGCATCGGCCAGAAAAAGCGCGAGGCCTACGGCGCCGAGGTGCTGCGCGTGGTGAGTGCTTTCGATTAAAGCCTGCCGGCCTTGCGCCGATACGGCTGTCAACCATCGTCTGACCACCCGACCGCCCGTCGGAAATGGGGGTGTTTTCCGGCCCATTTTTCTCAAGACCCCGCCCCCTGCGCCGAAAAAACGTGGGAAGCCGGTGAAGTGCCGGCACCACGACTTCAGCGGAGACCGTTCATGTTTTTCAAGCTGCCCTGGTTCGGACGGAAAGAACCCAGCTTCCACGACACCCAGGTCCTGGAAATGGACTTCCTGGTGAGCGAGTTCGAGGACGCCGTCTCTGACATCCAGGACCCTCTGCGCACGCGGCTGCACGTCGCGCTGCTGGCCTGCCGCAACCCGCAGGACCTGTGGTTCCTGCGCGGCAAGCTGTTCAACCTGATCTCCAAGCACCACTGCGAGGGTGTGGCCCACCAGCGCGTGTCCCGGCTGGACCAGAAGCTGATGTTCTTCGTGAACCACCACCCGGACCACACGCCCGAGGAACTGCCGTCGGGTCCCATGGCCCTGTTGCACTGACCGGCGCCCCAGACAAGGCAGGGCCATCGGGGGCTTCCTAGAATCGGGCGCATGTCCCACGCGCCCCTCCTCATCCTCAAGACCGGCTCCACCCACGCCCACATTCGCGACCGCCTGGGCGATTTCGACGACTGGATCGCCGCCGGGCTGCGCGCTGGCGGTGCGACCGTGCTGGCGACCCACGACGCACAGGTTGACGGGTTGCCGGAAGCGCCGCAGCGGTTCTCGGGCGTGGTGCTCACCGGCTCGCACCACATGGTCAGCGAGCGCGAGCCCTGGAGCGAGGCGCTGGTGCCCTGGCTGCAGGCCGCCGTCGAGGCCGGCACCCCGCTGCTGGGCATCTGCTACGGTCACCAGCTGCTGGCCCACGCGCTGGGCGGCGAGGTGGCCCACCACCCCGATGGCGTCGAGATCGGCACGGTGACGGTGGCGCGCCACGCCGCCTCCGAAGCAGACCCGCTGCTGGGCGACCTGCCCGAGCACTTTCCCGCCCAGGCGGTGCACTGGCAGTCGGTGCGCCGCCTGCCCGCAGACGCGGTGCTGCTCGCCGGCAGCGCGCACGAGGCGCACCACGCCTTCCGCGTCGGCGAACGCGCCTGGGGCGTGCAGTTCCACCCGGAGTTTTCCGACGAGGCGCTGCGCGCCTACCTGGAAGGCCTGGGCCCGACGCTGGCCCAAGAGGGGCTGGATGCGGCGCAGATCGCCGACGCGCTCAGGCCGACACCCGAAGCGGCGTCGGTGCTGCCCCGGTTTGCGCGGCTGGCGCTCAGTGCGTGAATCCGATGGTCCGCGCTTCGCGGACCTCGGGCTTGATGCGGTGCTCGGCTTCGAGCTGCGCCAGGAACTCCTCCGGCGGCAGGGTCTCGGCCAGGATCTCCACCTGGCGCTTGACCGCGGCGAAGTCGCCCGGGCAGAGTTGCTCCAGCTTCGCCAACCGTGAACGGATTGACTCGGTCAGGCCGGCCTCGTCACCGCCCAGCGCCTCGACCACGAACATGCGCTCGCGCTGCTCCCGGCGCAGCGGCTTGAACCGGATCTTGAAGGTGAAGCGCCGCAGCGCCGCCTGGTCGATCGCGTCCATCAGGTTGGTGGTGCAGACGAAGATGCCGTTGAAGCGCTCCATGCCCTGCAGCATCTCGTTGACCTCGGTCACCTCGTAGGTGCGCTGCGCGCCGCGCCGGTCCTGCAGGAAGCTGTCGGCCTCGTCCAGCAGCAGCACCGCCTTCTCGGCCTCGGCCTCGCGGAACATCGCCGCCATCTGCTGCTCGGTCTCGCCCACGAACTTGCTCACCAGGTCGCTGGCGCGGCGGATCATCAGCGGGCGTTCGAGCTGCCGGGCGATGTGCTCGGCCAGCGCCGTCTTGCCGGTGCCGGGCGCGCCGTGGAAACACAGGCAGCCATGGCCACGCGCCTTGAGCGCCGCCACGATGCGGGCGATCTCGTAGCGCGACTCGACGTTCAGCATGTCCAGGCTGTACTGCGTCACTTCCGGACGCTGGCCGGCGTCCGGCCGACGGCCCAGCGCCAGATCGGCGTTGCGCAGCTGCCGCTCGATCAGCTCGTCCAGCGTGGGGCCGGTGTCGGCCGCCACCTTCTTGCGGCGCCCGGGCGTCTTCGCGGGCGCGGCCGCCAGATGCGCAAAGCGCACCGCGGTGCGGATCTGCGCCGGCGTCAGCCCCTTGCGCGCGGTCAGCCGCGCCACGAGACCGTCGGACACCGGCTCACCTTCCAGCGTCTTGCGCACCAGCTGCTCGCGCGCGCCGGGTGGCGGGCTCTTGAGTTCGAGGTGGTAGGCAAAGCGGCGGCGGAAGGCCGGGTCGATCTGCTCGATGCGGTTGGTGACCCAGACCGTCGGCACCGCATTGGATTCGAGAATCTGGTTCACCCAGGCCTTGCCGCTGACGCTGTTGCTGTGCGGCGCCGACACCTGCTCGGCGCGCGCCATGAACTGCGCCGCCTCGCTGCTGATGGGCGGGAACACGTCCTCCACCTCGTCAAACAGCAGCGCCGAGTGGGCCGTGCCCTTGAGGAACACCTGCGCGATCTGCAGCGAGCGGTAGCGGTCGCGGCCGCTGAGCGCGTTGCCGTCGCGGTCGGCGTATTCCACCTCGAACAGCTCCAATCCGGCGGCCTGCGCCACCACCCGCGCCAGTTCGGTCTTGCCGGTGCCGGGCGGGCCGTAGAGCAGGATGTTCACGCCCGGCTCCTTGCGCGCCACCGCTTCGCGCAGCAGGCCGCTGAGCAGGCGCACGTCATCGGCCACGTACTCGAAGTCCTTGGACGTCAGCGCCGAGCGCGCGGCGGGGCGCGTGAACACCGCCATCAGCTCGCTCTCGCTGCGGTACTCGCGCATCAGCACCGGCGGCAGCTTTTCGCTGACCTTCATCAGGTCGGCCAGGTCGGTGATGTTGTGCTCGGAGATCAGGTTCTCCACCATGCCGATGCGTTCGAGCCGCGAGCCGGCGCGCAGCGCCTCACCCACCTCGCTGGCCTTGACGCCGGCCACGTCGGCGATGGCCGCGTAGGCCTCGGGCGCGTTGTTGACCTTGAACTCGACCAGGATGGAGCGCAGGTCGCGCTGGTAGCGCGCCAGCGTGCCATAGAGCAGCAGCGCGCGCTCGGCGCGGTTGAGCTGCAGCAGGTTGGCCAGCGCGTCGATGTTCTTTTCCACCAGGGTGCTCTGCTTCTTGAGCGCCTGGTTGAGCCAATCGCCCGTCACGGCCAGCACCGACAGCAGGTCCTTGGGTGATTCCTTGGCGTACTCGTCGAGATAGAAGAACAGCGTGCCTTCTTCATAGGGGCCACGCCACACGCCGTAGCGCTCCATGAACGCCGCCGTAGAGAGCTGTTCGTTGCCGGTCCAGAGTTCGTTGTCCTTGCAGCGGCGGGCCAGGAACTCGCGCAGGCGCGCCAGCACGGTCATGGGCCACACCAGGTGGCGGCCGGCCAGCGCCAGCAGGGTGTTGAGATCGCGGCGCACATTGAAGCGCTGACCCTGGCGGGCGGCGAGCGTGAGCACGAAGTGCGAGCACATCAGGTCCAGCACCGGCGCCTGGCGCAGCCCGGACGGCACGAACACGCGCGCTTCCAAGGCCGGGCTGTGCCGGGGCTCGGGGCTCGGGCGCGCTTCGGCCGGACGCGGCGTCGCCGGCGTGGCGCGCTGCAACAGGCGTTTGCTCATGAGGACACCTCCAGTCTTGACAACGGGGCACGCAGTCCGCAATGCGAATTGGAGCGGACCATAACCCAGCTTGATCCATCATGGAAGAGCATGATCCAGCGCGGTCCGACGAGTTGTGGGGCCTTTCCCGCTCACTTGTGACAATCGTCCGGCGGCACAATCGGCCGATGCTTGAAAAAAGAGACATCGATGCCGCCGCTGAGCGCCTGAACGGCCAGGTGCTGGACACCCCGTGCGTGGAATCACGCACGCTTTCGCAGCTCACGGGCTGCCAGGTGTTTCTCAAATTCGAGAACCTGCAGTACACCGCGTCCTTCAAGGAGCGCGGCGCCTGCAACAAGCTCTCCCAGTTGTCGGCCGACGAACGGGCACGCGGCGTGATCGCCATGAGCGCCGGCAACCACGCCCAGGGCGTGGCCTACCACGCACAGCGCCTGGGCATCCGCGCGGTGATCGTGATGCCGCGCTTCACGCCGGGCGTGAAGGTGGAACGCACGCGCGGTTTCGGCGCCGAGGTGGTGCTGCACGGCGACACGCTGGAAGAAGCCCGCGCCCACGCCTACGCGCTGGCCGAGCAGCAGGGCCTGGTGTTCGTGCACCCCTACGACGACGAGGCCATCGTCGCAGGCCAGGGCACGGTGGCCCTGGAGATGCTGCGCGCGCAACCCGACATCGACACCCTCGTGATCGCCATCGGCGGCGGCGGCCTGATCGCCGGCATGGCGACCGCGGCACGCGCCATGCGCCCCGACATCCAGATCATCGGTGTGCAGACCGAGCGCTTTCCGGCGATGTACAACGCCATCAAGGGCACCCACCTGCCGCAGGGCAGCAGCACGATCGCCGAAGGCATCGCCGTCGGCACGCCGGGTGTGATCCCGCAGGCGATCATCCGCGACAAGGTCGACGACCTGCTGCTGGTCGACGAAGGCGACATCGAGCAGGCCATCGTGATGCTGCTGGAGATCGAGAAGACCCTGGTCGAAGGCGCCGGTGCCGCCGGGCTGGCCGCGGTACTCAAGCACCCCGAGCGTTTCGCTGGCCGCAAGGTGGGCCTGGTGCTCTGCGGCGGCAACATCGACCCGATGCTGCTGGCCTCGATCATCGAGCGCGGCATGGTGCGGGCCGGCCGGCTGGCGCGCATCCAGGTGAGCGCGCGCGACGTGCCCGGCAACCTGGCGCGCATCACGGCCATCGTCGCCGAGGCCGGCGCCAACATCGACGAGGTCCACCACCAGCGCGCCTTCACCCTGCTGGCGGCGCAGAACGTGGCGGTCGAGCTGGTGCTGCAGACGCGCGGCCGCGAGCATGTGCAACAGGTGATCGACGCGCTGCAGGCCGCCGGTTTCGACACCCAACGGATGTGACCACCCCATGACCGCACCCGAAGCCCCCCTCAGCACCGACACCCTGCAGGCCTGCCTGTCCGACTGGTTCGCGCCCTGGGTCCAGGCCCTGGGCCTGCGCGTCGAGTCCTTCCAGACGGACGAAGTGGTGCTGCGCCTGCCGCAGAACGACCAGCTGGCGCGCATCGGCGGCATGGTCTGCGGCCAGGCCATGATGGCCGCCGCCGACACGGCGATGGTGCTGGCCATCGTGACCCGGCTGGGCACGCGCCGGCCCATGACCACGGTGCAGCAGAACAGCAGCTTCCTCAAGCCGCTGTCCAACCAGGACGCGCTGGTGACCGCCCGTGTGGTGCGGGCCGGCAAGAACCTGGTGTTCGGGGAAATCGACATCGCCGGCGCCGACGACGGCAAGAGCGTGTGCCGCGCCAGCACCACCTACGCGCTGCTGTGAGGGTTGGGCCGGGTGCGGTCCGGGGCCGTCGGCTTTAGAATCCGCGTTGATTTTTCTCAATTCCGGAGACGCCCCATGGCCCACGCCCCCCACGACAGCCACGCCGATGAACCCCAGGACGTGGTCGAGTCCATCGTTCCGCTCATGCCCATCGTGCTGCCCGTGGCCGGCGGCGTGCTGATCTTCCTGCTGGCCTTCATTGCCGTGTTCATGGCCTGAAACCCGGCACGGCCAGCGAAGAGAAGCCGCCCACCGGGCGGCTTTTGCTTTGAACGTCGCTCAGCCGGCGACCACCGTGCCCTGGTGGTACACCGCCTGCCAGCGCCCGGCCTCCCGACGCCACAGCGTCATGCGCCGCGTGACCCGGCCCGGCTGGCGCAGGCGGTAGGTCAGCAACCAGACGTCTTCACTCACCCGCTGCAGGTGGTGCTGGTCGGTCTGCCATGTCCCGGGGTCGGGACGCCCCGGGCGCTGCGCCAGCACCTGGCGGGCGAAGACCCGGCTGTAGCGGCGGCCGGTGGCACCGGTCTCCCAGAAGCCGGGCGCCACCAGCCGGTCGAAGTCGGCCAGGGTCGCGTCCGGGAAGGCCGCGTGGTAGAGGTCTTCAAGGGTTCTGAGTTCGTCCAGCAAGGACGCCAGACCGGGTTCCAGGATGAGTTCGAGTTCCATGGCCCCACTCTAGCGGTTGCACGACACCGTACCCCCGCCGGCATTCATGCATCAGGTTATGCATGTCTTGCATGTAACTTGCCGGTAACTGACCGACCTTCTTTTTTAAAATTGATGGGTTAGGCCGACACGCGGACCAGAACCCGGGATCATCCGCCCCCTTTCTGGCTGTCGCGCTGCACCGCAACCGCCCTGCAGCCCCGAGCGCCGACCGCCCTTTTTGTCCAAGGGATCTTGCAGAGCCGCCCGCCACCGTTCCGTGGCCAGCGGCTGTTGGTGTCTCTTGGCCGCCGCTTTCAAACTACCGGAGCCTTTTCGATGAACTCTCCCGTGATGCAGGGCCTCAACCTCAACACCCCCGCCTACGTCAAGCACGCCCGCCTGATCGCCTGGGTGGCCGACATGGTGGCCCTGTGCAAGCCCGACAACGTGGTCTGGTGCGACGGCAGCCAGGAAGAATACGACCGCCTGTGCCAGGAACTGGTCGACGCCGGCACCTTCAAGAAGCTCAACCCGGCCAAGCGCCCGGGCTCCTTCCTGGCCTGGACCGACCCGTCCGACGTGGCCCGCGTGGAAGACCGCACCTACATCTGCTCCGAGAAGAAGGAAGACGCCGGCCCGACCAACAACTGGATGGCCCCGGCCGAGATGCGCGCCACCCTGAACCCGCTGTTCGACGGCTGCATGAAGGGCCGCACCATGTACGTGGTGCCGTTCTCCATGGGCCCACTGGGCTCGCACATCGCCCACATCGGCATCGAGCTGACCGACAGCGCCTACGTGGTGGTGAACCAGAAGCTGATGACCCGCATGGGCAAGGCCGTGTACGACGTGCTGGGCGACAGCGGCGACTTCGTGCCCTGCATGCACACCGTGGGCGCGCCGCTGGCCGAAGGCCAGAAGGACAGCACCACCTGGCCCTGCAACCCGACCACCAAGTACATCGTGCATTTCCCCGAAACGCGCGAGATCTGGTCCTACGGCTCGGGCTACGGTGGCAACGCGCTGCTGGGCAAGAAGTGCTTCGCGCTGCGCATCGCCTCCAACATGGGCCGCGACCAGGGCTGGCTGGCCGAGCACATGCTGATCCTGGGCGTGACCAACCCCCAGGGCAAGAAGTACCACGTCGCCGCCGCCTTCCCCAGCGCCTGCGGCAAGACCAACTTCTCCATGCTGGTGCCGCCCGAGGCGGGCTTTGCAGGCTGGAAGGTCACCACCATCGGTGACGACATCGCCTGGATCAAGCCCCATGCCGACGGAAAGATGTACGCCATCAACCCCGAGGCCGGCTACTTCGGCGTGGCCCCCGGCACCAACATGCACACCAACCCGAACTGCATGCGTTCGCTGGACAAGAACGTCATCTTCACCAACGTGGCCCTGACGGACGACGGCGACGTGTGGTGGGAAGGCATGGAGAAGGACACCGGCACGCTGCCCGAGCACCTGATCGACTGGCAGGGCAAGGACTGGACCCCGGCGATTGCCAAGGAAAAGGGCACCAAGGCCGCGCACCCCAACTCGCGCTTCACCGTGGCCGCCACCAACAACCCCGCACTGGACCCGCAGTGGGACGACGCCGACGGCGTGGCGATCGACGCATTCATCTTCGGCGGCCGCCGCTCCACCACCGTGCCCCTGGTGACCGAGGCACGTACCTGGATGGAAGGCGTCTACATGGCCGCCACGATGGGCTCCGAAACCACGGCGGCCGCCTTTGGCGCCCAGGGCGTGGTGCGCCGCGATCCGTTCGCGATGCTGCCGTTCTGCGGCTACAACATGAGCGACTACTTCCAGCACTGGCTGGACATGGAGCACAAGCTGGAAGAATCCGGCCACACCCTGCCCAAGATCTTCTGCGTGAACTGGTTCCGCAAGGACGAGGCGGGCAAGTTCGTGTGGCCCGGCTATGGCGACAACATGCGCGTCCTCAAGTGGATGATCGACCGCATCGAAGGCCAGGCGCAAGGCCAGGAAACCATGTTCGGCGTGGCCCCGCAATACGCCGAGATCAACTGGACCGGCCTGGACTTCAGCGCCGAGCAGTTCGCGCAGGTCACGAGCATCGACAAGGCCGCCTGGACCGAGGAGTTCAAGCTGCACGACGCGCACTTCGAGCAGCTGGCCTACCACATGCCCCAGGCCCTGATCGACACCAAGAACGCCCTGGAACAGCGCCTGACCGCCGCCTGATCCCGGCCCGTACGGGCCGACCAAAACAAAAAGCCCCCCGGCGCCTGCCGGGGGGCTTTTTTCATGGGCGAAAGCGGAGGCTTACAGGTAGGGCAGGTAGCCCGTCTGGCGGCGCACTTCCATCTGGGCCCAGCGGCGCAGCGGTGCGGAGAAGCCCGTGTCCAGGCCCATCGGCGCCAGCGCGTCCGCATAGTCGTTCTTCGCCGCAACGGGCGAAGGGTTCAGTTCTTCGGCCAGTTCGGCTTCGCGGGCACGGGCCTGCATCAGCTCGGCCTTGAGGCGCGGATCGGTGCGGGCCAGGTCCCAGAGGCGGGCTTCGGCGCGGGCCTCGGCCAGCGAACGCGACCAGCTGTCGAGCGAGCGCAGCGTGGCCTTCGCCGCGCGGCGGGCGGTGCCGGCGAACAGGGCGGAGCCCGCGAAGATCACGACCCACAGGGCGACCCACCCCAGGAACAGGTGACCATCGGCCCAGGAGCCGATCATCTGGTCGGCCAGCACGACAAGGGCGGCCACGGCGGCGGCGAGAAGCATGGTGGCCAGGCTGCGCGAGCCGTCGAAGCGGCTGGTGCGACCGATACCCCGGTCGGCAGCGGTGCCCATGCCGACGGGGGCGGAAGATGGAGAGAAGACGGTGCTCATGGCGAACTCCTTTGAAAAATTTGTCTTTTGGACAGGCGAATACTAGGGTGAACCCTGATGTCACGCCAATTTATTTTTGTGATGAATTACATTCACTAAGATGATGAATGAGCTCAACTTCCGCACGCTGGACCTCAACCTGCTGAGGGTGTTCGACGAAGTCATGGCCGAGCGCAACCTCACCCGCGCGGCACACAACCTCGCGATGACGCAGCCAGCGGTGAGCAACGCGCTCAAGCGTTTGCGGGAACACCTGGGCGACGAACTGGTGCGGCGTTCCGGCTACGGTGTGGAGGCGACGCCGGTGGCACAGGCCCTGTGGCCCACGGTGCGGGACGCGCTGGCGCAGCTGCGCGAGTCCCTGTCGCCGGCCGACTTCGACCCGTCGACCGCAGGCAAGGCCTTCGTGCTGGCCATGGCCGACGCCACTGCCGCCAAGCTGGTGCCCGGGCTGGTGGACCTGCTGGAAAAGGAAGCGCCGGGAGTGAACCTGCGCGTCGTGCCGCTGACCACGCGCGACCCGCGCGAGCTGCTGGAATCCGGTTCGGCGGACCTGGCGGTCGGGCATTTCCCCGGCGTGATCGCCGAACTGACCGCGATCCACCTGCAGGAACACACCCCGCGCTTCCTGCACCAGCGGCTCTACGACGGCGAGTACGTGGTGGTGATGCGCCGCGACCATCCGCTGGCGGGACAACCGCTCACCATCGACGCCTACTGCGCCGCGCGCCACCTGCTGGTGAGCTTCTCTGGGCGGCCCTTTGGCTTTGTCGACGAGGCGCTGTCGGCGATGTCGCGCCAGCGCCGGGTGGTGATCACCGTCAACCAGTTCTTCACCGCCGGTCGGGTGGTGGCCAGCACCGACCTGCTGACCGTGCTGCCGCGGCACTTCGTCGAGGTCACCGGGATCGAGTCGGCGCTGACGCTGCGCGAGCTGCCACTGCCGGTACCGGCGGTGCACGTCGACGCCCTGTGGCACCGGCAGTCGGCGCACAACGGCGCGCACCGCTGGCTGCGGCAGGCGGTCGAGCGCGCGGCGCGGCGGGGCTTTGCGGATGCCGCGGCAGACGCTGCACCGACAATCGCGCCATGAAGCTCCAACTGCTCAGCGACCTGCACCTCGAAACCGACGCCAGCTTTGCCGCCACACCCGCGGCAGACGCCGACCTGCTGGTGCTGGCAGGCGACATCGGCTCCTACCAGAAACGGCGAGACGGCACGGTGATGGACGAGCCCGACTGGGGCCTGCGACGCTTCTCGCCCCTGCCCCAGCACGGCGGCTGGCCGACCCCGGTGCTGTTCGTGCCGGGCAACCACGAATACGACGGACTCGACTGGGACGAGGCGCACGCGGGCCTGCGCCGCGCCTGCGACCGGCTCGGCATCGCCTGGCTGGAGCGCGAGACGCTGCAGATCGACGGGGTGCGCTTCATCGGCACCACGCTCTGGAGCGACTACGACGCGCTGGCCCCGGCAGACGCCACCGAGACCGAGCGACTGCGCCTGCGCGAGAAGGCCTTTCGCGCCGCCAATTTCTACCTGCACAAGATGGCCGGTCTGCGCAGCGGCGCACTGTTCGACGCGGCCGCCATGCGCGAGCTCGGACTGGAGTGCCAGGACTGGCTGCGCGAGGCACTGGCGAAGCCACACGACGGACCCACGGTCGTGGTGACGCACTTCGCACCCACTCTGCACAGCGCCGACCCGCGCTACGGCCTGGCCCCCGGCACGGCCGGCTTCTGCAATGCGCTGGACGACCTGCTGCCCCTGGCCGATCTCTGGCTGCACGGACACCTGCATTGCGCGACCGACGCGCAGGTCGGCCGCTGCCGCATCATGGCCAATCCGCTGGGCTACGCGCGCAAGGGTGAGCAGGCCGATTTCAGACCCACACTGACGGTGCATGTGGAAATCCCATAGGAAAAACCCTGCACCCCGCGCGTACACTGGTGCAATTCGCCCGCCTCAGGGGCACACAACCGGAGAGAGAACATGAAGATCCTGCTCGCTGTGGACGGCAGCGCATACACCAAGAAGATGCTGGCCTACCTGACCACCCACCTCGAGGTGTTCAGCGCCAACAACGAGTTCACCATCTTCACCGTGCAGATGCCCCTGCCTCCGCGCGCGCGCGCCGCCGTCGGTGCCGAAGTCGCCAACAGCTACTACGCCGAGGAAGCCGAGAAGGTGACGGCGCCCGTGGTGAAGTTCCTCAAGCGCCACGGCATCGAGCCCAAGGTCGTGCACAAGACCGGCTCACCCGGCGAACAGATCGCCAAGCAGGCCGACACCGGCAAGTACGACCTGGTCATGATGGGCTCGCACGGCCACAGCGCCCTGGGCAACCTGGTGATGGGCTCGGTCGCCACGCAGGTGCTGGCGCACTGCGGCGTGCCGGTGATGCTGGTGCGCTGACGCACCGCGCCAGCGTCAGCGCTGGCGCAATCCGTCGAAGCAGGTGCTGAGCACCATGTCGATGATCTGGCCGTCGCTGTACAGGCCGGACCCCTTGAGAAACCCCAGCACCGGGTCGCAGGCCCGGGCATAGAGGGTGTACAGCACCGCGATCGGCGGCAGGGCCGGGTTGACGCTGCCCTGTTGCTGGGCCGCCTCGATCCAGGCGCCCAGCCGGTCGCTCACATCCATCAAGCCGTCCACATAGGCCTTGTTGGTCGTCAGCGCCGCGCGCAGGCTGGAGTTCTCGCTGGGCAGCGAGGGCATTTCACCGGCCAGTTGCACCTCCATGGTCCAGCGCGCCACCTGGCGCAGCAGGTCCAGCGGCGGCGCCTTCGGGTCCAGCGTGTCCAGGAAGGCCCGCGCCCGGTTCATCACCTTGACCATCGCGGCAGCGGCCAGGTCTTCCTTGCTCGGGAAGTGCTTGTAGAGGCTGGCCTTGGCGATGCCCACCTCGGCGGCGACCTCGTCCACCGTCATCGACTCGAACCCCTTTTCGGCCAGCAGCCGGTTGACCACCGAGACGATCGCGTCCTCGCGCGCCAGATGCATCTGTTCGCGAAAACTGCGCTTGGGGGAAGAACGGGGAGTCGGAGAGGAAACGGCGGTGGTCATGGTCAATCTTTGAGCAGCACTCGCATTGTGCCCCAAATGGACGCCAAGGTAGATAACCATACTGAAAAGTATATTTTCTATACTGATTGGTCACTTTTTGATCTTATGCGACTAATATCCCGCCCGGACAGCAGCGGACCCTGAATCCGGAGCACCCCGCCCCGGCGCCGGCTGTCTCTATCCACCCCACGCCTGAAGGAGACCGAGATGCCGATTCCGAGACGTTCCCTGTTGCTGGCCGGTGCCGCGGCGGGCCTGCTGACCGCCTGCGGCGGCGGTGACGACGACCACGCACCACCCAACATCGTGGCCACCGCCCAGGCCACGCCCAACCTGAGCATCCTGGTGGAGGCCGTGGTTGCGGCCGGCCTGGTCGACGCCCTCAGCGCGCCCGGGCCATTGACCGTGTTCGCGCCCACCAACGCCGCGTTCGCCGCCCTGCTGGCCGAGCTGGGCGTCACCAAGGAAGCGCTGCTGGCCGACAAGCCGCTGCTGACCGCCGTGCTCACCTACCACGTGGTGTCCGGCCGGGTGCTGAAGGACCAGGTGCCGGTCAACACCCCCATCGCGACCCTGCAGGGCGCGAGCTTCACCGTCGGCGGCGATCTGCGCATCACCGACGGCCGCGGCCGCCAGGCGGCCATCGTCGCCACCGACATCCTGTGCAGCAACGGCGTGGTGCACCTGATCGACCGGGTGATCCTGCCGCCGGCCTGATCCCCTGTTCTTTTTTTCCCGTCCCCTGTCATCAACCCCTCCTAGGAGTTACCCATGAAGAAGTCCCTGATCGCCTCCGTCATCGCCCTGGCCACCCTGGGTTCCGCCCACGCCAAGGACATCGTCGACACCGCCGTTGCGGCAGGCTCGTTCAAGACCCTGGCCACGGCTCTGCAGGCCGCCGGTCTGGTCGACACGCTCAAGGGCAAGGGCCCGTTCACCGTGTTTGCGCCCACCGACGAAGCCTTCGCCAAGGTGCCCAAGGCCGATCTGGATGCCTTGCTGGCGGACAAGGCCAAGCTGACCGCCGTGCTGACCTACCACGTGGTCCCGGGCAAGGTGATGGCCGCCGACGTCAAGGCCGGCAAGGTCAAGACGGTTCAGGGCAGCGAGATCACCGTGGCCACCACCGGCGGCGTGAAGGTGGATGCCGCCAATGTGGTGAAGACGGACATCGTCGCCGACAACGGCGTGATCCACGTCATCGACAGCGTCATCATGCCGAAGTGACGCCCGCACCCCTGCGCTTCGAACCCCGCCCCGGCGGGGTTTTTTGTGTGCCGGTGGGCAGCAGGTTGTGCTTGGCCGCCCCGGTCAGCGCCGCAGTCAGTGCGTCCAGCACGCCCGAACTCAGGTTCCAGCAGTGCCAGTACAGCGTCACGCTCAGCCGGTGCCGCGGCGCCAGGTTCACCAGCTCGCCAGTGGCGAGCTGGTCGCGCACCAGCAGCTCGGGCAGCACGCTCACGCCCCAGCCGGCCTGAACCGCTCGCAGCTGCCCGACGCTGGACGGCACATACAACTGCTTGAGCCCCACTCGCGGCAGGCCGAAGGCCTGCTCCACGAAGCCGTGCTGCTGATAGTCCTTGCGATTGAACGCGACAAAAGGCAGCTGATGGAAGTTGTGGGCGCTGAGGCCCTTGGGGCAACGGTTGCGGGCGAAATCCGCCTGCGCCACGGCCACATAGTCCATGCAGCCCAGTGGCACCATCCTGCAGCCGCGCAGCGTCTGCCCCAGCGAGGTGACGCAACCCAGCACCTGGCCCTCGCGCAACCACTCCTGGGTGAATTCCTCGTTGTCGGTGATGATTTCCACCGGCAGGCCCTGACGCACCAGTGCGTCCAGCGCCGGCATCGCCCAGGTGGCGATGCTGTCGGCATTGATCGCGATCGAGATGCGCTCCTCGTCCCGCCCCGCCCCGCCGGCGCCGGGCGCCAGCTCCCTGAGTTCGGTCTCCAGATCGGCCCGCAGCAGCCGCATCATCTTGGCGTGCTTGAGCATGAGTTGCCCCGCGGGTGTGGGCTTGAGCGGCCGGCTGCGCACGATGAGCACGGTGCCCACCTGCGCCTCCAGCGCGCGCAGGCGCTGCGACACCGCCGACTGCGTGATCGACAGGCGCTGCGCCGCGCGTTCAAAACCGCCCTCTTCGATGATGGCGGCCAGACACTCCAGGGCGTCGGGATCAAAGGTGCTCATGCGTTCTCCGCGCGTGGGGTGGTCAGCCGGTCTTCTTCACCTTGACCGGCAGCACCTTGGCGTCACCCTCGGTGGGGATGACGCGCTCGCTCATCCAGCGCAGCAGGTCCAGCCACATCTGGCGCATCTCGGCGTCCAGCGGGGTGCGGATGGCGCTGGGCAGCTCGATGGTCACCACCGGCATGCCCTTGTGCACGCCGCCGTAGTTGCCCAGGCTGCCGGGGAAGATGCCGACCTGGTCGAGGTAGAGGCGGCCCAGGCGCGCCGGCGGCACGGTGGGGCCGTCGAAGTCGAGCACGCCGTAGGGCGCGTGGATGCTCACGATCAGGTCCGGCTGGAAGCGCTCCATCTCTTCGTGGAAGAACTTCGACTCGGGCTCGGACAGCGGCTTGGGGCCGGGCCAGCGGCGCGGGTCTTTCTGCGTCCGTTGTTCCCAGTAGATCTTGGCGTCGCGCGTCCAGTTGGGCGTCGGGAAATTGCGGTTGAGGTCGACGCCGCGGGCGTTGACCCGCTTGGCCGGCCGCGCCATCAGGCCGTCGGGGTTGAGCGCCGGGATGAAGCGCCAGTGCACGTTGGACGGTGTCTCCACGGCGCGCTGGATCCAGTGCAGGGCCACGGCGGCCGAGGACAGCTCGTCGCCGTGCATGGCGCCCACCACCAGCACCCGCACCTTGGCGTCGGGGGCCATCACGTCGCGCTGGTACAGCGTGCGGCCCTGCACCGACACGCCACTGCTGGTGGGCTTGAGCTTGGCCGCGCGGCACAGCGCTGCCTTCACGTTGGGCAGGCGCGCGACGAACTCGATGCAGGGGTCGACCGGCGCCTTCGCGAAGGGCTGTGCCAGCGCCGCCGTGGGGGTTCCACCCAAGGTTGGCAGCAGCGCCAGCGCCGCCAGCAGGCGGCGCACAGGGCGCATCGGGCGTTGAGAGGAAGCGGCAGCGCGGCGTCGGGTCATCCCCGCAATTCTAGGGACCCGCCCCGCTCACTCGTCCTTTTCGCCGGGCTCGTACAAGGTCTCGCGGCCCATGCGGTCGAGGATCAGCTCGGCCGTCCAGGGCAGCATCAGCGCGCCGCAGCGGCTGTCGCGGTACAGGCGCTCCAGCGGCAGGTGCTTGAGCATGCTCTGGCCGCCGCAGGTGCGGATGGCCAGCCGCGCGAGGTCGTTGGCGCCCTCCATCACCGCGTGGTGCGCGGCGTAGAGGCGCAGCTTCTCGTCCTTGCTCGGGTTGGGTTTGGCCTCGAAGATGGCGCGGGTGAACAGGCTCTTCATGGCTTCGAGCTGCAGCCGCATCTGCGCCACCGTGATCTGCTTGGTGGGGAACTGGCGGCGCTTGATCGGTGGCTCGCCCGGCACCTCGCCGCGCAGGTACTGCACCGTGAAGTCGTACGCCGCGTTCGCCACGCCCAGGTAAGTGGGCGAGAGCGTGAAGAACATGGCCGGCCAGGTCTGCGCGCCCTTGAAGTAGATGCCGCGCGGCATGAGCTGCTCGTCGTCGCTGACGAACACGTCCTTGAACGTGAGGTTGCGGCTGACGGTGCCGCGCATGCCCAGCGGGTCCCAGTCGCCGCTGATGGAGAAGCCCTCGGCCGTGGCGGGCACGCTGATGTGGAGCGTGTCGCGGGCGTCGGGGTGGTGGTCGCCCTTGTCTTCGGTGCAGAGCACGCCGTAGTAGTCGGCCGCGCCCGAGAGGCTCGCCCAGATCTTGCGGCCGTTGATGAGCCAGCCGCCCTCGACCTTCTTCGCCGTGGTGCCAAAGGGCGCGCGGCCCGCCGCGGCCGCCGTGCCTTCGCTGAAGGGTTGGGCGTAGAGCTTGCCCTCGTTCACGATGCGCGCGAAGTGCAGCTTGCGCCGCGCCGCGTGTTCGGCGCGCTGCTCGTCGCTCATCGCAATGCCGTCGGCCAGCACGCCGGTCCACATGGTCGAGCAGATGTGCATGTTCCAGGTCAGCGCGGTGGCACCGCAGAAGCGCCCGATCTCGGCCGCGACCATCATGTAGGTCGGGAAGTCGGCCCCCGCGCCGCCGAACTCGACCGGCACGCAGAGCTTGAGGAAGCCCTGTTCGCGCAGGTCGTCGTAGTTGGCGAAGGGGAAGCTGGCTTCTTTGTCCCACTGCGCGGCGCGGGCGGCGAACTTGTCGCGGCCCAGCACGTGCGCCTTGGCCAGCCACTCGCGCTGCAGCGGCGTGAAGGGCATGTCGCCCACGGCGGGGGTGAAGTCCAGGCCGGTGACCGGGTTGACGGGGCGGGTGCTCATCGGGGTTGTCTCCTCTGGTGGGGGTGTCGGATTCAGTGCAGGTCCGGGCGCGCCCTCGGCGCGGACTCGCGGAGGAAATCCAGCAGGATGCGGTCGAACTCGTCGGGCGCTTCCAGGTTCATCAGGTGGCCCACGCCGGCCATCTCGGTGTAGCGCGCGTTCCGGATCTGCTGCGCCATCTGCTTCATCACCGCGGGCGAGGCCACACGGTCGAACTCGCCGCCCACCAGCAGCGTGGGCACGCCGATGTGGGCCAGCGCGGCCTGCCGGTCGAAGGTGACGATACAGTCCAGCGCGCGGCGGTAGGTGGCGGCCGGCACGCGGCCCATGCACTGCTCGGCCAGGCGCACGCCTTCGGGCAGCGAGCCCGGGCCGACCATCTGCGGCACCAGCTTCGCGGCCATGTCGGCCATGCTCTGGCCCGCGTCCAGCGGCGCGGTGCGTTGCGCGATGAACTGCTGCGCCCAGGCCTCGGCCGACTTGCCGTCGCTGCGCTTGCCGAAGGCGGCCGAGGTGCCGCAGAGCATGAGCTTGCACACTTTCTCTGGGCGCCTGGCCACGACTTCCTGCGCCACCATGCCACCCATGCTGTGTCCTACAAGAACCACGCTGTCGCACTGCAGCGCGTCGATGAGGTTGATGCAGCTCTGCGCCAGCCCCTTGAAGGTGTAGGGCTCGATGGGCGCGCTGTGGCCGTAGCCGGGCATGTCCCAGGCCACCGCGCGGTAGCCCACGCTGGCCAGGGTCTCGACCTGCGGCGCGAAGGCCAGGTGCCCGCCGCCGATGCCGTGCAGCATGAGCACGGTGGTGGCGCCGTCGCCCAGGGTGGTGAACGTCGGGATGCTGCTCACGCGACCACCTTTCCGGCGTCGACCACCACCGCGCCATCGAGCGCCACGGTGCAGTCGCGCATCGGCCAGTCGAAGTGGCCGCGGGTGTAGCGGCCGGCGGTTTCGTTGGCGCCGGTGCTGTAGAGGAAGTTGCCGGCGAAGGCGCGCAACTCGGTGCCGTTGAAGTCGCGCTTGTCGTAGAGCGCCATGCTGTCCCAGCGCGCGGCCTCGCACAGGCCGTAGCCGACATGGCTGACGGCATAGGCTTCCTTCTCCCCCCAGGCCGCGAAGTACGAGCGCAGCAGCTCGGCGTCCACGCCGCCACCGTCGATGTGGGTCACGTAGTCGTGCTCGATGGTCAGTGTGATGGGGCGTTCGATGTAGCGCTTGAAGGTCAGGTTTACGTCGCCCTCGGCCAGCACCAGCCGGCCGCTGACGCTGCCCGTCGCCGGGAAGGCCAGCACCAGGCCGCCGGGCCAGTGCGTCAGCGTGCCGGGGCGCGTGGTGCTGCCCCAGTTGCCACCGACCACCGCACCCTGCAGCGAGATGGACAGCTCGGTGCCGGCCGGCGAGCTCACGCGCATGGCACGGGCACCGCGCAGGCGCTTCACATGGGCCTTCACCCGCTCCTCGGTCGCGTCGTCGGGCAGCAGGCGCGCCAGCGCCTCGGGGTGTTCGTTGCTCACGTAGACGATGCGCGGCTGGGTGATGCCGTTGCCCTGCAGGATGGCCGGCAGTTCGGGCGCGTGCATCAGGCCCTCGACCGTGCAATCGATCACCAAGGTGCAGGCCTGCAATGCCGCGATCACCGGCAACTGCTGTTGAATGGCCGGTGATGCCCCGGTGGAGCGCGTCACGGGTGCGCCCGCGGCGCCGAACACCGAGGGCAGGGTCAGCACGAAGGCCGGGGCCCCGAGCCGCGCCGCCGCGAGACGCGCCAGCTCGACCAGCACCGGACGGCTCTGGCTTTCGTTGAGAATCGCCACCGTGTCGCCCGGCTGCAGCGCGCAGCGCCGCAGCACCGCCTCAAACGCGTCGATCCAGGCGGGTTCGATCCGCTCCTGCAACATATGAGTACCCCCCGCGCCGCCTGCGGCGTCACCCCCCAGGGGGCGATGCCTGTGGCCTGGCAGAGCCAGTTCCACGGCATCCTGGCCACACAGACCGGCGCGTTGAAAAAGATGCGTTGGAATACCCTCCCGGATGCAAGTCCGGCAGGCCCTGCGCACATTATTGATGAATTTTCATATAAATTGCAGCCATGTCCCCGTCCCGTGCCGCCGGCCACGCCGCCCAACCGCCCGATTTCTCGCCGCGCGACTTCCGCGCGACGCTGGGCATGTTCGCGACCGGCGTCACCATCGTCACCGCGCGCAACGACCAGGGTGAGCCCGTCGGCCTGACGGCCAGCTCGTTCAATTCCGTCTCGCTGGACCCGCCGCTGGTGCTGTGGAGCCTGGGCAAGGCGGCCGGCTCGATGGCGGTGTTCAGCAACGGCCGGCACTACGCGATCAACGTGCTGGCCGCCGACCAGCAGGCGCTGGCCGAGCGCTTTGCCGCGCGCGGCGTCGACCGCTGGGCCGGGGTCGCCTACATCGACGGCGCAGGCGGCGCACCGCTGCTCGAAGGCAGCGTCGCCACCTTCGAGTGCTTCAACCGCAGCCAGTACACCGAGGGCGACCACGTGATCTTCGTCGGCGAGGTCGAGCGCTGCGCGCGCCGGGCCGACGCCTCGCCCCTGCTCTACCACGGCGGCCGCTTCTACACCGAGCATCCCCTGCACGGCGCGCCGGCCGACGCCAGCGCGCCGCAGCCGCCCGATGGCCGCTTCGTCGGCAGCTACCTGGGCTACCTGCTCGGCCAGGCCAGCCACGCGGTCTACCGCGACTTCGAGAACGCCATCGCCGCCCAGGGCCTGACCCACATCGCCTGGCGCGTGCTGGCCGTGCTGCACGACGCCGCGCTCAGCCACCCCGAGAACCAGGGCGCCATCGCCGTCGGCCAGCTGGCGCACGACGTGCTGGCCAAACAGCCCACCGTCACCAAGCTCGTGCAGCGCATGGCCGAGGACGGCCTGCTGGAACTGCTGGCCGACCCTGCCGACCAACGCCGCACCCTGGTGGCCGCCACCGCAGAAGGCCGGCGCATCGCCGCGGCGCTGATCGAACAGGCCCGCGCGCAGGAAAGCCACCTGCTCTCGCGCTGGTCGGCGCACGAGGCCGAAACGCTCAAGCGACACCTGCAAAAGCTCGCGTCCGGCCAGTAAGGCGCTGAGCGCGACACCCGTCGCGTCGCGCCTGCGCTACCCTCTTGCCCCCATGACCGCCGTCCAACGCAAAGACCACCTCGACACCTTCGCCATCACCGTGCTGGTGGCCTGCTGCGCCTTCTGGGGCTTCCAGCAGATCCTGATCAAGTTCGCGGGCCGTGAAATCCCGCCGCTGTGGCAGGCCTCCGTGCGCATGGCTGGCGCCACCGCCCTGCTCTGGTTCTGGTGCCAGTTCCGGGGCGTGAAGCTGTTCAACCGCGACGGCTCGCTCCAGGGCGGCCTGATCGTGGGCCTGCTGTTCGCGGCCGAGTTCTGCCTGATCTATCTCGGGCTGCAGCACACCAGTGCCTCGCGCCTGACGGTGTTCCTCTACACCAGCCCGTTCTGGGTGGCGGTGCTGCTGCCGCGCTTCGTGCCGTCGGAGAAGCTGCGCCGCATCCAGTGGGTCGGCCTGGTCATCGCCTTCGGCGCGGTGGGCATCGCCTTCAGCGAAGCCTTCCTGCACGGCTCCGCGCCAGGGCAGTGGAAAGGCGACGCCATGGGCCTGGCGGCGGGCATGTTCTGGGGCCTGACCACCATCGCCATCCGCACGACCAAAGTGGCGACCGTGCAGGCCGAGAAGTCGCTGTTCTACCAGCTGAGCGTGACCGCCGTGGTCTGCCCGGTGCTGTCGCTGGCGCTGGGCGAGACCTGGTCCTTCGACTACTCCGCGCTGGCCTGGGGCTCGGTCTTCCTGCAGACCGCCGTGGGCGCCTTCGCCAGCTACCTGGCCTGGATGTGGATGCTGCGCCACTACCCCGCGACGCAGATGGCCACATTCACCTTCCTCACCCCGCTGTTCGCGCTGGTGTTCGGCGTGGTGCTGCTGGGCGAGCCGCTGACCCTGCAGCTGGTGCTGGCACTGCTGGGCGTGGCGGCGGGGATCGTGCTGGTGAGCCGCAAGGGCTGACCAGCACGTCCCTTCAGACGATCACCGCAGGTGGTGCACCGCCGCCTGCCCGTAGACCGGCGTGTCCAGCCCTTCGTAGCGCGCCTTCAGTTGCAGCGACAGGAACTGCGAATAGTGGCGGCTCTGGTGCAGGTTGCCACCGTGAATCCAGAGCTGCTTCTGGTTGGTCGGCTTCCACATGTTGCGCAGCTCGCCTTCCCACGGCCCCGGGTCCTTCGTCGTACTCGACCCCAGGCCCCAGACCTTGCCGACGCGGTCGGCCACTTCGGGCGAGACCAGGTCGGCCAGCCAGTGGTTCATCGAGCCGTAGCCGGTGGCGTAGACGATGAGGTCGGCCGGCAGCTCGGTGCCGTCGGAGAGCGTGACGCTCTTCGGGTTGATGCGCTCGATGTTCACGCCGCTCTTGAGCTTGATGCTGCCGTTGGCCACCAGCTCGCTCGCGCCCACGTCGATGTAGTAGCCCGAGCCGCGGCGCAGGTACTTCATGAACAGGCCCGAGCCGTCGTCGCCGAAGTCGAGCAGGAAGCCCGCCTTCTCCAGCCGGCTGTAGAGGTCGGCGTCGCGCTTCTTCATCTCCTCGTACACGGGGATGTGGAAGGTGTGCATGATCTTGTAGGGCACGCTGGCGAAGATCAGGTCGGCCTTGTGGTGGTCGATGCCGTTCTTCAGCGCCTCCTCGCTGTAGAGCCCGCCCAGCGCCAGCTCCATCAGCGAGTTCGACGGCGCGATGTGCGTGCTGCTGCGCTGGATCATGGTCACGTCGGCGCCGTGTTCCCACAGGGCCGCGCAGATGTCGTGCGCCGAGTTGTTGGAACCGAGCACCACCGCCTTCTTGCCCGCGTACTTCTCGGGGCCGGGGTGCTTGCTGGAGTGGTGCTGGTCGCCCTCGAAGGTCTCGGCGCCGGGGATCTTGGGCACGTTCGGGTAGCCCGACACACCCAGCGCGAACACCAGCTGCTTGGGCCGCAGCGTCACCTCTTCGCCGTTGCGGTCCACCACCACGGTCCACTCGCCTTTGGCCTCGTCGTAGCTGGCCTTCTTCGCGGTGGTGGAGCCCCAGTAGTTGATCTCCATGACCTTGGTGTACATCTCCAGCCAGTCGCCCACCTTGTCCTTGGGCGCGAACACCGGCCAGTCGTCCGGGAAAGGCAGATAAGGCAGGTGGTCGTACCAGACCGGGTCGTGCAGGCACAGACTCTTGTAGCGGTTGCGCCAGCTGTCGCCGGGCCTCGGGTTCTTCTCCACCACGATGGTGGGCACGCCCAGGCGGCGCAGCCGCGCGGCCAGGATGATGCCGCCCTGCCCGCCGCCGATGATGACCACGTAAGGCTGGTCCTCATAGCCGAGCCGGGCCTGCTCGTCCTGCCTCAGTTCGAGCCAGCTCTTGCGGCCCTTGTGCACGCCGTGTTCGGCGCCCTTGATGCGGTTGGCGCCCTTCTTCTCTTCAAAGCCCTTGAGCTCGACCATGGTGGTCAGCAGGGTCCAGGCCTTGTCGCCCTTGAGCCGCAGGTGGCCGCGGCCGCGCGAGACGCGGGTCTCGAAGGTGAACCAGGCTTCGGTGACGCCGTCGGCCTCGGTGGCCTCGCCTTCGAGCTGGAAGTTGGACGCGCCCGCGTCGGCCTGGCGCGCGGCGAGCATGTCGCGCACCGCGTCGTGGCCTTCCTGCGTGCGGATGTTCCAGGTGAAGGACACCAGGTCGCGCCAGTAGCAGTCGGCGTCGAAGAGGGGCAGCACGTTGTCGGGTTGGCCGGAGGCCAGGGCGACTCCGAAAGCGTCCAGCCAGCGCTGGGCCCGCTGGGAGGGCGTGTTTGCAGTCATGGGTTGTCTCCTGTGATGCCGGCCTCGGTGCGGGCCGGTGCCTTCTGCATCACAAGACGCGTGCCATGCAGCCGGCGCGCGCAAGTGCTTGATCTGCTTGCAGATTTCATGCGGCGATGGGTGTCACACCCCGTGCACCTGTCACCCACCCCGAGTGACAGCTGTCACAGCCCCACGCGTTCACTCCATGCGGTTGGGCGGCACGATGCCGGCGCGCTTCATCCGGCGGTAGAGCGTCATGCGCGAGAGCCCCATCGCCCGCGCCACCGCGCTCACGTTCCAGTGCGCGGCGCGCAGCGCCTGCAGCAGGGCCTCCGGCCCTTCATCGGCCGCGCCCTCGCCGGCCGCAGCGCGCACCGGCAGCCGCGCCACCTGCAGCTCCGGCAGATCGTCCAGGTCAATCGGCCCCTCGCCGCAGAGGCTGGCCGCGTAGTCGAGCACGTTGCGCAGCTCGCGCAGGTTGCCGGGCCAGCGGTGCGCCAGCAGGCGCTGCAGCGCGGCGGGCGTGATGGCGCGGCCGCCCAGCAGGCGCGTGATCATCGCGCCCAGGTCGCTGCGCTCGCGCAGCGGCGGCAGCTGGATGTGCGCGCCCTTGAGGCGGTAGTACAGGTCGTCGCGGAAGCGCCCCGCCAGCACCAGCTGCTCCAACGGCGCGTGCGTCGCCGCGATCACGCGGATGTTCACCGGCACCGGCTTTGTCGCGCCCACCGGCAGCACCTCGCGCTCGGACAGCACGCGCAGCAGCCGCGCCTGCAGCGCCAGCGGCATGTCGCCGATCTCGTCGAGAAACAGCGTGCCGCCGTCGGCCTCGGCGATCAGGCCTCGCTTGCCCTTGGGCGAGGCGCCCGAGAAGCTGCCCGGCAGGTGGCCGAACAGCTCGCTCTCGATCAGGTGCTCGGGAATCGCCGCGCAGTTCACCGCCACGAAGGGCCGGCCGCGCCGCTCGCTCGCGGTGTGCACCGCCTTCGCGAAATACTCCTTGCCCGAGCCGGTCTCGCCGGTGATCAGCAGGCTGATGGGGGTGTTCACCAGCCGCGCCACGCGCTCCACCTGCCGGTCCAGCGCCGCGTCGCCGGCCGAGAGCGCCGCCAGCGGCGCGGGCACACGGCGCTCCTCGCGCGGCGCGCTCGCGACCGGGCGCATGGGCGGCGGCACCGCCGAGAGAAACAGCAGCTGCTGGCCGCCCGCCAGCATCACCGCGCGCTGGTCCGACGGCTGGGTCATCACGAAGCGGCCGATCTGGCCGAAGGGCAGACCGAAGAGTTGCTCGAAGCCCATGCCGATCAGCGGACCGCCCTTTTCGAGTGCCAGTTGCGCCCTTCGGTTGTGGCCCACCACGCGTCCGTTGGCGTCCAGCGCCAGCAGGTAGTCCGGCTGTACGTCGAGGAACTGCGGCGCGTGCGAGAGGCGCAGCACCCAGTCGTGCCGGTGGCGGTGCAGGAAGGCCGCGTTCTCGATGTCGTGCGCGTACATCTTCACCAGCTGCAGCGCCAGGTGCTGGCTCTCCTTGGGCTGGTTCGAGCTGAGCTGCGAAATGTCCAGCACCGCGCTCAGCTGCCCCGCGCTGTCGTACACCGGCGCGGTGGTGCAGGTCAGCGGAATGTGGGTGGCGTCGAAGTGGTCGTCCAGGTGCACCGTCAGCGCCTGACCGGTGCTGATGCAGGTGCCCACGCCACAGGTGCCGGCGTGGTGCTCGCTCCAGTCCGCGCCAAGGTACAGGCCCGCCTTGCGCAGGCTGGGCTCGAACACCAGGTCGCCCAGAAAGTCCACCGTCACGCCGCGCGCGTCGGTCAGCAGCACCACATACCCCAGCCCTGCGACCTTGCTGTAGAGCGACTCCAGCCCGTGGCGCGCGATCTGCAGCAGCGCCTCCATCTGGTCCTGGTGCTCGCGCAGCCGCGCCTGCGGCAGGATGACCGCCTCCTGCATGCGCGTCGGGTCCAGCCGGTGCTGCTGCACACAGCGCAGCCACGAATCTCGGATCACCTGCTCATGCCGCGCCGCGATCTGCGCCCCCACCCCGTCCGCGGCCACCTGCATCACGGTGGCGATGTGCTGGTGCGGGCTGGTGGTGGCGTGTTGTTGCATGGCGCGTCTCCGGGGTGAAGGCTGGCAGGCTTCAGAAAGCCTTGCACCTTCGGATCAGCGCGGGGTGGTGTCAATGGAGGGTTTACCCGGGGAGGGTTGTTGACGGGCCATTCGCCGACAGGCGTTTGGACATGGGCTGTGCTTCGAGCCCTGCCCATTTGCGCACTGGGCCGCACGTCAAAAATCCGTTGCGGGAGTAGAAGGGGAGCGCGGTTTTCGTACTGTCGAGCGTCATCGTTTCAACTCCGAGCGCTGAGGCCTCTTTTTCTATCGACCGCAGGAGCGCCTTGCCAACACCCTGGAACAGCGCCCTGGGAGCGACGTAGCACAGCGCAAGATCCTGGCCAGAGAGCAGTGCGACGCCTAGCATGTCATCTCCGCGCAATGCAACCAGCGCCACTGAGTCCGGAGCAGCAATCCATTGCTTGACGTTCTCCACCGTTTTGTTGGCAAGCCAGCGCGCAACGACGACCGGATCGTCATGGTGGTCTGCCTTGCAGCAGTCCGCAATGGACTCTCGCAGTAGGTCACATATCGCCGTTGCATCCTCTGGAACTACAGCCCGGACGCGAAAAGTCAGCCGGCTAGTTGTTGACATGAGCGCCCGTCATAGACACAGCAACAACAGCCCCCGCACAAGTGTTGGTCGATAAGCTGCGGAGCAGCAATGAACCTACTATTGACCACTCAGTAGCCGCTTCTTCTGCTGATCAAACTCAACATCGTTGAGCAAGCCTCGCTTCTTCAGATCCTCCAGCTTTAGCAGTTCCGAGTACAAGTCTTTGGGCGCCTGAACGGAGCCCGATGGCTGAGACGCAAGAGGGGACTTCACTTCAATGACTTGATCCGGCACCTTTTCCAACCTTGGTCTGCCGAGTTGCGGATCACCTTCAGCAAGACACATGAACTGAACTTCCGCAGTTGCGTTCTTGCCGAAGGCCATGTCTGACTGTTGGGTGTTTATCACCTGAACCTTCTTGCCAAGAGCAGCACAGTGCTTTTGCGCCTCCGCGAAAGCCAATGCCTTTGCTTCCGTACCGCTAAAACCTCCAGGACTCTTGCCCTGACTACCGATCATGTAGGTGTCTTGTCCAATCTGAATGACACCAGTTGTAGACGTACACCCAGATAGAAACAGCACTAAAGCGGCCGCAGCATATTTTTGACGTTGCATCTCTCCTCCAGAAACTGGTTGAAAGAAGATGGTATCAAGGTGATCTCCCGAGTCGAAACGCGCCAACCAGCCATGATCTCAATCGATGTTGCCGCGCTAAAGCAAGTGAAAGGCGATATTGGCACAGGGGACTTGCAGCAAACCTTCGCCAATCAGTCATCGGACAGTTTGCATCTGAGGTGCCCCGTGCCTGCTATGGGCACCTTCAGCTAGGTCAATCAGGCAGTTCGCTGGACGGTGAAACGTGGCTCATTCACCTGTTGCAAACCAAAACCGCCATCCAACAGGTGAATTCTTTCAAATCAACGACTTGTCCCGCACCGTCAGCACCTCACATCCCTCCTCCGTCACCGCCACCATGTGTTCCCACTGCGCCGAGAGCGAGCGGTCCTTGGTCACCACCGTCCAGCCGTCCGCCAACTGGCGGGTCTCGCGTTTGCCGGCGTTGAGCATGGGTTCGATGGTGAAGACCATGCCGGCCTCCAGCCGCAGGCCCTGGCCGCGCTGGCCGTAGTGCAGCACGTTGGGTTCGTCGTGGTAGATCTGGCCGATGCCGTGGCCGCAGTACTCGCGCACCACGCTGAAGTGCTCGCGGTGCGCGACGCTCTGGATGGCGTGGCCCACGTCGCCGAGCGTGGCGCCGGGCCGCACCTGCCGGATGCCGGCCAGCATGGCTTCGTAGGTGGTGTAGACCAGCCGCCGCGCCAGGGTGCTTGGCGTGCCGACGCAGAACATGCGGCTGGTGTCGCCGAACCAGCCGTCCTTGAGCACGGCGACGTCGATGTTGACGATGTCGCCGGCCTTGAGGATCTTGTCGGCCGCGGGGATGCCGTGGCAGACCACGTGGTTGACCGAGGTGAGGATGGTCTTGGGGTAGCCGTGGTACCCGAGGTTGGCGGGGATGGCGCCCTGGGCGTTCACGATGTGGTCGTGGGCGATGCGGTCCAGCGCTTCGGTGCTGACGCCGGCGACGACGTGGGGCTCGATCATGGCCAGCACCTCGGCGGCCAGCTGTGCGGACCGCCGCGCCATGACCAGTTCGTCGGCGCTGAGGATCGGAACGTTGCGCGCCATCAGTGGCGGCCTTTGGCGGTGGCCGCGGCGGCGGTCTTGGGTGGCGCGGCCGTGCCGAGGGTGGCGGCGTTGGTGAGGTCGAGGCCGCCGCTGAGTTCGGCCTGTATCAGCAGCTGGCAGATGGCGCGATAGTCGAGGTCGGGGTGCATCTCGGTCAGCATGCCGACGCGCATCCAGTGCTCGGCCTGCGCGTTGATGGACCGGCTCAGCGCCGTGCCCGCGACCCGCAGGTTCTCATGCATCTGGTCGGAAATCTTGACGATGCCCATTTGAGGACTCCATATGAAACATATACGAATTGTATTTGTTTCATACATCACCCGTCGACGCCATGGGCCGGCCCTTTGAGTTCGATGACGTTGCCGTCCAGGTCCGAGAAGTACAGGGAGAGCCCTTCCCCCTCCGCGCCGAAGTTGGTGCTCGCCGGCCCCCTGGGAACGACGCCGTGTTCGGCGAGGTGCGCCACAATGCGCGGCTCGTCGAAGGGCTCCACCCGCAGGCAGAGGTGGTCCACGTTGCGCCCGTCCGCCCTCGGCCCTTCCCCGCCCAGCCGACCCAGCTTGCCGTCGATGGACACCAGGTCCACCATGGACGCGCCCGCCCGCAGGTGCATGAGGCCAAGGTCCGGCCGTTCGCGCACAACATGGCAGCCCAGCACGCGCTCGTAGAACGCCACACTGGCGGCGAGGTCCCGCACGCGGAACACGACGTGATCGATGCGTTCGACAGTGAATGGAAGCATGGGCGGCACCGGTGGGAGTGGGTGGGATGGCCGCATTCTGGCGTCAGACCAGCGCGGCCAGCTTGATGACCGTGCCCCAGTTGCGGCTGGTGACGCCCTTGCCCACCTTGCCCAGCAGCGCCTCCCCGGCCCGGCTCTCCAGCAGGCCGTTCGCGCAATGCAGGTAGGCGGCATGCGCCGTGACGGCAAGGCGCTCGCCCGGGAGCAGCAGGGGCCGCAGGCTCTCCAGCGCCGTCAACCGGTCCGGCGCCATCGCGAAGGCCACGAGGAAGCGCCCGTGTTCCGCTTCAGGGGGAACGATGGGGTTGCCGTCCACGATCGCCTGGAGCTCGCTGGCGGACTTGACGACGACGGGCGTGGTGACGCCGAAGCGCTCTCGCAGACCGGCGCCGATCTCGTCGGCCAGCTTGTCCGTGCCGCGGCGGATCGAGGTGAACACCGCATTGCCGCTGTTGAGCAGCGTCTTCACATCGCTGTGGCCCAGCGCTTCGAGCATCGCCCGGAACTCGGCCATCGGCACGCGGTTGGCCTTGCCGACGTTGACACCACGGAGAAGGACGGCGAAGCGGGACATGGGGCGGCAGCTCAGGCCAGGACCGCCTGGTAAACCGCCAGGTCGGCCGCGGAAAAACAGCAGAAGGTGACGGACTGCACCGGGCATCCCGCCGCCAGCCCCAGCCGCTCGATCGTCGCCTTCTCGGCCTTGAGAATGTGCTTCATACACTCACATCGAGAGTGCCGCTGCCACCCGCTGGCGCAGCTGCGGAACGCATTCCGTTTGGAACCACGGGTGCTTCTTGAGCCAGGGGTTGTTGCGCGGGCTGGGGTGGGGCAGCACCATGAGCGCGGGGGGCAGATCGCGCCAGGCTTTCACCACGTCGGTGAGGGCGCGGGGGTCCGCCGGCAGATGATGCGCCAGGGCGTATTGCCCGATGACCAGGGTGAGGCGGATGTGCGGCATGCCCGCGAGCAGTGCCGCGCGCCAGGTGGGCGCGCATTCCGGGCGCGGCGGCAGGTCGCCCGCGCGTCCGGCGCCTGGGTAGCAGAAGCCCATCGGAAGAATGGCGACCTGGTGCGGGTCGTAGAAGATCTCGCGCGACACGCCCACCCAGTCGCGCAGGCGTTCGCCGCTGGCGTCATCGAACGGCACCCCACTGGCGTGCACCTTGCGGCCAGGCGCCTGCCCGGCAATCAGCAGCCGCGCCGAGGGGTGCGCCTGGAGCACCGGGCGCGGCCCATGGGGCAGATGCTCGGCGCAGACGCTGCACGCACGGACGCGGTGCAGCAGGTCGTCGAACCGGGAAGCGGTCATACCCTTCGGCGGAGGAGTCCGGCGCCCACGGGGAACCGGGTTCAGGCCCCCGCCTGCGCCCCCGCCAGGTAGTCCGTCTTGCCCACATCCACCCCCGCGTGCCGCAGCAGGGCGTAGGCGGTGGTGACGTGGAAGAACAGGTTGGGGATGGCCCAGTGCTTCAGATACGCCTCACCGGTCATGGTGCGGGTCTTGTCGCGGCCGACCGGGAAGGTGATCTGGGCTTCTTCGCGGCCGTCGATGGACGTGGCCGGGACGGTGGCCAGCCAGTCCAGCGTCTTGCCGATGCGGGCCTGCAACTCGGCGAAGGTGGTTTCGTTGTCCTCGAACTTCGGCGCCTCGATGCCGGCCAGGCGCGCGGTGCCGTTCTTGGCCGCGTCGCAGGCGATGCGGATCTGCGCCGCAAACGGCAGCATGTCGGGCGCCAGCCGCATGGTGACGAACACGTTGGGATCGAACTTTCGCGCGGCCGCATTGGCCTCTGCCTTTTTCAGGCAGTGCAGCAGGTTGGACAGGGCGGTCTGGAAGACGGGCAGGCTGACGGACGAGAGGGTGATGGGCATGGTCTTGCAGGCGGGTGGAAGGTGAGGTCCGGCATGCTACGCCAGACCCCGCACCCCTGCAGGCACGCTCACCTCAAGGTGTCGGGCGCGGTGGGGACGTGCTCTGGAGTGACCAGGGGCGCGTCTTGGGGAGCGCCGTCGTCCAGTGTCTGCCAGTCGCTGGTCAGGAGGTCCATCAGCGCGTGGTCCAGGATGTCGATGTCGATGTCCAGAGGCGCAACCAGGCCCTCGGGCTGTACAGGAGAAATGCCGCGGTTCATCTGCGTCCTCCGATCTGATCGGTGGCTGCGCGCCGGAATGGGTCATGCGCAGTGCGATCACCCGAAAGTGTTCAACAAAGCGGGCGGCTTGACCAGTAACCAAGCGTTTCACCATGTACACGGCGGGGCTTCAGGCGGGGGTGGTGCCGGCCCGCTGGCGGGCGTAGGCCACGTACCAGTCCAGGCAGCCCGGGTTGGCCATGGCCTCGCGGTTGATCACTTTCTCCAGTGGCTGGCCGAGCAGCAGCTTCTTGATCGGCAGCTCCTGCTTCTTGCCCGAGAGGGTGCGCGGAATCTCGGCGACCTGCAGGATCTGGTCGGGCACGAAGCGCGGCGAGAGCGCGGTGCGGATGGCGCCGGCGATCTTCGCGTTGAGCGCCTCGTCCAGCGTGAGGCCAGGGCGCAGCACCACGAACAGCGGCATGAAGCTCTCGCGGCCCAGGTATTCGAGGTCCACCACCATGCTGTCGAGCACCTCGGGCAGGGCCTCGACCGCACTGTAGAGCTCGCTGGTGCCCATGCGCAGGCCGTGGCGGTTGATGGTGGCGTCGGAGCGGCCATAGATGACGCAGGAGCCGTCGGGGAAGATGCGCAGCCAGTCGCCGTGGCGCCAGACGGCGCCGGCCTCTTTTCCAAGATCGCCGCCACCGGGCTTGCGCCCATGGCCTGGCGGGAAGGTGTCGAAGTAGCTGCCGATCAGGCGCTGGTGGTCGGTGTCGCCGACGAAGTACAGCGGCATGGACGGGATGGGTTGCGCGCAGACCAGCTCGCCCACGGCGTCGGTCACCGGGCGTCCCTGCTCGTCCCAGGACTCGACCGCGCAACCCAGCAGGCGGCACTGCATGCGGCCGGGGGTCTGGGGCAGTTCGCGATTGCCGCCGATGAAGGCGCCCGCGAAGTCGGTGCCGCCGGAGATGTTGCACCACCAGATGTCCTTCTGTGCGTCGGTCTTCGCGATGGCGGCGAACTGCGCTGTGCCCCAGCGCTGCGCGTCTTCCGACAGCGGCGAGCCGGTGGTGCCCAGGGCCCGTATCGAAGACAGGTCGCCGCACTGCGCGAGGTCCACGCCCGCCTTGAGGCAGTTCGCAAAAAACGCCGCACCGGCGCCAAAGAAGGTCACGCCTTCGCGCGCGGCGAAGCGCCAGAGCACGGTCCAGTCGGGCCGGTCTTTCGAGCCGCCGGGGTTGCCGTCGTAGATGACGCAGGTGGTGCCCGCGAGCAGGCCGCTGACCTGGGCGTTCCACATCACCCAGCCGGTGGAGCTGTACCAGTGGTAGCGCTCGCCGAAGCTGTTGGGCGCGTAGCTGCAGCCCACGTCGTTGTGCAGGGTCTTGAGCGCCATGGCCACGATGACGGTGCCGCCGTGGCCGTGCACGATGGGTTTGGGCAGGCCCGTGGTGCCGCTGCTGTAGACGATCCACAGCGGGTGGTCAAAGGGCAGCCAGAGCGGTTCGAACGCGGCCACCGCCGCATCGCCGCGCGCGGTGGCGGTGTGGAAGTCGGCACAAGGTTGCGCCGTCTCCAGTGCGTGGTCCACCTCGGCCGGCTCCTGCGCCAGGTTGGTGTGCAGGATCACGTGGCGCACGGTCGGCAGCGCGGCGCGCAGCTCGGCCACCACGGCCAGGCGGTCGTGGTCCTTGCCGCCGTAGCTCACGCCGTCGCAGGCGATCAGCGCCACAGGCTCGATCTGTTTGAAACGGTCGAGCACGGCGTTGGTCCCCATGTCGGGCGCGCACACGCTCCACACGCCGCCGATGCTGACCACCGCCAGGAAGGCGACCATGGTCTCGGGGACGTTGGGCAGGTAGGCGGCCACGCGGTCGCCGGGCATCACGCCCTGGTCCTGCAGGTGCAGCGCGAGCGACGCGACCTGGCGCCGCAGCTCGGGCCAGCTCAGTTCGCGCCGCTGGCCTTTTTCGTTGTCCGAGATCACGGCCGCAAAGCCCGCCGCGTGCGCGGCATCGACATGGCGGAACACCTGCTGCGCGTAGTTGAACTGCGCTCCCGGAAACCAGCGCGCACCGGGCATCACGTTTTTCTCCAGCACGGCCGTGTGCGGCGTGGGCGAGCGCAGGTCGAAGTAGTCCCAGATGCTCTGCCAGAAGGCGTCCAGCTCGGTGGTGGACCAGCGCCAGAGCGCGTCGTAGCTGTCAAAACGCAGGCCGCGCTCGCGGGCCAGCCAGTCCCGGTAGAGGTGGATCTGGGGAACGTACGGGGGCGGTGTCGTGGCCATTTGTTGTCTCCTGCGGCGCAGGGTAGCAGCGGGTGGGCGGCGGCACCTATCGCGCGTTTGTCAGCTCGGCGTGCGCAAGGGTTTGTACGGATGTTCAATATTTTTGTACAAACGTTCAATACCGCTCCATGGTCACCGGATCCACCCCCGCCCGCTCCAAACCCGCGACGACGCGCGGTGCGGCCAGGCCTGACCGCCAGCACGCCATCCTGCTGGCGGCAGAAAAGCTGTTTGCGCAACACGGTTACCACGGCGTGACGATCCGCCAGATCGCCGAGGAGGCGGGCGTCCCGCTCGCGCTGGTGGGCTACTACTACGGCCCCAAACACGAACTGTTCCACGCCATCTTCGCGCACTGGAACCAGACCATCGAAGAGCGCCTGACCGCACTGGACGCCGCCTCGGGCGACCCGGGCGACCCCGACACGCTGAACCGCATCATCGAAGCCTTCGTGAGGCCGGTGATCCGCCTGCGGCACAGCGAAGAGGGTTTTTATTACGCCCAGCTGGTGGGGCGCGAGCTGGCCTATGGCAGCGCGGAGGCCGACCGCGTGTTGCGCGAGTTCTTCGACCCGCTGGCCCACCGTTTCATCGAGGCCCTGCGCACCGTCTTTCAAACCGCCAGCCTGGCCGACGTGGCCTGGGCCTACCAGTTCGCGCTCGGCGCCTTGTTGCACCACCTGGTCGATGACCGGGTGCACCGCTTGTCGCAAGGGCAGAGCCTGGCCGGAGACCCGGCGGCCGCCGACCGGCTCGTGCGATTCATCGTGGGCGGCCTGCGCGCCGCCCTGCCCGCTCCCCCTGTCCCAGCCCCCCCAAAAACCGCCCCCCCATCCCGTAGGAGACACACATGAAACGTCGCATCTTCCAGGCCACTTTGCTGGCCTCCGCCCTCACCCTCGGTGGCCTGCACAGCGCGCACGCGCAGCAGACCATCAAGCTCACCGCCGCGGGCGGCCACCCGCCGGTGTTCCTGTGGGTCAAGCTGCTGGACGAGTTCTACATCCCCGAGGTGGACAAGCGCCTGGCCGCGGCCGGCGGCAAGCACAAGGTGGAATGGACCAAGGCCTGGGGCGGCACGCTGATCAAGATCGGCAGCGAGTCCAAGGGCATTTCCGATGGCGTGGCCGACTTCGGCTTCGTCGGCACGCTGTTCGAAGCGGCCAAGTTCCCGATGCAGAACGTGAGCTATGTGGCGCCGTTCGGCACCGACAACCTGGGCGCGGTCGGCACCATCGTGGCCGACATGCAGAAGAAGATCCCGGCCATGGGCGACACGTGGACCAAGAGCGGCCTGGTCTACCTGGGCGGCACCGCGCTGGACACCTACCACCTCTGGACCAACTTCCCGGTCAAGTCCATCGACGACCTCAAGGGCAAGAAGATCAGTGCGCCCGGCCCCTCGGCCAACTGGATCAAGAACACCGGCGCGGTCGCCGTGGCCGGCTCGCTGCCGACCTACTACGAGGACATCAAGTCGGGCGTGTCCAACGGCGCCATCACCTTCAGCACCGGCGCCTGGGGTGCCAAGCTGCACGAGGTGGCGCCCTATGTGACCAAGGTGAACTTCGGTTCCATGTACGCGGGCGCCATCGTGATGAACAAGCGCCGCTTCGACGCCCTGCCGCCCGAGGTGCAGCAGGTGTTCCGCGAGGTCGGCCTGGAATACGACAAACGCTTTGCCGAAGCGCAGCGTTCCACCGCCGACGCGCTGCTGCAGAAGATGGCCGCCGCCGGCGCCACCGTCAGCGAGCTGCCCGCCGCCGAGCGCCAGCGCTGGGCCGACACCATTCCCAACGTGGCGCAGACCTGGGCCGCCGACCTGCAGGGCAAGGGCGTGCCGGGCACCGAGATTCTCAAGGCCTACATGGAAGGCCTGAAGAAGAGCGGTGCCCAGTTGCCACGCGACTGGTCGGTCAAGTAAGCCCCTGCCCGGAGACCCCATGAGCCACCCTCCGCAGGATGCCTACAACCTGCCCCTGCCCTTCGGGCTGCACCGGATCACCCAGGCGCTCAACGCCCTGGGCACGCTGCTCATCATCGGCCTGATGCTGCTGATCAACACCGACATCGTCGGGCGCACCGGCTTCGATGCGCCGGTGCGCGGCGTGACCGAGCTGGTGTCGCTGTCCATCGTGGGCATCGTGTTCCTGCAGCTGGCCGACACCCTGCGCTGCGGCCGCTTCACCCGCGCCGACATGCTGCTGGACCGGCTCAAGCGCGAGCGGCCGGTGCTGGCCGCGCGGCTGCAGGCGCTGTACCACGGTCTGGGGGCGCTGCTGATGGCCGTGATTCTCTGGGCCGCCTGGCCCTCGCTGATCGAGTCCATCGCCTCGCGCGAGTACGTGGGGGCGCTGGGCGATTTCATGGCGCCGGTCTGGCCGGTGCGGCTGATGATGCTGATCGGGCTGGCCATGACGGCGCTGACCTTTGTGCTGCTGGCCGTGCTCGACCTGCAGCGCGGGCAACGTCTGGCGGCCGGGCGGGAGGATCGCCCATGAGCGCCACCACCGTCGCCGTGCTCTCGCTGGTGCTGATGCTGCTGCTGATCTGGGGCGGACTGCACGTGGCCGTGGTGCTGGGCCTGGTGTCCTTCGTCGGCGTCTGGATCATCCGCGACGACATCGGCGTGGCCGCCAACCTGCTGGCGCAGGCGTCGAGCGACGCCATCGCCAGCCACATCTTCGGCGTGGTGCCGCTGTTCGTGCTGACCGGCTTCCTGGTGGCGCGGGCCGACATCGGCAAGGACGCCTTCGAGGTCGCCAACCAGCTGTTCCGCCGCCTGCGCGGCGGCCTGGGCGTGGCCACCGTCGCGTCCAACGCGGTGTTCGCCGCCATCACCGGCATCTCCATCGCGTCTGCCGCGGTGTTCACCCGCGTGGCCGTGCCGCAGATGATGCGCTTCGGCTACCAGCCCAGGTTCGCCGTGGGGGTGGTGGCCGGCTCGTCGGTGCTGGGCATGCTGATCCCGCCCAGCCTGCTGATGATCCTCTACGGCTTCCTGGCCAACCAGTCGGTGGGCGACCTGTTCACCGCCGGCATCGTGCCGGGTCTGCTGCTGGCCGCGGCGTTCGCCATCGGCATCGTGCTGGCGGCCTACTTCAAACCCTCGATGGTCTACGCTGGCGGCGAGATGCCGGTGCCCGACGGCGAGGACATGAGCCCGCTGACCATGGTGCTCAAGCTGGTGCCCATCGTGCTGATGATCGGCGGCGTGCTGGGCGGCCTGTACGGCGGCCTGTTCACCGCCACCGAGGCCGGCGCGGTGGGCGCGGCGCTGGCGCTGCTGATCGCGGTGCTGCGGCGCAAGCTCACGGCCAGGGCGTTCTGGGAGGTGCTGACCGAAACCGGACACGTCACGGTGGCGGTCAGCTTCCTCATCATCTGCGCCAGCATCTACACCCGCATGCTGGCCATGTCGGGCATGCCGCAGTTCCTGATGGAGCTGATCAGCCACGCCGGCTTCGGCCCGTTCGCCTTCATGCTGGTCTATGTGTTCATCATCGTCCTGCTGGGCACGGTGATCGACTCGTCGTCCATCCTGCTGATCGTGCTGCCGCTGATGCTGCCCATCGCCGAGCAGTTCGGCATGGACCTGATCTGGTTCGGCGTGGTCACCGTGGTGGCGGTGGAGATCGGCCTGCTCACGCCACCGTTCGGGCTCTCGGCCTACGTGGTCAAGAGCTCGCTGAACGACCCGCGCATCACGCTGGGTGACATCTTCCGCGGCACCGGACCGTTCACGCTGATCATGGTGGGCGTGCTGCTGCTGCTGATGGCCTTCCCGTCGCTGAGTCTGGTGCTGCTCAAGTGAGCACCTGAGCGCACCCCCACACAGAAACCCAAGGAGCACCCCATGACCCGCCGATTCGTCGACCTCTCGATCTACCTGGAAAACGACGTCATCTCCGACCCACCGGCCTTCGCGCCCAAGATCCAGTACTTCGACCACAAGAACTCGTTCGAGCAGATGGCGCCGTTCTTCCCCGGCCTCAAGCAGGAAGACCTGCCCGACGGCGACGTGTGGGCGGTGGAGACGATTCAGCTCTCGACCCACAACGGCACCCACCTGGACGCGCCCTACCACTTCCACAGCACCATGGACAAGGCGCTGGGCGAGAAGAAGAAGGCCTGGACCATCGACGAGGTGCCGCTGGAGTGGTGCTTCCAGCCCGGCGTGAAGCTGGACTTCCGCCACTTCGCCGACGGCTACGTGGTCACCGCCGCCGACGTCGAGGCCGAGCTGGCGCGCATCGGCCACACCCTGAGCCCGCTGGAGATCGTGGTGGTCAACACCCGCGCCGGCAGCCGCTACGGCCACAACGACTTCGTCAGCGCCGGCTGCGGCATGGGTTACGACGCCACCATGTACCTGCTCGAACGCGGCGTGCGCCTGACCGGCACCGACGCCTGGAGCTGGGACGCGCCCTTCGTCTACACCGCGCAGAAGTACGCCGAATCGAAGGACGCCAGCCTGATCTGGGAAGGCCACAAGGCCGGCCGCGACATCGGCTACTGCCACCTGGAGAAGCTGCACAACCTCGAAGCCCTGCCGCCGACCGGCTTCTACATCAGCTGCTTCCCGCACAAGATCCGCGGCGCCTCGGCCGGCTGGACGCGCGCGGTCGCGATCTTCGACGACGCCCTGATGCCCTCGGCCTGAACGGAGTCCGCCATGACGCTCAACCACACCCACGACCCCGCCGCCCGCAGCTGGCTGACCTCGGCCAACGAGCCGGGCACCGACTTCCCGATCCAGAACCTTCCCTTCGGCGTGTTCCGCCGCCGAGGCACGGACGAGCCCTTCCGCGGTGGCGTGGCCATCGGCGACCAGGTGATCGACCTGGCGGCGGTGTCGGCGTCTGGCGTGCTGGACGGCCTGGCCGCCGACGCGGCCCGGGCCGCGGCACAGCCCTCGCTCAACGACCTGCTGGCCACGGGACCAGCCGCCTGGCGCGCGCTGCGCCACGCGCTGTTTGCGGCGCTGCGCCACGACGCCGACGCCACCGTGGTGGGCGCCCTGCACGCCTGCCTGGTGCCACAAAGCGCCGTGGAACACAGCGTGCCCACGCGCATCGGCGACTACACCGACTTCTACACCTCGATCCACCACGCCCGCAACGTGGGCCGCGTGATCCGGCCCGACGACCCGCTCACGCCCAACTTCCAGTGGATTCCCATCGCCTACCACGGCCGGGCGTCCAGCGTGGTGATCAGCGGCACGCCCTTCCACCGCCCGCACGGCCAGGCCATGGCCCCGGGCGCGTCGGCGCCGGTGTACGGCCCCTGCCGCCGGCTCGACTACGAGCTGGAAATGGGTTTCTACGTCGGCCCCGGCAACGCCCTGGGCCAGCCCATTCCGATCGCCGAGGCCGAGCAGCACATCTTCGGCATGTGCCTGCTCAACGACTGGTCGGCGCGCGACCACCAGTTCTGGGAAATGGCGCCGCTCGGCCCCTTCCTGGGCAAGAACTTCTGCACCAGCGTCTCGCCCTGGATCGTGACCATGGAGGCGCTGGCGCCCTACCGCGTGCCCTTCGCCCACCCGGCCGACGAGCCCCAGCCCCTGCCCTACCTGGACAGCCCCGCCAACAGCGCGCAGGGCGGTGTGGACGTGCAGCTGGAGGTGCTGCTGGAATCGGCGCAGCACCGCGCCAAGGGCGTGGCGCCCGACCGGCTGTCGGCCACGAGCTTCCGCCACCAGTACTGGACCATCGCACAGATGCTGACGCAGCACGCCAACAACGGCTGCAACCTGCAGCCCGGCGACCTGCTGGGCACCGGCACCATCTCCGGCCCGACCTACGAGGAAGCGGGCGCCATCGTGGAACTCTCGCTGGGCGGCACCCGGCAGATTCCCCTGGCCGCCACGGGCGAGACGCGCACCTTCCTCGAGGACGGCGACACCGTGGTGCTGCGCGGCTGGTGCGAGAAGCCCGGCGCGGCGCGCATCGGCTTCGGCGAATGCCGGGGCGAGGTGCTGCCGGCCATCGGCGGCTGAGCGGCGGCCCGGCCCGCCTGTCCCGCACCGGATGGGTGCGCCGGCCGATTTGCGCGCAGAATCCCGGCCCATCACAACACGAGAAGGAGAAACCATGGGCCTGCTCAGCTGGACCGAAAAATCCCCCACCACCCTTGCCAACGGCGGCGTCGTCGGACCCGATGAACGCCTGCCCTGGCCGCAGACCGGCGTGATGGGCGTGCAGCACCTGATCGCCATGTTCGGCGCCACGGTGCTCGCCCCCATCCTCATGGGCTTCGATCCCAATGTCGCCATCCTCATGAGCGGCATCGGCACCCTGATCTTCTTCCTCGTCACCGGCGGCAAGGTGCCCAGCTACCTCGGTTCGAGCTTCGCCTTCATCGGCGTGGTGATCGCGGCCACCGGCTACGCCGGCTCCGGCCCCAACGCCAACATCGGCGTGGCGCTGGGCGGCATCATCGCCTGCGGCCTGCTCTACACCCTGATCGGCGTGGTGGTGCAGGCCATCGGCACCGGCTGGATCGAACGCTTCATGCCCCCGGTGGTGACCGGCGCGGTGGTGGCGGTGATCGGCCTGAACCTGGCCGGCATCCCGATCAAGAACATGGCGCCGACCGACTTCGACAAGTGGATGCAGGGCATCACCTTCGTCTGCGTCGCCCTGGTGGCCGTGTTCAGCAGCGGCATGGTGCAGCGCCTGCTGATCCTGGTCGGCCTGATCGTCGCCAGCGTCGTCTACGCCGTGCTGACCAACGGCATGGGCCTGGGCAAGCCGCTGGACCTGAGCGGCATCGCCAGCGCCGCCTGGTTCGGCATGCCGAACTTCAGCGCCCCGGTGTTCAGCGCCAACGCCATGCTGCTGATCGCGCCGGTGGCCATCATCCTGGTGGCCGAGAACCTGGGCCACATCAAGGCCGTGACCGCCATGACCGGCAAGAACCTGGACCAGTACATGGGCCGCGCTTTCATCGGCGACGGCGTCGCCACCATGGTGGCCGGCAGCGCCGGCGGCACCGGCGTGACCACCTACGCCGAGAACATCGGCGTCATGGCCGCGACCAAGATCTACTCGACCGCCGTGTTCCTGGTGGCCGGCCTGATGGCCATCCTGCTGGGCTTCAGCCCCAAGTTCGGCGCCCTGATCCAGGCCATTCCGCTGGCCGTGATGGGCGGCGTGTCCATCGTGGTGTTCGGCCTGATCGCGATTGCAGGCGCCAAGATCTGGGTCGACAACAAGGTCGACTTCTCCGACAACCGCAACCTGCTGGTGGCCGCCATCACCCTGGTGCTGGGCACCGGCGACTACACGCTCAAGTTCGGCGGCTTCGCGCTGGGCGGCATCGGCACCGCCACCTTCGGCGCCATTCTGCTGTGGGCGCTGATCGGACGAAAGAAGGCCTGAACCATGGCGCGTGTGTGGAAGCAACCCATCTCCTGCGAGATCCTCACCGCCGTCAGCCGCGGCACGGCCAACGAGCATCTGGGCATGGAATTCCTGGAGGTGGGCGACGATTTCATCACCGCCCGCCTGCCGGTCGACCGACGGACCATCCAGCCCTACGGCCTGTTCCACGGCGGCGTCAGCGTGGTGCTGGCGGAAACGCTGGGTTCCTGCGGCGCCGCGTTCAGCGTGCCGGAAGGCTACCGCGCGGTGGGCCTGGACATCAACGCCAACCACCTCAAGGGCGCCACCAGCGGCTGGGTGACGGGCACCGCGCGGCCGGTGCACATCGGCCGGACGACCCAGGTCTGGCAGATCGAACTGAAGAACGACGCGGGCGAGCTGACCTGCGTCTCCCGCATCACGATGGCGGTGCTTCAGCCCCGCTGAGCGGGGCTCCGGCCTCCGCTTCGGCGGGCGCCTCCCACGCCGCCCAGTCCGGCCCGAACAGCTCGGCCGGGTGCTGGGTGCGCTCCGAGCCATTGCCACACAGCATGCTGTTCGCCGCGCAATAGCGGTCGCAGCCCCAGCAGTTGCGCTCGGGATGGGGCGGGTTGGCGGGAAAACGCTTGCTCATGGTGTGGATGCGCACCAGTGTGCCCCGGTCCGGCCGGAAGGGAACTGACACAGATCAGAAGTGGTCAAGACAGGGCACCGGCGGCCGATATGGATAAAAAGCCGTCTTTTTCCTGACCATGGACCCCCTCTTCCCTTCGCCCGAAGACGACCTCAGCCACTACCTGTCGGCCATGGTCACGCACGGGGCGTCCGACCTGTTTCTCTCGGCCGGCACCCCGCCCGCCCTCAAGGTGCATGGCGTCATGCGGCGCCTGCAGGAAGACCCCCTGAACCCGGAGCGCATCAAGCGGCTGGCGTACTCCGCGATGCGCGAGTCGCAGATCCGCGAGTTCGAGGCCACACTGGAGTGCGATCTGGCCGTCGCCATCAACGGCCTGGGCCGCTTCCGGATCAATGTGTTCCGCCAGCGCGGCGAGGTGGCCGTGGTGGTGCGGCACGTCAACGCCCGCATTCCCTCGCTGGAGACACTCAAACTGCCGGCGTCGATCAGCCGCCTGTCCATGCTCAAGCGCGGGCTGGTGCTGATCGTGGGTGCCGCAGGATCGGGCAAGTCGACCACGCTGGCATCGCTGATCGACCACCGCAACCAGAATGCGGCCGGCCACATCCTGACCGTCGAAGACCCGATGGAGTTCGAGCACAGCCATGGCAAGTCCATCGTCGACCAGCGCGAAGTCGGTCTGGACACCAAGTCCTTCGACGAGGCCCTGCGGCACGCCATGCGCGAGGCGCCGGACGTGATCATGATCGGCGAGATCCGCGACCTCAACACCATGCAGCACGCGCTGGCCTACGCCGAGACCGGCCACCTGTGCCTGTCCACGCTGCACGCCAACAACGCCAACCAGGCGATCCAGCGCATCCTCAACTTCTTCCCCGAGGCGGCCCACCGGCAGGTGCTGATGGACCTGTCACTCAACCTCAAGGGCGTGGTGGGCCAGCGCCTGATCCGCGGCGTGCAGGGCAAGCTGGTGCCCGCGGTGGAAGTGATGCTGCTGTCGCCCTATGTCTCCGACCTGATCCAGAAGGGGCAGGTGGACGACATCAAGGATGTGATGGCCAAGAGCAACGAGCTGGGCATGCGCACCTTCGACCAGTCGCTCTACGACCTGTACACCCAGGGCGAACTCACGGCCGAGCAGGCGGTGGAGCACGCCGACTCGCGCACCGACCTCTCGCTGCGCATCCGGCTGAACAGCGGCCAGCGGCCCGACACGGTCGGGCTGCACATCGATACCTGACCGCCGGCCGGCGGCGGTTCACACCGCCCGTTCGCAGCGGCCTTGCGACTGGGCCAGGCCGCGGAAGTCGCTCTGCCAGGACAGCCGCGCCACGTCGATCTGGATGCGCTCGTTGTCCAGCGCGGTGAGGATGACCGTGCCATTGACCGCAAAGCTGTGCACCGGCACGCCGTCGATGCCGACCGCACTCACACGCTGGTCGTCGTAGCTGATCTCGACCCGGCGCACCCAGATCTCCCGCGCCGGCGCGTAGACCGCCTCGCAGACCAGGCCGACGCGGCTGGCGGCGGCCGCAACCACCCCGGGCGCCGCGAGCACCAGCGCCAGTGCCATGAGCAGCAGCGGTTTCACTCCTGGCCGCCCTGCTGCAGCCGCTCGCTTTTCCAGTACACGTCGTCGCCGCCGTTCATGCGGTTGAGCACGCGCGCGAGCACGAACATCAGGTCGGACAGGCGGTTGAGGTACTGGCGCGGCGCCTCCTTGATGGCCTCTTCGTTGCCCAGCGCCACCAGGTGCCGCTCGGCGCGGCGCGCCACGGTGCGGCAGACATGCGCCTGGCTGGCGGCGCGGTTGCCGGCGGGCAGGATGAACTCCTGCAGGCGCGGCAGCTGTTCGTTATAAGTGGCCAGGGCCTCGTCCAGCGCCAGCACGGCCTCGGGCTTGAGCAGCTCGTAGCCGGGAATGGACAGCTCGCCGCCGAGGTTGAACAGCTGGTGCTGGATCTCGACCAGCAGCGTGCGCACGTCGGCCGGCATGTCTTCGCACAGCAGCAGGCCGATGTGGGAGTTGAGTTCGTCCACGTCGCCCATCGCGTGCACGCGCAGGCTGTTCTTGGACACGCGGGCGTTGTCGCCCAGACCGGTGGTGCCGGCGTCGCCGGTGCGGGTTGCAATTTGGGATAGGCGGTTGCCCATGGAGGTCTCCTGCTGCCGCGGCGCACCTGTTGCGCGCCGCACCGGACCATTGTCCGTGAAAGCCGGCGACGGGGGCATGGTGCTGTAAGCGAAGGCTCACAAATGTGTCTGAGGCAAGCAGAGCATGCGTGCGGAAACAGGCGGCAAAAACACTGGCCCCGTGGGGTCATCGACGGTGCAATGGGCGTCCCTTCAACATTCAAGGAGCGACCCATGTCCCGACGATTTGTCCGTCTCACCTCGTTCGAAGCCCGCAGCCTGCTGCTGATCGCCGGCGTCACCCTGGGGGTGGCCGGCAGCGCCTACGCGCAGAGCACCGCCGCCCCGGCCAAGCCCGCCGCCACCGACACCGAGATCACGGCCGCCTTCACCAAGGCCGACAAGAACGCCGACGGCAAGCTCAGCAAAGACGAAGCCACCACCCTGCCGGCGCTGGCCGCCAAGTTCGACAGCGCCGACACCGACAAGGACGGCACGATCAACGCCACCGAGTTCAGCCGGGCCATGAAGATGTGATGTCCCGGGTGGGGGCAGTCCCGTGCGCGCTGTTCGCGGCGGGACGCCCGGTCTACACTGCCGGCTGATCACGGGCGCGACAGGCCCGCACCGACCAGGAGACCGCCATGAACGCCCCCACCACCGCCTCCCACCTCGCGCCCGAGCTTTCGCTGCGCGAGGTGCCCCACGCACTCATCCAGGCCCTGCAGTCGCGCTTTGGCGCCCGCTGCTCCACCGCCCAGGCGGTGCGCGAGCAGCACGGCCGCGACGAGTCGATCTTCGAAGTGCCGCCGCCCTCGGCCGTGGTGTTCGCCGAGTCCACGCAGGACGTGGCCGACGCGGTGAAACTGGCCGCGCAATACAAGGTGCCGGTCATTCCCTTTGGCGTCGGTTCCTCGCTCGAAGGCCACCTGCTGGCCGTGCAGGGCGGCATCAGCATCGACGTCAGCCGCATGGACCAGGTGCTGTCCATCAACGCCGAAGACCTCACCGTCACCGTGCAGCCGGGCATCACCCGCATGGGCGTGAACAACGCGGTGAAAAGCGAAGGCCTGTTCTTCCCCATCGACCCGGGCGCGGACGCCTCGATCGGCGGCATGACCGCCACCCGTGCCAGCGGCACGAACGCCGTGCGCTACGGCACCATGCGCGAGAACGTGCTGGCGCTCGAAGTCGTCACCGCGCAGGGCGAGGTGATCCGCACCGGCACGCGCGCCAAGAAGAGCAGCGCCGGCTACGACCTCACGCGCCTGATGGTGGGCAGCGAAGGCACGCTGGGCGTCATCACCGAGGTCACCCTCAAGCTCTACCCGCTGCCCGAGGCGATCTCGGCCGCAACCTGCTCGTTTCCCACCATTGAAGCGGCGGTGCGCACCGTGATCCAGGTGATCCAGCTGGGCGTGCCGATCGCGCGCTGCGAGCTGATCGACGCCAACACCGTGCGCATGGTGAACGCGCACAGCAAGCTGGGCCTGCGCGAAGAACACATGCTGCTGATGGAATTCCACGGCTCGCCCGCGAGCGTGAAGGAGCAGGCCGAGACGGTGCAGGAGATCGCCGGCGAGTTCGGCGGCAACGCCTTCGAATGGGCGACCACGCCCGAGGAGCGCACCCGCCTGTGGACCGCGCGGCACAACGCCTACTTCGCCGCCATCCAGAGCAGGCCCGGCTGCCGCGCCATCAGCACCGACACCTGCGTGCCGATCAGCCGCCTGGCCGACTGCCTGCTCGACTCGGTGGCCGAGGCCGACGCCAGCGGCATCCCCTACTTCCTGGTCGGCCACGTGGGCGACGGCAACTTCCACTTCGGCTACCTGATCGACCCGGCCAAGCCCGAGGAGCACCACACCGCCGAAGCGCTGAACCACAAGCTGGTGGCGCGCGCGCTCGACCTGGAAGGCACCTGCACCGGCGAACACGGCGTGGGCCTGCACAAGATGGACTTCCTGCGCCGCGAGGCCGGCGACGGCGCCATCACCATGATGCGCACGCTCAAGCGCGCGCTGGACCCGGACAACATCCTCAACCCGGGCAAGATCTTCGCGCTCTGAGCCCGGCACCTCCTCCACGCAGGGGAGCCAGCGGTCCGGAGCCCGAGGGTCGGACCGCTGTGCAGCAAGAAAATGGCGCTGTACACTTTTTTCTTCTGTCACACCCCTGCATGCGGTCCCATGAAACAACTCTGCCTTTCCCTGCTGCTGGTGTCTTCGGCGGCCTTCGCCCAGGACACCATCCGCATCTGCGACGCCAGCGGCTGCTCCGACCGGCCGCGCAACACCGCGACCTTCGAAGCCGAGCTGGCCGCCCAGCCCGACCCGGCCCAGAACCCCAAGCTGCTGGCGCTGGAGGCCATGGCCGCCAAGGACCCCCGCGCGGCCTACGACCTGGGTCTGCGCTTCTTCCGCGGCGATGGCGTGAAGAAGGACAGCTACCTGGCCATCAAGTGGATGCGAGATGCCGGCGAGCGCGGCGACTTCAAGGCCGCCCAGGCCCTGGGTCGCTTCTACCTGTTCGGCCTGGAAGAAATGGGCTCCGATCCCGTTGAAGCCGAGCGCTGGCTGATGATGGCCGCCGACAAGGGCGACAAGGAAGCCAAGAAGCTGCTCACCCAGGCGCGCAAGGCCAAGGAGCAGGCGCAGACAGACTACGAATGGCGTGAAACCGTGCGCAAGAACGGCTGGGTGGCGGGCTGGTACAGCGGCTACGCCTACCGCACCTACTGGCGCGACGGCCGCTGGCACTACTATTGACCCCCCCGGCGGGCCGGCTCATCCAAAGCGGCCAGCCATGTTTTTTGACTGACACCAGGAAGGTATCCATGAAACTGAACACCACCCCCTCCCGCGTTGCGATCGCCCTGGCCCTGGGCCTGACGCTCACCGCCTGCGGCGGCGCGGGCGGCGGCCGCGTGACCACCGGCTCCAGCCCGACCGCCGCCACCGGCGCCGCCGCCGGCGGCACCAGCGTCGGCGCCAACGAATCGCTGGAGCGCTGCGCTTCGCCGCTGGGCACCCTGGCGGTCGACGACGGCCGCGGCAAAGAATGGTGGGGCAGCTTCGGTGCCGCCACCCAGGTCACCACCATCGAGCCGCTGATCCGCCTGGCTGTGGCCCAGTCCAACTGCTTCGTGATCACCTCGATCGGCAACAACAAGACCGAGAGCAAGATCTCCGCCATCACCGACAAGCAGCGCAACTCGGGTGAGTTCCGCGCCGGTTCGCAGCAGCAGAAGGGCCAGCGCGTCGCGGCCGACTACTACCTCGAACCCGCGATCATCATCGACAACGAGTCGACCGGCCAGGTGGTCGGCGCGCTGGGTGGCCTGCTGGGTGGCCGCAACCGCAACCTGGCCGCCATCGCCGGTGGTCTGGAAAGCAAGGCCTCGGTCGTGACGCTGACCATGTTCGACATCCGCTCGGGCGTGCAGATCGCGATCTCCGAAGGCAACGCCACCGCCACCAACTACGGCGCGGCCCTGAGCGCGTTCGGCCCCAGCGCGGCCGGTTCGCTCGGCGGCTTCTCGCGCTCGCCGGCCGGCAAGGCCACGGTGGCCGCGTTCACCGACTCCTACAACCAGATGGTCATCGCCCTGCGCAACTACAAGGCACAGGAAGTCAAGGGCGGTCTGGGCAAGGGCGGCCAGCTGAAGGTGGGGAACTGATCTCCCCTCCTCCGCGCGACGCAACCAGATAGAGGCTCTCCGGTGAGAGCCGACAGGTCCGCCCCAGTCAACGACTGGGGCGTTTCTTTTTCCAGGGGGGAAGGCCCGTCGCAGCCGTGGCCTCTCGGTGCACGACGCTCTACGTCGTCAGCTTCAGCCCCACGATGCCCGCGAGGATGAGGCCCACGCATGCCAGCCTGCCGAAGGTGGCTGGTTCGTTGAAGAGGAGCATTCCCAAAACGACCGTGCCCACGGCCCCGATGCCCGTCCACACCGCATAGGCGGTGCCGACAGGCAGGGTGCGCATCGCAAGGCCGAGCAATGCGACGCTGACAACCATCGCGCCGATCGTTCCTGCCGTTGGCCAGAATCGCGTGAATCCTTCGGTGTACTTCAATCCAATTGCCCAGCCAATTTCAAAAAGGCCGGCAACAACCAGAAAGAACCAAGTCATGGAGCGGCTCCCTGGTACAGGCGTACCAGACTGCGGGTCGTCCCGTGGGAGAGAAACGCCGACGAGGTCGTCCTCGCCAGCGGCGGGCCACAAGGCGTGTGGTCTCGCGGCATGCCTCTGAATCGAGGGTCACGAGTGTAGCCACATGCCCTGAATGCGGCGTTTTCCAGCCCCAGGAGCCTCATGTTCCATGGGTGGTAAGGACGCCACAAAAACGAAACCTGCCGGAGTCAGCGCTCGTTGCGCAGCCTGTCGATCAGACCGTTGAGCTCGTCCAGCGAGCCGAACTGGATCGCCAGTTCGCCCATCTCCTCGACGCGGCCGTGGCGCTTGACGCGCTTCTTGATGCGCACCTCGACCTCGGCGGTCAGCAGGTCGGACAGCTCTTCCTCGACCCGGCGGATGTCGCGCGACTTTTCCTTCTTGGGCTGCTGCGGCACCAGGTTGAACTCGGCGCCGATCTTCTTGACCAGGTTCTCGGCCTCGCGCACCGACAGCTTCTTCGCCGCGATCTGGTTGCCCGCCGTGATCTGCGCCGCCTTCTCCAGCGACAGCAGCGCGCGCGCATGGCCCATGTCGATGTCGCCGGCCATCAGCATGGTCTGCACCGGCTCGGCCAGCTGCAACAGGCGCAACAGGTTGGACGCGGCCGAGCGCGAGCGCCCCACAGCCTGCGCGGCCTGTTCGTGCGTCAGGCCGAATTCCTTCACCAGCCGCTGCAGGCCCTGCGCCTCTTCCAGCGGGTTCAGGTCCTCGCGCTGGATGTTCTCGATCAGCGCCATCGCCGCGGCGGACTCGTTGGGCACGTCGCGCACCAGCACCGGCACCTCGGCCAGACCCGCCAGCTTCGAGGCGCGGAAGCGCCGCTCGCCCGCGATGATTTCGTACTTGCCGGCGTTCGGACCGTCGGCCAGCCGGCGCACCAGGATGGGCTGCATGATGCCCTGCGCCTTGATCGACTCGGCCAGCTCGTAGAGCGCGCCCTCGTCCATGCGCGTGCGCGGCTGGTAGACGCCGGCGACCAGCTGGTCCAGCGCCAGGCGGCTGGGCGTGCCTTCAGCGGCGGGGGCCGCAGCGGGCGCGTCGGCGACCTTGGGTCCGAGCAGGGCTTCGAGTCCGCGGCCGAGGCCCTTGGGTTTTTTGGTGACCATCTCAGTTGTCTTTCTTTTCTGTCAGTTCGCTCAGCAGCTCACGCCCCTCCGGCCAGTCTCCCAACCCGGACTCCGCGTTGATGTGGCCGCACTCGCCGTAGTCGATGAAACGCGAGCCCCAGCTCCCGGCCAGGGACTGCGCCTTGTTGAAGCTGCAATAGGGGTCGTCGCGGCTGCCGACCAGGATGCTGGGGAACGGCAGGCGCTGGCGCACGATGGGCGCCCAGCTGGGCAGCAGGGGACGCAGCTCGTCGCGCTCCGGGTCGCCGGGCGCGACCAGCAGCGCACCTTGCACGCGGTCGGTGCTGCGCGAAACTTCCGCCCAGGCGGCCGTGAGGATGCAGCCCAGGCTGTGCGCCACCAGCACCACCGGGCCATCACAGCCCAGGATCACGTCTTCCAGCCGGGCGATCCAGTCGCCGCGTCTGGGCGTCATCCAGTCGTGCTGGTCCACGCGGCGGTAGCCGTGCAGGGCCTCCCAGCGGCTCTGCCAGTGTTCGGGGCCGCTGTTCTGCCAACCGGGCAGGATCAGGACATTCTCTTGTTTCATATGGGGTTCAGCGAAAGCCGGCGCTCACATCACATCTTGCGGATGCGCTCGACCATCTCGTTGGCAAAGGTGATGAAGGCCTGGCTGCCGCGGGCCGACGGGTCGAACACCACGCCGGGCAGGCCGTAGCTGGGCGCCTCGGCCAGGCGCACGTTGCGCGGGATCACGGTGTCGAACACCTTGTCGCCGAAGTGGGCCTTGAGCTGGTCGCTCACCTGCTGCTGCAGCGTGATGCGCGGGTCGTACATGACGCGCAGCAGGCCGATGATCTGCAGGTCGGGGTTGAGGTTGGCGTGGACCTGCTTGATGGTGTTGACCAGATCGGTCAGGCCTTCGAGCGCGAAGTACTCGCACTGCATGGGCACGATGACGCCGTGCGCCGAGCACAGGCCGTTGAGCGTGAGCATGGACAGCGACGGCGGGCAGTCGATGAGCACGAAGTCGTAGTCGGCATCCACCGCGGCCAGCGCGGCCTTCAGGCGCTGGTCGCGGCGCTCCAGTTCGACCAGTTCGACCTCGGCACCGGCCAGTTCGCGGTTGGCGCCCAGCACGTGGTAGCCGCATTTTTCGGAATGGATGGCCGCCTCCGCCACCGAGGCCGACTCCAGCAGCACGTCATAGACCGACAGCGCCATGCTGCGCTTGTCCACGCCCGAACCCATGGTGGCGTTGCCCTGCGGATCGAGGTCGACCATCAGCACGCGCTGCCCCACCTTGGCCAGACCAGCCGCGAGGTTGACGGTGGTGGTGGTCTTGCCGACACCGCCCTTCTGGTTGGCGACACAGAAAATTTTTGCCATCAGCAGTTCTCCGCCACGGCCTGTGGCTGCGGGTGGGGTTGGCCGGGCGATGCCGGCGCCTGTTCGTCGCGTGGGGACGTGTCAACCAGCGCCGTCCTCAACGCGCCCCAGACGTCATCGATCAGGGTGGAAAACGGGAGGGTGTGCGCCAGAGGCGCCGCACCGAGTTCCGATGCGGTCGCGGGGATGCGAAGACAGCCGCCGTCGACCAGCCGGGCCGCCATGGTGCGCAGGGTTTCCTTCAGGGCCAGATCGGCATGTTCGGCCCGGTGAGACGGGTTGAGCACGGCGACGGGTTTGCCCGCAAACGGGGGATGACCGACCAACCAGTCCAGGGTGTTCTTGATGGTCCCGGTCACGCCGTGCGCGTATTCGGGGCTGGCAATGATCAGGGCATCGGCCTGATCGACCGCCGCCCACAGCCGCCGGACTTCCGCGGCCGGGGAGGCTTCGTCGTCGGGGTTGAACAGCGGCAAGTCGCCGAGTCCACGGTGGATCTGGAAGGTGGCCCATGCGGGCACCCGGTGCCCGAACGCCTCCAGCAAGGTGAGGCTGCGGGACTGTTGACGCAGGCTGCCGCATAGCGCCAGCAAACGCCGTGGCGGATCTGCCATCGTCGACATCACTTGGAGATGGCCAGCTTGACGCCGAAGCCGATGAGGAAGACGCCGGCGAGCTTGTTCAGCGTCTGGGTGATGCGCGGGTTGGCGCGCATGCGCTCGGCCAGGAAGTGGGTCAGCAGCACAACCGTCAGGCCGTAGAGGAAGGTCAGGACGGCGATAGTCGCGGCCATGGCGCCGAAGGTGATCAGGCCCTGGTGGCGCGCTGGGTCGACGAAGAGCGGGAAGAAGGCCATGTAGAAGACGATGGCCTTGGGGTTGAGCAGGGTGATGGTGACGGCCTGCTGGAAGAACTGGCTGGGGCGGATGTTGAGCACGGGCGCGTCGCCGGGTTTGGCAGTGAGCATTTTCCAGCCCAGCCAGGCGAGGTAGGCGGCGCCGGCCCATTGCACGAAGCTGAAGGCCGTGGGGTAGGCGGCGAGCAGCGCGGCCACGCCGGCCACGGCCAGCCACATCAGGACCTGGTCGCCGGCGATGACGCCGAAGGTGGCCGCCATGCCGCCCCGGATGCCGCCTTTGCCGGTGGAGGTGATAAGGGCGAGGTTGCCCGGGCCGGGGATGGCGAGGAACAGGACGATGGCGGCGACGAAGGCGCCGTAGTCAGCGATGCCGAACATGGGGGGCTTTCTCTGGGGTGGAGCGGTCGAGTTTACGTGAGGGGTGTTTTCTTTCGGCTGGCTTTGTGGTTTGAGTGCCGCTTGTTTCGCTCAACCGTTGTTCTGAGGGGGCTGCGTCGCGTGGCCGAGCTCTGGTCCAGCTCGCGGTCTGGCGGGTCTGAACGCTTGCGTAGCCTCGTCAACGCCGTGCTGGTTCGCCTCCTCATTGGCAACCGCGAATCGTCCCGCCGCCCATCCACACGCCACAGCCCCTCCAGCGAAACAGGGCGAGCCATCGGTGGTGCGCCCACATCACCTCTCACAGACCGTTGGCGATGTGCGCGGGCGCAGGCCCCATTCGCGGTTGCCCACGCGGCGGCGAACAGGCCCAGGGTTGACGAGAGGGGTTCAGCGGACCCGGATGTTCGCCCGCGAGGTGGGCCGGAGAACGCGCATGTCGCCAATGGCCTGGCGCGAGGTCTCCACGAGGAACAGCACTCAAGCCAAAGCAGCAGGCCGAAGCCAAACGATGCACCGCTCCGCATCCAGACCTGGCACCTTCAACTGTTCCACGTGAAACACCGACACATCCGCAGGCAAGGCTGACAACTCGTCCGCCGGGTGCCTGCCCTTCATCGCCATCCACACCGCCCCCGGCTTCAGCGCCGAACGCGACCAGGTCGTGAAATCCACCAGCGAGGCAAACGCACGCGAGCAGACCACGTCGTAGCCACCACCCTCCTCCGCCTTCAGCGACTCCACCCGCGCATGAATGCCACGCAGGTTCGGCAGCTTGAGCGACGCCGCCACCTGCTGGATGAAGGTTGCCTTCTTGAGCACCGTGTCCACACAGTGCACCTGGATCTGCGGGCAGGTGATGGCGATCACCACGCCCGGCAGCCCACCACCCGACCCCACATCCAGCAACTTCACAGACTCACCGCCCGTCTGCCGCAGCAGCGGCGCGACGGCGGCCAGACTGTCCAGCAGGTGGTGCGTCAGCATCTCCTGCGGGTCGCGCACCGCTGTCAGGTTGTAGACCTTGTTCCACTTGGCGATCAGGTCCTGGTAGGCCAGCAGCTGGTCCACCTGCGCGTCGGACAGGGTCAGGCCAAGCTCGCGCAACCCGGCTTCCAGCGCCGGTTTCAAGGCGGCCGCACTCATGCGCCCTGCTCTTCCGTGGTGCGGGCAAAACCCTTGAACCCACCCTTCTTCAGGTGAATCATCAGCAGCGAAATGCTGGCCGGCGTGATGCCCGAGATGCGCGAGGCCTGGCCCAGCGTCTCCGGCCGGTGCTTGGCCAGCTTCTGCCGCGCCTCGAACGACAGCGCCGTGACCTGTGCGTAGTCCAGATCCGGTGGCAGCTTCAGGTGCTCGTAGTGGGCAGCACGCTCGACCTCGTCCTTCTGCCGGTCGATGTAGCCCGAGTACTTGGCCGCGATCTCCACCTGCTCCACCACCGCGTCGTGCAGCTCGCCCAGTGTTTCACGTGAAGCCACAGGCCGCGCATCCTGATCGTCCGGCTTGGCCACCGGCGCCCAACGCCCTTCGCCCATGCCCATCAGGACCGGGTACGACACACCCGGCCGGCGCAACAGATCGAACAGGTTGTATTCGCGCTCGATGGCCTTGCCCAGCACCCGCTCGGACTCGGCGGCCTCGAGGATGCGCGGGTTCACCCAGGTGGATTTCAGGCGCTCGGTTTCACGTGAAACAGCGTCGCGCTTGCGGCTGAAGGCATCCCAGCGGGCGTCATCCACCAGACCCATGGCCCTGCCCTGTTCGGTCAGGCGCATGTCGGCGTTGTCCTCGCGCAGCTGCAGGCGGAACTCGGCCCGGCTGGTGAACATGCGGTAGGGCTCGGTCACGCCCTGGGTCACCAGGTCGTCCACCAGCACGCCGAGGTAGGCCTCGTCGCGGCGCGGCAGCCAGGCGTCCTTGCCCTGGCACTGCAGCGCGGCGTTCAGCCCGGCGAACAGGCCCTGGGCCGCGGCCTCTTCGTAGCCGGTGGTGCCGTTGATCTGGCCGGCGAAGAACAGGCCCTGGATCTGCTTGGTCTCGAAGCTGTTCTTGAGCGAGCGCGGATCGAAGTAGTCGTACTCGATGGCGTAGCCCGGGCGCAGGATGTGGGCGTTTTCCAGCCCCGGCATGCTGCGCACCAGCGCGTACTGGATGTCGAACGGCAGGCTGGTGCTGATGCCGTTGGGGTAGACCTCGTGCGTGGTCAGGCCCTCGGGCTCCAGGAAGATCTGGTGGCTGTCCTTGTCGGCGAAGCGGTTGATCTTGTCTTCCACGCTGGGGCAATAGCGTGGGCCCACGCCCTCGATCTTGCCGGTGAACATGGGGCTGCGGTCGAAACCGGAGCGGATGATCTCGTGCGTGCGGGCGTTGGTGTGCGTGATCCAGCAGGGAATCTGGCGCGGGTGCATGGCCGTCGAACCCATGAAGCTGAACACCGGCACCGGCAGATCCGGACTCATGCCGCCGGGCACGCCGTCGCCGGGCTGCTCGGTGCACTTGGACCAGTCGATGGTCCGACCGTCGATGCGCGGCGGTGTGCCGGTTTTCAGACGGCCCTGCGGCAGGTTCAGCTCCTTGAGCCGCGCGCTCAGCGACACGGCGGGCGGATCGCCCGCCCGGCCGGCCGCGTAGTTGTTCAGGCCGACGTGGATCTTGCCGTCCAGGAAGGTGCCCGCGGTCAGCACCACCGTGCGGCTGCGGAAGCGGATGCCGACCTGCGTCACAGCGCCGACCACACGATCGCCCTCCACCATCAGGTCGTCCACCGCCTGCTGGAACAGCCAGAGGTTGGGCTGGTTCTCCAGCATGCGGCGGATGGCCGCCTTGTAAAGAATGCGGTCGGCCTGGGCACGGGTGGCGCGCACGGCCGGACCCTTGCTGCTGTTGAGGATGCGGAACTGGATGCCGCCCTCGTCCGTGGCCAGCGCCATCGCCCCGCCCAGCGCGTCCACCTCCTTGACCAGGTGGCCCTTGCCGATGCCGCCGATGCTGGGGTTGCAGCTCATCTGGCCCAGCGTCTCGATGTTGTGGGTGAGCAGCAGCGTGGCGCAGCCCATGCGCGCGGCCGCGAGCGCGGCCTCGGTGCCGGCATGGCCACCGCCAACGACGATCACATCGAATTCCTGGGGGTACAACATATATATAGAGCGCGTAAGGGAGCGGCCCAGTCCGGCCGATGGTTCCTGGCGATGTTTCACGTGAAACACGCTGCGGCGGCCTGCCCCGGCCGCTCGGAAACCCGGTATTGTCCCATCAAGCCTTTTTCCGCGCAGCCATGCCCACACCCCGTGAACTACCCGGCCTTGGCCCCAAAAGCCTCGCCATGCTCGCCGCCGCCGGCATCCACAGCCGAGCCGACCTGGAACGGCTCGGCTCGGTGCGCGCGTATCTGAAGGTCAAGACCGCCGGGCAGAACGCCAGTCTCAACCTGCTCTGGGCGATGGAAGGCGCACTGACCAGCCAGGACTGGCGGGTGGTGGCCCGCGAGGAGCGCACCCGCCTGCTGCTCGAACTGGACACCTTGCAGGAAGCGATGCAGCCATGACCCACGCCCTGCTGGACCACCTCACGCGCACGCTCGGCCCCCTGCCCCCGCCCGCCGCCGCGCTGTGCCAAGGCGCCCAACCCCTGAGCATGTCCAAGGGCCAGGCCCTGCTGCACGAAGGCGAGCGCTGGCAACACCTCTGGTGGCTGGAGCGCGGCGCGATGCGGCTGTACTACCTCGACCGCGACGGCCAGGCCGCCAACAAGAACTTCTACCTCGACGGCGCCCTGGTCTGGCCGATCACGCCCAGCCTGCGAGACCAGCCGGTGCACTTCTGGGTCGAAGCGCTGGAGCCCAGTCGGGTCTGGGCCCTGCCCTGGTCTGCCTGGTCCACCGCCCTCGCGGGATTCGCACCCTGGCAGGCCCTGGAGCACCGCGTGCTCGCCGCCCTGCTGCAGGACAAGATGGCGCGCGAACACGCCTTTCTGCAGCTCACCGCCACCGGACGCTACCTGGCCCTGCTGGCCGAGCACCCGGACTGGCTGGCTCGCATTCCCTTGCGCCACCTGGCGTCCTGGCTTGGCGTCACCGACGTGGCCTTGTCGCGCATCCGCCGACGGCTGAACCCGGGTTAAGGCACCGGCGGCCTGGCGCCGCCACAGTGAGGGCACCCCGACTCCGGAGCCCGCCATGCCCTCACACCTCAACGACCGACTCTCGCTGACCGCCCAGCTGCTGACCGTGCTGCTGCTGGGCCTGATGGCCGGCTTCTTCGCGACCTACAGCGCCAACGTCAACCTCGCGACGCTGGAGCTCGACGGCCCGACCTACGCCCTGGTGCAGTCGGCCTTCAACCGGAACGTGCGCCACGCCGGCTTCTTGGCCTGCTTCTTCGGTCCGGTGCCGCTGGGTCTGCTCGCGCTGGCCCTGGCCTGGGCCGAGCGGCGCCGCGGGTGGTGGTGGTGCCTGGCGCTGACCGTGGCCGCCTATGCGCTGGGCATCGTGCTGTTCACCCGCCAGGTCAACCTGCCCCTGAACCACCTCACCGAGTCGTGGACCCCGGCCACCCTGCCGGCCGACTGGGCTGGAGTGCGCGGCGCCTGGAACCGGGCCAACCTGTGGCGCAGCGGCCTGAGCCTGGCGCTGTTCGTGGGCGGCCTGTTCACCTTGGTGCTGCGCCTGCAGCCTCCTTCCCTCCCCGAGAAGCCACGCCCATGAACGACTCCATGCTCCTGTTTTCGACTCTTGCCCTCGTCACGGTGGCCACACCCGGCCCCACCACCCTGCTGGCGCTGAACCACGGCGCGCGCCACGGGGTGGGGGCGGCCCTGCCCGGTTTGGGCGGTGCGGTGCTGTCGGACGCGGTGCTCATCGCCGCCGTGGCCGCCGGACTGGGCAGCCTGCTCGCCACCTCCGCCGCCGCCTTTGAGCTGCTGCGCTGGACCGGCGTGGCCTACCTGGCCTGGCTGGGCTGGCGCCTGCTGCGGTCGCCCGACACCCCCATGGCCTCGGGCCAGGCGCATGCCACGGCGGCGCCACCGGCGCACCGCGAACGCCCCGCCGCCGTGTTCCGCCGCAGCTTCACCGTCGCCGTGACCAACCCCAAGGGCTACCTGTTCTTTTCAGCCCTGCTGCCGTCCTTCATCGACCCCGGCGCCCCGCAATTGCCGCAGTACGCCCTGCTGGCCGCCGTGTTCGCAGGCATCGATGGCGCGGTGCTGCTGGCCTTTGCACTGGCGGGTGCGGGCGGAGCGCGGCGCTTCGGCAGTCCGCGCGCCTTGCGCCACCTCGACCGCGCCAGCGGACTGGCGCTGCTGGTGCTGGCGGGCGGCATGGCGCTGTGGCGGCGGGGCGCACCCTAACCCAAATACTGTTCAGATACGAAGCACCGGCACTGGCTGATGCCGCAAATGGAGCGCTGCGCCGCGATGCCGAACATTGATCCCACCGGTCGAGTACCGTGTCAAACTGTTCCCCAACCTCTACTTCTGACTGGCTCAGGAATTCGAGGAGACTTCACGGTGCGGAGTTGGGCTTACCCGAAGGTGTCTGTGTCCGATCCAGCGGCGTGCAGGTTCCGGCCGCAGAACGGGTGCCCGACAGCGCCAGTGAGTTCGTGCCCCCGTGCCAGAATGGCCAGATGCCTCCCGTCTTCAGCGCCTCCCTCATCACCCGCGGTCTGCTGCTGCTCATCCTTGCCGCCGGCATCTATTTCTTTCACGGTTTTCTTGTTCCGGGGCTGGCGGCCCTGATCATCGGGTTCGCCACCTGGCCGCTCTACCGTCGGCTGGTGTCCCGCTGCTCCGGCAGGACCACGCTGGCCGCCAGTCTGGCGATCCTCGTGGTGCTCGTGGTGCTGGTGGTGCCGCTGTCGGTGGCGATCCACTTTGCCATCCGCGAAGCGAGCGATTTCGTGCGCTGGGCCATCGAGGCCAACCGCCACGGCGCCGCCGTGCCGGCCTGGATCGAGGCGCTGCCGCTGGTCGGCGCCCAGCTGGCGGCGCTGTGGCGCGAACACCTGGGCGAACCGCATGCCCTGGGCGCCTGGATCCAGATGCTGTCGGGGCAGCATGTGGGCAACATCTCGCGCACCGTGCTGGCGGCGGCAGGCAACCTGGCGGGTCTGCTGCTCCTAGTGCTGTTCATGCTGATCACGCTGTTCTTCGTCTACAAGGACGGCGCTCACATCACAGACCAGCTCGACCGGGTGGGCGAGCACCTGCTGCCCGAGCGCTGGCAGCGCTTCTCGCGCGTGGTGCCGGCCACGGTGAGCGCCACCGTCACGGGCATGGGTCTGATCGCCATTGGCGAAGGGGTGGTGCTGGGTGTGGCGTACTGGATTGCAGGCGTGCCGTCGCCGGTGCTGCTGGGGGTGATCACCGGGTTCATGGCCATGATCCCGGGCGGCGCGCCGCTCTCGTTCACACTGGTGTCGCTCTATCTCGTCGGCTCGGGCGATGCGGTGGCCGGGCTGGCACTGTTCGCCTGGGGCTCGGTCGAGCTGTTCATCGTCGACAAGACGCTGCGCCCGCGCCTGGTGGGCGGGCCGGTGAAGCTGCCGTTCCTGCCGACCTTCTTCGGCCTGGTGGGCGGGGTCTCGACCATGGGCATGGTGGGCCTGTTCGTCGGTCCGGTGCTGATGGCGCTGCTGGTGGCGATCTGGCGCGAGTGGGTTCGCGGGCTGGGCGACAAGCCCGAGCGCCCTCAGTCGGCGTAGTCCAGCGGCAGGGCGGTGGTGTTCTTGAGTTCCTCCATCGCAAAGCTGCTGCTCACGTCCGACAGGTCGACCGAGCGGATCAGGCGCTGGTAGACCCGGTCGTAGGCGGCGATGTCGGGCACCACGATCTTCATCAGATAGTCCACGTCGCCGCTCATGCGGTAGAGCTCCATCACTTCGGGGATGTCGCGCACCACGTCGCGGAAGCGTTCGAACCAGGCCTGGTTGTGCTGGCTGGTGCGCACCGAGACAAAGACGGTCACGCCCAGGTTGATCTTCGCGGCGTCGACCAGTGCCACCTGGCGCGTGATGAACCCCTGTTCGCGCAGGCGCTGGATGCGCCGCCAGCACGGCGTGGACGAGAGGTGCACGGCGGCGGCGACCTCGGCCAGCGGGGTTTCGGCGTTGCGTTGCAGGATGGCGAGGATCTGCCGGTCTGTGGCATCCAGTTTTCTTTTCATGGATTTTTTGAGCAGATGTTTGCTCAATATTGCCTTCTTCTAGGTGCAAAAGGCAAGCGTTTTTCCCAGGGGCGATGGGACACTTCCCAGATCGCTTTACAAGGAGAAATCATGAAAACCATTGGCCTGATCGGCGGCATGAGCTGGGAATCGACCACCCTGTACTACCAGATCATCAACCGCGAGGTGGCGCGCCGGCGCGGCGGCCTGAGCAGCGCCCGCATGAACCTGGTCAGCCTGGATTTCCAGGACATCGCCCAGCGCCAGCGCGTGGGCGACTGGGACGGCATGGCCGGCATCCTGTGCGACGCGGCGCGGCGCCTTTCCGATACCGGCGCCGAGTGCCTGCTGATCGGCACCAACACCATGCACCAGCTGGCGCCGCAGGTGCAGGCCGCGACCGAGGTGCCGCTGATCCACATCGCCGACGTGACGGCCGACGCAATCCTTGCGCAGGGCCTGGATACCGTGGGCCTGATGGGCACGCGCTTCACCATGGAGCGGGCGTTCTACGTCGAGCGGCTGGCGCAGCGCGGCATCCGCTGCGTGCTGCCCGACGAGGTGCAGCGCCAGGAGATCCACCGCATCATCTTCGAGGAGCTGTGCTGCGGCGAGCTGCACGAGGTCTCGCGCCAGTGGTTCACCGACTGCATCGCCGACCTGCAGTCCCGCGGCGCTCAAGGTGTGGTGCTGGGCTGCACCGAGCTGCCACTGATCATCCGTCCCGCAGACAGCCCGATCCCGACCTTCGACACCACGGCCTTGCACGCGTTGGCCGCGGTGGAGTTCTCGCTGGCGAACTGAAGCGTTGGCCCCTCAGCGGGCGAGCGTGTGCAGCGGGATGTCGCGGGCAACCGCCAGCGCATCCAGCTGCCTGCGCGTCCGGCCGGCAAGGAAGCTGGCAATGGCCTGGTGTGTGGCGGGCTTGAACAGGGTGGCCATGCCGTCCATGGACACGCCGGCTGCCGCGCACAGTGAGGCTGCGAAATGCGGCTCCAGCGCCGCCACGGCGACCCGGCCGTCCTTGCAGGGGTAGACCCGGTAGCCCGCGTGCGCGCCTCCGACGGCGCCCTTGGGTTGCGTCAGGCCCCAGCTGCGGGGCAGGGCCAGCCAAGCCGCAGCATCGCTGAGCGCGACTTCCTGGAACACGCCTTTGCCGCTGGTTTTCTGAGCCAGCACGGCCTTCAGCGTCGCCTCGCTGGCCATGAGCGCGCCCCCCATGTCGGCGAACAGCGTGGCGGGCAGGTCCAGGCCGGTCACCAGGCCGGCGTCGGCCAGATAGGTGAGGTCGTGACCCGGCTCTTCGGCGCGTGCGCCGGGCGCGCCGACGATGGCCACGACCGACAGCGCCGGGTAGGCCTTGTGCAGTGCCTTCCAGCCCAGGCCGAGCTTGAGCAGCGCCGACGGGCGGAACGAGGTCAGCAGCACGTCGGTGCGCGCCAGTGCCTTGTGCAGCTGTTGTTGCCCCTTGTCGGCCTTGAGGTCGACGGTGAGCACCTTGATGCCACCGTGCATCGTGGCGTAGGCGGTCGGGTTGTACTGGCCCATCGGGTCGCCGCTGGCACCCTTGGGGCCGGGCGGTTCGGCCTTGAGGCAGGTGGCGCCCATGGCCTTGAGGCGCATGAGCGCGGCCGGGCCGGGCAGGTTCAGCGCGAGGCTGAGCACGCGCACGCCGCGCAGGGGCTTGAGCGCGGCGGCAGGTTTGGGCGTGGTGGGTGAAGAGGGGGTCTTGGCAGCCATGGCCCGTTTTTAACCCGGAACGCTGACGCCCGGCCAGCGTCCGGGCGACAGCTGTGACCGGGGCCGTTCAGAACGGCAGGCCGACGTAGTTTTCCGCCAGCGAGCCCTGTGCGCGCTCGGACGAGAACAGGTACTCCAGCTCGGTCTGGGACAGCTTCTGGTCGTAGGGCAGGCTGTCCGGGAAGGTGTGCAGCATGGTGGTCATCCACCACGAGAAGCGCTGCGCCTTCCAGACCCGGGCCAGGGCCTTGGCCGAGTAGTTGTCCAGGCCGGTGTCGTCCCCCTCCTTGTAGTGCGCGACCAGTGCGTGGTACAGGTAATAAATATCGGACGCGGCGCTGTTCAGGCCCCGTGCACCGGTGGGCGGCACGATGTGCGCCGCGTCGCCGGCCAGGAACAGGTTGCCGTAGCGCATCGGCTCTGCCACGAACGAACGCAGCGGGGCGATGGACTTCTCGATCGACGGTCCGGTGATCAGGCGCTCGGCCACGTCGGCCGGCAGGCGGCGCTTGAGCTCTTCCCAGAACTTGTCGTCGCTCCAGTCTTCCACCGTGTCGGTCAGCGGCACTTGGATGTAGTAGCGCGATAGCACCTGCGAGCGCAGCGAGCACAGGGCAAAACCACGCTCGTGCTTGGCGTAGATCAGCTCGGGCGACACCGGCTTGGTGCGCGAGAGCACGCCCAGCCAGCCGAAGGGGTAGACTTTCTCGTACTCCTTGAGCACATCGCGCGGGATGGACTTGCGGCTCACACCGTGGAAGCCGTCGGCGCCGATCACGTAGTCGCAGTCGATGCGCACCACCTCGTCGCCCTGGCGGTAGGTGACGTAGGGTTGGTCGCTCTTGAGGTCGTGCGGCTGCACGTCTTCGGCGTTGTGGATCACCACGCCGTTCATCTTGTCGCGGGCCTCGTACAGGTCGCGCGTCAGTTCGGTCTGGCCGTACACCACCACCGAGCTGCCGCCGCTGTGCTTGTGCAGGTCGACGCGGCGCATGTTGCCGTTGTCGGAGATGTAGAAGCCGTCGTGAATCTCGCCTTCGCGGTCCATGCGTTCGCCGCACTGGGCTTCGCGCATGAGCTTGGCAAAGCCGTGCTCCAGCACGCCGGCGCGGATGCGCGAGAGCACGTATTCGCGGCTCTGGCGTTCGAGCACGATGGTGTCGATGCCCTTGAGGTGCAGCAGCTGGGACAGCATGAGGCCGGAGGGGCCGCCGCCGATGATCGCGACTTGGGTGCGCATGGTTTGTCTCCTGGGAAGGGTGGAACGGGTGACAGGCACTGTAGGTCGCCCACTCCAGAATCGCTATAGCCGTCAGACGAGTTTGCGCGTTGATTGGCCATCGTGTGCGATGATCGCGCAACACTTCGCAGGAGACCCCGCATGGAAATCGCCAAGGCGGATTTCATCGAAGGCATGGCCAAAGGCATGGCGGTGCTGGAGAGCTTCGACACCGAGCGCCAGCGCCTGAACGCCACCCAGGCGGCCGAGCGCGCCGGCCTGACGCGGGCAGCCGCCCGGCGCCACCTGCTGACGCTGGCTTATCTGGGTTATCTGGACACCGACGGCACGCACTATTGGCTCTCGGCCAAGGTGCTGCGCTTCTCGGGCAGCTACCTGGCGTCGGCCCGGCTGCCGCGGCTGCTGCAGCCCACGCTCAACCGGCTGGCGGCGCAGACGCGCGAATCCTTCTCGGCCGTGGTGCTGGACGGTGAGGAAGTGGTGATCGTGGCGCGCAGCGCGTCCGTGGGCGGGCAGCGGCTGATGGCCTACGGCCTGCACCTGGGCGCGCGGCTGCCGGTGCACGCCACGTCCACCGGGCGAGTGCTGCTGGCGGCCATGAACAAGACCGAATTCAGCGCCTGGCTCAAGGGCCGCGAACTGGCGCGCCTGACGCCCAGGACCACGGTCGATCACAAGGCCCTGCGCGCCATCGTGGCGCAGGTCAGGGCCGACGACTACGCCGTGGCCAGCGAGGAGCACGAGCTGGGCGTGCACGCGCTGGCCGTGCCGCTGCGCAACATGAAAGGCCAGACCGTGGCGGCGCTTAACGTGGTGGCTTCGCCCGAGCGCCTGGTGCCCGAGGTGATGCGCCAGGACCTGCTGCCGCTGCTGCTGGACGCGGCCCGGGAACTGCGTCCGTTGCTGTGAGCGGGCTCAGACGCCCAGGTACTGTTCGAGCAGTTCGGGCCTGGAGAGCAGCTCGTCCGACGAGCCTTCGAACACCACCTCGCCCTTGACGAGGATGACGTTGCGGTCGGTGATCTGCGTGACCTGCTTCCAAGCCTTGTCCACGATGATGCTGCTGATGCCGCTTTCTCGGATCAGGCCGCAGATGCGCCAGATCTCGCGCGCGATCAGCGGCGCCAGGCCTTCGGTGGCCTCGTCCAGGATCAGCACGTCGGGGTTGGTCATCAGCGCCCGGCCAATGGTCAGCATCTGCTGCTCGCCGCCGCTGAGTTGCTGCCCGCCATGGCCCAGCCGCTCGGCCAGGCGCGGAAAGGTCTCCAGCACGCGCTCGTAGGTCCAGTCGCGCTGACCCCGGGTGCCCGGGCGCGCGGCCATCACCAGGTTCTCTTTCACGCTCAGGTTGCCGAAGATGCCGCGGCCTTCTGGCACGTAGGCGATGCCCTGGCGCGCCACCTCGTAGGGGCTGGCGCCGGTCATGGGCTTGCCCTTGATGAGCACGCCGCCACCGCTGGGCTTGACGATGCCCATGATGGACTTGAGCAGGGTGGTCTTGCCCATGCCGTTGCGGCCCATCAGGCCGATGGTCTGGCCTTGGCCGACGGTGAAATCGATGCCGCGCAGGATGTGGCTCTGGCCGTAGTGCGTGTTCAGGCCGGTGGTTTGAATGAGCGGGGTGGTCATCAGTGTTCGTCCCCCAGGTAGGCGGCCTGCACCTGCGGGTCGGCGCGAACTTCAGCCGGCGTGCCGCTGGCGATCACCTGGCCGTTGACCATCACGGTGAGCTGGTCGGCAAGTGCGAAGACGGCGTCCATGTCGTGTTCGACCAGCATCATCGCGTGGTCCTTCTTGAGCTTGAGCAGCAGCTCGACCATGCGCTCAGCCTCGGCCTGGCCCATGCCGGCCAAAGGCTCGTCCAGCAGCAGCACGGTGGGTTCGGTGGCCAGGGTCATCGCGATTTCCAGCTGCCGCTGCTCACCGTGGCTGATGGTGGCGGCGACGGTCTGGGAGCGGTGGGTCAGGCCTGCGAGCTCGATGGCGCGTTCGCAGCGCTGGTTGACCGCTGTCATTTTGGTGGCTGACTGCAGCCAGTGCAGCGGGTTCCAGGGCGCGTGCCGCTCGCGCGATTGCGCGGCCAGGCGCACGTTGTCCCACACGGTGAAGGGAAGGAAGATGTTGGTCTTCTGGTAGCTGCGGCCCAGGCCCAGGCGCGAGATCGATTCGGGCGTGTTTCCCGCGGTCTCCTTGCCACCGAACAGGATCTGGCCGGAGGTGGGCTGCAGGTCGCCCGAGAGCAGGTTGGTCAGCGTGGACTTGCCGGCGCCGTTGGGGCCGATGACCGCGTGCAGGTGGTCGCGGTAGAGCTTGACCGAGACCTCGTTGACGGCGGCCAGACCGCCGAAGCGTTTGGTCAGCTTGTCGGCCGCGAGCAGGGCGACGTCACTCATTGGTCGGCCTCCTTGTTGCGGCTCAGGAACTTGTCGGCCAGGCCCAGCAGGCCGCGCGGCGCGACGATGACCACCAGCACGATGAAGCCGCCCATGAGCAGCTGCCAGTGTTTGGTCAGATCCTTGGCCAGGTGCAGCACGTACTCGAAGGTGAAGGCGCCGACGATGGCGCCCGCGAAGTTGCCCATGCCGCCGAGGATGACCATCATGATCGCGTGTGCGCTCATGTGAAACCCCATGAGCTCGGGGTTCACGAAGCCGGTCTGCGCAGCCCAAAGGTAGCCCGCCACGCCAGCCAGCGTGCCGGCCAGCGTGAAGGCCGCGAGCTTGTAGCCGAAGCTGCTATAGCCCACTGCGCGCAGGCGGTGTTCGTTGACGCGGATGCCGGCGAGCACGCGGCCAAACGGAGAGAACAGCACGCGGCGCAAGAACAGGTAGACCGCGATCAGCACCACGAGGGTGAAGTAATAGAAGTGGGTCTTGTTGTCCAGATCAAGGCCGACGGCCGTGGCGTCGGGCCGGAAGTTGACGTAGATGCCGTCGGAGCCGCCCAGCGCCTTGTTGTCGAAGAACAGGTAGAAGACCATCTGCGCGAAGGCCATGGTCACCATGATGAAGTAGATGCCGTGGGTGCGGACCACGAAGAAGCCGATCACCAGCGCGGCCAGGCCGGCACCGGCGGCGGCCAGCGGCAGGCTCCACCACAGCGCGATGGGCGCGTCCTGTGGCGTGATGAAGGCCAGAGCGTAGCCAGCCAGTCCGAAGTAGGCCGCGTGGCCCAGCGAGACCAGGCCGGTCACGCCCTGCAGCAGGTCCAGGCTCATCGCGAAGATGGCCAGGATCATCATCTGCGTGAGCATCTGCAGGTAGAAATCGGTGCTTTCCATCGGCACCAGCGGGAAGGCCGCGAGCGCGAGCGCGCCGACGACCAGCACCACCTGCACAGACTTGGGCAGGCGTTCGAGTTGGGCTTTGGCCGTGCTCATTGTTTGAACAGCCCTTCAGGTTTGTAGAGCAGAACGGCGGCCATGAGCATGTAGACGGCCATGCCGGCGATCTGCGGCAGCAGCACCTTGCCAAAGGTGTCGACCAGGCCGACCAGCAGGGCTGCGACCATGGCGCCGCGCACCGAGCCGATGCCGCCGATGACCACCACCACGAAGCACATGATCAGCACCGAGCTGCCCATGCCGGGGTAGACGCTGGAGATCGGGGCCGCCACCATGCCGGCGATGGCGGCCAGTGCCACGCCGAGCGCGAACACCACGCCGTGGATCAGCCGGATGTTGATGCCCAGGGCTTCGGCCATTTCGCGGTTGAAGGCGCCGGCGCGGATCTTCATGCCCAGGCGCGTCTTGCTGATCAGGCCGTACAGGCCCAGCGCCAGCGCGACGCAGACGGCGGACACCACCAGCCGGTAGACCGGGTAGGACAGGTTCTCGGTCAGCTGGATCGACTGGCTCACCGCCTCGGGGACGGCGACCGAGTGCACGTCGTCACCCCAGAGGATGGAACGCAGCTCTTCAAAGATATAAATCAGGCCGAAGGTCAGCAGCACCTGGTCCAGGTGGTCGCGGTGGTAGAAGTGGCGAAACAGCAGCCATTCGAGCAGCCAGCCGAAGGCCACGGCAAGCAGGCTGCCCACGATGATGGCCAGGGTCAGGCTCTGGAACTGGGCCGTCAACGCCCACGCGAGGTAGGCACCCAGCATGTAGAAGCTGCCGTGCGCGAGATTGACCACGCCCATGATGCCGAAGATCAGCGTCAGGCCGGCGGCCAGCATGAACAGCAGCAGCCCGTACTGCAGGCTGTTGAGCAACTGGATCAGGAAATTGGCAAAGTCCATGGCAGACCCAAGAGGTCAAGGATGCCGCCGAACCGGCTTTGCCGGGCGGCTGGCATCGCCCCCTGGGGGGTGATGCCGAAGGCAGCGCGGGGGGTTAGCTCAGTTTGCAGCCAGCGCCGGAATCGGCCACAGCCTTCTGCGCGATGCCGATCACCTTGTTTTCCTTGTTCTCGACCTTGCGCAGGTACATGTCCTGCACCGGGTTGTGGGACTTGCTCATGGTCCACTTGCCGCGCGGGCTGTCGATGGTTGCGCCTTCCATGGCGGCGTACAGCGCTTTCTTGTTGGCCAGGTCACCCTTGACCGCGTTGGCGCCCTTGACCATCAGCAGGCCGGTGTCGTAGCCCTGCACGGCATACACGTCGGGCTGCAGCTTGAAGGTCTTGGCGTACTCCAGGCGGAATTTCTTGTTGGCCGGGGTGTCCAGCGAGTCGCTGTAGTGCATGGTTGTCAGTACGCCGTTGGCTGCGTCACCAGCGGCGTCCAGCACGCCTTCGGTCAGGAAACCCGAACCATAGAGCTGGATGCTCTTGTTCAGCCCGGCGGCGGCGTAGTCCTTGAGGAACTTGGCCGCGCCACCGCCCGCGAAGAAGCAGGCGACTGCGTCGGGCTTGAGCGAGGCGATTTCGGTCAGCAGAGCCTGGAATTCGACGTTGGGGAAGGGCAGTCCCAGCTTCTTCACAATCGTTCCGCCTGCGGCGGTGTAGCTCTGCTCAAAGCCCTCGAAGGCCTCATCGCCAGCGGCGTAGTTCCAGGTGATCCAGACCGCTTTCTTGTGGCCGCGGTCGACCATGGCCTTGCCCAGCGCCAGCGTGGGCTGGGAGTTGCTGAACGAGGTGCGGAACACGTTGGGAGCACACTGGGCGCGGGTGGCGATGTGCACGCCGGCGTTGGGGATCAGGTTGAGCACGCCCGATTCACGAGCCACCTTGTGGATACCCATCTGCACACCGGAGTGCACCGTGCCGACCAGCACGTCGACCTTGTCGCGCTGCACCAGGCGCTGTGCGTTTTCGATGCCCTTGGCTGGGTTGGACTCGTCGTCTACTTTGAAGAACTCGATCTCGCGGCCACCCAGCTTGCCACCTTGCTCGTTGATGGCCATGCGGAAACCATTCTCGATCGCCACACCCAACTGCGCGAAAGTGCCGGTGTAGGGCAGCATGAAGCCCACCCGAACCTTGTCGGACTGGGCGCGCACGATGGAGGGCAGCAGCAGACCGGACGAGGCGGCGCCGATCACGGCGGCGGAACGGGTGAGAACAAGGCGGCGGGTGGTCATGAAATGTCTCCTGTGATGTCGAACAAACTCACTGTAGGTGCGGGCTTTTCTGATGACGATCCAGAGTTACCCGTACTTTAGGCATGAAATATCTAGGAATGAATCGTGTGGATCCAGCAAAGTTCGCATTCGGTGCAAGATATTGCCTTAACATGCAGTATCTTGCATGTTCTCGGGGGTGGGCACAGGTAAAAACCCTTGCTGGAAGGGCAGGGTTGCGAGCGAGCACAAAGGAGGCTTCGCGAGCCCGTTGAGGGTCTGGAACTGGAGCCAATACTGCCGAGAAAGGGTGGCCTGCACCCTTGGGGCGGCTTTTTTTCCTGAAAAGAGAACCTAAGCGCTAAGACTGCGGGTGCGGAGCAGTATGCGAGTAAGAGGAGAATGGCGGCTGTGTCTAGAAGAAATTCGACTCTGCCCACTGAGACGACGGGCCGTCTTCTTCCGCTGTCACGGGGACATTGAGGTCCAGTACAAACACCACCTCGCCACCGAAGCGGCCGACCCCCAGCGTCTTCATGAGCGTCTGTTCCTGCTCAGGGCGCTCCATTCGCATGAAGCAAATGGCTTGCTTGGTGCCTTCATGCATGGCTGTAAGGATGTCCAGTCGCGTGATGCGGCCAAACTGGCCGCACAGCTCATGCAATGCGGACCTCAGGCTGTTCACATCACGGTGTTGCCGGAGTTCTGCCAGTGCGCTCACTTTTACCCTTTCTGTCGTCGGGCCCGTTCCCAATGCTGAATCATTCGGTGGGGGTTTCTGACGTGGGTCAATGTTAATACGGAAGCTACAAGTTGCAACCGTCCTGTTACGTCTTTCCTTCCCCAAAACAGGGGGCTTGCCAACTAGTCCACAGCTGGCCTGCCTTTCAGGCCGATTGCAGATCCGAGGCGACCGTGTGCGAGGCGGTATGCTTGATCCACCAACCGATGAAAGCTGGCGCCCCATGCAACAAGGACACCGTGCAGACCCACACGATGAAGCAGCACCCTTGACAGCACACCCAAGCCCGGTGGCGTCCAGTGTGGAATGGACCCAGATCACCCAGCTGACGACCCACATCGGCCAGGTGTCAACAGCGCTGCTGGTGAGGTCTCATCCTGATGGTCCGCTCTTGGTGGCCGCCAGCGGGTTGCCCTCAAACGGTCAGGCCATGGCCGCAGAACTGTGCGCCGAAGTGATGGCCGACCCCGAACTGGCTGGGACGTGCCACGACCTGACGGCGGTTGCGGCCTGGGCACACCATCCACTGGTCGCTTCGCTGCGAACCCGCTTCTGCCTGGTGCTTCCGCTCCCGGCCAGTGAGGCGTACAGCGACACTTGGCTGGCGTTGTTGGACGGCGAGCCGCGAAACGCCGAACAGGTGAAAGCCATGCTTCCGGCCTTGCAAGCCCTGGCAATTCACGTGGGGCAGTTGCAGGAACTGGTCTATCAGCAGCAGCAGTCGGCACACCTGACCCAGGGCAGGGAAGAGCGGCTAGGCAAAGCGCTGCACGAAAGCGAGAGCCGGTTGAACCTGACCGAGCACACAGCGGGCGTGGGCAGCTGGTCGGTGGACATCAATACCGGGCACATTCAACACTCTGACGAGTACGGCAGCATTCTGGGGTTGGGGCCTGGGGAGACGGTCGAAGACCTGGCCGCAATGGTGCTGCGCTACACGCCCGAATGGCGCACCGGTATTCGCCAACGGCTGGAGCGCTGCGCCCAGATGGGTGAAGCATTCGACGAAGAAATCCAGGTGCAGGTGCCTGGTGCGAGTCCGAAATGGGTTCGCACGGTTGGCAATGCCGTGCGTGACGCACAAGGGCGCATCGTTCGCATCCAGGGGGCTGTGCAGGACATCTCCGCTCAGAAGCAGGCGCAGCAGGAAACACTGCGTCTGGCCATGCGGCTGACCACCACGCTGGCGAGCATCACCGAGGCCTTTGTGACACTTGATCGCCAGTGCTGCTTCACCTATCTGAATCAGGAAAGTGAGCGGCTTCTCCAGAAAACCACGGCCGAATTGCTGGGCAGGGAGGTCTGGCACGATTTCAGCGACGGATTGGCGCAGCGGCTGCGAACACAGCTCGGCGTAGCGTTGAAGACCAACCGGCGCGTCGAGCTGGAGGATTTTTTCCCAACACTGGGCAAATGGCTAGAGGTGCGCGCGTATCCGTTTGCCGAAGGACTGGCCGTCTACTTCCGTGACGTCACAGAGCGCAGGCGTTCGCAGGAGCAGCTGATGCTGCTGGAGACCAGTGTGGCCCGTTTGAACGACATTGTCGCGATCGCCGAGGCAGGCTCCGGCCCCGAAGGCGAGCCGCGGATCGTGTTTGTCAACGACGCTTTCGAGAAACAAACGGGCTACAGCCGAGACGAGGTCCTGGGACAGACCCCGCGCATCCTGCTCGAACTCGATCCTGCGATGTTCAAACTGCTGGAAAAAGCGCGCGGGCTGAGGGAAACCCGCCAGGCACGCACCGAGCTGATGATTCGCCGCAAGAATGGGGCTTCATTCTGGATTGAACTGGAGGTCGTGTCGGTCCAGGCCAGCGCTGAGGAGGTGACGCACTGGGTGGCGGTGGGGCGGGACATCACACAGCGCAAGAACGCCGAAGACATGATCCGGCACCTTGCGTTTTACGACCCTCTGACGGACCTGCCCAATCGCCAGCTGCTGCTGGACCGGCTGCAGAAGGCGCTGTCGCAGAGCGCACGCTCCGGTCAGTTCGGTGCGCTCATGTTCATCGACCTCGACAACTTCAAGATCCTTAATGACACGCTGGGTCACCATGTCGGGGACCAGTTGCTGCAGCAGGTGGCCCAGCGCCTGACCAAGAGCGTGCGCAAGACCGATACCGTGGCGCGTCTGGGGGGCGATGAGTTTGTGGTGATGGTCGATGACCTGAGCACGGACGCCGCCGCCGCCGCCAGCAAGCTGCGCACCCTGGCGGAAAAAGTGCTGAATGTGTTGCGGGAGCCATTCCAGATCGCCGGGCACCAGCACTTTGCGACGCCCAGCATCGGGGCTACGTCGTTCAATGGCGACCAGAGCGACGTGAGCGAACTGCTGAAGCAGGCCGACCTCGCCATGTACCAGGCCAAGGGGTTGGGACGCAACACCTTGTGTTATTTCGACCCGGACATGCAGGCCTCGGTAAGCGCCAACGCGGCGGTAGGAGCCGCGCTGCGCGTGGGCCTGCGTGAAAAGCAGTTTGTGGTGCACTACCAGCCGCAGGTTGATCGGCAGGGTGCCATCACGGGGGTGGAGGCGCTGGTGCGCTGGCAACATCCCGAAAAAGGACTGGTCAAGCCCGCCGATTTCATTCCGGTTGCCGAAGACACCGGGCTCATTCTGCCGCTGGGTATGTGGGTGCTGGAAACCGCCTGTGAGCAACTTGCCGCATGGGCCTCACGTGAGCAAACCGCCCATCTCAGCATTGCCGTGAACGTGAGCGTCTACCAGTTTCGGCATCCAAACTTTGTGGACATGGTCATGGCCGCTATCCAGCGCACAGGCATTCGCCCGCACCGGCTGAAGCTGGAACTGACCGAAAGCCTGCTCGCCGACCGCATGGAAATCACCATCCAGAAGATGGGCATGCTCAAAGAACTGGGGGTCACCCTGTCGCTGGATGACTTCGGGGTGGGCTACTCCTCGCTGTCGTGTCTGAAGCGGTTGCCGCTGGATCAGCTGAAAATCGACAAGGGCTTTGTGGCCGATGTGCTCACCGATCCCAACGACGCCGCGATCTCCCGCGCCATCATTGCGCTGGCACAAAGTCTGAGCCTGCAGGTGGTGGCCGAAGGGGTGGAAACGCAGGAGGCGCGGGATTTTCTCGCCTACCTCGGGTGCGATCAGTTTCAGGGGCACCTGTTTGCGCCCGCCCTTCCTATTGAGACGCTGGACGCATTTCTCCGCAACCCGTCGCCTGACATGATGCCCATGGTGGTGGGGTAGGTTGACTGGAGATCTCGTTTACGGGTTGGCCGCTTGCATGGCTTGTTTTGTTGTGTGTATTGGATGGATGTGAATCGTCATGAATGTGTTATTAACCGGTGGGTGTGGGTACATTGGCAGTCATGTGGCTGTGGTGTTGATGTCCGCAGGCCATCGTGTGGCCATTCTCGATAATCTGACCAATAGCCATCGGAGTGTGGTGGACAGGGTTTCTGAAATTGCCGGGGCATCTCCAGCGTTCTATTGCGGAGATGTGGGTGATGTGGGGCTGGTGCGAGACATCATTCGAGAAAACAAAGTTGACTCGGTCATTCATCTTGCAGGATTTAAGTCTGTTGGTGAATCGGTTCAGGTGCCGCTGAAATACTATCAGAACAATATCTGCGGGGCGTTGGGTTTGCTTCAGGCAATGGAGGCTGAATCAGTTTCCCATCTGGTGTTCAGTAGCAGCGCCACCATCTACGGTGATCCGCAGTATCTTCCGGTAGACGAAGCGCATCCCCAGCATGTCGTCAATGCTTACGGGCGCAGCAAGTTGCACATCGAGGACATGCTGCGGGATGTCAGCGCATCTCGCCCATCCCTCGGGGTCGTATGTCTTAGATATTTCAATCCTGTAGGCGCCCACTCGAGCGGATTGATTGGCGACCGCCCGAGAGGGATTCCAAACAACCTGATGCCTTATGTGGTCCAGGTGGCATCGGGAGAGTTGGAGCGGTTGAAGGTTTTTGGTGGCGACTATCCGACACCTGACGGAACGGGGGTCCGGGACTATATCCACGTCATGGATCTGGCCGAAGGTCATGTGGCCGCTCTGAATTACCTGTCGTCGCGCAGCGGCTGGCGCGCATTTAATCTGGGAACGGGTCGAGGATACAGTGTCCTGGAAATGATTCGTTCTTTCGAGGCGCAATCCGGCCGCTCCATTCCTTTCGAAATCACTGGCCGGCGACAAGGGGATGTGGCCTGCTCATATGCCGATACCCGTTCTGCAGAACAGGAACTGAATTGGCGGGCCACGAGGTCGCTGGAGGACATGTGCTCAAGCGCTTGGGCGTTCCAGAGCCGGTTTTTGGCGGGGTGAACAGGTTTTGGTGGTGTCGACTTACCGAGCCGATCCATCATGCGTCGTCAGAAGGAAGAAGGAACAAATGAAGACCTACGCCAGTTCATGTCTCTCCACGTTGCTGGCGACGCTTGCCAGTGTGCAGGTGCTCACCGGCTGCGGTCCAGCACAGCCGGGGGGCGGCTTCCCCGAACGAGCCGCAGATGTTTCCGGAAGCCTTGATCTGGCGTTTTCTGAGGCCAGGGCGCGAGAGTCTCTCGGCAGGTTGAGGTCGTTGTCGACAGGGGTCGGGTCGCTCACGCAGGTGGTCTATCGTTCCACCGAAGGGAAGCGCGACGCGTCGGGCAGCAGTCCCGCAAATTGCATGGGCATGTCCTTGCGTGCCTCGAGCCCCCATGCCTGCCAGATGTTTGCGACGGCAGCGCCGGTCTCGGCAGCAGGTCAGCCGTCCCGCACGGTCGAGGCCAGTCTGGAGGCCACGCGGCTGAGCGGTCCGGCGCCGCTGGCGGTGCAGTTTGACGCTACGGGCACCACCTCCAGTCTGGCGGGGCAACACCCGTTTCACCAAGTGCGTTATTCGTTCAATTTTGGTGACGAGCGGGGCCAGACGTGGCCGATATCGGGTCTGCCAAAGAATGTACAGGCGGGTGGCCCGCTGGCGGCGCACGTGTTTGATCAGCCTGGCACCTACCAGGTACGTGTTCGTGCAACGGATCTGGCAGGTGGCTACTCGGAGCGCTCGGTCAACGTGGAGGTGCTCGACCCCAATGTGGTCTACGCGGGAACGAAAACGATCTGCGTGTCGATGGCAGGCAACTTCTCTGAATGCCCGGACGGAGCGTCGCGCGTGGTGATGGTGCCCAACTTAGCTGCGCTCAACGGTCGCCGGGTGTTGCTTCGCCGAGGTGAGACGTTTGGCTCCATCGAGATCGCACATGGCAGCCAGAACGTGCAGTTGGGGGCGTTCGGTACCGGTGCGAAGCCGCGGGTGAGTCGCGTGCTGGTTGGGTCGATAAGACCTCCTTCGGCGGCGTTCCCTCAGGACATCTCCGTGATGGATCTCCACATTCTTCTGAGCTTCGAACAGTTCGGGACGATGTCTCGTCTGTTGCTGTACCGGAATACTTTTGATGTGCCGACGGGTGATTTCATGGTCGCCCAAGTGAGCCTCGCTGGTGCGCTGGACTACATCGTTCAACACCACAAGTTGGCTCCGGACCAGTATTTCCAGCCACGCGAGCTGTTCGTGGTGGAGAACCAGCTGAAGGGAAGCACCTCACTACCACACATGAACATGGTTGGTGTTGGAAGCCAATTCGTCATCATGGGCAACGACATGGGCACGGCCCAACAACACACCCTGCGCATCTACGGCATGAACAAGGGCTTCATCGCGCACAACGCGCTGCGGGGACGCTCATCCGACGGCATCCGCCATGCGTTGAAGGTCCACTCTGGAGGACTGGGCGCCTACAACGACAACTATGGCATTTCGGGTTCAACCTGGGCATCGAGGCAGATCGTCATTGCCAACAATCGTCTGGGCGACCCCACGGACAACAACTCGTTCACCGGTGCTGCGGCGCCTGAGAACAACGGTCCTGACAGCCGCCAGGGTCTGGAAGACCTCGTGCTGGAGAACAACGTGTTCCACCGTGGTCCGAAAACGAACACCGAGTTCATCCTGATGGGGCGCCGCATGTCATCGCGTGGCAATACGCGGGCTGATGGTGGCGTGCCCAACATCAACCAGTTCGGCAATTCATACAAGCTGCTACCGCCCGACTGGGTGGGGCCGTTCTTCACCCGGTAGCCACTGCATCTTGCCCGTTGAGCGGTTGGCCCCCAATACCAGGGTCTCATTCCTGGTTGCCGCGTGGCAAGCGCTTGCGCCGGAACAGGTACAAATTGTTGCGTGTACCATCCGTTCCAGTGCCCAGCTGAATACTCCCGACTCAGTCGCGGGAACCCGCACCCTAGAAGCAAGCGACCTATGACGCAGCGTTATGTTTTGATCTCGCCGTGCCGCAACGAGGCGAAGTACATGCGCGAGACGCTGGACACCGTGGTCGGCCAGTCGGTGCGGCCCGCAAAGTGGGTCATCGTGGACGACGGGTCCACCGATGCCACCCCGCAGATCCTGGCCGAGTACGCTGCCCGCCACGACTGGATCCAGATCGTCACCCGCCAGGACCGAGGTCATCGCGCGGTAGGCCCGGGCGTCGTGGACGCCTTCTATTCCGGATACGCAGCGATCCATCCGCAGGACTACGAGTTTGTCTGCAAGCTGGATCTGGACCTGCGTCTGCCACCCAGGTACTTCGAGATCCTGATGCAGCGCATGTCCGATGAGCCCCGTATCGCGACCTGCAGCGGCAAGGCCTACGTGGAGGAAGGCGGGCAGCTCATTCCAGAGCGCCATGGCGATGAAACGTCGCTGGGCATGACCAAGTTCTACCGGGTCAGCTGCTTCGAGGCGATCGGCGGCTTCGTGCGCGAGGTGATGTGGGATGGCATCGACTGCCACCAGTGCCGCATGAAGGGCTGGATCGCCTGCAGCTGGGACGACCCCGAACTGCGCTTCGTGCACCTGCGACCCATGGGCTCCAGCCAGGACAGCATCTACATCGGCCGCATGCGCCACGGCTACGGCCAGTACTTCATGGGGACCGGCTTCCTGTTCATGGCGGCGAGCGCGTTGTCGCGCGTCAACCAGAAACCCTACGTGCTGGGCAGCGCCGCCATGTTGTGGGGCTGGCTGAAGGCGGCCCTGCAGCGCAAGCCGCGCTACGACAACCCGGAGTTCCGGCGCTTTCTGCGTGCCTATCAGCACCGGTCGCTGCTGGTCGGCAAGGCCCGCGCGGTGCGCGAACTGACGGGGGGTGCCTGATGTGTGGCCTGGCGGGAATCGTTGGGCGCGTCGGTGAGGCGAACCGCCTCGCGCTGCAACGCATGACGGATGCCATGGCGCACCGGGGGCCGGATGGCGATGGTATCTGGATGGGGCCGGCGGACGCCCGTGGCTGGGGCGCCATGCTCGGGCACAGGCGGCTGTCGATTCTCGACCTCACGTCGGCAGCCTCGCAGCCCATGACGGACCCCGAGCGCGGCGACGTCACCGTGCTCAACGGCGAGATCTACAACTACATCGACATCCGCAGGGCGCTCGGCGCCCAGGGCCAGACCCTCTGGTCCAGTGGGGACACCGCGGCCATGCTGCGGCTCATCAGCATGCATGGGTTCGACGCGGTGCAGGAGCTTCGCGGCATGTTCGCGCTGGCCGTGTGGGACCCGCGCCGCAGCGAGCTGTTGCTGGCGCGCGACGCGCTGGGCATCAAGCCGCTGTACTTCATGAGGAATCCTGACGCCTCGGGCGACTGGACCTTCGCGTTCGCGTCCGAGGTGCGCGCGCTGCTGCGTTCCGGGCTGCTGCGCAAGCCCCGCCTGCGCCGGTCTGCCGTGGCCAGCATGGTCTGGAACGGGTTCACGGTGGCGCCAGAAACCATCGTCGATGGCATCGAGTCGCTGTGGCCGGGCGAGATGAGGGTGTATGCCCAGGATGGGCGCGAGCTGCGGCGCAAGCGCTACTGGACGCAGGCCGCACTGCCGCGCAATGGCGAATCGACCGACCAGGACGTGGCCATGGCGCTCGAAGACAGCGTGCGCCGCCACCTCGCGTCCGACGTACCACTTGGGGTCTTTCTCTCGGGCGGGGTGGACTCCTCCGCCATTGCCAATGTGGCCAAGCGCGTTTCCCGCGACCCGGTCCACTCGTTCACGCTGGCGTTTTCCGAGCAGGAACGCAACGAAGGAGAGATCGCCCGCGCCGTTTCCAAGGCGATCGGCACGCAGCACCACGAGATCGTCCTGCGGCAGGAGGGGTTTGTCGATCGGCTGGACGAAGCCATGGGCAGCCTGGACCAGCCGAGTTTTGACGGACTGAACTCGTTTTTCATGTCGCAGGCGGTCGCACAGGCCGGTTTCAAGGTGGCCCTGGTGGGCAGCGGGGGCGATGAGCTGTTCGGCGGCTACACCTCGTTCCGCGACCTTCCTGCGATGGCGGCCTGGTCCCGCCGGCTCGGTTTCGTTCCGGACGGTCTGCGCAACGCCGGGGCGCGGGCGTTTGCGCGCTGGAAGGCGCCCGATGGTGGGGCTTTCCGGCCCCAGACCCGCTGGGCCAAGCTGCCGACCATGGTCGAGGCGGGGGACGACCTGCTGGCGCTCTACCAATGTGCCTACGCACTGTTTCTGCCCGACACCCACCGCAGCCTGCTGGGCACGGCGGCGCAGGGGCTGGACGCGGGCTATATGGGCTTGTCCGCCGACGTGGTGGCGGCGCTGCGCGCGGAGGTGGAGGGCCGCAGCGATCTGTCGTCCATCGCTGCGCTGGAGCAGCGCCTGTTCCTGGGCGAGCGCCTGCTGCGCGACGCCGACTCGACGAGCATGGCCGCCTCCATCGAGACCCGCCTGCCCTTGGTCGATCAGCAGCTGCTCGAAGCGGTGGCAGCCTTGCCGGACGATGTCCGTTTCCACCCCGTGCGCTCCAAGGCCATGCTGCGCAGCGCGGGGCTTCAGGGGCTGGACCCAGCCCTGTTTGACCGGCCCAAATCGGGCTTCGAGCTTCCCTACGACCACTGGCTGCTCGGCGCGCTGGGATCGGAAGTGGGCGCGGTGCTCACCGACCGCGACCTGATGGCCAGTGTGGGGCTGGCGCCGACCGTGGTGGCCGATCTCTGGCGCGCCTACCAGGCGGGCGCCCCGGGGCTTTACTGGACGCGGATCTGGTGCCTGTACGCGCTGGCCGCGTGGGCGCGGCGGCACGGCCTGTCCGTGGAGGCCGCGCCATGAGGGTGGCCTACCTCATCAGCGAGTATCCGAAGGTCAGCCACAGTTTCATCCGGAGGGAAATCGCAGCGCTGGAGCGCCAGGGCGTCGAGGTGCTGCGGTTTGCGATCCGGGGTCCGTCGGACGGAAGTCCCGACTCGGCGGACGCCGAGGAACTGCGCCGCACGCGCTATGTGCTGGGAGCGGGCGCCGTCTCCACGCTTGCCCACGTGGTGCGTGCCATGGTGCGACGTCCGCGCACCTTCTTCGGTGCAGCGCGCTCAGCCTGGCGACTGTCCCGCCGCGCGGAGCGCAGTCTGCTGCACCATGTGGCCTATCTGGTCGAGGCCTGCATCGTCGGGAACTGGATGCACGAGGAGAAAGTGCCGCACTTGCACGCGCACTTCGGTTCGAACCCGGCCGCGGTGGCCATGCTTGCGGCGCAGATCAACGGTGGCAGCTTCAGCTTCACCGCGCACGGCACGGTGGAGACGGACGCCGCGCAGTTCATCGGCATTCCCGAGAAAGTGCGTCGTGCGGCGCATGTGGTCGCGGTCAGCGAGTACGGGCGCAGCCAGCTGTGCCGCTGGGTGGAGCCCTCTCACTGGAAGAAGATCTCGGTGGTGCACTGCGGACTGGACGAGGGCTACCGTGCGCCTCCCGCGCAGCCGTTCAACGCGGTGCGGCGCTTTGTCTGCGTGGGGCGGCTGAGCTCGGAGAAAGGGCAGTTCGTGCTGATCGACGCGCTGGGCGAGCTGCGCCGCCAGGGCGTGGATGCCGAGCTGGTGCTGGCGGGCGACGGCGAGCTCCGGTCCGCCATCGAACAGCACTGCCAGCTGCGTGGCGTCGCGGACCTCGTGCGCATCACCGGCTGGATTTCGGGTGCCGATGTGCGCAAGGAGATCGAGACCTCGCGCGCGCTGGTGCTCAGCAGTTTTGCCGAGGGCTTGCCGGTCGTGCTGATGGAGGCCATGGCCTGCGCGAGGCCGGTGATCGCCACACGCGTGTCCGGCATTCCCGAGCTGGTGCGCGATGGTCAGGACGGCTGGGTTGTGGCGCCCGGCAACGCCCTGGAGCTGGCGCAGGCCATGCGCCGCTGCCTCGAAACGGAGGCCCCGCAGCTCCAAGCCATGGGCGAAGGGGCGCGGGCGCGGGCGCTGGAGCGGCACGATGTCGACCGGTCGGCGCAACAGCTGCGTGAGATCTTCGCGCCACTCGCCGGGGCCGGCGCATGACCGCGCGCAGCGAGTTGTCATGAGCGCAGCCTCGACCCTCAAGGCCCTGGTCCGGGACACCTGCGGCCAGGCCCTTTCGGTGGTCCGAGCGACCGCGCCTTCTCGTCGGCTCGGGCAGCGGCTCTCCATCGTCACCTTCCACCGCGTGCTGACGGAATCGCAGCGACGGCTCTACCCGTTGCCGGGCCTCGCCGTCACCCCGGACGAACTGGACGACCACCTCCGGTTTCTCACCCGCCATTTCCAGTGCCAGTCGCTTGATGCCACCCTCGGGCTGTGGGAACAAGGTCGCAGCGCCAGTCGGCCGCTGCTGGCGATCACCTTCGACGATGGCCAGCTCGACAACTACGAGAACGCGCTGCCCGTGCTGGAGAAGCATGGCGTGACCGCCAGCTTCTATGTTCCCAGCCAGGTTCTTGAGGATTCGACGCCGCTGTGGCACGACACCATGGCGGTCTCGGTCGCCTGGCTGGTGAACCAACTGTCAGGAGAGGGCGTTCGGTCAGGATCCACGGACCGCGGCGCGGCGCTTGCGTTGTTCGTCGAACTGCACCCTGGCGGGGGGCTGGGCGGTGTGGCGGGCCACCTCACCGTTGAAGCCGCGCTGGAGCACACGAAGCGCTGGAGCCCCGCGCAGCGTGAGGACTGGATGCGGCGCGCCAGCGGCGTGCTGCCCCCCGCCCAGCGGCCCGGCTGGGATGGGTTCATGAGTGTCGAGCAGATGAGAGACCTCGTGGCCCGCGGTCACGAGATTGGTAGCCACTCCCACTCCCACGCGCTGCTGCCGCAGTGCACGGACGACGAACTGCGCGCCGAGATCGCCGGCTCCCGCCAGAAGCTGGAAGCCGTGCTCGGCACGCCGGTGACCACCTTCTGCTATCCCAACGGGTCTTTTGATTCGCGGTGTGTGGCGCTGGCCCGTGAGGCCGGCTACCGGGCGGCGGTCACCACCCGCTGGGGCAGCAACGCACCCGGTGCGGATGCCTTCCGCCTGCAGAGGTTCAACATGAATGCCCAGCATGCACAGGACCGGCATGGGCGATTCTCCGAAGCCCGCCTGGCCTGGCGCATGAGCGGCTTGCACCCGGGACTGGACCGTGTGAGCCAGGATCCCTGCGGCGGCGGGGTTGCGTAGCGGACCGAGCTGGCGAAGGCCCGCGTGAGCGCTCAGGCTTTTCTGGGAGAAAACCCCATCACGGCGGGGTGATCGAGCCGGTGCAGCAGGGCTTGCATGGACGCAACGCTCTGAAAGCGGCCCACGAACTTGCCGAACAGGGACCGTTTGAGCAAGGGAAATCCGGCATCGATCATCTGCTCGGGGCAGTTCAGGCACAGGTCCAGGTGGCGAGAGCCATCGGTGTACCAATAGGCGCCCACGCTCACGTGAGGGCTGGCCACCCGGGCCAGCAGGGTTTCCTGCAGCAGGATGACCGCCTCGGAGGAGTTGTAGCTCCACTCGCTGGAGATCACCGGCGCGATCACTTTCAGCAACTCCGAGTCGACCTGCCGGGCGATCAGGGCAAAGGACTGCAGGTGGTTCTCTTCGAGCGCGTTGGCGCTCAGGCCCGCGACGCGCCAGGGGGACTGCTCGACAAACGGGGTGAGGGCGCAGAAGGGGCCGAGCACGGAGTCGTTGAACATCAGCACGTCGGAGTCCGGAGCCCGTTGTGCCAGCTCGCTCAGGCAGATGGCGTAGGCTGAGAAGTCAAAGCCATCGGTGCCTTTCCAGTACAGGGCGTGGCAGTGCCGTTTCAGCTCATCAAGCAGCGGGTGATTCGGCGGGCAGGCGCAAACGATCATCACCGAGGCATCCTCGGCTGCGAGGCGTTTGAGTGTGAACCGGTGCTGGGTCGACAGCTGGCCCTGGGGCGCGTAGAGGAAATACATGAGCCAGCGGCCGGTTCCACTCACAGGAACCAGGGGCTTCCAGACGGGGGGCTTCTGCCGCGTCCGGCGGGCCCGCCAACGGGCCAAGACGATGCGCGGGCGCGGCTGGCTGGGTTCGTAGTTCCAGAAGGTCTGCGCCCCTTCCACCGGCCTGGCGAGTTCAGTACGCATTCTTGCCCGTCAGTGCACCCAGGGTGCGCAGCAGGATGGAAAAGTCGAGCCACAGGGACCAGTTGTTGATGTACTCGATGTCCGCCTCGATGCGCGCCTGCATGCGCTCGATGTCGGTGGTCTCGCCTCGAAGGCCCCGCACCTGGGCCAGTCCCGTGATGCCTGGTTTGATGTTGTGGCGGGCAAAGTAGGCGTTGATGCCCTTGGAGTACAGCTCGTCGTGCTGTACGGCGTGTGGTCTGGGTCCCACCAGCGACATCTCGCCCATGAGGACATTGAAGACCTGCGGAAGCTCGTCCAGACTGGTCTTGCGGAGGAAGGCCCCCACGCGGGTCACCCGGGGGTCGTTGCGGGTGGCCTGGCGAATCACGCCGGCCTCGGGCTGGTGCACGTACATGCTGCGGAACTTCCAGATGTGGAACACCCGCCCGCTCCATCCCATGCGCGCCTGCCGGAAGAACACGGGGCCCTGGCTGTCGAGCTTGATGGCCGCGGCGATGATCAGCAGGACCGGCGAAATGATCACCAGGATCAGCAGCCCCAGGATGCGGTCTTCCAGTGCCTTGAGCAGGAGCCTGGTGCCCGTCAGCGGCGTTTCGGACAGCGTCAGCACGGGCAGGCCCGCGATTTCCCGGACGCTGTGATTGACCAGCAGCAGCGAGAAGATGTCCGGCACCCAGTGCACCGACACATGGCGGTCCAGCAGCTGGAAATACAGGTTCTCGATCAGGTCGGACTCGCCCAGGGGGATGGCGAAATACACCGTGCGCACGTCGTGGCGCTCGATGATGGACAGCATCTGGTCGAGCGGTCCGATGATGTTGAGCTCCTTGAGCGATGCGAAGTCCGAGCTTTCGTACAGGGTGGCGCCCGCCCTGGCCTCGCTGCCCTGCGCGGCCGAGGGCAGCTCCAGACAGCCCACCACCTTCTGGTTCAGCCACGGGTTGCCCGAAATCTTGTTCTGCAGATAGCTCGCGAGCTTGCCCGTTCCGACGATCAGCACGTTCTCGGCAGGCAGAGCGTGGACCATGACCCGGATCTGGATCTCGCGGCTGAGGTACTGCAGAAAAACCTGCAGCAGATAGCCCGCGATGAACAGCTGCCCCAGCAGCAGGCGGGAAAACACATCGGTCTGCTTGGTCACAAAACCGACCACCAGCAGGAAGCCGAATGTCAGCGACCAGGCCTTGAAAAGGGTCAGGGCCTTGCGCGTGAAACTGCTGTTGCTGCGGTAGACGCCGAACTGGTTGTAGGCGAACACCATCACCATGGCCAGAAGGAGCAGCAGCACGGAATAGGGCGTGGTGACGGTGCCGATGTGTTTCTGGATCAGCAGCAGGGACAGGGTCATCACGGCCACCACGTCCACCACGGCCTGCACCGCCGTGGAGATGCTTCCGCGGCGCTTGAGGATGGATCGATGGGGTCTCTTCGAGAGTGCCATGGAACAAATGTATCGGGTTACGACGAGCGGGCGACCCGCATCAGCTGCCGCGCTGTGCCACGCCGGTCTTGGGGTAGCTGGTCACCACCGACCAGATCACCTCGCTCATCAGTCGGGCCAGTTCCGGCGAGATGGGGGGCAGCTGCGTCCCGTCGACCAGCCGGATGGTCTGCGACTCTGCCGGAGGCGGGCGGTGATAGAGGACCGCGTAGTGGGTGAGGGCGACGAGGTAGTTGCCCAGCGCACTGAGATGAATCATGTCGCGTTTGCCCTCGTCGCTGATGTAGAACAGGTCTTCGCGCGATCGCAGCCGGTCGACGCCACCGCGGGCTTCCACCTCCCGCACCAGACGGGCCATCACCTGGCCGGCGGGAATGACGTACACCGGACCGCCGGTGTCGCCGTGCGCCAGGCCCCTTGCCAGGAGCACACCCTCCCAGTAGAGGCTCAGGTCCTCGTCCAGCCGTTCCAGCCAGCCTTTGGGGTCGTTCAGCTCGTGCCAGAGCTCGTAGAGGTATACCCGGATCTTGGGATTGGCTGCCCGCGCTGCCCGTGCCCACTGGCGGATGTACTGCGGGCTGTCGTGGTGCTTGATCGCGTCTTTGATCTCCACCGACTCCGTCAGGACCAGTACGTCGAACTGGCCGCTGTTGACGGCCTGGTGCGCGTCCTGGTAGCGGGGGTGCGCGTTCTCGATCTCGAAGCCGTTGACCGGAACGTCAGGTTCCCAGTGCGACCTCAGCGAGGCGCCCCATCCCAGCTGCGAGCGGTGGTCGTGGCCTGCGCCGGCCAGCTGCTCCAGCATCATGGGGATGTCCTTGTTGACCAGGCTGTGGCCGATGTGGAAGACGCGCAGCGGCTTGTCAGGCGGCGACAACGGCTGCGTGTACAGGGCCGAGAGTTCGACCGGGTCGAGCGACTTGTGCCATCCGCAGGCGGTGAGTGCGAAGGCCAGCAGGTATTTCAACGAGTGTTTCAGCATCATGTGGTGGAGGCACGGGTTGAAGAGGGCGACGCAGTATGACCGGTCTGGACCGGGGAAGTGCCCATGCGTCTGGCGTCGGCGAGGTGCGGGCGCATCGCTGCGGCCAGCACCTCCACATGGGGTGGCTCCAGGATGTCCATGTGTTTTCCAGGCACGCGTTCGATGGTCAACCGTGGCAGCAGCGAGCGCCAGCCATAGGCCGGCGCCGTGGACAGGTCGTCACCGGCTTGCAGGAAGACGGCGGGCAGGTCACAGGGTGTGGCCTCGTGGTCGCGCATGGCCTTGGCATAGACCTGGATGCGCCGACTGCCGGGTTCGTGTCGGTGTTCGGTCTGGTGCCGGAACACACGGTAGACGTGCAGGACGTGCCCCAGCCCCCCGCGCCGGAGCAGGCGCAGGCGCCTGACCACCCCCGCCACCAGGTGCCTGAAGCCATGTCCGGGCAATCTGGAGTCGAGCAAGGCGATCAGGCCGATGGTTTCGCCTTCTGTCTGCAGCTGTCGTGCCACCTCGAACGCCAGCAAGCCGCCGATCGAAAAGCCACCGAGGAAATAGGGGCCGTGCGGCTGGATGCCTCGGATCAGATCCTTGTATTCCCGGGCCAGCGTCTCCACGGTCACCGCGGGAGGCGCCAACTCCATCGGCTGTTCCAGCAGGTCGATTTCGGTCTGTGAGAACACGCCGTACACCGGCATGCCCGGATCAAGCAGCTGCGCCAGCCGCCTGTACATCTCCGCGCCTGCAAGCAGGAAGAGGCCAGGACCCTGACCAAGGGGTTGCAGCACCGCCACCGGGATGTCCTTGTGGTCCCCGGGCGAGGTCTGCGACAGCGCCTCGGCCAGCTCCGCCACCGTGGGATGCTTGAACAGCAGGGCCAGCGCGCAGGGTCGTTGCAGCGCCGACTCGATGCGGCTGACCACCCCCACGGCCAGGATCGAGTGCCCGCCGAGGTCGAAGAAGTTGTCGTGGATGCCGATCGTTTCGGTCTGCAGGGCGGCTTGCCAGATGGACAGGATGACCGTTTCGGTGGGGTTGCGGGGCGGGGTCAGCGAGGTGCGCCCTCCCGAAGGATTGACGGAGGGCGCTGGCAGCGCACGGCGGTTGGTCTTGCCGTTGGGCAGCACCGGGATGCTGTCCAGTGCGACAAACAGGCCGGGCACCATGTGGTCCGGCAGCCAGCGGCGCAGGTGCTCGCGCAGCTCGTCGCGAGAAGGCAGAGGCCCTCTGGGGACCACGTAGGCGACCAGCCGGGGCTGACCTGGCGAGTCCTCGCGCAGCATGACCACCGCACGCGCGATGGCCTCGTGGCAGAGCAGCCGGGACTCGATTTCCCCAAGCTCCACCCGGAACCCGCGCAGTTTGATCTGATCGTCGAGCCGGCCTCCGTGCTCCAGCGACCCGTCGCAGCGCCAGCGCCCGCGGTCCCCCGTGCGGTAGATGCGGGTGGTGAGCGGGTCCGGTGCATCGGGCTGGTCGATGAAGCGCTCGGCGGTCAGTGCCGCCTGCCGGTGATAGCCGATGGCCACGCCGGTGCCGCCGATGTAGATCTCACCCGGTACGCCGATGGGGCAGGGTTGCAGGTGCGGGTCGAGCACCTGGATCGAGGTGTTGAGCACCGGGCGGCCCAGGTCGATGGCCTGGACGGCGCCCGGAGACACCCGCCAGCAGCTGGACCACACCGTGGTTTCGGTAGGGCCGTACATGTTCCAGACCTCGCCGCAGCGGGCGAGCAGCTGGCTGGCAAGATCGGGCGTCAGGGGCTCGCCGCCCACCAGCGCCTTGAGCCGCGGGTTGCCAGCCCAGCCTGCGTCGAGCAGCAGGTGCCAGCGCGACGGTGTGGCCTGCAGCACGGTGATGTCCTCTCGCGCCAACAGCTCGGCCAGCGCCCGGCCATCGGTGGCGTCGGCCTGGCTGGCCACCACCACGGTGCCGCCCGTGCCCAAGGGGAGAAACAGCTCCAGGACGGCGATGTCGAAGCTGGGGGTGGTCACCGCCAGCAACCGGTCGTGCACGGTGCAGCCGGGCGCGCGCGCCATGCTCTCCAGCAGGTTCACCATGGCCCGGTGTGGCACGGCGACCCCCTTGGGCCGACCGGTGGAGCCGGAGGTGTAGATCAGGTAGGCCGGGTCTTCCGGGCGGGCATCGAGCAGGGCATCGTCCGGCAGCCGGTGCGGTGCGGCCGCGTCGATCTGCGCGCGGTCCCTATCGACCAGCAGGCGGGGGGGCTGGTCCTCATCCAGCACCACCGAACTGTGGCTCACCAGCAGCGCCAGCTCGGCGTCCAGCATCTGGTCGCTCAGCCTCTGCCGGGGGTAGTCGGGGTCCAAGGGCACGTAGGCCGCGCCTGATTTGAGGATGGCCAGCAGCACGATCACCAGTTCGTGGTTGCGGGGCAGGCAGACGCCCACACGGCAACCCCGCGCAACGCCGCGCTGGCGCAGCAGCCTCGCCAGCCGGTTCGAAGCCTCGTCCAGTTCGTGGTGGGTCAGCCGCGCAGCGCCGTGGACCAGCGCGGGCCGCTGGGCCGACTGCAGCAGCCCCCGGGTCACCCAGGCATGCGCCGATGCGGCGACGGGTGCCTCGACGGGGCCATGCAACCACTGGTTCAGGTGCTCGCGTTCGGCCTCGCCCAGCAGCGGGAGTGTGGCCACGCGGGAGTCCGGCGCCTGGATGGCGATGCGCAGGATCTGCAGCAGGTGCTCGCCCATGCGCTGCACCGTCTCCGGCACGAACAGATCGGTGGCGTACTCGATCGTGAAGGCCTGGTCGTACATCACGTCGACCACCACACTCAGGTCGAACTGGGTCGACGCACGGTCGAAGTCCAGCCGCGACCAGGTCAGGCCTTCGAAGTGGCAGTCCCGGGCCTGCGTGTTCACCATGTTGAAGAGCACGTTGAACAGCGGCTGGCGGCTGCTGTCCGGCCGGGCCGCGAGTTCGCGGACCAGCACCTCGAAGGGCATGTCCTGGTGCGAAAAGGCCTCCAGGGAGACGGTGCGCACGCGCGAGAGCACCGTGAGGAAGTCCGGGTTGCCGTCCAGATCGGTCCGGAACACCAGGGTGTTGACGAAGGTGCCGATGAGGTTCTCGGAGGCCAGATGGTGCCGGTTGGCAATGGGCACGCCGATGCCGATGTCGGTCTTGCCCGTGTGCCGGTGCAGCAACACATTGAGTGCCGCGATCAGCACCATGGACAGGCTGGCCCCGTGCGCCGCGCCGAGCGCGCGCAGGCCGGCGATGTGCTCGTGCTCCAGTGGAAAGCGCAACGCCGCACCGCGGAAGCTCTGCTCCAGGGGGCGTTGCAGGTCGTTGTTCAGCGGCAGTGGCTCCAGGCCCTCCAGGCGTTTTGACCAGTACGCCAGCTCGCTGCTTCGCCGCTCGGTTTCAAACCAGTCCCGGTGCCAGACCGCGTAGTCCGCGTACTGGATCGGGAGCTCGGGCAGGCAGGCTTCGGACCCGGACACCAGGGCGCTGTAGTGCGCCGCCAGCTCGCGCCCCAGCTCCGCGAACGACCACTGGTCGCTGACGATGTGGTGCATCACGATCAGCAGAACCGCGTCCTGTTCGGCCAGGTGGATGAGCTGTGCGCGGACCAGCGGGCACTGGTCCAGCACAAAGGGCTGGCAGGTGACATCGGCCAGATGGCGGCGCAGTACCCCGTCGGGCACACCGCGTCCCTCGGTGGCCAGCCGCACCTGCTGAAGGGGCACGGCCGGTGGCGGCACCACCTCGGCAAACACGCCGTCAGCGGTCTTGACAAAGCGTGTGCGGAGGACTTCGTGGCGTTCGACCACGCGATCCATGGCCTTCTGCAGGGCCGCCACCTCCAGCGGCCCCTTCAGCCGCATGGCCAGCGGGATGTTGTATGCGCTGCTCTGTGGCGCCAGTTCGTGCATGAACCACATGCGCTCCTGGGAGAACGACAGGCCCAGCCGGCTGCCAGGGCCGCGCGCCGCTGAAGGTGTGGCCGCGGCCGGCACCGATGGGCTCGCCACAACGCTGTCCGGCGTGGGCGACAACTGCATCAGCCGCTCGGCGAGTCCGCGCACCGTGGGCGTCTCGAACACCGCGCTGATGGGCAGGTCGAGGCCAAGCCTCGTGCGCAGACGCGAGACCAGCTGTGTGGCCAGCAACGAATCGCCCCCCAGATCGAAGAAGTTCGCGTCGTGGTCGATCACCTCGTGCCCGAGGATCTCGGACCAAAGCAGGGTCAGGCAGTCCAGCAGCGCGGCATTGGCGGTGTGGTCCGTCGCCGTGTTTGTGGAGGATTGGACCGACAGGCGCAGGGGCTCCAGCCGCCCCTCCAAGTAGAGGCGCCGGGCCGCGTTGCGCTGTGGCTTGCCGCTGGAGGTCCGGGGCAGGGTGCCGGTGCGCAGGGGAACGATGTCGTGCAGATCGACCTGGTGCTCCGCGGCCACCCGCTTGTGGACGGCATCGACCAGCTGCCGCACCACGTCCGGCGAGGGGCGCCGGCTGCACTCGACCAGCATCACGACCGCTTCCCGGTCTCCCTTGTCCACCGAAATGGCGATGACGCCACCGCCCCGGATGCCGGGGTGCGCCGACTCGGCGGTTTGCTCCAGGTCCTGGGGGTAGAGGTTGCGGCCGTTCGCGATGATCAGGTCCTTGCGCCGGCCGGCGACGAACAGCTCGCCGCCGTGCAGGAAACCCAGGTCGCCGGTGCGCAGGTAGCGCGTGGGGTCGGCAACTTCGGGGGCAAGGGTTCCGCCAAAGTGCTCGGCGGAGACGTCGGGCTGTCCCCAGTAGCCCTGGCCCACGCTCGGTCCGGCCACCCAGATCTCGCCGATCCGGTCGGGGGCGCAGGGCGTCCTGGTGTCGGGATCGACGATGCGCAGCTGGAAACCCGGCAGCGCCGAGCCGCAACCCACCAGCGTTCTGGTGCCCGTCGCCTGCGGCGCGGCTGTGCGCACTTCGTGGCGTTCGATGGCCTGCGCATCCAGCGTGATCTGTTGCAGCGGTGTGGCGGCATTCTTCACGGTGACTGCGAGCACCGCTTCCGCCAGTCCGTAGGAAGGCGCCAGTGCCGCACGGTGGAACCCGAAAGGCGTGAAGGCCTGCGAGAACGCGTCCAGCGTGGTGGCACGCACCGGTTCCGCGCCGGAGGTGGCGTATCGCCAGCTGTCCAGACGGGCGTTCCATTGCGGTGCGCGGGCCAGTGCCTGCACGCAGGCGGCGTAGGCGAAGTTGGGTGCACCGCTGTGGGTGACGCCATGCCGGGCAATGGCCTCCAGCCACTTCAAGGGGTGCAGCAGAAACTGCACGGTGGACATCAGGAACGAGGTGCCACCCGAGTACAGCGGCTGGAGCACTCCGTGCACCAGGCCGTAGTCGTGGAACCAGGGCAGCCAGACCAGTGCCTTCATCCGGGACGTGTCCACACTGCTCACCAACGAGCTGCACTGGGCCAGCACGTTGTCGTGGGTGATCTCGACGCCCCGCGGGGCGCTCGTGGACCCGGAGGTGTACTGCAGATACGCCACCGGGCTCTCGTCCAGGCCTTCGGGTGACGGCGCCACCGCGTCGGTCTGCAGCGGTTCGTTCAGAAGGGTGTCCAGCGTGCACCAAGTGCGCCCGGGGATCTGGGTGCGACCGGTTTCGATGTGCTCCTCATCGGTCATGGCCAGCGCCACATCTGCATCGTTGGCAATGCCCAGCAAGCGCGATTCGCTGTTCCGTGCGTTCCTGTTGTCTGGTGCAGGCGCCGGGACGGGGATGGCGCCGGCCAGGATGCAGCCCCAGAACAGCTGCACAGCGTCCAGGTGGTTGTCGAATGCGAGCAACACCCGATCACCTGACCCGATGCGCGCGCGCAGACGCTTCGCGATGGCTTCGGCCGACTGGCCCAGCGCGGTATAGCTCAGCGTGTGGCTGGCTTCCAGACCGTGCCCCAGGAAAACGTAGGCCGCGTGTTCGCCATAGTCCGTCACACGCTTGCACAGCAGTTCGCGCAGATGCGCGTACTGAACATCAGAGGTGGGCACGAATCACCTCGCTGCGGTGCCTGAAGACGGCGACGTCGTTGAAGGGGTGACCATCCTGCGCCGCCCGGCCAATCAGATCCGCCAGCCGCTGGCGATCCCGTGCCAGGCCGGCCAGACTGGACACCAAAGCGCCGATGTCATCCTTGGGGGTCAGCAGTCCGCCGCCGTGGGCAGAGATCAGGTCTTTCGGGAACGGGCTGTCGTAGCCGACCAGTGGTGTGCCTGAAACCAGCGCCTCGATCAGGTTTCTCGGCGACTCCGGCGTCTTGTGGCAGAACACGAACACCTGGGCCTCGCGCAGAACCTTCAGGATGGCCGCGCGGTCCCTGATGAAGCCGGGCAGCGCGACCTGCCCGGTCAGTCCCAGGCGCTCCACCTGCGCCTTCATCTCGGGCAGACGTTCGCCGTCCCCCCACCAGGTCGCGCGGAAATCGACACCGGCGTCCTTCAGCGACGCCATCACCCGGATCCAGTCGTCGGCACCCTTCATCACGTCGGCACGGCCGAGATAGCAGATGTTCAGCGGGCCTTCCATGACTCCCTGCAGCTTGTTGCGGAGGGCATCTGGCGGGATGCGGTCCTCCTCGCGGAGGTGGATGTCGTGGACGATTTCAGCCTGTGAGGCGTAGGGCGCGTAGGTGGCGTAGGTTTCGGCACCATGGAACAGCCCCAGGGCCGAGCGCCGGATGATGGCCCGCTCCAGTGCGGCCATGGGCCGGTGGTACAGCGATGCTTTCAGCCGCGCCCGGCGGGTGCGGGCCGCACGGGCTTCGTGCCGCACCACTTCGGACTCCACCCGGTCGGTCCAGACGGCAAAACGCCGACCCTTGCGGTGGGCTTCCAGAGCGGCCACCGAGCCCCAGTCGCCGAAGAGCCCGCCAATCGAGAACGACAGGTAGTCCGCTTCGTCGATCAGCTGGGCGATCTGGCGGCGCACCGAAGGGAGGAAGCGGAAGAAGCGGTCGGGGCGGTAGGCCGACGGCAGCGCGACGAGGTGCACACGCTCCAGGTCGATCGCCGACGAACGCACCGGGATCCAGCTAGGCGGAGGGGTGCCGGGCTCGAGCGGGTGCATCACCGTGACCTGCTCGAAGTTTTCGGCCCAGAGGCGCAGCCCATTGCAGGCCTGGTCCTCCAGCAGGTAGCCATCTTCCCCCCGATATAGCGGCACGGGGGCGTACAACAGCAGGCGGCCACCGGTCGTTCTCATCTTGGCGTCTTTGGTAGGCACTTCGCTGTATTGATCTGAAATGTGCTGCACTGGTTTCTATCTCTCAATGATGTCCAGCGTCTTGAGAACATCGTCGATATTTACGCGATAGCCATTATTTGCACGATCAATTACGACGCACCCCCATTTAAGTCCGATTGCTCTGGCATAGCCGATCAGCACTCCTGAGAAGCGATCGGCCGGTATCAAGGAAATAAGAGTCGACCCCCGCGGCATGGCGAATGTCAGGTGGCATTGCTGACTGCCCTCTATGCTAATCACTCTGCGAGCATGACGAAAGCGTTGCTGGATATCGGCTACGCTGGCGCCCTCGAGATGGAAAATTTCGAATCCTATCGATTCGAGGGCTCGCATGAGTTCATCTTCATTTTCGATCACACGTGCAACACCGCTGGTTCCTCGTCGAAAATATACTGAGGCGCCTTTCGCAAAGCGATCGTCGTCTGATATTGCCGACGCAAGTCTAGCCCTCAGTTCACCGATCCGAGCGCGCTTTGAAGGGCCTTGACCATAGTCCTGGTAGAAGTGCAATTGGCGGGCGAAATAGACGCCGGTGTTCAATGGCTTAAGCCCCGCCGCGTTTACGTAGTCCGCGGCATGAGCACTTTCGGCGCGCACGTCGAGCAAGAGTGCGTCCTCGGGGGGAGCCAACAGGGCGCTTGTATAGGCGTCCTGCAGCCAGTGGCCAAAATACCGGTGGCTGACGCTGGTCATGCAATAACTCAGCGTCTGCAGCTCGGTTATTGGCTGGGTCAGAAAATCCATCCGATCAATACTTTTTTTACGCCAGGTGCCTCCCACTACATCGAAGCCAGCTTCATGCACGATGCAGTTGAAAACGGTGTAGCGAAGCGTTGGCGCGTGTCGAACTTCGGTGGTCTTAAGTATCGCCAGTTCGTTTGCCAGCGTGTCAAACCCTTGAATGGGGGCTGTAGCCTTTTCCAGTTGCCCTTCTAAGTACACCAGTGGCTGGCAAACTTCCACCTCTTCAGGACACACCACCTCGCAGCGTACCTTTTTGAGATCCAAGGCGGTTGATCTCCGCAGAAGTTTCAATCCGGAGTTGATCAGGGGGGTCAATCGTTGGAGCTTCATTTATGATTCCGGATGGGTGTTCTTGGTGCAACTGGCATTGAGTTGGGTCGACCAGCGTGCAGCGCCGATGGAGGTATTGATCGGATTGGGATGTGGTCCAAAAACCCACGCAATGATCCATTCTTCTGTGGTGAGCATGCCGCCTGTCACCGGGCGTGGACATTTTGAATATTGAAGCTTCCGTTGAGGATGCACCAAGAATCGGCCCCTGTCCCAATCAAAGGTTATCTGTATATCCCGGAAGTCCAACAATTCTTTCGTTAAGGGGTATTGCCATTTGTAAAACGCTTCCTTGGCGGTGAAGTGATGGGTGGCAATAGTTCCGCGGCGATCTGCTGGTTGGCTGACAAGGTAAGTCTGCTCCTCCGCCGTACAGACGGAGCTCCATATATCCATCGGAATGGGGAGGTTCTCTTCCACATCGATTCCTATCCCCCCAACCTCATGCTGACGTCCTACCGCTGCAATACAGATTCGTCTGGTGTGAGAAATCGAACCCACGAGACCTGCGGCCCAGACCGGGGCACGATCGACGCCACAGCCGATGGGCTGCGGTGCCAGCCCAATGTTGACCATAGCTTTTCGTGTCGCGGTTCTACCTGCTGCGAATTCGCGCTGCCGACTTGAGACCGCTCGCGATATGGCCGCCCGCTCTTCCGGGTACAAGTCGTTTGGATCTCCATCGGGCGTGGTGCAAGCCACGCCGATATCCGGACCTAATCTGGCTGCCAGCGACTCCTGAACAGTTCGCGTAAGGCACGCGTCGCGGGAAAGGCCCATCAGTCCTGCGGCAGCTTGCCCGAGCGCATGGCGCGCCGGCGCGTCATCGCGTCGGCCCGCATCTGCGCACGTTCCGTGGATTCGGCTGTGGTCTCGGCGGTCTCCCGCGGCCTGTCGTCCAGGTGCTGCGCCAGCGCCGAGAGGGTCGGGAAGCGGAAGATGTCGGTGATGCTCAGGCGGGTGGTGTTGAGTGCCTGCTTGATCTCGCGGTGGGCCTGAACCGCCAGCAGCGAATGACCGCCCAGGGCGAAGAAGCTGTCCTTGGACCCGATCTGCGGCACGCCCAGGATGCGGGACCAGATGGCCGCGATCTTCTGCTCGACCTCGTTCTCAGGGGCGACAAAAGCCTCGGTGCGCTCGCGCTGCGTGTCCTGCGAGGGCGCGGGCAGGGCCTTGCGGTCCACCTTGCGGTTGGGCGTGAGCGGGAACTCGTCGACCATGACGAAGTGCGCGGGCACCATGTGCTCGGGCAGCCGGGTGGCGGCCCACTCGTGCAGCTGCTCGGTCGACACGCCTGCGTCGGCGCGCAGGTAGGCCACCAGGCGCACGTCGCCCGGCTGGTCTTCGCGCGCCACCACCACGGCCTGCTGCACACCGTCGCACGATTCGAGCACCGCCTCGATTTCACCGAGCTCGATGCGGTAGCCGCGGATCTTGACCTGGAAGTCGGCGCGCCCGAGGAAATCGATGCGCCCGTCCGCGCGCCAGCGCGCCAGGTCGCCCGTGCGGTACATGCGGGCTCCACCAGGGGCGGCGCACTCCGGACGCACGAACGGATCGGCCGGGAAGCGCTCGGCGGTGAGGTCGGGGCGCTGCCAGTAGCCGCGGGTCACCCCGTCGCCGCCGATGTACAGCTCGCCCGGCACACCCACCGGCACGGGTTCCTGGTGCTCGTCCAGCACGTACATCTGCGTGTTGGCAATCGGGCGACCGATGTTGACGATGTTCTCGCCAGGCCCCGCGGTTTCCGTGGACGACCAGATGGTGGTCTCGGTGGGGCCGTACATGTTCTCGATGGTGGCCGCACCGAGCTGGGACAGTTCGGCCACCAGCGAACCGGGCAGGGCCTCGCCGCCGATCATCAGGTGTTGGACCTTTCCCAGCGCAAGGCGGGCCTCGTCGTTCATGGCGATCATGCGCGCCATGCTGGGCGTGCACTGCAGATGGGTGACGCTGTGCCTCACGATCTGGGCCGCGATGGAGAAGTCGTCAGGTGCCGGGCCGGCGCCCTCGTTGGACCTGCGCAGCACCTCCGCCAGCGGGTAGAGGCCTTCCATGACCTTTTCGGACGGAATGCCGTAGTCGATCAGACAGGCGATTTCGTGCACGCCAATGCGCTTGAGCTGCTCCACCCGGTCCAGACAGTCCTCCACCGTGCCGAACAGGCCGGAATCTTCGAAGTAGCGCTGGAATGCGAACTCCAGAATGCCTTCGAGCTCCTCGGCGTCGAGGGTGCGGATGTCGATCTCGGCCGGGTTGGTGACGCCTTTTGGTTTTTTGAAGGCGGGGAAGGCCCAGGCGTACTGCTTGATCAGGCCGGCGGCGCTGCGCAGGTAGTCCTTCATCGGGCCACGCGCGGTCTCGCGGGCCTGCTCGCGGTCTCGGGCCACATAGGTGTGCAGCATCAGCGTTACCGTGAACTTGGCCGGGTCGTGGCCGGCCTCACGCAGCGCGTCGTGGTAGAGCCCAATCTTCTCGGCGACTTCCTCGATGGTCTGGCCCAGCAGGTGGGTCAGCACGTTGGCGCCGACCCGGCCGGCGTCGCGCCAGGTTTCGGGGTTGCCCGCCGTGGTCACCCAGATCGGCAGCTCCTTCGAGACGGGGCGCGGTTGCGTCTTGACCGCGAAGGTGCCGTCCTTGGTGGGGAAGTCCACCGCCTCGCCCCGCCACAGGCGCCGGATCTGTTCGGTGGCATCGAACAGGGCCTGCCGGTTGGCGGGCGGTGTGTTCTCGGGGCGCAGCACGAAGTCGTCCGGGTGCCAGCCCGAGGCCACCGCGAGCGCGGCGCGGCCATTGGTCAGGTTGTCGATCACGGCCCACTCTTCGGCGACGCGCGCAGGGTGGTGCAGCGGCACCACGCAGCTGCCGGCGCGCACGCCGATATTCTTGGTGACGGCCGCCACCGCGGCGCCGGTCACCGAGGGGTTGGGGTAGGGGCCACCGAAGGCGTGAAAGTGGCGCTCAGGCGTCCAGACCGCGCAGAAGCCATGCGTGTCGGCAAACTTGGCGCCTTCCAGCAGCAGCTCGTACTTCTTGGGGCCGGCGCCATCGTCGTTGCCCCAGTAGTAGATGGAGAAGTCCATCTTCTGGCCGCTGGCGATGCGCCCGGACGATACCAGCGCCCGGTTCTCGTCGCTGCTGAGCACCAGCTTGAACCCGCGCGCCAGCGTGTAGAACAGTTCGAGCACCGAGATGTCGAAGGACAGGCTGGTGACGGCCAGCCACACGCCCGGCGGGTCGTGCCGGATGCGGTCGTCCATGCCGCGGAAGAAGTTGGCCACGTTGCGGTGCTCGACCATCACGCCCTTGGGGCGGCCGGTCGAGCCCGATGTGTAGATCATGTAGGCGATGTCGGACACGCTCACGCCGCTGGCCGGGTCGGTGTCGGGCTGGCTGGCGATGGCGGGGTCCTGGTCGATCACCAGCACCTGGGCCTGGTGGGCGGGCAGGCTGTCCACCAGCGTGGACTGGGCAACGATCACTGGCGCGCCGCTGTCCTCGATGTAGAGGGCAATGCGGTCGGGCGGGTAGGCCGGGTCCAGGGGCACATAACCACCACCCGCTTTCTGGATGGCCAGGGCGCCGACCAGCAGGTCGAGCGAGCGGGGGGTGTACAGCCCGACCAGGGTGCCGGGCAACACGCCCATGGCGATGAGGCGGTGGGCAACCTGGTTGGCCCGGCGGTTGAGCTGCGCGTAGCTCAGCGACTCGCCTTCGAACACCACCGCCGTGGCGTCGGGGGTGCGCTGCACCTGCTGCTCGAAGAACTGGTGCACGCAGGTCTGGCGTTCATAGTCGCAACGGGTGTTGTTCCAGCCGTAGAGCACCTGCTCGCGTTCGGTTTCGCTCATGACAGGGAGCCGGCCCAGCAGCGTGTCCTGGGCCGAGGCGTCACCCAGCGCGTCCAGCACGCGCTGCAGGCGCTGGCACAGGGTGTTCGCGGTCTCGGCGCTCAGGCGTGTCTCGTCGAACCACAGGGTGAGGGCACCCTGGGACATGGCCTGGATTGTTATGGCGGTGCCATCGATGCCGGCCGCGCCGTTGCCCGTGGCCAGACCGACCTGGGGCACGGTGAGCGCCTTGATCGCCGGGTCGCGGGCCACCAGGTCGAGCGCGAAGGCGGGTGCCTTGCGGGCTGCCGCCAAGGCGTCGGCGCACTGGGCCGAGAATGCCAAGAACGGGGTGTCCCCGGCGGCGTCGAGGCGCAGCGGCACCCAGGTCGAGAGGAAGCCCGGCGCCTGCGGGATGTCGGCGGCCTGGAAGGCAAGGTCAAAGCGGTTCTTGCCGCTGACGCGTGCCACCCAGGCCGCCGCGGCGGCCAGCAGGCGGTCGCCGCCGAGGCTGGCGGGTACGTTCAGCGGCAACGAGTGCCAGAGGCTGGGTGCGGTCGATGCGGACACCAGCGGCAGATCGACCCCTTCGGGCGTCTGCAGGCACTTGCGCCAGGCGGCTTCACCTGTGACAACGCGTGCCATGGCATCGGTGAGGGCCGCCGCGCTGGCGGCGTCGGGCAGCGGCAGGCGATCGCCCGCCTGTGCCACGGTCGTCGGGCACACGGCGGCGCCCTGGGTGTCGCGCAGGCCGGCCAGGCGCACCGGGACCGAACCCGTGCCCACCACCAGTCCGCCCATGGTGGCTTCGAGCACCTCGCCCGGGGCTGCTGCAGCGCTGGCCTCGACCGCTGCCGTGGCCACCAGCAGCACCCGGTTGCCGACCACCAGCTTGGGACAGCTGATCGGGTTCCAGTAGCTGCCGTGGTCCAGCGCCGCCACCAGGGCCACCACCTCCTCGGCGGGCCGGGACAGGTCGATGCGGGCCGCTGCGGCGGGTCGGTCCAGGCGCGCGTGGTAGGAGCGCTGGCTCAGGTCCTGGGGGCGGCGTTGGGGGCCTGCACCGTGCAGATCCGCCAGCAACTCGGAGAAGCTTTCGATGGCTGCTTCGTAGCAGCGGGTGTTCAGCGTGAGCGCCGTTTCGTTGGGCGCCATGTCGAAGAGGCGCTGCTTGACGATGTCACCTTCGTCGATCCCGCCTTCGATCATGTGCCAGGTCACGCCGTGCTGCTTTTCCCGCGCCAGGATCGCCCAGACCGGTGCGTTCAGGCCGGCGTGGCGGGGCAGGGGGCCATCGTGGAAGTTGATGGCGCCGCGCGTGGCCTTGGCCAGCACCGGCTGGGGAATGACCGACAGGTTGGCAATGCTGAAGAACCAGTCGAATTGCAGGTCGGCCAGGCGCTCGGCGAGTCCCTCGCCAGGGGCCTCCACACGCAGCCTGTGATTCGCCGCCCACGACCGGATGTCGGGGTTGAGGGTGACCACCGCGCCGATGCGGTCACCCGCCCGCAGGAGTTGTTCGGCACATTCGATCAGCAGGGACTCATTGCCCATCACCACACAGGAAAAACTGCTCATGGGGGACTCCGGGATTGGTCAGTTCGGAAAATTCAGATGGAGGCGGCTTCGGGGCGGCCGACCAGCCGGCGGTGCCACGCGCAGCGCAGTGCGTGCGACACCAGGTCGCCGAGGAAGCGCTCGGGCTGGTCGGAGCGCTTCTTCTGAACAAGTCGGCGGGATCTGAAAATCAGGGCGCCCGCCACATGGGCCAGCGTGGCCAGGGCCGCGTAGAGGACGCCATGGTTCTTGGTGAAGTACCACAGCCGCGAATCGAACCAGAACGGGGGAATGCGCTTCCAGGACTTCATGCCTGTGGAGACCGAGCCGATGTGCATCACGCGGCTCTCCGGAAGGTAGACAGACTGCCACCCGGCCCGGTGTGCCCGCAGGCTCAGGTCGGTTTCTTCGAAGTACAGGAAGAAGCGCTCGTCGAACCCGCCGGTCTCCTCCAAGACGCGGTGGCGCACCATGAGGCTGGCCCCGGCCAGCCAGTCCACTTCCTGCACCTCGTCGGTCTCCGGCAGGGCCACGATGTAGCGGCGCAGCAGGCGCGAGATGGGGCCTGTGGCCGCGGCGGTCTCGAACTCGCTGAACACGGTCGGAAAGCGGAACGCTGTCTGGTGGTAGGCGCCGTCTTCGCCGTGCAGGCGGCTGCCGGCAAAGCCCACCCGGGGATGGGCGTCCAGATACTCGGCGAGCACGCGGATCGCGCCGGGTTCGGGAAAAGCGTCGGAGTTCAGGATGTAGATGTAGTCGGGCGATGAGCCGTCGGGCAGGCCTTGGCGGACGCCAAAGTTGTTGCCTGCGCCGTAGCCGCCATTGCGACCGGACTGCATCACCCGCACGCGGTTCCAGCCGCGCTCCCGGACCGCCTGCGTGAGTTTCTCGAACGACCCGTCACCCGAATCGTTGTCCACCACGGTGATGCCACCTTCCAGCCCTTCCATCTCGCGCAACGCGGCCTCCACCGACCGCAGCGTCAGCTCGGGCGTGCGGTAGTTGAGCACGATTGTCAGCACGCGGGCCTTCGTGGGCTGGCTCATGGGCTGGCCTCCGGTTGTCGGACGGCCTCGATGCAGTCACGCATCAGACCCGCCAGCACGCGCACATTGGGTTCCAGCACCATGGAGTCGTGGTCGCCGGGCACCTCCAGCACGCGCAGCGACGGCAGGTAGCGCGTCCAGTCGTTGTCGGCGTACACATATTCGCGTTCGGCAGAGACCCAGCGCCCACCCGTCACCTTCCAGTGCAGGTCGAGTGGCGGGCGGAAGAGCACGGCGTTGCCGTTCCAGACCTGCAGGCGGTAACGCGGCAGGGCACCCAGGAACGCCGCCTGGATCGCCTCGTTGTTCAGCTGGTTCGTGCGGGGCTGGATCGGCGCGGCATTCCTGTTGCGCAGGCGGTTGAGTTCCCAGTCCAGGCGCCCGCGTGCCCAGGTCCACAGGTAGCCCAAACCCTTCTTGCGCAGCTCCGCCAGCTTGATGATGGCCTTGTCCAGCCGGTTGATCTGGGGCCGTACCGGCAGCGGTGTGTCCAGCAGCACGAGCAGGCGGACCTGCTCACCTGCCGCTTCCAGCTGGCGAGCGATCTCGTAGGCGGAAATGCCACCGCCCGAGAAGCCGCCCAGAAGGTAGGGGCCGTGCGGCTGCACCTGGCGCATCTCGGCGATGTAGTCGGCCGCCGCTGCTTCAAAGGTTTCGTGCGGTGCCTGGTCGCCATAGAGACCCCGCGCCTGCAGGCCGTAGAACGGCCGTTCAGTGCCGAGCAGGCGCGCCAGATGCCGCAGGTTCAGCACGTTGCCGAACATGCCCGCCACCAGGAAGAACGGTGTCTGTTCACCACCTTCACCGTCGTGCATTGGCACCAGGTGGACGAAGCGGCGCCGGGCGGGTGTGGCCACGCTGGCTTCGCCGGCCGGGGCGTCTGCCGTGCCACCGCTATCGCCAATGCGTTCGCGGATCAGGGCGGCGCACAGGGCAATGGTGGGGGCCTCGAACAGCACGGAAATCGGAAACTCGACCCGGTAGGCCTTCTTGATCATGGCGAACAGGCGCACTGCGATCAGCGAATGCCCGCCCAGGTCGAAGAAGCTGTCCTGCACACCCACCTGATCGACGCCCAGGAGCTCTTCCCAGAAACCGACCAGCGTGCGTTCCACATCGTTGGTGGGTGCCACGTAGTCGCTGTCGAGGTCGGGACGCTGGAATTTCTGGCCAGATGCCACATCGGCTTGCGCCACCTCGCTGGCCTTGCTCACCAGCGCGTCCAGGCTCATGGAAGAAACGATGACCTGCGGCAGCCCCATGGCCAGCGCACGGCCAAAGGCGTCGGCGCCTTCGTGCGGCAGGATGCCTTGCGACATCGCGTGCTGGAGTTGCTCTTCCGCCGGTGACAGCCGGCTATGCGCGCTGTCACCGGCGCTCTTCTCGAACAACACCTCGCGCGCATCAAGCCGGCTGTTCGAGGCCGAGAAGCCGCCTTCCTGCAGCCGCTTGATGGAGAAGCCGCGCACCTCGACACAGACCTCGCCCTGGGCGTCGCACAGCGTCACGTCGAACACGGCGAAGGGCGCGTCGGCGTGGTTGGCCTGGGCGTTGCGCACCCAGCTCCAGACCGTGCCGGGCAGGGGGCGGTGCACCTGGACCGACTGGTACGACACCGGCACCCACAGGTGATCGGCCCGGTAGCCGTCGATCAGGTGCATGGCCCAGCCGGTGGCCAGGTCGAGCAGGGCTGGGTGCAGCAGGTAGCCGGCGCTCAGATCGCCTTCAAACGCGGGCGGCAACTGCAGCAGTGCGATGCCCTCGTTGTCACCATAGGCCACGGAGCGCAGCACGCGCCAGCGCGGCCCGAAGTTCAGGTGTTCTTCCTGGGGCGACCTCAGGCCATCTGCGGCTTCGTCCCGCTGGCGGGCGCACCGGGCCTGCAGCGCTGCGGTGTCCACCCGCGCCGCGGCCGGCAGCGCGCCCGGCACCAGCGTGGCCTGCGCATTGAGCTGGAAGCCCTTGCGCCCTTCGTACTGCACATCGCTGCGCACTTCCAGGGCATAGCCCTCGTCGCTGCGCGCCAGCTTGACGCGCACCTCGCGTGTCTGGTCGTCGTTGACTTCCAGCGGGCGGAAGAAATACAGGTCTCTGATGGTGAACGGGCCGGTCTCGCCGTTGCCCCGGAGCGCTTGGGCCGCCAGCTCCAGATAACCCGTTCCGGGCAGCAGGGCCTGGCCTGCCTTGGTACGGTGGCCATCCAGGATCCAGCGGTTGTTGGTCTGCCAGCTCGCAGTGAACAGCCGGTGCCCTGCAGTGTCGAAGGTCGCTTCGTCCAGCAAGGGACTGCCGGCGGGATGGCGCGGAGGCGGTGCGGCGTCGCCCAGGCGGCTGGCCATGGCCTTCGCGGCCATGCCGACCTCGTTCCAGATGCCCCAGTCGATGGCCAGCACCTTGGTGCGCTGCCCGGCGCGGCTGGCGGCGTAGGCATTGAGGTACTCGTTGGCCGCCACGTAGTCGACCTGGCCGGCCGGAGCCGTCACCGTGCTGGTCGACGAGAACAGCACCAGCCAGTCGATGCTGCCATCCGGGAACAGGTCGTGCAGGATCTGCACCCCGTGCACCTTGGGTGCGAACACCTCTTCCACACCGCCCGAGGTCTTGGTCAACAGCGGGCCGTCGTCCACGACGCCCGCGGCATGGATCACCACCTCGATGCGGCCGAAGCGCTGCCGCGCCTGTTCGGCGGCCTCGCGCATGTCCTTGACGTTGCACACGTCTGCCGCCACCACCAGCACTTCCGCGCCCAGGCCCTGCAGACGGCGCACGGCCGTGATGCGCTGGACCACCGGGTCCAGAGGGTCGTTGCTGCGCAGGCAGGCGTCCCATGTGTCGGCCGGCGGCAGGGGCTGGCGCGCAAGCAGCACCAGGCGCGCCTGTTTCTCGCGCGCCAGCCGCTCGGCCAGCGTCAGTGCAATGCCACCCAGGCCACCGGTGAGCATGCAGACGCAGCCCTTGGGGAGGCCGGCCAGCTCTTCGGCGGGTGGAAGGGGCAGGGGGACGTGGGTCAGCTCGAAGCGCTTGTCGGAACGGATCGCCGCCACGCAGTTGTCAGGGGCGGCGAACAGCTCCTCCAGCACGCGATCGGTCAGGGCCGACCAGTCCTGGGCATTGGGTTTGGCGCGCCAGCCCTTGTCGACAGTGGGCAGCACCAGGTCCAGCACCGAACAGGTCAAGCCAGGCAATTCGCGCGGAGCGACCTTGGCCGGCCCCATGAGTGTGGATTTTTCCGGGTAGCGCAGTGTTTCGCTGCGCACGCGCACGGCGTCGGAGCTCAGCACGGTGAGGTGCTGGGGGCGCGGCAGGTTTTCTTCCGCCATCGCCTGGACCAGGAACAGCAGGCTGAAGAAACCCTGTTCGATGTTCCGGTGGAAAAAGCTGCTGCCGGGACGGAAGCGCTCTTCCTGGGTGACCAGCCAGGCGTGCACGATGCGCTGGGGGGTGTTGCCCGATGCCACCAGGTCGCGCAGCAGTTCGTCGTAGCCCTCGCGGCCACGTTCCGGCGCCAGCAGGTACTCGGTGTCACTCAGCCGTGCGAAGAGGTCGCCGGCCCGCACCACGGTGACGCGGTGGGAGGCGTCCTGCAAGCGGGCCACCAGCCGGTCGGCAAGGCCTGCTTCATCAGCGAACACCAGCCAGTTCTGAGGCGGCGTTTGGCCCAGGTCCAGGGTCACGTCGATGTCGACATTGGCTTGTCGCGGGCGCCAGCGGGGCTGGTAGCCCCATGCACCGACGTCGTCGGTGCGCAGCAGTTGCGGCGCCTCTTCCACGGCGGTCCGGGCCTTGCCGGGCGCGATGAAGTAGGGCTTGCGCTGAAAGGCGTAGGTGGGCAAGGGGACACGAAGCCTGCGGGCCTCGCCCCAGATGGGTTCCCAGTCCACCCGGACCCCGTTGGCCCACAGGCGGCCCAGGGTGCCCATGAACCACATGTCGTCGGGCACCACGTGGTCTGCATGGCGCAGCGAATTGATCACCTGGGAGGAAGGGACTCCGTTGGCCTGCGCAAGCGAGCCCAGCGCCTTGCCGGGGCCGACCTCCAGATAGACCCGTTGACTGGTTTTCTTCAGCGTGGTAAGGCAGTCGGCGAACTGCACCGTGTTGCGCAGGTGCCGCACCCAGTACAGCGGATCGGTGGCGTCGGGGGCGCTCAGCGGCTGCCCGTCGCGGTTGGAGATGATGGGAATCTTGGGCGGGTTGAGACGGATGCTGCGCAGGTAGGCCTCGAAACGGCCCAGGATAGGCTCCAGCATGCGCGAGTGCGCTGCGATGTCGATCTGTATGCGCTGCGGCTCCACCTCGCGCGCGCGCAGCCGCGCTTCCAGCGCGTCCAGCGCCGCCTGCGGGCCCGAGACCACGCACAGCTCCGGCGCGTTCACGCTGGCCATGTCCAGCTCCGGGCCCAGCTGGCCGCGCACCTCGTCCGCGGCCAGCGGGACGCTGAGCATGCCGCCGGGCGGCACGGTGTCGAAGAGCCGACCGCGCAGAAGCACCAGGCCGATGCAGTCCTCGAACGACATCACACCCGCCAGACACGCCGCCGTGTTCTCGCCCATGCTGTGCCCGACCAGGGCCGCCGGCTTGACGCCCCAGGACATCCAGAGCTGCGCCAGCGCGTACTCGACGATCATGATCAGCGGCAGCTGCACCGAGGGCTGCTTGAGCTTCTCGACCGCTGTGGCATGGTTCTCGGCGTCGGGCAGCCAGAGGGCGCGCACGTCGTAGTCCAGTTGCCGCTGAAGAATCTCCAGCCCGCGGTCCATCCAGTCCTGGAAGACCGGTTCGGTTGCATACAGCTCCCGGGCCATGCCGGCGTACTGCGCGCCGCCGCCCGGGAACATGAACACTACCTCCGGATCGTCTTCCAGATGGGTGTGGGTGAACACCCGCCGGGTGTCGCTCCCTTCCAGCAGGGCGGCGGCTTCTTCGTGGCTCTCGGCCACGAGCACGCGCCGGTGCTCGAACGCGCGCCGACCTTCCTTCAGCGTGAACGCCACGTCCGCGAGGGCTTGCTCCGGGTGGGCCCTGAGGTGGGCCGCCAGTGCCTTGGCGTTGGCATCCAGCGCGGCCCGCGTCCGGCCCGACACAACCAGCAACTGGAAGGGCCAGTCCGACGGGGGAGAGGGCTCGCGCGCGGGTGCCTCCTCGACCACGGCGTGGGCATTCGTGCCTCCCACGCCCAGCGAGTTCACGCCGGCGCGGCGCGGACCCTTGTGCGAGTGCCAGGGACTCAGGGCATGGTTGACCTGGAACGGACTGGACTCGAAGTCGATCGAGGGGTTGGGCTTCTCATAGCCCAGGCTCGGAGGGATTTCCTGGTGTTTGAGCGCCAGCGCCACCTTGATCAGGCTTGCGACCCCCGCGGCCGTATCGGTGTGGCCGATGTTGGTCTTGACAGAACCGATGCGGCAGAAGCCCGTGTCCTGCGTCGTCTCCCGGAATGCCTGCGTCAGGGCGGCCACTTCGATGGGGTCGCCCAGGTAGGTGCCGGTGCCATGGCATTCGATGTAGTCGATGGTGTCGGCGCTGACACCGGCCACGGCCTGCGCTTCGGCGATCGCCTTGGCCTGACCGTCCACGCTTGGCGCCAGGTAACCGGCTTTGGCCGCGCCGTCGTTGTTGATGGCTGTGCCCTTGACGACGGCCCAGATGTGGTCGCCATCCTTGAGGGCATCGGCCAGGCGGCGCAACACCACCACGCCGGCGCCCGAGCCGAACACGGTGCCCTGGGCCCGGTGGTCGAAAGCGTGGCAGTGGCCGTCTGGCGAGAGGATTTCGCCCTCTTGAAAGATGTAGCCGCGCGCGTGAGGCAGTTCGATGGTGACCCCGCCAGCCAGGGCCATGTCGCACTCGCCCAGCAACAGGGACTGGCAGGCCTGGTGCACCGCAACCAGCGAGGTCGAGCAGGCCGTCTGGATGTTGACGCTGGGACCCTTGAGGTCAAAGATGTGGCTCACCCGGGTGGACAGGAAATCCTTGTCGTTGCCGGTGTGGCGCAGCAGAAACATGCCTGTGCTGGCCACCAGGTCGGGGTTGGAGCAGATGTTGAAGTAGAAGTAGCTCCCCATGCCACAGCCGGCGTACACGGCGATGGGACCGGAGAAGGTCTCGGGCGGGTGCCCAGCGTTCTCCAGCGCCTCCCAGGCCACCTCCAGAAACTGGCGGTGCTGGGGGTCCATGATCGCGGCTTCCTTGGGGCTGAAACCGAAGAAGTCCGCATCGAACTGTTCGAACCCGTCCAGCGGCGCTGCGGCTGGCACATAGTTGCGATGCCGCATGCGTTCGGGACTTTCACCCGCAGCCAGCAACTCGCTTTCGCTCAGTCGCCGAATGGACTCCACCCCCTCCCGCAGGTTGGACCAGTAGGCCGTCAGGTTGGCGGCGCCTGGTAGATGGGCGGCCATGCCGACAATGGCGATGTCGTTCGAATCTTCTGAAGGCGTGGTCACACAGATCTCTCAGGTATGGCACCCGGTCCTACTCCCATCGGGTAAACCATTATGACTCAACAAATTGTTACCTCACGTGAGGCAACTCACACTTTTGGGGGATCTGATGCGGAGGGGAAATTGCTATCCCCCCATTGGCTGTTGCCAGTCTGTCCGACGTTGAAATTGGTGTCGCCCAGCACACCGTAGTCGCTGCGGTCCCGCAGCACTTCATCGATCACATGGACGTCGATCAGCCTTGCTTCCGAAGCAAATCCGTACACCAGGGCCATGTCGCAAAGGATGTTGATGCTTCGGGGGATGCCGTGAGTCGCTTTGGCAATCTTTGCCGCCGCGTACGGCGTGAACAATTGCCTGTCACGGCCGGCCACTTTCAGCCGGTGCTCGATGTAGTCCCCGACCTCGACCGTATTCAGCGGCGAAATGAAAAAATCGGCCGCCACTCTCTGGGCGAACTGTTGCAGTTCGGGGCGCCTGAGCAAATCGCGCAACTGGGGCTGCCCGACCAGCACCACTTGCAGCAACTGGTCCTTGTCAGCATTGATGTTGGAGAGCATGCGCAAAGACTCCATCGCGGCGGAGCTCAGGTTCTGCGCCTCGTCGACGATCAGAACCACCCTGCGATTCTTCCCGTACTCACTGATGAGATACCGCTGGAAGGCATCGTACCGCGCGACCGGTGACAGGCCATCGTAGGGGAGGCCAAAGGCCAGCATGATCCACTCTGTCAGGTCGGCCAGGTCGGGATGGGTGTTGGTGACCAGTCCCACCGACACCTCGTCCCCGAGCTCCCGCAGAAGGCGGCGGATCAAGGTCGTCTTGCCGCAGCCGATGTCACCACAGATGACCGTGAAACCAGCGCGGTTGTAGATCGCGTACTGCAGCATCGTGTAGGCCAGCGAATGGCGCTTGCCCATGTAGAGGAAGTCCGGGTCCGGCTGGATGGAGAACGGCTTCTCTCGAAGCCCATAAAAGTGTTCGTACACGCTGAAGCCTTGAAAATTGTGCTGTCTACCAGTGTCCTGCACACACGCTAGTTGCCATCTTTGCTTGTGCTTTGATGTACACGACGAGATCAAATTCGTGTTGTGCTGCCGTCAGCGCACTTGCCACGAGGCGCAATCTTATGAACGAAATTCCTCTGAGGAATGGCCAATCAGATCAGTGACGTGAGGTCTCGACGCGGGGCTTGAAGCAATCTCGGAGCAGCAACCCAAGGCCGGCCGGGTAGTGCACAAGATAGCGCCTCCACAAGCGACCGGGTTCTCTCGTCAGCCGGAACAGCCATTCCAGGCCTGCGTTCTGCATCCACCGGGGGGCTCGACCGCCCTGCGGACCCAGAATTTCAAAGCTGCCGCCAATGCCTGCGACGACCAGATCTGGCACGGCCTTTCTGAGCGTGAACGCCAGCTGGTCCTGTTTTTCGCCACCCAGGGCCAAGAAAAGCATTCTCACTTCCTTCTCACGCAGCGCACCCGCAAACTCCTGGACTTGGTCGGCGCTCAGGTCCACCCGACCATCAAACAGATATCGACAGGCTCGAACGGCTGGCTCTCCATACAGAGCCAAGGTGGCCGCCGGATCGACACCACCAATGACTGCGTAGGCCGGAATGGAGGGGAGCCTGAGGTAGGCGTCCACCAGGTCCACCCCCGTCGTGCGTTCGGGGATCGCTTGGTCCGGTCCTTTTAATCGGGATGCCCAGACCAGGGGCATGCCGTCGGCGGTGATGATGTCCGCCTGGGACAGGAGATCGTGGGAGCTTGGATTGCGCGCGAAGCGCGCAATCATTTCGGTGTTGAGAGTGAGGACCCAGGTTCCCCTTTTCTGGCCTATGCGCGCAAGGATCTCTTCCAGCGTTTGCTTCATGTGCGCTCGCGAAACGGGCAACCCGCACAGGACACAGTGTTCACTCATGGTCGGTATTCCAGTTGGATGGAGCCAGGGAGGGCTGCTTCAGCCCGTCCGCCAACATTCGTTTTGCACAAGGTCTGCACCACCCCATCCCCGATGCAGAAACCCCCTTGAGTATTGTCCACCTACTTGTATTCGATGATGTGGCGGGTTTGGCCTCTTAGGCGCGAGAGGTGGAATTTCACGGCTCCCTGGGCCTCGGCGAACTTGCCCAGAATCATGAAGGTGCTTTCCCGAGCAGAGCCGCTTCGCGCCAGCAGGCGTACCCACTGCAATGGATAGATGGCCGCAAGGAGCCCCGCAGGGGCCCCAGCCAGGAGCATGGCAAGGCCGATTGAAGCAGGGATCCACACTCCCCAGAACCAGGCGCGACGGGCCTCCCGAATCCAGAAGCGTTCCGGTGACGATCCATGCAGCCAAGCCCCTTCGGCAAAAGCATGGCCTGACCGCACCGTGCGCACCCACCATTGCCGCAAACGCGTGATGTTCGCATCGTGCAGCGTCATGTCTCTGTCAAGCCGGTGGATGTGCCAACCGGCCTGGCGCAGACGAAAGCACAACTCCGGCTCTTCCCCGGCAATCATGCTGTCACGGTAGCCTGAGGCGGCCTTGAGCGCGTCGACCCGCATCATGGCGTCACCACCACAGGTCTGGGTGTCGCCGATGGGGGTGTCCCACTCCCGGTCGCACATCGCGTTGTACATGGAGCGTTCAGGGTGGCGCTCGCGGCGTCTGCCGCACACCACGGCATATGTTGGGCGCTCCGCCAGGAAACTGCGCGCCGCCTCCAGCCAGCCGGGCACCACTTCACAATCCCCATCCACAAACTGGACGAGGGTGACATCGGGGAACTGCTGAAGCAACTGCTGAAAGCCGGTATTTCTGGCTCGCGCAGCTGTGAATGGTTGCGACATGTCGAGATCAACAACCACCGCTCCCATTTCGGCGGCCATCTGGCTGGAGCCATCAGTGGATCCCGAGTCGACGTAGACGGTGGCTGGCACCACTGGCAGCAGAGACAGCAGGCACCTGCGCAGTCGCTCCCCTTCGTTGCGCCCGATCGCAACCACGCCCAGCTTGTGTTCTTGCATGTGAATTGACTTCCCGATGACCGGGAGAGCGACAGACGCAACGCCTTCCGCATTTGCCGGAGTTCAGAAGTATTAAAACTTCCGTTCAATCCTAGCATTGATCTCGAGGTCACCCGGAGTGCCTGCAATGGCTCTCTTGGGCTCATTGTTCGCGGGCCGCGCTCGCCTATGTGGCAGGCAGAATATGGCAACTGATGCAGGCGCGCAACGCCTCATGGCTTCGCTGCGGAGCCTGTAAGCGTTTCGTAGTGCCGGTGCTATGCTGCCGGCGAGCTTCCCCCGAGTTGCGTGTCAATGAACCACAGGTGCTGAGAATGCAGATATCCAAGTTGCGTGCAACCGGTCTGATTCGGCGAAATTCCCTCTCCTTTATAGAGAATGTATTTGCGCTGAACGAGAAGCGCCAGCCGCTGGTCAGCTTTCAGGATGAGGCCTCTGCCAAGGAGCCGGTGGGCATCGCCATTGATGACTGCATCGTTCCCGAAGCGGGGGGAGGCTGGTTCCGGCAGCAGCATGCGTTGATCCGTGACGATCTTCCTGCGCAGGTGACCTTCACGTCGGGCACCGAGGGCAAACCCAAGGGCATTGTGCTCAGCTATGCCAATCTGGCAGACGCTGCCGACAGGATCATCGACCAGATGCAGCTGACGGCGGAGGTTCGCGAGTACGTCGGTGTTCCCGTCACGCACAGCTTCGGCATGGCGCGCATTCGCGTCATCAGTGCCGTGGGTGGTCAGTCTTTCATACCCTCGCGCGGCTTCGACCCACTGGAACTGGCGCGCATGCTAGAGGCCGGCGAAGTGAATTCGCTTTCTGCTGTGCCGACCCTTCTTCGGATCCTGCTTCAGAAGCCGCAGGCCATCGGAGAGGCGGGCAAGAAGCTTCGCTGGATGGAGATCGGTTCCCAATACATGACCGCCGCGGAAAAACGGGGTGTCCGTGACCTCTTTCCCAACGCGCGAATCGTCCAGCACTATGGGTTGACAGAAGCTTCGCGCAGCACGTTCTTGCTGATTTCGGACGTTTCGGACGAGTTGCTCGAATCGGTGGGCCGGGCGGTTGGAAAAACCGAGGTGGGTATCTCCCCTGAGGGGCGCATCCGGATACGCGGCCCACACGTGGCCCAGTGGCGCATCGAAGGTGACCACTTGCAGGCGCTACCGGGAGCAGATGGCTGGCTGGTCACCGGCGATCTGGGGCATTTGAAGGACGGCTATCTGTTTTTTGACGGGAGAGCCGACGATCTGATCAACAGCGGTGGCGTGAAGATCAATCCGGACCTCCTGGAAGAGAAGATCGGCAAACTGCTGCCTCAAAGCGGGCGGCTGGTCGTGGCCAAGGTGCCCGATGCCATGCGAGGTGAGGGCGTTCTGGTGGTGGCGGAGTCGGCGGACATGGATTCCGCACAATTGCAGACAGCCGCGAACCAGGCCTTGAAAATGCTCGGTCTGGAGGTTGGTGATGCCCTGCACATCAAGGTCATGGCCTCCATTCCGCAGACGGCGACTGGAAAGCCATTGCGTCGTCTGCTGACCGAGGCATTCGTCGCCGAGAACAAGGACTCTCGCAACAAACCTGACACTCGAGACCCGGCCGGGCAGCCAAGGGCGGACGATGTCATGGGCTTCTTCCAGCAGTTCTTTCCTGGACGCAAGATTGACGCAGGCGCGAGCTTTGAAGCGCTTGGTGGCGACTCCCTGGGCTATATCCAGTTTTCAATGGGATTCGAGGACCGGTTTGGTCCGCTGCCCAGCGGATGGGAATCGCTGACGGTCGCGCAACTGCAAAGCAGCGTTCAGTCTGAACCTCAAACTTCCTTCCTGCGTCTGGAAGCGGCCACGCTGACGCGGGCGTTTTTCATGATCTGCATCGTGGCCCTGCATCTGGACACGTTCGTCTACAGCAACAACTGGGGGGCTGCCTATTTCCTGTTCTTGCTCGCTGGCTACAGCGTGATGCGCTTCCAATGGCCTGAAATCAGCAGGACCGGGAAGGTGAGGACGATACTGGGAACGGTGGTGAGAATCGCTGTTCCGACCGTGATGGTGGTTGCGGCGCTGCAGATCTGGGCGCATGAGGCCGAGTTGAAACCCCTGTTGCTGATATCGAATCTTTTTGATCCGCGCGAATACCATGTTGCATATTTCTATTTTGCAGAAATGTACATGCAACTATTGCTTCTGATTGCACTTCTGTTTTCTTTCAAGGCTGCGAGGGATGCATTCAGGAAGAGTCCGTTGATCAGTGGAACTGTGCTGCTTGTTTTTGCGATGGTGTTGAGCTACTTCGCCGAGCTTGTATGGGACACAAATTACATCTACCACCGCACTCCGACCTGGTATCTGTGGACTGTGGCGTGCGGCATGTTGATCGCCAGTGCCGGTGCACGTGATGTGCTGACACGCTTGTTGGTGATGGCCATTGTGTCGATCGCCGTGGTGATGCACCATGGGTTCACGTCGGCAACCTACTACATCTGCGCCGGGTGTGCGCTGTTGCTTTTCTGGCCCGAGATTTCGGTTCCTGCCCCCGTCAAGCGGGTGGTCGGTGAGATCGCCGGGGCCTCCATGTTCATGTATCTCAGTCACTACCAGGTCAAATCTGTGGTGACGCGATTGTTTCACGGGCCGATGCCCTGGGTTGCCCTGTTTGCAGCAATTCTCGCGGGCATTGTGTTCGCTCGCGTTTATTATTGGGGTGAAGGTCGGGCGCTTGCTTTTGGGCGGCAGCGGGGATGGTGGGGGCGGCAATGAGTTGCGACGGGTTCAGGCTTTATGCGGGAGCTCAGCCAGTTTCCGTATTTGATCTCTTATTGTGCCCGTGTAGGCCACGCAGATCCCCAGAAGAGGCCAGTACACCACAGGGATCGCAATGATGCTGCTTACCGTGTAGATGATAAACATGGTGGCTGACACTGCGGCGAACAACGAGCGACCCATGACGGAAACTCGCGGTTCCAACTGTCGCGCAACCCTTGCGTGCTTTCGAATTTGAAGGAGGGTGCTCAAAAAAATTCCAAGAAAAAGCACCAATCCAATCATGCCGGAGTACAAGGCGACGCCGATATATGAGTTGACGACGTCGATGATTTTTTCACCTTGCATCATTACTTGCAGCTCAGGGGCGCTCAGGAAATCAAACGAACCCAGCATGAGATGCCGTTCAATAACCGGCAAGGCAGAGGTGATGAGGTTGGCGCGGTACTCGACATTGCCTTGATCGGCAGTTCCTATAACTGGCAGCATGTCGATAAATAGCTGACCGCCCGGGATCAGGCTCATAAGAAGAAATGCAGCAACGACGCCCAGCCCCAATCCTCCCACGCGTTTGACAGCCTTGGGGCCGATGGCTATGAAGCTCGCTACAAGTAGCAAAGAACCCACCCAGGGGCCTCTCGACAATGAGGCGACAATGCCTCCAGCGAGCAGAGCCAGCCCTAGAAATCTGTGCAAGGGGCTGGATAAGAGCTCCTTCAGGTAGAGAAAGAAGCCCAGTGCAACCACCAAGACATATCCGAGGACGATCGAGTTGCCCACCGTTGCATTCGGTCGCAAGAAGCCTGATCGCATGAGATAGCCACCGAACATCCATTCGTTCACGCCCAATGCTCCGAGAACGGCTGAGTAGAGTTTCCAGCCGCGAAGCATTTCAAAGATCGCAACCAATGACAGGATCATTGACGCGACGACGAATCCGGTCATGGCGTGCCGGAGCCCCTCTTCGTTGCGAATGCTCCTGCTGGCCACGTAGTACGGAAGAAAGATGTCGATCCAAAGCGACAGAACGGTCCGGAGCCCGCTGGTGACATTGCCCGGGCGAAATGCAAGCAACGACATGAGAGCGAGGTAGCCCAGCACCCACCAATCCACCGGCGAGCTGCCAACACGCGGGGTGCTTGCTCTCTGGAAAAGCGCAAACGCCACCGGCAGCAGCAGCGTCACACCAAGCAGTCTGTAGTGGTCCAGCACCCATAGATGGTCGATGATGCCCAGTCCCGGTATCTCTGCCGGTACCGGTGGAGATACGAACAGCAGAAAAAAATACAGCCCCATGACATGTTCTTCGCGCCTTCGGTAGAGAAGGAGCAGGGCTCCGGTGACCAGGATGCAAACCCACACGCTGTTCGATAGGAACAGTGCCAGCGTGGCCGCTACCCAGAGATTGCGCCAGCGCCTGAAGGTCGCCTCTGGAATCAATTGAGAAACCGCGCCTCGGACCACCTGGAAGAACACCAGGCTGAGTGCCATCAGCACGATCAGCGCACGCACATGTTCAGCCATAGCAGGGGAGTCGTGGGCTCATGTCAGGAGTTGGGGCGGTGATAGGCCCGATGGCAGCCATCGGTGGATGGCCAAGAAATACTGGGCACATCGGCTACGTGTGGCCAAGGTGCGGCCTCTGTCGGGCAAGAAGTCAGTAGTAGGCGTTCTGGGTGGGCGACTCGTCCTTGTTCAGCACGATACCCATCAGGTTGGCTTTCGAAAGCCGATTCATGGCTTCCTCGATCTCTGTCTGGGTGGACACACCACTGCCAACCACCATCAGAACGCAGTCAACCCTGGGAAGCACACTCATGACGTCATCTGCTGCCAGAACAGGTGGTAGATCAAAGATGACGATGCGGTCGCTGTAGCGTTCGCGCAGGTCTTTTATCAACTTGCCCACTTTTGCAGACGCCAGCAACTCCGACGCGCCATTGACTGGTCGGTTGGTCGGCAGCACAACAAAACGTTCAATGCCAGGGTTGACCAGCGCCTCTGCAAGGTTTGCATGCCCATCAAGAAAATCATTGAGTGACTTCGGGCGGTTCAAGCCCAGGGAGCGGGCAACACTGGGGCGGCGCAAGTCAAAATCCACCAGTAGCGCCGTGCGGTTGGTCTGCTGGGCAATGCTGATGGCCAAGTTGATGGCTACCACTGTCTTGCCGGATTCCACGCTGGGGGATGTGATTGCCAACGTCCGCCAACCGGACTCATCCATTTTCTGGAGCACTTGGGTTCGCAACACGTCGAAAGCCCAGCTCGCTGGATGGGCCTTCTGATGTGCGACAACGCGGTGGCGTTCCAGGTGTACGGGATCCATGGACACCACGGCGGTCTGTGCATACTGCACGGCGCCCAGATCGTCGGGCGTGTCCTCGTCTCTTTCGGGCGAGTCGTGCTCGATGAATATTCCTGCATCGCCTGGGTGGTGCGATGAACTGCTGTTCGGTGACAACAGATCCGTCCTGGAGGCCTTCGCCTTCTCGATTGCAAGCTTGATGCGTTCCATGTGACAGCTTTCCTTCAACCCAGATGGGAGAACAAGGAGATCAAAAGGGTCTGAAGGGGGACTACCAGGAAGTGGATCGCAGCAATTCCAACCACGGCAAGGACGGCGGCAAGCTTTACAAGTCGCTTTCGCAAAACTTGAGTGGACTGGATTTCATCGGCCGTCGTGATGTATGGCACCACCACCATGGGGCGTTGACCCGTCAAGGCTGTGAGCGAGTTGACGCCGCGCACGCGCGCGAAGATCAGCTCCAGCACGGCAACAACGGCCGCTGCAGCGGCCAGCGCAAGGAAGAAGCCCAATGCGACGATCTTGCGGCGGTCAGGCTTGATCGGGTATTCGGGCAGCAAGGGTGGCTCCAGCAGGGTGAAGCGTTCGCCTTGCTGTCCACCCTCCAGGTTCTGAACGATCTGCGCGGATAGTTGCTTGGACCGGAGGTCTTCGTACTTGGCCCGGGTCGCGTCATAGTCACGCTGGAGGGCGGCCAGGTCCCGTTCCACCTGCGGGGCACGTGACACCTGGGCTCTTTGCTGGGCAATGGCACTGCGAAGGCTCCTTTGCTGCTCTGCCAGCAGGTCTGCACGCGCCCGTGCGGTGCGGCTCTGTGCTTCAAGGCGGGACACGGCCAGCTTGGCCTGTGCAGCGATGGCGTCGCGTGTCGGACTGCTGGCGGTGGCCTCAGAGCGCACGGCGCGTTCCAGAAGATCGATCTTTTGCCGCTGAGCCCTGACATCCGGGTGGTCGTCTGTGTATGTGCCTCGGAGGCGGGCCAGCTCTGCCCGGGCGCGCTCCAGATCCTGTTCTGCGGCAGACGGGCCCGATGGCGTGACCGTTCCGGGTGCCAGCACACCTGCACGCGCGCCTGCCAGCTCCACTTCCAGTGTCTGCAACTCATCCAGAGCCATTCGATGCTCACGCTCAGCGGCTCTCAGATCGCTCTCAAGCGTCTGAATGTTCGCCAGCGCGACCACTGGGCTGTCTTCCGAGACGCCTCCTTGCGAACGCTTGTAGGCAGCGATGCGTTGCTCCAGGCTCTCCAACTGGGCCTTGACCCGATCGGCTTCCTGACTCAGAAACTCGTTGGCCCTGGACGCCTGCTCGACCCGTTCCCGCACGCTGCTTTCAAGAAACAACTGGATCAGAGCGTTGGTGACTTCCAGCGCTTTCTCCGGCTCGCTGTGCTGAAAAGACACGGAGAACGCAAGGTTGTTGGTGGGTCGTTCCCAAGCCGGCATGTTTCCGACCTGCACATTGACACCAATGCTTGCACGCATTGCAGTTGCGATGTCGGTGTCTTTCAGCACGACGCCTGGGGGTGGTTCAAATACACGATGTTCGGCCGCAATGCGCAGCAGGCTCTCGCGGGTCATGATCCGCTGGCGCAGCGCCTGAACCCGTTGTTCAGCGTTGCCACCCGAAGGCGGCTGCACCACTTCTCCTGCAATCTGTGGACCCTCTGCCAGCAGTGTTCCGCTGGCTTGGTAGGCCCGCGGCAGTATCAGCGCCACCACTACCGAGGCGCCAAGCACGACAACAAAGGTCAGGACAATCACCCAGGCACGGCGTCGGATGATGGACAGGTAGTCGTTCAGGCTCAGTTGGTAGTCGGCCGGCATGAGGAATCGTGAAATTAGAAGTCAGGGTGCGAATACACCAGCCCCACGGCCACCGAGTGGCCTTTGGCTGTGGGTCCGCCGGAGGGCTTGGCTCGCCGCTGCTCCAGGCTCATGGAAATGGCCCAGAACCTGGTGAGCTCGGATTGGATCCGTGCGTACATCATGGAGCCGGTGTCACGGTCTCCATCGAGGGACTGGGCATGGCTTACACCCAGCGAGAAGGATGTATCGATGGTAAGGGGATAGGTTGCAGAGGCGTCAAAAACCTGCGACCGCGTGTACCCAGCGACCGCACCGTCTGCACTCACCTCTCGGGACCATGCAACGGCATAGCCGATGCGTTCTCCCGTGTAGGTCAGACGCAGCAAACCGACAGGCGCCGTCTTGCCTCTCGCAGTGTTGGCGCGGACGACTCCTGCCGCTGCGTTCAGAACAAGGCCTTCACTGAGATCTCTTTCGTACCCGAGGCCGAGTTCGCTTCGTGACTCCCGCTCGCGGTCTCCGTCTGGCGTTAGGCGCGAAGCGCCCGCTGTCAGCGAATACCGTGCATTGGAGCTTGCCGAGATGCGATAGGCGACCGATCCACTCGTTTCCCTGTGGTTCACAAGCAGCGGTGTGTCGTAGGTGACGCGCTCATGCGAGAGATCCATCTCAAGGGCCGTTCCGGCCGTCAGGTTGTAGGTCCAGGTGCCTCCGACGGATCCCGTGCGTTCCTTGCTGTCCAGTGTCACCCGGCCAAAGTCGGCAAATTCTGTCTCGCGCGTGGACGCTTCTTCCAGGGAGGCCCGCAGTCCAAAGACCGCCACAGGGCTTGAGTTCTCCCAGAGCACGCGGACGCTGGGTAAGCTGCGATTGGCGCTCAGATCGGTGTTGCCAGATCGTTCGATCAGCGCACCCAGCGCCAGCTCGGTGCTGGAGGCTCCTTGGGTGGTCCGCAGCGTGAACTGCGGGTGCATCCGAAACAGAGTGACACTACCGCGGCTTTCGGGCGAGAGGTCGGGATTGCTGATCCGAACGGCCTCCAAGGGCACGGTCAGCGAATTTTGCGCAATGGCAGGAGACCAGACGAAGGCCTGGAGGACGAATGCCAGAGGGGGTGTGAGTCGTGCGTTCATGTTCAAGGAACCAGAATGGTGTCGCCGGGCATCAGAACCACGTTGGTGTCGAGCTGGTTCCCCTTGACCAGATCGTCGTAGCGAACCGGCAGCACCCGGTTGCCCTGAGGCGAACTGCGCAAGACCCGGATCGAGTTGCCATCGGCAAACCGATCCAGCCCCCCGACCTGACTGAGCATTTGCAGCACCGTGGTCTCCGATGACGTCAAGGTCACCGCTCCGGGGCGCACCACCTTGCCGAGCACAAACACCTGATTGCCATCCGTGGCTGTGATCGCCACGGTCACGACGGGCTCAGGAATGTACTTCTTGAGCCTCTCGGCCACCTTGGCTTCGACTTCCGGGGTGCTCAGTCCCACCACCGAAACACGCCCGGCCAGCGGAAAGGTGATGCTGCCGTCGGGCAGAACGCGCACCTCCATCCGCAAGGCTTCGTCCTTCCAGACCGAGACCATCAGGGCGTCGCCATGCCGCAACTTGTAAGCAGCATCAGACTGAGCCATCAAAGAACCGCTGGCGGTCAGCAAAACTGCGGTCGTCACTAAGCTGGACAGAACAGACATGGCAATCTCCAAGGATCAGAGTGGTTGCAGGGAACCCGTTGACCAGGCAGAAGATGAAATTCTCCATGCTCAGACATGGCGAGGTTTCAAAATATTACGAACTTTATCTTAAGCCAAGTCGACAAGGTTGCGGTTTCCGCAATCGTCATCCGTACCCTCCAAGGGAGTAGCGGGACCCGGGTATCCGCCCTCAGCGGGGCAAGTTGCGGGTCGTATCTCACAAACGCTTGGGACTGTTGCAGACAACGACGCTCCATCATGGTCATGGTTCTGTTGCTGCGGGGTGCGGGAATGACTCAAGGCAAAAAAAACCCCAAGTGATCGAATCACTTGGGGCATGTTCTGGCGGAGAGGGCGGGATTTTGGGGTGATCCCGATTACCTCTTTAAAATCAACAACTTAGCGATGGTCGCCGCCCAATTGTTCCCAAGTGTGACCCCGGGTGCAGTTGATAGATTACTACATTGCTTGGCTTGGCCTGCAGCGCAGCCTACACCTCATAGGAAGTCAAAAGGGTCGTGAATCTCGTATGTGGCTGCTCGTTGCGCGTGAACCCCGGGCAAATGCACCGCACTGGACCGGTCGACGATGGCTCGCGGCCATCGATGCAGTGGTCTGGCCGCTGTTCTGGGTATTCCTGCTGGGCCAGATCGATGCACCCGTCGGGATCGTCGGCCCCATGGTCGTTGCGATTGCGCTCCTGGCCTCAGCAGAGCGAATCCATCGCGCGGTGTGGGTCAATCACCGCTACTGGTTCACCACCTGGCGCTGGGGTCGTATCGCTGCCTCGCTGTTCGTGATCGGGGTGGTTCTGAAGCTTGCTGTTTCGGTTTGACCCCAGGTTTCCTGTGCTATCTGTTCGAAAACTCCGCTGGATCGTTGGCCGTGTGGGTACCTTTGGAGCGGGGGCTGAGGAAGGTCACCGCCGTGATGTGGTCACGCACCCAGTAGATGCCGAGTTCGGCATCGGCAGAGCCCACGCTGGGCGGAAAGCACTCATCCCACCCTTCGCGTGGGCCGCCCACTGGCGCAATCGCCCAGAGCTTGGTTGGCAGCGGCTGTGCGACGTTGGCCATCTTCACGTGCTCGTTGATGAAGGCGACATCCATCGGATAGAACACCCACGCCTCATCTGCCCCCAGCCGGAAGAACTGGAAGTTGCATCCCAGCGCGTGGCCTGGATAGGCGGGAAAACGGGTTCCACTGGGCAGGGTGCTTGCAGTGGGTTTCGGCTCTGGGGATGCCTGTTGGCCTACATCACGCAGTACAGGGGGGACATCGTAAGGTCGCTCCAGACGTTTGCCGATTTCAGCCCATCGTCTCCCCGCTGCGTTGGCGCGCTCGCGCTGCAATGCCTCGGTGCGCTGTCGCACGGCACTCTCTTCGGCCTCTATGGCGGCTTGTGCGGCGGCCCGGAGACCCAGCGTGTCGAGGTGATACCCCCAGCGAAAGCTCACCGTCTGCTTGAGAATGGCCATGGCGTCCTCGCGCGTGCGGGTGCCTGATGGCCATGCGGCTGAGACCACCAGTGAGCCGTACGCGCAGTGCTCAGGCTGGTCGTCGACCTGAGGGACGCCCGCGTCGTCCACCTGGACGAACAGCGCAAAGGCAGCACCCGTGTCCAGCGCACCGGTGGCCACCACCTTGGACTTCGGGGGATGCTCTCTCCATGCGAGAGGGCCTGAAATCTGAGCGTTCCACTCTACGGCCTGTGAGCGGTCCAGCCACGCCGAGATAACGCCTGCCGAGGTCCTGTATTCGGGCAACACGAGCGCCCCACGCTCGGCCAACTCGCGTGCAAATTCGATGCCCAGGCTTCTGGCGAGGTTCTCCGCACCGGCTTCGCACTCGGGGCGCTCCTGTGAGGCCTCGTGTGAGAAGTGCCACTCGTTGGTGTCTCCCTGTTTGGCCACCAGCGGGCTCTTGCACATGGGGCAGAAACATCCGCACGTAGCCCCTCGTAAGACTTCGCCGACGAAGCGTATGGCTCCGCTGGCATCAATCGCCATGATCTGGATGCTGGACATGGGTTGCTCAGTCCTCTCGCGCGTACCGAGTCAAAGGTTTCACCAGTGATGCCAGAGGAAGCATGCGTTTGCAGTCCTCGTCCAGCGGCAAGCCCTGGTACAACCCCACTAGATCCAGCAGCTCGGACACGGCTCCGTTTTCCACGCCTGTAGGTTCAAGGTGTTTCATGCACTCCACATCGACCATATCGAGCACGAGGTCCTGGCGATCGACCGGGATGGTGCTGCGCTCTTGTGGGCCTTGAGGGCGCACTTGCGCTCCTCGATAGGCTACGAAGAATGCATTTTGACCCTGAAGTCGGCGACTCGAAGGGGCTCGGACTCATTGAGCAGGCAATCCAGCTTCAAAAGCTTGAGGACTCGAATGCCTGACTATCCTCTCCGAGTCGTCCCGATGGAGAACCTGTCCGTTTCAGTGCGATGTCGCTGGGCGTGACTGGCTCCACAGATCCAGTTCGCTGCGGCGCCAGGCCACTGCGCGCACACCGAGACGAACGGGGCAGGGGAACTGTTGTTGGGCGATGAGCCTGTATATCGTCGATCGACCCAAGCCCGTCATCTGTATGACGGATGGCATGCGCAGAAACACGGTCGAAACTTGATCCTGTGTTTCCGGGGGTGGGGCAGAGGTCTGTTGCACGGCAATCTCCCGGTGGAGGCATGTAGGCAACTGTAGGGCGCTGCGGGCGCCTCGGTCATGCTGGATTCGCTGACAAATCTAGCGCATAGAGTTGTATCACCGAGCTTCTCGACGTCTTAGATGCCGTCTTGGCAAGACCGGTCTGTTGCGATCCGGACACATGCATGTTTCCGCGGAGAATTTCGGACACGTGTCGGACACGGCGTATCCAGAAAGCAAAAGAGTCAGCAGGCGCTAACCTGCTGACTCTCGTGTTTCTTGGCTCCCCGACCTGGACTCGAACCAGGGACCTGCGGATTAACAGTCCGTCGCTCTACCGACTGAGCTATCAGGGAACAGCCTCAAATTATAGTGTGATTTTTATGATGTTTGGAAGCCGGGTCACAGTTTCTTCAAAAAATTATGGAACTGGGCCGCCAAGTGGCTCGGGCCGCACTTCCAGCAGGCGATGCAGCCGGGAACTGGAGGTTGTGTATTCGAGGTGGATGGCTTTGCCGGGAAACACCCGCGTGGCTGCCGCATACGCTGCGAGCACGCACTCGTGGAAGCCACAGACGATGAGCTTCCTCTTTCCCGGGTAGGTGTTGATGTCGCCAACAGCGAAGATCCCGGGCTCGCTGGTGGAAAACGTCGCGGTGTCGACTACCAGCTGTTTGCGTTCCAGCGCGAGTCCCCAATGGGCCATGGCGCCCAGACGGGGTGAGAGTCCCTGCATCACATACATGCTGTCGACGTCCAGGCGTTCTGCGGCGCCATCGGCCCGCAAAACACTGACAGCGCTCAGACGTTCGCCATCCGATTCGCAGGCGGTGGCCTGGCCAATCAGCAACCGCATGCGTCCCTGTGCACAGAGCGCGCGCATCTGCGTCTGCAAGTCCGTGCCGGACTGAAACACATCGCGTCGGTGCATCAGTGTCACATCGACGCCGCCTTGGTTCACCAGGGACAGCGCCCATTGCATGGCGCTGTCGGTGTCTCCAACCACCAGCACGCGACGCCCGATTTCCTGTTCCGGGAGGCGCGGAAAGAAGAAAAGCTGCGAGCCTTCAAAGGTCTCCAGACCCTCGAGCTTGAGGCGACGTGGCTCGAAGGCGCCGACACCTGCGGCGATGAACACCGTCCTGGTCAGCAGCGAGGTTCGCTGGGAGGTCGACACCAGAAAGCGATCATCGGCTTGTCGTTCGACACGGGATACCGTCTGCCCGAGATGAAAGGTGGGTTCGAAGGGGCGAACCTGTTTCAGCAGCGCATCGGTCAACTCCTGACCGGTGCAGGCGGGCACGGCAGGAATGTCATAGATCGGTTTGTCGGGATAGAGCTCTGCGGGCTGCCCGCCAGGGTGCGGGAGCGCGTCGACGATGTGGGCCCGGATCTCCAGCAGCCCCAGCTGGAAAGCCTGGAACAGGCCCACAGGACCGGCACCGATGATGACCGCATCGGTCTCGATCACGTCACCGGTCATCATCTCCTGGGATCAGCGGGCGAGTTCGGACAGTTTGCCGGTGCGGTCTTTCCACTCCTCGTGGTCGGGCAGCGGATCTTTGCGCTTGGTGATGCTCTTCCAGTTCGGCAGCTTGGCCAGTTCGGCGTTGAGCGCTGTCATGTGCACCTGGTCTTTGGGCAGATCCTCTTCGGCGAAGATGGCGCTGACCGGGCACTCGGGAATGCAGACCGCACAGTCGATGCACTCGTCCGGATCGATGGTCAGGAAGTTCGGGCCTTCGCGGAAGCAGTCGACGGGGCAGACGTCGACGCAGTCGGTGTATTTGCAGCGGATGCAGGCTTCGGTGACGACGTGGGTCATGGTGTGGGAGGAAAATCGATCAAACCGAGGATTTTAGGCGGAGCAGGAGGGTAAGGCCCCGGGGAAGCCCTTGGCCTTGATATTGGTTAAACCCGACTTGCGAAGCGCGTCAGTTCACCAGCACGGCGCCGGAAGTTTTGTGGCTGGCGGTGTCCACCAGCACCAGCGAACCCAGCGCACGCGACTGTGCGAACGGTGCAGTGGCCAGCGGTTCCTGCAGCGCCAGTTCGACGTGGCCAATGGCGTTGGGTTCTAGCTGGGTGGCTTCCCCTTCGGCCAGGGTGTGGATGTCCAACTTGTGCACGATGCGCTTGACCTTGGCCTTGACCCAGCGGTGGCCATGCAGCGCCCAGTAGACACGGCCGGCGACCAGGGTTTCATCGTCCATCCAAGCGACCGTGGCGCGGATCTCGCGGCTGGCTTCGAGGGATTGACCTTGCTCGTCCACGGCCAGCAGCCAGTCGCCGCGCGAGACATCGACCTCGCGGTCGAGCACGATGCCGGCGCTGTGACCGGCGGGGACCGCCTGCGGGTTGCGCACGTGGTTGAGCACTTGCGCCACGGTGGCGGTTTGGCCGCTGGGCATGACCTTGACCTGCAGGCCTGGCTGGACGACGCCGGTGGCGACACGGCCCCAGAACACACGGCGGCCCTGGCTGGTGTCGGAAGACGAGGAGAACTTTTCGACCCACTGCACAGGGAAGGCCAGCGGCAGCTCGGTGTCCGGGCGGGTCACCGGCAGGTGCTCCAGGATGTTGAGCAGGGTCGGGCCCTGATAGCCGCACCAGCCAGCCTGCACGGGGGCGTCGACCACGTTCCAGCCCTTGAGGGCTGAGACCGGGACGGTGGCGGTGACCTCGATCCCGGCGTCCGCTGCAAACGCGCTCAGAGCACCCGAGATGTTGGTGAACGCCAGCGCGCTGTCCTGCACCGCGTCGAGCTTGTTGACGGCAAACACGACGGAGGGCACGCGCAGCAGCTTGAGCAACAGCGAGTGGCGGCGTGTCTGGGGCAGCAGCTTCAGGCCGGCGTCTTTCCAGTCCAGCTTGGTCGCGTCGACGAGCACCACGGCGGCGTCGGCGGCCGAGGCGGCCGTGACCATGTTGCGGGTGTACTGCTCGTGTCCGGGGGCGTCGCCGATGATGAACTTGCGGGCCTCGGTGTTGAAGTAGCGGTAGGCGACGTCGATGGTGATGCCCTGCTCGCGTTCGGCCGACAGGCCATCGGTCAGCAGTGCGAGATCGGTCTCACCCTGGCGCTGCACGCCGGCGAGGTGGTCTTGCAGCACCGCCTTGCTGTCCACCAGCAGGCGGCCGATCAGGGTGCTTTTGCCGTCATCGACCGAGCCGCAGGTGATGAACTTCAGGGCGGTGCGGGTGTCGGCGGCAGTGGAAGGATTAACAACAGCGTTCATGGGAATGTCCGGGGAAAGGTCGGTTCGTGGGTGCGAAATCGGCTTCAGAAGTAACCGTCTTTTTTCCGCTTCTCCATCGAAGCTTCGGACGTCTTGTCGTCCATGCGCGTCGCACCACGCTCGCTGACGTCAGCCGCCAGAGTCTCGATCACGATGTCGCCGGCGGTGGCGGCCAGGCTCTCCACCGGGCAGGTGCAGGTGATGTCGCCCACGGTGCGAAAGCGCACATCGCGGATCTGCACCGTCTCGCCATCCTTGGGCGGGGTGAGTTCGGTCACAGGCACGAGCAGGCCTCGGCGGTCGACCACCTCGCGCTTGTGGGTGTAGTAGATCGAGGGCAGGGCGATGGCTTCGCGCTCGATGTACTGCCACACGTCCAGTTCGGTCCAGTTGCTGATGGGGAACACGCGGAAGTGCTCGCCCGGGGCCAGGCGGGTGTTGAACAGGGTCCAGAGCTCGGGGCGCTGGGCCTTGGGTTGCCACTGGCCGAAGCTGTCGCGGTGCGAAAAGATGCGTTCCTTGGCGCGCGCCTTTTCCTCGTCGCGGCGGGCACCGCCGATCAGTGCGTCGAAGCGAAATTCCTCGATGGCTTCCAGCAGCGTGACCGACTGGTGCACGTTGCGGCTCTCCCCCGGGTGGGCCAGGCGCACGGTGCCGCGGGCCATCGAATCTTCGACGCTGCGCACGATCAGTTCGGCTTGCAGTTCCTTGGCGCGGCTGTCGCGGAAGTCGGTCACTTCCGGGAAGTTGTGGCCGGTGTCGATCATCAGCAGCGGGTAGGGGATGCGGCCGATGCCGAAAGCCTTCTCCGCGCACTTGAGCATGACCAGCGAGTCCTTGCCGCCCGAGAAGAGCAGGGCGGGGCGCTCGAAGGCGGCGGCCACCTCGCGCAGGATGAAGATGGTTTCCTCTTCAAGCGCGTCCAGGTGGGCGTTGCTCAGGTGGTGTTGGGCAGCGTTGTGGGCGGATTGCAGCACGGCGGAGTCGGTACGGGCGTTCATGATCGTTGTCGGCAGTCGGTTCGGTGGGCCGGGCTTCAATGAGCCAGGTGCAGGCCGCACTCGCGGTTTTCTTCGCCCTTGGTCGGGTCCACGTAGTCGAAGTTGTTGGGCAGGCCGTGCAGCTCGCAGTAGTGGTACAGGTCCTTGGACGTCCAGTGCAGCAGCGGGGCAACCTTGATCAGGCCGTCCGGGTTGATGCTCACCGGGTCCATCTGCGCGCGCACGGCGGTGTCGGTGGCGCGCAGGGCGGTGAACCAGACCTTGGGCGCCGTCTCGCGCAGGGCGCGGGCAAACGGCTCCAGCTTCACTTCTTCGGTGAACGCGGCGTGGCGCGGGTCGTCCAGCGCGGGCGTGGCGCCTTCCACGGCCTCGCGGTGCGCGCGCGAGCGCCGCGGCAGGTAGATCTTCAGGTTCAGCTTGAGCTGGCGGGTCACCTCGTCGGCGAAGCGGTAGGTGGCCTCGGTGTTGTAGCCGTTGTCCATCCAGACCACCGGCACGTCCGGGTTGACCTGGGTGACCAGGTGCAGGATCACCGCCTCAAAGGGGCGGAAGTTGGTGGTGACGATGGCCGGCTGATTCAGGCCCAGGGCCCACTTGACGAGGGCGGGGGTGTCGCGGCCGATGTCGGCGTTGATTTTTGCGAGATCAATGGTGCTCATGGTGTTCGTCCTGGTGCTCAGGCGTGGGCGAAGTGCGGGCGGGTGTCCACGGCATCGCCCTGGTAGTAGGCGTCGTACTGGGCCAGCAGCTTCTGTCCGTGCTCGATGCTCTGGTCGGCGCGCAGCACGGCCTGTGTGAAGCCGCTGCGCTGCATCTGCGCCAGCTGGTCGATCAGCACATCGCCGATGGCGCGGATCTGGCCGGTGAAGCCCAGACGGCGGCGCAGCAGGAAGGCCTGGCTGAAGGCGCGGCCGTCGGCAAACGATGGGAACTGCAGCTGCACCGTGTGGACGCCGTCCAGGGCAGCTTCGCGAGGGTCGGCGTCGTTGGGCAGGGTCAGGGTGCCGGTCTCGTCGGCGCTGAAGCTGTCGGCCTTGAAGAGTTGGATCGTGGGTTTCATGTCGTGGGCTCCTGCGTTCAGGCGGCGACCGGGGTGCGGGCCGTGGCCACGCGCACCGCGTTGGCGGCGGTCTTGAAGGGCTCGATCCCCACGCGCTTGACGGTATTGACGAAGGTCTCGGCCGGCAGGCGCTGGGTGCGGAAGGTGTCGATCAGCGCCTCGATCACGTCGACCATCTCGTCGGCCGCGAAGGACGGACCGATCACCTTGCCCGGCACCGCTTCACCCGACAGGCGCGTGCCGTCGGAGCCGCCCAGGGTGACCTGGTACCACTCCTGGCCGTCCTTGTCGACGCCCAGGATGCCGATGTGGCCGCTGTGGTGGTGGCCGCAGCTGTTGATGCAGCCGCTGATGTGCAGGTCGATCTCGCCGAGGTCGTGCAGTTCGTCCAGGTCCTGGTAGCGGGCCAGCAGGGCCTGTGCGATGGGCAGCGAGCGGGCGTTGGCCAGATCGCAGAAGTCGCCGCCGGGGCAGGCGATCATGTCGGACAGCAGGCCAATGTTGGGCTTGGCCAGGCCCAGGCGACGCGCCTCGCGCCACAGCTCGGGCAACTGATCGCAGCTGACCCAGGGCAGCAGCAGGTTCTGTTCGTGGGTCACGCGGGCTTCGCCGCAGGAGAAGCGGTCCACCAGCTCGGCGGCGCGTTCCAGCTGTTCGGCGCTCGCGTCGCCGGGCGCAGAGCCCAGCCGCTTGAAGGACAGGGTGACGGCGCGCAGGTCGGGGTTCTGGTGCGGCTTGACGTTGCGGGTCAGCCAGCGGCTGAACTCGACGTCGTCCTCGGCGGCGGCCTTGAGGATGTTGGCGATCTTGGCGTCGGCACTCTTGCGATCGCAGCGAAGGGTGGGTTGGACAAAGAAGGCGCTCACGCGGTCCAGCTCGGCCTGCGTGATGGTGTGTGGCGCGCCGTCTTTTTCGACGATGTCGCGGTACTCGGCTTCCACCTGGTCGGTGAAAGACTGGCCTTCGGCCTTGACCAGGATCTTGATGCGGGCCTTGTACTTGTTGTCGCGGCGGCCGAAGCGGTTGTACGCGCGCACCACGGCTTCGAGGTAGTTGAGGATCTGGTGCCAGGGCAGGAACTCACGGATCACCGATCCGATGACGGGGGTGCGGCCCATGCCGCCACCCACGCGCACCTGGAAGCCCAGATCGCCGTCCACGTTGCGCAGCAGGCGCAGGCCCACGTCGTGCCAGGGCGTGGCGGCGCGGTCTTCGCGGGCACCGGTGATGGCGATCTTGAACTTCCGCGGCAGGAAGGCGAACTCCGGGTGCAGCGTGCTCCACTGGCGCATGATTTCCGCGAAGGGGCGCGGGTCGGCCACCTCATCGACGGCGATGCCGGCCAGGGCGTCGGTGGTGATGTTGCGAATGCAGTTGCCGCTGGTCTGGATGCCATGCAGGTTCACGCTGGCCAGCAGGTCCATGGCGTCGGCGGCGCGGTGCAGCGGGATCCAGTTGTATTGCACGTTCTGGCGCGTGGTGAAGTGGGCGCAGCGGTCGGGCAGGCTGGGCACGTCGGCCAGGGCGGCGTTGGCCTTGGAGGTGTCGTGAGCCTCCTTGTGGTCGAAGTCGCGGGCCAGCTTGGAGAGAACGCGCAGTTGGGCGGTATTGATTTCGCCATAGGGCACGGCCACGCGCAGCATGGGCGCAAAGCGCTGGATGTACCAGCCGTTCTGCAGGCGCAGCGGCTTGAAAGCTTCGTCGTCCAGCGTGCCGGCCTGGAAACGTTCAAGCTGGTCGCGGAACTGGGCGGCGCGCTGTTGGACGAACTGTCGGTCGAAATCGGAGTACTGGTACATGGCTGTCGTGAGGCGATAAATCAGAAGGCGATCAGCTTGGTGCCGGCGTAGGCCAGCAGCAGCGAGAGCAGGGAGCGCACCAGACGCTCTGGCGTGTGGCGCATCAGGCGGGTGCCGAGCCAGATGCCGGGCAGCGAACCGGCCAGCAGCTTGCCCAGCAGAGGCCAGTCGACCGAGCCGAGGCTGGCGTGGCCCAGACCGGCGACCAGGGTCAGCGGCACGGCGTAGGCGATGTCGGCGGCCACGATGCGCGGCAGCGGCAGCAGCGGGAACAGGAGCAGCAACACCGAGACACCGATGGCGCCAGCGCCGACCGAGGTCAGCGTGACCAGGGTGCCGATGACGGCGCCGAACAGCACCGGCAGGCTCCAGTGGCGGGCATGGGTGGCTTTGTCGATTTCCGTCGTGGGCAGACTTCGCGGCAGCACCTTGCCACGGGCCGCCTTGTAGAGCATGGCGGCGGCGGTCAGCAGCAGGGCCACGCCCAGCGTGTGGGTCATGACCGACTGCACTGCAGGGCTGGCTGGGCCCACCTGGTGCAGCACCCAGAGCGTGACCAGCGCAGCTGGGATGCTGCCGGCGCACAGCTGGGCCACCACGCGCCAAGGCACCAGGCGCTGGCGTGCCAGATTGATGGTGCCACCCGCCTTGGTCACGGCCGCGAACAGCAGGTCGGTGCCCACGGCGAGGTAAGGCTTGATTCCGAAGAAGAAAATAAGGATGGGGGTCATCAGCGAACCGCCGCCCACGCCGGTCAGGCCCACGACGAGGCCCACAGAAAAACCGGCAAAGACAAAAGCAAGTTCTGACATGGGGCGCGACTCTACGCAAATGCCCATATATCTCAAACGACATTTTGGTTGTTCATATATTTCTTCTGGTTATCAGTGGTGTCGGATGTCTGGTCTCTTTTGGTTGTGCAGCGGCGTCACGCGGGTAACATGCGCCGATGGTCAAGCAGCGGATTCATGTGCAGGTGGTGGGCTTCAGCGACGTGGAGCGACATGCGCTCAACACCGTTTTCCGACTGTCCGAAGAGCGCGAACTGAGTTACGCGCCCTGGGTGCCACTGACCGCGCCCGGGGTCCAGGCCCCGACCCGGCTGGCAGAAGTGGCTCTGGTGGACGGCGACGCGGCCGAGGCGGTGTTGTCCCATGCCAGGGAGACCCCGCCGGGTCAGCGACTGATCTGGGTGGGGTCGCATGCACCTGCGCATGCTTGGCGAGTGCTGGAGCGGCCGATTCAGTGGGCCGTCATGCTCAATGATCTGGATGCGGTGTATGCCGCGCGACGGGTGGACTCCGGCTTTCTCGACCTGGATGTGACCCAGCCCGGGCCACTGGAGACCGGCTCGGAGTCGCCGAACAAGCGGGCGCTGATCGTTGGCGCCGCGGGCGAGCGCGGGCAGGTCACGGCCTGGCTGTCCGGGGTGGGGGTGTCGGAGGTGGACGAGGCGGACAGCACCGAAGCCGCTCTTGAATGCATCGGACGCCGCCGTTATGTCTGTGGGGTATTCGACCTGGACGAGCACCACGTCGACACCTGGCAGCTGGCGCGGCTGTTTTCACAGCACAACGCCAATGCGCTGACCGTGGGGGTCAGCGAGCACGCCGACCCCCTGGCACCCTGGCTCAATCGTCGGCGGCTCAAGCGGGACACGGAACGCACGGGCATCAGCGCCCTGGTGGGTCGGCCGTTGCAGGAAGCCCAGTGGCGGCGCTGGCTTGAACTCCTGGCCTGAGCCGGTTCAGGCCACCGGCTGCCGGCGGGCTGCCTTCCAGGCGAAACGGGCCGGGTCGAGGGCCTTCTCCAGGTCCCGATCCTGCTCGGGCAGCGGCGAGGGCTCGCCGCTCATCCGGCCGGCCAACCAGTCGGCACACCAGTGGGCCAGCGTCAGGCCGCGGGAGCCAAGCGCCGTCAGCATGAACAGTCCTGGCAGACGGGGCGTCTGCAGCAACGGGACCCTGCCGCGGCGCGCCCCAGCGGCGTTGAACAATTCCTGCATGGCTTTCAGGTCGGGCGCGGCGCCGACCATCGGCAGCCGGTCCTGCGACGCACACCGGACCTGGGACCAGCCAAGCAGGCGCCCGTCGCTGGCGCAGCGTCGCAGCTCGGCAGCCGCCTGCGGATGCATCTCTTCCAGGCTCACCGCGTTGCGTTCATGAGCCGCGGAATCCACGGTGGTGTCGTCGCGACCGCGTTCGTAAGTGGAACCCATGGCCCAGACGCGGGAAGGCCATGAAGGCGGCAGACCGGCATCTTCGTAGGCCGGCACAAAGACCCCGTTGTTGCGCATGGGGCGGGGCGCGAGCGGTGGCGTCTGCAGGGCCGCGAGCGTCAGCTGGCCCTTGACCGGTCGCAGCGGCACCGCGCCCGATCCGTGGCCGTGGATTCCTTCCAGCAATGGAAACGCCCCGTAGGCGGTGGCCACCACCACAGTCGGCGCGGCGCCGAGCACCACGCCTGCACCATCCCTGGCCACCCACTGTCCATCCTCGCGGACCAGGCTGGCCACAGCGGCATCGAAGCGGATGCTCAGGCCCCCGGAGGAATGCGCCTCAGACAGCCAGGCCAGGACCAGTGCCGACGGCCGGACCACTGCTGCAGGCCAGCGGCCGGGGTCGTGTCCGAGGTTGTCGACTTCCGTGGCCTGCCAGCCGTGGCCCTGTGGCACCAGACGCTCGAGCTGGGACCGTGCATCGGCCACGCCCAGGGAACAAAGGCGCGAGAGCGGTGTCGGCGCGCGCGTGACATGCGGGCTGAGCATGCCCACCGGAAGGCCGGAGGCGCCCATGGCGGCCTGGCGGCCGCGTTCGAGCAGCTCGACCCGCCAGCCCCGGCGGGCGAGGGTCGCGCAACAGGCAGCACCGGCCAGACCGGCGCCCAGCACCAGCGCGTGGCGGGATGAGGAGGTCACCAGGGAAGGAGGTGATCCGGCTGCTTACTGACCCGCGCTCGGGGGCACATAGCCCGCCGCCGCGTCGGCACCTTCGCCAAAAAAGTGCTTCTCCATCTGGCGGGCGAGGTACTGACGGGCCCGGGCATCGGCCAGGTTGAGGCGGTTTTCGTTGAGCAGCATGGTCTGGTGCTTGAGCCAGTCCGCCCAGGCTTCCTTGCTCACGTTCTCATAGATGCGCTTGCCCAGTTCGCCGGGGTAGGGTGGAAAGTCCAGGCCTTCGGCCTCCTTGCCGAGCTTGATGCAGTGGATGGTGCGTGCCATGGGGTTTCCTTATTCTGTTGATGTCTAAGTAAAATGAAAAACTATTCGTTCCAGTATTAACCCAAGGTCGGCATGATGCGAGCAGCCAGCAAGACCGGGTTGCATGGTGCAGGGGCCTGCAAGAGGGGCTCCACTGTAGCAATGAATACCCAGCGCAAGCGAATCCCCTTCGGGCGCCGGTGCCAGTTCCTGATATACCGCAAGGCGCGCCGGAACCCGACTTCTACAATCGCGAACTGTTTTTGTTTCCAAGTCCGGCGTCCCGGCCGGACCCATCTTCTTCAAGACCATGAGTGCATTTCTGGAAGAGCGCGTCCTGAGCGTTCATCACTGGACCGATCGTCTGTTCAGTTTCACCACCACCCGCGACACGGCGCTGCGCTTCTCCAACGGCCACTTCACCATGATCGGGCTGCGGGTGAACGACAAGCCGCTGCTGCGCGCCTACTCGATCGCCAGTGCCAACTATGAAGAGCATCTGGAGTTCCTGAGCATCAAGGTGCCGGACGGTCCGCTGACCAGCCGCCTGCAGCACATCCAGGTGGGCGACACCATCATCGTCGGCAAGAAGCCCACCGGCACGCTGCTGATCGACTACCTGCTGCCCGCGAAGCGCCTGTACCTGCTGGCCACCGGCACCGGGCTGGCGCCGTTCCTCTCGATCGTGCGCGATCCCGAGACCTACGAGAAGTTCGAACAGGTCGTGCTGATCCACGGTGTGCGCGAGGTCAAGGAACTGGCCTACCGCGACATGCTGGAAACGCAGCTCAAGCAGCACGAGTTCCTGGGCGAGATGGTGAGCCAGCAGTTCATCTACTACCCGACCGTGACGCGCGAGCCCTTCGTGCACCAGGGCCGCATCCCCAACATCATCGAGAGCGGCCAGATCGCCAAGGACACCGGACTGCCCGAGTTGAACCCGGCTGAAGACCGCGTCATGATCTGCGGCAGCCCCGAAATGCTGCGCGACCTCAAGGCGCTGTGCGAGAAGCGCGGTTTTGCTGAGGGCAATACCACGCGCCCGGGCCAGTTCGTGATCGAGCGCGCGTTCGCCGACAACGGCTGATCGCCCGCCGCTGGAACTTGAAGGCGCTGGCCGGGTCCACCCGCAGCGCCTTTTTCATCTTCTGGAGTTTTCTTGAGCTTCCTGACCCCCGCCATCGATTTCCTTGACCAGCACCCGCGCCGTGCGCTGACCCTGGTGGCTACCGGCTGCATCGGTCTGCTGGCTTTCGGCATGTACCTGCAGCATGTGGTGGGACTGGAGCCCTGCCCGATGTGCATCGTGCAGCGTTATGCGCTGATCCTCGTGGCCATCGTGGCCGGTGTTGCTGCCTCCCTGTCGGGGGCCAAGGGCCGGCGCGTCGGCGTCGTCCTGATGGGTCTGCTGGCACTGGGTGGCGCCTTCGTCGCCGCGCGCCAGAGTTTTCTGCAGTGGTACCCGCCCGAGGTGCTCAGCTGCGGACGCGACTTCTACGGAATGATCGAATCCTTCCCGCTCAAGCGCGCGATTCCCATGATCTTCAAGGGCAGCGGCGACTGCTCGGCGATCGACTGGACCTTCCTGGGCCTGTCCATCGCAAACTGGTCCTTCCTCTGTTTTGCCGGCATTGCGGCGCTGGCGACGGCACTGCTGCTGCGCCGACGGTAGTAGGCGCGGCCCGCTCGCTGGGCAGGCTCTCAGCCCAGCTTCTTGACCAGCACCTGGCTGCGGCGATCCCAGTTGTACTTGCGCTTGCGCGCCTCGGGCAGCCAGTCGGGGTTGACCTGCACGAAGCCTCGCTTGATGAACCAGTGCATGGTGCGGGTGGTGAGCACGAAGATGCTCTGCAGGCCCTGGGCCCGGGCGCGGGTCTCGATGCGCTTGAGCAGGCGCTCGCCGTCGCCCTGGCTCTGGCTCTGTGGCGAAACGGTGAGCGCGGCCATTTCGGCGGTGCGTTCTTCGGGGTAGGGGTAGAGCGCGGCGCAGCCGAAGATCACCCCGTCGTGTTCGATGATGGTGTAGTTGCCCGCATCGCGCTCGATCTCGGTGCGGTCGCGCTTGACCAGGGTGCCGTCCTTCTCGAAGGGCTCGATCAGGGCCACGATGCCACTGACGTCGTCGATGGTGGCCTCGCGCACGCTCTCCAGTTTCTCGTCCACCACCATGGTGCCGATGCCGTCGTGCACATAGATTTCCAGCAGCAACGAACCATCCAGCTTGAACGGGATGATGTGGCTGCGCTCCACACCACCTTCGCAGGCGCGCACACAGTGCTGCAGGTAGAAGCCCGGATCGGTGGGCAGGGTGGCGACGGGCAGGCTGGCGATCAGGCGCTTGGCATCGGCCAGGGGCAGCTCGGTGTCGATGTCGCTTTCAGGATCGTTGGCGTCCACGCGGATGCCCGGGATCTCGGTCAGGAAGATGAGCTTGTCGCTCTGCAAGGCCACAGCCACCGAGGTCGCCACGTCTTCCATCCCGAGATTGAACGCCTCGCCGGTGGGTGAAAAGCCGAATGGCGAGATCAGCACCAGGGCGCCCATGTCCAGCGTGCGCTGGATGCCTTCGGTGTCCACCTTGCGCACCAGGCCCGTATGTTGGAAATCGACACCGTCGATCAGGCCCACCGGTCGGGCGGTGATGAAGTTGCCCGAAATCACGCGCACCCGGGCGCCGGCCATGGGCGTGTTGGGCAGGCCCTGGCTGAAGGCGGCTTCAATTTCGTAACGCAGCTGGCCCGCCGCTTCCTGTGCGCAATCCAGCGCGATCGGGTCGGTGATGCGCATGCCATGCGAGTACTTCGCCTCCTGGCCCTTGAGGCGCAGCTGTTCGTTGACCTGCGGGCGGAAGCCGTGCACCAGCACGATCTTCACGCCCATGGCCTGGATCATGGCGATGTCCTGCGCGATCGAGGCCAGCTTGCCCGCAGCGATGGCCTCGCCAGTCAGGCCGATCACGAAGGTCTGGTTCCGGAACTTGTGGATGTATGGGGCCACCGAACGGAACCAGGGCACGAAGGTGAAATTGAAGACGGTGGACATGTCGGGCGGGTGGGGCAGACGGGCGGGGTGCGCAGGATAATTGCAGGTTGCCCGATTTTGACTGAAGTTATCCCCTTGTCCTCCGCGCTGCACATCGAGTTCCCAGAAGCCTTGCCCGTCTCCGCCCGCCGGCAGGAGATCGAGGACGCCATCCGCGACCACCAGGTCGTGATCGTCTGCGGCGAAACCGGTTCGGGCAAGACCACGCAGTTGCCCAAGATTGCCCTGGCGATGGGGCGTGGCCGGCTCAACGCGAAGCCGGGCCAGCGCGGCCAGCTGATCGGCCACACGCAGCCGCGGCGGATCGCGGCCAGCAGCGTGGCCAAGCGCATTGCCGAAGAGCTGAAGACACCGCTGGGCGAGGTGGTGGGCTACAAGGTGCGCTTCCAGGACCGGCTGAGCAAGGACGCCTCGGTCAAGCTGATGACCGACGGCATCCTGCTGGCCGAGACGCAGACCGACCCCGACCTGCGCGCCTACGACACGCTGATCATCGACGAGGCGCACGAGCGCTCGCTGAACATCGACTTCCTGCTGGGTTACCTGCGCCAGCTGCTGCCGCGCCGGCCGGACCTGAAGGTGATCGTCACCTCGGCCACCATCGACGCGGACCGCTTTGCGGACTACTTCGCGTCCAGCAAAGGCAAAGCGCCTGTCTTGATGGTCTCTGGCCGCACCTACCCGGTGGAGGTGCGTTACCGGCCGTTTGAAGAGAGCCGCGAATACGACCTGAACGATGCGATTGCCGACGGCGTGGACGAACTGTGGCGCGGTGGAGCAGGCCAGGGCGGTGACATCCTGGTGTTCCTGCCCGGCGAGCGCGAGATCCGCGAGGCCGCCGACCATCTGCGCAAACACCTGTCGCATCAGCCCGCGCTGCGCAACGCCGAGGTGCTGCCGCTGTTCGCGCGCCTGTCGCAGGCCGAGCAGGACCGCATCTTCCAGCCGCACGGCCAGCGCCGCATCGTGCTCTCGACCAACGTGGCCGAGACCTCGCTGACGGTGCCGGGCATCCGTTTCGTCATCGACGCCGGCACGGCCCGCGTCAAGCGCTACAGCTTCCGCCAGAAGGTGGAGCAGTTGCTCATCGAGCCGATCAGCCAGGCCGCGGCCAACCAGCGCGCCGGCCGTTGCGGCCGGGTGGCCGATGGCATCTGCATCCGTCTGTACGACGAGGCCGGGTTCAACAGCCGGCCGAAATTCACCGACCCCGAAATCCTGCGCAGCTCGCTGGCGGGGGTGATCCTGCGCATGAAGGCGCTGCACCTGGGTGCGGTGGAGGATTTCGCGTTTCTGGAAGCGCCGCAGCGCCGCGCCATCACCGACGGCTACCAGCTGCTGTCCGAACTGGGCGCAGTGGACGAGGCCAACGAACTCACCCGCATCGGCCAGACGCTCAGTCGCCTGCCGCTGGACCCGCGCGTGGGCCGCATCCTGCTGGAAGCGCAGCAGCGAGGTGCGCTGGACGAGGTGCTGGTGATCGCGTCCGCGCTGAGCCTGCAGGACGTGCGCGACCGGCCGCTGGAGAAACAGACCCAGGCCGACCAGGCGCACAAGAAGTTCGATGACGAGAAGAGCGAGTTCACCGGCACGCTCAAGCTGTGGAAGTGGCTGGAAGACAGCAAGGGCGGTCACGGCACCGACCACAAGCTCAGCTACCGCCAGTACGAGAACCTGCTGCGCGAGAACTACATCAACGTGCGGCGTGTGCGCGAGTGGCGCGACATCCATTCGCAGCTGCACACCGTGGTGGCGGAGCACAAGTGGGTGATCAACACCGCGCCCGCGTCGTATGAGCAGCTGCACCTGTCCATGCTCGCCGGCCTGCTGGGCAACATCGGCCAGAAGAACGACACCGAGGACTGGTACCTGGGCGCACGCGGCATCAAGTTCCACCGCCACCCGGGTGCCAACCTGAGCAAGAAGCCGGGTCGCTGGATCGTCTGCGCCGAGCTGGTGGAAACCGCGCGTCTGTTCGGCCGCGGCATCGCCAACATCGAACCGCAGTGGCTGGAACAGGTGGGGCAGCACCTGCTCAAGAAGCAGATGCTGGACCCGCACTGGGAAAAGAAGGCCGCCCGCGTCTCGGCGCTGGAGCGCGCCACGCTCTACGGTCTGGTGGTCTACCACCAGCGGCGGGTGGACTACAGCAAGGTCGACCCGGCCGGCGCGCGCGAGATCTTTATCCGCGAGGCGCTGGTTGGGCATCTGCACGAGGACACCTGGGACAGCAAGCTGCCCTTCCTGGCCGCCAACCGCCGCACCGTGCGCGAGGTGCAGGAGCTGGAACACAAGGCCCGCCGGCAGGATGTGCTGGTGGACGACGAACTGATCTACGCCTTCTACGACCAGCAGCTACCGGCCGACGTGTGCAACGGTGCAGCCTTCGAGCGCTGGTACCGGGACCACAGCCGGGAGAACCCGAAGCTGCTGTTCCTCACGCGTGAAGAACTGATGCGGCACGAGGCCGCGGGCATCACCACACAGGCCTTCCCGAAGACGCTGCGACTGGGTGGTGTGGACTGCGCCGTGGCTTACCTGCACGAACCGGGCGACCCGCGCGACGGTGTGAGCGTGACCGTGCCCATCTTCGCACTCAACCAGGTCAGCGAAGACCGCTGCGACTGGCTGGTGCCCGGCATGCTCAAGGACAAGGTGCAGGCCTTGCTCAAGACCCTGCACCAGCGGCCGCGTTCGCGCCTGGTGCCCTTGCCGGCCACGGCCGAGAAGATGACCGAGGCGCTGTGCCAGCCCGAGACCTTTGGCGGCGGCAGCCTGATGGACGCGCTGCTCAAGCTGGTGCGCGACGCGACGCAGCTGCCGGTGCAGCGCAACGACATCAAGGTCGACATGCTGCCGGCGCACCACTTCATGCACCTGCGCGTGGTGGACGAACACGGCCGCCAGCTCGGCCAGGGGCGCAACCTGGGCGCACTGAAAGCCGAGCTGGGCAGTCAGGCGCGTGGCGCCTTCCAGGCGCTGGCTTCGCTCAAGCTCAAGGACATCGCGGCGCCCGCGGCTGCGCCCGCTGCAACGGCGCAGTCAACGGCCGCCGATGGCGTTCGCCGTATGCCTGCGCCCGACAAGGCCAAGGCACCGACCTCACCGGCCGCGAAGACGTCCAGCGCCGAACAGCGCCACACCACCTGGGACTTCGGCGAACTGCCCGAGCTGATGGAAATCCGCAAGGGTGGCCAGACGCTGATCGGTTTCCCGGCGCTGATCGACGCCGGCGACGCGGTGCGCATCGAGGTCTTCGACGAGCCCGAGGTGGCGCAGGCGCGCCACCGCGCCGGCCTGCGCCGCCTGTTCGCGCTGCAGATCAAGGACGCGCTGAAGTACCTGGAAAGGAACCTGCCCGGCCTGCAGGCCATGGGCGTGGCCTACATGGCCGTCGGCAAGACCGACAGTGGCGGCGGTGGCGGCACGCTGGACGAACTGAAGAACCAGATCCTCGACCTCGCCCTGGATCGTGCCTTCCTGACCGACCCGTTGCCGGCGGATGCCGCGGCCTTCAAAGCTCGGGTGGACGAGGGCAGAGGACGCCTGACCCTGATCGCCAACGAGATCGCGCGCCAGGCTGGCGTGATCCTCACCGAGTTCGCCGCCGCGCAGCGCAAGCTCAAGGACAGCAAGCCTCCGGCCGACGTGGCCACCGACGTGCAGCAGCAGATGCAGCGCCTGGTGCCCAAGACTTTCCTGAGTTCAACGCCTTACGCGCAGCTGCAGCATTTCCCGCGCTACCTCAAGGCGGTGCAGCTCCGGCTGGACAAGCTGCGCGGCGACCCGGCGCGCGACGCGGCCAAGTTCGCCGAACTGCGCCCGCAGGACCAACGATTCTGGCGCCTGGTGGCCGAGCGCAAGGGGGTGCAGGACGCACGGCTGCAGGAGGTGCGCTGGCTGCTGGAAGAGCTGCGCGTGAGCTTCTTCGCTCAGGAGTTGCGCACGCCGCAGCCGGTGAGCATCAAGCGCATCGACAAGGCCTGGGCCCAGCTCAACACCTGATCCGGTGTGTCCCTGTTGACAGCGGCGTCCGGCCTGCGCTTCACTGACGCCTTCTTTGCATGGAGGTGTCCATGGATCGGCGTGACTTCGTGGAAGGGTGTGCGCTGGGCGCGGGTGCGCTGGCCACGACACTCGGGGCGGCCAGCTGGGCGGCACAGGCCACGCCGCGCCGCTACGCCCCGGCGTTGCTCGTCGACGAGCTGGGTGATCCGGTGAAAGCCTCGCAGCTGAAGCTGCAGACGAACTACGTGTTCCACTACCCGTTCGAGGCCACGCCGGTGTTCCTGCTGGACCTGGGCAAGGCCGCCATGCCACTGTCCCTCAAGACCAAGGGCCAGCAGGACTACCAGTGGCCCGGTGGCGTGGGGCCGCGCCGCAGCCTGGTGGCGTTCAGCGCCATTTGCGCCCACCAGCTGGTTTATCCCACCAAGGACCTGAGTTTCATCAGCTTCCGCAAGGGACCGGTGCTCAATCCGAAGACGCCCAGTCACGGCAACGACCTGATCCACTGCTGCGCCGACCACAGCCAATACGACCCGGCGCGCGGTGCCCAGGTGCTGGGCGGGCCGGCGGAACAACCGCTGTGCGCCGTGCTGCTGGAGCACGATGCGCGCACAGACACCCTGACCGCGACCGGCACCCTGGGTGGTGAACTCTTTGACGAGTTCTTTCGCAAGTACGAGATGAAGCTGAGCCTGGACGTCGGGCCCAAGGCGCGCCAGCCGGTGGCCGGGCGCAGCACCGTGAGGGAACTGGAGCGCTTCTGCCGCAACCCGATCCGCTGCTGACGCGCTGCGTCAGAGGCGGGCCAGCCGCTCCAGTGCAGCCTTCAAGGTGTCGTCCTTTTTGGCGAAACAGAAGCGCACCACCTTCTGGTCGAAGCCGTTGCCGTAGAACGCCGAAAGAGGAATCGCCGCCACGCCGATCTCGCGCGTGAGCCACTGGCAGAACTCGCCTTCGGGCAGGTCGCGTTCCGCCACCGCCAGGTTCTCAATGCCCACGCACTGGAAGTAGGTGCCCTGGCCGGGCAGCAGGCGAAAGCGCGTTTGTGCAAGACCTTCCCGGAACAGGTCGCGCTTGCGCTGGTAGAAATCGCTCAATTGCAGGTAGGGCGCCGGGTCGGCCATGTAGGCGGCCAGCGCGTGCTGCATGGGCGTGTTCACGGTGAACACGTTGAACTGGTGCACCTTGCGGAACTCGGCCGTCAGCGGCGCAGGTGCGATCACCGTACCGACCTTCCAGCCGGTGACGTGGTAGGTCTTGCCGAAGCTGCTGATGATGAAGGCGCGCGCCGCCAGGCCGGGGAAGCGTGCAGCGCTCTGGTGCTGCTGGCCGTCGTAGACCATGTGCTCGTAGACCTCGTCGCTGATCAGCAGCACGTCGGTGGGGGCCAACAGTTCGTCGAGTCGGCGCATGTCCTCGGCGCTCCAGACTTGGCCGCTGGGGTTGTGCGGGCTGTTGATCATGAGCGCACGGGTGCGTGGCGTGATGGCGGCGGCGATGGCATCGAAGTCGGGCCGGAACGTGCCCGGCACCAGTGGCACCCGAACGACCTTGCCACCGGCCAGCTCAATGTTGGGCACGTAGCTGTCGTAGCAGGGCTCCAGCACGATGACTTCGTCGCCCGGGTGCACCACCGCGAGGATGGTGGTCAGGATGGCCTGCGTCGCGCCAGCGGTGACGGTGATCTCGGTGTTCGGGTCGCAGCGCAGGCCGTACAGCGCTTCCATCTTTGCCGCCATGGCTTGGCGCAGCGCGGGTACGCCGGGCATGGGTGGGTACTGGTTGTGGCCGGCCTGCATGGCCAGGGTTACGGCGTTGACCAGTTCCGGGTCGCAGTCGAAGTCAGGGAAACCTTGGCCCAGGTTGACGGCCCCGACCTCGGCGGCGAGCGCCGACATGACGGTGAAGATGGTGGTGCCGACGGCGGGCAGGCGGGAGGTCAGCGGCGGCGTGCGGGGGGCGGTGGCGGTGTCCATGGCTTCAGATGTCGTATTCGTCGGAGTTGCCGGCCATGGCGCGCAGGATCAGGTCGCGCGAGAGCCGGTCGCTGAGCAGCTCGGCAAAGCGCAGCACGAACTGGCGCAGGTAGCTGCCGCGTTTGAACGCCACGCGGGCCAGGTTGTGGCCGAACAGCTGCGCGCCGGGGCGGGCCACGAGGTCGGGGGTCGCGTTGTCACCCTGCATCGCCATCTCGGCTACGATGCCCACGCCCATGCCCAGCTTCACGTAGGTCTTGATCACGTCTGAATCGATGGCTTCGAGCACGATGTTGGGCCGCAGGTGCCGCAGCGCGAAGGCCTGGTCGATGCGGGTGCGGCCGGTGAAGCTCGGGTGGTAGGTGATCAGCGGCACATGGGCCAGGTCTTCCAGCGTGATGCGCTCCTGCGCCACCAGAGGATGGTCGTAGGGAAACACCAGCACGTGCTGCCATTCGTAGCAGGGCAGGGTGACCAGATCGGGGTAGTTGGTCAGCGACTCGGTGGCGACGCCGATCTCGGCCACCTCCTCGATCAGCATCTTGGCGACCTGGTCGGGCGAGCCCTGGTGCAGGCTGACCGCCACCTTGGGATAGGCTTGGCGCAGCTTGGCTACCGGTCCGGGCAGCACGTAGCGCGCCTGGGTGTGGGTGGTCGCGATGGACAGCGTGCCGCTGTCCTGCGCTGCGTACTGTTCGCCGATGCGCTTGAGGTTGTTGACCTCGCGCAGGATCACCTCGATGCTCTTGAGCACCTGCACGCCGGGTTCGGTGATGCGCTTGATGCGCTTGCCGTGGCGGGCAAAGATCTCGATGCCCAGCTCCTCTTCGAGCTCGATGATGGCCTTGGACACGCCGGGCTGCGAGGTGTGCAGCGCCTTGGCGGCTTCGGTCAGGTTCAGGTTGCGGCGCACCGCCTCCTGGACGAAGCGGAACTGGTGCAGGTTCATCGGGCAGGTTCCAGCGCAATCTGTGCGAGCAGGGCGGTCAGGCGGGGATCTTCGCCGGCGGCGGCGAGGCGCTCGAAGCGAACGTCGGGATGGGCGCGTGCCAGCTGATCCACCAGCACCGGCAGGTCTTCGCGGGCGTGTTTGCCCATGCCGAAGAACAGGGGCAGTACCCGGATGCGGGACACCCCCTGGCTCACCAGCTGCGCGGCAGCGGTGGGGAGGTCGGGCTCGCTCAGCTCCAGATAGGCACAGGCCACCCGCACCGCCGGATCGGCGACACGGATCTGCCGCGCCACCGACTCGACCGGCGCCCGCCACAGCGGGTCGCGGGACCCATGCGCAAAAACGATGACGCCCAGCATGGCTACCTCCTGAGCACCAGCCAGCCAAACGCGCCCAGCGACAGGAACGAATAGATGATGGCGGGAGACGCCGCCGCCAGCCAGGGGCGCCAGTGGTTGAGATTGCCGATGTAGCCGAAGACGTTGTTCAGCAGGAAGAAGCTGATGCCGATCATCACGCCGCCGAACACGTAGCCGGTGATGCCGCCGCTGCGGAAATGCAGGTAGGCGAACGGCAGGGACAGCACCACCATCACCAGACAGGACAGGGGGTAGAACACCTTGCGCCAGAACTCGATCTCGTAGCGTTGCGCGGTCTGGCCGTTGGCCTCCAGGTGCTGGACATAGGCATAGAGATCGGTCGTGCGCATGCGGTCCGGCTTGAGCAGCGCCACCGACACCATCTCCGCAGAAATCGTGCTGGGCCACGAGAACGACTCGTGCTGGCTGCGCACGATCCGGGCCGACTGCTGGCCTGCCACGTCAAATTCCCTGCGCACCACCTCGTGCAGCGTCCAGGAACCGTGGCCTTCGATCCGGCCCTGCTCGGCCTGCACCGTGGACACCAGCAGGCCCTGGTTGTCGAACTCGAAGATGCGGACCTCACCCAGCTCACCGGAGGGAGAGAGCGAGCCTACGTTGACCGAGAAGTTGCTGTGCGCCTGCCGCTCCTTGAGCCAGGCGCCGGTCTGGCCCAGGCTCAGCTTGCCTTGGTACCGGGCCTTGAGCAGTTGCGCGGTCTTGTCGGCAATCGGGGCGACATAGTCTCCGACCGCGAAGGTGAGTGCAACAAACAGCAGGCCCAGGCCCAGCAGTGTGCGCAAGGCCTTCCAGGGTCCCAGGCCGCTGGTGCGCAGGATGGTGTATTCGGAACTCTGGGCCAGTCGGGCCAGCACCGCCACCGAGCCGATGAGCACCGATATCGGGAGCAGCTCGTAGATGCGGCTGGGCATCAGCAGCGCCACATACAGCATGGCGTGCGTCAGCTCGTAGGTGACCTTGGGGTCCAGGCGGGACGGCTGGCCGATCGCCGCCAGCTCCTCGACGAAATCGAAGAAGAAGAACAGCGACAGGAAGGCCAGCAGCACGTAGCCGGTGGCGATCAGGACCTCGCCGTAGATCAGTCGGCGGATCGTTTTCATGCGGATGCCCCCGCGGCGCCGCCACGTGCGATCTGGCTGAACCAGGTGCGCCAGTGGATGTTGTGGTGGCGCTTGGCCAGCCACAGGGCACTGAACAGGAACACCGAGCCGTGCAGCAGGACGGTCAGCGTCAGCCAGCTGACCTGTCCGGCGGTGACCCAGCGCTGACCGACGTTGAGCAGGTTGAAGTACACGATGAAGGCAAAGAGCGTGAACAGCAGGTTGCCGCTGCGGCCGGCACGGGGGTTGCTGACCGTGGTCGCGACGCCCAGCAAGACCAGATTGAAGGCGGTCAGTGCCACGCCGATGCGCCAACCCAGTTCACCCATGTGCGCGGGCGTGGGGTCCTGGATGAGCGCGAGGGTGCTGCGCGCCTTGAGCGCCTGGCCGCCGCGGATGTAGGAGGACGAGGCGCCGATCTGTGCCCCGTACTGCTCGAACTGGCTGACCTTGATGCGGCCGGTCTTCGGGTCGCTTTCGAGACGCTGGCCGTTGTTGAGCATCAGGAACTGGCGGTCACCCTGCCACTCGATGCGGCCGGACACCGCCGAGGTGACGGTCTCGTTGCCGTTCTTCTCGATGCTGGAGATGAACACGTTGCGCCCTTCGGTGCCGTCGGCCGTGTCCTTGTCGATGAAGAACACCCGCCGGCCGCTGGACGACTCCTGGAACTGACCCGGGGCGATGCGCTGGAGGTCGCCGCGGTTTTCGAACCGGTTGCGCAGTTCGGCGGTCTGCTGGTTGGCCCAGGGCCAGACGAACAGCACCATCAGAACGATCACCAGCAGCACCGGCCAGGCGAACCTCATCACCGGACTGAGAAATCCCCCCAGCGAGCGCCCGCTGGAGAACCAGATGATCATCTCGCTCTCGCGGTACATGCGGGAGAGCGTGGAGACAATCGCGATGAACAGGGCCAGCGTCAGGATGGTCTGCGTGTAGCCCAGCACTGTGTAGCCCAGCACCAGCATGACCTCTTCCGGGTTCACGCTGCCGCGCGAGGCCAGTCCCAGCGTGCGGATCAGCAGCACCGTCAGCACGATGGTGAAGAGCACCACCAGGGTGGCGCCGAAACTGCGTGCCAGTTCGGTGCGGATGGATGAATGGAATAACATCGAATCAAACAGGAAAGACACGATTATGGACTTCGAACTCAAAGCCCTTTCCCCGGTTCAGGCAAGCCAGCTCGCGGTGGACGCACTGGTGGTGCTGGTGCCCGACGACACCCAGGGTATGGACGGCGCCGACGCCTTGAGCGAGCTGGTGCGGGACGCCTCCCGCAGGGGAGATCTTGAAACCGGCGTGGGCAAGTGCCTGTCGGTCTACCGGCCCCAGGGGCTCAAACCGGTCAGGGTGGTGCTGGCACGCACTGGCGACTGTTCGCCCGCTGCGGTCCGCAAGGCGGTCACGGCGGCGATGTCGGGCCTGAAGTCGTCCAGTGTGAAGAAAGTGGCTGTGCTGCTCAGCGGGATGGCGAGCGACCAGCCCACGGTGCACAGCGCCATGGTGGCGGTGGCGGACAGCACCTACGCCTATGTGACCACCAAGCCTTCTGCCACCGCTCGCGCGATCCGGCAGGTGATCGTCGGTGTGAGCGACGTCGCCGTGGCGCGTCCTGCCTTCCGTTTCGGTCTGGCCCAGGTCGCCGGGATCGAGCTGGCCAAGGAGTGGGCCAACCGGCCCGCGAACCACGCCACGCCCAGCCACCTGGCCGAGGCCGCGCGCAAGCTCGGGCGCAAGCCCCGCATCAGGACCGAGGTGCTCGGGCCCAAGGAAGTGGCGGCTCTGGGCATGGGCGCCTTCATGGCGGTGGCGCAGGGCTCGTCCCAGCCGCTGCGGTTCATCGTCATGCACTACCAGGGCGGGTCCAAAGGCAGTGCGCCGGTGGTGCTGGTGGGCAAGGGCATTACCTTCGATACCGGCGGCATCTCGATCAAGCCTGCGGCCGAGATGGACGAGATGAAATTCGACATGGGTGGGGCTGCGAGCGTGCTGGGCACCTTCGCCGGGCTGGCCGAGCTGCAGCCCGAGGTCAACGTGGTGGGCATCATTCCGAGCTGCGAGAACATGCCGGACGGCAGCGCGGTCAAACCCGGGGACGTGGTCACCAGCATGAGCGGACAGAGCATCGAGATCCTCAACACCGACGCGGAAGGCCGGCTCATTCTTTGCGATGCACTGACCTACGCCGCGCGGTTCAAACCGCGTTGCGTGATCGACATTGCCACGCTCACGGGTGCCTGCGTGATCGCTCTCGGGGCGGTCCGGTCTGGCATGTTCGCCAACCGGAGCGACCTGGCCGACGCACTGCTCGCGGCGGGAGATCGGTCAATGGATCTCTGCTGGCGGCTCCCGCTGGACGACGAATACGCCGAAGGCCTCAAGTCGAACTTCGCGGACATGGGCAATGTGGCCGGACGGGCGGGTGGTGCGATCACTGCGGCCAAGTTCCTGCAGAAGTTCGTGGCGGAAATGCCCTGGGCGCACCTTGACATCGCAGGGACGGCCTGGAAGAGCGGCACCAGCAAAGGTGCGACGGGGCGACCGGTTCCCTTGTTGCTGCAGTACCTCAGCGATCTCCAGGGCGAGACCGGAGCGCCCAAGAAGTCGCGCTCAGGCGGCAGGACATCCCGCAAGGCATGACCGAGGTCGCGTTTCACCTGAACGTCGGAGACCGGACGGTCTACCTCTGCAGGCTGCTGCGCAAGGCCTACCTCAAGGGCTCCCGCGTGTACGTGCTCGGCGGCGCGTCGTCCATCGACCCGCTCGACAGGGCTCTCTGGCTCATGGCGCAGGGTGAGTTTGTGCCGCATGCAAGAAGCGGATCTGCAGAGCACGTCCGCCGCCGTTCGCCCATCGTGCTGGGCGAGCATGAGCCCGAGTGGGGGCCGGTGGATGTGCTGGTCAATCTGTCGGATCAGGCCCTCTGCGGTGTGGGTGTTGTGCCGCGGATCATCGAGGTGGTGGGCTCGGAACCAGGAGGCAGGGAGAAAGGTCGGGAGCGGTGGCGGCTCTACCGCCAGGCGGGCGTTGAGCCCACGGCCCACGACCTGTCCGGGTCCGTGGCGTGATGGATGGTCGTTTGCCTTGCATGCGGTGTGCTTATGGTGCATGCGTTGGAATGATGCTCACTGGGGCAAACCCTTGAAGCGATTTGTGCAAGCCCTGATGCAGCGTCCTCTGCGCAACGATTTGGAGTATCTTTATGGATGTGGAGAAAAGTTCCCTCCGCATTCCAAAATTCATTCCTTTCCGAGGATACCTATGCAACTGAACCTGAAACTGGCCGTCATTTCCGCAGCCGTCGTTCTGGCCGCCTGCGGCAAAAAAGAAGAGGCAGCTCCGGCCGCCGCTCCTGCTGCTGCCCCGGCACCTGCTGCCGCTCCTGCGCCCGCAGCAGATGACGGCGTCATCAAGATCGGTCACGTCGGTCCCACCAGCGGTGCCATCGCCCACCTCGGCAAGGACAACGAAAATGGCGCACGCATGGCCATCGAAGAGTTGAACGCCGCTGGTCTGACCATCGGTGGCAAGCCTGCCAAGTTCGAGCTGCTGGCCGAAGACGACGCTGGTGATCCGAAGCAGGGCACGGCCGCCGCTCAGAAGCTGGTGGACGCCAAGGTCAACGGCGTGATCGGTCACCTGAACTCGGGCACCACCATCCCCGCGTCCCAGATCTACAACGACGCTGGCATTCCCCAGATCTCTCCCTCCGCCACCAACCCCAAGTACACCCGCCAGGGCTACGCAGGTGCGTTCCGCGTGGTGGCCGACGACGTGCACCTGGGTGGCACGCTGGGCAAGTACGCTGTGGAATCCCTCAAGGGCAAGAGCATTGCAGTCATCGACGACCGCACCGCCTACGGCCAGGGTGTGGCCGACGAGTTCGAGAAGGGTGTGACAGCCGCTGGCGGCAAGGTCGTGGGTCGTGAATTCACCAACGACAAGGCCACCGACTTCAACGCCATCCTGACCACGCTGAAGGCCAAGAAGCCGGACATCGTGTTCTTCGGCGGCATGGACGCCGTGGCTGGCCCGATGCTCAAGCAGATGAAGCAGCTCGGCATCAAGGCCAAGTTCATGGGCGGCGACGGCATCTGCTCTTCCGGCCTGGTCGATCTGGCTGGTGACGGCATGTCCGACGAGCAGGTCTACTGCGCGGAAGCCGGTGGCGTGGAAGGTGAAGCCAAGGCGGGTATGGAGAAGTTCAAGGCCGACTTCAAGGCCAAGTTCAACGCCGACGTCCAGGTGTACGCACCGTACGTGTACGACTCCGTCAAGGTGATGGTCGAAGCCATGAAGGCTGCCGATTCTTCCGACCCGGCCAAGTACCTGCCGAAGCTGAAGGAAACCAACTACAAGGGCGTGACGGGTCAGATCGCTTTCGACGAGAAGGGCGACATCAAGAACGGTGCCCTGACGCTGTACACCTACAAGGGTGGCAAGCGCTCGGAACTGGCCGTGATCCGCTGATCTGCGGACAAGCCTCAAAAGAGCCGCCTTCGGGCGGCTTTTTTGTGGGTGCCTCTCGGCCGATCGACGCACAACCCTCCTGGCACAGGGTGCTCGGTTGGCCGGGTCAGGCCGTACAGTCGGTGTCGGCTGTAAGTTTTCGGCCTCCCGCCCGACTGCTGGCCTTCCATTTACTGTTTTATCGAGAGTTCGCGCATGAAATGGTTCTCGCTGACCGCACTGACCCTGAGCCTGTGTGTCCCGTTCGCTGCCCACGCCGACTGGGCCAAGACCGAAGCCGAGGCCAAAGGCCAGTCGGTGTACTTCAACGCCTGGGGCGGCGGCGAAGCCATCAATGCCTATATCGCCTGGGTGGCGCAGGAGGTCAAGGGCCGCTATGGGGTGGAGCTGCGGCACGTCAAGGTGACCGACGCAGCCGAGGTGGTCAAGCGGGTGCAGACCGAGGTGGCGGCCGGCCGGCGCACCGACGGCTCGGTCGACCTTGTGTGGATCAACGGCGAGAACTTCCGCAACCTCAAGCAGGGCGGTCTGCTGTTCGGTCCCTGGGCCGAGTCCCTTCCCAACTGGGGCGCGGTGGACCTGAACAAGCCGGTGCGCAGCGATTTTTCGGTGCCGACGGAGGGTTACGAGGCGCCGTGGGGCACGGCCCAGCTGACCTTCATCGCCGACAAGGCCCGCACCCCCACGCCGCCGCGCTCCGCGGCCGAGTTGCTGAGCTTCGCCAAAGCCAACCCCGGGCGTGTGAGCTACCCGAAACCACCAGACTTCCACGGCACCACCTTTCTCAAACAGGTGCTGATCGAGTTGGCACCTGACCGCAAGGTGCTGCAGTCACCGGTGAGCCCCGCCAGCTTCGGCGCCGCCACCGCGCAGCTGTGGGCCTACCTGGACCAGCTGCACCCGGCTCTCTGGCGCAGTGGCAAGACCTTCCCGGCCAGCGCCGCCGAGATGCACCGCATGTTGGCCGATGGCGAACTCCGGCTCTCGCTCACCTTCAACCCGAATGAGGCCGCGAACCTGATCAGCTCGCGCCAGTTGCCTGCCACGGCCTACAGCTTCGGCTTCGCCGGCGGCACCATCGGCAACGTGCACTTCGTGGCCATTCCCGTCAATGCCAAGGCCCGCGCCGGGGCCCAGGTGGTGGCCAACTTCCTGCTGTCGCCCGAGGCCCAGGCGCGCAAGGCCGACATCACGGTATGGGGCGACGGCAGCGTGCTGGATGTGAACAAGCTGCCGGCGTCGATTCAGACCGCCATGCGCAAGACGGCGCCGGGCGCGCTGGCCGAGGCCGTGCCCACGCTGGCCGAGCCCCATGCCAGCTGGGTGGAGGCGCTGGAGAGCGAGTGGCTCAAGCGCTACGGGACCCGCTGAGTCGGCGCGGCTCACCCTCCGCGCCATCGGGATTCCGCTGGCGCCAGGCGCGGGCCTGGCTGGCGGCCCTGCCGGCGCTGGCGATCCTCGGGCCGGTGCTGCCCGGCCTGTACTGGGCGCTGGCGCCCTCGCTGGACCTGTCGGTCTGGCGGGCACTGTGGTCCGACGTCCAATGGCCTCAGGCCCTGCGCACCACCCTGGTGTCGGCCGGGCTGGGCAGCGTGCTGGGCATGGCCCTGGCGGCCGGGCTGGCGACTGCGCTGTACCCGGGGCCGCGCTGGCTGGCGATGCAGCGACGATTGCCGCTGATGCTGTCGGTGCCGCACGCGGCCTTTGCCGTCGGCCTTTTGTTCCTGATCTCGCCCTCAGGCTGGCTGGCGCGTGCGGTGGCACCGCTGGCGGGCTGGATCGATCCGCCGGCTTGGACGACGGTGCAGGACCCGCTCGGCCTGAGCCTGGCCCTGGCGCTGGGACTCAAGGAGAGCTGGTTCCTGCTCTGGGTGCTGGTGGCGGTGCTGGGCGAGCAGACCGTGCATCGCCACATGGTGGTGGTGCGGTCGCTGGGCTACAACCGCGCCCAGACCTGGCGGCACGTGCTGTGGCCCCAGCTGCTGCCGCGCCTGGGCTGGCCGCTGGCGGCGGTGCTGGCCTACGGCCTGTCGGTGGTGGACATGGCCGTGGTGCTGGGGCCGAGCACGCCGCCCACGCTGGCGGTGCTGGTTTGGCAATGGCTGACCGACCCCGACCCCGCCCTGCAAGCCCAGGGGGCGGCGGCGGCGCTGCTGCTGCTGGGGCTGTTTCTGCTGATCGCGGTGGGCGCCCGTTGGATATGGCATGGGCTGGTTCGGCGCGCGGCCTATCCTGCGGGTGTGCGCCGGCCTGCAAGCAACCCGTCCCGCTGGGGGCTGCACCAGCCGCTGTTTCTGGTGGGCTATGCGGTGGTGGCGGTGCTGCTGCTGTGGTCGCTGGCGGACACCTGGTTCTTCCCCGCGCTGTGGCCCGATGCGCTGTCGCTGCAGACCTGGATGCAGGCCGACTGGGCGCCGTTCGGCACCACCCTGTGGCTGGCGGCGGCGGCCACACTGCTGTGCCTGCCGGCCGCGCTGGTCTGGCTGGAGTGGGGGCCGCAGCGCTACAACGCCGTGCTGTATCTGCCCCTGATCATTCCCTCGCTGCCCCTGGTGGCGGCGCAGTACGCGGCGCTGCTGCGGCTGCCGGCCGACGGCACCGCAGGCGGCCTGTTGTGGAGCCACCTGCTGTGGGTGCTGCCCTACATGGTGCTCACCCTGATCGGGCCCTACCGCGCATTCGACCGGCGGCTGATGACCACCGCGCGGGCGCTGGGCCAGTCGCCCCTGGGCGCCTGTCTGCACGTCAAGTGGCCGATGCTGCTCAAACCCATCCTGGCCGCGCTCGCGGTCGGTTTTTCGGTCAGCGTGGCGCAGTACCTGCCGACGCTGTTCGCTGGCGGCGGGCGCTTTGCCACGGTGACCACCGAAGCGGTGGCGCTGAGCGCCGGCGGCAATCGCCGCGTGCTGGCCGCGCAGGCGTTGCTGCAAATCGTGCTGCCGCTGCTGGGCTTCGGTCTGGCAGCGCTGCTGTCTCAATGGGCGGGTCGACACCGTCGAGGGTTGCGCTGAAATGCTTGAGGTTCGAAATCTGACCATCGTCAAGGACGGCCATGAGCTCATCGCGGGCCTGGACCTGCAGGTCGGGCAGGGCTGCATCGTCACACTCACCGGCGCGTCGGGCTCGGGCAAGTCGACCCTGCTCAACTGGCTGGTGGGCGATCTGGACCCGGCGTTCCAGGCCCAGGGCGAACTGTGGCTGGACGGCCAGCGGCGTGACGCCTGGCCGGTGGAGGCGCGCGGCATCGGCATCCTGTTCCAGGACGACCTGCTGTTTCCCCACCTCAGTGTGGGGCAGAACCTGGCGTTCGCCTTGCCGGCCGCGGTGCGCGGCGCCGCCGCCCGGCGCGAGCGGGTGGCGCAGACGCTGCGCGATATCGGTCTGGAGGGTTTTCACGACCGCGACCCCGCGACGCTCTCGGGCGGGCAGCGCGCGCGTGTGAGCCTGATGCGTGCGCTGCTGGCCGAGCCCTGCGCGCTGCTGCTGGACGAGCCCTTCTCGCGGCTGGACGCGGCGCTGCGCGCGCAGTTCCGCGGCTTCGTGTTCGAGCAGATCCAGCTCCAGCGCATCCCGACCGTGCTGGTCACACACGATCCGGACGACGTGCCACCTGGCGGGCAGGTGTTCGACATCCAGCAGTGGCAGGCGCCGCCGGACTGAGCGAACCGCTAAGCCCAGGCGGACTCAGGCACTCAGCACCACTGGTTCGAGCGCGTCGCTGGCAGCGCTGATGCGGCCGATGGCGGCGGTGTGCGGGTAGCCCGCCGCCTGCAGCGCGCGGACGCAGTCGGCCGCGCGGTCGGCGGGCACGCTGGCCAGCAGGCCACCCGCGGTCTGCGGGTCGAACAGAAGCGGGTAGCGTTGGTCGTCCACGAAGGCCACGGCGTTGCGCAGCGCACGGCGCAGGCGCACGTTGGCCGGCTGCAGCGAACTGACGATGCCGGCCTTCACGCAGTCCACCGCGCCGTCGAGCAGGGGCAGGGCGCCCAGCTGCAGCTCGGCGTCCACCCCCGAGGGGCGGGTCATCTCGACCAGGTGCCCGAGCAGGCCGAAGCCGGTGAGGTCGGTGCAGGCGGTGGCGCCGTGTTCGCGCAGGATCTGCGCACCGGCCTGGTTGGAAAGCACCATCGATTTCAGCGCGGCGTCTATCCAGCGGCCTTTGGCGGCGTGCCGCGCGTGCGCCGCGAACAGGGTACCGGTGCCGATGGGTTTGCTCAGCAGCAGCACGTCGCCGGGCCGCATGCCGCCCTTGCGCATCACGCCGGTCATGCGCTCGTCGATCAGGCCGTTGACGGCAAAGCCCAGCGCCAGCTCGCGCCCTTCGCCGGTGTGTCCGCCGACCAGGCTGCAGCCGGCGGCGTTGAGCACCTCGACCGCGCCGGTCATCATCTGCAGCAGCAGGTCTTCGACCTTGGTCTCCAGGCCGGGCGGCACGGTGGCGATCGCCGTGGCCGACTGGGGCTCGGCCCCCATGGCAAAGATGTCGCCCAGCGCGTGGTTGGCCGCGACCTGGCCGAACAGGTAGGGGTCGTCGATGAAGCTGCGGAAGAAGTCCACCGTGTGCACCATGGCCATGCCCGGCGGCACGCGCACCACGGCGGCGTCGTCCGGCGCATGCAGGCCGATCAGCACGTCGTCGCGCTGCACCGGCTGCAGGTTGCCGAGAGCGCGGCTGAGGATGCTGGCCCCCACCTTGGCGCCGCAGCCGCCGCAGCGCATGGCGATCGCCGAGATCGCCTGGCGCGACTCTTCGGCGCTCAGCACCAGGCCGCTGGCGGGTGCGGCCTGCGACGGCGAGGCCGGCGCCATGGCGGGCAGCTCGGTGAACGTGCGCATGAAGCGCCGGTCGATGCGGTCCTTCCAGCGCCAGACCCAGTCGCCCGCGAAGCCGATGGGGCCGCGCGAGGCCACGGCGTGGCGGTCGCCGGTGGAGATCAGCGCCAGCCAGTGTTTCTGCGGGCGGTAGGGCTGCAGGGGTTGACCGCGCAAGGCCCGGCGCAGGTTGCGCGCCAGCGGACGGCCCATGCGCACCGCGAACACGCCGGCCTTTTCCAGCGGGCGCGGCAGGAAGGACGCCACGTCGCCGGCCGCGAATATCTTCGGATCATCCGGCGTCTGCAGGTATTCGTTGACGCAGACGAAGCCGTGTTCGTCCAGCGCCAGACCCGTGCCCTGCAGCCAGGCCGGGCCGCCCGCCTGCGTCACCCACATGGTCTCGTCGGCGTCGAAGGTGCGGCCGTCCTGCGTGGTCAGGCAGCCGGGCGAGACCTGCGACACCTCGGCCCGGGTGTGCACCGCCACGCGCCGCTCCTTCAGCACGTGGGCAAAGCGCGCCCGGACCCTGGGGTTGTGTGTCGGCAGCAGGGTCTCGCCCGCGGTGAGCAGCACGAACTGCAGCAGGTCGGGGTTCTTGCCCAGGGCCTGCAGCTCCTGGCGCAGCCGGTATTGCATGGACAGCACCAGTTCCACGCCGCCTGCGCCGCCGCCCACCACCGCCACGGTGAAGCGGTCGCGCAAGCCGCGCACGCGCTCCAGCAGGTCGAGCCAGCGCTGGTTGAAATGGGCGATGGGCTTGACCGGCACCGCGTGGGCCTGGGCGCCATCGACCTGACGCACATTCGGTGTGGAACCGGTGTTGATGGACAGCAGGTCGTAGGGAATGGCGGGCCGCCCCTTGAGCAGCACGCGCTGGCTCGCGCGGTCCAGCCCGGTCACTTCACCGTGGATGAAGCGCGCGCCCGCGAACGCCGCCAGGCGGCCCAGGTCGATGTGCACCTCGTCGAAGCTGTAGTGGCCCGAGACATAGCCCGGCAGCATGCCGGAGTAGGGCGTGTCGATGTCGGTGCAGACCAGGGTGATGCGCAGGCCCGGTTCGGGCTGCATGGCCAGCCTGCGCAGCGCGACCACATGGCTGTGGCCGCCACCGACGAGGACCAGATCGCGCAGGACAGGTTGTTCGTGTGATTGCATGCGACGTTGGCCGCGCAGAAGGGAGGGGCGCTGGGGAGGAATCGCTGGCCTGCCCGGAGGGACTCGAACCCCCGACCTGCTGCTTAGAAGGCAGCTGCTCTATCCGGTTGAGCTACGGGCAGCCGGTGCGGACAGGATACAAAAAAGGCCCACGCAGTGGGCCTTTTTTGTCCTGAAGAATGGTCGGAGCGGCGGGATTCGAACTCGCGACCCTCTGCTCCCAAAGCAGATGCGCTACCAGGCTGCGCTACGCTCCGACAAGCCGGCGAGTATACCCTGTCGCCAGGGGGCTCTGCGCGGTTTGTTGGTGCGCATCAGCAACCGCGCGTCACCGGCATGTCGACGTCGCTCTTGATGGCCATGTGTTTGGCCAGCTCCAGCTTGGCAATCGCCGCGCGGTGCACCTCGTCCGGGCCATCGGCCAGGCGCAGCGTGCGCTGGTTGGCGTAGCTGTAGGCCAGCGGGAAGTCGTCGCTGACGCCGCCACCGCCATGGGCCTGGATGGCCATGTCGATGATCTCGCAGGCCATGTTGGGCGCCACCACCTTGATCATCGCGATCTCGGCCTTGGCCACCTTGTTGCCCACTGTGTCCATCATGTAGGCGGCCTTGAGCGTGAGCAGGCGCGCCTGTTCGATCTTGCAGCGGGCCTCGGCGATGCGCTCGTGCCAGACCGACTGCGCGGAGATCGGCTTGCCGAAGGCGACGCGGCTGTTGAGGCGCTTGCACATCAGCTCCAGCGCGCGCTCGGCTGCGCCGATGGAGCGCATGCAGTGGTGGATGCGGCCCGGGCCGAGGCGGCCCTGGGCGATCTCGAAACCGCGGCCCTCGCCCAGCAGCAGGTTGCGCACCGGCACGCGCACGTCCTTGAGCACCACTTCCATGTGGCCATGCGGCGCGTCGTCGTAACCGAACACGGAGAGCGGGCGCACCACAGTGACGCCGGGCGTGCCGGCGGGCACGACGATCATGCTCTGCTGCGAATGGCGTGGTGCCTCGGGGTCGGTCTTGCCCATGACGATGTAGACCTTGCAGCGCGGATCGCCAGCACCGGACGACCACCACTTGCGGCCGTTGAGCACGTAGTGGTCACCGTCGCGCGTGATCTCGCACTGGATGTTGGTGGCGTCCGACGAGGCCACCGCGGGTTCGGTCATCAGGAAGGCCGAACGGAACTCGCCGCGCAGCAGGGGTTCGAGCCATTCGTCCTTGATCTCCTCGGACGCATAGCGCTCCAGCGTTTCCATGTTGCCGGTGTCGGGTGCAGAGCAGTTGAACACCTCGGCCGCGAACGGTACGCGGCCCATGATCTCGCACAGTGGTGCGTATTCCAGGTTGGACAGGCCCTCGGGTGCCCGCTTGCTCATCGGCAGGAACAGGTTCCACAGGCCTGCGGCGCGCGCCTTGGGCTTGAGCTCCTCGATGACGGTGGTCGGGATCCAGGCATTGCCTTTGGCGCGGTTGGCCGCGATCTCGGCGAAGAAGCGCCCTTCGTTCGGGTAGATGTGCTCGTCCATGAAGGCCAGCAGGCGCTGGCGCATGTCCTTGACCTTGTCGGTGTAATCGAAGTGCATGGTGTGTTCCTTGGGTGTGGGGTCGGGACGTTGGAGTCGGGGTCAGGCCTGCTGTGCAAAGCGCCAGGCCATCTCGGCCAGCGGGCGCGCACCGGCGGCGGACGACACCGCCTGCGCGCTGGAGGCGGTGCCCATCTCGACGCGCTTGGCGATGCCCTGCAGGATGGCGGCGAGACGGAACAGGTTGTAGGCCAGGTAGAAGTTCCAGTCGGCCTTGAGCTGTTCGGGCGTGACGAAACCGGTGCGTTCGCAGTAGCGGCGGATGTATTCGGCCTCGGTCGGAATACCCAGCGCTTGCACGTCCAGGCCGCCGATGCCGCGGAAGGCGCCGGGCGGGATGTGCCAGGCCATGCAGTGGTAGCTGAAATCGGCCAGCGGGTGACCCAGCGTGGACAGCTCCCAGTCGAGGATCGCGAGCACGCGCGGTTCGGTGGGGTGGAACATCAGGTTGTCCAGCCGGTAGTCGCCGTGCACGATGGACACCATCGATTCGTCGCGCGCCATGGCCGGAATGTTCCGAGGCAGCCACTCCATGAGCTGGTCCATCTCGGGGATGGGCTGTGTGATCGACGCCACGTACTGCTTGCTCCAGCGGCCGATCTGGCGCTCGAAGTAGTTGCCCGGCTTGCCGTAGTCGGACAGACCGATGGCGTCCGGGCGCACGCTGTGCAGCGCGGCCATCACGCGGTTCATCTCGTCGTAGATGGCGCCGCGCTGGTCATTGGTCAGATCGGGCAGCGATTGGTCCCACATCACGCGGCCGTCGACGCACTCCATCACATAGAACGCACGGCCGATCACCGACTCGTCCTCGCACAGGGCGTGCATGCGGGCCACCGGCACACCGGTGCCGTGCAGTGCGCCCATCACGCGGAACTCGCGCTCGATGGCGTGGGCCGAAGGCAGCAGCTTGGCCACCGGGCCGGGCTTGGCGCGCATGACGTAGGCGCGCGCCGGCGTGATGAGTTTGTAGGTGGGGTTGGACTGGCCGCCCTTGAACATCTCGATGCTCAGGGGGCCGGTAAAGCCGTCGACATGGCGTTCGAGCCAGGCCTGGAGGGCGGCGGTGTCGACGGCATGCTGGGCCGCCACCGGCCGTGTGCCGGTGAAGTTCTGGAGGTCGTTCATTCGGTCACGGTCGGTGAGGGCAGGAAAACGGTCAGTGTTCGGCTTCGGCGATGCGCATCAGCATGTCGCGGTTGCGCACCACCAGCCCTCCCTGCTCGATGCGGATCGCTTCTTCGCGCTCCATGGATTTGAGTTCCTGGTTCACGCGCTGGCGCGAGGCGCCCAGCAGCTGCGCCAGTTCTTCCTGCGCCAGTTGCAGGCCGATGCGCATCTCGTTGCCGTCCGAGAGGCAGGGCACGCCGTAGGAGCGCACCAGGTGCAGCAGTTGCTTGGCCAGGCGCGCGCGCAGCGGCAGGGTGTTGAGGTCTTCCACCAGGCCGAACAGCGTTCGGATGCGCCGCGCCTGCAGGCGCATCAGCGCTTCGTACAGTTCGACGTGGGCGCTGAGGATCTTCTGGAAGTCGTTGCGGGCCACGCACAGCAGCGTGGTCGGGCCATGCGCATAGGCGTCGTGCGTGCGACGGTCCCCGTCGAAGAACGCCACATCCCCGAACCACACACCGGGTTCCACGTAGGTCAGCGTGATCAGCTTGCCCGAGAGCGAGGTCGAGCTGACACGCACCGCACCCTTGGCGACCGCCGTCCACTCGGTGGGCGGTTCGCCGCGGGCGACGATCAGGTCGCCGTCCTTGAATCGCTTGACGTAGGCGCATCGGAGAATGTCGTGACGCAGGGAAGGGGAAAGACTCTGGAACCAGCGACCGTTGTTGATCGCCTCGCGTTCTTCCATTGTCAGAATGGGTTCGTCCATTGGATGTCTTTTGAGTGACTGAAAGCGGCCCCATTGTCACCACTGGGACGCGCCGGGAGCATCAGGGATAGCGCGGGGAAGCTGTCCCGCAGGTGTCGCCGTGCCGCTTTTAAAACCGCAGCACGGCAGGCTTGTCGATCAACGGTAGCCGGGGCGGCGCTTCTCAAGGAAGGCCGAGATGCCTTCACCGCCGTTGGCGTGGTGGAGGTTGCGCACGAAGTGGTCGCGCTCGGCGGCGAGCTGGATGTGCAGTGGCGCGGTCTGGGCCTCGTTCACCAGCTCCTTGATGCTGGCCATGGCGTTGGGCGCCCGGGTGTTGAGTTTTTCGGCCAGCGCCAGCGCGGTGGCCATCGCCTCGCCGCTGGCACACACCTGGTTGACCACGCCGAGGGTCTGCAGGCGCGCGGCGTCGATGCGGTCGCCACACATCAGCAACTGCATCGCGGTGGCTCGGGGCAGGGCGCGCGCCAGGCTCCAGGTGGCGCCGCCGTCGGAGGACAGACCCACATTGCTGTAGGCCATCACAAAGACGCTGTCCTGTGCGGCGACCAGCAGGTCGCAGGCCAGCGCAAGCGAGAAGCCCGCACCGGCGCAGGCGCCTTCCACGGCGGCGATCACCGGCTTGGGGAATGCGCGGATGGTTTCGATCCAGTTGTGCAGGCTTTCGATGCTCTGGGCCTGCACCTCGGGCGGCTGCTGGCGGTTGGACAGCAGGCGCTGCAGGTTGCCGCCTGCGCAGAAGTGGTTGTCTTCGCCGGCAATCACCACCGAACGCACCTCCGGGCTGGACTCGGCCACGTTCAGCGCCTCGACCCCCGCGGCATAGATCTCCGGACCCAGGGCATTGCGGTGTTCCGGGTTGCTGATGGTGAGCACCATGGTCTGGCCATGGCTGTGGCTCTTGAGGCTGGCGCTCATGCTCAGGCCTCTTCGTGCATCAGGCTCAGACCCAGGGCGCCGCGGCGGCGCAGCCAGGGCGAAGGGCGGTAGCGAGGGTCGCCGTAGACCGTGCCCATGTTGAACAGGATCTCCAGCACATTGGTGGGGCCGACCTTGTCGCCCATGGCCAGCGGGCCCATGGGGTAGCCCAGACCCAGTGTCACCGCCACTTCCAGGTCCTTGGGTGTGCAGATGCCCTGCTGGCACATGTCGGCCGCGATGTTGACGATGGTGGCGACGACGCGCTGCGTCACGAAGCCGCCGCTGTCCTTGACCACGCTCACCGCCTTGCCATCCTTGGCGAACAGGGCGTGCGCGGCGTCGCGCATGTCGGGGCGGGTGGCCGGGTTGGTGGCCAGCACGCGGCGCTTGGTGGCGGCGTCCTCCAGCATCATGTCGATGCCAACGGTGCGGGTGGGGTCGAGCCGCTCGACCGCGGCGAGGGTGGTCACGTCCAGTCCGAGCGGAGCCACCAGGATCAGCGCGCTGGCTGATGGGGCCTGGGCGGTTTCGATGCTTGCGCCCAGGTTCTTGAGCAACTGGTAGATCTCGGCCCGACGCGCGGCTTTGGGCGAGACCCAGACCGGCGGCAGGGCACCGACCTCGGGCACCGGAGGCTCGGAAGGAACCTGGGCAATGCCCTCTCTGTATGTATAGAAGCCGTCGCCGACCTTCTTGCCAACCACACCACCGGCCAGTCGCTGCGCCGTGATTACGCTGGGGCGGTAGCGTGGTTCGTCGTAGTACTGGCGGTAGATCGACTCCATGACCGGGTGCGAGACGTCCAGGGCGGTCAGATCCATCAGCTCGAAAGGACCGAGCCGGAAGCCCATCTGGTCTTTGAGGATGCGGTCGATGGTCGCGAAATCGGCCACCCGCTCGCTCGCCACCCGCAGTGCTTCGGTGCCGTAACCGCGACCGGCGTGGTTGACGATAAAGCCGGGGGTGTCCTGCGCCGATACGGGGGTATGCCCGAATTCGCGGGCAAAGGCCGTCAGCCGCTCGCACACCACCGGATCGGTCTTGAGACCGGCGATCACTTCGACCACGCGCATCAGCGGCACGGGGTTGAAGAAGTGGAACCCGGCAAGCTGGCGAGGGCGCTGGAGCGCCGCACCGATGGCGGTCACTGACAACGAAGAGGTGTTGGTTGCCAGCACCGATTGTTTGGAAACGATGGACTCAAGTTCGGAAAACAGCTTCTGTTTGACATCTAGCCGCTCGACGACGGCTTCGATGACCAGGTCGCAGGGGGCCAACGAAGCAAGGGCATCGGCGCAGCGGAGCCGATCCAGCATGGCGGTGCGTTGCGCGGCATCGAGCTTGTTCTTGTCCACCAGCTTCTGCCAGGTGTCGGCCAGCGCCTGCCGGGCGGTTTCGGCCGCATTGGGCTGCAGATCGAACAAGATGACTGCGCTTCCGGCCTGGGCTGCCATCTGTGCGATGCCGCGGCCCATGGCGCCTGCACCCACGATGCCGACGGTTTGAAAAGTTGGGGTCATATGAAAGTGTTATTTAAGAAGGGTGGGCAACGACCTATGACAAAATGTTGCCACGAAGAACGGAAGGGCTGTGACGTGCGCCAGATCTTGGTTGGCTCTATTTTGCTATCAACGGCGTTGGGCGGTTCGGCGGCCACTTTGGGGCGACACAGCGGCGCTGTTCTCATTGGCAGGCCTCTTGATATCCGGGTGCAGGCCGTCGCGGCCCCGGGTGAAGATCTGTCCGCGCTGTGCCTGCAGGCCGATGTGTTCTTCGGTGACAACCAGCTGGGTCCTTCGTCTGTGCGCACCTCGACGCAGCACAACGCACCCGATGCCGAGGCATCGGTGCGGATCCAGACCACGGTGCCGGTGAACGAACCCGTTGTCTCGGTGGTGTTGAGGGCGGGCTGCGCTTCGCCGTTCTCCCGTCGGTATGTGCTGCTGGCTGACTTTCTGTCCGAGCCTGCAACGGCGTCGCAAACAGCGCCTGCGTTGTCCGGTTCACAAGTAGTGCCCAAGCCGTCGCCCATCCCTGCGGAGGGTTCGACAGGCAGCTCCAGAGTGTCTGCTGGTCCGGCAGCTGGCAGCGGTACTCCTGTGGCGGCTCCGACGCGCAGCACGGCGCCTGCTTCTGCTTCCAGGCCCAGGCCAGCCAGCGTGGTGCGCAAGCCGGTGGAACCGGCAAGGGATGTAACCCCGCGGCTCCAGCTGGACCCTGTGGACGTGAGTCTCGCGATCGAGCGCGATCCGGTTCTCAAACTGTCACTGTCCCTGCTCAGCGAGCCCTCCTCGAACCCCCAGGAGCGGGCCGCTGCTGCCCAGCTCTGGAAGGCTTTGAACGCCTCTCCCGAGGACATTCTTCGCGACACCCAGAAGCTGGCAGTCCTGGAGGCCGAATCCAAAGGCTTGCGTGAGCGGGAGGCGCGCAACAAGGCCGCCATGCAGGACATGGAGGCCAGGCTCGAACAGTCGCGCTTGATGTCGTGGGCCGCGTACGCCTTGGGGGCGCTGCTGCTTCTTGCTCTGGCAGCGCTGGTCTGGCTGTGGCGACGCAAGACCGCCATTGGCGTTGCGGGTACCCCCCAGAGGGACTGGTGGACGTCTGGTGCAGCGAAAGCGGCCAAGGTGCCTGCCGACAAGCCTGCAAGGAAAGTGGCGGCCAAAGGATTGGATCTTGACCTTGATCTGGATGCCGATTCCGGGCTGGACGAACTGGGTCCGATGCGCAGTGGTTCTGGTGACAGTGGAGCGATGCCCTTGTCCACTTCCGAGCGCCGCGATTTCCGCACCAGCCACATCGGCGTGTCCCGGTCCGTTGCCACGGAAGAACTGTTCGACGTTCAGCAGCAATCGGATTTCTTCGTCTCGCTGGGCGAGTTTGACCAGGCGATCGGCATCCTCAAGACGCACTTACACGAAAGCCAGGAGCCCAGTGCGCTCGCGTATCTTGACCTCTTCAAGCTCTACCACCGGCTGGGGCGGCGCGACGAGTACGAAAAGCTGCGCGAAGAGTTCAACCACCAGTTCAATGCGAGTGCACCGCCGTTTGACCAGTACAGCGACTCCAACCGGGGGCTCGAAGCTTACGAAACTGCATTCGGGCGAATCCAGGCCCTGTGGCCTCAACCCAAGGTGCTGGATGTCATCGAGAAGTCCATCTTCAGGGATGCGGCCGATCCCGAGTCGGAGGTGTTTGATCTCGAAGCGTACCGTGAGCTCCTGCTCCTTCACGCCATCGCGAAGGATGTGATCCAGCGCGATTCGAGCACCCCTTCTTCGGACTTCCAGCACACGGCGATTCGTCCGCTGAAGGCTGCGGGGCCGAAGATGGCTGCTGTTTCATCCTCTGCGGCAGCTTCGGAACGGTTGACCGAACCGATGGATGAAATCCCGCACGCCTCCCCCCGTCTCGGCCTGGATATCGACCTGGATGCGCTGCACGATGCGTCGGCGTTCGAAGCATCGCTGCCCGACGTTGTGGTGCCGGTGGAGCCCACGGCCAGGCACGATTCATCGACGGGCACCTCTGCAGTGGAGGCCGCGGACATGGGCAACCTCATTGATTTTGAAGTTCTTGATTTCACGCCACCCGATGACGGAGAAATCCCACCGGGTAAGGACGCACAGTCCAAATAGTCAGCATGTTTGCTCAACAAAAAAAGCCAGACACGTGCTGGCTTTTTTTGTTGGCGCTGCTGAGCCTGATGGTCAGCGTCGCACTTGCAGGGCGCCAGGGTTGACGATGTTGGTGGGCGTTCCCTTGATGAAATTGACCACATTGTCGAAGGCAGCCGAGAACAAGGTCTCGTAGTTGCTGAGCTCGACGTAGCCGATGTGAGGCGTGCAGATGCAGTTCTCGAGCCTGAGCAGCGCATGCCCCTGAAGAATCGGCTCTGATTCGAAAACATCGATGGCGGCCATGCCGGGGCGCCCCCGGTTCAACGCGGTCAGCAAGGCCTCGGCCTCGATCAGTTCGGCCCTGGATGTATTGACCAGCAGAGCGGTCGGCTTCATGCGAGAAAGATCCTCCAGCGTGACACAGCCCGCGCTGCGGTCGCTGAGTCGAAGATGAAGGCTGAGCACATCCGAACGCTCAAAGAGATCTTCCCGGCTGGCTGCGACCTCAAAGCCGTCGGAAACGGCCTGCCGGCAGGACTCATCGCTACCCCAGACCAGCACCTGCATGCCGAAGGCCTTGCCGTAAGCAGCGACCAGCTTGCCGATGCGGCCATAGCTCCACAAGCCGAGTGTCTTGCCGTGAAGAACCATGCCGAGGCCGAAGTTGGCGGGCATGGACGATGACTTCAGCCCCGACTGTTGCCAGGCACCGTGCTTGAGGCTTGCGACATACTGGGGAATGCGCCGCATCGACGCCATGACCAGAGCCCATGTCAGCTCGGCGGTGGAGATCGGGGAACTTGTGCCTTCGGCCACGGCGATGCCGCGTTCGGTGCAGGCAGTGACGTCAATATGGCTGCCGATACGCCCCGTCTGCGCAATGAGCTTCAGGCGAGGCAGCTTGTCAACCAGTTGACGGGATACCGGGGTTCTTTCCCGGATCAGGACCACGATGTCGGCATCCCGCAACCGTATGGACAGTTGCCCGACCCCCTTGACCGTGTTGGTGAACACTTTGGCGGGATAGGGGTCGAGGCGCGCTGCGCAATCCAGCTTTCGGACGGCGTCCTGATAGTCGTCCAGTATCACGATGTTCATGGAGCACTATTGTGCCGCCATGAGCATTCTGTACAGACTTTGAGCTGTCAGGCGGGTTCGGTGCGGTGCTCGAGAGCGGCCAGACGGTCCAGTTCGGCGCAGACATCGGCCATGCGCCCTGAAATCACCAGGCAAGCGCTTCGATCCGGTTGGCTGGTGTGCTTCAAGCGGATGGTTGCTGTCTGTGAGGGCCGCGACACCTCGTCCATGGAAGCGCCGTGAGAGGCCGACAGCGACTGTTTCGGTTGCTTGTTGGCCAACCATCCGGCCCTGACAAACCGCTGCATCAACGTTGGCAGCGGTTTGCGGGTCTTGTTGGGACAAGGAGGTGACGGCAGCCAGTTGTCGATCAACTGCAACGGAGCGCGCCAGGTCTTGGAGGTGATGCGGATTCCCATGTGAAACTCCGGAAAGGGGTTGGACACAGGCAGGATTGGTTCGGAAGAGCCGCTCTCGCAGGGTTTGCCAAGGACAGTGTGCTGTTCTGGCAAAACGCCCGCCACCTGCGAGGGCGGCACCGACCCAGCGGGTCAGATCTGGAAGCTGTTGCGAATCAGGCCCACGGCGAGGCCTTCGATCTCGAAGGGTTCACCCGGTTGCACCACGATCGTTTTGTAGTCCGGGTTTTCCGCGTGCAGCTCGATTTGGTGGTCGCGGCGCATGAAACGCTTGACAGTCACATCGTCTCCGAGCCTGGCCACCACGATCTGCCCATTCTTCGCGTCCTTGCCGGACTGCACGGCCAGCAGGTCGCCGTCGAGGATGCCGACGTCGCGCATGGACATGCCGCGCACGCGCAGCAGGTAGTCAGGTGTGCGCTGGAACAGGCTGCGCTCGACGTGATAAGTCTGGTCGACGTGTTCCTGAGCGAGGATCGGTGAGCCGGCAGCCACCCGCCCGATCAGGGGCAGCATGAGCTGAGAAAGGCCGGGCATCGGCAGTGTAAGCTGATGAGTCCGCTGATCGTTGATGGCCTGCAGATCCCGGCTGCGAAGACGGATCCCGCGGGAGGTGCCGCTGACCAGTTCGATCATGCCTTTGCGTGCGAGCGCCTGAAGGTGCTCCTCGGCCGCATTGGCCGACTTGAATCCGAGCTCGGTGGCGATTTCTGCGCGGGTGGGTGGAGCGCCGGTGCGGGCAATGGCGTTCTGGATCAACTCCAGGATTTGCTGCTGGCGGGCCGTGAGCTTGGGCGGGAACGACTCGATCATGTCAACCTCGTGGTTAGGCGGGATGCGGCTGGACGGGCTGTTTGCACATCCAGTATCTGTATTTTTAAACAGTTTCGGAGACTTGGCAAGTGAACGACAACAACAGAGGCTTTTGCGTGATCCTGGGGACTGGCGGAACGATCGCCGGACGGGCCGCCCGGGCAGGAGATAACGTGGGATATGTGGCAGGGCAGGTTCGTGTGGAAGATCTTCTGGAGGGCGTTCCAGCGCTGCAAGGCAGTCCACTGGAGGTGGAGCAGGTGGACCAGGTGGACAGCAAGGACATGCACTTCGGTCTGTGGAAGCGGCTGTTGCTTCGGCTCTCTCACCACCTTGCACGCGACGAGGTTGCCGGCGTTGTGGTCACACACGGCACCGACACGCTGGAAGAAACTGCCTTTTTCATCCAGACGGTGCTGCAGCCCCGCAAGCCGGTGGTGTTCACCTGCGCGATGCGCCCAGCCACCGCCCTTGTGCCCGATGGCCCTCAGAACCTGCTGGATGCCGTGACCGTGGCGGGTCATCCCGAGGTCGGAGGGTGTGTGGTGGTCTGTGCGGGGCTGGTGCACGCGCCCGAGCACTTGACCAAGGTTCACAGCTACCGGGTGGATGCGTTCGATTCGGGCGATGCCGGCCCTATGGCGTGTGTGGAAGAAGGCGAGGTCCGGTGGTTCCATGCTCCTGCAAGCCGCCCGACCGCCGAGCGTTCTGAGGCACTGCTGGCGCGGGTGCTGCGGGCCGATGCGCTGCCACGCGTCCAACTGGTGACCAGCCATGCCGATGCCGACGGCTCCATCGTTCGCGCGCTGCTGCAGGCGGACCCGGCACTGCGTCCGCAGGGCATTGTGGTGGCTGCCACCGGCAACGGCACGGTTCACCAGTCGCTGGCCTCGGCCTTGTCGGAGGCCATGGCCCGTGGTGTGCGGGTGGTCAGGGCCACGCGCTGTGCCCGAGGGCGTGTGATTCCTGACACGGCCAATCCCATGCCCGACTCCGCCGGACTGCCCCCTGTGAAGGCGCGGCTGGCTCTGGCACTCTCGCTGCTGGAACCCTGACGCGCCAGCCCGTTGCAACGACAAAAAAAGAAACCCGGCAAGTTGCCGGGTTTGCAGGAGGAGTGGGAGCTGGGTCAGGCGGCCAGGGCCTGGAACGCGCGGGCTGTGATCTCATCCACCGAACCGGTGCCGCTGATGGCGCGGTACTTGGGGGCGGCGGCCGGATCTGTCCTGGCCCACTGGCTGTAGTAGTCGACCAGCGGTCGGGTCTGGGCGCTGTACACCTCCAGGCGCTTCTTGACCGTTTCTTCCTTGTCATCGTCGCGCTGGATCAGCGGTTCACCGGTGACGTCGTCCTTGCCTTCCACCTTGGGCGGGTTGAATTTCACGTGGTAGGTGCGCCCTGAGGCGGGGTGTGAGCGGCGGCCGCTCATGCGTTCGATGATGGCGTCGAACGGCACGTCGATTTCCAGCACGTAGTCCAGCTTCACGCCGGCCGCTTTCATAGCGTCGGCCTGCGGGATGGTGCGCGGGAAGCCATCGAACAGGAAGCCGCTTGCGCAGTCGGGCTGGGCAATGCGTTCCTTGACGAGGTTGATGATCAGGTCGTCACTCACCAGGCCACCGGCGTCCATGACCGCCTTGGCCTGCATGCCCAGAGGCGTGCCAGCCTTCACGGCGGCACGCAGCATGTCGCCGGTCGAGATCTGGGGGATGCCGTACTTCTGGCAGATGAAGGTGGCTTGTGTGCCCTTGCCCGCACCAGGAGCGCCCAACAGGATCAGTCTCATCGTCTTCCTTGTATCAGTGTTTCATTCGTGCTCGCCTGTCTCCGCGGCTGAGCTGGCCCCGGTATCGAGGGTCGAACGAGGATAGCATGGCCTACCCCGACACTGCCTTACAGACAGTGTCGCAGTTCAAGACTTCCGGAGCAGCGCCCGGACCCTTTCCAGGTCCGTGGGGGTGTCCACACCGGGAGCGGCCGCATGGGTCGCGAGATGCACCGCAATGCGCTCACCGTGCCATAGGGTGCGCAGTTGCTCCAGCGACTCCGTCAGTTCCAGCGGTGCCGGCTCCAGCGACGGAAAACGGCGCAGGAAACCCGCCCGGTATCCGTAGACGCCGATGTGCCGCCAAGGGGCCGGAGAAGGCAGGCTGAGCGGCTGGCCGTTCGACATGCCGTCGCGCCACCAGGCGATGGGCGCGCGGCTGAAATACAGCGCCACCTGCCGCCGGTCGAGCACCACCTTGACCACGTTCGGATTGAGAAAGTCTTCCACCTGCTCAATGGCGTGGGCGGCGGTGCTCATCACGCAATCGGGCCTTTGCGCCAGCTGCGTGGCCACTGCGGCAATGAGCGCGGGGTCCACCAGCGGCTCGTCCCCCTGCACATTCACCACGAGCTCGTCGTCAGCCAGGCCAAGCAGTTCACAGGCTTCGGCCAGCCGGTCGCTGCCGGAGGGGTGGTCGGAACGGGTGAGCAGCGCCGTGACGCCATGCTCCGCACAGGCGCTCAGGATGCGGGGATCGTCGGCCGCCACCACCACCTGGCGGGCGCCGCTGAGCAGCGCCTGCCGGGCCACACGAACAACCATGGGCAGGCCCGCAATGTCTGCCAGAGGTTTATCTGGGAGGCGGCTGGAGGCCATGCGCGCCGGAATCAGCACGCTGAAGGCCGGTGTCCGGACAGCCGCGCTCATGCGGTGGGCGCCGGTGGCCGAGCGGCTTCTTCGTCGCTCAGTGTCCGGGCTTCGTGCTCCAGGAGAATGGGAATGCCGTCGCGCACCGGATAGGCCAGGCGGGCGCTGCGAGAGATCAGTTCCTGGGCCTCGCGGTCGAAGATCAGAGGGCCTTTGGTGACGGGGCAGACCAGCAGTTCAAGCAGTTTGGTATCCATGCCGCGATGATAGTCGCGCGCTTGCACGCAGAGCCTCCAGCCGATGATCCAGTTCAGCCAGAAAGGCCGGGTCGAGCTGAAGCTCCAATGGCACCGTCCACAGGGACGGGCGCCGGTCGGCTGGCAGCGCCAGTGCCTGGGCGAACAGCTTGACCGCATCTTTTTCCGTGCACACCACGGTGGATGAGGGTGAATCCAGGACTGCCTGGTAGGCGTCCGGCGGCGCGTGGTCTGGCAGGGCCATGCACCGGGACAGGGTCAGCCCCTGGTTGCGCAGCATTTCGAAGAAGACATCCGGCCGGGCGATGCCGGCCACGGCCACCAGGTCCTGGCCCGCCAGTTCGGACAACGGTCGTTCACTGCCACTAGGACCGCGGGCGACGCCAGCGAGACGCCGGGTGGCCACAAACAAGGTCGCGCCCACGGGCAAGGCAGGGGGCGAGACCGGTGCGGAGTCAGCCCGTCGCTGCAGCAAGACAAACTGTGGCGAGAACGGGTCTTCCGCGGCAGGAGGCCAGGGCTCCCTGAGCAGGCCCGCCGGCAGCAGCCATCCGTTGCCGGTGCCCCGGTCATCGAACACCGCGATGGCGATGTCACGTCCCAGTGCCAGATGCTGCAACCCATCGTCGCACAGCAGCAGGTCCACCTCGGGGTGCGCCGCCAGCAGTGCACGGGCAGCGTGCGCACGACGCCTTCCCACCACGACCGGCACGCCTGTGCTCCGGTGAATCAGGGTGGGTTCGTCCCCAGCCTCCGAGGCCGTTGTCCCGGATGTGAGCTCCAGCAGTCCTTCACCCAGCCTCCCGTGCCCCCGGGACACCACGCCCGGCGACCAGCCCCGCGAGCGCAGATGGGAGATCAGCGCCATCACCGTGGGCGTTTTGCCCGCGCCACCGACCACCACGTTGCCGATCACGATCACCGGCACGGGCAGGCGTTCCACTGGCCATTGACCCTGTGCGTAGCGGCGCCGCCGCAAGCCGACCAGCGCCCGGTAGATCTGGGACATCGGCCACAGAAGGCGGGCTTTCCAGCCCCGCTGCGCCCAGATCGCTTGCCACCGGGCTTCGGCGTCCGGGCGTGTCATGGCGGGGGGGTCAGGACTTGCCGCGCGAGGGGGCCGAGCCGGACTGCTGGGTGGCGAAGGTGATCTGCACCAGCCCGGCGCGCCGCGCCGCATCCATCACGTTGATCACCGACTGGTGGGTGGCCGCGGCATCTGCGCTGATGATGATCACCATGTCGCGTGTGTCCTGCGTTGCTTCTTCGAGCGCACGGGTGAGCGACTCGACGGACGAGCCGTCCAGCATCGACTGGTTGATCGCGTAGCGGCCGTCGCTGCTGACCGAGACGATGACTTCCTTCGGGGCGCTGCGCTGGGCCTCGGAATCGGCCACCGGCAGATTGACCTGCAGCTGCGTGTACTTGCTGTAGGTCGTGGTCAGCATCAGGAAGATCAGCACGACCAGCAGGATGTCGATGAAAGGGATCAGGTTGATCTCCGGCTCATCACGGGTTCCAGGACGGAAGTTCATGCGGGGTTCCCGGGCGCTGCTTACTTGTTGCGCAGTGTCACCAGGTGGCGGACGAACCGCTCCGTGGCGACTTCCATGGCCAGCAGGTAGTCGTCGACCCGGGCGCGGAAATAGCGCCAGAAAATCAGCGCGGGAATGGCCACCATCAGGCCAAAAGCGGTGTTGTACAGGGCGATCGAGATGCCGTGCGCCAGCTGGGTGGGATTGCCGCCGCCCGGCATGGTGCCCATGCCACCGTCGCCACCCTGGGAGCCGAAGATCTCGATCATGCCGATCACCGTGCCCAGCAGACCCAGCAGAGGGGCTGCGGAGGCGATCGTGGCCAGCGCCCCCAGGTAGCGTTGCAGCCGCGAACCGGCGATGCGTCCCGCGCCCTCCAGTGAAGATCTCAGGTCGTCTTCGGTGGCCCTGGGGTTGTTGTTCAGGGTCCGAAAGCCGCTGGCGAGCACCTCGCCAAACACCGAGTTCTGCTCCAGCTGGGTGACCACATCCGGGTTGGGGACGCCGTTGCGGGAAACCATGATGGCTTCCTCGAGCAGTTGTGGAGGCAGAACCTTGGCCGCCTTGAGGCTGACAAAACGCTCGATCACGAGGGCGAGAGCGATCACTGAACAGAAGATGAGGGGCCAGATCGGCCAGCCAGCGGCTTGTATGATGGAAAACAAATCAGGGCTCCGGTGCAATCTTTTGATTATGTCTCAGCCCCTGCGACCGCCCGCGGCAGTCCTGCGCCGATGCACCAGCCTCTCCACCCGAACCCGACCCTTGGGTCCATGCACAGATTCTGTGGATAACTTTGTGCAGAACCGTACCTCGATGGCGGCGCATCCCGCCAAACGTCTGCGTTTCAACAGTTCGATGACAAAACAGGCAGCCCAAAGTGCTTTGAAATCAAGCCACTTCCCGCAGGTCCTAGATGACACGGGGGTAGAGGGTACGGATTCCAGCAACGGCGCGCCTTGTGGACAGGTTCGGTCCGGAGATGCCTGTGTCTGAGCCGTTTTTCACCCAGGACGACGGCTCTGCGCGGCGCGTGTGGGCGGTTGGGCCGCTGATGCAAGCGATTGCGGACGTCTTGTCTGTGCGCTTCAACCCCGTGGCAGTTCGTGGCGAGATCTCGGGCTTCTCCCGTGCCGCCAGCGGACACTGCTACTTCTCGCTGAAGGACGAATCGGGGCAGTTGCGTTGTGCCATGTTCCGCCGTGCGGCGGATCAGCTGCAGTTTGTTCCGCGGGATGGGCTGCTGGTGCAAGCTCAGGGCCGGCTGGATGTCTATGGTCCGCGTGGGGATCTGCAGCTGATCGTTGAAGCGCTCAAACCGGCGGGGCAGGGCGCTTTGTTCGAACAGTTCATCCGGCTCAAGGCTAAGCTGGAGGCGGAGGGGCTGTTTGACCCCCGGCGCAAACGGGGGTTGCCGTCGCAGCCCCGGAGCATCGCGGTGGTGACCTCGCTGGGAGCCGCTGCGCTGCGCGACGTGGTAACCGCACTGCGGCGGCGGGTGCCCCACATACCGGTGCTGGTGCATCCTGCGTCAGTGCAAGGGGCACAGGCGCCGCAGGAAATCTGCCGGGCGCTGGAGCAGGCCTACCAGCGCTTCAGGGACTCCGGCGAAGGCGATGTGCTTCTGTTGGTTCGTGGAGGGGGATCGCTGGAAGACCTCTGGGCGTTCAACGACGAATCGGTGGTGCGCACGGTCGTGCGCGCGCCCATGCCGTTGGTCTGCGGCGTCGGGCACGAGACCGATTTCACGCTGTCCGACTTTGCGGCCGACCTGCGGGCCCCCACGCCTACGGCGGCGGCCGAGCTGTGCGCACCGGCCCGGCAACAGCGGCTTGACGAGCTGGAGCAGCTCGAAACCGATCTCAGGGATGTGGTCTGGCGGGGGCTGGACCTGCGGGCGCAGCGGCTGGACCGGCTGGCCCAGCGGCTGGGGCGCCCCTCGGGCCGTCTGCACGACAGCAGCCAGCGGCTGTCGGCCCTGCAGCACCGGCTCACGTCGGCGGTGCAGCTGCGCCAGCAGCGCCACGCCCTCCATCTCGAGCGGCTGTCCTCCACGCTGCCCCAGGCGGTCGCACGCGCGCTGTCGGCGCACGTGCAGCGGCTGGATCGTTGCGGTGCGGCGCTCGGCCTGCTGGATCCGATGCTGGTGCTCGAGCGCGGCTATGCATTTCTCGCTGACCGTGATGGACGCGCGATCACCCAGGCCGCGCAGGTGCGGCCGGGCCAGTCCGTCACGGCGACTCTGGCGGACGGTTCGGTGGATCTGACTGCGGACCGTTGAAGGTCGGACCTCTTTTCCCCTGAGTGCAGCAGCGGTTCAATGTGTTGCCTACAATGCGCCGGACTTTTCCCACTCAACAGACGAGGACCCCACATGGAACACACCCTGCCCGCACTGCCGTACGCCATCGATGCCCTGGCACCGCACTACTCCAAGGAAACGCTGGAGTTCCACCATGGCAAGCACCACAACGCCTATGTGGTCAACCTGAACAACCTGCAGAAGGGCACCGAGTTCGAGTCCATGGACCTCGAATCGATCGTCAAGAAGTCCAGCGGTGGCGTCTACAACAACGCCGCCCAGATCTGGAACCACACCTTCTTCTGGAATTGCATGAAGCCCAACGGCGGCGGTGAGCCTTCCGGTGCGCTGGCCGCTGCGATCAACGCCAAGTGGGGCAGCTACGCGGCTTTCAAAGAAGCCTTCGTCAAGTCCGCCGTGGGCAACTTCGGTTCCGGCTGGACCTGGCTGGTCAAGAAAGCCGACGGCTCCGTGGACATCGTCAACATGGGCGCCGCCGGCACGCCCCTGACGACCGGTGACAAGGCCCTGCTGACCGTGGACGTTTGGGAACACGCTTACTACATCGACTACCGCAACCTGCGGCCGAAGTTCGTTGAAACCTTCCTGGACAAGCTGGTCAACTGGTCGTTTGCCGAAAGCAACTTCGCCTGACGGCGACGGACCAATCCGGTTCGGCGAAGCCCGAAGGTGCATGCCTTCGGGCTTTTTTCATGGCCTCGGCCCCATGAGGTCAAGGCAACGGTGAAAAAAAGTTGGAGTTTTTGATGTTCAATTTTGTTATGTGAGATAACACTTCGAATTTTGAAGCCGAGGTCAGAGGACTGAAAGCAAAATCCCACACCATCGACCGCTTGCCCCGAGTTTGTCGGGAGCGGCGGATTTCCAACAACGACATCAGGAGCCATGCCATGAGCCAACCGTCCTCGACCATCGTTTACACCCTCACCGACGAAGCGCCCCTGCTGGCGACGGCGTCGTTCCTGCCCATCATCCGCACCTTTGCCGCCCCCGCGGGCGTCAACGTGACCACCAGCGACATCTCCGTCGCCGCCCGCATCCTGGCGCAGTTCCCCGAATACCTGACCGAAGAGCAGCGGGTGCCGGACTACCTGGGCGAGCTGGGCAAGCTGACGCTGCGCCCCGAGGCCAACATCATCAAGCTGCCCAACATCAGCGCCTCCGTGTCCCAGCTGGTGGCGGCTATCAAGGAGCTTCAGGCCAAAGGCTACAAGCTCCCCGACTACCCTGAAAACCCGAAGAACGACGAAGAAAAGGCCATCAAGGCGCGTTACGCCAAGTGCACCGGCTCGGCCGTGAACCCGGTGCTGCGCGAAGGCAACTCGGACCGCCGCGCCCCCCGTGCGGTGAAAGAGTTCGCCCGCAAGAACCCGCACAGCATGGCCGAATGGAGCCAAGCCTCGCAATCGCACGTGTCTCACATGCACGCTGGCGATTTCTACCACGGTGAGAAGTCGATCACGCTGGACAAGGCGCGCGACGTGAAGATGGAGCTGATCACCAAGAGCGGCAAGACCATCGTGCTCAAGCCTAAGGTTTCCCTGCTCGACCGCGAAGTCATCGACTCGATGTTCATGAGCAAGAAGGCCCTGCTGGCTTTCTACGAGAAGGAAATCGAGGATGCCCGCAAGACCGGCGTGATGTTCTCGCTGCACGTTAAGGCCACCATGATGAAAGTCTCGCACCCCATCGTGTTCGGCCACTGCGTGAAAATCTTCTACAAGGAAGCCTTCGAGAAGCACGGCGAGCTGTTCAAGGAGCTGGGCGTCAACGTCAACAACGGCATGGTCGATCTGTACAACAAGATCGCCAAGCTGCCGCAGTCCAAGCAGGACGAGATCAAGCGCGACCTGCATGCCTGCCATGAGCACCGTCCCGAGCTGGCCATGGTCGACTCGGCCAAGGGCATCACCAACTTCCACTCGCCCAATGACGTGATCGTCGACGCCTCGATGCCGGCCATGATCCGCAACGGCGGCAAGATGTGGGACGCGAACGGCCGCCTGAAGGACGTCAAGGCCGTGATGCCCGAGTCGACCTTCGCCCGCATTTACCAGGAGATGATCAACTTCTGCAAGTGGCATGGCGCTTTCGATCCCAAGACCATGGGCACGGTGCCCAACGTCGGCCTGATGGCCCAGCAGGCCGAGGAATACGGCTCGCACGACAAAACCTTCGAGATTCCCGAGGACGGCATCGCCAACATCACCGACCTGGAAACCGGCGAGGTGCTGCTGAGCCAGAACGTGGAAGAGGGCGACATCTGGCGCATGTGCCAGGTCAAGGATGCCGCGATCCGCGACTGGGTCAAACTGGCCGTCAACCGCGCCCGCAATTCCGGCATGCCGGTGGTGTTCTGGCTGGACGCGTACCGCCCGCACGAAGCCCAGCTGATCCGCAAGGTCAAGATGTACCTGCACGAGCACGACACCAACGGTCTGGACATCCAGATCATGAGCCAGGTGCGCGCGATGCGCTACACGCTGGAGCGCGTGATCCGCGGCCTGGACACCATCAGCGCCACCGGCAACATCCTGCGCGACTACCTGACCGACCTGTTCCCCATCATGGAACTGGGCACCTCGGCCAAGATGCTGTCCATCGTGCCGCTGATGGCCGGTGGTGGCATGTACGAAACGGGCGCCGGTGGTTCGGCACCCAAGCACGTGCAGCAGCTGGTGGAAGAGAACCACCTGCGCTGGGACTCGCTGGGTGAATTCCTGGCCTTGGCCGTGTCGCTGGAGGACCTGGGCCTGAAGACCGGCAACAGCAAAGCCAAGCTCCTGGCCAAGACCCTGGACAGTGCCACGGGCAAGCTGCTGGACAACAACAAGAACCCGTCCCCCAAGACCGGCCAGCTCGACAACCGGGGCAGCCAGTTCTACCTGGCGCTGTACTGGGCACAGGAACTGGCCGCGCAGACCGAGGATGCCGAAATGGCTGCCAAGTTTGCGCCGCTGGCCAAGCAGCTGGCGGACAACGAGCAGGCCATCGTCGCAGAACTGATCGAGGTCCAGGGCAAGCCGGTGGACATTGGCGGTTACTACAAGCCCGACTTCGACAAGCTCTCCACGGTGATGCGTCCGAGCAAGACGCTCAATGCTGCGCTGGAACTGGTGGCCTGATTCTGGTTTGGCCGTTACCCACCATCCAAAAAGCCCGCCTCACGGCGGGCTTTTTTATTGGCGTTGTGGTTCAGCGCCGTCCTTCGAAGGGCAGCCCGCCAAGACGAGACCCCGCCTGAATGCCGCGCTTGGCGAACCAGCCCTGGTGCATCTCCAGCACGTACCGCACCGGCTTGGCGGAACAGTGGGAGTCCAGCGTCCTGGGTTTCATGTCCGCCAGGTTGACGATGGTGCCGTCGTCGGCCACAAAGGCAGCGGTGAGGGGCAGCAGGGTGTTCTTCATCCAGAAGCACTGCCCCGCGGACTCCTCGAAAACGAACAGCATGCCTTCGTTGGCGGGCATCTCAGAACGGAACATGAGACCCGTCGCCCGCTGTTCAGGAGTGGAGGCCACCTGGGCGTGAATCAGGTGCATGCCCGCCTTCAGCGTGACCTTGGGCAGGTCGAGTTGCGGAGCAGTCTGCGACCAAGCAGGAGAGACGAACAGGGCCAGCAGGCCGAGGAGGGTGGTCCGGCGAATCATAGGGAGGTTCTCGTGTCGTGCAAGCGCGCATTGTGCGCGATCAGTCTTGTCAAGCGGAATAGAATTTCCGGCTGTCTGAGCCGATTCCGGCCTCAGAGTTGCCGCATCCATCATTCCACCGGAGATCGTTTTCCATGTATCAGCACATCAAGGTGCCGGCCCAGGGCCAGAAGATCACTGTCAATCAGGACATGTCGCTGAACGTGCCGGATGAGCCTATCGTTCCCTACATCGAAGGCGATGGCACCGGTCTGGACATCACACCGGTGATGCTCAAGGTGGTTGACGCGGCCGTGGAGAAAGCCTACGGCGGCAAGCGCAGGATCCACTGGATGGAGGTGTTCGCGGGCGAGAAGTCGACCAAGGTGTATGGCCCCGACGTCTGGCTGCCGGAAGAGACGCTGGCCGCGCTCAGGGAGTATGTGGTCTCGATCAAGGGCCCTCTGACCACGCCGGTTGGGGGCGGGATCCGTTCCCTGAACGTGGCACTGCGGCAGGAGTTGGACCTGTACGTGTGTCTGCGGCCGGTGCAGTACTTCAAAGGCGTGCCGTCGCCGCTGAAGGAGCCTGAGAAGACCAACATGGTGATCTTCCGAGAAAACTCGGAAGACATCTACGCCGGCATCGAATACGCCGCCCAGAGTGACAAGGCGAAGAAGCTGATCAAGTTCCTGCAGGACGAGATGGGCGTGACCAAAATCCGCTTCCCTGAAACCTCGGGCATCGGCATCAAGCCGGTGTCGATCGAGGGCACCGAGCGGCTGGTGCGCAAGGCGATCCAGTATGCGATCGACAACGACAAGCCCAGCGTGACCCTGGTCCACAAGGGCAACATCATGAAGTTCACCGAGGGCGGTTTCCGCGACTGGGGTTATGCCCTGGCCCAGAAGGAATTCGGCGCCGAGCCCATCGACGGAGGCCCGTGGTGCCAGTTCAAGAACCCCAAAACCGGCCGCAACATCGTGATCAAGGACTCGATTGCGGACGCCTTCCTGCAGCAGATCCTGCTGCGGCCGGCCGAATACTCGGTGATCGCCACGCTCAACCTCAATGGCGACTACGTCTCTGACGCCCTGGCGGCCCAGGTGGGCGGCATTGGCATCGCCCCGGGCGCCAACCTGTCCGACTCGGTGGCCTGCTTCGAAGCCACCCACGGCACCGCGCCGAAATACGCCGGCAAGGACTACGTAAATCCCGGATCCGAGATCCTGTCGGCTGAAATGATGTTGCGCCACATGGGCTGGACGGAGGCCGCCGACCTGATCATTTCGGCCATGGAGCAGGCCATTCTCTCCAAGAAGGTGACCTACGACTTCGCTCGGCTGATGGACGGGGCCACCCAGGTGTCCTGTTCCGGTTTCGGGCAGGTCATGATTGACCACATGTAGGTCCGGTCTTTCTCCCTCCGGGGAAAGGGCACAAAAGCCGCCAGGAATTGCCATTCCTTGGCGGTTTTTTCTTGGCATCCAGGCGGACAATGGCGCCATGGAAAGGGTCAGCAACAGAGACACTAGGCACCCGGCAGGCGCAGCCCGCCCGCCGGAACTTGCCTGGACATGTCCACAGCCCGACTTGCTAGTCAGCTGGCCGCTAGAATCATTTTCATGGCCACGCAGATACCGAAGAAACCCCCAGTTCCAGCCGCTCCGACAGGCATCGGCAGCGATGACTCGGTGGTGCTTGAGCGGCGCACCCAGCGAACCAAGCCACCACAGATGTTTCAGGTCGTGTTGCTCAACGACGACTTCACGCCCATGGAGTTTGTCGTGCACGTGATCCAGGAGTTTTTCAGCAAGGACCGGGAGACGGCCACCCAGATCATGCTCAAGATCCACCTGGAGGGCAAAGGCATCTGCGGCATCTACACCCGGGACGTGGCCAGCACCAAGGTCGATCAGGTGCTGGCGGCATCCCGAGCCGCTGGTCACCCGCTGCAATGTCTGAGTGAACCGGTTGAATAAAGGCGGGTCTACCCCAACTGATGGTCTCTTCCCTGTAAACCTCTACCCGAACGCTTGCGTTTCAGATTCTCACCAGCCCAAAGGAAGCGTCCATGATTGCCCAGGAACTTGAAGTCAGCTTGCATATGGCCTTCGTTGAGGCTCGCCAGCAACGACACGAATTCATCACGGTTGAGCACCTGCTCTTGGCGCTGCTGGACAACCCCAGCGCAGCCGAGGTTTTGCGCGCCTGCTCGGCCAATATCGACGACCTGCGCAAGTCCCTGACGAACTTCATCAAGGACAACACGCCCCAGGTGGCCGGCACCGACGAGGTGGACACGCAGCCCACGCTGGGGTTCCAGCGGGTGATCCAGCGCGCGATCATGCACGTGCAGTCCACCGGCAATGGCAAGAAAGAGGTGACCGGCGCCAACGTGCTGGTGGCTATCTTCGGCGAGAAGGATTCTCACGCCGTTTACTACCTGCACCAGCAGGGCGTGACGCGCCTGGACGTGGTGAATTTCATCGCCCACGGCATCCGCAAGAGCGATCCTCCCGAGTCGTCCAAGCCTGGCGAAAGTGCTGCGGACAACGAGGAGCAGGGCGCCGAGGCCAAGAGCAACGAAAAACAGTCACCGCTGGAGCAGTTCACCCAGAACCTCAACCAGGCGGCCAAGGAAGGAAAGATCGACCCGTTGATCGGCCGCGAGTACGAGGTCGAGCGCACGATCCAGATCCTCTGCCGCCGCCGCAAGAACAACCCGCTGCTGGTCGGTGAGGCTGGCGTGGGCAAGACCGCGATCGCCGAAGGCCTGGCTTGGCGCATCACGCAGAATGATGTGCCCGACATCTTGGCCGAGGCCACCGTGTACTCGCTCGACATGGGCGCTTTGCTGGCGGGCACCAAATACCGGGGTGATTTCGAACAGCGCCTCAAGGCTGTCCTGAAGTCGCTCAAGGACAAGCCCAACGCCATCCTGTTCATTGACGAGATCCACACGCTCATCGGGGCCGGTGCGGCTTCGGGCGGGACGCTGGACGCCTCGAACCTGCTCAAACCGGCGCTGTCCAGCGGCCAGCTCAAGTGCATCGGCGCCACCACCTTCACCGAGTACCGCGGCATCTTCGAGAAGGACGCGGCGCTGTCCCGCCGCTTCCAGAAGGTGGATGTGGTCGAACCGACGGTGGAGCAGACGGTGGATATCCTGAAGGGGCTCAAGAGCCGTTTCGAGGAGCACCACAGCGTCAAGTACGCGGTGGCCGCCCTTCAGGCCGCCGCAGAGCTCTCGGCCAAGTACATCAACGACCGCCATCTGCCGGACAAGGCCATCGACGTGATCGACGAGGCCGGTGCGGCGCAGCGCATCCTCACGCCTTCCAAGCGGAAGAAGACCATCGGCAAGGCCGAGATCGAGGAAATCGTGGCCAAGATCGCGCGCATTCCGCCTGCGAACGTGTCCAATGATGACCGAGGCAAGCTGCAGACCTTGGAGCGCGACCTCAAGAGCGTGGTGTTCGGCCAGGACAAGGCGCTGGAGGTGCTGGCCGCCAGCGTCAAGATGGCCCGTTCAGGGCTGGGCAAGGCCGACAAGCCGATTGGCGCCTTCCTGTTCAGCGGCCCCACCGGCGTCGGCAAGACCGAAGCCGCCAAGCAGCTGGCCTACATCATGGGCATCGACCTGATCCGCTTCGACATGTCGGAGTACATGGAGCGGCACGCGGTCAGCCGCCTGATCGGCGCGCCTCCGGGCTATGTCGGTTTCGACCAGGGCGGTCTGCTGACCGAGGCCATCACCAAGAAGCCGCATTGCGTGCTGCTGTTGGACGAGATCGAGAAGGCGCACCCCGACATCTTCAACGTGCTGCTGCAGGTGATGGACCATGGCACGCTGACGGACAACAACGGGCGCAAGGCCGACTTCCGCAACGTCATCATCATCATGACGACCAATGCGGGCGCCGAGACCATGAACAAGGCGACCATCGGCTTCACGAACCCGCGTGTGGCCGGCGACGAAATGGGCGATATCAAACGCCTGTTCACGCCGGAGTTCCGCAACCGGCTGGACGCCATCGTCAGCTTCAAGGCGCTGGATGAGCAGATCATCATGCGCGTGGTGGACAAGTTCCTGCTGCAGCTGGAAGGCCAACTGGCCGAGAAGAAAGTGGAGGTCACCTTCACCGACACGCTGCGCAAGCACCTGGCCAAGAAGGGTTTCGACCCGTTGATGGGGGCGCGTCCGATGCAGCGCCTGATCCAGGACACCATTCGCCGCGCGCTGGCCGACGAGCTGCTGTTCGGACGTCTGACCGAGGGCGGGCGCCTGACGGTGGACCTGGAGTCCAAGGTCGGCGAGGACGGCAAGGAAACGCAGGAGGTCAAACTCGACATCCAGCCGCTGCCCAAGAAGGAAGGCAAGGCCAAGCCCGAAGAGGCCACAGCGGGCTGATCACCGCCGGCATGTTCAAAAAGAAACCCGGCAATGCCGGGTTTCTTTTTGGGCGCAGCGAGCCGAAGACCCGGCGATCACTGAGTCCGCCAGGCGAGCACGGCGTCCGCCCAGCGGTTGCCCAGCTTGGACTCCCCGCTGACATTGGGATGGACGCCGTCGTAGTTGTCGCCGGTGGAATACCCACTGGCCTGGTTGACCACCGCGATCGGCGATGTGGCGCTGGACCGGCCGGACGCGACGCCGTCGATCAGGCGGTTGAGGGCTGCGGTGCCGGAGGGGTCGGGTGCCGCCGGGATGATTTTGGCCAGCAGGATGTGGGCGTCCGGCTTGCCTGCGCGGATCGCGTCGATGACGCCGCCGAGCTCGGCGGCGATGCCACTGGCCGACTGGCCTGCGAGCACGTCGTTGGTGCCCAGATGCACCAGAACGACATCGGGCTGTGCCTGGGCCACCAGCCCGCCCACCCGGGGCGCGAGCTCGTTGACCGAATAGTCCCAGTAGCCTTCGTGGTCCAGGTCGAAGTCGGCGTTGGGTGGGTTGACCGACCCGCTGTCGCGTGAGCCTCTGGACACGCCCGATTTGCTGCCGACCAGGTTGACCGAGCAGCCCGCGCCGTTCAGGCGCTGCCACAGCACCCGGCGGTAGCTGTTGTGGCCGGCTTCGCCCTCGGTGATGGAGTCGCCCAGAGGCATGATGCGCAACGGGCCGCCACTGAGGCCACAGCTGGCCACCTTCTCGGCCGAGCTGCCACCACCTCCGGCGTCGTCGCCACTGTCGCCGCCGCCGCAGGCGCTCAACAGGGCACTGAGGCCGACCAGGCAAGCATGAGCTAAGAAGCGCTGGGGCATATGTAAGGTCCTTGGCGAATGGTTTGAAGGTTCAGCGCTTGCCGCCGAGCAGACTGCCCAGCACGCCGCGCACGATCTGGCGACCGATGCCGCTGGCCACGCTGCGGGCGGCGGTCTTGGCCATGGTCTGGACGATGCCGTCGTACTGTCCACCGCGCGGGCCGGTCCGACCAAACAGCGCTTCGTTCAGCATGCCGCCGATGCCGCCGCTTTCCGCTTCGGCTTTCTTGCCTGCAGCGCCGGGGATGCGAGGGGTCTTGGGTGCATCTTGCGGTGCGGCGTCGGCATCGTCTGCGGCACCCGCATGCTTGCGGAACATCTCATAGGCGCTTTCGCGGTCCACCACCTTCTCGTACACGCCGGCCACCAGCGAACCCTGGAGCAGCGCTTTGCGCTGTTCGGGGGTGATGGGCCCGAGCTGGCTGCCCGGGGGCAGCACGAACACGCGCTCCGTCTCGCTCGGGCGTCCTTTGCTGTCGAGCAGGCTGACCAGCGCCTCGCCCACCGCCAGCTCGGTGATGGCGGCTTCGATGTCCAGTCCGGCTTTTGGGCGCATGGTCTCGGCGGTCGCCTTGACGGCCTTCTGGTCGCGCGGGGTGAAGGCGCGCAGCGCGTGCTGCACGCGGTTGCCCAACTGCCCGAGCACGGAATCCGGGATGTCCAGCGGGTTCTGCGTCACGAAATACACGCCGACGCCTTTGGAACGCACCAGGCGCACCACCAGTTCGATGCGCTCGACCAGGATCTTGGGCGCTTCGTCGAACAGCAGGTGGGCTTCGTCGAAGAAGAACACCAGCTTGGGTTTCTCGGGGTCGCCGATCTCGGGCAGGCTCTCGAACAGCTCCGACAGCATCCACAGCAGGAAGGTGGCGTACAGGCGCGGCGCGTTCAGCAGCTTGTCGGCGGTCAGCACGTTGATCACGCCCTTGCCACCCACGGTCTGCATGAAGTCGCTGATGTCGAGCATGGGCTCGCCAAAGAACTTGTCGCCGCCTTGCTGCTCGATCTGCAGCAAGCCGCGCTGGATGGCGCCGATGCTGGCCGCACTGATGTTGCCGTACTCGGTGGTGAACTGCTTGGCGTTGTCGCCCACGTGCTGCAGCATGGCGCGCAGGTCTTTCATGTCCAGCAGCAGCAGGCCGTTGTCGTCAGCGATCTTGAAGACCAGGTTGAGCACGCCGGCCTGGGTGTCGTTGAGGTCCAGCATGCGCGACAGCAGGAGCGGGCCCATGTCGGAGACGGTGGCCCGCACCGGATGGCCCTGCTCACCGAACACGTCCCACAGTGTGGTGGGGCAGGCCTGGGGCGGGGTGGGGGTGAGGCCCCGGTCGGCCAGGATCTTGCGGACTTTGTCGGGCAGGTTGCCGGTCTGGCTGATGCCGGTGAGGTCGCCCTTGACGTCGGCCATGAACACCGGCACGCCGATGTTGGAGAACTGTTCGGCCAGGGTCTGCAGTGTCACCGTCTTGCCGGTACCGGTGGCGCCGGTGATCAGCCCGTGGCGGTTGGCCAGACCGGGCAGCAGGTGGCACTGTGTACTGGCGTTCTGGGCGATCAGCATCGGTTCGGCCATGTCGGGCATCCTTGCAGAGAGAGGAGAGGGTGGGTCGTAAAATCGAGAGTTATTACACCAAATTCTGGTCAGAAAAAAGGACTCTCTCGTGGCTGGACACAGCAAATGGGCCAACATTCAACACCGCAAGGGCCGGCAGGATGAGAAGCGGGGAAAGATCTGGACGCGCGTGATCCGAGAGATCACGGTCGCAGCCCGCACGGGCGGTGGCGACCCGGCCATGAACCCGCGCCTGCGGCTGGCGATTGACAAGGCCAAGGCGGCCAACATGCCAGCCGACCGCATCAAGTACAACGTCGACAAGGCTTCGGGCAACCTCGAAGGCCAGGCGCTGGAAGAGATCCGCTACGAGGGCTACGGCATCGGTGGCGCCGCCATCATCGTCGACACCATGACCGACAACAAGGTGCGCACCGTGGCCGAGATCCGCCACGCGTTCAGCAAGTACGGTGGCAACCTGGGCACCGAAGGTTCGGTGGCCTTTCAGTTCAAGCACTGCGGTCAGATCATCTTTGCGCCCGGCACGAGCGAAGACAAGGTCATGGAAGTGGCGCTGGAAGCCGGGGCCGAAGACGTGATCACCGACGACGATGGCGCCATCGAGGTGCTGACCGCCTACACCGACTTCGAAGCGGTGAAGAACGCGCTGGAAGCGGCTGGCCTCAAGCCCGAAGTGGCCGAGGTGACCATGCGGCCCGAAAACACCATCGAGCTGACCGGCGACGACGCCGCCCGCATGCAGAAGCTGCTGGATGTCATCGAAGACCTGGACGATGTGCAGGACGTGTTCCACAACGCCGAGATCAACGAATGAAAGTCCTGGTGATTGGCGGCGGTGGCCGCGAGCACGCGCTGGCGTGGAAGCTCAAGCAGTCTGAAGGCGTGGAGCAGGTGTTTGTCGCACCGGGCAATGCGGGCACCGCGCGCGATGTGCAGCTGACGAACCTGCCCATCACCGACAAGGTGGCGCTGCGCGAATGGGCGCAGGCCAACGGCATCGGCCTGACCGTGGTCGGCCCCGAGGCGCCGCTGGCGGCCGGTGTGGTGGACGAGTTCCGTGCCCATGGTCTGGCCATCTTCGGTCCGACGCAGAAGGCCGCGCAACTCGAAAGCTCCAAGGCCTTCAGCAAGGCCTTCATGCAGCGCCATGGCATTCCCACGGCCGAGTACCAGACCTTCACCGACGCGGCGCAGGCCCATGCCTATGTGGACGCCAAGGGCGCGCCCATCGTGATCAAGGCCGACGGGCTGGCAGCGGGCAAGGGCGTGGTGGTGGCGATGTCGCTGGTCGAAGCGCACGAGGCCATCGACTTCATGCTGCTGGACAACAAGTTGGGCGTGGCGCACAACGAAGGCGGCGCTCGCGTGGTGATTGAGGAGTTCCTCGAAGGCGAAGAGGCCAGCTTCATCGTGCTGTGCGACGGAGTGAACGCGCTGGCGCTGGCCACCAGCCAGGACCACAAGCGCCTGCTGGACGCCGACCAGGGTCCGAACACCGGCGGTATGGGCGCCTATTCGCCTGCGCCGGTGGTGACGCCCGCGGTGCACCAGCGCGCCATGGACGAGGTGATCCTGCCCACGCTGCGTGGGATGGCGGCCGACGGCATTCCTTACACCGGTTTCCTGTACGCCGGCCTGATGATCACGCCCGATGGCCGTGTGAAGACGCTCGAATTCAACTGCCGCATGGGCGACCCGGAGACCCAGCCGATCATGATGCGGCTGCGTTCCAACCTGGCCCAGGTGCTGCTCTCGGCCACCCGCGCCGAGCTGGACCAGGTGACGCTGGACTGGGACCCGCGCGTGGCGCTGGGCGTGGTGCTGGCCGCCGCCGGTTACCCCATGAACCCGCGCAAGGGCGACGCCATCAGTGGCCTGCCAGCCGACGAGGCCGACCGCATGGTGTTTCACGCCGGAACGGCCGATGCCAACGGTCAGGTGGTGGTCTCGGGCGGCCGCGTGCTGTGCGTGACGGCGCTGGCCGACACGGTGGCCGCCGCGCAGCAGAAGGCCTACGGCGTGGTCGATGGCATCCGCTTCGACGGCATGCAGTGCCGCCGCGACATCGGTTATCGGGCGCTCTGACCATGAAAAATCCCACCCAGAGGGTCCGCGACCACCTCGTCAACCTCCAGGACCGCATCACGTCCACCATTGCCGTGGTGGATGGCGGGAGCTTCGTCGTGGACCACTGGAAAAAACCGGCGGGCGAGCGCCTGCAGGGCAGTGGCATCACCCAGATCCTCGAAGACGGCGCAGTGTTCGAGCGGGCAGGGTGTGGTTTTTCGCATGTGACGGGGCCCGCCCTGCCGCCCTCGGCCACCCAGCACCGGCCGGAGCTCTCGGGGGCACCCTTCGAGGCGATGGGCGTCTCGCTGGTGTTTCACCCGCGCAACCCCATGGTGCCGACCGTCCACATGAACGTTCGCATGATCGCTGCCACGCCGAAGGGCGGGCAACCGGTGTGCTGGTTCGGCGGGGGCATGGACCTGACGCCGTACTACGGTTTCGAGGAGGACGCCGAACACTTCCACCGCACCTGCAAGGCCGCGCTGGACCCGTTTGGTGTCGACAAATACCCTCGCTTCAAAAAGTGGTGCGACGAGTACTTCTACCTGAAGCACCGCGACGAGCAGCGTGGCATCGGTGGCGTGTTCTTCGACGACTTCTCGGAGCTGGGCTTCGAGGGCAGTTTCGCCATGATGCGATCGGTGGGCGATGCCTTCCTGGACGCTTACCTGCCCATCGTGGACCGTCGCAAGACGCTTCCTTCTGGTGAGCGTGAGCGGGAGTTCCAGCTCTACCGCCGTGGCCGCTATGTGGAATTCAACCTGGTCTGGGACCGTGGCACCCACTTCGGCTTGCAATCTGGCGGGCGCAGCGAGTCCATCCTGTTGTCCATGCCCCCCCTGGTGAGCTGGTCCTACCAGCGCCAGGAAGCGCCCGGCTCCCACGAGGCACAGCTCTACAGCGACTTCCTGGTGCGCAAGGACTGGGTTTGATGTCTTCTGGGCGGTCGAACGACCGGACGGTGCCCGTACGAAGGGTCGGCCTGTTCGGCGGCGCATTCGATCCGCCGCACCGTGCGCACCGACTGTTGGTGGAGTCTGCGCTGGATGTGCTGCGGCTCGACCGCCTGCACATCCTGCCCACCGGGCGTGCCTGGCACAAGGCGCGCGCGCTCAGCCCGGCGGAGCACCGGCTGGCCATGTGTGAGCTGGCCTTTGGCGACCTGGGGCGCGTGTGCGTGGACCGCCGCGAAATCGATCGCCCGGGCGACTCGTACACCATCGACACCCTGGACGAACTGGCGCTCGAATATCCGGGGGCGGGCCTGTTCCTGATCATTGGCGAAGACCAGCTGGCCGCCTTCAAGACCTGGAAGCGCTGGCCGGAGGTGCTGCATCTGGCGCGGCTGGTGGTGGCGGGGCGTCCCGGCTTCCCGTCTCCTGCGACCCGCGTATCTGGTGATGCCAGCGACGACCCGCCCGTGCCCCACCTTCGGCTTCCGTTGCCGCTTTCGCCCATCAGCTCCACCGCCCTCCGCTCGATGGCGTCTGCCGGCGCGGCGCCCCAGGAACTGGCCGCGCTGGTGCCCGAAGCCGTCGCCGGCTATATTTCCACCCATTCCCTTTACCAGCAGCCTTCATGACCAGCGAAACCACCGCCAAAAAAGACATCCAGAAACTCCAGCGTGCCATCGTCGACGGTCTGGAGGACGTCAAGGGCCAGGACATCGTGGTCTTCAATACCGAAACGCTGTCCCCGCTGTTCGAACGCGTGATCATCGCCAGCGGCACCTCCAACCGGCAGACCAAGGCGCTTGCGTCCAGCGTTCGCGACGCTGTGCGGGAGGCCGGCTTCGACAAACCCCGCATCGAGGGCGAGGACAACGGTGAGTGGATCATCATCGACTGCGGTCAGGCGGTCGCCCATGTGATGCAACCGGTGATCCGGCAGTACTACCGCCTGGAAGAGATCTGGGGCCAGAAGCCGGTACGACTCAAGAGTGCTGCCGAGAAGGCCGCCGAGGCGCGCGCGGCCGCCAAGCCGGCGGGCAAGACCACCCGCAAGGGCGTCGAGAAAGAGGTCAAGCCGGTGGACGCCAAGTCCGTGGCCCGCAAGCAGGCCAAGGCGGCCGCTGCTGCGGCGGCACCCGCGAAAGCGCCTGCCAAGAAGGCCACAGCCAAGACTGCAGCCGTCAAGACACCCGCGGCCAAGGCGACACGCAAGACCGCTGGCTCGGCCAAGACGGCCCAACCCAAAGCGGTGCTGCCCAAGCTGGTCGTGAACAAGCCCAAGCCGGCGGCGAAGAAACCCGCCGCCGCGAAAAAGGCCGCGCCCAAGAAGAAGGCATGAAGCTGGTGATCGTCGCGGTCGGGCAGCGCATGCCCGACTGGGCCCAGACCGCCTACGACGACTACGCCAAACGCTTTCCGCCCGAACTCCGGGTGGAACTCAAGACCGTAAAAACCGAGCCGCGTGGCGCCAAGACGGTGGAAACCGTCATGGCTGCCGAGCGTGAGCGCATCGTGGCCGCGCTGCCCAAGGGCTGCCGCGTGGTGGTGCTCGACGAGCGTGGGGCGCAGCTGACCACCAAGGCGTTGGCCCAGCAGCTCAAGGCCTGGCAGCTCGGTGGCGACGATGTGGCGCTGGTGATCGGTGGGCCGGACGGCCTCGAACCCGCGTTTCGCGAAGCGGCCCACCAGCGCATCCGCCTGTCGGACATGACGCTGCCCCACGCCATGGTCCGGGTGCTGCTGATCGAGCAGCTCTATCGCGCATGGTCGATCAACGCCAACCACCCTTACCACCGGGAATGATCCGCCGTGAGTGACTTCATCTACCTGGCTTCCCAGAGCCCCCGCCGCAAGCAGTTGCTTGAACAGTGGGGTGTGCGCTGCGAGCTGCTGTTGCCCGATGCCGACGAGGATGTCGAGGCCCTGGAGGCGGTGAAACCCGGCGAGGCGCCTGCCGCCTACGTGCAGCGGGTCACCGCTCTGAAGCTGGAGGCGTCCGTTGACCGGCTTCGGCGCAGGGGATGGCTGCTGGCGCCGGTGCTGTGCGCAGACACCACCGTGACGCTCGGGCGCCGCATTCTGGGCAAGCCTGCTGACGCCGCCGAGGCCCGGCGCATGCTGTCCGATCTGTCCGGCCGTCGCCATCGCGTGCTGACGGCGGTGGCGGTGGCGCGACCCGGGGTCCGAGGTCCGGGCCGCCAGTGGGCGGCGCTGTCCACCTCGCAGGTCGAGTTCGACCCGTGGAGCGGCGCGGACATCCGGCGCTACGTGGACAGCGGCGAGCCCATGGGCAAGGCTGGTGCCTATGCCATCCAGGGCGCGGCGGCCCTGCACATCCGGCACATCAGCGGCAGTTACTCGGGCATCATGGGTTTGCCGGCCCATGAAACCGCGCAACTCCTGCGGGCTGCTGGCGTGCGGCTGGCCTGCTGAACCCTGAACACAATCACGAGGCATCGATGAGCCAGGACATCCTGATCAACTGGGCACCCCAGGAAACCCGCGTGGCGGTGGTGGAACAGGGCGCGGTGCAGGAAGTGCACCTCGAACGCACGCTGGAGCGCGGCCTCGTGGGGAACATCTACCTGGGCAAGGTGTCCCGCGTGCTGCCGGGCATGCAATCGGCCTTCATCGACATTGGCCTGGACCGTGCGGCCTTCCTGCACGTCGCTGACCTGATGCCCAACATCAACGCCAAGCACGCGGCGCCGCGCGAGCGTGCCGCCGCCCAGCCGGGGTCCGAGGCCCCCAACGGCGGCGCCAACCGCGTGCTGACCCCTGACCCGGTGCAACCGATCGAGCGGCAGATCTTTGAAGGACAGGCGCTGATGGTCCAGGTCCTGAAGGACCCGATTGGCACCAAGGGCGCCCGCCTGACCGCGCAGATCAGCATCGCTGGCCGGCTGCTGGTGTTTCTGCCGCAGGACAACCACATCGGCGTGTCGCAGAAGATTCCCTCGGCTCAGCGCGAGTCGCTGCGCCAGCGCCTGCTGACACTGACGGCCATGCCCGACGGCAGTGCGGCCGGTGGCTTCATCCTGCGCACCAACGCCGAGGACGCCAGCGACGAAGAACTGGGCGAAGACATTGCCTACCTGCGCAAGACCTGGCAGCGCATCAAGGATGCGGCTTCGCGCCAGCCTGCGGCCACCGTGCTGCATGTGGACCTCAACCTGATGCAGCGGGTGTTGCGCGACCTGGTGGGCGCGCAGACGCACTCGATCCGCATCGATTCCCGCGAGCAGTTCGGGCTGCTGCAGTCCTTCGCCGCGGAATTCATGCCCGACACCGCCAGCAAGCTGCAGCTCTACACCGGCGAGCGACCGATCTTCGACCTGTTCAACATCGACGAGGAGATAACGCGCGCGCTCAGTCGCCGGGTCGACCTCAAGTCTGGTGGTTATCTGGTGATCGACCAGACCGAAGCGCTGACCACGGTCGACGTGAACACGGGCGGGTTCGTCGGGGCCCGGAATTTCGACGACACCGTCTTCCGCACCAATCTGGAGGCCGCGCAGGCCATCGCGCGCCAGCTGCGGCTGCGCAATCTGGGCGGCATCGTCATCGTGGACTTCATCGACATGGTGCGTGAAGACCACCGCGACGCCGTGCTGACCGAGTTCCGCAAACAGTTGTCGCGAGACCGCGTCAAGACCATGACCGGCGGCTTTTCGCAGCTCGGCCTGGTGGAGATGACCCGCAAGCGCACCCGCGAGTCCTTGGCCCACATGCTCAGCGAGCCGTGCCCGTCCTGCGATGGCAAGGGTGTGGTGAAAACTGCGCGCAGCGTCTGCTACGACATCCTGCGCGAAATCCTGCGCGAGGCGCGTGCCTTCAGCCCACGCGAGTTCCGGGTGGTGGCTTCACCCCGGGTGATCGAGCTTTTTCTGGACGAGGAGGGGCAGCACCTGGCGGGTCTTTCGGACTTCATCGGCAAGCCCATCTCTCTGCAGGCCGAGAGTTCGATGACCCAGGAGCAGTACGACATCGTCCTGCTCTGAGTCCTGGTTCACACCGCCTCGGGCTCCGGTGAGAAGCCCTGGGCGTGCAGCCGTGCGTACAGGCCACCCGCGCGCAGCAGCTCCTGGTGGGTGCCTTGCTCCGCGATGCGGCCGTTGGCCAGCACGACCACACGGTCGGCGTGTTCGATGGTCGAGAGTCGGTGGGCGATCACCAGCGTCGTGCGGCCTTTCATGAGGCGGGCCAGCGCTTCCTGCACCAGCCGCTCGGACTCGTTGTCCAGCGCCGAGGTGGCCTCGTCGAGGATCAGGACCGGCGCATCCTTGTAGATCGCCCGGGCAATCGCCAGCCGCTGGCGCTGTCCGCCCGACAGCTCGGCTGCGTTGTGTCCGACGTTGCTGTGGATGCCGCGTGGCAGCCGCGAAACCAGCTCGCCCAGGTTGGCCGAGTGGAGGGCCGCGAGCACCTTCTCCTCGTCGATGGCCCCTTCCGCGGCGCCCAGCGCCACGTTTGCGGCGAGGGTGTCGTTGAGCATGATCACGTCCTGGCTGACCATCGCAAACTGCCGGCGCAGGCAGTGCAGGTCCCAGTCCGGCAGGGCGACGCCGTCGAGCAGCACGTCGCCATGCAGCACCTCGACAAAACGGGGCAGCAGGTTGGCGAGCGTGGTCTTGCCAGAACCGGAAGGGCCCACCAGCGCCAGCACCTCACCCGGCTGCACCTGCAGCGACACGCCGCACAGCGCCGTGCGGTTGACCTCGTCGTCGCTGGTGTTTTCGTCGTCCCGCGACGGGTAGCGCACCCAGACGTCCTTCAGCTCGATGGCGCCCTGGACGCGCTCGGCCTGGTGGGTGCCGCTGGACTGTTCGGGTGTGTCCTCGATCAGCTCCAGTCCGCGCTCCAGGGCCGCCAGGCCCCTGGTGATGGGGCCGGCGATCTCGGCCAGGTGCCGGATAGGCGCCACCAGCATCAGCATGGCCGTGACGAAGGCCACAAAATTGCCGACAGTGACGCCGCTGCGGCTGCTCTGCCACAAGGCCACCGCGATCACCGCAGACAGCGCCACCGCCGCCAGCATCTGCGTCAAGGGTGTCATCGCGGCCTGCGCGATGGTCGACTTCAGTGCCAGCCGCCGCAGGCGCACGCTCAGCGACTCGAAGCGCTCGGACTGACGCTCCTGCGCGCCGTGCAGACGGACCATGCGGTGGGCGAGGGCATTCTCCTCGACCACATAGGCCAGCTCGTCGGTGGCTTGTTGGCTGGATTTGGTGAGGCTGTAGAGGCGGCGCGAGAGCACCCGCATCACCACCACCAGCGCCGGGAACAGGAAGAGCACGATGAGGGTGAGCTTCCAGTTCAGATACATGAGATAGCCCAACAACGCCAGCAGTGTGAGGCTGTCCTTGGCCAGGGTCAGCAGTGCGTTGACCAGCAGGGTTGAGCCTGTCTGCACTTCGTAGACCAGCGTGTTGGAGAGCTTGCTGGCGCTCTGGCGGGCGAACAGCGTCAGCTGCGCGTCGTTGAGCTTGGCAAACATGGCGCGTCGAAGATTGAGCAGGCCCAGGCTGGCGGTGTAGGACAGTGCGTACTGCGCGAGGAAGCCGGCCAGCCCGCGGATACCGAACAGTCCCACCAGAGCCACAGGGACCATCCAGAGGTCGATGTTTCCTTCAGAGAAGCCACTGTCCAGCAGCGTCTTGAGTAGCGCGGGAATCATCGGCTCGGTGAGTGCTCCGATGATGGTGCAGATCACCGCGAGCACGATGCCCGCCGACGCCGAGCGGAAGTAAGGCCAGAACCTCACCAGGCGCTCGCGGATGGTGGCGGAGGGTGGTGCAGCAGGGGTGGAAGGCGAGGTCAAGGCGGCGGTCGGTGGTTCGTGAGGCTCGGCGAGAGGGCTCCGGGCCCGCGTGCGGCAAGGATATGGCACATCTTGTCACGGTCGGGGAATGCGCTTCCGGTATTATCCGACGGCAGCGCTTTCTGTCGCTGACACCAACACCCGACGCATGCTGGATTTGAATCGACCCGAATGGCTGCCCACGCGGCGGCATCTGTTGTCCCAAGCCGCTGCCCTCCCGCTGGCGGCTCTTCCCCTCCAAAACGCTCTGGCGCAATTTCGCGTCGAAGTCTCCGGCGCTGGTGTGACCCAGATTCCGATTTCTGGCGTGGTTTTCCGCGACAACGGTCTGGCCAATCAGGACATGATCGCGATTGTCCGGGCCGACCTTGAGCGCAGTGGGCAGTTCAAGTTCATCGAGCCGCTGCCGGTCCGTCTGGACGAGACCTCGAGACCCGATCTGGCTGCCTGGCGTGAGAAAGGCACGGACGCTCTGCTGACCGGCAGCGTGTCCAAGCTTGCCGATGGACGCTTCGACATCCGCTTCCGGCTCTGGGATTCGGTTCGCGGACAGGACCTTGGAGGGCTCAGCTACCCGGTCAACGCCAGCGATCTGCGTTACGCGGCGCACCGTATCGCCGACTACGTGTACGAGAAGCTCACGGGTGAAAAAGGGGTGTTCGCCACCCGCATCGCGTACGTGACCAAGAACGGTCCGCGCTACACCCTGCTGGTGGCCGACTCCGATGGTGAAAACGCGAAGGCCACACTGAGCAGTCCTGAACCGATCATTTCCCCGAGCTGGGCGCCCGGTGGTGGGCAACTGGCCTATGTGTCGTTCGAATCGCGCAAACCCGTCATCTACTCGCACGATGTAGCCACCGGAAAAAGGCGCCTGCTGGCCAACTTCCGCGGCTCCAACAGTGCGCCCTCCTGGTCGCCGGATGGTCGCCAGGTCGTGGCCACACTGTCTCTCTCGGGCAATGCGCAGGTGTATGCCATGGACGCCAATGGCGGCCAGCCGCGCCGGCTGACCCAGTCGGGCAGCATCGACACCGAGCCAGTGTTCAGTGCCGATGGTCGCTCGATCTTCTTCGTGAGCGACCGTGGTGGCTCGCCCCAGATCTACCGCATGGGTGCCGGCGGCGAAAACCCTCAGCGCCTGACCTTCACCGGCAACTACAACATTTCTCCGGCACCCAGCCCCGACGGGCGCTGGCTGGCCTTCATCTCCCGCGTGGGCGGGGCATTCCGCCTGCACGTCATGGAGCTGTCCAGTGGCAATGTCACTGCGCTGAGCGATGCGAGCGCAGACGAAAGCCCCAGTTTTGCACCCAACAGCCGACTCATCGTGTACGCCACCCGTGATCGAGGCCAAGAGGCTCTGATGACGTCGACCGTCGACGGTCGTGTCAAGACGCGGCTGACCGGTGCCCAGGGCGACATCCGAGAGCCCGAGTGGGGTCCGTTCGTCCGCTGACCCCTGCCGCTTTGGTGCCTTGCCTCTTTTCAAAACCAACCAACCCGATTCAGAAAGGGACCTGTCAATGAACAACACCTCGACCCCGGCTGCGCAACGCAAAACTTCCCAATGGGCCTCCCGGCTCGGCGCCTTGATCCTGGTGGCATCGCTCGCGGCCTGCGGCTCCAGCGTGAAGCTGGATGAAGCGCCGGTCGAAGACCGCAACACCACCACTGGCCAGGCCGGTCAGGATGGCACCGGTTCCGGCGTCGATCCGCGTGGCGTCACCGGGGTGCAGGTTCCTGGCATGGACTCTGAGCAGCCTGCTGCGCTCTCCCGCATCGTCTATTTCGACTACGACAGCTTCGAGATTCGTGCCGAATACACCGCGGCTCTGGAAGCCAACGCCCGCTATCTCAAGGCCAACCCGAACCGCAAGGTGGCGCTAGAAGGTCATACCGACGAGCGCGGTGGCCGTGAGTACAACCTGGCGCTGGGCCAGAAGCGCGCAGAGGCCGTTCGCCGTTCGCTGGCGCTGCTGGGTGTGAGCGAGTCCCAGATGGAGCCGGTGAGCTTCGGGGAAGAGAAGCCCGCCGCGATGGGCATGGACGAGACGTCCTATGCCAAGAATCGCCGCGTGGAAATGACCTACCGCTGACATGACCGTGCGCACATCTGCTGTCCTGTCTGTTCGAGTCGCAGCTGCCATGGCGCTGGTTGGCGCTTGCCTGTGGCCGCTGCAGGCCCATGCCTTGTTCGACGACGATGAGGCGCGCAAGGCGATCCTGGACCTTCGGCAGAAATTTGACGCTTACAAGCTGGAAATCGATGCAAAGCTCAATCGCATGGCAGCAGAGTCGCGCGATGCGGGCTCGGCCGGCCAGCGGAGCCTGCTGGAGCTCTCCAACCAGAACGAACAGCTCAGGTCTGAGATTGCCCGTCTGCGTGGCCAGAACGAGCAACTGGCTCGCGAGGTGTCCGAGCTGCAGCGCTTGCAGAAGGATGTCCAGGCGGGTGTTGATGCGCGTCTGAAACAGGTTGAGCCCAGCAAGGTGTCGGTCGACGGCGCGGAGTTCTCTGCGTCACCAGAGGAGCAGCGCGAATACGACGCAGCCATGGAACTGCTGCGCAAGTCGGACTTCGCCGGAGCCGCCTCCGCCTACTCGGCCTTCCTGCGGCGTTTCCCCGGCAGTGGTTACATCCCTTCTGCCCTGTACTGGCAGGGCAATGCCTTGTACGCCACCCGTGCCTACAAGGAGTCGATTGACAGCCACCGGCGTCTGGTGAGTCAGTACCCGACCCACATGCGCACCCCTGAAGCCATGCTCGCGATGGCCAACAGCCAGGTTGAACTCAAGGACAGCAAGTCGGCCAAGCGCACGCTGGAGACCCTGGTCCGGACCTATCCCCAGTCCGAAGCAGCTGCAGCGGGCCGCGAGCGTCTGTCGCGTCTGCGCTGATCCTGCCAGAAGCCTCCACCCCGCCTGAGGTGGAGGGCCGCTTCTACAATCGCCGGATGGACCTCGCCGGCATTCAAACTCTTCAAACCACTGTTCTCTGGGCCGCATTCGCGGCCTCTTGTCTTTTCGGCTTCATCGCCCAGCGGACGCAGTTCTGCACCATGGGGGCGGTGAGCGACATCGTCAACATGGGGTCCTGGACCCGCATGCGGATGTGGGGCATGGCGGTGGGTGTGGCCATGATCGGCTTCTACGGCATGGGCTGGCTGGGCTGGATCGACACCGGCAAGACCATCTACAGCTCCGGGCGCATCATCTGGCTGTCCGCGCTCGTGGGCGGCCTGCTGTTCGGCTTCGGCATGGTGCTGGCCTCCGGCTGCGGCAGCAAGACGCTGGTGCGCATCGGAGCGGGCAGCCTGAAGTCGCTGGTGGTGTTCTTCGTCATGGGCTTTTTTGCGTTTGCCACCCTGCGCGGAGTTTTTGCCGTGCTGCGCGTGAATACGGTTGACAAGGTCGCCGTGGACATCGCTGCTGGCGGGAGTGTGCCCATGTGGTTGACGCAGTTTTTCGGTTTTGCTCCCGACGTGTCCGGTCTGGTTGCCGCGCTGCTGGTGGGGGGCGCGCTGATGTTCTGGGCGCTGCTAGGGAGGGACTTCCGCACGCCGGACGGATTGCTGGCCGGTGTCGGGCTGGGCGCGGTGATCGCATGGATGTGGTGGATCAGTGGCCACCTTGGCTTTGTGCCAGAGCATCCCGAGACGCTGGAATCGGTGTATCTCGCGACCAACAGCGGGCGCATGGAATCGCTGACCTTCACGGCGCCGATGGCCTACCTGCTGGATTGGCTCATTTTCTACAGTGACACCTCCAAGGCGCTGACACTGGGCGTGGTGACGGTGGTCGGCGTGGTCGTTGGCTCGTTCGTTCAGTCGCTGCTGTCTCGCAGCTTTCGCTGGGAGGGATTTCGCGACACCCAGGACACCGCCTTGCACCTTGCTGGAGCCGCCTGCATGGGTGTGGGCGGCGTGACCGCCATGGGTTGCACGGTCGGCCAGGGACTGTCGGGCCTGTCCACGCTGAGCCTGACCAGTGCCATTGCAGTGACCGGCATCATGATCGGGGCTGTGCTGGGCTTCCGTTTCCAGATCTGGCTGCTTGAACGCGAATGAACGCAGATTTCGACCGGCGCTTCGGCGGCATGCGCCGCCTCTACGGCGTTCAGGGCGCACAAGCGGTGTTTGACGCGCATGTGATGGTGGTGGGCATTGGAGGGGTGGGGTCCTGGGCCGTGGAAGGCCTCGCTCGCAGCGGCGTGGGGCGCCTGACGCTGGTCGACATGGACCATGTGGCCGAGTCCAATATCAATAGACAGATCCATGCGCTGACCGACACCTTGGGCATGGCCAAGGTCGCGGCCATGCGCGAGCGGATTGCGCAGATCAACCCTGCATGCGTGGTCGAGACAGTCGACGACTTCGTGACGGAGGAAAACTGGCCTGTGCTCGGCGCCAGGCTGCTGGAGCATGCAGGACCGGTCGCAGTCATCGATGCCTGTGATCAGGTGCGTGCCAAAACGGCCATGGCGGCGTGGGCCATGGCGTGCGGGGCCAACTTTGTGTCCGTGGGCGCAGCGGGGGGCAAACGCAAGCCGCAGGCCATCGAGGTTGGAGACTTGGCCGAGGTCACCCACGACCCGCTGCTGGCCCAGTTGCGGTACAGGCTGCGCAGGGCACACGGCGCGCCACGCACCCGTCGCATGGGTGTGAGCTGTGTGTTCAGCCGCGAGGCCGTGGCGCCGCCCGATGCGTCGTGCAATCTTTCGTCATCCGATGGATCGCTCAACTGCCATGGTTACGGGTCGGTGGTCAGCGTGACGGCAAGCTTCGGGCTGTGTTCGGCGGGGAGCGTGCTCAACGCTCTCGCAGATTGCGCATCAAACAAACTGGGCATGCTTTCGAAACGGCCTGAAATGACGCTATAATTTGAGGCTTCGCGCTATCCGATTCGTAAGACAACGGAATGTGTGCGGGGCGTTAGCTCAGTTGGTAGAGCAGCGGACTCTTAATCCGTAGGTCGAGTGTTCGAGTCACTCACGCCCCACCAGTTATTTGGTATGTGAAGTTCCTGGCTGAAGTCAGGGTCACCGTTCGATTTGATGGGACGTTAGCTCAGTTGGTAGAGCAGCGGACTTTTAATCCGTTGGTCGGCAGTTCGAGCCTGCCACGTCCTACCAAAATCCTCTCTCTGAGGACATAGAAAGCCTGCTACTTTTCCTGTAGCAGGCTTTTTTTGTTGGCGTTCCCGCTGCCTGCGCAGGAATGGCCGGGTTTGGCTGTGGTCATTCGGCCTTCAGTCCGTGCCAGGGTGTCCGATATTCCAGAAACCCATTGCCATCTTGGCGTGCTTCCACCACACAGAGGCATTGTCGGAGTGGGGAAGGTGGAGCTGCTCCTTGCGACGCATACAGCTCTGTTCGGACGGGCAGTGAATCAAACGGGGACACCACATGGGACTGATCATCAAGGCCCTGCGCCAATGGCGAATCCGCACACGCATGGTTGCCCTGCTTGTGATCGCACTGACTCTGGTGTGCTTTGTGGCCGCGGCCGGGGTCCTGTCCCTGCAACTGCAAAGCCAGCGCACCGACGAGTTCATCAACCGCTCGCTGCATTTGTCTCACCAGCTCAGTGAGATCAACCGAAAGGTCGGGGACATCAATCGGGCGGAAAAGGACATGGTCATCTACTACGACGACCGCATCACGCTCAACCAGCACCGGGATCGGTGGACAGCCGCGGTGGCTGCGGTGCAGAAGCAACTGGGCGTTCTGCTGGACGGCGCCGGCGAGAAGGCGGCCCCACCGCTCAAAGAGGCGCTCACCAGGCTGGAGGCGTATGAAGCCGCCACCAAACAGATCGTGTTGCAGGTGGAGGACGGTGCCTACGACAACAGCCACACGGCCGACAAGATGCTGGGACAGGCCAAGGAACAGATGCGCCTGATCGAGGCGGCGTTGCAGGCGCTGGCGCAGGTGCTGGATACCGATGCCGCCGAAGCGCGCGCCGCGCGAGAGCAGGGCGTCCAGCAGGCCACCATGATCAGCCTGGGCGTGCTGGTGGCCGTGGCGGCACTGCTGGTGCCATTCGTCTGGCTCAACATGCGCAGCATTTGTGTCCCACTGGACCAGGCGCGCGAACTGGCCAGCGCCATTGCCCAAGGTGATCTGACCCGCCATGTGGACACTGATGGGCGCGACGAAACCGCCGCCATGTTGACCTCGTTGCAGTCCATGCAGGTGTCGCTTCAGGCGGCTGTGACGCAGGTGCGCCAGGCCAGCGACAGCATCGGCACGGCGAGCGCGGAGATTGCATCGGGCAACCAGGACCTCTCCAGGCGCACCGAGCAGGCGGCCAGCAACCTGCAGCAGACCGCGGCCTCCATGGAGCAGCTGACCAGCACGGTCAAGAACAGCGCCGATGCGGCCCGCCAGGCCAACCAGCTGGCCGCCAGCGCCTCGGAGATCGCGGTGCGTGGTGGTCAGGTGGTCGACCAGGTGGTGCACACCATGCAGGAGATTCACCGCAGCAGCCAGAAGATCAACGACATCATCGGCGTGATCGATGGCATCGCCTTCCAGACCAACATCCTGGCACTCAATGCGGCGGTGGAAGCGGCTCGGGCCGGCGAGCAGGGCCGCGGCTTTGCGGTGGTGGCGGCCGAGGTGCGCAGCCTGGCGCAACGCAGCGCCGAGGCGGCCAAGGAAATCAAGGGGCTGATCAGCGCCAGCGTGGACAGGGTCGAGACCGGCAGCCGTCTGGTGGGCGACGCGGGCCAGACCATGGGCGAGGTGGTGGCCAGCGTGCAGCGGGTGACCGACATCATCGGTGAGATCAGTGCGGCCGCGGGCGAACAGAGCGACGGCATCGGCCAGGTGAACGTGGCGGTGGCGCAGCTGGATCAGATGACGCAGCAGAACGCCGCGCTGGTCGAGGAAAGTGCAGCAGCGGCTCAGAGCCTCAAAGACCAAGCCACTGTGCTGACCCGCACGGTGCAGGTGTTCCGGGTGCAATGACCACGATCCGCCGCAGGAGCGGAGTCTTTGCGGTCGCGGCCTTCGCTCTCGACCGGGCGCCTGCGCTCAGGCCTTCTTCTTGAGCAGGCCGTAGAGCGCCAGCAGCACGATGGCGCCGACGACGGAAGCGACGAATCCCGCCGGTTGACCCGGCGCATAGAGCCCCAGGGCGGCGCCTGCGTAGCTGGCCAGAAACGAGCCGGCGACGCCGAGCAGGGCCGTCATGATCCAGCCCATGCTGTCATCGCCGGGCTTGAGCATGCGTGCGACGAGGCCTGCGATCAGGCCGATGAACAGGGTGCCGAGAATGGACATCATGCGAAAGGCTCCTTTCAGAACGCAGAGACAGGCCTCTGAGTGTCGGTCACTGTAGCGCCATTCTTTCGATGGCGCAGCCTGTACCTGGCGCCGTCGCCCGGTGTGTGCAGGACGTCATCCCGCAGCAGCCTTCAGGCGACAGAGTTCGCCGCTTCAATCGCTTCGGTCAGTTCAAGCCACCGCGCCTCGACCGTCTCGATCTCGTCGTTCACCGCCTTGAGCTGCCGACCGGCGTCGGCCAGGGCTGCGGGCGTGGCCGGCTGGCTCAGGGTGTCTTCCAGCCGCTGCTTGTCCTGGGTCAGCGCGGCGAGACGTTTCTCCGCCTGTTCCAGCGATTTCTTCAGCGGTCGCAGGCGCTCGGCCAGTTGCTGGCGCTTCTGTGCATCGAGCTTGCGCTGTTCGGCGCTGCTGGGCGCCGGTGCGGCGGCCACGGCCGGGGCGGGGGCTGACGCCACCACCGGTGCCGGGGCCGGTGCAGTCTCTGCCCGCGCCTCCTGCCGGCGCGCCTCGCGGGCCTGCTTGGCCACGTCCAGCAGGTAGCGCTGGTAGTCGTCGAGGTCGCCGTCGAACGGGGCGATGCCGCCCCGCGAGACCAGCCAGAACTCGTCGCACACCGCGCGCAGCAGGGCCCGGTCGTGGCTGACCAGCATCACCGTGCCTTCGAACTCGTTGAGCGCGACCGACAGCGCCTCGCGCGTGGCCAAGTCCAGGTGGTTGGTCGGTTCGTCCAGCAGCAGCAGGTTTGGGCGCTGCCAGACGATCATGCACAGCACCAGGCGCGCCTTCTCGCCGCCGCTCATGCTGCCCACGGCCTGCTTGACCATGTCGCCGCTGAAATTGAACCCGCCCAGGAAGCTGCGCAGGTCCTGCTCGCGCGTGGCCTGGCCACTCAGGCGGCCTTGTGCCGTGCAGTCCTTGACCAGTCGGATCATGTGCTCCAGCGGCGTGTCGGCCGGGCGCAGCACGTCCAGTTCCTGCTGCGCGAAGTAGCCGATGTTCAGGCCCTTGCCCTCGATGATCTCGCCGCTGATCGCGGCCAGGTCGCGCGCGATGGTCTTGACCACGGTGGACTTGCCCTGGCCGTTGGCGCCCAGGATGCCGATGCGCTGGCCGGCCAGCACCGACTTGCTGACGCCGCGCACGATGGTGATCGGGTCGCCGCCGTCCACCGCCGGCGGGTAGCCGAAGCTCACGTCGTGCATGGCCAGCATGGGGTTGGGCAGGTTCTGCGGTTCGGCGAACTCGAAGTTGAACTCCGCCTCGGCCAGCACCGGGCCGATCTTCTCCATGCGCTCCAGCGCCTTGACCCGGCTCTGCGCCTGCTTGGCCTTGCTGGCTTTGGCCTTGAAGCGGTCGATGAACTTCTGCAGGTGTGCCATCTTCTCCTGCTGGCGGGCGTAGGCCGTGGCCTGCAGCGCCATCTGCTCGGCGCGCATGTCCTCGAAGCGGCTGTAGTTGCCGCCGTAGCGGGTCAGCAGGGCGCGTTCGATGTGCACGGTGACATCGGTGACCGCGTCGAGGAATTCGCGGTCGTGGGAGATCACCAGCAGCGTGCCCTGGTAACGCTTGAGCCAGTCTTCCAGCCAGACCAAGGCGTCCAGGTCCAGGTGGTTGGTGGGTTCGTCGAGCAGCAGCAGCTCGCTCGGGCACATCAGCGCGCGCGCCAGCTGCAGGCGCATGCGCCAGCCACCAGAGAAGCTGTTGACCGGGCGCTCCAGTTCGTCGCTGCGAAAGCCCAGGCCCAGGATCAGGGCCTGCGCCCGCGCCGGCGCATCGTGCGCGCCCGCGTCGTGCAGCGCCATGTAGGCGTGGGCCATGCGCTCGCCGTCGTCGCTGGCCTCGGCCGCGGTCACTTCCTGCTGGGCGGCCAGCAGGGTCACGTCGCCTTCGATGACGAACTGTGTCGCGGGCATGTCGGTCTCGGGCATGTCCTGCGCCACCTGGGCCATGCGCCAGTGGGTGGGCACGCTGAAGTCGCCCTTGTCTTCGTGCAGCGTGCCGTCGAGCAGGCGGAACAGGCTGGATTTGCCGGCGCCGTTGCGGCCCACGAGGCCGACTTTCTCGCCGGGGTTGATGGTGCAGGAGGCGCCATCGAGCAGGACCTTCGTGCCGCGACGAAGGACCAGGTTTTTCAGGGTGATCATGGGGAAACGGAAGCGGGAGAAGTGCCGGCGCGCAGGGCGTCGGCGGTCAGCAGCAGCACCTGGTCGTCACCGGCGCTGGTCGAGAGCCAGACCACCTCCAGCTGCGGGAAGGCGGCTTCAAAGAAGGGGCGCTCGTGGCCGATTTCGAGCACCAGCACGCCGTGCGGGGACAGGCGCGGGGGCAGGTCGCGCAGCAGTGCGCGCACGAAGTCCATGCCGTCGGCGCCACCGGCCAGCGCCAGCTCGGGCTCGGCGCGGAACTCCGGCGGCAAGGCGGACATGCTGTCGGCGTTGACGTAGGGCGGGTTGCACAGCACCAGGTCCCAGGGACCCGGGCAGGCGGCAAGTCCGTCGGACTCGATCAGGTGAACTCGATCCTGCAGCCCGTGGCGGTCGACGTTGATGCGCGCCACCGCCAGGGCTTCGGGGGAGAGGTCGGCGCCGGTTACCTGCACCTCGGGCCAGGCCATGGCCGCGAGCACGGCCAGGCTGCCATTGCCGGTGCACAGGTCGAGCACCTGCCGGGTGTCCTCACCGAGCCAGGCGTCGAAGCCGCCGTCGGCGATCAGCTCGGCAATGAAGCTGCGCGGCACGATGGCGCGTTCGTCGACGTAGAAAGGCACGCCTTGCAGCCAGGCTTCGCGCGTGAGGTAGGCGGCGGGCTGGCGGGTTTCGATCCGACGCCCGATCAGGGCCTCGGCCTCGCCGACCTGGGCGGCCTGCAGCTCCTGGCACCCGATGGCGTCCAGATCGCTGTCCAGCGGCATGCCCAGCGACCAGAGCACCAGCCAGGCCGCTTCGTCGCGCGCGTTGGTGGTGCCATGGCCGTAGACGAGGCCGGCGGCCTCCAGCCGGTCCTGGGACCGGTCCAGCAGTTCCTGCAATGTCATGGTGTTCAGCCGGCCAGCGCCGCGCTGCGGTTCAGGCGTTCGAGCACGCCGCGGTAGATGGCCGTGAGCGGCTCGATGTCGGCCACGGCCACGTGCTCGTCGACCTTGTGGATGGTGGCGTTGGGAGGACCGAGTTCGACCACCTGCGGGCAGATTTGCGCGATGAACCGGCCGTCGCTGGTGCCGCCGGTGGTGGAGAGCTCGGTCGCGATGCCGGTGGCGTCCTGGATGGCGGCGCGCACGGCATCGACCAGGGTGCCTGGCGTGGTGAGGAAGGGCAGGCCGCCCAGGGTCCACGCGAGGTCGTAGTCGCTGCCTGGCCGCAGACCATGCCGCGCCAGCACCTCGGCCACGCGGCCCTGCAGGCCTTCGGGCGTGGACTCGGTGGAGAAGCGGAAGTTGAAGTCGATGACCACGGTGCCGGGAATCACGTTGCTCGCGCCGGTGCCGCCGTGGATGTTGCTGACCTGCCAGCTGGTGGGCGGAAAGAAGGCGTTGCCTTCGTCCCAGACCGTGGCCGCCAGTTCGGCCAGTGCAGGGGCCACCAGGTGGATAGGGTTCTTCGCCAGCTGCGGGTAGGCGATGTGGCCCTGGATGCCCTTGACCGTGAGCTTGCCGCTCATGGTGCCGCGGCGGCCGTTCTTGATCATGTCGCCGGTGCGCTCGACCGAGGTCGGTTCGCCCACGATGCACCAGTCCAGCCGTTCACCGCGTCGCTGCAGTTCCTTGCAGACCACCACCGTGCCGTCGTTGGCCGGGCCTTCCTCGTCGCTGGTGAGCAGGAAGGCGATGTCGATGGCCGGCCGCGGCGTGGCGGCGAGGAACTGTTCGCAGGCCACCACCATCGCCGCCAGCGAGGTTTTCATGTCGCTCGCGCCGCGTCCGAAGAGCCTGCCGTCGCGGTGGCTGGGCACGAAAGGGTCGCTGGTCCAGGCGTCCAGCGGGCCGGTGGGCACCACGTCGGTGTGGCCCGCCCAGACGAGGGTGGGGCGCCGACCGGTGCCGCAGCGCGCCCACAGGTTGGCAACGCGGAAGGCGTCCGGTCCGCTGTCCATGCGCTCGCATGCAAAGCCCAGCGTTTGCAGCCGCGCCGCGATGATGTCCAGGCACCCCGCGTCATCGGGGGTGACCGAGGGGCGGGCGATCAGTTCTTCGGCAAGGCGCAGCGTGGCGGTCATCAGAATTTGACGTCGAGCGTGAACTCGGTGAAGGTGGCCTGGTCGCTCTGGTCGTCGTCCGACGGCGTCCCCGCCTGGCTGGCCTTGGAGGCGTTGAAGTCGTTCTGCAGACGCCAGAGCAGGTTGTTGGGCGAATCGGCATGCACCAGCGCCTCGTTGCGCGTGACCAGGCCGTCGAGCACCAGACGCGCGAGGTCCTGCTCGAAGCTCTGCGAGCCGACCGCCAGCGACTTTTCCATCGCTTCGCGCACCCCCGAGAAGTCGCCCTTCTGGATCAGGTCGGCCACCAGGGCGGTGTTGAGCAGCACCTCCATCGCTGGCACTCGTCCGCCGGTGTGGGTGCGCAGAAGGCGCTGCGACACGACGGCGCGCAGCGCAGCGGCCAGATCGCCCAGCATGGTCGGGCGCACCTCGACGGGGTAGAAGCTCAGGATCCGGTTGAGGGCCTGATAGCTGTTGTTGGCGTGCAGGGTGGCCATGCACAGGTGGCCCGACTGGGCGTAGGCAATGGCGGCCGACATGGTCTCGCGGTCGCGGATTTCGCCGATCAGGATCACATCCGGCGCCTGGCGCAGGGCATTCTTCAGGCCGACCTGCAGCGATGCGGTGTCCCGGCCGACCTCGCGCTGGTTGATCACCGAGCGCTTGTTGCGGTACATGTACTCGATCGGCTCCTCGATGGTGAGGATGTGGCCGGTGGCGTTCTCGTTGCGGTGGTCGATCATGGCCGCCAGCGTGGTCGACTTGCCGGCGCCGGTGGCACCGACCATCAGCACCAGGCCGCGTTTTTCCATCACGATCTCGTTGAGGATCGGGGGCACGTTCAGCGAGTCCAGCGACGGCACGTCCGCCGGAACAAAACGGATCACCACCGCGTAGTTGCCGCGCTGGCGCATGGCACTGACCCGGAAGTTGCCGATGCCGTCCAGCGGCACCGCCATGTTGAGTTCACCGGTTTCCACCAGTTCCTCGATGCGGGCCGGCGGCACGATTTCGGACAGCAGGTTGCGCGGCGCCTCGGGCGGCAGCACCTGGCTGTTGATCGGGATGGTCTGGCCGTTGATCTTGATCATCGCCGGCGCATGGGCCGACAGGTAGACGTCCGAGGCCTTCTTGTCGGCCATCAGGCGCAGGATGCGCTCCATCGTTCCGCTGCTCATGTCGGCTCCCGGGTCAGGCGTTGAGATCAGTCGCGCAGCAAGTCGTTGATGCTGGTCTTCGAGCGCGTCTGGGCGTCCACGCGCTTGACGATGATGGCGGCGTACATGCTGTAGTCGGCGCCGTTGGCGGCCTTCTTGGGCAGGTTGCCGCTGACCACCACCGAGCCCGAGGGCACGCGGCCGTAGCTGATCTCGCCGGTGGCGCGGTCAAAGATCGGGGTGCTCTGGCCGATGTACACGCCCATGCCGAGCACCGAGTTCTCTTCCACGATCACGCCTTCGACCACTTCGGAGCGGGCGCCGATGAAGCAGTTGTCCTCGATCACGGTCGGGTTGGCCTGCAGCGGTTCCAGCACGCCGCCGATGCCGACGCCGCCGGAGAGGTGCACGTTCTTGCCGATCTGTGCGCAGGATCCCACGGTGGCCCAGGTATCGACCATGGTGCCCGAGTCGACATAGGCGCCGATGTTCACATAGGAGGGCATGAGGATCGCGCCCGACGCGATGAAGCTGCCGCGGCGGGCCACGGCCGGGGGCACCACGCGCACGCCGGTGGCCTTGAGTTCGGCCTCGGAGAGGTGGGCGAATTTGGTCTGCACCTTGTCGAAGAAAGCCAGGTCGCCGGCCTTCATCACCGCGTTGTCCTTCAGGCGGAACGACAGCAGCACGGCCTTCTTGATCCACTGGTGCACCGTCCACTGGCCCACGCCTTCGCGGGTGGCCACGCGCAGCTTGCCGCTGTCGAGTTCGGCAATCACGTGCTCGACCGCGTCCAGCACTTCCTTCGGGGCGGATGCGGGCGAGAAGTCGGCGCGCTGTTCCCAGGCGTTGTCGATCAGGGTTTGCAGTTGTTGGGTCATGAGACGGGTCGGCGTTGGGGTTGAAATGGGTGGTTCAGCGAGACTGTTCGCGGCAGAAGCGCACGATGCGTTCAGCGGCTTCCAGGCATTCGGCGGGTTCGGCCACCAGGGCCATGCGCACGCGGCCGGCGCCGGGGTTGGTGCCACCACTGGCTCGCGCCAGGTAGCTGCCGGGCAAAACGGTCACATTGTATTGAGCCAGCAGTTCCCGGGCGAAGGCCTCGTCGGCGCTCAGGCCGGCCACCTTGCCCTCGAACGAGGCCGGCACGCCGGCCCAGAGGTAGAAGGCCGCGTCGGGCAGCGCCACATCCAGCACCTCGGCCAGCATGGGTGTGACGGCGGCGAACTTCTCGCGGTACTGGCGGCGGTTGTCGATCACATGCTCCTCGTCGCCCCACGCGGCCACGCTGGCGGCCTGCACGGCCGGGCTCATGGCGCCGCCGTGGTAGGTGCGGTAGAGCAGGAAGCTCTTGATGAGCGCGGCATCCCCCGCCACGAAGCCGCTGCGCAGGCCGGGCACGTTGCTGCGCTTGGACAGGCTGGTGAACATCATGAGGTTCTTGAAGTCCGGGCGGCCCAGCTTCACCGCGGCTTCCAGGCCGCCCAGGGGCGGCTCGTCGCGGAAGTAGATCTCGCTGTAGCACTCGTCGGACGCGATCACGAAGCCGTGGCGGTCGCTCAGCTCGAACAGCTTCTGCCACTCGTCCAGCGGCATCACGGCGCCGGTGGGGTTGCCGGGCGAGCAGACGAAGATCAGCTGCGTGCGCGCCCAGACCTCGTCGGGCACGCTGTCCCAGTCCACCGCGAAGTTGCGCGCCGGCACGCTGGGTACGTAGAAGGGCTGGGCGCCGCCGAGCAGGGCCGCACCTTCGTAGATCTGGTAGAACGGATTGGGAAAGGCCAGCGTGGCGCCGGGCTTTGAGGCGTCCAGTACCGTCTGTGCAAACGAGAACAGGGCCTCGCGCGAACCGTTCACCGGCAGCACCTGGGTGGCGGCGTCGACGGGGACGCCATAGCGGCGCTGCATCCAGGCGGCGCAGGCCTGTCGCAGGGCGGGTTCGCCGGCGGTGGCCGGGTAACCGGTCAGGCCGGTGTCCAGCGCGGCGGCCAGCGCGTCCTTGAGCATCTGCGGCGTGGCGTGTTTGGGCTCGCCGATGCCCAGGCTGATGGGACGCAGGTCGGGGTTGGGCGTGACGCCCGCGAAGAGCCGGCGCAGCCGTTCGAAGGGGTAGGGCTGCAGGCGGGAGAGCAGGGGATTCATGGGCCGCGATTATCGGCCATGGCCTGCGGCCCGCCGGCTGCAGGTCTTACTGTTTGGGCAGTCCCAGCTTGCTGATCATGGCGCCCCATTCGTCGTGGGTTTTCTGCACGAGCGCGGCGAATTCCTGCGGTGTGTTGCCGCCCGCCTCGTAGCCGCCATCCCGGTAGAACTTGGCGACTTCGGGCATGGCCAGCACTTTCACCAGCGCGTCGTTGAGCTTCTTCACGACGGCCGGCGGCATGTTGGCCGGGCCGAAGAAGCCAAGCCAGCTGGGCAGGTCCATGCCGGTGTACCCCTGTTCGGCAAACGTGGGCACGTCGGGCAGGGCGCTGACGCGCTGGGACGCCGCAATGGCCATGATCTTCACCTTGCCGCTCTGCGCGGCAATGATCGCGGAGGGTGCGGAATCGAACATGTACTGGACCCGGCCCCCGATCAGGTCCTTGGCCGCGTCGGAGCCACCCTTGTAGGGGATGTGCACGGAGTCGATCTGGGTCTGACGGGTGAACGCCTCACCGTAGATGTGCGACGACGTGCCGAGGCCGAACGATGCATAGCTGGTCTTGCCGGGATTCGCCTTGATGTAGGCGACCAGTTCGCGCACGTTGTTCGCCGGCACGGAGGTGCTCATCGACAGCACCAGCGGGCCCCGCCCGCCCACCGACAGCGGGGTGAAGTCCTTGAACGGGTGGTAGGGCACCTTGGCAAACATGTGGGGGTTCTGCGCAAAGGTGGAGGATGGCGAGTACATGAGCGTGTAGCCATCCGGTGCGGCTCGGGCGACCTCGCTGGCGGCGAGCATGGTGCTGGCGCCTGGCCGGTTGTCCACGACCACATTGGTGCCCAGCACCTCGCCGAGCTTCTGGGCCACGGTGCGGGCCTGGGCATCGGTGCCGCCACCTGCGGTGAAGCCGACCACCAGGCGGATCGGACGGTCTTTTGTCGGGAAATCCTGGGCGAATGCGGGCAGCGTGCTGCCGGTCAGTGCGGCGGCTGCCAGCAGCGTCACGACCTGACGGCGTGTGCGCGAGGCCGTACGAGAAGGGGTGGTGGGGCCAAGTTCGGGCATGTTGTCTCCTGTTGTGGTTGCGATGAAAATGGACTGTATATCCATAAAACACTTTCAGTAAGCGTGTTTTGTCGGTGTTAACCCTTATAAACGCCAATTTGGATTGTAAAAATGAAAACACAGTCCATAATTAGAGCAACCAAGGAGAAGATATGAAAGTGCAGACCCTCACGCGGACCGACGAACGCTTCCTCACCTCGGATGTGTTCGATCGCGACCAGCGGGTGGCGCGGCCGGATCACGGCACCTGGGACGAGCCCGGGCGGCGCATCCCGATTTACCACCGTTGTGGTGTGCTGGTCGTGGGTGGGGGGCCTTCGGGTACCGCCGCCGCCGCCTCCGCCGCCGCCGCCGGTGCCGACGTGGCACTTCTGGAGCGCTACAACCACCTGGGCGGGCTGTCAACCGGCGGGCTGGTGATCTGGATCGACCGCATGACCGACTGGGAAGGGCAACTGGTTGTGCGAGGTTTCGCCCAGGAGGTGTTCGAGCGGTTGCCGGCGGATGCCATCGCCGGGCCGACCCGGGAGGACTGGGGGTCCCAGGAGCCCGACAAGGCGGGCTACTGGTCGCACCGCACGGCGGGCTTCCACGGCGTCGTGACCTGGTCGCCCACCATCGACCCCGAGCGTCTGAAACTTCTGTCGCAGGAAATCGTGATCGAGCGTGGCGTCAAGCTGATCTACCACTCATGGGCCGCGCTGCCCATCGTGGATGAAAAGGGGGTCGTCAAAGGCGTGGTCTTCGAGAGCAAGGAAGGGCGCATGGCCATCATGGCCGACGTGGTGGTCGACGCCACCGGCGACGGTGATCTGTTCGCGCGCGCCGGTGCGGCGTTCGTCAACGACATCGAACAGGCCGACGTGCACCACTGCATGAACACCTCCTGGCTGTTCGGGGGCGTTGACATGAACCGCTGGATCGACTTCAAGACTGGGCGACCCGACGATCACGCGGCCTTCATGGCCCGAGGTCGTGAGCAGCTCAAACTGTTCGAACGCCCGTTTGTGTCCTGGCGCAACGACATCGCGCTGTTCATGGGGCCGCGGCAGTCGGGGTACTCGGCGCTCGATGTGGACGATCTGACGGCGGTTGAAGTGCGTTCGCACCGGGCGATGGCCGCCCATCTGGACTATTTCAAGGCACACGCGCCGGGCTTCGAAGACGCCTATCTGCTGCAAAGCGCGCCGCAGATCGGCGTGCGCCACGCGCGCCGGCTGGTCGGCACGGATGGCGTCTGGCGCCACCGCTGGCCCGAGGGGCGTGCGCTGCCCGACGAGGTGGCGGTTTCGCCGGCGGTCTCGCCCAAATTCCCCAACATCTCCGTGCCCTACGGTGCGCTGGTGCCCGAGAAGCTCGACGGGCTGCTGGCCTGTGGCCGCCACATTTCCTGTGACCGCAATTCGCACGGATTCATGCGCGAGATTCCGCAATGTTGGCTGACCGGCCAGGCCGCCGGAGTGGGGGCCGCGCTGGCGGTGCGCCACGGCGTCGCACCGCGCGCGGTGGACATCGGTGCCTTGCAGGCCGAGTTGTTGCGCCAGGGGGTGTATCTGCGACCCGGCGCGGCCGTGCAGCCCGAGCCGTTGGTCGCGTCGGCGTGAGCGCATCCTCATGAAGGCACCTCTTATATTGGCGGGTTTCCAGGAGGAGACCACCATGGCGAACGATCGTCCAGGCATCCACGACGCGCCGCGAGCCGAGCGCCCCGATACCGTGTCCGCGCTGGAGCGTGGCCTTTCTGTGTTGCGCTGTTTCTCCGAGGAACGGCCAGTGCAGGGGTACGCCGAGCTGGTGCGCATGACGGGCATTCCCAGGCCCACGCTCAACCGCATCGTCGGCACATTGCTGGGGGCCGGCATGCTCAAGAGCGCGCCTGCGGCCGACCGGTTCATGTTGGGGCCGGGCGTGGTGTCGCTGGCGCGGGTCTTTCTCGGCAGCCTGGATGTTCGGGGCGTGGCCCGGCCCCACCTCCAGGCGCTGGCGGAGGAAGTGGGTGTGTCCACCTATCTGGCTGTGCGCGACGGCATGGAGATGGTGATCATCGAGGCGTGCCGTCCGCGCTCGTCGATGCTCACCGCACGGCTGGACGTGGGCTCGCGCGCACCACTGCCGGTGTCGGCACTGGGGCGAGCCTTCCTGTCGGCCGTCGACGATGCCCAGCGCCAGCAGCTGATCGATTCGCTGCGGCTGTTGCGCGGCCCCGAATGGGACAGTGTGGCCCCGGCCATGCACCGCTCGATCGACGAGGCCCGGCGGCTGGGCTACTGCCTGTCGCTCGGCGAATTCCACCGCGAGATCAATTCGGTGTCGGTGGCGCTGTACGGACCGTCCGGCGAGGTCATGGCGCTGAACTGCGGTGGCGCCGCGTTCATGTTCACCGAACAGCGCCTGCGCGAGGAGCTGGCGCCGCGCCTGCGGGCCATTGCCAAAGACATCGCCCAGGCCATCGGCGGGCGCTTGCCCGAACTGCGGCCGTCCTGAGGCGGCCTGCCACCACCCACGTTACGGAGACCCCATGCAACTGAGCGATGAAGAGAAAGCCATGTACGACGGCCGCGACGGACCGGCCGTTCAGAAGGCGATGGACCTGCTGGTGCGCTACGGAGAAGCGCTGGATGCCGAGTGCCTGGTGCAGACCCGCAACGTCTGCGCCACCATCACCTCGACCACGCCGTTCCAGCGCGAATTCGCGCTGGCCAAGGGCGGCATGGACGCGGTGTTTTCCGAGTTCAGCCTCGACAGCCAGGAAGTGGTGCAGATTCCTAAGTTCAAGGTCTTCACCAGCCATCTGCAGCTGGGCTTCGATCCCGGTCAGCCCGAGCGCATGGGCGTGAACGAGGAGACCGTGCGGTTCTATGAGCAGAGCGAGCGCCACGCTGCCGGTTTGGGCGCCCAGATCATGAACACCTGCACCCCGTATCAGGTGGGCAACATTCCCACCCGCGGCGAGCACTGCGCATGGATGGAGTCGTCCGCGGTGGTCTACTGCAACTCGGTGCTGGGGGCGCGCACCAACACCGAGGGACGCGAGAGCTGTGGTGCGGCGATGCTGACCGGGCGCATTCCCTACTGGGGCTATCACCTTCCCGAAAACCGATACGCCACACACCTCGTGGAACTCGACATCGAGGTCGAGTCGGTGCAGGACTGGGGACTGCTGGGCTACTTCATCGGCGAACATGTGCAGGATCGGGTGCCGGTGCTGCATCGGCGAGGGGGGCTGGAGCAGGTGCCCAACCTGCCGCGCCTCAAGCACTTTGGCGCCGCCGCCGCGTCCTCGGGCGGGGTGGAGCTTTTCCACATCGCCGGCATCACCCCTGATGCCCTGACGCTGGAACAGGCGCTCGGGGGGCGGGCGCCGCGCGAAGTGCTGCGCTACGGTGAGGCCGAGCGCCGCCTCGCTTACGAGAAGCTCAACATGACCGCGCAGTCGGCCGAGATCCAGTACGTCATGCTGGGCTGTCCGCACTACACAATCGAGCAGATCTGGGAAGCCGCGCAACTGCTGGAAGGACGGCGCGTGCATCCGGACTGCGAGCTGTGGATCTTCACGCCGCGCGCCATCAAGGCGCTGGCCGACCGCAACGGTTACACCAAGATCATCGAAGACGCCGGCGGCATCCTCATGTCCGACAGCTGTTCTGCCATGAGCCGCGCTGTGCCCAAGGGCACCCGGACGGTGGCACTGGACTCGGCCAAGCAGGCGCACTACCTGCCCGCCATCCTCGGCGTGCAGGCCTGGTTCGGCACCACGGCGCAATGCATCGACGCGGCATGCACCGGCCGCTGGCAAGGAGGACTGCAATGAGCACCGAAACACCGTCCCTGGCCCCGCCCAGCGAACCAAAGGTGATCGTCATCCACGGACGCAAAGTGGTGGGTGGCATCAGCGAAGGCGAGGCGCTGGTCACGCGCGACCACATTTCAGGCTGGGGCGGCATCGACCCGCGCACCGGCAGCGTGATCGAAACCCGCCACGAACTGCGGGGACAGAGTTTTGCCGGCAAGGTGCTGGTGTTCCCGGGAGCCAAAGGCTCCTCGGGCTGGTCGGCCATGTTCCACATGACCCGGTTGCTCAAGACCGCGCCGGCGGCGTTCCTGTTCAATGAAATGACCACCAAGATGGCACTGGGCGCCGTGGTGACCCATGCACCGGCCATGACCGGGTTCGATCGAGATCCGCTCGATTGCATCGAGACCGGAGACTGGGTGCGGGTGGACGCCGAAGCCGGCGTGGTGGAAATCACCAAGCGCGGTTGAGGCGGGGCGGGGCGCTGCCCCCTTGGGCGCCAGGGCGGCTGGGGTAACATTTCGGGCCTGTATCCGATCACCGACTGGGGCCCCTTTGCGTCTGAATTCCATCAAGCTGTCCGGCTTCAAATCGTTCGCCGAGCCGACCAACTTCATGCTGCCCGGGCAACTGGTGGGCGTGGTCGGCCCGAACGGCTGCGGCAAGTCCAACATCATGGACGCGGTGCGCTGGGTGCTGGGCGAGTCCAAGGCCTCCGAACTGCGTGGCGAGTCCATGCAGGACGTGATCTTCAACGGCACCAACAACCGCAAGCCGGCCAGCCGCTCCAGCGTGGAGCTGGTGTTCGACAACAGCGACCACCGCGCCGGTGGACAGTGGGGCCAGTTCACCGAAATCGCGGTCAAGCGCGTGCTCACGCGCGACGGCACCAGCAGCTACTACATCAACAACCAGCCGGTGCGCCGCCGCGACGTGCAGGATGTGTTCCTGGGCACCGGCCTGGGGCCGCGGGCCTACGCCATCATCGGCCAGGGCACGATCAGCCGGATCATCGAATCCAAGCCCGAGGAACTGCGCCTGTTCCTCGAAGAGGCCGCGGGCGTCTCCAAATACAAGGAGCGCCGCCGCGAGACCGCCAACCGCCTGGCCGACACGCGCGAGAACCTGACCCGGGTCGAGGACATCCTGCGCGAGCTCAACGCCAACCTCGACAAGCTGGAAAAGCAGGCCGAGGTGGCGGCGCGCTACCACGAGCTGCAGTCCGGCGCCACGCTCAAGCAGCACCAGCTGTGGTTCCTCAAGCGCGCCGAAGCCGAAGCCGACCAGGTCAAGGTCAAGAACGATGCGGCCCAGGCGGTAAACGATCTGGAATCGCGAACCGCGGACCTACGCCGTGTGGAAAGCGAGCTGGAAACCATCCGCCAGGCGCATTACGCCGCGGGCGACCAGGTCAACCAGGCCCAGGGCAAACTCTACGAGGCCAGCGCCGAGGTGGGCAAGCTCGAAGCCGAGATCCGTTTCGTGGTCGAGGGCCGCCAGCGCGCCGAGCAGCGCCTGACACAGCTCAAGGAGCAGATTGCTTCCTGGTCGACCCGCAGCCAGGACGCCGCCGTCGAGCTGGAGCAGCTGGCAGAGAACATCGTCGCGGCCGAGGAGCGCTCGGTCGAGCTTGCAGCGCAAGGCGAGGAGCAGTCCGGCAGCCTGCCGTCACTGGAAGACGCGCTGCGCGCCGCGCAGAACGCCGCCAACGAGCAGCGCGGCAGCGTGACCCAGGTGCAGCAGCAGATCCAGGTGCTGGCCGCCGAGCAGCGCAACATCGAAGAACAGAGCCGCCAGCTCAACCAGCGGCGCGAGCGGCTGGTGGCCGACCGCAACGCCCTGGCCGCGCCCGATGAGGCCCGACTGGCGCAGTCCCAGGCGGCGTTCCAGCAGGCCGAGCAGGCCGCCGAGCTGGCCGAGGCGGTGCTGCACGAACTGCAGGAGAGCGTGCCCGAGCTGGACGAACAGCGTCGCGCGGCGCAGCTCGCGGTCAACCAGGAGTCGGCCAGGCAGTCCGACCTGTCGGCCCGGCAGGAAGCGCTCAAGGCCTTGCAGGAGAAAGTGCGCACCGACGGCAAGCTCAAGCCCTGGCTGGCCAAGCATGGGCTGGACGGCTTGCAGGGCCTGTGGAGCCGTATTCATATAGAGCCCGGCTGGGAAAACGCCCTGGAGTCCGCCTTGCGCGAGCGCCTGAGCGCGCTGGAGGTGTCGCGCCTGGAGATGGTGCGCGCCTTCGGCAACGACGCGCCGCCGGCCAAACTGGCGTTTTACAGTCCGCCTGCTGCGGACGTGCCCGCGCCGGCCCGCGCCGGTCTCAAGCCATTGGCCGACTGGCTGCGCCTGAACGACGCCGGGCAGAAGGCCTTGCTGGCCGACTGGCTGCAGGGCTGCTGGACCGCCGCGAGCCTGGACGAGGCCATGGCGCTGCGCAGCCAGCTGCAGGCCGGCGAAGCCCTCTATGTGCCGGCCGGCCATGTGGTCACGGCGCACAGCGTCAGCTTCTACGCGCCCGACAGCGAACAGGCCGGCCTGCTGGCCCGCGCCCAGGAAATCGAGAACCTCGACAAACAGCTCAAGGCCCAGGTGCTGATCGCCGAACAGGCGCGCGCCGCGCTGGTGCGCGCCGAAGCGGCCTACACCGACGCCTCGCAGCGCCTGGTGGCCGCGCGCCGCGAGGGTGCCGAGACCCGCACCCGCGCGCACGAACTGCAGGTGGAGATGCTGCGCCTGACCCAGCTGGCCGAGCAGACCCGCGCCCGCAGCGAGCAGATCGCCGCCGACCTCGCCGAGGTCGATGGCCAGCTCGACGAGCTGCAGGAGCGCCGCGTCACGGCCGAAGCCCGCTTCGAAGAACTGGACATGCAGCTGGCCGACAGCCAGGAGCGGCACGCCCAGCTGGACGACAAGGTGATCGCTGCCGAACGGGCGCTGAACGATGCGCGCGAACAGCAGCGCGGGCTGGAGCGCCAGGCGCAGGAGGCCACCTTCACGCTGCGCAGCCTGCAGGCGCGCCAGGGCGAGCTGCAGCGCTCGCTGGAGACTGCCGGGACGCAGGAAAAGGCGCTGGCCGACGAGGCCGCGCGCGCCGCCGATGAATTCGCCCGCCTGAACGACGCTGCCGCCCAGGCCGGCCTGCAGTCGGCGCTGGCCATGAAGCTGGAGCGTGAGCAGGCGCTGGGCGCACTGCGCAGCCAGTACGACGACCTCACCGCCAAGCTGCGCGCCAGCGACGAACACCGCCTGAAGCTGGAGCGCGAGCTCGACCCGCTGCGCCAGCGCATCACCGATTTCCAGCTCAAGGAACAGGCCGCGCGCCTGGGCGTCGAGCAGTACAGCCAGTTGCTGGCCGAGGCACAGGCCGACCTGGCCGCGGTGGCGCAGAGCATCACCGAAGGCAATGTGCGCCTGGCCGGCCTGCAGTCCGAAATCGACCGTTTCCACCGAGAGATCCAGGCCCTGGGCGCGGTCAACCTGGCCGCGCTGGACGAGCTGACCGCCGCGCGCGAGCGCAAGACCTTCCTCGACGCCCAGTCCAAGGACCTGATCGAGGCGATGAACACGCTGGAAGACGCGATCAAGAAGATCGACGCCGAGACCCGCGACCTGCTGGGCAACACCTTCAACACCGTCAACGAGCACTTCGGCCGCATGTTCCCCGAGCTGTTCGGCGGCGGCAACGCCAAGCTGGTGATGACCGGCGAAGAGATCCTGGACGCTGGCGTGCAGGTGCTGGCCCAGCCACCGGGCAAGAAGAACCAGACCATCCACCTGCTCTCGGGCGGCGAGAAGGCGCTGACCGCCATCGCCCTGGTGTTCGCCATCTTCCAGCTCAACCCGGCGCCGTTCTGCCTCCTGGACGAGGTGGACGCGCCACTGGACGATGCCAACACCGAGCGCTACGCCCGCCTGGTGACCAGCATGAGCAAGCAGGGTACGCAGTTCCTGTTCATCAGCCACAACAAGATCGCCATGGAAATGGCCGAGCAGCTGATCGGCGTGACCATGCAGGAACAGGGGGTCTCGCGCATCGTGGCGGTGGACATGGAATCCGCCGCCGGTATGCTCGAATCCGCCTGAGGCCATCCCCCACCACCGCCGATTTCCACCCATGAGCACCCTGCAAATCAGCCTGGCCATCGTCGGCGGTCTTGTTCTCGCGGGCGTGGTCGCCTACAACGCCTGGGTCACGCGCCGCAGCGCCCCTCGCACCGCCCGGGGCCTGCCCGAGGCCGACCTGTCGCACGATGATGCGGGCGCGGACACCGTGCCTGTGGGCGAGTCCGAACCCGTGGTGGATCGCGCGGTGGGCGACGGCGAGCGCATCGAACCCGTGCTGCGCGACGAGCCGGTGGAAGCGGTGTCGGTGCGCGAAGAAGTGCGGCCCGTGCCCTCGGTGGCGGTCACGCTCAACCACGTCGTCACCACGCCGGACAAGCGGCCCGGGCTGGATGCGCTGATCGACGTCATCGCCCCCCTGCAGCTCGATGGCGAGGTCTCGGGCGATGCCGTGATCGCCGCCCTGCCGGGCACGCGCCGCGTGGGCAGCAAGCCGTTCGCGGTCGAAGGGCTGGTCGAAGATGGCGGCGAGTGGGAGGCGCCCCGGTTGGGGCAGCGCTACAAGGCCCTGCAGGTGGGTGTGCAGCTGGCCAACCGCGCCGGCGCCCTGAACGACATCGAGTTCTCCGAGTTCGTGATGAAGGCCCAGGCCTTTGCCGACGCCATCGGCGCTATGCCGGACTTCCCTGACATGCGGGCCGAGGTGGCGCGGGCCCGAGAGCTGGACGCCTTTGCCAGCGGCCACGACGCGCAGCTGGGTTTTACGCTGCGCGCTCGCCGCGCGGCCTGGAGCCCGGGCTATGTGTCGCAGAACGCCGCGCGCTTCGGTTTTGTGGCGGGCGTGCTGCCCGGCCGCATGGTGCTGCCCGGCAGCGCCGCGGGCCAGGCCCCCATCCTCAGTCTGTCGTTCGATCCGCAGGCGGCCATGGCCGAGGACCCGGAGCAGAGTGCGCTGCGCGAGATCAACCTGTCGCTGGAGGTCACGCACGTGCCCCGCAGCGAGCAGCCTTTTGTGCGCCTGCGCCAGGCCGCCTCGGCATTGGCCGAGGCCATGGACGGTGTGGTCACCGACGACGCCGGCCAGCCACTGGGCGCCGACACCATGGACCAGATCGGCGCCGACCTCGAGTCCCTCTACGACGCGCTCGACAGCCACGACCTCTCCGCCGGCTCACCGCAGGCGCGACGCCTGTTCTCCTGATGACACCTGACCTGTTTGCCGCCGAGCCCACGCCGGCGGAACGCGCCGCCGACCTGCGCGCCCAACTGCACCACCACGCCCACCGCTACTACGTGCTCGACGCGCCAGAGGTGCCGGACGCCGAGTACGACCGGCTGTTCCAGGAGCTGCAGGCCATCGAGGCCGCGCACCCCGAACTGCTGACCGCTGACTCGCCGACCCAGCGCGTGGGTGGCAAGATTCTGGACGGACTGGTGCCGGTGCGCCATGCGGTGCCCATGCTGTCGATCCAGACCGAGACCGACACCACCGCCGCGGGCGCCGAGGCCTTCGATGCGCGCGTGCGCCGCGAACTGGGTCTGCCCGTGGACGCGTCCGCGGTCGAGTACGCCGCCGAGCTCAAGTTCGACGGCCTGGCGATCAACCTGCGCTACGAGCACGGCGTGCTGGTGCAGGCGGCCACACGTGGCGACGGCGAAACCGGCGAGGACGTGACACAGAACATCCGCACCATCGGGCAGATTCCGTTGATGTTGGCCCCCTCGCTCCCCGCTTCGCGTGGTTCGCTGCCCCCCGAGGGGGCGCGTTTCGCCTTGGGGCGGCCCGGCGGCGAAACCCACGGCGCTATTCCAGAAGTGCTGGAGGTCCGCGGCGAGGTCTACATGCGCCGCGACGATTTCGAGCGGCTGAACGAGCGCCAGCGCGAGAAGGGCGAGAAGACCTACATCAACCCGCGCAACACCGCCGCCGGCGCGGTGCGCCAGCTCGACCCGGCGATCACGGCGCAGCGCCCGCTGTCCTTCTTCGCCTACGGCCTGGGCGAGGTGCGTGGCTGGACCCTGCCCGGCACCCACAGCGGCCTGCTCGAAGCCCTGGCCGCCTTCGGTCTGCCGGTGTGCGCCGAACGCTGCGTGGCGCAGGGCGCGGCCGGGCTGGTGGCGTTCCACGCGCAGATTGCTGCGAAGCGCGACGCGCTGCCGTTCGACATCGATGGCGTGGTCTACAAGGTCAATTCGCTCGCGCTGCAGCGCGAGCTGGGCTTCAAGACCCGCGAGCCGCGCTGGGCCGTGGCCCACAAGTACCCGGCGCAGGAACAGCTGACCCGACTGAATGGCATCGAGATTCAGGTCGGCCGCACCGGCAAGCTCACGCCCGTGGCCAAACTGGCCCCCGTGTTCGTCGGCGGCGTGACGGTGACCAACGCCACGCTGCACAACGAGGACGAGGCGCGCCGCAAGGACGTGCGCATCGGCGACACGGTGATCGTGCGCCGCGCGGGCGACGTGATTCCCGAGGTCGTGGCGGTGCTGCCGGAGAAGCGCCCCGAGGGTGCGGCCATCTTCACCATGCCGCACACCTGCCCGGTCTGCGGCAGCGCAGCGGTGCGCGAAGAGGGGGAGGTGGACCACCGCTGCACCGGCGGGCTGTTCTGCGGCGCGCAGCGCAAGCAGGCCATCCTGCACTACGCCCAGCGCCGTGCGGTGGACATCGAAGGCCTGGGCGACAAGCTGGTGGAGCAGCTGGTGGACGCCGGCGTGGTCAAGACCCTGCCCGACCTCTACCGCATGGGCCTGATGGCCTTGGCCAACCTGGACCGCATGGCCGAAAAGTCGGCGCAGAACGTGCTGGACGCACTGGAGAAGTCCAAGCACACCACGCTGCCGCGCTTCCTGTTCGGCCTGGGCATCCGCCACGTGGGCGAGGCGACCGCCAAGGACCTGGCGCGCCACTTCGGCAGCCTCGACGCGATCATGGACGCCAGCGAGGAACAGCTGCTGGAGGTCAACGATGTCGGCCCGACGGTGGCGCAGAGCCTGCGGACCTTCTTCGACCAGCCGCACAACCGCGAGGTGGTCGAGCAGCTGCGGGCCTGCGGCGTGCACTGGGAAGAAGGGGCACCCGCCGAGCGCGCAGCCCAGCCGCTGGCGGGCAAGACCTTCGTGCTGACTGGCACCTTCCCCACGCTCAGGCGCGAACAGGCCAAGGAGATGCTAGAAGCCGCGGGCGCCAAAGTGGCCGGCTCGGTGAGCAAGAAGACCGACTACGTGGTGGCCGGCGAAGAGGCGGGCAGCAAGCTGGACAAGGCGCGTGAGCTGGGCGTGGCGGTCATCGACGAAGCCGGGATGCTGGCCTTGCTGGCTACTTGAACTTGTAGTGGTCGCGGTTGAGCACCGCGGCCACTGCCGTCACTTCTTCGGGAAACAGGCCCAGGTTCATCTGGGTGTTGCACATCTCGACCATGCCGCGCAGCAGGCCAGCGTTGTTGAACTTGCCTTGCGGCTTGTAGATCGCGCTGCCGTCGCCGCCCACCTTGCTGGCGTGGCACTGCGCGCACTTGTGTTCGGCGATGAGCTTCTCGCCCAGCGCCAGGTCGGCGCCCTTGAAAATCTCGGCGCCCTGGGCGAAGACGGCGCCTGAGAACGCCAGGGTGGCCAAAGCGGTGCCAATCGGCGCGAAGTTCATGGGTCCTCCTGACAACGTGGTGGCAGCAATTACAGGGGTGGGTATCTCTGCCCACTCTAGCTGCGCCACAATCGCGCGCCACCCGGGCAAAACCCCAATACCGCCGCTTTCTCATGGCCATTCACACGATCCTCAAGATGGGCGACCCCAGGCTGCTGCGGATCGCCCAGCCCGTGCAGACTTTCGACACCCCCGAGCTGCACCAGCTGGTGGCCGACATGGAAGAGACCATGGCCGCCGCGAACGGTGCCGGCCTGGCGGCACCGCAGATCGGCGTGGACCTGCAGGTGGTGATCTTTGGCACCGGCGCGCCCAACCCGCGCTATCCGGATGCGCCCGTCGTGCCGCGCACGGTGCTGATCAACCCTGTCATCACCCCGCTGGGCGGTGAAGAGGAGGAGGGCTGGGAGGGCTGCCTCTCGGTGCCCGGGCTGCGGGCCGTGGTGCCCCGCTGGCGGCGCATCCGCTACCAGGGCTTTGCCGCCGACGGCAGCCTGCTGGAGCGGGAGGTGGAAGGCTTTCACGCCCGGGTGGTGCAGCACGAATGCGACCACCTGATGGGCACGCTGTATCCGATGCGCGTGCGCGACTTCACCCGCTTCGGTTTCACCGAGGTGGTGGCGCCGGGTGTGACGGAAAACGAAAAAAACTGAAACAAAAAGTCCTCTGAAACGGGCTGCGGCTTCGCTATGCTCGATTCCTTTGTTGCGCTGCAACGCGGCGTTTCGTCTGAATGCAAATGAAACCACTTCTTATTCTGTTGAGCGCGCTGGGCCTGAGCGCCTGTGCGGGCATGGGGCCGCCGCCCGAGCGCAGTGTGCAGATGGTGGAGTCCAGCCTGCCCAAGGCCTGGTTCGCACCCGCCGTGCCCCACCAGGGCCAGACCACCTCGCTGGTCGACTGGTGGGCCCGCCTGGGAGACCCCCGGCTGCCGGAGCTGATCGGGCAGGCCCAGCAGGGCAGCGCCAGCATCATGGCGGCCCGGGCGCAGGTGTTTGCCGCGCGCGCAGCACTGGCCGGCGCCGACAGCGCCACGCTGCCCCAGGTGGGTCTGACCGCTGGCGCCTACCGTGGCGTGGACGCCAGCGCTCCCTTGGGCACGGGCATGAATGTGGGCCTGCAGGCCTCGTGGGCGATCGACCTCTGGGGCCAGAACGCGTCTTCGGTGCGCCAGGCCTCGGCCGAGGCCGGTGCCGCGCAGGCCGGCTGGCACGAGGCGCGCGTGCTGATGGCGGCCGAAACGGCGCGGCTGTATCTGGGCTGGCGTTCCTGCCTGGCGCAGAAGGGCGTGATCGACAGCGACCGCGCCTCGCGCAGCATCACCGCCCAGAGCGCGGCCGACACCGAGCGAGCGGGTCTGCTGGCGCCGGCCACCGCCGCCCTGGCGCGCGCCGGCCAAGCCGACGCCGAGGCGCGCCTGGCGCAGCAGCACCGCCAGTGCGAGCAGCAGTTCAAGGCCATCGTGGCGCTGGTCGGGGCCGACGAACCCGCCCTGCGCGAGCGCCTGGGTGCCAGTATCGCCTTGCCCGATCCGACCGCGGCCGGTTCGGCCCTGGCCGTGTCGGCGGTGCCGCTGGAGGTGATCCGCCAGCGGCCCGACGTGGCCCGTGCCCAACAGGAACTGGTCGCGGCCGCCGAGGGCGTGGGCGTGGCCCGTGCCGCGCTCTGGCCCAGCCTGAGCCTGAGCAGCAACGTGCTGCGCAACCGTTTCACCACCGGTGGCGAGAGCACGACCTTCAACACCTGGTCGGTCGGTCCGCTGGTGCTGAACCTGCCGCTGATCGGCCGCGGTGGCCTGAACGCGTCGGCCGAGGCCGCTGCCGCGCGCTACGAGTCGGCGGCCATCGGCTACGCCAATGTGCTGCGCCGCGCCATCGCCGAGGTCGAGCAGTCGCTGGTGGCGCTGGACACGCTGCGCACCCAGCTGGTGGCCAGCCAGCAGGCCGTCGCGGGCTACACCCGTTCGTTCGAGGCCACCGAGGCGCGCTACCGCGTGGGTCTGGCCAACCTCAACGAACTGGAGGAGGCCCGCCGGCTCAAGCTCAACGCCGACAGCGGCGCTGTGGCGCTGCAGCTGGACCACCTGAACACCTGGATCGCCCTGTACGTCGCCCTGGGCGGCGGTTTTGACCCCCAGATCGCGCCGGAACCGGTGCGCCAAGCCTCATGAAGAAGACCATGCGCCAACTGTCCGTTGATTCCTCGGGCCGCCTCGCGGCCGTGCTGCTGTTGTCCTCGGTGCTCGCGGTGGCCTGCGGCGGCAGCGACAAGCCCGCCGAAGGGGCGGCTGCCGGCCCGGCGGCGCCCGCAGCCGAGGGCGCCGCCCCCGCAGCAGCGCCCAAGCCCGCAATGACGGTGAGCACCGCCAAGCCGGAAACCGCCAGCCTAGCACTGCAGCTGCAGGCCAACGGCAACATCGCCGCCTGGCAGGAGGCCAGCGTGGGCGCCGAGGTGCCGGGCTTGCGCCTGGCCACCGTGAACGTGAACATCGGCGATGTGGTGAAGAAGGGCCAGGTGCTGGCCACCTTCGCCCGCGAGACCACCGAGGCCGAGAGCCTGCAGGGCAAGGCCGCGCTGATGCAGGCCGAGGCCGCGGCCGAGAGCGCCAAGGCCGATGCCGACCGGGCACGCTCGATCGAGAACACCGGGGCATTGTCCAAGTCGCAGATCGCCCAGTACCTGACGCAGGAAAAGGTGACGCGGGCGCAGTTCGAAGCCGCCAAGGCTGCCTACGCCGCCAGCCAGGTGCGACTGGGCAATACCCAGGTGCGAGCGCCGGACGATGGCGTGATCTCTGCCCGCACGGCCACGGTGGGTGCGGTGGCCGGCGCCGGGCAGGAGCTGTTCCGCCTGGTGCGGCAGAGCCGCATGGAGTGGCGCGCCGAGGTCACGCCGGCCGAGGTCGGTCAGGTCAAGGTGGGGCAGAAGGTGGAGGTCACGGCGGCCAGTGGCCTGACCGTGGCGGGCACGGTGCGCGCCATCGCGCCCACGGCCGATCCGCAGACCCGCAACGTGCTGGTGTTCGCCGATCTGCCCAAACACACCGAACTCAAGGCCGGTACCTTCGCGCGCGGCCGGTTTCAGATCGGCAGCAGCCAGGCGCTGACCGTACCGGCGCAGTCCATCGTGGTGCGCGACGGTCACAACTATGTGTTCGTGATCGGCGCCGACAGCAAGGCCGGGCAGCGCAAGGTGGACACCGGGCGCCGCGCGGGTGACCGCGTGGAGGTGCTGCAGGGCCTGAAGGCCGACGAGACGGTGGCGGTGCAGGGCGCCGGCTTCCTCAACGAGGGCGACCTCGTGAAGATCGCGCAGTGAAGGACCGGCCATGAACGTTTCCGCGTGGTCCATCCGCAACCCGATTCCGGCGGCGATGCTGTTCGTCATGCTCACGCTCGCCGGTCTGTTCTCGTTCCAGGCGATGAAGGTGCAGAACTTCCCCGACCTGGACGTGCCCAACATCACCATCGTCGCCAGCCTGCCGGGCGCCGCGCCCAACCAGCTGGAAAACGACGTCGCCCGCAAGATCGAGAACAGCCTGGCGTCGCTGCAGGGCCTCAAGCACATCTACACCAAGGTGCAGGACGGCACGGTCTCGATCACGGCCGAGTTCCGGATCGAGAAACCCACACAGGAAGCGCTGGACGACGTGCGCTCGGCCGTGGCCAAGGTGCGCGGCGACCTGCCCACCGACCTGCGCGAGCCCATCGTCAACAAGCTGGAGCTGGCCGGCGGTGCGGTGCTGGCCTACACGGTGCGCTCGGACAAGATGGACGACGAGGCTATCTCCTGGTTCGTCGACAACGACGTGGCCAAGCTGCTGCTGTCGGTGCGTGGCGTGGGTGCGATCAACCGCGTGGGCGGCGTCAACCGCGAGGTGCAGATCCTGCTGGACCCGCTCAAGCTGCAGGCGCTGGGGGCCACCGCGGCCGACATATCGCGCCAGCTGGCCCGTGTGCAGATCGAGAGCGCGGGCGGCCGCGCCGACATCGGCGGCAGCCAGCAGCCGCTGCGCACGCTCTCGGCGATGAAGTCTGCCGAGGAGCTGGCCGCGCTGGAGCTCTCGCTGTCCGATGGCCGTCGAATCCGGCTGGACCAGATCGCGACCGTGAAGGACACCATCGCCGAGCCGACCGCGGCGGCCTTCCTGGACGGCAAGCCGGTGGTCGGCTTCGAGGTGGCGCGCAGCAAGGGTGCCAGCGAGGTGGAGGTCGGGCAGGGCGTGCGCGCCAGGCTCAAGGAGTTGCAGGCCGCACGTCCGGATCTGCAGATCACCGAGTCGTTCGACTTCGTGACGCCGGTGGAGGAGGAGTTCAACGCCTCCATGACCCTGTTGTACGAGGGTGCCATCCTCGCGGTGCTGGTGGTCTGGCTGTTCCTGCGCGACTTCCGCGCCACCGTGGTCTCGGCCGTGGCCCTGCCGCTGTCGGCCATCCCGGCCTTCATCGGCATGCACTACATGGGCTTCACCATCAACGTGGTCACGCTGCTGGCCATGTCGCTGGTCATCGGCATCCTGGTGGACGACGCCATCGTGGAGGTGGAGAACATCGTGCGCCACATGCGCATGGGCAAGACGCCGTACCAGGCGGCCATGGAAGCGGCGGACGAGATCGGCATGGCCGTGATCGCCACCACCTTCACCCTGATCGCGGTGTTCCTGCCCACGGCCTTCATGGCCGGCATTCCGGGCAAGTTCTTCAAGCAGTTCGGCTGGACGGCCGCGCTGGCGGTGTTCGCCTCGCTGGTGGTGGCGCGCGCGCTCACGCCCATGATGGCGGCCTACCTGCTCAAGCCGGTGGTGACCGCCAAGGAGCAGCCGGCCTGGGCGCGCAGCAACCGCTTCCTCGGCGGCCTCTGGGCCTGGATGACCAACCAGAACGAACCCGGCTGGCTCGACACCTACCAGCGCTGGGCCGCGGCCTGCATCCGCCACCGCTGGCTGACGCTGGTCGGCGCCATCCTCTTCTTCTTCGGCTCGCTGGCGCTGATCCCGCTGCTGCCCCAGGGCTTCATCCCGCCGGACGACAACTCGCAGACCCAGGTCTACCTGGAGCTGCCGCCGGGTGCCACGCTGGCGCAGACCGTGGCCACCGCCGAACGGGCGCGGGTGCTCGTGAACGGGGTGCAGCACGTCAAGTCGGTGTACACCACCATCGGCTCCGGCTCGGCCGGCACCGACCCCTTCGCGCCGCAGGGCGCGCAGGAGTCGCGCAAGGCGGCGCTGACCATCCAGCTCGACCCGCGCGGCCAGCGCCCGCGCAAGCAGGTGATCGAGAACCAGATCCGCGATGTGATGTCCGGTCTGCCGGGCGTGCGCTACAAGGTGGGCCTGGGCGGCTCGGGCGAGAAATACATCCTGACGCTCACCGGCAACGACGCCAGCGCGCTGTCGACCGCGGCCCGCGCCATCGAGCGCGACCTGCGCACCATCAGCGGCGTGGGCAGCATCCAGTCGTCTGCCGCGCTGGTGCGCACCGAGATCATCGTCACGCCCGACCTGCAGCGCGCCGCCGATCTGGGCGTGACCAGTTCGGCCATCGCCGAGACGCTGCGCATCGCCACCGTGGGCGACTACGACAGCGCCCTGCCCAAGCTGAACCTGCCGCAGCGCCAGGTGCCGATCGTGGTCAAACTCGACAGCGCCGCGCGCGAGAACCTGGAGGTGCTGGGCCGCCTGTCCGTGCCCGGCGCCAAGGGTCCGGTCATGCTCAGCCAGGTCGCCACGCTGACTTTCGGCGGCGGCCCGGCCGTGATCGACCGCTACGACCGCTCGCGCAACATCAACTTCGAGGTCGAGCTCGCCGGCATCCCGCTGGGCGACATGAAGACCGCGGTGGACGCGCTGCCCAGCATCCGCAACCTGCCGCCGGGCGTGCAGGTGCTGGAGATCGGCGACGCCGAGGTGCAGGGCGAACTGTTCGCCAGCTTCGGCCTGGCCATGCTGACCGGCGTGCTGTGCATCTACATCGTGCTGGTGCTGCTGTTCAAGGCCTTCCTGATGCCGCTGACCATCCTGCCCGCGCTGCTGATGTCCTTCGGGGGCGCCTTCGTGGCCCTGCTGCTGACCAACAAGAGCTTCTCCATGCCCTCGCTGATCGGTCTGGTGATGCTGATGGGGGTGGCGTCGAAGAACTCCATCCTGCTGGTGGAGTACGCCATCGAGGCGCGTCGCCAGCGCGGCCTGCCGAGGCTGGAAGCCATCCTGGATGCCTGCCACAAGCGGGCGCGGCCGATTGTCATGACCACCATTGCCATGGTCGCCGGCATGCTGCCGGTGGCGGTGGGTTCGGGGGCAGCGGACAGCAGCTTCCGCTCGCCGATGGCGGTGGCGGTGATCGGCGGTCTGGTGACCTCGACCCTGCTGAGCCTGCTGGTGGTGCCGGCGGTGTTCACCATCGTCGACGACCTGAGCATCTTCTTCGCCCGCCTGTTCGGCCGCCAGGTGCGCGATGAGCGCGCCCACGAGCGGGACCCGAACGCACTGAGCCACCCCGCCTGAGCGGACAGCTGGAGGGCGCTCAGCCCTCCAGCGTTTCCAGCAACTCGGTCTCGATTTCGATCTGGCGCTTGTTGACCTGCAGCTCGGGTCCGCTGATCAGGAACGTGTCCTCGACCCGCTCGCCCAGGGTGCTGACCTTGGCCAGCTGCACGCTGATGTGGTGCTGGGCCAGCACGCGCGAGATGCAGTAGAGCAGGCCGGCGCGGTCGCTGGCGGAGATGCTCAGCAGCCAGCGCTGGGCTTTTTCGTCCGGCCGCAGGTCCACCCGTGGCGTGATCGGGAAGCTCTTGACCCGGCGCGAGAGCCGCCCCTTGCTGGGCGGCGGCAGCGGGCCGCGCTCGTCGATGGTGCTGGCGAGCTTGTTTTCGACCATCGCGATCAGCTCGCGGTAGTGCTCCGACAGCGTGGGCGCCACCACCTGGAAGGTGTCCAGCGCGTGTCCGGTCATGGTGGTGTGGATGCGGGCGTCGAGGATCGAGAACCCGGCGTTGTCGAAGTAGCCGCAGATGCGGGCGAAGAGGTCGTTCTGGTCCGGCGAGTAGACCAGCACCTGCAGGCCCTCGCCCTCGGGCGAGAGGCGGGCGCGCACGATGGCGGCGTCGGGGGGCACCCCGGTGCTGCTGCGTGCGTTGATGGCCAGCTGGCGCGTGAGCACCCGTGTGTGCCAGGCGATCTCGTCGGCCTGGTGGCGCATGAAATAGCCCACGTCCAGCGTGTCCCACAGGGCCTTGTGCGCCTGGTGGGGCAGGGCGTGCAGCGCCAGCATGGACAGGGCCTCGCGCTTGCGCGCCTCGACCACGGCGTCCGGGTCGGGAGCGCGGCCGCCCAGGGCGCGCAGGGTGTAGCGGTACAGGTCTTCCAGCAGCTTGCCCTTCCAGGCGTTCCACACCTTGGGGCTGGTGCCGCGGATGTCGGCCACCGTGAGCAGGTAGAGCGCCGTGAGGTAGCGCTCGTTGCCCACGCGCTGGGCGAAGGCGGTGATCACGTCCGGGTCGCTCAGGTCTTCCTTTTGCGCGATGCGGCTCATGGTCAGGTGTTCGGACACCAGGAACTCGATCAGCTTGGCGTCTTCGCGCGCGATGCCGTGCTGGCGGCAGAAGCTGCGCACGTCGCGCGCACCCAGCTCGGAGTGGTCGCCGCCGCGGCCCTTGGCGATGTCGTGGAACAGCGCCGCCACGTAGAAGATCCAGGGCTTGTCCCAGCCCGCGGCCAGCTGCGAACAGAACGGGTATTCGTGCGAGTGCTCGGCGATGAAGAAGCGGCGCACGTTGCGCAGGACCATCAGGATGTGCTGGTCCACGGTGTAGACGTGGAACAGGTCGTGCTGCATCTGGCCGACGATGTGGCGAAACACCCAGAGGTAGCGGCCCAGCACCGAGGTCTGGTTCATCAGCCGCATGGCGTGCGTGATGCCCTCGGGCTGCTGCAGGATCTGCAGGAAGGTGGCGTGGTTGACCGGGTCGGCGCGGAAGGCGCCGTTCATGATCGGGCGCGCGTTGTACAGCGCGCGCAGCGTGCGCGCCGACAGGCCCTTGATGCCCACCGTGGTCTGGTATAGCAGGAAGGTTTCGAGGATGGCGTGCGGCTGCCGGAGGTAGAGGTGGTCGCTGGCCACTTCCAGCATGCCGGCCTTGTCGTAGAAGCGCTCGTTGATCGGGCGCATCTGGTCGGCGCCGCTCTCGTCGCTGTTCAGCCGCTCCTCGATGTTGAGCAGCAGGATCTGGTTGAGCTGGGTCACGGCCTTGGCGGCCCAGTAGTAGCGCCGCATCAGCTCCTCGCTGGCGCGGCGGGCCAGGCGGGCGGTGGGCGCCGGTGGCTGCTCGTGCGGGCCGGCGGAGGCCGGTGCCTGCGCCTTGTAGCCGAAGGACTCGGCCACTGCGGTCTGCAGGTCGAACACCAGCCGGTCTTCGCGCCGGTGGGCCAGCAGGTGCAGCCGCGCGCGGATCAGGCTCAGCAGGGCCTCGTTGGCCTTGATCTGGCGCACCTCCAGCGGCGTGGCCAGGCCCCGGCGCGCCAGCTCGTCCCAGCTGCGCGCCAAGCCGGCGGCCTTGGCCACCCAGAGGATGACCTGCAGGTCGCGCAGGCCGCCCGGCGACTCCTTGCAGTTGGGTTCGAGCGAGTAGGGCGTGTTCTCGTACTTGGTGTGGCGCTGGCGCATTTCCAGCGTCTTGGCCACAAAGAAGGCCTTGGGGTCCATGACCTCGCCCAGGCGCCGCACCAAGCCTGTGAACTGCGCCCGCGAGCCCACAATCAGGCGGCATTCGAGCAGCGAGGTCTGCACCGTCACGTCGCGCACGGCCTCTTCGACGCATTCGGCGGCGGTGCGCACGCTGGAGCCGATTTCCAGCCCCACGTCCCAGCAGGCGCCGATGAAGGACTCCAGACGCGCCTTCAGCGCTTCATCGCCATCTGGCGTCGCGCCGTCGGGCAGCAGCACCAGCACGTCGACGTCCGAGTTCGGGAACAGCTCGCCACGGCCATAGCCGCCGACAGCCAGGAGCGAGAAGCCCGGACCGAAGCCTGCATTGGTCCAGAGCTGGCGCAGCGTGCCGTCGGTCAGCCGGGCCAGTTGCTGCAGGGTGCGGCGCACGCCGCGGGTCGATGAACCCTGTTCGCCCAGCTGGGTGAACAAGGTGGTTTTGTCTTCGCGGTAGCGCTGGCGCAGCGCGCCGAGATCGCCTGCAGCTTCAGCCATGGGAGCGCTCCGGAATCAGCAGGCGGTGGTGGTCACGAACGAGGGAAGGGGCGGGCTGCCGGCCGAGAGCGTGAGCACCTCGTAGCCCGTGGGCGTGACCAGCACGGTGTGTTCCCACTGCGCAGACAGCGAACGGTCGCGCGTGACGATGGTCCAGCCGTCGCCCATCTCCTTGATGTCGCGCTTGCCGGCATTGATCATGGGCTCGATGGTGAAGGTCATGCCAGGCTTGAGCTCTTCGAGCGTGCCGGGGCGGCCGTAGTGCAGCACCTGCGGCTCTTCGTGGAAGCGCTGACCGATGCCGTGGCCGCAGAACTCGCGCACCACGGAATAGCCGTTGCCTTCGGCGTAGGTCTGGATCGCGTGGCCGATGTCGCCCAGGCGCACGCCGGGCTTGACCATCACGATGCCCTTCCACATGGCCTCGAAGGTGACCTGGGTCAGCCGCCGGGCCTGCACGCTGCAGGCGGCCTCGCCACCGATGAGGAACATGCGGCTGTTGTCACCGTACCAGCCCTCCGGCGTGATCACGGTGACGTCGACGTTGAGGATGTCGCCCTTCTTCAGCGGCTTGTCGTTGGGGATGCCGTGGCAGACGACGTGGTTGATCGAGGTGCAGAGGTGGCCCGGGTAGGGCGGGTAGCCCGGGGGCTGGTAGCCGACGGTGGCCGAGCGCGTGCCCTGCTGCTTCATGTACTCGGCCGAGAGGCGGTCGATCTCCAGGGTGGTCACGCCAGGCTGGATGTGCGGGGTCAGGAAGTCCAGCACTTCGGACGCCAGCCGACAGGCCGTGCGCATGCCGGCGATGCCAGCCTCGTCTTTGTAGGTGATGCTCATGGGACGCAATTATCCCGTGGCGGGCAACGGTTTGAAACGAAGGGTGAAATAGCCACCCGGGCGCTGTCGCCACTTCTATACTCGCCCGCTCCCCAACACCCCCACAGAGAGGCGCTCGAATGAAGAAGCTATTGATCACCGGTTTGTCCCTGATGGCCCTGACGGGCTCTGCGCTGGCGCAGGGCGTGGGCGTATACGGCGTTGTCGGTACAGGTGGTGCAGGGGTGGGGCTGAACCTGCCAGTCGGCCCTGCGCTGGGCATTCGCGGCGAGCTGGCCAGCCTCACCGAATCGGACACCTACACCGAAGACCAGATCACCTACAAGGGTGACCTCAAGCTCAAGGGCAACGGCGTGTTCGTCGACTTCCGCCCCTTCCTGGGCACGTTCCGCCTGGTGGGCGGCGCCACCTTCGGCGGCACCTCGGCCGCGCTGAACGCGCAGGCCACGAACGGCTCGGTCACCATCGACGGCCAGCGCTTCGACGCCACCGGCAACTCGCTGCGCGCCGACATCAAGTACCCGAGCACCATGCCCTACATCGGCGTGGGCTGGGGCCACGGCCGGCACAACGAGCCGGGCTGGACCTTCGGTCTGGACCTGGGCGTGTCCATCGGCAAGCCCAAGGTCCGGCTGACCGGTTCGGGCGGCCTGCTGGCCCAGCCGGGCGCGCAGGCGGCCATCGCCGCGGAAGAACGCAAGGTGCAGGACGACCTGAACAGCGCCAAGGTGCTGCCGGTCATCAAGGTGAGCGTCGGCTACCAGTTTTAGCCCCCCCGCGCCGATTCGCGCCCCCCCAGGGGGCGCCAGCTGCGGCCCGGCGGAGCCGGTTCCCCGCTGGCCTGGATGCCGCCTGCGGGGTGATTCGGGTTGAGGGGCAAAGGTAAAATCTCGGGTTTTCACCGACCCCTGCGGTCATCCAGCCCCAAGGCCACCCACCGTGACCCTGCACCTGCGCTTTTTTGATGGCGGCAACGCCATCAGCGACTTCAAAGTCCAGCAACTCCTGCCCCGTCTGCAGGGCATTTCCGACAAGATCACCGGCCTGAGCGCCCGCTTCGTGCACCTGGCGTCGTTCGACGCTGCGCCCGATGCCGCCACGGTGGAGCGCCTGGGGCAGTTGCTGACCTACGGCGAGCCGGCCACCGAAGCCTTCCTCGCCGCCGAAAAGGCCGGTGCCCCCGCTCTCTACGTGCTGCCCCGCTTGGGCACCGTCTCCCCTTGGGCCTCCAAGGCCACCGACATCGCGCACAACTGTGGCCTGGCGCTGCACCGCGTCGAGCGCCTGGTCGAGTTCCGCGTCGGACTCAAGAGCGGCCTGCTGGGCAAGGCGAGCCTGTCCGAAGAGCAGTTGCGCACCGTGGCCGACCTGCTGCACGACCGCATGACCGAGGCCGTGACCACCGAGCGCAGCCAGGCCGAAGCGCTGTTCACCGAACTGCACCCCGCGCCCATGGAGCACGTGGATGTGCTGGGTGGCGGGCGCGCCGCGCTGGAAAAGGCCAACGTCGAATGGGGCTTGGCCCTGGCCGACGACGAGATCGACTACCTGGTCAACGCCTTCAACGGCCTGAAGCGCAACCCGACCGACGTCGAGCTGATGATGTTTGCGCAGGCCAACAGCGAACACTGCCGCCACAAGATCTTCAACGCGCAGTTCACCATCGACGGCGTGGCGCAGGACAAGAGCCTGTTCGGCATGATCCGCCACACGCACCAGACATCGCCACAACACACCATCGTGGCGTACTCGGACAACGCGTCCATCATGGAAGGGCATCAGCTGGAGCGCTTCGTCGCCAAGGCCGGCGGCCATGCATCGCCCGCCTACCAGGCGGAAGCCGCCACCCACCACATCCTGATGAAGGTGGAAACGCACAACCACCCGACTGCGATTTCCCCCTTCCCCGGCGCCTCCACCGGCGCGGGCGGCGAGATCCGCGACGAAGGTGCCACCGGTCGCGGATCCAAGCCCAAGGCCGGCCTGACCGGCTTCACCGTGTCCAAGCTCTGGGGCGGCCTGAGCGACCAGCCGGGCGGCAAGCCCGAGCACATCGCCAGCCCGCTGCAGATCATGACCGAGGGCCCGCTGGGCGGCGCAGCCTTCAACAACGAGTTCGGCCGTCCCAACCTGCTGGGCTACTTCCGCGAATACGAGCAGGACGTGGGCGGCGTGACCCGCGGCTACCACAAGCCCATCATGATCGCGGGCGGCCTGGGCCAGATCGACGCCACGCAGACCAAGAAGATCGATTTCCCGGCCGGTACGCTGCTGATCCAGCTCGGCGGCCCGGGCATGAAGATCGGCATGGGCGGCGGCGCCGCCAGCTCCATGGCCACCGGCACCAACGCCGCCTCGCTGGACTTTGACAGCGTGCAGCGCGGCAACCCCGAGATCGAGCGCCGGGCGCAGGAAGTCATCAACCACTGCTGGGCGCAGGGCGAGAAGAACCCGGTCCTGTTCATCCACGACGTGGGCGCGGGTGGCCTGTCCAACGCTTTCCCCGAACTGGTGAACGACGCAGGCCGTGGTGCCCGCTTCGACCTGCGCGCCGTGCCGCTGGAAGAGAGCGGCCTGGCGCCCAAGGAAATCTGGTGCAACGAGAGCCAGGAACGCTACGTGCTGGCCATCGCACCCGAGTCGCTGGAGCAGTTCAAGGCCTTCTGCGAGCGTGAGCGCTGCCCGTTCTCGGTCGTCGGCGTGGCCACCGAAGAGCGCCACCTGTCGCTGGTGGACGAGAGCAAGGAAAGCCCGGTCGACATGCCCATGGACGTGCTGCTGGGCAAGCCGCCCAAGATGCACCGCGACGTGAGAACGGTGCAACGCAGCTTCCAGCCGATGGACCTCACCGGCGTGTCGCTGGAAAAGGCCGTGATCGACGTGCTGAGCCACCCGACCGTCGCCTCCAAGCGCTTCCTGGTCACCATCGGCGACCGCACGGTGGGTGGACTGACTCACCGCGACCAGATGGTGGGCCCCTGGCAGGTGCCGGTGGCCGACTGCGCCGTGACCCTGGCCGACTACGCCGGTTTCGCCGGTGAAGCCATGTCCATGGGCGAGCGCACGCCGCTGGCTGCCATCAACGCCGCGGCCTCGGGCCGCATGGCCGTGGCTGAAGCCATCACCAACCTGCTGGCCGCGCCCATCGAGCTGCCCCGCGTCAAGCTGTCGGCCAACTGGATGGCCGCCTGCGGCGAACCCGGTGAAGACGCCGACCTGTACGCCACCGTCAAGGCCATCGGCATGGAGCTGTGCCCGGCGCTGGACGTGTCGGTGCCGGTGGGCAAGGACAGCCTGTCCATGCGCACGCAGTGGACGGCAGACGGCGAAAAGAAGAAGGTCACCTCGCCGGTGAGCCTGATCGTCAGCGCCTTCGCGACGCTGGCCGACGTGCGCGGCACGCTCACGCCGCAGCTCAACCGCGATATCGACGACACCACCCTGGTACTGGTCGACCTGGGCAAAGGCCGCAACCGCCTCGGCGGCAGCGTGCTGGGCCTGACGCTGGGTCAGCCTGGTGACGAGGTGCCCGACCTGGACAGCCCGCAGGACCTGATCAATCTGGTCAATGCCGTCAACGCGCTGCGCGCCAAGGGCCAGATCCTGGCCTACCACGACCGTTCAGACGGCGGCCTGCTGGCCGCGGCGGCCGAGATGGCCTTCGCCGGCCATGTGGGCGTATCTCTGAACGTGGACATGCTGGTCACCGAAGGCGACGGCATTTCCGACAGCCGCATGGACAGCGGCGACGCCAAGAACTGGGCGCAGCAGGTCAGCGCCCGCCGCGAGGAACTCACGCTCAAGGCCCTGTTCAGCGAAGAGCTGGGCGTCGTGCTGCAGGTGAAGACCGAAGACCGCAACGCCGTGATGCAGACCCTGCGCGAGCACGGCCTGTCCAAGCACAGCCACTTCGTCGGCAAGACCCGCCCGGCGTCCTCGTCCATCGACGTGGGCAAGGGCCAGCTGCAGGTCTGGCGCGACACCAAGGCGGTGTTCAGCGCCAGCCTGTACGACCTGCAGCAGGTCTGGGACAGCGTCAGCTGGAAGATCAACCAGCAGCGCGACAACCCGGCCTGCGCCGACAGCGAACACGCCGCCGCCGGTCTTCCGGAAGACCCGGGCATGCACGTGGCCCTGACGTTCGACCCGCTGGACAACGTGGCCGCGCCGTTCCTGAACCTGAGCCGCCCCAAGGTCGCGATCCTGCGAGAGCAGGGCGTGAACTCGCACGTGGAAATGGCCTACGCCTTCACCCAGGCCGGCTTTGAGGCCTACGACGTGCACATGACCGACCTGCAGTCGGGCCGCGCCAAGCTGGCCGACTTCAAGGGCGTGGTCGCCTGTGGCGGCTTCAGCTATGGCGACACGCTGGGCGCCGGCATCGGCTGGGCGCGCAGCATCACCTTCAACCCGGTGCTGTCCGAGCAGTTCCAGGGCTTCTTCGGCCGCGCCGACACCTTCGGCCTGGGCGTCTGCAACGGCTGCCAGATGTTCGCCGAGCTGGCCGACATCATCCCCGGCGCCGAGGCCTGGCCGCGTTTCACCACCAACCAGAGCGAGCGTTTCGAAGCCCGCCTGTCCATGGTGGAAGTGCTGGAATCGCCCAGCCTGTTCCTGCAGGGCATGGCCGGCAGCCGGCTGCCGATCGCCGTCGCGCACGGCGAGGGCTTTGCCAACTTCAGGCACCGTGGCAACCCGGCGCAGGCCATCGCCGCCATGCGTTTCGTCGACAACAGCGGCGCCGCCACCGAGCAGTACCCGTTCAACCCGAACGGCAGCCCGGGCGGCCTGACGTCCGTCACCACGGCCGATGGCCGCTTCACGGCCATGATGCCGCACCCCGAGCGCGTGTTCCGCAACATCCAGATGAGCTGGACCAGCGGCAGCGCCAGCGACCTGAGCCCGTGGATGCGCATCTGGCGCAACGCGCGCAAGTGGGTGGGCTGATCGCACGATGAGCCGCTCGCACCCCCTGCCCGACGACACCATCCAGGCCTACGCCCGCGACGGGGCGGTGGTGCTGCGGGGCGTGCTCAACGCCGACGAGCTGCGCACGCTGGAGGCTGGCATCGAGCACAACCTGGCGCACCTGAGCCCGCTGGCGCTGGTGGCGAGCGAGCCCGACGACCCCGGCCGCTTCGTCGAGGACTTCTGCACCTGGCAGACCAACCCGGACTACCAGCGCATCCTCAAGGAGTCGGCCCTGCCGCATCTGGCCGCCCAGCTGATGCAGAGCCGCACGGCGCGCCTGTACCACGACCACCTGCTGGTCAAGGAAGCCGGTACCCGCCAGCCGACACCGTGGCACCAGGACCAGCCGTACTACAACGTCGGCGGCAGGCAGAACGTCAGCTTCTGGATACCGGTCGACCCGGTGCCGCTGGCCAGCACGCTGCGCTTCGTCGCCGGCTCGCACGACGGCACCTGGTACATGCCGCGCACCTTCCGCGACCAGCAGGCCAAGTGGTTCCCGGAGGGCACGCTGGCAGAGTTGCCGCCCATCGACGCCGAGCCCGGCACCTACCGGCAACTGGGCTGGGCGCTGGAGCCGGGCGACTGCGTGGCCTTCCACATGCTCAGCCTGCACGCCAGCAGCGGCACCGGTCCGGGCACGCGGCGGCGCGTTTTTTCGGCCCGCTACCTGGGCGATGATGCGGTCCACGCGCCCCGCCGCTGGCGCACCTCCCCGCCATTCCCTGGCCTCGACCAGCGCCTGCCCGACGGCGCAGCGATGGACGACCCGCTGTTTCCCCTTGTCTGGTCCTGAAAGTTGAACCACCGCCATGGCCTCCAGCCTGCTCGCACTGCTTGACGACATCGCCACCCTGCTCGACGACGTGGCCACCATGACCAAGGTCGCGGCGCGCCAGAGCGTGTCCGCCGCCGACGACGTGGCGGCCATGACGCAGATGGCCGCGAAAAAGACAGCCGGCGTGCTGGGCGACGACCTGGCGCTCAACGCGCAGCAGGTGACTGGCGTGAACGCCGATCGCGAACTACCGGTGGTCTGGGCGGTGGCCAAGGGCTCGCTGCTGAACAAGGCCATCCTGGTGCCGGCGGCGCTGGCCATCAGCGCTGTGGCACCCTGGGCCATCACACCCCTGCTGATGCTGGGCGGTCTGTTCCTGTGCTTCGAAGGTGCCGAGAAGCTGATGCACAAGTTCTTCCACGGGAAGGAAGCCGACGACGCCCACCACGCCGAGCTCGTGAAGGCCGTGAGCGACGAGAAAGTGGACCTGGTCGCGTTCGAGAAGGAGAAGATCAAGGGTGCCGTGCGCACCGACTTCATTCTCTCGGCCGAGATCATCGTCATCACCCTGGGCGCGGTCGCCACAGCACCCTTTGCCCAGCAGGTCGCGGTGCTGGTCGGCATCTCGCTGATCATGACCCTGGGCGTGTACGGCCTGGTCGGCGGCATCGTCAAGCTCGACGACGCGGGCCTGCACCTGAGCCGCAGCGGCTCATCCGCCACGCAAGCCTTCGGCCGAGGTCTGCTGGCCTTTGCGCCCTGGCTGATGAAGGCCCTGTCGGTGCTGGGTACGGCGGCGATGTTCCTGGTGGGCGGCGGCATCCTGCTGCACGGCATGCCGGCGCTGGGACACGCGGTCGAGCACTGGGCGGAGGGCCTGGGTGCCATCGGAGGCGTGGTCAACAGCCTGGCCGGCGGTGTTTCCGGCCTCATTGCCGGCATCGTCTGCGTGCTGATGTTCAACGCATTCAACAAGCTGCGCGGCCAGTCCGCACACTGAATGAACAGGGGCGGGCCTTGACTTGTGTCAAGGCCTCAACAACGCGGTTGGCCCAGACTGGCATCCAGATCGTGAGTGTGCTGAAGACCGGCTTCGGTGCACACCAACCCGAGAGGAGCCGCCATGAACACCGCCGTTGACACCGACGCCCCGCTGAACAACTTCTCCAACTGCCACAGCGGCATCCTCAAGCGCCTGAACGCGCTGGACGAACTGCCCGCGTTGCTGGAACCCGCCGCACGCGCACGCCAGATCGCCGAGCAGTCGCTGGAGTTCTTCCGGGAAGCCATCTTCGAACATCATCTGGAAGAAGAGCGCGAGCTCTTTCCAGCGGTGATCGCCAGCGCAAAGCCCGGCGAGGAACTGGAGCGAGTGAAGGACATGACCAAGCGTCTGACCGAGGAACACCGCATGGTCGAGGCGCTGTGGAAGCGGCTGGAAAAGGGCCTCAAGCAGGTCGCTAAAGGCCAGAGCACCGATCTGGACATTGGCGAGGTGCAGCGCCTGGTCACCGAGTACACCGCCCATGCCGCCTACGAAGAGGCCGAGTTCCTGCCGCTGTCGGAGGTGATCCTGGGCCGCAACAGCAACCACATGGCTGCGCTGGGTCTGAGCCTGCACATGCGCCACGTCAAGCCGGTGGCGGCCTACATCTGATCCACCTTCAGTGGACCATGGCCGCGGTCTGAGCGGGCATGGTCTACAGTTCGGGCGACGTGAAAAATCGCCCTGGCAACCCTCATGATTCCCGCCCCGAACACTGGCGCGTCCAGAGCGCAGACAGCGTAGCGGTCCTGGACATCCCGGGCCTTAATGGCCGGGCCCGGGTGTTCGACGTGGACGCCGCTCTGCTGGTCGATGTGCCCGCCGACACCGACGGCGCCTGGCTGGAGCTGACCGTGGAGTTCGATGGCCGGCGCCAGTGGTCGCGCCGCATTCCTGCCCACAACCCCGGCCAGACGGACAGCCTGGACTACCACCAGCGGATGCGGCTGGAGGCCGAGCAGGGCCTGCGCATCCGGGCCATCGCCGCCGTCAAGGGCGTGCGGGTGCGGGAGCTGGTGATCGAGGCGCGCGAGGACGCCTGATGACTCAGGCCGGGGTCGCCGGTCGCGTTCGGTAGAACGTCACCGGGCTTGCCGGCGCGGCGTTCATCACGCTGCGCTTGATCTTGCCGACCACGTGCATCTCGCAGGGCTTGCAGTCGAAGCGCAGGGTCAGCTTCTCCTTGCCGTTGATCAGCTGCATCGGCTCGGCGCGCACCGTGCCCTGCACGCCGGTCACGCCCTTGGCCTGCTTGGGGCAGAGGCTGAGCGAGAAGCGCACGCAGTGCTTGGTGATCATCAGGCTGACTTCGCCTTCTTCCTCGTGGCTTTCGTAGGCGGCGGCGATGACTTTGACGCCGTGCTTGGCGTAGAAGTCGCGCGCCTTGTGGTTGAACACGTTGGCCAGGTAGGTGAGGGTGTCTTCCGGATAGTTGACGGGCGGCTCGACCGGCTTGGCGCGTGGCAGGCGGTGCCAGGCCGCGGCTCGGGCGGCTTCCAGCTGTTCCACCGCGTCCCGGCGCAGCGCGTTCAGCTGCGAGGCGGGCACGAAGCGCGGGCCTTTCAGGTTCAGGGCCACGTCCAGCGGCTGGAACAGCGTGTCGCCCAGGCGGGAGAGGTTTTCGCGCAGCTTGGCCTCGGCCTGGCTCGGGTCCTTGGCGTCCTGCAGCGGGCCGTGGACCTGGGCGGAATAGGTGGCGGTGCCGCTGTGTCCGTCTTCGTCGGTGATCGTGAGCTCCAGGCCGTCAGCGGTTTCAGCCAGTGTCAGCCAGGCGCCGATGCGGCGTTCGGCCGACTTCTTCTCCAGCCCGCGCACCCAGTCCATGTCCCGGTTGCGGTTGACCTGCACGCCCTTGCGCAAGTCCTTGAACCCGGGCATCGGGTCTTTCGGGAACACCCGCCAGAGACCTTTCTTGTTCACCGCTTCGGCGCGGTTGATCTGCAGGCCCACCAGCTCCTTCTGCAGGTCCAGGTAACACAGGCCGTCGCCGTTGTGGATCACGGTGCTCTGGTCGTCGGTCTGCAGCTCGACGAAATTGGGCCCGGTGGCGGTGACATGGCCGATCGGCCGGCCCGGGTTCTTGGGCGTGTCGAAGGCGCCGATGTCTTCCTTGCGGCCCTGCACGAAGTAGTCGGTGAACTCGCGGTTGAAGTTCTGGTTCGGATCGGGCTGGAAGTGGAGGGTGCATTCGCCGCTGCTGGCGCGCGCCAGTTCGGGGCGTTCTTCAAGGATCTCGTCCAGCAGTACCCGGTAGTGCGCGGTGATGTTCTTGACGTAGGCCATGTCCTTGTAGCGGCCTTCGATCTTGAAGCTGCGCACGCCGGCGTCGATGATCTCGCGCAGGTTGTCGCTCTGGTTGTTGTCCTTCATCGAGAGCACGTGCTTGTCGTGCGCCACGATGCGGCCCTGGCTGTCTTTCACCTCATAGGGCAGGCGGCAGGCCTGCGAGCAGTCGCCGCGGTTGGCGCTGCGCCCGGTGTGGGCGTGGCTGATGTAGCACTGGCCGCTGTAGGCCACACAGAGTGCGCCGTGCACGAAGAACTCTAGGATGGCGCGGCCGGGCGCGTCTTTCGGGCCGAGCGCGGCGTCGATGGCGGCGATCTGCTGCAGCGTGAGTTCGCGCGCCAGCACGATCTGGGACAGGCCGGCGTCCTGCAGGAAGCGGGCTTTTTCGGGCGTGCGGATGTCGGTCTGGGTGCTGGCGTGCAGCTGGATCGGCGGCAGGTCGATCTCCAGCAGGCCCATGTCCTGGATGATCAGCGCGTCCACCCCGGCGTCGTAGAGCTGCCAGGCCAGCTTGCGCGCCGGCTCCAGCTCGTCGTCGCGCAGGATGGTGTTCATCGTCACGAAGATGCGGCTGTTGTAGCGGTGCGCGTGCCGCGCGAGGCGGGCGATGTCGGCCACGCTGTTGTCGGCGCTGGTGCGTGCGCCGAAGGACGGGCCGCCGATGTAGACCGCGTCGGCCCCGTGGTTCACGGCCTCGATGCCGATGTCGGCGTCGCGGGCGGGGGCAAGCAGTTCGAGCTGGTGGGGCAACATGGTGACGCGAAAAAAGTGGGCAGTGCAGGCAGAATCGGGGCCACTGACGGCCCCGCAAATCAACCCGATATTGTCCCGGAGATCGCCCATGCCTGCATCCCACGACCCTTCCGGCACTGCCATCGTCCTCGTCCACGGCTCCTGGCACGGCGCCTGGTGCTGGAAGCGGGTGCTGCCGCTGCTGCGCGGCGCCGGTGTGGACACCCACGCCGTCACCCTCACCGGCGTGGGCGAACGTGCGCACCTGCTGAGCCCGACGGTCGGCATCAACACCCACATCCAGGACGTGATCGGGCTGATCGAAGCCGAGGAACTGGAGCGCGTGGTGCTGGTCGGCCACAGCTACGCGGGCAACCTGATCACCTGCGTGGCCGACCGCCTGCAGCGCGCGCACCCCGGCCTGCTGCAGCACCTGGTCTATCTGGATGCGGGCGTTCCAGACCCCGGCAACAGCTGGAGCACGCCCCACTCGGCGGAGACCGTGGCCAAGCGGGCCGCCGAGGCGCAGCGCAGCAGCGGCGGGCTGAGCTTTCCGCCGCCGGACGCCAGTGTGTTCGGGCTGGATGGCGCCGACCGCGACTGGGTCAACCGCCGCCAGACGCCGCAGCCCTACCGCCTCTACCACGAGACCCTGCTGTTCGACCCGGCCCTGGTCTGGTCCATACCGCACAGCTTCATCGACTGCACGAACCCGCCGCTGGCCACCATCGACGCCGCCCGCAAGCGCGTGCGCAGCGAGCCGGGCTGGACTTTGTACGAACTGGCGACGGGGCACGACCCGATGGTCAGCGCGCCGCGCGAACTGGCACAGCTGCTGCTGAAGGTGCATTCGAGTTGCCGGTGAAGGCCACCACCCGCCTGGACCGCATCGACATCCTGCGCGCCGCGGCGATGCTCTGGATGACGGCCTTCCATTTCTGCTTCGACCTCAACCACTTCGGCTTCATTCAGCAGGACTTCTACGACGACCCGTTCTGGACCTGGCAGCGCACGTTCATCGTGAGCCTGTTCCTGTTCACCGCCGGGCTGTCGCAGGCGGTGGCGCTGCAGCAGGGGCAGGGCTGGCCGCGGTTCTGGAAGCGCTGGGCGCAGGTGGCGGGTGGGGCGCTGCTGGTGAGCATTGGCTCCTGGCTGATGTTCCCGGACACCTTCATCTACTTTGGCATCCTGCACGGCATTGCGGCCATGCTGGTCCTGGTGCGACTGACGGCGGGCTGGGGCACCTGGCTCTGGCCGCTGGGCGCGCTGGCGATCTCAATGAAGTGGATCGCGCCGCTGGTGATCGGTGCGCTGCCGTCGCTGGCGTTCCTGAACCAGCCGGGCTGGAACGCGCTGGGCTTCATCAGCGAGCTGCCGGTGACCGAGGACTACGCTCCGGTGCTGCCCTGGCTGGGCGTGATGTGGTGGGGCGTCGCCGCCGGGCGCTGGGCGCTGGCACACCGACCGCAATGGCTGGGCGCGGGCGACGCGGCGGCCACCGGGCTGCGCCGCTCTCTGGTGGTGCTGGGGCGTTGGAGCCTGTCGTATTACCTGCTGCACCAGCCGGTGATGATCGGCCTGCTGGCCGCCTTCCTCTGGTGGCGCGGCTGAGCTGGTTCAGGCGCAGAACGGCCGCAGAAACTGCGCGGCCACGAACAGATCCTTCTCGATCGCGCGCCGCACGCCGGCGCTGTCGCGCAGGCGCAGCGCCATCACCGCGTCGCCGTGGGCGTCGTTGATCACGCGCTGCGAGGCTTCCACCTCGAACAGCCTGTTCGACAGCGGCCCGACCTTGAGCCAGACGGTCTCGATCAGCGAGAGCAGGGTGGGGGAGGCGGCGGCCTGGTACAGGCGCAGGTGGAACAGCTCGTTGGCGTCGAGATAGCCCTTGGCATCACCGGCCTTGAGCGCCTCGCGCATGCGCTGCTCCAGCGCCAGCAGCTCGGCCACACCGGTGGCGTCGAGCCGGTGGGCGCCACGCTCGGCCGCTTCGCCTTCCAGCAGCAGCCGGGTCTGCAGCACATCGTCGAACTCGGCCAGCGAGAGTTTGGGCACCTGCATGCCGGCGTGGGGCACGTTGACCAGCGCACCCTCGGCCGCCAGCCGCTGCAGCGCGGCGCGCACCGGCATCACGCCCACGCCCAGCTTCTCGGCGATGGCGTGGATTTTCAGCCGCTCCCCCGGCAGGAACTGGCCCACGGTGACCCACTGGCGCAACCGCGCATAGGTCTCGTCCTGCTGGGTCGGGGCGGGGGTCTTCATGCCTTCTGTGTGATCTGGGTCAGCGCCTCGTCGAGCGCGCCGATCAGCTGCACGACGTGCTCGTCGGTGGTCTGCGGGCAGACCAGCATCATGTTGTGGAAGGGCGTGATCATGACGCCGCGGTTGAGCAGGCCAAGGTGGATCAGGTGTTCCAGCTCGCCGTCGAGGATGCGGTCGGCCTCGCTGCCGTTCCTGGGCGGGGTCGGGCAGAACTGGAACTCGGTGCGCGCGCCGACCTGGGTCACGCACCAGGGCAGGCCATGCCGCGCGATCACCTCCCGCAGCCCGGCAGCCAGCCGCTGCGCCAGTGCCAGCATGTGCCCGTAGGCGGCCGGGGTCATGACCTCGGTGAGAGCCGCGCGCATCGCGGCCATGGCCAGCATGTTGCCGGTCAGCGTGGTGCCGATGCCGCTGTGGCCCGGTGGGGCCTCGCGCTTGGCCCGTTCGGCGCGGGCCGCCAGTTCGGCGCTCATGCCGTAGACCGCGCAGGGTACGCCGCCGCCCACCGGTTTGCCGAGCACCAAGGCATCGGGAGCGATGCCTTGGGCGCGGGCGTAGCCGCCAGGGCCGGTGCTGATGGTGTGGGTCTCGTCCATCACCAGCAGCGTGCCGTGGCGGCGGATGATCTGCTGAGCTTCGGCCCAGTAGCCGGGCTCGGGCAGCACCATGCCGATGTTGGTCATCACCGGTTCGGCCAGCACGCAGGCCACGTCACCATCAGCCAGTGCGGCGTCGAGCGCGGCCAGGTCGTTGAACTCGACCACCACCGTGGTGTCCAGCAGGTTGTGCACCTGGCCCAGCAGGCTGTCGCGCTGCACCGGCCGACCATCCACCAGGTCGACGAACACGTCCTCGATGGTGCCGTGGTAGCAGCCGTTGAAGACCAGGATCTTCTGGCGCCCCGTGGCGGCGCGGAGCCAGCGCACGATGTAGCGGTTGGCGTCGGTGGCGCTCATCGCGAACTGCCAGACCGGCAGGCCGAAGCGCTGTGCCAGCTGCTCGCCGACCACGGCAGCGTCCTCGGTGGCCAGCATGGTGGTGAAGCCGCGGGTGGCCTGGCGGGCGACGGCGGCCGCCACCGGGGCGGGCGAATGGCCGAACATGGCGCCCGTGTCGCCCAGGCAGAAGTCGACCAGGGTGTGCCCGTCCACATCGGTGACCTGGGCGCCGCTGGCGTGGTCGACGTGCAGCGCAAACGGCGTGCCCCAGTCGTTCATCCAGTGCAGCGGCACCCCGAACAGCAGGTGGTCGCGGGCGCGGGCGGCGAGGGCCGCCGAGCGCGGGTGGGCATTGGTGAACCGGGCGCGTTCCTGCGCGAGGAAGGCCTGCGCGCGCGGCCAGTCCAGGCCGGCGCGGGTGGGTCGTTGTTCTTGCGTCATGTGGTGTGTCTCCTCAGACCAGCAGCAGCAGGTGCTCGCGCTCCCAGGAGCTGATCACGCGGTTGTAGGTGGCGTACTCCAGTTCCTTGACCGCGAGGAAGGCGTCGATGAAGGCCCCGCCGAAGACATCGCGCAGCGCTTCGCACTCGCGCATGCGGCGGATCGAGTCCTCCATGTGGCTGGGCAGGTCCTGGTCGCTGTCCCAGGCACTGGTTTTCATCGGCTCGCTGGGCTGGCGCTTCTCCATCAGCCCCAGGTAACCGGCACCCAGCGTCGCAGCCATGGCTAGGTACGGGTTCACGTCCACGCCCGGCACGCGGTTCTCCACCCGGCGGTTGGCGGCGTCGGACTCCGGCACGCGGATGCCGCAGGTGCGGTTGTCGTAGCCCCACTGCACATTGATCGGCGCCGACATGTAGCGCGAGAGGCGCCGGTAGGAGTTCACATAGGGCGCCAGCATCGGCATCACCTGCGGCAGGTAGCGCTGCAGGCCGGCGATGAAGTGGCGGAAATGCGGCGTCACCGCGCCGTCCTCTTCGCTGAAGATGTTGCGGCCGGTGGCGCGGTCCAGGATGCTCTGGTGGATATGCATCGCGCTGCCCGGCTCGGCCTCCATCGGCTTGGCCATGAAGGTGGCGAAGATGCCGTGGCGCAGCGCCGTTTCCCGCACGGTGCGCTTGAACAGGAACACCCGGTCGGCCAGGTCCATGGCGTCGCCGTGGGTGAAGTTGATCTCCATCTGGCCGGCGCCGGCCTCGTGGATCAGGGTCTCGACGCCCAGGCGGTGCACCTCGCAGAAGCGCGAGAGCTCCAGGAAGAAGGGGTCGAAGTCGTTGACCGCGTCGATGGAATACGACTGCCGGCCGGCCTCGGGCTTGCCGGTGCGGCCCAGCGGCGGCTGCAGCGGTTCGTGCGGATTCTGCTGGCGGGCCACCAGGTAGAACTCCATCTCGGGCGCCACCACCGGCTGCCAGCCCTGTGCGTCGTACAGCGCCAGCACGCGGCGCAGCACGCTGCGGGGCGAGAGGGCTACCGGCGAGCCGTCGAACTCCTCACAGTCGTGGATGATGACCGCGACCTGTTCGGCTGCCCAGGGCACCATGCGCGCGGTCGACAGATCGGGCACGCAGACCATGTCGGGGTCGGTGTCGCCGACGAACTCGGCGTTGTCGGGCTGCTGGCCGTTGACGGTATTGAGCAGCACGCTCTTGGGCAGGCGCATGTGCCCGGAGCTGAGGAACAGATCCTTGGGGAGGATCTTGCCGCGGGCGATCCCGGTCATGTCGGGAATCACGCACTCGACCTCGTGGATGCGGTGCTCGCTCAGGAAGCTGTGGATGTCGGTGGGGGGCGCGTTCATGGTTGGATTTGATCAAATGGATGCCGAATTGTGGCATCCAAACCACCTGGTTCTAATATTTGATCAAATCCAATCCGATCGGCGTGGCCAGATCCACTTCCTCGCGGCCACAAAAAAAGCGCGGACCACGCCGCGCTTTTTTTTAGGAGAACGCCGATCCTTACTGGATCTTGGCCTTCTCGCGCAGCGAGCGCTGGAAGTCGCCCAGCTTCTGCTGCTGCATCTGCTGCGCGATCTGCGGCTTGAGTTCTTCAAAGGTCGGCAGCTTGGCCTGGCGCACGTCGTCGACACGGATGATGTGGTAACCGAACTGGCTCTTGACCGGATCCTGGGTCATCTGACCCTTGTCGAGTTTGATCATGGCCTCGGAGAACTCGGTCACGTAGCTGGCGGCATTGGCCCAGTCCAGGTCACCACCGTTGGCACCGGAGCCCGGGTCCTTGGACTTGGCCTTGGCCTGGTCTTCGAACTTGGCGCCACCCTTGATGGCCGCAATGATGGCCTTGGCCTCGTCTTCCTTCTCGACGAGGATGTGGCGCGCGCGGTATTCCTTGCCGCCGTTGGCCGCGGCGAACTTGTCGTACTCGGCCTGCAGGTCGGCGTCGGACACCGGGTTCTTCTTCTGGTAGTCGGCGAACAGGGCGCGGATCATGATGGTCTGGCGGGCCAGTTCCATCTGCTCCTTGTATTCCGGCGTGGCGGCAATACCGCGCTTCTGGGCTTCCTGCATGAAGACTTCGCGCAGGATGACTTCTTCCTTGATCTGGGCGCGGGTTGCCTCGTCGATCGGACGACCTGAGGCTGCAATCTGCTGCTCCAGCGCGGTGACGCGGCTGCTGGGCACGGCCTTGCCGTTGACGATGGCGACGTTCTGGGCCATGGCCAGGGGAGCGGCAGCGATCAGGGCCGCGGCGGTCAGGGCCGACAGGGAGAGTTTCATGGTGTGGATCAGGTGAGGATTTCGATGGCCAGCGCATGCAGGCCGGCGTCGGTGAAATTGCGCAGCGCATCATACACAAGGCGGTGTTGCGCCACGCGGCTCTTGCCGGTGAAGGCGGGGGCGGCGATGCGCACCCGGAAATGGGTGCCGTAGCCCAGCCCGTTGGCGCCGGCGTGCCCGGCGTGGGCCGCGCTTTCGTCGATGACTTCCAGCCGGGTCGGGCTGAGGGCAGCGTCCAGGGCGGCCTGCAGCGCGGCCGCGGTGGGCACGAACAGCTGGTCCGGGATCATGAGCCGGTCCCCGCTTCGGTGTCGCTCTTGAGGTAGCGGGCGATGTACAGACCCTGGCCGACGATGAACACCACCGGGAACACGTAACCCCAGAGCTTGAAGTTGACCCAGTCCTCGGTGGAGTAGTAGGCCGCGACGTAGCCGTTGATGGCGGCCATGAACAGGAAATAGCCGATCCAGATCACGGTGAGGCGCGACCACACCGGCGCCGGCAGGCTGAGCTGGCTGCCCAGGAGGATCTGCAGGAAGTTCTTCTTCCAGACCCACAGCGCCGCGGCCAGCACAATCGCCATGCTCGCGTAGAGCACGGTGGGCTTCCACTTGATGAAGCGCTCGTCGTGCAGCAGCAGCGTGAGGGCTCCGAACACCAGCACCAGCAGCAGCGTCACTTTCTGCAGCGTCTGCAGCCGCTTGTCGATGCCGTAGATGATGCCGGTCTGCACCACGGTGGCGGCCATGAGCACGCCGGTCGCGGTGTAGATGTCGCCAAACTTGTAGGCGGCCACAAACAGCGCAATGGGGAAAAAGTCGATCAGGAAACGCATGCGGGGATTATCGGGGCTGGCACCGGGAACCCGGGCGGCAGGGGTTGCTCTACAGTGCTCCGAGTCATCTACAAAGGAATACGTTCCATGGATCTGAAAGAACAGCAAGCCATCCTCACCATCGCCCTGCTCGCCGCCTTTGCCGACGGCGACAAGGCCGACAGCGAGCGCGAGGCCGTGCGGCGCCTGGCGGAGTCGCTGGGCCGCGAGGCCGGGGGCGCGGCGCTGGCGGGTTTGTATCAGGATGTGCTGCTCAAGCGGGTGACGCTGGCCGATGCCGTGGCCGCCCTGGGCGACCCGGCCCAGCGCCAGCTGGCCTACGAGATGGCGGTCTGCGTCTGCGACGCCGACGGGCGGCAGAACGCAGCCGAAACGGCTTTTCTCTCGGACCTCAAGTCGCGCCTGGCCCTGGACGCGGGCCGCGCCCAGGCCTTCGAACAGGAGGCCGACGCGGTGCTCACGGCCGCGGCTGCCGCAGCACCAGTGAGCGCGCCGGTGCCGGCACCCGCCCAGACGCCGCAAGGCGCACCCGCCAGCGACCCTGCCCGAGAAGCCGCCCTGGACAAGACCATCCTGAATGCGGCCCTGCTCAACGGCGCGCTGGAACTGCTGCCGCAGTCCTGGGCCTCGATGGCCATCATCCCGCTGCAGGTGCGCATGGTCTACAACATCGGCCGCGCCCACGGCATCGAACTCGACCAGGGCCACATCAAGGAGTTCATCACCACTGTCGGCGTGGGCCTGACCTCCCAGTACGTGGAGCAGTTCGGCCGCAAGCTCCTGGGTGGCCTGCTGGGCAAGGTGGCCGGTCGCACCATCGGCGGGATCGGCGGCGTGGCCACCGGCATGGCGATGTCGTTTGCCACCACCTATGCGCTCGGCCAGGTGGCCCGGCGTTATTACGCCGGCGGTCGCGTCATGAGCACCGCCCTGCTGCAGCAGACCTTCCAGCAGCTGCTGACCCCGGCCCAGCAGATGCAGAACCAGTACCTGCCCCAGATGAAGGACCTCTCGCGCACGCTGGACATGGGCAAGGTGCTGGGGATGGTGCGTGGCCAAGCCTGACGGCTCACCACGCCTGGTGCGCTGGCCGCGCCGGCTCGCCGTGGCGGCGCTGGTGGTGGGCGTGCTGCTGATGAGCGTGTTCGCCTGGCGCGCCTGGCGCCAGCACGACTACCAGACGCGCCTGGCCGCAGGCGAGATCCAGGTCGAGACGCTGCGCGGCTGGATGACTCTTTCTTATATAGAGCGGGTGCATGGCGTGCCGGAGGCCCAGGTGCGCGAAGCGCTGGGCCTGCCGGCGTCCGGCGGCGACGACCTCAGCCTTCACGACTGGTTCGGCGCGCAAGGCATCGACCCGTTGGAGGGGCGCAAGAAGGTCGAGGCGCTGATTCTGGCGCGCCGGTCGGCGCTGCAAGGGCCGGGACAGTGAGCGACCTCAGCGGAGCGCTGCTGACGGCCTTGATCAACCAGGGCCAGTGGCTGCTCGCCTCCGTGCTGTTCCTGGCAGCGCTGGGTGTGCCGCTGCCGGCCTCCATGCTGCTGCTGGCCGCCGGGGCCTTTGCCCGTCAGGGGGTGCTCGAACCCGCCACTTCGGCCGCAACCGGCGTGGCCGCCGCCGTGACCGGAGACATGGGCTGTTACCTGGCGGGGAGGTTGATGGGCCAGCGCCTGCCGCTGTCTTGGCGCTCCGGCGCAGGCTGGCAGCGGGCCTCCGATGCGTTTGGCCGGCATGGCGGGTGGGCGGTGCTGCTGACCCGTTTCCTCCTGACCCCGCTGGCGCTGCCGGTGAACCTGCTGGCGGGCAGCACCCGGCTTCCCTTGCACCGGTTCCTGCTGCCGGTGATGGTGGGGGAGGTCATCTGGGTGGCCCTGTTCGGTGGGCTCGGCTACGTGTTTGCCGATCGTTGGGAATGGGTGAGCGCCTGGGCGGAGGACTCGGTGGGCCTTCTGCTGGGCGGGCTGCTCGCCGCCGCGGGTTTGTGGGGGCTCTGGCGCCTGCGTTGAGCTTTCGCACGGGTGAATCGGGCAGAATCCGGTCGCCTGAAGATGCTTTCGGCACCCCATCACCCAAGAGAAGGATTCCTCCGATGACCAAGCCCCTGCGTTTCCCGCTGATCGCCGCGACCCTGGCCGCCTCCGCATTGCTTGCCGCCTGTGGTGGTGGTGACGATGATCCATCGGTGGAGGGAGACAGCTCCGGCGACGTGGTGGCGAAGTACATCGGCACCTGGGAGTCGGACTGCTACGCCGACAGCGGCGCGTCCGCCAAGGTCCGTGCCGACTTCACCAAGACCTCGGCCACCAGCTTCAGCGGCAACGTGGTCGCCTACGGCTACATCGGCAGCTCCTGCTCCGGCCCCAGCGTCAAGGACGAGAAGGTGCTGACCAACCTGTCGATGAACCACGCCGGCACCAAGGCCATCTCCGGTGTGACCGCCGACAAGTTCAATGGCGCCGCCGACCAGGGCAACGGCAAGCTGGTCATGTACACCGACGGCAGCACGCTCCAGCTGGGCGACGTGGACGCCAGCAAGGACGCCGAGGGCTACCCCAACAGCTTCTACGAAAGCCGCTACACCCTCAAGCGCCGCAACTGACGCGGCGGGCGGGCCTCACATCGAGGCCCGCAGCATGTCCCGGTAGTCTTCCGCGCTGGCCAGCCGCGGATTGGTCTTGTGGCAGTGGTCCGCCAGCGCACCCTGGATCACCCGGTCGAACAGGTCCTCGGTCACACCCAGCGCCGCCAGCCCTGCGGGCAACCCCAGCCGGGCGTTCATCGACCGGATCGCCTCGCCCAGCCGCTGCGCCGACCCCGCCGCATCGCCGTCGTCCGGCAGGCCCATGGCATGGGCCATGCGCTGCAGGCGCCGCTCCTTCTGCACACTCTCGGCGCCCGCGTTGAAGGCGATCACGGCGGGCAGGAAGAGGGCGTTCAGGGTGCCGTGGTGCAGCCTCGGGTTCACGCCGCCCAGGCTGTGGCTCAGGCTGTGCACGCAGCCCAGCCCTTTCTGGAAAGCCATCGCGCCCTGCATGGACGCGCTCATCATGTTCAGCCGCGCCTCCCGGTCTTGCCCATCGTTGGTCGCGCGTTCGATGTGTGACCAGCCACGCTGCAGGCCATCGAGCGCAATGCCGTCGGCCGGCGGGTTGAAGGCCGGCGCCATGAAAGTTTCCATGCAGTGCGCGATCGCGTCCATGCCGGTGGCGGCGGTCAGCAGCGGTGGCAGGCCGAGCGTGAGCGACGGGTCGAGGATAGCGGTCTTGGGCACCAGGTGCCAGCTGTGAAAACCCAGCTTGCGGCCGTCGTCGACGATGACGATGGCGCCGCGCGCCACCTCGCTGCCGGTGCCGGCCGTGGTCGGCACGGCGATCAGCGGCAGCACGGCCGGGGTGATCTTGGGCGAGCCGCCTTCGATGGTGGCGTAGGTCTTGAGCGGGCCTTCGTGGGTGGCGGCGATGGCCACGCCCTTGGCGCAGTCGATCGAGCTGCCACCGCCCAGGGCGATCAGGCCGTCGCAGGCGCCGGCCTTGCAGGCCAGGACCGCTGCGCGCACCGCCGCCTCGTTCGGGTTGCCCGGCGTCTGGTCGAACACCGCCACCGGCCAGCCGGGCAGGGCGGCCAGCGCCCGGTCCAGCAGGCCTGCGGCCTTGACGCCCGCGTCCGTCACGATCAGCGGCCGGGTGATGCCCGCCCGGGTGCATTCGGCGGCCAGCTGCGCCAGCGCGCCGTCTTCGATCAGGATGTTCGTCACATACAGAATTTGCGCCATGGCCTGTCTCGCTCGTTGTGTGGAATGGCGAAAACTATACGGGTGCAGGACAGGCCCACCAAGGTCGCGCAGTGGGCAGCGGGTCACGCAAAAGACAGCCACAATGCCGGCCCATGTCGCATCACCATCCCAATCCCCGGTCGCTGCTCACGCCCGCCATGCGCGGACTGATCGACCGCATCGCCCGCGCCGGGCACCCGCCGCTGCACGCCCTGAGCCCGGACCAGGCCAAGGCCGCCTACGCCGCCGGCGCGGGTGTGGTGGACATCCCGTCGCACAAGCTGGCGCGGGTCGAGGACCTCGTGATCCCCGCGCGCGATGGCTTTGAGCTGCCGGCGCGCCTGTACGCGCCCGCCAGCGAACAGCCCCTGCCGGTGCTGCTGTACCTGCACGGTGGCGGTTTCACCGTCGGCAACATCGCCACCCACGAGCCGCTGTGCCGCCACCTCGCGCACCTGGCGCACTGCGCCGTGGTGTCGCTGGACTACCGGCTGGCGCCCGAATGGAAGTTCCCCACCGCGGTGCACGACGCCTGGGACGCGCTGGCCTGGCTGCGCGACAAGGCCACGTCCTTGGGGCTGGACGGCACGCGCATCGCCGTCGGCGGGGACAGCGCTGGCGGCACCCTGGCCGCGGTCACCGCCATCGCCGCGCGCGATGCCGGCTGGCCGCTGGCGCTGCAGCTGCTGTTTTACCCCGGCACCGCCGGCCACCAGAACACGCCCAGCCACAAGACCTTCGCCCACGGCTTCATCCTCGAAGAGCCGCACATCAGCTATTTCTTCGGCCACTACCTGCGCGATCCGCAGGACCGCGACGACTGGCGTTTCGCACCGCTGGACGGGGTCGACGAGACCGGCCAGGTGCGCGATCTCGACGACTTGGCGCCCGCCTGGATCGGCCTGGCCGAATGCGACAGCCTGACCGACGAGGGCGTGTTGTACGCCGACCGGCTGCGCATGGCGGGTGTGCCGGTGGACCTGGAGATCTACGCCGGCGTGGTGCACGGCTTCATCCAGTTCGGCCGCGCGATTCCCACGGCCCTGACCGCCCACAACGACGCCGCCCGAGCGCTGCGCCATGCTTTCGGAGACCAATGACATGCCACAGCTGACCCGCGCCGACTTCCGCTTCTTCCACCGCCTGCGCGTGCGCTGGGCCGAGGTGGACATGCAGAAAATCGTTTTCAATGCCCACTACCTGATGTACTTCGACACCGCCATCACCGACTACTGGCGGGCGGTGGCGCTGCCCTACGAAGAGTCCATGCACCGGCTCGGTGGGGACCTCTACGTCGTCAAGGCCACGGTGGAGTTCCACGCCTCGGCGCGCATGGACGACCAGATCGACGTGGCCATGAAATGCAGCCGCATCGGCACCTCGTCGCTCACCTTCACCGGCGCGATCTTCCGCGGCGACCAGCACCTGATCTCGGGCGAACTGGTCTATGTGTTCGCCGACCCGGCCACCCAGACATCACGCCCGGTGCCGCAGGCACTGCGCGACACCCTGATGGGCTACGAGGCCGGCGAGGCGGTGGCGGCGGTCCGCGTCGGCGACTGGGCCACGCTGGGCACCGACGCGCGGGCGGTCCGCACCGAGGTGTTTGTCGACGAACAGCAGATCCCCAAGGACCTGGAGCAGGACGCGGCCGACGCCACTGCGGTGCACGCCGTGGTCCACAACCGCCTGGGCCAGGCGGTCGCCACCGGGCGCCTGATTCCCACCGGCACGCCGGGCGTCTCGCAGGTGGGGCGGTTGGCGGTCAAGCGCGTGCTGCGCGGCGGCTCGCTGGGTCGCCAGGTGCTGCAGGCCTTGACCGAGGCGGCCCGTGCGCGCGGCGACCGAGAGGTGCTGCTGCATGCGCAAAGCAGCGCCATCGGCTTCTACGACCGGCTGGGCTGGCAGCGGCGCGGGCCGGCGTTCGAGGAAGCCGGCATCCCGCACCAGGAGATGTTCCTGCCGCTGTGAGCGGCGCGGCCGCTCAGGCCAGGCGCAGCCGGCGCGGCTGGGTGTCGGTCCAGCGGTGCGGGCCGGCCGGCGGCGGCGTGTGGGTCCACTCGGTGAAGTCGGCGCTGAAACCCTGGTCATGGCGCGCCACGCTCAGCAGCAGGCTGCTGCGGGTGCCGTAGCCACGGTCGGCCATGTCGACGAAGGGGCTGGACAGCGCGCGCTCCAGCTCGACGGGCACGCCGGTGTTGGGCAGTTCGGCCGGCGGGCGGGTGTCGCGGTCGGCCAGCGCGGCCACCAGCGACGACGGCGTGCCCGGCCCGGCCGCGAGGGCCTCGTCCAGTGCCTGCTTCAGCCGCAGGGTTTTGGACCAGGGGGTGTCGAGCGCCGCATTGGAAAGGCCGTAGACGCCCGGCGCCAGCCGCCGGTGGTGCAGGCGGTCGGTCTGTTCTTCATGGGGTTGGGCCGGGTCGCGGTTGCTCACCCAGGCCCAGAAACCGCTGGCCAGATCACCGACCACTAGGTTGAAGCCGCCGTAGTCGGCTGCGGTCACGCCGGACAGCAGCGCGTCCCAAGAGTTGCCGGACTGCAGCCAGCGCGTGGTCAGCTCACCGCGGCTGCGGCGGCCCGGGCCGGGGTTCGCGCTGCGCACATTGGTCAGCATGGCCACCCGGCCGGCTTCGCTCATGCCCAGCCAGGTGCCGCCGTCGCGCAGATCGCGACCCGCGACGACACCGGTGCCGTCGGGCAGGGCCCAGCGGTGCAGCGGCTCGGTGGGCCGCTCAAAGAACTCGTCGCGGTTGGCCGCCAGCAGCAAGGGCCGGGCCGGGTCAGTGCCGATGGCGAAGGCGATCAGGCACATGGCGTCCCGCACAGCGGCGGAGCGTGGGGGGGGAGGGGAATCCGGCGCCGGGCCGCCCCAAGCCGGATTCGCACCCCCTCGGGGGGCAGCGACCCGCGCAGCGGTGGAGCGTGGGGGCCCATGTTCCTTCAAACATCTGCCAGCAGCGGGTAGGGCAGGGGCTGCAGCGTGAGCAACGGACCATCGGCGGCGCCCAGGTGCAGCGCGCCGCCTTCGGTCGCACTGGTCTGCATCGACACCATGGCGCTCCAGCCGCCCGCGGGCGAGGCCGCCGCAGCGACCACGGTGCCACAGGGCTGGGACGGGTCGCTGTCGTGGAACACCTCCTGGCCAGCTGCCATGGGTGCATCCCCGAACACCGGGTAGGCCCGGCGCTTGAGCGTGCCACGGAACTGGCTGCGCGCCACCACCTCCTGGCCGGGGTAGCAACCCTTCTTGAAGTTCACGCCGCCGACCGATTCCATGTTCACCATCTGCGGCACGAAGGCCTCGACCACCGGCTGGCTCAGCAGCGGCACACCGGCCACCACGTCCAGCCAGTCCCAGGCAGCGCCGTCGAGCGCCGGGCCGGCGGGCGGTTCCACCCCGGCCGGCGCAACCCAGAGGGCACGGGCGATGCTGTCGGCGGGATACAGGCGCACGAGCTGCGCACCGTCGGCGTCCAGCTTGCTCCAGGGCGCTGCGGGCAGGGCGGCGGGCACCGCGTCACCGGCCAGACCGCGCAACTGGAACTCGGCACTCGCATCGCTGAGCTTGACCTTGGCGCGCAGCACGAACATGGACAGGCGTTTGAGCGTCGCCGGGAGCAGGTCGGCATGGCACACGAGCAGGATCTCGTCGTGCGTGCGCTTGAAGCCGATGAAGCTGGCCAGCAGACGGCCTTTGGCGGTGCAGAACCCGGCCAGCCGGGCTTCGGACAACCCCAGCAGGGAGAAGTCATTGGTCAGCTGGCCGTGCAGGAACTTGGCGGCCTCTTCGCCCTGGGCGCGGATGACGCCGAGCCGGGGCAGCAAGGCCACGCCGCGCAGGGCGTTGGCGGGGGGGGATTCGGGGGCTTGGGACATGATCGGTCGATTATCATGCGCCGTCCTGCGACCCGCCCCGGCGTCCGCCAAGCCCCCATTTCCTGCTGTGATACGACTGCTCTCCCGGCTCCTGCTGTTGACACTTCTGCTGGCCGGGCTGCTCGCGGGCGCTGCCTGGTGGTGGCTCGGTCAGCCGCTGGTGCTGCCCGCCACCACCACCGCCGAACAACCGCTGGCCGTGGAGATCCCGCCCGGAGCCTCGGCACGGGGCGTGGCCAGCGCGCTGACCGGCGCGGGCGTTCAGGCACCACCGCTGCTGCTGCAAGCCTGGTTCCGCCTGTCGGGCCAGTCGCGCGCCATCAAGGCCGGCATCTATGAAATCCAGCCCGGCGCCACGCCGCGCAGCCTGCTGAGGCAACTGGTGCGGGGTGAGCAGGCGCTGCGCAGCCTGACGCTGCTCGAAGGCTGGAACTTCCGCGAACTGATGGCCGCAGTGCGCGCTTCACCCGACCTGACCCAGGACCTGGAAGGGCTGGATGGCGCGGGCATCATGGCCAAGATCGGCTATCCGGGGCGCCACCCCGAAGGCCGCTTCTTTCCGGATACCTACCGCATGGTCCGCCAGGCCCCTGCGTCCAGCGTGCTGAAACAGGCGGCCCAGGCCATGGAGCAGCGGCTGGCCCAAGCCTGGGAGCAGCGCGACCCGGCGACCCTGCTGCGTTCGCCCGACGAGGCGCTGATCCTGGCCAGCATCATCGAGAAAGAGACCGGCACCGAGGCGGACCGCGCCATGGTCGGTGGCGTGTTCAACAACCGCTTGCGCATCGGCATGCGCCTGCAGACCGACCCGACCGTGATCTATGGCCTGGGCGAACGCTTCGACGGCAACCTGCGCAAGATCGACCTGCAGACCGACACCCCCTACAACAGCTACACCCGTGCCGGCCTGCCGCCGACGCCGATCTCCATGCCCGGCTGGGCCTCGCTGCTCGCGGCGGTGAAACCGGCCGACACCCGGGCCCTGTATTTCGTGGCGCGTGGCGACGGCAGCAGCCAGTTCAGCACCAACCTCGACGAACACAACGCGGCGGTGCGCAAGTTCCAGCTGCAGAAGTGAACCACCATGAGTCCTGAAGCAACCGTCTCGCGCGGCCTGTTCATCAGCTTCGAAGGCATCGACGGTGCCGGCAAGTCGACCCACATCGAAGGGCTGGCCAAGGCCTTCCGGGACCAGGGCCGCACCGTCACGCTCACGCGCGAGCCGGGCGGCACGCCGCTGGCCGAAAAGCTGCGGGCCATGGTGCTGGGCGATCCGATGGACCCGCTGACCGAATCGCTGCTGGTGTTCGCGGCGCGGCGCGACCACCTGGTCACGGTGATCGAACCGGCCCTGGCGCGCGGCGAGGTGGTGTTGTGCGACCGCTTCACCGACGCCACCTTCGCCTACCAGGGCGGAGGACGGGGCTTTGACCTGGAGGTGTTGGGCACTCTGGAGCGCTGGGTGCAGACCACATCCGCCTCAGTGAGCGGTCTGCGCCAGCCCGACCTGACGGTCTGGTTCGACCTGCCACCCGAAATCGCCGCCGCCCGCCTGGCCGACGCCCGCATGCCCGACCGCTTCGAAGCCCAGCCGCTCGAGTTCTTCCGGCGCGTGGCGGCCGGATACGCCGCCCGCGCCGAGGCAGAGCCGGCGCGTTTCGCCCGCATCCAGGCCGACCAGACCCGCCACCAGGTCTGGCAGCAACTGACCGCGACCTTCGTGCGCCGCGGCTGGCTGTCCATCATGGTGGCCACCAACAGCGGACCGGCATGACCAACGCCTTGGACGCCCCCTGGCTGCTGAAACAGCGCGAACGCCTGCTGGCGCAGCGCGGCCACGCCTGGCTGCTGCAGGGCCCCAGCGGTCTGGGCCAGTACGCGCTTGGCCTGTCGCTGGCCCAGGCCTGGCTGTGTGAACAACCCACCGCCCACGGCGCTTGTGGGATCTGCGAGAGCTGCCACCTGGTCGGCAGCCGCTCGCATCCCGACTTGGTGGTGCTTATGCCCGAGACCGAGATGCTGGCGCGGGGCTGGCCGCTGTCCGAATCGGCACAGAAAGAAGTCGACGACAAGAAGCGCAAGCCCAGCAAGGAAATCCGCGTCGAGGCCATGCGCGACATGGTGGCCTTCGCGCAGCGCACCAGCGCGCGCGGCCGCGGCACGGCGGTGCTGGTGTACCCGGCCGAGCGCATGAACACGGTCACAGCCAACGCCTTGCTCAAGACCCTGGAAGAGCCGGCCGGCGACACCCGGTTCGTGCTGGCCAGCGAGTCGGCCCATCAGCTGCTGCCTACCATCCGCAGCCGCTGCCAGGCCCACGCCTTGGTCTGGCCCTCGGACGGCGAGGCCATCGCCTGGCTCCAGGCGGGGGCCCAAGAGGCTGGGTTGAAAGAGGTCGGTGAGGCCGAGGCCCGGGCCTGGCTGCAGGCCGCCGGAGGGCGGCCGGAAGATGCCCTGGCCTGGGCGCAGTCCGGACTGACCGCCGCCCGCTGGTCGCAGTTGCCCCAGGCGCTGGCGCGAGGCGACTGGGCGCTGGTGTCGGACTGGTCCGCCCCGCAGCAGCTGGCCATGCTGCAGAAGCTCTGCCACGACCTGATGTCGGTGGCGGCCGGTGCGGCGCCGCGGTTCTTTCCCGCCGACTGCCTGCCGCCGGCGCCTCGGTGGGCTGTGCTGGCACGCTGGTCCAAAGCGCTGACCGAAGCTGCACGCACGGTCGAACACCCCTACAACGCAGGCCTGATGCAGGAAGCCTGGGTGGCGGCCACGCGACAGGTGCTCACGCCCCGCGCTGCGCGCGCCTGACGAGCCGATTGACCCACGCCATTTGCCGCTAAACTTGTGCGCCATGAGCACCAGCCCGAGCCAGCCTGCCTCTTCACGCCCCAGCGTGATCCAGCTCTCCATCAAGGAGAAAGCGGCTCTCTACGCAGCGTACATCCCGCTGTTCACCGACGGGGGCATTTTCATTCCCTCGTCCCGTGACTACCGGATCGGTGACGACGTCTACGTGCTCCTGAGCCTGCCCGACGATCCGCAGCGCTACCCCGTCGCCGGCAAGGTGGCCTGGGTGACGCCGGCCAAGGCGCAAGGTGGTCGCACCCAGGGCGTGGGCATCCGTTTTCCGGCGGACGAAAAATCCCGTCACCTGAAGATCAAGATCGAGGAAATCCTCGGTTCGGCGCTGGCCTCCGAGAAGCCGACACAGACGATGTGACCGTCGCAGGCGCCGGTCCCCCCTTCTGTTTTCCGCCTTGTCCCGGGCACCGCCTGCGGCCACCGCCATGTTCACCGACTCCCACTGCCACCTCAGCTTTCCCGAACTGACCGAGCAACTGCCAGCCATCCTGCAGGCGATGCAGGAGGCACAGGTGGACCGTGCGCTGTGCATCTGCACCACGCTGGAAGAATTCGACGCGGTGCATGCCCTGGCCCGCGACCACCACCAGCTGTGGGCCACGGTCGGCGTGCATCCCGACAACGAGGGCGTGCAGGAGCCCACACTGGACGACCTGCTGGCGGGCGCGGCACGCAAGAAGGTGGTGGGCATTGGCGAGACGGGGCTGGACTACTACCGGCTCAACGGCCGCAGCGTGGCCGAAATGGAATGGCAGCGCGAGCGGTTCCGGGTCCACATCCGCGCCGCGCGGCAGACCGGGCTGCCGCTGGTGATCCACACCCGCAGCGCGTCGGACGACACCCTGGCGATCCTGCGCGAGGAGGGCGGCTTCGCAGGCGGCGCATCCGGTCCGGTGTCGCAGGGGGTGTTCCACTGCTTCACCGAGACGGCGGAAGTGGCGCGGGCCGCCCTGGATCTGGGTTTCTACATTTCCTTCTCCGGCATCCTGACCTTCCGCAACGCGGCCGATTTGCGGGAGGTCGCGCGCTTCGTGCCGATCGACCGCATTCTCATCGAGACCGACAGCCCCTACCTGGCACCGGTGCCGCACCGCGGCAAGACCAACAACCCGTCGTATGTGCCGCATGTGGCCCGCCAGATCGCCGAGATCAAGGGGCTGGAGGTCGAGGCTGTGGCCGAAACGACGAGCCGGAACTTCGAGCAGTTGTTTGACCGGGCGGTCTGAATGCTGATGCTGAACATGAGGAAATTTAAAAAGTACATTGTTTTCAATGTATTTTTCATGTTTTTCAGTTTAGGATTTGCAGGCTCATTCGAAGACTTCTTCAAAGCAGCCGAGCTGGACAACGAGTCGGCGGTGGTGGCGCTGGCGTTGCGCGGCTTCGATCTCAACAGCCAGAACGAAAAAGGCGATTCAGGCCTTCATGTCGGAGCGCGCGAAGGCTCGCTGAAGGTGGTGAGCTTCCTGCTGACCCAGCGTGCTGTCCGTGTGGAGCTGCACAACCGCCAGGGAGAAAGCCCCCTGATGATTGCCGCCATCAAGGGGCATCTGGACATCGCCCGCCAGCTGATCCGGCGCGGTGCCGAAGTCAACAAGCCCGGATGGACGCCGCTGCACTACGCGGCGTCGCGGGCCGAGCCCGACAGCGCCGACATGGTTCGGTTGCTGCTGGAACACCACGCCTACATCGACGCGGAGTCGCCCAACCGTTCCACTCCGCTCATGCTGGCTGCGATGTACGGCAACCGCGATCTGGTGCCCTTGCTGCTGGAAGAGGGGGCCGACCCGTCGTTGCGCAACGACCAGGGACTCACCGCCGTCGACTTCGCCCGCCGCGCCGAGCGCGATGACCTGGCCGAGCTGATCGCCCAGAGACTGCGGCAGCGCCGCGCTCCGGGCCGGTGAAATACCGCCCGTCGCATCAGCGACTGCCGCCTCATCCGTAGGTGTAACCCACATGGGGATCGGGACGAATGCCCCCCAGAATCGCCATGTTCTTATTCCGAGGAGACAGCCGTGGCGATAGCCAGTCAAAAAGACTTTGTTTCGGGACTCATGTTCATGACCGTGGGCGGTTCATTCGCCTGGGGTGCGGTGGACTACGAGATCGGTGAAGCCGCACGCATGGGACCGGGGTACTTCCCCTTCATGCTCGGCCTCCTCCTGGTTTTGCTGGGTGCACTGGTCACCTTCAACTCGTTCAAGTCCGGCCCTCCGGGAGGCGACAAGATCGGCGCCATCGCCTGGAGACCTCTGGCCTTCATTCTGGGTGCCAACCTGCTGTTCGGCGCTTTGCTGGTGGGGCTGCCCTCGCTCGGCATTCCGGCATTCGGCCTGATCGTGGCCATCTATGGTCTGGTCATCATGGCCGGCTATGCCCGTGAAGGCGCCAAGCTCAAGGAGTCGGTGATTCTCGCCACCATCCTCGCCATCGGTAGCTACCTGGCCTTCGTGAAGATGCTGAACCTGCAGTTCCCCGTGCTGCCCTGGTTCCTGGCCAACTGAACCCGAGGAGAACAACAACATGGATCTGATCAACAACCTCGCTCTGGGCTTTGGCGTTGCCTTCACCTTCCAGAACCTGATCTACGCCTTCATCGGCTGCCTGCTGGGCACGCTGATCGGCGTGCTGCCCGGCATCGGCCCGCTGGCCACCATCGCCATGCTGCTGCCGGCCACCTATGGTCTGCCGCCGGTGGCCGCACTCATCATGCTGGCCGGCATCTACTACGGTGCGCAGTACGGTGGCTCGACCACGGCCATCCTGGTGAACCTGCCAGGTGAGTCGTCGTCCGTGGTGACTGTGATCGACGGCTACCAGATGGCGCGCAAGGGCAGGGCAGGCCCTGCACTGGCCGCGGCCGGTCTGGGTTCCTTCTTTGCCGGCTGCGTGGGCACGCTGATCCTGGCGGGTTTTGCTGCGCCGCTGACCGAGCTCGCTCTGGAGTTTGGTCCTGCCGAGTACTTCGCGCTCATGATCGTGGGCCTGATCGGCGCGGTCGTGCTGGCGTCGGGCTCTCTGGTCAAGGCTCTGGCGATGATCGTGCTGGGGCTGCTGCTCGGCCTGGTCGGCACCGACGTGAACTCTGGCGTGGCCCGTTACAGCTTCGACATTCCGGAGCTGACCGACGGCATCAGCTTCCTGGCGATCGCCATGGGCGTGTTCGGCTACGGCGAAATCATCCAGAACCTGTCGCACCCGGACGAAAAGCGCGAGGTGTTCACCGGCAAGGTGCAGGGCATCATGCCCACGGCCGAAGACTTCAAGAACATGTTCCCCGCCGTGCTGCGCGGAACCGCGCTCGGGTCGGCCCTGGGCATCCTGCCCGGCGGTGGTGCGCTGCTCTCGGCCTTCACCGCCTATACCATCGAAAAGAAGACCAAGCTCAAGCCCGGAGAAGTGCCGTTCGGCCAAGGCAACATCCGCGGCGTGGCCGCGCCGGAGTCGGCCAACAACGCCGGTTCGCAGACCTCCTTCATTCCGCTGCTGACGCTGGGCATCCCCCCCAACGCCGTGATGGCGCTGATGGTGGGCGCCATGACCATCCACAACATCCAGCCCGGCCCGCAGGTGATGACCAGCAACCCCGAGCTGTTCTGGGGCCTGATCGCCTCGATGTGGATCGGCAACGCCATGCTGGTGATCCTGAACCTCCCGCTGATCGGTATCTGGATCAAGCTGCTGACCGTGCCTTACAAGTGGCTGTTCCCGGCCATCGTGCTGTTCTGTGCGATCGGCGTGTACTCGACCAACAACAACAGTTTCGACATCTGGATGGTGGCGCTGTTCGGTCTGATCGGCTACGGCTTCATCAAGCTCGGCTGCGAGCCGGCGCCGCTGCTGCTGGGTCTGATCCTGGGCCCGATGATGGAGGAGTACCTGCGGCGCGCGCTGCTGATCTCGCGCGGCGACTGGTCGGTGTTCGTGACCCGCCCGCTGTCGGCCAGCCTGCTGGTGGTGGCGGCTATCCTGCTGATCGTGGTGCTGATGCCGTCGGTGAAGAAGAAGCGCGAAGAAGCGTTTGTTGAAGACTGATACAGCTCCACTCGTTGGAGCAGGAACCCCGGTCAGAAGCCTGGCCGGGGTTTTTTTCTTGGGACCGGATCAGCCTGGTAGCTGGCGCCCAGCCCAGGCCAGCACCTGCCAGAACGCCACGACCGGCGAAAGGACGCAGGCCCAGAACACGAGGAACTCGATGACCATGGCAACGTAGTGCTCGACCGTGGACAGCATGATGTTTCCTTGCGGGCGGTGAATTCAGATGAACCAAGGGTTCTGCCGAGATGTGAGATCCGTCACAAATCTGCTGATGACTCCAGTGCGGTTGCCCAACGGCAGACTTGAAGCCGTTCGCGTGGCGCAGCGTAACAAGTGTTTCTAGATGCAATGCGCCTCCAATATTCTACGATGTATATTGTTGTCAGTAGATAGCATTACTTAGCACAACTTTAACAGCAAATAAGGTACTACGTACCTATTTTGATGACGTTCGTACGCAGGCAAAAAGTATTGGTTTTCTCTGAACTGGTTCAACCCCGTTCAGCGAGGATCAAATGCTCACTCTTTCGGTTGTCGCCACCAAAGGCGGCGTAGGCAAAACCACCCTCTGTGCCAACATCGGTGGGTTTCTGGCAGACATGGGATACCGTGTTCTGCTCATTGACGCGGACATTCAGCCCGCGCTGACCCGGCACTTCCAACTCTCCCACGTCGCAGAACATGGCCTGACGACCATGATTCAGAGAGGCGTGCTGGCCGATGACTGCATCAGCCATGTGTGTCTCCCTCCTGAGAACTTCCGAGGGGACGCCTCGGTCCTGAACGTTCGGGGCGGGTTCCTGCATCTGGTGCGCTCAGACACCCAGCGTTTTGACGAAGACCGGGGTGTCTTTACCTATGACAGTGCGTTACAGGACTGGCTGTCCAACCGGCTGGATCGCCTGGTGCGTATCCGCCTTGCGATCAGAAACGAAGCCGTTTCCTCGAAGTACGACGTAGTAATCATCGACACCCAGGGTGCCGTTGGTCATCTACAGGACGCTGCTGTCAACGCAGCCGACATGCTGCTGATTCCGGCCAAGCCAGACATTGTTTCCGCAAGGGAGTTCATTAGCGGGTCGTTGCTGCTGATAGACCGCCATGAATCGGCTGGCAACATGGGATATGCTGCGCATGTACTTCGTGCAGCACTGGTTCAACCTTGCCGATGAGGCCTGCGAGGAGGCGCTGCTGGACAGCACGGCGCTGCGTCGCTTCGTAGGCATCGATCTGGGACGAGAGCGCGTGCCCGACGGCACGACGCTGCTGAAGTTCCGCCGACTGCTGGAGAAGCACGAACTGGGACAGGCGCTGTTTGCCAAAGTAGGTCAGGTGCTGCAGGCGCGAGGCTTGAAGCTGGGCACCGGCACCACCGTGGACGCCACCATCATCGGCGCGCCGAGTTCAACCAAGAACGCCGACAAGCAGCGCGACCCCGAGATGCACCAGACGCGCAAGGGCCAGCAGTGGTACTTCGGGATGAAGATGCACATTGGCGTGGACAGCCGCAGCGGGCTGGCGCACAGCGCCGTGGTGACAGCGGCCAACGTGCACGACAAGCATCCTCTGCCCGATCTGCTGCACGGCAACGAGCGGCGCGTCTATGGCGACAGCGCCTATGCCAGCCAGAAAGCGCTGATCGGCTCCAAGGCGCCGCTGGCGCGGGACTTCACGAACGAGCGCGTGCGCAGGGACGGTGAAGTTGACGAAGCCAAGCGCGCGAAGAATCGCAACAAGTCCAAGGTCCGCGCCCGCGTCGAGCACGTCTTCGCGGTGGTCAAGCGGCTGTGGGGGTTCACCAAGGTGCGCTACCGCGGGTTGGCCAAAAACGCCACTCGATGCTTCGTGGCTCTGGGTCTGGCCAACATCTATCTGGCGCGCCAGCATCTGGTGGCATGAGTGCGCCCGCAATAGGTGCCCTGCGTACCTGCCGGGCTCAAAAGGTGCCTCCTCGCACCGCGTTCGGGGTACTTCAGGGCTCCGACCCCTCAATGCGAAATCACAGAGCACCGTCCTGCTGAAAACAGCGGCTTGTTCAGCGTAGCCTGATGGGATGGACTCCCCCGTTTGTTTGCGCGAGAAACGCGCAACGCGTCTGGGCCACTCGTTTCTTCGGAAACAGCGTCCCTGATACGTTCGATGAGCACTTTTTCAACGGCCTGCTAGTGACGAGGCCGGTCACCCGCTAACGTGATGCGGTGCATGACCCGGCGGAAGCCGTGGTAATCGTTGACCGGGTAGTGGTGCGTGCAGCGGTTATCCCAGAGCGCCAGGGAACCCACCAGCCAGCGGAAGCGGCAGGTGAACTCTTCCTTCTTCTGGTGCGTGAATAAAAATTGCAGCAGCGGCGCGCTCTCCTCTTCGGTCATGCCGGCGAAGCGCGCGGTATGGGCGCAGTTGACATACAAAGCCTTGCGACCGGTTTCCGGATGGGTGCGTACCACGGGATGTTCGGCCTCGTAATGGGTGTGCTGGTCAGCGCGACCGGCTTCGGCCAGACGGTCTTCGCGGGTGCGTGACACATCTGCCTTGGCCGAGGTGTTGACCGCCACCAAGCCGTCGAGCAGCCGCTGCATCCCCTCCGACAAGGCCTCATAGGCCAGCACCTGGTTGGCAAACAGCGTGTCACCGCCGTAAGGCGGCGCTTCGCGCGCCAGCAGCAGCGTGGCCATCGGAGGCTGCTCCAAGTAGGCAGTATCGCTGTGCCAGACACCGCCAAAGTTGACTATTTCGTGCGCCAGCTTCTTCACTTCGATGATGACCGGAAAGCCCGGGATGCCGCTGACAAATGGGTATTCCACCGGCGTGCCAATGGCCTGGGCGAAGGCGCCAGGAACTGCCCGGGCGTCAGCGGCTGGTCGCGGAAAAAGATGACGCCATGCGCCAGCCACGCACTACGCAGCGCCGCCAGGTCATCCTGGCGCAGCGACCGGGACAGGTCAAGCCCGGAGATTTCCGCACCCAGCGCGCCGGCCAGCCGGGTCACGGTCAATGCCGGGGCACTCATGCTGACAACTCCGCATCGGTGAGGAACGGAGCCGCTGCGCCACTGCCCAGCAAGGACGCCAGCGCGCTGGCATCAAAGCCGCATTCGCGCAGTCCCGATTCGGTGTGCTCCCCCAGCCGCGGCGCGGGCGCCAGCTTGCTGACGTCGTAACCCACCCATCGCGCCGGCGCGCCAAAGGTGCGCATCACCCCTTCGCTCGGGTGCTCGACCTGGCGGAAGAAGCCCACCGCCGCCAAGTGCGGGTCATCCAACAGTGATTCGACGGTGTTCAGGGGCACCGCCGGCACATCGATTTGTTCGAACAGCGCCATCCAGTGCGCGGTGCTTTGCACGCGCAGCGTCTGGCCCAGAAAGCCGTACACCTCGTCAATGTGGCGGGTTCGACTGGCCAGGTCGGCGAAGCGCGGATCGACCCGCAGATCGTCACGCTCGATGGCGTGCAGAAAACGCTGCCAGTGGCCGTCGTTGTAGACCAGCGCGCAGATGTAGCCGTTGCTGGTTTCGTAGGGTCGGCGCCCGGGCGACAGCAGCCGCACATAGCCGGTGTCACCACTGGGCGGCTCGAAAGTGCGCCCGTAGAGGTGGTCCGACAGCACCACGCTGGCCATGGTTTCGAACATCGGCACGTCAATGCGGCAGCCGCGTCCGGTGCGCTCGCGCCCGTACAGCGCCATGGCCACGCTGTGCGCCGCACGCAGGCCGACCATGCGGTCGGCAATCGTCAGCGGCACGTAGCGCGGCTCGCTCGCCCCGCTTTGCTGCTGCAAGGCGGCAATGCCGACCGCGCCCTGGATCAGGTCGTCATAGGCCGGGCGGCCAGCGTAGGGACCGTCCTCGCCGTAACCGTACACGCCACACCAGATGATGCGTGGATTGATCATCGAGATGCTCTCGTAGTCCAGCCCGAGCCGGGCGATGGAGGCCGGGCGCAGGTTATGCACGAAGACATCGGCGCCTTCGATCAGGCGCCGCATCGCGGCCGCGCCCTGCGGCGATTTGAGGTCGAGCGCCACGCTGCGCTTGTTGCGGTTCAGGTGCAGGAACAGCGGACCCATGCCGGGATGGCGTCCGGGGCCAATCCAGCGTGTTGAGTCGCCCTCAGGAGATTCGATCTTGATCACGTCCGCGCCATGGTCGCCCAAAATCTGGGTGGCGTAGGGGCCCATCAGTACCGCGCTGAGATCAATTACCCGCACGCCCGACAGCGGCCCCGCAAGTGCCGCCTGGTCTTGTTTATTCGTCATATGTGTCTCCTCCGGTCAAGTCGGGGCCTCCTCCAAAAAGCGCTGCCAGTAAAACCCGATTGACGGCTGTACATGCTAACGCTATTCTTATATTGAATCAGTAATTCCGATATCAGAACCTTCAGGGACCCCATCCAATGCCCATGTCAACAGCATCACGGCGGGAGCGAACGGGTGTCGCACTCGGTGCAGACGGGTCGCCCATGGCAGTGACACGCGTGCTGCGACTGCTGCGGATACTGGCCGACCACCCTGCCGGCTTGGCCCTGACCCCGTTGTGCCTGGTCTTGAATGCACCGAAGACCAGCGTACTCTCGCTGTTGCGCGGTCTCACGGTGCATGGCTACCTGCAGCGCAGCAATGATCTGTATGAACTGGGCCCCGAGGCGTTCTCGCTCGGGGCATCTCTGGTGTCGGCCCGCTCGCTCGACGTTGTGGCCCTGCCCTTCTTGCGGGAGGCGGTGGCGCGATCCGGCGAGACCGCCCTGATCGCCAGAATCGACCGCACCGCAGATCGGCTGGTCTACAACCCGATCATCGAGAGCACCCGCGCGATTCGATACGCCGTGCCAGTCGGCACGACACGGCCGCTGTTTGCCTCGTCCGCCGGGCGTGTGCTGCTCGCGTTCCAGGACGAGGCCTGGCGGCGTGACTACCTGCGCCGGGCTGATCTGCGGGCCATGACCGAGCACTCGGTCACCGACCCGGCGCAACTGGCGCGCCTCATCGAGGCGGCCCGGCTGAGCGGGCTGGCGGTCACATTCGGCGAAGTGACGCCCGACGTGGCCGGCTTTTCAGCCCCGATCTTCGAACCCGATGGGCGCGTGAACGCGGCGCTGATCATCGCAGCGCCGATCGAGCGCGGTCGCGCCGTCGCCGATGCGCTGCAGCACCTGGTGATGGAACTCGCCGCAAGCATCTCGGGGGCGCTCGGCTACCGTGCGGGACCGGAATCGCGTGAGGTGGCAACGAATCAAACCAGACCAATGCCCCAGACCCGCCGCTCGCGGTAATAGGCACAAACTTCAAAAGGAGACACCCCCATGAACAATGAACTGCTTTACGAAGTGAACGACGGCATTGCCGTCATCACCATCAACCGGCCCGAGCGCCGCAATGCGCTGAATCGCGCCGTGCGCGAAGGCTTTTTTGAGGTCTGGCGCCGCTTCGAAGCTGACGGGCAGGCGCAGGTGGCCATCCTCACCGGCGCCGGTGACAATTTCTGCGCCGGCATGGACCTGGTGGAAGCTGCAGACACTCAACTGCGCATCCCGCCAGCGGGCTTCATCGCCGTGCTCGGCGACAACATCGAGGTCACCAAGCCCGTCATCGCTGCCGTGCAGGGCTATGCCTATGCAGGCGGTTGGCTGCTCTCGCAGATGTGCGACCTGTGCGTGGCCGACGAAACCGCCAAATTCGCCATCACGGAGGCCAAGGTCGGGCGCGGCATGCCGTGGGCCTCGCCGGTCATCCACATGCTGCCGCAGCGCATTCTGATGGAAGTCGCGATGACCGGCGACCCGCTGACAGCGCAGCGCGCCTACGAACTCGGCTACATCAACCGCCTGATGCCCAAGGGGCAAGCATTGCAAGGGGCCAAAGAGCTGGCGACCCGGCTCATGGCCAATGCGCCACTGACGGTGCGCGCGGCCAAAGAAATGGTGCGCCTGTCCACCGAGATGGGCCGCACCGCTGCGCTGCGCGCCTCCAACCGAGCGTTTGATGCCGTCTACCTCAGTGAAGATGCCCTGGAAGGCCCGCAATCTTTCCGGGAAAAGCGCAAACCGGTCTGGAAGGGGCACTGAAATGAGCATGACCACAACCAGAAAACCCGCACCGTCGTCCGCTATCCAAACCGCTGACATCACGGGGGAACTGGCCGCGCGCTGCGCTGCCCTGTGCTACACCGATCTCCCGGAGGACGTGCGCCTGCGGGTCCGGCAATGCCTGCTCGACTGGATCGGGGTGACGCTGGCTGGCGCGTGCGAGCCACTGGTTCACATGCTGGCCGAAGAAGCCCGTGAACAGGGTGGGCATGCCCAGGCCACCGTCGTCGGGCACGCCATGACGACCTCCAGCCGGCAGGCGGCATTGATCAATGGCTCGGCCTCGCACGCACTCGACTATGACGACGTCAACATGGCCTGCACCGGCCACCCCTCGGTGGTCCTGATCCCGGCCTTGCTCGCCCTGGCCGAATCGCGCGGCGCCAGCGGACGCGACTTCATGACGGCCTTCGCCGCCGGCTACGAAACCATGTGCCAGTTGGGGTTGGTGTGCGGCGACGCACATTATTCCAACGGCTTCCACACCACAGCCACGCTAGGCACGCTCGGTGCGGCCGCCGCCTGCGCACGCTTACTGCAACTCGATGCCGACGACACCGCGGCCGCGCTGGGCATCGCCAGCACCATGGCGGCTGGGCTGAAATCGATGTTCGGCACCATGTGCAAACCCTTGCATGCCGGGCGGGCGAGTGCCGACGGCCTGCAGGCGGCCCAGTTGGCCGCACGCGGCTTCACCAGCCGTGCCGATGCGATTGAATGTCCGCAAGGCCTCATCGCCACGCACGGCGGCACGGCGGCGCTGGAGACCGCCCTTACCGCACCGGACGGCGGCTGGCACTTACGCCACAACCTTTTCAAGTTCCACGCCGCCTGCTATGGCACCCATGCTGCTATCGAGGCGGCGCGCAGCTTGCGCCTGCAACACGCGCTGCGACCCGATGACGTGCTTCGCGTGACGGTGCGTGTCGGCGCCGCCAGCGAGGGCGTGTGCAACATCGCCGAGCCGCGTACCGGGCTGGAGGCCAAATTCAGCCTGCGCCACACGGTGGCGATGGCGCTGGCGGGGGTCGACACCGCCGGACTGGACTCGTTCAGTGACGAGGCCGTGCGCGCGCCTGAGGTAGCGGCCCTGCGTGAGCGCGTGCAGGTCTTGCTCGCGCCCCAATGCCCGGGACTCACACTGAGCGAAGTAGTGATCGAGACCCGGAACGGCGCCGTGCTGCGCCAGCGCCACGACAGTGGGCGCCCGGCCAGCGACCTGCTGGAGCAGCAGCAGCGCCTGGAAGAAAAGTTCCGTCGCCTGGTCAAGCCCGTGCTTAACCTTGCCGAGAGCGACGAACTGGTCGATCTGGTGGCACTGCTCGACGAGCTGACAGACCTCTCGCCGCTGGCCGGCATGCTGGCGCGCCCGGCGTGTGACTGCTCACATTGATGGGGGGCGCGGGCTGATGGAAACTTATGGGGGTTGGTTGAAACGCGGCTTTCTCTTTTCCATAAATGCCTGAAAGCCTTCCACCTGATCTGGCGAGCCCATGGTGGCCAAGACAGCGCGCCGCTCCTGGGCAATGCCCTCTGCAAGAGTTTTCTCTCCGGCACCAACAACACACTGCAGGACACCCGCCACGGCTGCGGAAGGTTTTTCGGCGAGCTCGTGGGCCAGCGCATCGGCTCGCTGAAACAAGTCTTCCAGAGGCCAAACTTCGTTGACGAGACCCATTTTCAACGCCTCTGGTCCAGAAATCATTTTCGACCGGAGAATCATGTCCAGAGCGTTGCCTCGCCCTACACAGCGCGTCAACCGGGCCGACCCACCCCATGCCGGGACCGTGCCCAAGTCAAGTTCGGGCAAACCCATCTTCGCACCTTCAGTGGCCGCCAGTCTGAAGTGGCACGCCAGGGGCAGCTCCAGCCCCCCGCCAAGGCAGTACCCGTAAAGCACTGCAATCACGGGCTTGGGGAGATTTTCGATCGCATCCAGAATCCGCAGACGTTGGTCAAAAAACGCGCCCAGTCCTCCCGCACGCTCAACCCCCTTCGGAAGCTGTTTCAGATCCATACCCACGGAAAAATTTTGTGATCCAGTTCCCCGAATCACTATCGCACGAACACCTGGGTCGATAGATACACGGGAAATTTCTAACTCGAGGGCATCCATGAATGCCAGACCCATTCGGTTCCATGGAGGATCGTTGATGATGAAAGTTTCTACCGCACCCACGCGTTGTATATTTAAAGGCTGCACTTCTGCACTGTTTTTGTCCGGCATCGCGATTCCTCGTCGTTTCCTGTCTTGATGGTCAGTTCTCTACCGTGGCGATCAGCCTGGCATCCTCCACCGCAGCGGTACGGTGCACCGCTGCCGCTTGGTAGTCGGGCATTCTCAGCATGGCAGAAAATGCTGCGATGCTGGGGTAGCGCACCAGCAAAACCTCGTCCCAGCGCTCATCCTTCGGGCCAATGATCGAGCCAAATGCCTGGCCGCTGTAAACCAGCGCGCCGCCCACCTCGGTCACTTTTTGAACGGCCATGGCCAGGTAGAGTGAGTAGGCCTCCTTGCCGGTGCAATCGATACCGTGATCGGCATACAGAGCACGGGCGCGGAAACTCAGCAGATTGAGCATGCAGATGGGCACATTTTTGGGAATCTTAGCCAAAATTGCCGACAGGTCTTCCCTGGCAGGGTTAACGGTTTTCAATGGATGCTCCTCGTGAATGCAGACATGGCGTTCAACCCATCCGGCCGATCAGTCGCTGCAACTGCTGCAGGGTTTCGCCGCGTGCACGCTGCTGCGGGTGGTGTCCCACACCTGACAGCGCAATCACTTCGAGCGCCATGGTCCCATGCTCGAACAAGGCCATGGCGCTGGGCCGCCAGCCATATTCATCCTGGTTGCCAAACAGGGCTGAAACGGGGCAGCGTATGGCAGCGATCTCCGCGCTCATGTTCCATTCCAGCGCCTTGGGACTGGCCCAGGGCTTGTACCAGCCCCAGAACATCGCATCCGTCCCTCCGCCATGGTGGCGCTGAAGTTTTTCGCGCAAGCCTTCATGCTCGTAAGCGCGCCGCGCACTGCCCATGGCATCGACCATGAATGGATCAATGGCGATGGTCGGCGAGCAGGCCAGCACGCCGCACACCACGCCGGGATGCGCCGCAGCCGCCAGCACCGACATGGCACCACCATCGCTGTGACCGAACATCAGCGCCTTGTCTATGCCGAAGTGCCGCAGCACTTCGCCAAACACCGGCCCCGATTCCTCGCGCCGGTAGCTGGGCTCGCGCCCACCCACCAGACTCTCGGATCGCCCATAACCATACCGGTCATAGGCCAGCACCGGCCAGCCGCTGGCTTCGACCAACACCTGAGGCAGGTCTTTCCAGGTGGTGATGCAGTCCAGCCCGCCGTGCATCATCACGATGGTTGGCTGCCCGTTGCCCACATCACCCCAGGTGGTGGCGGCCAGCCGATGGCCTCCCGCAAACAGTTCGTGTTCCTTCATTTCGTGCTTTTTCATCATGTCAATCTGTCTCCTGGTTGCGCCTTGAAGGGGATCGGCACAGCCTAAAGATCGGCCTGCCCGGTCAGCAGTTGCCGCGCGATGGTGCGGCGCTGGATTTCGCCCGTTCCGTCGGGGATACGCATCACGCGCGCGAAGCGGTAGCCTTCTTCCAGCCGCAACTCGTTGGTCAGGCCCATGCCACCGTGGATCTGGATGCTGCGGTCCATCACGCGCCCGAGCATCTCGGTGGAGAAGGTCTTGACCATGCTGACCTGGGCGGTCGCGCCACGGCCGCTGTCGAGGCGCCAGGCACAGTTCTGGATCATGGTTTTGGCGGCGTAGATGTCCATGGCGCTGTCGGCCAGCATGAGCTGGATCGCCTGGTGCTCGGCAATTGGCACGCCAAAGGTCTTGCGCACCTTGGCGTAGTCCACCGCCTGATCCAGCGCCCAGCGCGCCAGCCCCAGGCACGAGGCCGCCATGCCCATGCGCCCGGCGTTGACGCCGTCCATCGCCACCGCCAGGCCGCGCCCGACTTCGCCGAGCCGGTGGTCGTCGCGCACGCGCACGCCGTCGAGCACAATGACGCCGGTGTCGCCGCCCAGGTGGCCCATGGTGTTGATGATGCGCGGCACGGAAAAACCGGGCACGCGCGTGTCGACGAAGAAACCGGTGACGCCGCCCTTGTGGCGCGCCGCGGCTTCGGGGTCGGTCAGCGCGAACACCATGGCGTAGTCGGCATAGGGCGAGTTCGTGATCCACTGCTTGGTGCCAGTGAGCACCCATTCATCACCGTCACGCAAGGCGCGGGTTTTCATGCCGAAGGCATCCGAGCCGGCATCGGGCTCGCTGAGGCCAAAGCACAGGGTCTTGTCGCCGCTGGCGATGCCGTCACGGTATTGCTCGAAGACGTCAGGCTTCAGGTGCCGCAGCACCGGCGACAGACCGTTGGTAAAGGGCGACGGCAGCACCACCGTCTGCACCAGCGGCTGGGCCGGGCCGACGCGGTGGTTGAGCACCTCCTGCACATGGGCCATGACCTGCGCGCCCTGCCCGCCGCCACCCAGTTTTTCGTCGCCGAAGAGGGTGTAGAAGCCCAGTTCGGCGGAGCGCTTGCGCACCTGCTGGCGCAGCGCCAACGCTTCGGGCGCATAGCGACCGCTGGCGTCGAACAGGGTGCGTTCGCTGCCCAGCAACTCGTGGTGGCGCTGCTGCAGCGGCAGCACTTCGCGCTCGACGAAGCGCAGCACCGCCTCGGCAATCGCCACGGTGTCGGGATCGATGGTGAAGTCCATGCGGGAAACCTCGTTGTTACAAGAGCCGAAACTTCGGCAGCGTGACCTCGTCGGTCACATCGTCGTACTGCACCGTCACGCGCTGGCCGATGCGCACCGCCTCCACATCGTCGGTGACGATGTTGGTCATCATGCGTGCGCCTTCGTCGAGGTCGATCACCGCCACCACGTAGGGGGTATCGGCCTTGAAGGCCGGGCCGGCTGGCCGGCGCGCGATGGTGAAGCTGTAGATGGTGCCGGTGCCGCAAGCATCGACCCATTCGACCGCGTCGGAATGGCAGTGCGGGCACAGGGCGCGCGGATAGAAATGGTGCTTGCCGCAGGCAGTACAGCGCTTGATCGTCAGGCGGTGCCGCTTGAGGGTATCCCAGTAGGGGCGGCTTTCGCCATCGATAACGGGCAGGGGTTTGTCGTACATGATTTTCACCGGGTGGAAAGAATGCAAGTGGCACCGCTGGAGAGCGTGCCGCCGGTGCCGTGGACCAGCGCGGTCACGGCGTTCGCGATCTGGCGCGGGCCGCATTCGCCGCGCAACTGGCGCACCGCCTCGATCAGCAGGAAGATGCCATACATGCCGGGGTGTGCGTAAGACAGACCGCCGCCGTTGGTGTTAAGCGGGAACACACCGCCCGGCGCGGTGCGCTGGTTGGCGACAAAAGCGCCGCCCTCGCCGCGCTTGCAAAAGCCCAGCGCTTCGAGCGTCATCAGCACGGTGATGGTGAACGAGTCATAGACTTCCACCACGTCGATGGCGTCATGCCGGATGCCTGCCATGGCAAAGGCATCGCGGCCCGCCACCTCGGCTGCCGTCAGGCGTGCCAGATCGGGCATGGCGGCGATGGTCCAGTGGGTATGCGATTCGCCATAACCGCGCACATGCACCGCCTTGCGCCCGAGCGCCTTGGCGTGCTCGGCCGTGGTCATGACCACGGCGCCGCCACCGTCGGTGACCAGGCAGATATCGAGCAGGTGCAGCGGGTCGGAGATCATCGTGCTCTGGAGCACATCCTCGATCGACAGCGGCTCGCGCATGGTGGCCGCCGGATTGAGCGCCGCCCACTTGCGCGTGGCCACCGCGATCTCGGCCAGCTGCTCGGAGGTGGTGCCATATTCGTGCATGTGGCGCTTGGCCGCCATCGCATAGCCGCCCACCGGCGTGGGCATGCCCCAGGGGGTTTCGTACTGCATGGTGAGCACGGCGGGACGACCGGCCAGGTTGCGGCTCATCTCGCTCTTTTGCAGGCTACCGTAAGTGATCAGCGCCACCTCGCAGCGGCCCGCCTCGATGGCTGTGGCGGCATGCGCCACATGCGCCTCGAAGGCCGAGCCGCCGATGTTGGTGCCGTCGACGAAGCGCGGCGTAATCCCCAGGTACTCCGACAGCGTCACGGTCGGCAACTGGCCCGGGCCGGGCACCCCCCACATACCGGCGGTCAGCAACCCATCGACTTCGTGCATGGCGATGCCTGCGTCCTTCAAGGCGTCGCGGGCGACCAGCGCCTGGGCCTGCAGGACCGACATGGGCGCAAGGACCTTGCCGTCCTTCAGTGGCAGGTCGGCAACGCCGACGATCACAGCTTCTCGTTTTGTCATATGTAGAAATCTCCTGGTGTTGGATATCCCGGTCTGTGCGGTCTGTACTATTGATCCGGCCATTTGACGTCGCGAGTCGTGGACGGGCTGCCACAGGCAAACGACTCACGAAAGTTCAAAATTCATGGAGCCGGAGCAGCAGGCAAAAAAGTAATGGTTTCAGTGAAGTCGGCAATGGTTTCGCCACGCTGATTGATCACCAAATGTTGCAACTCCATCAGGGTATAGCCGCGCGAGGTCGTGGGGAGCAGTCGGGCCTCCCCTTCGACATGAATGGTGTCGCCCGGAAACAGCGCACCGCGCAGGCGTGCCTGTACGCCGGTCATACCGCCGAACGGGCCAACCTCGCGCCCTTCCAGCACCTGCTTGATGATGTCGGACACATAGGTTGCCAGCAGCCCCATGCCGAGCGAAATGACCATCGGGCCGGGCGCAAAGCGGCTGCGATGCGATCCGGTCATGTTCTCCCGGATGTACTCCATGTCGATAAAAAATGGTTCATGCAAGCCGACCACATTGACGAAGGTGACGATGTCGGTTTCGGTGATGGTGCGTCGGTGCGTCTTGAAATGATGCGACTTGGCGCTGTCGGTCAGGTTGGCCATTTTGAAGTCCGGTGATTGATGGGTGGTGATGGATGAAAGTGGTTCTCTGCGGGCAATCCTTCTATCGGCCTGGCCCGCTGTTTTGACATAATTGGGTTTTTATGTCGTCTAGCGCAGGAGAACAGCGGATGAACCCAGCACCCTTGCCTGGCGGTCAACTTCAGGGCCAGATCGCCCTCGTCACCGGTGCCACGGCCTTCATCGGTCGTGCCATTGCGCTGGAGTTGGCGCGGCGCGGCGCGCACGTGATCGTCAACGGCCGCAATCCCGAAGCCGGACAGGCAGTGATCAACGAGATCGCTGCGAACGGCTACTGCGCCGCGTTTGAACAAGCCGACCTGACCCATAGCGACGCGGTTCGTGCCATGGTGGATCGAGTTGCCGAGCGCCACGGTCGCCTTGACATCCTGGTGGCCAGCGGCGCAGGCGCCAGTGCCGACTCGCCGTCCTTTCGCCTTTTCAAGGAAATGAGCAACGGCGACTTCGACAACTACATCCGCGCCCACTGGCTCACCCGCGCATTTGCGATCCAGGCTGCCGCCCGCGTCATGGCACTGCACGGCCGCGGCAAGATCGTCGCGGTGGGCACCGACGCGGGCCGCGTGGCCACGGTCGGCGAATCCTTCATTGGCGGCGCCACCGCCGGCATGATGCAGATGTGCCGCGTGCTGGCGCGTGAACTGGGGCGCGACGGCATTCGGGTCAACGCGGTGGCGATGAGCTACATCTGGGATGCCGAGCCGCGCTGGGGCCCGGGCTCGCCAGCGCTCGAAGGCGGTCACGGCAAGGGCATGATCGAGAACCTGCGCAAGCGCATGCTGTTCCCCGTGCTCTGCCAGGACATCGCCAACGCGGCGGCGTTCTTGGCCGGACCGGAGTCCGATGCCATCACCGGCCAGACCCTGAGCGTCAACGGCGGTTTGAGCACACCGGGCTGACATGGCCATCAGGCGCCACCGTGCGCGGCCTTGACGGCCGCGCGGTCAATGCTATCGGCACCGCCCAAGGGGAGTGCCGGTACAAACACCACGTGCTTGGGTTTTTTGTAGCGTGCGATGCGACCGCCCACAAACTCGATCAACTCCTCGGCACTCAGCGTGCACCCTGCCTTCAGCACGCAGACCGCCTTGACCGCCTCGCCCCACTGAACGTCCGGCACACCGAGGACCACCACCTGCGCCAGCGCCGGGTGCTCCAGAATGGCCCGCTCGACTTCAGCCGGATAGACGTTCTCGCCCCCCGGCTTGATCAACTCCTTGGCCGGTGAACGCCCGCTGTACCAAAGGTAGCCCTCGGCATCGATGCGCCCCATGTCGCCCGTGTGGTGCCAGCCGTTGCGCAGCGTGAAAGCGTTGTCTGCTTCGCAGCGCCAGTAGCCCTGGAACACCATCGGACCCCGCACCACGATCTCGCCGGTGGCGCCGGTGGGCAACGGGCGGTCCAGTTCGTCCACCACTGCGACCGTGTTCAGCGCGGTGGGCCGCCCGGCGCTGCCGGGGCGCTCGTCAAATGGCGCCAGACTGACCGAGCCCGAGGTCTCGGTCTGGCCGTAGGCACTCCAGAAAGTCGCCTGGGGGCAGGTGGTGCGCAAGCGCGCGATGGTCTCGGGCACGTCGATTCCCGACACCACGCGCAGGCTGTCCAGTGCCGAGCCCTGGGCCGCTGCGGCGTCCAGCAGGGCGCCCAGCATCGGCGGGAAGGTGCCGATCAGGCTGCCGCCGTCCTCGTCGATATGCTTGACCAGGCTGGGCGGATCGAAACGTGTCAGCAGCAGCGTCGCCCCGCCCGCCTGATGCGTGGCCAGCATGAAGCCGATGGCGGCCACGTGAAACAGCGGCAAGACGCCCAGATTGACATCTGACGTGGTCAACCGCCAGGCCAGTTGCGTCTGCAGGCTGGCGGCGATCAGGCCGCGGTGCGAGAGCAGCGCGCCGCGCGGCCGCCCGCCCACGGCGGCGGTGTGGATGATGACGAGCCCCTCATCGTCATTCAGATCGGCGGGCGGCACGGTGCGATCGAGATACAGCGCACTGACGGGTTGCCAGGGCGCTGGCGCGGCGCCCAGCGTGTAGCGCAGCGTGTCGTCCAGGCCGCTCTGCGGCAGCAGGGCCTGGAATTCATCGGCGACGATCAGCACCCGCGGTGCCACGTCCTCGATGACGTAGGCCACCTCCTCGGCCGACAGCCGCCAGTTGATCGGCACCACGATCGCGCCCAACTGGGCGGCGGCGCCGAACAGGTCGACGTATTCCAGGCCGTTGGGGGCCAGTATCGCCAGCCGGTCACCCTGCCCTACGCCTGCGGCCGCCAGACCAGCCGCCAAGCGCGCCGTGCGCTCGGCATACTGGGCGTGCGTGACCCGCTGATCGCCGAACAGCAGGGCGGTGTTCGATCCGTACAATTTCGCGTTACGGTTGATGAGATCGTGCAGCGTAAAAGATCGCAAACTCATTCCATGCTCCTCGTTCAGATTCAGCTTCGACTCGCCGGAGGTGGCGCCGGCGGCATCACTTCGTGCAGAAACGCCGCCACGCTGGCGGCGAAGGCGTCGTTGGCATCACCGGCGATCATGTGGCCGGCGCCCTTGAGGTCGACAAAGCGCGCCCGCGGCAAGGTTTGCACCAGGGCGCGCGCATCTTCTTCGCTGATCACGTCGCTGCGTTGGCCGCGCAGCAGCAGGGTGGGCGCCTGCAGACCGCGCAAGGCGCGCTCGTAGCCATCCGCGTCGCGCCGGTGGTTGTGGTTGGCCTCGCTCATCAGTTGCGGGTCCCAATGCCAATTCCAGCGGCCTTGCACATTCATGCGCAGGTTTTTCTTCAGGCCCTCGATCGGTCCTTCCATTGGCCGCCCACGGTAGTCAGCGATGTGTTGCGCGGCTTCTTCCAGCGACGCAAAACCATCGGGCCGCGCCCGCATGAAACTGACGATGCGATCGACACCGGCTTCTTCCATGCGCGGCGCAATGTCCACCAGCACCAGCGCGTTGATCGACGGCGCATCGGCGCGGCCGACTGCGGCCATGCTAATGAGGCCGCCCAGCGAAGCGCCGACCACCGCCAGCGGCGTGCCCAGTTCGCGCCAGATGCAGCACATGGTGTCGGCCAGCGTCTCGATGCGGTAGTCGCCATCCTTGGACCAGGCACTGTCGCCGTGGCCCGGCAAGTCCAGCGCCACGGTGTACCAGCCGGCATCGCCCAGCACCTGCGCCGCCTTGCCCCAGGCATGGCGGGTTTGTCCGCCACCGTGCAGCAGCAACACCGCGGGCGCCCCGACCGGGCCATAGACATCGGCCACCAGGGAGCCGCCGGCGAAGCCGGGAAATTCCCGGCGCGTCGTCATGATGACGCGCCCACTTCCTGCGCGAAGTCGGCCCCGCTGTCCACTATCTGTCCCCAGTCGGCGAACGTTTTGTAATGTGCGCGCCACGAGGCCAGCAGCTCATCGCGCGGCAAGTCGGCGTAAGTGCCGTGGTCGTGCACATACTCCATGTGCCTGCGGCCGCTGACATCGAATTCATGAAAGACCGAATCGGCACGGCCATCGAATTCCAGTGGATGGATGCCGGCCTTCTCGCACAAGGAGCGGTTGAAGGCGGGCGTGGCTTTGAGCCACTGCCCGTCAACCCACAGCTCGGTGTAGCCGTGAAAGACGAACAGATCGGTGCCCATCATGTCTTGCAGGCGCTTGCTGCTCAAGTGGTTGCGAACGTCGGCATAGCCCAGCCGTGCCGGCACGCCCAGCACACGGGCAGCCGCTGCCAGCAGCGCCGCCTTGGGCACGCAAAAGCCACGCCCGGCCTCGATCACGCGACTGCCCTTCAAACCCTCGACCGTGGTGTCAAAGCAGTAGGGGTCGTAGAGAAACTCGTCGCGCACGGCGTAATAGAGCTTGACAGCGATCTCGCGCGGCGTCATCGCGGGGTCGGCCACCCGGCGCGCGAACGCGATCACCGCCGGGTGATCGCTGTCCACGTAGCGGCCGGGCGCGAGATAAGCCGACGGATCGTTCGTGTTTGTGGTTTGCATCGTCGCGTCCATGTCATTCATCCTTGACGCTCAGGCACTTCGGCGGCTTGGCCAGGGCAAAGCCGTTGAAGGGTTTGGAGCGATCCGTCGGCTTCAGCTTCCAGGTCTGACGGGCATTGGGCACACCGCCATCGACGCGGATGAAGGAGCCGGTGATGTAGGCCGCCGCCTCGGACAGCAGGAACACGATGGCCGCCGATACTTCGGCCTCGGTGCCGTAGCGCTGCAGCGGCACACTCTTCATCAAAATGCTGAACTTGGCCTGCATCTCGGGCTCGTAGGTGTCAAAGCCGCTGCTGGCCACAAAGCCCGGCGCCACCGCGTTGACGCGCACGCCCGACTCGCCCCATTCGCAGGCAGCCGTTTCGGTGAACGACAGCATGCCGGCGCGCGCGGCGCCGCTGTGTCCCATGGTGGGCATGCCCATCCACATGTCGGCGATGATGTTGACGATGGAGCCGCCGTGCGCCTCCATCCACTGCGTGTAGACCTCACGCGAGACGAGAAAGCCTCCGGTCAGGTTGCTGCGCACCACCGCCTCCCAGCCCTTGAGGCTGATGTCCTTGACCGGCTGCGGGTACTGGCCGCCGGCGTTGTTGACCAGGCCATCGATCCGGCCGTGCTGCGCAATCACGTCGGCAACCAGGGCCTTGACGCCCGGCTCGTCGCGGATGTCGCAGACATGGATGCTGACTTTGCCGCCCGCCGCTTCGATCTCGGCCTGCACCGCCTGCAGCTTCTCGATCTTGCGGCCCACCAGCGCCACGCTGGCGCCCAGGTTGGACAGCTCGTGCGCGGTGCAGCGGCCGATGCCGCTGCCGCCGCCGGTGACGATCACCGTCTGACCGGCAAAGAGGCCGGGGCGAAACACGGATTTGTAAACAGATTGACTCATGGACTTGTCTCCTTCGTAATGAGCTCAGGCTCGCAGCATGAAATTGCCGTGACCAAGGGCAATGGGCTTATCGGGGCTGGATTGCCATGCCTGGATGCGCAGATTCGCCACCCGCTGGCCCAGCTTGACCATCACGACGTTGGCATAGGTGTCCTGCGGACGGCCCGAGCGCAGATAATCGATGTTGAAATCGATGGTCTTGGGCAAGTCCCGGCTGTCCATGTGCCACAGCAGGTAGAACAATCCGGCGCACTCCAGAAACCCCCCGGTGGCTCCGCCATGCAGAGCCGGCAGGATGGGGTTGCCTATCAGTTTTTCCTGGAATGGCAGGACGCAGGTGAACTCCTCGCCCTTGACATCGATGCGCAAGTCCAGAAAACGCGCAAAGGGCACCGCCCGGATCACTTCGCTCCAGTCACCCTGGGCGCGCGCATGGTCAATTTGTTCGGTCCATTTCATCGTGGCACATCCTCGTTGCGCAATACCGGTCGCCCGGAAGTAAACATGTAAATGCCGACGGCGGTGGCAATTGGGTCGTCCGGCGTGTCGTGGTAAGCAGCGCCTCGGACGAACGCCAGTTCTGCAGTCAGCTTGTAGCAAACGGCCCCTCCCAGAATCGCACGCCCGGGCGTGGCGGGCTTGAGGTAGTCGATGCGCAAGTCCAGCGTGGCCATCGGCCGTATCTCCGGCAGCTTGACGAAAATCGCGAATCCGAACGCTGCGTCGAGCAGCGCAGTGATCACGCCGCCATGCAAAACCCTGGTCTGCGGATCGCCCACCAGCGCTTCCTGATACTCGACCTTGAGCACGCACCAGTCGGTTCGCACCGCGTGCGGCAGGAGGCCCAGTTCGCGGTTATACGGAGACACATGGGCAAACTTCTGCCATCGCTTGGCGATTTCTTCTTCGTTGATGGTGTGTGTTTCTGTCATCTCGACATATCTCCAGACAAGGTGAGGGTGGGCTCTTCGCCGGCCGCCGTCACCGGATACCAGCGGGTCGCGGCTGGCGTTTCTTCATGGCGCACGTAGCCGGAGCGCTCCAGCCACAGCAGGTGCGCCAGGGTTTCGCCCATGGCCAGGTAAGCATGCAGCGGGTCGCTCTGCGCGCCATAAACGGCGTAGCCGAGTTCGGTGGCATTCATGCCCCCCGCGCCCAGGCGCGCCATGAACTTGCGCAACGCTTTTTGATGGTGCGCCACCAGTCCGTGCGCGCGCTTGACCCCGGCGTGGTAGACGTCGTGATGGGCCGGCAGCACGTGCTCGATATCCAGCGTGGCAATGGTGCGCAGGCTGTCCAGATAGCGCGGCAGCGGATCGGTTTCGCCATAGGGCCAGACGCCGATGTTGGGCGTGATGCGTTCGAGCAACTGGTCGCCCGTGAGCAGCAGCTTCAACTTGGGCGCATACAGGCAAATCTGTGCAATGCTGTGACCGCCCAGCACCAGCACCTCGAACACATGCTCGCCGATGCGCAGCGTCTGGCCGGCTTCGAGCGGCTCGACGCGCGCCGGCACGGCGCAGGCCATGTTGCTTTGCAAGACCCCGCCCACCACCTGTTGCGCATCCTCCGGCGCCACCCCATGGCGGCACATGAAGTCGATACAGTAGGCGCGGTCGTCGGCGCTGGGCACGTGCGTCTGCCCCGCCACCGTCCGTTCTTCCTCGCGCATCAGGATGGTAGCGCCGGTGCGCTCGTGCAGCCACACTGCCAGCCCGAGGTGGTCGGGGTGGTGGTGCGAGACGATGATGCGCGTCAGGCCGGCCGCTAGTGGTCCCTCCAGGGCGCGCAGCCACAGCGCACGGGCGGCTTCGCAGTCGGCACCCGTGTCGAATAGGCACCAACCCTCGCTTTCGCGAATCAGGTAGATGTTGACGTGGTCGATGCCATAGTCCACCGGCAGCGTGAACATCAGGATGCCGGGCAGGACCTCCTTCAGCGGCAGCTCGACCGGCTCTTCCATGACTGAAGTAGCTTGAGAGGTGCTCATGTTCACAACCGTTTCGCCACTTCTTCGAGCATGACCTCGGTGGCACCGCCACCGATGGCCTGGACACGGGCGTCGCGCACCATGCGCTCGATCGGCGTCTCGCGCATATAGCCAGCGCCACCGTGGAACTGCTGACAGTCATAGACCACGTCGTTGAGCAGCTCGCCGCACAGCGCCTTGACCATCGACACTTCCTTGACGCACTCGCGCCCCTTCGCATCGAGCCAGGCAGCGTGGTAAACCAACTGACGGGCCGCCTCGACCTGCGCTGCCCGCATGGCCAGGCGCTGGCGGATCGCCTGCTTGTCCCACAGCGTGGCGCCGAAGGCCTTGCGCTCGCGCACATAGGCCAGCGTCAGCTCGATCGCACGCGCGGCTTCGCCCATCATCTGCGCACCCAGCACCATGCGCTCGTTCTGGAAATTGCGCATGATCTGGTAGAAGCCCTTGTTCTCTTCGCCCAGCAGATTGGCGGCCGGGATGCGGCAGTCTTCGAACACCAGTTCGGCGGTGTCGCTGCACAGCCAGCCGCTTTTCTTTAACGCGCGCCCGACTCGAAGGCCCGGCGTACCCTTCTCGACGATGAAGATCGAGATACCGCGCGAGCCCTTGGCCGTCGGGTCGGTCTTGGCGGCGACGAAGTACACGTCACCATGCACGCCGTTGGTGATGAACATCTTGCTGCCATTGATAACCCAGTGGTCTCCGTCGCGCACCGCGCGGGTGCGGATGCCAGCCACGTCAGAGCCTGCATCGGGCTCGGTCACCGCCACGGCACAGATCTTCTCGCCGCGGATGATGGCGGGCAGGTAGCGCGCGAGCTGCTCTGGCGTGCCAAAGTTGGCCAGGTGCGGCGAGGCCATGTCGGTGTGCACCATCACCGTCACGGCAAAGCCGCCGTACGTGGAGCGACCGAGTTCTTCGGCCAGGATCGCGCTGTACACCGTGTCAAGATTCGAGCCGCCGTATTGCTCGGCGTAACGCACGCCGAGGTAGCCGAGCTCACCCATTTTTCTCAGCACCGCACGCGGCACCATGCCTTCCTCTTCCCAGGGCGCTGCCTGTGGCACCACCTCCTGCTCGACAAAGCGGCGCAGGTTGTCCCGGAACTGCCGGTGTTGCTCGTCAAAATAAATCGGCTCGTTCATTGCTTTTCCTCAGATTCCATTGCTTCCATGATCACCAACACATCGCCACCGCGCACCGCGTCACCGACGCGGCAGCGCAACTCGCTGACCCGGCCCGCCGCGGGCGCGCTGAGCGTGTGCACCATCTTCATCGCCTCCATCTGCACCAGCGTGTCGCCCGCGTTCACCGTCATGCCCACACTGATTTGCACCTGCGTCACCAGACCGGGCATGGGCGCGAGCAGGCGATTGCCGCCCCGCTCATCATCGGCGCCCGCCGCGCCCTTGAGTGCGCGCTGCCAGCGGTCGAGCCGGCGCCAGGCCCACGTGCTGCCCGGCCCGGCCAGCCACACGCGTTCGCCCTGCGTAGCGTGCTGTTCCAGTGCCACCGTGAAGCGCACCGTCAGGCCGTCGCGCTGCAGCGCCAGGGTGTCGCCAACCAGCGTCGCTGCCAGGTTCAGTTCCAGATCGCCGACGTGCACGCGCCAGCTGTCACCCTGCGGCGAGACGCTGACTTCATGCACGCAGCGCTGCTCGTCTTCCAGCAGCACCTGCGTGCTGCCAGTGCCACTCCCGGCGCCGGTCGCGCGCCAGGCCCCGAGCGACTGCCAGGCCGAGCGCCCGGCCGCCGCCTGCTGGGTCAGCACGCCGTGCACGGCGGCAGCGGCGATGGCCAGCCCTTCGTCCGCGCGCGGCTGCCAGCCTGCGGGAAAGGCGCGTTCGATGTAGTGGGTGCTGAGTACTTGCGCGAAGTGGTCGTGGCGCAGCAGATCGGCCAGAAAACCGAGGTTGCTGTGCACGCCGAGCAGCACCGTGTCGTCCAATGCCGCGGCGAGCCGCCGTGCGGCGGTTGGTCGGTCGTCGGCATGGGCAATCACCTTGGCCAGCATGGAGTCGTAGTAGGGCGTCACCTGACTGCCGCTGCGCACGCCGCTGTCCACCCGGACACCCTCGCCGCGCGGCTCGTGGTAGCCGATCAGGGCGCCGATCTCGGGCGCAAAACCGGCCGCCGGATTCTCCGCACAAACACGCGCCTCGATCGCGCAGCCACGCTGCGACAGGTCCGGCTGGGCAAAGCCGAGCGGCTCACCTGCGGCCACCCGCAGTTGCCATTCGACCAGGTCGATGCCGACCGTCAACTCGGTCACCGGGTGCTCGACCTGCAGCCGGGTGTTCATTTCCAGGAAGAAGGAGTCTCCGCTGCGGCTGTCGTGGATGAACTCGATGGTGCCGGTGCTGTCGTAGCCGATGGCGCGCCCCATCGTCAGCGCGTGCGCGAACAGCGTCTCGCGCACGGCGGGCGGCAGGTGCGGCGCGGGTGCTTCCTCAATCACTTTCTGGTGGTTGCGCTGGATCGAACATTCGCGCTCGAACAGATGCACCAAGTGCCCGTGCTTGTCGCCCAGCAACTGCACTTCGAGGTGGCGCGGCTCGTCGAGGTAGCGTTCCAGCAGCACGCGGTCGTCGCCGAACGAAGCCTTGGCTTCGCGTCGCACGGTGGCCAGCGCGGCCGCGAATTCAGCCGCGCTACGCACCACCCGCATGCCCTTGCCGCCGCCGCCGGCCGAGGCCTTGATCAGCACCGGGTAGCCAATGCCATCGGCCGCCGCCTGCAAGACCGCAGGGTCCTGGTCGTCGGCGTGGTAGCCCGGCACCACCGGCACGCCGGCGTCGAGCGCGATGCGCTTGGATTCGATCTTCGAGCCCATGCGCTGGATCGCGTCGCGCGAGGGACCGACAAAAATGAGCCCGGCGGCTTCGCAGGCATCGATCAGGGCCAGGCTTTCCGACAAAAAGCCGTAACCCGGATGAATGGCCTGCGCACCGGCGGCACGGGCCGCGGCCACGATGGCCGTGGCATCGAGGTAGCTGCGCGCGGCCTCGGGCGCTCCGATGCGCACGGCCGTGTCGCACAGGGCCACGTGCAGCGCCTCGCGGTCGGCGTCGGAATAGACTGCCACCGTGCGCAAGCCCATGCGGCGCGCGGTGCGGGCGATGCGACAGGCAATCTCGCCGCGGTTGGCAATCAGTAGAGTTTCAAACATAGTCAATGTGTCTCTGTTGGGCGCCTTGCGCTCGACCTCAGGCCTGCCGCCACGCCGGCAGACGCTTGCCAAAGAAGGCGGCGATGCCGTCGCGCCCTTCTTCGGTTTCCCAGGCGTCGGCCAGTTTGTCGGCGGTGTAGATCATGTTGGTGGGCAGGTCGTGCGCCTGCACATAGGCCACCAGTTTCTTGGTGGCCGCCACCGCGCCGGGCGCGCACTGCAGCAGGTCGGCGAGTTCGCGTTCAATGGCAGCGTCGAGCTGATCGGCGGCCACCACTTCTGAGAGCAGGCCCAGGCGCTGCGCCTCTGCCGCGCCCATGCGGCGCGCCGTCAGGAAGGTGCGCCGGGCGTTGGCCTCGCCCATGCGCGCCACCACGTAGGGCGCAATATTGGCCGGCAGCAGGCCCAGGCGCACCTCGGTCAGCGAATAGACACCGGTATCGACCGCGATCGTGATGTCGCAGACCGAGATCATGCCGACGCCGCCGCCATACGCGGGGCCATTGATGCGGCCAATGACAGGCATAGGCAGCTCGTTCAGGGCGCGCAGCATGAGCGCCAGATCGCCGCTTTCGCCCACGCGCTCGGTCCGGCTCTTTTTCATGTTGTCCTGCATCCAGCCCAGGTCGCCGCCGGCGCAAAAGGTCTTGCCGGTGCCGGTGAGCACCACCGCGCGCACGCCCGGCGCTGCGGCCAGCCAATCGACGGCACGACGCAGCTCGCTGATCAGGGTGGCGTTGAGCGCGTTATGAGTGTCGGGGCGGTTGAGCGTGAGGCGGGCCACGCCGCGCGCGTCGACGACCAGTTGCAGGGTCTCGTAGGTGGGGGTGTTCATAGAGGTTCTCTTACATGCGGTAAACAGGGGTTGCCGTACTCGGCAACGCACGGCGCGCCGCCAGCGCCAGCGCCAGGCCCAGCACGTCGCGCGAGGCCGAGGGTTCGATCAGACCGTCGTCCCACAGCCGGGAGGTGGCGTAATAGGGATCGCTCTGGCGCGCGTACTGCTCGCGTACCTTGCGTTCGATATCCAGCAGCCGCGCCTCATCAGCCGGGCCGCGCAGGTTAGAGCGCGCCAGCTCGACCATCACGTTGCTGGCAATGTCGGCGCTCATCGTGGCCACTCTGGCACTGGGCCAGGCGAACAGGAATTCGGGCTCAAAGCCGCGGCCGCACATGCCGTAGTTGCCGGCGCCATAAGAGCCGCCAACCACCAACGTGAGCTTGGGCACGCGCGCGCAGGCCATGGCATACACCATCTTGGCGCTGTGCTTGGCAATACCGCCACGCTCGGCCTCGGTGCCCACCATGAAGCCGGGAATGTTTTGCAGGAACAGCAGCGGCACGCCGCGCTGGTTGGCCAGTTCGATGAAATGCGCGCCCTTCAGGGCCGACTCGGCCAGCAGCGCGCCGTTGTTGGCGAGGATGGCGACCGGCTGGCCGTGGATCGCGCCAAAGCCGGTCACCAGCGTATCTCCCCACAACGGTTTGAACTCGTGGAAAGCGCTGCCGTCGAGCAGCCGCGCAATGATTTCGCGCGCGTCGTAGGGCTGTTTGGGGTCGACCGGTACGACGCCATCGAGCTCAATCGGGTCGTAACGTGGTGCGCTGGGCGGCAGCGGCGGCACCATGGGCGGCTCGGGCGGCAGGCTGGCGACGATCTGACGGAGCATGGCCAGCGCCTGATGCTCGTCCTCGGCCAGGTGGTCGCTGACACCGGAGACACGGCTGTGCATCTCCGCGCCGCCCAGGGTTTCGCCGTCGACCACTTCGTTGATCGCGATCTTGACGATGGACGGGCCACCCAGATGAATGCGTGCGTTACCGCGCACCATCACCACTTCGTCCGACAGCGCGGGAATGTAGGCGCCGCCCGCGGTGCAGCCGCCGAACACGGCCGAGAGCTGCGGCAGGCCGGCCTGCGACATGCGGCACTGGCGGTGGAAGCTGTTGCCGAAGTGGTCCTTGTCGGGAAACACGCGGTCCTGCTCCGGCAGAAAGGCACCGCCGCAGTCCACCAGGTACAGGCAGGGCAGTCGCAGGCGCTCGGCGATTTCCTGCGCCCGCACGTGTTTCTTGACGGTTTCATGGAAGAACGAGCCGCCCTTGACGGTGGCGTCGTTGGCGATGAACATGCACGGCCGCCCGGCCACCATGCCGACGCCGGTGACGATGCCCGCACCCGGCACCTCGTTGCCATACTGATCCCAGGCCGCCAGCGGCGAGAGTTCCAAGAAGGCGCTGCCGTCATCGACGATGAAGTCGATGCGCTCGCGCACCAGCAGCTTGCCGCGCGCGTGGTGGCGCCCGATGTGCGCATCACGCCCGCCAGTGGCCACCCCGGACAGGCGTGTGCGCAAGGTCTCGACCTGGGTGCGGCCGTGCGCCAGCGCCTGGTGGTAGGAATCGCTGCGGGTGTCGATACGGCTTTCTAGGGATGTCATCTGTGTCATCTTTTCGTTGCAGCGAGCGAGCCGCTGTGCATCACATGGCCTGACAGGGAGCGCCCGATGATGCGTTCGGCCAGCCGCGCCGCCTCGATCAGCGCCTCCAGGTCGATCCCGGCCTCGATGCCCAGTTCCTGGCACATGAAGACCATGTCTTCGGTGCAGATGTTGCCGGCCGCGCCACCGTGCGTGTGACCCGCGAACGGACAACCGCCCAGACCGGCGACCGAACTGTCGAACAGCCGCACGCCCATTTGCAAGGCGGCATAAACGTTGGCACCGCCGACGCCGCGCGTGTCGTGCAGGTGCAGGCCCATCTGCGCCTGCGGCACGATCTCGCGCACCGCGCCGACGCGGCGCTTGATCTCCTCGGGATGGGCCCAGCCCATGGTGTCGGCCAGGTAGACCGCCGGCAGCGGCACACGCCGGTCGGCGCAGGCATCGACCAGCCAGCGCACCTGATCGGTCACGGCCGACAGCGGCACGGCACCACCGAGATTGCAGCCAAAGGCCGTGATCACGTAAGCCTTCTCCACCGGAATGCCCAGGGCGATGTAGCGGTCCAGCCAACCGAGCTGGCGTTCACGCATCTCGGCCACGCTGCAGTTGTTGTTGCGCTGCGAAAACGGCTCGGTGGTGTAGAACATCAGCTTGCCGTCCAGGTCCACCTGTTCGCAGGCACGCGCGCGCTCGAAACCGTTGTCGTTGAGCCAGAGCGCCGTGTAGCGGGTGCCAGGGCGCTTGGTGATGGCGGCAAACAGTTCGGATGCGTCGGCCATCTGCGGCACCGCGCGCGGACTGACGAAGGACGCCACCTGGATCTGCTTCAGGCCCGAGGCGCTCAAAGCATCAATCAGCGCGGCGCGATCAGCCAGTGGATAGGTTGTTGGCTCCATCTGGAAGCCCTCGCGCGGGCCCTCCTCATGGAACTCGACGGAGGTAGGTAAGTTGCTCATTGCTAACATCTCCTTTGATCAAACCGGACTGACTTCGGCCAGCACCTGGTGGCGCTCGACCATGTCGCCGACCCGGCAGCGCAGGCCGCTCAGGCTGCCGTCGAACGGCGCCGTGACGTGCAATTCCATCTTCATCGATTCGAGCACGATCACGGTCTGGCCGAGGACAACCGTCTCGCCGACCGCGGCCTTGACTGCCACCACCTTGCCCATCATCGGCGCGCCCAGCTGGCCGCTGGCGGCGGCGTCACCGGCGTCTCCGCCCAAATAGGGTTGCGCCGTGAACACGCTGCTGCCCAGCGCGCTGGCCAGTTCCACTTGCCCCGCGTCGCCCCGGATCGTCAGCTCCAGCGCCCGCCCGCCGCACTGCAACAGGGAGCGCCCAGCCGCGAGTGACTGCAGCGCAGCGCTGACCTGCTGCTCGCCTATGACCAGCACACTGCTGCCCTGGTCATCGCGCATCGAAAACCGCACGGGCCACTCCGCCGCGCCGGCCTTCAACACCAGTGTCGGCTGGGGTGCGGCCTGAATCGGCCCACTGCGCAGGCGCCAGCCCGTGAAACCGTCCCCCAGGGTCCAGCAGCCCAGCGCGGGCGACTCGGCACGCCGTTGCGTCAGCCAGTGCAGCGCGGCCGCAGCCAGGTGCTCCAGCGGCGGCGCGGTGGGCGCCACCACGCCGCGCTGCGCGTGGCGCTCGTCGATCAGTCGGGTGTGAAAGGTGGCATCGCGGGTCTCCGGCCATTCCAGCAGTTCATGCAGGAATGCCAGGTTGGTGACCAGGCCGATCACCGTGCTTTCGCGCAATCCGGCCACCAGCGCCCGGCGCGCCGACTCGCGGTCGGCACCATGGGCGATGAGCTTGGCGATCATCGAGTCGTAGTGCGGCGAGATTTCGTCGCCGCTGTCCACCCCGGACTCGATGCGCACGCCAGCACGCGAAAAATCGACCACCTGCAGCTGCCCGGTGGCCGGCAAAAAGCCCGCGGCGGCGTCTTCCGCGCACAGCCTGGCCTCGAAGGCGTGGCCGGTGCACTGCACGTCGGTTTGCGCCAGCGGCAAGGTGCCGGTGGCGGCAATGCGCAATTGCAGCTCGACCAGATCGAGGCCGGTGACTTCTTCGGTCACCGGGTGTTCGACCTGCAGGCGCGGATTGACTTCCAGGAAATAATGTTCCTCGCCCGTGACGACAAACTCCACCGTGCCCAGGCCGCGGTAGTTCACGCCAGAAGCCAGCTTGACCGCGTCGGCCAGGATGGCCGCGCGTAGGCGCGGGCTGAGACCGCTGGACGGCGCTTCTTCGATCACTTTTTGGTGGCGCCGCTGCAAGGTGCACTCGCGCTCGAACAGGTGGATGGCGTGGCCCTGGCCATCACCGGCCACCTGCACCTCCAGGTGGCGCACCTGCGGCAGGTAGCGCTCGACGATCAGTTCGCCGTTGCCGAAGGCTTTTTCGGCCTCGCGCATGGCGCTCTCGATGCGCCCTTCCAGGCCGTCCAGCGTGTCGACCACCGCCATGCCGCGGCCACCGCCACCCGCCACGGCCTTGAGCAGCACGGGCAGCTTCATACCGCGCACCAGATTCAACACCTCGGCTGGGTTGGTCATGCCGCTTTCGCTGCCGGGAATGACCGGCACGCCGAGGCGGGCTGCCTCGCGCTTGGCACTGGCTTTGCCGCCGACGCGCTCGATGGTGTCGGCCCGGGGTCCAATGAAGGTCAAGCCAGCCGCATCCAGTGCGCGCACAAAGGCCGGATTTTCCGAGACAAAACCATAGCCCGGATGAACGGCGTCGGCGCCCACACGCCGGGCCGCCGCGATGATGGCATCGATGTTCAGATAACTCTCGCTGGGCGCTGCACCCCCGAGTTCGACCGATTCACCGATCTCACGCACATGGCGGGCAAACCGGTCGGCACTGGAGTGCACGGTGGCCACTTCCAGGCCGAGCTTGCGGCAGGTGCGGGCAATGCGGCAGGCGATCTCGCCGCGGTTGGCAATGAGGACTTTCTTAAGCATGCCCAACTCCTGCGGCGAAGTGGGTCATCAAGACGGTGTGGATGCGTTGCATGGCTGGCGTCCTGGTTAAAAACGGAAGACACCGAACGGCGTCGGTTTGGCGGCAGTACGGGATGCGAGGTCGAGCAGCAGTCCCATGGCGTCGCGTGTTTCCACCGGATCGATGATGCCGTCCACCCACAAATTCGAGGAGAAGTTCGCAGCAGGCTGGAAGTCTTCGTAAATCTTGCGTACCGGCGCCTTGAACGCCTCTTCTTCCTCGGACGTCCACTCTTTTCCCTCGGTCTTGTTGATCTGTTTGCGCACCAGTGCCATCACCGTGGCGGCCTGATCCGGACCCATGATGGCCGCGCGGCCGGTCGGCCAAGCAAACATCGCGGTCGGGTTGAACGGGCGGCCACACATCGCAAGGTAACCTGCACCGTAAGAGGCGCCCATGATGATGGTGTACTTGGGCACGTTGGCCGAGGCCATCGCCGTGATCATCTTGGCCCCGGCTTTGGCAATGCCAGCCTGCTCGGCGGCGCGCCCGACCATGAAGCCGGTCACGTCGGCCATGAACAGCAGAGGGATGTCTCGCTGGCAGCACAGATCGATGAAGTGCGCCGCCTTCATCGCGCTTTCCGGGAACAGCACGCCCTGGTTGGCCAGGATGCCAACCTCGTGGCCATGGATGCGAGCAAAGCCGGTCAGCAGGGTGTCGCCGTACATCGGCTTGAATTCCTGGAATCGGCTGTCATCGACGAAACGCGCCAGAATCTCGCGCGTGTCGGTCGGGATTTTGGTGTCGCGGCTGATGATGCCGTAAATCTCGCGCGGATCGAAGCGCGGAGGCACCGACGGCTGACGCGTCCAGCGTGGCTTGGGCTGCTCACCCAAGTCCCGTACGATTTCACGCGTGATGGCCAGCGCGTGGCGGTCATCTTCGGCAATGTGATCGGTGACGCCGCTGACGCTGCAATGCATCTTGGCACCGCCCAGCGACTCGGCATCCACCGTCTCGCCGGTGGCGGCAAAGGTCAGCTCGGGGCCGCCGAGGTACATATAGCCCTGCTCCTTGACAATCACCGCCTCGTCGCACAGCGCCGGGATGTAGGCGCCACCCGCCGTGCAAGGCCCCATCACCACGGCAATCTGCTGGATGCCTTCGGCCGACATGCGGACCTGGTTGTTGAAAATGCTGCCGAACTGCCCCACGTCGGGAAAAATGTTGGCCATCTCCGGCAGGAAGGCGCCACCGCTGTCCACCAGCGTGATGCAGGGCAAGCGGTGTGCCCAAGCAATTTGCTGCGCCCGCACATGCTTCTTGCAGGTCATGCCGTAGTAGGTGCCACCCTTCACGGTGGCGTCGTTGGCAATGATCATGCACGGACGGCCCTGCACCAGACCGATGCCGGTGATGATGCTGGCACCCGGCGGCACGCCGTCGTACATGCCCTCGCCGGCAAGCATGCCGACCTCTAGGAAAGGCGAACCTGGATCGAGCAGCACTTCGACGCGATGGCGCGGCAGGATCTTGTTGCGCGCCAGGTGTTTTTCCCGCGCTTTCGGGGGGCCACCGGCCAGCGCCAGTTGGCGACGGCTTTGCAGGTCCGCAATCACGGCCTGGTAGGCTTTTTGGTTGAGCCGAAATTCGTCGTCGGAAGTCGATATGCGGGAGGAAAGGATGGTCATATGTGATTGCGCCTATTCGCGAGACAAAGCATTCAGCCGCTCAGGCCTTGAACACCGGTGTACGGCGTGCCTCGAAGGCCGCCAGACCTTCGCTGACGTCGTCATCGAGCAGAGCCGCGCTGGCCAGGTCTTCCTCAAGCTGGAGACCGACCTCCGACGAACCCTCCATGCCTTGCCGTGCCAAACGTTTCATGGTGGCCATGCCGATGCGGCTGCGCGTGGCGATCTTGCTGCAATACGCCAGCGCCGCTTCACCCAACTGCTCAGGCTCGACCACATAGTTCACCAGCCCCCACTGCTCGGCGGTGGCGGCATCGATCCAGCGCGCCGAAAAGAACAGGTCCAGGCCACGGCGCAGACCCGCAATGCGTGGCATGCGCTGGCTGCCGCCCCAGCCGGGAATCAGGCCGAACTGGGCATGCTGGTCGCCAAAGCGCGCGTCCTTGGCCGCAAAGATGATGTCGCAGGCCAGCATCAGTTCGCAGCCACCGGCCAGGGTCAGACCCTGGCAGGCCGCCACCACCGGCAAATCGCTGCGTTCCAGGCGCTTGAGCACGCTGTGACCATAGCTGATGAAGTGCTTGAGCCTGGCTGGATCGCCACGCAGCGACTTCACCTCATCCAGGTCGGCGCCGGTGCAGAAGTGCTTGCCTTGCGCCCGGATCAGAATGGCGCGCACACCGGAGTCGGATTTCTCGAACCCGTCGATGGCGGCCTCGATGGCCGCATGAACGGACATCGACAGGCAATTGAATTTTTCGGGGCGGGCTAACTCGATAATTCCAACGGCGCCGGCACGGCTGATCTCCACTGGGGATGTCTGAATCATTTCTTGCTCTCCTTGGCGTACTGCACGGCGGCGCGTCCCACGCGCTCGCGGGCAACGATCAGCTTCATGATTTGCGCCGTTCCGTCGCCGATTTCCAGGCCCATCACGTCGCGCAGGCGCTGCTGGTGGGGCAGGTCCATCGACCAGCCATAGTGCCCAAAGGTCAGCAGGCACTGGTGAATCGCGTCAAAAGCGGTCTTGGGGCCCATCCACTTGACCATGGCCGCTTCCGCGGTGTGCGGCTGACCGGCATCGCGCAGGGCCAGGCCGTGGTAGCAGAGCTGGCGGCAAGCGGCGATCAGGGTCTCGAACTCGACAAGGGGAAAGCTCACGCCCTGGTACTGCGCCAGCGGCGCGCCAAAGGTCTGGCGTTCCTTCACGTATTCCCAGGCTTCGTCGATCGAGGCCTGCGCGGCGGCCACGCACTGCAGCGCGATCAGGATGCGGCTGAAGTCAAAGCCCTGCATCACCTGCGTGAAGCCTTTGCCCTCCTCGCCCAGCCGGTTCTCGACCGGCACCCGCACATCGTCGAAAAACACCGAACCACGGCCGATGATCTTGCTACCAACATCGTTGAAGCGCGTGCGTTGCACGCCGGGCTGATTCAGATCGACCAGGAAGGCGCTGATGCCTCGTGCGACATCCTCGGGCTTGCCGGTGCGTGCGAACAACACCATGGCATCGGCCTGGTCGGCAAAAGTGATGGAGGTTTTCTCGCCGGAAAGCACGTACTCGTCGCCCACGCGACGCGCCTTGAGTTGCAGATTGGCGGCATCCGAGCCGCCCCGTGGTTCGGTCAGACCCAGCGCGACGATGGCCTCGCCCGCCACGATCCGGCTGTTCCAGGTGCGCGCCAGCTCGGGGGACGCATTGGCATGGATGATGGCGCCCATCAGCGAACTGAGCAGCTGCATGTAGCTGACGTTGAAGTCACCATAGGCAATTTCCTCGGTGATCATGCCGGCCGTGACGCCACTGAGGCCCAAGCCGCCATATTCCTCGGGCAGATCAACACCGATCAGACCGAGCGAACCCATTTCCTTGAACAAGGCCCGGTCGATGCCAGGTTGCGATTCGCGCTTCTGGTAATCGGGCCTGAGCTTCTCTCGTGCAAAGCGGCGCGCCACGTCACGCAGCGCCATCTGGTCGTCGTCGAACATCATGGGAAATCTCCTGATTGACTGTTGTCTGTAGTCGAAGTCGCCGCCTGCATCGCACCGTCAATCGGGAAGAAGAATTTGAGGTGCTCGCCAATTGCATGGCTGGTCGACGCCGTATGATATATCATCGAACAGGTGTTAGTTAGATTATTAAAAAGGCGTTCTCCATGTCCACCGAAGCCACCGTTTTCTTTCCGACGCTGCTCTCCGCGCTGAAGGTCGGCGCGCACACCCTTGGCAACCGGACACTGATGGGATCGATGCACACCCGCCTGGAGTCGCTGGACCGGTCGATCGACCGGCTGTCCCTGTTCTATGCCGAGCGCGCACGCGGTGGCGCTGGCCTGATCGTCACGGGCGGCTATGCCCCCTGCCAGGATGGCCTGCTGGATGAAACCGGTCCCCTGCTGGTCACGACGGCACAAGCCGATGCGCTCAGACCGATCCCGCAGGCGGTGCATGCCGAGGGCGGCAAGATCATTCTGCAAATCCTGCACACCGGGCGCTACGCAAAAATCGCCAGACCCGTGGGCGCCTCCGACATCCCCTCCCCGATCAACCCGCGCGCGCCGCGCGCCTTGAGCACGGCCGAAGTCTGGCAAACGGTGGAGGACTATGTCCGCTGCGCCGAACTCGCGCAACGCGCCGGCTTCGATGGCGTCGAGATCATGGGCTCGGAGGGCTACCTGCTCAACCAGTTCACCGTCACGCGCACGAACAACCGCAGCGACGAATTTGGCGGCAGCATGGAAAGTCGCCACCGCCTGCCGGTGGAGATCGTGCGGCGCACGCGCGAGCGCCTGGGGCCGCCGTTTCTGCTCATGTATCGGGTGTCGGCGCTCGATCTGGTCGAGGGCGGCGCCCCGTCTGACGACATCATCCAGCTCGCCCAGGCGGTGCAGGCCGCAGGCGCCGACATCCTCAACACCGGCATCGGCTGGCACGAAGCACGGATCCCGACCATTGCCTACGTGGTGCCGCGTGCCGCCTGGCGCTTTGCGGCGGCCCGCATCAAGAAAGCGGTGACGATTCCGGTCATCGTTTCCAACCGCATCAACACGCCGGAAGTGGCCGAAGAAATCTTGGCCAGCGGTGACGCCGACATGGTGTCGATGGCGCGCCCCTTCCTGGCCGATGCCGACTTCGTGCGCAAGGCGGCGCAGGGGCGCGCCGACGAGATCAACACCTGCATCGCCTGCAACCAGGCCTGTCTGGACTACATCTTCGCCGACCGCCCCGCCACCTGCCTGGTCAATCCACGCGCCGGCCGCGAGCTGGAGTTTTCGCTCTTGCCGCCAGGGGCCGTGCCGCGCAAGGTGGCGGTGATCGGCGCCGGCGCGGCCGGGCTGGCCTGCGCGCTGACCGCGGCCGAACGCGGTCATGCGGTCACCCTGTTCGAGGCCGGACCCGAGATCGGCGGCCAGTTGAACCTGGCCCGGGCCGTGCCAGGCAAGCAGGAGTTCAATGAACTGCTTCGCTACTTCAAGCAGGGCGTGGCGCGGCACGGTGTGACGCTCAAGCTCAACAACCGAGCGGACGCCCCCTCTCTCGCTGCCGGTCACTACGACCGCATCGTGATCGCCGCTGGCGTGCGCCCGCGCCTGCCGCAAATCCCGGGCGTCACCCACCCCAAGGTGGTGAGCTATGCCGACCTGCTGTCGGGCCGGGCGCAGGCGGGCCACCGGGTCGCGGTCATCGGTGCCGGGGGCATCGGCTTCGACGTGTCCACCTTCCTGCTGCATGACGAGCATGCGGGTAAGGCGACCAACGCGCCCCAGGCGGTCGAGCAGTTTCACGCTGAATGGGGTGTCGACACCTCGCCCTCAGCCGCTGGCGGCCTGAAACCGATGCAGCCGGTCAGCTCGCCACGCGAAGTTACCCTGTTGCAGCGCAAGCCGGAAAAACCCGGACGCAGCCTGGGCATGACCACCGGCTGGGCGCTCAAGGCCGAGTTGGCGCGGCGCGGCCTGCGCACGCTCTCGGGCTGCACCTATGAACGCATCGACGATGCCGGCCTGCACCTGAGCATCAACGGCATGCCGCAAACGCTGGCCGTGGACACCATCGTCCTGTGCGCCGGCCAGGACAGCGAGAACGCACTGGTTGCCGAACTGCGCGCGCTCGGCCTCGCGCCCGATGTCATCGGCGGTGCCGAGCTGGCCGCCGAACTCGACGCCTTGCGCGCCATTGACCAGGGCACACGCCTCGGTCTGGCGATCATCTGAAACCACTTCATTTCGAATGCGACAACATCGCATTCTCGCGCCGGGTTCAAAACTGGAGCAACTGATGGAAGAACAAACTGCTGACAACGTACGTTGGAGTGTGGCCGGGGACATTGGCCGGATCGTGCTCGACCGCAGCGACGGCCCTCACACGATCTCACTCGCGTCCACTGCTGCACTGGCCCGCACAGTTGCCGAGATTGCCGCAGCAAAGCCGCGGGTCGTATTGCTGACCGGCAGCGGAACGATATTCTGCGCCGGCGGGGATATCGCCGAGATGCGCCAACACGCTGGAACGCTCGACGTCTATATTGACGAGCTCGTGGGCATCGCGCACCCGGCGCTACTGCGACTGTCGGAACTGCCGGTGCCGGTGGTGACAGCCATCAACGGCCCGGTCGGCGGTGGCGGCATCGGCTGGGCACTTTGCGGCGACTTCGCTCTGGCGGCAGCATCAATGAAGCTGCGCACAGGGTACGCAGCCATCGGCTTGTCCCCTGACATGGGCGCATCCCACTTCATCACCCGACGCATCGGCTCGCTGCGCGCGCGCCAGCTTCTCATGCTCAGTGACCCCATCGACGCTCGCCGATGCCTCGACTTCGGCTTGGTGGACGAAGTCGTGCCTGACGCCGAGTTGGGCGCTCGCGCCCAAACCCTGTGCGAACGACTGGCCCGTGCGCCCACCGCCTCGATGGCTGGCATCAAGCAACTGTGCGAAGGCGCCGCGCGACGCAACCTGCACGAGCAAATGGCGCTCGAGAAGTCTCTGATTGAAGCTCGCGCCCGAAGTAGCGATGCAAGTGAAGGCGTGCAGGCCTTTCTGGAAAATCGCGCCCCACGTTTCAGCGGGCGTTGAACAGCGTTCTCATCCATGAATTTCACACCCAACCCGGAACACGAAACCATCCGCGAAGCCATCGGCAAGATCTGCGCCCGCTTCGACGACAGCTACTGGCTCGAACGTGACCGGGTCGGTGGCTTTCCACATGAGCTGCACCGCGCTCTGGCCGACGGCGGCTGGCTCGGCGTTTGCCTGCCACAGGAGTATGGCGGTGGCGGACTGGGCATCAGTGAAGCGACCGTGATGATGCAGACCATCTCACAGTCGGGCGCCGGACTGTCTGGCGCATCGGCGGTGCACATGAACATTTTCGGTTTGCAGCCCGTGGCCGTGTTTGGCAACGAGGAGCAAAAACGCCGCATGCTGCCTCCGCTGATCCAGGGCAAGGAGAAAGCCTGCTTCGCCGTCACCGAGCCCAACACCGGCCTGAACACCACCCGCTTGAAAACCCGTGCGGAACGGGTTGGCGACCACTATGTGCTGTTCGGCCAGAAGGTCTGGATATCGACCGCCCAGGTGGCCGAGAAGATGCTCATTCTGGCGCGCACCACGCCGATTGAGGACTGCAAAAACCCGACCTTCGGCCTGAGCCTGTTCTACACCGACCTCGACCGCCGTTTTGTCGAGGTGCGCGAAATCGAAAAGATGGGGCGCAAGGCGGTCGACTCGAACGAACTCTTCATCGACGGCCTGCGGGTGCCGGTGGAGGACCGCATCGGCGAAGAGGGCCGCGGCTTTGAGTACATCCTGCATGGCATGAACCCGGAGCGGGTGCTGATCGCGGGCGAGGCCGTCGGCCTGGGTCGGGCGGCGCTGCAGGTGGCCGTCAACTACGCCCGCGAGCGCGTGGTCTTTGACAGGCCTATCGGGCAGAACCAGTCGATCCAGCATCCGCTGGCGCAATCATGGATGGAGCTTGAGGCCGCCGAAATGATGGCGATGCGCGCGGCCTGGAAATACGACAACGGCCTGCCCTGCGGCGCCGATGCCAATGCCGCCAAGTACATGGCGGCCGAGGCTGGTTTCAACGCCTGCCAGCGCGCCATGGCCACGCTGGGCGGCTATGGCTACGCCAAGGAATACCACGTCGAACGCTACCTGCGCGAGATGATGATTCCGCGCATCGCGCCGATCAGCCCGCAACTCATCCTGTGCTTCATCGCCGAGAAGGTGCTGGGGCTGCCCAAATCCTATTGACATTCACGACCAGCACCCACCCCATCATGACCACCACCCACAACAGCGAACGCGCTGAACAACTGACCATGCTGCGCGAAAGCGCGCTCAGTTTCGTCACCAAAGAATCACCACTCAACCGCGCCCGCGCCCTGCGCCAGCAGATGCCGGGCTACGACCGCCGCTTCTGGGGCGCCCTGGCCGAACAGGGTTGGACCGGGCTGCTGGTGCCCGAACCACTGGGCGGCTACGCCCAGGGCTTCGCCGAGATGGCCGAGGTGGCGGCCGCCCTGGCTTCTCAGGTCGCGCCCGAACCGGTGGTGCCGGTGCTGGTGTTTGCCGGCCGGCTGCTGGCCCATGCGGGTGCCACCGAGTTGTCGGCGCGGCTGCTGAGCGAACTCGCCGCGGGTCGCACCCTGCCCGCCGTCGCCTGGCAGGAAGATGTCACCGGCGCGAAAGACCGGCCGGGCCAGGCGGCAACCCGGCTGGAGCGCCAGGGCGACTCCCTGCTGGTACATGGCGGCAAGCGCCATGTGCGCCCCGGCGCCGGGGCCGACGGCTACATCGTCAGCGCCACCGGCCCGCAAGGTCTGGCCCTGGTGTGGGTGCCCGCCGATGCGGCCGGCCTCACCGTGAGCAGCCAGCCGCTGGCCGACGGCAGCTACGCGGCCCAGCTCGATCTCAACCACGTTCGCCTGCCCGCCAGCCACCTGCTGGCCGAAGGGCCTGCCGCCGTGGCCGCGCTGACACGCGCCTACGATGAAACCCTGGTCATGACCAGCGTCGAACTGCTGGCCCTGGTGCGCAGCATGCTGGCCATGACGCAGGACTACCTGCGCACGCGCATCCAGTTCGGCAAGCCGATCGGCACCTTCCAGTCGCTGCAGCACCGCGCCGTCGATCTGCTGCTCCAGCAGGAACTGACCGCCAGCGTGGTGGCGCAGGCCCTGGCCTTGCTCGACAACCCGGACAGCGACGCCAGCGCGCGCTCGGCCCTGGCCAGCCGCGTCAAGTCGCGCGCGTCGGACGCCGGCTTGCAGGTGGCGCGCGAAGCGGTGCAACTGCACGGCGCCATTGGCGTCACGGATGAATACGACCTCGGTCTGTACCTGCAGCGCGCCCTGGTGCTGGCCGCCTGGCTGGGCAATGGCACCCAGCAGCGCCGCCGCTACGCCAACCTCACCCAAAACGCCACCGCACAGGAGCACGCATGAACACCACCGCCTCTACGGCCACCGACTGGAATGCACTGGACAACGCCAGCTTCCGCGCCACCGTGCGCGAATTTTTTGAAAAGCATTTCCCCAGCGAATGGCGCTACCCGCAGCGGCGCCTGCGCTGGTCCGAAATCGGCCCCTGGTACCTGAAGCTGTCGGAAAAAGGCTGGGTCGCGCCGAGCTGGCCCACACAGTACGGCGGCATGGGTCTGAGCCCCGAGAAACTCATCATCTTCATCGAAGAGCAGGAGCGCTGGGGCGTGGCGCGCGCGCCCGACATGGGCATCACCATGGTCGGCCCGCTGCTGATCAACCACGGCAACGAGGCGCAGCGCGCCTACTACCTGCCCAAAATCATTGCCGGCGAGCACATCTGGTGCCAGGGTTATTCGGAACCGAATTCCGGCTCCGACCTGGCCAGCCTGCGCACCGAAGCGGTGGTCGACGGCGACGATTTCATCGTCAACGGACAAAAGACCTGGACCACGCTGGCGCAGGACGCCACCCACATCTTCCTGCTGGTGCGCACCGACAAATCGGCCAAGAAGCAGGAAGGCATCAGCTTTCTGCTGGCCGACATGAAAACCCCGGGCATCACGGTGCGCCCCATCCGCAACATCGCGGGCGGCGAAGACTTCTGCGAGGTCTTCCTGGAAAACGTGCGCGTGCCGCGCAGCAGCATCGTGGGCGAGCTCAACAAGGGCTGGACCATCGCCAAGGCGCTGCTCGGCTTCGAACGCATTTTCCTGGGCAGCCCCAAGCAAAGCCAGTACGCGCTGGCGCGCGTGCAGGAAGCCGCGCAGCGGCTCGGCCTGTTCGAAGACAGCGGCTTCGTGGACCGCTACACCAAACTGGCGCTGGATGTGGCCGACCTGGGCGCGCTCTATGGCCGCTTCATCGATCAGGTCAAGCGCGGCGAAACCCTGGGGCCCGATGTCTCCATGCTCAAGCTGTTCGGCACCGAAACCTATTCGCGCCTGGCCGATCTGCTGGTCGATGTCATGGGATCGAGTGGCGGCACGCCCGGCTCCACCGCCCTGCCCGGCGGCAAGACCGATGCGTTGACCACCTTCTACAACGCACGCCCGGCCACCATCTACGGCGGCAGCAACGAGGTGCAGCGCAACATCCTGGCTGCCAGCGTGCTGAAGTTGCCGTCATGAGCGCATCGGGCTATCCGGCATTTGACGGCCCCGGCCCGGACGCTCAGTTCGCGCAGGCGCTGGCGCAGGGCCGCTTTCAGATCCAGCGCTGCACGGCCTGCGGCCAGCATGTGTTCTACCCGCGCGCGCTGTGCACCCATTGCGGCTCGGGCCAGCTCGAATGGGTGGATCCGAGCGGGGTCGGCTGCGTCTATTCCAGCACCACGGTGCGCCGCAAGCCACAGGCCGGCGGCGACTACAACGTGGCACTGGTGGACCTGGCCGAAGGGCCGCGGCTGATGTCGCGCGTCGATGGCATCGCGCCTGAGCAGGTACGCATCGGCATGAAGGTGCAAGCCCGCGTGATCGACGACCCGGCCAAGGGCAAGCTGCTGGTCTTCATTCCACAGGACGCCACAGCATGAGCGCCATATCTCCGTTGCGCGGCGCGGCCGCCATCGTGGGCGCCAGCCTGGGCGGCGTGCCCATGGCCCCCGGTCGCAGCGCGCTCGAAATTCTGGGCGAAGCGGTGCACGGCGCGCTGGCCGATGCCGGCTTGAAGCTGTCCGATGTCGATGGCCTGTTCACCGGCTCGTCCTACCACTTCCTCGCCGGTTTGTCGGTGGCCGAATATCTGGGCATCCATCCCAAGTTCTGCGAATCCACCATGGTCGGCGGCTCGTCTTATGTGGGCCACCTTCTCACCGCCGCCATGGCGCTGCACACCGGCCAGTGCGAAGTGGCGCTGATCTGCTACGGCAGCAACCAGGGCTCCGGCTTTGGCAAGCTCAAGTCGATGGCCGAAACGCCCTTGTACGAAGCGCCCTACGAGCCGCGCTACCCGATCTCCAGCTACGCCCTGGCCGCAGCACGCCACATGCACCAGTACGGCACCACGCGCGAGGACCTGGCGCACATCGCGGTGGCGGCGCGCCAGTGGGCGCAACTCAATCCGCTGGCCCATGCGCGCGATCCGCTCAGCATCGAACAGGTGCTGGCTTCGCGGCTGGTGAGTGATCCGCTGTCGGTGCTCGATTGCTGCCTGGTCACCGACGGCGGCGGCGCCCTGGTGCTGGTGCGCAGCGAGCGGGCGAAAGACTTTCCCAAGCCACCGGTCTATGTGCTGGGCGCGGCCGCCGCCACCTGGCACCGCCAGATCGGCTCCATGCCCGACCTGACGGTCACCGCCGCCGCCGAGTCGGGGCCGCGCGCCTTCGCCATGGCCGGACTGGCCCCGAAGGACGTGGACGTGCTGGAGTTGTACGACGCCTTCACCATCAACACGCTGCTGTTCCTCGAAGACCTGGGCTTTTGCGCCAAGGGCGAAGGCGGCGCTTTCGTGCGCAACGGGCGCATCGCACCGGGCGGCGCACTGCCGGTCAATACCAATGGCGGCGGCCTGTCGTGCTGTCACCCCGGCATGTACGGCATGTTCCTGCTGATCGAAGCGGTGCAGCAACTGCGCGCCGAGGCCGGCGCGCGCCAGGTGCCAAATGCGCAGATCGCCCTGTGCCATGGCAACGGCGGCGTTCTTTCCAGCCAGGTGACGGCCCTGCTGGGTACGGCCGCCACCGTCTGATTTTTTTACATCAACAACCAGGAGTCATTTCATGAACAAAGGCATCATGCTGCAAGACAAAGTGGCCGTGGTCACCGGCGCGGGCCGGGGCATCGGCCGCGACATCGCACTGATGATGGCGGCGCAAGGCGCCAAGGTGGTGGTCAACGACATCGGCGCCTCGGTCGGCGGCGAAGGCAATGACGCCAGCCACGGCCAGCAGGTGGTCAACGAGATCAAGGCCGCTGGCGGCCAGGCCATTCTCAGCACCGACAGCGTCTCGACCTGGCCCACGGCCAACCGCATCATCGAATGCGCGGCCGACACCTTCGGGCGCATCGACATCGTCGTCAACAACGCCGGCATCCTGCGCGACCGCCTGTTCTTCAACATGTCGCCCGAGGAGTGGAGCGCCGTCATCGACGTGCACCTCAACGGCAGCTTCTTCACCTCGCGCGCCGCCGCGCCACATTTCAAGACGCAGAAGTCGGGCGCCTATGTGCACATGACTTCCACGTCCGGCCTGATCGGCAATCTGGGCCAGGCCAACTACGCCGCTGCCAAGCTGGGCATCGTGGCCATGTCGCGCCACATCGCCGGCGACATGCAGCGCTACAACGTGCGTTCCAACTGCATCTCGCCCTTTGCCTGGAGCCGTATGATCGGCGCCATCCCCACCGACACGCCCGAGCAGCAAGCACGCGTGGAAAAACTGAAGAAACTCGGCACCGAGCAGATTGCGCCCATGGCCACCTTCCTGGCCAGCGATGCCGCAGCCGACGTCACGGCCCAGATCTTCGCCGTGCGCGGCAACGAGATTTTCCTCATGAGCCAGTCGCGCCCGATCCGCGGCATGCACACCGCCGAGGGCTGGACACCCGAGACCATCGCCGAGCGCGTGTTGCCCGCCATGAAGCAGAACTTCTATCCGCTGGAGAGCTCGAACATCGTGTTCTCCTGGGATCCCGTCTGACGCCATCCACCATGGCGATCCACTACGAGCAACTGATGGCCTGGCCGTTCGAGGACGTGCGCCATCGCTACACCCAGCGCGACACCATGCTCTATGCACTGGGCGTCGGCCTGGGCACCGACCCGACCAACGAGACCGAGCTGCGCTTTGTCTATGAAAAGAACCTGCTGGCGCTGCCCACGCTGCCGGTGGTGCTGGGCTACCCCGGCATGTGGCTCAAGGACCCGGCCACCGGCGTTGACTGGGTGCGGCTGGTGCATGGCGAACAGGGCTTGCGCCTGCACCGGCCGGTGCCGCCCGAGGGTGAGGTGATCGGGCGCACGCGGGTGAGCCAGATCATCGACAAGGGGCCGGACAAGGGGGCGCTGATCTACACCGAGCGCACGGTGACGGACGCCGCCAGCGGCGAACTGCTGGCCACGCTGACCTCCACCACCTTCTGCCGCGCCGACGGCGGCTTTGGCGGCCCGGCCGGGCCGGTCAAAACCGTGCATGAACTACCGACACGCGCGCCTGATCACAGCGTCGATTTCGCCACCCAGCCGCGCGCCGCGCTGATCTACCGGCTCTCGGGCGACTACAACCCGCTGCACGCCGAACCCGCAGTGGCCAGCGCCGCCGGTTTCAAGCAGCCCATCCTGCACGGCCTGGCCACCTATGGCATCGCGGGCTGGGCACTCACCCAGCGCGTCTGCGGCGGCGACCCGAGCGCCCTTCAGTCGCTGGATGTGCGTTTTTCGTCACCCGTTTACCCCGGCGAAACGATACGCACCGAGATCTGGGTGGATGGCAAGGTCGTTTCCTTTCGCGCCCGCGCCGTCGAACGCGACATCGTCGTGCTGAACAATGGACGCGCCGAGCTGCGCTGACCGTCCTTTGCCTTTCGTTTTCGTTTTCGTTTTCGTTTTCGTTTTCGTTTTCAATTTTTTCAAGGAGCCTCAACATGAACTACGCTGACTTTCAATTCCTCAAGTTCGACCACAAGCCCAACGGCGTGCTGGTCATCACCATCAACCGCCCCGAGGTGATGAACGCCACCAACGGCCGGCTGCACTGGGAACTGACCAAGATCTGGGGCGTGGTCACCGACGACGCCAAGACCAAGGTGGCGGTCATCACCGGCGCGGGCGATCAGGCCTTCTCGGCCGGCGGCGATCTGGAGTGGGTGGCCGGCATGGTCGGCAATCCCAAGGAAATCGCCAACACCATGACCGAGGCCTCGGACGTGGTCTACAACATGATGGCCTGCGACAAACCCATCATCTCGGCGATCAACGGCGTGGCCGTCGGCGCCGGTCTGGCGGTGGCCTTCCTGGCCGACATCAGCATCATGGCCGAGGAGGCCAAGATTACCGACGGCCATGTCAAGATCGGCGTCGCCGCCGGCGACCACGCAGCCATTCTGTGGCCGCTGCTGTGCGGCATGGCCAAGGCCAAGTACTACCTGATGACGGCCGAGTTCGTGAACGGCAAGGAAGCCGAGCGCATCGGTCTGGTCAGCCTGTGCGTGCCGCGCGCCGAGCTGATGAACAAGGCCATGGCCGTGGCCAACAAACTGGCCAATGGCAGCCAGCAGGCGATCCGCTTCACCAAGCGCTCGCTCAACGGCTGGATGAACGTGGCGCGCCCGATCTTCGAGAGCTCGCTGGCGATGGAAATGCTGTGCTTCCTGGGCGAAGACGCCAAGGAGGGCGTGGCCTCGGTGCGCGAGAAGCGCGCGCCCGAGTTCCCCTCGGCCCAGAACTGATTGAGTTCGCTCCTTCTCCCTCTCGGGGAAGGAGCCTGAATTTCCCAAGTACACAGGAGAACACCCCATGGATTTCGCGCTGACCCAAGAACAACGGATGATCTACGAGTACGGCGACCGTATCTCGAAGCAGTTCGACCACAATTACTGGCGCGGCTACGCCAACAAGAACGAACGCCCCACCGAGTTGTACGAGCAGATCACCAACGACGGTTTTCTCGGCATCATGGTGCCCGAAGCCTATGGCGGTGCCGGCCAGGGCATGACCGAGATGCTGCTGTTCATGGAGGGACTGGCCAACAACGGCATTCCGCTGCTGAACCTGGTGGTCGGACCGACCATGACCATGGGTCTGCTGGCCAAGCACGCCAGCGAGGACATGAAGCGCCGCTTTCTGCCGGGCGGCTGCACCGGCGACATCAAGTTCTGCTTCGCCATCACCGAACCGAACGCCGGCTCGAACTCGATCGAGATCACCAGCATCGCCAAGTCCGACGGCAAGGGCGGCTTCAAGCTCAACGGCCAGAAGGTCTTCATCACCGACGCCAACTGCGCCGACTACGCCATGGTCGTGACCCGCACCACAGCGCGCGCTGACGTGAAAAAGAAAACCGACGGCTTCACCATCTTCATGGTCGACATGAAGAAAAAAGGCATCAGCAAGACGCTGATTGAAGTTGCCTTCCCGGTGCCCGAAACACAATGGCAACTGTTCTTCGACAACGTGGAGCTCACCGAGGCCGATGTGCTGGGCGAAGTCGGCAAAGGCTTCAACATCCTGTTCGACACGCTCAACCCCGAGCGCATCATCCTCTCTGGCTTGTGTACCGGTGTCGGGCGCTTCGCCTTGAAGAAGGCGGTGGCCTACGCCAACGACCGCAAGGTGTTCAACAACACCCCCATCGGCGCCTACCAGGGCGTTCAGCACCCGCTCGCGATAGCCCGTAGCGAGATCGAGATGGCCTCGCTGATGGCGCTCAAGGCCGCCTGGGCCTTCGACCAGGGTCTGCCTGCCGGGGAGTTTGCCAACATCGCCAAGTACGCGGGTGCCGAAGCCGGCATCCATGCCGTTGACGCGGCCATCCAGACCCATGGCGGCAACGGTTTCACCAAGGAATACGGCATTTACGACTTGTACGGTCTGGTGCGGCTGCTGCGCACGGCTCCGTTGAACCGCGAGCTGGTGTTGAACTACATCGCGGAGCATGTGATGGGCCTGCCGCGCTCCTATTGACAGGCCACCATGGGTAACAACGCTCCCCTGCCCGCCTTTGGTGCCCTGGCCGGCCTGAAGGTGATTGACCTCTCACGCGTGCTCGGTGGCCCGTACTGCGGACAGATTTTGGCCGACCACGGCGCGCAGGTCATCAAGGTCGAGCCACCCGCTGGCGACGAGACCCGCGCCTGGGGCCCACCCTTTGCCGACGACGGCACGGCGGCCTACTACAACGGCCTGAACCGCAACAAGCGCGACATCGTGATCGACCTGTCCAAGCCCGAAGGGCGCGAGATCGTTCTCAAGCTGCTGGCGGACGCCGACGTGCTGATCGAGAACTTCAAGATCGGCACGCTGGAGCGCTGGGGCATCGGCTATGAACAGACGCTGCGCGAGCGCTTCCCGCGCCTGATCCACTGCCGGGTCAGCGGCTTCGGCGCCGATGGGCCGCTCGGCGGCGCGCCTGGCTACGACGCGGTGGCACAGGCACTGGGCGGCCTGATGAGCGTCAACGGCACGCCGGACACCGGCCCGCTGCGGGTCGGTGTCCCAGTGGTCGACATCACCACCGGCCTGTCGGCCGTGATAGGCGTGCTACTGGCGGTGATTGAGCGGCAGCGCTCCGGGCGCGGGCAGTTCGTCGAGGCCACGCTGTACGACACCGCCGTGTCGCTGCTGCATCCGCAAAGTGCAAACTGGTTGCAGTCGGGCCAGACACCCAGGCTCAGCGGCAATGCGCACTCCAACATCGTGCCCTACGACAAGTTTCCGACCCGGACCTGCGAGGTCTTCCTGGGCATCGGCAACAACGGGCAGTGGAAAAAACTGTGCGAGTTCCTCGGCCATCCCGACATGGCCAGCGAGCCGCGCTTTGCCACCAACGCCGAGCGTTTTCGCCATCGCGACGAACTGCGCGCCTTGCTAGAGGCGCAGTTGCAAGAGGTGGATGGCGAACAGCTGTGCCGTGACCTACTGGCCGCCGGTATTCCGGCCGGCGCCGTCAGGGCCATTCCGCAGGTATTGACGGACCCCCACACCCTGCATCGGGACATGGTGGTGCAGGTCGAGGGTGTGCCTGGCATCGGCATCCCGGTCAAGCTGTCACGCACACCGGGGCGCGCCCACAGCGCGCCGCCGCGCTTCGGCCAACACACACGTGAGCTGCTGACGGAGCACGGCTACGGCGCCGCCACCATTGATGCCCTGATCGCACGGGGAAGCATCGTAGAACACGTTGCAACATGAACTCTGCCTGCCAGAGATTAGGGGAAACCCCATATACCTAACTAATGTTAGGTGCGAAAATGAAAACTTTTATGCAGAACAGAAAATCGGATCGGCAAGCTGCGCACAGGCAGGTGGTCGACCGTGCTATGTCATAGGCACCCTCAGTGATAAACACCATCAGTACCAAAGAGCAGCGGCCAACTCCGATGAAAGCCAGCAACGCGGCGGCAGTGCCCGCCCTCGAATGCCGAGGGCTGGAGCGGCGATTCGGCGGCCTCGTCGCGTTGAAGGATGCCAATTTGCGCATTGAGCGTGGGGAAATCTTCGGCTTGGTCGGCCCCAACGGCAGCGGCAAGACGACCATGACCAACGCCATCACCGGCTTCTTTCCACCCCAGGTCGGCAGCATATGGCTCAATGGCCGCGACATCACCGGCATGGCGCCGCACAAGGTCGCAGCTCTGGGCGTCGCGCGCACGTTCCAGAACCTGGCGCTCTTCAACGGCATGAGCGTGCTTGACAACATCCTGCTGGGGCGTCACATCCACATGAAGCCCGGCGTGGCAAAAACCGCCCTCTACTGGTGGCTGGGTCGCAAGGATGAGATGGTGAGCCGGCTCAAGGTCGAAGAGATTATCGATTTCCTGCAGCTTCAGAGCGTGCGCGACGAGCTGGTGGACAGCATTCCGATCGGACTGAAAAAGCGCGTCGAACTGGCACGCGCGTTGGTAGCCGAACCCAGCTTTCTGGTTCTTGACGAACCGATGGCTGGCATGAACCAGGAGGAAAAGGAATACATGGCCCGTTTTATTCTCGATGCGCGTGCCGAGCGCAATGTCACTGTGCTGCTGATCGAGCACCACATGGATGTGATCACCGGTATCTGCGACCGCATGATGGTGCTCAGCTATGGTGAAACCATCGGAACCGGTATTCCTGCCGACGTGATGAAGGATGAACGTGTGATCAAGGCCTACCTGGGGGGTGCGCATGCAAAGCACTGAAACCAATACTGCCAAGGGCAGCAAGACCACATGGGATATGGGCACCGACACCACCCTCATCCACATTCTGGCTCGCAACGCCGAGTTGCTGGGCAATCGCGTGGCCATGCGCGAAAAGCACCTGGGAATATGGCAGGAGACCACCTGGTCGCAGATGCTGGATACCACGCTCGCCTGCGCGGCCGGCATGGAAAGCCTGGGTTTTGGCGCAGAGGATGCCTTGCTGGTGCTGGGCGACAACCGACCCCGGCTCTACATGGGCATGCTCGCGGCCGGCGTGCTGGGCGGCTACGCGATGCCCGTCTACTCTACTGCAACACCCGACGAAATCCGTCACTTCATGCATGAGACGCATGTCCGCTTTGTCCTGGCTGAAGACCAGGAGCAAGTCGACAAGGTGCTTGATCTGGGCGATCAGGGTGCAACGATCAAGAACATCATTTACGACGAGCCACGCGGCTTGACCAACTATTCGAATCCCGGACTGATTTCGTGGGAAAAGTTGCAGGCCATCGGTGCAGATCGCTTGCGTGCCGAGCCGAAACTGCGAAATTCCTTGATCGAACGGGCGCTGCCCGACGGACCGGCGGTGTTCGTGCACTCGTCGGGGACCACGGGCAAGCCGAAGGGCGTGGTACTGAGCCACCGCAATTTCCTCGCGGGGGTGCGCAACGCCCATCGCGGGGGCGCCTTCACATTTGGCGAGACCATCCTCGCCTATCTGCCCATGGCCTGGGTGGGCGACTTTGCCATCACGGTCGGCGCCGGTGTTGCGCTGCACTTCACCATCAATATCCCCGAACGCCAGGAAACGGTGCTGCACGACCTGCGCGAGGTGGCTCCCACTTTCTATCTGGCGGCACCCCGCAGCTGGGACAACATGCTGACCACCATCCAGGTTCGCATGGAGGATTCGACGCCGCTCAAGAAATGGTTCTACGATGTTTTCATGAACTCGGCGCTGGCGTCCGAACGACGCAAGCTCGAGGGAAAACAGCCCAGCCTGACAGAGCGTCTGATGCGGCAACTGGGAGAGTGGTTGATTTTCGGACCGATCAAGGACCAGTTGGGCCTCACCCGCCTGCGAGGTGCTTTCACCGGCGGCGAGGCCATTGGCGAAGACACTTTTGTTTTTTACCGCGCACTGGGCGTGAAATTGCGACAGTTCTATGGTCAAACTGAAAGCAGCGCCTTCACTGCCTTGCAGGACACCGAAGAAGTACGCCTGCACACGGTCGGCAAACCGCTGCCCGGTGTGGAAGTCAAGATCGGCGACAACGGAGAGGTCTTGATTCGCTCCGGGAGCGTGTTTTCCGGTTACTACAAACTTGAAAATGCCACCCGTGAAGCACTTGAGGACGGCTGGCTGCACACGGGCGATGCCGGTTATATCGAGCCTGATGGACACATGGTGGTGCTCGGACGGTTGTCGGAGGTGGTGTATACCTCCAAAGGCGAACGCTACATTCCGAACTACATTGAGAACCGCCTCAAATTCAGTCCGTACATCAAGGATGTGGCCGTGCTCGGGAGCGGCCGCGACACGCTGGCGGCCATCATCTGCATCGACATGGAGCCGGTGGGCCATTGGGCTGAGGTACGGGGCATTTCCTACATGTCCTATGCCGACCTGTCGCAAAAACCCGAGGTGATCGAACTGGTCACGGCAGCGGTCAAGCGCGTCAACAGCATCCTGCCAGACGGGTTGAAACTGCATCACTTCGTGTCCTTACACAAGGAGTTCGACCCCGACGACGGAGAGGTCACGCGAACCCGCAAGCTGCGCCGCAACGTGGTCGAGGAGCGTTATGCGCCCATCATTGATGCGATCTACGGCGGCCAGCAGACGGTCACGATGAAGGCGCAGATCACGTATGAATCCGGTGAAGTCGGCACCATCGAGCGCCAACTCTCGGTGCAGGAGATTTAAACTATGGATTTTTCACTGTTTGCCGAATTGGCCATCAATGGCGCGCTGTCGGGGCTCATGTATTCACTGGTCGCCATGGGCATCGTGATCATCTACAAGTCATCCTCGGTGCCCAACCTGGCGCAAGGTGCGATGACCATGCTGGGTGCCTATGTCGTGCTGGCCATCGCCAATGGATTGGGCGTGTCGATGTGGGTCGCCATCCCGCTGGCCATGGGAACGATGTTCTTTGTCGGAATGGGCATCGAGCGGGTGGCGTTGCGCCGGCTGGCGGGCCGCCCCATCATCATGATCCTGATGATGACACTGGGGCTGGACATCTTTATACGCGCGACAACAATGGCCATCTGGGGCGGCTCTGGCCTTCCGCTGTCCATTGGCATCAGCGACGACCCGCTGTTTCTGGGGCCGGTGCTGCTCAGTCGGGCTTATGTGGTGGGCGCCGTGGTGGCCATCGCGCTGTTTTTGGTCTTGATGTTCTTCTTTCGCACGCGCAGGGGCATTGTTCTGCGCGCCATCTCCGACGATTACATCGCGTCGTGGTCGATCGGTATTTCGGTTGAACGCGGGGTGGCGTTTTCCTGGGCCATGTCCTCGGTTCTGGCCACCACGGCCGGCGTGTTGTGGGGCTCGGTTCAAGGGGTCAGCCAGGCGCTGGCGCTGCTTTTGCTCAAGGGCTTGACCGTCGCCGTTTTGGGCGGTCTTGACAGCATCGGCGGCGCCATTCTGGCCGGCTTGCTGCTGGGCCTTCTTGAAGGCGTAGCATCTGGCTATCTCGACCCCTTGGTTGGCGGTGGCAGCCGCGACCTGGTGGTTGCCACAATACTGATTCTGACCATCCTGATTCGGCCGCATGGCCTGTTCGGGCGCCACGACATTGAAAGGATCTGAAGGTCATGCTATTTCGTCAATCAGGAATTTTCCATACCAATTACGCCAACGCGCGCTCGCTTTTTCCGCTCCCCGCGGATCGCTGGATGATCGGCTTGTTGCTGGCCTTTGCGTTAACTGCGCCATTCACCATGAGCACGCTCGTCCTCAGCACCCAGCTGTTACCGTGGCTGGTGTGGACTGCGGCCGTGCTCGGCTTGAACCTGATCCTGGGCTGGACCGGACAGTTCCACTTCGGCTATGCCGCCATCATGGGCATCGGCGCCTACACGGCGGTGCACGGCGTACGCAACGGCATTCCCTGGGAGATCGCGATGGTGCTCGGCGGCGTGATGGCCGCTGTGATCGGCATCGTTTTCGCTTTCGCGGCGCTGCGCGTGAAAGGCCTGTATCTGGCGCTCAGCACGCTGGCCCTGCAGTTCGTGATGGACTGGGTGATCTCCCACGTGCCGGCCATCAGCGGCGGCACCCAGGCCACACTGCAGGCACCTGACATCAGCCTGCTCGGCCAGGCCATCACCTCGGATACCGGACTCTATTACGTGGCGCTGGGCTGGTGCCTGATCGTCACCGTGTTCATGCTCAACTTGCGCCGCACCGGGCTTGGCCGCGCGCTCATTGCGGTGCGTGAAAAGGACTTCGCTGCGGCGGTCATTGGCGTGCACAGCCTGTATTACAAGCTGGTGGCGTTCGCCACCTCGTCCTTCATTGGCGGCATCAGCGGCGCCATCCTGATCTTCACCTTCTACCGAGCAGCCACACCGGAGCAGTTTGCCGTCAATGTCTCCATCGAGTTGCTGGCCATGGTGATCGTCGGCGGACTGGGCAGCATCATCGGCAGCTATTTTGGGGCCGCCTTCATTCTGTTGATGCCCGGCCTGATGAACAGTCTGATCGGCTGGCTGGCGCAGCTCCTGGGCATCTCGCTCGGGATCGAAACGCTGGCCCACATTCCACATGCGGTTTATGGCGCGCTGATCATTATTTTCCTGCTGGTTGAGCCTATGGGGCTGGGCAAGATGTACACCAATCTGCGCAACTACCTGCTGGTCTGGCCCTTCGGCTACGCCCGAAAGTAAAAACGACATCATGGCGACTGACAACTTGACTTCCACCCCAACGCTGATGCAAAACCAGACTGCGGAACCTGCCTTGATATTGTCACTGAACAATGTCGAGGTCATCTACGATCATGTATCGCTCGCCATCAAGGGCGTTTCGATCGATGTGCCGCAAGGCGCCATGGTGGCACTGCTGGGCGCCAACGGCGCTGGCAAAAGCACGACGCTGAAGTCGATCAGCGGCCTGCTGCGCCCTGAGCGCGGCCTGGTAACCCGCGGTGAGGTGCAATTCCTGGGTCAGAACATCGATGCGCTGGCGCCGCAGGAGCGCGTCAAGCTCGGTATCGTGCATGTGCTGGAAGGGCGGCGTGTGTTCGAACACATGACGCCTGACGAAAACCTGGTGGCGGCCTCGGCGGTTCGTGGCACCCGCCAAGACATGCTGCGTAACAAGGATATGGTTTACAGCTACTTCCCGCGCTTGCACCAGCGGCGCACCGCGCAGTCCGGCTACCTGTCAGGCGGCGAGCAGCAGATGCTCGCCATTGGCCGTGCCTTGATGACGCAACCCAAGCTGCTGATGCTTGACGAGCCGAGTCTTGGTCTCGCGCCTTTTCTGGTGGCCGAGATTTTCGACATTGTCCGGCGCATCAACAAGGAAGAAGGTCTGTCCGTTCTGCTGGTGGAGCAAAACGCAATCGCCGCTCTGGAGGTCGTCTCGCATGGCTACATGATCGAGAACGGACGCGTGGTGATGCATGACAGCGCAGAAGCCATGAAGAAAAATCCGGACATCCAAGAATTTTACCTCGGCGGCACCGAAGGCCGCAGTTTCCATGACATCAAACACTATAGCCGGCGCAAACGTTGGCTGACCTGACCCCCCGTGGTTACCTTGTCCACGTCGATACCTGATTTCACGTTCAGTCATGGGCCGTACTGTACGGCGTGCCCGTTGGACTTTTTTTCTATCCGTACGATTATTAGGAGAAGAGACATGAGATCCAAGTTGCTTTCCATCGTCGCAGGTCTGGGATTGGCGTTTGCCTGTCTGCAGTCTGCACAGGCGCAAGCCCAGCCCGTTAAATTCGCGCTGTGTTATGACCTGAGCAAGTCATACGGCTTTGTGACGCCACAAATCGCCCAGGCGGCGAATGACTATGCCAAGATATTGAACCAGAAAGGCGGCATTGAAGGCCACCCCATCGAGATACTGGTTCAAGACCATGGCAACGAGCCGCAGCGTGGCATCGAGTGCTACGAAAAGATGAAACGCGAAGGCGCCATTGCCTTTGATTTCCTGTCCACGCCGGTTTCCCGCGCCGTTCTGCCGCGCGCCATGGCGGATGGCAATGTGATGGTGCAATCCTTTGTAGGTCGTGGCGATGCGGTCGATGGTGATGTGTTCAAGTGGATTTTCCCCATTGGGCCGACCTACTGGGGTCAAATGGCCAACAATATCCACTACATCAAAACCAAGTCCAACAACAACCTCAAGGGCGTGAAGATTTCATTCATCTACCCCGACTATCCGTTCGGGCAGGAACCGATCGGCGTGTTGAAGACACTCGCGGCCAAAGAGGGCTTTGACCTGCAGTTGGTTCCCAACCCGATGCCGGGCAATGACCAGGCCGCCGCTTGGTCCCAGATCCGCCGCAACAACCCCGACTGGGTGATCAGCTGGAACCTGGCCGGCATGCACGTGGTCGCCTCGCGCGAAATGAAGCGCAACGGCATTCCGATGGACAAATACATTGCCGTCAACTGGCTCAACGAAGTTGACCTTGCCAACATTGGTCTGGAAAACGCAAAAGGCCTCAAGCGCGGCACCAACGTGACGGGTGGGCAGAGCCACCCGCTGATGCAGCAGATCATCAAGGACCTGTATGAGAAAAACAAGGGCAGCGGTGACCGCAAGCATCTCAACGATGTTTACTACAACACTGGTCTGGCCATCTATGCCAGCGTTTTCGAGGGCGCTCGCCTGGCCATCAAACAAAGTGGCTGGCCCCTCAACCCTGACAAAATGAAGCGCGGACTGGAAAGCTTGAAAAACTTTGATGCCGAAGACCTGATCGCCCCCGTGACGGTGACCGCCAAAGACCATGGCGGCGGCGGCAAAACCCGCATCGACATGTGGGACGGCGCCAAGTGGGTGCCCCAGACTGGCTGGTTCTCGGCGTATGACGACGTGATCCAGGACATCGTGAAGAAAGAATCTGGCGAGTTCGCCAAGAACAAACAGTAATTGCCTTCCCTTGGGATGGTTCACGGTCAGGCGCGTTGCGCACTGACCGTGAACCATCCCATCTTGTTTCTCGGATTTTCATCCCTCTCTTGAATCGACAGGTGGCAGCCTATGCCACAGCGGATTGCAGTAGTAGCTGCCAGGCACACCATCCAACACAGAAAAATCTCGCCCCCTGACCTAACTATCGTTTGACAGTTATAATATCAACCTCACCAATGTGGCGCCAAAAGCGCAAGGAGCAATCAGTATGGATCTCGATCTAAAAGGAAAATCGGTCATCGTCACGGGTGGTGGCTCGAACATTGGCCGCGGCATCGTGCTCGGCTTCGCCGCGGAAGGCGCCAACATCACCATCGGCGACATCGACGACAAGCAGGCGCAAAAGACGGCAGAACTTGCGCTGGCGAGCGGCGCGGCGTCGGCGCAGGTTGTCAAGACCGATGTCACCCAACTTGACCAGGTGCAAGCCATGTTCAAGGCGGCCACGGACAAGTTCGGCGGCGTCGATGTCCTCGTCAACAACGTCGGCTGGGACCAGTTGATGTTCTTCACGCAGACGACCCCAGATCTGTGGCAAAAGATCATCAACATCAACTACCTCGGCGTACTCAACTGCACCAAGGCCGCGCTTGAAGTCATGGTTCCTCGCAACGCCGGCTCCATCGTCTCCATCAGCTCTGACGCCAGTCGGCAAGGTGAGCCACGTGAAGCGGTGTATGGCGGCGTCAAGGCCGCCATCAACAGCTTCATGAAAACGATCGCCAAGGAAAACGGTCGTTATGGCATTCGCTGCAACGTGGTCTGCCCCGGCGTCACTATCCCCAGTACCACCGACGAAGTGGGCGGAAGCAGCATGTGGATCGATGCCGGCAGCATGTTCACGCCGGAGCAACTGGAAAAAGTCGCCAAGGCGCTGCCGCTGCGCAAGGTGGGACGGCCGCAGGATATTGCCAATGCCGTCGTCTTCCTGTCTTCAGCGAAGGCTGCGGGCCATGTCACCGGGCAGGTTCTTTCAGTGTCTGGTGGTTACAGCATGATTGGGTAAATGCCCGGGCACGGTCGAAAGACATGCGGCATTGAAATAACAGACAAAAAGGAAAACCCATGGAATTCAAGGACATCCTCTACGAAGAACTCGACTCGGTGGCCTACATCGCGATCAACCGCCCCGAAGTGATGAATGCGTTTCGCGGCCAGACCGTCGAGGAACTGCTGCAGGCATTCATGAAAGCAGGCTGGGACAAGCGAATCGCCGCCATTGTGCTCACCGGGACGGGTGACCGTGCTTTCTGCACCGGCGGCGATCAGTCGGCTCATGCCGGCCAGTACGACGGCCGGGGCACCATCGGCATCCCGGTGGAAGAGTTTCACAGCGCCATTCGTGACGTGCCCAAGCCCGTGATCGCCCGCGTGCAGGGTTACGCCATTGGCGGCGGCAATGTCCTGGCCACCTTGTGCGACATGACCATTGCCTCGGAAAAGGCCGTGTTTGGCCAGGTCGGCCCGAAAGTAGGCTCGGTCGACCCTGGCTGGGGCACGGCTTACCTGAGCCATGTGGTTGGCGAAAAGAAAGCCCGCGAGATCTGGTACATGTGCCGCCGCTACAGTGCACAGGAGGCCTTGGCCATGGGTCTGTGCAACACCGTCGTGCCCCACGACCAGCTCGACGCCGAAGTCGCCCGCTGGTGCAAGGAAATTGTCGAAAAAAGTCCGACTGCTCTGGCGATCGCGAAACGTTCGTTCAACGCATCCACCGAGCACATTCGCGGGATCGGCAGCCTGGGACTTCAAGCGCTGAGCCTGTACTACGACACGGCAGAGTCCAAAGAAGGCGTGAGCGCTTTCCTGGAAAAACGCCGGCCTGATTTCAGGCAGTGGACCAACGGGAGCAAGTGAGCAACCCCTTGCGACGCGCCAATGCACGAGTCTGCCCCTTCGACCAAAGCCAAGTTTGATACGATTTGCTTTTTTTTGGATCTAACTAACGGTCAATATGAAGCCAAGTACAGAAGCAAAGCTCAGCAAAGATAACGCAGATGGCCCCGCTACACGTGAACGGGTGCTGCTCGAAGCTGCACGGCTGTTCAGGCATCATGGCTATGCGGCAACTACTTTGCGCGAGGTTGCGGATGCTGCCGGCGTCAAAGCCGGCAGCATCTACTATCACTTCGAATCGAAAGAGCAGATCCTGGGCGAGGTACTGGACAAAGGCATCACCATCGTCGCCGATGCCGTGCGCACCCGTGTTGCGGCTCTTCCCGAAAGTGCACCCTGGCGAGACCGAATCGCCGCTGGCATTGAAGGCCATCTCTGGGGAATGCTGCATTATGGCGACTTTACGTCAGCCAACATCCGCATCTACGGCCAAATCCCGACCAGCGCAAAAAATCGCCACCGGATCGTGCGGCGGGCTTACGCAGACTATTGGGATCGGCTGTTCGAATCAGCGCTCGCCAGCGGCGAGTTGCGCCAGGACACCAGCACGGCCATGATTCGGCTTTTCGTGATTGGGGCATTGAACTGGACCGTCGAGTGGTACAACCCCCAACGAGGCTCTTTTCAGGATTTCTCACGCCAAATCACAGCGATCGTGTTCGATGGAATTCTCATGCATGACAAAGCATAGCCGCAATGCATTGCCGGCAACTTCAATAGGCCGGGCCGAGAGACGGACAACCATGGTCCCCATGTCGCCTACGTGGCTCAGTGGCACGCCAACCGACTGCATCTGGGAACTCGCAAATTGAACAACACACCGAAGGATCAAAAAATGACTGTCAAGGAAGGGTGGCGCGGCCGGTTCTATGAAGACTTCGAGGTCGGCGACGAGTATCGGCATGCCCTCGGCCGCACCCTGACCCAGAACGACAACATCTGGTTCACGTTGCTGACGCAAAACACGGCTCCGCTGCACTTCGATGCCCACTACGCCGCGCAGACGGAGTTCGGCCGCCCGCTCATCAATTCCTGCCTCACGCTGGCCCTCGTGACGGGGCAGACGGTGAGCGATGTCTCGCAAAACGTCATGGCCAACCTGGGGTGGGACGAAGTTCGACTTCCGCATCCGGTGTTTGAAGGCGACACGATTTACTCCCGCACCACGGTGCTGGACAGGCGCGAGTCGCGGTCGCGAACCAATGTCGGCGTCGTCACGGTGCGCACCGAAGGCTATAACCAGAGCGGCGTCATTGTCTGCACCTTCAAACGCACGGTGATGGTCTACAAACGTGACGGCGCACCGCGCACCGCACCGCCGCTGCCGGTCGACAGCCGACCCTGACCCCCCCTTTTTTTTCGTCAACTTCGGCCCCAGGGTCGCCAACTTTTTGACTCTCTCCGCATGAAGCCCACCTCCCTGCTCGAACAATACGGCCCGCGCGAGGCGATGGAATACGACGTGGTGGTGGTGGGTGCCGGCCCCGGCGGTTTGGCCACAGCCATCCGTCTCAAGCAGCTCGCGGCAGCAAAGGGCGCGGACGTCTCCGTGGTGCTGCTGGAGAAAGGCGCCGCGCCCGGTGCTCACATCCTCTCCGGCGCGGTCATGGACCCCATCGCGCTGAACGAACTCTTCCCCAACTGGAAGGAGCTGGGCGCACCGCTGAACCAACCCGTCACCGGTGACGACGTGCTTTTCCTGAGCGAAACCGGCTCCAGGCGCACGCCCAACTTCCTGGTGCCCGACTGCTTCCACAACGAGGGCAATTACGTCATCAGCCTGGGCGCCCTGACCCAGTGGCTGGGCGAGCAGGCGGAAGCCCTGGGCGTGGAAATCTTCCCCGGCTTCACAGCCGCCGAGGTGCTGTACAACGACAACGGTTCGGAGAGCGGGAATTTACCTTCGGTAAAGGGTGTCGCCACCGGCAACCTTGGCATTGGCAAGGACGGCCTGCCGCACGACGGCTTCCAGCTCGGCATGGAGTTGCATGCCAAATACACCATCTTTGCCGAAGGCGCGCGCGGCCATCTGGGCAAACAGCTCATCACGAAATACAAGCTCGACGAAGGCCGCGATCCACAAAGCCATGCCATCGGCATCAAGGAACTGTGGGAGATCGACCCGGCCCGCGCCCAACCTGGTCGGGTGGTGCACACGGCCGGCTGGCCGATGGACAGCCAGACCTACGGCGGCGGTTTTCTCTACCACTTGGAAGGCAACAAGGTCACGCTGGGCTTCGTCACCGGGCTCGACTACAAGAACCCATGGCTCAGCCCCTTTGAGGAAATGCAGCGCTGGAAGGCCCACCCCGCCATTCGCGCCCACATCGAAGGCGGCAAGCGCATCGGCTACGGCGCGCGCGCCATCACCGCCGGTGGCCTGCTCAGCCTGCCCAAGACCGTGTTCCCGGGCGGCGCGCTGATCGGCTGTGATGCCGGCTACCTGAACGCCGCACGCATCAAAGGCAGCCACGCCGCCATCAAGAGCGGCATGCTGGCCGCCGAAGCCGCGTTTGAAGCCCTGGCCGCCGGACGCAGCGGCGACGAACTCAGCGCCTACCCCGCTGCGTTCGAAAACAGCTGGCTGCACACCGAACTCGACCAGTCGCGCAACTTCAAACAGTGGTTCAAGAAGGGCAGCCTCGTCGGAGCCCTGATGACCGGCATTGAGCAGTGGCTGCTGCCCAGGCTTGGCATCAAGCGTCCGCCCTGGACGATCCACCGCACCCAGGCCGACCACGCCAGCCTGCGCCCGGCCGCCGAGATGCCGCAGATCAGCTACCCCAAGCCCGACGGCAAGCTCACCTTCGACCGGCTCTCCAGCGTGTTCGTCAGCAACACCAACCACGAAGAAAACCAGCCCGCGCACCTGACGCTCAAGGACGCCAGCGTGCCGGTGCAGATCAATCTGGCGAAATACGCCGGCCCCGAGAGCCGTTACTGCCCGGCCGGCGTTTACGAATTCGTAAAGAACGACGACGGCTCGGACCGGCTGCAGATCAACGCGCAGAACTGCGTGCACTGCAAGACCTGCGACATCAAGGATCCGACGCAGAACATCGTCTGGGTCACGCCAGAAGGCGGCGGCGGGCCGAACTACGCGGGAATGTAGCCGAGAGTGATTCAAATCTAAAGTGCAATACCCTGGGTTTCAATGAACGAGGGTGGGTGTTGCGTGCTATTGAGCAGGAGGTCCCGATAGACTGCCAGAGGGGGATCGTGCGCCCTACCCCTTCCAGGGCGGGTTGTTGATCTGATCGGCAATCGCATCGAGCTGCTCCTGGCTGTACCCTGAGAGGTCCGAGCCCTTGGGCTGGTACTGGCGCACCAGCTCGTTGGAGTTCTCGTTAGAGCCTCGCTGCCAAGGGCTGTGGGGGTAACAGAAGTACACCGCAATGTCCGTGCGTCGGCTCAGTTCCCTGCGCATCGCCTTCTCCCGGCACTGGTCGTACGTCATGCTCTGGCACATAGGCTCAGCGAGCCTCAGCAGCTTGTCAGAGAAGGCCTGCAGGACATTGACCGCGCTGGCGGGCTTGAACCCGTGCAGCTTGATGAGCATGAGCAGCCCGACTGGTGCACTCCACCAGGGTGCCCACCGCACTGGCGTTCGCAGCACCCTTGATCAGGTCACCCTCCCCGTGCCCGGGCAACTGCCGGTCTTCAATCTCGGGCGGACGCACCTGGATGCTCACCATGTCCATCTATTGATCCGGCACTTTGAAGTCGCGAGTCGTGGACGGACTGCCACAGGCAAACGATCCACGAAAGTTCAAAATTCATGGGGCCGGAGCAATAGTATCTGAGCTCTTCGGCCTTTTCCTTTGTTGCGAGGTAGTCGTTTGCGCTTGGGTGGGCTGCTTTGCATCTGCGGACCGTACTCGGGGGCAGGTGTTGCACTTCAGTCTTGAATCCGCCGACGGTGAATCACCGGCATTCATGCTGTAGCGAGCCTGGCCAGAAGTTGCCGCCCGCACTTGCACCCGGACTTGATGGCACCTGCATAGGGATTTCCCGAGTTGACGCCAGCCTAACTACCGTTAGATTAGCGCCATGCAAACAAGGCATGGCGCCTACCGAACGGCAAGGCACATGGCAGGCACGCTGCCCAACACGGCCAACACGGGACAACCTTTGAGAAAATTAACTGCCCCCTCGACCGGCACCCTGGCAACCAGAGACCCTGGTCGCGCCCATGCACCCGGCCCATCCGAGCCGAAGGTCTGCACGACTGCGGCTGCCATCCTGGCGCACCCCTCCACTACGCTCGACCGGCATACCCGTTCAATGGTTAAGTCGCCGCAGCACAGCGCAAGTAACGGCCTGTCATGCTGAATCTCACCAATGTCCAGATCGTTTACGACAACACCATCGAGGCGGTGCGAGAGGCCTCATTGGCCGTCGGCAAAGGTCGCATAGTCGCCCTGCTCGGTTCCAACGGGGCCGGGAAATCAACCACGCTCAAAGGCATTTCGGGCGTGCTGTATCCGGAAGACGGTGAGATCAAGGGTGGCCAGATCACGTTTGAAAACCGCCAGCTGACCGGCCTGGCTCCGGACGAAATCGTGCGCGCCGGCGTGGTCATGGTGCCCGAGGGGCGCCGCCTGTTCGACCAGTTGACGGTCGAGGAAAACCTCGTGATGGGCGGCTACACGCGCAGTGTGACCGACGCCAGGCGCCAGATGGAGATGGTGTATGGGCTGTTCCCGCGTCTGGTGCAAAAACGCAGCACGGTGTCAGGCTACCTGTCGGGCGGCGAACAGCAGATGGTGGCCATCGGCCGCGCGCTGATGTCGTCCCCGAAACTGCTGATGCTCGACGAGCCCACGCTCGGTCTGGCGCCACAGATCAGCGAAGAGATTTTCGACATCATCACCCGCCTGTGCCGTCAAGAAGGCATGGGCATTCTCCTGGTGGAGCAGAACGCGCAGATGGCGCTGGCCATTGCCGACTATGGCTACATCATGGAAAACGGCCGCGTGGTGCTCGACGGTGAGGCCGACAAGATGCTGCGCAACGACGACGTGCGCGAGTTCTACCTGGGCTTCGGCGAAGGCGGATCGCGCAAGAACATGCGCGACGTGAAGCACTACAAGCGGCGCAAGCGCTGGCTGTCCTGAGAAGAACATGAACGATACGTTGTTAAGGGTCGAAACCCTGTCCAAGCGCTTCGGCGGCGTTGAAGCCGTTGCCGGTGTCAGTTTTCACGTCCGGCGCGGTGAAATCTATTCCCTGATCGGCCCCAACGGGGCCGGCAAGACGACTACCTTCAACATGATCAGCGGCGTCGTCAAGCCCAGCAGCGGCACCGTGCATTTCGATGGCCGCGACATCACCGGCATGCCGGCGCACCGCCTGGCCGCCATCGGCATCGGTCGGACCTTTCAGAACCTGGCGGTGTTCAAACATGCCAGCGTGGTGGACAACCTGCTGGTCGGCCGCCACTGCCACATGGCCACCAACGTGCTGGATGCCTCGTGGTTCTTCGGACGGGCACGGCGCGAGGAGCTCGAACACCGTCGCAAGGTGGAAGAGATCATCGACTTTCTCGAAATCGAGGAAATTCGCGACATGCCGGTGGGCACCCTGTCCTATGGCCTGCAAAAGCGGGTCGAGCTGGGGCGCGCACTGGCCACCGAGCCCAAGTTGTTGCTGCTGGACGAAATGGTGTCGGGCATGAACAGCGAGGAGACCGAAGACATTGCCCGCTTCGTGCTGGACATCCGCGACGAACTCGGCATTTCGGTCCTCATGGTCGAGCATGACATGGGCATCGTGATGGACATCTCCGACCGCATCTGCGTGCTCAACTTCGGCCGCAAGATCGGCGAAGGCACGCCGGCCGAGATATCGGCCAACCCGGCCGTGATTGACGCCTACCTGGGCAGCAAAACCAAGGAGGCCGCGTGATCGACAACCTGGACGCGTTGCTGCGCGACGGCAACACCACATTCCCCAAGCTGCTCCAGCACTGGGCACAGCGCTTTCCGGAAGCGCTCGCGTTTCGCGAGAAGGATTACGGTATCTGGAACCGGATGACCTGGCAGCACTATTTCGAAACGGCGCGCCGCTTCGCCCTCGGTCTCAAGTCTCTGGGCTTCGACAAGGGCGACCGACTGGCGATTGCCAGCGAGGACAGCCCGCAATGGATGTTCTCCGATCTGGCGACGCAAGCGATCGGCGGCGTCGTGGTGGGCATCTACCCCACCAACCCGTGGCCGGAGCTGCAGTACATCGTGCACCACTCGAACAGCAAGTTTGTGGTCTGCGGCGACCAGGAACAGGTCGACAAGGTGCTCGACGCCATGGCCAAGCACGCCACCGGCCTGCCCGATGTGGTGAAGATCATCTGCGTCGACATGAAGGGCATGCGCGGCTACCAGCACGAGCAGCTGATGTCGTTCGACGACGTGCTTGAGCTAGGCGACCAATACGCAGCGGCATCGGCCCAGCACGCGAGCGCCTTTGATCGCGCCATCGAGGACACCCAGCCCGACGACACCTGCATGCTGGTCTACACCTCGGGCACCACCGGGCCGCCCAAGGGCGCGATGCTGTCGCACCGCAACCTGATCGTCACCGTTGACAAGCTCAAAACCCATTTCAAGCTGGACCGCCAAAACTACGAGGTGGTCTGCTACCTGCCGTTGTGCCACGTGGCCGAGCGCGCCTTTTCGACGGTCTTGCACCTGCTCACCGGTGGCGTGGTCAACTACGCCGAATCGATCGACACGGTGGCCGTCAATCTGCGCGAGATCGCACCCACGGTGTTTTTGGGTGTGCCGCGCATCTGGGAAAAGCTGCAGCAAGGCATTTTGATCCGCATGCAGGACGCCTCGCGCTTTCAGCGCTGGGCTTTCCAGCGCTGCTTCGATGCCGGGCGCCGTCTGTTCGAAAAGGTCGAGGCGCAAGGGGGCCAGCGCAGCCTGTCGGATCGCCTGCACTTCTTCGTGCTGTGGTTGCTGATGTTTCGCAATCTGCAGAAATTCGTCGGACTGGACCGCATGCAGTGCGGCTTCTGTGGCGGCGCCAGCGTCTCCCCCGAGGTACTGAAGTTCTTCCGTATCCTGGGCCTTCCGGTGTACCAGGTCTACGGCATGACCGAGTCCGGCGGCGTGGTCTTCTTCCAGCATGAAAAAGCGGTCAAACTGGGCGCCACAGGCCTGCCCATCGACGGCCTGAACTGGAAGATCGCCGACGACGGCGAACTCATCATCAAGCACCCCGCCGTGTTCAAGGGCTATCTCCACGACGAGAGTGCCACCGCCAAAACCGTCGTCGACGGCTGGCTGCACACGGGCGACATCGTGGCGCTGGCTGACAACGGCGAGCTGATGATCGTTGACCGCAAGAAAGCCATCATCATCACCAGTGGCGGCAAGAACATTGCACCGTCCGAGATCGAAAACGCGCTCAAGGACAGCCTGTATGTGCGCGAAGCCATCGTTCTGGGCGACGGGCGTCACTACCTGTCTGCATTGCTCCAGATCGACTTTGACACGGTGGGCAAGTGGGCACAGGAGCGCAAGCTGGCCTACACCACCTACAAGAGCCTGGCCTTGCTGCCCGAGGTGCGCGAACTGATTGACGAGGATGTCAAACGCGTGAACAAGCTGTTTGCCCGGGTCGAGAACATCCGCAAGTTCCTGATTCTGGAGAAGGAACTCGACCACGACGACGGCGAACTCACCGCCACCCAGAAGGTGCGCCGCAACGTCATCGAAAAAACCTTCGCGAAAGAGATCGCGATCATCTACGGTGGAGGGGCGGGCTGATGGACTATTTTCTGCAACTGGTCATTTCCGGCATCGCCGTCGGCCTGGTCTACGGCTTCATCGGCATGGGCTTTGCCATGATCTACCGCGCCACCGGCGTGGTGAACTTCGCCCAGGGCGAGCTGATGATGCTGGTGTCCTACATCGCCTTCACCCTGGCCGGCACCTTCCAGTTTGGCTTCTGGCCCATGCTGGCAGCAACTGTCGCAGCCTCGGTGCTGATCGGCCTGCTGATCGAGGTCTTGCTGATCCGTCCGATGCTCGGTCAGCCGGTGTTCTCCACGGTGATGGTGACCATTGGCCTGGCCGTGATCCTGCGCTCGGTGGTGGTGCTGATCTGGGGCGCCGACCCCATGCCGCTCAATGCCGGCCTGCCAACGGAGGTCATCAAGATCGGCCCGGCCGGTCTGTACCCGGCGCAGCTGTATGCCGTTGGGCTGATGGCGGCCGTGCTGCTCGGCCTGTGGACCTTCTTTCGCTATTCGCGGGTTGGTATCGCCATGCGGGCCACCGCCAACGTGCAAACTGCGGCCCTGCTGATGGGCATCAATGTCAAGCGCATCTTCGCCTTGTCCTGGGCCCTGTCGGCCGGTCTCGCTGCCATTGCGGGTGTGCTGATCGGCGTGATCTACGACGTCAACCCCGGCATGTGGACGACCGGTCTGCGCAGCTTTCCCGCGGTCATTCTGGGCGGGCTGGACTCGGTGTTCGGCGCCGCACTCGGTGGCATCCTGATCGGGATGGTCGAGAACCTGTCGGAAGGCTATATCGGCCGCGGCATGAAGGAGATCGCCGGTTTTGTTTTGATCCTCGTCGTTCTCATGGTCAGACCCTATGGCCTGTTCGGCAAACCTGATATCGAGCGTGTCTGATGCGTAGCCGAAACTTCAAACAAGACTATCGTCAGCTGCTGGCACTGACCGACTCGGTCCCTGTCATCGTCTGGTCGTGTCTGCTGGTGGCGCTGCTGGCGGTCGCGCCGCTGCTGCTGTCCAAGTACTATGTCTCCGTCATTCTGCTGCTGCTGATCACAGCGGTGGGGGTGTTGGGCCTGAACCTGCTGACCGGTACCACCGGGCTGATCTCGCTCGGGCACTCGGGCTTTCTGGCGGTCGGTGCCTACACGGCCGGCATCGTGGCCGGCAAACTCGGCTGGCCGATGCTGGCGTCCATCTTCGCCGGCGGCGTGAGCGCGGCCATCGCCGGGATCATCGTGGGCATACCGTCGCTGCGCCTGAAGGGGCTTTACCTGGCCATCACGACGATGGCATTTGCCGTGATCATCAACCACCTGATCCTCAACGGTGGCGACCTGACCGGAGGCTCGGAAGGCTTGACGGTGCCGCAGCCCTCCCTGTTCGGTCAGGCGCTGGGGGCCGAGCGTGGCTACTACTACGTGGTGCTGTGCTTTGTGGTGGTGTTCACCTTCATTACCCTGAACATCCTGCGCAGCCGCATTGGCCGGGCCTTTCTGGCGATCCGGGAGCACGACATTGCCGCCAAGGCCATGGGCGTCAACCTGGTGCGCTACAAGCTGATGGCGTTCATGGTCAGCGCCTTCTACACCGGCATCGCCGGGGGCTTGCTGGCCTACTACACACGCTACCTGAACGTGGACAGCTTCAGCCTGCTGATCTCGATCGAGGCGCTCTCCATGCTCATCGTGGGCGGCCTGGGTTCGGTGGCCGGCGCCTTGCTTGGCACGGCTTTCATCGTCCTGCTCAATGAGAGCCTGGGCTTCGTGTTCGGCATGATCGGCGCCAGCTTCGGCGGGTCAGGTTCCGCCGCCTATGAGATCAAAGGCGTCATTTATGGGCTCGCGATTGTGTTGTTCCTGCGTTTTGAGCCCGATGGCCTGATGGGGCGATGGCGCGACATCAAGCATTACTGGACCCATTGGCCCTTCCGTTTCTGAACCCGCAGCACAGGCGCTGCTTATTCCAGAGGAGAACCGCGATGCGAACACTACAGAAGCTGACCCAGCGCTTGGCCTCAGCACACTCGCCACACGGACCCGCCCCATTTTTCCCAAGGCGAATGCCTGCTCGGAAAATTCGAGCGGGTCTCTGAATTTCCGAGTTCCCAGCGATCCTGACGACGCGCCACCAGCCCCTATTTCTCAACCAGGAGTGCCTTTCCATGACACGAAAATACTTTCGATATGCCGCCACCAGTCTGCTCAGCATGGTCATCGGCCTGACGACCACCTCAGCCGCGGCTGCCGACCCCGGCGTGACCGACACCAAAATCGTCCTCGGCTCGGTGACGCCCGTCAGCGGCCCCCCCAGCCTGCTGGGCAAGGCCCACATGCTTGCCTTGAGGGTATGGGAACAGGATGTCAACGCCCGCGGTGGCATCAACGGCCGCAAGGTGGAGATTCGCCAGGACGATGACGGCTATGTGCCCCAGCGTGCCGTGCAGGGCGTCAAGCGGCTGGTCGACGTGGAAGGCATCTTCGGCCTGATCGGCACCTCGGGTTCAGCCATGCTGCAAGCCATGCTGCCCTACATCAACGAGCAGCGCTTGCCAACCATCAACTCCATGGCCGTGGCAGCGGCGCATTTCACGCCACCGAACAAAACGGTGTTCGTGCTCGGGCCAACCTATTGTCAGGAGTTGAGTTCCGCCATGAAAAGCATGGTGGTGAGCAAGAAGTTGCAAAAGGAAAAGTTTGCACTGGTCTATCAGGATGACGAGTTTGGTGCCGACGTGCGTTGCGGCTACCAGAAGGCGATCAAGGATCTGGGGCTCAACAGCGTGTCCGAGATCTCCTTCAAGCGTGGCACCAAGGACTTCTCGGCCGAGATGCTGAGCCTCAAGCAGGTGGGTGCGACCTTTCTCGCGTCGGGCGGCGTGGTGGCCGAGCATTCGATGCTGATGAAGGAAGCCGCCAAAAACCAGATGCCGCTGACCATCCTGGCGGTGCACTCGGCGCACCTGACCCCCGTTCAGGCGCTCGCCGGCGCTGCGGGCGACGGCTACTTCGTCGCCGATTATGTCCCGCCTCTGACCGACCTGTCGGTGCCCGGCATGGCCAAGTTCATGGGGTTGGCACAGAAATATCTGTCAGCCGATGAGCAGAAGATGCTCAACCGCTATTCGATCACCGCCTACGTCGGTGCGCTGCTGATGGAAGACGCGATCCGCCGCTGTGGCAAGGCGCTGACCCGCGCCTGCGTCGTCGAGAAGCTGGAAACAACCAAGAACTTCGGCACCGATGGACTGACTTCCCCCATCAGTTTTGCCCCCAATGACCGGCACTCGCCGAGCAGCGTGCTCGTCTTGCGTTCGGACGCCAAAAACTCCCGCTTCGAGCGCGTGTCCGACCCCATCCCCGTGCTCGATTGACACCAGACGCCGTTGCATGCATTGACCGTCACCCGCCGTACAACTGGGTCCTGCCCGTGTTTCAAAAAGTTCTGATCGCCAACCGTGGCGAGATCGCGCTGCGGATCCTGCGCACACTCAAGGGCATGGGGCTCGCCACCGTGGTGGCCCACCACGCGGTGGACGCCGATAGCCCGGCCGTGCTGGAGGCTGACGAGTCGGTCGAATTGCACGGCTCGACACCCGTGGCTGCCTACCTCGATATCGCGCAGTTGGTCGAAGCGTGTCGGCACAGCGGGGCACAGGCGGTGCATCCCGGTTACGGCTTTCTGTCGGAGAACGCCGGTTTCGCCCGCGCGCTCGATGAAGCCGGCATCGTCTTCATCGGCCCGCGCGCCGACACCATCGAGTTGATGGGCGACAAGGTGCGTGCCCGCAACTTCGTGGCCGAACGCGGCTTTCCGGTTGCCCCCGGCGTGATCGAGGACGACGACCCGGCGACCTTCGTCGAACGCGCCCGCCAGGTGGGCACGCCGCTGCTGATCAAGCCTTCAGCCGGCGGTGGCGGCAAGGGCATGCGCATCGTGCGTGACCTCGCCGTGTTGGAGCGCGAGATCGAGACCGCACGGCGCGAAGGTGAGCGCTATTTTGGCGACGGTCGGCTGTTTGTCGAGCGCTATGTGGAGCGCCCGCGACACATCGAGGTGCAGGTGATGGGCGACGCGCATGGCCAGTTGGTGCATTTCTGGGAGCGTGAATGTTCAGTGCAGCGACGCTTCCAGAAAATCATTGAAGAAACCCCCTCCCCGGCCCTTTCACCGGTGCAGCGCCACGATATCTGCGAAGCCGCAGCCGGCATTGCCCGCGCCGCCAACTATCGCGGCGCCGGCACCGTGGAGTTCATCTACGGCGCCGGTGGCGAGTTTTACTTTCTTGAGATGAACACGCGTCTGCAGGTCGAACACCCGGTCACCGAAATGGTGACGGGCTTTGACCTCGTTCGCGAACAGGTACGCGTCGCCCAGGGTGAGCCGCTCGGCTACACCCAGGCGGACATTGCGCAGCTTGGTCACGCCATCGAATGCAGGCTTTACGCCGAAGATTCCGAGCATGATTTTCGCCCCTCCACCGGTGACATCCTGTGCTGGCGACCACCCTCTGGTCCCGGCGTGCGGGTTGATGTCGGCGTGCGCGAAGGACAGGCGGTAACTGCCGCATTTGACCCCATGATCGCCAAAATTATTTGCCATGGCAACACGCGTGCACAGGCTATCGAACGCTCCATCCTGGCGCTTGAGCAATCGGTGCTGTTGGGTCTGACCACCAACGCACGCTACCTCACGCGGGCACTGCGCCATGCCGAGTTCCGTGCCGGGCAGGCCGACACCGGCATGCTGGCACGCTGTGCCGACGAGCTGCGCGAGTCTCTCACCCCCGATGACATCGACCTGGTACTGGCATCGGCGGTGCTCGCCGACCGCGAACTGTTGCGCGCCGTGCACGCCATTCCCGCGATGCACGCCGCCATGGGACCCTGGAGGAATTGACGATGCGCCGCCGCTATGTCATCAATGGCCAGACCCATGACCTCGTGGTAACACGTGGAGCGAATGGCGTGTTCCACGTCAGCCATGGCGAACGCAAATTCGAGATGCAGGGGAAGACGCTGCCTGATGGCCGTTGGCGGGTCACCGTGGATCAGCGCCCGCAAGCCGTCTGGATCGCCGCGCAAGGCGACAGTCGATTCGTGCACAGTGCGGCCACCGGTGCCCTTGAAGTCGAGGTGATCGATCTCAGCGCAGCCTCCGGCGGCGACCGGGCCGGTGCCGCTTCCGACTTGCTGCAGGCGCCAATGCCCGGCACGGTGATCGCGGTTCATGTGGCAGCCGGCGATGCCGTGCACACGGGCCAACCGCTCATCGTGATCGAAAGCATGAAGCTGGAAACCACGCTGACGGCACCGCGCGACGCCCGAGTCAAGACTGTGCACTTTGCCGTTGGCAACACCTTCGCTCTCAAGTCCACCCTCGTGACGCTGCAAGACCCCTGAGAACCGATTGATGAAACGCATCGACTCCCGCATCGACACCGCATCCGAAGCGTTCCGGCGAAACCATCAAGCCATGAGCGCCATCGTCGCGAATTTTCGCGAGCGCATGGAAATCACGCGCCACCAACGTCCGCCGCATGAGATCAAGCGCGTGCGCGCGCAGGGCAAATTACTGGTACGTGAACGGCTGGACCTGCTACTAGATCCCGGTACGCCCTTTCTTGAGTTCTCGGCGCTGGCTGCCTGCGAGGACTACAACGGCGAGGTCCCGGGTGCCAACGTGGTCACTGGCCTGGGCGTGGTCAGTGGCCGCGAGGTGCTGATCCACGCCGACGATTCCAGCGTCAAGGGCGGTGTCTGGTACACGCTCACGCCACGCAAGCTGGCACGACTGCTGGACATCGCGCTGGAGAACCAGTTGCCGGTCCTGCATTTGTGCGACAGCGGCGGCGCCTTCCTTGAAGAACTGTCAGGCGTGTACATCGAGGGTGGCCGGGTGTTCCGCAACCAATGCCTGCTGTCCAAGGCCGGCGTGCCGCAGGTCGCGATGGTGTTCGGCCACTGCACCGCCGGCGGTGCCTACATCCCGGCGCTGTGCGATTACAGCATCATCGTGCGTGGCACCGGCGGCGTGTTCCTCGGCGGGCCACCGCTCGTGAAGGCCGCCACCGGTGAGGAGCACACCGCCGACGAGATCGGAGGCTGTGATTTACACACCCAGGTATCCGGCACGGTCGATTATCCAGCCGACAACGAAGCCCATGCCATCGCTATTTGCCGAGAAATCGTTGCGCAGTTCAAGCCCGCGACGAAAAGCTACCTGCCCGAACGCGATGCCGAGCCACCCTACTACGATCCCGACGAAATGCTGGGCATCGTCTCGCCCGACCACCGGGTGCAGTTTGACCAGCGCGAACTCATTGCCCGCATCGTCGACGGCAGCCGCTTCCACGAGTACCAACCCGCTTATGGCACCACGCTGATCTGCGGCTACGCCTACATCTGGGGGTACCGCGTGGGCATCCTCGCCAACAACGGCGTGTTGTTCAGCGACAGTTCCAAGAAAGCGGCGCACTTCATCTCGCTGTGCAACCAGAACCGTACACCGCTCGTGTTTCTGCAAAACACCACCGGCTACATGATCGGCCGCAACTACGAAATGGAAGGCATCACCAAGGACGGCGCCAAGATGTTGATGGCGCAGGCTGGCAGCGAGGTGCCCAAGTTCACCGTCATCACCAGCGCTGCTTTCGGTGCGGGCTACTACGGCATGTGCGGACGGGCGTGGGATCCACGGATGATCTGGGCCTGGCCGAACGTGCACATGGGGGTGATGGGCCCCGATCAGGCCGCCAACACCCTCGCCGACGTGAAAATCGCGCAGTTGCGCCGCAAGGGCCACACGCCCGATGAGGCCGAGATGGCGCAATTGCGCCAGCGCGTGTACGAAAAGGCCGAGCGCGAATCCAACGCCTACTTTGCCACCTCGCGCTTGTGGGACGACGGTCTGCTGGCGCCCACTGACACCCGCAACGCACTGGGCATGGCGCTCTCAGCCGCCGCACACGCCCCGATCGCCGACCCGCACTACGGAATTTTCCGATTCTGAAGGGACAACATGACAGAAGACACCACCTTCGGCTTCGACGATGAAGCCCTCGCAACCCGCCCCACCGTCTACCAGAGCGGACTCTTCGAAGGCCAGGTGGTGATGGTCAGCGGCGCCGGCAGCGGCATCGGCAAAGCCATCGCCTTCCTGTACGCGCGCCTGGGCGCCAAGCTGGTCATCTGCGGGCGCGACCCAGCCAAGCTAGAGAGCTGCGCCGAATGGCTGCGCCGGCTCGGCAGCCCTGATGTGCTGGTGCACCCCATGACGATCCGTGATCCCGAGCAGGTGGAACAGTTGATCGACGTGGCCTGGCTGCACTTCGGACGCATCGACGTGCTCGTCAACAACGCCGGCGGGCAATTCCCGCAGCGGGCGCTGGACTACAGCGTCAAGGGCTGGAAGGCGGTGATCGACACCAACCTGAACGGAACCTGGTACATGATGCATGCGATGGCGCGCCGCTGGCAGGGCACCGGCACGCGGGGCAACATCGTCAACATCGTCGCCACCTTCCAGCGGGGCATGCCGGGCGTGGCGCACACCTGCGCTGCGCGCGCCGCGGTGACTTATCTGTCCAAAACGGTCGCGGTGGAATGGGCACAATACGGCATCCGCGTCAATTGCATCGCGCCTGGAGCGATCGCCAGCACCGGCTTCCGTCAGTACTCCCCCGAGGCGGTGAAGGCCTTCGCCGGAGCCAACCCGATGAAACATGTCGGTGACGTGCAGGACGTGGCCGAGGCCGCGGTCTACCTCAGCGCGCCCAGCGGCAAGTTCGTCACCGGCGAACTGCTCACGGTGGATGGCGGCGGCGTGCTCTGGGGCGAAGTCTGGACCATCGCCAAACCCGATTACTTCAAGGTGAACACATGAATTCGGCTGACTCGCAACACCCCAAGTTCGGCCCGGGCGACGAGGCCCTGGCCGCACTCCCGACGGTCTATCGCGACGACCTTTTCGCCGGCAAAGTGGTGCTGGTGTCGGGCGCCGGCAGTGGCATCGGCAAGGCGATTGCCTTCCTGTTCGCGCGGCTGGGTGCCACGCTCGCCATCTGCGGGCGCAAGGCCGACAAACTCGAGGACTGCGCCGAAAAACTGCGCGCGCTGTCGGGCCGTGAGGTAATCACCTACCCGATGACCATCCGCGACCCCGAGCAGGTGGACGCCATGCTCAGTGCCGTGTGGGAACGTTTGGGCGGCGTCGACGTGCTGGTCAACAACGCTGGCGGCCAGTTTGCCGCCCATGCGATGGACTTCAACGTCAAGGGCTGGAACGCGGTGATCGACACCAACCTCAATGGCAGCTGGTACATGATGCAGGGCGCGGCCAGGCGCTGGGTGGAGCAAGGCCGGCCCGGCAACATCGTCAACATCACCGCCGCCATCGACCGCGGCCTCACGGGCATGGCGCACACCACCGCCTCGCGCGCGGGCGTCATTGCGCTGTCGCGCACGCTGGCCATCGAGTGGGCAGAGCACGGCATCCGCCTGAACTGCATTGGCGCCGGCGCCATCGAGAGCAACGGTTTCAACAACTACCGCGAAGAAAACGTTTCCACTTTCTACTCGTGCAATCCGATGAAACGGGCCGGCGACGTGCAGGACATCGCGGAGGCGGTGGTCTACCTCGCCGCACCCTCGGGCAAGTTCATCACCGGCGAGGTGCTCAACGTCGAAGGCGGGATGCTGCTGTGGGGCGAGTTCTGGCCAGCCGGAAAACCCGACTACTTCAAGGTCGATCAAGAGTGACCTCACAGCCCCCTCTTCCGTCGGCAACGTACTCCCACGGGCCTTTTCAGCAGCTCGTCGGGTACGACATCCTGCCCAACGAGCGCGGCCTGTATTTCCGGCTGCCGATCCGGCGCGACCACCTCAACCCCCACGGCGTGCTCCACGGCGGCGTGCCCCTGACCTTGCTCGATGCGGTCGGGGGCAGAACCCTGATCGACCGGCCGATCCCAGGCAGCGGCCAGCTCATCCAGTCGTCGGTAACGGTCACGCTCACCGTGGATTTCATCCGTGCGGTCGGCACAGGAATCCTGTTTGCATCGGCAACGCCTGACCACATCGGCAAGACGCTGGCCTATGTGTCGGTGAAGGTCACGCTCGACGCACTCGACGGAGACATCGTGTCGCGCGGCATCGGCACCTACCGCATCTACACCAAGTCACTGGTCAAAGCGGTCTGATCGGTGCTCGGCGGAGACCGCCCGGCAAAGCACTGCCGCTCAATGCAAATGATCATCGGGCGGCGGAAGGATTTTCAGCTCGCGGTTGATGCGTTCGATTTGGTCGGGCTGAAACTGCGTCGAATGCCTGTGGTCCATTTTCCCCAGCCCCCACCATTCTTCGACTACAAGAGTTCGTCGTCGTGTTCGCCAATGAACGGTGCGGGGCCTGGGCGATCAGTCACCGTCCGGCTGAACCTTGGTGCCGGCGAAGGTTGGAGCACGCCGTCTCGCTCAAAGAAAGTGCCGCGCGCGCTGTTGTGTGGATGATGTGCAGCCTCTTCCAGAGTCAGCACCGGCGCAAAGCACACGTCGGTCCCTTCCAGCAACGCACACCAGTGCGTGCTCGGCTGGGTGCGGAAGATGTCGGTGACCTGGCGTTTGAGTGTCGGCCAGACGGCCGGATCGCGTTGCCGTTGAAACTCGGGATCGCTGATGCCCAGCTTCTCCAGCAGCAGCACATAGAATTGGGGTTCCAGTGATGCGATCGAGATCCATTTCCCGTCAGCGCACTCATAGGTGTCGTAGAAATGCGATCCGCCATCCAACAGGTTGGCCTGCCGCTCATTCTTCCACATTCCCAGCGCCTTGAGGTCGCAGACGATGGAGGTCAGCAGCGCAGCGCCGTCGGTGATCGCAGCATCGACCACCTGACCATGGCCAGAGGAGCGCGCTTCAAGCAAAGCGCAAACGATGCCAAAGGCTAGAATCATGCCGCCGCCGCCCAGGTCGCCAACCATCGCCGGCGGCGCTACTGGCCCGCCGTCCGAGCGGCCAATCATGCTGAGCGCGCCCGACAGCGCAATGTAGTTGATGTCATGCCCGGCGGCCTGCGCGAGCGGGCCGTCCTGACCCCAGCCGGTCATGCGTCCGTAGACGAGTCGCGGGTGGCGTGCCAGCAGCACGTCCGGGCCCAATCCCAGCCGCTCCATCACGCCCGGGCGAAAACCCTCGATGATCGCGTCGGCCCCGTCGACCAGCTCCAGCACCCGCTGTACGTCTGCGGGCGACTTCAGATCGACCGCCACCGAACGCCGGCCGCGGTGCAGCACGCTGCGCCGACCACTGGCCAGGAAGGCGCCTTCCCCGCGGTCTTTGCCCTTGTCGGCCTTGCGGTCCAGGCGGATCACGTCCGCACCCATGTCGGACAGCATCATCGCGCAGAACGGTCCGGGGCCGATGCCGCCGAACTCGATCACTTTCAACCCCTGCAAGGGACCACTCATTTGTCGTTACTCCTGAAACTGAATTAGAACCACCAGCCATCCGTCTGTTACCCCAGCCAGCGCTTGCGCCGCTTGTAGTGCTTGACCTCGCGAAAGCTCTTGCGCACCCCCTCGCGATCGAGGCCGAGATAGAACTCGCGCACGTCCTCGTTGTCGCGCAGTTCCTGGGCCTGCCCCTCCAGCACGATGCGACCGCTCTCCATGACATAACCATAGTCGGCGATCTCCAGGGCCACGCGTGTGTTTTGTTCGACGATGAGCAGCGACAGCCCCTGCTCACGCAGGTGACGCAGCACGCTGAAGACTTCCTCGACCATGCGCGGCGCCAGCCCGAGTGACGGCTCGTCGATCAGCATGAGTTTCGGCTCGGCCATGATCGCGCGCCCGATCACCAGCATTTGCTGCTCGCCGCCCGACAGATAACCGGCCGTGCGTTTTCGCAGGTCGGCCAGGCGCGGAATCGCTTCGTACACGCTGTCCATCGCCCGGCGCATCGCCTGCGCCGATGGAAACATGTGGCCGCCGATGATGAGGTTTTGCTCGACCGTCATGTGCTGCAGCACGCGCCGGCCTTCCATCACGTGAACCAGACCACCGCGCACCACGGTCGCCGGGTTGTGCCCCTGAATCGGTCGGCCGTCGAAGGTGATCGCCCCCCCTGAGACGCGGCCATCTTCCGAGTCAATGACGCCGGAGATGGCCTTGAGGGTGGTGCTCTTGCCTGCGCCGTTGGCGCCCAGCAGCGCCACACATCCGCCTTCGGGGACCTGCATCGACACGCCCTTGAGCGCCAGGATCACCTCGGCATACAGCACCTCGACGTTGGACAGCGTCAGCACCGCCGGATTGGCGGCCGCATGGGGCGTGGTCCGTTGATCCGGTGCTGCAGCAAGGGCTGAATTCACCATTTGGGCACCATTGGGACGGCCACATCGCCCGCCGCCCGAACGACCTTGCCGTCCTTCATGGTCACGATGTTGACCTTGGCGGTGCCGGTGGGGAAGGGGTTGTCGTTGCTGAAGTCCGCGCCTGGCAGTATGCCCATCAGGTCGTTGCTGGTGAACTGGCTGTTCATCAAGGTCTCGCGCACGGATTCACCGGTGACTTTGCCGGCGCCCTTGGCCTTGATGGTGGCTTCAATCGCGCGCACGGCCACGATGGTTTGTCCAAGACCCATGATGGTCATGGCATTCCAGGTCGATTTCAGGCCGTGCTTTTCCTGCAACATGCTGTAGAACTGGCGTGCGGTCGAGTCACTTTCGCTGGCATCGGCGATGGCACCCACCTCGAAATCACCGGCAAAGCCGTTCGGGTCGCCCAGTGCCTTGGATGATCCCACCAAGCCGTTGTGCAGCGAGAGCATGATCGGGACGTTTTTACCCAGCGCCTGCAGCGCACGCTTGGTGGCCACGGCCTGCGCGGTGTTGGTCTGGATCACGATCACGTCGGTGCCAGCGTTGACCAGGCGACGCACTGCCAGGGTCACGTCGGCCGGTTGCACTTCGGTCCAGACCGCCTCGACGAAGGTGGCCTTGTCGGGGTTGGCTTTGGTGAAGCTTTGCAGGCCCTTGGCCATGTCGGCATAGGCGGGTGTGGCTTCGGAGGTGATGATCGCCACCTTGACAGGGCGCTTGCCATCGAGTTTGGTGGTGCGGAACCATTCCAGGAATCCGCCCGCCTCATGGGCGTAGGTGGGGCGCAGGTTCAGGGCCCATTGGTTGGGTTTCCATCCGAAGCCGTAGGTGGCGGTGCTCATGAGCATGGGGATCTTGTCTTCCGGCAAGCGCTGCTGCAGCGCGGCGGCATCCGGGCCGCCGAGGCCGAGCAGGAGCGCGGGTTTGACTTCGGCCTTGATGCCGGGCCACAGGCTGGCGGTTTGAGCCACGTCGTAGCGCGTGTCGAAGGTTTTGACGACGATCTGCACGTTGAGCTTGCTACCGACTTCCTTGTTCCACCACTCGATCACGGCGAGTCGCCCGCCTTGCATCTGTGGCATGACGTTGGCGTAGGGGCCGGCGAAGTCGGCAAAGGCGGCCACGTTGATCGTCGTCGTTTGCGCGTGGGCGGGCGCGTTCAGCAGCAGGCCAGTGGCCAGGGCGGTCGTGAGTTTCAGAAAGGTTTTGCGTTGCATGCTTGTCTCCAGTGGTGGTGGTGAGGAAAAGGGGCGGGGGGAATTGCGACTCGCTGTGCCGGGCGGGCTCAGTGGTGAAACGGCCAGAGCCGGTAGTTGGCTTTCAGGATGTTCCAGCGGTGCATCAGGCCTTTCGGTTCAAGCAGCAGGAACAGCGTGATGATGAGGCCGAGAAACACATTCATGCTGGCGAAGATCAGGTCGCTGCTCAGGCTGGGAATTCGCTCGACCAGGTCGGGGCCCAGACTGGTGATGACTTCTTGGACGCCCCGGATGAGCACGGTGCCGATCAGTGCCCCGACGATCGAACCGAGCCCGCCGACGATCATCATGGCAATGAACCAGATCGAGTTGAACAGCGTGAACTGGTCGACCGAGACGAAGCGCACCTGGTAGGCCCACAGGGCACCGCCGATGCCAGCGTAAAAAGCGCCGAGCACAAAGGCGCGCGACTTGGCGCCGGCCACGTCGATGCCCATCATGCCGGCGGCCACATCGTCGTCGCGCACGGCGACGAAGGCGCGCCCGTGGCGGCTGCGCAGGATGCCGAAAGCGCCGAATACCATCACCATGGTGACGACAAGAAACAGGTAATACAGAGAACGGTCGGTGTTGAACAAAAATGTGCCCAGCCTCGCAGGCTCCAGGCTGAAACCATTGACGCCGCCGAGCCAGGATGAGGGCAGGTTCAGGACAACGAAGTGAAAGATGAACTGGGCCGCGATGGTGGTCAGTGCGAGGTAGAAACCCTTGATGCGTTTCGCTGTCATGCCGAACAGCCAACCGGCCAGCGCAGCCACCAGGCCGGCAACCGGCACCGCCACCCAGAACGGCAGCCCGGCCTTGACCTCGACCACACTGGCGGCGTAGGCACCGACCCCCATGAAGGCAGCCTGGCCCAGGTTGATCTGCCCGGCGTAGCCGGTGGTGATTTGCAGCCCGACCACCACGATGGACGTGACCAGCATCAGGTTGGCTACGGCTACCAGACGCTCCGAGGCGAACCAGGGGAGGATCAGCAGAATGACAATGAACAGCGCCAGGGTGACCCACTGGGCGCGCGTGCGGATCAGCGCGCGGTCGCGCGCATAGCTGGTGGAAAAAATGCCGGATGGATCCATGGGTCAGACTCTTTCAATGCGTTTCCAGCCGAACATGCCGGTCGGACGAACAACCAGCACCACCAGCATGAAGATATAGGGGACGACGGCAGCGGCACTGCCACCGATCAGCGGGTCGATGTAGGCGGCGGTCAGTCCCTGCACGACCCCGACGATGATGCCCGCCAGCAGCAGGCCGCCGATGGATTCGAGCCCTGCCAGCAGGGCCACCGGCAGGGCGGCGAAGCCGATTTCGGAGGACAGGAATGTCAGCGACTTGCCGCTCAGGTAGACCATCGAAGTGATGACCGACAGCACACCGCCCAGCGCCCAGGCGAAGGCGATGGAGCGGCGCACGCTGATGCCCATGGCCAGAGCGATCTGGTGGTCCTCGGCCACCGCCGACATCGCCAGTCCGGTGCGGCTGCGGTTGAAAAACCAGTGCAGCGCCACCGCCGCCAGCACCGCGATGAGGCCACCAATGGCGAGCGAGCGCGGGATGATCATCTCGCCCAAGATGATGGGCGTGAGGGGAAAGATGGCGGGGAACTGGCGCTCCTGCGGACCCCAAATCACCAGCACCAGGCCGCGCATCAGGATCAGCAGCCCGATGGTGACCATGATCATCGAGAACACCGACTCGCCAATCAGCCGCCTGAACAGCAGCCTTTCAATCGCCAGCCCGATCAGCACCGAAATGCCCAGTGCAACGGCGATGCCCAGCGCCGGATGCATGCCGCGCGACTGGATCGCCCACCACAGCAGGAAGGCGCCCAGCACGATCATCTCGCCGATCGCCATGTTGAAGACCTTGCTGGCGCGGTAGATGACGACAAAGCCCATGGCCACCAGCGAATACAGCAGGCCGAGCAGCGCGCCGTTGATGGTGTAGTTGATGAATTCGATGATCATGGGGTGTGTGTTCCTTCAATGTCGGTGGCCACCACGGTTGCGCGCAACGCGCCTTGGCGGCCGTCCTGGTAGGTCACGGCTATTTCGCAGGCAATGTCGGCGACACCTGCATACAGTCCGTCAATCAGCGCTCCATAGCGCACCTCGAGAAACTCTCGGCGCAGCTTGCGCGTGCGGGTGAGTTCGCCTTCGTCGGGGTCGAGCTCCTTCGGAAAATTGGCGAAACGCACCACCCGCGAGCTCTCGGGCAGCAGTTTGTTGATGCGGCGGATTTCGCCCTGCACCAGTTGCCGCACCTCGGGCCGCTGCGACAGGTCGGTGAAGGTGGAGAATGCAATGCGCCGCTCCTCGGCCCAGCGGCTGGTCACCGCCATGTCGATGTTGATCAGCGCTCCAACCCAAGGCCGGGTGGTGTCGCCCAGCACCATCACATCCTTGATGAAGGGCGAAAAGCGCAAACGCGTCTCGATGAACTGCGGGGGATACGAGTGACCGCTGGCGAGTTTGACCAGGTGTTCCACGCGGTCGAGGTACACGAGTTCTCCGCGCTCGGTCTTGCGCACTGCGTCACCGCTGACGTACCAGCCATCGCGCTGGATGCTGGCGGTTTTGTCGGGCTTGCCCCAGTAGCCGAGAAAGCCGGTGCCGCCGCGCAGCAGCAGCTCGCCGTTGTCCTCGATGCGCGATTCCAGCGGCGCGCCGAAGGCTGGGTCCACATCCAGCAGCGGGCCCACGGTTTCGAGGTCGTAGCGCTCGCCGCGGTGGCCAGCAATCAGACCAAACTCCGAGCAGCCATAAATATTGCGCAAATGGACGCCCATGGCGTGAAACAAACGAAACACGTCGGGCGCCATGGCGGTGCCGCCTGAAACCGCGACGTCGCTGCGAACAAAGCCGAACTGATCGCGCACCGGACGCAGGGCCAGCGCTTCGGCCACCGGCAGCAGCAGGCGCGACAGCCACGGTGCCGTGCGCCCTTCGAGCCGCGCCACATGCACGTCGTGGCCGATGCGAATGCCCCAGCGGTAGATGCCCCGTGCCATCCAGCTCGCGGCGAGCATGCGCGCCTCGATGGTGGCGGCGATGTTTTCCCACTGACGCGGTCCGAACAGCACGATGTGTGGCGCAAGTTCGCGCAGGTTGGGCAAGACCTGGTCGGGGCCCTCCGGGAAGTTGACCACCAGGGGCGTGATCAGCCCGAGGGTCACGCCCAGCAACTGCTCGGTGATCCAGGCCAGCGGCGTGTAAGACAAATATTCCATGCCGGGTTGTATCGGCAACGAACTCTTCATTCGCATCGCGTTGTCCATCAGCCAACGGTGGCTGATCATCACGCCCTTGGGCTTGCTGGTGGTGCCGGAGGTGTAGGTCAGTAGCGCCAGATCGTCCGCCTGGCCGGCGTTGACTTCACGTTCGAAGCGCAGCGGGTGCTTCTCGTGCTGACGCCGACCTTCAGCGGTCAGGTCATCAAAGGATTGCAGCAGCGGATGCCGGTACGACCACATGCCCGAGTTGTCCCAGTAGGCGATGCCCTGGATATCAGGCAGCGGCTCCAGCAGCGCGAGCGCCTTGTCAACCTGCTCCTGATCCTGCGCGAAGATGAAACGGGCCTTTGAATCCTCGCACAGGTAATGCAATTCGTCGACGGTGGCATCTGGGTAGACCGACACGGTTTTGGCGCCCAGTGACTGGGCCGCAAACAGCGCCCAGTAATGCTCGGGTTCGTTCTCGCCGATCACGATCGCGGTATCGCCGCGCTGCAGGCCCTGCGCCGCCGCGCCAAGCGCAATGCTGCGCGTGCGATCAAACACGTCGGCCCATGTATGGCAGCGCCACATACCTTTGCGCTTGACGCGCTGCGCCAGCAGTTGCGGATGTTCCCGGGCGTGGGCGAACAACTTCTGCGGCAGGGTCATGACGACTTCCGGGGTGGGGTAGGTCGCGCTCATGCCGCAGCTCCCAGGTAGGCCTGGATCACGGCCGGGTCGGCCTGCACCTGTGCCGGCGTGCCGTCGGCGATCTTGCGGCCGAAGTCGAGCACCGCCACGCGGTCAGCCAGATCCATGACCACCCCCATGTCGTGCTCCACCAGCACCACTGGGATGCGCTTGGCCTCGCGCACATCGATGATGAAGCGGGCCAGGTCTTCTTTTTCTTCGGTGTTCATACCGGCCATCGGTTCATCCATTAGCAGCACCTTGGGTTCCATCGCCAACGCACGGCCCAGGTCAACGCGCTTGCGAAGACCGTAGCCGAGTGCGCCTACCGGCTGGTGGCGGATGTTTTCAATTTCAAGGAAGTCGATGATTTCCTCGACCGCTTCCCGGTGCAGGGTTTCTTCACGCTGGGTCCAGGGAAAGTAGAGAAATGCCTGTGCCAGATTTGATCGCATCTGGCTGTAGCGGCCGACCAGGATGTTGTCGATCACGCTCATGTTGGAGAACAAATGGGTGCCCTGAAAAGTGCGCACCACACCATCGCGCGCGATCTCATGCACCGCGCGGCCTTTGATGTTTTGACCACGGTAGTGCACGCTGCCTTGTTGCGGCAGGTAAAAGCCGCTGAGCACATTCATCAGCGAGCTCTTGCCTGCACCGTTGGGTCCAATGATGGCCAGCAGCTCGTTGTCACGCACATCGATGGCGACCTCGGCCAGCGCGGTGACACCGCCAAAGCGCAAGGTGATGTCCCGCGCCTGCAGCACCGAAGCCTCGCTGGACGGGCTATTCAAGGAGTTAGAGGTCATGGGTTAGGAGAAGGCGTTGATACCGGTCAGGGCGCGGCCAATGATGAGTTTCTGGATTTCGGTGGTGCCGTCGGGAATCGGCATCATGCGGGCGTTTCTGAACAACAGTTCAACGCCGAAGTCTTTGGTGATGCCGTTGCCGCCATGAATCTGCAATGCTTTCGACGCGACGTTGACCGCCATCTCGGTCGCGTACCACTTGGCCATGGCGCTTTGCACCTCGCTGCGCACGCCATGGTCGATCAGGTTGAACGCGCGGTAGACCAGCAATCGCGCGGCGTCGAGTTCGGTGGCCGCCTCGGCCAGCATGCCCTGGATCAATTGATGACCACCGATCGGCTTGCCATGCTGGCGGCGTTCCTTCGAATAGGCCACCGCCTTGTCGAGTGCCGCCTGGGCGATACCGATCGAAGTCATGCCGACCATGGGACGCGCCTTCTCGAACAGCACCATGGTGTTCTTCAGACCGGTGCCGGGTTCAATCATCATGTTCTCGGCCGGTACGCGCGCGCCGTCGAAGAACAGTTGTGCGGTTGACGTGCTGTTGAGCCCCAGCTTGTCGATGTTGCGGCTTTCGTAGCCGTGTTCGGCGCGGTCCACCAGGATCATCGAGATGGCGCCCGAACCTTCTTGTGAGGTGCGCACGATGACCATGCAAAAGTCGGAGTAGTGGCCGTTGGAGATCCAGGTTTTTTCACCGGTGACAATGTAGTGGTCACCATCGCGTTGGGCGCGGCAGGTGACTTCAGCCACGTTGGATCCGACCCCGGGCTCACTGATGCCGCTGCAGGCAATGATTTCGGCGCGGACCATGCGCGGCAGGTATTTTTCGCGCATGGCGGTGTTGGTGCACACCTGTAGCGAGTAAGCGCCGAGCTGCTGGATCAGCAGCGAGATGGCCACGTCGCCGGAAATGCGCGCGAGCTGCTCGTACATCAGTGCATAGGTCAGCCAGGGCATGCCCATGCCGCCATATTCCTCGGCAATGATGCCGTTGCCGCCCATGCCGTAGGGCAGCATCTTTTGAAATATCTCCAGCATCAGCTCTTTTTCGATCAGCTTGTCGGGCTGGTAGCGTTCAACGATGGGGCGCAGCTCGGTTTCGAGGAAGCGAGTGAAGCCTTCGACGGCCATGCGTTGCTCTTCGGTCGGGAGAAAGTTCATGATTGTGGTCTTTGTGTGGTGTTGATTTCGTTCAGCGTGAGCTCATGCGTGCGCCGGCATCAATGTGGAGACAGGTGGCGTTGATGTAAGGGTTCTCGACGATGGAGCGCACCAGGTGGGCCAGCTCGCTGGCTTGGCCCATGCGGCGGGGGAACAGAATCATGCGGTCAACAATGGCCTGCGCGACTTTCTTTGGCAGGCCCGCGACCATTGGCGTTTCGAACAAGCCAGGCGCAACCGCTACGCAGCGGATCCCCAGATCGGCCAGGTCCCGTGCCACTGGCAGCGTGAGGCCGATCACCCCGGCCTTGCTGGCGGCGTAGGCCGCCTGTCCCATCTGGCCGTCCTGTGCGGCACCGGACGACAGGTTGATGATGACGCCGCGCTCATCACCCTCAGGCTCATTGCGCGCCATCGCCACGGCGGCCAGGCGCAGCACGTTGAACGTGCCGGTCAGGTTGACGGCAATCACCTTGTCCCACAGTGCCAGGGGAAAGGGTTTTCCATCGGCCACGGTCTTGGCTGCGTCGGGCACGCCAGCGCAGTTGATGCAAATGTGAATGGCGCCAAAACGGGCCAGGGTTGCGTCGATGCCCGCCTGCACCTGTGACTCACTGGTGACATCTACCTGCTCGAACATGGCGGCAGAACCCAGTTCGGTGGCTGCCTGTACACCACGCTCGCTGTCGCGGTCGAACAATGACACCCGTGCGCCGCCTGCGGCGAGCGCATCAGCCACCGCGCGCCCCAAGCCTGAAGCACCACCTGTGATGATGGCCACCTTGTCATGCAGAATCATTTTTGTCCTTCAGCGACCGAGGATGGTGATGGCGGCCACGGCTTCTTCAATTCCGAACAGGCCCCCACCGTTTTCTGCGATGGCAAGGCGGGCCCCTTGCACCTGGCGAGCCCCCGCTTCGCCGCGCAACTGCACGACCAGTTCATGCAGCTGACCCAGCCCGGTGGCGCCGATCGGGTGCCCTTTGGACTCCAGTCCACCCGAGGTGTTGATCGGGATGCGTCCACCAATCGTGGTGCCGCCGCTCTCGGCGAGCGGCCCGCCTTCGCCGAACGCACAGAAGCCAAGGTTCTCACTCTGTACGATTTCGCCAATGGCCGTGGCATCGTGGACTTCGGCCAGCGAAATGTCTTGCGGGCCGACGCCAGCGAGTTCGTAGGCTTGTTTGGATGCCTTGACGGTGATGTGTTGATCCAGGTTTTCAGGGAGGCGGTTGCTGCCGGTGGCAATGATTGATGCCAGCACCTTGATGGCGCGCCCGCGGTTGGCCAGACGCGCCAATGCTGCTTCGGAACACACGACGACCGCAGCAGCCCCGTCGCTGATGGGTGCGCACATCGGAAGCGTCAATGGGTAGGTGATCGGCGGCGCGGCCAGCACCTCTTCAATGGTGTAGGCGTTGCGGTATTGCGCCAGCGGGTTGTGCACCGAATGGCCGTGGTTCTTGGCGGACACGGCGGCAATTTGTCGCTGCGTGGTGCCGAACTCGCGCATGTGAAAGCGAGCAAAGGCGGCGTAGATGTCCATGAACAGGCTGTAGGGCGCCTTGGACATGGACCCTTCCGGTGGCTCAATACCGTGCCCCATTTGCAGCAGCCTGCGTTTGTTATCCTCGACCGTGGCCACGTCCCAGGCACCATCGAAAACGCTGAACATTTTGGCTTTGTCGGCGCAAAACATTTTCTCGGCACCAATGGCCAGCGCTATCTCTCCTGCCCCCGAGCGCACATACTGCACCGCCAGGTTGAAAGCCGAACTGGCACTGGCGCAGGCGTTCTCGATGTTGAAAATCGGGATGGACTCGAAGCCCATCGAACGCAACACAACCTGGCCACGGATCATGGTCTGGCCTTCGAGTGCGCCCTGTGTTGCGTTGGAAAAGTAGGCCGACTGGATGTCGCTGATGGACAGTCCGGCATCGGCCAGCGCGGCGTTCACGGCAGCGGCGGTCAGTTGCTTGATATCGCGGTCAAGAAACTTGCCGGTCGGCGTCATGCCGACGCCGACTATGTAAACGGCGGCTTGCGGGTTGGTCATGGTAATGCGTCCATTCAGAAGAAGCGGTGTGAAATCAGTAGCCCTTGAAATCGGGTGTGCGCTTGCCGACGAAAGCCGCGAGGCCCTCTTGTATGTCGTGCGAATGGCGGTGCGCGTCGAGCACCAGGCGCTCCAGCCGCAGTGCCGAAGCCTGTGGCTGCTCCAGCCCATCGGCCACGACCTGTTTCATGCGGCGCAGCACCAACGGGCTCTTGCTGGCGATACGCAAGGCGATTTTTTCGACCTCGGACGCCAGCTCGGCATCCGGCACCACGCGGTTCACCAGGCCCAACGGAACCAGTTCGCGCGCGGGCATGGTGTCGCCGGTGAACAGCAGGTATTTGGCGGCGGTGGCGCCGATGCGCCGTGGCAGGATCGCCGCGCCGCCCGCGCCCGGAAACACGCCGAAGTTGGCATGCGCATCGCCGATGCGGGCACTTTCGGCGGCGACGATGAGGTCGCAGGCCATGGCCAATTCCAGCCCGCCGGCCATCGTCAGGCCATTCAGCGCGGCGATGGTGGGTTTGGGGCAAACGCGCAGCCGATCCATCATGCCGCCGACAAGATCGAGAAACTCGCCCATCGGGTCGCTTGGGCCGGGGTCGCCAGCGCTGCTCTCGAACACACCTTTGAGGTCGGCGCCTGCGCAGAAGGCTCGGCCCGCACCGGTCAGCACGATGACGCGGATGGCCGGGTCACGCTCGCAACGCTCGGTCGCATTGCGCAATTCGGCGCACATTGACTCCGACAGGGCATTCATCGCATCGGGCCGGTTCAGCGTGATCCACGCCACGGCGCCACGTTGCTCAAAGCGGATGGTCAACGAGGGTTGCATCTTCAAGGCCTGCTTGTTTGTGTGGTGGTCAGCTGCGCTTGCCATGCGGGTTTGGGGAATCAACCGCGCAGCAGCTCTTCGGCGATGATCATCTTGCGCACCTCGGATGTGCCTGCACCGATTTCGAGGATCTTGATGCAACGGAACAGCCGGTTGATCTCGGACTCCCAGATGTAGCCGCTACCGCCATGCACTTGTACGGCCTTGTTGAGCACCCGGTTGCAGGCTTCGCCGGCGTAGAGGATGGACGCTGCGGTGAGCTTGTGCACATCGCCGCGGCCTCCGCCGCCCACCTCCAGATCATTGACCTCGGCCAGGGTGCGCCAGACCAGGGTTTTCATGGCTTCGATCTCGGTGTACATCTCGGCCAGCATGGCCTGCACCATCTGGAAGCTGCCGATGGGTTTGCCGAACTGCACGCGCGTCCTGGCGTACTCGACGCTCAATTCGAGCGCACGTTCGCAGATGCCCACGCACAAGCCAGCCACCAGCGCGCGCTCCAGATCGAGCCCGCTCATGACGATTTTGACGCCTTCGTTTTCCTTGCCCACCAGGTTGGCTGCCGGCACGCGGCAGTTGTCGAACACCAGCTCGCCGGTCTGGCTGCCGCGAAAACCCATCTTGATGAGCTTTTGAGCCACCTTGAAGCCGGGGAAATTCTTCTCGACGATGAAGGCCGAAATGCCCTTGGCACCCAACTCCGGCGCGGTCTTGGCGTAAACCAGCAGCACGTCGGCCACCGGGCCGTTGGTGATGTAGATCTTGGTGCCGTTGAGGATGTAGAGGTCGCCCTCGCGGCGCGCGCTGGTGCGCATCGCGCCCAGCGCATCCGAGCCGGCGCCGGGTTCGGTCAGGCCGAGCGCGCCGATTTTTGTGCCGTTGCACAGATCGGGCAGGTATTGGCGGCGCTGCGCCTCGTTGGCGTTGCGGTAGATGTTGTTGACGCACAGGTTGTCGTGCGCCGCCCAGGACAAGGCGATGGCGGGGTTCCAGCGCGCAAAGGCCTGGCAGATCAGGCCCGAGCTGAACAGGTCCATGCCCGCGCCACCATGCTCGGCAGGCACGGTGGCCCCCATGAAGCCAGCCGCTCCAATTCTCTGAAAGATATCAGATGGCCACCACTCCTCGTCGTCCATGCGGCGCGCGAGTGGCACGAATTCCTTGCGCGCGAACTTGTCGGCGGCTTCGAGCACGGCACGGTCGTCGGCGGAGAGGGCAAAACTGCGAGGCGTGGACATAAAGGATGCCTATCAATGCGTGGGCTGCGGGTCAAGGTGTCACGGCGCGCGCCCAAGCTGCGGGGACGAGGTCTCTTTGGGTTTGCGCGAATTTAATGAGGGATTGCCAAACTGTCAAGCGTTAGGTAGGATTCGTTGTAGGCGCTCACCTGAAGTGCCAGAGATCTGGAGACTTCGGCCATGGGAGGCGGAATCGGTGCGGATTCATTGGCGGGGGCCGACCTGTTGCTCAAGCAGGTGGTCACCCGTGCCGCATTCACCCGGGACACCTATCGGATCACGCCGCTCGCGGCGCGACCCTTCATCAGTGACAAACGACGCTTCGACCTAAGGAAACAGCCTTGACCCACGAACTCGGGATGAACCTGCTGCGCCGCCAGAACGTGGGCGACAACTTGCGCCGCGCGGTGAAGGCAACCGGAGAAAAACATACGGTCATCTTCGAGTTCTGTCGTGGCCGCCTGCCCGGCTTCGAGGCGGCGAAGCGGATTCACTTCCGAAGCTCGCTGCCAATCAGTGCGGCCAACAAGATCCTCAAGAAGGACCTCAAAACCGAGTATGCCAACGCGGACAAGGGCGGCTGAGGCCGTCGGCCTCCCGGTGTCCGAGTCGAAAACGTTGCGATCGAAACATTTCAACCCAAGGAGTCAGTGCGATGAACCAGAAAGTTATTGTTGCCGGTGTGGGCATGATCCCGTTCACCAAACCGGGGGCCAGCGAGCCCTATCACGTGATGGGAGAAAAGGCGGTGCGCCAGGCCATGGCCGATGCGCGCGTCGAATACCCCATGATCCAGCAAGCCTATGTGGGCTATGTGTATGGCGATTCCACCTGCGGCCAGCGGGCGCTCTACCCGGTGGGCATGAGTGGCATCCCCATCGTCAACGTCAACAACAATTGCTCCACCGGCTCGTCGGCGCTGTTCCTGGCGCGCCAGGCGGTCGAAAGCGGTGCCGCCGAGTGCGTGCTGGCCCTGGGCTTCGAGCAGATGGCCGCCGGAGCCATCAAGGCCCAGTTCGAGGACCGGCCGACACCGTTCGAGGAGTTTGACCGGGCCACCGCCGAGCTTGTGGGTCATCCGGAAATCCCGCTGGCCATTCGCTACTTCGGCGGTGCCGGCAAGGCGCACATGGACAAGTACGGCACCCAACTGGCGACCTTTGCCAGCATTCGCGCCAAGGCCAGCCGCCATGCCGCCAACAACCCGCTGGCGCTGTTTCGCAAGGAGGTCTCGGTCGATGACGTGATGAACGCACCGATGCTGTGGGAGGGCGTGATGACCCGCCTGATGGCTTGCCCGCCGACCTGCGGCGCCGCTGCTGCGGTGATTTGCTCCGAAGCCTTCGCCAAAAAGCATGGGCTCGACACCCGCGTGTCGATTACCGCCCAGGCAATGACGACCGATTTCCCCAGCACCTTCGAGTCGCACGACATGATGCGCGTGGTCGGCTTCGACATGGCGCGCGATGCGGCGCAAAAGGTCTACAAGCAGGCCGGCATCGGCCCGCAGGACGTGAACGTGGTTGAGCTGCACGACTGCTTCGCGCAGAACGAACTGATCACCTACGAGGCGTTGGGCCTGTGCCCGGAGGGCGGCGCGGAGAAGTTCGTGCTCGATGGCGACAACACCTATGGCGGCAAGGTGGTGACCAACCCGTCGGGCGGCCTGTTGTCGAAAGGTCATCCGCTGGGCGCGACCGGCCTGGCGCAATGTTTCGAGCTGACCCATCAACTGCGCGGCACGGCGGAGCAACGCCAGGTCAAGGGTGCGCGTGTGGCCTTGCAGCACAACCTCGGGCTGGGCGGCGCTTGCGTCGTCACGCTTTACCAGGCCGGCTGAGCGCAGGCGCAGCAAACCAGAAGCTGGAGTCCCATGATTGACAAGCAATTCATCGGTTACGAGGTGCCGCCCACGCTGTGGGATGTGGAGAAGGGGCGCATCCGCTTTTTCGCCGAGGTGATCGGTGCCACCGACCCGATCTACTTCGACGCGAGCGCCGCCCAGGCCGCTGGCTACCGCAACGTCGTGGCACCACCGACCTTCATCTTTGGCGCCGAGAGCGATTCGGGGGTGTTGATGACGTTGCTCGACACGCTCAAGATCGACTTGCGCAAGGTCTTGCACGGCGAGCAACGCATTGACTACCACGCCCCGGTGTGCGCTGGCGACACGCTGCGCTTCCAGACCCGCGTCACCGACATCTACGACAAGAAGGGCGGCGCGCTCGAGTTTGTCGTCAACGACACGAAAGTCACCAATCAGCTCGGCGAGCATGTCTCTGACCTGCATTCGGTGGTCGTCGTGCGCCACGCCTGAAGGACTATTCATGAACACTCAAGTAAAAATCCTGGATGTTGGTGACGAAATGCCTGTACTGGAATTGCCACCGATCAGCCGCACCACACTGGCACTGTTCGCCGGTGCGTCGGGTGACCACAACCCGATCCACATCGACATCGACTTCGCCCGCAGCGCGGGTATGAAGGATGTGTTCGCGCAGGGTATGTTGTCGATGGCCTACCTCGGGCGTGCGCTCACCGAATGGGTGCCGCAGCGCCAGCTCCTCAGCTATGGCGTTCGCTTCGCGGCCATGACCCACCTCGGCGACCGCATACGCTGCACGGGCAAGGTGCTTGAAAAGATTGAGCATGCAGGTCGGCCCTGCGTGCGCGTTCAAATCAGCGCGACGAAGGCGACAGGCGAAATCACGCTGGCCGGCGAGGCACTGGTTGCCTTGAACTGAGGCCTCCGTTTGGCGGCCCGACTTTCTATTTATTTCCTTTTAATCACAAGCAAGGACACACCATGAAAACACTTGAAGGCAAAGTTGCCATCGTCTCCGGATCGGGTCGCGGCATCGGCCGCGCCATCGCCATGAAACTCGCCAGCGAAGGCGCCAAGGTGGTCGTCAATGACCTGGACGCCGGCCCGGCCGAGCAGACCGTGGCCGACATCAAGGCCGCTGGCGGCATGGCGCTGGCTTGTGCCGGCAGCGTCACTGCCGACGGCTTCGCTGAAAAGTTCGTCAAGACCGCGATCGACGGCTTCGGCGGCCTGGACATCATCATCAACAACGCCGGCTACACCTGGGACAACGTGGTTCAGAAGATGACGGACGAGCAATGGAACGCGATCATCGACGTGCATCTGACCGCGCCGTTCAAGATTTTGCGCGCTGCTTCGGAGTTCATCCGCGTCGCCTCGCGCAAGGAAGCCGAAGCGGGGCAGGAGGTGTTTCGCAAGGTGGTCAACATTTCGTCCATCGCCGGCACCGGTGGCAACGCCGGTCAGGCCAACTACTCGGCGGGCAAGGCCGGCATCATTGGTCTGACCAAGGCGCTGTCCAAGGAGTGGGGTCGCTACAAGGTGAACGTCAACGCCGTTGCTTTTGGCATGATCAAGACGCGGCTGACCGAGGCACCAGCCAGTGGCGATGCCTCCATCGACGTCGAGGGTCGCAAGATCAAGGTCGGCGTCAACCCCGAGCTGCTGGAAATGATGGAGCGCACCATTCCGTTGGGTCGCGGCGGCACGCCCGAGGAGGCAGCCGGGTCGGTCTACCTGCTGTGCATTCCCGAGTCGAACTACGTCAGCGGACAGACGCTGATCTGCGGCGGCGGCATCTCGATCTAAAGCGCAAGCCGAACGCAGAAAGGCCCACGATGGACATCGATTTCAGCCCGGAAGACATGGCGTTCCAGCAAGAGGTTCGCGCCTGGTTCAAAGCCCACACACCGTCCGATCTCAAGCGCAAGGCCGTCACCGGAGAGATGCTGCAGAAGAACGACATCGTTCAATGGCAGCGCCGACTCGATAGCCAGGGCTGGCTGGTCACCGGCTGGCCCAAGGAGCATGGAGGGCCGGGCTGGACGCCGACGCAGCGCTACATTTTCGACCTGGAGCGCGCGGCGGCCAGCGCGCCGGTGGGGCTGTCGATGGGCGTCATCATGCTCGGACCGGTGCTGATTGCCTTCGGCACGCCAGAGCAAAAGGCGCAGTACCTGCCGCGCATCCGCCGCTGCGAGGACTGGTGGTGCCAGGGCTATTCTGAGCCCGGCGCCGGCTCCGACCTGGCCAGCCTGAAGACCACGGCCGTGGCCGATGGCGATGATTACGTCATCAACGGCTCCAAGATCTGGACCACCTACGCGCACTGGGCCACGCACATGTTCTGCCTGGTGCGCACCGCCAACAGCGGCAAAAAGCAAGAGGGCATTTCCTTCCTACTGATCGAGATGGACCGCCCCGGCATCGATGTCAAACCTATTGTATCGATCGACGGCGAACACCACCTGAACCAGGTTTTTCTGACCGATGTGCGCGTGCCCAAGAGTAATCTGGTGGGTCGCGAAGGTCAGGGCTGGGACATTGCCAAGTACCTGCTCACACACGAGCGCACCAGCATTGCCGGCGTGGCCGACTGCAAGGCGCACCTGTCCAACCTGCGCGTGGCCGCCGCCGAGCGCCGCTCGGGTGGCCAACCGCTGATGGAGGACGCGGCGATGCGGCTCAAGCTGGCGCGCGCCGAGATCGAACTGATGGCGCTCGAATACACCAACTTCCGCGTGCTGGCCGCCACCGCCTCGGGCAAGGCGCCGGGGCCGGAATCCTCGCTGCTCAAGACCATGGGCACGGCGGTGCAACAGACCTTGGCCGAGTTGGGCGTCGAGATCGCCGCCGAGCAAGCCTGGCCCTGGCATGACGGCGGCGAGTTTGGCAGCGGACGCCATGCCCATGCAATGCCGCACTACTGTTTCTCGCGCGCTGCCACGATTTACGGCGGCAGCGACGAGGTGCAAAAGAATGTATTGGCCAAGATGCTGCTGGCCGGCGGCACGCGCTAAGGATCGTCATGAACTTTGATCTCTCCGAAGAACAAAAGATGCTGCGCGACGCGGCACAGAAATTTCTGCGCACCGAATACCGTTTCGATGCCCGCAACCAGATCGTTGCGTCAGCGTCCGGCATGAGCCGGGAGCACTGGCAGCGATTCGGCGAATTCGGCTGGCTTGGGCTCGGGCTGCCCGAGGCGCATGGCGGCTTTGGCGGCGTGGTCGAGTTGATCCAGATCGCCGAGGCGATGGGGGCTGCGCTGGTGGTCGAGCCCTACCTGGCCAGCACGGTGCTGGGCGCGCAGGCGCTGACGCGCGCGGGCAGTGCTGCGCAGCAGGCGGCCTGGCTGCCCGGGCTCGCGTCCGGCCAGCGGATACTCGCATTGGCGCACGGCGAGGCCGATGCCCGTCATGAACTCAGCTATGTGATCACGCGTGCCACGGCCAAGGACGGTGGCTGGCTGCTGTCGGGTCGCAAGAGCGGCGTGCTGGGCGCCCCTTGGGCCGATGGCTTCGTGGTCGTCGCCAGAACCTCGGGCGCAGCGGACGAGCGCCAGGGCATCAGCCTGTTTCTGGTCGATGCCAAAACGCCGGGCGTGCAGGTGGCGGGCTACCGGTCCTACGACGGCAGTCGCGCCGGTGATCTGATACTGGAACAGGTCGTGCTCGGGGCCGACGCACTGCTGGGCACGGAAGGCGAGGGCCTGGGGCTGCTTGAGCACCTGGTTGATCTTGGCATTGTTGCCGCCTGCGCCGACGCCCTGGGTGCCATGGGCGCGCTGTTGCGCAAAACTGGCGAATACGTCAGCACGCGCAAACAATTTGACGTGCCGATTGCCAGCTTCCAGGTCATCCAGCACCGGCTGGTCGACATGTTCGCCGCGGTCGAGGCCAGCCGCTCCCTGGTGCTGATGGCGGCCCTGCATGCCGAGCACCCCGACGCGGCCACCCGTTCGCGCGCCGTCTCGGCCGCCAAGGCCGCCATTGGTGAGCGCGCCCGCTTCGTGGCACAGCAAGCGGTGCAGTTGCACGGCGGCGTGGGCATGACCGAGGAGCTGGACATCGGCCATTACTTTCGCCGCCTGACGCTCTTTTGCAACCTGTTGGGCAGCACCGACCACCACCTGCAGCGCTTTGCGACGCTGCGTGCGGTGGCCTGATTGCCTGATGACCGACCCATACCGAGTCACTGGAAGGGCTGCCTAAATGAGCTTGATGACATCCACCGCCACGCCGAACTCGCCCGAATTTCAGCGAAACCGCGAAGCCTATGAGCTGCGCATTGACGACTTGCATGAACGCCGCGCACGTGCCCTGATCGGCGGCCCCGAAAAGGCGCGCCTGCTGCACAAGAAGCGCAAGCAATTGCTGCCGCGCGAGCGCCTGGCTGCCGTACTCGACCCCGGCTCGCCCTTCCTCGAGTTCGGGCAGCTTGCCGGCGACGGCCTGTACGAGGGCGTGCCGCCGGGCGGCAGCATCATCACCGGCGTGGGGCTGGTGTGCGGGCGCGCCTGCATGCTGATGATCCACGATGCCACGGTCAAGGGCGGCACCTACTACGGCATCACCGCTAAAAAGCATGTGCGGGCCCAGATGTTCGCCTGGCAGCACCGGCTGCCGTGCATCACCATGGTCCAGTCGGGCGGCGCCAACCTGCCGGAGCAGGCGCATATTTTCCCCGACGACGGCCAGTTCGGCTCCATTTTCTACAACCAGATCCGCATGTCGGCCGAGGGCATCACCCAGATCGCGACCGTGCACGGGCCGTCTACCGCCGGCGGCGCCTATCTCCCGGCGCTGTGCGACGAGGCGGTGATCGTGCGCAACCAGGGTGCGATGTTCCTCGCCGGGCCCGAGCTGGTGTACGCCGCCACCAAGGAAGAGGTTGACATTGAAACCCTGGGCGGCGGCGAGATGCACAGCCGCATCAGCGGCGTCACTGACCACCTGGCCGAGAACGATGGCCATGCCATCGCCATCGTGCGCGGCATCGTGGCCAACCTCGGTACCGCAGCCAAGCAGCGCTGGGACGTGGTGCCGCCGCTGCCGCCGCGCCATGACCCGCGCGAGATCTACGGCATTGTCAGCGCCGACAACCGGCATCCGACCGACAACCGCGAAGTGCTGCTGCGGTTGATCGACGACAGTGACCTGCAGGAGTTCAAACCCCTGTACGGCGACACCATGATCTGCGGCTTTGCTCGCATCAAGGGCTTTCAGATCGGCATTCTGGCCAACAACGGCGTGATCTTCTCCGAGAGCGCGCTCAAGGGCGCGCACTTCATTGAGTTGTGCTGCCAGCGCGACATTCCGCTGCTGTTCATGGCCGATGTGTCGGGCTTCATGGTCGGCAAAGCCGTGGAGCAGCAGGGCATTGCCAAGCACGGCGCCAAGTTCATGACGGCCATGGCCTCGGCCAACGTGCCGCGCTACACGCTGATCACCGGAGGCTCGTACGCGGCGGCCTACTTGGCGATGTGCGGGCGCCCGTTCAAGCCCAACGTGATGATGATGTGGCCTACCGGCCGCGCCGCGCTGATGGGCCCAGAGCAGGCCGCCACCACCCTGGGCCTGGTGCGCGAGAACATCCACCGGCGCGAGGGCACTAGCTGGAGCGACGAAGAACGCGAGCAATTCAAGCAACCGATACGCGAGCAGTTCGAGAGCTTTTCCAGTCCCTACAACTACGCCTCCAACCTGTGGTGCGACATGGTGATTGACCCGCTGGAAACACGCGACACCATGGCTTTGCTGCTGGAGCTGGCGGGCCGCGTGCCGGCGCGCGACACGCACTTCGGCGTGTTCCGCATGTAATCCTTTGGCCCACCGAATTGAACATGCTCGACGCCATTCTCTCCGGCTGCCGCGTGCTCGACCTGACCCAAAACGTGGCCGGCCCGTTTTGCACCCAGACCCTCGGCGACCTCGGCGCCGAGGTTATCAAGATCGAACGCCCCGGCAGCGGCGACGATGCGCGCCAGTGGAAACCGCCCGAAGTGGCCGGCGTCTCGACCGGCTTCGTGGCGCTGAACCGCAACAAGAAGAGCGTCTGCATCGACCTCGACAGCGCGGCCGGCCAGCAGCTGGTTGCGCGCCTGGCGGCCGGTGCCGACGTGCTGGTGCATTCGCTCAAGCCCGGCAGCGCCGAAGCGCGCGGCCTCGGCGACGAACACCTGCGACCGACCAATCCGCGCCTCGTGTACTGCGCGATCAGCGCCTTCGGCGAGGTCGGCACGATGCGCGCGCTGCCCGGCTACGACCCGCTGATGCAGGCCTTCACCGGCATCATGAGCGTCAGCGGCCACGAAGGTGACGAGCCGGCGCGCGTCGGCGTGTCGCTCATCGACATGGGCACCGGCATGTGGGCCACGATGGCCATCCTGGCCGCGCTGCTGCGCCGCGCCACAACGGGCGAAGGCATGCGCGTGCACGCCAGCCTGCTCGAGACCGGGCTGTCGTGGATGACGGTGCCGGTGGCGAACTACCTGGCCACCCAGCGCCTACCGCGCAAGATGGGTTCGGCCATGGCGATGATGGCGCCCTACGAGCTCTTCGACAGTGCCGACGGCAAGGTCTTCATCGCCGCGGCCAACGACCGGCTGTTCGGCCGCATCTGCAGCGCGCTGGCTTGCCCAGAGCTGGCGCAGGACCCGCGCTTCATCGACATGTCGGCGCGCATCGGCCACCGCGAGGCGCTGCACGACGCGCTGGAAGCGCGCACCCGGCAGCGCAGCACCGCCGACTGCGTGGCGGCGCTGCGCGCGGCCGGTGCGCCCTGCAGCGAGATGCACGACGTGGCCCAGATGCTGGCGCACGAACAGGTGCAAGCGGTCGGCATGCTGGGCGCGCTGCCGCTGCCGGGCGCACCGCAACACCAGACGATGGGCCTGCCCATCAGTTCGCAGGGCCGTCGCGGGCGCAGCGGCCCGCCGCCGCCAGTGCTGGGCGGGAACACCGACGAGGTGTTGACGGCACTGGGCCTGCATGCCAATGAACTGGCGGCGCTGCGACAGCAACGCGTCGTCGATTGAATGACAAGGCCGACATCCCCATGAACTTCGACTACACCGAGACCCAGGGCCAGATCCGCGCCGCCGTCAAGGAGTTGTGCAAGGGCTTCGGCCCCGAATACTGGCGCCAGTGCGCGCAGGACGGCGCCTATCCGGAAGCCTTCGTCGACGCGATGGCCAAGGCCGGCTGGCTGGCTGCGCTGATTCCCGAGGAATACGGCGGCGCCGGGTTGCCGCTGCTCGACGCCTGCCTGATCCTGCAGGAGATCAACCAGAACGGCGGCAGCGCGGTGCACTGCCATGCGCAGATGTACACGATGGCGTCAATCATGCGCCACGGCTCCGAGGCACAGAAGCGCCGCACGCTGCCGCGCATCGCTGACGGCAGCCTGCGGCTGCAGGCCTTCGGCGTGACCGAGCCTGACGCAGGCTCCAACACGCTGGCGATCAAGACCTTCGCGCGCAAGGTGCCGGGCGGCTACGTCATCAACGGCCAGAAGATCTGGACCTCGCGCTACAGCCACTCGCACATGTATCTGCTGATCGCGCGCACCACGCCGATCGACGCGGTGAAGAAGAAGACCGATGGCCTGAGCCTGTTCCTGATCGACATCAAGAAGGCGGGCGCGTCGCTCAAGGCCACGCCGATCCGCACGATGATCAATCACCACACCTTCCAGGTCTTCATCGACAACCTCGAACTGAGCGACGACGACCGCATCGGCGAGGAAGGCAAGGGCTTTTACTACCTGCTGGATTCGCTGCATTCCGAGCGGCTGCTGGTGGCCAGCGAGGCCATCGGCGACGGCCACTGGTTCGTCGGCAAGGCCGCGCGCTACGGCAGCGAGCGTGTCGTCTTCGACCGCCCGATCGGCGCCAACCAGGGCGTGCAGTTTCCGATCGCGCGCGCCCACATGAACATCGAGGCCGCCGAACTGATGCGCAACAAGGCCGCGACGCTGTTCGACGCCGGCCTGCCCTGCGGGCGCGAGGCGACCATGGTCAAGTACCTGGCCAGCGAAGCCGCCTGGGAGGCAGCCGAGGCGGCCATGACCACCTTCGGCGGCTATGGCGTGGCCTGCGAGTACGACATCGAGCGCAAATGGAAAGAGAGCCGGCTGTTCCGCACCGCGCCGATCTCCAACAACCTGGTGCTGGCGCAGGTGGCCGAGCATCTGCTGGGTATGCCCCGCTCTTACTGATGGCCCAGATGCACCACGAAACCCTGCTGATCCACCCCGCGCCGGGCACCGCACCGGAGGACGGCATCCGCTGCCTGGTGCTCAACCGCCCCGAGGTGATGAACGCGATGAACACGCAGATGTTCGTCGACCTGCGCAACGCCCTGCACGAACTGGCCTTCGACGACGGCCTGCGTGTGCTGATCATCACCGGCGCCGGTGAACGAGCTTTCTCGGCCGGCGGCGACCTCAAGCAGCGCGACGGCATGACCGACGGTCAATGGCGGCGCCAACACCAGCTCGCCGAAGAGGTGTTGCTGGCGGTCAAGGATTTCCCGCAACCGGTGATCGCCGCCGTCGAAGGCCACGCACATGGCGGCGGCTGCGAACTGGCGTTGATGTGTGACTACATCGTCGCTTCGCGCGCTGCGGTATTTTCGCTGCCCGAGCTGCGGCGCGGCATCATGCCCGGCGGCGGGGGTATCCAGAACCTCGTGCGCGCCGTCGGTGCGCGGCGCGCCAAGAAGCTGCTGTTCACCGCGCGCCGCTTCTCGGCCGAAGAAGCCGCCGAATGGGGCATGGTCACCGACCTGGCCGAGCCGGGTACGGCGCTGGCCGCCGCAGTCGCCGACGCGCGCGACATCGTGCTGGCCGCACCGATGGCCACCCACTACGCCAAACTCGCCGCCTCGCGCGGCGGCGAGATTGACTTCCACAGCGGCTACATGCTCGACATCGCCGCCTACAACGTGCTGGTGTCCTCGGCCGACAGGCTGGAGGGCGTGAAGGCCTTCAATGAAAAGCGCCCACCGCGCTGGAGCGGACTCTGACATGTTCAAAAAAATCCTGATCGCAAACCGCGGCGAAATCGCCTGCCGCATTGCACACACCTGCCGGCGCCTCGGTATTGCAGTGGCCGGTGTGCATTCGAGTGCTGATCGCGATGCGCTGCACGTTGACCTGATCGGCGAGTCGATCGAAATCGGTGGGGCAACGCCAGCCGAGAGCTACCTGCGCATTGATGCGGTGATCGATGCGGCCCGGCGGACCGGGTCGCAGGCCATTCATCCTGGTTTTGGCTTTCTGGCCGAAAACGCGGTCTTCGCGCGCACGGTCGAGGCAGCCGGCCTCGTCTTCGTCGGCCCGACGCCCGAGGTCATTGAGCGCCTGGGCGACAAGGCGTCGGCCAAGCGCGAGGCCCGCGCCGCTGGCGTGGCCGTGCTCGGCGGCAGCGAGCTGCCCAGCCGCGACGCGGCTGAAGTGGCGGCCACCGTACGCGGCCTGCCACTGCCGGTGATTCTGAAAGCGGCCGCCGGTGGCGGCGGCAAGGGCATGCGGGTGGTGCAGCAATTGGACGGGTTGATGGAGGCCATCGAGGCGGCCATGCGCGAAGCCAAAAGTTCCTTTGGCGACGCGGCGTTGATCGTCGAAGCCTTTGTCGAGCGCGGGCGCCACATCGAGGTGCAGATTGTCGGCGACGGCCACGGCGAAGTGATTCACCTGTTCGAGCGCGAATGCACGTTGCAGCGGCGCCATCAGAAAGTCATCGAAGAGGCTCCAGCGGTGAATCTCGCCCCGGCGCTGCGCGAGGCGATGCTCGGTGACGCGGTGCGCCTGGGGCAGCGACTGCGCTATCGCGGTGTCGGCACGGTGGAGTTCATCGTGCAGGGCGACAGTCACCATTTTCTCGAAGTCAACCCGCGGCTGCAAGTTGAGCATCCGGTGACTGAAGAGGTGACTGGCATCGACATTGTGGAGGTCATGCTGCGCATCGCTGCCAACGAGGGATTACCCTTGCGTCAGAGCGAAGTGCAGATGCGCGGCCACGCGATTGAGGCGCGGGTCTGCGCTGAAGACGCAGCGCAAAATTTCCTGCCATCCACCGGTGAACTGATCGCGGTGCGGTTCCCGACTTCGGGTGTGCGGGTTGAATCGGGGGTGCGGGCCGGCATGGTGGTCACGCCCTACTACGACTCGATGCTGGCCAAGCTGATCGTTCATGCGCCCACGCGCGAGGCTGCGCTGGACCGTCTGAGTGGGGCGCTGGGCGAAACCCAGATGCACGGCGTCGAAACCAATTGCGCTTTTCTGCAGCGTCTGCTGGCCCTGCCTGCAACGCGGGACGCCAGCTTCCACACCCGTCTGATTGACGAGGTGCTGGCAGAGGGGGGTCAGGGCACGGGTAGCGCGCCGCTGGAGCGGCTGGCTGCAGCGGCGGCCTGGTGGTTGCTCGATGCGCGGCGCAGCAGCAAGCCATTCGGAGCCTGGTCGGCCTTGGACGTGACGGGTTGGCAGATGCACGCTGGCGACGATCGGCTCACGCCGGTTCCGGCGCTGTTGCTGCGCTCGGGAGGAACAACACACGAAGCCCGGTTCGGCGCCGTCTCGCCCGAGTCCGAAGTGACGGTGCAAATCGGCACCGAACGGGTTCGCCTGGCGCTGACCGCCAGCGCCGGGAGCGATTGGCGTTTGCGCATAGGGGATTGTCATGAGGTACTGACCATCGTGCGCAGCGACGATACCGTGTTTGTGCAGAGCGGCGGCACCGCCCACGCCATCGGCGTGACCTCCTACCTCAGCCAGGTCGCCACTGGCCGCCAGGCCAGCGGACAGTTGCGCACGCCGATGATGGGAATGATCCTGAAGACCCATGTGGAGGTTGGCGAGCGGGTACGTGCCGGCGACGTGGTGGCGACGATGGAGTCGATGAAGATGGAGATGCGCATCAACGCCGATCACGATGGCGTGGTGCGCTCGCTGTCGGTGCAGCCCGGGCAGATGGTCGAGCGCGGCCTGGTGGTGGCCGTGGTTGAGTCCGAGGGCGCCGCGGAATGAGCGGCAGCAAATCCAGCATGCGCGCCCCTCTTTGCAAACCTGGTGTTATCCACCGCTCAAAATGACGTGCCCGAGACGGCCCATGACCGGCATCCAACTTCCGAACGGTATTCAGGTTTTTGAGCGCGGCTGGCTGTCCTCGAACAATATTTTGTTCATCGGAGCACAGTCCAGCGCACTCGTTGACAGTGGCTACAGCACGCACGCGGAACTAACGACCGGGCTGGTCAGCGCCGCTTTGCAGCAGGGTCCGCTGGACTTGCTGCTCAACACGCATCTACACAGCGACCACTGCGGCGGCAATGCCGTCCTCCAGGGCAATTACCCTGAACTTCAAACCCTCATTCCGCCAGGCCATGCATCACTTGTCTCGTCATGGGACCCCGTCGCCCTGAACTATGTGCCATCCGGGCAACACTGCCCCCGGTTCAAGTTCGATGGTCTTCTTTTACCTGGCACGGAAATTCAGCTGGCCGACACGGCGTGGCAAATTCATGCGGCGCCGGGCCACGATCCCCATTCAGTCATTCTGTTTGAGCCGCAGTCCCAAACCCTGATCTCGGCAGATGCCTTGTGGGAAAAAGGCTTCGGCGTGGTGTTTCCTGAGCTTGAGGGCGACGCCGCATTCGACGAAGTGGCCGCCACCTTCGACCTGATCGAGCGGCTTGACCCGTGCTGGGTCATTCCTGGCCACGGCCCGGTATTCCGCTACCGCGCCGAGGTGCTGGCCTACGCGCGCGCGCGCCTCAACGCCTTTGTCAAGAGCCCTGACCGACATGCGCACCACGCAGTCAAGGTGTTGCTGAAGTTCAAATTGCTGGATCAGCAGCAACTGCCTTTTGCCGATTTTGTCGACTGGGCCGCCAACACCCGCTACTTCCAGCTCATTCACCAGAGGTTTGTTCCTTCTGTTCCCATCGACCGCTGGATGGAGCAGTTGACGCAAGAGCTTGTGCGTTCAGCAGCCGCACGAAGAGAAGGTGACATGGTCTACAACGCGTGAAATCGGTCACGGAGTGAATCATGCGACGAAGGCGCTGACGAATCAGCGTTCGTATGTGCAGAGCAAGCAATTTTTTTAACAGGAGATCAGGATATGAGTGAAGCAGAAACGGTTTTGTACGAAGTGCGCGATGGCATTGCCACCGTGAAGATCAACCGCCCCGAGATGCGTAACGCGCTGTCACCGGCCGCCGCCAACCGGCTGCACGATCTGTGGGGTGAAGTCGATGCCGACAAAAACGTACGCGTGGCCATCCTGACTTCTGCCGACTGCGGCACCTTCTGCGCCGGGCTCGACCTGCGTGAGGCTTCGCGTGTCAAGAAGGAAGAAGGCGTGGACATCCTGACCAAGATGAAGGACCCGTTCCATGGCCGCCAGCGCCGTGTGGCCAAGCCCATCATCGCGGCCATGACCGGGCACCTGATTGCCGGCGGCATGATGCTGAGCCTGAACTCGGATTTGCGCGTCGGCCTCAAGGGCACGCAGGTCGGCATCACCGAAACCCGCATCGCCGGGCGCGGTAGCCCGTGGGCCATTCCCCTGCTGTGGATGCTGCCGCAGCCGCTGCTGATGGAGATGGTGCTGACCGGCGACCTGTATCCGATCGAAACCTTTCATGGGCTCGGTTTCATCAACTACCTGGAAGACACGCCGGATGCCGTGCGCGCTCGCGCCACCGCATTGGCCGAACGCATCCGCGACAACGCGCCGCTGTCGGTGATGGCGGGCAAGGAATCGATCATGACGGCGATGAGCGCCGGCTGCGAGGCCGGTATGGCGCTGGCCCACAACATCTACCGTGCCGCTTACGCCAGCGAGGACGCGCAGGAAGGTCCGCGTGCCTTCGCCGAGAAGCGCAAGCCGGTGTGGAAGGGGCGTTGATGTCGCTCCGTGGAGATGCCATGTCCAGCCTGGCCCCTCTGCTGGAGAACAACCGTGCCTGGTCGGCGCGCTGCGCTGCGGAAGATCCGCAGTACTTCGAGCGGCTGGCGCACCAGCAGATGCCGCGCTACCTGTGGATCGGCTGTTCTGACAGCCGGGTGCCGGCCAACGAAATTCTGGGCCTGCGGCCTGGCGAGGTGTTCGTGCACCGCAACGTCGGCAACCTGGTGGTGCACTCCGATCTGAACTGCCTGACGGTTCTGCAGTATGCGGTCGAGGTGTTGAAGGTCGAGCATGTTCTCGTGGTGGGCCACTACGGCTGCGGCGGCGTGCAGGCGGTGATAGAACAGCGCCGCACCGGTCTGGCCGAGAACTGGCTGCGCCATCTGGAGGACGTGGCGCGCAAACACGCTGATCGGTTCGACGGCATTACCAGCGTTGACGAGCGCGCAGCGCGGCTTTGCGAGATGAACGTGATCGAGCAGGTCAGCAACGTGTGCCGCACCACCACCCTGCGCCGCGCCTGGGAGTGCGGGCAGCAAGTCGAGGTGCACGGGTTGGTCTACGGCCTGCGCGACGGCTTGCTGCGGCCGGTCGGGGGCAGCGTCAACCGCGGTCAGGACCAGCAGAAGCAATACGCCCAGTCTCTTGCTGCGCTTGGCACACTCTGAGTGATACGAAGAATACAAGTAAGGTTATTCCACATGCCAGCCGACACGACAACCCTCCCTGCCCCCAGCATCGCCGCCCAACTGGCCGCCTTCGCGCACGGCCTGACGCCAGACATGCTGCCCGCAGCCGTGGTCGAACAGGCCAAGCTGCTGATGCTCGACGCACTGGGCATCGCCTTGGCTTCGTCCCAGCACGACTTCGCGCACTGCGCTTACCGCGGCTTGCACGCCCTGGGCGGTGCGGGTGACAGCGCCGTCATGGGTGCCTTTGCCCCCCTGCCGCTGCGCGATGCGGTGCTGATGAATGGCATCCTGGTCCACGGGCTGGATTTCGACGACACCCACCCCGGCGCGATCACCCACCCCAGCGCCAGCGCCTTTCCGCTGGCGCTGGGTCTGGCGGCGCAGCGGCATGCCAGCGGGGCCGAGATGATCATGACCTATGTGCTGGCGATCGAGGTGGCGGCACGTCTGGGTGCAGCGGCCCAGGGACGCTTCCACGACGTGGGCTTTCACCCGACTGGCCTGGTGGGGGCTTTTGGGTGCGCACTGGCGGCCGGCAAGCTGATGGGACTGGATCAGGCGGGCCTTGAGCACGCGCAAGGCGTGGTGCTGTCGATGGCATCAGGCAGCATGGAATTTCTGAGCGACGGCGCCTGGACCAAGCGCATGCACCCGGGCTGGGCCGGTGTCAGCGGGCTGACCGCCACGGCGTTGGCCGGTGCCGGATTCCGCGGCCCGTCGCAGCCCTATGAAGGCCGCTTTGGTCTGTACGCCAGTCACCTGGCCGCGCGCGGCCTAAACGCCGATTTGTCCTTGTGCGCGCGCGGCCTGGGCGAGCGCTGGGAACTGATGGATGTGGCGGTCAAGTTGTATCCAACCTGCCACTTCACGCACGCCAGCATCGATGCCGCGCTGGCGCTGCGCGCGGCCGGTCTGCGCACTGACGAGATCGCTTCGGTACAGGTGCTGCTGCCGCAAGGGGTGCACCCGGTGGTGTGCGAGCCGGTGGCGGCCAAGCGGCGACCGGCCAACGTCTATGAATCGCAGTTCAGCATTCACCATCTGGTCGCGCTGGCCCTGCTGCGCGGCGAGCTGGGGCTGGCCGAACTGGATGCCGCCAACCTGAGCGACCCGCAGGTGCAGGCGCTGGCTGACCGCATCGAACACGCGGCCGACCCCGATGCCGATTACCCCACCTTCTTTTCCGGCGAGCTGCGCGTGCGCACGCACGATGGGCGCGAGCTGCGCCACCGCGAGGCCGCGCACCGCGGCGCGCCGGGGCGCCCCATCACGGCCGCTGACATCGAAGCCAAATTCATGGGCAATGCGCTACTGACCTTGCCGCGCGAGCAGGCGCTGCGCCTGCTCGACGCGCTGCTGACGGCCGACCGCGCCCCAGATGCCGCCGTCCTGGCGCAGACCCTGACCCATTCCAACACTTCCGGAACCCTCTGATGACGACCAGCCAGTCCGTGGCCTTTGATGCCGAAAAAGAAAATATGGTGCTCGACGCCGTCGAACGCTTTGTGGACCGCGAGATCAAGCCGGTGGCGCAGCGGCTCGAGCATGCCGACGAATGGCCGGCCGACATTGTGGCCGGCATGCGCGAGATGGGCCTGTTCGGCTGCATCATCCGCGAGGAGTACGGCGGCCTGGGCCTGTCGGCCAGCACCTATGCCAAGGTGGTGGAGCGCATCGCGCGGGTCTGGATGTCGGTGTCGGGCATCATCAACTCGCACCTCATAATGGCCGCCTGCGTGCAGCGCAACGGCACCGAGGCGCAGCGCCAGCATTTTTTGCCGCGCTTTGCCAGCGGCGAACTGCGCGGCGGGTTGGCGCTGACCGAGCCCGATTGCGGCACCGACTTGCAGGCGGTGCGCACGGTGGCGCGCCGCGACGGCGACCATTACGTCATCAACGGCACCAAGACCTGGATATCCAACGGCATCCATGGCCAGGTCTTTGCCGTGCTGGTCAAGACCGACCCCGAAGCGCAACCGCGCCATCGCGGCATGAGCCTGTTCATCTGCGAGAAGGGCCCGGGCTTCACGTCCACCAAGAAGCTGGAAAAGCTCGGCTACAAGGGCATCGACAGCGCCGAGCTGGTGTTCGACAACTTTCGCGTGCCGGCCGCCAACTTGGTCGGTGGCGTGGAGGGACAGGGTTTCAAGCACGTGATGGGCGGACTGGAACTTGGGCGCATCAATGTGGCTGCGCGCGGCGTGGGTGTGGCGCGCGCCTGCCTGGAGGAGTCGGTAGCCTATGCCCAACTGCGTCGCACCTTCGGCAAGCCGATCTGCGAACACCAGGCGATCCAACTCAAGCTGGCCGACATGGCCACTCGGGCGGAGGCGGCGCGTCTGCTGGTTGAACAGGCCGCGCGGGCTTATGACGCCGGCCAGCGTTGCGACATGGAAGCCGGCATGGCCAAGCTGTTCGCCAGCGAGGCGGCGGTCGAGAACTCGATGGAGGCCTTGCGCATCCACGGGGCTTATGGCTACTCGAAGGAAATGAATGTCGAGCGCTACTACCGCGATGCGCCGCTGCTGTGCATCGGCGAGGGCACCAACGAATTGCAGCGCCTGATCATTTCCGCCCAGCTGGTGGAGCGCAGCCCGATCTGATGTATCGCCTGGGGCGGCGCCTCAACTCGGCGGTGAATGAACCCCTCGGAGGAAAATTTCTTGAACAACCTGCTGTCCGCTTTCCGGTTCGCCGCCCTGCCCGCCGGGACGAATTCATTTCGCGCCGAGGTGAAGGCCTTTCTCCAATCCAGCTTTGAGCCAATGCCCGCCGACATCCGGGCCCGTTCATGGATGGGTTTCAATGCCGCTTTCAGCAAGAAGCTGGCCGCACGGGGCTGGGTCGGCGTGACCTTGCCGGCGCAATACGGTGGCGCCAGCCTGGACGCCTTCTCGCGCTTCGTGCTGGTGGAAGAACTGCTGGCCGCCGGCGCCCCGGTTTCCGCGCACTGGATCGCCGACCGCCAGAGCGGGCCCTTGATCCTCAAGTTCGGCACGGAGGCGCAACGCCAGTTCTACCTGCCGAAAATCTGCGCCGCCGAGGCGTTTTTCTGCATCGGCATGAGTGAGCCCAATGCCGGCTCCGACCTCGCCAGCGTCGGCACGCGGGCCACGCGCTGCCAAATTGACGGTTCAAGCGGCTGGCGGCTGAACGGCCGCAAGATATGGACCACCAACGCGCAGCACTGCCACTACATGATCGCGCTGGTGCGCTCGTCGGGCGAGCCGCAGGACCGGCAAAAAGGCTTGTCGCAGTTCATTGTCGATCTGGCATTGCCCGGCGTGACGGTGCGCCCGATCCGTGACCTGGCGGGTGATGCACATTTTTCCGAAGTGTTCTTCGACAACGTGCTGCTGACCGACGACGCGCTGATCGGCCATGAAGGCAGCGGCTGGGCGCAAGTCAATGCCGAACTGGCCTTCGAGCGCAGCGGCCCGGAGCGGGTGTACTCCAGCATCGTGCTGCTGGAGCACTGGATCACCTGCCTGCGCAAGACACCGGCGGTCTCGGTCCATGCCGCCACCATCGGGCGTTTCGCCACGCACCTGGCCACGCTGCGCAACATGTCGATCGCCGTCACGGCCAAGCTCGTCAACGGGGACAGCCCGTTGGTCGAAGCGGCCCTGGTCAAGGACATTGGCACCGAATTCGAGCAGAGCATTCCCTCTGTGATCGAAGCCGCCCTCGCCATGGACCCGGACGCCCTGGTCGATGCCGAGTTGTACCGCGCCGTGGCTTATGTGAGCCAGATGGCGCCCACCTATTCCCTGCGCGGCGGCACGCGCGAGATCCTGCGCGGCATGATCGCGCGCGGTCTGGGTCTGCGCTGAAAAAGAAAGCATTCCATGTTTGCACAAGCGATTGAAGATATCCTCCAGGACCAGTGCACGCCCGCCGTGGTGCGCGCGATTGAAGCGGGCGGCTCGCCGCTTAAGCTGTGGCAGGCGCTGCAAGGTGCCGGCTTCCTCGAACTGCTGGCGTCCGAGGACGCTGGCGGTGCCGGCCTCCCGCTGGCCGATCTGTTCCCGATACTGTGCAGCTTCGGCCGCTACACGGTGCCGGTGCCGGTGGCGCAGACGATTGTGGCGCGAGCGCTGCTGGGGTCGCAGTTTGCGATGCCCAGCGGCATGATTACGCTGGGCGCTGCGTTGCGGCGCGAGGCCGGTGGCGCTATCGTGTGCTCATTCACACCTTACGGCATGCTGGCGGATTTCGTGCTGGCCCAAGATGGTGATGCCTTGTTGCTGCTGCATTGCGCAGCGGCGCAGCGTGAAGCAAGCGGCGTGCACGGGAGCCTGACGGCCACCCTGCGCTGGTCCGATGCGCGCGTCGCGACGCACGTGCCCGGCGCTGGCCCGCTGCTGCCGACGTTCGCGGCGGCCTTGCACGCCGCCCTGCTCAGCGGGGCCATGACCCGTGTGTTCGAAATGACACTGAAACACTGCAATGACCGCATCCAGTTCGGCAAAACCCTGGGCAAGTTCCAGGCGGTGCAGCACCAGTTGAGCGTCATGGCCGAACATGTGGCTGCTGCCTCGATGGCAGCCGAAGCGGCCTTCCACACCGACGCTGCGGCACCGTCCCTGCTCGCCGCAGCGATGGCCAAGTCCCGCACCAGTGAGGCGGCGGTTCTGGTCGCCTCCATCGCGCATGCACTGCACGGCGCTATCGGTATTGCGGAAGAATACGACCTGCAATTGCTGACCCGGCGCCTGCGCGAGTGGCGCATGGCGCATGGCTCGGAGGCGCACTGGAATGTGTTGATCGGCCAGCGCGTGCTTTCTGCCGATGTGTCCATCGTTGATTTTGTGCGGTCTGTTTAGCCGCCGCTTTTGTGCCCACGATCAGCGGCGAAGTGATCGACACCCGGGGCTTGCAACAGTTTCGGTTCATCGATCCGGCTGTTGCGCTAACGACTTGCCCCCGCCAAGCGCTTCACTGAAGAAGTCGATGAAGGTTCTCAGCTTGGGTGTCACGTACTGCCGATTCGTGTAAACCGCATACAGCGTGAAAGGGGGCACCGTGTAGGTCGGCAGCACGCGCGCGAGGCAGCCCGCGGCCAGATCGTCGTCGACCGTCCATTCGGGGAGGAACGCCATGCCCATGCCGGCGTGCATCGCGTGATAGGTGAGCGTGCTGTCGTCCGAGCGCATCACCGCATTCAGCTTGATCCGCGCCTTGCCGGCAGGTCCCTGCATTTCGAGGCCATCGAGGTTCACGTAGTTGGGTACCACGGCGCTGCACCTGACCAGATCGGAGGGTCTGCGCGGAGAGCCTTCGCGCTTCAGGTAAGCCGGGGTTGCGACCAGGTGGAACTGCACGGGACAAATCGGCCGTGCAATCAGCGCCGGGGACAGTTCGCGCGTGGCGCGCAGCGCGAGGTCGTAGCCGTCGGCGACCAGGTCGATCTTGCGGTTCTCCAGTCGCATGTCGACCAGCACCTCCGGATAGGTGTTGCGGTAGGCCGCCAGTACGCTGGCGAAATGCCGGTTTGCACACCAGACGGGCGCGCTGATTTTCAATTGTCCGCGTGGTGCCTGCGCGCTTTGCCGAAGCGCCGCTTCGGCAGCCTGCAGCGTGTCGAGCGCCTCGCGGCATTGTGCGTAGTACATCGCGCCGGCCTCCGTCAGGCTGAGCTTGCGGCTGGTCCTGTGCAGCAACCTCGCACCGAGGTCTCGTTCGAGCTGGGCGACATGCTTGCTGGCCATCGGAGCGGACATGGTGAGGCGCGCCGCGGCGCGGGAAAAGCTGCCAGCCTCGACCACTTCCCTGAAAACGCGAAGGCTGGTCAGACGATCCATTTATGGTTTCTTGTGAGGAAATGATGTGTTAATAATACAGCTATTGATTAACCAAAATTAAACATTAAGCTATTCCTCATGGTCAGTCGGGTAGACATCCAGTCTCAAAGAGGCTGCCCATCAGCCGCGCTTTCGTTGATGCCTTCAACCAATGCCGTATCACTTCTTAATCATCCTCAGGAGCTCAACATGAGTAAGCCGCATATCGCCGCCACCACGCCGTTCGCAATCGACGTGGAAAAAGGCAAGGACTACTACTGGTGTGCCTGCGGTCTCAGCAAATCGCAGCCGTTCTGCGACGGCAGCCACAAGGGCGGCGAGTTCGTGCCGACCAACTACAGCGCCGACGAAAGCAAGACTGTCTATTTTTGCGGCTGCAAGCAAAGCAAGAACGGCGCGCTTTGCGACGGCACGCATAAAGCTCTGTAAGAGCGGACCATGCCCGTGACAACGGAGCGATTGCCGACCTACTTCATCTCACACGGCGGTGGGCCCTGGCGATACATGATGGCGCAGTCCAACGGCATGTACGACCGTCTGGCGCAGTCCCTGCGGGACATGCCGCGCCAGCTCGGCGAGCGACCGAAGGCGGTGCTCGTGATCTCCGCCCATTGGGAGGAGCGCGAGTTCACCGTGATGGCCGCCGAACGACCTCCCATGGTTTACGACTACGCTGGCTTCCCCGAGCATACCTACCATGTCCAGTACCTGGCTCCGGGCCTGCCAGCGCTGGCCGAGCAGGCGCGGCAGTTGATCCAGAGCGCAGGGTTCTCGGCGCGGCTCGATGCCCAGCGCGGGTTCGATCACGGCAGCTTCGCGCCGCTGGTGGTGATGTACCCGCTGGCCGATGTGCCGGTCGTGCAACTGTCACTGCGCGCGGGCTATGACCCGGCAGAGCATTTGGCCGTCGGCCGTGCCCTGGCGCCGCTGCGCGAGCAGGGCGTGCTGATCGTCGGCAGCGGGCTGAGCTACGACAACACGCGCCGCATGGGGCCGTCCGCCGCAGGGCCGTCAATGCAATTCGACGACTGGCTGCAGCAGACCTTGATCACCACCGAGCCGCACCAGCGTGAGCAGCGGCTGATCGACTGGCAAGACGCGCCGGCCGCCCGCGTGGCCCATCCGCAAGAAGACCATCTGCTGCCCCTGATGGTGGCGGTGGGTGCCGCCGGGCATGATGAAACCGTGTGCGTGTACCACGAGGAAGGCTTCTTTGGCGGCGTCACCGTCTCCAGCTTCAGGTTCGGCCAGGAAGGCGGGGTCTGAGTGGCGGTGGCTTGCTGGGCCGGTAGGCGCTTGTCGCCGGAGGGGTGTTGCCGGTTACCCTCGCGGCAGGTGTACAGCAACAAACGATGAAGTGCGAAGACGGAGAACCGCATGACAAGTTATCTCAGCCATCAGCGCCGTGGCGCTCGCCCACAAACGACGCCAAGCGACCCGCACACGCAGCTTGAACAGAATGCGCCGGTAGAACTGCAAGAGCTGGTTTTCGAGAGGGGGCAGTCCCTGGGCAGCGTGGAAGTTGGTCCGAGCCAGGTGTCTGTTCCCGGAGCGCGTGCCTTTTATTTACCGCGATGCGGATGCCAGTCCTTCGGCGCCTTCATGTTCGGCAAGGAGTTCGCCCACATCCACCCGCCCAGTGACGGCAGTCTGCACATGACCTTGCCGCCCGAGATCGTTCCCCAGGTCATCGAAAACGGCTGGGCGGAGTTGCATCCGCTGGCGGGTCAATATGGCCTGCCCGGGAACATCGTGATGGTCTATGGGCCGCGTGACGACGAGGAACTGCAGGTGGTTTGCGATTTGCTGACGGCGTCGCATACTGCGGCGACATCGTCAGAGGCGTGAAAAATCCGGGGCCACATCCTGCCCGTCAGGGCAGGATATGGCGCACAACCAGGCTCAAGCTTTTGCAAGTTTGCCCTGCAGCTCGGCCACCGTTTCCGGGTTGACCAGCGACGACAAGTCGCCCGGACTGTCGCCCTTGTACAACGCCCGCACCACGCGGCGCATGATCTTCATGTTGCGCGTCTTGGGCAGGTCGCTGACCAGCAGCACCTGCCGGGGGCGGTAGGAGGCGCCCATGCCATGGACGACCGCCTGCGACAGTTCGGCCTTCAGCGCCGCGTCCGCCGCCACGCCGGGCATCGGCACGCAGACGCAGACGATGGCCGAGCCCTTGATCTCGTCGGGCACGCCGATCACCGCCGCCTCTGACACCTTGCCGGTGCCGGTGAGCAGGGTTTCGATCTCCGACGGGCCGGTGCGCTTGCCTGAGACCTTAATCGTGTCGTCGCTGCGTCCGAGGATGTAGAACAGGCCGTCCGCATCGCGCATCGCAAAGTCGCCATGCACCCAGACGCCCGCAATGGTGCGCCAGTAGCTGTCGAGGTAGCGTTCGTCGTCGCGCCACAGGCTCTTGGTGAAGCCGATGTTGGGGTTGCGCAGCACCAGCTCGCCGACCTGGCCCGCGCCGACCGGCTCGCCGCTTTCATCGACGATGTCAACCCCGGCGCCGAGCCCGCGCGCGCCGAACGAGCCTGGCCGCAAGGGATGGTGCAGGGTGCCGGTGAAGTTGCAGCCGCCCACCTCGGTGCCGCCGACGATGTTGAGGAACGGCAATTTCTCTTTGCAGATGTGCTTGAAGAACCAGCGCCAGGGCGCCTCGGTCCAGGCCTCGCCGCCGGAGCAGGTGATGCGCAGCGAAGACAAGTCGTAGCGCTGGACTTCTTCGTCGCCGTAGCGCATCAGGCTGCGGATCAGCGTGGGCGCGACACCCAGGTAGGTGACTTTGTGATCTTGCACCAGGCGCCAGAAGCGGCCCGTGTCGGGGAAGTCGGGCGTGCCTTCGGCCACCAGCAGGCTGCCGCCGAAATAGCTCGGAATGCAGGCGCACATGGCGCCCACCATCCAGCCCATGTCGCTCATGAAGAAGAAACGGTCGCTCGACTTGAAATCGGCACAGATGTGCATGTCGCGCGTGACCATCGAGCCCAGGAAGCCGACGTGCGTCCAGACGCAGCCCTTGGGCTTGCCGGTGGTGCCAGAGGTGTAGAGCAGCACGGCGGGCGCGTCGGCGGCCATCTCGGCGGTCGGCATGTCGTGAGGCTGGCCGGCGACCAGGCTGGCCCAGTCGTGGTCGCGTCCCGGCGTCATCGGGCAGGGGGCGGCGTCGCCCAGGTGGCGCAGCACCACCACGTGCTGCACGCTGGGCACCTCGGCAAGTGCTTCGTCCAGCACCGACTTCATTACGCCGGGCGTGCCGCGCCGCCAGGTGCCGTCCACCGTCAGCACCGCCTTGGCCTCGCCGTCGTTCAGGCGGGCGACAATGGGCTGCGGCCCGAAGCCGGAGAACAGCGGCATCAACACGGCGCCAATTTTCAGTACGGCAAAGAATGCGACAAAGGTCTCCGGCAGATTGGGCAGGTACAGGCCGACCCGGTCGCCCTGGCCGATGCCCAGCGACTGCAGCGCTCCGGCCAGGCGGCAGACTTCGGCGTCAAATTCGCGGTAGCTCAAGGACTTGCGGTTTTTCGGGTCTTCGCCCTCCCACACCAGGAAAGGCTGGTCCCACACCGGCGTTCCGCGGTGCCGTTCCAGGCAGTTCAGCACGATGTTGGTGGTGCCGCCGATGCACCAGCGTGCCCATTCGATGCCGCGCGAGGTGTCAAGCATCTGCGTGTAGGGCTGGTAGAAGCGGAAGTCGCAGAACTCGAACACCTCTTGCATCAGCCAGGCCGGATCGGCGTCGGCACGGGCACTCAAGTTTTCGAAGTCGGACTCGCCCACTTTGTGCAAAAAAGCGGTCAGGTTGGACTGCGCCATCAGTTCAGGGGAAGGCGCCCAATCAAACGGTTGTTTGGTAGAATTCATGTGGCAATCCTATCCGAACGTCGTATTGGAGTCCAGCGGTGCAGTCTCACCGCGTCGTTTCTTCTCCGCAGCTCTACGTAGTCAGAAAGGCGGTCTATCCGTGCATGTCGACGAAGCGATTCGCAGCCGAAAATCGGTCAGGCGGTTTCTACCTGCCTCCGTTCCTTCCTCGGTGGTGCAGCACATTCTGAGCGTGGCGGCGCGTGCCCCGAGTGGCAACAACGTGCAGCCGTGGAAGGTGTATGCGGTGGCGGGTGAGGCCCGGCAGCGCCTGTGTGATGCCTTCATTGAGGCGGCCACGCACGAGCCTGACCGGCATCAGCCCGAGTACGCGTATTACCCCACGACCTGGGTCGAGCCTTATCTGGAGCGCCGGCGTCGCTGCGGTTTCGGTTTGTATGCCAGCCTGGGCATCGCCCGCGACGACGCGGCGGCACGCGAGCGCCAGATGCTGCGCAACTACACGTTCTTCGACGCGCCGGTGGGGCTGCTCGTCACGCTCGACCGCCGTTTGAACACTGGCAGCTTCATGGACCTGGGCATGTTCATCCAGAACATTCTGGTGGCCGCGCGCGCGCAGGGACTGCACACCTGTGCGCAGGCCGCGTTTGCCTGGTTCCACAAGGTGGCGCGCGCCCAGTTGCCGATCAGTGACCACGAAATCCTCGCCTGCGGCATCGCCCTCGGGCACGAGGATCTGTCGGCCCCGGAGAATGCCTTCATTACCGAACGAACCGATGTGGAGGCGTTTGCCAGCTTCCATGGTTTCGATCCCCAGAGCTGACCAAAGCTTTTCGTTGATTTAATCAAAATTTTCTGAAGAAACTACTCATGATCCTGCATTCGCCTTCTACGATTGAACACTACACTGCCACCAAACTTTGGGGGGGCCGCACCCTGCTTGATGTGGTTGCGGCACATGTTGTCGATGTTCCGCAACGAGTGGCCATCGTCGATACACCAGACCGTGAGGCGCTCATCGGCACGCCCGCCACCTCGGTAACTTGGAGCGAGTTCGGCAAAGCCGTCGACGCGATTGCCACCGGGCTGATTCGCCGTGGACTTAAAAAAGACGATGTTGTGGTTGCGCAGTTACCCAATGTCTGGGAGTTGATTGCGTTGTACTTTGCTGTGTCCCGCGCCGGAGGCGTGCTGTCTCCGGTGGCCATGCAGTGGCGCGAAACCGAGTTGCGCAACGTCGCAGAGGCCAGTCAGGCGCAGCTCTACATCGGCGTAAAAAATTTCAAGGGCTTCGACCACATTTCGATGGCTGCCAAGCTAGGCTACGCCACCGTGGCGATTGAAGACGTCACCGCTTTGGCCGCACAGGCACCAGACCAGGCCCTGCTGGACGCTGTCAGCGTCAGTGCCAACGATATTTTCAGCCTGTGCTGGTCCTCGGGTACTGAATCACATGCCAAGGGCTGTCCGATGTCGCACAACAACTGGCTTTACCAGATGCGGCTGGTGCCCAATACGGCGGGCATTCAAGAGGGTGACCGTGTACTGGCACCAGCACCGATGGTCAACATGACGGGTGCCGTGGCTTGGCTGAGCTGGCTGGCAGCGCGTGGCACGCTGCTGCTGCACCATCCGCTCAATGTCGAACTGTTCCTCAAGCAAATACTCACGGAAAAGGTTCAGTTCACGATTCTGGTGCCTGCAATCCTGAACATGATCCTCAAGCTGCCCAATGTCGACAGCCTCGATTTGTCATCCATCCGCTCAATCGCCACAGGCTCAGCGCCGCCCTCGCGCTGGAGCATGGAGGAGTTCAAGCGCCGCTGGAACATCGAGATCTGCAACCTGTGGGGGCAGACCGAGGGCACAGGCTTGGTTGGCGGCCCGGTTGACGTGCCGGACTTCGCTATGCGATCGGAACATTTTCCCTGGTGGGGCAAGCCGGGACTTGAATGGCCGTCGACAATGGAAGGCGTACAAGCCAAGCTGCTTGACGAGCAAGACCAAGAATGCACGCGGCCAGGCGAGGTGGGCGAGTTGGTCTATCGCGGACCCAACGTGTTTGCCGGCTACTACCGGCGGCCAGACCTCGCGCAGAATTCGTTCACGGCCGACGGTTTCTTTCGCACCGGTGATTTTTTCATCGTGCGCGATGAACGCCACATCGGCTTTTTTGACCGCAAGAAGGACATCATCATTCGTGGTGGTTTCAATATAAGCGCCGCCGAGGTCGAGAACCTGGTACTCACCCACCCCGGTGTGCAAGAGGTAGCAGCGGTGGCGGTGCCCGACGAAATCATGGGCGAGAAGACCTGTATCTACGTCGTGCCCAAGGACAAGTCCCGGCTGCCGACGCTGGAAGATATCGTTGACCACTTGAAACAAATTGGCGTGGCGGTCTACAAGCTGCCCGAGCATATTGAGTACCTTGACATCATCCCGCGCAACCCGGTGGGGAAAATTTTGAAGGCGCAATTGCGACAACGCGTGCATGCTTCGGGGGCGTGACCTCCAACTCTGGACACTCAATCATGACCCCTCAAACGAACTCATCGCCGCGCAGTCTCCGCGGTAAAACCGCGATCATCGGCGCCGGCATTTCGGCCGTCGGCCGCGTGCCGGGCAAGAGCGCGCTCGCGCTGGCCGCCGACGCAGCAGTCAAGGCGCTGGCCGATGCCGGCATCGGCAAGCACGAGGTCGATGGCGTGCTTTCCAGCTCCGCCTTCGCCTCGCCGTTTCACCGATTCAGCGTAGCCTTCAGTGAGTACCTCGGCATCCAGCCGACGTTCTCCAACACGATGCAGGTCTCCGGCGCCACGGCGGCCACCCTCTTCAACATCGCCGCCGCCGCCATTGCTGGCGGCCTGGCCGAGACCGTTCTGGTGGTGGGCGGCGACAGCTTGCTGACCGGTCTGTCGCCCGACCTGGCCCTGCGCTCGATGACCGAAAGCCGGGACCAGCAATACGAAATGCCCTTCGGCATTCCCGTGGCCAACACCTTCGCCATGACAGCGCATCGCCACATGAAGGAGTTCGGCACCACCTCCGCGCAATTTGCCAAGGTGGCGGTGATCCACCGCGAACACGCACGCCGCACGCCGGGGGCGCAGATGACCGATCCGCTGAGCGTCGATGACGTGCTGAATTCCGGCTGGGTGACAACGCCCTACCACAAGCTCGACTGCTCGCTCATCTCCGACGGCGCAGCAGCTTTCATCGTCACCTCGACCGAGCGCGCCAGGGCGCTGGGAATTGCCAAGCCCATCTACATCCTCGGCGGCGGCGAATGCTACACGCACGAGCACATCTTCTTGATGCCCTCGCTGACCACCACGGGCGCGGTGCAGTCGAGCGCCAAGGCCTACGCCATGGCCGGCTGCGGGCCCAAGGACATCGACGTGGCCGGGATCTATGACTGCTTCACCGGCACGGTGATCATGATGCTGGAGGACCTCGGCTTCTGCCCCAAGGGCGAAGGTGGGCGCTTCGTCGAAGACGGGCAGATCACCTACGGCGGCGCCATCCCCTGCAACACCCATGGAGGCCTGCTGTCGTTTGCGCACTCGGGCATGCCGGGTTCGCTGTTTCATTTCTACGAGGTCGTCAACCAGCTGCGCGGAAGCTGCGGTGAACGCCAGGTCGCGGGCGCTGAACTTGGCCTGGTGCACAGCCTGGGCGCCGGTTTTGCGACCAACGCCACCACCATCCTGGGAACGGAGGCCACGCTGTGATCAACCTCAAAGACGCCCACCTCAAGCCACAGCCGATGCCAGATGCAGATTCGGACATCTATTGGCGCGGCATTCAGGAGGGCAAGCTGCTGCTGCAGCACTGCCCAGCGTGCGGCCACGTGCAGCTCTACCAACAGGCGATCTGCCGTGAGTGCGGTAGCGAGCGCCTAGAGCACCGGGCCGCCAGCGGTCGCGCCAAGGTGCATTCGTTCAGCGTGGTTCACCGGGCGCCCGGCCCGGCTTTCAAACAGGACACGCCCTATGCGGTGCTGCTGGTCGAACTCGAAGAAGGTCCGCGGATGATCAGCTCCTTCATCGGCGCAGACCCTTCAGCAGTCACTTTCGACATGGCTGTCGAGTTGGTTTGCGAACCCGTCGGTGGTGGTGTGTCGCTGCCGCGATTCCGGGCGGCCGGACCTCCAGCGTGAGGCAGCGTCGTCGTGCGCCTTCTGAGTGTCTGAGGACATGACCCAACCCAACGCGGGATTTCGGTGGCCGCAGCTTGTTGCTGCGCCGTCCTCCCAGGCGGCAGTCGAGGGGGCTCCTCCTGACCTGACGACGGCCACAGTGGCGCGGCGGGCGATTGCGCCCTTGTCCATGCATGAACGGATCGTGGCCATCGTTGCGCCGGTCGGCTATGGCAAGACGACATTGATGGGCGGATGGTTTCGCGCTTGCAAAGACGCAGACCCCGTGTGGGTGGGACTCGATGCTTCCTGGCGCGACCAGGTGTTCTTTGTTCGCTCCTTGTTGAATGCGATCGGAGGCCCGTCGGAGCCGGTCGCGATGGGGGCCATTGACGCGGCGGCGGTGGTCGAGAGCGGCTTGCTGGCGTTGTTGCAGGCCCTTGGACAACGTCGTCGTCCCATGATGCTTTTTTGCGCCGCTATGCCAGGTCTTTGTGCGCCAGTGGCCGGCAGGACCACAAGATCAGGACCCATTCCACTATGGCGCCGCACAAACGGTTCTGGCCTATGCGCACAAATGCAATTGACGTTTCACCGTGGCCCCCCAGTCCTTGCGCGAGGTGCAAGTGAAGTTCGGGGAGGCTCCTTCGCCTTTCGGCCACATGTGGGTGCGGGTGATCTTTTCCGCCTTGCTGTTCAAGGCGGGGCGGCATCGTGAGGCCCTGGCAGACAGCACCTCGGCGCTGACCGAAGAGCTGGCTTTTGCTCCCGACGCCTCGTGCCTGGCGGTCAGGCTGCGCGCGATCCGCGCGTTGCTGCTGTACGAACGCAACCTGTGCATCGAGGCGATGGTGGATTTGGAGGTGGCGTGACCACTACTGTCGCACCAGGGCATCGTCGATAAGATGGCGTAGATCGTGTGGCCGATGGGGTGCAGCAGCAGCCCCTGCGCCAGCGCGCGGCAGGCATAGCGGCGGCCGAAGTCGGGCAGGCGTGCTGAGCACGTGCCACGCGAAGACCATGCCCTTGCGTCGATCGAAGCGCACACGCGGGTGCTTGGAGATCGGCGCGAACTGCGCGGCCAGCCGCTCGCTGGTGCCCAGGTTCTGGCGCAGCGCGTCGGTCTGCGCGAAGAGGTCCAGCGTGGCCAGCGCGGCGCGGCAGGCCAGCGGGTTGCAGGTGTAGCTGTGCGAATGCAGGAAGCCGCGCGCCACCTCGTCGTCGTAGAAGGCGGCATAGACCGCGTCGGTGGTGAGCACCACCGACAGTGGCAGCGTGCCGCCGGTCAGGCCCTTGGAGAGGCAGAGAAAGTCGGGGCGGATGCCCGCCTGCTCGTGCGCGAACAGTGTGCCGGTGCGGCCGAAGCCGACCGCGATTTCGTCGAGCACCAGGTGCACCTGGTGCCGGTCGCAAAGCTCACGCGCGCGTTTCACATTTCAGGTACAGCGGGTCGTGCATGGCCTTGCCGGCGGCGCACTGGATCAGCGGCTCGATGATCACCGCAGCGGTCTCGTGCGCGTGTTCGGCCAGCCAGTCGCCCAGTGAGGCGGCGGCCCCCTCGGCCACGTCGGCCGGGGTGTCGCCGGGCGCGGCCTGCCTGGCGTCGGGGCTGGGCACGGTGGCGGCCATGCGCACCAGCGGCGCGTAGGCTTCACGGAACAGCGCGATGTCGGTCACGGCCAGCGCGCCCACCGTCTCTCCGTGGTAGCCCCCGGCGACACTGACAAACCGGCACTTGCCTGCCCGGCCCGCATTGCGCCAGTGGTGGGCGCTCATCTTCAGCGCGAACTCCGTGGCACTAGCACCGTCGCTGCCGTAGAAGGCGTGGCCAAGGCCGGTGCGCGCGGCCAGGCGTTCGGAGAGTTCAACCACTGGCCCGTGGGTGAAGCCTGCAAGCATCACGTGGCCCAGTGTGTGCAGCTGGTCGATCAGCGCGGCGCGGATCGCGGGGTGGTTGTGGCCGAACAGGTTGACCCACCAGGGCTGCGCTGGCGCCACGGCGTTGGCCGACACGGGCTGCGTCAAAGCTCGGCGCCCAGGGGCAGGATGACCGGGTCGCCGGCCTGCGGACCTGCGGGCTCGCTGCGGATCTCGACGATGCGGTTGGCAGCGTCGGGGAACACCAGCTGGGGCACGGCCTCGTCGAGCTTGTCTTCGTGCACCATGCCGAAGGCCGCGATGATCACCAGGTCGCCCACGCTGGCGCGCCGGGCGGCCGAGCCGTTGAGCGAAATGATGCCGCTGCCGCGCGGCGACCTGATGGCGTAGGTGATGAACCGTTCGCCGTTGTTGACGTTCCAGATGTGAACCTGTTCGTTGGGGCGGATGTTGCTCGCCTCCAGCAGGTCTTCGTCGATGCCGCAAGAGCCTTCGTAGTGCAGCTCGCAGTGGGTGACGATGGCGCGGTGGATTTTGGATTTCAGCAGGGTGCGGAACATAGGGGATTTGCTTGAACGGAGGGAGCCTCGGCCATCGACAGGGCCAAGGTCAGGCGTGCGCCCGCGTGGTGTGCATGCCCGTGCGGGCCAGCAGGTCCTGGTCGGCTTCCACGTCGGGATTGCCGGTCACCAGCAGCTTGTCACCGTAGAAGATGGAGTTGGCGCCGGCCAGGAAGCACAGCACCTGGGTCGATTCGTCCATCTGCCGGCGCCCGGCCGACAGGCGCACCTTGGCCCTGGGCATGGTGATGCGGGCCACCGCCACGGTGCGCACGAACTCCAGCGGGTCGAGGTCGGGCTCGTCGGCCAGCGGCGTGCCGGGCACCTTGACCAGGTGGTTGATCGGCACCGACTCGGGGTACGGTGCCAGGTTGGCCAGTTGCGCGATCAGGCCGGCGCGCCCGGCGCGGGACTCGCCCATGCCCACGATGCCGCCGCTGCAGACGTGGATGCCGGCCCCGCGCACGTGGCCCAGCGTGTCCAGCCGGTCCTGGTAGTCGCGGGTGGTGATGATGTCGCCGTACAGCTCGGGCGCGGTGTCCAGGTTGTGGTTGTAGTAGTCCAGACCAGCACCCTTGAGGCGTTGCGCCTGGTCGCCCGTGAGCATGCCCAGGGTGCAGCAGGCCTCCAGGCCCTCGTCCTTGATCACGCGCACCAACTCCTCGACCTTTTCCAGGTCGCGGTCGTTGGGCGCTCGCCAGGCGGCACCCATGCAGAAGCGCGAGGCGCCGGCCGCCTTGGCGCCGAGCACGGCCTCGCGCACTTCCTCGGGCGTCATCATCTTGGTGGCGGGCACGCCGGTCTCGTAGTGCACCGACTGCGGGCAGTAGCCGCAGTCCTCCGGGCAGCCGCCGGTCTTGATGGACAGCAGCGTGGCCAGCTCCATCTCGGTGGGGTCGTGGTGCTCGCGGTGCACGGTCTGCGCGCGGTGCATCAGCTCAGGGAATGACAGGTCCAGCAGGGCCTGCACCTCGGCCACCGGCCAGGCCTGCTGGCGGGCCTCGACCGACAAGGTTCCCACGCTCGATGCCTCGGCAGGCTGCGGGGGTGATTGCACCCAGTGGATGGGTTCTTCTCTCAGGATCGTGTCATTCATTGCGCAATACTCCAGTGGTGTCCAGCAAAATTCAATCGATAGGTCGACGCGGGCGCATCGTGCCTGCAAGGCCAGCCACAGCGCTTCAGGCGCCTTGTGGTCTGATGTGCTGGGTGGCCTCGTCTTCGACCCGCTGCCAGATCTCGACCGCCATCGGGTTCTTGCTCTCTTCCAGGATGTGTCCCACCAGCCCTATGGCACGCGCCAGGACGCCGATGCCGCGCACAATTTTCCATGGTAGCCCGAGCTCGCAGCTGATGGCGCCGATGGCGCCGGTCGCGTTGACGGGAAGCGACTTGCCAGCGACGCGCTCGGCCTCGGCGCAGATCAGTTGTTCGAGCCGGATGTAGTCGCCGGAAAAGCCATTGTCCTTGGCGATCTGGAACAGGCGCGGGGCGCGCGGATCGACCGGCTTGTGCAGCGGATGTCCTAGGCCGGGGATGATCTGGCCGCGGGCACGAAAGGCTGCCACGGTGTCGATGGCGATGCGCTCCAGGTCAGCCCCTTTCGTTCCGGGTGGCAGGGCCTCGTAGAGCATTTTGGCGGTGCCTTCGGTGCTGCCGACGAACACGCTGCCCAGGCCGCACAATCCGGCCGCCACTGCGGCCTGCAACGACTCGGGCGCACCGGCGTAGGTCAGTCGCGCGACCAGCGCACTGGGCGTGATGCCGTGCTCGACCAGCGTCACCGCGATGGCGTTGAAGACGTTGGACTCCTGCTGCGTTGGCATGCGCCCGACGATCTGCAAGAAGGCCATATCACCCAGGTTGAGATGGCCGAGGATTTCGTCAGGCAGACTCTTGCCGTGCACCTCGATGCGGTCGGGGGTACTCCAGGCAATGTCGGAGCGGATGGGTTTGGCTTTGCGAGTCATAAGGAATTCCAGTCGATTGGAGTGGGTTAAAAAATCAGGCGCTCAGACCCGCGTCGCGCAGCACGGCGCGCGCGCGCTGCACCACCGGCAGGTCGACCATCTGGCCGTCCACGGCCACGGCGGAACCACCCGCCGTTTCAAATGCTTTGCAGACGCGGCGCGCCCAGTCAAGCCGTTCAGGGCTCGGCGTGAACACCGCCTGGACGGTGGCCAGCTGCTTCGGGTGGATACACAGCTTGGCACCAAAGCCGAGTCGACGTGAGCGTTCGGTGTCGGCCTGCAAGCGTTGCAGGTCGTCGATGGCGGTGCTGACACCATCCACCGGCGCCGCCAGCCCGGCCAGCCGCGAAGCCAGCACCAGTTGGGAGCGGAAGGCCAGCAGCTCGATTTCCGTGCCATCGGGCGCACACTCAATGCCCAGATCCAGCGCCAGATCGACGCTGCCAAAGGCCAGCCGGATCACGCCCGGCACGCGTGCGATGCTGTCCATCTCATGCAGGCCGCGCGCCGACTCGATGATGGGCAGCACGTCCTGGTAGGTGGTCTCGACCACGGTGCAAACGGCGTCGATGCCTTCGGCCTTGGGCAGCATGATGGCGGCCACGCCGGGGTGGCGGCACAGTTCCAGGTCATCGTCAAACCAGGGCGTGCCGGCGGCGTTGATGCGCACCACCAGCGGCGCGGCCTCGTCCAGCAGCGCCGCCAGCGCCTCGCGCGCGCGCACTTTGGCCTCGGGGGCCACTGCGTCTTCCAGGTCAACAATCACCGCGTCGGCACCGCTGGCGCGCGCCTTGGCAATGCGCTCGGGCCGGTCGGCGGGCACAAAAAGATAGGCATGCAGCAAAGCCTTTGGGCCAGAGGTATGGGCTGTCATGCGCGTGCCTCCAACCAGCGGTCCATGCGCGGCGCCTCGGCCACCGCCCAGACGCGCGCGATCAGCGCCTGAACCTCGGCAGGCGTAGCCCCCTTGCCGTAGGCTGCCAGGCGCTGCGCCTTGTCTTCGATCTCGGCGCGCGTCAGTGTGTTGCCGGGGTCGCCTTTGGGCTCATCGACCCGCGCGCTCAAGCTGCGGCCATCGCGCGTCGTCACCGTCACCTTGCCGATCCAGCGCTGCGGGTAGGCCTGATCGACCTCGGCGTCGAGCTGCATGGTCACGCGGTCGCGCAAGGCGGCCACGCGCGGCGCGAGGTAATGCGCTTCAAATTCATTCAGCCCGGCAAAGCCGTATTCGGCCGCCAGCGCCAGCACCGTGCCCATCGAGAACTTGGCCTGGTGCACGGTGGCCGGCACGGTGACGCGGCCCAGCACGTCGATGGCGCCCTGGTGCACCTGGGTGGTGACGCTTTCGATGTCGTCGGCTTTCACGCCGTGCGTCTGCATCAGCGTCAGCAGCGCATCGGCGCTGGGGTGGGTGTGGCGGCACGAGGCGTGGTATTTGAACGAGGTTTCCGCCGTGGCCCAGCGCTGGCCCAGGCGGTCGGTCAGGCGCGCCGGATCGGCGTCGCTCGACATGCCCGCGGCCATGCCCTGCGCGCCTTCCAGAATCTGGCGCGCGCCGGTAAAACCGCTTCGCGCCAGGTAGGCCGAGGTCAGACCGCAGGATGCCGCGTGCGCGGTGTGCAGCTGCTTGGAGTCGGCGGCGTCGCGCAAAAACTCCCACAGTCCGGCGGCTTGTGTGCCGGCGCTGCCGAAGGCATGCAGCATGGTGGCGGCATCGAGCTTGAGCAGCCGTCCGGCCGCTGCGGCGGCGGCCAGCGTGCCGGCGGTGGCCGTGGTGTGAAAGATGCGGTAGTGCGAGCGGCCCAGGAACTCGCCCACACGAATGCCGACTTCATAGCCCGCCACCACGGCGGCCAGGAACTCGCGGCCGCTGGCACCGATGTCCTGCGCGATGGCCAGCGCCACCGGGAACACGACGGCCGCGGGATGAAACACCGAGCCGTTGTGGACGTCATCCTGCTCGGCGAAGTGCGAGGCGGCCGCGTTGACCATCGCGGCGAAATGGGGCGAGGTGGTGCGGCGCGAGATCAGCACCTCGGCGCGGCCCGAGTCCGGCCCCATGGTGCGGGCATAGGCTTCGATGGCCTCGACCGGCCGGGCGCCCTTGCCCGCCAGCGCGGAGGCGTACCAGTCGAGGAACAGGTCTTCGGTGCGGCGCAGCACCGGCGCCGGAATGGTGTCGAATGACAGATCGGCGGCAAAGGCAGCCAGCGTCGCGCTCGGGTTTGTATCCAGGGTCATGGCATCGATCTCGCAGTCAGATGGCTTTGTCCGCACGCAGCCGGGCAATGTCAGTCTCGCCGTAGCCGAGCTCGGTCAGGATGGCTTCGGTGTGCTGGCCCAGCGCAGGCACCGGCCCCATGGGCGGCGGCGGCTCGCTGCCATTGACGTGGTGCGGCGGGTACAGCGCCGGCAACGTGCCGCCGGGCGAGCCGATCTCGGTCCAGCGCCCGCGCGCCGCGAGTTGCGGGTGCTTCCACAGGTCGGCCATCTCGTTGAGCTGGCCATTGGCGATTTGCGCCGCATCCAGCCGCGCCACCAGTTGCGCCGCGGTCAGGGTGGCGCAGACGCCTTCGATGATGCCGCGCAGTTTCTCGCGCTGGGCCAGCCGGTTGGCGTTGCCCAGGTACTGTGCGGTCAGCTCGGGCAATTGCAACACCTGGTTGCAGAAGGTGGCCCATTCGCGGTCGTGCTGCACCGCCAGCACCACTTGCTTGCCGTCGCCGCAGGCAAAGGGGCCGTAGGGGTAAATGGCGGCGTGCGAGGCGCCGGCACGCGGCGGCGGCGGCTGGCCGTCCAGCGTGTAATAGAGCGGGAAGCCCATCCATTCGGACATGGCTTCGAGCATCGAGATTTCGAGCCGCTGGCCGCGCCCGGTGCGCCCACGCTCCAGCAAGGCGGCCAGCACGCTGCTGTAAGCGTACATGCCGGCGGCGATGTCGGCAATCGACAGGCCGGCCTTGGAGGGCTGTTCGGGCGTGCCCGTGACGGAGACAAAACCGGCCTCGCTCTGGATCAGCAGGTCATAGGCTTTTTTCTCGGTGTAGGGGCCGCCGTCGCCGTAGCCCGAGATGTCGCACACCACGATGCGCGGATTGACCGGCGCCAGGCTGGCGTGGTCCAGTCCCATGCGCGCGGCAGCACCGGGCGCCAGATTCTGCACCAGCACGTCGGCGCGCTCCACCAGCTTTTGCAGCACGGCGCGGGCATCTGGGTGCTTGAGGTCGAGCGTCAGGCTTTCCTTGGAGCGGTTGCACCAGACGAAGTGGGAAGCCGAGCCGTGGGCCCGGCTGTCGTAGGCGCGGGCGAAGTCGCCCTCACCCGGGCGCTCGACCTTGATGACGCGCGCGCCGAGGTCGGCCAGTTGGCGGGTGCAGAACGGCGCGGCAATCGCGTGCTCCAGCGTAACGATCAGCATTCCTTCCAATGGACGCATGGCAATTTCTTTCAGAATGAACGGGGCAGATCCAGCACGTGTTCGGCCACGTAGCTCAGGATCAGGTTGGTGGAGATCGGCGCCACCTGGTACAGCCGGGTTTCGCGGAACTTGCGCTCGATGTCGTATTCGCAGGCGAAACCAAAGCCGCCATGGGTCTGAATGGCGGTGTTGGCCGCCTCCCAGGAGGCTTTGGCGGCCAGGTACTTGGCCATATTGGCCTCTGCGCCACACGGTTGGTGGGCGTCAAACAGCTCGCAGGCACGCCAGCGCATCAGGTCAGCGGCCTCGGTCTCGATGTGTGCCTCGGCCAGGGGAAACTGCACGCCCTGGTTCTGCCCGATCGGGCGGTCAAACACGCGGCGCTCACTGGCATAGCGGGCGCTGCGCTCGACGAACCAGCGGGCGTCGCCAATGCACTCGGCGGCAATCAGCGTGCGCTCAGCGTTCAGTCCGTCCAGGATGTACTTGAAACCTTTGCCCTCCTCGCCGATCAGGTTCTCGGCCGGGATTTCGAGGTTGTCAAAAAACAGCTCATTGGTCTCGTGGTTAACCATGTTGCGGATCGGGTTCACCGTCATGCCCTGGCCAATGGCCTGGTGCAGGTCAACGATGAAGATCGACATGCCCTCTGACTTGCGCTTCACATCTTTGAGCGGGGTGGTGCGTGCCAGCAAAATCATGAGGTCGGAGTGCTGAATCCGCGAGATCCAGACCTTCTGGCCATTGACCACATAGCGGTCGCCCTGCTTGACCGCGGTGGTCTTGATTTTGGTGGTGTCGGTGCCTGTGGTTGGCTCGGTCACGCCCATGGACTGCAGGCGCAGATCGCCGCTGGCAATTTTGGGCAGGTAGAGGCGCTTCTGCTCATCCGAGCCATGGCGCAGCAAGGTGCCCATGTTGTACATCTGGCCGTGACAGGCGCCGGCATTGCCGCCGCAGCGGTTGACCTCTTCCATCACCACCGAGGCTTCGGCCAGACCCAAGCCAGCTCCGCCGTACTCCTGCGGAATCATCACCGCCAGCCAGCCGGCCCTGGTCAGCGCGTCCACACACGCCTCGGGGTAAGCACGGGCATCGTCAATCTTGCGAAAGTACTCGTCGGGGAAGCGTTTGAAAAGATCGCGCAGGGCGGCGCGCAACTCGGGGTAACGTTCTTGGTTCATCATTTTTCAGTCTCTAAAAGTTCCCCGCTGAGCCGCGCAGGACAAAGATTACCGGTTAGCGGAATTTGCTGAAGTCGGGCTTGCGTTTTTCAAGAAAGGCGCTGGCCCCTTCCTGCTGCTCGCCGGTACTGAAATAGTTGGGTGCCACTTCCTGGATCAGGTCGTTCATGTCCTTGCCCATGATCGGGGCCATGTGGTGGTAGAACGAACACTTGACGATCTTCAGGCAGGTCGGCGAGAGCGACAGCAGTTCGTCGCAGTATTTCTGCACTTCTGCATCGAGCTCGGCCATGGGCACCACCGAGTTGGCCAGGCCCCAGTCCAGCGCCTGCTTGGCACTGTAGCGGCGGCACAGCATCCACAGCTCACGCGCACGCTTGTGACCCAGCACATTGGCCGAATGCGAAACGATGTAGCCACCCGCGGGTGAACCGACGCGTGGACCGTTCTGGCCGAAGATGGCGTGCTCGGCGGCGATGGTGAAGTCGCAGAAATAGGCGATGTGGTGACCGGCGCCGATGGCGTAGCCGTTGACACGGCAGATCACGGGCTTCGGGCACTCGACGATCTGGCGGTTGAAGTTGAACTCCAGGTCTTCCAGGCCGCTCTTGCCGCTGCTGTCGCCCTTTTCCCAATTGACGTCGCCGCCGACGCAGAAAGCACGCTCGCCGGTGCCGGTGAGCACGATCACGCCCACCTTCGGGTCATTGCCCGCCTCAGCCAGGCGTCGCTCCATCTCCTTGATGGTGTCGCCGGTGAACGCGTTGAGCGTCTTGGGCCGGTTGATGGTGATGGTGGCAACGTAATTTTTGACGTCGTAAATAACTTCCTGGTCGCTCATGGTGATTCCTTGTGAAAAAGGGTTGGGGGAAATCAGTGGGTCTGCGTGGCATGCACGCGTGCAAATTCAAGAAACCAGTCCAGGCTGGCGGGGTTGGCCAGTGCATCGCGGTTGACCACTTTGTCGATGGGCTGGCCGAGCAGCAGCTTCTTGATCGGCAGTTCGAGCTTCTTGCCGGTGAGCGTGCGCGGCACCTCGGCCACGGCAAACACCGCGTCCGGCACATGGCGCGGCGACGCGGCCGCGCGGATGGCGCTCTGGATGCGCCCGATCAGCGGCGCCTCCAGCGCCACGCCCGGGCGCAGCACGACGAACATCGGCATATAGCTTTCGCGCCCCAGATATTCGAGGTCGACCACCAGGCTGTCGAGCACTTCGGGCAGCGCCTCGACCACGCTGTAGATGTCGCTCGTGCCCATGCGCACGCCGTGGCGATTGATGGTGGTGTCGCTGCGGCCGTAGATGATGGCGCCGCCGCGCGGTGTGATGCGAATCCAGTCGCCATGCCGCCAGACGCCGGGGTACATGTCGAAATAACTGTCCAGATAGCGCTGGTTGCCGGGGTCGTTCCAGAAGTAGAGGGGCATGGACGGCATGGGCGCGGTGCACACCAGCTCGCCCACCTCGTCCACGACCGGCTGGCCCTGCTCGTTGAAGGCCTCGACGCGCGCCCCGAGGCAGCGTCCCTGCATTTCTCCCACGACGACGGGCAGGGTCGGCACGCCGCCGACGAAGGCCCCGGCGAAGTCGGTGCCGCCGGAGATCGGGTTGATCCAGACATCGCGCCCGACATGCTTGGCAATCCACTGGTAGCTTTCCGGGGACAGTGGCGAGCCGGTCGAACCCACGGTGCGCAGCGGCCCCAGCGCGCCCACCTCGCGCGGCTCGACACCGGCTTTCTGGCAGGCCGCATAAAACGCCGCACCGGCACCCAGAAACGTCACGCCGACTTCCCCAGCGAAACGCCACAGCGTGGTGTAGTCGGGCCAGGCCGGGTTGCCGTCGTACAGGCAGGCCGTCGCCCCCACCAGCAAACCGCCCACCTGGCAGTTCCACATGATCCAGCCGGTGGTGGAAAACCAGTGGAAGCGGTCTTCGGGACCGAGGTCGTTGTGCAGGCGCATCAGCTTGACCTGCTCCAGCACAATGCCGCCATGGCCGTGCACGATGGGTTTGGGCAAGCCGGTGGTGCCCGACGAATACACCACCCACAGCGGGTGGTCGAAAGGCAGTGACTCGATGCGCAGTTCAGCCGGGGCGCTGACCACCTCGCTCCAGAGCACGCCACCGCGCAGCGCGTCCGCGCTGGCGCTGCGCTCCAGGCAGGGCAAGAGCACGCAGCGCTCGACGCTTGGCAGCCCGTCGAGCAGCGTGGCCACGGCTTCGCGCCGGTCGAAGCGCTTGCCACCCCAGTGGTAGCCATCGACCGCGATCAACACCTTCGGATCGATCTGCCGGAAACGGTCCAGCACCGTGGGCGCCCCCATGTCGGGCGAGCACACCGACCAGACCGCCCCCACCGAAACCGTGGCCAGAAAAGCCACGATGGTCTGCGGAATATTGGGCAGGTAGGCCACCACGCGGTCGCCCGGCCCCACGCCCGCCGCGCGCAGCCACTGGGCCAGCGCCGCCACCTGGTCTTGCAGCGTGCGCCAGGACATGTCCGCCCGCTCGCCCGCTTCATTGCGGAAGACGATGGCCGGTCTGGCGTCCGTGGCGTGCCGGAACACCTGCCGCGCATAGTTGGTGCGCGCGCCCACAAACCATTGCGCGCCCGGCATCCGGCGATCGCTCAGAACCGGGCCATTCCAGTCGTCGAGCGGCAACTCGAAATACTCGACGATGGCGCGCCAGAAGCCCTCCAGGTCATCCACGGACCATTGCCACAAGGCCTCGTAGTCGGCAAAGCGCAGGCCTTTTTCGCGTTCCAGCCATTGTTGGAAACGGGTCACCTCGGCACCCGCGATGCGATCCGCGCGGGGGGTCCACAAGATGTCGGTGGAAGACGGGCTCATGGCTTCCCTCCTGCTGTGCTTGCCATGGCGGTTTCTTGCAGGCGCACGACCCCGTCGCGCACCAGTTGGGCAATCTCCGGCGCACCGTAGCCCAATTCGCCCAGCACCTGCCCGGTATGCTGCCCCAGCGCAGGAGGCGCCGGCATCTCACCGATCTTGCGCATGCCTGCAGCCAGCTGCGCCGGAAAAGGGATCAGCGGCAGCCCCGGCATCTCGGGGTGCTCCACGAAACGGGCGGCCAGCACCGGATCGGCCATGGCATCGGTCACCGTGTTCACCGGACCACAGGGAATATCGGCGGCCTCGAAGGCGACCACCCAGGCGGCCGCCGCACGGGTGATGAAAATCGCCTCCAGCTCGGCCAGCAGCGCCGGCCGGTTGGCAATGCGCGCGGCGTTGCGCTGGTAACGCGGATCGGTGAGCCATTCGGGCCGCTTCACCACGGCGCAAAAGCGCTTGAACGCCCCTTCATTGACCACCGACACGCTGAACCATGCGCCGTCGGAGCCGCGAAAGTGGCGGCTGGGCACCGCAATCGGCAGGTTCACCGAGCGAATCGGCTCGCGCTGTTCAATCGCATATTCACCCACCTTGCTGGCCAGAAAATTGAACACGGTGTCCACCAGGGCCAACTCCACGCGCTGCCCCTGGCCGGTCTGCTGCCAATGCATCACTGCGGCCAGCACGCCCAGCGCGCCGCACATGCCGGACGCCACATCGATGATCGGCAAGCCGATACGAACCGGTGGATCGCCTTCTTCCCCACTGGCGTAGAAGGCCCCCGTCATGCCCTGCACCACGCTGTCGACCGAGGGTCTGAGCCGGTAGTCGCCCTGCTCACCGAAGGCGCTGACCATGTAGTACACCAGCGTCGGGTTGATGCGCCGCACCGCGTCGTAGGTCAGCGCATGTGTCTCGGCAAAGTCGGGGCGAAAGTTGTGCACCAGAACCTGGGCTTTTGAAATCAGCCGCTCCAGCACCGAGCGCCCGGCGGGGGTGCGTATGTCCATCGCGACCGACTCCTTGCCCCGGTTGCAGGTCATGAAAGCAACGCTGGATTCGCCATAAAACGGCGGGCCGAAATGCCGCCCCTCCTCGCCGGAGATGGCCTCGACCTTGATGACGCGCGCGCCCAGGTCGGCCAGCGCCATGGCCGCGTAAGGCCCGGCAATCAAGCGGGACAGGTCGATGACGGTGATGTCACTCAGAATACCTTGCACGGCACCGCCCTTTTTTACTTGCTGGTGCGCGAGCGGGTGCGGAAGGCCGCAATGCCGGCGCGATGCTCGGGCGTGTCTTCGAGCACCGCCATGTGCGAGGACACCATGTCCAGGTGCGTGGCCAGCGCCATGGTCTGGCTTTGGTAGACGGCGCGGCGAAAGAAGCGCACCGCCTGCTGCGGCTTGGAGGCAATGGTGCGCGCCATCTCGTAAGTGGCTGCCATCAGTTCGGCATCGGGCACCACGCGATTGACCATGCCAATGCGCTCGGCCTCTTCCGCGCCCACCACGCGACCGGTCCAGAACAGCTCCAGCGCGCGCGCAGTGCCTATCAGTCGCGGCAGGAACCAGGCGCCGGCATCACCGGCCATCAGTCCGATGTTGATATAACTCTCGGCCAGCGTGGCCGAGCTGGCCATCAAGCGGATATCGCACATCAAGGCCATGTCGCAGCCCGCGCCGCGCGCCGCGCCGTTGACAGCGGCAATGACCGGTTTTTCCATCCGCTCCAGCGTGAGCGCGATGCGATGCACGTGGCGGTAGAGAAAATCCTTGCGCCCCATGCTGTCCATTTCGCTGAACCTGGCCATTTCCTCGAAATCGCCGCCGGCACAAAAAGCACGACCGGCACCGGTGACGACGATGACCTTGACGCGCTCATCAGCCTCGGCCTGCTCCAGCGCCGCGCGCCAGGCATCCACCATCTCAAGATCGAAGGCATTGAGCTGATCGGGCCGGTTGAGGGTCAGGGTCGCAATGCCGTCGGCATCAACCGCAAGCAAGATGGCAGGAACGACGGACATGGAAAACCTTTCTGACGGTGGAATGAACAAGGATTAAGGAACAAGGGCGACTGTCCGCGCCAGCCGGAAACCGGCTGGTTTCGATAAACGCCATGCGAACATATTGACAGAACGGTGGTTAGTTAGGAGCACAAGCCGAAGCACGCCTTGCAAGCAGCCTGGTCACAGGCGCGGGCGTGTATTGCACACCCCATGACCTTCCCGACACCTATCGTTCAATGTCCTCGTACAGGGCGCGATAGCTGTCACGCAGCGGATGCTTTTGAATCTTGCCGGTGGAGGTCATCGGCAAGGCATCGACGATGCGGATCGCCTTGGGCACCTCAAAGCCACCGAGATGCTCCTTGCAGTGGTTGATCAACCCGGTCTCGTCGGCCTGCGCCCCTGGCTTGAGCACCACGAAGGCTGTGACCGCCTCGATCCAGCGCGGGTGCGGCAAACCTACCGCCGCCACATTGGCCACCGCCGGGTGGCGCAGCAACGTGGCCTCGACCTTGATGGACGGCACGTTCTCGCCACCGGTCTTGATCATGTCCTTCTTGCGGTCCCTGAACATCATCTGGCCATCGACCCACATGCCGAGGTCACCGGTGTGGTGCCAGCCGAAAGCGCGTGCCTCGGCGGTGGCTTCGGGATTTTTGTAGTAACCCTCCATCACGTTCGGACCGCGGTGCACGATCTCGCCGACCTCGCCGGGGCCGAGCAGCTGGCCCGCGTCGTCCATCACCGCCGTGTCGTTGATCAATGCACTGACGCCCCAGTAGGAACCAAAGCGTTTAAGCTGCTCTTCCGGCCGGAAGGCCATGGTGAGCGGGTACATCTCGGTCTGACCGGTGGCCAATGAGTAATTCGGGCAGAACTCGGCGATCAGGCGGCGCAGCAGGGTCTCGGCCATGGGCGCCATGGCGTACACGCACATGCGCAGGCTCGACAGGTCGCGCCCCGGGCGCGAGGGATGATCGAGCATGGCCTGGTGCATCAGCGGCAAGCCCACCAGCAAGGTCACCCGTTCACGCTCGATGGCGTCGAGCATGGCTGCGGGGTCGAATGCGCGCATCACAATCACCGTGCCGCCGCCCGCCAGCACGCCGCACATCAGCGTGTGCTGGGCGCAATGAAAGAGGGGCAGCACGGCAATGTTCACGGCATCGCGCCACACCCCCAACTCAAGCGCGTTGTTCATCGCTGCCATCACCACCGACAAATGGCTTTGCATCACCCCCTTAGGGCGGCCGGTGGTTCCGCTGGTGTACATGATCTGGGCTACGTCGCGGTCATGAATTTCGACCTCGGACTCAGTGGCAGACTGCGCAGCAATCGCAGCAGCGAAGCTGCTAAAAGCCCCAGCCCCCTCGCCTTCCAGCACCCATCCGCGACCGGGCTGCGCCTCGATGACTGCACGCAACTCCGGGCGCACCAGCAGAGCGGCATCCACCAGCAGGAAGCGCGCCTCAGAGTGGTCGATGATGTAGCGAACGTCATCCAGCCCCAGGCCTGTGTTGATCGGCACCCAGATCAGGCCGGCGCGATGGATGCCGAACATGGCCACCAGGAACTCAAGCGAGTTATTGCATAGCGTGGTCACGCGGTCACCTCGCACCAAGCCAGCGGCCAGCAAGGCATTGGCGCAGCGGGTCACGCGCTCATCGAGCTCACCGTAGCTCATGCGCTGATCGCCGAGCACGAACGCCGTCTTGGCGCGGTCTCGAGCTGCCGAGCGGCGCAGGAAGTCGCCGATGGCCACGCGGGCAATTGCGCCAGGGGATGGCACACCAGCGATGACGGAGGTTGATGGGTTCATGATCGATGTCTCCTGCATTTTGAATTGTTTGACCGGTGCCGCCGACCATCCTGCCAGGAACAAGCCTGGCCTCTGCTTTACCTCGGCATCCGCTGCGACCTATAACGCAGTCACCAATTCGGGCACCGCTGTGAACAGATCCGCCACCAGCCCATAGTCGGCCACCTGGAAGATCGGCGCTTCGGCGTCCTTGTTGATCGCAACGATCACCTTGCTGTCCTTCATGCCGGCCAGGTGTTGGATGGCGCCCGAGATGCCGACCGCCACGTACAACTGGGGTGCCACGATCTTGCCGGTCTGGCCGACCTGGTAGTCGTTGGGCGCGTAGCCGGCGTCGACGGCGGCGCGCGAGGCGCCGATCGCCGCGCCAAGCTTGTCGGCCAGCGGCTCCAGCACGGCGTGAAACTTGTCGGCCGCGCCCAGTCCGCGTCCGCCCGATACGATGACCGTTGCAGCGGCGAGTTCCGGGCGCTCCAGCTTCACCACCTCACGCCCGACCAGGGTGGTCAAGCCGAGATCGCCAGCCGCGTCCAGCGTCTCGACCGCTGCCGTGCCGCCCGAACCGACCGGGTCGAAGGCGGTGGTGCGAATGCTCAGCACCTTGATGGCATCCTTTGATTGCACGCGGGCCAGCGCGTTGCCGGCATAGAACGGGCGCAGGAAGGTGTCGGGCGACTCGATCGCGATCACGTCCGACACCTGGGAGGCGTCCAGCAAGGCCGCCACGCGCGGCAGCACGTTCTTGCCAAAGGCCGTCGCCGGTGCCAGCACATGGGTGTAGCCCGCATCGGCGCGCACGCGTGAGCGCACCAGCTCGGCCAGGCTCTCGGCCATATGGGCCTCGTAGTGCGCCGCGTCGGCGTGCAGCACCTTGGTGACACCCGCGACCGCCGCCGCAGCGTGGGCAACGGCCGCACAGTTGCTGCCCGCCACCAGCACATGGATGTCGCCGCCGATGCGCGTGGCCGCGGCAATCGTGTTCAGCGTGGCCGCTTTGAGTACGGCGTTGTCGTGTTCCGCAATGATCAGGGTTGTCATCAGATCACCTTCGCTTCTTCTTTGAGTCGTTTGACGAGTTCGGCCGTGTCGGCCACCTTGATGCCGGCCTTGCGGGTCGGCGGCTCGCTGACGTGCAGGGTCACGGTGCGCGGCGCGATGTCGATGCCGAGCTCGGCCGCCTTGATCACCTCCATCGGCTTTTTCTTGGCCTTCATGATGTTGGGCAGCGTGATGAAGCGCGGCTCGTTCAGGCGCAGGTCGGTCGTGATCACGGCCGGCAGCTTCATGGCCAGGGTTTCCAGGCCGCCGTCGATCTCGCGCGTGATGGTGGCGGTGTCGCCGCCGATCTGCACCTTGGAGGCGAAGCTGGCTTGGGCCCAGCCCATCAGCGCGCCAAACATTTGGCCAGTCTGGCCAGCGTCGTCATCAATCGCCTGCTTGCCGAAGATGGCGAACTGAACGCCCTCTTTTTGGGCCACATGCTGCATCAGCTTGGCCACCGCGAGCGGTTCGAGCGCGGCGTCGGTTTCAACCAGCACGGCGCGATCGGCGCCGATGGCCATCGCGCTGCGCAGCGTCTCCTGGCAAGCGGTCGGGCCACAGGACACGACGATCACTTCAGAAGCGACACCGGCCTCCCTGAGGCGCACCGCCTCTTCGCAGGCGATCTCGTCGAACGGGTTCATGGACAATTTCTGGTTCGCGAGATCGACTCCCGAACCGTCGGATTTGACGCGGGCCTTGACGTTGTAGTCCAGCACCCGCTTGACAGCGACCAATATCTTCACTTTATCTCCATAGGGGTAAAAAATAAACAATTCAAAACCGGCAAGAACGCAGCCCGAAGCCGGCCCCTTCAATCCCGGCTCACTCCCACTTCCAGTCCTTGTACATCTCCCGCAGCTTGGTCTTGAGGAACTTGCCGGTCGAAGTACGCGGGATTTCATTCACGAAAGCGAAACCTTCGGGCAACTGCCACTTGGCGAACGTCTTGGCCAGATGATCGCGAATCTCTTCCCCAGTGGCACTCATGCCAGGGCGCAACACCACCACCGCCAGCGGCCGCTCGGCCCAGCGCGGGTGCGGCACCGCGATCACAGATGCCTCCAGCACCGCCGGATGCCCCATCACGGCGTTTTCCAGATCGACCGAACTAATCCATTCGCCGCCCGACTTGATCAAATCCTTGGTGCGATCGGTCAACTGCAGAAAACCCTCGGAGTCGATGCAGCCGACATCACCTGTGCGCAGCCAGCCATCGGCAGTGAAGCTGCTTTCGTTGATGGGCAGATCGTGATAGGAGCCGGTAATCCATGACCCACGCACCTGAATCTCGCCGACCGACCGCCCATCCCACGGTACTTCACCGTTGTCGCCGACCAGCCGAATCTCAACCAATGGCGCGGCCATGCCCTGCTTGATACGGAAGGCATATTGCTCTTCCTTGGGCAGTGCCCGCATGGAGGGTTTGAGCGAGGACACGGTACCCAGCGGGGAAGTCTCGGTCATGCCCCAGGCAGTGCCAACTTCAAGACCAAACTCATCGAAGCCACGGAACAAGGATTCGGGCGCCGCAGAGCCGCCCACCATCATGCGCATGCCAGGCACCAGGTCGTACTTGCCCGGGTTTGCACGCAGCGTCTGCAGCAGCGACAACCAGATGGTGGGCACACCACCGGTGACAGTGACCCGCTCGCGCTGGTACAAGTCGAGCAGCGATTCTGAGTCGAGGTGCGGGCCGGGAAACACCTGCTTGGCACCGACGAAAGTTGAGACGAATGGCAAACCCCATGCGTTGGCGTGGAACATTGGCACCACCGGCAGCACTGTGTCAGTACCCGACACGTTGATCCCCCCTGGCAGTGCCGCCACGAGCGTGTGCAGCACGGTGGAGCGGTGCGAATAGACGACACCCTTGGGGCTGCCCGTGGTGCCCGAGGTGTAGCACATGCCGCAGGGCGCGTTTTCATCGACTTCAACACATTTGAAGTCATCGGTCGCTCCATCGATGAAGCCTTCATAGTCCTCGTACCCCTGCGGCACCGGCTTGCCTGTCAGCGGCACCACAATGATGCGCTCGAAGTTGACATCCTTGGCGAACTGCGCCAGCAACGGCAGCAAAACATCGTCGACGATCAGGAAACGGTCCTTGGCGTGGTTGACGATGAACGCAATGTCGTGCGGGAACAGGCGCAAGTTGAGGTTATGCATCACCGCGCCGGCCGCCGGAATGCCGAAGTAGCACTCGAGGTGGGCGTAATGGTTCCACATCAGGGTTGCGACCCGGTCACCGGGCTGGATGCCGGCCTTGACCAGCGCCTCGGCCAGACCCTTGGCCCGACGGTGGAAGTCGGCGTAGGTATGGCGATGCAGGGACTTGTCGGGCATCCTCGATACGATCTCCACCTTCGGGTGGTACAGCTTGGCCCGCTCCAGGAAATGATTGAGCGAGAGCGGCACTTGCATCATGGTCGATTTCATAGCTGCTTTTCTCCTGTTTAGCTTTCAATTCAAAGAAGGTACTGTTTCGGACGGCCCTGCTCCCGGGCTCTCCGAAGGGGTACCGATAGCCTTCGACCTACTTGCGCATGCCGCACCTTGCACATCGGATGCGACCACACGAGGAAACAGCATCGTGTACATGCGCTGCGCCAACGTGTCGATATCCAGACGCCCGCCAGGTCGGTACCACTGCGCCGTCCAGTTGAGGGCGCCGAGCACCGTCTGGCGCACCAGCACGACATCGGCATCGACCAGCCCCAGCGCCGCAGCCTCGCTGATCGGAGCCGTCCACAAGGCCTCGTAGGCGTCGCGCGATGCCATCACCCGGGTCTGGGCGGTCGGCGAAAGGCTGCGCCACTCGTAGAGCAGCACGGTCATGGCGTCGAGCCTCGTACCCAGCAATGCCTTCAGGTGGCTGCGCACCATCGACAGCAGCCGCTCGGGCAGGCGCGTCTCGCCAGCCAGCCCGTCGCGCACCGACTGCATGATGTCGCGAACGCCCTCCTCCATGATCGCCACCAGAAGTTCCTCCTTGGTGGCGAAGTGATAGAAAAGCGAGCCCGAAGTCATGCCCAACGCCTGGGCAATCTCGCGCACCGAGGTGCGCTCGTACCCCCGTTGCCGGAACTGGCTCGCCGCAGTCGCCAAAATCGCGTCTTTTCGCCCGTTGTCACGCACCTTTGCCATGACGTATACTATATCATCTAACAAGCGTTTGGTCGATATACTTATACTGGTTCTTGTTCATCGTGTGTTTGGCGCGTCTGGCGCCCGCCTGTGGAAATGAGCTCCCAGTGCACGCCTTGACCAGGCCAGTGTCACAGTGTTAATCAAATTTCAAGGACAGACCCATGCTCAACCGCACCCTCTTCGGTGAAGAACACGAACTCTTCCGGGACCAGGCCCGCCGCTTTCTGGCGGAAGAAGTCATTCCCCATCACGCTGGCTGGGAAACCGATGGCATCGTGCCGCGCGCCGTCTGGCGCAAGGCCGGCGCCGCGGGCCTGCTGTGCCCCGCCATACCCGAGCAATACGGCGGCGGTGGCGGCACGCGCCTGCACAGTGCCGTGCTGATCGAGGAAGTCGCGCGCGCCGGCACGAGTGGGATCGGCTTTGGCCTGCACTCCGACATCGTGGCACCTTACATCCTGGCCTACGGCACCGAGGAGCAAAAGCACAGCTGGCTGCCGAAAATGGCCACCGGCGAGGTGATTGGCGCCATCGCCATGACCGAGCCGGGCGCGGGCAGCGACCTGCAAAGCGTGCGCACCAGCGCGGTCCGTGACGGCGACGAACTGGTGATCAATGGTCAAAAGACCTTCATCACCAATGGCCAGAACGCCGACCTGGTGATCGTTGTCGCCAAGACCGACCCGACGCAAGGCGCCAAGGGAACCTCGCTGGTGCTGGTCGAGACCCATCGCCCCGGCTTCACGCGCGGGCGCAACCTCGAAAAGATCGGCATGAAGGCGCAGGACACCTCGGAACTCTTCTTCGAAGACGTGCGCGTGCCGGTCAGCAACATCCTCGGCGGCGAGGGCAAGGGCTTTTTCCTGCTGATGCAGGAACTGGCCTGGGAGCGCATGCAGATCGCCATCGGCGCGGTGGCGGGCGCCGAGGCCGCGCTCGAATGGACGCTGGCCTACACAAAGGATCGCAAGGCCTTCGGCCAGCGCGTGATCGATTTCCAGCACAACCGCTTCAAGCTCGCCGAAATGAAAACCGAGGTGCAGATCGCACAGGTCTTTGTCGACCGCCTGCTCGGCCTGCTGATGGATGGTCAGCTTGATGCCGCCACCGCCGCGATGGCCAAGTACTGGACCACCGACCTGCACTGCAAGGTGATCGACCAATGCCTGCAGATGTTCGGCGGCTTCGGCTACATGTGGGAGTACCCGATTGCCCGTGCCTATGCGGATGCGCGCGTCGCGCGCATCTACGGTGGCGCCAACGAAATCATGAAGGAAATCATCAGCCGTACGCTGTAGCACACGCCGCCAGCCGCTTTCCGCCATCTTGCCTATCGCTTCCACAGATTCAGAAAGAAGGAAACCCACCATGACCGAAACATTCATTTTTGATGCCGTGCGCACGCCGCGCGGCAAGGGCCGCAGCTCGGGTGCGCTGCACGGCAGCACGCCCATCAGTCTGGCCATCACCGCGCTGCAGGCGCTGCGCGACCGCAACACCCTGGACACCGCCTTCGTGGACGACATCATCCTCGGCTGCGTCGAACCCGCCGGCGAGCAAGGCGCCAACATCGCCCGCGTTGCGGCCATCGCCGCCGGGTACCACGAAAGCGCTGCCGGTGTGCAGATCAATCGCTTTTGCGCCTCGGGCCTGGAGGCCTGCAACATGGCCGCCGCCAAGGTGATGTCGGGCCAGTCGCCACTGGTCATCGGCGGCGGCGTCGAGAGCATGAGCCGTGTGCCCATGGGCACCAGCGGCGGCGCTTGGGCGGCTGACCCCGCGGTAGCGATTCCGACCTATTTTGTGCCGCAGGGCATTTCAGCCGATCTGATTGCCACCCTTTACGGCCACAGCCGCAACGATGTTGACAGCTACGCGGTCGAAAGCCAGCGCCGCGCGGCACTCGCCTGGGCCGAAGGCCGCTTCGCCAAGTCGATTGTTCCCGTCAAGGACGTGAACGGTTGCGTCGTACTGGATCGCGACGAACACATGCGCGCCGAAACCACGCTGGAGTCGCTGGCCAAGCTGGAGCCTGCGTTCAAGGTGCAGGGCGAGAAATACGGCTTCGACGCGGTGGCCATGCAGCGCTATCCGGAGATCGAGCGCATGGCGCACGTGCACCACGCCGGCAACTCGTCGGGCATTGTTGACGGCGCGGCCGCGGTGCTGATCGGCAACGCCGAGGCCGGCAAGCTGCTGGGCCTGAAAGCCCGTGCACGCATCCGCTCGTTCGCCTCCATCGGCAGCGAACCCACCATCATGCTGACCGGCCCCTCCTACTCGGCGGAAAAGGCGCTCAAGCTCGCCGGCATGAGGGCCAGCGACATCGACCTCTATGAACTGAACGAAGCCTTCGCCTCGGTCGTGCTGCGTTTCATGGAAGTGATGAACGTCCCGCACGACAAGATGAACGTCAACGGCGGTGCCATTGCCATGGGGCACCCGCTGGGCGCGACCGGCGCCATGATTCTGGGCACCGTGCTCGACGAACTCGAGCGGCGCAACCTGTCCACTGGCCTGATCACGCTGTGCGTGGGCGCCGGCATGGGCACCACCACCATCATCGAGCGCGTCTGAAGCCCCGGCACGACGCGATCCTCATCACAGACCTGGACCACCACCATGACTATTGACTACAAGGTTGATGCCGACGGCATCGCCACCATCACCTGGGCCATGCAGGACGTGCCGATGAACGTCCTCAACGGGCAATCCATTCCCGCCTTCGCCGACGCCGTGAAGCGTGCCCAAGCGGATTCTGCCGTCAAGGGCGTGGTCGTCACATCCTCCAAGCCCGAATTCATCGCCGGCGCCGACCTCAACATGATGCTCGCCATCACCGACGTGGCCGGCATGATGGACTTTGTCACCCAGTTGCACGCCCTGATGCGCGGCATTGAGAAAAGCGGCAAGCCCTTCGTCGCGGCCCTCAACGGCACCACGCTGGGCGGCGGCTACGAGGTCGCGCTGGCCTGCCACCGACGCATTGCCGCCGACAACCCTAAGGCCCTCATCGGCCTGCCCGAGGTGGGCCTTGGCCTACTGCCGGGCGGAGGCGGCACGCAGCGTCTGCCGCGCATGATCGGCGTGCGCAACGCGCTGCCCTTCCTGCTCGAAGGCAAAAAGCTCGCCCCGCAAAAAGCCCTGGAAGCGGGTCTGGTCGATGAAGTCGTGCCGGCCGACCAACTGCTGGCCCGCGCCAAGCAGTGGCTGCTGACCGACGGTGCCGCTGCCGCTGTTCAGCCCTGGGACCGCAAGGGTTTCAAGCTGCCGGGCGGCGCCGTGCAAAGCCCCATGGGCTACGAAACCTTCACCGCAGGCAACGCCATGCTGCGCGCCAAGACCTTTGGCAACTATCCCGCGCCCGAGGCGATCTTGAACTGCGTCTACAACGGCTGCCAGGTCGACATCGACACCGGCTGCAAGGTCGAGATGCGCGAGTTCGTCAAGCTGACGACCGGCAAAGAGGCCAAGAACATGATTCACTCGCTGTTCTTTGGCATTCCCGCCGCCAGCAAGCTGGCCTCCCGGCCCAAGGGCGTGCCTCAGGCCAGCTACCGCAAGGTCGGCATTCTGGGGGCTGGCATGATGGGCGCGGGCATTGCCTTCGCCGCCGCCGAGGTCGGCATGGAAGTGGTGCTGCTCGACAGCAGCACCGACAGCGCGGCCAAGGGCAAGGCCTACAGCGAGAACCTGTGGAACAAGCGCGTGGCCGCCAAGCGCATGACCGAGGCCGAGCGTGATGCCAAGCTCACCCTGATCAAACCGACCACCGACTTCGCCGACCTGGCAGGCTGTGACATCGTGGTCGAAGCGGTGTTTGAAGACCGCGCCATCAAGGCCGACGTGACGCGCAAGGCCGAGGCGGTGATCGCCCCCGGCGCCATCTTCGCCTCCAACACCTCCACCCTGCCCATCAGCGGGCTGGCCGAGGCGTCCGCACGTCCGGCCAATTTCATCGGCCTGCATTTCTTCTCCCCAGTCGACAAGATGCCGCTGGTGGAGATCATTCGCGGCCAGGCCACCAGTGATGAATGCCTGGCCCGTGCCATGGACTTCGTCAAGGCGATCCGCAAGACGCCCATCGTCGTCAATGACAGCCGCGGCTTCTACACCAGCCGGGTGTTCTCGACCTACGTCGGCGAAGGCCTGGCGCTGCTGGCCGAAGGCGTGAAGCCGGCGCTGATCGACAACGCCGGGCGCATGGCCGGCATGCCGGTGGGGCCGCTGGCGCTGGCCGACGAAGTCTCGCTCGAATTGATGGCGCGCATCCGGAAACAGACCGCCGCCGACCTCGGCAAGGCCTACCAGCGCAGCGCCATCGACGACGTCTGCGACCGCATGGTGGACAAGTTGGGACGACTGGGTAAAAAGACCGGTAAGGGTTTCTACGACTACCCGCAAGATGGCCAGAAGCAACTGTGGGCAGGCCTGGCGCAGGCGTTCCCGCTGGCGGCCACGCAACCCACGGTCGAAGAGGTCAAGCAACGCCTGATGTTCATCCAATCGGTCGAAACCGCGCGCTGCCTCGAAGAAAAAGTGCTGCTGGCGCCCATCGATGCCGATGTCGGCGCGATCCTGGGCTGGGGTTTCCCGGCCTACCTGGGCGGCCCGATCGGCCAGATCCACAGCCTGGGGCTGGCCGCTTTTGTCAAGGCCTGCGAGACCCTGGCCGAGCGGCACGGTGCGCGCTTTGCGCCGCCGCAACTGCTGCGCCGCATGGCCGATCAGGGTGAACGTTTTTACGACCTGTAAGAACGTACTCACGATCTAAGCAGGCCTGCTACCCCATTCGTTCACTGCGACCTTTCAGTTCAGCGAGAACCGCCCATGCCCGCCATTCAAAGTCAAGTCGATCCGCAGTCAGAGAGCTTCCGTCGCGAGCGCGCACAGATGCTCGCGCTGATCGACAGTTTCCGCACGCTCGAAGACCGTGTACGCAACACATCGAACAGCCAGGAAGCCAAGTTCCGCGCCCGCAAGCAGCTGCTGCCGCGCGAGCGCATCGCGCTGCTGCTCGACCGCGGCTCGTCATGGCTGGAGTTCTCGACCCTGGCCGGCTTCAGGATGCACGATGACGACGGCGAGAAGAACGTGCTGGGCGGCGGGATCATCTGCGGCATCGGGGTGGTGTCGGGCATCCGCTGCATGGTGATCGCCTCCGATAGCGCGATCAAGGGCGGCACCATCACACCAATGGGCATGAAGAAGAGCCTGCGCGCCGAAGCCATCGCACTGGAGAACAAACTGCCAGTGGTGCGACTGGTCGAGTCCGGCGGCGCCAACCTGATGCATGTGGGCGAGGTGTTCATTGAAGGCGGCCGCGGCTTTGCCAACCAGGCGCGGCTATCGGCCAGGGGCATTCCGCAGGTCTGCGTGATGCACGGCCACTCAACCGCCGGCGGCGCCTACCTGCCGGGCATGTCCGACTATGTGATCATGGTGCGCGGACGAGCCAAGGCTTTCCTGGCCGGCCCACCCTTGCTAAAAGCCGCCACCGGCGAAATCGCCACCGACGAAGAGCTGGGCGGCGCCGAGATGCACTGTTCGATGTCGGGCGTGGCCGAGTACTTGGCCGAGGACGATGCCGACGGCATCCGCATCGCGCGCGACATCCTGGCGCGGCTGCCCTGGAACGACCGCTTGCCGATGCGCGCGGTGAAGACCTGGAAAGAGCCGCGTTATCCGGTCGAGCAACTGGCCGGCGTCGTGCCCACCGACTTCCGCCAGCCCTATGACATGCGCGAGATGCTGGCACGGCTGATCGACGACTCCGACTTCCTTGAATTCAAGCCGCTGTATGGCTCCAGCACCGTGTGCGGCCACGGCGCCATCGAGGGACACCCATGCGGCTTCATCGGCAACAACGGCCCCATCGATCCGCAAGGCGCCACCAAGGCGACCCAGTTCATCCAGTTGTGCTGCCAGTCGGGCACCCCGATCGTCTACCTGCAGAACACCACCGGCTTCATGGTCGGCAAGGATGTGGAGCAGGTCGGCATGATCAAGCATGGCGCCAAGATGATCCAGGCCGTGGCCAATGCCACCGTGCCGCAAATCACCGTGATGACCGGTGCCTCCTTCGGTGCCGGCAACTACGGCATGTGTGGCCGTGCCTACGATCCGCGCTTCGTGTTCTCCTGGCCCAACGCGCGGGTGGCTGTGATGGGCGGCGAGCAGGCCGCGACCGTGATGCGCATAGTCACCGAAGAAAAATTTGCCCGCACCGGCAAGGAGCCACCCGCCGAAACCATGGCCACCATGAAAAGCGAGATCCTGGCACGTTTTGACCTCGAATCGCATTCGCTGTTTGCCACCGCGCGCCTGTGGGACGACGGCATCATCGACCCGCGCGACACCCGCCGCGCGCTCGCCACCACCCTGGCGGTGTGTCGCGAAGCCGCGTTGCGGCCACTGAACCCGAACACCTTTGGCGTGGCACGGATGTGAGAACCCCGATGAACTTCACCAAAATCCTGATTGCCAACCGCGGCGACCAGCCGACGCCAGTCGGCGCAGCGGCAAAGCCACATCGCATGGCACGCACAGCGTGCGCAGGGGATTTTTCCGCGGGAGCTGAGCATGTTTAAAAAAATCCTGATCGCCAACCGCGGAGAAATCGCCTGCCGGATCATCCGCACAGCCCAGGCCCTGGGCTACCGCACGGTGGCCGTTTACAGCGAAGCCGATGCGCGGGCGCTGCATGTCGCCCTGGCCGACGAGGCCGTGTGCATCGGCCCGGCGCCGGTACGCGAGAGCTACCTCAACGTTGCGGCGCTGCTGGCGGCGGCGCGCAGCACAGGCGCCGACGCGGTACACCCCGGCTACGGCTTCCTGTCCGAGAACGACGGCTTTGCGCAGGCTTGCCTGGACGCCGGGCTGGTGTTCATCGGCCCGGACCCGCAGGCCATCCTGAAAATGGGCAACAAGGCCGGCGCCAAACGCCTGATGCTGGCGGCGGGCGTGCCCTGCGTGCCGGGCTATCAGGGCACCGACCAATCCGATGCCACGCTGCTCACGAAAGCTGCCGAGATCGGTTTCCCGATCATGGTCAAGGCGGCGGCGGGCGGCGGCGGGCGCGGCATGCGGCTGGTCGAACACCCGCAAGACCTGGCGGTCGCCCTGGTCAGCGCCCGCTCGGAAGCCGGCAACGCCTTCGGCAGCGAAGAGCTCATCCTGGAGCGCGCGGTGATGGAGCCGCGCCACGTCGAAATCCAGGTCTTCGGCGACCAGCACGGCCACATCATCCACCTGGGCGAACGCGACTGCTCGATCCAGCGCCGGCACCAGAAGGTGTTCGAAGAAGCGCCCTCCCCGGCGGTCACGCCCGAGCTGCGCGCGCAAATGGGCGCGGCGGCGGTGGCGGCGGCGCGCACCGTGAACTACGTCGGCGCCGGCACGGTCGAGTTTCTGCTCGACCGCGAAGGGCGTTTCTACTTTCTGGAGATGAACACACGGCTGCAGGTCGAACACCCGGTGACCGAGTGCATCACCGGACTGGACCTGGTGGCCTGGCAGATCGCCGTGGCCCGTGGCGAGCCCTTGCCGCTGACGCAGGAGCAAGTGCAATTGAACGGGCACGCGATCGAAGTGCGCCTGTATGCCGAAGATCCCTACAACGGCTTCCTGCCGCAAAGTGGCGATGTTGCGCTCTGGCACCCGCCCACAGGCGAAGGCGTGCGCGTGGACCACGGCCTGGCATCGGGCCAGATCGTCAGCCCGCACTACGACCCCATGATCGCCAAAATCATTGCGCACGGTGCCACCCGCGACGAGGCCCGACGACGCCTGATCGGTGCGCTGCAACGCACCCGCCTGCTCGGCCTGCCCCACAACCGTGCCTTCCTCGAAGCCGTGGCCAGCCACCCGGCCTTCGCCGCTGGCGAAACGACCACGGCCTTCATCGCCCAGCACTTCGGCGCTGCGGCGCTGGTGCGGCCCCAGCCCGACTCGCTGGCGCTGGCGCTGGCCAGCACGCTGTGGTTCGAAGCCAGCGCCACGCCGGTCGCAGCCGCGCCCTGGCGCTCCTGCGGACCGGCACGCTGGCCCATGCTGATCGGCGAGGGCGAACACCGCCATGCCGTGCACATCACGGTCACTGGCACCCACCGCTACACGCTCGAGGTGGGCACGGCGCTGCACCACATCACCCTCAGCGGGCGCCAAGGCGAGTGCCTGCACCTGATCGCCGATGGCGTGCAACAGCACGCGGCTGCGGTGTTTGCCGGCGGCGTGTTGCACCTGGAACTGGGCGACCTGAGCGCCAGCTTTGAAGACCTGACCTATGACCCACCGGCCGCAGCTGCAGGCAGCGCGGAGTCACGTGTGCTCGCCCCCATGAATGGACGGGTACTGGCCGTTGACGTCCAACCTGGCGACACCGTCACCAAGGGGCAACGCCTGGTGGTGCTCGAAGCCATGAAGATGGAGCACCAACTGCTGGTCCGTCGCGACGGCGTGGTGGACCAAGTGGCGGTGCGCGCTGGCGACCAGGTGGCCACGCGCGCCTTGTTGGTGTCGCTGGTCGAGCAGCCTGATTGAGGCGCGCACCGCCCTGCACGCACGACACCCGCCACACCCACGAGGAGTAATACCCATGCCTGCCGAAACCCTGCCTGCCAAGAGTCCCTTCTATACGCCCGAGCACCTGGCGTTCCGCGACGCGATGCGCCGCTTCGTCGCCCGAGAAATCAGTCCGCACGTGGATGCCTGGGACGAAGCCGAGTCCTTTCCTGTCGATCTGTACCGCAAGGCGGCCGAAATCGGCCTGCTGGGCCTGGGTTTTCCGCAAAGCCATGGCGGCAACGACGGCGACCTGTTCATGACCATCATCGCCGCGCAGGAACTGGCGCGTTGCGGTGCTGGCGGTGTGCTGGCGAGTCTGCTGTCGCACACCATCGGCTGCCCGCCCATCGTCAACGTGGGCAGCGAGGCGCTCCAGCAGCGCGTCTTGCCGCCGGTGCTGCGGGGCGAGAAGATCAGCGCACTCGGCATCACCGAACCCTCCGGCGGTTCGGACGTGGCCAACCTCAAGACCACGGCGCGCCGGGATGGTGACCACTACGTCGTCAACGGCTCGAAAACCTTCATCACCTCCGGCATGCGCGCCGACTTCTACACCGTGGCGGTGCGCACCGGCGGGCCGGGGCCGGGCGGCGTGTCGCTGCTGCTGATCGAGAAAGGCACGCCCGGCTTTACGCAAACGCCCTTGAGAAAAATGGGCTGGTGGTGCTCCGACACCGCCACCCTGTATTTCGACAACTGCCGCGTGCCGGTGGAGAACCTGGTGGGGGTGGAAAACCAGGGCTTCAAAGCCATCATGAAGAATTTCAACCGCGAGCGCATCTTTCTCGCCGCCGGCGCCAACGGTTTTGCCCGTGTCTGCCTGGACGAGGCGCTGGCCTGGTCGCGTGAGCGCGAGATGTTTGGCGGCAAGTTGATCGACCAGCAGGTCACCCGCCACAAACTCGCCGACATGGCCATGCGCGTCGAGGCGACCCAGGCCATGCTGGAATTGCTCGCCTGGCGCGTCGAACAGGGCGACACGCCGGTGGGCGAAATCTGCCTGCTGAAAAACCAGGCCACCCAGACCATGGCCTATTGCGCCAGCGAGGCGGTGCAACTGCACGGCGGCGCCGGTTTCATGCGCGGCGTCAAGGTGGAGCGCATTTACCGCGAAGTCAAGGTCAACGCCATCGGTGGCGGCGCCGAAGAAGTGATGCGCGACCTGGCGGCGCGACAGCTCGGGTTTTACGCCTGATCTGGATGGACCTATGAGCCGCTCTCAATCCCCTGAGCAACCCAAGTCGGACCCGGCGCTGCCCGAGGCCATGCGCCTGGCCCTGGCGAACGCGCCAGCGCCTGACTGCACGCACGGCTTCCCCCGCGCCTGGTGGCGCCACCTCGGCGCCAGTGGCCTGCTCGGCGTGGGCTTCGACAGCGACGGTGGGGCGCCCGTAGCGGACTCCGCGCTGGTCAGCGCGCTGGCCGGCATCGTCGCCCGGGAATCCGCCAGTCTGGGGCTGGGCATGGCGTGGATGATGCAGCAAATGCTGGCGCGCTTCGTGCTGTCGCCGAATCTGCGCAGCGACCGGCATCGTGCGCTGCTGCAATCCATGGCGGTCGGCGACACCCTGCTGGCACTCGCGATCTCCGAGCCCGGCACCGGCGCACACCCCAAACACCTGAGCTGCCGGGCGGTACGGGACGGCGACGACTGGCTTCTTGACGGCCACAAGGCCTTCGTCAGCAACGGCCCGGCCGCCGATGCCATCATCGTGCTGGCCGTCAGCGGCGAAAAAGAAGGGCGCAAGCGCTTCGATGCTTTCGTCGTTGAGGCCAACACACCGGGCCTGACCCGCGAACTGGACGACAAAGTGCGCGGACTGGCGCCGCTGGGCCATTGCGGCCTGCGCCTGGTCGGCTGCCGGGTGCCGGAAAGCCAGCGCCTGGGCGAGCCTGGACAGGCTTTCGACACCATCGCTCGGCCGCTGCGCGCGATCGAAGACGCGCTGCTGCTGGGCCCGATGCTCGGCGCCATGCAAGCCGAGCTGGATACCCTGGCACGCTGGTTTCGCCATGCAGCCCGCACGCCGGCTTTGACCCGGGAGCTGGGTGGCTTGCAACTCGAACTCGACGCCCTCTCGCCCGTGGCACGCCATGCCGCCCAGCACCTGGACCAGCACGGGCCCGACGAGGCGCTGGCGGCGTTCAACCTGGGCGCGCGCCGCCTGTTTGATCGCTGGCAAGGCGCCTGTGAATCCTTTGCCGCAGCCCTGGACGACCATGAACCGGCCCTGCTCACCCTGGCGCGCGACCTGCGCCTGGTGCAGGGCATCGCCCGCAGCATCGCCGAATCCCGGCAATTCCAGGCCGGAGAAACCCTTTTGGAATCAACGACAACCCATGAAAACACTGCACCAAGCCCACTTTGATTCCGTTGACCGAGTCTCCAAAGCCTTCGCCTCGGTCGACTACATCGCCAGCCGCGAAATCGCCACCTCGGTCTACCTGGGCTTCAACCTGGAAAAGCCGATCCTGGTCGAAGGCCCGGCCGGCGTCGGCAAGACCGAACTGGCCAAGGGCATGGCCGAGATTCTCGACGTGCCCCTGATCCGCATGCAGTGTTACGAAGGCCTGGACGAATCCAAGGCTTTGTACGAGTGGAAATACGGCAAGCAATTGCTCTACACGCAACTGCTCAAGGACAAGCTGGGCGAGATGATGCAGGGCGCCGTCGGCCTGGCCGCCTCCATGGACAAGCTGCATGCGCACGACGACCTGTTTTTCAGCGAGCATTTCCTCGAACCGCGCCCGCTCTACCAGGCCTTGCACCAGGAGCGCGGCTGCGTGCTGCTGATCGACGAGATCGACAAGTCCGACCCCGAATTCGAGGCCTTCCTGCTCGAAGTGCTGTCCGACTTCCAGGTCTCGGTACCCGAACTCGGCACCATCAAGGCCAAGGTCAAGCCCCTCGTCTTTCTCACCAGCAACAACACGCGCGAAATGAGCGACGCGCTCAAGCGCCGCTGCCTGCACCTGCACATCTCCTTCCCCGAAGCCGCGCTGGAGCGGCGCATCCTGGAGCGGCGCGTGCCCGGCCTGTCGGCAACACTGAACCGGGAGCTGGTGGCCTTCATCCAGGCGGTGCGCCAGTTGGACCTGAAAAAACTGCCCTCGGTCAGCGAAACCATCGACTGGGCCAAGACGCTGCTGCTGCTGCACGCCGAACACCTGAACCTGGACGTGGTGCGCGACACGCTCAATGTCTTCCTCAAGTTCGAGCAAGACATCGCCACCGCCAACGCGCAGATGTCCACCCTGCTGCAACAAGCGCGCAAGGATGCGGAGAGTCCCCGTGCAAGCCACGCTTGAAGACTTTTTCAAGGCGCTGCGCGGCAGCGACCTTGAAATCCATCTCAACGCCCAGGTCGATGCGGCGCGTGCCGTCGAACTGGTGGGTTGGAGCGACCGCGCCCTGCTCAAGAGCGCGCTGGGCACCACGCTGGCCAAGACCACGGTCGACCGCGCCCTGTTCGACGAGGCCTTTGACCATTTCTTTCGTTTCAGCTCTTTTGAAAACCTGGCAGCCCCTGGCGGCGCGGTCCGGCCCGGCGTCCAACCCGGCGCCGACGCCACACCAGCGCAGGACCCGCCCGAGCAAAGCCCCAAAAACCAGACAGCCACCGGCTCCGGCGGGCCGGGCGGTTGCCAGGGCAGCGGTGGCCAGGCCTTGTCGCAGTTGTTGCTGTCGGGCGACTCGGCGGCGCTGGCCAAGCGCATGCAGGAAGCCGCGCGCGAGGTGGGCCTGACCGACATCTGGTTCTTCACGCAAAAGGGCTTTTACACCCAGAAGATCCAGCAGGCCATGGGCCTGGAACTGCTGGACCGCGAAATCTCTGACGCCAAACGCCAGACGCTGGCGCCCGAGCGCGCCAAGGAGCTTGAACTGGCGCGCAAGAAATTGTTCGAGGAGGTTCGCAATTTTGTCGAACGCAAACTCGCGCTCTTCGGCACGGCCCCGACGCGCCAGTTGCACGACGACTTCCTGCAAACGCAAAAGCTCTCCAACATCGAAAAGCGCGATTTCGCGCGCATGCACGTCATCGTCAGCAAAATCGCCAAGCGGCTGGCTGATCGCCACTCGCGGCGCAAGAAGCAGCGGGTGCGCGGCCAGCTCGACTTCCGCAAGACCCTGCGCAAGAACGCGGCCTACGACGGCGTGATGTTCGAGACCTTCTGGCGCTCCAAGGTGGTGGACCGGCCACGCGTGGTGGCCATTTGCGACGTCAGCGGCTCGGTGCGCCAGTACGCGCGCTTTCTGCTGCTGTTCCTGCACAGCCTGGGCGAGCAGGTCAGCGACGTGCGCAGTTTCGCCTTCACCAACCACCTGGTGGACGTGAGCGACACCTTCGAGCTGCTGCCGGTCGAGCAAGCGGTCGACAAAGTGATGCAGGCCGTGGGCGGCAGCGGCACCGACTACGGTCAAACCCTGCTCGATATTGAAGAACAATTGCTGGGCGACATCGACCGCCGCACCACGGTGCTGATCCTGGGCGACGCGCGCAACAACCGCGGCGAGGCGCATGTCGAGGTCATGAAGCAGCTTTATGAGCGCGCGCGCCGGGTGATCTGGCTCAATCCCGAGCCCACCTCGTTCTGGGGCCTGGGCGATTCGGAGATGAAGCGCTACGCGCCCTATTGCCACATCGCGCGCGAATGCAATTCCCTCACCCACCTGGAAAGCACACTCGACGCCTTGCTGCGCACCCATTCGGCCAGCGCGTAGAGCCCCCATCCCCCGCGCAAGGAACACCGCCATGGCCCGCCCCACCCTGCAACTGCACCCCCGCAAAGAACCGGCCGTGGCGCACCCAGCGGCCACCCTGTTGCTGCTGCGTGACGGAGCGCTGGGCGTCGAAGTGCTGATGACCCGGCGCTCGCCAAACGCCAGCTTCTTGCCCGGCGCCTATGTGTTCCCCGGCGGGCGAGTGGACGCCGACGACCACCAGACACACACGCTGGCGCGCGCCCCCGACGCGGGCGGACGCTACCGCACGGCGGCGCTGGCGGCGCTGCGGGAAACCTTCGAGGAACTGGGCATCCTGCTGGCCGTGCAGGCCGATGGCAGGCCCATCACCCGCACCCACCTTCAAGCGCTGGACCGCAGCCGGGCGCTGTACCCGCAACTGCAAGCCCAGGGCTGGTCACTGGCGGTCGATCAGGCGCGCATGCTGGCCTGCTGGACCACCGACCGCAGCGTGCCCAAGCGTTTCGACACCGTCTTCTTCGCTGCGCTGATGCCCGACCAGCAGGAACCGGTGGCCGACGAAATGGAGCAGTTCGAGCCGGTCTGGGTCCGGCCCCAGGATGCGCTGGCGCAGCACCAGGCCGGCAACTTCTTCATGATCTTCCCCACCATCCGCACCCTGCACTGGCTGTCGGCCTTCGAACAGGCCGGGCAGGCCCTGGCGGCCTGCACCGAGGACGAACCACTGTGGAACTCCACCCCCCGTGGTGGTCTGGTCGGCGGTCAACCGCAGCGCTTCATGGAGCAGGACCTGCCCTACGCCGAGCTCGCGCTGGTGTGCCCATCCGGACAACTGGAACATGCGCTGGACTGGCAGCACGAACGGCCGGTGCCCCTGCTGCGGCACCTGCATCGCCTCACCGCCCCCAACGCCAGCGTCATGACCGGCCCCGGCACCAACAGCTACATCGTGGGTGACGCGGCCAGTGGCTACATCGTCATCGATCCGGGCCCCTTGCTGAACGACCATATCGAGCGCCTGCTGGCGTTCACGGCGGGCCAGATCACGGCCATCGTCTGCACCCACTCGCACGCCGACCACTCCCCCGCCGCACGGCCGCTGGCCCAGGCCTGCGCCCGCCTGACGGGCCGTACGCCGCCCGTGCTGGGCCTGGCCAGCGCCGCCACCGCCCGCTCCACGGCAGCCTTCGCCCCCGACCGCGCGCTGGCCGACGGCGAGCGCCTGATGCTGCACGATGGCGAGCACCACAGCACCCTGCGCGTGGTCCATACCCCAGGGCACGCCGCCAACCACCTCTGCCTCATCCTCGAAGAAGACGGTCTGCTGTTCTCGGGCGACCACATTCTCAGCGGCAGCACCACCATCATCGACCCGCCCGACGGCGACATGAGCGCCTACCTCGATTCGCTGGACCGCCTGGCGCAGGCCTGCGAAGAGGACGGTATCGAATTCATCCTGCCGGCGCACGGCCACGTCATCGGCTGGGCGGCGCAGTCCATTGCGCAGCTCAAGGCGCACCGCCTGCGGCGCGAGGCCAAGGTGCTGGCGGCCATGCGCGCCGTCCCGCAAGGCAGCCTGGACGACTGGCTGCCACTCGCCTATGACGACACGCCCGCAGCGCTCTGGCCACTGGCGCGCCGTTCGTTGGCGGCCCATGTGCAACGCATCGAACAACTGGCGATGCTTTGAATCCCCTACGATTTTTAAACAAGCCTCAGGAACCCCATATGAATGCCAACGCCCCCCACCTTGACCGCATCGCCGCTTACAAGAAAAGCTGGAACGACAACCCCTTTCTGAAGGCGCAAGGGCTGGAAGTGGAAGAAACAGGCGTGGGCAGAGCCATTGTGCGACTGCCCAAAGCCCTCCCCACCCAACGCGGCGGCGGCGGTTCGGACACCGTGATCAATGGCGGCGTCATCTCCTATATGTTTGACGGCGCGCTGGGCTGGGCCATCATCTCCTCGCTGCTGGACATGCCTGAGGCGGCCGACATTGACCCCTTCGAGCTGCGCCAGTTCACGATCAACCTCGACATCACCTTCCTCAACGCTGCCTTGGGCGATAGCTTTGAGGCGCGCGGCAAGGTGGTGCGCATCAGCCGCACGACGGCATTTGCCGAAGGGGAGTTCCTGGATGCCCATGGCACCGTCTGCGCCACAGCCAAAGGTATCTGGCGCGTGTTCTGGCCACGCAGTCTTGCCACCACCCCGCGCTGACCCCACTCCCCCAATCAACTGGAGACATTCATGAAAAAAGACACCCTTCGCATTGGCAGCGCCTCGGGCTTCTGGGGCGACTCTGAGTTCGCCGCCGCCCAACTGGTGCAGCACGGCAACATCGACGTCCTGGTGTTCGACTACCTGGCCGAAATCACCATGTCGCTGCTCAGCCGCGCCCAGGCCAAGGATCCGGCACTGGGCTATGCACCGGATTTCGTGACCACCCTCCAGCCCCTGATGAAGGAGATCAAATCACGCGGCATCAAGGTCATTGCCAATGCCGGCGGCGTCAACCCGTCGGCCTGCCGCGCCGCGCTGGTGGCGGCAGCCCAGGCCGAAGGTGTCGATCTGAAAATCGCCGCCGTGCTGGGCGACGACCTGATGCCTCAGGTAGAGGCACTGCGCTCGGCCAACACCCAGGAGATGTTCGCGGGCAGCCCCTTTCCACAAAAGGTCATGAGCGCCAACGCCTATCTGGGCGCCTTCCCGATCGCCGCGGCGCTCGATGCCGGCGCCGACATCGTGGTCACGGGCCGCTGCGTCGACAGCGCGGTCACGCTGGCGCCGCTGATCCATGCCTTTGGCTGGGCCGCCACCGACCACGATCTGCTCGCGCAGGGCAGCTTGGCCGGCCACCTGATCGAGTGCGGCACACAGACCACCGGCGGCAACTACACCGACTGGGAGTCGGTACCGGGCTGGGACGACATGGGTTTTCCCGTCGCCGAGTGCCGCGCCGACGGCAGCTTCGTCATCACCAAGCCCGAAGGCTCGGGTGGGCTGGTCTGCCCCTCCACGGTGGGCGAGCAGATGCTCTATGAAATCGGCGACCCGCGCGCCTACATCCTGCCCGATGTGGTGTGCGACTTCACCGGCGTGACGCTGACGCAGATCGGCCCCGACCGCGTCGAGGTCAAGGGCGCGCGCGGCCTCCCTCCGACCGATCAGGCCAAAGTCAGCGTCACCTACGCCGACGGCTTTCGGGCCATGAGCCTGTTCATGATCGGCGGCATCGATGCCGGCGCCAAGGCGCAGCGCGTGGGCGCCGCCACACTGGCGCGCATGCGGCGCCACTATGCGCAGCGCGGTTGGCCCGACTTCACCGAAACCTGTGTCGAGGCCATCGGCGCCGAAGATACCTACGGCCCCCACGCGCGGCCCAATGCGCGCGAAGTGATGCTCAAGGTCGGCGTGCGCCACCCGGTCAAGGACGCGCTCGAACTGTTTTCGCGCGAAGTGGCGCCGATGGCCCTGATGTCGGCCCCGGCCATCACGGGCTTCACCGGTGGCCGACCCAAGGTGCAACCAGTGGTTCGGCTGTTTTCCTGTCTGATCCCCAAGACCCAGGTGGCCGCGCGCATCGACATGGGCGACCAGACCGTGGCGGCACCGCCATGGCACGGCCAGGCGTTTGATCCGGCGACCCTGCCCCAGGTCGGCGGCCCGCTGCCTGCCGCCGACGCCTATGCGCGCGGCACGCGGATAGTGCCGCTGGTGAAGCTGGCCTGGGGCCGCAGCGGCGACAAGGGCGACGCCGCCAACATCGGCATCCTGGCGCGCCAGCCCGATTACCTGCCCTTCATCCGCGCCGCCCTGAGCGAGCAGGCGGTGGCGGCCTGGTTCGCCCACCTCGTCAAGGGCAGCGTGCAGCGCTTCGATTTGCCCGGCACGCACGCGCTGAATTTTCTGATGCACGAAGCCCTGGGCGGCGGCGGCATCGCTTCGGTTCGCATGGACTCGCAGGGCAAAGCCTTTGCGCAGATGCTGCTCGATTTTCCGGTACCCATTCCAGCCGACATGGCTCTTTGAGAACGTTCACCCACTAACCCAAGACGGAGACACAAACCATGAACACCCCGGCCACCACCGCCATTGCCAACACCGCTTCCGCAGCCCTGCGTGATCGCATCCGCGACGTGCAGGAAGCCGCCCGCGGCGTCACCACCCTGTACCCACGCAGCTACATCCTGCAGTGCATCAAGGAAGACCGCTTCCCCGACGAGCTGTGGCAAAAGCTCGGCGAATTCGGCCTGCTAGGCCTGTCGGTTCCGGAAGAGTACGGCGGCTCAGGCGGCGGCGTGCTGGAGATCACCGCGCTCAATGAAGCCCTGGCGCTGGCCGGCGTTCCCACGCTGTTTCTGGTCGTCACCGGCCTGGGCCGGGTGCCAATCATGCGCAACGGCACACCCGAGCAAATCCGCAAGTTCGTCACGCCCACCTGCACCGGCGAGAAGAAACTGTGCTTTGCCATCACCGAACCCAATGCCGGCACCAACAGCTTTGCCATGACCACGCTGGCCACATCGGACGGCGATGGCTGGGTGCTCAATGGCCAGAAGGTCTTCATTTCTGGCGCGCGCGATGCCGACTACATGCTGGTGATTGCCCGCACCACCAAGGCAGGCGAGGTGAAAAACCGCACCGAAGGCATCTCGCTGTTCGTGCTCGACATGAAAACGCCCGGCATCCAGCTCACGCAACTCAACATCCAGGTCGAGACCGCCGAGCGCCAGTACATGGTGTTCTTTGACAACGTCAAACTGCCCGCCGACGCGCTGATCGGCGAAGCCGGCAAGGGCGCCAAGCTGATGTTCGAAGGCCTGAACTCCGAGCGCCTGCTGGCCGCCGGCGCCGCCATCGGCCTGGGTGACTATGCGCTGGCCAAGGCGGTGGCCTACTCGAAAGATCGCAAGCCCTTCGGCAAGCCGATCGGCTCCTACCAGGCGCTGCAGCACCGCATGGCGCAGGCCAAGGCGCAAATCGAGGCGGCGCGCCTGATGACCTACAACGCCGCCGAGCGCTTCGACGCCGGCGAGGACGCCGGTGCGCATGCCAACATGGCCAAGCTGCTAGGCTCGCAAGCGGCAGTAGCCGCCGTCGAGGCCGCGCTGCAAACCCACGGCGGTTACGGGTTCGACCGCGACTACGACATCGTTACGCTGTGGCCCATGGTGCGCCTGCTGGAAATCGCGCCCATCAACAACGAGATGCTGCTCAACTACATCGGCGAACATGTGCTGGGCTTGCCGAAGTCGTACTGAGCCGATGGCCGTCATCCCCGGCGCCGACCAGCCGGACCAAGGTTCGCAACACGGTCAAGGCCTCCGTCCGCCGCTTTCGGGCTGGCCTGAGCTTACGAACCGGCACCTTTGGCAGGCGTCGCTACTCGTTTGCGCATGATGTGTGCCGCGCGCTCCCTTCCCACTTTCGCAGCAACCAAGCGGCCGCGAGGCCGCCCACGCAAGACGCCGCAAGAGCGAAATGAAGGCAACCGCCGCCAAGATATCGTCAAGGCTGCGGCCAAACTGTTTCGACGCAACGGCTTCAACGGCACGAGCACGCGCGACATCGCCTGCGCCGTTGGCATGCATTCCGGATCACTGTTTTGTCACTTCAAAAGCAAGGATGCGCTGTTGTATGAGGTGATGCAGGAAGGCATGCGTAGCGCGCTGGCGCGCCAGACGATCGTGCTCCTTGCCGAACATGACGCTGCGACTACGCTGCGGCAATTGATCCGATCGCATTTCGATACGCTACTGGGGCCAAGCAGCGACTTCATGCATGCGGTGCTCTACGAGTCCCGCTCTCTCAACACAAGGCAGCACAACGTCATCGCGAAGCTGCAAGGTGACTACGAAGCGACATGGACGCCCGTGCTCCAAGAACTCGCGTCGACCGGCTGCTTGCATGGCGAGGTGTCGCTTGCGCGCCATTTGATCTTTGGACTATTGAACGGGTCAGCGCTGTGGTTCAATCCTAAAAAGGGAATCTCGATTGATGCCCTGACCGACGCAGTGGTAGCCCTGTGCATACAAGCCCCCCCGGCAATCCGGACTTGATTTTGTTAGCCTGAAGTCCCCTCGAATTTCTGAGCCAGTCAGATGGCATGGTCACCCCACCTATCACGTGCTGTGCAGTGCACTCGATCACGGTCTCTGGCTTGAACAGGCAGCGGATGCCAAAGTGAGGGTGTTTCCACCCCACTTTGGAGGTTCATCATGTTCGAAGCAGCATCGCTCCCCATCATTGGCCTGGATATCGCAAAGAGCGTCTTTCAGGTTTACCAGATGGATTCACAGGCGGGTGAGATTCGACGTCATCAGATCAGGCGGGCAAAGATCTTAGCAGGCTGCTGAAATACCCCTGCCGAAGCTGACCGCCTCAGCACGATGAGCCAGTTTCGGATGGTTTGGTCGGTCGCGATCGCGCCATGCGCCATCCAGGGGGGCTGTTTTACGCATTTGCAGGGCTTTTTACGCTCATCTGGCGCTCACTGCGCAACCTCCAGACGGACTTGTCCCAGGGAGCGCATGCGCACGAGGTTGTAGGCAGCCATGGTCATGGTGAAGAGCAGGCCGACCTTCTTGACCCCGCGCACCATCACCTGACGAATCGGACCAATGAGCTTGCCCCAACCAAAGCCCTGTTCAATGAGCTTGCGCTTTTCCTGCGAGATGGCGTAGCCCTCGCTGGTGGCAATGGCATCCGGGACCGCTGACGTTCTGCCCGACTTGTTCTGTGCCACATGGGGCACGACCTTCTTCTCTTGCAAGGCCTCGATGAACTCCGCTGCGTCGTAACCCTTGTCGGCACCCAGTGTGATCTCGGTCTCGGGGTTGCGTTGACGCGCTTGGGCTACCATGGCTTTGGCCGCTTCGCGTTCAGCGTAGCCATCGGCTTGCGTGACCATGGCGCCCACCACCAGGCCATGGCGGTTCTCCATCAGCGTGTGGCCCATGAAGCGCAACTCGCTGGCTGTGCCTTCCACTGGCAGCCTGTGCGCAACACAAACACGATGGCCTCGAACACCTGGCGCGCCGGCTTCGCCGGCCGACCTGCTCCAGGCTTGCGAACGTACTGTTTGCCCGGCACCAACGCGCGCTGAGGAACCAGCGGTTCCACGCGCTGCCAGAACTCATCCGTTACCACCCAGGAATCAACTCGTTTGCTCAACACCTCACTCCGACACCGCGTTCGCTGCGGCTCGGATTGCTATTTTACCTATTTACGGATAAGTTCTTAGAACTTAGCTGGCTAGACCTATGCCTGCAGAGGTACCTACTGAGTCGCGCACAGTGGCGGCGCCAGAGACCACCTTCACATCATCAGGCGTTGGCTGCAGAGCCGCAGCCTCAATGAAGTCAGCTACCGTCTGCCATCCGGCGCGCAACTGCGCTTCACTCTTGCCCACGTAGTGCCCCAAGGTCACATCCCCTGCGACCGAGTGGTTGAGCATTCGCTTCAGCAAACCACCTGACACCAGCTCTTCAGCGATGCTGGCAAATGTATCGCGCAAGCCATGTCCTTGCACATCGGTTTTTGCCTTCGCATTGATCCACTTCAGCGTTTTTCGGGCATCGGTGATCGAGAACAACACATCCTCGGGCTTCTTGCCTACGCAGTGCTTGGCAGCTATTTCCAGCGCCTGTCGGGACAGGAGCAGCTTGTGGTCGCTACGGTTCTTTGTGTCCCGCAGAACGACTTTTCCGGCATCACAGTCAACGTCACTAACCTTGATCGGCGGGTAGTTGTAGCGCTTGTCGCCATGAATCTCACCTCCACGACACCCGGTTAACAACTGAAAACGGTAGTAGTCGGCTGCGATTTGTGAGGGGGCTTTGCTGCTCACCCGCCACCAGGCGCCGAGTCGTTCCGGGGGGATGGGAGCCGGATTCCCCTTCGCTGGAGTGAGCACGATCCGATAACGCCCTGCTGTATCGCGTCCCAATGGGTTGCCTGGCACCACAACCCCATGCCATCGCATCACCGCTCGCAGCACCTGCATCGCATAGTCTGCTTGCCGCTTTGACCGCTTGAGCAGTGACGAATACTGGTCCCGAATGTCATCGGAAGTGAGCTTCACCAGCAGCTTGTTTGCGAGCTGAAATAGCAACCCGTCAGCCAGTTTCTTTCCCGTCTTGGTTACTTCCCCGGGTTCGACCATGGCCAGGTAGTCAGCCTTTGTACGGGCCTTCAGTGGCAGACCATCTTTTGCCCGCCGCTTCTTGTCGACGTACTCGCTGAGTGCTTTGGCCACGGTCATGCCCTCTTGCCGGTCCAGTTGCTCGCGCTCAGCTGTCTCTGCCCGCAAACGCGCCTCCTCTTGGGCTGGCCAGTCCACGCCGTCGCGGGCCAGCGCCCGGATGCGAGCGGCCTCGGCACAGGCCGTGGCCAGCTTCATCTGGCCCGGACCTTCCCCATACTCCTGCGGTAATCGATACTGGCGCTCAACATCAGAGCCTTTGACGGTGTATCGGACCAACAATGTGCGAACGCCATCTGGCGCGATGCGCAACTGCAAGCCTCGGTCGAGCGTGAGCTTGTAGGGCTGCGCTTTGGCTTTGTGGGTTTCTATCGCTCTGACCGTGAGGAGCGGCATGTGCGTGTTCCGTGTCCGACTGGTGTCCGAAAAATCCTGAGCTCAAATGCTACCGAGCGGGACTGCATGAAACAACAAATTCTTGTAACCTATTGATTTAGAATGGTTTTATATCGTCCCAGGACGTCCCATAGCGTCCCAGAAAATCCGGTTTATACTGACTGTTAATCCGCAGGTCCCTGGTTCGAGTCCAGGTCGGGGAGCCAAAAACACAAAAGCCAGCAAGCATTCGCCTGCTGGCTTTTTTATTTTCTGGTTGACGGGCGCTGTTTTGGCCGCCAGCAGTGTTCTGAGGCCGGCCTTCGGACGCACACGCTCCCGGCTTCGATGATCGACGGCCCCGTCTGGATGACGGCCCCGCGCGAACACGCGATCTGCCTCTCGGGGAATCGGGACCTCTTCGCTTTGCGCTCGCGGCATCCCTAAGCGCATTCACCTCCCGCCGTGGACATGGCGCCCCTCATAATTCCGGGGAATCTCGAATAGATGCTCTGAACGCCTACGGCTGATCTACGGTGTCTGGGTCGAGTCCAGGGCGGGGAGCACCCAAAGGACACTCAGGTCATTGGCCCAAGTGCTTTTGTTGTCTGAAACGACCTTCAACAACGGCTGTGCCGCCTCACATGAACCGCCTCCTGTTAAAAGCCGCCTTCTGGGCAGCCGTGGTCCTCATGGGCACCCTCTCGCTCGTGCCCGCGACCGAACTGCCTGCGCAGGTGTTCAACATATGGGACAAGGCCCAGCACGCCGGAGGCTTCCTGCTGCTGGCCCTGCTGGGCGGACTCGCTTACCAGAGGCCGCGGGGAAAAGTGTTGGTCGGCCTCTTGGTCTACGGGGCCTTGATTGAGGTAGCCCAGTCCGCAACAGGCTGGAGAAACGGCGATCTGTTCGACCTGGTGGCCGATGCCGTGGGTGTGTGGCTGGGCGCCCTGTTGCTCGCAATGCCCCTGCCTTGGTCGCAGCGATCCCGCCCACAATAGGCGCATGTCGTCCACCCCCACGTTCACTCCGGAACTCCCATGGCTGGAGCCGGGCGATCCATTCCCAGCGGTGGAACGCGCCTGGGGCGCGACCGACCCCGCGCCAGGCTTGCTGGCAGCAGGAGGGGCTCTGGACGTTGACACCCTTCTGCGCGCGTACAGCGAAGGCATTTTCCCCTGGTACAGCGCGGGGCAGCCGATCCTCTGGTGGTCGACCGACCCTCGGATGGTGCTCCGCACGCACCAGTTCAGGTTGCACCGCTCGCTTCGCAAGACGCTGATCAAGCTTCTGCTGGACCAGCGACTGGTCATCCGGTTCGACCACGACTTCGAGCGCGTGATCCGGGCCTGTGCGCATACGCCCCGCAAAGATCAGGCGGGCACCTGGATTCTGCAGCCCATGATCCAGGCCTATCTGCAGCTGCATTCCGCAGGTCATGCGCACAGCGTGGAAGCCTGGATCGATGGAGAGCTTTCTGGCGGGCTCTACTGCGTCAATCTCGGTGCCATGGTTTTCGGAGAGTCCATGTTCAGCCGCCGCAGCAATGCCTCCAAACTGGCGATGTGCGGACTGGTCGCATTCTGCCTGGCCAATGGAATTCCCCTCATCGACTGTCAGCAGGAGACCTCTCATCTGGCATCACTCGGTGCAACCCTGATGCCAAGGACCGACTTCAGCCAGCACCTGCGAAAGACCACGTCCCACCGTGCACCGGTGTGGCGATTCGAGCCCGTATACTGGAACCACCTCATCACAGGCCCTGACGCAACAGCGTGACGCACCTGAAAGAACTTCCGCTGCAGGCGTTGCAGTTCTACGCCACGGCGCCCTACCCCTGCAGCTACCTGGCCGGCCGACAGGCCCGTTCGCAGGTGGCAACGCCAAGTCACCTGATCCACAACGACGCCTATTCGAACCTCGTGACCCTGGGCTTCAGGCGCAGCGGGGTGTTCACCTACCGCCCGCACTGTGACAGTTGCCATGCCTGTGTTCCGCTGCGCATTCCGGTGAACGTGTTTCGCGCCAGCCGCAGCCAGAGGCGCTCCATGGCCCGGCATGCCAATCTGGAGACCCGGGTTCTCGGACTGTGTTTCGAACCTGAGCACTACCAGCTGTACCTGCGCTACCAGAACAGTCGCCATGCCGGTGGTGGCATGGATCAGGACAGCATTGACCAGTACAGCCAATTCCTGCTGCAAAGCCGTGTCAATTCACGGTTGGTGGAGTTCCGTGAGCCCGCCCGCTCAGACCGTCCAAGCCGTCTGGTGATGGTGTCCATCGTCGACGTCCTCAACGACGGACTATCGGCCGTGTACACGTTTTACGAGCCATCCGACGCGGGCGCCAGTTACGGCACCTACAGCATCCTCTGGCAGATAGAACAGGCCCGTGAGCTGGGCCTGTCGCACATGTATCTGGGCTACTGGATCGAGCAGAGTTCGAAGATGAACTACAAGGCGGCCTTCAGACCGCATGAACTGCTCAGAGATGGGCAGTGGGTGATGGCGCCTTGATTTCATCTCGTAAAATATCCGCAACTCTATTGCGGCCATGACAAAACGAAACGACTCCCTGCCCAGCACCCCGACTGTCCAGGTCATAGAACGGATGTTCAATCTTCTGGAGGTTCTCGCCTCCCGCGAAGAGCCGGTGTCGCTCAAGGAAATCAGCGAGAAGACCGGCCTGCACCCTTCAACCGCACACCGGATTCTCAACGACCTGACCATCGGCCGCTTCGTGGACCGCCCTGAGGCAGGAAGCTACAGGCTCGGCATGCGCCTCCTTGAACTTGGCAACCTGGTGAAAGCGCGTCTCAGCGTCAGGGATGCCGCGCTCGCTCCGATGCGGGAACTTCACAAGCTGATCCAGCAACCGGTCAACCTGAGCGTCCGGCAGGGCGATGAAATCGTCTATGTAGAACGGGCCTACAGCGAACGGTCCGGAATGCAGGTAGTACGCGCCATTGGCGGGCGTGCCCCGCTGCATCTGACTTCGGTGGGCAAACTGTTTCTGGCGGCCGACGAACCTCAACGGGTGCGCGCGTATGCAACCCGAACCGGTCTTGCCGGCAACACCCGCAACAGTCTGACCCAGCTGCCCAATCTTGAACGCGAGTTGCAGCAGTGCCGCATGGCAGGCCTGGCCCGCGACAACGAGGAGCTGGAACTGGGTGTGCGTTGCATGGCCGCTGGCATCTATGACGACCAGTGCCGTCTGGTCGCTGGCCTGTCGATTTCAGCGCCCGCCGACCGCATCGACGAAAACTGGGTTCCCAAACTCCGCTCAACAGCCGCAGAGATTTCGATTGCTTTGGGGTGTCCCAAAGGATTCGCCACACAGCCAGTCGCCCGCTGATCCACAAACAAAAAGCGGCCCGAAGCGGGCCGCTTTTTTATCCGTTGGGGCGGCAGAAGAGACTCACCCTTGCGGACGCACCGCCGCCTGGTGCATTGGTTGGGCCTCGACCCAGCGTCGCACACGCTCGGCATCCTGAGCCCTTCCCAGCTGGCCCGTGGCATCAAGGAAGACCATGATCAACTGGCGTCCTGCGACACGGGCCTGCATCACAAGGCATCGCCCCGCCTCCGAGATGTACCCGGTTTTCTGAAGACCGATATCCCAGTCGGGATCACGAATCAATCGGTTCGAGTTGCGATACTCCAGTGTCCTATGGCCCAGTTCGAGCTGGTGACTCGGCGAGGTCGATAGGCTGCGGAGCAGCGGCCGTTGATACGCCACCGACACCAAAGTCGCCAGATCACGCGCGCTGGACTGATTCAGACTGGACAAGCCAGTGGGCTCGACATAACGGGTGTCGCGCATGCCCAGTTCTCGTGCCTTCGCATTCATGAGACGCACAAACTGGTCCAGTCCTCCAGGGAAGGTGCGCCCCAAAGCATGAGCGGCTCGGTTCTCACTGGACATGAGCGCCAGGTGCATCAACTCCAGACGCGTCAGGGTGGTCCCCACCGCCAATCGCGAGCGACTGCCTTTGACCGTATCCACGTCGTCGGACGTGATGGTCACCATCTCATCAAGGGGCAGGTTTGCATCGGTGACCACAAGCCCGGTCATCAACTTCGTCAGCGAGGCGATTGGCAGGACAGCAGAATCGTTCTTGCTGAACAGCACCTCATTGGTTTGCTGGTCCACCACCAGTGCAACGCTTGAATTGAGAGCCAGAGGGTCTCCAGCAGCCCGAAGCCCCATCTGTTCACCCATCGAAGAACGGGGCTCCATCGCCACCGGACGCACCGTACTGCTGCGCGGGTGCGCAGCCAGTCGCACCGGCTGACGACCACCACGCACATACCTCGCTTCACTGAACTTGCGGGACTTCGCCAAGCGGGTGCTGTTTTCGGGCTTGCGCTTGCTCGCCCGGGAATCAGACCGGGCCACACGAGTGGCCTTTGCCCCCTGCTTTCTCTTGGCGGAGAGTTCCTTCTTGCCCGATCGCGCACTCAGTTTGGTGACGCTGGCGCGCTTGCTGCGTTCGGCAGGCTGGGCATCCGCTTTGCGAGCGGTTTTTTCGGCTTTGTTGGAGGCCGCCTCCGCGGTCACCGGCAACGCCAGGGACACCGACATCACGGCAACCGCAACCAAGTGCAGCAGCGTGACAAATCGTACGCGGGACAATTTCATGGACTCCACTCCAGCGACCTCAAAGATGAGCCCAAGTATAGGAGCACGAAAAAAAACTAGCAATATCAAACGCTTGTAACGCACTCCTCAGTGAACGCCAAAACAACCGTGAAGATGCACGGCTATTCGGAGCCTCATCCGAGGATTTCGTTACAAGTGGTTGATTTGTAATGCTTTATCCTTGCGCAGCAACCCGCTCTGCCTGGCTTTCCAGTTTGTTCAGAGCACTCAGATAGGCTTTGGCAGAGGCCACGACGATGTCGGGGTCGGCTCCAACCCCATTCACCACCCGGCCACCGAGCTGCAGACGAACCGTCACCTCTCCCTGGCTTTCGGTTGAACCACTGGTGATGGCATTGACCGAGTACAACACCAGTTCCGCACCGCTCTTGACATGGCTCTCGATGGCCTTGAGCGAAGCATCGACGGGGCCATTGCCATCGGACGAGCCACGGATCTCTTTGCCTTCGACAGTGAACACCACCTCTGCATGAGGGCGTTCACCGGTTTCACTGCGCTGGGACAGCGACACCAGGCCATATCGTTCCTTTTCGGCGGTCACGCTCTCGTCGCTGCACAGTGCCAGGATGTCTTCGTCGAAAATCTCGCTCTTGCGATCAGCCAGCTCTTTGAACGCGGCAAACGCCGTGTTGATCTCGCTTTCCGACGCCATCTCGATGCCCAGATCCTGCAGGCGCTGCTTGAACGCGTTGCGACCACTGAGTTTGCCCAGCACGATCTTGTTGGCGCTCCAGCCCACATCCTCTGCGCGCATGATTTCGTAGGTGTCGCGCGCTTTGAGCACCCCATCCTGGTGGATGCCCGAAGCGTGCGCAAACGCGTTGGCCCCGACAACAGCCTTGTTGGGTTGAACCACAAAACCGGTGGTCTGGCTGACCATACGGCTGGCTGGCACGATTTGGGTGGTGTCGATTCCAATGTCCAGATTGAAATAGTCGCGACGGGTCTTCACCGCCATCACGATCTCTTCGAGCGAGCAGTTGCCTGCACGCTCGCCCAGTCCATTGATGGTGCACTCGACCTGGCGAGCGCCGCCGATTTTCACACCGGCCAGCGAGTTGGCGACCGCCATGCCCAGATCGTTGTGGCAATGCACAGACCAGATGGCCTTGTCGGAGTTGGGAACTCTCTCCCGCAGCGTGTGGATGAAGTTGCCGTAAAGCTCGGGCACCGCATACCCCACCGTGTCAGGAATATTCAGCGTTGTGGCCCCTTCGTTGATCACGGCTTCAAGCACCCGACAGAGGAAGTCGATGTCGCTGCGATAGCCGTCCTCCGGGCTGAACTCGATGTCATCGACAAGGTTCCGCGCAAAGCGCACCGACTGCTTGGCCTGCTCGAACACCTGGTCCGGCGTCATGCGCAGCTTCTTCTCCATGTGGAGAGGGCTGGTCGCGATGAAGGTGTGAATCCGCGCCCGGCTGGCCCCTTTGAGGGCTTCGGCGGCGCGAGAGATGTCGCGATCATTGGCACGGGCCAGCGAGCAGACCGTCGAGTCCTTGATGGTGTTGGCAATCGCCTGGACGCAGTCGAAGTCTCCATTGGAACTGGCGGCAAAACCCGCCTCGATCACATCGACTTTCAGCCGCTCGAGCTGACGTGCAATACGCAGCTTTTCGTCCTTGGTCATGGAAGCACCAGGCGACTGCTCGCCATCGCGCAGGGTGGTGTCGAAAATGATCAGTTTGTCGCTCATCTCAGTTCTCCGGTGTGTGGCCTCGTGGACCACTCTTGAAAAAACCCGCAGTTCCAAAACAAAACGGCCCGCTGCGGGTGCAAACGGGCCGTTGTTGGAAATCACTCGCGCGTTACCAGACCTGCCCGTGCCGGACACCCAGTAGTAGCGAGGAGGAAACGGATTTCATACAGAGCAATGTAGCACAACGGCCCGGACATCCCTACAAAAACCGTCCATGACCGCGATTGACATCGCCGCGTCACTCGTGCAGGCCACGCTCGTCCGGTTCGTCGGTCGACGTGCTGATCACGCTGGTTGGCCGCCCCTTGGCCTTGCGCCAGAAATACATGGCATAGCCAGAAAGACCATACAGAACGAACAACCCGAACAACACCGTGGGCGGATGGATGTTGATCACCGCAATACCCAGCGCCACCAGCACGATGGCAGCAAACGGAACACTCTTCTTCAGACTCAAATCCTTGAAACTGTAAAACGGCACATTGGTCACCATGGTCAGGCCCGAGTACAGCGTGATCGCGAACATCGCCCACACGAGATCGGCCTTGACCAGTTCCAGCTCGTTGGCCAACCAGATGAACCCGGACACCAGCGCCGCAGCAGCGGGCGATGGCAGCCCCTGGAAGTAACGCTTGTCGACCACTCCCGTGTTGACGTTGAAACGCGCCAGCCGCAGCGCCGCGCATGCGCAGTACACGAAGGCAGCAATCCAGCCCCAGCGGCCGATGTCCCTGAGGACCCAGACATAGGCCACCAGCGCGGGTGCTGCACCGAACGACACCATGTCGGACAAGGAGTCCATCTGCTCACCAAAGGCACTTTGCGTGTTGGTCATGCGGGCCACACGTCCGTCCAGGCTGTCCAGAACCATGGCAGCGAAGATGCCCACGGTCGCAAGATCAAAGCGGCCATTCATGGCCATCACGATCGCGTAGAACCCGCCGAACAGAGCCGCGAGGGTGATCATGTTGGGCAGCATGTAGATGCCCTTGGGGCGCCGCGGGCTCTCCGTCATGGGCTCGTGAAGGGGGTCGGATCCGTCGTGCATGAGGAATGGGCTTCAAGCCGAAAAGCGTCAAAAAAGCAGTGTAAGCCAGTGGCAAGCCCGCACAAACGACAAAGGCCACCGAAGTGGCCTTTGCATCGGACGCCGAGGCGATCAGTTGCGGGTCTGGTCAACCAGCTTGTTCTTGGCGATCCAGGGCATCATGGCGCGCAGCTGGGCACCCACCACTTCGATCTGGTGATCGGCGGTGTTGCGGCGGCGAGCGGTCATGCTCGGGTAGTTCAGACGGCCTTCCTGAATGAACATCTTGGCGTAGTCGCCGTTCTGGATGCGCTTGAGCGCGTTGCGCATGGCCTTGCGCGACTCTTCGTTGATCACTTCCGGACCGGTCACGTACTCGCCGAACTCCGCGTTGTTGGAGATCGAATAGTTCATGTTGGCGATACCGCCTTCGTAGATCAGGTCGACGATCAGCTTGAGTTCGTGCAGGCACTCGAAGTACGCCATCTCGGGGGCATAGCCCGCTTCGACCAGGGTTTCGTAACCCATCTTGATCAACTCGACGGCACCACCGCACAGGACGGCCTGTTCGCCGAACAGGTCGGTCTCGGTCTCTTCCTTGAAGTTGGTCTCGATGATGCCGGCCTTGCCGCCACCGTTGGCCATGGCGTAGGACAGGGCCAGGTCACGGGCCTTGCCGGACTTGTCCTGGTGCACCGCGATCAGGTGGGGCACGCCGCCGCCTTGGGTGTAGGTGTTGCGCACGGTGTGGCCGGGGGCCTTGGGTGCAACCATCCACACATCCAGATCGGCGCGCGGCACGACCTGGTTGTAGTGCACGTTGAAGCCGTGGGCGAACACCAGCGAAGCGCCTTGCTTGATGTTGGGGGCCACGTTGTTGCTGTAAACCTCGGCGATTTGCTCGTCGGGCAGCAGGATCATGACCACGTCAGCGGCCTTCACGGCATCGTTGACTTCCATCACGGTCAGGCCAGCCTTGCCGACCTTGTCCCAGGAGGCGCCGCCCTTGCGCAGGCCGACCACGACCTTGACGCCGCTGTCGTTCAGGTTCTGGGCATGGGCATGGCCCTGCGAGCCATAGCCGATGATCGCGACGGTCTTGCCCTTGATCAGGCTCAGGTCACAGTCTTTGTCGTAGAAAACTTTCATGGTCATTCCTCTTTGGAGTGTTGGTTTGCCGTTCGTACACGAGCCCGTCGAAGGCCCTCGACAGGCCCAGCCCGAACGGCGGTTCGGCTGAGCCCGAAAAACCTGAGATCTTAAACGCGCAGAATGCGCTCGCCACGCCCGATGCCGCACGATCCCGTACGCACCGTTTCAAGAATGGCAGAGCGGTCGATGGCTTCCAGAAACGCGTCGTTCTTGCCCTGGTCGCCCGTCAGCTCGATGGTGTAGCTCTTCTCCGTCACGTCGATGATGCGACCGCGGAAGATGTCCGCCATGCGCTTCATCTCTTCGCGCTCCTTGCCCACCGCACGCACCTTCACGAGCATGAGCTCACGCTCGGTGTAGGCGCCTTCGGTCAGGTCCACCACCTTCACCACTTCGATCAGGCGGTTCAGGTGCTTGGTGATCTGCTCAATGACGTCGTCCGACCCGGTGGTCTGGATGGTCATGCGCGAGAGCGATGGATCTTCCGTCGGCGCCACGGTGAGCGACTCGATGTTGTAGCCACGGGCCGAGAACAGCCCCACGACGCGGGACAGCGCACCCGCTTCGTTCTCAAGCAGGACAGCAATGATGTGTTTCATGATGAAGATTCCTCTTTTCTGAGCCCTCCCCTGCGCACGGTAATGCACAGGCTCGGCTGCAAATAGATTCGTCGAAGGGAAGCACCTTGGCGTTGCACACTGATGCGCGCAGCGCCGGGTGCGGAGGGAAAGTCAGAGCTCTTCTGAGCCCAGCAGCATTTCGGTGATGCCCTTGCCGGCCTCCACCATGGGCCAGACGTTCTCCGTCGGGTCGGTGCGCACGTCGATGAAGACGCAGCGGTCCTTGATGGAACGCGCTTCACGCAATGCGGCTTCCACATCTTGTGGGCGCTCGACCAGTATGCCAACGTGACCGTAGGCTTCGGCCAGCTTGACGAAGTTCGGCAGCGCATCCATGTAGCTGTGGCTGTAACGGCCCTGGTAAATCAGTTCCTGCCACTGGCGCACCATGCCCAGATAGCGGTTGTTCAGGGACAACACCTTCACCGCCGTGCCGTATTGCTGGCAGGTGGACAGCTCCTGGATGTTCATCTGGATAGAGCCTTCGCCGGTGATGCACCAGCAGTCGGCATCGGGCTTGGCCAGCTTGATGCCCATGGCGTATGGCAGACCCACACCCATGGTGCCCAGGCCGCCCGAGTTGATCCAGCGCCGAGGCTCGTTGAACTTGTAGAACTGCGCCGCGAACATCTGGTGTTGGCCCACGTCGGACGTGATGTAGCAGTCATCGTCCTTGGTCAGATTCCAGAGCGTTTCCACCACCATCTGCGGCTTGATGACCTGCGTATTGGTGCGGTCATAGCGCAGGCAGTCGCGCGAACGCCACCCCTCAATGGTGTCCCACCAGGAGGCCAGCGCCTTCTCGTCCGGCCTTGCCTGAGCTTCCTTGATCATGTTGATCAGCTCGGTCAGCACATCCTTGACGTCGCCCACGATGGGCACATCGACCTTCACGCGTTTGGCGATGCTCGAAGGGTCGATGTCGATGTGGATGATCTTGCGTTCCACCGAAGCAAAGTGCTTGGGGTTGCCGATCACGCGGTCGTCAAAGCGCGCACCCACCGCCAGCAGCACGTCGCAGTTCTGCATGGCGTGGTTGGCTTCGATGGTGCCGTGCATGCCGAGCATGCCCAGGAACTTGCGGTCGGTCGCCGGATAGGCGCCCAAACCCATCAGGGTGTGGGTGACCGGGTAGCCCAGCAGGTCAACCAGGGTACGCAGTTCGGGAACCGCGTTGCCGAGAAGAACGCCACCACCGGTGTAGATGTAAGGTCGTTTGGCGTTCAGCAGCAGCTGCAGCGCCTTGCGGATCTGGCCACCATGCCCCTTGCGCACCGGGTTGTAGGAGCGCATCTCCACCGACTCGGGATAACCGGTCCAGGTGGCCTTGTTGAAGGACACGTCCTTCGGAATGTCCACCACCACAGGACCCGGACGACCGGTGCGGGCGATGTGGAAGGCTTTCTTCATCACGTCGGCCAGATCGCGCACATCCTTGACCAGGAAGTTGTGCTTGACGATGGGTCGCGTGATACCGACGGTGTCGCATTCCTGGAATGCGTCCGAGCCGATGGCCGCCGTGGGCACCTGGCCCGCGATGATGACCATGGGAATACTGTCGGTGTACGCCGTGGCAATACCGGTGACGGCATTGGTCACGCCAGGCCCCGAGGTGACCAGCGCCACGCCCACATCGCCGGTGGCACGGGCGTAGCCGTCTGCGGCGTGCACGGCGGCCTGCTCGTGGCGCACCAGCACGTGCTGCATGGTGTCCTGCTTGTACAGGGCGTCGTAGATGTAGAGCACCGCACCACCCGGGTAACCCCAGATGTACTTCACACCTTCGGCCTGCAGGGCGCGCACCATGATTTCGGCGCCCATGAGCTGTTCGGATGCGGGGGATTGGCCGGCAGCAGCAGCGGCCGAGGCAAGTTCGGCCTTGGAGATTTCCATGATCAACCTTTCGAGAATTTCTCTGACGAAATACCTTGGGTGCTCCTTCACCTACTCTCGTGAAGCGGTGTCGGAACTTGAGGCCAGTGGACATGAGCGGACACATACCCCGCCGGACCATGACCCGTTTGCTTTTTTGAATTGCAGTTCGACATTATCGCACTGCAACACGAACCTTCGCGCATGACCCGCCAAGATGTTCAGAAACGTTGCGCAAAGCACCCGTCGCGGGGTGCGACAATCGCCCGCTGTCCCGCGCCCCATGATGCAAGCCTCTCCTGTCCCTGCCACTTCGCCCTCTCTCATCGCACCTCCGCTGATGCGCCGCATGGCCTGCTGGCTGTACGAGGGCACACTGCTCTTTGGCGTGGTGTTCATCGCGGGCTATCTTTTTTCCGCACTCACCCAGACCCGAAACGCACTGGACAACCGCCACTGGCAGCAGGCGTTTCTGTTCATCGTGTTCGGCATTTATTTCGTCTGGTTCTGGGCCAAGGGGCAGACGCTGGCCATGAAGACCTGGCACATCCGTGTCGTCGACGCCAACGGACATGCCCTGACCCAGACAAGGGCGCTGGTTCGCTATCTGTTGAGCTGGCTGTGGTTCCTGCCGCCGCTGGCCGCTGGAGGGGTCTTCAGGCTGCCCGCGGGGGAACTGTCGGTCATCGTGATCGGATGGGTGCTGGTCTGGGCCCTGCTCTCCCGGTTCCACGCGCAGGGCCAGTTTGTCCATGACGCGCTGGCTGGCACACGCCTGGTGCATTTCAAGCCCGACCTGCCTCCTCGTCCGCGCAAATTCTGGCATCTGTGAAAACCGCGTCCGATACCCCTCTCGAGCCCACCGACGCCCAGAAGCGCCGGCACGGACTCAGCCGGATGTGGCACGCTTTCGGCTACTCCATGGCGGGGCTGCGCGCAGGCTGGCAGGAAACGGCGCTGAGGCAGGAGATGCTCGCTGCCGCATTGCTGCTGCCGTCGTCCCTCTGGCTGGGTCGCAGTTGGGTGGAGGTCGTTCTGCTGGCGGGCTCGGTACTGCTGGTGCTGATCGTCGAGTTGCTCAACACCGGCGTGGAGTCGGCCATCGACCGCATCGGACCTGAATGGCACGAACTGTCCAAGCGCGCCAAAGACATGGGCAGTGCCGCGGTACTGCTCAGCCTGTTGCTGTGTGCCGGCACCTGGGTTGCAGCCATCATCCATCGAATCTCATGAAATCACCTGCGTTCTCTCTCTGCGTCTACTGTGGCTCTCGACCGGGCGCCAATCCTGCCTACGCGCAGGTTGCGAGGTCTGTGGGCGAGTGGATCGGACGCCACGGCGGCCAGCTGGTCTATGGCGGCGGACACAACGGATTGATGGGGCTGCTGGCCGACGCCACACTGGCGGCCGGCGGCCGGGTGGTCGGCATCATTCCCAAGGCACTGGTCGAGCGGGAATGGGCCCACAAGGGCTGCAGCGAACTGCATGTGGTCGACACCATGCACGAGCGCAAGCGCATGATGGCCGAGCGGGCCGATGCTTTCCTCGCCCTCCCTGGCGGCATCGGTACGTTCGAGGAGTTCTTCGAGGTCTGGACCTGGCGCCAGCTGGGCTACCACGACAAGCCAGTCGGCCTGCTCAATGTCGATGGCTACTACGATGGTCTTCTGGGCTTCATGCAAACCGGTGTCGACCAGCAGTTCATGGGGCCCTGGCAGATGGAGTTGATCCGCGTGGGATCCGACTGGCAACAGCTGCTGCCGGAACTGGTACAGGCCGGGGGCATCACGCCCGCCGACCACTTGGACCGGGTTTAGACCGCGGTTTCGTCCTCTTCACCGGTACGGATGCGCACCACGCGTTCAACCTGCGTCACAAAGATCTTGCCGTCACCGATCTTGCCGGTGCGTGCGGCGCGCACGATGGCATCGACACAACGGTCCACGTCGTCCGACTTCACCACCACCTCCAGCTTGACCTTGGGCAGGAAATCCACCACGTATTCGGCGCCGCGGTAGAGCTCGGTGTGACCCTTCTGGCGACCGAAACCCTTGACCTCCGTCACGGTCAGACCGGTCACGCCTTGTTCGGCGAGCGCCTCCCGAACCTCCTCCAGCTTGAACGGTTTGATGACGGCGGTGATCTGCTTCATGTCGGGGTCTCCAGTCAGGCGGGCAAAGTTGCCGGGTAATTATGCCCAAGGGTGTCTGCCCCCATGGGGCACTCGGGCGTGTCAGGCGCGGTACCGGCTGGTGATCGGATAGCGCCAGTCTTTGCCGAAACTTCGGTGCGTGACGCGAATGCCGATGGGTGCCTGGCGCCGCTTGTACTCGTTGATGCGGATCAGCCGAACCACCTTGTCCACATCAGCCTGCGGATACCCCTCCGCCACGATCTGGTCCGGGCTGCGGTCGTTCTCCATGTAGCGCTCGATGATGGCATCCAGGACCTCGTACTCCGGCAGGCTGTCCTGGTCCTTCTGGTCCGGCCGCAATTCGGCGCTGGGCGGTCGCGTGATGATGCGCTCGGGAATCGGGTTCGTTCCGGTGCCATAGGGATCGTGCGCGTTGCGCCAGCGCGCCAGGCGGAACACCATGGTCTTGGCAACGTCTTTGATCACCGCAAAACCCCCGGCCATGTCGCCGTAGAGCGTGCAATACCCGGTGGCCATCTCGCTCTTGTTGCCGGTGGTCAGCACGATGGAGCCGAACTTGTTGGACAGCGCCATCAGCAACGTGCCGCGGATGCGCGCCTGCAGGTTCTCCTCCGTGGTGTCCTCGGGACGCCCCTCGAACAGGGGGTTGAGCGACGCCCGGAATGATTCGAACTCTGGCGCGATGGCGATCTCGTCGTAGCGCACCCCCAGGCGCGCCGCCATGTCGCGCGCGTCGATCCAGGAAATGTCTGCTGTGTATGGGGACGGCATCATCACAGCCCGCACCCGGTCCTTGCCCAGCGCATCGACCGCAATCGCCAGCACCAGGGCCGAGTCGATACCGCCCGACAGCCCGAGCAGCGCCCCAGGAAAGCCGTTCTTGCCTACGTAGTCGCGCACCCCCAGCACCAACGCGTGCCAGAGATCGGCCTCCAGGCTGTGCGGCCGGTCCATGCCGGCCTCGATCTGCCAGCCACCGCCGGCCCGGGTCATGGCAATGTCAAACAGCGTCTCTTCAAAGCTGACGGCACGGCCCACCAGCGTCCCGTCGGAGCCCAGGACAAAACTGCGCCCCTCGAACACGATTTCGTCCTGCCCGCCTACCAGGTGGGCATACACCAGCGGAAGACCAACCACCCGGGCTCGATCGCGCATGGTGGCCTCCCGCTCGCCGCCTTTGCCTGCATGAAAAGGCGAGGCGTTGATAACCACCAGCACCTCGGCACCGGCGACTCGGGCATCGGTTGCCGGCTCGTCGAACCAGGCGTCCTCACAGATCAGCAGGCCCACTTTCGCAGACTGCCCTGTGCTGTCCAGAACATCGAATACGCAGGGGTCACTCCCCGGAACAAAGTAACGACGCTCGTCAAAAACCTGGTAATTGGGCAGCTCGCGCTTGGCGTAGGTGTGGGTGATGCGCCCCTCGCAGACCACGCTCGCAGCGTTGTACAGGCTGGCCACCGACACGCTTCGGTTGCGCATCCCTGCTTCGTCGCCTTTGCGGGCCGGATGTCCCACCACGATGTGCAGGCCTTTGAGGTCGGCCGTGCCGCTGGCGATCACTTTGAGCGCATCATCGCAGGCGTCGATGAAGGCTGGCCGCAGGAACAGGTCCTCGGCCGCGTAGCCGCACAGCGCCAGTTCAGGTGTCACGAGCAGCTGCGCACCGCCCGCATGGGCGCTGCGCGCCGCTTCCACAATGCGCCTGGCGTTGCCAGTCATGTCCCCCACCACGAAGTTGAGTTGGGCCACACAAATCTTGAGCGTCATGGAATCGGAATCAAGGGGAACAACACAGGGAACGACCGCCGGAGCGCCTGGCCCCGGCGGGGGGGTGGAAGATTATGTCACCCGGGTTTTCACCGTGCCGGCGGAAATCCCGCTCGCCGATTGGAATGCCCTGCTGGAACTCGAGGCCGACCCCAGCCCCTTCATGCGGCTGGAGTATCTGGCGGCGCTGGATGCCAGCGGCAGTGCCACCCACCGCACCGGGTGGCGGCCAGCCTTCATGACCTTGTGGGACAGTGGACACATGGTGGCGGCCTGCCCGCTGTACCTGAAGCAGCATTCCTACGGCGAATACGTGTTCGACTGGGCATGGGCCAACGCCTACGAGCAGCATGGCCTCTCCTACTACCCCAAGGCTTTGGTGGCGGTGCCTTTCACCCCTGTGCCTGGCGCCCGGCTGCTGGCGCGCGACGATGCATCGCGCGCCGCATTGCTGCAGGCGCTGCTCCGTTACTGTCAGGAACAGCAACTCTCGTCGCTGCACCTGTTGTTTGCCCAGCCACGCGATCAGCAGGCCTGCGTCGACGCCGGGCTGATGCTGCGCCACACGGTCCAGTTTCACTGGCACAACCAGAAGTATCTGGATTTCGATCAGTTTCTGGCCAGCCTGCAGCAGGACAAGCGCAAGAAGATCCGCCAGGAGCGGCGCAAGGTCGCCGACGCCGGCGTGCAGTTTCGCCATGCACAGGGGCGGGACATCAGCCCCGCAGACTGGCGGTTCTTCTACAGCTGCTACGAGCGCACCTACCTGGAGCACGACAATGCGCCCTACCTGCAGCCTAATTTTTTTGCCCGCATGGCCCGGGACATGCCCGAGAACTGGCTGATGTTCGTCGCAGAACGCGATGGACGTCCGATTGCGAGCAGCCTGGTGGGCATCGACGCATCACAGCGGGTGGCGTACGGCCGCTACTGGGGCGCGCTGGAACGGGTGGACTGCCTGCATTTCGAGGCCTGCTACTACCAGCCCCTGAACTGGTGCATTGACCATGGGTTCGAGCGATTCGAAGGCGGGGCCCAGGGCGAACACAAGATGGCCCGGGCGCTCCTGCCGACGCGCACCAGCAGCGCCCACTGGCTGGCCCACCCGGTATTTTCCGATGCGGTGGCGCGTTTCCTGGAGCGCGAGGAGAGCGGCGTGGACAGCTATCTCTCGCATCTGGCAGAGCGCAATCCGGTTCGTGCATCCGCGGGGGCGCCACCAGCGACCACTCCCGACAATCTGGCGTAGTCACGCCGTACCCGGGCGTGTTTCACCGAATGCTTCGTGGCACTCGACCTGCGCAAACGCTCTCAGCGACTTGTTACGCTCTCCCTACAATCGAGAACCATGGACCCGACTGACGCCTTCTTCACCCAGACCGTTGTGGGCGCGCCGTTCACTGTCCTGCTCGGCCGGCGCCGCCAGCCGGGTGGCACACAAGCGGAAGGCCTGCGCATTGATCTGGCCACCGGCGAAAGCCGTCTGAGCCAGCTCTGGCAGGAATGGGCGCTGCTCAGCCATGCCACACCACCCGGGACCGCGAGGACCCGGCCGGGTCGTGTCCGCCGCCTGATGGAGCGTCATGCGCTGTGGGTGGCGGTTCTGGGTTTGCTGTCGCTGACCGGGTCGGCCGTGTCCTGGGGGCTGCTGCTGTGGAAATAAAGTTGCCACAGGACACGCTGACGATCGACCCGATCGCCATGAACGTGGTCAACCGGGTGGCTGCCGGGAGCCGGCTGGAGGGAGACTTGCTGTTCGAAGGCGGTCTGCTGGTCCAGGGAGAAATCTCCGGGCAGATTCGGGTCAACGGTCGGCTCATCATCTGGAAGGGTGGCGTGGTGCGGGGCACGGTGCGCGTGCAGGGCGACCTGTACCTGTTTGGCCAGCTCGGCGTGACCGAAGGTTCGGCGCAGGACACGCAGCTCGAATGCCACGGCATGGCCTATGTAGCCCAGACCGGTGTGTCCACGGGCACGCTGATGGCCAAACGATTGCAGCTGTACGAGGGCGCGGATCTTCGCGGGCCGTTCAAGACGCTAAAGTTGGGAAGCACCCTGCCCGTGTTGCATGATGTCCAGTCCCAGCAGCCCTTGAGAGCACCCGGAGGCCGATCATGAAAGCACGCCGCTATATCCCTCCCGAACGCCATCTCGAACAGCACCCAGGATCCCAGACCATGATGAACGACCAGAACAGCTTCCCAGCCGTGCCCAGTCCGGAGCAGCAACCTGCATCCGACCTGCCGCAGGCGCTGGAGGTGGACGTGGGCCGCGCCATGCCGCCGGCCATGGCAGAACCGATTCCCATGCTGCAGGCTCAGGACAGCACCATGCCTGAGATCGACGCGACCGATGTGGCCTCGGCCCGCAGCATGCTGGCCGACGGCATGCACTTTGTGGGCAACGCCCTGCTCAAGGGGCCGTTCAGCGTGGCGGGCCAGATTGATGGCAACCTCACGCAGGCCGAAGGCATCCAGGTGTCGGTGGTGGTCACCGAAACCGGGCGCGTCAAGGGGGACATCACCGCCCACAAGATCTCCGTCATGGGGCACACCGATGGTGTGCTCGACTCGGGCCAGGGCGAAGTGTCCCTGCACGACTCCGCCAGCGTTCACGGACTGGTGCGCTACGGGCGCATCCAGGTCAACGGCGCCGATCTGAACGCCACGCTCGAACGCGTGGCACCCGCCCGGAAAGTGACCTGACGGCCTCATGCAGTGGCAGCGGAGCGAACACCAGCAACCGCCAGCTCCCCGCCAGTCGTCGGTCCCCGACTCCGAGGCGGTGCGTCTGGCCGCGCTCCAGGCCAGCTGGCGCCGGGACCGGCGTGTGGCACGGCGCAGGATCGTCTGGCGCTGGATCGTCTGGTTCGCCCTGCGGTACCTGCCCTGGCTGGTGGCCGCACTGGCACTGCTGTTCGCCGCGGGCTACCTGGCAGGCTGGCTCCCGGCAACGCCCGCAGCAGCCGAGCCACGAATGATCGAAGCAGAGGCTGCGATGTACGCGCCCTTGCCGGCTGCTGTGGACCCTCCGGAGTCCATTGCCGAAACTGACTGGACGCCGCTGAATCTGCACGCCAACGCGCAGCTTGAATTCGCCGCCAACGCAACGACAACAGCCGTTGAAGCGCTGACATCTCCCGATACACTCACCCTCACCCCTGAAAACTGGTTGCACAGCAAGGAGCCCTGATCTCATGAGCCACAACCCTGCGTCCACGCGCCTCGTTCCGGCCGAGCGCCTTTCCGCCATCACCAGCTTGATCGCCGAAGGCGCCGTGTTCGACGGCAACTTTCACACCACGCGCGACCAGGGCATCAAGGTCGACGGCCAGCTCAAAGGCAACATCACCTTCGAAACCGGCGGCACCCTGCATGTGGGCGCCACTGGCGTGATCGAGAACACCCGGCTCGAGGCCGACTATGTGTTCATCGAAGGCAAGGTGATCGGCGCCGTGATCGCCCGCAAGGCGCTGGAAATCACCGGCTCGGCCACGCTGATCGGCGACGCCAGCTACGACGAGCTGATCGACATTCATCCGCGCGCCCGGGTGCGCGGCAAGATCGAGTACCGGGGCGACATCGACGCAGCGCAGAACTGACCCCCTCTGCTGCGCCCACAAAAAAAGCCTGCCACTTGGCAGGCTTTTTTGCGCCCGACACCTCGAAGGTGGCGGTGAAAGATCAGCCCTGCGCCTTGTTGTATGCAGCGATGCCGTCCATGATTTCCTTGTGCGCAGACTCGGGACCTTCCCAGCCCGCGACCTTGACCCACTTGCCCTGCTCCAGATCCTTGTAGTGCTCGAAGAAGTGTTCGATGGCTTTCAGGCGCATCGGGTTCAGGTCTTCCGGCTTCGTCCAGCGGCTGTAGAGCGACAGGATCTTGTTCGTCGGCACGGCCAGCACCTTGCCATCCTCCCCGGCTTCGTCGGTCATCTTCAGGATGCCGATGGCGCGGCAGGGCACCACGACACCAGGCATCAGCGGCACGGGGGTGACCACCAGCACATCGACCGGGTCGCCGTCGCCGGCGATGGTCTTGGGCACATAACCGTAGTTGGTCGGGTAGTGCATGGCGGTGTTCATGAAACGGTCCACGAAGATCGCGCCCGATTCCTTGTCCACTTCGTACTTGATCGGATCGCCGTTCATGGGGATCTCGATGATGACGTTGAACGCTTCGGGGATCTTGTCGCCAGGGGTGACGTTGTCGAGAGACATGGGTTCTTTGGAAAGTTGAAGAAAACGCTAGTGATTAACCCTGATTTTACTGATTCCAACCTGACTTCCTGATCCATATCAGTTCGTGTCTGAAGCAATTCCCGCTACATTCACTTCGTTGGCCAATCGCCCTGCCCCACCCGCCCCGGGTGCGTGACGGACGCGAGGAAGCAACGCAGCGGGGGTAGTCCTCTCAGCGTTGCCCCCTCCAAGTCAAACGTTACGGAGCAGGAGAAATCTATGGTTGGACAAACTGCGCTGATCTTTGCGCTGGTGTGCGGGCTGGTGGCTGTGGTCTACGGTTTCTGGTCCCGCAGCTGGATTCTTTCCCAGGACGCGGGCAACGCCCGCATGCAGGAAATCGCCGGAGCCATCCAGGCCGGCGCTGCCGCCTATCTCGCCAAGCAATACACCACCATCGGCATCGTCGGTGTTGTGCTGGCCGTGCTGATCGGCGTGTTTCTTGACGGCCCCACGGCCATCGGCTTCGTGCTGGGCGCTGTGCTCTCGGGCGCCTGCGGCTTCATCGGCATGAACATCTCGGTGCGGGCCAATGTGCGCACCGCGCAGGCCGCCACCAGAGGCATCGGACCGGCGCTGGATGTGGCCTTCCGCGGCGGAGCCATCACCGGCATGCTGGTGGTGGGCCTGGGTCTGCTGGGTGTGGCCGGCTTCTTCTGGTTCCTGGTCGGCAATGGCAACCTCACACCCGACAAGAACCTGGCCAAGCTGCTGAACCCGCTGATCGGTTTTGCCTTCGGTTCTTCGCTGATCTCGATCTTCGCGCGCTTGGGTGGCGGCATCTTCACCAAGGGCGCTGACGTCGGCGCCGACCTGGTGGGCAAGGTCGAGGCGGGCATCCCCGAGGACGACCCGCGCAACCCGGCGGTGATCGCCGACAACGTCGGCGACAACGTGGGCGACTGCGCCGGCATGGCGGCCGACCTGTTCGAGACCTATGCGGTCACACTGATCGCCACCATGGTGCTGGGCGCCCTGATGGTCGTGGCCGCACCGATGCAGGCCGTGCTGTACCCGCTGGTGCTGGGCGGCGTGTCCATCATCGCCTCCATCATCGGTTGCTTCTTCGTCAAGGCCAGCCCGGGCATGAAGAACGTGATGCCGGCGCTCTACAAAGGCCTGGCCATCGCTGGCGTGCTCTCGCTGATCGCCTTTTATTTCGTGACCACTGCCATCATTCCGGACAACGCCATTGCCGCCGCCGGCAGCCAGATGCGCCTGTTCGGGGCCACGGTGGTGGGCCTGGTGCTGACCGCTGCGCTGGTGTGGATCACCGAGTTCTACACCGGCACCCAGTACTCGCCGGTGCGCCACATCGCCCAGGCGTCCACCACCGGGCACGGCACCAACATCATCGCGGGCTTGGGTGTGTCGATGCGCTCCACCGCCTGGCCGGTGCTGTTCGTCTGCGTGGCCATCATGGCAGCCTACTCGCTGGCCGGCCTATACGGCATTGCAGTGGCCGCCACCTCCATGCTCAGCATGGCCGGTATCGTGGTTGCGCTGGACGCCTACGGCCCCATCACCGACAACGCGGGCGGCATTGCCGAGATGGCCGAGCTGCCCAGCAGCGTGCGCGACATCACCGATCCGCTGGATGCCGTGGGCAACACCACCAAGGCCGTGACCAAGGGCTACGCCATCGGCTCGGCAGGCCTGGCCTCGCTGGTGCTGTTTGCCGACTACACCCACAAGCTCGAAACCTATGGCCAGAGCGTGAGCTTCGACCTGAGCGATCCACTGGTGATCATCGGCCTGTTCATCGGTGGCCTGATCCCTTACCTGTTTGGCGCCATGGCAATGGAGGCCGTGGGCCGCGCGGCCGGTGCCGTGGTGGTCGAGGTGCGCCGCCAGTTCAAGGAGATCCCGGGCATCATGGAAGGCACGGCCAAGCCCGAATACGGCAAGGCCGTGGGCATGCTGACGGGCGCGGCCATCAAGGAAATGATCGTGCCCAGCCTGCTGCCGGTGGTGGTGCCGATCCTGGTGGGGGTGTTCCTGGGTCCGAAGGCACTCGGCGGTCTGCTCATGGGCACCATCGTGACCGGTCTCTTCGTCGCCATCTCCATGTGCACCGGCGGTGGTGCCTGGGACAACGCGAAGAAGTACATCGAGGACGGCCACCACGGCGGCAAGGGCAGCGAAGCCCACAAGGCGGCCGTGACCGGTGACACCGTAGGCGACCCCTACAAGGACACCGCCGGCCCGGCCGTGAACCCGCTGATCAAGATCATCAACATCGTGGCGCTGCTCATCGTGCCGCTGCTGCCGATGGTCTGACGCCGTCTACGCCTGCTCCGACCGCCACAGCGCACGGCCCCGGAGCAGGCTTCTGTTCATGCCTAGTGCGAACGCGCCAGACGACGCACCACTTCGCTGGCCACTGGCGTCATGGCGGGCAGTTCCGCCACCCGCCCCTGTTCGATGGCCTGCAGGATCAGTTCGTTGATGCCGCCCACCGCGGCCAGAGCCAGTCCTTCGTCGATGGCGCTTTCCCCCGGCCCGCGGCCAAGGGTCTCCACCATGAACGAGGCCAACGCGTCCATGACGTCCCTGCGAGCCCGTTCGCCCGCCACTCCCAGGTGGTGGATCTCGATGAACAGCGTGCGCAGCAGCTCGGGGCTGGCCGCCATGTGCGTGAGATAGGCCTGCAGTGCTTGCTCCAGTTGCTGCTGCCAGGGCCGCTCGGCCGACACCGAGTCCCTCAGGGTTTTCAGGGCGTTCATGCTCACCGCTTGGTACAGCTCCAGAAAACAGGCGTCCTTGCTCTCGAAGTGCTCGTAGAACGTACGCTTGGAGACGCCAGCCTCCCCCACCACGTCGGCAATGGTCACCGCGGCCAGCCCCTTGGTAGCGGCCATGCTGGCCATGGCCTGCAAAAGGCGTCGCCGGTGCTCGCTGCCGTTGAAGGTCTCTGGTGCGGTCTGGTTCAAGGCCATGACCGACATCTTAGGCCGCGGGACCACAGGGTTTGCCGGCTTGACACCCATGCCTGAAAGCAAGACCATGACGACTCTGGTACCAATCGGTACCAACTACCGCTTGAAGGCTTGAAGTCATGACCGAACTTGTCGTACGCCGCCTGTTGATCGATCTGGACCAGCCCGTGGAACGCCACTGGTGCGGCGGTGACGCATTCCTGACCGCCTGGTTCAACGCCCTGTCCATGAGCTTCCCGATCGGCGAGCAGTTCTTCATCGACTCGGTGCGCGCCGGCTTCAAGGCCCTGCCACCGGAACAACAGGCGCCGCTGCGCGACGAGGTCCAGGGCTTTGTGGGCCAGGAGGCCACGCACCGACGCATCCACGCCTTGTTCAACGCCCAGATCGAGAAACATGGTCTGACCAACCACTGGGAGCCCAGAGCGCGTCGGCGGCTGGCACGGATGGACGGAGCCGATGTGCGCCACGGTGTGGCCATCACGGCAGCCAACGAACATTTCACAGCCCTCTTCGCCGAGTGGATGCTCGCACACCCCGAGTTGCTGGATGGCTGCGAACCCCGGCTGAAAACTCTGTGGTTGTGGCACAGCGCTGAGGAAGCCGAGCACAAGTCCACAGCCTTCGACATCTACCAGGCCCTGGGTGGCAGTCAAGCCTGGCGGCTGCGCTGGATGCGCCGCGTGACCGTGTTCTTCCTCGGCGACGCGCTTCGGCAGACCGTCTCCAACCTGCGCGCCGACGGCACGCTGTGGCGCTGGTCCACCTGGCGCAGCGCCGCCCGGCACCTGCTCGGACGAGACGGGCTGCTGCGCACCAGCTACACGCCATGGAAGCGCTACTTCCGCCGAGACTTCCACCCGACCCAGCAACACAGCGAGCTGTCCGAGCGCTGGCTGGCTGCCAACGCCCAGGTGTTCGTGCGGGTAGGCAGCAGCGCCTGAGTGCCCGCGGGCATTGTCCCTGCCCAGAGCCCGTGTGTCCAGGCTGGGCTATGCAGGGTCGACCATAATCTCGCCATGTCCGAACGCGTGATTCCCCTGGTCGACCAACGCATGACGACCCGCGCCGCGGTCGTTCCCACCACACCGATTGCTGCCACCGGTCTGCTCGGCGATGCGCTCGGGCGGCCGCTGCGCGACCTGCGCATCAGCGTCACCGACCGCTGCAACTTCCGCTGCAGCTACTGCATGCCCAAGTCGATTTTCGACAAGGACTATCCCTACCTGCCGCACAGCGCCCTGCTCAGCTTCGAGGAAATCACCCGCATTGCGCGCCAGTTCGTGGCCCATGGCGTGCAGAAGATCCGCCTCACCGGCGGCGAGCCGCTGCTGCGCAAGAACATCGAGATCCTGATCGAGCAGCTGGCCGCACTGCGCACCACCGAAGGCCGGCCTCTGGACATCACGCTCACCACCAACGGCTCGCTGCTGCAACGCAAGGCGCGCGATCTCAAAGCCGCCGGGCTGCGCCGCGTCACAGTGAGTCTGGACGGGCTGGACGACGCCGTGTTCCGCGCCATGAACGATGTCGACTTCCCGGTGGCCGATGTGCTGCGCGGCATCGAGGCGGCGCGCGAGGCCGGACTGGGCCCGGTGAAGATCAACATGGTGGTCAAACGCGGCACCAACGAGCACGAGATCCTGCCGATGGCGCGCCACTTCAAGGGCACCGGTGCGGTGCTGCGCTTCATCGAATACATGGACGTGGGCGCCACCAACGGCTGGCGCATGGACGAGGTGATGCCCAGCGCCGAGGTGGTGCAGCTGATTCACCGCGAACTGCCGCTGGTGCAGCTGGACCCGTCGGCGCCCGGTGAAACGGCCGAACGCTGGGGCTACGCCGACGGCAGCGGCGAGATTGGCGTGATCAGCAGCGTGACGCAGGCCTTCTGCCGCGACTGCAACCGCGCCCGACTCTCCACCGAAGGCAAGCTCTATCTCTGCCTGTTCGCAACCCAGGGACATGATCTCAAGCCGCTGGTGCGCGGTGGTGCCAGCGACGCCGAACTGGCCAGCGCCATCGCCGGCATCTGGCAGGGCCGTGACGACCGCTACTCGGAACTGCGCGCCTCCATGCCGCCAGACCAGAGCGCGGGCGGGCGCCGCATCGAAATGAGCTACATCGGAGGCTGAACCCATGCAAGCGGGAGACATCACCGGGCTGGTCCTGGCCGGCGGGCGCGGCTCGCGCATGGGCGGCGTCGACAAGGGGCTGCAGAACTTCCACGGCACGCCGCTGGCGCTGAACGCGCTCATGCGCCTGCAGATGCAGGAAGGCAACCTGGTCGGCCACCTGATGGTCAACGCCAACCGCAACCTCTCGGCCTACGAGGCCTTCGGTGCCCCGGTCTGGCCCGACACACTCGACAATTTCGCCGGACCGCTGGCGGGCTTTCTCACCGGTCTGGAGCGCTGCGAAACCCCCTGGCTGCTGACCGTGCCCTGCGACTCGCCGCGCTTTCCGCTCGACCTGGCGCTGCGCCTGGCGCAGGCCTTCGAGGCCCCCGACACCGAGATCGCCATGGCGGCCGCCCGCGAGGACGACGGGCAATGGCGGGCCCAGCCGGTGTTCTGCCTGATGAAGGTCGGCCTGCTCGAAAGCCTAGCCGAGTTCACCCGCAGCGGTGGCCGCAAGATCGACCGCTGGACCGGGCAGCACCGCACCGTGGTGGTGCCGTTTGACCGCCCGGGCGACGACCCGCTGGCGTTCGCCAATGCCAACACCCTGGACGAACTGCACGCTCTCGAAAAGCCCTGACCGACCGATGAAGACGATTGAACAGATTGCCGCCGAATTGCAGGGTTACGACCCCAAGGCCCTCAGGGCCGTGGATGTCAACGCGTTCCTGGCGCGGCTGGTGACACCGGTCAGCGAGACAGAAGCCTGCGGCGTGTTCGGTGCCCTGGGGCGGGTTCTGGCCGATGACGTGGTTTCGCCGATCAGCGTGCCGCCGCACGACAACTCGGCCATGGACGGCTTCGCGTTCGATGGCGGCCAGTTGCAGCCGGGGCAGCCGCTGGTGCTGCGCTGCCTGGGCACCGCCTACGCAGGCCAGGCCTGGAGCGGCCAGGCGGGTGCGGGCGACTGCGTGAAGATCATGACCGGCGCCATCATGCCCGCCGGCACCGACACCGTGGTGCCCATCGAGTTCGTGAAGGTCGAGGACGAGACAGTCACCGTGCCGGCCGACGTGGTCCGCCAGGGCGACAACCGCCGCCTGCTCGGCGAAGACCTGATGGCCGGCCGCCCCGCCCTGGCGCGCGGCCAGACCCTGGGACCGGCGGCGCTGGGACTGATTGCCAGCCTGGGCCTGCCCACCGTCCCCGTGTTCCGGCGCCTGAAGGTGGCGTACTTCTCCACCGGCGATGAGATCCTGAGCCTGGGCGAGGCGCCGCGCGAGGGCGCGGTCTACGACAGCAACCGCTACACCGTCTTCGGCCTGCTCACCCGCATGGGCATCGAGGTCCTCGACATGGGCGTGGTCAAGGACGAGCCGGCCGCGCTCGAAGCAGCGTTCCGTCGTGCTGCGACCGAGGCCGACGCCATCATCACCAGCGGCGGCGTGAGCATGGGCGAGGCCGACCACACCAAGGCCATGATGAAGCAGCTGGGCGACGTGGCGTTCTGGCGCATCGCGATGCGGCCCGGACGGCCCATGGCCGTGGGCCGGATCGTCCAGGAGGGCAAGTCGTCGGTGCTTTTCGGATTGCCTGGCAACCCAGTGGCCGTGATGGTCACCTTCCTGGCCTTCGTGCGTCCGGCCCTGCAGCGCATGATGGGCTGCACCGCCTGCGAGCCGGTCCTGCTGCAGGCCCGCAGCGCCGAGGCGCTGCGCAAGAAGCCGGGCCGCACCGAGTACCAGCGCGGCATCGTCACGCGCGAGGCGGACGGCACGCTGCGCGTGCGCACCACCGGCAACCAGGGCTCGGGCGTGCTGCGTTCGATGGTCGAAGGCAACGGCCTGATCGTGCTGCACCACGACCAAGGCAACGTGGCGGTGGGCGATCCTGTCGACGTGATGATGTTCGATGGCGCGATCTGAGCCAACTCAGAGCCAGCGTCTCACACGCGCCATGTAGGTGCGGTACTCCTCGCCAAACAGGCCCAGCAGCACCCGTTCTTCGGGCGCGATCTGGAAACGGGTGAGGTACAGGACATAGGCCATCGGCCCCAACAGCAGCGCCGGCCAGTGCGCGAGGTAGACGCCCCAGGCCAGCAACAGGAACACCATGCCGACGTACATGGGGTTGCGGGTGATGCGGTAGACGCCGCGCGTGACCAAGGATGAGGCACGCTCGGGGCGCAGCGGATTGACCGTGGTGCGCGACGCGCGGAAGGCCAGCAGCCCCGCGAGATCAAACGACAGTCCGACCAGCACCAGCAGCGCCAACGACAGTCCGTTCGACCCGGTGGGCACATGCCACTCGGGGCCGCCGGCCGCCCAGACCATCAGCAGCGCGGTGACCAGGCCCACCAGGGGCGGCGGCACCCGGTGTTCGAGCCAGCTCATTTGGCCACCAGCACGTCACCGGGATGCGACGGAACCTGGGCGGTCTCCTGCGGCAGCACGCGCGAGCCGTGCCGGGTGCGCGCCAGCAGCATGTACATGGTCGGCACCACGAAGATGGTCAGCAGCGTGCCCACCGACATGCCGCCCACGATGACCCAGCCGATCTGCTGCCGGCTCTCGGCGCCCGCGCCGGAGGCCAGCGCCAGCGGCAGGGCTCCGAGCACCATGGCACCAGTGGTCATCATGATGGGGCGCAGGCGCAGCGCGGCGGCTGCGGTCACGGCCTCCAGCTTGGACTGGCCCTGCTCGCGCAGCTGGTTGGCGAACTCCACGATCAGGATGCCGTGCTTGGAGATCAGCCCCACCAGGGTGATCAGACCAATCTGGCTGAACACGTTGAGTGTGCCTCCCGTAAGCCGCAACGCCAGCAGCGCGCCGAGCATGGACAAGGGCACCGACAGCAGGATGATGAACGGGTCGACGAAGCTCTCGAACTGGGCCGCCAGCACCAGAAAGATGAACAGCAGCGACAGCGCGAACACGATGGCCAGCGAACCCGACGAGCTGCGGAACTCCCTGCTCTGGCCGTTGAGGTCGGTGGTGTAGCCCGGCGGCAGCACCTCGGCCGCGATGGTGTTCATGATCTGCAGCGCATCGCCCAGCGCCAGCTCGGGACCGAGGTTGGCGGTGATGGAGGCGCTGCGCCGTTGACCGAAGTGGTTGAGCTCGCGCGGCACCACCACCTCGCTGACCTTGACCAGCGAAGCCAGCGGAATCATGGCGTCCCCCCGTCCGCGCACGAACAGGCGGTCGATGTCGTCGGGCGCGCTGCGCTGCGTGCGGTCGGTCTGCACCACCACGTCGTACTGCTCGCCGCCCTGCTTGTAGCGGGTCACGGTGCGCCCACCCAGCAGCGTCTCCACCGTGCGGGCGATGGCGTCCACGCTCACCCCCATGTCGGCGGCGCGCTCGCGGTCCACGTCCATGCGGATCTCCGGCTTGTTCAGCCGCAGGTCGGTGTCGACCTGCTGGAACCCGGGGTACTTCGCCATCTCGTCCTGGAAGCGGCGCACCGTGCGCGAGAGGTTTTCGTAACTGTCGCTGGTGACGATGACGTAGTTGATCGGCCGCTCGCGGAAGCCCTGGCCCAGCGAGGGCGGCGTGATCGGGAACGCGCTGATGCCCGGCAGCGCCCCGATCTTGGGCTGCAGCTCGCGCGCGATTTCCAGGGTGCTGCGCTCCCGCTCTTCCCAGGGTGTGGCACGCAGGAACACCGAGCCCTGGGCCACGGTCGGGTTGCCGATGTTGGCAAAGATGCGGTCGAACTCCGGGTAGTCCTGTCCGATCCGTTCGACCGCTTCGGCGTAACGGCGCGTGTAGTTCAGCGTGGCGCCGTCCGGGCCGTTGATGTTGACCAGGATCACGCCCCGGTCCTCCAGCGGCGCCAGCTCCTGCTTGGTGGTCTTGAGCAGCCACCAGCTGCCCACCGCGCTGGCGAGCATGATGCCCACCACCAGCCAGCGCACCCGCAGCGCACCGGCCAGCATGCGGCTGTAGCCGTTGGTGATGGCCACCAGCACGCGCTCCATGCCTCTGTCGAACCAGCCTGGGTTGGGGTTGTGGCGCAGCAGCTTGCTGCTCATCATGGGCGAGAGCGTCAGCGCCACGAAGCCCGAAACCACCACCGCGCCGGCCAGGGCAAGCGCAAACTCAGCGAACAGGCGTCCGGTGCGCCCGGGCGTGAAGGCCAGCGGCGCGTACACCGCCGCCAGCGTCAGCGTCATGGCCACCACCGCGAAGCCGATCTCGCGCGCCCCTCTGATGGCAGCGTCGAAAGGTTTCATGCCCTCCTCGATGTGCCGGTAGATGTTCTCCAGCACCACGATGGCATCGTCCACCACCAGACCGATGGCCAGCACCAGCGCCAGCAGCGTCAGGGTGTTGATGGAAAAACCGAACAGCGCCATCAGCGCGAAGGAGCCGACCAGGCTGACAGGGATCGTCACCAGCGGAATGATGGAGGCGCGCAGCGTTCGCAGGAACACGAAGATCACCAGTGCCACCAGCACCACCGCTTCGGCGATGGTGGTGTAGACCGCCTTGATCGAGCGGTCAATGAAGACCGAGTTGTCGTTGGCGATGTCGACGTTGATGCCCGGCGGCAGGTCGGCCTTGACCTTTTCCAGCAGCTGGCGCACGCCCGCGGACAGCTCCAGCGGGTTGGCCGTGGCCTGGCGGATCACGCCCAGCGACACCGAGTCGCGGCCGTTCAGGCGCACCGAGCTGCGTTCGTCCTGAGGGCCCTGCACCACCCGCGCCACGTCGCCCAGCCGGATCGGCAGGCCGTTGACGTTGCGGATGGTGACGTCGCGGAACTGCTGCGGCGTCTGCAGGTCGGTGGCGGCGGTCACGTTGAACTCGCGCTGGCTGCTCTCGATGCGACCGGCCGGCACCTCGAGGTTGGAACGCCGCAGCGCATCCTCGATGTCCTGCACCGTGAGCCCATAGGCCGCGAGGCGGTCGGGGTCGGCCCAGATGCGCATGGAGTACTTGCGCTCGCCGTACACCCGCACCTCGGCAGCACCCGGCGCGGTCTGCAGCACCGGCTTGGCGATTCGGTTGGCCAGATCGGACAGCTGCAGCGCGCTGTGGGTGTCGGAAGTCAGGGCCAGCCAGATCACCGGAAAGGCATCGGCCTCCACCTTCGCGATCACCGGCTCGTCGATGCCCTGCGGCAGGCGCTGCCTCACCCGGCTGACCTTGTCGCGCACATCGGCAGCGGCCGAGTCGGGGTCGCGTTCGAGCTTGAAGCGCACCGTGATCTGGCTGCGCTCCTGTCGGCTGATGGAGGTGATCACGTCCACCCCCTCGATGCCGGCAATGGAATCCTCCAGCGGTTTGCTGACCTGCAACTCGACCACCTCGCTGGAGGCCCCGGTGAAGGTGGTGCTGACGGTGACCGTCGGTTCGTCGATCTTGGGGTACTCGCGCACCGTGAGCCCCTGGAAGGCCACCAGGCCCACCAGCAGGATCAACAGGGACAGCACGCTCGCGAAGACCGGGCGGCGGATGGCAATCTCGGGCAGTTGCATGGTCGGGCTCCTGTGCGGTGCGGAACGGCCTCAGCCCGCTGCGGGCGGTTTGCCGCCCGCAGGCGCATCACCCGGCTTGGCTGAGGGAGCGCCGGCCGGTGGCCCGCCCTTGCCAGCGCCTGGCTGGCCGGCTTCGGGCCGGCTCATGTCCACCACACGGACGGCGGTCCCGTCCTGCTGCAGCCGCTGCTGCCCGGCGACCACCACGGTGTCGCCCACCGCCACACCGTCGGTGATTTCCACCTGGCCGGCGCGGCGCACGCCGATGCGGACCTCGGTGCGCTGGGTGACCAGCTTGGCGCCATCGCCCTCGCCTTCCTTGCGCAGCTTGATGACGAACTGCTTGCCCGCCTGCGGCACGATGGCCTCCTCGGGCACGACCAGGGCCGCGTCGTTGACCGAAAACACGGTGTTGACCCGCGCGAACATGCCCGGGCGCAGGTCCTTGCCCGCTGTCGAGGGCAGCACCGCCCGCACGGCCACCGAGCGCCCGTTGGCGTCCAGCAGCGGGTCGACCGCCTGGATGCGGGCCTGAAAGTTCTGGCCTGGCAGAGCATCCAGCTGAACCTGCACCGACTGGCCCGCCGCCACCAGGCTCTGGTAGCGCTCGGGCAGGCGGAAGTCCACCGTCAGCTGCGAGGTGTCTTCAAGGTTGATCAGGTCGGCACCGTCCTTGACGTACTCGCCGAGGTTGATGTTGATCAGGCCCACCGTGCCGTCGAAGGGCGCCACGACGCGCATACGCGCCAAGCGAGCCTGCGCCAGCGACACCTGGGCCTCGGCCACCTGGAGGGCGGCGCGGCTTTCATCGAGCACCCGCTGGGCCACGAAGGCCTGGGCCACCAGCTCCTCGTTGCGCTTGAGGTTGGCGCGCGCAATCGACAACTGCGCCTGGGCCTGGCTCAGTTCCGCCTTCTGCAACGTGTCGTCCATCTGCACGAGCAACTGGCCCCTGCGCACCCGGGCACCATCCGACACCGCGATCTGCACGATGCGACCGGCCACCTCGGGCCGCAGGGTCACGCTCTGGCGCGAACGCAGGGTGCCGACGGACTGGGCATCGTCCTGCAGGCGCTGGGTCTGGACCTTGGTGACCTCGACCCCCGGCATGCCACCACCGCCTTGGCCGGGCCGTCCACCGGCAGCACCGGGGGAAGCGGGAGTGCCCGGTGCGGCCTGCTGTGCACCTGCAGCGGGACGGTTCTGAAACCACCAGGCGCCGGCCGACGCCAGCGCAATGCCGCCCACAGCGACCCAGACGTAGAGTTTTTGTGCCATGTAGTCTTCGTGTCCACGAAGGCCTCATGCAGCGTCCGTGCTGCGAATGAGACGGAGAAAGAAACGCAATGTATCAGCGCAGACGCTGCTGCGCTGCACAAGTTCCCGAAGCCCCGCGAGAACGGTCACCCGTTCATCGGGATTCATCAGGTCGCTCGAACCTCAGGTGGGCACACCCCGGTTCGCCAGGGCATCGGCCCGCTCGTTGCCCGGGTCACCGGCGTGTCCTTTGACCCAGTGCCACTCAATCTTGTGCGTGCCCTGGTGCACCAGCGCATCCAGGCGCTGCCACAGGTCGGCGTTCTTCACCGGCTGCCGGCTGGCCGTCTTCCAGCCCTTGGCCTTCCAGCCGTGAATCCACTCGGTGATGCCCTTGCGCACGTATTCGCTGTCAAGGTAGAGCGCCACCGTGCAGGGGCGCTTGAGCGCCGCCAGACCTTCAATGACCGCGGTCAGCTCCATGCGGTTGTTGGTGGTCTCGCGCTCGCCGCCCCACAACTCCTTTTCGTGCCCGCCCGATTTCAGGTAGACCCCCCAGCCGCCCGGACCGGGGTTGCCCTTGCAGGCACCATCGGTGTACATCACCACGTGATTCAAATTCAATGCTCCAGAAAGGCGCGTTCAGCGCCGGTTTGCAATGGTCACGGGCGCGGTGCCCGAAGCGCGCCGCGGTCGCCAGGCAGGCCCGAGCAGACGCACCCCACGCACCCGCTTGACCGCGACAAAAAAATAGACCGATCCGAAGATCGGCCACCAGCGGGGGCCGGCGCGGTCCATCCAGGCATAGCGCTGCAGCCACTTGTCGCTGTGGACCGCGGGCCGGTAACAACCAAAGTGCTGCGACTCGACTTCGAGGCCCAGCAGGCTGAACCAGTCCCGCAGCCGCCCAGGCCCGATGAACTCGCCGGCCTCGGGCAGGTACAACTCCGACAGACCCAGCGCCGAGATGCCGAAGCGGCCCATCAGGCGCGCACGGCTCTGGCGCAGCCCCCAGAAGCTGTTGGGGTTGAAACCCGCCACCACCACACGTCCTTCGGGCACAAGCACACGCTCCACCTCGCGCAGCACATGGTGCGGGTCGGCGCTCAGCTCCAGGGTGTGGGGCAGCACCACCAGATCCAGACTCGCTTCGGGAAAAGGAAGCGCCGCTGCGTTGGTCACCAGCGCCACGCGCGGGATCGCTGAGGAGGATGCCCCTGCGACTCCGGCTGCGGGCACCGTGTCGCGGTCCGGTCCAGTCGGAATTTCCTCGGCGCTGAGCATTTCTTCGGGCAGGGCCAGCCACCGGTGAGGCATCCGGTTGGCCGCCAGCGCATGCAGTTCCGGCAGCCCCAGCTGCAGCGCGTTGTAGCCGAACAAGTTCACCACCGAACGGTCGAACTGACCCTGTTCCCACTGGAGCAAGTAGCGCCCCGGAGGGGTCTGGAACCAGTCGGTCAAACTTATAATTCGGTCATTCATTCTGGGTGTTCAAGCGACGGTCTCTTCGGGCCGCAACCCGGTCCCGCCCGGTACTCTACACGCCCTGCCCAAGGTGCGAGCCCCATGACCCTGATCCCGCTTCCCGCCTTCAATGACAACTACATCTGGGTGCTTCATGATGGCCGGCGTGCGCTCGTGGTGGACCCGGGGGAATCGGAGGGTGTGCTGAGATGGCTGGGTTCGCAGGGCATCACGCTCGACGCCATCCTGGTCACCCATCATCACGGCGATCACACGGGGGGTGTGGACGCACTGAGGCAGGCCACCGGCGCACGGGTGATCGGCCCCGCACGCGAGGTCGTTCCCGAGCCCCTTGAGCGTGTGAGCGAAGGCGACACCATCGAACTGCTGGGCCTGCGCTTCGAGGTGATGGACGTGCCGGGCCACACGGCGGGTCACATCGCCTACCACTGCGCCGATGTGAATGGCGCGCCCCTGCTGTTCTGCGGTGACACGCTGTTTTCTGCCGGCTGTGGCCGCCTGTTCGAAGGCACACCTCAGCAGATGCTGGCCTCGCTCGACCGCCTGGCGGTCCTGCCGGACGACACCCGGGTGTGCTGCACCCACGAGTACACGCTGTCCAATCTGCGGTTTGCGCGGGCGGTGGATCCGGACAATGCCGATCTGCAGGCGCACGAACAACACTGTCAGTCGCTGCGCGAGCGGAACCTTCCCACGCTGCCCAGCTCCATCGGACTGGAAAAGCAGATCAACCCCTTCCTTCGCGTGCGTGCGCCGGCCCTCTCAGAAGCTGCCCGCCGCCATGCCCCAGAGACCCCTTCCGACGCGCTGGGTGTGTTCACCACGCTGCGTGCCTGGAAAAACGTGTTTCAGTAGTCCATGACCTTTCTCTCTTCGTTGCCCGTCCGCGCGCGCTGTTGTTCGGCACGTTCCTTGAAAGTGCTGAGCAGCCTCGGATTCGCGGCGCTGCTGGCCGCCTGTGCAAGCACCCCGCTGCCACCGCACGAGCCGCCGCAAACGCCGTCTCCCGGCGCCACCGCCCCATCCCAGGCCACCGCTCCCCAGCTTCCGCGGGTTCAGACGCCCCATGCCCCGCTGAGCGAGATTTCCATCGCGTCCGCCACGCCACCGCCCGTCACCATGCTGGCGGCGCCTGCGGACATCTGGGAACGCATCCGCCGCGGTCTCGCGATGCAGGACCTCGACGGCGAGCTGGTGCGCGACCGCGAACAGTGGTACGCCTCGCGGCCCGACTACATCCAGCGCATGACCGAGCGCTCGAGCCGCTACCTGTTCCACATCGTCGAGGAGATCGAGCGGCGCAACCTGCCCATGGAGCTGGCGCTGCTGCCGTTCATCGAGAGCGCGTTCAACCCCCAGGCGGTGTCCAGCGCCCGGGCCGCGGGCATGTGGCAGTTCATGCCCGCCACCGGCCAGTCCTTCGACCTCAAGCAGAACGTGTTCCGCGACGACCGCCGCGATGTGCTGGCCTCGACCCGTGCGGCGCTCGACTACCTTGAACAGCTGCACGCCCGGTTCGGCGACTGGCACCTGGCGCTGGCCGCCTACAACTGGGGCCAGGGCAACGTCAACCGGGCCATCACCCGCAACCAGCGCGAGGGCCGCCCCACCGGCTACACCGACCTGAACATGCCGCTGGAAACGCGCATGTACGTGCCCAAGCTGCAGGCGGTCGAGAACATCGTCGCGCGCCCCGAAGTGTTCGGCACCGTGCTGCCATCCATCGGCAACCACCCCTTCTTCGACACGCTCACGATCGAGCGCGACATGGACGTCTCGCTCATCGCGAGTCTCGCGGGCATCAGCGAGCGCGACTTCCGCACGCTCAACCCGTCCATCAAGCAACCGCTGGTGATGGCCGCGGGCACTCCGAACATCCTGCTGCCCTGGGACAACGCCAAGGTGTTCGAGGAAAAGCTCAAGACCTATAGCGGCCCGCTGGCCAGCTGGACCGCCTGGGTGGCGCCGTCCACCATGAGCGTGTCCGATGTGGCCAAGCGCGTGGGCATGAGCGAGTCCGAGTTGCGCAGCGTGAACAACATCCCGCCGCGCATGAAGGTCCGGGCCGGTTCCAGCCTGCTGGTCCACCGCAACGGCGCGCGGGATCGGGACGTGAGCGAGTTCGTGGCCGACAACGCCCAGCTCAGCCTGGCGCCCGAGGTGGTGCTCCGGCGCACGGTTGTTCGCGCCCGCAAGGGCGACACGCTGGCCCGTGTGGCCCAGCGCTACCGGGTGAGCACCGTCAGCGTGGCGGGCTGGAACGGCCTGTCCGTGAACGCGAAGCTCAAGTCGGGCCAGCGCCTCACCCTGATGCTGCCCAAATCCGTCCGCGTGGCCGAGCGTGCCCCTGCCCGCTCGGCGAAGGCCGGCAAGGCCACCCGCAGCAAGCAGGCCAGCGCGAAAAAGCCTGCTCGTTCTGCCAAGGTGCCCAAGGGCAAACAGAAGAGCGTCCGGGTCGCGTCGGAGGAGCGCTCCAGCCGCAAGACCACCAAACGCTGAACATCCCCGGCGCGGCGCCTCAGGCCTTGAACCGGGCCTTGGCCTTGAGCGCCATGTCGTTCGTGAAAGTCTGCGAAAGGTCCACCTGGCGCAGCGGTGACGCGGTGTCGAACCGGGACATTACCCGCGCCATGGTCGCGGGCCCGGCATCGGGCATCAGCCCGTCGGGCGACCATGCTTCGCGAGCACGGCTGAACGCCGCCAGATACAGCGCCCGGTCCCCCTGGAAGTACGACTCCGGCACCACCTTGTTGATGTCGGACAGGCCCGCTGTCTGCAGCCACTTGAGCGCATGGACCAGGCCATGGACCAGCGCCTGGCACTCCTCGCGGTGCGAACCCAGGTAGTCGGCCGCCACGCTAAGGCAACCCGCGGGCATCGGTCCACCGAACACATCGGCGTTGCCGCGCACAGTGCGTGTGTCCGCCACCAGGCGCAGCGCACTGTCCTGCTCCAGCTGGGTGATGACCGGGTCGGTGTAACAGATCGCATCGACCAGGCCGTTCCGGAAATTCGCCAGCGCCGCCGTCGGGCTGGCGACGGGCACGAAATCCACGGTTTCCGCGCCCAGACGGCCGGCCGCCATCAACATGAGCACCATGCGGTGCGCTCCACTGCCCAGAGACGGCACCAGCACCTTGCGCCCACGCAGGTCTTCGATGTTTCGGAAGCCCGCGAGTGTCTTGTGCGACACACCGAGCACCAGTTGGGGCGCACGCCCCTGCAGCACGATCGAAGGATAGGACTTGCCGCGCGCACGCAAGGCGACGCTGGTGCTGTAGGGACCGGAGAGCACCTGCGCCGACCCGGACAGCAGGGCCTGCAAGGCTGTTCCAGGCTCCATGAGGTCGCGCACCTGGACATCCAGCCCCTCGGCCGCGAAGTACCCCATGCGGTCGGCAATCGTCAGCGGCAGGTAGCAGAAGGCCGCGCGGTTCTCGACCGCCAGCACCACACGCCCGAACGGCGCGCGCGAAGGCTGCGACTGCAACTTCGCGCTGCCCTGCGCCATCGCCGCAGGCAGCCCGGCCACCATCGGCAAAGCCGAGGCCCAAGACCGCAACCACTCACGGCGATTCCACATGCACGCGTCCTTCGGTTCCCTGATTCGATGGAACCGAGCGTAGGTCACGGACGCCCGCTGCGCATCGGGACGAGTCCCGAGCGGGTTTCCACCGACGCCAAATGCAAGCCGATGTAACGGCCGCCGGCGTCGCAATCAGATGAAGAGCAGCGCGATGTTGGCTGCGAACGCCAGCGCCCAAACGGCGCTGCGCAGCGTGGCCATGTCGGCCACGTAGAACAGGATGTACATCAGCCGAAGCACCACGTACACAAAGCACAGCAGATCCAGCCGCGTCTGGAAGACCGAATGCTGGTGCGCAATGATCACCGCGCCGATGTAGAACGGCATGGCCTCGAAGCAGTTGGCCTGCGCCGCATTGGCCCGCGCGCGCCAGCCCGACTGACGCGCCAGCCATTCGCGGGGCAGGTGGTTGTCGTAGCCGCCTTCCCGGCGGGGTTTGGACACCGCCCCCGACTTGGCCAGCCAGGCGCAGCCGAGCGGCAGCAGGGCCACGACCAGCACGGTCCAGTAGGCCACGGTCAGTCCGGCATAGGTCATGAAAACACCTTGAAACAAAAACGGAGGCCGGACGCTTCAGCGCCGGTCCACCAGGGCGTGGGCGATGGTGCCCAGATCGACGTATTCGAGCTCGCTGCCGACCGGCACCCCGCGCGCCAGACGGGTGACGTTGACGCCACGGGTCTTCAGCCCCTGTGCGATGACATGGGCCGTGGTCTCACCTTCGGCGGTGAAGTTGGTCGCCAGGATCACCTCGCGCACCACCCGCTCGCCCTGTTCGGTCGCGTCGATGCGTTCGAACAGCTTCTGCAGGCCGATCTCGCGCGGACCCACGCCGTCCAGCGGGCTGAGCTTGCCCATCAGCACGAAGTACAGGCCCTTGTAGGCACCGGTGCGCTCCATCGCCGCCTGGTCGGCCGGCGTCTCGACCACACAGAGCAGGCCGCGGTCGCGCCGCGGGTCCTCGCAGGTCGGGCAGATGTCGTTTTCGGTGAAGGTGTGGCACATCGTGCAGTGCTTCACCGAGCTGCAGGCGTGCTGCAAGGCCTGCGACAGACGCAGCGCGCCTTCGCGGTCGTGCTGCAGCAGATGGAAGGCCATGCGCTGGGCGGATTTCACCCCCACGCCGGGCAGGCAGCGCAGCGCCTGCACCAGCAGTTCCAGCGAGTGGGTATCGGCCACGCGAGGGTGCGTGGTCAGAACGGGAACTTCATGCCGCCGGGCAGCCCCGGCATGCCGGCGGTGAGCTTGCCCATCTTCTCCTGCGAGGTCTCTTCGGCCTTGCGCACTGCGGCGTTGAAGGCGGCGGCCACCAGGTCTTCGAGCATGTCCTTGTCGTCGGCCAGCAGCGAAGGGTCGATGGTCACGCGGCGCACGTCGTGCTTGCAGGTCATGAGCACCTTGACCAGACCGGCACCGGACTCACCCGTGACCTCGATGTTGCCCAGTTCGTCCTGGGCCTTCTTGAGGTTTTCCTGCATGGCCTGGGCCTGCTTCATCAGGCCGGCGAGTTGTCCTTTGTTGAACATGGTGTTCCTTGGGTTGGGGTTCTTGGAATGAATAAAAGCTGTGCGTTCAGGCCTCGGTGGCCCGCAACGATCCGGGCACGATTCTGCCGCCAAAGTCGCGCATCATGGCCTGCACCAGAGGGTCGTCGTGAATGATGCGCTCGGCCTCGCGCTGGCGCCGGTTGGCCTCGGCCGCCAGGCGCAGGGACGCCGAGTCGCTCACCGGGCCGATCTCCACCGCCAGCCGCACCGCATGACCCTGCGACTGCAGGGCCGTCGACAGACGTTCGCGCGTGCTGGGCTGGTTGAGCGACTCGCGCTCCACGCGCAGCAGCCATTGGTCGGCGTCGCGCGCCACCAGCTGCGACTGCAGCGCCAGCTCACGCACCAGTGCCGAGACCACCTCGGCCTTGACCATCTGCTGCACCAGGGCGAACCAGAAGTCGCCCTCGGGCGTGATCACCGGCTCCGGCAGTCGCACCGGCTCCGAGGGGTCGCGCATCTGCTCCACCCGCGGGGACAGGCTGGCCTCGCGCACCGGAATTTCCACCACGCGCCGGCTGGTCTGCACGCCCTCTTCCGGCGGCTCCGGCATCGACTCTTCACCGGGTTCGTCGACCCAGGGCGGTCCGTCGACGTCCGTGGGTTCTTCGGGAGCCGCGCGCGAGACGGGGGCTTCAGCGGGCCGGGGTGCAGGCACGGCGGCAGACGGGGCGGAGACGGCTGGCGAAGCGGGCACCTGGGCCGCAGGGCCCTGCGAAGGGGGCACGACCACCGGCGGCTTGGCCACCGGCGCGGGCGCTGCGACGGGCTCAGGCCCGGATTTCAGTGTTTTTTTTTCCGGCGAGGCGCTGGGGGCGCCGGCCGGCTTGAAGGCCAGCAGCCGCAGCAGCACCATGGTCAGCGCGGCGTACTCGTCGGGCGCCAGTCCCAGCTCGGCACGACCGTGCAGGCACAGGCTGTAGAGCAGCTGCGTCTCGTCGGCCGGCAGGGCCTGCGCCAGCCGCACGATCTCGGGCTGGTCGGGGTCGTCCGAGGCCTCCAGCGCCGCCCGCTCGGGCACGACCTGCAGCACGGCCATGCGCTGCAGCAGGCTGGTCATTTCTTCCAGCGTGGAAGCGGCGTTCAGCCCGTTGACGCGCAGCGCATCGACGGTGTCCACCACCGCCGCGCCATCACCGCGCGCCAGGCCATCGATCAGCCGCAGCACGTGCGAACGGTCCACCGCGCCCAGCATCTGGCGCACCGTGGCCTCCTGCAACTGGCCGCCACCGAAGGCGATGGCCTGGTCGGTGAGCGACAGCGCATCGCGCATCGAACCGCGCGCCGCGCGCGAGAGCAGGCGCAAGGCCTGCGGCTCGGCCGGTACGTTCTCGGCCGCCAGCACCTGGCCCAGGTGTTCCAGCACCGTCTCCGGCGCCATCGGCCGCAGGTTGAACTGCAGGCAGCGCGAGAGCACCGTGACCGGCACCTTCTGCGGGTCGGTCGTGGCCAGCACGAACTTGAGGTATTCGGGCGGCTCTTCCAGTGTCTTGAGCATCGCGTTGAACGCGTGCCCGGTGAGCATGTGCACCTCGTCGATCATGAAGACCTTGAAGCGCCCCTGCACCGGCTTGTAGACCGCCTGCTCCAGCAGCGACTGCACCTCGTCCACGCCGCGGTTGGAGGCCGCGTCCAGCTCGGTGTAGTCGACGAAACGCCCGGCGTCGATGTCGGTGCAGGCCTGGCACACGCCGCAGGGCTCGGCGGTGATACCGCCCTGCCCGTCAGCACCCAGGCAGTTGAGCGACTTGGCCAGAATGCGCGAGACCGTGGTCTTGCCCACGCCACGCGTGCCGGTGAACAGGTAGGCGTGGTGCAGGCGCTGGGTCGTCAGGGCATTCGAGAGGGCTTGGACCACATGCTGCTGCCCCACCATTTCGGTGAAGCGGCGCGGACGGTATTTGCGGGCCAGGACGACATAGGACATAGGCGGCTGATTCTAAAGGTCACCCCACGCCGCAAAGGACACAGGCATCGCCTACAATTGCAGTTGACGGGCCTTCCCGCATGGTAAAGCGGCCAACCGGGTCAGGTGGGGAACCAAGCAGCCCTAACTGTGGAGCCAGTGCCGGGGTCAAGGCTCGTCACCTTCTTCTTTCTGCTGTACGGCAACAGCCCGCCGCACAGCGGCCACCACCCTTGCGACCTCCTCATCCTGCATGCCCGGAAAAATGGGCAACGCCAGGGCCCGGCTGGCAAGCGCGCTGGCATGAGGCAGCGTCCGCTCCCCATACCGGGCCAGCCAGGCCGGCTGTGCGTGAATGGGGCGTTCGTAATAGATCTTGGTTTCGACGCCCGCCGCGGCGAGGCTCTCCCGCAGACCGTCACGGCGCTCACACCGCAGGACAAAGTAGTTCCAGGCATGGCCCTCGCGGTCGTGTGGCAGGGTGATGCCCGGCAGTCCGGACAAGCCGCTCAGGTAGCGCCGCGCAATCTCCTGGCGCCTGGCCAGCCAACGATCCAGCTGATCCAGCCCCATCAGGAGCAGCTCCGCCTGCAGCGCGTCCATGCGGCTGTTGTAGCCCACATCGATATGAACTGCGCTGTTCAAGCCATGATTGCGCAGCGCCTGTGCGCGCTCCACCAGCTGCGCATGCGGACTGCTCAGGGCGCCAGCGTCACCGCTTGCCCCCAAGGTCTTGGTGGGATAGAAGCTCAGGGTGCTCAGGTCTCCCCAGGCTGCGGCAGCGACCCAGCCACGGTCCGGAGTCCAGGCGCGTGCGCCCAGCGCCTGTGCAGCGTCTTCGACCAGCGGCAGCCCCCGGTCCCGGCACAGCTGCGAAACACCGGGCAGTGCGCTGGCATCGCCGAACAGCGGCACAGTGAGAACGGCCCGTGTGCGCGGCGTCAGCCGCTCGGCCACGTCCTCGGCACCGGCAAGGAAATCGTCGGGAGCACAGTCGCACAAGACTGGAACGGCGCCAGCCCGCACCACAGCCTCGAAACAGGCGAAAAAGGTGTAGCTGGGCAACACGACCTCGTCGCCAGGGTCGAGGTCGAGCAAGCGCAGCGCAAGCACCAGGGCATCGGTGCCGGAGTTCAGCCCCACCACCTGCCGAGCGCCCAGTCGCAGGGCCAGCGCTCCTTCAAAGCGCGACACAGCAGGCCCCTGGATGTAGCAGCCGCTGCGCAGCACCTGGGACCAAACCGCCATCGCGCGATCTGCGGCTTCTGGCTCCTGCCAGGGACTGCGAAAAAAAGGCACCTTCATAGCTTGGCCACGATGGCGAGAGCGCGGCGGGCAGCGATGGCGCCATCCTGTGCACCTGCCAGCAGCGAAGGCAGGCCGCGCAACTCGTGATGAAAGGCGGTGTACTGTCTGGTCAGGGCATCGGACTGCCCCAGATCGGACCGGCTGGACAGAAGCAGCTCATTCCAGGCTCCTTGGTCGCCCCAACACACGCTGGCAAGAGAGATGTCCGCGCCGTGGCGGACATGAAAGTCCACACGCGTGTCGCCCATCCGCGCCACGACCTGCATGCTGTCCTCCAGAGACTGCACATCGAGAATGTGAAGGAATTCATCGGGTCCGCAGCGCAGGAGGTGGGGCGCCAGATCGAGGTCGTGCACCATCAGGTCCAGCACCACCGAACGGGCGGTGCCGGGCAGGCGGGACTGGCGCCGGAACACCAGGTGACCAGGAACCTGACCCCACGGCAGGTCGATCAGCGCCGGGTTGAAGCGCTCGATGTGGCCGATGAAGAGCTTGCGACCCGTCACGCGGACAGCGTCCAGCATGGCGTCAATGGCCTGCTCGCTTTCGGCCATCGGCTTCTCGACCAGCACGTCGATGCCCCGGTGCATCAGCGTCACCGCCAGATCCGCGTGGGTTTCTGCGGGTGTGACCACCGCGGCGGCCTGCACCGCCTTCGGCAAGGCGTCAAGGGAGGCAACGGCATTGAAGCCCTGCGTCTGCGCAGCGGCACGCGCCTGCGGGTCGGGGTCGACCACACACACCACTTCGTAGGCCGGGTGAGCCTGCAAGCGCAAGGCGTGCACCCGGCCGAAGCGACCGAATCCCAGAACGGCGATGCGGGTGCGAGTTCCCATCGTCGTCTCGACTAGGGGCTGTTAACACATCCGAAGTCCATCGGCGACGAGAACGAAGCTGATGAAACCCAGGAACATGAGATCGAGTTTCTCGAAGCGCGAGAAGATCCGGCGATAGCCCTTGAGCCGACGGAACAGACGTTCGACCTCGTTGCGGCGCTTGTACATCTCGCGGTCGTACTCCCAAGGTTCGATCCGCGTCCTCATCGGTGGCACCACCGGAACGAACCCCAGATCCAGGGCCAACTGCCGCGTCTCGTTGCCTTCGTAAGCTCGGTCCATCAGCAAATGCACAGGTCTGCTGGTTGGCCCAAGACTGCTGAGCAGGCGCCGACCTTCGGGTGCGTCGTGTGCCTGCCCAGGCGAGAGGCAGAACGTCACGGCCGTTCGAGCATCCGCGGCAACCATATGAATCTTGGTGTTCCATCCCCCTCGGGACTTTCCGATGGACTGCGGGCCGTTTTTTTTAGTGCTCCAGTGCCGTCGGGATGGACCTTGATGCTGGTGGAGTCCAGCGATACCGCTTCGATCTTGATGCGCACGACCTGGGCCCGCTGCAACTCCTCGAACATGCGATCAAGTACCCCGGCCTTGGTCCAGCGGTTCATGCGCGTGTAGATGGTGTGCCAGTTGCCAAACCGCTTGGGCAGTCCGCGCCACTTGCAGCCATGCTCGGCCACATAGAGGATCGCATTGACCACTTGCAGGTTGCTCAGGCTGACGTTGCCACGCTGCCTGGGCAGACAGTGCTCAATCGTGGCGAATTGCTCGGGTGTGATCTCCATGCGTCGAAGTATCCGTCGCAGTCAATGAAATCGCAACTAGTGTTAACACGCCTTAGTCCGGGACGCCCGCAGCAGTCACCATGCGCAGCAGATGCCGTGCGCGGATCACATCCTTGTAGATGCCCGCAGCCTGCCGCTCTTCCCCGACCCGCTCGAAGTGGGGCATGTCACCTGGCAGCACCCCTTCCTCATAAGGCGTGCGGGCCGCGGGGTAGAGGCATTCGCGGGCGAAGGCCTGCGTGCCGAAAGTGTCGAACATGGTCTGCACCTCGGCCAGCAGCACCGGGCTGCAGCGCCGGGCGTAGTCCAGCACCTGCTCCAGCTTCTGGCGGAGCTCGGCCTCCGTCAGTCGCACCTCGATCTCGATCTGGTCTTCACGCGCAGGGTCACAGGGATGACCCACCAGGGGGATTTCCAGGTTGCGCACCTCGCGGCCCGCCGCGCGCAAGCGCGACACCAGGCGGTTGGCCAGCACCCGGCAAAGGTCGTGCGACGGGTTGTAGCCCTCTGCCTCGTCCGCCACCACCGTGTCGATGCCGGCCTCCAGTGCCGCCCGGGTGAGCCCGTCGAGCCATTCTCCGAATGGAGAACTCCCCGTCCCCAGCAGCGCCTGGTACACCACCGAATCGGACACAGGCGCCAGCCACTCGCTGCGCACGTCCAGCCCCCATTGGTTCAGCATGCGCCGGCTGTCCTCCAGCCGGGGCTGACCAATGGAGCCGTCCCCGCTGGTCAGCACCACGACCTGAGGGCGGGCCTGCTGGACCCATTGGAAAACACGCAGCTCATGTCCGGGGTGGGCAACCAGGAGAAGGGGCTTCATGGCGGTCATTGCATCGGGTGGTCGTGTGGAGAGTGCGGCGTGCCCAAGATCAGTGCTTGAAGCGCGAAACCAGCCAGCGCATGGGCGCGGTCAGGCGCCAGGAATGGCTGCTCCTCAAGGCCTGCACCTCGCGTTCGAATGCATCGGCCTGCGTCCTGGCGTCCTGCAACTCCTGCACCTGCCGTTCCAGCCAGGCTGCGCGATCGCTCAACCCGCTCAGAGCCTGTGCCTGTTGTTCGAGCTCCATTGCCCTGGCCCCGGACGCCAGAAGGTCTTCCTGGGTGTTCGCCAGGCTGGTTGCGGTGCCGATCAGACGCGACTCAAGGTCCTGGATGCGCGCGAGCAACAGGCCGACCTGCACCGCAACCTGCGGCGTGCCGAAGGGCACCAGGTTGTCGGCCACATGCCGGGCGAACTCGCGCAGTTCATCCCGTGGGTCGATCACCGCGCGCCCGGGCTCGGCCTCGATCACCTGGCGCGCCAGCGCTTCCAGCGCGTCGGCGCTGGCCTCCAGCGACACATGGGTTCGCACGTAGTCACTAACAAGCGCCGCATCGGCTGCGTCGTAGCGGAGCACTTCGCGCCGGATCGCATCGCTGTCAATGGGCGCCTGCATCAGGCGGCGACCGAAATTCCAGCGATGCCATTCCTGCACCTTGTCGGCCGTGACCAGTCCCGCCAAACCCATGCCTTCGTTCAGCAGGACGACTGCGCAACCGACCGCCATGGCCTCCATGGCACAGCGCGCTTTGGCAAACACCAGATCGAACGCTCCCAGCAAGTCCTCAGGCGCCGTCGCCTGGCGGCCGACGCCCTGCCCGATCACCTCCAGCGTCAGTCCCAGCGACTCGCACGCCGAACGGATGGCGCGCGTGTCCGGACTCTCGGTGGCGTAGTTGCTGAAGATGGCCGCCCTGCGGGGCCGCCCGGGCAAGGCAGGCCGCGGTCGAAACCGCTGCAGATCCACCCCGTTGGACACGATGGCGATCCCCGCGGCCGGAATGCCGCTCTCCAGCGACAGGCGCTCGGCGCAATTGGCGTCCACCGCCACATGCTGCCGCACCCGGGAGAACAACGGCGGTTGGCCGTGGGAAGCCGTGCGGTCGTGGCAGATGGAGATGGCCGGCACGTCCAGGAAGTGCGCCAGGCAGGCCACCGTGTCGTCGCGCGTGTTGCCGATGATGATGTCGGGCGCCTCGGCCACCTGGCTCAGCTCAACCACGCAGGCAATGCAGCGCTGGCGCAGCCCGTCCACCATGTCGCCCATGATGGGTGCATAGACCACCACCGAGTGACCACGCCGGTGCAAAACGGTGGCCACGTCGTGCACAAAGAGCTCGGCGCCAGAGCGGTGGGCCATGCTGCAGACGGCCAGCAGAATCTTCACAGAGGTCCTCTTCGGGTCTTGGGGCCTGTCATCCGGCTGGATGATAGGGCATGCTCCTGACCGGAGGCCTTCAAGACAAAGGGCCGCATTCAGTCCGTGTCAAAACGGATGAGCGGGGGCACACAAGAGACGCCTTGGTGCAACCCAAGGCGTTTTTTGCTTCAGAAACGCGTCTGGGCCACTCGTTTCTTCGGAAACAGCGTCCCTGATACGTTCGATGAGCACTTTTTCAACGGCCTGCTAGGTACCCGTTGCAAAAAATGAGGAAAGCGCAGACGCAGGTAAAGCGGATGTAGCGAGCCATCGCACAAGGCATGCGGAATATGAAGATCCTGATAGTTGACGACGACGAAATTTCCCGAGTCCCCTTGGAGTCTCTGATTCAACGCCTGCCGGGCGTCACTGGAGTCGTTGAAGCTGCAGACGGCGAAGCGGCTTGGGCTTTGCTGCAAGACGGGCTACGTCCGTCGCTGTGCTGCTGTGACCTGTCGATGCCGAACCTGGACGGCGTGGGGCTGCTCAAACGGGCAAAAGGCGATCAGTTACTTTCCGCCATACCCTTCGTGATGATTTCCTCTGCAGCGGACCGCCAGTCCGTCCTAAGCGCAATCGAAGCGGGCGCGGTGGGATTCATCATCAAGCCTTTTTCGTTCGCAGACACCACCCGCACACTTGAGCGGATTTTGCGGGAAACGCAGACGAACCTGGTGGAGCCACTAGGTCAAATCGCTCGGCGCCTGGGTCTTCCAAAATCTGAGGTTATCCGTCTGATGCGTAAGCTGCAATCCGACATTTCTGCTTGTGTGGGTCGGGTGCAAACCGGGAGCGATGCATCGACCTCTCTGGCCGAGATCCAACGCATACAGGGCAGCTGCGCGCTACTGGGCTTGAAGCATTGCTCAACCCTGTTGAGGACTTGTGTGGGAGAGGCGACGTCCGGAGACGAAGCCTTAGTGATTTTCCTGCGCGAGGTGAATCTGCAGGTAACGCTTGTGATCGAGAGCGCGACACAGGAGGTATAGGCCTGCCGGCTTTGTTCAGTATCGCCGTGTTCTAGGCGCCTGCAGGAATCGACACTCCAAGACGGGGCGGACTCCTTCCGCTTTGGGTCCCAGTTCAATCGGTACTGGTCGTTTCCGCGCTAACACGTGCATCCACCACGGGCCTCAACATCAGGGCCGGTGAGTAACCGAGCGGTCAGTCATCCCTCGGCTTCATGGATTGAAGCAACTCTGTTTGTAGTTTGAAGGCCACGTACGTTTTGACTCTGGCTTTCAAAATCGCGGCATTGATTGGCTTGGCAATGAAGTCGATGGCGCCAAATTCAAAACCCTTTTGTTCATCAGAGGCACTATTGTTTCCAGTGACAAAAATAACCGGAATAGCACTGGTGGCGGGATTAGCCTTCAAGCGTTTACAAACCTCATACCCATCAAGGTCAGGCAGCATGACGTCCAAAATGATCAAATCAAGACGCTGCTGCTCAGCTTGAACCAGCGCTTGCTCACCTGTCGTTGCCATGACGACGCTGAACTGGTTCTTGAGCACGCTGTAGATAACCTGAATGTTTATGGGCTGGTCATCAACCACCAGGATTTTGGGCTTGTGGCCACAGTTCTCAATCAGTTGATCAATATGGTGATTCATTTCGCTTCTATGCCTAACAGGCTATTCTGGCGCAATCGAGACAGCTGAAAAACACGACCTCTAATTTGCTCGACAGCCAAGATGAATCGATCCCGATCAAAACGGCGTGAGCTCACTGACAAATCCTAAGTCCTGTTTATCCCTCATCCAAAGATTGCCGCACCAACTCCGCGGCCCGATCAAATGACATTGCCTGCACGTGATCGTTTATCGCGCCCCATCGCTGGGGGTCGCCCCCACCATGCGATAGAAGTTCCTCCAGGGCGTCAAGGACCGACATGTCAGCCCCTTCCAACAAGGAAAGTATCCGCACCAGTATTTGGCGCTGAACAGAGGTCAGCATCTGCATCGCTCTGGCGGTCTGGTCAGAGCTAGCCGGGGCCACAGGTTTTGCAATGCCAATATCCAGTAAAGCCTGGTGGGTGCTTGCTGCCACACCACGTAGGCTCACGAGGTCCAGCGCCCGGCCAGCTTTGCAGGACTGCTCTGCTTTCCCTGCGGCTTCGGCCAGAGCATCGGCGCCAATAGTGGCGGCGACCCCTTTGAGGGAGTGCAGTGCCCGACAGGTCTGCTCGCCTTGCTCGTCTTGCGTGGTCGCCTCGCACGCTAGTAACAAGCTCGGCAAATCGGACAGGAATTGGGCGCTCAGGCGGTCCAACAGGGCAGTGCTACCGCCAACACGCTGAAGCGCACCTGATCGGTCCAGTACCGCGGGGGTATTGGCGGCGGCAATGCCAGCGACCGCTCGGGTTTTGGCATTGCGCGATGGCGCTCCCGGAGCTGACACTTGTGCACCTTCGGTAGCCGCTTCCCTTCCCGACCATTGCAACAGCTTGGCGACCAGTTGGTCCAGGTCAAATGGTTTTCCCACATGATCGTTCATGCCTGCGGCCAAACAGGCCTCACGATCACTCGCCATGGCGTTGGCAGTCATGGCGATGATAGGCAACTCGTGCGCGGCCAATCGGCTGCGGATTTCATGTGTTGCGGTAAGCCCATCCATCACAGGCATCTGCATGTCCATGAGCACGGCATCGTACGGCTTGCCGGTCGCCATCCCAGCTTGGACCGCTTCGACCCCACGCAGGCCGTTGTCAGCAATATCAACCATAGCGCCTTGGCCGCAAAGTAGCTCCTCAGCCACCTGCTGGTTGATGGCGCTATCTTCTACCAGCAGTATGCGCATACCGTTCAGCGGCTGAGATACCTCGGCCGTTGAGCGGACGCTGGCAGTGGCATCCACAGGCTGAAAGGCAGATTGCATAGCTTCCAGCAGCATAGAGGCGGTTACCGGCTTCACCAGATAGCCGTCGATCAGGCTCCGAACCTCGGGCGTTTGTTGTGCCAACATCTCACGTCCATGGGCGGTGACCATCATGATCACGGGCGACGAGTTGGAGTTGCTGCCATGGGCAAGCAAGGAACGAATCCGTGCACTCGTCTGCCAGCCGTCCAGGCCAGCCATGAGCCAGTCGACAAAAACCGCTTGATACGGACGTCCTCGGTCGTTGTGCTCAGCAATGAGTGCCAGCGCAGCTTCGCCACTGTCCGCAGTCTCCAGGCACCAGCCCAGAGACTCTCCCATGTGGGCCATCAGCTGCCGGGCCACCGGGTTATCGTCCACCACCAGCACCGAAAGATTTGGGACGCCCCACGGGGCCAAGGCACTCTGGTTGTTGTTGGGCAACGGAGATGGACCGCTCAAGGTCTCCACCACTCTCATCGGCAAGCTGAACGAAAAAGTACTGCCTTGACCCAGGGCGCTTTCCAGGTGGAGCGTCCCACCCATCATTTCGATCAGTCGCCGGCAGATCGACAAACCCAGCCCTGTGCCACCAAAGCGCCGGGTGGTAGAGGCTTCGGCCTGGGTAAAACCCGCAAAAATCTTATGCTGATTTTCCGGTGCGATGCCAATCCCAGTGTCTTTCACCGAGAAATGCACACGGGCCTGTTGCTGGGTTGCCGAAGAATCCAGACTATCCAACGACTCCAGGTAAACCCGAAGGACCACTTCGCCCTCGGACGTGAACTTGATCGCGTTACCACACAGATTGATCAGAATCTGTTGCAGACGCAGGCTGTCGCCCATCAACTTGTGCGGCAGGCGGGGGTCGATGTCAAACAGCACTTCAACCGGCTTTCTGCCAAGGCTGGCAGAGAAGATCACCGACAGGTCACGCATCAGCCGGTCAAGTTCGAAAGGCTGGAAATCCAGCGTCATCTTGCCCGCTTCCACTTTGGAGAAATCCAGAATGTCGTTGAGCAGACCCAGCAGTGACTTGGCCGCGCCCTCGGTTTTCTCCAGGTAGTCCCGCTGGCGCGGCAGCAGCGGCGTGTTGTGCATCAGCTTCAGCATGCCCAGAATGGCGTTCATGGGCGTGCGAATCTCGTGGCTCATATTTGCGAGGAACTCGCCTTTGAAGCGCGAGGCTTGCTGCGCCTGTTCCTTGGCGTTGACCAGGTCGGTGATGTCGATGCGAAACCCCACGGTATGGCCATCGGGCATGCGGCGTTCAATGATGCGCAGGCTGCGACCTGTGCTGAGCCTTTGCAGCACTTGCGATTTGCCCTTGCGGTGGTTGTCCATCCGCTCGGCAACCCAGGCATCCACACGACCGATTGCCTCGACGTAATCCCCCAATTCGGCACCAGCGCGCACGATGGACTCGAAAGACGCGCCTGGCACCATCAGGTGTGCCACATTGGAGTAGACCTGACGGTACTTCTCGTTGCAAAAAACCAATCGGTCTTGCGGGTCGTACAGCACGAAGGCCTCATCCACCGTGTCGATGGCACCCCGCAACAAAGCCTCGCTCCGGGCGATCTGCAGTTGGGCCTGTCTGCTCTCCGTGATGTCCACATAGGCGATCACCACGCCAAAGTCCTCGTGCGCAACCGGCATGGCGCTGACCGACAGCCACACGCTGTGCTGATCCGTGATGACCTGCATCACCGTACCGTGCACCGGGAGTTTTTCGGTGAGCGCGCGTACGCTTGCAAACTCCTCCGCTGGCATGGGGGTACCGTCTTCACGCTTGATGGTCCACTCCTTGTCGTCGTAGGCACGCGCCAGATGCTCGGACTTGGTAATGCCCAGCAGCCGCTCGGATGCTGGGTTGCAGTCGATGATCCGGCCTTCCGGGTCTGTGATGCTGATACCCACTGGCAGGATGTCGTAAACAGCCCGCAGACGCATCTCTTCAGAAGCGATCTTGCGCTCGCGCTCGCGCAGCTCGGTGATGTCGATGTTGACGCCAACCATCCGCACAGCAGCGCCATCATCGTCTCGCAGTACTCGCGCAGTCCCGCGAACATAGCGCGTTGCACCGTCGGGCCGGATGATCCGGAATTCGTTGTCAAACGCCCGAGCCCCATTGAGGGCCTCTTCGACAGCTTGAATCGCGCTCTGTTTGTCTTCAGGGTGCAGACTATTTACCCACAACTCATAGGGCTGCAAATTTTGAGATGCTTGCTGGCCGTACAGACGAAACATGCGTTCGTCCCATTGCAGTGTGTTGTCGGTCAAGTCAAAGATCCATACCCCGATGCCCGCTGACTCAGTGGCAAGCTCAAGGCGATCGCGCGCCATTTGCAACTCTTGCTCTTGCTGCTTCTGATCCGTTACGTCACGGGTAGTGCCCCGGTAGCCTTTGAACTCGCCGAACGCGTCGAACACCGGGAAGCCGCTGATTGAGTAGTAGCGAATTTCGCCATTGGCCAGTTCACGTCGGTACTCGAAATTTCGGAAGACCTCGCGCCTCTGGTGGACAGCAATGTGCGCGGCCCAGTCACTGGTCAGCGGCGTGATCTCCAATATTTCCCAGCGCCTCTTGCCCAGTATGTTCAGACTGGATTGACTGAGCGCATGCTGATCTGCAGCGTGGTCGGTCGCGACAAAGTTGGAAAAACGGAACTCGTCGTCGGTCTCCCAGTACCAGTCGGATGCCACGTGCAGCAGTTCCTTGAACAGGGCTTGGCTTTCGAGCAGTTTGTTCTCTGCTACCTTGCGCTCAGTGATGTCAAGATGAGTGCCGTACATCCAGCCCGGTGAGCCATCGGGTTCGCGTGTGGCCAATTGCCCGCGGTCCAGCACCCAGACCCAGTGCCCCTCGCGATGCCGCATTCGTGCTTCGAACTCGTAAAACTCCAGCTCACCACTGAAATGCCGTTGCAGCATTTCGCCTGAGGCCTTGAGGTCATCGGGGTGTGCGAAACCCATCCAGGTGTCGATCGTTACAGGCTCCAACTCTTGCAGGCTGTAACCCACGATCTCAGCCCAGCGCTCGTTGAATACCGTTTTTCCGCTGGGCACGTGCCACTCCCAGGTACCGGCATCGGTGCCCTTGAGGATGTTGTCGAGCCGTCTGCGCTGGGTCTCTACCTCGACTTGTGCATGCTTCTGTGCCGTGATGTCAACACGGATGGAAATGTATTTCTCCACCATGCCGTCGGTGCCCACGAAGGGTACGATGGTGGAGTCCACCCAGTAAAGCTCGCCGCTCTTACTGCGATTGCAGACCTCGCCACGCCAGATTTGACCGCTGCTGATGGTGGCCCAGGCGGCGCGCCAAAATTCGTCCGGCTGGGTGCCCGACTTGAGCAGCCGGTGGTTGGCCCCGATCAGTTCATTGCGTTCGTAGCCGCTGATCTGCACGAACGCGTCGTTCACCTCGACAATCTTGCCCTGCAAATCGGCCACAGAGTAGATGGTGCCCTGGTTGATGGCGTTCGTCAGAGAACCGTTAACCTGCAAGGCACGCTGGAGCTTCTCCAGCGCAGTGTGCCGGTCGGTCACATCGCTCTGAACGGCCATGAAGCCTGTGTGTAGACCACTGTGTTCGAAGAGAGGATTGATTTCGAGCTCCAGCCAGTAGAGTCGCCCGTCTTTTGCGCGATTAAGAATCTCTTTTTTGCAGACCTCGCGCCGTTCCAGTGCCTCGTGAATTTGAAACACGGTATGGGGATCGGTCTCAGGGCACTGCAAAAGGCTGCCGGGTTTTGCGCCCAAGGCCTCCTGAAGCGAGTAGCCAGTGATGCGGGTGAAGCCTTCATTGACCCATTCGATCCGCCCTCCCGGGTCGGTCAGCACCACTGCGTTGGTGGTTTCGCGCGCCACGCGGGCCAGCCAGGCGAGTTCTTGCTGCTGCGCCTTTGACTCCTGCAGCGCCTGCACCAGACGCTCATTGGTCTCACGTTCCTTCGTGACGTCCAGGCCTATTTCAATGAACCCGATCACCTGCCCTGCAGGGTCGCGAATGGGTTGTACTTCGGTGTCGAGCCAGTAGGTATGCCCGTCTTTGGCGCGGTTGAGAATTTGAACCCGGCAACCTTCCCCTTGCTCCGCCGCCTGTTTTAGCTGTTCCAGGGTCGCTGGATCGGCAAGACCACTGCCCAACAGCTCTCCAGGCGTGCGTCCCGTAGCATCCTCAACGGTGTATCCTGTAATTCGAGTGAACCCCTCATTGACCCACGTGATGCGCAAATTCGCGTCCGTCATGACGACGGCGTTTGTAGTTCGCTCGGCGACCACAGCCAGTTTTTGAAGATCCATGGTCATGGCCTGTGCGCGGGCCTCGGCCCGTTCACGGCCAACTAACTGGAGCCACATCACCCAGCACAACAGCAGGGTCAGCGTCGCACCGCCGGCCCCGAATGCGTACACCAACAGGCCGTTCGCGGTGGCATCGAGGTCGGGGGTGCTTTTTGCCCTGATAAACAAGGTCATCCCGTTTGAAACGAGAGGTACTTCAGCGCTTACGAAAGGGTTCGCAGGCTCCCTTTCACTTTCATAGAGCGACTTCCCTCCTTCGGCGATCGACCTGTCGGAGATCTGTATCTGCAGCCCGCTGGTGCGGAGCAAAGCCATGCCGGGCAGCAACAGCTCTTCTAGCACGATGGGCGAATAGGTCAGCCCCTGCAGAGCGGCCAACCGTTCTTCCGAGCTGTTCAATGGCTGCCCGGGCCGGTACACCGGGACAAACAACAGAAACCCCGGACGAGTCTGTTCGTCTTGCACCAAGGTGATGACGCCAGTCAGCGCAGGCTCGCCACTGCGAGCAGCACGCTCTGCACCCTCACGCCGAACTGCTTCAGAGCCAATATCCAAACCAAGGGCGGAGCGGTTTCTGGCCAGTGGCTCTATGTATTTGATGACGTACAAGTCGGCGGCCCCGCCACCCAGACTACTCACCTCAAAGTCAGGTGCGCCGTCGGCCCGCTCGCGAAGAACAAAGCTGTCAAGTTCAGGCCGCTGCAAACGCTCAATAAAACCCATGCCTCGCACCCCGGGGAACTCTGCGGCGAGGTTGCGCGACTGCACATAGCGTTGAAACGACCGTCGATCCAGGGATCCGCTGGCCGCGTACACGCCACGTGCACCCATCAAGCCGTACACCGGTGTCTGAAAGCGTCGATGTATGTCGTCGCTGACTCTTTCTAGCTCAAAGTTGAATCGCGCATGCAAGCGTTCATGCAGGTAGTCGTGCAGCCAAAATGTCAACGCCGCCGTAATGAGCATGCCCAGGATCCAAAGGGCGAAAATCCGTAGCGCCGGTTTGGCGCGGAGTTGCTGCAACTGAGGGCTCATTGGTTGACTCGGCTGAATTAAAGCTTCTGGCGTCTTTCAATGCAGAAGACCCGCAATGCTCCGCACCGTATCTCTAGCCTAGCCTCGCTAGGACAGCGTGCTCTTCACAAAAACGGGGCGTTTCCATGCCATTAAAGCTCTGATCCGCTGTATGGTGTTCGCCATGTTCCCGGACGCCGGCTTGTGAAGCCCGTCAAACTTCGCTTAGATTTGAGCGGGCCGACCAAGTTTGGCTTTCGGTTTTTGAGCGCTCTGGAACAGCAACCCTACGACCTCTTTGCCTCATAAAGACGCCATACAGACCAGCGCCAGTCTCGGCGCCCGACGGTCGCTTTGAGGTACTCAGCATGGGCAGGCCAGGAAGCACCCACCGGCTGCAATCGCTGCGTTGCTGCCTCTCGGGACCGCAAAGTCTGATCAAGTTAAGGGTTGTAGGACTCCCAACCAACCATCCCGGCTCGGAGACTACCGCGCGAGCGGTTTAGTCCCAAGGCTGGTTGCGGACTTTCGCCCGTTGTTCAACGAGCGACATCTTCAGTTAAGGCTTGTGTGACACCTGCCCAGCCGCCCAGGCGGTCGAGCACCCTCACTGCTGTCGGGCAGGTGTTGCATAAGCCTCGAGGGAGGAAACCGCGGCGACCGCCACGGTAGTTGTCGAGCGCGGTGACTATGGCGATTGCTCTACGCGCGGGTCGCGAGTTGGCAGCCTGCGACTGAGCATCGACACCGCATCGATGACCGCAGGCGCCCATCTGTGTGCCACTTCGATACGGCAGGAACTCTTGGCCGAGCCTGCGCAGACGCTGACCAGGCGACGCACGCAGCAGCCCACCGGGCGCCATGTCCAGCGTCGAGTTGATCGGCGGTGTTCGAGCGTGGTCAGCCGCTCCAGCAGCACCGGGCTGAGCATGGCGTAGCGATCCTTGCGGCCTTTGCCCTGCTCCACGCGCAGGGTCATGCGCTCACCATCGATGTCGCCGACCTTGAGCGAGACGACTTCGCTCACGCGCAGGCCCGCGCCGTAGGCCACCGACATGGCGGCCTGGTGCTTGAGGTTGGGCGCGGCGGCGATCAGGCGGCCGACTTCCTCAGGGCTCAGGATCACGGGCAGCTTGCGAGGCACCGCCACATGCGTCATCTTGAGCATGAGCTCGGGCCGGCCCAGCGTGATGTCGAAGAAGAACTTCAGCCCGGTGATGGTGGCGTTGATGGTGACCGGTCCAGTGCCGGTGTCCACCAGGTGCAACTGGAAACGGCGCAGATCCTCGGCGGTGGCGGTGTGCGGCGAGCGGCCGAGGAAGGTGGCGAGCTTGCGCACGGCGCGGATGTAGCCCTCCTGCGTGTGCTCGGCGAACTGGCGCATGCGCATGTCCTCGAGCATGCGTTGGCGCAGCGGCGATACGGCCGCGGATGGGGTCGGGGTGGAAACGTCCATGATCCTGCTCCTGTCGGTGACCGAGGCGGATTGCCTCGATCGCCAACATCGCAGAATCACGCGCGCAACGAAACGCCACCAACGTAGCCGGAGCGTCTACCGCGCGAGCGGTTTAGTCCTCCGCCCCTTTGCGGACGTTGGACCGCCAACAAACAGGGGCCGCTCAGGGGGCAAATTCGGACAACCCTGCCCCCCGGGAAGAGGGGGCCGCCATTACCGCGAGGCGCAGCCACCCATCTCTTTGTCTGCTAGTACGCCAACACAATGCGGAGGTGCTGCTTTCGTCCGGCTGATAACCGCCACTCTGTAGCGCCGGCTGGTAGCAATGCATCCGCCTGCTCGGCGGGGCGACCATTCACCCGCAGGCCGCCACCAATTGCCAGTCGGCGGGCAGCACTCTTGGAAGCCGTCAAACCGCCCTCCGCCGCCAACTCGGCTAGCGTTACACCGGCTTTCCAGCGCTCTTGGCTGATGACCAAGATCGGCAAGCCCCCTGACTCAAACGAGGCCGACTTCTGCCATGGAGCAGACCACCTCACCCGCCACGATGAAGTGGTCTAGCACCCGCACGTCGACCAGGGCCGTGGCCTGCTTGATCGTCTGCGTCAGATGTTCGTCGGCTCGCGACGGACGCGCTTCGCCACTGGGGTGGTTGTGCACCAAGACCAGGGCACTGCTGTTGCGCAGAATAGCATCGCGCACAACCTCACGCGGGTAGACGGAGGTCTGACTCACCGTGCCCCGGAACATCTCGACGTAGTCCAGCACGCGGTTCTGTGAGTCCAGGTGCATCACCGCAAACACCTCGTGCGGCAGATGGCCCAGGCGAGAGCGCAGGAATTCCTTGACCACGGCAGGCGAGTCCATCAGGTCGCGGCCACGCACTTGGGCCGCCAGCAAGCGCTGCGCGGCCAGCAGAACCTCGTCGGCCTCGGCGGGACGGTACTGCCCGGTCACATCGCGGATGAGCAAGCCGCCCGAACCAGCGGGCACCGACAGGAAGGAATCGAGGGAAGAGAACAGATCGTGCTGCATGACCAACTCCGGTGATCGGGCGGGATTGCCCGAGACCGGAACCGGCACACCGCAGCGCAGCGGTCACAGGTTCGAAGACGGCCGAGAGGCCGCCAGCGCCCACCGGGCGCGCAGACCTTGACGGCGAGAACGGTGTGCAAGGATGAAGGGATCAGCAAGCCAGCCCCACCACACATGCCTGAGCGAAGCAGGCAAGCGCAGCGCGCAGGCCGGGACGGCCGGAGGCGTCAGGGATCGGAGCCTTATGGCCGCGACCTGCAGGGGCGCGGGGCGCAGCCCGCAGAGCCCGACGGCGGTACGCCGGGACGCTCAGTCCCCCAAGGGAAACTCCGCACACAAACCGAGCGCAGATCAAACGTGACCCCGTCAGCGACACGTCACCAGAACATGTCGCCAAAAACCCATTTCGCGAACTCGAACTTTTTTGTCGTCCGGTGGCGCAAAGACCGGCAGGCGTTGCTTGCCCGCCACAGGCGCCTACATGCAAGACCCTGTGAGAACAAAAAGCCTGTTGCTACGACGTGGGTTCTTCGTGAGGCCGTCATCAGAACGGCGTGCGCAACGGCGGTTTACCCCCCGGTTTACCCCCGGAGCGCCACAAAGAAAAACGGGTTAGCTCATTTCTGAGCTAACCCGTTGATTTTATTGGTCGGCGTGGCGGGATTCGAACTCGCGACCCCTTGCACCCCATGCAAGTGCGCTACCAGGCTGCGCTACACGCCGACAAGCCTTGCATTATAGCGTGCAAATAGAGCGATTCACACGGGAGCAGTAAGAAGCTCGCGAATTTCAAGCAACTCCCGTCGGACACCCAGCAACGCAGCTGATGGTTGCTCAGAAACCGCGGGGATGGCCTCTGCCACCAGATCTTCTTCTGCGTCCCCCAGGACGTCGTATCCGACAGAATCGGCGAAATCGTCATCCTGCGCGCGGCGCCTGTCCCGCTCGGCCTGCACCAACTCCTGAAGCTTGTTGCGGGCCCCACTGATGGTGAAGCCTTGGTCATACAGCAACTCTCGGATCCGCCGAATCATGAGCACTTCGTGGTGCTGGTAGTAACGTCGGTTGCCACGCCGCTTCATCGGGCGCAACTGGGTGAACTCCTGCTCCCAGTAGCGCAGCACGTGCGGCTTGACACCACACAACTCGCCCACTTCCCCAATGGTGAAGTAGCGTTTTGCGGGGATCGGGGGAAGCGATTTTTCCATCAAAATCAATGCGGTATAGACCGAACCTTGAAATTTACTCTAAGCGCTGGTGCCGCGCGCTGCGCATCGAAAAAAACCGTACAAACTGTTGCAAATCCATCTCCTCAGCACTTTTTCGTGGCAGCGGAAGATAAAAAAACCCGGCGACCACAGGTCCCGGGCTTCATTGATTGCCTGTAGTGCAAGGCTGTGCGAAATGCTCAGCCGGTGACAACGGCCGCCTGCACCTGCTCCTTGAGTTTGGGGCTCGCATGGAACGTGACCACCCGACGAGCCTCGATGGCCACGGGTTCTCCTGTTCTGGGGTTGCGACCCGGTCGCGGGGCCTTGGTTCGGATCTGAAAGTTGCCGAAGCCGGAGATCTTGACGTCGGTGCCCTCGACCAGACAGTCTGTGATCAGGTCAAAAAACGCATCAATCATGTCCTTGGACTCGCGCTTGTTCAGACCGATCTGATCAAACAACAGCTCAGCAAGCTGCGCCTTTGTGAGTGCAGGAGTCTCCAGGCTCTCGACTGCCAGTTCCATTGGGGTGTGCTCCAGGTTCTTGTCCATACGCAAGGCGCTCAACGCAGGCGCGCACCCACGCGCTGTTCCAGCGAAACCAGCGCGCCCTTGACCGCCGCCTCAATCTCCTGCTCGGTCAGTGTAGCGTCCTCCCGACTGAGCGTCAGGCGCACTGCCAAGCTCTTCTCGTCCGACGCCAGGCCGCCGCCCTGCCCTTCGGACATCTTCTTGGGCCGGTACACATCGAACAACACGGCGTCGCGAAGAAGCTCACCTCCTGCGTCACGAATGGCGTCCATTACCGCGGCGTGCGTCACCGCCTCCTTGACCACGATGGCGATATCGCGCTCGACCGGCTGGTGGCGGCTCACGCTCTGGAACACCGGAACCTCGCGCTGCAGCACCGCATCCAGTGCGAGTTCAAACATCACCGGCGCCTGCGTCAGGTCGTAGCCCTGGCGCCACTTCGGATGCAGTTCGCCCACGTGACCGATGCAGCGCTCACCCAGCCAGACGCTGGCGCAGCGACCCGGGTGCATCGCGGAGTGCTCGGCTGGCTTGAAGGAAGCTTGCAATGGCGCCAGCAGCGCCTGCACATCCCCCTTGATGTCGAAGAAATCGACGTTGCGCTCGGCGCAACCCCATTGCAGGCTGTCGACCCCGCCATACGCCAGACCTGCCACCCGCATAGGTTGGTCGAACCCGGCGACGGAGGTGTCGCTGTCCTGAACCGACGGGTCCTTGCGGAACACGCGCCCCAGTTCAAACAGGCGCACACGCTGTGCCTTGCGGTCCAAGTTGAACTTGAGCACCGCGATCAGGCTGCCCAGCAGCGACGAGCGCATCACGTTCATCTGGCTGGCGATCGGATTCAGCAGTTTGATCGGATCGGCATTGCCAGCCAGTTCGTGCTCCCACCGCTCTTCGACAAAGCTGAAATTGATGGTTTCCTGATAGCCCAGTTGCGCCAGTTGACGGCGCACAGCAAATGGGCCGCGCCGGCTCTCGACCCGCAGCTTGGCGGTGATGGGCGCCAGCGGCGGATTCGTCGGCAGTTGTTCGTAGCCGATCACACGCGCGACCTCTTCGATCAGGTCTTCTTCGATCTGCAGGTCAAAACGAAAGGCCGGTGGTGCAACGGTGACCGTGCCCTCGCCTTCGGTCACAGCCAAGCCAAGGCGGCGCAGCGCGCCAACGCACTGCTCCTGAGTCACCGGCATGCCGATAACCTTTGCCGTGCGAGCCACGCGCAGCGTGACCGGCCTGCCTTCCGGCAACGCAAGCACCTGATCGTCCAGCGGGCCTGCCTGACCTCCACAGATCTCCAGCACCAGCTGCGTGATGCGCTCGACGTGTTCGACCGTGGTCGACGGGTCGACGCCACGCTCAAAGCGGTGGCCCGCATCGGTGCTGAAGTTGTAGCGGCGCGAACGGCCGGCGATCGCCTTGGGCCACCAGAACGCGGCTTCGATGAAGATGCTCTTCGTGTCGTCCGACACAGCGGTCGCGTCGCCACCCATGATGCCCGCCAGCGACTCGACCTGCAGATCGTCGGCGATCACACCCACGCTGCTGTCGAGCGTGACGGTATTGCCGTTGAGCAGCTTGAGCTGTTCGCCCTCGCGGCCCCAGCGCACCTGCAATCCGCCATGGATCTTGTCGAGGTCGAAGATGTGCGAGGGACGGCCCAACTCGAACATCACGTAGTTGGAAATATCCACCAGTGGCGAAACGCTGCGCTGGCCGCAACGCGCCAGGCGCTCGACCATCCAGGCCGGCGTCTGCGCCTGGGTGTTGACGCCACGCACCACGCGGCCGCTGAAACGGCCGCAGAGATCAGGCGCCTGCACACTCACCGGCAGGCGGTCTTGCGCCTGCACGGCGGCTTTCGGAAACTCGGGCTGTACAAGCGGTGTACCGGTCAGGGCCGAGACCTCGCGTGCAATGCCATACACGCTCAGACAGTGCGCCAGGTTGGGCGTGAGCTTGAGCGTGAACAACATGTCGTCCAGTCCCAACTGCTCGCGGATGTTGCGGCCAGCCACAGCGTCGTCAGCCAGTTCCAGCAGGCCGTTGCTCTCCTCAGAAATCTGCAATTCCTTGGCCGAGCACAGCATGCCCTGGCTCTCGACGCCGCGCAGTTTGCCCAGCTTGATGGCGAAGGGTTTGCCGTCTTCGCCTGGCGGCAGCAACGCGCCAACAGTGGCGCACGGGACCTTGATGCCGGCACGCGCGTTGGGAGCGCCACAAACGATGTTCAACGGAGCGCCCTGCCCCACGTCCACCTGGCAAACGCGCAGGCGGTCGGCGTTGGGGTGTTGCTCGGCGCTCAGGATCTGTCCAACCACCACACCGGTGAAGGCGGGCGCAAACGGGCGCAGCTCCTCAACCTCCAAACCAGCCATGGTCAGGGTGTCGGCCAGTTGCTGACTGGTCAGGGGCGGGTTGCAGAAGGCACGCAGCCAGGATTCGGGGAATTGCATGATTTCTTCAGCTCAACAAGACTTCAACGGAACTGCGACAGGAAGCGAATGTCGCCGTCGAAGAACAGGCGCAGGTCGTTCACGCCATACCGCAGCATGGTCAGGCGGTCCGGCCCCATGCCGAAGGCAAAACCGATGTAGCGCTCAGGGTCCAGCCCCATGTTGCGCACCACGTTCGGATGCACCTGACCAGATCCGGCCACCTCCAGCCAGCGCCCGGCCAACGGGCCGCTCTGGAACTGGATGTCGATCTCGGCGCTGGGCTCGGTGAACGGGAAGAAGCTGGGACGGAACCGCAACACCAGATCGTCGCTCTCGAAAAAGGCGCGGCAGAAATCTGTGAAGACGACCTTGAGGTCCTTGAAGCTCACGTTCTCGCCGATCCACAAGCCTTCGCACTGGTGGAACATGGGCGAGTGCGTGGCGTCGCTGTCAACACGGTAGGTGCGTCCCGGCGCGATCACGCGTATTTCGGGCATCGGCTGGCCCGCATCCAGCGCGCCACGGTGGCGCTTGACGTGCTGCACCGCATGGCGGATCTGCATCGGGCTGGTGTGAGTACGAAGGAGGTTGGGTGCCTTGGCGCTGCCGCCTTCCACATAAAACGTGTCATGCATGGAACGCGCCGGATGGTCCTCGGGTGTGTTCAGTGCGGTGAAGTTGAACCAGTCGGACTCGATCTCGGGGCCCTCGGCCACCTCAAAGCCCTGCGAACCGAAGATGGCTTCGATGCGCTCCAGCGTCAGGCTCACCGGATGCAGGCCACCCTGGCCACGCTGCCGACCGGGCAGCGTCACGTCCAGCGCCTCGGCCTTGAGCTGCGCCTGCAACTCGGCATCGGCCAGCGCCTGGCGGCGTTCGGTCAGCGCGGCTTCGATCGACTGCTTGGCCACGTTGATGGCCGCACCACGGGTCTTCTTTTCCTCGACCGGCAGGGAAGCCATGCCCTTCATCAGCTCGGTGATGCGGCCCGACTTGCCCAGGTACTGCGCCTTGGCATTTTCCAGATCGGCGGGGGTGGCTGCCTGCGCGAACGCGGCGCGTGCGCTGTCAACCAGTGCGTCCAACTCGTTCATGTGTATCTCGTCCGGGAAAACAAAAAAGGGGTTGAGAGCAGCGAGGGAATCCCTCAAGCCTCAACCCCTTTGAGCGACATCGTCACCACCGGCCGGAGCAGGCGGGGACAGTCGTGAATCAAGCGGCCAGCTTGGCTTTGACTTGCTCCACGATGCTGTTGAAAGCAGCAACGTCGTTGACGGCCAGATCGGCCAGAACCTTGCGGTCGATCTCGATCTGTGCCTTCTTCAGGCCATTGGCGAACTGGCTGTACGTCAGGCCGCAAGCGCGTGCACCGGCGTTGATACGCGCGATCCACAGCTGACGGAAGACGCGCTTCTTGGTACGGCGGTCACGGTAGGCGTATTGACCGGCCTTCATCACCGCCTGTTTGGCGATGCGGAAAACGTTACCGCGGCGACCGCGGAAACCCTTGGCAAGGGCGAGAACTTTTTTGTGACGGGCGCGTGCCGTTACACCACGTTTGACGCGAGGCATGTGTTGCTCCTTGTTCGTCGTTGATCAAATGCCCATGCCGGGCAGCATCTGTGCCATGTGACCCATATTGGTCTCATGAACAGTCACCGCACCACGCAGATGGCGCTTGTTCTTGGTGGTCTTCTTGGTCAGGATGTGACGTTTGAAGGCTTGACCGCGCTTGACGGTGCCACCGGGACGAACGCGAAAACGCTTCTTCGCGCTGCTCTTGGTCTTCATTTTGGGCATGTGAATGCTCCTTTTCATTTGTGCTCGTGAGGCGCCGCGAACCTTCCGCGGACTTGCTGGCCCCGAGCCACTTTTGATGGACCACCCATTTGGGTCGTCCAGTTCGGAGAGAGGCTTTCACCCCTCACCTCGAAAGGACCGACAGACTAGACCGGCCTTTTCAATCCTGACGGCAAAGACTTGCCACTGATTGTCAGGCGGCTGGCTGGACAACAGCCTCCGCCTTGGGTGCCCCACCGCCTGCTTTCTTTTTCCCGGGCGCAATCATCATGATCATCTGGCGCCCTTCGAGCTTCGGGAACTGCTCAACCACGATCGCATCGCCCAGTTCATCCCTGATGCGATTCAGCAGAGCGAGACCCAACTCCTGGTGGGTGATCTCACGACCCCGGAACCGCAGCGTGATCTTGCACTTGTCTCCGTCGTCCAGAAAACGGCGAATGTTGCGCATCTTGATGTTGTAGTCGCCGTCGTCGGTCCCGGGACGGAACTTCACTTCCTTAATCTCGATGACAGTCTGCTTGGCCTTTGCCTCAGCAGCTTTTTTCTGCTCCTGGTATTTGAACTTGCCATAGTCCATCAGCCGGCACACCGGCGGGTTCGCTGTCGCCGCGATCTCGACCAGATCTACGTCCAGCTCACCGGCCATGCGCAACGCTTCCTGGAGGCTGACAATGCCCAAAGGCTCGTTGTCTGGCCCGTTGAGGCGGACCTCGGGGGCCATGATTTCCCGGTTCAGGCGGTGTGCACGCTCTTCACGCTGGCGGCGGTCGCGAAAGTTGGTAGCTATGGCTAGTTCCTTGTCGTGGGCAGTTGGTCAGAAAAAAACAAACCCCTCGGGGCCACGCGCAGTGCACAGCAGCCGAGGGGCCTTCCGGAGCGGATGAAATCACACCTTGGAGGAAACGTCTGTCGCCACTAATTGGGAGAAACTCTCCAGCGACATGACACCGAGGTCTTTGTTGCCTCGTGCCCGCACAGCCACAGCGCCAGCGCCTTTTTCCTTGTCGCCCACGACGAGGATGTAAGGCAGCTTTTGCAACGCATGTTCGCGTATTTTATACGTAATTTTCTCGTTGCGCAGGTCTGTTTCAACCCTAAGCCCTTGTTTTTGCAGCGATTTCGCCACTTCCTGAGCGTAATCCGCCTGCGCATCGGTGATGTTGAGAACAGCCACCTGCACCGGCGCCAGCCAAACAGGGAGCGCACCTGCATGCTGCTCGATCAAGATTCCGATGAAGCGTTCGAGACTGCCCACGATGGCGCGATGCAGCATGATGGGACGATGGCGCGAGCCATCTTCCCCAACGAACTCTGCGCCAAGTCGTTCGGGAAGATTGGGGTCGACCTGGATGGTGCCGCACTGCCATTCGCGGCCCAAAGCATCCTTGAGCGTGTATTCGATCTTGGGCCCGTAGAACGCCCCTTCACCCGGCAGGTACTCGAACGCACACCCCGAAGCTCTCAGCCCTTCGGCCAACGCCGCCTCCGCCTTGTCCCAGCTCTCTTCGGTGCCGATGCGCTTTTCGGGACGAGTCGAAAGCTTGTAGAGGATGTTGGTGAAGCCGAAGTCCTTGTAGACCTGCTGCAGCAAAGTGGTGAACGCCTTGACTTCGGACTGGATCTGGTCCTCGGTACAAAAAATATGGCCGTCATCCTGCGTGAATGCACGCACACGCATGATGCCGTGCAGCCCTCCCGAGGGCTCGTTGCGGTGACACTGGCCAAATTCGCCGTAGCGCAGTGGCAGGTCCCGGTAGCTTTTGATTCCCTGCTTGAAGATGATGATGTGGCCCGGGCAGTTCATCGGCTTGAGCGCGTAGTCGCGCTTTTCCGACTCGGTCACGAACATGTTCTCTCGGTACTTGTCCCAGTGCCCGGTCTTCTCCCAAAGCGCCTTGTCCAGGATCTGAGGCCCCTTAACCTCCTGGTAGCCGTTGTCGCGGTAGACGGCCCGCATGTACTGCTCCACGGCCTGCCAAACGGTCCATCCTTTGGGATGCCAGAACACGGTGCCAGGCGAGTGCTCGTCCAGGTGGAACAGATCCAGCTCGCGACCGAGCTTGCGATGATCCCGCTTCTCAGCCTCTTCCAACATGATCAAGTACTGCTGAAGCTCATCCTTCGAGGCCCAGGCAGTGCCATAGATGCGCTGCAGCATTTCGTTGCGATGGTCACCTCGCCAATACGCCCCAGCGACTTTCATGAGCTTGAAGTGCTTGAGCTTGCCGGTGCTGGGCACATGCGGGCCACGGCAGAGGTCTTCGAAGGCGCCCTCGCGGTACAGCGACACATCCTCGCTGCTCGGAATGCTGGCGATGATCTCGGCCTTGTAGTGCTCACCCAATCCCTTGAAATACGCCACCGCCTCGTCGCGCGGGAGCACACGGCGCACCACTGTTTCGTCCTTGTTGGCCAGTTCGATCATCTTCTTTTCGATAGCCGCAAGGTCTTCGGGCGTGAAGGGCCTCTTGTAGGAAAAGTCGTAGTAGAAACCGTGCTCGATCACGGGACCGATGGTGACCTGTGCGTCGGGAAACAGTTCCTTGACAGCGTAGGCCAGCAGATGGGCGGTGGAGTGTCGGATCATCTCCAGGCCATCGGCGTCCTTGGCAGTCACAATGGCCAGCGAAGCGTCTTCTGCGATCAGGAAACTGGTGTCCACCAATCTGCCGTTGACCTTGCCACCCAGCGCCGCCTTGGCCAGACCGGCGCCGATGGAGGCGGCCACCTCGGCCACGGTCACTGGCCCAGGGAATTGTCGCGAGGAACCGTCAGGAAGTGTGATGTTGGGCATGGCGTGATCAGAGAAACAAAAAAAGCGCGGACTTGGCCGCGCTTGAAAAGAGAAGACTGCAAAAAACTGCAGGCGCGAACTGCTGGCCTCAACTGGCCTGAGCAAAGAGCTCCGGTTTAGTTCGCGGTGTCATAACCAAGCAGTACGAAGTCTAGAGAACAACGAACTTCAATTTTCACACAGTTCTTCGCTGCACTCCTGGCAGATCAGTTGCACTGCGTCTCAAGCCACCCAGGGATCACACAGCTCGTCCCACCCTTGGCAACACAATCCGACATGGCCCGCGAGTCGGCAACCTCCTTGGATGAGCCACTGGCAACACCCCAGACGTTGTTGTTGCCTCTCGCGGCTGATCCACAGGTACCGTTACCGGAGAACTCAAGAATGACCTCGCATCCCATGCCGGTTCCAACCAGGCGTGCGCACTGAACCAACGCATCGCTGTTGGCTTCAGGCTGAGAAGCATAGTTGGTCACAATAGTGCCAACACCGTTGATGGTGTTCACCGCAATCGCACCACGTGCTGTGGCTTCGCCGCCCCCACCACATCCTGCCAAAGTCAAGGACATTGCCAGAACAGACACCCATTTCCATTTGCTCAACACTTGGACTCTCCTGTTTTGTAGTGGCCTGAGCGACCTGCTTTACCCGGCAAATTCTCCCACGGGTAGGGAGGAATATCCCCAAGCAACACACCAATGTAGGAATTTGACGACAGACCACGTACTGGAAATAAGAGAAAACCCCGGGATCGCGGTGCCGCGAGCCGGGGTTGACGTCTCGTACTTGCGAACTGGTCGTCAGAGCGATCAGTGGAACTGCTCTTCTTCAGTCGAGCCGGTCAGGGCCTTCACGGAAGAGGATCCACCCTGGATCACGGTGGTCACGTCGTCGAAATAGCCGGCGCCGACTTCCTGCTGGTGCGACACGAAGGTGTAGCCCTTCTCGCGCGCCTTGAATTCCGGCTCCTGCACCATCTCGGTGTAGTGCTTCATGCCTTCGCCGCGGGCATAGGCGTGGGCGAACTGGAAGGTATTGAACCAGTTGATGTGGATGCCGGCCAGCGTGATGAACTGGTACTTGTAGCCCAGAGCGGACAGGTCGTCCTGGAACTTGGCGATCTGCTTGTCGTCCAGGTTCTTCTTCCAGTTGAATGAGGGCGAGCAGTTGTAGGAAAGCAGTTTGCCGGGGCAGGCAGCGTGCACGGCCTGGGCGAACTCACGGGCGAAGCCGATGTCGGGCACGCCAGTTTCGCACCACACCAAGTCGGCGTAGGGTGCGTAGGCCACGCCACGGCTGATGGCTTGCTCCAGACCGTTCTTGACTCGGTAGAAACCCTCTTGAGTGCGCTCACCGGTCAGGAAAGGCTTGTCGTTGGCGTCGTGGTCGCTGGTGATCAGGTTGGCGGCTTCGGCATCAGTGCGGGCCAGCACGATGGTGGGCACGCCCATCACGTCGGCAGCAAAGCGGGCGGCGATCAGCTTTTCGATGGCTTCTTGCGTCGGCACCAGCACCTTGCCACCCATGTGGCCGCACTTCTTCACGGCGGCCAGCTGGTCCTCGAAGTGAACGCCAGCAGCGCCGGCGGCGATCATGTTCTTCATCAGTTCGAAGGCGTTGAGCACGCCACCGAAACCGGCTTCCGCATCAGCGACGATGGGCAGGAAGTAGTCGATGAACTCCGGCGAACCCGGCTCGATGCCACGGCTCCACTGGATCTCGTCCGCACGCTTGAAGGTGTTGTTGATGCGGCGGACCATGGTGGGCACCGAGTCGTAGGCGTACAGCGACTGGTCGGGGTACATGGTTTCACTGGTGTTGCCGTCGGCAGCAACCTGCCAGCCCGACAGGTACACGGCTTCCAGACCAGCCTTGGCCTGCTGCATGGCCTGGCCGGCGGTGATGGCGCCGAAGGCGTTGACGTAGCCCTTCTTGGCGCCACCGTTGACCTTTTCCCACAGCTTCTCGGCGCCACGCTGGGCCAGCGTGTACTCGGGCTGCATTGATCCGCGCAGACGCACCACGTCAGCGGCGGAGTAACCGCGCTTGACCAGCTTCCAGCGGGGATTGGTTGCCCAGTCTTTTTCCAGGGCTTCGATCTGCTGTTGGCGGCTCAGTTGTTCTTTGAGGGACTGGGGCATTTTGGACTCTCCATGAGGTTGATGAACGGGACGGCTTGTCGCTGCTGCAGACCGGAGCCGATGGGAGAACTTTAAGTCTTATAGAAGACTTTTGGAAGCTCTTATGTCTTATATAAGACAAAAATAAAACCGTTTAAAATCAATAATCTCCAAAACACATTCCGCCATACAAAATCATTTCTCTTGTATTGAGAAATTTTTTTGCAGCGCAGCAGGAGATTTTTCTCATTGCGAAATAACACAACTCCATCTGGAAGACACTGATCACTGTTGACTGGGGCATGATGCTCGCCCTATGTCATCACAGCCAAAGTTACCAACCACACCCGCAAAATTTGGTGCGTATGTCTGCCTCGCGGCCAGCATGGCGCTGGTGGGGAGCTATGTCGCACTCTCCAAACCATTGGTTACAGCCTTTCCGGTTTTCCTGCTTGCGTGGCTCCGCTTCGGTCTCGGGGGTGCGGCCATGTGGAGATGGCTGCGCAAGCCTGCCGAAGAGCCCCAGCTGTCCGCTCGCACACGAAAGCTGCTGTTTCTTGAGTCCTTTCTGGGTAACTTCCTGTTCTCAATCTGCATGCTGTTTGGCGTGTCGATGACCACGGCGGTGTCCGCTGGTGTGGTGATGTCATCCATTCCCGCGGTGGTAGCCGTCCTCAGCTGGGTGTTTCTCAAAGAGCGCATCGGCAAGCGCACCGCTCTTGGCATTGCGTGTGCTGCGGTCGGCATCGGGCTCTTTTCAATGCAGAAGGCCGGCGGGACCGCGCACGCACAAGCTGTCGGATGGTTCGGTCTCGGTCAGCAGTTCTGGGGCAACTTGCTGGTCTTCGCTGCGGTGCTTTGCGAAGCCTCCTATGTGGTCATTGGCAAGCGGCTCACGGAAGGCCTGGGGCCCAAGCGGATATCCGCCATCATCAACCTCTGGGGTTTTGTGCTGGTCACGCCCTTTGGGCTGTGGGCGGCCAGAGCCTTTGACTTCGCCTCCATCACAGCACCCATGTGGGGCCTGCTGGTCTTTTACGCACTCGCCGCCAGTGTCTGGACGGTCTGGCTCTGGATGACCGGCCTGAAGTCCGTTCCCGCCGCTCGCGCCGGGGTGTTCACAGTGATGCTCCCGATCAGCGCAGCCACCATCGGTGTGCTGTTCATGGGTGAAACCCTCAGCACCGTCCAGATGCTTGCTTTTGGTATCGCCTTGCTGGGCCTGGTTCTGGCAACCCTGCCAGGACGTTCAAGCTGAGAGGCTCACGCGCACCACAGACCGGTGGGATCGGTGATTCCCATCCAGAGTGCCCAACCGGAGGTGGCGGCCAGTGCAATACCTGCCAGCCGGATGCCCCAGCCACCCGAGCCGTCGCCTCGCAAACGCAGCAAAAGCCAGGGACCGATGGTCAATGACAGTGACGTCCCAGTAGAGAACAGCGCCATGATCATCGCGCCCTCCATCGCGTTGGCCGACAAAGACGCCACCATCAGCGCGGAATACAGCAGCCCGCATGGCATCAGGGCCCACGCGACGCCGAGCACCGCGGGAGCCTTGGCTCCCAGCCGCCCGAGCACAGGACGCGTCCTGCGCCAGACGCCTTGGGCCAACCCGTCGAGCCAGGCTGGCTGGCGAGCCTGCCAGATCAGCACCAACCCGAGCAGCATCGCCGCCACGTGAAACATGGTCCAGACCGGCCGGATCACCGAAGTGTTGGTTCCGAGCCATGCCAAACCCTGCACCGACCCTGCAGCAAAAGCACCAAAGAGGGAATAACCGAGAAGTCGTCCGGCCTGGAAGGTCAGCAGAGCCGATGTGCTCTGGCGCCCAGTCCCGCCACGGCTGATGCCTGCACACGCGGCACCACACATGGCAACACAATGGGGACCTCCAGCGATCCCCATGAACAGTGCGGTGAGTGCCATGGATGTTTGCATGGCAGAACTCTAGCAGTCGCAGCCCTCGCGCCGGTTCGAAACCACGCGAGTCAGATGATCTTGGAGAAACGCGCCCGGTCCTGGTCGACCTGCAGGTTCTTGTCGAAAACCATGGCAATGGCGCGAACCAGATACCAGCCCGACGGCGTCACCTCCACACCTGAGTCGTCGATGCGAACCAGTCCGTGCTCGGCATAGCCAGCCAGTACCTCCAACTCGCGCGCAAAGTAGCTCTTGCAGTCGATCAGGTGCCCCAGGTTGATCGATTCGAACTGAAGCTGCCCCTGACACATCAGCGACATGATCACGGAGCGGCGCAGCAGGTCGTCCCTGGTCAGTGCCAGTCCACGCACGATCGGCAGCCGCCCCTGGTCCAGCGCGTCGTAGTACTCCTCGATCGTCTTGGCGTTTTGGCTGTAGGTCGCACCAATGCGGCCGATGGCCGAGACACCCAAAGCGATCAGGTCGCAATCCGGCTGCGTGCTGTAGCCCTGGAAATTCCGGTGCAGGCGCCCTTGCCGCTTGGCCACCGCCAGCGCATCCGTGGGCAGCGCAAAGTGATCCATGCCGACATAGACATACCCCGCATCACTCATCGCATCCAGTGAAGCCGACAGCATCGACAGCTTGTCTCCCGCGCTGGGCAACTCGGCAGCGACGATTCGCCGTTGCGGCTTGAAACGCGCCGGAAGATGCGCGTAGGCATACAGCGCGATGCGGTCGGGGCGCAACTGGTTGACCTGGGCAAGCGTACGGGCAAACGACTCAGGGGTCTGCAGCGGCAATCCATAGATGAGGTCCACATTCACCGACTCAAACCCGATCTTGCGGGCTGTCTCGACCAGAGCGAACACCTGTTCGGCCGGCTGAACCCGGTGCACCGCTTTCTGAACAGCGGGATCGAAATCCTGTACACCGAAACTCAGTCGGTTAAAACCCAACCTGGCCAGTGTCTGCAAGCGCTGGTCCGTCACCGTGCGGGGGTCAACCTCGATGGAGTACTCGCCTCCGGGCACGAGCGTGAAGTTGCGCCGGATCATCGTCAGGAGGTCTTCCAGCTCGGCGTCGGACAGGAAGGTGGGCGTCCCTCCTCCCAGATGCAGCTGGGACACGGCATGCCCTTTGCCGAAATGCTGTACCTGCAGCTCCACCTCACGCGACAGATACCGCAGGTATTCCGCAGCCCTTTCGTGGTGTTTGGTGATGACCTTGTTGCAGGCGCAGTAGTAGCAGACAGACTCGCAGAAAGGAATATGTACGTACAACGACAGCGGCAACGCGAGCGAGCCTGCCCGACGTTGTTCCAGCGCCTGGATGTAGTCGCTCTCCGTGAACGCTTCTACAAAGCGGTCCGCGGTGGGGTACGAGGTGTAGCGGGGCCCCGGGATGTCGAATCGCTTGAGCAATTCGTCTGAAATGGCGTGACTCACAAACAATTCTCCAGTTCTCAGCGCGAATGTGCACCAAGGCGGAAATCGCACCCTTGATCAAGATCAAGGGCCATCCAAGCCCCGGGTTTTCCCCCATGCTCGCAACGAGGATGAGAGCGCCCGCCTTGCTGGCACTTGTGGCCATGCGTTAAGCTTCGGGCGAAATCTGGAAGATTTATGGACATTCACAGCATCAAAGTCGCCTGTTCCAGCTGCAACCTTCGGGAGTTGTGTTTGCCAATGGGCCTCAATCCCGAGGAAATGGGCAAGCTGGACACCGTGATCTCCACGCGCAGGAGGATCAAGCGGGGAACCGCGCTGTTCAACACCGGCGACAAGTTCACTTCGCTCTACGCAGTGCGCTCGGGCTTCTTCAAAACCTGCGTGACCACGGCCGATGGGCGAGACCAGGTCACCGGCTTCCAGATGACCGGAGAAATCATCGGCATGGACGGCATCGTCAGCGACCGCCATTCCTGCGACGCGATTGCGCTTGAGGACGCCGAGGTCTGTGTGATGCCGTTTGACCAGGTCGAGGAACTCTCGCGGGAGTTCACCACACTGCAACACCATGTCCACAAGATCATGAGCCGGGAAATCGTCCGCGATCACAGTGTCATGCTGCTGCTGGGCAGCATGCGTGCCGAGGAACGTCTCGCAGCGTTCCTTCTCAATCTCGTCCAGCGTCTGCATGCACGAGGTTTCTCGCAGTCAGAGCTCATCCTTCGGATGACCCGGGAGGAGATTGGAAGTTACCTGGGCATGAAGCTCGAGACCGTGAGCAGGACTTTCTCGAAGTTCGTTGAGGAAGGCACCATCGAAGTCAAACAACGCTACGTACACATCAAGAACACCGATGCACTCAAGCAGATCGTGAACCCTCAGAGCTGCCGTTGAGTCTGGGCGTTTGAACGAAAGAAACCCCGCTTGGGCCCAAGGCCTGAGCGGGGTTTCTCTTTGTGTGCAAGCCGAGGGTTAGCCGCACCCGCCGTTGCGGGCGCAGTCCCGGGGGCGCTCCGCTTCGGGAACCGGGCAGCGGTTGACTTCGAACGGAGACATGGACAACAGGGTGGTCAGCGCGCTCGATGCCATGGTGACGCCCCAGAACACAAAGAACGCCAAGGTGTAGATGGCTTGGCGAGACAACTCCAGGGGGCTGCCGAACCAATGGAGATCACCAGGGTCGACCATGGCGAAAACAACCATCTCAAGCACGGCAGCCACCAGAAAGGCAGGCCAAGCTATCCACATCCACCGCTGAGCATTCATGAGCGTCACCTTCACTCCTGTGTTGTCACATCCGGTGGTGTGGCGTCCTACTTGGAGGGTGCCGCCGGGACGACGGGGGAGGCGGCGTGATTGCGGGCCTGATGGGCCGGCTGCAACTTGGCCATCGCATCGACCTTGGCCTGCCCTTCCAGTCGCTGAGCCGCCGCAAGATCCCTCTCGTAATCGGACTTGTTGAGCACAGGGTCTGGATTCTTCACGGCGATGACCACGGTGACCAGACCTGCAATGATGACCAGCAAAGGACCGCCCACCACCATCCACATGTGCGGGACCTTCCACCAAGGTGTGCTTGGTGCGCGGTCAACTGGACGAGAAATTGCTGACATGACTTGTTCCATAAGGCTTATAAATCCAGTTTAGCGCGGAACGATGAAGACCGCCTTCTCCACGACCTCGGACGCATCAGCGGCGGTGGACCGGACGGTGAACCGTATCGGGTGCGATCCGGCGGGTGCGGCGTTGGGCGGGATCTGCACCCGCACGGCGGCGGAACGCACTTCAGTGGAAAGCACGTCCACCTCGGTTTCCGACGCGATCATCACGCCCTCAAGACCGTCGACGCTGATCTGGTAGCGCTGCGGCGACTCGGTCGCATTCATGATCTGCAGGCGGAACACGTTTTCGATGCGCCCCTGCTCCACCATGCGCGCCAGCGCGCCACGGTCGCGAATCACATCAACTTTCAGCGGCGTGCGCAGGAAGAGACTGACAAACACAGCCAGGGTGATGACCGCCAGAACGCTGGAGTAGACGAGCACCCTGGGACGGAAAGCGTGGCGGACCATCTGCTCACGGGTCCAGCCCTTGGCCATGCCGTTCTGCGTCGAGTACTTGACCAGTCCTCGCGGATAGCCCACCTTGTCCATCACCTCATCACAGACATCGATGCAGGCACCACAGCCAATGCATTCGTACTGCAGTCCGTTGCGGATGTCGATGCCCGTCGGACAGACCTGCACGCAGAGCGTGCAGTCGACGCAAGCCCCAAGGCCCAGGGTCTTGGGGTCGGCTTTCTTCGAACGTGCTCCGCGCGGCTCTCCACGCGCCTTGTCGTAGGTCACGATCATCGTGTCCTTGTCGAACATGGCGCTCTGGAAGCGGGCGTAGGGACACATGTACTTGCAGACCTGCTCGCGCATGAAGCCCGCGTTGCCGTAGGTCGCGAAGCCGTAGAAGAAGATCCAGAAGGTCTGCCAAGGCCCCAGTGAAGCGGCCAGGCTCAGACTCGCCAGCTCCCGGATGGGTGTGAAGTAGCCAACGAACGTGAAGCCGGTCCAGAGGGCGAACAGGACCCACAGGGCGTGCTTGAGCGAACGCTTGCCGACCTTGCGGGCGTCCAGGCTCGATTCGTCCAGCCGGATCCGCGCCGAGCGGTCCCCCTCCACCTTCTTCTCGATCCACAGAAAGATCTCGGTGTAGACGGTCTGGGGGCAGGCATAACCGCACCAGAGGCGACCGGCGACCGCAGTGAACAGGAACAGCGCCAGCGCGGAGATGACCAGCAGTCCTGTCAGGTAGATGAAGTCCTGCGGGTAAAGGACCAGACCAAAAATGTAGAAGCGGCGCGCTTCGAGATCGAAGAGCACCGCTTGGCGGGCGTTCCACTCCAGCCAGGGCAATCCGTAAAAGATGATCTGGGTGAACCAGACCAGCGCCCAGCGCCACTTGGAGAACAGCCCGGACACCGAACGGGGATGGATCTTCTTTCGCGAGGCGTAGAGGGAAACCATCACCTCATCGTCCTCCGGGACACCTTTCGGCGTCTCGGGAACGATGGGAATCACGGGGGGCTTAACAGTGCTTGTGGCGTCTGGCGCTGGAGAACTCACGGATGACCTGGCGGGAGAGAAGTAACTGGCTTCAGGCCATCACTGCTTGGCGGCAGGCTTGTTGGACAAACCCCAGACGTAGGAAGCCAGCACGTTGATCTGGGCTTCGTTCAGCAGCGCGGCCTGCGGCGGCATATGATTGTTGAAACCATTGTTGACGGCACGAATGATCGCCTCTTCGCCCCAGCCATGCAGCCAGACGCCGTCGGTCAGGTTGGGGGCACCCACCGCTGCCATGCCTTTGCCCTCGGGACCGTGGCATGCCGCGCAAGCTGCGAACTTGGCCTTACCCTGCGAAGCACGAACCGAATCGTTCGGGCTGCCGGAGAGGCTGAGCACGTAGTGGGCCACGTCCTTGACGTCTTCAGGACCACCCACAGCCGCAGCCATCGGGGGCATGACGCCGGTACGCCCCTGTGCAATCGTAGTCTTGATGTAGGCGTGATCGGAACCACCCAGCCAGTCGCCATCGGCAAGGTTGGGGAAGGACTTGGCGCCGCGGGCGTCGGAACCATGGCACTGGGCGCAGTAGTTCATGAACAGGCGCTCGCCAATAGCCATCGCCTGGGCGTCGGCCGCGATCTCCTCCGGCTTCATGCCGTTGTACTTCGCATAGATCGGGGCAATGGCGTCCTCGACCTTTTTCACCTCTGCGGCGTGCTGCCCCTGGGACGACCAGCCCAGGGCACCCTGGAACTTGCCAAACATCGGGTAAAGGGCGCCGTACACGAGGGCAAAGACCACGGTGATGATGAACAGGTACACCCACCATTTGGGAAGGGGGTTGTTCATCTCACGCAGGTCACCGTCCCATACGTGTCCCGTGGTGTTGTCGGCGTGGGTGGCAGCCTTGGTCGTGCCGCTGATGTACAGCAGCACCGCGCAGGCGATGATGCTGACGAGCGTGATACCGGCCACGTAGAGGTGCCAGAAGTCGCTGATGAAGTCGCTCATGATGTTTTCTCGTGTTCGTTCCGCAATCGCTCAGTCGTCCTGGAAAGGCAGCTGGGCCGCCTCCTCGAAATCGCGCTGATTGCGTTTGGACCAGGCCCAGACCAGGATGCCGACAAAGGTCAGCAGGCTGATCGCCGTGACGATGCTGCGAAGATCGTTGATGTCCATGGTCTCGCCCCTTTATTGGGTCTTCGCCTCGGCAGCCGGCGCGGCCGTCTGTGCCTCTGCTGCGGGAGCTGCGGCTTCAGGTGCGGCGGCGGGAGCAGCCTCTGCAGGAGCAGCGGCTGCGGGCGCGAGCTTGGCGGCGCTGCGTGCCGTGCCCAGCACCTGCAGATAGGCGATGACCGCCTCCATCTGTGTCTTGCCCTTGACCTCTTCCACGGACTTGGCAATTTCTTCGTCGCTGTACGGGGCACCCAGCGTGCGCAACACTTCCATTCTCTTGGGCAGCACGTCCGCATCGACGGTCTTTTCAGCCAGGAACGGATAGGCAGGCATGTTGGACTCGGGGACCACATCGCGCGGGTTGTTCAGGTGAGCGCGATGCCATTCATCCGAATATCGACCGCCCACTCGATGCAGGTCCGGACCGGTGCGCTTGGAACCCCATTGGAAGGGGCGGTCGTACACGAACTCGCCAGCCACCGAGTAGGGGCCGTAACGCAGCGTCTCGGCCTGGAACGGCCGGATCATCTGCGAGTGGCAGTTGTAGCAGCCTTCGCTCACGTATACATCACGCCCCGCCAACTGCAGCGCGGTATAGGGTTTGAGACCCTCCACCGGCTGGGTGGTGGACTTCTGGAAGAACAGGGGAACGATTTCCACCAGACCGCCCACGGCCACCACGAGGGTGATCAGGACGATCATCAGGAAGTTGCTGGTCTCGATCCTTGCGTGACCAGTCACGGGTTCATTGTGTGCCATGTTGTTCTTCTCCTCAGGCGTGGGCGGGGTTGACGGCCATGACAGGGGCGTTGTGGGCCTTGCCCTGCATCGCGGTCATGACCACGTTCCAGAGCATCAGCACCATGCCGCTCAGGTAGAGCAGACCACCGACCAGGCGGATCACGTAGAACGGGAAGGTGGCCTTCACCGATTCAACGAATGTGTAGGTCAGGCTGCCGTCGGGGTTGACCGAGCGCCACATCAGGCCCTGCATCACACCGGCAATCCACATCGCGGCGATGTACAGCACGATGCCGATGGTGGCGATCCAGAAGTGCAGTTCGATGGCTGGCACCGAGTACATCTTCTTCTGGCCGAACAGGCGCGGGATCAGGTAGTACAGCGAACCCATGGACACCAGACCCACCCAGCCCAGAGCACCGGAGTGCACGTGACCCACGGTCCAGTCGGTGTAGTGCGACAGCGCGTTGACGGTCTTGATGGACATCATCGGGCCTTCGAAGGTGGACATGCCGTAGAACGACAGGGACACGATCAGGAAGCGCAGGATGGGGTCGTCACGCAGCTTGTGCCATGCACCCGAGAGGGTCATGATGCCGTTGATCATGCCGCCCCAGCTGGGGGCCAGCAGGATGAGAGAGAACACCATGCCGACCGACTGCGCCCAGTCGGGCAGCGCGGTGTAGTGCAGGTGGTGGGGGCCCGCCCACATGTAGGTGAAGATCAGGGCCCAGAAGTGAACGATCGACAGGCGGTACGAGTACACCGGACGTTCGGCCTGCTTGGGGATGAAGTAATACATCATGCCCAGGAAGGCGGCGGTCAGGAAGAAGCCCACGGCGTTGTGGCCGTACCACCATTGCACCATCGCATCCTGCACGCCGGCATAGGCGGAGTAGGAATGCGTGAGGCTGGTCGGGATCGACAGGTTGTTGAAAATGTGCAGCAGGGCAATGGTGATGATGTAGGCACCAAAGAACCAGTTGGCCACATAGATGTGCTTCACCTTGCGGATGCCGACGGTGCCGAAGAACACGATCGCGTAGGCCACCCAGGTGACGGCGATGAGCAAGTCGATCGGCCAGATCAGTTCGGCGTACTCCTTGCTCTGGGTCAGGCCCATTGGCAGGGTGACCACCGCGGACAGGATGACCACATTCCAGCCGAAGAAGGTGAACCAAGCCAGCTTGTTGGAGAACAAGGGGGTGTGGCACGTCCGCTGCACGACGTAGTAGCTGGTCGCAAACAGCACGCTGCCGCCGAAAGCAAAGATCACGGCGTTGGTGTGCAGCGGCCGCAGGCGGCCGTAGGTGATCCATTCGATCCCCATGTTTAGCTCGGGCCAGGTCAGCTGGGCCGCGATGATGACGCCCACCAGCATGCCCACCACGCCGTAAATCACGGCTGCAATGGAGAACCAGCGGACGACGCTGTCGTTGTAGACCGCCGGTTGGCCGGTCTTTGTTGTTACGGACATACAGAACTCCTCATTAATGCCACCGGCGAAGTGTCCACATGTAACCCAGTGAACGCCTTGACTTACGTCAATCGCCTCTAAGAATGCGTTCGCCCTCGCGCTCGACGTTGTCGAACTGACCGGCGTGCAGTGCCCACCAGAACACGCCGATGATCGCGAAGACCAGCACGATAGAGACGGGTATCAACAGATACAGGATGTCCATGTCGGCTCCTTGAAATAATCTCAATCTGAAACGCCAAGAGCCGGTTCAGGCGCCGGTCTGCTCACGCGGTGGCGCGGCCAGCCGCAGCGCGTTGAGGATCACCAGCAACGAACTGCCCGCCATCCCCAGACCGGCCAGCCACGGCGGCATCCAGCCGACCAGTGCCAGAGGGACGCACACCAGGTTGTACAGCGCGGCCCATACGAGGTTCTGACGAACGATGCGCATCGTGAACCGGGCCTGCCGCAAGGTCAACACCACGTCCTGGACCTTGCCGCCCTGAAGGATGAAGTCGGATTGCGCCTGCGCCAGCGGCGCCGCATGACCGAGTGTGAACGAGGTGTCGGCCCTGGCGAGCACCGGACCATCGTTGAGACCATCGCCCACCATCGCCACACGGAGCCCCTGCGACTGCATGGACTCGATCTGAGCCAGCTTCTGCTCGGGTGAGGCACCCGCCACCACGTTCTGCACCCCCACCGTCTGCCCCACCGCCCGAGCGGCCGCTTCCCGGTCGCCCGACAGCAGCCAGGTGCGCAGCCCGGACTGGTGCAGGGCCGCCACGGCCGGGGCCGCGTCCTCGCGCACCCCTTCGCTCAGATCAAAGCTGGCCAGCAATCCCTGCGCGTCCGAAAGGTGCACACGGCCAGCAGGCGCTTCCATACCCTCGCTGGCCAAACCACAGAAGGCCGCCGACCCCATGCGGAGCAGGTCACCGTGCGCGTTCCGGGCAGACACCCCCTGCCCTGCCGCCTCGGTCACCTCGTTCAGATCGATGCGCACAGTAGACACACCCGCCTCATGCGCGAAGGCGGCGATGGCACGGGACACAGGGTGCAGCGAGCCTTCGGCCATGGCGGCGGCCAGCGCCAGCACCTGCCGGGGGTCCGCCCCCTCACGGAATCGCTGGCCCGTCACCGCCAGGCGGTCGTAGGTGAGCGTCCCGGTCTTGTCGAACACCACCGCCCCCACCTCTGCCAGTGTCTCGAACGCCTGCAAGCGACGCACCAGAATGCCGCGCCGAGCCAGAGCTCCAGCGGAGCTCAGCATGGCCGCCGGCGTGGCCAGCGACAAGGCGCAGGGACAGGTCACGATCAGCACAGCCACGGCGACGGCCAGCGCCTTCGAGTGGTCGATCTGCCACCAGTATGCAAACGCGAGCGCGGCCGCCGCCAGCACGAGCACGAGGAATGGCGCCGCAATGCGGTCGGCCAAAACGGCCAGGCGCGGCTTCTCGGTGGAGGCCTTTTCCATCAGCGCCACGATCTGGGCAAACCGGGTGTCGCGCCCCAGGCGCAGCACCTCGACCAGCACCGGCCCGGCCAGGTTGTAGCTGCCGGCCACCACCCCATCGCCCTGTCGGCGGGTCACAGGATCGGACTCGCCGGTGAGCAGCGCTTCGTCCACGGTCGCGGTGCCGCTGAGCAGCCGCCCGTCTCCCGGGAAAGCCTGGCCCGCCTGCACCCGCACCACATCGCCCACCGACAGACGGCGCACCGACAGCGATTCGAAACGCCCGTCGGCGGTCTGCCGCTCGCACACCTCGGGCAGGCGGTTCATCAGCGCATCCAGCGCGCCGGCGGTGCGGTCCCGCGCCTTGAGTTCGAGGTAGCGCCCCCCCAGCAGGAAGAACACGAACATGGTCAAAGAGTCGAACCAGACCTCATGGCCCCAGGGCCCTGTCGGATCGAAGGTGGCCGCCGAGCTGGCCAGGAAGGCCACGAGGATGCCGATGGACACCGGTGTGTCCATGCCGACACGACCGAGCTTGAGGTCGCGCCACGCACCCCTGAAGAACGGTCCGCTGGCAAAAGTGACCACAGGCACGCTGAGCACCCAGCTGGCCCAGCGCAGCAGCTGGTCGATGTCGGCAGGCATCTCGCCGGGCTCGGCCACGTAGGCTGGCCACGCGTACATCATCACCTGCATGGCACAGAAGCCGGCCACGAACAGGCGCCAGAGCGCGAGCCGGGTTTCCTTCAGGCGTTCGGAAATCGACAGCGCCTGCTGCAGCGGCAGCAGGCGGTACCCGGCCTGGCCCACGGCGTCGGCCAGCGACGACATGCGGGTGGCACCGGGTTCCCACTGCAGCATCAGGCGGCGCGTCGCGGCATGAACCCGCGCGCTGCGCACGCCGGGCAGGTCCTGCAAGGCGCATTCCACCGTGTCGGCGCAGGCAGCGCAGTACATGCCCTGCACCATCAGCACGGATTCGGCCACCGTTTGGCCGTCAATTTCCTTGAATTCAGTGAAGTCGTTCAGCTCGACCGGGTCGTCGAGCACCGAAAAGTCATCGGTGACGGTCAGCGGCCCGCGATGTGGTCCGAAAGGGTCTTCCCCGCGCTGCGACTGGGCAGACGGTTCGTTGCCCAGCAAAAGCCCCACCGGGGGCGCGGTGGCGGCCTCGTTCATGCCGCGAGGGTAGTTCAAGTCGCTTTTCATGCAGTTGATTTAAGTCAACCGCTACCGGGCGGTCAATGCGTAGCCTATATTGTCCTTTCAACCACAACACAACCGGAGATCAGCATGTACAAGCGCATCCTCGTGGCCACCGATGGCTCCAAACTGTCCAACATGGCCGTCGAACACGCCATTGGCCTGGCCGACATCACCGGTGCCGAGGTCGTGGCATTGAAGGTGGTGCCGCGCTACCCGCAGACCTATTTCGAAGGCGGTGTGGCCCTGGCGGCAGCGGAAGTGGCCCGCATCGAGAAGCAGTGGAACGATGAAGCCATGGAGGCGGTCAACGCGGTCAAGGCCGCGGGACAGAAACGGGAGGTCAAGGTCAAGCCGATCACCGTCAAGTCCGACCTGATCGCCGAAGCCATCATCGCCGCAGCCAAGCGCAACAAGGTGGACCTGATCGTGATGGCCTCGCACGGCCGAAAGGGCATCAAGCGGCTGTTGCTGGGCAGCGAGACGCAGCAGGTGCTGACGCATTCTCACATCCCCGTGCTCGTCCTGCGCTGAGCGAGCCCCTCAAGCAAAAGGCCCGCGACTGCGGGCCTTTTTGTTTTGCAGCGCCAGGTTCAGGCGAACGCGCCCTTGTACTGATCGCGCAACAGGTTCTTCTGCACCTTGCCCATGGTATTGCGCGGCAGTTCGTCGACCATCACGCAACGCTTGGGAATCTTGAAGTTGGCGAGTTTTGCCTTGAGTTCGGCGATCACCCGGTCCGGGTCCACCGTGGCGCCAGGCTTGGCGATGATCACCGCCACGCCCACCTCACCGAAATCCGGGTGTGGCACGCCGATCACTGCGCTCTCGGCCACGCCTGGCATGTCGTTGATGACACCCTCGATCTCGGCCGGGTAGACGTTGTAGCCGCCGGAGATGATCAGGTCCTTGCTGCGGCCGACGATGGTGACGTAGCCTCGTTCGTCCACCTTGCCCACGTCGCCGGTCCGGAAGAAGCCGTCGGCGGTGAATTCCTCCGCTGTCTTTTCGGGCATGCGCCAGTAGCCCTTGAACACGTTCGGGCCTTTCACCTGGATGCCGCCGATCTCGCCCGGCGCCACCGCCTTGCCGTCCTCCTCCATCACCCGCAGCGTCACGCCGGGCAGGGGGAAGCCCACGGTGCCGCCGCGGCGCTCGGTGGCGCCGCCGTAGCGCGCGTCCGGGCCGCAGGGGTTGGAGGTCAGCATCACCGTCTCGCTCATGCCGTAGCGTTCCAGGATGGTGTGACCCGTGCATCGCTGCCATTCGGTGAAGGTCTCGATCAGCAGCGGCGCCGAGCCGGAGATGAACAGACGCATGTGCGCGGCCTGCGCCTTCGTCAGCGACGGCTCGGCCAGCATGCGCACGTACAGCGTGGGCACGCCCATGAAGACGGTGGCTTCCGGGAACTTGCTGATGGCCAGCTTCGGATCGAACTTTGACAGCCAGATCATCTTGCTGCCGTTGATGAGGGCGCCGTGGATGGCCACGAACAGGCCGTGCACGTGGAAGATGGGCAGCGCGTGGATCAGCACGTCGTCCGGTTGCCACTGCCAGTAGTCGCGCAGCATCAGCGCGTTGCTGCGCATGTTGCCGTGCGTGAGCATGGCACCCTTGCTGCGGCCGGTGGTGCCACTGGTGTAGAGGATGGCGGCCAGGTCGTCGTCGCTCCGGACTGCGGGCACGTGGCCGTCACTGCAATGGGCCGCGCGCTCCAGCAGACTGCCAGTGCGGTCGTCGCCCAGTGTGAAGACGTATTGGGTGCCGGCGGTGAATGCGATCTTGCTCACCCAGCCGTGGTTCCTCGGGCTGCAGACAACCACGGCAGGCTCGGCGTTGCCGATGAAGTACTCGATCTCGGCACTCTGGTAGGCCGTGTTCAGCGGCAGGAACACATGGCCCGCACGCAGCGTGGCCAGATACAGCACCATGGCCTCGACCGACTTTTCCACCTGCACGGCGATGCGCGAAGCCGGAGGAAGGTCCAGCGAGTCCAGCAGGTTGGCCATCATGGCCGTGGCGCGGTCCAGATCGCGCCAGGAATAGGACAGACCGTTGTCGGTCTCCACCGCCGCGCGGTCGAGGTCGGCGGGGAAGGCGTCGCGCAGTGCGACGAACAGGTTCTGGTTGCTCATGGTGTGGCGTGGGAGGTTCAGAAGTTCGGCGGCCGCTTGGCCAGAAAGGCGGCAATACCCTCGCGGTGTTCGGCGCTGTCGGCGTAGTCGTAGGCGGTGGGTACCAGGGCTTCGGCGCCCTGCCCGCCCGCCAGCGCGCGCAAGGTCTGCTTGTTCAGGCGCGCGGCCTGCGGCGCCAGGCGGGCGATGCGCAGGGCGCGTTGCCGGGCCTCGGCGGGCACATCCGCGTCGTGCAGCACGGTGTGCAGGAAGCCGCGCGCGAGCAGGGTCGGCGCGTCCAGCACCGCGGCCTCCAGCAGCATCTGCCGCGCAGTGGCCAGACCCACTTCGCGCGCCACCAGCGCGGCCTCGCGCGGCGCCATCGGGAAGCCCAGCTTGGCAATCGGGGCACCGAAGCGGGCACCATGCCCTGCCACGCGGATGTCGCAGCAGCTGGCGATCTCCACGCCAGCCCCCATGCAGTTGCCCTCGATCTGTGCGATCACGGGCAGGTCGCAGTCCACCACGGCCGAGAGGCCGCCCCAGACGTCGTTCTCGTGGAAATCGCGCAAGCCGTCTGGGTGAAAGCGGAAGTCGGTGTACTCGGCGATGTCACCGCCCGCACAGAAGTGCCCGCCCTCACCAGCCACCACCACGGCACGCAGCTCGCTGCGCTGCTGCAGCCCGGTGAACACCTGCCGCAGCTCGCGCCACATCGCGCGCGACATGGCGTTGAACTTGGACGGGTTGCTCAGGGTGACGCGGGCGATGGCGTCTTCAAGGTGCAGGCGGATGTGACCGGACATGGGCGGGACAGTGGCGACAGATCAGTCGAGTTTCGCGCCCGAGGCCTTGACCACCTGCGCCCACTTCTTCAGTTCGGCCTTGACGAAGCCATCGAACTGGGCGCCGCTGAGGTTCGGGAACTCGGCGCCCTGGGCCGCCCAGACCGTCTTGGCCTCGTCGGCCTGTGCAGCCTTGCGGATCTCTTCGATGGCCCGCGCCTGCGCGTCGGCCGGCGTGCCCTTGGGTGCCCAGATGCCGTACCAGGTGGTCACGGTGTACTCGGGCAGGCCCAGCTCGGCGGCGCAGGGCACGTCGGGGAACGCGGCGTTGCGTTTGGTGCCCGACACCATCAGCGCCTTGATGCGGCCACCCTTGATGTGACCGGCCGATGAGCCCAGGCCGTCGAACATCATGTCGACGTTGCCGGCAATCAGGTCGTTGAGCGCAGGGCCCGCGCCGCGATACGGGATGTGGGTGATGAAGGTCTTGCTCTGCTGCTTGAACAGCTCGCCGGCCAGGTGGTGCGAGGTGCCGCTGCCGGCCGAGCCGTAGTTGAGCTTGCCGGGGTTGGCCTTGATCTCGGCCAGGAAGGCCTTGAAGTCCATGCCGCCATGCTTCTTGGCATTGACCACCAGCACCTGCGGCACGCTGGCCACCAGGATCAGCGGCACCAAGTCTTTTTCAAGGTCGTAGTCCAGCTTCGGGTACATGAACGGAGCGATGGTGTGGTGCACCGCCCCCATGAACAGGGTGTAGCCGTCGGGCGCCGCCTTGGCCGCGATGCCTGCGCCCAGCGTGCCGCCAGCGCCGCCGCGGTTGTCGATCACCAGGGACTTGCCCGAGAGCTTGGTGAACTGGGCCGCCATCGGGCGCGCGAAGGCGTCGGTGCCGCCGCCGGCCGGGAACGGCACGATCATCGTGACCGGCTTGGTCGGCCAGCTGCCCTGGGCATGGCCCACGGTGCCGTACACCGCGGCGCCTGCCGCGACCGCGCGCAGCACATCGCGCCGCTTGAATCCTGTTGCTTGCATCGGTTTGTCTCCGTTGTGGTTGTGGTGAAAGTGTTTCGCGTCAGGCCAGCAGGTCCTTGATCGCCGGGGCGACCGGGATCTTGCCTTGTGCCAGGGCGGACCGGTTCCTGTCGAGCTTCTTGAGATCGTAGAGATAGTTGACCATCAGCCCGTAGGACTGCTTGAATCCCTTGGCCGACGGGTCGGCGGCCCAGTTCAGGCGCTCGATGCGCGCGCCGTTGCCCAGGTGGAAGCGCGCCACCGCATCCAGCGGCTTGCCATCCTGCAGCTCCTGGGCGAGGTAACGCGCCGCCCACTGCTTGAGGGCCACGCGCGGAGGCGACTTCTCGGCCAGATCTGGCGCCGCCTCCCAGGCCTGCAGCAACTCGGCCGGCGCGTGCTTGCCCAGCCAGGCCCGCAGCCCGGGAATCGGCGAGAGCGTGGCAAAGGTCTTGAGGCGCGGAAACTCCTCGTGCAGGCACTCGACCACGCGCTTGATCAGCGAATCGCCAAAGCTCACGCCGCGCAGTCCGGCCTGGGTGTTGCTGATGGAATAGAAGATTGCCGTGGTCGCGCGGTCCAGGTCGGCCGGCGCGGCGGCTTCGTCCAGCAGCGGCGTGATGCTGGGAGCGATCTCGTTGATCAGCGCCACCTCCACGAAGATCAGCGGCTCGCCCGGCAGGCGCGGGTGGAAGAAACCGTAGCAGCGGCGGTCGCTGTCCAGTCGGTTCTTCACGTCGCCCCAGCTGCGGATGTCGTGCACCGCCTCGTACTTGATGAGCTTCTCCACCAGCGACGCGGGCGAGTCCCAGCTGATGCGGCGCAGTTCCAGAAAGCCCACATCGAACCAGGTGGAGAACATGTACTCCATCTCCACGTCCAGCGCGAGCAGGCGCTTGTCGGTCTTGAGTTGCGGCTGCATCTCGGCGCGCAGGTTGACCAGAAAAGGAATGCCGTCCGGGTGGGCGCTGAAGCGCTGCAGCAGGCGCCGGCGCGGCGACACGGTGGCGCGGCGGTACAGCACCTCGGCCGCGGCTTCGTCGGGCGTGCCCACCGCGGCGGCGTATTTCTGCTGCGCGGCCTTGACCTGCTCGGGGTCGGCCACGAAGCGCTCGCTCATGAGCAGCCACAGATCGCGCCGGTGGGCCGGCGAGGCGCTGGCGTACCAGGCGATCAGTTCCCCGGCGCGGCGGCCGCCTTCCACTTCGCTGACCAGCGGATCGACGATGCCCTTGAGCTCGTCCAGCTTCTGACGCAGCGCCCGGGGCGACAGCGCTTCCTCTCCCTGCCGCAGGCGGGCTTTGAGCCGCTCGTGCGTGGAGCGCACAGGTGCCGGCTGGGGCTTCGCGGCCTGCGCACGCAGGCGGGAAACCCTTTCGCTCAGCCATTCCCTGGTGTTCATGCGGAGATCCTCGAGATGTGGAGACGGGCCAGGTCGCGCAGCGCCACGCGCTGGCGGATCAGGTGGGTCCGCATCGCCGCCTCCGCCCCCTCGGCGTCCCTGGCCTTGAGTGCGGCGTACACCGCCATGTGCTCCGACAGGCTCTGTTCCAGCCGGCCGGGCGCATGCAGCTGCTGCAGGCGCGCGAGCTTGACGATCTTGCGCAGGTCGCCGATCACCTGCGCCAGCCAGCGGTTGTTGGCCAGCACGATGATGGCTTCGTGAATCGCGTAATTGGTTTCGTAGTACTCGGTGATGCGCTTGGCCTTGGCGCTGCGCTGCAGGCGGTCGTGCAACTGTTCCAGCGCTGCCAGATCGGCGTCGGTCGCGTTGGTGGCAGCTTCGAACGCGCACCGCCCTTCCAGCAGAGCAATGACCGGAAAGATCTCGTCCAGATCGCGCTCGGTGATTTCACTCACAAAGCAGCCGCGCCGCGGCTCGTGCCTCACCAGCCCTTCGGCCGTCAGCACCTTGAGCGCCTCGCGCAAGGGCGTGCGGGAGATCGCCAGCTCGGCGCAGAGTGCCGGTTCGTCGATGAATCGCCCTGGCGCCAGGTCCCCCGCAAAGATGCGGTCGCGCAACTTGGCGGCCACCTCATCGTGAAGGGAGTTGAGCACCAGTCGCATGAAGCATCGGGAGAACCCGCTTCGTGATTACCTGTAATTACAGATAATTCTAGAGAGAGGCCCACCGGGCGCAAGCCCGTACAAACCCTCAGAACACGTCGGACGCCTTCAGCTGCGTCGACCCGCCCAGACCCACAACGCAGCACCGCCGAGGACCATGGGCACACACAGCCACTGCCCCATGCTCATGCCCAAAGACAACAGGCCCAGGTGGGCATCCGGCTCCCGGAAAAACTCCGCGGTAAAGCGGAACAGGCCATAGCCGAACAGGAAGGCGCCGCCCACCTGCCCCGTCGCGCGCGGTTTGCGCGCGTACCACCACAACAGGACGAACAGAAGCAGACCTTCCAGCAGGAACTGGTAGACCTGCGAGGGATGCCGCGGGAGGTCACCTGCGCCGCGGAACACCATGGCCCATGGCAGCGACGGGTCGGCCACCCGCCCCCAGAGTTCGCCGTTGATGAAGTTGCCCACCCGACCGGCGGCCAGACCAGTGGGGACGCAGGGCGCCACGAAGTCCATCACCTGCAGCCACGGCCGCTGGCGGCTACGTGCGTACCAGACCATCGCCACCAGCACGCCCAGCATGCCGCCGTGGAAGCTCATGCCACCCTCCCAGACCGCAAAGATCTCCAGCGGGTGGCTCAGGTAGTACGCAGGCTTGTAGAACAGGCAATAGCCGATGCGCCCGCCCAGCACCACACCCATAACCCCCAGGAACAGGATGTCCTCGACATCCTTGCCCTCCCAGGGTCTGGGCGCTCGAACCGACGCAAAGGGCTCGTGCTTCAGCCGAGCACGCCCGAGCAAAATAAAAAGCCCGAAGGCCGCAAGGTAGGTCAGCCCGTACCAGTGGATGGCCAGCGGGCCAAGCTGCAGGGCGATGGGATCAATCTGGGGATGAATCAACATGGCCTGCGATTGTGCACGCAGGCCATGACCCTCTCCGGTCAGTCGAGCATCGACAGGTTGCGCACGGCACCCTTGTCGGCCGAGGTGGCCAGCAAGGCGTAGGCCTTGAGCGCGGCGGTCACCTTGCGCGGGCGCGGCTGGGCCGGCTTCCAGCCCAGAGCGTCCTGCTCGGCGCGGCGCTTGGCCAACTCCTCATCGCTCACCAGCACATTGATGCTGCGGTTGGGAATGTCGATGCGGATGCGGTCGCCCTGGCGCACCAGGCCGATGGCGCCGCCGGCCGCCGCTTCGGGCGAGCAGTGGCCGATAGACAGGCCGGACGTGCCACCGGAGAAGCGGCCGTCGGTGAGCAGCGCACAGGCCTTGCCCAAGCCCTTGGACTTGATGTAGCTCGTGGGGTAGAGCATCTCCTGCATGCCTGGGCCGCCCTTGGGACCCTCGTAGCGCACGATCACTACGTCGCCGGCCTTGACCTTGTCGGCCAGGATCTCGGCCACCGCTTCGTCCTGGGACTCGGTGACATAGGCCGAACCCTCGAACACCAGGATGGACTCGTCCACCCCCGCCGTCTTCACCACGCAACCGTCGAGCGCAATGTTGCCGCGCAGCACGGCCAGACCGCCCTCTTTCGAGAATGCATGGTCAAAGGAGCGGATGCAGCCTTCGGCACGGTCCAGGTCGAGGCTGGGCCAGCGCGTGGACTGGCTGAACGCCACCTGCGTCGGAATGCCCGCCGGGCCGGCCATGTAGAAGGTCTTGACCTCGTCTGACGGGTTGCGCGCGATGTCCCACTGTTCCAGCGCGTCCTTCATGGTCTTGGCGTGGATGGTGGGCACGTCGGTGTGCAACCTGCCCGCACGGTCCAGTTCACCCAGGATGGCCATGATGCCGCCCGCACGATGCACGTCTTCGATGTGGTACTTGTTGGTGTTGGGCGCGACTTTGCACAGCTGCGGCACGACACGCGAGAGGCGGTCGATGTCGGCCATGGTGAAGTCGATCCCGGCCTCCTGTGCGATGGCCAGCAGGTGCAGGATGGTGTTGGTGGACCCGCCCATGGCGATGTCCAGCGTGATGGCGTTCTCGAAGGCCTTGAAGCCCACCGAGCGCGGCAACACCGACTCATCGCCCTGTTCGTAATAGCGCTCGCACAGCGCCACAGCCGTGCGACCGGCGCGCTTGAACAACTGCTCGCGGTCGGCGTGCGTGGCCACCACGGTACCGTTGCCCGGCAGCGCCAAGCCCAGCGCTTCCGCCAGGCAGTTCATGGAATTGGCGGTGAACATGCCTGAGCAGGATCCGCAGGTCGGGCAGGCCGAACGCTCGACCTCGGCCAGATCGGCTTCGCTCACCTTGCTGTCCACGGCCATCACCATCGCGTCCACCAGGTCGAGCTTCTTGATCTCGATGGTCTGGGTCTGCGGATTGGCCAGCCGCACCTTGCCCGCCTCCATGGGGCCACCGGAGACAAACACCACAGGAATGTTCAGGCGCATGGCGGCCATCAGCATGCCGGGTGTGATCTTGTCGCAGTTGGAAATGCACACCAGCGCGTCGGCGCAGTGGGCATTGACCATGTATTCCACCGAGTCGGCGATCAGCTCACGGCTGGGCAGCGAATACAGCATGCCGTCGTGCCCCATGGCAATGCCGTCGTCCACCGCAATGGTGTTGAATTCCTTGGCGACGCCACCAGCGGCCTCAATCTCGCGCGCCACCAGCTGGCCCAGATCCTTGAGGTGCACATGACCAGGCACGAACTGCGTGAAGCTGTTGGCAATGGCGACGATGGGCTTGGCGAAGTCGCCATCCTTCATGCCAGTGGCGCGCCAGAGAGCGCGGGCACCAGCCATGTTGCGGCCGGCGGTGGAAGTCTTGGAGCGGTAAGCAGGCATGGGGCGGATGATGTTGATGAACGGAATGCGGGCTGTCAACCTCAAATTATCCCGCAGGGCCATGCGCCTTGCATCTGAAAGCCCAGCCGGGGCAAGGGGGACGGCTACCGCGCGATTCAGCGCTTGCGTGTCCGGATGCCGAGCGCTGCGCGCTGCTTGTCGATGCGCTCTTTCTTCTTCCTGTCCATCTTCTCGACTTCTTTGCGCTTGGTGTAGCCGGTGGTGTCAGCCCAAGTCCACCAGGCAACCGTCAAACCGAAAGGCACCGCGACCCACCACCACGACACCCCGGCCATGAAACCGATCTCCAGGTATCTCATCAGCAACAAGGCAATTCCGACAGCCAACAAATACATCACACCCTCCGGTAAAGGTCCGATAAAGACGGGCAAACTTCTGTAAAGAAGCATGGGGCGTCCCCGACCGACTCGCTAGAATCGCGGCTCGTGAGCTTCTCACTTATTCCCACGAGGACAACACCATGAAACGCGCTCTGATGATTATGGCTGCGATGGCCGCTATCTCCACCTCCGCCATGGCTGATCAGGCTCTGGCCACTGCCAAGAACTGCATGGCCTGCCATGCGGTCGACAAGAAGCTGGTCGGCCCCTCCTACAAGGATGTGGCCAAGAAGTACGCGGGCGATGCCAAGGCCGTCGACATGCTGGCCGGCAAGATCGTCAAGGGTGGTTCCGGCGTCTGGGGTGCGATTCCCATGCCGGCCAACACGCAAGTCAGCGATGCCGAAGCCAAGAAGCTGGCTGCCTGGGTGTTGAGCCAGAAGTAAGCCACTTCGCACAGTACACGCCAACAAAAAGCCCGCTGGAACCCAGCGGGCTTTTTTGTCGCCCGGTGCCGTTGTGCAGGCACCAGGGCAGCTCCAAGAAGATCAGTTGTTTTCCGACAGTTGGTCCAGGATCGCCGGGTTTTCCAGCGTGGAGGTGTCCTGGGTGATGGCCTCGCCCTTGGCGATCGAGCGCAGCAGGCGGCGCATGATCTTGCCCGAACGGGTCTTGGGCAGGTTGTCGCCAAAGCGGATGTCCTTGGGCTTGGCGATCGGGCCAATCTCCTTACCCACCCAGTCGCGCAGTTCCTTGGCGATGGCCTTGGCCTCGTCGCCGGTGGGGCGCGAGCGCTTGAGCACCACGAAGGCCACGATGGCTTCACCCGTCAGGTCGTCCGGACGGCCCACCACGGCGGCTTCGGCCACCAGGTCGGTCTTGCCCACCAGGGCCGACTCAATTTCCATCGTGCCCATGCGGTGGCCCGACACGTTCAGCACGTCGTCGATACGGCCTGTGATGCGGAAATAACCCCGGTCGGCGCTGCGCACGGCACCATCGCCAGCCAGGTAGTAGCCCTTGAGTTCTTCGGGAAAGTAGCTCTTCTTGAAACGTTCGGGGTCGCCCCAGATGGTGCGGATCATTGAGGGCCAGGGCTTCTTCACCACCAGAATGCCACCCGCGCCGTTGGGCACGTCGTTGCCCGTCTCGTCGACGATGGCGGTGGTGATGCCCGGCAGCGGCAGCGTGCAGGAACCCGGCACCAGCGGCGTGGCGCCCGGCAGCGGGGTGATCATGTGGCCACCGGTCTCGGTCTGCCAGAACGTGTCCACAATGGGGCAACGCTCGCCACCCACGTGCTTGTAGTACCACATCCAGGCTTCGGGGTTGATGGGCTCGCCCACCGAGCCCATCAGACGCAGGCTGGTCAAGTCCCAGTTCTTCGGATGCACCTTCTCGTCGCCTTCGGCAGCCTTGATCAGCGAGCGAATGGCCGTCGGTGCGGTGTAGAAGATCGTGCACTTGTGCTTTTCGATCATCTGCCAGAAGCGGCCGGCGTTCGGGTAGGTCGGAACGCCTTCGAACACGATCTGGGTGGCGCCGGCAGCCAGCGGGCCGTAGGCGACGTAGCTGTGGCCGGTGATCCAGCCGATGTCGGCCGTGCACCAGAACACGTCGTTGTCCTTCAGGTCGAAGGTCCAGTTCATGGTCAGGTTGGCCCACAGCAGGTAGCCCCCGGTGCTGTGCTGCACACCCTTGGGCTTGCCGGTGGAACCGGAGGTGTAGAGCACGAACAGCGGGTGCTCGGCACCGACCATCTCGGCCGGACAGTCGGTGGACTGCCCCGCCATCACGTCGTGCATGAAGCTGTCACGACCCGCCACCATGTTGCAGGCGGTGGGTGTGCGCTGGAACACGATCACGTCCTTGATCGTGTCGCAGCCGCCCATGGCGATTCCTTCGTCCACGATTGACTTGAGCGGCAGCTCCTTGCCGCCCCGCAGCTGGTAGTTGGCGGTGATCACGGCCACGGCGCCAGCGTCCTGGATGCGCTCCTGCAGCGCCTTGGCGGAGAAGCCGCCGAACACCACGCTGTGGGTGGCGCCGATGCGGGCACAGGCCTGCATGGCCACCACGCCCTCAATGGTCATGGGCATGTAGATGACCACGCGGTCGCCCTTCTTCACGCCACGCGCCTTCAGCGCATTCGCAAATTGCGACACCTTGGCCAGCAGTTCCTTGTAGGTGACCTTGGTGACCTCCCCGCCGTCGGCTTCAAAAATGATCGCGGTCTTGTTCTCAACCGGCGTGCCCATGTGGCGGTCCAGGCAGTTGAACGAGGCGTTCAGTTCGCCGTCCTCAAACCACTTGTAGAACGGCTTGTTGGACTCGTCCAGCACTTTGGTGAAGGGCTTGCTCCAGGTCAGGGTCTCGCGGGCGCGCTGGGCCCAGAAGCCTTCGAAGTCTTTTTCGGCCTCGGCACACAGGGCGTTGTAGGCGTCCATCCCCGAAATCCGGGCGGCCTTGCGGATGGCCTCGGACGGTTCGAAGACGCGGTTTTCGACCAGGGTGGATTCAATCGACGACGAAGGCGTGGACATGTACAGGTCTCCTCTGGGATGGGGAACAAAGAACCCGGCGAATGTGCGCAAGGGCTCTTACGAGCCACTTACATGGACTGGCGCATCCTGAGACCATTTTCAGGGACCCAGGTGGCGGGGGCTTCTACAATTCCGCACAGTGCGCAAGCCTTGAGCCAGCGCCAGTCTAATCCCTACCCTGCCCATGAGCGACCCCGTCAAAACCCCCGGTTCCACGCGCGCCCTGCCCAACCTGATTTTCGCCAGCCGCTGGCTGCAGCTGCCGCTGTACATCGGCCTGATCGCGGCACAGGCCATCTATGTATTCCACTTCTGGGTGGAGCTGGTTCACCTCATCGAAGCAGCCTTCGGCAATCAGAACGCGCTCGCCGCCCTGGTCAAGAGCATCGGCTACAAGGACGGCTTCGAGGTCACCGCCCTGAACGAGACCATCATCATGCTGGTGGTGCTGGCGCTGATCGACGTGGTGATGATCAGCAACCTGCTGATCATGGTCATCGTCGGCGGCTACGAGACCTTCGTCAGCCGCATGCACCTGGAAAACCACCCCGACCAGCCGGAGTGGCTGAGCCACGTCAACGCATCGGTCCTCAAGGTCAAGCTGGCCACCGCCATCATCGGCATCAGTTCGATCCACCTGCTCAAAACCTTCATCAACGCCGCCAACTACGACCAGAAGGTGCTGATGTGGCAGACCATCATCCATGTGGTCTTCCTGCTCAGCGCCATGGCGATTGCCGCCACCGACCGGATCATGCACCCGGTGGCCGAAACGCCTGATCACTGATCCGATTGCCCCCAAGAACCATCCCCGGAAACGCCCCATGACCACCATCCGCCAGAACGACCTCATCGAGTCGATTGCCGCCGCCCTCCAGTACATCAGCTACTACCACCCGGCCGACTACATCGCTCACCTGGCCCGCGCCTACGAGCGCGAGCAGAGCGCTGCTGCCAAGGACGCCATCGCGCAGATCCTGACCAACAGCCGCATGTGTGCCGAAGGCAAACGCCCGATCTGCCAGGACACCGGCATCGTCAATGTGTTCCTCAAGATCGGCATGGACGTGAAATGGGAAGGCTTCACCGGCAGCATCCAAGACGCCATCGACGAAGGCGTGCGCCGCGGCTACAACAACCCCGACAACAAGCTGCGAGCCTCCGTGCTGTCGGACCCGATCTTCGAACGCAAGAACACCAAGGACAACACGCCGGCCGTGGTGTTCATGGAGGTCGTGCCCGGTGACAAGGTCGATGTCATCGTCGCAGCCAAGGGTGGTGGCTCCGAGAACAAGTCCAAGGTCTACATGCTCAACCCCAGCGACAACATCGTCGACTGGGTGCTCAAGACCGTGCCCACCATGGGCGCCGGCTGGTGCCCGCCGGGCATGCTGGGCATCGGCGTTGGCGGCACCGCCGAGAAGGCGGCGCTGCTGGCCAAGGAAGCTCTGATGGACGACATCGACATGTACGAGCTGCTGCAGCGCGGCCCGCAGAACAAGCTCGAAGAGCTGCGCATCGAGCTGTACGAGAAAGTCAATGCGCTGGGCATCGGCGCCCAGGGCCTGGGCGGCCTGACCACGGTGCTCGACGTCAAGATCAAGACCTACCCGACGCACGCGGCCAGCAAGCCCATCGCCATGATTCCGAACTGTGCGGCCACGCGCCACGCCCACTTCGTGATGGACGGCTCCGGCCCGGTCTACATGGACCCGCCCAGCCTGGACCTCTGGCCCAACGTGCACTGGGCGCCCGACTACAACAAGTCCAAGCGGGTGGACCTGAACACGCTGACCAAGGAAGAAGTGGCCAGCTGGAAGCCGGGACAAACCCTGCTGCTCAACGGCAAGATGCTGACCGGCCGCGATGCTGCACACAAACGCATCCAGGACATGCTGGCCAAGGGCGAGCAACTCCCGGTGGACTTCACCAACCGCGTCATCTACTACGTGGGCCCGGTCGATCCGGTGCGCGAGGAAGTGGTCGGCCCAGCCGGCCCGACCACCGCGACCCGCATGGACAAGTTCACCCGCATGATGCTGGAGAAGACGGGTCTCATCGCCATGGTCGGCAAGGCCGAGCGCGGCCCGACCGCCATCGAGGCGATCAAGGATGCCAAGAGTGCCTACCTCATGGCAGTGGGTGGCAGCGCCTACCTGGTGTCCAAGGCCATCAAGGCCGCCAAGGTGGTGGGCTTCGCCGACCTGGGCATGGAAGCCATCTATGAGTTCGACGTGGTCGACATGCCCGTGACGGTGGCCGTGGATGCCGGCGGCACCAGCGCCCACATCACAGGCCCCGCCGAGTGGGAAAAGCGCATCGCCACCGGCGAGTTCAAAGGCATCACCGTCGCCGCCGCTTGAAGACGATCGGCGTTTTCGACAGTGGTGTCGGGGGCTTGAGCGTGCTGCGCGCGCTGCTGGCGGAGATCCCGCAGGCGCACTTCGTGTACCTCGCGGACGGCGCCCATGCACCCTATGGCGAACGAAGCCCGCAACAGATCGCCGAACGCGCCCACCGGATCACGGAGGGCCTGCGCCACCACTTCGGCATCGACGCCTTGGTGGTGGCCTGCAACACGGCCACGGCGCTGGCCATCGAAGGCCTGCGCGCAGAGCATGCAGACTGGCCCATCGTGGGGGTGGAGCCGGCGCTCAAACCGGCCGCAGCCCTCACACGAACCGGTCACGTAGGCGTGATGGCCACACGAGGAACGGTCGAAAGCGAACGGTACTCCCGGCTGCGGCAGCGCCTGGAAAGCGGCTCGGACTCACCGCTCCACTTCAGCAGCCAGGCCTGTGACGGTCTGGCCGATGCCATTGAGCGCGACGACAAAGCCGCCATAAAAAGCCTCTGTAAGCGCTACTGGGAGATGCTCAAAACCGACCGGGAGGATCTACCGGCCATCGACACCCTGGTGCTGGGCTGCACCCACTACCTCTTCGCCGCCGACGTCATTCGTGCGCTGACAGGCCCGGAGGTCGCGCTGGTCGAGACCGGTGTTCCGGTGGCCAAACGCACACAGGCGGTGCTGAAAGATTTGCCAGACCGCCCACACGCCTCTGGCTCGCACCCTGGCGTCACGCTGCTCTCCACCGGCGACCCAGAACCTCTGGCCCGCGCGGCCCTCCGGTGGCTGGGACTGAATGTCCCAGGTCAGCAGTTCATCTGCTGAGCCGAGCCTGGGCTCAGGCTTCCGCCGCCAACGCAGCCCGTCGACCGCGCTCGACATCCACCCGCTGCAACAACAGCCATCCGGCCACGAACAGGACCGCCGTGGAGGCGATCGCCAGCCGCTGATTGCCGCCTGTACCCCAGGCGATGAGGCCATAGGTCAACGGCCCGATGATGCTGGCAAGTCGTGTGGCAAAGGTCCACAGACCGTAGAACTCCGCCAGCTGAGCCGCGGGCGCAAACAACCCCGCCAGCGCCCGCCCTGCCGACTGGCTGGACCCCATACACAGACCGGCGATGGCCGCTGCGTACCAGAATCCCCCTTTGGTCGTCGTGAGGGCAGCGATCACGCAGGTTGTCACCCAGCCCAGCAACGTCACGCTCAGCGCGCGCTTGTGGCCGATCCGGTCCTGCCAATGACCAAAGACAAACGCCCCCACCGCGGCGGCAATGTTCAGCACGAAGATCAGCACCATGGTTTCCTGCTGAACGAAACCGATGACCTGCTCCGCATAGATGGCGGCCAGCGCGATCGTGACAGCCACACCGCCCTGGTAGGCCACCGCACAGCCCAGCAGCCACATGAAGTCGCGGTACCGGCGGGATCTTCGGTAAGTGGTCAGCAACTGCGACCAGGCCTGCCCCAGTCCACCGCCGGAACGACGGGGCGCGCGCTCTCGCAACCAGGCAAACGTGCACAAGGATGAAATCGAAAACACGCCCGCGGTGATCCACATGGTCATGGGAACGAACTGCGTCGCCGGCTCACCGGCCGCCTGCGACTGGATCACCACCACCAGGCTCAATCCCAGCGCCAGCATGCCGCCGAGGTAACCAAAACTCCAGCCCCAACCACTGACCCGCCCCAAGGCCTCCGGACGCGCCAGTTCGGGGAGGAAGGCCGCGCTCAACGACTCTCCCCACGAGAAGAACACATTGGACAGCACGATAAGGACAACACCCAAGGCAACATCCCCCGGCCCCACTTGTGACAACCCCATCGTCGACACGACGCACCCCACGGTGCTGACAGCCAGCAAACGCTTCTTGGCACCATGACGGTCGGCCCAAGCCCCCACCATAGGCATGGTGAGCATCACGATGGCGTAGGAGAGGCTCAGGCTCGCCGTCCAGGCGAATGTAGCCCAAGGAGCACTGCCGGCCACGGCACCCACGAAATAGGCAGAAAAAACGGCCGTGAGAACGACCGTTGTGTATCCGGAGTTGGCGAAGTCGTACATGGCCCATGCAAACACCTCGCGCTTTCGCACGCCAGGGTTCAGGGCTCCGGCGGCCGTCTGCGACATGCGTCAGTGAAGATGGCGCGGCTTGCGGCCTCCCCCATGCCCCGATGATCCACCGTGGCCACGGGGAGGACGCCCCAGCTGCATCGAGTTCACCAAGGCATCAAAACGCTGGTTGAACAGGCGGTCAATCGAGGCCACCACATCGTTGAGCTCCGATGCATCGAAATGCCGCTCCATGATATGGACCACGTCCTGCACCAGCAGATCGCGCTGGACCTGCATGATCGCTGCCGGGGTTGGCCCCACAAAGCACATCATGAAGTCGTCACGCGCCTCTTCGTCTTCGGGCGCCTCTTCTTCGTCGAACTCGGTGTCGTAGAAAGACACCTCGATCGGGGCTCCGGCGGAGGCGATTTCATTCAGGCCCATGCAGGCCTCTTCGATCACCTGCCGGAAGTCGTCATCACCGGGGACTGTCCAGCACATCTGCAGCACATGCTCTTGTGCGTCAAATCGGATACCCGGCTCGTCCTCATAGGCACTTTCGGCAGCAGCAGCCAGGGAACGGGCACCGGCATACTGCCAAAGGGGCTTGAGCGCGTCCTGAATCTGGGCGTAGGCCACATCCTCGCGCAGAGGAACGTCCCCATGCACATGGATTTCAAAAGGCGCGTTGTATCGGGTCATGGAAACTCACTGTAGCGGCGAAAGCGCCCCACGCATAGTCGGGCGGTGGGCGTGGTGCCTCGAACCGGAATCGAACCGGTACGACCGGTTAGGGTCGGCGGATTTTAAGTCCGCTGTGTCTACCAATTTCACCATCGAGGCGGACTGCAAGGCATTGTCGCAGGTTCATCCCGGGGACCACTGCAGCGAGCCGAGAGGCAGCGCCTTCGCACGTCTGGCGGACAGCATCGAACCAAAGAAAAAACGGGAAGCGTTGCTTCCCGTTTTTGATGAATGGAGCGGGAAACGAGGTTCGAACTCGCGACCTCAACCTTGGCAAGGTTGCGCTCTACCAACTGAGCTATTCCCGCAAATCTCCAGAGTGACTGGAGGCGCGATCCGGAGTCGAACCGGACTAGACGGATTTGCAATCCGTTGCATAACCGCTTTGCTATCGCGCCAGATTCACCGACGCGAGGACCGCGTTGATGCAACCGACAAAAAAGGGAAGCCGGGCTTCCCTTTTTTAAACTGGAGCGGGAAACGAGGTTCGAACTCGCGACCTCAACCTTGGCAAGGTTGCGCTCTACCAACTGAGCTATTCCCGCATGTTTCTGACGTTTGGTGATGTTCGTCAGAAGCTGAAATTCTAGCGCAAAAAACGAGCCTTTTTCAAGGCCCACACTTTTTTTGCTCAGTGCTTGACGGCTCCAGGTGCCGGTGCAGGGGCACTACCCGCGGCAGCGGCCACTTGAGCTGCCACCTCTTCATCGGTCAAGGGCACCGGCTGGCGCTCCAAGGCAATGGACAGCACCTTGTCGATCCATTTGACCGGAACGATCTCAAGCCCTTGCTTGACGTTGTCGGGTATCTCGGCAAGGTCCTTGACATTCTCTTCAGGAATGATGACCGTCTTGATCCCACCGCGGAGCGCAGCCAGCATCTTCTCCTTCAGGCCACCAATGGCCGTGACCTCGCCCCGAAGGGTGATCTCACCCGTCATCGCGACATCTGCCCGGACCGGTATGCCTGTGAGTGCAGATACCAGGGCGGTGGTCATGGCCGCCCCCGCGCTCGGGCCGTCCTTCGGCGTGGCGCCATCCGGAACATGGATGTGAATGTCGCGCTTGTCGAACTGCTCATCCTTGATGCCCAGCTGTCGGGCACGGCTTCGAACCACGGTGCGCGCAGCCTCTACAGACTCCTTCATCACATCACCCAGAGAGCCGGTGCGGATGGTGCCGCCCTTGCCAGGCATGATGGCGACCTCGATGGTCAGCAGGTCACCGCCCACTTCGGTCCACGCAAGGCCCACCACCTGCCCGACCTGGTTCTGTTGCTCGACCCGGCCATACGTGTACTTGCGCACCCCCAGGAAGTCGCTCAGGTTGTCGGCGTCGACCACCACCGTGGGGGTGTATTTCTTGAGCAGCAAACCCTTGACCACCTTGCGGCAGATCTTGGAGAGCTCCCGCTCCAGTGAACGCACACCAGCCTCGCGGGTGTAGTAGCGCACGATGTCCCGCACCGCCTCTTCCTTGACCTCCAGTTCGCCATCGCGAATGCCGTTGTTCTTCACCTGCTTGAGCAGCAGATAGCGCATGGCAATGTTGGTTTTTTCGTCTTCCGTGTAGCCAGAAAGACGGATCACTTCCATGCGGTCCAGCAGGGCCGGCGGGATGTTCATCGAATTAGACGTCGCCACGAACATCACGTCCGACAGATCGAAGTCGACCTCGACGTAATGGTCACCGAAGGTGTGGTTCTGCTCGGGGTCGAGCACCTCCAGCAGTGCCGACGACGGGTCGCCCCGGAAGTCGGTTCCCAGCTTGTCGATTTCGTCCAGCAAGAACAGCGGATTGCGGGTACCCACCTTGGACAGGCTCTGCAGCACCTTGCCAGGCATGGCGCCGATGTAGGTGCGACGATGCCCGCGGATCTCGGCCTCGTCGCGCATGCCGCCCAGCGCCATGCGCACGTACTTGCGCCCGGTGGCCTTGGCCACCGACTGCCCGAGCGATGTCTTGCCCACGCCCGGAGGACCGACCAGACACAGAATAGGAGCCTTGACCTTGTCCACGCGCTGCTGCACCGCGAGGTACTCAAGAATCCGGTCCTTGACCTTCTCCAGACCATAGTGGTCTTCGTTCAGGACCCCCTCGGCAAACGCCAGATCGTGCTTGATCTTGGTCTTCTTGCTCCAGGGCAGCGCCACCAGCGCGTCGATGTAGTTGCGCACCACCGTGGCCTCGGCCGACATGGGCGACATCAGCTTGAGTTTCTTGAACTCGGCCTCGGCCTTCTTGCGCGCTTCGGCAGGCATCTTGGCGGCCTTGATCTTCTTCTCGATTTCCTCGATGTCCGCGCCCTCTTCGCCTTCGCCAAGCTCCTTCTGGATCGCCTTGACCTGCTCGTTGAGGTAGAAGTCGCGCTGGTTCTTCTCCATCTGGCGCTTGACGCGACCACGGATCTTCTTGTCGACATTCAGGATGTCGACCTCGCGCTCGAGCTGCTCGAACAGATTTTCAAGCCGCTTGTTGATCGGATCGAGATCCAGCACCACCTGCTTGGACTCCAGCTTCAGAGGCAGGTGCGCGGCGATGGTGTCAGCCAGACGCCCCGGATCGTCGATGCTGGAGATCGAGGTCAGGATCTCGGATGGAATCTTCTTGTTCAGTTTGACGTACTGGTCAAACTGCTGCATCACGGCGCGGCGCAGCGCTTCGAGTTCATTGTTCTGTGTCACCGAGCGCTCCTGCGCCGGATCGATAGGCGTGACGTGGGCTACGAAGTGGCTCTCACCGTCCACGATCGACAGCACCTTGGCGCGCTGGACCCCCTCCACCAGCACCTTGACGGTGCCGTCGGGCAGCTTGAGCATCTGCAGAATGGTGGCGACGCACCCCATCTCGAACATGTCGTCCGTGGATGGCTCGTCCTTGGCGGCGGCTTTCTGTGCCACCAGCATGATTCGGCGCTCGGCCTCCATCGCCGCCTCCAGCGCTTTGATGCTCTTGGGGCGACCGACGAACAGCGGAATCACCATGTGGGGAAAGACCACCACATCGCGCAAAGGCAACAGTGGCAGGTCTACGGGCGTGCTGGGCAGGGGGATTTGTCCGGACATTTCAGACCTCTAGATGTTTGACGGGCGAAAGCGGGTGTCGCACTCCGCTTGCTCTCGCCCTCTCGACGCACGCAATCAGGCCTGCTTGGCCGCCTCGCGGTACACCAGCAGGGGGGGCTTGTTTTCTTCGATGGTGGACTCGTCGACCACCACCTTTTCCACATTGCTCATCCCCGGCAACTCGAACATGGTGTCGATCAGCGCGTTTTCCAGAATGGAACGCAAGCCTCGGGCACCCGTCTTCCGTGCCAGCGCCTTGCGGGCGATGGCCTTGAGCGCCGCGGGTCGCACTTCGAGATCGGCCCCTTCCATGGCTAACAGCCGGGAAAACTGCTTGACCACCGCGTTCTTCGGTTCGGTGAGGATTTCGACCAGCGCGTCCTCGCTGAGCTCGGCCAGACTGGCAATCACCGGCAGCCGGCCCACCAGCTCCGGAATCAATCCGAACTTGATCAGGTCTTCCGGTTCGATATCCTTGAAGGCTTCTGTCAGGCTGCGCTGCTGCTTGCTCCTGACGACCGCGCCAAAGCCCATGCCAGACGCCTCGGTGCGGTTCTCGATGATCTTCTCGAGACCTGCGAACGCGCCGCCACAGATGAACAGGATGTTGGTGGTGTCGACCTGCAGGAAATCCTGATTGGGGTGTTTGCGGCCACCCTGTGGCGGCACGCTGGCCATGGTGCCCTCGACCAGCTTGAGCAGTGCCTGCTGAACCCCCTCACCCGACACGTCGCGGGTGATCGACGGGTTGTCCGATTTGCGCGTGATCTTGTCGATCTCGTCGATGTAGACGATGCCTTGCTGCGCACGCTCAACGTCGTAGTTGCAGCTCTGCAGCAGTTTGGCAACGATGTTCTCGACGTCCTCGCCGACATAGCCGGCCTCGGTCAACGTGGTGGCGTCGGCCATCACGAACGGCACATTGAGCATGCGCGCCATGGTCTGGGCCAGCAGTGTCTTCCCAGAGCCAGTGGGCCCTATCAGCAGGATGTTGCTCTTGGCCAGCTCGACGTCGTCCTTGCGTGCGGACTGCTTGTGCCGCAGGCGCTTGTAGTGGTTGTAGACCGCCACCGCCAGGGCACGCTTGGCAGCTTCCTGACCGATCACGTAGCTGTCGAGATTGTTTTTGAGGTCTGCCGGCGTGGGCAGGTCGTCGGACGCGGCCTTGACCGATTCCAGGCCGGGAAGTTCATCACGAATGATGTCGTTGCAAAGGTCGATACATTCGTCGCAGATGAACACCGACGGTCCCGCAATGAGCTTCTTCACCTCATGCTGGCTTTTGCCGCAGAACGAGCAATAGAGTGCCTTTTCGCCGGAAGCGGCTTTTTTGTCGGCCATGGTCTGGAGGTGGGACTACCTAGTGGGAAAGTTGGAAACAATGATAGATCAAGCCCGCCGGGCCCGAAACCAAGGAAAAGGACCCCATTCAGGGCGAAATCCGCCGTCAGAAGGCCTCTTTTCCATGATGGTCTTGACTGCGAAACCAATCAACCCGCCACAGGGCGCTTGTCGATCACCTTGTCGATCAGTCCGTACTCGGCCGACTCGGCGGCCGACAGGTAGTAGTCGCGCTCGGTGTCGCGCTCGATCTTGTCCAGCGGCTGACCGGTGCGCTCGGCCAGGATCTTGTTGAGCTGCTCGCGGGTCTTGAGGATCTCGCGGGCGTGGATCTCGATCTCGGTGGCCTGGCCCTGGGTACCGCCCAGCGGCTGGTGAATCATGATCTTGGAGTTGGGCAACGCGAAACGCTTGCCCTTGGCGCCGGCGGCCAGCAGGAAGGCGCCCATGCTGGCGGCCATGCCGGTACACAACGTCGACACATCGGGCTTGATGAAATTCATCGTATCGAAGATCGCCATGCCGGCGCTGACCGAGCCGCCCGGGGAGTTGATGTAGAAGGAAATGTCCTTGTCCGGGTTCTCGCTCTCCAGGAACAGCAGCTGCGCCACCACCAGGTTGGCGGACTGGTCATTGACCGGCCCCACCAGGAAGATCACGCGCTCCTTGAGCAGGCGCGAATAGATGTCGTAAGCGCGCTCGCCGCGGCCCGACTGCTCGATCACCATGGGCACCATGCCCAGACCCTGAATGTCCATTGCGCTCATGCGTTTCTCCAATGTGTGAGTGCGTGAATGTCACTACTGTAACCAACCCGGCAAAGCCGCGATCCGGGCGTCGGTTTTGCCCAAGGCTTGCATATGGCGTGCCCGCGTCAAAACACAAGGTGTGGCCCAAAACAAGAAGGGCGGATCACTCCGCCCTTCCGATGCGCTGTCACGGCGACGAGCGCCGCGCAGACCCTCAGGCCTGGCCCATCAGCTCGTCAAAGCCCACGGTCTTGTCGGTGACCTTGGCCTTGGACAGCACGAACTCGGTGACGTTGTTCTCGATCACCACCGCCTCGACCTCTGCCATGCGGCGGTTGTCGCTGGTGTACCAGCGCACCACATCGGCCGGCTTTTCGTAGGAAGAAGCCAGTTCTTCGATATGGGCCTTGATCTGCTCAGGCTTGGCATGCAGCTCGTGCGCACGCACCAGCTCGGCCACCACCAGACCCAGGCGCACGCGGCGCTCGGCCTGCTCCTGGAACAGCTCGGCGGGGATCGGGGCCTTGTCGGCGTCCTTGATGCCACGCTGCTTGAGGTCGGCGCGGGCGCCTTCCACCAGCCGATCGACTTCCGACTGCACCACCGACTTGGGCAGGTCCAGCTCGGCCTTGGCCACCAGGGCGTCCATCACAGCCTGCTTGTTGCGGGCCTGGACGCGGAACTTGACTTCGCGCTCCAGGTTCTTCTTGATGTCGGAGCGCAGGGCTTCGACCGTGCCGTCGGCGATGCCCAGCGACTTGGCCAGTGCCTCGTCCACCTCGGGCAGGTGAGCGGCTTCGATCTTGTTGACTGTCACGAGGAAGTCCGCCGTCTTGCCGGCCACGTCCTTGCCGTGGTAGTCGGCCGGGAACGGCAGCGGGAAGGTCTTGGACTCGCCCGACTTCATGCCGCGCACGGCGTCTTCGAATTCCTTGAGCATCTGGCCGTCGCCAACGATGAACTGGAAGCCTTCGGCCTTGCCGCCTTCGAAGGGTTCGCCATCGATCTTGCCGGCGAAGTCGATGGTCACGCGGTCGCCGTCGGCGGCCGCCTGGTCGGCTGCGCGCTGGGCAAAGGTGCGGCGCTGCTTGCGCAGGATGTCCAGGGTGCGGTCGATGGCCGCGTCGCTCACTTCCGTGCTGACCTTTTCAATCTCGGCGGTCGACAGGTCGCCGATCTTCACGTCGGGATACACCTCAAACACCGCGTCGAAGGTCAGCTGGCCTTCGGGGGCGCCTTCCTTCTCGGTGATCTGGGGCTGGCCGGCCACGCGCAGCTTGGCTTCGCCGGCGGCGTTGGCAAAGGCCTCCCCGACCTTGTCGTTCATGACCTCGTAGTGCACCGAATAGCCGTAGCGCTGGGCCACGACGTTCATGGGCACCTTGCCCGGACGGAAACCGTCCATCTTCACATCGCGGGCCAGGCGCTTGAGGCGCTTGGCCACTTCGTTCTGGATCACGTCGGCCGGCAGCGTCAGGGTGATCTTGCGCTCCAGCTTCTCCAGGGTTTCAACGGTCACGGTCATGGTTATCTCCAATCAGGAAGGCGGTCGACCAGCGGGGCCGGCCGGTGAGGATCTGTCTGTCGGTGCTGTGGTGCGCGGGGGGGGACTCGAACCCCCACACCATTGCTGGCGTCAGGACCTAAACCTGGTGCGTCTACCAATTTCGCCACCCGCGCGCCTGACACGCGGCGCCCACAGGCGTCGCAGGCGACCACCTGGATGCACGGGCGCCGCCGACGGCAACCTTCTATTGTATCCGTGCTCAGGTGTCCTTCCGCACCCGGAACCAGGCGGCGTACATCGCCGGCAGGGCCAGCAGCGTGAGCACGGTCGCTACGATCAGTCCGCCCATGATCGCCACCGCCATCGGCCCCCAGAACACGCTGCGCGAGAGCGGGATCATGGCCAGAACGGCCGCCGCGGCGGTCAGCACGATGGGCCGCATGCGGCGCACCGCGGCTTCGACGATGGCGTCCCAGGCCGGCACGCCGCGGGCGCGGTCCTGTTCGATCTGATCGATCAGGATCACCGAGTTGCGCTGGATCATGCCCATGAGGGCGATCACGCCCAGCAGCGCGACGAAGCCGAACGGGCGGTTGAGCAGCAGCAGCGCGCCCGCCACCCCGGCCAAGCCCAGCGGCCCGGTCAGGAACACCAGCAGCGAGCGACTGAAGCTCTGCAGCTGCAGCATCAACAATGTGAAGGTGATGAACAGCATGATGGGCAGGCCGGCGGCGATCGACGAGGAGCCCTTGCTGCTCTCCTCCACCGCACCGGCCACCTGCACGTGGTAGCCTGTCAGCCCTTTAGCCAGCCAGCCGGCCTCGGCCTGGCGCAGCGCCGGCAGCAGCTCGGCGGTCACGGTGGCGCCCTGCAGACCCTCGACCACGTCGCCCTGCACCGTGATCGCGTAGTCGCGGTTCTCGCGCCACATCACGCCCGGCTCCCAGCCGAACACCGGCTTCGCGATCTGTGACAGCGGGATGCTCCTGCCGCTGGCGGTCGGGATGTAGGCATTCTCCAGGCTGGTGATCGCATCGCGCTCGGACAGCGGCTGGCGCAGCACGATGTCGATCAGCTTGTCGCCGTCGCGGTACTGGCCGACGGTGCTGCCGCTCAGGATGGTGCGTGTGGCATTGGCGATCGACTGACTGGACACGCCCAGCGCGCGCGCCTTGGTCTGGTCCACCTCCAGACGCAGCGCCTTCACCGACTCGTTCCAGTTGTCGTTGACGCCACGCATGCTGGGGCTGGCCCGCATCAGGCCCTTGATCTCGTCAGCCAGCCCGCGCAGCACCACCGGGTCGGTACCCACCACGCGGAATTGAACCGGGTACGGTACCGGCGGGCCGTTGGGCAGCAGCTTCACCCGCCCGCGCACCTCGGGAAACTCGGTGGCCAGCAGCTCGGGCAGCGCCTTGCGGATGCGCTCACGGGCCGCGAGGTCCTCCGGCAGCAGGATCATCTGGGAGACGTTGGTCTGCGGGAAGATCTGGTCCAGCGGCAGGTAGAAGCGCGGTACGCCAGAACCCACCCAGGTGCTGACGCTCAGCACGCCGGGCTCGCGGGCCAGCCGGGTCTCGACACGCCGCGCCACCTCGTCCATCGCGGTCATGCTGGCACCCTCGGGCAGCCAGATGTCGACCAGCACCTCGGGCCGGGCCGAGTCGGGGAAGAACTGCTGCTGCACCTTGCCCATGCCGGCCATGCCCAGCACGAAGGTGGCGATGGTCAGGCCAATGGTGATCCAGCGGTGCTCGACGCACCAGTTCACCAGTGCCCGGAATTTCACGTAGAACGGGCCGTCGAACACCTCGTGCGCCGGCCCGGTGTGGACCTTGACCTTGAGCAGCCGCACGCCCAGGTACGGCACGAACATCACGGCAACCACCCACGAAATGACCAGCGCGATCACGGTGACCGCGAAGATCGCGAAGGTGTATTCGCCAACGGTCGAGTTGGCCAGCCCGATCGGCAGGAAGCCTGCCGCCGTGATCAGCGTGCCGGTGAGCATGGGCATCGCGGTCGCGTCCCAGGTGAAGGTGGCCGCCTTCATCATGGAATAACCCTCCTCCAGCTTGCGCACCATCATCTCGACCGCGATGATCGCGTCGTCCACCAGCAGCCCCAGCGCGATGATCAGCGAACCCAGCGAGATCTTGTGCAGGCCGATGTTCCAGTAGCGCATGGCCAGGAAGGTGATCGCCAGCACCAGCGGGATGGTGATCAGCACCACCAGACCGGGACGCACGTCCAGCACGTAGCGGCGCAGGCCGGTGCCACCTTCGCGGCGGTGCAGGCCCAGGCTCACGAAGCTGACCGCCAGCACGATCAGCACCGCTTCGATCAGCACCTTGACGAACTCGTTGACCGAGCGACTGACGGCACTGGGCTGGTCTTGCACCTGCACCAGTTCCATGCCCGCCGGCAGATGCCCGCGGATGTCGGCCAGCGCAGTCTCCAGCGCCTTCCCCAGCGCGATGATGTCGCCGCCCTTGGTCATGGAAATGCCCAAGGCGATGCTGTCCAGACCGTTGTGGCGCACCATGACCTGCGGCGGATCGGCATAACCCAGGCGGATCTGCGCGATGTCGCCAAGTCGCAGCTGCGTGCCGTTGGCGGCGCGGATCGGCATGGCCCGCAGCTGGTCGACCGAGCCAAAGGCCCCGGCCACGCGCACCTGCAGAACATCGTGCGGCGCCTGCACGGTGCCGGCGGGCTCGACCGCGTTCTGCTGGCCCAGCGCCGCCAGCACCTGCTGCATGTCCAGCCCCAGGGTGGCCAGCCGCTGGTGCGAGATCTCGATGAAGAGCTTCTCGTCCTGCACGCCGAACAGCTCGACCTTGTTCACGTCCTTCACGCGCAGCAGCTTCTGGCGCACCTCGTCGGCCACGCTCTTGCGTTCGGCCGGAGAAAAGCCCTCGCCCTGCAGCGCGTAGATGACGCCGAACACGTCGCCGAACTCGTCGTTGAAGAAGGGCCCGACCACGCCCTGCGGCAAGGTCGGCCGCATGTCGCCGACCTTCTTGCGCACCGTGTACCAGATCTGCTGAATCTCGGCCGCCGGTGAGTTGTCGCGCACCTGGAACAGGATCAGGGTCTCACCCGGCTTGGAGTAGCTGCGTATCTTGTCGGCATAGGGCACCTCCTGCAGCGTCTTCTCGATGCGGTCGGCCACCTGTTCGGACACTTCCTGCGCGGTGGCGCCCGGCCAGTAGGCGCGCACCACCATGGCACGGAAGGTGAACGGCGGGTCTTCATCCTGCCCGAGCTGGAAGTAGGCCGCGATGCCCAGCAGCATCAGCACGATCATGAGGTAGCGGGTGAAGGCCTGGTGGTCCAGCGCCCACTGGGACAGGTTCAGGCGCGAGATCCAGGAGTCCTGCGCGTCGGAGGGGTTGGGATGGCTCAGGCTCATCGTCCACCTCAGGGTTTCTGGGCCGCGGCAAAGCGGGTGACCTGCTGGCCGGGCGAGAGCACGTGCACACCGGCCGCGACGATTTCTTCGCCCTCCTTGAGGCCCGACACCACCAGCATCTCGTTGCCCTCGGCGCCCGACACCACCACAGGGCGCATGTTCACCCGGCTGCTGGCGGGGTCGAATACCCAGACCGCTGTGTCCTTGCCCCCTCCGTTCGCCTGGATCAGGGCGCTGGTGGGCAGGCGCACCGGTGCGGACACGGCCGGTGCGGCGGTGGCGTCGTCGGCGAACACCACCGACACGGTGCTGCCCAGCGCCACGCTCGCATCGGCGGTCAGGCCGAGCTTGACCTGGAAGGTCCGCGTCAGCGGGTCGGCGCTGGCGGCGATCTCGCGCACCTGGGCGGCCAGCGGCTCTGGCGACACCTGGCCCGAGGTCCACGGCCGCACCTGGGCCGCCTGGCCGACCTTCAGCCGCGCCACCCGGTCTTCCGGCACTGCGATCACGGCGTCGCGCGCGCCATCGCGCGCCAGCCGGACCACCGGCGCTCCGGCGGCCACCACCTGTCCCACCTCGGCCTCCACCGACAGCACCACACCTGGGCCATCGGCGAGCAGCCGGGCGTAGCCGGCCTGGTTGCCCTGCACCGCGCCCTGGGCGCGGGCCTGGCGCAGCGCCGCCTCCGCCGCGTCGAGGGCGGCCTGGCGGCGTTCGATTTCGGCACCGCTCACGAAACCCTGTGCCTTCAGGTCGGAGAACCGTTTGAAGTCGGCGGCGGCCAGGTCGCGCTGGGTCTGCGCCGCGACGATCTGGGCCTGTGCGGCCTGGGCCACGAGCGCCAGGTCCCGCGCGTCCAGCTGGGCCAGCAACTGCCCCGGCACCACACGCTGCCCCACTTCCACCGGCCGCTGCACGAGCTTGCCGCCGACGCGGAAGCCCAGGCGCGATTCGGTGCGTGCCCGGATCTCGCCCGCGTATCCGCTCTGGGACTGCACCGCCGCGCGGGACACCGTCATCAGCTTCACCGCCCGCACCGGTTCCTGGGGCACTTCGGGACGGGAACAGGCGCCCAGCAACAGGGCAACCACCAGGACAGGGACATGCAACAGTGTCTTCATGGCAAAAGCGGAGAGCGTTGGGAGAAGCAGTGAATCGGCAGTCATATTAATGACTGACCGGTTAGTAATCAATTCTAGCGCGATCGGCGTTCTGGTGTAGACGCACAATCCGGCGACTGTGCCCGCCACAACACCCTGTCTCCGCCCCGTCCCCGTCAACCCCTGCAGCGCCCGCCGCCCATGCCACCGTCCGCCAGCCCAATGACCACCGAGGTCGGTCACTATGAAAATTTTCCGGTGGCGTCCTGGCTCTGCCCGGCGGCGATCCGTCCGGCGGTGGTGGCGATCTACCACTTCGCGCGAACCGCCGACGACATTGCCGACGAGGGCCCGGCCACCGCGTCCGAGCGGCTGGACCAGCTCTCGGCCTACCGCGCAGCGCTGGCGCGCTGCCTGGCGTCGCCCGCTCAGCCCCCGGATGCGGCGCAGTGGCCCCAGGTGTTCGGTCCGCTGGCCCGGGCGACCGAGCGTCACCGGCTGCCGGGCGATCTGCTGCACGACCTGCTCAGCGCATTCGAACAGGACATCCGCCACACCGACAGCGGCCATGTGTATGCCGACACCGCCGAACTGCTGGCCTACTGCCGCCTCTCGGCCAATCCAGTCGGACGGCTGCTCCTGCATCTCTATGGCATCCACGACGATGAATCATTGCTCCAGAGCGATGCGGTGTGCAGCGCGCTGCAGCTGATCAACTTCTGGCAGGACATCTCGGTGGACCACGCCCGGGGGCGGCACTACCTGCCCGCCGATGCGCTGCAGGGCCAGGGTCTGCGGCTGGAAAACTTCTCGGCCGGCGCGCCGCCCGAGGTGCAGGAGCGCTGCCGACAGGTGGTGCGCCGTTTGTGCGAAGAAGCCCGGGCGCTGATGCTCGAAGGGGCGCCGCTGGCGCGCCGCATTCCCGGACGGGCCGGCTGGGAGCTGCGCCTGGTGGTCCAGGGCGGCCTGCGCATCCTGGACAAGATCGCCGCCATCGACCACCGAAGCTGGCTGCAGCGACCGACTGTCGGCAAGGCCGACCTGCCGCTGATGCTCTGGCGGGCGGTGTCCGGAGCGAACCTCAACCCCCGCCAACCGGCAGGCTGAAACCGAATCGGGCGCCTTCGCCGGGACGGGCAGTGGCCCAGACCCGGCCCCCGTGGCATTCGACGATGCGCCGCACCAGGGCCAGCCCCACCCCCAGGCCAGGAGCCGGAGCGCCCCGCGCGCGCTGGAACAGCCCAAACAGCTCGGTCGCTTTCTCGGGCTCGAACCCCAGACCGTTGTCGTGCACGAAATAGGCATGGCCACCCGGCACCGCCTCGCAGCTCACCTCGATGCGGGGCCGATCATGGCTGAGAGCGTGGTGCAGCGCGTTGTCCAGCAGCTCTTCCCAGACCCGGCGCAGCAGTGCCGCATCCGCGAAGGCGGGCGGCAGCCCCGGTGACAGCACACACGACACCGGATGGCTGCGCTGGCCCAGCTGAAGGTCCCGGAGGACCACCTGCACCATCTGGTTCACGTCCACACGGACCGGATGAAGATCCGCCGCCTGCAGCCGCGCCAGCGCGGAGACCGACTCCATCAGGTGCTGCAGCCGCCGAGTGGAATCCATCACCTTGTGTGACAGCCGGGTCACCTGGCCCGGCTGCCCTGCGTATGACGGGTCGCCCAGCAGTTGGGCGTAGCTCGCCACGTGCCGCAGCGAGGTCCGCAGGTCGTGGGCCAGCGCATGGGAAATGTCCCGCAGGGTCTGCTCGGCCGATGCCAGCCGTGCGGCGATGGCCGGATCACCCACGGTGCCGGTTCCCGACGGCGACGCCGGGTCCGAACGCAGCGCGAGCGGGTGGTGGGAATCTCTGGGCGAAGTCATGACAGGAAGGCGGCGTCCGGAAGAAGGCGAAAACCCTGCATGTGGCAAGCGCCCGACACTAACCGCTGTCGACGTGCAAACCTTTGCGTCCTTGCAGCCAGGACCCAACTCGGATGCATTTATTCATTACGAATGTGACGGCACGCGCAGTTTGTGATGCCGCCATCCGGGCCTCTGTGGCAAACCCGGGGTTCTCCCGGGCGAGAAGTGCAGCAGACCTCAAGCCCGGGAGGGACGCGCCGATGGATCAGGAACGGTCCGTCAAAACCAAGCTCCCCGCCGGCCGCGGCGAACCGCACGATCATGTCGCCCTCAGAACCACCTTTCACCGATCCGCCGCTGCCCTGCCTGGACTGCGCGGCGCGCATCAGCTGCCTGATCGGCCAGATGCCGCGCCCGCAGCAGGACCGTCTGGGCCCGCTGATCCGGGAACAGCGGTTCCGCAAAGGCGAGGTCTTGCAGGCCGAAGGCGCGGAGGTTGAAATGGTGCGCACCATCAAGCTGGGCACGGTGATGCTCACCCGCTCGGGGCCAGACCATGTGCCGCGTCCGGTGGCGCTGGTCGGGCGCGGGCATCTCATGGGGCTGATGGGCCTGCTCGGCCAGACCACGCAGGTCGGGGCGCAGGCGCTGTCGCCCGGACGGATCTGCGACGTGCCGGTCGCGGCCATGCTCGGCGCCTTGGTCAAGGACCCGGTGCTTCAGGACACCCTGCACGAGCAGATCTGCCGGACCGTCGCCCGCCTGGCCGACTGGGGACAGACGATGCGGCTGCGGGGCCTGCACCGCCAGCTGGTGGCTTCGCTGATGCTGCTGGCGCACGAACAGGGCACCCGCATGGTCCGCATCCCCAGCCACGTGGCCTTGTCCGAACTGCTGCGGACCACACGCGAGTCGGTGGCGCGTACGCTGCGGCAGCTGGAAGACCAGGGCCACCTGCAGCGCAACGACCGCTGGCACGTGACCCTGGCGCCGGGTCACGAGCGCGTGTTTGCCGAGGGGTAGCGGGCGCCGCTCAGGCCTTCTTGGCGTAGGCGCTGCACCAGCCGCCCGCGGCCACCGCCTTGCCCGGGAAGATGCCGCAGGGGCCCGAGGGCGCATCGGGCTTGCCGGTGTAGAGCGTGCAGTTGCCGCACTTCTGGGTGGCGGCGTGCTTGGGAAACTTCTTGCCGTCGGCCTTGTTGGTGTCGGCAACGTAGCCCAGGGCCATGGGCTGGGCGTCCTTCTCGTTGACCATGGGCAAGGTCTGTGCCTGTGCCGCGACAGCAGACAGCAGGGCCGAACCGGCGGCCACCTGGAACATGAACACGCGACGACTGGAATTCTTCATGGGTACCTCGTGGGGTTGTGTGCGAAATCGCGTTCGCAGCCTAAACACGAGGACTGAAGAAGCACTTAAGCAGGGCCGCATCGGCTGCGTACACTTGGCGTCCACCACCATGCCCATGAACCCGCAAGACTACGCCCAGCAGAAGGCCGCAGCCTCCGGCAGCAGCTTCTATTACGCCTTCCTGTTCCTGCCGCCCGAGCGCCGCGCCGCCATCACGGCCTTCTACGCCTTCTGCCGCGAGGTCGACGACGTCGTCGACGAGGTCAGCGACCTCGGTGTGGCCCAGGCCAAGCTGGGCTGGTGGCGCCAGCAGGTCGCCCAGGCCTTCGGGGGCCGGGCGGACCACCCGGCGCTGCAGGCGCTGATGCCGCACACCGCCACCTTCGGCATCGAGGCACGGCACCTGCTGGCCGTGATCGACGGCTGCCAGATGGACCTGGACCAGAGCCGCTACCTCGACTTCGCCAACCTGCAGCAGTACTGCCACCTGGTGGCTGGCATCGTGGGCGAGGTGGCGGCGCGCATCTTCGGCCAGACCGACCCGCGCACCACCGACTACGCCCACCGGCTGGGTCTGGCCTTCCAGCTGACCAACATCGTGCGCGACGTGGGCGAGGACGCGGCGCGCGGCCGCATCTACCTGCCGGTCAACGAGCTGCAGCGCTTCGACGTGAAGGCGCACGAACTGATCAAGCGCGGCGCCGCCCCCGGCATGGACAAGGCCGACTTCGAACGCCGTTTCCTGGAACTGATGCGCTTCCAGTGCGAGCGCGCGCTCTCGACTTACGACGAGGCGCTGGCGCTGCTGCCCGAAACCGACCGCCGCGCCCAGAAGCCGGGCCTGATGATGGCCAGCATCTACCGCACCCTGCTGCAGGAGATCGCCGCCGACCCCGTGCTGGTGCTGACGCAGCGCGTGAGCCTGACGCCACTGCGCAAGTTCTGGCTGGCGTGGAAGGTGCAAGCCTTGGGACGGTTGTGAAGCTGGCGGTTGTTGGTGCCGGCTGGGCAGGCCTGGCCGCCGCCGTGGAGGCGATGGACCTGGGCGCAGACGTCACCCTGTTCGAAGCCACTCGCACGCCCGGCGGCCGCGCCCGCGCCTTGCCCGCCACGCGGCCCGACGGCGTACCACTGCGGCTGGACAACGGCCAGCACATCCTGATCGGTGCCTACCGCTATACGCTGGGCCTGATGCAGCGCCTGGGCATCGAGCCGGAACAGGTCCTGCTCGGCACTCCGTTGTCCCTGCCCTACCCCGACGGCGGCGGCCTGCAGACGCCCGCCTGGGCCGCGCGATGGCCGGCGCCGCTGGACGCCGTGGCCGCGATCCTGACCGCGAGCGGCTGGTCATGGGGCGAGCGGCTTGCGCTGGTGCGCGCCTCGCTGGCGTGGCAGCGCTCGGGTTTTGTCTGCCCGCCTTCGCTCACGGTGGGCGAGCTGTGCCGCGCCCTGCCCGCCCGTGCGATGGACGAGCTGATCGAGCCGCTGTGCGTCTCGGCGCTGAACCTGCCCGCGGCCCAGGCCAGCGCGCAGGTGTTCCTGGCGGTCATGCGCGACGCGCTGTTCGGCCAGGGCTTCGGGCGCTGGTCCGCCTCGGCCCTGCTGCTGCCGCGCGACGACCTCGGCGCGCTGCTGCCCGACGCCGCCTGCCGCCATCTCGGCGCGCGGGTGCGGCTGGGCACGCGGGTCACGGACCTGCAGGACACTGAATCAGGCTGGACGCTGGCAGGCGACGGCTGGTCGGAAGACTTCGACCGGGTGATCTGGGCCACCGCGGCCAGCCACGCCGCGTCGACCATCGGCGCCGCCACCGGCGAGAGCGCCAGCAGCGCCGCGCGGCGCGACTGGGCGGCTCAAACCCGCCAGCTGGACTTCACCGCCATCACCACGGTCTATGCCTGGGCGCCTGATGCGCGCCTGCCGGCGCCCATGCTCGCGCTGCGCAACAGCCCCGACGCGCCAGCGCAATTCGCGTTCGACCGCGGCCAACTGCGCCCGGACGACCCGTCCGCCCAGGGGGTGCTGGCCTTTGTGGTCAGCGCCAGCGAGGGCGAACGCGACGAACTGCAGCAAAGGGTGCTGGCACAGGCTGGCCAACAGCTGGGATGGCCGAATCTGCAAGCCATCCAGACGGTGGTGGAAAAACGCGCCACCTTCGCCTGCACACCAGCGCTGAAGCGCCCAGCCACTGCCATCGCGCCGGGGCTCTGGGCGGCGGGCGACTACGTCGACGGCCCCTACCCGGCCACGATCGAAGGTGCGGTGCGCAGCGGTCTGGCTGCGGTGGCGCGGATCGGTTGACGCCGGTTTGACGCCCGGGCTTGGCGCCCCCCCGCAATCTGCGCATCATGGTCACACCGACCAGAGAGACTTGGCCATGACCACCACCCGCCTCGCCCCCGAGCAACTGAGCCTGCGCATCGACCCCGCCTCGCTGGGCTTCGACGACACATCCACGCTGCCCACCGGCGCCCTGCCCTGGATCGGCCAGGAGCGCGCCGAAACGGCCGCGCGCTTTGGCCTGGCGATGGACCAGCCCGACTACAACCTGTTCGTGCTGGGCGAGGTGGGCAGCGGGCGCGCCACGCTGCTGCGGCAGCTGACGCGGGCGGTGGCCGCCGAACGCCCGGTGCCGCCCGACCTGTGTTACCTGCACAACTTCGACGCCCCCGAGCGCCCGCGCGCCCTGCGCATGCCCGCCGGCCAGGGGCGCGAGCTGCGCCAGCTCATGGGCAAACTCTCGCGTTTCCTCCAGAGCGAGATCCCGCTGCGCCTGAGCAGCGAAGACTTCAAGGCCGAGAGCGAGCGCATCCAGAACGCCTACCAGGCCGAGGAGGCCAAGGCCTATGGCGAGCTCGTCGCTTTCGCCGAGGCGCGCAGCTTCAATCTGTTTCGCGAATCGGGCCATCTGGTCTTCACCCTCATCGGTGAAAAGGGTGCCGCGCTGACCGAGGCCGAGGCCCGCACGCTCTCCAAAGACCGGCGCGCCGAGATCGACAAGGCCGAGCAGGAGCTGCGCGATGAGATCGCACGCTTCCTGGAAAAGACCCGCCCCATGCTGCGGGTGATGAACGAAGGCCTGGCCGCACTGCGCCGCCAGACCGTCAAGCCGCTGCTCGACCACGAGTTGCAGACCATCCGCGTGAGCCTGAAGAAGCAGATCAAGGACTCCGTCAAGCTCGGGAGCTACCTCGACCAGGTGCAGCACGACGTGCTCGAACACATCGAGCTCTTCATCGCGCAGGACAGCGACGACGAGGCGCGCCAGGAAGCGCTGGCCCAGCTGCTGCTGGGTTACCGCGTCAACCTGGTGGTGGACAACGCCGACCTGTCGGGCGCGCCGGTGATCGCGGAAGACAACCCGGTGTTCCACACGCTCTTTGGCCGCATCGAGTACCAGGCCGAAGAGGACGTGATGATGACCGACTTCTTCCGCGTGCGTGCGGGCAGCCTGATCCGCGCCCACGGCGGCTTCCTGCTGCTGCACCTGCGCGACCTGCTGGCCGACGAACTCGTGTGGGAGAAGCTGCGCCGCTTCATGCGCTCGGGCCGGGTGCAGATCGAGGAGCCCGGCAGCTCGCTGATGCCCATGGCGGCCGTCTCGCTGCAACCCGAGGCGGTGGACGTGGAGACCAAGATCGTGCTGATCGGATCGGTGGACGAGTACTACGCGGTGCAGGAGGCCGACCCCGAGTTCGCGCGCCACTTCATGGTCAAGGTGGATTTCGCCGAGAGCTTTCCGGCCAGCGACGAGACCCGCGCGGCCAGCGCGCTGTTCGTGGCCCACACCTGCCGCAAACTGGGCCTGCCCCACCTGTCGGCGCCGGCCGTGGCCCGACTGATCGAGGACGCCCACCGCCAGGTGGACGACCAGACGCGCCAGAGCGCCATCTTCGCGCGCACCGAGGCCCTGGTGGCCGAGAGCGCCGGCATGTGCCGCGCGCGCGGCGCCAGCCGGGTCGAACGGGAAGACGTGGACGCGGCGCTGGATGCGCGGCGCCAGCGCCACAACTACCCCGAGCAGCGCCTGCGCGAATCCATCGCCGAGGGCGAGCGCCTGATCACGCTGCACGGCGAGCAGGTGGGCCAGATCAACGGTCTGACCCAGATCGACCTGGGCGACTGGCGCTTTGGCCTGCCGGTGCGTGTGAGCGCGCGCACCCACGCGGGCACGCAGGGCCTGCTCAACATCGAACGCGAGGTCGAGATGTCGGGTCCCATCCACGACAAGGGCGTGCTGATCCTGCACAGCTACCTCACGGCCCTGTTCGCGCACCTCGCGCCGCTGGCGCTCAACGCCTCCATCGTGTTCGAGCAGGAGTACCACGGCGTGGAGGGCGACTCGGCCTCTTGCGCCGAACTCTTCGCCGTGCTCTCGGCGCTCTCGGGTGTGCCGCTCAACCAGGGTATTGCGGTCACGGGCGCGCTCAACCAGCACGGCGAGGTGCTGCCCGTGGGCGGCATCAACGAGAAGATCGAGGGCTGGTTCCGCGTCTGCGAAGCCTCGGGCCTGGACGGCCGCCAGGGCGTGCTGATGCCCGCGCGCAACCTGCGCCACCTGATGCTGGAGCGCCCTGTGGTCGAGGCCGTTGAGCAGGGCCGCTTCCACATCCACACCGCCGCCCACCTCAGCGAAGGGCTGGAGCTGCTGACCGGCCTGCCCTCGGGCCTGCCGGTGGCGCCTGCGGTGGAGGTGGACTACCCGGCCGAGAGCGTGCTCGGGCGCGCGCAGCAGACCCTGCAGGCCTACCGCCGCGCCTGCCAGCGCGCCGGATCGGCGGGGCGCACGAGGCGGCTCCGGACCTGACGGGAAGCTTCGCCTTTGGGTCGCGCGCAGCGCGGCAGGGGTTTTTCGTTCAGCCCAGCGCCTTCGCGGCCAGGTGCGCCGGGCGCTCGATGCAGCGCCGGATCCAGTCGTGCGTGAGCGGGTGCGCAGCCATGAGCTCGCGCGCCGGTCTGGCCCAGTTCAGCACGCTGGCCGCGCACAGGTCGGCCACCGTGAAACGGTCCGCCGCCAGATGGCGCTCTCCGCGCGTGTGCTGCTGCTGCAGGTGCTGCTCGATCACACGCAGCGGCACGGCCAGCCGCTTCGCGGCCACCAGCGCCAGCTCGGGTTTGCGTCGCTCGGCGGGCATCACCATGCGGTGCATGAGCACCGTGAGTGCGTCGGCCTCGGCTTCGTTCACGGCCCAGAAGCTCCAGCGCAGCGCCTCGGCGTCTTCGCGCGGCGTGGCCGGTGTGATCGACGCCCCGTCGCCCACGCCGTGGTGGCGCGCGATGTAGAGCGCGCAGGCCATGCTCTCCCACACCACCACCTCGCCCTCCGGCCGCGCGTCCACCACCACCGGGATGTGGCCGTTGGGGTTGAGCGCCAGGAATTCGGGCATGCGGGTCGCGCCGCCCTGGTAGGGCGTGGGCACGTGATTGAAACTGAGGCCCAGCTCGGTGGCGGCCCACAGCGGGCGCAGCGCCCGCGAGGCCGCAATGCCGTGGATGCTCAGCGTCATTCGTCAGCCCTCCAGCGCGCGGCACAGCGCGTGCAGGTCGCCCACCGTGAGGTGCGGCACCAGCGGCGCGTGTTCCCAGGGGTGGCCGGCGCGGTTCAGCCAGGCCAGCTGCATGCCGGCGTTCAGCGCGCCCACACCGTCCAGGTGCGCGTCGTCGCCGATGTGCAGCACCTCGTGCGGCGCCACGCCCGCGGCCTCGGCTGCGGCGTGAAAGATGCGAACGTCGGGCTTGCCGACGCCGAAACCGCCCGCGTGCAACGAAGCGTGGAAATGCGCGCCAATGCCGACGCGGTGCACGTCGGCGTTGCCGTTGGACAGCGCCACCACCGGGAACCGGCTGGCCAGGTATTCGAGCGCAGGCAGCGCGTCTTCAAACAGCTCCACCCGGTGCCGCTCGGCAAAAAAGACCTCGAAGGCCGGCTCGGCCAGCGCCGGGTCCTCGCCCGCGCGCTGCAGCAGCCAGCGGATCGACTCCCGCCGAAGGCCGCTCATGTCTAGTGCAAGGTCGGGCCGCATCGTCACCATCTGGTTGCGGGCCTCGCGCAGGGTGTTGCGGTCACGGCCCAGCGCGGCGGTGGCCGGCGCGTGTGTGTCCAGCCAGTCCTGCAGCACCCGCTCGGCGCGTTCGATGGTGGGCCAGATGGGCCAGAGCGTGTCGTCCAGATCCAGCGTGATGGCGCGGATGCGGGACAGCTCCAGGCCTCGGTCGGGAACATGGGTGCGCAGGGGCTCAGGGGTCTTCATGGCTGCGGGAGAATAGCGCATGCCCTTTCAGACCGAACCCGCTTTCAAACATGGCCAGGCGCCCCGCACGGCCATCGTGCTGTGCAACCTCGGCACCCCCGACGAACCCACGGCACCGGCCCTGCGCCGCTACCTCGCCGAGTTCCTGGGCGACCCCCGCGTGGTAGAGATTCCGCGCGCGCTGTGGCTGCTGATCCTGCACGGCATCATCCTGCGTGTGCGGCCCAAGAAGTCGGCCGCCAAGTACGCCAGCATCTGGACGCCCGAGGGCTCGCCGCTCAAGGTCTGGACCGAGAAGCAGACCACGCTGCTGCGCGGCTACCTCGGCGAGCGTGGCCACCAGGTCACCGTGCGCTACGCCATGCGCTACGGCAACCCGTCCATCCCCGCCGTGCTCGACGAACTCAAGGCCCAGGGCGTGACCCGCGTGCTCGTGCTCTCGGCCTACCCGCAATACAGCGGCACCACCACCGCCAGCGTGATCGACGCCGTCTCCACCTGGAGCCAGAAGATCCGCCACATCCCCGAGCTGCGCTTCGTCAACCGCTACCACGACGACCTCGGCTACATCGACGCGCTGCACCGCAAGATCCGCGCGCACTGGATGCACCACGGCCAGGGCGACCACCTCGTGATGAGCTTCCACGGCGTGCCCGAACGCACCCTGCACCTGGGCGACCCCTACCACTGCGAATGCCTGAAGACCGCGCGCATGCTGGCCGAGAAGCTGGGCCTCGCCAAGGACGACTACACCGTCACCTTCCAGTCGCGCTTCGGCAAGGCCAAGTGGCTGGAGCCCTACACCGAGCCGACCCTGGTCGCGCTGGCGCAGAAGGGCCTTAAGAGCGTCGACGTCGTCTGCCCCGGCTTCACCAGCGACTGCCTGGAAACGCTGGAAGAAATCCGCATGGAAGCGCAGGAAGCCTTCAAGCATGCGGGCGGCCAGCGCTTCGAATACATCGACTGCCTCAACGACAGCCCGGACTGGATTCGTGCGCTGGCCGATCTGAGCGAACGGCATCTGCAGGGCTGGCCGACGAAGCAGGCGGACGATCCGATGCAGTTGGCGGCGAGTCGGGAGCGGGCGTTGGCGCGGGGGGCGAGGGATTGAGGAGACTGGAACTCGCTTGCCGGATTTTCCGCATCTGTTATACCTGCTCCTACCTACGGCAGAATTGCCTTGTCGCTTGATCTCAAGAGGATTCCCAGATTCGAAGGGATTTTGATCACTAACAGCAGTTGCGGGCATGTTGCGTTAGCCCTTTAAACCCAGCCAAACACAAGGAGCAACCATGGCACTAATACATGTAGTTAACTCTCGAGGCGCTGCCAACGTTCTCGTTCACGAAGTTAATTATCGTGGTGCGGCTGATTTGCTTGTTTGCAAAGTAGATTCGCGCGGACCCGCACACAACAATGATGGCCTATGGTGTGAAGTGGAGTCCAGAGGACCTGCATCGTCTTTAATTCATTGGGTAAACTCGAGGAGCGCAGCGGATCTTCTTATTTTCTATGTAAACTCTAGAGGTGCTTCCGGATGGCAACACGAGCATCCACTCAAAGGCAAGCTTTAATTTTCAACAAGATTATCACAAATCACTCCGACCCAAAACCAACCTCCACTAGACACGTTAAAGCGCGCCTGCTATAGCAGCGCTATACAGCCCGGAGCAGCCTCGAAAACATTAGAAGAACTAAATTCGGCAGAACACCCCGTCAAGAACAAAGAATCGGAACTTCCGATTCCGCTTGTCTGGCGCTCGACGATTTATGACATCGTGAGCGCGTTCGTCAGCCATGACTACGAGCTCGGGAAAGGAGTAGTGGATGTTGATACGATTCCTTCCGATACGGCAGAGGGCATTCGCGGGTACATAGAGGAATATGGAACAGAACTAATAGATCTGCCGGAATACACCTGGCAATCTTCAGTATATATCTGGATGGGCAATCGATGGGATGCACTGATAGATCTTTGGACAGTGACAGAAGGTCGCAGCGACCTTACTCTACATCTGCACATCCATGAAGCGGCCGATGGAAGGTACAGATTCAGTTTTTACTTGGTGCATGTTCCATGACGCGCGTCATGCAAAATAAGTCAGCCCAGAACGAATGGCCTTTGGCCTCCGTAAACCATAATTGCTAGGCAGTTTCAAGTTACCCAAGGGGAATCAATTGTTTCGTGTCGAGTACCTTATCACGGTCGATCAGAAGGATGCCTTCTGCACTACCACGACTGCTTTCAACAACTTGCTCAAGACGATAGATGGAGTTTCTGTTTCGAAGGCGGATCTAAGATTCGAGTCCCTCGTTCTGGGCTACGAACTCCAGACTGGAGAAGTCCTTAGTGACAAGCAACGTTACTTTCATGCAAAGCTTACCCTCCATCATGTAGATGATCTTCCGCGCTTCGAGTCGCTACTGAAGTCGATCAGGTCTCTCCTACACAAGGCCAGTGGCAAGCCGGCGCAGACGCTTTGGGACGGCGTAAGCTTGCACTACGCTCAGTTAGCCTACCCGCTGATACACGACCTCGAAAACACAATGAGGAAACTCATCACCAAGTTTATGCTGACGAATGTCGGTGTTGGATGGGCAAATGAAACAGTCCCACGTGAAGTTGTTGAGTCCGTTAGATCGAAAACCGCTAGGCCAGACCACAACTATCTCTACGAAGTTGACTTCATTCAACTTTCCAACTTTCTATTCAAGGAATACACGACCGTTAGTATGGTTGTCCTAACTGACAGAATCAAGAAGGCCACAAAGATTACCGACCTTGCGATCGACGACTTGAAGCTGGCTATCCCGCGATCAAACTGGGACCGCTATTTCTCAACCCTTGTTCAGTGCGAAGGCGAATATCTCAAGATTCGGTGGGACAAGCTTTACGAGAAACGAAATCTCATCGCACACAACCGACCGGTTTTCAGAGTGGACTTCGAAGAAATATCGACCCTCTGCACGGAGCTCAGCCCCAAGTTACAACAGGCACTAGATAGTTTGGACAAAATCACCGTAGCGGACGACGATCGGGAACTGGTCTCTGAAAGCGCTGCATTTAGCAAGAGCGCGAACTATGGCGAGTTCTTGGTATTCTGGAATAGACTGCATCAACAACTCTATCTACTTGCTTCTTTGATCGTCACGAAAGAGCAGGAACAGAAGAAGCTCGCCCAGTTTCAGAACAATATCCGGGCCATCCTCAATTTATTGACAAAGCGATACGAAGTAATAAGTCGATCTGACCGGGCGGAAATTCTTGACTTCTTCAGACTCAGGAACGTTGTTGTGCACCAAACCGACGTGATTGTTCCTGGAGACACGTTAAGCCGGAAGATGGAATCAATGAGTCGAATCACATCGATAATTCAGTCGACGATACGAAAAATCGAAACCACAGGGGCACCAGTTGAGGTCCGGTCTGAAGTTGATTTGGAGGAGGACGAGATAGCAGATGCAGCATCAGCCAGTAGCGCCCGCCTTGCGCCGCCACGGGAAAACACCTAGCACGCTGTCGAGGCGATTTCCAACGGCAAGTCCGCCCCGCATTACCTGGACCGAAGCCATCAATGAACCACGGTCCTGCTTGGGTAATCTTTCAGGAGCACTATCCGCAGAGCGGGCAGTTGTTGCTTTCGCTTCTCTCTGCTCGCAAAAGCACGAGCGACGTCGTGCGATTTATGGAGCAGCTTTATGTAGATCGGTTCTGCTCAATAGAAGCCCGCATCGCCTACAAAAAGTCGCGCAAGAACTTTGCTGCAGACCCATTCATTGATGCGTACAGCCAAATTATTCATCTGGGCTCTGGGCCTTTTCTTGTTGGCATTCCTGTTCAGCAAGTTGCGCTTATGAATGATGTGCTTGAGGTTTCATACAAAATCGCTGTACACAGACCCGACCCGTTCAATCCCAAATGGGAAAGCCGCTCAATGTCGCTCGCTCTTGACTCCAGCGCTCAAATAGAGGGCCAACGGTAGGCCGCCAAAGAGCCTCCTCACTGCCCCGCCAAAAACCGGCTGACCAACTGCAACTGCTCCGGCACATTCAGCGCCGGTGCATGCCCACATCCGGCAATCGTCACCACCAGCGCCCGCGGCCCGCGGTCGCGCATCTGTTCTGCGGTATCCGCCAGCAGCAGGTCGGACTCGGCGCCGCGCAGGCACAGCACCGGGATGTCGATGCGGTCGTATTCGGGCCAGCGGTCGTAGTCGCCCGGGTGTTCGATGAACTGCATCACCATGGCCGGGTCGTAGTGCGGCGTGACGCGGCCGTCGGGCAGGCGGCGCACCGAGCTTTCGGTCAGCAGCGTCCACTGCGCGTCGCTCAGCCACCCGTAGGGTTTGTAGACGGAGCGGAAGTACTGCTCCAGCTCGCTCACCGTGGCAAAGCTGGCCGGGTTGCCGGCGTAGCTGCGGATGCGCTCGAGGGCGGCGTCGGCCAGCTTGGGGCCGTTGTCGTTGAGCACCAGGCGCAGGATGCGGCCGCGCAGCAGGCCGTCGGCGGCCACCATGCCGATGGCGCCGCCCATGGAGGTGCCGACCCAATGGAACTGGTCCAGGCCGAGCTGGTCGACCAGCGAGCGCGCGAGCTTGGCGTAGAAGGCCAGGCAGTACTCGGCCTTGGGCTCGGGGCTCCATTGCGAGAGGCCGCGGCCGATGGTGTCGGGGCAGATCACGCGGTAGCCCAGCGCGCTCAGGTGCGCGGCCAGCGGGTCCATGTCGCGGCCGGTGCGCGCCAGGCCGTGCCAGGCGATGACGGTGCCGTGGTCGGTGGTGCCGGGCGCGGGCGCCCAGTCCATGAAGTGGATTTCGCGGCCTTCGCAGGTCAGGTAGCGCGACTGGGGCACAACAGCGTGGTCGTTCATTTCATGCCTTTCAGCCGCGCGAGCACGGCGCGTTCGCGCAGCTTGCCGACGATGCCGGTGGGGAAGTAGTAGACCGAGAGCACGAACAGCAGGCCCAGCCAGAGCAGCCAGCGGTCGGGCGTGAGCAGCGCGGGCAGCAGCGGCACGCCGGCCGTGGCCTCGCCCGCGACTCGCAGCAGGTCCTGCAGGTAGCTCTGCGCCAGCACGAAGAGCACGCTGCCGATCAGCGCGCCGTACAGCGTGCCCATGCCGCCGATGACGACGATGAGCAGGATGTCCAGCATGATCTCGAAGGACAGCGAGGTGTCCGGCCCGTTGTAGCGCAGCCAGAGCGCGAGCAGGCAGCCGGCCAGCGTGGCGAACAGGGCCGAGAGCACGTTGGACAGCGTGCGGTAGACGACGGTGCGGTAGCCCAGCGCCTCGGCGCGGAAGTCGTTCTCGCGGATGGCCTGCAGCACGCGGCCGAACGGCGAGTTCACGATGCGCAGCAACGTGAGGAAGATGGCGCAGACGCTGGCGAAGATGAGGTAGTAGGTGAGCAGCTTGCCGTTGAGGTTGACCTCGCCCCAGGGCAGCGCCAGCGGTTCTTCGCTCAGCGAGAAGCCGGGCGAGAGCAGCTCGGGCACGCTGAAGGTGAGGCCGTCTTCGCCGCCGGTGAAGTCCGACAGCTGCGAGGCCAGCGTGAGGAAGGCCGAGGCCACGGCCAGCGTGATCATGGCGAAGAAGATCGCGCGCACCCTCAGCGAGAACAGGCCGATCAGGAGCGACAGCAGCGTGGACACGAGCAGCGCGCACACCACGCCGAGCAGGATGGTCCCGAAGGACGCCTCTTCCACCGAGCTGAGCGCAATCGCCACGCCATAGGCGCCGATGCCGAAGAACATGGTGTGCGCGAAGCTGACGATGCCGGTGTAGCCCAGCAGCAGGTCGAAGCTGGCCACCAGCGCGACAAAGATCAGGATCTTGGCCGCCACGTTGAGCGCCTTCACGCCGGGGAACAGGAAGGGCGCGAACGCCAGGCCGAGGAACAGGATGACCAGCAGCGCCGCCAGCCAGGGGCTGCGCGGCAGGTCTTTGGAGAGGAGTCGTGCAAGCATGGGTGGCTCCTCAACGGCTCGTGACGGGGTACACACCCTGCGGACGCCACAGCAGGATGGCGACCATGAGCGCGATGTTGGAGAACAGCGCCACCTTGGGCACCAGGAAGCCGGTGTAGTTGGCCATCAGGCCCACCAGCAGCGCGCCGATCAGCGCGCCCAGCGTGGAACCAAGGCCGCCGATGATGATGACGATAAAGATCAGCACGTTGACCTGCGCGCCCATCTGAGGCACCACGTTCTGCTGGTACAGGCCCCACATCACGCCGCCGAGCCCGGCCAGCGCGCTGCCGGCGACGAACACGCCGACGAACAGGCGCTTGATGCGGTAGCCCAGCGACTCGACCATCTCGCGGTCCTGCACACCGGCGCGGATCAGCAGACCGACTTTGGTGCGGTTGAGTGTCCAGACCATGGCGGCGAACACGGCGGTACCGACCAGCACGGCGACGATGCGGTACTTCTCGACCGCCGCGTCGCCGATCAGCAGCGAGCCGCGCAGGCCTTCGGGCAGCGGCAGCGGAATCTGCTCCGGCCCCCAGATGACCTTGATCATTTCCTCGCCAATGATCATGCCGCCCATGGTGATCAGGATCTGCTTGAGGTGCATGCCGTAGACGGGGCGGATGATGAAGCGCTCGAACACCAGGCCCAGCGCGCCGGCCACCGCCATCGCCACCAGCATGGCCGGCAGCAGCGCGAGCAGGTTGGTCCAGAGGCTGTCGGCGGTGGTGAAGGCGTTCATGCTGCCCAGCACCGTGGTGGCGACGAAGGCGCCCAGCGCGATGAACACGCCATGGCCGAAGTTCAGCACGTCCATCAGGCCGAACACCAGCGTCAGGCCCGAGGCGATGATGAAGACGATCATGCCCATGGCCAGGCCGGCCACGGTCAGCGTGAGCCAGGTCGAGGGGCTGCCGATAGCCGGCAGCGCGGCCAGCGCGAGCAGCGGCACCAGGGCCATGGGCTTCCAGTCCATGTCTTTCAGGAAGTTCATTGGTGCGCTCCCAGGCTCAGACCGAGCAGTTTGCTTTGCAGCGATTCGTCCGCCGCGAGTTCGGCCATGGAACCGCTGTGCACCACACGCCCGTCGTCCATGACGGCCACGGTGTCGCCCAGCTGCTTGGCGAAGTTGAAGTTCTGCTCAACCAGCAGGATGGTGGTTTGCGCGGCCTTGAGTTCGCGGAAGGCCGCGATCATGTTCTGGATGATGGCGGGCGCCAGGCCCTTGCTGGGCTCGTCGATCAGCAGCAGCTGGCGCGGCTCGACGATGGCGCGCGAGACCGCGAGCATCTGCTTCTGCCCGCCGCTGAGCTTGCCGGCCGGGTGGTTCCAGAACTTCTTCATGGCCGGGAACAGGCCGAAGATCCATTCGAGGCGCGTGGTGTCGATGTCGTCGAGCGTGCGCGCGCCGCGCGCGGCCAGCAGCATGTTCTCGCGCACCGACAGGTCCGAGAAGATGCCCATGCTCTCGGGCACGTAGGCCACGCCGCTGGTGGCGATCTCGGGCGTCTGGCGCGCGGTGATGTCCTGCCCGGCCAGCGTGACCCGGCCCTGGCTGGCGTGCCACAGGCCCATGATGGTCCGCAGCGTGGTGGTCTTGCCGGCGCCGTTGCGGCCCAGCAGCATGGTCAGCTCGCCCTTGGGCACGACCAGGTCCACGCCGTGGAGGATGTGGTACGCGCCGATGTGCGTGTGCACGCCTTCAAGAACAAGAAGCCCCCCCGCGCCGCCTGCGGCGTCACCCCCCGAGGGGGGCGCCATCTGCGGCCCGGCAAAGCCGGTTCCGCGCTGGCCTTGATCGTTCATGCCAACTCCTCTTCGGTGGGGTTGATGCCGAGGTAGGCCTGCTGCACCACGGGCGAGGCGATCACGGTTGCGGGGTCGCCGTCGGCCACGAGTTCGCCGTTGTGCAGCACGATGATGCGGTCCGAGAGTTCGCGCACCACGTCCATCTTGTGTTCGACCAGCAGGATGGTCTTGGTCTTGTCGGCCTTGAGTTGGCGGATCAGGTTCAGGATGACAGGCACCTCGTCCACGCTCATGCCGGCGGTGGGTTCGTCGAACATGAACACCTGCGGTTCCAGCGCCATCAGGATGCCCACTTCGAGCTTGCGCTGGTCGCCGTGCGGCAGGCTGGCCGCGAGCTGGTCGCCCTTGTCGGCCAGCGCCACGGTCTCCAGCACCTCGTCGGCCCGCACCACCAGGTCCCTGCGGTCGCTCCAGATCTTCCAGAGGTTGAGCCCGGCCCCTGCCCTTGCCTGCACCGCCAGCCGCACGTTCTCGCGCACCGTGAGGTTGGGGAACAGGTTGGTGAGCTGGAAGGCCCGGCCCAGCCCGGCCTGCGCCCGCGCCGGGGCGCCCTGGGCCGAGATGTCCACGCCGTTGAGCTTCACGCTCCCGGCGGTGGCCTTGATCTGGCCCGAGATCAGGTTGAAGTAGGTGGTCTTGCCGGCGCCGTTGGGGCCGACGATGGCGGTGAGCGTGCCCGGCGCGAACGCGCAGGAGACAGCATTCACCGCCACGTGCCCGCCGAAGCGGACCGTGAGGTCAGTGGTTTCAAGCATGGGGGCTCCTGGCGCCGCGAGCGCGGCGCAGGGGTCAGACGGACAAGCGCTTTCAGCGCTTGTTGCGGATCGGCACGTTCATTTCCGAAGGCTTGATCTCGCGCACCAGCTCAGGCACACCCCATGCGAAGGCCGGGTCCACCTTGATCTTGAAGTGGTACATGCTCTGCATGGCCTGGTGGTCTTCCTTGCGGAAGGTCATGGTGCCCTTGGGCGTCTCGAAGCTCATGCCTTCCATGGTCTTGATCAGCGTGGCGGCCTTGGCATCGCCGTTGGTCTTCTTCAGTGCCGTCACCACGGCCATGGCCGAGCTGAAACCACCGGCGGTGAAGAAGTCCGGCGGGCTCTTGAACTGGGTGTAGTGCTGGGCCACCATGGCCTCGTTCACCGGGTTCTTGGGGATGCCGAAGTAGTAGTAGGTGGCGCCTTCCATGCCCGGGAAGTTCTTGTAGGCCGCCATGGCCGGCAGGATGTTGCCGCCGGTGGCGATCTCGATGCCGTAGCGCTTGAGGTCGAGGTCGGCAATCTTGAACGGGTTGCCCGCGCCGGCCCAGATGATGAAGATCACCTTGCGGCCCGGCTGGTCCTTGAGCTTGTCGATCAGGCGCTGCGCACCGGCGGTGAAGTCGGTGGTGCTGGTGGGCAGGTATTCCTCGTGGACGATCTTGGCGGTCTTCACCGCGTCCTTGAAGGCCTTCACGCCGTCGCGGCCGAAGGCGTAGTCCTGCGCCAGGGTGGCGATGGTGGTGCCGGCCTTGTCCAGCGCCACGGCGTTGGAGATCGCGTCCTGCGACGAATTGCGGCCGGTGCGGAAGATGTACTTGTTCCACTTGTCACCGGTGATGGAGTCGGCCACCGCGGGCTCGACCAGCAGGATCTTCTGGTATTCCTCGGCCACCGGCAGCATGGCCAGCGCCACGCCCGAGCTGGTCGGGCCGATGGCCAGGTCGGCCTTGTCGTCGGCGTAGGCCGCGGCCAGCAGGCTCTTGCCCAGGTCGGGCTTGCCCTGGTCGTCCTTCTCGATCACGACGATCTTCTTGCCGCCGACCATCATGGTGCCGCCCGTGGCGTAGTTCAGACCCATCATCAGACCCACATGGGTCTGCTTGCCGTAGGCCTCCAGCGGACCGGTCTTGCTGTAGACGTGGGCGATACGGATTTCGCCGCCCGACTGGGCGAAGGCAGCGGCGGCGCCGCAGGCAAGGGCCATCACCGCAACGCGGCGCGTGGTCTGGAACATGTCTTGTCTCCTGGTTGTGGGATCACCGGGCCGGTGAACGCCAACCCACTTTGCACGGTCCGTGCCAGGAAGAAAAGTCCTTTTGAATCAATGAGCTGCTGCTGTCTTGCCGTATGAATGCCTGAAATTCAGACACACCATCCAAATCCAAAATGTCTAAATATCAGACAGTTGTCTGGTTTTCAGACACAGACAGCCGGTCGTACAGGCTGGCGCGCGAGATGCCCAGCAGCTTCGCCGCCGCCACCCGGTTGCCCCCGGTGCGCGCCAGAGCGGCGGCAATGGCGCGGCGCTCCAGCTCGGCGATCTGCACCGGCAGCGGCCGCAGGTCGTCGTCCGCGGCCATCGCCGGCACAGGGGCGGCAGGCCGCGACAGCGCGGGCTCGATGCGGTCCAGCCCCGAGTCGCGCAGCACCTGCTCCACCTGCGCGGCGCCGATCTGCGGCGAGTCGCTGCGCAGCGCCAGCTGTTCCAGCACGTTGCGCAGCTCGCGCGTGTTGCCGCGCCAGGGCTGCGCGGCCAGCAAATCGAGCGCGGGTGGCAGCAGCTCCAGGTGCACATTGGCGCCGCGCGCCGCGATGTCCTCGCACAGCGTCTCGACCAGCAGCGGGATGTCACTCTGCCGCTCGCGCAGCGGCGGCACGCGGATGGGCAACACATTGAGGCGGTAGAACAGGTCTTCGCGGAACAGGCCCTCGCGCACCAGTTGCGCGAGGTCGCGCGAGGTCGCGGCCACCACGCGCACGTCGCAGCGGATCAGCTTGTTGGAGCCCAGCGGCTCGATCTCTCCGTCCTGCAGCGCGCGCAGCAGCTTGACCTGCACGGCCATCGGCATGTCGCCCAGCTCGTCGAGGAACAGCGTGCCGCCATCGGCCAGCTTGAACTTGCCGTCGCGCCCCTTCTTGTCGGCGCCGGTGTAGGCCCCGGGCGCGACGCCGAAGAACTCCGCCTCCATCAGCGCCTCGGGCACGGCCGCCATGTTCACACCCACGAATGGCCGGCCGGCGCGCGGCGAGGCGGCGTGGATGGCGTGCGCCAGCAGCTCCTTGCCGGTGCCGGTCTCGCCCAGCAGCAGCACCGGGCTGGCCGACTGCGCCGCACGGCGCGCCTGGCGCTTGACCTCCTGCGCGGCGGCGCTGCTGCCGACGAAGCTGGCGAAGGTGTACTTGGCGCGGCGCTGGCTGGCGAGTTCGCGCCGCGCCTCGTTCAGATCCTGCTCCAGCCGCGCGAACTTGGCGATCAGCGGCTGCAGCGTGGTCTCGGGGTGGTCGAACAGCACGATGCCCAGCACGCCGATGACCTCGCCCGCCTCGTCCCGCAGCGGGATGCGGCTGACCACGAAGGTGCCGGCCTTGTTGGTCAGCAGGTCGATCAGGATCGGCTTGCCGGTCTCCAGCACCTGGTGCATCTGCGTGTTCTGCACCACGTTTGACACCGGGTGGCCGACGAAGTCTTCCTCGCGCTCGTAGCCCAGCGCCGGCAGGAAGCGGCGGTACTGGTCGTTGATCCACACCACCCGCCCCTTGCGGTCCACCAGCAGCATGCCCTCGCTGGCGTTGGCGAACAGGTCGAACATCGAGCGCGCGGCCAGCTCCAGGATGCTCTGGGCGTCGCGCGGGAGGCGGGTGTCGGGGCTCATGGTCGCTGCATGGTACCCGCGGTACCGGCCGATCCGCCCCTGCCGAGCCGAAGGCCCACGGCCACCAGCGCCGAGGCCACCGCCAGACCGACCACCGCGTTCCAGCCCCAGCGGGCGAACAGCATGCCGGCCAGCACGGAGCCGGAAGCCATGCCCCCGAACATCACCACAAACAGCAGGGCATTGAGCCGGCTGCGTGCCGACGGATCGGTGCTGTAGACCAGCGACTGGTGCGACACCAGCGCGCCCTGGAACCCGAGGTCGAACACGATCACCGCCAGCGCCAGCGCCGCCACCTGAACACCCTGCGGCAAGCCACCCACCATCCCCGTCACCGCATAGCCCGCCAGCGCCAGACAGGCACCCGCCAGGGCGCTGCGGTGCGGGCCATGGCGGTCTGCCAGGCGCCCGAACCAGGGTGCGGCGAGTGCGCCGGCCGCCCCGGCAATGCCGAATGCACCGGCCGCCGCGCTGCCCATGTGGAACGGTGCGCCGTGCAGCCACATCGCCAGCGTGGACCAGATGGCGCTGAACCCCACCGCCAGCGCACCCTGGGCCAGCGCGGCCTGCCGCACCGAGGGGTGGCGGCGCCACAGCGATCCGAGCGACGCCAGCAGCGCGCCGTAGCCCAGGGTGGTCGTGGGCGGCACATGCGGCAGCCCGCGTGCCAGCGCCAGGGCCACCAGGGCCACCGACACGGCCGCCAGGCCGAAGGTCGAGCGCCAGCCCAGGTGTTCGGCGGCGAAACCGCTGACCACGCGCGACAGCAGGATGCCCAGCAGCAAGCCGGTCATCACCGCACCCACGGCCTGCCCGCGGCGGCCTTCAGGCGCCAGCGTGGCCGCAGCGGGCACGATGTCCTGCGCGGCCGTGGCCGCCAGCCCGATGGCGAAGCTGGCCAGCAGCAGCCAGCCAATGGACGGTGCCAGCGCCGCGCCCGCCAGGGCCGCCACCAGCCAGCCGCACTTGACGAGCACCAGCGTCCGGCGGTCGCAACGGTCGCCCAGGGGCGCTGTCAACAGGATGCCCAGCGCGTAGCCCAGTTGCGTGAGCATGGGCACGAAGCCCAGGGTCTGCGGCCCCACCCCCAGCTGTGCGCCCAGCACTCCCAGCATGGGCTGGGCGTAGTACAGCGCGGCCACGGTCAGGCCAGCGCCGACAGCCAGCAGGCGCACCAGGGCGGGCGAAAGCGCCACACCCTGATGGGATGACGCCGCCCCAATACATTCGACAAGTGAATGGATGACATGACAAACTCCAGAAAACTCGATGGACGCAGTGTCCTTCTCGGTGAATTTCGGCGGAAGACGGCTGTCACACACCACAGATATACGATATGCGAATGAATAAGCCTCCATCACCCGCAGCACCGGCCGACACGCTACCCATCGGCAGCGGCGACCGGCTGGCCCTGATGCAGACCTTCGTGCGCATCGTCGAAGCCGGCAGCCTCTCGCGCGCGGCGGCGCAGATGCAGACCACCCAGCCCACCATCAGCCGGCGCCTGCTGGCGCTGGAACGCCTGCTCGGCGTGCGCCTGCTGCAACGCTCCACCCGGGCCATGCACCTGACGCCGGACGGCGAGCGCTGCTATGAGCGCGCCAAGCTGCTGATGGAGGACTGGGAGGCGCTCACCGCGGACGCGCACGGCGAGCAGCAGGCGCCCCGCGGCCAGCTGCGCGTGGTGGTGCCGCATGCGTTCGGACAGGAACAGCTGGTGCGGCCCCTGACCCGGTTCCTGCAGGCGCATCCGGACATCCAGGTCGAGTGGCTGCTGCGCGACGATGTGCACAACTTCATCGGCGCCGGCATCGACTGCGCGATTCAGGTCGGCGAGGTGCGCGACCCCTCGGTGGTGGCGATCCGGCTGATGGACGTGCCGCGCATCGTGATCGCGGCGCCAGCACTGCTGGAAAGCGGCGAGCCGCCCGCGACGGTGGACGCACTCGCCAACCTGCCCTGGCTGGCCCTGCGCACCTACTACCGAGACGAGGTGAGCCTCACCCACCAGCAGGCGCAACAGACCCGGCGCTTTGCTATCCGCCCCCGCCTGAGCACCGACAACCTCTATGTGCTGCGCAATGCCGCCGTGCTGGGGCTGGGTGCGGGCATCGTGTCGGCCTGGATGGCGGCCGACGACCTGGCCGCGGGGCGGCTGGTGCATCTGGTACCCAAGTGGCAGGCGCCGGCCCTGCCGGTCTACCTGGTCTATCCGCACGCCCGGTTCTATCCGCTGCGCCTGCGGCGCTTCATCGACGCCATGCGCGCGGCCATGCCGGTGGCCGGCGGCGTGGCCCCCTGAGCGGCGGCTGTGGCGGGTTGAGGGCCCGGGGCGCTCAGCCCAGCAGCCCGAGCGCCCCGAGATCCGCCCGCACCTGTGCCACCGTCTCGAAGCGCACGCCGCGCCAGCCGATGGCGTGGGCCGCGTCGATGTTGCGCTGCGCGTCGTCGATGAACACCGGCGAGGGGTCGCTCACCGCCAGCTGCTCGGTCACCGTGTGGAAGATCGCGGGGTCGGGCTTCATCAGCGCCACGCGTGCCGAGAAGATGCCGTCCTCGAACCAGTCGGCGAACGGGTGATCGTCCTCGATCCAGCGCGCCAGCCCGTGCGGCATGTTCGAGAGGTAGACCAGCCGGTGACCTGCGGCCTTGAGCTCGTGGATCAGCGCGACGGTGTCGTCCTTCACGCGCATGTGCGGCGCCAGCCCGTCGATCACCGCCATCACCTCCTGCGCATCCAGCCCGGTACGCAGGGCGATGCGCTGCGCCAGCCCCTCGGGCTCCACATGGCCGAGGTCGAACTGCGCCCAGTCGCCGTCGGGGTCGAAGGTCTGGAAGATCTCGCGCACCCAGTGCGCCGCCTCGGCCTCGTCGCGCGCCCGCGCGGGCAGCACCTGGCGCAGCAGCACGGTCGGCTGCCAGTTGAACACCACCCCGCCGAGGTCGAACACCACCGTCTCAGTCGTCATGCCTTGTTTCCGTTTCTCTGTTGTGTGAAAGCTCATGCAGCGACCACGGTCACGCCGTGGTCCTTGAGCGTGAGGCCCAGTTCTTCGCCCAGCCGCCATTCGCGGTCCACCTGCGGGCTGACCACGAAGATCGGGCCCAGCTCGGTCTGCACCGTGAGTTCCTGGAACGAGCCCAGGTAGGCCTGCTTGAGCAGCTCGCCACCCAGGCCGCCCGCCTCGCGCGGGCCGATGGACCAGGCTTCGGGCCGGATCGCGGCCTTCACCGGGCCGGGCGGCAGGCGGTGGCGCGGCTGCAACCGGATCGGGCCGAAGCGCACCGAACCGTCGGCCTCGCTCACGCCGTCGAACAGCATGGCCTCGCCCATGAAGCCAGCCACGAAGGCACTGGCCGGGCGCTCGTACAGGTCCTGCGGCGCGCCGGCCTGGGCGATCTGGCCCGCATCCATCACGATGATCTGGTCGCTCACCGCCAGCGCCTCGCTCTGGTCGTGCGTCACATAGGCCACCGTCAGGCCCAGGCGCTGCTGCAGGCTGCGGATCTCCTCGCGCATGCTGCGGCGCAGCCGCGCGTCCAGGTTGGACAGCGGCTCGTCGAACAGCAGCACCGCCGGCTCGATCACCAGCGCGCGCGCCAGCGCCACGCGCTGCTGCTGGCCGCCCGAGAGTTCGCTGGGCAGGCGCGCGTCCATGCCGACCAGGCCCACGGTCGCCATCGCCGCCCTCGCCCGCTCGGCGATTTCCGCCTTGGGCAGGCCGCTCACGCTCAGGCCGTAGCCCACGTTGTCGAGCACGCTCATGTGCGGAAACAGCGCATAGCTCTGGAACACCATGCTGACGTTGCGCTCGCTGGGGCCGAGCGCCGTCACGTCGCGGCCGTCGATCAGGATCTGGCCGCCGGAGGGCGACTCCAGCCCCGCGATCATGCGCAGCGTGGTGGTCTTGCCGCAGCCCGAGGGGCCGAGGATGGTGGTCAGCGTGCCCTTGGGCACCGTGAAGTCGATGCCCTTGACGATCAGGGGCGCGTTCGCGCCGCCGTAGCGCTTGGTCACCTGGCGGAACTGGATGCCGTGTGTGGTCATGTCGGTTTCCCTGGAATCAGTGGCCGCCCGCGCGGCGGCCGAGTTGCCGTTCACCGACCAGGCGCTGCACCAGCGCGGTGATGACGGACATGAAGACGATGAGCACCGTGCAGTAGGCGAGCGCGAGCCCGTACTCGCCGTTGCCCACACGGCCGATGATGTAGGTGGTCGACAGCTCGTACTTGGCCGAGACCAGGAAGATCACGGCCGAGACCGTGGTCATCGAGCGCACGAAGCTGTAGATCAGCGCCGCCGTCAGCGCCGGCTTGAGCAGCGGCAGCACCACGCGCCGCAGCGTGGTCAGCGTGCCGGCGCGCAGCATGAACGAGGCCTCGTCGAGCGAGCGGTCGAGCTGCTTGAACGCTGCCGTGCCCGCGCGCACGCCCACGGGAAGATTGCGGAACACGTAGCACAGCACGATGATCAGCCCGGTGCCGGTCAGCTCCACCGGCGGCACGTTGAAGGCCAGGATGTAGCTCACGCCCAGCACGGTGCCGGGAATGGCGAAGGTCAGCAGCGCCGCGAACTCGAAGGCCGACTTGCCGCGGAACTCGGTGCGCGCCAGCAGCCAGGCGATCAGCAGGCCCAGGAAGGCGCAGACCGGCGCCGCCATCGCCGCCAGCGAGGCGGTGGTGAACAGCGAGTTCCAGGCCGTGCCGGCCCACACCAGGCCGTGCTCACCCCACTGCAGGTCGAAGGCGCCTCGGAAGTGGTCCAGCGTGAGCGTGTAGTCGCGGCCCCAGGTCTTCACGAAGCCGCCCGCGAACGCGAACAGGTAGACCACCACGGTGAACAGCAGCCAGGGCCCGGCCACGCCGAAGCAGAGGCGCCGCACCGCATCGGGCAGCGGCATCGGCAGGCCCGCGTCGCCCTTGCCGGTCACGGTGGTGAAGCTGGTGCGCCCCAGCAGCCCGCGCTGGACGAAGAACACCACCAGGGCGAACAGCGTGAGCACCAGGGCCAGCGCCGCCGCCATGCCCGGGTCCAGCGAGGCGCCGACGATGGCGAAGAAGATCTCGGTCGACAGCACGGCGTAGGAACCGCCCAGGATGATGGGGTTGCCGAAGTCGGCCATGCTCTCGATGAAGCCCACCAGGAAGGCGTTGGCCAGGCCCGGCTTGAGCAGCGGCAGCGTCACCGTGACGAAGGTGCGCAGGCGGTCGGCGCGCAGTGTCTGCGCCGCCTCTTCCAGCGAGGGGCTCACGCCCTGCACCACGCCGCGCATGATCATGAAGGCGATGGGTGTGAAGGCGAACATCTGCGCCAGCCAGACACCGAACACGCCGTAGAACCAGCGCGAGGGCGGCACGCCGAAGGCCCATTCCATGAACTGGTTGTAGAGGCCGGCGCGACCGAACAGCAGGATCAGGCCCAGGCCGACCACGAAGGGCGGCGTGATGATGGGCAGCATGGCCAGCACGTTCAGCGGCTTCTGCAGCCGCGTGCCGCCGCGCTCGGCCCACAGCGCCATCAGCGTGCCCATCACCGTCGTGCCGGCCGCCGTCAGCAGCGCGAGGAACAGCGTGTTCCAGGCCACGCCACAGCGTGTCCCACCGCTCACGCAACCCAGGCCCCAGATGCGCTCGGTGGCCAGGCGGTCGACCAGCGCACCCGGCGCCCACAGGCCCATGTCGTCGTACAGCCCCGAGGCCAGCGAGCGCAGCACCGGGTAGACCACGAACAGTGCCAGCAGGCTCGCACAGCCGACCACCGAGCCCGCGACGAACACGTCGCCGCGGAAGAAGCCCAGACGCGCGATGCCCGCGCCCAGCAGCATCACCAGGCAGGCGATGGCGACAAAGCCGCCCCAGCCCATGCCGAACTGGCCGTGCTCCAGCGGGCCGAACCAGGCCTCCAGCGTCTGGAAGCTCCAGCCCGGCGCGCCGATGGCGAAGCCGCTGGCCAGCAGGCCGGCCAGGCCCAGCAGCGCGCCGGCCACCAGCACCCCGCCCTGCGCCCGCCCCACGGGCAGCAGCAGGCCGGCGCCGGCGATCAGCAGGCCGGCCACGCCGGTCCAGAGCCAGGGCCGCCCATGCAGCGCCGCCTGCACCACGCCGCTGGCGGTGGCGTCGCCGCCCCAGACGCCGGGCAACGCCGCCCAGAGCGACTGTTGTTGGAGGAAGTACCAGGGCAGCAGCGCGTAGGCGGCCAGCCCCAGCAAGGTCCAGGCGGCCAACGCCCGCCCGGACCGCGAGGTCAAGGTGTTCATGCGGAAATCCGGAGCGGGTGAAGGTCAGCGCGGCAGGCTGTTGACGTCTTTTTCCCAGCGCTGGATCAGGCGGCGGCGCTCGGCCGTCTGGCCGTACTTCGCGTAGTCGTAGTTGATCAGCTTGATCTTGCGGAAGTCGGGCACGCGCGGGTCGACCTTGGTCTCCTTGTTCGACGGCAGCTGGAACTGCAGCGTGGCCGCGCCCAGGGCCTGGGCCGAGGGCGTGAGCGCCCATTCGTAGAACTTCTTGGCCGCGTCCAGGTTGCGCGCGCCCTTGATGATGGACATCGAGCCGATCTCGGCGCCGGTGCCGTCCGACGGCGTGATGGTCTCCAGCGGGAAGCCCTGCGCCTTCTCGCCCGGGCCGTCGTGCACGAAGCTGATGGAGATGGTGGCCTCACCACGCGCCACCGCCTTGATCGGGCCGGTGCCCGAGCGGGTGTAGGCGCCGATGTTGCCGTGCAGCTTCTTCAGATACTCAAACGCCTGGTCTTCGCCCATGAGCTGCACCAGCGTCGCGATCATGGTGTAGGCGGTGCCGCTGGAGGCCGGGTTGGCCGACTGGATCTCGCCCTTGTACTCGGGCTTGAGCAGATCGGCCCAGGTCTTGGGCACGGCCAGCTTCTTCTTGGCCAGCAGCTCGGTGTTGTAGCCAAAGCCCAGCGGGCCGGAGTAGATGCCCACCGTCTTGTAGCCCGACTGCTGCGCCTGCTTCTGTGCCCAGTCGTGCAATTTGGGAAGCGTGGGCGACTTGTATTCCATCGACAGCCCCTGCTCGGCGGCCTGCAGGTGCGGGTCGCCGGTGCCGCCGAACCAGAGGTCGGTCTTGGGGTTCGCGCGCTCGGCCATGATCTGCGCGATCGCCTCGCCCGAGCCCTTGAGCGTCATGTTGACCTTCACGCCCTGGCTCTTCTCGAAGGTGACGGCGAGCATGTTGCACCACGCGGCCTGGGCCGAGCAGATCAGGTTGAACTCGCTGCTCTGGGCCTGCGCGGACAGCGCGGGCAGGAACAGGAAGGGAGCGGCAAGCCAGAGGTTCTTTTTCATGGGTTTTCTCCTTGGGTGGATGGAAATCTCAGTGGTGGGAAACGGGTGGGAGGAGGGAGCGGTTCAAGGCCCTTCGGGCATGGCGCCGGCCATGAGCACGCTGACCCCTGGGCCGTCGAGGAACACGCTGACCGGCGCGCCCACCTGCAGCGTCTGGCGCTCGTGCTGGCGGTGCACCTGCAGCAGGCCCAGCGCGGTGCGCACGCGGTAGTGCGACTGCCGGCCTTCGTAGGCGTGCGATTCGATGCGCCCGGCCAGGCCCTGCCCGCTGGCCGGCGCCAGGCGCCAGGCCTCGGGCCGCACCACCACGCGGGTGGCGCCGTGGCGCCGGGCGTGGCCGGTGTTCACCATCAAAGGACCGACCTGCAAACCGCCCTGGCCGTCGGCCTCGGCGTCGAACACCGCGGCATCGCCCATGAAGCCGGCGACGAATTCGGAGCGCGGGCGCTCGTAGATGTCGCGCGGGCTGCCGACCTGCTGCACCTGGCCGTCGCGCAGCACCACGATGTGGTCGCTGACCGCCATGGCCTCGTTCTGGTCGTGCGTCACGTAGACCACCGTCAGGCCCAGCGACTGCTGCAGGCCGCGGATCTCCTCGCGGATCTGTCGCCGCAGCCCGGCGTCGAGGTTGGACAGCGGCTCGTCAAGCAGCAGCACCTCGGGCGCCAGGGCCAGCGCGCGCGCCAGGGCCACCCGCTGCTGCTGACCGCCCGAGAGCGAGGCCGTGCTGCGGGCGGCCAGCGAGCCCAGGCCGACCTGCTCCAGCGCGGTGTGCACCCGCGGGTCGCGCGCGGCCGCGGCGCTGTCCAGCCCCAGGCCGTAGCCCACGTTGCCCTGCACGTCCAGGTGCGGGAACAGCGCGTAGTTCTGGAACACCATGCTGATGGGGCGCTGGTCCGGGCCGGTGCCGGTCACGTCGCGCTCGCCGATGAACACCCGGCCCGCGCTGGGCTGTTCCAGCCCGGCCACCAGGCGCAGCAGCGTCGACTTGCCGCAGCCCGAGGGCCCGAGCAGCGTGGTGAGCTGGCGCCGCGCGAACCGCAGCTGCACGCCGCGCAGCGCGCGCGTGCCGTCGGCAAAGGTTTTTTCCACCGCGTCCAGGCGCACCGCGTCAGGCATGTGAGCCCCCTGCCCCGGCCGGTGCCAGGTTCCAGCGCACCACGGCATCGACACCGACCACGCGGTCGTCCTGCACGCGGTTGAACAGCTGCACCTGCGCCTGCATCGACTCGGCGATCTGGCGGCAGATCGACAGCCCCAGGCCGATGCCCGTGCCGCCCGCGGCCGACTGGAAGGGCTCGAACAGCCGGTCCATCACCGCGGCATCGATGCCGCCGCCGTTGTCCCAGATCAGCAGCTCGGCCTGGTCCGGCAGCACCCGCACCACCATGCCCAGCGCCGAGCCGCGCGGCGCGTGGTGGATGGCGTTGGACAGCAGGTTGCGCAGCAGCTCGCCCAGCATCCAGGGGTCGGTGGTCAGCCGCACCGGCACCGACTCGAAGGAAAAGTCCAGCCGCTTGCGCGCCAGCAGCGGCCCGAACTCCAGGCACACCGACTGCGCCACGGCTTCGAGGTTCACCTCCTGCCAGTGCGCCTGCGCCACCAGCTGCTCGACCTTGGCCAGCGAGAGCAGCTGCCGCACCAGCTCGCTGGAGCGGTCGACCGTCGCGAGCATCTTGGGCAGGGTGTCCTTCACCTCCAGCTGGCCCGACATCGCGCCCTGCAGCTGCGTGCGCAGCACCGCGAACGGCGTGCGCAGCTGGTGCGAGGCGTCGGCCAGAAAACGGCGCTGCTGCTCGGTGGCGGCGCGCTGGTGCGCCAGCACACCGTGCACCGCGTCGGACAGCGGCTGCAGTTCGGCCGGCACCGGGCGCGGGGCGCTGCCGGCCTCGCCCGCATTGAGCTCGTCCTCCAGGAGGCGCAGCGGCGCCAGCGCGCGCCCGGCGCACCAGGCGAACAGCGGCAGCACCGCCACCAGGCGCAACACGCCACCCCACAGCGGCGCGGCCGCCAGCTCGGGAATGAAGGCCTGCAGGAGCAGCTCCACCAACAGCAGGCACAGCGCCAGGCCCAGCAGCAGCCGCACCGTGATCGACCAGGGCCGCGCGGCGGGTGCGGACGGTGTCGACGCGGGGCCTGTCATGGTCGGTGGGGTGGATGGAACAGACGACGCCATGTGCCGTTCAGACCGCGACCGGCCCTTCCGTCATCGCCTCGTCGATCAGCAGGTAGCCCACACCGCGCAGCGTCACCAGCTGAGCGCCCGAACCCTGGATGCGCTTGCGCAGGCGGTGCACCAGCACCTCGATCGCGTCGGCGCCCACCGCCTCGTCGCCGAACACGGCGTGGTGCAGGTCTTCCTTGCCGACCGCCTGCCCCGGCCGGGCCAGCAGCGCCTTGAGCAGGGCCAGCTCGCGGGTCGACACGTCCAGCGGCGTCGCGCCGCGGAACACGGCGCCGGTGGGCTCGTCGACGCGCAGCAGTGCACAGCGCAGTTCCGGCGCGCCATGGCTGCGGCGCACCAGCGCCTTGAGGCGGGCCGCGAGTTCCTCGATGTCGAAGGGTTTGGTGAGGTAGTCGTCGGCGCCCTCGTTGAGGCCGAGCACGCGGTCCTGCACCGCGCTGCGGGCGGTCACCACCAGCACCGGCACCTGCGAGCCTCCGTCGCGCATCAGGCGCAGCACCTCCATGCCATCCATACCCGGCAGGCTCAGGTCCAGCAGCACCACGTCGGGCCGGCGGCGCCGGAACATGGCCAGCGCCTCCGCACCGTCGGCGCAGCGCGTGACCTCGAAGCCCCGGCCCTGCAGCACGCGCCCCAGCGCGTCGCCCAGGGCCAGATCGTCTTCCACCATCAGCACTTTCATGCCAACGATGATGCCCGGCGCCCCCACCCGGCCGAATAGAGGAAACCTTAGAGAAACACGAAAGCCGGACGAAATCTTCGTCCGGCTTTCAGGCGCCGCTCAAGGCGGCGGAGCGCGGGGCGCTCCTTTCTTCAGCTGCGTCTGTGCCAGGCCAGCAGGCGCGGCGTCACCAGCACCAGCAGCACGATCACCAGCAGCGTGGCCGACATCGGGCGCTCGAAGAACACGGTGAAGCTGCCCTCGCCGATGGACATGGCGTTGCGGAACTGCGCCTCGGCCAGCGGCCCGAGGATCAGGCCCACGATCACCGGCGCGGTCGGGAAGTCGAAGCGGCGCATCGCCACCCCCACCAGCGCCAGGCCGAACATCAGGAACAGGTCGAACGAACTCTGGCGCATACCGTACACGCCCACCGTCGCGAAGATCAGGATGCCGGCGTACAGCGGCGCCTTGGGGATCTTCAGCAGCTTGACCCACAGGCCCACCATCGGCAGGTTCAGCACCAGCAGCATCACGTTGCCGATGTAGAGCGAGGCGATCAGCGCCCAGACCAGGTCGGACGAGGTCTGGAACAGCTGCGGGCCGGCGTTGATGCCGTAGTTCTGCAGCGCAGACAGCAGGATGGCGGCGGTCACCGAGGTCGGGATGCCCAGCGTGAGCAGCGGCACCAGGGTGGCCGTGACAGCCGAGTTGTTGGCGGCCTCGGGGCCGGCCACGCCTTCGATCGCACCGACCGTGCCGAACTCCTTCTTGTGCTCCGGGTCGGCCAGCTTGCGCTCGGTCGCGTAGCTCAGGAAGGTCGGAATCTCGGAACCGCCCGCGGGGATGGTGCCGAAGGGGAAGCCGATCGCCGTGCCGCGCAGCCAGGCGGGCCAGGAACGGCGCCACTCGGTCCTGGTCATGTGGGCCTTGTTCATCTTGTTCATGTTGGCCTCGCTCTTGCCCTCGTACAGGGCGTTGTAGAGCGCTTCCGTCACCGCGAACAGGCCCACCGCCACCAGCACCACCTCCAGGCCGTCCATCAGCTCGATGACGCCCGCGGTGTAGCGCACCTGGCCGGTGATCTGGTCCATGCCGACCAGGCCCATGGCCAGGCCGACGAACAGCGAGGTCAGGCCGCGCAGCGTGCTCTGGCCGAGCACGGACGAGACCGTGGTGAAGGCCAGCAGCATCAGGCAGAAGTACTCGGGGGGGCCCAGCTTGACGGCGAACTCGGCCAGGATGGGCGCGAACAGCGTCACCAGCACGGTGGCAATGGTGCCCGCGACGAAGGAGCCGATGGCCGAAGTGGCGAGCGCGGCGCCCGCGCGGCCGTTCTTGGCCATCTTGAAGCCTTCGAGCGCGGTCACCATGGTGCCGGTCTCGCCCGGGGTGTTGAGCAGGATCGAAGTGGTCGAGCCGCCGTACATGGCACCGTAGTAGATGCCGGCGAAGAAGATCATCGAGGCTGTCGGCTCGACCTGACCGGTGATCGGCAGCAGCATGGCCACGGTCACCGCCGGGCCAAGGCCGGGCAGCACGCCGATGGCGGTGCCCAGCGCACAGCCGGCCAGCGCCCACAGCAGGTTGAGGGGGGTGGCTGCGGTGGCGAAGCCGCCCAGCAGCTGGTTCCAGGTGTCCATCATGCTTGTGCTCCCTGATCAGATCCAGCCGGTGCCGGTCAGGCCCGGCAGGTTGACGGCGAGGAATTTGGTGAACAGCCAGTAGGTCGGTGCGGCAATCACGATGCCGGTGACCGCGTCGCGCAGCACCTGCATGGCGTTGCCGCCGGACTTGCCTTCGCTGATGCGCAGGCCCCGCACCGCGAGGGCGTAGCACAGCGCACAGCTGAGCACAAAACCGATGGTGGTGATCAGCGCCGCGTTGCCCAGGATGCCGGCCGACACCCAGGCCAGCGCGTGCCAGTCGCCGCGCGGGGCGCCCGAAGGCTCCTCCATGTTGCGGTAGCCGCCGGAGCGCACCTCCAGAATCAGCATCACGCCGCACAGGCCCAGCGCGGCCGCCACCAGCCAGGGCAGGAAGTCGGGGCCCACGCCCGCATAGCCGGCGTCGGACGGGATGTTGGCTGCACCGTAGGCCAGAACGGCAGCCACCACCACGGCGGCGATGCCCATGGCCAGCTGGCCCGGGCGGTGATCGGGACGCGCCTCCTGCGCGGGGGTGGTGTCGGCATTCATGACGTGCTCCACTCGTAAAAAAATGCGGCCGCGGCGCGAACGCCGTGGCCGCTGGATCGGACAGACCGGGCCGTGTGCTTACACCATGCCGGCGCGGACCATGGTGGCGCGCAGGGTGGAGAAGTCCTTGTCGACGAAGGCGTCGAATTCCTTGCCGGTCAGCAGGGCCGGGGTCCAGTTGTTCTTGACCAGGGCTTCCTGCCAGGCCTTGCTCTTGGTGGCCTTGACGATCATCTCGGTCAGCGCGGCGCGCTGCTCGGGGGTGATGCCGGCGGCGCCGTAGACACCGCGCCAGTTGCCGATCTCGACATCGATGCCCTGCTCCTTGAGCGTGGGGATCTTTTCCAGGCCCTTGACGCGCTGGCCGGAGGTGATGGCGATCGCCTTCATCTTGCCGCTCTCGATGTACTGCTGGAACTCGCTGTAGCCGGAGCCACCGACGGTCACGTTGCCACCCAGGATGGCGGCGACGGCCTCACCGCCCCCACGGAAGGGCACGTAGTTGATCTTGGCGGCGGGCACGCCCACGGCCTGGGCGATCTGCGACGCCGCGATGTGCTCGGTGGAGCCGCGCGAACCGCCGCCCCACTTGACACTGCCGGGGTCCTTCTTGAGCGCCTCGACCACGTCCTTCATGGTGTTGAGGGGCGAGCTGGCGGGCAGCACGAACACGTTGTATTCGGTGGTCAGGCGGGCGATCGGCGTGACCTGGGTGATCGAGACCGGCGGCTTGCCGGTGATGATGCCGCCCAGCATCACGGCGCCCATCACCATCATGGCGTTCGGGTCGCCCTTGGCGGAGTTGTAGAACTGGGCCAGACCGATGGCGCCGGCAGCACCGCCCTTGTTCTCGTAGGTCACGGAAGACGCCACGCCTGCATCGCGCAGGGCCTCGCCCAGGGCACGGCCGGTGCCATCCCAGCCACCACCCGGGTTGGCGGGGATCATCATCTTGACGTTGGCACCCTGGGCCCAGGCGGCATTGGGCAGGGCACCGGCGGCGGCCAGAGCGGCCAGGGACTTGAGGAAGGTATCGCGACGCATGTTTGTCTCCGTGGGAGGTTGATCGACGGTCGTTATGTTCCTGTCGGCCGCTGTCAATCGGCTGTCGTTGCTGTCAGGAAAAACCCTATGAGGGTGCGGGATCTCCCATCACGGGGAGGACCATAATTGCACCAGCCCTCTTCACCACGCAGGGCCTTTGGCCAGGCGCCCTTCGCTCATGAATGCACATGCCCATCCCGTGTTTGACGCTTGCCTGAAAGAGGCATTGGCCTTGTCGGCCGAGTGGGTGCCCCGCTGGCTGGCGGCGCTCGGCAACGCACTGCTGGAGAAGGAGGCCTCCGCCGTCGGCGCCTCCGAACAGCGCAGCGCCGGCCAGGCGCGCGCCACCCTGGCCGCCTACCAGCAGCGGGTGACCGAGCACTTTCTGTCGGCGCTGTCACAGTCGATAGGCAGCGTCGCCGACGGCGAGGGTGACCTGACCCCCGTCAGCGGCAGGACCCCGCCCCCCCGCCTGGACACACTCAGCCTGGACGACCTGGAGCTGATGGACCACCAGCAGGTGCAGCACACCGTCGAGCTGGCGCGCATCCAGCAGGTGGTGAAGATGGCGGTGGAAGAAGAGCTGGTGATGCTCGACGCGCGCCTGAGCACCGCCCGGGGACTCACTGTGGTGAGCAGCAAGGCCAACCCGCTGCACCCCGAGGCCATCATCGGTGCGCTGATCCGCGCGCTGTCCAAGCTGCACATCGACGAGGAGGTGCGGGTGCAGTGGCTGCACATCGGCACCCTGCCCCTCGGCCAGGAACTGCGGCGTTTCTACCGCCAGCTGGTCGACCTTCTGGACCGCTGGGGCGTGCAGCCCGCGGGCTACAAGGTCGTGCAGACCCCGGTGGGCAAGCCCGCCGACCGAGGCGCCTCCCGCCCCCGCGGGGACAGCCTGCCCGTGGAGGCGCTGAGCGACGGGAACGAGTTGCTCACCCTTGATCACCTGCACCAGCTGCTGGTGGGCAATGTCGCGCGCGGCGCGGCCGATGCCTCCGATCCGGCACAGGCGCAGGAGGCCGACAGCATGGTGCGGTCCCTGGCGGTGGAGGTGGTCGCACTGATGCTGCGCCGCATCGTCGACGACCCCCGCCTGCTGGCGCCGGTGCGGGACATGATGCTGCGGCTCAAGCCCATGCTGCTGGAGCTGGCGCGCAACGACCCGCGCTTTTTTACCGATCGCAGCAACCCGGCGCGGCGCCTGCTGGATGTGCTCACCGAGCGCGCGCTGGCGTTCAAGAGCGAGCGGGACTCGGGGTTCCAGGCCTACATGCAGCAGCTGCGCAAGGTGGTCCAGGACCTGCAGGTGCCGGCCAGCCAGCTGTCGCAGCGCATCAGCGAACTGCTCGCACGTCTGGTGCGCACCGACCCGGTGACACAGGCACCCGCACGGGGCCTGGCCATGCAGACCTTGATGAAGGTGGAGCAGCGCAACCTGCTGGCCGAACGGGTGGCCACGGAAATCCAGGCCAGAAACGACTTTGCCCGGGCACCCGGTGTGGTGCGCCGCTTCCTCACCGGCCCCTGGGCCCAGGTGGTGGCGCAGGCGCGCATCCAGGCGAAGGCCGCGGACAGCCTGAGCCCGGGCGATGCACCGGCGCTGCGCTACATGGACGCCCTGCCCGACCTGCTGTGGTCAAGCCAGCACGAACTGGCCAGCCTCAACCGGCCCCGGCTGATCAAGGTCATTCCTGGCCTGCTGCGCACGCTGCGCGAAGGGCTGGAGTCCATCGACTACCCGCGTGCCCAGGCCGACTCCTTCTTCCAGGCGCTCATGGAGCTGCAGGAACCAGCCTACGCTGCCAGGCGCGACGACGAGGCGGACATGCGCGGACTGGACATGTCCGATACCTGGGTGCATCCGGCGGAAGCACGCGACTCGGGATTCATGGACGATCTGCAGATCGAGAGCCAGCCCGGCTTCCAGGACACCGAGCCGATGGACCCCGAGTGGCTGCGCCAACGACAGACGGAGACCACCGCAAAGCCCCGCCCGCTGACGGTGGGCACCTGGGTGGACCTTCGAGACGGAGGAGAAGACCTGCGTTGCCAGCTCACCTGGGCCAGCCCGCACGGCACCATGTTCCTCTTCAACGCCGCCAACGGGCGCAGCATCTCGCTGACCCTGCGCGGGCTGGAACGACTGCGCGAACTGGGACGCCTGACGGTGGTGGCCGACCACGGTCTGGTCGACGATGCCCTCGACGAGGTGACGCGCCAGGCCTTCCTCAATTCCGGTCGCCGCTGAGCCCGGGCCTTCTGACCGCATGAAACTGCTTCTGGTCGAAGACAACCCCACCATGCAGGCCACCCTGCAGCGCACGCTGGAGCGGCGCGGCATGCAGGTGATCACCTGCGGCGACGGCGACAAGGCCCTGTCGCTGTGGCGCTCCAGCCTGCCCGACGTGGTGCTGCTGGACCTGAGCCTGCCCGGGCGCGACGGCCTGCAGGTGCTGGGCGATGCGCGCGCCGAGGGCCTGAAGACGCCGGTGATCATCCTCACCGCGCGCGGCACCGTGGGCGATCGCATCATCGGCCTGAACACCGGCGCCGACGACTACCTGCCCAAACCCTTCGACCTCGACGAGCTGGAGGCCCGCGTGCGCGCCCTGGTGCGCCGCTCAGCCGACGCCACCGACAGCCCGGGCAACCTGCCCGCGCGCAGCGCCGGCTGGTGCGGCATGCAGATCGACCGCGACAGCGGCGCGGTCTACCACGACGGTGAGCCGCTGGAGCTCGCCCCGCGCGAGCTGGCCCTGCTGCGCGCCGTGCTCTCCCAGCCCGGGCAGGCGATCACCAAGGAACGCCTGTTCGAGCTGGTGTTCCCCGGCGAGGCCCATGTGCAGCCCGAGGCCATCGAGGTGGTGGCCTACCGGCTGCGCAAGAAGATCGGCCACACCGGCGCGCAGCTGGTGACGCTGCGCGGGCTGGGCTATCTGCTGAAGGCCGCTGCCTGAGGACATGGCCTTGAGCGCACCGCTGTCGCTGCGCCGCACGCTGCTGCTGGGCATCCTGCTGCCGCTGTTCGGCTTTGTGGTCATCAACACCGTGGTGCTCTACCGGCAGGCGCTGGCGGGCGCCGACACCGCCTACGACCGTACCTTGCTGGCCACCGCCAAGTCGCTGGGCGAACAGCTGGAGGTGGTCCGCAACGGCGACCAGGCCAGCGTGCGCTCGTCGCTGCTCTATTCGGCGCTGGAGGCCTTCGAGGCCGACAACCGCAGCCGGCTCTTCTACCGCGTCAGCGGGTTTCACGGCGAAATGGTCTCGGGCTTTGAAAACCTGCCGCCGCCCAGAGCCCGCCTGCCCGACCAGAAGATCTACGCCGCCCTGGTGCACTTCTACGACGACGAGTACCAGGGCGCGCCGGTCCGCATGGCGGTGCTGCTGCAGCCGGTGGCGGGCGAGGCCGGCCAGGGCATGGCCACCATCCAGGTGGCCGAGACGCTGGAGCTGCGCCAGACGCTGGCGCGGCAGATCCTGATCGACACCCTGTGGCGCCAGGCGGCGCTGGTGGTGGTGATCGTGCTGGTGGTGGTGATCGTGGTGCAGCGCGCCACGCGCCCGGTGCGCTCCATCAGCCACGCACTGGCCCACCGCAGCGACAACGACCTCTCGCCGTTGCCCACCAACAGTGCCCCGCGCGAGCTGCTGCCGCTGCTGGAGGCGACCAACCAGCACATGCAGCGGCTGTCGCAGCTGCTGGACCACCAGAAGCGCTTCGTGCGCGACACCTCGCACCAGCTGCGAACCCCGCTGGCCGTGCTAAAGACCCAGGTGCAGTCGGCCCGGCGCGGCGACGTGCCGCCGCTGCAGGCGCTGGACGAGATCGGGCACACCGTCGACCGCGCCACCGAACTGGCCAACCAGATGCTGGCCCTGGCCAAAGTCGAGCAGCTGCGCCAGGACCGGGACGCCCCCGTGGTCGACTGGGGCGAGGTGGTGCGCGCCGTGGCGCTGGACCTGGCCCCGCTGATCGCCGACCGCGGCCTCGACTTTTCGCTGGACGTGGTCAGTGCCCCGGTGCGTTCGCACGAATGGGCGCTGCGCGAGCTCGGGCGCAACCTGCTGCACAACGCCATCAAGCACTGCCCGCCCGAATCGCGCCTGGCGGTGGGCATGGTCTGCGACGAGCGCACCGCCGCGCTGTCCATCAGCGACAGCGGGCCGGGCATTTCCGACCACTTGCGCGAGCGGCTGTTCCAGCCCTTCGCCACCGACCACGGCGCGCGGCCCTCGGGCGCCGGATCGGGCCTGGGACTGGCCATCTGCCACGGCATCGTGCAGTCGCTCGGCGGCAGCATCGAACTGGACAACCGCATGGTGCGCGGGCGCATCGATGGGCTGGACGCCACCGTGCGGCTGCCCCTGGCGCACCACGAAACGGAGGCCGCTCATGGCCAATAGCACACCCGAAGGCGGCCGGGTCCGGCTGGACAAATGGCTCTGGGCCGCGCGCTTCTACAAGACCCGCTCGCTCAGCGCCGAAGAGATCGACAAGGGTCGCGTGCGGGTCAACGGTGCGCCCGTGAAGCCGGCGCGCGAGGTGCGCATCGGCGACGTGGTCGAGCTGCGCAGCGGCAGCGTGCAGCGCACCCTGGTGGTCAGGGCGCTCAGCGGTGTGCGCGGCCCGGCCACGGCGGCGGCCCTGCTGTACGAAGAGACCGCCGAGTCGGTGGCGCAGCGCCTGGCCGCGGCCGAGCGGCGGCGCCTGGCGCCCGAACCGGCCGACAGCATCACCCAAGGGCGACCGAGCAAACGCGACCGCCGCGAACTCGACGCCTGGCAGAAGCCACCAGCCGAATGGAACGACCGCTGGAGCGCGTCTCTAGAAAGTGACGACGAGGACTGAATTTCCGCGCTAGCGGCGCCGCAGTCCCAGCCACATCACGGTGGCCACCACCAGCACACCACCCAGCACCTGCACCGGCGCCACCTGCTGCCCGAGCACCGCCCAGGCCAGCAGCAGCGCAAAGATCGGCTCCACATTCATGATCGGCGAGCCGCCCACCACGCCCAGCCTGGGCAGCACGGTGAACATGATGGTGAAGGCGGTGCCGTAGAGCACGGTCAGGCCCAGCAGTCCCCACCAGCCCGCCGGGGCCTGTGGCAGCGACCAGCCACCCTGCCCCGCGACGCCGACCAGGGCCGCCAGCGCCACGATGGCCATGGTGGCCGCCGTGCGCACGCGGCCGTCCAGCCCCACCGTCTCGTGCTGCGTGAACACCAGCGCCAGGCCGAACGAGGCCGCGGCCGCCAGCGCGAACGCCACACCGGCCCCGATGCGCCCCCAGTGCGCCGAAGCCCCCAGGCCCGACGCGGCACCCGCCACATCCAGGGCCAGCGCCAGCCCCAGCAGCAGCACCGGCATGGCGCGCAGCAGCGCCGGCTCCACCCGCTCGGCCTTGAGCGTGCGCGCCCACAGCGCCGTCCACAGCGGGTAGGTGTTGAAGGCCAGCAGCGCCAGCGCCACCGGCAGGCGCGCCACCGCCGAATACAGACACAGGCTCTGCACGCTGATCAGCGCGCCGATCTTCAGCAGCGCCCGCTTCTGCCCTGCGGGCAGGTTCAACGGCACCCCCGCCATGCGCACGATCAGCCAGACCACCAGGGCCGTGGCACCACTGCGGAACAGCACCGCGGTGGACACGGAAACCCCGTGATCAAAGGCCAGCCGCGCCGCGACGTGGTTGGCGCCCATCATGAACGCGATGAGCAGCAGGGTGGCAAAAGCGGAACCGGAGAGGGATTTGGTGGAGGGTGCAGACATCGGGCGATTGTGCCGCCCTGCCCAAAAAGCGGGCAATCTCGCCCCAGGCCTTGTGCGGCGCGGACTTGGCGAAGGTGTCCGAGACATATCCACAGGCTTACCCCCTGCGGCTGGGTGCAACTCCAGCGCCCCCCCCCCAATCCACCTGGTTTGCGCCGAGAACCCTCCCCGGCCTACAATCGACCCCCATGATCAACCATCTGAGCCTCACCATGACCCTCTGCGCTGACGCGCAGGTGGTGGTGTGCGCTCGTCGCGTGCAGGGCCAGGCCACGGCCCCGTGCGGCCACCGCCTTATGGCCGCACATTCCCCCGCCCGGCGATAACCCTCTCACCCTAGAACGCACACTCTTCATCGCCGGGCCCCAATCAGTGCGGGCATTGCCATCCCCTTGAGGGCGCTGGCAATTCGATGGAGTCGTTCTTCATGTATTCCCCCGACTGTGGTGAGCGTGTTCTCACCGAGATGGATCACGCACGTCTGACCGTGCTGCAGGGTGTCTCCGACCACCCCGACCTGTCCTCCCTGTTGTCGCTGGCCGATCTGGTACCGCCGGCGCAAGTCCCCGCCGACGTGATCACCATGCACTCGCGTGCGCTGATCCGCGACCTGGCGGCAGGCGAGCTGCAAGAGCTGACCTTGTGCTACCCCGGCGACGCGGTCGCCGGGAAGGGCTCCACATCCGTCCTCTCGCCAATCGGCGCAGCCTTGCTGGGCCGCCGTGTGGGTGACAGCGTGCACGTTCAACTGCCGGCCGGCAAAGCCCGCGACTTGCGCATCGAGACCGTGCTGTTCCAGCCCGAAGCCGACGCTGCCTGCGCAGCGTAGCCGCGGCCGCCTGATCTTCCGCCTTTCCTGGTGGTGGCTGACCCCACCAGGCCAAACCCTGGACATCTCTTCCATGACTGCTTCCTTGTCTGCGACCTGGGCGCACGTGATCGCGCCACGCGGTGCTTCCGCGGCCACCCCTGCCGTGCCACAGTCGGCGTTCAACGCGCCCCATGCACACGACCCACCCATCCGGCGACGGGTGGTGGTTCTCACCTCGCTGTCCGTCGGTTCGAGCGGCCACCTGCTGCGGGCTGCGCAAGGCGCCGCCGCCATGGGCGCCGAACTGCAGCTGGCCTACCTGCAGCTGGAAGGGGTCGACCCGTGGAGCGATCCGATGGCCCGCCTGTCCCAACGGGCGCGCTTTCTGCGAAGGCATGTCGCGCTGCCGGTCGAAGTGGTTCCCCAGCCCGTGCACACCAGCGCGGCCCTGTTGCTGGTGTGCCGGGACGCGAGCCTGGTCTGCCTGGTCGATGGCGAGCCCTCGCCATCGAGCATTCAGCGCCTGTCGCCGGTAGTGCGGGCGCTGCTCAGCCGCGGCAACCGCCCGGTCTGGTGGGTCCACCAGTCCGACCTGGAGACATCCACCCCTGCGCTGTGCTGCCTCTCCAGCGTCGACGCACCAGAGACCGAATGGATGGCCTGGTCGCCCCTGCTGTGGCACCTGCCCTCGCTGCAGCTCCTGCACGTGCTGCCGGACCTGACCGAGCAAGCCGTCACGGACGACATGGCGGAGTTGCTGTTGCTGGAGCACCAGCTGCGCAAGGCGCGCGTGGGCGCGCTGCAAGCGCTGGAGACCATCACCAACACCTGGCGTGCTTCGGGGCGCCGGATGTCGCTCCAGGTGCTCCTCGGCGGATTTGAGGAGCAGCTGGTGAATCACATGGCGGCCCACAAGCCCTGGCTGGTCGTCATCGGCAGCCGCTGGCACACGCTGTCTTTCAGGACCACACTGCGTCGGCTGGCACTCATCCGGGACCAGGGGGCGGATGCGGTGATCGTTCCGCGGGAACGGCGCTCCTGGCGCTCGTGGCTATACGGCTGGATCCGGGGGGCTGTGGCATGAAGACCGTCGAACTGTCCAAACGCCTGGTCAAGGCCAAGAACCCCTGTGCGAACGGCTTCCGCTGGATGCTGCGGCACCACCCGGACGGCCACGACTACCAGCCGCTGCTCGACGCCCTGGTCGCCGACGGCCGGGTCAACGACGCCCGCTGGCTGCTCGACCAGTTCGGAGCGACGAGCGATGTGCTGCGCCTCGAGACGCTCTCCGCCGAGGTCGTCGTGTTTGCGGGCTCCATCGAGGTGGCGGGCGATATCGATGTCGCGGGCATGGTGCGCGCCGGAGGCGGGGTGCGCGCGGGCGGCTCCATCCGGACGGGGGCGCATCTTGTCGCGGGAACCTCCATCGTCGCCGAGGGCACGATCGATGCGGAGTCGGTGTCGGCCGGTGCCGACGTACATGCCAACTCGATCGTGGTCACAGCCGGGGTGCGTGCCGGCGGTGGCCTGCGCTGTTCCCAGAGCCTGTTCTGCCACACGGATCTGGACGTGGCGGAGCAGGCCATGGTCGGCGGGATGCTGGTCGCCGGTGGACGGGTGCGCGTGGGCAAGAGCCTGCGTGTGCGGGGCGAACTCCGTTCGGGCCTGGAAGTGCGCGCCGGTGACGGCATCCAGGTCGACGGGTCGATCGAATGCGGCTCGCATCTGGAAGCGGGCTGGGGCATCCGGTCGGGCGGCGACATCGTCGCGGCCGGTGCGATCCGCGTCGGCGAGAGCCTGCTGGCCCAGGGGGACCTGCGGGCAGGCGCCGACTATGGCATCTACGCCGGCCTGGAGGTGCAGCGCGCCAACTGGGACACCAGTGCGCGGGTCAGCGCGGCGGTGGAACCCGAGAACCTGCTGAGCGGCCATTGGGTGGGCCGCGGAGGTCTGTGATGAGCCTGGCGGGCACCACTGTGGACGCCACCACCCAGGAGGACTTTCATACGCGGATGGTGCTGCTGGGTGCGGGATTTTTGGGTGCCGGCCAGCGCATGGCGCCCGATCTCGGAAAGAATAGGTCATGTCGCGGCGAGCCCTCTACCTGTCTTCGTCTGTCCTGCTGGCCTTGCTCTTGATCGCCTGGCTGGCGTGGTGGAGTCGGCGCCCGCCCGAGGCGTCTTCCATCGTCGCCAGCAAGTCCCCGCTGGTGCGCACCTTGCAGTTTTCCGCCCGTGTGGCCACGTTGTCGCGGGTCGACGTGGGCAGCACCTTGACCACCCGGGTGCGCGAGGTTCTGGTGAACGAGGGCGCACCGGTGGAGGTCGGCGATGTCCTCGTCCGGCTTGAGAGTGAGGAACTGAAAGCCGCCCTGGCCCAGGCCGAGGCCAACGAACGGCAGGCGCAGGCTCGGCTCAGCGGGCTGCGCAGCACCGGCCGACTGGCCGTGCAGGCCAGCATGACGCAGGCGGAGTCCGTGCTGGTGGCCGCCCGCGCCGAACTGCAGCGCACGCAGGACCTGGTGAGCCAGGGCTTCCTGAGCCAGTCCCGCCTGGACGAAGCCCGCCGCGCGGTGGACGTGGCGCAGGCACAGGTGTCTGCCGCACGCGCACAACGCGACGCCAACGCCGACAGCGGCACCGATGTGGCACAGGCACAGGCGCAACTGGCGCTCGCGTCCGCGGCCCGGCGTTCGGCGCAGGTGCGCCTGAAGGAGACCGACATCAGCGCACCCGCGAAGGGCAAAGTCCTCTCGCGCTCGGTCGAACCGGGACAGATCGTTCAGCCAGGCCGAGCCTTGATGACACTGGCGCTGTCCGGTCCGCTGCAACTGGTGGCGCAGGTGGACGAGCGGTACCTGGAACAGCTCGCCCCCGGCCAGCCGGCCCAGGTGCTGGCCGACGCCTATCCCGCACAGGCCTTTCAGGCCCGGGTGCTGTCGATCGCCCCGGTGGTCGACTCGCAACGCGGGGCCATCGAGGTCAAATTTTCCCTGCCGGCGGCCGCACCCGACTTTCTGCGCGAGGACATGACCGTGTCCATCGAGGTCGAGACCGCGCGTCGCGAACAGGCGCTGGTGGTGCCCGTGAGCGCCCTGCGGAGCGAGGCGAACGCCGAACCGACCGTGTGGGTGGAACGCGATGGACGCGTGGAGGAACGCCGGGTGCGGCTGGGCTTGCGCACCCTGGCATGGGCCGAGGTGCTCGAGGGCCTGAACGAAGGTGACGCGGTGCTGTTCGGACCGGCCCCCGGCCCGGGTGCCCGGGTGCGTGCCGTGGCCGGTGCGCCGGTGGCTTCCGCGCAGGCGCCGGCCCGGGAAGACGCGGGCGCCGTGATGACCAATGCCGTGGGGCGCTGAGGCCGCTGCATGCTGCTCGGATTTGAAAGCCTGGTCGCCATCCGCTTCCTGCGCGAAGGAAGAATGCAGTCCCTGCTCATCATCGTGGGTGTGGCCGCGGGTGTGGCGGTGGTGGCCTACATCTCGGCCCTGATCACCGGCCTGCAGCGCAACACGATCGAGAAGACGCTGGGCGCACAGGCCCATGTCACGGTGAGCCCGCTGGATGAGCGGGTGCTGGTGGCAGCCACGCCGCCCGGTGCAGGCGCCAGCAAGCTGGAGCAGACCCAGGCCCGCGCGCAACGCCCGCGTTCCATCGACAACTGGCGACTCCTGCTGGCCGAACTGGAGGCCATGCCGCAGGTCGCCGCGGTGTCGCCCATGGTGTCGGCGGCGGGCCTTGCCGTGCGTGGAGAGGCCTCCAGGGCGATCGCGCTGATGGGTGTCGAACTCGAGCGGTACGACCGCATCGTGAAGCTGCGGTCCAAGGTCGTGGCCGGGACCGCGCGGCTCGAGCCGGGAGAAGGCCTCATCGGGCTCGAACTGGCGCAGGACCTGGGCGTGCAGGTGGGCGACCGGATCGGCATCGTGGCCAACGGCGTCGAGGATGCCTTGCGGATCACCGCCCTGGTGGACCTCGGGGTGAAGGACCTCAACCGGCGCACCGTGATCGTGCCCTTGCGCACGGCGCAGAGCCTGGTGGGACTGCCCGGCAGCGCCACCGGCCTGGATCTTGCGCTGCACGACATCTGGGCGGCCCAGGACCTGGCGGGCGGGTTGTCCGCGCGCTGGCCCTACAAGACCGAGAGCTGGCAGCAGGCGAATGCGCAACTGGTGTCGGCGCTGAACGCGCAATCGGTCAGCACCTCGGTCATTCGCGGCGTCGTGATGATCGTGGTGGTGCTGGGCATCGCCAGCGTGCTGGTCGTGTCGGTCGTGCAGAAGCAGCGGGAGATCGGCATCCTGCGCGCCATGGGCGCCACCAGGGCCCAGGTGCTGCGAGTCTTCCTGCTGCAAGGCCTCATCGTGGGCGCCCTGGGATCGGCGCTGGGCGTGTTGCTGGCAGTGGTCTTGATCTGGCTCTTCACCCATTTCGTTCGCGGATCGGACGGCCTGCCGCTGTTCAACATCACGCTCGATGCCGGGCTGGCGCTGCGCATCGCGGCCCTGGCCACCGTGTGTGGCTTGCTCGCCTCTGTCGCGCCCGCGCGTCGCGCCTCCCGGCTGGACCCGGCGCAGGTCATCCGGCTATGACCGCACCGCCCGCCGCCCCCCGTTCACCTGCGCTGCTGGAACTCACCGCGGTCTGCAAGCGCTACAACGTGGGCCAGCCCAACGAGGCCGAGGTGCTGCACGGGGTGTCGTTCAACATCGCCCCAGGTGAGATGGTCGCCCTCATCGGACCCTCCGGATCGGGCAAGAGCACATTGCTGAACATCCTGGGCCTGCTCGAGCGCACGACCTCGGGCAGCTACCGGATCGAAGGCCAGGAGATGGTGGGCATCGACGACGAGGCGCTGACGCTGCAACGCCGCACCAAGCTGGGTTTCGTGTTCCAGTTCCACCACCTGCTGCCGGCGTTCACCGCACTGGAGAACGTGACCTTGCCGGCCCTGATGCGGGAGGGGCGGGTCACGTCCCGGCAGCTGGGGCGCGCACGCGCCATGCTGGATGCCGTCGGCCTGGGCCACGCCATGGACAAACGCCCAGGGGAGCTGTCCGGTGGCATGCAGCAACGCGTGGCCATTGCACGGGCCATGGTGCTGGAGCCGCCGATGGTGCTGGCCGACGAGCCCACGGGCAACCTGGACACCGCCTCATCGGACGAGGTGTTCGCCCTGATGCGCCGCATGCACGCGGAACGGAACACCTCGTTCCTGGTGGTCACCCACGACCCACGCCTGGCCGCGCGCTGCGATCGGGTACTGGAACTGGTGGACGGCCGGCTGGTGAGGGACCAGGTGTCTGACCCTGCAAGCGGGTCGTCGGCTGGCTAGCACGCCAGGATGGCCACCCACTGCACCGAGGCGGACACCTCGAAGCAGCACATCGAATACGGCGGGCCTGGTTCAGCTGGCGAGCAGACGATCGACCAAGGCTTCGCATTCCTTGGTGATCGGATGGGCAAACCAGTTCATGCCGTTGCGCTCCGGATCACCCGAGTACAAGCGCTCGTAAAGCCCCGCCCGCGATCCGATTCTTTGCTTTGCTCATGTCAGGCCTGTGCCTCCCGGTAGAAGCCCAGCGCCCGCATCGTGGGTTCGTCGCACACCTCCAGGAAGCGCGCCGGCTGGTCCGCCACGATCTCGTGCGCGCACCAGCACGGCACGGCCATCACGTCGCCCGCGTTCCAGTGGATCTCGGTCTCGCCCATGCGCATGGTGCCGCTGCCCTTGATCACGGCCAGCACACGGCTGGCGGTGCTGCGCACCACCGAGCGGCGCGAGCCGGCTTCCATGTCGAGCAGGCTGATGTCCAGCGTCTTGATGTGCGGCTGCACGGGCAGCTTGAGCAGCTTCACACCCTGCCGGGCCTCCAGCGCCGCCAGTTGCGGCTCGGTCTTGGCCGGCGGGAAATAGAAGGCGTGATCCTCGGGCTCCTCGCGGACTTCCTGGGTTTTTCCCGGCAGTTCGGAGAACAGCATGGGCTCGAGTGCGTGGACCAGGGGCACGTCCAGCACATCGATCCAGTAGGCGTTGGCGTTCCCTTCGTTGAAGTGGCTGTGGTAGCAGCCACCCGGCGTGAGCAGCACGTCCCCGGTGTGCATGGGCAGCTTCACACCGTCGACCACGGTGAAGCAGCCAGGGCCGGCGTCCAGAATCAGGCGCAGGGCATTGGGCGTGTGCTCATGGGCCCGGGCGTGTTCGCCCGGCTTGATCATCTGGTAGGCCACCACCATGGTCCTGAGGGTGGAATAGTCGTTGTCGCCCACCGGGTTGAACAGCAGCAGGTTGCGCCGCTCGGCCAGTTCGGTGCCGATCCAGCGCCCGGCCTGGTCCAGCGCTGCCTTGCCCGTCTCGTAACGCCAGTGCAAGGGCCGGAATTCGGTGCGCGGCTCTTTCCAGAGCGACGGGCGCTTCTTGTGCCAGCCGGCCGTCATCCGGCTGGCGGCGAGGGCCGGGTACAGGTCGTCCAGGCCGCTGGCGTTCTCGATCTGCTGCTGCAGCGCTTCCATGTGCGGTCTCCTCACGCTGCGCGAACAAATTCGTAGGGTTTCTCGAACACCCCGTTGCGCCCCAGCGAGCCCTGCACCACCGGCAGGGACATGCGCCCCACGTTGGCCACCTCGATGGTCACCACGTCGCCCGGCAGCACCCGGCCGACACCGGCCGGCGTGCCCGTGGCGATGATGTCCCCCGGATACAGCGTGGAAGCCGACGAGGCCACGGCCACCATTTCCCGGATGCCGACGATCAGGTCGCGGGTGTTGGCCTGCTGCCGGAGTTCGTCGTTGACCCACAGCTTCATGTCCATGTTCGAGGGGTCCGGCACCTCGTCGGCGGTCACGATCCAGGGACCCACCGGCGTGAAGGTGTCGTAGGACTTGCGGAACACCCGCTCCTCCTTGCCGCGAATGGTCATGTCCATCAGGCAGGCGTAACCGAAGATGCAGTCCAGCGCGTCGGCTTCGGAGACCTGCCGGCAGGTCTTGCCGATGATCAGGGCGATCTCGCACTCGTGGTGGATTTCTCGCCCGGGCAAATCAGGCAGCTCGATGCGATCAGACGCCCCGATGAGGGAGGCGTTCGACTTCAGGAAATACCCCTGCACGCTGGCCAGGCCTCGGCTGGCCATTTCCTTGGCGTGGTCGTGGTAATTGACGGGGAAGGCCATCAGCTTGTTGGGCCAGGGCACCGGGGTCTCCAGGCGAACCGTCTCCAGCGGCACCCCCGCCTGCGCCAACAGCCGCTGCGACAGCTCGGACCGCAGGGTCGGGTAGTCGCGGATCAGGCGGTTGATGCCCACAGGCGGCCATTCACCGACCGAGGACTGGCACAGGTCGCTGACGTCGACCACCTTGCGGCCGTCGGTGATCCCCACCAGCCCGCCGTCGTATCGCACAAACTTCATGTTGTCTCTCTCAAATAGATTGGCCACCACATCTGGTCGCGAAGCAGGAGTAGACCTGCTGGCTTTCTCGAAAAGAAGACACAAAGCGAGAAAGCCAGCATCTCAAAAACAGAACGCGACGGATGCGGCGCGCCTCCGGATCAGACCGGCGCCGTGTTCGCGTCGTAGCTGTAGAGCCAGTCGTAACGGGCGAAGATGGGTTCGGAACTCCACTCGCGCTGCAGGTACTTTTCTGCCGACTCCTCCGTCGCCAGCTCCGGGCTGTGGAAGCGCTCGGTGTTGGCCGTGGCGCCGCGCACCATGCGGCTGGTGCGGTCGATGCGCGCCGCCTCGTAGCGCGCCAGCGCGCCCGCCACATCCGCCGTGTCCACGCCTTCCAGGCAGCGCGACAGCACCATGCCGTCCTCGATCGAGTGCACCGCGCCTTGCGCCAGGAAGGGCAGCGTGGCGTGCGCCGCATCGCCCAGCAGGGAGATGCGGCCCTGGGTCCAGCGCGGGATCGGGTCGCGCTGCATCAGGGCCCACTTGATCAGACGCGGGCTGCGCTTGATCATGGTCTGCACATCCTCGTGCCAGCCGGCGAAGTCGTTCAGGCATTCCTCTGCGGTGCCCGGGGCCGCCCCTTCGGGCACGTCCCAGGTCTTGCCTTCGATGGTGGCCACGAAGTTCATGATCTTGGAACGGTGCAGGGGGTAGCACACCGCGTGGCCGCCGGGGCCGATCCAGGTCGAGCCCACCGACACCTGCATGTGTTCGGGCAGCTCTTCCATGGGGATCAGGCCGCGCCAGGCCACCATGCCGGAGAACTCCGGATCGCAGGGGCCCCACAAGGTGTTGCGCACCACCGAACGGACGCCGTCGGCGCCGATCAGCGCGTCGCCGGTGACACGGGGGCCGTCGCGCAGCACCAGCGTGGCCGACTGCCCGTCCTGCTCGCACCCGGCCACACCGCAGCCCAGGTGGATGGCGTCGGGCTTGAGCTCGCGCACGCGGTCGGCCAGCGACTGGTGCAGGTCGGGCCGGTACACCGTCAGGTACGGGTAGCCGTAGTTCTCGATCACCGCCTTGCCCAGGCTCAGCATGGGCCAGGGCTTGCCGGTGTTCCACAGGCGGAACTCCTTGCGCACCGGGTCGCACGACAGCTCCTTGAGGCGCTTGAACACGCCCAGGGCGTCCAGCACCTTGTTGCCGTTGGGGCTGATCTGGATGCCCGCCCCCACTTCCTTGAGCTCGGGTGCCTGTTCGTACACCTCGACGTCGATGCCGCGCTGCAGCAGGGCCACCGCTGCGGACAGACCACCGATGCCACCGCCTGCAATCAATACCTTCATGTCTTTTCTCCTGGGATGTGCGTTGCGAGCAAGACGCTCACTGCTTGATCTGCGCCTTGCGGATGACGTCCGCCCACATGTCGATCTCGGCGTGGAAGAACGACCGGAACTCGTCCAGGCCCATGTCGGACGAGGTGGCTCCGCGGGCCTTGAGGTACTCGCGGGTCTGGCTGGACTGCATCACCTCGCGCACCGCTTCGTTGAGCTGCTTGAGGATGTGCGGCGGCACGCCGCTGCGCGCGAAGATGCCGAACCAGGTGACGGGCTTGAAGTTGCCGAAGCCCGCTTCGGCCGATGTGGGGACGGAGGGCAGCGTGTCCTGCCGGGCGTCGCTGGTGACCAGCAGGCCCTTGAGCTTGCCCGACTGGATGTGGGGAGCCAGGTTGGCCGAATCCAGGAAAATGACCGGCGCCTCGCCCTTGAGCGCGGCCAGGATGGCCGGTGCCGCGCCGCGGTACGGCACCTGCGGCAGCTGCACCCCTGCCTGGATCGCGAACAGGTCGGTCACCAGACCGGTCGAGGTGCCCGCCCCTGCAGCGTTCCACTGGCTGCCCGGCTGCTTGAGCAGCGACACCAGTTCCTTGGCCGTGCCGGCGCTGACATCGGGATGCACCGCCAGCACGAACGGCAGCCGCATGAACTGGGCGATCGGCGCGACGTCGGTCTTGGGGTTGTAGCGGGCCTGCTCCTTGTGCAGCGTCGGGTTGATGGCCGAAGCCGGGGTGTCGGTCAGCAGGGTGTAGCCGTCGGCCGGCGCCGACAGCAGGGCGTTCATGGCGATCATGCCCATGCCCCCGGTGCGGTTCTCCACCATCACCGGCTGTCCCAGCCGCTTGCTCAGGCCGTCGGCCACCAGGCGCGTGGTGGCATCCACCATGCTGCCGGGTGCGTAGGGCGTGACGATGCGGATGGTGCGCTCGGGATAGCTGCCCTGCGCCCAGGCGCCGCCCAGCCCGCAGGCGGCCAGCAGCCCCAGGGCCAGCTTGCGCAGATGGTGACGACGTGTCGATGTGCTTGGTGTCATTGGTGTCTCCAGTGGGTTCACTTGTTGGTTCACGGTTGCGCGCTGCGCAGCATGTCGAAGGCCCGCATCACCGGCTCGTCGCTCACGCGGATCAGGTGGGTGTCGGCCGCCACCGTGTGGCTGAACGGTTGCCAGGCGGGCACCACGAACACGTCGCCGCGGCGCCATGCCAGCTCCTGGTCGCCCACCCGGCTGCGCCCCTCCCCCTCCAGCACCGTGTAGATGGCGTTGGCGGTGCTGCGGTGCGTGCGGGAGACAAACCCCTTGCCCATGCGCTGCGCGTGCACGGCCATGGTCTTGAGCGCCGGCGAGCCCAGCTCCACTTCCCGCTGGGCCACGCCGGAGGCGGTCTCGGGCGCGGCGTCCAGGCGCTGCATCGAGGTCTCCCAGCGCAGCGCCAGGTCGCACTCGTCCACGTTGCGCACGTCCTTCTCCAGCTTGTCGGGGTGGCGCTCGAAGAACATCGGCTCCAGCAGGTGCACCAGGGGCACGTCGAGCACGTCGATCCAGAAGCACTCGTCCGGCCCCAGGCTCTCGTGCGAGTGCCAGTTCCAGCTGGGCGTGAGCAGCACGTCACCCGGGCGCATCTCGACGCGGGTGCCGTTGACCGTGGTGTAGCTGCCGCGCCCTTCCAGGATGATCCGCAGCGCGTTGGGCGTGTGCCGGTGCGAATCGGCGCACTCCCCCGGCTTGATCGACTGGTAGGCCGCCACCATGGTGCGCACCGTGGCGTACAGGTTGCCCTCGACCGGGTTGGTCATGGTCAGGTTGCGCCGGTCCGCCATGCGGTGGTCCACCAGGTGGCCCGCCTCATCGAGGATCGGCCGCACATCGGCGTAGTGCCAGACGTGCGGCAGGAAGTTCTTGCGTGGTTCGGGCCAGAGGGCGGGTGACTTGCGGTGCCAGCCACCCTCCATGTTCCTGGCGTAGATCGACGCGTGCAGTGCATCCAGGTCAGACATGGCCGCTCACCTCTGCTTGATGATGTCGGGCGTGTAGGGCTTGTCGAACACGGGCGTGGCGCCCTCGGTGCCCTGCACCACCTTCACGTTCATCTCGCCCAGTCCGTCGATCGTGATGCGCACCACGTCGCCGGCGCGGATCTGCCCCACCCCGGCCGGGGTGCCGGTGGCGATGATGTCGCCGGGGTAGAGCGTCATCACGGCCGAGGCCATCTCCACCATGCCGGGAATGTCCAGCACCAGGTCGCGCGTGTTGGCGTGCTGGCGCAGCTCGCCGTTGACCCACAGCTTCATCTCGAGCTGGGTCGGATCGGCCACCTCGTCGGCCGTCACGATCCAGGGGCCCACCGGACAGAAGGTGTCGTAGGCCTTGCGGAACACGCGCTCCTCGCGGCCGCGCACCACCATGTCCATCAGGCAGGCGTAGCCGAACACGTGCTCGCGCCAGTCTTCGCGGCGGATGCCACGGCCGCCCTTGCCGATCACGATGCCCAGCTCGGCTTCGTGGTGCACTTCGCGGCTGGGCACATTGGGCAGTACCACCGGCTCGCCGGCACCCGACAGGGACGAGTTGGGCTTGAGGAAGAAACCCTGGTGGTCGGCACGGTAGCCGGCCTGCATCTCGCGCCCGTGGTCGTGGTAGTTCACGGGGTAGGCAATGACCTTGTTGGGCCAGGGAATCGGCGTGCGCAGTGTCACGTCGCGCACCGCCACGCGGGGCAGCCCCGGCAGCGCGGCTTCGATGCGCGGACGCCAGGCGTCGAATTCCGCCACCAGGCGGGTGGGACCCACCGGGGGCCATTCGGCGGTGTCGACGCCCAGCAGGTCGGTGATGTCCACCAGGTGCTCGTCGTCGACCACCACGGCGATGCGGTTGTCGTTGAAACGGGTGATTTTCATGGTCAGTCCAGTCGTTCAGGGCGAAGGGAAAATGCGGCGCTCAGGACTTCAGCCCGAAGACGAAGCGCGCGTTCTCGGAGAAGATCTTTTGCTTGTCGTCGGCGCTGAGCCATTCGAAGCTCTCGATCACCGGACGGATGTCGTCGCGCTGGCGGCCCGTCGCCGGATCGATGGTGGAACCCACCCCGGGGCACTCGGAACCGAACAGGCAGCGGTCGGCGCCCACCGTTTTGATGAGCAGGCGCAGCGCCTCTTCGCTGTACAGCACGGTGTCGTAGTAGATGTTGCGCATGCCGTCCAGGAAGTTGGTACCGCGGCGGCCGGCGCTCGACTGGAAGCGGCCGATCTGGTAGGGGATCGCGCCGCCGCCGTGCGAGCAGACCACCTTGAGCGTCGGGAAGTCCTTGAACACGTCCGACTGCACCAGGTTGTAGACCGCCACGGTTTCTTCGTTGATGAAGTTCAGCGTGTAGGGCGAACGCTCCGAGTGGGAGCCGGTGGAGTGGATGTGCATGGGCACGTCCAGCTCGCACAGCTTTTCGTACAGGGGGTACCAGTAGCGATCGCCCATCGACGGCGGCTCGACGCCGCTGTTCTCGTAAGGATCGGGGTTGACCAGCGCGCCCCGGAAGCCCATCTTCACGCAGCGCTCCAGTTCCGGCAGCACGTTCTCCACCGGCTCGCCGGCCGCCTGCGGGAGCCCCGCCACCGGCACGAAGCGGTTGGGGATGAGCTGCGCCGTGCGCGCGATGATGTTGTTGGTCTCTTCGATGAACCAGTGCACCAGCTTGGCCGGCTTGGCGCTGTGCATCATCTGGAAGGGCCGAGGCGAGAGCATCTGCAGGTCGATGCCGAACGCGTCCATCATGTCGAGGTGGCCCTTGGGCGCCATTTCTTTTTTGTTGGCGCTGGCCAGGATCTCTTCGTCGGTGATCTCGGGCATGCGCCGGCCGTGCGCACCCCGGTGCGACAGCAGGTTGGCTTTGTAGACCCACAGCGTGGGGGGTGGGCTGACGTGACCGTGGCAATCAATGATCATGGTGTTCAGTCGGAGTGAGGGTTGAGAAGAAGAAAGCGGGGGCGGCATCAGTCCCAGGCGGTGAACGCCAGGCCGATGCCGGTGCCGACGGCGGTGCGGTAGACCGGGATGTATTCCTCGTACCGGCATTGCAGGTGGGTCGTGGCGCCGGCCATGGCGATCCAGTTGCGGATCTCGGACGAGCCCGAGCACAGGGATTCCTGGGTCACCTGGGTCAGCGTCTGCACGTCGTGCGTGCGGATCGCCTGGAGCAGCTTGCGGTCGAAGGCCTCTTCGCACAGGAAGTGGCTCAGGCCACCCGAGGCGATCACCGCCACCTTGGCGTCGATGGGCGAGGCCGCCAGCGCGTGCGCGATGTGCGAACCGAACTCGAAGCAGCGCGCCGCCGTGGGGTTGTTGGGCGGGAAGTAGGTGTTGATGAGCACCGGCAGCATGGGCACGCGCAGGCGCTTCATCAGACGCTGGTAGATGAAGCCGTAGGCATGGCCGAAGGCGCGCTGCCCGGGGTTGGGCACGGCGTTGGCGGTGGCCACATCCACGCCCAGACGGATCAGGCCGCGGATCAGGTCGTCCGCCAGCTGCGGCGCACCGGGGAAGCGCCGCGGCATGTCCATGCCGTACCCGGCCCAGAACGCCTTGTCGGCCCAGCTCAGGCGCGGGTGCGGCAGCGGCATTTCCTTCATCACCACCTCGGGGCCGCGGTAGACGGAGATGGCGGGCATGTTGTCGAAGCCGAACAGTTCGTCCTGGTCGTCGCCGATCACCAGCACCACGTCCGGCTGGGCATCGAAGAGGCGCGCCTCCAGCACGTCCAGCGCGGACTCGGCCTGGCGGGCCAGGTCGGGGAAGCGCGCGGCGTCGCTCTGCTCGCGGAACGGTTCACCGCGCTCGGCCAGCAACTGGTCGTACGAGCACTTGCGGCCGTCCAGGGTGTAGAGGGCGGTCTGGCGCCGGTCGTCCTGCGCACGTTGCTCCCAGCGGTCGCCGTCGAGTACGAGGATCGGGCTGTGCGAGGTGCCGATGCCCAGCGTGATGCGTGCCATGTGTCAGTCTCCTTGGCGTTGGGGGGTCGAGCCAGGGCTCAGAAGTTGTAGAGCTCGAGCGTGCGTTCGCCCGCGGCGATGCGCTTGAGCACATCGGCCTCCTTGGCCTCGCGCTGCTCGGCCGCCTGCACCACCCCGGCCGCGCGCTCGCGCCCGATGACGACCACGCCATCGCGGTCGCCCAGCACCAGGTCGCCGGCGTGCACGGTGATGTCGCCCAGCAGCACCGGGTGGTTGACCCAGCCGCGCGCCAGGTGGTCCTTGCCGGTGCCGCGGATGCACAGCCCGGTCGCAAAGACCGGGAAGCCGATGCGCTCGAGCAGGTCGATGTCGCGCACGCCACCGGCGATCACCAGACCGCCCAGTCCGCGCACCTGCGCGGCGGTGGACATGATCTCGCCCCAGTAGCCGTAGTCGTGCACCTCGTTGGCGTAGACCACCAGCACGTCACCGGGCTTGGCCACGTACAGCGCGCGGTGGATCCACAGGTTGTCGCCGCCGGGCGAATGGACCGTCACGGCCGGGCCGCACAGCTTCATGGACGGGTGCACCGGCTTGATGGCCGGCGGCAGGGCCCCCACGCGACCACCGGCCTCGTGCACGGTGGCGCTGGGCAGGGCCCGGGCGCGCGCGATCAGGCCCGGGTCGACGCGCTCGATCCCGTGGCGGATGGTCGGGAACTGCAGGGCCGGATCGTTCGCCGAGGACTCGCTCATGCGCCCTCCCGCGTCTGCAGCTGGTGGTAGCCCATGGCCTTGCGCGCCTCGCGCAGCGGGGTGCCGGCGCGCACCGCCTGGCGGATGGCTTCCTCGGCGTTGTGGATCGCCTCGGCCGTGTCCAGCACGTGGTCTTCGTGCTCCTTCGGGATCACGACCACGCCGTCGGCGTCGCCGCGCACGATGTCGCCGGGGGCCACGCGGGCGCCGCCGATGTTCACGGGCACCTGGGTCGCCTCGACCTGCACGCGGTCCTTGCCGGTGCGCATGTAGTTGTCGCGGCTGAAGACCGGATAACCCAGTTCCAGGCACAGCGACACGTCGCGGTTGACGCCGTCGATCACCGTGCCGGCGATGCGGCGGTTGTGCGCCACCTCGGTCAGGATGTCGCCCCAGACGGTGGCGTTGTCCACGCCGCCGTTGTCCAGCACGATGACCGAGCCTTCGGGCACGTCATCGATGTAGTCGCCCACCGTGCCCGAAGGCTTGCCGGCGGGGCCGTACAGCAGCGTCCAGGCGCGGCCGGCCATGCGGAATTCTGTCGAACGCGGCTTGATGCGGTGGCACTGTCCGTTGATGCCGCACTTGTCGAGTGCGTCGCTGAGGGTGGCGGTGTCCAGGCGCGCGGCGCGCTCCACATTCTTGTCAGTCATGGCTTTCCTCTTAGGCGGCCTCGGGCCGCAACATGAATTCGTAATCCCGGCCCATCACCTCGGTGACCGGGCGCCCGGCCAGCAGGTCCTTGGCCATGCCGGCCTCGCGGCCGGCGATGCGCTCGGCGGCGGCGATCACTTCGGCCGCGCGGGCCGCCGGGATGAACACCACACCGCTGCCGTCGGCGATCACCAGATCGCCGGGGTTGACGGTGACGCCACCGATGCACACCGGTCCGTTGACCTCGGCTTCTTCCACGCGTCCGCGCGCGGTGCGCGCGGTCAGGCTGCGGCAGTAGATGGGCAACTCGTAGGCGCGCGCTTCGTCGATGTCGCGCACCGGGCCGTCGGCCACCACGCCAGCGATGCCCTTGACCTTGGCGCCCAGCGACAGGATGCCGCCCCAGCTGCCCGCGTCGATGCCGGTACGTTGCTCGACCACGATCACCTCGCCCGCGGCGGCGAGCTCGATGGCGGTGGTGCCCAGGTGGCGCACCGGACCGTCGGATTTGGGCGCCTGGCCCGCGGGCACGAGGCGGTAGGTGACCACGCGGCCGACCAGCTTGTGGGTGGTGGACTGCTGGGCCAGTCCGGTGGCGACCTGCTGGTCGATGCCCAGCCTGTCCAGCGCGTCGGACACCGCGCAGGCGTCCAGGTGGCGCAGGCGCGGCACAAGTTCTTGGTTCATCGTTGAAGACTCCTTGAAGCGAAGCGGGGGTTCAGTGGCGGGTGCGCGGATCGAGCGCGTCGCGCAGGGCGTCGCCCAGCAGGCTGAACGAGAAGACGGTGAGGCTGATGGCCAGGCCGGGGAACAGGATCACCCAGGGCGCGGAGGTCAGGGTCTCCACGCTCACGCCCGAGAGCATCAGCCCCCAGGCGGGCGTGGGTTCGCTCACGCCGACGCCCAGGAAGGACAGCGAGGCCTCCAGCAGGATGGTCTGGGCGGTGAAGGCGCTGACCATCACCAGCCAGGGCGAGACCAGGTTGGGCAGCATGTGGCGCACGATGATGCGCAGGTGCGAGAAGCCCAGCGCGCGGGCGGCGTCGATGTAGGGCGAGACCCGCACCCCCATGGCGGCGGTGCGCATCACGCGGGCCATCACCGGGATGTAGGGCAGGATGATCGCCAGCATCAGGTTGAGGTCCACGCCGGCCACCATGTTCTTGCCCAGCACGGCCACCACCACCAGCGCGGCCACGATCAGGGGTATCGACAGCAGCACGTCGTTGGCCCGCTGCAGCAGCGCGTCGATGCGGCCACCGAAGTAGGCCGAGGCCGTGCCGACGGCGGCGCCGATCAGCGACCCGATGAGGGCGGTGGAGATGCCCAGCAGCAAGGCCGGCCGGGTGCCGTGCAGGATGCGCGAGAACACGTCGCGGCCGTAGTTGTCGGTGCCGAACCAGTGCTCGGCGCTGGGCGGTTGCAGCACCGCGTCAAAGCGCGCATCGAGCGGGCTGAACGGCGCCAGCTGCGGGGCAAAGGAGCCCGCAACCAGCATCACCGCGATGAGCACCAGGGCGATGACGCCCAGGGGCTGGGTCCTGGCAAAACGTGCGAAGGCCTTGAAAGTGGGTGAGCCAGACATGGGTGTGTGGACCAGTTCGGTGGACGGAAGGACGGAGACGTTCGACATCAGTGGATGCGGATGCGGGGGTCGAGGGCGGCCTGCAGCAGGTCCACCAGGAAGCCCACGCAGACGTAGATCAGCGCGAACAGCATCACCAGGCCCTGGATGAGCGCCAGGTCGCTGAAGCTGATGGCCTGCATCAGCAGCCGGCCGATGCCGTTGATGTTGAACACCTGCTCGGTGACCACCAGGCCACCCAGCAGCCCGGCGAACTCGATGCCGATGACGGTGATCGTGGGCAGCATGGCGTTGGCCAGCGCGTGGCGCAGCACCACGCGGGCCGGGCTCACGCCCTTGGCGTGGGCGGTGCGCACATAGTCCTGCGACAGCACTTCGATCAGCGAGGAGCGCAGCAGGCGCGCGTTGACCGAGGACAGGCGCCAGCCCACCACCACGGCCGGCACCAGGATCTGGGCCAGGTGCTCCCAGGGCCGCTCGCTGAAGGGCACGGTCTCGATGGGCGGGATCCAGCCCACCGTGGCCAGCAGCGCCAGCAGCACCAGCATGGCCAGCCAGAAGCTGGGCACCGATTGCCCGGTGACCGTGCACACCCGCACGCACTGGTCCAGCCAGGTGCCGCGGCTCAGTGCCCCGACCACCCCCAGGGGAATGGCCAGCACCAGGCCGATCACCAGCGCGGAGATGGCCAGCTTGATCGTCACGGAGAAGCGGCTGCCGATCTCGTTGGTCACGGGGTTCTCGCTCCAGATGGAGACGCCCAGGTCCATTCGGGTGAGCCCGGTGATCCAGCGCACGTACTGCGTGGCCAGCGGCTGGTCGAAACCGAACCGCGCCTTCTGCGCCTGCAGCTGTTCGGCGGTGATGACACCGCCTTCGCTCGTGTACTTGAACTCGACCGGGTCCCCCGGCAGCACGCGCAGCAGGAAAAAGATCAGCGTGGCGACCGCCCAGAGCGTGAACACCAGTTGCAGGGCGCGACGAAACAGGAACTTCAACATGTCGGGTACCTCACGCCAGCTTCAGACAGGCGACCAGCCGGCCGGGGGCCACGGGCCGCAATTCGGGAACGGTGCGGGCGCACTCATCGGTGGCCATCGAGCAGCGCGTTCTGAACGCACAGCCCGAGGGCGGCGACAGCGGGCTCGGCGGTTCGCCCCGGATCGCCTGCGCCTGGACGGTGCCCATGCCGATCTGCTCGGTGCTGGGCACGGCGGCCATGAGCACCTGGGCGTAGGGGTGCAGCGGTTGCGCGTAGAAGCTGTCGCGGTCGGCCACCTCGACGATCCGGCCCAGGTACATCACCACCACCTTGGTGGCGATCTGGCGCACCACGGCCAGGTCGTGGCCGATGAACAGGTAGGCCAGGTTCATGCGCTCCTGCAGGTCGGCCAGCAGATTGACGACCTGGGCCTGCACCGACACATCCAGGGCCGAGACGGCCTCGTCGCAGACGATGAACTCGGGCCGCATGGCCAGGGCACGTGCGATCGCCACGCGCTGGCGCTGGCCACCGGAGAGCTGGTGCGGATAGCGCTCGGCGTGCTCCGCCCGCAGCCCGACCTCCTGCAGCAGCCGCACGGCCTCGGCTCTGGCCTCTGCGCGGCTGGCGACGATGCCATGCACCAGCATGGGCTCGGTCAGGATGCTGCCGATGCGCTGGCGCGGGTTGAGCGAGGAATACGGGTCCTGGAACACGACCTGGGTGTGCCGGCGGAACGCGCGCAGGGCGCGGTCGCCGCGGTGGGTGATGTCTTCACCGCGGAAACGCACCTGCCCGCCCGAGGGCTCGTCCAGGCGCAGCAGCAGCCGGCCCAGGGTCGATTTGCCACACCCCGACTCGCCCACCACGCCGATGGTCTCGCCGGGCCGGATGGACAGGCTCACGTCGCGCAGCGCCTGGACCTGGCGCTGCGCACCGAACAGACCCTTCTTGAGGGCGAAGGTCTTCTGCAGGCCGGACACCTCGACCAGCACGTCGCCGTCGCGCACGGCCGGTGCCACCGCGGGCAACTCGGCCAGACCCGTGGTCCAGCGGATGCGGCCGGCGGCCATGTCATCGGCGCGCACGCAGGCGGACATGGTGCCCACGTCGGTCAGCCGGGCGGCCGAGGCCTGCGCGCAGGCGGGCAGTGCGTGCATGCAGCGCGGCGCGAACGGGCAACCCGGGGGCAGATCGGTGGGGCTGGGCGGCGTGCCCTCGATGCCCGCCAGGCGGCGACCCAGCGGGCCCTCCAGGGTGGACACCGATGCCAGCAGGCCGGCGGTGTAGAGGTGGCGCGGGCTCTGGAACAGCGGGCGGCAGGCGCCCTGCTCCATCACGCGGCCGCCGTACATCACCAGCACCCGGTCGGCGTAGCGCGCGACCACGCCCAGGTTGTGGGTGATGATCACCAGCGCGATCTGCAGGCGGTGGCACAGGTCCTGCATCAGATCGAGGATCTGGGCCTGGATGGTGACGTCCAGCGCCGTGGTCGGCTCGTCGGCGATCAGCACCTTGGGGTGGCACGACAGGCCGATGGCGATCATCACGCGCTGGCGCATGCCGCCCGAGAACTGGTGCGGGTACTGGTCGATGCGGGTGGAGGCATCGGGAATGCCCACCAGACCCAGCAGCTCCAGGGCCCGCTCGCGCGCGGCGGCCGGCGTCAGGCCCAGGTGGATGCGCAGTGGCTCGGTGAGCTGCTCGCCCACGGTCATCACCGGGTTGAGCGCCATCATCGGGTCCTGGAAGATCATCCCGATGCCTTTGCCCCGCAGGGCCCGCATGTCGGCGCGGCTCAGACCCAGCAGGTCAACACCGTCGAAGGCCATGCGGTCGGCCGTCACCTTCGCGTTGTCGGCCAGCAGCCGCATGATGGCCAGCGAGCTGACCGACTTGCCGGAACCCGACTCACCGACGATGGCCAGGATCTCGCCCGGATAGACGTCGTAGCTCAGTCCGCGCACGGCCTGGACATCGCCCCCCTCCGTCGTGAAGCGCACGTTCATGTTGCGCACCGACAGCACAGGCGTGTCCGATGCGGCGGGCCGCTCGCCCGCGCTGACCGCGGTGCGGTCTTCGGCAAGTTCGTTCAGCATGGCAGGCACCGGGGTGTTCACTTCTTCGCGCCGCCTTCGAACCACACGTCTGCGAGGTCGATCTTGACGTAGTTGGAGCCGTAGTCACCCTCCAGGCCGCGCAGCTGGGCGTCCATCACGCGCTTGCGGCTCTGCCAGAACAGCGGCATCACGTAGCTCTGCTCCATCAGGTAGGCCTCCAGGTCGCGCACCCGCTGCTTGCGGCTCTGCGGGTTGAAGTCCTGCAGCTGCGCCTGGTAGAGCTCCACCACCTTCGGGTCGCCGAAGCGGGCCAGGTTGGCGCGGTTGGTGCTGAAGGGTTCGAAGTAGGCGAGCTGGACAGTGGGGTCGTCCGAGTACTCGGCCGGGCTGTCGAAGATCAGGTCGTAGTCGCCCGAGATGCGGCGCGCAGCGACCTGGGGGGTGTCCAGCGCCTGGTGGTCCACCGTCACGCCGATCCTGGACAGCTGATCGGCCACATAGACACCGAAGTAGGTGAACGCGCGGTTGTTCACCACGGTGATCTTCAGGTTGCTCTGACCGGCCGCGGCCAGCAGGCGCTTGGCTTCCTTGCGCGCTGCTTCGATGTCGCGTCCGAAGCCGGGCAGCCTGGCCAGCTCGGCATCGTTGCGGGCAAACGTGGAACCGGGACGCAGCAGGCCGCCGACGCGGAACATGGGCGTGATCTGCTCCATGGCCTTGGAGGCGCCCCAGCGGTCCAGCGCCAGGTTGAGGGCGCGGCGCACACGGGGGTCCTTCAGCGCGTCGCGCTGGTTGTTGATGGCGAACCAGGGCAGGAAGGTGGTGGCGGCGCCACCCCCACGGACCACCACCTTGTCGCCACGGGCGCCGGTCACCCGGGCCACCTCGGGCGGCGTCAGGCCCTGCATGGTGAAGTGCACCTGACCGGCCAGCAAGGCGTTGGTGGCCGCGACCGGCGACACGTTGAGCAGGCGGATGCCATCCAGATGCGGCTTGCCCGCCAGGAAGTAGTCGTTGAAGCGCTCGCCGATCCATTCCGAACCCGGCGTGTGGCGGACGAAGCGGAACGGACCCGTGCCCATGACCCGCTTGGTGGGGTAGCTCGGATCGCTGGCCATCAGCTTGGCCGAGTAGACGCAGGCATACGGCATGGCCAGCAACTGCAGCGCCGCCGCGTTCTTGCGCTTGAACGTGAACACGACGGTGTTGTCGTCGGGCGCTTCGATGTTGCCGATGTCGGCCAGCATGCCCTGGCGCAGCGACACCACGCCCGGCGGCGGGTTGCGCAGACGGTCGAAGCTGGCCTTGACGTCGGCGCTGGTCAGCGTGCTGCCGTCATGGAACTTCACGTTGGGATGCAGGGTGAAGCGGTAGCTCAGGTTGTCCGGCGACACCGTCCAGCTCTTGGCCAGGTCACCGGTGACCTGGGGGAAGTTGTCGGCGTTGATCTTCAGCAGCGTGGAGTAGTGCGGCGCCACGCGCCACATCACCGCCGGCGAGTTGGTGCCGTGGCAGTCGTAGGTCGAGGGCTCGCCGACGTGCACGGGCATGACCAGGGTGCCTCCCTTGACGGGGCTGGCAGCGGGGGTCTGCGCATGGACACTGGCGCCGAGCGAACAGGCGAGCAGCGCGAACACATGGGGGCGGAACACGGTGGGTTTCATCTTGTCTCCTGTTGTCTTGGGGGGTTCGTGGTGGACAGGCGTCAGAGCATCGAGCGCCAGTCCTGCTCCTTCTCGACCACCATCGACTTCGGCGCGGTCTGCTCGTAGTCGATGGACGAATGAATGGCGAACTGCGGGGTCTCGCCCTTCATGAACTGGCGCACGGCATTGGTCAGGCAGCGGCGCACCGCCAGCACCGCGCCGTCACCGGCGCCCAGGTATTCCTGGGTGCGGTCGACGATGGGGCCCATGCTCATGATCACGGCGAAGTCCTCTGTCCCCAGCATCTGTGTGAAGCCGGTGAAGTGGCCGTTTTTCATCGCCTCGCGGTCCTGGCCCCAGTTGTCATCGGGGCTGCCGGGTGGCAGGGGCGGCCAGGAGTCCGCGTCCTCGTAGTGGTGGGTCTTGTTCGGGATCAGCTTCTCGCTGTCCCGGTAGGTCATCTGCCAGTAGTGGATGTTCTCGTCGTCGATGGGCACCGAGAAGAAGATGCTGCCGCCCTTGACGTCGGTGCTGTTGGGCGAAACGATGCCGAACCAGGGCATGACGAAGCTGTTGGTGCGCACATAGGAGCGCTCGTCCTTGAGCGCGCGCACCGCGGCGTAACGGAAGCCATAGGGCTTCTGCACCAGGTGGTAGACCGGCGCCATGTTGGCCGACGACAGCTCGATGTCGCCGAAGCCCACCAGCCAGCTCTGGTGCAGCACGCCCAGGTGGGCCGAGTCCATGGTGGTCTCCACCGCCTGCAGCCAGTTGGCGTTGACCTTCTGGCGGAAGACCACGAAGTTCTCGCGCGGCAGCCCGACAAAGGGCAGCGCCGGGAACTCGGGCACCTCGTCGCCCTGGCCCAGCCAGACCCAGACAATGCCGCCCTCTTCGCGCACCGGGTAGTGCTTGAGCGGCACGTGCTTGCAGTACTCCACCTCGTTGTTGGGCTGGGTCGGCACGGCCACGGTCACGCCGTCGACCCGGAACTTCCAGCCGTGGTAGATGCAGCGCAGGCTGTTGTCCTCGTTGCGGCCGATGGCCAGCGAAGCGCCGCGGTGCGGGCAGGCTTCGTCGAAGAAGCCCACGCGCCCGTCGGTGGAACGGAAGGCCACGTACTGGTGGCCGAACAGCTTGACGCGCAGGGGTTTGCCGTCCGCCTCCAGCTTGTCCGACAGGGCGGCGGGCACCCACCAGTGCTGGCGGATCATGCGGCCCATGGGCGCGTCGCCGCACACGCGTGTCAACAACTCGGTTTCTTCCTTTGAAAGCACGTGGGTCTCCTTTCGCGCGGGCTCGGCCTGCGCATCAATGACGGTCGGGGGTGGGTGGGGTGGCCTCAGGCGGCGCGCTCGTCGGGGCGCTGGCGGCGGCCTTCGAAGAACTCGGAAATCCGGCGTGCGGAATCGACGCCGGCAGAGCGGGTCATGGCGGTGACCATGGTCTCGGCGAACAGGCCTTCGCCCATGGGCATTTCGGCGATGCGGCCGATGCCATTGATGATGGCGTAGTTGGTGGCCGGGGCGTTCTTGACGATGGACTGCGCCAGTTCACGGGCCTTGTCCAGCCCCGCACCGGGCGCCACGAGGTGGTGCGCCACCCCGAGGCGCAGCGCCTCCTGCGCATCGAACGAATGGCCGGTGAGCATCATCTCGATGACGCGGCTGCTGCCCAGCAACCGGGGGATGCGCACCGAGCCGCCACCACCCAGAAAGATGCCGCGCTGGCCTTCGGGCAACTGGAAGAAGGCCGAACCCTCACACACCCGCACATGGGTGGCCGCAGCCAGTTCGAAACCGCCACCGATCACGCCCCCCTTGAGCACGCTGACCACCGGCAGCTCGCCGAACTGCATCAGGTCGAACACGCGGTGCCACTGGCGCGAGCGGCGCATGCCCACCAGCACGTCGGGGCTGCGCTTGCTCATGAGCTCGAACAGGTCCAGGCCGGCGCAGAAGTGCTCGCCCTCTCCGTGCAGGATCACCGCGCGCGCACCCTCCAGACCCCGCAGGAAGCACGCTTCCAGCGCGTCCATGAGGTCGTCGTTGATGGCATTGCGCTTGGTCGGTCGGTTGAGCTTGACCAGCGCGACGTCGTCTTCGCGCTCGATCTGCAGCAGGCTGTCTTCCATAGATCCTTCTTTCTTCGGAGTGGGGGTGTCTGGGTGGGGTGGGTTTGCGGCCAGGTGTCAGCCGGCGATGACGATCACGTCGTCCGCTGGCGTGGCGTCGTAGAGGCGCTCGACCGCATCGGCCCGGCGCGCCAGCACGGCGCGCTGGTTGACATAGCCCTTGTCGGTGATTTCGCCGGCGTCCATGGAGGGTGGCTGCGCCAGCAGCAGCACACGGGCCACCTTCATGCTGCTGCCCGTGTGGCGGGCGTTGTGGGCCCGCAGGGCGTCCCGCAGTGCGCCGCGCAGCGCTTCGTGTCCGATGGCGGCCTGCGCGTCGGCGATTCCGAACCGCTCGCGGAGAGCGACCGGGTTCGGCCACGCCAGCAAGGCGACGTATTCCCGGTCCGCACCCGCCACCACCACGTCGTTGAGCAGCGGGGCGGCCGCGTTGATGGCCTCGACCCGCAGCGAACCCACGCGCACGAAGATGCCCGACTGCAGCTTGAACTCTTCGGCCACCCGGCCCGCGAAGGCCAGACCCTCGTCGGGCTGGGCGCGATCGACAAACGTCACCGCGTCGCCCATGCAGTAGTAGCCCTCGTCGTCGAACACCGAACTTGTCAGTTCGGGCTGGTCGAGGTAACCCGGCATCACCGAAGGGCCCTTGACGCGCACCTCGAAGCGGTCGTCCTCCAGCGGCACCAGCTTGATGGTCACGCCGGGCTGCGGCAGTCCCACCAGGCCGGCCCTCTCGCCCGGCCAGTGCACCACAGTGGTGGCGGCGCAGGTTTCGGTCGATCCGTAGCCGGCCACGAACGGGATGCGGCGGCCCAGGTGCTGCACGGCCAGGGCCTGCACCCGCGAATAGATGGCATCGGGCAGCTTGGCCCCCGACGATGTGAGGCGGCGCAGCTGGCGGAAGAAGCTGCGCGCCATGTCGGCATCGCGCTCCAGGGCATCCACCAGCATGGTGTAGCCGGCCGGCACGCTGCTGAAGCGGGTCGGCGAGATTTCGCGCAGGTTGCGCAGCGTGCGCTCGAAGTCGCCCGGCACCGGACGACCGTCGTCCAGATACAGGGTGCCGCCCTCTTCCAGCACGCTGTTGAAGATGGCCGTGCCGCCCGCCACGTGGCTCCAGGGCAGCCACTCCAGCAGCACCGCCTCGGGCATGTCGGGCGTGCGCCGGACGGTGTGGGCGTGCATGGCCATGGTGGCGCACAACATGCCCTGGGTGATGGGCACCGCCTTGGGCACGCCGGTGGAGCCGGAGGTGAACAGGTACTTGGCCACGGTGTCCGGCGTGATCGCGTCCACCGACGCCTGCACCGCAGCACCGACAGGGGTGGCGATCAGGTCCGACCAGGCTGTCGACGCCAGACCGTCCACCGGCTCGCTCACGTGCACCACCTGCACATCGGGCGTGAGCACGGCGCGCAGCGCCTTCTGGTAGCGCGCCGCCTCCTGCACCAACACCACCGCCGGGCGGATGAGGGCCACCATGGCCCGCAGCTTCTCGTGGTCGTTGCTGAGCAGGGAGTACGCCGGCGTCACCGGCACATAAGGCATGCGCGCCTGCATGGCCGCCAGTTCGAACACCGCGTGCTCCAGCGAGTTGCCGCTGAGCACCATGACGTTGCGACCGGGCACGCCCAGGTCCAGCAGCCATTGGGTGACCGCATCCACCTGCGCGCCGGCTTGACCATATGTCAGGCCCAGCCAGCCGGCATGCCCCTCCCGGCGCTGCAGCAGCCAGTGGCGGTCGGGCCGGGACTGGGCATGGCGCCGCAGCACCGCGGGCAGGTGCGCCTCCACCGTTCCCAGCGGAACACGGCTGCGCATCAGCAGCGAGCCATCGGCCCGCTCTTCCGTGGCCACATCGCGCTCCAGAAATGGCAGGTCAAGGAAAGGGGTGCAGTGCACGGGGTCCTGGTGGGCATTCATGTTGAAACAGGGGCGATTCGTCAAACAATAAGGTAACCTTACCTCACAACAAAAACGTGTTTCATAGGGGAATCCCTAGTTTTTACAAAGCAAGGTTACCTTATAGTTTTCGAGACCACTTCTTCTTTTCATCTCAAACGCGCCCCCAGGCTGTGGGGCGGCACCGGAGCGTCATGAGCATTCACGGCAAGGCCTGCATCGCCGGCATCTACGAACACCCGTTGCGTCGCGCCGAAGGCGTGTCGACCGCCCAACTGCACGCCGAGGTCGCGCTGGGCGCCCTGGCCGATGCAGGGCTGACCCTGGACGACGTCGACGGCTATTTCTGCGGCGCGGACGCGCCTGGCCTGGGTGGCCTCACCATGGCCGAGTACATCGGGCTGAACCGCCTGCGGCACGTCGACACCACCGAGTCAGGCGGATCGGCCTATCTGCTGCACGTCAGCCACGCCGCGCAGGCCATCGCGGCCGGCCACTGCAAAGTGGCCCTCATCACCATGGCCGACCGGCCGCTGGCCGCTGCGGCGGGCACGGCGCTGGCGGGCATTGACCGCAACAGCATGCCCAACCTGCCGTTCCAGGCCGCGGTCCCGCCGCCGCCCATGTACGGCTACGCCATGGTGGCGCGGCGGCACATGCACGAGTTCGGCACCACGCCGGAACAGCTGGCCTGGGTCCGCGTGGCCGCCTCGCACCATGCCCAGCACAACCCCCATGCCGTGCACCGCTCGGTGGTGAGCGTCCAGGAGGTGCTCGACTCCCCGATGGTCGCCTCCCCCCTGCGCCGGCTCGACTGCTGCGTCATGACCGACGGCGGCGGCGCCGTGGTGGTGGTGCACCCCGACATCGCCAGGACGCTCAAGCGACCGGTGGTCAAGGTCATCGGTGCCGGCGAAGCCGTCAAGCACCCCAATGCGGGCCAGATCGATCTCACCTGGTCGGCCGGTGTGCATTCGGGTGCCAAAGCGTTCGCGGAGGCCGGCATCACACCCGCCGACATCGGGTATGCGTCGCTGTACGACAGCTTCACCATCACCGTCATCGTGCAACTGGAAGACCTGGGCTTCTGCGCCAAGGGCGAGGGTGGGCGCTTCGTCATGGACGGCAACCTCATCGCCGGCCAGGGCCGCCTGCCCTTCAACACCGACGGCGGCGGTCTGTGCAACAACCACCCCGGCAACAAAGGCGGCATGACCAAGATCCTCGAAGCCGTGCGGCAATGCCGCGGCGAAGCCCACCCGGCCGTCCAGGTCCAGCGGCGCGAGTTCGTGCTGGCCCACGGCACCGGCGGCAACCTGGCCAGCGCACACGCCGCGGGCACCCTCATTCTTCAAGCCGAATAAGCGATGGCGACCTCTCGAAACACCCTTCCCGCCCCCGTCCTCTTTCCCGGCGACGAGCCGTTCTGGGACGCCGCCCGCGAGGGCCGGCTCATGGGCAAGCACTGCCCCGCCTGCGACCGCGTGCACTACTACCCACGGATTCACTGCCCGTTCTGCGGCCATGGCCAGACAAACTGGCGCGAGCTCTCGGGCCGGGGCCACATCTATTCGCACTCCATCGTCGAGCGCAGCCCCCGGCCCACGGCGCCGGCCATCATCGAACTGGAAGAAGGCATTCGCCTGAGCAGCGTGGTGGTGGACGCCGATGTCCACGCCCTGACCATCGGCGACGCCGTGACGCTGCGCTTCCTGCCCACCCAGGAAGGCCCGCCGGTACCCGGCTTCACCACGGTGCACGCCGAGCAGGCCCGCGCCTATTCGGCCGAGGCGCTGCGGGCGCTGAACACGCCCTCCTCCCCGCTGATCGACGCGCTCACGCAGGTGGCGGTGATCGGTTCGGGTCACATGGGCGTGGGCATCAGCCTGGCCTTCCTGCAGGCCGGCCTTGAGGTGCAACTGGTCGACCAGACCGAGGCCGCGCTGGACAGTGCGCTGGAACGCATCCGCGACACGCTGGATCAGGAACGCGGCAAAGGGCGCATCGACGAGCAGACCCGCGACGAGCGCCTGGCCCGCCTGCGCGTGTCCACCGATCTCGCCTCCGTGGCCTCCGCCGGCCTCATCGTCGAGGCCATCTGGGAAGACATGGCCGCCAAACGCGAGCTGTTCGCCCGCCTGGACGGGCTGGCGCGGCCCGACGCCATCCTGGCCACCAACACGTCGACACTGGACGTGACCGAGATCGCCCGCGCCACCGGCCGGCCCGGCGCGGTGGTCGGTCTGCACTTCTTCAACCCGGCCCAGGTCATGCGCCTGATCGAGATCGTCCGCACACCGCTCACCGACGCCCCCACGCTGCAGGCCGCGCAAGCCCTGGCGGCCCGCATCGGCAAGACCGGCATCGTCGTGGGCGTGTGCGACGGCTTTGTCGGCAACCGGCTGATGATCGTGCGCGAACGCCAGGCCGGCCGGCTGCTGCTGGAAGGCTCGCTGCCCGAACAGGTGGACCGCTTCCTGCGGGAGTTCGGCCTGCCCATGGGCACCTTCGAACTGCAGGACATGGCCGGCGGCATCGCCCTGATGCACCGCTCCCGCCAACGCCGGGGCGAACGCGACTGGCTGATCCAGCAGCTCTTCGAGCGCGGGCGCCTGGGCCTGCGCGCCGGCCGTGGCTTCTACCGCTACGAAGCCGGCAAGCGCCGCCCCATCAGCGACCCCGAGGTCACGGCCCTCATCGAGGAAGCCTCGGCGCTCGAAGGCCTGACACGCCGCCGCATCGACACCACTGAACTCCACGACCGGCTGATCCTGCCCATGGTCAACGAAGGTGCCAAGCTGATCCAGGAAGGCATGGTGGAGCGGGCCAGCGACATCGATCTGATCTGGCAGCTCGGCTACGGCTGGCCGCAATGGAAAGGCGGACCGATGCACTACGCGGACCAGCTGGGGGCCGCCGAGGTGGTGGCCCGCCTGCGCGCGCTCCAGAACGTGCATGGCGATGCCTTCAAGCCGGCCGACCTGCTCGTGGAACTGGCCGCGTCCAGCGGCCGACTGACACCCCCTGTTCACTGAAACCCCGATGCCCACCTACCAAGCGCCCACCGCCGACTGGCAATTCCTCCTGCACGATGTGCTCCGCATCCAGGACCACGCCCACCTGCCCGGCTTTGCCGACCTGGCCCCGGAATTCACCGGCCAGGTGCTCGATGCCGCCGCCACCTTTCACCAGGAAGTCCTGCACCCGCTGAACATGGCGGGCGACGCCGAGGGCGCCCGCATGGTCGACGGCCAGGTGCGCACCCCCGCCGGCTTCTCCGAGGCGTGGCAGGCCTACCGCGAGGCGGGCTGGCACCGGCTGAGCCTGCCCGAGTCCCTGGGCGGCGCCGGGCTGCCCCCCGTGATGGGCGTGCCCGTGAGCGAGCTGCGGGCCGCCACGGGCCATTCGTTCTCGATGTACAGCAGCTTCTGCGCGCCCACTGCGAGCATGCTGTCCAAGCTGGCACCCGACTGGGTCCGCACCCACGTGGTGCCCAAGGTGTCCGCCGGCGAGTGGACCGCCACCATGTGCATGACCGAGCCGCAGGCGGGCACCGATCTGCGCCAGCTGAACACGCGGGCGGTGCGCCAGCCCGACGGCAGCTGGCGCATCACCGGCCGCAAGATCTTCATCTCGGGAGGTGACCACGACCTGACCGACAACATCGTCCACATCGTGCTGGCCAAGGTGCCGGATGAGCACGGGCGGCTGGAACCGGGCCTGGCGTCGGTCAACGTGTTCCTGGTGTCCAAGCGGATGATCGACCCGGCCAGCGGCCAGCTGGGCGCGGCCAACGGCGTCACCGCGGTGTCGATCGAACACAAGATGGGCATCGAAGGCAGCGCCACCTGCGTGCTGGAGTTCGACGACGCCGTGGCCTGGCGGATCGCGGACGAACGCCGCAGCGGCTCCTCGGCCAACATGGCCCCGATGTTCCTGCTGATGAACTACGCCCGCGTCAGCACCGCCATGTCCGGCGTGGGCTATGCCGAGATCGCCTGCCAGAACGCCGCCGACTACGCCCGCGAGCGCCTGTCCGGCCGGGCCGGCGACAAGCCACGCCAGCCCGGCAGCGTGGCCGATCCGATCATTGCCCACGCCGACGTGCGGCGCCTGCTGCTGGAGTCGCGCGCCTTCTGCGAAGGCGCCCGCGCCGGCGCCATGCGGGCCGCCCTGTGGCAGTCGCTGGCCGAACATTCCACGGACGCCGGCGAGAAGGAACGCGCCGCCGACCTGCTGGAGGTGCTGACACCCGTGATGAAGGCCTTCTACACCGACCGCGGGTTTGATGCCACCGTCGCCTGCCAGCAGGTGCTGGGTGGCCACGGCTACATCAAGGACTACGGCATCGAGCACTTCGTGCGCAACGCGCGCATCGCCCAGCTGTACGAAGGCGCCAACGGCGTGCAGGCCATGGACCTGGTGCAGCGCAAGCTGACCGCCCATGGCGGCCGCGCCCAGCGCGCCTTCCTCGACACCCTGCAGAACTCCCTGGCCGCGCTGGAGACCCGCGCCGACCTCGCGGAGTTCGTCCGCCCGGTGCAGGCGGCCCATGCGCGCATTGGTGAGACCCTGCGCAGCCTGGACCTGCAATGCACCGAGCGCCCCGACGCCATCGCCGGGGGTGCTTACGACCTGCTCACCGCCATCGGCATTCTGTACGTCGGCTGGAACTGGCTGGAAATGGTCGCCGCCCTGCAGGGCGAGGCGCCCTGCGAACACGCCACCCCCGCCATGCGGCAGACCAAGCCCGTGCTGGCACGGGTGTGGATGCAGCGCCAGATGCCCCTGATCGACAGCCTGTGCGACCGGATCGCCTCCGGCAACGACAGTCTGGTGGCCTTGCCGGACGCGCTGGTCTGAACCCCGCACGCCGATCGTCATGTCCATCGCTGCCCGCGGCTTTTTCTATGTCCAACAGGTCGAGCAGCAAGCCCGGCGGGTGCTCGACGAGTGCCTGCAGGGCGAAGGCCTGACCGCCGGCCAGTACATGGCGCTGAGCCTGGTGGTGCACCACGAGCCGGTCTCCTCGGCCGACCTGGCCCGACGGGCCCGCATGACCGCGCAATCCATGGGTGAGTTCATCCGCACGCTCGAAGCCAAGGGTCTGGTGGAAAAGCGGGTCGACGCCGGCAGCCGGCGCTCCCTGGCCCTGACGTCCACCACGGTCGGCCGCAAGTTGCTGGTCCGCAGCGACGCCAAGGTCAACGAAGCCGAGCGCCTGTTCTTCGACTGCCTGAGCGGCGAGGAAAACGCCCACCTGCGGTTGCTGCTCAGCCGCCTGAGAAAACTGCGCACCCCGCAATAGTCCCCTCCGTCCCACCCCCACACCCACCATGACCGATCCCACTGCTCTGCGCCTGCGGGTGCACTCCATGACACGGCAGGCGCCCGCGATTCTGAGCCTCGTGCTTGAGTCGATCGACCACGCGCCCTTGCCGGCGGCGGCGCCCGGTGCCCATCTGGACCTGCACCTGGCGCCCGGCCTGGCACGCAGCTACTCCATCGTCGGACAGCCCGGGCGGCCCAGCCGTTACGAACTGGCGATCGCACGGGATGCCAAGAGCCGCGGGGGGTCCCGTTTCGTGCACGAGAAGCTGCGCGTCGGCGACGAACTGACCGCTTCGGCCCCGCGCAACCTGTTTCCCCTGGACGAGAGCGCGCCCTTCAGCGCGTTGCTGGCCGGCGGCATCGGCATCACGCCGATCTGGTCGATGGTCCAGCGCCTGGAGTCGCTGCAAAAGCCCTGGCTTCTGGTGTACGCGGCCCGCAGCCGGGCGCACGCCGCCTATCTGGAGGAGATCGAAGCGCTGGCGCGCCACACCCGCGTGGGGCGGCTGCACTTGCACTTCGATGATGAGCACCAGAACCAGCCGGTCGACCTGCGCGCGGTGCTGGCCGACGTGGGCCACGACGCCCACCTGTATTGCTGCGGACCACAACCCATGCTGGCCGCCTACGAGGCCGCCACGGCCGACCGGCCACCGGCGCAGGTGCATCTGGAACGCTTCGGCGCCGATGCGGGCACGGGTCCCGTCTCGGGCTTCACGGTGGTGCTGGAACGCTCGGGCCAGAGCCTGCAGGTGCCACCGGACCGGTCGATTCTGGACGTGGTGCTGGAAGCGGGCATCAACGCCCAGTACGGCTGCATGCAGGGCTCCTGCGGACTGTGCGAAACACCCGTGCTCAAGGGTGTTCCCGAGCACCGGGACCACCTGCTGGCCGACAGCGTGAAGGCGGGCAACCAGGCCATGCTGATCTGCTGCTCGCGCAGCCGCACATCCGAGCTGGTGCTGGACCTCTAGCCTGCACACGCGGCCGCGATGCCGTGCGGGGCACCGGCCGCCGGCTCAGCCTTCCTGCTGCTGCCGCTGCTGCACCGCGTTGCGGATCCGGCTCAGCGCATGCCGCAGGGTGGCCAGCTCCTCCGGCTGCAGGCAGCTGAAAAAGTCGCGCTCTGTCTGGTCCACGGCGGCCTCGCAGCGCATCAGCACCGCGCGCCCCTCGGGCGTGGTGGAGATGAGCAGCACCCGGCGGTTGTTGGGGTCGTCGCGGCGTTCCAGCCACCCCTTGTATTCGAGCGTCTTGACGAACTCCCCCATCGACTGGGCGGTCTTGCGCGCCAGGCGCGACAACTCGGCGGAAGACAGCGGTTCGTGGTGGGCCACCAGGCTCATCACCAGGTACTGTCCGGCCGTCATGCCATGGGGCGCCAGCACTTCCTCCAGCCGTTGCTGAACCAGCTGCTCCACTTGCTGGATGTAAAAAAATCCTCGGGTATTGATGGCCATCCGGGTCACTTCTTGTCTTGTTGCACGCCCAGACGGGTCGGTAAGCCCCGCCAGAAGGTCTGGGGCATGGTAGCGCGCTTCTCGCCTGCGGCTCCCGCCCATCATATATAAAGCGTGTTTATATTTATCATCAGGGTTTTCCATAGCATTTTTTGGCCGAGATTTATATAAAGTAACCTTATATTATTTGACGACCCTCCCGTGCCTGCTCCCTTTCGCCCCCTGCCCTTCCTCGAACGCAGTGTCGCCCTGGATGAGCGCGCCGACGGCACGCTCATCGTCCGCTGCCCGTTCCCCCTGAAGGCGCTCGAGCCCCATATCCCGCACCTCCTGCGGCGCAACGCGCAGCAGCGCCCCGACCATGTGTGGATGGCGCAGCGGCGAGGCGCGGAGCGCGCCTGGCAGCGCCTGACCTACGGCGCAGCGGCACCCCAGGTCGATGCGGCCACGCAATGGCTGCTGGACCTGCAGCGCCCGGGCGCTGCCGTGATGGTGCTCAGCGGCAACTCGCTCGAACACGGCATGCTGGAACTCGCCGCCATGCAGGCGCACATGCCGTACGCCCCCATCACACCGGCCTATGCCGCGATGGCCGGCGACCTCTCCCGCCTCAAAGCCATGGCCGCGCTGCTCGAACCCGCGGTGGTGTTCGTGCAGAGCGCCCGCGCGCTGGAACCGGCGATCCGGGCCCTGGGCGACGACGCCTGGGTGGTCTGCGTGCAAGACCCCATCGACCGCCCCCGGCTGATCACCTGGGACCGTCTGGTGCAGACCCCGGTGACGGCCAGCGTGGGCGCATCGGTCGCCAGCATCACGCACGACACGGTGGCCAAGTACCAGTTCACGTCGGGATCGACCGGCACGCCCAAGGCCGTGATCGTGACCCAGGGCATGCTGTGCACCGCCATGGCCATGACCTCGCAGATGGTGCAGTGGGGCGACGACCGCCCGGAAACCGTGCTGCTGGACTGGCTGCCCTGGAGCCATGTGGCCGGCGGCCACGCGGTCTTCAACGGGGTGCTGGAAGACGGAGGCACGCTCTACATCGACGATGGCCGGCCGACGCCGGCCGACTTCGCCGAGACCCTGCGCAACCTGCGCGAGATCTCGCCGGTCCGCTTCAGCGGCATGCCGGTGGCCTACGCCATGCTCGCCGAGGCCCTGGAACACGACGAGGTGCTGGGCAAAAGCTTCTTCAAGAACCTGCGCCGGCTCACCTATTCCGGCGCGCGCCTGCCCGACGCCGTGCATGCCGCGCTCCAGCGGCACGCCGTGCGCTACACCGGGTTTCGCATCCCCCTGGTCTCCGCCTACGGCTCCACGGAGACCTCGGCGGCCGTCACCTACGTCTACTGGGCCACCGAGCGCACCGGCCTCATCGGCCTGCCGCACCCCGGTGTGGAGATGAAGCTGATCCCGCTGCCGGACGGTGAGCGCTACGAGGTGCGCGTGCGCAGCCAGGCGGTCACGCCGGGCTACCTCAAGCAGCCCGAACTGACGGCACAGAGCGTGGACGAAGAAGGCTTTTTCCGCATGGGCGATGCGGCCAGCTTCGTGGACCGCACCCACCCCGAAGAGGGGCTGGCGTTCGCGGGCCGCGTGGCCGAGGAATTCAAGCTGCAGACCGGTGTGTTCGTGCGTGTGGGCAGCCTGCGCGTGACCCTGCTGGACGCGACCGCGCCGCTGCTGCAGGACGTGGTGATCACCGGCGCCGACCAGTCGTATGTGGGTGCCCTGGCCTGGCTGAACATCGCGGCCTGCCGCGAACTCACCGGACTGCACGACGCCGACGTGCGCACCCTGGCAGCCCACCCCCTGCTGCGCCAGCAGCTGACCGAGAAGCTGCGCGCCCACAACACGCGCCACCCGTCCAGCAGCCTGCGTCTGCGCCGCCTCTGCCTGCTGCAGGCGCCGCCGTCCATCGAACAGGGCGAAACCAACGACAAGGGCTACATCAACCAGCGCAAGGTGCTCGAGAACCGCCGCGACCGGGTGGAAGCCCTCTACGCAGACCACCTCGATGAAAACGTGCTGGTGATCGACTGATCACCCGGCCATTCCAACAAAGGAGACAACACCCATGAAACGAAGAACCCTGTTGCAGGCGGCCGCGGGCAGCGCCGCCGCCGCATGCCTGCCCGGCGCCTACGCCCAGGGCAAGGACGTGATCCGGCTGGTGAGCGGTTTTGCCCCGGGTGGCATCACCGACGCGCTGTGCCGCATCCTGGCGGACCACCTGGCCGGCGAACTGGGCACCACGGTCATCGTGGAAACCAAGGCGGGCGCGGGCGGTCGGCTGGCGGCCGAACACGTCAAGAACGCACGCCCGGATGGCAACACCTTCCTGGTGGGGCCCGATGGCTGGGCCATCTTCCCCAGCGCCATGTACACCCCGGCCGAGCTGCGCTACGACCTGCTCAAGGACCTCCAGCCCGTGGCCCAGCTGGTGTCCTATCCCCTGGCCCTCGTCGTCAACGGCCAGGTGCCGGCGCGCAACCTGGCCGAGTTCGCAGACTGGCTGAAGAAGAATCCGAACCAGGCCAACTTCGGCACGCCGGCGCCCAACGGGCAGGTCCAATACGTGGGATGGATGGTGGGACAGGCCCTGGGCACACCGCTCGAACCCATCGTCTACAAGGGCAACGCGCCCATGCTGGTCGACCTGCTGGGCGGCCAGCTGCCGTCGGCCGTGCTGGTGGCCGGCGACGCCGCCAAGCACCCCCGCGAGAAGGTGCGCATGCTGGGTGTCATTGCCGAGCAGCGCTGGGCGCTGGCGCCGGATGTGCCCACCTTCAAGGAGCAGGGCTTCCCCATCCGCGTCGACGAGGCCTGGCAGGGCATGTGGGCGCCCGCGGGCACGCCCCCCGCCGCAGTGGCGCGCATGGAAGCGGCGCTGCGCACGGTGCTGGGCAAGGTCGAAGTGCAGCAAGCCGTGGCTTCCAAGCTGACGGTCACACCGGCCTTCGTCGGCGCCAGCGCGATGGACAAGCAACTGAGAGAGTCCATCACCCACTGGCGCGACGTCATCCGGCGCTCGGGCTACCGGGCCACCGGGAACTGACCAACACCAACGGCCAGCGCGGCAACGCATCGCGCCCTGGCCTTTTCACCATCCACTGGAGACAAGCATGCACAACCGCAGACAAGCACTGATCGGCCTCGGCGCCCTGGCCACCACCCCTTGGATCCATGCGCAGACGGGGGACTGGCCCCGGCGCACGGTCCGCATCGTCGTACCGTTCACCGCCGGCTCGCCCCCCGACCTGATCGCCCGGGCCATTGCCCCCAAGCTGTCCGAAAACCTCGGGCAGCCGGTCATCGTGGACAACAAGCCCGGTGCCACCACCATCATCGGCACCGAACATGTGGTCCACGCCGCCCCCGATGGCTACACCGTCCTGCTGACCGCGACCGGCGCGGCCTCGGTGTTCCCGGCCATCATGAAGCTGCGCTACGACCCCATCAAGGACCTGCCCCCCCTGGGCCTGGTGGCCACCTCGCAGCAGGTGTTCTTCAGCGGCGGCCCCAAGCGCGCCAAGACCCTCAAGGAATTCCTCGACTGGGCCCGGCAGAACCCCGGCAAGGCCAACATCGGCTCCATCGGCATCGGCACCACCAACCACCTGGCCAGCGAGATGCTGCGCAAGGCCGCCGACATCCAGTTCACCTACGTTCCGTTCCAGTCGGCCCAGGCCGGCATGCAGGCGGTGATCAACGGGGACGTGGACCTGTTCTGCGCCGACGTGGGTGTCATCCTGGGCTTCCTCGGCTCGGACAAGGTTTCCCCCCTCGCCGTGGCCGGCGCCAGCCGCTCCGAGTACCTGCCCAACACCCCCACCTTGGCCGAATCCGGCATCAGCGGTGTGCTCTCTGCCAACCGCTTCGCCCTATTTCTCCCCAAGGGGGTTCCTCAGCCCGTGTTCACCCGGCTCTCGACGGCGCTGGCGGCCGCGGTCAACGAGGAGGAAGCGGGTCAGGCGCTGCGCAAGCTGGGCATGACGGCCACCTACGCCCCGGCCGAAGCCGTGGCCGAAGTGATCCGCAACGACGCCGGCACCATGGCGCCGCTGGCCAAGGCGCTGAACATCCAGATCAACTGAACACGCGCCCTGCGTGCTCGCCCTGTCACGAATGCCTGTCATGAACAACCACGTTGAAGGAACCACGCCCGACGGCGTGGCCTGGAAGATCCACTATGAGGTGTGCGGTTCGGGCGACGACCTCATCCTCCTGCACGGTGGTGGCCCCGGCGCCACCGGCCGCAGCAACTACGGCAAGAACATCGACGCGCTGGCCCGGGCCTTCCGGGTCTGGGTCATCGACTTCCCGGGATGGGGCCAGAGCTCCAAGAACCTGAACGCCTTCGGCGGCGCCGGGCCTTTCCAGAACGGGGCGCGGGCGGTCATTGCCTTCATGGACGCGCTGGGCATCGGCCGGGCACACCTGGTGGGCAACTCCTTCGGCGGATCGGCGGCCCTGTGCGTGGCCATGGAACAGCCCCAGCGGGTGAACCGCCTGGTGCTCATGGGCCCGGGCGGCGGCACGGTGCCCGGCGCGACCGGCCCCACCGAAGGCATCCGGCAGCTGCAGGGCTACTACCTGGGCGAAGGGCCGACGCTGGAGAAGCTGACCGCCTTCATCGGCAACCTGGTGTACGACAGCAGCCTCATCACGCCCGAGCTGATCCGGCAGCGCTTCGAGGCCAGCGCCGACCCGGCGATCTGCGCCAACCCGCCGATCGTGCCCCGCCCCACCCCGCCAGGCATCGAGACCTTCATCAGCCGCGACCCCCGGCTGGCGAGCGTGGCGCACCGGGCCCTGTTCATCTGGGGGCAACAGGACAAGGTCAATCCCGCAGCGGGCATCGACTCGTTCAAGGTCATGCCCAACGCCGACTACGTGCTGCTCAACCACTGCGGGCACTGGGCCCAGTGGGAGCACCCCGAGCGCTTCAACGACCTGGTGCTGAGCTTTCTGAGGAACCCATGAACGCGACCGCCACCCAACCCGTCCTGGAACTCGGCTACCTCGGCTTTGAAGTCAGCGACCTGGCGCGCTGGCGCCGGTTTGCCACCGAGGTGCTGGGCATGATGGCCGCCGACGCAGCGGCCGATGACCAGGGACGCGCCAGCCTGCGGCTGCGCATGGACCAGGCACCGGCGCGCCTGCTGCTGACCCAGGGGCCGGCCGACGACTGCGCGTTCGCCGGCTGGCGGCTGGCCGACGAGGCGGCCCTCGCGGCGTTCTGCGGCAAGCTGGACCGGCTCGGCCTGCCCTGGCACACGTCGTCCGTCAGCGAACGGGCGCTGCGCGGCGTGCGCGCGATGGTGCACTTTTCCGACCCCAACGGGAATCGCCACGAGGTCTACTGCGGGCAGGAGCCAGACCCTGAACCGTTCCGGTCCGCCCCGCTGCCCCAGGGCTTCGTGACCGGGGCCGGCGGCCTGGGGCACATCGTCTACGAGGTGGACGACTACCAGGCACAACTGGCCTTTGCCCGCGAGGTGCTGGAACTGCGGCTGAGTGACACCATCGAGTTCGAGCCCGCCCCCCGGGTGAACATCGAAATCTCCTTCTTCCACGCCAACGAGCGCCACCACTCCTTCGCGCTCGCACCGCGGCCGCCCCGGCCAGGACCGGCCAAACGGGTGCATCACTTCATGGTCGAGGTGCCGGACATCACGCAGGTCGGACAGGCCCGCGACCGCTGCATCGCCTTCGGTCAGCCCATCAGCATGGACATCGGTCAGCACACGAACGACCGCATGGTCTCGTTCTACGCGCAGACCCCGTCCGGCATCCACGTCGAGTTCGGCTGCCAGGGCGTGCTCATCGACGACGCCACCTGGACGCCCCAGGTGCACCAGGGCACCAGCATCTGGGGACACCGGCCCCGCCCACAGCCTGCACCCACCACACCATGACAGACCGCCCCTCGCACATGCACGCCGACTTCGACACCGACGTGGCCGTCATCGGCTACGGCCCCTCCGGCCTGGCCGCCAGCCTCAAGCTGGCCCACCACGGCATCCGCGTCATGGCGTTCGAGAAGGAACGCAGCATCTACCCGCGCGCCCGCGCCGTCACGGTCAACGACTGGACCATGCGCTGTTTTCAGTCGCTCGGCCTCGACGAAGCCCTGGCCAAGACCATGGACCCGACCGCCGCCCTGCGCTGGATGACCTACGACCGCCAGGAGCTGATGCGTGTCGATTTCCCGCCCTCGAAGTTCGGCCGCCATCCCCGCTCCTACGCGATCTACCAGCCGGCCATGGAGGAGGTGCTGCGCTCCGCCGGGGAACGGCTGGCGCCCGCCCTGTCGGTGCACTACGGCACCGAAGTGGTCGACCTGAAGCAGGACTTCGAAGGCGTGGAAATCGAGGTCCGGGACCTCGCCAGCGGACAGACCCGGCGCATCCGTGCGCGCTACGTCCTGGCCTGCGACGGCGGTTCCAGCGCCACGCGCGAACGCCTGGGCATCCGCTTGCTGGGCGAAACCGGTGAGACCCAGTGGGTGGTGATCGATGCCCGCGTGAAACGCTGGTGGCCGCAGCGGCACATCCTCACCTTCTGGTCCGACCCGCAACGCCCGGTGGTCGACATCGCGCTCGCACAGGGCAACCACCGCTGGGAGTTCCCGCTGGGGGCCCACGAGTCCGTGGCGGACTTCGACACCCACGACAAGCTGTGGCCGCTGCTGCGCTCGCTCGGCGTCTCGCCCGACGACATCGAGATCCACCAGCACGCGTTCTACAAGCACCATGTGCGGCATGCGCAGGCCTGGCGATCGGGTCGTGTCTTCCTGCTGGGCGACGCCGCCCACCTGATGCCGCCCTGGGCCGGCGCCGGCATGCAGTCGGGCATCCGCGATGCGTTCAACATCGGCTGGAAGCTGGTCGAGGTGCTGCAGGGCCGTCTGCCCGAAGCGCTGCTGGACAGCTACGAGACGGAACGGGCACCCAATGTCGAGCTCATGACCCAGGCCGCCGTCCAGCTGGGCCGCATCATCCGCCGCGAAATCACACCGCCCGCCCCGGACAGCGGGGCGCCTCCCATCGAACCGCCCAACCGCCGAGACCCTGCCCTGGACGCCGGCTGGGTGCGTGGACCGATCGGCGGCACGGGCCTCACCGGCAAGATGCTGCCTCAGCCGAACGTGGCCGACGCACGCGGCCGCCTGTGCCTGCTCGACGAGGTGCTGGGGTCGGGCTTTGCCCTGCTGGGCGATGGCGTCCACCCCGCCCAAAGTCTGTCCGCGGACGAGAAGGCCGGCTGGGACCGGCTGGGTGCTCGCTACCTGACCGTGCTCTCGCCCACCGACCAGGGCGGGGGCGGCGAGGACGTCATCGATCTCGAAGGCGGCCTGCTGGCCTGGATGCGCGAGGCCGGTGTGCGCGTGCTGGCACTGCGCCCCGACCGCTTCGTCGCCGCCACCGACCTGCACGGCCTGGCCGTGCCCGATTGTTGAAAGTACCCCCATGTCCCATGACAACCGCATCGCCGCCGCCGCAGCGGCGCTTCGCACGGCCCGGCTGCAGCGCCAGCCGGTTCCCCGCATCTCCGAGGCCTATGGCATCACCGACCTCCACAGCGCCTACGCGGTGGCCGAGATCAACCAGGGCGCGCACCGCGCCGACGGCCATCGAAAGTGCGGGCTGAAGGTGGGCCTGACCTCGAAGGCCGTCCAGCAGCAGCTGGGCGTCGACCAGCCCGACTTCGGCGTGCTGTTCGACGACATGGAATACCTCGATGGCGACACTGTGCCGGTCAACCGCCTCATCCAGCCCAAGCTGGAGGCCGAGATCGCCTTCATCGTCGGCCGCGACCTCGACGCGCTGCGGCCGAGCTACGGCGAGTTCCTGCGCTGCATCGACCATGCCGTGGCCGCGCTGGAGATCGTGGACAGCGCCATCGCCGACTGGAAGATCACCCTGGTGGACACGGTGGCCGACAACGCGTCCTCGGGTCTCTATGTGCTGGGCAACCAGCCCTTTGCCGTCAACACCCTGTCGCTGGCCGACCAGACCATGACCCTCACCAAGAACGGCCAGACAGTGTCCGAAGGTTCGGGCGCCGCCTGTCTGGGTCATCCCCTGCGGGCCGCCTACTGGCTGGCCTGCACCATGGCCGAGCGCGGGCAGGCCCTGCGCGCCGGGGAAGTCATCCTCAGCGGCGCGCTCGGCCCGATGGTGCCCGTCGCCGCCGGCGACCAGATCGTGGCCACCATCGGCTCGCTGGGCACCGTTTCCTGCCAATTCGAATGAACACCATGACCCGCAAAATCAAGGCCGCCATCATTGGCAGCGGCAACATCGGCACGGACCTGATGATCAAGATCCTGCGCCACGGCCAGCACATCGAGATGGGCGCCATGGTCGGCATCGACCCGGCCTCCGACGGCCTGGCCCGGGCCGCCCGCCTGGGCGTGGCGACCACACACGAAGGCGTCGAGGGTCTGACCCGCCTGCCCGTCTTCGACGACATCGACATCGTCTTCGATGCCACCTCCGCCGGTGCCCACGTGAAGAACGACGCCTTCCTGCGCAGCAAGAAACCCGGCATCCGCCTGGTGGACCTCACGCCGGCAGCGATCGGGCCGTACTGCATCCCGGTGGTCAATGGCGCGGTGCACCTGGACGCACCCAACGTCAACATGGTCACCTGCGGCGGCCAGGCCACCATTCCCATGGTGGCAGCCGTCTCGCGCGTGGCCAAGGTGCACTACGCCGAGATCGTGGCCAGCATCTCCAGCAAGAGTGCCGGCCCCGGCACCCGCGCCAACATCGACGAGTTCACCGAAACCACGTCCAAGGCCATCGAGGTGGTCGGCGGTGCAGCCAAGGGCAAGGCCATCATCGTGCTGAACCCGGCCGAGCCGCCGCTGATCATGCGCGACACCGTCTACACCTTGAGCGAACCGGCCTCCGAAGCCGCCATCGCCGAATCGGTGGCAAAGATGGCCGCTGCCGTTCAGGCCTACGTGCCGGGCTACCGGCTGAAGCAGGCGGTACAGTTCGATCGCGTCGAGAACATCCGCATCCCCGGCGTGGGCGACCGCCTGTCCGGGCTCAAGACATCGATCTTCCTGGAAGTCGAGGGCGCGGCCCACTACCTGCCGGCCTACGCCGGCAACCTGGACATCATGACCAGCGCCGGGCTGCGCACCGCCGAGGCCATGGCCGAGCGCATGAGTCAGGTCGCGGCCTGAGGAGCATCCAATGCAACCCGACAAGAAGATCTACATCTCCGACGTGACGCTGCGCGACGGCAGCCACGCCATCCGCCACCAGTACAGCGTCGAACAGGCGCGCCAGATTGCCAAGGCGCTGGACGAAGCGAAGGTCGACTCCATTGAGGTCGCCCACGGCGACGGACTGCAAGGCGGCAGCTTCAACTACGGCTTCGGCGCCCACACCGACCTGGAGTGGATCGAGGCAGTGGCCGACGTGGTGACACACGCGAAGATCGCCACCCTGCTGCTGCCGGGCATCGGCACCGTGCACGACCTCAAAGCCGCGTACCAGGCCGGCGCGCGCATCGTGCGCGTGGCCACGCACTGCACCGAGGCGGACATCTCGAAGCAGCACATCGAATACGCCCGCGGGCTGGGCATGGAGGCCGTGGGCTTCCTGATGATGAGCCACATGACCACGCCGCAGCACCTGGCGCAGCAGGCCAGGCTGATGGAAAGCTACGGCGCCACCTGCTGCTACGTGGTGGACTCCGGCGGCGCGCTGAGCATGAACGACGTGCGCGAGCGCTTCCGTGCCTTCAAGGACGTGCTCAAACCCGAGACGCAGACCGGCATGCACGCGCACCACAACCTCAGCCTGGGGGTGGCCAACTCCATCGTGGCGGTGGAAGAAGGCTGCGACCGCGTGGATGCGAGCCTGGCGGGCATGGGCGCCGGGGCGGGCAATGCGCCGCTGGAGGTGTTCATCGCGGCGGCCGAGCGCATGGGCTGGCAGCACGGCACCGACCTGTACAAACTGATGGACGCCGCCGACGACATCGTGCGGCCGCTGCAGGACCGGCCGGTGCGGGTGGACCGCGAGACGCTGGCGCTGGGCTACGCCGGCGTGTACTCCAGCTTCCTGCGCCACTCGGAAGCGGCGGCGAAGAAATACGGACTGAAGACGGTGGACATCCTGGTCGAGCTGGGCAAACGGCGCATGGTCGGCGGCCAGGAGGACATGATCGTCGACGTCGCGCTGGATCTTCTGGACCGGTGAGCCGGCCGGCCTCTTGCGAGGCCAGGTCAGGCGCACCGCCTCAACCGGGGAGGCGCGGACGCGCCGTGCCGAATCGACCAAGCCCCACCTCTGTCAGACCTTCCCCGCGGCGCAACAGGAACAGCACATCCAGCCCCATGCGCTGAGCCATGACCGGGCCTTCATCGGGTCCAGCCACCAGCAAGGCCGTGGCCCAGGCGTCTGCGAGCATGCAGGTGCGCGCCAGCACGGTGACCGAGGCCACGGTGTTGTTCACGGGCGCACAGCGGCGCGCGTCCATGGTGTGCGCAATGCGCGCATTTCCCACGTCCACGTAGTGCCGGTAGTCGCCCGAGGTGGCCACGGCCAGGTCCTCCAGTTCGAGAACCCCGTGCACCGCGCGGCGCCCGGCCTCGGGGCGTTCGATCGCCACGGCCCAGGGCGCGCCGCTCGCCTGGCCGCCGATGGCCCGCAACTCGCCATCCAGCGCGGCCAGCGCATGCCGAACGCCGTGCTGTTGCAGCACATGGGCCATGCGGTCCACCGCATAGCCCTTCGCAATGCCGCACAGGTCGATCTGCAAGGGCACCTGTTTGCGTGCGCGGCCACCGGGCCTGTCCAGTTCCAGGCTGGCGTTCGCGGCCTGCGGCATGGACTGGCGTGCGGCGCGAATCGCCTGCGCGTCGGGTGCATCGCGCGCGGCGCCAAATCCCCAGGCATCGACCAGCGCGCCCACGCACGGATCGAAGGCCCCCGCGCTCAGGCGCCGGACTTCGAGCGCGCAGTCGAGCACTTCCAGTATTTCAGGGGACAGGTCCACCCAGCTGCCCACGGGCGCGCGGTTCAGGCGCATGAGGTCGCTGTCCGGCTTCCAGGGCGACATCTGCCCGTCGACCTGCTCTGCCGCAGCGGCGAGATCCTGGCGCAAGGCCGGCACGTCCACCGAGCGGTCGGCATCGATGCTGGCCGACCAGCGGGTGCCCATGGTCGGGCCGTGCAGGGTGGTGCGCGTGAAGGACGAGGCGGACTCAGAAGATGTCTTCGGCATAACGCTCCTTGGCCCTCAGCGCCGACACGCTCAACTGCAGTGGCGCCAGCACGTCGTCCAGCGCCTCGGCCACGCCTTGCGCCATGGCGCGGCTGCCGCACACCCGCACGATGGCGCCTTGCGCCACCAGGCCGCGCACGCGCCCGGCATCCCGGCGCAGGGCATCCTGGACATAGCCGCCGCCGTCGGGCACGCGCGAGAAAACCGTTTGCATGCTGGACAGGCGCCCTTCGGCGAGCCAGCGCTGAAGCTCGGAGCCAAAGTAGAAGTCGCGGGCCGGGTCGCGCCCACCGAAGTAGAGGTGCATCGGGCGCTGCGAGTCGTTGCGGCGGATGAATCCGGCCAGGGGCGCCACGCCGGTGCCCGCCCCGATCAGCAGCACGGGCCGCCGCGCCCGCGGCAGCGCAAAGCCAGGGTTGGGCCGGATGAACGCGCGGATGCGCTCCCCCTGCTGCAGCGCCAGCAGGTGCGTGGAACACAGGCCGCCGGGCATCTGGCGCACGCAGATCTCCAGAAACCCGTCTTCCTGGCCCGACGCCAGCGAGTAGTAGCGCGGCACGCTCGAACCCGGCGGCACGATGCCCACGAGATCGCCTGCGGCAAACCGGCCCAGCCCGTGTCCCCGCAGGCGCGCGCCCAGGCCCTGCTCGGGCCACGAAAAACGCAGGATCGCCGTGCCAGCCTCGGAAGCGTTGGGGTAGTCCTGCCGCGACAGGAGCGTGAGTTCGGTGGTGGGTGGCAGGCGGGGCACGTGCTCCAGCACCAGCGGCTGGCCCAGCGCCTGTGCCAGATCCACGCCCCAGCGCGCAAACTGCTGGCCCGATTGCTGGTGGATGCACTCCAGCGGCAGCAACGCCGGCCACCCCTGCGCGCGCAGGGTCTGGTCCAGCGCCTTGGCAAAGGCGCAGAAGGCGGGGAACTGACGGTCGCCAAAGCCCAGCACCGTCACCGGCACGGCGCTGGCCTTGAGCCTGGCGATCTGCGCCAGGGCCTGGCTGGCGTGGGCGGGCGCCTGGCCTTCGCCATAGGTTGCGGCCAGCACAAACACCTGCCGCGTCGCCGGCGTGGTTCGAAAGTTCTCCAGCGCGCTGGTGTGAACCCGGTGGCCGGCCTGGACAAGAGCGTCCTGGAGCGTCTGGGCAAACCCCCAGGTGCTGCCACCTTCGCTGGCCACGAAGATGAGCACGTCTGCCTGTGCCACCGGGGTGTTGCCCGTGATGCGTGGTGCCTGCTCACGCGCCTGCCACCAGATGACCACCCCCGACACCCAGAACACCAGCACGCTGGCGCCGACAAGCCCGAGCACCACGGCCCAGAGCCAGGCGGCCTCCCCCGTGTGCAGCACCACGGCCAGTTCGTACACGCGCTGCGCAAGGGTGGCGTCCTGCCAGGCCAGCATCTGGCCCGAGTACCGGTCGATCCAGCCCTGACCCTGGGCGGTGGCGACCTTCCAGGTGTCCTCAGGGTCGGTGGCGCCGGGAAAGGTCAGCGTGCGCAGGTCGTTCACCGCCAGGCTTTGCAGCGCGGCCAGCTGTGCGCCGGGCAGGTCGGGCTTGCCGGTGGCCACCGAAAGCACCTCGGGCTCGGCCCGGGTGTCCAGTTCCACGAGACCCAGGGTCGATGCGCTCATGGTCAGCGCGGTGAGCGATGTCAGGCACAGGATGGCGAGCACCACACGGCCCGCAATCACGTGGATGCGCTGCGCCAGCGTGCCACGCACCCGCGCGCCCAGGCGCCGCCAGCCGCCCATGCGCCGCAGCAACAGCACCAGGGCAGAGACACACAACACACCCATGGCCAGCGCAGTGGCCGCTGCGCCCCAGCGCCCGGCGTCGCCCAGCAACAGCGAGCGGTGCAGGTTCTTCACCCAGCGCGGCAGCGCCGACCGTTGCCACGCCCCCAGCACCCGGCCATCGGCGGGGTCCACATAGGACGCCTGCGGCTGATCGCCATCGAAGCTGAACACCACGATGGCCCCCGAAGGCAGGCGGCGGATTTCTTCCGCGCTGGGCACGCTGCCCGCCACGCGCTCCACCAGCGTGGCCACTGGCAGAGCACCCGGGGCGGCGGGCGCCTGCCAGGCCTGCTGCACCGGGTCGATCGCCAGGATGGCGCCGCTGATGCCCAGCACCACGGCCAGGGTGCCAAGGGTCAGACCCAGCCAGCGGTGGATGGCTTTCCAGCTCATGCGGGCCCGATCACTTGAGCTGGAAGGTGACGGACTGGATGTACTGCTTGCCGGCCTGCGGCTTGCCCGCGTTGGCGGTGGACAGCGGAATCCGGACTTCCGACGGGCTGTCCCGCATGTCCTCCACCGCGGCGTCGATGCGGATTTCATAGCCGGCGTCGATCAGTGCATCCGCCAGATCGGCGGTCACATTGAGCGTACGCCCGGCCCCCACGCTGGCGCCGGTCACGCCATTCAGGCGCTTGGCGTCCCCGGCCGAGAGACGGCTCCAGTCCGACAGGTGCTTGTGGTACTTGGCCTTGCCACCGGCCACCCACAGCGTGCGCACATAGGTGCCCTTGGCATCGGTGAGATAGGCCGCCAGGTAGGCACCGTCGCCGCCGTAGTTCTTGAGCTGGGCCGCCAGCGTGAGCTGACGGCTGTGCGCCAGGGAAGGAAGGGCCAGCGCGCAGGCGGTGGCCAGAATGGACATGAGAGGTTTGGACATGGTGAGGCTCCTGTAGAGATGGCTGGCTTACTGGGTCTGACCGCTCGGCGCGGTGCCGTTGGCTGGCGAAAGCGATGGGTCCGCGGCACGCTCCGGTGGCGGCGGACGGTCCACGCGTCCTTCGTCACCGCGGCCACGCGCCCCGTCCCGGTCACGCCGATGGGTGTCCTGCTTCATCTTCAGCACCTTCAAGGTTTCCGGGTCGATCTTGGCCTTGAAGCTGCGCCCCTGGGCGTCGGTGCCACGAATCTCGTAACAACCGTCGTCGATCTTCAGCCTCTGGATCTGCCAACCCTGTGCGGCGGCCATCTGCCGCACGGCCTCCCGCGTTTGCCAGCGGTTCAGCGGCGCGTCGCAATCGTCACCGGCCCAGCTGGTCAGGGTGGCCAGCCCCAGGGACACGGCCAGCACGCCATGGCGCAAAGCGAGGTGGTACTTCATGGGACGCTCCTGAAAAGGGATCGGTCAGCCTGCGTTCACCGCATCTGCTGTGGATGCATGGCATTGTTGTACCACCCCCCTGAAGCGGCGCTGAATGGCCCATTCAGGATGCGTTCAGCGACCACCACAAGGGGGCGGGCCCGGGTGGCGTCAGACGGGAGCCCGGTCCGGATGCGAACCAGCGAACACGAGGCAGAAGGTCGTGCGGCCATGGCTGGAACGGGCCGTCACGGCACCGCCATGAGCCGCCATGATGGCCTGGGTGATCGACAGGCCCAGGCCGGCGCCGTCGGACTCCGGGTGGCTGCGCGATTTGTCCACCCGGAAGAAGCGGTCGAACAGCCGCGGCAGCACCTCGGGAGAGATGGTGACCCCCGTGTTGGTGAGGCACAGCGTGGTGTTCGCACCCTGCTGCTCGATCGCCACCGCCACCTCGGCATCGGCCGGTGAATGCCGCAGCGCATTGGACAGCAGGTTGCCGATCGCTCGCCGCACCATCAGCCGGTCACCCATCACCACCGCATGGCCGGTGAGCGACAGCCGGATGCGCTTTTCATCGGCCACCGCGTCGTAGAACTCGAACAGCGCCTGCGTTTCCTGGTCCAGCGATATCGCCTCCCGGTTGGGCAGCTCGATGCCGTGTTCCGTCTTGGCCAGAAACAGCATGTCGGAGACCATGCGGGCCAGCCGCTGGAACTCTTCAGCGTTGGAGGCGAGAATGTCCTGGTAGGCGCTCGCGTCCCTTTTCTGGGCCAGCGACACCTGGGTCTGGGTCAGCAGGTTGTTGATGGGGGTGCGCAGTTCGTGCGCCAGGTCGCTGGAGAACTCCTGCAGCCGCGCGAAGTCGGCCTGCAGGCGCTCCAGCATGGTGTTCAGGCTCTGCGCCAGGTCGGCGAACTCCGCCGGCACCGCGTCCACCGGCATGCGCTGGTCCAGCTTCTGGGCCGTGACCGTCATGGCGCGTTCCTTCATGACCCGCAGGGGCGCCAGGCCCCGGCGGGCCGCCCACCAGCCCAGCAGGCCACTGACCAGGATGGCGCCCAGCAGGTACACCGCCAGTGTCTGGCGCAAGCCCTGCAGAAAGTGCGCGTGGTGGGCCGTGTCCAGGGCGATGCGCAGCTGCAGCGCCGTGCGCGGGGCGTCGACCTCGGACGACAATCCTCTCAGCGTTCGAGCGCCCTCGGACCAGTCGACGGGATCGGCACCGGAGCTTGCGGTGGGCAGGCTGGCAGGAAAGCCGGGGGCCGTCTGGCCGTACACCAGCCGGTCGCCTTGCCGAAGCTCGATGAAGAGGCCGTGGTGGCTGCCCAGCAGTTCGTCCAGCCGGGTGGACAACACCACCTGGGAAGGGGACTCCCGGACGATCTTCTGGACCAGACCGATCTTGTCCTTCAGGTAGTCGTGGTCCAGTTCAACGAAGTGCCGCTCGGTGGCCAGCGACACCAGCACGCCCATGCCCAACAGCACCGCGGCCGACACCAGCGTGTAGAACGCGGTCAGCCGCGCGGTGAGCGAGAGCCGTCCCGGCATCAGCGCGCGCCCTCGGGCGCTTCCAGCACGTACCCCATGCCCCGGACGGTCTGGATCAGCCGTGGCTCGAAGGGGTCGTCCACCTTGGCCCGCAGGCGGCGCATGGCGACCTCGATCACGTTGGTGTCGCTGTCGAAGTTCATGTCCCACACCTGGGACGCAATCAGGGAGCGCGGCAGCACCTCACCCTGCCGGCGCATCAGCAGCTCCAGCAGGCCGAATTCCTTGGCCGTCAGGTCGATGCGCTTGCCGGACCGGCTCACGCGCCGGCGCAGCAGGTCCAGTTCCAGGTCGGCCACCTGCAGGGTGGTGGCCTCCATGCCGGAGCGGCCCCGCCGCAGGATGGTGCGCACCCGCGCCAGCAGCTCGGCGAACGAAAACGGTTTGACCAGGTAGTCGTCGGCCCCCAGTTCCAGTCCCTTGACGCGGTCCTCGACCTGGTCCCGGGCCGTGAGGAAGAGCACCGGCATCTGGCGCCCCTGGGCGCGCAGGCTGCGCAGCACCTTCCACCCGTCCATGCCGGGCAGCATGACGTCCAGGATCAACAGGTCGTGGTCGCCTTGCAGACCGTGGTGCAGGCCGTCCACGCCGTTGGTGACGAGGTCCACCGCATAGCCCGCCTCGCGCAGGCCTTGCCGGAGGTAGTCACCGGCTTTGGGCTCGTCTTCAACGATCAGAATTTTCACGTGTGTTCTCCAGCCCCCAGTGTGCCTTCATCACGGACAGCCCGGTCGAACATGACAGTTTTGTAATCGGACGGAAAGGCAAGTGTCGCCGTCGCGCCGCCAGAATCCGGCCGCTTGATCTACATCAAACCGGAGCGACTGCTGTGACATCTTCATCTTTCAGACGAGTCAGGCGGCGCCTGCTGGCGCCGACCCTGCTGCTGGTTCCACTCGCGCTTTCGGCGCAGACCGTAAAGCCGGTGCAAGAGGCCGACTGGCGCAAGGCCAACGATGCCGTGGGCGCCCTGCAGCGGGGCCACGCCGACGTGCTCCGGTGGGAGCAGGCCAACAGGCCGCCGGCCACCGACACGTCCGCCCCCGCAGGCACGCCGATCCCGACCGCCGAGGCGGCGGTGCGCATGGCCTGGCGGGCCCACCGCGATCTGGACCGCCCGCTGGCGCGCCTGGGCGCCCGGAACGCGCAGCTGATCGCTGAGGGACGCTGGACCGAGCTCGACCCCAGCCTGCAGCGCCGCGTCGAAGACGCCGGCGAGGTGCTGGAGGTGGCCCAGAAAGGCCGCAAGGCCTGGATCGAGGCGGTGGCCGCCGAACAGGTATTGAAGCACCAGCGCGAGATGCTGGATGCGGCCCAGGCGGCCCACAAGCTGGGGCAGCGCATGGTGACCGTGGGCAACTGGAGCGCATTGCAACTGGCCCCGGTCCAGCTGGCGGCGACCAGCGCCCGGATGAACCTGCGCCGCGCCGAGTACGCGGCCGCACGGGCGCAGAGCCAGCTGGTGCGGACCCTTGGGCTGGCCGGTCTTCAGGACCGCTTCGCTCTGCCGGCGCAGTTGCCCGCCATTCCGCCGCAGGCCATGTCCGCCACCGATGCGCGGCAGCGGGCTGAGGCCATCCGCGGGCAGCTGCCCGCGGCCGAGGGCCTGCGCAACCGGGCGCTGTCCCGCGAGGCCCTGGCCGCCTACCAGGCCGCCCACGCGATCGCGCTGGACAGCCAGGGCGAGGTGTTCAAGACCCGGGTCTTCATCACCGAAGAGACGCTGCTGCACTACAACGGCATGCTCAAGAGCGTGTGGGACCTGCTGGACGAGGTGCGCAACCAGTCCCAGGCCACCGTGGACGCCATCGGTGCGCAGCGCGACTTCTGGATCGCCGAGGCCGACCTGCAGTGGGTCCTGCAGGGCGGTGCACCCGACAGCTTCGTCTCCCTGGGCGGTTCGGGCGGCGACGCCCCGGCCGCGGCAGCCCATTGAAAGAGCCTCCCACATGAACCACCCTCATTCCCGACGACAGTTTTTTTCCGGTGCCGCCGCTTCCGTGGCCGGTCTGGCCGTGGCCCGCTCTGCCCTGGCCGGCCTGCCCGAGCCGGTCATCCAGACCTCGGTCGACACCGCACCGCCGCTGGTTCCCCCGAACGGCCGGCCCTACAACCCCGTGGTCACGCTCAACGGCTGGACCCTGCCCTGGCGCATGAACAGCGGCGTCAAGGAGTTCCACCTGGTGGCCGAGCCCGTGGTGCGCGAGGTCTCGCCGGGCTTCAAGGTCAACATGTGGGGCTACAACGGCCAGAGCCCGGGCCCGACCATCGAGGTGGTCGAGGGCGACCGCGTGCGCATCTTCGTGACCAACAAGCTGCCCGAGCACACCACCATCCACTGGCACGGCCAGCGCCTGCCCTGCGGCATGGACGGCGTCGGCGGGCTCACGCAACCAGCCATTCCGGTCGGCAAGACCTTTGTCTACGAGTTTGAGGCGCGGCGCCCTGGCACCTTCATGTACCACCCGCACGCCGACGAGATGGTGCAGATGGCCATGGGCATGATGGGGATGTGGGTGACCCACCCCAAGGCCAAACACCCGCACATCAGCGAGGTGGACCGCGACTTCTGCTTCCTGCTCAATGCGTTCGATGTGGAGCCCGGTAGCAAGACGCCCAAGGTCAACACCATGACCGACTTCAACATCTGGTGCTGGAACAGCCGCGTGTTTCCGGCCATCGACACGCTGAACGTGCGCCTGAACGACCGCGTGCGCATCCGCGTGGGAAACCTCACCATGACCAACCACCCCATCCACCTGCACGGGCACGAGTTCCTGGTGACGGGCACCGATGGCGGACCGACGCCACCGAGCACCCGCTGGTACGAGGTCACAACCGACGTGGCCGTGGGACAGATGCGCCAGATCGAACTGGTGGCCGACGAAGAGGGCGACTGGGCCCTGCACTGCCACAAGAGCCACCACACCATGAACGCCATGGGCCACGATGTGCCGACCATGATCGGCACCGACCACCGCGGCCTGGTCGGCAAGATCCAGAAGGTCGCGCCCGACTACATGCTCATGGGCGAACGCGGCATGGCCGACATGGGCGAGATGCAGATGCCGATTCCCGACAACACGGCGCCGATGATGACCGGCACCGGCCAGTTCGGCCCGCTGGAAATGGGCGGCATGTTCACCGTGTTCAAGGTGCGCAAGGACCAGAAGCCGGGCGACTACAAGGACCCGGGCCCGTACAAGTTCCCCGAAGGCACGGTGGCCTACGAGTGGACCGGCACCACGCCGCCGACACCGCGTCCTGCGGCGGGCAGCGACACCACACCGGCCACCGCGAAGGCGGTCAAACCCAGCGCCAAAGGCATGTCGCACTGAAAGGGCCGTGACAGGCCTCACCACGGCTCTCCCCCAACCAGAAACCAAAGACAACCATGAAATCCCTCAAGTTCAACTTCGTCTCCCGTACCGGCCTTGCTTTCGCTGCGGCCACCTTGGCCTCATCGGCTGCTTTCGCTGGTGGCACCCACAGCGGTGGTCACCACGAGGAGTCGCCCATCGGCAAACCGGGTGTCGCCGCCAAGGTCACACGAACGATCCAGGTCGACATGGGCAACGGCATGCGCTTCAAGCCGTCGGACATCCAGGTCAAGCGGGGTGAAACCATCCGCTTCGTCCTGAAGAACACGGACAGCGTGAAACACGAGTTCAGCCTGGGCACGCCGCAGGAGCTCGCAGAGCACTACGAGGTGATGAAGAAGTTCCCCGACATGGAGCACGACGAACCCAACAATATCTCGCTCGCGCCCGGCCAGCAGGGCGAGGTGATCTGGCAGTTCACCAAGGCCGGCACGGTGGACTTCGCGTGCCTGCACGTGGGCCACTTCGACGCCGGCATGAAGGGCCAGGTCAAGGTGGCGGCCAAGTGAGCGTTCTTCTGGCGATATCCACTCAACGAAAGGAATTCACGATGAAGCTGCGAACAATGTTGAGTGCGTGCGCCATGACCTTTGCGGCCGTGGCCACCCATCCTGTGTTTGCACAGATGAACATGGACCACGCCAAGATGGGCATGGCGGCAGCGCCTGACATGACCGACGGCGAGGTGCGCAAGATCGACAAGGACGCCGGCAAGATCACCATCAAGCACGGCGACATCAAGCACATGGACATGCCACCCATGACCATGGTGTTCGTGGTCAGGGACAAGACCTTGCTGGACAAGACCACGGTCGGCGCCAAGATCCAGTTCATGGCCACCAGCGAAAACGGCCAGATGACGGTGACCGACATCCAGCCGGCGAAGTGACACCGCCCTCCCGAACGGCGCGCCGGGCGCTGGGCGGCCTGGCACTGGCCGGGGTGGCTGCGGCCCTGGTGTGGTGGCGCCTGTCCGACCCGTCCGGAGCGGCCACGGGCCTGCTGCGCCCAGACGACACCGCGCTGCTCCAGCGCGGTGAGCAGCTCTACCGGGTGCATTGCGCCAGTTGCCACGGCGCAAACCTGCAGGGCCAGGAGAACTGGCGCGAGCGGGGCGCCGACGGTCGCCTGCCCGCTCCCCCGCACGACGACAGCGGCCACACCTGGCACCACCCCGACGAGGTGCTGTTCCAGCTCACGAAGGATGGGGTCGCCAAGGCGGCCGGCCTGCCCGACTACCCCACCAACATGCCCGCTTACGGCGGGACGCTCAGCGACGCCGACATCGTGGCCGTGCTGTCCTGGATCAAGTCGCGCTGGACGCCGGAGACCCGGAGGCTGCACGACGAAGTCAACCGGCAGAGCCGCCAGCACGCACCCGGCGGAAGCTGACATTTTTGTCATCTCCGGGTCATCTTGCCGACCCGGGCCGATTCCTACAGTGACCACATGGCATCCCGCCATGCGTCCCGTCGTGAAAGGAAATCGACATGTCCCCCCTGACCCGAACCCTTCTGGCCGTGGCCGTCGCCGGTGTGGCGTTCTCTGCCGCAGCGCAGCAGGCCGCCGACCACACCCTGCACCACCCGGCCACACCCGCCGCAGCGCCGGCAGCCCCTGCGACGCCCCCCGCCGCGACCCCGCCACAGACAGCCGCCCCCCAGGCCGGCATGCCCATGGGCATGTCGTCGATGTCGCAGATGCGGCAGCGCATGCAGCAGCACATGTCCGCCATGCAGTCGATGCGCACCAAGATGGCGGCCGCCACCACGCCGGCCGAACGGGAGGCCCTGATGGCCGAACACATGAAGGCCATGCAGGAAGGCATGGACATGATGGAAATGATGATGCAGCGCATGCCGCAGGCGCCCGCTGGCGCAGGCGCCCAGTGACCGGTCTGGCGACCAGGTCAAGGCTTGAGGAACCCACATGAACATCCGACACCATCCCATGCGATTCACCCTGTTGTCCGCCTGCCTCGCCCTGGGCGGGATCTCCGCCGCCCTGGCCGCGCCCAAGGTGTACGTCGCGAATGAAACCGACGGCACGGTCAGCGTGATCGCGACCGACACCCGCCAGACCGTGCGCACCGTCACCGTCGGCGCAGGCGCGCACAACGTCCAGGCCACCGCCGACGGGCAGCGGGTCTGGGTGACCAACAACGGAACGCCGCCCGCCGACGCCGGCCATGCGGCCCACCAGGGCATGTCGGGCGCCGCGCACGCCGCCATGGCCACCTCCGGCGAGGTCTGGGCCATCGACACCGCCACCGACACGGTGGTGGGCAAGGTGCCGGTCGGCAACCATCCCGCCCACGTGGTGGTGTCCCCGGACGGCCGCTGGGTCTATGTGACCAACGGCGGCGACAACACCGTCAGCGTGGTGGACGCCGGGGCGATGAAGGTGGTGGCCACCATCGCCACCGGCGCGTTCCCGCACGGCATCCGGCTGAGCCCGGACGGGCAGCTGGCCTATGTGGCCAACCTCAAGGGCGGCACCGTGTCCGTGATCGACACGGCCAGCCGCAAGGAGGTCGAGAGCATTCCCGTGGGCAAGGGGCCGGCCCAGGTGGGGTTCACCGGCGACGGTCGCCTGGCCTTCGTGTCGCTGTCGCAGGAGAACCAGGTGGCCGTCATCGACCCGCGGACGCGCAAAGTGCTGCGCAAGGTTCCTGTCGGCAACGGCCCCATCCAGCTGTTTGCGACCCCGGACAGCCAGCGCCTGCTGGTGGCGAACCAGGGCAACCGCAAGACCCCCGGACGCACGGTGAGCGTGATCGACTTGACCTCGTTCAAGGTCACGGCCAGCATCCGCACCGGACGGGGTGCGCACGGGGTCGTGGTCGATGCGGACGGTCGGCTGGCCTATGTGAGCAACCTGTACGACAACACGGTCACCGTGATCGACCTGGCCGCGCACAAGCCGGTCGCCACCGTGCCGGTGGGGGCCGGCCCCAACGGCATCAGCGTGACCCCATAGGAGCAGGCCCATGCATGCGCCGCACCACCACCATCACCCAGCCGCCCATTTGCAGGCGGCGGCGCCTGCGGCGCCCCTGCCGGCGGGCACGGTCTACACCTGCCCGATGCACCCCGAGATCCGCCAGCCGAACCCGGGAAACTGTCCCAAGTGCGGCATGACGCTGGAGCCGGTGATGCCGGAGGCCGAGGAACAGGACAACCCGGAACTCGCGGACTTCCAGCGCCGGTTCTGGGCCACCTTGCCGCTCACGGTGGTGGTTGCGGTGCTGGCGATGGCGGGGCACCGCCTGGGCTGGTTCGACATGGCGGTGCAGAGCTGGATCGAACTGGTGTTGTCGGTGCCCATCGTCCTGTGGGCGGGCTGGCCCTTCTTCGTGCGGGCCTGGCAGTCGGTGGTGCACCGAAGCCCCAACATGTGGACCCTGATCGGCCTGGGCACCGGGGCCGCGTTCGTCTACAGCGTCGCAGCCACAGTCGCACCGCAGGCCTTCCCTGCCTCGTTCCAGTCCATGGGGCGGGTGGCGGTGTACTTCGAAGCGGCGGCGGTGATCATCTCGCTCACGCTGCTGGGGCAGGTGCTGGAGCTCAAGGCCCGCTCCCAGACCTCGGCCGCCATCCGTTCCCTGCTGGGGCTGGCACCCAAGACCGCGCGCCGCATCGGCGTTGACGGGAGCGAAGAGGACGTGCCGCTGGCGCATGTGCACGTCGGCGACCTGCTGCGGGTGCGCCCGGGCGAAAAGGTGCCGGTGGACGGCGTGGTGGTGGAGGGCCGCAGCGCCGTCGACGAATCCATGCTCACCGGCGAACCGCTGCCGGTCGGCAAACAGGTGGGCGACCCGCTGATCGGCGCCACGCTCAACACCAGCGGGGCGCTGGTGATGCGGTCGGAGCGCGTGGGGTCGGCCACCGTGCTGTCCCAGATCGTGCAGATGGTGGCCATGGCCCAGCGCTCCCGGGCGCCCATGCAGCGCATGGCCGACCAGGTGGCGGGCACCTTCGTGGTGGCGGTGGTCGGCATCTCGGTGCTCACCTTCCTGGGCTGGGGCTGGCTGGGGCCGGAGCCGAGCTGGGTCTACGCGCTGATCAATGCGGTGGCGGTGCTCATCATCGCCTGCCCCTGTGCGCTGGGGCTGGCCACGCCGATGTCGATCATGGTGGCCACCGGCCGCGGCGCCGGCCACGGCGTGCTGTTCCGCGACGCCGCGGCCATCGAGAACCTGCGCAAGGTCGACACCCTGATCGTGGACAAGACCGGCACGCTGACGGAAGGCAAGCCCAGGTTCGAACGCGCCTTGGGCGTGGCGGGCCACTCCGACGCCGAGGTGTTGCGGCTGGCGGCCAGCCTGGACCAGGGCAGCGAACACCCCCTGGCGGCGGCCATCGTGGCAGCGGCCCGGCAGCAGGGGCTGGTGTTGGAAAAGCCCGCGCAGTTCGACTCGGCGTCGGGCATCGGCGTGCACGGCGTGGTGGGCGGGCGGGCGCTGGCATTGGGCAACACGGTCCTGATGGACCAGCAGGGTGTGGACACCGCGGCGCTGGCTAAAGAGGCCGAATCGCTGCGCAGCCAGGGGGCGAGCGTGATGTACCTGGCCGTGGACCGGCGGCTGGCGGGCCTGCTGGCGGTGTCGGACCCGGTCAAGCCGACCACCGCCGAGGCCCTGGCGTCGCTGCGCCGCGCGCACATCCGCGTGGTGATGGCCACCGGCGATGGCCTGACCACGGCGCACGCAGTGGGCCAGCGCCTGGGCATCGACGAGGTGCACGGCGAGGTGCAGCCGGCCGACAAGCTCCGGCTCGTGGAACGGCTGCAGGCCGAAGGCCGCGTGGTGGCCATGGCGGGCGATGGCATCAACGACGCCCCGGCGCTGGCCCGCGCCGATGTGGGTATCGCCATGGGTACCGGCACCGACGTGGCGATGAACAGCGCCCAGCTCACGCTGGTGAAGGGGGACCTGCGCGGCATCGCCACCGCGCGCGAACTCTCGGTGGCCACCGTGGCCAACATGAAGCAGAACCTGGGCTTTGCCTTCGTCTACAACGCGCTGGGCATTCCGTTGGCCGCCGGGCTGCTGTATCCGTTCACCGGCTGGCTGCTCTCGCCGATGGTCGCCGCGCTGGCCATGAGCCTGAGTTCGGTGTCCGTGATCGGCAATGCGCTGCGCCTGCGGAGCCGATAGACACCACGCGGCCCTGGCATCTCACGGTCGGGCCAGGCCCGGGTTGATCCAGGCCGGCGTGTGATGGGAGCTGCGGGCTCTTCCGCCGATCACGCAGCCTCGATGCGCGGGTAGAAGTCACGGTTCTCGCGCTGCATGCGCTCATGCACCATGCGCAGCACGCGGTTGGCGTCGTCGCGGAAGCCCTGCTCGTCGCTGCGAACGCTCTCGGGCCGGTTCCAGCGACGGGCGAAGGCGTCGTAGGCCTGGGCAATCGGGCCCATGTCCTCCTGGTACTGCTGGCCCATGCGCGCCAGCTCGGGGTTGCCACCCCGCCGCAGGGCCGGGTACAGCGCCTGGTCTTCGACGGCCAGGTGCAGCTTGATGGTGGAGCTCATGCTGACGACGAGCCTTGCGATGTCGGCGGCGTTCTGCGCCACCCCCGCCTGCGCGAGCGTCCGAAGGGCCGATATGGCGCCGATGATGTCCTGGTGCTGGTGTTTGAGTTTGTCGATGTTCATGGAACGCTCCGTGGAATAACAGGTGTTGCTTTGCCCGTGGGCTTTCGAAGGCTTCGGGGCGCCGCCACCGGCACAGCCGTCGCGGTGCCCCGCGGCGATGCGGGCGCCACGAGGTCGGCCAGGGTCGTGCCATCAAGTTCCCTGAGGTAGGCCCCCAGCGCGGCGTTGAACAAGCCCTTCAGGCGGCAGGTCGGTGACAGCGTGCACTGGTTGGAACCCGGGTCGAAACACTCGACCAGGCGGAAGTCGGTCTCCGAGGCGCGCACCACATCCCCGATGCGCACCGTGGCCGGATCTTTCAGCAGGCGCAGTCCGCCACCGCGACCGCGCGTGGTTTCCAGCACGCCCTGTCGACCGAGGTCGGTGACGATCTTCATCAGGTGGTTTCTGGACACCCTGTGGTGTTCGGCCAGCTCGCTGATGGTCACCATCTGGTGCGGGCGGGCCGCGCAATACATCAGCACGCGCAAGGTGTAGTCGGTGTACTCGGCAAGTCGCATGGAAGCCCCTAAAGAGGTACCAAGTATATTTCTTTAAAGGCTATTTGGGTTTAATATTCATTTCACATGCTTCTTATGAGGTCTTTGCAGCGGCCCGACAGCTTCTGCAACGTCCCCCCACCATGACCACCCTGCCCTTGCACGCCTCCCCGTCCGAACCTTCTGCCGCGCCACAGCCCCGGGGCTGGCCGCTGCTGAGGCTCGGATTCCGGCCCTTCTACCTGGGCGCTGCGGTGTTCGCGCTGCTCGCGATCCCGCTGTGGGTGGCGCTGTTCCTGGGCCAGTGGAACCTCACGATGGCGCTGCCCCCGCTGCTGTGGCACGCGCACGACATGCTGTTCGGCTTTGCGATCGCGGTCATCCTGGGCTTCCTGCTGACCGCGGTCAAAGCCTGGACCGGGCTGGCCACGCCGCGCGGCGCCTTCCTGGGTGCCCTGGCCCTGTTGTGGCTGGCGGCCCGGGTGGCCGCCGTGACCGGGCCCTACACGCTGTATGCCGTGCTGGACCTGGCGCTGCTGCCCCTGGTGGCCGCGGTGCTCACCCGCCTGCTGCTGCGCGCGCGCAACCGGCGCAACCTGCCGCTGGCGGGCATGCTGATGCTGCTCGCGCTGGCCAACGGCGTCTTTCACCTGGGCGTGACCGGTGTCCTGGAGATTTCTCCGCTGGTCCCTCTGCACGCCGCCCTGGCGCTGATCGTGATGATCGAGTGCGTGATCGCGGGCCGGGTGATTCCGGCCTTCACCATGAGCGCGACGCCGGGTCTGAAACTCCAGGTGCGCGCACCGGTGGAGCGCGCCGCGATGGCGCTCACAGCGCTGGGCTTGCTGCTGTGGGTGTTCGCACCCGCCGCCGCAGGCTGGAACCTGGTCGGTGGCCTGGCCCTTCTGCTCGCCGCGCTGGCCCAGGTGGTGCGGCTGCTGCAGTGGCGGCCTGCGATCACACGGCACCGCCCGATCCTCTGGATCCTGCACCTGTCGCACGCCTGGATTCCCTTCGGGCTGGCCTTGCTGGCAGCGGCCCGGTTCGGCTGGATCGGCGTGTCGGCCGGCGTGCATGCGCTGGCCATCGGAGCCACCGCCGGTCTCATCATCGGCATGATCACCCGCACCGCCCGCGGCCACACCGGGCGCGCGCTGCAGGTGTCGCGCGCGGAGACCACGGCCTATGTGCTCGTCATGCTGGCGGCCGCCGTCCGCGTGCTGCTGCCGCTGGCCCTGCCGACGTGGCTGCCCATGGCCCTGGTGCTGTCTGCCGCCGGCTGGTCGGTGGCGTTTGCGATCTACCTCTTCATCTACACGCCCTGGCTGCTCAAGACGCGCTTCGACGGCAAGGACGGCTGACGCGCTTTCTCAACCCTTCCCTCTTCAACCACTCAAGGAACTGCTCATGAACACCATCACCGCTCCCACCCCCACCGTCGACCTGCGCAGCATTGCGCCGCGCGAACGCCACTCGCTGGTGTTCTCCACCTTCAAGGCCCTGCCACCCGGCGCGGCCATGGAGCTCATCAACGACCACAACCCGCAGCCGCTGCGCGGGCAGTTCGAGAGCGGCCTCTATGGCGCCTTTAGCTGGACCATGCTGGAAAGCGGCCCGGAACAGTGGCGCGTGCAGATCGCCAAACCGGCCGACAGCCAGCCTGTGCACGGGGTGGATTCCTGCTGCGGCTCGTGCGGCGGCTGACCGGGAGCCAACCATGACCTTTGTGGTGACCGAATCGTGCATCCGGTGCAAGTACACCGACTGCGTCGATGTCTGTCCGGTGGACGCATTCCGGGAAGGACCGAACTTCCTGGTGATCGATCCCGACGACTGCATCGACTGCGCGGTCTGTGTCCCGGAGTGCCCTGTCTCGGCGATCTACGCCGAAGAAGACGTTCCCAACGACCAGCAGGACTTCACACCGCTCAACGCCGAGCTGGCGCGCGTGTGGAAGCCGATCACACGGACCAAGCCGGCGCTGCCCGACGCCGACACCTGGAGCACGGTCCAGGACAAACGCGACCAGCTCGAACGCTGAATCCGCCCGGCCCGGATGGGCGGGCTCTGTGCCCGCGATCCGGGCCGGGCTGTGTCACAAGCCCAGTGACAGCATCGCGGCTTCGGACATCCGGGAGCGGTCCCAGGGCGGATCGAACACGAACTCCAGGTCGACATCGGCCACCTGGGGCAAGGCCAGCAGCTTTTCGTGGATCTCGTCCACCAGCATGTCGCCCATGCCGCAGCCGGGCGCCGTCAAGGTCATCCTGATCGACACCTTGAACCCGTCGCCGTCCGTTGGCAGCACGTCGCACCCATAGACCAGCCCGAGCTCGACGATGTCGACCGGAATCTCCGGGTCGTAGCAGGTCTTGAGCGTCTGCCAGACCTGTGCCCGCACACCCTCGGGCCCCTCCACGTCCGCCAGCACCGGCGCCACAGGCACCGGCTTGCCGATGGCGTCGGCATCGGCGCCGGCCAGGCGCATCAGCTGGCCGTCCACCAGCAGGGTGAACGCCGCGCCCAGCGCCTGGGTGATCTGCACCAGCGTGCCGGCCGTCAGTTCCGCGGGGGTTCCGTCGGGCACACAGGTCACCGCCACCGTGCGCGTGACCACCGCCCGTTCGCGGGGCGAGCTCATGGCGTGGCCTCCGGCGCGTTGCTGGCGCTGCCGGCCTCGGCGCCCAGCGCGTGCATCAGGGCGTGCCAGCCCAGCAGCGCGCACTTGATGCGGCCGGGGTAGTGGCGCACGCCCGCCAGGCTGACCAGCTTGCCCAGGTGCGCCTCTTCGGGCGCCATCTGGCCCGTGAGCACGGCCCGAAAGCGCGCCTGCAGGGCCTGGGCCTGCGCCACCTCCTGCCCCAGAACCGCCTCGGTCATCATGGAAGCGGACGCGATGCAGATCGCGCAGCCCTGGCCCTGGAAGCGGATGTCGCCCACCCGCCCGTTGTCGACCACCAGGGCCACCTGCAGGTCGTCACCACATTGCGGGTTCTGGCCGCGCGCCTGGTGGGTCGGCGCGGCCAGCGGGCCAAAGTGGCGCGGCGCGCGCTTGTGGTCCATCACCACCTCCTGGTAGAGGTCGAGTTCGGCGGCGGTTTCTGAAGTCATTGCAACACCTTCATGGCGTGCGCGACGCCGGCGAGCAGGCGCTCCACCTCGGCGTGCGTGTTGTAGAGCGCGAACGAGGCGCGCGTGGTAGGCCCCAGGCCCAGGTGTTCGAGCAGCGGTTGGGCACAGTGGTGGCCGGTGCGCACGGCGATGCCGCGCTGGTCCAGCAAGGTGCCGATGTCGTGAGGGTGCACGCCGTCGGCGACGAACGAGACGATGGCCGATGCGCGGCTGTGGGCCGACAGCACCGTGATGCCGGGCAGCTCGGCCAGACCCGCCACCGCGTGTTCGCGCAGCGCGTTCAGGTGGGCGTCGATGCGATCACGCCCGACCCCGTCGATGAAGCCCGCCGCAACGGCCATGCCAATCGCGCCCGCCACGTTGGGCGTGCCGCCTTCCAGCCGCGCCGGCAGTTCGGCAAAGCTGGCTTCGGTGGCACTGACCCAGGCCACCATGTCTCCGCCGTAGCGCAGGGGCTCCAGGCGTTCCAGCGCGGCTCGCCGGCCCACCAATGCGCCGGTGCCCATGGGCCCGTACATCTTGTGGCCCGAGAAGGCCATGAAGTCGCAGGCCAGCGACGACAGGTCGGGCCCGCCGTGGGCCACGGCCTGGGCCGCGTCGAGCACGGTCAGCGCGCCCGCGCCGGCGGCGAGCTGGAGCAAGTCCTCGTAGGGCGGCCGCTCACCGGTGGCGTTGGCGCAGGCGGTGAGCGCCAGCACGCGGGTGCGGGGGTTGAGCAGGCGGCGCAGGTCGGCGGCGTGCAGCCGTCCCTGGGCATCGGGCCGCAGCACGCGCAGCACAGCCCCGGTGCGCCGCGCCGCCTGCTGCCAGGGCACGAGGTTGGCGTGGTGTTCCAGGCCGCTGACCACGATCTCGTCGCCCGCCTGCAGCCAGGCCGACCGCATGCCGCGGGTGGAGAGCCCATGGGCCACCATGTTCAGCGCATCGGTGGTGCCCGAGGTGAACACCAGCTCGTGGTCTGCGCCCGCGCCGACGAAGCGTTTGAGCGTGCTGCGCGCGTGCTCGAACGCATCGGTGGCGCGCTGACTCAGCACGTGCACGCCGCGGTGGATGTTGGCCCGGTCGTGCTGCTCGAAGGCGCGCATCGCGTCCTGCACCGGCAGGGCCATCTGGGTGGTGGCCGCGTTGTCGAGGTAGGCCAGCTCCGCGCCGTGGATGCGCTGCGCGAGCACCGGGAACTGCGTGCGCACGGTATCGGGCGCGAGAGGATCGATCAAAAAGGCGTCACCCATGTGCGGCCTCCGGCTGGGCCATGGGGGCAGCGGGATCGCCACCCAGGTGCTGGGCCACCACCTCGCGCAGCAGGCCTGCGAGGCCCAGCGACTCGATGAACTGGGGATCGCCAAACGCCCGCGAGAGCAAGGCGCTGGCCATGCCTTCGATGATCAGCCCGCGCGCGCTGCGTTCGTCCAGGCCCCGCTGGCGCGCATAGAACAGCGCGTCCTCTGGCAGGGCGCCCCAGGTGGCCCCGTGGGCCGCCTGCACCTGGTCGTGGTGGATCTCCAGGTGCGGGCGCAGCACCAGCCGGGGCTGGCCGCCGGTGGGCACGCCCGTGAGCCGCTGCCGCACCTCGGCGTCGGCGGCATGGGGTGCGATGCGGGTGTGGGCGTTGACCACTGCGCGCGCCGCGCCACTGGCCAGCGCCAGCGTCTCGATGGTGCTGTGGGTGCGCTCGCCGGTGTGCAGCATGCGCACCTGTTGTTCGACGTTGGCGGCGGCCGCCAGCAGCAGGCCCGCACTGTGGGCCTGGGCACGCTCGCCCGCCAGCCCAACTTCCTGGCGTTGCAGGTGGTAGCGGCCACCGGTGGCGATCAGGCCCTGTTCGTAGCGCGCGCCCTGCCCCAGCTGCAGCTGCAGATGGTGGGCAACCTGGTCGGCGGCGCCGGGGCGCACGCTGCGCAGGTGCTGCAGCGTGGCGCCCGCGCCCAGGCGGATGTGGGCGTGCAGGTTCTGCACCACCGTCTGTTCGCAGGCCACCGGTTCACGGTGATGGGTTTCCACCAGCACGCAGTGCATGCCCTCCTGCACATCGATCACCAGCATCGGCGCTTCGACCGCGCTGCGTGGCTGGTGCCTCAGCTGTATCCACACCGTCTCGGCCGCACCGCGGCTGTTGGCGTGTTCACCGCCAATGCGCAGCCGCAAGCCGCGACGGCACAGCGCGCGATGCACCCAGGTGAACGGCGCGGCGTCGTGCTGGGCGATGGTGTCGGGGGCCATCGCGCCATCGGGGTGGGTCGGCAGCGGCAGACCGGCGAACAGCTCCTGGCGCTGCGCCGGGTCGGCGGCGTCGAGCCAGCGGGCATCCACACGGCCTTGCGGCGTGTCGCCCAGCGGGTGCAATGTCCACCCAGCGCCGCTCAGCGGGTGGGCGTCGCAGGGGGTCGATGTGGCTTCGGGCGCCTCGCCCAGCCAGACGGCGGCCGGGGGTGGCGGCAGATGGCGAAACGCATCGGCGTTGCGGGGAACCCAGCCGGCGTCTTCCAGTCGGTGGCGGGCGGCCAGGATGTCGGCGCGTGCGGTGTCCATGCTCAGACCTCCAGCGCGTCGGCCACGCGCGCGAAACCGGTCCGCTCGATCTTGCGGGCCAGTTCCAGGTCGCCGGTCTCGGCGATGCAGCCCTGGTCCAGCCGCAGCACCGCGTCGGGCTGCAGCGACTCGATCAGGTGCAGGTAGTGCGACACCACCACGAAGGCCGTGCCCTGCGCCCGCAGCGACTGCACCAGCTCCACCACCGCGCGGGTGCCATCCACGTCCATGCCGGAATCGATCTCGTCCAGCAATGCCAGGCGCGGCCGCAGCAGGGCCAGTTGCAGCAGTTCGTTGCGCTTGCGCTCGCCACCCGAAAAACCGTCGTTGACGGGGCGCGCCAGCATCGCCTCGGGCAGGCCCAGACGGGTGGCCGTGGCCCGCGCATCGCCCAGGAAATCGAAGGCATCCAGCGGTGCTTCGCCGCGCGCCTCGCGCACGGCGTTGAGGGCCGTGCGGATGAACAGGTTGTTCTTCACGCCCGGGATCTCGGGCGGTGCCTGGAACGAAACGAACAGCCCGGCGCGGGCGCGCGCCTCGGGGCTCATGGCCAGCAGGTCCTGGCCCGCAAAGCGGGCTTCGCCGCCGACCACGCGGTAGCGCGGATGGCCGGCCAGCGTCAGGCCCAGTGTGCTCTTGCCGCTGCCGTTGGCGCCCATGAGCACCACCAGCGCACCGGCGGGGACATCGAGCGAGATCGACTTCAACACGTGGCGGCCGCCAACGTCAACGCGCAGATCGCGCACCTGCAACAGGGGTTCGGCATGGGTCATGGTGGTTCTCTCCTGGGAAATCGGGGGGTGGGGCTCAGCCGACGGCGCCTTCGAGCGAGACGGCCAGCAGCGCCTTGGCTTCGAGCGCGAACTCCATCGGCAGCTCGTCCAGCACCGCCTGGCAGAAGCCGCCGACGATGAGGGCGGTGGCGTCCTGTGGATGGATGCCGCGCTGCTGGCAATAGAACAGGCGCTCTTCGGAAATGCGGGTGGTGGTCGCCTCGTGTTCCACCATGGCGTCGTCGCGCGCAGCCTCGATGTACGGGAAGGTGTGGGCTCCGCAGTCCGGGCCGATGAGCAGCGAGTCGCACTGCGTGTGGTTGTGGGCACCGCTCGCGGTGGGCGCCACGCGCACCAGGCCGCGGTAGCTGTTCTGGGCGTGCCCCGCGCTGATGCCTTTGGAGACGATGCGGCTCTTGGTGTTGCGGCCCAGATGGATCATCTTGGTGCCGGTGTCGGCCTGCTGGAAATGGTTGCTCACGGCGATCGAATGGAACTCGCCGCGCGAATCGTCGCCGCGCAGCACCACGCTCGGGTACTTCCAGGTGATGGCCGAACCGGTCTCGATCTGTGTCCAGGCGATGTGCGAGCGCTGGCCCGCACACAGACCGCGCTTGGTGACGAAGTTGTAGATGCCGCCGCGGCCCTGTTCGTCGCCGGGGTACCAGTTCTGCACCGTCGAATACTTGATGTGAGCATCGTCGTGCGCCACCAGCTCGACCACCGCCGCGTGCAGCTGGTGCTGGTCGCGCTGCGGTGCGGTGCAGCCTTCGAGGTAGCTCACATGGCTGCCCTCTTCGGCAATGATCAGCGTGCGCTCGAACTGGCCGGTGTTGGCGGCGTTGATGCGGAAGTACGACGACAGCTCCATCGGGCAGCGCACGCCCTTGGGGATGTAGACGAAGGAGCCGTCGGAAAACACCGCCGAATTCAGTGCGGCATAGAAGTTGTCGCCCGGTGGCACCACGGTGCCGAGGTAGCGTTCGATCAGTTCGGGGTGGTGTTGCACCGCGTGCGAGAACGAACAGAAGATCACGCCGACTTCGGCCAGCTGTTCGCGGAAGGTGGTGCCCACGGACACCGAGTCGAACACCGCGTCCACCGCCACACCGGCCAGCCGCGCCCGCTCGTGCAGCGGCACACCAAGTTTTTCGTAGGTCTCCAGCAGCTTGGGGTCGACCTCGGCCAGGCTCTTGGGGCCGTCCTTCTGGGACTTTGGCGCCGAGTAGTAGCTCAGCGCTTGAAAGTCCACGGGCTCGATGCGCAGCTGGCCCCAGTGCGGATGCTCCATGGTCTGCCAGCGCTCCAGTGCCGCCAGGCGCCATTGCAGCAGGAACTCGGGCTCGCGCTTGCGGCGCGAGATGGCGCGCACGGTGTCGGCGTCCAGCCCCGGTGGCAGCGAGTCGGTCTCCACGTCGGTGACGAAGCCGTGCTGGTAGGGCTGATGCAACGCCTGGGTCAGCGGCGGTGCCTGTTCAACGGTGGTCATGGTGGGGCTCCTGCGGCGATGGGTGCAGATTCGATGCGCCACCGAAGTGGTTTTGGTGTTGATCTGCAGCCTCTTTTAAAGATTCATATGATATGCATCTTTAATGCCGATGACCACAAAAAGCGGCGTTGACCGCTTGTCTGCCAGGGTCATTGCCGGTGCAGCCGCCACCCTGTCGCGCGCTGCACGCTCCCCTGCCGATGCCTCAGGCCGGCCAGGCCCGCATGCGGAACGCGTCCACCAGGAAGTCGATGAGCGCACGGACCTTGGGGGTCAGTTGCCGGCGGCTCGGGTAGACCGCGTACACACCGAGTTCGGTGGAGCGGAAGCCGGGCATGACCTCCACCAGCGCGCCCGAGTCCAGGTGCGGCCCGACGAGAAACGAGGGTTGCAGCACCAGGCCCATGTGCTGCAGGGCGGCGGCGGTGCAGGTGTCGCCGCTGTTGGTGCGCATGCGGGGCGACACCTTCACCTGGATCGGTTCCCTGGACCCCTGCGACGAAAAGAATTCCCACTGGTCCCCCGCGGCCAGCAACGAATAGGCGATCACCGAGTGCCCGGCCAGCTCGGCCGGATGCCGGGGCGCGCCGTGCCGGCGAAGGTACTCCGGCGAGGCGCACAGGATCAGCCGCGTCGTGGTCAGCTGCCGGCTGATGAGCGAGGACACCTGGAGGCGCGCAATGCGGACCGCCACATCGAAGCCCTCGTCGACCAGATCGACCAGGCGGTCGGACAGCGTCACGTCCAGCTTCACTTTCGGGTGCTGCGCCATGAAGGCCGGCCACAGCGGCGCCAGGTGCAGCACGCCGAAGGTGACCGGCACGTTGACGCGCAACTTGTTGGCGCCGATTCAAATCTGACCAGGCGTGCCGATTGAATTTTGACCAGGGGCCTGCACCGGGTTTTTTGATGCCCGGTTGTGGATAACTATACGGTCATCGCTGCTTCTTGCATCTCCTTCTTGCTGCGTTGTGCATGGCCGCAAGCCAGCTGCGAAGGGCGTAGCCCGCAGCGGCCTGCTGGCGGCCCGTCAACTCAGAATGGCTCGGGCGCTGGTGTCTGAACGACCGTCTTGCCTTTGTCTTTGGCCTGCTCACGTGCTCTGCCCTTGGCCTTGACCTGCGCTGAGCTGTGGCGGAACCGGTAGGACTCGTTGCCCGTTTCCACGATGTGGCAATGGTGCGTCAGCCTGTCCAGCAGTGCCGTGGTCATCTTCGCGTCGCCGAACACGCTGGACCACTCGGCAAACGCCAGGTTGGTCGTGATCATCACGCTGGTGTGCTCGTACAGCCGGCTGAGCAGGTGGAACAGCAGCGCCCCGCCGGCCTGGCTGAACGGCAGATAGCCCAGCTCATCGAGGATGAGCAGGTCCACATGCAGCAGGCTGGCAGCGATGCGCCCCGCACGCCCCTGGGCTTTCTCCTGCTCCAGCGCATTGACCAGATCGACCGTGGAGTAGAAGCGCACCCGTTTGCCGTGCTGGGTGATGGCCGCAATGCCCAGCGCGCTGGCCAGGTGCGTCTTGCCCGTGCCAGGGCCACCGATCAGCACCACGTTGTGGGCTTGGTCGGTGAACGCGAGGCTGGCCAACTGACTGACCAGCACCCGTTCCACCGCTGAGGCCTCGAAGTCGAAGCCGGCCAGATCCCGGTGCATGGGGAATCGTGCCGCCTTCATCTGGTAGGACACCGAACGCATCGCCCGGTCCACCCCTTGGGCCTGCAGCAGGTGCTCCAGCAGCCAGCGTGCACTCTGCAGCGCCGCCGTCTCCCCTTGCCCCAGCAGATCATCCCAGGCGCTGGCCATGCCGTACAGCCGCAGGCTCTTGAGTTCGCTGGCAATCTCAGTTCGCATGGCCAGCCTCCTGGGCGTCGGCAGCGCGCAGCCGGTCGTAGCGGTGGGTGTCGGCGCGTGGCGCCTCGCGCAGCGCCAGGGCCGTGTCCGCCGGTGGCGGACGCTGCGGATCACTCAGGCGCGCCAGCACGTTGCGCACGTGCTCCACGCTGATGTGTCCGCTGGGCGTGGCGTGTTCCAGCACCAGTTCCACCGCCACCAGCAGCGTGTCCAACCCTGCCGTAGGCACCAGGGCCAGCACCTCCGAGAGCACCCGGTCACCACCGGTGTGGCGCATCAGGGCATGACGCAGTTGCGCCAGCGGCCGGGGCATATCGGCAAACGGTGCGCCGTTCCTCAGTGCCCCGGGGCTTGCGCTGCACCAGCTCGATGTAGTGCTGCCAGTCGAACACCGTCTGCCCCCGGTTGAGCACCCGCTCGTGGCTGGCCACCAGCGCGTCCCCAGCGACCACGTCCACGCGGCCGGGATACAGCCGCGTGCTCACCATGTGCCCGGCCCACTCGCAGGGCACCGAGTAGCGGTTGCGCGCCACCGTCACCAGGCAGGTGCTGCTGACCCGCGCGGGGCGCTCCACGTAGCCGTCAAACGGCGCTGGCATGCCCATGAGGTGCTCGCACTCGAGCTGCAGCACCTCGGCAATGCTCAGCTCCCGGTGCTGCGGGTGCGGCGTGTCCGCCCACACCGCCTTGCAGCGCTCGGCCAGCCACGCGTTGAGTTCGGCAAAGCTGGTGAACTTGCGCTCTCGCGCTTGCAGCCACACCCGTCGCCGGCTGTCCTGCACGTTCTTCTCCACCACCCCCTTCTCCCAGCCCGAGGCCACGTTGCAGAAGTCCGCATCAAACAGGTAGTGGCTGCACATGGCCGCAAACCGGGCGTTGACCACCCGGCCCTTGCCCTTCTTGACCTTGTCCACCGCCGTCTTCATGTTGTCGTAGATGCCCCGGCGGGCCACGCCGCCGAGCGCCGCAAACGACCTCGTGTGCGCGTCAAACAGCATCTCGTGCCCCTGGCTGGGGTACGCCACCAGCCAGAACGCGCGCGAGGCGCACAGCTTCAGGTGCGCCACCTGCGCCTGGTGGTACACCCCGCCCACCACGATGCCTTCCTCGCTCCAGTCAAACTGGAACGCCTCGCCCAGCTCGAAGCTCAGCGGCACAAACGCCTTCGTGGTGTCCTTGCCCGAGTCCTGTCGCCACGCCCGGATGAAGTCCGTCACCGCGCTGTAGCCGCCCCGGTAGCCTTGAGCCTGGATCTGCACAAACAGCGCCCGCGCCGTGCGCCGCTGATCCCGAGCTCGGTGGGCATCCGTCTTGAGCGCCGCCACCAGCGTCGCCTCGAACGCCGAGAGCTTGCCCATCTTCTGCGCCCGCTCATACCGCGGCTCCATCGCCGCCGGCGCCTTCAGCCACTTCTTGACGGTGTTCCTGGCCAAACCCGTCTTCCTCGAGATCTCGCTGATCGAAATCCCATCGCGCATCTTCATGCGCCTGACCTTGCCAATCATGTCCATGGTGATCACCTCTTTTGCTCCTGCCAAAAAATTCAGCAGTCGCGTGATACACCCTGGTCAATTTTGAAGCGGCACTCCTGCCTTCAGATGGTCAGTTTTCGGTCGGCGTCAACAGGCAGGTTGTCTTCCCCGGCATCCAGCCCCACGAACTCACGGAACAGCGCCATGTCGTACAGCGCCTCTTCCATGGCCGGGTCCGAGAGGTTGAACCACTGCTGCAGGAAGTGGATGCGCAGCATGGTTTCGACGGCAAACGGTGGGCGTCCGCCCTTGGCACCCGGTGCCGGCGCATGCGGCGCGATCAGCGACACCAGCTCGGCCCAAGGCACCACGAGGTTCATCTCGTCAAGGAACTCACGCTTGCGCGTCCTCTTGGTCTTGCGCTCGAATCCGCTCTCGCCCAGGCTCAGTTGCTTCATGCCGTCAATGTCTCACATCGGGCCATGGGCGCCGGGGTTTTGCAGACCATCCCTTGAACACAAACAATGATGTATCCACGGATTCGGGTCAACTCCAACTCCAGTGTCTGGATCGAACACACCTGACCAATGGTTGCAAGAACTGATCTGTGACCTCGAGCGAGCCAAAGCCGTCAGATGTGAAGGTGAAATGATCTTCGATCAGTAACCACTCATGCTCTGACCTTTGCACCGGTAAAAGTGCTAAAGCAAAAGGCCCCAAGTATCTCTACTTGGGGCCTTTCTCAATAATAGCCTGACGATGACCTACTTTCACACGGGAACCCGCACTATCATCGGCGCAAAGTCGTTTCACTGTCTCTACATCCGGCGTGCCCAGGTGCTGGACATTCGCGACCGCATCCTGGCCAGCGGCGGGGGTGCGGTGCACGTCTATGGTTCGGTCTACCCGGGCACTGAGGCGCCCAGCGCCGACCCGCCGCTAGTGATCCGCTCGCTGTCTGCCGCCGACCTGGTGATGGACGCCACCGAGGCGTACATGCTGATCGAGGTGGAGGCCAACGTGGCGCTGTCCGGCACGCCCACTTGGGCGCGCTTTGTCGATGGCACTGGCGCCACGGTGTACGACGCCAGCGCCGGCCTGCCGGGCAGTGGCGCGCAGCTGATCGTGAGCGACGGCCAGGAGCCGCCGGGCGCAGCGATGTACCCGGGCGGGGTGGTCACCATGTCCGTCGAGTTCGTGAGGCTCTGACCGTGGATCTGGTTTTCAGCCGGCCGCGATACGTCCCGGGTGATCCGCTGGACCTGGTGTTCGGCGACACGCTCGCGCCCGAGATCCTGCCGCTGACGCTGCAAGGCACGCTGTACCTGGAGGCGCCGGAAGCCACCGGCACGCTGCTCTACGACAACCGCCTGCCCGCCACCGTGTCCACCGGCTTCACGGCCCGCCACCAGGTGGCCGCGCCCGCACAGGTGCAGCCGGTGGCGCCCTGGGGCCAGCCGGCGCCGGCCGGCCAGTCCAGCGCCAGCGCCTGGCAGAGCGCCGACCGGGCCGCCGCTGCGCCCGTGGCGCCGTGGGGCAAGACCGACCGCGCCGACACGCCCGCGCGCACCGCCTGGCAGGCCGCCACGCCGGTGGCGCAGCAGCGGGGCATGGTCTACCAGGCCTGCACGCCGCTGGACGTGCTGGCTGCCATCGGCTGGCAGCTGGCCGTGCCCGCCACGGTCAACCTGCTGGCGCCGCACCAGGTGGCCGATGTGCTGCACCAGCTGCGCACCGTCAGCGCCCAGCAGGGTGCGCCCATCAGCGCCCGCGCCCACGCGCCACACCAGGTGGCCACGCCGGCCCAGCGCGCCATCCGCGCCCGCTGGCAGGTGGCCGCCCAGCTCATCCCGCCCGGCCTCACCGTGCTGGTGCCACCGGGTGAGGGTGGCATCACCCCGCACCCGGTCAGCCTGGACCTGGTGTTCGCCTGCCCGCCCTACGAGCAGGGCGCCCCGATCGATCTGGTGTTCGGGCATGTGTGCCTGCCGCCGGTGGGGCCAGGCGCGCCCCTGTTCATCCTTCCCGCGAGGTATTTCATGCAAGCCCACACCCTGGTGGCGCACCGTCTGCCGGACCTGGCCGAGGTGCCCATCTTCGACGCCACGCTCTCGGCCGACGCCGGTTCCTACGCCTGGACGTTCAACGCATCGGCCCCCGCAAGCGTGTTCGAGCAGCTAGCGCCCACAGCGGGCGTGCCGCAGCAGCTGCGCATCACGCTCGACGGCATCCCGTTCGCCTTCATCGTCGACAGCCTGACCCACGACGAGCAGTTCGGCCGCCGCGGCGCGCGTATCGCGGGCCGCAGCATCACAGCGCTGCTGGGGCGCCCGTTCGCCCGCGAAACGCAGCGCCTGAACTCGGCGCCGATCACGGCCCAGCAACTGGCCCTGCAGGCGCTGGACCTGACCGGCGTGGGCCTCAGCTGGGGCCTGGAGGACTGGCTGGTGCCTGCCGGTGCTTGGAGCCACAGCGGCACGGCTCTGGCTGCCGTGCAGGCCATCGTGGAGGCTGCCGGCGGCTACCTGCAGAGCGCGCGCAACGCGGCCACGCTGCTGGCCCGCCACCCGTACCCCACGCTGGCCGGTGGCATCCCTGGCGGCCCGTGGAACTGGTACGCCAGCGGCGTCACGCCAGACGTGGAGCTGGCGCCCGATGCTCTGGTGACCACCGCCATCGAGCGCAGCGACGGCCCCGACCTGAATGCGGTCTATGTGTCCGGGCAGAACCAGGGTGTGTCGCGCCTGGTCAAGCGCACCGGCAGCGCCGCCGACAAGCTGGCCAGCCCGGTGACCGACCCTCTGATCACCGCCAACGAGGCCGCCCGCCAGCGCGGCACCGCCATCCTGGGCGCGGCCGGCCCCAAGCACCTGGTGCGCGTGAGCCTGCCCGTGCTCACCGGCCCCAGCCAGCCCGGCGTGCTCGACGTGGGCCAGCTGGTGCAGATCAACGCCGCGCAGCCCTGGCGGGGCCGTGTGCGGTCCGTCAGCGTGGCGGCTGCGTTCGGGCGCGAGGTGCGCCAGAGCGTGCAGATCGAGCGCCACCTCGAAGTCACACCGTAGGAGCCGAACCCATGGAACTGAACCTGTACCGGGAGCTGCTGAACCTGCTCCCGGGAGACCCGCTGTTGTCTGGCGAAGTCACCGTGCAGCACGCCGACGGCACCGTCACCGTGGAGCTGCCAGGCGGCGGAGAGGTGCGCGCGCGGGGCGTGTTTGCGGCCGGCGATCGCGTGTTCGTGCGCGCTGGGGTGGTCGAAGGGCTTGCGCCGGACCTGCCGTTCGCCGAGATCGAGATCTGAAACCGAGAAAAAGGAGCATCTGTGCCTGAACCCGTCATCACGCCAGCAGCGGCCACCCTGGCGGCGGCGCCGCCCGCAGTCGCCATGCTTACCGCCTTTGGCGTCAACCTGGGCCTGCGGCCCGACGTGTTGGTCGCCGGCTTTGCTGGCGCGCTGGTCGCCATCGTGCTGCTGCACAGCGTGCCCAGCGATGGCGACACCTGGCAGCACCTGGTGCGCGCCACTGCGCGGCGCGTGGCCGTGGTGCTGGCCAGCAGCCTGGTGGCGGGCTACATCACCCCGCTGGCCCTGCTCATGGCGAACCTGCCCGACGCGCTGCTGCTGGCGGTGGCGTTCAGCGTGGGCGCTGGTGCTCAAAAGATCCTGCGCGGCGTCATCGACCGCATCAACCCGCCGATCACCAGCAGCGGAGGTGCCAAGCCATGAACCTGCTGCTGCAGATCCTGCTCGCGCTGTGCGCGCTGGTGGTGGTGGCCGAGGGCCTGAACAAGCTGGAGCGCGCCGCACCACGCGCCCCCGGCCTCACCCTGCGCCAGCGCATCAGCGAATGGCTCAAGGGCGCCGCCTGGTGCCTGCTGACGCTGGGCGGTGGCATCTACCTGGCCGCCGTGCTGCTGCAGGCGGCGGGCCTGTTCGATCTGCTGGCCCGCTGGGCCGGCCCCCTGGTGCTGGCCGGCTTCGCCGTCCTCATCGTTCGTACCCGCGTGAAGGAAGGATGACCATGCGACTCACCGCCCATTTCAGCCTGGCCGAGCTCACGGCCAGCAACAAGGCCGCCGCCCTGCGGATCGACAACACGCCGCCGGCGGACGTGCTGCGCCGCTTGCAGGGCACCGCCGAGATGCTGGAGCGCATCCGGTCCACCGTCGGCCGGCCCATCGTCGTCACCAGCGGCTACCGCTGCCCGCCGCTGAACCGGGCGGTGGGCGGTGTCACCAGCAGCGACCACGTCACCGGCCAGGCCGCAGACATCGTGGCGCCGGCGTTCGGCACGCCGTACCAGCTGGCCCGCCTGCTGGCGCCGCTGGTCAGCACCCTGGGCATCGGCCAACTGATCCTGGAGGGCGTCAAGGGCAAGCAGTGGGTGCATGTGTCCACACGCATCCCCGACAAGCTGTTCAACCGCGTCATCACCATTACCGACGCCGGCGCCCAGGTGGGCATACAGGTGCTGTCGTGAGCGGGCGAGACCGCGCGCCCGAGTCCGCCTGGCTGCTCGATGGGCTCGGCGCTGCCTTGCTGGTGCTGGGCGCGATGGCCGTCGGTGTGATCGGCGCCCTCGTGTTGCTGGCTGTTGGGGTGCCCGTATGAAGTGGCTCGGCAGCTTCATCACCGGCTTCGTGGGCCTTTTCACTGGTGGCGGCTTGACCGGCCTGGTCGCCACGCTGCTGCTGGGCGCGGCCATGGGCGCCTGGGGCGGCTGGAAGGTGCAGGGATGGCGCCACGCCGAACAAGCCCGGCAGATCGCCGAGCAGGCCGCCAAGGCCATCAAGGAAGCGCGCGCCGACGAGATGGTGCGCGTCAGAAACACCGAAAGGATCACCGATGAACAAGAACGACGCGCGGCGCGCACTGCTGCCCGCCTTGCTGCTTCTGAGCGCGCTGCTGCAGGCCTGCGCGACGAAATCCAGCGGCTTAACGCTCGACCAGTGCCCGAGGGTGCCGAGCTTGCCGCCATCGCTGGCGAAGCCCGTACCGCCCGAGACCTACTCGGAAGATGCGCCGAAGCGTATCGAAGGGTGGACGGACGAGCTCAGGCGCTCGGCGACCAGGTGAGCGGCCTGCAGGACTTCGTGTCCACGAGCTGCCGGGCAGGGCAGGGCGGACCGCCTGTCGACTGAGGTTCCGGTTTCGGCGGCTCACCGCGATTGAGAAAGAGCCGTCACCCACATTAGGAGTACCCACCCATGACCACCATGCGCGCCAAGTTCCAAGTCAGCAAGGTCGAGCGCTTCGCCTCTTGCGAAAACGTGCACTTTGTCGCTGTGCCCAAGCCGACCGGCTACCCGGCCGATGGCAGCGACGAAGACAACACCTACGCCAAGTTCAGCCCGTCGGCCAAGTGCGAGATCACCATCGCCAACCCGGCACTGTTCGGCAAGCTGAACCCGGGCGAGAAGTTCTACGTGGACTTCACACCCGCGGACTGATCAACAGACGCCACTGTTGTCTCCTCGTCGGGTGGCGCAATCAGCTCCCGACGCTTCGCCCGCCGGCCCTTCACGGGGTCGGCGGGCTTTTTTGCGTTCTGGCACCATGCTGCCATGCAAGACGAACCGAACGGCATACTGCCGCTGATCCTGGGCGATGTGATCGGCCGCACCTCGCGAGAGATGCTGCCAACGCCAAGCGCTGGCCAGCCTGCCGAGCAGGTGGTGGAGGTCGACTCCGGCCGCCCGCATGGCCTGGTGCGCATCAAGTACCGGCTGATGCGGCACCGGCACGGCAAGTCGGAGAACTGGTTCTGGACGGCCGTGCACGCTGAGCGTGTCGATGCATGAAAAAAGAAGCCCGGACTGGCCGGGCTAGAACCAAAGGCTGTCACTGCCTTGGAGGAGCACGCAGTATCTCCGGCAGCGCTCCGAAGCGCATCCCCATTCCAATGGAAACCGCGGGAATGAACATCCTGGAGAGGGCAGAAACACTAGGCCACGAAAGCCCTCAGAATTCCCACGACTCAGCCCGCAGGCCCCGGAAACACTGGATTGCTGCCTCAGCTTGTGATTCCTGTTGTCGTGGGTTCGAGTCCCATCAGCCACCCCAAAAATATATGAACAAAGCCCGGTGTTTGCCGGGCTTTGTCGTTTCAGGCTCCTGGTGGACCCGCTGGGTCAGTTCACCAGCACCAGCTTTCCTTTGACCGAACGCGAACCCATGATGGCGTAGGCCTTGGGCAGGTCCTTCATCGGCAGCGTCTGGTCGATCACCGGCTTGATCTGGCCCTTCATGTACATCGTGGCCAGCGTCTGCATCATCTGGGCGTTGGCCTTGGGTTCGCGCTTGGCAAAGTCGCCCCAGAACACGCCCACAATGCTCGCGCCCTTGAGCAGCGACAGGTTCAGCGGCAGGCTCGGGATCGGGCCGCTGGCAAAGCCCACCACCAGATAGCGGCCGCGCCAAGCGATGGAGCGGAAGGCCGGCTCGGCGAAGTCGCCGCCGACGGGGTCGTAGATCACGTCGGGCCCTTTGCCTCCGGTCAGCCGCTTGATTTCGTCGCGCAGCGTGGTCTGCGGTGTGTGCACGCTGTAGTTGATGGTTTCGTCGGCCCCCAGCTGCCTGCACAGGGCGCACTTGTCGTCGCTCGACGCGGCGGCGATTACCCGTGCCCCGGCGGCTTTGGCGAGCTGGATTGCGGCCGTGCCGACGCCTCCGGCGGCACCCAGCACCAGCACCGTTTCTCCGGCCTTGAGCTGGGCGCGGTCCACCAGCGCGTGCTGCGAGGTGGCGTAGATCATGATGAAGGCGGCGGCATCCACCGGCGGGAAGCCCGGTGGCAGCGGCATGCACAGCGCCGCGGGCGCGAGCGTATGGGTGCCGAAACCGCCGGTGCCGCTCAGGCAGGCAACGCTCTGGCCCACCTGCAGATGCGTCACGCCTTCACCCACCGCGCGAACCACTCCGGCGTACTCCGAGCCAGGCACGAAGGGCAGCGGTGGCTTCATCTGGTACTTGTTCTGGACGATCAGCAGATCGGGAAAGTTCAGGCTCGCTGCCTGGATCTCGATCAGCACCTCGCCCGCTCCGGGTTCGGGGGTGGGCAGTTCTTTCCAGGTCAGGGCGTCCACGCCCACAGGGTTTTCGCAAAGCCAGGCTTGCATCGGTCGTCTCCGGAGTTGTCAGGGTCGATGCATGATAGGCAGTGCCACGCACGATGGGCGTCACCTGTGCGGCCCCATGTCCCGGGCGTGACCCGGGGCGGGCCGCCTAAAATCCTGCCAATGAAAATTCTCATCTCCAACGACGATGGTTACCAGGCGCCCGGCATCGTGGCCCTGTACGAGGCGCTCAAGGGCCTGGCCGACGTGGAGGTGGTGGCGCCGGAGCACAACAACAGTGCCAAGTCCAACGCGCTGACCCTGCACTCGCCGCTGTACGTGCACCGCGCGTCCAACGGTTTCCGCTATGTGAACGGCACCCCTGCCGACTGTGTGCACATCGCGCTGACCGGGCTGCTGGGCTACCGGCCCGATCTGGTGGTGTCCGGCATCAACAACGGCGCCAACATGGGGGACGACACCATTTACTCTGGCACCGTCGGAGCGGCCATGGAGGGCTACCTGTTCGGCATCCCTGCCATCGCGTTCTCCCAGACGGAGCGCGGCTGGGCACATCTGGACGTGGCTGGACAGAAGGCCGCCGAGCTGGTCAGACACCTGCTGCCGACGCTGCCGTCCGGTGGCGACGCGGGTCGGCGACAGGCTCCGTGGCTGCTGAATGTCAACATTCCTTGCCGCCCGGCCGAGCAGATCCGGGGCTTCAAGGTCGCCCGCCTCGGGCGCCGCCACGCGGCCGAGCAGGTGATCACGCAGACCAACCCCCGCGGTGAAACCATGTATTGGATCGGCAGCGCCGGTCCGGCCAAGGACGATGCCGAAGGCACCGACTTTCACGCCACGGCGCAGGGCTTCGCCAGCATCACGCCGCTGCAGGTGGACCTGACCGACCACGAGCGCCTCTCTTATTGGGTTCCGACGGCGGCCGCCTTGGGCGCTGGGACGCCATGAAACGGACAATTCCAACTTCGCCGGCCACGAGCGCTTCCACTGTCCCCGCCTCCGGAAGGCCCCGGCCGGCATTTCCCGCTCGCCTGGACACAGGGCCGGTGGTATCGGTCAACAGGCCGGGCGTCCCGTCGGCGGTGCAGGGCCGCAGCCCGGCTCCCATGGCTGCGACCACGGCCCCCCGCGGTGTCGGCATGGATTCGTTGGCAGTTCGTCTGGCCATGGTGCGCAAGCTGCAGGCCCAGGGCATTTCCTACCCAGGCGTGCTGGGGGCCATGCAGATCGTGGAGCGGCACCGCTTCGTGGACACCGCGCTGGCCAACCAGGCATATGAAGACACCAGCCTGCCGATCGGCCTGGGGCAGACCATCTCCAAGCCCAGTGTGGTGGCGCGCATGCTGGAGTTGCTGTGCCAGGGCAGGGAGGGCCGCATTGGCCGGGTGCTGGACATCGGAACCGGGTGTGGCTACCAGGCTGCGGTGCTGAGCCATCTGGTGCAGGAGGTCTACAGCATCGAGCGGCTGCGGGCGCTGCACGAGAAGGCGCGCGAGAACCTGCGGGCCTTCCGGCTGGCCAATGTCCACCTCCTGTTTGGCGATGGCATGGCGGGCTATGCGCAAGGCGCGCCATACGCCGGCATTGTGGCCGCCGCAGGTGGGAACGATGTGCCGCAGGCCTGGATCGAACAGCTCGCGGTGGGGGGGCGCCTGGTGGCACCGGCGGTGACCGACTCGGGCCAGCAGCACCTGATCGTCATTGAGCGCCATGCTCACGGATTCACACGTTCTGTATTGGAACCGGTGCTCTTCGTGCCCCTAAAATCAGGCGTTTCGTGAAACCTTTCGGCCGACACGTGGCTGGCGAGTGTTTCGTAGAGGCAGTGCCCGGGTGGAAACGGGCCTGACATCAGGCAGGAAACAGGAATGAACAAGCGGGATTTCGATAGACAGCCAGTGCGCACGCAGCGCATCTCGTGGCGCGGTGTGGCCCTGTGGACCCTGATGGGGGGACTGGTGCTGACGGCCGGATGCTCCGCGCGGCGACTGAGCCAGCCCGCACCGGTCGAGGACCGTTCCGGCGCGGCGCGGCCGTCCGAAGGCAAGCCCTTGCCAGGTGCGGAGAACGCGGGCAAACCGGGTTACTACACCGTGCGCCCCGGCGACACCCTGTACCGGATTGCACTGGAGGCCGGCCAGGCACCGCGCGACGTGCAGGCATGGAACAACCTGACCAACCCCAACCTGATCGAAGTCGGTCAGGTGCTGCGGGTGGCCCCGCCCGTATCGGGCACCGCCCCCACAGCGACGGGTGTGACCGCTGCGCCGGTGGCCACGCCGGGCGTGGTGGCACGGCCCCTGAACACGCCCCCTGCATCGGGCACGCCGGGTGCAACACCCACGGCGCCGACCGCTGCCACACCCGCGCCGGCCACCGAGCCCGTTTCTGCCGGTGCCGACGACGTTGCATTTGTGTGGCCTGCCCAGGGCGCAGTGGTCGCTTCTTTCGATGAGGGCAAGAACAAGGGCGTGTCCATCAGCGGTCGTCTGGGCGATCCGGTGCTCGCTGCCGCCGACGGGCGCGTGGTGTATGCCGGCGCCGGTTTGCGCGGCTATGGCAACCTGATCATCCTCAAGCACAACAACACCTTCCTCACGGCCTACGCCCACAACCAGGCCCTGCTGGTGCGCGAGGACCAGACCGTGAAGCAGGGACAGCGCATCGCCGAGATGGGCAGCAGCGACGCCGACCGCGTCAAGCTGCACTTCGAGGTGCGCCGCAACGGCAAGCCTGTCGATCCGGTGGCCTACCTGCCCAAGCGCTGAGCTGGCCGGTGCATGGCCTGGCCGGTTCTCGTTTTTGACATCGAGTCGATTCCGGATGTCGACGGGTTGCGCGCGTTGCGGGGTGCGCCTGCCGATGCCACCGATGCCCAGGTCTACGAGGCCTGGCTGAACGAGCGCAAGGACAAGGGCCAGAGCGATTTCGCACCGCTGCACCTGCAGCGCGTGCTGGTCATCAGCGTGGTGTTCCGCAACGCCGAAGGCCTGCGCGTGCACTCCTTCGTCGACCGCGACGGCCAGGGTGAAGGCCGGGTCATCCAGACCTTCTTCAACAGTATCGAAAAGCACCAGCCGCAGCTGGTGAGCTGGAACGGCGGCGGCTTCGACCTGCCCGTGCTGCACTACCGCGGACTGCGCCACGGCGTCGAGGCCAGCAAGTACTGGGATATGGGCGAGGACGACCGCGAGTACAAGTGGAACAACTACATCAGCCGATACCACATGCGCCATCTGGACCTGATGGACCTGCTGGCGATGTACAGCCCCAAGAACAACGCGCCTCTGGACGCGCTGGCCAAGCTGTGCGGCTTTCCCGGCAAGCTGGGCATGGACGGCTCGCAGGTCTATCCGCAGTACCTGGAAGGCCGGCTGGAGGACATCCGCCGCTACTGCGAAACGGACGTGATGAACACCTATCTGGTGTACTGCCGTTTCCAGAAGATGCGTGGCGGCCTCACGGAGGCCGAGTACGAGCAGGAAATCGCGTTCGTGAAAGAGACGCTGGGGCGGATGGCGCCCGCTGAGAGCCACTGGCAGGAATACCTCGCCGCCTGGGCCTGAGACAATCGGGGCATGAGCCAAGACAGCCCCACACAACAAGATCCCCACACCCCCATGTCGCCCTCCGCCGGTCTGTCCGAAGGCCAGCTGTTTGTCGAGTCGCTCGACATCGAGGCGCAGGGCATCGCCCACCGGCCCGACGGCAAGGTCGTGTTCATCGACGGCGCGTTGCCGTTCGAGATCGTCAGCGCCAAGGTCCATCGCAAGAAGAACAACTGGGAAGCGGCGACGCTGACCGAGATCCACCGCGAGTCGCCCCAGCGCGTCACGCCCGGCTGTCCGCATTTCGGTCTGCACGAAGGTGCGTGCGGTGGCTGCAAGATGCAGCACCTGCATGCCAGCTCGCAGGTGGCCATCAAGCAGCGCGTGCTGGAGGACAACCTCTGGCATCTGGCCAAGGTCAAGGCCGAAACGCTGCTGCGCCCGATCGAAGGGCCGGCCTGGGGCTACCGCTACCGCGCGCGCCTGTCGGTGCGCTTCGTGCACAAGAAGGGGGTGGTGCTGATCGGTTTCCACGAGCGCAAGAGCCGCTACGTGGCCGACATGCAGGTCTGCCGTGTGCTGCCTCTCCACGTGAGCAACCTGCTCATGCCCTTGCGCGAGCTGATCTACGGCATGGACGCGCGCGAGACCTGCCCGCAGATCGAACTGGCCTGCGGCGATGACGTGACCGCCCTGGTGCTCCGGCATCTGGAGCCCCTGAGCGACGACGATCTGGCCCGGCTGCGCGCCTTTGGTCAGCAGAACGGCGTGCAATGGTGGTTGCAGCCCAAGGGCCCTGACACGGTCCGGCTGCTGGACGAGGGCGGACCGCAGCTGAGCTACCGCCTGCCCGAGTTCGGCATCACCATGCCGTTCAAACCGACCGACTTCACGCAGGTCAATCCGCACATCAACCGGGTGCTGGTGGCGCGTGCGCTGCGCCTGCTGGATGCGCAAAAGAGCGAGCGCGTGATCGACTGGTTCTGCGGTCTGGGCAACTTCACCCTGCCGATTGCCACGGGCGCCGGCGAGGTGCTGGGCATCGAGGGCAGCGAGGCGCTGGTGGCGCGCTCGTGTGAGAACCTCGCGTTCAACCAGCAGGGGCGTCCGTCACCGCTGGCGCCCACGACCTTCGTGGCGCGCAACCTGTTCGAGATGACGCCCGAGATGCTGGTGGCCGATGGGGTGGCGGACAAGTGGCTGGTCGACCCGCCGCGGGAGGGCGCGTTTGCGCTGACCAAGGCGCTGGCCGACCTGCACCAGCAGCCGGAGCTGCGCGCTGGCTGGACACCGCCCCGGCGCATCGTCTACGTGAGCTGCAACCCGGCCACGCTGGCGCGCGACGCCGGCCTGCTGGTGCACCAGGCGGGCTACCGCTGCACGGCGGCGGGGGTGGTCAACATGTTCCCGCACACAGCACACGTCGAAAGCATGGCGGTGTTCGAGCTGCCCTGAGGCTCAGCCGGTCTCGGTGTGGGCCCAGGGCGTCAGGATCTTTGGGTTTTGGCGTCGCCGGACGACCTGGTGGCCGGGGTCTTGTCGGCCGCCTTCTTCCCGGCGGATGGCTTCGCATCACCCGAAGCGTGTTCGTCCGGGGCCGCGGTGTCTTCGTGTTCGACGACCTCTTCGCCAGTGGGCGACTCGATGGCAGACGGCATGCCGACGATCTGGTTGTCGCGCATGTACTGGTCCATTTCCTTCCAGCCCGCAAACACGGCGGCCTTGCCAGCCTTGGGGTTGGCCTTGAAGCAGTCCTCGATGCTGCGGATCGCGTGTCGGCAGGCGCTGCCGATGGCGTGGGCCTCGGCCTGCTTGCGCTCGGCCAGCTGGGAGGCACTTTCGATGCCCAGTGCGTCGCAGCCGGCCAGCAGGGCGGAGCAGAGGCAGAGGGGCAGGGCAAGGTGTCGCATGGTGCTTGAACGGGGTGTGTCTTCGTTTTCGGCCGGGCGGACGGGAACTTGAGCGCGCGCAGGCATGAAAAAGGGGACCCGGAGGTCCCCTTGAGTCGAATGTGCAGTCCGACGGATCAGTCGTCACCGCCCATGATGCCGAACAGCGCCAGCAGGTTCTGGAACACCGCGAAGATGTCGATGAACAGCTGGGTGGCGGCCACGATGTAGTTGGTCTCGCCACCGTCGACGATGTTCTTCACGTCGTAGAGCATGTACAGGCTGAAGACCAGCGTGCTCAGGGCGGTCAGGGCCAGCATCATGGCCGAGCTGCCGATGAAGATGTTGACCACGGCCGCGATCAGGATGGCGATCATGCCGGCGAACAGCCAGCGGCCCATGCCGCTGAGGTCGCGCTTGATCACGGTGGCCAGCGTGGCCATGGTGAAGAACACGCCGGCCGTGCTGGCGAAGGCGGCCATCACCAGCGTGGTGCCGTTGCCCATGCCCAGCACCATGCCCAGCAAGCGCGAGAGCATCAGGCCCATGAAGAAGGTGAAGGCCATCAGGATGGCCACACCCGCGCCGGAGTTGCGGAAACGGTAGATCGCGAACTGGAAGGCCATCATGCCGCCGATGAACAGCACCATGCCGACGATGCCGCCGAGGTTGCGGGTGATGCCGGTGCTCACGCCGATCCAGGCGCCCAGCACGGTCGGAAGCAGGCACAGGGCCAGCAACCAGTAGGTGTTGCGCAGCACCTTGTTGCGTTCGGCGCTGAGGGCGCCGGCAGTGCCTTGGTATTGGGTGAAGTCGGTCATGGTCTCTCCTGGTGGTTGGCGGAACGCCGCTTGCGGCGAATTGTAGGGCGGCGCTCGTTGGTGTGTGGAATGTGCTGCCAGGCCACCGCGTGGTGAGAACAGTTTTGATCGCCAGTTCTGCAATGAACGCGTTATCGTTCGCCCTTCATTCCATTTTCCGCAGGATTGCCTTCATGAAAACCAAAGCCGTGCTCGAACTCGCCGATGTCAAGGCCATTGCCGCCGCTGCCGAAGCCGAAGCCATGAAAAACCAGTGGGCCGTCACCATTGCCATCGTCGACGACGGCGGTCATCTGCTCTGGCTGCAGCGCCTGGACGGCGCGCCGGCGATGTCCTCGCACATCGCACCGGCCAAGGCCCACACGGCTGCGCTCAGCCGCAAGGAGAGCAAGGTCTATGAGGACGTCATCAACCAGGGCCGCACCTCGTTCCTGAGCGCGCCGACGATTCAGGGCCTGCTCGAAGGTGGGGTGCCGGTGATCAAGGATGGCCAGTGCATCGGCGCGGTGGGCGTCAGCGGTGTGAAGTCCAGCGAGGACGCGCAGATCGCCAAGGCAGGCATCGCTGCAATCGGCCTGTGATCTGAAAAAACGCCTGGCTAACGGGGCCTTCGGCCCCCTGGCTGGCGAAAAACGACGCTCGGGGAATTGCTCATACCCCGGGTCGCCCCACGATTGAAGAAAGCGTTCTGGTCGGGTCGCTCACTTGGTCAGGATGAGCTTGCCCTGACGGGTGGTCTGCAGGCGGTAGACCGCGCCGTTGTGTTCGATGGCCACCTGCGACCGGCCCTGCAGCACCGACTGGCTGCTGAGCACGGGCGCAGCGGTCGAGGCGGACGCCGGTGCTGGGGCCGTGACCGGGCTGGTCGCCACGGGAGTGGAGGCGGTCGGACGGTTCATGGCTGTGCGGGCTCCGTGATGAAACCGATCTTGCGCACGCCCGCGCGTTGGGCGCTGGCCATGGCCAGTGCCACGCGCTCGTAGCGCACGTCCTTGTCGCCGCGCATGTGCAGCTCGGGCTGCGGCTCCATGGCCGCGATCTGCGACAGGCGGGTGTTCAGCTCTGCGTCGGCGATGGGCGTTTCGTTCCAGTAGTAGGCGCCCGAGGCGTCGACCGACAGGCGCACGTTCTCCGGCTTGTCGACCAGCTTTTCATTGCTGGCGCGGGGCAGGTCGACCTTGACCGCGTGCTTGATGACCGGCACGGTGATGATGAAGATGATGAGCAGCACCAGCATGACGTCGATGAACGGGATCATGTTGATCTCCGCCATCATTTCGTCGCTGTCGTCCTGGGTTCCGATGGCCATGGGGACTCCTTGATCAGGCCTTCTTCATCGGCAGCACCTTGGCGTCGGCGCCGGAGCTGACGCGGGCACCGGTGACGAAGTAGGCGTGCAGGTCGTGGGCGAAGCGGTTGAGCTTGTGCAGGATGGCCTTGTTGCCGCGCACCAGGGCGTTGTAGCCCAGCACCGCGGGGATGGCGACCAGCAGGCCCAGGGCCGTCATGATCAGCGCCTCGCCGATCGGGCCGGCCACCTGGTCGATGCTGACCTGGCCCGCGGCGCCGATGCCCAGCAGGGCGTGGTAGATGCCCCAGACGGTGCCGAACAGGCCCACGAAGGGTGCGGTGGAGGCGATGGAGGCCAGCACCGTCAGGCCGCTCTGTGCCTTGGCGACGTGGTCGTCCAGCGTGCGGCGCAGGCAGCGCTCGATCCAGTCGCTCACGTCCAGGCTGTCGTGCAGCTGCGGGACCTGGCGGCCGTCCTTGTGCAGGATGTGGCGCTGTGCCTCACGGCCTTCGACCGCCAGGGCGCGGAAGGGGTTGTTGTCGGCGGCACCGAGCTTGTCCAGCCCCTCGGCGAAATCGGCGCTGTGCCAGAAGCCTTCGCTGGCCTTGGCCTGCTGGCGCTGGGCGCGCTGGTCCAGCACCTTCCAGAGAATGATGATCCAGGTGGCCAGCGACATGACCAGCAGCACCAGGGCGACGGTGCGGGTGACGGCGTCGCCTTGCGACCAGACGTGGGCCAGGCCCGAGCTTGCGAGAGGAGTGTCCATGAAAGATTCTGAGAAGGCGGAGGGTTGACGACGGTCAGTCTTCGAGACGGAAATCGATGGGAATCAGGTACGACATGGCTTCGGGAACGCCGGCCCGTTTGCCTGGTACATAGCGCCAACGCAGCACGGTCTGGACGGCGGTTTCGTCCAGGCGCGGAAAGCCGCTGGATTTCTGGACTTCGGCGCGGGTGGCGATGCCGTCGGTGCTGATGTGGACACGGACCACGACACGGCCCTGCTCCCGCAGCCGCTTGGACATCTGCGGGTAGGGCGGTGGCGGGTTGTTCAGGTAACTGGCGTCGCTGGAGGGCAGTTCCACCTTGGGCGGGGCTGGTGGCGCGACGGGAGCGGCCGCCACCGGTTCGGTGACCGCCGGCTGGGGTTCGGGTGGTGCGCTGACCACGCCCGTGGGCGCTTCGGGCACTGGAGCCGGGTCGGGAACGGCCAGCGGCATCGGGGCCTGTTTCACCGTGCGCTGCACCGGCGCCACCGGCTTCGGGGCCGGCTGTGGCTTGGGCGGGGTGGGCTCCGGCGCGACCAGGGGCTGGGGCGGCTCGATCAGCTCGGCCATCACCGTCACGGGCACCACCAGTTCCACGGCGCGGCGCAGCAGACCGGCCTGCAGGGCCCAGAGGCCCAGCACGTGAAAGCCGATGACGGCGGCCACGATGAACAGACGGCGGTCCATGGGAGCTGGGTTGGAACGTGCCTTGCGTGCTTTGCCGGCAGACGTTGCCGGAGGGACGGGAAGGCCAAGAGCGGCGGAACTCATAGTGTAGGTGTCGTCGGAACGGAGCCGGTCCTTGTCAGGGGCGGAACACCCACCACAGAGCGCCCAGAAGCAGGGCAAGGCTGACGAAGAGGGTGGTCAGGGTTCCGGTCATGGTGAGCTCTCTGGTGAAGGCGTTGGGCCGAAAAACGATGTCTTGATTATAAATGAGAATGGTTCGTATTCTATTGATGAGGAAAAATTTTTGTGCTCACGAGCGCGGCTGCAGATGCGCGGGTCCCAGTGCATCGAGCGTGCGGCAGCCGCACAGCGCCATGGCGATCTCCAACTCGTCGCAGATCAGGCGCAGCACCTGGGCGACACCCGTCGCACCGGCGTTCGCCAGCCCGTGCAGCACCGGTCGCCCGACCAGCACGGCGCTGGCACCCAGCGCCAGCGCCTTGAGCACGTCGGTGCCGCGGCGCACGCCGCCATCGACCAGCACGGGCACGTGACCCTCCACCGCGGCCACGACCTCGGGCAGCAGGGTGGCGGTGGCGGGCAGGGTGTCCAGGGTGCGCCCCCCATGGTTGGAGACGATCACGCCGCTCGCGCCGTGTTCGACTGCCAGATGGGCGTCGTCCGGGTGGGTGATGCCTTTGAGCAGGATGGGCAGCCGTGTGACCGAGCGCAGCCAGGTCAGGTCCTCCCAGGTTGGGGTGTGTTCCGCCAGGCCACCACAGAGGCCAGGGCCACCAGTCGCCATGGCAACGCCCTCAGGCAGGTTGACCGCCGCCACCCCAGGGGGCAGCTGGAAACCGGTGCGGCGCTCCTGGTCGCGGCTGCCCTGCACGGGGGCGTCCACCGTGAGCACGAGGGCCTCGTAGCCGGCGGCCTCGGCGCGCGCCAGCAGCGACTGCGTCAGGCTGCGGTCGGGCTGCAGGTAGAGCTGGAACCACAGCGGTCCGCGGGCGGCCTCGCCGTGGGCGAGGCGGGCGACTTCTTCCATGGGCACCGAGGCCTGCGTGCTCAGCACATAGCCCAGCCCCATCACCGCCGCCGCCAGTGTGCTGGCCCGTTCACCCTGTGGGTGTGCCAGTCGCTGGTAGGCCATGGGGGCCACCAGCAGCGGGTGGGCCAGTTCCCGACCGAGCAGCGTGCGGCGCGTGTGGCCGCCGGCGAGCGGACACAGCACCCGGGGGCGCAACTGCAGGCGCTGCCAGGCGGCGCGGTTGTCACGCAAGGTGATCTCGTCGGCGGCCCCACCGCAGAGGTAAGCCCAGATGTCTGGTGCCATGCGCTCTTTCGCAAGGCGTTCGTGGTCTTCCAGCGTGACGGGCTCGGTCATGTTTCTGCCCACATGCGCAGCAGGTTGTGGTACGTCCCGGTCAGGCCCGTCGTTTCGGTGGTCTCGCCGTGGCGCTGGCGCAGTGCGAGCAGGTTCATGTCGAGTTCGTAGAGCAGGCGGCGCTGTTCGTCGCTGCGCACCATGCTCTGCACCCAGAGGAAGCAGGCCAGGCGCTCGCCGCGCGTGACCGGTGTGACCTGGTGCAGGCTGGTGCCGGGGTAGAGCACGGCGTGGCCGGCGGGCAGCTTGACGCCGCGCGTGCCGTAGGTGTCGCTGACGGTGAGCTCGCCGCCGTCGTACTCGCCGGGGTCGTTCAGGAACACGGTGCAGGAGACGTCGGTGCGCACGTACTCGGTGCCGGCGGCCGTGGCCTTGAGGCGCACGGCGTTGTCGATGTGGTTGCCGTAGGTGTTGTGTTCGCCACCGTAGCGGTTGATGCGCGGGGTGAAGATGCGCAGCGGCAGCGCGGCGCTGAAGAACTGGGCGGAGCGGTTCAGGCCGCCCAGCACCATCTGCCGGATGCGGGTCGCGGCTTCGCAGTCGTGCGGCAGCTGCTGGTTGTTCTTGACGGTGAGCGCCTGCGGGCCGGCGCTGTCGCGGCCATCGGCCCAGGGGGCGCTGCGCAGCAGGGCGCGCGCGGTGCGGATGTCGTCGGGCGACAGGATGTCGGGCAGGGTCAGCAGCATCGTGGGATCTGTCGTGGTCTTTCAGCGGAAAAGCCGCCCGGCTTGCGCGGGGCGGCGGTGGGTTCGGCGCGGTGTGGGCGTCAGAACTTCAGGCTGGCGGTCACCTGCAGCGTGCGACCGGCACCCGGGATGTAGTGCGCCGGGTAGAGCTGGTCCGCGTAGAGCTTGTCGGTGGCGTTGGCCAGGTAGGCCTTGATCGACAGGCGCTCGAAGTCGAACGTGTACTCGGCCATCAGGTCGACGGTGGTGTAGGACGGCACCTTGAAGGCCACGCGGGTCGGGCTCTGGGCGCTGCGGAAGTTCAGGCCGGCACCCATGCGCAGGCGCGGGGTGACCTGGTAGGTGCTCCACACCGTGCCGCTGTGCTCGGGCGTGAGAGCCGGGCGGTCGCCGGGGCGCTCGCCGATCGCGCCTTGCGCGCACTGGCCATTGGCCGGGCAGGGCGCGGCCTTGTCGACGCGCGCCACCGGCAACCACATGTAGGAACCGTAGACCTCCCACTGGGGGGTCAGGCGGCCGGTGATGTCGGCCTCAAAACCAGCCACGTGTCGCTTGCCGCTGAGCACCGTGACCGGCAGGTCCGGGTCGGTGTTGCGCTCGTTGGTCTTGGTCGAGCGGAAGATGGCCAGGCGGGTGGAGAAACGCTTGTCCGTCGAGTCGAGCTTCGCGCCGAGTTCGAGGTTGACGCTCTTTTCCGGATCGGTGTCGGCGTTGGAGGCGCTCAGCGAGTAGGCGTCGCCCGAGGTGTTGAACGAGGAGCCGGCGGACACGTGGAAGGAGTGCAGCGGCGTTGGTTGGAACAGCGCACCGATGCGCGGGCTGAACTCCGAGACATGCATCCGGTACTTGGTGGCCGTGACCGGGCCGGGGGCTGCGTCCGGGATGGCGTTGATGTCGTAGTCGCCGTTGAGGTTGTCGTAGCGCACGCCGCCGACGACCTTCCAGGCCGGAGCGACCTGGATCACGTCCTGCACGTAGGCACCGACGCCGGTCGCGACGTAAGCGTTGTTCACGCGCAGCACGCGGCTGGCTTCGTTCACCGAGGCGCCGTCGTCCGGGGTGCCGACGGTGGTTGTGGGCTTGGTGATGGTGACGCCACCCTGCGCGGCCGAGCGCGCGGCGTAGACCGTGCGCTCCTCGCGGGAGACATCGACACCGGCGATCAGCTCGTGCTTCACGCCCAGCGCGTCGAACTTGGTGCTGAAGTCCGACTGCGCCTGCACCGAGTCGAGCTTCTGGATCTTCAGGTGGGTGCCGCGGGTGAGCACGGTGCCGGGGCCGAAGTTGTCCAGGCTGACCGAGGTCGGGCAGTTCGGGTTGGTGATGGCGCCGGTCTGCTGGTTCACGCCCTGCGTGCAGAAGCGGATCGCACCCGAGCGCAGATCGCGGTCGAACTTGCCCACGCGCACCTGGGTCTTGAGTTCGCTGTCGCGGCTGAAGCGGTGGGTGTGGGCCAAGCCGGCGATGGTGGCGCTGGAGTCGTTGTAGTCGCTGGCCAGGCCGTAGTTGGTGTCGGGGTCGACCGGCAGCAGCGTGCGGTCGCTGGAACCGCGGGCCGGGGCAATGAACGGCATGCCGTAGTTGACACCGTTGTTGTTGTCCAGGTGGTAGAGGCTGGCGAGGAATTCGTCGCGCTCGCCGATGCCAGTGCGGTAGGCCACCGCCATGCCGCGCTTGTCCAGGCTGGCGCCGCTGCCGTTGTTGTCGGCCTTGGTGGCCATGGCGTTCAGGCGCAGCGCGGAGCTTTCGCCGGTCATGATGTTGAAGTCGCCCGTGGCGCGCACGTACTTGTGGTTGCCCAGGGTGAGGTCGACCTGGTGCTCGTCGATCAGCCGGGGCACCTTGGACACCTGGTTGACGGCGCCGCCGGTGGAGCCACGGCCGAACAGCATCGAGGCCGAGCCGCGCAGCACTTCCATGCGGTCCATGGCGAAGGTGTCGCGGTCGTAGATCGCGGGGTCGCGCATGCCGTCGATGAACAGGTCGCCGGTGGCCTGCAGGGCGAAGCCGCGCAGGCGGATGTCTTCCTCGCCACCCTCGGCGGCCAGGAAGGTGATGCCGGCGGTGTTCTTGAGCGCTTCCTTGACGGTGTCGAGGTTGCGGTCGTCGATCAGGCGTTCGGTCACGACCGTGACCGATTGAGGGATGTCGCGCAGCTGCTGCTTGCCCTTGCCGATGGTGGTCTCGGTGGCCTGCAGCGCGTCCTTGCCTTCAGGGGCCAGGGCCTTTTCGCGCACGACCACGGTGGGCAGTTGCTTGTCTTCGCTGGCGGGAGCGGTCTGGGCCAGGGCGCCAAAGGAGCTGGCCAGCAGCATGGCACCCAGGGGCAGCATCACGCCGGAGGCGGCTGGCAGGTTGGCGGATGGGGCGGGGAGGGGGCGGCCGGCACGGGCGCGCAGGTTCTTGCGACGTTGGGACATGGAAGCTCGGGTCGAACAGGTTGTCGGCTGGCTTCAACGCAAGGCGCTGTGGCTGGCTGGATCGCCGATGATATTGCAAACAAAAACGATTCTCAATAAAGTCTTTACCCGGCAGACATTTTTTGCGCTATTTGTAGCAAGCAGTCCACAGCATCCGAGCCTGTCGACGGGGTGGGTGATTGCTGCACAGCAGCAGAAACTATCGGCCTCATGTAAACTATCAATGCGGAAAATTGATAGATGTCGACTATGATTTATCCCGTCGCGATATCCATCGCTTCCCGTTTCCGATTCCCTTCAACCTCTTCACAGGAAAAACCATGTCCATGATCAACGCGCTGTCCATCATCAACACGCAAGTGCAGCCCTTCAAGACCACCGCCTTCGTCAACCGCACGGGCAAGGGCGAGTTCATCGAAGTGACCGAGAAGAGCCTGCAGGGCAAGTGGTCCGTGCTGATCTTCATGCCGGCCGCCTTCACGTTCAACTGCCCGACCGAGATCGAGGACGCCGCCGACAACTACGCCGAGTTCCAGAAAGCCGGCGCCGAGGTCTACATCGTCACCACCGACACCCACTTCTCGCACAAGGTGTGGCACGAGACCAGCCCCGCCGTGGGCAAGGCCAAGTTCCCCCTGGTCGGCGACCCGACGCACCAGCTGACCCGCGCATTCGGCGTGCACATCGAAGAAGAAGGCCTGGCCCTGCGCGGCACCTTCGTGATCAGCCCCGAAGGCGTGATCAAGACGATGGAAGTGCACTCCAACGAAATCGCCCGCGACGTCAAGGAAACCGTGCGCAAGCTCAAGGCCGCCCAGTACACCGCCGCCAACCCCGGCCAGGTGTGCCCCGCCAAGTGGAACGAAGGCGCCAAGACCCTGGCCCCCTCGCTGGACCTGGTCGGCAAGATCTGATCCCCGCTGAGTGTTGAGCGTCGGGCGTTCGGCGGCTATCCGCCGAGCGCCCTTCACCCAACGCTTCGCGCACAACGCACCACATTCAAGGAGTCCACCATGCTCGACGACACCCTCAAAGCCCAGTTGCAGCAGTACCTCGGCATGCTGCGCCAGCCCATCACGCTGATCGCGTCGCTGGACGAGAGCGACACCGGCGCCGAGATGCGTGAGCTGTTGCAGACCATTGCCAGCCTGTCGAACAAGGTCACGCTGGACACCTCGGGCAACGACGCTCGCAAGCCGTCCTTCGTGATCGCCCGCGCCGGCGAAACCACAGGCGTGCGCTTCGCCGGCCTGCCGCTGGGCCACGAGTTCACCTCGCTGGTGCTGGCGCTGCTGTGGACCGGTGGCCACCCGCCCAAGGTCGAGCAGGAGGTGATCGACTCGATCAAGTCGCTCGACGGCGAGTACAGCTTCGAGGTCTACATGTCCCTGACCTGCCACAACTGCCCGGACGTGGTGCAGGCGCTGTCGCTCATGGCGATCGTCAACCCGAAGATTCGCACCGTGGTGATCGAGGGTGGCGCCTTCCAGCAGGAAGTGACCGAGCGCGAGATCATGGCCGTGCCCATGGTGTTCATGAACGGCCAGGTGTTCGCCTCCGGCCGCATGACCGTGGAAGAGATCGTCGCCAAGCTCGACACGAAGTCGGGTGAGCGCGAAGCCGCCAAGCTCAACGCCAAGGACGCCTACGACGTGCTGATCGTCGGCGGTGGCCCGGCCGGTGCCGCGGCGGCCGTGTACGCGGCCCGCAAGGGCATCCGTGTGGGCATCGCAGCCGAGCGCATGGGCGGCCAGGTCAACGACACCATGGCCATCGAGAACTACATCTCGGTGCTGGAAACCGACGGCCCCAAGTTCGCCGCCGCGCTGGAGGCCCAGGTGCGTCACTACGAGGTGGATGTGATGAACCTGCAGCGCGCCGACAAGCTGATCCCTGCGAGCGAGCCGGGTGGCCTGGTGCAGGTGCAGATGGCCAATGGCGGCGTGCTCAAGGCGCGCAGCGTGATCCTGTCCACCGGCGCGCGCTGGCGCAACGTCAACGTGCCGGGCGAGCAGGAATACAAGAACAAGGGCGTGGCCTACTGCCCGCACTGCGATGGCCCCCTGTTCAAGGGCAAGCGCACGGCGGTCATCGGTGGCGGCAACTCGGGCGTGGAAGCGGCCATCGACCTGGCCGGCATCGTCCAGCACGTCACGCTGATCGAATTTGCCGACCAGCTCAAGGCGGACGCGGTGCTGGTGAGCAAGCTCAAGAGCCTGCCCAACGTGACCATCCACGTGAACGCGCAGACGACCGAGATCACCGGCGACGGCAGCAAGGTGAACGGACTGAAGTTCAAGGACCGCGTGGGTGGTGAAGAACAGCTGGTTCCACTCGAAGGCGTGTTCGTGCAGATCGGCCTCGTGCCCAACACCGAGTTCCTCAAGGGCACGGTCGAACTCAGCCGCTTCGGCGAGATCGTGGTCGATGCGAAGGGCCACACCAATGTGGAAGGCGTGTTCGCCGCGGGCGACTGCACCACGGTGCCCTACAAGCAGATCGTGATCGCCGCGGGCGAGGGCGCCAAGGCCGCGCTCAGCGCGTTCGACCACCTGATCCGCACCCCCGTGCCGGCCGAGATGGCGCCGGCCTGAACCTCACAACCAGGGCGTCGTTGGGGGAAAAGAAAAAAGGGCCACAGCATGAGCGGTGGCCCTTTTCCATGACAAGGTCAGAAACTCAGTGACCCGATGCGCCCGATGCACCGATGCCGGTCTCGGAGCGAACCTGCTGGGCCACGAAGCCCGCGCGGTCCTTCTTGGCACGCGCGCTGTTGTCCAGGATGGAGAACAGCCAGATGCCGACGAAGCCGATGGTCATGGAGAACAGCGCGGGCGAGGTGTAGGGGAACAGCGCCGAGCCCTTGGGGTTGCCCAGCGTGGCTTCCCACACCGAGGGCGACACGACGGTCAGCGCGACCGACGAGATCAGGCCCAGGAAGCCGCCGATCACCGCGCCCTTGGTGGTGCAGTCCTTCCACAGCACGCTCATGAAGAGCACCGGGAAGTTGGCCGAGGCGGCAATCGCGAAGGCCAGCGACACCATGAAGGCGATGTTCTGCTTCTCGAAGGCAATGCCCAGCACCACGGCGATGATGCCCAGTGCAATGGTGGTCATCCGGGACACGCGCAGCTCGTCGGCACTGTTGGCCTTGCCCTTCTTGATCACGGTGCCGTAGATGTCGTGCGACACGGCCGAGGCGCCCGAGAGCGTCAGGCCGGCCACCACGGCCAGGATGGTCGCGAAGGCCACGGCCGAGATGAAGCCCAGGAACACGTTGCCACCCACGGCGTTGGCCAGGTGCACCGCCGCCATGTTGTTGCCACCCAGCAGGCCGCCCTTGGCGTCGAGGAAGTCGGGGTTGGTCAGCACGAAGGTGATGGCGCCGAAGCCGATGATGAAGGTCAGCAGGTAGAAGTAGCCGATCCAGCCGGTGGCCCACATCACGCTCTTGCGCGCTTCCTTGGCCGAGGGCACGGTGAAGAAGCGCATCAGGATGTGGGGCAGGCCGGCGGTGCCGAACATCAGCGCCATGCCGAAGCTGATGGCAGAGATCGGGTCCTTCACGAAGTTGCCGGGGCCCATGATGGACTGGCCGGCCGCAGCGGCTTCTTCGGACGTCTTGCCCGCCGCGCTGGCCAGGCCCGCCTTGATCTCGACCGACTTGGCGAACATCGCCTCGGGGCTGAAGCCGAAGTGCCACAGCACCATGAAGGCCATGAACGAGGCGCCGCCCAGCAGCAGGCAGGCCTTGATGATCTGCACCCAGGTGGTGGCTGTCATGCCGCCGAACAACACGTAGACCATCATCAGCGCGCCGACGATGATCACCGCGATGTAGTACTCCAGGCCGAACAGCAGCTTGATCAGCTGGCCCGCGCCCACCATCTGGGCGATGAGGTAGAAAGCCACCACGACCAGCGTGCCCGAGGCCGCGAAGATGCGGATGGGCTTCTGCTCGAAGCGGAAGGCGGCCACGTCGGCGAAAGTGAACTTGCCCAGGTTGCGCAGGCGCTCGGCCATCAGGAAGGTGATGACCGGCCAGCCGACCAGGAAGCCGATGGAGTAGATCAGGCCGTCAAAACCCGAGGCCATCACGGCCGCCGAGATACCCAGGAAGGACGCTGCCGACATGTAGTCGCCTGCGATGGCCAGACCGTTCTGGAAGCCGGTGATGCCGCCTCCGGCGGTGTAGAAATCGGCGGCGCTCTTGGTCTTGGCGGCGGCCCACTTGGTGATGAACAGCGTGGCCACCACGAACAGCGCGAACATGGTGATCGCGGTCCAGTTGGTGGCCTGTTTTTCGGCCTGGCCGAGATCGGCCCCCGCAGCCAGAGCGGCGGCAGAAACGGCGAACAGCGAGGCGAGGGTCAGGGCGGGGCGCAGCAAGGTGCGGGTGTTCATTTGTGCACCTCGGTGATGATGGCGTGGGAGAGGTCGTCGAACTCGCTGTTGGCGCGGCGGACGTAGATCGCGGTGATCACGATAGTGAACAGGATCACTCCGAAACCGACGGGGATGCCCACCGTCATGACGCCTTCACCCAGGCGCTGCGACAGCCACTCCTTGTTGAAGGCCACCAGCAGGATGAAGCCGTAGTAGACGATCATCATTGCGGCGGTCAGCCACCAGCCGAAGCTGGAACGCTTGCGCCTGAGTTGCTGGTATTTGGGGTTGTCCAGGATGCGCTGGACCATCTTGTCTTCCATGGAGTCCTCCTTTGGATGGAAACGCTCCGCAGGCTAAGTGGACCCTCTTACCTAGGACTTACCCTTGGATTACAGCAGCTGACGGGCCGCAGCAATTTAGCTGTAAGGAATCGCAACCAAAGTCCGCCGCGTAGTACTTGGGAAAGCCCTTTTTCGGGTACACACAGCGTGGCGGCGTCAGCCGTCGAAACTGCAAACGCATCACTTAGAGGAGACAACTTTCATGAGTAGTGAAAGCAACGCGAAGGCCTATTGGTCTGCAACGCTGGGACTGCTGACCAAGGTGCTGGTCATCTGGTTCGTCGTGTCCTACCTGGCCGGCATCATTTTTGCCAGCGCGCTCAACAGCATCAAGCTGGGCGGCTACCCCCTGGGCTTCTGGTTCGCCCACCAGGGATCCATCTACATCTTCATCGCGCTGATCTTCTGGTACGCGAAGAAGATTGGTGACATCGATCGCAAGTTCGGCATGCAAGAAGACTGATCAAGAGGACATCACACCATGGATCTTCAAACCCTGACCTATGTGGTTGTGGGCGCAACCTTTGCGCTCTACCTCGGCATTGCCTTCTGGGCACGTGCCGGCAGCACCTCCGAGTTCTACGTGGCCGGTGGCGGCGTGCACCCCATCACCAACGGCATGGCCACGGCGGCCGACTGGATGTCGGCCGCTTCGTTCATTTCGATGGCCGGCCTGATCTCCAACATGGGCTACGGCGGCGCCGTGTTCCTGATGGGCTGGACCGGTGGCTACGTGCTGCTGGCCTGCCTGCTGGCTCCGTACCTGCGCAAGTTCGGCAAGTTCACCGTGCCCCAGTTCATCGGTGACCGCTACTACTCGCAGACGGCGCGTACCGTGGCCGTGGTCTGCCTGCTGGTGGCCTCCACCACCTACATCATCGGTCAGATGACCGGTGTGGGCGTGACCTTCTCGCGCTTCCTGGGCGTGTCCAGCGAAACCGGTATCTACATCGGCCAAGCCATCGTGTTCTTCTACGCGGTGTTCGGCGGCATGAAGGGCATCACCTACACCCAGGTGGCCCAGTACATCGTGCTGATCCTGGCCTACGTCATCCCGGCGATCTTCATCTCCCTGAACCTGACCGGCAACTTCCTGCCGCAGTTGGGTCTTGGCTCTGACCTGGCTGGTACCGACGTGTCCCTGCTGGCCAAGCTGGACCAGGTGGTGACCGATCTGGGCTTCAGCCAGTACACGACCGCTTCTGCCGGTTCCATGCTGAACATGTTCTGCTTCACGCTGTCGCTGATGATCGGTACCGCCGGTCTGCCGCACGTGATCGTCCGCTTCTTCACCGTGCCCAAGGTCTCTGACGCCCGCATGTCGGCCGGCTGGGCCCTGGTGTTCATCGCCCTGCTGTACACCACGGCCCCCGCCGTCGGTGCCATGGCCCGCCTGAACCTGATCGGCACCGCCAACACCGCCGTCGGTATCGGCGCTGGCCCGGATGGCCAGATGGTCGTGAAGGCTGATGTGGTCAAGGCCAACGCCGACCTGTTCGCCGCCGAAGCCAGCCTGAAGTACGAAGACCGCCCGGAGTGGATGAAGCGCTGGGAAAAGACCGGCCTGCTGAAGTTCGAAGACAAGAACGGTGACGGCCGCATCCAGTACTACAACGACGCCACCAAGAACGAAGCCGTCAAGGGCAAGGCCGAAGCCGCCGGCTGGAAGGGCAACGAGCTGACCGTGAACGCCGACATCATCGTGCTGGCCAACCCGGAAATCGCTCAGCTGCCCAACTGGGTGATCGCCCTGGTCGCCGCCGGTGGTCTGGCCGCCGCGCTGTCCACCGCCGCCGGTCTGCTGATGGCCATCTCCTCTGCCGTGTCGCACGACCTGATCAAGGGTTCCATCAACCCGAACATCAGCGAGAAGAACGAACTGCTGGCAGGCAAGATCTCCATGGCCGTGGCCATCGTGATCTCGGGCTGGCTGGGTCTGAACCCGCCGAGCTTTGCGGCCGGTACCGTGGCCCTGGCCTTCGGCATCGCTGCCTCGTCGATCTTCCCGGCCATCATGATGGGTATCTTCAGTAAGTCCATCAACGACAAGGGCGCCAGTGCCGGCATGCTGGCAGGTCTGTTCGTGACCCTGTTCTATGTGTTCGCACACAAGGGCCTGTTCTTCATCAAGGGCACCGAGTTCCTGAACCTGGTTGGCGGCAACAACGGCTTCTTCGGCATCTCGCCGGAAGGCATTGGCACCGTGGGCGCCCTGGTGAACTTCATCGTGGCTTACCTGGTGAGCAAGGCCACCAAGCCGGTGCCGGCCCACATCGCCGAGCTGGTCGAATCCGTTCGCGTGCCCAAGGGCGCCGGCGGTGCTGTGGCCCACTGATGGTGTGAGCGACACCTGCAGGGGATGAGCATCCCCTGACCGGAAGCCCCGTTGGGTGACCAACGGGGCTTTTTTTATTGAGAGAATCCCAACAAGGGTGCAGTCCGCACCCGGCCTATCGACTGGATGGCATGAGCATTTTCATTTTCAACTGGATCTTCCTGCTGGCCTTGTTTCCGGTGGCCTTCTTCTGGCTGCGCAGGGCCTGGCGCATTCTGGTCAAACGCGACTTTTCCGAGGTGGCCCTGAAAAAAGGCCTGCCACCGCCCAACCCCGAGAAATTCGCTCCCTACGAAATGGTCATCAACCTGGTCGGTGGCGTGGTGATGGTGGTGGTGCTGGTGGCGGTGCTGGGCTTTCAGGCGCTGGCCAGCGAGGACTGGGTGGCCATTGCCGGCTCCACCCTGTGGACGAAGCTGTTCCTGTCGTTCGCGCTGGGTCGCCACGCACACGGTGGCATGACGGAGCTGGCCAAGAAATCGGCCGAGGCGCGGGAGAAGAAGGCCAAGGGTTGAGCGGTGGCCGGCGGCGCAGGCTGCGCGATCCGGTACGCCGCTCTCAGTAAGCCAGCCGTTCCGGACGGATTTCCTGCAGGATCGTGGTGGCGATTTCTTCGATCGACTTGGTCGTGGTCGAAAGCCAGCGGATGCCCTCGCGCCGCATCATGGCCTCGGCCTCGCTCACCTCGGCCCGGCAGTTTTCCAGGCTGGCGTAGCGCGAATTCGGGCGGCGCTCGTTGCGGATCTCCGAGAGCCGCTCGGGGGCGATGGTCAGGCCGAAGATCTTCTTGCGATGGGGCATCAGCGCCGGCGGCAGCTTGCGGCGTTCGAAGTCTTCCGGAATCAGCGGGTAGTTGGACGCCTTCAGGCCGTGCTGCATGGCCAGGTAGAGCGAGGTCGGCGTCTTGCCGCTGCGGCTGACACCCACCAGGATCACGTCCGAGCCCTCCAGGTCCCTGTGGCTCTGGCCGTCGTCGTGCATGAGCGCGAAGTTGATGGCCTCGATGCGGTCGTTGTACTCCTTGCTCTTGGAGGCGTCCGAGAAACGGCCGACCCGGTGGTTGGACTTGATGCCCAGCTCTTCCTCCAGCGGCTCGACGAAAGTGCCGAACATGTCCAGCATCATGCCGTGGCAGTGCTCCTTGACCACTGCCAGCACCTCCATGTTGACCACGGTGGCGAACACCAGGGGGCGGCGGCCTTCGACCTCGGCGGTGTGGTTGATCTGGCGCACGGCCTGGTGGGCCTTGTCCACACTGTCCAGGAACGGCAGCCGCACCCGGCGGACCGTGGCTTCGAATTGGGCCAGGATGGCGTTGCCAAAGGTTTCGGCGGTGATGCCGGTGCCATCGGAGATGAAAAAGACGGTGCGGTTGGGCATGGCAAGGCTCGCTCGGGTTCAAGAAATTTCAGGACCACCCCACGCTGATTTCACGGGGGTGGCCGGCCCGGGGTGGTCCGGGGCTGGCGGCACCATCCTACAATCATGGACGCCCAGAATGCTTGCCCCCTGCCCGGTGCACGACCCATAACAGAACCACAGGTCACCCGCTGGCGCATGGAGCCCCCGGTTTTTCAACCTTAGGAGTCTTCCATGTCCAACCTGTTCGAGCCGACCGCCCTGGTCGTGCCCTTCGAAAAACTGCGAATGAGCGATGTCGAGATCGTCGGCGGCAAGAATGCCAGCCTCGGCGAGATGATTTCGCAACTGCCCCAGGGGGTGAAAGTGCCCACGGGCTTTGCCACCACGGCCCACGCCTTCCGCGAGTTCCTCAAGGCCGATGGCCTGACCGACCGCATCAACGCGCGCCTGGACGCGCTGGACACCGAGGACGTGCGCGCGCTGGCCGAGGCCGGTGCCGAGATCCGCGCCATGGTCGAGAACCAGCCGTTCCCGGCCGATCTGGAAAAGGCCATCCGTGAGGAGTTCGCCCGCCTGAGCGAAGGCAACCCCGACGCGTCTTTCGCGGTGCGCTCCTCCGCCACCGCCGAGGACCTGCCCGACGCCTCGTTCGCCGGTCAGCAGGAGACATTCCTGAACGTGCACGGCATCGAGGACGTGCTGCACAAGATGAAGGAGGTGTTCGCCTCCCTGTACAACGACCGCGCCATCAGCTACCGCGTGCATAAGGGCTTCGCCCACGCCGACGTGGCCCTGTCGGCCGGCGTACAGCGCATGGTGCGCTCCGACCTGGGCGCCGCGGGCGTGATGTTCACCATCGACACCGAGTCGGGCTTTGAAGACGTGGTCTTCATCACCTCCAGCTACGGCCTGGGCGAAACGGTGGTGCAGGGCGCCGTGAACCCCGACGAGTTCTACGTGCACAAGCCCATGCTCAAGGCGGGCAAGCAGGCGGTGATCCGCCGCAACCTGGGCAGCAAGCTGATCGAGATGGTGTTCTCCACACCCGAGGAGAAGGCTGCGACGAAGAAGCTGGTGAAGACCGTGGACGTGCCGGTCGAGCTGCGCAACCGCTACAGCCTGACCAACGCCGAGGTCGAGCAGCTGGCGCACTACGCGCTGGTGATCGAGCAGCACTACGGCCGTCCGATGGACATCGAGTGGGGCAAGGACGGCACCGACGGCCAGCTCTACATCCTGCAGGCCCGCCCCGAGACGGTGAAGAGCCAGTCGGCCGGCAAGACCGAGGTGCGCTACAAGCTCAAGGGCAAGGGTGCCGTGCTGGCCAGTGGCCGCGCCATCGGCCAGAAGGTCGGCACCGGCCCGGTGCGACTGGTGCACAACATCAGCGAGATGGACAAGGTGCAGCCCGGCGACGTGCTGGTGACCGACATGACCGACCCGAACTGGGAGCCGGTGATGAAGCGCGCCAGCGCCATCGTGACCAACCGCGGCGGCCGCACCTGCCACGCTGCCATCATCGCGCGCGAGCTGGGCATCCCGGCCGTGGTGGGCTGCGGCAACGCCACCGACCACCTGAAGGACGGCACGCTGGTGACGGTCAGCTGCGCCGAGGGCGACACCGGTCACATCTACGACGGGTTGCTGGAGACCGAGGTGACCGAGGTGCAGCGCGGCACCATGCCCGAAGTCGACGTCAAGATCATGATGAACGTCGGCAACCCGCAGCTGGCCTTCGACTTCGCCCAGGTGCCCAATGGTGGCGTCGGTCTGGCGCGGCTGGAGTTCATCATCAACAACAACATCGGCGTGCACCCCAAGGCCATCCTGGACTATCCGGCCGTCGACGCCGATCTGAAGAAGGCGGTGGAGTCGGTGGCCCGCGGCCACGCCTCGCCGCGCGCCTTCTACGTCGACAAGGTGGCCGAAGGTGTGGCGACGATTGCTGCCGCGTTCTGGCCCAAGCCGGTCATCGTGCGTCTGTCGGACTTCAAGTCCAACGAGTACCGCAAGCTGGTGGGCGGCAGCCGCTACGAGCCCGACGAAGAGAACCCGATGCTGGGTTTCCGCGGCGCCGCACGCTACATCAGCGAGGACTTCGCCGAAGCCTTTGCCATGGAATGCGAAGCCCTCAAACGCGTGCGCGAGGACATGGGCCTGACCAACGTGCAGGTGATGGTGCCTTTCGTGCGCACGCTGGAGCAGGCGCGCAAGGTCACCGAGCTGCTGGCGGCCAAGGGTCTCAAGCGCGGCGAGCACGAGCTCAAGCTGATCATGATGTGCGAGATCCCGAGCAACGCGGTACTGGCCAAGGACTTCCTGCAGTACTTCGACGGCTTCTCGATCGGCTCCAACGACCTGACCCAGCTCACCCTGGGCCTGGACCGCGACTCCGGTCTGGAATTGCTGGCACACGACTTCGACGAGCGCGATCCGGCCGTCAAGGCGCTGCTCAGGCTGGCCATCGGCGCCTGCAGGGCCGAGGGCAAGTACGTGGGCATCTGCGGCCAGGGCCCCAGCGACCACCCGGACTTCGCCCAGTGGCTGCGCGACGAGGGCATCAGCTCGATCTCCCTGAACCCGGACTCGGTGGTCGACACCTGGCAGTTGCTGGCGTCTTCCGCCAAGTGACCGCCGGTCTTTGAATGCCGAAACGGCCGGGCTCTGTCCGGCCGTTTTTCTTTGTGCTCCAGCGTAAGGCCGGGGTCAGTGCCTGGCGCACAATCAGGCACAAAGGCGACCCCACGAGGTCGCCGCCGACAGAGGAGACGCGCATGTTTCGAGGACTGGACGCCCAACGCCTGGTGGCCCTGTTCGTGGCCGGTCTGTTGCTGTTCAACTTTCCGCTGCTCGCGCTCTGGGACCATGACATCCGCGTGCTGGGGCTGCCCCTGTTCCCGGCGGCGCTGTTCCTGATCTGGGCACTGCTCATCTGCGCGCTGGCCTGGATCGTCGAGCGTTCGCCGGACACGTCGCCCGGCGGCGATCGCCACTGAACCATGCTGTCCGCCCCGCTGGTCATCGGCGTCTCCTTTGCCTACCTGCTGCTGCTGTTCGCGGTGGCCTATTGGGGCGACCGCCGCGCGCAGGCGGGGCGCTCGGTCATCGGCAACGCCTGGGTCTATGCGCTGTCGATGGCGGTCTATTGCACGGCCTGGACCTACTTTGGCAGCGTCGGCCGCGCCGCCAGTTCGGGCGTGTGGTTCCTGCCGATCTACCTGGGGCCCATGCTGGCCATGGTGCTGGCCTGGATGGTGGTGCGCAAGATGATCCGCATCGCGCGCACCTACCGCATCACCTCCATCGCCGATTTCATCGCCAGCCGATACGGCAAGAGCCCGCTGCTGGCCGGGCTGGTGACGCTGATCACGTTGGTGGGCATCGTTCCCTACATCGCGCTGCAGCTCAAGGCTATTGCCAGCGGTTATGCGGTGCTGACCTCCCCGCTGGGCGAGGCGGCGCCTCCGCCACAACAGTGGTGGCGCGACAGCACGCTCTATGTGGCGCTGGCGCTGGCCGGCTTCACCATGGTGTTCGGCGCACGGCACCTGGACAGCACCGAGCGCCACGAGGGCATGGTGGCGGCGATCGCCTTCGAGTCGGTGGTCAAGCTGGTGGCGTTTCTCGCGGTGGGCCTGTTCGTCGCCTACGGCCTGTACGACGGGCTGGGGAACTTGTTCGCGCAGGCGGCGGCGCAGGAGGCCATCAACCGGCTGCTGCAGTTTGACCAGGGCCAGCCCTTCGCCTACGCTCAGTGGACCGGACAGACCCTGCTGGCCATGCTGTCGGTGCTGTTCCTACCGCGCCAGTTCCAGGTCATGGTGGTGGAAAACGTTCGCGAGCAGCACCTGCGCCGCGCGGTCTGGGTGTTTCCGCTGTACCTGTTGCTGATCAACCTGTTCGTGCTGCCGATCGCCATCGGCGGTCTGATGCATTTCGGCCCCGGTCGCATGGACCCGGAAACCTTCGTGCTGTCGCTGCCGCTGTCCGAGGGCCTGAACGGTCTGGCGCTGCTGGCCTTCGTGGGCGGGCTGTCGGCCGCCACGGGCATGGTGATCGTCGAGGCCATCGCTGTATCCACCATGCTGTGCAACGACCTGGTGATGCCGATGCTGCTGCGCAGCCGCCGGGTCGGCATGCGCTCGGCCAGCGATCTGACCGGGCTGCTGCTGCAGATCCGGCGGCTGGCGATCCTTCTGATCCTGCTGCTGGGCTACCTGTATTTCCACCTGGCGGGCGAGGCTTACGCGCTGGTGAGCATCGGCCTGATCAGCTTTGCCGCGGTTGCACAGTTCGCCCCCGCGATGCTGGGCGGCATGTACTGGAAGGGCGGGACGCAGCGAGGCGCGCTCGCGGGGCTGGTGCTGGGCTTTGGCTTCTGGGCCTACACGCTGATGCTGCCTTCGCTGGCGAAGTCGGGCTGGCTGTCCGACGGATTCCTGGACCACGGCCTGTTCGGATGGACATGGCTCAGACCCGAGGCCTTTCTGGGCTTGAGCGGGCTCGACAACCTGACCCATTCGCTGTTCTGGAGCCTGCTGGCCAATGTGGGGGCCTATGTGGCGGTGTCGCTCTGGCGAGCCCCGTCGGCGGCGGAGACCAGCCAGGCCCTGTTGTTCGTCGACGTGTTCCACCGCACCGAGGGTGCCCCCCGTCCGGTGTTCTGGCAGGGCAGGGCGCAGGTGCCCGACCTGCAGGCCCTGATGGTCCGGTTCCTGGGGCCCACCCGGGCAGGGCAGTTGCTGCAGGCCCATGCGCGGGACCGCGGGGTGGCACAGGTGGCCGACATCCCGGCCGACGCGCGGCTGGTGCAGTTTGTGGAAACCCAGCTGGCGGGTGCCATCGGCAGCGCCTCGGCCCGGGTGATGGTGGCCTCGGTGGCCGAGGAAGAACAGCTCGACCTCGACGACGTCATGCGCATCCTGGACGAGGCCTCGCAGCTGCGGGCCTACTCGATGGCGCTGGAGGAGAAATCGCAGTCCCTGGAGCGCGCCACCACCGAGCTGCGGGAGGCGAACGAGAAGCTGAAGAGCCTGGACCGCCTCAAGGACGATTTCATGTCGTCGGTGACGCACGAGCTGCGCACGCCCTTGACATCGATCAGGGCGCTGTCGGAACTCATGCGGGACGATGACGCCATGGAATTGGCGCAGCGGCAGCAGTTCCTGGGCATCATCGTGACCGAAGCCGAGCGCCTGAGCCGCTTGGTCAACCAGGTGCTGGACATGGCCAAGATCGAGGCAGGGCATGCGGAGTGGACCGTGGCCGAGGTGGATCTGCGCGAGGTGGCCGAGCAGGCGGCCGACAGCATGGCCGAGATGTACCGGGAGCGTGGCGTGCTGCTGCAGCGGGTGCTGGCCGAGCATGTGCCTCTGGTGAAGGCCGATGCCGACCGCCTGACCCAGGTGGTGCTGAACCTTCTGTCGAATGCGCTGAAGTACGCGCCGCGCGAGAACGGACAGGTGGTGTTGCGCCTGGACTGCGATGGCGGCCGCGTGCGCATCGAGGTGCAGGACAACGGCCCCGGTATTCCGCCGGATCAGCAGGCCATGGTGTTCGAGAAGTTCCGGCAGGTGGCCGGCGACGCACACTACCGGCCTGGCGGCACCGGGCTGGGGCTGCCGATCAGCCGCCAGATCGTCGAGCATTTCGGCGGGTGCATGTGGCTGCGGTCAGAGGCGGGGCAGGGCGCCTGCTTCGGGTTCTCGCTGCCGGTGGTGGCCGGAGGTGAACAGACAGGCCCACAGAGGAGACAAGACACATGAGCACGAAGATCCTGATTGCCGACGATGAACCGAACATCCTGATTTCGCTGGAGTTCCTGATGAAGCGCGAGGGCTACGAGGTGGTGCTGGCGCGCGACGGCCAGGAAGCGATGGACGCCATCGTCCGTGAACGTCCCGCACTGGTGCTGCTGGACGTGATGATGCCGATCAAGACCGGTTTCGACGTCTGTTGCGAGGTGCGCGCCCACGAAGCCGTGCGAGACACGCTGATCGTCATGCTCACGGCCAAGGGCCGCGACACCGACGTGGCCAAGGGCCTCGCGCTGGGCGCCAATGCCTACATGACCAAGCCGTTTTCGACCAAGGAGCTGGTGCAGAAGGTGCGGGAGCTGCTGGGAGGCGGTGCATGAGTCTTCAGAAGAAGACCGACCCGCGCCTGTGGTGGTTGCTGGGCGCGGCCGCGGTGGCCTCTTTGCTGTGGCTGGGGGCGACCTTCGGCCTCATCGGCTCTGCCATGGATGCGCAGGAGCGCCAGGCGGTGCTGCAGACCGTGGGCGACCGGCTGGTGCTGATCGTGCTGACCTGGGCGGCGGGCATGGGGGTGATCGGCTGGGGCCTCAAGCGCTGGTTCGACCTGTGGGTGACGCCCTCGGTGCAGCTGGCCGAGGAGGCCCAGGTGCTGCTCAAGACCGACGTGGTGCGCGCACTCACGCCCAAGGGCAATGCCGAAACCAAGGTGCTGGTGGGCCTGTTCAACCAGTTGGTGGCGCAGCGGGAAGACCTGCGCCGCGAGATGGACCACAAGGTGCACGAGGCGGCGCGCGGCATCGAGCAGGAAAAGAGCCGGCTGGCCGCGCTGATGTCCGAACTTACCCAGAGCGTGGTGGTGTGCAACCTGGACGGGCGCATCCTGCTCTACAACAACCGGGCGCGCATGCAGTTCCGCGCGCTGTCGCAGGCGCCGGGCGTGGCCGGGGGCGCCGAGCTGATCGGGCTGGGGCGTTCGGTCTACAGCGTGTTCGACCGCAAGCTGGTGGCGCACGCGCTGGAGAACATCCAGCAGCGCATGGCGCGCGGCGCCGCGCAACCCTCGGCCCAGTTCGTCACCACCACGCCTGCCGGGCAGCTGCTGCGGGTGCAGATGGCGCCGGTGCGTGCGCCGTCTGGCGGTGGCGCCGAGGACTCGAGCCCGGCATTGACAGGTTTCGTGCTCATGCTGGACAACATCACGCGCGAGTTCGAGGTCGAGGCGGCCAAGGACCAGGTGCTGCACACGCTGACCGAGCGCAGTCGGGCGGCGCTGGCCAACATGCAGGCGGCGCTGGACATGCTGGACTACCCCGACCTGGATGCGGCCATGCGCGAGCGTTTCCTGGGTGTGATCCGGGACGAGACGACGGCCCTCAGCCGGCGCATTGGCGATCTGGAGGCCGGCTCGGCCGACAGCCTCAAGACCCGCTGGCCGCTGGAGGACATGCTGGGCGTCGACTTCGTGACGGCGGCTCTGAGGCGCATCGAGGTGGCAACCTCTGTGCCGGTGTCGGCCGCCGAGGTGGATGGCGGGCTGTGGTTGCGGATCGAGAGCTTCTCGCTGATCCAGGCTCTGGCGTACCTGGCGGGGCGCCTGTCCGACGAGTTCGACGTGCGCTTCGTGCAGCTGCGCCTGCAGCCGGCCGCCGGCTCGGCGGGCAAGGCCTGGCTGGACCTGATCTGGAGCGGCCAGGCCATGAGCACCGAGACCGTGATGAGCTGGGAGATGGATCCGATGAAGGTGGGGGACGAGACCCTGCGGCTGACGGTGCGCGACGTGGTCGAGCGGCACAACGGCGCCTTCTGGTTCGAGCGCGAGCGCATCCGCCACCAGGCCTTCTTCCGCCTCCTGCTGCCGCTGGCCAGCCCGCAGGAACAGGTGGACGCCGCCACCTTCGTACGCAGCGACAGCCGACCCGAGTACTACGACTTCGACCTGTTCAAGACTACCGAGCAGACGCGCTCAATGGACGACCGCCTGCTGACCGAGCTGACCTACACCGTGTTTGACACCGAGACCACGGGCCTGAACCCGTCGCAGGGTGACGAGATCATCCAGATCGGTGCCGCGCGCCTGGTGAACAACAAGCTGCTGCGGCAGGAGTGCTTCGAACAGCTGGTGGACCCGAAGCGGCCCATCCCGCCGGCCACCATTCCGATCCACGGCATCCAGCCCGAAATGGTGATCGGCCAGCCGACCATCGACCAGGTGCTGCCGGCCTTCCACGCCTTCGCGCAGGACACGGTGCTGGTGGCGCACAACGCGGCGTTCGACATGCGCTTCCTGCAGCTCAAGGAAGGACAGACCGGCGTGGTGTTCGACCAGCCGGTGCTGGACACGCTGCTGCTGTCGGCGGTCATCCACCCGAACCAGGACTCGCACCGCCTGGAAGCGATCGCGGAGCGTTTCAACGTCACCGTCATCGGCCGCCACACCGCGATGGGCGACGCCATGGTGACGGCCGAGGTGTTCCTCAAGCTGATTCCGCTGCTGGCCGAAAAGGGCATCCATACCCTGGGCCAGGCGCGCGAAGCCGCGCAGAAGACCTACTACGCGCGACTGAAATATTGACTCCCGCGCCGCAGGCGGCGCGGGGGGTCACATCCTGTACCGCTGGGCCAGCACACCTTGCAGCGAGGCCACCACGGCGAACGCGTCCTTGAGCTGGGTGCGCTCGAAATTGGAGATCTCGTCGGGGTCGAGGAAGTTGTCGGGGTTCTGGCCCGCGGTGATCTGGCGCGACTGGTGCTGGATGCGCAGAAAGGCCAGGAACTCCAGGGCGTCGCGCAGGTCGCGGGCGCTCTGCTCGCTGATGGCGCCACCCGCTGCCGCGCCGAGCAGGCGGTCGTGCGTGTTGACGGCGCTGTCGCCACCCGCGAGCGCGTAGACACGGGCCAGGTCGACGATGGGAACGATGCCGCTGTGTTTGAGGTCGATGGTTCCCTTGTGCTCACCGCTGCGGATGGTGGTGAGGCCCTTGAACATGCCCAGCGGCGGCTGGTGCAGGAGCGCGTTGCCGACCATGTAGGCCAGAAAGATGCTGTTGCCCTGGGTGCGCTGCAGGACGTCCTGCCGCAGCTTGTCGAGCATCTCCATGTTGCCGTGGATGGCGCGCAGGTCGAAGAACACACAGGTCAGCATCAGCGACTTTGGATCGGGCTGGCCGGTCCAGCGCGCGAAGTACTCCATCCACTTGCGCCGAGGCTGCCGCCACTCGTCCGTCATTGCCATCATCTCGCCCGGACAGTGGACGTAGCCGCAGGCGTCAAGCCCGTCGCAGACGAAGGTCGACAGGGCCTTGAAATAGACCCCGTGCCGCACCTCGTCGTAGGCATCGTCGAGCACCATGCAGTTGTCCTGGTCGGACTTGGCGGTCTGCTCGCTGCGGGCCTGCGAACCCGCCGCCACCCACACATAGTCGACCGGGGCCGGTCCGAGCTGCGCCTCGCCCAGCTGCAGCAGCCGGCAGGTGATCGCGTCGGTGATGGCGGTGACGACGTGGCCGGTGCTGTGGGCCGAGGCCTCGGCCGCGGCCAGGTTCTGCTGCAGGCGCCGGACCTTGCTGGCCACGGCCTGCAGGCCATCGAGCGTGGTCTGCTTGTAGATGTCGCCCGCCAGGTAGACCGCCGAGGTGCTGTGCTGCTCGGTCAGGTCGGTGGCGGTGATCATGCCCACGATGCGCTGGCCGTCGAGCACCGGCACGTGGTGGATGTTGTGGCGCGCCATCAGCAGCAGGGCGTCAAACGCCGGGCTGTGCACATCGATGCTCATGGGCGCGAGGGTGGCGATGTCGGCGATGGGGCGCGAGGTGTCGAGCCCGGCCGCGATCACGCGGTTGCGCAGGTCGCGGTCGGTGATGAGGCCGAACAGCAGGCCCTGCTCAGTGATCAGCACCGAGGACACGCGCTGGTCGCTCATCGCCTGGGCCGCTTCGCGGATGCTGGTCTGCGGTGACAGCGCGACCGGCTCGCGCTTGATCAGGGCTCGGACTGGCGTGGTCATGAGGTTGAGTGCGGGGTCGCTCGGCCCGCCACCACCGGCCCGGGCGCCGGGTACTGGCCTGGAGGCGCCGGGGAGGCTGCCAAGGAAATAGGTCAGACCAGGTGTTTCTCGGCACAGGGTCTGCACCGTGAGTGCGTCCAGCCGGGCGCAGGTGACGGCTGTTGTGGCCCTGGCACCGCAGATGCCCAGCGCATCGCCGAGGCCAAGGCCGAACAGGTCCCCAGCCTGCAGATCCAGCACCCCGTCGCCATCCGCATCGAGCAGTTGCGCTTGGCCTTCGATCAGCCAGTAGAGGTGCTCCCCGAACCGCTCGCCTCCGGTCAGCCGCTCGCCGGCCGACGCCTGAACCGGGATCAGGGCTTTTGAGAGGGAAGACCGCGTCGGTGGCGCCAGCATGCCCAAAACCCGGTGGTTCTCCAGCGCGCGGGCCAGCAAGCAGGAAGAGGAAGATGCGTGGTCCATGGCCCAACGATTGTGTGACGAGATGAATCGATCCTACATCCGGGCCGGGGTGAATCAGGGAAAACCCTCTCGGTGTTTGACCGGGGGTGCTCTTGCAGGGCGGGTTTGTAAGGAGTTGGTAAGTTGCCAAATCAGAATGGGCTCACCGTTACACGATCCTTACATGTTGACGCTCATTCTCGCGATCAAACTGATTGCCGAAATTGCCCTCATGGCGTTGTTCGGGCAATGGGTGCTTGGGCTGCTTGCGGGGGAGCGCAAATCGACCAACCTGTTCTACCAGGTGCTCGAACAGATCGGGCGGCCCTTTGTGCTGCTAGCTCGCTTCATCACGCCACGTTTCGTGCTTGAACGCCACCACCCTCTGGTGGCGTTTCTGTTGTTGGGGCTGGTATGGGCGGGAGCGACCGTGGCCAAGATCTCCCATTGCGTGAAGATCGGGGTGCAATTGTGCTGATGAAGGGATCCTTCGAAGACGGGTATGTGCGATGGCAGGTCCGTCTGCTGTTGCTGGCTGGACAGAAAACGCAGGCCCTGACCCGCATCGAGCGCCATCTGGCTTCGCGTCCGGACAACGCCTATGCCCTGGCGACCCGAGCCCATCTGCAGGCCGAACTGGGGGACAAGTCCGGCGCCATTGACTCGATCGAACGGCTGGTCAGCGTGCAGCCGCGTCAGGCTTCGGCCTGGTTCAACCTGGGATTTCTGCGGGAAGAGGTGGGACGGCTGGAGCAGGCCGAAGAGGCCTTTCGTCGGGCCACCGACATCGACCCCCAACTGGATCGCGCCTGGTACGGCCTGGCGCTGTGCCTGATCCGCCTGCGCCGTTTCGACGACGCCGTGGTGGCTCTGCGCAAGAACACCGAATTGCAACCCATGAGTCCCTACGGCTGGTACCAACTGGCCAGGGTTCATGTTGACCGGCAAGAGCCCGAAGAGGCGGCGAAGATCATTCGCCATCTCAAAAAGTTCGAGCCGAAAGTGGCGGCACAGCTCGAACGCGAGACGGGTCTGGGCGTTGCCCCGACCTGAGTGCCTGCCGGCGACATGCCGGCAGTCATTTTCCTGGCGCAGGTGCAGTGACGCGAGTTTGCTCACGCACGGGTCGGTTGCAGGCCACCGGAAGGAGACGGGTGGCGCCCGTGATCTGCCCGAAAGGGTGTTCTTGAAAAGTGGTCGATGCCATGGAATTGACTGAGAACCACCGCCGATACTGGCGGAAAAACCTGAAGATCACCGCCATATTGCTAGCAATCTGGTTCGTGGTGACCTTCGTTGTGAGCTACTTCGCCCGTGACCTGAACTTCAACTTCTTCGGTTGGCCGTTCAGCTTCTGGATGGGCGCGCAGGGTGCGCTGGTGGTGTACTGCCTGATCATCGGGTACTACGCTTGGTACATGAACCGCCTTGACATCGAGCACGGTGTCGAAGAATCCGAGGAGTGAACCATGGCAGGCATGTTTGAAACTGCAGGCGCTGCCGGAGGCTCCAACAAGGCCTTCAAGCAGCAGCTCAACAAGGTTTACAAGTGGTACACGGGGGGCTTTTTCGTCTTTGTGATCACGTTGGCCATCCTTGAGCAGATGGGACTGTCCCGCGAATGGATCGGCTTCATCTTCCTTCTCGCGACCATCGGTCTGTACGCCGGCATCGGCATCATGAGCCGCACGACGGACGCTGCCGAGTACTACGTGGCGGGGCGCCGGGTGCCCGCGGTCTACAACGGCATGGCGACCGGTGCCGACTGGATGTCGGCGGCGTCGTTCATCGGCATGGCCGGCACGCTGTACCTCACGGGCTACAGCGGATTGGCGTTCATCATGGGCTGGACGGGCGGCTACTGCCTGGTGGCGCTGTTTCTGGCGCCGTATCTGCGCAAGTTCGGGCAGTTCACCATTCCAGACTTCCTGGGTGAACGCTACGGCGGCAACCTGCCGCGTTTCCTGGGCATCTTCGCCGCCATCCTCTGCTCCTTCACCTACGTGGTGGCACAGATCTACGGCGTGGGCATCATCACCTCGCGCCTCACGGGTGTGGCCTTCGAACTCGGGGTCTTCCTGGGTCTCGGCGGCATTCTGGTGTGCTCGTTCCTGGGTGGCATGCGTGCGGTGACCTGGACCCAGGTGGCCCAGTACATCATCCTGATCATTGCGTACATGATCCCTGTCGTCTGGCTGTCGGTGAAACAGACCAGCGTGCCCGTGCCGCAGGCGATCTATGGCTTCCAGCTGGAGAAGGTCACGGCCAAGGAAAAGCTGCTGATCAACGATGCCAAGGAACTCGAGGTGCGCGAGATCTACAAGAAGCGCGCCGCCGATCTGGATGCCAAGCTCAAGGATCCCGCCAACGCGCTGGCCGCGGACAAGGCCGCTGCCGAGGCCAAGCTGGCCGAGCTGCGTGCTGCCAATGCCCCCGCCGCCGACATTGGTGCGGCCGAGAAGGCCCTGGCTGGGGTGCCCAAGGACGAAGCGGCTGCCAAGAAGGCCTGGACCGCCGCGAAGACGGCCGCTGAAAACAAGGCCAAACCGCTCAACGGTATGCCTGCCCACGCCGCACAGTTCTCGGGCGATCCAAACGGCGACGAGAAAGCCCAGAAGGCGTACGACGAGTCCCGACGCAACTTCCTGGCTCTGATCTTCTGCCTGATGATCGGTACGGCCGCCTTGCCCCACATCCTCATGCGGTACTACACGGTCCCCAGCGTGAAGGAGGCCCGCCAGTCGGTGACCTGGTCGCTGTTCTTCATCTTCCTGCTGTACTTCACGGCGCCGGCGCTCGCGGTGCTGGTCAAATACGAGGTGTTCCATGTGTTGGTGGGAACGCCATTCGACCAGTTGCCGCAGTGGGTGGCCGCGTGGAACAAGGTGGATCCATCCTTGTTGTCTGTTGCTGACGTCAATAAGGACAACATCCTGCAGCTCAACGAGATGAACATCGGCGGCGACATCGTGGTGCTGGCAACCCCCGAAATCGGTGGCCTGCCATACGTGATCTCGGGCCTGGTGGCGGCGGGTGGTCTGGCCGCTGCGCTGTCGACGGCTGATGGCCTGCTGCTGACGATCGCCAACGCGCTGTCGCACGACCTGTACTACAAGATGATCGACCCGAACGCTTCGACGGCCCGTCGGGTGACCATCTCGAAGATGCTGCTGCTGATCGTCGCGCTGGCGGCAGCCTACGTCGCGGCGCAGAAACCGGCGGACATCCTGTTCCTGGTGTCTGCGGCCTTTTCGTTCGCTGCCGCAGCGTTCTTCCCGGCCCTGGTCCTCGGCATCTTCTGGAAGCGCGCCACGGGCATTGCGGCCTCGCTGGGTATGGTGGCGGGTCTCGGTATCACTTTCTACTACATGATGACCACCCAGCCTTGGCTTCGCGGGATCTTCGGTGTGACCTCGCCGGTTGAGCTCTGGTATGGCATCCAGCCGATCTCGGCTGGCGTCTTCGGGGTGCCGGTAGGTTTCCTGGTGATCATTGTGGTCAGCCTGATCACGCCGGCGCCGAGTCGAAAGATTCAGGAGCTGGTGGAGCACGTTCGCTATCCGAATCTGAAGCTCGGCTGATCGTTCTCACCCTCCCGCCGGCATGCCCGGCGCGAGGGGGCCAGGGCGGGTCGCACTTGCGGCCCGCCTTTTTTGTTAGAATCATGGGCTTCGCCTTGCCGCACCCCGTGTTGACGCCGGGGGCGGCTGTTTTTCATCCACAAGGAGAGTCCATGCGTCATTACGAAATCGTTTTGCTGATCCACCCGGATCAAAGCGAACAAGTTCCGGCCATGCTGGAGCGCTACAAGGGCATGATCACCACCGGTGGTGGCAAGATCCATCGCGTTGAAGACTGGGGTCGCCGCCAACTGGCCTACCAGATCAACAAGCTGTCCAAGGCACACTACCTGTGCGTCAACATCGAGGCTGACCAGGCCGTGATGAGCGAGCTGGAACACGCGTTCAAGTTCAACGACGCCGTGCTGCGCCACCTGACCGTGCAGAAGAAGAAGGCCGAAACTGGTCCTTCCAGCATGATGAAGGCGGTCGAGCGCGAGGAAGCCCGCAAGCTGGCCGCGCCCGAGCAGCGCGAAGGCCGCGAACAGCGCGCCGAGGCCTGATTCCGGAGCGTGACGTCGCCAACGGACATCAACCGGTTTGAACTGTCGGCCACCGTGGTGCAGGTCCAGAGCCTGCGCTACACACCAGCTGGCATACCCGCCGTCAATCTCGTGCTGGAGCATGAGTCCACGGTCACCGAATTGGATGTCCCGCGAAGCGTGAAGCTGCAACTCAAGGCTGTCGCATTCGGTGCGTTGGCCGAGACGCTCTCAAGGCAAAGCCTTGAGATGGTAGGCAGGTTTCAGGGCTTCATGGCCAACTCGCGCAACGGCAAAGGCGTTGTGTTCCATATCCAAGATTTCAGCAAGACATAGGAAAGGCCCATCATGGCTGCACCGAAACGTTTCAACAAAGACAAGCGCCCCAAGCGCAACACCCAATCGCTGCTGTTCAAGCGCAAGCGCTTCTGCCGCTTCACCGTCGCCGGTGTGGAAGAAGTCGACTACAAGGACGTGGACGTCCTGCGCGACTTCATCTCTGAAAACGGCAAGATCATTCCCGCCCGCCTGACCGGCACCCGCGCGATCTACCAGCGCCAGGTGACCACCGCCATCAAGCGCGCCCGCTTCCTGGCCATGCTGCCGTACAGCGACCAGCATCGCGTCTGATAGGGAGATTCACATGCAAATCATTCTGCTCGACAAAGTTGTCAACCTCGGCGCCCTGGGCGATGTGGTCAAGGTCAAGGACGGCTATGCCCGCAACTTCCTGATCCCCGCCGGTCGTGCACGCCGCGCCACGCAAGCCGCCGTGGCCGAGTTCGAGGCCCGCCGCGCCGATCTGGAGAAGGCCGCCGCCGCCAAGCTCGCCGAAGCCCAGGCCCTGGGTGAGAAGATCGCCGGCGTGAACCTGAAGCTGAGCCAGAAGGCCGGCGTGGACGGCCGCCTGTTCGGTTCCGTCACCAACCACGACGTGTCCGAAGAACTGAACAAGCAGGGCTTTGCCGTGGCGAAGTCCCAGGTGCGCATGCCCAATGGTCCGCTCAAGACCGTGGGCGAGTACACCGTCAGCGTGAACCTCCACACCGACGTCACGGTCGACGTGGCCGTCACGGTGCTGGGCGAAACCGCCTGATCTTCCGGACGGCTGCCGCCGTCCCGCAAAGGCCGCTGCCTTCGGGTCAGCGGCCTTTTTTTCTTGCGCGGGGTTTTCCTGCGCCATCCCCAGACTTTGCACGCTTTGTCCACAGACTTGTCCCATGACAGCGTGGTGGGTCGGGCGTACCATTTCAAGATTCACAGGATCGCCATGGCAGACGTCTTTTCCACTCCGTTTTCTTCTTTTGACGCTGGACTGGACGAAGTGAGTTTCGCCCCAGACCAGCAACTGGCCCAGCTGCGGGTGCCCCCGCACTCCATCGAGGCGGAGTCCAGTGTTCTGGGTGGGCTTCTGCTGGACAACGGCGCCTGGGACCGCGTGGCCGACCTGATCAACGACTCGGACTTCTACCGCTACGAGCATCGCCTGACGTTTTCGGCCATTGCGGCACTGGTCAACGCCAGCAAGCCCGCCGACGTGGTGACGGTGTACGAGCACCTGCAGAACCTGGGTAAGGCCGACGAGGCGGGTGGTCTGGCTTACCTCAATTCGCTCGCGCAGTACGTGCCCAGCGCGGCCAACATCCGGCGCTACGCCGAGATCGTTCGCGAGCGCGCCATCCTGCGCAAACTGGTTGCAGCCAGCGACGAGATTGCCACCAACGCGTTCAACCCGCAGGGCCGGCCGGTCGCCAAGATCCTGGACGAGGCGGAGCAGAAGATCTTCAAGATCGGCGAGGAAGGCTCGCGGATGAAGGAGGGCTTCCAGGGCATGGACACCCTGGTGGTGGACCTGCTGGACCGTGTGCAGGAGATGGCTGACAACCCCAACGACATCACAGGCGTACCCACCGGCTTCATCGACCTAGACCGCATGACCTCGGGTTTGCAGGCCGGCGATCTGGTGGTGCTGGCGGCACGGCCATCCATGGGCAAGACCGCATTCGCCATCAATATCGCCGAGCACGTGGCGCTCAATGAAGGACTGCCGGTGGCGGTGTTCTCCATGGAAATGGGCGCATCCCAGCTGGCGGTTCGTATCGTTGGTTCCATAGGCCGCATCAACCAGGGGCATCTGCGCACAGGCAAGCTGACCGACGACGAGTGGCCGCGTCTGACCGAGGCGATCGAGAAGCTGCGCAATGTGTCGCTGCACATCGACGAAACCCCGGGCCTCACGCCCAGCGAGTTGCGCGCCAACGCAAGACGTCTGGCACGCCAATGCGGCAAGCTCGGGTTGATCGTGGTCGACTACCTTCAGCTGATGAGCGGCTCCAGTACCTCGGGCGGTGACAACCGGGCAACCGAACTCGGTGAAATCTCGCGGGGCCTGAAGATGCTGGCCAAGGAGCTGCAGTGTCCGGTGATTGCGTTGTCCCAGCTCAACCGCTCGGTGGAGCAGCGAACCGACAAACGTCCCATGATGTCCGACCTGCGCGAATCCGGGGCCATCGAACAGGATGCGGACATCATCATGTTCATCTACCGTGATGAGTACTACAACCGCGAAACCTGCAAGGAGCCGGGCGTGGCCGAGATCATCATTGGCAAGCAGCGCAATGGCCCGACGGGGACAGTGAAGCTCGCCTTCCTGAACATGCTCACCCGCTTCGAGACGCTGGCGGGAAGTGGCATGGGAGGGGACGACTACTGATAGCGAATGCCCACGCATTCATGAAAAAAGCCCGACAGAGTCGGGCTTTTTTCATGTGTGTGCCGGCCTCCTTACAAGACCTCGGAGGCGAAGTCGGCCAGTCGCGAGCGCTCGCCGCGCGCCAGGGTGATGTGCCCCCCGTGCGGCCAACCCTTGAAGCGGTCCACCGCGTAGGTCAGGCCCGACGAACCTTCGGTCAGGTAGGGCGTGTCGATCTGGGCCAGATTGCCCATGCAGATGATTTTGGTGCCCGGGCCGGCGCGGGTGATCAGGGTCTTCATCTGCTTGGGCGTCAGGTTCTGCGCCTCGTCGATGATGACGTACTTGTTCATGAAGGTGCGGCCGCGCATGAAGTTCATGCTCTTGACCTTGATGCGGCTGCGGATCAGTTCGTTGGTGGCGGCTCGTCCCCATTCGCCAGCGCCACCGGCATCGCCCTTGGCCAGAAATTCGAGGTTGTCGTCCAGTGCCCCCATCCAGGGGCCCATCTTCTCTTCCTCGGTCCCAGGCAGAAAACCGATGTCCTCACCCACGCTGACGGTGGCACGGGTCATGATGATCTCAGTGTAGCGGCGATCGTCCAGTACCTGGGTGAGGCCGCTGGCTAGGGCCATCAGCGTTTTGCCGGTCCCGGCGGTGCCGGCCAGGGTGACGAAGTCGATCTCCGGGTCCATCAGCAGGTTGAGTGCGAAGTTCTGCTCGCGGTTTCGGCTGGTGACGCCCCAGACCGCATTCTTGAGGTGCGTGTAGTCCTTGAGGGTCTTGAGAACGGCTGTCTTGTCGCGGATCTCGGTCACTCGCGCGTAGAGGGAGGGCTCGCCCGGCGCTTCAAAATAGACAAACTGGTTGATGTGGAACTGTGTGACCGCCGGCCCGCTCACTCGGTAGAAAGTATGGCTACCACTCTGCCAGCTTTCGATGGTCTTGCTCTGGCGGGTCCAAAAGTCCTGCGGCAGCGCCAGAGCGCCCGAGTACAGCAGCTCGCCATCGTCCAGCGTCTTGTCGTTCTGGTAGTCGTCCGCGGCGAGACCGAGGGCGCGGGCCTTGACCCGCATGTTGATGTCTTTGGACACCAGAATGACTTCGCGCTGCGGGTGCTTGTCGCGCAGCGCCTGCACCACACCCAGAATCTGGTTGTCTGCCTTGCCCTGGGGCAGGCTGGTCGGCAGTTGTGTGTCCAGAGGTTCCGTCTGGAAGAAGAGCAGGCCACGAGCGGAGGCATTGCCGGTGGCCGAGAGCTTCAGGCCTTTGGTCATGTCGCCGCCGGTCTGGGCTGCGAGTGCGTCGAGCGTGCGGCTGGTCTGGCGGCCATTGCGCGCGACTTCGGTCATGCCTTTCTTGTGACCATCGAGCTCTTCGAGCACGATCATCGGCAGGAAGATGTCGTGTTCCTCAAACCGGAACAGGCTCATCGGGTCATGCAACAGAACGTTGGTGTCTAGCACAAACAGCCGGGCCGGGCCGCTGGACGCCGTTGTTTTGGCCGCACGGCGGCGCACCGGTTCGGCCGAGACTTCTGCCGCCGTCGGCTGTCTGTCTGTACTCAGTGTCGACGGTGTAGCTGCGACCACCTTCTCAACAATGGAGGGCACAGATGCTGTGCGAGTGCTGGGCGCCGCGGCTTTCGGCTTCTTTTTTGCGTCTGCTGGGGCAGAGGGGGGCGAAGCCTTGGCCTGGCGAGACTCCTGATGTGGAGGCACGGCAGGCGCAGAGGCTGGGAATTCGTCGAAGCTGTCCTCGCCGGCTTTCAGGTTGTAGGCCTCAGGAGCAAGCAAGGCGGCACGTTTGGATGGAGCGGGGGGCAGTGGCATGTGGGCGAGGGTTCAGCGCGGACCGGAAAACGAAAAAGCCGCCAGGAAAACCGGGCGGCTTTGCGTGACGCAAGGCAATCGAAGAGGCGTATGTTCAATCGGTCTGACCTGGGTCATGAACCCATTATGCACGACTGAAATGACGTTCCCGAATCGCGTTCAGGCGGCCTTCTTAAGGGTCTTGACAGCCTTCAGCACTTCTTCCACATGGCCCGGAACCTTCAGGCCACGCCATTCCTGCTTGAGTACGCCATCGGCGCCGATCAGGAAGGTGCTGCGCTCAATGCCCTTGACCTTCTTGCCGTACATGATCTTGTTCTTGACCACGCCGAACATGTGGCACATCTTTTCTTCCGTGTCGGCAATCAGCTCGAACGGAAGTTCCAGTTTGGCCTTGAAGTCGTCGTGCGACTTCATGTTGTCTCGGGAAACACCAAACACCTGTGCACCCGCCTTGACGAAATCCTTGTACTTGTCGCGGAACTGCATGGCCTCGGTGGTACAACCAGGCGTGTTGTCCTTGGGGTAAAAATACAGAACCACCGTCTGGCCCACATGCGACTGGTTGCTGACCTTGATGCCGCCGGTGGCCATGGCTTCAAATTCGGGAATGGGTTTGTTGACAACGACTGCCATGCTGCGTGGACCCCTGACGTAGGTTGGTGGAGATGCGTTGGTCTTCCCGTCGCCCTCCCTGGGCGACAGCCGCTCTCTGGCAGCGGTGGGAAAACAATCGGCTATTTTACCCCGAACGCGGGTTCGGGCGTCAGGCTTCGATCAGCAGGGCCGCCACCACGCGCCGGCCTTCGCCTGCGAGGATGTTGAAGGTTCGGCAGGCGGCCGGGGTGTCCATGGTTTCCACGCCAATGCGTTGTTCAATGAGCGGCCGCAGCAGGGCGGGAGCCACAAAACGAAGTCTGGTGCCGGACCCGAGCAGCACCAATTCAGGAGGAGGGCCATCGCCCCCTATGAGTTCCGAAAAATGCTCGGCAGTGAGTTCATCAAGGCGTGCCACGCCCCAGGGGCGAACGGTTCCCGAAGCCAGCAGCACCACGCTGGAGCTGTACCGCTCGCCATTGACCGCGATCCATCCGTCGCCATGGGCGGTGACTGACAACTGGTCAGGCTTGTCTGCATGAAGTTTCATCGGGTCGGTGGCGTCTGTCGGGGACGAGGTGCGCAGGAGAACTGTGGTCAAATTATGGGTTTTCCCCGAAGAGGTCGCGATCTTAGCGTGCGCCTGCCCGTAACCGTCCACACCTTGCCTCATCTGTCCGGAGGGACTTTGAAACCGATCCAGAAATCCGCCAAGCTGGCCAATGTGCTCTACGACGTTCGGGGCCCGATCGTCGACGCGGCCAAGCAGATGGAGGACGAGGGCCAGAAAATCATCAAGCTGAACATCGGCAACCTGGCGCCGTTCGGTTTTGACGCCCCCGAGGAAATCCAGCAGGACATGATCCGAAATCTGCCGAACTCGGCGGGTTACTCGGACAGCAAGGGTATCTTCGCCGCGCGCAAGGCGGTGATGCACTACACCCAGCAGCAGGGTGTGCAGGGCGTGACGCTGGACGACATCTACCTTGGGAATGGTGCCAGCGAACTGATTGTGATGGCGGCCAATGCGCTGCTGGACAACGGCGATGAACTGCTGGTGCCGTCGCCCGACTACCCCCTGTGGACGGCAGCAACCAGCCTCTCCGGAGGCACACCGGTGCACTACCGCTGCGACGAAAACAACGGCTGGCAGCCGGACCTGGCGGACATGCGTGCCAAGATCACGCCGCGCACGAAGGGAATCGTGGTCATCAACCCGAACAACCCCACCGGTGTGCTCTACAGCGACGAGCTGCTCAAGGGCATCGTGGCGCTGGCCCGTGAGTTCGGTCTGGTGCTGCTGGCCGACGAGGTGTACGACAAGGTGCTGTACGAAGGTGTGAAGCACACCGCGATGGCGAGTCTGTCCACTGATGTGCTGACCCTGACGTTCAATTCGCTGTCCAAGGCCTACAGGTCCTGCGGATATCGCGCCGGCTGGATGGTGTTGTCGGGTCCGAAGGAGATCGCCAAGGACTTCATCGAAGGCCTGAACATGCTGGCCAACCTCAAGCTCGGCTCCAACGTGCCGGGGCAGTGGGCGATCCAGACGGCTCTCGGTGGATATCAGAGCATCAACGACCTGGTCAAGGAAGGCGGGCGCCTGCGTCGCCAGCGCGATCTGGCCTACGAACTGATCACCGCGATCCCGGGCGTGACATGCGTCAAGCCGCAGGCGGCGCTGTACATGTTTCCCCGGCTCGATCCCAAGGTCTATCCGATCGAGGACGACCGGCAGTTTTTCATGGAAGTGCTGCGGGCGACCCGCGTGATGCTGGTGCAGGGGTCGGGCTTCAACTACCCGGACAACCAGCATTTCCGCATCGTGTTCCTGCCGCACGAAGACGATTTGCGCGAGGCCATCGACCGCCTGGCCAAGTTCCTGGAACAGTGGCGCCATCGCCACGGCACAGACGACTGATCATCAATGGTGCCGGGCAATGTCATCAATGCCCGAGCGACCGGCTGTCACTATCGGACAGGGCGGACAGCGCCCGAGTTTTTGTTGGAAATGAGTCAAGCATGAAACCCATCCAAGTAGGCCTGCTGGGCATCGGCACCGTGGGCAGCGGCACGTTCAATGTGCTTCAGCGCAACCAGGAAGAGATTCAGCGCCGTGCCGGTCGTGGCATTGAGATCACCATGGTGGCGGACCTGGACGTGGCGCGTGCACAGTCCATCGTGGGTCCGGACGTCAAGGTGGTGAACGACGCCCGCGCCGTGATCGCCAACCCCGACATCGACATCGTCATCGAGTTGATCGGCGGCTATGGCATCGCCAAGGCCCTGGTGCTCGAAGCGATTGCCGCCGGCAAGCACGTGGTCACCGCCAACAAGGCGCTGCTGGCCGTGCACGGCACCGAGATCTTTGCGGCTGCGTCGGCCAAGGGCGTGATGGTGGCCTTCGAGGCGGCCGTGGCAGGTGGCATCCCCATCATCAAGGCGCTGCGCGAAGGCCTGACAGCCAACCGCATCCAGTGGATCGCTGGCATCATCAACGGCACGACGAACTTCATCCTGTCCGAGATGCGTGACAAGGGCCTGGACTTCGACGTGGTGCTGAAAGAAGCCCAGCGCCTGGGCTATGCCGAAGCCGACCCGACCTTCGACATCGAAGGGGTCGACGCCGCCCACAAGGCGACGCTGATGAGCGCCATCGCCTTCGGTATTCCGGTCCAGTTCGACAAGGCCTACGTGGAAGGCATCACCAAGCTGGGTGCGGCCGACATCCGTTATGCCGAGCAGCTGGGCTACCGCATCAAGCTGCTGGGCATCACCAAGCGCACCGACAAGGGCGTGGAACTGCGCGTGCACCCCAGTCTGGTGCCGGCGAAACGGCTGATTGCCAACGTGGAGGGTGCGATGAACGCGGTGGTGGTGAACGGCGATGCCGTGGGTACCACTCTGTACTACGGCAAGGGTGCCGGCAGCGAACCGACCGCCTCGGCCGTGATCGCCGACCTGGTGGACATCACCCGCCTGCACACCGCCGATCCGCTCAATCGCGTGCCGCACCTGGCCTTCCAGCCCGATGCCATGAGTGATGCCGTCGTGCTGCCCATGAGCGAGGTCGTGACTAGTTACTACCTGCGTCTGCGCGTGGCCGATCAGGCCGGCGTGCTGGCTCAGGTGACCGGCTTGCTGGCCGGCGCCGGTGTGAGCATCGACGCGGTGCTGCAGCGCGAGGCCGACGAAGTGGGTGGAGAGGGGGCGACCTCGACCGACCTGATCATCCTGACGCACGACACGCGCGAAGGCACCATGAACGATGTGATCGCGCAAATGCAGGGCCTGCCCAGCGTGCTGGCGCCCATCACCCGCATCCGCAAGGAAGAGCTGAACTGAGATGCTGTACCTGTCGACCCGCGGCCACCCGGACCGCAAGCGCTTCTGCGAAATCCTGCTCGAAGGCCTGGCGCCCGACGGTGGCCTCTACCTGCCCGAGGCCTACCCGCAGGTCGACGCCGCCACACTGACCCGCTGGCGCGCCGTGCTGGCCGAGCAAGGCTATGCCGCTCTGGCCTTCGAGGTGCTGTCGCTCTACATCGACGACATTCCCGCCGCCGACCTGAAGGCGCTGTGCGAGAAGACCTACACGGCTGAGGTGTTCGGCACCGAGGAGATCGTGCCGCTGACAACGCTGGAAGACGGTCTGCAGCTCGAAGCCCTGTCCAATGGCCCCACGCTGGCCTTCAAGGACATGGCCATGCAGCTGCTGGGCAACCTGTTCGAGTACGAACTGGCGCGCCGCGGCGAGCAGCTCAACATCCTGGGCGCGACCTCGGGCGACACCGGCAGCGCGGCCGAGTACGCGATGCGCGGCAAACAGGGCGTGCGCGTGTTCATGCTCAGCCCGCACGGCCGCATGAGCGCTTTTCAGCAGGCGCAGATGTTCAGCCTGATGGACCCGAACATCCACAACATCGCGGTGGAAGGCGTGTTCGACGACTGCCAGGACATCGTCAAAGCCGTGTCCAACGACCTGGACTTCAAGCGCAAGTACAAGATCGGCACGGTCAACTCGATCAACTGGGCGCGGTTGCTGGCCCAGGTGGTCTACTACTTTGCCGGCTACTTCTACGCGACGAGGTCCAACGAACAAAAGGTGAGCTTTGCCGTGCCCTCTGGCAACTTCGGCAACGTCTGCGCCGGCCATGTCGCGCGCCAGATGGGCCTGCCGATCGGTCGCCTGTTCGTCGCGACCAATGAGAACGACGTGCTTGACGAGTTCTTCCGCACCGGCACCTACCGCGTGCGCGGCAGCGCCGACACCTACGAAACGTCCAGCCCGTCCATGGACATTTCCAAGGCCAGCAACTTCGAGCGTTTCGTGTTTGACCTGCTGGGGCGTGACGCCGCGCGCACCAAGCAGCTGTTCGACGACGAGCTGCGCCTGCATGGCCGCTTCGACCTGGGCCGCGACCCGCTGTTCGCCCAGGCCGCCAGCCGCTACGGCTTTGCCAGCGGCAAGAGCACGCACGCCAACCGCCTGGCCACCATCAAGGGCACCTTCGAGCAATACGGTGTGATGATCGACACCCACACCGCCGACGGCGTGAAGGTGGCGCGCGAATTGCGCCAGACGGGCGAGAACGTGGTGGTGCTGGAGACGGCGCTGCCGATCAAGTTCGCCGAGACCATCCGCGAGGCCCTGGGCCGCGACCCCGAGCGGCCGGCGAAGTTCGACGGCATCGAAGCCCTGCCCAAGCGCGTGCAGGTGATGGGTGCGGACGCGGTCGCGGTCAAGCGCTACATCACCGACCACTGCCCGGTCTGACGGGCCGCCCGGAAGGTCCCATGAGGGTCGTCGGTTTCGCAGGAACGTCGGGTGCAGGCAAGACCACGCTGATCGAACGCCTGATCCCGGCCCTCAAGGCGCGGGGTCTGCGCGTGTCGGTCATGAAGCACGCGCACTGCGGGCTGGAAACCGACCAGCCCGGCAAGGACACCTGGCGCCACCGCGAGGCAGGCGCCTACGAGGTGCTGGCTGCATCGCCCGAGCGGCTGGTGCTGCAGCGCAGCTTCGAACGGCCCCAGGAGCGCTCGGTGCACGACCTGATCCCGGCGCTGCACCCCGGGGTGGACTGGGTGCTGGTCGAGGGCTGGCGCGACAGCAACCTGCTCAAGATCGAGGTCTGGCGCGAAGCCACCGCCCAACCGGTCCGGTACCCGGACGACCCCTTCGTGGCGGCCATCGCCCTGCCATTGGCCGATGCTTTGCCCGAGGACACCCTGCGTCCGCGGCTGGATCTGGACGACCCCGATGCGGTGGCGGCCTGGCTGGTCGACAATGGGGACCGTTTCGACTACGACCCCGAAGCCTACGTTTGATCGCCACTGCGTTGACCCTATCGGCCGGGGCGGTGCCTCCAAGACCATGAACGCTTCCCAACCTGCCCGCAAACCCCTGATGGCGCTGGACGCCGCGCTGGCCGACCTGCTTTCTCGCGCGACACCGCTCGCAGCCACCGAAACCCTGGCCACCGTGCTGGCCGACCGGCGTGTGCTGGCCGAGGACCTGGTGTCGGCGCTGCACGTGCCGCCGCAGGACAACTCGTCCATGGACGGGTACGCCGTGTGCGTGGCCGACATCACCGAAAAAGGTGTTGTGCTGCCGGTCAGCCAGAGAATCCCCGCCGGCCACGCGGCGCAGCCGCTGGAGCCCCGCACCTGTGCCCGGATCTTCACGGGCGCGCCGGTACCCCCTGGCGCGGACGCCATCGTGATGCAGGAAGACACGCGTGAGGTCGGCGGCGATTTCCATGCCGTGCACATCGACGCCATCCCCGAGCCCGGCCAGTGGATCCGCCGCGCCGGCGAAGACGTGACACGAGGTGCCGTGGTGCTGCCGCGCGGCACGCGCCTGTCGGCAGCAAGCCTGGGCCTGGCCGCTGGCATCGGTGCGGCGCAGCTGCGGGTGACCGCCAAGCCGCGGGTGGCGCTGTTTTCGACCGGTGATGAACTGGTCATGCCCGGCGAGGTGCCGCCCGAACAGATGAAACCGGGCGCCATATACAACAGCAACCGCTTCTTCCTGCGCGTGCTGCTGGAACGGCTGGGCTGCGAGGTCAGTGATTTGGGCATCGTGCCCGACCGGCGAGAGGCCACGCTGGCAGCCCTCAAGACTGCGGCCGACCACCACGACCTGATCCTCACCAGCGGCGGGGTGTCGGTGGGCGAAGAAGACCACATCAAGCCCGCTGTGCAACAACTGGGCAGCCTGGACCTGTGGCAGATCGCCATGAAGCCGGGCAAGCCGTTTGCGTACGGCACAGTGCGGCGCGACGCAGGGGCCGGCGCAGACGCTCAAGGCCACTGCCACTTCATCGGCCTGCCCGGCAACCCGGTGTCGAGCTACGTCACCTTCCTGCTGCTGGTGCGGCCCTTCCTGCTCAAGCTGCAGGGGGCTGCGGGATCCGAATACCAGCCGCCCTTCAAGACCGTGAAGCTGCGCGCCGATTTCGACCTGCCGCGCGCCGACAAGCGCCGCGAATTCCTGCGGGTGCGCCGCAATGCCGACGGTGGCCTGGACCTGTTCCCCAACCAGAGCTCGGGCGTGCTGACCTCGACTGTGTGGGGTGATGGCCTGGTGGACAACCCGGCCGGCAGCACCATCGCCCGTGGCGACCTCGTGAACTACATCTCTCTTTCGGACCTGCTCGCATGAAGATCCAGCTGCGTTATTTCGCCTCCATCCGCGAGGCCATTGGCTCCGGCAGCGAATCCGTCGAAACCGCTGCGGCCACGCTGTCCGCGCTGCGCGACGAACTGATTGCACGTGGCGGTGCGCACGCCGAGGTGCTGGGGCGAGGCCGTGCGGTGCGCGTGTCGGTCAACCAGACCATGGCCGACGAGTCGGCCGCCTTGACCGACGGCGCCGAGGTGGCCTTCTTCCCACCCGTCACCGGAGGCTGAGCATGAACGCCAGGGTCAGCATCCAGACTGAAGACTTCGACCTGTCCGCCGAGGTCGCCCGGCTGCGGGCCGACCACAAAGGCGTCGGTGCGGTTTGCACGTTTGTGGGCACCGTGCGGGATCGCAACGACGGCCAGAGCGTCAGCACCCTGGAGCTGGAGCATTACCCTGGCATGACGGAGAAAGCCATCGAGCAGATGATCGACGAGGCCTTCAAGCGCTTTGACATCCTGTGCGCCCGGGTGATTCACCGTGTCGGCCTGCTGCAGCCGCTGGACCAGATCGTGCTGGTGGCCGTGACCTCGGCCCACCGCGGCGAAAGCTTCCAGGCCTGCGAGTTCCTGATGGACTACCTCAAGACCCAGGCGCCGTTCTGGAAGAAGGAACAGACGCCCGAGGGCGCGCGCTGGGTCGACGCGCGGGTCAGCGACGACGCCGCACTGGCCAAGTGGGGCATCGCCTTGAACAACGCCTGACGGGCTGTGAAGGTGTCCATGCCGCTGACCGCAGCCGACATCGAATCCATCGAACGCGCCACGCTCACGGCGGTGGCGCCCGAGCAGGTCGATGCCATCGACGGCTGGCTGCTACCCATGGACCCCGGCACGGTCGGCCGGGCCCACAGCGCGGTGCCACTGCACCATGGCGCCCACCCCCCGGCGCTGATCGGCACCATCGCGCAGCGTTACCGGGATGCCGGCTTGCGGCCGGTGTTGCGCCTGCCCGAGGTGCCGGCGTTTGAGCCCTGGTGGCCCGAGCTCAGGGCCCAGGGCTTCCGGCGCGAACAACCCACCCTGACCCAGACCGGTGTGCTGGATGGCCTGCTGGCGCTGGCGCCGAACGCCGACGGGGTGTCGCTGGACCCGCGACCTGATGCGGCCTGGATGGCCATGTTTCTGGGCGAGGGCATGGACCCGGTGGACGGCGCGAGCCGCTCGAAGGCGCTGTCCCGCGCCGAGGGCACGCTGTTCGCCAGCCTGCGACAGGGCTGCGAAACCCTGGCCTGCGGCGCCGCCTGTTATGCCCAGGGCTGGCTGAGCATGCACGGCCTGCGCACGGCCGCCCGCCAGAGGGGCCGGGGGCTGGCGGGGCGGATGATCCACGCGATGGCGCTGCAGGCACAGCGGCGGGGCATCACCCGGGCCTTTCTGCAGGTGGACGCTTCCAACGAGCCCGCCTTGGCGCTCTACCGCCGCGCCGGCATGGCCACCGCCTGGTCTTACGCCTACTGGAGAGCAGGGTAAGCCCCCTCGCGCCCCCGCTGCACGGGGCGCAGCGGGGCTTTGATGCGGGTCAATGCCGCTTGACCCCGACCGGCGCAAGGTCTTGAAATGATGGCGGTCAGCGCCACATGCCCGTCAGTTCAAGCATTTCGGAGCATCACAACATGCGTCTCGACAAACTCACCACCAAGTTCCAGGAAGCCCTGGGCGAAGCCCAGAGCCTGGCCCTGGGCAAGGACCACGCCTACATCGAACCGGCCCATCTGCTGCTGGCCATGCTGCGCCAGGCCGATGGGCCGAAGTCGCTGCTGCAGCGCGCGGGCGTCAATGTGCCGGGTCTGACCAAGGCCACCGAGGAGGCGGTCAACCGCCTGCCCGAGGTGCAGGGCCAGGAACAGGTGCAACCTGGACCGGACCTGATCAAGTTGCTCCAGGCGACCGAAAAGGAAGCCATCAAGCGTGGTGACGCCTTCATCGCCAGCGAGCTGTTCCTGCTCGCCGTGGCCGACCAGAAGGGTGAGATCGGCCGCATCGCCAACGAGAACGGCCTCTCGCGCAAGAGCCTGGAAGCGGCCATCGAAGCCGTGCGTGGCGGCCAGAAGATGGATTCGCCCGAAGGCGAGAGCCAGCGCGAGGCGCTCAAGAAGTACACCCTGGACCTGACCGAGCGCGCCCGCGCTGGCAAGCTGGACCCGGTGATCGGCCGTGACGACGAAATCCGCCGCGCCATTCAGGTGCTGCAGCGCCGCAGCAAGAACAACCCTGTGCTGATTGGCGAGCCCGGCGTGGGCAAGACGGCCATCGTCGAAGGCCTGGCGCAGCGCATCGTCAACGGCGAGGTGCCCGAAACCCTGCGCGAGAAGCGCGTGCTGGTGCTGGACATGGCGGGCCTGTTGGCCGGCGCCAAGTACCGCGGCGAGTTCGAGGAGCGCCTGAAGTCCGTGCTCAAGGAAGTGGCGCAGGACGAGGGCCGCATCATTCTGTTCATCGACGAAATCCACACCATGGTGGGGGCCGGCAAGGCCGAAGGCGCCATCGACGCGGGCAACATGCTCAAGCCGGCGCTGGCGCGCGGCGAACTGCACTGCATCGGCGCGACCACACTGGACGAGTACCGCAAGTACATTGAGAAGGACGCCGCGCTGGAGCGCCGCTTCCAGAAGGTGCTGGTCGATGAGCCGACCGTGGAGCAGACGATTGCCATCCTGCGCGGTCTGCAGGAAAAGTATGAGGTTCACCACGGCGTGGACATCACCGATCCGGCCATCGTGGCCGCGGCCGAACTGTCCCACCGCTACATCACCGACCGTTTCCTGCCCGACAAGGCCATTGACCTGATCGACGAGGCGGCGGCCAAGATCAAGATCGAGATCGACTCCAAGCCCGAAGTGATGGACAAGCTGGACCGTCGGCTGATCCAGCTCAAGATCGAGCGCGAGGCGATGAAGAAAGAGACCGACGAGGCCTCGCAGAAACGCCTGGCGCTGATCGACGAAGAAATCGTCGAACTGCAGAAGGAAGCCGCCGACCTGGAAGAGATCTGGAAGGCCGAAAAGGCCCAGGCGCAGGGCAGTGCCCACGTGCGCGAGGAAATCGAGCGCGTCAAGCTGCAGATCGAGGAACTCAAGCGCAAGGGCGACTTCAACAAGGTCGCCGAGCTGCAGTACGGCAAGCTGCCGGAGCTGGAGAAGCAGCTCAAGGAAGCCCAGGCCCATGAGGCCGGCAAAGGCGAAAACCAGGCGCGCCAGCTGCTGCGCACCCAGGTGGGCGCGGAAGAGATCGCCGAGGTGGTCAGCCGCGCAACCGGTATTCCAGTGTCCAAGATGATGCAGGGCGAGCGCGACAAGCTGCTGCAGATGGAGACCAAGCTGCACGAGCGCGTGGTGGGCCAGGACGAAGCGATCAGCGCGGTGGCCAATGCCATCCGCCGCTCGCGCTCGGGCCTGTCCGACCCGAACCGCCCGACCGGTTCCTTCCTGTTCCTGGGCCCCACCGGCGTGGGCAAGACCGAGCTGTGCAAGGCGCTGGCGGGTTTCCTGTTCGACAGTGAGGAGCACCTGGTGCGCATCGACATGAGCGAGTTCATGGAGAAGCACTCGGTCGCCCGCCTGATCGGCGCGCCGCCCGGATACGTGGGCTACGAGGAGGGCGGTTACCTGACGGAAGCCGTGCGCCGCAAGCCGTACTCCGTGCTGCTGCTCGACGAGGTGGAAAAGGCTCACCCGGACGTGTTCAACGTGCTGCTGCAGGTGCTGGACGACGGTCGCCTGACCGACGGCCAGGGCCGCACCGTGGACTTCAAGAACACGGTCATCGTGATGACCAGCAACATCGGCTCACACCTCATCCAGGCCATGGTGGGCGACAGCTACGAGGACATCAAGGACGCGGTCTGGGGCGAGCTCAAGAACCACTTCCGGCCCGAGTTCCTCAACCGCATCGACGAGACGGTGGTGTTCCACGGTCTGGACGCCAAGCACATCGAGGCCATCGCGGGCATCCAGCTCAAGGCACTGCAGGCACGCCTGCAGAAGATGGACCTGCGGCTGGATGTGTCGCCCGCTGCGCTGGGCGAGCTGGCCAAGGTCGGTTTCGATCCGGTGTTCGGTGCCCGGCCGCTCAAGCGCGCGATCCAGCAGCGCATCGAGAACCCGCTCTCGAAGCTGTTGCTGGAGGGCAGGTACCCGCCGAAATCGGTGATTCCGGTGGGTGTGGACCCGGTGCGCAACCCCGGGGTGTTCGAGTTCTCGGACGCGATCGCCTACGACTGAGCCCCAGGCGACAGGCGGTGCCCCGGCATGGGGCGCCGCCTCTACCGCCGCTCGGGGCGCGCTCCTATGATGACCCGATGACCCTGACGCCCCCCGACCTTCCGTTGCGTGCGCTGTTCGACGCGCAGTTCCAGGCCAGCCGCGCGCAGATCGACGTGCCGCTGGCGCTTCGCCTGGACCGCCTGCGCCGCATGCGGGCCCTGATCGACACGCACGGCGCGGCGCTGGCCGAGGCGGTGCAGGCCGATTTCGGCGTGCGCTCGATCCGGCTCACCGAAGTCGCGGACTTCTTCGTGCTGCGCTCGCTGCTGGGCGATCTGGATCGCCACACCGGCGCCTGGATGAAAACGCGCCGCGTGCGCACACCCATCTACCTGCAACCCGCCAGCGGCCAGATTCAGCGCCAGCCGCTGGGTGTGGTCGGTGTCATCGGTCCCTGGAACTACCCGCTACAGCTGACGCTCGGGCCGACCGCCACTGCGCTGGCCGCGGGCAACCGCGTGATGCTCAAGCCCAGCGAGCTCACACCGCACACCTCGGCGCTGCTCGCGACCCTGCTGCACCAGGCGTTTTCCGCCGACGAGGTGTGTGTGGCGCTGGGCGGGCCGGACGTGGCGCACGAGTTCGCCAGCCTGCCGTTCGACCACCTGTTCTTCACCGGCTCCACCGCCGTGGGGCGCAAGGTGGCCGCCGCCGCCGCGGCCAACCTGACGCCGACCACGCTGGAGCTGGGCGGCAAGTCGCCCTGCATCGTGGACGCCTCGGCCGATCTGGACGCGGTGGCCATCAAGATCGCGCACGGCAAGCTGCTCAACGGCGGCCAGACCTGCATCGCGCCCGACTACGTGCTGCTGCCCCAGGGGCGCGAAGCCGAGTTCGAGCGCGCCTTTGCCGCCGCCGTGACGCGGCTGTTCCCCTGTGGGGCCGCGCACCCGGACTACGCCAGCATCATCAGCGAGCGGCACCACGCGCGGCTGCTGGCGATGGTCAAGGAGGCGCAGTCCCAGGGCGCCCGTGTGGTCGAGGTGGCCCAGCGCAGCGGTTCGGGCCATGAGCGCCAGATGGCACCGGTGCTGGTGTTTCAGCCACCCGCCGAGGCCCGCCTGATGCGCGAGGAAATCTTCGGCCCGGTGCTGCCGGTGCTCAGCTATACGGATCTGGGCCAGGCGATCGCCACGGTCAACGCCGGTCCCAGGCCTCTGGCGCTGTACTGGTTCGGCCAGGACGGTGCCGCGCGCGACCGGGTGCTGCGCGGCACGGTCAGCGGCGGCGTCACGGTGAACGACACGCTGCTGCACATTGCCCACGAAAACCTGCCGTTTGGCGGGGTGGGGGAGAGCGGCTGGGGTGCCTACCACGGCGAGACGGGCTTCCTGCGGTTCACGCAGCAGAAGCCGGTGCTGGTGCAGTCGCGCTGGGCGGCGGCCAGCCTGTTCTACCCACCCTACGGCGCCACGTTCGATCGCGTGATGGGGCTGCTCAAACGCTGGCTTTGAGTGGCGCCGCTCAGGCGCTGTCGTTGTCTCCGTAGAGCATCAGCGGCACTGGCTGCAGGTAGCCCTGCTGCAGCAGACCCGCGGCCAGATCGCTGACATCGCCACCCAGCAGTGCCGACAGCTCGCGTTCGCTGCGGCGGCCGTTGGCCATGAGCAGCAGGCTGTGGGCGCGGCGGCCGACCAGGTCGGGGCGTGACAGCGCCTCCCAGGCCTTCGGTGTCTTGGCAATGCGTTGTGGTGCGTTCATCGTCTTCCCCTGCTGGCGCGTTTTGTGTGTGCGTCGAGCAAGATACGGGCCCGAGATGACAGGGGTGTGACGCCCGCCGCTGCACCGCCACCGGGCGTTATGCTCGGCCGCGAAACGCACGGAGCACCGCGATGAAGCCTTCTTCCATCACCATCTTCCACAACCCCCAGTGCAGCACCTCGCGCAACGTGCTGGCCGCGATCCGCGAGACCGGGGTCGAGCCAGAGGTGATCGACTACCTCAAGCAGCCCTACACCCGGGAGCAGCTGACCGCGCTGCTCAAGGCCATGGGCATGAGCGCTGGCGAACTGCTGCGCCGCAAGGGCGACCTCTATGCCGGGCTGGCCGAAGCCAACCCCGAACGCAGCGACGCCGAATGGCTGGACCTGATGGTGCAGCACCCCGTGCTGGTCGAGCGGCCCATCGTCGTGACGCCGCGCGGCACCGTGCTCTGCCGCCCGAAGGAACGGCTGCAAGAGGTGCTCTGATCAGGCGGGTCCCGCCGTCATCGGGCCAAAGCGCGACGGCGGCTGGCCCAGTGCGGCGCGGAACATGGCGCTGAAGGCGCTGTCGCTGGCGTAGCCAGCGGCGGCGGCCACCTGGCTCACCGGCGTGCCCCTGGCCAGCATCGGCAGCGCGTGCGCCAGCAGCACCTGCTGCCGCCAGCGCTGAAAGCCCATGCCCAGCTCGTCCCGGAACAGGCGCGCCAGAGTGCGCTCGCTGGCGCCGCTGTGGGCGGCCCAGCCGGCCAGCGTCGCGTGTTGCGCCGGCGCGTTGAGCACCGCCTCGCACAAGGCGCGCAGGCGCCTGTCACCGCGCTGCGGGTCGGGCATCGGTACGCCCAGCGGCTGGGTCGGCGCGTGCGCCAGTTCGGCCAGCACCAGGGTGGACAACGCGCGCTGCCGCAATTCGTCTCCGGCGTGGTGCGGCAACTCCATGCCCAGCACCAGTTCGCGCAGCAGGGCCGAGACCACCAGCACCCGGGAGCGGCGCCACTCGGCGGTCACCACCGACGGATCAATGTAGAGCGTGTAGAGCTGCGACGACTCCAGCATGCTGACCGCGTGGCGGGCGCCCGGCGGGATCCAGACGGCGCGCGACGGCGGGACGATGGTGGTGGTCTCCAGCCCGCTGGTCTGGTTCGGCGCGGCGTCGGCCACCGTGACCTGCAACAGGCCGCTGGCGCAGTAGGCCAGCTGACCCCAGGGGTGGTGGTGCGGTTCGAACTGGGTGTCGTGGCCCATGGCCCTGGCCCTGCAGCGCACCGGCCGCTCCGGCGAAGGGCGGAACGGGTCGGTGTCGCCGACGGGCACGGCGCGGCGCTCGCGTCTGTTCATGGGGGCTCCCGGATTTGGCTGAAATTCGATGATGGTTGTCTTTCTATCGCATATCGGCCGCTGCGTCAGCCCGTACCATGCCCCGCATGAACACCGCCACTCTCGACGCCGTGCCCCCGCCGGCCAACCCCGTTCCCCTGAAGCACGACGCCGCCGTCATCGGCCTGGTCGGTCTGGCGCACGGCACCTCCCACTTCTCGCACCTGCTGCTGGCGCCGTTGTTCCCGATCTTCATGCGCGACTTCGGCCTGAGCTACTCCGACGTCGGCTTGCTGATGAGCATCTTCTTCGTGATCTCAGGTTCCGGCCAGGCGATGTCCGGCTTCGTGGTCGACCGCATCGGCGCGCGCCCAGTGCTGTTTGCCGCCATCGGCTGCTTCCTGCTGGCCTCGCTGGCAGCGTCCATGGCCACCGGCTACGCCGGTCTGGTGATGGTGGCGGTGCTGGCGGGCCTGGGCAACGCGCCATTCCACCCGGCCGACTTCACCATCCTGAACCAGCGCGTCTCGGCGCCGCGGCTGGGCTACGCCTTCAGCGCCCACGGCCTGACCGGCAACCTGGGCTGGGCGCTGGCGCCGGCTTTTCTTGTGGGTATCACGGCGCTGAGCGACTGGCGCACCGCCTACCGCTGCGCGGCCCTGCTCTATGTGGCGGTGCTGGCGCTGCTGTTCTGGCAGCGCGCCCGGCTGCGCACCGAGGTGCATGTGCGCCATGCTGATGCACCCAAGGGCTCCGACCTTGCGTTCATGAAGCTGCCCGTGGTCTGGTGGTGCTTCGCCTTCTTCCTGCTGTCCACCATGACGCTGGCGGTGGTGCAGAGCTATGCGCCGTCCATCCTCAAGCAGTTGCACGGGGTCAGCGTCGAGGCGGCCACGCTCACTGTCAGCGCCTACATGCTGTGCGGCGCGGTGGGCATGTTCGTCGGCGGCTTTGTGGCCGCCACCTCGAAACACAGCGATCGCGTCGTGGCCTGGGCGATGACCGCCGGCGCCTTGCTGCTGCTGGTCTGTGCCACCGGCTGGCTCAATGGCACCGGCACCATGGTGGTCCTGGCGGCCACCGGTTTTGCAATCGGCGTGGGCGGCCCCAGCCGGGACATGATGATCAAGAAGGCGACGCCCAAGGGCGCGACCGGGCGCGTCTATGGCACGGTGTACTCGGGGCTGGACGTCGGTTTCGCGGTCTCTCCGATGATCTTTGGCGTGTTCATGGACCGGGGCTGGTACGCGCTGACGCTGGCGGGCGCGGCGCTGGTGCTGCTGGTGTCCGTCTATGCCGCCATCGGCGTGGGCCGCCGGACAGGCCGCTGAGTCTGTGCACAATTCCGGCATGACCACACCAAAACTTGCCGGACACCTGCTCGTCGACTGCCTCATCGCCCAGGGCGTGACCCACGCGTTCGGCGTGCCGGGCGAAAGCTATCTCGCCGTGCTCGACGGCTTTCACGACCGCGCCGACCGCATCCGCTTCGTGATCAACCGCCAGGAGGGTGGGGCGGCCTTCATGGCCGAGGCCCAGGGCAAGCTGACCGGCCGGCCGGGCGTGTGTTTCGTGACACGAGGGCCGGGCGCGACCAACGCCTCCATCGGCCTGCACACCGCGTTCCAGGACTCGACGCCGATGGTGCTGTTCGTGGGCGACGTGGCCAGCGACGCGCGCGACCGCGAGGCCTTCCAGGAGGTGGACTACAACGCCTTCTTCGGCCCGAGCACGAAAGGCATGGCCAAGCGCGTCGAGCGCATCGACGATCCGCGACGCATCCCCGAATACGTGGCGCGCGCCTTCGCCACCGCCATGAACGGCCGGCCCGGCCCGGTGGTGCTGGTGCTGCCCGAGGACATGCTGACGCAGACGGTGGACGCTAACCCGCTGCCGCGCGTGGAGCCGGTGCAGGCCTGGGCCGACCCCGGTGCGCTGCGCGAGCTGCGCACGCTGCTGCTGGCGTCCGAGCGTCCGCTGGTGATCGCCGGCGGCGGGGGCTGGACGCCGCAGTCCGCCGCCGCGCTGCAGCGCTTTGCCGAGAACTGGCAGCTGCCGGTGGCCAACGCCTTCCGCTTCCAGGACTGCTTCGACAACCACCACCCGCTGTACGCGGGCGATGTCGGCCTGGGTATCAACCCGGCGCTGGCCCGGCGCATCCGCGAGAGCGACCTCGTCCTAGCCATCGGTCCGCGCCTGGGCGAGGCGACCACCGGCGGCTACACCCTGCTGGAAGCGCCTGTGCCAACGCAGAAGCTGGTGCACATCCATGCCAGCGGCGAGGAGCTGGGCCGGGTCTACCAGCCCACGCTCGCGATCCAGGCCACGATGAACGCGGCGGCGCGTTCGCTGGAGGTGCTGACCGCACCGCCCAGCCTGCCTTGGTTGGCCTGGACGGCCGACTGCCACGCCGACTACGAGGCCAACGTGGAGGTGACCAACGGCGGCATCGTGCTGCCCGGCAGCATCGACATGCCCGCCCTCATCCACACGCTGCAAAAGCACCTGCCGGCCGACGCGGTGCTGACCAATGGCGCAGGCAATTTCGCCAGCTGGCTGCACCGCTTCTACCGCTACCACGGTCTGGCCAAGGGGCACAAGACGCAGCTGGCACCGACCAATGGCGCCATGGGCTACGGCGTGCCCGCGGGCATCGGCGCCGCCATCCTCACCGGCCGCACCGCCTTCACCATTGCGGGCGACGGCGACTTCCTCATGAACGGGCAGGAGCTGGCCACGGCGGTGCAACACGGTGCGAAGTCGGTCGTGCTGCTGCTCAACAACGGCACCTACGGCACCATCCGCATGCACCAGGAGCGTGAGTACCCGGCGCGCGTGAGTGGCTCGGACCTGAGGAACCCCGACTTCTGCGCGCTCGCGCGGGCCTATGGCTACGCGGCCGAACGCATCACCCACACGGCAGAGTTCGAGGCGGCCCTGCTGCGGGTACTGGCTGCCGACGGCGGCTCCCTGATCGAAGTCATGCTCGATCCGGAGGTCATCACCACCCGAGGAACCCTCTCGGCGATCCGGAACAAATCCCGCTGAGAGGGGTGCATTGGTTGCTTTTTGGCAACAAGATTTGTGAATAGGTCACAGGCCGGTGGGCAATGGCACACGCCTCAAGACGGGTGCCGGTTTCTAAGCTTTCTCCATCTGCAACACACGAGGAAAGCGCCATGGAAACCACCGCCCAACGCCACCTGATGGACCGCACCACCAGCGACCTGTACTTCCGCGCCGAGCGAACGCAGCCGGTGCCGGACAGCCTGGGGCAAGACCTGCTGTTGCGGGTGCTGGACGAAGTCGACTACGGCCTGCTGGTGATCGACGCCCAGGGCCACATCCGCCATGCCAACCACCTGGCGCGGCACGAAATGTCGACCGGTCGGGTGATCGTCACCCATGCGCGCTCCCTGCTGGGGCGCAACACCGAGCTCACCACCCAGATCCAGAGCGCCCTGGAACACGCGCTGCGCGGCCAGCGCCGCCTGTTGCAACTCAAGCAGGGCGAACACGAGCTGTCGCTGGCCTTCGTGCCGCTGAGCCACCCGCTGGAGTTCGACGCGCCCACCGTTCTGGTGCTGCTCTCTCGCAAGAACGCCTGCGACAACCTGGCGCTGCGCATGTTCGCCCGCTCGCAGAATCTGAGCCCCAGCGAAGAGGCGGTGCTCCTGGCCCTGTGCCGCGGTGCCTCGATTCCCGAGATCGCGTCCGACCACAAGGTGGCCGAATCCACCGTGCGCAGCCAGATCAAGGCGCTGCGCGAAAAGACCGGCTGCGGCAGCATCCGCGCCCTGATGCAGAAGGTGCACAGCCTGCCGCCCATGGTCCCCGCCTTGCGGGTGATCTCCGCGATGCCGCACAATGCCATGGAGTTTGCCCAACCATGAGCCCGGATGTCCGCCGCCTTCCTACCTGCCAGCACAGAGCCTTCCTCCCACATCCAGGCACTGGCGGCATTGGGCGTGCAGCGGCGCTACCGCAACGGCGCGCTGCTGATCCAGGAAGGTGAGTCCGGGGACACGATCTACATCGTCCTGCAGGGGCGTCTGCGGGCCTTCCTCGGTGACGGCAACGGCAAGGAACTGACCCTGGGCTTCTACGGCCCTCTGGAATATGTGGGCGAAATGTCGCTCGACGGTGGCCCGCGCTCGGCCAACGTGGAGGCGGTCGATGCAACCACCTGTTCCGTGATCTCCCGCGCCGTGCTGCTGAACTACATTGCCCAGCACCCCGAGTTCGCACTGGAACTCATGGCCCGGCTGATCCGCCGCGCTCGGCTGGCGACCGAGAGTGCTGGCAATGTGGCCCTCATTGACGTTTATGGACGCCTGGTGCGACTGCTCAATCAGCTGGCTCAGGAGCCCGAAGTCTCTGGCGAGCGCCGGCTTGCGGAGCGCCTGACCCACCAGGAGCTGGCGCAACACCTCGCGTGTTCGCGCGAAATGGTGTCCCGCCTGCTCAAGGACCTGGAAACCGGCGGCTACATCGCCGTTCGCGAGCGCTGGATCTGGCTGCTCAAGGCCTTGCCGGCGCGCTGGTGACGACCAGAATCAGAGCCGCTTTCTGGCGATCTGGGGCGCCGCACAGCTGGTGCCATACATGCGCACCGATGAGCCGCTGCGGCTGCCAGCACCCAGCACCCCCCACAACGCTGTGCTCTCGTCGCTCACAGCCAGTTCGTCCGGCACCTTCTTCACCCCGTGGCGCTGGGGCAGGCGGCTGGCGTCCGGGTCTGGCAGCCTGGGGCTGTAGCGCGCGGCAGGATCGAAGGCGCTGCTGGCGAAGCGGACGCCGCCAACAGAGACGGATCGCTGCCCCGTTCCGATGCTGTTGAACACCCCGCTGCGCCGGATCGGCGTCGGGTTGTCGGGGTGATCGACGAAGCTGTCGACGTTGCCACTGGTGTCGTAGAACCGGTCCAGCATGGCGGACTGGCGGGCGCCGGTGTAGGTGCCCTGTGCCACGTCGTCCCGTTCCACGTAAGCATCCAGTACGACGGGGTTGAACCCGCCATTGCGTACCGTTACCTGCCAGACACCAGCCGGGGCCAGTCGGTTCTCGGGGTAGAGCGAGGCCGTCGGGCACAGGGCGAGCAGGGCGCAGGTGCCGTGCCGACCCAATGCGGTCTTTCTTGGAAACACCAGCGCCAGCTGGGGTGAGGTGGTCGAGGGCCAGCAACCCGCGTTGCCGACGGTCATGGGCCCGAGCACCTGCCCGCCGGGCAGCGTGACCTCAATGCTGATGTCCTGCAGCGCCTCCTCGGGCAGGTCAGGGTCGCCCAGCCACAACTCGAGAAAACTCTGGGTGCGGTCGTCGGGCTGGATGTGCCAGTGCAGTTCGGCGGGCGCACCCCCTGGCAGCAGCGTCTGGTTCACATGGGTGCGGTCCTGGTAGCCGTTGCCCGCGGGAATGAAGACCTGCAGCCGCTCGGGCGTGCACAGCGCCAGCAGATGATCGATGGCCGCTTCCAGCACCGAGGTGCCGTCGTGGGGGCCGGCCAGCGTGCCCCAGCTGATGTTGACCACCAGCTTGGCGTCGGCGGTCACCCGGTTCAGGATGAACATCAGAGCGTCCAGCACGCTGACGTTCATCGCCCCACCCGAGGTGTCGATGACGTTGGACCAGTCCAGCTGCACCGCGATCAGGGGCGCGCGGCTGGCCTCGTCGGGGGACGGAGTCATGTCCGGGGTGTGGGCCGCACTGCTCATGCGGGCGGTGGCCAGCCAGGGGCCGGCGGCCAGGCTGGCCACCACCGTGCCGTGATTGACCGGATGCTTCAGGTCCCAGCACTGCAGGTAGTCGTACAGGTCGTCCTCGTCCACTGCACCATTGCGCGTGAACTGGTCCATGGCTGCGCGGATGTCGGCCGCCGTCAGCTCATGGCCGTAGCCCATGACGGATGGCGTCGGGCCGGCACGCCGCGGGTCCAGGCGGCTGCGCAGGTGGCGGCCCATGCCCGGTCCGTGCGGGCCGTCGAATTCGTCCTGGCGCCAGAAGTGGCGCACCCTCGGCTGTCCGTCGGGTTTCAGAAAGGCGGCGTTGGCCATTGCAAGACCGCCGTCGATGATGCCGATCACCTTTCCTCCGACGCGATCCGGACATGGGGGCACTGCGTCGCCTGGCAAGGCCGGGTCGGTCAGCGGCCCGGTGTGCTCCTCTACGGGAAGGCCGAGCTCGTAGCGCCGAACGATGTCGGCCAGGTCTGAGCGCTTGCGCATCTCTTTGAAAAAGCCTTTGCGTGCGCGTGCCGTGCAGAAACGAAGCCCGGGCAGCAGCAGGTAGGCCTTGGGCACCTGCAGCCACTTGATGTCGGACGCCTGCAGCAGGTCCTGGATGCCGAAACCGGAGTGGAGTTCGATGATGATCGGCAGCCACCTGGGCTGGGCCGCCAGGCCTTCGCCCAGCCGGTAGCCTTCAAAATGGTCAGCTTCCGCCCACGCGAGGTAGGGGTCGGCGCCCTCGATGCTGCCGGGCAGAGACCAGTCTGTGCCGGTGACCTCGCCTTTGGGCAGCGGCTGCCAGGGCTGGGGAGCGCGCGCCCCGCTCATGACCACTCCTTCAGGGCCTCCTGCCACAGCCAGCCCAGGGCATCGGCCTGGGGCAGCGGGATCGCCGGACCACCCACGCTGTAGGCGCCCGCGTCCATGGGATCGCTGAGCTTGAAGTCCTTGGGAGCGCCATCCACCTCGACGAACTTGTCGCTGTCGAAGCCTCGCAGTCGAACGCTGCCACCGGTGGCGCGGGCGACGAAGAACTCGCCGAGGCTGGTGCCCAACAGACGGCCGACGGCGCTGTCCACCGGGTAGTGCACCCCGGCCACGGTGCGGTTGACCGCGATGCGCGCCGCCAGGCGCTGCAGTTGCGTCCGGCTGTTCTGACCATCGTTCTTGCCCGGGCGGGTCTGGTCCATGAACGACTCCAGCAGGGTGGCCACCGCGAACGCTTCTGTCGAATGGCCGCTGGGCCAGCTGCCGTGCCCCGGGGTGGGGATCATGGGCTGGATCTGTGGGGACAACTCCACCGGCCGCAGTGTTGCAAAGATGTGCTTGAGGCGCATCTCGACATGCACGCACAGTCCGAGCGCGATCTCGATCAGCTGCAGCGTCTTCTTGTGCCGGTGGGCCGTCAGCCCCAGCACGGCGGACCAGTAGCCGACCGGGGCGGTGAGCTGGTCCAGCACCTCGGCGGCCCGGTCACCGCGCAGGTCTGCGTAGGCCGCAACCAGATCCAGCTGCTGCTTGAGCAGGTTCTTGGAGGGCCCCTGCAGCTGCACCAGCGTCCGGTTCTTGATCGTGGTCGCGCCGAGGTTGGCGAACTTCAGGTCGGCCTGCTTCGTGCTCGCCGAGGCGGCGATGGAAAGACCTTCGACCAGTTCTTCGAAGCAGGTGGTCATCCGCGGACCATCGGCCCAGAGACGCAGGTTCTGGTCCTGGTTGAAGCCGGGAATGGTGGGGTGGAGCACCGCGCCGGCGAACGGTCCGGCGATGGCGGCGCGGCTGATGGTCAATGCATCGGCAGAGACCACGCCTACCCCGGAGACTCCTGCACTGACTCCTGCACTGACCCCGGCACTTACACCTGCACTCACTCCTGCACTCATGTCATCTCCTCATTGGTTCGATTCAGTTTTTGGGTAGGCCCAGCGACTCGAGAACGCGCGCCGTGCGTTGTCGCAGCGGGCTGAGACTTCCGGAAGACAGATACTGGGTCACCGTAAGGTCCGGTTGCTGTGATCGAAGCAGAGCAAACGTCTCTTTTGCTTCCTCAGTCTGTCCGGATTCGAACTGCGCGGTCAGCAGGATCCTCAGATTGGGCAGGTGATACCGGTTTTTGTTGAGCGAGGAGCGGCTGTAGTGGATGGCCTGATTCAAGTCGCTGGTGGATAGGTGGCAGCCGGCCAGCATCATTTCGAAGTAGTACTTCTGCGGATCAAGCGGCGACAGTCGCAGTGCGTTTTCAGCCTGTGTGACGGATTCCTTGGGGGTGCCCCACATGGTGGACCAGACGCTTCGGTAGAGCCATGCCATCGGGTCGTTGGGGTTCGCGTGCGTGGCCTCCAGCAGAAGATGGTTCGATCCATCGACGTCATTGCCCAGATGGCACATCGCGTGCCCCTTGACCGCGAGCGCAAGTCCGCTGTCGGGCACCAGGTCCAGTGCGCGGTCGGCAATGTCGATCGCACGCTGGAACGACGCATGCGGGTCTGCAGCCATGCCCTGCACCACCTGCATGATGTGCCACTTGGCCAGCCATGCCCAGGGAGCCACCGAGCGCTTGTGACGGTCCACCAGGGCCTCCAGCAGCTGCTGGCTGCGCTCCAGATCCCGGCGGGTGGATCGGTGCATCAGGTTGATGGCACCCAGCATCAGGGCACTGCTGTCCAGCCGGGGCAGGGCTTGCGTGAGGGTGCGTTGCACTTCCGAGTGCAGCAGCTGGTCGGCGCAGGTGGACGCCAGCGAGTTGATCAGCTCGCTTTCCTGCTGCACCACGTCCATCACGTCGCCGGTGAGCCGGTCGGCCCAGATCACCTCGTTGTGCCGGGTGTCGCTCAACTGCGCGGTCACCAGCACACGGTCGCCCAGCGAGACGTAGCTGCCGGACAGAACGAAGTGGGCGTCCAGCTGCTGGCTTGCGGTCTGGTTGACATCGTCCCGGCCTCTGAGCACGGCGGTTGACAGCCGCGAGATGACGCGCAGGTGCTGGCTGCGCGAGAGGAGGACGATGACACCGTCAGCCAGCAGGTCGCCGATCACAAAGTGTTCGGGGGCATTGCTCCGCGACAGGAAAGGCAACACGGCAATGGTGGCCCGGAAGTCCTCCGGTCTGGCGGCAGGGGCGGGCGGTTTGAGGGTGACACCTGTTCCTGAGGGCGGGGAGAGCGTCCAGGTCCTGACGGGCTCCGGCCAGTGCTTGAGGTAGCACTCCCCCATGTCTTCCATGTCACCATCGACGCCGTCCACCAGGGTGTCGTGCACATTGGCCGTGATGACAGTTTCCCCGGGGCCTGCGAGCCCCGCCACGCGGGCGGCCAGGTTGACTCCATGGCCGAACACGTCGTGGTCGTCGATGTACAGGTGGGTGGCGTTCAGCCCTGCGCGGAGCCAGAACTTGCTGTCGTCATCGCGCCCGCGATTGGCGTCGTCGAAATAGCGGTGCAGGCGCAGGGTGGCCTTGACAGCCTGAGACGGTTCGTCGAACTCCACCAGGATGCCGTCGCCCAGGCTTTTGACCAGGCGACCGCCATGTCTTGGCAGAACCTCTTCACGGGCGTGCTGGAGAAACCCGCGCCACTGGTGGACCACGGACGCTTCGTTCGATGCCATCAGCCTCACGGATTCCACCAGGTCCATCACCAGCACCACCTTGTTCTGCATCAGCGGCAGAGGCGGCACCTCATGAGACGGAGCCGAATCGCCGTGAGAGCCCATGGTGCTGGGGTGCGGCTGGCTTGTCATACCTCGAAAAGGGGAAGTGCTGTTTCAGTTTCTCACATCTGAAAGGGCCGGGTACGGACCGGCCAGGGTCAAAAAAAAGAGCCGGCAGCGCCGGCTCTCCGTGCAAGGAGCACCTGGGCCCCTTTGCGTCCTGATCACTTCAGGTGTTCGTTGATCATCTTGGTCATTTCGAACATCGAGGCCTGGGCCTTCTTGAAGATCTCCTTCAGCTTGGCGTCAGCGTTGATCATGCGCTTGTTGACAGCGTCCTGCAGCTTGTTCTTCTTGATGTATTCCCAGACCTTCTTGGTCACTTCCGTGCGGGGCAGCGGGCTGTTGCCAACGATGGCGGCCAGTGCGGCGCTGGGGGTCATGGCCTTCATGAAGGCTGCGTTGGGGGTGCGCTTCTTGGCTGGTGCGGCCTTCTTTGCAGGAGCGGCGGCCTTCTTCGCGGGTGCAGCCTTCTTTGCAGGAGCGGCGGCCTTCTTCGCAGGAGCGGCGGCCTTCTTCGCGGGTGCAGCCTTCTTTGCAGGAGCGGCGGCCTTCTTGGCCGGAGCGGCCTTCTTCGCAGGAGCTTTCTTTGCAGTTGCCATGTTGAGGATTCCTTCTAGAAGTGGTTTGACGCCAGAGGAGAACGCGCTCTCTCACTGGTGACTCGCATGCTAATGGAGATGCATGGTCCTTCCAAGGTGGAGGTGCGGTATTTTTGTGCTGCGCAAGAGGGAAAATGGGGTTTTTTGGCCCCGAAAACAACACTGCGCCCGGTATTGCATGCCGCACCCCAACCAGCGACAAAGAGCGTGCTCCAATTTCGGCTCCGAAAAACCTGTTTTCGAGAGTGGCTCACCATGACTTCTTCCATCGATTTTTCGACCTGCGATCTGTGCGACGAACACAAGGGCGACGTCAGCGGCGCCTTCCGTGTGCTGCCGCCGGTGTTCCGTGACTTTGGTGCCCATCGCCGCTTCGCCGGACCGGTCGTGACCGTGCAGTGCCTGGATGACAACAGCCAGGTGAAGGCCCTCGTCGAAGGACCGGGAGATGGGCGTGTGCTGGTGGTCGACGGCGGGGCTTCGCTGCGGCGCGCCTTGCTGGGCGGCAACCTGGGTGCCGCCGCCGCGCGCAACGGGTGGACCGGCGTGGTGGTGGACGGGTGCGTCCGCGACGTGGCCGAACTGGCGGTGTGCGAGACCGGCATTCGCGCGCTGGCCTCGATGCCGCTGCCGACCGAGCGGCGCAACCAGGGGCTGCGCGACGTGGCGGTGAAGATTCAGGGCGTCACCGTGCGTCCGGGTGAATGGCTGTACGCCGACGAGGATGGCACCGTGATTGCCGACCGGCCATTGCACCGTGGCGTCTGACGGGCTTCAGGCCGTCAGACCCTTGTAGAGCATGTACGCCGAGAGCACGTAGAGAATCAGCGCGAAGGCCCGCTTGAGCGACTTCACCGGCAGCGCGTGTGCGGCCTTCACACCGAGCGGCGCCATCAGCACGCTGGTCATGGCGATCACCGTTAGTGCCGGCAGGTACACGTAGCCCAGCGAACCCGCCGGAAGGTCGGCCACACCCTGGCCCGAGATGACGTACCCGGCGGCGTTCGCCAGTGCGATGGGAAAACCGAGCGCTGCGCTGGTGGCAACGGCATTGTGGATGGCAACGTTGCACCAGGTCATGAACGGGACGCTGACGAAGCCGCCCCCGGCACCCACCAGTCCCGACAGAAAACCGATCACCCCCCCGGCACCCAGCTGGCCGGCCGTTCCCGGCAAGGTGCGCGAGGCCTGCGGCTTCTTGTCCAGCAGCATCTGGGTGGCGGAGAAGCCCACAAACAGCGCGAACAGCAAGGCCAGAGCCCCGCCCTTGAGGACCGCAAAGACCCCGAGGCTCGCGACCGCGGCACCGATAACGATGCCCGGTGCGAGACGCCGCACGATGTCCCACCGCACGGCGCCGCGCTTGTGGTGCGCGCGAACGCTGGAGATCGAGGTGAAGATGATGGTGGCCATGGAGGTGGCGATGGCCATCTTCACCGCCAGGCCGGGCGCGACGCCACGGTGGGCGAGGATGGCGCTGATGAACGGCACCATGATCATGCCGCCGCCGATGCCCAGCAGGCCGGCCAGAAACCCGGTGAACACCCCCAGAAGGGCCAGTTCGACGATCAGCAGGGGTTCAAGGCTCATGGGCGGAAATCCGGAGGGCAGAAAAGAGTGCGGCCCCAGGAAACATCCGTGGGGCCGCAGCGAAGGGAATTAGGTGTCTGCAAGTGCCACCGGACCGTCATCCTGAACCGGGGGTTCAGGTGGGCGAGGGCAACGGGGCTTCGGGTTCATCTGACGCGAGACGCTCACACCAGCCACGTTATGTACCAAGCCCGGGCTCATGGAGCATTGGTTCAAGGAAATATAAAGCCCGGCACGCACTGCAGACAGGGCAAATTGTAGGGGCTGGCGGCCCTATGGATGGGCTCGCCCGTCGGAAAAGTTGAGGGCCGGTTCCTGATTCAGATCAACTGGCCGTCACTGCCCAGCGCCTGGTCGAGGCGCCGCACCAGTTCCTCCGCGCGCGCCAGCGCAGCAGCGTCGGGCAACTCGCCCTGGGGATTGGAGCCCGGCAAGGGTGTCGGCTCTGGAGGGAGAAAGGACGAGGAAGAAAACCCCTCGGCTTCCTTCTGGGACAGTTCGAACGCCAGGTTGAGGGATGCGAGCACGGCGATGCGGTCGCGGGCCTTGACCTTGCCGGCGTCCCGGATGCGGCACATGGCGGTGTCCACACGCTCCACGGCGTCCAGCAGAGATTGCTCGCCCCCCGCCGGACAGGCCAGCAGATAGCTCTGGCCCATGATCTGAACCTCGATCTGCTTGGAGGCCGGCTTGTTCATTCGGAGTCCTTGTGGGAGGGGGGCTCGATTCCAACCGGCAACCGGTCCAGCAGCGCGTCGATGCGGGAACGCGCAGCGTTCAGACGCGACTTGATGGAGTCACGTTCTGCCTTGAGCGAGGCCACCTGCTCCATCAGCAGGGCGTTGGTGCGCTGCAGTTCTTCATGGCGAAGGAGCAGGCGTTCCACGCGCTCGGCGATCAGGTCAATTTGCTTGGGATCGGCCATGGTGACAACTGGTAAGACACTCATTGTAGGGTTGCCGCAAGGAGCACGGGCTTACAATGGATTCCGTTGGTGCTCGCGGTGTGGTTCACATGCTGCAGTTCAACGGGAAGCAGGAGGGGAAGTCCACGCCGACCGACCTAACCTGCGCTGCCCCCGCAACGGTAAGCAGACGGGATCCGGGCTTTCGCCCGGTCCCTGCCTTCACCCCACAGCCACTGGACAACCGGTTTCGACCGGCGCTCCGGGAAGGCGGTGGAGGTCGTTCTGCCAGCCCGGATACCGGCCAACACGGTGGTGACGTGTCCTGAACCAGGTCCGTTGCCGTGACGCCCATGCGCTGTCGGGGAAGACGGCGAGGGCAACCATCGTTTGTTTTCATTCATGTCTTTCCGTTCTGCTCCGGTGCGCCTGGTCGCGCTGCCCATGGCATGCGCCATCGCTTTTCCTGTTCTCGCACAGTCCTCCCTGCCTACCGTCGTGGTGTCTGCGACCCGGTCCGAGCTGCCCATCACAGATGTGGTGGCGGACGTGACCCTGGTCGACCGCGGCGCCATTGACCGCCTGGGTGCCGCGTCGGTCTCCGACGTGCTGGAGCGTCTGCCGGGCATGACCGTCAACCGCAACGGCGGTCCCGCGTCCACCACGGGTGTGTATGTGCGAGGCGCCGAGGGCCGCTTCACGGCGGTGTTCGTCGACGGCGTGCGCATCGACTCCCAATCCACGGGCGGGGCCACCTGGAATGCGATCCCGTTGTCCCAGGTAGACCGCATCGAGGTGCTGCGCGGGCCGGCGGCTGCGGTGTATGGCTCGGATGCGATGGCTGGTGTCGTGCAGATCTTCACGCGGCACGGGGAGAAGGGTTTCTTCCCTTCGCTGCGCATCGGCGTGGGGTCGAACAGCACCTACGAACTGAACGCCGCGCTGCGCGGTGGCGATGGTGTGGTCGACTACGCCTTCGGTCTGGGCACCGAACGCAGCGATGGCTTCAACGCCAAGCCCTCCGGCAACCCCGACCGCGACGGGTATCGCAACGAGTCGTTCTCAGGTCGCCTGGGATGGAAGCTTTCCGAGGGGCAGAAGCTGGAGGCCACGCTGCTGGACAACCGCCAGAAGGCCGGCTACGACGGTTACATGCCGGGGCAGGACGACCAGGCCAGGCAGCGCCTGCAGACTGTGGGCGTGAACTGGAACAGCCGCTGGAGCGAGGTGTGGAGCACCCGCGTGGGGGTCAGCCGCGGAACCGACCGCTACGAGACTGCCCCCTCGACCTACCTGACGGACACCACGGTGGACAGCTGGCTGCTGCGCAACGAGATGCGCGTGGGGCCGGGCCAGCTCACGGTGGACCTGGAGCGGCGGAAGGACCAGCTGGAAAATGCCAGCACCACGCCGGTCGACACCGAGCGGCACCAGAATGCCCTCGCTCTGGGGTACGGCCTGCATGCCGGCGACCACACGCTGCAGCTCAATGCCCGGCGCGACGACGACAGCGAGTTTGGCGCCCACACCACCGGCTCTCTGGCCTACGGCTACGCGTTGTCCAAGACCTTGCAGCTCACCGGCTCGGTGGGAACGGCCTTCCGTGCCCCCACGCTGTTCCAGCGCTTCAGCATCTACGGCACGCCCGACCTCAAGGCCGAAACCGCGCGCAACATGGAAGCGGGGCTGCGCTGGCAGGAGGCTGCGAGCCGCGCCTCCGTGGTGGTCTACCGCAACCGCGTCAAAGACCTGATCGACTACCTGGCCGGTCCGGGCAGTTGTGTCAACGGCGTGGGCGATTTCGCCGGCTGCTACGGCAACACCGGCCGCGCCACCTACACCGGCGTGACGCTGGCCGGCGGCACGACGCTCGGCGAAGTGGCCCTGGGCGCTTCGCTGGACCTGATGCGTCCGAAGAACGCCGAAACAGGCAAGCTGCTGGCGCGCCGTGCCGAAACGCAGGCCACGCTGACCGCAGACACGCCCGTGGGCAGCTGGCGCCTGGGCGCAGAGGTGCAGCACCTGGGCAAGCGCTACGACGACGAAGCCAACACCAAGCCCTTGGCGGCCCACACGTTGCTGAACCTCACGGCCAGCACCGACATCGCCCGCGACTGGCGGCTGCTGGCGCGTGTGGACAACGCTACCGACAAGGACTACGAGTCGGTGCTGGGCTATGCCACGGCGGGCCGCAGCTTCTACCTGGGCCTGAGCTGGTCGCCCCGTTGAGTGCCGGTGCGATGACGACCGCCCGCTGTCCCGCCCTGCTGATCGCCGCGCCGGCCTCCGGTCAGGGCAAGACCACGGTCACGGCCGCGCTGGCGCGGTTGCACGCGCGGGCCGGGCGGCGGGTGCGGGTGTTCAAGTGTGGGCCGGACTTTCTGGACCCGCATTGGCACCAGCTGGCCAGCGGCCACCCGGTGCACAACCTGGACCTCTGGCTCAACGGCGAGGCCGACCTGCGTGCCCGGCTGCACGAGGCCGCGGCGAACAGCGACCTGATCCTGATCGAAGGGGTGATGGGGCTGTTCGATGGCGATCCGAGTGCGGCCGATCTGGCGGTGAAGCTGGGCATTCCGGTGCTGGCGGTGATCGACGCCGGCTCCATGGCCGGCACCTTCGGGGCGCTGGTGCACGGCCTGCGGCACTACCGACCGGGCCTGCCCTGGGCCGGGGTGCTGGCCAACCGCATGGCCAGTGAGGGCCACGAGAAGATGCTGCAGGCCTCGGTGCGCGGCGATGACCTGGGCGCGGCGCCGGGCGGCATCGACGCCGGCTGGCTGGGTGGGTTGCGGCGCGACGCGGGCATTTCGCTGCCCGAGCGTCATCTCGGCCTGACCGTGGCGTCCGAACTTCCTGACGCGATGGCGCGGCTGGACGCGCTGGCCGACGCCATGGCAGCCACCCCGCTGGGCCAGCTCGATGTGGCCGGCTGGCAGCGCTGGGCCGTGCCCTTTGACGCGCAAGCCGAGTGTCCGGTGGCGCCGCTGCTGCGCGGGCGCACCGTGGCCGTGGCGCGCGACGCGGCCTTCTGTTTCACCTACCCGGCCAACCTCGACACGCTGCGCGCGCTGGGGGCCAACGTGGTGTTCTTCTCGCCGGTGGCCGACGAGGCGGTGCCCGACTGCGACGCGGTCTGGCTGCCCGGCGGCTACCCCGAACTGCACGCCGACGCGCTGGGGAAGGGCACGCGTTGCCGCGCCGCGCTGGCCGCGCATGTCGCCGCCGGCAAGCCGGTCTGGGCCGAGTGCGGCGGCATGATGCCGCTGTTCGAGGGGCTGACGCTGGCCGATGGCTCGCGGGTGCCGATGTGGGGCCTTCTGCCTGGCGAGGTGGCGATGCAGCCGCGCCTGGCCGCCCTCGGCCCGCAGCGCTGGGACACGGCGCTCGGCGAGCTGCGGGGGCACACCTTCCACTACTCGCTGACCACGTCGCCGCTGGCGCCCGTGGCCCACACCGTGCCGGGCGGCAGGTTCGGTCGACCCGAGGCCGTGTACGGCCAGGGCCCGGTGCGTGCGAGCTATTTCCACGCATGGTTTGCTTCCAACCCCGAGGCCACGGCACAACTGTTTCTGGCGGAGACCGCATGAAGACCGTGCTGCCCGGACCGCAACGCATCGTCTGCCTGACCGAAGAGACGACCGAGTGGCTGTACCTGCTGGGGCAGGAGGCGCGCGTCGTCGGCATCAGCGGCTACACCGTGCGGCCGCGCCGGGCGCGCGACGAGAAGCCCAAGGTCAGTGCCTTCCTCAACGCCAAGATCGACAAGATCCTCGAACTGCGGCCCGACTGCGTGTTCGGTTTCTCCGACCTGCAGGCCGACATCGCCGCTGCGCTGATCCGCGCTGGCGTGCAGGTGACGGTGTTCAACCAGCGCAGCGTGGACGAAATTTTTTCGATGCTGTTCCAGGTCGCCGCCATGGTGGGCTGCGCCGACGAAGGTCTGGCGCGGATAGCGGCCATGCGTCAGCGGCTGGACATGATCCTTGCCGAAGTCGCTGCGTTGGTCGCCTCTGGCAAGCGCCGGCCACGCGTGTTCTTCGAAGAGTGGGACGAGCCGCACATCAGCGGCATCCGCTGGGTGTCGGAGCTGCTGGGCATTGCTGGTGGCGACGACGTGTTCCCCGAACTGGCGGTGCAGTCGCTGGGCAAGCACCGCATCATCGCGGACGGCATGGAGATCGTGGCGCGCGCGCCGGACATCGTGATCGGCTCCTGGTGCGGCAAGAAGTTCCGCGCCGAGAAGGTGGCCGCACGCCCCGGCTGGCAGAACGTGCCCGCGGTGAAGAACGGCCAGCTGTTCGAGATCAAGTCGGCCGACATCCTGCAGCCCGGCCCGGCGGCGCTGACCGACGGGGTGGAGCAGATGCACCGCATCGTCAAGGCCTGGATGGTGGCCCATGGTTGACGTGGCGCGCAGCACGTTCATCCTCGGCGGCCAGCGCAGCGGCAAGTCGCGCCGCGCCGAGACGCTCGCGCGGCAGTGGCTGGACGTGTCGCCCGCGCACCGCGCGGTGATGATCGCCACCGGCCAGGCTTGGGACGATGAGATGCGCGAGCGCATCGAACGCCACAAGGCCGACCGAGCGCTGCGCGTGCCGGGCATGGCGACGGTGGAGGAGCCGCTGGCGCTGGCCGAGGCGTTGACGCGGCACAGCGACGCGAACACGCTCATTGTGGTCGACTGCCTGACGCTGTGGCTGACGAACCTGACGATGCCGGCCGACCCGGCGCAGGCGCTCCCCGAAGCGGCCGTGATCGCGGCGGGCGAAGACCTGTGTGCGGCCATTGCCGCGGCGCCCGGGCCGCTGGTGCTGGTGGGCAACGAGATCGGGCTGGGAGTCATTCCGATGGGGCGCGAGGTACGCGCATTTGTGGACGCGCTGGGCCGGCTGAACCAGCAGGTGGCCGCGGCCTGCGAGCGCGTGACGCTCATGGCGGCAGGGCTGCCGCTGACTTTGAAGGACAGGACATGAACCGGATGCGCAACGCATGGCTCGCGCTGCTGGGGGCCTTGATGGTCTTGATCAGCGGCACCGCACAGGCGGCCCTGCAGATCACCGACGACAACGGCGTGGTGGTGACTTTCGAGCGCTCGCCGCAGCGCATCGTGAGCCTGCTGCCCTCGCTGGCCGAGACCGTGTGCGAGCTGGGCCAGTGCCAGCGCCTGGTGGGCGTGGACCGCTATTCCACCTACCCGGCCAGCCTGACGAAGCTGCCCCAGGTGGGCGGCGGGCTGGACCCGAACATCGAGATGATCGTGGCGCTGCGGCCCGACGCGGTGCTGATGGCCACCTCGTCCCGCGCCGGGGATCGCCTGCGCGCGCTGGGCATCAAGGTGGTGGCCCTGGAGCCCAAGACCCACGCCGACGTACAGCGGGTGATGCTCAAGATCGGTCAGCTGCTGGAGGTGCCCGACCCGCAGCGCATCTGGCGCGCCATCGATGCCGCGGTGATGGCGGCGGCCCAGTCGCTGCCGGCCGGTGCGCGCGGCATGCGGGTGTATTTCGAGGTCAACCCCGGGCCGTACGCGGCGGGCGAGGGCTCGTTCATCGGCGAGACACTCACCCGTTTGGGCGCCAGGAACATCGTGCCGGCCTCGCTCGGTCCGTTCCCCAAGCTCAACCCCGAGTACATCGTGCGCGCCGACCCGGACCTGATCATGATCGGCCAGCGCAGCGTGGACGGCATGGCCCAGCGCCCGGGTTGGATGAGCATGCGCGCGATGCGCGAGCAGCGCCTGTGCGTGTTCACCACCGACGAGTCCGACACCCTGGTGCGCCCCGGGCCGCGCATGGCCGAGGGCGCCCGCCTGATGGCGCGTTGCCTGGCCGACAAGGCGGCGAAGAAAGCGGGGGCGCGTTCGTGAACGCTCGCCGGGCGTCCTGGCTGGTGGCGGCCCTTCTGCTGGCGGCTGCGGCGCTGGCCGCGCTCGGCGTGTGTGTGGGCAGCGCCGGCTTCGAGAACCTGGTCGGCCCGCTGCTGGACCCGCAGGCCGACCCGGCCGCCACCGCCATGGCGCAGCAGATCGTGTGGGAGATCCGCCTGCCGCGCACCCTGGGGGCCTGGGCCGCAGGCGCATTGCTGGGCCTTGCCGGTGCGGTGGCGCAGGGCCTGTTCCGCAACCCGCTGGCCGACCCTTTCCTGCTCGGCAGCGCCTCGGGCGCGTCCCTCGGTGTGGCGCTGGCACTCGCGGCCATGGGCGGCGGCGCCGGCATGCTGGGCGGCAGCATGATGAACGGCGGCGTCGCGGTCAGCGTGTTCTCCAGCAGCGCGCTGGTGCGCCTGGGCCTGACCGGCGCGGCCTTCTGTGGCGCGGTGCTGGCGGTGCTGATCACCCTGGTGCTCTCGCGCGGCGTGCAACACACGCTGCGCCTGCTGCTGGCCGGCGTAGTGGTGGGCGTGGTGCTGGGCGCCATGACGCACCTGGTGCTGCTGTTTTCGCCCGAATCGCTGCAGGCCATGCAGGCCTTCATGCTCGGCTCGACCAGCTTCGTGGGCTGGACCGCCTGCGTGCTGATGGCCGGTGTGTGGGTGCTGTGCACGCTGGCGGCATGGCTGCTGGCGCGCGTGCTTGATGGCCTGAGCCTGGGCGACGCCACCGCGCGCAGCCTGGGCCTGCCACTGGGCCCCATGCGCGCCGCGCTGGTGGCCGTGCTGGCCCTGGCCACCGGCACCGCGGTGGCGCAGACCGGGCTGATCGCGTTTGTGGGGCTGGCCGCACCGCACCTGGTGCGCTCGCTGGTCAAGACCACCAGCGCCCGCCTGATGCTGCTGGCCAGCTGCATGGGCGGCGCGCTGCTGATGGCGGCCGACACGCTGGCGCGCTGGCTGATCGCGCCGCAGGAACTGCCGGTGGGCGTGCTCACCGCGGTGCTGGGTGGTGGTTACCTGCTGTGGCTGATGCAGCGCAACACGCGCATCTCGCGCGGAGGTGGGCTGTGAGCCTCGCCATCCAGACCTGCGACCTGAGCGCCCGCCTGGGCGACGAGCCGATCCTGCACCGCATCTCGCTGAACCTGCCCCATGGGCGCTGGACCAGCATCGTCGGCCCCAACGGCGCGGGCAAATCCACGCTGCTGCGGTGTCTGGCAGGCCTGCTGCCGCACAGCGGTGCGGTGGCCCTGCTGGGCAGGCCGCTGGCCGACTGGCCGCACCGCCAGCGCGCCCGCCAGCTGTCGTGGCTGGGGCAGAACGAGGCCAGTGCCGACGACCTGACGGTGTGGGACGTGGCCATGCTCGGCCGCCTGCCGCACCAGGCCTGGCTCAGCCCGCCCAGCGCACAAGACCGCGCCGCGGTGGAGCGCGCGCTGCGCGCCACCCAGGCCTGGGACTGGCGCGCCCGAGCGCTGGGCCAGCTCTCGGGCGGCGAGCGCCAGCGCGTGCTGCTGGCCCGCGCACTGGCCGTAGAGGCCCAGGTGCTGCTGATGGATGAACCCCTGGCCAACCTGGACCCGCCGCACCAGGCCGACTGGCTGGAACTGGTGCAGGCGCTGGTGCAGGGTGGCAAGACAGTGGTCAGCGTGCTGCACGAGGTGGGCATGGCCCTGCACGCCGACGAACTGGTGGTGATGGCGCAAGGCCGCGTCACGCACCAGGGACCGTGTGCCGACGCCGCCACGCACCGCGCGCTGGAGGCCGTTTTTGACCACCGCATCGAGGTGCACGCGCTGCAAGGGCAGTGGGTGGCGCTGCCGCGGATCAACCCCTTGAAGACTTCACACCATGCAGATTGAAACCCCGCCGAGCGAAAAACCCTACGAGAAAGCCGAGGGCGAACGCCGCGGCATCGTGATCGTCAACACCGGCGACGGCAAGGGCAAGAGCACCGCCGCCTTCGGCCTGGCGCTGCGCGCCCATGGCCGCGGCAAGGCCGTCAAGATCTACCAGTTCATGAAGGTGCCGACGGCGCGCTTCGGTGAGCACCGCATGTTCGAACAGATTGGCATCCCGATCGAGGGGCTGGGCGACGGCTTCAGCTGGAAGAGCCAGGACCTGGAGCACTCGGCCCAGCTGGCGCGCGACGGCTGGGAGAAGGCGCGCGCCACGATCATGGGCGGCGAGCACTTCCTCGTCGTGCTGGACGAGATCACCTACCCGCTGATCTACGGCTGGCTGCCGCTGGACGGTGTGCTGCAGACCCTGCGCGAACGGCCCAGCCATGTGCACGTCTGCCTGACGGGCCGCCGCTGCCCGCCCGAGATCGTCGAGCTGGCCGACACCGTGACAGAAATGACCAAAATCAAGCACGCGTTCAACGCCGGCATCCCGGCGCAGCGCGGCATAGAAGATTGACCCCCCTGCGCCGCTTCGCGTCTTCCCCCAGGGGACCACGCCAGTGGCCCGGCAAAGCCGGTTCCACGGCGTGTGCTGACCCAGACACGGCGATCAAGATGGACCTTTTTGGAGCGAAGAACTCATGAACAACGTTGTTGAATCCCCCGTGACCCTGCACCGCCCGGCCAAGGCCGTGCCGGCCACCGAAGGCCGCTGGTCCGTGGCCGACGTGCAGGCCCTGCTGGACCTGCCATTGCCCGAGCTGATGCACCGCGCGCAGACCGTGCACCGCGAGCACCACGACCCGACCCACATGGAGCTGGCGACGCTGCTGTCGATCAAGACCGGTGGCTGCCCTGAGGACTGCGGCTACTGCCCGCAGTCGGTGCACTACGAAACCGGTGTGGCGGCCAGCAAGATGATGACCGCCGAGGACGTGCGCGAAGCCGTGTTGGGCGCCAAGGCGGCCGGTGCGTCGCGCTTCTGCATGGGCGCGGCCTGGCGCGCGCCGAATGACCGCGACCTTGAGAAGGTCGAGGAGCTGGTGCGCGTGGTCAAGGACGAAGGCCTGGAGGCCTGCTGCACCCTGGGCATGCTCTCCGGTGACCAGGCGCAGCGCCTGAAGGACGCGGGCCTGGACTACTACAACCACAATCTGGACACCGCGCCCGAGCTGTACGGCGACGTCATCAGCACGCGCGACTACCAGGACCGCCTGGACACCCTGGGCCATGTGCGCGAGGCCGGCATCCATGTCTGCAGCGGCGGCATCGTGGGCATGGGCGAATCGCGCGCCGGCCGCGCGGGCCTGATCGCGCAGCTGGCCAACCTGGCGCCGTACCCCGAGTCGGTGCCGATCAACCACCTGGTCAAGGTGCCGGGCACGCCGCTGGCGGACGAGCCCGATCTGGACCCGCTCGAATTCGTGCGCACTGTCGCCGTGGCCCGCATCACCATGCCCAAGGCCAAGGTGCGCCTGTCGGCCGGCCGCCGGCAGATGGCCGAATCGACCCAGGCGCTGTGCTTCCTGGCCGGTGCCAATTCCATCTTCTACGGCGACAAGCTGCTGGTGACCGGCAACGCCGATGTGGAGGCGGACCAGGATCTGCTCAAGCGCATGGGCATGCACACCACCCGCGCCCACGCCTGATCTTCTGATGGACTTCGCCGGCCTGCCCACCCCCGATGCCGCTGTGCTGGCTGGCGCGGTGCTGGTCGCGCTGGCGCTGGACCGGTTGTTCGGCGAACCACCGGTGCGGCTGCACCCGGTGGTGGCCATGGGGCACTTCCTGGGTGCGGTCGGGCGGCGGGTGTCGCGTGCGGCCGGTGCCCCTGCGCGGCCGATGGTGGAGTTCTGGGGCGGTGCGCTGGGCTGGTGTGCCGGTGCGGTGCTGGTGGTGGCGCTGGCGTTCGCCGCCGGGTGGGCGATGGAAGAGCTGCATCCGCTGGCGCAGGTGGCCCTGCTGGGTGTGCTGCTCAAACCCATGCTGTCCTGGCGCATGCTGCGCGACGAGGTGCGGGCGGTGGAAGCGGCCCTGGCCGAATCGCTGGCCGCCGGGCGCCATCGCGTGGGCTGGCTCGTCAGCCGCGACGTCACCGCCCTGAGCGAACCGCAGGTGCGTGAGGCGGCGGTGTCCACGCTGGCCGAAAACCTCAACGACTCGGTGGTCGCGCCGCTGTTCTGGTTCGCCATCGCCGGCCTGCCGGGTGCGGCGCTCTACCGCTTCGCCAACACCGCCGACGCCATGTGGGGCTACCGGGGCGAACGCGGAGGCCGCGACTGGACCTGGGCGGGCAAGTGGGCCGCGCGGGTGGACGACGCGCTGTCCTGGCTGCCGGCGCGCCTCACCGCGCTGCTGATCGCGCTGCCGACCGTGGGCCGCGGCTGGTCGGCCGTGGTGGCCAACGCCGGCCTCACGCCGTCGCCCAACGGCGGCTGGCCCATGGGCGCGCTGGCCGTGGGCCTGGGCATCCGGCTGGCCAAACCCGACGTGTACGAACTCAACGGCCAGGGCAGGGCGCCGCTGGCCACCGACACGGCGCGCGCGCTGCGACGCTGTGGACAGGTGGTGGCGGTGCTGGCGCTGCTGGCGGGCGGTGTGTTGGCTTTGTCGCTGGGGGGCCAGCCATGACGGCGCGCTTCCACGGTGGGCCGGACGCCCAGGGCGTCGCGCGCTGGGACTTTTCCAGCAACGCCAACGCCTGCGGGCCGTGCCCGATGGCGCTGCAGGCGGTGCAACGCGCGGATGCCGTGCACTACCCCGACCCGGCCTACACCCGGCTGCGCGCCGCGCTGGCAGACCTGCACGGCGTGGCGCCCTGGCGCGTGCTGCTGGCCGCCAGCGCCAGCGAATGCGTTCAGCGCCTGACAGCCTGGCGCTGGCGCCTGGGCGACCGCCGTTTCTGGACGCCGCCGCATGCCTACGGCGACTACGCCCATGCGGCGTCGGCCTGGGGGCTGGAACGGGTGAACGATCCCGGGCAGGCACCGCTGGCCTGGCTCTGCGACCCCGGCAGCCCGCTGGGGCAGGGCGAATCGGCCGAGGTGGTGCGGGCCCTGTTGAACCACACGCCGCGCACGGTGGTGCTGGACCGTGCCTACGCACCGCTGCGGCTGCGGGGGCACAGTGCGCTGGATGCTGCGCAACTCGACCGCGTGTGGCAGCTCTGGTCGCCCAACAAGGCCCTGGGCATGACGGGTGTGCGCGCTGCCTACGCCATTGCGCCGCTGGGTGCGCACGCCGACGTCGCCGAACTGGACGCGCTCGCTGCGTCCTGGCCCATCGGTGCGCACGGTGAGGCCATGCTGCTGGCCTGGACCACGTCCGGGGTGCAAGACTGGGTGGCCGCGAGCCGCCACACGCTGGCCGACTGGGCGGGTGCCCTGCGCGCCATGCTGGCGGCACACGGTTGGACCTGCACGCCCAGCGACACCGCCTACGGCAGTGCCAGGCCGCCGCAACCCATTGAGGCCGCCGCCTTGCGTGAGCGGGGCATCAAGCTGCGCGACGCCACCTCGTTCGGCCTGCCGGGCTGGTGGCGGCTGAGCGCGCAGCGCCCCGACGCGCTGGCCGCTTTGGAAGCGGCCTTATGTGCGCTTGAAACGAACGTGGAGACCTCGGAATGACCGCGGTGTGTGTGATGGTGCTGGGCACGACCAGCGGCGCCGGCAAGAGCTGGCTGACGACGGCGCTGTGCCGCCACTACGCCCGCCAAGGCCTCAAGGTGGCGCCCTTCAAGGCGCAGAACATGAGCAACAACGCGCGGGTGGTGGCCGGGGTGGCGGGTGCACAAGGCGAGATAGGAAGCGCCCAGTACTTCCAGTCGCTCGCCGCGAAAGCCGACCCAGACGTCCGCATGAACCCGCTGCTGCTCAAGCCAGAGGCCGACACGCGCAGCCAGGTGGTGCTGATGGGCGAGGTGCACCGCGCACTCAGCGACATGCCCTGGCGCGGCCGCAGCGAGACCGTCTGGCCGCACATCGCGGCGGCGCTGGACGCGCTGCGCGAAGAAAACGACGTGGTAGTGATCGAAGGCGCGGGATCGCCGGCCGAGATCAACCTGCACGCCAGCGACATCGTGAACATGCGCGTCGCGCGCCACGCCGACGCGCGCTGCCTGCTGGTGACCGACATCGACCGCGGCGGCGCCTTCGCCCACCTCTACGGCACCTGGGCCCTGCTGCCCGAGGACGAGCGCGCACTCATCAAAGGCTTCGTGCTCAACAAGTTCCGGGGCGACGCCAGCCTGCTGGCGCCCGCGCCGCAGATGCTGCAAGACCTGACCGGCGTGCCGGTGGTGGCAACGCTGCCCATGTGGTGGCAGCACGGCCTGCCCGAGGAAGATGGCGTCTTCGATGACAAGACACGCGCGGCGGGTGCGGTGCAGACCACCATCGCTGTGATTGCCTGGCCGCGCATCAGCAACCTCGACGAGTTCCAGCCGCTCAAGAACGTGCCGGGCGTGCGCCTGGTCTGGGCGCGCACGCCGGCCGACTGCGCGGGCGCGGACTGGATCGTGCTGCCCGGTTCCAAATCGACCGCGGCCGACCTGGCCTGGCTGCGCGCGCAGGGGCTGGACCAGGCCGTGGCCCATCACGCGGCACAGGGCCGGGCGGTGCTGGGCATCTGCGGCGGGCTGCAGGTGCTGGGCGAGGCGCTGATCGACACCCATGGCATCGACGGCAACGCACCCGGCCTGGGCCTGCTGCCGCTGGTGACGGCCTTCGACGCCGAGAAAACCGTGCGCCGGACGACGGCGGCGTTCGGTGAACTTGGTGGCGCGTGGCAGGCGCTCTCGGGTGTCACCGCCGCCGGCTACGAAATCCACCACGGGCAGACCGCGCAGCACCCGGCCATGGCCGCCAAGGGCGACATCGCCCGCGAAGTGATGCCCGGCCTGGCCTGGCAGAACGCGGCGGGCAACGTGCTGGGCTGCTACCTGCACGGCCTGTTCGAAAACCCGGCGGTGCTGCGCGCGCTGTTCGGCGCCCGTGTGCCCACGCTGGACACCGTGTTCGACGGGCTGGCTGATTTTCTTGAACAACATGTCGAGCCCGGTGTGCTCGATGCCCTCATTCACAAGGACTGAACCATGCATTTCCCAATCCCCGTCCTCGACGACGTCACCCAGACCGAGCTGGCCGCGCGCCTGCAGCACCTGCTGGACAACAAGACCAAGCCGGTCGGCTCCCTGGGCCAGATCGAGCGCCTGGCGCAGCGCATCGGCCTCATCCTGGGCAGCGAGGCGCCCGAGCTGCGGGACCCGCAGCTGGTGGTGTTCGCGGGTGACCACGGCCTGGCCGCACGCGGCGTCTCGGCCTACCCGAGCGACGTGACCTGGCAGATGGTCGAGAACTTCCTGGCCGGCGGCGCGGCGGTGAGCGTGCTGGCCCGCCAGAACGGCATCGGCCTCACGGTGGTCGACTGCGGTGTGCGGCACGACTTTGCGCCGCGACCCGGCCTGGTCATCAACAAGGTGGCGCCCGGCACCGCCGACGCGCTGGAGGGCCCGGCGATGAGCGCCGCCCAGTGCAATGTCGCGATCGCCAGCGGCGCCGCGCTGGTGAAGGACCTGCCGGGCAACGCGCTGCTGCTGGGCGAGATGGGCATCGGCAACACCTCGGCGGCCTCACTGCTGATGAGCCGCCTGGCCGGGCTCGACATCGTGGACTGCACGGGCGCGGGCACCGGGCTGGACGCTCCCGCGGTGCAGCGCAAGATCGGCATCCTGCGCCAGGTGCTGGCGCGCCACCCGGATGCGAAAGCCCCGCTGGACGCACTGACCGCTTTCGGTGGTTTCGAGATCGCCACCATGGTCGGCTCGGTGCTGCAGGCCGCGGCCGAGCGGCGCGTGATCGTGGTGGACGGCTTCATCGCCAGTTCGGCCGTGCTGGTGGCCAGCGCGCTTCAGCCGGCCGTACTGCAGCGCTGCGTGTTCGCCCACCAGTCGGGCGAGCGTGGTCACGCGCTGATGCTGGCGCACCTCAAGGCCGAGCCGCTGCTGGACCTGGGCCTGCGCCTGGGCGAAGGTTCCGGCGCCGCGCTGGCCTGGCCGCTGCTGATGAGCGCCTGCGCCATCCTGCGCGAGATGGCCAGCTTCGATTCGGCCGGCGTGTCGCGGCAGGACAGCGCCGAAACGGCGGTACGCTGAGGGCATGGCCTTCATCCGTCATTTCCTCATTGCCGTCCAGTTCTTCACCCGCATCCCGGTCACCGGGCGGCTGGCGGACTGGGTGGGTTTTTCGCCGGCCATGCTGCGCGCCAGCGCGGCGCATTTCCCCGGCGTGGGCTGGGTGGTGGGGCTGCCCACTGCGGTGGTGTTTGCCGCGGTCTGGTGGTGGCTGCCGGCGCAGCCTGCCGCGCCCTGGGTGGCGGCGCTGCTGAGCACCGTGTTCAGCGTGCTGCTGACCGGTGCGTTCCACGAGGACGGGCTGGCCGACCTCGCCGATGGCCTGGGCGGTTCGTCGAACCGCGAGCGCGCGCTGGAGATCATGAAAGACTCGCGCATCGGCAGCTTCGGGGCGATTGCGCTGGTGCTGGCGCTGTTCTCGAAGGTGGCGGTGCTGGCCCTGATCGCGCAGTCGGGCGGGGCGCTGCTGGCCGCGGTGGCGCTGTTCGCCGGCCACGTCACCTCGCGCCTGATGCCGCTGTTCGTCATCCACACGATGCAGCACGTGGGCGACACGCCCAACTCCAAATCCAAGCCGCTGGCCGAGAGCATCGGGCGCGGCGCGCTGGCGGTGGGCGTGCTCTGGTGGGCGCTGGCCATGGCACTGGCGGTGGCGCTGCTGCCGTCGGTGCGCTGGGCGCAGGCGGTGCTAGGCGCGCTGCTGGGGCTGCTGTGGATGGGCCGGCTGCTGCGCCGACGGTTGCAGGGCTTCACGGGTGACGGCCTGGGTGCCACGCAGCAGGTCAGCGAGATCGCGTTCCTGTTCGCACTGTCGCTGTCCCTGCCCGCCGCAGTGCCATGAAGCTCTGGCTGCTGCGCCATGCGCGGGTGGTGCTGCCGCCGGGCCTGTGCTACGGCGCCAGCGACGTGCCGGCCGACGAAGCCCTGACCGCCGAGGCGGCGCAGGCCATCGCACCGCTGCTGCCGATCGGCCTGCCGGTGCGGGTGTCGGACCTGGGGCGGGCGCAGCAGCTGCACCAGGCCTTGCGGGCGCACCGCCCCGACCTGGGCGTGGCACAGACCGACCCTCGCATCCGCGAGATGGACTTCGGCACCTGGGAGCAGATCGCCTGGGACGCCGTGCCCCGCACTGCGTTCGACACCTGGATGGCCGACTTCGCCCTGCACCGCTTCGGCGGCGCCGAGAGCGTGCACGAGCTGATGGACCGGGTGGCCGACGCGCTGGACGACACCCGCGCGACTGTTGGCGAGGGCGGCGAGGCGCTGTGGATCACCCACGCGGGCGTGATCCGCTCGGCGATGCATCTCGCGCAGCACGAGCGCCGCCCCATCGCATCCGCCAGGGAATGGCCGCGTGACGCACCCCAGACGGGCGAGTGGATGGTGCTCGAGGTCTGAGGCGCAGGTCGGCCGCGAGAGGGCACACTCGGGTCTATGGATGGTTCCCGTTTCGCGTCGTTCAGCCCGGTTGACCGCATGAAGGCCCTGGCGCTGGGTTTGCTGCTGCTGGCGGCCGGGGTGTACGTGGGCGCCACGCTGATGGAGCCGCGCCATGTCGCATGGGGCTATGTCGCGGCAGCGGCCGAGGCCGCGATGGTGGGGGCGCTGGCCGACTGGTTTGCGGTTGTCGCGCTGTTCCGCCATCCACTGGGACTGCCCATTCCGCACACGGCGATCATCGTGTCCAACAAGGACCGTCTGGGCGCGCAGCTGGCGCGGTTTCTCGGCACGCACTTCCTCACCGCCGAGCATGTGCAGCCCATGCTGGCGCGCTGGGACCTGGCGCAGGAGCTGGGGCAGTGGCTGGAACAGCCCGAATCGGCCCAGCGGGTGGGACGGTGGATGCAGCAGTCCATCCCCGCTGTGCTCGGCGCGCTGGACCAGAGCGATGTCCGGCAATGGATCGCCGGCCTGGCGCAGCGTCTGTTGAGGCAGGTGGACGTGGCCACGCTGGGCGGCCAGGCGCTGGCGGCGCTCACCCGCGACGGGCATCACCAGCAGTGGTTGGACGGTCTGCTGCAGCAGATGGCGCGATGGGCGGAGCAGGCGTCGGTGCAGGAGCAGCTCACCGATCGCATCGCGCGGGAGCTCAAGGAACTCAAATACGTCGGACTGGACCAGATGGCCGCCCGCCTGGCCACGCGCAAGCTGGTGGCCGCGCTCACGCACACGCTCTCCGACGTGGCGGCCGACCCGGAGCACGAGTTGCGCCGCCGTTTCGACGACTGGATGGCCGACGCCATCGAGCGCCTGCAGACCGATGCCGACTGGCAACAGCGGGTGGCGGTCTGGCGCGATGCCTGGCTGGACCAGCCGCAGTGGAGTCAGCCGATCGAGGCCTGGTGGCACGAGGTGTTGAAGCGCCTGCGCGAGGAAGCGGCCCGGCCCGAGTCCGACCTGGGAGCCCGCTGCGCGCAGGTGGCGCACGCGGCGGGCCGGCAACTGCTGGCCGATGATTCCTTGCGCGACTGGCTCAACACGCAGGCGCACCAGGTGCTGCTGCGCGTGCTGGAGGCCAGCCGCGAAGCCATCGTCGGCTTCGTGGCGCAGCGCGTGCAGGTCTGGGATGCGCAGGACATGAGCCGCGTGCTGGAAGAGCACATCGGGCGCGACCTGCAGTTCATCCGCATCAACGGCACCCTGGTGGGCGCGCTGGTGGGGCTGCTGCTGCACGCGCTCACGCAGGCACTGCTGTGAGCGCCGGTACCTGGGCAGGCGGGCCTCAGCCCGTCGTCTTGGGTCTGAAGTCGCAGCAGGCCGACACGGCGCACTGGTGGCACAGCGGCTTGCGCGCCTGGCAGACATAGCGCCCGTGCAGGATCAGCCAGTGGTGGGCGTCCACCAGGTACCTAGCCGGGATGCGTTGCAGCAGCTGCTGCTCCACCGCCAGCGGCGTTGTGCCCGGCGCCAGACCGGTGCGGTTGCCGACGCGGAAGATGTGCGTGTCCACCGCCATGGTCGGTTCGCCGAAGGCCACGTTGAGCACCACGTTGGCGGTCTTGCGGCCCACGCCGGGCAGGGCTTCGAGCGCCTCGCGGGTGCGCGGCACCCGTCCGCCGTGGCGCTCCACCAGGATGCGGCAGGTTTCCATCAGGTGCTTGGCCTTGCTGCGGTACAGGCCGATGGTCTTGATGTACGACTCCAGCCCTTCAAGGCCCAGGTCCAGGATCTGCTGCGGCGTGTGCGCCACCGGGAACAGCCGGCGTGTGGCCTTGTTGACGCCCACGTCGGTGGCCTGGGCCGAGAGCAGAACGGCGGCCAGCAGCTCGAACACGCTGGTGTATTCGAGTTCGGTGACGGGCTGCGGGTTGGCGGCCTGGAGGGTGGCGAAGAAGGTTTCGATCTGCGCGGGTGTCATGCCGCGCAGTGTAGTTCCGGGCTGGGCGCTACCATTTCGACACCTTTCAATTCCTCTTCAGAGACATCCGCATGAGCTTTGCCATCCCGTTTGCCGACCGCCTGAACAACGTCGAAACCTCCGCCATCCGCGAACTTTTCAAGCTGCTGGGCAAGCCCGGCATCATCAGCTTTGCCGGGGGCTTTCCCGACAGCGCCATGTTCGATGTGGACGGCATCCGCGAAGCCGTCAATGCTGCGCTGACCGAAGAAGCCGGGGGCGCCCTGCAGTACGGCGCGACCGAGGGCTACAACCCGCTGCGCGAACAGCTCGCCGCCTTCATGACCAGCAAGGGCAGCCAGGGCGTGACGGCGAACGACCTGATCGTCACCACCGGCAGCCAGCAGGCGCTGGATCTGCTGGGCAAGACCCTCATTTCCCCCGGCGACAAGGTGATCGTCGAAGGCCCGACCTTCCTGGCCACCATCCAGTGCTTCCGCCTGTACGGCGCCCAACTCGTGACGGCACCGGTGGACGGGCAGGGCGTGGACACCGACCGACTCGAACAGCTCATCGTGGAGCACAAGCCCAGATTCATCTACCTGATTCCCACCTTCGGCAACCCCAGCGGCGCCATGCTCAGCCTGGAGCGCCGCAAGCGCGTGCTGGAACTGGCGGTGCAGCACAACGTGCTGGTGGTGGAAGACGACCCCTACGGCGACCTGTACTTCGGCGATGTGCCACCGCCCAGCCTGCTGGCCCTGAGCGCCAGCGTGCCCGGCAGCCGCGAGCGCCTGGTGCACTGCGGCTCGCTGTCCAAGGTGCTGAGCCCCGGCCTGCGCGTGGGCTGGATGGTCGGCCCGGCCGAACTGCTGGCCAAGGCCACCATGTGCAAGCAGTTCAGCGACGCCCACACCAGCACCTTCGCCCAGGCCACGGCGGCGCAGTACCTCAAGGCCGGCCGCATGCCCGCCACCCTGGCCAAGGTGCGCGCGGTCTACGCCGAGCGCGCCGCCACCATGGGCAACGCCCTGCGCCGCGAACTGGGCGACGCGATTGAGTTCGTGCAGCCACAGGGTGGTCTGTTCGTCTGGGCCCGCCTCACGGGCGCGGGCGGCAAGGTGGCCGATGGCGGTGAACTCGCCAAACGCGCCATCGAAAAGGGCGTGGCCTTTGTGCCGGGTGCGCCCTTCTACGCGAACAACCCCGACCACGCGACCCTGCGCCTGTCGTTTGCGACGGTGGGGCTGGACAAGATCGAAGAAGGCGTGGGCCGGCTGGGTTCTGCCGTCTGAGCCTGATTGCCGGCGGATAGGCCGCGGGGTCTGCCGCCGGCGGGCTCAGGCCCCGGGCATCCGGGACCGGAGCAGGCTGTCGGGCAGGGTGCCCCGGAACATGGGGCGCAGCGATTCCAGCGCGCGGATCGCGTGCGATTCGTTGTGGCGCTGGCAGAGATCGGCGTACAGCTCGGCCCGTGCATACCAAAGGCCTTCCGCATCGCGGGTGTGTTGCAGCCGCTGGTGCAGCCGGGGGTTGTTCAGGCGCCCGTCCTCACCATGCAGGCGCAGCATGGCAAGGCGGATGCGCGCCACGTCGGCGTCGTTGTGGCGGACCTTCTCGACGCCCAGCAGCGACCCCAGGCCTTCGCGCAAGGTGCTTGACAGGGTCGAGAGGGTGGATAGAGGCCCTTGGAAGACGGAATGCTGGCGGCTCACCCGGCCAGATTACCCAATTTGCGGGAAGGTTTCGCCTATTCTCATGAAACCTTTTGTAGTCGTGTTACAGATCGGGCGGCTCAGTCGCCGGTGAACTGGGTGGCGTTCTTGCCCTGGAACGGCTGGTAGAAGGCCTTGATGCGCACCATGTCGGCGTCGATGTCGCCCGTCGGCTCGAACACCGGGCCCAGGCCGCTGCGTTTGGTCGCGTAGTCCATGTAGGCCAGGATGATGGGCACCCGGGCGGTGGTGGCGATGTAGTAGAAGCCGGTCTTCCAGTAGCGCGTCTTGCTGCGCGTGCCCTCGGGCGGCACGATCAGCTGCAGCGGGCCGTCGGCGTCCTGGATTGCCTGGGCCGAGGCGACGACCAGGTTGTTGGACTTCGAGCGGTCGACCGCGATACCGCCGAGCCAGCGCATCAGACCACCGAACGGGAAACGGAAGATGCTGGCCTTGCCCATCCAGTAGGGGTTCAGGCGCAGCGCGAACGCGACCATCAGGGTGTAGGGCAGGTCCCAGTTGCTGGTGTGCGGGGCGGCGATGAAGACGCTCTTGGCGGCACTGGGCGGCAGGTGGCCTTCGACGGTCCAGCCGGTGAGCCGCAGGAAGCCGGTCGACATCGCTCGCAGCAGGGGAGCGACCACCGGGGTGGTGAAGATGGTGCGGTGCATGGCGGGCGCTATTGTCGGTGACGCGGGCGCGACCGCCCTTGATCTGCGCCAAGCTACCATCGCCCGCTCGAATCACCCGAGGAGATCGCGACATGACGCAGACGCTGACCGTGCAGGATATCGAGGTCCTGATCGACGGCCAAGGACCGACCGTGGTCATGCTGCACGGCTGGCCCGATTCGCCCGCGCTGTGGGACGAGTCGGTGGCAGCGCTCCGGGACGGCTACCGCTGCGTGCGCTTCGCGCTGCCGGGCTACGACCTGGGCCGGCCGCCGCGCCCGGTGTCGGTGGATCAGATGTGCCAACTGGTGGCGGCCATCGTCGATGAGGTCAGCCCCGATCAGAAGGTGACCCTGATGCTGCACGACTGGGGCTGCTTCTTTGGCTATGAATATGCCGCGCGGCACACGGACCGGGTGTCCCGGGTGGTGGCCGCCGACATCGGCGACACCAACACCGGCGCTTACCTGAAGTCGTTGACCGCCAAAGAAAAGGCCATGATCGCGGGCTACCAGCTCTGGCTGGCCGTCGCCTGGAAGCTAGGGCCACTGCTGCCTGGTCTGGCCAACCGCATGACGCGCTGGATGGCTCGCACCATCGGCTGTCGCACCCCTGCGGCCGAAATCGCCTGGCAGATGAACTACCCCTACGCGATGCAGTGGTTTGGCACGCTGGGTGGCCTGCGCGGCGTGGCGCGGGTCGACAAGGTGTTCGGCCCGACGCTGCCCACGCTGTTCTTCTTCGGCAAGCGCAAGCCGTTCATGTTCCATTCCGCGCGCTGGCTGGCGCAACTCGCCACCACGCCGGGCAGCGCGGCCCATGGCCTGGACGCCGGGCACTGGCTCATGAAGCAGAAGCCCGAACAGTTCAACCGCACGGTGCGCGACTGGCTGGACCGTGCGCACGCCGCGACATGAACCCGACCGAGCTGGAGCGCTTGCTGACCGTAGAGATGCCCTATGGCAAGTACAAGGGCCGGGCGATTGCCGACGTGCCGGGGCAGTACCTCAACTGGTTCGCGCGCGAGGGCTTCCCGAAGGGCGAGCTGGGGCGCTTGATCGCCCTGATGCACGAAATCGACCACAACGGCCTGGATGAGCTGCTCACGCCGCTGCGCCACAGCCGGCCGCCTAAGGCGCGCGGGTCCTGAGCGCCTCGTGCACCACGGCCGCGGCCCAGGCGTCGTTGGCCGCGTAGATGAGCTGGCCCTCGGTCAGGCGCGGGTTGGCCCAGTTGGAGGTGGCGGCTTTCTTTGACTTGATGAAGCGCTGCCCGAACAGCACCGCCACCGCGCCCTTGACGCCCATGTCCTTGCGGTAGCCGCTCGCGCGGAACAGGTGGTTGAGCTCGATCACCCCGACCGGCTCGACGCCCAGCTTGGCGCGGATGCGTTTGGTGTCGTCGCCCAGACCGAAGCCGGCCTTGCTGTGTCCGGCCTCGGCCATCACCTGCGCGGCCAGGTCGCGGCTGGCGGGGTCGTGCAGCTGGAACACCCAGGCCTGCTCCGTCGTGGCCAGCTGCAGGATGTGCGGCCCGTCAGACACCTCGCCCTGCACGAAGGTGGGCTTGCTCTCGGTGTCGAAGCCCCAGTGGGCGTGGTCGCGCAGCGCCGCCACCGCCTCGCGCGCGGCCACCGCGGAGTTCACCAGCGCGATGCGGTCCAGGCCCAGGCGGGGGAATTCGGGCAGGAGGGCGATGTCGTCCTTGCTCGGTGTGGTGCGGGTGGTGTTCATGGGCAGGAGGTCGGGACGGCGCGGGATAATCGGGCATTGTGCCTGCCGCCCCGCCATGACCTACACCCTCAAGCTCTACGTGCCCGACGACACGCCGCCGGGCCAGCGCCAGGCCGCTGAACGCCTGTTCCGCGATGCGCTGGAGGCGGCGCTGGGCGATGCGGCGCTGGTGGCGCCGGTCTACCGCGCCTATCTGGGCATCGTGGCGCAGCACGGCGAGACGCCCGACCCCGAGGCGCTGACGGTCGAAGAGCGCACGGTGCTGGAGCACTGGCAGATGGCCGAAGCCGCGGCTCTGGAGGCTGTGTTCGGCCCGCACCGCCACCTGGACGAAGGCGGCTACGACATCGTGCTGCCCGCATAATCCGGGTCCGTTTCACGTCCTGCCGGGGCGAACGCACCCAACCCAAGGACATCCATGAGAAAAACCTACCCGCTGCGCCCCGAGGGCAAGCACCCCGACCGCGTGCTCGACGCCGTCAAGCACGACATCCGCAAATACCAGAAGCGCGAACGCCGCCGCGATCTGCCCGAGGGTGCGGACTTCTGGGACTTCGACTGCCGCTTCGGCGCCGACAAGGACAGCGCCCAGACCGTGCACCCGGGCGAGCTCATGAACCTGCTGGACGCCCTGGCCAAGGACGGCGCCACGCAGTGTTATGTGGAGCTGCTGGCCAAGCCCGGCGTGCGCAAGCCGCGCCCGGCGGGTACGACGCCCGAAGCTGCCGGTGAACAGACCAGCGACGAAGAGTAAGCGGTGTCGCCGCCGGGCCGCCCCAAGGCGAAACGCACTCCCTCAGGGGGCAGCGACCCGCGCAGCGGCGGAGCGTGGGGCTACGGTTTCGCTGCCTGTGCGCGCAGCTTGTCTTTTTTGCTCGGCCGCTTGCCCTTGACTCCGCCGTTGCCTGGCGCGGGCGGTGGCGGCGTTTCGGTCGGCTCGAAGCCTTCCACCGTTTCGAGCGGCAGGCTCAGGCCCTGGCGCTTCTCGATCAGGTGCCAGTGCGCCAGTTGCGCAGCGGTCACGAAGCTGACCGCCAGGCCGGCCTGACCCGCTCGGGCGGTGCGCCCGATGCGGTGCAGATGGTCCACCGCCGAGCGCGGCAGGTCGAAGTTCACCACCACCGGCAGACCGTCGATGTGGATGCCGCGCGCGGCCAGGTCGGTCGTCACCAGCACGTCCCAGCGCCCGGCCTTGAACTCGCCCAGCGTGGTCTGGCGTGCGCCCTGGCTCAGTCCGCCATGGAAGGCGGTGGCGTAGACCTCGCCGTGGTGCAGCTTGTTGGCTAGGCGCTCGGCCGCGTACTGCGTGGCCACGAACACCAGCACCGGCTTCCAGCCCTCGGTTTTCATCAGCTGCCGCAGCAGCTGGGTGCGCCGTTTCTCGTCGACCGCAAAGGCGCGCTGCTGCACCAGCGGTGCGTCGGCGTCATCGTCCGGCGTTGGCACGTCCACCCGCACCGGGTCGTGCAGCAGCTGCAGCGCCATGGTTTCGACCGCCGGTGGCACGGTGGCGGAGAACAGCAGGTTCTGGCGCTGCGTCGGCAGCAGGCCCCGCACACGCGCCAGTTCGTCGGCGAAACCCAGGTCGAGCAGACGGTCTGCCTCGTCCAGCACCAGCAGATCCACCGAATCCAGCCGCAGGCCGTTGTGGTCCACCAGGTCCAACAGCCGGCCAGGGGTGGCGACCACCACGTCGGCGCCACCGCGCAGCGCCATCAGCTGCGGGTTGATCGAGACGCCGCCGAAGGCGACGACCAGCTTCGGGCGCCGGGGCAGCGCCTGCGCCAGCGAGCGCAGCACCTCGCCGACCTGCGCGGCCAGTTCGCGCGTGGGCACCAGCACGAGTGCCCGCGTGCGGCGCGGCCCGGTGTCCGCCCGGTCCAGCCAGCGCTGCAGCAGGGGCAGGGCGTAGGCGGCGGTCTTGCCCGAGCCGGTGCGGGCGCTGGCGAGCAGGTCGCGACCGGCGAGCACCGGCGGGATGGCCTCGGCCTGGATCGGGGTGGGGGCGGCAAAACCCAGGTTGGCAGCGGCCTGGGCGAGAGCGGGCTCAAGGCCCAGAGAGAAAAACGGCATGGGGCGATTGTCGGCGACGCGCTACGATCCCGGCCCATGAAATCACGAGCTTCTTCCGGTGGCCTGGTCTATTCGACCGAATCGGGCCGCATGTGCCCCGGCTGCCGCCAGCCGGTGGCGGCCTGCCGCTGCGGCGAACCCGCTGTACCCAAGGGCGATGGCGTGCTGCGCGTCTCGCGCGAGACCAAGGGCCGGGGCGGCAAGGCCGTGACCGTGGTCAAGGGGGCGCTGCTCGATGCGGCGGGTCTGGCGGCGCTGGGCAAGCAGCTGCGCACGCTCTGCGGCACCGGCGGCACGGTGAAAGATGGCGTGATCGAGGTGCAGGGTGACCACGTCGAACGCGTGATCGAGGCGCTCAAGGCCCAGGGCCACACGGTCAAGCGCGCGGGCGGCTGAGCAGTCGCTGAGCGTTCAAGGCCAGCAGGCAGCAGGAAAAAATCCGGGTCAGCGGCTGCGCGCGAGGGTGGCGCTGGGGCTTTCGCCGTAGGCCTGCTGGTAGGCGGCGGCGAAGCGGCCGGGGTGCTCAAAACCCCATCGTGCGGCGGTCTGCAGCACGCGGGTGTCCGGGCCGGGGTGCAGCAGGTCGTGGCGCACGCGTTCCAGCCGCAGCCGGCGGATGTGGGCCATGGGCGTGGTGCCACGCTCGCGGGCGAACAGTTGCTGCACCAGGCGCACGCTGCTGTTGACCGCCCGCGCCAGGTCGGCCACGGTCAGCGGCTGGTCCAGGTGCGTTTCGATGTGATCCTCCAGTTGCCGCAGCCTGGGCACGGTCGCGCTGGCGGGCGCCCGGCTCACCGTGGCCGGCGCCCAGGCCACCCGCAGCAGCATGGCCAGCACATGGTCTTCCAGCATGGCCGTGTGCAGGCCCGTCGACGGGTGCTCACCGCCGGGCTGCAGCAGCGCGGCGAGGTAGTGCATCAGCTGCCACCAGTGCGCGCCCGAACCCTGGCGCAGGTCCAGCCGCGGCGCCAGCCGCAAGGTGGCGGCCGGTTCGCTGCCGCTGATGGCCGCCGCCACGTGTAGCAGCCGCTGGCGGTCGATGCGCAGCATGAACTGGTCGCAATGGCACGACCACTCCATGCGCACCGCGTCCTGCGGCGAGATCACCGTCGCTTCGCCCACAGCGCTGAGGTGCCGCGCGTTCTGGTGCCACACCGCCGCCTCGCCGGCCAGCGGCATCTGCACCAGGAAGAAGTCGTCCAGCCGGTCCGGGTCGATGCGCACCGCGGCGCCGTGGGCCAGCCGGTTGAGCGACACCGAAGGGCCGAGCGCGCGGTGGTGCATGCGGGCGCGCACGCGCTGCCGAGGGCCGATCACCGCCAGATCGTGCGGCTTGTAGATGCGCGCGATCTGCTCGCGCGTTTCGTCGAGGTCGTCGGAGGCCAGTACCGACAGCGGCGCCCAGGCCGCGCCTGCGGGCGCACTGCGGTCCAGCCAGGCGGGCGCGTGGGGCGGGGACGGGGCGGGGCTGGGGGCCATGCGCTGCATGCTAGTGATTACCCGGGGTTTTGCACTTATCGGATACCCGGGTTCGTTTCGCGGATGGTCTTGACCGCTGCCAGCTTCCAGAATGGCCCGGTTCGCCGTCCCACCCTGTTCACCCTTTTCAGGAGAAGCGCATGAGTCTGCAAACCAAGTACCTGCTCGACGAGAACCAGATGCCCAAGTTTTGGTACAACATCCAGGCCGACCTGCCCAAGGCGCTGCCGGCCGTGCTGCACCCCGGCACCCTGCAGCCCATCGGCCCGGACGACCTGGCGCCGCTGTTCCCGATGGAACTGATCCTGCAGGAGGTCAGCACCGAGCGCGAGATCGAGATTCCCGAGCCGGTGCGCGACATCTACCGGCTCTGGCGCCCGGCACCGCTGTACCGCGCCCACCGGCTGGAGAAGGCGCTGGGCACGCCGGCCAAGATCTTCTACAAGTACGAAGGCGTCAGCCCCGCCGGCAGCCACAAGCCCAACACCGCCATCCCGCAGGCCTTCTACAACAAGCAGGCGGGCGTCAAGCGCCTGACCACCGAGACCGGTGCCGGCCAGTGGGGCACCTCGCTGTCGTTCGCGGGCTCGCTGTTCGACCTCGAGGTGCTAGTGTTCCAGGTGCGCGTGTCCTACGACCAGAAACCCTACCGCCGCGCCGTGATGGAGACCTATGGCGCGCGCTGCCTGCCTTCTCCATCGAACCAGACCGAGTACGGTCGCAGCGTGCTGGCCCAGCGGCCCGACCATCCCGGCAGCCTCGGCATTGCGATCTCGGAAGCGGTCGAGCTGGCCGTGCAGCGCGAGGACACCAAGTACGCGCTGGGTTCGGTGCTCAACCACGTACTGATGCACCAGACCATCATCGGCCTGGAAGCCATGGAGCAGATGCAGATGGCCGACGCCTGGCCGGACGTGGTGGTGGGTTGCACCGGCGGCGGCTCCAACTTCGCGGGCATCGCCTTCCCCTTCATCGGCCATGCGCTGCGCGGTGGTCGGAAATCGCGCATCGTCGCGGTGGAGCCCGCGGCCTGCCCGTCGCTCACGCGCGGCAAGTACGCCTACGACTTCGGCGACACCGGCCACATGACGCCGCTGACCAAGATGCACACCCTGGGCAGCACCTTCACGCCGCCGGGCTTCCACGCCGGCGGCCTGCGCTACCACGGCATGGCGCCGCTGGTCAGCCACTGCAAGGAACTGGGCCTGCTCGAAGCCACCGCCTACACCCAAGGCCAGTGCTTCGAGGCCGGTGTGACTTTTGCGCGCGCCGAAGGCATCGTGCCCGCACCCGAGGCCAACCACGCGGTCAAGGGCGCCATCGAGGAGGCCCTACGCTGCAAGCGCGAGGGCAAGAGCGAGACCATTCTGTTCAACCTCTGCGGCCACGGCCATTTCGACATGGCGGCCTACCAGAAGTACTTCGCGGGCGAGCTCAAGGACGAGCAGTACGACGAGAAGGAGCTGGCGATGGCGCTGTCCGGTCTGCCCAGCGTGCCGGAACCGGCCTGATGAACTGAAAGGGGGCGGAGGGCCTCAGCGCGCCAGCCAGAGGCGCACCCGCAGCCCCCAGCCGCTGGTCAGGCCCACGGTCGGCCAGCGCAGCTCGCCTGTTGGCGTGATCACGGCAAAGGCCGGCACGGCGCCGAAGCCCAGCGCGCCCGGGATGGCCGACTGCGGATCGACCACGGTGTGCCAGGCCAGGCCGCGCGAGGCCATATAGCGGGACACCTTCTCGGGCGGCCCGGACTGCATGGCGACGGTGATCACCGGGTGGTCCTGCGTCAGGCCGTTCACCGTGCCCTGGATGGTCTTGCAGATCGGGCACCAGTCGGCCCAGACGTAGAGGCCGATGTTCCGGCCGGGGTGAGCCGCTTGCAGCGCGGCGATCTCGGCGCGCAGGCTGCTGGGCCGCGCGCCGCCGCCCGCCAGCACCGCCAGCGGTGCGTCCAACGCCGCACCGGGCAGCGGGCCACCGGCCACATCGCGCGTCTGCCAGAGCTGCACCGCCAGCAGCACACCCGCGAACAGCGCGAGGGAGCGGATGTGGCGCTTCCAGTCGCGCCGCAGGCCCGCCGCCCACGCACGAAGGCGGCTGGACAAGCTCATGCGTGGAACAGTTCGAGCAGGCGATCCAGCCCGCCCATGTCGATGGCGACCTTGGCCTGCGCCCGCACCTTGGGTTTGGCGCGGTAGGCCACCGACAGCCCGGCCACGCTCATCATCTCCAGGTCGTTGGCGCCGTCGCCCATGGCGATCGCCTGCGCCGGCGAGCAGCCGATCAGGCTGCAGGTGCGCAGCAGGGTTTCCTTCTTCATCGCGCCGTCGCAGATGTCGCCCCAGCTCTGGTCCAGCATGCGGCCGGTGAGCTGGCCGTTCACGATCTCCAGCTGATTGCTGCGCGCGAAATCGAGCGCCAGGCGGTCGCGCAGGCGCTCGGCGAAGTAGGTGAAGCCGCCGCTGACCAGCAGCACCTTCAGCCCGGCGGCCTTGCAGGCCAGCACCAGCTCGGCCGCACCGGGGTTCAGGCGCAGGCGCGAGCGGTAGACGTGTGCCAGGTGTTCCTCGGTCACGCCTTTGAGCAGGGCGACGCGCTGGCGCAGGCTCTCCTTGTAGTCGGTGATCTCGCCGCGCATCGCGGCCTCGGTGATCGCCGCCACTTCGGCCTTGCGGCCCGCGGCGTCGGCGATCTCGTCCACGCATTCGATGTTGATCAGCGTGGAGTCCATGTCGAACGCGATCAGTTTGAAGTCGCGCAGGTTCAGGGGCGGCTGGACGCCCTGCACGGTCAGGCCGGGGGCGAATTCGATGGAGGAAGTCATCCCGGAATTATCGCGGGAGCCGGGATGACGCCCCGATCAGGACTTGGCCGCCGGCAGCACCTTGGAGATGGTGCCGATCTGCTTGCGCAGGTCCGGCCCCACCAGGTCGGCCACCGACTGCTGGTCGCTGGTGACGGTCAGGCCCTGGGCCTGGAGCTTTGCCGTGACGTCGTCGGTGCTGGTGCCGGCGACCTGGGCCAGCACGCTGATCGGGGCTTGGGCGAGCGCGCGGACGGGTGGCGCGAAGCCGGGCTCGCTGCCGCTGCTGCCCCCCGCCGGAATGAAGCTCAGGGCCAGGACCAGGGCGAACGCGCCGATGACCACCCGGCCGGTGGTCTGTTTCAGGTAGCGCTTGAACGCGGGCATGTTCAGCAGCACGTGCAGGCCGACCCCGATCACCATGGCCCAGCTCAGCCATTCGTGGGCGGTCTTGTTCAGGCCCGAGTCGAGGTGGAAGAACATCAGCACGCCGGTGACGGCGGACAGCAAAAAGGCGCCCATGACGACGGGCGTGATCCAGGGGCGTTGGGCGGACAGGTTCATTGTTTTCTTCCTTCAAGTTGAAAGCTCCGATGCTGGAGCCTCTGTGTTGAAGTCTGGTCGCCGCTGTGTGAACGGCTGGTGAACGTCGGCCGGTGCTGCTCCTGTTTTTGATGCAGATCAAGCTGCGCCGGCGGTGGCTTCCTGCTTCAGCGGCTGGCCCAGCGAGCGCAGCACGTCGCGCACCAGTTGAACCCGGTCCTTGACCTCGGGCAGCGCGCGTTCGATGCGCAGCTTCTCGTTGCCCGCCAGCTTGATGTGGCGGTTCTTCTGGATCAGCTCGATGATGCGCATCGGCTCGATCGGCGGGTTGGGCCGGAAGGTGATGTTGATGACACCCGGCGCGGCATCGACCTTGACCACGCCGTAAGGGGCCGAGAGCACGCGCAGGCGGTGCACGTCGATCAGGGTCTGCGTCTGCGGCGGCAGCTTGCCGAAGCGGTCCACGATCTCTTCCAGCAGGCCGTCGACCTGGTCCGTCGTCTTGGCCGTGGCCAGCTTCTTGTAGAACGACAGGCGCAGGTGAACGTCGCCGCAGTAGTCGTTGGGCAGCAGGGCCGGTGCGTGCAGGTTGATGTCGGTGGTGACGGAGAGCGGCGACAGCAGGTCCGGCTCGCGTCCGGCCTTGAGCGCCTTGACGGCCTCGCTCAGCATCTCGTTGTAGAGCTGGAAGCCGACTTCGAGCATGTTGCCGCTCTGGTTCTCGCCCAGCACCTCGCCCGCGCCGCGGATCTCCAGATCGTGCATGGCCAGGTAGAAGCCGCTGCCGAGTTCCTCCATCTGCTGGATCGCGTCCAGCCGTTGCGCGGCCTGCTTGGTGAGGCCCTCGATCTCGGGCACCAGCAGGTAGGCGTAGGCCTGGTGGTGGCTGCGGCCCACGCGGCCACGCAGCTGGTGCAGCTGGGCCAGGCCGAACTTGTCGGCGCGGCTCATCACGATGGTGTTGGCCGTGGGCACGTCGATGCCGGTCTCGATGATGGTCGAGCACAGCAGCAGGTTGTAGCGCTGCGCCACGAAGTCGCGCATCACGCGCTCCAGATCGCGCTCGGGCATCTGGCCGTGGGCGATGGCGATGCGCGCCTCGGGCAGGATTTCTTCGAGCTTTTGCTTGCGGTTCTCGATCGTCTCGACCTCGTTGTGCAGGAAATAGACCTGGCCGCCGCGCTTGAGCTCGCGCAGCACGGCTTCGCGAATCACGCCCGTGCCCTCGTTGCGCACAAAGGTCTTGATGGCCAGACGCCGCTGCGGCGCGGTGGCGATCACCGACAGGTCGCGCAGGCCTTCGAGTGCCATGCCCAGCGTGCGCGGGATCGGCGTCGCCGTCAGCGTGAGCACGTCCACCTCGGCGCGCAGCTGTTTCATCGCCTCCTTGTGGCGCACGCCGAAGCGGTGTTCCTCGTCGATGATGAGCAGGCCCAGGTTCTTGAACTGGGTCTTCTCGGAGAGCAGCTTGTGCGTGCCGACCACGATGTCGACACTGCCGTCGCTGATGCCCTTCATGGCGGCCGTGATCTCCTTCTGCGAGCGGAATCGGCTCATCTCGGCCACCTTCACCGGCCACTTGGCGAAGCGGTCCACCAGGGTCTGATAGTGCTGCTCGGCCAGCAGCGTGGTCGGCGCCAGAAACGCCACCTGCTTGCCGCCGGTGACCGCCACGAAGGCGGCGCGCAGCGCGACCTCGGTCTTGCCGAAACCCACGTCGCCGCAGACCAGGCGGTCCATGGGCTGGGGGCTGATCATGTCCTGGATCACGGCGTGGATCGCGGCCTTCTGATCGGCGGTCTCGTCGAAGCCGAAGTCGTTGGCGAAGATCTCGTAGTCCTGCGCGGAAAAGCGGAAGGCGTGGCCCTGGCGCGCAGCGCGGCGGGCGTAGATGTTCAGCAGCTCGGCGGCGGCGTCGCGCACCTGTTCGGCGGCCTTGCGCTTGGCTTTCTCCCACTGGCCGCTGCCCAGCTTGTGCAGCGGCGCCTCGTCCGCGCTCACCCCGGTATAGCGGCCGATCAGGCTGAGCTGGCTCACCGGCACATAGAGCACGGCCTTGTCGGCGTATTCCAGGTGCAGGAATTCCTGCAGCGCGGGCGTGCCGTCGGGGTTCTTGTCGCCCATGTCCATGTTGATGAGCCCGCGGTAGCGACCGATGCCGTGCGCGCTGTGCACCACCGGGTCGCCCACATTGAGCTCGGACAGGTCCTTGATCAGCGCATCGACGTCGCTGACCTGTTCCTGCTTCTTGCGCCGACGCGTGGTCGGGCCGGCTGCGAAGAGTTCGGTCTCGGTGACGAAGTCGATGCCCGCTTCCAGCCACGAGAAACCGACCGTCAGGCCCGCGGTGGCGATACCGACCTTCTCGTCGCTGGCCTGGAACTCGGCCAGCGAATCGAAGGCCGGCGGGCTCAGGCCGCTGGCACGGATGAAGTCCAGCAGGCTCTCGCGCCGTCCGTCGCTCTCGGCCAGCAGCAGCACCCGGTGGGCGGTGTTGCGGATGTGGCCGTGCAGGCGCGACAGCGGGTCTTCGGCACCACGCACCGCGGCCAGCTCGCCCAGCTTCTGCGCGAACGCGTTGTCGGCGATGTCTTCCACCGCGGGCCGGATCGCCAGTTGGGCATGCGCATTGGCCTCGCCGTAGAACTGCTCTATCGACAGGAACAGGCTCTCGGGCGGCAGGGCGGGGCGGTCGGGGTCGCCCTTGACCAGGCGGTACCGGTCCTGCGTGTCCCGCCAGAAGCGCTGGAAGGCGGGCTCCAGGTCGCCGTGCAGCACCACCGTGGCTTGCACGCCGAGGTAGTCGAAGACCGTGGCGGTCTCTTCAAAGAACAGGGGCAGGTAGTACTCGATGCCGGCGGTGGCCACGCCGTTGCCCATGTCCTTGTAGATGCGGCTCTTGGTCGGATCGCCTTCAAGCAATTCGCGCCAGCGGCTGCGGAAGCGCGCGCGCGCCGTCTCGTCCATCGGGAACTCGCGGCCGGGCAGCAGACGAACCTCGGGCACGGGGTAGAGGCTGCGCTGGCTGTCGGGGTCGAAGGTGCGGATCGAGTCGATCTCGTCATCGAACAGGTCGACGCGGTAGGGCACCTGCGAGCCCATGGGGAAGAGGTCGATCAGGCCGCCGCGCACCGCGTATTCGCCGGGACTCACCACCTGCGTCACATGGCTGTAGCCGGCGAGCGTGAGCTGGCCCTTGAGCTTCGCTTCATCGAGCTTCTGCTTGACCTTGAACTGGAAGGTGTAGCCCGCCAGAAACGAGGGTGGCGCCAGCCGGTACAGCGCCGTGGTGGCGGGCACCAGCACCACGTCGGCACCGGTGTCCTTGTCACGCTGCTGGATGCGCCAGAGCGTGGCCAGGCGTTCGGAGATCAGGTCCTGGTGCGGCGAGAAGGCGTCGTAGGGCAGGGTCTCCCAGTCGGGGAAGAGGGCGCAGCGCAGTTCAGGCGAGAAGAACGCCATTTCGTCCATCAGGCGCTGCGCATCGGTCGCGTCGGCGGTCACGATGGCTACGGGCCTGCCAGCGGCTTTCTCGCGCGCCGCCAGTTGCGCGAGCAGCAGGGCATCGGCCGCGCCGACGGGACGGGGCAGGTGGAAACGTTGGCCGGGTTTGAGCTTGGGCAGGTCCATGGATTCAGGCGCAAATGACGAAAACCCCCCGGTCGTTGGGACAGGGGGGTGAAGTGGGGGATTCTAGAATGCCCGGACCGATCATGAGTGCTTTCCAAAACACCCCGACCTCTGTGCGCTGCCACGCGCTGCTGCCTTGTGCCGGCACCGGCTCGCGCGCGGGCACCGCTGGCCCCAAGCAGTACCAGACCGTCGCCGGCCTGCCCATGGTGCTGCACACCCTGGCAGCGTTCAGCGCGGCTCCCCGCATCGAGCAGACGGTGTTGGTGGTGGCGCCGGACGACCGCTTCCTGAGCGTCGATCAGCCCGATCTGCGGCTCGAGCGCTGTGGCGGCGCGACCCGTGCGCACAGCGTGTACAACGGACTGGATGCCTTGAGCGCCAGAGGCGCGGCCGACGACGACTGGGTGCTGGTGCACGACGCGGCGCGCTGCCTGATCACACCGCAGCAGATCGAGGCGCTGATCAGCGCCTGCGAGGGTGACCCGGTGGGCGGGCTGCTCGCACTCAAGCTGCCCGACACGCTGAAGACCGAACGCGAGGGACGCGTGGCTGCGACCGTGGACCGATCGGACAAATGGCTGGCCCAGACCCCGCAGATGTTCCGGCTCGGCATGCTGCGAAGCGCTCTCGCCGCCCAGGCCGACAGTGGCTTCGCCGGTGTGACCGACGAGGCTAGCGCCATGGAAATGGCCGGGCTCCGGCCGCTGCTGGTGCCGGGCAGCGCGCAGAATTTCAAAGTGACCTACCCCGAAGACTTCGCCCTCGCCGAAGCCATCCTTTCAAGCCGAACATGAGCGCTGCTACCACCACCCCGTCCATTCCATTTCGCATCGGTGAGGGCTGGGACGTGCACGCCCTGGTGCCCGGACGGCCGCTGCTTATCGGCGGCGTGACCATCCCCCACACGGCCGGCCTGCTGGGCCATTCGGACGCCGACGTGCTGCTGCACGCCATCACCGACGCCCTGCTGGGCGCGGCGGCGCTGGGCGACATCGGGCGTCACTTCCCAGACACAGACCCGCGTTTCAAGGGTTCCGATTCCATCGTGCTGCTGACCGAAGTCGCTCGGCGCGTGCGCGAGGCGGGTTTCGAGATCGGCAACATCGACAGCACGGTGGTGGCCCAGGCGCCCAAACTCGGCCCGCACATTCCGGCCATGTGCGCGCACATAGCCCAGGCGCTGGGCCTGCCCGTGGAGTCGGTCAATGTGAAGGCCAAGACCGCCGAGAAGCTGGGCCCGGTCGGGCAGGGCCTGTCGATCGAGGCCCGGGCGGTTGCCTTGCTGGTGCGCCGGCCGGGCTGAGCCCGGTTTGCATCAGGCGGTTTTGCCGACCGGCAGCTTGATGTGGGCGGCCAGCCCGCCGGAGCTGCTGTTGGCCAGCGCGAAGCGACCGCCCATGCGGGCAATGGCGCGCTCGACGATGGCCAGGCCCAGGCCTGTGCCGGTGGCGGCGCTGCGAGAGGCGTCGCCACGGAAGAATGGCTGTGTGAGCTGGCTCAGCATCTCGGGATTGACACCTGGGCCGTGGTCGCGCAGCTTGACCAGCACCCATTGGTCCTTGGTCTTGGCGCCAATGTCGATCTCGGCCACACCGGTCGTCTGGTTGCGGCCATAGCGCACGGCGTTCTGCAGCAGGTTGGAGAACACGCGGTTGAGTTCAACCGCATCGCCCATGACCCAGGTGTCGTCAGGAATGCTGGTCTTCACCGCCACGTCGGGCTGGTTGCCCAGCGCAAACACGGCGGCCTCGATGACCTCGTTGAGGCTCACGCGCTGAGGCTCCATGTGGTCCGGCCGTGCGTAGTCGAGGAACTTGTCGATGATGGCATTGACCTGTTCGATGTCGGCCGACATGTGCTCTCGCGCTTCCGCGTCGGCCACACTCATCTCGGTCTCCAGACGCAGCCGCGCCAGCGGCGTGCGCAGGTCGTGCGAGATGCCGGCCAGCATCAGGGCGCGGTCCTGTTCGATCTTGGACAGCCGCTGCGCCATCTGGTTGAACCCGATGTTCACCTGCCGGATTTCACTCGTGGCCACGGCCTCGTTGAGTCGGCTGGAGTTGAAGTCGCCGTCTCGCACACGGCTCGCGGCAAACGACAGCTTCTGCAGCGGCCGGTTGATCAGGCGTGCAATGAGCGCAGCACCCATCAGCGAAAGCACGGCGGCGGTGGCGAGCCAGATCAGCCAGGTCTTGCCGGTCACCAGTTCCACCCGAGACGGGTCGGCCTGCAGCCAGTACGGGTCACCGTCGATGGAAAAACCGATCCAGAGACCCGGCGTGCCGTTGACCTCGCGAGCGACCACGGTGTCAGGGCCCAGCCTGGCGCTGAGCTGGGCGCTGACCGTCCTGCTGAGTGAGTCCGCGTCGTAGAGCCGGAACTTGTCACCCGGCTCACGAGGGGCGATCCTCACCTTCTCCTCGTCGGCCATGGTCTTGACCAGCGACACACGGGCAATCGAGTCGGAGTGCACGAGTGCCGCACGGCTGAGGTTCACCAGGGAAGCCAGCTGTTGCGCACTTTGCAACGTGCGCGGCTCGTATTCCAGCGCCCGGAATGTCTGGAGCCATGCCACGATGCAGCCCACCAGCAGCAGCGACAGCAAGAAAAAGGTGCGCCAGAACAGGCTCACCTCGCGCGCGGGTTTGCTCTCCAGCGGAGCGGACGCCGTCTCCAGCGCCGCCGGCTCGGTTTCGAAGGTGGGGACCCGCGATTCGTCGATCATCAGGCGTTGCCGTCCGGCACGAACACATAGCCCACGCCCCACACCGTCTGCAGGTAGCGGGGCGACGCAGCGTCCTCTTCAATCAGCTTGCGCAGGCGGGACACCTGCACGTCCAGGCTGCGGTCAAATGGTTCGAACTCCCGGCCGCGGGCCAGTTGCGCGAGCTTCTCTCGGGACAGCGGCTGGCGCGGATGGCGCACCAGGGCCTTGAGCATGGCGAACTCGCCCGTGGTCAGTGGCAGGTCGGCGCCGTCCTTGCGCAGGGTGCGCAGGCTCAGGTCGAACTCGAACGGACCAAAATTGACCACCTCTGCATCCTGCGAGGGGGCACCAGGCACCTCGGCCGGAGGGCGGCGGCGCAGCACCGCATGGACGCGGGCAAGCAACTCGCGCGGGTTGAACGGCTTGCCCAGGTAATCGTCGGCGCCCACCTCCAGGCCGACGATGCGGTCCACGTCCTCGCTTTTGGCGGTCAGCATGATGATCGGTGTGCGGTCGCCGTTGGCGCGCAGGCGCCGGCAGATCGACAGGCCGTCCTCACCCGGCATCATCAGGTCCAGCACGATCAGGTCCACCGCCTCGCGCTGCAATACTCGGTTCAGTGCCTTGCCGTCCTCGGCCAGCATGACCTCGAAACCTTCCTGCATCAGGTAACGGCGCAGCAGGTCGCGGATGCGGACGTCGTCATCGACCACCAGGATCTTGTTCGGGCGGGTGGTGTTTTGTGGCATGGAAGCAACTCCCGGTAAATGTAACAAAGGCGATTGTGGCAGCGCCAAGTGCTTGTCAGGGCTTGTTTTTTGGTTTTTTGACAGGCTGTTACATCTGTTGCCCAGCCCCCGCACACCGTTACCAGAGGCCCGCTCAGAATGCCTTCATCGTTCAGTTCAGCCAGAACCATGATCAACCACAAATACTCTGTGTCCGCGATGCTGCTGGGGGCGCCATTGCTCTCTGCCGCGTTGGAGTTGCGGGAGCAGCCTGCCCAGCCCCTGGCCTCTGAGCCTGTGGCGGTGTCGCCCGCCGAGATCCAGGAAGGACGCCCGGTGACCACACGGTTGCGCGATTCCCTGCGACAGCCGCTCAGCGATGGCTATGCCGCCAGCAAACCATTTCGGCTGTCTCCTGAAGAGCGGCAGCGCATGCGCGAACAGCTTCGCGGTCTGCCAGAGCAGTCCGCTCAATCAAAATAGCCGGCTATGAACAAATATCTGCGGGTGGCATCGTCGTGTCACCAGGCGGGCGTGCTCGCCTTGGTTTTTTCAGGGTTTCTGGGTGCTGGCGCTGCTTTTGCCCAACCTTTGCCTGCAGCCGCTCCGGTCAATGTGGTGGTGGTGTCTGCCAGCGCACAGCTTGAAGTGCCTCAGGACTGGGTCACGATGACCCTGAGCACCTCGCGCGATGGCAGTGATGCTGCTGCAGTGCAGAGCCAGTTGCGACAAGCGGTTGATGCCGCTCTGGCGGTTGCCAAGCCACAGGCCTCTGCTCAGCAACTGGAGGTGAAAACAGGATCGTTTGGTGTGTATCCGCGCCATGGCAGCAACGGACGTATCGTGGGCTGGCAGGGATCGGCGGAGCTGGTGCTGGAGGGGCGGGACTTTGTCCGCATCAGCACCACCGCGGGGAAGATCACTTCCATGGGCGTCGGCAACGTGGCCTTCTCGCTGTCCCGCGAAGCGCAACAAAAGCTCGAGTCCGAGGTTCAGGCATCGGCCATTGAGCGTTTCAAGGCCAAGGCAGTCGAGGTGGCCAAGGCCTTCGGCTTCGAGGGTTACACCCTGCGGGAGGTGTCGGTCAGCCCCGCCGACCAGGGCGAGCGACCGATGTACCGGATGCGAGCCGCGTCGGTGGCCCAGGCGCCTGCCGACGCCTCCATTCCTGTCGAGGCGGGCAAGAGCCTGGTCACGGTCTCGGTGTCGGGCTCGGTCCAGCTGCGCTGAGGTTCATTGCGCCACCCAGCCACCGTCCATGTTCCAGGCCACGCCACGCACGTTGGCGCCGGCTGGTGAGCAGAAAAACACCGCCAGTTCGCCCAACTCCTCGGGGGTGGTGAACTGCATCGATGGCTCCTTCTCGCCCAGCAACTGCTTCTTGGCGTCCTCGTTGGTAAGGCCCAGTGCCGCCGCCTTGGCATCCACCTGTTTCTGCACCAGCGGTGTCAGCACCCAGCCAGGACAGATTGCGTTGCAGGTCACGCCGGTGGTCGCGTTTTCAAGGGCGGTCACTTTGGTCAGGCCGACCACCCCATGCTTGGCCGCAACGTAGGCCGACTTCTCCGCAGACGCGACCAGACCGTGGACCGAGGCCACATTGATGATGCGTCCCCAGTTCGCTGCGCGCATGGCGGGCAGCGCCAGGCGGGTGGCGTGGAACGCACTGGAGAGATTGATGGCGATCACCGCATCCCAGCGCTCGACCGGGAAGTCCTCCACGCGCGCCACATGCTGGATGCCGGCGTTGTTCACCAGGATGTCGACCTGGCCAAAGCGGCTGGCCGCGAACTTCATCATGTCTTCAATCTCGGCCGGCTTGCTCATGTCCGCGCCGTGGTAGGCCACCTGCACACCCAGGGCTGCGATCTCTGCCTGCGGGCCTTCAGAGTCACCGAAACCATTGAGAACAATGTTCGCACCCTGTCGAGCCAGCGCCTTGGCGATGCCCAGTCCAATGCCGCTGGTCGAGCCGGTGACAAGGGCGGTTTTGTTGGCAAGCATGAGGGATCTCCAGTTCCATTACGATCGGTTGAACAACATGCAAACCATTATCACGGAGTCCGAGGAATGAGCGGTTCCAGCCAGATGCCAGAGCTGCGGTTCGTCGGTGTTCCCGGGCCTGTCGCCAACAGCGGCCAGCAGCGCCGGCTGGCGTACTGGGACTGGATGCCGCAACAAGGTGCCGATGCCCACCGCGTCGTGGTGTGTGTGCATGGGCTGTCCCGTCAGGGTCGTGACTTCGATGTGCTGGCGTCCGCCCTGACCGCGCAGGCGCGCGTCATCGCCGTGGACGTTGCCGGTCGCGGATTCAGCGACTGGCTTGCCGACCCGATGACCTATCAGGTGGGAACCTACGCAGCAGATGTGGGCAGCCTCATTGCCAGGCTGCGTTCTGAAGACCCCATGCTTCAGATCGACTGGATCGGCACCAGCATGGGGGGGCTGATCGGCATGGCCCTGGCGGCCCAGCCTGCCATGGGCATCCGCAGGCTGGTGCTCAACGATGTCGGTCCGGTGCTCCAATGGGAAGCCTTGCGGCGCATCGGAACCTATCTGGGACTCAACCCCTCCTTTGCCAGCGAGCAGGAGGCTGCGGACTATCTGTGGTCGATCTCCACCGGATTTGGACCTCACTGCCAGCAGCAGTGGATGGCACTGTCCCGTCCCATGCTGCGCGAGCGGGAGGGGCGCTGGTGGCTGCACTACGACCCTGCGCTGGCCGTTCCGATCCGGGCGCTGACAGACATGGATGAATCTGTCGGTCGCCAAGTGGTGGCCGACGGGGAGGCTGCCCTGTGGGCGCTGTATGACGCCATTTCGGCCCCCACCCTGCTGCTGCGGGGCGCCGATTCCGACCTTCTGACGCGCGAGACGGCGAAGGCCATGTCTGAAAGAGGACCCCGCGCGCGTTGCGTCGAGTTTCAGGGTGTTGGACATGCGCCGACCCTGGTGGTGCCAGACCAGGTGGCGGCGGTGGTCGGCTTCCTGGAACAGGCCTGAGCGAACCTTTTCCATGCAGTATTCGACTTCTGTCCCTCCACCGCCGACGTCGGCCATCGTGGCCGCCACCTCGGACAGCTTCTTGCCACGGCAGGCCCAGGCTTTGGCACGTGCACGTGCCTTTGCAGAGCCCTTGCTGGCCAGCGAACAACTGGACACTGGCGAGAACATCCTCTCGCACGCCGACGCGGTCGCCACGGTGCTGCGCGACATCGGTGGGTCGGAGGCGATGCAGGCTGCGGCCTATCTGGTGTACGCCTGTCAGTACCTCAACAGGCCACAGGAGGTGATTGCCAAAGCGTTCGGCGAGAACTTCGCGGCACTCGCTCTTGAGACGACCAAGCTGGTGCAACTGCAGCGGCAGGCGCGGATCAAGTCGGCCGAGGTGCAGAACCGGAAGACAGGAGAGCGTCTGGCCGCGCAAGAGGCGGCCCTGCCAGTGGCGTCACCGGGCAAGGTGCCCGTGTCCGAACTGGCGGCCAGCCAGACCGAGAACGTCCGCAAGATGCTGCTGGCGTTTTCCCGTGACCTGCGGGTGGTGATGCTGCGGCTGGCATCGCGCCTGCAGACGCTGCGCTATTTCGCGGCATGCAAGGGCGACCCTGGTCTGGCCTTGGCCAGCGAGTCGCTTCATGTTTTCGCTCCACTGGCCAACCGGCTGGGCATCTGGCAGATCAAGTGGGAGATGGAAGATCTGGCCTTCCGTTTTCTTGAGCCACAGACGTACAAAGATGTCGCCCGTCTGTTGGATGAAAAGCGGGCAGAGCGCGAGGTTCACATCGAGCAGGTGCGGTTGCAGCTTGAGACGGACCTGCAAGGGCAGGGCATCCAGGCGTCGGTCCAGGGACGGCCCAAGCACATCTACAGCATCGTCAAGAAGATGCGTGGCAAGTCGCTGGACTTTGACCAGGTGTTCGACATCCGGGCGCTGCGGGTCGTGGTGCCTTCAACCGATGACTGCTACGCGGTGTTGGCGCTTGTGCACTCGCAGTTCACGCCTGTTGCGGAAGAGTTCGACGACTACATCGCCAAGCCCAAGGCCAATGGTTACCAGTCCTTGCACACGGTGGTGCGCGACGCGCAGGGCAGGGCATTCGAGATCCAGATCCGGTCCCAGGCCATGCACGACCACGCGGAACACGGGGTGGCCGCTCACTGGGCCTACAAGGAGGCGGGCACCAAAGGCTATGCGGGCGTGTCGGCCAGTTCCGAGTACGACGCCAAGATTGCGGTGCTTCGACAACTGCTGGCCTGGGAGCGTGACCTCAGCGGGGCGTCACCGGGCCTGTTCGACGACCGCATCTATGTCCTGACGCCGGATGCCGCCATCGTGGAGCTGTCGCAGGGCGCCACGCCCGTTGACTTCGCCTATTCGGTGCACACGAACCTGGGGCATCGTTGCAGAGGGGCCCGGGTGGACGGCGTCATGGTTCCGCTGAACACGGCGCTGCAGAATGGCCAGACCGTCGAGATCATCGCCGCCAAGGAAGGCGGCCCTTCGCGCGACTGGCTCAACCCTGAGCTGGGCTACCTGGTTGGCCACCGTGCCAAGAGCAAGGTCCGGGCATGGTTCAATCAACTGGCGATGGAAGAGACCGTTGCCCGGGGGCGTGAGGCGGTGGAGCGTCTCCTGCAGCGAGAGGGGCGCACGGCGCTGAGGTTCGAGGATCTGGCCAGCTCGGCGGGTCTTCCCTCGGCACAGGCGCTGTTCGAACAGGTGGGTAAGGACGAACTGTCGCTTCGCACGCTGGAAGTGCTTCTGCGGCAGGGAGATCAGCCTGTTGTTGAGGACATTCCCCCGTGGTTGAAAAAGCCGCGTCCCGTGCGCTCGGCCCCCAGCGGGGGCGTGCTGGTGGTCGGTGTCGACTCGCTGATGACGCAGTTGGCCAAATGCTGCAAGCCGGCGCCGCCCGACGATATCCGGGGGTTCGTGACCCGTGGCAAGGGGGTGAGCATCCATCGCAGCGATTGCAGCGACTTTGCCCATCTGCAGCGCACCAGTCCTGATCGGGTGATCGACGTGCAATGGGGTGGCGCTGTCTCTGGCGGGCGGGAAGGGGCTTCTGCGGTGTACCCGGTGGACGTTGCCGTGGAGGCGATTGACCGGCAGGGGTTGCTGAGGGACATTTCCGATGTGTTTGCACGCGAGAAGATGAACGTCATCGGGGTGCAGACGCAATCGGTCAAGGGCATTGCGTGGATGACCTTCACCATCGAGGTCACCGATGCGAGGCAGGTGTCCCGTGCGATGTCGGTGGTCGGGGACGTGGCAGGTGTGCGCATGGTCCGGCGCAAATGATTTGCGGGTTTGGACAAAACGCAGAATTCGCTGCTATACTGCGAGGCTTCGGACAGTTTGCAGGCGCGTAGCTCAGCTGGTTAGAGCACCACCTTGACATGGTGGGGGTCGTTGGTTCGAGTCCAATCGCGCCTACCAAACATCTCCGAAACGACAAGGGCCCGACATTGCGTCAGGCCCTTTTTCTTTGTGCGGCAGCCATGGCGCCATGGCATCATCTGCGATGCGCACAGGGAAAACCCATTTGGCAGCCTTGGGGAGACTTCCTAGAATCCGGCGCAACAGCAGCCTCCACAACGCGGGGGGCTCTCCGTCTTCACGTGAAGGTCCTGTAGTGCAAAAAAGCAAGGCCGATGCCCAAGGCTCCTCCCCGGATGCCGTGCGGGTCATCAAGAAATATCCCAACCGGCGCCTTTACGACACCGATACGTCGTCGTACATCACACTGGCCGAGGTCAAATCTCTTGTGATGGACAACGAGCGTTTCGTGGTGCGGGACGCCAAGACCAACGAGGACCTGACCCGCAGCATCCTGCTGCAGATCATTCTGGAAGAGGAGACGGCAGGCGCGCCGATCTTCACCGAGCAGGTGCTGGCCAACATCATCCGTTTTTACGGTCACGCGATGCAGGACTTCATGGGGGCTTATCTGGAAAAGAACGTCCAGATATTCATGGATTTGCAGGCCAAGATGGCAGAACAGTCCAAGGGGCTGAATCCAGAGGTCTGGAAGCAGTTTATGAATGTCCAGTCTCCCATGATGCAGGGCATGATGGGAACGTATCTGGAGCAGTCTCGCAGCGCGTTCACGCAGATGCAGGAGCAGATGCAGAAGAACAGCGAGCAGATGCTGGCCGCTTTTGGCCTCAAGCGCTGACCCGGTCGGCCGGTCTGAGACAATCTGGGGATGAGTGAATCCCCTGTTTCCACCAGCGCCACGGCGCCCAAAGTAGGGTTTGTGAGTCTGGGTTGCCCCAAGGCCCTCACGGACTCCGAACTGATCCTCACGCAACTGAGCGCCGAGGGTTACCAGACATCGAAGACCTTTGCAGGTGCCGACATCGTCATCGTCAACACCTGTGGCTTCATTGATGACGCTGTCAAGGAGAGCCTGGACACCATCGGGGAGGCTTTGGCCGAGAACGGCAAGGTGATCGTCACCGGCTGCCTTGGCGCGCGCGAGGGCGATGGCGGTGGCAACCTGGTGCAGCAGATGCACCCGAGCGTGCTGGCGGTGACCGGCCCTCACGCCACCCATGAGGTGATGGAGGCAGTGCACAGGCACCTTCCCAAGCCGCACGATCCTTTTGTTGACTTGGTGCCGCCCCAGGGCATCAAGCTCACTCCGCGCCATTACGCCTACCTGAAGATCAGCGAGGGCTGCAACCACCGCTGCACCTTCTGCATCATTCCGTCGATGCGAGGTGATCTGGTCAGTCGTCCTGTGGGTGATGTGCTGACAGAAGCGCGCAAGTTGTTTGAGGCCGGAGTCAAGGAGCTGTTGGTGGTCAGCCAGGACACATCGGCCTATGGTGTCGATGTGCAATACCGGACTGGTTTCTGGGATGGCAAGCCAGTGAAAACCAAGATGCTCGATCTGGTTCGCACGCTTGGTGAGTTGGCAAGAGGATTTGGCGCATGGGTGCGTCTGCACTACGTGTACCCATATCCCCACGTGGATGACGTGATTCCGCTGATGGCCGAGGGTCTGATCCTGCCGTATCTGGATGTGCCACTGCAGCACAGCCATCCCGATGTGCTCAAGCGGATGAAGCGCCCCGCCAGTGGGGAAAGAAATCTGGAACGCATTGCCCGCTGGCGCGAGATCTGCCCTGAGATCGTGGTGCGCAGCACCTTCATCGCAGGATTTCCCGGAGAGACGGAGGCTGAGTTTCAGAATCTGCTCGATTTCTTGGCCGAAGCGCGCATTGATCGTGCGGGTTGCTTTGCGTACTCGCCGGTGGAGGGGGCCGCAGCCAACGCACTGACTGATCCTGTCGCGGATGCGGTGCGGGAAGAGCGCCGCGCGCGCTTCATGGAGGTCGCGGAGGCGGTGTCCGCTGACAAACTGCGCTCCCGCGTGGGCTCGACCATGCAGGTGCTGGTGGATTCGGCGCCCGGCCTGGGTAAGAAGGGGGGTGTTGGCCGCAGTTACGCGGATGCGCCGGAGATCGATGGCGTGGTGCGACTGCTGCCACCAGAGAAGATCAGCAAGACGCTCAAGGTGGGGGAGTTCACTCGCGCGCGCATCGTTGCAGCGGACGGTCACGACCTCGTGGCTCAGCCGATTTGATGCAGCAAACAGAAAGGGCTTGCAAACGAATTGTTTGCAAGCCCTTGTGTTTGGTGCCCAAGAGAGGACTCGAACCTCCACGCCTCTCAGCGCTAGTACCTGAAACTAGTGCGTCTACCAATTCCGCCACCTGGGCATCTCAGGAAGCTCGCATTATAGCCTGCGGCTCAGCGCGTTTTGGCTGCGCTGTTTGCGGTCCAGATAAAAAAGAAAAGGGCTTGCAAACTCTTCGTTTGCAAGCCCTTATGATTGGTGCCCAAGAGAGGACTCGAACCTCCACGCCTCTCGGCGCTAGTACCTGAAACTAGTGCGTCTACCAATTCCGCCACCTGGGCATCTCAGGAAGACGACTAGTATAACAGTAAAAAAACAGAACTCATAATCTTGAACGAAAAAAACAATCTTCTGGCCGAATTCGAAGGTGTCGTCTCCGGTCATCGCGACGGACACGGCTTTGTGATCCGTGATGACGGACAGCCCGACATCTATCTTCCTTCCAACGAAATGAGAGCGGTGCTGCACAAGGACCGGGTGAAGGCCCGCATCGTGCGGCTGGATCGCAAGGGCAGGCCCGAAGGGCGGGTGACCGAGATCATTGAGCGCCCTGCTGCCCCCATCATCGGTCGACTGCTGCAAGAGAGTGGCGTGTGGCTCGTCGCCCCTGAGGACAAGCGCTATGGCCAGGACGTCCTGATTCCCAAGGGGGCCACTGGATCGGCCAAGACCGGCCAGGTGGTGGTGGTCGAACTGACCGAGCCTCCGGCCCTGTATGGTCAGCCTGTTGGCCGCGTCAAGGAGGTGCTTGGCGAGATCGATGACCCCGGGATGGAGATCGAGATCGCGGTGCGCAAGTACGGTGTGCCTCACGAGTTTTCGGACTCGGCACTTGCAGAGGCCCGGGCACTGCCCGACAAAGTCCGGCCGGCCGACCTGAAGCATCGGGTCGATCTGCGCGACGTGGCCCTGGTGACCATCGACGGAGAAGATGCGCGGGACTTTGACGACGCGGTGTACTGCGAGCCAGCCAAGGTGGGGCGGGGCAAGGGTTGGCGTCTGCTGGTGGCCATTGCCGATGTGAGTCACTATGTGAAGACCGGCGCGCCGATCGACGTGGACGCTTACGACCGGGCCACTTCGGTCTATTTCCCTCGTCGCGTGATCCCGATGCTGCCAGAGAAGCTTTCCAACGGACTGTGCTCTCTGAACCCGGATGTGGATCGCCTGTGCATGGTCTGTGACATGCTGGTCAATGCCAAGGGTGAGGTGCATGCCTACCAGTTCTATCCGGCAGTGATGCACAGCCATGCGCGCTTCACCTACACCGAGGTGGCTGCGATCCTGCAGAACACGCGGGGTCCTGAGGCTCAGAACCGCAAGGCACTGGTTCCGCACCTGCTGAATTTGCACGACGTGTACCGGGCGCTGGTCGCGGCCCGCAACAAGCGGGGGGCGGTCGACTTCGAGACGGTGGAAACGCAGATCGTGTGCGATGAATCCGGCCGCATCGAGAAGATCGTGCCGCGCACCCGCAACGACGCCCACAAGCTGATTGAAGAAGCCATGCTGGCGGCCAACGTGTGCTCTGCCGATTTCATTGGTCAGAGCAAACACGCAGGCCTGTTCCGTGTGCACGAAGGGCCGACGCCGGAGAAGCAGGAGACCTTGCGCAACTACCTTAAAGCCATGGGTGTTCCGCAGTCCATCAGCGACAACCCCCACCCGTCCGAGTTCCAGCAGATCGCCGAGGCGACCAAGGATCGGCCGGAGGCCCAGCAGATCCACAGCATGCTGCTGCGCTCCATGTCGCAGGCGATCTATACGCCGATGAATCAGGGGCATTTTGGTCTCGCGTTCGATGCCTACACCCACTTCACCAGTCCGATCCGGCGCTACCCCGATCTGCTGGTTCACAGGGTCATCAAGGCCATCCTGACCAAGCAGAAGTACCAGTTGCCCGCCTTGCCAACGCCTGGGGAAGCGCACGCCAAACTGAGCAAGCGCCTGGCCAGCCGGGCCCGCCCGCCCGTGGCTGGAGAGGCGGTGAAGAAGCCTTCGGCCGATCTGCTGGCCTGGCAGGCGGCCGGCTTGCACTGCAGCGCCAACGAGCGACGTGCCGATGAAGCCAGTCGTGATGTGGAGGCGTGGCTCAAGTGCAAGTACATGCGCGAGCACCTGGGCGAGGAGTTCAGTGGCGTCGTGACCTCAGTCACCAGCTTCGGACTGTTCGTGACGCTGGATGCGATGTATGTGGAAGGGCTGGTGCACATCACCGAACTGGGCGGAGAGTACTTCCGGTTCGACGAGGCGCGGCAGGAGCTCCGCGGGGAGCGAACAGGCATCCGGTACGCGTTGGGGTCCAGGGTGCAGGTTCAGGTGAGCCGGGTCGACTTGGACGGGCGTCGCATTGACTTCCGGCTTGTGTCGGGCAACGACGATGCCATGCTGCGGGCCATGCGCGACAAGACTGGCGGAGAGGGGGCGCCGGATCAAGGCGGGGGACGGCGTCTGCGTGAGCGTGAGGAGCGGGCGCAGGGCAAGGCAACTCCCCGGGAATCCACGGGGCCCGGCAAGGGCGCAACCGCCAAAGGAGGCGGGCGCAACAAGGAGGCCAGAGGTTCTGCGCGCGGTGGGGCGGGCAAGACGCGGAAGGGGCGTCGCTGATGGCCGCCGCGCTTTTTTTCGTTTTGGAGACGGTGTTTTTTCTGCTCATAGGAGCGGCGCTCCTGCGGGCCTGGATGAATCACCTTCGCATCAACATGTCGGCTCAGCCCGGCCGGTTCGCCATGGCGCTCACACACTGGCTGGTGGGACCAGTGCGCAAAATCCTGCCGCGCTCCATGTCCCAGAGCCCGATCGACTGGGGCAGCCTGCTGGCTGCGGTGCTGCTGGCCATTGGCTATGGCGGTTTGCGCCTGATGCTCGGTGCGGCACTGGCGCCGTCGCCCGTTGGTGTGGTCGCGCCCTTGGTGGCCATTCCGGGTTTGGCTTTTTATCTACTGATCCGGGTGTTACTTCAGGGGCTTATCTTCCTGTTGCTGGTGTTTGCGGTGCTCTCGTGGGTGCAGCCAGGTGCACCGGTGATGGGCACGCTGGACCGGCTTTGCTCGCCCCTGCTGCGCCCCATCCGAAGGGTGGTGCCACAGATCGGCGGTATGGATTTGTCTGTGCTTGTGCTCATCGTCCTGCTGCAGATCGGGCTGATTTTGCTGGGGTGACGCGCCGGCTCAGCGCGCTCCACGAATGCACTCCACCAGGCGGTTGGCCGTGAGGGTCTGTTCATGGTGCACCACCCATTGGTCTGCCAATCTGCCATGACCTGACACGGCCTCAAGGACCGCCTCATAGGAGGGCGCTGATCGACTAGTGGAGTTCGCCAGTGAGGCTCCGATCCATCCGGCCAGGACGTCTCCTGTGCCCGCAGTGGCCAGCGCCGGATTGCCGCTGGCGTTGATTCGGGGTGTTTTGCCGGGCGCGTGAATCACCGTTCCTGATCCCTTGAGTACGGCGACCACGTTCAGCTGCTCGCTGAGCAGGCGCGCTGCGTCGAGGCGGTCCTTCATGACCGAAGTTGTGCTGGCGGCGAGCAGGCGCGCTGCTTCAAGCGGGTGGGGTGTGACAACAGTGATCCAGTTCCGCGCGCTGCGCTCGACCACCAGACGGCGCAGCGCATCATCGCCGGCAATGGCGTTCAGCGCGTCTGCATCCAGGACCAGGGATGGGCAAGTCGACAGGATGTTGGGGAGATACTTGGCAATTGCCTGGCCGCCGCCGCAGCCGCACACCACAGTGGCTTGCCGTAACAAGGTCTCATCGGCGAGCAGCGTGTCTGTTTGCCTGAACATGAGCTCAGGACATTGGGGATCCCAGGAGGGCTGTTGTTCATCGGGAGCAAGAAGCCCGACATAGACCCGACCGGCGCCTGCGTGAAGTGCGGCCCGTGCGGCCAGGATGGCTGCCCCGGTCATGCCGGCACCGGAGGGCGCGAGACCCTGACCGCCGACCACGAGCACATCTCCTTGGCTTCCCTTGTGGGCCGCATGCGCCCGGCGCGTACGTGCATCGGTTGCGCCTTGAAGTATGGCGGCATATGCCGGGCAGTTGGTGGCTGTGGCTCCCAGTGTGTCCAGCCACACGGATCCCGCCTGATCTCGACCTGCTGCAGTGAACAGTCCTGGTTTGAGTGTCAGCAGAGACAGTGTGTGCCGGGGGCCGTTCGGTGTCGGTGCAGCAGGCCCCAGGTACTCTCCGGTGTCGGCCAGGAGGCCGCTGGGCACATCTACGCACAGCACTGTGGCGCTGGTTCGGTGCAGGCGGCGCAGATACTCGGCCATTTCACCAGCAGGGGGGCGAGTTGTTCCGATGCCCAGCAGGGCATCAATGGCCACGTCAAAATCATGCGGCGGCGAGGACGCTAACGTCACTCCACTTTCCAGAGCCAGGGTCAGGGCGTGCGCGGCATCTGGAGGCAACCGGCCGGGGTCACCGGTGAGCGTGGTGACGATCTCCGGCCGGCCCTGGCGGCTTTGGGCGTGCAGAGACAAGTGGCGAGCGGCCACCAGCCCATCGCCCCCGTTGTTGCCCGGACCGCAGGCGATCCAGATGCGGCGGGCGTGGGGGGCAAGGGCCATGGTCAGGTCGGCCACACTTCGTCCAGCACGGGCCATCAGCTCATGCGCTGGCAGGGACGCCGTCATCGCGCGCTCCAGCGCGCGCGTGGCTGCGCTGTCGTGCAGTGGTTCGCTGCAGAGGGGCCCGATGCGCCGCATTCGAGTCATCGTTGTTTGCTGATGAGGCGGAGCGTCCGCATGGAATGCCTCCTCGTTGCGTTGAGCGTGTGCTTGACCCATGGTGGGGCGGCAAGACCAGTCCGTCAAGCGATTGCTGGCAGACTTCTTTGCGCCTGGAAGGCGGTGATGTCGACCTCGGGTGGCCGGCCAGACAACTGATTCGCTAGCACTTTGGCGCAGCCGCAGGCCAAAAGCCAGCCGTGCATGCCATGCCCCGCATTTATCCAGACGTCTGGCACGCCGGAGGGGCCAAGCAAAGGCAGTGCGTCAGGCGTTGTTGTCACTGTGCCGCTCCACTCTTGTACAGCGCCCGAGACTCCCGTCCTAAGCGCTCCCGGAAACCAGTCGCTTAGAGACTCGTACAGCGGTTTGAATGCGGCCCCGGCCCGGGGCAGTCGCGAAGCTCGGAGGGCAGGGCCGACTGCACGAACCCATTGTCCAGTGCGGGCGATCGTGATGCCCTGCTGGAGGTCGTGAATGGTCGCCGATGGCGCATCCAGGGGTTCGCGGATGAGCCCCGAGACCGCATGGGCAACCCGGGTTTCCATCGAAAGGTCCAGTCCGTATGGTTTCAAGAGCCCGCGTGTTGCTTCGCCTGCGCACAAGACGACGCCATCGAACGGTTCAATGGAGGCATCCTGCTGGTTGCTCAGCACACGGATGCCGCGCTGGCCGGGCATGTGCTGAATGCCCAGAACCTCGGTTGCGAACCGAAAGCGGCAGCCGGCGTGCTTGGCATGGGCCTTGAGTTGCAGCACGAACTGACGGCAGTTCGCAGACCACGTCTCAGGAACGACAAGCGAGCCTGCGAGCGTGATGTCGGGGTTCAGCGCCGCCTCAAGGTTTCTGGCATGTTCTGCGTCGGTCAGAAGGGACTTGCAGCCATAGTCCGCAAGGATGCTTTGCAATCGGGCTGCAACCGGGTGCACTGACGGGTCCCTCCACACGGTCATCAGGCCTTGCTGCTCACCGAAGGACGGCATCAGATGTTCGGACAGCTGTGAGAGCCGTTCGAGCGAGTGGCAGGCCATGGCCAGAAGGGCTGGTCCCGGATTGGGGTTGAAGGGTGACCGGTGGCCCAGCAGCTTCGACCACCAAGATTGTTGTCGCTCGTTCACCCGCTCCCATTCCAGGGCAGCACAAGCGGCCGTCCATTCTGGTGCGAGCAAGCCCCCAGGGGAGAAACTGGCTTCTTCTGCCGCTGTCTGGCGTCGCTCGAATACGGTGACCGAGTGCCCATCCTGGGCCAGTTCATAGGCGGTGGTGACGCCGACCACGCCTGCACCAAGCACGGCAAGCTTCAATCGCAGCTCCCGCTGATGTGGCGGGCAAAAGGAGGGCAGAAGCGATCGGCACAGTGCATGGATGGTCGGGGGGCGAGGAGTACGGTAAGGCGGTACGGCCAAGAATCGCCGTGCGCCAGGAGCGGTGCTGCTATAATTGATAGGCTTTGCTGCTGGTGGTCCATTGCTGGAGTACTGGTGTCAGGCAAATCCCAAACCAGCCTACCCAGGTGTTGCTTCGTAATGCCAAGACCCTGCAAAGGTCGGAAACGAAGCAATCGGGGCTGGATTTTAGACCCAACCTCTGGAATACATCATGTCGATCTCCATGCGCGAAATGCTGGAAGCCGGTGTCCATTTCGGCCACCAAACCCGCTTCTGGAACCCCAAGATGGCCCCGTTCATTTTCGGCCATCGCAACAAGATTCACATCGTCAACCTCGAAAAGACGTTGCCGATGTTCGAAGAGGCTGCAAAGTTCGTGAAGCAGCTCTCTGCCAACCGCGGCACCATCCTGATGGTGGGCACTAAGCGCACTTCGCGCGACATCGTTGCCCAGGAAGCCCGTCGTGCTGGCGTTCCCTTTGTCGATCAGCGCTGGCTGGGTGGCATGCTGACCAACTTCAAGACGGTCAAGACCTCGATCAAGCGTCTGAAGGATATGCAGGCTCAAAAAGAAGCCGGCCTCGACAGCATGAGCAAGAAAGAGCAGCTCATGTTCGCTCGTGAAATGGAAAAGCTGGAGAAGGACATCGGCGGTATCCAGGACATGACCGCGCTGCCCGATGCCATCTTCATCATCGACGTGGGCTTCCACAAGATCGCCGTGTCCGAGGCTCAGAAGCTGGGCATTCCGCTGGTCGGCGTGGTGGACACCAACCACTCGCCCGTGGGTATTGACTATGTGATCCCCGGCAACGACGACTCGGCCCGTGCTGTGGCTCTGTACGCCCGTGGCATCGCTGATGCCATCCTCGAAGGTCGTGCCAACGCGGTGAACGATGTTGTCAAGGCCGTCGCTGCCGAAGGCGGCGACGAGTTCGTGGAAGTCAAGGAAGACGCGGCTGCCTGAGCCTCGCAGCCTGTGCGAAAGAGGGGCTCCAGTAGCCCCTTTTTCACAAGCAAAACCGATCAATGAACAGTGTGAGTCCGCGCTGCGGACCCGGACAACGGAGAACTGAAATGGCAATTACCGCAAGCATGGTCGCTGAACTGCGTGCCAAGACCGACGCACCCATGATGGAATGCAAGAAGGCGCTGACTGAGGCCGATGGCGATATGGCCAAGGCTGAAGAGCTGTTGCGTGTCAAGCTGGGTACCAAGGCCGGCAAGGCCGCCAGTCGCGTGACCGCCGAAGGCGTGGTCGCTGCTGCCATCAGCGGCAATACGGGCGCCCTGATCGAAGTCAACTGTGAAACCGACTTCGTGACCAAGAACGACAGCTTCCTGGCGCTGGCCAGTGCTGCGGCCAAGCTGGTGGCCGATCACAACCCGGCTGACATCGAAGCCCTGGGTGCCTTGGCCTACGAGCAGGACGGCTTTGGCCCCACGCTGGAAGAAGTGCGCAAGGGCCTGATCGGCAAGATCGGCGAGAACATGTCTTTCCGCCGTTTCAAGCGCTGGGCCAACGGTGGTCAGCTGGCCTCCTACCTGCATGGCACCCGCATTGGCGTTGTGGTCGAGTTCGACGGTGATGCAACGGCTGCCAAGGACGTCGCCATGCATGTGGCAGCCATGAAGCCTGTGTCTTTGACTTCGGCTGATGTTCCTGCAGAACTGATCGAGCGCGAGCGTTCTGTGGCAGCGGCCAAGGCCGCCGAGTCGGGCAAGTCGGCCGACATCGCTGCCAAGATGGTGGAAGGTTCGGTTCAGAAGTACCTGAAGGAAGTTTCGCTCTTCGACCAGGTCTTCGTGAAGGCGGCCGATGGCAAGCAGACCGTTGGTGCGTACCTCAAGACTGCGAACACTGCGGTCAAGAGCTTCACCCTGTATGTGGTGGGTGAAGGCATCGAGAAGAAGGTCGACGATTTCGCCGCCGAGGTTGCAGCCCAGGTTGCAGCGGCCAAAGGTGCCTGAACCCGTCGCCGTATCTAGCTGATCATGACAACGGGCCGCAAGGCCCGTTGTCATATTCGGTCGCTGAATTTTCCGGTGTCTGGCGACGCTGGGCCTCGAATCACACGCGGCTCCTCGCTACACTTGCCGGTTGCACATACAACAAGAGTCGTCACACAGGAATTCTCATGCCGTCCTACCAGCGCATTCTTCTGAAACTCTCCGGTGAAGCCCTGATGGGCGACGATGCCTTCGGCATCAACCGCGCGACCATTGTCCGCATGGTCGAGGAGATTGCCGAAGTGACCCGTCTGGGCGTCCAGGTGGCCATTGTGATCGGGGGCGGCAACATTTTCCGCGGGGTGGCTGGTGGCTCCGTCGGCATGGATCGCGCTACGGCCGATTACATGGGCATGCTTGCCACCGTGATGAACTCGCTGGCGCTGGCCGACACCATGGACAAGGCCGGATTGGTGGCCCGCGTGATGTCGGCGATCGCCATTGAGCAGGTGGTGGAGCCGTACGTGCGTCCCAAAGCCCTGCAGTATCTCGAAGAGGGCAAGGTGGTGGTTTTTGCCGCGGGCACAGGCAACCCGTTTTTCACAACCGACACGGCCGCCGCGCTGCGTGGCGCAGAGATCGGAGCCGAGATCGTGCTCAAGGCCACCAAGGTTGATGGTGTGTACACCGCCGACCCCAACAAGGACCCCAAGGCCACCCGCTACACAGCGTTGACGTTTGACGAGGCCATGGCCAAAAACCTTCAGGTGATGGATGCGACGGCCTTTGCCCTTTGCCGAGACCAGAAGTTGCCCGTCAAGGTGTTTTCGATTTTCAAGCCCGGGGCGCTGCGCAATGTGGTGCTGGGCGGGGACGAGGGAACACTCGTCCACGTCTGACCGACGCTTGGTACAGAGAACCTGTCTTCCATAGGAGCATTCATGAGCATCGCCGAGATCCGTCAGAACGCCGAACACAAGATGAACCAGTCGCTGGAGGCGCTGAAAACCAGCCTTTCCAAGGTGCGCACTGGCCGCCCCAACCCGCAGATCCTGGATACCGTGCATGTCGAGTACTACGGTTCCATGTTGCCGTTGTCACAGGTGGCCAACCTGTCCCTGCTGGATGCCCGAACCATCGGGGTCGCTCCCTGGGAGAAGGGCATGGGCGCCAAGATCGAGAAGGCCATCCGGGAGTCGGATCTGGGCTTGAACCCGGCCAGTCAGGGGGACCTGATCCGTGTGCCGATGCCTCCCATGACGGAAGAGCGCCGCAAGGAACTGACCAAGGTTGTCAAAGGGGAGGGCGAGGCTGCAAAGGTGGCTGTCCGCAACCTGCGTCGCGATGCCAACGAGCACGTCAAGAAATTGCTGAAGGACAAGCTGGTGTCGGAAGACGACGAGCGCCGTGCCCAGGACGACATTCAGAAGCTGACCGACCGGATGATCGGGGAGATCGACCGGATTGTCGCCTCCAAGGAACAGGACATCCTGGCGGTCTGATTCGCACCCGCCTTCGTTCCCATTCCAACACCAGGTTCGCTTGCCGATGTCTTCCAATCCCCTGACCGGCGCGCCGAATGCCGTTGGCGTGCCGCGGCATGTGGCCATCGTCATGGATGGCAACGGCCGCTGGGCAAAGAAGCGTCTATTGCCCAGGGTGGCTGGGCACAAGCAAGGTGTGGATGCGCTTCGCCGGACTGTCAGGGCTTGCCTTGAGCGCCACGTCCAAGTGCTCACGGTGTTCGCGTTCTCGTCCGAGAACTGGAACCGCCCTCCAGAAGAGGTTTCAGGGCTGATGGATCTTCTGGTGTTGGCCCTTTCACGGGAAGTGCCCAAGCTCGACAAGAGTGGAGTGAGACTGCACTTCCCAGGCGACTCCTCCGGACTGTCTCCGCGCCTGCTGCAAGGCCTTCGCAAGGCCGAGCAGACGACCGCACACAACGATCGCATGGTACTCAATGTGTGTTTCAACTATGGCGGTCGTTGGGACATCGTGAACGCCGCGAAGCAGCTGTTGGCCCAGGGCAGAGACATCACGGAAGCTGGGTTGTGTCAAACAACGGCGCTGGCCCACGTGGGCGATCCCGACCTGCTGATCCGTACGGGCGGCGAGATGCGCATCAGCAACTTTCTGCTCTGGCAGTGCGCGTATTCCGAGCTGTTTTTCACACCCTGTCTGTGGCCGGATTTCGACGCCGCCGAACTGGATCGGGCTTTCCAAGACTACGCAGGGCGCGAGCGCCGTTTCGGATTGACCTCCGAACAGGTGAGCCCGTCCAGCCCGGTGGCAGCGGCCAGCGGCTCGCATGCTTAAGCAACGCATCATCACCGCGCTGGTGCTCTTGGCTGTGGTGCTGCCAGCCATGTTTCATGCCTCTGTTGTTCCGTTTGCTGCCTTGGCGGTGGTGATGGTTTCCGCTGCTGGCTGGGAGTGGGCTCGCATGAATGGCCAGTCAGGGGAGGCGGCGTTGCTGATCGGCGCAGGGTTTGGCGGACTGCTGCTGCTCTTCTGGTTGTGGGGTGGGCTGGACCGCTCGTGGGCAGCCGTCTGGTGGGGCGCTGCTGGGGGATGGCTGTTGCTGTCGGTCTTGATGCTCAGGCGCGGAGTGGCTGGTTGGCAGCAGTGGCCGATGATTTGGCGATTGTCGGGTGGTCTATTGGTTCTCGCATGTGCCTGGCTGGCGCTCGTGCAGGCCCGGCAAACAGGCTTAGTGTTTCTGCTTTCGGTCTTGACCCTTGTGTGGGCTGCGGACATTGCCGCTTATGCCGGCGGAAGGACGTTTGGTCGCCGCAAGCTCGCGCCGACCCTGAGTCCGGGCAAGAGCTGGGAAGGAGTGTTCAGCGGGCTTCTCGGGGTGTTCCTGCTGGCGCTGTTCTGGCTGTGGTTCGATCAGCGCTATCCGTCGGATGGGCCCAGTCTTTTCAGTCGTCTGTGGCAGGCAGGGCCGGGCTGGGTGGTCCCGGCACTCCTTCTACTGACTGCTGCCAGTGTGGTGGGAGACCTTCTGGAGTCACTTGTCAAGCGCAGTGCGGGCATGAAGGATTCGAGCCAGTTGCTGCCCGGGCATGGTGGGGTGCTTGACCGGGTGGACGCCTTGTTGCCCGTGTTGCCTGTCGCCATGCTTTTTGCCCATCTGCTGGAGAGATGATCGTGCCCGTGCAGAACATCACCATCCTCGGATCGACCGGATCAATCGGTACCAACACCCTGGACGTCATCGCCCGCCACCCTGAACGGTTCCGGGTGTTTGCCCTCACGGCAGCGACTCAGGTCGGGTCCATGCTCGAGCAATGCAAGGTGCACCGTCCCGAATACGCTGTGATGGCCAGCCCGGAGCATGCCCGGCTGCTGGCGGACAGGGTGAAAGCAGAAGGTCTGAAGGTTCAGGTGTTGTCGGGCCCCCGTGCCCTCTGCGAGGTCAGTGCCGACCCGCAGGTCCACGCCGTGATGGCGGCCATCGTCGGTGCGGCCGGCCTGGAGCCAAGTGTCGCTGCGGCGCGGGCTGGCAAGAAGCTTCTGCTGGCCAACAAAGAATCGTTGGTCGTGGGCGGTGAGTGGTTCATGCAGGCCGTGGCGGAGGGGGGCGGCCGGTTGCTGCCTATCGATAGTGAGCACTCGGCGGTTTTTCAGTCCTTGCCTGAAGACCCTTCGACATGGCCCAGGCGCGTGGAGAAGATCCTGCTGACCGCATCGGGCGGCCCCTTCAGACAGCGTGATCCGTCCACCATGCATTCGGTGACGCCAGAAGAAGCCTGTGCCCATCCGAACTGGGTGATGGGGCGCAAGATTTCGGTCGACTCCGCCACCATGATGAACAAGGTGCTGGAGGTCATCGAGGCCAGGTACCTGTTTGGTGTGAAACCGTCTCAGATCGAGGTGGTGATTCATCCCCAGAGCGTGGTGCATTCGATGGTTCAGTTCCATGACCGTTCGGTGGTGGCCCAATTGGGGACACCCGACATGCGGGTTCCGATTGCCTACGGCCTGTCATGGCCCGAGCGCATGCAGTCTGGTGCAAATGCGCTGGATTTTTCGGCGTTGACTGCCCTGACATTCGAAAAGCCCGACGACCTTCGTTTTCCCGGCCTGCGCCTGGCCTGGGAGGCCCTGGAAGGACCTCCGGGAACCACCGCTGTGCTCAATGCCGCGAACGAGGTGGCGGTGGCGGCCTTTCTGGATCGGCGGCTGCGCTTCGATCACATTCATGTGGTCAATCGTGCAACTTTGGAGGCCTTGTCGCCCTCCAAGGCCGAGGGTCTGGAAGCGCTGCTCGCGCTGGACGAGCAAGCGCGAGCGATGGCCTCGGCCTGCGTGGATCGCTGCCGCGGCTGAACCTGCCCTGCTTGGCCCTTCAGGCCAGGGTTGTGTGCGCTGCCGATTTGATACTTCGAGGGACCTATGACCACATTGATTGCCTTTGTCGTGGCCTTGGGCCTGTTGATCGCTGTGCACGAGTATGGTCACTACCGGGTGGCCGTGGCCTGCGGGGTCAAGGTGCTTCGCTTTTCCGTCGGATTCGGAAAGCCGCTGCTGCGTTGGCAACGGGCTGGCAGTCCGACCGAGTTTGTGTTGTGTGCCCTGCCGCTGGGCGGGTATGTGCGGATGCTGGACGAGCGCGAAGCACCGGTGGATCCAGCGGAACGCCATCTGGCGTTCAACACACAGCCGCTGCGTTCGCGGGCGGCCATCGTCGCGGCCGGGCCGGCAGCGAATCTGCTGCTCGCCGTGGTGTTGTATGCAGCGGTGAACTGGATCGGTGTGGAGGAGCCCAAGCCAGTGCTTGCTTCACCCGTGGCTGGTTCAGTGGCGGAAAAGGCGGGACTCGTTGGCGGGGAGTGGGTGCAAAGCGCTTACGTGAACGGTGACGAAGCGTCGCCCGTGAGGTCGTTCGAGGACCTCCGTTGGCGCCTGACGCAGGCGGCGTTGTCTGATCAGGACATGCAACTGCTGGTGTCCCGTGAGGAGGGTGGCGCTGCGCGCGAGCTGACGCTGCCGCTCAGCCAGATCGACGTCAAGGAGGCCGACGCCACGCTGTTCAGGCGCATTGGCATCTTGTCCCCATGGACCGATCCGGTGATGGGGGACGTCATGCCTGGCGGTGCTGCGGAGGCTGCCGGGTTGAGGGCGGGGGACCGTGTGTTGCGCGTCGACGGCAAGGCGGTGTCCGATGGCGGTGCGCTGCGACAGAGCATCCGTGACAGCGTCAATGCTGAGGGTCAGGCGGTACGCCAGGTGTGGGACGTGTCCCGTGACGGCGGCACGCTAAGCCTGACCGTGGAACCCAAGCCAGAGAAATCGGGTGAGGCCTGGATCGGTCGTATCGGCGCGTACGTCGGCTCCGCGCCGGCGATGACGACGGTGCGCCACGGCGCGCTGGAAGGGCTGTGGCTGGGCATCCAGCGCACCTGGGAGGTGTCCTGGTTGACGCTGAAAATGATGGGCAAGATGCTGATCGGAGAGGCCTCCCTCAAGAACATCAGCGGCCCGCTCACCATCGCGGACTACGCAGGCAAATCGGCCAGCATGGGGCTCACGTCCTACATCGTGTTTCTGGCCCTGATCAGCGTCAGCCTTGGGGTCCTGAACCTGCTGCCGTTGCCGGTCCTCGATGGGGGGCACCTGATGTATTATCTTTGGGAGGGTGTGACCGGCCGCGGGGTGTCCGACGTCTGGCTGGAACGGCTGCAGCGAGGGGGAGTGGCTGTGTTGCTGGCCCTCATGTGCGTTGCCCTCTTCAACGATATCACCCGTCTCGTGGGCTGAACGATCTCTCTCTCATGAAACCATTTGTCTCCAGCCTGCGTGGGCTCAAACTGTCCGCCATTGCCACTTCCTTGTTGATGGCCTTGCCCGCTTGGGCCGTGGACCCATTCACACTCAAGGACATCCGGGTCGAAGGCCTGCAGCGCGTCGAGCCGGGCACTGTGTTTGCCTCCTTGCCTTTCCGTATTGGCGACCAGTACACCGACGACAAAGGGTCTTCCGCCATTCGGGCTCTGTTTGGCCTGGGGCTTTTCTCCGATGTGCGGCTGCAGATCAACGGGGACGTTCTCGTGGTGATCGTGGAAGAGCGTCCGTCGGTGGCCGATGTGAGCTTCACGGGCATCAAGGAGTTTGATGCCGAGGTGCTCAAGAAGGCCCTGAGGGAGGTGGGGCTCGCTGAAGGCAGGCCGTTTGACAAGGCGCTGGCCGACCGCGCCGAGCAGGAGCTCAAGCGTCAGTACATCAACCGCAGCATGTACGCCGCTCAAGTGGTGACCACCGTGACCCCGGGTGAGCGCAACCGGGTCAACCTCAACTTCAATGTGGTGGAAGGTGAGGTGGCGAAGATCAAGGACATCCGCATCGTCGGCAACCAGGCGTTCTCCGAGTCGACCTTGCGCGACCTGTTCGATCTGGACACGGGTGGCTGGATGAGCTGGTACACCAAGGCTGATCGCTACTCACGGGCCAAGCTCAACGCCGATCTGGAAACCCTGCGCTCATACTATCTCGCGCGTGGATACCTTGAGTTCAAGGTCGAGTCCACCCAGGTGGCCATCTCACCTGACAAGCAGGACATGTCGGTCACCATCAACATCAGCGAAGGCAATCGCTTCGTGGTGTCTTCTGTCGCGCTTGAGGGCGAGTACCTCGGCAAAGAGCAGGAGTTCAAGTCGCTTGTGAGCATTCGCGCGGGTGAAGCCTACAACGCTGAAGATGTGGCGCGCACCGTCAAGGCATTCACGGACTACTTCGGGGCATTTGGGTACGCGTTCGCGCAAGTGGAGGCGGCCCCCCTGATTGATCGTGTCAACAACCGTGTGGCGTTCGCGCTGAGGGCCCAGCCGTCGCGTCGGGTGTACGTTCGCCGGATCAATGTGGAAGGCAACAATCGGACCCGTGACGAAATCATCCGCCGCGAGTTCCGCCAATTTGAGTCGGCCTGGTATGACAGCGATCGCATCCGGCTCTCGCGCGACCGCATTGACCGGCTGGGGTTCTTCACGGAGGTCGGGATCGACACCGAGCCAGTGCCGGGCACCAATGACCAGGTGGATCTCACGGTGACGGTGGCCGAAAAGCCCACGGGCAACCTGTCGATTGGTGCTGGTTATTCGCAGGCCGACAAGCTGTCGCTGATTGCCAGCATCAAGCAGGAAAACGTCTTCGGCTCCGGCAACTATCTGGGGCTGGATCTCAACACCAGTTCTTACAACCGCCAGTTTGTCCTGAGTACCACCAACCCCTACTTTACCCAGGATGGTGTTTCCCGGACCTTTGACCTGTACTACAAAACCACCCGCCCCTATGACGCGCAGGGCGGGGACTACGAAATCGCCACGCCTGGGGTCGGTGTGCGGTTTGGCGTGCCTTTCACCGAGACCGACACCGTTTTCTTCGGGGTCGGGGCGGAGCGGGTCAAGGTGAAGGAGGGAGACCAGCTTCCCGAGGCCTATCGAGACCAGGGGGGAACCTATCTGCCTGCGACCATTGGCTGGGCGCGTGACAACAGAGACAGCGCTCTCGTCCCGACGGAGGGTCGACTGCAGCGGCTCAACTCCGAATTTGGCCTCGGGGGAGACCGGCGGTATGCCAAGCTCACCTATCAGTTCCAGCAGTATCTGCCCATCACCCGCCAATACACCTTTGCATTCAACACCGAACTCGGTGTCGGCAAGGGGCTGGGAGGCAAGACGTTCCCGGTGTTGCGCAATTTTTACGGCGGTGGCCTCGGGTCGGTTCGCGGCTTCGAGCAGGGAACCCTTGGCCCAACCTCGGCAGTCATCGGATCGACGACCGGCGAAACCGTCAACATCGGCGGGGCCCGCAATATCGTCTTCAATGCAGAGTTCATCGCACCCTTCCCGGGGGCAGGCAACGACCGCACATTGCGCTGGTTTGCGTTTGTTGACGCAGGCAACGTCTATGGTGAATCGGAAAGTATCGACTTCAGCAAGATGCGCTCTTCGGTGGGCGTTGGCCTGAGCTGGATCTCACCGGTCGGCCCTTTGCGCTTTGCGCTCGCCAACCCGGTGCGCAAGTTCTCCGGCGATAGAATCCAGAAATTCCAGTTTCAGATCGGAACATCCTTTTGATGAAGACCTTGCAGCGTCGCTTTGCCCGTCACCTGGCCGTTTTTCTCGCAGCCACCTGCGTGACCTTGACAGCGGCAGCCCAGGACTTTCGTGTGGGTTTCGTCAACACCGAGCGCATTCTGCGTGAGGCCAACATGGCGAAGGCGTCACAGACCAAGCTGGAGCAGGAATTCTCCCGACGCGAGAAGGATCTGCAGGGGCTGGCCGCACAGCTCAAGGCTGCGTCCGAGAAGCTTGAACGCGACGCCCCCACACTGCCCGAAGCACAGCGAGTGACCCGCCAGCGGCAACTGGTGGACCAGGACCGGGACTTCCAGCGCAAGCAGCGGGAGTTTCAGGAAGACGTCACCATGCGCAAGAACGAAGAAGTTCAGCAGTTGCTTGAAAAAGCCAATCGAGTGATCAAGCAGGTGGCTGAAACTGAAAAGTACGACCTGATCCTTCAGGAGGCGGTCTATATCAACCCCAAGCACGACATCACCGACAAGGTGCTCAGTGGCTTGAACAACACCAAGTAAGGCCCGTCATGTCCCGGTCGCTCGGCGACATCGTCGGCGCCCTGGGTGGAGAGCTCGTCGGGAACGCCAGTCTACAGATTCACCGTCTGGCGCCGCTCGCAACGGCCCGGGCGGACGAGCTTTCATTCGTTGCCCAGGCGCGCTACGCGGCCCAGATCCAGACAACAGCGGCGGGTGCTTTGATCATTCCCGCCGGCCTGAGAGATGCGGCCATGTCGCGCGGTGCCTGTATTGTCTGCGACGATCCGTATCTGTACTTTGCCCGCCTGACCCAATGGTGGAAGGCTCAGCACGAGCCTGCAGAGGCGCCTCGGGTTGACCCTTTCGCGAGCATCCACCCATCCGCAGTCATCGGAGATCGCGTTTCGATCGGTCCGTTTGCCGTCGTCGGCCCTGGGGCAAGGATTGGTGACGGGGCGCGAATCGGACCCCATTCCATCGTGGGCAGAGATGCCGCGGTAGGAGAGGAAACACTGCTCCACGCCAGGGTCAACATCGGCGACCGTTGTGTGGTTGGTCAACGCTGCATTCTTCATCCCGGCGTGGTCATTGGTGCCGACGGCTTCGGGTTCGCACCTCATCAGGGAGAGTGGGTCAAGATAGAACAGTTGGGTGCCGTCCGTATCGGGAACGATGTCGAAATCGGCGCCAACACCTGCATCGACCGCGGCGCGCTGGACGATACGGTCATCGGCAATGGTGTCAAGCTCGACAACCTGATACAGATCGGTCACAACGTGCGCATCGGCGATCACACGGCGATGGCGGGTTGTGTCGGCGTGGCGGGCACGGCCACGATTGGTGCGCATTGTTCGGTCGGCGGTGGCGCCATTGTGCTGGGCCATCTGACGCTTGCAGACCGGGTGAACATTTCCGCAGCGACGGTGGTGACCCGTTCGATCCATCAGCCTGGGCTGTACACCGGCATGTTCCCCATCGACGACAATGCGGCCTGGGAAAAGAACGCCGCATCGCTCAAGCAACTGGGTCGCTTGCGCGAACGCGTGCGTGCCCTCGAACAACGAGTTGAAAACAATCTTCCGAAAAGCTGAGCATCAACACAATGGACATCCACCAGATCCGAAAACAACTGCCTCACCGTTACCCGTTCCTGCTGGTGGACCGTGTGCTGGAGATCGAAAAGGGCAAGCGCATCAAGGCGCTGAAGAATGTCACCATCAATGAGCCGTTCTTCGGTGGTCACTTTCCGAACCGTCCGGTGATGCCTGGCGTGCTCATGCTGGAGGCCATGGCCCAGGCGGCAGCGCTGCTGGCCTTCGACACCGCCGGGGTAACAATGGACGACAACACCGTCTATTACTTTGCCGGCATTGACGGCGCCCGCTTCAAGCGACCGGTTGAACCAGGGGATCAGTTGGTCATGGACATTGAGCTGGACCGTGTGCGCGCGGGTATCTACAAGTTCAAGGGCGTGACCCGGGTGGGCGACGACGTGGTCTGCGAGGCCGAGTTGATGTGCACCATGCGCACGGTGTCCTGAGTGGTGGGGGGCTGCTGACGTGACGCAGATTCATCCCACTGCGCTGGTGGACCCTTCTGCGGAGCTCGACGATTCGGTTTCGGTCGGCCCGTACACCATCGTCGGGCCCCATGTGAAGATCGGTGCAGGTACGTCGATTGGCGCGCACTGCGTGATCGAAGGCCGCACCACCATCGGTGCGCACAACCGCATCTTCCAGTTCAACTCGATTGGTGCGGTGCCGCAGGACAAGAAGTACGCGGGTGAACCCACCGAGCTGATCATCGGCAACCACAACACGATCCGCGAGTTCTGCACCTTCAACCTCGGGGTGCCAGGGGCAGGTGGCCGTACCACGGTGGGAGACCACAACTGGATCATGGCCTACACCCACATTGCGCACGACTGCCACGTGGCCAACCACACCACGCTGGCGAACAACACCACCCTGGCAGGGCACGTGTTGCTGGCCGACTGGGTGACCGTGGGCGGACTGACTGGCATTCACCAGTTTGTCTCGGTGGGCGCACACGCGATGATCGGCTTTGCCAGTGCGGTCACGCAGGATGTGCCCCCGTACATGCTGGTGGACGGCAACCCGCTGGCGGTGCGTGGGCTGAACACCGTGGGGCTCAGGCGACGCGACTTTTCCGCCGCGCGGATCGCGGCGATCAAGCAGATGCACAGACTGCTCTACCGGCAGGGCCTCACACTCGATGCTGCACGCGCCGGCATTGATGCGTTGGCAACCGAGACGCCCGAGGCGGCAGAGGACGTGGCCTTGATGAGCCGCTTCCTGTCTGCGGCAACGCGCGGCATTGCGCGCTGATTTCTCATCACCGGTCATGAATGCGTCCCGCCGTGTCGCGCTGGTCGCCGGCGAAACGTCGGGCGATCTGCTCGCAGGTCTGCTTCTGAAGGGGCTCAAGGGCCGCTGGCCCGATCTGTCGGCTGTCGGCATCGGCGGCGCGGCCATGGCAAAGCAGGGCTTCGAGGCTTGGTGGTCCAGCGACAAGCTGGCCGTGCGAGGCTATGTCGAGGTGTTGCGCCACTACCGGGAGATTGCGGGCATTCGCACACAGCTCCGGGAGCGCCTGCTGCAGGAGCGGCCCGACGCCTTCATCGGCGTGGATGCGCCTGATTTCAACCTCGATCTCGAGAGCAGCCTCCGCTCGGCGGGCGTGAAGACGGTGCATTTCATCTGCCCGTCGATCTGGGCCTGGCGTCCGGAGCGGGTGGAAAAGATCCGTCGCAGTGCCGACCACGTGTTGTGCATCTTCCCGTTCGAGCCCGAACTGCTCGCTCGCCACGGAATTGCTGCCACCTATGTGGGTCACCCGATTGCCAGCGTGATTCCGCTTGTCCCGGATCGTCTGGCCGCACGGCGTGCGTTGGGCATCGAAGGCGAGGGGCCGGTCGTGGCCATTCTTCCTGGCAGCCGGCGCTCGGAGGTGCAGTACCTGGCCCGCCGATTCTTCGATGCGGCGGTGCTGATGCGGTCGCGCCGTCCAGGGCTGCGCTTCGTGGTGCCTGCGGTCCCCGCATTGCGTGAAGTCATCGAGGCCCACGCCCAGGACGCAGGTCTTCAGGATGTGCTGATCGTCCAGGGGCGTTCACACGAGGTGCTGGCTGCGTGCGACGTGACGCTGATCGCGTCGGGCACGGCCACGCTGGAGGCGGCGCTGTTCAAGCGCCCCATGGTGATCGCCTACAACATGCACTGGCTGTCCTGGATCATCATGCGTCGCAAGCAGTTGCAGCCGTGGGTCGGACTGCCCAACATCCTGAGCAGCGATTTTGTGGTCCCCGAACTGTTGCAGGACGCTGCGACGCCGGCGGCGCTGGCCGAAGCCACGCTCGCCTGGCTCGATTCTCCCCAGCGGGTGGCGGCTCTGGAGGAGCGCTTCACCCAGCTGCACCATCTGCTGCAGCGTGACACGGCACGCCTGGCCACCGATGCGATCGAAAAAGTTCTTGCGGGCTGAGCAGGTCAGCCTCGCCTGGGACGTTCCCGGGCTGGTTGCGGGTGTGGACGAGGCCGGCCGCGGGCCCCTGGCTGGGCCGGTGGTGGCGGCGGCCGTGATCCTGGACGACCACAAGCCGATCAAGGGACTGGCCGACTCCAAGAAGCTGACCGCGTTGCGCCGCGAAAAACTGTTCGACGAAATCCGGGCCAAAGCCCTGTGCTGCAGCGTGGCGCTCGCGACCGTGGAGGAGATCGACCGGCTCAACATCCTGCAGGCCACCATGCTGGCCATGCAGCGCGCGGTCAAGGGCTTGCGCCTGAAACCGGCGAAGGTGCTGGTGGATGGCAACCGCTTGCCGGTGCTGGACGTGGTGGCCGAGGCCATCGTGTCCGGTGACGCGCTGGTGCAGGCCATCTCAGCCGCCTCCATCCTGGCCAAGGTCACGCGCGACCGCATGCTCGACGAACTTCACGCGCAGCACCCGCTCTACGGGTTTGATCGCCACAAGGGCTACGGTACGGCGCAGCACCTGGCGGCGCTGCGCGAATTCGGTCCGTTGCCGGAACACCGGCGCTCGTTTGCACCAGTGGCCCAGGCGATGCAGGAGCATGGCGCATGAACGAACCCATTCTGATCACCTCGCGGGACAACCCCTTGCTCAAGCGCCTGCGCCTGCTCTCCCAGGACAGCATGGCTTATCGAAAACAGGGACAGGTCTGGCTGGAGGGCGATCACCTGTGCCGGGCCATGCTGGCCCGGGGCCAGCGTCCGACCACGGCGGTGTTCACGGAGCGCGGCTGGTCGGATGCCGCCGACGCCATGCGGGTGGCCTGTGAGCACCGGGTGTTGGTTTCTGAGTCATTGATGGCGGGCGTGAGCGGACTGGAGTCACCTGCCGGCATGGGCTTCCTCTGGGATCTACCGACCCGCCCGGCACCGGACCCGGCGGCTTCGACGGTGGTGCTGGACCGCCTGCAGGACGCCGGCAACGTCGGCTCCATCCTGCGCAGCGCCGCTGCGATGGGGTTTGGCCAGGTGCTGGCGCTCAAGGGCACCGCCGGCCTGTGGTCGCCCAAAGTGCTGCGGGCAGGCATGGGAGCGCATTTCGCGCTCCGGCTGGTCGAGGGGCTGACACTGGATGATCTGAGGCCGCTCGCTGTGCCCATGCTGGTCACCAGTTCCCACAGAGGCGAGTTCCTGCACCGCTCCGAACTGCCCTGGCCTTGCGCCTGGGTCATGGGACATGAGGGGCAGGGCGTGCGTCCCGAACTGGAGGCCATGGCCAGCCGCTCGGTCCGCATCACCCAGCCCGGGGGCGAGGAGTCGCTGAACGTGGCCGCTGCAGCGGCGATCTGCCTGCACGCGAGCGCGGCGGCCAGGGCCCTGCCGCTATAATTCCGGGGTTTACCCGCAATCGACGCATCTCGCTGCGTCCGCCCCGGCTTCCTGCCCAGGTTCCCCGTCCCAAGCCCGCTGTCGCGATCCCCTGCGACGATGCGGGAGCGGGCGCGAATCTCCCCGGTTGTGCCCCATGGCGGGCGCGGGTGCGTCCGAAAAACCTCTGGAGAAAACCGTGCTTCCCGTCCATCCGAAAGCCCTTCTTGCGCTCGCCGACGGCACGGTCTTTACGGGGGTTTCCATCGGAGCCACCGGTCAGACGACCGGCGAGGTGGTGTTCAACACCTCGATCACCGGCTACCAGGAAATCCTCACCGATCCGAGCTATTGCCAGCAAATCGTCACCCTCACATACCCCCACATCGGCAACACCGGCGTGAACCGTGAGGACGTGGAAGCCGACCGCATCCACGCTGCTGGCCTGATCATCAAAGACCTGCCCCTTCTGGCGTCCAACTTCCGTTCCGAAGAGACGCTGTCCCAGTACCTGCAGCGCGAAGGCACCGTGGCCATCGCCGACCTCGACACCCGGGCGCTGACGCGTCTGCTGCGCACCAAGGGCGCGCAGAACGGCTGCATCCTGGCCCTGCCGGCCGGTGAGGTGATCACCGACGCACACCGTGCGCAGGCGGTTGCCGCGGCCCAGGCCGCGCCGAACATGGCAGGTCAGGATCTGGCCAAGGTGGTGTCCGCGACAGCGTCCTACGACTGGACCCAGTCCGAGTGGAAGCTGGGCAGCGGCTACGGCGAGCAGACGGCACCGAAGTTCCACGTGGTCGCCTACGACTTCGGCGTCAAGAAGAACATCCTGCGCATGCTGGCCGAGCGCGGCTGCAAGGTCACGGTGGTGCCGGCGCAGACGCCGGCCGCCGAGGTGCTCAAGCACCAGCCCGATGGCATCTTCCTGTCCAACGGTCCTGGCGACCCGGAGCCGTGCGACTACGCCATCGCCGCCGCCAAGGAACTGATCGAGACTGGCACGCCGACCTTCGGCATCTGCCTGGGCCACCAGATCATGGCGCTGGCGTCAGGCGCCAGGACTTTCAAGATGAAGTTCGGCCACCATGGTGCCAATCACCCGGTCAAGGACTTGGACAGCGGCCGCGTCTCCATCACCAGCCAGAACCACGGTTTTGCGGTGGATGAGAAGAGCCTGCCCGGCAATCTGCGCCCGACGCACGTGAGCCTGTTCGACGGCACGCTGCAGGGTCTGGCGCGCACCGACAAGCCGGCGTTCTGCTTCCAGGGCCACCCGGAAGCCTCGCCTGGCCCGCACGACATCGGCTACCTGTTCGACCGCTTCATCGACCTGATGCAGGCCAAGGCCTGAGCCAGCACCCCAAGGAACCACCCATGAAGCTCTTCAGTTTCCCGGTTTTTGCGATCGAGAAGGCCATCGCCAAGCGCATGCTGGGTCTGGAGTCGCCCCACAAGGAGTGGTTCGGCCAGCGCTGGGCGCAGAAGCCCTACCGCAAGGCTTTCATCGAGAACAAGGCGATGCCGCTGGTCACCCTGATCGCCAAGGGCAAGACCTGGGACGACGAGACCTTCAACACCGAAATGGCTGCGTGGGATGCCTTGTTCTATCCCGCCGAGGTCGAAGTGCTGCGCCCGATCATCGAAGGCGACGGCCTGCTGCAGCTGATGCAGAAGAACGTGCCTGCCGAACGCGTGCAGGCCTTGCTGAAAAAACTGGAAACCCAGCGCCAGGCCTGAGCCCGACCTGCCGCCTAGATACACAAGCGAACCCATGCCGAAAAGAACAGACATCCAGACCGTCCTCATCATCGGAGCTGGCCCGATCATCATCGGCCAGGCCTGCGAGTTCGATTACTCGGGCGTGCAGGCCTGCAAGGCCCTGCGCGAAGAGGGCTACCGGGTGGTGCTGATCAACAGCAACCCGGCCACCATCATGACCGACCCGGCCACGGCCGACGTCACCTACATCGAGCCCATCACCTGGCAGACGGTCGAGAAGATCATCGCCAAGGAACGGCCCCAGACCCCGGGCGGTTTTGCCATCCTGCCGACCATGGGCGGCCAGACCGCGCTGAACTGCGCGCTGGACCTGTGGCGCAACGGCGTGCTGGCGCGCTACGGCGTGGAACTGATCGGCGCCACACCGGAGGCCATCGACAAGGCCGAAGACCGCCTGAAGTTCAAGGACGCCATGACCAAGATCGGTCTGGGCTCCGCGCGCTCGGGCATCGCCCACAGCATGGAAGAGGCCTGGGCGGTTCAGAAGATGACCGGTTTCCCGACCGTGATCCGTCCCAGCTTCACGCTGGGTGGCACCGGCGGCGGCATCGCCTACAACCCGGAAGAGTTCGAGACCATCTGCAAGCGCGGCCTGGAAGCCTCGCCGACCAACGAGCTGCTGATCGAAGAATCGCTGCTCGGCTGGAAAGAGTACGAGATGGAAGTCGTGCGCGACAAGGCGGACAACTGCATCATCGTCTGCTCCATTGAGAACCTGGACCCGATGGGCGTGCACACCGGTGACTCCATCACCGTTGCGCCCGCCCAGACGCTGACCGACAAGGAATACCAGATCCTGCGCAACGCCTCGCTGGCGGTGCTGCGCGAAATTGGCGTCGACACCGGTGGCTCCAACGTGCAGTTCTCCATCAACCCGGCCGACGGTCGCATGGTGGTGATCGAGATGAACCCGCGCGTCTCGCGTTCGTCGGCCCTGGCCTCCAAGGCCACCGGCTTCCCGATCGCCAAGGTCGCGGCCAAGCTGGCCGTGGGCTACACGCTGGACGAGTTGCGCAACGAGATCACCGGTGGCGCCACGCCCGCGTCGTTCGAGCCCTCGATCGACTACGTGGTCACCAAGATTCCTCGTTTCGCCTTCGAGAAGTTCCCGACGGCCGACAGCCGCCTGACCACGCAGATGAAGTCGGTGGGCGAGGTGATGGCCATGGGCCGCACCTTCCAGGAGTCGTTCCAGAAGGCCCTGCGCGGTCTGGAAGTCGGCGTCGACGGCATGAATGAGAAAACCCAGGACCGCGAGACGCTGGAGCGCGAGCTGGGCGAACCCGGCCCAGAGCGCATCTGGTACGTGGGCGATGCCTTCGCCGCCGGCTGGTCGCTTGACGAGGTGCACCAGTTCACCAAGATCGACAAGTGGTTCCTGATCCAGATCGAGGAAATCATCAAGCTCGAGATGGCCATGGACCAGCTGGTGGCCGAGAAAGGCGAGGGCGCGCTGACCAGCCTGGACGCCGACACGCTGCGCGGCCTGAAGAAGAAGGGCTTCTCCGACCGCCGCCTCGCCAAGCTGCTGGCCACCACCGACACCGCCGTGCGCGAACGTCGCAAGGCGCTGAACGTGCGCCCGGTCTACAAGCGGGTGGACACCTGCGCGGCCGAGTTCGCCACCGACACCGCCTACCTGTACTCCACCTACGAAGGCCATGGCGACGGCGAGTGCGAAGCCGAGCCGACCGACAAGAAGAAGATCATGGTGCTGGGTGGAGGTCCGAACCGCATTGGCCAGGGCATCGAGTTCGACTACTGCTGCGTGCACGCCGCGCTGGCCATGCGCGAAGACGGGTACGAGACCATCATGGTCAACTGCAACCCGGAAACCGTGTCCACGGACTACGACACCAGCGACCGCCTGTACTTCGAGCCGCTGACGCTGGAAGACGTGCTGGAAATCGTCGACAAGGAAAAGCCGGTCGGCGTGATCGTGCAGTACGGCGGCCAGACGCCGCTGAAGCTCGCGCTCGGCCTGGAAGCCAACGGTGTGCCCATCATTGGCACCACGCCCGACATGATCGACGCGGCCGAAGACCGTGAGCGCTTCCAGAAGCTGCTGCACGACCTGGGCCTGCGCCAGCCGCCCAACGCCACAGCCCGCACCGAAGCCGATGCGCTGGAGAAGGCCGCAGCCCTGGGCTACCCGCTGGTGGTGCGCCCCAGCTATGTGCTGGGCGGTCGCGCGATGGAAATCGTGCACGAGCAGCGCGACCTGGAGCGCTACATGCGCGAAGCGGTGAAGGTGAGCAACGACTCGCCGGTGTTGCTGGACCGATTCCTGAACGATGCCATCGAATGCGACGTCGACGCCGTGCGCGACGCCTCGGGCCGCGTCTTCATCGGCGGCGTAATGGAACACATCGAACAGGCTGGCGTGCACTCCGGTGATTCCGCCTGCTCGCTGCCGCCGTACTACCTGTCCAAGGCCACCATCGACGAACTCAAGCGCCAGACCGCGGCGATGGCCGAAGGCCTGAACGTGGTGGGCCTGATGAACGTGCAGTTCGCGATCCAGGAGAAGGAAGAGAACGGCGTCAAGACCGACGTGATCTTCGTGCTCGAAGTGAACCCGCGCGCCTCGCGCACGGTGCCCTTCGTCTCCAAGGCCACCGGCATCCAGCTGGCCAAGGTGGCGGCGCGCTGCATGGCCGGCCAGACGCTGGACCAGCAGGGCATCGGCGCCGAGGTCACGCCGCCGTACTTCAGCGTCAAGGAAGCCGTGTTCCCGTTCGTGAAGTTCCCGGGCGTGGACACCATCCTTGGCCCGGAGATGAAGTCCACCGGTGAGGTCATGGGCGTTGGCAAGACCTTCGGCGAGGCCTTCGTCAAGAGCCAGTTGGGCGCCGGCACCAAGCTGCCGCGCTCGGGCAAGGTGTTCCTGACCGTGAAGAACGGCGACAAGCCGCGCGCCGTGGAAGTGGCGCGCCAGTTGGTCGCGCTCGGTTTCGAGCTGGTGGCCACGCGGGGCACGGCGGCGGCCATCGGCGCGGCCGGCATTCCGGTGCAGACGGTCAACAAGGTCACCGAAGGCCGCCCGCACATCGTGGACATGATCAAGAACGGCGAGATCGCCCTGGTGATCAACACGGTCGAGGAGCGCCGCAACGCAATCGCCGATTCGCGCGCCATCCGCACGTCGGCGCTGCTGGCCCGCGTGACCACCTTCACCACCATCTCCGGCGCGGAAGCCGCGGTGGAGGGCATGCGACACATGGACAGCCTGGGCGTGATTTCGGTGCAGGAGATGCACGCGCAACTGACGGCCTGATCCGCGTAAGTCCCCTTGCTCCCCGCGGGCATGGTCACTAGATTGTGGCCATGCCCGCTGTGCTTTCGGCCCCCGACACCCGCCTGCGCGAATGGACCACCGCGCAGGCCCGCCCGCGCGAGCGGCTGGACTACTGGGTGGGCGCGATCTGCGAGGCCTTCCTCGAAATGGACTGCAGCTCCACCGACGCGGACCGTTTCGACGGACAGCTCGTCCACCTGCCGCTGCAGCGGCTGGCGGTCAACCGGGTGCAGGCCTCCACCCAGGATGTGTACCGGACGCCCGCCGCCATCGCAAAAAGCAAGGACCAGCCGTTCTACCTCATCACCCAGATCGAACAGCCCTGGCTGGTGAAGCAGGGTGGGCGCGTGCTGCAGCTACGCCCTGGTGACACGGTGCTGGTGGACGCGGCACAGGCCTACGAACTGCACTTCCCGCACTCGGTCACCTGCCTGTCGGTGCAGATGCCGCGCGCCTGGGTCGGCCAGTGGCTGCAGACCGTGGACCTGTCCCATGCGCGGGTGGCGCACCGCGAGCAGGGCTGGGGCGCCATGCTGTCGGCGCTGAGCCTGCAACTGGGGCGCCAGCCCGAACTGGCGCTTCAGATGGCGCCCGACTGGCTGGAAGCCCAGTTTGGCGCCTTGCTCGCGGCGTCTATGGAGCCGGTGACGCACCGCCACGCAGCCGGCGCCGGTGACCTGCGCGAGCGCGCCGTGGCCCTCATGCGGGAGCGTCGCGGAGAGCCCGGCTGGCGCGCCGACGAGCTTGCGGTGCAACTGCAGGTGTCGGTGCGCAGCCTGCACCGCGCGTTCACGGCGGCGGGCGAGACGGTGATGGGGCGCTGGCGCGAGGAGCGCATCGCCCATGCCTGTGAACTGCTCGCGCAGCCCCGGCTCGCCGGACTGCACATGGCCGAGGTGGGGCGGCGCTGCGGTTACGCCGATGCCTCCCATTTCGGCCGCGATTTCCAGCGGGTGATGGGGGTGACGCCCCAGCGCTGGGTGCGGGATCGGCGCGGCCACTGACACCGTGGGGTTGGCGCAACCCGGCGGCCCGGCTGGCGCAACCCGGCCAGCGCGAGCCGGCATGGGTTTCTAGAGTGTCGGTGGTGTGGCCGCTGGCCACCATTCCCCGCCACCCATTCGAGGAGACCTTCATGGCCGATACCTATGTTCTTGTCCACGGCGCCTGGCACACCGGCGAGCTGATGGAGCCCGTGGCCCAGCACCTGCGCGCCAAGGGGCACACCGTGTTCTGTCCAACCCTGGCGGGCAACCGCCCCGGCGACGACCGCAGCACCACCGGCCTGGCCGAGGCCGCGGCGTCCCTGGTGGATTACCTGCACCAGCACGACCTGAAGGACGTGCGCCTGATGGGCCACAGCTACGGCGGCATGGTGATCAGCCATGCCGCCGACCAGGCGGCGCAGCGCATCCGCCGTCTGGTCTACTGGAACGCCTTCGTGCCGCTGGATGGCGAGTGCCTCAACGACCTGGTGCCGCCGCACTACGTGGCTTTGTTCGACGGCATCGCCGCCGCAAACAACGGTTCGGTGATGCTGCCGTACCCGATCTGGCGTGAGGCCTTCATCAACGACGCCGATGCGGCGCTGGCCGAGAAGGCCTACGGACTGCTCAACCCCCATCCCTACAAGACCTTCACCGACCCGGCGAAGCTGTCGACACCGCTGGCGGCCATGACCCTGGGCAAGAGCTACATCAATTGCCAGCAGGACACGGCGCTGCCCCACAGCCTGCCCTGGCACCCCCGGCTGTCCGAACGGCTGGGCCTGTTCCGGCTGGTGGAGTGCAGCGGCAGCCACGAGCTGTGTTTCACCGATCCGAAACGGCTGGCCGACGCCATCGAGCAGGCCGGCCGCGACTGAGCGCAACCGCGGTTTCCCCGGGCATGAGGGCCCGGGTTTCGTTGCATAATCCGGGCCATTGGCCGCCGACCGGAAACGATCGGCGGTTTGCTTTTTGCCGACCCCGGAGTTCGAAAAATGACCTATCCCATCACCAAGCGCGGCGCTGAAATGCTGAAGGCCGAGTTGCACAAGCTCAAGACCGTGGAGCGCCCGGGCGTCATCCAGGCCATTGCCGAAGCGCGCGCGCAGGGTGACCTGAGCGAAAACGCCGACTACGACGCGGCCAAGGAACGCCAGGGTTTCATCGAAGGCCGGATCGCCGAGATCGAAGGCAAGCTCTCGGCGGCGCAGGTCATTGACCCCTCGACACTGGACGCTGGCGGCCGTGTGGTGTTCGGCTCGACGGTCGAGCTGTCGGACGAGGACAGCGGCAACGAGATGACCTACCAGATCGTGGGTGAAGACGAGGCCGACCTCAAGCAGGGGCTGGTCAACATCAGCAGTCCGATCGCGCGGGCGCTGATCGGCAAGGAAGAGGGCGACACCGCCGAGGTGCAGACCCCCGGCGGCACGCGCCGCTTCGAGATCGTGGCGGTGCGCTACGTCTGAACCGGCCGGCATGCCGCTGCAGCGCCTGTCCATCCTTCTGGCCGCCCTCTGGTGGGGTGGCATCACGGGGCTGAGCTTTGTGGCGGTGCCCACGCTGTTCGCCAAGCTGGGCAGTCCGGCGGTGGCGGGGCCGGTGGCGGCACAGCTGTTTTCTTTCCAGTGCTGGATCGGGCTCGTGCTGGGAACGGCGTTGATGCTGGTGCTGCGGCGCCAGCGCGCATGGCTCACCGCAGACCCATCGCCGCAGGTGCTGCCGGATCTCCGGGCCTTGCTGGTCTCCATGGCGCTGGTGGCACTGGCCGTGCTGCTGGCCATGACGCAGGAGTTCGGTGTGGCCCGGAAGATCGTGACCGCGCGCGCGACCGGCGGTGACCTGCGCCTGTGGCACAGCCTGGGCTCGGTGCTGGTGCTGGGCCAGTGGCTGTGCGCAGGGGTCGTGTTGTGGCGCCTGGCCGCACCTAGGCGGTCGGTGTCCCCGGCATGAGTGCCCTGCGGCGCCTAGCCCAGCGGCTGACGGCGCTGCCTTCGCCGATGGTCGCCGGGCTGCTGGCCGTGGTCGCCGCACTGCTGGCCGCGCGGCTGCTGGGGCTCACCTGGCTGCTGGCGGTCAATGTGCCGTTCTCAGACCAATGGGCCCTGCTCACCCGGCTGTACAACGGCTTTCAGTGGAGCGATGCCGCCATCGCCTTCATCTGGCAGCACGGGCCCCACCGTCAGGGGCTGAACTTCTCCCTGGTGCTGCCGGCCTACCACTTCAGCGACTGGAACGTGCGCTGGGACAGCCTCTGGACCGCGTGTGTGCAACTGATGGCCGGCCTGCTGGCACTGCGCTTGCGCAGGCGTCTGCTGCCGGCGCCGTGGTCGCTCTGGGACGCCGTGCTGCTGCTGGCGTTCTGGGGCGTGTGCACCTTCGAGACCCTGGTCGTTGCGCCCAACGCGTCGCACAGCATCTTCCCGCTGCTGCTCCTGATGCTGCTGCTCAACGTGTGGCTGGCGGCGCCCGGCCTCCTGAACCACCTGGTGTTGATCGCTCTGGTGGTGTGCCTGGGCTTCACCGGGTTTGGTCTCACGGCCTTGCCCGCGCTGATGTTGGTTGCCTTGATTGACGTCTGGCGCGGCGCCGGAGCACAGCGGCAGCGGGCGATGGTCGTGCTGGCGGCTGGGGTGCTCACGCTGCTGGCGTTTCTGCACCGGTATCAGTTCGTGGTGTCGGCCGACGGCTTTCAGGTGCTGCGGCCGGACCCGACCGACTACCTGCGCTTCATGGCGGCCATGCTGAGCCATTTCCTGCTCATGCTGCAGCGCCCCTCGCCCTGGGTCCTCTATCCCGCAGGCGCCTTGCTGCTGGCGGCCTGGGTGGTCGCGTGGCTGTGGGGCGTGCGGCATCTCAGCCGCCCAGCCGCTGAGCGGGATGGCGAGCGGACCCTGTGGCAGGTGTGCGTGGTGCTGATCGGTTGCAGCCTCGTCTTCGCCTTGCTCACCGCCTACGGGCGCGCGCAGCTGGGTGTCGGCGCCGCGATGGCGTCCCGCTATACGGCCTTGCTGCTGCCAGGACTGCTGGCGGTCTACCTGTTGCTGTTTCAGCACCGCGACCGGCTGGGGCCGCTGTTGCTGGTGCTGTTGCTCTTGTTCGCCGCGCGCGTGCTGCCGGAGACGCGCGAGGCGTACCTGCTCGGTCGCTACTACGCGGGCATGAAGCTGTGCTGGCTGGAACAGTACCGCGCCGGCGGTGACGTTGCGGCGGCGGATGTCCGGTTGCAGGCGCTGGATGCACGGGCTCAGTTCCAGCCCGGCTGGCTGGGGCGGCAGGCGCAGTGGGACCTGATGGAGCAGCAGCGCCTGGGGCCGCTCGCCCCGGGGGCACCGGCGGAGCCGCTGTTGCGGCTTTACCCGCAGCCCTGCTCGCTGCTGCGCTGAAACCGGGTGGTGTTCAGGCGGCGCGCCGCTCCGCCGACTCCAGGGTGTTGACCATCAGCATGGTGATGGTCATGGGGCCGACGCCGCCGGGCACCGGGGTGATCCAGCCCGCCACTTCCTTCACTCCTGCAAAGTCCACGTCACCGCAGAGCTTGCCTTCGTCGTTGCGGTTCATGCCCACGTCCAGCACCACGGCACCGGGCTTGACCATGTCGGCGGTCAACACGTTGCGCTTGCCCACCGCGGCGACGATCACGTCGGCCTGCAGCGTCATGGCCTTGAGGTCCTTGGTCGCGCTGTGGCAGATGGTGACGGTGGCGTTCTGCTGCAGCAGCATCATCGCCATGGGCTTGCCCACGATGTTGCTGCGCCCGATGACGACCGCGTGTTTTCCCTTGAGCTCGTAGCCGATGCGTTCCAGCATCTTCATGCAGCCGTAGGGCGTGCAAGGCCAGAAGCCGGGCAGGCCGGTCATGAGCGCGCCGGCGCTGGCGATGTGGAAGCCATCCACGTCCTTCTCGGGCGAGATCGCCTCAATCACGCGCTGTGCGTTCATGTGGGCCGGCAGCGGCAGCTGCACCAGGATGCCGTGGATGCTGGCGTCGTTGTTCATCGCGTCCACGCGGGCCAGCAGCTCGGCCTCGGTCATGGTGGCCGGCCAGGTCTCCAGCACCGAGTGCATGCCGGTGTCCTCGCAGGCCTTGACCTTGTTGCGCACATAGACTTGGCTGGCGGGGTTGTCGCCGACCAGGATGACGGCCAGACCAGGCGTCACCCCTTTGGCCTTGAGTGCGGTCACGCGCGCTGCCACATCGGTGCGAAGCTGTTTGGAGAGGGCATTGCCGTCGATGAGTTGGGCGGTCATGGTCGTTGGGGGAAAGAGGGGAGAAATGGAAACGCCCGCCGGGAGGGGGCGGGCGTTGGCGCAGGGTGTGGAGGGTCAGACTTTGGCGGGTGTCTGGCCCAGGGCGATCTTGAGCAGATCGGCCACGGTGTTGGCACCCAGCTTTTCCATGATGTTGGCGCGATGCGCTTCCACGGTCTTGATGCTGATGCCCAGGTCGTCGGCGATCTGCTTGTTCAGGCGACCGGCGACGATGCGTTCGAGCACCTGGGCTTCGCGGCCGGTGAGCTTGGAGAGCAGGGCGTCGCGACTGGCGGCCTGCTGGTGGGTGGCAAAAGCCTCCTTCGCGGTTTCGAGCATGCGCTCGACGAGCAGCACCAGCTGGTCTTCCTTGAAGGGTTTCTGGATGAAGTCCAGCGCGCCCCGCTTCATGGATTCCACAGCCATCGGCACATCGCCATGGCCGGTGATGAAGACGATGGGCAGGGGAGACTGGCGTTCGATCAGCTTTTCCTGCAGCTCCATGCCGGTCATGCCACCCATGCGGATGTCGGCGATCAGGCAGGCGACCTCTCGCGCGTCGTAGCGGCTGAGGAAGGCTTCGGCAGATTCAAAACAGCGGACCCGGTAGTCCTTGCCTTCGAGCAGCCATTGAAGGGAGTCACGAACGGCCTCGTCGTCATCGACGACATAGACGGTGCCTTTTTTGGGAATCAAACTCATCTCGCTCTTTCGGTGTCCGTCAACGACGTCGCGGCGGATGGCCCCGGTTCCGGTTCCTGTGTCAGTCGGGACTGAACGGGAATCCAGAAACTGAAGCAGCAACCCACCACTTCATCTCCATTGTAGATGTTCTGCACCTGCATCCTGCCGTGGTGCGACTCGACGATGCTGCGGCACAGCTTGAGACCGATGCCCATGCCTTCGCTCTTGGTGCTGTAGAAAGCCTCGTAGATGCGCTCGATCATTTCGGCCGGTACTCCGTTGCCCGAATCGCGCACGGAGAACTCCACCACCTCCTGGTCATCGAGCCGGCGCGGACCGACACGCAGTTCGATGTAGCGCTCGCCGGGTGGTCGGCCCGCCTGCGCAATCGCCTCGCCCGCGTTCTTGAGCAGGTTGATCAGCACCTGTTCGATCAGGATCGGATCGACCATCAGACTTGGCAGACGCGCCGCGACGTATGGCGAGAGGCGGACCTGGTGGCGGCGCAGTTCGATGTCGGCCAGTTCGATCGCGTTGCTCACCATCTGTGCCACGTCCGAGGGCATGGGGTTGGGTTCGCTGCGTTTCACGAAGGCGCGGATGCGCTGGATGATCTGGCCGGCGCGCTGGGCCTGGCGCGCGGTTTTCTCCAGCGCGGCGAGCATGTCCTCTTCGCTGATGCGCTGCTCCTTGAGCCGCGAGATCATGCCGTTGCAGTAGTTGCTGATGGCCGTGAGCGGCTGGTTGAGTTCGTGCGCCACGCTCGACGCCATCTCGCCCATGGTGATCAGGCGGCTGGCGGTCTGCGCGCGTTCGGCCTGGCGCGCGGCCTGTTCTTCCGCGTTGCGGCGCGGCGTGATGTCGCTGGCGATCACCATCTGGGCCAGCCGGCCGTCGACCCAGGTCAGGTAGCGCGTGCGCACCTCCAGCCAGCGGTCGAGCTCCTCGACGAACACCTCGGCGTTCTCGGCGCCCGCGTCGGTCAGCGTGTCGGTCGGCATGCCGGCAAAGGCGTCCACCGCGTCCCCGTTGTCCGGGCTGGGGGTGGGCTGGTTGCCGGCCAGGTCGACCAGCTGGCGGTGGCCATGGCCGCGGGTGCCGAACCAGAGTCGGTACATCTTGTTGGCGAACAGCATCTCGTCGCTGCCCAGTGGCGCCACCGACACCGCGGAGTCCAGTGATTCCAGCACGGTGGTGAACCGTTCGTAGGATGCGGAGAGTTCTTCGCGGATGCGCTTGGGCTCGGTGATGTCGGTCATCGAGGTCATCCACCCGGTCTGGTGTCCTCTCGGGTCGATCAGGGGCGAGACGTACATGCGGGCGTCGAAGATGCTGCCGTCGCGGCGCTGCACACGCACCTCGAATCCGCCGGGGGTGGACCGGCCGTTGAGCTCGTCCTCCAGCCGCGCCGCCAGTTGCTCGTGGTCGTCCTCTGGCCAGTAGGGGAAGGGGGCGGTGCGGCCGACCAGCTCGCTTTCGGTCCAGCCCGTCATCGAGCAGAACGCGGGGTTGACATAGGTGATGCGACCCTGCATGTCCAGCGCCCTCATGCCGGTGAGCATGGAGTTTTCCATTGCACGGCGGAAGTTGGTCTCCGACATCAGGGCCTGCTGCGCCTGCACGCGGCGGCGCGTGTGGCGCCAGGTGCCCAGCAGCATCCACACCGTGAGCGCCGACAGCGCGCCGATGACCCAGAAGAAGCCGCTGCCCACGATGTCCTGCGAGGTGCGGTAGCCCTGGGCCTTGAGGATCAGGCCGTTGCCCACCGGCGAGACCGGCACCTCGTGCTCCAGTGGCTGCGGCGACCAGGGCAGCAGCCGCAGCACCGCGCTCGGTGACTGCAGGTTGCCCGCGAGCACACGGCCGCGATCATCGAGAAGGGCCACCGCGTAGCGCGCCATGATCTCCGGCGGCATGCCGAAGCGCATCAGTCCGTCGATGGAGTACTCACCCATGACCGTGCCCGAGAAGCGACCCTGCTCGGTGAGAGGTACCTGCAGCATCAGGGTGGATTGGCGGGCGTCCTCGCCGAGGGGCCTCGAATAGATCGGTTGGCGCAGGTCGCGCGCCAACTCGAAGGAGCCATCGCCTTCGGCTGCCGCCATCGTGCTGCCCTTGGGGCGCAAAAGTGACAGCGGAGCACTGGGCGAGGCGTGGCTGGCCTGGACGGTACGGCGCGCATCGACCCAGCTGATCGCCTGCAGTTCGGGGAACTGGCTGATGAGTGTTTCGGCCTGGAACTCGAATTCATCGGCGCTGATCTCCTTGTTGTCGACCTCACGCGCCAGACGCATGAGCTGTTCCTGGCGTTCCAGCAGTCGCAGCCGGATGCGCTGCTGCGCGTACTCGACGTCTCGCGTCACGGCTTCCTGCTCGCGCTCAAGTTCCTCGTAGCGCAGATAGGTGATGGCCACCGCGATGGCCGACAGAAACAGCAGGACGGACAGCAGTGGCGCCAGCGTGGCGAAGCGGTCCTGGCGCGAGGGAGGAAGGCGGCGCCACCAGCGGCGCCACCAGTCCAGCGGAGTGCCTCCGGGCGGGCTCGCTGGTGGTTGTTCAGGGGCGGGAATCATTCGTTCGAGTGTACGGGTGTGCCCGCGGAATCCACAGGCCAGAGTCGGCGGAGCGCGCAGCAGACGCCACAACATGTGCGCGGCAATATTTCATATAAAGAAATCATAGAGCACATATTGAAATTTAAAATGATCTGTGGAAAAATCCGTGACACTGCGGAATCACCGCCGTAAGCTTTATTTCAAACCCACAGGAGACAGCCATGTCAGCGTCCGACGCTCAGAACAACCGTGGTGCCGGGGACATCGATGCCCAGGAAACCCGCGAATGGATGGAGGCGCTGGCCGCCGTCATTGAAAAAGAGGGCCCTGAGCGCGCCCACTTCCTGCTGGAGCAACTGCTCGAGGAAGCCCGCCAGAACAGCATCGACATGCCGTTCTCGGCCAACACCGGCTATGTGAACACCATCGAGCCAACCGAAGAGGCACGCTGCCCCGGCAACATCGAGATCGAAGAACGCCTGCGTGCCTACATGCGCTGGAACGCCATGGCGATGGTGGTCAAGGCCAACCGCCACAACCCGGATGATGGCGGTGACCTGGGTGGTCACATCGGTTCGTTCGCTTCGCTGGCCCACATGTTCGGCGCCGGCTTCAACCACTTCTGGCACGCCGAGTCCGAGAACCACGGCGGTGACTGCCTGTACATCCAGGGGCACGTGTCGCCCGGCGTCTACGCCCGTGCCTACCTCGAAGGCCGCCTGACCGAAGAGCAGCTGCTGCATTTCCGCCAGGAAGTGGACGGCAAGGGTCTGTCGAGCTATCCGCACCCCAAGCTGATGCCCGAGTTCTGGCAGTTCCCGACCGTCTCGATGGGCCTGGGCCCGTTGATGGCGATTTACCAGGCGCGCTTCCTGAAGTACCTGCACGCCCGTGGCATCGCCAACACCGAGAACCGCAAGGTCTGGGTGTTCTGCGGCGACGGTGAAATGGACGAGGTCGAGTCGCTGGGCGCCATCAGCCTGGCCGCGCGCGAAAACCTCGACAACCTGATCTTCGTGGTGAACTGCAACCTGCAGCGCCTGGACGGTCCGGTGCGTGGCAACGGCAAGATCATCCAGGAACTCGAAGGCGAGTTCCGCGGTTCCGGCTGGAACGTGATCAAACTGCTGTGGGGCTCCAACTGGGACCCGCTGCTGGCGCGCGACAAGGACGGCGCCTTGCGCAAGATCATGATGGAGACGCTGGACGGCGACTACCAGGCCTTCAAGGCCAACGACGGTGCCTACGTGCGCAAGCATTTCTTCGGCCGCGATCCCAAGGCGCTGGAACTCGTCTCGCACATGAGCGACGACGACATCTGGAACCTGCGCCGCGGTGGCCACGACCCGCAGAAGGTCTATGCCGCCTACCACCAGGCCGTGAACCACAAGGGCCAGCCGACCGTGCTGCTGATCAAGACGGTGAAGGGCTTCGGCATGGGCAAGGCCGGTGAGGGCAAGAACACCGTCCACCAGACCAAGAAGCTGACGGACGAGGACATCAAGTACTTCCGCGACCGCTTCAACATCCCGATCCCGGACAGCGAGCTGCCCAAGATCCCGTTCTACAAGCCGGCCGACGACACGCCGGAGATGCAGTATCTGCACGAGCGCCGCAAGGCCCTGGGTGGTTACCTGCCCAAGCGCCGCACCAAGGCCGACGAGAGCTTCACCGTGCCCTCGCTGGAAACCTTCAAGGCCGTGCTGGAGCCGACCGCTGAAGGCCGCGAAATCTCCACCACGCAAGCCTATGTGCGCTTCCTGACCCAGCTGCTGCGCGACCAGGCCCTGGGCCCGCGCGTGGTGCCCATCCTGGTCGACGAGGCCCGCACCTTCGGCATGGAAGGCCTGTTCCGCCAGGTCGGCATCTACAACCCCGCAGGCCAGCAGTACACCCCGGTCGACAAGGACCAGGTCATGTACTACAAGGAAGACAAGGCCGGGCAGATCCTGCAGGAAGGCATCAACGAAGCCGGCGGCATGTCCAGCTGGATCGCAGCGGCCACGAGCTACAGCACGTCCAACCGCATCATGGTGCCGTTCTATGTGTACTACTCGATGTTCGGATTCCAGCGCATCGGCGACCTGGCCTGGGCGGCTGGCGACATGCAGGCCCGTGGCTTCCTGCTGGGCGGCACGTCCGGCCGGACCACGCTGAACGGCGAGGGCCTGCAGCACGAAGACGGCCACAGCCACATCCTGGCCGGCACGATCCCGAATTGCGTGTCCTATGACCCGACCTTCGCGCACGAAGTCGGCGTGATCCTGCACCACGGCTTGAAGCGCATGGTGGAGAAGCAGGACAACGTCTTCTATTACCTGACGCTGTTGAACGAGAACTACGCCATGCCCGGCCTGACCGCCGGCACGGAAGAGCAGATCATCAAGGGCATGTACCTGTGCAAGCCGGGCGCCGAAGGCGACAAGCGCGTGCAGCTGCTGGGCTCCGGCACCATCCTGCGTGAGTCCATCGCTGCCCAGGCACTGCTGGCCACCGACTGGGGCGTGCAGGCCGACGTGTGGAGCTGCCCGAGCTTCAACGAACTGACCCGCGACGGCCAGGACTGCGAGCGCTTCAACCTGCTGCACCCGACCGAGAAGCAACGCGTGCCGTTTGTGGCGCAGCAGCTCGAAAAGCACGCCGGTCCGGTGGTCGCCTCGACCGACTACATGAAGAACTACGCCGAGCAGATCCGCCCCTTCATCCCCAAGGGCCGCGAGTACAAGGTGCTGGGCACCGACGGTTTCGGCCGCAGCGACTTCCGCAGCAAGCTGCGCGAGCACTTCGAGATCAACCGCCACTACATCGTGGTCGCCGCCCTGCGCGCGCTGGCCGACGAGGGCAAGCTGCCGCTGGCCAAGGTGGCCGAGGCGATCAAGAAGTACGGCATTAAGACCGACAAGGTCAACCCGCTCTACGCGTAAACATCCGGAGACAAGAACATGGCACTGGTAGAAGTGAAGGTCCCGGACATCGGCGACTTCGACGAAGTGGCGGTCATCGAACTGCTGGTCAAGGTGGGCGACACGGTCAAGGCCGAGCAGTCGCTGATCACGGTCGAGAGCGACAAGGCCTCGATGGAGATCCCGTCCAGCACCGCTGGCGTGGTCAAAGAAATGCGCGTGGCGCTGGGTGACAAGGTGAAAGAAGGTTCTGTGGTGCTGGTGGTGGAAGCCGCTGGTGAGGCCGCTGCGCCGGCACCTGCCGCCGCTGCACCGGCTCCGGCCCCGGCCCCTGCGGCAGCCCCGGTGGCTGCGCCGGTTGCAGCGCCTGCTGCTGCGGGACCGGTGGAAGTGCGCGTGCCCGACATCGGCGACTTCAAGGACGTCGCGGTCATTGAAGTGTTTGTCAAGCCTGGCGACAGCATCAAGGTCGAGCAGAGCCTGATCACGGTCGAGTCCGACAAGGCGTCGATGGAGATTCCGTCTTCGCACGCCGGCGTGCTCAAGGAACTCAAGGTGAAGGTCGGCGACACCGTCAACATCGGTGACCTGCTGGCGATCCTGGAGGGTGCCGCGGGCGCCGCTGCGCCGGCACCGGCAGCCGCCGCCCCGGTGGCCGCTCCCGCCGCCGCAGCCGTGGCGGCTCCGGCTGCTGCCGTGGCCCCGGCGGCCGCTCCCGTCCACAACCCCACCGCCACCCCGGCGCTGGGTCTGCCGCACGCCTCGCCGTCGGTGCGCAAGTTCGCCCGCGAACTGGGTGTGCCGCTGGACGAGGTCAAGGGTTCGGGCCTGAAGGGCCGCATCACGGCCGAAGACATCCAGTCCTTCACCAAGTCGGTCATGGCCGGCGCGGTGCAGACCAAGGCACAAGCGGCCAAGGCCCCGGCATCGTCCGGCGGTGGCGGCTCCGAGCTGGGCCTGATCCCCTGGCCCAAGGTGGACTTCGCCAAGTTCGGTCCGATCGAGCGCAAGGAACTGGGCCGCATCAAGAAGATCAGCGGTGCCAACCTGCTGCGCAACGCCGTGATGATTCCGGCCGTCACCAACCACGACGACGCCGACATCACCGACCTCGAAGCCTTCCGCGTGTCCACCAACAAGGAGAACGAGAAGAGCGGCATCAAGGTCACGATGCTGGCCTTCCTGATCAAGGCGTGCGTCGCCGCGCTCAAGAAGTTCCCCGAGTTCAACAGCTCGCTGGACGGCGATGCGCTGGTCTACAAGCAGTACTGGCACATCGGTTTTGCGGCCGACACACCCAACGGTCTGGTTGTGCCCGTCATCAAGGACGCCGACAAGAAGGGCGTGCTGCAGATCAGCCAGGAAATGGGCGACCTGGCCAAGAAGGCCCGCGACGGCAAGCTCGGACCAGCCGACATGTCCGGCGCCACCTTCACCATCTCCTCGCTGGGCGGCATCGGTGGGCGCTACTTCACGCCCATCATCAACGCGCCCGAAGTCGCGATCCTGGGCGTCTGCAAGAGCCAGATGGAACCGGTGTGGGACGGCAAGCAGTTCGTGCCGCGCCTGATGCTGCCGCTGTCGCTGACCTGGGACCACCGCGTGATCGACGGCGCCGCAGCGGCCCGCTTCAACGCGTACCTCGGCCAGATCCTCGGCGACTTCCGTCGCGTGCTGCTGTAAAGGAACCCGAACATGGCACTCATGGACATCAAGGTTCCCGACATCGGTGACTTCGACGAGGTCGCGGTCATCGAACTGCTGGTCAAGGCGGGTGACACCATCAAGGCCGAGCAAAGCCTCATCACGGTCGAGTCTGACAAGGCCTCGATGGAGATCCCCTCGTCGCACGCTGGCGTGGTGAAAGAGCTCAAGGTCAAGCTGGGCGACAAGGTCAGCGAAGGTTCGGTCGTGCTGGTGCTGGACGCGGAGGGCGCTGCGGCGGCTCCCGCGCCGGCCGCGGCGCCTGCGTCTGCAGCCGCACCCGCGGCGGCCCCGGCCGCTGCGCCGGTCGTGGCCCCCACGGCCGCCAGCTTCGGCGCTGCATTCACCGGTTCTGCCGACATCGAATGCGACGTGCTGGTTCTCGGCGCCGGCCCCGGCGGTTACTCGGCCGCCTTCCGCGCCGCCGACCTGGGCCTGAAGGTGGTCATCGTCGAGCGCTACGCCCAACTGGGCGGCGTCTGCCTGAACGTGGGTTGCATCCCGTCCAAGGCGCTGCTGCACGTCGCGGCGGTGATGGACGAGGTCTCGCACCTGGGTGATCTGGGGGTCGAGTTCGGCAAGCCCACGGTGAGCGTGGACAAGCTGCGCGCCCACAAGGAAAAAGTCATCGGCAAGCTGACCGGTGGTCTGGCCGCCATGGCCAAGATGCGCAAGGTCACCACTGTGCGTGGCTACGGCGCCTTCGTCGGTCCCAACCACGTTGAAGTGGAAGAGACGACGGGCACGGGCCAGGACAAGACCGGCACCAAGAAGGTCGTGGCCTTCAAGCGCGCGATCATCGCCGCCGGCTCGCAAGCGGTTCGCCTGCCGTTCTTCCCGCAGGACGAGCGCATCGTGGATTCGACTGGCGCGCTGGCGCTCAAGGGCGTGCCCAAGAAGATGCTGATCGTCGGCGGCGGCATCATCGGCCTGGAAATGGGCACGGTGTACAGCACGCTGGGCGCGCGACTGGACGTGGTCGAGATGCTCGACGGCCTGATGCAGGGCGCCGACCGCGACCTGGTCAAGGTCTGGGAGAAGATGAACAAGGGCCGCTTCGACAACATCATGTTGAAGACCAAGACCGTGGGCGCCACGGCCACGCCCGAAGGCATCAAGGTGCAGTTCGAGGGCCTGGACGGCAGCAAGAGCGAAGGCACCTACGACCTGGTGTTGCAGGCGGTGGGCCGCACGCCCAACGGCAAGAAGATCGCCGCCGACAAGGCCGGCGTGGCGGTGACCGACCGCGGCTTCATCAACGTCGACATCCAGATGCGCACCAACGTGCCGCACATCTTCGCCATCGGCGACATCGTGGGTCAGCCGATGCTGGCGCACAAGGCGGTGCACGAGGCGCACGTTGCGGCGGAGGTCATTGCCGGTGAACTGCAGGGCAACAAGGAGCTGGCCTCGGCCGCCTTCAACGCCCGCGTGATCCCCAGCGTGGCCTACACCGACCCCGAGGTGGCCTGGGTGGGCCTGACCGAGGACCAGGCCAAGGCCCAGGGCATCAAGGTCAAGAAGGGCCTGTTCCCCTGGACAGCCTCAGGCCGCGCGATTGCCAACGGCCGCGACGAGGGTTTCACCAAACTGCTGTTCGACGACTCGCCCGAGGCCCATGGCCACGGCAAGATCCTGGGCGGCGGCATCGTGGGCACCCACGCCGGCGACATGATCGGCGAGATTGCGCTGGCCATCGAGATGGGCGCCGACGCGGTGGACATCGGCAAGACCATCCACCCGCACCCCACGCTGGGCGAGAGCATCGGCATGGCGGCGGAGGTGGCGCACGGGTCCTGCACCGACCTGCCGCCCTCGAAGAAGTAAGCCTGGTCCGCAGCCGCCAGAAGCCTGGCGGTTGGCCGAGAAGCCCAATCGATTCGCCCTCCGGGACCCTGTGTTCCGGAGGGCGTTTTGTTGCGTGCGCCTCGCGCGGGCCGGGACGGAGAGGAAATCTTCGCGATAATTTGTCCCGCGCGTTTGAACTTTTTCATTCGCCTGCGCGCAACAGGGTGCCTGCCCGAGCACCAGAACCAACCGTGATGTATCCAATGGTGCGATTGCATGCTGCCCAAGATGTGGCGCCGGGGAGTGCTGCTTGACCGACTCAGTGACACCCGCCGCGGAGGTCGGCCAGTCCTCAATGGCCCACATCTCCGCCCGCGCCAAGACCGGAACGATCTGGATCGTTGTCGCGTTCGGTGGCGGGCAGATCATCCGTCTCGCATCGAACATCGCACTGGCGGCGTTGTTGTTCCAGGAGGCCTTTGCCCTGATGGCCCTGGTGGCGGCCGTGATGCAGGGCCTGGCGATGTTCTCCGACCTCGGGCTCAAGCCCAGCGTGGTGCAGAACCCCAGAGGCGACGAACCGGTCTTCCTGCAGACGGCCTGGACCCTGCAGACGATTCGGGGAGGGATCCTGTTCATCGGTGCGGCGGCGTTGGCCTGGCCCATGGCGCACATCTATGGCGCCAACGACCCGATGGCCCGCGAACTGCTCTGGCTGATCCCGCTGGTGGCGCTTGGTGCCATCGCCGACGGCTTCCAGTCCTCGCGCATGCTCACCGCGGCTCGGAGGATGGACCTTGCCAGCGTGACCAAGATCGAGCTCCTGGTGCAGGTGCTGAACGCGGTGCTGATGGTGGGACTGGCCTGGTACCTGCGCTCGGTATATGCGCTGGCGATCGCAGGTGTGGTCAGCAGCGGCCTGCGGGTCTGGCTCTCGTATGCGATGTTGTCGGGCATGACCGACCGGTTCCGGCTCGACCGGGACTCGGTGAAGGCGATCTTCGGCTTCGGCAAGTGGGTGTTCCTGAGCACCATGATCTCTTTCCTGGCGCTGCAGATCGATCGCGTGCTGCTGGCGGCCATCTTCCCCCTGGCCGAGGTGGGCGTCTATTCCATCGCCACCAGCCTGTCGCTGATGGTGGCGATGCTGGTGGGGACGCTGCAGTCGTCTATCGTGTTCCCCTGGTACTCGCGCATGCTGGACCACGGGGTGCCGCTGAAAGAGGCCTTCCGGCGCACCCGCGTGCCGCTGATGCTGGTGGTGAGCTTTCTGGTGGTGCTGCTGGTGACCGGGGCCAGCAGCTTCTTCGATCTGGCCTACGACGACCGCTACGTCAAAGGGGGCGACTTCCTGCCGCTGCTGGCCATGGGGGTCTGGTTCAGCAGCCTCAGCGGCATCTACGGCGCTGCGTTCATGGCCATGGGCAAGCCGCAGTGGATCGCCATCGTGAGCGCGGTCAAGGTGCTCTCGTTCCTGCTGTTCCTCGGGGTCTACCTCCAGTTCGAGTACTCCATCGAGACGGCGGTGCTGGCCGTGCTGTGTGCCGAGGTGGTCACCGGGGCCACGAGCCAGTACCTGGGCTGGAAACTGGGCCTGCGCAACCTGCGGATGGAAGGCCTGCTGCTGTTGTTGATGCTCGGCGCTTCGGCCCTCGGATGGTGGTTCGTGCACCACCTGCCCTGGGTGGCGGGCCAGCATCCTTTCGTGCGCCTGCTGCTGCTGGGGCTGATGGAGGTGGCGGTGTTCGCACCGCTGGGCCACCGGTTGGTGCTGCCCATGCTCCGGCGATCGGTGTCCTGAGCCGTCCGACGCAGCATGGGGACCGATTCACTCGCGCAGACCGCCAGCCGCTGGCTCACCCGGCTGCGAAACCATCTGGCCTGGCGCTGGGGCCGTGTGCGGCGGATGCCGGGTCTGTTCGTCAACCTCTGGTTCGGCAACCTGTGGCACGACCACTGGCTCAGGCGCCAGGTGCGCATCACCGAAGGCGCACTGGCGGCCACCCGGCGCTGCGCGGTGTATGTCATGTACCCGCGCCTCGGGCTGCAGGACTCCCACCTGACGTCGCTGGCCTACCTGGCGCGCAAGGGCTGTGCGCCGCTGGTGGTCAGCAACTTGCCGCTGACGCCCCAGGAGCGCGAACGCCTGCAACCCCTGTGCTGGCGGCTGGTGGAGCGGCCCAACTACGGTTACGACTTTGGCGCCTACCGCGAGGGCGTGCTGATGGCCCTGGACCAACTGCCGGGCCTCGATCAGCTCTTGCTGGTCAACGATTCCGCCTGGTTCCCGGTGCCGGCCTCGGCAGACTGGCTGGCGCAGGCCGAGCGGCTGGAGGTGGACCTGGTGGGCGCGGTATCCAACGACGGCTGGCTGGACTTTCTGGCAGACCCCGGCCGTGGCCGGCCCTGGGTGCCGGATGAGGGCGTGCCGCACCTGCACTACTGCTCGTTCGCGCTGATGTTTGGCGCGCGCATCCTGAGGGACCCGGGCTTCCGCAAGTACTGGCAGGACCTGACGCTCACCGCCGACAAGCTGGAAACCATTCGCCGTGGCGAGGTCGGTCTGAGCCGCTGGGTCATTGATCGCGGCTATCGCCATGCCCAGACACTGGACATCACCCGGTTCGATCAGCACCTCGAACGCATGGACGCCGACCAGTTGCGCGAACTGGCTGCGAACCTGGTGATCCCCGAGGACACGGCGCTGCGCGAAGAACAGCGGGCCCTGACCGACCCGTCGGCAGCACCGGTCGATGCAGCGACGCTGCGCCGCTTCATTCTCTGGGCCACCATCGCCACAGGGCCGGCCTATGCGCTGCCGCACTGGTCATTGCCCGAACAGGGCTTCGGCTTTCTGAAGAAGTCGCCGATGTGGTTGAGCAGGCCCACGGCGCAGATCACGATGTCTCTGATCGAGCGCTATGGCGATGCGTCCATGCTTGAAGAAGCCCGGCGGCTGGCGGGCGGGGGCAAGGCATGACGCTCCGCACACATCAGAACAGGGCGGTCGAGATCCGCTTCCGGTCGAGCGTCGCCTATGACGAGCCGTTCAAAGATCTGCTGCTGGACGTGGTGTTCGTATCGCCCAGCCAGCGTGTGGTCGAGGTTCCGGCGTTCTGGGGCGGCGGGGACACCTGGTGTGTCCGCTACGCCAGTGCCGAGACGGGCATCCACACCTTCACCACCCGCTGCAGCGACGCGGGCAATGCGGGTCTGCATGGCCAGGCGGGCACGGTCGAGGTCACGGCCTACCAGGGTGACAACCCGCTCTACCGGCACGGTGGCATCCGGGTGGCCGAGGACCGGCGGCACTTCTGCCACGCCGACGGCACGCCGTTTTTCTGGCTGGGCGACACTTGGTGGATGGGGCTGTGCGGCCGCCTTTCCTGGCCGGATGATTTCCAGGCGCTGGTGCGCAACCGCAAGGAGCGCGGGTTCAACCTGATCCAGCTGGTCGCCGGTCTGTACCCGGACATGCCGCTGTTCGACGAGCGGGGCTGCAGCGCCAGCGGCTTCAGCTGGGAGACCGATCTGGGCCGCATCAACCCGGCCTTTTTCGACGAGGCGGACCAGCGGGTGTTTCACCTGGTCGAGCAGGGACTGGTGCCGTGCATTCTGGGCGCCTGGGGCTACTACCTGCCCATGATCGGCCCGGAAAACATGCAGCGGCACTGGCGCCATCTGATCGCGCGCTGGGGGGCGTTGCCGGTCGTGTGGGTGGCCGCCGGCGAGCAGACCATGCCGTGGTATCTGGAGGGCCACCTTCAGAAGGACGCCTCGCGGGCCCGGCTGCGCACCGATTGGACCGAGGTGATCCGCGAGATGCGCCGCCTCAATGCCTTCGATCGCCTGATCTCCACGCACCCGGTCACCAGCGCCCGAGAGTCGGTCACGGATGCGGACTTGCTCGACTTCGAGATGCAGCAGACCGGTCACGGGCAGCCCACGCTGCACCACGCGCGGCGCGCGCAGGAGGGCTGGAGCGCGGGGCCGGTCATGCCGGTGATCAGCGGGGAGTCCCGGTACGAAGCGCTGGACATCAACCCCACCGTCACGGCCCGCGACGCGCGCGAGGCGTTCTGGGCGCATGCGCTCAACAGCGGCCTGGCGGGGCACACCTACGGGGCCAACGGGATCTGGCAGGTCAACACGGAGCAGCGGCCGTTTGGCCCGTCGCCCTCCGGGTCCTGCTGGGGGAACCTGCCGTGGGCGCAGGCGATGCAACTCCCCGGCGCCCGGCAGATCGGCCTGGCCCGGTCGTTCCTGATGGCCACCTTGCCGTGGCACGAGTTCGTGCCGCTGCACCCGGCCGAGGGGCGCAAACACTTCCTGCCTCGCAGCAGGCGCCTGCAGAGGCTGCTTCTCAAGCTCGGGTGGCGGCCCACCTCGCCAGCACCCATCGCCATGGGAATGGCCGAAGCCAGGTCCACCGTTCTCGCGTACTCGATCGAGAGCAAGGGCTTTTCGCTCGATGTTCGTCGGCTGAAAGGGCCGCTGAAGGGCTGCTGGGTCGATCCGACCAGCTTCGAAACGCACCCCTTGCACCTCGACTTGCGCGTGGGGCAGCTGCATGTGACGCCGCCGGCCAGGAACGCTGCCGGCGACAGCGACTGGCTGCTGCTGGTGCAGCCTGCTGGCGGCGCGTCGGCCTGACGACAGCATAGGGTCTGCGGATCACATCGCGCGAACGGTCATTTTTCGCAGTTTTTGCGTCGCAGGGTTTGTACGCCGGGGCCGGGACGGGTAAGGTCGCCCAAGCTTGTTGCAGCGGCTTCATCGGCCCGGATTCCAGTGAACACATCCAACAAACGAATCAATCTGGCGCATGGTGCCCTGCGTGTGGCGCTGGTGTATGCCGCGTTTGCCGGTCTCTGGATCCTGCTGTCGGACCGCGCGATGGGCCTGCTGTGGCACGACCCCGAGGCGCTCGTGCAGGCCAGCATGCTCAAGGGCTGGTTCTTCGTCGTCGTCACCACCCTGCTGCTGTATGTGCTGGTCCGCCGGCTGGTCGGACGGCTGAACGCCTCCCATCGGCGCGAACAGGCCCAGGCGGAAGAAAAGACCCGGGCCCTGGAGCTGCTCACCGCCATCGCCCAGAGTTCCAGCGACGCCATCTTCGCCAAGGACGAGCAGGGACGCTACCTGCTGGTCAACGACGCCGCGGCCCGCTATGTGGGGCGTCCCGCCAGCGCCTTGCTCGGCCAGGACGACGGGGCTGCTTTCCCGGCCGAACAGGCGACGCTGATCCGGGGCATCGACCGGCGGGTGCTGGCGTCTGGCCGTGTGGAGACCAACGAGGAACACCTGGACACGGCGCAGGGGCGAAGGGTATTTCTGGCCACCAAGGGGCCGCTGCGCGATGCCCAGGGACACATCCGAGGCACCTTCGGCATTTCGCGCGACATCACCGAACGCACGCAGGCCAAGCAGCGGCTGATCGAGTCCGAGGCCCGCTACCGCTCCCTGTTCGAGAACATGAACACTGGTTTTGTATTGTTCGAACTGGTTCAGGACGGGCAGGGCAGACCGGTGGATCTGGTGATCCTTGCCGCCAACCGCCATCTGGCCGATGTCACGGGTCTGGACTTGGTCAAGGTCATGGGGCAACGGCTGACGCAGGTGCTGCCGGGTATCGAGGACGACGAAGCGGACTGGATCGGCACCTACGGCCGGGTGGCATTGACAGGCGAGTCGCGGCAGTTCGAGCAAGGGTCCGAACGTCTGGGCACCTTCTTTTCGGTGTCCGCTTTCCGGGCGGGCGAGGGCCTTTGCGCGGTGACATTTCTCGACATCAGTGGTCGACGGGCCACGGAGATGGCCCTGCACGACAGCGAAGAACGGCTGCGCCTGGCCCTGGCGGCAGCCAGTCAGGGGCTGTACGACCTCAACCTGGAAACCGGTGAAACCACCGTGAGTCCCGAGTACGCGGTCATGCTCGGCCACGACCCGGCCGATTTCCGCGAGACCCTCGCATCGTGGCGCGAACGGCTCCACCCCGAAGACCAGGCCCGCATTCCGCGCCTGCTGGAGGACTACCTCGCGGGCCGCCAGGCGGCGTTTCGCGTCGAATTCCGACTGCGCACGAGGGACGGGCGCTGGAAATGGATCCTGTCCTTGGGACAGATCGAGCAGCGGTCCGCGGACGGCAGGCCGCTGCGCATGCTGGGCACCCACACCGACATCGACGCGCTCAAGTCGGCCGAGGCCACGTTGCGGGAGATGAACGCCACACTGGAGTTTCGTGTCTCCGAGCGCACCGCCGAGCTCAGCGCCGCGAACCGGGAACTGGAGACCTTCGCCTATGCGGTCTCCCACGATCTGCGCGCACCATTGCGGGCGCTCAGCGGCTACTCGCAGGCGCTGCAGGAAGATTTCGGCGACACACTGCCCGACCAGGCCAGGGTCTATCTGGATCGGATTCACCAGTCCGCTGCGCGCATGGGCCAGCTGATAGAAGGCATCCTGGCGCTCTCCAGAAGCAGCCGGGGGGATCTTCGCCTCGACCGGGTGGATGTGTCCGCGCTGGCCCGTCAGCGACTGGCACAGCTGGCCGAGGAGTCCGGTCGGCAGGTGCGCACCTATGTCGAGGAAGGGCTGGAGGTCACCGGTGACGAACGCATGTTGGCCTCGGTGATGACCAATCTGCTCGACAACGCCTGGAAGTACACCGGCGCGACGCCGGACCCCGAGATCCGTGTGCATGCGGGGAGTGTCACTGGGCTGCATGGCATCTGCGTCTCGGACAACGGTGCGGGCTTCGACATGGCCCACGCGGACCGGCTGTTCCAGCCATTTCAGCGGTTGCACCGGGAGGACCAGTTTCCCGGCATCGGCATCGGCCTGGCGACGGTGCAGAGCATCGTGCACCGTCATGGCGGTGAGCTCGCCGCCGTGGCGGCGCCAGGTGAGGGTGCCACGTTCTGTATCGTGCTGCCACCGGTGCCCGCCGCCCAGGCTTGATGTCCGCATGAGGATGCGGCAGGCCGCACCGTCAGCGACCAGACCACGACGGCTGAACACTTAAACGCATCTTAAGTATTGCAACCTAGCATCGTCAGGTTTGTCGGATTGACCCGACCCCTTCCTGAGGAGCGCATGGATATGTCCACCGTGGATCTGAGCGATCGTTTTGTGTTTGACGATCCCAAGTACCTTCAACTGGCCGCGGAAAACGCGGAGCGGTACGCCAATGGCAATCCTTTCCCCCACATCCACCTGGACAACTTCCTGCCCCCGGACGTGGCCGAGGCGGTGCTGGCCGAGTTTCCGAAGCCCGCCGACATCGACTGGCACAACTACAACCGCCAGACCGAGATCAAGCTGGTCTGCGCCGACGAAACCCAGTTCGGCCCGGTGACCCGCCAACTGTTCTACCAGTTCCACTCGATCCCGTTCCTGCAGTTCCTCGAAAAGCTCACCGGCATCGACAACCTGATTCCCGACCCGCTGTTGCGCGGGGGGGGCCTGCACCAGATCCGTCGCGGAGGCCTGCTGAAGCTGCACGCCGACTTCAACAAGCACGACAGCACCTTCCTGGACCGCCGCATCAACGTGCTGCTGTACCTGAACAAGGACTGGAAGGAGGAGTACGGTGGGTACCTTGAGCTGTGGGACAAGGACACCAAGTTCTGCGGCGACAAGATCCTGCCGGTGTTCAACCGCCTGGCGATCTTCACCACCACCAGCGACTCCTTCCACGGCCATCCGGACCCCCTGAACTGTCCGGAGGACATGACCCGCAAGTCGCTGGCGCTGTACTACTACACCAACGGGCGTCCGAAAGGCGAGGCGGACGGCATCCACACCACCATTTTCAAGTCGCGGCCGGAGGAGAGCTTCTCTGGTGTGATGTGGCGCCTGGGCCAGGATTTCGCCCCCCCGGTGCTCTGGCGCACGGCGCGCCGAGTGCGCGAGCGCTACTTCAGGCGCACGATCCAGAAGCGCGGCTGAGCGCCAGGACTCTACAAAAAGGGAGCCATTCAGTCCGTGTCAGAACACTAACAAGACGCTGAAGAGCTGTGCACAATGCCTCGCAACGTGAGTTGCGGGGCATTGCTTCCCACCGGTCGAGTACCGTGTCAAACTGTTCCCCAACCTCTACTTCTGACTGGCTCAGGAATTCGAGGAGACTTCATGTGGAGAAGTATGGACATCCGCTCCCGAACATCACGAGAAAAAGGAATGCCCACGGCACCACAGGATGAACCCTGTTGAGGATGTCGCGGTGCAGGTATGCAAGATTGCCGATAAAGAAAGCTGGCAGCAACAACAAGATCATCTGAAACCACGGCTGCAGCCCCCTGCCCAGGTGAACTATGTACAGGGAGCAGGCGAACAGTGTCCAAATAAGCAGCGGTTTGCGGTAGGCGCCGGCCGCGAACAGAACTGCAAGCAAAGTATAGGCCAGTTCCTCCCAGGCAAGCGACCACAAAGGTCCGTTGGCTACGCCGGGCAAGGTGTACAGGCCTCCTGTTAGCCAGTTGAGAAGGGAGTTGAACACGGCGAACGTGTCGAACAAGGCCCAGCACAGCAGCAATGAAACCATCAGCGCAGGTAGGATTCTTAGGGCCCGTTTTTTTGCGAAGCTCCGCCAAGAGCCCGAGTCCTCATAGCTTTTAAGAACGAGGAATCCACTGATTGCCAGAAACGCCGGAACGGCCATGATGAAGCCAGCCCAGCTGAAGTTTCTGTCGGTTTCGTTCCATGCATGAACGACAACCACTTCCAGTGCAAGAAGAAGGCGAAGAAGGTCGAAATTGGGGTATCTCCTGACCATGGCTAGTTGCTTTGGCCAATGCTGAGGTACCTGTTCTTCAAGTGATGCGTCCGGGCCAGATGGTCTTGGGCTAGGCGCTGTCTCAATTCGTTGATGCGGCGGTCGCAGATCTGGTAGTGCGGATTGTCCAGAACTCTCTGGCGATCGCTCATGTCTCGGAAAACCAGCGTGTGGTTGCGACCCGACACGCGGAAGTTATAGTCGCCAAGCATCTTTGGTGTTTCAAGAGCGGCCCAGTCTGTAGTTTCCTGGTCAAACACTTGCAGGAGGAAATAGTAATCCTCCATGAATTTCATGTCTGGGAAGTAGCGGATCCCATCGAGATCAAGTTTGCGCTTGTCAATCATGAATGAATGGATTGGCGCACAATTGTCATGAACAAAATCCTCATACGTCGATCCGTAGCCGTGGTTGACACGCCGCTCCTGCACCAGTCCTGTTTCATCGTCTAAGTCGGCGTGGTATACGCGCCCGAATGTGGCTCGTGCTCCTGTACTGACGAGTCGGCGCGCAAGGTGGGTCAGTGCGCCCGGGAACAGGGTGTCGTCATAGTCAAGGAATGTGAAGTACGGAAAGGTGGCTTCAGCGACACCCCGGTTCAGCATCTCGCACCGTAGGTCGCTTTGCTCTGCGGTCGATTGAAAGGACTCAACCCGAATCTGGTGCAACGAATTGGGCAAAGGCAGAGAATTCAGCCATTCGGCCACGCGCGCCTGCTGCTCCATGTCAAGGTCTTGCGCAAGCACCAAGACTTCCACGCTCGTTTGAGTGTGTGCGAGGAGGGAGTAGACGGCATTTCGCAGTTCTGTCATGGATCCTGCGCTGTGGTAGCGAACCAAGGTCGATACAGACAGGCCGGTGGCCGGTGCTCCGCAATCTTGCTCAGTTTCTATCCGGTAGCACCAGGCCTGTGCTGCCACTTTGGAGCCGAGGCTGGTTTGATTGCGCACTGAGCCCCAGATGGCAGGTGTGTATCCAGAAGGTGCACTGAGGCAGCGTTCGAACCGATCCGTGGTCAACGCTTCGTCGTTTTTGTGATTCGCCACCACCCGGTAGCCGGCAAAACGCCGGGCATAGGTTGCTAGGAAAGAGAGGCTGTCCTCAGGGATCGCCACCATTTGGTCCAGATGCACATTGACCACAGAGAGGTCGTCAGCACAGTGAGATGTCAGGCCAATTTCGGCCAGCGCCTTTGCAGTGACTTGATCGTCAGGTGCTACCTGGTAGCCAAAGGAAGGCTCATTGATCCGTAGGCCGTGCGTAAACAAACGAGTGGCCCAGCAATCCCGGGTCATCGCGCTGGCGACCTCGGGGTGTATCCGAATCACGAACGATGCTTCTCGATCTGGACTGACCGGAAAAAATGGCTCGCCGGTGAGTGCGCGGCCGACTGCGTTGAGATAGGCATACCCGTTTCTTTCGTCGGGTTCAAGGTGAGCTCCTTCGGCCCATTCGTTCCAGGCATTGATGACAACCATCTGCTCCTCGGTCGCCAGCTTGTCTCGGGTGTCTGCCAAGGCTGCTTCGATCCAGCCTTGGAAGTCCGCATTGTTGAAGTCGTTCAACAGATACGCACCTGACTTGTAGCGCGGCGTGTTGTCCCAGATCGGTACCACCGAGCGCCAGTGGATGAACTCGGTGGGGCTGGAGGGCTGAGCGTAATGCTTGGCAACCTGCGAGTAGTCCAGCACACTGCCCTTTAGCTGTGTGAAGGAAGGCAGTCGTTCTCGGATATCGGGTACGGCGCCATCGGTCCAGTCGTTTAGCGGCCGTTCCAGTGCTGCGTCCATCCCATACGCATGTGGCGTGACGGCGCCTCGCGTGAGGGTGGCTACCACGTACGGGGGGAGCAGACCATGCAGCCGACATTGTTCCGACCAGATCGCGATGTAGTCGTGTGGCTGTTCGATGGAGCTGGGCCTGTAGACAATCAAGACAGGGCGATTGTGAACACGGATGTAGCGGGGATCCTTGAAGAACGGAATGAGGTACTCAATAAATGCCTTGGCATCTTCTCTGGAGTAGTCTTGCGCCAGCAGCACTTCTTGATCTTCGCCGTCCCACCGCTTTGTCCAATTTTCGTTGGCCCAGCAAAAACAGAAAGGCATGTCGATGTCCGATTCGGACAGCAGCATCTGCGCAGCTTTCTCAAGGATCAGCTTTCCGGTGAACCAATAGTGGTAGAACACCATGCCATGCATGCCGGCTTTCTTGAGCATCTCGGCTTGTCGACGCAGTGTGTGGCTGTCTTCTATGGCGTAGTAGCCAAGGTCGCTGTGGGGTATGTGCTGCTGGTAGTGCCCGTCAAAAAGCGGATAAGCACTTCTGACCTTGAACCATTCCGTGAATCCTTTGCCGTGCCAGACATCGTTTTCGGGCGTTGGTCGGAACTGTGGCAGGTAGAAAGCCAGCACCCGTGGTCCAGGATTCTTTGAGGCGTTCGCAAAGTCTTGGGGCTCCTCGTACCAGACCGAACGCTGTTGAACTTCTGGAGGAGCAAGGAAGGCACTGCTGAATGCCAATGACCGGGCTGTGGTCAGAAACAGGGTTAACGATTCTGTGGGGTACTGCGGTGCGAAATGAACCAGATCCCCACGATAGCGCAGAAAATGGCGCATCAGAGAACCGCTGACGAAGAATGCGCCACCCAGCTCAATATCGGACGAGACCGCCACGGTGCCCGGAACATCCACGGTTCGGACGTAAGTCTCGTGCATGGTTTCGGCCGGAATGCAATGACTATGAGGTTCGAACCAAGGGGTAAACGGCAGCCCGGTCCTGAGCAGCGAGCACTGTTCTGTTGCCAGATGGATTGATTGCCTCAGTCGCGTGACAAGAGCATCCAGCGAGAGGGTTGCACTTGGATCTTCGTCGGAATGACTGTCATTGGCCGCTGTGGAGATCGATGCGAGAACATCGAAGCTGTGAGCTTGCAACGATTGGGTAGCCAAGAAGTCCAGCCATGCATTTTCAGGGGTACCGGTCACGGCAGCGCCAGGGTGTTGCCGCAAGTCACTCGGGATCTCGGTATCTTCGCTTGCGCTCGGCAGCCTAATGGACACGGTTAGGCCCAAGGCATCACAGGCCTCTTTAATCAGTCTGCAGCGTTGATAATGAGATTCTTCTGGTTGATCTACGAATATGCGAACCGATGCGCGAATCGCCTTTCCTTTTGCCGACTCAGGTAGGTAGGGGTCAGGATGAATCGGCCCAATCCCATGAATAGGGTCATCCTGATGTCGCACAAAGCTCGTGCTGGTCGTGTGTCTCAGCCTTCGCTTTTCTACAATACCATGGTGCAGGTAGTGTAGGAATGGATCCTGATCGCTCGCCAAGACGTCTGGGTTTGCCAATAAATAGGATTCGCAGTCGAACCAAGCTGCTGGTCGGCGGCTTTCTCTCCATCCAAATGTATGAAAATGACGCGCCGCTTGCTCTCGTGTTTTGAATGGTAAATCCGGATTGTTAGTGAGATAGTAGTCGGAGTCGAAGGCGGGGCTGGCACACAAATATGCGATCCGCTTTTTTTCCTTTGATCTGAAGGCGTTGGGCAGCAGGCGTTGAAGCAGAACTCTTTTTAAACGCAACCGGGGAATTTGCTTGAATTGCTGCGCCAGAGCGGACATACGCGACTCGAGCTCGGTATTGACCCGGGTGAACTCATCCTCGAGAGTTCGCAATGCGGTGATTTCGCTTTTCAGTTGAGCGTTCGCTTCTTGCTCGTAGGTCAGTTGGGCTTGACTCCGGGTCAGCGAGTGTTTGATGCTTTCTTTTGATTTTTTGGACAGCCAAAGCTGTTCAAATGCATTGAAATGAATCAGTTCCGCTGTTTCATACCAGTTCAACGGCTTGTCGACGGGGCGTGGCAAGATCAGATTTTGCAGATCCGCTTCCAGATCAGCGTAGTGTCTCAGATCGGTGTCACTGACGGGTAGTCCCACAACCTCAAAAAGCACTTTCACCAGTTCGGTGCGCGTTATGGTTTGATGGTTCGCATAGCGACCAACGCGGGTGACTGACTGGATCAGTATCAAATAGGATCGGAATAGCAGCCATCCCAGAGGGATGGGTTCCGCTAGTCGCCACTCCTGGTCAAAAGACATCAAACCTTTGGGGCCCGCTATAAGGTTGCTCAGCGTCAGGTCGACCAAGTCCCCTGGGATTGATGTATCCAGCTTGATTGGAGCTGTGTCAGCAGCGCGTCCTGCCAGTTGGAGTACGGCTGAAAGATGGCTGTGGATGACGGGCGAGATCTCTTCTTTGGTCCAGCCATCTGCCTTCCAGATGTCGACGATTTGGGATTGGATCGGTGCACCGGCAAGGTAATTTTCGGTCATTGACGATTCAGCCAGCCGCCAGCGAATTCGCTCGCAAGGCGCGGACTCGACGTGTGAGAGCCGTGCATGCTCAACGGAAATTCCTGTGTCGCCGTGCGCACGGAACGTTGCCTCTTTGCAGAACCGGGCCTTTCGGTCCGTGCTGTAGTTGAATGCCAGTACTTGGGGGGGGAGTGCAAAACTAGACGTTCGGGCTGCAGTAAACAGAAAAGAATTGCTCAGATCCATCAACAGGCCGTTTTTACCCAGCTCCGGCCAGACCCTTTCTGGGGCAAACGCCAACTCGGACGGCAGCTGCTGATCTTTGCGTGTGTGCTGCGCTGCCAGTGCGCCTGCATCGAAATCAGGGTGACGAGCGCCTGCTTCAGTGATGATTGCGTAGGGCAGTTTGTAATCAGGAAACGGTGCAAGTCGTTGCACCTGTTCCAGGCCGCTGTCTCGCAGAAGCTTGGCCAGTTCTCTTGCGCCGAACGTTTTGGGCTCGTTTTGCTGATACCGCCCTTCTACACCGTAGAGCGTTTTCCAGACATGGTCTTCCGGTGCCCCTGCGAAATACTTCAACCCCAGCTGGTTTTCGATCGCGACGATCAGAACCCCGCCGGGGGCGAGCAACGAGGCAGCTTTCTGCAACATGATTCGGGTGGGGTTGTCACCCTCTACAAACAGATTGGCATATTCAAGTACACCGATCAGAGTGATGCAGTCAAACAGGGCAGACGTTTGAAAGTGTGAAAACGACTCGGCCAGCACGGTGACGTTGTCCAGATCGCTGGTCCGCATGCGGGCAATCTCGGCCCTGCGAAGGCTGCCTTCGAGGGCTAGCACCTTGGCACCTGACTCTCCAAGGAAGCGGGTGATTGCGCCACAGCCGGCTCCTATCTCCAACACTTGGGTACCCTTGAGCCACGGCGTGAACGGGCGGAGGATGTTGGCCCGTGTAGAGCTGAGGTGGTAGGTGGTCGGCCAGTCGGTGCAGCGTGTCCGAAGCTCATCGGACAAAACGGAGCGGTCCTGGCATGAACGAACCAGGCGGGCGATGTTCTCTTCTGTCTCGTTGCCGTCGGAGTAATCTAGACTGACGTAGTCGGGACGTCGCCAACAGTTCGTTGCTTCATCCAGAGCGTAGGGGTGCGAGTTGTCGTGCTTAAGCATGGTTCAGATTGTCCGACTGGATCCGGACTTTCAGGTCGGCGATGCCGTGGAACTCATCCGTGGGGCTGATGTGGAAATGGATGCTGTCGTAGCGACGGTCGTGAGGAATGATCGAATCGCCCATGCGGCTCGCAATACCTATCGATATGAAGTAGTCACCCGGCGCAAGCGCGGCCTCGAATTGGGCCTTGATGATGGACAGGGAAAGAGCCCTGCCGGCATTCAGCGTGGCATCGTCAGACTCGTGTATGGTGTTCTTTCCATACACCGTGACGCCCTCCTTGGTCTTGATCGTGATGCCATAGATGGGTCTGACTACTTCCTGGTTGAAGCGAGCCGAGAACCAGAGATGAAGGACAGTTCCGGTTGAAACCGCTACTGGGTATTCTTCCTGGTCGCTAAACAGGCAAAAATCTAGAATTTCAGCGTATCGGTCGCCCCAACGGTGTTCGTGTGGGTTGTAGTTGGGGCGCTGTACGAACTTGGCTTCACCCAGGCTCAGCGACCCGTGTGTCCGGGGATCGGTAGACCCCGTCCCGATGTCCAGATCAGGTGCTAGTGATTTGTCATCGATTGCAGAGCGCTCCCGCCCGAATAGCAGATCCAGGTACTGATTGACCACAGATCTGGGCTCGCCAAACATACGAATTTTCCCGCTGTCGAGCAGGATGGCCCGATTGCAATGGGAAACGATTTGTTCAGTGGAGTGAGTGACCAACAGGATGCTGGTCCCGCTGCTCTTAAGTTTCTTGAGGTGGTTAAAGCATTTGAGCTGGAATTTTGCGTCGCCAACCGCCAAGGCTTCGTCAACGATAAGAATCTCTGGTTCGATCTGTGCCTGAACCGCAAACGCAAGCCTCACTGACATGCCCGATGAGTAGGTCTTGACGGGGCGGTCCAAGAATTCCCCGATGTCGGCGAACGAGACGATCTGGTCGAAATAACCCTCGATCTGTTCTTTGGTTAGCCCTAGGATCGCTCCGTTCAGGTAAATGTTCTCCCGTCCGGTGAATTCGGGGTTGAACCCTGAACCGAGTTCCAGCAAGGCCGCGATCCGTCCGCTGGTTCGTACTTCCCCGGTTGTCGGTGTCATCGTTCCACAGATGATCTGCAGGAGGGTGGATTTGCCGCTGCCGTTCTTTCCGACGATTCCTACGGTTTCCCCCTTGTTGATCTCGAAATTGATTTCACTGAGTGCTGGAAATTCGGTGAAATAGTGGCTTCGAGGCCGACCAAAAAGTTGTTGTACGCGCGGGATGATGGATTGCTTCAAACGGTCTTCGGGATTGTTGTAAATCCTGTAGACCTTGCTGATATCTCTGGCGACGATGGATGGTTCAGAGGACATCGGAGAATCCCTTCCTGCTTTTCTGGAACCAGAAAAAGCCGAAAGCCGCAAGCAGAGAGGAAGCAATGGAGTACTTCGCCAGTCCAGCCCAGTCGGGCAGGGTATTCCAGAGAATCACTTTGCGCGACTCTTCAATTATCAGAGTCAGAGGGTTCAATTGAAGCCAAGGTTGATATTTCTCTGGAAGTGCTGAGATCGGATAGAAAATCGGCGAGAGGAACATGCTCACCGAGGTGATCAGGCCTACGCTTTGGTTGATGTCTCGGATATAGACACCCAATGCTGCCAGTAGCCAGCTCAGTCCTGCAATGAAGAGTATGTATGGCAGGACAATGATAGGGAGGGCAATGATGGCCGGTGAGAAGCTGCTATTGAGTGCGAAATTGATCCCGATGATCGTGATGATCGAGATCGTCATCTGTACCAAGGCGCTGCCGATGGCGATTGCAGGCAGGGTTTCAAGCGGAAAGATGATTTTCTTTACGTAGTTGGCATGGGAGATGATCAGGGAAGGGGACCGGGTGATCACCTCCATGAACAAGTTGTAGATGGTGATGCCTGTGAACAGCGCCAGTGCGAAATCTGTTTTGCTTGCTACATGCGTGCCCCATCGCGCGTTGAACACCTCGGAGAAAACGAAGGTGTACACGACCAGGAGAATCAATGGCTGTATGAATGCCCAAAACACCCCCAGGACAGACCCTTTATATCGGCTGGAGACTTCGCGACGGACCATCTGCGCGATGAGGCTTCGGTTCCTCCAGTGGCTGTAAAGCAGTTCCAGCGGGGAGCTCTTGTGGTGCAGGATTGTGGTCATCCAAAAACTTCGGCGTTCTTGAGCAGCAGGGCTGCCTGATCCTTGCCCGACAGGTTGGGTGTTCCCGTGAATCCCCAGTCAATACCCAGGTCCGGATCGTTCCAGAGGATGCTGCGCTCGTGAGCGGGGGCGTAGTAGTCGGTGGTCTTGTAGAGGAACTCGGCGCTGTCGCTGAGCACGACAAAGCCGTGCGCAAAGCCCTCGGGCACCCACAGCTGGTGCTTGTTCTCGGCCGTCAGGTGGGCGCCCACCCATTTGCCGAACGTGGGTGAGGAGCGGCGGATGTCGACCGCGACGTCGAACACCTCGCCCTGGACCACGCGCACCAGCTTGCCCTGGGCCTGCTGCACCTGGTAATGCAGCCCGCGCAGCACGCCCTTGATGGACTTGGAGTGGTTGTCCTGCACGAAGCGCACGGGGCGCCCCACCGCTTCTTCAAAGCGGGCGTGGTTGAAGCTCTCGAAGAAGAAGCCGCGTTCGTCGCCGAACACCTTGGGCTCGAACAGGATGACCTCGGGGATGGACTGTGGGGTCGCTTTCATGGGCTCAGCGCAGCTCGTCTTTGATGATCTGTTGCAGGTACTGGCCGTAGCCGTTTTTGGCCAGCGGCTTGATCAGGCGCTGCACCTGCTCGGCGTCGATCCACTTGCTGCGGTAGGCGATTTCTTCGGGGCAGGCCACCTTCAGCCCCTGGCGCTTCTCCAGGGTGGCGATGAACTGGCCGGCTTCGAGCAGGCTGTCGTGGGTGCCGGTGTCCAGCCAGGCGTAGCCGCGGCCCATCACTTCGACCTGCAGCGAGCCGGCTTCCAGGTACAGGCGGTTGAGATCGGTGATCTCCAGCTCGCCGCGGGCCGAGGGCTTGAGGTTCTTGGCCAGCTCCACCACCTGGTTGTCGTAGAAGTAGAGGCCCGTGACCGCGTAGTTGCTCTTGGGTTTCGCCGGCTTCTCTTCCAGGCTGAGCACCTTGCCCGAGGGGTCGAACTCGGCGACGCCGTAGCGCTCGGGGTCGTGCACGTGGTAGGCGAAGACGGTGGCGCCGTCCGGACGGCGCGTGGCGTTGCCCAGCAGGGCTGCGAAGTCGTGGCCGTAGAAGATGTTGTCGCCCAGCACCAGAGACGAAGGGTCGTTGCCGATGAACTGCTCGCCGATGATGAAGGCCTGGGCCAGGCCGTCGGGGCTGGGCTGCACGGCGTACTGCAGGTTCAGGCCCCACTGGCTGCCATCGCCCAGCAGATCGGCAAAGCGCGGGGTGTCCTGCGGAGTGGAGATGATCAGGATGTCGCGGATGCCGGCGAGCATGAGGGTGCTCAGCGGGTAGTAGATCATTGGCTTGTCGTACACGGGCATGAGCTGCTTGCTCACCGCCTGCGTCACGGGGTACAGGCGCGTGCCGGAGCCGCCGGCCAGGATGATGCCTTTTCTGTTCATGGCGTTCTCAGGATCTGTTGCAGGATGTGGCCCAGCCCTTCCCGCCATGGCGGCAGGCGCAGGCCGAAGGTCTCGGTGAAGCGGCGGGTGTCCAGCCGCGAGTTCAGTGGGCGGCGGGCCCGGGTGGGGTAGTCGGCGCTGGCGATCGGGCGCACGTCCGCGGGGGTCAGGCTCAGAGGTTGACCAGCATGGACGGCGCGCTCGATCACGAAGCGGGCGTATTCGCACCAGGAGGTTTCTCCACCGGCGGTCATGTGATACAGGCCGAACGGAAAGGCGGTGTCTTGGCGCAGCCGCATTGCCAGATGTGCGGTCAGGTCAGCGATCAGGGCCGCAGAGGTGGGGGCTCCCACCTGGTCATGGACCACGCTCAGTTCCTTGCGATCGGCCGCCAGGCGGAGCATGGTTTTTGCGAAGTTGTTTCCGTGGGCTCCGACCACCCAGCTCGTGCGAAGCACGAGGTGCCGCGGGGTGCTGCGCATCAAGGCCAGCTCCCCGTCGCGCTTGCTGCGCCCATAGGCCCCCAGAGGGGCTGTCGGATCCGTTTCCACGTATGGCGAGGCCTTGTGACCGTCAAAAACGTAGTCGGTGGAGTAGTGGATGACTGCGGCGCCCAGGCGCGCGGCTTCCTCACCCATGACCCCGGGGGCGATGGCGTTGACCGCGGTGGCGAGTTGTCCGCCGGCTTCATCTTCGGCACGATCCACCGCGGTGTACGCGGCGGGATTAACGATGAGGTCCGGGCACGAGGTCCTGATCAGGGCTCGCAGCGCCTGTTCGTCGGCCAGGTCGCAGTCGCCTGAATCCACTGCATGAACGGTGCCCAGTGGCGCCAGGGCTCTCTGCAACTCAAACCCGACCTGGCCGTTCTTGCCGGTCAGGAGAATCTTCATGCAAGCGCTCCGTACTGCTGGCCGATCCAGTTCCGGTAGTCGCCGCTTTGCACGTGCGCCACCCAGTCGGGATGGTCCAGGTACCACTGCACGGTCTTGCGGATGCCGGTGTCGAAGGTTTCCGCAGGCTTCCAGCCCAGTTCTCGGTGGATCTTGGTTGCGTCGATGGCGTAGCGGCGATCGTGGCCCGGCCGGTCTTTCACGTAGGTGATCTGAGCGGCGTAGGACTGGCCATCGGTGCGGGGACGCAGCTCGTCCAGCAGTGCGCAGACCGTCTTGACGATCTCGATGTTGGGCTTTTCGTTCCAGCCGCCCACGTTATAGGTTTCACCCGTTGTACCGGCTTCGAGCACGCGGCGGATCGCACTGCAGTGGTCCTTGACGAACAACCAGTCGCGCACCTGCATGCCGTCGCCGTAGACCGGCAGTGGCTTGCCGGCCAGGGCGTTGACGATCATCAGCGGGATCAGCTTCTCGGGGAAGTGGTAGGGACCGTAATTGTTCGAACAGTTGGTGGTCAGCACCGGCAGACCGTAGGTGTGGTGGTAGGCGCGCACCAGGTGGTCGCTGGCCGCCTTGGAGGCCGAGTAGGGGCTGTTGGGCGTGTAGGGTGTGGTCTCGGTGAACGGAGCATCGTTCGGGCCGAGCGTGCCGTAGACCTCGTCGGTCGAGACGTGCAGGAACCGGAAAGCAGCCCTGGCTTCACCTTCAAGAGAACCCCAATACGCACGCACAGACTCCAGCAGGTGGAAGGTGCCGACGACGTTGGTCTGGATGAAGTCCTCCGGTCCGTGAATGGATCGGTCGACGTGGCTTTCTGCAGCGAAGTTCACCACTGCCCTGGGCTTGTGTTCGGCCAGCAGGCGGTCAACAAGGGAGCGATCGCCTATGTCACCCTGAACGAAGATGTGTCCGGGGTTGCCCTGCAGGCTGGCCAGGTTCTCGGGGTTGCCGGCATAGGTCAGCTTGTCCAGATTCACGACGGGTTCCTGGGACTGTGCGACCCAGTCGAGCACGAAGTTCGCGCCAATAAAGCCTGCGGCGCCGGTAACCAGAATCATCTTTTCTCCTGCTTGGTGTGTCGGGCGAGATCGTGGAAGTCCGTCACCCACCCATCGGGATGGAGCGGCTCTGAAGGGCTTGTGTCTTGAAGGGGTGGCTATACCAGTGGCAGGCGGCCCAGGTGCTTGCCAAAGTAGCGTGCCATGCTCGCAGCATGCCAGCGCATGTACTGGAAGCTGTGCCGGCTGGCGCGCTGGGCCTCATGCACCACCGTGACCCCCGGATCGCACATCACTTTCCAGCCCGATTTCCACAGCCGGGCGCAGATGTCCACATCTTCATAGTAGAGGTGGAATTTAGCATCAAAACCTCCCACATCCCGAAACGCCTGGGCGCGAAACAGCAGGAACATTCCTGCGACCCATTCGACCGGGCGGGCATCCGACTGGGGCATGAGGTGGTAGCGACCATCGTTCACGCCAGCGAGTTTCTGCGCCAGGTTCCAGGGGGTGGGAAAGCGCCGCGCGTTGTCCTCAGGCTGTCCGGCCGGGCCGAGCACCAGCGGAGCCACCAGCCCCACTGTAGGGTCTTGCATTGCTGCCAGGAGGCCCGGGAACGGATTGATCGGCAAACGGATGTCGGGATTCGCTACGCAGTAGAACGCTTGTTCGCATCCCTCAAAGGCCTGGTTGTGGTTGCCCGCAAACCCCAACGGCAACGGGTTGTGGTGCGCGAGGACAGTCAAGCCGGGTGGTGGGTGCATGGGCGCGTCCGGGATGTTTTCCGTGACCACCAGTTCAGCCACTTCGTGTGTTCCGGTCAGGTCCTGCAGGAACTGGTTGGCCAGTCGGGCCTGGCCGTGGCTGACCATGGACAGGCGGATGCTCACAAGCGCCTCAGCACGCGGTAGATCAGGCGCTGCAGGGGCGGAAAAGGCAGCGACAGCTGGGATGCGAGCCAGGTGGTGAGCCGTTGGCGGGCGGTCAGCTCACCGCCGAAACGTGCCATGAAACCACGCGCCTGGCGGGCGTTGAGACGAAAGATCTCGCCGTGCCGGTCGTCGAACAAGCGGTGCACGATGGTCTTGAAGGCCACGGGTTTGTCTTGCGCCTTGGCGCCGATGGCATTGCTGGCGTGCTGGCGGTAGTCGATCAAGGACTGGTCCAGGTACCGGCGGCTGCCCAGGGCGCTGGCCACCAGCGACAACCACCAGTCGTGCATGATGGCTTCGGGCGGGACCGGCAAGGCCTTCTCCAGCAAGGCTCGGTTCATCAGGCTGGTACACCCTGTCAGCGTGTTGCTCAGCAGCTGTGCTGGCAGACTGCTGAGATCTGGGCGCAAGCCCTGGTACCGGGCCATTGATGGGGCGATCTCCCGGCCGTCCTCTTCGATGACGCGCAGGTCGCTGTGCACCAGCGCTGGGGCACCGGGGCGGGCTTGTTCAAGCGAGCGGATGGTGGCCAGCCCGATGGCCACCTTGTCGTCGTGCCAGACGTCGTCCTGGTCGGAAAGCGCGATGTAGGCCGCGCGCCCGAACCCGGACGGCTCCAAGTCCAAGGCCAGTTGCATGAGGCACGAGAAGTTGCCACTGGCGCCCAGGTTGCCCAGGTCGTCCTCGACCACAGTGATGCGCTCGGGCGAGCGCAGTCGGAGCTCGTGCAGCAGCCCAGGTGATCCGTCGCTCGATCCATCGTCGCGGCACAGGATGTGGGTGCTCACGCCGCTCTGATTCAGGATGGATTCCACCTGTTGTGTGAGGAAGCGCTGGCCGTTGTACACCGGCAGCAGCACCAGCACCCAGGGTGAAGCAGGGTCAGAAAAAGTAGGAACGGGAGACTGGCTCATGGAGAGTGATGGGTGGACCGCCGGGGATAGGTCAGAGCTGGTTGAGGGCCAGGCCCAGCCAGAACGAGGCGCGGCCGGAACGGGTCTGCCGCCAGAGGCCGCTGTGGCGTCCTGCCTGCATGCGTCCGATCAGATCGGGGCGGCGGCGCATGTCCTGGAACTTGCGCAGCACGTCCAGCGCCTTGGGCTGCAGCTCATTGGCGATGTCGTTCATGGCCGCTTCCGTCTGGTCGCCCCAGGTGCGGTACTGCCCCTTGAACAGCATGCCCATGCGCAGTACCTTGTCCCAGGAGCGGCCCTGCGATCCGATCAGGTTGTCGGCATGCTGGCGGTAGAGCAGACAGGGCTCCGGATCGAAGTGCATCTGCCCGCCGCAGCCGGTGACGACCTGGTATGCCGTCCAGTCGTGCAGGACCGAATGCTCGGGTTTGACCCGGCGCATCAGCCGCAGCAGGGGCTGGTTGAACACCATGGTGTTGCCGCTGGCGACGTTCTGCAGCAGGGCGTTGCCGAAGCCCAGGGGGCGTTGTGGCAGGCGGCTCACGCCGATGGGCTCCAGTCGCTCGTTGACCAGGCGGGTGCGCGCCGCATACAGCGCCGGCTGGCCCGTGGTCGGCCGCAGGGCCCGCAGTGCGTCCACGGCGCGGGAGAGCTTTTCCGGTAGCCAGACGTCGTCCTGGTCGCTGAACGCGATCAGGTCGTGGTTGGACGTGGGTTCGACGGTGCGCAGGAGGTGGAAGAAGTTGGCGGTGGAGCGCCGCCCGGGTCCTTTGACGAGCCGGATGCGGTGGTCCCCGTGCTTGTCCGCGAAGGCTTCGCACAGACGCACGGTGTCGTCCGTCGATCCGTCGTCGCTGACGGTCAGCGTCCAGTTGGGGTGGGTCTGGCCGGCGATCGACTCCAGCTGCTCACGGATGTACCTGCCACCCTGGTAGGACGCCAGCAGCACATGAACGCAGGGCGCGGCACCGGACGCTTCACTCATTCGGCGGTGCGTCGCGTACCCAGCACCTCGTGCAGGATCGCGGTGAAGCGTTTTCCGAAGGTCTCGGTGGCGCACTGCTGCCTGAACACCTTGTGGCCGGCGGCCGCGATGCGATGGCGCAGCGGCTCGTCGTTCTTGAGGCGCAGGATGGCATCGGCCAGCGCCTGAGGATCGGCGGGGTTCACCAGCAGCACGCTTTCGCCGTCCTTGAGCAGCTCCTGAACGGGCTCGTTGCGGCTGGTGATCAGGGGTTTGCCCACGCCGATCGCCTCGACGACCTTGTTGGTCAGCACCAGCTTGGCGCGCTCGTTGTCGCCGAAGATTCCCAGGCACACATCGGCCCGGGACATCAGCTCGGCCAGCTTGGCGTATGGCACTGGGTCCAGAAACTTCACATGCGGCAGGCCAAGTTCGCGGGCCAGTTGCATGTCCTCTTCGTAGGTCAGGCCTTTGCCCACTATCTGGAACTTCACACCATGTGGTTCCAGCAGCTTGGCGGCCTTGAGGATGTGACGCACGCCATGGAACGGGATGTATTCGCCATGGAAGTGCACGAGGAACTCGCCATCGGCGGGCCGCAAAGGCCCCGGCTTGATCACGCTGTCGTCCACGGCCAGGAAGAGCCGGCGGAACTTGCTGGTCTCGGTGTGGATGGTGCGCCCGAAATGGCCGATGACGTGGTGGCTGTCCAGGATGGACAGCTTCGTCATCTTGTAGGACAGCCAGTCGCTGAGGCCATAGATGCGGGCCTTGAACGAGCCGGGGGCCGCCTTCTCCCGGTCGAACACCATCGTGTCGTACGTGGTGATGTACATGTCGAACAGGATGGGCTTCCAGGTCAGCAGCCGCACCAGCGGCGCGAGCAACTGGCCGTAGAAACCCACCACAACCGCATCACAGCGGGGGGCGTTCAGTAGGGTCTTGAGCAACAGGCCCGGGTAGTGCTTGAATGACTTGTTGGGCGGCAGGCATTCGATCACCTCAAAGCCGTTCTGGCGCATGGCGTTGAGCACGATGCGGGTGCGTGAGTAGGCGGCCTCCCGTCCGGCGACATACAGGATTTTCATCAAGGGCGGATCAGAAGCGGAGGTTGGCCTTGAACACCACGCTCTGTGTCTTGCGCACGTCCTGCAATTGGGCGCCGTAGGTGGCGCTGAACTGGAGGTGGCGAGCCACGTCCATGGTGGCCTGCAGACCCAGCTGCGTGCGCTCGACCTTGGACAGCGGGAAAATCTCGCGCTGCACGACGTTGGGAGAGCCCGACTCGCGCATCGACACGGTCACGGTGTCGCGCGACAGGCTGGAGGTGTGGTGCAGGCTGCCGCCGAAACGCAGCTTGCGCTGGCCGCTCAGGCTGATCGGGTCGGTCTGCAGGTCCACGCCGATGCCCGAGAGCCACTCGTTGACCCGGTTGGAGCTGAACAGCACGTCGGTGGTGTAGAGGGTGGAGGTCAGGGCCGGGTCGAGACTGTGCGACTGGTTGGTCAGCGACACCCAGGGCGTGACGCTGAAGAACTCGCCACGCATCGGGTAGCGCATCTTGTTCTCGAAGGACCAGGTGCTGCCGCTCTGGCGGTTTTCCAGCGTGCGCCGGACCAGACCGTCCTGTGCGTGGCTGGCAAACTTCAGGTCCAGGTGGGAGACCTGGCTGCTCATCACCCAGCCCGACACCGGCTTGTTCCAGTACAGCGACACGGCGTCGGAGGTGTACTGCTTGGAGTTGCGTTGCTCGGTGGTGGACAGGTACTTGGCCTGGTCCTGCTGGAACACGGCGATGCCCATGCGGCTGCTCTGGGCGTTGTCGGCCGATCCGACGCGCATGTCGAAGGCCAGGCCGGTCGGCGCAGAGCCTTGCGGCGTCTGGGCGAACGGCTGGAACACCCGGCTGTTGCGTGCGTTGAACTGGAAGGCATCGCCCTCCCGCAGGCCCAGCGGCAGCAGCCTGAAGCCAGGCTGCAGGGTCTTCTGTTCGGCCATGGACAGCACCAGCGTGCCGTTGTCGATGTCCTGGTTGATGCGCCCGGCCGAGTCGGCGCCGGCGCTCACACTGTTGGCCCAGTCCCAGCCGCGGGTCAGGTAGTGCTGGTAGACGCGGGTGATGATGTCCTGGCCCCGGTTGCCGAAGTGGGTGGCGTCGTGGTAGAGCGTGTCCACTGCCGAGCGGGAGGGGTTGGCCGTCGAGACGTTGTTGAAGCCGAACTTGCCGGGTTCGTTGAAGACGCGCTGGAACACGGTGTACATGTCCACCGCGATCACGTTGGGTGTGGCGTTGGCCACCGAAGCGATGTAGTTGTTCCAGCCGATCACCTGCTGGGAGGCCAGCGACGACACGCCCGGTCCGCGGCCCCAGTCGTGCAACTGGGTGACAAACAGCCGGCGGTTGTCGGCCGCGGCACCGGCCGCGATCAGGCGCGCCACGCCATCCGAATAGCCTTTTTTGGCATTGGTGAGGTTGTTGTCCGGCGAGCCGTTGCGACCCATGTCGTTGTGGCCCAGGTAGACCACGGTCAGATCCCGGTCGGCGATGGCGCTGCCACGGTTCTTCCAGTTGTCGATCTGCTTGTCGAAGGCGCGTGCTTCGCCGTAGCTGGCGCGTGCACCACCGATCGCATAGATGTCGGACTTCGTGACCGTGCCCCGGCCCTGCATCTGCGTGGCCCAGTTGATGGTGCCGATGGAGTTGGTGAAGTTCGGGTCGGAGTAACTGTCGCCGAACACCCGCATGGTGTTCACATGGACCTCACCCAGCGAGCTGCCACCGCTGCTGCTGTAGGGGTTGGCCACCGAAGGGGTGGAGCCGCCGGAGCTGGCGCAGCCGGTGATCAGGGCCGTGACTGCCAGGGTCATCGCCGACAGGGCATGGTGTGACTTCATGAAGGTTCTCCCCGAAAAGTGTCTGGTGGGTCAGTCGCTGCCGAACAGGTCGCGCGTGTAGACCTTGTCCTGCACATCGGCCAGTACTGGCGTGAGGCGGTTGGTGATGATCACGTCCGATTCCTTCTTGAAGGTTTCGAGGTCGTTGACCACCGGCGAGTGGAAGAACTCTTCTTCCTGCAAGGCGGGTTCGTAGATGATGACGCGGACGCCTTTGGCCTTGATCCGTTTCATGATGCCCTGGATGCTGGAGGACCGGAAGTTGTCCGAGCCCGCCTTCATGATCAGCCGGAACACGCCGACCGTCTTGGGCTTCTGCTTCAGGATGCTCTCGGCGATGAAGTCCTTGCGCGTGGTGTTGGACTGGACGATCGCCTGGATCAGGTTTTGCGGCACGTGCTGGTAGTTGGCCAGCATCTGCTTCGTGTCCTTGGGCAGGCAGTAGCCGCCGTAGCCGAAGGAGGGGTTGTTGTAGTGGTTGCCGATGCGCGGATCGAGGCCGACGCCCTCGATGATCTGGCGCGAATCCAGGTTGTGCGCCGCGGCGTAGGTGTCCAGCTCGTTGAAATAGGCCACCCGCATGGCCAGGTAGGTGTTGGAGAACAGCTTGACCGCCTCGGCTTCGGTCGAATCGACGAACAGCACCGGAATGTCCTGCTTGCGAGCACCTTCCTTGAGCAGCCCGGCGAAGGTCTCAGCCCGCTCCGAACGCTCGCCCACGATGATGCGTGACGGGTACAGGTTGTCGTGCAGGGCCTTGCCTTCGCGCAGGAACTCGGGCGAGAAGAGCAGGTTCTGGCAGCCGGTCTGCTCGCGCAGCTTGGCGGTATAGCCCACGGGCACCGTGGACTTGATCACCATCACTGCCTGCGGGTTGATCTGCATCACGTCACGGATCACCGCCTCGACCGACCGCGTGTTGAAGTAGTTGGTCTCGGGGTCGTAGTCGGTGGGCGTCGCAATGATGACGAAGCTGGCGCCTTCGTAGGCTTCGTGCTTGTCCAGCGTGGCGCGCAGGTTCAGCGGCTGGTGGGCCAGGAAGTCTTCGATGTCCGCGTCGACGATCGGACTCTTGCGCGCATTGATCAGCGCCACCTTCTCGGGAACGATGTCCAGAGCGACGACTTCGTGGTGCTGGGACAGCAGCACGGCGTTGGACAGCCCGACGTAGCCGGTGCCAGCAACCGCAATCTTCATGAGAAACCTTGTGAAAGAGCTAGGCCTAAAACCTTGGAATTTTGCCATAGGGGCCTCTGAGACCCTTATGGGTTCCTTAGGCCAGGATTCCCAGCGCGAACGGAAGGCTGGCCATGCCCAGCAGTGTGGACAGGGTCACCAGACCGGCCACATAGGGCCCGTCGTAGCCCATCCTGGCCGCCAGCACGTAGCAGCTGGAGGCCGTCGGCACGGCGGAGAACATCAGCAAGATGGTGGTCTGTGCCGTGTCGAGGCGGAAGGCCATGGCCAGCCCGAAGGCGAGCAGCGGCATGCCCAGGTGCTTGACGCACAACACCATCGCGCCGAGTTGCTTGGCCTTGGTCAGGCTGCCCAGCCGCATACCCGCGCCAGCGGCCATCAGCCCCAGGGCCAGCGAGGCCTGCCCGATGCGGTTGACCGTCGGTTCCAGCCAGGACGGAACCGTGAAGCCGAGCAAATTGGCGACGAGCCCGCTGGCGGTGGCGATGATCAGCGGGTTTCGCACCAGCTCGCGGGCGAAGCCCTTGTTGGCGCGGCGGGCCATCGGCCATACGGCGCCCACGTTGAACAATGGCACGCAGACCCCGATCAGCACCGCAATCATCAGCAGCCCCTGGGGGCCGGCGATCTTGTCGGCCAGTGCCAGGGCGATGAAGGAGTTGAACCGGAACCCCACCTGTGCGCTGGCGGCGTGCAACCGCGGGTCCAGCCGGCGCCCCAGCCAGGGCCAGTGAGGCAGCGAATAGGACAGCGCGATGCCACAGATGCCCAGTGCCAGGCCGGCCGCCATAAGGCTGGAGGCGGCACCTATGTCCAGTGGGCTCTTGACGATCGAGTGGAAGAGCAGGACCGGGAACAGGAAGAAATACACCAGGCTTTCCAGTGGCTCCCACACCGTCCGGTTCAGGGCGGTGAAGCGGCAGACCAGGTAGCCGCAGAGGATCAGCGAAAAGTCCGGAAAGAGCAGTTGGGCAAAGTTCACCGGGCGAGCATAGCGCCCGGACGTGCCTGCTTCCGGGGGTTTGTACTTATGTAGTCTCCCCATGGTCAACCGGGTGCAGCCTGTCTACAGTCCCGGGGGGCTGGCAGGGGTAATATGACCGTTGCTATTGTTTTGTGTACAACGAAGGAGAGATCGCATGTTTGCTCGCCGTTCCCTGATGGGGCTGGGTCTGGTTGCCATGTCGCTGGGTGCGACCGGAGTGGCCTGGGCGCAGGCCTACCCGACCAAGGTCATCCGCCTGCAGGTACCGTTCGCACCAGGCGGTACGACCGACATCGTCGCGCGCGTCATGTCCGAGCCTCTGGGCAAATCGCTGGGCCAGAGCGTGGTGGTCGAGAACAAGGCTGGTGGCGGCGGTGTGATCGGTGCCACCGAGCTGGCACGTGCCGCCGCCGACGGTTACATCATCGGCATGGCCACGGTGTCCACCACGGCGGCGAACCCGGCGATCAATCCCAAGATCCCGTACAACACGCTCACCGACTTCACCCCCATCACCAACATCGCCGCCACGCCCAACGTGATCGCGGTGCACCCCAGCTTCCCGGCCAAGGACTACAAGGCCTTCATCGCCGAGCTCAAGAAGAGCCCTGGCAAGTACAGCTACGCCAGCTCCGGCACCGGTGGCATCGGCCACCTGCAGACCGAGCTGTTCAAGAGCCTTGCGGGTGTGTTCATGACCCACATTCCCTACCGTGGCGCCGGTCCGGCCCTGAACGACACCGTGGGCGGCCAGGTGCCCATCATCTTTGACAACCTGCCGTCGGCCCTGCCGCACATCAAGGCTGGTCGCCTGGTGCCCATCGTGGTGGCCGCGCCGCAGCGCCTGCCGGTGCTGCCCGACGTGCCGACCTTCAAGGAAGTGGGGCTGGAGCCTGTGAACCGCATGGCCTACTACGGCCTCATCGGCCCCAAGGGCATGCCGAAGGACGTGGTGGACAAGCTCTACAACACCACCAAGACGGCCCTGACGGACCCGGCGGTCCGCAAGCGCATCGAGGACACCGGTTCGCTGATCGTGGCCAACACACCCGAGCAGTTCACGGCCCAGATCAAGGCCGAGTACGAGGTGTACAAGGAAGTCGTCACCAAGCAGAAGCTCTCGCTGGACTGATGGACCCCACGGCGCTCGCGCGCAGCGAAGAGAGCGCGGGCGCCTTTGTCGATGCCCTCTGGCTGGAGGAGGGCCTCTCGCGCAACACGCTCGACGCATACCGGCGCGACCTCGTGCTGTTCGGCCAGTGGCTGGCGGCCCATGGCGCGCGTTCCCTGCCGCAGGCGGGCGAGGCCGACATCCATGCCTACTTCGCCAGCCGCCACGCCGAGACCCGGGCGACCACCGCCAACCGGCGCCTCACGGTGTTCAAGCGCTATTTCCGCTGGGCACTGCGCGAGCGCCTCATCGACGCCGATCCGACCCTGCGGTTGACCGCGGCGCGTCAGCCGCTGCGCGTGCCCAAGACGCTGTCCGAAGCCCAGGTCGAGGCGCTGCTGAACGCACCCGACACCGCCACACCGCTCGGCCTGCGCGACCGCGCCATGCTGGAGCTGATGTACGCCAGCGGGCTGCGGGTGAGCGAGCTGGTGACGCTGCGCACCTTTCAGGTGGGCCACCAGGACCACGTGCTGCGGGTGACTGGCAAGGGCAACAAGGAGCGGCTGGTGCCGTTCGGGCAGATCGCTGGTGAGTGGCTGCAGCGTTATCTGAGGGAAGGGCGCCCCGAGATCCTCGGTGGGCAAGCCAGCGAAGACCTGTTCGTCACCGCGCGCGGCAGCAAGGCCGGCGAAGCCATGAGCCGGGTGATGTTCTGGAACCTGGTCAAGCGCTACGCGCTGGCCGCCGGCATCACCTCGCCGCTGTCGCCCCACACGCTGCGCCATGCCTTCGCCACCCATCTGCTCAACCACGGCGCCGACCTGCGTGCCGTGCAGATGCTGCTGGGGCACGCCGACATTTCGACCACCACCATCTACACCCATGTCGCGCGCGAGCGGCTCAAATCGGTCGTGGCGCAGCACCATCCGCGCGGCTGAGGGGATGGTCCTGGGGGTATAACCCGGATATGGATGGCTTCTTGCAAACCCCCGTGGCGCAGGCCGCGATGCTGGCGGCGGCGGGCGCGCTGGCGTTCTGGCTGAGAGACGTGCCCGGGCTGGTGGTCTCCTGGGGCAAGCGCTTCTTCATCTCCACCCTCTCCATCGACTCGCGCGACGAGTTCCTGTTTTCGGCGCTCGTGGAGTACATGGACACCCATCCCTCGCTGCGGCAGGTCAACCAGTTCACGGCCCGCAGCGTGCGCCAGGGCACGGAATACCAGAGCCTGGCCGAGGACCTGCGGGCCGGCCAGGCGCCCCGGGCCTATCTGTCGCCTGGCGAAGGCCTGCACATCCTCTGGATCGACGGCCGGCTGGTCTGGATACGCCGCGAACTGCAGGTGACGCAAAGCGTGTTCGAGCGCATCAGCCTGTCGCACTTCGGTCGCTCCGGTGGCTGGCTGTCGGCCTTTCTGCAGCGCGCCATCGACGCGCGCGCCAGCCGCGAGAGCGACACGCTCTCGGTCTATATCCCCAACCCGTTCCACGGCGGGGACTGGATGCGGGCACGGCTGGGCTCGCGCCGCCCGCTGTCGTCTGTGGTGCTCAAGGCCGGGCAGGCCGAGGCGCTGCTGGCCGACCTGCAATCGTTCTACGCTGCCCACGAGCGCTACGCGGAACTGGGCATTCCCTGGCGCCGCGGCTACCTGCTCTACGGGCCTCCGGGCACCGGCAAGACCTCGCTGGTCACCGCGCTGGCGTCCGAGCTGCACCTGAACGTCTGCACGCTCAGCCTAGCCTCGCCCATTGTCACCGACGAGAAGATCCACACCCTGCTGGCGGCGGTACCGCAGCGCTCGCTGCTGCTGATTGAGGACGTCGACGCCTTCTTCCGCCAGCGCGACGCGGCGCACGCCCAGGTGCGGCTGTCCTTCTCCGGCTTCCTCAACGCGCTGGACGGTGTGGCGACGCAGGAGGGCAATGTGCTATTCATGACGACCAACCACGCCGAGCGTCTGGACGAGGCGCTGATCCGCGCCGGGCGCATCGACGAGCGGGTGGAACTGGGCGCCTGTGACGAAGAGCAGCTGCGGCGGCTCTACCTGAAGTTCGACCCGGACGAGGTGGCGGCGCTGGCGTTCGCCTCGAAGCACGCCCCGCAGGGTCTGTCGCCGGCGCAGGTGCAGGGCATGCTGATGCGCCGTTTCGGCGCCATGCGTCGTCAGGTCTGACGACGCTCATTGCGGCGGCCGCTGCACCAGCTCCACCAGCAGCCCCTGCTCGGTGACCGTGATCTGGCCAGGCCGCAGGCCCAGCAGGTCGGCCATGGCGGCTTCCTTCTGTGGCAGCTGGTAGAGCACCACTTCGCGCAGCGACTGCTCGGCCAGCGCGGGGGCGTAGGTGTTGAGGAGGTCCACCGCCTCGGGCTGCAGGCCGGGGAACCGGAAGCGGTAGACCTTGAGCTGGTGGGCCCGCAGCGAGCGGTCGCTGTGTTCGTAGCGCAGCGCGAAGTCGACCGTGAAGCTGCCTTGCTGGGTGCGGGCCAGTGCCGCGCCGGCGGCGGTCACCGGCATCTCGGCGCGCAGCCGGTTCTGCGCCGGCAGCAGGCCCAGGCGCGGTGCGCCGAGGTCCAGGTTCACCAGGCCGGCGACCGGGTAGCGCACCGGAAAGCGTTTGGCCACCTCGGTCTGCAGCAGGTCCTGCGGCACCGTGATGCGGGGCAGGGCGGGGGGCGGTTCGGCCGACGCGGCGCCGGTGGTCTGCGCCAGGCTGTGCCCGCACAGGCCCACCGTCACCAACGAAAGAAGCAGGCGGCGGCGCACGCGGACTCAGCTCAGCGGTAGAACACCTCGACCGGGCCCTTGAGCTGGATCAGCACAGGCTGGCCACGGCGGTCCACCGTCTTGCTCGACTGCACCTTGACCCAGCCTTCGCTGATGCAGTACTCGGCCACGTCGAAGCGCTCCTTGCCGTTGAAGCGGATGCCGATGTCGTGCTCGAACACGGCCGCCACATGGTGGGGGCTGCGCGGATCGATGGAGAGGCGGTCAGGGAGGTCGGGGCGGACGGTGTCAGACATGAGGCAGAGGATCGGAAATCAGAAAACGCCGATTGTCCCGCATCGGGTGTCGGCTCAGTCCTCCAGCACCCGCACCTTCACGCTTTTGCCCTTGACCCTGGTGGTGGACAGGCGGCTGGCCACCTGCTGTGCGATGGCACGGTCCACCGCCACATAGGTGGACCATTCGTTGACGTTGATCTTGCCCACCTGCTCACGGGTGTAGCCCAGGTCGGCGGTGAGCGCACCCAGCACGTCGCCGGGCCGGATCTTTTCCTTGCGTCCGCCCTGGATGTGCAGCGTGGCCATGGGCGGCTGCAGCGGTTCGGCACTGGCGGGCACGAGTTCACTGACCGGATGCCATTCGGATTCGCGGCCCTGCAGCTGTTCGATGCGGCCCACGCAACCCATCTCGTCCATGCTCGCCAGGTTCAGCGCCAGGCCGCTCTCGCCCGCGCGGCCCGTGCGGCCAATGCGGTGGATGTGCACCTCGGGGTCGGGCGTCACGTCCACGTTGATGACGGCCGCCAGGCTGGCGATGTCCAGCCCGCGCGCGGCCACGTCGGTGGCCACCAGCACGCTGCAGCTGCGGTTGGCAAAGCGCACCAGCACCTGGTCGCGCTCGCGCTGCTCCAGTTCACCGAACAGGGCCAGCGCGCTGAAGCCCTGGGCCTGCAGCACGGCCACCAGGTCGCGGCACTGGGCCTTGGTGTTGCAGAAGGCGATGGTGCTGGCCGGGCGGAAGTGCAGCAGCAGCTGGCCCACCATGTGCAGGCGCTCCTTGTCGCTCACCTCGTACCAGCGCTGTTCGATCTGCGCGCTGCTGTGCTGGGCCTGCACGGCAATCGTCTGCGGATCGCGCATGAACTGCGCCGCCAGCTTGGCGATGCCTTCAGGGTAGGTGGCCGAGAACAGCAGGGTCTGGCGCTCTTTGGGGCACTGCTTGGCGACTTTGACGATGTCGTCGAAGAAACCCATGTCCAGCATGCGGTCGGCCTCGTCCAGCACCAGGGTGTTGAGCGCGTCCAGCTGCAGGCTGCCGCGCTCCAGGTGGTCCATGATGCGGCCGGGTGTACCGACCACGATGTGTGCGCCATGCTCCAGTGTGGCCAGTTGCCCGCGCAGAGGCACGCCGCCGCAGAGCGTGACGACCTTGATGTTGTCCTCGGCGCGCGCCAGGCGCCGGATCTCGGTGGTCACCTGGTCGGCCAGCTCGCGCGTGGGGCAGAGCACCAGGGTCTGCACCGCGAAGCGGCGCGGGTTGAGGTTGGTCAGCAGGGCCAGGGCGAAGGCGGCGGTCTTGCCGCTGCCGGTCTGGGCCTGGGCGATGAGGTCCTTGCCCAGCAGGGCGGGCGGCAGGCAGGCCGCCTGGATCGGCGTCATGCGCAGGTAGCCCAGTTGCTCCAGGTTGGCCAGGGTGGCGGGCGAGAGGGGGAGCTGGCTGAAACCGGCGTCGGAGGATGCGGGGGAGGCGGAGGTCATCGGCGATTATCCGCACATGCCGGCTGCTGGGTGTTCAGGCGCTCAGGGTGAAGTGGAAGGCCGCCCCCAGCCCGGGCTCGGAAAACGCCCACACGCGACCGCCGTGGCGCATGACGATGCGCTGCACGATGGTCAGCCCGATGCCGGTGCCGGTGTATTCATCCGCCCGGTGCAGGCGCTGGAAGGGGCCGAACAGCCGGTCGGCCGAGGCCATGTCGAAGCCGCAGCCGTTGTCGCGCACGAAGAACACCGTTTCCCCGCCGAGCGTCTTGGCACCGACGTCGATGCGCGTGATCTTGCTGTGGGCGCTGAACTTCCAGGCGTTGCGCATCAGGTTGTCGAGCAGGGCGCGCACCAGCGTCGGGTCCGCCATGGCCTCAAGCTTGGGTGAAATCCGGATCTCGGCGACACGTTGCGGCTCGGACTCCATCAGCTGGCTGGCGATCTCGCCGGCGATGCCGCTGATGTCGACCACCCGCAACTGCATGGGCACCTGGTTCAGGCGCGCCATGTGCAGCAAGGCGTCGATCAGGGCCCACATGCGCTGGCCGGTGGCCGCAATCCGCTGGACCAGGTCGATCCCGTCGGGGTCGAAGCGGGTCGGTTGTGTCTGTACCAGCATTTCGCTCAGGCCGATGATGGCGCGCACTGGCGCACGCAGATCGTGCGCCACCGAATAGCTGAAGGCCTCCAGTTCCTTGAGGCTCTGGTTGAGCTGGTCGGTGCGTGCAGTGACCAGATTCTCCAGGCTCTCGTTGAGCGTCTTGAGTCGCAGTTCGCTCTGCTTGCGCTCCGACACATCCTGCACCACCCCGGTCACGCGGCGGTCGGAGACGTGGCCTGCGTCGATCTTGATCCACCGGGGCGTCGCGCCTTCCGCAAGCACGCGGAACTCCTCGCTGAAGTGCCGGCGGTTTTCCAGGCAGTCGTGGAGCTTGCCCGCGATGGCGTCGCGCTCGGCGGCGTCCACGCGCTCGAGCAGGTTGGCCAATGTCATTGGCTGATCGCGTGGCCAGCCGATCAGGTCGGCGGTGCGGGGCGACGGGGTGATGGTGCTGGTGTTCTTGTCCAGCTCCATGACCCCCAGGCTGGCGGCATCAAGTGCCTGCTGCAGCAGGCGACGGCTGTCGTTCAGCTCGTTCTCCAGCCGCTGGCGCTCGAACGCCATCTGGATGGTGGCGTGCAGCTCGCGCTCCGAAAAGGGCTTGAGCAGGTAGCCGTAAGGTCGTGTCCTGCGGGCACGCTCCAGGGTCGAGTCCTCGGAGTAGGCCGTCAGGTAGATCACCGGGACAGCGTGCGTCTCGCGCAGCTTCGCGGCCACCTCGATGCCGTCCATGTCGCCCTGGATGTGGATGTCCATCAGCACCAGGTCGGGCCGCATCTGCGACACCAGATCAATGCTCTCCTGGCCCGAGACCGCGATGGCGGGCACGTCGTACCCCAGCATCGACAGGCGCTGCTGCAGGTTGAAGGCCACGATGCTTTCGTCTTCCACCACGAGGATGCGGGCGGGCTGGTTCATGGCTGGCCTCCGGGAGGGATGTGGACGGTGAACCGGGTGGGGTCGGCGCGCTGCACCTCCAGCGTGCCCTGCAACTGGCGCGTCAGCAGCCGCACGAGCTGCAGGCCCAGCGAACCGGTTCGCTCCAGATTCTGATCCTCCGGGATGGCGACGCCGTCGTTGCTGATGGAGAGACTGACACTGCCGTCGCCGCCCTGCTCCAGCACCACCTGGATGGTGCCGCGCCGCTGGCCGGGAAACCCGTGTTTGAGCGCGTTGCTCACCAGTTCGTTGACGATCAGGCCACAGGGTATCGCCTCGTTGATCGGCAGCTTGACGTGGGTCGACTCGATGTTGATCGCAACATGACCCGCCACCATGCCGTAGGAGTCCATCAGGCTGGGCAGCAGCTCGCCCAGGAACTGCTGGAAGTCGACCCGGGCAAAGTCGTGCGACTGGTACAGCGTCTGATGGATCATCGACATCGAGCGGATGCGGTTCTGGCTGTCGCGCAGCATGGCCACCAGATCCGGGTCGCCGATCTTGAGCATTTGCAGGTCGAGCAGGCTGTGGATCACCTGCAGGTTGTTCTTGACCCGGTGGTGCACCTCTTCGAGCAGCAGCTCCTTCTCGCGCAGTGCGTCGCTGACGCGGCGTTCGTTCTGTTTGCGCTCGCTCAGGTCCAGGATCACCGACAGGATCATCGGACCCTCGCCGGTGTCCACCGGGTTGATGCCGATCTCCACCGGGAACTCGCTGCCGTCCTTGCGCAGTCCGCTGAGATCGCGTCCCGCGCCCATCGGTCTCGCGGTGGCCTCGATCTGGAAGCCGCGCCGGTACCCGGGGTGTGCGTGGCGGTAGCGTTCTGGCACCAGCATTTCCACCGGCTGTCCCAGCATCTCTTCGCTCGTGTAGCCGAAGGTGGCCTCGGCGAGCCGGTTCACGCGGGTGATCATGCCTTGCTGCGTGACCACGACCATGGCCACCGGTATGCGGTCAAACGCCTGTCCGAGGTATTCGTCCAGCTGGATGTTTCGTGTGCTCATGGCCAACGTGCGGGAGTGATGCCAGGTGGTGGCCCAGCATAAAGGGGAATGGGCCACGCTGCGCGGGGAAAAACACCGTCCGGGCGCGCGTCGCACCCTCGCTTGATACAAACGAATTCGTTTTCGGCTCAGGCGCTGAGCAGATAGTCGAGTTCGGCCTGACTGAAACCCGCCGCCCGGCGGGCCTCATTGTTGAAAGGCGGGCGCAGCCGGGGCGCCGTGTGCACGCGCGCCAGGTGCCGGTAGTGCGACAGTGGTTCCAGGCCCTGCCGTTCGCACAGCCAGCCATACCAGCGGTTGCCGATGGCCACATGCCCGACCTCGTCGCGCAGGATGATGTCCAGGATGTCCACGGCGCGCAGAGCCGCCGGGGTGCCGACCTTGCGCAGCCGGGCCTGGATCAGCGGCGTCGCATCGAGGCCGCGCGCCTCCAGCGTGCGCGGCACCAGGGCCATGCGCGCTGTGATGTCGTGTTGCGTCTTCACGCACATCTCCCACAGGCCGTTGTGCGCCGGGAAGTCGCCGTAGTCGTGGCCCAGGCTCTGCAGGTGTTCGCGCAGCAGGCCGAAGTGGGTGGCCTCTTCATCGGCCACGCGCAGCCAGTCGCGGTAGAAATCGGAGGGCATGCCCGCGAAGCGCCAGACCGCGTCGAGCGCCAGGTTGATGGCGTTGAACTCGATGTGGCAGACCGCGTGCAGCAGAGCGGCCAGGCCTTCGGGCGTGAACGGCGAGCGCTGCGCCACCGCCATGGGCGGCACCAGCGCCGGCTGTTCCGGGCGGCCGGGCAAGACCCGGTCATCGGGCTCATGGATGGACTGTGCTGGCGCCAGTGCCGCTTCACGCGCGGACTCGTCGGGCAATGCCAGCAAGCGCTGCCACAGCGCGTGGGCCGCCTGCGCCTTGGCCTGCGGGTCCGGCAGGCACAGGGCGTCGAGCGCCGCCTCGCGCAGGCTGGGTTCGGTGCTGGGGACGGTGGGCATCCCTACAATTCTAGGTTTGCCCCGCAGCCCACAGGAGACCTTCGCATGGCGATCTATGAACTCGATGGCACCCGCCCGCAGTTGGCCGAATCGGCCTGGGTGGCCGAGAACGCGCAGGTGATCGGCGACGTCCAGCTCGCGCCCGGCAGCAGCGTATGGTTCGGCGCCACGCTGCGCGGCGACACCGAGCCCATCGTGGTGGGCGAAGGCAGCAACATCCAGGATGGCTCGGTGCTGCACACCGACAAGAACCTGCCGCTGACCATCGGTCGCCACGTCACCGTGGGCCATCAGGTCATGCTGCACGGTTGCACCATCGGCGACGAGTCGCTGATCGGCATCGGCGCCATCGTGCTCAACGGCGCGAAGATCGGCAAGAACTGCCTGGTCGGAGCGGGTGCGCTGGTCACCGAAGGCAAGGAATTCCCCGACGGCTCCATGATCATCGGCAGCCCGGCCAAGGCCATGCGCCAGCTCACGCCCGAGCAGATCGAAGGGCTGCGCCGCAGCGCGCTGCATTACATGGAGAACGCCGAGCGCTACCGCCAGGGCTTGAAAAAAATCGGCTGACCCCGATCTGCCAACGTTCTTTTTCTGAAAGCACAGAGTGTCCGAACTCCACAAATTCCTGTTTGAAGGCCTGCCGGTGCGCGGCATGCTGGTGCGCCTGACCGACAGCTGGCAGGAAATCCTCCGCCGTCGCCAGCAAGCCGGTGGCTACCCCGAAGCCGTGACCGAGCTGCTGGGCGAAATGGCGGCAGCGGCCACGCTGATGCAGGCCAACATCAAGTTCAACGGCGCGCTGATCCTGCAGGTGCAGGGCGATGGTCCGGTCAAGCTGGCCGTGGCCGAGGTGCAGCCCGACCTGGCGCTGCGCGCCACGGCCACCGTGACCGGCGAGGTGGCGACCGACGCACCGCTGTCGCACATGGTCAATGTGAACAATCTCGGCCGCTGCGCCATCACGCTCGACCCCAAGGACCGCCTGCCGGGTCAGCAGCCCTACCAGGGGGTGGTGCCGCTGTTCGGCGATCGTCACGAAAAGCTGGAGAAGCTCAGCGAGGTGATCGAGCACTACATGCTGCAGAGCGAGCAGCTCGATACGCGCCTGGTGCTGGCCGCCAACGACCAGGTCGCGGCTGGCCTGCTGATCCAGCGCCTGCCGCTGCAGGGCGAATCCAACCTGGCTGGTGCGGGCGCGGTGGCGCGCGACGAGGACCAGATCGGCCGCAACGAGGACTACAACCGCATCGCCATCCTGGCCGCGAGTCTCAAGCGCGAGGAACTGCTGACGCTGGATGCCGACACCATCCTGCACCGCCTGTTCTGGGAAGAGGATGTGCGCCGCTTCGAGCCGCAGATCGGCGCCGAAGGTCCGCGTTTTGCCTGCACCTGCTCGCGCGAGCGCGTGGCGGGCATGCTCAAGTCGCTGGGGCGCGAGGAGGTCGAGTCCATCATCGCCGAGCAAGGACAGGTGGAGGTGGGCTGCGATTTCTGTGGTGCCCAGTACCACTTCGATCCGGTCGACGCAGCGCAGGTGTTCCTGCAGGCGGCGGCCCAGCCGCCCGTCGCGGGCGGCACGCACTGAGCCTTTACTTCAGAGCATCGAGCACATCGTGGCAGGCGCCCATGGTGTGGTAGTCGACCTTGCCGGCCGGGCTCTTTTCGTCGCTGTACTTGCGGTTGTCGGCCGTCAGGATGCGCCACCAGGCGCCGTGTTCGTGGTCCACGAAATGGCGCCATGAGTAGGCCCAGAGGTGGTCGTAGGCCGCCCAGTAGCGCTGCTCGCCGGTGACGGTGGCCAGCCGCGACGCGGCGGCGAGCGACTCGGCCTGGACCCAGAAGTACTTGTCGCTGTCGCAGATGCTGCCGTCGGGCGCGAAGCCGTAGTACAGGCCGCCGTGTTCGCCGTCCCAGGCCTTGTGCATCGCGGTGTCGAAGAAATGGCGCGCGCGGTCGATCAGGGCCGCATCGGGGCGGTGCTCATGCAGTTGCAGCAGCAGCTTGGTCCACTCGGTCAGGTGGCCGGGCTGGAAGCCCCAGGGCCGGAAGATGTTGGTCTTGTCGTCCTTGTTGTAGTCCCAGTCCACGCTCCAGTCGGCCTTGTAGTGCTCCCAGACCAGCCCGTCGGCCAGGGCGGCCTGCCGCACGGTGATGTGTTCGGCTAGCAGGGCGGCGCGGTCCAGGTAATGCGTCTCCTGCGTGGCGTCGAAGGCGGCGAGCAGTGCTTCGCACAGGTGCATGTTGGCGTTCTGGCCGCGGTAGGGCAGGACCTGCCAGTCGGCGGTGGCCTCGTCGGCGTAGAGACCATGGGCTGGTTCCCAGAAGCGCTGCTCCAGCAGCTCGAAGGTCTGCGCGATGCCCGCGTGTGAACCGGCCAAGCCGGCCATGTGGGCGTGCGCATGGGCCAGCAGCACGAAGGCCAGGCCGTAGGCGTGGTTCGTGGCGTCCAGCACGCGGGCCTGACCGTCTCGCCAGTCGAGCAGCCAGGCGTAGCCACCGGTGTCCGGGTTGCGGTGCATGGGCAGGAAGTCGAAGGCCTGTTGCAGGGCCTTGCGGGCCACCGCACCACCCAGCCCTCGGCGCACGGCCATGGCCAGTGTGACCACGTAGCGCGTGCTGCTCACCAGGTGCCGGGTGTGGGCGTCGTAGACGCTGCCGTCGTCGCGCAGGAAATGGAACAGCCCGCCGTTGGGGTCGATGGCGCGCGGCAGGTAGAACGACAGCGTGTCTTCGATGTGGTTGCGCAGGAATGCCGGCGAGCGGAAGTCGGGCAGGGGTGTTGCAGGAATCATGGGCGTGCGTCTCCAGTGTGGTTGCGTGCCAGCAGGCCGCTGAACAGCCGGTGTTCGCAGGCCGGGTCGCTGCATTTGTCGCAGCTCCAGGCGCGGCGGCCGCTGGTCAGGGACGGTTCGGTGGTGGTGAGGTCCTGCCCCAGGCAGCGGCCGATGGCGCGCAGGGCTTGTTCGGTTCGGGTCTGCCCGTGGCCGTGGATGGTTTGGAAGGCCAGTCCCGCGGCCTGCAGTTCGCGCCGGATCGCTGCGTCCACCGCATCGCGCACGGCGGGGCTGTCGCGGAAGAATCCATCGGCGACCCAGGGCAGGTCCAGACCCATGAGCAGGGTCAGGTCCACACAGCGCTGCCAGGCCAGGGCCTCGGGCCAGAGCGAGCGGTCGTTGAAATAGAGCTCGCTGTAGGCCGCGATCACGAGCGGAGAGGTGTCGGCGACGACGATGTCCACCCCATGCAGGGAAGCCATCTCGTCGGTGAGGCGGGCCTGCTCGCGGGCCACGGCGGCCTGCTCGTGCGCGTGGGGCGCACGGCCCTGCTGTTCGCACCAGTGGCGCAGGTGCTCGGGCACCAGCTCGGCGGTCAGACCCGTTTCCGCGAGGTGCCCGCACAAGGCACGGGCCAGGGAGGTCTTGCCGGTGGATTCGCCGCCGAGCAGCGTGACCACAAGTGCCACGGCGCAGCTCAGGGCTTCTTGTGGGCGATCTGCACGAAGATCTCGTTGGGCCGGACCATGCCCAGATCGTTGCGGGCCAGTTCTTCGACCATGCCCAAGCCTTCTTCGAGGTCGCGCACCTCGTTGGCCAGTCGCTCGTTGCGCTGCTGCGCGTCCTGGTTGACCGCTTCCAGCGCCGCCAGTTCGGTCTTCATGCGCGAGACCTGGGGCACGCTGCCCCGGCCGAACCACAGCTGTGCGTGCAGCACGAGCAGCAGCGTGATCAGCAGGCCGGGGACAATGCGATGAGCCATGGAGCAGTATTGCTTGGTCTGGCGACCGGAGCCGCCGGTCCCGATTACTTCAGGTTGTAGAACGCGGCACGGCCGGGGTACACGGCCACGTCGCCCAGGTCTTCCTCGATGCGCAGCAGCTGGTTGTACTTGGCCATGCGGTCCGAACGCGACAGCGAGCCGGTCTTGATCTGGCCGGCGTTGGTGCCCACCGCGATGTCGGAGATGGTGCTGTCTTCGGTTTCGCCCGAGCGGTGCGAGATCACGGCGGTGTAGCCGGCGCGCTTGGCCATCTCGATGGCGGCGAAGGTCTCGGTCAGGGTGCCGATCTGGTTGATCTTGATCAGGATCGAGTTGGCAATGCCCTTCTCGATGCCTTCCTTGAGGATCTTGGTGTTGGTGACGTACAGGTCGTCGCCCACGAGCTGGACCTTCTGGCCCAGGCGCTCGGTCAGATGCTTCCAGCCATCCCAGTCGCCTTCGGCCATGCCGTCCTCGATGGAGACGATGGGGTACTTGTCGACCCAGGTGGCCAGCATGTCGGTCCACTGCTCGGCGGTGAGTTGGATGCCGCCTTCGCCTTCGAGCACGTACTTGCCGTCCTTGTAGAACTCGCTGGCGGCGCAGTCCAGGCCCAGGGCGATCTGTTCACCGGCGGTGTAGCCGGCCTTGTCGATGGCCTGCAGGATCAGCTGCAGCGCGGCTTCGTGGTTCTCGACCGAGGGGGCAAACCCGCCTTCGTCGCCCACGGCGGTGCTGATGTGCTTGTCGTGCAGGATGGCCTTGAGGGCGTGGAACACCTCGGCGCCCCAGCGCAGGGCTTCGCGGAAGCTCGGGGCGCCCACGGGGATGATCATCAGTTCCTGCAGGTCGAGCGAGTTGTTGGCGTGTGCGCCGCCGTTGATGATGTTCATCATGGGCACCGGCATCTGCACCGCGCTCATGCCGCCGAAGTAGCGGTACAGCGGCAGGCCGGCTTCTTCGGCGGCGGCACGGGCCACGGCCATCGACACGGCCAGCATGGCGTTGGCGCCCAGGCGGCCCTTGTTCTCGGTGCCGTCCAGGTCGATCAGGGTCTTGTCCAGGAAGGCTTGCTCCGAGGCGTCCAGTCCCAGCACGGCTTCGCTGATCTCGGTGTTGATGTTCTCGACGGCCTTGAGCACGCCCTTGCCGAGATAGCGCTTCTTGTCGCCATCGCGCAGCTCGATGGCTTCGCGCGAGCCGGTGGAGGCGCCCGACGGCACGGCCGCGCGGCCCATCACACCCGATTCCAGCAGCACGTCGCATTCGACGGTGGGGTTGCCACGGCTGTCCAGGACTTCGCGGCCGACGATATCAACGATTGCACTCATGGTTTCTACCTTTGGAACAAGTCAAAAAAGAAATCGGAACGGGGCGCTCAGACGCCCTCTACGGCAAACATGCGGATCGAGCCCGCACCCTCACGCAGCGTGCGCGCATGGGTGTAGGTTTCGGAGTGGTAGTAGGCCTGTGCGGTGGCGATGTCCTTGAACTTCAGCACCACAACCCGCTGCGGATGCCAGCCACCTTCGAGCGGCTCGATACGGCCACCGCGCACCAGCACCTCGGCGCCAAACTCCTGCATGGCGCGGGTGCTCCACTCGCGGTAGACCTTCATCTGCGCTTCGTCGGTGACGGTCACATCCGCAATGATGTACGCGCTCATTGGAAATCGTTCTCCAGCAGCGGATTTGTTTTGGTTACGGAATCGAGCGCGACCAGGGTTTCCAGCAGCGCCTTCATGCGGCCCAGCGGCACCGCGTTCGGTCCGTCGGACCAGGCCTCGGCCGGCTTCGGGTGCGTTTCCATGAACAGGCCGGCCACACCCACGGCGACACCCGCGCGGGCCAGCACCGGCACCATCTCGCGCGCACCGCCGCTGACGGCGCCCAGGCCGCCGGGCTTCTGCACCGAGTGGGTGACGTCGAACACCACCGGTGCGCCGGACTTGCGCATTTCGGCCAGGCTGGTCATGTCGGCCACCAGGTTGTTGTAGCCGAAGCTCACGCCGCGTTCGCAGGCCAGGAATCGGTCTTCCGACAGGCCGGCGTCCTTCGCGGCGGCGCGGGCCTTGTCGATGACGTTCTTCATGTCCCAGGGGGCGAGGAACTGGCCCTTCTTGATGTTCACCGGCTTGCCCGACTGCGCCACGGCGCGGATGAAATCGGTTTGGCGGCACAGGAAGGCCGGCGTCTGCAGCACGTCCACCACGGCTGCGACCTCGGCCACCTGCGACTCGTCGTGCACGTCGGTCAGCACGGGCAGCTGCAGCTGGCGGCGCACTTCGTCGAGGATCTTCAGTCCCGCATCCAGTCCAACGCCGCGCTGGCTGCTGCCAGACGAGCGGTTGGCCTTGTCGAAGGAGCCCTTGTAGATCAGCGGAATGCCCAGCGCGCCGCAAATTTCCTTGAGCTGACCGGCGACATCGAGCGACATCTGCAGACCTTCGATGGAACAGGTGCCCGCGATCAGGAAGAAGCGCCGGTCCAGGCCGACGTCGAATCCGCAGAGTTGCATGGCGGTGTTCCGATCAGGCCTTGGCGGCCTTCTGGTGCTGGACCGCCGCCTTGACGAAGGCGTTGAACAGCGGGTGACCGGCCCAGGGAGTGGACTTGAACTCGGGGTGGAACTGCACGCCGATGAACCACGGGTGCTCGCTCTGCGGTAGTTCGACGATCTCGGTCAGCTGTTCGCGCTGGGTCAGAGCCGAGATCACCAGACCGGCCTTACGCAGCTGGTCGAGGTAGTTGACGTTGGCCTCGTAGCGGTGGCGGTGGCGCTCGGTCACCACGTCGCCATAGATGCTGTGCGCCAGCGTGCCGGGGGCCACGTCGGAGCTCTGCGCGCCCAGGCGCATGGTGCCGCCCAGGTCGGAACTGGCGTCGCGCTTCTGGATGCTGCCGTCCGCGTCTTTCCATTCCTCGATCAGTGCGATCACCGGGTGGGGCGTGGCGGCATCGAACTCGGTGCTGTTGGCACCTTCGAGGCCCGCGACGTGGCGCGCGTACTCGATGGTCGCAACCTGCATGCCCAGGCAGATGCCGAGATAGGGCACCTTGTGCTCACGCGCGAAGCGGGCGGTGGCGATCTTGCCTTCCACGCCGCGCTGACCGAAACCGCCGGGCACCAGGATGGCGTCGTACTGTGCCAGCTTGGTCGCCACATCGGCACCCTCCATGGTTTCGGAGTCGACGTGGTCGATCTTGACGCGCACATGGTTGCGCATGCCGGCGTGGCGCAGGGCCTCGTTGACCGATTTGTAGCTGTCCGAGAGGTCGACGTACTTGCCGACCATGGCGATCTTCACCTCGCCTTGCGGGTGTTCGGTCTCGTAAACCAGGTCGTCCCAGCGCTTGAGGCTGGTGGGTGGGGTGTTCAGGCGCAGCTTGTCGCAGATCAGGCCGTCCAGGCCCTGCTCGTGCAGCATGCGCGGCACCTTGTAGATCGTGTCCACGTCCCACATGCTGATCACGCCCCACTCGGGCACGTTGGTGAACAGCGAAATCTTGGCGCGCTCCTCTTCGGGAATGCGGCGGTCGGCACGGCACAGCAGGGCGTCGGCCGAGATGCCGATCTCGCGAAGTTTCTGCACCGTGTGCTGGGTCGGTTTGGTTTTGAGCTCACCGGCCGCGGCAATCCACGGCAGGTAGGTCAGGTGCACGAAGGCCGAGTTGTTCGGGCCCATGCGCAGGCTCATCTGGCGCACGGCTTCGAGGAAGGGCAGGGACTCGATGTCGCCCACCGTGCCGCCGATCTCGACGATGGCCACGTCCACGGCATCGGGCGTGCCGATGCCGGCGCCGCGCTTGATGAACTCCTGGATCTCGTTGGTGACGTGCGGGATGACCTGCACGGTCTTGCCGAGGTAGTCGCCGCGGCGTTCCTTCTCCAGCACCGACTGGTAGATCTTGCCGGTGGTGAAGTTGTTGGTCTTCTTCATGCGCGTTTCGATGAAACGCTCATAGTGACCAAGGTCCAGGTCGGTTTCGGCGCCGTCGTCGGTGACGAACACCTCGCCGTGCTGGAAGGGCGACATGGTGCCCGGGTCCACGTTGATGTACGGGTCGAGCTTGATGAGGGTGACTTTGAGGCCGCGCGATTCAAGGATCGCAGCCAGGGAAGCAGAAGCAATGCCCTTGCCAAGGGAGGACACCACACCGCCGGTGACGAACACGAATTTGGTCATGACTCGGGCGAGCCGGGCGCTCGCAGGAGGTGGAAATGGCGATTATAGGCGCCACCCCCCTGTTGGCCCGGCCGCACGGACCGGTCACGACACGGTCGGTCCGCGGGCTGTGGTGCTCAGCGGTTGCCGCGCACCCGCAGCAGGAAATTCCTCTCCAGCTTGCCGCCGCCACTGGCCTGGGCCGTCACCGTCACAAGGAAGTCCTCGTCCTGGCCAGAGGTGTTGTCGTAGCACTCGGGAAAGCCCTTGCAGGTCTGGGTGATGAGGCCGGTGCTGCTGTTGATGCGCAGATTGGTCAGCAGTGCCGCCACCGCGCTGCCCGAGGCGCTGACGCCGTCCAGCTTGAACGAGTAGCTCAGGGTTTCGCCGGCGGGCGGGGTGGCCGAGGTGTCGATGGCCCAGCGCGACTGGGTGGCGGTGCTGCCGGCGTACGCGGGATTGACCGGGCCGAAGTCGGCCTCGTTGCCCGAGTAGAAGCTGCCATCGGGCCTGATCTTGTCCAGCGGGTGGTAGCTGTCGCTGTCGGCAAACCAGACGTTGGCCAGGGCACCCCCCGTGGGCGCTTCGCCTTCCGGTCCGTCGGAGCCTCCTCCACAGGCTGCAAGGGAGGCCAGGACAAGGCTGGCGCTGAGGAGCATGGGAAGGCGGGTCAAGTGCATGGCCAAGGGTGTCCTGATATGGAAGGTTGGTCAAAGCGCAGATTATGGGTTCGCGCGGCCGTGGCCTGCTGGCAGGCGTTTCAAACTGCTACATTGCGGCCATGAGCGAACTCGCCGGCAAACACATTGTCCTGGGGCTGTCGGGCGGGATCGCCTGCTACAAGGCGGCCGAATTCTGTCGCGCCCTGATCAAGGCCGGCGCCACTGTCCAGGTGGTCATGACCGACGCGGCCACCCAGTTCATCACACCGGTCACGATGCAGGCCCTGTCAGGTCGCACGGTGTTCTCGTCCCAGTGGGACAACCGCAACGCAGCGGGCGTGGACAACAACATGCCCCACATCAACCTGAGCCGGGAAGCCGACGCGATTGTGGTGGCCCCCGCCAGCGCCGACTTCATGGCCAAGCTGCTGCACGGCCGGGCCGACGACCTGCTCAGTCTGATGTGCCTGGCGCGCCCGATCGACAAGGTTCCACTCATCCTGGCGCCTGCCATGAACCGCGAGATGTGGGCCCACCCGGCCACGCAGCGCAATGTGGCCCAGCTCAAAGCCGATGGCGCCACGGTGCTGGACGTGGGCGTGGGTGATCAGGCCTGTGGCGAGATTGGCGACGGGCGCATGCTCGAACCGGACGAACTGCTGTACGAGCTCATCCGCTTCTTCACGCCCAAGCTGCTGGCCGGCCAGCAGGTGCTGGTCAGCGCCGGCCCGACCTTCGAGGCGATCGACCCGGTGCGGGGTCTGACCAACCTGTCCAGCGGCAAGATGGGTTTTGCCATTGCCAGGGCCGCGCACGAGGCGGGCGCCCATGTGACGCTGGTGGCTGGGCCGGTGAGCCTGCCGACCCCCCGAGGCGTGGGGCGCATCAACGTCAAGTCCGCGCTGAACATGCAGAAGACGCTCGGCGTACTGAGCCAGAACGCCACGGTGTTCATCTCGGCCGCCGCGGTGGCCGACTGGCGTCCAGCCGACATCGCCGTGCAGAAGATCAAGAAAGACGGTTCCGGCCAGGTGCCGACCCTGGGCTTCGTCGAGAACCCCGACATCCTGGCCGGCATTGCCCAGACCGCCCGCGCGCAGAGCCGGGCGCTGTACTGCGTCGGGTTCGCCGCCGAAAGCGAGGACCTGCTGGCCCATGCGCAGGCCAAGCGCGTGCGCAAGGGCGTGCCGCTGCTGGTGGGCAACATCGGTCCTGACACCTTTGGCCAGGACGACAACGCCCTGCTGCTGGTGGATGAGCAGGGCAGTTCGGAGCTGCCCCGGGCGTCCAAGCTGCAGCTGGCGCGGCAGCTTGTGGCGGAGATCGCGCGGCGTCTGCCCAACCCCTCGCCGCTGCCAGCCACGACCTGACCTGGTAACGCCGGTTGCCCGGTGCAGGCAAGCTCGCTATCATCGAATAAGCAATTGCTTATTCGATGATTTGGAGGAGACGCCCATGCCATCCCGAATTCCGACCCACCGGCCCCCGGTGCTAGGGACACCTTCTGTCGCTGTCAACGAATCCCGGCGCCACTGGGTGCGGACCGCCGCCGGCCTGGGGGCCGCCGGGCTGGGCCTGGCCCTGGTACCAGAGGTCCGGGTGTTCGCCCAGCAGGTGCAGGAATTCATCGAAGGCCCGCCGGTGCCGGACGTCAAACCCGAGCAGCTGTCGCCCCACGTCTGGATGGTTTACGCCAAGGAGGGCTTTCCGACACAGGACAACCAGGGCCTGATGGCGAGCGTCATCTTCGTGGTGACACAGAAGGGCGTGGTGGTGCTGGACAGCGGCGCCTCGCTGCAGATCGGTCAGATGGCCATCCGCATGATCAGGACCGTGACGCCCAAGCCGGTGATCGCGGTGTTCAACAGCCACTACCACGGCGACCACTGGCTGGGCAACCACGCCTTCGCCGACGCCTACGGCAAGGACCTGCCGATCCATGCGCTGGCCTACACGCGCGAGCAGATTGCCGGCCACGAGGGCAACCTCTGGCGCAGCCTGATGGAGCGCTGGACCAACCAGGCCACCCTGGGCACCCAGGTGGTGGCGCCCAACCGGACCGTCGAGCACGGACAGGTGTTCGACTATGGCGATGTGCAGATCCGGCTGCACCACTACGGCCGGGCCCACACGCCGTCGGACCTGTGTTTCGAGGTCGTGCAGGACCAGCTGACCTATGTGGGCGACATCGCGATGGCGAACCGTATCGCCAACATCGACGACGGTTCCTACCCGGGCACCTTCAAGTACTACGAGGCGCTCAGGAGCGCCGCGGGCGACCAGCTCTGGGTGCCCGGCCACGGCCGGGGCAGCAAGGACCTGCTGGACACCTATGGCACCTTCATGCGGGGCATCTGGGAACCGTGTATGCAGGCGGTCAAGGACGGCATTCCGCTGGATGGCGCCAAGGCGCTGGTGATGAAAGACCCCCGTGTCGCCAGCCGCGCGAAGACCATGGATGGCTTCGACAGCAACATCGGCAAATACACCAGCCTGGCCTACCTGGAAGCGGAGAAGGAAGCGTTCTGAACCTTCAGGCCCACCAGGGCAGCAGCCGCTTCATCGCGGCGACCTCACCCGGATGGTCGGGCAGGTAACCGGTCATCGACTGCAGGCGCTGCTGCCAGCTCGCGCTGCGCAACATCTTCAGCAACGCTTGCACCGGCGCCTGTTCCAGTGCCGATTTCAGGCACACCAGCAGGTAGCGCTCGTCCGTCAACGGCACAAAACCGAGTCCCTGGATGCGCGCTGTGTACTCTGTGCCCAGGCCCACGTCGGCTTCGCCGCTGGCCACGGCCTGGGCCACCGCCGCATGGGAGCTTTCCTCGCGGTCGAAGCCGTTGAGGTCGGCGCTGCTCAGGCCGTCCTGGCTCAGCAACTCCTCCAGCAGCAGCCGGGTGCCGGTGCCGATGGCGCGGTTGACGAAGCGGGCGCGCTGCAGAGACACATCGCGCAGATCGCGCAAGCGCAAGGGGTTGCCGGGCGCCACCATCAGGCCCTGCGAGCGGCGCGCGAAGCCGATGATCTTGTGTGTGCCGGGCTTGAGCAGCGGGCGGTAGGTGCGGGCGCTGCGGCTGTCGGCGTCCGCAAACGGCTGGGTGTGGAAGCCCGCCAGCAGGCAGCGGCCTTCGTTGAGGGCGCGGATCGCGTCGACGCTGCCGGTGAAGCGGATGTCCAGATGCACGCCGGGCTCGTTCGCCGTCTGCGACGAGGCGGCCAGTTCCTGAAGCTCGGCCAGCGCATGGTCGTGGCTGGCGTACAGCGTCAGGACCTCGCGGGGGCGCTGCGCGTCGTCGAAAGCCAAGGCAAAGGCCCGTTCCAGCTCCGCGCGCAGGCTCTCCATCTGCGGGCCCAGCCGCGCCTGGGCCAGACGCTCGGCCATCAGCAGGCGCTGGCCGAAGGGTGAGAGCAGGGCGGACTGCCCGCGTTCCCAGACCAACAGTTCGCGCCCGAGCTGCTGTTCCCACTCCTTGAGCTGGCCCCAGACATGGCGGTACGAGAGGCCCAACTGCCGGGCTGCCGCGGAAATCGAGCCTTGCTCGTGCACGGCGTGCAGCACATCCATCATCGGGTTGCTCAGCAACGCCGAGCCCCGCCCGCGCTCCGGGCGTTCGGCCATCAGCGAATAGGACATCGCAATCCGTTTCATGGGCGTCGAGTGTGCCTGAGAGCTTCCATATGCAAACAAGTTCCTATGTTGATTTGTTCATACCGAGTTGCCACGTACTCTCAAACCCGTAGCGCCCGCTTATGCTGCGGCGCAACGTATGAACACTTTTTCCGATAGCGCAGTCACCGCGCTCGAACTCATCCTCTCGGGCGATGCCAGTCTCTGGGCGATCGTGACGCGCTCCCTCGCCGTGAGCGCCACGGCCTGCCTGTTTGCCTGCGGCCTGGGACTCTTGCTCGGCGCCTGGCTGGCGGTGGCACGCTTCCCGGGCCGGCCGATGGTGCTGACCCTGCTCAACACCTTCCTTGCCATTCCCTCGGTGGTGGTGGGCCTGGTGATCTACCTGCTTCTCTCGCGTTCCGGCCCGCTGGGCTTTCTGGGCTGGCTGTTCAGCTTCCAGGCCATGGTGCTGGCGCAGGCGATCCTGGTGCTGCCCCTGGTCACCGCACTCACGCGCCAGGTGGTCGAAGACGCCGACCGCAACCACGGCGAGCAGCTGTCCTCGCTGGGCGCGGGTCTGGGGCTGCGCAGCCTGCTGATGGCCTGGGACGAACGTTATGCGCTGCTCACGGTGCTGATCACCGCCTTCGGCCGGGCGGTGTCCGAGGTCGGCGCGGTGATGATCGTCGGCGGCAACATCGACGGCTTCACCCGCGTCATGACCACCGCCATTGCGCTGGAAACCAGCAAGGGAGACCTGCCACTGGCGCTCGGTCTGGGCATCGTGCTGCTGGCGGTGGTGCTGCTGCTCAACAGCCTGGTGGCGCTGCTGCGCCGCTGGCGAGAGCACCTGGACGGTGGTGATCTGCGGATGGCCACGACATGAAGATGGAACTCTCCGCCACGGGCGAGGTGTTCGGCAGCGCCGGCGCGGCGCCGGCGGTGCTGACGCTGGCGTCGGTCCACGTGAGCCTCGGGCCTGCGGCGCAGGTGGAGGCATTGCGGAACATCACGCTGAGCATCCACGCCGGCGAGCGCGTGGCCCTGGTCGGGCCCAACGGCTGCGGCAAGAGCACGCTGCTGCGCACGCTGCACGGCCTGCTGTCCATTGCGCAGGGCCGGCGCGAGGTGCCCCATGCCTCGCGCATCGCCATGCTGTTCCAGCGTCCGCACATGCTGCGCATGTCGGTGCGGCGCAACTTGCAGCTGGGCCTATGGCTCAGTGGCGTGCCCTGGGGACAGACGCGCGAGCGTGCCCGGCAGGCGCTGGAGCGGGTGCAGCTGGCGGCGCTGGCCGAGCGCAATGGCCGTGCGCTGTCGGGCGGACAGCAGCAGCGCGTGGCGCTGGCGCGGGCCTGGGCGCTGCGGCCCGATGTGTGGCTGCTGGACGAGCCCACCGCGAGCCTGGACCCACACGCCAAGCGCGATGTCGAGGCGCTGATCGCCGACTTCGGCGACGAAGCGCCCGCACCCGGCCGATTGCCGCCCACGCTGGTGTTTGCCAGCCACAACCTTGGCCAGGTCAAGCGCCTGGCCAGCCGCGTGATCTATCTGGAGCAGGGCCGGCTGCTGGCCGACCTGCCGGTGAACGAGTTTTTCAACCACACCTTCCTGGAGGCGCACTGCCCCCAGGCCCATCTGTTCGTCAAAGGAGAAACCACATGAACCCATCCCTCACTTCCCGTCGCACCATCGTGCAACTGCTCGCCGCCGCCGGCCTCGTGTCGGCTGGCCTGCTGGGCGCCACTTCCGCGCTGGCCCAGAGCAGCATCGTCGTGGCCTCGACCACCTCCACCGAGCAGTCGGGCCTGTTCGGCCACATCCTGCCGGCCTTCAAGCAGGCCAGCGGCATCGACGTGAAGGTGGTGGCGCTGGGCACCGGCCAGGCCATCGACATGGCGCGCCGCGGCGACGCCGACGTGCTCTTCGTGCACGACAAGATCGCTGAAGAGAAATTCGTGGCCGATGGCTTCGCGGCCAAGCGCCAGGAGGTCATGTACAACGACTTCGTGCTGATCGGCCCCAAGGCCGATCCGGCCGGCACCAAGGGCAACGACATCGTGGCCGCGCTCAAGAAGATCGCCACCGCCAATGCGCCCTTCGTCTCGCGCGGCGACAAGAGCGGCACGCACGCGGCCGAGCTGCGCTTCTGGAAGATGACGGACACCGATGCCAACAAGGGCAGCGGCTACAAGGAATGCGGCTGTGGCATGGGCCCGGCGCTGAACATCGGCGCGAGCAGCGGCGCTTACGTGCTGGCCGACCGCGGCACCTGGCTCAACTTCAAGAACCGCGCCGACCTCGCGGTGCTGGTGGAAGGCGACAAGCGCCTGTTCAACCAGTACGGCGTGATGCTGGTGAGCGCCGCCAAGCACCCGCAGGTGAAGACGGCCGAGGGCCAGAAGTTCGTCGACTGGGTGACCGGCCCGGCCGGCCAGAAGGCGATTGCCGACTACAAGATCGGCGGCGAGCAGCTATTCTTTCCGAACGCCACGAAATGACGGTGCGCCTCAGCGCACCATCGCCACGCCCTTGATCTGGGCGTAGACCAGCTGACCCGGCGCCAGCGCCAGGCGCCGGGCCGACAGGCTGCTGATGCGCGAGAGCAGGGTGGCGCCCTGGCCGTCGGCGCCCAGGCGCAGGCTCACCACCACCTGCGCCGGGGCGTTGTCCGTCAGGCTGTCCACCACCGCCGGCAGCACGTTGAGCACGCTGGTCTGCGCAGGCATCACCAGCGACAGGCTCACATCCCGCGCCTGAATGTGCAGGCGCGCGCGCGTGCCAGGCTGTGGCACGCCCTGGCGCGACTGCGGCAGCAGCAATTGCCCACCGTCGATGTCGTAGACCGCGAGCTGGTCGGCCGGCGAGTAGCCGCTGCAGTGGCCCTGCAGCACCGAGACCGCACTGTCACCGCGCGCGAGCGGCAGGTTGCTGCGCGCGAGCATCTGGGCCAGCGGGCCGTCGGCCAGCACCCGGCCCTCTTCGAGCAACACCACGTGGTCGGCCAGCCGCGCCACCTCGTCCAGCGAATGGGTCACATAGACCACCGGCACGTCCAGCGCCTCGTGCAGCTGCTCCAGCCAGGGCAGGATCTCGGCCTTGCGCGCCGTGTCCAGGGCGGCCAGCGGCTCGTCCATCAGCAGCAGCTGCGGGCTGGTGGCCAGCGCGCGGGCAATGGCCACGCGCTGGCGCTCGCCGCCCGAGAGCTCGTGCGGCCGGCGCTGCAGCAGGTGGCCGATGCCCAGCAGCTCCAGCCCGTGGCGCCAGTCGTGCCGGCGCTGCGCGGCCGGTGTGCGGTCGAAGCCGAAGCGCAGGTTGCCCTCCACCGTCAGGTGGTCGAACAGGCTGGCCTCCTGGAACACATAGCCCAGTGCGCGCTGGTGCGTGGGCAGGAACACACCGCGCGCGCTGTCCTGCCAGGTCTGGCCGTCCACCACCACCGCGCCGGTGGCCTGGCGTTCCAGCCCGGCGAGCACGCGCAGGCAGGTGGTCTTGCCACTGCCCGAGGGGCCGAACAGCGCGGTGATGCCGTGGCCCGGCAGGGCCAGCCGCACGTCCAGCGCGAAGTCGCCCCGGTCCAGGCGGGCGTTCAGGGTCAGTGTGGTCTTGCTCATGAGGTGCGCACCCGGCGCGCCTGCCGCGCGTTGTAGACCTGCAGCGTCATCAGCGCCACGAACGCGAACACCAGCATCACCGCCGCCAGCCGGTGGGCGTCGGCGTATTCCAGTGCCTCGACGTGGTCGAAGATCTGCACCGACACCACCCGCGTGACGCCCGGGATGTTGCCGCCCACCATCAGCACCACGCCGAACTCGCCCACCGTGTGCGCGAAGCTCATGATGCAGCCCGTCACCAGGCCCGGTTTGCACAGCGGCAGCACCACATGAAAGAAGCGGTCCAGCGGCGAGGCGCGCAGCGTGGCCGCCGCCTCCAGCGGCCGCTCGCCCAGCGCCTGCATGCTGTTCAGGATGGGCTGCACCATGAACGGCAGCGAATAGAACACCGAGGCCACCACCAGCCCGGCGAAGGTGAAGGGCAGGGTGGGCAGACCCAGGGACACCATCCATGCGCCGATGGGCCCGTTCGGCCCCAGCCCCACCAGCAGATAGAACCCGAGCACCGACGGCGGCAGCACCAGCGGCAGCGCCACCAGCGCGCCCACGGGCCTGGCCACCCAGCTGCGCGAGCGCGCCAGCCACCACGCCAGCGGCGTGCCCAGCAGCAACAGGATCAGCGTGGTCAGCGCAGCGACTTTGAAGGTCAGCCAGAGCGCCTGGAGGTTGTCCGGGGTGAGGAACATGTCAGAGGTCGTAGCCGTAACTGCGGATCAGGTCCTTGATGTTCGGGCTCTGCAGCAGCTTGAACAGCTCTTTCGCAGCCTCGTTGTTCGCTCCCCGCTTGAGCAACACCGCGTCCTGCCGGATGGCGTCGTATTGGGTCTGCGGAATCACCCACATCGACCCTTCCTTGAGTTGGCCGCCTTCGAGCACCTGCGACATCGCCACAAAGCCGACGTCCGCATTGCCGGTTTTCACGAAGTTGAAGGTCTGGCCGATGCTCTCGCCCTGCACCAGCTTCGGCGCCAGCGCGTCCTTCAGGCCCAGCTTGTCCAGCACCTGCAGCGCGGCGGCGCCGTAGGGCGCGGTCTTGGGGTTGGCGAAAGCCACCTTGCCCAGGTCGGCCGCCTTGAGCACCGCGCCCTGGCCGTCCACCCGGCCGGGCCTGACCGACCACAGCACCAGCTTGCCGGTGGCGTAGGTGAAGCGCGTGCCCGGCTGCGCCAGGCCGTCCTTCTCCAGCATCTCGGGGCGCTCGTTGTCGGCCGAGAGGAAGACGTCGAACGGCGCGCCGTTTTTGATCTGCGTGTAGAACGCGCCCGACGCACCGGTGGAAATCTTCAGCGTGTGGCCGCTGGTCTTCTGCAGCACGGCGGCAATCGCCTTCATCGGCTCCGCAAAGTTGGCCGCCACCGCCACCTGGGCTTCGGCGGCGTGGGCGGCGGTGTGCGTGAACGCGACCCACAGGAGGGCGGAAAGGGAAGACAGCAGCAGACGCATGGGCACCTCGGTGTGAAGCGGAAAGGTGGCGGGGGTCGTTATCCCAAAATGGAATAGCGAGTGTAGCGCGTGGCCAGCCGGGCAGAATTGCGGCATGACAGACGCACCACCGCCGGCCGAACAGCCCCGCAACCTCCTCCACGGCGTGACCCTCGAGGCCATGGTCCGCGCACTGGAGGCGCACTACGGTTGGGACGAGCTTGCGCGGCGCATCCCCATCCGCTGCTTCGCGATCGACCCGAGCGTCAAGTCCAGCCTGACGTTCCTGCGCAAGACGCCATGGGCGCGGGAGAAGGTGGAGGGGCTTTACCTGTTCATGCTGCGGGAGGCGCGGCGGTCGCAGCGGGGTAGCGTCAGAGGTTTCCAGGGCGGTGGCTGAGGAGCAAGGCCGCCGTGTCATTGGCGGCAAAGCAGCGATTGCCGTGGTTCGGGGGTATCCGCTCCAGGACTGCTTTGGTAGACGAGGCGGTCATTCAAATACCTTCAGCGGTCCTGGTCCAAAGACGAGATTCACCTTGCGATGCGTCGGCAACCAACAAGTTGCGCCCACCTGTGTGAAGGCACTGATCCCGAGGGTTCCGTTCAGCCGCGAAACAGTACTCACCCAGCACCCTTGCTTCAAGATCGCAGCATTGGAATTCAGAGTGCCCATGTCAGCCACGACGAATGGCTCTCAGGTGCGCTATGTCCCGATGCACGGGATCTGAGATTGCAACGTCGCCCCTCAAAAGGCCTCGAGCTGTTTTTCGGGGTATAGAATAAAAAGCTGTTGGTGCTCGTGATGCTGTTCAGGCATTGCAGTTTAACGGGAAGCAGGAGGGCGAGTCCCACACGGACGAACCTAACCTGCGCTGCCCCCGCAACGGTAAGCAGACGGGTGGACCAAGGCATTGCCAAGGCCCCCATTTCTCAAAATTTCGCCACTGGGTCACACCGGGAAGGCTTTGGGAAACGTTCTGTCAGCCCGGATACCGGCCAACAAGGAGGCTGTGCCCCAGGCGCAGCCGCATTACCCAAACACCGTCGGGGAAGGCGGTGAGGGGTCTTCGCCGGTGTCCTCATGTCGTCCCTTCGCATTGCTTTGCGAGTCTGTGCCAGCGCCTGCGCCTGCGCCTGCGCTCGCAGGGGGCTGTCCGTTCGCCGCTGGAACCTGTGCTCGCTTTCCCCTTGGGTCTTTGCCGCCTTTTCAACCGCGTTGTGTCCAACGCACCCAACCCAAGGAGTCACTTCATGCACATCGAACCAGGTCTGGTGGACGGGGCCAAGCTCGCACTGAGCTACGCCACAGCGGCCGCCTGTGGCGGCTACACGCTCAAGCTGTCTGCCGACATGCTCAAAACAGATGGCGCGGCAGCCCTGCTGCTGCGGGCCCTGCTGGCGACGGCGCTGGTGTTCTGCTTTTTCGAGGTGCTGCCGCACCACCCGGTGGGCGTGTCCGAGGTGCACCTGATCCTGGGCACCACGCTGATGCTGCTGTTCGGCGCGGCGCCCGCGGCCATCGGGCTGGCGGGCGGCCTGCTGATCCAGGGCCTGTTCTTTGCACCTTTTGACCTGCCGCAGTACGGCATGAACCTGACCACGCTGCTGGTGCCGCTGTTCGCCACCGCAGCGCTGGCTCGGCGCGTCATTCCCGACCAGATGGCCTATGTGGATCTGCGCTACGGCCAGGCCCTGAAGCTGTCCCTGGCTTACCAGGGCGGCATCGTGCTGTGGGTGGGCTTCTGGGCGCTGTACGGGCGTGGCCTGGGCGCCGAGAACCTGGTGAGCATCGGCAGCTTCGGCGCCGCCTACATGAGCGTGGTGCTGGCCGAGCCGCTGATCGACCTGGCCGTGCTCGCACTGGCCAAGACGCTGCGTGGCCTGCAGGGCAGCGCGGTGGTGGAGCGCCGTCTGCACCAGGCCGCCTGACCGGGGGCACACCATGGGCCTCGGAACGGTCTGGTTTGTGGGGGCGGGTCCGGGCGATCCGGACCTGGTCACTGTCAAGGGGCGCGACCTGATCGCGCGCGCAGGGGCCATCCTGTTCGCCGGGTCGCTGGTGAACGAGGCGGCCACCCGCTGGGCACCGCCGGGCTGCGTCATCGCTGACAGCAAGGACATGACGCTGGAGCAGATGTCCGCCTGGCTGATTGCGAACGCCGCGCGCTGCGACACCGTGGTGCGCCTGCAGACCGGCGACCCGGCCCTCTACGGTACGCTGATCGAACTGGTGCAGCCGCTGGATGCGGCCGGTGCGCCGGTGGCGGTGGTGCCGGGCGTGTCCTCGGCCATGGCCTCGGCGGCGGCGGCGGTCGAGAGCTTCACCTTGCCCGAGGTCACGCAGACCACCATCTTCACGCGGGTGGAGGGGCGCACGCCCATGCCCGACGGCGAGGACCTGGCGGCGCTCGCGGCGCACCGCACGACCTTGTGCATCTTCCTGTCCATCACGCTGCTGCACAAGGTGGAGGCCGGTCTGCGCCAGGCCGGCTGGCCCGACGACGCGCCGGTGCTGGTGGTGCACAAGGCCAGCTGGCCCGGCGAGGAGCGCATCGTGCGCGGCACGCTGGCCACCATCAAACAACAGTGCCGCGACGCCGGCATCGTCAGCCAGGCCATGGTGATCGCCAGCCCCACGCTGGGCGCGCGCCACTGGCCCGAGCTGACCAGGTCCCGGCTCTACGACCCGGGCTTCACACACCGCTTCAGGAAAGCCACGACATGAACGACACCACGATCCTGCTGGTGGGCCACGGCTCGCGCGAGGACTCCGGCAACCAGGAAATCCGCGACTTCGTCGACCAGTGGCGCGCCCGCCAACCGGCCTGGCGCATCGAGGTCTGCTTCATCGAATTCGCCGCGCCCTCGCTGCACGACGGCCTGCTGGCCGCGGCGCAGTCGTCGCGCCGCGTGCTGGTGCTGCCGCTGATCCTGAACGCCGCCGGCCATGCCAAGATGGAAATTCCCGAAGCCATCGAACACGCCCGCGCACACGCGCCCGGCACCGAGTTCCTCTACGGCCCGCACCTGAGCGCCTGCGACCCCATCCTCGCCATCCTCAAGCGCCGCCTGCGCCAGGCCATGGCCATGCTGGACATGCCCGACCCCACCACCACCGGTGTGGTGCTGCTGGGCCGGGGCTCGTCGGACCGCGGTGCCAACGGCGACATGGCCAAGATGGCGCGCTGGCTGCAGGAGGACAGCGACCACGAGCTGGTGGACCTGGCCTTCACCGGCATCACCTGGCCGCGGCTGGAGCGCGTGGTGCAGCGCCAGGCGCTGATCGGTCTGCGGCAGGTGGTGGTGCTGCCCTACTACCTCTACACCGGCACGCTGATGCAGCGCATCCACCGCCAGGTGGACCACCTGCGCGCGCAGTACCCGCAGATCCGTTTTGCCTGCGGCACGCACTTCGGTTTCGAGAAGGAGATCTTCGAACTGGTGGAGCAGCGCGTGCACGACCTGCTGGCCGGCGTGCCCGACAGCCGGATGCCCTGCGACGGCTGCAGCTACCGCGAGATCGCGCACGACCTGGGCCATGGGCACTCGCACGAGCACACGCACGCCGCCGTGCATGTGCATCCGCACACCGCACAGGTGCAACCTGCATGAGCACCGTCAACACCGTCACCGAGCAGCTCACCGCCGCCGGCCAGGCGATCGAGCACGACAGCTTCGCCATCATCGACGCCGAGGCCGGCCCGCACGCCTACACGGCCGGGCAGTGGCCCATCGTGCGCCGCATGATCCACGCCAACGCCGACTTCGAGTTCAACGGCCTGACCGCCTTCCACCCCGACGCGGTGCAGGCGGGCATGGCCGCGGTGCTGCGTGGTGGCACGCCCGTGGTGGCCGACGTGGAGATGATCTGCTCGGGCCTGTCCCGGCCGCGCCTGGCGCACTTCGGCATGGCCACGCACCAGTTCATCAGCGATGCCGACGTGATTGCGCAGGCGCAGGCACAGAACACCACCCGCGCCGTGCAGGCCATGCGCAAGGCGCACCGCCTGGGCCTGCTGCAGGGCGCCATCGTCGGCATCGGCAACGCGCCCACCGCGCTGATCGAGCTGGTGCGGCTGATCGTGGAAGACGGTGTGCGCCCCGCCCTGGTGGTCGGCATGCCGGTGGGCTTCGTGTCGGCCGCAGAGTCGAAAGACCTGATGGCGCAGATCGCCGACGTGCCCTGGATCGTCATCCGCGGCCGCAAGGGCGGCTCTACCCTGGTGGTCGCCGCCCTGCACGCGCTGCTGGCGCTGGCCGAGGCGCAGCAACGCACCGAGGGCGCCTGAATGGACAGCACCACCCCGCGCGGCACCCGCACCGGCTTCACCACCGGCGCCTGTGCGGCCGCGGCCGCCCGGGCCGCCGCGCAGGGACTGGAAACCGGTGCGGTCCCCGATGCCATGGAGAGCCTGCTGCCCAACGGCCAGCGCGTGCGTTTTGCCGTGCACGACGGACGCTGCGATGCGCACAGCGCCCACGCCATGGTGGTGAAGTTCGCGGGCGACGACCCGGACTGCACCGACGGCGCCCACCTCACGGTGGACCTGTGCCTGCTGCCCGGCCGCGCGGGCGAGATCAGCTTCGTGGCCGGCGACGGCGTGGGCACGGTGACTCTGCCTGGCCTCGGGCTGGCGGTGGGCGGTCCGGCCATCAATCCGGTGCCGCGCCAGAACATCGCCGACAACCTGCGCGAGGCCGCGCCGAGGCTGCTCACACAGCACGGGCTGGAGGTCACCGTGAGCGTGCCCGGCGGCCAGGAGATGGCGAAGAAGACCACCAACGCGCGGCTGGGCATCCTGGGCGGCATCAGCATCCTGGGCACCACCGGCATCGTCAAACCCTATTCCACCGCCGCCTGGCGGGCCAGCGTGGTGCAGGGCATCCAGGTGGCGGCCACACTGGACCACGGCGTGGTGGCGCTGACCACCGGCGGCCGCACCGAGACCTTCGCCATGCAGACGCTGCGCGCAGAGCGGCCCGGCCTGCCCGCCGCCTGCTTCGTGCAGATGGGCGACTTCCTGCGCTACGCGCTCGACGAGGTGGTGGCCCAGGGCCTGCCCGAGGTGGTGCTGGGCGTGATGGTGGGCAAGCTGACCAAGATCGCCCAGGGCGAGACCATCACCCACGCCAACCGCAACATGGTGGACACCGACCTGGTGGCCGAGATCGCCCGCCAGATCGGCGCCACGGCCGAGGACTGCGCCGCCATCGCCGCCGCCGAAACCGCGCGCTTCGGCGCCGAGCTGATGGTCGAGCGCGGCCTGGGCCCGGCCTTTCACGAAGCGCTGGCGCAGCGCGCCATCGACACCCTGACCGCCCCCGAACGCTACGGCCACGCCTTTGCGCTGCGCGTGCTGGTGTGCGACTTCAGCGGCCAGCCGGTGGCCGACGTGCGTTCGGCCCCCGCCGAGGCGCGACCCCGCCCCGCCACGGCCGGGCGCACCGGCATCGGCCACACCCACCACTCCGACTTCGACACCGAATGAACGATCTTCCCTCCCACGATCCCAACCGCTGCCGCGTGATCGGCGTGCTCGACGACGGCGTGGCCAGCCTCGGCGCCACCGCACTGGCCCACCTGCGCACGGCCGACGTGGTGATCGGCGGCGCGCGCACGCTGGCGCTGCTGCGGCACGCGCTCAAACCCGGCGCCGTCACCCACGACCTGACAGGCCAGCTGAAGGCGGTGCCCGGCTGGGTGCGCGCCGCGCGCGAGGCCCACCAGGCCTGCGTGGTGCTGGCCACAGGCGACCCGCTGTGCCACGGCATCGCGCCTTACCTGGCCCAGCACCTGTGCCTGGACGCGCTGGAGATCCTGCCCAACCTGTCCACTCTGCAACTGGCCTGCGCCCGCGTCGGTCTGGCCTGGCAGGATGCGCGCATCGTCTCTGTGCACGCCGCCGATGCCGGCGAGTGGCAGCGCGGCGCCCCGCCCACACACGGCCTGTACGCGCTGGCCCAGGCCCTGCGCGCCGAGCAGCGCCTGCTGCTGCTGACCAGTCCGGCGAACAGCCCCGACCGCATCGCCCGCCTGCTGCTGGCCGAAGGCCTGGGCAGCGACTTCCACATGGCCGTGGCCGAAAACCTGCTGCAGGCCAACGAACAGGTGCATGCGCAGCTCAGCCCCGCCGACGCGGCCCGGATGCGCTTTGCCGAGCTGAACGTGGTGCTGCTGTGGCGCACCCGGCCGCGGCCACAGCCGGTGCGCTTCGGTCTGGTGGACAGTGCCTTCGAACAGCGCCAGCCCGAGAAGGGCCTGATCACCAAGCAGGAGGTGCGCGCCGTCAGTCTGGCGCGGCTGCAGCTGCGCGCCGACAGCGTGGTCTGGGACATCGGTGCCGGCAGCGGCTCGGTGGGGCTGGAGGCCGCCCGCCTGTGCCCGCAGGGCCATGTGTTCGCCATCGAGAAGAACGAGGCCGACCACGCCATCGCCCGGCGCAACCACGCGGCCTTCGGCGTCAGCAACTACACCTTGCAGCATGGCAAGGCGCCCGAGGGCCTGGAGGCCTGGCCCGACCCCGATGCGGTGTTCGTCGGTGGCTCGGGTGGCGAGCTGGCCGGACTGATCGGCCAGGTGCTGCGGCGCCTGCGGCCCGGCGGCCGGCTGGTGATGAACTTCGTGACGCTGGAGAATCTGGCCACCGCCACCCAGGCCCTGCAGCAGCTGAACGCCGACTGGGACGTGCTGCAGCTGCAGGCCGCGCGCAGCCGCCCCATCCTGCACATGCACCGCATGGCCGCCGAGAACCCTGTGTGGCTGGTGTGCGCCGGCGTGGGTCCCATGGTCCACGGCGAACACGGGCCGGTGGTGGCGGCGGAGGAGACGGCGCATGGCTGACGTCGCGCCCGCCACCGCTCCGCGCATGGGCACGCTGCACGGCATCTCGCTGGGCCCGGGCGACCCCGGCCTGGTCACCCGCGCGGCCTGGGCCGCGCTGGAGCGCCGCGACGCCATCTGGGTCTACCCGGTGCGCAGCGGCAAGACGCCCAGCTATGCGCTGGACATCGTGATGCGCGCCGGGCTGCCGCTGCCCGAGACCCACACGCCGCTGCTGTTTCCCATGACCCACGACGGCGAGAAGCTGGCGCGCGCCTGGCTGAAGGCCGCGCAGACCGTGCTGCCCTGGCTGCAGGCCGGGCGCGACGTGCTGTTCCTGGTGGAAGGCGATGCGTCCACCTACGCCACCTTCGGCCACCTGGCGCGCACCCTGCGTGGGCTGGACCAGCGCGTGTCCGTTGAAGTGATCGCCGGCGTCAACTCCTTCACCGCCGCCTGCGCCGACGTCGGCGAACCCTTTGCCGAACAGGACGACACCGTGGCCATCGTGCCGGCCGCCTACGGCGTGGGCGCGGTTGACCGGCTGCTGCCCGACTTCGACACCCTCGTGCTGATGAAGATCAAGCCGCTGATCGAGGACCTGCTGGACTGGCTGCAGGCGCGCGACCTGCTGGGCGGCGCGCATTTCGTGGAGCGTGTGGGCGCGCTGGACGAGCGCCGGCTGTCCGGCCCCGAACTGCTCACGCTGCGCGGCAGCAAGGTCAGCTACCTCTCGCTGCTGATCGTGAAGAATCCCCGCCGCGTGCGCGGCGAGCGCATCAAGGGCTGCCTGAAAAAGAGCGGTCCGCCACCACTGGAGACCGCCCCATGAACCCGGACATCACCAACGCACCTCCCCGCGTCTGCCTGGTCGCCATCACCAAGCACGGCGTTGCCCAGGCGGCCACGCTGGCGCGGCAGTTGCCGCAGGCGTCGCTCTGTGTCACGGCCAAGTTCACCGACGCCACCCAGGGCCTGTCCAACCCGGTGCAGGCCTACGAGGGTGCGTTCAAGGACCAGATCGGGTCGCTCTTCCAGGCCTTCGACCAGATCGTGTTCTTCGTCTCGCTGGGCGCCGTGGTGCGCCTGATCGCGTCGCACCTGAAGAGCAAGGACGAGGACCCCGGCGTGCTGGTGGTGGATGACGCCGGCCAGTTCGTCATTCCCGTGCTCTCGGGCCACGTGGGCGGCGCCAACGCCATGGCCGAGACCGTGGCCGCGCTGCTGGGCGCCACGGCGGTGCTCACCACCGCGTCGGACGTGGGCAAGACCATTCCCGTGGACATCCTGGGCCGCGAGCTGGGCTGGCGTGTCGAGGCCCCCAAGATCAACATCACCCGGGTGTCCGCCGCCGTGGTCAACGAAGAACCGGTCGCCCTGGTGCAGGAGGCCGGCAGCCCGCACTGGTGGACCCGCCCCACCCCGCTGCCGCCGAACATCCACCGCCACACGCGGCTGGAGGACGTGGACCTGGCCCGCTACCGCGCGGTGCTGTGGATCACCCACCGCCCGGTGGACGACGCGCTGTGGCAGACCCTGAACGAACGGCTGGTGGTGTACCGCCCGCCACAGCCCGTGGGCACCAGCACCACCACCACCGAGGCCGCGGCATGAAAGTGGCCCTGGGCATCGGCTGCGACCGCGGCACCCCGCTGGCCACGCTGGAGCGCGCGGTCGACGAGGCCTTGGCCGTGGCCGGCCTGGACCGCCGGCAGGTGGCGGGCCTGGGCAGCATCACGCTCAAGGCCGACGAGCCCGCGCTGCTGGCCCTGGCGGCGCAGCAGGGCTGGCCGCTGCGGTTCTACCCCGCCGCACAACTGGCCGAGGTCGCGGTGCCGAACCCGTCCGAAACCGTGCGCCGCCACACCGGCACCCCCTCGGTCTCCGAAGCCGCGGCGCTGCTGGCCGCGGGCACCACCGAGGCCGCCGCCCTGTGCGTCGAGAAGCACCGGCTGCGCGGCGACGATGGGCGCCATGCCACCGTGTCCGTGGCGCGCGTGATGCCCCGAACGGCCATCCCGCCTTGCGTCGCCAGCACCGACCCCAACCGCCGCTTCACGGTCGCCGAGCGCGAGGCGGTGCAGTCGCTGATGCAGGTGCGGCGCGACATGCGCCACTTCAGCGCCGGTACGCAAATCGCCGACGACGTCAGGGCGCGCCTGCAGTCGGCGCTGCTCGCCGCGCCGTCGGTGGGGCTGATGCAGCCCCTGCGGGTGCTGCGCATCACCGCCCCGGCGTTGCGCGACCGGCTGGCCGCCGCCGTGGACGCGGAGCGGATGCGCACCGCCCAGGCCATGGGATCGCGCGCGGCCGAGTTCCTGGCGCTGAAGGTGGAAGGGGTGCGCGAGTGCGCTGAACTGTGGGCGCTGGTGCTGGCGCCAGACGACGGCACGCTGTTCGGTCGCCGCACGCTGGCGAGCGAAATGGCGTGGTGCTCGGCAGGCGCCGCCGTGCAGAACCTCTGGCTGGCCGCGCGCGCCGAACACCTGGGTCTCGGATGGGTGTCGCTGTTCGAACCCGGCGACCTGCACACGCTGCTGGCGCTCCCCGCGGGCGCCGTGCCGCTGGGCCTGCTGTGCATCGGTCCGGTGGATCGCTTCTACGAAACACCCCTGCTCATCCAGCAACAGTGGCGCCAGGCGCGTCCGGTTCCGGCCTTGTTCACCGAGAACACCTGGGCCCCGTCCTGGAACACCGACACCAGCGCCATCACCGAACAACCGCTGCATGGCTGACCGCGGCCTTGCCATTGAACCCCCGCCCGTCCCAAGGAACGACATGACCACCGACACCCCCGTCACCACCCCGCACAACGCGGGCACCACCGGCACCAGCGGCCGCATCAGCCTGGTGGGCATCGGCCCCGGCCACACCGACCACATGACCGCCCGCGCGCGCGCCGCCATCGCCGAGGCCGACGTGGTGGTGGGCTATGTCACCTACATCAAGCTGGTGGCCGACCTGCTGGACGGCAAGGAAGTCGTGCGCAAGGGCATGACCGAAGAGCTGGACCGCGCCGTTCAAGCGCTGGCCGCGGCCCGCGCCGGCAAGAAGGTGGCGCTGATCTCCTCGGGCGACGCCGGCGTCTACGGCATGGCCGGCCCGACCTACGAGGTGCTGTTCCAGGCCGGCTGGACGCCGGAGGACCACGTGGCGGTGGAGATCGTGCCCGGCGCGTCGGCCATCAACGCCTGCGCGGCCCTGGTCGGCGCGCCGCTGACGCACGACTTCTGCTCCATCTCGCTGTCCGACCTGCTGACACCCTGGCCGGTGATCGCGCGGCGCCTGGACGCCGCCGCCGCCGCCGACTTCGTGGTAGCGCTCTACAACCCCAAGAGCGGCCGCCGCACGCGCCAGATCGTCGAAGCGCAGCGCCTCTTCCTGCGCCACCGCCGGGCGGACACGCCGGTGGCGATCGTCAAGAGCGCCTACCGGCGGCGCCAGCACATCGTGCACACCACCCTGGACCAGATGGCCGACCAGGAGATCGGCATGCTCAGCACCGTGCTGATCGGCAACAGCAGCACCTTCCTGCGCTCGGGGCTGATGGTCACGCCGCGCGGCTACGCCAACAAGTACGACGTGGACCAGGGCTTCGAGACCCGCGAAGGCGAGAAGGCAGGCCGATCGCTCTCCAGCGGCCTGCTGGGCTGGATCGAGGGGCTGCGGGCCGAGCAGGCGGCAGGCGCGGGCCTGGTCGAACTCGCCAGCCGCCACAGCCTGCCTGCCGACTACATAGCGCAGGTGCTGGCGGCACCCGACGCGCCCGAAGCAGCCGACGCCGGCACCGAGGAAGCAGAACAATGAGCACCACGGAAAAGCCCCGCATCGGCGACTACCGACGGCACCTGCTGGTCTGCACCGGCGCACGCTGCACGCAGGACGGCGCATCGCAAGCGCTGTTCGACAGCCTGGGCGAGAAGTTCAAGGCCGCCGGGCTGCACGAGGGCGCGCTGCGCGTCAAGCGCAGCCGCGTGAGCTGTTTTGCGGCTTGCAAGGGCGGCCCCATCTTGTGCGTGCAACCCGACGGCACCTGGTACCACGGCGTGACCCCCGACCACATGGACCGCATCATCGGGCAGCACCTCGTGGGCGGAGAGGTGGTCGCCGATCTGGTATTCCACCAGGGACCGGGGGTCATCGATGGCGAGTGAGACACCGGCCGCTGGCTCGGTCTGCATCGTTGGTGCCGGGCCGGGACCGGCCGACCTGATGACGCTGCGCGCGCTGAACCGACTGCAACAGGCCCAGGTGGTGGTGCACGACCGGCTGATCGCCGAGGATGTGCTGGCGCTGATCCCGGCCACCGCCCGGCGGGTGTACGTCGGCAAGGCCCTGGGACACCACGCCGTCCCTCAGGAGGAGATCCATGCGCTGCTGGTGGCGCATGCGCGCCAGGGCCTGCGCGTCGTCCGCCTCAAGGGCGGCGACCCCTTCGTGTTCGGACGCGGTGGCGAGGAAGTGCTGGCGCTACAGGCGGCCGGCATTGCGTTCGAGGTGGTGCCCGGTGTGACGGCGGCCAGCGGCTGTTCGGCCGCCGCGGGCATTCCGCTGACACACCGCCACCTGGCGGCCAGCTGCGTGTTTCTGCCGGGCCATCTGGCGGACGCCCAGGCCAGCCACGACTGGCAGGCTCTGGCGCGCGCGGGGCAGACTCTGGTGTTCTACATGGGCGTTCAGCGACTGGCGCAGATCGCCCAGGCCTTGATTGCCCATGGACTACCGCCCGACACACCTGCGGCCATCGTCCAAGACGGTACCCGACCTACACAGCGTGTACTGGCCCACCCTTTGCGCCTGCTGGTCGAGATCGCTCCTCCGTATGGTCCACGACCGGGCTTGCTCATTGTTGGCGAAACGGTGCGACTGAGTCCGTCATATGAAGGAAATGCGCGTGTCTGAATGGGCGGCATGGGCGCTGACGCTCCTTGGAGCTGATCGATCCTGCAGGGTGCAGAAGGCAATTTGAGGATTCGGACACATTTGCGCCAGCCAAGGCAAGCGTTGCACTGCTGTATCAGCGGTCATTGAGTCGGACGCCACGGGTGACAGCAGACTGCCTTGACCAGACTCAGGCCCCCAGCCCTCCCGCGACACCGCTGCATGGAACAATTCAGCGATGACCGCCACCGCCCCTCACGCCTCACTCTCCGAAGCCCTGGGCCACGCCCCCGCCGACAAGCGCCTGGAAGTCCTGCGCCGCGTGGCAGAGACCGGTTCCATCTCGCAGGCCGCGCGCGACGCGGGCATCAGCTACAAGGCCGCCTGGCAGGCCATCGACACGCTGAGCAACCTCAGTGGGCAGACGCTGGTGGAACGCACGGTGGGCGGTTCGGGCGGTGGCGGGGCGCGCATCACGCCGCAGGGCCTGCAATTGCTCTCCCTGGCGGACGAGCTGGCGCGGGCGCGGGCGGCGGTGCTCTTGCGGTTCTCAGGCGGCGCCGCCTTGCCGATGGGCTTGGGCCTGCGCACCAGCATGCGCAACCAGCTGCCGTGCCGCGTGGAGGCGGTGGAGCCGGTCGGGCCCGACGACCCGGCGGTGCTGGTGCGACTGCGCACGCCGGGGCAGGCGCTGCTGACGTCCAGCATCACGCGCGAGAGCGCCGATCTGCTGGCGCTGGCCGCGGGGCGGGAGGTGCTGGTGCTGTGCAAGGCGACGGCGGTGCGCATCGGCCGCGGTGAGGTGGAGGATGCGGACGGTGGGTGTGCGCTGCCGGGTCGCATCGAGCGCCTCTCGCGCGGGCAGGGACGTGACGAGGTGGTGCTGTCGCTGGATGGCGGCGGGCAGTGGGTGGGTTTTGCCGAGCACCCGTTCCCTGCACGCAAGGGCCAGCGGGCGGTGGCCACCATGTCGTCCAGCGCGCTGGTGGTGGGCCTGGCGGGCTGAAGCATCGGCCGCCTTTGGCAGCCGCGTTCATATGAACGGGTGTGCCGTGGCAGCCTGACGCAATGCGCGCAGGTCTGGACCCGAATGGCGCAACCCTGCGTTTTGTGTTGTCAAAAAAAAGAGCATTCGTCTCAGATTGAGTCGCTCCTTCGCGGTGGCACGGATGTTGTGGACAGGAGCGTCAGCCGATCCGGCTTTGTTCACAACCACCCCTTTCAGAGGACGACACATGATCTACGCAGCTCCCGGCGCCGCAGGCGCCAAGATCACCTACAAATCGCGCTACGACAACTTCATCGGCGGCAAGTGGGTCGCCCCGGTCAAGGGCCAGTACTTCGATGTGATCTCGCCCGTCAATGGCAAGGTCTACACCCAGGCGGCCCGTTCCACGGCCGAAGACATCGATCTGGCACTGGACGCTGCGCACGCTGCGGCCGATGCCTGGGGCAAGACCGACGCGACCACGCGTTCGAACATCCTGCTGAAGATCGCCGACCGCCTCGAAGCCAACCTCGAACTGCTGGCCTACGCCGAAACCGTGGACAACGGCAAGCCGATCCGCGAAACCCTGAACGCCGACATCCCCCTCGCCGTCGACCACTTCCGCTACTTCGCAGGCTGCCTGCGGGGCGAAGAAGGTTCCATGAGCGAAATCGACGGCAACACCGTGGCTTACCACTTCAAGGAACCCCTGGGCGTCGTCGGCCAGATCATTCCCTGGAACTTCCCCATCCTGATGGCCGCGTGGAAGATCCCGCCGGCCCTGGCCGCCGGCAACTGCATCGTCTTGAAGCCCGCCGAATCCACCCCTATCAGCCTGCTGATCCTGATCGAGCTGATCGCCGACCTGCTGCCCCCGGGCGTGCTGAACATCGTCAACGGTTTCGGCCGCGAAGCCGGCATGCCGCTGGCCAACAGCAAGCGCATCGCCAAGATCGCCTTCACCGGTTCGACCTCGACCGGCCGCGTGATCGCCCAGGCCGCCGCCAACAACCTGATTCCCGCCACGCTGGAACTGGGCGGCAAGTCGCCCAACATCTTCTTCGCCGACGTGATGGACAAGGACGACTCGTTCCTGGACAAGGCGATCGAAGGCCTGGTGCTGTTCGCGTTCAACCAAGGCGAGGTCTGCACCTGCCCCAGCCGCGCGCTGATCCAGGAAAGCATCTACGACAAGTTCATGGAGCGCGTCTTGAAGCGCGTGGCCGCCATCAAGATGGGCAGCCCGCTGGACACCGACACCATGATGGGTGCGCAGGCTTCCAAAGAGCAGCTGACCAAGATCCTGAGCTACCTGGAACTGGGCAAGGCCGAAGGCGCGCAGGTGCTGATCGGTGGCGAGCAGGCCAAGGTCGGTGGCGATCTGGACGGTGGCTACTACGTGCAGCCCACGCTGTTCAAGGGCCACAACAAGATGCGCATCTTCCAGGAAGAAATCTTTGGCCCGGTGCTGGCCGTGACCACCTTCAAGGACGAAGCCGAAGCCCTGGAAATCGCCAACGACACGCTGTACGGCCTGGGCGCCGGCGTGTGGACCCGCAACGGCAACCTGGCCTACCGCATGGGCCGCGCCATCAAGGCCGGCCGCGTGTGGACCAACTGCTACCACGCCTACCCCGCGCACGCCGCCTTCGGTGGCTACAAGGAGTCGGGCCTGGGCCGCGAAAACCACAAGGCCATGCTCGGCCACTACCAGCAGACCAAGAACCTGCTGGTCAGCTACAGCGAGAACAAGCTCGGCTTCTTCTGATCCTCACCAGGGTTTCGGAGTGCGAGGGGAGGCGGGCAACCGCTTCCCCTTTTCGGTTTTCAGAACAAGGAGACAGACATGGTTGAAAAAGTCGTGGCGACACCGGCGGCGCTGGAACTGATCGAGTTCCTCAAGGCCAAGCACGGCCCCGGGCTGATGTTCCACCAGAGCGGCGGCTGCTGCGACAACAGCGCCGCCAACTGCTACCTGCTGGGCGAGATCACCATGGGCCAGGGCGACGTGTTCCTGGGCACCATCGGCGGTTGCGAGTTCTACATGAGCAAGTCGCAGTACGCGACCTGGCGCCACACGCAGCTGATCATCGACGTGATCGAAGGCCACGGCGGCACCTTCTCGCTCGAAGGGCCGGAAGGCAAGGCCTTCCACACCCGTTCGCGGGTGTTCACGCCGGAAGAAATGGTGCAGATCGAGGCGGAGGAACACGCGGCCGGGCACTGAACGGCCGCCCGGTGTTCCATTCCTGAACAGTGCGCTGGCCGGGGCGCATGGCATGGAACTTGTTGGAAGATCGGCCCCTTCCGGAGACAAGACCATGACCCCACGCCCCACCGTCGCCCTGCGGCGCCTGAACGCCGCGCTGCTCATGACCCTGGCCGGCACCGCCGGCGCCCAGACCCTGCAGGAGGTCGTCGTCAGCGCCTCGCGGCAGGAGCAGCAGAGCTTCGACGCACCGGCCTCGGTGCAGGCTGTGGGACAGGACGCCATCGAGGCGGCTGGGCCGCGTGTCAACCTGTCCGAGGTGATGACGCGGGTGCCCGGCATCACGGTGCTGAACCGCCAGAACTACGCGCAGGACCTGCAGCTCTCCATCCGCGGCTCGGGCTCGCGCTCGCCGTTCGGCATCCGCGGCGCCAGGCTCATCGTCGACGGCATTCCCGCCACCATGCCCGACGGCCAGGGCCAGGCATCGACCATCAGCCTGCCCTCGGCCCAGCGCATCGAGGTGCTGCGCGGGCCGCTGGCCCAGCTCTACGGCAATTCGGCCGGCGGCGTGCTGCAGGTGTTCACCGCCGACGGCCCGGCGAAACCCGAAGTCCGGTTCAGCGTGGATGCGGGTTCCGAACAGCTGCGCCGCTACGGCCTGCAGGCGGCGGGGCAGAGAGGTTCACTGAACTATGTGATCGACCACAGCGACTTCTCCACCGACGGCTGGCGCGTCAACAGCGCGGCCAAGCGCAAGCACACCAATGCCAAGCTGCGCTGGGCGCCCAGCGACGCCACGAAGCTCACCCTGGTGGCCAATTCGTTTGACCAGCCCGAATCGGGCGACCCGCTGGGCCTGACGCGCGAGCAGTTCGAAGCCAATCCGCGCCAGGCGGTGGCGAACTCCACGCTGTACAAGGCTGGCAAGGACGTGTCGCAGAACCAGGTCGGCCTGGTGGCAGAACACCAGCTGGATGCGAAGAGCGAACTCTCGGCGCGGGTCTACGCGGGCCAGCGCGACCTGGACAACCGGCTCTCCATCCCGCTGATGGCGCAGACCTCGCCCACGGCGGCCGGCGGCGTGGTGCAGCTGGACCGCAGCTACAGCGGCACCGGCCTGCGCTACGCCCGGCGCATCGCGGCGGGCGAGGGCGAGGTGCGGCTGAGTGCGGGCCTGGACCTGGAGCGCATGAGCGAGCGCCGCCGCGGCTTCATCAACAACCTCGGCGAGCCGGGCGAGCTCAAGCGCGACGAGGACGACAGCGTGGACAGCACGGGCGTCTACACCCAGGCCGACTGGGCGATCAACGAGGGCTGGAGCGCGGTGGCCGGCCTGCGCGCCAACCGGGTGAGCTTCAAGGTGAAGGACTTTTTCGTGCGCCCCGGCAACCCCGACGACAGCGGCCGCGCACGCTTCAACGCCACCAACCCGGTGATCGGTCTCACGCGCCACCTCAGCCCCGACACCAACCTCTACGCCAACATCGGCAAGGGTTTTGAGACGCCGACGCTGACCGAGATCGCCTACACGGCAGACGGCAGCGGCCCCAACCTGAATCTCAAGTCCGCGCGCAGCACCCACGTGGAACTGGGCCTGAAGACCAAGCTGGGCGAGGGCCAGCGGCTGGACGCCGCGCTGTTCCACATCGGCACCACCGATGAAATCGTGGTCGCGTCCAGCAGCGGCGGGCGCACGGTCTACACCAACGCGGGCAAGACCAGCCGTTCGGGCATCGAGCTGGCGCACAGCGCGCAGTGGAGCCCCGAGTGGCGCACGCACCTGGCGTTCTCCACGCTGAATGCCCGCTTCGACCAGGCCTTTGCCAGCAGCAGCGGCGCCACCGTGGCCAAGGGCAACCGCATTCCCGGCACGATGAACCGCACGCTGTTCGGTGAGCTGGTCTGGCAGCCGCGCGCCTGGCCCGGCTTCACGACCGCGCTGGAGGTCGTGCACCGCGGCTCGATGGTGGTGGACGACGTGAACAGCGACCGCACCGACGCGGCCACGCTGTTCAACCTGCGGCTGGGCTGGGAACAGAAGCTGGGCGCGTGGAAGCTGCGCGAGTACGTGCGCGTGGACAACCTGGCCGACAAGGCCACCATCGGTTCGGTGATCGCCAACGACGGCAACCGCCGCTTCTTCGAGCCGGCGCCGGGTCGGCAGTGGGGTGTCGGCGCCACGGTGAGCTACGCGTTCTGAACCCGGCCGGGGTTCAGAGCCCCGGCTTCTGCAGCGCCTTCAATACCTCTGTCTGGAAGTCCGGGCCTTCGGCGGCGGCCATGAAGGCGCCGATGGCGCCGTCGAAGCGCACCGTGCCCTGGTGCAGCAGCAGCAGGCGGTCGGCGGTCTTCACTTCTTCAATGAGGTGCGTGGCCCAGAGCACCGCTAGGCCCTGGTCGCGGCACAGGCCGCGCACCGTGTCCAGCAGTTGCTGGCGCGAGGCCGGGTCCAGGCCCACGGTGGCCTCGTCCATCAGCAGCAGGCGCGGGCGGTGCAGCAGCGCGCGCACCAGCTCCACCTTGCGCCGCGTGCCGCCCGAGAGGCTGCGCACCACGGCCTTGGCCTGGTCCTGCAGGCCGATGGCGGCGAGCTGCGCGTCGATGCGCTCGCGCGCCGTCTTGCGCGGGATGCCGTGCAGGTCGGTGTGGAACAGCAGGTTGGCCATCACCGTCAGGTCCAGGTCGAGCGCGCTCTGCTGGAACACCACGCCCAGGCCCGCGAGCGCGCGCGCGGGGTGCTGGCGCATGTCCTGGCCGAGCACATGGATCGTGCCCTGGTCGGGGGTGAACAGGCCGGTGAGCAGCTGCAGCAGGGTGGACTTGCCGGCGCCGTTGGGGCCGAGCAGGGCCACCATCTCGCCGGGTTGCATCGACAGGGTGACGCCCTTGAGCGCGGGTTTGCCGTTGTAGGCCTTGTGCAGGCCCTCGGCCTGCAGCACGGAGTTGAAGGCGGGCGGTGTGGGTTCGGTCATGAGGCGGTCTTGGCCAGCAGGTTCATGCGTGCGAGCAGCTTCTTTTCGCGTTCCACGGTGGCGAGCACCGCCTGGCGGTAGTCGCGCGTGCCCAGGTAATCGAGCGACTGATCGTACTTGGCGAGCGCGCCCGCATGACGTTCGCTGAACATGGCCTTGTGGAACACGTCGTGCAGCTTCTGCACCACCGCGGGCGGTGTGGCGGCCGGCGCGGCCAGGCCCCATGGCGAGGTGTAGACCGCCTGCGGATAACCCAGTTCGCGCATGGTGGGCGCGTCGGGCCAGCGCGGGTTGCGCGTGGCGTTGAAGGTGGCGAGCACGCGCATCTGGCCTTTCTCGACCCAGGGCGCGAAGCCGGTGGAGTTGACGCCCGCCATGATCTGCGCGCCCGCGATGGCCAGCATCTGGTCGGCCGTGCCCTTGTAGGGCACGTGCACGTACTTCACGTTGTGCTGCAGCAGGATCTCTTCCATCGCCAGGTGGGCGGTGGTGCCGATGCCGGTAGAGCCCAGGATCAGCTCACCGGGGTGTTTGATGGCCCAGTCGATCAGCTCGGTGGCGCTCTTGAACGGACTGCTGGCCGGCACCAGCAGGCCGAAGCTCACGCCCGAGACCTGCAGGATGGGCGCGAGGTCGGTCACCGGGTCCCAGGGCACGTGGTTCATCAGTGCGTGGCGGTAGACCGTGATGGGCACCTGGCCGATGGTGTGACCGTCGGCCTCTGCCGCCTTGAGCGCGGGCGCCACCAGCGTGCCGGCCGCGCCGGGCTTGTTGACCACCAGCACCGGCTGGCCCAGCAGCGGCTCGGCCTCTTCGCAGAGGATGCGGATCGTCAGATCGGTCTGACCGCCCGCGGGCCAGGGCACGATGAGCTGCAGCGGCTTGCTGGGAAAGGGCGCCTGGGCCCTCGCCAGCGGCGTCGCAGACGCCACGGCCAGCGCGCCGGCCTGGAACAGGATGTCGCGGCGCGTCGGGTGCCGGGCCTGGGTTGTGTCACGGCTCAGGGTTATCCCTGTGTCATTTTTGAACGCTGGGAACAGCGGTGTGTGTCTCATGGCGGGGCCTGATAGTCTCCTGTCCCTCGGAGCGCCCTCGGGACAGGGCATCTTGAGGCAAATTCTGTTCCCGCAACAGCCCATGGCCCACTGGCACCGAATTTGCAGAGGCATCGCGCGCCCGTGGCGATGCCCGCCCGGCCGCTGACCGTTTGACAACACCAAGGAGACAAAGACATGGCCCTCCGTGCCACCGCATTCCGCCGTTCCCTGCGCCCCCTGACCGCAGCCCTGTGCGCCGCCGGCGCCACGCTCGCCTTCAGCCTGCCCGCCCATGCCGAAAGCAAGGTCTACGTGTCCAGCGAGAAGGACAACAAGCTCTACGTGTTCAACACCGCGGGCGAGCGCCAGGGCGCCATCGACGTGTGCAAGCGCCCGCGCGACATGAGGTTCAACGCCGATGGTTCGCAGATCTTCGTGATTTGCGGCGACAGCAACGCCATGGGCGTGGTGGACGTGGCTGGCGGCAAGCTGGCCGGCACCGTGCCGCTGGGCGAGAGCCCGGAGATGTTCGACCTCAGCCCCGACGGCAAGACCGCCTACGTGTCGGTCGAGGACGACAGCGTGCTGGGGGCCTACGACATCGCAACGAAAAAGGCGGTGTTTGAAGTGAAAACCGGCGGCGAGCCCGAAGGCGTGCTGGTCACGCCCGATGGCAAAACCGCCTACGTGACCTCCGAAGTGGCCAACGTCGTCCATGTGATCGACCTGGGCACGAAGAAGGTGACCAAGAACATCAAGGTCGGCAAGCGCCCGCGCCGCTTCGTCATGTCGCCCGACGGCGGCGAGCTGTGGGTCACCAACGAACTGGACGCCACCGTGAGCGTGGTCGACACCAAGACCCACACCGAGAAGCAGAAGATCAAGTTCGAGGTCAAGGGCATGCGCCCGGCCGACATCACCCCCGTGGGCATGGCCATCAGCCCGGACGGCAAGAGCATGTGGGTGGGCCTGGGCCGCGCCAACCACGTGGCCGAGGTGGACGTGGCGAGCAAGGCGGTGAAGAACCAGGTGCTGGTGGGCAAGCGCGCGTGGGGCCTGGGCTTCACGGCCGACGGCAAGACCCTGTTCGTGGCCAACGGCCTGTCGGACGACATGACGCTGGTGGACACGGCGTCGGGCAAGGCACTGAAGACGGTGCCGGCCGGGCGTGTGCCGCACACCATTCTTGTGAGCAAATGACAGAGCCTGTGGCCCACCCCCATCGCTTGCCCACTTCGTGTGGCCGCTCCGCCCCTCAAGGGGCAATGCCTGCGGCCCGGCAAAGCCGGTTCCGCGGCATTCTGGGCTTGGGTTTGTGGTGTGCCTGCGTGTGGGCGTCGGTGCCTGCTCCAGCGCTGGCCGCCACCAAGGTCACCATCGCGGTGGTGTCGCTGGACGGCGACCCGCGCCACGCGCCGCGCCGGCTGGAGAAGGCCTACCCCGGCCACCCCACCGGGCGCGCCATCGACGGCGTGCAGCTGGCGGCCGAAGACTCGGCGTTTGAGCTGGACGCCGCCGGCATCGCGCTGGAGGTGAAGGACGTGGTGCTGCCCAACGCCGCGGGCCTGACCAAGGCCTTGGCCGAGCTGAAGGCCGCCAAGGTGCAGCACGTGGTGGCCGACCTGCCGGCCGCCGAATTGCGTGCGCTGGTGCAGGCGGCGCCGGCCGCGCTGGGCGGCGCCATCGTGTTCAACGCCGCGGCCGACGACGACGCGCTGCGCGGCGCGCAGTGCGCGGCGCACCTGCTGCACACCGTGCCGAGCCGCGCGATGCTCAGCGACGCGCTGGCGCAGTACCTGGCGGCGCGCAACTGGCGCAAGGCCCTGGTGCTGCAGGGCCCGCTGCCGGGGGACGCACCCATGCTGGAGGCCTTCAACCGCTCGGCCAAGCGCTACGGCATCAAGGCCACGTCCACCAAACCCTTCAAGCTCACCGGCGACCCGCGCGAGCGCGACCTGGGCAATGTGCGCCTGCTGACTGGCGGCGACCGTGAGCACGAGGTGGTGGCGGTGCTGGACAGCGACGGCGAGTTCGCGCGCACCGTGCCGTACGCCACGCAACTGCCGCGGCCGGTGGTGGGCGCCAATGGTCTGGTGGCCGTGCCCTGGCACCCGCTGTGGGAACGCAACGGCGGCCCGCAGCTCTCGCGCCGTTTTGCCAAGGAGCACAAGCGCCCCATGACTGGCCACGACTGGGCCGCCTGGATCGCGGTCCGTGCGGTGGCGACCGTGCTGGTGGACCTGCCCAAGGCGCCCATCGCGCAACAGCTCAAGACCCTGCGCGGCGGGCCGGTGGCGGTGGACGGCTTCAAGGGGCCGCGCCTGTCGTTCCGCGCCTGGGACGGGCAGCTGCGCCAGCCCATCTTCCTCAGCCACGTCGACGGCGTGGTCGGCGTGGCCCCGCTGGACGGCGTGCTGCACCCCAGGGAAGTCATGGACACGCTGGGCGTGGACGAAGCGGAAAGCGCATGCAAGCAGCGGCCCTGATCACCCCCGACCCGACACCCGCGCTGTTGCCGCACCTGCTGCGCGCCCTGCGCGCGGTGGTGGGCCGCGAGATCGGTCGCTTCCTGCGCCAGCCCTCGCGCCTGGGCTCGGCCCTGGTGCGGCCGCTCCTGTGGTTCGTGGTGTTCTCGGCGGGCTTCCACAACGTGTTCGGCGTGGCGATTGCGCCGCCCTACGAGACCTACGTCGAATACAAGGAATACATGGTGCCCGGCCTGCTGGGCATGGTGGCCCTGTTCAACGGCATGCAGAGCTCGCTCTCCATGGTCTACGACCGCGAGATGGGCGTGATGCGCCTGCTGCTCACGGCGCCGCTGGCGCGCGGCTGGCTGTTGGCGTTCAAGCTGCTGGCCGGCACCGCACTGTCGGTGCTGCAGATGGTGGTGTTCCTGGTGATCGCCTGGGCCTTCGGCGTCGAGCTGCCGCTGCTGCACCTGCCGGCCGCGCTGCTGGCCATGGTGTGCGGCGCGGTGATGCTGGCCTCGGTGGGGCTGGTGCTGTCGGTCTACGTGAAGCAGCTGGAGAACTTCGCCGGCACGATGAACTTCGTGATCTTCCCGATGTTCTTCATCAGCCCGGCGCTGTACCCGCTGTGGAAGCTGGAGGAGTCGGGCGCCTGGTGGCTGCTCAAACTGGCGCAGGCCAACCCCTTCACCCACGCGGTCGAGGCGATCCGCTTTGCGATGTACGGGCAGTTCAATGGCACCGCCTGGGCGGTGGTGCTGGGCTGCACGGTGGTGTTTTTTGTCGCCGCGCTCTGGGGCTACGACCCGCAACGCGGCTCGATCAGCAAGAAGCCTGGCGGTTGAGCCAGGCCCGGAGATCCAGCCATGCGCCTTGCTTCCAACCGCCGCCAATGGCTGCTGTCGACCGCCGCCCTGGTCGGCGGGGCAGCGCTGGCGCAGGACGACCAGACCGGCGGCGATCCGCTGGGCTCGATGCAGTACCCGAGTCTGCGCGAGCAGACCATTGGCAGGGCCAAGGCGACGTTCAGCGACGCGGTGATCGTCAAGGGGCCTGCCTTCGCCGACGACGCGATGAACGTGCCGCTGCTGGTGGATGCGCGGGCGCTATCCGCGGTCGGCGGTGGGGTGGTGCGCATCAAGGTGTCGGTGGACCGCAACCCGGTGCGCCAGGTGCTGGACTTCGAACCGCTGCGCGCACTGCCCATGCTGGCCTTCCGCATCCGTATGGAGCAGGCCTCGCCGGTGCGCGCCTTCGTGCAGACCAAAGACGGCCAGTGGCACGTGGGCAGCACCTGGGTGCAGGCGGCGGGCGGCGGCTGCACGGTGCCGGGCATCACACGGGCCGACGGTTCCTGGAGCAAGACCCTGGGCCAGGTGCAGGCGCGCTTCTTCAACAACGTGATCGAGGGCAGCCGCCGCCTGCGGCTGCGCGTGATGCACCCGATGGACACCGGTCTGGTGGCGGGCATCCCGGCCTTCTACATCGAGCAGATGGAGCTGCAGGACCCGGGCGGCCAGCCCTGGTGGCGGCTGGCGCTGCACGAACCGGTGTCCGAGAACCCGCTGATCACCTTCGAGCTGCCGCCCGTTTCGCCGCCGGCCTTCCGCCTGCTCGGCCGCGACAACAACGGCAACCGCATCGACGCCGAGGTGAGGGCATGAGGCGCCTGGGCGTGGCCGCGCTGTGGGCACTGTTGGCAACCGCGGCCTTGGCGCAGCCGGTGGCCGTGCCACCGTTTGCCTCCAAGCCCGACATGGCCCGCTCGGACTACGACCTCAAGCCGCGCCAGATTGCCCCGGGCTCCTGGGTGATCGAGGGTGAGGTGGCCGACTTCTCGCGCGCCAACGGCTGCAACATCATCAACACCGCCTTCATCGACACCGGCGACGGCGTGGTGGTGATCAACACCGGGCCGTCGCGGCTGTACGGCGAGCAGCAGCGGCGGGCCATCGAGCGACTGACCAAAGCCCCGGTGCGCAAGGTGCTGCAGCTGAATCTGCACCCCGACTATTTCTTCGGCCACCAGGCCTGGGCCGACCGGCCCACCGAAGCGCTGGCCGGCACCATTGCCGGCGCGCGCGCCGAGGGCGGCGCCTACGCCGACAACCTGTACCGGCTCTGTGGCGACTGGATGCGCGGCACCGAGTCCACGCCCTCGCGCGAGGCCATCGACCCCAAGAACCTGCCGCAGACACTGTCACTCGGAGCGCACAAGCTGGAGCTGATGCGCCTGCACGGCCACACCGCCGACGACCTGGTGGTGCTGGACACCACCACCGGTGTGCTCTTTGCGGGCGGCCTGGTGTTCACCGAGCGCGTGCCGACCACGCCGCACGCCGACTTCGCCGCGTGGCTGGCCAGCCTGGACACGCTGGAGCAACTGCTGGCCACTGGCAAGGCCAAAACCGTGGTGCCCAGCCACGGCCCGGTGCACGAGGGGCTGGCCGGCCTGCGCCAGACGCGCGACTGGCTGCAGTGGCTCACGAACCTGATGCAGACCTCGGCCGAGCGCGGCCTGGACCTGGGCGAGGTGCTGCGCACGCCGGTGCCCGAGCGCTTTGCGAAGTGGGCCGCACAGCCCGCGGAACTGCAGCGCTCGCTGACCCAGTGGTACCCGCGCTACGAGCAGCGCGTGCTGGCTGCGCCGGCCAGGTGACACATTTTTGAACAGTGTCACAGAGGTGTCCCGGCCACTGTGGCACGGTTGGCGCAGCTGATGCCTTCGAGGACCGCTCCCGGGGCCTCCAGCGCGCTCAAACGTCGGTGTAAACCCTAGGCCTTTCGGGGCCGGCCCGCTGGCACGGATGTTGCCCTTTGCTGTCTGTGATGTGTACGCCAGGCACCGGAGGGTCGGAGCCACGAGCGGTCCGGCGGCACCCACCACAGAAAAGCCATCAACCCTCGAACGAGCAGGAGACCCACAGTGAAACGCACCCTACTGAGCCTTTTGGTCATGGCCGCCACGGCCCACGTCAGCGCCCAGGGCGTGACCGACGCCATGATCGCCAACGACGCCGCGACGCCCGACAACGTTCTGAGCTGGGGCCTGGGCACGCAAGGCCAGCGCCACTCCACCCTGACGGGCATCAACGCCAAGAACATCAACAAGCTGGTCCCGGTGTGGTCCATGTCCTTCGGCGGCGAGAAGCAGCGCGGCCAGCAAAGCCAGCCGCTGGTCCACAACGGCAAGATGTTCGTGACCGCGTCCTACTCGCGCATCTACGCGGTGGACAGCAAGACCGGCAAGAAGCTCTGGAAGTACGAGCATCGCCTGCCCGAGGGCATCATGCCCTGCTGCGACGTGATCAACCGCGGCGCCGCCCTGTACGACAACCTGGTGATCTTCGGCACGCTGGACGCCCAGCTCGTGGCCCTGGACCAGGACACCGGCAAGGTGGTGTGGCGCGAGAAGATCGACGACTACTCTGCGGGCTACAGCTACACCGCTGCGCCCCTGATCGCCGAAGGCCTGCTGATGACCGGCGTGTCCGGCGGTGAGTTCGGTGTGGTCGGCCGCGTGGAAGCGCGCGACCCCAAGACCGGCAAGATGGTCTGGACGCGCCCGGTGGTCGAAGGCCACATGGGCTACAAGGACGGCAAGGAAAACGGCATCACCGGCACCACCAACGCCACCTGGCCCGGCGAGACCTGGAAGACTGGCGGCGCGGCCACCTGGCTGGGCGGTACCTACGACCCCAAGACCAAGCTGGCCTATTTCGGCACCGGCAACCCCGGCCCCTGGAACAGCCATGTGCGCAAGGGTGACAACCTGTACTCCGCGTCGACCGTTGCCATCGACGTGCAAAGCGGCCAGATCAAGTGGCACTACCAGTCCACGCCCAACGACGGCTGGGACTACGACGGCGTGAACGAGTTCGTGACCTTCGACATGGACGGCAAGCGCGTCGGTGCCAAGGCCGACCGCAACGGCTTTTTCTACGTGAACGACGCCGAAACCGGCAAGCTGCTCAACGCCTTCCCCTTCGTGAAGAAGGTGACCTGGGCCACCGGCATCGACCTCAAGACCGGCCGTCCGAACTACGACCCGGCCAACCGTCCTGGGGACCCGACGGCCGCCGGCGGCGACGGTGCCAAGGGCAAGTCGGTGTTCTCGGCCCCCGGCTTCCTGGGTGGCAAGAACCAGATGCCGATGGCCTACAGCCCCAAGACCGGTCTGTTCTACGTGCCCACCAACGAATGGGGCATGGAGATCTGGAACGAGCCCATCACCTACAAGAAGGGCGCGGCCTATCTGGGCGCCGGCTTCACCATCAAGCCGCTGTTCGACGACCACATCGGTTCGCTTCGCGCGATCGACCCCAAGACCGGCAAGGTGGCCTGGGAAGTCAAGAACGAGGCCCCTCTCTGGGGTGGCGTGCTGACCGCGGGTGACCTGGTGTTCTGGGGCACGCCCGAGGGCTACCTGAAGGCCGCCGACGCCAAGACCGGCAAGGTGGTGTGGCAGTTCCAGACCGGCTCCGGTGTGGTGGCGCCTCCCATCACCTGGACGCAGGATGGCGAGCAGTACATCTCGGTCGTGTCCGGCTGGGGTGGTGCGGTGCCACTGTGGGGTGGTGAAGTGGCCAAGAAGGTGAACTTCCTCGAACAGGGCGGCTCGGTCTGGACCTTCAAAGTCATGAAGTGACCCCCCTGCGCCGCTGACGCGGCTTCCCCCCTGGGAGGGGGGACCACACCAGAGGCCCGGCGGAGCCGGTTCCTCGGTGTGTGCTGGATGGGGCACTTCCTCCGATGATGTTCTGGAGGGGGCCCTGTCCATTTTTTCGTCTGTCGTTTTTCTGGTTATTGATCATGCGCACTCTCCTCCTCACTTCCAGTCTTCTCCTCGCCGCGGGTGCCGCGCATGCGGTCGATGAAGCGGCCGCGATCGAGCTGGCCAAGAACAATGGCTGTCTGTCCTGCCACTCGGCCAAGGAAAAGGTCGTCGGCCCCGCCTACAGCGACGTGGCCGACAAGTACAGGGACGACAAGGACGCCGTGGCCAACCTGGTCCAGGCGATCCAGTACGGCAGCAAGGGCAAGTGGGGCCGCATCCCCATGCCTGCGCACCCGAACATGAGCGCGGCCGACATCAAGACCCTGGCGCAATGGGTCATGACCGCCAAGCACTGACCGCTCTGGCCGCGGCGCTCTGCATGGGCGCCGCGGTGGCACAGCCGGTCCTGCCCGAGGGCGAGAAGTCCCTCGTGGCGGTTGCGCGCGACGGCCAGCGCACCCGCATCGGCACCGTGACCTTCGGTACGCCCAGCGGAGGCCGGGCCAGCTTCCAGGTGAAGATGGACCACTCGGTGATGCGCGACCACTTCCTGTCGATGCGCGAATTCAAGTGCCTGCCGGCGGCGCAGGAGATCACCTGCTTCGTGCCCTATCCGTACCCGCACCCGGGCACGGTGGGCGTTGGTGACTACGCCTGGCTGGAACACAACCTGCTGTTCTTTTTCAAGCAGCCGGCCGACTTTGGCGCCAAGCTGTGGAACGGTGTCATCTTCAAGTTCGCACCGACGCCCACCGGGCTGGTGGGCACGCCGCAGGCTGTGGATCTCAACCGCATCGGCGTGCCGCCGGAAAAAGCCGACGAGCCGCCCTACGGCCGCTTTGACCGCGACGACTTCGCGCCCGGCGCGCGCTGGGTGCAGGAACTGCGGATCGAGTGAAGAGGGTGTGGGCGCGCGGCCCGCGCGCCCATCTCAATCCTTGTCGCAGTCCGATTTGCCCAGCGCGTCGCAGTCGTCGTCGCTCTCGTCCGAGTTGTCGTCGTCGTGGTCGTCCCCATCGTCATGGTCGTCGCCATCGTCGTCGTGGCAATCGGACTTGCCGGTGGCGGTGCAGTTGTCGTCGTTCGCATCGTCATCGGACTCATCGTCACCGTCTTCAATCTTGACGCGGCTGGCCACCAGGACGCCGTTGGTCATGGTGCCGTAGACCTCGACGCGCATGCCCACGCTCAGCGTGCGCGGGGCGGCGCTGGCGTCCACGGGGATGCCGTCCACGCTGAAGCTGGCGGGGCTGGCGTAGGCCGTCACGCGGCCTTCCAGTTCGTTCGGGTTGGCGTTGTCGTCGTCGCGGTCGTCGCTGTCATCGAGTTCGACCTTGCTCGCCTGCAGCGTGCCGTTGACCATTTCGCCGTGGACCTCCACGCGGCTGCCGGTGGTCATGCCCTGGGGCGTGGCGCTGGAGCCACTCGCATCCACCGGAATGCCATCGACGCTGAAGTTCTGTGGGCTCTCGTAGCTGGTCACGGTGCCGGTGAGGGAGCGGCCGCTGGCGGTGGTGCTGCTGCTGTCTCCGCTGCCACCACCGCAGGCGGCCAGGCCTGCAACCAGCAGGGCGGTGATGATCAGCCGCCCTGCGGTCAAGGACAAGCGGGTGGGCGTGGTGGGGGTGTGCGTCATGGTGAAGGTTCCTCGGTGTTGTTGTGAATGACGGCCATGCAACGCACGCCAGCGGGGTGTGGCGCAGTCGCTCGCGTCGGCGCACAAGATCAGGGGCGAGCATTAAGACAGGCTGAAATGGCAAAGGGTTTTTCAAGGCTTACCTTTGGTTGCGCCGCATCCGGCCAGGGCGCTGGCCTGTAACAAACGGACACCCAGGGTGGTACCCCGGTGGGTAGCATTCGTGCTCCGTCAACCACACAGGACAACGACTATGAAGACACCCCACACCACCTCTCTGACCAGTGGCCTGCTGGCCGTCGCCGCGGTGGTCTGCATGGGCGCAGCCTCGGCCGCCGACGTGGTGGTGACCGTCGGGACCACCCCGACGCCGACACCCACCGCGCCGACCACCTCGCCCTCGGCTCGCCAGCAGGAACTCACCATGCAGCTGGCCAAGGCCGATCTCAGCAAGCAGGGCATCACCGAACCGACCACAGAACAACTGGCCCTGGCGGCCAGCAACGTGCAGGCGCTTCGCGACCAGGGCATGGGCTGGGGCGCCATTGCGAACAGCCTGGGTCTTCGCCTGGGGGCGGTGGTCAGCGCCGCCAACCGCGCCGATCAGGCCGAGAAAGACGCTCTGCGCAAGACCAAGCCGCGCGACACGGTGAGCACCGATGCGCCCGAACAGGACCGCGTGGGCCTGGCCCTGGGACGTCCGTCCGATGCGGGCAAGGGCCGCAGCGACGGCGCTGGCTCGTCGGGCAACGCGGGTGGCGGCAAAGGCGGTGGCAACGCCAGCGGCGGTGGTGATGGTGGCGGCGGCAAGGGCGCCGGCAACTCCGGCAATGCGGGCGGTGGCAAAGGTGGAAGCAACGCCGGTGGCAACCGTGGCGGCAACAGTGGCGGCAAGGGTGGTGGCAACGGCGGCGGAAACGGCGGGGGCAAGGGCGGCGGAAAGAACTGATCGCTGACGTGGGCCGGGTTGCTCAGCGCAGCTGCTCGGCCCGCAGCGTGCCGCCGGTCATGAAGCCCGCCGGCACTTGCTCTTCGCGTTCCAGCTTCACCAGCCCCTGGCCTTTGCAGTACCACTCGCGGCTGATCAGGGGCACGTCGGTGAAGCCGTTCACTGGGTCGGTGTAGAGATTCAACCGGGCCTGGCCCACCACGCGCAGGCAGGGTTGGTGCGCGCTGCCGTCGGCCAGCGTCACCATGTCGTCCACCGCCTCGATGCGCCAGGTCATCTGCACCTTGTGCGTGTACTTCAGGTCGCGCGGGTGTTCGTTCCTGCGTTGCAGGAGGTAGGGCACGGTGGCCGTGGTCCATTCGGTGCCGACCGCGTAGGGCGCCTTGAGCACCCACATGGGTTCGGCATCGGCCGTCGGTTCGCTGTCGATGTCGGTGCGGGTCGCGATGCGGCGCACGCCCTGGTCGTCGACCTTCAGGTAGTAGCTCACACCGGCCGAATGATGCCGCACCGCGACCGGTTGGTCCTGGAACACCACAGGTTCGTCCACGCGCATCACCCACTGTTCAGGATCGCGCGGCTCGTCCATCTGGTAGCTCACCGACATCGTCTGTTCGTCGCCCACGCGCAGCGGGAACCACTCGCTGCCCATGTCACGGCCGCTGCAGGCGGCCAGCAGCGCCAGCGGTGCGCAGAAAAGCAGGTGGCGGCTCATTTTTCGGGCAATTGGGCGCGGGGCAGGTCGCGCAGCTTGATCTCGACCTTGTCGTTGCCCGCCGGGCGCAGCCAGGGCAGGCTGCCGGTGCCGCGCTTCGGTTCGGTTTCGCCCAGCTGGGTGTTGCCGTCGCGCGCCTTCTTGATGCCGTCGCCCAGGATGCGGTGCAGGTCCTTCTCGTAGGGCAGCTTGAACTGGCGGGGCATGGCCAGCGGCGCATCGTCCTTCATCGGATGCACCCAGAGAAAGATGGCGCCTTCGTGGCCACGGCCGGGGCTGGGTTCGTCGAACACCGCCGAGAGCAGCACGAACTGACGCGGCAGCTCGTCCTCGGCCGGCCAGCCGGCCAGGCCGCGGAAGGTCTGGAACGAGAACACATAAAAGCCGCTGACCAGCACGACCAGCGAGGCCTTCAGGCCCCAGTGCCAGCGTGTGCCCAGGCACAGGATCAGCAGCAGGAAGGCCAGCAGCGCGTAGGCGATGGACAGCAGCAGCAACTGGGAGGAGACGGCAGGGATCATGGTTCTTGTTGTGGTGGGGTTCAGAGCCCGGCGCGCTGCACGATGGTCTTGGGAGTCGTGGAAAGGTCCAGAACCTGTCCCGCCTCGTCCAGCGTGAAGCGCACCAGGGTGCGTTCGTCGCCCTTGCGCGGGATTTGCTGGGTGCCGGTGTAGACGATCTCGGCCTGCGGATTGACCTTCACCACCGCCACCGTCACCTCCACGGGCTGCAGGTCGCCGCTGTCGTAGTAGTGGGCGTTCACCACGTATTCGCCGGGCACGATGCCACGCAGGGTGACGATCTCCTGCCGGATGGCGCTGCTGATCAGCTTGCCGTTGACCAGCACGCTGTTGTTCTTGGCGCCGCGGTCGTCGCGGTCCAGGTGCAGCATGCCGGCGTCGCGCTGGCGGAACCACAGCGTCTTGCCGCCGGGTTCGAGCACCCAGGTGTCCACGTCGTTGGGGTTGTTGTCGGGCCAGGAGACCGTGACCATGAACTCGGCCTTGGCCGGCACGTCGCCCGCCTTGCGGGCCTGCGGGTTGAAGGCCAGGATGGCGATGACAAAACAGAAGACGAAGGCGATCAACATGTTGAACAACATGTCGTAGAACGGATCGGCCTCGGTGTCACGAATCGGCCGGCCGATCGCCATCGCGCAGTCCTTCGTTCGTGAGCGAGAGCGCCAGCGCGTCGGCCACCAGAGCGTCGGCAAAGCGGTCCAGCCGCATCAGCTGCAGGCCCAGCAGGATGTTGCCGGTCAGGCCCGTCACCGTGGTCAGCAGCGCGATGCCCAGGCCACCCGTTAGGCTCTTGAGCAGCTGTGCGCTCTGGCTCGGGTCGAAGCTGTCCATCTGGCCCAGTTGCAGCGCGAGGATGGAAAAGCCGATCACCTTGCCCAGCAGGCCTAGCTTAAGCTGGATGCCGTTGAGCCACCAGGCCATCTCGTGCGGACCGTGCGCGCGCTCGCCCAGCACCTGCAGCCAGGACGCCCGGTCGGCGCCGGGCCGTGCAGAACCCTGCAGGAACTCGCTGCTCCATCCGTGCGCCTGGCCCTCGTCGAGTGCGCTGCGCTGGCGGCCCAGGTCCCAGGCGCGGCGCCCGGCCCAGAGCGAGCAGCCGATGAACAGCACCACGATCACCAGCGTGAGGTGCGTCGGGTCGGCCTCCACCAGCCGGTGCCAGGCCCCCGCGCGCCAGAGCAGCCAGGCCGCGAACACCAGCACCCCCATATAGGCCAGCCAGAGCAGGAACAGGCCCTGGTCCGCGCGTTCCACGTTCAGCGTGGGCCGGGCGGCACCCGGCAGGCGCCGCACCAGCAGCGCGCCGAACATGTGGTGGGTGGAGGTGTTCATGGGTTCACGGCGCACGGCCGCCAGAAGCCGTGAACGCGCCCCCTTGGGGGGCGGCGACCGCCGCAGGCGTGGAGCGTGGGGGCTCGTGCAATGCCTTCGACTCGGCGTCGCTGCGGAACACGATCGGGATGTTGCGGTGCTTCGGTGCGTCGCGCACCACCGCCACCACCTTCTGATGGTGGGCCGACTTGCTGCACACCGGGTCGGTCTCGGCCGGGTCGCCGGTGAGCAGGAAGGCCTGGCAGCGGCAGCCGCCGAAGTCCTTGTGGCGCTCGTCGCAGGTCCGGCAGGTCGGCTTCATCCAGGCGTCGCCGCGGAAGGTGTTGAAGGCGTTGCTGCGCTGCCAGATGTCGGCGATGGACACGTCCTTGACGTTGGGCAGCCGCAGGCCGGGCAGGTCGCGCGCGTTGTGGCAGGGCATGGCCAGGCCGTCGGGCGCGATGGAGAGGAACACCGCGCCCCAGCCATTCATGCAGGCCTTGGGGCGTTCCTCGAAGTAGTCGGGCACCACGAAGAGCACGCGGGTCTTGTGGCCATCGGTCTTCGCGTCCTGCTCGGCTCGGAAGGCGTTGACCTCGGCTTCGGCGACCTTCAGTTCCTCGGCCGTGGGCATGAGGTGATCGCGGTTGATCCAGGCCCAGCCGTAGTACTGGGTGTTGGCCAGTTCCAGGTACTCGGCCTCCAGCGCCACGGCCATGTCGATGATCTTGCGCACGTGCGGCAGGTTGTGCCGGTGCAGCACGCAGTTCATGACCATCGGCCAGTCGTGCGCCTTGATGAGCTTGGCCACGCGCTGCTTGAGGTCGAAGGTCTTGGTGTGGCTGAGGAAGTCGTTCAGCTCCTTGGTGGAGTCCTGGAACGACAGCTGCACATGGTCCAGGCCGGCGTCCTTGAGCTTCTGCGCGCGGGCCGGGGTGAGGCCCACGCCCGAGGTGATGAGGTTGGTGTAGTAGCCCAGTCGGTGCGCCTCCTGCACCAGTTCTTCGAGGTCGTCGCGCAGCAGCGGCTCGCCGCCGGAGAAACCCAGCTGCGCCGCGCCGAGCTTGCGCGCCTGCGTCATCACGTCCACCCACTGCGCCGTGGTCAGCTCGTCGGTGACTTTGGCGTGCTGCGTCGGGTTGTAGCAAAAGACGCAGTGCAGCGGGCACTGGTAGGTCAGCTCCGCCAGCAGCCACAGCGGCGGGCCGGCGGGGATGGGGGCGGCGCTCAGGAGTTCAGTCGATCCAGCCACGGCGTTGGCCTTCTTCGAGCAGGTTGCGGACTTCCGGGGCTATGCCCTGGGCGTTGAACGCGGCTTCCAGCTCAGTGACGATGGCATCGACCGAGCGCTCGCCATCGCAGCGCCTGAGGATCTCGGCCGCACTCGGGTTGAGCTGCACCATGCCTTCCGGGTAGAGCAGCACCCAGCGCGATTGGGCCTCTTCGTACTGCAACCGGAATCGGCGCGACAGCCTGGGTTGGGCGGGCAGGGCGGCGTTCACTGACAAGCCTTTTCGATGGCGTCCAGCATGGTCCACAGAATATCCAGCTTGAACTGCAGGATGTCCAGCGCATGGTGCTGCTGCTCGCGGGTCTTGAAGTGGTCCAGCGTCACGCGCAGGCCATGCTCCACGTCGCGGCTGGCCAGCGGGATGCGGCTGCGGAAGTAGGCCAGGCCATTGGATTCGATCCACGGATAGTGTGTGGGCCAGGTGGCCAGTCGGTCCTTGTGGATCTGCGGCGCGAACATCTCGGTCAGCGACGAGCACACCGCTTCCTGCCAGGGCGCGGTGGCCGCGAAGTGCACATAGGCGTCGCAGGCAAAGCGCACCGCGGGCACCACGTGCTGCAGCGACCACAGCTCTTCGCGCGAGATGCCCACCGCTTCGCCCAACCGCGTCCAGGCCTCGATGCCACCGGCGGCAGAACCCTGGTGGTCGCCATGGCCGTCGTGGTCGAGGATGCGCTCGACCCAGAGGCGCCGGTGCTCGCGGTCGGGCATGTTGGCCAGGATGGCGGCGTCCTTGCGCGGGATGCAGATCTGGTAGTAGAAGCGGTTGGCCACCCAGCAGCGGATCTCGTCGGGCGTGCAGCCGCCCGAGTTCATGCGCACGTTGAACGGGTGGTGGATGTGGTAGCTGCGGCCCTTGTCGCGCAGCTGGGCCTCGAACTCTTTGGCGTTCCAGGCGGGCAGCCCTTCGTGGGGGCGGTGGTGGCGGGCGATCTCCATGGCGTGCTCAGAAAGAAATGTCCATGCCGTCGTGGGCGACCTCGATGCCGTGGGCCGTGAGTTCGGCGCGCTCGGGCGAGTCTTCCACCAGCATCGGGTTGGTGTTGTTGATGTGGATGAGGACCTTGCGCACGCTGACGGGCAGGCGGTCCAGCCGTTCGATCATGCCGCCTGGGCCGCTTTGCGGCAGGTGCCCCATGTCCAGCGCGGCCTTGGCCGAGAGGCCCAGGCGCTGCATCTCGTCGTGGGTCCAGAAGGTGCCGTCGACCAGCACCACGGCGCAGCCGCTCATGAGCTCGATCAGATCGTCGGTGACCTCGGCCAGGCCGGGCGCGTAGAACGCCTTGGCGCCTGTGGCCGGGTTGGTGATCAGCAGGCCGATGTTGTCGCCCGGCCGCGGGTTGCCGCGGAAGGGCGAGTACGGCGGCGGCTTGGACGACAGCGAGACGGTGTGCAGCTGCAGGCCGGGCAGGGCGGTGATGTGCACCGCGCGGCCGTCGATGGGCAGTTCCTGCCGCTCGGTGCCGCAGTAGTGCGAGAGGATGCTGGTGATCGGGAAACCGGAGCCGATGTCCGAGAACACTTCCGGCGTGGCCAGCAGCGGCAGCGGCGTCTTGCGCTCGCGCAGCATCAGCAGGCCGGTGACGTGGTCGATCTGTGCGTCCATCAGCAGCACGGCGGCGATGCCGCTGTCGCGGATGGCGCGGCCCGGCTGCAGCTCAGGGTTGTCGCGGATCTGGGTGAGGATGTCGGGTGAGGCGTTGACCAGCAGCCAGTCCTGGCCGTCGTCGCTCACCGCGATCGACGACTGGGTGCGGGCGCGCGCCTTGAGCGTGCCGCGGCGCAGGCCGCTGCAGTTGGGGCAGTTGCAGTTCCACTGCGGGAAACCGCCGCCGGCGGAAGAACCAAGAACGCGGATGCGCATAGACTGGATTGGGAAGAAAAAAGGCGCACGTGTGAGAACACCCGTGCGCCTGAGGTCGCTCGTCGCCGGTGGTCAGCGGTTGGCGATGTACATCGTGATTTCAAAACCGAAACGAAGGTCGGTGAAGGCGGGAGTGGTCCACTGCATGTCTTGTCTCCAGTTGGGGTTGGCATGAATCGTGACTGCCGACCTGCCTGCACTGTTGCAGTTCAAGCCGCACCCGATGATCAGCAAAAACGATGCCACCGCACAAGCCCCCTGGCGACGCCAGCGCGACCTTGGGCTCGCGGCGCCGCACCGCATGGCCTGGCATCTCGGTGGAAACCCTGAGGGCGAGCCCTGGCTGCTGCTGCACGGGGGGCCGGGCAGCGGAGCGAACCCGGGACTGTTGGCACCGCTGGATCTGCGCCGGCACCGCGCCATCGTGCCCGACCAGCGTGGCAGCGGAAGCAGCCGCCCGCGCGGCAGCACGCTGCGCAACCACACGGCGGCGTTGGTGTCCGACCTCGAAGCCCTGCGGCGGCAGCTGGGTCTGGAGCGCTGGTCGCTGCAGGCCGGCTCATGGGGCACGGTGCTCGCGCTGGCCTACGCACAGGCCCATCCGCAGCGGGTGCAGCGGATGGTGCTGCGCGGGGCCTTTGCGCTGTCGCGGCGAGAGGTCGGGGGGCTGTTGCGGGGCGCGGCATCAGGGAAGACCCTGAGTGTTCCTGTGGCCGTCTGGCCGGCCTCGCGCAGCGTGGCACTGCCCGCGCTGCTGGCGCGTCTGCGCCGGTTGCTCCAATCCGGTACACCCGCTGTTGCAGGTCTGCGCGCGGCACGGCGCTGGGCCCTGCTCGAATCGCGCGCAGCGGCCCGTGGCATGTGGCGCGCGGTGCTCGGTGCCGACCGGCCCGTGGCCGGAGCCCGCGCGGTCTGGGCCGGTCAGCGGCGGCACGAGCGGCGCATGGCCGCAGGGTTCCAGCGCCGTGGCGACCGCTCCGACCGCACGGACCGGGCGCTGCGGCGCAAGTTCCGCATCCAGTCGCACTACCTGTTGCGGCGCGGCTTTGTGCGCCCCGGCGGCCTGGACAGGGCGGTGCGCGCGGTCGCGCTCGCGGGTGTGCCGGTGGACTGGGTGCATGGTGCGTTCGACGCGGTATGCCCGCCGCAGAACAGCCAGCGCTGGCAGTCGCTGATGGAGCGTCTGGCGCCCGGTCGGTCGTCGCTCACGCTCACCCGCGCCGGCCATCTGGGCCACGAACCGCAGACGCTGGCGGCGCTGCGCGAGCAAGTGAGGCGGTCGTGACGGCGGGCGTGACCACATGGTGCCGCCGGGCGCTGGTGGCACTGCTGCTGGCGCAGGCGGCGTCGCTGTGCGCGGCCCCGGGCTGCGACACGCTGGAACCGGTGCCCTGGCGCGCCGTGGCGCCGGGCGCCTGGGTCTGGCTGCCGCCGGACGGCGGCGATGTGTCGCCCGCCAACGCCGGCCACGTGGTGCCCACCAGCGTGCTGGTGTCGGGGCGCCAGGCGCTGGTGATCGACCCCGGGCCCAGCCACCGGCATGGCGAGCGTGTGCGGCGTTCGCTGGCCTGCCGCTTTGGCGCGCAGGTGCGCTGGATCGTCAACACCCACGCGCATTCCGAGAACGTGCTGGCGAACTCGGCCTTTGCCGCCGACGTGGCGGCCGGGCGCACGCAGATTCTCGCGACCGCACCGACCCGCGAGGGCATGGCGCTGCGCTGCCCGGACTGCCTGGCCAGCCTGACCCAGCGGGTGGGCGAGGCCGGCATGGCGGGCACGCAGATCGTGCTGCCCACGCGCACGCTGTCCGAAGGCGAGGTGTTGCGACTGGGCCGCTGGCGATTGCGCGTGATGCGGGTGGAGCACGCGCACACCGAGGGCGACCTGGTGCTGTGGGATGCGCGGCAGCGCGTGTTGTGGGCCGGTGGGCTGGTCTACCAGCACCGCGTGCCCGAACTCGCGCAAGGCCATCTGGACGGCTGGATCGCCGCGCTGGACCGCCTGCTGGCCCTGGGGCCGAAGCAGGTGATCGCCACCACCTGGTCGGTCGCGCCCGCATCGGGGTCTGCGCCGGCGCTGCAGGACACGCGCGCCTACCTGGGCGCGCTGCGCGAGAAGACCTTGCGGGCCATGGACGAAGGCGGACAGCCGCAGGAGATCGACCGGGTCGCCTTGCCCGCCTTCCACGGCTGGGCAGGCTACGAGGCGCGGCACGGCTTCAACGTGCTGCGCGCCTGGCGCGAGCTGGAGCCGGTGTGGATGGACCGCCAGCCGTCAGCCGAGGAGGTCGGGCGGTAGCAGGTGCTTCTTGCGGTAGATGGTGTTGCGCGAGACGCCCAGCGCCTTGGCGGCGGCCGACACGTTGCCGCCGTGCAGCCGCAGCATCTGCGCCATCGCGCTGATCGCCACGTCCTGCAGCTTCTGTCCGTCCAGCGTGGGTTCGGGCATGGGCGGCGCGCTGGGCACCTCCGGCAGGGACGTGTCGATGGTGGGCACCGGTTTGCTCAGGCGCTGTGCCACCGGGTGCGGCAGGCCGTGTTCCAGTTCTTCCAGGAAGTCGTCCGGCAGGTGCTCCAGATCGATCACGCCCGCGCAGCCGACCATCACCACCGCCGTGCGCAGCAGGTTGTGCAGCTGGCGGAAGTTGCCCGGCCAGTGGTAGCGCTTGAAGATCTCCATCACCCGCGGCGCGATGCCGATGTGCTGGCCGTTCTCGCACAGCGCCTTGACGATCTTCTGAACCACCAGGTCGAAGTCGGTGCGCTCGCGCAGCGCCGGCAGGCGCACCACCAGGCCGTTGAGGCGGTAATAGAGGTCTTCGCGGAAGTCGCCGCGCGCGATCATGTCCTTGAGGTTCTTGTGGGTGGCGCTGACGACCGCCACGTCCACGTCGACCTCCTTGCCCGCACCCAGCGGGCTCACGCGCCGCTCCTGCAGCACGCGCAGCAGCCGCGCCTGCAGGTGTTTGGGCATGTCGCCGATCTCGTCGAGGAACAGGGTGCCGCCGTTGGCCTGCAGGATCTTGCCGATCGAGCCCTTCTTGCGCGCGCCGGTGAAGGCGCCTTCCTCGTAGCCGAACAGCTCGGACTCGATCAGCGTGTCCGGGATCGAGGCGCAGTTGACCGAGACGAAGGGCTGGCCCGAGCGGTTCGAATCACCGTGGATGGCCTGCGCCAGCAGGTCCTTGCCGGTGCCGGTTTCGCCCAGGATCATCACAGGGATGTCCTTGCCCGAGACCATGCGCAGCTTGTGGATCACGGCCGAGACCTGCGGGTCCCCGGTGTCCAGGTACTGCAGCGTGGACAAATGCGGTTTGCGCGGCACCACCTTGGCCACTGCGGGCGACGGTGTGGCGGCGGCCTGTTCCTCGGCCTGCTGCGGCGTGACCGGCATGGGCCGGCCGGCGTTCCAGGGATTGGCCGCCTTGATCTTGACCCGGCACCACACGGCCACGCCGTTGTGCAACACCAGCTGCTTGGGCGTGGGCAGGGTGCCGCTGAACAGATCGACCAGCGAGGAGATCGGGATGCCGAACAGCGAAGAGAAGGTGTGGGCCTTGAGCGCGGCAAACGGCAGGCCGATCTGGAACTGTGCGCTGCGGTTGGCCGAGATGAAGCGGCCTTCGGGCGAGAACACCGCGATGCCCTCGACCAGCGTGCCGAGAAACTCCGAGCGGGTGTGGAAGTGCACCCGGATCGCCTTCGGGAAGATGTCGGCGAACATGTGGTTCTCGATCATCTGCGCCGACATGCGCACCAGGGCCAGCGTGTGCTGGTGGAAGCTGCGCTGGTCGCCGGTCACGTCCAGCGCGCCGATGACCTGACCGTAGGGGTCGAAGATCGGCGAGCACGAGCAGGTCAGGAACTTGTTGGCATTCAGGAAATGCTGGTTGCCATGGACGGTGAGCGCTTCCTCTTCGGTCAGCGCGGTGCCGATGGCGTTGGTGCCCTTGGTCTGCTCGGACCAGTCCATGCCCGGCATCAGGGCCACGCGCGAGGCCTTCTCCAGAAAGTCGTTGTCGCCCAGCGAGTGCAGCACCATGCCCTTGGCCGAGGTCAGCAGCACCATGCTGTGGGTGTTGGCGATCTGGTCGTAGAGCGTTTCCATGACCGGTGCCGCGTGCTGGAACAGGAAGCGGTTTTCGTCCAGGGCGCTGGTCAGGTCGCCGCGCAGCGGGCTGGAAAAGTCGGGTTCGCTCTGTTCGGTGATGCCAAATGCACGCGAGCGCTGGTGCGACTGGCCGATCGGATCGTGACCGGCCTCGTGGGGGGCGGAAGGCATGTTGACACGCTCTCGGCCGGGTGGCGTGTACATGGCGGCATTCATGTTGTCTCCAGGGTCCGGGGGAAGGCCTCCCCAGTAATCCATCGACCAGTTCGGCTCAATGGGGCCGAACTGAAGGGGGTCGTGGTCGTTGCTGTCCTGACTCATGTGATTTTCTTCATATCTGTGCCACAAATCAACAGTGGGAAATCCCTGAATGAAACAAGCTGTGGCGGGTGCCTCCTTCCGGTACAAAGCAAATCCCCGGCCAGCCCGAAGCAGCCTGTTGTGCCCGTTCGGAATGGGACAGTGGTTGGGGCGTGGAACAACAGGGTGGTTCAATTTGGAACACATGGTCGTTGCAATCGGGCCGGGATGTGGGTGGTACAGGGGCGGTTCTTTTTGTGGCCCGCTTATTGCTGACCGGGTGTCAGAAGCCTCTTTTTTCTGAACCTGGAGACAAGCCCATGAACGTCCGTTTTTCCCTCGCATCCCGACGCGCCGTCGCCCTGCTGGTGGCCGGCCTGACCGCCATTGCGGTGTACGCCCACGGGGACGTGGTCCCGCAGGCCGTGGACACCAGCACCCTGCCGCAGCTGGGCGCCAAGTGGCTCGATGCCAACCCCTACAACGAGCAGAGCCCGGCCCGTAAGGAAGCGCTGCGCATCGGCACCTCGGCCTACAACCAGAACTGCGCCCGCTGCCATGGCCTGGAAGCCATCTCCGGCGGCATCTCGCCCGACCTGCGCAAGATGGACAGCGACTGCTCCGGCCTGGCCGACGCGGCCAAGAAGGCCTCCTGCATGAAGGAGATGGACGACTACTTCATCTCCACCGTGCGCCGCGGCCGCGTGCGCGACGGGCGCGTCTACATGCCGCCGTTCGAAGGCACGCTCACGCAGGAAGCGATCTGGACCATCCGCACCTACATCGAGACCCGCCGCGAACCCTGAGCCCGCGCCACCGGACGGGCCGTCAGCTACAACATCACAGAGAGACAAGACCCATGACCGACTCCACCCTGAAGACTTCCAGAGGCCTGCGCCGCCGCGAAGCCCTGGCGCTGCTGCCGGCCGCGCTGGCCATGCCCTGGCCGGTGCTGGCGCAGACCGACCTGAGCGACCTGGCGCGCATCCGTGCGAACGGGGCGCTCAAGGTCGCGGTGTACAAGGACAACGCGCCGTTCTCCAGCGGCCCGGCCACGGACATGACGGGCCTGGACGTGTCGCTGGCCGAGGCGCTGGCGCGGCAGATGAACCTCAAGCTCTCGCTGCTGCCGTTCGACGCGGGCGAGAACATGAACGACGACCTGCGCAACATGGTCTGGCGCGGCCACTACCTGGGCTACGGTCCGGCCGACGTGATGCTGCAGGTGCCGGCCGACCGCTTCCTGGCCAACGGCAACCCGCAGGTGACCATCATGGCGCCCTATATGCGCCAGTCGAATGTGCTGCTGCACGACAGCCGGCGCCTGGCCTCGGCCGCTTCCCCCGAAGACCTCAAGGGCCTGCCGCTGGCGGCCGAGCGCGGCGCGGGCGCGGCCAGCGTGCTCATGGGCTACGGCGGTGGGCTGTTGCGCAACCAGGTCTCGATCTACCCCTCGGGTGTCGAGGCCGCGCAGGCGGTGATCGACGGCAAGGCTGCAGGCGCGTTCGTGCTGCGGGCGCAGGCCGAAGCCGCGCTGTTCCAGCGCAAGGCCTCGGTGGACCAGTTCCCGCTGTCCAAGCTCAACCTCAACAACGGCATCGCCGACACGGGCTGGCCGGTGGGCATGGCGATCAAGGCGGCCCACAAGGACCTGGGCGCGGCGCTGGACATGGCGATGAAATCGCTGCGCGAGAGCGGCGAGCTGCTCGCGATGTTCAAGCAGCACGGGCTCACCCTGACTGCGCCTTGACCGGCGGGCCTTCCGCGCCGGTCAGGCCTTCTTCTTTGTGAGCTTGCGGTAGACGGTCGCGCGGCTGATGCCCAGCGCGCGGGCCGCTTCCATGACGTTGCCGCGCGCGTCTTCCACGGCGCGGCGGATCAGGGCGGCCTCCACGTCCTTGAGTGGCACGCTGTGGCTGGCCGGGCGCGGCGAGCCGGAGACGCGGCCCGGCCCCTGGGCCAGCAGCTGCAGCCGCAGGCCAGACCACAGCGGCACCTCGAAAGCGGGGCGTTGTGCGCGGGCGGCGTCGAACAGGCCATCGGTGGGCACCGCGAAGACGTCACTGCAGTGCATCGCGGCCTGCTGCGGCATGAGGCCCAGCATGTCGGACGCGGCCCGGTTGGCGCCTATGATGCGGCCGTCGTCGTCCACGCAGACCAGTCCGTCGTTGTCGTCCCCGAGCACACGGCCCGGCCAGTTCAGGCGCAGCAGCATGCGGTGCGGGCGCGAGGTGGTCAGCGCGTTTTCGATGCTGCGCGCCGACTGCGTCACCAGGTGCTTGAGGGCGGGTTGCTCCGCCACGTCGACGCCGGTGAGATCCAGCATGCCGACGCAGTGGCCGTCCGGCCCCCAGATCGGCGCACCGGCGCAGCTGAAGGCGCCGTTGTCGTGGAAGAAGTGTTCGCCGCGGTGCAGCCAGACCGGCTCGTGGTCGGTCAGCGTGGTGCCGATGGCGGTGGTGCCGACGGCCCGCTCGGAGAGGTCGACCCCCACGCGCGCGATGGCTGCGGCCCGCGGATTGTTGCGGTCGACCGGGCCGTCCACGTCGATCACCGTGCCGCGCGCGTCGGTCAGGATGGCGAAGTAGCGGGTGTGCACCATCGCCCGCGAGAGCGAGCGGATCACCGGCGCGGCGGCCTGGATCAGGGGCTGGCTCGCCTCCAGCGCCTGGCGCATGGCGCTGGCCGACACCGGCTCGAAGGCCACGCGCTGGTGCGGGTCCTGTCCCATGGCCAGACAGCGCCGCCAGGAGCGCTCGATGGGCGCGGCCAGCCAGGGCGAGGGGGCGCTGTCGCGCGCCTCCAGCACAGACAGGCGCGCCCGTTCGATCAGGGCCAGACGCTGGTCAGGGAGCAGGGGGGCATGGACGGTGGTGGTCACATCGGCCTCGGCGTTCGTGGGCGGAACAACAGTGTTGCAGATTGAGACAGTGCCCGGGCAGGCCCCCGGACAATGCACCTCTTTTGCAGTCAACCGCAAGTCACATGCCACGCCGCGGCCGGGGCCGCGGCGCTCAGGCCACGCGGGACGCGCTGAAGCAGACGGCGCCGCCTTCGTCCGCGCTGCGGGGCTGGAGCTGGTCCTTGGCCGGGCCGACCTGGGCGTCGCGCGGCAGGGCCACGCCGTTCTTCACCGCCAGCACCTCGGCCATGATGCTGACCGCGATTTCCGAGGGCATCTTGCTGCCGATGTAGATGCCGATGGGGCCGCGCATGGCGACCAGGCTCTCTTCGGTCTGGTCGAAGTGTTCGATCATGCGCGCGCGCCGGGCCTCGTTGTTGCGGCGCGAGCCGATGGCGCCGACGTAGAAGGCCTCGGTGCCCAGGGCTTCGAGCAGCGCCAGGTCGTCCAGCTTGGGGTCGTGCGTGAGCGCGATGACGCAGGTGCGGCGGTCGACGCCGAAGGTATGCACCACGTCGTCGGGCATGCCGGTGAGCAGCTTGGCGCCGGGCACGTTCCAGCTGCCGCGGTATTCCTCGCGCGGGTCGCAGACCGAGACCGAGAAGCCGCAGAAGATCGCCATGGTCGAGAGGTACTCGGCCAGCTGGCCGGCGCCGATCAGCAGCATGCGGTACTCGGGCCCGAAGGTGTTGCGCAGCACCTGGCCGTCGTCGCTGAGCGCCTCGGGCCGCTCGCAGGGCGCGACCGTGACCCGGCCGGTGGCCAGGTCGGTGCTGCGCTGCATCAGCCGCCCCTCGCCCAGCGCCGTCACCAGCGTGGCCAGCGCGTCGGCGTCGGGGTTGAACTCCAGCATCAGCTCCAGCGTGCCGCCGCAGGGCAGGCCGAAGCGGTGGGCCTCGTCGGCGCTCACACCGTACTTCACCCGCTCGGGCGGGCCGTCGGGGATGTCGTGGGTGCCCGCACCCGCAGCGCCGTCCGCACGGCGGTAGCGGTAGATCAGGTCGTCCTCGATGCAGCCGCCCGAGACCGAACCGATCACGGCGCCGGTCTCGCACAGCGCCATGATCGAGCCGACCGGGCGGGGCGAAGACCCCCAGGTGCGGATCACCGTGGCCAGCAGCGCACGCTGCCCTTGCTGGCGCCATTGCAGCAGATGGCGCAGCACCGTGATGTCGAGGTTTTCCATGGTGTCTCCAGTCCTGGCAGGTATTGTGCGCGGCGAAGCCTTCAGCGGCTGAGCCACCACAGGGCCAGCAGCACCACACCGCCCGCGATCCAGACCCAGGCGGGAATGCCGCCGCTTGCCGCGGGGGCCTCGGCCACCGGTGCCTCGCCCGCCGCAGCGGCCTTCGCCGCCGCGTCGCGCGCGGCGTAGGCCTCGGGGTGGGCCTGCTGCATGGCCTCGTCGAAGCGCTTGAAGAAGTCCTCGGCCATGGACCTGGCCGTGCCGTCGATCAGGCGCTGGCCCAGCTGCGCCACCTTGCCGCCGACGGTGGCGTGCACGGTGTAGTCCAGCGTGCAGCCGCTGCCGTCGGGCGTGAGCTTGACCGCCGCGGTGCCTTTGCCGAAGCCGGCCACGCCGCCCTGGCCTTCGAAATTGATCTTGTAGGACTCGGGCGCCACGATGTCCGAGAGCAGGATCTTGCCGGCGAACTTGGCCGCCACCGGCCCGATCTTGACCGCCATGCCCACCGCGTACTGGTTCTCTCCCGTGGCCTCGACCTTGTCGCAGCCTGGGATGCAGGCCTTGAGCACGGCGGGGTCGTTGAGCGCGTCCCAGGCCTGCTGCTGGGTGATGGCCAGGGAGCGGTTGCCTTGCATGTCCATGGTGGTGTGTCCTCTTTCTTGTGGGGTCTGAACGAAGGGCTCAGCGCCGCAGCACCGCCGCGATGCTGGCGGCCAGGTCTTCGAGCTTGCTGAGGTTGTGCACGGCCAGCATGCCGTGCGCGTGGGTGTGCAGTGCGGCTGCGCCGCGGGCCAGCGGGGCATAGCCCTCGAAGCGCAGCAGCGGGTTGAGCCAGAGCAGGCGGCCGCAGCGCCGGCGCAGCCAGGCCAGCGATTCGGACAGCGCCGTGGGCTCGCCGGTGTCCAGGCCGTCGCTGACGATCAGCACCAGCGTGCGGCGGCCGACCAGGCGGCGCGCGTGGTCCTGCTGCAGCGCCTGCAGCGAGGCACCGAGCTGGGTGCCGCCGGCGAAGTCGGCGATCAGTTCGTTGGCGGCGACCAGCATGTCGTCGGTGTCGGCAAGCCGGAACGCCGGCGTGAGGTCGGTCAGCCGGGTGCCGAAGGCGAACACGTCGCGGCGCCGGTGGTGGCGCGTGGCCGCGTGCAGGAAGGCCAGCAGCAGCCGGGTGTAGCGCTCCATCGAGCCGGACACATCCACCAGCACCATCAGCGGCAGCGGCTGTTCGCGGCGCGAGAGCTGCGGCAGCTCCATCAGCTCGCCGCCGTGGCGCACCGCGCGGCGCAGGGCGCGCTGCCAGTGGGGGCGGGTGCCGCCGGGCCCGGGCCGGGTGCGGCGCGAATCGTAGGTCGGCAGCGGCAGGCGGATGTCGCGCGCCAGCCGCTCGACCAGCCGGTATTCGGTGCCCGACAGCGCGTTGAAGTCGGCGTGGTGCAGGCGCCGGATGTCGCTGGCCGTCATGGCGGCGTCGAACTCGACCTTCTGGTCTTCCTGTTTGGGCTTGGCCTGCTGCCCGAAGCTCTTTTGCGGCGACAGCGCCTCGCGCACGCGCGGCCGGCGCTTGCTCGGCTCGGCCTTGCCCTCGGCGCTGGGCAGCAACTGCGACAGCAGCTTCTGCGCGATCTCGGGGTTGCGGAAGTAGGTGTCGAACAGCTCGCGGAACACCAGGCGGTCCTGCTCGCGGGTCACGAACACCGCCTCCATCGCCGCGCTCACGTCCTCCTTGCGCTCCAGGCCGACCGCCATGGCGGCGCGCGTGGCCAGTACGATGCGCGAGCTGTCCACACGCACGCCGGCGCGGCGCAGCGCGCGGCCGAAGCCGGCGATGTTGTCGGCCAGTTTGCCGGTGCGGGAATCTCCGAGCTGCATGAGCGGCGAACTCAGGCGGGCGTGTCGGCCGGCTTGAGCAACTCGGCGGCCATGTCGCGCGTGAGCGCGGCCACGTCCTCGCGCTGCTTGAACAGGATGCCGGCGGTGTCGCTCAGCACCTCGGGGTCGACCGCCAGCGTGTCCAGGGCCACCAGCGCCTTGGCCCACTCGACACTTTCAGCAATGCCGGGCGAGCGCTGGAAAGCGTTGGCAAAGGGCTGGCTGCGCAGGCGCTGCACCACGTCGGCCACCTGGGTCGCCAGCGCGGCCGAGGCCTGCGGCACCTGGGCGCGCACGATGTCCAGCTCGCGTTCGCGCTCGGGGTAGTCGAGCCAGTGGTAGAGGCAGCGGCGCTTGACCGCGTCGTTGAGCTCGCGCGTGCGGTTGCTGGTGAGGATGGTGACCGGCGGGCAGGCCGCGCGCACCGTGCCGAACTCGGGGATGCTGACCTGGTACTCGCCCAGGTACTCCAGCAGAAAGGCCTCGAAGGGCTCGTCGGCGCGGTCGACCTCGTCGATCAGCAGCAGCGCGCCGGGCTCGGGGGCCTGCAGCGCCGCCAGCAGCGGCCGTTTGATCAGGTAGCGCTCCTGGTAGACCTCGCGCTCGATGCGCGCCACCTCGTCGGCGCCGCCGTCCGTGTGCGCGACCTCCAGCCGGGTCTGGGCGGCGCGCATGTGCAGCAGCTGTGCGGCGTAGTTCCACTCGTAGAGAGCCTCGCGCTGCTCCAGTCCGTCGTAGCACTGCAGGCGCAGCAGGGCGCGGCCCAGTGCCACCGACAGCGCCTTGGCCAGCTCGGTCTTGCCGACGCCCGGTTCGCCTTCGAGCAGCAGCGGGCGCTGCAGCTTCAGGGCCAGGAACACGGCGGTGGCCAGGCGGCGGTCGGCGTAGTAGCCGGCCGACTGCAGGGCTTGCATCAGGGCATCGATCGAGGCGAAGGCGCTCATGGGGATGTTCTGTGAAGGAAAAAGGGCCCCGGGTCGGTGAACGCGGGGCCCTGGCGGTGACAGCCGGAAATCAGGCCAGTTGGGCGACGGCGCGCTGGGTCAGCACGCTGATCAGGTTGGCGCGGTAGGCCGCGCTGGCGTGCAGGTCGCCGCTGCAGTCGTCGGCGCTGACCTTGACGCCGGCGGCCGACTGGGGCGTAAAGCTGGCGTTCAGCGCCGCTTCCAGACCGGCATGGCGGAACACGCCGTTGCCGGCGCCGGTCACGGCCACGCGCACGCCGCCGTCGGTCTGCGCCACGAACACACCGATCAGCGCAAAGCGCGAGGCCGGCTGGTTGAACTTCAGGTAGGCCGCCTTCTTCGGGATCGGGAAGCTGATCGTGGTGATCAGCTCGCCGTCTTCCAGCGCGGTGCTGAACATGCCCTGGAAGAAGTCGTCGGCGGCGATCTTGCGCTTCGTGGTGTGCACCGTGGCGCCCAGGCCGAGCACGGCGCTGGGGTAGCAGGCGGCGGGGTCGTTGTTGGCGACCGAACCACCCATGGTGCCCATGGCGCGCACCTGCTTGTCGCCGATGTGGCCGGCCAGGTGGGTGAGGGCGGGAATGGCGGCAGCCACCTCCGCGCTGGTCGCCACGTCGATGTGGCGCGTCATGGCGCCGATGACGAGGGCGTTGCCTTCGCGGCGGATGCCGGCGAGTTCCTTCACTCCGCCGAGATCGACCAGGTTGCCCGGGTCGGACAGGCGCAGCTTCATCGAGGCCAGCAGGGTCTGACCACCGGCCAGGGGCTTGGCGCCGCCGGCGGCGGCCTTCTGGGCGTCGGCGAGGGTCGCGGGTTTGTCGAGCGTGAATGCGTACATGGTGTCCTCCTCCCGGTCAGGCCTTGGCGGATTGAATGGCTTCCCACACGCGCCCCGGCGAGGCGGGCATGTCGAACTCGGTGACGCCCAGCGGTTTCAGGGCGTCCAGCACGGCGTTGATGACGGCCGGTGGCGAGCCGATGGCGCCGGCCTCGCCGCAGCCCTTGGTGCCCAGCGGGTTGTGGGTGCAGGGGGTGCAGATGGTGCCGATCTTGAACTCGGGGAAGTCGTCGGCGCGCGGCATGGCGTAGTCCATGAACGAGCCGGTCAGCAGCTGGCCGCTTTCCTTGTCGTAGACGCAGTTCTCCAGCAGTGCCTGGCCGATGCCCTGCACGATGCCGCCGTGCACCTGGCCCTCGACGATCATCGGGTTGATGATGGTGCCGAAGTCGTCGACGGCGGTGAACTTGTCGACGCGGGTCTTGCCGGTCGCGGGGTCCACCTCGACCTCGCAGATGTAGGTGCCGGCCGGGAAGGTGAAGTTGGTCGGGTCGTAGAACGCGGTCTCGTTCAGGCCCGGCTCCAGCTTGTCCAGCGGGTAGTTGTGCGGCACGTAGGCGGTCAGCGCGACCTGGCCGAAGGTGACCTTCTTGTCGGTGCCCTTGACGGTGAACTCGCCGTTGGCGAACTCCACGTCGGCGTCGCTGGCCTCCATCAGGTGGGCCGCGATCTTCTTGGCTTTGGTCTCGATCTTGTCGAGCGCCTTCATGATGGCCGCGCCACCGACCGAGATGGAGCGCGAACCGTAGGTGCCCATGCCGAAGGGCACGCGGCCGGTGTCGCCGTGCACCACGTCCACCGCGTCCACCGCGATGCCCAGACGGGCGGCCACGACCTGGGCGAAGGTGGTTTCATGGCCTTGTCCGTGGCTGTGGGAGCCGGTGAACACGGTCACGCTGCCGGTGGGGTGCACGCGCACCTCGCCGCACTCGAACAGGCCGGCCCGCGCACCGAGCGCGCCGGCGATGTTCGACGGCGCGATGCCGCAGGCCTCGATGTACGAGCTGTAGCCGATGCCGCGCAGCAGGCCCTTGGCCGCGCTGGCGGCCTTGCGCTGCTCGAAGCCGGCCACGTCGGCCATGTCTTCGGCCTTGGTCAGCGCGCCCAGGTAGTCGCCCACGTCGTACTGCAGGGCCACCGGCGTCTGGTAGGGCCAGCTGTTGATGAAGTTGCGTTTGCGGATCTCGGCCTGCGACAGGCCCAGGTCCCAGCCGCAGCGGCTGACCAGGCGCTCCAGCAGGTAGGTGGCCTCGGGGCGGCCGGCGCCGCGGTAGGCGTCGACCGGCGCGGTGTTGGTGAACCAGGCGTCCACCTCCACATAGATCTGCGGGCAGGTGTACTGGCCGGCCAGCAGGGTGGCGTAGAGGATGGTCGGCACCGCGGACGCGAAGGTCGAGAGGTAGGCGCCCATGTTCGCGTCGGTGTGCACCCGCATCGCCAGGAACTTGCCGTCCTTGTCCATCGCCATCTCGGCGTGGCTGATGTGGTCGCGGCCGTGCGCATCGGTCAGGAAGGACTCGCTGCGTTCGCAGGTCCACTTGATGCTGCGGTTGGTCTGCTTGGCGGCCCAGGTCAGGGCCACGTCTTCGGCGTACAGGAAGATCTTCGAGCCGAAGCCGCCGCCCACGTCGGGCGCGATCACACGCACCTTGTGCTCGGGCAGGCCCAGCACGAAGGCGGTCATCAGCAGGCGCTCGACGTGCGGGTTCTGGTTGGCGACGTAGAGCGTGTATTCCTCGGTCGCGCGGTTGTAGCTGCCGATGGCCGCGCGCGGCTCCATGGCGTTGGGCACCAGGCGGTTGTTGGTCAGGTCGATCTTCGTCACGTGCGCAGCCTGCGCGAACGCCGCGTCCACCTGGCCCTTGTCACCGATGGCCCACTTGTAGCAGTGGTTGTCGGGCGCGGCGTCGTGCAGGGCGGGGCCCTTGCTGGCCTCGCGCATGTCGATCACGGCCGGCAGCACGTCGTAGTCCACCTCCACCGCCTCCGCGGCATTCTTGGCCTGCTCCAGCGTGTCGGCGATCACCATGGCCACCTGGTCGCCCACGTAGCGCGCCTTGCCGATGGCCAGGATCGGGTGCGGGGGCTCCTTCATCGGCGTGCCGTCGGTCGAGGTGATGAGCCAGCCGCAGGGCAGGCCGCCCATCTTGCCGTCGATGTCGGCGCCGGTGAACACGGCCACCACGCCCGGCATGGCCTTGGCGCGGCTGGTGTCGATGCCCTTGATGGCGGCGTGCGCGTGCGGGCTGCGCACGAAGACCGCGTAGGTCTGCGCGGCCTGCGTGATGTCGTCGGTGTACTGGCCGGCGCCGGTGAGGAAGCGGTAGTCCTCCTTGCGGCGGACGCCTTCGCCGATGTGCGGCAGCTTGCTGAAGTCGGATGCACCCATGTCGTGTCTCCTCAGGCCGAAGCCATGTCGGCCTTGCCCTTGAGCACGGCCTTGACGATGTTCTGGTAACCGGTGCAGCGGCACAGGTTGCCTTCGAGCAGCTCGCGGACTTCCGTCTCGTCGGCCTTGGGGTGGTGCTTGCAGAGGTCCACCGCGCTCATGACCATGCCCGGGGTGCAGAAGCCGCACTGCAGGCCGTGGCATTCCTTGAACGCCGCCTGCATCGGGTGCATGGCGCCGTCGGCGGCGGCCAGCCCTTCGATGGTGGTGATCTCCGAACCGCTGACCTGGGCGGCCAGCACGCTGCACGACTTGATGGCGCGGCCGTCCTTGATGACGGTGCAGGCGCCGCACTGCGAGGTGTCGCAGCCGATGTGGGTGCCGGTGAGCTTGAGGTGCTCCCGGAGCACCTGGACGAGAAGGGTATTGGGCGGAACGTCGACCGACCGGGCCTGGCCGTTGACCGTGAGCTGAACCTGCATCTGTGTCTCCTGATGGTTGGGGCCTCTTGGGGTCCTCAAACAGTGAAACATCGCAGCGCCGCGGCGATTTGAGTGTTAACCCTCAATTGCAAATTGCGGTCTGAAACATTCTCAAATTGAGACGCTTGAAAAGGCAATGAAATGCATTGATTTCAAAGGAAATTTGTGAAATCAGCTGCATTTCTAAGCTATGTATTCCGATTCCTATGTTGGGTGGTGTTATTTCGCCGGATGAACGTTGTTGATTCGGTAATTCCGTTTGAAATCAAGGCGTTGTGCAGGGCAGCATGTGGCAGTCTCAATCTGAGACTTTCTGATAGCGGCGCGGAGCTTTTCGGGTTAACCCTGACGAAGTGGCTGTGCTTCACGTCAACAATCGTATGAACACATGGTCATAGGTCTCCTGATGGGCCATGTGTGCCCCACCACCGGAGAAACTACATGCAGAAAACACTCCACATCAACGCCGACAAGTGCACCGGCTGCCTGCAGTGCGAAATGGCCTGCTCGTTCGAGAACTACGGCACCTACGCCACCTCGAAGTCGCGCATCAAGGTCTTCGACTTCCACCACACCGGCAAGAAGGTGCCCTACACCTGCACCCAGTGCGACGAGGCCTGGTGCCTGCACGCCTGCCCGGTGGAGGCCATCACGGTCGACAAGGTGACCGGCGCCAAGGTGGTGAACGAAACCACCTGCGTGGGCTGCAAGGTCTGCACCATCAGCTGCCCTTTCGGCACCATCAACTACGTGCAGGAAACCGGCAAGGTCCAGAAGTGCGACCTCTGCGGCGGCGAGCCGGCCTGTGCCGACGCCTGCCCGACCGGCGCCATCACGTTCATCGATGCCAACTGGTCTGGCATCGACAAGATGAAGCAGTGGGCCGACAAGCTGGGCAACCAGGCGGCCGCCTGATCCCCCAACACATACAAGGAGCATCAACATGTCTTGGGCTGGAAAAATCCTCCGCGTCAACCTGACCGCGGGCACCGTCACCTCCGAACCGCTGAACATGGAGTGGGCCAAGGCCTACCTGGGTTCGCGCGGCCTCGCCACCAAATACCTCACCAGCGAAATCGACCCCAAGGTCGACCCGCTGTCGCCGGAGAACAAGATCATCTGGGCCACCGGCCCGCTGACCGGCACCATGGCCTCCACCGGTGGCCGCTACACCGTGGTCACCAAGGGCCCGCTGACCGGCGCCATCGCCTGCTCCAACTCGGGCGGCTACTGGGGTGCCGAACTCAAGATGGCCGGCTGGGACATGGTCATCTTCGAAGGCAAGTCGGCCAAGCCGGTCTACCTCTACATCAACGACGACGTGGCCGAGCTGCGCGACGCGGGCCACCTCTGGGGCCAGAGCGTCTGGAAGACCGAAGAGATGCTCAAGACCAGCCTGCAGGACCCGCTGCTGCGCGTCTCCAGCATCGGCAAGTCCGGTGAAGTGGGCGTGCTGTACGCGGCCGTGGTGAACGACCTGCACCGTGCGGCCGGCCGCTCGGGCGTGGGCACCGTCATGGGCAGCAAGAACCTCAAGGCGATTGCCGTGCGCGGCACCAAGGGCGTGGGCAATGTGCGCGACCCCAAGGCCTTCATGGCCGCCGCCAAGGCCGCCAAGAAGGTGCTGGCCGACAACGCCGTCACCGGCCAGGGCCTGCCCACCTATGGCACCCAGGTGCTGATGAACGTGATCAACGAAATCGGCGGCTTGCCCACGCGCAACCACCGCGACGTGCAGTTCGAGGGCGCCAAGGACATCTCGGCCGAAGCCATGGCCACGCCGCGCGCGACCGACGGCAAGAAGCACCTGGTGACCAACCAGGCCTGCTTTGGCTGCACCATCGCCTGCGGCCGCATCTCCAAGATCGACGAGAGCCACTTCTCGGTGGCCAACAAGCCCGAGTACTGGGGTGCGTCGGGTGGTCTGGAATACGAAGCCGCCTGGGCCCTGGGCGCCGCCAACGGCGTGAACGACCTCGAAGCGCTGCAGTTCGCCAACCTGATCTGCAACGAAGAGGGCATGGACCCGATCAGCTTCGGCGCCACCATCGGCGCCGTGATGGAGCTGTACGAAATGGGCGTGCTCACCAAGGAGCAGATCGGCATCGAAGCGCCGTTCGGCTCGGCCAAGGCGCTGTGCGAACTGGCTGTGATGACCGCCAAGGGCGAAGGCTTTGGCAAGGAGATCGGCCTGGGCTCCAAGCGCCTGACCGCCAAGTACGGCCACCCCGACCTGTCCATGAGCGTCAAGGGCCAGGAATTCCCGGCCTACGACGGTCGTGTGATCCAGGGCATCGGCCTGGCCTATGCCACGTCCAACCGAGGCGCCTGCCACCTGCGCGGCTACACCATCGCGTCCGAAGTGCTGGGCATCCCGGTCAAGACCGAGCCGTCCGAGAGCGCGGGCAAGCCCGAGCTGGTCAAGGCCTTCCAGGACGCGACCGCGGCCTTCGACTCCGCCGGCATCTGCATCTTCACCAGCTTCGCCTGGACCCTGGCCGACGTGGCACCCCAGGTGCAGGCCGCCTGCGGAGAGGAGTTCACGATGGAACACCTCAACCACATCGGCGAGCGCATCTGGAACATGGAGCGCGAGTTCAACAACGCGGCCGGCTTCACCAAGGCCGACGACAACCTGCCCAAGCGCCTGATGACCGAAGCCGCCAAGACCGGCCCGGGCAAGGGCACGGTCAGCAAGCTCGGCGAGATGCTGCCCAAGTACTACGAAGTGCGCGGCTGGGACACCGAGGGCCGCCCGACCGCCGACACCAAGGCGCGCCTGGGTCTCTGATTGCGCCATCGGGGACAACGAAGAAGCGGTCCCCGTGACCGCTTCTTTTTTTGGAGTTTGGAGAACAGAACATGACCCACCACGTCATCCTCGGCGCCGGCCCGGCCGGCGTCATCGCGGCCGAAACCATCCGCAAGCACGCACCCAAGGACCAGATCACCGTCATCGGCGACGAGAACGAAGCGCCGTATTCGCGCATGGCCATTCCCTACCTGCTGATCGGCAAGGTCGGCGAGGAGGGCACACACCTGCGCCACACGGCGGGCCACTTCGAGAAGCTGGGCATCACCGTGCGGCGCGGGGTGCGCGCCAAGGTGCTGGATTCGGCCAAGCGGACCATCGAACTGAGCGACGGCAACACCATCGGCTTCGACAAGCTGCTGATCGCCACCGGCTCATCCCCCGCGACGCCGCCGATCCCCGGCATCAACGGTCCCGGCGTGCACAGCTGCTGGACCCTGGCCGACGCGCGCGCCATCGCCAACCTCGCCCAGCCCGGCGCCAAGGTGCTGCAGATGGGCGCGGGCTTCATCGGCTGCATCATCATGGAAGCGCTGCAACAGCGCGGTGTGGAGCTGTCAGTGGTCGAGATGGGCGACCGCATGGTGCCGCGCATGATGGGGCCGACGGCCGGCGGCATGATCAAGGACTGGTGCGAGACCAAGGGTGTGAAGGTCTACACCGGCGCACGGGTCGAGGCCATCGAACGCGGCACCGGCGCTGAAAAGGGCCTGCTGGGCAAGATCGCCGAAGTGGTCGGCATCGGCCAGAGCGCCATGCCCAGTGGCCGGATGACGGTGCGCCTGTCCACTGGTCAGCAGCTTGACGCGGACCTGGTCATCAGCGCCACCGGCGTCAAGCCCAACATCGGTTTCCTGGAAAATTCCGGCGTGCGCTGCCTGGTCGGCGTGCTGACCGACGAGCACCTGCAGACCAACGTGCCGGGCATCTACGCTGCGGGCGACTGCGCCGAGGCCTTCGACAAGGTCAGTGGCAAGACCATCGTCAGCGCCATCCAGCCCAACGCCGCCGAACAGGCGCGTGTGGCGGCGCTGAACATGGTCGGCCAGCAGGCCGAGCTGATGGGCGTGACGCAGATCAACGTGCTCGACACCCTGGGCCTGATCTCCAGCAGCTTCGGCAACTGGGAAGGTCTGCCGGGCGGCCAGCACGTGGAGCTGACCGACAAGGCCAACCACCGGCACCTGAGCCTGCAGTTCAAGGGCGACCAGATGGTGGGCTGCAACAGCGTGGGCTGGACCGAGCACGTGGGCGTGATGCGTGGCCTGGTCGAGGGGCAGGTGAAGCTGGGCGAGTGGAAAGACCGGCTGATCGCCGACCCCACGAAGCTGATGGACGCTTACCTGTCCGCCGCGCAGGGCCAAGGCCACTGGAGTGGTGCAGCCGATGACCGGCGCAGGGCATGATCCGGGCATGAAGATCACCTTCAAGCTCTTTGCCACGCTCACCGACCACCTGCCGCCCGAGGCCCGGCGCAGCAACCAGATCGAACTGGATGTGGCGCCCGATGCGCCGATCAGCCAGATCATCGAACCCTTCGGCCTGCCGCCGAAGCTGGTGCACCTGGTGCTGGTCAACGGCAAGTACGTCGCTCCCGAGCAGCGCCTGAGCGCGACGCTGAGCGAGGGCGACGTGCTTGCCATCTGGCCGCCGATCGCCGGCGGCTGAGCGCCGCTGCGGACCAGTCCCCATGCAATCGGATTACCCCGAACGGTTCGAGCGCGACGTCGGCTGCAGCGAGGCCGAGTGGCTGGGCTGGATGCCGCGGGCGCTCGGGGCCCATGCCTGGAGGCGCGAGGGCGCGCGCATCACTGTGGACATTCCCCCGGGTGCGCTGGACATCGCCTGGGAGCCCCTGCCCGAGCGCCGCATCGCGCTGCTGCGCATGCAGCGCTTGAAGGTGGTGTTCGCCTTCCGCGGGCTGGATGCGGACCAGCGGCGGACGTTCATGAAGCCCTTTGACCTGAGCCTTCAGCGCGGCGGCGGTTGAACTTTCGTGTCATCGTCAACGGGGCCCTGAACGCGGAGTCCTGCTTCGAGAGCCGCGCCAGCCGCCTGCTGGACAAGTCGCTGAGGGCGGAAGAGAAAACCGGCCTGCTCACAGCCCATGTGCCGGCCGAAAAACGCAAGGCCTACGAAAGCCTGGTTCGCCATCGACCGCAGCAACGTCCGCTACTGAGTCCCGCGCGGAGGGGGCGGTCCTGCTAGGCTGCAGGGCCATGAACCTGCTCACCTCCATGCGCTACCTGGTGGCGCTGCACGACCACCGCCACTTCGACCGCGCGGCCAAGGCCTGCCACATCACCCAGCCGGCGCTGTCGAATGCGCTGCGCGCCCTGGAGCGGGAGCTGGGCACGCCCATCGTGCGCCGCGGCCGCACCTACTCGGGCCTGACGCCCGAAGGCGAACAGGTGCTGGCGTCTGCCCGGCGCATGCTGCGCGAACACGAAGCCCTGCAGCAGTCCCTGGCCAGCCAGCAGGACCAGCCCGTGGGCAGCCTGCGGCTGGGGGTGGTGCCGTCGGCCGTGCCGGTGGCCACGCGTTTCTGCGCACTGCTGCAATCGCGCCACCCCGGCATCGCGCCGGTGTTGCTCTCCCTGCCGTCGGGCGAGATTGAGTCGGGCCTGAAGGCCTTGACGCTCGACCTGGGCCTGGGCTTTCTGGAGCGCGTCAGCGCCCGCGGCAGTGGCTTCCAGGTGTTCCCGCAATACCAGGAGCGCCTCTACCTCGTGACCCAAGCGCCCCGTGCGGTGCGCGCCAAGTCACCGCCGCCCAGCCGCATCGGCGAGCCGCTGGCCTGGGCCGACACGGTTGGATTTGATCTTTGCCTGCTGACGCCCGACATGCACAACCGCAGCATCGTCGATGCCGCGTTCGCCCGCGCGGGTGTGGCGGTGAAGCCGGTGATGGAGACCAACTCCGTGCTCTCGCTGGCGCTGGCAGTGCGCACCGGCCCGCTGGCGAGCGTGATGCCTGGCGCACTGGTCTCCAGCCTGCGCGAACAGCCGGGTCTGCTGTTCCGGCCCCTGGTGAAACCCGAGGTGCAGACCCCGGTCGGCTTCCTGGTGCGCCGCGAGGTGGCGCTCACGCGCACGCAGGAGGCCGCGCTGGCGCTGGCCCGCGATGCGGAATGGCGCGCCGAGCTGGCCGCCACCAGCGGTTCATTCAAGACTTGAATGAACCCATGTCCCAAACCAATTTGACGGCGCGCTGCGCAACCGACACAGTGCGGCGATGAGTTCGTCCGCCATTCGCACCATCCCGATCGTCCCTTCGAGCGGCCCCGTCGCTGAGGTCCGTCCGCACGACGCACGTCCGCAGAAGCGGGCCCGCGACCGGCTCAAGGGCCGCCAGGCCACGCCCGAGGCCCTGCAGGCGCTGCGCGCCCTGATCGGCGAGCGGCCCGAAGAGGGCCACCGCCGCGACCTGCTGATCGAACACCTGCACAGCATCAACGACGCGCACCACGGCCTGCCCGAGGCCCTGCTGGTGGCGCTGGCGCAGGAGATGAACCTGCCGGTGGCCGAGGTCTACGAGGTGGCGAGCTTCTACCACCACTTCGAGGTCCTGCGCGACGGGCAGATCGGGCCGGCGGTCACGGTGCGGGTCTGCGACTCGCTCAGCTGCAGCCTGGCCGGCGGCGGTGAGCTGCTGCAGCGCCTGCGCGTCCGGCTGGGCGAGGGCGTGCGTGTGCAGGCGGCGCCCTGCCTGGGGCGCTGCGCCCAGGCGCCCGTGGCCCAGGTGGCGCAGGCGGCGGTGCCGCACGCCAACGAGTCCAGGGTCGAGGCGCTCGCGCAGCGGGCGCTGGCGGGTGAAATCCTGCCGCGCGAACGCGTGCCGGAGTTTGTCGATCTGGCGGCCTACCGCGCCGGCGGCGGCTACCGGCTGGCGACGGCGGTGGCGCAGGGAGCGCACGACCCCGAGGCCCTGATCCAGACGCTGGAGCACGCCGGCCTGCGCGGCCTGGGCGGGGCCGGTTTCCCGGCCGGTCGCAAGTGGCGCATCGTGCGCGGCTTCGCGGCGCCGCGCCTGATGGCGGTGAACATCGACGAAGGCGAGCCCGGCACCTTCAAGGACCGCCACTACCTCGAACGCGATCCGCACCGTTTCCTGGAAGGCGTGCTGATTGCTGCGGCGGTGGTCGGCATCGACAAGGTCTACATCTACCTGCGCGACGAGTACCACGACTGCCGCGCGCTGCTGCAGGAACAGCTCGCCGCGCTGCAGGCCGACCCGCCGTACCCGCTGCCCACCATCGAGCTGCGGCGCGGCGCGGGCGCCTACATCTGCGGCGAGGAGTCCGCGATGATCGAGAGCATCGAAGGCAAGCGCGGCGAACCGCGCCTGCGCCCGCCCTACATCGCCGAGGTCGGCCTGTTCGGCCGGCCCACGCTGGAACACAACTTCGAGACCCTGTACTGGGTGCGCGAGATCGTCGAGCGCGGTGCCGACTGGTTCGCCTCGCACGGCCGCCACGGCCGCAAGGGCCTGCGCAGCTTCAGCGTCAGCGGCCGGGTGCGCGAGCCCGGCGTCAAGCTGGCGCCCGCGGGCATCACGCTGCGCGAGCTGATCGACGAGTTCTGCGGCGGCATGGCCGAGGGCCACACGCTCCACGCCTACCTGCCCGGCGGCGCCAGCGGCGGCATCCTGCCGGCCAGCATGGCCGACATCCCGTTGGATTTCGACACCCTGCAGCCGCACGGCTGCTTCATCGGCTCGGCGGCGGTGATGGTGCTCGGCCAGCACGACAGCGTGCGGGAGGCCGCGCTCAACGTGATGCGCTTCTTCAAGGACGAGAGCTGCGGCCAGTGCACGCCCTGCCGCGTCGGCACCGACAAGGCCGCGCGCCTGATGGCGTCCGACACCTGGGACCAGGACACGCTGCGCGACCTCGCCGACGTGATGGGCGACGCCTCGATCTGTGGCCTGGGCCAGGCCGCTCCCAACCCGATCCGCTCGGTGTTGAAGCACTTTGCGCACGAGGTCGGAGGTGCAGCATGAACCGCCCGCTGAGCCCCGAGCAGCTGATGCCGGTGAAGCTGAATTTCGAGCTCGATGGCCGTGAGGTCGAGGCGTTTGAAGGCGAATCGATCTTCGACGCCGCGAAGCGCCACGGCACCGAGCTGCCGCACCTGTGCCACAGCGACCCGCTGCGGCCCGATGGCAACTGCCGCGCCTGCGTGGTCGAGGTGGCGGGCGAGCGTACGCTGGCCGCCAGCTGCTGCCGCAGCGTGACGCCCGGCCTGAAGGTGCTGACCGACAGCCTGCGCGCGAAGAAGTCGCGTCAGATGGTGCTGGAGCTGCTGCTGTCCGACATGCCCGACCAGGGCCACCAGTGGATCGACGCCGAAGGTCGCCAGCCGCACGGCGAGCTGAGCGACTGGGCGCAGCGCGAGGCGGTCTCGGTGCGGCCCGCGCTGCAGGCACTGCGGCGCGAGCAGCCGGCGCCCGACCTCTCGCACCCTGCGATGGCGGTGAACCTTGACGCCTGCATCCAGTGCCGGCGCTGCGTGCGCGCCTGCCGCGAGGAACAGGTCAATGGCGTGATCGGTTTCGCCGGCCGCGGCGGCCACGCCGAGATCGTGTTCGACCTCGGCGACCCAATGGGCGCGAGCAGCTGCGTGGCCTGCGGCGAGTGCGTGCAGGCCTGCCCGACCGGCGCGCTCTCGCCCAAGAGCCTGGTGGGGTCGCAGGCGGTGGACCGCTCGGTGGACTCGGTCTGCCCGTTCTGCGGCGTGGGCTGCCAGCTCAGCTACAAGGTGCGCGACGGCCAGATCGTGGCGGTCGAAGGCCGCGACGGCCCGGCCAACCACGGCCGCCTGTGCGTCAAGGGCCGCTTCGGTTTCGACTATGTGCACCACGCCGGCCGCCTGACGGTGCCGCTGATCCGCCGCGAAGGTGTGCCCAAACACGGCGACGCGATCCCCGCGCGCGACGCCGACTGGCGCGACACCTTCCGCGAGGCCACCTGGGACGAGGCGCTGGCGCTGGCCGCAGGAAAGCTCAAGGCGCTGCGCGACACCCACGGACCGAAGAGCCTGGCCGGTTTCGGCTCGGCCAAGGGCACCAACGAAGAGGCCTACCTGTTCCAGAAGCTGGTGCGCACCGGCTTCGGCTCCAACAACGTCGACCACTGCACCCGCCTGTGCCACGCCTCCAGCGTCGCGGCCCTGCTCGAAGGCGTGGGCTCGGGCGCGGTGAGCAACCCGGTCAACGACGTGGCGCACGCCGAGCTGATTGTGGTGATCGGCTCCAACCCCACGGTCAACCACCCGGTGGCCGCGACCTGGATGAAGAACGCCGCGCAGAACGGCACCCGCATCGTACTGGCCGACCCGCGCATCACCGACATCGGCCAGCACGCCTGGCGCACGCTGCCGTTCCGGCCCGACACCGATGTCGCGCTGCTCAACGCGATGATCCACACCGTGATCGACGAGGGGCTGGTGAACCAGGACTTCATTGCCCGGCGCACCTCCCATTACGAGGAGCTGGCCCAGAGCGTCGCCCGCTTCAGCCCCGAGGCGATGGCGCCGGTCTGCGGCATTCCCGCGGCGACGATCCGCGAGGTGGCGCGCGCGTTCGCGACCGCGAAGGCGGCGATGATCCTCTGGGGCATGGGCGTGAGCCAGCACGTGCACGGCACCGACAACGTGCGCAGCCTGATCGCGCTGTGCGCCATCACCGGCCAGATCGGCAAGCCGGGCAGCGGGCTGCACCCGCTGCGCGGCCAGAACAACGTGCAGGGCGCAAGCGACGCCGGCCTGATCCCGATGATGTTCCCCAACTACCAGCGGGTGGTCAACGCCTCGGCCCACGCCTGGTTCGAAGACTTCTGGGGCACGCCGCTGGACCGAGCGCCGGGCTACACCGTGGTCGAGCTGATGGACAAGGCACTGGCCGACGAGAGCGACCCGCACAAGCTGCGCGGTCTCTACATCATGGGCGAGAACCCGGCCATGAGCGACCCCAACCTGAACCACACGCGGCACGCGCTGGCCTCGCTGGAACACCTGGTGGTGCAGGACATCTTCATGACCGAAACCGCCTGGCTGGCCGACGTGATCCTGCCCGCCAGCGCCTGGCCCGAGAAGACCGGCACGGTGAGCAACACCGACCGCATGGTGCAGCTGGGCCGCCAGGCGATCGACCCGCCGGGCGATGCGCGCGCCGACCTCTGGATCATCCAGCAGATGGCGCAGCGCATGGGTCTGTCGTGGCGCTACGAGGGCGAGCACCACGGCGTGGCGGCCGTCTACGAGGAGATGCGCCAGGCCATGCACGCGGCCATCGGCGGCATCCGCTGGGAGCGGCTGGAGCGCGAGGGCAGCGTGACCTACCCCTGCCTCAGCGACGACGACCCGGGCCACCCCATCGTCTTCATCGACCGCTTCCCGACCGAGGACGGCCGGCTGCGGCTGGTGCCGACCGAGCTGGTGCCGGCGGACGAGACACCCGATGCGGACTACCCGATGGTGCTGATCACCGGCCGCCAGCTGGAGCACTGGCACACCGGCAGCATGACGCGCCGCGCGACCGTGCTCGACGCATTGGAGCCCGAGGCCACGGCCAGCCTGGCCGCGGCCGACCTGGCGCGGCTGGGTGTGAGGCCGGGCGAGCGCATCACCGTGCGCTCGCGCCGCGGCGAGGTGACGCTGCGCGCGCGGCAGGACGACGGCACCGCCGCCGGCTGCGTGTTCATCCCGTTCGCCTACTCGGAGGCCGCGGCCAACCTGCTGACCAACGCCGCGCTGGACCCGTTCGGGAAGATCCCGGAGTTCAAGTACTGCGCGGTGTCGGTGCAGAAGGCGGGGTGAATCTTCATACCCCCGGGAGAATGGCTAAGATGAAGCCACTTGTCCCACACCATCGGAAAACGCCATGAGCGACAACGCCAGTGTCACCATCACCCGCCAGTCCGGCTACCAGTTCCTGGTCGACTTCGGCGAGACCCTCCCGCAACTGCTGGCCGACGAGCCCGCGCCGCTGGGGCAGGGTGCCGGGCCCGCACCCGACCACATGCTGCTGGCCGCGGTGGCCAACTGCCTCAGCGCCAGCCTGCTGTTCTCGCTGCAGAAGTTCAAGCAGGACCCGGGCGCGCTGATCGCCACCGCCACACCGGAGATGGGTCGCAACGAGAACAAGCGCCTGCGCATCCAGCGCATCCATGTGCAGCTGGAGCTGGGCAAGACCGCCGCCGAACTGGAGCACCTGGACCGCGTGCTCGCGCAGTTCGAGGAGTTCTGCACCGTGTCCATGAGCGTGCGCCAGGGCATCGCCATCGACCTGCAGGTGCGCGACGGCGCGGGCGCCGTGCTCAAGGGTTGATCAGCCGACGATGCGCGGCAGGTGCGCTGCATCAAATAGTCGGTCGCCGTCCGCCTGGACAATCGGGGTAGAGTGATGCCTCAGGCTACCCCGGCCTGTATCCGATCGAGACGGTGAACCGATGCGACTGACCCAGTGGACCGATTACAGCCTGCGTGTGCTGATGTACTGCGCGGCCTGCGAAGGCCGTGCCCAGCCGCCCACCGTCAGCGAGATTGCCGAGGCGCACGGCATCTCTCGCAGCCACCTGACCAAGATCGTGATGATCCTCGCCGGCCATGGCTGGCTCGCCACGACCCGGGGGCGTGGGGGCGGCCTGCGGCTGATGGCCGACCCGCGCCGGCTGACTCTGGGGCAGGTGATCAGGGAGACCGAGCCCGACCTGAACCTGGTCGAGTGTTTCGATGTCCAGCACAACACCTGCCGCCTGAACGGCTATTGCCGGCTCAAGGGTGCGCTGGGTCAGGCCATGCAGGCTTTTCTGGTGGCGCTCGATGGCGTGACGCTGTCCGACCTGCTGGCGCCCACGGCGCGGTCGGTTGCGGTGGCGGGGCAGTTGCCGCACCTGATCCCGATCCAGATGGCGGCGCTGCAGCGCCCGGCAGCCAAAGCGGCGCCCGCCCCGAAAAAGCCGGTCCGCCCGGCGCCCACCCGCAAGACGGCCAAGGGTTGAAGCCCCGGAGGGGCGGGGCGCTCAGGCGGCCTGCAGCCGCTGCGCCATGCGGCCGCGGGTGTGCACCTCGCCCGCAGCGTCCACGAGCAGACTGTCGACCCCCGGCAGCGAGGCCATGAGGTCCAGGCCGCGCGCCGGGCCTCCGACCATGGCGGCCGCGCCGATGCCGTTGACGGCGGCCGTGTCGCGGGCCACCAGCACCACGCCACGCACCCCCTCGGTGGGCCAGCCGGTGCGCGGGTCCAGCACGTGGTGGTAGCGGCGGCCGGCCTGCCGGAAGCTGCGCTCGTAGTCGCCCGAAGACGCGACGCAGCCGTCGCGCAGCGTCACCACGCCCAGCAGCTTCTCGGGTGCGCGCGGATCGCGCAGGCCCACGCGCCAGTCCTGGCCGTGGAGCTGGCCACGCGTGAGCACGTCGCCGCCGCCGTTGATCATGGCGTGGCGGATGCCGTGGTGTTCCAGCACCTGCATGCCGGCCTGCAGCACGGGCAGCTTGGCCACGCCGCCCAGGTCGATGCGCATGCCGGGGCGGGCCAGCCGCACGCGGTCGCCCTCGATGCGCACATCGCGGTGGTTCACGAGCCGGCGTTCTTCCACCAGCTCCTGTACCGAGGGGCGGCGGGGCTGCGCGGGGTCGAACGACCAGCCGTCGTAGGCACCGACGCTGATGTCGAAATCGCCGCGCGTGCGCTCGGACAGCGCGGCGGCCTGCCGCAACACGGCCAGCAGCTCGGGCGGTGCCTGCACCGATCCACGGCCTGCCTGCCGGTGCAGGGCAGAGACCAGGCTCTCGCTGCGGTAGCGGCTCATCAGGCGTTCCTGCCGCTGCATCTCGGCCCAGGCGGCCTCGATGGCGCTCGCGGCGTCCGGCGCGTCAGGAACCACCATGTCCACCCGCGTGCCCATCAGTACCCGGCTGTCGCGCCGGACCCCGGCCAGGGCCAGGCCCGGATGGAGGCTCCAGCCGGCCACGAGCAGGCCCAGGCCGGAGAGGAGGTGGCGTCGGTGCAGGTTCATGGCGTGGCCCGGTGATCGGTTACTGCGACAGCGCGACCATGTGGTCGACCGCGGCCTTGACCTCGTCATCGGTCAGGGATGCGCCACCGCCGCGCGCGGGCATCATGCCCTTGGCGCCAGTGAAGCCTTCCAGGGCGTGCTTGTACAGCGTGTCGTTGCCCTGGGCGATGCGCGGACCCCAGTCGGCCTTGTCGCCGGGCTTGGGGGCGCCGGCCACACCAGCGGCGTGGCACAGGGCGCAGGTGCTGCCGTACACCTTCTTGCCGACCGCGTTTTCGGCCACCGGTGCAGGGGCCGGGGCTGCCTCAGGGGCGGCGGGAGCCGCTGCAGGAGCGGCCGGTGCAGTGCTGGCGGCAGGGGCTTCGGCGGGCTTGTCGCCGCAGGCTGCCAGGGTCAGGGCGCAGCCGAGGGAGAGCAGGAGGTGTCGTGCGTTCATGGGAGCTTTCTTTGAAGAAGAGGAGACGAGCAGATTTTAATATGCATTCAATATGAATCTTAAAAACTTGACTTGACGGTGATCAAACCGCGGCGCCGTGGCCCTCGTGGGTCTGCGGGGCAAGCCGCTGCAGCTCGGACGGCAGCGTGCGCCGCAACGCGTCGGCACCGACGGCGGTGCCGCCCTGGCGGGCGATGAAGGCCGCGGCCGCGGACGCGCTGGCAAACGCGGGCAGGTTGCCCGAGCGCATGGGACCCAGGGTGCGCGAACCGTGCACGTACACGGCCTGTTGCGCGGGCACCCAGGCGCCGGTCTCCAGGTCGGTGGCGTACATCGCGAGGATGCGGCTGGCCTGCTGGCCCACCGTGTAGCGCGGCACGTTCTGCAGGTAGAGGAACAGGCTGAGCGGCGAGTCGAGGTACTGCACGTCGCCGTTGGAAAAGATCACCTGCGCCGCCCAGCGCGGCTGGCGGGCCGGGAACATGCCGCAGACCGGGCAGCGCGCGTGCTCGGGAATGGGGCGCGCGGCCGCCATCGGGAGCCCCGATGCCGGATCGAACGCGAAAGGCGGCGCGACCAGGCAGATGTCGTCCGGCGGCGCCGTGCCCGGTGCGGCGCGGGACGCGCCGGGCGGCCACCAGCGCTGGGCCGCGCCGGTCAGCAGGACCGCGCCACCCGCCACCGTCAGTCCCAGGATGCTGCGTCGTTCGAGCATGCTCACATGCGCGTGTCTTGCTGCGCGCCGCCGCTGAGATCGACCATCGCGGGCTGGATCTCGGCAAAGCGCAGCGCCCGGCCGCCCTGCTGCTGCACGAAGGCCTGCGCATCGGCATCGCTGGCGAAGCTGATCGCGGTGGGGCCCATCGAACCCTTGCGCCGGCTGCCCAGCACATAGACCGCCTGGCGGGCGTCGATCCAGTGGCCGCGGGGCTGTTCCCAGTCGGCCTTGGCCATGTCCTGCACGAAGGCGCTGACCACGGTGCGCACCTGCTCGGGCGCGAGCAGGGTGGACAGCAGTTCGGTGGTGTCGCAGAACCACTGCACCTCGGCCACGTTGGCAAAACGGATCTGGCCCTTGGGGCCTGGGTAGTCGGACAGCAGCATGCCGTCGAGCGAGCAGCTGGACTGCGGCTGGATCTCGGCCGGCGCCTGGGCCTGCGCGGACGAGGCAGTGTCCTGCCCGCAGCCGGCGAGGCTGAGGGCGGCGAGGCCGGCCAGGCCGGCGCAGCCGCACAGCAGGCGGCGGCGGTTCACGAAGGGGAGGTCGGGGTTCATGCGCGGAATCTCCAGGAAGCGATCAGCAGGGGCCCGGCGATCCAGGCCAGCATGGCGGCCGTCAGCCCGCCCACCTGGCCCATGGCCGGTGGCAGGATGCTGGCCAGGCCGTACAGGCGCTGGGCGTCGTCGAGCGAAAACACGTTGAGGATGCGGAAGATGTCGGCCGGGTTGAGCAGCAGCAGATAGGCGAAGGCCTCGCCGCCGACCTGGCCGCCGGTGGCCACCAGCAGGCCCAGCAGCAGCAGGTCGAACACCAGCACCAGGCCGAACCAGAGCGCAATGGCCAGGCCCGAGGCGCGGGTGCGGTCGCGCGCCAGCACCGACAGCAGCACCGCCAGGCTCAGGAAGGCCAGACCCAGCAGCACCGAGCTGAGCACGAAGCCGGCGTAGTGGTAGAGCGCGCCGAGGCCGAAGCGCTGGTACAGCACGCCCGCCACCAGCGCGAAGCCGGCCACGGTGGACAGCGTCAGCGCCGCGGCCAGGCCCAGGTACTTGCCCAGCAGCAGTTCCAGCCGGGTGATGGGCAGGGCCAGCAGCAGGTCCAGCGAGCCGCGCTCGCGCTCGCCCACGATGGCGTCGAAGCCCAGCAGCAGCGCGATCAGCGGGATCAGGTAGATCACCAGGCTGACCAGGCTGGCGATGGTCAGCTCGATGGAGCGTGGGCCGATCTGGCCCTGCGCGGCCGAGCCGAAGTAGGTGATGAGCAGCGAGAACGCGGTGAACACCACGGCGACGGCGAGCACCCAGCGGTTGCGCAGGCGGTCGCGGAATTCCTTGGCGGCCAGCGCCTGCATCTGGTGCCAGGTGAGGGCGGGGGTCATGCGGCCTCCTTCAGACCGAAGTACACGTCTTCCAGCGAGGGCTCCTGCACCTGCAGGTCGGCCAGCCCGGCCTGGCCCAGCCAGTGCAGCACGGCCATCTTGTGGGCGCGGTCGCAGCGCAGCACGCGCTGGTCGGCGGCCACGGGTTGCCAGTCGAGCGCGGCGCCCGCCAGCGCGTCGGGCCGCTGCTGGTCGAGCGCGTGCAACTGCCCGGGCGAGCCGGTCAGCACGAAGTTCAGGGGCATGCGCGAGCGCTCGCGCAGCGACTGCACCGAACCCTGCGCGCAGACGCGGCCGTTGCTGAGCATGGCCAGCGCGTCCACGCGCTGCTGCAGCTCGGCCAGGATGTGCGAGCTGATGACCAGCGTGACGCCCTGCTCGCGCAGCGCGTCCAGCTGCTCGTAGAAAGCACGGATGGCGGAAGGGTCCAGACCGGTGGTGGGTTCGTCCAGCAGCAGCAGGCGCGGTTCGCCCAGCAGGGCCTGCGCGAAACCCAGGCGCTGGCGCATGCCCTTGGAGTATTCGCGCACGGCCCGCTGCCCGGCCTGGCCCAGCCCCACGCGGTCCAGCAGCTCGCCGCACTGGCGCTCCGGCGCGCCCTTGAGGCGGGCGAAGAAGCGCAGCGTCTCCAGGCCGCTGAGGTTGTCGTAGAGCACCAGGTTCTCGGGCAGGTAGCCCAGCGTGCGGCGCACCGCGCGGAAGTCTGGCCCGTTGACCAGGCTGCCGCTGATGCGGATCTGGCCGCGGCTCGGGCGGATCAGGCCCAGCACCAGCTTGAACAGGGTGCTCTTGCCCGCACCGTTGTGGCCGATCAGGCCGAACAACTGGCCGCTGGGCACGGTGAGGTCCACGCCGTCGAGCGCGTTCAGCGGCGCCTTGGCGCTGCCGTAGGTCTTGGTCACGCCTTCCAGGCGCAAGGCATCAGCGCTGTGTGTGTTCACGCCAGGTGCTCCATTGGGGGTGGGCCGGCGCCATGGCCGGGTGGGGGTCGACCACGCTGGGCACGCGCAGGACGGGGAATTGCTGGCCGAGGATGCGCAGTGCCTCCACGGCGGGGCTGCCCATGAGCAGCTGGACGATGGGGTGGCGCCACTGCAGGCGGTCGACCAGGTCGTTGGCCTCGTAGCCCACGTCGCCGACGCCGTCGCCGTTGCGGTCCCAGCCGCGGTAGTTGCTCCAGTGGTTGCCCTGGCCTGGCTCGGGCCGGCCCCAGGGCTCGTCGCGCGCGCCCACGTAGCGCACCTGCTCGCGGTTGGCGATGAAGTCGTTGCCCACCACCTGGTTGCGCGTGGAGCCGGCCGAGAGGTGCACGCCGACGCGGTTGTTCACCACCAGGTTGCCGCGCAGGGTCACGTACTCCACGTCGTAGATGAAGAAGCCGCGGTCGTTGTCGGCCACCACGTTGCCCTCGATCACCGAGTCCTGCATGGTGCGCAGCATGATGCCGTGGTCGGTGTTGCCCCAGGTGCGGTTGCGCCGCACCACCTGGTCGCGCACCTCCATCAGCGCCAGGCCGCCGCGGTTGTTGTAGCTGTCGTTGTCTTCCCACAGGTTGTGGTACGAGTTCATGTAGTGCGTGCCGTAGCGGCTGTGGTGCAGCCGGTTGCCGCGGAACTCGGCGTGGTGCGAGACGTCGACGTAGAGCGCGTCGCGCACGAAGCCGATGTGGTTGCCGACGATGCGCGCGCCCTTGGTGTTGTAGAGCTGGATGCCGTTGCCGCGCTGCGCGGAGTTGAAATCGCGCAGGCCGGTGATGATGTTGTGTTCGATGCGCACGTCGTCGGCCTTCTCGATCCACAGGCCGAACAGGTTGTAGGTCAGGTCGCAGCGGCGCACCACCGCACGGTGCGCGCCGGGCTGTAGGTAGATGCCCGCGTTCTGGTCCTTGAGGCTGGTGCCCGAGTCGCGCACGATCAGGCCTTCGATCAGCACGTCGGGCGCGGTGACGCGGATGGTGTCGCCCTGGCCGCTTCCGCTGAGCGTGGGGCGGCCGACGCCGCGCAGCGTCAGTGGCTTGTCGATGCGCAGGTTCACCGCGTAGAAGCCGCGCTGCACCTCGACCACGTCCCCGGCCGCCGCCTGCGCCACCACGGCTTGCAGGTCCGCGCCGGGCGCCACGGGCCAGACCGCGGCCCAGGACGGGCCGGCCAGCGCGAGGCCGGCCACTGCCAGCCACGCACGCAACCGCGCACGCAGTTGCACAGGCCAGTGGGTCACGCCAGCGCTCCCAGCGACTTGAGCAGCAGGAACAGCGTGGCGCCGATCAGCAGGTTCTTGAATCCGACGTAGCTGAGCATGTCCATCCAGTTGGCCTCGCGGTAGCGCGCACGCCACCAGGGGCCGTCCTTGACCACGCGCTTGCCCTGCATGCGGATCAGCACCTCGTACACGCTCCAGCCGAACCACCAGCCGATGATGGCGCTGGCCGAGAGCCGGCCATCGGCCGCCAGCACCCAGGCCGCGGTGGCCGCCAGCGCCAGCGACAGACCGGCGTAGGCCAGGGCGCGCTGGTTCTGCCAGCCGTCGCGGCTCCAAGGCCAGAGGTGGTGCACCAGCTCCTGCCAGAGACCGCGCACACCAGGGGCTCGGCCGCCCGGCCAGGGCTGGGCCGGTGGCGTGGGCATGCGGGGGTCCGGACCTTGTGCGGCCTTGGCGCTGACCTGCGATACCGCGGGGATCACCGTGAGCGGGATGTAGTAGCCGTCCCGGCCAATGGGCGTGATCAACAGGCCGTCGCGCTCGCGCCGCTTGCGTTCCTTGGCCAGCGGCGGGCAGCCCTTCTCGTCGGTGTAGAGCACCATGCAGTCCAGGCAGTGCAGGCACTCGCGGTGGTCGATGCGGCCGTCGGCGTCGATGGCCTGGGCACCGCAGCCCACGGCGCAGGCCTTGCAGCTGTTGCAGTCCTGCTTGCGCCGCAGACCGAACCAGCGGAAAGTGCTGGGCATGGCCAGCGAGGCGCCCAGCGGGCAGATGTACTTGCAGTACGGCCGCTCGATGAAGATCGACAGGCCCAGGATCGCCGCCACGAACAGGCCATAGGGCCAGCTGCGGTTGGTGATGCCGACCAGGAAGGTGGTCTTGAATGGCTCCACCTCGGCCAGCACTTCGGCCAGGCCCATGGAGAACATCGACACCACCAGCAGGCCGAAGAAGATCGCGTACTTCAGCCACTTCAGCCGGTCGTGCAGGCGCTGCGGCACCCGCCGCTGCCAGCGTTTGAGGCCGATCTTGCCGGCCACCTTGTAGATCGCCTCCGACAGCGAGCCGAACGGGCACATCCAGCCGCAGAACAGGCCGCGCCCGAACAGGAACACGGTGACGATGATGAAGATCCAGAACACGAAGATGAACGGGTCGGAAAGGAACAGCGACCAGGTCCACTGGAACAGCAGCGAATGGAACCAGGTCAGCACCTGCGTGATCGAGGGCTGGGCCATGACGCCGAAGCCGACGAAGGTGATCGACAGGGCCCAGGCGCTGTACTTGAAGACGTTGACCGGCCACTTGTTCTTGTGCGTGGAGCGGCGGGTGAGCTGGTCGCGCAGCGCATAGACCACGGTGACGGCGACCAGCAGCGCCGCGAACAGGGCGATCTCGACGGCGCGGGATTTCCAGATGCGAACCCAGGGCGCCTCAGGTTCCTGCACCACCGGCCGGCCGCCCTGCAGCAGTTCGTCGGGCAGCCAGTAGCGCGCTTCGAAGGTGGCGAAGCTGCGGTGGCCGGTCGCGCGGTCCACCCGGTTGCCCAGGAAGGCCAGGCGCCAGGGGTGGGCAGCCGAGAACGCGCCCTTGCGGATGATGAAGATGCCGGACTCGGTGGACGAGGGCGCACCGTCCGCTTCCAGCCCGTAGAGGTTGAGGTAGTCCAGGTCGCGGAAGGTGAAGGCGTCCGCGCCCTGCTTGACCTGGATGCGGTCGTACAGCCCGCCGCGCACGAAACCCGAGCCCTTGAACGACTCCTGGCCCGCGGTGCGGATGACGAAGAAGGCGTTGTCGCCCGGTTTGAGCTGGTCGTGCAGGTTCTCGAACCCGCGCTCGCCGATCAGGCTGCGGCCGGTGTCGGGGTGGTTGAGGTCACCGAACCACAGTTCGATGAAGGGTTCGGGGCTGCGGTCGAGCCCGACCTGTTCGGGCATCACGCGCAGGCGCTGCACCGCGCCCATCTGTTCCAGTTCGTTCCAGCGGTAGCGGCGTTTCTGTTCCGCGAAGCGGGCCGGCTCCCGCACCGTCGGCGCGATGATGCCGACCTGCCGCGCCACGGCCGAGCCGGAGAGCTGCATCACCTGGTTCTGTGCGATCACGGTCACCGTGGCGCCGGAGATGGCGTCCACGCCCAGCACGTTCTCGTCCGGGCGCGAGGGACCGACCTCGATCGTGTCCTTGACCGACTTGCCCAGGTACTGGTTGTTGAAATCGACGAGCGCCTTTTCGGGAATGCCCAGCAGCAGGATGGGCTCGGAATGTTTGAGCACCTTGACGCCGACGTAGCGGCCCTGCAGGTCCATGCCGATCAGGGTCACCACCGGTTTGCCCGAATACGCGGGTGTGTCGGTGATGTCGGTGGACAGCATCACATAGCCCAGCAGCCGGCGCTTGCCCGGTTGCTGCGGGTCGGCCTCGCCATAGGCCTCGACATAGGGCGGCTGGCCCATGCGGGCCGAGAAGGCCTGGGCGCCGGGAAACACCTCGGTGCAGGGCACGCGCTCGCACAGCGCGGGGTGGCTGGCCAGGTCGTCGGGGAGTTTGGCTTCGTAGGACTGGGCGTGGGCCACACGGTCCACGGGCATCAGGGTCAGCAGACCCAGCCAGAAGGCGGCCAGCGCAGAGGCCAGCAGGCGAACAGTCGACATCTTCAATCTCTCTGTTGTCGCCGGCGGCGGGGCATCACGGTGATGCACCGCCGCCGGCGGACAGCTTCCCCTGGCGGGGAAGGGGCCTCATCGGCCCGTCGTTACGCTTCCACGATCATGCGCGAGCGCATCTCCAGGTGCAATGCGTGGCAGAAGTGCGTGCAGTAGCACCAGAACACGCCCGGCTGGTCGGCGATGAACGTGACCGACGCCGTTTCCTGCGGGTTGACGATGAAGTTCACGTTGTAGTTGGGGATCGCGAAGCCGTGGGTCAGATCCTCGATCTTGTCCAGGTTGGTCAGGATCAGCGTGACCTCGTCGCCCTTCTTGACCTTGAACTCGCGCAGGCTGAAGGCCGGCGCCTGCGAGGTCATCTTCACCGTCACCTTCTTCCCGTTGCGGAACACGCCCGACTCCTTCGGGTCCTTGACGGCGTTCGGGAAGTCGTCGAGCGAATAGACCTGCTTGGGCTTGACCAGGTCGCGCTTGAAGATGATGAAGTCGTGCGGCTCGCCGCGCACCGGGTGGTCGCCCATGAGCACCATCTTCTCGCCCGAGATGTCGATCAGCTGTTCGTTCTCGGCGTGCAGCGGGCCCACCGGCAGGAAGCGGTCCTTGGAGAACTTGCAGCCCACGGCGAGGTACTTGCCGTCGGCGGCCTTGGTCTCGGACTGCGAGGCGTTGATGTGGCCCGGCTGGTAGTGCACGTCGATGCGGTCGACCACGTACTTGGCGGCCTTGTCGCCGGCATGGAACTTGATGGCGGCGTCCACGTTCCACTTGACCACCTGGCTGTCCAGGAACAGCGTGGTGTAGGCGTTGCCGCGGCCGTCGAAGGCGGTGTGCAGCGGGCCCAGGCCGAGTTCAACCTCGGCCACGATGGCGTCGTCCAGCTTTTCAAGCTTGCCGTCGAACCACTCCAGCACCTTGCTGAGCTCGATCACCGTGGCGGTGGGCGAGAGCTTGCCCGCGCAGATGAAGTACTTGCCGTCGGGGCTGGCGTTCACGCCGTGGGGGTTCTTGGGAACCGAGACATACGCCGTCAGCGCCGTCTTGGGATCCTTGTTGGCTTCGTGTGTGCCGTCCACCACGGGCACTTTCGATGTGCCGATGGTCTTGAACTTGCCGGCCTTGACGGCCTCTTCGATGCGGGCGATGTTGAAAAACAGGCAGGCGTCGCGTTCGGCGGACATCATGTCCTCGTACTTGGCGCCCATTTCGATGTTGTACTGGTTGGTGGCCGCCAGCTTGCCGTCATACGACGTGGCGGTGAGGTCGCAGTTGCCATCGATCAGCACCTGCCAGCGCACCTCCATCGATTCGGCGTCCACGCAGGTGAACATCGAGCGGTACTTGCTGCTGTCCTCGGTGCCCGTGTTGGGCAGGGGGATCGAGAACTCGGCGCCGCAGAACACGCGTGTGGTGTAGTTGATGGCCGGATCGACCGGGTCGGCCTTGTCCGGGAAGATGCCATGGAAGCCCTGCACGTTGGGCAGCTGGGTGATCTTGTCGCAGACGAAGTAGTCCAGGCGGATGCGGGCCAGGCGGCTGTTGATCTTGTCGTTGATCCAGGCGTAGCGGCCGTCGTAGTTGCCGTCCTTGTAGGAGGCGTGGGTGTGGTGCGTGTCGGCGACGGTGTAGCGCAGCGAACCATCGGCCTTGGTGCCCATGATCGCCTTGGATTCGTTGGTGATGCCCCAACCGACCAGTGCGTCGGGTACGAAGCAGGGGATGCGCAGCAGTTCGCGGCCGGAGGGCATGCCCAGCACGCGCATGTCGCCCGTGTGGCCACCGCTCCAGAGACCGTAGTAGGTGTCGAGTTCACCGGGCTTGAGGTGGCCGGCGGCGGAGCCCGAAGCAGCGTGCGCCGCATCGGCGGGGGCTGCCGGGGCGGCGGGTGCGGCGGCTGTTCCTGCGGTCTTGTCGGTGCAGGCCACGGCGCCGATGGACAGGCCCGCCAGCGCGGCGGTGTTCAGGAACTTGCGGCGCCCCCAGGCGGCGCGGTCTTGATCGTTGGAAATGTTGTCGTCTTTCATGTGAAAACCTCTAGGGTTGGGCTTGGGAAACGGGGTGGCCCGCGCGCGGGTGGCGGCGTGGCCTCGGGAACGGGGTGGCGTGTGGCCGTGGCGATGGCACGCTGGTGGTGGCCGAAGTCCAGCAACCAGGCGTCACCGAGGGAAGACGGGGAGGGCAGCGCCGTCGGCAGGCACAGCGCACAGTCCAGGGCGTGACCGGTGGTCGCCGGTGCGCCGTCGTTGTCGAGGTCCACCCACTGCAGGCCGGTGCTGCTGCAGACCGTGGTGCTCTGCGGCGGCTGGATCAGTGGTGAGGCGAACACCAGCGACCAGCTCACCAGCAGGTACCACAGCACGGGGCATTGGCAGCGGCTGCGGAGTCGGCTCAGGAAAAGCATGGGCGGACTATAGGTCCGATATGCTTCATGGAAAATGAATCTTTAAGGGCAATTGACATTCGTCAATTGCGCTCCCCGGTGGTGTGGTGCGCAGACGTCAGTGAAGCCGTGTCAGGGGAGACGGAATCTACTAAATTTGACGATTTGGAGTAGCCGGCTACGCGGGGATCAAGCTTTGAATTCGTTGAAAAAAGCGTGTGCCACCTCGAAAGTGGTCACGGGCTTCAGACCGAGTTCGAGCGATTCCAGCATGTCGATGAGCTTCTCTCCATCGATCAATTCGATGGGGGGTGCGCCATCTCGGGTGGCCTCTCGCTTGGCCTCTGCCGTGAAGGTGCCTGTGGTGATTATGATTCCCTTGTCGGCTCGCCCCGACATGGCTCCACGGAAGTCTCGTACTTGCGATGGCACGACCGACTTGGCGTAGCGCTTGCACTGGAACAGCACTTTGAAAGAAACCAGCGGATTGACTTGCAGAATGCCAAAACCGTCGATGCCTCCGTCGCCGCTCTGACCAGTGACCGCAACCTGTGTAAACCCGGCTTCACGGAGAAGTCGCTGCGAAAGTCGCTCGAATCCGGCCGGAGGAAGACTCAGCAGGACATCCAGCACTTCTTCGCGGTAGTCCTTGGAAACAGCGCCTGTGCCTTCTGCCACTTGCTCTGCGACGGGCTCGTGCTGTTCTTTTTGCTTTCGCTGCTCTTGGAAAATCTTGACCCATTTCAGAAACAGGTTCCGTGCCTGATCTTGGGTGAGGAAGGCCTTGAAGCCCTTTTCAGTAAGGCTCCAGACTCCATGCTTGGATGAGTCAATGAGTCCTTCGCGAACGAGATAGAACCGTGCCCAGGCCACTTGGTTGCGGAACCTCGATCCGCCTGATGGCAACGTCTCATTGAGGACGTCGTCAGAGATTTGCAAAGCCTGTGCGACCTGGTCCACCGCCTCGTCGGGTTTGGCCGACCCCCCAAGGCTTCTGAGCGCATCCAGAAGCGGGCCGAAATACCGAACGAACTGAGCGCCTTCTTCCTTTTTGTCTTTGGTCGCCAATGCTATTTCTCCCGATGTGTCGATGTGTTCGTGTTGTTTTGGCTTAGGACTGCCCCCACCAGGTGCCGGCCATCTTCATGCCCAGCAGCGTGAGCGCGAGCGAACCCAGCAGGTGCAGCGCCGCGGTGCCCAGGGCCAGCAGGTAGCGCGCGTGCTGCAGCATGGACACCACCTCGGCCGAGAAGGTGGAGAAGGTGGTGAGCGCGCCGAGGAAGCCGGTGACCAGGGCCAGCCGCCAGGCCGGGTCCAGCTGCGTCTGGCTCTGGAAAAACACCACCGCCACGCCGATCAGCCAGGCCCCGATCCAGTTGGCGGCCAGCGTGCCCCAGGGCAGGATGGCGTGGCCCTGGTTGAGCCACAGGCTCAGCTGCCAGCGCGAGAGCGCGCCGACGCTCGCTCCGAGGCTGATGGCAACGATTTGCAGCATGGATCAGGCGCCGCTGAGCGTGTCAGAACGGCGCGTCGCCGTCGCCCACGGCGGTGACGGCTTCCTGCTTGGGTTTGGCCGGCGCCGACGCGGGCTCTGCACCCGGCAGCGCCGCGCCGGGCTCGATCTCGCCGCCCAAGGCTCCGATCAGCGCCGGGATCAACTGGCTCAGCTCGCCGGTGGCCAGGGCCACGTCGGTGTCGAAACCGCTCTCGTCGTCGTTGGGCCGGTCGTCGAACACGCCTTCCAGAAAGGCCAGCTTCTTCAGCTGCATGGATTCGGTCAGCGTGAAGCCGATGCGGCCTTCCCAGCTGAGTGCCAGCCGCGTGGGCAGCTTGCCTTCGGTGAGGTGCTTGCGCACCTCGTCGGTCAGCAGGTGGTGGCGCGTGAACTTCACGGCCGATTTCTCTTCGTCAGCCGACTTGAGCTCGCACTCGCGCTCGACGTTGAAGCCTTCGGGCCAGTCGTTCTCGGGTTCGGTGGTCGCCAGCCACTGCGTCATCGCGGTCTGCGGCGTCATGGCGGTCTGCAGCAGGGTGAGGGCCAGGCCGTCGAAGGCGCGCACCAGCGCGGTCACGACCTCGTCGTTCTTGCCCTGGCTGCCGGCGTCGGTGACCAGCAGGCCGTTCTTCATGTCGAACCAGACCCAGACGCTGCCGCGGCGCGGAAAGGCCTGGGGCAGCAGTGCCTGCAGCGCGTCTTCGCGCAGTTCCTTGGTTTCCTTCTTGCCGGGCTTGCGGCCGGTGGTGGCCTCGATGTGGTCGGCCGCTTCCTGCGCCTTTTCCTTCACCACGCTGCCGGGCACAGCCTTGGTCTCGATGACCAGCTTGAGGATGCGCTGGCCGGCCACGGATTCGACCAGCGGGCCATGCTCCTCACCACGCGGTTCGGCCCAGCCGACCGACTTGTCCTGCGAGGCGCTGCAGGGCACGAAACGCGCCGCGTCCAGCGCGGCCTCCATCGACTCCAGCGTCGCGTCCCAGCCGGGCGCGATGCGGTAGATCGTCACATTCTTGAACACGTGTTTCCTTGGGTTGCAGGCCGTCAGCGGCCGACCTCCCCTGCCGGCGGCAGGAGAGGCCTGGGATCTGGGCGTTCGATGATACCGAGCCGGTTGGCGTGCCCGGGCGTTTGCCTATACTGCCGGCGGAACAGATCGGGCAGGGCGGCCAACAGATGTGCACCAGCGACCCTGCCAGCAAAACATCAAGGAGGTGTGTGTGCATGAGTTGCCTTTCAACCGCGGCGCCCGTCTGGCCTGCGCCACCGTCATGTGGGGGACGCTGATGGCGTGCCAACCCACCGCCCCAGCCGCGCCTGCGCAGGGCGCATCCGCTGCGACCGGTCAGCCCACCGGCGTGCAGAAGAACGACCAGTCGGAACAGGCCCACCTCTTCAAGCTCAATCCCTCGCCCCGTCGGGTGTTCGAGGTCACGTTCGAGATCCACGATGCCCCCGGGCCGCTGATGGCTGTGCGGGGCAGCGCCGGTTACAGCGCGCCACAGGCGCCCAACTGCACCTTTGTCACCAATGCCTGGGCAGGCACCTGGGGCACGCCGTTCAAAGGTCTGAGCCTGCCCGTCACATCCGCTGGTCCGAATCGCTTCGTGATGACGGTGGCGCTGGATGCCATGCTGGACGAGGACTACTACGGCAAGGGGGTGTGCCGCTGGGAGATGGGTGGCGCGGGGGCGGGCTTTGCTGCCGGCACGTCAGAGGAAGACACCCGGTATGGCATGTCGCTGGATGCCAAAGAATTTGTGGATGGAGCAAGCTACCGGCAGTACTTCTGGAAGGGGGACTATCCGCGGCTTCCTGGGCCCGGGGGAAACAGCGCTGCAGGTGATAGGAGCCCCGAAGGCTTCGGCCCGACGCACCGTAACAACCTGTTCTCCATCACTGCCAAAGTGAAGGCCAAGCCATGAGCGTCACGTCGCAGCAATACGCCGACCTGTCGTTTCATGTGTACAGGGGCACATCTGCTCGAAGCTATGCGAGCAACGACAAAGACGCGCCCTACGTGGATTCGGGTGGTGTTCGGTTCTTCGTGCGAGCCCATGTGGACAACCCCGGGACCGGGTACCAGGGCACGATTTACCAGCGCCGCGACACAGGTGAGTTGGTTGTGGCCCATCGAGGAACCGAGTTCGACCGAGAGGCCTTCAAAGACGGCGCTTTGGCCGACGGTGGCATGGTGCTCGCGCGTTCCAACCTGCAAGCAGAGGACGCGATTTCTTTGACGCGTGACGCACTCGATATGGCATCCAAGGACGCTTCCAGGAAGGGGTTGCCACCATCGCCCGTCACCACCACCGGTCACTCCCTGGGCGGCACGCTGGCCCAGGTCAGCGCCCACCACTTCGGTCTCAAAGGCGAAACCTTCAACGCCTATGGGGCGGTCAGCCTGAGCCGGCGCATTCCCGAGGGTGGGCACTCGGTCATCAACCACATGATGGCGGGCGACGCGGTGAGCGCGGCCAGCCCGCACTTTGGAGAGACACGGATCTATGCCCGGCCCGAGGAGGTGAAGACGCTGCTGTCCAAGGGCTATGACAACCACACCCACTGGAGCGACGCGCTGAAGGGTTATTCGCCCATCAATATGGCCACGGGCACCACCCCGCCCAGCACCCTTGGCGCGGCGGTGGCGCTGGGGGGCAGCCACAGCATGCACCACTTCGTGGAGGTGGACGCCGGCGGCCAGCCCGACCGCTCCATCCTTGCCAATCCGCAGGCGCGCAGCCTGGCGCAGCAGCAGTCGGTGCAGATCGGCGAGTACCGCCGGGACGTGCGCCAGATGCGTGGCGTGCTGACGGCGGTGTCTCGCGGCCTCGATGGCAACGCCCGCGACGCCATCGACACCATCCGCGGACCGCTCGAACCGGGTGAACCTGCCCAGCGCGAGCCGCGCAAAGGCGCCGCCCTGGACCCGGCGGCCTTGCCCGAACCGACCCGGCGGTTGCTCGACGACAGCCGGGGCCATGTGCAGCGGCTGGCCGACCAGCACGGACTGCCCTGGGACCAGGGCATGGAGAACACGGTGCACGCGGTGGCGCTGGGCGCGCGGGAGGCCGGTCTGTCGCGCATCACCCACTTGCGTGCGGATGGGGGCCAGATCCGCGTCGCGGAGTTCGATGGCCTCGGCTTGAAGGAGGGGGCCGTCGATGCACGGCAGGCGGCCAACAGGCCTGCGGATGAATCGTTGCAGCGGCTGGCCGCGGCTCCGGACCCGGCCGCCGAGGTGGCGGCTGTTCAGCCCCAGGACAGACAGGCGCCGGTCAGGGCTTGAGCCTCGCAACGCCCACCCTGGTTCTCGAAGGACCGCCTCAGACCAGTGCCGGCAAGCCCGCCAGGCGGTGGCCAGCCGCTTCCAGCGCGGTGCGGATCGCCCGCGCAGCGGCCACGGCGCCGGGGCCGTCGCCGTGCACGCAGATGCTGTGGATGGGCGTGGGCAGGTGCTGGCCGTCGGCGGTGACGATGCCGCCGGCCTCCAGCATGCGCTGCACATGCCGTACGCAGTCGGCGGCGTCGTGCAGCACCGAACCGGGCCGGGAGCGCGGCGTGAGCTGGCCGTCGGCCTGGTACGTGCGGTCGGCGAACACCTCGCGCGCCACGCGCAGGCCAGCCGCCTCGCCCGCGCGCTCCAGCGCCGAGAGCGCGGGCGCGAGCAGGATGAGTTGTGGGTCCAGTGCCTTGATGGCGCGCGCCACGGTGGCCGCCATCGCCTCATCGGCGCAGGCCATGTTGTTGAGCGCGCCGTGTGGCTTGACGTGGGTCACGCGGCCGCCTTCCGCGGTGGCCATGGCCTGCAGCGCGCCGACCTGGTAGAGGATGGCCGCTTCCAGTTCCCTGGGCGAGAGCTGCATCACCCGCCGGCCGAAGCCCTGAAGGTCGGGGAAGGCCGGGTGTGCGCCCAGGCTCACGCCGTTGGCGATGGCCAGGCGCACGGTCTCGCGCATCACCACCGGGTCGCCGGCGTGGAAGCCGCAGGCGATGTTGGCGCTGTGGATCACCTGCAGCAGTTCGGCGTCGCTGCCCATGGTCCAGGCACCGAAGCTTTCGCCGAGATCGGCGTTGAGGTTGATGGGGCTCATGGTGTGTCCTCTCCGGGGTGGGTGGCGAGCATGCCGGAAATCAGGTTGCGGCCGTAGAGCGCGGCCTCGTCGATGTGGCCCGGCGGCAGGAAGGCTTCGCGGCCCGCCAGCCACTGCTGCCAGCGCACACGCTGGGCGGTCAAGGCCTCGTGCGCCTGTTCGGCCGTCACGGCCGCGAAGCGCACGCGGGTGCCCGGCCGCAGGTGCGCCAGCCGCGGCAGGTCGGCGGTGATGACGGTCGCGATCTTGGGGTAGCCGCCCACGGTCTGGCCATCGGCCAGCAGCACGATGGGCTGGCCGTTGGCCGGCACCTGGATCACGCCCGGCGTCACGCCGTCGGACACGATGTCGGCGGCGTCTGCGCTGGTGTGCGCGAGTGCCTCGCCTTCCAGACGCAGGCCCATGCGGTCCTGTGCGGGTGTGGCCTGCCAGTCCTGCGCGAAGAAGCTCGCCAACGCGTCGGGGGTGAAATGGTCGTCCTGCGGGCCAGGCATTACGCGGATCGGGCCGGTCTCGGGCTCCCAGGGCGAGCGGCAGCGCCACTCGCGCGGGTCGCCGCTGCCGGTCTCGCCGCAGGGCAGCACGTCGCCCGGCTGGAAGGCGCGGCCCAGCACACCCGACAGGCCGGCGCGCCAGTAGCTGGCGCGGCTGCCGAAGGCCGGCGCCAGGGCGATGCCGCCTGCCACCGCCAGGTAGGCGCAGCCGCTGTCGGCGCTGCCCAGCTGCAGGGTCTCGCCCTCGTGCAGCGTGGCGGTCTGCCAGGCGGGCAGGGGCGTGCGGGCGCCGTCCTCTCGCATGCGCTGCGCGCCGATGCGGCCGGCCAGCGCGACGCGCACGGGTCCGCGCTTCACCCGCAGCGCCGTGCCGACGCCGCGCAGCTCCAGCACCGCCGCGTTCAGATCGTTGCCTAGCAGCGCGTTGGCGGCCCGGGCCAGCGGCGCGTCGAGCCAGCCCGAGAGCGGCAGGCCGTGGTGCCGGTGGCCCGGACGGCCCCGGTCCTGTACGGTGGTGCCGATGCCGGGCTGCAGGACTTCCAGCTGGCCGCTCATGTCGCAGACTCTTTCAGGAAGGTCTCGCGCGGCAGGCCGTTGGCGATCTCGCGCGCGAGCCGGTCGTGGGTGGCGCGGTCCACCGCGGTCCAGCGCACCTCGTCGCCTGCGGCGAGCATGGCGGGTTGTTCGGTCTGCGCCGGGTCGAACAGCACCACCGGCGTGCGCCCCAGCAGGTTCCAGCCCCCCGGGCTCTCCCAGGGATAGACCGAACACATGTCCAGCGCGATGGCCACCGACTTCGCGGGCACCTTCTGTCGCGGCGAGGGCAGGCGTGGCGTGACCAGCGTGGGTGGCAGTCCGCCCATGTAGGGGAAGCCGGGCTGGAAGCCGAGCATGTAGATCCGGAAAGCGGCGCCCAGCAGCTGGCTGATCACCTCGGACCGGGTCAGTTGCTTCAGCTCGCACACGCGCGGCAGGTCGGGTGCGAAGTCGTCGTCGAAGCACACGGGCAGCTGCCACTGGCGTCCTTGCACAGTGGTCTGCTGACCCTCCTGCGCCATGAACAGCAATTGCCGGCCCAAGGCAGTGGCGTCGCCCGCCCAAGGGTCGAAATGCACCGTGAGCGAGCGGAAGGTCGGCACCACATCGGTCACCGGAGCCAGCAGCGGATCGTTCTGGCGCGCGGCCGCGACCCGCCCGGCCAGGCCCATGACGCGCGCGTTGGTCGCCGCGTCGATGGCGTGGCCGAACTCCACCGTCCAGGCGCTGTCGCCCAGGGGCAGCAGACGTGGGGTCATGACGCTCACAACGACGCCGCCGACCGGGCGGCCTGGTCGTACATGCCCGAGAGCACGCGCAGCAGGCGCGCCAGCTCGCCGATGTCCTTGTTCAGTGCATCGTCGGCGTGCAGCGCCTGGATCAGGCATTGCTCGCGGATCTCGCGGTAGCGCTGGACGAAGGCGCTGCCGGACTCGGTGGCCGCGTAGGTCACTTCCTTGCCCGACTTGCTCGATGCCACCACGCCGAGGCTCGCCAGCTTCTTGAGCGAGTAGTTCACCAGGTGCGTGTCCTCGATGTTCATGATGAAGCAGATGTCGGACAGGCGCTTGTCGCGCGCGCGGTGCGTCACGTGGTGCAGCACCAGCACGTCCAGCGGCATCAGGTCCTTCAGCCCGGCGGCGGCCATGCAGTGCACCACCCAGCGGTGGAAGGCGTTGCTGGCCACGATCAGGCCGAACTCGAACTCGCTCATCTCCGCGCTCTGGGGCGAGACCAGGTGCGCAGAGGACACGATGGGCGATCGTGGTGCGGCGGTGACTGGCGTGCTGCTTGCTTGGGCTGACTTGGCCATGGGTCGGTTTCCGTGGTAGGCGGGTGCTGTATTTGACGACAATTTACCAACGATTTGTCAACAATAAGGGAAAACACTGGTCACAATCTGTTGCCATGCCCCCTACAGTGCATGCACCCGTCTTCTGCGGTCGGTGCCGCGGTTTGTTCAACCTGCAACTGGAGCTTTCATGAAACGTCGCGCTTTCCAACTCTCCATGGCCTTCGCTGTCATCGGCCTCTCGACCTCGGCGTTCGCCCAGGCCAAGTGGGACCTGGCCACCGCCTACCCGGCGAGCAATTTCCACACGGTCAACATCAACCAGTTCGTGGCCGACGTGGACAAGGCAAGTGGCGGCAAGCTCAAGATCACGGTGCACCCCAACGCCGCGCTGTTCAAGGCGCCCGAGATCAAGCGCGCGGTGCAGGGTGGCCAGGCGCAGGCCGGCGAGATCCTGCTGGTGAACTACCAGAACGAGTGGCAGCTGTTCGGCGCCGACGGCCTTCCGTTCGTGGCCGACAGCTACGACGAGGCCGCCAAGCTGTGGAAGGCGCAGCGCCCGCTGCTGGAGAAGAAACTGGCCGAGCAGGGCATGATGGTGCTGTTCGCCGTGCCGTGGCCGCCGCAGGGTGTCTACAGCAAGAAGCCGCTGAACAGCGCCGCCGACCTCAAGGGCATCAAGTGGCGCGCCTACAGCCCCGCCACCGCCCGCATCGCCGAACTGGTGGGCGCACAGCCGGTGACGGTGCAGGCCGCCGAAGTCAGCCAGGCCTTCGCCACCGGCGTGACCGAAAGCATGATGTCCAGCGGCTCCACCGGCGCCGACGCCAAGCTCTACGAGCACGTGAAGTACTGGTACGACACCCAGGCCTGGCTGCCCAAGAACGCGCTGCTGGTGAACAAGAAAGCCTTCGACGCGCTGGACAAGCCCACGCAGGACGCGGTCATCAAGGCGGCTGCCGACGCCGAGACGCGCGGCTGGGACGCCAGCAAGAAGGCCAACACCGAAAGCCTGGACAAGCTCAAGGCCGGCGGCATGCAGATCCTCCCCGCGCCCGCGGCGCTCAAGGCCGACATGAAGAAGGTTGGCGACACCATGCTCAAGGAGTGGCTGGACAAGGCGGGTCCTGAGGGCCAGGCCCTGGTCGACGCGTTCCGCAAGTGAGCGGCGGCGGTAGCATGCGGCGCGCGCTCGACGCTCTGTACGACGGCTGCGCCTGGCTCGCGGCGGTGTTCATGATCGGCGTGCTGGTCATGGTGCTGCTGTCGGTGCTGGGGCGCCAGCTCCATTTCCATGTGCCGGGCACCGACGCCTACGCGGGTTACAGCATGGCGGCGGCCGGCTTCCTGGCACTGGCGCACACGCTCAAGCGCAACGAGCACATCCGCGTCACGCTGGTGCTCGGCAAGCTCACAGGCGGTGCGCGCCGGGGCATGGAGCTGTGGTCGCTGAGCGCGGCGGTGCTGCTGTCCGGCCTGTTTGCCTGGTTCTCGTTGCGGCTGGTGATGCAGTCGCACGAGTTCAACGACATCTCCACCGGCAACGACGCCACGCCGCTGTGGATTCCGCAGCTGGGCATGGCGCTGGGCACGCTGGTGCTGTTCATCGCGTTTGTGGACGAATGGGTGCTGGAACTGCGCGGCCAGCGCCAGCACATCGGCGGACCGGAGACGCGCCATGAATGAGATGCTGGTCACCGGTTTTCTGATCGTCGCGCTGTTCCTGCTGCTGGGCAGTGGGGTCTGGATCGGCCTGACGCTGGCCGGCGTAGCCTGGATCGGCATGGAGCTGTTCTCCTCGCGCAGCGCGGGCGACGCCATGGCGGTCACCATCTGGGGCTCGGCCAGCAGCTGGACACTCACCGCCTTGCCGCTGTTTGTGTGGATGGGCGAGATCCTGTTCCGCACCAAGTTGTCCGAGAACATGTTCAAGGGGCTGGCGCCCTGGGTGAATGCGCTGCCGGGCCGGTTGCTGCACACCAACATCCTGGGCAGCACCATCTTCGCCGCGGTGTCCGGCTCCTCGGCCGCGACCTGCGCCACCATCGGCAAGATGACCATTCCCGAGCTCACCGAGCGCGGTTACCCGCCCGAGCGCGTGATCGGCTCGCTGGGTGGCGCCAGCACGCTGGGGCTGCTGATTCCGCCCTCGATCGTGATGATCGTCTACGGTGTCGCAGCCGAGGTGTCGATCGCCAAGCTGTTCGTCGCAGGCGTCGTTCCCGGGCTGCTGCTGGCGGGGCTGTTCAGCGGCTACCTGATGGTCTGGGCGCTGATGAACCCTGACAAGATTCCCGAGGCCGACGCCGGCATGAGCTTTGGCGAGAAGCTGCGCGCGTCCAGCGAGCTGATTCCGGTGATCCTGCTGATCGGCGGTGTGATCGGCTCGATCTATGTCGGCGTGGCCACTGCGACCGAGGCGGCGGCCATCGGCGTCGTCGGTGCGCTGCTGCTGTCGGCCTACCAGAGGTCGCTCTCGTGGCAGAGCTTCAGGGATGCGCTGCTGGGCGCCACGCGCCTGTACTGCATGATGGCCCTGATCCTTGCGGGCGCGGCCTTCCTGACGCTGTCGATGGGCTACATCGGCCTGCCGCGCCACCTGGCCGAATGGGTGGGCTCGCTGGGCCTGTCGCCCGGCCTGCTGCTGGTCGCGCTGGCGCTGTTCTACATCGTGCTCGGCTGCTTCCTCGATGGCATCTCGATGATCGTGCTGACCATGGGTGTGATCATTCCCACGGTGCAGGCCGCAGGCATCGACCTGATCTGGTTCGGCATCTTCATCGTGATCGTGGTCGAGATGGCGCAGATCACGCCGCCGGTGGGCTTCAACCTGTTCGTGCTGCAGGGCATGACGCGGCGCGAAATCAACTGGATTGCGCGGGTCTGCATGCCATACTTCCTGCTGATGGTGCTGGCGGTCACCCTGCTGTACTGGTTCCCGCAGATCGTGATGTGGCTGCCGGGGAACATGTGAGCACGCTGTTCAGGCGCGCAGGAAGCGCTGCGGCCTGAACGGGTGCGGGTCGATGGCGCTCGGTTCGCCCAGCATCAGTTGCGCCAGCAACTCGCCGGTGCCCGGGCCGGTGGAAAAGCCGATGTGCTGGTGACCCAGCGCCAGCCACAGCGCCTCCTGCCCCGGGCATTCACCGATCATCGGCCTGCAGTCGGGCAGGGTGGGGCGGCTGCCCAGCCAGTCGGGGTCGGAAGTGCGGTCACCCAGCGGCATCGCTTCCCGCGCAGTGCGTTCGGCCACCTCGAGTTGCGCCTGGTGGGGCGGCGCGAATTGCGCGTTCAGCTCGACACCCGTGGTCAGCCGCAGCCCCTGCGCCATCGGCGCCAGCACGTAGCCGCCAGCGGTGTCGTACACCGGCCGGTACAGCACTGTACCCTCGGCGGGGTGGAAGTGGCGGTGCTGGCCGCGCTCGAAGCCCATGGGTAGGCGCAGGCCGAACTGCCCGCGCAGGAAGTCGCGCGACCAGGGGCCAAGCGCCACCACCACATGGTCGGCTTCGAGCGGTGTGCCGCTGCGGGTGTGAACCGTCCAGCCGCCGCTGTGGCGATGCAGCCCGGTGGCCTCGTCCGTGCGCACCGCGCCGCCGAGCGCCTGGAGCCAGGCCGCATAGCTGCGCACCACCTCGCCGGGGCTGTCGACCGAGCTGGCTTCCTGCACCCACAGCGCGCGCGGGAACATTGGCTTCAGGTGGGGCTCCAGCTCGTGCAGCGCGGCCGCATCCAGCACGCGTGTGGCCACGCCGAAGCGCGCCAGCGTCTCGCGCCCGAAGGCGCCACTGTCGAAAGCGGCCTCGCTGCGGTAGAGAAACAGCCAGCCGTCGTCGCGGCGGCGGTGTGCGATGCCCGCCTCGGCCATCCAGCGCCGGTGGACGGTGCCGGAGTGGCGGATCAGCGCGTCCAGCGCGGTGGTGGTTTCCTGAAAGTCGGCAGCCCGCGCATGGCCCAGAAACGACAACCCCCAGCGCCACTGGCCCAGCACCCACGGCAGGTGGTAGCGAAAGCCCGGGTTTTTCCCGCGCAGCAGCGCCGGCAGCTGGGCCCACAGCCCTGGGTGGTTGAACGGCATCAGCGAACTGCGCGCCAGCACGCCCGCGTTGCCATGCGAGGTGGCGGCGCCGGGACCCAGCGGGTCGAGCACCGTGACGTCCATGGACCGCTGGCGCAGCGAGAGGGCACAGGCAATACCCACCATGCCGGCGCCCAGCACCACAGCGCGCTGCCCTGGTCTGGCCTGCGTCATGCTTCAATCACCTTCTTGTTGCTTCGGATGTGGACGCACAGCTTATCGCCATGAATGGTTCGGACAGCGGTGAAAAGGCCTTTCTCGGCGTGATCGTGCTCGACACGCGCTTCCCGCGTCCGCCCGGCGACATCGGCTGTCCGCAGACCTGGACGCGGGCCGGCATCCCGGCCCGGCTGCGTGTCGTGCCAGGGGCATCGGCACGGCGCGTGGTGCAGCAACAGGACCCGGCACTGCTCGGCCCGTTCATCGACGCGGCCCGCTCTCTGGCGGATGACGGTGCACGCCTGATCTCCACCAGCTGCGGTTTCCTCGCCGGGTGGCAGGCCGAACTGCAGGCCGTGGTCCCGGTGCCCGTGATCACCTCCAGCCTGCTGCAATGTGCCGACCTGCCCGCACCGGGCATCGTCACCTTTGACGCGGCCTCGCTGCACCCATCCCTGCTGCGCAAGGCCGGTGTGCCCGCCGGAACACCCGTGCAAGGCCTCGCTCCCGGCTGCGAGCTGCAATCAAGCATCCTCGCCGATGACACGGTGCTGGACCTGGCGCAGGCGCAGCAAGATGTGGTGGCGGCGGCCATGAGGCTGGTGTCGCGGCACCCGCAGGTGCGGACCGTGGTGCTGGAGTGCACCAACATGCCGCCTTACCGTGCGGCCGTCGAAGCGGCGACCGGTCGGCCGGTACACGACCTGGAGACCTGGCTGCTGGCCGTCTGGCGCCGTGCTCAGAGTTCTTCGACGCGGCGAGCCGGGTAGCTGTCCCAGCTCTGGCAGCCCGGGCAGTGCCAGAAGTGCTGGCGTGCCTCGAAGCCGCAGGCGGCGCAGCGGTAGCGCTTGAGCGGAGCGGCCGCATGTTCGAGCGCCGCCTGGACCCGCTTCTGGGCAGCGGGGTCCGACAGGGTTTCGCCAGCCAGCCACTGGGTGGCCGCCACCAGGGAAGGTTCCCGCTCCAGGTGGCTGAGGTAGTGCCTCCGGGCCGCTGTCGCGCTGCCGCTGAGCGTGGCCAGCGCCTCGGTGATGTCCAGCGAGGGGCCGTGGGCCTGCGCCTCGTTGAGCAGGGCGATGGCTTCCTGCTGGCGCCCGGTGGCGATTGAAAGGTCGGCGATGGGTCGCGCCGCCAGCGGAAAGCCCTGCGGCGCATGGCGCACCAGTTGCAGCAGCGTGTCGAATGCACCCTTGGTGTCGCCCTGCTGCGCTTTCAGCGCCGACAGCGCCATCCAGCCGCGGACCATCTGCGGCGCGCGCTCCACCGCCTTGTTGAGCAGGCGCTGGGCCTCCGCGGCGTCCCCCTGGCTCATGGCCAGCTCGGCCTCTTCACAGAGGTAGTGCGCAAGGCGGGGCGTGAAGCTGCCCTGGTGGGTGTCCTCCAGGCGCTGGGCGAGGATCTGCGCCTGGGGCCAGTCGCGCGAGCGTTCGGCGATCGACAGCAGCGCCATCAGGGCTTCGCCCTCGTAGGCAGACCCTTCCAGCTTGTGCAGGGCGGACTCGGCACGGTCCAGCAGGCCCGCCTTGAGAAAGTCCAGCGCCAGCGCATGCTGGGCGCGGTCGCGGTCCTTGCGGCCGATGTCGGCGCGGGCCAGCAGGTGCTCGTGCACCCGCACGGCGCGGTCGTAGTCGCCGCGGCGGCGGAACAGGTTGCCCAGTGCGAAGTGCAGCTCGGCGGTGTCGGGGTCTCCTTGCACCGCCTCGATGAAGGCGTCGATGGCCTGGTCCTGCTGTTCGTTGAGCAGGTGGTTCAGGCCCCGGAAATAGGCCTTGGGCGTCTGGCGGCTTTCCATGCGCCACTGACGCAGGTCCAGGCGTGAGGCCAGCCATCCGAGTGCAAAGGCCAGGGGAAGGCCCCAGAGGAGCCAGGTCAGGTCAAGTTCCATTCGGGGGGCGGGACGCGGTGGACACTGCGTCCGGGACGGCGGGAGGCAAGGGTATGGGTGCGGTCGCCGGTCGGGCTGCTGAACGCCGACGCGCCCGCAGCCACAGCGGCAGCATCACCACCACACCCAGCACCACGCCCAGGAGCAAGGCGCACAGAAGAATCAGCACCAGCGGGGCCTGCCAGCGGGCTCCGAAGAACAGGTGCATGGTGACCGTGTCCTGATTGTTCAGCGCGAAGGCGAACAGAACAAAAAAAATGGCTGCATTGAGCAGCCACGTCAGGTATTTCAAATCATCCCCTCTGTGGTGGGACGATTGTAGCGATCAGGCCATGTTTTTCGGCTCTCGACCCAGGATCTCCGCCGTCTTGGCATCCACCTGCTCGCGCAGGGCTTTGCCAGGCTTGAAGTGGGGCACCCGCTTCTCGGGGATCATCACGCTCTCGCCCGAGCGCGGATTGCGTCCGATGCGGGGCGAGCGGCGGTTGACAGAGAAGCTGCCGAACCCCCGGATCTCGATCCGGTGGCCTTTCACCAGGGCATCGCCCATCGCGTCCAGGATCGCCTTGACGGCGAACTCTGCATCGCGGTGGGTGAGCTGGCTGAACCGGCTGGCCAGTGCTTCTACAAGGTCGCTGCGGGTCATGACTGAACTCGGGCGTTGATGTGTCCGGAACAGCGCCGGGCCCTGCCGGTGCATGAAGCACCGGCAGAAGCCTCAGGCTGGATCTCAGTTGTTGCTGTCCAGCTTGGCCTTGAGCAGGGCGCCCAGGTTGGTCGTGCCGGCGTTGCCCGTGTTCTGGTTCAGGCTGGCCATGGCTTCGTTCTGGTCGGCCATGTCCTTGGCCTTGATCGACAGCTGGATGTTGCGGGTCTTGCGATCCACGTTCACCACCACGGCCGTGACTTCGTCGCCTTCCTTGAGCACGTTGCGGGCATCTTCCACGCGGTCGCGGGAGATTTCCGAGGCGCGCAGGTAGCCGATGACGTCTTCGCCCAGGTCGATCTCGGCGCCCTTGGCGTCCACAGTCTTGACCTTGCCGGTCACCACGGAGCCCTTGTCGTTGACCGACACGAAGGTGGTGAACGGGTCGCCGTCGAGCTGCTTGATGCCCAGGGAGATGCGCTCGCGCTCGACGTCGATGGCCAGCACGATGGCTTCGACTTCCTGGCCCTTCTTGAAGTTGCGCACGGCGGCTTCGCCCGGCTCGTTCCAGGACAGGTCGGACAGGTGCACCAGACCGTCGATACCGGCGGCCAGACCCACGAACACGCCGAAGTCGGTGATCGACTTGATCGGGCCCTTGACGCGGTCGCCGCGCTTGGTCTGCTCGGCGAACTCGTGCCAGGGGTTGGCGCGGCACTGCTTCATGCCCAGGGAGATGCGACGCTTGTCTTCGTCGATGTCCAGCACCATGACTTCGACCTCATCACCCAGCGACACCAGCTTGGACGGGGCCACGTTCTTGTTGGTCCAGTCCATTTCGGAAACGTGCACCAGGCCTTCGATGCCGGGTTCGAGCTCCACGAACGCGCCGTAATCGGCGATGTTGGTGATCTTGCCGAACATGCGGGTACCTTGCGGGTAGCGGCGGGCCACGCCCATCCAGGGGTCGTCGCCCATCTGCTTCAGACCCAGTGAAACGCGGTGCTTCTCGGTGTCGAACTTCAGGATCTTGGCGGTGATTTCCTGGCCAGCCGTCACCACTTCGCTCGGGTGACGGACACGGCGCCATGCCATGTCGGTGATGTGCAGCAGGCCGTCGATGCCACCCAGGTCCACGAACGCACCGTATTCGGTGATGTTCTTGACCACGCCGTTGACGATGGCACCTTCCTTCAGGGTTTCCATCAGCTTGGCGCGCTCTTCGCCCATGGAGGCTTCCACCACAGCGCGGCGGCTCAGCACCACGTTGTTGCGCTTGCGGTCGAGCTTGATGACCTTGAATTCCAGGGTCTTGTTCTCGTAGGGGGTCAGGTCCTTGGTGGGACGGCTGTCGACCAGCGAACCCGGCAGGAAGGCGCTGATGCCGTTGACCATGACCTTCAGGCCGCCCTTGACCTTGCTGGAGGTCGTGCCTGTGACGAACTCGCCAGATTCCAGGGCCTTTTCCAGGGCCATCCAGGAGGCCAGACGCTTGGCCTTGTCGCGCGACAGCAGGGTGTCGCCGAAGCCGTTTTCGACGGAGTCGATCGCCACGGACACGAAATCACCGACCTGGACTTCGAGTTCGCCCTGGTCGTTCTTGAATTCGTTCAGAGGCACGTAGGCTTCCGACTTCAGACCGGCGTTGACCACCACGTGGTTGTGCTCGATGCGCACGACTTCGGCGGTGATGACCTCACCCGAGCGCATTTCTGCGCGCTTCAGGGACTCTTCGAAGAGGGCGGCAAAAGATTCAGACATTGAATTTCCTATGACCACCTGGCGTCGGACAGCAGCAGCACCGAAGGAGGGTGCGCGAGGAATCGACGTGTGGGCGGCGTTGACGTTGCGGTGCGTGACACCGCGGGTTAAGTGAAAGAACCATGGGGCCTGCGGGCTGTGAACACCCGGCGGTGCCTTCTGGGCCATCGAAAAAGGCGGTTCAGTTGCCTGGAACCGCCGTTGTGCCTTGCCACCAGTCAAGAACCAGTTGCACCGAGGCCTCGATGCTCAGGTCCGAGTTGTCCAGCAACTGGGCGTCTTCCGCGGGCTTCAAGGGTGCGTGTGCACGGGACATGTCCCGGTGGTCGCGCGCCTTGAGGTCAGCCAAAAGGTCATCGATGTTAGCAGAAATTCCCTTGGAAATCAATTGTTTATGGCGTCTCTGGGCCCGTTGTTCGGCGCTGGCGGTGAGGAACACCTTCAGGCCTGCGTCCGGGAAGATCACCGTGCCCATGTCGCGCCCATCGGCCACCAGCCCCGGCAGGCGCCGGAAGCTTTGCTGCAGGCCATGCAGCGCCGCCCTCACCGCCGGGTGCTGGGACACCCGGGAGGCCATGCCTCCGGTGGATTCCAGCCGCAACGGATCGGTGATGTCCCGGCCGGCAAGGAACACGCGGTGGTCCCGGAAGGCCAGGGGCAGATGGGCTGCCAGGCGGGCGAGGGCCGTTTCATCATCCAGGTCCAGTCCGGCGTCTTGTGCGGCCAGGGCCGTGGCGCGATAGAGCGCCCCGGAGTCCAGCAGGTGAAAACCCAGTCGTTTGGCAACCTCGGACGCCAGCGTGCCCTTGCCTGAGGCGGTAGGGCCATCAATGCAGATCACAGGGATGTGCGCCGCCGGTGTGGCACACAGCTCGAACAGGGTTTCGAAGTAGTCCGGGAAGGTCTTGGCCACGCACTTCGGGTCTTCGATGCGCACGGTGACACCATCCGGATTGAAGGCGGCCAGCGAAAAGCACATGGCGACGCGGTGGTCGTCGTAGGTGTGGATGCTCGCACCCGTCCAGCGGGCGGGCGGCGTGACGCGGATGAAGTCTGCACCTTCCTCGACTGTCGCTCCCAGCTTGCGGCATTCGATGGCCATTGCCGCGATCCGGTCGGTCTCCTTGACGCGCCAGCTCGCGATGTTGCGCAGCGTGGTGGTGCCTTCGGCGTAGAGCGCCATCACCGCGAGCGTCATGGCGGCGTCGGGGATGTGGTTGCAGTCCAGGTCGATGGCCTTGAGGGGCCACTGGCCGCGCCGGATGTGCAGGCGGTTGGCTTCGCCCGTCACCTCGGCGCCCATCATCCGGGCCGCCTCGACGAACCGGATGTCGCCCTGTATGGACGACAAACCCACGCCCTCGATGGTCACGCCATCGGTGCCCTCACGGGCGGGTGCCAGCGCGCCCAGGGCGATGAAATAGCTCGCCGACGAGGCGTCTCCTTCGACGTGGACCAGCCCGGGCGACACATAGCGGCTGCCGGCGGGGATCGTGAATCGAGACCAGTCGTCGCGCTGCACGTGCACACCAAACCGCTCCAGGAGGTTGAGCGTGATCTCTATGTAGGGCTTGGAAATCAGTTCGCCGACTACGTCGATTACCACCGGGCGCTCGCGCGCCACCAGCGGCAGGGCCAGCAGCAGCGCCGTGAGGAACTGGCTGGAAACGTCGCCCCGCACCCGGATGGGCTGGTCCAGACGAAGCACAGAAGGTGTGCCATTGCCCAGGCGCAGCGGCGGGTAACCCTCCTGACCGAGGCAGTCCACCGGGCAACCCAGCTGGCGCAGCGCGTCGACGAGGTCGCCGATGGGCCGCTCGTGCATGCGCGGGATGCCGCTCAGCTCGAAACACCCGCCCTGCTCGGCGGCCAGCAGCGCAAGCGCCGCGGTAAGTGGCCGCATGGCGGTGCCGGCATTGCCCAGGAACAGTGCGGCCCCTTTCACCGGCAGCTGACCGCCCAGACCGTGCACGCGCAGCAGGTTGTCGGGGCGCTGTTCAATGCGGCAACCCAATTGGTCCAAGGCGGCCAGCATGACGCGCGTGTCGTCCGAATCGAGCAGGTCGGCAATGTCGGTGTGGCCGGCGCTCAGGGCCGAGAGCAGCAGCACACGGTTGGAGATGCTCTTGGATCCGGGCAGGCGGACGGTGCCGCCCGCGCTGGCCAGAGGCGGGATGTCGAGATGGGCAATGGCGTACATGCGCTGGAGGAGGTCAGCTCTGGGGCTTGTGGGCGCTCATGCGCCACCGCGAGCGGGTCTGGCTGGCTTTGTCGATCAGTGCTTCGAGCGCGTCTGGATTGCCTGCAGCGATGGCGGACTCGAACGCGTGCAGAGCGCGCTGAAACTGTCGGGACTGTGCGATCAATTCCTCGCGGTTGGACAGCAGGATGTCGCGCCAGACGCTGGGGTCGCTGGCGGCGATCCGCGTGAAGTCGCGGAAACCGGGGCCGGCCAGGGCGAGGAACTGTTTGCCGTGCTCATGACCCGCGATGGCGTTCATGAGTGCAAACGCAATCATGTGCGGCAGGTGGCTGACCGCAGCGTAGGCGGCATCGTGTGCCTCGGGCGACATGCGCTGCACATGACAGCCCAGAGCCGCCCAGAGCTGGGCCGCCTTCTCCAGTTGAACTGTCTGGGTGCGTTCGATGGGGGTGAGGATGACCTGGCGGCCCTGGTACAAGTCCGCGTCGGCGTTCTCGACGCCCGCCAGCTCCTTGCCTGCGATCGGGTGCGCCGGCACGAACACGCCCACCTGATCCTTGAGCACGCGCCGTGCCGCGTCGATGACTTCCCTTTTGGTCGAACCCACATCCATCACCAGCGTGTCCTTGGTCAGCAGGTGGCGGATTGCCTTGAAGGTGGCTTCGGTTGCTGACACCGGAACGGCGACCAGCACCAGATCGGCGCCCGAGACGGCGAGCAGGGCGGAAGGCGCCTCAATGTCGATGACACCCATCTGGCGGGCGCGTTCGGTGGTGGATGGCGACTTGCTGTACCCGACGACACGCTTGACCAGCCCGGCCTTCTTCATGGCCAGCGCAAACGATCCACCCATCAGGCCGCAGCCGATCAGGCCCAGTTGTTCAAATTTGAGAGGAGGGGCGTTCATGTCATTCGCTGACCGGGTAGGCACCCAGCACCTTGTAGAACGCACACAGGCCCTGCAGCTCCTTCAGGGCTGCTGCCACGTTGGGCTGCGAGGGGTGACCCGCGAGGTCGATGTAGAAGTAGTACTCCCACTGGCCGGACTTGGCCGGGCGGGACTCGAACCGCGTCATGGAGACACCGTTGTTCTTCAGCGGCACCAGCAGGTCGTGCACCGCACCCGGGCGGTTCGGCACCGACACCACGAGGCTGGTGCAGTCGCGCCCGGAGGCGGGCGGCGTGGCCAGGGTCTGCGGCAGACAGATCACCAGGAAGCGTGTGCGGTTGTAGGCCTCGTCCTGGATGGCGTGCGAGACGATGTGCAGGCCGAACTGCGCCGCGGCGCGCTCGCTTGCAATCGCCGCCCAGGCCGGGTTGGTGGCAGCGAGCCGCGCGCCTTCTGCGTTGCTTGAAACGGCGCGCCGTTCTGCCCTGGGCAGGTGCTGTGTGAGCCAGCCCTGGCACTGGGCCAGCGCCTGCGGGTGGGCCAGCACCACCTCGACGGCGTCCAGGTTGTTCACCTGGCGCAGCAGGTTGTGGCGCACCAGCAGGCTGACCTCGCCCACCACATGCACGGGTGAGCGCAGGAACAGGTCCAGCGAACGGGCCACCACGCCTTCCGTGGAGTTCTCGACACCCACCACACCGAACTGGGCCGTGCCTGCGGCGGTCGCGTGGAACACCTCGTCGAAACTGCTGCAGTAGATCAGGTTGGCGGCGCTGCCGAAGAACTCGATCGCGGCCTGTTCGGTGAACGTGCCTTCGGGGCCGAGCACGGCTACGCGCTGCGGGGCTTCCAGCGCCAGACAGGCCGACATGATCTCGCGCCAGATGGACGCCACGTGCTGGTTCAGCAGCGGGCCCTGGTTGGCGTTCTGGATCTTGTCGATCACTTGGGCCACACGGTCAGGGCGGAAGAAGGGCGAGCCTTCGGCCCGTTTGATCTCGCCCACCTGTTCGGCGACACGGGCGCGCTGGTTCAGCAGGGACAGCAGTTGCTGGTCGATGCTGTCGATCTGCACGCGCAGACCAGCGAGCGCCTCGGACTGAACGGGTTGCTGGCTCATGCGCAGGTCTTCTCAAAATCGCGCATGTAGTCCACCAGTGCCTGCACGCCCGCCAGTGGCATTGCGTTGTAGATGCTGGCACGCATGCCTCCCACCGACTTGTGGCCTTTGAGTTGCAGCAGGCCGCGCTCTTTCGCCCCCGCGAGGAAGGCATCGTTGCGGCTCTCGTCGCGCAGGAAGAAGGGCACGTTCATGCGAGAACGGCAGTCTCTGGCCACCTTGTTCACGTAGAACTGGGAATGGTCAATGAAGTTGTAGAGCAGGTTGGCTTTGCCCAAGTTGCGCGCCTCCATGGCGGCGATACCGGTGAAATCACCTTCCTTCTGGCGCTTGAGCCACTGGAACACGAGCCCGGCCATGTAGATGCTGTAGGTGGGCGGGGTGTTGTACATGGACGCGTTGTCGGCCACGACACGGTAGTCGAATGCGCTCGGGCAGATCGACAGAGCCTGGCCCAGCAGGTCCTCGCGCACCACCACCAGCGTCACACCCGCCGGACCGAGGTTCTTCTGAGCTCCACCGAAGGCCAGGCCCACGCGCGCCCAGTCCACCGGACGGGACGCAACGTGCGACGAAAAGTCGATCACCAACGGAGCATTGCTGCCCAGGGCCTTGAGATCGGGCAGCTCGTGAAACTCCACACCGTGGATGGTCTCGTTGCTGCAGATGTGCACATACTGTGCACCGGGGCTGATCTTCCAGCCAGCCGGGGCGGGCAGGGTGGTATGACCGTCGGCTTCATTGCTTGCGACAACGTTCGCGGTGGCGTACTTGCGGGCCTCCTTGGCCGACTTCTGGCTCCAGCCGCCGGTCACGACGAAGTCAACGGTGCCTCCGCGAGACAGGTTCATCGGCACGATCGCGTTTTCCGCCAGTCCCCCGCCCTGCATGAACAGGATGCGGAAGTGGGCTGGAACGGCGAGCAGTTCGCGCAGGTCGGCCTCGGCCTGCGCCGCGATGGACATGAACTCCTTGCCGCGGTGGCTCATCTCCATCACGCCCATGCCGGAACCATTCCAGTTCAGCATCTCGGCAGCGGCTTGTTGCAACACTTCTTCTGGAATCGCGGCCGGGCCGGCCGAGAAGTTGTAGGGGCGCTGGGTCATTCGGCGTCACCCGCCACGTCGTCGTTTCCTTCTGCTGCTTCGGGTGCGTTGGCATCGTTTTCCACGATGCGCTGCAGACCCGACAGCTCGGCCCCTTCGTCCAGCGCGATCAGCGTCACACCCTGGGTGGCGCGGCCCATCTCGCGGATCTCGCTCACCCGGGTGCGCACCAGCACGCCCTTGTCGGTGATCAGCATGATCTCGTCATCGCTGTGCACCAGCGTGGCGGCCACGACCTTGCCGTTGCGCTCACTTTGCTGGATGGCGATCATGCCCTTGGTGCCGCGGCCGTGGCGGGTGTATTCGCCGATCGGCGTGCGTTTGCCGTACCCGTTGACCGTGGCGGTCAGCACACTCTGCTGTTCGTCCTCGGCCACCAGCATGGCGATCACGCTCTGGCCGTCTTCGATCATCATGCCGCGCACGCCGCGCGCATTGCGACCCATCGGGCGCACATCGTTTTCGTCGAACCGCACGGCCTTGCCACCGTCGCTGAACAGCATCACATCATGCTGACCGTCGGTCAGCGCCGCACCAATCAGGAAGTCGCCTTCGTCCAGGTCGACAGCGATGATGCCGGCCTTGCGCGGGTTGCTGAACTCGGTCAGCGCCGTCTTCTTGACCGTGCCCATGCTGGTGGCCATGAACACGTAGTGGTCCTCGGGGAAGCTGCGGAACTCGCCGGTCAGCGGCAGCACCACGTTGATCTTCTCGCCTTCCTGCAGCGGGAACATGTTGACGATCGGTCGGCCGCGCGAGCCGCGCGAGCCGGCGGGCACTTCCCAGACCTTGAGCCAGTAGAGCCGGCCGCGGTTGGAGAAGCACAGGATGTAGTCGTGCGTGTTGGCGATAAAGAGCTGGTCGATCCAGTCGTCTTCCTTGGTGGCGGTCGCCTGCTTGCCCCGGCCGCCGCGCTTCTGCGCGCGGTACTCGGACAGCGGCTGGCTCTTGATGTAGCCGCTGTGGGACAGCGTCACCACCATGTCGGTGGGCGTGATCAAGTCTTCTGTCGAGAGGTCCTGAGCGCTGTGCTCGATCTCGCTGCGGCGCGCGCCGAGCTTGGTCTGGCCGAACTCGTTCTTCACTGCCACCAGTTCCTCGCTGATGATGGTCGAGACGCGTTCGGGCTTGGCCAGGATGTCCAGCAGATCGTCGATCTCGGCCATCACATCCTTGTACTCGGCGACGATCTTGTCCTGCTCCAGCCCGGTCAGGCGCTGCAGGCGCATCTGCAGGATTTCCTGGGCCTGCGTCTCGGACAGGCGGTACAGGCCATCACCCTGCATGCCGAACTCGCGTTCCAGGCCCTCGGGGCGGTAGTCGTCGGCGTTGACGGTGCCGCCGTCGGCCTTGGCGCGGGTGAGCATCTCGCGCACCAGCTGGCTGTCCCACGAGCGGGTCATCAGCTCGGCCTTGGCCACCGGTGGCGTGGGGCTCTCGCGGATGATCTTGATGAATTCGTCGATGTTGGCAAGAGCAACAGCCAGGCCTTCAAGCACGTGGCCGCGGTCGCGCGCCTTGCGCAGGTTGAAGACGGTGCGGCGGGTGACGACCTCGCGGCGGTGCTCCAGGAAGACGGTGATCAGATCCTTGAGATTGCACAGCTTGGGCTGACCGTCGATCAGCGCCACCATGTTGATGCCGAAGGTGTCCTGCAGCTGCGTCTGCTTGTACAGGTTGTTCAGCACGACCTCGGGCACTTCGCCGCGCTTGAGCTCGATCACCAGACGCATGCCAGACTTGTCCGACTCGTCCTGGATGTGGCTGATGCCTTCGAGCTTTTTCTCGTGCACCAGTTCGGCGATACGCTCCTGCAGCGTCTTCTTGTTGACCTGGTACGGGATCTCGTCAACGATGATCGCCTGGCGCTGGCCCTTGTCGATGTCCTCAAAATGCACCTTGGCGCGCATCACCACGCGGCCTCGGCCGGTGCGGTAGCCGTCCTTGACGCCGTTGATGCCGTAGATGATGCCGCCGGTGGGGAAGTCCGGTGCCGGGATGATCTCCATCAGCTCGTCGATGGAGCAGTCCGGGTTCTTCAGCGAATGCAGGCAGGCGTCCACCACCTCATTGAGGTTGTGCGGCGGGATGTTGGTGGCCATGCCGACCGCGATACCGCCCGAGCCGTTGACCAGCAGGTTGGGCAAGCGGGTCGGCAGCACCAGGGGCTCTTTTTCGGAGCCGTCGTAGTTCGGACCGAAATCCACCGTTTCCTTGTCGATGTCCGCGAGCATCTCGTGCGCGATCTTGGACATGCGGATTTCGGTGTAGCGCATGGCCGCGGCGTTGTCGCCATCCACCGAGCCAAAGTTGCCCTGACCGTCCACCAGCATGTGGCGCAGAGAGAAGTCCTGTGCCATGCGAACGATGGTGTCGTACACCGCGCTGTCGCCGTGCGGGTGGTATTTGCCGATGACGTCGCCAACGATGCGGGCCGACTTCTTGTATGGGCGGTTCCAGTCGTTGTTGAGCTCATGCATGGCATACAGAACGCGGCGATGCACAGGCTTGAGGCCGTCCCGGGCATCCGGCAAGGCGCGCCCCACGATCACGCTCATCGCGTAGTCGAGATAGCTGCGGCGCATTTCCTCTTCAAGGCTGATCGGCAGGGTTTCTTTGGCGAACTGGGTCATGAGCTTTGAAGGGGTCCGTGACGGAGAGGGAAAGCCAACAATTTTAGTAGACGGGTCGGCCGCCGGTTCGGTTGGTGTCATGTTGTGTGTGGGCAACGTGCGGACGAGCGTTGTGGGCGACCTTGTCCCCGCGCCGACCTTGGTATTCCAGAGGCTTGTGGCACAATGATTTGAGCGTTACAGGTGGTGGTCACCTCGAGCGCGTTCAATCAGAAATCAGCCGTCTGCGGCTTACTCCAAGAGGAAAACCATGAAAAAACTGAACTCAGTGGCAATGCTGTTCGCAACCGCCGCCATGGCATCGGCTGCTTTCGCTGCTCCCTCGAGCGGTACTGCGACGAACGACAACTGGCGCAGCGGCCATGGCAACCTCCAATGGAAGAACGGTGATGGCACCCTGTGCTGGCGCGATGCCAACTGGACGCCCGCCACTGCAGCCAAGGGCTGTGACGGCGCCATCGTGCCGGCCCCCGCGCCTGCTCCGGCACCCGCACCTGCTGCTGCCCCGGCTCCGGCGCCCGCACCGGCCCCCGCTCCCGCACCGGCCCCTGCTGCCACCAAGGTGACCTACGCCGCCGACGCCTTCTTCGATTTCGACAAGGCTGTTCTGAAGCCTGAAGGCAAGGCCAAGCTGGACGATCTGGCCGACAAGGTCAAGGGCATTAACCTGGAAGTGGTGATCGCTGTTGGCCACACCGATGCCACCGGTACCGACGGATACAACCAGAAGCTGTCCGTGCGTCGTGCCGAAGCCGTCAAGGCCTATCTGGTGAGCAAGGGCATCGAAAGCAACCGCGTCTACACCGAAGGCAAGGGCGAAGGCCAGCCGGTGGCAGACAACGGCACCAAGGAAGGTCGTGCCAAGAACCGCCGCGTGGAAGTCGAGGTGGTGGGCACCCGCACCAACAAGTAAGACTTGCCGGTCTCGTTTCTTTCAAAAAGCCCCAGGCGTGCAAATGCCTGGGGCTTTTTGCTGGGCGCCCGATGCTGTGTCCTGGGCTTCGCCAGTATCCTGACGGCACCGTTGTATGCGGGTGAGGCACTTGTCCTCTCGCCAGAATGCCTCGACGTCGTTGTGCCCTCGGGCATTCAGCGCCCGGTCGTGGTAGCTGTGTTGTCGCCCAGGATGGTTTACAGCATGACCGAGTGGCCCCGAATGAGGGCTGCTGCGGAGGCAGAGGGTTTTGATACTGTCGCCTGGTGGGCGCCAGATCTGACGAATGATGAGGGTGTCCTGGCGGCACAAAGGGCCGGGTGGTCGGTCCGCGAGATGGCCGATGTGGTCCGGGTGCCCGACGCGTGTGCCGGATCGTTGGGGCATCCGAATCACTTTCCATACAGCAGGGTGCTGGACCGAGGTGGGATGCATGCCTGGCCGATCTGGGGTGTGATGCCGAATCAAGCCTGGGTGGATTCCTTGCGCTGGCGGTTGTGGTCGCTGCAGCAACCCAGGGAGGGGCGCAGACCATGACTCCGGCGGTCTTGCGACGAATGGTCCCGTGGACTCTGGCCTGCTGCATTGGCCTGGCTTGGTCCGCAGGCGTCACCGGGTCTTCCTGCATTCCCGCGGTCAGCTACCTGCCCCTGGACGCCGCGGTCGTGGGGACTGACGCGAACGGCGTACCCGCCTTGGGCACCTATGAACGCATCAGCCCTGACGGGCGGTTTGTGTTGCGCTCGTACTCAGGCAAACGCCTCGGAGAGGTGTCGTTGATGGAACTGCCTTCCGGGCCGGATGGTCGTATCCGAGCCTACCGGACGCCCTTGAGCAACGAGGCCTTTCCGGTGCAGGGCAGCTGGCGATACTTGGTGGATGTGGATGGACGCCATTTCCGTCTGCGCGACGTGCTGCGTTCCGAGGCGGGTGCCAAACCGCTTTTCCAGGGGGGCATGCGGGGCTTCTACGCGGCTGCATCCGAACTGGATGCCCGCGATGTGCCAGATCCGTCCCTCGTCTGGATCAGGTCCATGAGTTGGCCGCAAGGCGACCGGTCCGGTCAGGGCACGGGGCCGTTGCAGGTCAGGACCATCGCGATCCTCGACGATGGCCGGGCGGCAGAGGTCGTGTCCGACACCGGCCCCCAGTTCATCTGTGGCTCTAGGCGGGCCGTCGACGGTGGGGTGTACACCTTGCCCATGATTTCTGTGGATGGGCGCGAGTTTTCAGCCATACCCATCAACCCACGGGTGGGTCAACCATCGATGCGTGTGTATGGGCTGTCGTCCGTGATTCCGGGTGCGGATCATGGTTGTGAGCCTCGGATGGACCTCAAGGCTTCGCCGGGGAAGGCCGTGTTCTCATTCCCGGGCCTTGACTCCGCGATGCTGGCCTATACCGACAACGCCAGCGTGTACTTCGTGGACCGGCGCGCCCCGCTGCAGGACCAGGTGTTTCGCATTGATGACGAGCGCACGCAGGTGCTGGCGAGCGCTTTTCCTGGATTCACGCGCGACGGCCGTATCTTGTTTGGCGCCACTTGGCAGGATTGCACGGTCCATGGCCGTTGTGAAAGCCGGGCCGGCTATGTGGTGGCCGACCCATATCAGAATGCCGACTACCGGCAGCAGGTTCAACGCCTCGGTCTGTCGCCGGAGAAGCTCTGCATTACACACGCCGATGTCCAGAGGGAGCGCAGGCACTTCGCCTCCGAACTGGGGCTGGCGCCCTGAGCACATGGGACAATGAAATCATGAACAACGTCAATGCCGACCCGGCCGAACTGGCCAAATTCTCCGATCTGGCTCATCGCTGGTGGGACCCTGACAGCGAGTTCAAGCCTCTGCATCAGATCAACCCTTTGCGACTGGGCTGGATTGATGGCCAGGTGTCGCTGGCGGGCAAGCGCGTTCTGGACATCGGATGCGGTGGCGGCATCCTGTCAGACTCCATGGCGCGCAAGGGCGCGGACGTCACGGGCATTGATCTCTCAACCAAGGCGTTGAAGGTCGCGCAGTTGCATGCGCTGGAAGCCGGAACACAGAACGTGTCGTATCGCGAGATCAGTGCCGAGGCGCTGGCGCAGGAGCAGCCCGCCGGCTTCGATGTGGTGACCTGCATGGAGATGCTCGAGCATGTCCCGGACCCCTCTTCGGTTGTCCGCGCGTGTTCCGCGCTCGTGAAGCCCGGCGGCTGGGTCTTTTTTTCGACCATCAACCGCAACCCCAAATCGTTCCTGTTTGCAATTGTCGGCGCCGAGTATCTGTTGCGCATGCTCCCCAAGGGCACGCACGAATACGCCAAGATGATCCGTCCGAGCGAGCTGGCAGCGCATTGCCGCGCAGCGGGTTTGTCTCTTGAGCAAACCCGGGGCATGGAATACAACCCCTTGACCCAGCGCTACTGGCTCAGCAGCGACACCAGCGTGAACTACCTGGTGTCCAGCCGCAAGCCATGACGTCTTTTGCTGGCGTTCGCGCGGTGCTGTTCGATCTGGACGGCACCCTGATCGACAGTGCTCCCGATCTGGCGGGTGCTGCCAACGCCATGCGCATCAGCCGCCAACTGACGCCAATTCCCCTGGATCGTTACCGCGCGCATTCGGGCTCTGGTGCGCGCGGCATGTTGCGGGTGGCTTTCGATACCGGACCTGGCGATCACGGCTTTGAAGACCTCAAGCAGGAATTTTTCGATCACTACCAGAGCCGGTTGCTGCTGCAGACATGTCTGTTCGACGGTGTCGAGAGGCTGGTGGGCAGGCTGATGGAGCAGGGCCTCTTCTGGGGCGTGGTGACCAACAAGGGCGAGCGCTTCACCCGGCCGCTGACCCAGTCCATGCCGCTGTTTGCCAGGGCTGCCGCCGTCATCAGCGGCGACACCACGCCACACACCAAGCCCCATCCCGAGCCACTGCTGGAAGCAGCCCGCCGCATCGGGGTTTCGCCCGCGGATTGCCTCTACGTGGGCGACGACATTCGCGACATCCAGGCCGGTCGCGCCGCGGGAATGCGCACGGTGGCTGCGATGTACGGCTACCTGGGGCCAGAGGCCGACGTGTCGACCTGGGGCGCGGACGAAATCATTGAGGTGCCCCTTGGGCTCTTGAAATGGCTGGGACTGCCTTAAACTACCGATTCCAAGGGGCTGCACTGGTTTCGACGTGGGTTCGGACACGCAGCAGGGCATGTCGAGGTTCTGTCACCTCGTAAAACAGCAGAAAAAAACTAACTGCAAACGACGAACGTTTCGCACTCGCCGCTTAATTGCCGGTGAGCTTTGCAACAGCAGGCCTATGGGCTGGGCAAGGGTCTGATCAGCGCAAGCTGTGAGGGTCCAGGCTGCAAAGTTATTTACATAGGCTGGTCGCGCGACGGGCAACTTGTCGCGCGGTGAGATCCAAGGTTGCTGGCGTCCTGGGCAGCGTGCCGCTGCGCGGCTCAGGGGGTGAGATCCAAAACAGACGGCTACACATGTAGAACTGCTCGAAGAAGGCTTGCGGACGGGGGTTCAAATCCCCCCAGCTCCACCAATACCCAAAATCCCAACCCTCATCGGTTGGGATTTTTTTTGCCCGTTCCCCCAGTGTTGGCGCGGTTTTCGGGCCTGGCCTCGCGAGCGCTACCCCTGCGAAGGCGGCGTTTTCGCCCCCGCCGACGCCTCTCTGTTCTCCGTTTTCTCTGGTGGTCACGCGAGCGTTCTCGAGGCCACTTCCTTTGCTGGCGCGGGTTTAGAGGCGGTCGGTTGTGGTTGGCAACTCCTGTAGCGGTGGCGACCGAGTCCCGAGCGGCCGAAAAAAAACCGCCCGCAGGCGGTTGCTGGCGCTGGGTGCAACGCGCTCACCCGGGTGGCGCGAGCACGCGCATCTGGTCGCCCCAGGCGTTGGGCCAGGGGCGGCGCATCACCTTCTCCAGTACGGCGTCGGGCGAACCCGCCAGCCGTTCCACGACATCCGGGGCCAGGAGCGTCAGCCGCATGACCCGGCGTACCTGCGTCACGTCCATGCCTTCGGCCTCGGCGATCTCGGCTACTGATGCCGCCCGCTGCTCATCCAGCAGGCGTTGCCAGTGGTGCGCCAGTCCGAGTGCCCGCATCAACGCGGTGTCCTGCGCGGCCGACCGGGCTTCTCGCTCCCGGGTGGCCTCGGACAGAAATTCCTGTGGCGCGTCCAAGGGCGTGATGACCTGCTTCTTCAAGCCCCGCTTCACCAGTGTCCAGGGTACGAACGTTTCCAGTTGTACGCCGCCAGCCGGGCTCGGCAGTTGATAAGTGACCGGATCACCCTTGAACCGGCCCCGGTGCTTCTTGCTCATGCGTCCTCCTCGAAGCGCTTCACGATCTGGCGCTGCGCCTCCCAATCGACCGGCAGCGGGTTGCGCTGGAACCAGATCAGGTTCATCCGGCGCGGCTGCCGTCCGGTCATCAGCAGTTCGAGGATGTCGGGCGCGAGCAGGCTCAGGCGCATCAGTTCGTTGGTGACCGAGGGGTGTAAGCCTTCGGCCCGGGCGATCTCCGAACCACTCTTCATCTCGCCGGTGTCCACGAGGTGCTGCCAGTAGAAACCGCGTGCCACCCCCTCCAGCAGCGTCACATCGTGAACGTGGCGCTCGTCGGCGGCCACCCGCCGCGCGCCCCGGCGGCGAAACGTCAGGGGCACGAAGGTTTCCAGTGTGTCGTCCATCAGGCTTCGACCTCCACCAGCTCCGCGCCGATGCCCCTCGGGGCGAACTCACCGATCAGGGCGTCCCAGCCCAGCTCCCGCCACTTCACCTTGATGCCCTGCACCTCGCCGACGTGGACGAGATCGATGCGCTCGATCATCAGGTTGGCGATGCGGTGGCGTTCGACCGGGAACAACTGATCCCACACGTCGTTGAGCCGTCCCATCGCCATCACCGTGGTGGCCTCGTCGACCTGACCACCGTTGCGCTGGATGTGGCGCACCACCGATGCGATGGATTCCGGGCTGGTCAGCACGGTGCGGATTTGGGCCACCACTGCCGCCTCAATCTCCTGCGCGGGCAGGCGTTCGTAGCTCTTGCCCGGTGCGCCGAACCGGCTTTCCGACTTGGACACGTAGTAGTGGTACTTGCGCCCGTTCTTGCGCGAGTAGGTCGGGTACATCCGTTCGCCCGAGGGGGCGTACAGCAGGCCACGCAGCAAGGCGTCGGTACGCGACCGGATCTTGGTTTCCACCGAACGGGCGTGCCCATCCCTGGCCAGCACCGCGTGAACCTTGTCCCAAAGCTCTTGGTCGATGATCGGCGGGTGAGCGCCGGGGTACCAGTTCCCCTTGTGCGACAACTCCCCCAGGTAGATGCGGTTGCGCAGCAGCTTGTGCAGGTACTTCTTGTCGATGCGCGTGCCGCTGCGGGTCTGGCCCTCCTGCGTCGTCCAGGCCTTGGTCGTGATGCCGTCGGCAGTCAGATTGACGGCGATCTGGGTTGGAGAACCAATGGTCAGCATCTCCTCGAAGATGCGACGCACCACTGCCGCCTCGGCCTCGTTGATGACCAACAGGCGGTTGTCGACGTCGTAACCCAGGGGCGGGACGCCGCCCATCCACATCCCCTTGCGCTTGGCGGCGGCGATCTTGTCGCGGATGCGCTCGCCGGTGACCTCACGCTCAAACTGGGCGAAGGACAGCAGGACGTTGAGCATCAGCCGACCCATCGAGGTGGTGGTGTTGAACTGCTGGGTGACCGACACGAAGGACACCCCGTGGCGTTCGAACACTTCAACCATCTTGGAGAAGTCGGCCAAGCTGCGCGTCAGGCGGTCGATCTTGTAGACCACCACGATGTCGATCTGGCCGCGCTCGATGTCCGCCATCAGGCGTTTCAGCCCCGGCCGATCCGTGTTGCCGCCAGAGAAGCCGGGGTCGTCGTAGTCGTCGGCCACCGGAATCCACCCCTCGGATCGCTGGCTGGCCACAAAAGCGTGGCCCGCCTCCTTCTGCGCGTCGATGGAGTTGAACTCCTGGTCAAGCCGTTCATCCGAGGACACCCGGCAGTAGACGGCGCAGCGCTTGCGGGCGCGGGTAGCGGCAATCTCGCTCATCGCGCACCTCCCTTGCTCAGGCCAAAGAACAGCGGCCCCGACCAGTGCGCGCCCGTGATGTGGCGGGCCACCGCCGTCAAGCTCTTGAAATTGCGCCCCTGGTACTCGAACAGCCCCTCGGCGGTGACTGTCACCCGGTGCTCGCGTTCGCCCCATTCGCGCAGCAGGATCGTGCCCGGCGCGAAATCGAACTCGCGCGGCTTGGCCCGCAACTTGATCTTGGAGTGTTTTGCGCCGATGGCTTCCAGGCGCTGCTTGGTTTCGGGCGCAAGGCCACCGAAGGCTTCCTCCTGAAGCTTGTAGGCGAGGCGGGACTCGACGTGCGTGCGATTGGGGTAGTCCGGACGGCGCGGAAAGTACCGATCCCACACCGTCCAGAGCTCGGACATCGGCAGGCAGGCCAGCTCCGCGATCCGTGCCGCGACGGATGCTTGTTTCTCGTTCATCACAACTTCTCCTCTTGATAGGGGGTTGTATGAACGCGCTGGTCGGGCAGGAAGCCAAGGCCAACTTCTCTCTGTTTTGGCTCATCCGCGACGAGGGTGCGGACGATGGCAGCCGCAAGGATGGCGGCGATTTCGCCAGCACGGGCGCTGGCGCTCATCTCCGAGGGAGATGCAAGTTCGAGGTTCTTCATGACGGCTCCGAGGAATTGCAACCGTCAGGGATAGTGAGCCCGATTTTCCGAAGTAAATCTCAACGCTGATTAATCGGCGCGGCTCGATGGGCGGGCGCTGGTCGCTACGCTTTGACGAATGGCGACAGCACCTGATGCAGAAGATGGCGTGGCGGCGCCTCAGCCAAAATCGGTGCAAGCAAGGCTGACAGTGGCTGCTGATCGACACCCGCCTGCGTGCTCGCCTGCTGCAAGGCATGGGCTGTGTCCAGGATGTCTGCGCCGGTGATCTCATAACCGTGGCCACGCGCAATCCAGCGCAGCGCTGACAGAGCGGCATGGATGGCGAACTGCGGTTGGTCGACTGCGAAGTCTCTGGCGGCGCGGGTCAAGGTCCGGGGATCAGTAGGACTTTGATTGGCGAGTTCAGCGGCGAGCGCAAACAGGCCCGCATCCTTGGCCGCAGCGAACCATTTGCCTTCTGTGCCGGGCGTGCTGGCGACCAGATCCCGCAGTATGAGCTCCGGTGGAACGTGGCTGTACTTCTTGGCGATGGCACGAAAGGTGGCCAGGTTCGTGGTGCCTTGGTTGGCCTCGATGGCATAGCGCCGGTAGGCTTCATCGGCCAAGCCTGACGACAGCAGGATGGCCTCGCAGGCCTCAGCGATCTGCCAGCCCGGATCGTTGAGTCCGCGTGAGTCCTCGGCATAACGGATCGCCTCGGCTTTCTTGCCCATCGCGGCCAAGGCCTTCACCCCCCAGCGTCGGTCGTGCCACCACTTGAACCGCGCCTTGTCGATCAGGGCCAGCAACTCGTCATGACGACCTGCCGCGAACAGCGCGGACAGACAGGCGCTGGTGCCCTTGAAGTAGCCATGCCCAGATGCGCTCGGACTCCACACGCTTTCAACGACAGGGATGAACTCATCGGCCCAGCGCGAGGCCATGTCCGGCGTCACACACAGTTCACCCCAGTGGTCGCCCAGCAGTTCGATGTAGGGTATTTCATCGTCCTGCAACGCCTGCCACAACCGATCCAGCCAGCGTTGCCGCTGTTTGGGCTCGACGTTGGCCTTGACGATGAGGGGCACCAGGGTCTCGATGGCTTTGTTCACGGCGGAGCCCAGCGCCCCGGAGGAGCTGTCTACCTGCTCCAGTGCGGGCGAGATCTTCTCCAGCAAGGTAACGGCACCCTCGGCGGCCAGCACCGGCTCCTTGCGGGCCACCTGCTTGATCTCGGCCAAGGCCTCCTTGATGCGCTGGATGGGCGTGTCCGAACGCCAGCCGAAGGCATGCCGCCGAAACCGTGATGCGAACTGCCATTTGTACGCGACGCCGGTCATGCATCCTCCATGACTTCGGAGGCGGCTTCTGGCTGGTCATCGTCCTCGACAGGGGCGTCAACGGTCGGCAGATTCAATTGCCAGGCATGCGAGCCTTTGACCCGAACGAGGTAGTTGCGCCACGGTGAGTTTTTACTGGTGAACAGGTTGGATGGCGAAGCGCAGCCCGTGTCCTCCATCAGCTTCTTGGTGTTCACGTGCGGCGAGCCCGCTGCATGGGCATCGACCAAACGCTGCAGCACCATGATCTTGGCTTTGTTCGTCACCTTCCACGGTGCTTGTCCAGGGAGGTATAGCGTGGCGGCATACCCATCCGGAGAAAGCTTCAGCGCAACCGAGGTGCCGCCCATGGCAGCCAGTTGCCCGTGGCGATAGGCCAGCTTCAACTGCGCCAAGTCGATGGCCGTCGTTGCACCAGCAGCAGACAGCACGTCCTCGATGGGTATCACCACGTTAGTTCCGGCAAACGGAAAGGGTTCCGATGCCGTGGTCAGCAGGATGCCGGGGACGCTGCGTGGACGCAGGCGCAAGGCGGTATCGACCTTGGCGTACTGGCGCTCGCTGGACATCTTGGCCGCGAAGTACAGCGCAATGTCATGGCCATCGATATCAAGCTCCCCCAGAAAAATCGGCTCTTCGTCCTGGTGCTTGCCACGCACACTCTGCAGTGCAGTGCCCAGCGCCGTGATGATCTCCTCGCGCAGCCAGTTCAGGTGCACCTTCCAGCGCCGGGCGTGCTTGGCGGGCAGCACCACATCCGCCCCCGTCAGTGGATCGCGGTAACGTACCTGATTGCCATCGGCACAGCGCTCCAGTTTGACGCTGGTGTGCTCACCGTTTGCCAGTTCGACGACCTTCTCGATGATCCGGTCACCCTCCGTGATGATGCCCTCGTCCTCGAAGCGGTCGATGTCGATACCAAGTTGCGCCAGGGCGAAGCCGTCCATCGTGTTGGTGGCGTACTCCAGCAGGCGTGCGACCTGCACCACCAGTTTCGGGTCATCGATTCCTGACCCCGGGTGCAGGGGCTTGAGCACGCCCAAGGCTTCGAGCAACTGCGTCCCAGCCTGCCGCAAGCGTGCGTCTTTCTCGCCTTGCAGACTGCATCGGCCGGGCTCGGCCAGCACGATGGACAGCGGCGTTTCAGCCGTTTCGCCATCGAACACCAAGTCGGCCACCAGGGTCACGCCAAGGATGGCACCGGGTTGCGAGAACGGGTGGTTGCTCCAATGTTCATGGATGACTTCGTGCAGTTCCGCGCAGCTGTCGATGTGCAGCGAGACGGTATCGGTCGCGTGCCCGAGCAAGGCCTTCGCTTCAGTGAGATAAAGGCGCTCGACGCGCACGCCATCGAGTTTGGGTTTCGTGTCTTTCAGTGGCAGCGCGAAGCGGGACAGGTCATACCGTGAGCGATTGAGCGGTCGGCTCGACAGCGGAGCCTTGAAACCGTGTTTGGACAGCACATTGGCCAGTGGGGCCCGTGTCGACAGGGTGTGCGCATAGACCTCCACCACCTTGCGGTCAGGGGCGTAGACAAGGGTCGCGTCCCGCGCAGGGAAGTAGCAGAAGCTCTTGCGGCTGCGGTTGAGCATCTGCACAGCCGTGACCTGGTCACCCGCAAAACGCACCACCAGGTAATGCGTCAGCTGGGTGTCGCCGTTTTTCTTTTCTTCGGCCATCTGCACATGGATGACCTCGCAGGGCTCGGCCAGCCGCATGGTGCTGGTGAGCTGCGACTCCAGATCCTTCTTGATGGCGTCGTTCCAGATGAACGGTGGTGCGTCATCGCAGGGGATGTCAAAGGCATCAAAAAGGCGCTTGTTGCCCCGGATGTCGCCGGTGTTCAGGATCGATTCGGCAACATCAAACAGTCGCGCCGCGTCATCGGAGTGGGTGCGCATCCAGACCGAACGACCGATTTCGCCGCCGTCTTCGGCCAGAAAGGCAGCGATCAGCTCGTTGTCGTGCAATTGGTCTGCGACGGTGGTGAGAATCTGCGCACCTCTGGGCGAAGCCAGGCGCAGGATGCGCAGTGCCTCGCGTTCGGCGGGGTCACGTTGCTCTTTGCGAAGGTGCCGGACGTGCTCGATCAGTGCGGTGGGGAGTGTCTCCGCGTCTTGCGACCAGTCAAATCCTCGGGCCAGTGCCTGACACTCCTGCAGACCGCTGAAGCGCTTGAGGTTGGTCACATGCGCCTTCTCGATCAGTTCGAGCAGGCAGTGCGCGTTGGTCAGGGTCTTCTTGCCCATTGATTCTCCCTTCGGCCGTTTACATGGCCACAGTCCATTGGCGCATGACCGCCACCGATTGAGTCAGGCCCTGCGCCTGCAGGGTGTCCAGGTATTCATCTGCTGTCTTGGGCGGGTTCTTGAGTGAGCGCCGATGGTGAGCTACGGCCTCCAACACACCCGCCGGGAACAGATCCAGCAAGTCGACGATGAAGTCGTCGGGGTGTTGGGCCACGAGGTTGTAGGGTTTGAGCGCCTCAGGCGGGAAGTCCTTGAGGTTGAAGGTCACGATCAGGCTCGCGCCCGAGTGAATCGCGGCGGCCACCACATGACGGTCGTCCGCGTCGGGCAGTTGGATCGACGGGATCAGGTACTCAAACCCGGTGACCAGGCTGTCGCGGACATGGCTGTTCATCAGCTGGCGTGTTCGGTTCAACTGCTCGGCTGTGAGATCGGGCCGACTGGCCAGCACGTTGCGCGTCCACTCGTCGTGGATCGTGTCACTCCAGCGCGCCCGGTACAGATCCGACAGCGCCAGATGCATCAACAGATCGCGCAACGGTGCCGGGTAGAGCACGCAGGCGTCATAGACGACGGTGAAGTGCGAACTCATCCAGTCAGTACCCCATGCCGAGTTCCTGGGCCTGGGCCGCCAACTCATCCAGCGCCTTGCGGCGTTCCGCATCGATGCGGTTCTTGTAGGCGATCACATCCTGGTAACGCACGCGGCGATGGGTGCCGATCTTGTGGAACGGGATGTCACCTTTCTCCAGCAACTGGACAAGGAAAGGCCGGGAGACGTTGAGCACGTCGGCGGCTTCCTGCGTCGTCAGCTCCGCATGGATCGGAATGATGGATACGGCGTTGCCCTGGCCGATCTCGGTCAGCACATCAAGCAGCAGGCGCAGGGCCGACGTCGGGATCGACACGGTGTGCACTGCGCCCTGGTCGTCATGGAAGTCGATCTGCTGGGTATCAGCACGGGTCTTGAGGACGGTCGACAGCGCCCGGCCGGACTCTCGGGCCAGGGCAATGTCTTCGGCAGAAGGCAGGGTTTTGGGGATGGCGGGAGCGTTCATAAGGGGTCTCCTCGTCGGGTCAAGGTACGCATTGAAGCCATTATAAACGAAATAACCGAAATCGCAATATCCGAAACAGAGGCGAAGATTCAATATAGATCAACAACTTACAAGAATTGCCGCACGGATCATGCGACGGCTGCTTGCCAGTCAAAGCCAAAAACGGACATGCGCAAGCCCAAGACATGGAGGAATTGAATAGGAACTCCCAAACAAAAGGAGTTCCACCATGCAAAAACACCCTGCACCTGTTCAATCCGCGCGGACCTTCTTTCCGCCGCTGCCAGAGGGTGAGCCACTGCTCGCGCTCAACGAGTTCGAACTTGCCGCCCGCTGGCGTCTGTCCGTCCACACCTTGCGTCGGTGGCGTCAAGACCAGCTGGGCCCGATCTTCTGCAAGGTCGGCTCGCGCGTCACCTACCTGATCTCCGAGATCGAGGCCTTCGAGCGGCGTGTTGCGCGCTACTCGACCTTCGCCCGTGCGTATCAGTGAGGAGGACGGCCATGAGCGATCTGACTATCTTCCCCGCCGACATCGCCGAGATGTCCGTCAGCCAACTGGCCGCACTGCCGCCCGAGCAGAAGCGCGAGATCGACAAGAACCTCGACGCGGCTATCGACTGGCTCAAGAAGGCGCGCACCAAGTTCGATGCGGCGCTCGACGCCGCCTACGGGGAGCAGGCCCGCGCCGCGCTGCGCGAATCCGGCCGCGATTTCGGCACCGCCCACATCAGCGATGGCCCGCTGCGGCTCAAGTTCGAGTTGCCCAAGAAGGTCAGCTGGAACCAGCAGCAATTGACCGAAATCGCCGAACGCATCGTGGCGTCAGGCGAGAAGGTCGAGGGCTACCTCGACATCAAGATGTCCGTCTCCGAACCCCGCTTCACGAACTGGCCGCCTGCCTTGCAGCAGCAGTTCGCTGCCGCTCGCACCGTGGATTCCGGCAAGCCGTCTTTCACTCTTTCCCTTGATTCGGAGTAATGGCCATGAGTGCAATCATTCCCTTCCAGTTTGAAGCGCACGCTGTGCGCGTTCAGGTCCGCCACTCCTTTCAATGGACGCGATGCCGCACCAAGGCGGCAGCGCACACGGTCGGAATCGTTGCCATGCAGAACATTCGAGAGCCTGTTTGGGGTCGAAGTTACGGGCGTGTGGCCAGTATGTCGATCAAGTCCTCTCTTGACACGTCCATCTTGCACGGACACGTCATGCAGACCGGTGTGATCTCGACGATCCAGGAATCGCCGTTTCCCCTCGGAAACGCTGGGTGTCGCGTGATGCGGTACAGGCCGGTCGGCAGGTCGCACACGTCCATCTTTGCAAGATCGACATCTGCCCCGTTGGCATCACGCAGTCGCTGCTGCTCGCGGTTGCGCTGCTCATACTCGGGCCGATCATCACGGTAGTTGCGCCAATAGTCCTGATGGCGCTGCGACCACGCCTGCTGGGCGGCGCGCTGGTTGATCCGGTAGTCTGGATCGGACTGGAGCTTGGACCGTTGCCACTGGCGCTTACGGGCGCGCTGGCAGTCAGGTGCAGAGCAGTAGGCTTGGTCGGGAACTTGAGGGCGGGGCACGAAGTGCAAGCCGCAGCAAGCGCAGTGCTTGGTCGTCATTGGTAGGCTCCATACAAAATTCGTATGGAAACCCGCGAGCAGATTGGCTATTTCTGATCGCCCACCTTATCCGGCAAATCTCCTGTCAGCCAGCCAGGCCACGAAGGTGGCCAGTTTCAGCGCACGCTGCAGGGGAGTCCTGGACATGTGCGTGGACGCGATCACGCGAAACGCAGGAATGCCGCGATCAGGCCCAGGAAAATGACGCCTTGCACTTGGGGACTCTGGGGCGTTTCACCCAACAGCCATGTAGCGTAGGTTTCGCAATTGCGGTCCAGCAGTCGGTAGGGGCCCCGGTGCTGCAGCGATAGGGTGAGCCGCTGCATGATTTGCGCCCGCTGCTCGGGTGCGGCGCGTCGGATTTCTTTGATGGGCCGACCTTGTGCGAACTCCGCGAAGGTCACGACGTGTTCGCCGTCCGGGGTCAGGTGCGCGACGTTACCGTCGGGCAGTTGAACGCCCCAGTGTTCCCCCAGGCCAGTCAGCTTGGGTCGAGAAACGATTCTGATCGGATGGATGTTGAAGAACAAGAGAGCCTCCTGATGTCGTCGTCTGCATTGACGCAGCGCCCCGGCCGACGCCCGCGCAGGGCGGGCATCGGGGGCAACAACGATTACTTGCCTTTTGACTTGCTGGGACTGGCCTTTTGGGTCAGTGCCGATGCCGCCACGGATTTGACGGATGCAGGTGTACGTGGATTGCTCAACAACTTGGCGGCTGTCGATGCCACGCGGGCGGAGGTCTGTTCGTTCGTAGGTTTCTTGGAGGACATGGGATTTTCCTTATCAGTTCGCGGAAAGAGGGAAAGACGGGAGTCAGGTCCTGCTGACTCCCGCCCGGGATGGATCAGGCAAACAATTGCATCTGACCCGGATGCGAGCGCCAGTGCTGACACACAGCCTCCCGGCGTCCGAACCGGAACCGGGTGTATGCGCGCACGAAGACGCTCTTCCATCGGTGGTAGGCCATGGCCAACTCCTCATGAAAGTTGAGGGGGTTTGGGCTTGCCAGCACACCGCGAACTGGTAAAATCCGCTGTCCGTTCAAGACATGATGTGCATGGGTGGTTTGGTAGCCCCCTATTCACCTCACCAAAGGCTCTGGAGTGTTGGTAGCACTTCAGGGCCTTTTTCTTTGGTGTTGGCGGCTGGGCACTGGCCCAACTGCGGCAACACCGTGATGTCTGTCGGCACGGGCACTGACTCGATAGCGAGTTCGATTCCGTACTGGCAAGTGGATTCTATGATAATCCCGAAAAAGGATCAATGCAAATGGTAGATTCCCTTTTTGGGACTTTTGTTCATTGATCCAGTAGCTGACTGACCTGTCCCGTCTTGCCGATGAGGTGCGAGAGCAGGCGGAAGTTCTTCTCTTCGTGGCGCAGACGTCCTGCCACGATGGCCGGATGCACGCCGATCTCATCGGCGAAAGCAATGGCGTCTTCGGACAGAAGCGTTGTCCGCACTTTGGCCGTACGCCAGCTCTTTTCAGGGATCAATGCTTCCCCGGCCATGGCATCGGCTTCCGCTTCGACCTTTTGGGGATTGCTGCGATCCAAGTCGTCGATGAACACCGGTGCCTCGGCTGTCAGATGCTTGGCAACGTGCGCCAACTCGTGGAGCAAGGCAAACCAGAAGTTGTCGAATCGGTCATGTCGCAACGTCAGGGCGACGATCGGTCGATCGTTATCGAGCATTGCTGCGCCATCGAGGAACGTGCGTTTGAAGTGCTTTTCGATGACGAGCGTGATGCCGTGGCGCGCAAGGTACTCGCGCGCAAGTTTTGGCCCCTCATCGAATGTGGACAGCTTGGCCAGCTCACGCATCCAGGCCGGTGTGATGGTTCCGTGCTTGTACTCTCTGACGGCGTTGACGGCTCGCGCTTGTCGCAAGACGCACATACGCCAAGCCAAGAGGGCCATCTCATCGGCTTGGCGATCCCCGCGCTGATGCATCGGAGCGCGCAGAAAAGCCGGACTGACTTGCTTGGGCAGCAGGTCTTGCATGAATTTTCTGACCAGATCTTCGGCGTATTCTTTGAGACGCTGTGCATTCCCTTCGAAATCCCCGAAGCAGCCTCGCTCCAGCATTTCCTTGAGTGGGAACCGTGTGAAGTCCATCTCCGGCTCCTGATCGACGACCGAACTGTCCGTTTCGACGTCTTCGATCAGGATGTCTGCGGGGATGCCCAAGCCCTGGTTGAGTCGGCGGATCATGGGCAGGGACAGTGGGCGCTTGCGCGACAGCACCTCCGAGACCTTGGAGATCGAGCCGATGTAAGGGATCAGATCCTTGCGGGAGAGCTGCATCTGATCCATGCGGAAAAGAATCGACTCGATCGGGTCGGCCTTGACCGGGGGAACGGTTTGGCGTTCGAAGTCCTGGATGACCAAGGCCAGCAGCTCGAGCTCGTTTTCTTCTTTAGAGTTGGCCTTGGGGTCGAGCGACATGAGCGCAGACAAGCGCGCCATCGCTGCTTCGTAGTCTTCCGCACTCTTGATGATCTTCACATTCATCGCCATCTCCACCTGTCGTTTGCTTGCCTTACACACGTCTGCCTAGAACTTTTTCTTGTCGTACTCGGCATGTGTCCCGACCCACTCCACCACCACCAGTCCGTTCTGATATCGGACCTTGACCACAAGCCGATATGAGTTGCCCTTGATGTCAAAGATGACTCTGTTGTCGGCCAAGAAATCCGCGCTTCTGTATCTGCGCTTGATGTCATGCGACGTTTTCCAGTTCTCACGCTCGACATCCGTCTGCCACGCGTCCAGTGGCCCACGCGAGGCTGCATGATCTTTTTTGAACGCCTCGAGGATGGGCAAACCCAGAATTCGCATGTAGGGACGATGTGTTCATGGTCAGGCTTGCATTGTATTTCCCAAAAAGGGAAATGTCAATGACGGACCTCGATGAAGCGAGGGAAGTCGGTGCAAACCATCGACCGGCGGACAGTCACCAGTGGCATGTTCGAGAGGCTGGCAGGAAGCTCGTGAGCCCGACACGGCGCTGCTCGACATCACATAGTTGCTGGATGGCGGGGTAATTGGGCCAAATCGTCGAATCCACGCCCTCAAGACCCATGCAGTACTATCTGGTTCTGAAAGCGGACGCGGGTTCGGTTCCGTGTTCCACCACCAATTCAGTGTTCAAGGGCGTTCACCATCATCCGGTGAACGCCCTTTTTCTTTGTAAATCAACATAATTGTGTTCGTTCTTGTCCGTTGACGTTCGCGTGCAGCCACGGTAAAACCGGGGAACAGACCGGGGAACGCATCCCCAAAAAGGCTGTTCCCCGGGGTTTTGTTCCCCGGTGTCGCCTGTTCCACGACTTAGCCACCGACATGCTGACCGACAAACACTGCAAAAACGCGATCTGTCCACCTGACAAGAAGCGCATGCGATTCACCGACGCCCAAGGCCTCTATTTGGAGGTCAGCCCTGGGGGGTCAAAGCGCTGGTTCTGGAAAACCTACGTCGATGGCAAGGAGGGAAGGCTGGCCTTGGGCAGGTACTGCCCGCCGATGACCAGCGGCTCTTCGCTCCAGTCGAACTGGAAGGCTTCGCCCATCTCAAAGCTCAGCGGCTCAATCGTTCCATCGTCTCCACGATCTCCTTCGTGGGGACGATCCTCGATTACCGCCTTCGCTTCAAGATGGGTTTACCGGACGCATACGTTCCAACAACCTTGAAAGCCCCGTCATCCCGATTGAGGTCGCGACCTCAGCGAGGCGTCGAAACATAGCGTTGGCGTTGGGACCAATCACTGCGGGTGGAGATTGACGGACTCGAACGAGGCTATGAAACGGCCACAAGTTGTAGGGCTTTGTTTGCGCCACCTGCATGGTGTTCAGCAGGCCCTCGTAAACGCCACCTGCCTCTGCAAGTTGCGAGTAGAGGCAAAGCACTTGACGAAGCTCAGCCTGCTCAAATGGCGCCGCTTTGGCTCCGAGTATCTGCAGTTCGTGGAACACTTCATGAGCTGTGACAACAGTGTTCCAACCAGCTGCCTGAGCTCCTCGGAATTCACCCGACAAAGCTGCTGCAGTGTCAATTTCGTTGATCCTGCACGCATATGCGAAGAGGTAGGTGAACTGTCGATTTAGCTCACGGAGATACGTCTGCGGTTCCATTCTTTTTCCCAAGATAGCCAGTCGCTGATTGGATTCACCAAGCGGCGACAACGCATATTCAAGAACCCCAAGGCTCAGGAGAGCAGCAACCCCGCCACCCGATCCCGCAACCCCTCCGGCGTCACGTTCTCCGCCGGGACCGGTGCCCCCACATTCAGCCCCACCCGGTTGAACAGCCCGCGCCGGAACGGTTTGACCATCGCGGTCGGCTGGCCGCCGCTGAGTTCGATGCGGCTGAAGTAGGAGCCCCAGAGGTTGGTCAGTGCCATCGGGATCACGCTGACGTCCTTCACACCGTCGACCTTCGCCGTTTCGAGGATCTTCATGATCCCGCCCTTGAAGGGTTGCAGCGTGCCGTCTTTGGTGATCGCGCCTTCGGGGAAGATGCCCAGCAGGTCGCCTTCGCGCAGCACCTGGGCCGACTCTCGGAACGCGGCTTCGTAGGCAGCCGGGTCCTCCTTCTGCGGCGCGACGGGGATGGCCTTGGCCAGCTTGAACAGCCAGCCCAGCACCGGCACCTTGAAGATGCGGTGGTCCATCACGAAGCGGATCGGGCGCGGGCTGGCGGCCATGAGCAGCACGGCGTCGACGAAGCTGACGTGGTTGCACACCAGCACCGCCGCGCCTTCGGTCGGGATGTTCAGGTCGCCGGTGACCTTGAAGCGGTAGACGAAGCGCGAGGCGATCCAGGCCACGAAGCGCAGCAGGTACTCGGGCACCAGCATGAAGATGTAGAACGCCACCACCGCGTTGGCCAGGCCGATGATGAGGAACAGCTCGCTGATGGTGAAGCCCGCGCTCAGCAGCGCGCCGGCCAGCAGCGAGCTGGCGATCATGAACAGCGCGTTGAGGATGTTGTTGGCCGCGATGATGCGGGCGCGGTGCGTGGGCTGGCTGCGCATCTGGATCAGCGCGTACATCGGCACGCTGTAGATGCCCGCGAACAGCGAGAGCAGCGCCAGGTCGGCCAGCACGCGCCAGTGCGCCGCTTCGCCCAGGAACTGGCCGAGCGTGAGCGACACGGTGTGCGGTGGCAGGCCGCGCGAGGCGAAGTAGAGGTCGACCGAGAACACGGTCATGCCGATCGCGCCCATCGGCACCAGGCCGATCTCCACATGGCGGCGGCTGAGGATCTCGCACAGCAGTGCGCCCACGCCGATGCCCACCGAGAACACCACCAGCAGCAGCGAGGCGACCTGTTCGTTGCCGTGCAGCGTGTCGCGCGCGAAGGCCGGGAAGTTGGCCAGGAACACCGCGCCAAAGAACCACATCCAGCTGATGCCCAGCAGCGAACGGAACACGACCACGTTGCCGTGCGCGAGCTTGAGGTTGCGCCAGGTTTCGGTGAACGGGTTCCAGTTGATCCGCAGCGCCGGGTCGGTGGCGGGCGAGACCGGCACGGCCTGCGCCAGCACACGCCCCAGCAGGGCCAGCAGCAGGCAGGCCGCGGCCACATAGCTCGGGCCGACCAGGGGCAGCGCGATCAGCAGGCCACCCGCGACGTTGCCCAGCAGGATGGCGACGAAGGTGCCCATCTCGACCATGCCGTTGCCGCCCGTGAGTTCGCGCTCGTTCAGGTGTTGCGGCAGGTAGGCGAACTTGACCGGACCGAACAGCGTGGAGTGCAGGCCCATGAGGAAGACGCAGCCCAGCAGCACCGGCACGTTCTGCTGCATGAAGCCCCAGCCGGCCAGCAGCATGATGGCGATCTCCAGGTTCTTCACGAAGCGGATCAGCACCTCCTTGGGGTACTTGTCCGCCAGCTGGCCGCTGGTGGCGGAGAACAGCAGGAAGGGCAGGATGAAGAGTGCGCCGATGACCAGGCCGGCCATCGAGGCCGGCAGCCACTGCACCTGCAGCTGGTAGGTCACCAGCACGGTGAAGGCGAACTTGAAGACGTTGTCGTTGCCCGCGCCCAGGAACTGCACCCAGAAGAAGGGGCCGAATCGGCGTTGCGTGAGCAGGGCGAACTGGTTGCTGTGCGTGGCGTGTGCGCCGGTGTCGGCGCTCATCGCCGCTTGCGGGGTGGACATTCGGGTCTCCTCCTGTGGGGTCCTGCGGGTGGGGTTCACGCGGCGCGGCCCGCTGCATTCTGCCGCAGGCCGTCCGGCAATCCGCCCGCGCGCCGAGGCGCCAGCGCCGCGATGACGGGCCAGGCCGCCAGGGCCGCGACCAGGTGCTTGAGGCTGTGGCCAGAAACCGCGCCGGCGGTCGCGCGGAACACGGCTTCGTCGCCCAGCTCCAGCAGCTTGGCCAGCGCGTACAGGCCGATCAGGGCGCCCAGGCGGATGCCGATGGCGCCCGCGACCGGCGTGAGCAGCGCCAGCCGGACGATGAGCGCCATGCCGCCGAACTGCAGCACGGCCCAGGGCAGGACGTTGCCGTTGGACGCTGGCAGGATGGCCGAGAGCAGCGCCAGCGGCAGCAGCACCCGCAGCGCCTGCCGCGCCGGCACCTGGCCCACGCGTTCGGCCACCGCCATCGCGAGCGCACCGGCAAAGGTCACCGCCATGCCGAGGCGGTCCCAGACCAGGCCGGTGGCGTCGGGCGCCCAGTGGTACCAAGCCGAGCCGAAACCGGTGGCCACCAGGCCGGCGAAGAACATCCGGGCTGCCTGCCGCGTCGCGGCGGGCAACGCGCGGCGCCGCATGACCAGCAGGCCCCAGAGGCCCGCCAGCGCCAGCGGGGCGTTGGTCAGCACGTCCATCGCGTTCGGAACACCCAGCAGGATGCGCGCATCGACGAAGGGGTGGCCGTGTGCGTGCAGCTGCGCATGGCCGTGGGCGTTGAGCGCGAGGCCCAGCGCCTCGGCCAGCGCAGGGCCGGCGGTCAGCGCAATCAGCCAGAGCAGCAGCAGAGCGGCGGCCCAGCGCCCGAAGGCGGGAGAGGGAGCAACGGCGGGAAGGCGCATGGAAGGACACTCGTGGGTCGGTGGAACGGCGGGCGCAGTGTCCCGGCCGACCCCTCAGATCAGGGCGCACCGTGCGATACAGTGGCCTTCCTCTTCACCACCGGTATCGCCATGCGGTACCCGCACCGCATGAGCACCACCCTCGACCTCGTCGCCACCATCAAGAAGGAACTCAAGGCCGCGCAGATGACCTACGCCGACCTGGCGCAGGCCCTCGGCATGGCGGAGTCCAGCGTCAAGCGCATGCTGGCCAAGGGCGACATGTCGCTGTCGCGGGTGGACGAGATCTGCCGCGCGCTCAAGATCGACTTCGCCGAACTGGCGCGCCGCGTGGCCGACGCGCAGCCGCTGCTCAAGGAAATGACGGCCGAGCAGGAGCGCGCCGTGGTGGCCGACAAAAAGCTGCTGCTGGTGGCGATCTGCGTGCTCAGCCAGTGGACGCTGGAGCAGATCACCGCGGCCTACCGGCTCACCGAGGCCGAATGCGTGAAATACCTCGCGCAGCTCGACCGCATCGGCATCATCGAGCTGAGGCCGCTCAACCGCTACCGCCTCAAGCTCGCCAAGACCTTTCGCTGGCGCCCGCACGGCCCGGTGATGAACTACTTCCGCGAGCACGCGCTGCTGGACTATTTCGCAGGCGGCTTCGACGGCGCGGGCGAGGGCGTGATGCTGGTGCACGGCTCGGTCAGCCGCGCACTGGCGCCGGTGTTCCTTGAAAGGCTGCAGAAGGTGGCGCAGGACTTCGCGCAGCAGCACCAGACCGACCAGAAGCTGGCGCACAAAGACCGCGAGGGCTACACGCTGGTGCTGGCGATGCGCAGCTGGGAGTTCGAGGCCTTCAGTCGGCTGCGCCGGTGAAGGCTGCCTTTGCCCGTGCTGGCATGATGTCGGGCTTGCCCGGACCCCGGGCTGTTTCATTTCTGCTTCGCCATGACCGCTTCCGCCGACCACGACATGCCCGACAACACCGCTGCGGCGCCCGCTGAAAGCCCTGCCACCCAGCCCGCCAGTGACGCCCGCCCACCGCGCCGAAACGAACGGCCACGTGGCGGCCGCAATGGTGGCAATCAAGGCGGCCGCAACGGCGGTGGCCGGCGCCCGCAGGCCCCAGGAGCGGCCAGTGCCGAGCGGCCCGCCCAGGCGGCACCTGCGCGCCAGCACCCGGTGCTGGACCAGCTGGCTTCGCTCTGCCCGGTGCTGTTCGGCGAGACACCGCTGCCCCTCAAGCGCGGCATCTTTGAAGACCTGCTGGCCGCCCACCCCGGGGTGCTGGAGAAGGACAGCCTGAAGGCCGCGCTGGCGCTGCACGCGCGCTCCACCCGTTACCTCACGGTGATCGCCTCGGGCCAGCAGCGCCACGACCTCAGCGGCCAGCCGGTGGAAGCCCTGACGCCTGAACAGGTGCACCACGCGCTGATCGAGGTGTTCCGCCGCCGCGGCGCGCGCAGCCGCGAGGACCTGCGCCCCAAGCTGCGCCAGCGCATCCTCAAGGCCTACGAGGCCTCGGGCCTCTCACCCGACGAGTACCTGCAGCGCGTGCACGGCCGCGACGAGGAGGTGAACCAGATCAGCCGCGACGCGCTGGCCGAGGTCAGCGCCCGCGCCGCCCGCGAGGACGCGCTGCTGCGCGCCTTCGAGGCCAGCGGCAAGGGCATCAACGAGTTCGCCGACATGTACGGCCTGCACGTGCTGGACGCCAACCGCTCGCTCGAGCGCGCCCGGGCGCGGCAGGCGGCCGCTAAACCACCGGCGCCGTGAACACCGTCAGCACACCGGTGTAGCCGTAGAGCTGCTGGTGTGCGATCTCGCCACCGGCGAAGAAGCCCACCAGCGGCACGTCGCCCAGCGCGCGGCGCACGATCTGCAGTTCGGCGCTGGGCGCCCCGAAGTGCAGCCCCCCACGGCCCGAGCAGCTGACGTAGATGGCGCCGACGATGTGGCGCGCCGCCACCGGCTCGGGGTCGGCCGCCACCATGCTGGAGCCCATGCCAAGGGTCTCGGGCTCCAGTTCTTCGCGGATCTCGCTGCAGACACGGATCAGGTCGGCGCGCGCTGCCTGCATATGGCGCTCACAGAAAGCCAGCCGCGCGCCCAGCGGCGGGTGCTCGGCCACCGCCACGCCGTGGCGGGCCGGGTCCAGCCCGATGATGTGGCGCACCATGACCTCCGGACCGAACTGGCCGCGCGCATGGCGCTGCGCGGGCGCATCGTCCTGCCGGTGCTGCGGCAGCGTGAGACCGACCAGGGTGCGGCGCAGCCGCTCCATGGCCTGCTGCGGCTGCGCCAGCGACACACCCAGTTCGCGCAGCAACACGTCCAGCGCGGCTTCACCATCGAGTTCCAGCACCAGGTTGCCCTCGACCGCGGTGATCGTGCGCTCGCGGTCGATCGGCTGCGCGCCCTGGGTCACACGCGAGATCAGCTCCACATCCGGACCGAAGGCCACGCCGCTGATGCCGCCGCTGAACACCCCGCCCACCGCCCCCTGCCCCCGCAGATGGCCGGCGCTGCTGGCCGCGAACTGCACGCTGGCCGAGCGACTGCCCACCAGGCCACCGAACACATAGCCCGACTGCGTGCGGTCGGCGACCTCGGCCACCAGCTCACCCAGGTCGTGCGCGCCCGGGTCGGCGTGCAGCAGCGCCGTGTGCGCGACGAAGCCCGACGGCTCGCTGCCGCTGGCCGGCAGCGGCGCGACACCGCTGAAGACGCGGTACTGGTCGGGGCTGAGGTCGCACAGCATGACCGCCAGCGCAGGTTCGTCGAAGTACTCGACGTTGTTGGCCGCGATGCCAACCCCCACGGTGCCGGACCAGTCGGTGATCTCGGGCAGCTCGGCGCTCAGGTGGTCGAGGATGGCCTGCGCCTGGGTGGCGTAGTGGTCGGTGATGTAGAGCAGACCGAGCGACGGCGTGGCGGCGTAGGCCGGCAGGGCCATCTGCGCGCGCAGCTGGGCCAGCACCAGGGCCGCGGCCATGCGCCACTGCGGGTGGGTCGCGTGGGCGTAGGGAAACAGCTTCATGGCGGTGGCAGACCTTCCCGGAGTTCAGCGACGGCGCGGGGCCTTCTTGGCCGCGGTCTTGCGGACAGCGGTCTTCTTGGTCGCAGGGGCCTTGGCGGCGGGCGATTTTTTCGCGGCCGCACCGGACGCCGGCAGGAAGCCAGGGAAGAACGCGGTGGGCATGGGCCAGTCGCCCGCACCCAGGGGCTGTGTGGGCGCGGCAGGTGCAGCCTTCGTGGCTGGTTTCTTCGCGGCAACCTTCTTGGGTGCGGCGCGGCGGGCCTTCGGTGCGGGCTTTCTGGCGGCCGCCGGTTTGTCCGCCGCCGACGAGCCACCAGTGACGGCGCGCACCGCCGCCGAGCCCATGCCGGCCGCGCGGCCGACGGTGTCGCCCACCGAGCGGCCCGCCTTGGCGGCCATGCCCGTGGCGGTCTTGACCGCCTGCTCGGTCAACCCGCTGGCCACGTTGCGCGTGGCGTCCAGTGCGCCCTGCTTGGCCATGTCCTTCATCGCGGTGCTGGCGATCTGCTGGAACTGCTGCGACAGCGCGCCCCACCAGGCCATGGGATCGACCACGCCCGGCGCGGCATCGGCTGGCGGCGCAGCCTTGGCGGCGGGTTTGCGGGGTTTGGGCTGCGCGGCGGGCCCCGGAGCCGGTTCGGCCGCCTCGGACGGGGCGCCGGGGTTGCCGTAGGTGCGCTCGGGAATCTCCAGCCCCGCGAACTGTGTCGGCACCTTGCCGGTAAGGCCCGACACCGTGTCGGCCGCCTTGAGCTTGAGCGCGTTGGCCACATCGCCGAGGTTGAAGTTCATCGCCTTGAGCGTGGCCAGCGACATCTTCTGCACCTCCAGCGCCTGGACGGTCGCGCCCAGGGCCTTGGCGTTCTGGTCGAGCCAGAACTGCACCGCCTTCAATTCCTCGATGCGCTTTTCCAGGTCCTCGACGTTGAAGGTCGGCGCCACCCAGTGGCCCAGGTTGGGCATCTGCGGCAGGCTCTTGCCCAGGCCCTCCGCGACGCCGCCGGCGGCCTGCCCCGCGAGGTTCTGCAGGAACTCGAAACCGGGGACGAACTTGCCGAATCCGCTGGTGTCGCTCATGGCGGTCTCCTGGTGGAACATGGTCAGGTGTCGGCACCGTAACGCGGCGCACGGCGCTCGCGCAAGGATGCCACACCTTCGCGCACATCCGGTCCGGCAAAACCCATGAATTCGAGCGCCAGCGAGGTGTCGAAGGCCGGGCCGGCCTGGCGCAGCCAGTTGTTCAGCGAGTACTTGGTCCAGCGGATGGCGGTCTGGCTGCCCGAGGCGAGGCGATCAGCGACCTCCCAGGCCTTGTCCAGCAGCGCGTCGTCGTCGACGGCCAGCGACACCAGGCCGATGCGCTCGGCCTCCTCGCCGCTGATCGGGTCGCACAGCATCAGGTAGTACTTGGCCTTGGCCAAGCCGCACAGCAGCGGCCAGACGATGGCGGCGTGGTCGCCCGCTGCCACGCCCAGGCGGGTGTGGCCGTCGACGATCTTCGCGCTTTTCGCGGCCATCGAGATGTCGGCCAGCAGGCCGGCCACCAGGCCCGCACCCACCGCCGGGCCGTGCATCGCGCTGACGATGGGCTTGTCGCAGTTGATCACGTTGTAGACCAGGTCGCGCGCCTCTTTCCAGACCCGGGTGCGGACCTCGAAATCGGTCGCCATGTCCTGCACCAGCGCCAGGTCGCCGCCACCGGAGAAGCCCATGCCGCTGCCGCGCAGCACAGCGCAGCGCACGCTGTCGTCGCGGCCGACGTCGCGCCAGATTTCGCTCAGTTCCCAGTGGCCCTCGTGGCCGGCGGTGGGCAGCTTGCCATTGCCGCCGGGGCCGTCGGCCTTCATGCGGATGTCCAGCACCGAGGGCACGCCGTCCACGGTCGGTCCGCGGCGTGTGATGTCGAGGGTCTGGTAGCGGCTGTAGTCGACAGCGGACATCGTTGTTTCTCCTGCAGATTCTTGAAAGTGAAGCCGCCGATTCTGCGTGGGAATGCCGTGTTTTCCGCCGGGGATTTCCCCTTGGCAACGGGCCTGAACGGCGGCAGGCTTGACGCTGATCAAGGCAGTCACACACAGTCGGGCGCACCATGAAACCGTGGTCCCAGGACCCGCCCGACCCAGAACCCACACACGAGGAGAACCATGAACACCCCCATTTCCGACACCTTCCGACAGCAGCTGCAGGCCATGCGCGCCGACGTGCTGGCGCAGCTGCGGGCGCAGCGTGGCGGCAAGATCGGCCGCGCCGAGGCCGCGGCCAACGCGCGCGAAACCGAAAGCGACGACTGGGCGCAGGCCGATGCCGAGCGCGACCTGGCGTTTGCCATGGAAGAGCGCGAGTCGGCCGAGCTGGTCGCCATCGACGAGGCGCTGCAGCGCGTGGCCGACGGCAGCTACGGCCTGTGCGTGGACTGCGGCGATGCGATCGCCACCGCCCGCCTGCACGCCAACCCTGTGGCCCTGCGCTGTGTGGCCTGCCAGGACAAGGCCGAACAGGCCAGCGGCGCCACCAAGCCGGCCGGCTACTGATCTTTTTTTCTTTCCTCACTTTTTTCAGGAGTACTTTGCATGACCACATTCCACGCCGTCGTCTGGATGGACCACAGCCAGGCCCACGTGCTGATGTTCGACAAGGAGCACATCGAGGCGCAGCGCGTCAAGGCGCGCCAGCAGCACACGCCCAAGCACGGGCACGTCGGCGCCGACAAGGACTTCTTCAAGGCCATCGCGGACTCGCTGGAGGGTGTATCCGAGGTGCTGCTGACCGGTCCGGCCAGCGCCAAGATCGAGTTCCGCGACTGGTGCAAGCACAACGCGCACGCGACGGACAAGGCCGTGGTCGATGTGGTCAACAGCGACCACCCCAGCGATGCCCAGCTGGTCGCGATGGCGCGCCAGTATTTCCTGAAGTTCGACCAGAAGGCCGCCGACCCGACACAGCGCTGATATCCTGCGCGGATGACCTCCAGCACGCTGCCCGCCCGAAGCCTGTTCCACTTCGCCTTCCACGTCACCGACCTGGACGAGGCCCGGCGCTTCTACGGCGGCGTGCTCGGCTGCACCGAAGGGCGCAGCACCGACACCTGGGTCGACTTTGACTTCTTCAGTCACCAGATCTCGCTGCACCTGGGCGAGCCGTTCAAGACCACGCGCACCGGCCGCGTGGGTGAGCACCTGGTGCCGATGCCACACTTCGGCCTGGTGCTGCTGCTGTCCGAGTGGCGCGCGCTGGCCGATCGCCTGACCGCTGCGGGCGTGGACTTCGTGCTGCCACCGCAGGTGCGCTTCGAGGGCCAGCCGGGCGAGCAGTGGACCATGTTCTTCTGCGACCCCTGCGGCAACCCGATCGAGGTCAAGGGCTTCGCCAGCACCGAGGCCATCTTCGCCGCCTGAGCGCCGTGAACGGCCTGCACCTGACCGCCGACCTGCGCGGCTGCCGCTGCGACCAGGCCTGGCTGACCGACGCCGAGCGGCTGCTGGCCGCCTCCGTGCAGCGGGTGCAGGCCAGCGGCCTGCAGGCCGTGGCGCAACTGGGGCATCGCTTCCCCGACACGCCGCAGGGCCCGGGCGGCGTCACCGCCACGGTGCTGCTGGCCGAGTCGCACCTGTGCGTGCACACCTGGCCGGAGTCGCGCAGCGTGAGCCTGGACGTGTACGTCTGCAACTTCGGCGCCGACCACTCGGCGCGCGCGCAACAGCTGATGGATGCGCTGCTGGTGTTGTTTGCACCGGCCGAGGTCGTCCGGCGTTCGGTCGAGCGCGGCGCGGCGCCCGCCGCCTGATCCCTCTCGTTCAGCCGCGCAGCCGGCGCGCGATGTGCTGCCCGGCCAGGTGGCCGCGCGTGAAAGCCTCCTCAAACACCGAGTAGCCGGCCCAATCGGCGTGCGCGAACACCAGCCGGTCGTCGTGCCACGGCCCCTCGTACAGCGATCCGGGCGCCGGGATGGCCATCGCATGGCCGTAGCGCGTCACCGCCACCTCGCGCACCCGCGCCGGCAGGTCCGGGTGCGGAAGCGACAGCTCGGCCAGCGCGCGGTCGCGCCAGTGGGTCCAGGGCCGATCCAGCAGCGCCTGGCGCGCGCCCGGCTCGTCGCCCAGCGGCAGGTACCAGGTCCACACGCGCGGCCCGGCCACCCGCTGCAGCGACTGGTGGCTGGCGTCCACATAGCCCAGGCCGGCGGTGCCATAGGTGACGTTGTCCCAGCCTGGGTGGGCGCCGCCGCGGTCCTTGGGAGCGTCGTCCAGCAGCAGGTTGACCACGGCCCAGGGCGCCATGCGCAGGCCGGCCGCCCGCGCCGACACCACCGGCGGCAGCGGATCGATCACCCGCCGGGCGATGAACACCGGCAGCGCCACCACCGCCGCGCGGGCCTGCCAGCGGGTGATCCGCCCGTCGTCCGGCGACACGCTGTCGACCGCCACACCCTGGCGCCCCGGGCGCACGCGCAGCACGCCCTGCCCCGTGTGCAGGCGGTCGCCCAGTCCCATGGCCAGCCGTTGCACCAGCCAGGCGTTGCCCTCGGGCCAGGTCAGCAGGGGCTCGGCCTCGCCCTCATCACCCGGTGAGGGAAAGCCGTGGCGGCTGGCGAAGTAGTGGATGCCGGCCCAGGCACTCACCGCGGAGGCACCGGCGCCGTAGTCGTCGCGGCAGGCGTAGTCGAGGTACCAGCGCAGCTGCGGGTCGTTCAGGCCATGGCCATCGAGCCACTGCGCAAAGCTCTGCGCCCAGAGCGCGCGCACGGTGTCGGTCACCGGCACGCGCACCGCCGGCATGGCGTAGCGCTGCGAGCGCCGGGCCTCGTCGATCAGGCGGCTCAGGCGCCGGTACTGCTCCAGCGTGGACGCCGCCACACCGTCCAGCGGCAGCAGGCCGTCGTGCCAGGTGCCGTTCCAGTACAGACGCTCCTGCGGGCTGTGGCAAAGGTGGCGCTCGTCGTAGGTCCAGCGGCCGGCCACGCGCTGGCGCAGGCCGATCTGCTCCAGCCAGCCCTGCAGCTCGGGCGCGTCGTCCGAGGGCACGGGCAGGTAGTGCGCGCCCAGTGGACAGGCCAGACCACCCAGCCGCCCGGCGCGCGCATTGCCGCCGGCCTCGGGCTCCAGTTCCAGCAGCGCGAAGTCCTCGATCCCGGCCATCGTGAGCGCCCGCGCCGCCGCCAGCCCGGCCACGCCACCGCCGAGCACCAGCACGTCGGCGCGGCGCTGTTCGGCCGGCTGGGCCAGCGCCGCATCGCGCCAGCGGTGGCCGCGCGCCGGGTCGGGTCCGGTGAAGCCGCCCGTCACCTCGCTCGGCGCCGGCTGGCAGCCGAGCAGGCCCGCCCCCGCCGACGCGCCCAGCCAGCCCAGGCAGTCGCGCCGCGTCAGTGACATGGGCCCTTCACTTCGAGACCTTTCCCCATTCCGTTTCGTAGGTGTGCACCAGCACCTGGTTCGACAGGCGGTTCACCTCGGCCGGCACGCGCCCCATGTCGGCCGGGAAGTCGAACAGCAGCGGCAGGGTCTGGGGCGTGAGGAAGCGCAGGCCCTCGGGCAGCGGTGTGACGGCCGGCGTGAACGGCCGGTGGCTGGCGACGATGAAGCCCCACTCGCCGAAGCTGGGCACGTGCGCGTGGTACGGCGCGGTGCGCAGGCCGGCGGCCTCGATGGTGGTCGCCACCGTCCAGTAGCTCTGGCGCGCCACCAGCGGCGAGGTGGTCTGCACCACGGCAAAGCCGCTGGCCGACAGGCGCCGCGACAGCAGCGCGTAGAAGGACTCGGTGTAGAGCTTGCCGACCGAGAAGTTGGTCGGGTCGGGAAAGTCCACCACGATCACGTCGAACATCTCGGTGCCTTCCTCCAGCCAGCGGAAGGCGTCGGTGTTGACGATCTGCACGCGCGGCGAGCGCAGCGCGTCACCGTTGAGCCGCTGCAGCGCCGGATCGCTGGAGAACAGCCGCGTCATGGCCGGGTCCAGCTCGACCAGGGTCACCTGCTGCACGCCCGGGTAGCGCAGCACCTCGCGCACCGCCATGCCGTCGCCACCGCCGAGCACCGCCACGCGCCGCGGCGCACCGCCCCCGCGCGCGTAGGCCGACATCACCGGGTGCACCAGGGCCTCGTGGTAGCGGTACTCGTCGCTTTCGGCGAACTGCAGGTTGCCGTTGAGGAACAGCCGGTGACCCTGGGCGCCCCGCGTGAGCACGATGCGCTGCCAGGGCGAGGTCTCGGCCAGCACCACCTTGTCCTCGAAGAAGCGGTCTTCGGCGGCGGTGGTGATGCGGTCGGCCAGCGCCCAGGCCACCAGCAGCGCCGCCAGCACCAGCACGGCCGACGCCGCGTGCGCCGCGCGCGCGCGGATCTCGTGCCGGAACAGCCACAGCGCCCAGAAGGCCACGGCCGCGTTCATCAGGCCGAACAGCAGACCGGTGCGCGCCAGGCCCAGCTGTGGCACCAGCCAGAGCGGGAAGGCGATCGACACCGCCAGCGCGCCCAGGTAGTCGAAGGTCAGCACCTGCGACACCAGGTCCTTGAGCACCACGTGGCGGCGCAGGATGCGCATCACCAGCGGGATCTCCAGCCCCACCAGCGTGCCAACCAGCAGCACCAGCCCGTAGAGCAGCCCGCGGAAGGCCCCGGGCAGGTAGGCGTTGGCCAGGAACAGCAGCGCCGGCAGCAGGCCGCCGATCAACGCGATCAGCAGCTCGATGCGCAGGAACTGCGCGGGCAGCTGGCGCTCGATGTGGCGCGAAAGCCAGCTGCCGATGCCCATGGCGAACAGGTAGGTGCCGATGACGGTGGAGAACTGCAACACCGAGTCGCCGAGCACGTAGGACGCCAGCGCCGCCGCCGCGAGCTCGTACACCAGGCCGCAAGCGGCCACGAGAAAGACGCTGGCCAGCAGCGCGATTTCGACCGGGCCGGGGGCTGAGGCCGGTCGGTCGTCGGTGACCGACACGTCAGCCGTGTATTGCGGCGGCCACGATGATCGAGATGCCCAGCGACATCGCCGCCACCACCAGGCCCAGCGCCATGTTGCGGTTCTCGACCAGCTCCTTCCAGAGGTCGTAGGGCGTGAGCTTGTCGATCACGATGAAGCTGATCCAGAACACCACCACGCCGATCAGCGCGAACAGGATCGATCCCAGAAACGCTGCGGGCCTGAGCCATTCAATGTCCATGTGCTTGCTCCTGTCGAAATGGGGAAAGGGAATATCCGTTTTACTTGTGCCAGCCGCCGCTGGAGCTGCCGCCGTAGGAGCCGCCGCCCCAGCGGCCGGAGGTGGAGCTGCAGTTCTCGACCTGGGGATCGCAGTCGTCGCAGCCCCGCTCGAGCATCACCACGATCAGCACGGCCACCACGAACAGGACCACCTTGCCGACCGACCAGCTGTCGCCGCTAAGGGGCGTCGCATCGCCGCGCTTGAACAGGTCTTTCTTCTGGTCGAGCTTGAACGCCTTGGCCACCGTGGCGCTGTCCAGCCGCTCGCCCACCGACCAGGTCCACTCGTCCCGCGACTTCTCCAGTGACAGCAGGTGCTGGCCGCTGGCGTAGTCCGAGTTCTCGGTCACCTGGCCGCGCTCGACCTTCCAGTAGAACTCGCCGGCCACGTACTGCGTCTCGGCGCGGTAGCTGTACTGCAGCTGGTAGCGCTTGCCCAGGTAGGTGGCGGTCTTGCCGCCCGACGACACCTTGGGTGCACCGGTGGCGGGCTTGACCAGGCTCCAGCCGTCTTCGGCGTCCACCAGGAACTGGAAGCCTTCCTTGCGGTTGTAGAGCAGGTACTCCTGCCAGGCGAACACCTCGTCCTCGCCCGGCTCGGTGCCGCTGCGGTGCTGGTAGCCCACGACCTGCCAGGACGCACCGCGCAGCTGGCCGACGGTGCCCAGCGGGATCAGCGGGCGCACCGGCTCGTCCTGGATCGCATGCTTGAGCTCGCCGCCGATGCCGGCCGACAGGTCGATCAGCGCGTCGCACGAGGGGCAGCTCATGCTCTTGGTGGTTTCGAGCTTGACCTCCAGCCGCGCCGCGCAGTTCGGGCAGTTGAAGTGCCGCCCTTCGTCCTTGCGCACCGAATCGCCGGCCAGACCAGCGAGCTGGAGTTCGTCGAGCGGGACCTGCGCGCCCAGCCAGACCGCGGGTGGCTCGCTGGCGTAGTCGATGCTGCAGACCGACCCGGCGTCGTTGCGCAGCTCGACCACCCCGAACACTTTGCCGGGCTCCGGCAGGTGCGAGAGCTCACCCTGCGCCGCAAGGACCGAGGCCTCGGTGACCGCGCCGACGGCAAAGGTCTCGCCGCCCAGCACGTGGCTGCGGCCGACGCGCCAGTCCTTGAACGCGGGCAGGCTGCCAGACACCGGGCGCGGCACGCTGAAGACAAAACTGCCGTTGTCCTCGCTCAGGCTGCCCAGGCTCTGGTCGTCGAACACCGCCTGCCACTCGGTCCAGCGCGCCGCGGCGTTGCCCAGCTGCAGGCGACCGACCAGGGTGAAGGCCTTGCCGCGCCACTGGCCGGTGGCGCCGATCTTCAGCGGGCTGTAGTCGGTGAACTCGTCGGCGATGCGGCCCAGGCGGGCCAGCGCATCGGCCTGGCGCACCACGCTGGAGTGGCAGTAGGCGCAGACGGCGTGGGTGGACTGGGCGCTCTGGAACGGCACCGGAGCGCCGCAACCCGGGCAAGGTGCCTCGTAGCGACGCTGGGTGCCCTCAGCCATGGCCGCTGCCGACGGGTGCCGCCGTCTCGTACTGCACAAAAGAAATCGGCCGCACCCTTCGCATGGTGCGGCCGATCATAAGGGCGGTGCGAGCGGCTCAGCTCCGGGCCAGGGGGGCGATCTTCTGTTCGATCGCGCCGAAGATGCTCTGGCCGTCCTTGCCCTTCATTTCAATGCGGATGGTGTCGCCGAACTTCATGAACTCGGTCGAGGGCTTGCCGTCCAGGATGGTCTCGATGGCGCGTTTCTCGGCGATGCAGGAATAGCCCTTGGGCCAGTCCTTCTTGCCGTCGACCTCGACGCCGCGGTTGCTCACCGTGCCCGAACCGACGATGGAGCCGGCGCGCACGTTGCGCGTCTTGCCGATGTGGGCGATCAGCTGGCCGAAGTGGAAGGTCATGTCGGGGCCGGCGTCGCACATGCCGACCTTGCGGCCGTTCCAGGTGCTCTGCAGGGTCAGGTGCACGCGGCCGCCCTGCCAGGCGTCGCCCAGCTCGTCGGGCGTCACGGCCACGGGGCTGAACGCGGTGGCCGGCTTGCTCTGGAAGAAACCAAAGCCCTTGGCCAGCTCGGCCGGGATCAGGTTGCGCAGGCTGACGTCGTTGGCCAGCATCAGCAGGCGCACGCCGTCCAGCGCCTGTTCGGGCGTGGCGCACATCGGCACGTCACCGGTGATGACCGCGATCTCGGCCTCGAAGTCGATGCCGTAGTCCTCGCTGGGCACGACCACGTCGTCGCGCGGGCCGATGAAGTCGTCGCTGCCGCCCTGGTACATCAGCGGGTCTTCGTAGAAGCTGGCCGGCACTTCGGAGTTGCGGGCGGCGCGCACCAGCTCCACGTGGTTGATGTAGGCCGAGCCGTCGGCCCACTGGTAGGCGCGCGGCAGCGGCGCCATGCACATGGCCGGGTCGAACGGGAAGGCGTGGCGCGCCTTGCCCTGGTTGAGCGTGACGTACAGGTCCTGCAGCTGCGGCGCCAGGAAGTTCCAGTCGTCCAACACCTGCTGCAGCCTGGTGGCGATGCCCGTCGCATAATGGGCGGTCGTCAGGTCGCGCGAGACGATCACCAGTTGTCCGTCACGCGAGCCGTCCCTGTAGGTGGCGAGTTTCATGCGAGTCTCCTGCGGTGTGTGGGGTTTACATGATTACGAATAGTGAAATTCGTTAACCTATACGTAAAAATCGCATTCTAGTTCACGGCGCACATTTGAGTGTGAAAGCCCCTCATTCCACCCCAGCGCTCCCGACGTTGTTCCGATGCCTGCCGCGAAAACCCCTGCCCCCGAGGCCTCCCACCGACGCGACACCACCGAAACGGACACCGAGCACCTGCGCGCCGGCATCCAGTCGGTCGAGGTCGGGTTCGAGCTGCTCAATGCCCTGTCCCAGGCCCCCGGTGCGCTGATGCTGCGCGACCTGGCCGCCGCCGCCGGCATGAGCGCGGCCAAGGCCCACCGCTATCTGGTGAGCTTCCAGCGCATGGGCCTGGTGATGCAGGACCCGGTGAGCACGCGCTACGACCTGGGCCCGGCCTCGCTGCGCCTGGGGCTGGCCAGCCTGAGCCGGCTGGACGCCGTGAAACTGGCGCGCGACCGCGTTCCCGCGCTGCTGGCAGAGACCGGCCACACGCTGGCGATTGCCGTCTGGGGCAACCAGGGGCCGACCATGGTGCACTGGGCCGAGGCCCCGCAGACCGTGCCGGTCACCCTGCGCCTGGGCGACGTGATGCCGCTGCTGACCTCGGCCACCGGGCGCTGTTTCGCCGCGTTCATGGGCCAGGAAGGCCGCGACGCCCAGCGCATCGCGCCCATGATCCGAGAGGAACTGGCACGGGTGAAAAAACTGCCACGCAACGGCCTGCCGCTGGAAGACGTGCCTCAGACCCTGCAGGATGTCCAGGCCATGCTCGATGAAACCCGCGCCCAGGGCCTGGGCCGGGTGGTGCACAGCCTGCTGCCCGGCGTGGGCGGCTTCTGCGCGCCGGTGTTCGACGCCCAGGGCCGGCTGGCGCTGGGCCTCGTGGTGCTGGGCTCGGTGGCGACGCTGGACACCGACTGGAACGGCGCACCCGCCCAGGCGGTGCGGCGCTGCGCCCGCCAGCTCAGCGACGATCTGGGCCACCGGCCGACGCCATGACCGCTGCCGTGCCGCACTTTCCCGTCGAGCGCGCGGCGCCGCGCCGGCGCGTGCTGTTCGCGCTGGGTGCGGGCGTGCTGCTGGCACACCTGAGCCTGCTCAGCGGCGGCTTGTCCGGCCTGTCGCTGGACATGTTCACCGCGACCGCCTCCGATCCCGCGAGCGCACCCGATGCGACCGGTGCGCCGCCACCACCCGAACTGGCCGCCGCCATGAGCGAGGAACTGCCGCCGCCCGTGCGCAGCAGCCGCGTGCGCTGGATATTGCCCAAGCCGCCGGCGCCCGAACCGGCGCCGCCACCTCCCCCACCGCCCCCTCCGCCCAAGGTGGTCGAACCCCCGCCGCCCCCGCCGGTGGAAGCGGTCGTGGTGGCGCCCCCCGCCGAACCTCCGGCCGAGCCCCCGCCGGTCGAAGTGGCCGTTGCGCCGCCTCCGGAGCCGCCTGCTCCGCCGGCGGTCGAGGCCACGCCTGTCAATCCGCCCGCCCCGGTGTCGGACCTGCCTGCAGCCACCGAGGTCGCTGCCAGCACGGTCCAGGGCCAGGGCGCGGGACTGGCCGACGCCGGCCTGCCGCCGGCCCTGCCGCCGCCGGGCGCAGATCTGCGCTTCTCCGCCACATCCATCTCCAAAGGCAAGACCTACAACGGCTCTGCGCAGCTGGAATGGTCCAACGACGGCAATACGTACGAAGCCAGGCTGACCGTGCGCGTGCTGGTGTTCACTGTGCTCTCGCAGGGCAGCAAGGGCCAGCTCGGAGCCAAGGGTCTGGCGCCCGACCGGTTCACCGACCAGCGCCGCAGCAGCGAACGCGCCGCACACTTCGACCGCGAGGGCCAGCGGCTGCGCTTCAGCAACAACGCGCCGGACGCCAAGCTGCTGCCCGGCGCGCAGGACCGCCTGTCGGTGAACTTCCAGCTGTCGGCGCTGTTCAATGCACGGCCGGAGGCCTACACCGAGGGCAAGGTGCTGCGGCTGCCCGTCAGTGGCGTGGACACCGCCGAGGTCTGGCTGTTCCAGGTCGGGCCGGTCGCCAGCGAAACCCTGCCCGCCGGCGAGGTGCAGACCGTGCGGCTGACCCGCTCACCCCGCAAGGAGTTCGACAGAAAGGTGGAGGTCTGGCTGATGCCGGCCTACGCCCACCTGCCCGGTCGCATCCGCATCACCGAGCCCAATGGCGACTACCTGGACATGGTCCTTCAGGACCTGCCCGTGCTGCCGCAGCGAAACGACCCGCCCTGATCGTTGGAACTGTGCCGAAAAACACACGCATCTTGAAACTTCGGCGCACAGGACCATCTAAATCTGCAACAGGCCTGAAGCCCGGCAGCGAATTGCCGATATAAGTGACAACAGGTCCCCGTTTCGCCCTGTGGAAGGAAATACAGCCATGCACATGCTCTACGACTCTGATGCCTTTGCGGTGGTCCACATCCTGGCCAACGCGCCGGAAGACGGCGAAGCGCAGCGCCTCCTGGGCCCGCAGATTCCCCGCCACGGTTTCGAAATCGTCGACAAGCGCTCGGGCAAGGAGGTCTACCTCGACGGCTCCTGGGCCGAGATGTTCCAGGAGCAGATCCAGGCCTGGCAACAGAACACGCCCTCTCAGGAAGAAGTGGAAGACACGCTCGAAGGCTATGCCTCGCTGGCCCAGATGCCGGTGGTCATGCACTGAAATTCAGCGAAACCGTTGACTTTCAACACAAAGCCGGTGACCTGCACCGGCTTTTTTGTTGTCCGCTGGCGGGGCATGTTCATACACTGGCGAAATACACAGAGGAGTATCCGATGAAATGTCCGCCCCTGGCCGCCGCCCTGCTGCCCCTGGTCCTTCTGGGTCTTTCCCCAAGCCTCACCCAGGCGGCCGCCGACGGCGTGACCCCCGAGCAGATCCTGATCGGACAGACGCTGACCCTCCAGGGCGGCAAGAACGAATATGGCACCGCCGTGCTGGCCGGCGTCCAGGCGGCCATCGAGCAGACCAACCGCAACGGCGGCGTCGCGGGTCGCAAGCTGGTCCTCAAGGTGATGGACGACGACAACAAGTCGGCGCTGGCCGAGGCCAATGCCCGGCAGCTGGTGATCCAGGACAAGGTGTTCCTGCTGTTCGGATCGATCGAGGGGGGGCCGTCCACCGCCGTCATGAAGGCCGCAGTCGACCTCAAGGTGCCGTTTTTCGGCCCGATGGCGGGATCGCCCACCCTGCGCACGCCACACCAGCCCCTGGTATTCCCGGTGCGGGCCGAACACAAGGACGAGTTTCGGGCCCTGATGCTGCACGCCCGGAGCCTGGGCATGGGCCGCGTGGCCTTCGTGCGCTCGGACTCGGAAACGGGTCAGCTGCACCTGGCCAACGTCCAGCGACTGGCCAGGGAAACGGGCATCGAGGCGGTGACCGACCTGCCGTTCAAATCGGACATCGGCGACGCGGACATCGCGGCCATGGTCCGGCAGCTGGCGGACAGCAAGGCGCAGATGGTGTTCAACCATGGCGGGGCCGGCATGTACGAGAAGCTGATCCGTCAGGCGCGGCAGGCTGGCGTGAAGGCCGCCTTCTACGGCGTCAACTCGGGCTCTTCGCAGCTCGCGAGCCATCTGGGGGACCTGGCGCACGGCATGATCTTTGCGCAAGTCATGCCCAGCCCGTGGGAACGCAAGACGGCGCTGACGCGCGCCTACCAGGACACCTTTTCCAGTGGCCAGCCGGGACAGCCCTTTTCGTACGGCAGCCTGGAGGGCTACCTCACCGCGAGGGCGCTGATCGAAGCCCTGCGGCGTGCCGGGCCCAACCCGAGCCGCGACTCGTTCCTGGCCGGCCTGCGCAACACCGAGCTGTCCATCGAGGGAATGAAAATCAGCTACCGCGACGGGGCCCACACCGGCATGTCGTTGGTCGACCTGGCGATCGTCACCCGCGAGGGTCGCTTCCGGCACTGAGCCGGCGCACCCACCAGCGGTACACCGGCTCGGCCAGGATCAGAACCGCCACCAGGCGGCAGACCTGGAACGCCGTCACCATGGGCACGCCCAGCTGCAGCACCTTGGCGGTGATGGACATCTCGGCGATGCCACCCGGCGAGGTGCCGAGCACCATGGTGGCCGGGTGCAGTCCGGTCATCAGGGACAGCAGCCAGGCGAAGCCGGCGCAGACCGCCATCATGAACAGGCTGGCCAGCGCCACCGAGCCCAGCCAGCGCGGCGCGGTGTGTACAAACGCGGGCGTGAACCGCACCCCCAGGCTCACGCCGATCACCAGTTGCGCCGCGGCGCTGAGCGCAGGCGGGATTGCCGACAGCGTCACGCCGCCGAGCGTCAGCACCATGGTGGCCACCAGGGCCCCCATGAACCAGGGGTTGGCGCGGCCCAGCCGGCGCATCACCAGAATGCCCGCCAGGGTCAGGCCGCCCAGCAGGGCGAGTCCTACGATGTCCACGGCGCGCGCACCGGGGGGCGCCGGCTCCAGACCGGACACGCCCCAAGCCTGCATGGCGAACGGGATGGTCACGGTGACGAGCAGCACGCGCAGGCTGTGGGCCGCCGCCACAAGATCGGTGCTCGCGCCGTGGCGCTCCGCGATCAGGGTCATCTCGGAGGCACCACCGATGGCGCCGGCGAAATAGGTGGTGCTGCGCAGCTGTGCCGGGCTCAGATGCCCGAGCTGCTGTGCATGGACACGCCGCAGCCAGACCCCGAACCCCAGGCCCAGTGCCAGCGCCCAGACGATGCCCAGGGCGATCGCCCACCAGAGCCCGACCACCAGCACCCCGACCGCAGGCGTGAAGTACAGGCCCAGCGCGGCGCCGATCACCCACTGGCCGCCGTTGCGCAACGGGATCCAGCTCGCCGTGGGCGCACCGAACACCGACACCAGCGCGGTCGCCAGCAGCGGCCCCAGCATCCAGGGGATGGGCGTGTTCAGCCAGACGCACAGGCGCGCCGCCCCGAAGGCCAGCACCAGGGTCAGCAAGACTCGAAGGACGAAGGGGGCGCCCCGGGTGGTCGGGGCCTCAGGATCGGGAACGGGCGACACGGACAGGGCACCGGTAAGGCGCCGACGCAACAACAGCAGGACGCGTAGTATCGGGTCATGATCTGTCGCCCCGCTGTCATCGTCCGCCGGTTCACCGTCGCCCTGATGGCGTTGACGATTGGTGCCTGCAGTGCCATGCCCCTGGCCACGGCGGATCTCCAGGGCCTGCTGCCCACGCCGCTGTTGCTGGTCGGGGAGCAGCACGACGCACCCGAACACCAGGCCCTGCAGCGCGACACCGTGCATCAGCTGGCCGCCCGCGGCGAACTGGGGGCGCTGGTGCTGGAGATGGTCGAGCAGGGCCGGGACACCCGCCATTTGCCGCCCGACGCAACCGAAGCCCAGGTGCGGGAGGCGCTGGACTGGACCGCCGAACGCAACACGGGCGCCTGGCCCTGGGCCGTGTACGGCCCGACCATCCTGTCGGCGGTGCGCGCCGGGGCGCCGGTGCTGGGCGGCAACCTGCCCCGCGCCGGGATGCGCACGGCCATGGCCGATGCCACCCTGGACGGCACGCTGCCTGCGCCGGCCCTGCAGCGGCAGCGCGAGGCGATCCGCGACGGCCACTGCCAGCTGCTGCCCGACACCCAGATCGCACCGATGACGCGCATCCAGATCGCCCGCGACCGGGCCATGGCCCAGACCGCCGTGGGCGCGCTCCAGCCGGGGCGCACGGTGCTGCTGATCGCGGGCAACGGCCACGTGCAACGCGACCTGGGGGTGCCGAGCCACCTGCCCGCCGGGCAGCCGCACCGCGTGGTGATGGTGCTGGCCGGCGACGTGGCCGGGCCGGTCGATCCGGCCGTGGCCGACCGCCAGTGGGTCACGCCGCCGACACCCGCCAAAGACCATTGCGCCGAGATGCGGCAGCAGATGGGCCGCTGAGCCGGCCCGAGGCCCGGCGCTCAGCGCCCTTCGAGCGACATCAGGATGTAGAGCAGGATCAGCCCGGCGATCACCGCCAGCGCGATCTTGACCCAGCTCTTGGGGTACTCGCCCGCCACCTGCCCGGTGGCGCCGTTCACCACCACCTGGTAGTCCTTCGCGCCGTAGCGGTAGCCCACCAGCCAGACCGGCAGCAGCACGTGTTTGAAGGTCTGGCGGTCGAAGCTCGGAGCCACCTGCAGGTTGCGGTGGGTGTCGGCGCGGATGTCCTGCGCGCACATCTGGCGGATCGCCGCGACCATGCGCTCGCGCCCGCGCTGGGCGGCGGCCACGAGGTCGAGCTGGTAGCGCTCCACCGTCCAGCCGCTGAGGTAGCCCGGGTCGTAGGGTTTGAGCCGTTCGGACGCGGTGGGGAACGGTTCGACCGCCTCCACCAGCCGCGGGTGCACCCCACGCGAGCCGCAGACCAGGGTGTCGTCGAAGAAGTGCCGCACCTGGCCGCTGACCGGGAACCAGCGCACCTGCCGTTCGCCCTTCTGGTTCTGGTAGTACTCGCCGCCCTCGGCCGTGTAGCGCGCGCTGACCTCGGCGTCGAAGGTCCAGTACGGCAGGTAGACGCCCTTGACGGTGTCGGTGAGCGCCTTGCCGCCGAGGTTGTTGGGCGCCCAGAAGCGCGACTTGTACCAGCTGCGCAGCTTGTCGCGCGCGGCGGGCTCGCTCACGTCGAAGGGCAGCAGGCTCTCGGGCCGGATGATGTCGCCGGTCTCCTCAAACGCCACCAGCGCCGTCGAGCCGCAGAAATCGCAGGCCTTGCCCTGCTGGGCGTTGGTGAAGGTGCTGATGGCCTGGCAGTGCTGGCAGCGCACGGGCCGGCGCTGGTCCTGCCAGCCGCGCGCGCTCTGCGGAATCGACTGCAGCGCCGCGACCAGATCGTGCTCGACGATCTCGCCGTCGGCCTGCACCTCGTAGGGCGACTCGGTGCCGCAGTAGGCGCAGATCAGCGCCTTCTTGGCCGGGTTCCACTGCGCCTCGCCGCCACAGGCCGGACAGGCCAGCTTCTGGCGGGCGGTGACTTCGCTCAGCTGCATGCGTTGGTGCGGTCAGCCCTTGAGGAACTCGTCCAGAGCCGCCTGCGGCACGCGCCACTGGCTGCCGATCTTGCGGCCCTTGAGATTGCCCGCCTCCAGCTCCTGCAGCACGTCGGCCGGGCTCACCCCCAGGGCCTCGGCCACCTGCTCGGGCGTCATCAGCGCGATGGGCGCCGCCGCCGGGGCCGCCGCCGCCGCGGGGGCCTGGGGCACCAGACCCGGCTGCGAAGGCGCCTGCGCGGCGCCACCGGCCATGCCCTGCATCATCGACTGGCCCATGGCCAGACCGGCCGCCAGCTCGGCGCCGATGCCGGCGGTGCCCGCCTTGCCTTCGGCCAGGGCATTGCCCATGTTGTATTTGATGTAGTCGTTGAGGTTGCCGATGGCGGTCATGGAGCCGCGCTTGTCGATCGCCTGCTCCAGCTCGGGCGGCACCGACACGTTTTCCACCACGAAGGCGGTCATCTCGATGCCGTACTTCTCACGCGTGGCGACGTTGATCGGCTCCAGCAGCGCCTCGCCCAGCTCGCCATAGCGCGTGGCCACGTCCAGCGCCGGCACCTTGGCCTTGGCCAGGGTCTCGCTGAACACGCTGACCAGGCGTGAGCGCATCACGTCGTTGAACTCGTCCAGCCGGAAGTGGTGGTCGGTGCCCGCGACTTCCTTGAGGAACTTCACCGGGTCGACGATCTTGAAGTCGTAGGTGCCGAAGGCGCGCATGCGCACCACGCCGAAATCGGCGTCGCGCATCATCACCGGGTTGGACGTGCCCCACTTGTTGCCGGTGAAGACGCGCGTGACGACGTAGTAGACATCCGCCTTGAACGGCGTCTGGAACTTGTACTTCCAGCCCAGCAGGTCCGAGAGGATGGGGATGTTCTCGGTCTTGAGCGTGTGGCGGCCCGGCCCCAGCGTGTCGGCGAACTGGCCGACGTAGACGAACTGCGCCACCTGGCTCTCGCGCACGATCAGCTGGGCCTCGTTCTTGATCTGCTTGTCGTCGTCCGGGAAGCGGTACGACAGCGTGTCGCGCGAGTCGTCGGTCCACTCGATGACGTCGATGAACTGGCGGTTCAGGAAATCCATGATGGCCATGCGGAGCCTCCTTGCGGCGGAAAGGGTGGACGGGTGTCAGGCGTGGCGCTTGATCGCGTCGGCCAGCACGTTGACCATGGTATCAATCTGCTCGCGCTCCACGATGTAGGGCGGCGCGAACACCAGGTTCTCGCCCGCGTTGCGCACCAGCACACCGCGGTGGTAGCAGTCCAGGAAGATGTCGTAGGCGCGCTTGCCCGGCAGGCCAGGAATCGAGGCCAGCTCCACGCCGACCGCCAGGCCCAGGCTGCGGATGCTGATGACGTTGGGCAGGCCCTTGATCGCGCTGTGGGCGGCGTCGCCCAGCACAGGGCCCATCTCGCCGGCGCGGGCGAACAGGCTTTCCTGCTGGAACAGCTCCAGCGTGGCGATCGCCGCCGCGCAGGCCACCGGGTGGCCCGAGTAGGTGTAGCCGTGGAAGAACTCGATGGCGTGCTCCGGCGCGCTGCCGTGGGCGCCCATCATGGCGTTGTAGATGCGGTCGCTGCAGACCACGCCGCCCATGGGGATGACGCCGTTGGTCACCGCCTTGGCGAAGTTCAGCATGTCGGGCTGCACGCCGTAGTAGTCGGAGGCAAACGGCGTGCCCAGGCGGCCGAAGCCGGTGATGACCTCGTCGAAGATCAGCAGGATGCCGTGCTTGTCGCAGATCTCGCGCAGGCGCTTGAGGTAACCCTGCGGCGGGATGTACCAGCCCGCGCTGCCGGCGACCGGCTCGACAATGACCGCCGCCACGTTGCTCGGGTCGTGCAGCGGCAGGATGCGGTTTTCCAGCTCCAGCAGGATGTCCTCGTTCCACACCGGTTCCTGGTTGTGGATGTAGGCGTGGTTCACCGGGTCGTGGATGAAGCGCAGGTGGTCCACGCGCGGCAGCAGCGCGGCGCCGTAGACCTTGCGGTTGGCCGGAATGCCGCCCACGCTCATGCCGCCGAAGTTGACGCCGTGGTAGCCGCGCTCGCGGCCGATGAAGATGTTGCGGTGGCCTTCGCCGCGCGCGCGGTGGTAGGCCAGCGCGACCTTCAGCGAGGTGTCCGCCGCTTCCGAGCCGGAGTTGCAGAACAGCACCTTGTTGAGGTCGCCGGGCGCCATGGCCGCGATCATCTCGGCGGCGCGGAAGGCCTTGTCGTTGCTGACGCTGAACGCCGTCGAATAGTCCAGCGTGTCCAGCTGGGCCTTGATGGCCTCGTTGATGGCCTTGCGGTTGTGGCCCGCGCCCACGCACCACAGGCTGGAAATGCCGTCGATGATCTGGCGGCCGTCGTGCGTGGTGAAGTACATGCCGTCGGCGCCGACGAAGACGCGCGGGTCTTTCTGGAAAGCACGGTTGGGCGTGAAGGGCAACCACTGGTTGTCCATGCGGAAGTCGTTGTAGGCCATGGTCGGTCTCCTGGGCGGGCGCAGCGTGCGCAGACAATGAAGTGGACGGATTCTGGCACCGGAAACATCGAATCGTGAGGTCCACTGACCTCGGACCACCCGGACCCACCCCCAGCCACCCTGCGACAATCCGCCCGACCATGATCCACACCTACGTTCTCACCCTCTCCTGCCAGGACCGTCCCGGCATCGTGCACGCCGTCTCCGGTTTCCTGCTGGAGCGTGGCGGCAACATCGAAGAAGCCGCCCAGTACAACGACCACGGCACCGGCCTGTTCTTCATGCGGGTCCAGTTCACTTGCGGCCAACTGACCCAGGACGACTTGCGCACCCACCTGAGCTTGTTCGCCGAACCGTTCGGCATGCAATGGGGACTGCACCCCCTGGCCGAGCCGATGAAGACTGTCATCTTCGTGAGCAAGGAAGGCCACTGCCTGAACGACCTGCTGTTCCGCTGGAAGAGTGGCCTGTTGCGGCTGGACATCCGGGCCATCGTCAGCAACCACCGCGACTTCTACCAGCTGGCGGCCAGCTACAACGTGCCGTTCCACCACATTCCGATGACGGCCGCCACCAAGGCGCAGGCCGAGGCGAAGCAGCTGGAGGTGATCCGCAGCGAAGGCGCGGAGCTGGTGGTGCTGGCGCGCTACATGCAGATCCTGTCGGACAACCTGTGCCGCGAGCTCTCGGGCCAGGCGATCAACATCCACCACAGTTTCCTGCCCAGCTTCAAGGGCGCCAAGCCCTACTACCAGGCGCACGACCGCGGCGTGAAGCTGATCGGCGCCACCGCTCACTACGTGACGGCGGATCTGGACGAGGGCCCGATCATCGAGCAGGACGTGGCCCGCGTGGACCACACCGACACGGTGGAAGACCTCACCGCCCTGGGCCGCGACACCGAGAGCCAAGTGCTGGCGCGCGCGGTGAAGTGGCACAGCGAGCACCGCGTGCTGCTCAACGGCCACAAGACCGTTGTCTTCAAATAAACCAGATGGCGATCAGGATTCCGCCCATCCAGTGTCTGCTGACCTTCGAGGCGCTGGCGCGCCTGCGCAGCGTGACGCAGACGGCAGAAGAGCTGTGCGTGACACCCAGCGCGGTGAGCCACCGCATCAAGCAGCTCGAACAGATCCTGGGCACCAAGCTGTTCGGGCGGGCGGATTTCTCCCTCACGACCGAGGGCAGCGAGTACCTGGCGCAGGTGCGCGAGGGCCTGGCCTCGCTGCAGAAGTTTCCCAGCAGCGCGGCCTCGCCGGGCCGGCGCAAGCTGCGGCTGGCGGTCACGCCGACCTTTGCGCGCTCCATCCTGCTGCCGCGCCTCAAGCAGTTCTCCGACGCTTACCCCGAGATCGACCTGACGCTGCAGGTCAGCATCCCGCTGCTGGACGTGGTGGCCGAGGACGCGGACCTGATGATCCGCTTCGGCACCGGTCGCTACGCCGACGTGGAGCACGTCTGCCTGATGAAGGACGAGGTGACGCCGCTGGCCTCGCCGACCTTCGTGCGCGAGCACGGCCCGTTCGAGACGCCGCAGGATCTGGAGGGCGAACCGCTGCTGCGCAGCCCGCTGGAGCCCTGGCGCACCTGGTTCGCGGCGCACGATCTGGACTGGCCCGAGCCGGTGGACGGCTCGCAATTCAACGACATCGGCCTGATGTGCGACGCCGCTGCAGCCGGCATGGGTGTGGCCCTGGTGCGCATGAAGCTGGCCGCGCCCTGGCTGGAGAACGGCACGCTGGTGCCGCTCTACCCGCGCCATGTGCCCAGCCCGCACGCGCACTACCTGTGCTGGCGGACCGGCACCATGGACCGCTGGGAGTGCGCCGCCTTCGCCGAGTGGCTGCGCAACTCCCTCAGCTGATCATTCGACGTTCAGTCGCTGGCCCGCGAGCGCCAGCTTCTTCGGCAGCGTGAGCGTCAGCACGCCGTTTTCGTACTTCGCCTTCGACTTCTCGTTGTCGATGTCGGTGGCCAGCTGGAAACTGCGGGCCACGGCACCATAGTAGCGCTCGGTGCGCAGCACCTTCTCGTCCTGGGTCTGGCTGTCCTGCTGCTTGATCTCGGCGCGCAGCGTCACCACGCTGCCTTCGACGGTCACGTGGATGTCTTCCTTGGCCACGCCAGGCACCTCGGCGACCACGGTGTAGGCCGACGGCGTTTCCTTCACGTCGATCTTGATCTGCGAGGGCGAGGGCAACGAGTCTCCGTGCAGCGGACGGACATAAAAACCGGGGGCGACGTCCTTGAAGAAGTCGTCGAACAGGCCGGTGCGTGCGATCAGATGGTTCATGGCGTTCACTCCTGAAGGTGGTGGTGCATTCGGGGGACCGGTCATCGCCGCTCCCGTGCCAGACAGATAGATTCCCATCCTGCGCTTTTCAAGACCCCGGCATTTGACGCGGGTCAAAACCACTCAAGTCCTCTCACATCGGGCTGCAAGTTTCTTCAATGCACAAGCGGACGGCCAGCCGTACACTGCCGCGCATGAACGCCCCCACCTCCCCCGCCGAAGTCACCCGCGCCGAACGCGCCGCCCGCCAGGCTGAGGTGGTGCGCGCCCTGCAGGCCGTGCTGCCGGCCCACGCCCTGCTCTGGCACGCCGAGGACACCGTGCCCTACGAGTGCGACGGCCTCACCGCCTACCGCCAGCGGCCGCTGGTGGTGGCCCTGCCCGAGACCGAAGCCCAGGTGGCGGCCGTGCTCAAGGCCTGCCACGCACTGAATGCGCCGGTGGTGGCGCGCGGCGCCGGCACCGGCCTCTCCGGCGGCGCCATGCCGCACGCCATGGGCGTGACGCTGTCGCTGGCCAAGTTCAACAAGATCGTGTCGCTCGACGCCCGATCGCGCACCGCGGTGGTTCAGGCCGGCGTGCGCAACCTCGCCATCAGCGAAGCGGCCGCGGCGCACGGCCTTTACTACGCGCCGGACCCGAGCAGCCAGATCGCCTGCACCATCGGCGGCAACGTGGCCGAGAACTCGGGCGGCGTGCACTGTCTGAAGTACGGCCTGACGGTGCACAACGTGCTGCAGGTGCGCGGCTTCACGGTCGAGGGTGAACCGGTCACCTTCGGAGGCACCGCGCTGGACACGCCGGGCCTGGACCTGCTGTCGCTGGTGATCGGCAGCGAGGGCATGCTGGCGGTCGTGACCGAGGTGGTGGTCAAGCTGGTGCCCAAGCCCCAGCTGGCGCGCTGCATCATGGCCAGCTTCGACGACATCCAGAAGGCGGGCGACGCAGTGGCCTCGGTCATCGCGGCCGGCATCATCCCGGCCGGGCTGGAGATGATGGACAAGCCCATGACCGCCGCGGTGGAAGACTTTGTCAAGGCCGGCTACGACCTGAACGCCGAGGCGATCCTGCTGTGCGAGAGCGACGGCACACCCGAAGAGGTGGAAGAGGAAATCGGCCGCATGAGCGCGGTGCTGCGCGGCTGCGGTGCCACCGCCATCGCCGTGAGCCGCGACGAGGCCGAGCGCCTGCGCTTCTGGAGCGGCCGCAAGAACGCCTTTCCGGCCAGTGGCCGCATCAGCCCCGACTACATGTGCATGGACTCGACCATCCCGCGCAAGCGCCTGGCCGACATCCTGATCGCCATCGGCGAGATGGAGAAGAAGTACGGCCTGCGCTGCGCCAACGTGTTCCATGCCGGCGACGGCAACCTGCACCCGCTGATCCTGTTCGATGCCAACGACCCGGACCAGCTGCGCCGCTGCGAGCTGTTCGGCGCCGACATCCTGGAAACCAGCGTCGCCATGGGCGGCACGGTGACAGGCGAACACGGCGTGGGTGTGGAAAAAGTCAACAGCATGTGCGTTCAGTTTTCCGCAGAGGAAAACGCACAGATGTTCGCCGTCAAACGTGCCTTTGATACCAAAGAGCTACTAAACCCCGGAAAAGTGATTCCGACGCTGCAACGTTGTGCCGAATACGGAAAGATGCTGGTGCGCGCAGGCCAGATCAGCCACCCGGATTTGCCCCGGTTCTGACGGTCAGATTTCACATCTGGGCTGCGGCCCCCTGCGGTAAAGTGGGTCCGCGATGAGCGCGATCCACCCGTTTCCTGGGAACAAAGCCAGAAAGACACCTGACGAAGAGCAGATGTCCGATCGTGAGCGCGCGCTCGAAGCCGAGGTGCAGGCCCTGCGCGCCGAGCTGGCGCAGTTGCGGCGCCCCGCCGCATCGCCCGGCCCCGCCCATGGTCTCCGCAGCGAATCGCCGGACCCCTACAGCTCTCTGTTCGCGGCCCTCAACAGCGTGTTCCCCATTGGCATGCTGCGCATCCAGCCCGATGGTTCTCTGATACAGGTCGATCAGATGCTGCAGCAGATCTTCGGCCTGGAAGAGCAGGATTTCTTCAATTTCGGCTGGATGCGCTGCGTTCATTCGGCCGACGTGGCGGTTGTGAAGGAATACTGGGAACGCGGCGTGGCCACAGGCACGAGCACGAGCCTTGAATTCCGCATCATCCGGCCAGGCAGCGAGGACATCGCCCATGTGATTGCGCGAAACATACCCCAGTTTGACGAACAGGGCCGGCTCACCGGACAGCTGGGTTTCGTGCAGGACATCAGCCAGCTGCGCAAGCTGGAAGCAGAAGCACGCATCAAGGACGAGCTCAACCGCCAGATCATTGCCAGCAGCCCGGACTGCACCAAGGTGCTGGACCTGCAGGGCCATGTGCTCCAGATGACCGCACGCGGCTGCAAGCTGGTGGAGGTCGATGATTTTGAGCAGGTCCGCGGCAGCGACTGGACCACCTGGTGGCCCGAAGAAGGACAGAACCTCGCACGCTCGGCACTCGACCAGGCGCGCACTGCCGGCGGCGCGCGCTTTGTGGCCTTCGGCAACACGTTCAAGGGCACACCCAAGTGGTGGGACACCGTGGTCTCTCCGATCACCGACAGCAGCGGCCAGCCGGTGATGCTGCTGGCGGTGTCGCGCGACATCACCGAGACCCACGAGCAGCAGCACCAGATCCAGCGGCTCAACAGCGAGCTGGAGTCTCGGGTCCAGGAACGGACCAGCCAGCTGGCGACGGTCAACGAGCGGCTGCGGCAGACGCTGCACGACGCCCAGACGCTCTACAACAAGGCCCCCTGCGGCTACCACTCGGTGGACGCCGACGGCATCTTCGTCCTGATCAACCAGACAGAACTGGACTGGCTGGGATACACACGGGAGGAAGCCATCGGCAAGATGACCTTCCGTGACCAGGTGTTGCCCGAAGACAGGCCCATGATCAGGGACCGACTTCAGCGCCTGATCGAAGGCGAAAAGCTGGAATCGGTCGAGTTGGGCCTGCGCCGCCGTGACGGCACGACCTTCGTGGCCCTGCTCAGCAGCACGGCCGTGGTCGATGAACAGGGGCGCTTTGTCCGGACCAACAACACCCTGGTGGACATTTCGGCGCGCAAGCTGGCCGAACACGCCCTGCACGTCCAACGCAATTTCCTGCAGACTGTCACCAACACCGTGCCGGTGCAGCTCGCCTTCTACGACCGCGACCTGATCTGCCGCTTCGCCAACGCCAGCTACGCCCGCTGGGTGGGCACCGAGCCGGCCAGCCTGATCGGCCTGCACCTGCGCGACATCGCCAGGCCCGAGGACTTTGCCACGGCCGGCGCGCGCCTGGAAGCCGCGCTGCACGGCGAACCCCAGCAATTTGAAGGCTTGCGCCGCTTCCCGGACGGCCACGAGTTCTACGCGAGCATCGGGTACACGCCATACATCGAGAACGGCCAGGTGCAGGGGCTGATCATCCAGATGGTCGACATCACCGAGCGCAAGGCCTCTGAAGACCGTGTGCAGAGCACCAACCGCCAGCTGGCCGACGCCCTGCAGCAGGCGCAGGCCCTCTACAACCAGGCCCCCTGCGGCTACCACTCCCTCAACGCCGACGGTGTGTACGAGTCGATCAACGACACCGAGCTGCAATGGCTGGGCTACGAGCGCGACGAGGTCATCGGCCGGCTGAGCTACCGCGATGTGGTCCTGCCCTCCCGAGTGCCGCTGCTGGAAGACCGCATGGAGCGGCTGATCCGTGAAGGCGTGCTGGCCGGTGTGGAGTACGAGATGCGCCGCAAGGACGGCTCCGTGTTCCATGCGCTCCTGTCGTCAGCAGCCGTGCGCGACGAACAGGGACGCTTCCTGCGCAGCAACACCACGGTGGTGGACATCACCCAGCGCAGGCAGGCCGAGCTGGCGCTGCAGGAAAACCAGCGCTTCCTGCAGACGGTGACCAACCACGTGCCCGGCGTGATCGCCTACCTGGACGCCATGCTCAGGTTCCGGTTCGCCAACGAAGAACACCGCCGGCTCTATGGTCTGGACCCGGCTCGCATTCTCGGACTCCACATCAGCGAGTGCCTGCCGGCCTTGGTCTGGCAGGAGGTCCAGCCCCGGTACCAGGCGGCCCTGGACGGACAGGTCCAGCACTACGAATCCTGGCGCCACACCGTGAGCGGAGAGGACATCTACATCCGGGCCACCCTTCTGCCAGACATCTACGAAGGCCTGGTGCAAGGCATCATCGTCCAGATCATCGACATCACCGAACGCAAGCGCGTCGAGGAACGCGTGCACCAGCTCAACGACGAGTTGGAGATGCGGATCCGTGAACGGTCGATGGAGTTGCTGGAGAGCGAGCAGCGCTTCCGCCTCATGGCGGACAACCTGCGTGACTACAGCATCTACTTCCTGGACGCCCAGGGCTGCATCACCGACTGGACCGACAGTGCCCAGCGCATGGAAGGCTATTCGCCCTCCGAGATGCTCGGGCAGCACTACGCCAAGCTGCTGCAGCCGGACAACCCGGACGAGGCATCGAGCATCGCCGCACAGATGCTGCGCATGGCGGCATCCCGGGGCCAGCACGAGCTGCACAGCTGGCAGACGCGCAAGGACGGCTCGCGCTACTGGGCCCACTCGATCCTGATCGCGCTGCGGGACGACAGCGGCGAGCTGCGCGGCTTCTCCAAGATCAGCCGCGACATGACCGATGCCAAGCGGCTGGACGATCTGATGCGCAACATCAACGACGAGCTGGAGAACCGGGTGGTCGAGCGCACCGAGCAGCTGCTGGCCGCCAACAAGGACCTGGAGTCTTTCTCCTACTCGGTCTCGCACGACCTGCGCTCGCCGCTGCGCCACATCTCCAGCTTCGTGAGCCTGCTGGAGGAGCACCTGGCCGACAAGGGCGACGACACCACGCAGCGCTACCTGGGCACCATCGGCAACTCGGCACGCCACATGAGCCAGCTCATCGACGGCCTGCTGGCGTTCTCGCGCCTGGGCCGCTCGGCGGTCAACGTGATGCCCGTGGACTTCACCATGCTGGTCGAGGCGGTGGTCAGCCAGATCGCGCACGACACCGAAGGCCGCGTGGTCGACTGGGTGATCGCCCCCGACCTGCCGGTGGTCCAGGGCGACGCGCTGCTGCTGCGCGAGGTCTGGGCCAACCTGCTGGGCAATGCCTTCAAGTACACCCGTCCCCGCGAACGCGCCCGCATCGAGGTCGGCTGGAGCGTCGACCCCGCCGTGGGCTACACCTTCTACGTCAAGGACAACGGCGTCGGTTTTGACACCAAGTACGCGCAGAAGCTGTTCGGCGTTTTCCAGCGCCTGCACCGGGCCTCGGAATTCGAGGGCACCGGCATCGGGTTGGCCCTCACCCGGCGCATTCTCGAGCGCCACGGTGGTAGCATTTGGGCCGAGAGCCAACAGGGCGAAGGCAGCACGTTCCACTTCTCGCTGCCTTTTGAAGGCTGCAGCCCGTCAGACTCGTCGCACGACACCCTACCTTCGGTCCTGAAACCATGAACAAGAACGCTGAAGCCATCCTGCTGGTCGAGGACAACCCGGACGACGCAGAACTGACCAAACTGGCGCTGGCCCGCCACGGACTGGACGGACGCGTGACCCACGTCTCCGACGGCATGCAGGCGCTGGACTACCTGTACCAGCGCGACGACTATGCCGACCGTCCGGGCGGCAACCCCGTGCTGGTGCTGCTGGACCTGAAGATGCCCCTACTCGACGGCATCGGGGTGCTCAAGGAAATCAAAGGCTCGGACACGCTGCACAACATCCCGGTGGTGGTGCTGACCTCGTCCACCGAGCCCAGCGACCTGCAGCGCGCCTACGAGGCCGGCACCAACGCCTACATCGCCAAACCAACGGAATTCGCGCAGTTCCTCAGCGCGATGAAACACGTCTGCGAGTTCTGGATCAACATCAACCAGACCGCACCGCAATCCCCCAGCGCCGGCGTGCGCTCCACCTCGTTCGGCGACCTGCACTGAGCGCCAGCCTGCCTGCGGCGCGCAATTACCAGGTGTCGATGCCGCCTCGTTCGGGCGGTGCGGCCACCCTTGAGCCGGCCAGCCCCCGGGCCAGCCAGGCCCGTGTGTCGGCCGGGTCGATCACCGCATCGATCTCCAGCGTGGCGGCCATCTCGGTCGCCGCACCCCGCGCCACCATCTGCGCCAGCAGCGACTGGAACAAAGCCTCGCGCTGCGATCCCTCGGGCACCGCCTCCAGCTCCTTGCGGTAGCCCAGCCGCACCGCCCTCTCCAGCCCCATGGCGCCGAACTCGGCCGAGGGCCAGGCGACCGTGAAGACCGGCGCGTGGAAGCCCCCGGCGCTCATGCCCATCGCCCCCAGGCCATAGCCCTTGCGCATCACCACCGCGAACACCGGCACCCGCAGGTGGGCCGCGCGCACGAACAGGCGGCTGACGTGCCGCACCTGGGCCGTGGCCTCGGTGGCCGGACCGACCATGAAGCCAGGGGTGTCGACCAGGCTGACGATGGGCTGGCCGTGGGCATCACACAGCTGCATGAAACGCGCCGCCTTGTCGGCCGCATCGGCGTCGATGGCGCCGCCCTGGTGCAAGGGGTTGTTGGCCATCAGCCCCACCGGCCGACCCTCGATGCGGCCCAGCGCGGTGTGGATGCCGGCGCCAAAACCGGTGCGCAGCGGCAGCAGGCTGCCCACGTCCACCAGCCCTGCCATCGCGGCCCGGCTGTCGTAGGCGCGCACCCGGTTCTCGGGCACCACGTCGCGCAAGGTCTGCGGGTCGGGCGCCGCCCAGCCGATCGTGCAGCCCTGGAAAAACGACAGGTAGTGTTTTGCGGCCACCACCGCCTCGGCTTCGTTCTCGACCAGGATGTCGATCACGCCGTTGGCGTGCTGCACTTCCGACGGGCCGATTTCTTCGGGCCGGTACACGCCCAGCCCGCCGCCCTCGATCATGGCCGGGCCGCCCATGCCGATGTTGCTGCTGCGGGTGGCGATGACCACATCGCTGCAGCCCAGCAGGGCCGCGTTGCCCGCGAAGCAGCGGCCCGCCGCGATGCCAACCACCGGCACCTGGCCGGACAGCTTCGCGAACGCGGCGAAGGTGCCGACGTGCAGGCCCGCGACGATGGGCATGTCGGTGTCGCCGGGCCGCCCGCCGCCCCCTTCGGCGAACAGCACCACGGGCAGCTTCTGCGCCAGCGCGATGCCCAGCAGGCGGTCGGTCTTGGCGTGGTTGCGCATGCCCTGTGTGCCCGCCAGCACGGTGGCGTCGTAGGCCATGACCACAGTGCGCGAACGCCCTGCGCCAAACTCGGCGCCATTGACCGAACCGATGCCGGTCACCATGCCGTCGGCGGGCGTGTTCGCGATCAGGTCCTCGGCGCTGCGGCGGTTGCGCTGCGCCGCCACGGCCAGCGCGCCGTATTCGATGAACGAGCCCTCGTCGCACAGGTCGGCGATGTTCTCTCGCGCGGTTCGCAGGCCCAGCGCATGGCGTTTCGCCACCGCCTCCGGTCTTGCAGCGTCCAGCAGAAAGCGCTCGCGCTCGCGCAGCCGCGCCAGATCGGCCCGCCCGGCGCCCCCGGCCACCGGCGCTCCTGCCGGCACTTCCGCCGGCACTGAAGCGGCTTCAGGGGCAATCACCACCGGTGCGAGCACCAGCAGCGCATCGCCCTCCTGAACCACGTCCCCGACCGCGCAACACAGCTCGGTCACATGGCCATCGGCCACGGCGCGCAGCTCGTGCTCCATCTTCATGGCCTCGACGATCACCAGCGGGTCGCCGGCGCGCACCGTATCCCCCACGGATACGCACAATTCGACGACCTGGGACTGCAGCGGGGCGCAAAAGGGTGTCATGGCGGCATTGTTCCGCCCACCTCCTGCACTCCCCGTCAAGCGTGCGACAGCGACTCAGCCGGCGAACAGCGCCACGTTGCCGCCCGCCGCGGTGGTGTTGATGGTCAGGGTTTGCTCGGCGCAGAAGCGCAGCAGGTAGTTCGGCCCGCCCGCCTTGGGGCCGGTGCCGCTCAGGCCTTCGCCGCCGAAGGGCTGCACGCCCACCACGGCACCGATCATGTTGCGGTTGACGTAGACATTGCCCACCCGCGCCGCGGCGGCCAGCGCCTGGGCGCGGCTGTCGATGCGGGTCTGGATACCCAGCGTGAGGCCGTAGCCCAGCGCGTTGATCTGGCGGATCACGTCCATCGGATCGCCGCCCCAGCGCACCACCTGCAGCACCGGGCCGAAGATTTCCTGCGTCACTTCGGCGATGGGGCCGACCTCGAACATCTGCGGCGGCACGAGATTGGGTAGGGCCTGCGCCGGGGCGGCTTCGGGCAGCAAGGCCCTGGCATTGCCACGCAGACGCGCGACGTGGCGCTGGATGTTCTCAAAAGCTTCAGCGTCGATCACCGGACCGAGGTCGGTAGACAACAGCGATGGATCGCCGGCCACCAGCTCCTTCGCCGCGCCCTGGATCATCTCGATCACGCCGTCGGCGATCGCCTCGTGCACGCAGAGCAGGCGCAGGGCCGAGCAGCGCTGGCCCGCGCTGCGGAAGGCGCTCTGCACCACCGCGTCGGCCACCTGCTCGGGCAGGGCCGTGCTGTCGACCAGCATGGCGTTGATGCCACCGGTCTCGGCGATCAGCGGCACGATGGGGCCGTCCTTGGCCGCCAGTGCGCGCTGGATGATCTTGGCCACCTGGGTCGAGCCGGTGAACACGACGCCGGCCACGCCGGGCGCCGCGACCAGGGCCGCACCCACCGTCTCGCCGGGGCCGTGCAGCAGTTGCAGCGCGTCGGCCGGGATGCCGGCACTGTGCAGCAGCTTCACCGCTTCCAGCGCCACGGCCGGCGTCTGCTCGGCCGGCTTGGCCAGCACCGTGTTGCCGGTGGCCAGCGCCGCCGCGACCTGGCCCATGAAGATGGCCAGCGGGAAGTTCCAGGGACTGATGCAGACCCAGGCGCCGCGGCCTTCGAGGCGCAGCGTGTTGCTCTCGCCCGTGGGGCCGGGCAGGGTCTGCGGCGCCTGCACGCGCTCGGCTTCGTTGGCGTAGTAGCGCAGGAAGTCCACCGCCTCGCGCACCTCGGACACGGCGTCGCCCCAGGTCTTGTGCGCCTCTTTCACCAGCAGGGTGCAGAAGCGCGGCAGAGCCGCGTCGAGCGCGTCAGCGGCGAAGCGCAGCACGGCCGCGCGTTGCGCCACGGGCGTGTGGTTCCAGGCGCCGAACGCGCCGATGGCGCGCGCCACGGCGGCGGTGGCGTCGCCAGCGCGGGACTCCGCCACCACCGGCACAACACAGGCCGCGTGCGCCGCCAGCAGCTCATCGCGCTGTGCAATCACGGTCAGGTCGCGGCCGCTGCTGTTGGCGCGAGCCGTGCCGTACAGGTCCATCGGCAACGGCAACGAGGCCTGCGGCTCCAGCCGCAGCGGCGAGATCAGCAGCTCGTCCATGCCCACCGACTCGTCGGCCAGCTGATGCACGAAAGAAGAGTTGGCGCCGTTCTCCAGCAGGCGGCGCACCAGGTAGGCCAGCAAGTCGCGGTGCGCGCCCACGGGGGCGTAGACGCGGCAGCTCACCAGCGGGTTCTTCAGCACCTCGCGGTAGATGCCCTCGCCCATGCCGTGCAATCTTTGCAATTCAAACGGAACCGCCTTGCGCGATGCAAGTTGCAGGATGGCCGCAATCGTGCCGGCGTTGTGCGTGGCGAACTGCGGAAAGATCGCGTCGGGCGCGTCCAGCAGCGTCTTGGCGCAGGCCAGGTAGCTCACGTCGGTGTGGTGCTTGTGGGTGAACACCGGGTAAGCGGGGAGGCCCTGTTCCTGCGCGCGCTTGATCTCGGCGTCCCAGTAGGCGCCCTTGACCAGGCGGCACATGAACTTGATACGGTACTGGCGGGCCAGCGCGGCGATGTGCGCGATCAGCTCGACCGCGCGCGTCTGGTAGGCCTGCATGGCCAGGCCCAGACCTTGCCACTGCGGGCAATGTTCGGCCACCAGCGCGGCCAGCGCCTCGAACACGTCCAGCGAGAGTTCGAGCCGGTCCACCTCCTCGGCGTCGATGGTCAGGTTCAGGTTGGCCGCCGCGGCCGCGCGGCACAGAGTCCACACGCGCGGCACGAGCTCGTTCATCACGCGCTCGTGCTGGGCATCTTCGTAGCGCGGGTGCAGCGCGCTGAGCTTGATCGAGATGCCGTCGTTCTGAGCCGGGTGGCGCGCCGGGTCCGCGCCCTGGGCGATGGCGGCGATGGCGTTCTCGTAGCTGGCCTGGTAGCGCAGCGCGTCGGCCGCGGTGCGCGCACCTTCGCCCAGCATGTCGTAGCTGAACTGGAGGTTGGGCTGCTTCCTGCGCGCCGCTGTCGCCTCCTTCATGCCCTCGCCGATGGTCTGCCCCAGCACGAACTGGCGGCCCAGCAGCTGCACCGCGCGCAGCGTGGCGGCCACCACGGTGCGCGCGCCCAGCTTGGCCATCAGGCCCGGCTCGTGGCCGGACTCGGGCAGGAAGTGCTTGGACATGGCGATGGCCGTCGACGACAGCCTCGCCAGTGTCGAGTCGGCCGCGCCGTCGAAGTCGGCGCGACCCAGCTGGTCGGCCGTCAGCGCGATCGCCGTTTCGGCATCGGGCACGCGCAGCAGGGCCTCGGCCAGGCGCATCAGGGCCAGGCCTTCGGCACTGGAAATCGGGTATTCCTTGAGCAGGCTTTCCATGGCCCAGAACGGCGGCGGGTTCTCGCGCACCGCGCGCACCCAGGGCGCCGCGACGTGGGCGGCGGCGGCCCAATCCAGCGCCCCCTGCAGCGCGGCCAGGCGCTGGGCAACAGTCTCGGCCTCGGGCCGGTAGGGGAAGGGCAGGCGGTCGGTTCTGCGGGGCATGGCGGGTCTCCTGAAACAGGACAAATTGGTGAATGCCAGGAGTCTGAAGAACCATTTGACGAATTTTTGTCTAATTTTCGGCGTAAAATAGGATAATTCACTATCCATGAGCGAAGCCGCCCCCGACCTCGACCGCATCGACCTGCGCATCCTGAACGTCCTGCAGGCCGACGGCCGCATCTCCAACCTCAAACTGGCCGAGGCGGTGTCGCTGTCGCCCACCGCTGTGCTGGCGCGCACCCAGCGCTTGCAGCGCGAGGGCTACATCCTGGGCTACGAGGCGCGGCTGAACCCGCTCAAGCTCGGGCGCGGCATGCTGGTCTTCGTCGAGGTGCTGCTCGACCGCACCACGCCCAACGTGTTCAACGAGTTCAAGGCCGCGGTGCAGGTGCGCGACGAAATCCTGGAATGCCACATGGTGGCCGGCGGCTTCGACTACCTGATCAAGACCCGCATGGCCGACATGGCCGCCTTCCGCGACTTCGCCGGCAGCGTGCTGTGGCAGCTGCCGGGCGTGCGCGAGACGCGCACCTACGCAGTGATGGAAGAGGTGAAGAACAGCAGCCGGCTGCCGCTGTGAGGCCTTGGCGACGCACAATAGAACGATCCCTCACCCACCGGAGTTCTTATGCGTGCCCCGTCCCGACTGCTGACCTGCCTTCTGTTGTGTTCCGCCAGCGCCTTCGCCCAGACCACCGCGCCCGGCCTGTGGGCCATCCAGAACAAGATGGGAGGCAACCCGGAGCTGGACAAGGCCATGGCCGAGATGCAGAAGCAACTGGCCGCCATGCCGCCCGCGCAGCGCAAGCAGATGGAAGCCATGATGGGCCAGAACGGCATGAGCGTCGGTGCCGGCGGCGCGGTGACCGTCAAGGTCTGCATCACCCCCGAAATGGCCGCCAAGTCCGAGTTGCCCAGCCACACCGAGGGCGACTGCACCTCGACCATCACCTCGCGCACGGGCAACACCCTGAAGTCGAAGTTCGCCTGCAAGAACCCGCCGACCACCGGCGAAGGCACCTACACCTTCAGCGGCGACAAGGCCTTTGCCACCAAGATGGTCATGCAGACCGTCCGCAACGGCAAACCCGAGACCATGACCATGGAAGGTCAGGGCAAGTGGCTCTCGGCCGACTGCGGCAACATCAAGCCGATCCAGCCGCCGAAGCAGTGACCGGCTCCTTGCGCGGCCGGTGACCGAAGATGGCCCGGCCGACGCGCACCAGCGTGGCCCCCTCGGCCACCGCCGGCTCCAGGTCGTCGCTCATGCCCATGGACAGCACGTCGAGCGCCAGCCCTTGACCGATCAGCACCTGTTGCAGTTCCCGCACCCGCCGGAACGCTGCGCGCTGGACCACAACATCCTCGCTCGGCTCGGGGATGCACATCAGCCCCCGCAGACGCAGGCGGGGCAAGGTCGCCACCACGTGGGCCAGCGCGGGGAGTTCGTCCGGCGCCACACCCGACTTGTTCGCCCCTCCGTCGACGTTCACCTGCAGGCACACCTGCAGGGGCGCGCGGTACTCGGGTCGCTGCTCGGACAGGCGCTGCGCGATCTTGAGTCGGTCCACTGAATGCACCCAGTCGAAGTGGGTGGCCACCAGCCGTGTCTTGTTGCTCTGCACCGGGCCGATGCAGTGCCATTCCAGATCGCCTCCAGGGAGCAGCGCCTGCAGGGCCAGCACCTTCTCGACACCCTCCTGGATGTAGTTCTCGCCAAACGCGCGTTGTCCGGCCGCCACTGCGTCCAACACCTGTTCTGGCCCGAAGGTCTTGGAAACCGCCAGCAATGTGACGGCATTCACATCGCGACCTGCCGCTTCGCAGGCCCTGGCGAGCCGCTCCCGCACCTGTTGGAGATTGCCTTCAATCGTCGTCATAATCAGTCCGTTACACCAACACTGCACGGGATCACGGGATGGATATCACCCAACTGCTCGCCTTCAGCGTCAAGAACAAAGCCTCCGATCTTCACCTCTCTGCCGGGCTGCCGCCCATGATACGGGTGCATGGCGATGTCAGGCGCATCAACGTCGAGCCGCTGGACCACAAGATGGTGCACAGCATGGTGTACGACATCATGAACGACGCGCAGCGCAAGCAATACGAGGAGTTCCTGGAATGCGACTTCTCGTTCGAGATCGAGGGCCTGGCTCGTTTCCGCGTGAACGCCTTCAACCACAACCGCGGTGCAGGCGCGGTGTTCCGGACGATTCCGAGCAAGATCCTCACGCTGGAACAGCTCAACGCGCCCAAGATTTTTGCGGATCTGGCGCTGCGTCCGCGGGGTCTGGTGCTGGTGACGGGTCCGACCGGCTCGGGCAAGTCGACCACCCTCGCCGGCATGGTCAACCACCTCAATGAGACCGAGTACGGCCACATCCTGACGGTGGAAGACCCGGTGGAGTTCGTGCACGAATCCAAGAAGTGCCTGATCAACCAGCGCGAGGTCGGCCCGCACACCCTCTCCTTCTCCAACGCCCTGCGCTCGGCGTTGCGGGAAGACCCGGATGCGATCCTGGTGGGTGAAATGCGCGACCTGGAAACCATCCGCCTGGCCATGACCGCCGCCGAAACCGGTCACCTGGTGTTCGGCACCCTGCACACCTCGAGCGCCGCCAAGACCATCGACCGGATCATCGACGTGTTCCCTGCCGAAGAAAAAGACATGGTCCGCGCCATGCTGTCGGAGTCCCTGGTGGCCGTGATCTCTCAGACGCTGTGCAAGGTCAAGGACGGCAGCGGCCGTGTGGCGGCGCACGAGATCATGATCGGCACCAGCGCCATCCGCAACCTGATCCGCGAAGCCAAGGTGGCCCAGATGTACTCGGCCATCCAGACCGGCCAGAACGTCGGCATGCAGACACTCGACCAGAACCTGGCCGAGCTGGTCAAGCGCAACGTCATCAGCCCGGCCGAAGCGCGCAGCAAGGCAAAAATCCCCGAGAACTTCCCCGGCTGAGCCCAGAAGGTACGACCTCATGGAACGCGATCAGGCATCGAAATTCATCAACGACCTGCTCAAGCTGATGCTCAGCCGCGGCGGCAGCGATCTGTTCATCACGGCCGACTTCCCGCCCGCCATCAAGGTCGATGGCAAGGTGGTGAAGGTCTCGCCCCAGCCACTCAACGGCGTACACACCCTGGCCCTGGCGCGCGCCATCATGAACGACAAGCAGGCCGCCGAGTTCGAGCGCACCAAGGAGTGCAACTTTGCAATCTCGCCGCCGGCCATCGGGCGTTTCCGCGTCAGCGCCTTTGTCCAGCAGGGCAAGGTCGGCATGGTGATGCGGACGATTCCCGCGGTGCTGCCCACCATCGACTCGCTCAACCTGCCCCAGGTGCTCAAGGACATCACGCTGTCCAAGCGCGGCCTGTGCATCGTGGTCGGCGCAACCGGCTCGGGCAAGTCAACCTCCCTGGCGGCCATGGTCGACTGGCGCAACGAGAACACCCACGGCCACATCATCACCATCGAGGACCCGGTGGAGTTCATCCATGCCCACAAAAACTGCGTGATCACGCAGCGCGAAGTGGGACTGGACACCGACGACTGGGGCGTGGCGCTGAAGAACACGCTGCGGCAGGCGCCCGACGTGATCCTGATGGGTGAGATCCGCGACCGCGAGACCATGGAGTACGCGATCCAGTTCTCCGAAACCGGTCACCTGTGTCTGGCCACCCTGCATGCCAACAGCGCCAACCAGGCCCTGGATCGGATCATCAACTTCTTCCCGGAGGAGCGCCGTCCGCAGCTGCTGATGGACCTGTCGCTGAACCTGCGCGCCATGATTTCGCAGCGGCTGGTGCCGCGCCAGGACAACAAGGGACGCCACGCGGCCGTGGAGATCATGCTCAACTCTCCGCTGATCGCCGACCTGATCTTCAAGGGCGAAGTCGCCGAGATCAAGGAGATCATGAAGAAAAGCACCAACATCGGCATGCAGACCTTCGACCAGGCGCTGTTCAATGCGTTCGAGGCGAACATCATCAGCTACGAGGATGCGCTGCGCAACGCCGACTCGCTCAACGACCTGCGGCTGCAGATCAAGCTCAACAGCCAGCGCGCCAAGACGCAAGATCTGGCGGCGGGCACCGAACACCTCACGATCGTTTGACCACCCCCGCGCCGCGCCTGCGGTGCGTCACCCCCTCAAGGGGGCAATGCCTGCGGCCCGGCGAAGCCGGTTCCGCGGCATTTCTCGACGGACTCTCCTTCACTTCGCGGATGACTTCACATGAGCAGCATCGCCTCCAAAACCTACGAATCAACGACACCGAAGAAGGTGGCTTTTCTCGGTCTGGGTGTGATGGGTTTCCCGATGGCGGGGCATCTGGCCCGGGCCGGACATTCGGTGACGGTCTACAACCGGTCGGCGGCCAAGGCGCAGGCCTGGGTGGCCGAGTTCGGCGGTGCGGCCAAACCCACCCCCCGCGAAGCGGCGGCCGGTGCCGACATCGTGTTCTGCTGCGTGGGCAATGACAATGACCTGCGCTCGGTCGCGCTGGGTGCCGACGGTGCTTTCGCCGGCATGGCGCCGGGCGCCCTCTTCGTGGACCACACCACCGCGTCGGCCGATGTGGCGCGCGAGCTGTACGGTGCGGCCAGGAACCTCGGACTGGCCTTTGTCGATGCGCCCGTGTCGGGCGGTCAGGCGGGCGCGCAGAACGGCGCGCTGACGGTGATGTGTGGCGGTGATGCCACTGCGTTCGACGCCGTGAAGCCCGCGGCCATGGCGTTCTCGCGCGCCTTCACGCTGATGGGCGAGAGCGGTGCCGGCCAACTCACCAAGATGGTCAACCAGATCTGCATCGCCGGGCTGGTGCAGGGCCTGTCCGAAGCCATCGCCTTCGGGCAGAAAGCCGGACTGGACATGAACCAGGTGCTCGAGGTGATCGGCAAGGGCGCGGCCCAGAGCTGGCAGCTCGACAACCGCGGCAAGACCATGGTGGCCGACAAGTTCGACTTCGGTTTTGCCGTGGACTGGATGCGCAAGGACCTCGGTCTGGTGCTGGACGAAGCCAAGCGCAACGGCGCCCGCCTGCCGGTCACCGCCCTGGTGGACCAGTTCTACGCCGACGTGCAGGCCATGGGCGGGAACTGGCTGGACACCTCCAGCCTGATCAAACGCTTGAAGTGACCAGCTCCCTGCACCGCGGTACAGGAAAGCGGCCTCAGGACTTGGGCGCGATGCGCGCCAGCTCTTCCTCGCTGATGATCTCCAGCAGACGGACCACGCGCTGCACGCCCTTGGTGGTGCGCGCGACCTGGGTGGCGATGTCGGCCTCGCGCTGGGTCACGCGGCCCATGAGGAACACGGTACCGCGTTCAGTGACCACCTTGAAGGCGTTGGCCGAGATCTGCTTGGTGTCGATCAGGCCGGCCTTGACCTTGCCGGTCAGCAGCGTGTCCTCGGCCTTCTCGGTGAAGGTCGGGCTGTTGGCCACGTCCAATTCGTTGTGGACCACGGCGACGTTGTCCACCTGCTTCACGATGGACTCGGCCAGTTCCTTGTCGCGGACGCTGCCCACCTCGCCGGTCAGCAGCGCGCGGCGGTTGTAGCTGGTGACGCTGATGCGCGCGCGCGACCCCATCTGCTCGCGCAGTCGGTTGGCGGCGCGCAGTTCAATGCCCTGGTCGTCCAGCTGAGAGCCCGAGCTGCGGCGGTCCCCGGCCACCATGGCGCCGGTCAGTGCCGCCCCGCCCACCGCCAGCGGCGCACAGGCCGAGAGGGTCGCTGCGGCTGCAGCCACGCTCAGGACGGCCAGGGTCAGACGGCCATGGGAAACAATGGTCTTCATGCGAGGTTCTCCGTTTCATTGGGCAGGGCTTCGGGCAGGCCCAGCAGCTGGGCATCCACTCCGTCGCAGATGCAGTGCAGCACCAGGTGATGCACCTCGAGAATCCGTGCCGGCACGTCGTGTGGCACGCAGATGTGAACGTCGGTGTCGCGCAGCAACTGGGCCAGCCGGCCACCGCGCGCACCGGTGAGCGCCACCACGGTCATGTCGCGCTCGTGCGCGGCCTCGACCGCGGCGATGACGTTCTGGGAGTTGCCCGAGGTCGAGAGCACGAGCAGCACGTCGCCAGCCTGGCCAAGGGCGCGCACCTGGCGCGAAAACACGGCGCGCACGTCGAAGTCGGTGGCCAGCGCGGTCAGCACCGAGGCGTCGGCCGAGAGCGAGAACGCCGCCAGCTCGGGCCGCTCGCGCTCGTGGCGCCCCACGAAGCTGGCCGCGAACAGCTGCGCCGCCGCCGCCGAAGCCCCGTTGCCACAGGACAGCACCTTGCCGCCGCCGGTGACGCTGGCCAAGACCGCCGCCGTGGCGGCTTCCACCATGGGCGCGAGCGCCTGGGCACACTGATACTTGAGGTCGGCGCTGTCGATGAACTGTTGCTGGATGCGTTGCAGAAGCATGGGGCGATGATAGCGGCGCGCAGGGTATCAAAAGGTACCGGATGCATCAAAGGCCGCGCGCAGCCACTGGATGTGCGGAGCCTCCGCGCCGTCCCGCGCCCCCTGGATCAAGACCACGTCGAAACGGCACGCGGGTTCCGACCCCAGCCGCAGCAGAAAGTGCCGCGCGGCGAACACGATGCGCCGCTGCTTGTCCCCGGTGATGCTCGCACCCGCCCCGCCGCGGCTGGCGCTCGCCCGCTGGCGCACCTCGACGAAGACTAGCGTGCCATCGGGCTCACGCATAATCAGATCGATCTCGCCGCCGCCGCGGCCGGGCGTGCGGAAGTTGCGCTGCACCAGCCGCAATCCGTGTCGCAGCAGATGCCGCAGGGCGGCGTCTTCGGCCGCATCGCCGCGCTGCTTGGTCGTGACCGAAGTCCCCTGTTTCCGGGAATCCCACATTGTCCGCACCCTCCCCTTCCCTGCTGGCCGCCGCCCGTGACATGGCGGGGCAGCAGCATTATCCGCAGGGCGCGCTCTACATGGTCGCCACCCCGATCGGCAACCTCGCCGACATCGGCCTGCGCGCGCTGCACGTGCTGGACCTGGTGGACTGCATCGCCTGCGAGGACACGCGCCACACCGCGGCCCTGCTGCAGAGCTACGGCCTGCACAAGCCACTGCTGGCACTGCACGAACACAACGAGGCCGAGGCCGCGCAGACCGTGGTGCAGCGCCTGCGGGAGGGTCAGCGCGTGGCCTATGTGAGCGACGCCGGCACGCCCGGGGTGAGCGACCCGGGCGCGCGACTGTGTGCCGCCGTGCACGCCGCCGGCCTGCGCGCCCTGCCCCTGCCGGGCGCCAGCAGCATCACGGCGCTGCTGAGCGTGGCCGGCACCGGCGGCCACGACGGGGGCTTTGTGTTCACTGGTTTTCTCTCGCCCAAGACCACCGAGCGTCAGCGCGAGGTGCAGGCCATCGCGGCCGACCCGCGCGCCTGCGTGCTGCTGGAGGCGCCGCACCGCATCGAGGCCCTGGCGCGCGACCTGGCCGCGCTGGGCGAGCGGCCGCTCACCATCGGCCGTGAGCTGACCAAGCAGTTCGAGGAAGTGGCGCAGGTGGCGGCCCGGGACTTTCCGGCCTGGCTGCAGGCAGGCGCCCACCGCACGCGCGGCGAGTTCGTGCTGCTGGTGCATCCCGCCACCGCAGCCATCGACGACAACATGGACGAGGCCACGCTGCGCACGCTCGACCTGCTGCTGGCCGAACTGCCCGTCAAAACCGCCGTGAAGCTGTGCGCCGAGATCAGCGGCGCGCCGCGCAATGCGCTGTACCAGGCCGCCCTGGCCCGGCGCAAGGGCGCACAGGAAGACTGAAGCTCAGCGCAGGCGCTGCAGCGGCGACTCGGCGCCCGGGCGCTCGCCCACCTCGGTCGCGTCCACGTCGACCACGTCGCCCACCGGTGCCCGGCCTGGCCACATGCCTTGCGTGTACTGACGAGACTGCTCGCGCATGCGGGAAAACATCACCACCGGCGCCGGCTTGCGCCCCGTGATCAGCGACCACGCAGACATCACCAGCACCGCCACCAGGGCCGCGAGCAGAAAGCTCAGCACGAACACCATCGCAGCCAGCACCAGGACCAGCTTGAGGGCACCACGGAAAATTCGGGACAACAGATCGGACACAAGATTCATGTGAGGCATCAGATAGGGACATTTTGCGCGCCTGCAAGTTCCGCCAGGTCAACCGGTTGTCGCCTGCCGCTGCTATGCTGAATCCATGAAACCGCCCGCCCCAGCGCCAGAACCGCGCCCCCCGCTCGCAAACCGCCTGTCGCAGTACTTCTTCCGCGGGCTGATCACCTTCCTGCCGCTGGCCATCACGGTCTACGTGCTGGTGATCTTCATCACCTGGACCGAGCGCACCGCCATGCAGCTGCTGCGCCCGCTCACCGGCGAGTTTTACCTGCCTGGCCTGGGCATCGCGCTGGGGGCGCTGCTGATCGTGGCATTGGGCGGTCTGATGTCGATGCGCGTCACAGGCAAGCTGCTGTCCTATGTCGAGCTGCCCTTCACCAACCTCCCGGTGGTCAAGAGCATCTATTCCTCGCTGAAGAACTTCGCCGATTACTTTGCCCCGCATGAACAGGACGCACAGCAGGTCGTGCTGCTGAAGATGCCCGGGCACGAGCTGAGCACCGTCGGGCTGGTCACGCGCCAGAGCATGAAAGGCCTGCCCCGGGGCCTGGCCGAACTCGACGACCAGGTGGCCGTCTACCTCCCCATGGGCTACATGATCGGTGGCTATACCGTGTTCGTGCCCCGCAGCTGGACCACGCCGGTCGACATGTCGGTCGAGGAGGCCATGCGCATGGCGCTGATCGCGTTCATGGCGTCGAACCAGAACGGCAAGGGCGCGGCATGAGGGCCATCCAATGAGCATCCGCCACCTCGACGCCCTGTTCTCGCCCGCCTCGGTGGCGGTTTTCGGTGCCTCCGAACGGCCCTTCAGCGTGGGCGCGACCGTCTGGCGCAACCTGTCCAACGGGTTCAAGGGCCGGCTCTACCCGGTCAACCCCAAACACCGCCACATCGGCGATGCCCGGGCCTATGCCAGCGTTGAGGCCCTGCCCGAGGCGCCGGACCTGGCGGTCATCTGCACCCCGGCCGCCACCGTGCCCGGCCTGATCGCCCAGCTGGGCGAGCGCGGCACCCGGGCGGCGGTGGTGGTCACCGCGGGCCTGGACAAGGCCACCAGGCAGGCCATGCTGGACGCGGCACGGCCCCACACCCTGCGCATCCTCGGCCCCAACTGCATCGGCATGCTGGTGCCGCACCTGGGCCTGAACGCCAGCTTCGCCCACATCGGCGCCCAGCCCGGCGAACTGGCCTTCGTCTCGCAATCGGGCGCGCTGGTGACGGCCATGCTCGACTGGGCCTCGGCGCGCGGCATCGGCTTCTCGCACTTCGTCTCGCTGGGCGAACACGCCGACGTGGACTTCGGCGACATGCTCGATTTCCTCGGCAGCGACCCGCACACGCGCGCCATCCTGCTCTACATCGAGTCGGTCGAGGAGGCCCGCAAGTTCATGTCGGCCGCGCGCGCCGCCGCGCGCAACAAGCCGGTCATCGTGGTCAAGGCGGGCCGTTCGGCCGCCGGCCAGGCCGCGGCCGCCTCGCACACCGGCGCCCTGGCCGGTTCCGACGCGGTGTTCGATGCCGCCATCGCGCGCGCCGGCATGCTGCGCGTGCTCACGCTGGACGACCTGTTCCTGGCGGCCGAGACGCTGGCGCGCTTCCGCGATGGTCCCTCCGAGAAACTGGTGGTGCTCACCAACGGCGGTGGCGCCGGCGTGATGGCCGCCGACGAGGCCTCGGCCCTGGGCGTGCCGCTGGCGCCGCTGGACGAGGCCATGCTGGCGCGGCTGGACGCGGTGCTGCCCACCCACTGGTCGCGCGCCAACCCGGTGGACATCATTGGCGACGCGCCGGCCGAGCGCTATGTGGCGGCGCTGGACGCGCTGGCGCACGACCCGGCCAGCGCGGTGCTGCTCATCCACGCACCCACCGCCATCGTGCCCAGCGCCGAGATCGCGCAGGCCGTGCTGCCCCAGGTCACGGCCAGGCCGCGGCGCGTGCTGGGCTCCTGGCTGGGCGACAGCGCGGTGGCGCAGGCGCGCCAGACCTTCCGCGATGCCGGCGTGCCCGACTACGCCACGCCCGAGGACGCGGTGCGCGCGTTCTCGATGTTGCGCAGCTACCGCCAGCACCAGGCCGAGCTGCTGCAGACGCCACCCGCGCGCGACGCCTCGCACGCCATGGACCTGCCCGACGTGCGCACCATCGTGGACGCGGTGCTGGCCGATGGCCGCGAGATCCTCACCGAGCCCGAGGCCAAGTCGCTGCTGGCCGCGGCCGGCCTGCCGGTGGTCCCCACCCGGGTGGTCGGACCGAGCGCCGCCGAGGCCGAAGCCGCCGCCGAAGCGCTGGGCTACCCGGTGGTGGTCAAGATCCTCTCGCACGCGATCTCGCACAAGAGCGATGTTGGCGGCGTGCGCCTGAACATCGGCAGCGCGACCGAGCTGGCGCAGGTCTGCACCGCCATGCTGCAGCGCGTGCGCGAGTTGCGGCCCGACGCCGATGTCCAGGGCTTCACCGTGCAGCCCATGATCCGCAAGAAGCACGCGCACGAACTGATCGTGGGCGCCAGCGTCGACAGCCTGTTCGGCCCCGTCATCCTGTTCGGCGCCGGCGGCACAGCGGTCGAGGTGCTGGCCGACCGGGCGCTGGGGCTGCCGCCGCTGAACACGCCGCTGGCGCTGGCGCAGATCGCGCGCACCCGCATCCACCGCCTGCTCCAGGGCTACCGCGACGAGCCGGCGGCCGACATCGACACGGTGGCGCAGGTGCTGGTGAGCGTCTCAGAGCTGCTGGCCGAGGTGCCCGAAATCGCCGAGCTGGACATCAACCCGCTGCTGACCAACCACGAGGGCGCCATCGTGCTGGATGCACGCGTGCGGGTGTCGGCCCAGCGACCGGCCGGCGCGGCGAACTTCGCCATCCAGCCCTACCCGGTCGAGCTGGTCGAGATCTGGGACTGGCGGGGTCAGGCGATCACCCTGCGCCCGATCCGGCCGGAGGACGAGCCCCAGCACCGCGCCTTCCTGGAACAGCTGGACCCGGAGGACATCCGCCTGCGCGTGTTCTACAGCCGCCGCCACATCGAGCACAGCGAGCTGGCGCGGCTGACGCAGATCGACTACGCGCGCGAGATGGTCTTCATCGCCACCCGGCTGCTGGAGGGTGGCGGCGAGGAAACGCTGGGCGCGGTGCGGGTGGCGATCGACCCGGACAACCGCGACGCCGAGTTCGGCGTGATCGTGCGCAGCGACCTCAAGGGCGGCGGCCTCGGGCGCCGGCTCATGGACAAGATGATCGGCCACCTGCGCCAGCGCGGCACGCAGCGCCTGGTGGGTGTGGTGCTGCGCGAAAACGCCGGCATGCTGGAACTTGCGCGCGCGCTGGGCTTCCAAGAGGGCGCCCACCCCGGCGAACCGGACGACCTCAGCCTGCGCTTCGTCTCGCTGGATCTTCAGAACCCGTCCCGCACCTGAACCGGTGGCGGGCCACCTCTCCATGGAGCCTGCCATGCCGACCGCCCCGCTGTCCTCGCGCCGATCGCTGCTCAAGGGCGGCGCCGGCCTGATCGCCGCCACCGCCGCACCCGCCTGGCTCACGCCCGCCCGGGCCCAGGGCAAGACCCTGCGCCCGACCCCAGGCCAGACCGAAGGCCCCTACTACCCGGTGGCCTTTCCCCCCGACACCGACTTCGACCTGCTGCGCACTGGCGCCGCAGCCTACGGCAAGGGCCAGCCCGCCTGGGTGAGCGGCACGGTGACCGACACCCGCGGCGTGCCGCTGGCCGGCGGTGTGATCGAGATCTGGCAGTGCGACCAGGACGGCCACTACCACCACCCCGGCGACGGCGGACGCGCCGATCCGACCTTCCAGGGCTTCGGCAAGGTCACCCTCGGGAAAGATGGCGGCTACCGCTTCCGCACCCTCAAACCCGCGCCCTACAGCGGCCGCACGCCGCACATCCACGTCAAGGTCAAGCTCGACGGGCAGGAACTGCTGACCACGCAGTTCTATGTGCAGGGCGACCCGGGCAACGCGCGCGACTTTCTCTGGCGGCGGCTGGGCGAGGAGGGACAGGCGGCCCTGACGCGGCCCTTTGTGAACGGCCCGGACGGCATGAAGGCGGAGTACGCCGTCGTCGTCCAGGCATGACCCCACAACACCATATTTAAATCGCCGGCCCCTAAGCTCGGCGCATGGATTCCCTCTCACAAATCGCCCTCGGCTCCGCCGTCGCCATCGGCGTCATGGGCCGCCGCACCGCGGTCTGGAAGGCCGCCACCTGGGGCGCCATCGCCGGCACCCTGCCCGACCTGGACGTGGTCATCGACCACGGCGACGCCCTGCTCAACATGGTGCTGCACCGCGCCGAGAGCCACGCGCTGTTCTGGTTGACGCTGTTCGCGCCGCTGCTGGCGTGGATCGTGTCGCGCGTCCATCGCGAGGGGCCCTTGTTCAGGCATTGGTGGTTGGCGCTTTGGCTCGTCTTGATCACCCATCCTCTGCTGGACGCAATGACCGTTTACGGCACCCAGCTGCTGCTGCCGTTCACCAACCACCCCTTCGGTGTGGGCAGCATGTTCATCATCGACCCGGCCTACACCCTGCCGCTGGTCGTGGGCGTGGTCGCGGCCCTGCGCATGAAGGACGCGGCGCGCGGTCTGCGCTGGAACGCGGTCGGGCTGGTGCTGTCCACCGCCTACCTCGCGTGGAGCGTCCTCGCACAGGAACGCGTGGAACAACAGGCGCGGACTTCGCTGCGTGAACAGGGCCTATCGGCCGAGCAGGTGCTGGTCACGCCGGCACCCTTCCAGACCCTGCTCTGGCGCGTGGTGGCGTTGCCCGACGATCCGGCCGATCCGCATTTCCACGAGGCCTATGTGTCGCTGTTCGACGGACCGGCGCCGGTGCGTTTTACCGCCCACGACCGGGGAGCCAGGCTGATGGCGACCCACGGCCAGGCGGCTCCGGTTTCGCGACTCGCGAACTTTGCCGGCGGCTTCGTGAAACTCTCGACCACACCAGACGGCCAATTGCGCCTCACCGACCTGCGCATGGGCCAGGAGCCGGACTACGTGTTCAATTTCCACCTCGGGCCGCTGCACGCGGTGGGCTCGGAGCCCACCAAGCAGGTCAGCGAACGCCCGCTCGTGGGCCCGGCGTTGCGCTGGATCGGTCGGCGCATGTGGGGGCTGGATCTGCCCCCGCCCTGGAAGGGTCGCAACCCCTGAGCGGCCTGGCCGACCGCCCCTCAGGCCATCAGCAGGGTGAAGGCGATGATCACCACACCGATGGCCAGGTTGGCGCCAACCCAGGTGCGGATCGAGGCCAGCGCGGAGCCGCCTGCGGGCCAGTCCTGCGCGGCCACGGCCCTGTCCAGGCGCTTGTAGAGCGCGAAGCGGATGTGGGCGAAGATGGCCATCATCAGCACGCCCAACGCTGCCATCAGCGTCCAGTCCAGCGGCATGTTGAACGCCAGCCCGGCCTGCACCGTTTCCTTCGCGGCGCGGCCGATCATCCAGCCACCGGTGACGAACACCACCAGCACCGCCACCACCACGGCACGGAAGAAGCGCTGCAGCGTCGCATGCATCAGCGGGATGCGCTGTGGCGGCGGCAATTGCATCGCGGCCGGGCGCAGGAAAAAGTGGGCGAACACCATGCCGCCGACCCAGACGACGATGGACAGCACGTGCAGCAGTTTGAGGGTGGCGTAGAGCATGCGGCCATCATACGGACATCGGTCCTGCTGGCCCAGTCATCATTGCGGTCGCCCCACCGCCGAGAGGCTGGGCCGCAGCGCCAGCTCCTGCAGCCGGAACTCGCGGCAATGCCCCTGCCCGCGCAGGTCCAGACGCAACACCGCCATCTCGCCGGCCGATCGCCCGTCGACCGTGGTCAGCCCGTCCAGAGCGCTGCGGTCCCCGACGTGCAACCAGCGCACGCTGTGGTCGCGGTGGAAGCGCGGCTCGTTCGCGCCGCGCCAGAACAGCTGGACGGGCAGCGAGGCCGCCCCGTCCGCGCAGACCAGGTGCAGCGAGACGCCGCCAACCCCTGCCGCCGGCCGGGGCAGACGGAAGATCATCGAGGCGGCCCCCGATGTGGCGCGGAAGCCCTCACCGTGGCGCTCCACGCCGCTCATCTCGACCAGCTCCGCCGTGTGGGAGACACCACCGGCCTCGCCGGCATCCGGGCCAGGCGGGTACTGCAGGATGCCGGCAAAGGTGGGAGTGGTGAGCGCGCGCTCGACCACGGTCACCACCACCACCTCGGGGCGGACCTCCTCAATCAGCCGGATCAGCTGGCCGCCGTCCTTGTGCACGTCCCGCCAGTGCAGGCTCACCACCTCGGCAAAGGTCCGGTGCATCAGGTCGTCCATGCCTCTGCCGAACGAGTCGGTGAGCCAGAGCACACGCCGCGCATTGAGGGCCCGGTCGTGCTGGGTCTGGATGGGAAAGGTCAGCGCCACCCGCGAGTCGGCCACACGGGCCGGGTCCAGCTGGTCACCGCTGGCATACCGCCGGTGCACGCGCGCACCGAGCTTTTCGGAGACCGCAAGCACCGGTTCGGTTTCGGTCAGCCAGGTCTCCAGTCGCAAGAAGTCCGCCAGGTCGCCACCGGTTCGGGATCTCAGCCCCAGCAGGCGGCGCTCCTCCGCGGATGGCCACACCACGTCGGGCAGATCGGCCCTGAGCGAGCGCGCCAGCGCGTCAAAGGCATGGGATGCGCCCAGGGTGTTCCAGTGGGTGTCGTGGCGATAGAACAGCGGACTCGGCGCGGTGGCCGCCGCGCGCCGCAGCAGCGCGCGGGAGTCGACAAACAGGTCCGCGTCGGCGTGGGCCAGCAACGTGTCGGCCACGCCGGGCACGGCCGGCGGCGAGGCCCATTGCGGCAGGTGCTCCGGGTACACCGACTCCTTGTCCGCTGCCACCAGGATGCGGAAGGCCTTCACACCCCGGCTCCGCAGGAACGCGTCCCACCGGCGGGCGCCCTCGCCGTAGGACGTGCCCATGCGGATGTCGCTGGGCTGGCCGGCGCGGCGGTGGGTCGACAGCGACACGGCCTGGTCGTCCCCCAGGTACAGCCAGCCATCACGGCCAACCACCACCTGCCGGGGCGCAACGCTGATGCCCACGCGGTGCAGCACCGCGCTGGCCACGCGCAGCAAGGGCTCCGACGAGAACCAGCGCTCGACGCTGCAGCAGGCCGCACCCGGCGGCGGTGTCACCAGCCACCCGTTGAGCAGCGGCAGCACCGCCAGGCCCAGCAACGTGGCCAGCAGCATGCGAAGGGATCGGCGCCGGGGCAGCATCTAGAAGTTGAAGTAGAGGAACACGGAACTGGTGCTTGCGAGGGTGGCGAGCAGGGCCACGATCAGGACCGGGGTGCCCGCCACCTGCTTGGTGCCGGAAACCTCGGTGGTGGCCCAGTGGATCGCATTGGGCCGGGGCACGATGCAGAAGGCCAGCGCGATCAGCAGCAGCGCCGGCAGGTGCGCGACAAGCTGCGCGGGCATGGTGCGCAGCAGCGCATCGCCCAGCCAGCCCGACCAGGCCAGCGCCTCGGTGGGCACATCCGCCAGCGGCACGGCACGCAGAGAGGAGAAGTCCACCATGCCGGCGAGCACGCGCCGGGCGCTGTCCCAGTCCTTGGCGCGGAAGAACACCCAGGCCACATTCACGAAGAGGAAGGTCAGGCTCCAGGCCAGCGCGCGTGGCATGCGCCAGCCAAGACCGCCCCAGAGCCGGTGGACCACCAGGGCCAGGCCATGCAGCAGGCCCCAGATGACGAACATCCACGAGGCGCCGTGCCACAGGCCGCCGAGCGCAAAGGTGATGACGAGGTTGAGGTGGGTCCGCCAGCGCCCGGCGCGGTTGCCGCCCAGCGGGATGTAGAGGTGGTCGCGCAGGAAGTGGCTGAGCGTGATGTGCCAGCGGCGCCAGAAGTCCTGGATGCTGGTGGCGCGGTAGGGCGAGTTGAAGTTGATCGGCAGCCAGATGTTGAACAGCAGGGCCACGCCCATGGCCATGTCGCAATAGCCGCTGAAGTCGAAGTAGAGCTGGAAGGTGTAGGACAGGCTGGCAACCCAGGCGCCGACCAGGTCCAGCGGACCGGTGCCATCGAAACCGGCGTCGGCCCACACCGCGAACACGTCCGCGATGGCCACCTTCTTGAACAGCCCCAGCCCGAACAACAGCAGGCCTTTGACGAGGTTCGACTCGCGCGGCAGCCAGGTCCAGCGCGAATTGAACTGCGGCATGATCTGGCTGTGCTGCACGATCGGGCCTGCGATCAGGTGCGGAAAGAAGGTCACGAACAGGGCGTAGTTCAGCAGGTCGTAGTGCCCGGTTTCACCGCGGTAGCTGTCCACCAGGTAGACGATCTGGGTGAAGGTGAAGAAGCTGATCGCCAGCGGCAGCACCACCGGGTCCATCTGCACCGGCAGGCCCCAGAGCCAGGACAGGTTCTCGGTGATGAAGTGGATGTACTTGTAGTAGGCCAGCGCCAGCAGGTTGGCGGCGATGCCCGCGATCAGCCAGCGGCGCTTGTGCCGCAGGTCACCTCCTGCCGGCCAGCGCGCCAGGCGCCGGCCCAGCAGGAAGTTCAGGCCGATGGACACCAGGATCAGCGGCAGGTGGACCCAGTTCCAGTAGGCGTAGAAGAACAGGCTGGCCAGCACCAGCCAGGCCTTGCCCAGCACCGTGCGGCGCGCGCGGTTGAGCTGGAAATACACCAGCTGCGTCACCGGCAGGAAGACGAAGATGAAGGGCCAGCTGCTGAAAACCACGGAGACAAACTTCCTTCAGGCCCGCGCGGCATGCACGGGCTGTTTCACGGCGAAGGGGGTCAACGCGCCACCTCGGTCAGACGGTCGCCGTCGCGCCGCTGCAGCCGATACGGCGGCAGGCCCTTGAGCATGCGCCGGCCGTAGCTCTGGCGCAAAAGGCGCGCATCGTAGCAAACCACCACCGCCTCGTCGGTCTCGGTGCGCAGGGCGCGGCCGGTCCACTGCAGCAGGCGCGCACCGGTGGCGGGCACCACGAGCTCGCTGAACGGATCGCGGCCCTGGGCCTTGAGCCAGTCGGCGCGCGCCTGACCCACCGGATCGCTGGGCGAGGCGAACGGCAGCTTGGTGATGAACACCCACTCGCACAGCTCGCCCGGCAGGTCCAGCCCTTCGCCGAAGGACTGCAGGCCGAACAGGATCGAGGCGCCACCGTCGGCCACGCGCTCGGCGTGGCGCTTGAGCAGTTGCGTGCGCGAGGACTCGCCCTGCACCAGCACCTTCTCGCGAAGCTCGCTGTGCAGCCCTCGCTCCAGCAGGTCCTGCGCGCGCTTCATCAGCGCCTTGGAGGTGAACAGCACCAGGGCGCCGCGCTTCACGTGGCGCAGGTCGTCCATCAGCAGGTCGAGCATCTCGCGCGAATAGCCCTCGACGTCTTTCGGGTCGTGCTGCGTCTGCACCACCACCAGCCGGCCCTGGCTGGCGTGGTCGAAGGGGCTCTGCACCTCGCGCGTCTTCACATCCTCGTCCCAGGCCAGGCCGCTCTCGTGCAGGAAGTGGTCGAAGCCGCCGCAGGTGACCAGCGAGGCCGAGGTCGCGACCGCCGCCCGCACCTTGCTCCACAGGTGGGCGCGCAGCAGGCCGCCCGGGTTGAGCGGGCAGGCGTGGGCGCTGAGCGTGACCAGGCCGTTCTGGATGCCGGCTTCGAGCCACTTGGCCAGCGGCGCCTGGCCCTCCACCGGGGCCTGCAGCCAGAGCTCGGCCGTGGCCGCCATGTGCTGCAGGCGCGGGGCGAACGTGCCGATGCGGCTGTAGAGCTGGGCACAGCGCGGCGCGTCGCCGGGGTCGTCGCGCGCCAGCACCTTGAGCTGCGCCGCGATCAACTCGAACTCCTTGAGCAGCGCCCCGGCGCGCGTGGCAATCTGGCCCACGGTTTCTTCCCAGTCGGCCGGCAGCAGCCCGCCTTCGAGCCGTTCGGTCGCATTGGGCAGGCTGAATTCGAAGCCGGCGCCGCCGTCGCGGCCGTTGCGCGGGCGCATGCCGCCCTGCTTGCCCGAGAGCGCCAGCCACTCGGGCGACTCGGCCAGCCGCGCCATCGCGCGCCGCGCCAGCTCGGCCTGCGCGGCCTTGAGCTCGCGCGCCAGCGTGGTCACGTCCACGCCCAGCGGGTGGGCGATGGCACCGGCCACGTCGGTCACGGCGCGCGGCAGCTTGTCCAGCCAGCCGCCGCGCATCAGGTCCATGCTTTCGGTGAACTGGCCCTGCGCGACTGCCCCGAGGTGGTGGGCCTCGTCGAACACCAGGTAGCAGTCGGACGGGTCGGGCAGCGCGTGCAGGCCCAGCGTGGAGAGCAACAGGTCGTGGTTGACCACGATCACCTGCGACTGCGCCAGCCTGGCGCGCGAGCGGTAGTAGCTGCAGCCGTTGTAGCTGGGGCAGTGGCGCGCGGTGCAGGTGTGGCGCTCGGCCGCGACCGGGGTCCAGACATCGCCCTCGGGCGGCTCGGCCAGGCGGTCGCGGTCGCCGTCCCAGTCGCCGCTGTCGAGCATCTGGCCCCAGCGCTCGTAGATCCGTCCGCGCTCGGCCCACACGCGCTCCAGCGCGTCGCCTTTGTCAGCGCTGGAAGGCTTGTCGTCGGGCTCGTCGCCGAACAGGTCCGAGGTGGCCGCATCACCGCCGGCCATCTGGTCGAGCTTGAGGCGGCACACGTAGCGCCCGCGCCCCTTGGCGAGCGTGAAGACGAAGGGCTGCGGCAGCACCGCGGCCAGCGCCGGCAGGTCTTTCGCGATCAGCTGCTCCTGCAGCGCCACGGTGGCGGTGGAGATCATCACGCGCTTGCCCTGGGCCAGCGCCAACGGGATCACGGTCGAGGCGTAGGCGGCCGACTTTCCCACGCCCGTGCCGGCCTGCACCACCGCGATGGCGCGCGGGCCGGCAGGCGGCGGGTCGTCGCCCTTCTCGGGTTTGGCGGGCCAGTCGACCAGGCTCAGGGTTTCGGCGATGTGGGCCGCCATCTCGCGCTGGCCGGCGCGCGCGCGGAAACCGTCCAGCCGCGAGACCACGTGGTCGAAAGCGCCCAACGCCAGGGCTTCGCGCGCCAGCGGTCCGGAGGGTCGGTCGGTCGGTTCGTCGGTCAAGGGCATCGGGCCAGGAAAAAAGGACCCCGATTGTCTCCGACCGCCCGGAGACCCCACGCCTGGGGCCTGCCCGCCGCCGTGGCAACATGCCGTCCGGACCAACCACCCAAGGAGCGCAACCGATGTGGACACTGGGCATGTTTGTGGCGGGCCTCGTGGCCCTGATCGCCGGCGCCGAACTGCTGGTGCGCGGTTCGTCGAAACTGGCGCTCTCGTTCGGCATCTCGCCCCTGGTGGTGGGGCTGACCATCGTGGCCTTCGGCACCAGCGCCCCCGAGGTGGCCGTCTCGGTCGGTGCGGTGCTGGACGGCCGGACGGACCTGGCCATCGGCAACGTGGTGGGCAGCAACATCTTCAACGTGCTGTTCATCCTCGGCCTGTCGGCGGTGATCACGCCGCTGGTGGTCAACATCCAGCTGATCCGCCAGGAGGTGCCCATCATGCTGGGCATCTCCCTGCTGCTGCTGGTGCTGGCGCTCGACCGCTCGCTGGGCCTGTGGGACGCCGTGATGCTGTGCACGCTGATGGTGGCCTACACCGTGTTCCTGGTGGTGCAGTCGCGACGGGAAACACAGGCGGCGGTCGACGAATACGCAGCCGAGGTCCAGCCGGCGGCGCCGGGCAGCTGGGACAGCCGGCTGCCGGTGCAGCTGGCGCTGATGGCCGCCGGGCTGGGTCTGCTCGTGGTCGGTTCGCAGTGGCTGGTGGACGCGGCGGTGGTGTTCGCCCAGTCGCTGGGCGTGAGCGATGTGGTGATCGGCCTGACCATCGTGGCCGCCGGCACCTCGATGCCCGAGGTCGCCACCTCGGTGATGGCCGCCGTCAAGGGCGAGCGCGACATCGCGGTGGGCAATGTGGTGGGCAGCAACATCTTCAACATCCTGGGCTGCCTGGGCATTGCCGGCGTGGCCGCCGGCGCGACCGGTCTGGCGGTGCCCGAGTCGGTGATGAACTTCGACATCTGGGTGATGCTGGCGGTGGCACTGGCCTGCGTGCCGGTGTTCATGACCGGGCGCGAGATCGCGCGCTGGGAGGGCGGTGTGTTCCTGCTCTACTACGTGGCCTATGTGGCCTACCTGATCCTGGCCGCGCAGCAGCACGCCGCGCTGGGCGCCTACTCGGCGGTGATGATGGGTTTTGTCGTGCCGCTGACCGTGATCACCCTGGTGGTCGCGCTGCTGGGCCGCAAACCCGCCCCCCCGTCCGGAGGACACTGACCGCATGACCAGCCACCGAACACCGCCCCGCAAGCGCATCGACCTCGCCCTGCAGGGCGGTGGCTCGCACGGGGCCTTCACCTGGGGCGTGCTCGACCGCCTGCTGGAAGAGGAGTGGCTGGAGATCGCCGGCGTCAGCGGCACCAGCGCGGGCGCGATGAACGCCGTCGCGCTGGCGGCCGGCCTGATGGAAGGCGGCCGCGTCGGCGCCCAGGCCGCGCTGCGCCGCTTCTGGATGAAGGTGGCCGACACCGCGCCCTTCGGCCCACTGCACCACGGCCCGCTGGCCACGGTGCTCGGCCCCGACAACCCCTGGCTGCAACCCTGGATCGCGCCCTGGCGGCAGGCGGCCCAGGCGCTGGGCAGCCAGTTCTCACCCTACCAGCTCAACCCGCTGAACCTCAACCCGCTGCGCGACATCCTGCAGCACACGATCGACTTCGACCGGGTGCGCAGCTGCCACCACACCCAGCTGTTCATCGCCGCGACCCGCGTCGCCACCGGCGAGCTGCGCGTGTTCCGGCAGGACGAACTCACCGCCGACATGGTGCTGGCCTCGGCCTGCCTGCCGCTGCTGTTCCAGGCGGTGGAGATCGACGGCGAGGCGTACTGGGACGGCGGCTACGCCGGCAACCCCACCCTGATGCCGCTGATCAGCGAGACCGACGCCGACGACCTGCTGCTGGTGCCGATCAACCCGAGCCGGCGCGACGCCGTGCCGACGCGGGCCAGCGACATCCTCGACCGCGCCGATGAAGTCGTCTTCAACGCCAGCCTGCTCAAGGAGCTGCGCACCATCGCGCTGATCAAGGAGCTGATCGAGGACGCCGGCCGGCCCGACGCCTGCTACCAGCGCCCGCTGTTCCGCCGCATCGACGACCTGCGCCTGCACCGGCTGGACGCCGACGCCGAACTCTCGCGGTTCGGCGCCTCGAGCAAGCTGCAGACCAGCCGCCGCTTCCTGCTGGAGCTGCACCGCGTCGGCCACCAGGCCGCCCACGACTGGCTGCTGGCGCACGCGCAGGACATCGGTCGCCGCTCGACCTGCCCGCTGCCATCGACGCACTCCGGCTGAGGCGGGCGATCGCTTCAGCGCTGGTCCGGCGTGGAGTCCAGGAACTGTCGCACCGGCTCCAGCGGCAGACTGAAGCAGAACATCGCGCCCTGCCCGACCGCTCCTTCGCCGCGCACGCTGCCGCCGTGGCGCTGCAGGATGCGCTGCACGCTGGCCAGCCCCACACCCGTGCCCTCGAACTCTTCCAGCCGGTGCAGCCGCTTGAAGGGCTGGAACAACTGGTCGGCGTAGGCCATGTCGAAGCCCGCGCCGTTGTCCCGCACGCAGAAATTCGCCATGCCCTCGGCCTCGCCCAGACCGAAGAACTCGATGTGCGCCGCCTCGGTGCGGCCGGTGTACTTCCAGGCGTTGCCCAGCAGGTTCTGCATCACCACCGTCATGAGACCCGGGTCGGCCTGTGCCGACAGGCCGTCGGCGATTTCCCAGCGCACCTGGCGCTCGGGATCGGTCTGCCTCAGTTCCCGGGCCACAGACCGCGCCAGCTCGGAAAGGTCGACGTGCTGCGTGCGCAGCTCGGCCCGGCTCTGCTGCGCCATCGACAGCAGGTCGTTGATCAGCAGCCCCATGCGGCGTGCGCTGCTCTGGATGCGCTTGAGCGCGTCCAGCCCGTCGTCGCTGAGCTTGTCCGCGTCGCTCTCCTGCAGCAGGGTCGCAAAGCCATGAATGCTGCGCAGCGGCGTGCGCAAGTCGTGCGAGACCGAATAGGTGAAAGACTCCAGGTCGCGGTTGAGCATGGTCAGCTCGCGCGTGCGCGATTTCACCCGCCGGTCCAGCTCGGTGTTGAGCCGCTCCAGCGCAAGCTGTGCCTCGCGTAACTCGGTGATGTCCTGCAGGGTGCCGCTGTAGCTCGTTCCCTTGGCGACCGGATCGGTCTGCGCGAGCAGGCGCACCCAGCGCACGCTGCCGTCGGCGAGCACGATGCGGTGCACCTCGTCGAGGTCGGTGTGCGAGGCCCGCGACCGGGCAACGGCCGCTTCCAGCTGGCCACGGTCTTGCGGGTGCACGTGCTGCCAGTAGCCCTCGAAGCTCGGCCGGAACGTCGACGGGTCCCGACCGAAAATCCGGCAGATTTCCTGCGACCAGGTCGTCGCCCCGGTGTCCGGGTCGTAGGTCCAGTGCCCGACCCGCGCCAGACGCTGCGCCTCTTCCATCTGCTGGCGGTTCACCCGCGCCTGTTCCTGCTGGCGCTCCAGGTTGTGCAGCAGCCAGCCGATCCAGCCCCCCGCAGCCAGCAGCGCCATCGAGAGCAGCGCCGTCAGCAGCAGCGCCTGCCGGCGCGTGTGCTCCAGCGGTGCCAGCACCGAGGCATGCGACAGGCCGACCACCACCACCACACGGCTGTTGGACAGACGCTGCCAGCCGAACAGGCGCGACACGCCATCGACCACACCATCGACCCGGAAAGTGCCCCGGCTTGCCTCGGGGTCCTGCAGAAAGGGGCGGTCTGGCGGCACCTGCTGGCCCATGGCAGAGGCGTTGTCCAGGCTGCGCGCCAGGAACGCCCCGCCCGGGTGGACCAGACCCACCAGATCGTTGTCCGACAGCGCCAGCCGGCCCAACAGCCGGGCCAGGTGCTCGGATGGCACATTGAAATGCACCGCACCCGCGAACACCCCGTCGCGGAACATGGGCCGCCCCACGATGACCAGCCACTCACCGGTGAGCCTCGAACGCACCGGCTCCCCCACCACCAGCCGGTCGCCGCCCTGGCGCAGCGCCTGGAAATGCGGCCGGTCACCGACAAAGGTGCCCGGTGCCACCCCCAGGTTGTTGTAGACCACCGTACCGCCCGCATCGATCACCGACAGGTGGGACACCAGCCCCCTGGGGAGGGTGGCGAGCACCTGCTGCTCGACCTCGTCGAACGCTTCGCGGGACTTGGGCCACGCCGTCCGCAGGCTCAGCAACCCCAGGTCCAGCACCGCGAGACTGGTGTCCATCTGCCCGGCCATGGCGTCGGCCAGCTGCTGGCTGCGCAGCTGCGCGCGCTCGAGCACCTGATCGCGCAACTGACGCTGCAACTGCAGGCTCAGTCCCCAGAGCAGCAGCACGGCCAGCGCTGTGAACAGCGCCACGGCCGTGACCATGGATCGCAGACGAGAAATCAAGACACCCCCTGTTGCGTCCGCAGAAGACGGAACCCCCTGTGCTCTGGCGGCGGGTGGGCCCCACGGACATGTATCGATTTGTACTCTTTTTTGACCGGTCTGGGTTCACCAGGTTGTCAAGGGCGCCAGCACCGGCGCCTCGGGCAGCGAGAAATAGAACGCGGCACCCTGCCCCACCGCCCCCTCGCCGCGCACCTGCCCGCCGTGGCGGCGGACCACCCGGCTGACGGTGGCCAGGCCCACGCCCGAGCCCTCGAATTCGTGGTGGGCGTGCAGCCGCTTGAAGGGCTGGAACAACTGGGTCGCGTAGGCCATGTCGAAGCCCGCGCCGTTGTCGCGCACGCAGAAGGTCACCAGGCCATCGGCGCTGTGTTCGCGGGTCAGGCTGATGCGTGGCTGCGGCGTCTGCCCGGTGTACTTCCAGGCGTTGCCCAGCAGGTTCTGCAGCACCACCCGCATCAGGCCCGGGTCGGCCATGGCCAGCAGGCCCGGCTGGATGTCCCAGTCCACCTCGCGCCCGGGCTCCGAGCGCTGCAACTCGGCCGCCAGCTGCAGCGCCATCTCGCTCAGGTCCACCGGCGCCAAGTCCATCTTGGCGCGGCCCAGGTGCGCCAGCGACAGCAGGTCGGTGATGAGCTGCCCCATGCGGCGCGACCCGTCCTGGATGCGGCGCAGGTGCCGGCGACCGGCGTCGGAGAGCCGGTCCGACTCCTCCTCTTCCAGCACGCAGGCAAAGCCGTGGATGCTGCGCAACGGCGTGCGCAGGTCGTGCGAGACGCTGTAGGCGAACGCCTCCAGTTCGCGGTTGGCCTGGGCCAGTTCGCTGGTGCGCCGGCTCACGCGCGACTCCAGCTCATCGTTGAGCTGCTGCAGCGCCAGCTGCGCCTCGCGCACCTCGGTGATGTCCAGCACCGTGCCCCTGCTGCGCGCCGGGCGGTCGCCTTCGTATTCGGTCACGCCGCGCTCGCGCACGTACTTGATGCGCCCACCAGGCAGCACCAGCCGGTGCACCACGTTGTAGGTCCGGCGGTCGCGGATCGAGCCGTCGAAGGCCTGTTTCACCATCGTCCGGTCGTCCGGATGCACCCACTCCAGGAAACGTTCAAACGAGGGCCGCACCATGGCCGGATCAACCTCGAAGATGCGGTAGACCTCGTCGGACCAGTGCAGCTGGCCCGTGGCCAGATTGCATTCCCAGCTGCCCAGACCCGCCAGCTGCTGCGCCTCCTTCAGCCCGGCCTCGCTGCGCGCCAGCGCGCGCTGGCTGCGCGCCATGCGCAGCTGGTCGCGCACGATCACGCCGCCAAAACCCAGCAGCAGCAGGGACAAAACCCCGGTCACCAGCAGGTTGCGCCACATCGCGGGCGCCAGCGGCGCCAGCACCGAGTCGTCGGCCAGGCCGACCGACACCACCAGCCCCGAATCGGGCAGCCGGTGCCAGCCGTAGGTGCGCGGCGCGTGGTCCATCACATCGTCGACCCGGTAGGTGCCGTGCATCAGCGCCGGCTGCGCGCGGTAGGGCCGGTCGGCGGGCACCAGTTTGCCCACGGACGCCTCGTTGGCCTCGCTGCGCGCGACGTAGCGGCCGTCGGCGTGCACCAGCGACACCACGTCCTGATCCGACAGTTCCAGCTTGCCCAGCTCGCGGGCGATGTAGGCCGACTCCACCACCAGGTAGACCACGCCGTCGAAGCGCCCCTGGCGCAGCACCGGCCGGTCCACCGCAAACACCCAGCGCCCGGTCAGGCGCGAACGCACCGTCGCCGACACCCGCATCAGGTCGGAGCCCAGGCGCGCCAACTGGAAGCTTTCGCGGTCGCCCACATAGCCCCCGTTGTCCAGCCCCAGGCTGTTGTAGACCAGGTGGCCACTGCCGTCGGCCACCGACACGTGCGAGACCAGGCCCGGCGGCAGGCTGGCCAGCGCGTCCTTGGCCAGCAGGTCGAAACGCTCCCGCGGCTCACGCACCCAGTGTTCGCGCAGCGTGCGAAGCGTGACGTCCATGGTGTTGAGGTGCGCCTGCACCTGCCCGGCCATCGCATCGGCCACCTGCAGGCTGCGCTGGTCGGCCTGCAACAGCACCTGATCGCGCAGCTGATTCTGGGAGCGCAGCGACTGCCACCACAGCACACCGGCCGCCACCACCGTGAACAACGCGACCAGCAGCGCAAAGGAGCGGGAAAGCGCCTTCAAGGCGACACCCTCACGCCACGATCCCGGCACCCCACGGGGCGCGCGGACGCAATGCACCAATCCACAACGACGATCTCTCTTTATATGTACGAACACCAACCCGGCGGCTGGCGAGCGGGGCTGATTCTGGTGCGCGAACCTTACGCGCAGCCGATATCAGCGCCCCCTACCGTTCATTTCGTCACGAAGTGGTGCAAGTTGAGTCCGTCTGTCAGGGCGCGGGCGTGCGGTCCACCATGTCGCGCATGCGCCGTCGCATCGCGCGGTCGCGCCGCTGTTCCTCGTTCCAGTCCTCGCGCACGCCGCGCCACAGCGCCAGCGCCATCAGCAGAATCACCACGGCGAACGGCAGCGCAAACACGATGGTCGCCGTCTGCACCGCCTTCACGCCACCGGCCAGCAGCAGGCTGATGGCGATGCCCGAAACCAGCAGGCCCCAGACAATCTTCACCCGCGCGCCCGGGTTTTCCTGACCGCCGGTGCTCATCATGCCCAGCACCAGCGTGGCCGAGTCTCCCGACGTCACGAAAAACACCAGCACCAGCACCGTGGCCACGCCGCTCATCAGCCCCCCCATCGGCAGGTGGTCGAACATGGCAAACAGACCGGTGGACACGTCGGCGCTCACCGCTTCGGCGATGGGCAGGTCCTGCAGGATTTCCAGGTGCAGCGCCGTGCCGCCAAACACCGAGAACCACACGAACGCCGCCAGCGTGGGTGCCAGCACCGTGCCCAGCACGAACTCGCGGATGGTGCGTCCGCGCGAAACGCGCGCGATGAACAGGCCCACGAAGGGCGACCAGCTCACCCACCAGGCCCAGTAGAACACCGTCCAGCCACCCACCCAGCCGCTGTCGCGGAACGGCGTCATGCGCAGGCTCATGCGCACGAACTCGCTCAGGTAGCTGCCCAGCGTGTTGGTGAAGGTGTCGATGATCGCCACCGTCGGCCCCAGGACGAACACCGCCAGCGCCAGCGCACCCGCCACGATCAGGTTGAAGGTTGAAAGCCACTTGATGCCCCTGCTCACCCCGGTCACGGCCGAGGTCAGGAACAGCACCGTCGTGACCACGATGATGGCCACCTGCGCGGTGCTGTTCACCGGCACCCCCATCACCGCCGCCAGGCCGCTGTTGATCTGCAGTGCCCCCATGCCCAGCGAGGCCGCCACACCGAAGGCCGTGGCGATCACCGCCAACACGTTCACCACCGGGCCGAGTTTCTTCATCGGCGCCCAGGGCAGCGCTTCCACCGCCGTGCTCACCAGCGCAGAGCCGCCGTGGCGGAACTGGAAAAACGCGATCGCCAGCGCCACGATGCTGTACACCGCCCAGGGGTGCAGCCCCCAGTGGAAGAAGCTGTAGCGCATGGCCGCGTTGGCGGCCTCCGGCGTGTGGGGTGCGATGCCCGGCGGCGGTGCGCCATAGTGCGAGATCGGTTCGGCCACGCCCCAGAACACCAGGCCGATGCCCATGCCCGCGGCGAACAGCATGGCGAACCAGGCGCCAATGGAGAACTCCGGCTCGTCGTCCTCGCCGCCGAGCTTGAGATCGCCATAGCGGCTGACCGCGAGGATCAGCGCCATCACCACCAGGCCCAGAACCACCCAGAGGTAGAACCAGCCGAAGTTGCGTGTGATGCCCGCCAGCGCGGTGTCGAACACGCCGCCCAGCGACGCGGGGGCAATGACGCCCCACAGGACAATGGCCAGGATCAGACCGGCCGACACGATGAGTTGCATGAGATTCCTCCTCCGGGAAAACGGCCCACCCTTCGGCTGCAACGCAGTAAGACGGCACGGCACCGCTCAGGTGCGAGCCTGGGTGGTGCGGGTGCCGGCGCAGCCGGGGAATCAAGCCAGAAGACGGCGGCGGTCCGGCCCGATGTGACGGTGTCGCCCGGCCCGCCTGGCCCATGCGGGGCGCTTCGGGGCGGTGGCAGCGGTGCCATTGCAGCACGCTGAGCCGGGGCTGTCAGCAAGGACCGGCACCGCCAGCGCAAGGGGGGCGCCGGCCATGCCGTCATGAACGAGGGCCGTATTGTGCGCGGATGTGCTTCAGCGCGTGAGCCCGTGCTCACATACCTGAGTGGCCGGCACGGAGATGCGGCCCGCTCAGTGGCTGTGCCGGTGGTGCAGGTCCGGTGCGTGCGGGTGGCTGTGGCGCAGCGGGCTGTGGTGGTGCGGGTGGCTGTGTGCGCCCTGGGGCATCACCGGATGGGTGTGGTCGTGGTGGCCGTCGTCGTGGGTGTGGGCGTGTTCGTGGTCCAGCGCCTCGTGCTCGTGGACATGCCTGTGGTCTTCGGCCAGGTGCACCAGCACCCCCGCCACCATCAGTGCCCCGCCGCCCAGCAACAGCAGGCTGGCCGAACGCTCGCCGAGCGCGAACGCGCCCAGCGCGCCGATGAAGGGCGCAAACGCGAACACCGAGCCGGTGCGGGCCGCGCCGAAGTGGCGCTGTGCCAGCAGGTAGAAGCGCAGGCTCAGACCGTAGCCCGTCGCGCCCACGGCCAGCAGCGCCGCAACCGCCGTCCACCCGGGCCGAGGCTCGCCCCAGACCAGCGCGATGCCGGTGGTGACGCTTGCGCCCAGCGCGGCCTTGGCCAGCACCACCTGCCCCGGGTCGCGGTCGGCGACGCCGCGCGAAAGCGTGTTGTCCACGCCCCAGGCCACCGTGGCCACGGCCACCGCCAGCAGGCCGAGCAACTGCACCTGGCCCGTGAGGCCCTGGTCGATCACCAGCAGCGCGCCGCCGGCCAGCAGCAGCGCCACCGCCGACTTCACCCGCCCGTCCAGCACCTCGCCGTACCAGCGCCAGGCCAGCACCGCGGTGAACACGGCTTCGAGCGTGAGCAGCAGCGAGGCGCTGGCGCCGCTGGTGCGCTGCAGCCCCCAGGCCAGCGCCACCGGCCCCAGCACCGCGCCAGCCCCCACCATCGCCAGCAGACGCGGCCAGTCGCTGCGGCGCAGCGGCGCCTCCACCGAAGCGCGCCGTCGCGTGAAGACCGCCACCAGCGCCGCGCCGCCATACAGCAGCGCCGCGGTGGAAAACGGTCCCAGACCTTGGCCGAAACGCTGCACCAGCGGTGTGCTCAGACCGAACAGGGCCGCCGCCAGCAGGGCCAGCAGGCCGCCGCGCAGCACGGGGGAGAGGGTGGCGGGGATCACGCGCCGCAGTGTATCGGCGCCCCACCGAGCCCAGACGGTGCCGCACCCCATTTCTATAATTGCGCGATGTTCCGCCGGTGCCTCGTTGCCCTGTTTGCCCTGCACTTCCTGCTGAGCCTGGGCGGCTTCACGCTGCACCTGCCGCCACCGGACCTCACCGAGTCCGCCCTGACCGCCGACGTCGACGGGCTCGGCTCCAGCGTGCAGCACGGGCTCACCGACGACGCGCCCGACATGCCCGACGGCCCGCTGCGCGCCATCCCCGTGCTCAGGGTGTCCCACCCGCCACTGCCCGCCACGCCCTGGGTGTTCGGCACCCGGGACGACCCGGACCCCAACGGCCCCGACCGCCCTCCCCAGCGCTCCGCGCGCGCCTGACCGCGGGCGCGGCATCCGCCCGCCTGCCCCCTTGTTCTCCCGTCTGCCCGCGCGTTCGCGGGCGTGTCCCATGGAACCCGTTCCTCATGGAAATTGCCTTGCTTTTTGCGCTCATCGTGCTCAATGGCCTGTTCGCCATGTCCGAAATCGCGCTCGTCACCGCCCGCAAGGTGCGTCTGCAAAAACTGATTGACGAAGGCGACGGCGCCGCCGCGGCGGCCCTCAAGCTCGGCGAAGACCCCACGCGTTTTCTCTCCACCATCCAGATCGGCATCACCTCCATCGGCGTGCTCAACGGCATCGTCGGTGAGGCGGCGCTGGCCGGGCCGCTGGCGCACTGGCTGGTCTCGCTGGGCGTGGCCGGGAACGTCGCCCAGCTCGGCGCCACCGGCCTGGTGGTGGTGCTGATCACCTACTTCTCCATCGTGGTCGGCGAGCTGGTGCCCAAGCGCATCGGCCAGTCCAACCCGGAAATGCTGGCCCGCTTCATGGCCCGCCCCATCAACGCCCTGGCCATCGCCACCAAGCCCTTCGTGCTGCTGCTGTCGGTCTCCACCAAGGCGCTGCTGCGCCTGCTGGGCATCAAGGACAACAGCGGCGCGGCGGTGACCGAGGAAGAGATCCACGCCATGCTCGAAGAAGGCACCAGCGCGGGCGTGATCGAGTCGCACGAGCACACCATGGTGCGCAACGTGTTCCGGCTGGACGACCGGCAGATCGGCTCGCTGATGGTGCCGCGCAGCGACGTGGTGGTGCTCGACCTGGACCAGAGCTTCGAGGTCAACATGGCGCGGGTCGAGGCCTCGGACCATGCGCGCTTCCCGGTGGTGCGCGGCGACATGAACCACGTGGCCGGCGTGGTGAACGCGCGCAAGTGGCTCTCGCAGGCGCTGCGCGGCGGTGAGCGCGAGCTGGCGAACCAGCCGCTGCAGGAGGCGCTGTACGTGCCCGAGACCATCACCGGCATGGAGCTGCTGGACAACTTCCGGCAGTCGGGCGGCCAGATGGCCTTCGTCATCGACGAGTACGGCGAGGTGCAGGGCATCGTCACGCTGCAGGACCTGATCGAGGCCATCACCGGCGAGTTCAGCCCGCGCGACCCGGAAACCTCGTGGGCGGTGCAGCGCGAGGACGGCAGCTGGCTGCTGGACGGCCACATCCCGGTGCCCGAGCTGAAGGACCGGCTGGCGCTGGACACCGTGCCCGACGAGGAACGCGGCCGCTACCACACACTCAGCGGCCTGATGATGCTGCTCACCGGCCGCCTGCCCAGGGAAGGCGACCAGGTCGAGTGGGAGCTGTGGCGCTTCGAGATCGTGGACATGGACGGCCGCACCATCGACAAGGTGCTGGCCACGCGCCGCGACCCGGACGCGCCGGAAGGCACCGACGAGGTGGTGGCGCCATGACCCGCGGCATTCACACGGCCTTCCTGCCCGTGGTGGTGGCCCTGCTGCTGGGCGCCTGCGCCGAAGGCTACCCCGACCGGTCCGAGGTCGTGACCCTGCACTACGGCATGGGGCAGGCCGAGGCGATCCAGGCCATGAACCAGGTGGTCAAAGGGAAGCAGCAGAAAAGCCCCGCCCGCTTCGCCATGCTGGAGGGCTGCGTGCTGGAGGTGCACGCCCGCCGCCCGGCGGATGGCCGGGAATCGCGCACGCTGCCGCTCAAGGGCGCGCGGGCGGTCGCCACCAAAGCACCGGACAGCGACAGCTACCGCGTCGCCCTGCACCGCAGCGGCGGCTCCGGCGACCCGGGCCAGACCGTGATGCACGGCGTCCCGTGGACCACCGCCACGCAGATGAAGTGGTTGCTGGAGTACCTGCCCAGCACCTGCTGAGGCCATACTGCCTGCCGTGAAGACCTTCATTGCACAGCGCTGGCACGGCCTCGTCGGCTGGCGCACCCTGTTCTGGCGCGACCTGCTGGTCGTCGGCACCAGCCTGAACCTGCTCATGACCGGGCTGGCACTGGCGTTGCTGTCGCAGGACGCGCCCATCCAGTGGGTGCTGCTCGCGCACCTGCTGCCGCTGCCCTACAACCTGCTGATCGTGTCCTCGATCTGGTCGGCACCGCAGCGGCCGAAGATCGTGCTGGGCGCAAGCGTGTTCTGGCTGGTGCTGTTCGTGGCCGTGTGAGTCGCCACCGGGCGCGACAATCCGGCGCATGAGAACCCTGCTGCTCTACCTCGCCACCGCGCTGGCCGAGATCATCGGCTGCTACCTGCCCTGGCTGTGGCTGCGGCCGGCGGCGCCGTGGCGCTGGCGGGCATGGCCATCATCGCCTTCCAGCCGCACTGAACAATGAACACAGCCCGCACGTGAATCCCCACACCGTCACCCGCGGAAAGCTGCCCGCCGCCATCTGGGTGCTGGGCTTCGTGAGCCTGCTCATGGACATCTCCTCCGAGATGATCCACAGCCTGCTGCCGCTGTTCATGGTGGGCACGCTGGGCGCGAGCGCGCTGGTGGTGGGTCTGGTGGAAGGGCTGGCCGAGGCGACGGCGCTGGTGGTCAAGGTGTTCTCGGGCGTGCTCAGCGACTGGTGGGGCCGGCGCAAGGGCCTGGCGGTGGCCGGCTACGCGCTGGGGGCGCTGAGCAAGCCGCTGTTCGCGCTGGCGCCGGGCATGGGCCTGGTGCTCACCGCGCGCCTGCTGGACCGCGTGGGCAAGGGCGTGCGCGGGGCGCCGCGCGACGCGCTGGTGGCCGACATCGCACCGCCGGACATGCGCGGGGCCGCCTTCGGCCTGCGCCAGTCGCTGGACACGGTGGGCGCCTTTCTCGGGCCGCTGCTGGCCGTGGGTCTGATGCTGCTGTGGGCCAACGACTTCCGCGCCGTGTTCTGGGTCGCCGTGGTGCCAGGCCTGCTGGCGGTGGCACTGCTGGTGGCCGGGGTGCGCGAGCCCGATCGGCCCGCGGGCCAGCGGCGCGGCAACCCGATCCGGAGCGAGAACCTGCACCGCCTGGGCGGCGGCTACTGGTGGGTGGTGGGCGTGGGCGCGGTGTTCACGCTGGCGCGCTTCAGCGAGGCCTTTCTGGTGCTGCGGGCCGAGCAGAGCGGTGTGCCGCTGGCCCTGGTGCCGCTGGTGATGGTGGCGATGAACGGTGTGTACGCGGCCTCGGCCTATCCCTTCGGCCGGCTGGCCGACCGCATGGACCACCGCACGCTGCTGGCGCTGGGCCTGGTGGTGCTGATCGCGGCCGATCTGGTGCTGGCCAGCGGCACGCACTGGTGGACGCTGCTGGCCGGTGTGGCGCTGTGGGGCGTACACATGGGCATGACGCAGGGCCTGCTGGCCACCATGGTGGCCGACACGGCGCCGGCCGACCTGCGCGGCACGGCCTTCGGCTTCTTCAACCTGGTCAGCGGCGGGGCGCTGCTGCTGGCGAGCGTGGTGGCCGGTGTGCTGTGGGACCGGCTGGGCGCGTCCTTCACCTTCCACGCCGGCGCGGTGTTCAGCGCGCTGGCGCTGGGCGGCCTGCTGCTTCAGCGCTGTGCTTCGCCCGGGCCGGCCTCCCGGATCTCGTAGCCTTCGGCCGCAGCCTCCCGAAGGCAGTCGGCGTCGGGTGCGCACATCAGCACCGCGGCACCGTCGACGTAGAACTGCTGCACCTGCACGCCGTCGGCCCCGACCGCACGCCCGGTCTGGCGGATGGCGTCGAGCGAACCGTTCTGGGGATGCTCCAGAAACAGCTCGTTGAACACCCCCTGCTCGACGCCGTGCTCGAACATACCTTCGACCACGTGCAGCAGCCGGCCGTCGGCGGCGAAGTGCTGCAAACGGCCCCGGCCGTGCCAGCGACCGTCGCGCACAGGGCCGGTGTAGCGCAGGCGGCTGCGGTCGGCGCGCACGAACTCCTGGGTGCCGACGCCCTGGGCCAGGCCGTTGCGGCAGTCGCCGCTCCAGGTGGTGCTTTCGCCCGGCGGCGGGTCGGCCTCGGCGGTGATCCACATCGCGCAGCGGCCGTCGCGCGTGGGAAGGGTGTGGCCCTTGCGGTCGGCGGCCTGTGCGCTGCCGAGGGCCGCAAAAAGAAAAGCCGCCGAAGCGGCCCGGATGGTGTGGCGTTTCATGAGGACTCAGCCTGCGCGGACAAGCCGCGGAGAAGCGCCGGATTATCCCGTTTCATCTTCAAGGCAGCCGGCCCCGCTACCATCGCCGCATGCACTTCTTCGACGCCGACGCCACCCGCTCCGCCCTGCCCTTCGACCGCCTCATCCCCGCCCTGCGCGAACGCTTCGCGGGCGGCTGCGAGGCGCCACCGCGCCATGTGCACGAGATCGTCAACCCGCTGGGCGAGGCCGGCCAGGACGCCGCCGGCCGGCGCGTGACCTCGCTGATCATGCCGGCCTGGATTCCGGGCAAGCACTACGGCGTGAAGATCGTCAACATCGCGCCCGGCAACGCGCGCCGCGGCCTGCCCGGCCTGCACGCCACCTACCTGCTGTTCGACGCGCGCACCGGCGTGCCGCTGGCGCAGATGGACGGCGACGTCATCACCGCGCGCCGCACCGCGGCGGCCTCGGCGCTGGCCGGTTCCTACCTCGCGCGCGAGGAGGCCAAGCACCTGGTGCTGGTGGGCGCGGGGCGCGTGGCGCGGCTGCTGCCCGCGGCCTGGAAGACCGTGCGCCCGATCGAACACGTCACCGTCTGGGCCCGCCGAGAGAGCGAGGCGCAGGCGCTGGCGGCGCAGCTCGCGCGCGAAGGCTTCTCGGCCAGCGCCAACACCGACCTGCCCGGCGCCTGCGCCTCGGCCGACATCGTCAGCTGCGCCACCATGGCCAACGAGCCGGTGGTGCGCGGCAGCTGGCTCGCGCCGGGCGCCCACCTGGACCTGATCGGCTCGTTCACCCCCGCGATGCGTGAGGCCGACGACGCCTGCTTCGAGCACGCACGGGTGTTCGTCGACACCGACGAGGCCCTGACCAAGAGCGGCGACCTGCTGGTGCCGATGCAGCACGGCGTCTTCAGCGCCAACGAGGTGCGCGGCACGCTGACCACGCTCTCGCGCGGGGTCGCCATCGGCCGCAAGAGCCCGGGCGAACGCACGGTTTTCAAGTCGGTCGGTAACGCGCTGGAGGACCTGGCCGCCGCGATTCTGGTGAGCGAGTCGCGCGGCTGAGACCGCCGCCTTCTGCACCCGCCCGCGCCGGCATCAGGGTCAAGCGCGCGACCGGACAATGCCGCGATGCACCCGAACCGCCACCCCAACCGCCGGGATGTCCAGCTGGGCCTGGGCGCCGCGCTGCTGGCGCACGCCTGGCCCGCCGCCCACGCCCAGACGGCCCGCCCCGCCGCTTGCCCGCCCCTGCTGGCGCACCGCTTCCCGCGCCTGCAGGACGAGGCGCCGCAAGACCTCTGCCAGTACGCGGGCCAGGTGCTGCTGGTGGTGAACACCGCCAGCTACTGCGGCTTCACGAGGCAGTACGAAGGGCTGGAAGCGCTGCACGCGAAGTACGCGGCGCGCGGCCTGGTGGTGATGGGCTTTCCGTCCAACGACTTCGGCCAGCAGGAGCCGGGCGACGCGAAGCAGATCGCCGAGCTGTGCTTCAACACCTACGGCGTGAAGTTCCCGATGTTCGCCAAGACCGTGGTCAGGGGCACCGGGCGCAACGCCTTCTACGAGCAGCTGACCAAGGCCACCGGCGCCGTGCCGCGCTGGAACTTCCACAAGTACCTGGTGGCACGCGACGGCCAGACCGTGCGCAGCTTCGCCAGCGAGGTGGAGCCCGGCAGTGCACCGCTGATACAGGCGATCGAGGCGGCGCTCAAAACCGGCTGACCTGAGGCGGTTCAGTCGGGCGCGTCTTCGAGGGGCGGCAGCAGGTCGCCTCCTGGGTTCAACCGCGAAGCGCTGGCCTGCAGCCGCGCCATCAGTTCGCTGAACCGCCGGCGCTCCGCGTCGCTGAACGGGGAGAGCAGCTCGCGCTGGATCGCCGCGATGCGCGGGAACACCTCGCCGTACACGCGCCGCCCCTCGTCGGTCAGGTACACGTGCACCTCGCGCCGGTCCGACGGCTTGGGTTCGCGCCGCAGCAGGCCCTTGTCCGCCAGGCTGGTGATGGCGCGCGAGGTGCGGGCGCGGTCTAGCATGGCGCGCACCGCCAGTTCGGACGACTGCACACCCTCCACGTCGGCCAGGCAGGACAGCACGCGCCACTCTCGCCGCGTGATGCCGTAGTCGCGCTCGCACATGCGCACCACCAGTGGCCCGGCCGTGGCGTGGATGCGGTAGAGGCGGTAGAGCAGCAGGTCGTTCTGCTGCTGCGGGTGCTGGAGCGGGTCGTCGGCGCTCATGGGTGGCGGGTCGGCAGAGGGCTCAGGGAAAACACCGGGAACGATTGATTTCTGCAATTGATTGTCGCTGCCTAGCATGCGGACCTGCAGCGGGGCAAACCCGTTTGACATACGACAAACCGGAGACACACCATGAACAAACGCCACCTGCTGGGCGCCGCCGCCGCGCTCGCCACCCTCTGTGTGCTGCCCCTGCCCGCGCTGGCGCAGGACAAACCGCCGCTGAAGATCGTCGTGGGCTTTCCGCCCGGCGGTTCGGCCGACCTGCTCGCGCGCCTGCTGGCCGAGGGCCTGAAGAACGACTTCTCGTCGGTGATCGTGGAGAACAAGCCCGGCGCGGGCGGCCGCATCGCGCTCTCGCATGTCAAGCGCGCGCCCGCCGACGGCCAGACCGTGGTGCTGCTGCCCAGCGGACCGATGGTGCTGTTCCCGCACGTCTACAAGAAGCTGGACTACGACGCGGTGGCCGACTTCACGCCGATCTCGCAGATCGCGCACTTCCAGTTCAGCGTGGTGGCCGGCCCGTCCGCAGGCGCCAAGACCGTGGCCGAGATGCTGGCCAAGGCCAAGGCCGCGCCCGGCAGCGCCACCTACGGCACGCCCGGCTCGGGCACGCTGCCGCACTTCATGGGCGTGATGTTCGGCCAGAAGGCCGGCGCCGAACTGACGCACGTGCCCTTCCAGGGCGGCGGCCCGGCCAACACCGCGCTGCTGGGCGGCCACATCCAGTACAAGTTCGACGTGGTCACCGAGACCGCCGAGCTGCACCGCTCGGGCAAGGTGCGCATCCTCGCCGTGACCGGCGCGCAGCGCGACCCGCAGGTGCCCGAGGTGCCCACGCTCAAGGAACAGGGCGTGGACATGGTCGCCACCGCCTGGTTCGCCATGTACGGCCCGGCCGGCCTCAAGCCCGAGGTGCGCGACATGATCAGCGCCGCCGTGGCCAAGGCGGTGCGCACGCCCGCGCTGCGCGCCAAGCTGCTCGAGCAGGGCTACGAGCCGGTGGGCTCGACCCCGGCCGAACTGGCCACCGCCCAGGCCGCCGACCTCAAGCGCTGGGAAGGCCCGATCAAGGCCACCGGCGTGCAGCTGGACTGACCTTCCCGTTTTTTTCTCAGGATTTCCATGAACCGCTTCCGTCGCCACACCGTGGCCGCGCTCGCCTGCGCGGCCCTTCTGCCCTTCGCCGCGTCGCACGCCCAGGCCCCGGCCTGGCCCGCCAAGCCCGTCACCTTCGTCAACAACTTCCCGCCCGGCGGCCCGTCGGACCTGCTGGCGCGTTCGGTCGCCGCCGTGCTGCAGGCGGGCCTCAAGCAGCCCTTCGTGGTGGAGAACAAGGCCGGTGCCAGCGGCAACATCGGCGCGGCGCAGGTGGCCAAGGCCACGCCCGACGGCCACACCGTGCTGGTCGGCATCGACACCACGTTCACCATCAACCCGCACCTGTACCCGACCATGCCGTTCAAGCCGGGGGACCTCAAGCCGGTGGTGATCATGGCCTCGTCGGGCCTGCTGCTGGGGGTGAACCCCGGCACCGGCATCAAGAGCTTTGGCGACCTGCTGAGCCAGGGCCGCAGCAAGGGCCTGAACTTCAGTTCGGCCGGCAACGGCAGCCCGGGCCACTTGGCGGCGGCCACGCTCGGCAACAGCACGCCCGTCAAGGCCCTGCACGTGCCCTACCGCGGCAACACCCCGGCCGTGACCGCCATTCTCAGCGGCGAGGTGGACGGCGGCATCCTGGCCACGCCCGGCATGCTGCCGCATGTGCAGAGCGGCCGGATCACTGCGTTGGCCGTCACCAGCGCGCGCCGCTCGCAGCTGGCGCCGCAGCTGCCCACGGTGGCCGAGCTGGGCTTCAAGGCGCTCGAATCCGAGGTGCTGTACCTGGTGATGGTGCCCGCCGCCACGCCCGACGCCGTGGTGCAGGCCCTGGCCACGGGCATCACCGACGCGCTGCAGCGACCCGACGTGAAGGAGCGCATGAAGGGCCTGGACCTGTTCTTCGAAGGCCAGACCGGCGCCGCCGCGGCCCAGCGGCTGGCCGACCTGAACACGCGCTACGGCCAGATCGTGCGCGCCACCGGCATGAAGGCGGACTGAGATGAACCTGCCCCCACGCTCCCCCGCTGCGCGCGGTCCGCTGCCCCCCGAGGGGGGCGTCAGTGCCTTCGGGCGGCCGGGCGCCACTGACATGAAACGTCCCAACATCATCTACATCGTCAGCGACGACCTGGGCTACGCCGACCTGGGCTGCTACGGCGGCCGGCCCGCCGGCTTCGGCGCGGTGTCGCCGAACATCGACGCCCTGGCCGCCGGCGGCCTGCGCCTGACCGAGGGCTACAGCAACTCGCCCGTGTGTTCGCCCACGCGCTTTGCCATGGCCACCATGCGCTGGCAGTACCGGCTGCGCGGCGCGCTGGAAGAGCCCATCAACAGCCGCAGCAAGGGCAGCGACACACTGGGCCTGCCGCCCGAAATCCCCACCCTGCCCTCGCTGCTGAAAGACGCCGGCTACCGCACCGCGCTGATCGGCAAGTGGCACCTGGGCTACCCGCCGCATTTCGGCCCGCTGCGCTCGGGCTACGAAGAGTTCTTCGGCATCATGGCCGGCGGCGTGGACTACTTCACCCACTGCTCGTCGAATGGCGACCACGACCTCTACATCAACGACGACACCCACAAGGAGGTCGGCTACCTGACCGACGTGTTCTCGAACAAGGCGGTGGAGCATGTGAAGGCGCGCGCCGCCGAGGCCCGCGCCGGCACACCGTTCTTCCTGAGCCTGCACTACACCGCGCCGCACTGGCCCTGGGAGACGCGCGACGACGCGCACGTGGCGCCCGAGGTGGCGAAGAACCTGTTCCACCTGCACGGCGGCAACGTCGAGGCCTACCGCCGCATGATCCACCACATGGACGAGGGCATCGGCTGGCTGGTTGCCGCGCTGCGCGAGGAAGGCCTGCTGGAGAACACGCTGATCGTCTTCACCAGCGACAACGGCGGCGAGCGCTTCAGTGACAACTGGCCGCTGGTGGGCGGCAAGATGGACCTGACCGAGGGCGGCATCCGCGTGCCCTGGATCGCCCACTGGCCGGCCGTGGTCTCGGCCGGTTCGGTGAGCGGACAACACTGCCTGACCATGGACTGGTCGGCCACCATGCTCGAACTCGGCGGCGGCCAGCCCCACCCCGACTACCCGCTGGACGGCGTGTCGCTGGCGGCGCTGCTGCACGACCCGGCCCACCGCTTCGAGCGGCCCATGGCCTGGCGCATGAACCACCGCGGCCAGCGCGCGCTGCGCGAGGGCGACTGGAAGTACCTGATGGTGGACGGCCACGAGTACCTGTTCAACATCGCCGCCGACGCGCGCGAACGCGCCAACCGCGCGCCGCTGGAACCGCAGCGCCTGGCCGACATGCGCCAGCGCTGGCTGGACTGGGACGCCAGCCTGCCGCCGATTCCGGCCGACGCCACGGTGAGTCTGGGCTACGGCGCCAAGGACATGCCCCAGCGCTGACCCACGGTTCGCCACCGCCCGGTAGCATCGGTGCTGGCCGACGGCTGGATCGGCCCCCGACGCAAGGAGCTGCACCATGTCCCGTCTGCCCACCTACTACGTCTCGCACGGCGGCGGCCCCTGGCCCTGGATGCGCGAGCAGACCGGCGGCCGCTACGACCGCCTCGAAGCCTCGCTGCAGGCCATGGCCAAGGCCCACGAAGGCCAGGTGCGCGCAATCCTGATGGTCACCGCGCACTGGGAGACGCCCGACTTCACGCTGTCGTCGTCGGCCCAGCCGGGCATGCTCTACGACTACTACGGCTTCCCGCCCCACACCTACCAGGTCCACTACCGCGCCCCCGGCTCGCCCGAGCTGGCGCAGCGCGCGCTGGAGTTGCTGCAGGCCGGCGGCGTGACGGCCCGCCTCGACCCCGAACGCGGCTTCGACCACGGCACCTTCTCCGCCCTGCAGGCCGCCTACCCCGAGGCGCAGATTCCGGTGGTGCAGCTCTCGGTGCTGCAGAGCTTCGACCCCGCCGCCCACATCGCCGCCGGCCGCCTGCTGGCGCCGCTGCGCGACGAAGGCGTGCTCATCATCGGCAGCGGCCTGAGCTACCACAACCTGCGCCTGCTCAACGCGGCCGGCACCGTGCCCTCGCAGCAGTTCGACGCCTGGCTGCAGCAGACACTGACCGCGGCCACACCCGACGAGCGCGAAGCGCAGCTGCTGCAATGGGAGCAGGCGCCGTCGGCCCGCATCGCGCATGCGCGCGAAGACCACCTGATCCCGCTGATGGTGGCGGTGGGCGCGGCGCACAGCGACGCCGGCGCCTGCGTCTACCACGAGGACCTGTTCATGGGCGTGGTGGCAGCGTCGAGTTTCCGCTTCGGGGCGGTGGCGGCGGGCTGACGCGGGCGGCGCACGCCCACCGGCGCCTTCTCGCCCACCACGTCCACCACCCAGTCCACGAACACGCGCAGCTTCGCGCTCACGTACCGGTTCGGCGGGTACGCCAGGTACAGCGGCATCGGGTCAAAGCGCCAGCCATTGAACACGGGCACCAGGTCCCCGCGGGCCGCGTGTTCATCGGCCATATAGGTGGGCAGCAGCAAGACCCCCAGCCCGGCCAGGCCCGCCGCCAGATAGGCGTTGCCGTCGTCCAGCGCCAGCACATGGCGGCCCTGCACGGTGACGCGCTCATCGTCACCGCGCTGCATGGCGTAGGGCGGCACGCGGCCGCTGCGCATGCTCATGAACCCCACGATGCGGTGGTGCGAGTTCTCCAGGTCCTGGGGGTGTTCCGGCATGCCGTGGCGCTGCAGATAGGCGGGCGCGGCGTAAGCGCCGATCTGCAGCTCGCCCACCCGGCGCGCGACCAGCGACGGGTCGGTGATGTCGCCCCCGCGGATCACGCAGTCCACGCTGTCGCCGATCAGGTCCACCATGCGGTCGCTCACGCCCATGTCGATCTGGATGTCGGGGTACATCGCATGAAAGCCCGGCAGCGCGGGCACGAGCACGAAGCGCGCGAGCGGGCTGGGTACGTCCACGCGGAGCCGGCCGCGGGGTGAGGTCTTGGCGCTGGAGAGGCTGGTCTCGGCGTCGTCCAGATCGGCCAGCAGACGCACCACACGCTCGTAGTAGGCCGCGCCGTCGGCCGTCACCTGCACCTTGCGCGTGGTGCGGTGGAGCAGCTTCACGCGCAGGTGCGCTTCAAGCTGCTGGATGAGCTGGGTCACGCTGGTCTTGTTCAGGCGCAGTGTGTCGGCCGCCTTGGTGAAGCTGCCGGCCTCCACCACACGCGCAAATGCCTGCATGGCATCGAATCGGTCCATGGCGTTTCCCAGGGCCTCCGTGATTGTTCGGATTCCGCAAAAAGTGTTTGTGGTGGTAGCCGGTTGATGCGCGCGAGCGGCGTTCCTAGACTCCCCGACCTTCCCAACCATTGTTTCAGAAAGCCGATCCATGACCAGCCCACGCGACGTTGTTTTCCCCGCCGGCCGCCAGGCCTTGTACGAGCAGAACCGCTACTCGCCCGCCATCCGCTCCAACGGCTTTCTGTTCGTCTCAGGCCAGGTGGGCAGCCGGCCAGACGGCTCGCCCGAGCACGATCTGCCCGCGCAGGTGCGCCTGGCGTTCCAGAACCTCAACAGCATCCTCGAAGCCGCAGGCTGCAGCTTCAAGGACGTCATCGACGTGACCGTGTTCATGGTGAACCCGGAGCAGAACTTCGAGGTGGCCTGGCCCGTGGTGCAGGAGCACTGGGGCGAAGCACCGCACCCCACACTCACCGGCATCGGCGTCACCTGGCTCTTCGGCTTCCAGTTCGAAATCAAGGTGATTGCAAAGCTGCCTTCGTGAACTGGCGGAGCAAGCCTCTGCCCCTGGATTTCGGCCCGCACCGCCCCCGTACGCGAAACCAACTCCGCTCCGCCGGACCCCGGCAGGCCCTGTCGCTCAGGCCATCGACAAGCCGCTAGACTGCTGCACAGGTGGCGGCCGCAATCCGTCGGGTTTGTCGAATCTGTTGAACCTGGTCAGGCTTCCGGTCGAACGCGATACAGGGTGATTTCAAATGGCTTTTGGAGGTGTCATGCGACTTTGTTTAACGACTGGCAAAGGTGTTGTCCTCCGCTTTGCGGGATAGATCACAAGTTAGGCGTCACAGGACATGCCGCAGGGCCATCCCATCCTCGCCGAGTTTCAACGCGCCCTCCAAGCGCACTACACCTGCTACATCATGGCGACGATGGGCATGAACTCGGCTCGCGCGGTCTACGCCAACGCGGCCCCCTCGAACCGCGTCTTCATTGGTCCACGAGACCCTTCAAAGCACCGAGCGACTGCGAGCATGAGCCAGCTTGAGCTTCACTCCAAAATGAAGCCTGATGGCGAGTTTTCAGATGTTTTGGCAAAGGCGCTACTCGTTGAGATCTACTCTGAGTGGGAGGAGTACTTTCGCCCACGCTTTGCAACCGCCATCGGGACCGAGAAGAACATGGTTCGGTGCGATCTACTTGGTGACCTTCGCCAGATCCGAAACTGCATCGTTCATGATCGATCAACGCTCGCGACGAAACATACCAAGCTGACCGCCCTGCGTTGGTCACTCAAACCGGGGCCCCTACTCGTCACTAAAGACATGTTCAGCACATTCGTTGATCAAGCGAACGACCTTGAAGTCACCGTCGAGCCGTAGCACGGTGACGCCTCGTATTCCCCAGCATCATCCCCAGCCCCATGAAGCGTCTGCCCTCTCTTTGCCACATGTCCGCCCACTGGTTGTGGGCGCTCGGTCTCTGCGTGAGCCTCGCCGGTTGCGGGCCCGATACGGTGGGGGCGGCCGCCACGGCCGCCAAGCTGCAGGCCGACAGCGCAGAGCGCGCCCAGGCACAGGCGGCGAAACTCAAACAGGACCTGGAAGCCGCCGTCAAGGCGAGAGAAGCGTCGACCGCTGCGGCCGATCAGTAGCGCGGGAGAACGGTCGGGTAGAGGCGCGGAGGCGGCCGCGCTATCAAAGCCCCGGCGCCGCCAGCACCCCGGTGAACGCCTCCACCCCCGGCCGCGCCCGCCCCTGCGGTGCCCGCGTCGGTGTGCCCATACTCACGAAGCAGATCGCATGCTCCCCCGGCCCCAGGCCGAACAGTTCGCGCACGGCTTTGGATTTCAAGCCCTTGCCCGAGGTCAGCGCCGAGCCGTAGCCCAGCGCGGTGGCCATCAGCAGCAGGTTCTGCACCGCGCAACCGGCCGAGAGGGTGCGCTCCAGCACGTCCACCTCGGGGTCGCCGCGGTCGTCGTCCACCACCAGCAACAGCAGCTCGGGCGCGCGCTCGGCCTTCTCGCGCGCCTGCGCCTGCTGTTCGGCGGTGGCGTCGGGGTCGCGTTCGATCAGGGCCTGCGCCAGCGCGTCGCCCAGCCTCCCGCGCTGCGCTGTCGGGATGCGCACGAAGCGCCAGGGCAGCAGCTGGTTGTGGTCGGGTGCGGTGGCGGCGGCGGCCAGGCACTGGCGCAGCTGGTCTTCGGACGGGCCAGGCGCCACCAGGCGTTTGGGCAGCGTGGTGCGCCGCGTCTGCATCAGCTCCAGCAAAGGGATCATTCAAGCACCTGTCCGTCGTGCTCCACATAGGGCAGGTAGGGGCCGGTGCCGCTGTGGTCCGACTCCGAGGCCGGCACGAAGGCGCCGCGCACCGCATCGAACACATGCACCTCGCCCTGTTCGATCACGTAGTGCCAGCCGTGCAGCGTGAGGTGGCCGGCCTCGACGGCGCGGCGCACCATGGGGTAGTCCATCAGGCGCATCAGCTGCAGCACCACGGCGCGCTGCTCGGTGCGGCACAGCGCCTCGGGGCTGGGCTGCACCGGCAGCAGAGCCTCGTCGGCCAGCCGCAGCCAGGCCTTGAGGGCCACCGCCTCTTCCGGTGCGCCTTCGTAGGCGGTGCGGATGGCGCCGCAGTGGCTGTGGCCGCAGACGATGATGCGTTCAACCTTCAGGCCAAGCACCGCGAACTCGATCGCCGCCATCGTTCCATGCAGCCCGTGCGACTGGTCGTAGGGCGGCACGAAGGCGCCCACGTTGCGCACGATGAACAGGTCGCCCGGGGCGGCACCCGTCAGCAGGTAGGGCACCAGGCGCGAGTCGCTGCAACCGATGAACAGGGTCTTGGGGTGCTGGCCCTGCGCCACCAGGTCCTGAAAGCGCTGCTGGTGGCGGGGGAAGTAGTCCTCGTGGAAATCGCGCAGGCGCAGCAGGAGGTCGTCGGGCATGGCGGTCTCCGGCTCAGCGCGTCACTGCACCAGGGGCGAGTCCGCACCTTCGAGTTCGATGCCTTCCACCTTGGCCTGCCCCACCAGCAGCCGCATGTACTGCCGCAGCGCGGTCGCGCGCGACTGGTGCTGCAGGCGCTGGCGGATCGCGTCGGCCACCTCTTCGTAGGCGGGCAGGGTGCCCTTCTTGCGGCCCAGCACCTCGATGATGTGCAGGCCGAAGCGCGTGTGCACCAGGCGCGGGTGCACGCCCATGCCCCAGCGCGAGTCGCTCTGGAAGAACAGCTCGTTGGCCAGTTCGGGCGCACAGTCTTCGGGCGTGACCCAGCCCAGGTCGCCGCCTTCGGCGCTGGACGGGCAGTTGGACAGCTCGGCCGCCAGCTGCTCGAAGCGGCCGGGCGGCACGTCCTTGCGGATCAGTTCCAGCAGCGCGGCTTCGGCGCGCTGCGTCAGCGCGTGCACGTTCACACCCGGCGTGACGGCGAACAGAATGTGCCGCACATGCAGTGCCTGGCCAACGATGAAGTGGTTCTTGTTGGCTTCGTAGTAGCGCTGGCACTCGTCGTCGGTCGGATCGGGCGAGACGACCTCGTCGTCGGTCATGGCCTCGATCACGTGGCGCTCGGCCTCGTTGAGCGTGGGCGCCACCAGCCCGCTGAAGCGGGGCAACAGGCCCTTGTGCACCGCGCGCTGGCGCAGCAGTTCGGTGTAGGCGCGCTCGCGCAGGGTCTCGGCGTCCAGTGCCTCGCCCGGCTCGTGCAGCGCGATGCCGTTGATGCTGGCGGGCACGATCTGCATCTGGCCGGAGCAGGCGCAGTGCGCGCTGCCGCAGCCTTGGGAGGTGCTGTCGCTCATGGTCATTCCTTGTTGCATGTTCAGCGACCCCGCTGGCTCAGGGGTTGCTGGGGCGTCATGCCGACGCGGCGGCTGCGCACCACCTGGTAGGGGCGCGTGATGTAGGCCAGCGTGCCGAAGCCGCTCCACACGTGCACCAGGCGGGTGAACGGGAAGATCAGGAAGATGCTCATGCCCAGGAACATGTGGGCCTTGAACACCCAGCTGGCATCGGCGATCAGCTCGGCCGCGCCACCGCGGAAGGTGACGATGCGCTGCGCCCATTCGGCCAGCAGCATCATCATGCCGCCGTCCAGGTGCTGGGCCGACAGCGGGATGGTGGCCAGGCCCAGCGCGAACTGCGCCCACAGCAACCACAGCAGCACGATGTCACTCGTCTTGCTGGTGGCGCGGATGCGCGCGTCCGACAGGCGGCGGTGCAGCAACAGGCTCACGCCGATGAAGCCGAACAGGCCGAACAGGCCGCCCGAGACCATGGCCATGAGCTGCTTGGCGCCCGCGGTCATGAAGGGCTCGTACACCGCGTGCGGCGTGAGCATGCCCACCGTGTGGCCGAAGAACAGGAACAGGATGCCGACGTGGAACAGGTTGCTGCCCCAGCGCAGCTGTCCCTTGCGCAGCAGCTGCGACGAATCGCTCTTCCAGCTGTACTGGTCGCGGTCGAAGCGGATCAGGCTGCCCAGCAAAAAGACAGTGAGCGCGATGTATGGATAGATGCCAAAGACGAAGTTGTGGAAGCCGTTCATGCTGCGACTCCTTGAGAAGCGTTGGATTTCTGGCGGACGATGTGGATGGGCTGTGCCTGGCCGGGCCGGTTCTGGCCGCGGGTGGCGCAGCCGTCGAAGGCCTCGGGCTCTGCCCAGGCCTCGTCGAGCGCCTCGTCGGCCTTGAAGGGCACGGCCTCGGCCTTCTGGCCGGCCAGCTCCAGCACGGCGGCGACGACGGCGGCGTAGGGGCTCTCGCGTTTGAGCAAGGCGCTGAAGATGGCGTTCAGGATGTGCGCCACCTCGCCGAGGAAGGCCTTGGCCAGCGCGGGCGGCTGGGTGGAGGCGAACTCCAGCACCACGCCCAGGTGGTCGGGCAGCTCTTCGGGGCCGAGGTAGAGGCCGGCCTTCTCGTAGGTCTGCACCAGGTCGATCATGGCCGGGCCGCGGTCGCGCGAGTCGCCATGCACATGTTCGAACAAATGCAGCGAGGTGGCGCGGCCACGGTCGAAGGTCTCGACGTAGCGGGCTTCCACCTCCAGCGGGTCGCGGCGCACCAGGTCGGCGGCCAGCGCGCGCAGCTCGGCGCGGCGCGCGGCGGGCACCGCGGCCTCTTCGTCGATGGCCGCGATCAGCGGCGCCAGCTCGCTGCGCAGCTGCGCATCGGGGTAGGCCAGCAGGCGCGCCAGCGCGCGCAGGGAATAGCGGGTGTTCTTCATGGCGTTTCCTTTCAGACCACCGACTGGATCGGGATGGTGCGGCGCTTGCTGCCACCGAACAGGCTGGTTTCCGAGGCGCCGTCCGAGCAGCCGTTGCCGAACGAGAAGCCGCAGCCACCGCGCAGGTCGAAGGCGTTTTCGGCGTACTCGCGGTGCGAACTGGGAATGACGAAGCGGTCTTCGTAGTTGGCAATGGCCATGATCTGGTACATCTCCTCGACCTCGGCGCGACTCAGGCCGGTCTGCTCCAGCACCTTGAGGTTCTCCACGCCGTCCACGTGCTTGCCGCGCTGGTAGGCGCGCATGGCCAGCATGCGTTCGAGCGCGCGCACCACCGGCGCGGTGTCGCCCGCGGTCAGCAGGTTGGCCAGGTACTGCAGCGGAATGCGCATCTGGCTGAAGTCGGGCAGCTCGCCGTTGGCACCGATCTGGCCGGCGTTGGCGGCGGCGCTGATCGGCGAGAGCGGCGGCACGTACCAGACCATGGGCAGGGTGCGGTACTCGGGGTGCAGCGGCAGCGCGATCTTCCAGTCGATGGCCATCTTGTAGACCGGGCTCTTGCGCGCGCCTTCGAGCCAGCTCTCGGGGATGCCGTCGGCACGGGCCTGCTCGATCACGGCCGGGTCGTTGGGGTCGAGGAACAGGTCGAGCTGGGCCTGGTAGAGGTCCTTCTCGTCGGGCACGCTGGCGGCCTCGGCGATGCGGTCGGCGTCGTACAGCACCACGCCCAGGTAGCGGATGCGGCCCACGCAGGTCTCACTGCACACGGTGGGCTGGCCGGCCTCGATGCGCGGGTAGCAGAAGATGCACTTCTCGGCCTTGCCGGTCTGCCAGTTGTAGTAGATCTTCTTGTAGGGGCAGCCGCTGACGCACATGCGCCAGCCGCGGCACTTGTCCTGGTCGATCAGGACGATGCCGTCGTCCTCGCGCTTGTAGATCGAGCCCGAGGGGCACGATGCCACGCACGCCGGGTTGAGGCAGTGCTCGCACAGGCGCGGCAGGTACATCATGAAGGTGTTCTCGAACTGGCCGACCATGTCCTTCTGGACCTGCTCGAAGTTCGCGAGGTTGGCGTCCGCGCTGCGCTTGCTGAACTCGCCGCCCAGGATTTCTTCCCAGTTCGGGCCCCACTCGATCTTCTCCATGCGCTGGCCGGTGATCAGGCTGCGCGGCCGTGCGGTGGGCGCGGCCTTCACTTCGGGCGCCGACTGCAGATGGTCGTAGTCGAAGGTGAAGGGTTCGTAGTAGTCGTCGATCTGCGGCAGGTTGGGGTTGCTGAAGATCTTCATCAGCAGCGACCACTTGCCACCCTGCTTGGGCACGATGGACCCGTCGGCCTTGCGGACCCAGCCGCCGTTCCACTTGTCCTGGTTCTCCCATTCCTTGGGGTAACCGATGCCGGGCTTGGTTTCCACGTTGTTGAACCAGGCGTATTCCACGCCGGGGCGGCTGGTCCAGACGTTCTTGCAGGTGACCGAACAGGTGTGGCAACCGATGCACTTGTCCAGGTTCAGCACCATCGCGATTTGGGCACGTACTTTCATCTTGTTTTCTCCTGTGCTGATCAAGCCTGGACCGTGTCGTTGCCTTCGCCGTCGAGCCAGTCGATCTTGCGCATCTTGCGCACGATGACGAACTCGTCGCGGTTGGTGCCGATGGTTCCGTAGTAGTTGAAGCCGTAGCTGAACTGCGCGTAGCCGCCGATCATGTGGGTCGGTTTGGTCACGATGCGGGTGACCGAGTTGTGGATGCCGCCGCGGGTGTTGGTGATCTCGGCACCGGGGGTGTTGATGATCTTTTCCTGCGCGTGGTACATGAGCACCATGCCCGGGTTCACGCGCTGGCTCACCACCGCTCGCGCCGCGATGGCGCCGTTGGTGTTGAACAGCTCGACCCAGTCGTTGTCGGCGATGCCGGCATTCTTCGCGTCGTCTTCGCTGAGCCAGATCACCGGACCGCCGCGGTTGAGCGTGAGCATGTGCAGATTGTCGCTGTACGTGCTGTGGATGCCCCACTTCTGGTGCGGCGTGATGAAGTTGAGGCTGATCTCCTTGTTGCCGTTGGGACGGCGGTCGATCATGTCGCCCACGGTCTTGAGGTCGACCGGCGGGCGGTAGCTGGAGAGGCCCTCACCGAAGGCGAGCATCCAGGGGTGGTCCAGGTAGAACTGCTGGCGACCGGTGAGGGTGCGCCATGGGATCAGCTCGTGCACGTTGGTGTAACCGGCGTTGTACGAAACCTTCTCGGACTCCAGCCCGGACCAGGTGGGCGAGCTGATGATCTTGCGCGGCTGGGCCTGGATGTCGCGGAAGCGGATCTTCTCGTCCTCGCGGTGCAGGGCCAGGTGGGTGTGGTCGCGGCCGGTGATCTTGCTCAGAGCCTCCCAGGCCTTCACGGCCACATGGCCGTTGGTCTCGGGCGCCAGCTGCAGCACCACCTCGCAGGCGTCGATGTCGCTGTCGATGCGGGCCAGGCCCTTGGCCGCACCCTCGGTGTGCACGGTGCCGTTGAGTTCCTTGAGCTGGCCGACCTCGGTCTGGGTGTTCCAGCCGATGCCCTTGCCGCCGTTGCCCACCTTGTCCATCAGCGGGCCCAGGGCGGTGAAACGGGCGTAGGTGTTGGGGTAGTCGCGCTCGACCACCGAGATGCTCGGAGCAGTGACGCCCGGGACCAGATCGCACTCGCCCTTCTTCCATTCCTTGACGTCAAACGGCTGGGCCAGCTCGGACGCGGTGTCGTGCATCAGCGGCGTGAGCATGAGCTCTTTCTCGACCCCCAGGTGGCCGACGCAGACCTCGCTGTAGGCCTTGGCGAAACCTTTGTAGATCTCCCAGTCGCTCTTGCTCTGCCAGGCCGGGTCCACCGCGGTGGACAGCGGGTGGATGAAGGGGTGCATGTCGCTGGTGTTGAGGTCGTTCTTCTCGTACCAGGTGGCGGTGGGCAGCACGATGTCCGAATACAGGCAGGTGGTGCTCATGCGGAAGTCCAGCGTGACCACCAGGTCCAGCTTGCCTTCGGGCGCCTGGGCGTGCCACTCGACTTCAGTCGGTTTCGCATCGTTGGGCCCCAGGTCCTTGCCCTGCACGCCGTGGGTGGTGCCCAGCAGGTGCTTGAGGAAGTACTCGTGGCCCTTGCCGCTGGAGCCCAGGATGTTGGAGCGCCAGACGAACATGTTGCGCGGCCAGTTGGCCGGGTGGTCCGGGTCCTCGCAGCTCATCTTCAGCGAGCCGTCCTTGAGCGCCTTGACCGCGTAGTCCTTGGGGTCCATGCCGACGGCGGTGGCGTCTTTCACCACCTGCATCGGGTTGGTCTGCAGCTGCGGTGCGCTGGGCAGCCAGCCCATGCGCTCGGCGCGCACGTTGTAGTCGATCAGGCTGCCGCCGAACTTCGATTTGTCGGCCAGCGGCGAAAGGATCTCGTCCACGCCCAGCTTCTCGTAGCGCCACTGGTCGGTGTGGGCGTAGAAGAAGCTGGTGGAGTTCATCTGGCGCGGCGGACGCACCCAGTCCAGCGCAAACGCGAGAGCGGTCCAGCCGGTCTGCGGGCGCAGCTTTTCCTGGCCCACGTAGTGCGCCCAGCCACCGCCGCTCTGGCCGATGCAGCCGCACATCATCAGCATGTTGATGATGCCGCGGTAGTTCATGTCGCTGTGGTACCAGTGGTTCATGGCCGCGCCGATGATGACCATGGACTTGCCCTTGGTCTTGTCGGCGTTGTCGGCGAACTGGCGCGCCACGGCGATCACCTGGTCGCGCTTGACGCCGGTGATCTTCTCCTGCCAGGCGGGCGTGTAGGGCGTGTCCTGGTCGTAGCTGGTGGCGCCGGTGTCGCCCGGCAGGCCACGGTTCACGCCGTAGTTGGCGACCGTCAGGTCGAACACGGTGGCGACCAGCGCGTAGCGCTCTTCACCGGCCTTGCCCAGCTTGATGCGGCGCACCGGCACCTGGCGCACCAGCACGTCGTCGGTGGCGCTGGCCTGCTTGTTGGCGGTGAAGTTGGGGGTGTCGATACCGCCGAAATACGGGAAGGCGACCTCGCCCACTTCGTATTCGCTGCCCTCGCCTTCCATCAGGCTGAGCTTGAGCTTGACCTGCTCGTCGCCGCGCGCTTCCTTGTCTTCCAGGTTCCACTTGCCGGCGTCGGTGCGGCCTTCGGCGCCCCAGCGGAAACCGATGGAGCCGTTGGGCAGCACGACCTTGTCGTCCTGGTCGATGGCGACCGTCTTCCAGTCGGGGTTGTTGGCCTGGCCCAGCTTGCCGTTGAAGTCGCTGGCGCGCAGGTAGCGGCCGGGCACCACGACCTTGCGGCCGTCGGGCAGGGTACGCTCTTCCAGCTGCACCAGGTTGGGCATGTCGGTGTAACGGCGCACGTAGTCGTCGAAGTACGACGAGCGCTTGTCGAAATAGAACTCCTTGAGGATCACGTGGCCCATGGCCATGGCAATCGCCGCGTCCGTGCCCTGCTTGGGGTGCATCCAGAGGTCGCAGAGCTTGCTGATCTCGGCGTAGTCGGGCGTGATCGCCACGGTCTTCGCACCCTTGTAGCGGACTTCGGTGAAGAAGTGGGCGTCGGGCGTGCGGGTCTGGGGCACGTTGGAGCCCCAGGCGATGATGTAGGTGGAGTTGTACCAGTCGGCCGATTCGGGCACGTCGGTCTGTTCGCCCCAGACCTGCGGGCTGGCCGGCGGCAGGTCGCAGTACCAGTCGTAGAAGCTCATGCACACGCCGCCGATGAGCGAGAGATAGCGCGAGCCGGCGGCGTAGCTGATCATGGACATGGCCGGGATGGGCGAGAAGCCGATCACACGGTCCGGGCCGTACTTCTTGGCGGTGTAGACGTTGGCGGCGGCCACCAGCTGGTTCACTTCGTCCCAGGTGCTGCGCACCATGCCGCCCAGGCCGCGCTGCTGCTGCCATTCGCGTCGGGCATCCTGGTTCTCGACAATGGCGGCCCAGGCGTCCACCGGGCTCCTGGCCACGGCCAGCGCGGCGCGCCAGTGCTGCAGCAGCTTGCCGCGCACCATCGGGTACTTCACGCGGTTGGCGGAGTACAGGTACCAGCTGTAGGACGCGCCACGGGCGCAGCCGCGCGGCTCGTGGTTGGGCAGGTCGGCGCGGGTGCGCGGGTAGTCGGTCTGCTGGGTTTCCCAGGTGACGATGCCACCCTTGACATAGATCTTCCACGAGCAGGAGCCCGTGCAGTTCACGCCGTGGGTGGAGCGCACGATCTTGTCGTGCGCCCAGCGGTCGCGGTAGGCGTCTTCCCAGGTGCGGTCCTCGCCGGTGGTGATGCCGTGCGAACCGGAGAAGCTTTCAGTGGGAGCCGTGAAATGGCTCAGGCGGTCGAGGAAGTGACTCATCGTGGGGGTCTCCGAAAAAAGCGTGTCTTGGGGGCGCTCAGGGGTTCTTGATCTCGGCACCCTTGCGCAGGTAGAACCACCAGTTCAGCACCAGGCACAGGGCGTAGAAGACGGCGAAGCCGTAGAAGGCGAGCTGCGGGGTGCCGGCCTTGATGTACTGGCCGATCAGCACCGGCGCGATGAAGGCGCCGTAGGCGGCGACCGCCGAGGTCCATCCCAGCACGGGGCCGGCCTGGGCGCGGTCGAAGATCACGCCGATGGTGCGGAAGGTGGAGCCGTTGCCGATGCCGCTGGCGAAGAACAGCACCATGAACAGGCCCAGGAACATCGGGAAGTACTGCTCGGGCGTGGCCGAGCTGTAGGCCTGCATCATCACGTAGCCCACGGCCACGGCGGCGGCGGCCATGACCGCGGTGATCACCTGGGTCACGATGGAGCCCCCGATCTTGTCGCTGATCCAGCCGCCGATGGGCCGCACCGCGGCGCCGACGAAGGGGCCGATCCAAGCGTAGGTGAGGGCCGAGGGGGCGTTGGGGTTCTTCAGCGTGTGCTGCATGACGCCGGCCGCGTCGGGGATGTGCTGGAAGCCGAAGATCACGGTGATGGCCAGGGGCAGCGCCATCGAGAAGCCGATGAAGGAACCGAAGGTGACGATGTAGAGCGCGGTCAGCGACCAGGTGTGCTTGTTGCTGAAGATGGCGAACTGCTTCTTCACGCCTTCCTTCATCTCGCCGAAGGCGGCCAGGCGCATCACGGCCAGCGCCATCACGATGTCCAGCGGGATCGCGACCCACATGCTCAGCACGCCCAGGCCGGTGGGCTTGGGCAGGTAGAGCCAGAGCATGAACACCGTGGGCACGAAGGCCAGGGTGTAGAGGTAGGTGATCTTGGCGAACGCGACGATCGGGCTGCCGGTGTTGGGCGAGACGGTCTTGAGGTTGCTCATGCCGAACCAGCACAGCGCGCCCAGCGGCACCAGCGAGAACACCCAGGCGAAGCCGGCGTTCTGTACCCAGGTCGGTGTGCCGGCGGCGATCTTGCCGAACAGCCAGCCGCTGTCCTTCACCAGCGTCATGGGCTCACCGCCGAAAGCGCCCAGCAGCGGCAGCGTCATGACCACAGGGATCACGATCTGCATCGTGGTCACGCCGAAGTTGCCCAGGCCGGCGTTCAGGCCCAGCGCCGTGCCCTGCAGGCGCTTGGGGAAGAAGGTGCTGATGTTGGACATCGAGCTGGCGAAGTTGCCGCCGCCCACGCCCGACCACAGGGCCATCAGCTGGAAGGACCACAGCGGCCACTCGGGGTGCTGCAGCACGATGCCGGTACCGATCGCCGGGGCCAGCAGCATCGAGGTGGTCAGGAAGATGGTGTTGCGGCCACCGGCCAGGCGGATCAGGAAGGACGCCGGGATGCGCATGGTGGCGCCGGAGATGCCCGCGATGGCGGTCAGCGTGAACAGCTCGGCCTGGGTGAAGGGGAAGCCCAGGTTGAGCATCTGCACGGTGATGATGCCCCACATGCCCCAGACCGCGAAGCCGCACAACAGCGCGGGGATCGAGATCCAGAGGTTGCGGTAGGCGATCTTGCTGCCGGTGGTGTTCCAGAAGCGCTCGTCTTCGGGACGCCAGTCCTGGACGTCCGCGCCCGTGGACGCGCCGGGTGAGGCGATGGTTTTGGTGTGGGTGTTCATGGGGTGTGGAACCGGGGTGATCAGTTCTGCAGGGAGAAGGACTTGGCGTTGGCGCCCATGACCTCGGTCTGGCGGACCTCGGTCCAGTACATCCAGATCAGCGAGACCCAGACCACGCCGTACATCAGCATGAAGGCGCTGGAACGAATGCCGGTGAGGTCCATCAGAACGCCGAACAGGATCGGCAGCACGAAGCCGCCCAGGCCGCCAGCCAGGCCGACGATGCCGCTGATGGCGCCGATGTTCTTGGGGTAGTCGTCGCTGATGTACTTGAAGACGCTGGCCTTGCCGAAGGCCCAGGCCACGCCCAGGATCGCCATCAGGCCGGTGAAGGTGTAGACGTTCAGGCCGATGTGGAAGGTGGTCGGGCCGTTGACGGTCTGCACCGTGAAGTCGGTCTGCGGGTAGCTCAGCAGGAACAGGCAGATCCAGCTCACCCACAGCACCCACCAGGTGACCTTGTGGGCGCCGTACTTGTCGGAGAGCACGCCGCCGATGGCGCGCAGCACGCCGCCGGGCAGCGAGAAGCAGGCGGCCAGCAGCGCGGCCACGCGGATGTCCAGGCCGTATTCGCCCACGTAGTACTGCACCATCCACAGCGCCAGCGCCACGTAGCCGCCGAACACGATGCTGTAGTACTGGCAGTACTTGAGCACCTTGGGGTCCTTGAGCGCCTGCAGCTGGTCGCTGAACTTCACGTTGCTGGGCACCAGGTGGGCGGGGTCGCTGTGGCTGAACAGCCAGAACAGCACCAGGGTGCCGAGCATGATGGCCGCGTACACCTGCGGCACCATGGTCCAGCCGAAGGCCACCAGCAGCACCGGCGCCACGAACTTGTTGACTGCCGAGCCCGAGTTGCCGGCACCGTAGACGCCCATGGCCATGCCCTGGCGGCTCTTGGGGAACCAGCGCGCCACGTAGGGCGTGCCGACCGAGAAGGAGCCGCCGGCCAGACCCACGAACAGGCCGATGACCAGGAAGTGCCAGTACTCGGTGGCGTAGCTCATCAGGTAGATGGCCGGCACGGTGATCGCCATCAGGGTGGCCATGACGATGCGGCCGCCGTAGCGGTCGGTCCAGATGCCCAGGGGCACCCGGATCAGCGAGCCGGTGAGCACCGGCATCGCGGTCAGCAGACCGAACTCGGTCGCGTTCAGGTTCAGCATCTTCTTGATCGGGATGCCGATCACGCCGAACATCATCCAGACCATGAAGCAGACCGTGAACGCCAGCGTGCTGACGATCAGGACGGACCAGGCCTTTCTTTCATTTCTCAGCTCTGAAGTCATGTTTTCTCTCCGAAAGACGTGGCATGAATGTCCCTTTTCAGGGGAGGGCTGAACATCCGCCGGAGGCACACGTGGCCGCGGCAGAAGGACGAGGGGTCACCCCATCGGCATCGTCCTGAAGAACTATAGTCCGTGTTTTGCGGTGTGATTTGATTTACATCAAGTCGATGTCGGACAGCGTCCTGCCGGAACCAGGCAGGAATCACCTTGAATATAAGTAATTAATAAATTACATTGGTGACCATGCCGCTCCCGAACACCCCCAAACAAGCCACCGAACAGCGCCAGGCCAGCCTGGTGTCGGCGGCGCTCGCGTTGGCCGCACAGCACAGCCCGGCCAGAGTGACCACCGCCGACCTGGCCCGAGCGGTGGGGCTCTCGCAGGGCGCGGTGTTCCGCCACTTCGAGAGCAAGGAAGCGATCTGGCTGGCGGTGATCGACTTCGCGCACCAGGCCCTGCTGGCACGGCTGCACACCGCGGCCCAGTCGCATGTGCAGCCGCTGACCGCGCTGCGTGCGGTGTTCATGGCGCACGTGGATTTCGTGGTGGAACAGCCGGGTGTGCCGCGGGTGATCTTTCAGGAGCTGCAGCACCCGGAGGACACAGCACTGAAGGCGCGCGTGCGCGTGCTGATGCAGGACTACCGCTCGCTGGTCACCCGACTGCTGCAGCAGGCGCAGGCGGCGGGGCAGCTGGCACCAGGCACCGACCTTCAGGCCAGTGCGGTGCTGTTCATCGGCTCGGTGCAGGGGCTGGTGATGCAGTCGCTGCTGAGCGGACAGGTCGGGGCCATCCGCACGCTGGCACCCGCGGTGTTCGACCTGTTCCAGCACGCTGTTGCCGCACCCACCAACCCCACACGGCGCCCCCCGGAGACCACCGAATGAAGACAAATCCACAAACCTCGCGCCGGCTGCTGCTGGGCGGCCTGGCGCTGGCCCTGGTGGGTGCGCTGGCGTTTGTGGCGCTGCGCACCGGGCCGCTGGCGCCGGTGAAGGTGCAGGTGACGCCAGTGACCAAGGGCCGCGTGACACCCGAGATCTTTGGCATCGGCCTGGTCGAGGCGCAGCGCAGCTGGATGGTGGGGCCCACCACGGCCGGCCGTGTGCTCGGCGTGCGGGTGGACGCGGGTCAGACGGTGCAACCGGGTCAGGTGCTGGCAGAAATGGACCCGGTGGACCTGGACCAGCGGCTGGCGGCACTGGACGCCTCGCTGGCCCGTGCGCAGAGCGTGCAGCGAGCCGCCGATGCGCAGCTTGGCGATGCGCAGGCGCGGCGCACGCTGGCGATGGCGAACCTGAAGCGCAACGAGGAACTGGCGCGGCAAGCCTTCATCAGCCCCGGGGCGCTGGAGGCACGCACACAAGAGGTGGCGTCGGCCCATGCGGGCGTGGCCGCCGCACAGGCCAACCTCGGTGGCAGCACACAGGACATCGCGCGGCTGCGCGCCGAGCGCGCAGCCCTGGCACAGCAGCGCAGCAACCTGAGGCTGCTGGCCCCCGGCACGGCGGTGGTCACGGCGCGCGAGGCCGAAGCCGGCACCACAGTCGTGGCGGGCCAGGCCGTGCTGCGGCTGATGGACCCGGCCAGCCTGTGGGTGAAGCTGCGGGTGGATCAGGGCCGAAGCGCCGGACTGGCGCCAGGACTGGTGGCGAGCATCGCCCTGCGCTCGCGCCCGGGCGAGACGGTGATCGGCAAAGTGGCCCGGGTGGAGTCGCTGGCCGATGCCGTGACGGAGGAACGGCTGGCGATGGTGGCATTTGACAGCCTGCCCGCCGGCGTGTCGGTGGGCGAGATGGCGGAAGTGACGGTGCAGTTGCCCGCTGCCCCCGAGCGCCTGCTGCTGCCCAATGCGGCCGTGGTGCAGCACGAGGGAAAAACCGGGGTGTGGCGGCTCACGGATGGCGTTCCCGCCTTCTCGCCGGTGGTGCTGGGGGCCCAGGGTCTGGACGGTCAGGTGCAGGTGCTCGAAGGCCTGAACGAAGGCGACACGGTGGTGCTGTACAGCCAGACCGCCCTGAAGCCGGGGGCACGCATCGCAGTGGTGGACAGGCTGGTTCCGTCGGGAGCAGCAAGGTGATCAGCCTGGCGGGCCGCGACATCCTGCACGGCTGGAGCAAGTACGTGCTGACCGGGCTGGGCCTGGGGCTGCTGATCGGCGTGACGCTGACGATGGCGGGCGTGTACCGAGGCATGGTGGACGACGCGCACGCGCTGCTGGCCAACAGCCGCGCCGACCTCTGGGTGGTGCAGAAGGACACGCAGGGCCCGTACGCGGAATCGTCGAGCATCAAGGACGACGTGGTGCGCAGTATGCGCGGCATGCCGGGGGTGGCCGCGGCGGCCAATGTGGCCTATCTGACGATGCAGGTGCAGAGGAATGGCCGAGACCAGCGCGTGATGGTGGTGGGCATGGAGCCGGGCATGCCCGGCGCGCCGGGCTACCTGGTGGCGGGACGGCACATCACGCGCAACCACTACGAGGCGGTGGCCGATGTGAAGACAGGGTTCGCGCTGGGCGATGTGGTGCGCATCCGCCGCCACGACTACACCGTGGTGGGACTGACGCGGCGCATGGTGTCCTCGGGCGGCGACCCGATGCTGTTCGTGCCGATGAAGGACGCGCAGGAAACGCAGTTCCTGAAAGACAACGACGCCATCGTCAACGACCGCGCGCGCACCGCCGCCAATCCGGCCTTCAACCGCCCGGGCAGCCCCGGCCTGCTGGAGGCGGTGCAAAGCCTGCAGACCAGCAGCCGCAGCGTGAACGCGGTGCTCGTACAGATCGCACCGGGCTTCACACCCGAGCAAGTGGCCGGGCCGATCCGGCGCTGGAAGCACCTGAGCGTGCACACCCGCGACCAGATGGAAGACATCCTGATCGTCAAGCTGATCGCCAATTCGGCCAAACAGATCGGCATGTTCCTGGTGATCCTGGCCATCGTGAGCGCCGCCATCGTGGCCTTCATCATCTACACCATGACCATGGGCAAGCTGCGCGAGATCGCGGTCCTCAAGCTCATCGGTACACGCGACCGCACCATCGCCGGCATGATCCTGCAGCAGGCCCTGGGCCTTGGCCTGATCGGCTTCGCCGTGGGCAAGGTGGCGGCCACGGTGTGGGGACCGGCGTTCCCGAAATACGTGCTGCTGCTTCCGGGCGACGCGGTGGCCGGCCTGGTGGCCACGCTGCTGATGTGCGCGCTGGCCAGCACGCTGGCGATTCGCGTGGCGCTCAAGGTCGACCCCGGCGCAGCGATCGGATGAAGCCATGAACGACACCCCCCTGGGCGGCATCCGTATCGAAGGCCTGCGCAAGGTCTATGGTCAAGGCGACACGGCCGTGGAAGCGCTGAGGCACGTGAACATGCAGGTGGCGCCCGGCGAGGTAGTGGGCCTGGTCGGCCCCTCGGGTTCGGGCAAGAGCACACTGCTCAAATGCCTGGGCGCCATCATCGAACCCACCAGCGGCAGGATGACGCTGGGCAACGAAGTCATCTACGACAACGGCTGGAAAGTCAAAGACCTGCGCGCGCTGCGGCGCGACCGCATCGGCTTCGTGTTCCAGGCGCCGTATCTGATTCCGTTCCTGGACGTGACCGACAACGTGGCGCTGCTGCCGATGCTGGCGGGCCTGTCCAATGCGAATGCGCGCGAACGCGCGCTGGAACTGCTGACTGCGCTGGACGTGCAGCACCGCGCCAGCGCCGAGACATCGCAGCTCTCCGGTGGTGAGCAGCAGCGCGTGTCCATCGCCCGCGCGCTCGCCAACAAGCCTCCGGTCATATTGGCCGACGAACCCACCGCGCCCCTGGACAGCGAGCGCGCGCTGGGTGTGATGCGCATCCTCAACCAGATGGCGCGGCGGGCCCACACCGCGATCATCGTCGTCACACACGACGAAAAGATCATCCCGACTTTCAAACGGATCTACCACATCCGCGACGGCCAGACAGTGGAAGAAGCCGGCGAAGGCCTCGCCCTGGATGACCACGGGAACGACACCCCCTCTTGAACGGGAGAACCGCCATGACTTCCCACCGTCCCCTGAAAGTTCTCGCCGCCGTGGCCATGGTGTTCGGCGCGCTCACGGTGTTCAGCGGCGGGCAGGGCCTGTTCGGCCCGGCCGACACCCGCGCGGCCCTGGGCCACACGGTGGGCTTCGTGCTGTGGTTCAACTTCCTGGCCGGCTTCGTCTATGTGGTGGCCGGGCTGGGCCTGTGGCTCGGCCGGCGCTGGGGCCTTTGGCTGGCCACCGCGCTGGCGCTGGGCACCGCGCTGGTGGCCATCGCCTTTGGCGCGCACGTGCTGGCGGGCGGCGCCTTCGAGATGCGCACGGTGGGTGCGCTGGCGCTGCGCCTGGGCTTCTGGGTCCTGGTGGCCGCCGTGGGCTGGCGCCGGGACGCCAGGGCCTGAGGCTCAGGCCAGGCCCTGGCTGGTCGCGAACACCGCCGCCTGCACGCGCGAGCTCAGGCCGAGCTTGCGCAGGATGTGCTGCACGTGGATCTTCACCGTGGTCTCGGCGATGTCCAGTTCGCGCGCGATCAGCTTGTTGGAATCGCCGCGCGCGATCAGCAGCAGGATCTCGCGCTCGCGCGGCGACAGCAGGTCGGCGCCGGAGGCGGCCTCGCGCGGCGCCTCCAGCGGCACCGGCGCACTGACTGGAGCCGCCGCGGGCGGGGCGGCGTTTGCGACCGACGGCCGCGAGCGGAACACCGCCACCAGCTTGGTCATCATCTCGGGGCTGATGACCGACTCGCCGTCCATGACCTTGATGATGGTCTCGCAGAGCTGGTCGGACTCCACCGTCTTGAGCAGGTAGCCGTCGGCCCCCGCCTGCAGCGCGGCGGCCAGGTCGTTCTCGTTCTCGCTCACGGTGAGCATGAGCACCCGCGCTTCGGGCGCGGCCTCCTTGAGCGCGGGGATGGCGTCCACCCCGCGCACGCCGGGCAGGTGGTTGTCCAGCAGGATCACCTGCGGCGGCCGGCGCTGCAGGCAGCGCAGGGCCTCGCCCACGTCGCCGGCCTCGGCGGTGACGGTGAAGCGCTCGTCCTGCTCCAGCAGCGCCTTGAGGCCGCGGCGGAACAGGGTGTGGTCGTCGACGAGCAGCAGCTCGATGGAAGAGGTCATGGGGTGGTCAGTACGGATTCGGAGAGGTCCAGGCCCGCCGTGCCCGTCCCGACGGCGGTCACCGGGTTCCTGGGCAGCGTGAGCGTGACGGAGGTGCCCTGGCCGCGGCGAGATTCGATCTGCACGGTGGCGCCGATGCGGTCGGCCCGCTCGCGCATGATTTTCGTGCCGACATGGGTCTCGCCGCGCTGCTGCGCGGTGTCGAAACCGCTGCCGTTGTCGCGCACCACGAAGCGCCACTGTTCGCCCTTGTGCACGTCCAGGCTCACGTGGCTGGCGCCGGCGTGCTTGCGCACGTTGGACAGCGCTTCCTGCACCACGTGCAGCACCTGCACCTGCACGTCGGCCGGCAGCGGCAGGCCCTCGCCGTCGAGATGCAGCCGCGTGGGCAGGCCGGTCTGGTGCTGGAACTTCTGCAGCGTCTCCTGCAGCGCAGCCTCGATGTCCCCGGTGTTGGTGCGGGTGCGGAAGTGCACCAGCAGCTCGCGCACGTCGCTGATGCTTTCCTTGAGACCGGTGTCGAGCTCGTCCAGCGTGGACTGCACCTTCTCGGGCTGCTGCTTCTGCACCGCGCTGCGCAGCAGCTGCGCCTGGATCTTGAGGAAGGCCAGCGACTGGGCAATGGAGTCGTGCAGCTCGCGCGCCAGCAGCGCACGCTCCTCGCCCACCGCGGCCTCGCGCTCCAGCGCCGCCGCGCGCAGGCCTTCGAGCGCGCTGGCCAGGTGGCTGGCGAGCGCGTCGAGCAGCTCGGTCTCGTCGGCATTGAGTGCCACCTCGCTGCGGAAGAACAGGTCGATCTCGCCGATCACCCGCTGCTGCAGGCGCACCGGCACGCTCACCAGGTTCTGGTAGCCCACGCGCGCGCAGTGGCGCATGGGCGCGGCCTCGTGGCTGTGGATGGGGATGACGCGGATGCGCGCATCGGGCTGCAGGTTGCCGCAGGCGCACGCGCCCGCGATCAGGCTGCGCTCCTCGGCCTGCATTTCCTGCGGAAAGCAGTCGGAGGCGAGCATCAGGTAGCGCTGGTTGGCCTCGTCGGACCAGCGCACCGCCACAGCATCGGCCTTCATGACCGCGCGCACGCGCTGCGAGAAGCCCCTGGACAGTTCCTCGATGGTGTTGGCCTTGGCCAGGAAGGCGCTGACCTCGTAGAGCGCTTCCAGCCTCGCGCGCTGCGCCTCGATGCGCTGCGTCTTGGCCTGCACCTTGGCCTCCAGTCCCTGGTAGAGCGACTGCAGCGTGGCGGCCATGCGGTTGAAGCCCGCCGCCACCTGCCCGAACTCGTCCTGCGTGTCCACGTCGATGCGGGCACCGAACTGACCGCCCTCCACCTGCGCCAGACCCCGCCGCAGATGGGCCAGCGGGTTGATCACATAGAGATAGCCGGTATAGAGCATGACCACCGCCCCGGCGATGGCCAGCGCCATCATGGCGAACTGGAACAGGTTGAGCAGCGCGGTGAAACCCGCGAGCTGGTGCTCGATGGACAACACCAGCCGGTCGATGGCCATGACAAATTCGTCGGCCGAGCGCAGCAGCACCGGATCGCCCGGCTGCAGCGGCGAGGTCCAGAGGGCACGCTGGACCCGCCAGAGCTGTTCCACCGCGGCGAACTCGCGCGCCACGTCCGGGTCCCAGGGCACGAACAGGGGGCGCGACGGATCGCCCTCGCGCAGCACGCCCAGGCTCTGGTGGAACTGCTGCACCAGCGCCTGCACCTCCGCCGCCGGCCGCTGGGCCTGCACCGCGCTGGTCAGGCGCCAGGTCTGCATGCGCATGCGGCCGGCCTCGTTGACTGCGGCCGCACCGCCCTCCAGCTGCCAGGTCACCCACAGCGTGAGCCCGATGGACGCGAGCGCCAGCACCAGCAGCGCCGCCCCGATGCGGATCAGTTTGGTGGAGAGGGAAGCGTTGGGGCGCATGGCTCGGCACTGTACCCGTTCGATCAGCGGGAGCAACAGGGTCTTTGAACGACAGACATTAAGATTCATGTACTCTGCATCTTTTAGGTGGCACCGGCCTTTCCCATGAGCATCCCTTCCCCCGCCGCGAATGCGCAGCCCGGCGGCTCGCTGTACGAGAGCCGCATCAAGATCTACCCGCGCTCGGTCACCGGCGTGTTCGCGCGCTGGCGCTGGGTCATGGTGTGGGTGACGCAGCTGTTCTTCTACGGCATGCCCTGGCTGCAGTGGAACGGGCGCCAGGCCCTGCTGTTCGATCTGGAGCAGCGCCGCTTCTACGTGCTGGGCCTGGTGCTGCAGCCACAGGACTTCATCTACCTCGCCGCCCTGCTGGTGATCAGCGCGCTGGCGCTGTTCTTCTTCACCGCCATCGCCGGGCGCCTGTGGTGCGGCTACAGCTGCCCGCAGACGGTCTACACCGAGATGTTCCTGTGGATCGAGCGCAAGACCGAGGGCGACCGTTCGGCCCGCATGCGCCTGGACGCCCAGCCCTGGTCGCTGAACAAGCTCTCGCGCAAGGGCGCCAAGCAGGCCGGCTGGATCGGGCTGGCGCTGCTCACCGGCTTCACCTTCGTCGGCTTCTTCCATCCCATCCGCGAACTGGCCCCTGCCCTGCTGAACCCGGCGCAGTCGCCCTGGCTGTGGTTCTGGGTGCTGTTCTACGCCGCCGCCACCTACGGCAACGCCGGCTACCTGCGCGAGCAGATGTGCAAGTACATGTGCCCCTACGCCCGCTTCCAGAGCGCGCTGATCGACATGGACTCGCTGGTCATCGCCTACGACAGCGCGCGTGGCGAACGCCGCGGTCCGCGCTCGCGCAAGGCCGAGGAACGCCCCGCCGGCCTGGGCGACTGCGTGGACTGCACCCTGTGCGTGCAGGTCTGCCCCACCGGCATCGACATCCGCAACGGCCTGCAGAACGAGTGCATCGCCTGCGCCGCCTGCATCGACGTCTGCGACGACGTGATGGACAAGATGGGCTACCCCCAGGGACTGATCCGCTACACCACAGGCAATGCCGTGGCGAAGGGCTGGAGCGCGCGCCAGATGCTGCGCCGGGTCTGGCGCCCGCGCGTGCTGATCTACGGCACCCTGCTCGCCGGCCTCACCGGCGCATGGCTCTGGAGCCTGGGACACCGCAGCGACGTCGACGCCGTGCTGATCAAGGACCGCGGGGCGCTGGCGCGCATGGTCGACCGCGGTGCGATCGAGAACACCTACCGCCTGCAGGTGACCAACAGCCAGGAGACGGCGCGGCGCTTCCGCCTGGCGGTGGACGGCGTGCCCGGCCTGCGCATCGATTCGGCCACCACGCTGTCGGTGGAGGCCGCCGGCAGCGCCTCGGTGCCCCTGCGCCTGGTGCTGCCGGCCGAGGCGGCCCAGCCACACGCCGGCCAGACCCTGCGCGCCACGGTGTCGGTGACCCCCGAGGGGGCGGAGGACGGGAACGAACGGGCGGTGCGCATCGACGCCGCCTTCATCGTTCCCCGCTGAGGCCTGCGCCGGGCTCGTTCTTCCGGAAGCCCGGACTCGTCCAAAGGAAATATGCATCTTCGATGCTTTTTATGGCTCAATACATGCATCAGAAATGAATATTTAAAGGACGCCCATGAACACCCTCACCACCGAACGCCCCATCGAGCAGCAGGCCATCGGCCAGATCGCCGTCGACCTGCCCGGCGCCACCGCCATCTTCCGGCGCCTCAAGCTGGACTTCTGCTGCGGTGGCCAGGTCAGCCTGGGCGAGGCCTGCGAACGCAAGGGGCTGGACACCGCCCGCGTGGTGGCCGAACTGGCCGCGCTGCGCCGCGACGACGCCGCGCCGGAAACGCCGGACGCCAACGCGCTGATCGACCACATCCTCACCCGCTACCACGCGGTGCACCGCGAGCAGTTGCCCGAGCTGGTGCGCATGGCGCGCCGTGTCGAGGCGGTGCACAGCGACCACCCGGACGCACCGCACGGCCTGGCCGAGCACCTGGAGATCATGGAGGTCGAGCTGCTGGAGCACATGGAGAAGGAAGAGCAGGTGCTGTTCCCGGCCATCGAAGGCGGTGGCTCCGGCCTGCAAGGCCCGATCACCGTGATGCGCGACGAGCACATCGGCCACGGTGAACATCTGGAGCGGCTTGCGGCGCTGACCCACGACCACACCCCGCCGCAGGGCGCGTGCAACACCTGGCGCGCGCTCTATGCCGGCACGGCGCAGCTGACCAACGACCTGATCAGCCACATTCACCTGGAGAACAACGTGCTGTTCCCGCGCTTCGGCGCCTGAGGCCGGCACCGGTCACATCGGGCCACAACCCACTTCAGAGCGCCCGTCTCTCCATCCGTCCCGGGCGCGGTGAATAGCGTGTCAGCGCATCCAGGGCTTCCACCTCGACCTGCGCGCGCCGGCTGCCGTAGACCTCGGCCTTGAGCCAGGCCAGCTCTTCGGCCAGCGCCGCTTCGCTGCCCAGGCTGCAGAACCAGACCTTGGCGTCGCCATCCCAGCGGTAGCCGCGGGCCTTGAGCTGGTCCTTGCTCTCGAAGGGCGAGCCGGTGGCCCGCAGCTTGTAGCTGGGCTGGGCGGCCGCGGCCATCAGGCGGGCCAGGCCCGTTCCGCTGCCATCGGCCTGCGGGCTGGCGAGCACCTGCAGCAGCGCGTGGCAGTCGACCAGCGCCCGGTGCGCGTCGTAGAACCAGCCCTGGTCCTGCGCCAGAGCGCCGAGCTTGGCCGAATCGGCGCCCTGCGCTTTCCAGTCGATGTCGGCGAACGAGCAGGCCCAGCGCTTGTGGGCAAAGCCGGGAAACCGGGCCTCGACAAAGGGCCGGTCGAAGCCGGCGTTGTGCGCCACCACCAGATCGGCGCGGTCGATCAGGGCCTGCACGCGCGCATCGTCCAGCCGCTGACCGCGGACCATGTCGTCGTTGATGCCCGTGACCTGTTTCGCCACCTCCGGAATGGGCATGCCCGGGTCTTCAAAGCCCTCGAAGGTCTCCACCGGGCCGAAGGGGCGACCGGAAGCGGCGTCGACCGACACCAGCAACAGGGCCAGCTCGATGATGCGGTCGCTGGCGTGGGACAGGCCGGTGGTTTCGGTGTCGAGGATGAGCACGCGCACAGCGGCCTGGGGCACGGCGTCGGTGCCCGCAGGAACCGGAGGTCCGTAGTCCGGCACCGGCACCAGGCGGCGCAGCACCTTGAAGTCGGGGTGCTGTTCCAGCTGCCGGGCCATGTCTTCGGGTGTGAGTGGCTGGGCGGCGTCGGCCACAGCGGGCGGGGCATTGCGCCCCTGCGGCGGCTCGAATTCGAAGCTGAGTTGGCTCATGAAGAAAGGCCACTCATCGGGCCGCGGGCCATGAAAAACCCACGCAAGTCATTGAGGTGGCGCGGCTGGCGGGGATCGAACCCACGACCCTTGGCTTCGGAGGCCAATACTCTATCCACTGAGCTACAGCCGCGCATGCTTGGAAAGCCCGCCATTGTCTCACATGCGCCCGGCGGCACCGGCCCACCGCCGCCGCGCCGCGCCACCGGCACAAGACCCGCATGCGTGGCCCGATTGCCAGTATTTTTTGTATCTTTATTACTGTGCAAACCATTGCACCAGTCGGGTTTTCCCGAGGCGTAAATTTGTTGTTTTTAGACAGTTACGTAACAGTTACGGGGCATTTCTTCAGGGTTTCTACCGAATGCAACCGTTTGCATCAATGGTCGAATTCGGTGGCTTTCCCGACCGGTGTTGTACGTTCAAACATGAAACATCGGTACAGGAGAGAGTGGTTCACAACATTCACACTCCGGAGTACCTCATGCAACAGAGCTTCAAACTTGCGGCCGCCGCCGCCCTTTGCGCCACCGCTTTCGCCGCCCATGCCGACATGACCATGGACGCCAACCTGGAACTGGACACCACCTACCAGAACAAGGTGGAAGACGCTTCCAACGCCCGCGACAGCGACCTGAACATGGGCGGCCGCGTGGAGTTCAACGTGGGCGGCAAGGCCACCAACGGCGACGCCTTCGTGCAAGCCCGTGCCAGCCTGCTGATCAAGAAGGACGGCGACACCGCCACCGATGACATGTGGGTCCAGTTCGGCAACGCCGCCGGCGACGTGAAGATGGGCCGCTTCGAAGCCATGGACCTGTTCCCCCTGGGCAAGGACACCCTGGTCGAGAACAGCGGCTACGGCGGCTACCGCGCCAACCGCCTGCGCGGCCGTTTCGGCAAGGACACGGTGCACATCGCCCCCGGCTTCAACGCCGGCCCGGCCCGCATCGAAGTCGGCCTGGTCTACAGCAAGGAAGCCGGTGAGGCCCGCGGTGTCCGCCCGGCCGTGAGCTTCGGCTCCGGCCCGGTGACCGTGCGTGTGGGTGTCGAGTCCGTCAAGGTGGTCGGCGGCACCGAGAGCACCAACGGCGCCGGCGTGTCCCTGGGCTACGCCCTGTCTTCGGACAGCAGCATGAACGTGAACTTCGCCAAGATGGAAGACGACAAGTCCGTCGGCCTGAACGGCACCTTCGGTCCGGCCGGTTTCGGCCTGATCCTGGACAAGGGCGCCAACGGCGCGAAGAACAACACCTTCTACGCCGCCTACTCGCTGCCGCTGTTCGGCGTCAAGGGCGCGACCATCACGCCGGCCCTGAGCTTTGCCAAAGGTGGCTCCGGCACCAAGGGCCAGACCGCGGCCCGCGTGCGCATCAATTACGCGTTTTGATCGGGGGTTCCCGATCTTTCCGGGGTGAGAGATCCTGAAAGGGTGATCGATCCCATTTCCTCTCGGCAATCAGAGTTGGCCCGGGCGTCGCAAGGCTCCCGGGCTTTTTTTCCTCTTCACCCGCCCGATCGTTATCGGGTGAAATAATCTGCCGATGCCTCGCAAGCCAGCCGCCCCCGCCCCCGACGATTCCACGCCCTCCGCACAGGCACCCGCCCGGGGTCGCAAGCGCATGCAGATGGCCGACATCGCCCGCCTGGCCGGCGTGTCGGCGTCCACCGTCTCGCGCGCCCTCAGCGGCAGCCCGCTGATTCCGCAGGCCACCCGCGAGCGCATCACCGAACTGGCCAATTCCCTGGGCTACCGCGTCAACGTCGGCGCGGCCAACCTGCGCAAGCGCGGGGTACAGACCATCGGCGTCGTCATCCTGGGCGACAGCATGCAGATGATCTCGGACCCGTTCCTGCTGAGCATCCTCGGCTCGGTGGCCGACACCCTGGACGAACGGGGCATGAGCCTGCTGCTGACGCGCCTGAAGGCCGACCGGCAGCACGTGCTGTCGGACCTGGTCGAGAGCGGCCAGGTCGGCGGCCTGATCGTCATCGGCCAGCTGACGCTGCACGACTACCTCAACGAACTGACGCGCAACGGCTTCCCGATGGTGGTCTGGGGCGCGCCCCTGCCCGATGCGCTGTACCCGGTGGTCGGCGGCGACAACGCCATGGGCGGCTACCTGGCCACGCGCCACCTGATCGAAAAGGGTTGCCGCCGGATCGCCTTCTTCGGCGACATCACCCACCCCGAGGCCGGCCAGCGGTACCTGGGTTACACCCGCGCACTGGACGAGGCCGGCATCGCCATGGACCCCCGCCTGCTGCAGTCCTTCCTGTTCGGCGACTCGCGCATCCGCGAGGTGATCGACGGCTGGCTCAACCAGGCCACCCCCTTCGACGCCATCTTTGCCTCCAGCGACGTCACGGCCATCTCGCTCATGGGCTCGCTCAACGAGCGCGGCATCACCGTGCCGGCCGACGTCAAGCTCGTCGGATACGACGACATCGCGCTGGCCGAGCACGTGCACCCGACCCTGACCACCATCCGCCAGCCCACCGGACAGGCCGGCCGCGCGCTGGTGGACCTGCTGTTCGAGGCCCTGGCCGGCCAGCCTCGGCGCTCCATCGTCCTGCCTGCCTCGCTCATCGTGCGCGAGAGCAGCGCCTGAAGGGTATCGTGCCCCCACGCTCCGCCGCTGCGCGGGTCGCTGCCCCCCGAGGGGGCGCGAACTCAGCTCGGGGCGGCCCAGCGCTGAGTTCCCTGCCCCCACGCTCCGCCGCTGCGCACCTGTTTTCGTAACCCACTTGTTCCTGGGACATAGGGCAAACCCCATAATGCAATCGATTGCATTGGTGATGTAATTTTGTGACGGTCAGGCGTGCTGACCGGTTCCGGCCAGTCGCTTCATGACGGCCGACACGAAAGGTTTCTACCCATGGCGCAGTCCGGCTTGCGTTTGCGAGGCATCAAAAAAAGTTACGGGCGCGTGGACGTCATCCACGGTGTCGACCTGGACATCCAGCCCGGGGAATTCGCGGTATTCGTCGGCCCTTCGGGCTGTGGCAAGACCACGCTGCTGCGCATGATCGCCGGCCTGGAGGACATCTCCGGCGGGGAGCTGTCCATCGGCGAGCAGGTCGTCAACGACCTGCCGCCCAGCGAACGCGGTGTCGCGATGGTGTTCCAGAGTTACGCGCTCTACCCCCACAAGACGGTCTACGACAACATGGCCTTCGGCCTGAAGATCGCCAGGCTGCCCAAGGACGAGATCGACCGCCGGGTGCGCGAGGCGGCCGGCATCCTGCAGCTCACCGACTACCTGCAGCGCCTGCCCAAGGCGCTCTCGGGCGGCCAGCGCCAGCGCGTGGCCATCGGCCGCGCCATCGTGCGCAATCCCAAGGTGTTCCTGTTCGACGAACCGCTGTCCAACCTGGACGCCGCCCTGCGCACCAAGATGCGCGTCGAACTGGCCACCCTGCACCGCCGCCTGGGCGCGACCATGGTCTACGTGACGCACGATCAGGTCGAGGCCATGACCCTGGCCGACAAGATCGTGGTGCTCAACAAGGGCCGCATCGAACAGGTGGGCGCGCCGCTGGAGCTCTACCACCGCCCGGCCACGCGCTTCGTGGCCGGCTTCATCGGCTCGCCGCAGATGAACTTCATCGAAGGCGCCTACGCCCAGGCGCAGGGCGCGCACTGCGTGGGCGTGCGGCCTGAGCACCTGCACCTGGCGGCCGACGGCCCCATCGAAGGCACGCTGCGCCACGCCGAGCAGCTGGGCAACGAGACCTTCGCCTACATCGACGCCGGTGCGCTGGGCGAGCTCACGGCGCGCGTCGACGGCTCGGTGGCGGTGCGGCCGGGCGAGACGCTGCGCCTGGGCCACCGCAGCGAGCACCTGTACCGCTTCGACGCCGCCGGCCTGCGGCTCTGACCTCACCCCCGTTTTCACCCCGCTTTGCGGATGGGCCGCGAAGCTTCACTCTGGAGACAAGCACGATGTTCAAAACCACCACGATCGCCGGTGCCGCCGCGCTGGCGCTGGGCACACTGGGCGCCACCGCCCACGCCGCCGACTACAAGGGCCCCGACCTCAAGGGCGAGACGATCACCGTCACCTGCCCCTGGACGGGCGCGGAGGAAGGCTTCTTCAAGAAGGTGGTCGCGAACTTCGAGAAGGCCACCGGTGCGACGGTGAAGCACTCGTGCTCGCAGAGCTCCGAGCAGCAGATCGTGATCGACATCAAGGCCGGTTCGCCGTCCAACATCTCGGTGTTCCCGCAGCCGGGCCTGGCCGCCAACATGGCCGCCATCGGTGGCCTGGTGCCGCTGGGCGACAAGGCGCGCGACTGGGTCAAGACCAACTACGCCGCGGGCAGCTCCTGGGCCGACCTGGGCACCTACAAGGGCAAGGACGGCAAGAGCAACTTCTACGGCCTGTTCTTCAACGTCAACGTCAAGAGCCTGGTCTGGTACATCCCCGAGAACTTCAAGGAGAAGGGCTACAAGGTGCCCAAGACCATGGAGGAGTTGCAGGACCTGACCAAGAAGATCGCCGCCGACGGTGGCAAGCCCTGGTGCATCGGCCTGGGTTCGGACGCCGCCACCGGCTGGCCCGCCACCGACTGGGTCGAGGACATGATGCTGCGCACCCAGAGCCCGCAGGTCTACGACGACTGGACCAGCAACAAGATGAAGTTCAACGACAAGCGCGTCGTCGAGGCCATCGAAGCCTACGGCTGGTTCGCCCGCAACGACGCCTACGTGGACGGCGGCGCCAAGGCCGTGGCCACGGTGAGCTTCAAGGACAGCCCCAAGGGCATGTTCGGCTCGCCGCCCAAGTGCTACATGCACCGCCAGGCCTCGTTCATCCCGGCCTTCTTCCCCGAGGGCAAGGCGGCCGACGCCGACTTCTTCTACTTCCCGGCCTACAAGTCCAAGAACCTGGGCAACCCGGTGCTGGGCGGCGGCACGATCATGACGATCACCAAGGACAGCAAGGGCGCCCGAGCCTTCATGGAGTACCTGCAGCACCCGCAGGCCCACGAGATCTGGATGGCCGAGGACGGCTTCCTGACCCCGCACAAGGGCACGGACCTGGCCAAGTACAAGACCAAGGCGCAGCGCAAGCAGGGCGAGATCCTGCTGAACGCGACCACCTTCCGCTTTGACGGCTCCGACCTGATGCCCGGCGCCGTCGGTGCCGGCAGCTTCTGGAAGGGCATGGTCGACTACTCGGGCGGCAAGTCGGCCCAGGCCGTGGCCGACGACATCCAGAAGAGCTGGGACGCGTTGAAGTGACCCCCTGAGCAGAACAGACACGGACGGACCACCATGACCGACTCCATCTTCCAGACCTTGTTGGCCGTGGCGGTCAGCGTCGGTGTCTGCCTGCTGTACTTCGCGGGCAGCAACTGGCTGCTCGACAACGTGCTGGCGCGGCCGTCCATGCCGCGCCAGCGCCGCGAACGGCTGCGCGCGGGCGTGCGGCCCTGGCTCTTCATCGCGCCGGCCCTGCTGCTGCTGGGCGTGTACCTGGTCTACCCGTTCTTCGAGACCCTGCGCCTGAGCTTCATGGACGCCACCGGCGAGGGCTTCGTCGGCCTGTCCAACTACGCCTGGGTGTTCACCGACGAGAACTTCCTCATCACCATCCGCAACAACTTCCTGTGGCTGCTGGTGGTGCCGGCCGCGGCCACCGCGCTGGGCCTGATCGTCGCCGTGCTGGCCGACCGCGTCTGGTGGGGCAACGCGGCCAAGACCCTGGTCTTCATGCCGATGGCGATCAGCTTCGTCGGCGCCAGCGTGATCTGGAAATTCGTCTACGACTTCCGCGGCCCCGAGAACGACCAGATCGGCATCCTGAACGCCATCGTGCAGGGCATGGGCCTGGAACCCCAGGCCTGGGTGACGCTGCCGTTCTGGAACAACTTCTTCCTGATGGCGATCCTGATCTGGATCCAGACCGGCTTCGCCATGGTCATCCTCTCCGCCGCGCTGCGCGGCGTGCCCACCGACACCATCGAGGCGGCGCGCATCGACGGCGCCACCGAGCTGCAGATCTTTTTTGAAATCATGATCCCGCAGGTGATGTCCACCATCCTCGTGGTCTGGACCACCATCACCATCACCGTGCTCAAGGTGTTCGACATCGTGATGGCCATGACCGGTGGCCAGTGGGACACCTCGGTGCTGGCCAACCTGATGTACGACTGGATGTTCCGTGGCGGCGGTGACTACGGCCGCAGCTCCACACTGGCCATGGTGCTCATGCTCGCCGTGATCCCGGTGATGGCCTTCAACATCCGCCGCTTCCGCGCCGAGGAGGCCCAGCGATGAAACTCAAACTCTCTCCCACCGCGCTGGCCGCCCACGCGCTGCTGCTGGTCATCGTGCTGGCCTGGGTGCTGCCCACCTTCGGCCTGCTGGTCTCCAGCTTCCGCGACCGCGAACAGATCGTCAGCAGCGGCTGGTGGACCGCGCTGTCGACCCAGACCCGCCCCGACATGCGCCGCACCGCCGGCGAGCAGAGCGTGGTGAAGGACGGCGACAAGTTTGTCATCGCCGGGCGCCTGTTCCCCGAGGGCAACGCCACGCGCCTGCAGCGCTTCTCGATGAAGTCGTCCGACCCCGGCGAACACCCGGTGGGCCAGACCATCGAGCTGGGCGACGCGCAGATCTTCGACGACGAAGATGGAAAGCCCGACGGCACGGTCACCGTGGCCGCCGACGGCCAGTACCGGCTGGTGCTCAACCAGCCGTATGAGAGCGAGCGCGGCGTGCGCATCTTCTACGTGGCCGAGACGCCGCCGAGCTTCACCGCCACCAACTACCAGAAGGTGGTCGACTCCGAGGGCGTGGGCAACGCCTTCCTCAACACCTTCAAGGTCACCATCCCCGCCACCTTCATCCCGATCCTGATCGCGGCCTTTGCGGCCTACGCGTTCAGCTGGATGGAGTTCCCCGGCCGCCGCTGGCTGTTCGTGGTGGTGGTGGGCCTGCTGGTGGTGCCGCTGCAGATGTCGCTGATCCCGCTGCTGCGGCTCTACAACGACGTGGGCGAGAGCATGGGCGTGGCGTCCAAGTCCTATCTGGGCGTGTGGCTGGCGCACTCGGCCTTCGGCCTGCCGCTGGCGATCTACCTGCTGCGCAACTACATCGCCTCGCTGCCGCGCGACATCATCGAAAGCGCGCGCATGGACGGCGCCACGCACTTCCAGATCTTCACCAGCATCGTGCTGCCGCTGTCGGTGCCGGCGCTGGCGAGCTTCGCGATCTTCCAGTTCCTCTGGGTCTGGAACGATTTCCTCGTGGCCCTAGTGTTCCTGGGCAAGTCGCCCGACCAGGTGGTGCTGACCATCAAGCTCAACGACCTGCTGGGTTCGCGCGGCGAGAGCTGGGAAATCCTGACCGCCAGTGCCTTCGTCTCCATCGCGGTGCCCGTGGCCGTGTTCTTCTCGCTGCAACGCTTCTTCGTGCGCGGCCTGCTCTCAGGCTCCGTCAAATAACCCATGACCGATTCCCTCCAGTTTCCCCCTTCGTTCGAATGGGGCTGTGCCACCGCTGCCTTCCAGATCGAGGGCGGCGCCCTCGAAGGCGGCAAGCTCCCCAGCATCTGGGACGACTTCTGCGCCCAGCCCGGCCGCATCAAGGATGCCAGCGACGGCCTGGTGGCCTGCGATCACTTCCACCGTTTCCGCGAGGACGTGGCGCTGATGGCCGATCTCGGATTCCGGCACTACCGCTTCTCCATCGCCTGGACCCGCGTGGTGCGCGAGGACGGCAGCCCCAACCCCGAAGGGCTGGACTTCTACCGCCGCCTGCTCGACGCGCTGCACGACAAGGGCATCACGCCCAACGCCACGCTGTTCCACTGGGACCTGCCGGCGCAGCTGCAGCGCGCGCACGGCGGCTGGCTGCACCGCGACACCGCCCAGCGCTTCGCCGAGTACGCACAGATCGTGGCCCGCGAGCTGGGCGACCAACTGCCGCGCGTGGCCACGCTCAACGAACCCTGGTGCAGCGCCTTCCTGGGCCACGACATCGGCGTGTTCGCGCCCGGCGTGCAGGACCGGTCCTCGTCGCTGCTGGTGGCGCACCACCTCATGCTGGCGCACGGCCTGGGCCTGCAGGCCTGGCGCAGCGTGCGCAGCGACACGCAGCTGGGCATCGTGCTCAACCCCGAGCTGTGCGACCCGGCCAGCGATGCACCTGCCGATGTGGCCGCAGCGCGGCTGGCGGAGCTGGAGCGCAACGACGTATTCCTCAACCCGCTGTTCGGCCGCGAATGGCCGGCCGAGATGATCGAACAGATCGGCGCATTCGCCGAGCAGCGCCGTCCCGGCGACCTGGCCATCTGCGCCCAGCCGCTGGACTTCATCGGCCTGAACTACTACACGCGCTCCATCGCGCAGGCGCCGCAAAGCGCCGCCGAGCAGCGCCGCGGCTACCGCTTCGTGCCGCCCGACCCGCAGCGCCCCGACCTCACCCACATCGGCTGGGAGATCTACCCGCAGGGGCTGGAACGGGTGACGCGCAATCTGCTCGCAAAGTGGCCGCTGCCTCCTATCTGGATCACCGAAAACGGCGCGGCCGACAACACGCCGGTGGAGGCCGGCGGTTGCGACGACCGCCTGCGCCTGAGCTACCTGCAATCGCACCTGACCCAGCTCGCGCAGATGGTGGCCAGCGGGCTGGACATCCGCGGTTACTACGTCTGGAGCCTGCTCGACAACTTCGAGTGGGCGCACGGCTACACCCAGCGCTTCGGCGTCGTACACGTCGACTACTCCACCCAGCAGCGCACGGCCAAGGCCAGCGCGCGCTGGCTCCAGCAACTGATTTCTTCTCCGCAAACATGAGCAACAAGGCACCCAACAACGGCTGGTGGCGCGGCGGCGTCATCTACCAGATCTACCCGCGCAGCTTCCAGGACTCCAACGGCGACGGCATCGGCGACCTGCCGGGCATCACGCAGCGGCTGGACCACATCGCGGCGCTGGGCGCCGACGGCATCTGGATCTCGCCCTTCTTCAAGAGCCCGATGAAGGACTTCGGCTACGACGTCAGCGACTACAACGATGTCGACCCGATGTTCGGCACGCTGGACGACTTCCGCGCCCTGGTGGCGCGCGCCCACGCGCTCGGCCTGAAGGTCATGATCGACCAGGTGCTCTCGCACTGCAGCGACCAGCACCCCTGGTTCGTGGAAAGCCGCAGCAGCCGCGACAACCCCAAGGCCGACTGGTTCGTCTGGGCCGACCCCAGGGACGACGGCAACCCGCCCAACAACTGGCTCTCGATCTTCGGCGGCAGCGCCTGGCAGTGGGACACGCGCCGCTGCCAGTACTACCTGCACAACTTCCTGACCAGCCAGCCCGACCTGAACTTCCACCACCCCGCCGTGCAGGACGCGCTGCTGGACACAGTGAAGTTCTGGCTCGACCTGGGCGTGGATGGCTACCGGCTGGACACGGTCAACTTCTTCTTCCACGACGCCCAGCTGCGCGACAACCCCGGCCGCGGCGCACCGGACCGCAGCAACCCCGACCCGGCGGTCAACCCCTTCAACCCCTACGGCTGGCAGCGCCACGTCTACGACAAGAGCCGGCCGGAAAACCTGCCCTTCCTGCAGCGCCTGCGCGCCCTGCTCGACCAGTACCCGGACACCACCATGGTCGGAGAGATCGGCGACGACGACGGCCTGGCCCGCGTGGCCGAGTACACCGCGGGCGGCGACAAGCTGCACATGGCCTACTGCTTCGACCTGCTGGGCGAGGCGCACGACGCGCCCTTCCTGCACGGCTTCCTGACCCGCTTCAACACCATCGTGGGCGACGGCTGGCCCTGCTGGGCGCTGTCCAACCACGACGTGGTGCGCTCGGCCACGCGCTGGGGCGGACCGAACCCCGACCCGCGCCTGCTGCGCCTGGCCGCCGCCTTCCAGGCCAGCCTGCGCGGCACGGTCTGCCTCTACCAGGGTGAAGAGCTGGGCCTGCCCGAGGCCGAGCTGCGCTACGAGGACCTGCAGGACCCCTACGGCATCACCATGTGGCCCGAGTTCAAGGGCCGCGACGGCTGCCGCACGCCCATGCCGTGGTCCGGCGACGCGCCGCATGCCGGCTTCACCACCGGCGACAGGCCCTGGCTGCCCGTGGCCGAGGCGCATCGCGCGCTGGCGGTGGACCGCCAGGCCGGCGCGCCGGACTCGATGCTCTCGTTCTTCACCCACCTGCTGCACTGGCGCCGCCAGCAGGTCGCCCTGCGCGAAGGCCGCCTCACCCTGCTGCCCGCGCATCCGCAGGTGCTGGCCTTCATCCGGCAACACGACACCCAGACGCTGCTGTGCGTCTTCAACTTCAGCGATCAGGTGGCCAAGCTGGCGCTGCCCGAGGACTGGCGCAGCGCCACGGTGCTCGACGGCAGCGGCCTGCCGGGCGCCCGGCTGGAAGGCGACTGCGTGCGCTGCGAACCCTACGGGGGCCTGTTCCTGCACCGCACCTGACCCGCGGGACAGGCTCCCGAGTTGGGCGACACTGGCGGCTGTGGCCGGCCATCACCGGCCGGAACGCCATTGCCATCCCCTCAGGAGCCCACATGAGCATCCAGACTGTCGCCACCACCCCGTTTGCCGGCCAGCTGCCGGGCACCTCCGGCCTGCGCAAGAAGGTCACCGTGTTCCAGCAGCCGCACTACCTGGAGAACTTCGTCCAGGCCCTGTTCGACGTGCTGCACGGCGACGCGCCGGCCGCGGGCCAGACCCTGGTGCTCGGCGGCGACGGGCGTTTCCACAACCGGGCGGCGGTGCAGACCATCCTGAAGATGGCGGCCGCGCGCGGCTACGGCCGGGTGCTGGTCGGCCAGGGCGGCATCCTGTCCACGCCGGCCACCAGCGCCGTCATCCGCCGCCGGGGCGCCAGCGGCGGCATCATCCTCTCGGCCAGCCACAACCCCGGCGGCCCCGACGGCGACTTCGGCATCAAATACAACGCCACCAACGGCGGCCCAGCGCCCGAGAAGCTGACCCAGGCGATCTACGAACGCACGCAGACGCTCGGCCAGTACCGCCTGAGCGACGCCCCCGACATCCCGCTCGACGCCCTGGGCACGCACATGATGGAAGGCATGGCGATCGAGGTGATCGACCCCGTCGCCGACTACGCTGCGGTGCAGCGCGAGCTGTTCGACTTCGCCGCCATTCGCCGCCTGTTCGCCAGCGGTTTCCGCCTGCGCTACGACGCCATGTGGGCGGTCGGCGGGCCGTATGCCAAGGCCATCATCGAGGGCGAGCTCGGCGCCCCGGCCGGCACCGTGGTCAACGCCGAACCGAAGGAGGATTTCGGCGGTCTGCACCCCGACCCCAACCCGGCCTACGCCGACGACCTGATCGCCCACCTGATGGCGCCCGACGCGCCCGACATGGGGGCGGCCTCCGACGGCGACGCCGACCGCAACATGATCCTCGGGCGCGGCTTCATCGTCTCGCCTTCCGACAGCCTGGCCGTGCTCACCGCGCACGCCACCAAGGTGCCGGGCTACGCGAGCGGCCTGGCCGGCGTGGCACGCTCCATGCCCACCTCCACCGCCGCCGACCGCGTGGCGAAGGCGCTGGGCATCGCCTGCTACGAAACGCCCACGGGCTGGAAGTTCTTCGGCAACCTGCTGGACTCCGACAAGATCACGCTTTGCGGCGAAGAGAGCTACGGCACCGGCTCGAACCACGTGCGCGAGAAGGACGGCCTGTGGGCCGTGCTGTTCTGGCTCAACCTCGTCGCCGTCACCGGCCAGTCGGTCGAGCAGCTGGTGCGCGGCCTGTGGGCCGAACACGGCCGCTGCGTCTACTCGCGGCACGACTACGACGGCATTCCCACCGAACGCGCCAACGCTCTGATGGCCGAACTGCGCGCGCAGCTGCCGACGCTGGCCGGCCAGACCTTCGATGGGCATCGTCTGTCGCCGGGCCGCCCCAAGACAGACGGCGCCCCCTCGGGGGGCAGCGAACCTCGCGAAGCGGAGAGCGTGGGGGTGACCATTTCGTGGGCCGACGACTTCGCCTACACCGACCCGGTGGACGGCTCGGTCAGCCAGAAACAGGGCGTGCGCGTGGTGCTGGAAGACTCCTCGCGCGTCGTGTTCCGCCTCTCGGGCACCGGCACCGAAGGCGCGACGCTGCGCGTCTACCTGGAACGCCACGAACCCGACGCCTCGCGCCACGACGTGCCCGCGCAGGAGGCGCTGGCGCCGCTGGTCGCACTCGCCCGCACCCTGGCACGCATCGAACACCACACCGGCATGGCGCAACCCACCGTCATGACCTGATCCCCTGCCCCAGCGGGGCCGCCAGGCAGCGGGCCGTCAGGGTCGGCTGGCTATAATTCGCGGCTATTTGCCCTGTGCAGGGGCCCCACCCCCAACAGACCGACTCGCCATCCGAGGAACCCATGAGCGACCACGCGCACGACTCCCACACCGGCCCGATCAAAACCCCCGCCCAGTTGCTCTGGACGTCGTTCTTTTTCTTCGTGGCACCCGTTTTCGTCATCATCGGCCTGGTGTACTACGTCACCTCGGACACCAAGCCGGCCGCCGGCGCGGTCGACCCCGAGCTGGCCACGGCCATGCGCATCCAGAAGATCGGCTCGGTCGAGCTGCGCGACGCCAACCGTCCGCTGGCCACTGGCGAAGCGGTCTACACCGCCCAGTGCTCGGCCTGCCATGCCACCGGCGCCGCCGGTGCTCCCAAGTTCGGCGACGCCGCCGCCTGGGCCCCCCGCATCGCCACCGGTTATGAGGCCCTGCTGAACTCGGCCCTCAAGGGCAAGAACGCCATGGGGGCCCAGGGTGGTGGCGCGTTCAGCGACGTCGAGATCGGTCGCGCCGTGGTCCACCTGGCGAATGCCGCCGGCGGCAAGTTCGCCGAGCCGCAGGCCCCGGCAGCAGCCGACGCCGCGGCTGCTCCGGCCGCTGAAGCCGCTCCCACGGCTGCGCCCGCTGCCGCCCCGGTGGCCGCCGCGCCCGCTGCTGCGGCCGTGCCCGTCGCCGGCGCTGGTGAGGCTCTGTACAAGCAGGCTTGCTCGGTCTGCCACGCCGCCGGTGTGGCCGGTGCGCCCAAGTTCGGCGACAAGGCCGCCTGGTCGGCGCGCGTCGGCCTGGGTCTGGACGGCCTGACCGCCAGCGCCATCAAGGGCAAGAACGCCATGCCGCCCAAGGGCGGTTCCACCGCCTCCGACGCCGACATCAAGGCCGCCGTCGAGTACATGCTGACCGCTGTCAAGTAAGGCGCAGCGCCCCACTAAAAAGCCGGTCACTTGACCGGCTTTTTTTGTTGCCCGCGCCGGGCTCAGGCCCAGGGGCCCGGCCCCAGGGCGCGCTGAGGGCTCCGCACGAACGCCCAGCGCTGCGGCAGGCTGTCCGCCGCCACCGGCTCGGGCTGCCAGGCGCCCTGCTCCACCTGGTCGGCCGCCTGCGCCATGTCGCTGGTGTGCACCAGCCCCAGGCCCAAAGCGGTCACGAGGTACAGGCGCCCGGCCTCGTCCAGCAGGGCGCGCTCCACGGCGCCGGCCGGCGCACCGGTGTGGGCCAGCACCGAGCCGTCGGGCTGCAGGCGCCAGATCCAGGGTGTGGCTTCGAGTTCCACATAGACCCGCTGCGGTCCGTTCTGGAAAAACCACCGGCCCTGTTCGTCGGGCATGTAGTTGCGGCCGATGAAGGCGATCAGCTTGTCGTGCAGCAGGCGCGAGCCCTTGACCGGCGCCACGCCTTCGCTTGGTTCAGCGGCGAAGGGGCCGGAGCGCTGGCAGCGGTCGTCGCGCATGTACCAGTCACCACGCGCGTCCAGCCCCAGCCAGCCATGGCAGTCGGGCACGTTGGGCCATTTGGCGAGCGCGGCCTTGACGATGTCGTCCACGGGGTGTCCTCAGCGGTGGGCCAGCAGCCAGTGACCGACCGCCGCCGGCATGGCCATCACGTGGCCGGGCAGGCCCAGGGGCGGTAGGGACACGGGAAATCCCACGTGCCCGCCCTGCGCCGGCTGCCAGAGCGTGACCTGGGGACCGGCCTGGCGCGGTGTGGGCAGGGAGTCGGCGGGCACGAAAGGGTCGTTGAGCGCATTGAGCGCCAGCGCCGGCACGCGGATGTCGCTGAGCACCGGCTTGGCCGACGCGCGGGCCCAGTAGTCGTCGGTGTCGCGAAAGCCGTGCAGCGGTGCGGTGAAGAGGTTGTCGAACTGGTAGAGGTCGTTCGCGGCCAGCAGCGCCTCGCGGTCGAACAGGCCCGGGTGCTGCTCCAGCTTCTTCAGCGCCTTGGGCACCATGGTGGAGAGGAACATGCGGGTGTAGACCAGCCGGTTGAAGCCGCGCCCGATGGCGTGACCGCCCGCGGCCAGATCCAGCGGCGAACAGACGGCGGCCACCGCCCGCACCGTGCGCCCGGCCTCGGTGCCCATCTCGCCGGCCCAGCGCAGCAGCGCGTTGCCCCCCAGGGACACCCCGGCCGCCAGCAGCGGGCGCCCCGGGTGTGTGGTGGCGAAGCGGCGGAGCATCCAGTCGATTTCCTGGAAATCGCCCGAGTGGTAGGCGCGCGGTGCCAGGTTCAGCTCGCCCGAGCAGCCCCGGAAGTGCGGCACGGCCAGCACCAGGCCTTCGCGGGCTGCGAAGTCGGCAAAGGCCACCGCGTACTGGCTGGCCGAGGAGCCCTCCAGCCCGTGGAACAGCACCAGCAGAGGCGCATCCGGCGACGCCGCGTGGGTGGTGGTGTCCACGTCGACGAAGTCTCCGTCGGGGGTCTGCCAGCGTTCCCGCCGCCATTGCGGGGCGGCACCCGCATGGCGCCGCGCAAACAGCGCTGCCCACAGGGTCTGGGCGTTGCCACCCGGCAGCCACCAGGGAGCCGTGTAGTCGAAAGCTGGGGCCGCCATGTTCAATGCAGCACCGGCGGCGTGCTCAGGGCGTCCGCCGGCTCGTTGCGGCTGCCCGGGCTGGCGTGGTGGGCCACCATGCGCCAGCCGTGCACGGTCTTGGCATAGACGTTGGTGGCCAGCACCCAGGCGTGGGCCGGTCCGTCGTCGCTCATCACCTCGATGCGTTCGATCACGCTGTGCACGCTGCAGCCACCGGCGTCGATGCGGCGCGCCCGCTCGGGTTGCACGCGCACGCCGCCATTGGCCAGCAGGGCCTCGAACGCGGCCCGGACGGCAGAGTGGCCGACCAGGCGCTGTCCGCCCGGGTGCACGCAGACGATGTCCTCTTCATCGGCCCAGCAGGCCATCAGGCGCTCCAGGTCGCCCTGGTGCAGGGCCTCGTAGAAAGCGGCTTCGGTGTCGTCCGCGGTGCCTGGGGAGAACTTGGGGCGGGGCATGGAGGGTGCAGGGACGTGGTCGGAGACTCAAATGCGGGCACTATGATAGGTCTTTGCCCCCAGGAGTGACCATGAAGCGCCGTCTGTCCCTCGCCTCCCTCGTGCTCGCCGCCACCCTCGCACTGTCCGGCTGCGGATACAACGAGTTCCAGAGCCTGGACGAACAGAGCAAGTCGGCCTGGGCCGAGGTGCTCAACCAGTACCAGCGCCGCTCCGACCTCATTCCCAACATCGTCGCCACCGTCAAGGGCGAGGCGAACTTCGAGCAGGAGACGCTGACCAAGGTGGTCGAGGCGCGCGCCAAGGCCACGTCGATCCAGGTCACGCCCGGGATGCTCAGCGACCCCGAGGCCATGGCGAAGTTCCAGGCCGCGCAGGGCGAACTGGGCAGCGCGCTCAGCCGCCTGATGGTGGTGGTCGAGCAGTACCCCAACCTCAAGGCCAACCAGGGCTTTTCCGATCTGCGCGTGCAGCTCGAAGGCACGGAGAACCGCATCACCGTGGCGCGCAACCGCTACATCGAGGCGGTGCAGTCCTACAACGTGCTGACCCGCAGCTTCCCGACCAACCTCACCGCCATGGTCTTCGGCTACAAGACCAAGGAAGGTTTCAAGGTCGAGAACGAGGCCGCCATCAGCGCGCCGCCCAAGGTCGACTTCAACAAGCCATGACGCTGCGCCGGGTCCGCGCGCTCGGCCTGGGCGTGCTCTGGCTAATGTGGGGGGCGCTGGCCTGGGCACAGGCCGTGCTGCCCGTGCCCGAGCTGCGCAGCCGCGTGATCGACCAGACCGGTACGCTGGACCCCGCCCAGCAGACCGCGCTTGAGTCCCGGCTGGCCACTTTCGAGACCCAGCGCGGCACCCAGATCGTGGTGGTGCTGGTGCCCACCACGCAGCCCGAAGACATCGCCGACTACACCCAGCGGCTGGGCGATGCCTGGAAGCTCGGGCGACAGGACGTGGGCGACGGCGTACTGTTCGTGGTGGCCAAGAACGACCGGCGGGTGCGCATCGCCACCAGCAAGACGCTGGAGGGGGCGATTCCCGACCTGGTGGCCCGCCGCATCATCGACCAGGCGGTCACGCCCGCCTTCCGCCGCAACGACTTCGCGGGCGGCATCGAAGCCGGCATCGACCAGATCATGGTCCGCCTGTCCGGCGAAAACCTGCCGTTGCCCGAGGCCGGCTCCGCACCGGAGGACGCCGGGTTCGCTCCGATGGACCTGCTGATCTTCCTGGTCTTCGCGGTGCCCATGTTCTCGGCGGTGCTGCGCAGCCTGTTCGGCAACAAGCTGGGCACCCTGCTCACAGGCGCAAGCGCGGGCGCCATCGCCTGGGTGCTCACCGCGGTGGTCTGGATCGCCGTGGGCGCCGGCCTGCTCGCCATGCTCGCTGCGCTGTTCTTCCAGATGCTGCCGTCGATGCCGTCGTCCGGTCGCGGGCGTCGGGGCGGCGACTGGGGCGGTGGTGGTTTTGGCGGGGGTAGCCATGGTGGGGGATGGAGCGGCGGCGGTGGCTTCAGCTCGGGCGGTGGTGGCAACTTCGGTGGCGGCGGCGCCTCCGGCAGCTGGTGACGGCCATGAACAAGCTGCTTCGTATCCTCCGGCACCGCTGGCTCGACAGCCGCGACTCCCGCAGACTGATTCCCGACGACATGGCGCTTCGGCTGTCCCGCCGCATCACCGCCAGCGAGGCGCGCCACAGCGGCGAGATCCGCCTGTGCGTCGAAGCCGCCCTGCCGCTGTCCTACCTCTGGCGCCTGGGGAACGGGTCCACCGTCCGCCTGCTGGCGCGGGAACGGGCCCTGAGCTGGTTCGGCCGGCTGGGCGTCTGGGACACGCAGGACAACAACGGCGTGCTGATCTACCTGCTGCTGGCCGAGCGTTCGATCGAGCTGGTGGCCGACCGCGGGCTGAGTGCCCGTGTGGACCAGGCGCGCTGGCAGGCCATGGTGGACCGCCTGGCCGGCCAGCTGCGTCATGGAGCCTTTGAGGACGGGCTCACCCAGGCCCTGGAGGAAGTGTCGGCGCTGCTGGTGGAGTTCTTTCCAACCGAGGCCGGCGCAACCAACCCCAACGAATTGCCCGATCTGGTGGTTCGGGCCTGAGACTCAGCCTTCCCCGGAACTGCGGCCACCGCGACCGGTGCGGCTGTTCATCACCACCTGCAGCTCCTGCTGCAGGGCCTTGTTCATCTGAGCGAAGGTGCGCAGCTTGCGCGTGGTCTCGCGCAGGCGGTCGGCCATGCGTTTGGAGATCGCGAGCAAGAGGCGGGCCCCGACCGCCGGGTCGGCCTTGAGCAGGCGCCGCAATGCAGCCCGGGACAGCACGGCGGCCGCCACATCGGTGATGGCTGCGCAGGTCGCCGACCGTGGCGAGCCGTCCAGCACCCCCATTTCACCGATCAGATGCCCCGGACCGATCACGTTGACCACCATGCTGCCATCGGCGCCGGGCATCTCGCTCTCGACCGAAATATCGCCTTCCAGGATCAGCATCATGTAGTCGTTGCCGCGCAGCTCCCCCTCGTGGATGAAGACCGTACCCGCGGAAATCAGCTGCGGTTTCATGTAACCCACCACCCGCTTGGCATCGGCCAGCTTCAGGTCATCCAGGGCCGAAGGCGTGACGAGCAGGCGGGCGGCCACCTCTTGAGGCGGCAGGTCCGGTCGTTCGGAAATCGAGGGCATGGGCATGGGTGTCCGGAGGTCAGAGTGGAGATGATTTCACCAGCATCCCCGACAGGCCACAGGGCGGCAAAAAAAAACCGGCTGATGCCGGTTTTCTTCATGAGGCGTCCGCGGGGCAGATCACTTTTTCTGACGGTACTTGCGCAGCGCCGCGATCTGCGCCGCCATGACCGCCAGCTCCGAGGTGGCTTTGGCCAGATCAATGTCGCTCTTGGCGTTCTTGACAGCCTCTTCGGCGGCCTTGCGGGCCTCGCTCGCCTTGGCCTCGTCCAGGTCGTGGCCGCGGATGGCGGTGTCCGACAGCACGGTCACGCAGTTGGGCTGAACTTCCAGAATGCCGCCGGCCACGAACACGAACTCTTCGCCGCCGTCGGCTTTTTCGATGCGCACGGCACCGGGCTTGATGCGCGTGATCAGCGGAATGTGGCCGGGCAGGATGCCCAGTTCACCCGCCTCACCCGGCAGGGCCACGAACTTGGCCTCGCCGGAGAAGATGGACTCTTCGGCGCTGACCACATCGACGTGGATGGTGCTCATATTGACTCCTGTGAAAAGGGAAAAGGTGGCTCGGTGGACGGGCGCCGGCGAACGGCGCCCTGCTCCATCAGGCGACCTTCTTCGCCTTCACGAAGGCCTCGTCGATGGTGCCGACCATGTAGAAGGCCTGCTCGGGCAGGTGGTCGCACTCACCGGCGGTGATCATCTTGAAGCCGCGGATCGTTTCGGACAGCGGCACGTACTTGCCGGGCGAGCCGGTGAACACCTCAGCGACGTGGAACGGCTGCGACAGGAAACGCTGGATCTTGCGGGCGCGGGCCACGGCCAGCTTGTCTTCCGGCGCCAGTTCGTCCATGCCCAGAATGGCGATGATGTCGCGCAGTTCCTTGTAGCGCTGCAGCGTGCCCTGCACGGCGCGGGCGGTTTCATAGTGGTCCTGACCCACGACCAGCGGGTCCAGCTGACGGCTGGTGGAGTCCAGCGGGTCCACGGCGGGGTAGATACCCAGCGCAGCGATGTCACGGGACAGCACCACGGTGGAATCCAGGTGGGCGAAGGTCGTGGCGGGCGACGGGTCGGTCAAGTCATCGGCCGGCACGTACACGGCCTGGATGGAGGTGATCGAGCCGACCTTGGTGGAAGTGATCCGCTCTTGCAGGCGGCCCATTTCTTCGGCCAGCGTCGGCTGGTAGCCCACGGCGGACGGCATGCGACCCAGCAGGGCGGACACTTCGGTACCGGCCAGGGTGTAGCGGTAGATGTTGTCCACGAAGAACAGCACGTCACGGCCTTCGTCACGGAAGGACTCGGCGATGGTCAGACCGGTCAGGGCCACGCGCAGACGGTTGCCCGGGGGCTCGTTCATCTGGCCGTAGACCATGGCCACTTTCGATTCAGCCAGGTTCTCGAGGTTCACGACGCCGGAGTCGGCCATCTCGTGATAGAAGTCGTTGCCCTCACGGGTGCGCTCACCCACGCCAGCGAACACGGACAGACCGCTGTGCGCCTTGGCGATGTTGTTGATGAGCTCCATCATGTTCACGGTCTTGCCCACACCGGCACCACCGAACAGACCCACCTTGCCACCCTTGGCGAACGGGCAGACCAAGTCGATCACCTTGATGCCGGTTTCCAGCAGCTCTTGCGAGGGGGACAGTTCGTCGTAGGCCGGGGCCTTGCGGTGGATGGGGGCGGTCAGGCTCTGGTCGACCGGGCCGCGCTCGTCGATGGGCTGGCCCAGCACGTCCATGATGCGGCCCAGGGTGGCCTTGCCCACCGGCACGGTGATGTTGGCGTTGGTGTTGGTGACCACCATGCCGCGGCGCAGACCGTCGGACGAACCCAGTGCAATCGTGCGGACCACGCCGTCGCCGAGCTGCTGCTGGACTTCCAGCGTCAGTGCGGAACCTTCCATCTTCAGGGCGTCGTAAACGCGCGGCATCTGGTCGCGGGGGAATTCCACGTCCACGACGGCGCCGATGCACTGAACAATCTTGCCTTGTGCTTGAGACATGATGTGTACCTTTGAGTTTCTCTAGATTTCAGTTGAGCGCCGGGGTCAGACCGCCGCAGCGCCGGCCACGATTTCCGACAGCTCTTTCGTGATGCCGGCCTGGCGGGTCTTGTTGTAGACCAGCTTGAGTTCGCTGATGACGTTACCGGCGTTGTCGGTGGCAGCCTTCATGGCCACCATGCGGGCCGACTGCTCGGACGCCATGTTTTCCGCCACAGCCTGGTAGACCTGGGCTTCGATGTAGCGCAACAGCAGCTCGTCGATGACGGTGGCCGCGTCGGGTTCGTAGACGTAGTCCCAGTCACGACCCTTGTTGCCTTCCTGCAGGTCAGCGGCCGACAGAGGCAGCAGCTGCTCGATCACGGCTTCCTGCTTCATCGTGTTGATGAAGCGGGTGTAGCACACGTGAACCGAGTTGATGCGACCTTCGGTGTACGCGTCCAGCAGCACCTTCACCGGGCCGATCAGCTTGTCCAGGTGGGGGGTATCGCCCAGGCCGACGGCGCTGGAGACCACTTTCGCACCGATGCGGTTGAGGAAACCCAGGCCTTTGTTGCCGATGGCCACGGCTTCCGCGCCAACGCCCCGGCCCTGGAAGTCCTTGAGCTGGTTGGTCAGCGCGCGAAGCACGTTGGTGTTCATGCCACCGCACAGGCCCTTGTCGGTGGTCACGACGACAAAACCGGCGGTCTTGGCGTCGTTGGTCTCCATGAAGGGGTGCGTGTACTCGGGGTTGGCCTTGCTCAGGTTGCCAGCGATCTGGCGCACCTTTTCGGCGTAAGGCCGGGCCGCACGCATGCGGTCCTGCGCCTTGCGCATCTTGGAAGCGGCCACCATTTCCATGGCTTTGGTGATCTTCTTGGTGTTTTCCACCGATTTGATCTTGCCGCGAATTTCCTTGCCTGCTGCCATTGCTGCTCCTTAGCTCGTCAATGGACGGTTCAGTAGGTACCGGTCTTCTTGAAATCGGCGATGGCGGCGAGCAGCTGGGCTTCAGCGTCCTTGTCCATGGCCTTGTCGTTGTCGAGCTTGGCCACCAGCGCGGCGTGCTTGTCTTTCAGGAAAGCGTGCAGACCGCCTTCGAAGGCCAGCACCTTCTTGACATCGATGTCGTCCATGAAGCCCTTGTTCACCGCGAACAGCGAAGCGGCCATCAGGCTGATGGGCAGCGGGCTGTACTGGGCCTGCTTGAGCAGTTCGGTCACGCGGGCGCCGCGGTCGAGCTGCTTGCGGGTGGCTTCGTCCAGGTCGGAAGCGAACTGCGCAAACGCAGCCAGCTCGCGGTACTGGGCCAGGTCGGTACGGATACCGCCGGACAGCGACTTGATCAGCTTGGTCTGGGCTGCACCACCGACGCGCGACACCGAGATACCGGCGTTGATGGCGGGACGGATACCGGCGTTGAACAGGTTGGTTTCCAGGAAGATCTGGCCGTCGGTGATCGAGATCACGTTGGTCGGCACGAAAGCGGACACGTCGCCAGCCTGCGTTTCGATGATCGGCAGTGCGGTCAGCGAACCCGTCTTGCCCTTGACTTCACCCTTGGTGAAAGCTTCGACGTAGTCGGCGTTCACGCGAGCGGCGCGCTCCAGCAGGCGGCTGTGCAGGTAGAACACGTCGCCGGGGTAGGCTTCGCGGCCCGGAGGACGGCGCAGCAGCAGCGAGACCTGGCGATAGGCCACGGCCTGCTTGGACAGGTCGTCGTACACGATCAGGGCGTCCTGGCCGCGGTCGCGGAAGTACTCGCCCATGGTGCAGCCGGAGTAGGCCGACAGGTACTGCATGGCGGCGGACTCGGAAGCCGAGGCGGCGACCACGATGGTGTACTCCATGGCGCCGGCCTGTTCCAGGGCGCGCACCACGTTCTTGATGGACGACGCCTTCTGGCCGATGGCGACGTACACACAGGTCATGTTCTGACCCTTTTGGTTGATGATCGCATCGATCGCCACAGCGGTCTTGCCGGTCTGGCGGTCGCCAATGATCAGCTCGCGCTGGCCACGGCCGACGGGCACCATCGAGTCGATCGACTTCAGACCGGTCTGCACCGGCTGGTCCACCGACTTGCGTGCAATCACGCCGGGAGCGACCTTCTCGATCACGTCCGTCATCTTGGCGTTGATGGGGCCCTTGCCGTCGATCGGCTGACCCAGGGCGTTGACCACGCGGCCCACCAACTCGGGACCCACCGGCACTTCCAGGATGCGGCCCGTGCACTTGACGGTGTCGCCTTCGGAGATATGCTCGTACTCACCCAGAATCACGGCGCCGACGGAGTCGCGCTCGAGGTTCAGGGCCAGACCGAAGGAAGGTACGCCGTCCTTGTTGGCCGGGAATTCCAGCATTTCGCCCTGCATCACGTCCGACAGGCCGTGGATGCGAACGATACCGTCGGTGACGGACACCACGGTGCCCTGGTTGCGCACATCGCTGGACGCGCCCAGACCCTGGATGCGGGATTTGATCAGTTCAGAAATTTCGGCGGGATTGAGCTGCATGACTCTTTCCTTCTTTCGTTAATTGGGATGAGGTCGCGTCCGAGCGGCGGGGCAGACGGCTTCAAGCCGTCAGCGCTACTTTCATTTGTTCCAGGCGGGCCTTGATGGAGGTGTCCAGCACTTCGTCACCCACCACCACACGCACGCCACCGATGAGCTCGGGCTGCAATTGGACTTGCAGGTTGAGCTGGCGCCCGAAGCGCTTCTCCAGCACACCCGACAACTCGGCCAGAGCAGACGGTTCGATGTCGAAGGCGCTGTAGACCACGGCATCAAAGCGGCCCTGCTGGGCGTTCTTGAGCACGCGGAACTGGGCAGCGATTTCAGGCAGCGCCGCGACGCGACCATTCTCGATCACCGTGCGCAGGAAGTTCTGGCCCATCTCCGGCAGCGCGTTCTTGAGCACGCCGGTGATGACGTCGAACACCTGGGTCGGCGAAGACTGAGGCGCTTCGGCGAACTGGCGCAGCTGCTCGTTACCAGCAACAGCAGCCAACTCGTCGAGCCAAGAGGCAACGCCCGCAGCATCGGCGCCAGCGGCCTTGAACAGGGCGTCAGCGTAGGGACGGGCAATGGTGGCGATTTCGGCCATGTTCTACCTTCGTATGCCGGGGTTCAATCGGAACGTGGGCCTGGGGTCAGAGCTCGGTCTTCAGGCGACCCAGCAACTCGGCGTGAACACCGGCGTTGACTTCGCGCTTGAGAATCTGCTCGGCACCCTTGACGGCCAGCGCGGCGACTTCCTCGCGCAGGGCTTCACGGGCCTTGACGACCTGCTGCTCGGCTTCCTGACGGGCGGCGGCGACGATCTTGGCAGCCTCTTCCGTCGCACGGGCCTTGGCTTCCTCGATCACAGTCTGTGCACGGCGCTCGGCGTCGGCCAGACGGGTGGCTGCCTCGTTGCGGGACTGGCTCAACTCAGCCTCGACACGCTTGTTGGCCACGGCCAGTTCGGACTTGGCCTTCTCGGAAGCGGCCAGACCTTCGGAAATCTTCAACGCACGCTCATCGAGCGCCTTGGCAATCGGGGGCCACACGAACTTCATCGTGAACCACACCAGGATCGCAAAGACGATGGCCTGCGCAAAGAGGGTTGCATTGATGTTCATCGCAACGCCTTTCTGTGTGTGAACGGGAGTGGAGACGCAATTGCTGCGGCACCGACGACATCCGGAAGGAGGGGACGATGTTCATCGCCCCACCGCATGCCGCCGCGCACGGCAGCAAGACCCATTAAGCAGCCAGCTGGAAGGGGTTGGCGAAGGCGAACAGCAGAGCGATGGCCACGCCGATCAGGAAGGCGGCGTCGATCAGACCGGCCAGAATGAACATCTTGGTCTGCAGGTCGTTCATCAGCTCGGGTTGGCGAGCGGAGGATTCCAGGAACTTGCCACCCATCAGGGCGATACCGATAGAGGCGCCAATGGCACCCAGGCCGACGATGAGACCGCAAGCCAGAGCAACCAGACCCAGAACGTTTTCCATGATGACTCCTTAAGAGATTGAGAGTTGAAAAGAAAGGAAGGAACCGAAAGAACTAGAGAGCGAGGTGAAACCGCGCAACTTAGTGAGCGTCATGCGCTTGACCCAGATAAATCAGGGCCAGCATCATGAAAATGAACGCCTGCAAGGTGATGACCAGAATGTGGAACAAGGTCCACACCGTGCCTGCGATCAAGTGTCCGACGAAGAAAAGTCCACCCGAGAGCGAGAAGGCGGCGAAACCACCCAGCAGCGCAATCAGCATGAACACCAGTTCACCCGCGAACATGTTGCCAAACAACCGCATGCCGTGCGAAACCGTCTTCGCCACGAACTCGATCATTTGCATCAGGAAGTTGGTCACGCCCAGCAGCAGTGCCCAAACAGGATTTTTGGAAGTACCAAAGGGAGCCGTCACCAACTCGTGCGCCCAGCCACCCAGGCCCTTGATCTTGATGTTGTAGAACAGGCACATCAGCAGCACAGAGACGGACAGACCCAGCGTGGTCGACAGATCGGCGGTCGGCACTACCCGAAGGTAGGCGTGATGAGGATCGTGGCCGGTCGCTGCGTAGTACTCGGTCCACAGGCGGGGCAGCAAGTCCACCGGCAGCATGTCCATGAAGTTCATCATGAAGATCCAGCAGAACACAGTCAGCGCCAGCGGGGCGACCAGCTTGCGGCTGTTGGCGTTGTGGATCACACCCTTGGCCTGGCTGTCGACCATCTCGACCAGCATCTCCACTGCGGCCTGAAAGCGCCCCGGCACGCCCGCATGCGCCTTGCGCGCCGCCAGCCACAGCATGAAGCAGACAAAGGCGCCCAGCACCGAACTGAAAACCACGGAGTCGATGTTGATCACCGAGAAGTCAACGATGAACCCTTGCTTGTGGTTCGTCAGATGGGTCAGGTGGTGGCGGATGTACTCGCCAGGGGTAGGACCGATACCTTCAGCAGCCATGTTCGTTGCACCAATCAACGGAAATTAATGTGGGCGCCTGGTTTGGAACCACAGCCCAAACCAGTACACCTTCAGCGTCAAAACCAACCCGGCCAGCAAACCCAGCCAACTGAGATCAGGGACCAGCGCCGGCGCCGACCACAGCATGGCCACCACCAGCAACACCTTGACCCCTTCCCACAACAGGAAGCCAGCGAACGTGGCCCGCGAATGTCCCGGCATCAGACGGGACAACGCACTGGAGGTCAGACCGTAGGCCATCAATGCCGTCGGAATGAACACCGAAGCCGCGCCGTAGAGCACCGACAGAGCCAGCGACATCTGGCGCGAAAACAGCCAGACCAGCAACCCCGACACCGCCCCCACCAGCACCTGCACCCCCACCAGACGCCAGACAGATAGTTCCGGCTGACCAGCGCGCCACTGATGCGCCTGTTCACGCGTCAGTGGCTTGAATTCGGGTTCTTGCTCCCCATCTTCCCATCCGCGCCCCGATTTGGCCTCTGTCTGATCGGCCGGCAATGGCTGCCCGTCTTTGTCGGGCCCGGGCATTGTCGGCATGGCAGATTACAAACGGTTTACAGGTGTGCGAAGGTTCGCAAAGCCTCTCATTATACGTAGAAACCCCAAGCCAACGTCAATCGTTCTGCGCTGACCAAGGACTTGACGCGCGCGACCATAATGGTGCGCGTCCCTCGGGCAGACCTCTGCTGGCCCCGTGCCCGCCAGCACATGCGCCGAAGGACGATCTGAAAAATTCTCACTTTGATGCAGCCAGTGCCGAGCCCGTGCTGCGCACGCCCCATGGACCTGCCACGAGATATTCCGCCAGAACAGTCGCTCATCGAGTACCCCTGCCGATTTCCCATCAAGGTGATGGGGGCCAACGTCGAGGGCTATGTATCGGCCATGGTCGCGGTAGCGCGAGCGTTCGACCCCGGCTTCGACGAGACCTCCGTCGAGCACCGCCCGAGCAAGGCGGGCAACTACCTGGGCCTGACGCTCACGGTGTACGTCACCAGCCGGGAGCAGCTGGACGAGGTGTACCGCACCCTGACCACCCACCCCATGGTCAAGGTCGTCCTCTGATCCGCTCATGATCGTCCGACCGCTGGGGCGCGTGGACTACGCGCCCACCTTCGACGCCATGGTGGCCTTCACCGAATCGCGGTCGGCACAGACACCCGACGAGTTGTGGATCTGCGAGCACCCACCCGTGTTCACGCAAGGCCTGGGGGGCAGGGATGACCACCTGCTGGCGCCGGGCGACATTCCGGTCGTCAAGACCAACCGCGGTGGCCAGGTGACCTACCACGGCCCTGGCCAGGTCGTCGCCTATCCGCTGATCGATCTGCAGCGCGCGGGCTACTTCGTGAAGGAGTACGTCTACCGCATCGAAGAGGCGGTGATCCGCACGCTGGCCCACTTCGGTGTGACTGGCCACCGTGTTGCGGGCGCCCCCGGCATCTACGTGCGGCTGGGCGACCCAACCGGCCATGCCCCTTTGCCGCAGCGGCCGCAGAAACGCACGCAAGGTTCACCAGCCCCAGAACCTGATTTCGCCGGCCTGGGCAAGATTGCGGCGCTGGGCATCAAGGTCAGCCGGCACTGCACCTACCACGGTGTCGCGCTGAACGTGACCATGGACCTGCAGCCCTTCTGGCGCATCAACCCATGTGGTTATGCAGGCCTGCAGACGGTCGACCTTTCTACAATAGGGGTTGCCGTTTCATGGGATGAAGCGGCCAGGGTGCTGAGCAACCAGCTCGGCGCCCTTCTCGGCCCCTGACCACCAACGCGCGCCGACCGCGCCCCTGCCATGACCCGCCCCGACACCCCCGCGGCCGACGCTCACACCGTCCGCGAAGCCCAGCCCGCCGCCCAGTACGACGCCACCGCCAAGCAGAAGAGCCAGGCGAAGACGGCGCGCATCCCGATCAAGATCGTGCCGGCCGAGGTGCTCAAGAAGCCGGAGTGGATCCGCGTCAAGGCCGGTTCGCCGACCACGCGCTTCTATGAGATCAAGGACATCCTGCGCAGCAACAAGCTGGTAACGGTGTGCGAGGAGGCGAGCTGCCCCAACATCGGCGAGTGTTTCGGCAAGGGCACGGCGACCTTCATGATCATGGGCGACAAGTGCACGCGCCGCTGCCCGTTCTGCGATGTCGGCCATGGACGCCCCGATCCACTGGACGTGGACGAGCCGGAGAACCTGGCCAAAACCATCGCCCAGCTCAAGCTCAAGTACGTGGTGATCACCAGTGTGGACCGCGACGACCTGCGCGATGGCGGTGCGGGCCACTACGTGGCCTGCATCCAGCGCACGCGCGAGCTCTCGCCCGGCACCCAGATCGAGGTGCTGGTGCCCGACTTCCGCGGTCGCGACGAGAAGGCCCTGGACATCCTGGCCGGCGGCCTGCCCGACGTGCTCAACCACAACCTGGAGACCGTGCCGCGCCTGTACAAGGAAGCGCGCCCGGGCTCGGACTACCAGTTCAGCCTGAACCTGCTCAAGAAGTTCAAGCAGCGCTTTCCCGGCATTCCCACCAAGAGCGGCCTGATGGTCGGCCTGGGCGAGACCGACGAAGAGATCCTGGACGTCATGCGCGACATGCGCGCGCACGACATCGACATGCTCACCATCGGCCAGTACCTGGCGCCCAGCGGGCACCACCTGCCGGTGCGCCGCTACGTGCACCCCGACACCTTCAAGATGTTCGAGGAAAAGGCCTACGAGATGGGCTTCACCCACGCCGCCGTCGGCGCCATGGTTCGGTCCAGCTACCACGCCGACCAGCAGGCGCACGACGTGCTGAACAACCCCAGGACCTGAAGTGGCCGCCGCGCACGACGCTCTGTCGGTGCGCCACTACGGCGCCTCGCCGGGTAGCCATGCGCACGACCACTTCCAGATCCTGCTGGGTCTGGAGGGCTGGCTGGAGCTGGAGGTCGACGGCCGCGGGCGACGTGTCGGCACTGGCGACGGGGTGGTGATTGCGCCAGGCCTGCGGCACGACTTTGAATCGACCCGGGGCGCCCGCTGCCTGGTGCTGGACTCTTCCAACATGGGCTGGACCCGGCTGGACCGCAGCGCCCCCCTGCCGGACACCTTGCCGCTGGCTCGCTACCTGGCGTCGGCCTGCGCATCGGGTCTGGTTCGGGCCCGCCAGCTGGGGCCGGCATTGCTGCTGGAAGCCTGGGCGCCGCCCGCGCTGCCCAGACGCACCCGGCGCGCCATCGACTGGCAGAGTCTTCAGGCCTGGGCGCTGAAGGCAGTTGACGAACGGCTGTCGGTGGCCGATCTGGCCACGCGCACCCATCTCAGCCCGGCCCAGTTCACCGAACGCTGCCAGCAGGAACTCGGCCAGAGCCCCATGGCCTGGCTGCGTAACCTGCGGCTGGACCGCGCGCGGCACTTGCGCGCGCAAGGACTGCCCGTGGCCGAGGTCGCCCGGCGCTGCGGCTACCGCTCCCCGTCCGCCCTCACCGCGGCGCTGCGGAAGCAAGGCGAGCCGACACCCTCGAACGCCGACGATTGACCCGCGCCGCGCGACGACAGCCTGACTAAGCTCTCGCGTGCAGGTCCTGAGGCGCCATCTTCTCCCAGGCGGCGATGGCCTCGGCCGCATACATCAGCGCCGGACCGCCGCCCATGTAGACGCAGACGGACAGCATCTCTTCCAGTTCGGCGCGCGTGCAACCCAGTTGCACCAGCGCCTTGACGTGAAAGCCGATGCAGCCCGAACAGCGCTGGGTGACGGCGATCGCCAGCGCCACCAGCTCCTTGTGTCTGGCACTGAGTGCGCCGTCGGTGATGGCCGCCTTGGCCAGCTGTCCGAAGCCAGCCATGGCGGTGCCCTGGCTCTTGCGGAACGGCGCCAGACTGGCATTGATGTCGCGCATCAGGTCGTTGTGATTGAAAGTGCTCACGTGCAGGTCCTGTGAAAATACCCCATGCAGTATCAAGGAAGTTCCGTGCCCATGACTTTGTCCCTGATCAAGCAACCAGTCGGAAAGGCGTGAAGAAATGAGTGCCAACCTGCTCGCGCTGGGCGCCGTCGCCCTCTGGGGCTCTCTGGCCGCACTGGGCGTGGCGCTGTCCCACATCCCGCCCTTCCTGCTGACCGGCCTGTCGCTGCTGATCGGCAGCCTGATCGCCCTGCCGCTCTCGCGCTTCGACTGGCGTCGCTGGCGGGTGCCGCCGGCCACGCTGGCCCTGGGCGTGTACGGCCTGTTCGGCTTCCACTTCCTGCTCTTCATCGCGCTGCGCCATGCACCCCCAGTGCAGGCCAACCTGGTGAACTACCTGTGGCCGCTGGGCATCGTCGTGATGGCGCCCCTGTTTCTGCCCGGGACGACGCTCACCGGACGCCACATCCTGGCCGCCCTGCTGGGTTTCGGAGGTGCCGCACTGGCCATCCTCGGACGCAGCGGCACGGCCGATGCCATCTGGGCGTGGGGCTACCTGCCCGCCGCCGGCTCGGCCTTCATCTGGTCCAGCTACTCGCTGTTGACCAAGCGCGTGGCGCCGTTTCCGACCGCCGCCATTGGCAGCTTCGCCCTGGTGTCGGGCCTGCTTTCGCTGCTGTGCCACGCGCTCATGGAACCGGCGGTGTCGCTGACCGCGCAGGACTGGGTGCTGATCGCCCTGCTCGGCCTGGGGCCGCTGGGCGGTGCCTTTTTCCTGTGGGACGCGGCGCTCAAGCGCGGCGACGCGCGGCAGATCGGTGTGCTCAGTTTTCTCACCCCGCTGCTGTCGACGCTGACCCTGCTGTGGGTGCGCGGCGAGGCACCGAGTCTGTCGGTCGGGATGGCCGCGGCCCTGATCATTGGCGCGGCGGTGCTGGCCACGCGGCGGCCGGCGGCCTGAGGGGTCAGTCGGCCATCAGCGCGGCCGGATCTTCGGCCGCCAGCACGCTCTGCGCCCATGCCGCCAGCTTGCCGGTGTCGCAGCGCAGAATCTGCTGCTTGACGGCCAGGATCTGCGTGGGGTGCATCGAAAAACTGCGCAAGCCCAGCCCGAGCAGCAGGCGCGTCATGCCGACATCGCCCGCCATCTCGCCGCACACGCTCACGCCCTTGCCCTGCGCACGGGCCTGCGCGATGGTGTTGGCCACCAGATGCAGCACCGCCGGGTGCACCGGGTCGTAGAGGTGCGCCACCGCCTCGTCGGCGCGATCGATCGCCAGGGTGTACTGGATCAGGTCGTTGGTGCCGATGGAGAGAAAATCGAAGTGGCGCAGGAACAGCGGGATCGTCAGCGCCGCGGCAGGCACCTCAATCATGGCGCCCAGCCGCACCGGGCCGTGAACCACCCCCAGGGCGTCGAGCTGTGCCCGCGCCTTGTCGACCAGCGCCAGCGTCTGGCGGATCTCGCTGGCGTGGGCCAGCATGGGCACCAGCAAATTGATCGGGCCGAGCGCCGCCGCCCGCAGGATGGCGCGCAGCTGCGCCAGGAACATCGCCGGGTCGGCCAGGCTCCAGCGGATCGCGCGCAAGCCCAGCGCGGGGTTGAGGTGGTCCTCGCCGGCGCGCACCGGGGTGCGGTCCAGCGGCTTGTCGGCACCGACGTCGACCGTGCGAATCGTGACCGGCAGCCCCTGCATGCCCTCGACGGCCCGGCGGTAGGCGGCGTACTGTTCTTCCTCGTCGGGCAGCTTGCCGTTGCGGCCCATGAACAGGAACTCGGTTCGGAACAGTCCCACGCCCACGGCGCCAGCCTTGAGCGCCGCGGCGGCGTCCTCGGGCTGCTCGATGTTGGCCAGCAACTCGATCTTCTGGCCATCCAGCGTCACGGCCGGGGTGTTCTTCAGACGCGAGAGCCGCTCGCGCTCGACCTCGCCCTGGCGCTGCTTGAAGCCGTACTCGGCCATCAGGATGGGCGACGGGTCGACGATCACCACACCGGCGTCGCCATCGATGATGACCCAGTCGTCCTGGTTGATCAGGTGACTGGCCGAGCGCGCCCCGACCACCGCGGGTATGTCCATGCTGCGCGCGACGATGGCGGTGTGGCTGGTCTTGCCGCCCACGTCGGTGACGAAGCCGGCGAACACGCTCTGCTTGAACTGCAGCATGTCGGCCGGCGACAGGTCGTGCGCGATCAGCACCAGGGGCACGTCGACCGAGGGATCGAAGAGGGTGCCGTTGGGCTCGCCCTCGTCCGCGGGAGGCAGTGGCGCGGCGACGGGCGAAGCCACACCGCGCATCATGCGCAGCATGCGCTCGACCACCTGTTCCAGGTCGGCCTTGCGCTCGCGCAGATAAGGGTCCTCCATCTCGTCGAACTGGCGCGCGATCACCTCCAGCTGGGTGGTCAGCGCCCACTCGGCGTTGTAGTGGCGCTCGGTGATCCAGTGCTTGACGCCGCTGGTGAGCTGCTCGTCCTGCAGCAGCATCAGGTGCACATCCAGCAGCGCGCTCAGCTCCGGGTGCGCGTCTTGTGAACCCAGCTCATCCAGGCTGGCCTGGACCTTCTCGATCTCCTCGACCACACCGTTGCGGGCCCGCCGCAGGCGCTGGATCTCGGCCTCGACCTGATCAGGCTTGACGAAGTAGTGGGCGACGTCGATGCGGCTGGACGCCACGATCACCGCCCGCCCGATGGCAATGCCCCGGGAGACCGCCAGACCGTGGACGGTGAAGCTCACTCGCCTTCCCCGAACTTGTCGTTGATCAGCGCCACGATGGCATCCATCGCGGCCTGCTCGTCCGGGCCGCTGGTCTCGATTTCGACCTGGCTGCCCACCCCGGCGGCCAGCATCATGACGCCCATGATGCTCTTGGCGTTGATGCGGCGGTCCCCCTTGGACATCCACACCTCGCACTGGTGGCTGCCCGCCAGCTTGGTGAGCTTGGCCGAAGCGCGGGCGTGCAGGCCCAGCTTATTGCTGATGGTCGCGGTGGTCTTGATCATGTGTGGTTCTTCTCGCCTGATTCTGTGGTGCCGTCACGGCCACCTGGATCACACCCTGCGTGGCCCCTACCATGGCGCGAGAGACCAGCGCGTCCAGCGACTCGTGCCGGTACGACACGGTGCGCAGCAGCATCGGCAGATTCACGCCGGCGATCAGCTTGGAGCGCACACCGTCGACCAGCTTGTGCGCCACGTTGCAGGGCGTGGCACCGAACACGTCGGTCAGCACCAGCGTCTGCGGCGTGTCCAGCTGCCGCATGAGGATGCGCGCCTGGGCCAGCGACTCTTCGGGGGGAGCATTGGGCATGACATCCAGGGCCGACACCGCATTCGCGCTGTCGGGAAACACGTGCAGCACGCAGGCCCGCAGGGCCGAAGCCAGCGGCGCGTGCGCAACGATGAGGATGCCGTTCATCGTTCGGAGTTTATCCCCCGGGGGCTGCGCGCTGGCGCCGGCATCCGAACAGGAAAACCCCATAGGCCGACACGCAGCACAGCCCGAACACCGCGATCGCGCCCCGAAAGCGCGCCACAGTGTCCCAGCCCAGCAGCGCGAAGGCGTCCACCAGTCCGCCGATCGCCCACTGCACCAGGAACACGCCGGCAAAGATCACCAGGTTGTAGGCCGACAGCGCGCGCCCGGCCGCCGCCGCAGGCAGCGCCAGCGCCACGGCGGGCTGCGACAGAGAAACGAAGGTGCTGCCCACACAGAACGCTGCCCACAAGGGCCAGCCGGCACGGGGCCCGAGCACCACAATGGCCGCCAGCACCACGAAGCTCAGGGGGAGACCCCAGGCGATCAGCCGCTCGGCTGGGATGCCCCGCCGCGACAGATGGGGGTTGACCATGCCCCACAGCCAGAAGCTCAGCAGCATGCACAGGTTGATCCCGAACAGCCCGACGGCCGCGCGCTGCGGCGTGTAGCCGGCCACCTGCACCATCCAGGGACCCGCCCACAGGGTCTGCACCGCCACCATGCCGCCGTAGTTGATGAAGCCGATGGGCGCCATCTGCCGGAAGTACGGGTGGCGCCAGATCGCACCGTAGCCCAACGCTTCGGGCGCAGCCACCACGGATGAGGGCTCCTTGCGCCAGCGCGGCACCAGCGCCGCCAGCACCAGCATGGACAGCAGCACCAGCGCTGCCAGCGACCAGAACAGCCCACGCCATCCCAGCATCGGCATCAGCCACTGCACCGGCAGGGTGGACGCCACCATGCCCATGGACCCGGTCATCAGCATCCAGGAGTTGGCACGCAGTTGCGTGGCCGGCTGCAGCCAGCGGCGGTAGCCGGTGAGTGGCGCCATGAGGCAGGCGCTCACGCCCATGCCGGTGAGCACGCGGGCGGCCAGCAAACCTGAAAAGCTGGTGGCCATGGCAAAGGCCGCACAGCCCGCCACCGCCACCCCCAGGAAGGCCAGGATCACCTGCCGCGGGCCGAATCGGTCCAGCCACGAGCCCAGGGGCAGCTGGGTCAGGGCGAAGCCGAAGAAGTACCCACCGGCCAGCAACCCGAGGTCGCTCGCCTGCAGCGACAGTTCGGCACCGAGCACCGGCGACAGCGTGGCGGTGACCGCACGGATCAGCGCCGACAGGAAGTACGTCAGCGCGAAGGCCAGAAACACCGAAACCGCCACCAGTGGCGGCAAGAGGTGGTTACCCGACTCGGTCCCGGTGCTTCTCATGGCTGCGCGAGGCTCAGCCCGGCGAAAAAGGCTTCGCGAGCCCCTTCATCCAGCCGGGCGCCATAGACCGCGGCCTGGAACACCTGTGTGCCGCGGGCGAAATACGCGGCCTGCATGACCACCGGCTGCCCCTGGGGATCGGTGCCCCGGGCCTGCACGCCCTGTGCCTGCGGCGCGCCCTTGACCCCGACCGACCAGGCCAGACCTGGATCGTCCGGCGAAGCCGCAGGCACCCGGAGCGTCTGGAGGCTCGCCACACGCCAGGCCGCCAGCGCGGCGGGCACCTGGTCGGCCCTGCCCACGTCGGCCCAGGCCAGGGCGAACCGCATGCCACCGGTCTCGCAGGCCTGCATGTGCAGTTCCACCGGCGTCCCCAGCATCGGCACCGGCCGGCTCGCACTCTCCGGCTTGCAGGGCATCAGCGCACGCAAGGGCGTGCCAGCGACCGGCCACTCACGCCAGTTGAACGTGGGACTGCAGGCCCCAAGGGCCAGCAGCGCCGCCAGGCCAGCGGCGCGCAAAGGGTGCAACAAAGGAGTCTCCGGAAGGCGCGGCAGAGTGATGCCACCATGGAGGGCTCAAGGCCCTGGGAAAGCCCCGGATGGTATCTGCATCCGCAAACGGCCCGGTGCATCCGACACGGTTGGAGGAATGCCGCAATCGCGGTATCTTCCGAGGCGCGCCAACATACTCCCCTGAGTTTTCCATGAACACCCCCGGCCATTCATCCGCCCTCCCCACCCCGACTTCGCTGCGAGGCAGCGCCCTGGCGGCGGTGGCGCGTGGCGAACCGCTGGTCGTGATGACCACCCTCGCCGGCTGTCCGTACTGCGACCTGGTGCGCAACCACCACCTGCTGCCCATGCTGAGGCAGGGGCAGTTGCATGCCGTCCAGCTCGACGTCCGCGACCGCACCAGCAACCTGCAGGGATTCGACGGCTCGATGACCACGCCCGCCGAACAGGCCAAGGCCTGGAAAGCCCGTTTCGCGCCCACCGTGCTGTTCCTGGGCGCCAAGGGAGAAGAACTGGCGGAGCGGCTGGTCGGCGTGGCGGTTCCGGATTTTTACGGCGAGTACCTCGATGCCCGCCTGCAGCAGGCCCGCGCCCGTTTGCGCTGAACCGGTTGCGGTACCGGAATGAACTCCGGGACAATCGGAAGATCACACTTCGGCCATTCCGAAATCTTTCCTGCGCCCATGATCTCCACTTTGTTCCTCCACCGCCGCTCGCTCGCCACCCTTCTGGTCGCCGCTGCAGCAGTTGGCCTGTCCGGTTGCGCCTCCGGTGACGAGGCGCCTGCCTCCAGTTTCGTGCTGCTGGACGGCACCACCACCACCACCGCGGACCTCAAGGGCAAGGTGACCCTGGTCAACTTCTGGGCCACCACCTGCGTCACCTGTGTCAAGGAGATGCCCTCTCTGGTCAGCACCCACCAGAAATACAAGGACAAAGGGTACGAAACCATCGCCGTCGCCATGAGCTACGACCAGCCGGCCTGGGTGGCCAACTACGCCCAGTCGCGCCAGCTACCGTTCAAGGTGGCGCTGGACAACACCGGCGAACTCGCCAAGAACTGGGGCGACGTGAAGCTGACCCCGACCACCTACCTGGTCGACAAGCAGGGGCGCATCGTCAAGCGCTTCGTCGGCGAACCCGACTTTGCCGCGCTGCACAACCTGATCGAGGACCTGCTCGCCAAGAGCTGACCAAGAGAGACCCGAGCCATCAACGAAATGGGCGGACACCTTCACGGGTGCCCGCCCATTTCTGTTATTGAGGTGCCAATGAAGTGCTCGCTCACTCCTTGCGGAATGCGTCGTGGCACGCCTTGCAAGTCTTGGCAGATTCGCCGAACGCTTTCTTCAGGTTGTCCAGATTGCCCGTCTTGGCAGCCGCATTGAGCTGGGCGACCGACGCCATCATGTCTTCCGACGCCTTCTTGAACTTGGCCCCGTCGGTCCAAATTTCCGGCTTGGCTCGGGTTTCCCCCTTCTCGGAGCCGGCCACGAACCCGGCCCAGGGCAGCTTGCTCATGGTCTCCACAATCGGCCGCGTTCTCTGCCGCCACCTTGGCGTCGAACGGTGCCTTGTCGCTGGCCATGGCACCGAGGCGTCCGAAGTGAGCGGCCATCACCGTGAGCGCTGCCTTGCGGTACTTGACGGCGTCTTCCGGCTTCTGGAACTGGGCCATCGCAGGCACCGACAGTGTGGACACCACGGCGGCCAGCGTGAGTGAAGCAAGCAATTTCATGAGGACTCCTGCGCAGGGTTGACTGGATGGATGAAGGTGCAGCCGCTGGGGCTACCCGAGCCGGGAGCTTCCCGCACGGGGAAAAGTTCCGCAGGAACCTGTCAGGGTTTATCTTCTCTACCTGTTCCTCGCGTCAACACTTGGCCCTCACCATGCACACCATCCGCGTCTGGGATCTTCCAACCCGTCTGTTCCACTGGGCGCTGGCCCTCTGCGTCATCGGTCTGGTCATCACCGCCAATGTGGGAGGCAACTGGATGACCTGGCACGGGCGCCTGGGCTACGTGGTTCTGAGCCTGCTGCTGTTTCGCATCGCCTGGGGTTTTGTCGGCGGACACTGGTCCCGGTTCAGCAGCTTCCTCTACAGCCCTGCAAACGTGTTGGCCTATCTCCGGGGCAACGACCGGCCGGAGCACCGCGTCGGTCACACCCCCCTGGGCATGCTGTCGGTGTTCGCATTGATCGCGGTGCTGCTGCTGCAGGTGAGCACCGGCCTGGTCGCCGACGACGAAATTGCGTTCACCGGCCCGTTGGTCAGCCTGGTGTCTGGCGACACGGTGACCCAGGCCACCCGGTATCACAAGTCCATCGGCAAGCTCCTGCTCATCGCGCTGGTCGCGCTGCACGTGCTGGCCATCCTGTTCTACAAATGGGTCAAAAAGGACAACCTGGTACGACCGATGGTGCTGGGCGACAAGCAAGTCGAGGCACCGATGCCCAGCGCACCGGACAGCACGGCATCGCGGCTGCTCGCGTTGGTGATCTGGGCGGTCTGTGGCGCTGCGGTGTACTGGATCGTCGGCCTGGGTCAGACCAGCTGGGGATGAGACCCCGCGTGGCCGACGCCCGTCACTGTCGTATAGTGCCCGCTCGCCTGCACCGCTCGATCCTGCCGCCGATGTCCGCCCCCCGTCACACCGCCCAGCTGTCTCTCATGCACGCCCGCTCGGCGGTAGAACTGGCGGCGGTCCGCTCGCTGTTCCTGGACTACCAGGCAGGACTCGGCATCGATCTCTGTTTCCAGGGATTTGAAGAAGAACTGCGGACCTTGCCTGGCGACTATGCCGAACCGTCCGGTGGACTGTTCCTCGCACAGGTCGATGGCGCACCGGCCGGTTGCTGCGCCTTCAGGCCTCTGGCCAACAGCGACCATCTCAATGCGTGTGAGATGAAGCGCCTGTTCGTTCGTCCCGCTTTCCGCGGGCTTGGTCTGGGCCGGCAACTGGTGGATGCCGTGATTACTGGTGCCCAGCAAGCCGGCTACACGACCATGCTGCTGGACACCCTGACCGACATGGAGGCAGCACGCGCGCTCTACCAGGAAGTGGGCTTTGTCGAGACTGAGCCCTATTACCACAACCCCCTGGCGGGCGCGCACTACCTCAAGCTGGATCTGCGCACCCTGACCCTGGGCGGCGCCTGAACTTCAGCCGCGGGCCTGCGCCAGCAGCGTCGCTGCGTCGCTGACCTCAAACTTGCCCGGGCCTTCCACATTCAGTGTCTTGACGACGCCGTCCTTGACGAGCATCGAGTACCGGTTGCTGCGCAAGCCCATGCCCCGGGCGGTCAGATCCAGCGTCAGGCCGGTCGCCTTGGCGAAATCGGCGCTGCCGTCTGCAAGCATGCGCACCTTGGTGCCTGATTTCTGGTCGCGTGCCCACGCTCCCATCACGAAGGCATCGTTGACGCTCACACACCAGATTTCGTCCACACCGGCCGCCTTCAGTGCGTCGTGCTGCTCCACATAACCCGGCACATGTTTGGCCGAGCAGGTGGGCGTGAACGCGCCAGGCAGGGCGAACAGTGCAATGGTCTTGCCGGCGCTGGCAGTGGCCGTGTCCACCGGGTTAGGGCCGATGCTGCAGCCGTTGCCCTCGACTTCGCTGTATTCCATCAGCGTGACCGCCGGAATCTTGTCGCCTACCTGAATCATGGTGTGTTCTCCTCGTTTGTGGTGACCCGTGGGCCGGAAATGAAAAAAGCGACCGAGATTCTCGGTCGCTTTCCGGGCTTGCGCAGGAATCGGCGCAAACAGGCTTACACCACGGCGGCCTTTTGAACCAGGCGGGTAGCCACCCAGTTCTTGGTCTTGGACAGCGGGCGGCTTTCGGTGATCTCGATCACGTCGCCGAGCTTGTACTCACCCTTTTCGTCGTGGGCGTGGTACTTGCTCGACTTGGCGACGATCTTGTCGTAGAGCTCGTGCTTCACACGGCGCTCGACCAGAACCGTCACGGTCTTGGCGCGCTTGTCACTGACCACCTTGCCGATCAGGGTGCGCTTGAGGGATGTTTTGGCTTCCGTCATTTCGTCACTCCTTACTTGGCGGCGGCGCGTTGCTTCTCGGCCAGGATGGTCTTGGCGCGAGCGATGGAACGGCGGGTGTCGCCCAGCGTGGCGGTGTTGTTGAGTTGTTGCGTGGCCTTCTGCATGCGCAGGCCGAAATGGGCCTTCTGCAGAGACTTCACTTCGGCTTCCAGGCCGGCCACATCCTTCTGGCGCAGTTCAGCAGCTTTCATCTATGTTCTCCTGAATCACTGACCCAGCATGCGCGCCACGAAGGTGGTGCGCAGGGGAAGTTTGGCGGCGGCCAGGGCAAAGGCTTCGCGAGCGAGTTGCTCGGGCACGCCCACGATTTCATACAGCACCTTGCCGGGCTGGATTTCGGCCACGTAGTACTCCACGGAACCCTTGCCGTTGCCCATACGGACTTCGGCAGGCTTCTGGGAGATCGGCTTGTCCGGGAACACGCGGATCCAGATCCGGCCGCCACGCTTGACGTGACGGGAAATCGCACGGCGTGCGGCTTCGATCTGGCGGGCCGTCAGGCGGCCGCGGTCGGTGGACTTCAGACCGAAATCACCGAAGGCCACGGTGGCGCCGCTGGTGGCGACGCCCGTGTTGCGGCCTTTCTGCTCTTTACGGTACTTGCGGCGAGCGGGTTGCAGCATGTTTATTCTCCTTTGCCGTCCGCAGGTGCCCCTGCGGGTGCGTCTTTGCGAACGCGCTTAACGGCGGGTTTGTCGGTGGCCTCGGCGGGCTTGTCGGAGCCATCGGTCGGGGCGGCGTTGCCACCACGGCGCACGGCGGCGCGGGCAGCCGGGCCAGCCGGGCGCTCACGGCGCGGACCGCGGGGACGGCGCTCCTCTTCCGGACGCGGGGTCTCCACCACAGGCGCGTCGTTGCGGCCCAGGGTGTCGCCCTTGTAGACCCAGACCTTGACGCCAATGACGCCGTAGGTGGTCTTGGCTTCCGAAGTGCCGTAATCGATGTCGGCGCGCAGGGTGTGCAGCGGCACACGGCCTTCGCGGTACCACTCGGTGCGGGCGATTTCAATGCCGTTCAGACGGCCGGCAGACATGATCTTGATGCCCAAGGCACCCAGACGCATGGCGTTCTGCATGGCGCGCTTCATGGCGCGGCGGAACATGATCCGCTTTTCGAGCTGCTGGGTGATCGAGTCGGCGATCAGCTTGGCATCGATTTCGGGCTTGCGCACCTCTTCGATGTTCACAGCGACCGGCACGCCCAGTTTGGCGGCCAGATCCTTCTTCAGCTTCTCGATGTCCTCACCCTTCTTGCCGATCACCACGCCCGGACGCGCCGAGTAGATGGTGATGCGGGCGTTCTTGGCGGGGCGCTCGATCACGACGCGCGAAACGGCGGCGTTCTTCAGCTTGCCCTTGAGGTACTCGCGGACCTTGATGTCTTCGGCCAGCATGCCGGCGAAGTCACGATTGGAGGCGTACCAGCGGCTGGCCCAGTTGCGGGAAACTGCAAGGCGGAAGCCGGTGGGGTTGATTTTCTGTCCCATATGTCCTCTAGCCTCTTCAGTTGCCAACCGTCACGTAGATGTGACACGTGGGTTTGCTGATGCGGTTGCCGCGGCCCTTGGCACGGGCAGCAAAACGCTTGAGCGTGGTGCCTTGCTCGACGTAGATCGACTTGACGAACAGTTCGTCGATGTCGGCGCCGTCGTTGTGCTCGGCATTGGCGATGGCGGAGTCAAGGGCTTTCTTGACGATGCCAGCGGCCTTCTTCTGCGTGAACGACAGGATGTTCAGGGCCTGATCGACCTTCTTGCCACGAATCAGGTCGGCCACGAGACGGCCTTTGTCCACCGACAGGCGCACGCCGCGAACGACGGAGCGGGTTTCTGTACTCATGGTTGGTCCTTACTTCTTGGCTTTCTTGTCGGCCGGATGGCCTTTGAACGTGCGCGTCAGCGAAAACTCGCCGAGCTTGTGTCCCACCATCTGGTCGGTGATGTACACGGGCACGTGCTGCTTGCCGTTGTGCACGGCGATCGTCAGACCGATGAACTCGGGCAGGATCATGGAGCGGCGCGACCAGGTCTTGACCGGCTTCTTGTCCTTGGTGGACACAGCCTTCTCGACCTTGGCCATCAGGTGGTGGTCAACGAAGGGACCTTTTTTGAGAGAACGAGTCATTTCGTCAACCCCTTACTTCTTGCGACGCGACACGATCATGTTCTGCGTGCGGCGGTTGTTGCGGGTGCGGTAACCCTTGGTCAGGTTGCCCCACGGATCCACCGGTGCACGACCTTCGCCGGTCTTGCCTTCACCACCACCGTGCGGGTGGTCGATCGGGTTCATGGCGGTACCACGCACGGTCGGGCGGATGCCCATGTGGCGCTTGATACCGGCCTTGCCGATCTGGCGCAGGCTGTGTTCGGTGTTGGAGACTTCACCGATGGTGGCGCGGCAATCCACGTGGATCTTGCGCACTTCGCCCGAACGCATGCGAACCTGGGCGTAGATGCCTTCGCGGGCCAGCAGCACGGCGGAAGCACCGGCGGAACGGGCGATCTGGGCACCTTTGCCGACTTGCAGCTCGATGCAGTGGATCGTCGAACCGACCGGAATGTTGCGGATCGGCAGGGTGTTGCCCACGCGGATCGGCGACTCGGAACCGGACAGCAGCGTGGCACCGACTTCAACGCCACGCGGGGCGATGATGTAGCGGCGCTCGCCGTCGGCGTAGCACAGCAGCGCGATGTGCGCCGTGCGGTTCGGGTCGTATTCGATGCGCTCGACCTTGGCCGGGATGTTGTCCTTGTTGCGACGGAAGTCGACCACGCGGTAGTGGTGCTTGGCACCGCCGCCCTTGTGGCGAACCGTGATGTGGCCGTTGTTGTTGCGGCCGGACTTCTGGTGCTGGGGCTCCAGCAGCGGCGCGAAACCCGAACCCTTGTGCAGGTTCTCGCGCGTGACCTTCACCATGCCGCGACGGCCTGGCGAAGTCGGTTTCATCTTGATCACTGCCATGATTAGGCCTCCCCACCGAAGTTGAGTTCCTGACCCTCGGCCAGCGTGACATAGGCCTTGCGCACATGGTCACGGCGACCCACGGTCTTGCCGAAGCGCTTGGTCTTGCCCTTCTGGTTGAGCACGGACACGCCCTTGACCTGGACCTTGAACATCAGTTCAACGGCGGCCTTGATTTCGGGCTTGGTGGCGTCCTGCAGCACCTTGAACAGCACCGCATTGGACTGCTCGGCGGCTTGAGTGGCCTTTTCCGACACGATCGGTGCCACGAGCACCTGCATCAGACGACCTTCGTCGTATTTTTTGACGCTCATGCGAACATCTCCTTGAGCTGGTCGATGGCACCCTTGGTGACGATGACCTTCTTGTAGTGCACCAGCGACACCGGGTCGGCGTAACGCGGCTCGACCACGAGCACGTTGGCCAGGTTGCGCGAAGCCAGGTACAGGTTCTCGTCGACTTCTTCGGCGATGACCAGCACATTGCTCAGGTTCATGGCCTTGAACTTGGCGGCGAGCTGCTTGGTCTTGGGCGAGTCCACCTTGATGGAGTCGACAACGGCCAGGCGGCCTTCACGCACCAGCTGCGAGAAGATGGAGGCCATGCCGGCGCGGTACATCTTCTTGTTGAGCTTCTGCGTGAAGTTTTCGTCCGGGCTGTTCGGGAAGATGCGACCGCCCCCGCGCCACAGCGGTGAGGAAGTCATACCGGCACGGGCGTTGCCGGTGCCCTTCTGCTTGAACGGCTTCTTGGTCGAGTGCTTGACCTGCTCACGGTCCTTCTGGGCACGCGTACCTTGACGGGCGTTGGCCTGATACGCCACCACGAGCTGGTGAATCAGGGACTCGTTGTAATCACGGCCGAAGACGGTCTCGGGCACGTCCAGCTTGGACGCAGCCTGACCTTGGTCGTTCAGGAGTTCAACTTGCATCAGTTAGCTCCCTTCTTGGCCTTGACGGCGGGACGAACGGTCAGGAAACCGCCGTTGGCGCCAGGCACGGCACCGCGGATCATCAGCAGCTGACGGGCTTCGTCGACGCGGAAGATGTCCAGGTTCTGGATGGTCTTGGTTTGATCGCCCATGTGACCGGTCATCTTTTTGCCCGGGAACACGCGACCCGGATCCTGGGCCATGGAGATCGAGCCCGGCACGTTGTGCGAACGGCTGTTGCCGTGCGACGCGCGCTGCGAGCTGAAGTTGTGGCGCTTGATGGTGCCGGCGTAGCCCTTACCGATCGAAGTGCCCTGCACGTCGACCTTCTGGCCGGCGGCAAAGATGGCGTTGGCGGCCACGGTAGCGCCTGGCTGGTACTGGGCAGCCACATCGGCGGCAACGCGGAATTCCTGGATGATCTCACCCGCTTCGACACCAGCCTTGGCCAGGTGGCCCGCGATGGGCTTGGTAACGCGGGAGGCGCGACGCTGGCCAAAGGTGACCTGCAGCGCGTCGTAGCCATCGTTGGCTTGGGTTTTGACTTGCGTCACACGGTTGTTCGACACATCGACCACCGTGACAGGCACTGCGTCCCCGTCATCGGTGAACAGACGCATCATGCCCACCTTGCGACCCAACAACCCGAGGGAGTTGCTAAGACTCATTGTTTTCTCCGTTCCCGACTGCAATTGGCCGGGGCTGATGGTGCGCAGCCCACCGGTCGCATGACCGAAAGACGAACGCGGTTGGGGGCCAGAAGCCCGAAAAGCCCGCCAGTATAACCAGCGGGCTTTGTTTGTGCAAGCCCGACCATCGCCAGACCTGCGCGCAGCGTTTACTGCAGCTTGATTTCGACGTCCACGCCGGCCGGAAGGTCCAGCTTCATCAGGGCGTCTACCGTTTTGTCGGTCGGGTCGACGATGTCCATCAGACGCTGGTGGGTACGGATTTCCAGCTGGTCGCGCGAGGTCTTGTTGACGTGCGGCGAACGCAGGATGTCGAAGCGCTTCATGCGGGTCGGCAGGGGCACGGGACCCTTGACGATCGCGCCGGTGCGCTTGGCGGTGTCGACGATTTCGGCGGCCGAGGTGTCGATCAGCTTGTAATCAAACGCCTTCAGGCGGATGCGGATTTTTTGCTTGGTAGACATGCGGTTCTCCGGATCCGGTTAAGCAATGATCTTGGCCACGACGCCGGCGCCGACGGTACGACCGCCTTCACGGATGGCAAAGCGCAGACCTTCTTCCATTCTGGCCATCACCCTCATCCATTGAAGCTTCGATGGATGAGGATTATGGCTTTAAAAATACTATCTGAACAGTATTGACCCTAACCCCCACGCAAAAATCCTGCGCCGGCTGGCTGACACAATGCCGCCCATGAGCACCCCCACCCCCCTCCTCGTCTTCGCGGGCAGCACGCGCGCCCAGTCCTTCAACCGCAAGCTGGCCACCGTCGCCGCCGAACTCGGTCGTGAGGCCGGCGCCGCCGTGACCCACATCGAGCTGGCCAACTTCGACGTGCCGCTCTACAACGCCGACCTCGAAGCCAAGGGCACGCCGCGCGACGTGGTGCGCCTGAAGGAACTGTTCTTCGCCCACCCGGCCTGGGTCGTGGTCTCGCCCGAGTACAACGGCAGCTACACCGGCCTGATGAAGAACACCATCGACTGGGTCTCCAGCCCCATCAAGGGCGACCCGGCCTGGTCCAGCGGCACCAAGCCGTTCGCCGGCAAGGTGGTCGGGGTGCTGTCGGCCTCGCCCGGCGCGCTTGGTGGCCTGCGCAGCCTCTCGCACCTGGCGCCGCTGCTGATGAACCTGCAATGCTGGGTCTCGCCGAAACAGTTCGCCCTGTCCAAGGCCGGCGAGGCCTTCACGCCCGAGGGCCAGCTGGTGGCCGAGGCCGCGCGCGAGAACGTGCGCGGCGTGGTCGAGCAGGTTCTCTGGGCCGCACGGCGCTTCGGCGCCTGAGCCCCTCCCCGCAGCGGCTTGCGCGTCAGCGGCTGCGCAGCAGGATCTGCTCGGCCAGCCCGTCGTAGTTGCCGCCGAAGTGGTGGTCGCCCTTGAGCGGCACCGTGGTCATCTGCTCGGCCGGCAGCTTCGGGCAGATGGTGTCGCGGTCGTCGGTGCCGTAGATGCAGGTGGCGCTGGCGGCCGTGAAGCCGGCCAGCTCGGGCGCCACCGGCGCACCCCTGGCGTCGCGCGAGACCCAGTTGGTCAGCTTGAACTCGAAGGACGCGCGCTCGCCCGGCCCCAGCAGCACGGTCTGCGACACCATGGCCCGCGTCGCCGCCGGCAACCGGTTGACCGCGAAGGGCAGCACGTCGGCGCCCTGCGAGTAGCCGATCAGCACCACCCGGCTGCGCTTCCACTGCCGGGTGTAGGCGCGGATGGTCCGCGAGAGGTCGTCGGCAAAGCCCTGCGGCGTGCGCGCCGACCAGAAGTAGCGCAGCGAGTCCCAGCCGACCACCGGCACGCCCCGGGCCGCCATCACCGCGGCCACCCGCTTGTCCAGCCCGGCCCAGCCGCCGTCGCCCGAGACCAGCACCGCCAGCGTGTCCGAGGCCACGCTGGACGGCACCTCCACCAGGGGCAGGTCACCCACCTCGACACCGGCCTCGGCGCTGAGCCGGCTGGTCGACACCTCGGTCGCCATGCGCCGGTACGACACCTCGTAGGCCGACAGGCCCGCCGCCGTGCCCAGCAGGTCCTCCCCCACGCCCGGCACGCCCACCCAGTGGCTGCTCGGCACCTTGGCCACGAAGGCCTGCGTCGCCGCCACTGGGCAGCTGCGGTCCTGCGCGCCCTGCAGCGCCAGCCACGGGGTCCGCATGGCCGTATCTGGCAGAAGAGTGAGGGCTGACTTATCCTTGTTGACCCGGAACACCGAGCCCTCGCCCTTGCACAGCGGCTTGGTCAGCGGCAGGCTGGGGCAGAAGCCGAGCGACACCGCGCCGGAGAAGGTGCCCTCGGGCGCCTGCGCCGCCATGGCGTAGGCCAGCGCACCGCCGGAACCGACGCCCACCGCCAGCGGCGGGAAGTAGGCCGGCAGCCGGGCGTAGCCCTGCAGAAAGCGCGAGAGGTTTTCCACATCGCCCTCGGGCACCACGCAGCTGCCGCCGTCCTGGTTGAAGTTGGCCAGCAGCGAGGGTGTGTCGATGGCCGCCACCACCGCGCCGGTGTCCAGCAGCACCTGGGCCGCGGCACCGGGGCCGGCCGCGCCCCAGCCGTTGGCGCCCGAGAACAGCAGGGCCACGGTCTTGACCTCGCCCTTGGGGCGGTAGAGCCGCACGTCCTTGAAGCGGCCGTGCGAGACGGTTTCCTGGGCGGCCGCGGGCGCCAGGGCGGCGCCGAGCATGAGCGAAAGAAGCAGGGTTTTCATTTGGTGATCACGCGCCGCCAGCCACCCGCGATCAGCGCGGCGGTGTCCGACAGCACCAGCAACGGGGACAAGCCGCCCGGGGCCGCCAGGTAGCGGGGTTCCCAGACGGGGTCGAATTTTTCCTTGAAAGAACGCAGTCCCTGGAAGTTGTAGAAGTTCTCGCCGTGGTTGAACAGCAGCCGCCCCAGGCGCTGCCAGCGCGGCGCCAGCCGGTGGCTGGCCATGCCCGAGAGCGGCACCATGCCCAGGTTGAAGCGCGCCACGCCCTGCGCCCGCAGCTGCAGGATGATCTGCGTGAACAGGAAGTCCATGGTGGTCTTGGGGGCGTCGCCGCGCTGGCGCATCAGGTCCACCGCGGCCTCGGCGGACTGGTCGGTGACCAGCATGGTGGCGAAGGCGACGATGCGGCCCTCGTGCCTCACCAGCGCCACCGGCTGGCGCATCACGTACTCGCGGCTGAAGGCGCCCAGCGAAAATGCTTTTTCCGCCGTGTCCTGGCGGCCCAGCCAGTCGTCGGACACCGCCTGCAGGGCGTCGAACTCCGCCTCGGCTGCTCCGGCGGGCAGCCACTCGAAGACCAGGCCATCGCGCTGGGCCCGCGCCACGCCATGGCGCAGGTTGGCGCGCCGCTTGCCTTCCAGGCTGAAGCCGGCCAGCTCCACCGTCGCACACTCGCCCAGCTTGTAGACCCGCAGGCCGGCGTCCAGGTACACCGGCAGCGCCTGCGGCCGCACCTGGTAGAAGGCCGCGCGCCCGCCCGACTCGCCCGCCAGCTCGACGAAGCGCCACACCAGCTCCGGCCATTCCTCGCGCGGTCCCACCGGGTCGTACAGCGCCACCCAGGAGCGGCCCTTGCGCGAGAACATCAGGAAGGCCCGGCCCGACTCGGAGAACATCAGGCACTTGTCGCCCATCAGCGCCAGGCCCGCACCGGCGCTGTCCTGCGCCATCACCACCGCCTGCGCCCGGGCCAACTCGGCCGCGTCGGGCCGCGGCAGCGCCGGTGGCGCGCGGTGCAGCAGGTGGGCCAGCGCCACGCACAGCGTCAGCAGGGCCACGGCCACCATGGCGCGCAGCGAACGCGGCGCGTGACCGTCGAACTCGAAGCGCCACCACACCATGTCCACATAGGCCGTGTCCTGGTAGACGAACACCAGCAGCGCCGCCACCGCCGCCACCACGGCCAGCACCGCCGCCAGCCAGCCGCGCGAGAAGGCCAGCGACAGCAGGGCTGCCCGCCGGTTGAAGTGGCGGTGCGACAGGGCCAGCGACAGCGCCAGCAGGCCCAGCAGCACCGCCTCGGACACCGCGATGCCCTTGGGCAGGCACAGCACCAGGCTCGCCAGCGCCAGCACCAGCCCGGCCCACCAGGCCACGTCCAGCCGCAGCAACATGCCGCGCGCCACGAACAGCAGCGCCAGCCCGATCACGCTGGCCAGGAAGTGCGCCGCCTCCACCGCGGGCAGCGGCATGAACTGGCGCAGGTGCGCGGTGGCGTCTTCGGTGGCGGGCGTGGCGCCCGAGACCAGCAGCACCACGCCGCTGACAAAGGTGAAGGCCGACAGCAGCAGCGGCGCGAGCGCGGACGCCGCGCGCACCAGCGGCGTGGACACGCCACGCCGCCACGACGAGCCCACCAGCAACAGCAGCGCCAGGGCCAGCGGCAGCAGGTGGTAGATCACCCGGTACAGCACCAGCGCGCCCACCAGCCGGTCCGCCGGCACCTGCTGGCCCAGCGCCAGCAGCAGCACGGCCTCGAACACGCCCAGGCCACCCGGCACGTGGCTGACCACGCCGACAGCGATGGCCAGCGAATAGAAACCGACGAACGCCGGGAAGCCGACCGAGCCCGCCGGCAGCAGCACCCACAGCACGGCCGCGGCGGCCACCACGTCCAGCGCGGAAATCAGCAGCTGCTGGCCGGCCAGCGAGGCGCTGGGCAGGCGGAAGGTCCAGCCGCGGAACGACCAGCGACCGCCGCGCCGACAGGCGCCCAGCGCCGCCGCCGTCACCAGCAGCGACGCCAACCCGGCGGCGCGCAGCAGCTCGGGCGGAGCCCGCAGCAGCGAGGCCACCGACTCGGCGCCCCAGACCAGCGCCGCCGCGCCGACCACCGCGATGCCCACCGTGAATCCCAGGGCGTTGAAGGCGATGGCGCGCGAAATCTGCCCGGCCTCCAGCCCCGCCGCACCGTACAGCCGCAGCCGCACCGCACCGCCGGTGAACACGCCCAGCCCCACCGTGTTGGACAGCGCGTAGGCAATGAACGAGGTCTGCGCCACCACGCGGTAGGGCAGGCGCGCGCCGGCGTACTGAAGGGCCGAGCGGTCGTAGAAGGTGAGCGCCAGAAAGCTCAGGGCCGTGGCCGCGACCGCCGCCAGCAGGTCCCAGGCGGGAGTGTCCTTGGCCGCGGCCATCACTGCGCCGTAGCTGAACCCGTTCAGCACGCGCAGCACCGCCTCGGCCACCAGCCCGAACAGCAGCAGCCCCACGCCGAGGCGGAGCCAGAAACGCCAGCGCGTCAGACGCGCGGTCAGCAACTCGGGCGCTGACAGCAACCATTTGGAGGAGAACCGTGGGGACGACATGCAGACCTTGAAACCGGGGAGCCCAGCCGCCCGAAAGGCGACAATGGTGCCATGGCTTCGAGCACCCCGCCGCCCTGCCGCGCCGCTTGTGCGGCCTGCTGCATCGCGCCCTCGATCAGCAGCCCGATGCCCGGCCTGCCGGACGGCAAGCCCGCGGGCGTGCCCTGCCCCCACCTGGACGAGGCCCTGCGCTGCCGCTTGTTCGGCCGGCCCGAGCGTCCGGCGGTCTGCGGCTCGCTGCAGCCCGGCGCCGAGATGTGCGGCGACACCCGCGAGCACGCGCTGCATTTTCTGCAGCGGCTGGAGCAGGCTACGCAGCCGCTTCCGCGCGGATGAAGTCGGCCACCTGGGCGCCCACCGGCGCCGCCAGCGCGTCGGGCAGCAGGTGCCCCATGTCCAGCACCGTCAGGCGGGCACCGGGAATCAGCCGCGCCAGCGCCTGGCCATGCGCCAGCGGCAGGCAGGGGTCTTCGGCGCCGTGCAGCACCAGGGTCGGCACGCGCAGCTGCGGCAGCCAGCCGGTGCGCGGTGCCGCGCGGTCCACCGCCAGCGCGTGCTGCATCGCGGCCAGCGGCTGGTGCCCTGCGGCCGTCGCGGCGCGCGCCTGTTCGCGCACGGTGTCGGCCGGGAACGGGTGCGAGCCGCCATGGAACACCGACCAGCCCTGCACGGCCACTTCGTCCGGCGGCAGGCCGCGCGCGCGCACCGAGGTCTCCAGCAGGGCCTGCAAGAAACCGGGCGCCGGCCCGGGCAGGCCGTCGGTCGGCACCGGCCGCCCCAGCGTGGCGGCCATGTAGGGCCGGTGGTCGGGCGAGCTGCCCAGCAGCACCAGTCGACTCACGCGCTGCGGTTGTTCGTGCGCCAGGTGCTGGGCGATGTAGCCGCCCATGGACCAGCCCACCACCGCCGCCCGCGCCAGGTCCCAGGCGTCGAGCACGCGCAGCGCATCGGCCACCAGGGCGTCCAGCGCATAGGGTGGCGCGTGCAGCGGGTGGACGAAGGAGCGGCCGGTGTCGCGGTGGTCGTAGCGCAGCACCCGGCACCCGGCCTGCACCAGCGCGGCCACGAAGCCCGGTGGCCAGAAATGCGCCGGGTTCATCGCCCCCATCACCAGCAGCACCGGCGGCCCGTCGGCCGGCCCGCAGGCCTCGCTGTACAGATCGCCCAGCCCGGGCACCGGCACGCGCCGCGCTTCCCAGTGGATGGTGTTGGTGGTCCCCGTGTTCATTGCCCGTTTGTACCGCAGCCCGAAAAGCAAAAGGCCCGCAGCAGCGGGCCTTCTTGTGAGGAACGGTGGCGCAGGGATTACTGCTTCACAGCCTCGACCTGCAGCACCAGGCGCACGTTCTTGGGGAAGCCCCAGTCGATGCCGTAGTTCACGCCGAAGGCGGTGCGGTCGATGGTGGCTTCGAAGTCGCCGCCGCAGACTTCGCGCTTGAGCATGGGGCTGTCGTAGCAGTTGAACTGCGTGGCCTTGAGCGTGACGGGCTGGGTCTTGCCGGCGATGGTCAGGTTGCCTTCCACGGCCGAGACCTTGTCACCGCTGAAGACGAACTTGCTGGAGACGAACTGGGCCTTGGGAAACTTCTCGGCGTTCAGGATCTCGGCGCTGGCCAGGTGCTTGTCGAACATGGCGGTGCCGGAGTTCACCGAGGCGATGTCGATGCTGATGTCGACCTTGCCGGTCTTGGCGGCCTTGTCGAAGCTGACCTTGCCTTCCTTCTTGTCGAAACGGGCACGGTTGGTCGTGGTGCCGAAGTGGCCGATCTCGAAGGTGGCAAAGGTGTGGGTCGGGTCGATCGCGTAGTCGGCGGCCTGGGCGATGCCGGCGGTCGAAAGCACGGCCGCGGCGGCCAGCAGGGAGAGGGACTTGCGCATGGTTGAACTCCTGGATTGAGGTTGGAAAACTGAAAAACGGGAAGGGGGAATCAGAGCTTGGGCACGCCGGTCAGGGCGATCTTGAACTTCACCTGCACCTCGTCGGCGACCATCGAGGTGTCGGCCCACTCCTTCTCGCCGATGCGGAAGGTCAGGCGCTTGATCGGGAAGGCGCCGCTGGCCACGGTGGTGGCGCCGTTCTGCGCCAGCGTGATGGGCACGACCACGTCGCTGCTCACACCCTTGATGCTCAGCTTGCCGGCGACCTCGTACTTCGTGGCGTCGATGCGCTTGATGGCGCTGGACTGGAAGGTGGCCTTGGGGAACTGGGCCACGTTGAACCAAGTGGCCTTGGGCAGCTCGGCGTTGGCTTCGCGGCTGATGTCGGCGCTGCCGGTGTCCACGGTGAAAGCGATGCTGCTGGTGGCCAGCTTGGCCGGATCGAACGCCACCTGGGCGCTGAAGCTCTTGAACTTGCCGTCCACGGGCACGCCCATCTGGCGGCTGGTGAACGCGACCTCGCTCTGGGCGGGCACGATGGCCTGCTGCGCCTGCACGGCCAGCGGCGAGACGCTTGCGGCGACCAGCGCCAGGGAAAGAAGACGGGTGTGCATGAAAAGACTCCTGGGAAGGTCAGCGGCTGAAGCCCATGCGGGACATCAGGCCGTCGCGGTCGACAAAGTGGTGCTTGAGCGCCCCGGCCACGTGCAGCAGCACCAGGCCGGCCATGGACAGGGCCGCGATCTTGTGGGCTTCCTTGAGCGCGTCGGCCAGGCCTTCGCTCACCGGCACAAAGTTGGGCAGCGGCAGCACGCCGAACAGCACCACCGGGAAGCCGGCGGCCGAACTGAAGGCCCAGCCGCTCAGCGGCACGGCAAAAAACAGCGCGTACAGGCCGATGTGGGTGGCGTGGTGGGCCAGCTTCTGCCAGCCGGGCATGGCGGCCTCGATGGCCGGGGGCAGCGCGGGCGGCGATTTCAGGATGCGTGTCAGCAGGCGGACCGCGGAGAAAGCGAGCACCAGCACACCGGCCCACTTGTGCCAGCTGTAGTACTGCAGCCGGGCGGGCGAGAACGGCAGGTCCGCCATGTAGAGGCCCAGCGCGAAGTTGCCTACGATGAGCAGGGCCAGCGCCCAGTGCAAGGCCCGGGCCAGCGGGTGGTAGGGGGTGACGGAGGTGGTAACCATGGCGGCAGTGTAGGGATGGACCGCGCCGCCCGGGTCAAAAGCGCTTGAAGCCTGAATTCAAAAATTTCGAATGAACTTTGCCCATGCGTTCGCATCTCTGTCCCCCGGACAAGCCCCCGCCCCTACAATGCGCCGCATGTCCCAGACCACCCCGCCCGACCTGCTGACGCTGTACCCGGCGCTGGCCGGGCTGCCGGCGCTGGTGGCCCGACTCTCCCCCATGACCGTGCCCGCCGGCACCCGGCTGTTCCGCGAGAACGACCCCTGCCAGGGCTTTCCGCTGGTGCTGTCCGGCGAAGTGAAGGTCTCGCGCAGCGCCGCCAACGGCCGCGAGCTGGAGCTCTACCGGGTGGCGCCCGGCGAGATGTGCCTGGTGTCCTCGGCCGGCCTGTTCGCCCACCAGCCGCTGACCGCGCGCGGCGTCGCCACCAGCGAGACCACGCTGTGCCTGCTGCCGCCACCGGACTTCCAGGCCGCGCTGGCCGACGCCGGGTTCCGCGAATACGTGCTGGGCCTGTTCGCAGCGCGCATGGCCGACCTCACCGGCCTGATCGAAGCGATTGCCTTCCAGCGCCTGGACAGCCGCCTGGCCGCCGCCCTGCTCGGCCACGGCCAGACCCTCAAGACCACCCACCAGGCGCTGGCCGACGAGCTGGGCACGGTGCGCGAGATCGTCACGCGGCTGCTGCACCGCTTCGAGCGCGACGGCCTGGTCGAGCTCTCGCGCGAGAGCATCGCCATCAAGGACAGCGCCGGCCTGCGCACGCTGGCCGCCGGCCAGGCCGGCTGAGCCCGGCCCGGCCTTTTCCTGTGTGACCGCGGTCACAGACTGACTGGGCCTTCGCGGCTCCAATACGTCCGCACCCTCTTTCACCACAGGAGCTTCACATGACCAAGAACATTGGCGGCGTTGACCGCACCCTCCGCATCGTCGTCGGCCTCGCCCTCATCGCCGCCGCCGCCACCGGCACCATCGGCCTCTGGGGCTACATCGGCGTCGTGCCCCTGCTGACCGGCCTGGTGGGCTGGTGTCCGCCGTATGCCCTGCTCGGCTTCAACACCTGCTCGATGAAGAAGTAAGCCCCGCGGCTGTCGGACCTGCGACAGCCTGCATGCCGTGTCCGCGCGACCATGTCGCGCACCGCCGCGCACCCTGATGCGGCGCAGGAGACACGGCATGCTCAACATCCCCTCGTTCAAGGACTCGGTCAGCACCGAGGAATGGCAGATCCGCTGCGACCTCGCGGCCTGCTACCGCCTGGTGGCCGCCTACGGCTGGTCCGACCTGGTGTTCACCCACATCAGCGCCAAGCTGCCCGACAGCGTCACCGGCGGCGAACACCAGTTCCTGATCAATCCCTACGGACTCATGTTCGACGAGATCACGGCGTCCAGCCTGGTCAAGGTCGACATGCAGTGCAACAAGCTGCTGGACTCGCCCTTCCCGGTCAACCCGGCCGGCTTCGTCATCCACAGCGCGGTGCACGAGGCGCGGCCCGAGGTGCAGTGCGTGCTGCACACCCACACCCGTGCGGGCGTGGCGGTCAGCGCGCAGAAGGCCGGCATCCTGCCCATCAGCCAGCAGAGCACTTTCGTGCTCGCCTCGCTCGCGTACCACGCTTACGAAGGCGTGGCCTTCCGCCCCGACGAGAAGCCGCGGCTGCAGGCCGACCTCGGCCGCGCCAACTTCCTCGTGCTGCGCAACCACGGCCTGCTGACCGTGGGCAGCTCGATCCCCGACGCCTTCCTCTCGATGTACACCTTCGAGAACACCTGCCGCATCCAGATCGACGCGCTGGCCGGCGGCGGTGAGCTCACCCAGGTGGACCCGCGCATCCTCGCCGGCATGGCCGAGGTGATGAAGATCGCGACCGCCGGCCAGGGCGCGATGCTGGCCTGGCCGGCGCTGCTGCGCAAGCTGGACCGCTGCGACACGTCGTACAGGACCTGAGCGTTCTCAGAAGGCGTCTGCATAGCGCGCCAGCTCCCAGTCGCTCACCTGCTGCGCGTAGGCGTCCCACTCGGCGCGCTTGAGCGCCAGGAACTGCTCGCAGAAAGCCTCGCCCAGGTCGTCGCGCAGGATGGCGTCGGATCGCAGCGCGGCCAGGGCCTCGTGCAGGTCGCGCGGCAGCCGCGGCGGCAGCGTCTCGCCGGCTGCGTGGCGCTGGTAGAGGTCGGCGTCGATGGCCTCGGGCGCGGGCAGCTCGCGGTCGATGCCGTCCAGCCCTGCGGCCAGCGTGGCCGCCAGCGCGGCGTACACATTGCACGAGGGGTCGGGCAGGCGCCACTCGATGCGGCCCGCCACGGTGCGCACGAGGCAGGTGCGGTTGTTGTCCCCCGCGGCCTTCCACACCGGCGACCAGGTGGTGCCCGAGGCGCTCTCGCTGACCGCCAGCCGCTTGTAGCTGTTGACCGTGGGTGCGCACAGCGCGGCCAGCGCGTCGCCGTGTTCGAGCAGGCCGGCCGCGAACTGCAGGCCGGTGGCGCCCAGACCCATCGGCCCGCCGGCGTCGGCCATCACGGGTTTGCCATCGGCGTCCGTCAGGCTGAGGTGGAAATGCAGGCCGCTGCCCGGCGCTCCCGCCAGCGGCTTGGGCATGCAGCTGAAGGTGCTTCCGTGCTGCTGCGCCACCGCGTGCGCGGTGAGCTTGAAAAGCTGGTAGCGGTCGGCCGCGGCCAGGGCCTCGTCGAAGCGGTAGTTGATCTCGTACTGGCCCGTCGCGTCCTCGTGGTCCATCTGCTGCAACTCAAAGCCCAGGGCGGTGAGGTGGCGCCGCATGTCGTCCAGAAAGCCGTGGTTGCGCACGATGGCTTTCAGGTCGTAGGACGGTTTGCCCAGCCGGTCTTCACCATCGGCCACGACCCAGCGGCCGTCTTCACCGCGGCGCAGCAGGAAGAACTCCGGCTCGATGCCGACATGGAAGGTCCAGCCGCGCTCGCGCAGGCGCGCCAGTTGTCGCCGCAGCATCTGGCGCGAGCAGGTGGCCAGCGGCTGCCCGCCCGCAAAGCCGTCGCACACCGCGTGCGCCACACCCGGCAGCCAGGGCAGCGGTCGCAGGCTCTCGGGCACGACGCGGCCGAAGTACTCGCCGCGCGCGCCCATGCGCGGCAGGCCCGTGCCCCAGATGCTGGGGCCCGCAAAGCCGGCCCCCGTGACCACCGCGTCGGACAGGCCCTCCAGCGGCACCAGCTTGCCCTTGGGCACGCCGTGCAGGTCGGTGAAGGTGGCCATCACCGTGTGCACACCCTGCGCCCGCAGGGCCTCCATGCGCTGCGCCAGCATCTTCAGACCGGGCTGTCGATGCGGATCCAGGTGGTTTTGGTCTCGGTGTACTTGTCGAACGCGTGCAGCGACTTGTCGCGCCCCACCCCGCTCTGCTTGAAGCCACCGAAGGGCACGGTGATGTCGTCCTCGTCGTACGAGTTCACATGAACGGTGCCGGCGCGCAGCGCGCGCGCCACGCCGTGCGCCTTGTTGATGTCGCGCGTCCACACAGCGGCCTGCAGGCCGTAGACGTTGTTGTTGGCCTGCTTCACCACATCGGCCGCGTCGGTGAACGAGAGCACCGACAGCACCGGGCCGAAGATCTCCTCGCGCGCGATCGTCATGCTGTTGGTCACGCCGTCGAAGATGGTGGGCTGCACGTAGCAGCCGCCGGCCACGGGCGCCACGCGCTCGCCGCCGGCCAGCAGCTTGGCGCCTTCGCTCAGCCCCAGGCCGATGTAGCGCATCACGTTGTCCAGCTGCACCTGGTCGACGATGGCGCCCATCACCGTGTTCTTGTCCAGCGGGTTGGCCGGCTGGTACTGCGGCACCAGTTTCAAGGCCTTCTCCAGGAAGGCGTCCTTGATCGAGGCCTCGACGAACAGGCGCGAGGGCGCGTTGCAGCTCTCGCCCTGGTTGAAGAAGATGCTGCCCACCGAGGCCTCGACCGCCTTGTCCAGGTCGGGGCAGTCGGCGAACACGATGTTGGGCGACTTGCCGCCCAGTTCGGTCCAGGCGCGCTTGAGGTTGCTCTGCCCGGCCATCACGTGGATCTGCTTGCCCACGCGCGTGCTGCCGGTGAAGGCGATGCAGTCCACGTCCATGTGCAGGGCCAGCGGCGAACCGGCTTCGGGGCCGTAGCCTGTCACCACGTTGAACACGCCCGGCGGGATGCCGGCTTCCAGCGCCAGCTCGGCCAGCTTGAGCGCCGTCAGCGGGCTCTTTTCGGACGGCTTGAGCACCACCGAGTTGCCCGCGGCCAGGGCCGGCGCGATCTTCCAGGCCGCCATGATCATCGGGTAGTTCCAGGGCACGATGACGCCGACCACGCCCACCGGCTCGCGGGTGATCAGGGCCAGCGCCGTGTCGGGAGTGGGCGCGATCTCGTCGTAGACCTTGTCCACCGCCTCGCCGTACCAGCGCACGCAGTTGGCCGCGCTGTTCACGTCCACACCCTTGGCGTACTTCACCGGCTTGCCCATGTCGAGCGACTCGGTGAGCGCCAGCAGGTCGCCGTTGGCCTGGATCAGCTCGGCGAACCTGATCATCACGCGCTTGCGCTGCGCGGGCGCCTTGCCGGCCCAGCGGCGGTCTTCAAAAGCGGCGCGGGCCGCGGCCACGGCGGCGTCGATGTCGGCCTGGCCGCAGCGGGCCACCTGGGTCAGCACGCGGCCGTCGACCGGCGAGATGCAGTCGAAGGTCTGGCCGTCGCGGGCGGCGACGCGCTCACCGTTGATGAGGGCGCGGCCGTCGAAAGAAGGGATGGTGGTGTCGGACATGGGCACGGGTCTCCACATTGAATTGGCACCATGCTAAGACAACATCCCGTGAAATGTTGCGTCCACTTCCAACGCCCGGAAGGGCCGAGTGGACTCAGCGGTGGCGCGTGGGAAGCCCGTTCACTGCGCCGCGTCCCGCTCGAACCGCCGCCGCAACCAGGTGCGCCGCTCGTAGTCGCTCTGCACCACCGGCACCCCGTACAGCGCATGGCAACCGTAGGCCCGCAGGTCGTCGCGGTGCGGCAGCACCACATACGGCTCGCCGCTGCGGCGCCAGTCCTGCGCCAGCCGCTTGCAGACGCGGCGCAGCTTGTCGCGGGTCACGGGTTCGAGCGTGGTCGCGGCCTCGATGAAGCGCTCCTGGCCCAAGACGAAGCGCCCCAGCTGCACCCCGGCCAGCGCCACCGCCAGTACCAGCCCGCCCCACAGCGGCACCCGCCAGGCCTGCCCGGTGGGCGCCCAGCGCGCGATCACCAGCAGCGCCAGCAAGGGCAGCGGCAGCATCATCCGGTAGAGCGAGAAGAAGGGCGAGCCGGCGTTGTACTCGGCGAACTTGTTGTTGCCCACCATCAGCGCGATCAGCAGCAGCAGGCCCACCGCGCCCAGCGCCCAGCGCCAGCCGTCCGGCCCCGCCAGCGACGCAGGGTCGCGCCGCTCGGCCCGGAGCACCAGCGCCCCGGCGCCCAGGCCCAGCAGCAGCAGGCCGCCCAGCGCCACCACCACGTCGGGGTTCTGCAGGTTGCCCAGCAGGTAGCCGGGCCGGAAGAACAGGTCGGGGAAACGGTGCACCACATGGTCCGGGTGCCACACATAGAACAGCCCCAACGCCTTGAACAGTGCGTAGCCCAGCAGCAACCCGGCCCCGGCCAGCAGCCAGCGCCGCCGGTCGGGCAGGAACACCAGGGCCGGCAGCATCAGCACATTGCTCATGTACGAGCCGGTGCAGAAGCCCACCAGCGCCGCCCAGCCGATCTGCGCCCCGGCCGACGGCGCCACCGGGCGCAGCAGCATGGCCAGGCCCAGCCAGGCCAGCGCGATGCCGGTGATGAAGCCGCGCGGCAGCGCCGCGGCCAGCGTGTACTCCAGCGGCAGCGCGAAGAACAGCGCGGTTACGCCGAGCGCCGCCCAGGGCCGTTCGCGGCCCAGCCACCAGGTGGTCAGCACCCAGGGCAGGTAGAAGCTCAGCGCCGCCACCGCCTTGACCGCCGCCAGCGGGTCCAGGCCCAGCCAGACCGCGGGCACGGCCAGGTAGGCCTCGAACGGCAGCAGGTAGGCCTGGCCGTAGAAGAAGGGCTCGTGGAACTCGCCGCGCGCCATCCAGGCGGCCTGGTCGGCCACCACCAGCTGGTCCGGGTCCAGCCAGACGGCGTGGAAGCCGGCCTGGTGGACCACGGCGTGCAGAGCGCAGAGAAGCAGCAGCCAGAGGCGGCTGTCTCGAAGCAACACGGTGGGGCCGACCAGGTCTCGCAAGGCGCTCAGCGCGCCGACAGCGCCGACAGCTCGGCCCGCGTGGCGGCCTGGATCTCGCGCTCGCGCTTGCGCGTCTGGCGCGCCACCCAGACGCTGTAGCCGATGATCACGATGGTCACCGTGGTGATCAGCAGCGTGGCGGCGGCGTAGATGGTCGGGTTGATGCCGCGGCGGGCGTAGCCGAAGATCACCTGCGGCAGCGTGGAGACACCGGGGCCGGAGAGGAATTCGGAGATCACCACGTCGTCGAACGAGAGCGTGAAGGAGAGCAGGAAGGCCGCCAGGATGCCCTGGAAGATGTTGGGCAGGGTGATCAGGAAGAACACCTGGTGCGGCCGCGCGCCGAGGTCCATCGCGGCCTCCTCGATGCGGCGGTCCATCTCCATCAGCCGGCTCTGAATCACCACCATGCCGTAGGCCATGCCCAGCAACGTGTGGCCCAGGATGATGGTCAGCATGCCGCGCTCGGGCCAGCCGAAGACGTTCTGCGCGCCCACCATCAGCAGCAGCAGCGACAGGCCGATCACCACCTCGGGCATCACCAGCGGGGCATTCACCATGCCCGAGAAGATGGTGCGGCCCAGGAACTGGCGGTAGCGCACCAGCACGAAGGCCGCGAAGGTGCCCAGCACGGCCGAGAGCACGCCCGTGACCGCGGCGACCTTCACCGACAGCCAGAAGCCTTCGACGATCTTGGTGTCGCGCGTGAGCGCCTCGTACCAGCGCAGCGAGAAGCCGGTGAAGTTCGCGTCCTGCCGGGTGCTGTTGAAGCTGAACACGATCATGAAGAACAGCGGCAGGTACAGGAACAGGTAGACCAGCGCCATCCAGGCCTTGCCGAAGTGCTTTTCGAGAATCCGTTTCATCACTTCTTCTCCTCGGCGGTGTAGTGGTAGTAGATCGCCAGGGGCACGATGATCAGCGCGATCATCACCACCGCCAGCGCCGAGGCGCGCGGCCAGTTGTTGCTGGTGAACATCTCGTCCCAGACCACGCGGCCGATCATGATGTTCTCCGGCCCGCCCAGCAGCGAGGGGATCACGAACTCGCCCACCGCCGGGATGAACACCAGCATGAAGCCGGCGATGATGCCGGCCTTGGACAGCGGCACCGTCACCAGCCAGAAGGCCTTGAAGGGTGTGGTGCCCAGGTCGTAGGCGGCCTCCAGCAGGCGGAAATCCATCTTCACCAGATTGGCGTAGAGCGGCAGGACCATGAAGGGCAGGTAGACGTAGGTCATCCCCACCAGCATCGACACATTGGTGTAGAGCATCTGGATCGGCTCGCTGGTGAGGCCCACCGCCATCAGCACTTTGTTGACCACACCCTGGTCGGCCAGGATGCCTTTCCAGGCGTAGACGCGCAGCAGGAACGAGGTCCAGAACGGCAGCATCACCATCATCAGCAGGGCCGGCCGCACCGCCGGCGACGAGCGCGCGATGAAGTAGGCGAAGGGGTAGCCGATCAGCAGGCACAGCAGCGCGGTCAGCAGCGCGTACCAGATCGAGCGCAGGTAGGCCTCGATGTAGATGGTCTGGAACAGCGCGCCGCCCTCGTCGTCGCGGAAGATGGTCCAGTAGTTCTCGTACTTCAGGCTCAGGATGCCCGTCACAGGGTCCCAGATCGGCTTGAAGGGGTTGATGCTCTCGCCCTGGTCGACGAAGCTGATGTACAGCAGGATCAGGAAGGGCAGCAGGAAGAAGAAAAACAGCCAGACATAGGGCACGCCGATGACGAAGCGCTTGCCTGGAACCGGAAGGGGTGACGCCATGGTGGTGCTCCTCGGTTCGGGTTCAGTCGCGCAGCACCACGGCGTCGAGGTCGTCCCACCAGAAGAACACGTCGTCCTCCCAGGTGATGTCCAGCAGTTCGTGGCGTGAGCCGTTGGGCTCGGTGATCTTCACCTTGGTGCCCTGTGGCGTGACCACGATGTAGTTGTTGTACGACCCGAAGTAGCCGATTTCCTTGACCCGTCCGGCGAACAGGTTGTGGTCGATGTGGGATGGGCGCTCCTTGGCGATCTCGATCTTCTCGGGCCGCACCGCCACCGCCACCGGCATGTCGAGGGTGCCGCTGATGCCGTGCCCCACGTGCACCTCGCCGATCGCCGTGCCCACCGCGCAGCGGTCGGGCTCGTCCAGCGTCAGCTTGCCGTCGAACAGGTTGACGTTGCCGATGAAGTCGGCCACGAAGCGGTTGCCCGGGTACTCGTAGATCTGCTGCGGCGTGCCCACCTGCAGCACGCGGCCCTTGCTCATGACGGCGATGCGGCTGGCCATGGTCATGGCCTCTTCCTGGTCGTGCGTCACCATCACCACGGTCACGCCCACCTTCTCGATGATGTTGACCAGCTCGAACTGCGTCTGCTCGCGCAGCTTCTTGTCCAGCGCGCCCAGCGGCTCGTCCAGCAGCAGCAGCTTGGGCTTCTTGGCCAGGCTGCGCGCCAGCGCCACGCGCTGCTGCTGCCCCCCCGAAAGCTGGTGCGGCTTGCGCTTGGCATAGGGCGTGAGCTGCACCAGCGCCAGCATCTCGTCGGTGCGCCGGGCCACCTCGTCCTTGGGCAGGCCCTCGCGCTTGAGGCCGAACGCCACGTTCTCCCAGATGTTCAGGTGCGGGAACAGCGCGTAACTCTGGAACATCATGTTCACCGGCCGCTCGTAGGGAGGCATGTTGGCCACGTCCTGACCACCGAGCAGGATGCGGCCCTTGGTCGGCGTCTCGAAGCCGGCCAGCATGCGCAGCAGCGTGGACTTGCCGCAGCCCGAACTGCCCAGCAGGGCGAAGATCTCGCCCTTGCCGATGGACAGCGAGACCTCGTCGACAGCCACCGCCTCGTCGAACCGCTTGACCAGTTTTTCCGTGACCAGATAGCCTTCTTGCGTGCCGGCTGCTGCCATGGTGACCCCTCGTTGTTGGTGATTCAGAAACAGAAAGGGCTGTTCATACGCAGGGTACGAACAGCCCGTGCAGGCTATGCCTGGGTGCCGGTGGTGCTTACTTGCCCTTCTTGAAGCTGTTGTAAGCGTTGGACATCGCCTCGCGCGCCTCGTTGGTGAAGCTGCTGGGCGGGATCATCTTGGCCATGTAGTCCGACTCCACGAAGATCGTCTTGTTGCCGGCGATCTCGGGGTTGACCTTGTCCATGCCTGCCTTGTTGCCGGTGGGGTAGCCCATCTCGTTGGCCATGGCGGCCGCGTTCTCGGGACGCAGGAAGTAGTCGATGAAGGCCATTGCGTTGTTCGGGTGCTTGGCGTCCTTGGTGATGGCCATGGCATCGACAAACAGCAGCGCGCCGGAGCTCGGCAGCAGGGCCTCGATCACGTCCTTGCCACCGTTTTCCTTCACGCGGGCAGCGGCCTGGTTGATGTCGCCGGACCAGCCGATGGCCGCGCAGGCCTTGCCGCCGGCGATGTCGTCGATCATGGTCGAGCTGAACAGGCGGATGTCCTTGCGGACCTTGGCCAGCATCTCGTTGGCGGCCTTGTAGTCGGCCGGGTCGTTCGAGTAGGCGTCCTTGCCGATGTAGTGCAGGGCCACCGGGATGATCTCGGTGGGCGAATCCAGGTAGGCGATGCCGCAGGACTTGAGCTTGCTGGTGTACTCGGGCTTGAACACCAGGTCCCAGGCGTTTTCCGGCATGGGCATGCCGCCCAGGGCCTTCTCGAGCTTGGTCTTGTTGATGCCCACGGTGGTGAAGCCCCAGCCCCAAGGCACCAGGTGCTGGTTGTCCGGGTCGGCCTTGGTCAGCGTCTTCATGAACTCGCCGTCCAGGTTGGCCAGGTTGGGGATCTGGTCCTTCTTCAGCGGCTGCAGCAGACCGCCCTCGATCTGGGGCTTGGCGAACACGGTGCCGGGCACGACGATGTCATAGCCGGAGTTGCCGGCCACCAGCTTGGCATGCAGGGCCTCGTTGGTCTCGAAGGTGTCGTAGTTGACCTTGATGCCGGTTTCCTTCTCGAAGGTGGCGATCATGCCCTCGGGGATGTAGTCGGGCCAGTTGTAGATGTTCAGGACTTTCTCGTCGTCGAACACCGGGCCGGCCGGCTTGGCGGGTTCGGCGGCGGGCGCCGGGGCGGCGGCGACCGGGGCGGCCGGCGCGGGCGCGGGCTCTTCCTTCTTGCCGCAGGCGGCCAGCAGGACGGCTGTGATGGCCAGGGCCAGGACTTGCTTCTTCATGATGAGGAACGCTCCAGGTATGAGGGGAATAATTCCCAACGGTTGATGTACAGACACCCTGCTTCAACGCTTGCGTTGAACAAGCAAATAGCAGACCAACTTTATCCCCAAACTGGGGCGTCATTTACTGTAACAAACAATCGCATCGGCTCGGTCAGCCGAGCAGGCCCTGCGAGCGCAAATCGTCCAGCGTCGCATCCAGACAGAGGCGGATCAGACCCATCATCTCGTCAATCTGCGCCCGGGTCATCACCAGCGGGGGCGCGATGATCATGCGGTCGCCCACGGCGCGCATGATCAGGCCGTTCCTGAAGCAGTGGCCGCGGCAGATCATGCCCACCGCCAGGTCGGGGTCGAACATGGTGCGTTTGACTTTGTCCCTGACCAGCACCAGCCCGGCCACGAAGCCGCAGGTCTCGGCCTCGCCCACCAGCGGGTGGTCCTTGAGCTCGGCGAAGCGCTGGGCCAGGTAGGGGCCGGTGTCGTTCTTGACCCGGTCCACCAGGCCCTCGCGCTCCATCAGCTCCAGGTTGGCCAGCGCCACCGCGCAGGCCACCGGGTGACCGCTGTAGGTGTAGCCGTGGTTGAACTCGCCGCCCTTGGCGATCAGCACGTCCGCCACGCGGTTGCCCACCATCACGCCGCCCAGCGGGATGTAGCCGCTGGTCACGCCCTTGGCGAAGGTCACCAGGTCGGGCTTCATGCCGAACTTCTCGTAGGCGAACCAGTGGCCCAGGCGGCCGAAGGCGCAGATCACCTCGTCGGAGATCAGCAGGATGCCGTACTTGTCGACGATGCGCTGGATCTCGGGCCAGTAGGTCTCGGGCGGGATGATCACGCCGCCGGCGCCTTGCACCGGCTCGCCGATGAAGGCCGCCACCTTGTCAGGGCCGATGGCCAGGATCTTCTCTTCCAGCCAGCGGGCCGCGCGCACACCGAACTCGGCCGGGGTTTCGCCGGCGCGCGCGTTCTCCCAGTAGTGCGGCTGCTCGATGTGGGTGATGTTGGGGATCGGCAGGTCGCCCTGCGCGTGCATGCCGCTCATGCCGCCGAGCGAAGCGCCGGCCATGGTGCTGCCGTGGTAGGCGTTGTGGCGGCTGATGATGACCTTGCGCTGGGGTTGGCCCATCAGGTCCCAGTAGCGGCGCGCCATGCGCACGTTGGTGTCGTTGCTCTCGCTGCCGCTGCTGCTGAAGAACACGTGGTTGAAGCTGCGGTCGCCCACCTTGGGCGCCAGCGCCGCCAGCTTGGTGGCCAGCTGCACCGCCGGCACGTTGGTGGTCTGGAAGAAGCTGTTGTAGAAGGGCAGCGTCATCATCTGCTGGTAGGCCGCGTCCGCCAGCTCTTTGCGGCCGTAGCCGGCGTTGACGCACCACAGCCCGCTCATGCCGTCGAGCACCTTCTTGCCCTCGGAATCCCAGACGTAGATGTTGTCGGCGTGGGTCATCACGCGCGCGCCGCGCGTGGCCAGGTCACCGTGGTCGGTGAAGGGATGGATGTAGTGCGCGCTGTCCAGCGCCTGGATGGCCTTGGTGTCCTGCTGCTCGGCGCGGCGGACCAGGGCGGGTGGGGCGATGAGTGTGGAGGTGTTCATGGCGTATCGCTTTCTTTCAGATCAGACGTGCAGCAACAAATGTTCGCGTTCCCAGGGAGAAATGACTTTCATGAACTCCTCGAACTCCAGCTCCTTGATCTCGGTGTAGATGGTGATGAACTCCTTGCCCAGCACCTCGTGCAGGTCGGTCTCGCGGCGCAGCCAGTCGAGTGCCTCGCCCAGGCTGCGCGGCAGCGCGTAGGGCGAGAGGTAGGCGTCGCCGCGCATCTCCGGCTTGGGCTTGATCTGGTTCTTCATGCCCAGATAGCCGCAGGCCAGGGTCATCGCCATCGCCACATAGGGGTTGGCGTCGGCACCGATCACGCGGTTCTCCACGCGCCGCGCCTGCGGGCTGGAGATCGGCGAGCGGATGCCCACCGTGCGGTTGTCGTGGCCCCACTCGATGTTGATGGGCGCAGCCGTGTGGCGCGACAGGCGCCGGTAGCTGTTCACATAGGGCGCCACCAGCGCCATGGCGGCCGGGATGTAGCGCTGCAGGCCGCCGATGTAGTGGTGGAAGGCGTCGGACGCGCTGCCGTCCTCCTTGCTGAAGATGTTCTTGCCAGTCTGCTTGTTCACCACGCTCTGGTGGATGTGCATGGCGCTGCCCGGCTCGCCGGCAATCGGCTTGGCCATGAAGGTGGCGTACATGTCGTGGCGCAGCGCGGCCTCGCGCACCGTGCGCTTGAAGAAGAACACCTCGTCGGCCAGGCCCAGCGGGTGGGCGTGGAAGAAGTTGATCTCCATCTGGCCGGCGCCGATCTCGTGGATCAGCGTGTCCACGTTCAGCTGCATCTTGTCGCAGTAGTCGTAGATCTCCTCGAACAGCGGGTCGAACTCGTTCACCGCGTCGATCGAATACGCCTGGCGCGAGGTCTCGGCGCGGCCGCTGCGACCGATGGGCGGGCGCAGCAGGGTGTTGGGGTCGGTGTTGCGCGCGGTCAGGTAGAACTCCAGCTCGGGCGCGAGCACCGGGTCCCAGCCCTCGGCGGCGTAGAGGTCGCACACATGGCGCAGCACCGAACGCGGCGCAAACGGCACCAGCTTGCCGGTGTGGTCGAAGCAGTCGTGGATCACCTGTGCGGTGGGGTCGGTGGCCCAGGGCACGATGCGCACCGTGGCCGGGTCGGGCCGCAGCTGCATGTCGCGGTCGGTCGGCTCGATGACGTCGTAGTAGGGACCGCTGGCCGGGAACTCGCCCGTCACGCCCATGGCCACGATGCCCTGCGGCAGCCGCATGCCGCGATCTTCGGTGAACTTCTCGCGCGGCAGGATCTTGCCGCGGGCCACGCCGGTCAGGTCGGGCACGAGGCATTCGACCTCGGTCACGCGGTTCTGGTTGAGCCACTGCTCCAGGTCGTTGAAGGTCTGGGGACTGGTGATCGGCTGGTTCATAAAGTGCTGTCTCTCTGTGTTGATTCTGTCGGGCCGGACCGTCTCGAGACCGTCAGGCCGGTGTGTGTCGCGCCAGGTCGGCGGCCTGCAGCCGCAGGCTGCGGCGCTGCCGGCAGGCCTTGCCGAAGGCCTGGAAGATGGCGGTGTAGAAGGGGTTTTCCCAGCAGCGCCATTCGGGGTGGAACTGCACCGCGTAGGCAAACGTGCGGGCGCCCTGCACCGCCACCGCCTCCACCTGGCCGTCGGGCGCGTGGGCCAGCGCGTCCAGCCCGGGGGCGAGCTTGCTGATGCCCTGGCCGTGCAGCGAATTGACCATCACCTCGGGGCCGCCGGCCCAGGTCTCGAACACGCTGCCCGGCACCAGCCGGATCGGGTGGCTGGGTGCGTACTGCACCTCGAACGGCGCGGTCTTGGACTCGCGGTGGTCCATCCGGCCGGGCACCTCGTGCACCCGCTGGTGCAGCGTGCCGCCCAGGGCCACATTGATCTCCTGGAAGCCGCGGCAGATGCCCAGCAGCGGCACGCCCTCGTGCACGCAGGCCTTGATCAGCGCCAGCGTCAGCGAGTCGCGCACCGGGTCCAGCGGCAGGCTGGGATCGGCCACGTCCTCGTCAAAATGGGAAGGGTGCACATTGGAGGGTGAGCCGGTCAGCATCACGCCGTCGACCAGCGGCAGCAGCTCGGGAATCTGCCCGGCGTCGGCCAGCGGGAACATGACCGGCTGGCACTCGGCGCCGACCTTGACGGCCCGGGCGTACTTGTCGCCCAGCAGCAGGAAGGGCATCTGGTGGCCGTGGTCGCCCATGAGGCGGTGGTCGGCCGGCAGCCAGACCATGCAGGGTGATGAATTCATGGCTTTGAAGCTCCAGACTTGATTGTGGCGAGGCAATTGGATCACAATCAGGGCCATTTGTTAAAACAAGATGGTGCCATTTGACCGCTGTCATGGCCCGCCCACACCCGCATGCTGTCCGAATTCCTCCTCGCCGAAATGCACCGCCTGGGCGCGCAGGACGCGCTGCCGCTGCACCGCCAGCTCTACGAGGCGCTGCGCCGCGCCATGCTCGACGGCAAGCTCGGCCCGGGCGAGCGCCTGCCCTCCAGCCGCGACCTGGCGCAGGACCTGAACCTCTCGCGCAACACGGTGGTGGCAGCCATCAACCAGCTCTCGGTGGAGGGCTATCTGGTCAGCCGGGTCGGCAGCGGCACCTATGTGAACGACAGCGTGCCACGCGCCACGCCCGGCCGCCATCCGGGCCTCACGGGCGTGCGCAGCCCCGCCCCGGCGCCCCGCATGTCGGCGCGCGGCCAGGCCCTGGCCACCCGCTTCTGCGCCACCGAACTGGAGGTCCAGCCCTTCACGCCCGGCATCGCCGACTTCAGCGCCTTCCCGCTCACGCTCTGGCAGCGGCTGCAGAACAAACACTGGCGCATGACCTACCCGGACATGCTGGACTACAACAGCTCGGGCGGCTATGCGCCGCTGCGCCGGGCCATCGCCGACTACCTGCGCGTGTTCCGCAGCGTGCAGCTGGACGCCGACCAGGTCATCGTCACCACCGGCACCCAGCAGTCGCTCGAACTCTGCGCCCGCCTGCTGGCCGACCACGGCGACACCGTCTGGGTGGAAGACCCGGCCTACTGGGGCGCGGTCAAGGCCTTCATGGCCACCGGCCTGGACCTGCACCCGGTGCCGGTGGACGACGAGGGCATCCGGCCGTCGGCGGCCGACGACGCCAAGCCGCCGCGCCTGATCTACCTGACGCCCTCGCACCAGTACCCCAGCGGCGCAGTGATGAGCCTGCCGCGGCGCCACCAGCTGCTGTCCACCGCACGCACGCACAACGCCTGGGTGCTGGAGGACGACTACGACAGCGAGTACCGCTTCTCCGGCCCGCCGATCAGCAGCCTCGAAGGCCTGGACACCGACGGCCGCGTGCTCTACATGGGCACCTTTTCCAAGGTGCTCTACCCCGGCATCAAGCTGGGCTACCTGGTGGTGCCCAAGCCGCTGGTGGCGGCGTTCCGCCAGGCCCACTACGACCTCAACCGGCCGGGCCAGATGCCGCTGCAGGCGGCGCTGGCCGAGTTCATGGAGATGGGCCACTTCAGCAGCGCGCTGCGCCGCGCGCGCCAGACCTACGGCGAGCGCCGCCAGTGCCTGCTGGAGGCGCTCAAACCGGTGCTCGCCCCCGCCGGCCAGGAGGGCCCCTTCATCAGCGGCGCCGAACAGGGCCTGCACCTGTGCCTGCGCCTGCCGGCCCAGACCGACGACCGCGCGCTGGCCCAGCGCATCGCGCAGCAGGGTCTGACGGTGCGCCCGCTCTCGGCCTACTGCCTGGCGCGCCAGGACCTCAAGGGCCTGGTGATCGGCTACGGCTACGCGCCACTGGCGGGCATCGCGCGCGGCGGGCCGCTGCTGGCCGCCGCGGTGCAGCAGGCGCTCAAGGCCTGAGCCGCCGGCGCATCAGCCGATCACATCCTTCATGCGGTGCCAGAGCATGCCCAGCGCCAGCGTGGGCGTGCGCAGCAGCGGGCCGCCCGGAAACGCGTGGTGCTTCAGGCGCGCGAACAGGTCGAAGCGGCCGGCCTGCCCTGCCACCGCCTCGGCCACCATCTGGCCGGCCAGGCCGGTCAGCGCCACGCCGTGGCCGCTGAAGCCCTGCAGGTAGTAGAGGTTGTCGCCAAGCCGCCCGAAGTCGGGCGCGCGGTTCATGCTGATGTCGACGAAACCGCCCCAGACGTACTCCACCGGCGCAGCTTTCAGCTCGGGGAACACGGCGCCCATGCGCCGCGCCATCACGCCCTTCAGGTCGGGCGGGGTCATGGTGGTGTAGCTCACGCGGCCACCGAACAGCATCCGGTGGTCGGCGCTGAAGCGGAAGTAGTCGAGCACGAAGTTGTTGTCGCAGACCGCCGCGTTGCCGGGGATCAGGCGCTCGCACAGCGAAGGGTCCAGCGGCGCCGTGCCGACGATGTAGGTGCCCACCGGCATGATGCGCGGCGCGATCTCGGGCGCCACCGCCGGCCCGAACTCCGGCAGCATGCAGTTGCCCGCCAGCACGCCAAAGCGCGCCGTCACCTGGCCTCGGGCGGTGCGCGCCACCAGCGTGCGGCCGCGGTCCAGCCCCGTCACGGGCGAGTGCTCGTGGATGCGCACGCCCGCCGCCCGCGCCGCCTGGGCCAGGCCCAGCGCGTACTTGAGCGGGTGCAGGTGGCCCGAGGTGTTTTCGCGGAAGGCCGCCACGTAGCGCGGGCTGCGGATGAAGCGCGCCACGTCCGCGCCCTCGGCCCAGTCGCAGGCCACGCCGCGCCGGCTGTGGTCCTCGAATTCTTCGTGCAGGGCCCGCGCCTTCTTTGGCGAATCGGCGACGTAGGTGTAGCCGCGCCGCCAGTCGCAATCGATACCGTGCGCCGCGATGCGCTGCTCGATCAGTTCCACCGCCTCCACCGACAGGTCCCAGGCGCGCTGCGCGTCCGCCGCGCCCAGCTGCGCCTCGAACGGTCCCTGGCCGCTGGCGTAGCCGACGATGGCCTGGCCACCGTTGCGGCCGCTAGCGCCCGAGCCGATGCGGTCGGCCTCCAGCAGCACCACGCTCAACCCCTTCTGCCGCAACCCCAGCGCCGCCGACAGCCCGGCGAACCCGCTGCCCACCACCACCACGTCGGCCTCGACCGCCCCTTCCAGCGGCGCACAGGCCGCCGGCCGGACCACGCTGGCCTCGTAGTAGCTCTTCTGGTTGAGCTGGGTGTCGGAGCCGGTGAGAGATCGCGCGAACATGGTCAACGTTTTGCGACCTGGCCGCAGAGGTAGCTCCACACGAAGGTGGCGGCCGCGTTGGTGGTGAGTTCGGCGTGGTCGTAGGCCGGCGCGACCTCGACGCAGTCCATGCCCACCCAGTTCAGCCCGGCCAGTTCCTCGATGAAGGTCAGCACCTGGGCGCTGGTCAGGCCGCCCGGTTCGGGTGTGCCGGTGCCTGGCGCAAAGGCCGGGTCCAGCACGTCGATGTCCAGCGTGAGGTAACAGGGCCGGTCGCCGATGCGCTCGCGGATCGCTGCCAGCACGGGACCCAGCGCCGCGCCGTCCAGACCACGCAGCGCCCGCGCCGTGAAGATCTGCCCGCCCTGGTCGGCCACGTACTCGCGCGCGGCGCGCACGCCGGCCGATCGGATGCCGATCTGCACCGTGTGTTCGGCGCTGATCAGGCCCTCCTGGATCGCCTCATAGGTCCAGGTGCCGTGGCCCGAAGGCTCGCCGAAGTGGTCCGTCCAGGTGTCGCAGTGGGCGTCGAAGTGCACGCAGGCCAGGGCCTCGCCGTGGCGCGCCTTGGCGGCGCGCAGCAGCGACAGCGTGACCGAGTGGTCGCCGCCGAGGAACACGCAGTGGTGCTTCGCCATCAGCTCGGCCGCCTGCCGCTCGATGTGCGCGCGCACCTCGGGCAGCGGCGAGGCGTTGGGCAGGCGCATGTCCAGCGCGTCGCCCAGCAGCTCCAGCGGCGAGACGTCGAACACCGGGTGGATGCCGTCGCACAGCATCAGGCTGGCGGCGCGGATCGCCTGCGGACCGAAGCGGGCCCCAGGCCGGTTGGTCACCACACCGTCGTAGGGCACGCCCGAGATGGCGAAGGGCTGGTCCGCCAGCGGTTCGCAGGCGAGAAAGCGGTTGGTGTTGACGGCGAAGGCGAATTGACCGGTGGCCATGGCTTGGAGGAAGTGGCGGGCGGCAAGGGCCCAAGTGGCTCGAAAGATACATTGATACGTTCAACTTGACAGATCCACTTGAGGCCCTGCGCGTCGGGCCAGGCCCGCGCCCTGCAGAAATTCCGGCGGCCCGATAGCATCACCCGCTTTCGTCGTTCATCCCCCAAGGAGACTCCCATGCTCAAGCTCTACTACTCGCCCGGCGCCTGCTCGCTTTCGCCCCACATCGTGCTGCACGAGTCCGGCCAGCCCTTCGAGGCCATCCCGGCCCCGACCAAGACCCACCAGCTGCCCGACGGCACCGACTACTACACCATCAACCCGCTGGGCTATGTGCCGCTGCTGGTGATGGCCGACGGCGAGAAGCTGCGCGAAGGCCCGGTCATCGTCCAGTACATCGCCGACCAGGCGCCCGAGAAGAACCTCGCCCCGGCCTACGGCACCCTGGGCCGCTACCGCCTGATGGAGTGGCTGACCTTCATCGGCACCGAGCTGCACAAGAGCTTCTCGCCCCTGTTCAACCCGGCCATGCCCGCCGAAGCCAAGCAGTCCTTCAAGGACCGCCTGGAGCAGCGCCTGGCCTGGGTCGACGGCGAACTGGCCGGCAAGCAGTACCTGCTGGGTGACGCCTTCAGCGTGGCCGACGCCTACCTGTTCACCGTCACCAACTGGGCCGCCTTCGTCGGCGTGGACATCAGCGGCCTGGCCAACCTGAATGCCTACCGGGCCCGCGTGGGTGCCCGCCCGGCGGTGCAGGCAGCCCTCAAGGCCGAGGGTCTGGCCAAATAAACCTCAGAGGGCACGCTGTCGCAAGGCCAGCAGTGCGCCCAGCCACAGCGCGCCGGCCGAGAACACCAGGCCGCGCGCCAGGCCCCCGGGGCCGTCGGCGATGACGCCGACCACCGTGGGGCCGACGATCTGCCCGGCCGCGAAGGTCACGGTGAAGGCGCTGATGCCTGCCGCCCACTGCGTCGGCGGCAGGTTGTGGCGCACCAGGGCCGTGGTGCTGGCCACCACCGACAGGAACACCGCGCCGAACAGCAGCCCCGAGGCCAGCAGCAGCGGCCAGGCGGTGGTGAGTGCCGGCACGATGGCGGCCACCCCCAGCAGCGCGTTCAGCCGCGCCAGCGGCTGGCCGTCGCGGTGGCGGTCCAGCAGGCCGGCCCAGATGCGCGAGGACGCGATCACCGCCAGGCCCAGCAGCGCGTAGAAGGTGGACACCGCCGCCGCGCTGGCGCCCTGCTCGCGCAGCAGCGCGATCACGAAAGTCATGTAGCCGATGTAGCCGATGCCGAAGCCCATGTAACCCAGCAGGCCGAAGGCAAAGTCGCGCCAGCGGAAGGGGCGCAGCGACACCGTGGACCCGGCGGCACCGCTGGCGGCCTGCGGCGGCGTGGCCTCCAGCCGGTCCAGCACGCGGGCCGGCCAGACCATCAGCGCCGTGGCGCCCGCGCACAGCAGCGCCATCGCCCACCAGCCCCAGGACCAGGCGTGCGGCCGTCCCTGCGCCATGTCCAGCACCAGCGGCACCCCCAGCGCCGACAGCGCGATGCCGATGCCCGTGCCCCCGTAGTACAGGCCCAGCAGCAGGCCGCTGCGCTGTGGCTGCCGCGTCCCCAGCCGCGCCGCCAGCAGGCCACCGGTGCTGAACACCAGGCCGCTGGCCACACCCGCCAGCAGCCGCTGCAGCAGCAGCGCCGCGGCACTGGTGAAAAAGCCGCTGGCCGCCATGAACAGCGTGGCCAGCACGGCCCCGACCACGAACAGCCGGCTGGGCGACGTGCGCTGCAGCAGCCGGGCCATGGCCATCGCGCCGAGCAGGTAGCCCACGGCGTTGGCCGTGTTCATCGACCCGGCCAGCGCATAGCTCCAGCCCAGGTCCTCGCGCATCGGTGGCAGCAGCAGCCCGTAGGCAAAGCGTGTGATGCCCAGCGACACCGCCGCACCGAGCGAGAGCGCCAGGGCCAGGCGCCCATAGGGAATGGGGTCGTGAGGCAAGGAAAGAGGCATCCGCCCATTGTGGCGCGCCAAGGCAGCCGCGACCCGCGCAGCGGTGGGGCGTGGGGGCTCCGAATTCAGCGCAGGGCCGCTCCCAAGCTGAATTCGCGCCCCCTCGGGGGGCAGCGACCCGCGTCAGCGGCGGAGCGTGGGGGCCATGCCTTACCCGCCGAGACCGACCGGCGCCGGCGCCTTCATCACGATGCGGGTGAACAGGCGGTCGAACTGCGGGTCGCGCGGAATGCGGCCGTTCAGCGGGTCCTGGTTGGTCGCGAAGGCGGCGTTGAGCGCGTGCCAGTCGGTTTCGGTGAGGTGGCGCTCGGCCTCCGGCAGGATCACGGTCTCTTCCAGCCGCATGTGCTCCAGATAGAAGTCGACATAGCGCGTGACCTCGTCGACGAAGGCCGCCCGGCGCCCGTCGCCCAGCAACTCCCAGGCCACCAGCATGTGCATGAGTTCGCGCACCCGGGGCTCGCCGCGCAGGTGGTCGCGCTCCAGCTGGTCGATGGTGGCCATGGTGTGCGGCGCGGCCTTGACCACGCGCGGGAACAGCAGGTCCGACTCCTTGGGGTGGTGGTGACGTTCGGGAAACTCGTCGATGTAGAACAGCATCGCGCGCAGCACATCAAAAAAGCGGCTGGAATCGTCCAGGCCGTTGACCTCGGGCCCGCGCCGCACCAGCTGCATCAGCGACTGCAGCATGGCTGCCAGGGTGGCGTGTTCTTCGCGAATGACGCGCAGGGCTTCGTGGGTCATGGGTGTTGTCTCCGGCTGTGCATAGCCGACCGTCCGGTCGGCGAATGGTTCCCCGAATATGGCGGAACCGGGTGCCAGGGGGTTTGATACATGTCAAGCCTCGCGGGGCGGCACCCGCCGAAGGGGGTGGGTCTTACAAGTCGTTGCATACCAAAGTGCTAGCATTTTTGGGGTTCCCGGGCCTTGCCTGGTTCTGTCCACCGCTGTCACACCACCCACCATGAAACCCATCCGAATCGCCCTCCTCGCCCTGTCCCTGGGCGCCGCCAGCTGCGCCACCACCGCCAGCGAAACCCCGGAAGCCCCGCCCCCGCTCGGGCTGCTGGAAAGCAAGACCTACCTGGACTGTATGAAGAAGGCCAACGGGCGCGTGGAGCAGGCGCCGTGCATCCAGAAAGAGCTGGCCTGGCAGAAGGATCAGCTGAACCAGTTGTACGAAGCCCTGGCCAGACAGCTGAACGAGTCGCAGCGGGCCGAGCTGACGAAGTCCCAGAACGCATGGAAGACGTTCATCGAACAGGAAGGCACCCTGGCACAGAGCGTCTACGACCCGCAGGGACTGGACATGGGAGTCGATGAGAACGAAATCCGCTGGACCGCACAGCGTCGCCAGCAGCTGCAACGCCACCTGACCATCACCAGGCTCGGCAAATAAGCACCACGGTCCAGAGAGACCGATTCAGGGGGAAAGACAATGAAACACATCGATATCAATGACGCGGCACAACGTGCCGGAGCGGTGTACTTCGTCGTGGGACGAGGCACCGAAGGAGGCCCTGCCTCGTACCGCTTGAGCGTCGCCGGGGTGGGCCCCCAGGAATGGGGAACCGTCTCTGCCGTAGCAGCGAACAGTGGTTATTCGCTCGGGTCCATCCAGGTCGACCTCGGGCAGCGTGGCACCTGGCCATTGGGAGCCGTGAACGGCAGGTCTCTCCTGCCCGGAGAGACCACCTATGTGGATGCGGTGATCACCCAGACTTCGGCCTATGCCCGTACCCACCAGCTGCCCTTCCCCGACGACAGGGCCGGCCTCGCTGAACTGAGAAGCGATCTGCTCAGTCATGGCAACGGCCAGCGGAACCGACCTTCCATTCGGTTCATCTCCGCCGAGCACCGGGACACCTTCAACGCCTGGGCGGGTTCAGATGCAGGAAAGCAGTGGATTCACAGAAACATCGACTTTCCACAGGTCCAGGCGGTGGCCGACGCAGCCAAGGAGGTCATCGACCAGCATGGCCAACACATTCCGGAACAGCGCCGCTTCGAGGTGCTGTGCATCCTCGCAAAGAACGCCAACCAGCACCCTGCCTCGTACCGGGAACTGGTCGGTTCGTTGAAGGGGGGAGCGGACTATGAGAGGTTCATGAACAAAGTGGCCGAACTGAACGGTTCGGTGCCCAACTACGACGCGGACAAAGCCGGCGAACTCGCCCGCCAGTACCAGGAGAACTTCCAGAAACCCGGCAACGCGCTGGCGATGGAAGCCGCGCACCGCCAGGTGGCCAGCGACCGCTACCGCCCTTCCGAAGAACGCCACATCCCCGAGATCCAGACCGCCCTCGCCGCCTACCGGCGCGATGTCAACGACCCGTCGGTGCTCGACCGCGGGGACCAGGGCAACGAGGTCCGGCTGCTGCAGCAGGCCTTGCAGCGCAACGGCAAGTCCCTCAAGGACGACAGCGATTTCGGCGCGGGCACCGAGCGCCTGCTCACCGAGTTCCAGCGCGAACACCGGCTCGCCCCGACCGGCTTTGGCGACCACCCCACCCTGCAGGCGCTGGGCATTGCGCCGGCGCTGGACGCCACCAGCTCGGCCTCCCTGCAGCGCATGGTGGACGGCCTGCGCACGGGTGGCCGGTTCAGCGGCGACCAGATCGACCGCATCGCCGAGTCGTCGCACCACTACCTGCTGGAGCACCGCGCCGCGCTGGGCGAGGTCACCCGCGTCCAGCTGCGCAACGACGGGCAGAAGATCCTGTTCCAGAACGGCTTCAGCCAGATGCGCGAACTGGACACCCGGCAGGCGCTCGACGGCTACCGGCCCGCACAGCCCCTGGTGGAGGCGCCGGCCACTCCTGTGCAGGCGCCCGAACGCACGGCCGACGCCGTGCGGCAGTGACCGTCCGCCACCGCCTCAGCGCCCGGGCTTCCAGCGCTTGAGCAGCAGCGCGTTGCTCACCACGCTGACCGAACTGAGCGCCATCGCCGCGCCGGCCAGCACCGGGCTCAGGTAGCCCAGCGCCGCCAGCGGGATGCCGGCCGCGTTGTAGGCGAAGGCCCAGAACAGGTTCTGCCGGATCTTGCTCACCGTGCGGCGCGAGATGTCCAGCGCCGCCGGGACCATCGCCGGGTCGCCGCGCATCAGGGTGATGCCGGCCGCGTGCATGGCCACGTCGGACCCGCCTTCGCGGCTGCCCATGGCGATGCCCACGTCGGCGGCGGCCAGGGCCGGCGCGTCGTTGACCCCGTCGCCCACCATGGCCACGGTGTGTGTGTGACCGGCCCCCGCTTCTTCGCGCAGGCGTTTGACGATATCCGCCTTGTCGCCCGGCAGCACCTCGGCGATCACCGCACCGCCGTCCACATCCATGCCCAGCCGCCGCGCCATGGCCTCGGCCGCGCCGCGGTTGTCGCCCGAGACCATGTAGGTCTTCAACCCCTGGGCCTTGAGCGCCGCCAGCGCCCCGGCCGCACCGGGCTTGGGCTCGTCGCCGAAGGCCAGCAGGGCCAGGGCCGACCAGGGCTGGTCCTCGCCCGCACGGCTGGCCAGCAGCGACACCGTGGCGCCATCGGCCTGGTGCCGGTGCACCGACAGCGCCAGCGGCCCCAGCGGCACACCCAGTTCGTCCATCCAGCGCAGGCTGCCCAGCGCCAGGGTCACGCCCTTGATCTGCCCCAGCGTGCCGCGGCCGGTCACCGCCTGCACCTCCCGGGCCGCGTCGGCGGCCACCACCAGGCCGCGCGCCGTGGCCGCCTCCAGCACCGCATGCGCCAGCGGGTGGGCACTCTGCGCCTGCAGCGCCGCCGCCGCGCCCAGCACCGCCTCCTCGTCGGCCCCGGACACTGCCTCGATCAGCAGCAGGCGCGGTTTTCCCACCGTCAGCGTGCCGGTCTTGTCGAAGGCCACGGTGTCCACCTTGTGCGCGATCTCCAGCGCCTGTGCGTCCTTGATCAGGATGCCGTGGCGCGCCGCCACGCCGGTGCCCGCCATGATGGCCGCGGGCGTCGCCAAGCCCAGCGCACAGGGGCAGGCGATCACCAGCACCGCCACCGCGTGCAGCAGGGCGTCCTCCATCGGCGCGCCGGTCCAGAGCCAGCCCGCCAGCGTGACCAGCGCGATCACCAGCACCACCGGCACGAACACCGCCGCCACCTGGTCCACCATGCGCTGCACCGGCGCCTTGCCGGCCTGCGCGTCCTGCACCAGGGCAATGATGTGGGCCAGCACGCTCTGCGCGCCCACCGCCTTCACCCGGATCTCGACCGAGCCCTCGCCGTTGAGCGAGCCGCCGGTGATGCGGTCGCCCGGGCGCTTGGGCACGGGCATCGCCTCGCCGGTCAGCATGGATTCGTCGGCCTGGGTCTCGCCCAGCAGCAGCTCGCCGTCGGCCGGAAAACGTTCGCCGGGCAGCACGCGCACGATGTCGCCCGCCAGCAGTTCGTCCACCGGCACATCGCTCATCTCGGTGCGCTTGACGCCATCGGGCACCAGATGGGCCCTTTCCGGCCGCAGCGCGTGCAGCGCGCGAATCGCGTCGGTGGTCTGGCGCTTGGCGCGCGCCTCCAGCCACTTGCCCAGCAGCACCAGGGTGATCACCACCGCGCCGCCCTCGTAGTAGAGGTGCACCATCTCGCCAGGTTCGGCCTTGAACCACAGCCAGGTGGACAGCGCCCAGGCTGCCGTGGTGCCGATGGCCACCAGCAGCTCCATGTTGCCGGTCAGGGCCTTGAGCGCGTGCCAGCCGGCCTTGTAGAAGCGCGCGCCCAGCCAGAACTGCACCGGCGTTGCCAGCAGGAACTGGATCCAGGCCGGCAGCATCCAGTGTTTGCCGAACAGGTCGCCCACCATGGGCAGGGCCAGCGGCGCCGACAGCAGCGCGCCGATCACCACCGGCCAGAGGTCCGCCGGCAGCCCCCAGAGACGATCCTGTTCCACCTCGGGCGCGTCCATGGCCCGCGGCTCGTAGCCCGCATCGCGCACCGCGCGCCGCATCAGCGCCGCGGCGTGGGTGGCGTCGCTGCCGCGGTAGACGATGCGCGCCGACTCGGTCGCCAGGTTCACCGTCGCCGCCTCCACGCCCGGGTGTTTGCGCAAGGCCTTCTCCACGCGCGAGACGCAGGAGGCGCAGGTCATGCCACCGATGCCCAGGTCGATCTGGCAGGTGTCGTCGGAAATAGCAGCAACAGGGGTGTTCATGGTTTTTGTTCAAGCACTTGCCGTGGAACCGGCTCTGCCGGGCCACTGGCAAGGTCCCCAAGGGGGAAGACGCGAAGCGGCGCAGGGGGAACCCGTTTATAAGCTTTCCCACCATGGGAAGGTCAAGCCACAAGGTGTATCGTCTGCTCACCAATTGCTTGACCTTAACACCGTGTCAAGCCTGAAGATGATGCCTTTCAACCCTGGAGCCACTCCATGAGCCAACAGACCTTCACCGTGCAGGGCATGACCTGCGGCCACTGCGAACGCGCCGTGCAGACGGCCATCAAGACCCTGGACCCGCAGGCCGAGGTCAAGATCGACCGCGCGCAGAACCTCGTCGAGGTGAACACCGCCCAGCCGCGCGAAGCGGTGGCGGCCGCCATCCGGGAAGAGGGATACCAGGTCGCCGCATGAAATCCGATCCGGCCGGCACTCCGGTGTCGGACAGCGACACCGCCCAGGACGCGACCATCCGCTGGCCGGTCAGCATCGGCACCGCCGCGCAGCTCTCGGGCATCTCGCCCAAGATGCTGCGCCACTACGAGTCGCTGGGCCTGCTGGGCGCGGTGGCGCGCACCGGCAGCAACTACCGCCAGTACAGCCTGGCCGATGTGCACACGCTGCGCTTCATCCGCCGCGCGCGCGACATGGGCTTCGGGCTGGACGCCATCACCGAGCTGGTGAGCCTGTGGCACAACCGGCGGCGCAGCAGCGCCAGCGTCAAGCGCATTGCCCAGAAACACCACGACGATCTGGCCCAGCGCATCGAGGCGCTGCAGGCCATGCAGCGCAGCCTGCACACCCTGCTGTGCCACTGCCCCGGCGACGAGCGGCCCGACTGCCCGATCCTGGACGACCTGGCCCATCCTTGACGAGGATCAAACCCCCTGCTCCCCAGCGCGCCGGTACTGGAACAAATCTTTACCGGACAGCATCACAAGGGCAGACAACGGTACACACGGGGGTATGACACTGAACCCATGGCACCCTGGCATCCCGCCCCGGTGTCCGCCCCCTCAACCTCAAGGAGCCTACGCATGAAACCCTTCGCCAAACGCAGCCTCGTCGTCGCCGCCATCCTCGCCGGCATCGCAGGCGTCTCGGCCACCGCCATCGCCCAGGGCATGGGCCAGCACCACGGCATGGACCCGCAGATGCACGCCCAGCACATGGGCCAGCGCGGCCAGGGGACCCAGGCCGGAGCCGAGAGCAAGCAGTGGGAAGAGCGCCGCGCCCAGCGCCTGGAGCGCATGCAGAAGCGCCACGCCGAACACCAGGCGCAGCTCAAGTCGGCCCTGAAGATCACCGCCTCGCAGGAAGCCGCCTGGAACGCTTACGTCGCCGGCACCGCGCCGAACCCGCCAGCCGGCGCGCCCGGCATGGCCCGGGAAGACTGGAGCCAGCTGACCACGCCGCAGCGCCTGGACAAGATGCAGGCGCTGCGCGCCGAGCGCGATGCCGCGATGGCCAAGCGCATCGAGACGGTCAAGACTTTCTACGCCGCGCTCACGCCCGAGCAGCAGAAGGTGTTCGACACCCAGGCCCACGGCGGCTTCCACCGCGCCGGCATGAAGGGTGAACACCGCATGGGCGGAAAAGGCGGCCACGGCGGCCACCGCGGCATGGGCGCCATGGGCGGCGGCATGGGCTGCGACGGCCCCGGTGCCAAGGCCAGTTGATGCGTCACAGCCTACATTGAACGGTTCTCCTCAGCCCTCACAGCCCCGGTTCGCCGGGGCTTTTTTGTGCCCGTTGACCTGAGTCAATCCCGTGGCCGTGGCACACACGTAAGCTGCCGCGCCATGGAACACGACCTCCTCATCGTGGGCGCCGGGCCGGCCGGCCTGAGCTTGGCCCGGGCGCTGCGCGGCAGCGGCCTGCGCACCACCCTGATCGAACAGAGCCCCCTCGAATCGCTGCAGAAACCCGCTTTTGACGGCCGCGAGATCGCGCTGACCCAGCACAGCGCCGAACAGCTGCGCCAGCTGGGCCTGTGGCCGCGGCTCGGCGACGAGAACATCGCGCCGCTGAAGGACGCGCTGGTGCTCGACGGCGGCTTTGGCAGGGCGCAGTCGCGCATGCGCATCGGCCACGACCTCAGCCCGAAGTCCGAGCTGGGCTTCCTGGTTGCCAACCACCACATCCGCCGCGCCGCCTTCGAGGCCGCGATGGGCGACGGCGAGGGGCCGGCGCCCCAGCTGCGCTGCGGCCAGCAGGTCACTGGCATCCAGACCGACGCCCAGTCGGCCCGCCTGACCCTGGCCAGCGGCGAGACCCTGTCGGCCCGCCTGGTCGTGGCCGCCGACAGCCGCCACTCCGGCACCCGCCGCGCCATGGGCATCGCCGCCGACATGCACGACTACGGCCGCACCATGCTGGTCTGCAACATGACCCACGAGCGGCCGCACGAAGAGACCGCCTGGGAGTGGTTCGACCACGGCCAGACCCTGGCCCTGCTGCCGATGAACCCCGACCCGGTCAGCGGCCGTCCGCGTTCCTCGGTGGTGCTGACCCTGCCGCACCAGGCCATCCAGCCGCTGCTGGGCCTGGACGAGGCTGCCTTCGGTCTCGAAATGACGCGCCGTTTCGGTGGCCAGCTGGGCGACATGCGTCTGATCAGCACGCGCCACGCCTACCCGCTGGTGGGGGTGTGGGCGCGGCGTTTCGTGGCCCAGCGCTTCGCCGTCGTGGGCGACGCCGCCGTCGGCATGCACCCGGTCACCGCGCACGGCTTCAACCTCGGCCTGCGCAGCATCGACACCCTGTCGAAGGCGTTGATCCAGGCCCACCGCAACGGCCAGGACATCGCCTCGCCCCAGCTGCTGGAGCGCTACCAGCTGGTCCACCAGCGCGCCGCGCGCGGCCTCTACATGGCCACCCACGCCGTGGCGACCCTCTACACGCGCGAACACGTGCCCGCGCGCTGGCTGCGCCGCGGCATGGTGGAACTCGGGGAGCGCTTCACCCCTTTCAAGCGGGCGGTCGCGGCTTCTCTCACCGGGCTCCGTTAACCCCCCCGCGCCGCCTTCGGCGTCACCCCCCAGGGGGCAATGCGAGCGGCCTGGCGAAGCCAGTTCCGCCGCATTCTGGAAAGGAGCCAAGGGGTTCCTGCTTGTTCTGGTTGCGTTGCGTCAAGGCAGCCGTCAGGCTTCGGGTCTAGATTGACACAAGTCAATCTGCACGGGCGCGCAGTCGCCCGGCAGGCATCCGCCGCCCCGAGGAGACCCGAACCATGCTGTCCGCCTTCATCAGCCACGCCGACTGCGCCCGCCACGACATGGGCGCGCACCATCCCGAGTGCCCGGAACGCCTGGGCGCCATCAACGACCACCTGCTGGTCAAGGGGCTGCTGGACTACATGGTGCCCTACGACGCGCCGCTGGCCACCGAAGAGCAGCTCGGCCGCGCCCACGCCTCGCTCTACGTCAAGGAAATCTTCGATGCCGCGCCCACCGAAGGCCTGCGCGCGGTCGACCCGGACACCAACATGTGCCCCCACACCCTGCAGGCCGCGCTGCGCGCCGCCGGTGCGGCCGTGCAGGCCACCGACCTGGTGCTGGCCGGCGAAGCCCCCACCGCCTTCTGCAACATCCGCCCGCCCGGCCACCACGCCGAACGCTCGGCCGCCATGGGCTTCTGCTTCTTCAACAACGTGGCCGTCGGCATCCGGCACGCGCTGGACGTGCACCACCTGGAGCGCGTGGCGCTGATCGACTTCGACGTGCACCACGGCAATGGCAGCGAAGACATCTTCCGCGGCGACGAACGGGTGCTGATGTGCTCGATCTTCGAGAAGGGCCTCTACCCCTTCAACGGCGAGCAGGCGGTGGGACCCAACATGGTCAACGTCGGCCTGCCCAGCCGCTCAGGCAGCGACGCCTTTCGCGCCGCGGTCATGGAGCACTGGCTTCCCGCGCTCGAGGCCTTCCGGCCCCAGCTGGTCTACATCTCCGCCGGCTTCGACGCCCACCGCGAGGACGACATGGGCAACCTCGGCCTGGTCGAGGCCGACTACGCCTGGGTGACACAACAACTGATGAAAGTCGCCGAAAAACACTGCCACGGCCGTGTCATCTCCTGCCTCGAAGGTGGCTACGTGCTCAGCCCCCTGGCCCGCAGCGTGGCCGCACATGTCAGGGTCCTCATCGGGGCCGACTGAAAGAAATATGGACAAACACTACCTCACCCCCCTCTTCCAGCCCGAGTCCATCGCCGTCTTCGCCGGCAACCACGAAGACCCGGACAGCCAGATCGCCCACGCGCGCACCCTCTGCGCCGCGCTGACCGGCCAGCGCTTCTCGGGCACGTTGGTCTTCCTGGACATCCACACCAGCGGCACCCTGGCCGACCTGGCCCAGACCCGGGCCGACCTGGCCATCATCGCGCTGCCGCCGGCCGAGGCCCTGTCGGCGCTGGAAGTGGCCGGCCGCATCAAGTGCAAGGCCGCCCTGGTGGTGGGCAGCGGTGCCAACGCCGAGATCGCGGGCGAGATGCACCAGGTGGCGCGGCGCCACGGCATGCACCTGCTCGGCCCCAACAGCCTAGGCTTCCAGCGCCCGCGCAGCGGCCTGAACGCCAGCGTCGCCGGTCCGCTGGCGGCCGTCGGCCCGCTGGCCCTGGTGTCGCAATCGGGCGCCCTGACCTCGTCCATCCTGGACTGGGCCACCCAGAACGGCGTCGGCTTCTCCACCGTGGTCTCACTGGGCCCCAAGACCTCGGTCGACATCGCCCAGGTGCTCGATTTCCTGGCGTCCGACGCACAAACGCACAGCATCGTCGTCTATCTTGAAGGCATCTCCAACGCGCGCCGCTTCATGAGCGCGCTGCGCGCCGCCGCCAACGCCAAGCCGGTGGTGGTGCTCAAGGCCGGCCGCAAGACCGCCGGCAACGAGGCCGCCCAGACCCACAGCGGTGCCATCGTCGGCAGCGACGACGTGTTCGACGCCGCCCTGCGCCGCGCGGGTGCGGTGCGGGTGCGCTCCTTCGTCGAACTGTTTTCGGCCGCCAAGTGCCTGGCCTCGCGCTACCGCCCGGTGGGCAAGCGGCTGGCCATCATCACCAACGGCGGCGGCCCCGGCGTGCTGGCGGCCGACTGGGTCAGCGAGATCGCGCTGCAGCTGGGCAAGCTCTCGCCCGAGACCATGGCCGAACTGAAGCCCAAGCTGCCCCCGCTGGCATCGCTGAGCGACCTGGTCGACCTGTCCGAAGAAGCCGTCGCCGAACACTACCTGGCCGCCCTCCACGCCGCCGGTCAGGACCGCTCGGTCGACGGCGTGCTGGTGGTGCACTCGCCCAAGGCCGGCGTCGACGCCACCGACGTGGCGCGCGTGATGGCCGAGGCCAAGGCGCGCATGAACAAGCCCCTGCTGTGCTGCTGGATGGGCGATGCGTCCGTCGGCGAGGCGCGCGAGGTGCTGGGCAAGGCCGCCATTCCAAGCTTCCGCACGCCCGAGGCAGCGGTGGGCGCCTTCGGCAACATCGCCAGCTTCTATCAGAACCAGCAGCTGCTGCAGCAGACGCCGCCGCCGCTCTCCACCCTGGCCAACCCCGACATCGAGGGCGCGCGCCTGATCATCGAGAACGTGCTGACCGAGCGCCGCAAGGTGCTGACGGAGATGGAGTCCAAGGCCCTGCTCTCGGCCTTCCACATCCCGGTCACCCAGACCATCCTGGCGCGCTCGCCCAACGAGGCCATGATGATCGCGACCCAGCTGGGCTACCCGGTGGCCCTCAAGATCGACTCGCCCGACATCAGCCACAAGAGCGACGTCAACGGCGTGGCGCTCAACGTGATGAACGCGACCGCGGTGCGCGACGTCTACAACACCATGATCCAGAGCGTGGCCAGGCTGCAGCCCGGCGCCCGGATCAACGGCGTGACGATCCAGAAGATGGCCCGCAGCAAGCGCGGCCGCGAGCTCTACATCGGCCTCAAGACCGACGACCCCTTCGGCCCGGTGATCGCCTTCGGCGCCGGCGGCACCATGATCGAGCTGATCGGCGACCAGGCCATGGAGCTGCCGCCGCTCAACCAGTTCCTGGCGCGCCGCCTGATCGAGCGCTCGCGCGTGGCCGACACCCTGGGCGAGTGGCGCGGCGCCACCGCGGTCGACATGGACGCGCTGGAACACGTGCTGCTGCGCGTCTCCGAGATGGTCTGCGAGCTGCCCCAGCTGCGCGAGATGGACATCAACCCCATCATCGTCGACGAGGACGGCGCGGTGGCGGTGGACGCCCGCATCGTGATCGAGAGCGCGCCGGCCACGGCGCGCAACTACGCCCACCTGGCCATCCTGCCCTACCCGGCGCGCTACGAGCAGGTCTGGCCGCTGCGCGGCGGCGGCGAGTACACCATCCGCCCGATCCACCCGGACGACGCCCAGATGCTGCAGGACCTGGTGCAGAACCTCTCGCCCGAGAGCCGTTACTACCGCTTCGTCTCCAGCATGACCGAGCTGCCGCCGTCCATGCTCTCGCGCCTGACCCTGATCGACTACGACCGCGAAATGGCCCTGGTGGCCATCCACCGCGAGCGCAAGGTCGCCGACGGGGGCGAGTTCGTCGAGACCGAGCGCGTCGTCGGTGTCTCGCGCTACATCACGAACCCGGACAAATCGAGTTGCGAGTTCTCGCTGGTGGTGGCCGACGACTTCAACGGCAAGGGCCTGGGATCGCGCCTGATGCTCAGCATCATGGAAGAGGCCCGGGACAAGGGGCTGGCCGAAATCGAGGGCCTGGTGCTGGCCAACAACCCCGGCATGCTCAAGCTCATGAAGGGCCTGGGCTTCCAGATCAAGCCCTTCGCGGAAGACCCGGACTTCAAGCTCGTCACCCACACCCTCTGAACGGCCACCAGCGCGGCTGAACACCCGTCAAAAAGCGCCCCGGAACCCCTTCCGGCGGCGCTTTTTTTGTCCCTATCTTGTTTAACTATTCCAATATCTCTAATTCGTTGTAGTAGTAGAGGGCGGCTTCTGGTGTGGACAAGTCTGTTTTTCCTTTTGAAATCAAACCTCTGAAGGCCTTAAAACACTGTTCGAAAAGTTCTGACGCTGTTCAGTCGAAAAAGGAACAACTTGGCGACAGCCGCTTCGATTGTGGATAACCATGGTGTTCTTAAAAAGTTATCAACAGAGTTGTTGAAAACTTCTCAGTGGTTCCAGCCCAGCCAGGCAAAACCGGCCGCCATGCCCAGGCCGTGCAGCAAGGTGGCCGCCACCGTCGCGGCCAGGGCCGGGCGCAGACGGACGGTCTGGTGCCGGTGGTGGGACAGCCAGCCCGAGGCGAACAACGACAGCGGCAGCGAGACCAGCCCCCCCAGCGCAGGCGCTGGCGGAATCAGCAGCCACACCGATGCCGCCAGCCACGCGTGTGCCCCGAGCGTGAGCGCGGTGTACAGCGCCCAGGCGCCGGTGGGGCCCAGCCGGACCGCCAGCGTGCGCTTGCCGACCAGGGCGTCGGCGGCAGCGTCCGGCACCCCGTTGATCAGCAGCAAGGCCGCCACCATGGCCGCGAAGTTCAGGGCCACGCTGGCCGGGATCACGAAGAACTGGCGCCGCTGGACGAAATCGGCACCCAGCACCACCAGGAACCAGGCCAGCGCCACGGTGAGTTCGCCCAGGCCGCGCGACATCAGCTTCAGCGGCGGCGCCGAATAGGCCCAGACCAGCAGCAGGCCGGCCAGCCCCAGCCCGATCACACCGCCCCCCGCCTTCACCGCCAGCAGCAGGCCGCCGGGCACCAGCAGCAGCAACAGGGCCCTGGCCAGATCGGCGGTCTCGCGCTCGCTGGTCTCGCCGTTCTGGATCAGGCGCGAGCCGCCGGTGAAGGGAAAGAGGCCACCGGTGTTGCCGGCGTCGGCGCCGCTGCGCGCGTCGTGCAGGTCGTTGAGCACGTTGCCGGCGGCGTGCGCCATCACCGCCAGCGCCGTGGTACCGATGGCCAGCGGGAGGTCCAGCCCGCAGCCGCAGGCCGAGGCCGTGGCGGTGCCCAGCGCACAGGCCACCACGGTCAGCAGAAGGAAGGCCGGCCGGGTCATGCGCCACCAGAGCCCGGGGCGCCAGGCGGAGGAACCAGGGGGGGTATCGTGCGCATCCATGGCGCGCAGTGTGCCCGACACATGTGGACACCGCGTGGCCGCCGGCCGCCGGTGGCCGGCTGGTAAACTGCCCGCCGACCTGGCCGGACCCTTTCCGGCCCTCTGTTCCCCGCCGGATTCATGTCCACTGTCCTCAGCGCCAGCGCCCCGACCAGTTTCGAAATCAAGAGCGCCCAGCTGCCGCTGGTGGCTTTGCTGCTCAAGACCGCCGACCTCGGCCAGCTGGCCGAGGAAATGACCCAGCGCTACGGCGACATCCCCGATTTCTTCGACCACGACCCGCTGCTGGTCGACCTGGGTCCGCTGCAGGCGGGCGAACAGGCCGACAGCCCGGTCGATTTCCCCGCGCTGGTCTCGCTGTTGCGCCGGTTCCGGCTGGAGCCGGTGGCGGTGCGCGGTGGCAACGACGCCCAGACCGCCGCCGCCGAGCTGGCCGGCCTGATGCCGGCCCAGGACGCCACCGTGCAGCGCAGCGCCGCCGCGCGCACGCCCGAGGCGCCCGTCCAGCAGGCCGCCCCCGCCGCGCCGGCCCCGGTGTCGGCCCCTGTTCCCACCACACCGCCGAGCGCCCTGGTCATCGACAAGCCGCTGCGCTCCGGCCAGCAGGTTTATGCGAGGGGCCGCGACCTGGTCGTTCTGGCCATGGTCAACCCCGGTGCCGAGGTCATCGCCGACGGCCACATACACGTCTACGCGCCGCTGCGCGGCAAGGCCATTGCCGGCGCGCGCGGCAACGCCGAGGCCCGCATCTTCGCGATGTCCATGGACCCCGAGCTGATTTCCATCGCTGGTATCTACCGCACCAGCGACACCCCGCTGCCGGCCGAGGTGCTCGGCAAACCCGGGCAGGTGCGCCTGGTCTCCGGCCCCGAGGGCGACAAGCTCGTCATCGAATCCCTGAATCCCTGAATCCCTGAACCCGAGGAACCCTCACCATGACCAAGATCGTTGTCGTCACTTCCGGCAAAGGCGGCGTGGGCAAGACCACGACCAGCGCCAGCTTCGCCGCCGGCCTGGCCCTGCGCGGCCACAAGACCGCCGTCATCGACTTCGACGTCGGCCTGCGCAACCTGGACCTGATCATGGGCTGCGAGCGGCGCGTGGTCTATGACCTGGTCAACGTCATCCACGGCGAGGCCAACCTGAACCAGGCCCTGATCAAGGACAAGACCTGCGACAACCTGTTCATCCTGGCCGCCAGCCAGACCCGCGACAAGGATGCCCTGACGCAGGAAGGCGTCGAGAAGGTGCTGAATGACCTGACCGGCATGGGCTTCGACTACATTGTCTGCGACTCGCCGGCCGGCATCGAGACCGGCGCCCTGCTGGCCATGCACTACGCCGACGAGGCCCTGGTGGTGACCAACCCCGAGGTGTCTTCCGTGCGCGACTCCGACCGCATCCTGGGCATGCTGGGCAGCAAGACCAAGCGCGCCATCGAGGGCAAGGAGCCGATCAAGGAACACCTGCTGATCACCCGTTACAACCCCAACCGCGTGGCCGACGGCCAGATGCTCAGCCTGGAGGACATCCAGGACATTCTGCGCATCCAGCTGATCGGCGTGATCCCCGAGAGCGAGAACGTGCTGCAGGCCTCCAACCAGGGCACGCCGGCGATCCACCTCAAGGGCACCGACGTGGCCGAGGCCTACAGCGACGTCATCGACCGCTTCCTGGGGGCGGACAAGCCGCTGCGCTTCATTGACGCCGAGAAGCCCGGCTTCTTCAAGCGCCTGTTCGGGAGCAAATGAGCATGTCCTTCCTCTCTTTTCTGCTGGGCGAGAAGAAGAAGACCGCCAGCGTCGCCAAGGAACGCCTGCAGATCATCCTGGCGCACGAGCGCGCCGGTCGCAACGCCTCCACGCCCGACTACCTGCCGGCCCTTCAGCGCGAGCTGGTGGCCGTGATCAGCAAGTACATCCAGATCAACCAGGACGACATCAAGGTCCACCTGGAGCGCCAGGACGACCTGGAGGTGCTGGAGGTCAAGATCGAGCTGCCGGATCGCAAGTGAAGACGGGCGGGTAGTCCCTTGAGCCGCATCCAGTTCGACCTGCCCGGACACTTCGTCTTCTCGACCGAGATCCAGATCTACATCAGCCACGTCAACCAGGGCGGGCACCTGGACAACGCCCAGCTGCTGACCCTGGTGTCCGAGGCGCGGGTGCGCTTCTTCAAGTCCCTCGGTTACCGCGAGTCCGATGTGGCGGGCTGTCCCATCGTGGTGGGCGACCTGGTGGCCCAGTACAAGTCCGAGGGCTTCCACGGCGAGACCATGCGGGTGCGCATGCTGCCGCAGGACTTCAGCCGCTGCGGCCTCGACCTGGCCTACTGCATGGACTGCGTGGACACCGGCCGCGAGGTCGCGCGCGGCAAGATCGGCATCGTCTTCATCGACCCCGCCACCCGCAAGCCGGCCGACGTGCCGCCGGTATTTCTGGCGCAGCTGGGCACCCTCGCACCGCTGAGCTGACTATCATGGCTTCCATGGCGGCGAAGGCCGCGGACAGGAGCCCAGAATGCCGAGACTTCTCGCCAGCGCCCTGCTGCTGGCCGCGACCCTGCTGGCCGGCTGCGGCACCACCGTGGTCAACCCCGTCACCGGCCAGTCCGAGCGCACGGTCATGGACGAGCGCACCGAGCTGGCCGAGGGCAAGAAGGCCCACGACCAGGTGCTCAAGGAATACGGCGTCTACAAGGACGAGCGCCTGCAGGCCTATGTGAACGAGGTCGGCCAGAAGCTGGCGAAGCAGTCGCACCGCGCCAACATCCCCTGGACCTTCACCGTGCTCGACAGCCCGGAGATCAACGCCTTCGCGCTGCCCGGCGGCTACGTCTACATCACGCGCGGCATCCTGGCCTACATGGAAAGCGAGGCCGACATGGCCGGCGTGATCGGCCACGAGATCGGCCACGTCACCGCCCGACACGGTGCGCAGCGCGCCACGCGCCAGCAGACCGCGGGCCTGGGCGTGCTGGCCGCGACGGTGCTGGGCGCGGTGCTGGAGAGCAAGGTCGGGGTCTCGGGCGGCACCGAGATGTTCGGGCAGATGGCGCAGGGCGTGGCGGCCGGGTACGTCGCGAAGTACAGCCGCGAGCAGGAGCTGCAGGCCGACAGCCTGGGCGCCGAGTACCTGGCGCGCAGCAACTACGACCCGCGCAACATGATCGACGTGATCCGGGTGCTCAAGCTGCAGGAGGCGTTCGCCGTCGAAGAGGCGCGCGCCGAAGGCCGCCCCGCGCCCGAGGGCGCCAACTGGCTGTCCTCCCATCCCAGCAACGACCAGCGCCTGCAGCAGATCAGCCAGAACGCCGCGAAGTACCAGGGCAGCTACGCCTCCGACGGCGCGCAGCGCTTCCTGCAGGTGGTCCGGGGCATGCGCTTCGGCGAGAGCCCCGAACAGGGGCTGACGCGTGGCCAGAACTTCTACCACGCCGGGCTGGGCCTGGCGATGACGGCGCCGGCCGGCTGGCGCATCCAGAACGAGCCCGAGGCGCTGACCTTCGTCGCACCCCAGGGCGACGCCGCGTTGCGCATGGTCGCCATGCCGCCCCGGGCCGGCGGCACGCACGACGAGATCATCCGCAACGCCCTGCAGCCCAGCGAGGGCAAGGTGACGCGCGGCCAGATCAACGGCTTTGCCGCGACCCACTTCGTCGGCGCCCGCAAGGCGCAGAACGGACAGTCCCAGGCGATCGAGGCCACCGTGGTCACCGGCCCGAAGAACAACAGCTACGTGATGCTCTACCTCGCGGCCGATGCTGCTGCGCGCAACCGTGCCATGCCCGGCCTGGTGGCGGCCGAGAAGTCCTTTCGCGCCATGACCGCGGCCGACCAGCAGGCCGCCCGGCCCTGGGTGGTGCAGACCGTGCCGCTGCCGCGCGGCGGCTTCGCCGAACTGGCCCGACAGTCGCCCCTGACCGAAAAGCGCCTGCAGCTGCTCAACGGCACCTGGGGCCGCAGCGATCCGCCGGTGGGGCAGGTGGTCAAGACCGTGGTCGAACAGTGAGCGACCCTGGTGGCTGCGATGGCGACGCCCGACACAACTCCCGAACCCGACAACGTGCCAGACACCACGCCCGGCATCCCGCCTTCCCGGCCCGCGCCTTTGGCGCCGCCAACGCCGCACCAGGTATCCGACACCGCGTTCCGTCCGCCCGAGCGAGACGGCATGAGCGGCCTGACCATCGGGTTGCTGGCCGCGGTCGTGGTCCTGGGGCTGTATGTGCTGGTGAACTGGCCCTGGTCGCGACCTCCGTTGGCCGTCGCGGAGCCGGCAGCTGCGTCCGTCCCCGCCGCGCCCGCCGCTCCCTCAGTGGTCCCAAAACCCACGGTCACCGCTGCCGCTGGCCCGGCGCCCGCTGCCGAGCCACCACCCGCCGAGCCGTTGTCGGCGGTGCACCGCTGCGAAAACGCCAGCCAGGTGACCTACACCGACGGCCCCTGCCCGGCCGGCATGCGCGGCCACCCGGTCGACACCACGACGGCGCTGAACGTCGAGGGCGCGCAGGGCACCACGCTCTACCGCTGCCGCGGTGCCGGCCGGTTCTGGTCGGTGGTGCATTGCCAGCACCGCGGTGCCGAGATCGTCAGCATGCACACGGTGCCGGCGAACCTCTCGCTGGCCGAGCAGATCGTGTTTGCCCAGAACCGAGCGGCGCTCACCCGTCCTGCGCGGCCACCGGTGGTCGTTTCAGGTCCGCCAGCTCCGTCCAATGCGGCCAGCATGAAGGCGGCCGAGTGCAAACGCTTGAACGACCACGTGGCTGCGCTCGATGACTATGCTCGCCAGCCGCTGACGGGGGGCGAGCAGGATCGGGTGGCTCGGCAGCGCCGGGAGCTGCGCGATCAGCAGTTCTGGTTGCGCTGCGGCCGCTGAACCGGCCCGCTTGGCAGTTTTTTCCACATCGTGGTACATTAGCGGCTTCGCCTTGGGCGACAGACCCGGTTGCAGCGCCCCTGGCGCGGCCCACCACCCCGGCAGAGGGTCGGTCTGTCCAGCCCCTCCAACGCGAGCCAAGCCCTCACCGCACCCAACGCGGTCCCCCGGCGAGGCACTTTTTCCCCGCTGCTCTCCCCATGCCTCTGCCGAGGGCTGGTACCAGAAAGCCCCGATGCCGCTGAAGCGGTGCGGTGCTTCGGGTTGGCGCAGTCGGGCACCCCGGCACCCTGGGGCTGCCACCGTGTATGTCGGGCCTTGTCGGGCTGGCGGCCCAGCCGCAGGTCCTGCCCATAGAAGTTCTTGATGATCCAGACGTTTCCCGCGTCCGCGCCTGTGGTGCGGACCCCTTGTACCTCCGCCCCTCTGACCCTCGGGCGTTACCGCATCAGCGCCCGTCCGCGGGCCCTGGCGGACGGGCGCTTTGCCGCCCTCGTGTCCATCGCCAGCGGCACCGGCAGCGCCAGCACCGACCGCGTGATGCGCTTCACCGAAGATTTCGCCACCCACGAAGCCGCGGCAAGATACGCCATGGCCCAGGGCATCGACTGGGTGCGCGAGACCGCGCGCCCCGCGATCCGCACCAACTGATCCGAATCCCACGACTCCAGGAGAACCACACCATGGCCAAGGAAGAACTGATCGACATGATGGGCATCGTCAACGAGGTGCTGCCCGACACCCGTTTTCGCGTCACGCTGGACAACGGTCACCAGCTGATCGCCTACTCCGCCGGCAAGATGAAGAAGAACCACATCCGCATCCTGGCGGGTGACCGGGTCTCGCTCGAACTCTCGCCCTACGACCTGAGCAAGGGCCGCATCAACTTCCGCCACATCGAGGGCCGCGGCCCGATGGCGCCGCGCAAGCCGCGCTGATCGGCCCACCGCGGCATGGTCGGGTTCACATCCCCATGCCGCCGTCCACCGGCAGGCCCGCGCCCGTGATGAAGCGCGCGGCGTCGGAACACAGGAACACCACCGCATCGGCCATGTCGGCCACCGTGCCCAGGCGCCCCAGCGGCGTCTGCGCGACGATGGCGCCGACCGCGGCCTCCGGCGCCGGGAACAGCCCGGCCGTCACCACGTCGGCTGCCAGTTTCATGCCCATGTCGGTCGGCACCAGACCCGGGTAGATGCAGTTCACCCGCACGCCGTAGCCCAGCTGGCCGGCTTCCATCGCAGCCACCCGCGTGAGCCGGTCCACCGCCGACTTGGTGGCCGAGTAGCCGGCGATCGCCGGGAAGGCGATGGTGGCCGCGACCGAGGCCACGTTGACCACGGCCCCTCCTTTCCCGGCCACGCCGCCCGGGCGCATGGCGCGGAATGCGTGCTTGAGGCCCAGCGCAGTGCCGACGATGTTCACGTCCAGCATGCGCCGCAGCGCATCGCCATCCAGCTCCGACACCAGCGCGGTCTCCTCGACCCCGGCGTTGTTGATCAGGATGTCGAAGCCGCCGAAGCGGGTGTGGGTCGCCGCGATGGCGGCCAGCCAGCAGGCCTCGTCGGTCACGTCCAGCTGCACGAAGGCGGCCTGGGCGCCGCTGGCGGCGATGGACCGGGCCGTCTCGCGGCCCGTGTCTTCGAGGATGTCGCCGATCATCACGGCCGCGCCGGCCGCGGCGAGGGCCTGCGCCATGCCGGCGCCCAGACCGCGGGCGCCGCCGGTGACCAGCGCGGTGCGGCCTTGCAAGAGAGAGCTCATGGGTGTTTCTCCGGTGGGGGACGGCCCGCAGGGCGATCCGGGCCTGCCATTCTCGGCCGCGCCGGTCCCGGGTCAGCCGAACAGCCCGGCAAGTTCGACAGTGCTGTGGCGGCCGACGGCCGGCCGGTGGGCATCCAGCCACTGCCGGCCCTGCCCCCGACCCGCCTCGAACAGCATCTCGAAAAACCGTTGGCCGGCGGCCGCCTTGGTGTCGGTGCCCAGCTCCCCCAGCACCGGGCCGGGCTCGATGGCGTGAAAGCGCGCCTCGGCCAGCCGCCGCTCCAGCGGGCCGCGGCGCCACCAGCCGATGTGGGCGATGCGCTCGCGCAGGTGCGCGAACATGCGCATCTCGCGCAGGAAGGTGGCGTTGAAGGCCAGCTCCTGCATGCGGTGTTCGATGTCCTGCGCCGACTGCGGCGTGGCGGCGTAGCGCAGCGGTGTGAGCATCACCAGCAGCGTGTCGCGTGTGGGAGTTTCCAGCAGCAGCGGGTAGACGGCGGGATTGGCCGCGTAGCCGCCGTCCCAGTGCGGCTGGCCGTCGATCAGCACGCTGCGGTGCAGGCGCGGCAGGCAGGCCGAGGCCAGCACCGCGTCCAGCGACAGGTCGGCGTTGCGGAACAGCCGCAGCCGGCCGGTGTTGGCCTCGGTGGTGGCGATGAACAGCCGCACCGGCGAGCGCTGGCGCAGGCCCTCGATGTCCAGCTGCTGGCGCAGCACGTCGCGCAGCGGGTTGAGGTCGAAGGGGTTGAGCTGCTCGGGCGTGAAGTGATGGGTCCACTGCAGCATCAGGCGCATGGCCGGCGCCAGCTGGTAGCCCGAGCCGTCGGCCCGCGGCACCGCCACCTCGAACGGCAGGCTGCCGGCCACGGCGGTCCAGAAGCGGCGCAGCGCGGCGCGCGCGCCCTCGCGGCCACCGTGCATCAGGCCCTGGGCCAGCACCACCGCGTTCATGGCGCCCGCGCTGGTGCCGCTGACGCCGTCGAAGGCGAGCTGTCCGTCCTCCAGCAGCGCGTCGAGCACGCCCCAGGTGAAGGCCCCGTGCGCCCCACCGCCCTGCAGCGCCAGGTTCAGCGCGGGCGTGGCGGTCTGCCAGGGCAGGCGCATGTCGCGCGTCAGCGGGCGCGGCGCTGGCGCACGGCGGCCGCCAGCCCCTGCAGCACCGGCACGGTCTGCTCGAAGCTGATGCAGGCGTCGGTCACGCTCACGCCGGGCAGCAGCGGCTGGCCGGGCACGATGTCCTGCCGGCCCTCGAACAGGTGGCTCTCGATCATGATGCCGGTGATGCGCGCGTCGCCCGCGGCGATCTGGCCGGCCACGTCGGCCGCCACGTCGATCTGCCGGCGGTGCTGCTTGCTGCTGTTGGCGTGCGAGACGTCGATCATCACCTGCTCGCGCTGGCCGGCGGCCTTGAGCAGGGCACAGGCGGTGTTGACGTCCTCGGCGCTGTAGTTGGGCGTCTTGCCGCCGCGCAGGATGACGTGGCAGTCCTGGTTGCCGCGGGTCTCGAAGATCGCGGCCTGGCCCATCTTGGTCATGCCCATGAAGGCGTGCGGCGCCTGTGCGGCCTGGATCGCGTCGCTGGCGACCTTGACGCTGCCGTCGGTGCCGTTCTTGAAGCCCACCGGACAGGACAGGCCCGAGGCCAGCTGGCGGTGGCTCTGGCTCTCGGTGGTGCGCGCGCCGATCGCGCCCCAGCTGACCAGGTCGGAAATGAACTGCGGCGAGAGCAGGTCCAGGAACTCGGTGCCCACCGGCAGGCCGGCGCCCAGCACGTCCAGCAGCAGCTGGCGTGCCAGCTCCAGGCCTTCGTTGATGGCGAAGCTGCCGTCCAGGTGCGGGTCGTTGATGTAGCCCTTCCAGCCCACGGTGGTGCGCGGCTTCTCGAAGTACACGCGCATCACGATCAGCAGGTCCTCGGCCAGGGCGTCGGCCTGTTCCTTCAGGCGCCGCGCGTAGTCCATGGCCTGGCCATGGTCGTGAATGGAACACGGCCCGACCACGACGATCAGCCGGTCGTCCTGCCCGTGCAGCACGCGCGAGAGCGCGGCGCGGCTGCTCTCCACCAGGGCCTGCGCGGCCGGCGGCGTGGGCAGCCACTCCTGCAGCAGCGCCGGCGTGATCAGCGGCCGCACCGCGCCGATGCGCAGGTCGTCGATGCGGGTGGTGTCGTGGGTGGACAGCGGCGGGGTGGCGGGAACGTGGGTCATGGCCCCGATTGTCGCCGGCTTGTCCGAAAAAACCGTGTCAGGGCCTGCGATAACGCACCGTCTGGCGCGCCCAGTAGCGGTTGTCCAGCCGGTCCAGCCGCACCGTGCCGCCGCTGGACGGCGCATGCACGAAGCGGCCGTCGCCGACGTAGATGCCCGCGTGCCAGGCCGGGTCGCGGCCGAAGATCACCAGGTCGCCGGTGCGCAGCTCGTCGGCATCCACCGCTTGGCCGAAGCCCGACAGCTGGGCCACGGTGCGCGGCGGCGCCACACCGGCGCGGTGCCGGTAGACATAGCCGATCAGGCCGCTGCAGTCGAAGCCGCTCTCCGGCGTGTTGCCGCCCCAGCGGTAGGGCGTGCCCACCAGGCCCATGGCGTGGATGGCGAGGTCGCTGCTGTGTTCGGCCGACAGCGGCGGCAGCGACGACGAAGGCGGGCGGGCCGGTGGTGCGCTGCCGCAGGCCGCCAGCAGCAGGGCGGCGGAGAGACTCAGGGTGTGCAGGGCCAGACGCATGGCGGCGAGCTTACGGCATGCCCGCGGGGGGCTGGTGTCCAACGGTGTCAGGTCCGCCAGAGCAGCAGGCTGCCCAGATAGGCGGCGTAGGCCAGCACGAAGCCGATGCCCTCGCGGCGCGAGACCAGCCGGTCGCTGCGGAACACCGGCAGACAGACGATGGCCACCAGCGCGGCCAGCGGCAGGTCGATCCACAGCACCTCGGCGCTGACGTCCACCCCGCTGGCGGGCGCGGCCACCATGGTCAGGCCGAGGATGACCAGCACGTTGTAGATGCTGCTGCCGATGAGGTTGCCGATCGCCACGTCGCGGTCGTTGCGCAGGGTCGAGATCATCGTGGTCACCAGCTCCGGCGCCGAAGTGCCGATGGCCACGATGCTCAGGCCGATGAAGGCGTCCGACACGCCGTAGGCCTTGGCCAGTTCGACTGCGCCGGCCACCAGCAGCTCGGCGCCCAGCACCGCCAGCGCCATGCCTGCCAGCAGCAGCGCACCGTTCCAGGCCCAGGCCGCGGCACCGGTGGGCAGGTTCACCCGCGGAGGCGCCTGCGCGGCCAGCGCGTCGCGGAACGCCAGTCGGGTGTCCGGCGCCTCCTGCCGGCTCAGCTGCACCAGCGCCACGGTGTAGACCACCGCCGCCAGCAGCAGGCCCAGACCCTCGGCCCGGGTGAGCACGCCGTCCATCGCCATGACGAGCACGGCCACGGCGGTGGCAATCATCACCGGCACGTCCAGCCGCACGCTCAGCGAACGCGTGGGCAGCGGGCGGATGGCCGCACTCAGGCCCAGGATGAGCAGGATGTTGACGATGTTGGTGCCGGCGATGTTGCCCACCGCCAGCGGACCCTTGCCCTCGTGCGCGGCGGTCAGGCCCACCGCCAGCTCGGGCGCGCTGGTGCCCACCGAGACCACCGTCAGGCCGATGACGATGGGGCTGATGCGCAGCAGGGTCGCAATGCGGGTCGCGCCGCGCAGCAGCATCTCGGCGCCCAGCACCACCACGACCAGGCCACCGAGGAACAGCAGGGCGGGATGCAGCGCCACGGCCTGTCCCGCGTCAGCCGGCGTCCTGCGGACCGCGCTTGTCGACTACCACCAGCACGTCGGCGTCGCCCTCGGAGAGCACCCGCTTGGTCACGCTGCCCAGCAGCAGTTCTTCGGTCACATGGGTGCCGTGTTTGCCCATCACCACCAGGTCGCAGCCCAGGCGTTGCTGGTGGCCGGTGATCAGCGCCACGGCGTCGCCGTGTTCGACCAGCGGTGTGTAGTCGCCAGCCGCCAGGCCCTGTTCGGCCGCCATCTCGCGCAGCTGCTGCAGGGCGCGCTCGCGCGCCTCGATGCGGTACTGGTGGATGATGTCCTGCGACACGCCGGCGTACTGCAGCATGCCCTCGAAGGGCACGTCGAAGGCGTGCAGCAGCACCAGGCCGGCCCGGGGCGCGAGTTCGCGCGCCAGTGCCAGCGCCAGCGCGGAACCGGGCGAGAAGTCCATGGGCAGCAGCACGCGGCGGTAGGGCTGCTGGAACGGGTTTTTGACCACCAGCACCGGGCAATGGCTCCTGCGCAGCAGGTGCGAGGCGGTGGAACCCACCACCAGGCGGCGCAGCAGGCTCTGCCCGCGCGCGCCCACCACCACCAGGTCGGTGTCGGTCTCGCGCACCAGCGACGGCACCACGCGCGAGGCCAGGCCCTCTTCCACCCGCAGGGTGGGCGCCGGCCCGGGGTGGCGTGCCGGGTCGGCCATGGCGGCGGCCAGTGCGGCCTGCTGCTGCTGCATGGCGGTGTGGGCCACGCTGTCGGCGCGCTCGCCCAGCAGGTTGCGCAGCGGGCCCAGCGCGTCCAGCCCCAGCGCGTGCACCACCGTGTGGCGGGCGCCGTTGGCCGTGGCCAGGTCGGCCGCGCGGTCCACCGCCTGCAGTGAGAACGCCGACAGGTCGGTGGCGCTCAGGATGTGTCGGGTCATGGTCATGGCTCTCTCCTCGCAGGTTCTTCAGATGCGGCGCACACCGCGGCGACGCAACAGCGCCTTCTCGGCCTCCACCAGCACGAACACGCCCGCTCCCATGGCCAGGATCATGGCCCAGGAGCTGGCGTGCAGCGGCGTGGTGTGGAACAGCCGCTGCAGCGGCGGCGCGTAGGTGAACAGCAGCTGCAGCCCCACCAGAAGGGCCGCCACACCCAGCGCGACGGGGTTGCCGGTCAGCGTCTCGGCCCGCCAGGCATGGCGGGTGAAGTGGCGCACGTTGAACAGGTAGAACAGCTCGCACATCACGATGGTGTTGACCGCCGCGGTGCGCGCGGTCTCCAGTGGCGTGCCGCGCGCGAGCTCCCAGTGGAACACCCAGAAGGTGGCGGCGATCATCAGCCCGATGACGAACAGGATGCGCCCGCCCAGCGCGCGCGTGATGATGGATTCCTGCGGGGGCCGCGGCGGGTGCCGCATCACGCCCGGCTCGGCCGGCTCGAAGGCCAGCGACAGCGCCAGCGTCACCGAGGTCACGGTGTTGACCCACAGGATCTGCCCGGCCGTCACCGGCAGCGGCAGGCCCGCGAAGATGGCCAGCAGGATCACGCCGGCCTCGCCGCCGTTGGTGGGCAGCATGTGCATCAGCGACTTCTTGATGTTGTCGTAGACCACCCGGCCCTCGCGCACGGCGCGCGCGATGGTGGCGAAGTTGTCGTCGGTCAGCACCAGGTCGGAGGCCTCGCGCGCCGCGTCCGTGCCCTTGCCGCCCATGGCCACGCCCACATCGGCGGCTTTAAGCGCGGGCGCGTCGTTCACACCGTCACCGGTCATGGCCACCTGGTGGCCTTCGGCCTGCAGCGCGGCGATCAGCCGCAGCTTGTGCTCGGGGCTGGCGCGCGCGAACACGTCGGTGTCCTGGGCGGCGCGGCGCAGCGCCGCGTCGTCGAGCGCGGCGACGGCGTCACCCGTCAGTGCCCGGTCGGCCCGCAGGCCCAGCTGTCGGCCGATGGCCGCGGCCGTGACCGCGTGGTCGCCGGTGATCATCTTCACGCGGATGCCGGCCTCTCGGCACTCCGCCACGGCAGCCACCGCCTCCTCGCGCGGCGGGTCGATGATGCCCACCAGGCCCAGCATCTCGAAGCGCGGGGTGAGGTCGGCCAGGTCCACCTCGGTGCGCCCTGTGGGCCAGTCGCAGCGGGCCAGTGCCAGCACGCGCTCGCCCGCGCCGCCGGCGCGCTCCACCGCCGCGGTCCAGCGCGCGCAGTCCAGGGGGCGGCCGCCCGCTTCGCCCGTGCACAGCGCCAGCACCCGCTCGGGCGCGCCCTTGAGCAGCAGCTCGTGGTGGCCGGCGTGGTCGTGGTGCAGCGTGACCATGATCTGCCGCTCGGACTCGAAGGGGATCGCGTCCAGCCGCGGGAAAGCCTGGGCCGCGGTCGCGGCGTCCAGGTCGGCCTTGTGCGCCAGGGTGGTCAGCGCACCCTCGGTCGGATCGCCCGTGAGCACCCAGCCTTTGTCGTCTTCGCGGTGAATGCGCGCGTCGTTGCACAGCAGCGCGCAGTGCAGCAGGGTCATCAGCGCCGGCTCGTCGCCAGGGTGCAGCACCGATCCGTCCGCAAGGTGGAAGCCGCCTTCGGGCGCATAGCCGGTGCCGCTGACGATGACCTCGCGCGACGGCAGCACCACGCGCACCGCGGTCATCTCGTTGCGGGTGAGGGTGCCCGTCTTGTCGCTGCAGATGACGGTGACGGAGCCCAGCGACTCCACCGCCGGCAGGCGCCGCACGACGGCCTTCTTGCGCGCCATCACCCGGGTGCCGATGGCCAGCACGATGGTCACCACCGCCGGCATGCCCTCGGGGATGGCGGCCACTGCCAGCCCCACCACCGCCAGAAACAGGTCGAACAGCGCCATGCCGGCCACGAAGTGGCCCCAGGCCATGGTCAGCACCGACACCCCGAGGATGAAGGCGGTGATCTGGCGCGCGAAGCGGTCGAGCCGGCGCGTCAGCGGCGTGGCCAGGGTCTGCACGCCGCTGACCAGCTGGCCGATGTGGCCGATCTCGGTGGCGCCGCCGGTGGCCACCACCACGCCGCTGCCGCTGCCGTAGGCCACCAGCGTGCCCGAGAAGGCCATGCCGTGGCGGTCGCCCAGCGGCGCGCCCTCGGCCGCGGCGCCCGTGTCCTTGTCCACCGCGGCCGATTCGCCGGTCAGCGCCGATTCCACCGTGCGCAGGTTGCGGCCCTGCAGCAGGCGCAGGTCGGCCGGCACGCGGTCGCCCGGCTCCAGCCAGACGATGTCGCCCGGCACCAGCTCCCCGGCGTCGATCTGGTGGCGCTCGCCGCCGCGCTGCACCGTGGCGCGTGCGGCCAGCATGCTGCGCACCGCCGCCAGGGCCTGCTCGGCCTTGCCCTCCTGGATGTGGCCGATGAGCGCGTTGATCAGCACCACGCCCAGGATCACGCCCGCGTCCACCAGGCTGCCCAGCAGCAGCGTGGCCAGCCCGGCGGCCAGCAGCACATAGATCAGCGGGTTGTGGAACTGCAGCGCGAAGCGCTGCCAGGCCGGCCGGCGCGGCGGCTCGGGCAGGCGGTTGGGGCCGTGCTGGGCCAGCCGCCGGGCCACCTCGCCGGCGTCCAGTCCGTCGGCCGGGTCCACGCCCAGGCGCCGCAGCACCTCGGGTCCTTCCAGGGCATGCCAGGAGTTCTTCATGCGGCCCCCCTTGCGGGTGCGGTCTCCTGCAGCCGGTCCAGGATGTGCGAGGTCATGCCGCGCGCCAGCTCGTGCTCGCCCAGGAACACCGTGCCCAGGCTCTCCTTGCGCAGCAGATCGGCCTCTTCCTCGTTGTGGGTGCGCAGCACCACGGCGATGCCGGGGTTGAGCGTGCGGGCGATCTCCACCATCTTGCGCACGTCCACCGCGTCGGGGATGGCCACCACCAGCATGGCGGCCTCGGCGATGTGGCCCTGCACCAGCACCTCGGGGGTCATGGCGTCGCCGCTGACGGCCGCGATGCCCTCGCGCCGCAGCGCGTCCACCGTCTCGCGGTTCTGCTCCACCACCACGAACGGCAGCTGGTGTTCGCGCAGCGCCGCCGCGATGCGCCGGCCCACGCGGCCATAGCCCACCAGCACCACCTGGCCGCTGAGCAGCTTGCGGTCGGTCGAGGTCGGCAGCTCGGCCAGCGGGTCGTCGCGCATTTCCAGCTGGCGCGCGAAGGCCGACCGCGCCAGGACCCAGCGCCGCAGTGGCTCGACGGCCGAGAACAGCGCCGCGTTGGCCGCGATCGAGATCAGTGCGGCCGCCAGCACCAGGCTCTGGCCCTCGCGCGGCATCAACTCCAGCGCCACCCCCAGGCCGGCCAGGATGAAGGAGAACTCGCCGATCTGCGCCAGGCTTGCGCCCACCGTCAGCGCGGTGTTCAGCGGGTAGCGGAACAGCAGCACCAGCGCCACGGCCGCCACGGTCTTGCCGATCAGGACAATGGCCACCACCGCCAGCAGCTTGACCGGCTGCTGAAAGACCACCGCCGGTTCGAACAGCATGCCCACCGAGACGAAGAACAGCACGGCGAAGGCGTCGCGCAGCGGCAGCGACTCGTCGGCCGCGCGGTGGCTGAACTCGGACTCGCGCATCATCATGCCGGCGAAGAAGGCGCCCAGCGCGAAGGACACGTCGAACAGCATGGCCGCGCCGAAGGCCACGCCCACGGCGATGGCCACCACGCCCAGGGTGAACAGCTCCTGCGAGCCGGTGCGCGCCACCCACCACAGCAGCTTGGGCAGCAGCCGTCGGCCCACCACCAGCATCAGCACCACGAAGGCCGTGACCTTGGCCAGGGTGATGCCCACCGTGGTCCAGATCTCGCCGGCCTGGGGCGCCACCGCGGCCTCTCCGCCGTGCGCCTTGAGCACGCCCGCCAGCGCAGGCAGCAGCACCAGAACCAGCACCATCACCAGGTCTTCCACCACCAGCCAACCGACCGCGATCTGGCCGTTGACCGACTTGAGCAGGCCCTTGGCCTCCAGCGCGCGCAGCAGCACCACCGTGCTGGCCACCGACAGGCACAGGCCAAACACGATGGCGGCGCCCAGGTCCCAGCCCCAGAGCATGGCCACGCCGCCCCCCAGCGCGGTGGCCACGGCGATCTGCACCACCGCGCCCGGCACAGCGATCTTCTTGACCGACATCAGGTCGGCCAGCGAGAAGTGCAGACCCACCCCGAACATCAGCAGCATCACCCCGATCTCGGCCAGCTGGCCGGCCAGGCCGACATCGGCCACGAAACCTGGCGTGGCCGGGCTGACCACGATGCCCGCCAGCAGGTAGCCCACCAGCGGGGGCAGCTTCAGCCGGGCAGCGAGCAGTCCGAACACCATGGCCAGGCCAAAGGCGGTCGCGATGGTGGCGATCAGCGTGACGTCATGGGGCATCCGTGCGGGCTTCCTTCGGGCGTGGAAAAAGGGTCTTTTGGCGGGTGGCGCTTTTGACCTTATCACGCGCGGGGCCACCCGCCCGGGTGTCCGAGCGTGGGCGTGGGCGACCCGGGCGGGCGCCTATTTCCGCAGGTGCCGGTAGACCAGGCCGCGCGAGACGCCGAGCTGGCGCGCGGTGCGCGCGACGTTGCCGCCGTTGGCCTGCAGCGCGTCTTCGATCAGGCGCTGCTGGGTCTGGGCCAGCGAGGGGGCGGCCGCCGGGGCGGGCGCCGGGGCCTCGGGCTCGGCGGCGGGTACCGGCCCGGGCGCGGGTGGCACGGTGGCCGGCCAGGCGACCGCGTGCCGGAAGTCGATGCCATCGCGCAGACCCAGGGTCGCGCGCAGCCAGATGCCCAGGCCGCTGGGCAGCTGCAGGCGCAGGGCTTCGGTGGCGCCGCACAGGGGCAGCAGCTGCGCCAGCCCGTGGCCGAACAGCTCTTCCACCGGCGCCACCTCCTGGCGCGACGGGCGGCCCAGCAGGCTGTGGCCGGTGGCGTTGACCCAGACCACGCGACCGCCGTGGTCCACGCCGGCCAGTCCCTCCATCGGCGTGCCCAGCAGCGCGGGGGCGGCCTGGAAATGCAGCACCAGGTGCTCGTCGGATTGCGCCTGCAGCAGGCGGTTCTCGATCGAGGTGGCGTACACGCCGACCACGGCCGCGGCGTCGAAGCCGAAGGCGCGCGATTCGGTGGACACGTCCAGCACACCGACCAGCCGGCCGTGCACGTCGTGGATCGGTGCGGCCGCGCAGCGCACCTGGCCGAACACCTCGTAGAAGTGCTCGCAGCACTGCACGGTGCAGGCCATGCCGGTCTGCACCACGATGCCCGGCGCGTTGGTGCCCAGCACCTCCTCGGCCAGCTGGACGCCCACGCGCGTGGCGGCGTCCAGCACCTTCTGTTCGGGGTCGCCCGTGCCGCGCGAGGAGTGCACGATGACCCCGTGCGCGTCGGTCAGCAACAGGCGGCTGGCGGTGCCTGCGAGCGCGGCTTCGAGCTGCTGCAGGTCGCCGTGCGCGGCCTCCAGCAGGCGCCGGTTGCGCGCCAGTGCGGCGCTCAGCGCGCTGCGGTTGACCGGGTCCAGCGCGGGCATCTTGTGGCTGGCGTGGCCCAGCGTGCGGCTGCGGCTCCAGGATCGGATCACCGCCTCGCTCACCAGACCGGCGGGGTGCTGCTGTTCCTCGAAGAAGCGCTGGCGCGCCAGCGCCGCACGCTGCTCGGGCGTCTGGAAGAACGGCTGCGGCGGCAGGTCCTGGGTGGACAGGGTTCGGTGGGTGGCGCGCATGGTGGTGGGGGCGAAGTCTCGCGTCCGAAGCGGCGGTGTGGGTGAGTGTTCCACCGCAGAACACTTTTCCCACCGGGAAAACCCGGACGTGATCCGCGGCGCCCAAATTCCCACAATGAACGAGGACGGACAACAACCAGAGGCGCAGCCTCATCCCACAGGAGACATCCATGCAACAGACCACCCGATGGGCGGGTGCGGCCGCGCTCGCGCTGCTCGCCACCAGCCTGCACGCCCAGTCCCTGGACGACCTCAAGCGCGACAGCGCCACGCCCGGCGACGTGCTCACCTACGGCATGGGCTACAACAACCAGCGCTACAGCCCGCTCAAGCAGATCAACACGGGGAACGCGGCCAAGCTGCGCCCGGTCTGGGCCTACAGCCTGAACAACCCACAGGGCCAGGAGTCGCAGCCCATCGTGCACAACGGTGTGATGTACGTGACCACGCACAACACGACGGTGGCGATCGACCCGGCCACCGGCAAACAGATCTGGAAGCAGGAGATCGAGCTGCCCCAGGACGTGTTCAAGATGGCCTGCTGCGGCATCCTCAACCGCGGTGCCGCGATCTACGACGGCAAGCTGTTCCGCAGCACGCTGGACGCCCACGTGATGGCGATGGACGCCAAGACCGGCAAGCAGCTGTGGAAGAGCAAGGCCGCCGACTACCAGAACGGCCAGGCCATGACGAGCGCGCCGCTGATCGCCAACGGTGTGGTGCTGACCGGCATCGCCGGCGGCGAGTACGGCACGCGCGGCTTCATCGATGGCTGGGACCCGGCCACCGGCAAGCAGCTCTGGCGCTTCTACACCACCGCCGCGCCCGACCAGAAGGGCGGCGACACCTGGCCTGGTGACACCCACCTCAAGGGCGGGGCCCCCACATGGCTGACCGGCGCCTACGACCCCGAACTCGACCTCGTCTACTGGGGCACCGGCAACGGCGGCCCCTGGAACCCGAACGCGCGCCAGGGCGACAACCTCTACATCGCCTCGGTCGTGGCGATCCGCCCCAAGACCGGCGAACTCGTGTGGCACTACCAGTTCAGCCCCAACGATCCCTACGACTACGACGCCACCGAAGTCGGCATGCTGGTCGACATGAAGATCGGCGGCAAGGACCGCAAGGTGCTGGCCCAGGCCAACCGCAACGGCTTCTTCTACGTGCTGGACCGTGCGAATGGCGAGCTGCTCGCGGCCAACCCCTATGTGAAGGTCAACTGGGCCGAACGCATCGACCTCAAGACCGGCCGCCCGGTGCCCACCGAGACCGACAAGAAGGCGCGCGCCGGTGAAGACGTGGAGATCTTCCCCAGCGTGCTCGGCGGCAAGAACTGGACGCCCATGTCCTGGAACCCGTCCACGGGCCTCGCCTACGCCAACACGCTCAACATCAGCTGGCCCTACCAGCTGGCCAAGCCCGAGTACAAGAAGGGCGAGTGGTACCTGGGCGTGAACTTCCGCGGCGTGAACATGCCCAAGAACGAACCGCACGGGTATCTGAGCGCCATCGACCCGATGACCGGCAAGAGCAAGTGGCAGATGGCGTGGCCGGGCCAACCGAGCATGGCCGGCACGCTCTCGACCGGCGGCGGCCTGGTGTTCACCGGCGCGGCCACGGGCGAGTTCATCGCGGTGGACGCGAACAACGGCAAGAAGCTCTACGAGTTCCAGACCAGCAGCGGCATCATCGGCCTGCCGGTGACCTTCGAGCACAAGGGCAAGCAGTACGTGACCATCGTCTCGGGTGCGGGCGGCGTGTGGGCGCTGATGGGCGACGAGCGCATGTCGCAGGTGCCCGCCGGCGGTTCGGTCTGGACCTTTGCTGTCGATTGACGATGCGCTGGCGTGAACCCATCCTGTGTGCGCTCGCCCTCACGGGCGCGGCGCTGGCGCAGTCGAACACCGTGCCGGCCCAGACGCTGCCGGTGGAGATCCCGCCCGCAGCCCCCTTCACCGCCGAGGCGGTGGAAAAAGGCCGCGAGCAGTTCCACCGCACCTGCGCGCAGTGTCATGGCCGCAACATGATCAACGCGGGCACCACGGTGTATGACCTGCGCAAGTTCCCCACCGAGCAGCGCGAGCGCTTCTACAACTCCGTGACCAACGGCAAGGGCAACATGCCCTCGTTCAAGGGCGCGCTGGAGCCGGAGGCGATCGAGCTGCTGTGGAACTACGTCGCCACAAGAGGAGGCAAGGAGTTGTGAACACCCCCCGCGCGCTGATGGCGCCGCTGCTGCTCGCGCCCGTGCTGGCCTTCGCGCAGGCGGCACCGCTGACCGTTTGCATGGCCGAGGACAACCCGCCGTTCTCGATGGCGCGCAAGGGCCAGGTCACGGGCTTCGACGTGAAGCTGGCCGAGGCGGTGGCGCGCGAGCTGGGGCGCGAGCTGAAGCTCATGCCCTTCGAGCCCGAGGTCGAGAAGGAGGCGATGCTGACGCACGAGGTCAACGCCATGCTCTCGGCCGGCCTGTGCGATCTGGCCAGTGGCTTTCCGCTGCTGGCCTCGGACCTGGGGCCGCCGACGCGCGAGCGTTTCAAGACACCGGACCACCCGGGCGCCAAGCCGCCGCGCGAGCGGCCCTTCGTGCCGCTGGGCACGCTGGTGTCGAGCCAGCCCTACCAGGGCACGGCGCTGGTGATCGTGCAGCGCGCCGGTGCGCCTGCGGCGGCGTCGCTGGGTGATCTGAAGGGCCGCAAGGTGGCCGCGGTGGCGGGCACGCTCGAAGGCACGCTGGTGGCCATGTACGGCGGCGGTACGCTGGCCAAGGACATGGTGTCGCTGGGGCAGCGCGAGGATGTCTGGGCGGCGCTGGACAGTGGCCGGGTGGACGCGCTGATGGTGCCTTCTGCGGCGTTCGACACGCACCGGGCGCGCAAGCCGGGCACGACCCTGCAGGCGGGGCCCGCGCGGCCGCTGGGGATCAACCTGGGCTGGGTGGCGCTGTCGTCGAAGGCGGATCTGCTGGAGGCGGTGAACCGGGTGGTGGCGCGTGCTTCGGCTTCCGGGGAGCTGCAGGTGTGGGCGCGGGAGGCGGGTCTGTCGTGGCAGGCGCCTTCTGTGCCTGCTGTGACCGGGACTCTGTCGTTGGCTGGGTTGCTTCGGGACTGAGCTTCTTTCGTGTCTTTTCTGGGCTTGGACCTCGCGCCAGGGTGATGGCGCCGTCCGCAGGCTCCGGCCCACCTCGCACGCGCGCTCGCCTGTTCGCCGCCATTGCTTCATGAACACCGGGTGGGCGCGCCCAACTCTGTGGCATGCGCGAATGGGGCCTGCGCCTGCGGACGGCGCCATCACCCTGTGAGGGGCGTGCGGGAACGCATCAGAAGGCAGTGGAGTCGGGCATGCTTCACAAACTCTCACGCTACTGGAGCCGGGTGTGCGCATGGGCGGGCGCCGCCCCCATTCGCGGTTGCCCGAGCGGAGGCGAACAACAAGCGCTGTTGACGAAGCAAACACAGCGAACAGGTGAGCCAGCCCGCGAGCGTGGGCCGGAGAACGCCCATGCGCATACCCGGCTCAGAACAACAGCAACGAAAGAAACAGAACGAAAAGACTCAGGCCAACGCCACAGAAGCCTGACGGGCAAAGAACTTCGGCAAAGCAGCCTTGGAACAGGCTTGAAGGGCACAAAGAAAAGCGTGGTCCGGCCGCGCCACCCCGTGCTTCAACATCAGGTCGTGCCGGATGCGCCCCAGCAACTCCGTCGCCATCTCCGCATCCGCCAGCGCCCGGTGCGCCTTGCCCGTGCGCGGCAGGCCGAACCAGTCCACCAGCTGCCCCAGCTTGTGGCTCGGCGCCTCCGGGTAGAGCCGGCGCGAGAGCAGCACCGTGCAGGCAAACGGCTGAGCCGCAGGCAGCCCGCAGTGCGCCAGCTCGGCCTGCCAGTAGCGCCGGTCGAAACCCGCGTTGTGCGCCACCATCGGCGCATCGCCCACAAAGCGCGCCGCCTCGGCCATCACCTGCGCCGCGGGTGGTGCGGCCTGCACCATCGCGTTCGTGATGCCCGTCAGCTGCGTGATGAAGGACGGGATGCGCACGCCCGCGTTCATCAGGCTCTGGAAGCGGTCGACCACGCGCCCGCCCTCGGTCATCACGATCGCGACCTCGGTCGCGCGGTCGCCCAGGTTCGGCGAGGTTCCGGTGGTCTCGAAGTCGATGACGGCGATGCGGTTCATGCGGAAGTGGGCGTTCGTGAGGTGGCGCGCGGCAGGCGCAGCGTGAAGGTGACGCCGTCGCCGGCGTTGGCGGCCGTGATGGTGCCACCCATCTTGGCCATGTAGGTGCGTGCGACGAACAGGCCCTGGCCGCGGCCCTCTCCCTGCGCGCCGCTGGCCGCGCCGTCGCTCACGCCGTAGTCGAAGATCTTGTCCAGCAGCGCCTCGGGAATCGCCGGGCCGGTGTTGTGGATCTCCAGCGCCACCATCGCCTCGCCCAGGCCCGACAGCGCCAGCGTGACCGGCGTGCCGGCCGGGCGGTAGCGGTCGGCGTTGCGCAGCACGTGGGTCACCACGTCCTCCAGCGAGTGTTCGTCGGCCTGCACCCACACCGGCGCGCCGGCCGGCGCGTAGACCACGTCGGCGATGCCGGCATAGGGCGCGTTCTCGGCCACATGGTGCAGGAAGGTGTCCAGGTCCAGCGCGTCCACTTCCACGGTCGCCGCCGTGATCGCCTCGCTCGGCGAGGCCGTGCCGTAGAGCGCGCGCACCGCCTGCTGCATGCGGTGCACATAGCGGTGGCTGGGGTCGGCCGCGTCGCCGTGCAGCACCATCAGCGACTGCAGCGGCGACATGATCTCGTGGCCCACCGCGTGCCACATGTCGCGCTCCTGCTCGTTGCGCAGGTGCTCGCGCCGCACGCCCTCCTTCACCCGCTGCAGCAGCGCCGCCAGCGAGCCGGCCAGGATGCCCATCTCGTCGCGTCCGCGGAACTCGCTCACGTCCAGATCGCCCAGCCGCCGCTCGACCTGCGGGTCCTGCATGTTGTAGTTCAGCGCCGCCGCGCGCTGGGTCAGCAGCGCCACCGGCCGGATCAGGCCCAGCTCGATCACCAGCCAGGCCAGGAAGATGGCGGCGAGCATCGCGCCGACAAAGCCGCTCATGCGAGTGGCGGTCGCGCTCAGGCTGCGGTCCACGCTCGCGAGCTCGCCGCTCAGGCTCAGCTGGTAGCGGCCGCTGGAGGTGCTCACGGTCTCGCGGGCCGTGACCTGCGTGCGGGTGTCGCTGGAGGGCAGCCGCAGGATCAGGCGCGTGAGCCAGGGCGCGGCCACGCCCTCGCCCTGCGCCTGGCCGCGCAGCTGCGTCACCAGCTGCGGCGCGGTGCCGCCCAGGCGCTCGATGCGCAACACCTCGCCCTCGGACAGCGTGCCCGCCAGCTGCTGCAGCGAAAACGCCCGCTCCGCGCCCGGCCGCGCGCTGTCGAACAGCACCTGCCCCCCTGGCGCTACCCACTGCAGGTGCAGCCGCGTCTGCGCCAGATCGGCCGGCGGCCAGGTGCGCGGCCCCTTGGCAAACAGCGCCTTGCGCCAGGCCTCCACCGGCACCCGCAGCGAGAGCAGGCTGCGGCGCGCGCAGTCCGGCAGGGCCTGGCCCGGCACCGCGCAGCCGGCCTCCTGCCAGAGCCAGCCGCGGAAGTCGCGCACCGGCCGCGAGCCCTTGACCAGCAGCGTGCCCTCGCCCGCGAAGCCGGTGATGCGGCCGCGCAGGCCGCCGTCGCCCAGGTCGGCCGGTGCGTCGCCCGGTGCCTCGAAGGGCGCGACCCAGCGCTCGGTGCCGGCGGCGGTCTCGGCGCGGATCACCGCGTGGCTCACCGGGTCCAGCTCCAGCGTGCCCTTCTCGCGCGCCACCGCCGGTGGCAGCACCAGGTCGGCCACCAGGTAGACCACGCCGCCCGCGTAGGCGCTGTTGCCCACACCCACACACAGCTGCCCGCCGTCGTTCGGCCAGTGCACCGCGCAGCCGCTCATTTCCACCGCCTGCCGCGCCTTGAACGGGTCGGAGTAGTCGAGCGCCGAGAACGGCAGCACCACCGGCGAGAGCCCCGCGTCCGAAGGCGCCACCGCGTCGGCGTTGATCAGCGCCAGCTGCCCGGTGGGGTGGCGCAGCTGCGCGGCCAGGGTGGAGAGCGTCTGCCGGAAGCCCGCCTCGTAGCGCGCCCGCGCGCGCTGCTTCTCCTCGGCCAGCAGCGTCAGCGCCAGCCCCACCACCGCCAACGCCAGCAGCAGGAACACGCCGTGGAACACGATGCGCCGCCGGAACGCCGCCAGCGGCAGCCGCGGCAGCGTGAGCGCCGGCAGCGAGGGCAGGTCCAGCGGGCCGAACTTCACGGCCGTGACCAGCGGAAGCCGCGCATCGGCACGTTTTCAATGGCGTCGAAGCCCGGGTCGAGGTCGCGGAACGCGTCGCGGATCGCGCTCACGTGCTTGCGCACGTTGTCGCGGTTGCGTCCGCTCTTGACCACCTCGAACAGGTCCTCGTAGCTCACCGTCTGGCCCTTGTGCTGCACCAGCACGGCCAGGATGCGCTGGGCCGTCAGCGGCAGGTTGATGCGCTGGCCGCGCCAGGTGGGCGAGCGCTGCCACAGCGGGTCCAGGCTCAGTTCGTCGTCCACCGCGGCCACCGGTTCAGCGCCCCTCTGCGAGCGCGCGCTGCGCAGGATGTCCAGAAAGGTCTCGACGAATTCGGCCTCGTCGAAGGTGGTCTTCTGCAGGTAGTCCCAGGCGTCCAGCGCCTTCATGATGCTGCGGTAGATGGCGGCCGGCATGGCCGAGACCACCAGCACCGGCGTGCCCTGGTGCAGCTTGTTGATGGTGTTGATGATGGCCACGCCCGCGTGCCGCTCGCGGCCCAGCTCGATGTCCAGCACCACCAGCTCGTAGCGCTCGCGCGCCAGCGCGGCCTCGGCGCTGTCGCGGTCGAACCACTGGTGCACGGTCAGTTCGGGGCGGGCGGCCTGGATCCAGCCGGCCAGCTGGTCGCTGGTGGGGCGGTCGTCTTCGATCACGGCAACGGTGGGCATGGGCCGATTATCGAAGCGCCCCGGGATGGGCCCCTGTGAGTGTTTCTTCCGGGGCCGGTGGCAAACCCGCCCGCCGACCGCATTGAGACTTCCGCGCGCCTTGGGAACGATGCAGGGCATGGCGAACCCGCGGTTGGGAACGCCAGCCACAACACCCGGAGGACCCCATGCTGCACCGACTCAAGACCCTCAACCGTTCCACCCGCCTGGCGCTGGCGCAATGGCTGCGCGGGGACCGCGCCGCCGCCTCCGAAGAGGGCGACGAGGCCTCCGCACCCCCGGTGCGCCCCATGCGCCCCATGCCCAGCGTCGGCCTGCGCCCCGTGCTGCTCACCCTGGGCACCGCCGCCATCGCCGCGGGCGCCGGCTGGGTGCTGGTGAAGCACCCGCCGGTGCAGCCGCTGGAGCCCGGCCACCTGGCGGTGCGCACCAACAACCTGACGGGCGAGACCAGCGTCTGGCGCGAAGGCCCGGTCTGGGTCTGGCCCGGCCTGCACCAGCTCGCCACCCTCTCGCTGCAGGACCGCAGCTGGACCGCGGCGGCCATGGCCACCGCCGACGGCGCCGCGCCAGCCCAGACGGTGGAAGGCCTGTCCATCGGCATGGACCTGCGGGTGCGCTACGCCATCGACCCCTCGCGCATCGGCGGCGCGAAGGCGCTGAGCTACCCGAAGGACATCGACGGCCAGATCATCGAGCCCGCCGTGCAGGCCACGGTCTACAAGATCGTCGCACGCCACACGGTGCGCGAGATCTTCTCCTCGCAGCGCGCGCAGATCGAGCAGGACATCGAAACCCAGATCCGCGAGCGCCTGAAAACCGACGGCCTGCTGCTGCGCTCGGTGCACATCGGCCAGATCGACCTGCCCGAGGACTACCGCCGCGGTATGGAGGTGCTGCTGACCGAAGGCCTGTCGGCCGAGAAGATGCGCTACACGCTGGAGCTGCGCGAGAAGCAGGTGAAGGAAAGTGAACTCACCGCCGCCGCCGAGAAGGCGCGGCGCGAGGTCGCGGCCGAGGCCGCGGCGCGCGAGCAGGTGATCGCGGCCAAGGCGCAGGAAGAGGCGATGAAACACGTGCTGCCGCTCAAGCAGCGCCAGATCGAACAGCGACAGCTGGAAGCCGAGGCCGCGCGCGTCTCGCGCGTGAAGCAGGCCGAGGGCGCGGCCCAGGCGCGCCGCATCGAGGCCGAGGGCGAGGCCGAAGCGCGCCAGAAGCTGGCCGATGCCGAGGCCTACCGCCTCAGGAACATCGGCAAGGTCAACGCCGAACAGATGGCGATGGAAGGTGCGCTCATCACCAGGCACCCGCTGCTGATCCAGAAGACCATGGCCGACCGCCTGAGCGACAAGGTGCAGGTCATCATCGCGCCGCCCAGCAGCGGCGGCTTCATCGGCAACCACCTGCTGGGCAATGTCGCCGCCGCGCCGCGCGACACCGAACGGTTCGACGACCACGGGGAGCAATGAGATGGACCTCGGACCCAAAACCCGCTGGGCGCGCTACCTCTGGGCCGGCACCCTGGCCATCGCGCTGGCCGCCACGCTCTACACCGCCACGGCGCGCGCCGCCACCACCACCGCGTCCGCGCCGGCCACTGCCGTCGGCCTGGTGACGCGCGACAAGGTCGCCTTGCGTGCCGCCCCGAGCGAGAGCGCCGCCAGCCAGACCCTGCTCTGGCGCGGCGAGGCGCTGGAGATCCGCGGCGCCCGGGGCGACTTCCTGCAGGTCTGGGACCACCACCGCGAACGCGGCGGCTATGTGCGCGCCACCCAGCTGATGCGCGTGGGCGGCGACGCCGCCGAAGCGCCGCAGCTGCTGGCCCTGCTGGGCTTCGTGAGCGAGCAGCCGGGCGCCGAGCCGCTGGGCCTGGCGCTGGCCGCCGCCACCATCCAGGCCCTGCCCGCGGCAGCGCTGCAGGGGCCGCCCGGCGCGGCCGTGATGGACGCCATCGGCCGCCAGGCCGAGCGCCTGGCCGAACGCGCCACGGCCGGGGCCCGCCGCTCCGATGACCCGCTGCTGACGGCGCATCTGGACGTGGCGCGCCGCCATGGTGTCGAACTGACGACCAGAGAGCAGGATGGCCGCATGACCATCTGTTACGAGGGCGATGCCTGGCGCCGCCTGCTGGTCTTGCCCGCCGCCAGCGCCGAACAGAGGGCCCGCGCCGCCCTGGCCCTGACCCGCGCCGAGTGCGTGGAACAGCCGGCCCGCCTCGCCGACCGCGAGGCGCTGGACGAAGACCTGGCCGACCTGCTGGCCCACGCCGACGCACCGGCGCTCGCGCCCCACTGGCGCGCCCGCATCGCCACGCGCCAGGCCGAGGTCTGGAGCCGCATCGCCTACGCCCGCGCCCAGCGCGACCAGGCCAACCGGGCACGCAGCGCCGCGCAGCAGGCCATCGACGCCATCGGCCGCATCGAGAAGGCCGAGCTGGTCGACGACGACCTGACCCGTTTCCACGCCGCCGCCGTGCGCGTGAACGCCGTGCGCTGGGCCGCTGCGCCGGCCGGGCCCGCATCGGGACGGCTCACAGTCGCCACCCGCCGCGCCGACGACGGCCAGACCTGCGTGTTGCTGCGCGACCCGAAGGCCAGGGCCGACGCCCCCGCGCTGGCCGAGCGCTGCAGCTGGGGCCAGGTCTGGGCCGCCTCGGCCGCGCCCAACCGCGAAGGCACGGCGCTCGCGCTGGCGGTGCAGCCGGTGGACGGCTGGCGCGAGCTGTGGGTGTTCAAAAAGGACGCGGGCGGCTGGGGCGTGCAGGTGCTGCCGCCGGCCGCGCTGCAGCCCGGCATCGGCTACGCCGAGTTCGCCGGCTGGGAGCCCGGCGGCCGGCGGATGCTGGTGGCGCGCGAGGCCCTGGCCGAGGGCAAGACCATCCGCCGCTTCGAGGTGGTGAAGGTGGCCACGCTGACGCCCGAACGCACCGCCTTCGACGCCGAAGCCCTGGGCCCGTTCAGCCGCTGGCCCGATGCGGCGTGGAAGCGGGCGTCGCTGGCGTTGCGGTGAGCGACAGTGGGCCACCTCCGCCCTATGATCGCCGCATGCTGATCGAAACTTTGGGCTCGGCCCGCGACATGGGCCGCCTCAACCAGATCCTGGGCGTGCTCATCCGCCACGGCTTTGGCGACAGCGTGCGCCGGCTCGGCCTGGCCGACCGGCTGGAGCGCGCCGGCCATGCGCTGCGCTGGGAGCACGCGGCCGACCTCGCAAAACTGGAGCCGCCGGTGCAGCTGCGCCTGGTGCTCGAAGAGCTGGGGCCCACCTTCGTCAAGCTCGGCCAGATCCTCGCCGGGCGCGCCGATCTGTTCGGCCCCGAGTACATCGCCGAGTTCGAGAAGCTGCACAGCAACGTGCCCGGCCTGCCGCTGGACGATCTGCGGCCGCAGCTGCGCGAAGACCTGGGCGACGAGCCCGAGGCGGTGTTCGCGCGCTTCGACACCGAGCCGCTGGCCGCGGCCTCCATCGCCCAGGTGCACCGCGCGCAGCTGCACGACGGCACCGAGGTGGTGGTCAAGATCCGCCGCCCGGGCATCGACCGCACCATCGAGGCCGACCTGCGGCTGATGGGCCGCCTGGCGGCGCTGGCCGAGGCCGAGCTGCCCGCTCTCAAGCCCTACCGCCCGCAGCAGCTGGTGCGCGAGCTGGCGCAGTCGCTGCGCCGCGAGCTGGACCTGGCCAGTGAGTGCCGCAACGCCGAGCGCATCGCCACCAACATGGCCGGCCTGCCCTGGATCGTGGTGCCCAGGGTGCACTGGGACTTCACCCGCGCGCGCGTGAACGTGCAGGACTTCGTCCAGGGCATCGCGGGCCACGAGCTGGCCCAGCTCGACGAAACCGGGCTGGACCGCGCCCTGCTGGCGCGCCGCGGCGCCCAGGCGGTGCTCAAGCAGATCGTGCAGGACGGTCTGTTTCACGCCGACCCGCACCCCGGCAACGTGTTCTACCTGCCGGACAACCGCATCGCCTTCATCGACTTCGGCATGGTCGGCCGCCTCTCGGCGCGCCGCCGCGAGGAGCTGCTGCAGCTGCTGATGGGCCTGGTCGAGCGCGACCCGCGCACCGTGGCCGACGTGCTGCTGGACTGGGCGGGCGATGCCCACACCGCCAACCTGTCCTCGCTGGAAACCGAGATCGAGACCTTCGTCGACCAGTACCACGGCGCGCCACTGGCGGAGCTCAACCTGGGCCAGATGCTGGGCGACGTGACGGGCATCCTGCGCGGCCACCAGCTGGGCCTGCCGTCCGACCTGGCGCTGCTGATCAAGGCCTTCATCACGCTCGAAGGCATGGGCCGCGGGCTGGACCCGGCCTTCCACATGACCAGCGAGGCGCTGCCCCTGCTCAAGCAGGTGGTGCGCGCGCGCTACCAGCCCAAGGCCATGGCCACGCGGGCCTGGAAGACGCTGCGCCGGGTGCTCTCGGTGGCCGAGCAGCTGCCCGACGACGTCACGCGGCTGCTGCGCAATGCGCGCCGCGGCAAGGTGCACGTGGGCATCGACATTGCGCACCTCAAGCGGGTGGGCGACCAGATCGACCGCGCGGCCAACCGGCTGGCGATGGCGCTGATCATTGCCGCGCTCATCGTCGGCTCCTCGATCGTGATGACGGTGCAGGGTGGCCCGACCCTGTTCGGCTTGCCGGCGTTCGGCTTCATCGGCTTTGCCAGCGCGTTTGCCGGCGGCCTGTGGCTGGTGCGCGCCATCTGGCGCAGCAGCCACGGCAAGGACCTGGGCGACGACTGAGCGCCACCCGGTGCGCCAGGGTCCGGCGCACCAAGTCTGTTCACCGCCGGGCCGAAGCGCCCGGTTTCTGACGCGCTTTGGTGCGCCGAGCGCGTTCAAAGGCCCCGCCAACCCTGGCACGCTCCATGCATTGGGGGGTATCAGCATGGATGAGCGGTCTGTGACCGGTGGTTGCAGCGGCTCGTGCGTAGGTCCACTAGGGTTCCGTCTGCGGCAGCGCAGGGTCTGGTCCGAGAGTGGGCCGGCCTCATCGCAGGCTCCACGGAGGGACAAAAGCCCGGGAGAACGACATCAGATCGTCTCTCCTGCGCCCGTCCCACACCACATGGAGCTTCACATGAAACTGGCTGGTCTCTTCTCCTCTCCCGCAGCGTCCACCCCTTCGTCGTCCCTGTTCGGCCGGCTGTTCAAGCCCGCACTGGGCGTGGCGCTCTCGCTGGCCACCGCGGCCGCGATGGCCGCCCCCACCAACATGAAGATCGCCACCGTGGTGTGGATCGGCTACGGCCCGTTCTACGTGGCCGAGTCGCTGGACCTGTTCAAGAAGTACAACCTCAAGGTCTCGCTGCAGGTCTTCACCGACCCGGCGCTGATCCCGCCCGCCATCGCCTCGGGCGCTGTGGACGGCGGCATGCTGACCTACGACCAGGTGGTCGGCCAGGTGGCGGCCGGCAAGGCCATGAAGGTGGTCATGCCCATCGATTACTCCAACGGCGGCGACGCCATCGTGGCCGACGCGTCCATCCAGTCGGTCAAGGACTTCAAGGGCAAGAAGGTGGGCTACAACCCGCTCTCGCCGAGCGACTTCCTGCTGTCCTACGCGCTCAAGATCAACGGCCTGGGCGAGAAGGACATCAGCCCCGTCAGCATGACCCCCGAAGCCGTGCCCGCCGCGATGGCCTCGGGCCAGCTCCCGATCGGCGTGACCTACGAGCCCAGCCTGTCGCAGGTGCTGGGCCAGGGCGGCGGCAAGAAGTTCAAGGTGGTGTTCTCGTCCAAGGACGCGCCCGGCCTGATCGCCGACGTGCTGGTGTTCGACGACAAGGTCATCAAGGCCAAGCCGACCGAGATCAGCGGCCTCATCAAGGCCTACCTCGACGGCATGGCCTACATGAAGGCCAAGCCCGACGAGGCCGCCAAGATCATCGGCAAGTTCATGGGTGTCTCGGCCAAGGAAGCCAAGGAACAGATGAGCGGCGTCTACAACATCCCGCTGGCCGAGATGCCCAAGGCCTTCCTGCCGGCCAAGGAAACCACCTCCTACTACGCCAGCGGTGAAGTCATCGGCCAGCTGCTCAAGGCCAAGGGCCAGATCAGCGCCATCCCGGCCACCGAGGCCACCTTCGACGCTTCGCTGGTCAAGGCGCTGGTCAAGTAAGCGGGGTGCGCGCCATGCCCGCCCTGTTCCGGCACGCCGACGGCGCGCTGCCCAACACGCTCGCCCTTGCGGTGACCGTGCTGGGCTGGCCCGCAGGGATCTGGATGCTCGGCCAGAGCGCCTGGTGGCTGAATGCCACCGGCGTGCTGCTGGTCGCGCTCACCCTCACCTGGTCGGCCTACTTCATCCACGAGTTCGCCCACCAGGCCATCTTCCGCACGCCGCAGGCCAACGAGCGCTGGGGCGTGGCCATGAGCTGGATCAACGGCAGCGCCTACGCCAGCTTCGACGACCTGCGCCGCAAGCACATGCGGCACCACGTCGAGCGCGCCGATGTCATCACCTTCGACCACCAGGCCTTCCTGCGCGCGCACCCGCTGGTGCGGCGCGTGGTGCTGGCGCTGGAGTGGCTGCACATCCCGGCGGTGGAGTTCGTGATGCGCGGTTTCGTCATCGCCCTGCCCTTCATGGACGAGCGCAAGAAGGCGGCGCGCGGCCGCATCCTCGGCGTGGCCGTGGTGCGGCTCTCGGCCTGGGCGCTGCTCGCGTGGTGGTCGCTCAAGGCGCTGGCGCTGTACGCACTGGCCTACGGGCTGTTCGTGCACCTGCTGCGCTTTGCCGACTGTTTTCAGCACACCTACGACGCCTACCCCATCCTGGACGACAAGCCGATTCCGCAGGACAAGGTGCGCGACCGCGCCTACGAGCAGGCCAACACCTACAGCGACGTGGTGGGCCTTCATGCCAAGTGGCTCAACCTGGTGTGGCTGAACTTCGGCTTCCACAACGCGCACCACGAACGCCCCGTCGCGCCCTGGTACCAGCTGCCCGCGCTGCACCAGCAGCTGTATGCCGACAAAAGCCCGCAGGTGGTGACCGTGGGCGAGCTGCTGCGCGCCTACCACCGCCACCGCGTCACCCGCGTGCTGGCCAAAGACTACGGCCAGGTGCTGCCACCCGGCACCCCGCACCGCGCCGACGGCTTCATCGGTGCCGTGGGCGTGTCCTTCCTCACCGCGGTATGACCGTCCGCTACGGCCTGGAGGACCGCACCGTGTTGCTCACCGGCGCGGCCGGGGGCATCGGTCGGGCGCTGGCGCGCGCGTTCGCGGCGCAGGGCGCGCGGCTGTTGCTGGTGGACCGTGAGGCGGCGGCGCTGGATGCACTGGTCGAGTCCCTGCACAGCCACCGGGTGCACAGCGCCGTGTGCGAGCTGGGCAGCGATGCCGCGGTGGCCGCCGTCGCCGCGCAGGTGGCCGAATGCTTCGGCCGGCTCGACGTGCTGGTCCACAACGCCGGCACCGAATACCCGACGCCCGTCGACGACGGTGCCGACGACGCCAACGCCCGCTGGACCGCGCTGCTGGACAACAACGTCAGCGGCATGTGGCGGCTCACGCGCGCGCTGTTGCCAGTGTTGCCGCGCGGCGCCAGCGTGATCCACCAGTCGTCCATCTGGGGCCGCATCGGCGTGGCCGGCTTCTCGGCCTACAGCGCCAGCAAGCACGCCATCGTGGGCCTCACGCGCTCGCTGGCGCTGGAACTGGGCCCGCGCGGCATCCGCGTCAACGCGGTCTGCCCCGGCTGGGTGCGCACAGACGCCGCCATGCGATCGCTCGCGGCCATGGCACTGGAGCGGGGCTGCAGCGAAGCCGAGGTGGAACGCGAGATCCTGTCGCGCCAGGCCGTGCCGGTCATGCTCACGCCGGACGATCTGGCCGGCAGTTTTCTCTTCCTGGCCAGCGACGGGTCGGCGGCGCTCACCGGCCAGTGCCTGTGTCCAAGCCACGGTGAGGTGATGCTGTGACGGTCGCGCTGTCGCTTCGGGGCCGCACCGCGCTGGTGACTGGCGCCGCCACCGGCATCGGCCGCGCGACGGCACTGCGCCTGGCGCAGGCCGGCGCCACGGTCTGGGTCAACCACCTCGGGCAGGTGGACGCGGCCGACGCCGTGGTGCGCGAGATCGTCTTGGCCGGCGGCCATGCGCAGGCCGTCGAGGCCGACGTGAGCGACGCCGCCGCGGTGCAGCGCATGGCCGACGCCGTGGGCGCCGTGGACGTGCTGGTGAACAACGCCGGCATCATTCAGGAGAAGCCCTTTCTGGAGACCACCGAGGCCGACTGGGACCGGATGCTGGCGGTGGACCTCAAGGCCGTGTTCCTGGTCTGCCGTGCGGTCATCCCCGGCATGCTCGCGCGCGGCGGTGGCGCCATCGTCAACATCGCGTCCGACCTCGGCATCCTCGGCCGCGAGCGCTACGCGCCGTATTGCGCGGCCAAGGCCGGCGTGATCGGCCTCACCAAATCGCTGGCGCGCGAGTTCGCGCCGCAGCAGATCCGCGCCAACGCGGTCGCGCCCGGCCCGGTGGCCACCGCCATGGTCTCGCTCGAACACATGAGCGCCGAATGGGTGGAGAAAGAGCTGGCGATCCCGCAGCACCGGCTCGGTGCACCGGAGGAGATCGCCGACAGCGTGCTCTTCCTCGCCAGTGACCTCTCGCGCTTCTACACCGGGCAGGTGCTGGGCCCCAATGGCGGCTCGGCGATGCCCTGAACCCTCCCCCATGACCCTGCTGCCCGCCCACCCCACCGACCGCGTTGCCACCGCCGTGCTGCTGTTCTCGGCCACGCTCTGGGGCCTGACCTGGATGCCGCTCAAAGGCTTCATCGCGCAGGGCCTGCCCGGCCCGCTGGTCTCGCTGCTCACCTACGGTTCGGTGGGGCTGCTGGCGCTGGTCGTGCTCTGGCGCGACCGCGCCGCCTGGCGCGCGCAGTGGGGTCTGGTGCTGGCGCTCACGCTGGTAGGAGGATGGGCCAACACCTCGTTCGTGAACGCGGTGATGCTGGGCGACGTGGCGCGGGTGATGTTCCTGTTCTACCTCTCGCCGGTGTGGTCGGTGCTGGGCGGCTGGCTGTTTCTCAAGGAGCGCATCCCGCCCGCGCGCTGGGCCGCGGTGGCGGGCGCCATCGTCGGCCTGTGGCTGGTGCTCGGCGGGCCGGGCATCGGCGCCGAGGCGCTGGCCTTCACCTGGGTCGACGCGCTCTCGCTCTCGGCCGGCTTTGCCTTCGCGGCCAACAACGTGATTGCGCGCGCCGCGCACCGCGTGCCGCTGCGCACCAAGACCTTCGCCGTCTTCGTCGGCTGCGGCCTGCTGTCCGCCATCGCCACTGCGCTCACCGGGCGCGAGCTGCCCGCCATCGGTGCGTGGCTGTGGCTGGCGCTGCTGGCCTACGGCTTCGGCTGGATGCTGCTGGCCACCGTGACCTGGCAGTACGGCGTGAGCCACCTGGAGAGCAGCCGCGCCGGCGTGATCCTGCTGGCCGAGCTGCTGGTCTCGGTGGGCACGGCCATTGCATTCGGTGGCGAAAGCCTGAGCCCCATGGGCTGGGCCGGCGGCGCGCTGATCACCTTCGCGGCGCTGGCCGAGGCCCTGTTCCCGCCCGCCGAACCGACCATGACCGAGACACCCTCCCACCCCATCGCCGCCACCGGCCCCCGCACGCCATGAACACCACCACCGTCTGGATGAACCAGCTCTCCTGGGTCGACTACCAGCAGCGCATCCGCGCCGGGCACCCGCCCGTGCTGCTGCCGGTGGGCGCGCTGGAGCAGCACGGCCCGCACCTGCCGCTGGGCACCGACGGCCTGCTGGCCAGCGCCGTCGCGGCCGACACGGCCGCGCGCGTGGGCGGTCTGGTCGCGCCCACGCTGAGCTATGGCTACAAGTCGCAGCCCAAGTGCGGCGGCGGCCAGCACTTCTGCGGCACCACCAGCGTCGACGCAGCCACCCTCATCGGCCAGATCCGCGACGCGGTGCGCGAGTTCGCGCGCCACGGCGTCGACAAGCTCGTCGTCGTCAACGGCCACTACGAAAACCAGTGGTTCCTGATCGAAGGCATCGACCTTGGCCTGCGCGACGCCAAAGCGGCCGACCCGGCCTGTGCGCTGCAGGTGATGCGGCTGGAGTACTGGGACTTCATGACGCCCGAGACCCTGGGCGACGTGTTCCCCGACGGCTTCCCCGGCTTCGCGCTCGAACACGCGGCCGTGCTGGAGACGTCCATGATGCTGCACCACCACCCCAGCCTGGTGCGCATGGACCTGCTGCCCGACGACGGGCCGGCCGACTTCCCGCCCTACGACATGTATCCCAGTCGCACCGACTGGGTGCCGCCCTCGGGCGTGCTGTCGTCGGCCAAAGGTTCCGACGCCGCCAAGGGCAAGCTGCTGGCCGACGAGGTCGCGCGCCGCATGGCCGAGGCCATCACCACCGGATTCACCCGACCATGACCAACCTGCAAGACCTCGACCCCCAGGCCACCGCGCTGATCGTCATCGACATGCAGCGCGACTTCTGCAGCCCCGGCGGTTACGCGCAACAGGCCGGTCTGGACATCTCTCGCATGCAGGCCGTGGTGGGCCAGGTGAAGGCGCTGCTGGTGGCCGCGCGCGGCGCCGGTCTGCACATCTTCCACACGCGCGAAGGCCACCTGCCCGACCTCTCGGACTGCCCGCCGGCCAAGCTCGCGCGCAGTGTGGCGGCCGGGGCGCGCATCGGCGGCCCCGGGCCCCTGGGCCGGTTGCTGGTGCGCGGCGAACAGGGCCACGACTTCGTGCCCGAGCTGCGCCCGCTGGCCTGCGAACACGTGATCGACAAGCCCGGCTACGGCGCCTTCCACAAGACCACGCTGGGCGCGCTGCTCGGCGCCTTCGGCGTCCGCCGCCTGCTGCTGTGCGGCGTCACCACCGAGGTGTGCGTGCACTCCACGCTGCGCGAAGCCATCGACCGCGGCTTCGTCTGCACCACCGTGGGCGACGCCACCGCCGCCAGCCAGCCCGAGCTGCAGGCCCCGGCCCTGGCCATGATCGGTGTCGAAGGCGGCATCTTCGGCGGCGTGTGCAGCACGGCCGAGGCCGTGGCCGCGCTCAACGCGCTGCCGCGCGCGAACCGGGAGGCGGCATGACTTCGTGGATCGACCTGCCCGCGCCCGACGAACCCGTGCCCGCCGCCTACCGCGGCGTCTGGCAACGCACCCTGCTGGAAACGCCGGAGGGCCGCGACACCACCACGCAGGTGCACTGGCTGCAGACCGAGGGCTGGCACGCCGACCTGCGCGTGCCCGCGGGCGTGGACCCCGCCACGCCCCAGGGCCGCGCGCAGCTGCAGGGCTTCTGCGGTATCACGCGCATCACGCCCGGTGTGGGCGGCCAGACCGACATCTGCACCTGGCATCGCCGCTGGGACGTGCAGCCCCCGCGCAGCACACCCGACGCCGGCACCATGGTGTTCGAGACGCCCGAGCGCGTGATCGAGACCGGCGTGCATGGCCGCTACCTGGAGGTGTGGGAGCGCCTGCCCGGCTCCACCGGCCCCCATGCCGCGTTGGCCGAGCTGGACGCCCAGGGCCTGCCCACCGGCGCGATGCGCTTCGTGGCCGGGCGTTACGCCCTCACCGTGCGCCCGCGCTGCGCCGCCTGGCCCACCGACCTGCGGCCCGACGAGACCCTGGCCGAACTGGTGCAGCGCCACCCCGATGCAGCCGATGCGTTGCTCGACTTCGAGCTGGTGTTCAGCGAGGCACCGGCCTAGACTGGCCGCCACCACCACAGGCCCACCATGCTCCCCACCCTCGACGGCGACTGGTTCGAATTCCGTTCCCTCGGCGATGGCCTCACGCTCATCACCGAGCCGCACGTCGTCCCGCTGCTCCGCTGCAACATCTGGCACATCCGCGGCCGCGACATCGACCTGGTGGTCGACACCGGCCTGGGCGTGAGCAGCCTCTACCAGGCCTCGCGCCACCTGTTCGGCCAGCGCGTCGCCGCGCTCGCCACGCACGTGCATCTGGACCACGTGGGCGGCCACCACGAGTTCGCCGAGTGCTGGTGCCACCGGCTCGAAGCGCCCGGCCTGCGCGGCGCCGACCCGGCCTACACACTGGGCGACATCGACCTCAATCACCTGGACTTCGCGGCGCCCGGTTACGAAACCGGCGGCGCCGCCCTCACCGCGCTGCCGCGGCCGGACTACGACCTTTCGGCCTGGGAGATCCGGCAGGCCACCGTCACGCGCGAACTCGAAGACGGCGACGTGATCGACCTGGGCAACCGCCACTTCGAGGTGCTGCACCTGCCCGGCCACTCGCCCGGCAGCATCGGCCTGTGGGAAGCGGCCACTGGCACGCTGTTTTCCGGCGATGCGGTCTACGACGGCCCGCTGCTCGACGCCCTGCCGCACTCCGACCGCGCCGCCTACGCGCGCACCATGGAGCGCCTGCTCGGCCTGCCGGTGAACGTGGTGCACGCCGGCCACGACCCGAGCTTCGGCCGCGAACGGCTGCACGAGCTGGTGCGGGCCTGGCTGGACCGCCCGCCCGGGTCATAGCAGCACCCACATGGCACAGACACCCGAAAGCGCCGACACTGCGGGCATGAACGCAGCTCCTGCCGACCGGTCGACCGCACCCACGCCCGCCGTGGACCCGCTGTTCCTGGCCACGCCGGGCATCACCACCTACGACGATGACCTTGCCCTGACCAACGCCTCCGGCTTCTTCTTCCAGCGCGACGACCGCCTGTTCCTTGTGACCAGCCGCCATGTGCTGATCGACGAACCCAGCCACCACCACCCCAGCCGGTTGGCGATCACGCTGCACCTGGACGCCCAGAACCTCTCGCGCTGCACCGAGTTCTCCATGCTGCTGTATGCGAACGGGACGGCCGTCTGGCGCCAGGGCACCGACGGCGGTGGCGAGATCGACGTGGGCGTGCTGGAGATTGACCGGGAGGCCTTGCCCGAAGGGGCCATCGTCTTCGCCTTCACGCCGGAGCACCTGCCCGGCGACTTCGACAGCGTGCCCATCGATGCGGCCCTGTGCATCGCCGGCTTCCCGCTGGGCTTTCGCGACACCGTGTACCAGCTGCCGGTGCTGCGCCACGCCGCGATCGCCTCACCGTTTGGTGTGCGCTTCCAGGGCCGGGGCTTCTTTCTCACCGACGCGCGCACCCACCGCGGCACCAGCGGGGCGCCGGTGGTGACGCGCCACCACGGCATGACACGCGACGGCGCACCACTGCCCTGGCAGCTGCTGGGCGTGCACTCGGCGCGCATGGACATGGGCAACCGCGACCGTGTGCAGGACGAATCCCTGGGACTGAACTGCGCCTGGTACGCCGACATCCTGCTCACGCTGACGGCGTGAGCGCGGCGCCAGCGGCGCGCCGGCTTCAGGACCGCGCCTCCGTCGGCGGTGGCGTGGTGACCACCTGCCCATCCTTCACCGGCAGCGTGGCGCCGGGTTCAAAGGATGTGCGCGTCTTGCCCTCCTGGCCGCCCAGCCGGTAGGTCACGTCGTAGCCCACCAGGCGCTGCGACTTCTGCTGCACCGTCTTGCAGCGCTGCTCGGTGGTGGTCACCACGTCGCGTTCCTGCAGATTCTTTTGCACCTGGTTACCGGCGTAGCCCCCGGCCACCGCGCCCGCCACCGTGGCCACCTTCTTGCCGTTGCCGCCACCGATCTGGTTGCCCAGCAGGCCGCCCGCCACACCGCCGATCACCGTGCCGGCGATGCGGTGTTCGTCCTTCACCGGCGCCTGCCGGCGCACCGCCACGTTCTCGCAGCGCACCTGCGGCGTCGACACGGTCTGCAGCACCTGCTTCACGGCCACCACCTCGGCCACCTCGGGTTGCGCCAGCTTCTGGTACCCGGTGACCGCACCGGCCCCCAGCACCACGGTGGCGATGCCACCCAAGGCCATGCCCTTCATCAACGACTTGTCCATTGTTCTGTTCCTTTCAGGGCGCGCAGTCTGGCGCCACCTGCCCGCCAGGGCGTGACAAACGGTGTCAATCGCACACCACTGTTCACGCTCGCACCGCGTTCAGGGCAGCGCAATCGCGCCCTTGGTCACGTAGCGTTTGAAGTCGGTCAGCGGCATGGCCGCAGCCCCGTGTGTTTCGCCTTCCACCCAGCTCAGGGTGGCTTCGAGCCTGGTGGTTTCGATCTCCACCGGACCCTTCGGGATGCGCATCAGGGCGCCGTCGCCCGGGCGGAACTCCACCTTGCCCACGATGTATCCAGTCTGTTGTGTCATGAGGCACTCCTTTCGGTTGTGATTCATTCTGTTGGCCCCACCGCCACCCCGGCATCGGTGAAGGCGCAGTCTGGCGGTAGGACGGGTCCTACACGCCGCAACCCTGCTAGCCTGTGCCATGCCTTCCACATCCACACTCATTTGCACATCCGAGGCCGGCGTCCTCACCCTGACGCTCAACCGCCCCGACAAGCTCAACGCCATCGACAACCCGCTGGCCGAGGCCCTGCTCGACGCGCTCAACACCGCCGCCAACGACCCCGCGGTGCGCGCCATCCGCCTGCGCGGCAACGGCCGCGCCTTCTGTGCCGGCCGCGACGTCAGCGCTGCGCCCACCGACAAAGACCTGGAACTCGTGCAGGCCGTCTCGCGCGCCATCGTCGCGCACCGCTGCCCGGTGATTGCCGCCGTGCACGGCTGGACGGTCGGCGCGGGCTTCGAATGGACGATGAACGCCGACATCGTCTTCGCCGCCGACAGCGCGAAGTTCAAGCTGCCCGAAGCCTCGCTCGGCGTCTTCGTCACCGGTGGCCTGGTGGCCACCCTGCCCGCCGCCATCGGCCCCATGCGCGCCAAGGCGCTGACGCTGCTGGGCGAACCGTTCGACGCGGCGCAGGCGCTGGCCTGGGGCCTGGTCTACCGCTGCGTGCCGGCGGACGAACTCGATGCGGTGTCGCTGGCCGCGGCCCGGCAGATTGCGGACCTCAAGCCCGAGGTGGCCCGCGAATTCAAGCGCGTGCTCAACCAGATCGGGCTGGAGCGCTTTGAGCGCGCGGTGGAAGAGGAAACGGCCGTCCAGCGCCGGCTGGGTCAGGGCGACGCTGAAGCCTGATTCAGCCCGCCGGCGGGCGCTGCTTCTTCGCGATGCGGTCCCAGTCGCGCAGCGTCTGCAGCAGCCGGTTCTTCGCGTCGGTGTGGCTCTGGCCCAAGGTCTCGGCCATCTGCCGGCGCAGCGCCTCGTCCGGCGGCGGCGCGCCCAGCGCCTTGAGCCGGTCGATCACCAGCATCAGCACCTGAAAGCTGCCCGAGCCCACGGCCATCGTCAGCGGCGTCTGCCCGTCGGCCGCTGCGTCCAGCACGTCGGCGCCGTGCTCGATCATGAACTTGACCACCCCCGCCTTGCCGCCCGCACAGGCCCAGTGCAGCGGCACCAGCCCACCGGCCAGCCGCGCGTTGAAGTTGGCGCCGGGCGCGAGATGCTCCGCGGCCAGGGGCCAGCCGGAGGCTTTGATCATTTGCTGGAGTTGCCAGGGGGTCATGGGTGGGCGCGTGCGAGTGGCGTTGGAGGCTGCGAGGGTATGCGATGCGAGGGCGCATCGGTACTAGTCGTGCTGAGCCATGGGATAAGAATTGAAATCGATGATTTTTTTGCCGTCGATCATCTGGACTTCGTGAGTGATACTGATTTGGTGGCTCGGAGCGTCAGCTTTTGTCTTTGGGAAAGTCGCCTTCTTTCCATGGACGAACCGACAGGACCTGATTGGCAGCGCACCGCACTTCCGGGAGGAAAAAAGGATCTCGAGAAATGAACTCCAATAGCCTTTCAACGCTCGCTGCTGTTTCTACCTTCTTTTGTCTTCCGAACCTTTTCACAATCCATTGATCCGTCGCCTGTCCCGGCGCCTCCTTAACTCCAGCGGAGTAGTCCAAAACCACACCTGCGCGGTTGAGAATCAGGTGGCATGCCCAACTCGCTATCTTTCCAAGCCGATGTTGATCAACATTCGGAAGGACTTCTTTAAATCGGGCCAGCAAGTCTTGCTTTACCGAACGAATCCTGTGGTCGGCTTCTATTTTCCTATCTAGCAGACTGTAGGGGTCAATAGTCGTAGTGAGACAAGCCAATTCCGATGGACCACCTGTGTACACTTCTCGATTGCGAAGGTTCCACTTTTCCTGCGCCTTTTCAAGGTCTTGGTTTGAAATTTTGGAGGCTATACCCCAAACATGTTCAAACCATTTCACAATTCCGATGTAGTCAGGATGTTCTGCAGGTACATAAATCCCCGCCTCAAATGTCCCACTTGCACTGTCAATTTTCGATCCGAGCCCGTTGGTTGACATGTTGGCGGATGAAACGACCGCACCACCTGAGCCGATCACTACCTTCGCATGAAGCTTTGAAAGCTTCAGAACCGTAAAACCATGATGGTCGCGAAGGCCTCTGATCACAGTGGGATCACAGGCGCCCGACTCCACATCGCAGATAATTTGACTGGTGCCACGCAGTTCATAGTTCGCACCGCGTCCCCAGAATGCGACTGCCAGCCTGACTGGTGCATTTCCAGCGCCGTCAATTAGGAACTGGATCTTTTCTGCGATTTCTTTGCCTGAATGTAAGAACATTTAATTTTTCCATTCTGATGTGCCATTTTGGGTGCGTGCGCATCGAATCGAAATAATACAGCCATGTTGTAATGGCTGCTGGGTCTTTTGACCAGGGACCAATGAATAGTGCACCTTAAACGGGCAGCGTCGTGCTGAAAGGCGGCACGCACTTTACTCATATGAGCACCAGGATTTGGCGGAACGCTGTTGTTCAAACAGAGGCGGGCATCACCCGGTGGGGTAGCAGTCCTCCTGGCACCAAACCTGCTTAAGCCCAAGCACAGAGAGGCGAGTGCACCAAAACAGTGACTCGCAGCCTTGAATGACCGCTAGGGTTCCGGGTGCCGACAGGCACTGACTGGTCCGAGAGCGGTCGGCCACGATCGTGTGGCTCCACGGAGGGACAAAAGCCCGGGAGAAGCTGGCATGCCGCTGATGCGGTTGCGCGAGCCTCTCTGGCCGTCGTCCCCCCGAACAGGAGCCCGCGCATGTCCTCGTCGCCCCCTTCGTTCCCGCTGCTGATTCCGCCGCCGGCGCGCCGTCCGCTGTCCTCGCTCTGGACGGTGCGCGCGCCCATCAACCGCCGCGCCTACTGGGTGCTCGCGCTCACCGGCCTCGTGCTGCCGCTGCTGGCCTGGGCCGCTCTGGCCGCCTGGGGCGGGCTGGACCCGACCTTCATGCCTTCGCCCGCGGCGGTGCTGGGCAAGTTCTGGGTGTGGCTGACCGAGAACGACCTGCTCAACGACATGGCGATCAGCACCTACCGCGTGGTCGCGGGCTTCGTGCTCTCGGCCGTGTTCGCACTGCCGCTGGGCCTGTTCATCGGTTCGTTCCGTTCGGTGCAGGCGCTGCTGGAGCCGCTGACCGACTTCATCCGCTACATGCCGGCGGTGGCCTTCATTCCGCTGGTGATGCTGTGGGTGGGCATCGACGAGGGCTCCAAGATCGCCATCATCTTCATCGGCACCTTTTTCCAAATGGTGCTGATGGTGGCCGAGGACGTGCGGCGCGTGCCGGCCGCGCAGGTCGAGGCGGCGCAGACCATGGGCGCCAGCCGCGCCGAGCTGATCGAAAAAGTCATCCTGCCCAGCGCCAAGCCCGCGCTGCTGGACACGCTGCGCATCACCATGGGCTGGGCCTGGACCTACCTGGTGGTCGCCGAGCTGGTGGCCGCCAACTCGGGCCTGGGCTACGCCATCCTGCGCGCGCAGCGCTTCCTGCAGACCGACACCATCTTCGCCGGGATCATCGTCATCGGCCTCATCGGCCTGGCCACGGACCAGCTGTTCCGCTTCGCGCACCGCAAGGCCTTCCCCTGGCTGTACCTGAAAGGTTGAACGGCATGAACACCCCCAAGATCCGCATCCGCGAGCTGTTCAAGCGCTTCGACGGCGCGCCGCTGAACGCGCTGGAACACATCAACCTCGACATCGCGCCCAACGAGTTCGTCACCTTCGTCGGTGCCTCGGGCTGCGGCAAGAGCACGCTGCTGCGCACCATCGGCGGGCTGGAGACGCACACCAGCGGGGAAATGCTGGTGGACGGCCAGCCGGTCAAGGGCCCGGACATCGACCGCGCCATGGTGTTCCAGCACTACAGCCTGTACCCCTGGATGTCGGTGATGGAGAACATCAAGTTCTGCCGCCAGCTGGCCGCGCACACCAGGAACCGCAGCTCGGCCGACGTGGAGGCCGCCTCGGGCCGGGCCGACGCGCTGCTGCGCCTCATGGGCCTGCAGGCCTCGGCCAAGGCCTGGCCCAACCAGCTCTCGGGCGGCATGCAGCAGCGCGTGGCCATTGCGCGGGCGCTCATGGGCCGCCCGGGCATCCTGCTGATGGACGAGCCCTTCGGCGCGCTGGACGCGCAGACGCGCGAGGTGATGCACGACCTGATCCGCCACGTGCACCGGCTGGAGCGCGCCACCATCGTCTTCGTCACGCACGACGTGGAAGAGGCGATCTACCTGGGCGGCCGCGTGGTGCTGATGGCGCCGCGCCCGGGCCGCATCGACACCGTGTACGACGTGCCCTTCGGCGACCAGCGCGACCAGGACCTCAAGCACGCGCCCGAGTTCCTGCGGCTCAAGCGCGAGATCCTCGAACGCATCCGCGAGACCTCGGGCATGAAGACCGACCTCGAACAGCTGCAGCGCCTCTCGGGCCTGACGGCAGAAACCGTGTGACGACCTGCGGAGACACCCCATGAGCCCCACCACCTCCTACCCCGTTCCCGAGACGCTCACCGACCCGCTGAGCGTGATCCCGTCCAACCCGCCGGCCGCGATGCCGGTCGACGCGCCCGCGCTGTGGCAGCGCTTTCCGCAAGCGGCGCTGGCGGGCGTGCACACCGGCCACGCGATGTGGAGCGAGGTCATGCCCGGCGGCAGCCACTGGAGCTGGCGCATGCCGCGCGGCAGCGCCATCCGCTTCTTCGCGCTCGAAGCCGGCGCCAACGTGAGCGTGGTCATGTACTCGGCGCTGGAAAAGCTGGAGCGCTACAACATGCCCGACAGCCTCAAGGCGCAGCACACCGCGCATTACGGCAAGGGCCATGTGTTGATGAGCGACATGGGACGCAGCATGGCCAGCGTCACGGCCGACAGCCTGGGCTGGCACGACCCGCTGGGCGCGCTGCTCGACAACGAGTTGATGAACGCCAAGTACGGCGAACGCCGCTACGAACAGGCGCGCAACGCCATGCACCGCTCGGGCAAGGACGGGCTGCTGATCGAGATCGGCAAGTACGGCCTGACCAAGCGCGACCTGGTGGCGCCGGTCAACCTGTTCTCCAAGGTCAGCGTGGACGAACAGGGGCGCTTTCATTTCGCAAAGGACCACAGCCGCGCGGGCGACTTCGTCGAGCTGCGCTTCGACATGGACGTGATCGTCGCCGTCTCCAGTGCGCCGCACCCGATGGACCCTGCCACCGAATGGGCGCCCAAGAAGGTGGGCCTGCTGGCCTGGCGCTGCGGCCCCGCGCCGGCCAACGACGCCTGCCGCGCCTTCCGCCCCGAGAACGCGCGGGCGCTGCACAACTCGGATGTTCTGTATCTGTGAGCCAGGGAGATCCAACGATGAACGCCACCACCGCCACCGACATCCGCATCCAGGAAAGCGCGCTCGACCCGGCCGCCGCCGTGATGAACCAGCGCCATCCCGCGGGCGAGCCCATCCTGTTCGCGGTCAACAAAGGCCAGACCCTGCGCATCGTCGACCTCGAAGGCAACCAGGCCGCCGACGTGATCTTCTACAACCGCGACGACCTGGCCGAGCACTACAGCGCCACCGACACCATGCTGCACCAGGGCGGCATCTACCTCACCACCGGCTCGGTCATCCGAAGCAACGAGGCGCGGCCGATGCTCACCATCGTGGCCGACACCTGCGGCCGCCACGACACGCTCGGCGGCGCCTGCGCGGCCGAGAGCAACACCGTGCGCTACGCGCTGCAGAAGAAGTTCATGCACAGCTGCCGCGACAACTACCTGATCGCGCTGCAGCACGCCGACATCGGCCTCACCAAACGCGACCTGGTGCCCAACATCAACTTCTTCATGAACGTGCCCGTCACCGAGGGCGGCGACCTCAAGTTCGACGACGGCGTGTCCGGTCCGGGCAAGTACGTGGAGATGCGCGCCGAGATGGACCTGTGGGTGCTGATCAGCAACTGCCCGCAGCTCAACAACCCCTGCAACGCCTACAACCCGACGCCCATTCAATTGATCGTCTGGGACCCGGCCTGATCCCCTTCCTTGCCACCGGCCAGCAGGACGGCCTGCTGCGCGACACCCCTTGGCAGGACGGCCTGCCACCGGAGAGCCCATGTTCCGCAAGGTCCTGATCGCCAACCGCGGTGCCATCGCCTGCCGCATCATCCGCACGCTCAAAGCCATGGGCGTGCAGAGCGTGGCCGTGTATTCCGAGGCCGACGCGCAGGCGCGCCACGTGCGCGAAGCCGACGAGGCCTACCTGCTCGGCCCCGCGCCCGCGGCCGAGAGCTACCTCAGGGCCGAGCGCATCCTGCAGATCGCCCGCGAGTGCGGTGCCGAGGCCATCCACCCCGGCTACGGCTTCCTGTCCGAGAACCCGGGCTTCGCCCAGGCCTGCGAAGACGCGGGCATCGCCTTCATCGGCCCCACGCCCGAGCAGATGCGCGCCTTCGGCCTCAAGCACACGGCGCGCGACCTGGCCGAGCAGCGGGGCGTGCCGCTGCTGCCCGGCACCGGCCTGCTGGTGGACGCGGCGCAGGCGCGCGCCGAAGCGCTGCGCATCGGCTACCCGGTCATGCTCAAGAGCACGGCCGGCGGCGGCGGCATCGGCATGCGCCTGGTGTGGAGCGAAGACGAACTGAGCGACGCGTTCGCCTCCGTGCAGCGCCTGGTCAGCGCCAACTTCAAGGACGCCGGCCTCTTCCTGGAAAAGTACGTCGAGCAGGCGCGCCACATCGAGGTGCAGGTGTTCGGCGACGGCGCGGGCACGGTGCTCGCGCTGGGCGAGCGCGACTGCTCGGTGCAGCGCCGCAACCAGAAGGTGATCGAAGAGACGCCCGCGCCGGGCCTGACGGACGCGCAACGCCACGAGCTGCACGCCACCGCCGTGCGGCTGGCGCAAGCGGTGAACTACCGCTCCGCCGGCACGGTGGAATTCGTCTACGACGCGGCCACTGGCCAGTTCTACTTCCTCGAAGTCAACACCCGCCTGCAGGTGGAACACGGCGTGACCGAGCAGGTCACCGGGGTCGATCTGGTGGCGTGGATGGTGCAGCTCGCGGCGGGCGACCTCCACTCGCTGGACTCGTTGAAACCCACGCCCCAGGGCGCGTCCATCCAGGTGCGGCTGTACGCCGAAGACCCGGCGAAGAACTTCCAGCCCAGCGCCGGTCTGCTGACCGAAGTTGTTTTCCCAAGCGATGCCCGCGTGGACGGCTGGGTCGAGCGCGGCACCGACGTGCCCGCCTGGTACGACCCCATGCTGGCCAAGCTCATCGTCACCGCGCCCGACCGCGAGCAGGCGCTGCAGAAGCTCGACGCCGCGCTGGCCGCCACGCGCCTGGCCGGCATCGAAACCAACCTGGGCTACCTGCGCCAGGTGGTGCGCGATCCGGTGTTCCGCGAGGGCCGGCAGGTCACGCGCTTTCTCAACAGCTTCCACTTCCGCCCGGCGACGGTGGAAGTGGTGGAGCCCGGCGTGCAGACCAGCGTGCAGGACTGGCCCGGCCGCCTGGGCCACTGGGACGTGGGCGTGCCGCCCAGCGGCCCCATGGACGCCTACGCGCACCGCATGGCCAACCGCCTGGTGGGCAACGCCGACGACGCGGCCGCGCTGGAGATCACGCTCTCGGGCCCCACGCTGCGCTTCAACGCCGACGCGGTGATCGCCGTGACCGGTGCACCGGTGAAGGTGCTGCTCGACGGCGCGCCGCTGCCTCTGTGGCAGAGCCACCGCGTGGCCGCCGGCAGCGTGCTCGCCATCGGCCGCGCCGAGGCTGGCGCACGCCTGTGCCTGGCCGTGGGCGGCGGCTTCGACGTGCCGCTGTACCTGGGCAGCCGCAGCACCTTCACGCTCGGCCAGTTCGGCGGCCACGCCGGCCGCCACCTGCGCACCGGCGACGTGCTGCACCTGGCCGCGCCGGGGGCCGGTACCGCTGGCGTGAGCGCGTCAAGCGACACCGTGCCGGCCTTCACCCACCACTGGGACGTGGGCGTGCTCTACGGCCCGCACGGCGCGCCCGACTTCTTCACAGAGGGCGACGTGGTCACCTTCTTCGCCACCGACTGGGAGGTGCACTACAACTCCAGCCGCACCGGCGTGCGCCTGATCGGCCCCAAGCCGCAGTGGGCGCGTGCCGACGGCGGCGAGGCCGGCCTGCACCCGTCCAACATCCACGACAACGCCTACGCCATCGGCGCCATCGACTTCACCGGCGACATGCCGGTCATCCTCGGCCCCGACGGCCCCAGCCTCGGCGGCTTCGTCTGCCCGGCCGTGGTGGTGGACGCCGAACTCTGGAAGCTCGGCCAGCTGCGCCCCGGCGACACCGTGCGCTTCCACCGCCTCTCGCTCGATGAAGCACTGGCCCGCTGCGCCACGGTCGAGGCCGCGCTGACCTCGCTCACGCAGGCCCTGCCCGCCACGCCGAAGGACGACGCCACCGCCCACCCCACGCCCGTGATCTACGAAGACCCGGCGCGCGAAGACGAGGCCGTGCCCGCCATGGTGGTGCGCCAGGCCGGCGACCATTACCTGCTGGTCGAGTTCGGCCCGCTGGTGCTCGACATCGAACTGCGCCTGCGCGTGCACGTGCTCATGCAGGCGCTGCAAGCGCGCATCGACGCCGGCACGCTGCCCGGCATCGTGGACATGACGCCCGGCATCCGTTCGCTGCAGCTGCACTTCGACCCGGCCAAGGTCTCGCGCGCCGCGCTGCTGAAAGTGCTGGTCGAAGCCGAAGCCGCGCTGCCCGCGGTCGATGACATGGAGGTGCCCAGCCGCATCGTCCACCTGCCGCTGAGCTGGGACGACCCGCAGACCAAACTCGCCATTCAGAAATACATGCAGTCGGTGCGGCCCGACGCGCCCTGGTGCCCGAGCAACATCGAATTCATCCGCCGCATCAACGGGCTGGACAGCATCGACGACGTGTTCAAGGTCGTCTTCGACGCCAGCTATCTGGTGCTGGGTCTGGGCGACGTGTACCTGGGCGCGCCCGTGGCCACGCCGGTGGACCCGCGCCACCGCCTGGTGACCACCAAGTACAACCCCGCGCGCACCTGGACGCCCGAGAACGCTGTCGGCATCGGCGGCGCCTACCTCTGCGTCTACGGCATGGAAGGCCCCGGCGGCTACCAGTTCGTCGGCCGCACGCTGCAGATGTGGAACCGCTGGCGCCACGGCAAAACATCGGATGGTGGCGGCTCGGTGTTCGAGCAGCCCTGGCTGCTGCGCTTCTTCGACCAGATCCGCTTCGTGCCGGTGGACCAGGACGAGCTGCTGCGCATCCGCGCCGCCTTCCCGCACGGCGGCTATGCGCTCCAGATCGAAGAGACCAGCTTCAGCCTGCGCGACTACCGCCGCTTCCTGGCCGACAACGCATCGAGCATCGGCGCCTTCAAGGCGCAGCAGCAGGCCGCTTTCGACGCCGAGCGCGAGCGCTGGGCCGCCAGCGGCCAGCTCAGCTACGCGGGCGACGCCGACGTGGCCGCGGCCGACGCCAGCGTCGAGCTTGACCTGCCGCCCGGCGGCCGCCCGCTGGCCAGCAGCGTGCCCGGCAGCGTGTGGAAGGTGCTGGTCAGCGAAGGCCAGCGCGTGGCTGCCGGCGACGTGCTGCTCGTCGTCGAGTCCATGAAGATGGAATTCAGCGTGCTCGCGCCGCAGGACGCCACCGTGCACCGCCTCATGTGCCGCGAAGGCGCGCCCGTGGCCGCCGGCCAGGACGTGCTGGTGCTCGTCACCGAAGACTGAACAGAACCGAATCAGCGGAGCCCACCATGACAACGAACCTGCAAGACCTGTCCTTCGACCTCGCCAGCCTGCGCGCCGCCTACGCCGCCGGCACCCCCGTGCGCGCCGTCATCGCCGAGGCCATGCGCCGCTGCGCCACCGACGCGCACCACGCCTTCATCCACCGCCTGACCGTCGCCGAGATCGAGCCCTACGTGGCCCACCTCGACGGTGTGGACCCGGCCAGCCTGCCGCTCTACGGCGTGCCGTTTGCGATCAAGGACAACATCGACCTCGCGCACATCCCCACCACCGCCGGCTGCCCCGAATACGCCTACACGCCGGGCGACAGCGCCTTCCTCGTGCAGCAGCTCATCGCGGCCGGCGCGGTGCCGCTGGGCAAGGCCAACCTCGACCAGTTCGCCACCGGGCTCAACGGCACCCGCTCGCCCTATGGCGCCTGCCGCAACGCCTTCAACCCCGACTTCGTCTCGGGCGGCTCCAGCAGCGGCTCCGCCGTGAGCGTGGCCAAGGGCTGGGTGTCGTTTTCGTTGGGCACCGACACCGCCGGCTCGGGCCGCGTGCCCGCCAGCTTCAACAACCTCATCGGCCTCAAGCCCAGCATCGGCCTGCTGTCGGCCACCGGCGTGGTGCCGGCCTGCAGGACGGTAGATACCGTGTCCATCTTCGCCCTCACCGCGGCGGATGCGCAGGCCGTGCTGGCCGTGGCCGCGGTGCCCGACGAAGCCGACGCCTTCAGCCGCGCCGCCAAGCCCTTCGGCGTCGACTTCTCGGCCGGCCCCTTCCGCTTCGGCGTGCCGCGCCCGCAGGACCTCAACTTCTTCGGCAACGACGCGGCCATTGCCCTCTTTGCGCAAAGCATCGAACGCCTGCATGCCCTGGGCGGCACCGCGGTCGAGATCGACCTCACCCCCTTCCTCGACACCGCGCGCCTGCTCTACGAAGGCCCGTGGGTGGTCGAGCGCTACGTCGCCATCAAGGACTTCATCGACGCGCAGCCCGAGGCCGTGTTCCCGCCCGTGCGCACCATCATCGAAGGCGGCAAGACCAAGACCGCGGCCGACGCCTTCGCCGCCAGCTACAAGCTCAAGGCGCTCAAGCGCGTGTGCGACGCGGTGTGGCAAGACGTGGATTGCCTGCTCACGCCCACCGCCGGCACCATCTACCGCATCGCCGACATGCAGGCCGACCCGATCCGCCTCAACAGCAACCTGGGTTACTACACCAACTTCATGAACCTGCTGGACTACGCCGCCGTCGCGGTGCCCGCAGGCTTCCAGGCCAGCTGCGACGCCCAAGGCCTGCCCTGGGGCGTGACCCTGGCCGCGCCCGCGTTCAAGGACGTGCCCCTGCTGCGCCTGGCCGACCGCTTTCACCGCGCGCAGGCGGCGCTGTCACTCGGCGCCACCGCCGTGACGCTGGCCGACACCCCCGCCATCACCACCACCGATCTGCCCAAAGGCTCCAACACCGCCGGCACCGTCAAGGTCGCGGTGTGCGGCGCGCACCTCAGCGGCCTGCCGCTCAACTGGCAGCTCACCCAACGCGGCGCGCGCCTGCTCGGCGCGGTGCAGTCCGCGCCCGAATACAAGTTCTACGCCCTCGCCGGCGGCCCGGTCCAGCGGCCCGGCATGGTGCGCGTCAACGAAGGCGGCTCCGCCATTCACATGGAAGTCTGGGAACTGCCCGCCGAACACTTCGGCAGCTTCGTCGACGGCATCCCCGCCCCGCTGGGCATTGGCAAGGTGAAGCTGGCCGATGGGTCGTGGGTGAGCGGGTTTGTGTGCGAGGCGATCGGGGTCGAGGGAGGGACCGACATCACCGCGCTGGGGAGTTGGCGGGAGTGGTTGGGGAAGCAAGGTTGAATTTCATCCCCCGAGCTTGGCCCGAGCTTCCGCGGCGGCAGAACGAACACGATTACCAAACACCGTGTTAGTTCATGGCTCGAGCAAGAACCAAGCTTGGCGGTCTGGGTAAATAAGAGTTGCAATCAAAGCAAGGGAGGCCACAATTTGACTCTGGGGCATAGTCTTCTTGCTAGGCCAGCTTGCAATGAAATCTGACGTCCTGAATACGTCAAAACCAATCGTCCAGATCAGATTTTCACCGTCTGTCATTAACGATGAGCCATAGTCCATATAGTTTGCAGGCAGATATGCACTAAGAGCAACTCCATCTAGTTTCCAAAGGCTCTCGTCAAGAACGGATCCAAGCCCAAATACATCGGCAGCCTTTAGCAACACGGCTAGCAAGTCCAATGGGCGCGCAACTAGGTCCGCAGACTCAGAAAAGTCGTTCTTATGTCGCGAAATCAAGTACTCCAAAGCTCTGTCTCTTGGTAGATCCGATATCGCAACTTTTCCTTTGCATTGAACGAGGGTGTAAAACATTAGACCGATCAACTGTTCACCTTCGTCAATTAGGCGCAGATTGGCGCAGGCTGAAAGCGTGATACAGAGACCGGAGGCTTGCACATCATTCAATGAAGTTACTGATCCGCTGTAATTTTCTAGGATAAGGCTAACAACCCTCGAAAACATAGACTCGGCCTGTGCGCGTTGCTTGTCGTCGCGACATACCAGAGTGGCAGCGGCAGCCCAGCCGAGAATCTTTGTTAGGCGCGGGGGAAGCTCATGGAGCTCACTCAGTGGGCTAGACCGATCAGATAAGAGCGCGTACTTGTCCGCCTCTAAGTCCACTATCAGTGCAGAAACAGCATCGAGAAGCATCAAGCACATTTGGTCGATCAATCGTTGCGCAGTATCCGCGACGCGAGGATGCTCTACTGACGAAAGTAAAGCTACCGCCAAGATTGCAGTTACTTCGACGCCCCTAAATGGATCACGGGCTTGGAGTGCTCTCTGGATGTAGGTCACGGCCAAGCGATCCGCCAAAACGGCTAGCGCTTCCGGGTCATTTGGCGAAGAGGAGAGCACTGCACTAGTGACCTCAGAAAACTTTTGCCGATCCCAAACTCCACTTATGGCCGAGTAACACGCCCATAATCCATCGTAATGTTGGCGAATTGCATCGCGACTTGATGTGGGCCAATCCTGCAATGCTTTTCTCAGTGTCATTGCAGGATCACTGCCATACCGTGGGTTCTTACAAAAGCCCGAAGCGCTGAACAAGTTCAAACCCCAGACAACGGGACTTTGTCCGCTTGCGCTAAGGCGCTGAGTCACTCGCATTCCAATTTCAACTAGGTCCAACGTGCTTCTGTAGTCTTGAACGAAGTCATTGCCCTCAATGCAATCCAGGATGGCAACAGTGCCAATGCCACCAGCTGCGGTTTCGATTGCATTGCGGTTTTGAGCTGATGTTGCCAGAAGCGTCAAGCCGGGTGAGCCTGCGTCCCCCAGCAATCCCGGTTTTAGAAGTACCCCCAAGTCTTCGATTAGCCCTCCGCTTTCGCAGGCGTCAACAATTACGTTGCTTTGCTGGGGTTTGGCTTCGTTAATACTTCTGAACAGATCGGCCAAAGAGAATGCTGACATTGAAAGCCCTTTGGGATCCGAATCTCGTAGCCACATATAGAACGCCCCGGACGACACGCTCCCATGTCCGGCGAAGAAGAACGTGAATGTTTCCGCTTGTGGCTCTGTGAAGAGCACATCTCTCAAGGCTTGTCGAACGTCGCTGTAATTTGGAGATAGCAAAAGACGAGAGCGATCCGGGTCATACTCGCCAATTTCGGGCCGAATGAGCGACTCATATATGCGTCGCGCATCTTGCTCCGCCCCATTTAGCAAGGGGGCGTGCTCATATGAGTCGCACCCTATAGAAACAAGTACCCTCAATGTGATTCTCCATACCTTATAAAACGAGCTTTGCGCTGGGTCTCGCGCTCCAAGGCTTCAGCGGTCTTTCTGGCAATGATTGCTTCGATCCGCTGATGAAACTCGGGAGGAGCATTGGCCGCTGAGTTCTGGAGTGCTTGGGAAGCTTGGTTTCCGAGATAGATACTCGGCGGAGTCACATTGCCAAACTTGTCTGCTGAAAACTGAACCTTGTCGAAAATTTGCGCAATCGCTTCGTGGATCGAACCAGCTGCCTTCGCGTCAACGGTATTGCCGACCGCATCCGCTGCAGCTGCGACGTTCGTAAACAGCATCTTGGCAAATTGACTCTCCATGCTCTCGGAAATCTGCCCAATGACTTGATCGATAACAGTAAGATCGTGATTGACAATTTTGTCAAAGGATATTTCCGTCTCAGCCGAGTGAGTCTTCATGTTCGTAGGCGGAACATTAGGAGCAGCGGGATGGGACCAGTGGCCGCCATGCTTGAATCTGTGAGTGTTCTCGGGATTCATGTATTTGGCGAAAGCAACCTTTTTCGTTTTCGCTAGCAGCTCTACAAACGAGCGCCTGTATTCTTCTTCCCCAGTTTCATCGCAAAAGTAGTTTGCCCGTGTGCTTTTGGGTAATGAATTCATGCTTTTCTCTCATTTTGATGCCCGACCCTGTAGCTCAATGTTCGAAGTAGGAGCATCTTGCTTAGGTGGCACATAGTGATCTTACTGGTGGGTGGCAGCCTCGGTGCGATTTTTGGAGCCCCTGCTGCGGTAGCTAAAGTGTAAACAGTAGTCGCAGTAAATGACAAATGCTGCCACTTCTGATTCAATAATCTTTTACTCATTGCGGTATCTAACGGCTTTCCAGTGGACTTTTAATAGACTTTTGCATGTCTAAATTGAGCCCTGCGCCTTATAAAATTGGAAATCCAATAATCCCATCAGGCAACTCAGCGCTCGAAAAGTTGTTGCCACGATTCATTCTGTGTTGCGAGCTTCTTCTGGGCTCTGCGGTTCCAATGGCGGCACGACCTTCGTCCAACTGGCGTAACGCAACACCCCTCACTTCAATCCCATTCGACAACCGGCTTCTTCTTCTCACTATCACCCACCCCGCGCCAAACTCCTCCCCACCCGCTCACTCGCCCGGCGCAGCCGCTCCTTCAGCGCGGGCGGCTCCAGCACATCAAACTCCACGTCCAGCGCCATCAGCCAGTAGACCAGCGAGTCCAGCTGGCCGGTGCCGCAGAGCATGAGGCAGTGCTTGTCGTCCATCGCTTCCAGCGTGGCGGCGGATGGGGGAATGGTTTTGGCCATCACCTCGCGCGGCTGGTGCAGCACCACGCGCGCCTGCTCGCCCTGCTGGTGCACGCCGGACATGGCCCCGGTGACGTAGGCGCGCAGGTCGCCTGCGGGCGGCGGGCGCGGCGCGAAGTGCGCACCGGTGCGGGGTGTGCCCTGCACGCGGTCGATGCGGAAGGTGCGCCAGTCGTCGCGCGCCGGGTCCCAGGCCACCAGGTACCAGTGGTGGCCGGTGTGCACCAGCCCCTGCGGCTGCACCTGGCGCACGCTGGCCTGGCCGCGCAGGTCGCGGTAGCTGAAGCCCACCTGCAGCTGGTCGCGGCAGGCCGTGGCGAGCGTGGCCAGCACGCTGGCGTCGATGGTGGGCCCCATGCGCTGCACCGGCACGATGGCCGAGCGCAGCGCACCCGTGCGGCGGCGCAGGCGGGTGGGCATCACCTGTTCCAGTTTCACCAGCGCGCGCAGCGAGCCTTCTTCCACACCGCTCACGGTGCCGGCCGCGGCGATCTGCAGGGCAATGGCCACGGCCAGCGCCTCTTCGTCGTCCAGCAGCAGCGGCGGCAGCGTCTGCCCCGCGCGAAACGCGTAGCCGCCCGCCACGCCGCTGCTGGCGTGGATGGGGTAGCCGAGCTGGCGCAGCCGGTCGATGTCGCGCCGCAGCGTGCGCGGGTGCACCGCCAGCCGATCGGCCAGCTCGGGGCCGGCCCAGTGGCTGCGGGTCTGCAGCAGCGAGAGGACGCGCAACAGGCGCGAGGACGATGACAGCATGGTTGCACTCTAGCGTTTATTGAGGGCCGGAACTGTCCGCAATGGGCGCGACATTGCAGCCACGGGTTCGGCGCGGTGTCGGGCCCGCTGTCCACACCCCCAAGGAGTCCACCATGTCCCAGATCGTTCTCTACTGGCACCCCATGTCCAGCGCCACCCCGGTCGCCTGCGCTCTCGCCGAACTCGGCGTGCCGCACGAGCGCGTCAAGATCGACATCACCACCGGCGAGCAGCGCCGGCCCGACTACCTGGCCCTGAACCCCAACGGCAAGGTGCCCACCCTCACGGTGGACGGCGCGCCGATGTTCGAGGCGCTGGCCATTGAGCTGTGGCTGGGCCACACCTATGGCGTGAAGAGCGGCCTGTGGCCGGCCGGCGGCACGCCCGAACACCTGCAGGCCATGTCGTGGAGCACCTGGGCCTACGTCACCTACGGCGCACAGGTGTTTCGAATGCAGGCTGCGAAAAACATGGGCACGTCCGACGACGCGCACGGCACAGCGGCGCACAAGGCCCTGGACGAACTGCTCACCGTGCTCGACGGGCGCCTGAGCCAGAAGCCCTGGTTGCTGGGCGATGCGTACACGCTGGTCGACCTGATCGTGGCCTCGGTGATCGGCTACAGCGTCTACCTCGGCGCGCCGGTGGCCGACCATCCGACCACGAACGCCTGGCTGCAGAAGGTGCAGGCGCGGCCGGCGATGCAGATCGACGCCTGAGCACATCGGAGCGCCCTGCCGTTTTCACTAGGTCGGGCGGAGCGGGTGCGGGGTGAGAATGGTTCGATGACCACCTCTTCCTCCTCCTTCATCTCCGACGCAGACCGCACCCAGGTCACGACCTACACCTGGGCCGACGTGGACGGCCCCTCCACCGGCGTGGTGCAGATCGCCCACGGGCTGGCCGAACACGGCGAGCGCTACGACCGTTTTGCCCGGGCGCTCAACGCGGCCGGCTTCGTGGTCCACGCGGTCGACCACCGTGGGCACGGGCGCACCGCCGACGGGCGGCTGGGCGACTTCGGCGCCGCCGGGTTCGGCGGCCTGATCGCCGATGTGGCCCAGTTCGGCGCCGCGCTGCGCGCGCAGCATGGCGGCCTGCCGGTGTTCCTGTTCGCGCACTCGATGGGCTCGTTCGCCGCGCAGGCGGCCATGCTCGACCACTCCGCCACCTGGTCAGGTGTGGTGCTGTCCGGCTCGACCGCGCTGGACGCGTTCGCCGCCGCGATGGCCAACGCCCCGGCCGACGCGCCCGCCGGGCTGGAGGCCTTCAACGCCGGCTTCGAACACCGCACGGGCTACGAATGGCTGTCCCGCGACGCCGCCGAGGTGGACGCCTACGTGGCGAACCCCTGGTGCGGATGGGACGTGCCGGCCGATGTGATCCCCGCCCTGTTCGAGCCCGCGCCCCGCGTGGCGGACCCGGCGCGGCTGGCCGGTATCCGCCGCGACCTGCCGGTGCTGATCGCGTCCGGCGATGCCGATCCGCTGGCGGGTGGCGGCGCGCTGATCCAGCTGCTGGGCCAGCGCTACCGCGACGCGGGCCTGGCCGACGTGACGGTGAAGCTGTACCCCGGCGGCCGCCACGAGATCCTGAACGAGACCAACCGCGACGAGGTGACGGCCGACATCGTGGCCTGGCTGCGCGCGCACGCGGCGTAGCGGCGGAAGGCCGCGCACCGGAAGGCGCCGGTCTGGTGTCGGCGCCTCAGCGGCCGATGCGCGCCAGCGCATCCGACGCCAGCACGACCACGCCCTGCGCGGTCGGCACCGTGCGCAGCAGCGCCAGCGCGACCGCCCGCGCATGCACCGGTTGGTAGCGCCCCGGCATCAGCGGCGCGAGTACGCGGGCAATGGGGATGGCGAGGCGTTCACCCAGGCGCGGAGGCTGCTGCAGGCCGTCGCGCAGGTCGAGCAGCAGTGAAGGCTGTGCCAGCACCAGGGCCTGCAGGTCCAGCGTGCGGAGCGCGTCTTCCAGCTCGCCCTTGACGCGGTTGTAGAACACCGATGACTGCGCGCTGGCGCCGGCCGCGCTGACCAGCCCGACGCGCCGCACGCCCGCGGCCACGGCGGCGCGCGCCACCGCGAGGTTGGCGTCGAAGTCCACCGCGCGGAAGGCCGCCTGGCTGCCCGCCACCTTGATGGTCGTGCCCAGGGCCAGGTAGAGCTCGTCGGCGGGTGGCAGCGCAGGACGGCGCGTGAAGTCGACGCGCAGGGGCTGCAGCTTGGGGTGGTGCAGGTTCAGGTCGCGGCGGGTCAGCGCATGCACCTGCGCCACCGTCGGGTCGGCCAGCAGGGCTTGCAGCATCTGTCCGCCCACCAGGCCGGTGGCGCCGGCGAGCAGCACTTTGCGTGTGGGGTTCATGGGGTGGTGAGCAAGGCCATCAGTTCCTGTTGCCCCAAAGGCGTGACCGCCACATCCCGCCCCGCCCCGCGCCGCACCCAGCCCTGCGCCACCAGGTGCAGATACAGCCGGTCAGCCAGTTCGCCCGCCAGGTGGTCGCGCCGCTCGGACCAGTCCAGGCAGGGGTAGGCGTAGCGCCGTTTCCTGCCGGGCTCCGGTGGCTCGAAGCCCAGGCGCTGGCACCACGCGCGACCGCTGTCGGTGAGGGCGTAGCCGCTGCTCGCCGGCTGCAATCCGTTGGCCGCCATCAGGCCGTCGAACAGCCGGATGCCCAGCCGCCCCGCCAGGTGCCCGTAGCAGCAGCGCGCCTCGCGCAACCGCACCCGCTCGGGCGTGGCCCATTGCTGCTCGTGTTCGCCGCGCTCGGCCACCACGGCCAGGGCTTCGAGCGCGTGCGCCACGTCGGCGTCGGCGAGGCGGTAGTAGCGGTGGCGGCCGCGCGGTTCGCAGGCCACGAAGCGCGCTTCGAGCAGCTGGGCCAGGTGGCCGCTGGCGGTGGCGGGCGTCACGGACGCGGCGCGGGCCAGTTCGCTGGCGCTGGCGCACTCGCCGCTGAGCAGGTAGGCCAGCATGCGTGAGCGCGCCGGGTCGGCCACCATGGCGGCCACGCGGGCGAGGCGGGGTTCGTGCGGGGTGTTGCGGCTCATGGTCCTCAGCGTAACGCAGCGGGCCATGCTTCCACCATCACGGCGCCACCTGCCGCGGCCGATGGACCGTGCCGGTCACGTCTTCGAGCCAGGTTCGTTCCTCGCGCAGGATGAAGCGCTGCGCCTGCGCCAGCTCGAAGTTGGCGCGGCCTTCGGGGTCGGCGCGCAGCACGGCGCGGTAGCGCTCGTAGGCGGCCATGTCGTCGAAGCCGATCAGCCCCCAGGCGATGTCGTTGCTGCCTTCGTGCGGCAGGAAGTAGCCGAGCAGGTTCCCGCCGCAGCGGGGAATGATGCGGCCCCAGGCCTCGGCGTAGCGGCGAAAAGCCTCGCGCTGGAAGGGGTCGATCTGGTAGCGGATGAAGCAGGTGATGGGCATGGTGCGGGTACCGGTGTGGAACAGGGGTGGACTGTCCGCCTGATCGGGCCGCGGATGCTTCGGGCTGCGCCGAAGCGTGGTGCCCCGTCGCCGCGCCGCCCGGCGGCCGGGCTGCATGCAGGGATCGGTCACGGGTAGACTGGTCCGCCGTTTCCGGCACCGGTTGGCCGCCACTGGAGGAACCGCATGACGCTTGCACACATCCAGCAATCGATCGAGGGCGTGACGAGGTACTTTGCCCAGCACCCGGACAAGGCGCTGTCCACCGACAAGGCCGCCACGGCCGTCATCGAACAGGGCCTGCGCTGCGTCGCCACCGGCCCCGGTGGCGAGACCCTGGTCAGCGACATGCCCAAGGGCATCGGCGGCGCGGCGAGCGCGCCCACACCCGGCTGGTATCTGCGCGCGGCCCTGGCCAGCTGCGACGCCACCGTCATCGCCCTGCGCGCCGCGCAGCTGGGCATCGTGCTGAGCCGGCTGGAGGTCACGGTGGACAGCGTCTCCGACGACCGGGGCATCCTGGGCCTGGGCGAAGGCGTGCCGCCGGGGCCGCAGAGCGTGAGCATCCGCGTGCGCATCGCGGCGGAGGGGGTGTCCGCCGAACAGCTGCACGAGATCGTCGCCTGGGCCGAGGCGCACTCCCCGGTGGGCGATGCGGTGCGCAGGGCCGTCCCTTCGCGGGTCGAGGTCGCGCTCGTCTGAGAAGGAGCCCTCCATGCAGATCAGCGCCCGCGTCGTCAGTGCACCAGGCCAGCACGCCGTGTCGGTGCGCACGGGCGAGGCGGAGCAGCCGCTGGCCGTGCCGCCCAGGGCCGGTGGCGGCTCGGCCGTGAACGGCGGCGAATTCCTCATGCTGGCGCTGGCCACCTGCTACGCCAACGACCTCCACCGCGAGGCCCGGCGCCTGGGCATGGAGCTGACCCAGGTCGAAGTCGAGGCCACGGCGTCGTTCGAGGGCGTGGGCCTGGCCGCGTCCGACGTCCGCTACCGGGCCCGGGTCCAGTCGCCCGCGGCGCCCGAGGCAGTGGAGCGCCTGCTGCGCGAGACCGATGCCGTGGCCGAGGTGCACAACACGCTGCGAACGGGCGTCCCGGTCAGCTGGGTGCGCTGGTAGGGCGCCAGCGGCGCAGCAGCAGCGCGTTGGAGATCACGCTCACGCTGCTCAGCGCCATCGCGGCGCCGGCCACCATCGGGTTGAGCCAGCCCAGTGCGGCCAGCGGGATGCCGATCACGTTGTAGGCGAAGGCCCAGAACAGGTTCTGGCGGATCTTGGCGTAGGTGCGGCGCGAGATGTCGATGGCATCGCCAATGAGCGAGGGGTCGCCCCGCATCAGGGTGATGCCGGCGGCGTGCATCGCCACGTCGGTGCCGGTGGACATGGCCATGCCCACGTCGGCGGCGGCCAGTGCGGGGGCGTCGTTGATGCCGTCGCCCACCATCGCCACGCGGTCGCCGCCGCGGCGCAGGTCGGCCACGATGCCGGCCTTGTCGGCCGGCAGCACCTCGGCGCGGATGTGGTCCAGGCCCAGTGCACGGCCCACCGCCTGGGCGCTGCCCTGGTTGTCGCCGGTCACCAGCACGGTCCGGACGCCCAGCGCCTTGAGCTGCCGCACGGCGTGCGCGGCCGTGGGCTTGAGCTCGTCACCGAAGGCGAGCAGGCCCATCAGGCGGGGGGCGTCCGTCAGGTCGGCCAGCCAGGAGACGGTGCGGCCTTCCGATTGCAACGCGCTGGCCGCGGCCTCCATCGCCGACAGGTCCACGGCCAGTTCGTTCATGTAGCGCGTGCTGCCCAGGTGGATGTCGCGCCCTTTCACCTGCGCCCGCATGCCCCGGCCGGCCACGGCCGCGACGCCGTGCGCCGCGGGCACCGCGACGAAGCGCTCGCGCGCCACGTCCAGCACCGCGCGGGCCAGCGGGTGTTCACTGCCGTTCTGGATGGCGGCGGCGAACGGCAGCAGCTGGGCCTCGTGGCCGGCGGCCGCCTCCAGGGCCACCAGCGTGGGCTTGCCCTGGGTGAGCGTGCCGGTCTTGTCGAAGGCCACGGTGTCGATCTTGTGGGCGATCTCCAGTGCCTCCGCGTCCTTGATGAGAATGCCGCGGCGCGCCGCCACGCCGGTGCCGGCCATGATGGCCGTCGGCGTCGCCAGGCCCAGCGCACACGGGCAGGCAATCACCAGTACGGCCACGGCGTTCAGGATCGCGCGCTCCCAGTCGCCGGTCCACAGGCCCCAGCCCAGCAGGGTGGCCAGCGCCAGTGCCAGCACGACGGGCACGAACACGGCACTGACCTGGTCGACCATGCGCTGGATGGGCGCCTTCTTCGCCTGGGCCGACTCCACCATGCGCACGATGCGAGAGAGGGTGGACTCGGCGCCGATGGCCGTGGTCATCACCAGCAGCAGGCCTTCGGCGTTGACGGCGCCGCCCGTGACCTTGTCGCCCGGGTGCTTGGCCACCGGCAGGCTCTCGCCCGTGATCAGGGACTCGTCCACCTCGCTGGCCCCTTCGGTGACGGTGCCGTCCACGGGAATGCGCTCGCCCGGCCGGACCACCACCAGGTCGCCCACCTTGACCTGGGCCAGCGGCCGGTCCACGTCGCCCGAGGCGGTGCGCACGCGCGCGACCTCCGGCCGCAGGGCGTTGAGCGCCTGGATGGCCGCGGTCGTCTGCCGCTTGACGCGCGCCTCCAGCCACTTGCCCAGCAGCACCAGGGTGATGATGACCGCCGAGGCCTCGAAATACAGGTGCGGCGTGCCGTGCTCGGTGTGCCTGAACAGCAGGTAGACGCTCAGCCCGTAGCCGGCCGAGGTGCCCAGGGCCACCAGCAGGTCCATGTTGCCGGCGCCGGCCCGCAGGGCTTTCCAGCCGGCGCGGTAGAAGCGTGCCCCCAGCCAGAACTGGACCGGCGTGGCCAGCAGCCACTGGGCCCAGCCGTTGAGCGACCAGTCCTGCCCGAACAGCATGCCCAGCATGGGCAGGACCAGCGGAAAACTGAAGGCGGCCGACAGGGCCACCGGCCACCAGGGGTGGGAGGCGGGCGGCGCGGGCCGGTCGTCTTCGGCGGGCTGCGCGACCGAGTAGCCCGCGCGCTCGACGGCGCCGGTGAGCGCGGGCAGCGACACGCCGGGCCCGGCCACCACCGACGCGCGTTCGGTGGCGAGGTTGACGGTGACGTCCTGCACGCCGGGCACGGCCTTCAGGGCCTTCTCGACGCGCCCGACGCAGGACGCGCAGGTCATGCCCTCGATGGGCAGTTCGAACTCGGTGCCGGGCCGGGCGTCGACCGGCGGGGCGAGGGTGGCGGATGCTTGCATGGCGATCTCCTGGTGTGAGGGGGAGTCCGCACTCTCGGGTTTGACGCAGTGGCAAGGTCAAACGCCTTTCTCAAACGCCTTTCGCGTCGGCTTGCTGTGCTTGACCTTGCCGCTGTGGCAATGCCCAGACTGGCCGCTCCTCAACTTTTTTCAGGAGTGCGACATGCATGAATTCCAGTTGCCCGACATGACCTGCGGCCATTGCGCGGGGGTGGTCGGCCAGACGCTGCACCTGGCCGACCCGGCCTGCAAGTTCCAGGTGGACCTGCCGGCGCGCAAGGTCACCGTGCAGAGCGACGAAGACCGCGCGGTGCTGGCCGAGGCCCTGACCGACGCCGGCTACCCGCCGGCCTGAGCGCGCAGACCATGGGCGTCCCATGGTCACTTGACCTTGACACGGTGGCAAGGACGACAGTCCGGGCCACCGTGTCCTTTCTGTTCCGAGGAGCCTTCCCATGAACCCGCTCATGAACATCGGCGAAGCCGCCAAAGCCGCCGGCGTCTCGCCCAAGATGGTCCGCCACTACGAGCAGACCGGCCTGCTGCCGCCGGCCGAGCGCACCGAATCGGGCTACCGCCTGTACGGCGAGCGGGAGGTGTCGGTGCTGCGCTTCATCCGCCAGTCCAGGCGGCTGGGTTTTTCCGTGCCGCAGATCGCCGAGCTGATCGGCCGCTGGGGCGATGACCGGCGCACCAGCCGCGAGGTCAAGACCATCGCCCTGCGCCATCTGGCGGATCTGGACGAGAAGCTCAGGGAAATCGCCGAGATGAAGGCCGGGCTCGAAGGGCTGGTGCGCGCCTGCGCGGGCGACGACCACGCCCACTGCGCGATCCTGGACAACCTGGCCGCCGAGAGCCCGGAGGCGCCGCGCCATGTGGCGCGCTTCGTCAAACCCCGGCGCCGCCGCCTGGCACCGGACGACGAGGCCCCGCGCAGCGCCAGGGCCGCGCCCACGTCCGGCCATGTCGACCTGATGGCCTGGATGCAGGGCGTGCACACGCACCAGCCCGGGGCCGGGGGCAAGGCCTGAGTCTGCGACCAGGGCGGGGGGCAGCACGCGGCCGGCGGCTGGGCGCGTGTCTTGCATGGGGCTGCAGGCACTGCACACACGCGCACTGGCACGGTGCGCGCCCCACCCCGCTTTTCAGGAGCCCTTCATGCCCGACCGCCGCACCACCCTGGCCTGTGCCGCCGCTCTCGCCGCCCTGTCCTTCTCCGGCCTGTCGGCCGCGCAAGGCAAGTACCCGGACCAGACCGTCAAGCTGGTCGTGGCCCTGCCCGCCGGCGGCAGCGTGGACATGATCGCGCGGGCGCTGGGCCAGAAGCTGAACGCGTCGCTGGGCGTGCCCTTCATCGTGGACAACCGAGGCGGCGCCTCGGGCCAGATCGGCATGCCGGTGGTGGCCAAGGCGGCGCCGGATGGCCACACGCTCGCGGTGTCACCGGCTTCGTTCCTGACCACGAACAAGAGCGTGTTCAAGTCCCTGCCCTACGACCCCGAGGCGGACTTCACGCCCGTCACCCGCCTGGTCAACCAGCCCATGGTGCTGATCGTCAAGGACAAGCAGAAGTACCCCTCGGTCGCGGCGCTGGTCGCGGCGGCCAAGGCGAAGCCGGGCGGCATCACCTTCGCGTCGTCGGGCGACGGCAGCCCGCAGCACCTGGGTGGTCTGCTGTTCGAATCGCGTGCCAAGGTGAAGATGCTGCACGTGCCCTACAAGGGCGGCGCGCTGGCCATCAACGACACGCTGGCCGGCACGGTGGACGTGATGTTCGCGGTGATGCCCGAGGCGGTGCCGCACGTCGCGTCGGGCAAGCTGCACGCGCTGGGGGTGATGAGCCCGACCCGCTCGCCGGTGATGCCGCAGGTGCCGACCATGGCCGAGGCGGGCGTGGCCGACATGAACCTCTCGGCCTGGATGGCGTTGCTGGCACCGGCCAAGACGCCGCGCCCCATCGTCGATCAGCTCAACCGCGCGGTGCAGGCGGCCTTCGACCCCGAGCTCAAGGCCAAGCTGGCCGAGAGCGGCATCGAGGTGGCGACCAGCTCGCCCGAAGAACTGCAGCGCCTGATCGCCAGCGACATCAAGCTGCACGCGGAGCTGGTGAAGTCCGCCGGGCTGGTGCCGCAGTAGCGGAGGCCGTGGCGCCCGCGCCTACCGCGCCATCAGCGCAAACACGCCCCAGCCCAGGTACTCGCGTGTGTAGGTCGCGTAGCGCACCGGTTCCGAGTGCAACTGGGCCTGCACCTCTGCGGCCATGTCGTCGCCGGGGTTCGCTTCCAGCCAGCGGCGCATGGTGAGCCACTTGGCCGCTTCGTAGCGGTCCCAGCCGTCCTGGTCGGCCAGCACCATTTCCACCACGTCGTGGCCCAGCTCGGCGAACGAGGCCAGCAGCTGCGGCAGCGTGAGGAAGTCGGACACCGCGTGCGCCTGGCAGCCTTGTGCCACCGCATCGCTGGGCGGCAGCTGGCGCCAGAAGGGTTCGCCGATGAGCAGCATCCCGCCAGGGCGCAGGCTGCGCGTGAGCAGTTCGATGGTGCCGGCCACGCCGCCGCCGATCCAGGTGGCGCCGACACAGGCCGCCACATCGACCTTCTCGTCCGCCACATGGCCGGCGGCATCGCCGTGAATGAAGCGGACCTGGTGCGCGACACCCAGCGCCTGAGCCCGCTGCTGCGCCTGTTCGGTGAACAGCGGGCTCATGTCGATGCCCGTGCCGACGATCTGGTGGTCGCGCGCCCAGGTGCACAGCATTTCGCCCGAACCACTGCCCAGGTCCAGCACCCGTGTGCCCGGTGCCATGCGAAGCGCCGCGCCCAGCGTGGTCAGCTTGTCCGCCGTGATCGGGTTGTGGATGCGGTGCGCGCTTTCGGTGATGTTGAAGATGCGGGGGATGTCCACTGATGACACTCCTGAAAAAGGGCCGTGGATGAGGCTCCGCCGATTGTCGACCCTAGGTCACGAGCTGGCCCAGTTGCCACAGCCCCAGGGCGGCCAGCAGCGCGGCCGAGCCGAGGTTGACCGCGCGCTGCCAGCGCTCGTCGAAGCGCTCGCGCAGCCAGGCCACACCGGTGGACAGGATCAGCCACCACAGGGCCGAGCCCAGCAGCACGCCCAGCACCATCACCCAGGGCGAGAGCACGGGTGCTCCGCCCGCCAGCGCACCGAACACCGCCATGAACGACAGGATGGTGGTGGGGTTCGACAGCGTCAGCAGGAAGGTGCCCGAAACGTCGCGCAGCAGGGTGCCCGGTGGCGGGTGCTGGCCGCTGCGCCGCACCGGCGGCTTGCGCGCGATGCGCCACGCGAGCCACAGCAGGAACCCGCCGCCGAACAGGCCCAGCCACAGCTTCAGGCCCAGCAGCCAGTTGATGAGGCCCGAGACACCGAACGCGCCGATGGCGCCGTAGACCGCGTCGGCCAGCGCGGCGCCGAGGCCCGTGGCCAGGCCGGCGGCGCGGCCGTGGTCCAGCGTGCGCTGGATGGCCAGGATGCCGATCTGCCCGACCGGTGCCGCGATGGACAGCCCGATCAGCATCGACTGAACGAACAGCCCGGCCAGGGGGAATGAATGAAGCGTGTCCATGGACCAGATTGTCGGCAGGCCCTGGTGCGCTGCACAGGCGCTATCTCAGGTGAGAATCGCGTTCACCATCGATTTTTCAGGTGAAAGGCGTGTATGGCCGAGACGACGCTGGAACTGGACGCCAAGGCATGGGCGCTGCTGATGGCTTTGCAGGCCGATGGCCGGGCACCGCTCAAGACCCTGGCCATTGCCGCGGGCCTGTCGGTGCCCGCCACGGTCGAACGCCTGAAGCGGCTGAAGGACGCGGGCGTGGTGCGTGCGGTGAGCGCCGACGTGGACCCGGCGCTGGCCGGCTATCCGGTGCGCGCCATCGTGGGCATCACGGTGCAGCAGCCGGGCAAGAAGGCGTTCATCGACAAGCTGCGCCGTGCGCCCGAGGTGCTGGAATGCCACCACGTCGCAGGGGCGGATTCCTATGTGGTGACCGTGGTGGCGCGCAGCCTGGAAGACCTGGAACGGTTCCTCTCGTCCATCAATGGCTACGGCGAGACGCGGACCTCGATCGTGTTCTCCACGCCCATCCCGCGCCGCGGACTGGTGGCGCCGGGTGCCGGCCGCTGAGGCGGCGCATTCCCCGGCCCCTCCGTCGCAAGATTGGCGAACTTGTTCACCTCCGAACCTCCACCACACCCTCCTGGGCGAGCAATGCCGGCCTGTACCTCCCCCTCCCGCCGCGCCCTTCTCCTCTCCGCCCTGCTCGGCGCGGTGTCCATCCACGTCTGGGCCGACCCCGCAGCTCAGAGTTCGGCCGCCGAGGACCGCCGTCAGGCCCTGGACCGCTTCATCGCCAAAAAGAAGTTCGTGAACGAGCCGTTCTACCGCGTGGACCTGAAGGAAGCGGACCGGCTCCGGTACGAAGCCTGGGTGAACCAGCTGGCGCGCGACCTGCGCAGGCTGCCGCCGTCCCGGCAGACGAAGCCGGTCGTGCTGGGCCTGTTCAAGCCGGTGATGAAGAAGTTCGATTCCGCCGAGGGCGAGGACCAGGACCGGTTCGTCGGCTACCTCGAAGAGCTGATGGACATTTTCGGCATCGAGAGTTCGGACGGGCTGCTGAGCTCCTGGCGCCACGGCGCCGACACCTCGGGCTTGCTGGAAGCGCGCAACGCGCAGGCGGTGGCGGCGATGACGCACGATGAACGGGTGCTGCTGGAACGGCTTCAGGGCATCCACAAGGCCAACGCCGAGGAGACGCTGCGGTCCCTGTTCGGCGCGCCCGTGTTCGAGGACGAGGGCAGCAAGATGTGGTCGGTGACGGCTGCCGACCGCTCGTCCACCCTGGGTCTGTTGGAGCGGTGGGGCGCACTCACCCTGCTCTGGCAGGCCAACGGCCGGTTCATCTACGCCCGCCGGCTCAGAGGCCGGCCCCGTCGCTGGCCGCGCCGCCTTGCCTCAGCGCAACACCCCGGCAAAGAACGCCGAGAGTTCCTCGCGCGCGTCCAGCGGCAGCACGTTCGCCACGTACTGGTCGGGCCGCACGACGATGAGGCAGCCGCGGTCGCGGTCGATCCCGCGCATGGCGTAGATGTCGCCCAGGCCCTTGTGGTCGACGCAGAAGACCTTCTCGTGGTCCTGCAGGCCGAGCTTGCCGGTCTTCGGCTTGAGCAGCGAGGGCATGTGCCCGTAGTCGAGCTGGTCGAAGGTGGGCTGGAAGACGGCGCGCACGTCGATGATGGCGTCGATGTCTTCGCCCGGGCGGGTGTGCTTCACGACCGGTGAAGCGGGGTCGTTCTCCAGCCAGTCTGCCAGTTGCGCGATGGGTGCGCCGGGCTGGCCCACGTCGCCCTGGCCGGCGAAGACGTAGATCCGCCAGCGCGCGTCGGCTTCGGCCGCATGGCCCAGCTGCATCTGCTTGGCGTCCGACAGGCGCACCACCGGCGCGGAGTGGAAGCGGCGGCCGATCTCTTCGCCCTTGGCCAGCGCCTGGTGGGTGCCGGGTGCGAACAGGGTCGAGGTGTCGTACTTCACCGCGGTGCCGCCGGTGAATTCGAGGTTGGCCTTGAACTGGCGGATGATGCGCGGCTCTTCGGTGCCCTCGCGCTCGGCCTGCGTGGTCGGCGCGGACATGATGCGCGACCACTCGTGGTCGGTCTCAACCAGGCGCTTGGCCTCGGTCAGGCGTTCTTTGCTGTAGCTGCGCAGCAGGCTGGGGTCGGCGCGGCCCTGCAGCACATGCACCAGCTTCCAGCCGAGGTTGAAGGTGTCCTGCATGGACACGTTCATGCCCTGGCCGGCCTTGGGCGAATGGGTGTGGCAGGCGTCGCCGGCGGTGAACACGCGCGGGGCGCGGTCGCTGCCTTCGGGCACGTCGTCGAACTTGTCGGTGATGCTGTGGCCGATGTCGTAGATCGACCACCAGACGATCTCCTTCACGTCCAGCGAATAGGGTTTGATGATGCGGTTGGCCGCCGCGATCATGTCGTCCTGCGTGAACTTCTTGCTCGCGGCCTTCTCGCCGTCCTTGAGCTTGTCGAGTTCGACGTACATGCGGAACACGTAGCCGCCTTCGCGCGGCAGGATCAGCACGTTGCCCTCGTTGGCCGAGGAGATCAGGCACTTCTGGCGCACGTCGGGGAAGTCGGTGTTGGCCAGGATGTCCATCACGCCCCAGGCCTGGTTGGCTGCGTCGCCGTGCAGCACGCCGCCAATCGCCTTGCGCACCGCGGAGTGCGCGCCGTCGCAGCCAACCACGTAGTTGGCGCGCACGGTGCGCGTGGCGCCCCAGTTGATGCCGGTCGAGTCCTTGAGCGTGACGGTCACCGGGTGGTCGTCGGTGGTCTCGTCGATGGTCAGGCCCACGATTTCCCAGCCGTAGTCGGGCGCCAGGCGCGAGGGCGAGTTCGCCATCACCTCCAGGAACAGCTCGTGCAAGCGCGCCTGGTTGATCAGGATGTGCGGCATCTCCGAGCTGTCGTCGGCCACGTCCTGCACCCGGCCCACGCGCCGGATGTGCGCAGGGTTGGCGGGGTCGGGCATCCAGAACGCGGTCTGGTTGACCCAGTAGGTCTCGCGCTTGACCTTGTCGGCGAAACCGAAGGCCTGGAACATTTCCATGGTGCGCGTGTTGATGCCGTCGGCCTTGCCTTTGATGATGTTGCTGGCCATGCGCTCGACGATCATCGTCTCGATCTCGGGGAAGGCCGCCAGCTGCGCGGCCAGGCACAGGCCGGCCGGGCCGGTGCCGGCGATCAGCACGTCCACCTTTTCGGGCAGGGGTTCGTTGACGCCCCGGTTGCGGCGGTTGGGCGCGGCCTGCTTGATGTCGGGGTTGCCGCCGCGAAAACCGTCTTTGTAGAACTGCATGGGGTGTCTCCTGATGGGAAGGTCGCCCGGGGGCGATGGGTGGGAGCAAATGATATCTATGCTTACTAATTTGTGTCAATACGGTACGTATACTTATCAATAGTCTTTGAAACGGAGCGCAGGCATGGACTCACTCGACATGGCGGGACACCTGATCCGCCGGCTGCACCAGCTGTCCACGCAGGTGTTCGTGCAGCGCACTCAGGCGGCGGGCTTCGACCTGACGCCGGTGCAGTTCGCAGCGCTGGACGCCATCGGCCACCACCCGGGCACGGACCAGGCGACCGTGGCCGAGCTGATCGCCTACGACCGCGCCACCATCGGTGGCGTGATCGAGCGGCTGGAGCAGAAGGGCTGGGTGGACCGCGTGGTGAGCGAGCGCGACCGCCGCGCGCGCGTGCTGTCGCTGACGGCCGAGGGCGAGCGCATCCTCCAGGCGCTGGTGCCGGTGGTGCGCAACCTGCAGGACGAGATCCTGCAGGCCCTGGGCGAGGCCGATCGGGCGCGCTTTCTCAGGCTGGCGCGTCAGGCCGTGGGGTCGTAGGCGCCACCGCTGCGCCGCGGCGCGCCATGTGCAGCGCCAGCCCCTGCAGCAGAGCCAGCGCCAGCAGCCCGAGCCCGGCCGTGAGCCAGAGCGCGTGGCCGCCCCAGTGCGCCATGGCCAGACCGAACAGCAGCGGCGCGAAGGCCTGCGACACGCGGGCCGGCGCCATCAGCCAGCCCTGGCGCTCGCCGTAACCCGCGGCGCCGAACACCACCAGCGGCAGCGTCCCCTTGGCAATCGTCAGGATGCCGTTGCCCATGCCGTGCATCACCGCAAACAGCCAGGCGCCCAGCGGCCCGCCCAGGGCCAGCAACGCCACGCCGATGGGGTGCCCCGCGGTGGCGAAGCGGCTGGAGAGCAGCGGGTGGGCGCGGCGCAGGAAGCCGAATTCCAGCAGCCGCCCCGCCACCTGCGCCGGCCCCACCAGCATGGCCACGCCCAACGCGGTGGAGGCCGACAGGCCCTGCGCCTGCAGCAGCAGCGGCAGGTGCGCGGCCATGGCGGTGCTGGTGAACCAGGCGATGGCGAACACGGCGGCGAGCACGATGGCGACGCCATTGCCAGCTGGTGCCTGCGCCGGTGCGCCCGAGTCGGCGGGTGCGGTGGGCGCGGATTCGGCCCGCACCGGCGGCGCCTCTTCCACCCGCCCGCGCGGCAACCCGCCGTGCAGCGGCAGGCCCAGCACGAGGTGCAGCGCCGCCCAGCCCAGGCAGGTGCCGCGCCAGCCGAATGTGTCCAGCCCCCACTGCGTGAGTGGCCAGCCCACGGTGCTGGCGAAACCGGCGATCAGCGTGATGCCGGTGATGGCGTTGCGCGCGCTCACCGGGTAGAGCCGCACCAGCGTGGCGAAGGCCGCGTCGTAGAGCCCGCTGCCCATGGCCACGCCGATCACGCACCACGCGGCCCAGACCTGCCACCCGGCCTGCGCCAGGCCCAGCGCCGCCAGGCCGGCGGCAAACAGCAGGTTTGTGACCCGCAGCACCGCGCGCCCGCCGTGGCGGTCGATGGCGCGGCCCGCGGCCGGCCCGACCAGGGCCGAGATCACCAGTGCCAGCGTGAAGGCACCGAACACCTGGGTGACCGCCAGGCCCAGCTCGGCGGCCAGCGGCGCGGCCAGCAGGGCCGGCAGGTAATAGGACGAGGCCCAGGCCAGGGTCTGCGTGCTGCCCAGGCGCAGCACGACCCCGGTCTGGCTGGTGCGGCGGGATTCCTGGGACATGGCGTGTCGGCGGCGGTGGGTGGCGAGGTGTCCCGGATCTTAGGCCCGCCATAGTTCTTCAGGACTATTCAGCGCGCCCGCCCCGCGCCGAAAAACTCCGCATCAGGCCGCGGTGTGCGCGCGCCAGGAGTTCAGCATGTGGGGTGTGTCCAGGTTCCGGATCGGTGCGCGGCTGGCGGCCGGTTTCGGTTTGATGTTGTTGCTCATTGCGGGGCTGGTGGCCTCGTCGCTGCTGTCGTTGCGGCTGATCGGGCAGGAAAACAGCCAGCTGATCGAGCGCGAAATGGTGAAGGTGGCGGCGGTGTCGGTGATCGACACCGCCACGCGGGCCAACGGCCTGAACACGGCCGAGCTGCTGCTGGTGGAGCCCTCGCAGATACCCGTGGTGCAGGCGCGCATCGACGCCAACCGCAAGGCCATCGACGAGGCCCTGCTCACGCTGGACCGGCTGGTGGAACGGCCCGAAGGCAAGGCCGCGCTGGCCGAGCTGCGCAGCTCCCGCGCCGCCTATGTGGCCTCGTTCGTCAAGGTCGGTCCGCTGGCGAAGGAAGGCCGCATTGAGGAGGCCCAGCAGCTGCTGCGCAGCGAGACCCTGCCGGCGCTGGCGCGCCTGCAGCAACCCATCGACACCCTGCGCGCGCTGCAGGACCGCCTGGCGCAGGAACATGGCCAGGCCGTGGGGCGCTCCATCGGCGGTGCCCAGTTGCTGCAGATTGGCCTCGGGGTGGCGGCGCTGGTGCTGGGCCTGCTGGCCTCGGTGGTGCTGGCCCGCAGCATCGTGCGGCCGCTGCGCGAAGGCGTGGCGGTGGCCGGTCGCATTGCGTCCGGTGACCTCACCAAGGACGTGCCGGTGCAGGGCCGCGACGAGGTGGCCGAGCTGCTGCAGTCGCTGGGGGTGATGCAGGACGGGTTGCGCAGCCTGGTGGGCCAGGTGCACCGCGGGGTGGACCATGTGGGTTCGGCCTCGGCGCAGATCGCCAGCGCCAACAAGGACCTGAGCGCCCGCACCGAGGCGCAGGCCAGCGCGCTGGAACAGTCGGCCGCGTCGATGGAGCAGCTCAGCAGCGCCATCGCCCTGAACGCCGACAGCGCGCAGGCGGCCCGCACGCTGTCCACCGACGCCTCGCAGGCGGCCGAGGCCGGCGGTGAGACCGTGGCCTCGGTGGTGCGCACCATGCGCAGCATCGAGGACGCCTCGCGGCGCATCGCCGAGATCATCGGCGTGATCGACGGCATCGCTTTCCAGACCAACATCCTCGCGCTCAACGCGGCGGTGGAGGCGGCGCGGGCCGGCGAACAGGGGCGCGGCTTTGCCGTGGTGGCCTCGGAGGTGCGGGCGCTGGCCGGCCGTTCGGCCGACGCGGCGCGGCAGATCAAGCAGCTGATCGAGGCCAGCGTGGACCAGGTCGGCACGGGCGCCGCACTGGCCGATCAGGCCGGCGCGGCGATGACCGGGGTGGTGGCATCCATCCGGCGGGTGAACCAGCTGGTGGTGGACATTGCCTCTGCCATGCAGGAACAGAGCACCGGCGTGACCCAGATGGGCGAGGCCATCACCCAGCTGGACCAGGCCACGCAGCAGAACGCGGCCCTGGTGGAGGAGACCGCCGCGGCCTCGCAGAGCCTGGACGACCAGGCCCGCGAGCTGGTGGCCTCGGTGGCGGCGTTCCAGATCGACCGCCGGGCGCTGCAGGCCGCCTGAGGCCCGCCGCCGCCCGGGCGGATCACTTCACTTCGGTGACGAACTGTTCCAGCGGGCGGCGCACCTTCTTCAGGTTCACCAGCCAGTCGCCGTCGGTGGCGCGGTAGCCCAGCGGCACGATGGCCACGCTGCGCAGGCCGCGCTCGCGCAGCTTGAGGATCTCGTCCAGCTTGGCGGGGTCGAAGCCTTCCATCGGCGTGGCGTCCACTTCTTCAAACGCGGCGGCGATCAGAGCGGCGCCCAGGCCGATGTAGGCCTGGCGGGCGGCGTGCTCGAAGTTCACCTGCGCGTCGCGCTGCGGGTAGCTGTTCAGCAGCATCTGGCGGTAGTTCTCCCAGCCCTCATTGGTGAAACCGCGCTCGGTGTTCACCAGGTCGAACATGTGGTTGATGCGCTCGGCCGTGTAGGTGTCCCAGGCGGCGAACACCAGCAGGTGCGAACCGTCGGTGATCTGGGCCTGGTTCCAGGCGATGGGCTGGATCTGTTCGCGCACCGTTTTGCTGGTGACGACGATGATTTCAAACGGCTGCAGGCCGCTGGAGGTGGGCGCCAGGCGCGCGGCCTCGACGATGCGCTCGACCTTGTCCTGCGGCACGGCGCGGGACGGGTCCATCTTCTTGGTGGCGTAGCGCCATTGCAGTTTGTCCAGCAGGACGGGGGCGTGGGTGGGTTGCGACAGGTCGCTCATGAAACGGGTGCTCCGGGGAGGTGGGGCGCCCGCACCGTGCGGGCACATGAAGAAATCATGACGCGGTGCAGCAAACAGCGCTGGCGCCCGCGGGGAAAACGGGAACCGGAACGCCTTTGTTCCTGCCGCCCGGCGGTGCGGCGGCGGATCGGTTATACGGGCGCGGACTTGTCCTCAAAACGGGTGATCCTTGCGGCCGCCGGTCCCTAGTCGGAAGGATGTCACCGCCGTTCTGCACTCCTACATTGGGTCCCCTCCCCCCGCCGCGCTGGTCCGTCCACCGGGTCAGGGCCACCGGGGGCACCTCTTGCAGGAGCGGACATGGCAAGCGACGAGCAGGTTCTGTTGATGAGCAACCAGCTGCAAGCTTTCGAGCTCAAGACGCTGCTGCTCACGCCCAAGGTGCATCCGGTGACGACAGCGGCTGCACAGGCCCCGGTGCCGGTGAGCCCGGACGGCTCCCTCCAACCCCAGGTGCTCTACGAGGCATCGGACGATGCCAGCGCCCGGTACCAGCTGCCGCGCTACGAATGGAACACGGTGGGCGGGCGCCACACCTCCCGGTTGCGCCTGCGCACGGCCGACGACGACCCGCTCGGTCCGCTGGGCTGGCTGAACATCGAACTGCTGGCGGTGCACGCCGTCGATGCGCGCTTCGCCATGCGCACGCTCGAGCACACCGCCACGCTGCGGCTGGGGTACGAAATGCCGGTGGTGGCGGCGGCCGACCCGGCGACGCTGACCTGGGAGGGCCAGTGGGAAAACACCGATGCGGCCACGCGGGGCATGACCCGCCTGCTGATCGGGCGGCGGGCCGACGGCGGCTGGTTCATGCACGGCTTCGGCAAGTGCCACCCCAGCGACTGCGACTGGGGCGAGACCACGGCCATGCCCTCGGGCGACGCGCTGATCGGGGTCTACGCCTTCGGCTTCAAGGTCACCACCCTCACCGCCCGCCGCAGCGGCCAGACGCTGGTGGTGGACGTGCTGGACGACTACACCGACGCCGATGGCCGCACCGACCGCCTGAGCAACTACGTCATGGCCCGCTCGGTGGCCGCCGCGCCGGCGCAGCCGCTGATCTGGGAGGCGCTCGGCCCGCTGAACCCGCTGGGCGGCAGCATGCACCGCTGCACGCTGCCCTTCCATGCCCAGGAGGACTACGACCGCATCCACCAGATCATCACCTCGCCGGTGCACCGCGCCCGGCTGGAGGTGGTGTGCAAGGCCACGATCGGCCAGCGCACCTGGCAGCAGTGGTGGCTGCACGACCGGCCGGCGGTGGCCCCGCTGCAGCCGGACATCGACATGGTTCGCATCAGCCCCGCGGTGCTGAGCACGCTGCGCACCCAGCCGCTGGCAGTGGCGGCGGCGGGGCCGCGGATGCCCGCGATCGCCAGCCTGCGGGCCGACCGCGCCAGCACCGCCACGCGGGCACTCGCGCGGGGCGTACGGCGCCCGCACCACAACCCCGATCTGGACGAGGCGCTGTCCCGGGAAGAGACGGCGCGCGTGCTGCGCACCCTGCCGCGGCGCGTGGCCATCGACAAGAAGGGCCGGCCAGTGCTGGTGCGGCGCGAGGTCGAATGCACGCAGTCGCTGGCCTGCACCTTCGACCCCCAGGCCGACGGCTACATGCTCGATGCGCCGCGCGACCCCTCGCAGGCCCATGTGCTGTTCAAGCACGACCTGGTGGCCGAGGGCCAGAGCGTGACCTTCTTCCAGGATTCGCTGGTGCGCGACCAGGTCTACTACGAGCCGCAGGAGTTTCGGCTCGCGCGCAGCGACGCCAGCCCCTTCCTGCCCTCGCTGGTGTTCGCCATCACCGACGTGGCCACCGAGAGCGAGGCGCTGTCCTACCGGGTGCGCCTGGCGTTCCAGGCGCGGCCCCACCTTGGCCAGGCCTTCCTGCTGCTGGCGCGCCAGCGCTTTGGTCCCGCGGCGCGGCTGACCGCGCTCACCCCCCGGTCGGCCCGGCTCACCCTGGGCGTGCCGACCGCCGACGGCGCGCCCCCGGCGCTGCAGGAGCGGCCCGACGCGGTGATCCGCTTCGACGAGGGCATCACCGACGAGCTGTCGCTGGACGAGGCGCAGTTCGTGCGCCTGGCGGCCGCCTTCCAGTCGCCCGCGGGCATCGGCATGCAGGGCTGGGTGACGGCCACCATCAGCGACGGCACGCAGGTCGACATCCCGCTGGTGGTCTCGCTCAAGGACAACACCGGCAGCGTGTTCGATCCCCAGCTGCTGCGCCCCGACCCCGACGGCGTGCCCGGCCACCACGTCGTGACCCTGCGCAACCGCATCGAGAGCCCGGTGCGCGTCAACGGGGTCCACCCGCAGGAGCTGGGCGTGTGGACCGACCCGGCCACCGGCGTCGCGCAGAGCGTGACCGTGCGCCCCCTGGAGCTGCCACCGGCCGCTGCGGTGGCCCCAGGCCAGACCCTGGACCTGCGCCTGGCCGTCGAGCCCGCGGCCTTCCCGCTGCTGTCGGTCAGCCCGGCGCTGGACCTGGACATCCAGCCCGACCTCGCCCGGCTCATGGGCCAGCTCACCGTCACCGAGGCCTTCACCGAGGCCACGTTCGAGGTGCAGGTGTCGGCCAGCCCGCTGTTCTTCGGCCCCGGTGCGCTGACGTCGCTGCGGGTCGAGTTCGACGACGGCCCGGTGGTCGCGCTCGACGCCGGCACGCTGGTGCAGACGGTGAGCCTGCGCAAGCCGGTGGTGGCGCGCATCCTGGGCCTGGAGCCCGGTTACCGCTACCGGCTGGTGGCGGTGGATGCGCAGGGTGGCGAACGTGTGCACGACGGACTGGCCGGGGTCGGCCATCTGCAGGTGACGTTGCCGCAGGGGTGACCATGATGCTCACCCGGCCGCTGCCCGACTTCCCGGACGTGTTCCCCGACCACCGGGACGCGCACCGGCTGTATGTCCTGCCGGACCGCGTGGCCCTGGCGCTGGACGCCGACGGTCTGCCGCGCTTCACGCTGCTGCGCCGCACGGCGGACGATGGCACGTCGCAGGACGGCGGGCTGCTGCAGGCCTTTCTGGCGCTGGACCACGCCGGCCTCGACGCTCTGGCGCTTGAGCCGTCGCTGGCTGGCCATGCGCTGGAGCCCGCGCCGGTGGTGCAGGCCGAGGCCCGCCTGGTGCTGCGCGGCGTGTCGGGCGACCTGGTGCAGGCGGCCGGTCAGTGGCAGCCGGTGGCCGTGGGTTCGGTCGATGCCCTCTCGCTCACCCACCACCTCGGTCCGGACGACACCCGCATCGTCACGGCGCTGGTGCGCGAGGCCGGCACCGGCGGGCCGGAACCGGTGGAGCTGGAGCTGCGGCTGCGGGTGCCGGGGCTGCGGCCCGGCCTGCCCTGGGTGGTGACGACCACCGGCACCACCCTCCACGACCAGCTGCGGGCCCTGCTGCCCGCCGACGGCCCGGCCAGCGCCCAGGACCTCGACCGCGCCTTCCTGAGCCTGCCAGCGGGCCTGCTGCGCTGGCAGCCACTGCTGGACGACGCGGTACCGGCCGACACCGAAGCACTGGCGCTGCAGGCCGCGCGCAGCGCGCGCCAGAGTCTGTTCCGCCGCGTGGGCGAGGGCTTTGAGTGGCACCCCGGCGTGCCGCTCACCGACACGGCCGACGGCCTGTCGTGGCGCCTGGACCTGCCCCTGCCCGACACCGTCGAGCGGCGGTTGCGCTGGTCGCTGAGCGAGGCCCACCGCCAATGGGCCGGACACGCCCAGGCCTTTCCGGTGGTCATGCCGTTCCGGCCGATGCAGCGCGTCACGGTGCATGTGCTGTGCGCCCTGCCCCTGCACCCCCGCGGTCTGGCGCAGCTGGACGTGGAGCTGCGCTACCGCGGCCCCAGCGGCGCCTGGGTGCACCGCACGTTCCGCTTCGACGCGCACACCGGGCTGCACGCCTTGTCGGTGGTCGGCCCCGCCTTCGGTGCCGGCCTGGAACTGTCGTACCGGACGCTGGCGGTGGTAGCCCGGGACGGGCAGCTGCCGCTGACGCTGTCGTCGCCGCACTTTGTGCCGGTGCAGGGCCTGCAGCTGGTGATCGGCGAGGCCGAGGCCGGCGTGCGCCCGGCGCCGGTGGCGGCCGACCCCTCGCTCTGGGCCCACGCCGTGGCGGTGCGGCTGGTGGTGACTCCCGCCAGCGGCCCGACCCGATCCATCGAACTGAACCCGCAGACCCCGGACGCCTGGGTGTGCCTGACCGGCGACGAGCGCCTGACCCCGGTGACGGCCCAGGCCATGGCCCGCGCGGGCGACGGCGCGGAGCAACCCTGCTGGTCCGGCACCTTGCCGACCGAGGGTCTGCGCCTGAACGGCTGGGCGCTGGAGCCCACGGCGCCAGAAACGGTCGACCTGCGCCTGGCCGAACCGCTGGCCGGGGCGACGGCGCTGGTGGCGGTGGAGCTGCTGGCCAGCGACACCGTGCCCGCCGACGGCGCCAGCGGCACCCTGCTGACGCTGGAGGCGGGGCAGGCACGCCGCTGGTCCTACTGGCGCCGCAGCCTGCTGCAGCCCCGTTCCTACGCCTGGCGCCTGCACTGGGTCGGCCGCGACCCGGCCACTGGTGCCACCCGCCCGCTGCGCGTCGGCCCCTGGCGCGTGGACCAGACCCCCGAACTGCTCGTCGAGCAGGTGCCGACATGAACCCGCGCCCCACCGCCCCGGTGCGCCCACCCTCCACAGAGGTGACCCCATGCTGAAAGTCCCCGCCTTCCGAACCGTCGACGGCGTCACCGTCTACGCCGACGACACGCTCTGGCACCGCTTCTACCCCGTGGCAGACCAGCCCCGGGTGCGCCTGGACGCCGACGGCCAGCCGGTGTTCCTGCTGGTCAAGTACGCGCTGTCCGACGAGGAGCTGGCGCGCAACCCCACGCTGCCGCGCGGCGGCGGCTACCTCAACGTCGACGTGGTGTTCGAGCTGGACGACGCGCAGCGCGAGGCAGTGCGCGCCAACCTGCAGGCCTGGGTGGACACCGAGTTCGCGCGCCGCCAGGCCGGCAGTGCCGAGGAGAAGGCTTCGGTGCAGGGCATGACCGCACCACCGCCGGTGGACTTCGGCACCCCCACCTACACCGGCGGCACGGTGGCCATGGACGCGCCGCAGACCAGCGTGCTGGTGAGCAAGCGCGTGGCCAGCGGCGCGCCGTCCCTGCTGGCCGACAACGTCTCGGTGTTCAGCATGGACCTCACCAGCGAGGGCGCCACCTTCATGGAGCGCACCCTCACCGGCGGCGGTGGGGCCGCCGGGGCCTCCGACCTGACGCCGATCCAGGTGCGCTACGACCTGAGCTTCTGGGCCCGCCTGCCGCCGGTGCGCATCCATGTGAAGGCCGACTCGCAGCGCATGTACGAGCAGGTGCGCAAGATCATGGACGGCGCCGGTGTCGACCACTGCACCACCTACGACTTCCAGCACAGCGACATCGACACCGCCTCGGCCGAGGTGGCCGGCCTGATCACGGTGCAGATCGACACCGGCAGCGGCTCGCTCGACGACGCGGTGATCGCCGAGCTGCGGCGCTACGCGCTGGAGGTGATGCAGCAGCTGGTGGAGTCGAACTTCTTCACCGACGACCCGGCCGAGGCGCACCGGCCCTCGGGTTCGGGCGACGTGCCCGACGAGGCGCTCTCGGGCCGCCGGGACAAGACCAAGAAGTACCTGCGCAAGCAGCAGGACAGCATGCACGTGAAGCTGGAACTGAGCCTGGAGCAGAACAGCGTGGTGCCCTGGCCCATCCACCCGCAGGGCACGCTGCAGACCTTCTTCCGCGGCATGTCGGCGGCGCAGATCGCGAACTTCGTGCGCGTGGTGGTGCTGGACGATCCGGTGTTCCAGTCGCTCAACCTCACGGCCCGCGTGTTCGCGCCCTTCGACGCCGCGGGCCTGGAAGCGGTCGAGGTCGAAGTGCGCTACGCCGGCCGCGACGCCAACGGCGACCGCCAGGAAAAGCTCAAGACCTTCACCTTCACCGGCAACCAGCCGCAGAAGTGGGAACCCAAGCTGATCGGCGACGAGCGCGGCTACGAATACCGCTACCGCTTCAAGTTCGCCGGCCGGGCGTTCGGCTCGTTCACCCGCTGGGAAGCCGCCAGCCGCAACGACCTCAACATCTCCGTGCCGGCCGCCGGCCGGGTGTTCGTCGAGGTGCGCGCGGGCGACATCGACTTCGAGAACCAGGTGCGCCAGGTGCAGGTGCTGCTGGCCTACGAGGACCCGGCCGCCGGTGTGCCGCGCCAGGAACAGACCGTGCTGTTGGACAAGACCAGCACCAGCGGTGTGTACGACCGGCAGATTTTTGAACCGCGCGCGCGCCCGGTGCTCTACCGCCAGCGCTTTCGTTTGCAAAGCGGCGAGGTGGTCGAAGACCCCGACTGGCAGGAACTCTCCGGCCACCAGCTCATCGTCAACCAGCCGGCCCGCGGCCTGCTGCGCGTGCGCCTGCTGCCCGCCGGCGACGGCTGGGACGCCGTGGCCCAGGTGATCGTCGACCTGCGCTACGAGGACGCCCCCAATGGCCTGCGGCGCGAGGAAAGCCTGGTGCTCAAGACCAGCCAGGAGTTCCGCACCTGGGAAGTGGCGCTGCGCGACCAGAACCGCCGGGGCTTCGAGTACCGCGTGCACGCCAGCTTCAAGGACGGCCGCTTCCAGCAGGGACCGTGGCAGAGCCACACGGGCGAGGAGACCCTGCCCATCGTGGTCCAGGCGCCGCCGCGCCACCAGATCCAGATCATTCCCGACCGGCTCGATCTGGCCGCCGCGCCGCTGACCGAGGTCGGCCTGACCCACCTGCCCACCGGCCGGCAGGAGACCTTCGTGTTCCGGGCCAAGCAGCCGGTGGTGTGGAACGTGGACGTGCCCGCCGGCACACCGGTGCGCTACCGCGTGCAGGTGACGCACTTCCCGGCCACCGGCGACCCGGTGGTGCTGCCGCCCTTCGAGGAAGAGGACCCGGTGCTCGTGCTGCCGCCCTACCAGCCGCCCCGGCCGGGCTCGCTCACGGTGCAGCTGGTCGGCGCGCTGATCGATTTCGCCCAGACACCGCTGGTGACGGTGGACCTGCGCTACCAGGACGAGGTGCACGGCATCGACGCCAGCCACGCGGTGGCCTTCAGCGAGCGCGCGACGCTGAGCTGGACGGTCGAGGTTGGCGACCTCAGTCGCCGCTTCTACAGCTACCAGATCACCTACTTCGTGGCGCCCGACCAGACGCCCCACACCCTGCCGCTGGCCCACACCGACAAGCCCTTGCTGGTGATTCCGCGCTGGCAGCCCGCACCCTGACCCCACCGCACACCCACCGCCAGGAGAACCACCATGCTCAAAGTGCCCGCCTACGCGTATTTCGAAGACCTGCGCGTCACCGTCTACCAGGACGACACCATGTTCTGGAAGTTCTACGTGATCCCGGACTACATCTCGGTCCGGCGCGACCAGAACGACAACCCGGTCTTCCTGCTCATCAAGTACGCCTTCGGCGACCAGGACCGGGTGGCCAACCCGGCGCTGGGGCGCGGCGGCGGCTTCATGGCCTTCGACGTGGAAATGCGGGTGGCCGAGCAGGACCAGGCCGCGCTGGTGCAGCGCCTGCAGGACCTGGTGGACGACGAGTACCGGCGCCTCAAGGCCCTGGCCGAGGCCCACAACGAACGGGTCGAGGGCATGCGCCTGAGCAGCTGGGCCTACGCCAACAACCGGTCCATGAGCACCTCGCTGTCGATCCACGACGTCAAGCTCGGGCTGCGGCCGGACGCGCCCGAAGCGCCGCCCGGCAACAAGCCGCCCACGGTGATCCTCTCGGTGCCCACCTGGACCGAAGGCACGTTCAGCGTGAGCGCGCCGCAGGCCGCCTCGCTGGTCAGCCACCGCGTGGTCGAAGGCCCGCTGTCGCTGGTGGGCAGCAACGTGGCCAGCGCCAACATGGACCTGACCGAGGCCGGCGCGACCTTCATGGAGAAGACCCTGGTCAACCGCGACGGCACGGGCGGCAGCGACCTGACGCCGATCCAGGTGCGCTTCGACCTCAAGATGTGGGCCCGCCTGCCGCCGGTGCGCCTGTCCATCGAGGCCGACACGCGCAGCGTCTACCAGGGCCTGCGCGCGGTGATGCACGACTTCGAGGGCAACGAATGCAACGAGGACGAGCTCTACCACTTCGACCAGCACCTGAAGATGGCGGTGGAGTCCAACCTGATCAAGATCAGCTTCGACACCGGCACGCTCAAGCTCGACGACAAGTTCGTCAACGAGCTGCGCGCCACGGCGATGGAGATCGTCACCAACCTGATGGAGGAGAAGTTCTTCAAGAAGGAGGACGCGCCCGCCGCCACCGAAGACCCGGTGGCCATGGACGACGAACGCAAGGTGTACTTCTTCAAGTCCGAGCAGGAGATGGAGTTCACCTCCATCTCCTACCACGAGGAAATCAAGAGCATCGCCGAGTGGCCGGTGCACCCGCAGGGCACCATGCAGTCCTTCTTCGCCGGCATGTCGGCCGCCGAGATCGGCAAGTACGTGCGCGTGGCCGACCTCAACGACCCCTTCTTCATGACGCTGGGCCTGAAGGTCTCGGCCTTCGCCGACTGGGAGCACAACCCGATTGCCTTCGTCGAGGCGCAGGTGCAGTACGAAGGCCGCGACGAGAACGGCGACATGGTGGAGAAGCAGCAGACCTTCACCTTCAGCAAGGACAGCACGCGCGGCGAGTGGGACCCCAGCCTGATCGGCGCCAAGCGCGAGTACCAGTACCGCTACCGCATCGCCTTCCAGGGCAAGCCGCCCGGCGACTTCACGCGCTGGGAGCGCGAGCGCTCGCCGCAGCTCAATCTCTCGATCCCCGACGCGGGCCGGGTCCACGTGCGCCTGCTGGCGGGTCAGATCGACTTCGCGCAGACAGTCGACCAGGTGCAGGTGGAGGTGAGCTACGCCGACACCAGCTCGGGCGTGAACGAGGAGATCGAGACCTTCCGCCTGCTCGACGGGCAGCAGGAGCAGACCTACAACCGCGTCATCTTCACGAACTGGGACCGGCCGGTGCGCTTCCGCTCGCACTTCTTCCTCAAGGACGGCCAGCGCATCGAGACCGACTGGACCGACACCACGGCCCGGCAGCTGCTGATCAACGCGCCGCTGTACGACAAGCTCGACGTGCGGCTCGTGCCCACGGGCGACTGGGCCGGCGTGGTGCAGTCGGTGGTGAGCCTGCGCTACGAGGACGCGGCCAACAACTACCGCGCCGACGAGGCCTTCTCGCTCAAGGCCATCAACGAGTTCAAGACCTGGTCGGTGGTGCTGCGCAACAGCCAGGTGCGCCAGTTCGAATACAAGGTGCTGACCACCTTCCAGAACGGTGACCTGCGCGAGGGGGAGTGGACCCGGATGGACGGCGACCAGGCCCTGCCCATCGTGGTGCGCACCGTGCCGCAGCTGGTGGTCAAGCTGCTGCCCAACGTGGTGGACTTCGACGCCAGCCCGGTGGTGGAGACCACGATGCGCTACGCCGACGCGGCCAACAGCATCCAGAAGGTGGAGACCTTTACCTTCGTCAAGGGCGACAAGATCGAGGAGTGGCGCGTGCCGATCGCCGACAACAGCCCGCGCCAGTACCGCTACCAGGTCACCTTCCACACCGCCGACGGCCGCACCGTGAAGGAGCCCGAGGTGGTGGACGACCGGACCGAGGTGGTGCTGCCCCGGCTGCTCACGCCCGAGATCAAGGTCACGCTGCTGCCGCGCTTCGTCAGCTTCATCGACACGCCGGTGGTGGAGGTGAGCGTGCGCTACGAGGACGCGGCCAACCAGATCCGCTTCAACGATTCCTTCCTGTTCACCGAGCCGGTCGACCAGGTGTTCCGCATCCCCGTGCGGGCGGATTCGCCGACCGGGTACGAGCTGCAGATCACCTACTTCAACAAGGACGGCACGGCCTTCCCGCAGACGCCGGTGCGCACGGACAAGAAGCACTTTCCGCTGCCCAAGTTCGTGCCCGAGCTGGCGCCCCAGCCCTGACCCCTGACAGGAGAACACCATGCTCTCGTTCGGCCCACCCTATTTCCAGGTCGAGGGAATGACGGTCATGAGTGACTTTCACGACCCCCTCCAGTTCTATTACTTCCCCAACCGGCCCAAGCTCTCGGTGGACGAGCAGGGCCGCCCCGCGATCCGCTTCATCATCCTCAAGGAAGCCCAGGACGAGATCGAGCGCAACCCCGATGGCACGGCCGCCGAGGACGACGTGGCCGGCTTCCTGGTGTTCGACACCGACCTGGCCTGGGACAGCGAGGCGGTGCGCAAGGCCGAGCGCTTCATCAAGCGCGAGATGGACCTGGCCGACACGCCGCGGCTGGCGCCCCTGCCCTACAAGGGCGGCACCGTGCAGCTGACCTTTCTGGACCGCACCACCGAGCTGCCCAAACCGGTGGACCCGACCAACCCGACCCCGCCGCCGGCCCCGGCCGACCCGGTGGATGACAAACAGCGCTGGGTGCCCTTCCTCAAGTCCAGCGGCGTGCCCTCGCTGTACGGCGACAACCGGGCCATCTTCAGCGCCATGCTCAGCCGAAAGGCCACCAAGCTGCTCTACGGGGCCTTCGAGGGCTTCATGCCGGCGGGCGTGGTCTACAACCTGGAGTTCGTGGGCATGCAGACCGCCTACCGGGTCGATGTGCAGGCCGACTGGGAACAGGTCTACCACTTCATCCAGGAGCACTTCGGCCTCGACCTCGTGTTTGTCACGGTCGACCTGGACGACATCGTCGAGCGGCTGGAGGAAAAAAAGATCATCAGCATCAAGGCCTCGCTGGAGCTCGAAGGCGAAGAGGCGGCGGTGGTGGAGGAGGAGTTCAACCAGGTGCGCAAGGACCTGACCGAGCTGGTGCTGGAGAAGTTCTTCGAGCCGGCGCCCAACCCCAACGAGGCCACACCCGACGACCAGACCGTGAGCACCGTGCTCAGCACCGCGCGCCAGGTCCGCAACATCGTCCACCTCTGGCCCAGCGCGGGCTACAGCCGGCGCGAGGTGAGCACCGAGGAAATCCGTTCGATCCAGGTCGACTACACGGTCAACAAGGCGGTCTCGCGCAAGATCGCGCCGCAGGCGCACATCAGCCTGTTCTTCGAGGACTTCGGCCTGACGAAAGAGGACGTGGTGACCGTGGTGGACGGCAACGACGCGCTCTGGAACACCACCACCTTCGACGCCATGGTCAACGCCGACTACGCCGGCGACGCCATCCACAGCGTGGCGCTGGACGTGCAGTACCGCGCGCCCGACCACTTCGATCCGCTGGCCGACCCGGACGCCGAATGGTCCTTCCTGTTCGACTCGCCCGACGACCGCGTCAAGCGCTCGTCCTGGTACAACCCGGACATCGGGCACCAGTACTTCTACCGCTACAGCGTCTTCTTCAAGCCCTCGGCACTGCCCGGACCGACCCACAGCGTGAGCAGCGGCTGGCGCCCGCACGATTCGCAGCTGCTGGTGATCTCGCCCGACGAGCTGTACCGGCGGCTGGCGCTGGAGGTGCAGGTCGACGCGGACTTTCCCTGGGACCGCTACTCCGGCGTGTTCGTGCACCTGCGGCACAGCACCGGGGCGTGGACCCACGAGGACTCCAAGCTGCTGCACAAGGGCGACAGCAGCTTCCGCATGGCCCTGCGCACCGACAAGGCGGCGGACCCGGGCATCGACTACCGCCTGAGTTACCTCAAGGCCGGTGGCGGCACGGTGGAGGAAGGCTGGCAGCGCACCGCCAGCGATCTGGTGATCGTGCGCGACCCGATGCCGCCGCGCCCCAAGGTGCGCATCGTCGTCGCGGGTGACCGCACGCGCATCCTCAACCTGATCGTCGACCTGCGCTACAGCGACCCGGCCAATGGCGTCATGGCCACCGAGTCCATCGTGTTCGACACCACCAACATCCACACCGCCCAGGTGTGGGAGATCCCGGTGGTCGACCCGTCCAGGCGGCGCTACGAGTACGGCCAGACCATCATCGACGTCGACGGCAACGTCACGTCCACCGGCTTCCAGCAGGAGGACAAGAGCACGCTCACCGTGGGCGAGACCTTCGTCAAGCTGATGGAGGTGCAGCCCGAGCTGGTGGGGCCGCCGCTGTCAGTCAACGGCGTCGAGCGCCTCGTGCTGACCCTGCGCTACGACGACGACGCCAACAACGTGCACGAGGAGGACCAGCAGTCCTTCGTGCAACCCGGCATCGGCGCGCCCTGGCGCGTCAAGCTGCAGGACGCGTCCCTGCGCGACTACACCTACGAGCTGACCTACGTGCTCAACACCGGCTTTGAAAAGAGCTCCGGCCGGCGCTCGACGCGCGACCGCTTCCTCATGCTCTCGACCGTTCCACCCAGGGGCTGAATCATGCAGACCACACCCTCATGGATGCAGCACGCGGGCCTGCTGGCCGGGCTCGGGCCGCGCGCCTTCGTGCCCCGGGTCGAAGGCGACGCCCTGGCCTCGGACCTCTCATTCCGCACCTGCATCGAGGCCGGCAGCGGCGCGCTGGTGTCGGTGCAGGCGCCGGGTGCGCGCCGCCTCCACCTCTGGACCCGGCGCCCGGGTGCCCCGGGCGCGCAGCGCTGGACCCACTGGCTGGACGGCCAGGAGGTGGGCCAGGTGGTGATCGGGGCCCCCGGCTGGCAGCCGCAGGCATGGGGCTGGGAGCGTCCGCAGCAGGGCCTGCACCGGCGCGTGGGTGCGCTGGCGACCCTCTACCGCATCGACGCCGACCACAAGACCGAGCCCTGGTTCTCCTACCACCTGCCGCGCCAGGCCGAAGCGGCCGATGCGCTGCGCCTGCTGGGCTTGTCGGCCGCTTGGTCGACGGTGGCCGATGTCTGGGCGACCCTGCTGGGCCGCCCCCTGCCGCCGCGCAGCCGGCCCTGGAGCCTGGGCCTGCGCGGCCCCGGCGGCGAGCAGCCCGCGCTGCGGGTGGCCAGCAGCCTGTGGGCGCTGGTGCCGGAGACGCGGGACAAGTGCGACCGGCTGACCGAGGCGGTGCACAGCCTGGGGGGCGACGGCTGCTTCGCCCAGGCGCTCTACAAGCTGCTGGCACCGGACCTGCCGGACCCGCCGTCGCAGGTGATCGGCGCGGCCCTTGAAATCAGCCTGCACCCCGACGGTTCGCTGGACACCGTGCACTTCGTGCTGCGCGGCCCCAAGCAGACCCTCCACCACGGCGGCCACGCGTCGCCCCCTCACTGACCACCGGAGCGCCTCATGGACAACGACGACACCTCCTACCTGAACAAGATCGACGCACCGACCAGCCTGCAGATCCGCCTGCTGGCGCCGCAGGACAACCCGGTGGTCGACGTGCTCCTGCAATGGGCGTCCACGCCCACCGCGGCCGACCTGGATCAGGTGGCCCGGCTCGGCGGTGTCTGGAACCGCCCGCCCACGGCCGCGGCGGGCCCCGCGCCCACCGACCTGCAGACCTTGCGGCTGCCGCTGCGGGCGCTGGCCGAGCTGGCGCGCCTGCCATCGGTCCGGGCGCTGTCGGCCGCCGCGCCGCTGGCACCGGACACGGACGGCGGGCCACCCGCCGACGGCGTCCGGCCAAACCCCTGACGGCCGGCGCACCCGCCCTCCCTTCGATCTCTGGAGAACACCATCATGAGCAAGATCGACGCCTCCCTGAATCTCAACCTCCGGCTGAAGGCCGGCAACCAGCTGCCGGCCGACCTGCTGGACCGCTACGGCTTCTCGGCCGACGGCCAGCGCGTGTCGGTGCTGGTGCAGTTCAACGGCGAGACCGGCCCGCTCGTGACGGCCGGCCTGCAGATCGCCAGCCGGACCGACGACGTGCTGACGGGCGACATCGCGGTGTCGGCCATCGACGCCCTCGCGGTCCTTGAAGGTGTGGTCCGCATCGAGGGCGCGCGCCTGATGCATCCCATGCTCGACATCGCCACGGCCGACGCCCACCTGGGCAACACGCGCAGTCCCGGCATCGGCACGCCGCCCACCGCCTACCGGGGGCGCAACGTGATCGTGGGCCTGATCGATTCGGGCATCGACTACACCCACGCCAGCTTCCGCAGGGCCGACGGCAGCACGCGCATCCTGCGCATCTGGGACCAGTTCCTCGTGCCGGCGGCGGGCGAGGCGGCGCCGGCCGGCTACAGCTACGGCGTCGAGTACACCGACACCCAGATCAACAGCGCCCTGGGCAACGCCAACCCCCACAGCGTGGTGCGCCACCGCGACCGTGGTGCCCACGGCACCCACGTGGCGGGCATCGCGGCGGGCAACGGCCGCGCGGCCGGCACCTTCGCCGGGGTCGCGCCCGAGGCCGACATCATCATGGTGCGCAACGACAGCCGGGGCAGCGACGGCACGCTGCAGCTGGCCAACTCGGTGCGCACGGTCGACGCCCTGCACTACATCTACAGCGTGGCGGCCGCCCTGAACCGGCCGGTGGTGGTCAACCAGAGCCAGAGCATGAACGTCGGCCCCCACGACGGCACGACCCTGCTGGAGCAGGCCATCAACCGGGAGCTGGGTTTTCCCGGCCGGGCCTATGTCTGTTCGGCCGGCAACCAGGCCGACAACGCCATCGCGGTCAGCGGCAGCGTGCCGGCCTCGGGCAACCTGGTGCAGACCTTCAGCGTGCCGGCCGGCGACGTGGTGGACGACACCATCGACCTCTGGTACCCCGGCAACCAGCGGCTGTCGATCACCGTGACCAACCCGGCGGGCGTGGCCACGCCGGTGGTGGCGCCGCCGGCCGCAGCGGCGGCACCGACCACGCTGGTCCACACCCTGGCCGGCGGTAACGTGGTGGCGATCGACTCGCGCATCGACAGCGTGCAGAACCACGACAACGAGATCCTGATCCGGCTGACCCGGGGCACGGCGGCGTCGATTGCCAGCGGCACCTGGCGCATCACGCTGACCAACGCCGGCACCACGGCCGTGCCGTTCGACGCCTGGATCGAGCGCCCGGTGGATGGCAACCCGGTCTGGACCGGCAGCCCCGACACGGTGAGCAAGTCGGTGGCGATCCCCGCCAGCGCGCGCGAGGCCATCGCGGTGGGCTGCTACCGCACCAAGACCGGTGCCGGTGCCGATGCCGGTGGCAACAAGGGCACGCTGTCGGACTTCTCCAGCCGCGGGCCCACGCGCGACGGCCGCATCAAGCCGGACCTGAGTGCCCCGGGCGAGTTCGTCATGTCGGCGATGTCCATCGACGAAACCAGCCCCGGCACCACCGACGCGAGCGGCACCTACCAGCTCATGGCCGGTACCAGCATGTCCACGCCCATGGTCGCCGGCACCGTGGCCCTGATCCTGGAGAAGAACCCCACCCTGCGCCAGGAGCAGATCCGCCTGGGCCTGCAGGCCACCGCCCGCAAGGACGCGCAGACCGGCACCGGCGATGCCGCACCGAACAACAACTGGGGCCACGGCAAGCTCGACATCGAGGCCGCGGTGGCCTACAACTACCCGGCTTTCGCCAGCCGCAACTGGGTGCGCATCCGCACCATGCTCTACAACTGGACCGAGGCCGACACGCCGCCGACCTTCGAGATCAGCGCCAACGAGAACGGCGAGGCGGTGATCGAACTCGCCTGGGACCCGCAGGCCCTGCTCGCACCCAGCACCGGCTATGTGCCGCTGCGCTACTACAACACCGGTCAGGCGCTGGACGTCACCATCACCAAGGCCGCGGGCGGCAACCAGCCCATCCAGCTGCCGGTGCAGGTGATCCGGCTGGCCGGCAACCGGGCGCGCTGGCAGATGCCCCAGGCCCTGTGGGACGGCTACCGCGAGGAGCTGCGCAAGGCGCGGGTGGGCCAGTCGACGATGTCGCCCAACCTCTACTACCGCGTGCGCCTGAACCCCACCGGCGCGGCCTCGGTGCTGATCTGGCCGCCCGACGCCAGCTTCCAGAACGACCCGCTGGCGCAGCGGCTGGCCATCATCCAGACCAACCTGTCGGCCGCCTCGCATGTGGCGCCGGACCAGGCTGCGGTCGACGCCATGCCGGTGCCCTGGGGGGCCTTCCTGCAATGGCTGTGGAACAACCTGCCGGCCGACTCGCCCGACCGCCAGTCGCTGGCAGGGGTGTTCAGCCACCGCTTCTTCAGCAACGAGATCGAGACCGCCACGCGCGGCAAGATCCTGATGCTGTGGCTGTTCGCCGGGCCGGGCGCGCGGCAGAAGCTGCCGACCCTGCTGGACACGCGCTTTCGCAATGCCGCCAACCTGGAGATGTCCATCCTCAAGCAGCCGGATCTGAAGGACCATGAGCTGCTGGTGGACCACCTGCTGGCGCTGCTGCAGATCGATCCGCACCCCGACATCGCCGGTGTCACCGCCGCCGAACAGCTGGTCGACGACGCGCTGACCGAAATCATGGACCCCAACGGCCAGACCAACCAGGGCACGGCCAGCACCTGCGGGCCCACCAGCGTGCAGACCCTGCTGATCAACACCAATGCGTCCGAGTACGTGCGGCTGCTGCGCGGCCTGCTCGGCCGCGAGGCCAAGGCCACCCTGGCCAATGGCGACCAGATCGAGGTGCCGCCGGGGGTCTACCAGGTGGCGCGCTACGCCGGCGCCGCCTCGCTGCCCTTCTTCGTGCGCACCAACGCCGAACTCGGGTTCCAGTCGGCCGTGCTGCGCTATGCGCGCGGCAGCGCCTGGCCCGAGTACGACCCGTCGGCACCGCCGGACGCGCCCAACGGCGTGAACACCGTGTTCCAGGAAACCATGCGGCGCGGCGTGACGGCGGCGCAGCTGCAGCGGGCGCTCAGCGGGCTGCTGGGGCGCGCCCACTCGACGCAGCAGGCGCCGCAGCCCACCGACGCGCTGCGCAACGATTTCGTGCAGCGCATCCAGCAGGCGCGCGACCCGATGCTGCTGGTGGTGCACTGGGGCGCGCCGCCCAGCGACGCGGCCCACACCGGTCTGCATGCGGTGGTGGCGCTGCGCGGCGAGTCGGGCCGGGTGTTCTTCAAGAACCCGCAGTACGCAGGCAGTTCACCACCCGCTGGCGCCGCACCCAATGGCGGCGCGGCCGCCCCGCCCCGTCGCTACGAAGACCCGGCCCAGGCGCTGGAGTCCATGGGCGACAACGACCTGGGCGACTGGATCCGCTGGTTCCACCACCCCGCCTGACCACCAAGGAGCCTGACATGCTGTATCTAGACGCACCGATCGGCCCCATCCGTGGCCTGATGATCTACCGCGATCACGAAGACACCAACCTGTTCTATTACGTGCCCGAGCGGCCCCGGCTCGCCCTCAACGACGGCGTGCCCGAGTTCCTGTTCCTCAAGTACCGGCGCGACATCACCGACAACCCCGACTTCGACCCCGACGCGGGCGGCCAGTCGCTGGGCGGCGGCTTCATGGCCTTCACCGTCGACCTCGGCGTCGACGACCGCACGCTCAGCAGCATCAAGGGCGAGCTCGGCCGCTTCGCCGACGGCGACGTCAAGCTGGTGCCGATCCAGTTCCGCAAGGGCAGCGTGAGGCTGTCGGTGGTCAAGGACTCCGCCGAGGACCCGCCCGCGGGCGCACCGGCGCCATCGCCCACCGCGGCGCGCGGCCTCAAGCTCTACGAGGAGGTGTACGGCGCCACCCAGCCCTCGCTGTTCGGCTTCAACCGCGCCACCTTCGCCATGATGCTCGACCGCGAGGCGGCCACCCTGATGGAGGCCGGCCTGCGCACCGGCATCAGCCCGGTGGGCGTGATCTACAACCTGGAGTTCCTGGGCCTGCGCCCCTCGTTCCGCATCAAGATCCGCGCCGAGTACAAGCGCGTCTACGAGACCCTGGAGGCCGAGTTGGGCGCGCGCGGATCGATCGGCATGGTCAGCCTGGCGGCCGACATCGGCGTGGCTTTCCAGAAGCTGCGCGACAACGGCTCGGTGCAGATCGAGGTGATGAACTTCACCGACGACGAGGACCTGCGCAAGAAGGCCGACGACGCCTGGCAGTGGTTCCAGACCAAGCTGCTGGAGGACTTCTTCGAATCGGCGCTGGAACCGCCGAGCTTCATGACGCGCCAGTCGGGCAACCTGGGCATGCTGGGCCAGCTGCAGTCGCTGTTCGGCGGCCTGACCGGGCCGCAGACCGGCACCGCGCTGGCGCCGCCCATGGGCGCGCCGTCCACCGCCACGCCCACCACCGCGCCGGCGGTGCACGGGCCGTCCGAGGGCGTGCCCTCCACCAGCACCGTCAACCGCAGCGCGGCCGCCGCCAACGCCGGCAGCGGGGGCGCATCGGGCCCGGCGGGCAACAGCTCGATCTCGCCGTTCCAGGTGGCCTTCTCGCTCAAGTTCGTGCACCAGGACGAACTGCAGGTGCGCACCTTCGACTATTCCATGCAGTCGGCCGAGGCGCGCACGGCCGCGCCGCAGGGCATGTTCGGCACCGTGGTGGCGGGCTTCAACCTGGCCGACCGCATCCGCAGCGTGAGCCTGGACGACAGCTTCTTCCAGCGCCTGATCGCCACGGTATCGATGGGCACCGACCTCGCGCAGGCCGGCATCGCCAGCGTGGCGGTGAACCTGGAATACCCCGGCGAGCGCCCGCCCAACGAGGACGCCCTGCACGTCGACGGCTTCCTTTTCGTGCCCGGCAAGACCGATCCGCGCACCTTCACCACCTTCCTCAACGACCGGCGCGACCTGAGCTACCGCTACAAGCTGGACATCACCTTCACGCCCAACAGCGACTGGACGGCGGCCAACACGCAGGTCTCCACCGGCTGGGTGGTGGAGCGCGCGCGCCAGCTGGTGATCGCGCCGCTCGACCACGTGGAGCTGATGGACGTCGAGGTGTCGCTGGGCGACATGGACAGCGGCGAGATCACGCAGGTCGAGGTCGAGCTGGTCTACGACGACCCGTCCAACGCCTTCCGCGTCGAGAAGACCCTGCTGCTCAAGCCCGGCGAGGCCACCAAGCACTGGCGCCTGCGCCTGGCCAACAACGCCACCCGCAGCTTCCGCTACCGGGCGCGCTACTTCCTCAAGTCTGGCAACCTGCGCGTGCAGGAAGATTGGGTCACCACCGCCGACCCGGCGGTGATCATCAACGAGCCTTTCGAGGGCGAGCTCAACATCCGCCTCATCCCCCTGCTGGACCAGACCAACCTGATGGAGGCGGTGGTGGACATCCGCTACCACGAGCCGGCCTCGGGCTACCGGCGCGAGTTCCAGGAGATCTACGACGAGACCCGGCTCGACCGCCGCTCGCTGCGCATCCCCACGCTGGCGCCCGAGCCGCCACCCTTCACCTACGAGACCACGGTGGTGCGCGGCGACGGTTCGGTGTTCGAGTCCGGCCAGGTGGCGGCCGATGGCAACGTGGCGGTGATCATGGACGGCGTCGGCGTCACGCAGCGCATCCGGGTGCGTCTGCCCCAGGCCACGCTGGGTGCGCTGTTCGCGCTGAAGGTGGACCTGCGCGGGCCGGGCGACGAGCCCGACTTCGCCAGCGTGCTGTTCACGCCCAGCCAGCTCGAAGAGAAGACCGTGGTGCTGGTGCAGCCGCCGTCGGCCGGTGGCGGGCCGTTCACCTACAGCTTCACGGTGACGGGCTACAACAACCTGGGCCAGCCGGTGCCCGGGCAGACCGGCCAGCAGTCGGGGCCGGCCTTCATCGTGCCCATGCCGGCCTGAGCCGGCGGCCGGTGTCGCTCAGGCGAACACCGGTTGCCCGCTGGCGAGCCGCTCGCGCAGGCTCGCCAGCATCTCGCGTTCCGGGAGGTCCTGTGCCCAGGCCGGGCGCAGCTGGAAGTGGGGCTGGTCGACGATGGTGGTCCAGTTGCCGCCCCACTCCAGCCCCAGCTCCATGCCCAGCACGCCGACCGCCTTGTACTTGGGCGACTCGGGCAGGTACCTGTTGCCGCTGAAGACGCCGATGTCGAAGGCGATGCCGAAGTTGTGGTTGGAGAAGCCGCCGCGCGCGTTGGTGACCTTGGGGCCGGGTGTGGTGCGGCCCTTGGCAAACAGCGCGTCCTGTTCGGCGAAGCTGCGGGTGCCGCTGATCACCTTGATCTGGATGCCGCTGGCGGCGGCCTTCTGCACCAGCGCCCGGGCCATGGGCCGGGCCTCCGGAAGCAGGGTGGCGATGGCGGTTTCGCTGCGCGGGTCCACCGCGGAGAGGGCCTGTTCGGGCGGCTTGCGGTTGATCGTCGGCTTGACCAGGGCGGCGTAGATGGCGCCCCAGGTCTGTGGTCCGGCACGGCCGTCGGTCTCGATGCCCAGCGCGCCCTGGACGGCGCGGATCATGTCGGTGATGTCCATGGAACCTCCGATGTGAAACGCTTCCCCGAGGAAGCCGGAGGGCCACTGTAGGACGCTCGCGCGGGGGCTTCATCCCTCGTCCAAGGGACCGCCGCCCAGGCGCTGCATGGCGATCGCATCGAACGGGCAGCGCACCGCGCACTTCGCGCAGCCGGTGCAGCCGGCCTCGTCGTGCAGCGTGCTCTTCTTCTGCCAGCCCGGCACCACCGCCAGCGAGAGCACGTGCGGCGGGCACACCGCCACGCACCAGCCGCAGCCGGTGCAGCGGGTCGTGTCGATGACAGGCAGTGCCTTGCGTTCGCTCGCCATGGCGGTATTGTGTCGGGCCATGCAAGACGACATCCCCACCCTGCGCGGCATCCTCGCGCGCGACCGCACCATCGCCGTGGTCGGCCTCTCGGCCGAATGGCACCGCCCCAGCTACTTCGCCGCCAAGTACATGCAGGAGCGCGGCTACCGCATCGTGCCGGTGAACCCGCGCTACCCCGAGATCCTGGGCGAGAAGAGTTATGCGCGGCTGGAGGACATCCCCTTCCCGGTCGACATGGTGGACGTGTTCCGCAAGGTCGAGGAGATCCCGGCGATTGCGAGGAGCGCGGTCGCCATCGGCGCAAAAACGCTGTGGCAGCAGCTGGGCCTGATGAGCGAGGAGGCCGACCGCATCGCGACCGAGGGCGGGCTCGACTCGGTCTGGGACCGCTGCGTGAAGATCGAACACGCGCGCCTCTTCGGCGGCCTGAACTGGGCCGGCGTGAACACCAAGGTCATCTCGGCCCACCGGCCGAAGCAGGTCTGACACCATGGCCGACCGCAACTTCCAGCCCGAGACGCTGGCCATCCACGCCGGCCAGATCCCCGACGCCGCCACCGGCGCGCGCGCCCTGCCCATCTACCAGACCACCAGCTTCGTGTTCGACAGCGCCGAACACGCAGCCAGCCTGTTCAACCTGCAGACCTTCGGCAACGTCTATTCGCGCCTGTCCAACCCCACGGTGGCGGCGCTGGAAGAGCGCGTGGCGGCGCTCGAAGGCGGGCGCGCCGCGGTGGCCACGGCCAGCGGCATGGCGGCCGAAGCGCTGGCGCTGACCACGCTGCTGCAGGCCGGCGACCATGTGGTCGCGGCCGGCGCGCTGTACGGCGGCAGCGTGACCATGCTGGCCGTCAACCTGAAGAAGTTCGGCATCGAGACCACGTTTGTCGATGCCACCGACCCCGAGGCTTTCGCCGCCGCGATCCGCCCCAACACCCGCGCGTTGTTTGCCGAGACCCTGGGCAACCCCAGCATGGTGGTGCTGGACATCACGGCCATTGCCGACGTGGCCCATGCGCACGGCCTGCCGCTGGTGGTGGACAACACCGTGCCCAGCCCCTTCCTGTGCAACCCGATCCGCTTCGGCGCCGACATCGTGGTGCACAGCGCCACCAAGTACCTCGCGGGCCACGGCAGCACGCTGGGCGGCGTGGTGGTCGAGAGCGGCACGTTCCCGTGGGACAACGGCAAGTTCCCCGGCATGACCGAGCCCTCGCCCGGCTACCACGGCGTCAGGTTCTACGAGACCTTCGGCAACTTCGGCTTCACCATGCGCTGCCGCATGGAAGGCCTGCGCGTGTTCGGCGCGGCGCTCGCGCCCACCAGCGCCTGGCAGATCCTGCAGGGCGTCGAAACCCTGCCGCTGCGCATGGAGCGCCACTGCGCCAACGCGCTGGCCGTCGCGCAGTACCTCAAGGACGACCCGCGCGTGGGCTGGGTCAACTACCCCGGCCTGCCTGACCACCCGCAGCACGAGCTGATGAAGCGGCAGATGCGCGGCGCCTCGGGCCTGCTCGCGTTCGGGGTCAAGGGCGGTCTGGCCCAGGGCGTGAAATTCATCGAGAGCGCGCAGTTCATGAGCCACCTGGTCAACATCGGCGACACGCGCACCCTCATCAGCCACCCGGCCAGCACCACCCACCGCCAGCTCGACGAAGCGCAGCAGCTCGCGGCCGGCGTGCCGCCGGACATGGTGCGCATCTCGGTCGGCCTGGAGCACATCGACGACATCCTCTGGGACATCGACCAGGCGCTGGACCGCGCGGTTCAGGCCTGAAGCCATCGGCCAACGACCGACGAAAAAAAACCGGCCCAGCGGGCCGGCTTCTTCGCGAGGAGCGGGAGGGCTCAGTAGCCGCCGCGTCCACCACGGTCGCCGTAGCCACCGCCGGTCGACTCTTTCGGGCGCGACACGTTGACGACGATGTTGCGGCCACCGACGGACAGGCCGTTCAGGCCCTTGATCGCGGCTTCGGCTTGATCGGCAGAGCCCATTTCCACAAAGCCGAAGCCCTTGGAGCGGCCGCTGTCGCGGTCCATCATGATCTTGGCGGAGGCCACGTCGCCGAACTCGGCGAAGTTGTTGCGCAACGAATGGTCGTCGGCGGAGTAGGGCAGGTTGCCCACGTACAGTTTGGTGCTCATGGCGAGCCTTTCAGAGAGTGGCGCCGTGGTCGGGACACAGCCCCGGTGGCGCAGAGAGAAGCGGCTTCAAAGGATGCCGCGAGGACAGATGCCGCAGGAGCCGCAAGGCCGCCGGGCAGGGAGACGGGCTGTGCGGCACAGGGGCTGCCAGCCTTGGGGCTTCGGTTGGCGCATGCCAGCGAACCCGCTCACCGGCGAATCATATGCCTTATGTAAATAAAAAGCCAGTTTTTTATTTTTACTGGTTTTAAAAATGGCTCATTCTGCCGCCGCCGATCACCCGCGCAGGCTTGCGGCGAGGCGCCCTGGAGCACGTCGACAAACCGCCGGGCAGGGCTCAGCGCCCGGGGAAAGGCGCGCCCTCACCTACCATCGACCCAGGAGGACACCATGAGCAGCTGCACCACTGTGTTGGTCATCGACCCGCAGAACGACTTCTGTGACCTGCCCGAGGAATGGCGCGCCGTGGACCCGCTGCGCCAGACCCCCGCCGCACCTGCGCTGCCGGTCAGCGGCGCCCACGCCGACATGCTGCGCCTGGCCGCGCTGATCGACGCCGGGGGTGGTGGCATTCACCGCATCGTCGTCACCCTCGATTCGCACCAGCGCTACGACATCGCCCACCCCACCTTCTGGCAGACCGGCGAAGGCGCGGCCGTGGCGCCGTTCACCGCCATCACCGCGGCCCAGGTCCGCGCAGGCGAGTACCGGCCGCGCGATGCGAGCGCCCTGCCCCGCACGCTCGCCTACCTCGACGCGCTGGAGCAGGCCGGCCGCTACACGCTGATGGTCTGGCCCGTGCACTGCGAGATCGGCAGCTGGGGCCACAACGTGCACCCCGCCGTCAAGGCCGCCTACAACCGCTGGGAAGACCGGCGCCTGGGCGTGGTGCAGAAGGTCACCAAGGGCAGCAACCCCTGGACCGAGCACTACAGCGCCCTGCAGGCCGAGGTGCCCGATGCGGCCGACGAGGACACGCAGCTCAACACCGCGCTGATCGCCAGACTGGACGAGGCCGAGCGCATCGTCATCGCGGGCGAGGCCAGCAGCCACTGCGTCAAGGCCACCGTCGAACACCTGGCGCAGCACCTGCCCTCGCGCCGGCTGGACAAGCTGGTGCTGCTGACCGACGCGATGAGCCCGGTCACCGGGTTCGAGGCACAGGCCACCGCTTTCCTGGCGGATCTGCAGCGCCAGGGCGCGCGCCTGGCCACCTGCGCCGAGGTCCTTCCCCTTCTTCAGGCCAGCGCCTGAACCCGGAGCCACCATGGAACCCGTCATCACCAGCCTGCTGGACACCGACCTCTACAAGTTCACGATGTGGCAGACCATGCTGCACCGGCATCCGCAGACGCAGGCGGAGTACCGCTTTGTCTGCCGCAACCAGCCGGCCTACCCGCTGACCGAACTGCTGGACGAGGTCAACGCCGAACTGGACGCGCTGTGCGCCCTCTCGTTCACCGAGGACGAGCTGCGCTACCTCGGCGGCCTGCGCTACATCAAGAGCGACTTCGTCGACTTCCTGCGCATCTTCCGTTTCCAGCGCGGCTTCATCCAGGCCTTCGCCGAGGGCGACCAGCTGCGCATCGTGGCGAAGGGGCCGCAGGTGCACGTCATGGCCTTCGAGATCTTCGTGCTGGCCATCGTCAACGAGCTGTACTTCCGCCGCTTCGACCGTGCGGCGGCCGAGGTCGAGGGTCGCCGCCGGCTGGAGGCCAAGATCGCCACCATCGAGGCCTTCGTGCAGCAGCCCGCCCTGCGCCACCCCTTCGAGCTGTTCGACTTCGGCGTGCGCCGCCGCTTCTCGCGGCCCTGGCAGCGCGAGGTGGTGCAGGCCTTCAGCGCGCGCCTGCCCCAGGTGTTCAAGGGCACCTCCAATGTGCGGCTGGCGTGCGACCTCGGTCTGGTGCCCATCGGCACCATGGCGCACGAGTACCTGCAGACCTACCAGGCTCTGGGCGTGCGCCTGCGCGATTCGCAGAAGGCCGCGCTGGAAGACTGGGTGCAGGAGTACCGCGGCGACCTCGGCATCGCGCTGACCGACGTGGTCGGCATGGACGCGTTCCTGGCGGACTTCGACCTCTACTTTGCCAAGCTGTTCGACGGTCTGCGCCACGACTCCGGCGACCCGCTGGTCTGGGCGGAGAAGGCCCTGGCCCACTACGCCAAGCTGCGCATCGACCCGCATACCAAGCGCCTGGTGTTCTCCGATGGCCTGACGGTGGACAAGGCCATCGGCATCTACCGCGCGCTGGGCGACCGCACGCAGCTGGGCTTCGGCATCGGCACCCACCTGTCCAACGACGTCGGCCTGCAGACGCTGAACATCGTCATGAAGCTCACCAGTGCCAACGGCCAGCCGGTGGCCAAGCTGTCAGACTCGCCCGGCAAGACCCTGTGCGACGACGCCACCTTCCTGGCCTACCTGCGCCAGGTGTTCAACGTGCCCGCGGAGGCCACATGATCACCATCACACTGGCCCAGCTCAACGTCACCGTGGGCGACATGGACGGCAACGTGCGCCAGATGGTCGCAGCCGCGCAGCGCGCCCGCGACGACGGTGCCGAGCTGGTCGTCTTCTCCGAACTCTCGCTCACCGGCTACTACCCGGGCGACCTGCTCGACGAACCGCACTTCATGGCCCGCGTGGACGCAGGCTTCGAGGCGCTGCTGCTGGCCTCGCGCCAGATGCCCGCGCTGCACTGGGTGATCGGCATGCCGGCGGCCCACCAAGGGCCGGGCAAGCCGCTGCGCAACGTGCTGCGTGTGGTGCGTGCGGGCGAAGTGCTGCTCGAATACGCCAAGCAGCTGCTGCCCACTTACAACGTCTTCAGCGAGCGCCGCCACTTCGAGCCCGGCCCCGACGTGGCCAAGGTGCTGCGCATCGGCACTGCGCAGGTCGGCTTCCTGATCTGCGAAGACGGCTGGAACGACGACGGCAGCGGCTACACGGTCAACCCGTTCGAGCGGCTGCGCGACGCCGCGCCCGACCTGGTGGTGTCCATCAACGCCAGCCCGTCCCACATCGGCAAGCGCGAACAGCGCCACCAGATCTTCGCGGCCGCCAGCCGCCGCCACGGCCTGCCCATCCTCTATGTCAACCAGGTTGGCGGCCACGACCAGCTGGTCTACGACGGCGCCTCCTTCGCGGTGGAGCCGAAAGCCGGCGTGGTGTTCGAGGCGCAGCGCTTTGCCGAGGACGTCACCACGCTGCGCTTCGAGGCCAGCGGCTTCCGCGACGCGCGGGGTGGCGCACTGCCTGCCGTGCCCGCCGAGGGCTTGTCCACTCTGGCCTTCTACCGCGAGCAGATCGTGCTCGGCCTGCGCGACTACGCGCGCCGCTGCGGCTTCACACAGGCAGTGATCGGCTCCTCCGGCGGCATCGACTCTGCCATCACCATCGCGCTCGCGGCCGAAGCCTTCGGCCCCGACCGGGTGATCGCCATCACCATGCCCTCGGTGTTTTCGTCGGCGGGCTCGGTGGACGACTCGCAGACGCTGTGCAACGCGCTGGGCGTGCGCCTGCACCGCCACCCCATCGCCGGCCTGGTGCAGGGCTACAGCGCAGGCTTCGAGGCGGCCTTCGGTGCGCCGCTGCAAGGCCTGGCGCTGGAGAACCTGCAGGCTCGCATCCGCGGCACCGTCCTCATGGAGTACTCCAACACCTGGGGCCACCTGCTGCTGACCACCGGCAACAAGTCGGAGATGTCGGTCGGCTACTGCACGCTCTACGGCGACACCAACGGCGGCCTGGGCCTGATCGGCGACCTCTACAAGACCGAGGTGTTCGCGCTCGCGCGCCACCTGAACGACGCCGCCGGCCGCGAGATCATTCCGCAGGCCATCATCGAGAAGCCCCCCTCGGCCGAACTCGCGCCCGACCAGAAGGACACCGACAGCCTGCCGCCCTACGACGTGCTCGACGAGGTGCTCAAGCACCTGATCGAAGGCCACGGTCTGGCGCGCGAGGAGCGTGTCGAGGTCGAGACCTTCGTGGCCCGTCTGCTGCAGCAGCCCGAGGGCCCGGCGCTGGTGGACCGTGTGCGCCGCATGGTCGCGCGCAGTGAATACAAGCGCCGCCAGGCCCCGCCCGTCATCCGTGTGCGCGCCCGTGCCTTCGGCTCCGGCCGCCAGATGCCCATCGCCGCCCAACACTTCTGATCACCATGAACGCCACTACCCCGACCTTCGCCGCCGCCGTCTGCATCGGCCGCTTCCAGGGCCTGCACCTGGGGCAGCTCGCCGTGATCCGCCGCGCCCTCGCGCTTGCACCGCGCGTGGTGGTCGTCATCGGCTCCGCCTTCCAGGCGCGCAGCCCCAAGAACCCCTTCACCTGGGCCGAGCGGGTCGAGATGATCCGCCTGGCGCTGACGGCGGACGAGGCGGCGCGTGTGGGCTTTCTGCCGGTGCGCGACCACTACGACGGCCAGCGCTGGGTACAGGCGGTGCGCGAAGGTGTGCAGGCGCAGCTGGGTACGCTGCCACCGGGACAGACCGTGCTGGTGGGCCACCACAAGGATGCGACCAGCACCTACCTCGACGACTTTCCCGGCTGGCTGCTGGACGACGTGGGCTCGCAGGGCGCGCTGCATTCGAGCGCCGTGCGCGATGCACTGTTCGGCGCCGCCGGCCACCCGCTGGAGCCCGCGCTGGCGGCACTGGTCAGCCAGGTGCCGCTCTCGACCATTCACTTCCTGCGCGCCTGGGCCCAGCTGCCCTGCTACGCCGAACTGGCGGCGGAATGGGTCAGCCTGCGCGCCGAGAAGGCCTTGTGGGCCAGCGCGCCCTACCCGCCGGTGTTCGTCACGGTCGACGCGCTGATCCAGTGCGCCGGCCACGTGCTGCTGATCGTGCGCGACCGTGCGCCCGGCCAGGGCCTGTTCGCCCTGCCCGGCGGCTTTCTGGAGCCGCGCGAGACGGTCTACCAGTCGGCCCTGCGCGAACTGCACGAAGAGACCGGCCTGCACCTGCTGCCGGCCGACATCGCGCACGCGCTCAAGGGCGTGCGCGTGTTCGACCACCCCGACCGCAGCGCGCGCGGCCGCGTCATCACCCACGCCCACCACTTCGACCTGGGCCAGCGTCCGCTGCCCGAGGTGCAGGGCGGCGACGACGCCCGATCGGCGCAGTGGGTGCCCATCGCCGACCTGGCGGCGATGGAAGACCGCTTCCACGACGACCACTTCCACATCCTCGACAGCTTCCTCGGGTTGACCGCCTGACCCCCGACGCCGCTCAGTGGATCGACGCCCGGCTCCGGTGCTTCGGTGAAAGGAATGGTGTTCAGGCGCGGTGGCGCGCGGCCAGGCGCTGCGCCAGCGCCACCGCCTCGGGCGCCACGCCCTGTGGGACGGCATCTTTGGCGCCCAGGCGGGTCAGCAGGTGGTCCAGAAACGCCGGCTGCGGCGGGATCGCGCTGAGGAACAGGGCCTGGCCACCGCGGGCGATCAGCACTGTGGGGAAGGTCTCGATGTCCAGTCCCACCTCGTCCATCAGGTCCGGTTCGTCCTCGATGTCCAGCCACTGCCAGCGGTGCTGCGGGTGGCGCGCGACGGCCACGTTCCAGTCCGGCCGCCAGGCCCGGCAGGCACTGCACCACTCGGCACACAGACAGACCACATCCAGCATCGCGCGCTCCAGCCCAGACATCACAATCGGGGGAGCATAGCCGCGCCCCCGCGGCTCCAGTAACCCCACACCTCCCATTCCCATGCAAGGCGCCCGCCGAAAAATCGTCTACGTCACCCTCTACGAACTGTTCGCCATCGCCATCAGCAGCACCGGTCTGGCCGCCGGTTCCGGCGCCAGCCTGGAACACGCCGGCGTGATCGCGGTGGCCTCGGCGGTGATCGCCATCGTGTGGAACCTGGTCTACAACTCCCTGTTCGAGCGCTGGGAAGCGCGCCAGAGCGTGCGCGGCCGTGGCCTCGGGCGCCGCGTGGCCCACGCCGTCGGTTTCGAGCTGGGCTTCCTGGTCCTGCTGGTGCCGCTGTTCGCCTGGTGGTTCGATATCGGGCTGCAGCACGCGCTGGTGCTGGAGATCGGGCTGGCGCTGTTCTTCCTGCTCTACACCTTTGTCTTCAACTGGGCGTTCGACAAGGTGTTCGGCTTGCCCGCCTCGGCGCTGCCGCTGTCCGAGACCCCATGAGCACGCAGGCCGTCATCACCCGCCACCTGCGCATCACCGGCCGCGTGCAAGGCGTCGGCTACCGCTGGAACATGGCGCAGCAGGCGACCGCGCTGGGCGTCAGCGGCTGGGTGCGCAATCGGCGCGATGGCAGCGTCGAGGCCCTGGCCTGCGGGCCGGCGAACGCGGTGCAGGCGCTCATCGAATGGGCGCGGCGCGGGCCGGAGATGGCGCGGGTGGATGGGGTGGTGGTGCAGGAAGCGCTGGGCGCAGCGGAAGCGTTGGACGGGTTTGAGCAGCGGGAGACGGTTTAGGGCGCTGCCCCACCTAACATGCTCCACCGCCCAAAGGAGCCCACCATGATCGTTTTCCTGATCGATGCCGACAACCTGAGTTCACCCGCCTGGGTGAATGAAGCCATCACCACCATCGAAGCCACCGAAGGCCCCATCGCCGTGCGGCGGGCCTATGGCAGCGCAGAAAACCTCAAGGGCCTGGCCGAACCCTTGCGTGACTGGGCGATCCGCCCATTCCTCAACGTCTACCTCACCAAGAACACCACCGACATGGCGCTGGCCGTGGACGCCATGGAGCTGGCCTGCGAGATGCCAGCCCCCCAGACCCTGGTGATTGGCTCCGGCGATGCGGACTTCGTGCCGCTGGTCGTGCGTTTGCGCGAGAGGGGCATCAAGGTGCTGTGCGTGTCGGAGTACCGAAAGATGGCGCCCGAAGCGTTCAAGGCCTACGACGGTGTGATCTACGTGGGCCGAACTGCTGGCAGCGAAAAGGCCGCCGCCAAAGCGCCGCCTGCTACGAAGAAAGCCGCCGCTCCAGCACCGGCAGCCAAGAAGACCCCGGCCAAGAAAGCGCCAGCCACCAAGAAGGTAGCGGCAAAGCCTGCACCGACCGCCAACGCCACGCCCGCCGAGCAGGTCACCAAAGACATGATCCTGGAGGCCTTCCCCAAGCTGCGCACGGGTGAATGGCTTCCCATCTCCGACGCCGCCAAGGCTTTGCACGACAAGAAGCTGCTGAGCAAGAGCGCTGTATGCGTCCGGCCAACCCATCTTGCGCATGATAGGAGTTGATGGTCAGCACGCCAGCGGTGCGTGCGCGCTGCCATTTCTGAAGCAAAAAACGCCTTGGGTTGCACCAAGGCGTCTCTTGTGTGCCCCCGCTCATCCGTTTTGACACGGACTGACAAAGGCCCCTCTTCGACTCGGCGACAGGAACAACAGGTCAGACCGTCTCCAGCGCCAGCACCCCGGTCGCGGTATTGGAGATGGGGATGTGGTAGTTGCTGTGCACCTTGCGCACACCCGAAGCGGACACCGTCAGCGCCGCCCGCATCGCCAGCCACATCAGCAGCTCCACCCCCTGCGTGCCCGCCTTCTCCACCAGCTCCAGATCGCTGAACTGCGTCGCCCACTCCGGGTTCGTTTCCATGCTGTCCAGGAACTGCAGGTCGAACTGCTTGTTGATGAAGCCTGCGCGCTCGCCGTCCAGCTGGTGCGACAGGCCGCCCGTGGCCATTACCGCCACGCGCTTGTCGCTGTCCCAGCTCTGGATCGCCTCCCCCACCGCCTTGCCCAGCTTGTAGACGCGCTTCGCGGTCGGCAGCGGGAACTGCACCGTGTTGATGTTGATCGGCACGATCTGCACCGGTGCGATCTCGTGCTCGGGCCAGAACAGCTTGAACGGCAGCGTGCAGGCGTGATCCACCAGCATCTCCTGGCAGGTCACGATGTCGAACTCCTTGGCGATCAGCTCGCGTATCAGGTGCCACGACAGGTCCGGGCAGCCCGGGATCGGCGGCAGCGTCGGGATGCCCCAGCCCTCGTCGGCGTTGCTGTAGGTCGCGGCGGCACCGACGGCGAAGGTCGGCATTTTGTCGAGGAAGAAGTTCAGGCCGTGGTCGTTGTAGAACACCACCACCACGTCGGGCTGGACCTTGCCCAGCCACTGGTGGATCGGCGGAAAGCCATCGAAGAAGGGCTTCCAGTAGGGGTCGTTCTGCTTGCCCTTGTGGATGGCGCCGCCGATGGCGGGGATGTGCGATGTGGCCAGGCCACCGATGAGTTGTGCCATGGGGGGGTCTCCTGGTTCAGCACTGCTCGTTGGCAGCAACGAGCTTGGCCTTGAATTGATCTTTGGTCATGCCCGTCTGCTGGGCGCCGATGTCCTGCATGTCCAGGCCGAAAATGCCGGCGAACTTGGCCAGGTAGTAGGCGTTGCCGCCGGCCGCGATCAGGGCCAGCACCTGCTTGGAACGGATCGCCTCGGCCTGCTGCTCGTTCAGGCCGTACTGCTGCATGTAGGCCTCGGGGTCGGCCACGAACGCGTCGCGGTTTTCCTTGTGGTTGAAGGAAAAGCACATCTTGTTCAGCGCGTAGCCCTTCTGGGCCGCGTCGCCGTCGAATGGCGTGGTGCCGGGGATGGTCTTGCTCACATCTGTCTCCTGCGTGGGGTGGATTGACGTCGGTCAAGCCGGAGTATTCCGCCCGCATTGCCAAAGATAAACAGATGAATGATCATCAAACACATGAGTGATTTCGATTGGTCAGACCTCGACGCCCGCCTGCTGCAACTGCTGGTGGCCGTCGTCGAGGCGGGCAGCATCACCGGCGCGGCGCAGTCCCTGGGCGTCACCCAGTCGGCCGTGAGCCACCAGCTGGACAAGCTGCGCGCCATCACCGGCGACGCGCTGTTCGTCAAGAGTGGGCGCGGCATCGTTGCCACGGCCCGCGCGGCGGGGCTGGCGGTGCAGGCGCGCGAGCTGTTGCGCCAGCTGCAGGTCTTTGCGCAGAGCGGCGCCTTCGACCCGGCGCGCTGGAAGGGCACGCTCACCATCGCAGCCAACGACTTCCAGCGCGAGGTGCTGCTGCCGACCCTGGCGCAGCGGCTGCGGGAACAGGCGCCCGGTCTGGCCCTGCGCATCATCCCGTCCGACGTGCCGAGCCTGGAGATGCTGCGCGACGGTGTGTGCGACCTGGCGATCAGCCCACGCCCACCCGAGGGCAGCGACATCGTGCAGAAGCGCCTGTTCGAGGACCGCTACATGGTCTATTTCGATGCCAGCGTGCGCACGGCACCGACAACGCTCCAGGACTACCTCGCGGCCGACCACATCACCGTGGTCTACGAACCCCGGCGCACCCTGCACCTGGACCGCACGCTCGAAGCCCGCGGCCTGCACCGCCGCTTTGCCGTGATGGTGCCGGGCTTCGGCGCCCTGCCCGCCTTCCTGCGCGGCAGCCCGCTGCTGGCGACCGCGCCCTCGCTGCTGGCCGGGCGTTTCATGGCGGGTTTCGGCAGCTGCGAGGTGCCCGTGCCCTGCCCGCCGCTGCCGATGTACCTGATCTGGCACCGCCGCCACCAGGACGACGCCGCCCACCGCTGGTTGCGGGAGCTGCTCGCCTCGAACAGTCCGCCCACGGCCTGAGCGCGGTGCCGGATCGTGGGAACACCCCCCAGTAAAATCCCGGGCTTCTTCCAACTCTGTGCAGAACGCAGAACATGACCCACGCCTCTGCGTCCACCCTCAACGGGGAAGCCGCGCCCCGTCCCTCCCGATCCGCCCGCTACTGGCTTCTGCGCGGGCTGGCGCTGGCCCTGCTGCTCGCCTCCTGTGGCTACTTCGGTTTCCACCTCTGGGACAACCTCCACCAGTTGCCGCCGATCGAATGGGGCTGGTCGGCGGCCGGCGTCATCGCGCTGGCGGTACTGGGCTGCCTCACCAGCGTGCCGCTGATCGCGCTGATGTGGCAGCTGCTGCTGCGGGACCAGGGCGTGAAGCTGCCCTACGGCCAGGCGCTGCAGATCATCGCCGTCTCGCAGATGGGCAAATACCTGCCCGGCAACGTGGGCCATTTCGCGGGCCGGGTCCTGCTGGGCAGCCAGGCCGGCATCCCGGCCGGCAAGACCATCGCCACCATGGCCATGGAAACCTTCTGGGTGCTGGGCATCAGCGGCATCTTCGCCGTGGCGGCCCTGCTGTTTGTCGTGAACGACCTGCACGAGGGACTGGTCGACACCAGCCACCCGGGCTATCTGGCCGCCGTCGCCGTCACCATGCTGATCGCGCCCTTCCTGGCGGTGCAGGTGGTCAACCGCCTGCTGCCGGGCCTCAGCCGCAAGCTCGGCCGCGGCCAGCTGCTGGCCGAACCCCGGCTGCTGACGGCCATGAGCGTGGCCGGCCTGATCGCCTTCTCCTTCGTCGTGCTCGGCGCCGTGGTGGAGCTGCTGGCGGCCGAGCTGTTCCAGCACCCCGAGATCAACCTGCTGGAGATGGTCCTGCTGTTTGCCGTGTCGTGGACGGCCGGTTTCCTGGTGCCCGGGTCGCCGGGCGGCATCGGCGTGCGCGAGGCGGTGATGATCCAGCTCATGGGGCCGGCCATCGGGCTGGAAACCGCCTTGGGCGTGGCCCTGGTGATGCGCCTGTGCTCGATGGGTGCGGACGCGCTGGCCTTTGGTGTCGGCCTGCTGTTCAGGCCCAAGCCGCAGCCCCCCGCCGACGACGGCCTCTGACGCTCAGAGGCCCGGCGCCACCAGGGCGCCCAGCGCCGCCACACCCACCGGTGCCTGGGGCAACCAGGGCAGCACAAAGGTGCGGTTTGCCAGCCCGTTGGCAATGCGCGCTGTCTGCCGGGCTTCGCCTGCCAGACGCGCCTGCAGCAGCGGGTCGGTGGTGCCGGTGGCGGCAATGCTCTTGTTGATGACCCAGGCCCAGGGCTCGATGCTCGCGCGTCGCAGGTCGTCCTGCAGCGCAGCCGCCTGGCTCACCGGGGTGACCTCGGGCAGGGTGACGATCACGACCTTGGTCGTGTCCGGGTCCTGCAGGCGCATGAGCGGCGTGATGATGTGCTTGGCGTTGGCCATGCCCTCGTACTGCCGCGTCATCTGGCGGTGGTAGGCGCCGGTGGCATCCATCAGCAGCAGGCTGTGCCCCGTGGGCGCGGTGTCAAGCACGACGAAGGACGTGCGCGCCTCGTTGACCACGCGGCTGAAGGCGTGGAACACCGCCACTTCTTCGGTGCAGGGCGACTGCAGGTCCTCCAATAGCAGCGCCCTGCCCTGCTCATCGAGGTTCTTGCCGCGCGTGGCCATGATCTTGTCGATGTAGGCGGCGGTCTCGGCCCTGGGGTCGATGCGGCCGACCTTGAGACCGTCCAGGCTGCCGTTCAGGGCATCGGCCACATGCGCCGCGGGGTCGGTGGTGGTCAGGTGCACGCTGTGGCCACGCTGCACCAGGCCGACCGCCAGCGCGGCGGCGATGGTGGTCTTGCCCACGCCGCCCTTGCCCATGACCATGACCAGCCCGTGACCGGCCGCGGCCAGTTCGTCGGTCAGCGCGGCCAGCGAGCCGGCCGGCAGTTCGGTGGCGCCCGCGGCGGGCACGACGTCCGGCGCCGGGCCGCCACCGAGCAACGCACGCAGCGCGGGCAGGCCGACGGTGTCGAAGGCCCGCAGCGGCACCTCATCGCGCGGGAGTGCGGCCAGCGCCCCGGGCAGCTGCGCCAGCGCCTCGCGGCCCAGGGCTTCGATGGACGCCGCCACGCGGTCGGCCGGATCGCTGGCGTGGAACACGCCGTTGATGGCTAGCCGCTGGTTCGCCAGCCCGAGCTGTCGCAGCTCGTCCGAGGTGCGCGCGGCTTCCTGCATGGGGCGTGGGTCGGGCCGCGTGACCAGCACTACGGTGGTGAGCGACGGGTCGCTCAGGGCCCGCAGCGCGGCATTGAAACGCGCCTCCTGCATCTTCAGCCCCGAATGCGGCCCCAGGCAGGAAGCGCCGCGGTCGTTGCCGGCCAGGAAACCGCTCCAGGCCTTGGGCAGGCTCAGCAGGCGCAGGGTGTGGCCGGTGGGCGCGGTGTCGAAGACCACATGATCGAAGTGCCCGTCCGTCGCCTCGCCGGCCAGCAGCGCGGCGAACTCGTCGAAGGCGGCGATCTCGGTGGTGCAGGCGCCCGAGAGCTGCTCGCGCACCGTTGCGCGCTCCTCGTGGCTGGCGCCCGCCTCCAGCTGTGCCAGCACGCGCTGGCGGTAGGCCTCGGCGGCGCTGTCGGGGTCGATGTTGAGCATCTGCAGCCCCGGCACGCCAGGCACCGCCACCGGCTGGTTGGACAGCGGGACCCCCAGCATCTCGTCGAGGTTGGAGGCGGCGTCGGTGCTGACCAGCAGCACGCGCCGGCCGGCGTCGGCCAGCGCGATGGCGGTGGCGGTGGACAGCGAGGTTTTGCCCACCCCGCCCTTGCCCGTGAAGAACAGGTAGCGGGTGGGATCGGTGGCGAAACCGGGCAAGGGGGTGTTTGAGGAATGGGCCATACCTCAGCATCGCACAAGCGCGACGCCCTGGCGATGACCCGCGTCAAGCCGGCGGCAGCGTGACCGTGACCGCCAGCCCCGGCTGCGCATTGCGCACCGCGAAGCTGCCGCCATGGGCCTGCGCCACCAGTCGGCACAGATAGAGACCCAGCCCGACCCCGCCAGCCGCACGGGTGCGCGCGCTGTCCGGGCGGTAGAAGGCCTGTGCGAGGTGGGCCAGCTGTTCCTCGGGCACGCCCGGCCCGTGGTCGCGCACCTCCAGGGTGACGGTCCCCGCGTCCGACGACAGCGTCACCGACGGCGGCTGGGCGGCGTCGGCGCCGTGGCGCAGCGCGTTGTCCACCAGGTTGCGCAGCAGCAGGCGCACGCGCGAGGCGTCTACCGAGGCGGCGGGCATGTTCCCGGGCGCATGCACCGTCACCTTCGCCGCGGCGGGGTGCCGCGCCCGGAGTTCGTCGATCACCTGCCGGGCCAGCGCGGGCAGGTCGGTGGGGGCTCGCTGCAGCGCCGTGTGGTTGCCGGCCAGCCGCTCGCTTTCCAGCAGGTCGCTGATCAACGAGGCCATTTCCTGCAGGTCGCGCATCAGGGCGTCCCGCTGCGGGTTCACGTCCGCGGTTTCGGGCAGCAGCTCGGCGTTGAGGCGCGCCCGGGTCAGCGGGCTGCGCAGCTCGTGGCTGATCGCCAGCAGCAGCGCGCGCTTGGCTTCGAGCATCTGGTGGATGTCCTGACCCATGGTGTTGATGGTGGTCGCGAGCTCGCCCAGCTCGTCGGGGCCGTGGATGCAGCGCTCTGGAATCGGCTGGCTGAAGTCGCCCTTGCCAAAGCGGCGCGCGCCTTCGCCGATCGCGTCCAGCGGCTTGAGCAGATGCCGCACATACATCCAGGCCAGCAGGGTGAGCACCAGCAGTGCCGCCAGTGCGACGCCGATCATGCGCGGCTTGCGCTCGAAGGCCTGGCCGTTGATACCGAAGGTGAGCACATGCCCGTCGGCGGTGGTGCGCTGCAGGATGCCCTGCCAGTCGGGTCCGCTGTCCGCGTCGTCGCGGCGCCAGGAGGTCCCTGCTCCGGGCTTGTCCCGCAGCCAGTCGGGCGGCGGCTGGTCGGGGTGGGACGACCAGTTGATCTGCGGGCCGGTGATGGTGACCGTCAGCGGCAGGCGCCCGATGATGGCCCGCGCGCGCTCGACGCTGGGCGTGGGGCCGCCGGCGGTGCACTCCCGGGTCAGCTGGTCGACGTAGTCCATGAGCAGCGGGCGTGCGGCCTCGCGCCAGCCCATGGAGAACGCCCTCTGCGCACCCGTGAAAAACACGAAGGTCATCGCCGCCGCGAGCAGCAGGAACAGCAGCACCATGCGCAGCTTGATCGAATGCGCGACGCGGTGCTTGGCCCGTTTCCAGGCCGAGATGCGGGCCGGGCTCACTCGGCCTCCCGCCGCAGCGCCAGCGAGTAGCCGGCGTTGCGCAGGGTCTTGATGCAGTCCAACGGCTCCAGCTTCCTGCGCAGGCGGCTGACCACGATGTCCACCGCGCGCGTGTAGAGATCGGCCTCGTGGCCGCGCAGCTGGTTGAGGATGTCGTCGCGGCTGAACACCCGGCCCGGTTCGCGCGCCAGCATGGCCAGCAGCTCGTACTCGGTGCCGGTCAGTTCGATGGCCTCGCCCTGGCGCAGCACGCTGCGGCGCGCGGTGTCGATCTCCAGGCCTTCGAACTTCAGCGTCGGCGCGGCGCTGAGCACCGCGGCGTGGCCGTTGCCGTTGGGCTTGAGCCGGCGCAGCACGGTCTGGATGCGCGCCACCAGTTCGCGCGGCTCGAAGGGCTTGGGCAGGTAGTCGTCGGCGCCGATCTCCAGACCGACGATGCGGTCCATCACCTCGCCTCGCGCGGTCAGCATGATGATCGGGATGTCGCTGTCTTTGCGGATGGTGCGGCACAGCTCGAAACCGTCCATCTCGGGCAGCATCACATCCAGGATGGCGGCGTCGAATCCGCCGCTGCGCAGCTGGGCCAGCCCGGCGCTGGGCCGGGTCGCATGGACCAGCTGGATCTCGAAGCGCTGGAAGTAGGTGGCCAGCGGCGGTCCGAGGTTTTCGTCGTCGTCGATCAGCAGGATGCGGTTCATCGGCTCATTCTGACAGGGCACGGTGGCGGACGATCAGCCGGCGCAGCCGGTCTTTTTCGGTGCGTTCGAGCGCATCGAAGCGCTCCCCCACCGACAGCAACGCTGGCAGCATCGGCACCGCCTCGACCGGCTGGCGTTGCGAGAAGCGCGCCCACAGGGCGAGCGCGTGTTCGCGGTCGAACTGCGGGCCCCAGAACAGGGTCAGCAGCTCGGCGTGCGGATCGTCGGCGTCGGCCAGCAGGGTCGCCGTGTGCGGGCGGACCTGCCGGGCGATCGCGTGGATGGCGTCAGCCACGGCCCCACCACCCATGGCCACGGCGCTCCAGCCTCTCGCGCACCTGCTTCTGCTGCTCGGGGTTGAGGCTGTCGTAGAAGTCGCCGAAGGCGGCGAGCATCTTCGGGCCGTTGCCCTGGGCGGCCTGCAGCTTCTGGTCCAGCAGCTGCTGCGCCTTGCTGCGGTCGAACTTGTCACCGGCGATCAGCGCCGCCATGTCGGCGCGCGGGTTGGCGGACTCGCCGCGGAAGGCCTTGCGCGAGGCGATCATTTCGTCGGCCAGTACGCCCAGCTTGGCCTTCTGTTCGGCGTTCAGGTTGAGCTTGCTGCTGATCTTCTCGATCGCCTTGCCGCGCACCTCGGTGACGCGCTCGTCGCTCCAGCCGCGGGCGTGGTCGCCGCGCGTGCCGCAGGCGGTGAGACCGCCGAGCACGACGGTGGTGGCCGTGAGGCCGATGAGGGTGCGCTTGATCCAGGGTTTCATGGCGGTGCTCCTTCGAGGGAACGTGTTGAACATGAGCGCCATGGTGCCGGCCGCCCTACCCCGGCGGGTGTCGGCGCGGTCTCGCTTTTTTTCGGTTTGTTTCAGCGCGCCGTCACGGCGTTTTCAAGGAGCGTTCATTGAGGCGTCACAGCCGGCGGGCACGCTACCGGGGTTCCACCAACCGAGACCCGTCCATGCGATTCACACCACTCGGCCTGAGCGCCTCCGTCGCCCTGGCATTCAGCGCCTACAGCGCGCAGGCCCAGACCGCCTACCCCGCCACCCTCGCGGGCCACGCCGTGCTGCCCGCCAAGACCTTCATCGCCGCGCCGAAAGACGCGCCGGCCGACCTGCAGGTCAGCGGCAAGTTCACCACCGGCCAGCGTGTCGAGGCGATCGGCTCCGTCGAAGGCAAGTCCGCCGGCCGCCCCACCGGCGTGTCGCTGCCGTTCAAGGGGCAGCCCATCCAGGGCCACTCGGGCATCAAGCGCCTGGCCGACGGCAGCTTCTGGCTGCTGACCGACAACGGCGCCGGCGCCAAGGCCAACTCGCCCGACTTCGCGCTGTTCCTCAACCGCTACGCGGTGGACTTCAGGAGCGGCCAGTTCAAGCGCCTGCAGACCGTGTTCCTGCACGACCCCGACAAGAAGGTGCCGTTCCGCATCGTCCACGAAGGCACGAAGCAGCGCTACCTCACCGGCTCCGATTTCGACACCGAAGGCTTCCAGATCGCTGGCGGGCACTTCTGGATCGGCGACGAGTTTGGCCCGTACCTCATCAAGGCCGACATGAAGGGCCGGGTACGGGCCGTCATCGACACGAAGGTGGACGGCAAGACCATCGTCTCGCCCGACCATCCATCGATGGTCACCCCAGGTGCGCCGAATGGTGAACTGAAGTTCCAGTCGCGCCGCTCCAAGGGCTATGAAGGCCTGGCGTCCTCGCCCGACGGCAGCAAGCTCTACGCCCTGCTCGAAGGCGCGCTGTGGGACGAAGCCACCAAGGCGCCAGAGACGCTGGACGGCAAGCAGTTCCTGCGCGTGCTGGAGTTCGACGTGAAGGCCGAGCAGTGGACCGGCCGCCACTGGAAGTACGTGCTGGAGGCCAACCACCACGCCATCGGCGACTTCAACATGATCAGCCCCACCGAAGGCCTGATCATCGAGCGCGACAACGGCGAAGGCACACCCGACAAGGCCTGCCCCGAAGCCGAAAAGCGCAGCGACTGCTTCCACGACCTGCCGAAGTTCAAGCGCGTGGTGAAGGTGGAGCTGAGCGATGCCAACGCAGGCGGCCCGCTGCGCAAGATCGGCCACATCGACCTGCTCAACATCGCCGATCCGAACAAGCTGGCCCGCAAGCCACTGGTGGACGGCAAGCTGAGCTTCCCCTTCTTCACCATCGAGAACGTGGAGATCGTCGACGCGACTCACATCGTGGTCGGCAACGACAACAACCTGCCCTTCTCCAGCAGCCGCGATCCGAACAAGGCCGACGACAACGAGCTGATCCTGCTGGAGGTGGGGGAGTTTCTGAAGGCGCGCTGAGGCGGCGCCAGCGCGGGTGATTCACCAAGCACATCACCCGCAGGGACACGGCATCTGGCATGCCAGGAACCGGGCGCCTACAGTGCGGCACCCGATCCACGCTGTCACACCCATGCCCGATGCCGCCCCGCTCCTGACCGACCTCGCCTACGGCCCGCACGCCCGGCACCGGCTCGATGTGTACGCGCCACCCGGCGCACACGGTGCGCCGGTGCTGGTGTTCTTCCACGGCGGTGGCTTCATCCGGGGCGACAAGGCGATACGGGCCAACGTCGGTGTCTGGGGCGCGGCGCAGGGTTTCGTCACCGTGCTGGCCAACTACCGCCTGGCCCCCGAATGCCGCTGGCCCAGCGGGCCGGAAGATGTGGCCGCGGTGTGGCAGACGGTGCGCGCACAGGTGTGCGACTGGGGCGGCGACCCGGACCGCATCGTGCTGGTCGGCGAGTCGGCGGGCGCGGCACACGTGGCCGCCGCCACGCTCATGACGCGCTTCGAGCCGCCGGGCTGGCACATCGCGGGTGCGGCCCTTCTATCCGGCCCGTACAACGCAGGCCTCGAAGCCCTGGCGCCATCAGCGCTCGGCATCGAGCAGCCCGATGTGCGCAACAGTGCCTACTTCGGTGACGACCCGGGCTTGTGGCACCAGGCCAGCATCGTCGACCAGGTCGACGCCGCGCCCTTCCCGCTGTTGATCGCCGCGGCCGAGCGCGATCTGCGCCAGATGCAGGTGCAGGCCGGCGAGCTGTTCGCGCGACTGGTCACGCGGCATGGATTTGCGCCGGAACTGCACTGGTGGGCCGGGCACGACCATTTCACGCCGGGCGCCTCGCTGGGCAGCGACGACCCCACCGTGGGCGAACCGCTCGCCGCGTTCATGCGCAGGGTCTGCTTGGTGTGACAGCCTGATCCGACGCGCTCAGCCGCGCGGCAGCCCGCGCAGCAGCACGTCGCTGAAGAACTCGGCGGGCGGTGACAGCGGAAGGTCGGGTCGGCGCACCAGCACGATGGCTGGCGCCGGCAGCACCTCGCGCACGGCGATCACGTCCAGCACGTCGCGCGTCATCGCAAAGCTCATCCACTGCTTGGGCAGCATGGCCAGCAGGTCGGTCTGCGCCAGCGCCACCTGCACCGACAGCGCCGAGTGCGCGCGCAGCATCACGCGCGGTGCTTCGAGACCGTGTGCGCCGAACAGACGCGCCAGGTCTTCCTCCGCGTTGTGGTCGATGGTGGTCGCGGCCCACTCGGCCCCGGCCAGCGCCTTGAGGCTGCGCACCCGCGCCAGCGGGTGGCCCTTGCGGCAGACCACGACGCGCGTGTTGTCGCACAGGTGCTGCAGGGCCAGGCCCGGCGCGGGTTTGAGCCGCGGCGCGGCGCCGAGGTAGAAGTCGATGCTGCCTTCGCGCAGCGCGCCTTCCACCGCCGGCATCAGGCTCTCGGTGATGCTCAGCTTCACCTTGGGATAGGTGCGGCGGAACACCGGCAGCGCCTCGGGCAGCATGCCCAGGTGCGGCATGATGGACAGCGCCACCGACACCGTGCCCTCGTAGTCCGGCCCCGGCTGCTGCACCTCCTCGCGCGCGCGCCGCGCTTCGTTGGCAATCGCGCAGGCCCGGCGGTGAAAGCGCACGCCCTCTGCCGTCAGCACCATGCCGGTGGTCTGACGCGCAAACAGGTCCACCCCCAGCTCCCGTTCCAGCGCGCGCACGCTGCGTGTGAGCGCGGGCTGCGGCACGTCCAGGCGGCGCGCGGCCGCGCGCAGGCTGCCGTGCTCGACGATGGCGATCAGGTGTTGCAGCTGTTCGAGTTTCATGGGGCCAGGGTCCGGATGAGGTGATTCACAAATCGAATCGCCTTGAAGATCACGCCATCTTATTGGAATCCCCGCATCTCCCTAGAGTCCGCTTCACCCCATGTCGGGGACACACGAACAGACAACGGAGACACCACATGCCCACCCCCTCCAAGCGCCGACTCGTCCAGGCGGCACTGCTGTCCCTGCTGGCCCTGGCCGGCACCAACACCCTGGCGCAGGCCTGGCCCAGCAAGCCGGTGCGCATGATCGTGCCGGCCGGCGCCGGCGCCGCGCCCGACGTGATTGCGCGCATCGTGGGCGAAAAGCTCGCCGCCGCCTGGGGCCAGGGCGTGGTGGTGGACAACCGGCCCGGCGCCGGCGGCATCCCGGGCATGTCGGCGCTCGCCAAGTCGGCGCCCGACGGCTACACCATCGGCTTCGTGCCGGCGGCCATGGGCACCATCACGCCGCTGGTGTTCAAGAACCCACAGTTCAACCCCGACACCGAGCTCAGCTCGGCCGCCACCATCGGCATCAGCCCGCTGATGCTGGCGGTGCCGGCCAGCAGCAACATCCACTCGGTGGCTGACCTGGCCAGGACCGCCAAGGCCAACCCCGGCAAGCTCAACTTCGCCGCGCCGCAGCTCAACTCCCTGCCGCACCTGGCCGGCGAGATGGTGAACAAGGCCGGCACCATGGGCCTGTTCACCGTGCCCTTCCGCGCACCACCGGAAGCCGTCACCGCCGTGCTCTCGGGCGATGCCACGCTCACCATCGACGGCGTGCCCGGCCTGCTGCAGCACGTCAAGTCGGGCCGCCTGCGCGCCATCGGCGTGACCTCGGCCAGGCGCCTGCCCGGCATCGACGTGCCGGCCGTGGCCGAGACCTACCCCGGCTACGAGGCCATCGGCTGGTTCCAGATCATCGTGCCGGCCGGCACGCCTCAGGTGGTGGTCGACCGCATCAATGCCGACGTCAACCGCATCACCGCCTCGCCCGAGGTCAGCACCCGCCTGAACGAGATGGGCGTCTACCCGCGGCAGGACAGCGTGGCCGCGGCGCGCAGCTTCTTCGACGAACAGCAGAAGGCCATGAAACGCCTTGTCGCAGACCTGGGCATCCAGGCCCAGTAAGCCCCACCTTTCAAACCGCCAAGGCCCCGGACCGCCGGGGTCCGGGACCGACTCACCCTTTCACTTCACGGAGAACCCCCATGACCGCACGCAAGAAAGCCCTCGTCACCGGCGGCGGCACCGGCATCGGCCGCAGCGCGGTGCTGGCCCTGGCCCGCGCCGGCTTCGACGTCGCCATCAACTACGCATCGAGCGCCCAGGCCGCGCAGGCGGTGGCCGAAGAAGCCCAGGCCCTGGGCGCCCAGACCCTGCTGCTGCAGTGCGACGTCAGCGACGACGCCGCCGTGCGGCAGATGCTCGCGAAAGTCGGCGAGGCCTTCGGCCACCTCGACACCCTGATCAACAACGCCGGCACCACCGCGACCTGGAAGGTCAAGGACCTGGACAGCCTGGACATGGGCGCCTGGGACCGCACCTTCGCGGTCAATGTGCGCGGCAACTTCCAGGTGACGCGCGCGGCGGTGGAACTGCTGCGCAAGAGCAAGGACGTCGGCGGCGAGCCCTGCATCGTCAACACCGCCAGCATCGTGGGCCTGCGCCCCGGCCCGCAGCCGCCACCGTACGCCGCCAGCAAGGCCGCCGTGGTGAGCCTGACCAAGATGATGGCCTGGAACCTCGGCCCGGACATCCGCGTGAACGCGGTCGCCCCGGGCTGGATGGAAGGCGACTGGATGGAACGCATGCTGGGCGACAAATACGACGCGCTCATGGGCGCGCGCGCCAAGGCCACGCCGCTCAAGCGCTGCGTGACGGCCGACGACGTGGCCGAGGTGATGCTGAACCTGATCACCGGCATGCGTTTCGTGACCGGCGAAGTGGTCGTCATCGACGGCGGCTTCACCAGTTCCACCTGACACTCCGAGGAGACACACCATGCTTGAAGGATTCGTTCCCTTTCCCCCAGAGTTCGCCGCGCGCTACCGCGCCAAGGGCTACTGGCAGGACCGCTCGCTGGCGCAGGAATTCGCCGACGTGTTCCAGCGTTACGCCGAGCGCGTCGCACTGATCGACGGCGACACCGTATACACCTACGCCGAACTGGATCGCGTCAGCACCAACCTCGCGCGCAACCTGCTCGAGCTCGGCCTGCAGCCGCTGGACCGTGTGGTGCCCACGCTGCCCAACGTGCACGAGTTTGTGGTGCTGTACTTCGCGCTGCAGAAGATCGGCTGCATCCCCATTGCGGCCCTGGTCACGCACCGCTACGCCGAGATCAGCCAGTTCGTGAAGCTGTCGGGCGCGACCACCTGCGTCTACCCCGAGGCCGCAGGCGACTTCGTCTTCGCGCCCGTGATTCAGCGTGTGCAGAACGAGAACCCGTCGCTGAAGTTCCGCATCGTGCTGGGCGAAGCCGGCGCCGGTGAAGTCTCGCTGCGCGAACTGATCCGCAAGCCCGCCACGCTTCCGGCCTCGCGTCTGGCCGACATCCGGATCGACCCGACCGACCCCTGCATCTTCCAGCTCTCGGGCGGCACCACCGGCATCCCCAAGCTGATCCCGCGCACGAACAACGACTACGCCTACAACTCCAAGGTGGCGGCCGAGGTGTGCGAGATCACGCCCGACTCGGTGCTGCTGCTGGTGCTGCCGATCGCCCACAACCTGCCGCTGGCCTGCCCGGGCATCCAGGGTTTCCTGTTCAAGGGCGCCAAGGTGGTCCTTCACGGCAACACACGGCCGGCGGAGATGTTCGCGCTGATCGAGAAGCACAAGGTCACCCACCTCAAGGTTGTACCGGCGCTGCTGATCCGCCTGATCAACGACCCGGCAGTGGAGAACTTCAATCTGTCCAGCCTGAAGCTGATCCAGAGCGGCGGACAGCGCATGCAGCCCGAGGTGCGCGCGAAGACGCGCGCGCTGATCCCCGGCGTGTTCGTGCAGGAGAACTTCGGCATGTCCGAGGGCACGCTGATGTTCGTGCGCGCCAGCGACCCCGAAGAAGTGAAGCTCGAAACCTGCGGCCGTCCGGTCTGTCCGGACGACGAGGTGTTGTTGCTCGACGACGATGGCCGCGAGGTGCCCGATGGCGAGGTGGGCGAGTTCACGGTGCGCGGCCCCTACACGCTGCGCGGCTACTACGGCGTGCCCGAGTACAACGCGCGCCAGTTCACGCCGGAGGGCTTCTACCGTTCCGGCGACCTGATGCGCAAGCACCCCAGCGGCAACTACATCGTCGAGGGCCGCAAGAAGGACCTGATCAACCGCGGCGGCGAAAAGATCAGCGCCGAAGAAGTGGAGAACCTGATCCTGATGCACCCAGCGGTGCAGAACGTGGCCTGCGTGCCCATGCCCGACGCCGCGATGGGCGAAAAGATGTGCGCTTTCGTCATCCTCAAGCCGGGTCAGAAGCTGCACCTCAAGGAGCTGGTCGGCTTCCTGCTGACCAAGGAAATCGCCAAATTCAAGTTGCCCGAGCGGCTGGAGGTCTTGCCCGATTTCCCGGTCTCCACCTTCGGCAAGGTGTCCAAGAAAGCCCTGGGCGAACTGGTGGCGAAAAAGCTCCAGGAAGAACAGGCCGCCGCCGCTGCCCACTGAACCCACACACGAAGAGACACACCATGCGCATCATCGACCTGCACTGCTACCCCGGCACCCCCACCTGGATCGAATCCCAAGGGCCCTACCCGGCCGAACTGGCCCGCTACTGGAAACGCGACTGGGTGGGCAAGAGCGAAGAGGACGTGATCGCCGAGTTCACCGGCGCGGGCGTCGAGGCCTGCCTGGTCGCGCTCGATCTGGAGACCACCGTGGCCGCCCCGCCCTGCACCAACGAGTACGTGCACGGCATGTGGAAACGCAACCCGCAGCGCGTGATCCAGTGCTGGGGCGCGGTGGAGCCGGCCAAAGGCGAGATCGCGATGATCCAGGCGCGCAAAGCCATCAAGGAGCTGGGCTTCATCGGCTTCCACTTCCACCCCATCATGCAGCACTTCGCCGTCAGCGACCGGCGCTATTACCCGCTGTTCGAAGAGATCAACGCCATGGGCGCGGCGGTGATGGTGGACGTGGGCACCACCGGCATGGGCGCCGGCATGCCGGGCGGCAACGGCGCCCTGGTGCGCCATGCCCACCCTGAGCACATCGACCAGTTGGCCGCTGACTTCCCTCAGCTGAAGATCATCATGGCCCACCCCGGCTGGCCCTGGGTCGACGAGACCACGGCCGTCGCGCTGCACAAGGGCAATGTGTACTGGGAGATGTCGGGCTGGGCGCCGAAGCACTTCCCGGGCAACCTCAAGGTCGACATCCGCGGCCGCCTGCAGGACAAGATCATGTTCGGCAGCGACTACCCCAGCCTGCCCTACGAACGCATCCTGCGCGAGTGGGACGAGCTGGGCTACAAGCCCGAGGTGATGGAAAAGATCATGCACGGCAACGCCGAGCGGGTGCTGAGCCTGTGAGCATGAACGCCTTTCTCTGTGACGGCGTACGCACGCCGATCGGGCGCTACGGTGGTGCGCTGTCGTCGGTGCGCACCGACGACCTGGGCGCGATCCCGATCCGCGCGCTGATGGCGCGGCACCCTTCACTGGACCCGGCACTGATCGACGAGCTGGTCTACGGCTGCGTCAATCAGGCCGGTGAGGACAACCGCAACGTGGCGCGCATGAGCGCCCTGCTCGCGGGCCTGCCGGTGGAGGTGCCGGCGGTGACGGTGAACCGGCTCTGCGGCTCGGGCCTCGAAGCCGTGGCGCAGGCCGCGCGCGCGCTGCACGCAGGCCAGGCGCAACTGGCCATCGCAGGTGGCGTGGAGAGCATGAGCCGCGCCCCGCTGGTCATGCCCAAGCCCACGGCCGCGTTCTCGCGCCATGCCGAGATCCACGACTCCACCATCGGCTGGCGCTTCGTGAACCCGCGCATGGAACAGCTGCACGGCACCGACGCCATGGGCGAGACGGCCGAGAACGTTGCGCGTGAACACGGCATTTCGCGGGCCGACCAGGACAGATTTGCGCTGCGCAGCCAGCAGCGCGCCGCGGCGGCCATGCGCTCGGGTGTGCTCGCTGAAGAAATCACCCCCGTCGACGTGCCCGGCCGCAAAGGCGCCATCACACAGGTCACCGAGGACGAGCACCCTCGCGCCGACACCACGGCCGAGACCTTGGCCGCGCTCAGGCCCGCGTTCCGCAAGGACGGCAGCGTGACCGCCGGCAATTCGTCGGGCGTCAACGACGGCGCGGCGGCGCTGCTGCTGGCCAGTGAAGCCGCGGTGTCGCGCCACGGCCTGCGCCCGCTGGCGCGCATCGTCGGCTATGCCAGCGCCGGCATCGCGCCGCGCGTCATGGGCTTCGGCCCGGTGCCCGCGGTGCACAAACTGCTCGCGCAGACCGGCTTGCGCGTGAGCGACTTCGACGTGATCGAACTCAACGAGGCCTTCGCCGCGCAAGGGCTGGCGGTGACCCGCGCACTCGGTCTGCCCGATGACGCACCACACGTGAACCCCAACGGCGGCGCCATCGCCTTCGGCCATCCGCTGGGCATGAGCGGTGCGCGCCTGGTGCTGACCGCTGCGCGGCAACTGCAGCGCACCGGCGGCCGCTACGGCCTGATCACCATGTGCGTCGGCGTCGGCCAGGGCGTGGCCATGGCGATTGAACACCTGGGAGACAACGCATGAACGAACCCCTGCTCATCACCCGCCGCGGCCACATCGCGCTCATCACGCTCAACCGCCCCGACACACGCAACGCGCTCAGCGGCGAAGCGATGTTCGCCGCCTTCGAGTCGCTGGTGGACGACCTCAACGCAGACCTGTCGGTGCGCGCCGCCGTGCTCACCGGCGCCGGCACCGCCTTCTGCTCGGGCGGCAACGTGGCCGAGATGCGCGACCGCACCGGCATGTTCGCCGGCTCGCCCGAGGAAATCACCGAGCGCTACCGCCAGGGCATCCAGCGCATCCCGCGCGCGCTGGCGCGGCTGCAGGTGCCGCTGATCGCGGCGGTCAACGGCCCGGCGATCGGCGCCGGCAACGACCTGGCCTGCATGTGCGACCTGCGCATCGCATCCACCACGGCACGTTTCGCCGAGAGCTTCGTGAAGGTCGGCATCATCCCCGGCGACGGTGGCTGCTGGTTGCTGCCGCGCGTGGTCGGTCACGCCAAGGCGGCCGAGTTGGCACTCACAGGTGACACCATCGACGCCGACGAAGCACAACGCATCGGCCTGGTCTCGCGTGTGGTCGCACCCGACGAGCTCTTGCCCGAAGCGCTGAAACTTGCGGGCCGCATCGCCGCCAACCCGCCCCAGGTGCTGCGCTGGACCAAACAGCTGCTGCAGCAGGCGCGCACCGGCACGCTGGACGAGGCGCTGGACGCCGCCGGCCGGCTGCAGGGCCTGGCGCACCACACGGCCGACCACGCCGAGGCGGTGGCGGCCTTCTTCGAGAAGCGTGCGCCAGTGTTCAGCGGGGGTGCGGCATGAGCGCCGTCACCGACAGCCCGCTGATCGAAGAGCGCCCGCAGGACGGCGTGGTGCTGCTGCGCATCCACCGGCCCGAGGTGCTCAACGCGCTCAACCTGGCGCTGCGGCGCGCATTGGCCGAGGCCTTCCAGCGCCTGGACGCCGACCCGGCCGTGCGCGTGGTCGTTCTGGCCGGTGGCGCCAAGGCCTTCTGCGCGGGCGCCGATCTTGGCGAGTATGTGGACGCCACGCCCATCGACCTGCTGCAGCGCCGCCACGACCTGCTCTGGGGTGCGATCGCGACCTGCAGGAAGCCGGTGATCGCGGCCGTGCGCGGCCACGCGCTGGGCGGCGGTTGCGAACTCGCGCTGCACGCCGACCTGATCCTGGCCGGGCGCAGCGCACGCTTCGGTCAGCCCGAGGTGAAGGTAGGCATCATGCCCGGCGGCGGTGCGACGCAGCGCCTGACGCGGGCGCTGGGCAAACACGGCGCGATGAAGCTGCTGCTGCTCGGCGAGCCGATCGACGCCGACACCGCTGCGCGCATCGGCCTGGTGGCCGAGGTGCTGGACGACGAGGCGGTGGAAGCCCGCGCGCTGGCGATGGCGCAGCAGCTGTGCGCGCTACCGGCCGTGGCGCTGCGGCTGATCAAGGAGTCGGTGCTGATGGCGATGGAAACACCGCTGTCGGCCGGGCTGGAGTACGAGCGTAACGCCTTCCAGACCGCGTTCGCCAGCCCCGACAAGCACGAGGGCATGCGCGCCCGGCTGGACAAGCGGCCTGCACGCTTCAACCGGGACTGAAGCGGCACCGACACACCGGGTTCAGAACACCTCGGTGTCCACCTCGCTGTTGGCCTGCGCGTTGTAGCGGTCGCCATGCACCGTGTGCTGGTTGATCAGCGCGTTCAGGCGCGCGATCACCTCGGCGGACAGTTTCACTTCAGCCGCGCCAATGTCGTCCATCAGGTGCTCGACGCTGGTCGTGCCGGGGATGGGCAGGATGTCCTGGCCCTGGTGCAGCAGCCAGGCGATCGCCAGCTGCGAAGGCGTGCAGCCGACTTCGGCCGCGATGGCGTTGTAGGCCGGCAGCAGGGTCTGGTTCTTCGCGTAGTTCTCGGGCGAGAAGCGCGGCATGCTGCGGCGGATGTCCTTGGCATCGAATGCGCTCACGTCCATCGGGCCACACAGGAAGCCGCGCGCCACCGGGCTGAAGGCGACGAAGCTCACGCCCAGTTCGCGGCAGGCCTGCAGCACCGCGATCTCGGGGTTGCGCGACCACAGCGAGTACTCGGTCTGCAGCGCCGCGATGGGGTGCACCGCATGCGCCTTGCGCAAGGTGGTGGCAGAGACTTCGGAGAGGCCGATGCTGCGGATCTTGCCCGCGTGCACCAGGTCGGCCAGCGCGCCCACGCTGTCTTCGATGGGCACCTTCTTGTCCCAGCGGTGCAGGTAGTAGAGGTCGATCACGTCCGTCTGCAAGCGGCGCAGCGCTTCTTCGCAGGTGGCCTTGATGGTCTCGGGCCGGCCGTCGATCACGCGCACCTTCACGCCCTGTTCGTTGGGCACACCGGTCATGCCGCACTTGCTGGCGAGCGTGAACTTCGAGCGGTGCTGCGACAGGAACCTGCCCACCAGCGTCTCGCTGGCGCCGAAACCGTAGAGCGCCGCGGTGTCGAAGTGCGTCACGCCGGCGTCCAGCGCGGCCAGCAGCACGCGCTCGGCCTGCTGTTCGGAGACGGGGGCGCCATAGGCGTGGCAGATGTTCATGCAGCCCAGGCCGATGGCGCTGACACTGAAGGAACCGAGTTGTCGCTGTTGCATGGGAGGGCTTTCGGATTGGGAAGAAATCAGAGCACCTGCAGGTCGCGCACGAAGATGACTTCGCAGGCGCCGGCGCCGGTGTCGTTGCGGGTGAGCGAACTGCGCCAGCGCCAGCCATCGCTGCCGCGCGCCTCGACCAGCCAGCCGTCGATGCGCACGGTCTGACCGGGCCGCACGTCCTTGAGGCGGCGCTCGATGGTGGCGTCGGCGGGAATCATGTGCATGTTGGCACTGGACTGCTCGATCTCCTGCCGCGGGATCGGGAACTGCTCGACGCGCCAGTAGTAGAAGCGGCCGGACTGGCTGATCTTCACCTGGTCGAGCACCGCGCTGTCCGACATCAACCCCCAGCCCAGCACGAGGTCGACCGGCGAGAGCGCGGACTCGCGGTCGCTGCGGTAGGTTTCGCTGGCGAGCACGCGGGCCTCGATCGAGAAGTCCTGCAACGGCTGCAGGGTGTGGCCCTTGAAGACAAAGGCGTCCGACGTGGTGTCGCCCTGCTGCGGTTCCGCGGCCGCGAGCACGCCCGGGCCGGTGCTCACCGGCCGGGTCTGCAGGTGCTGCCAGAGACCGAAGCCGATCAGGGCGGCGAAGACGAGCGTTTTCCAGTTCATCCGCAAAGGATATCGCCGCCCCCGCCCTCGAGGATCAGGCGCCCAGCTGTTGTTCCAGCTGGTGCAGCACCTGGTAGCAGTTGAACACCTTGGCGACGCTGGAGTTGGGCTCGCGGTCTTCCTTGATCGCCGCGAAGAACTCGCGGTCCTGCAGCTCGATGCCGTTCATGGACACGGCCACCTGGGACACGTCGATCTTTTCTTCCTTGCCGGTGAACAGGTCGTCGTAGCGCGCGATGTAGGTCGCCGTGTCGCCGATGTAGCGGAAGAAGGTGCCCAGCGGGCCGTCGTTGTTGAACGAGAGGCTCAGCGTGCAGATCGCACCGTTGGCAGCCTTGAGCTGGATGCTCATGTCCATGGCGATGCCCAGCACCGGGTGGATCGGGCCCTGGATGGCGTTGGCCTGCACGATGGGGCTGTTGCACTGGTAGGCGAACAGGTCCACGGTGTGGGCGGCGTGGTGCCACAGCAGGTGGTCGGTCCAGCTGCGCGGCTGGCCGGCGGCGTTCATGTTGGTGCGGCGGAAGAAGTAGGTCTGCACATCCATCTGCTGGATGTTGAATTCGCCGGCCTGGATCTTGTTGTGCACGTACTGGTGGCTGGGGTTGAAGCGGCGGGTGTGGCCGCACATGGCCACCAGCCCGGTCTGCTTCTGCAGCGCCACCACCTCTTCGGCGCCCTTGAGGCTGTCGGCCAGCGGAATTTCCACCTGCACGTGCTTGCCGGCCTTCAGGCAGGCCAGGGTCTGCTCGGCGTGCATCTGCGTGGGCGTGCAGAGGATGACGGCGTCGACTTCCTTGAGTGCCAGGCTGTCTTCGAGCCTGGTGGTGATGTGCTTGATGCCGTACTGGTCGGCGACTGCCTTGGTCTTCTCCAGGTCGCGGCTGATCAGCGACACGACTTCGACACCGTCGATGTTCTTGATGCCGTCCAGGTGCTTGATGCCGAATGCGCCGGCGCCGGCGAGTGCGACTTTGATGGTCATGGTGTGTTCCTCGGGTTATGCATTCTCAAGAATCGCGTGACCGACGGCCGTGTTGGACGCGGGCACATGGTAGAAGCGGTGCTTCACAGTGGGCGCCGGGCCGACGACCTTGCCGTCGACCACATCGGACATGGCGCCGCGGGCGATCAGCCACATCACCAGCTCGATGCCTTCGCTGCCGGCCTCGCGCACGTAGTCGATGTGCGGCACGTTGGCGCAGGCCACCGGGTCGTTGATCATCAGGTCGAGCCAGTTGTTGTCCCACTCGCGGTTGATCAGGCCGGCGCGCGCGCCTTGCAGCTGGTGGCTCATGCCGCCCGTGCCCCAGATGTGCACGTTCAGGTTGTCGTCGTAGCTCTCCACCGCCTTGCGGATGGCCTGGCCCAGCATGAAGCAGCGCTTGCCCGAGGGCACCGGGTACTGCACCACGTTGACCGCGAACGGGATCACCGGGCAGGGCCAGGCGTCCTTCTTCGGGTCGAGCTCGCCGCACATCAGCGACAGCGGCACGGTCAGGCCGTGGTCCACGTCCATCTTGTTGACGATGGTGAGGTCGAAGTCCTGCTGGATCACGCTCTGCGCGATGTGCGAGGCCAGGTCCGGGTGGCCGATGACCTTGGGCACGGGGCGCGGGCCCCAGCCTTCGTCGGCCGGCTGGAACTCGGCCGCGGTGCCGATGGCGAAGGTGGGGATCATCTCCAGGCTGAAGGCCGTGGCGTGGTCGTTGTAGACCAGAAAGATGACGTCGGGCTTGTTGTCCTTCATCCACTGCTTGGAGTACTCGTACCCCTTGAACAGCGGCTTCCAGTAGTCCTCCTGGGTCTTGCCCAGGTCCATGGCCGCGCCGATGGCGGGCACGTGCGACGTGAAAACAGATGCGGTGATCTTGGCCATGCTCAGGCTCCTTTGTTCTTGCCGGCCGCACCCTGGGGTTGCCGGTGGGGTTGCGCGTCGCCGTCCTCGCCGAGGTAGCGGTTGCCCTCTGCCGAGCGGCCGCCGGCCAGCATCATGGCGCGGTATTCCTCTTCGGTCATGCCGGTCATGGAGCCCGCCATCTGCTGGAAGCTCTTGCCGTCGGTGGCGCCGATCTTGGCCAGAAAGTAGATGTTGCCGCCCGTGCGCATGCACCAGTTGAGGTCGCGCGCCAGCACGGCCTGCTTCTGCTCTTCGGTCATCGGCCACTGGTCGAGGTAGGCGCGCTCGTCGGCCTTGAACTTCTCGCGGTTCTCGGCCTTCATCAGGCTCATGCAGAACTGGTTGAGCCAGTAGCCTTTGCGCGATTGTTCGGCGTCGAAGATGATCGTGCCGGGCACGTCCTTGTAGGGTTTGTCGAGTGCCATGGATGTCTCCTCTTACTTGACTTCTTCGGGCCAGTACAGGCGCATCGGGTTGTCCACCAGCAGCTTGCGCTGCAGTTCGGCGGTCGGCGCGATGTGCGGGATGAAGTCCACCAGCAGGCCGTCGTCGGGCATGTGGTCCTTCAGGTTCGGGTGCGGCCAGTCGGTGCCCCAGAGCACGCGATCGGGAAACTGCTCGACGATGCGCCTGGCAAACGGGATGACATCCTGGTAGGCATTCTGCTCGCCGTTCAGCGCCTTGGGGCCGGTGACGGACAGGCGCTCCGGGCAGCTCACCTTGCTCCACACATTGCTGTGCTCGCGCATGAATTTCTCGAACAGCGCGAACTGCGGGCCGTCCACCGGCAGCGACACGTCCGGGCGCCCCATGTGGTCCACCACCACCGTGGTGGGCAGCGCGGTGAAGAAGTCCCACAGCTCGGGCAGGTCCACCGCCTCGAAATAGATGACCACATGCCAGCCGAGCCTGGCGATGCGGCCGGCGATCTCCATCAGCTCGTCCTTGGGCGTGAAGTCCACCAGGCGCTTGACGAAGTTGAAACGCACACCGCGCACGCCGGCGGCGTGCAGCTGCTGCAGCTCTTCGTCCGTCACCGAACGCTTGACCGTGGCCACACCGCGCGCCTTGCCGCCGCTGGACAGGCAGGCGTCCACCATGGCGCGGTTGTCGGCGCCGTGGCAGGTGGCCTGCACCACCACGTTGCGGGCAAAGCCCAGGTGGTCGCGCAGCGTGTACAGCTCGTGCTTGCTGGCGTCGCAGGGGGTGTACTTGCGCTCGGGGGCGTAGGGGAACTCGGCGCCGGGGCCGAAGACGTGGCAGTGCGCGTCAACGGCGCCAGCGGGCAGCTGGAAGGTCGGCTTGGACGGACCGGTGTACCAGTCGAGCCAGCCGGCGGTTTTCGTGAAGTCACCGGAAGTCGGTTTGCTCATGCTGTGTCCTCAGTCGATGTATTTGAGGCCCTTGGCGGCCAGCGGTTCGCGCATCTTGTACATGTCCAGGCCCAGCACGCCGCTGGCCAGCTTGGCGCGCTTCTCGCCCTCGAAGCTCTCGCGCTTCTGCGCGGCGGCCAGGGTTTCCACCGCGCGGGCGGCGGGCACGCAGACCACACCGTCGTCGTCGGCCACGATCACGTCGCCCGGGGTCACCAGCATGCCGGCGCACACCACGGGGATGTTGACCGAGCCCAGGGTTTCCTTGATGCAGCCCTTGCTGGAGATGCACTTGCTCCAGACCGGGAAGTTCATCTCGTTGAGCGTCTTCACGTCGCGCACACCGGCGTCGATGATGAGGGCGCGGGCGCCGCGGGCCTGGAAGCTGGTGGCCAGCAGGTCGCCGAAGTAGCCGTCGGTGCACTCGGCGGTGATGGCCGCGACCACGATGTCGCCCGGCTGGATCTGCTCGGCCGCCACGTGCAGCATCCAGTTGTCGCCGGGGTGCAGCAGCACCGTCACGGCCGTGCCGCTGACCTGCACGCCGGTCTGGATCGGCCGCATGTAGGGCTTGAGCAGGCCGACGCGGCCCATGGCTTCGTGCACCGTGGCCGAGCCCAGCGCGGCCAGGCCGTCGGCGGCCGCGCGGTCGGCGCGGGTGATGTTGCGGTAGACAACGCCCAGTTCGTACATGTTCTTTCTCCTCGGGTTCTTTGATGGGTTACTTGCCTTGGGCCTTCAGGCGGGCGTCCAGGCGCGGGAACACGCGGCGCGCGTTGCCTTCGTAGACCTGGTAGCGCTGCTCATCGCTCAGGTTGCCGGTGGCCTGCACGTAGCGCTTGGTGTCGTCGTAGTAGTTGCCGGTCTCGGGGTCGATGCCACGCACCGCGCCAATCATTTCGGAGGCGAACAGGATGTTGCCCACAGGGATCACCTTGGTCAGCAGGTCGATGCCGGGCTGGTGGTAGACGCAGGTGTCGAAGAACACGTTGTTGAGCAGGTGGTCCTTGAGCAGGGGCTTCTTCATCTCCTGCGCCAGGCCACGGAAGCGGCCCCAGTGGTAGGGCACCGCGCCGCCCCCGTGCGGAACGATGAATTTCAGCGTCGGGAAGTCCTTGAACAGGTCGCCCTGGATCAGCTGCATGAAGGCCGTGGTGTCGGCGTTCAGGTAGTGCGCGCCGGTGGTGTGGAAGCAGGCGTTGCAGGAGGTCGAGACGTGGATCATCGCGGGGATGTCGTACTCGACCATCTTTTCGTAGATGGGGTACCAGGACTTGTCGGTCAGCGGCGGGCTGGTCCAGTGGCCACCCGACGGATCGGGGTTGAGGTTCAGGCCCACGTTGCCGTACTGCTCCACGCACTTGACCAGCTCGGGGATGCAGGTGGCGGGGTCCACACCGGGCGACTGCGGCAGCATGGCGGCCGGCACGAAGTGGTCGGGGAACAGCTGGCTCACGCGGTAGCAGAGCTCGTTGCAGATCGCGGCCCAGGTGGACGACACGTTGAAGTCGCCGATGTGGTGGGCCATGAAGCTGGCGCGAGGGCTGAAGATGGTGATGTCCGAACCGCGCTCTTTCATCAGCTTGAGCTGGTTGGTCTCGATCGACTCGCGCAGCTCGTCGTCGCTGATCTTGAGGTCACTGACCTTCGGCATCGCGGCCGGGTCCTTGATGCCGGCGATCTGCTGGTTGCGCCAGTTCTCCAGCGCCTTGGGGGCCGTGGTGTAGTGGCCGTGGCAATCGATGATGAGGGGCTTCTGCAGGCTCATGCGCGGGTCTCCTTGTGGTTCAGCCGACATTCTGGGCGGACGGCCCATGGTCAACCAGCACCGCGCCCCGCTACCAGATAGAGCGAAAATGCATATCTTGAGCAGCGTTATTCCGGATCAGAGATGGACCTCAAACAACTCGAATATTTCGTGCGCGTCGCCGAGCTGGGCAGCTTCACCAAGGCCGCACTGGCGCTGGACGTGGCCCAGCCCGCCCTCTCTCGCCAGGTGCGCCTGCTGGAGGTCGAACTCCGTCAGAACCTGCTGATCCGCAACGGCCGCGGAGCCACGCCCACCGACGCCGGCAAGCTGCTGCTGGAGCACGGCCGCGGGATCCTGCACCAGGTCGAGCGCGCGCGCGAGGAACTGGGCCGGGTGCGCGGTGCGCTGGCCGGGCGCGTGGCCATCGGCCTGCCGCCCAGCCTGGCGCGCGTGATGACGGTGCCTCTGACGCGCGCCTTCCGGGCCCAGCTGCCCGAGGCCAGCCTCTCGATCAGCGAGGGTCTGTCGGCCACCATGCAGGAATGGCTGCACACCGGCCGGCTGGACATCGCCGTGCTCTACAACGCCGCGCCGGCGCCCGACATCGAGATCACGCCGCTGATGGAGGAAGAGCTGCTGCTGGTGCAGCCGCGCCCGCCTGGCCTGGCGGAAGAACCGCCACCACCACCCGTGCCGCTGGCCGAAGTGGCCGCGCTGCCGCTGGTGATCCCGAGCCGGCCCAACGCGCTGCGCATGCATGTGGAGGCCGAGATGGCCGCCATCGGCCTGCGGCCCACTGTGGCGCTGGAGATCGACGGCGTCTCGGCCATCCTCGACCTGGTGGCCGATGGCGCGGGCGCGGCCCTGCTTTCGCGCCAGGCCGTGATTTCTTCGATCCGGCCTTCGGCCTACCGCATGCGACCGACCGAACCGCGGCTGCGCACCCGCGTGAGCCTGGCCACCAGTTCGCAGCGCCCGGCCACGCTGACGCAGCGCGCGACGCTGGACCTCATCACCCAGGTGCGCGCCGAGCTGGGACTCTGAACAGGTGGTTGGTCAGCCCAGCCAGCCAGCGCTGTGGCGCAGCAGCCAGAGCAGGCCGCTGAGCGTGAAGAACGAGGCCAGTGTGCCCACCAGCAGCGCCGCCGAGGCCAGGCCCTCGTGGCCGTGGCGCTGGGCCAGGATGGCGTAGATGCCCATCGTCGGCAGGGCGCCGGTCAGCAGCAGCGCCACCTTCAGCTGCGGATCGCCGATCGGCACCAGCCAGGTCATCACCGCCAGCAGGCACAGCGGGTGCAGCACCAGTTTGCCCACGCCAATCTGCGCCACCGCCGTGCGCAGGCCCTGCAGCTTCAGGCCCACCAGGCTGCCACCAATCACGAACAGCGACAGCGCACTGCTGGCCTGCGCGAACAGCGTGACGGTGCGCGAGACCGGCGACGGCATGGGAATGCCGAGCGCCGACACCAGGAAGCCCGCCACGATGGCGATGATCAGCGGGTTGCGCGCCAGCCCCTGCAGCGTCTGCAGCACCAGCTGTCGCCAGTGGCCGGCCTCGTGCCGTTCCATGTCGGCCAGCGCCAGCAGGATGGGGATGATCAGCAGGTTCTCCACCACCATGTTCAGCGCCAGCGCGACACCGGCCACCGGCGCGCCCAGCGTGAGCAGCATCACCGGGTAACCGACATAGCCGCTGTTGGGGCAGGTCATGCCCATGGCCATGATGGCCGAGCGGGCCATGCCTTCATGCGCCACCTTGCGGTACCAGAGCACGGTGCCGGCCAGCATGATCAGGCCGCCCAGCGCATAGGCCGCCAGGTAAGGGCCGTTGAAGATCTCGCCCACGCTGCGCTGCGACAGCGCGTTGAACAGCAGCGCCGGCAGCGCGAGGTTGATGAGGAACTTGCCGAACACGCGCATGTCGCCGCGGTCGAACAGGCCACCGCGTGTGGTCAGATAGCCCAGGGCGATGCAGAGGAAAATCGGGCCGGTGATGGCCAGGATGTCGAGCATGGGAGGCAGTCCTGGCGATCAGGACAGCGGATCGTTCGCGGCGGGACGGTGGGCGAGCAGTTGGTCCGCGTAGTCCTTCCACGGCGGATTGGGGCCCAGGCCCGCGAAGTGCCCCGCGCGCGCCTGCGCCGCCATCCAGTCGTGCTTGAGCGCAATGGCCGAGGCCATGAAGGGCTCGAAGCCGGCCTCGCGCACGGTGTTCGCCACCTCGCGCATCTCTTCTGCGCGGCGCTTGCCGTGCTGGGCCACGCGGCTGAAGAAGTAGGCGCCCTGCCTGGTCCAGTCGATGCCGGGAAAGGTTTCCTGCAGCGTGGCGATCATCGCGTCCTCGACACCGTAGTGCCGCGCGGTGGCGTAGCTCTCGATCACCAGCGCCTCCAGGCCCTTGATCATCACGCTGCGGCACATCTTGGTGGCCGATGCGATGCCCAGCTGTTCGCTGGCGACCTGGGCGTCCATGCCCAGCGCCGCCAGCACCGGCTGCAGGCGCGCGGCGTGCGCGCCGCCGAGCAGCATGGGCACGCGGATGCCGTAGGGCGGCACCGAGGTCATGACCCCGGCCTCGACATAGTGCGCGCCGGCCGCATCGATCAGCGCCGCGGCCTTCTGCTTGGTGCCGGGCGAGGCCGAGTTGAGGTCCAGGAACACACTGCCCGGCCGGACGTGCGGCGCCACCGCTTCGGCCACGGCGAGCGTGTTGCTCGCCGTCACCGCCGAGATCAGCAGCGTGGCCTGGGCGCACAGCGCAGCGGCGCTGTCGCAGACAACGACGCCGGCCGCCGCCGCATGCGCCAGCGGCTCCTCGCGCAGCGCCGGGTCCGAGAACTTCAGGTCCCAGGCACCGGTCCAGGCGGCCTGGTCCTTGAGGCCGGCCGTGAAGGCACGGCCCACCTCGCCGTAGCCGATCAGGCCGATGCGCACGTCGCTCATGCGGTCCTCACTGCTTGGGGATGTTCGCGCGCTCGATGACCGCGCCCCAGCGCTTGATGTCGGAAGCCAGCAGCGCTGCCGCTTCCTCCGGCGTGCTGGCATCGGCGTCGATGTTCAGGTCGGCCAGCTTCTTTTTCACCTCGGGCTTGGCCAGCGCGGCGACGATGTCCTTGTTCAGCCGGTCGATCACCGGGCGCGGCGTCTTGCCGGGCACCGCCAGCGCGTTCCAGGACGAGGCCTGGAAGTCCTTGACACCCTGCTCCACCGCGGTCGGCACCTCGGGCAGGATGCTCGAACGCTTCTTGCCGGTGACGGCCAGGGCGCGGAAGGCGCCGGCCTTGATCTGGGTCAGCGTGGGTCCGAGGATCTCCACGCCCACGTCCACCTGCTTGCCGCGCAGCGCGCCGACCAGTTCCGGCGTGGCCTTGAACGGCACGACCTGCGCGTCGATGCCGGCGCTGGACTTGAACAGCTCGGCCGCCAGGTTCTGCGTGCTGCCGATGTTGATGCTGCCGATGTTGAGCTTGTTGGGGTTGGCCTTGGCGAACGCGACCAGTTCGCCCAGGGTCTTGAACGGCGACTCTGCCGGCACCACCACCACCAGGTCGAAGGTGCCCAGGGTCGAGACCGGCGCCAGGTCCTTGAGCGTGTCGTAGGGCAGGCTCTTGAACAGGCTGGCCGTGACGGCGGTGCCGTTGGACATCAGGAACATCGTGTGGCCGTCGGGCTCGGCGCGCGCCACCGTGTCGGCAGCCACCACGCCCCCGGCACCGGGCCGGTTCTCGATCGTCACCGGCTGGCCCAGCGAGGTGCTCAGCTCGGCGCCCACGATGCGGGCCGTGAGGTCGCCCGCACCGCCCGCGGCGAACGGCACCACGATGCGCAGCGGCTTGCTCGGAAAGGTCTGCGCCTGTGCGGCGGAAGCAATGCCCAGCGCAGACAGCGCCAGGGCCGATGCCAGCAGGACGCGGCGCAGCGGTGAAACGGAACGGCTCATGGAGGTCTCCTTGTGGTGGTGTGGTCGGGAACGAGAATCAATGTATCCAGCAGCAAAAAGGCCCGCAATCGCTCGCGGGCCCTTTCGGCTATTGAAGGTTTCGATAGCCGGTGCGACCCATCACAGGCGCAGCACGAACAGCGTGATCGACGGGAACGCCACCAGGATGGCGGTGCGCACGAAGTCGCTGGTGACAAAAGGCAGGATGGCGCGGTAGGTGTGGGTGATCGGCGTGTCCTTGGCCATCGAGTTGATGACAAACAGGTTCATGCCCACCGGTGGCGTGATCAAACCCACCTCCACCACGATCAGCACCAGGATGCCGAACCAGATGGCCAGCTCTTCGGGCGGCAGGCCGAAGTCCAGCGCCATGATGATGGGGAAGAACACCGGGATGGTCAGCAGGATCATGGACAGCGAGTCCATGAAGCAGCCCAGGATCACATACAGCACCAGGATGGCGATCAGCACCAGGATCGGGCTCAGCCCCCAGCCGGCCACCGCACCGGCGGCTTCCTGCGGCAGCTGCGACAGCGCCAGGAAGGTGTTGTAGAGGCCGGCGCCCAGCACGATCATGAAAATCATGCCGGTGGCGACCGCGGTGCCCAGCACCGAGTCCAGCAGGGTCTTGCGGTTGAGACCGCCGCTGGCCCAGGCCGCGATGCCGGTGCAGAAGGCCCCGATGGCCGCGCCCTCGGTGGGCGTGAAGATGCCGGTGTAGATGCCACCGACCACCACCAGGAAGATCGCGATCACGGGCCAGGTGGCCACGGTGGCGGCGATGCGGTCCTTCATGGGCATGGGCGCCATGGTGCCCATCTCCTGCGGCTTGAGGCGCGCGTAGATGGCGATGGTGATCATGTAGCCGATGGCCGCCAGGATGCCGGGCACGAAGGCGGCCAGGAACAGCTTGGCGATGTTCTGCTCGGTCAGGATGGCGTAGATCACCAGCACCACCGACGGCGGGATCAGGATGCCCAGCGTGCCGCCAGCCGCCAGGCAGGCGGTGGAGATGCCACCGGCGTAGCCGGCGCGCTTGAGTTCGGGCAGGGCCACCTGTCCCATGGTGGCCGCGGTGGCCAGCGAGGAACCGCAGATGGCGCCGAAGCCGGCACAGGCACCCACGGCCGCCATCGCCACACCGCCCTTGCGGTGGCCGATCCAGGCCTCGGCCGCCTTGAACAGTGCGCGGGAGAGCCCGCCCAGCGCCGCGAACTGTCCCATCAGCAGGAACAGCGGGATGACCGAGAGGTTGTAGTTGGAGAAGGTGGTGAACGTGACCTGCTTGAGCTGGTTGAGGATCGGGTCGGCGTTGCCGTAGATGACCCAGGAGCCGCCCAGGCCGCACAGCAGCATGGACAGGCCGATCGGCACGCGCACAAAGATCAGCAGCAGCAGGAAGGGGAAGGACCAGAGGGCCAGTTGGATGTTGCTCATGATGCTCGGGCTCTCGGTCTCAGTGGCTGACGTTGGCTTCGACGGTCCAGCCCTTGGGCTCGGACGCCAGGCCCAGACGGGTGAGGGTCTTGGCGACGTAGCAGATGCAGCCGATCACCGCACCCACCAGGCAGAAGGCATAGGCCCACCAGATGGGCATCTGCAGGATGAAGGTGGTCTCCAGGTATTCCTTCTTCTCCAGCATGCCTTCCCAGAGCTTCCAGGTCAGCACCAGCCAGACCAGCAGCATGGCCACATCGCTGAACAGGTCCACGCCCTTCTTGAACCAGGCGGGCATGTGCATGTAGAGCAGGTCCACCGTGGCATGCCCGCCGCGCAGGTAGCACCAGGGCAGGAAGTAGAAGATGGCAATGCCCACGCCGACCTCGACCAGTTCGAAGTCGCCGGGCACGGGCCCCAGACCCAGTCCGATCATGGCGCGACCGGCCACGCTGGCCACCACCATCAGCGTCAGCGCCACCAGCACGATCCCGCCGACGATGGCCGTCCAGTTGGCCAGGCGGTAAATGAACGAAATCATCCTCAGGTCCTTTGTTGTCTTGAGCGTCACGGGGCGCTCATTGTCTCTCACACGGTCTGCGCGCGCCCTCCGGGGGGCGCGCGAGACTCTATCTCATGATTTCACATGGGTAAACTGATTTCTAATTAAGAAATCGAAGACCCTGACCTCAGGCTGTTACTTGTTGTGCTTCGCCACCAGGGCGCGGGCCTCGGACGCCAGCTTGGCGCCATCAATGCCCTTGCCCTTCATTTCCGTCACCCAGTCGGACTCGACCACCGACGCGGTGCGGCGCCAGCGCTGGGTCTCGGCCACGTCGAGCGCCACCAGGTTGTTGCGGGCCTTCTGCGCCAGCGCCAGTCCGGCCTTGTCGCCCTCGTCCATGGCGCGACCGAATGACGCCGCCAGTTCGATGCCCGAGTTGTTGTCGATCACCTTTTTCAGGTCGGCCGGCAGCTTGTCGTAGGCCGCGCGGTTCATCACGAATGCGAAGGTCTGCGTGAACAGCCCGTCCTTGCCGGCGAAGCTGGTGTGGTTCTTGACCAGTTCGGTGATCTTGATCGACGGCGCGACTTCCCACGGCACGGTGGTGCCGTCGATCACGCCCTTGGACAGGGCTTCGGTCACCGCCGGCACCGGCATGCCCACGGGTGTGGCGCCGAGCTTGACCAGCATGTTGTTGATGATGCGCGAGCCACCGCGGATCTTCATGCCGCGCAGGCTTTCCAGCCCTGTCACCGGCTGCTTGGTGTGGAACAGGCCGGGGCCATGGGTGTGGGCCGCCAGCAGCTTGACCGACTTGAACTCGTCGGCGGCGTTCTTCTCCACGTACTCGTGGAAGGCGCGCGAACACTTCTCCGGGCCGCCGGTGCACATGAACGGCAGCTCGAACACCTCGGACTTGTTGAAGCGGCCCGGCGTGTAGCCCAGCACCGTCCAGGTGATGTCGGCCACGCCGTCGCGCGCCTGGTCGAACAGCTGGGGCGGCGAACCACCCATCTGCATGGCGTGGAAGTCCTGGATCTTGATGCGGCCGCCGGACTCGGCCTCGATCTTGCGGGCCCAGGGAATGATGGCCTTCGCGGGGATCACCGCCTGCGGCGGCAGGAACTGGTGCAGGCGAAGGGTGACGGTCTGGGCCTGGGCCAGACCGGAGAAACCGAAGGAAGCCAGCGCGATCAGCGCGCCGCGGCGAAGCATGTTCATGAAAGTGAAGTCCAGAAGAAAGGGCGAAACTCAGTCGGCTGCTTCCGGAGCCCGGAAGAACGGCTGCACTGTGCGCGCTTTGCCACCTATTGAAAAGCAGCAGGTGCGACTTTCAGCTATGCCGGTTTGCTCTGTACCAGACAGTTAATTTCACGACATTCCGACCGGGCCGGGTCATGGGTGCCAGGTCGCCGCGGCACCCCCGGCAGGCGACGGCCGCCGCGTGCCCGCGATCGCATACGACAGTTCGTTGGCCGCGGTCATCACCGTCTGCGCCAGCTCCATCAGCCGCGCCTCCGGCAGGCGCGCCGTCGGCCCCGAGATGCAGACCGAGCCCAGCAGCCGCCAGTGCAGCCCGAACACCGGCGCCGACACGCTGGACACCTCCGGCTCGCGCTCGCCCATGGACAGGTGGAAGCCCCGGCGACGGATCGACTCGTAGGGCTCGCCCGGCTCGCCCGAGAACGCCAGGATCACCCGCCCCGGCGCCCCCAGATTCAGCGGCAGGCCGATGCCCACGCGCACGTGGTGGCGGATGGTCTGCGGCCCGTCCACCCGCGCCAGGCACTGGCGCTGCTGGCCTTCGCGCACGTAGAACGAGGCGCTCTCGCCGGTCTGCACCGTCAGCGCGCGCAGCACTGGCTCCACCACCTCGTGCACGTCGAACACCGCCTGATAACACGCGCCCAGCCAGCCCGCCGCGCGGCCCAGGCGCCAGCTGCCGTCCTCCTTCTGCACCAGGTAGTTCTCGGCCGCCAGGGTGCGCGCCAGCCGCAGCGTGGTGGTCTTGTGCATGCCGGTGCGCCGGCTCATCTCGGCCAGCGTGAGCTGGGGGTCGTCCATGCCGAAACACTCCAGCACGCGCAGCGCCCGGGTGACGGCGGTCACGCTGCCGGTGCTGCTCTCGGCGTCGGCCGTCTCGGGCGCCTCGGCGGTCTTTCGGGAGGGTTTCATGCTTTGGCCCGTGTTTCAACTATTGAAACAGCATTGTATTGAACGAAACACGTCCGTACAGTCCGCCCCAGCCGCAACCCAGCGCTGCGGCCACCACCATCCACCGACATCCGGAGACAAGACATGAACCTTTCCCGCCGCCACGCCCTCGCCGCCGCCAGCCTGCTGCTGGCCACCGGTGCCGCCTTCGCCCAGGCCTACCCCGCCAAGCCCATCAAGGTCATCGTGCCCTTCCCGGCCGGTGGCGGCACCGACCTGATCGCCCGCGAGGTGACCACCAAGATCCAGACCACCAAGGGCTGGAACTTCGTGATCGAGAACCGCCCGGGCACCGGCGGCAACATCGGCATCGACGTGGTGGCCAAGTCGCCGGCCGACGGCTACACCATCGCGCTGGGCCAGACCAGCAACCTGGCGATCAACCCGACGCTCTACAGCAAGATGCCGTACGACTCGGTCAAGGACCTGACCCCCGTCGGCCTGGTCGCCAATGCGCCGCTGGTGATGGTCGTGGGCGAGTCCTCGCCCTTCAAGTCGCTGACCGAGGTGGTGGCCGCGTCCAAGGCCAAGCCGGGTTCGCTGAACATGGCCTTCTCGGGCAACGGCACCGTGGCGCACCTGGCCAGCGTGCTGTTCCAGAAGTCGGCCGGCGTCGACTTCACCCACGTGCCCTACAAGGGCGCCGCCCAGGCAGCCACCGACGTGGTCAGCGGCCGTGTGGAGCTGTACCTGTCCTCCGTGCCCACACTGATCGGCCAGATCAAGACCGGCAAGATGCGCCCGATCGCGGTGACCTCGCTCAAGCGCGTGGACGACCTGCCCCAGGTGCCCACCATCGCCGAGTCGGGCGTGAAGGATTTCGAAGCCGTCACCTGGTTCGGCTTCGTCGCCCCGGCCGGCACGCCCAAGGACATCGTCGCCGTGCTCAACGCCGAGATCAACAAGGCCCTGCAGTCGGCCGACCTGAAGAAGAAGCTGAGCGACCAGGGCGCCGACGTGCTGGGCGGCACGCCCGAAGCCTTCGGCAGCCTGATCAAGAGCGACCTTGCGCGCTGGGCCCCCATCGTCAAGGCCTCTGGTGCGACTTTGGATTGACACCCCCTGCGCCGCTGACGCGGCTTCCCCCTCTGTCGCGCGCCTTCGGCGCTTCGAGGGGGACGCACCCTGTGGCCGGGCGAAGCCCGTTCCACGGGCGCCCTGGACTCAGGCACTTCGCTCGCTGGCCTGTTGGAAAACCCATTCCTTTTCTTTAACTGAGAGCCCCTACCATGTCCCAGCCCGACATCGTCAAAGACTTCCCGCGCGTCGCGCCCGATCTGGTGGCGCAGGCCGCCCGGTTCCAGCCGGCCATCTTCTCCGACATCAACGGCCGCCGCGGCGCGCTGCACGGCCGCATCCAGGCGCTGCGTCCGCGCATGAAGGTGGCCGGCCCGGCCTTCACCGTCGAGGTGCGCCCCGGCGACAACCTCATGATCCACGCCGCCATCGCGCTGGCCAAACCCGGCGACGTGCTGGTGATCGATGGCAAGGGCGACCAGACCTCGGCCCTGATGGGCACCATCATGATGACCGCCTGCCGCCAGCTCGGCCTGGCCGGCGTGGTGATGGACGGCGCGGTGCGCGACAGCCTGGAAATCGACGAGATGGACTACCCGGTCTTCTCGGTCGGCACCAACCCCAACGGCCCGACCAAGAACAACGGCGGTCGCATCGGTCACCCCATCAGCATCGGCGGCGTGACGGTGCATCCGGGCGATTTCGTCATCGGCGACGGTGACGGCGTGGTGGTGGTCGAGCGCGAGGTGCTGCCCGGCCTGCTGCCGCTGGCCGAGCACAAGGTGCAGGCCGAAGCCAAGCGCATCGCCCAGATCAAGGAAGGCAACACCTCGGCCTCGTGGCTGACGGCTTCGCTGATCGCGGCCGGTGTGCTCAAGCAAGGAGAGACCTTGTGAGCCACAAACCCGTCATCCTCGTCACCGCCGCCGACCTGGCGCCACAGGCCCTGGCCCTGCTAGCAGACCATGAAGTGGTCTTTGCCGGGAAGACGCCGACGCAGGCCGACATCGTGGCGCTGGCGCGCCAGCACAACCCGGTCGGCATCATCGTGCGCTACAGCGGCGTGAACGCCGAGGTCATGGACGCCGCGCCCGCCCTGCGCGTGATCTCCAAACACGGCAGCGGCACCGACACCATCGACAAGGCCGCTGCGGCCGAACGCGGCATTGCCGTCACGGCCGCCGTGGGCGCCAACGCCGCCGCCGTGGCCGAACAGGCGATGGCCCTGCTGCTGGCCTGTGCCAAGTCGGTCGTGCAGCTGAACCAGCGCATGCACGACGGCCACTGGGACAAGGCCACGCACAAGAGCCTGGAGCTGGGCGGCCGCACGGTCGGCCTGGTCGGGCTGGGCGCCATCGGCCTGCGCTTCGCGAAGATGGCCGACGCCATGGGCCTGCGCGTGATCGGTTTCGACCCGTTCGCCAGGAACCTGCCCGATTACGTGACCGCGGTGGACCTGGAAACGATCTGGCGCGAGGCCGACGCGATCTCGCTGCACTGCCCGCTCACGCCCGAGAACAAGGGCCTGCTCAACGCGCAGACCCTGGCACGCTGCAAACCCGGCGTGATCGTGGTGAACACCGCGCGCGGCGGCCTGATCGACGAACCCTCCCTGCTGGCCGCCGTGCAGTCGGGCCAGGTGCGCATGGCCGGGCTGGACAGCTTCGCCGTCGAACCCATGACCGTGCCGCACATCTTCCACGGGCAGCCCGGCTTCGTCCTGAGCCCGCACATCGGCGGCGTCACCAGCGACGCCTATGTGAACATGGGCGTGGCCGCCGCGCAGAACACGCTGGCGGTGCTGGCCCGCAGCGAAGCCGCCACCGCCTGACCCACCCAACAACGGAGACATTCATGAACACATTCAATGCACGCCGCGCGCTGCTCTCGGCCACCGCCCTCGCCTGCCTCGGCCTGCTGGCCGGCACCGCCCAGGCCCAGTCCGCCTGGCCTTCGAAGATCGTCAAGATCGTCGTGCCCTACGCACCCGGCGGCGCCGTGGACGTGGTCACGCGCAAGATGGCACAGAAGCTCACCGAGCAGACCGGCCAGAGCTTCATCGTGGAAAACAAGCCCGGCGCGACCGGCACCATCGGCGCCAACCTCGTGGCCCAGGCCCAGCCCGACGGCCACACCCTGCTGGCCAACGACACCACCTACTCGCTGCTGCCGCACATCTTCAAGAAGCTGCCCTTCGACCACGCCACGCAGCTGGTGCCGGTGAGCGCCTATGTGTTCGCACCCATGGGCCTGGCGGTCAACGCTGGCTCGAAGTACAAGACCCTGGCCGATCTGACCGCGCAGGCCAAGGCCGCGCCCAACACCGTCACCTATGGCACCGGCGGCCCCGGCACCACGCCGCACTTCGCGAGCGAGGCCCTGGGCATCGCCAGCGGCGTGAACTTCATGCACATCCCCTACAAGGGTGCGGGCGAAGCCACGGCCGGCCTGCTGTCCCAGACCATCGACTTCCAGATCGCGTCCACCACCGGGCTGATGGGCAACGTCAAGGGCGGCAAGCTGCGCCTGCTCGCTGTCAGCGGCGACCAGCGACTGGCGGCCCTGCCCGATGTGCCGACCTTCCAGCAGGCCGGTGTGCCTTGGCGTGGCGTGGTCAACTGGACCGGCCTGTGGGCCCCCAAGGGCACGCCGGCCGAGGTGGTGCAGCGCCTGCAGAAGGAGATCGCCACCGCCATGGCCACGGACGACATGAAGCAGTTCGCGCAAGGCATGGGCGCCGAGCCGCGCCACGCGGGCGCGGACGAGTTCGCGAAGCTGCTCAAGGACAGCACCGACAGCTGGGGCAAGGTGGTGGCCAACACCGCGTTCGAGAAGCAGTAAGGTGTCCGCCACCGCCCGCTTCGCCTGAGGTCACCATGTTCCTGCTCCACCCGCCCGAGGTCCGCACGCTCGACGTCTTCACCACCCTGCCCGCGCGCTTTCGCCAGCGGCAGCGCACGGTGTGGAGCGACGCCAACATGGGCGGGCGCGAGGTCGATTGTTTTCTGGAGGGCCCGGTGTTCGACGGCGCCGGCAACCTGTACGTGACCGACATTCCGTTCGGGCGCGTGTTCCGCATCGACCCGCAAGGCGAGTGGGAACTGGTGGCGCAGTGGGACGGCGAGCCCAACGGCATGAAGTTCCTGAACGCCACCGAGCTGCTGGTGACCGACTACCGCAACGGCCTGATGGTGGTGGACAGCCGCAGCGGCGCGGTGCGGCCCCACCTGGGCCGGCGCAACACCGAGAGCTTCAAGGGCCTGAACGACCTCACGTTCGACTCACAGGGCAACCTGTATTTCACCGACCAGGGCCAGACCGGCCTGCACGACCCCACGGGCCGCGTCTACCGGCTCAGCCCTTCGGGCCGGCTGGACCTGCTGCTGGCCAACGTGCCCAGCCCCAACGGCATCGTGCTGTCGCTGGACGAGAAATTCCTGTTCGTCGCCGCCACACGTGGCAACTGCGTCTGGCGCATGCCGCTGCTGGCCGACGGCGGCGTGTCCAAGGCCGGGCAGTTCTTCACCTCCTACGGCCCCAGCGGCCCCGACGGACTGGCCATGGACAGCGCGGGCCAGCTGCTGGTGGCCAACCCGGGACTGGCCTATGTGTGGGTGCTCAACCACCGGGCCGAGCCGGTGCAGGTGCTGCGCGCCGAGACCGGCGCCTCGCTCACCAACCTCGCCTTCGGCGGGCCGGAGCGCAAGACGCTGTACTGCACCGAGTCGACCAGTGGCTCGGTGCTGCGCGCGGGGATGAGCCATCCGGGTGCAAAGGTCCACCGACCCGACCAAGTCGTTTGATGCGAATCACCCCAACAGAAAAGGGCTGCCGACCGTAGCCGGCAGCCCCTCGTCTGGTCACTGATCGGGCGGTTTACTTGTTGTACTTGGCAATCAGCGCGCGCGCCTCGGACGCCAGCTTGGCGCCGTCGATGCCCTTGGCCTTCACCTCGTTGACCCAGTCGGTCTCCACCGTCGAGGCGGTGCGCTTCCAGCGCTGCACCTCGGCCAGCTCAAGCTCGGTGATCTTGTTGCCGGCCTTGACGGCGATCTCGCGCCCGGCCTTGTCGCCGTCGTCCATGGCCTTGCCGAACAGCGCCGCGGCCACCTGGCCCGAGTTGTTGTCGATCACCTTCTTCAGGTCCGGAGGCAGCTTCTCGTAGGACGCCTTGTTCATCGAGAAGGCAAAGGTCTGCGTGTACAGGCCTTCCTTGCCGGCAAAGGTGGTGTGGTTCTTCACCAGCTCCGTGACCTTCAGCGAGGGCGTCACTTCCCAGGGAATGGTGGTGCCGTCGATCACGCCCTTGGACAGGGCTTCGGTCACCGCCGGCACCGGCATGCCCACCGGCGTGGCGCCCAGCTTGGTCAGCATGTTGTTGATGATGCGCGAACCGCCGCGGATCTTCATGCCGCGCAGCGACTCCAGGCCCACCACCGGCTGCTTGGTGTGGAACAGGCCGGGGCCGTGGGTGTGCACGGCAATCAGCTTGACGTCCTTGAACTCGTCGGCGGCGAACTTCTCGACGTATTCCTGGATAGCCTTGGACGAAGCCTCGGCCGAGCTGCTCATGAACGGCAGTTCGAACACCTCGGTCTTGGGAAAGCGCCCCGGCGTGTAGCCCAGCACCGTCCAGGTGAGGTCGACCACACCGTCCTTGGCCTGGTCGAACAGCTGCGGCGGCGCGCCACCCAGCTGCATGGCGTGGAACAGCTGCACCTTGATCTTGCCGCCGGACTCGGCCTCGACCTTCTGCGCCCAGGGCACGATGGCACGGGCGGGAATGGTGGCCTGAGGCGGCAGCATCTGGTGCAGGCGCAGCGTCACGGTCTGGGCCATCGCGGTCCCGGCCGTCGCCAGGGCAGCCACCGCGCCGAGCGTGGCCAGGGCGGTGCGACGGGGAATGAGCTTCATGGGTGTCTCCTTGGGTTGAAAAACGGATGGATGGACTCAGCGACGGCGCCGGATCATGCGGATCGCGGGCATGTTGCCGGCCAGTGGTTCGGAGGGGTGCGCGGCCAGCACCTCGACCAGGTTGCGGCGCGCCAGCCGCGAGTGCTCGCGCATGATGGACTCGGCGCGCGCGCCTTCGCGCTGCTCGATCGCGTCCAGCACCTGCCGGTGCTGGTCCTGCGCGACGATGAGCATGTCGCGCGCCCGCGTGGACTGCGCCTGCAGCAGCACGAAACCCGAGGGCGAGGCGAACGGCAGGCTGGCGGCGCGCTCCAGCTGGCGCGTGATGGTGGGGCTGTCCGCCAGTTCGTAGAGCAGCGCGTGAAAGTGGCTGTTGAGCGCGACGTAGGCCGAGAACGCCTCGTCATCGAGCTTGGGCGCGGTCAGCAGCGCGTCGATGCGGTCCAGGCACTGGCGCGCCTCGGCCAGCACCACCAGGGGCGCGCCGCGTTCGGCCGCCAGCCGGGCCAGCAGGCCTTCGAGTGTGCCGCGCAGTTCGATGGCGTCGGCCACGTCGCGCTCGGAAAAACTCTGCACCACATAGCCGCCGCTGGGCAGGGCTTCCAGCAGGCCCTCCTGCTCCAGCCGCACCAGCGCGGCGCGGATCGGGGTGCGCGACATGCCCAGCCGCTCGACGATGGCCAGCTCCGCAATGCGGGTGCCACCGGGCAGTTCGCCCGAGAGGATCAGCTCGCGCAGCTGCAGCAGCGCGCGCACCTGGGCAGTCTCGGACGACCCGCTGGGTGTGGAGGCGAGCGCTGCATCGGCTTGAAGGTCCTGGACCGTGTTCATGGATACCCAATGTATACAGAAACCCTGAAATTTCCCTCAGAGAGAACCCGATATCAGGGAAATCCATGAGTCTCTGTATCCAGTCAGAACGCCGTTGTGTTGGCTACGATGCCGCTGGCAACCACCACACGGAGACACCATGAGCACCCGCATCCCGTTCCGTGCCGACCACGTCGGCTCCTTCCTGCGCCCGGCCTACCTGCTGGAAGCGCGCGACCAGTTTTTCAACAAGAAGTCGATCACGGCCGAGCAGTTGCGCGCCGTGGAGGACAAGGCCATCACCGAGATCGTGAAGTTCCAGGCCGACGTGGGCCTGAAGTCGATCACCGACGGCGAGTTCCGCCGCACCTATTTCCACATCGACTTCCTGGAGCAGCTCGGCGGCGTGAAGACCGACATCCCGGTGACCATCGTGCGGCCCGACGGCACCGAAGAACTGGCGCCGCCGGTGATCCGCGTGATCGACAAGGTGCGCCACGCCAAGAACATCCAGCTGGCCGACTTCCAGTACCTCAAGTCGCAGGTGGAGGCGCTGGGCATCAGCGGCCTGGTGCCCAAGGTCACCATCCCCTCGCCCACCATGCTGCACTTCCGCGGCGGCCGCGCCGGCATCAGCAAGGAGGCCTACCCCGAACTGGACCCGGTGTTCTACGACGACGTGGCCAAGGCCTATGGCGACGAGCTGCAGAGCCTGGCCGACGCGGGCTGCACCTATGTGCAGATGGACGACACCAACATGGCCTACCTCTGCGACGAGAAGATGCGCGAGGCGGCGCGCCAGCGCGGCGACGACCCCAACGAACTGCCGCACCGCTACGCAACCTTCATCAACAAGGTGGTGGCGCGCAAGCCGGCCGGCATGACCCTGTGCATGCACCTGTGCCGCGGCAACTTCAAGAGCACCCACGCGGCGGCCGGCAACTACGAGCCGGTGGCCGAGGCCCTGCTCTCGGAGATGCACCTGGACGCCTACTTCATGGAGTACGACGACGACCGCTCAGGCGACTTCCGGCCGCTGCGTTTCCTCAAGCCCGGCAAGACCGTGGTGCTGGGTCTGGTCACCACCAAGTTCGGCCAGCTCGAAAGCAAGGACGACCTCAAGCGCCGCATCGCCGAGGCCGCGCAGTACGCACCGCTGGACCAGCTGGCGCTGAGCCCGCAGTGCGGCTTCTCGTCCACCGTGCACGGCAACAACATCGCCGTGGAAGACCAGCGCAGAAAGCTCGCGCTGGTGGTGGAAACCGCCCGTGAAGTCTGGGGCGACTGACCGCCCCGGTCAGGCCAGCCCGAGCAGGCGCACGGCATTGCCCTTGAGGATGCCGGGCATCACCTCGGGCTTGAAACCTGCGACCTCGAAGTCCTTCATCCAGCGCTCGGGCGTGATCAGCGGGTAGTCGCTGCCGAACAGGATGCGGTCCTTGAGCAGCGTGTTGGCGTACTGCACCAGCTGCTTGGGGAAGTACTTCGGGCTCCAGCCCGAGAGGTCGATCCAGACGTTGGGCTTGTGCGTGGCCACCGACAGCGCCTCGTCCTGCCAGGGGAAGCTGGGGTGCGCCATGACGATCTGCATGTCGGGGAAGTCGATCGCCACGTCGTCCAGGTGCATGGGGTTGCTGTACTCCAGCCGCAGCCCGCCGCCGCAGCGCATGCCCGATCCGATGCCGCTGTGGCCGGTGTGGAAGATGGCGGGCAGCTTGTGCGCGTTGATCACCTCGTAGATCGGCCAGGCCATCTTGTCGTAGGGGTGGTAGCCCTGCACCGTGGGGTGGAACTTGAAGCCCTTGATGCCCTCTTCCTTGATCAGGCGCTCGGCCTCGCGCGCCCCCATCTTGCCCTTGTGCGGGTCGATGCTGGCGAAGGCGATCATCATGTCGCTGTTGTCGCGCGCGGCCTTGGCGATCTCCTCGTTCGGAATGCGCCGGCGGCCCAGCTTGGACTCGCTGTCCACGGTGAACATCACCAGGCCGATCTTGCGTTCGCGGTAGTAGGCCACCGTCTCTTCGATGGTCGGGCGGCGGTTGCTGCCGAAGTACTTGTCGGCGGCGCGGTCGTACTCCTCGCCGTAGTTGTCGAACGGGTTCCAGCAACTCACTTCGGCGTGGGTGTGGATGTCGATGGCGATCAGGTTCTGGTGGTCCATGCTGTTTCCTCACTAGGGTAAGTACTGATGAGATTGGAGGATGTCTCGCTTGATTTGGTTATTGTTTATAACAATAATTTCAACACTCAACAAGCGCAGAAATCCTCACCATCATGACGTTCCAACACCCCTACCTGAGCGTGCAGCTGCACGGCGAGCAACAGGAAATCGCCATCGTCACCATGAACAGGCCCGCCAAGCGCAACGCGCTGAACGACGGCCTCATCCTGGCCATCCGCGACGCCTTCCAGAACCTGCCCGCCAGTGTGCGCGCGGCCGTGGTCGATGGCGAGGGCGAACACTTCTGCGCCGGCCTGGACCTGTCCGAGCTGAGCGAGCGCGACGCCGCCGAAGGCGTGTTCCATTCGCGCATGTGGCACGCCGCGCTGGAATGCGTCGAGAAGGGCACCGTGCCTGTCATCGCCGCCCTGCACGGTGCGGTGGTGGGTGGTGGCCTGGAGCTGGCCAGCGCCTGCCACATCCGCGTGGCCGACGAGACCACCTTCTATGCCCTGCCCGAAGGCACGCGTGGCATCTTCGTCGGCGGCGGTGGCGCGGTGCGCGTGCCCAAGCTGATCGGGGCCGCCCGCATGACCGACATGATGCTCACCGGCCGCGTCTACAACGCCGCCGATGGCGAGCGCGTGGGCCTGTCGCAGTACCTGGTGCCCGGCGGCACCGCGCGCGAGAAGGCCATCGAGCTGGCGACGCGCATCGCCACCAACGCGCGCATGACCAACTTCGCGCTCATGCACGCCCTGCCCCGCATTGCCGAACAGCCGGCCGACCATGGCCTGTTCACCGAAGCGCTGATGGCGTCCATTGCGCAGTCGGCGCCGGAAGCCAAGGAGCGTGTGCGCGCTTTCCTCGAAGGCAAGGCGGCGAAAGTCAAGAAAGCCGACTGACCGAACAGACGCCGCACAGAAGACCCGAGGAGACTACGTGAGCACAGCGAAATACCGCCCCCTGAAGTTCGGCGTGACCCGCGCCACCGTGCGCGACGGCGAAACCGGCGTGCACTACCTGCGCGCCGACCAGGACCTGGGCCCCTACCCCGAGCGCCTGACCGACCGGCTGGTGCACTGGGCGAAGGAGCGCCCGGACCAGACCCTGTTTGCGCGCCGCGTGAAGAACGCCGACGGCAGCAGCGGCGACTGGAAGCACATCAGCTTCGCGCAGGCGCTGGACGCCGCGCGCCGCATCGGCCAGGGCCTGCTCAACCGCGGCCTCTCGGCCGAGCGCCCGGTGCTGATCCTCAGCGAGAACGACCTCGAACACGCGCTGCTCGCGCTGGGCTGCCTCTACGCTGGCGTCGCCTACTGCCCGACCTCGCCGGCCTACTCGCTGATCAGCCAGGACTACGACAAGCTCAAGCACGTCATCAAGACGCTCACGCCGGGGATGGTGTTCGCCAGCGACGCGCTGCGCTACAGCCGCGCCATGCTCGCCACCGTGGCCGAGGACGTGGAACTGGTCTGCACGAACGGCACGGTGCCGGGCCGCGACACGACCTCTTTCGCCGCCCTGATGGCCACCGAGCCGACACCCGCGGTCGACGCCGCGATGGCCGCCACCGGCCCCGACACCATCGCCAAGTTCCTGTTCACCTCGGGCTCGACCAAGATGCCCAAGGCGGTCATCAACACGCAGCGCCTGTGGTGCGCGAACCAGGCGCAGATGGCGGCCTCGATGCCCGTGCTGGCCGAGAAGCCGCTGGTGCTGGTGGACTGGCTGCCCTGGAACCACACCTTCGGCGGCAACCACAACTTCGGCATGGTGATCTACCACGGCGGCACGCTCTACATCGACGACGGCAAGCCCACGCCCGCGCTGATGCACGAGACCCTGCGCAACCTGCGCGAGATCTCGCCCACGGTCTACTTCAACGTGCCGACCGGTTTCGAAGCGATTGCCAACGCGATGAAGACCGACGACCTGCTGCGCAAGACCCTGCTGGCCAAGGTCAACATGTTTTTCTACGCCGGCGCCGCGCTGGCCCAGCCGATCTGGGACAGCCTGTTCGAGAGCGCCGAGCGCGAGGTGGGCGAGCGCATCGTCATGGGCACCGGCCTGGGCATGACCGAGTCCGGTCCTTTCGGCATCTTTGTCACCAGCCCCAACGTGAACGCCGGCGACCTGGGCCTGCCGACGCCGGGCCTGGAACTCAAGCTGGTCGACATGCAGGGCAAGACCGAGGTCCGCTACAAAGGCCCGAACATCACACCCGGCTACTGGCGCCAGCCCGAGGAAACCGCCGAGGCCTTCGACGAGGAAGGCTTCTTCAAGACCGGCGACGCGGTCAAGTGGATCGACGAGACCGATGTGCACCAGGGCCTGAAGTTCGACGGCCGCATCGCCGAGGACTTCAAGCTCGCCACCGGCACCTTCGTCAGCGTGGGACCGCTGCGCGGCAAGATCATCGCGGCCGGCGCGCCCTACATCCAGGACGTGGTGCTGACCGGTCTGAACATGAAGGAGGTGGGCGCCATGGTGTTCCCGACCCCGGCCGTGCGCCAGCTCTCGGACCTGCCGGCCGACGCGTCGCTGCACGATGTGCTCGACACCCCCGGCGTGCTCGCCCAGTTCCAGAAAATCGTGGACGAACTGGCGCGCAACGCCACCGGCTCGGCCAACCGCATCGCGCGCCTGTGCCTGCTGGCCGACCCGCCCACCATCGACCGTGGCGAGATCACCGACAAGGGTTCGATCAACCAGCGCGCCGTGCTGACGCACCGCGCCGACACGGTGGCCAAGCTGCACAGCGACGGCCTGCGATACATCATCAAGCCGTCGATCTGAGGAGCTTCCGATGGCCAGCAAAGGCTTCTTCAACGCGTTCGCCGATGTGGTGATCCTCGACGGCGTGCGCACGCCGATGGTGGACTACTGCGGCGCGCTCGGCCACATCTCGCCCACCGACCTGGGCATCAAGGCCGCGCGCGCGGCGCTGGCCCGCGCCGGCATTGCGCCCAGCGAAATCGGCTCGGTGGTCACCGGCAACATGGCGCCCGGCGACTTCGACCAGTTTTTCCTGCCGCGCCACATCGGGCTGTACGCTGGCGTGCCGGTCGAGGTGCCGGCGATCATGGCGCAGCGCATCTGCGGCACCGGCTTCGAGCTGTTCCGCCAGGCGGGTGAACACATCCAGGGTGGCGCCGCCGACGTGGCGCTGGTGGTCGGCACCGAAAGCATGACGCGCAACCCCATCGCCGCCTTCGACCACCGCACCGGCTTCAAGCTCGGTTCGCCGGTGGGGTTCAAGGACTACATGTGGGAGGCGCTGAAGGACCCGGCGGCAGGCATCAACATGATCCAGACCGCCGAGAACCTGGCGAAGAAATACGGCATCACCCGAGAGGAAGTCGACGTGTTCGCCTCCTCGTCCTTTGCCAAGGCCGTGGCCGCGCAGGAGAGCGGGTTCCTGGCCGGCGAGATCGTGCCCGTGGTCAGCGAGAAGTTCGAGATCGAGGGCTACAAGGCGCGCGGTATCCGCCTGCAGGGCAAGGTCACCGAGGTCTCCACCGACACCCACCCGCGCCTGTCGCCGGTCGAGGTGCTGGCCAAGCTCAAGCCGGTGTTCGAGAACGGCGTGCAGACCGGCGGCAACAGCTCGGCCCTGGTCGACGCGGCCGCGGCCTGTGTGGTGAGCTCGGGCGCCTATGCGAAGGCGCAAGGCCGCAAGCCCCTGGCGCGCGTGGTCGCCGCAGCCGCCGTGGGCGTGCCGCCCGAGATCATGGGCATCGGCCCGGCCCCCGCCATCCGCCTGCTGCTGGAGCGCACCGGCCTGAAGCTCGACGACATCGCGCGCTTCGAGGTCAACGAAGCCCAGGGCGCGCAGACCCTCGCGGTCGCGAAGGAACTGGGCATGGACATCGACAGGATCAACGTCAACGGCGGCGCCATCGCCCTGGGTCACCCGCTGGCCGCGACCGGTGTGCGCCTGACGCTGACCCTGGCGCGCGAGCTGCAGCGCAGCGGCAAGAAGTACGGCATCTCCAGCGCCTGCGTGGGCGGTGGCCAGGGCATTGCCCTCCTCATTGAGAACCCGGAAGGACACTGACATGAACATCCAAGGACAAGCAGCCCTCGTCACCGGTGGGGGTTCCGGCCTCGGCGAGGCCACGGCGCGCGAACTGGCCCGCCTGGGCGCCAGGGTCGCGGTGCTCGACCTCAACATAGAGAACGCCCAGCGCGTCGCCAAGGACATCGGCGGCGTGGCGGTGCAATGCAACGTGTCGGACCCGGACAGCATGCAGGCCGCTGTCGAGGCCGCCGCCGCGGCCCACGGCCCGGCGCGCATCCTGATGCAGATTGCCGGCATCGGCAGTGCCAAGCGCGTGGTCGGCAAGGACGGCAACGCCGCGCCGCTGGCCGACTTCGCCCGCGTGATCAACGTCAACCTGATCGGCACCTACAACGCGGCCCGCCTGTTCGCCGCCGCCTGCGCCAAGCTGGAGCCGATGGAAGACGGCGAGCGCGGCGTGATGGTCTTCACCGCCAGCGTCGCCGCCTTCGACGGCCAGGTGGGCCAGCAGGCCTACAGCGCGTCCAAGGCCGGCGTGGCCGGCATGACGCTGCCGATGGCGCGCGACCTGGCGCAGCACGGCATCCGCGTCTGCACCATCGCACCCGGCCTGTTCGCCACACCGCTGCTCAAGGAACTGCCCGAGCCGGTGCAGGAATCCCTGGCCAAGAGCATCCCGTTCCCGCAACGTCTGGGCAAGCCCGAGGAGTTCGCCCAGCTGGCTGCACACATCGTCAGCAACGGCCACCTCAACGGCGAGGTGATCCGCCTGGACGGCGCCCTGCGCATGGCGCCCCGCTGAACGGACCACCATGAGCAAGACCGTTGTCTACGAGGTGGAGGTGATGTTCGGCGACTGCGATCCCGCCGGCATCGTCTTCTTCCCCAACTTCAGCAAATGGATGGACGCCTCGTCGCTGAACTTCTTCGTGCAATGCGGCGTGCCGCCCTGGCGCGAGCTGGTCAAGACCACCGGCATCATCGGCACGCCGCTGCTGGAGATCCACACCAAGTTCATGAAGCCCGCCACCTACGGCGAGCGGCTGCAGGTGCACACCAGCGTCATCGAATGGCGCGACAAGGTGTTCATCCACCGGCACGTGGTGAAACGGGGCGATGACGTGCTGTGCGAGGGCACGGAAACACGCGCCTTCGTGATACGCCCGCCGGAGACGCCCGACCGCATCAAGGCGATTCCCGTGCCCGCAGACATCAAGGCCCTGTGCAGCTGAACCCACCCGTTTCCCCCTGAGTTTTTCCACCACCACCCCAAGAAGGAGACATCCAGTGAAAACCGTCAAGACCCTCGTAGCCGTGGCCATTGCAGCCCTCAGCAGCACCGCGGCGCTGGCCGACATCAACATCGGCGTGAGCCTCTCGCTCACCGGACCGGGCTCCGGCCTGGGCATTCCGATGCAGAACCAGTTCAAGCTGTTCCCCACCACCATCGCGGGCGAGAAAGTCAACCTGATCATCCTGGACGATGCCAGCGACCCGGGCAAAGGTGCGGCCAACGCACGCCGTTTCGTGACCGAAGACAAGGTCGACCTGATCATCGGCTCCTGCCTGACCCCTGTGGCTGCCGCCATGACCCCGGTCGCCACGGAAGCCAAGACGGTCCAGCTGGCCGCGTCGCCCGTGGGCGTGCCGCCCGGCGCCGATCAGTGGATGTTCCGCCTGCCTCAGGGCAACGACGTGATGGCCCACGCCATGGTCGAGCACATGAAGAAGCAGAACATCAAGACGATCGGCTTCCTGGGCTACACCGACGCCTACGGCGAGCTGTGGCTCAAGGCACTCACGCCGCTGGCCGAGAAGGCCGGCATGAAAGTGGTGGCCACCGAGCGCTTCGCCCGCACCGACACCAGCGTGACGCCGCAAGCGCTCAAGCTCAGCTCGGCCAACCCCGATGCGATCCTGGTGGTGGCTTCGGGTTCGGGCGCCGCGATGCCGCACAAGGCGGTCATCGAGCGCGGCTACAAGGGCAAGATCTACCAGACGCACGCGGCCGCCACGCCCGACCTGGTGCGCATCGGTGGCAAGGACGTCGAAGGCTCTTTCGTCGTGTCCGGCCCGGCCGTCATCGCGGAGCAGCTGCCTGACAGCCATCCTTCCAAGAAGCTGGCGGTGGACTTCGTCACCAACTACGAGAAGCTGATGGGCCCTGGCACGCGCAACCAGTTCGCCGGCCACAGCTACGACGCGGCCATTGCCCTGAACAAGGCCGTGCCGCTGGCGCTCAAGAGCGGCAAGCCCGGCACGCCGGAGTTCCGTGCCGGTCTGCGCGACGCGCTTGAAACCATGGGCCGCACCGTGTTCGCGCACGGCGTGATGAACTGGACCAAGAGCGACCACTGGGGCTACACCAACGAGACCGGCGTGATGCTCAAGGTGGTGGACGGCAAGTTCAAGGTGGAGTGATTCGGAACGCCTCCCCCTCCCGCCTCCGGCGGGAGGGGGAGCGACACCTGGTTTCGGCGCGCCTGCGTTCGAGGTTCTTCTTGGGCGCTTCCCTTTCTCGCTAAGGCTTCCTATGGATTTCTCTATCGCCAGCATCCTGGCGCTGGATGGCCTCACCAACGGCGCCGTGTACGCGCTGCTGGGCCTGGCCATCGTCCTGGTGTTCACCGTCACCCGGATCATCTTCATTCCCCAGGGGGAGTTTGTCGCTTACGGCGCGCTCACCCTGGCCATCTTCCAGACCGGCCAGGTGCCCGGCACGGTCTGGCTGCTGCTGCTGCTCGCCGCTCTCGCCGCGCTGATGGAGCTGACCGAATGCTGGCGCCAGCACCGCGGCACCTGGCCCGCGCTGAAGGCCGCGGGACGCATGCTCGTGTTGCCCGTCGTGGTCTCCGTCGTGGCCATCTGGGCCGCACCGCAGCAGTTCCCGCTGTGGGTGCAGGCCGCGCTCAGCGTGGCCGTGGTGACGGTCTATGGCCCGCTGATCTACCGTGTGGCCTACCAGTCGCTGGAGAGCTCCACGCCGCTGGTGCTGTTGATCGTCTCGGTCGGTGTGCACTTCGCCATGACCGGCCTGGGACTGGTGTTCTTCGGTGCGGAAGGTTTCCGGAATCCGGCCTTCTGGGATGAGCGCTACACCATCGGCCCCGTGATGCTGTCGGGCCAGACCATCATCACGTTTGCAGCCACGGTGGCCCTCATCGCCATGCTCTGGCTCTACTTCGAACGCTCGCTGCGCGGCAAGGCCTTGCGTGCCATCGCAGTGAACCGAACGGGCGCACGGCTCATGGGCATCTCGTCCCAGGCGTCGGGCCAGCTCACGATGACCATGGCGGCCTTCATCGGCGCGCTCTCGGGCCTGCTGATCGGCCCGACCACCACCGTGTTCTACGACTCGGGTTTCCTGATCGGCCTCAAGGGCTTCGTGGCCGCCGTCGCGGCCGGCCTCTCGAGCTACCCCGGCGCCCTCATCGCGGCGATGGGCGTGGGCGTGATCGAGTCCTTCGGTTCGTTCTGGGCCAGCGCCTTCAAGGAAGTGATCGTGTTCACTTTGATTCTCCCTGTCCTGCTTGTCAGGTCCTTGCGCAGCAAGCACTCCGACGAGGACCACTGACATGCCCAAACACCAACATCTCGGCCTGCTGATCCTGGCTCTGGCGATTCCCGTGATCGCCCTGCTCCCGCTGCCCGACTTCTGGATCACCCAGCTCAACATGATCGGCATGTACAGCATGACGGTGCTCGGCCTGGTCCTGCTGACCGGCGTGGGCGGGCTCACCTCCTTCGGTCAGGCGGCCTTCGTCGGCATCGGGGCCTACACCACGGCCTGGCTCACGCTCAACCTGGGCATGTCGCCCTGGATCACGCTCTTCATCGGCCTGGCCCTCACCGCCGGCAGTGCGCTGATCGTCGGTCTGATCACGCTGCGCATGTCGGGCCACTACCTGCCGCTGGCCACCATCGCCTGGGGCCTGTCGCTGTACTACCTCATGGGCAACCTCGACGCACTGGGCAAGTACGACGGCCTGCTGGGCATCCAGAGCCTGTCGGTGGCGGGGTTCGACATCGGCCAGGGGCGTGCGTTCTTCGTGCTGACCTGGTTCATCCTGCTGGCCTTCGCCGCCGCGCTGCTGCACCTGCTCGACTCGCGCGCCGGCCGCGCCATCCGCTCGCTCAAGAGCGGCTCGCAGATGGCCGAGGCCATGGGCATCAGCACCTTCCGCTACAAGGTGACCATCTTCGTGCTGGCCGCACTGTTTGCCTCGGTGGCCGGCTGGCTGCTGGCGCACTTCCAGCGCACAGTGAACCCTTCGGCCTTCGGTCTGAAGATGGGCATCGAGTACCTGTTCATGGCGGTGATCGGTGGCGTGGGTCACGTCTGGGGCGCCATCGTCGGCGCGGGCCTGATCCGTGTCCTGGAAGACCAGTTGCAGGTCCTGCTGCCCAGGCTGATGGGCACCAGCGGCAGCTACGAGGTGATCGTCTTCGGCGTGGCGCTGGTGGTGATGCTCAAGTACCTGCCCGACGGCCTGTGGTCGATGGTGGGCAAGCACATGCCGTCCAAGCCGCGCAAGGTGGACTGGCAGAACGCGGCCGCGCTGCCCGAACGCGCCAAGCCTGCCAATGGAGAACTGGTTCTGGACGTGCAGAAGGCGCGCATGCAGTTCGGTGGCCTGGTCGCGGTGAACGACATCAGCTTCCAGATCCACGCCGGCCAGATCGTCGGGCTGATCGGCCCCAACGGTGCGGGCAAATCCACCACGTTCAACCTCATCACCGGCGTGTTGCCCGCCACCAGCGGCGAGGTGCGTTTCCAGGGCCGCAACGTCATCGGCACGCCCTCGCGCGACATCGCACAGCTGGGCATGGCGCGCACGTTCCAGCACGTCAAGATGATTCCGGACATGACCGTGCTGGAGAACGTGGCACTGGGCGCGCACACGCGGGGCCGCAAGGGCGTGCTGCCCGCCATGCTGCGCACCAACCGCGCCGAGGAGCGGCAGCTGTTCCGCGAGGCGGAGCGCCAGCTGGAGCGCATCGGCATGGGCGAGTACCTGCACGAACAGGCGGGCAACCTGGCCATGGGTCCGCAACGGCTGATGGAAATCGCACGGGCCTTGTGCGCCGATCCGACGCTGCTGCTGCTCGACGAGCCCGCCGCCGGCCTGCGCCACAAGGAAAAGCAGGCCCTGGCCGACGTGCTGCGCCAGCTCAAGGGCGAAGGCATGAGCATCCTGCTGGTGGAGCACGACATGGATCTGGTGATGCAGATCTGCGACCACCTGGTGGTGATGGAGTTCGGCACGCTGCTCACGCAAGGACCGCCCGAACAGGTACAGCAAGACCCGAAGGTGCGCGCGGCCTATCTGGGAACGGAACACTAAATGAGCAACCCGATTCTTCAAGTCAAGGGCCTGCGTGCCGGCTACGGCCGTGCCGAGGTGCTGCACGGCATCGACATCGAGGCACAGCCGGGCGGCGTGATCACCGTCATCGGCCCCAACGGCGCGGGCAAGTCCACCCTGCTCAACACGCTCATGGGCATCCTGCCCGGTCAGGGCTCGATCCTGTTCCGTGGCCAGGACATCACCACCCTCACGCTCGAAGAGCGCGTGATGAGCGGGATGGCGCTGGTGCCCGAGAAGCGCGAACTCTTCGGCACCATGCCGGTGGAAGACAACCTGCTGCTCGGCGGCTTTCGCCAGATGCGCCAGGGCAACGCGAAATGGCGCAGCCGGCTCGACGACGTCTACGCCATCTTCCCGCGACTGCAGGAGCGCCGGCTGCAACTGGCCGGCACGCTCTCGGGCGGTGAACGCCAGATGCTGGCCGTGGGACGCGCCCTGATGTCCGGCCCCGACCTGCTGATGCTCGACGAGCCCAGCCTGGGCCTGGCGCCGCTCATCGTGCGCGAGATCTTTTCCATCATCGAGCGGCTGCGCCAGACCGGCGTGACCATCGTGCTGGTGGAGCAGAACGCACGCGCCGCACTGCAAGTGGCCGACCACGGGTATGTGCTGGAGATGGGCGAACTCAGCGCACAAGGGCCTGCCATGGAGCTGGCCAGCGACCCCCGCGTGATCGAAACCTATCTCGGCACCGCGAGAAAGCGCCCCTGATCCCAACCACCCCCAAGGAGACTCCGATGAACCACACTCTGCGCCGCCTGCAACTGCTGCCCTTGCCGCTGGGGCTGGGTCTGCTTGTCGCCGCCTGCGGCACCACCGCGCCGGGCACCTCGCCTGCACCGCTGGCTCCCGCCACCGGGGCCAGCCTGAACCAGTGTGCAGGGCTGGCCGGCCAGTTCCGGTTCGAGCAGACGCACATCGATTCCGCCGAGTCCGTGGCCGCGGGTGGCCTCATGCTGGCCGGCCGGCCCGTGGCCGAACACTGCCTGGTCAAGGGCGCGATGCACAAGCGCAAAGGCAGCGACGGCCGCGACTACGCGATCGGCTTCGAGATGCGCCTGCCCAAGGCCTGGAACGGCCGCTTCTACTACCAGGGCAACGGCGGGCTGGACGGCTCGGTGAAGACGGCCGACGGGGCACTGGGCGGCGGCCCGCTGACCGGCGCGCTGATGCAGGGCTTTGCCGTCATCAGCTCCGACGCCGGTCACTCAGGTCCTCAGACGCCTTACTTCGGTCTGGAGCCGCAGTCGCGGCTGGACTACGGCTACCAGGCGGTGGCCAAGCTCACGCCCATGGCCAAGGCCCTGATCGCCTCGGCTTACGGCAAGGGCCCGGACCGCTCCTACCTGGGCGGCTGCTCCAACGGCGGGCGCCACGCCATGGTCGAGGCCGCGCGCGGCCAGGCCTACGACGGCTACCTCGTCGGCGCACCCGGCTACCGCCTGCCCAACGCCGCGCTGGCCCAGCTCTGGGGCGCGCAGCAGTGGGCGCCGCTGGCGGTGCCCGGCGCGACCACCCAGCACCCGCTCAACCCCAACGCCAAGATCCCCGACCTGAGCGGCGCCTTCACCAAGGCCGAACGCCAGCTGGTGGCCGACGCCATCCTGGGCAAGTGCGACGCACTCGACGGAGCCAGGGACGGCATGGTCCAGGCCATGCAGGCCTGCCAGGCCGCGTTCAACCTCAAGACCGACGTGGCCACCTGCACTGGGGACCGCAACGGCCAGTGCCTGAGCGCGGCGCAGAAGGACGTGGTGGCCCGCGTGTTCGCCGGTGGCCGCACCAGCTCGGGCGCATCCATCTACTCGGCCTTCCCCTACGACCCCGGCCTGGCCGGTGACAACTGGGGCACCTGGAAGTTCGCCAACTCGGTGGCGCTGGACCCGCTGTCGGTCGGCACCGTGTTCAGCGTGCCGCCGGGCATGTTCGATCCGCTCAAGGTCGACATCAACGCGCGCCTGCCGATGTTCAGCGCCACCAACGAGGTCTACCGCGAATCCGGCCTGTCGCTGATGACGCCGCCCGGCCACGAGAACCCGGTGAATCTGGCCAAGCTGAAAGACCGCGGCGCCAAGATGATCGTCTACCACGGCGTGGCCGATGCGATCTTCTCCGCAGAGGACACGCGCCAGTGGCTGCTGCGCCTGGACCAGGCGCTGGGCGGCAAGGCCGACAGCTTCGCCCGCTTCTTCCCGGTGCCGGGCATGGCGCACTGCAGCGGCGGCCCGTCCACCGACCAGTTCGACCTGCTCTCGCCGCTGGTGAAGTGGGTCGAGCAGGGCGAAGCCCCGCAGGCCGTGAAGGCCACCGCGCGTGGCGCCGGCAACCCCGGCGGCGCCAACAGCGAGCTGCCCGCCAGCTGGGCGCCCAACCGCAGCCGACCGCTGTGCGCCTACCCCAGGGTCGCGACCTACAAGGGCAGCGGCAGCATGGAAGACGCGTCCAGCTTCGCCTGCCGCTGACCCCCCACACGTCCACCGAACGGAGCTCCGCCATGTATTACGAACCAGGCAAGACCCCCCACGGCCTGCCGCACGACCCGTTCAAGTCCTGCGTGGTCCCCCGCCCCATCGGCTGGATCTCCACGGTGGACGCGCAGGGCCGCGACAACCTCGCGCCCTACAGCCAGTTCCAGAACGTGACCTTCGACCCGCCCATCGTCATGTTCAGCGCCAACCAGAGCACGCAGGGCGAGCGCAAGGACTCGGTGCGCAACGCCGAGCAGATGGGCCAGTTCGTCTGGAACATGGCGACCTATGCGCTGCGCGAGGCGGTGAACATCAGCGCCGAGGAGCTGCCACCGGGCGTCGATGAATTCGAACGCGCCGGGCTGGAGAAGCTGGACAGCCGTCTTGTGAAGCCCAAGCGCATCAAGGGCTCGCCGATCCAGTTCGAGTGCGAGTACCTCAACACCGTGCGCTTTCCCGGCCGCCCGCCCATGGGCACGGTGGACGTGGTGTTCGGCCGCGTGATCGGCATCCACATCGACGACGACTGCATCGACGGCAACGGCCTGATCGACGTGCTCAAGATCCAGCCCATCGCGCGCATGGGCTACTACGACTACACCGTGGTCGACAACAAGTTCCAGATGGTCATTCCCGGCAGCAACAAGGCGCTGCTGGCCGGTCTCGAAGGATCGCCCGACAAGACCCAGGACGCCACCAGCGGCCGCTGACGTTTTCCTCTCTCTCCGCTTCTGCTCACCGTGAACCACTTCCAGCCCGCCACCGCCGACATGGCCTTCGTCCTGCAGTCCGTGCTGCAGGCCCCGCAACAGCTGCAGGCGCTGCCCGCGTACTCGGGTGAAGGGGCGGAAGCCGACGCCGACCTGATGCAGCAGGTGCTCGAAGAGTCCGGCAAATTCGTGGCCGAGGTCGTGGCCCCGCTCAACCGCGACGGCGACGAGATCGGCGCGCAGTTCAGGGACGGCGCCGTCACCATGCCGCCAGGCTTCCGCGACGCCTACCAGGCCTTCTGGCAGGCCGGCTGGCCGGCGCTGGCCTGCGCCACCGAAGACGGCGGCCAGGGCCTGCCCGCCGTGCTGGAGGCCATGCTCTTCGAGATGCTCAGCGCCGCCAACCACGGCTGGACCATGGCGCCCGGCCTGCTGCACGGCGCCTACGAGTGCATCAAGCACCACGCATCCGACGAACTCAAGGCGCGTTACCTTGAGAAGGTCGCGACCGGCGAGTGGCTGGCCACCATGTGCCTGACCGAGCCGCACGCGGGCTCCGATCTCGGCCTGTGCCGCACCAAGGCGATCCCGCTGCCCGACGGCCGCTTTGCCTTGAGTGGCACCAAGATCTTCATCTCCGGCGGCGAGCACGACCTGAGCGACAACATCGTGCACCTGGTGCTCGCGCGCCTGCCCGACGCGCCGCCCGGCCCCAAGGGGCTGTCGCTGTTCCTGGTGCCGAAGTTCTACGAGGACGGCACCCGAAGTGCCGCGGTCTGCGAGCGCATCGAGGAAAAGATGGGCCTGCACGGCAGCCCCACCTGCGTGATGCGCTTCGACGAGGCGCCGGGCTGGATCGTCGGCGAGCCCGGCAAGGGCCTGAACGCGATGTTCGTGATGATGAACGCCGCCCGGCTGCACGTGGGCCTGCAGGGCATCGGCCTGCTCGAAGCCGCGTGGCAGAAGGCCGACGCGTACTCGAAGGAGCGCCGCCAGATGCGCGCGCCCGGCGGCACGGCGAAAGCTGGCGAAGCGGATTTGATCGAACAACACCCGGCCATGCGCCGCATCCTCGACGCACAGCGCGCCTGGATCGACGCCGGCCGCGTGGTCGCCTACCGCACCGCGCTCGAACTGGACATCCTCAAACACCACGGCGACGCCGCCCGCCGCGAGGCCGCCGGTCGCTGGTGCGCGCTGGTCACGCCGGTGCTCAAGGCCGCCTGGACCGACCAGGCCTTCCACGGCGCCAGCGCCTGCCTGCAGGTCTTCGGTGGCCACGGCTTCGTGCGCGAATGGGGCATCGAGCAGATCGTGCGCGATTCGCGCGTGGCCATGATCTACGAGGGCACGAACGAGATCCAAGCCATCGACCTGCTGCTGCGCAAGACCCTGCCCGACGGCGGCGCGGCGCTGCTGACCCTGCTGGGCGAGCTGTCCGCCGACCTGGGCGGCGACGAACAGGCGGTCCGCGCCAAGTCACAGCTCGATGGCTTCGCCAGCTTCCTGCGTGAGCGCCTGCTGCCGCGCGCCACCACCAAGGACGCGCCGGCCGATCTGCCGCACTGGCTGGCCGACGACTTCCTGCGCGCCGTGGCGCTGCTTCTGATGGCCTGGGCCTGGGCCCGCATCGGCGCCACGCCCGGCGCCGGCACCGCCCGCTGGCAGACCGCGCAGACCGGCTTCTGGCGCTGGGTCTGGCCCGAGTTCGGGATGCGCGTGGCCATGATGGAGACCACCCTGGCGGGTTGAGCCCCGCCAGCGCAGGGCCTTGATACCGGTATCCTCTGCAACCATGTCCGAAACGACCGTCGCCAACGCCCTGCGCCGCCCGCGCAGCCCCCGCAAGACCACCGAACCCGTGGCCCGAGCCACGCCCGTGGCCGACAGCGAGGGCCGGATCGACACCAGCTACCTGGAGACCCTGCTGGGCTACAACGCCCGGCGCGCTGCGCTGGCGGTCATCGGCGTGTTCCTGCAGCGCATGGCGCCGTATGGCCTGCGCCCGGTGGATTTTTCGGTGCTGACCCTGATCGCCCACAACCCCGGCATCACCTCGCGCCAGATCTGCGCCGCGCTGGACATCCTGCCGCCCAACCTCGTGGGCATGATCAAGAGCCTGGACAAGCGTGGCCTGATCGAGCGCCGGCCGCACCCCACCGACCGGCGCGCCCAGGGCCTGCACCTCTCGCCCAGCGGCCGCAAGCTGCAGAAAGACGCCCAGGCCACGGCGACAAAGCTGGAACGGGACGTGGCCAGCCGCCTTTCGGAGCAGGAGCTGGACCTGCTCAAGGAACTGCTGCAGCGCGTCTATTCCAGGTGACGCAATCCGGGAAAATCCCGACCATGCTTTCCCGGTGGGGCTGGCTTTCCAGCTAGCGAACTGCTAGCGCCCGCCGTATAGTGGTTTCAAGCCTCGACGCAGAAGGCTGGTCCAGGAGACAAACCATGAGTGCCAAAGACCATGCGGCGGTCATTCAGCTGTTCGACCTGCTCGAGTCGCGCTACGCGATGCGTGTGATCTGGGCCTTGAGCGACGGGCATCCGCAGACCTTCCGCCTGCTCCAGGACAGCATCGGTGGTGTCACTCCCAACACGCTCAACACCCGTCTGAAGGAACTGCGCGCCGCGCGGCTGGTGGACCACACTGGCGACGGCTACCGCCTCACCCACCAGGGCGCCGACCTGGCACGCCGCATGGTCGACGTGCAGCAGTTCGCCGGCCGCTGGGCCCATCAGCAGGCCCGCGCGGCGATGGCGGTTTCTACCCCAACGGCCGCCGCGCACGCCCCCTGAAACCGGGTCAAGGCGTCGGCACGACCTTCTGCCGCTGCTGGCCCAGTCCCCGTCCGCCCAGCGTCACCACATCGCCCACCTTGAGGAACACCGGCGGCTTCTGGCCCATGCCCACGCCGGGCGGCGTGCCGGTGGGGATCACATCGCCCGGCTGCAGCGCCATGAAGCGGCTGAGGTAGCTCACGATCTGGGCCACGCCGAAGATCATGGTCCGGGTGTTGCCGGTCTGGCGGCGCACACCGTTCACGTCCAGCCAGAGGTCCACGTCCTGCGGGTCGCCCAGTTCGTCGGGCGTGACCAGCCAGGGGCCGACCGGGCAGTGCGTGGGGTAGCTCTTGCCCTTGGTCCACTGGCCCTCGTACTCGGTCTGGTAGGCGCGCTCCGAGACATCGTTGACCAGGCAGAAGCCGGCCACGTGCTGCAGCGCGTCTGCTTCGCTGACATGAAAGGCACGCTCGCCGATCACGATGCCCAGTTCCACCTCCCAGTCCATCTTCTGCGAGCCGGGCGGCAGCCAGATGTCGTCGTCCGGGCCGCTGATGGCGCCGTTGTGCTTGTTGAACACGATGGGCTGGCCGGGCACCTTCATGCCAGACTCGGCCGCGTGGTCGGAATAGTTCAGGCCGATGCAGACCACATTGCCCACGCCGCCCACACAGGCGCCGATGCGCCGGCCCTCGGCCACCAGCGGCAGCGTGGACGGGTCTAGCGCGTGCAGCCGGGCCATAGAATCACGCCCCAGCACGGTGCCGGCGATGTCCGGCACCACGCCCGAGAGGTCGCGCAGCCCGCCGCGGGCATCGATCAGACCGGGTTTCTCGGCGCCCAGCGGGCCATGGCGAAAGAGTTTCATGACAGGGTTCCGTGCAAAAAGCCCCGATTCTCACCGCCATCGCGTGTTTCTGGACGTCACCTCTTGAACGGGCCGGCGGCGCCCCCACCTAACGCACACGGCGATCTACGCCCTTGTTTTATTTGAATTTTTGACATGACCCAAGCCCAGAACCCTGCTGAAAATGCCCCGCAGAGCACCGAGGAAGCCCTGGCCGCCGCCGCGGTGGCAGAAGCCGACGCACTGGCCGCCCTGACCAACGAGGTCGCCGAGCTGAAGGCCAAGAACGCCGAGCTGGCCGAGCAGTTCCTGCGCGCCAAGGCCGAAGCCCAGAACACCATGCGCCGCGCCGAGGAAGAAATGGCCAAGGCCCGCAAGTTCGCGGTGGAGAGCTTCGCCGAGAGCCTGCTGCCGGTGCTAGACAGCTTCGAAGCCGGTCTGGCCGTCCAGGAAGCGACGCTGGAGCAGATGCGCGAGGGCTCGGAAGCCACGCTGCGGCAGCTGCGCAGCGCACTGGAGCGCAACAAGGTGGTGGCGATTGCGCCCGAGGTCGGCGCCAGGTTCGACCCCACCCAGCACCAGGCCATCAGTCTGGTGCCGGCCGACCAGCCCACCAACACCGTGGTGACCGTGCTGCAGAAGGGCTATCTGATCGCCGAGCGCGTGCTGCGCCCGGCCCTGGTCACGGTCGCGGCCCCCAAATAAAGAACCGCGGACGGAGAAGAAAACCGGTGCTCAGGACTTGAAAAGCCCACCGGTTATCCACACCTCCTCCACAACGGGTCCACACCCACCCCACACACTTATTCAAACTTTCGAAAACGGAGCAGAACATGGGAAAAATCATCGGCATCGACCTGGGCACCACCAACAGCTGCGTGTCCATCATGGAAGGCAACACCACCAAGGTGATCGAGAACTCGGAAGGTGCGCGCACCACGCCGTCGATCGTGGCCTACCAGGAAGACGGTGAAGTGCTGGTCGGCGCCTCGGCCAAGCGCCAGGCCGTGACCAACCCCAAGAACACGCTCTACGCCATCAAGCGCCTGATCGGCCGCAAGTTCACCGAGAAGGAAGTGCAGAAGGACATCGACCTGATGCCCTACTCCATCGTGGCCGCAGACAACGGCGACGCCTGGGTGGAAGTGCGCGGCAAGAAGATCTCGGCCCAGCAGGTCAGTGCCGACATCCTGCGCAAGATGAAGAAGACCGCCGAGGACTACCTGGGCGAGCCCGTGACCGAAGCCGTCATCACCGTGCCGGCCTATTTCAACGACGCCCAGCGCCAGGCCACCAAGGACGCCGGCCGCATCGCCGGTCTGGAAGTCAAGCGCATTATCAACGAGCCCACCGCTGCGGCCCTGGCCTTCGGCCTGGACAAGCAGGAAAAGGGCGACCGCAAGATCGCCGTGTACGACCTGGGCGGTGGCACCTTCGACGTGTCCATCATCGAGATCGCCGACGTCGACGGTGAAAAGCAGTTCGAAGTGCTGTCCACCAACGGCGACACCTTCCTGGGCGGCGAAGACTTCGACCAGCGCATCATCGACTTCATCATCGGCGAGTTCAAGAAGGAACAAGGCGTCGACCTGTCCAAGGACGTGCTGGCCCTGCAGCGCCTGAAGGAAGCCGCCGAAAAGGCCAAGATCGAGCTGTCCAGCTCGGCCGCGACCGACATCAACCTGCCCTACATCACGGCCGACGCCTCGGGTCCGAAGCACCTGAACATCAAGCTGACCCGCGCCAAGCTGGAAGCCCTGGTGGAAGAGCTGATCGAGCGCACGATTGCGCCCTGCCGCACCGCCATCAAGGACGCCGGCATCAGCGTGGGCGACATCCACGACGTGATCCTGGTCGGCGGCATGACCCGCATGCCCAAGGTGCAGGAGAAGGTCAAGGAGTTCTTCGGCAAGGACCCGCGCAAGGACGTGAACCCCGACGAGGCCGTGGCCGTGGGCGCCGCCATCCAGGGCCAGGTGCTCTCGGGTGACCGCAAGGACGTGCTGCTGCTGGACGTGACCCCGCTGAGCCTGGGCATCGAGACCATGGGCGGCGTCATGACCAAGATGATCGCCAAGAACACCACGATCCCGACCAAGTTCTCGCAGGTCTTCTCGACCGCCGAGGACAACCAGCCGGCCGTGACCATCAAGGTGTTCCAGGGCGAGCGCGAAATCGCTTCCGGCAACAAGCTGCTGGGCGAATTCAACCTCGAAGGCATCCCCAGCGCACCGCGCGGCATGCCACAGATCGAGGTGACCTTCGACATCGACGCCAACGGCATCCTGCACGTGGGCGCCAAGGACAAGGGCACCGGCAAGGAAAACAAGATCACCATCAAGGCGAACTCCGGCCTGTCCGAGGCCGAGATCCAGCAGATGGTGAAGGACGCCGAGCTGAACGCCGCCGAAGACCACAAGAAGGTCGAACTGGTGCAGGCCCGCAACCAGGCCGAAGCCTCGGTGCACAGCGTCAAGAAGAGCCTGGGCGAACACGGCGACAAGCTCGAAGCCGCTGAAAAGAGCGCCATTGAGGACGCGATCAAGGCCCTGGAAGAAGCCGCCAAGGGCGACGACAAGGCCGCCATCGAAGCCAAGACCGAGGCCCTGATGACCGCCAGCCAGAAGCTGGGCGAGAAGGTGTACGCCGCCTCGCAGGCCGAAGCCGCCGCCGCGGCGGGTGCCGCCGGTGGGGCCGAACAGGCCAGCGCCGGTGCCTCCTCCAGCGCCAAGGACGACGACATCGTCGACGCCGAAGTCAAGGAAGTGAAGAAGGGCTGATCGGCCGCCCCGCCGATTGACCGTTACCGCCGCGTCGGGGCAACCTGGCGCGGCGTTTGTGCTCAACAGAACCCCGATTGACCACCATGGCCAAACGCGACTTTTACGAAGTGCTGGGCGTGCCCAAGAACGCTTCGGACGACGAGATCAAGAAGGCGTATCGCAAGCTGGCGATGAAGTACCACCCGGACCGCAACCAGGGTGATGCCGCCAAGGGCGCCGAAGAGAAGTTCAAGGAGGCCAAAGAGGCCTACGAGATGCTGTCGGACCCGCAGAAGAAGGCGGCCTACGACCAGTACGGCCACGCCGGCGTGGACCCGAACATGCGCGGCCCGGGCGGCCCCGGTGCGGAAGGCTTTGCCGGTTTCGGCGAAGCCTTCGGCGACATCTTCGGCGACATCTTCGGCGGCGCCCGCCGCGGCGGTGGCGGCCGGCAGGTGTACCGCGGCGCGGACCTGTCCTACGCCATGGAAATCACGCTGGAAGAAGCGGCCACCGGCAAGGAAACGCAGATCCGCATCCCCAGCTGGGACGACTGCGAGACCTGCAAGGGCACCGGCGCCAAGCCGGGCACCAGCGTCAAGACCTGCAGCACCTGCCACGGCCAGGGCGTGGTGCAGATGCGCCAGGGTTTCTTCAGCGTGCAGCAGACCTGCCCGCACTGCCACGGCACCGGCAAGATCATCCCCGAGCCCTGCACCGCCTGCAGCGGCCAGGGCAAGATCAAGAAGCAGAAGACGCTGGAGATCAAGATCCCCGCGGGCATCGACGACGGCCAGCGCATCCGCTCCAGCGGCAACGGCGAACCGGGCCAGAACGGCGGGCCGGCCGGCGACCTCTACATCGAGATCCGGCTGCGCAAGCACGACATCTTCGAACGCGAGGGCGACGACCTGCACTGCCAGGTGCCGGTGAGCATGACCACCGCCGCCCTGGGCGGCGAGATCGACGTGCCCACGCTGCAAGGCAAGGCCACCATCGACCTGCCCGAAGGGACGCAGAGCGGCAAGACCTTCCGCCTGCGCGGCAAGGGCGTCAAGGGCGTGCGCAGCAGCTACCCCGGCGACCTGTACTGCCACGTGGCGGTGGAGACGCCGGTGAAGCTGACCGAACACCAGCGCAAGCTGCTGAAGGAACTCGACGAGTCGTTCAAGAAAGGCGGTCACAAGCACAGCCCGAACGACAAGGGGTGGTTCGAGAAAGCGAAGGACTTCTTCAGCTGATATTTCGCGCTGAAGGGTTCAGAAATGCAAAGGGGCGACGGGTGACCGTCGCCCTTTTTCATGGCACTTCGACATGGCGGTCGAGTCGATCATGGGCTGCGCCTTGGCGCGGTCGCCATTGGTGGTGATCAGTCAAAGGCGCTTGGCGCTCATCTGCGCCTTGAGCGTGCCGGGGAAGCTGAACCAGTAGACCGGCGCGACGAAGACGAGGTCGGTGCAGGCCAGGAACCACTTCGCTACGCTGCACGGCCTGGATGATGCAGCCCCTCTTCCTGGCTGCGCGCCTCAATCCACTTTGATGTTGCCTCTGCGCACGATGTCGCCCCACTCCTTCACGTCGTTGCGCACCGTGGCCCCGAACTCTTCAGGCGTCTTGACGGGCCAGTCGCTCAGGCCCGCCTTGCTCAGGGTTTCGCGCATTTCGGGCAGTTGCAGGACGCGGTGCACCTCGGCGTTGATGGCATTGACGATGGCCGGCGGCGTGCCAGCGGGCGCGAACATGCCATACCAAGAGGCCAGGTCGAACTTGACGCCCTGCTCGGTCATGGTCTTGATCTCGGGCATGGTGGACAGGCGGTTCGGTCCGCTGATGGCCAGCGCCTTGATCTTGCCCGCCTGGATCAGCGGCAACGCTGAGGCCGTGGCGGAAAACGCCACCTGGATGACACCACCGGCCAGGTCGGTGTTGGCGGCGGCCGACGACTTGTACGGCACGTGGCGGATTTTCACGCCTGTCTGCTGCTTGAGCGCCTCCATGCTGAGGTGGCCCCCCGAGCCGTTGCCCCACGAACCGTAGGCCAGCTCGTCTTCAGGTTTGGCCTTCACGTAGGCGATGAACTCCTTGAGGTCCTTGACCGGCATGGACGCGGGCACGACGAGGAAGTTGCCACCCGAACCGATCTGCACGATGGGCGCGAAGTCCTTGGCGCCGTCATAGCCGGTCTTGGGGTAGAGGCTCTGGTTGACCACCTGCGCCGTCGTGTACGAGAACAGCAGGGTGTACCCATCGGCCGGCTGCTTCGCCACGTATTCGGTGCCGATCATGCCGTTGGCACCCGCCCGGTTGTCGACCACGAAGGGTTGGCCGAACTTGCGGCTGAGCGCGTCGGTGAAGATGCGGGCGGTGATGTCGGTGCCGCTGCCGGCGGCGCCGGGCACCACCACTTTCACGGGCTTGGTGGGCCATTGTTGTGCGAGCGCGCTGCCGGACCAGGCCAGTGGCAACGAGACGGCCAGGGAGGCCACGATGGACTTGAACATGTTTGTCTCCTTTTTGGGGTGGGTGTGATGGGCGAACAGGGAAGTCAATGAATGCCGAAGCGGGCCTGCTGCCCTTTTTCGAGCAGGTCCGCGCAACCGTGGTAGAGGCTCTTGGACACATAGCTGCGCACATCGCTGGCCCGCCGGCGCAGCCAGTGCGCCTTCAACTGCCGGGCGGTGTGCACATCAGGGTCGTCGACATCGAGCAGCGCCAGCAGGTCGACGACGTGCAGCGCCAGCTGCCACTCGGACCGGTCGGCCAGGCGCCGGGCCTCGGCCAGGACCGCGGGTTTGTCGGTGAGGGCCCGCGCCAGCGCGGCCGACACCGCCGACGGCGCCGCGGGGTGCAGCTGGGTCGGGTTGCGGTCCCACCAGCCATTCTCGGAACGGTAGACGTCGCGCACGATCCAGTGCGGGTCGCCATAGGTGGGTTGCATCCAGGGCTGAGCGAACAGGTCGGCTGGAAAGCGCACGGCCTCCAGGATCTCTCGCTCGCCCAGGCCCTGGTTCATCAGCCGCACCACCTCGTCGCGCACCCAGCGCAGGGCGCGCGCGGTGTCCAGCAGCACGCGCTGCACCTCCTGTTCGCCCTCAATGCAGGGACCGAATTCGCGCACCACGCGCTGTGGCCGCAGGTGCGCCAGGCGCTCCAGCGTGCCGGCCCAGCGCACCGTGTCGCGCTGCGTGCGAAAGGGCGTGCCCAGATTGGGAATCGAGTCGATCACTGCCGGCCCGCCGTACAGCACCCGTTCGGCCGGGCACCAGAGCGCCACCGCGTCGTCGGTTTCCGACGGGCTCCAGATCAGCACCACGTGGCGGCCGTTCAGGTCCCCGAGCACGAGCGCCGTATCGAACACTTCAGCCGGGTCGTGCACCGGGAACTTGCCGGTCATGGTGCCGGGCTCGCGGCGGAACTGCAGTTCGGCCATGCGTTCCTGCAGCGCCATGGTCTCGCGGTAGCGCGCAGCGCGCCGTGGCAGATTGGCATGGGCGATCACGCGCGGCGGCGCGTCGCCGCGCTGCCGCGCGTGTTCCAGCCACAGCGGCAGGCCGCTGTTGTAGCCGATGTGCCCGTGCGAGAAGCAGATGGCATGCACCGGCCGATCGGACACAGTCCGGAGCGAATCGATCATGCCCCTGGTGACCTTTCCGCCAGGGCCGCTGTCGATCACCACCAGCCCGGCGTCGATCTCTGCGACGAAGGTGTTGCCCTGACCACGCACGATCCACAGGCCGGGAGCCACCGCGTCGACGCCTTCGCCCGTGATCAGAAACGCATCGCTTGTGGAAGGCTTGGTGTTCATGTCGGTTCTCCGGAGGGGGCTTTCATGCCGGCGACGAGGAACTCGATGGTGTGTCGCACCAGAGCGTCGTAGCGGCGGCGCGTGGGTGATGTCACAGGTCCGTGGTCGCTGATCCAGCGCGCCAGCGTGAACACGATTTCGTTGCTGATCAGCCGCATGCGGTCATGGAAGGTGCGCTCGGGCAGATCCGGCAGTGCCGCGCGCAGCAGCCGGGCAATGCGCGTGTGGCCGCTCAGATAGATCGGGTCGACGATGTCGTAGGGGTTCAGCCGGGGACTGAAAGTGGCCTGTGCCGCCACCCGCACGTAGTCCGCACCCCAGGGCTGGTCGCGCACGGTGCTGGCGAGTGCGTCCAGCGACTCGCGCACCAGCGCCTCCACATCGCCAGCACGCCCGGCGGCTTCAAGCGCGTCCAGCCGCGCATGACGGTCCTCGTTGATGAACCATAGACGCCTGGCCAGCAACAGGGCTATGAGCTGTTCGCGGCTGCCGAAGTGGTAGCGGGCGGCAGAGAGGTTTCGCTGCCCGCTGGCCGCGACGATCTCCCGCAGAGACACCTGCTCGATGCCTTTTTCCGCAAACAGCGGCTCGGCCACGTCGAGCATGTGGCGAGCCGTCGCCGACAGCTGTGCGTCGGGCGATTCGGTCGCACGCTGGATGGTGACCTGGCTGACGCGTTTGCGACTGAGAGTGGTGCTGGTGTTTGACATTTGTGCAATCCGGCTGTTTTAATTCGCTCGAATTACTTTAATTCAGTCACATTAAATTGACAAGAGCAACGAACAGGAGACACATGAGCGACAAACCCCAGAACGACACCGGCCAGCGGCTGCAGACGCTCTCGGCCATCTTTGCCCCCCGCTCGGTCGCGGTGGTCGGTGCCTCCGACACGGTGAGCAAGATCGGTGGCATCCCGGTCGATTTCATGAAACGCTTTGGCTACGCTGGCCGGGTGCTGCCGGTCAACCCGAAACAGACCACGGTGCAGGGCCTGCCGGCCTTCCCCTCACTGCAGGCCATTGGCGAGCCGGTGGACCTGGCCATCTTCGCCATCCCTGCCTCGCTCTCGCGCGCCGCGCTGGAAGACGCTGTGGCCGCTGGCGTCAAGGGCGTGGTGATGTTCACCTCGGGCTTTGCCGAGACTGGCGACGACGGAGCGGGCCAGCAGGCCGAGCTCACTGCCATCGCCCGCCGTGGCGGCGTGCGCCTGCTGGGTCCGAACTGCCTGGGTTTCATGAACGTGGGCGAACAGCTCTACGCCACCTTCTCGCCGGCACCGGCCAGCGGCCAGGTGCGGCACGGGCCGATCGGCCTGGTCAGCCAGTCGGGGGCATTCGGTGCCTATGCCTACGCGCTGGCGCGCGAGCGCGGCATCGGCCTGTCGCACTGGATCACCACCGGCAACGAGGCGGACATCGACTTCGCCGACTGCGTGGAGTGGCTGGCGCACGACCCGCAGACGCGGGTGATCATGGGCTACATGGAGGGCTGCCGCAACGGTCCGCGACTGCGCCAGGCGCTGGCCGCGGCACAGGCCGCGCGCAAGCCGGTGGTCATCGTCAAGGTTGGCCGCACGGAGGCGGGCGCCAAGGCGGCCGCCTCGCACACCGCGGCGCTGGCGGGCAACGACGCCGTCTACGACGCGGTGTTCCGCGAATACGGCGTGCACCGCGCCAAAGACATCACCGAGTTTTTCGGCGTCGCCGCCGCCGCGGCGATCGGCGGTCTGCCGCGCGATGCGTCATTGGGCCTGTTCACCGTCTCGGGGGGCGTCGGCGTGCTGATGGCCGACGAGGCCAGCCAGGCCGGGCTCGACCTGAGGCCGATGCCTGACACGGCCCAGGCCACCATCCGCGAGTGGGTGCCTTTCGCTGCGCCCACCAACCCGGTCGACATCACGGGCCAGGTCACCAACGATGCCACGCTGATCGAACGCACCGCGCGCCTGATGCTGGACCAGGGTGGCTACGCGAGCTGGATCGGCTTCCTGGCCGCCGCCGGCACCGCCGAACGCTTCTGGCCTGTGCTGGAGTCGCTGGTTACGAACCTGCGCAGAGACTACCCCGACAAGCTGCTGGCCCTGAGCACCCTGCTCACACCCGATCGCCGGCAGGCCCTGGAGGCCCTGGGCTGCATGGTGTTCAGCGAACCCACCGAGGCCGTGCGCACCGTGTCCGCGCTGGCGCGCCTGGCCCAGCGCCTGGGCGCCCCGGTGGCGCCTGCCGATGCGTCGTCGCCACCGCTCAGCCTGCCGGCGCGGGCGCTGAACGAGCCCGAATCGCTGGCCGCGCTGGCGCAGGCCGGCCTGCGCGTGGTGCCGCACGCACTGGTGCACAGCGCCGACGAAGCCGTGGCCGCGGCCGGGCGAATGGGCTCGGCGGTGGTGCTCAAGATCGTGTCGGCCGACATCCTGCACAAGTCCGATGCAGGTGGCGTGGTGCTCAACCTGCAGGGCGCCGAGGCCGTGCGCGACGGGTATGCCCGCCTGATGGCGGCCGTGCACCAGAACGTCCCCCAAGCAAGGCTGGACGGCGTGCTCGTCGCGCCCATGGTCGACCGCCACGGCACCGAATGCCTGCTGGGCGTCCAGCGCGACCCGGTGTTCGGCCCGATGGTCATGTTCGGCATGGGCGGCGTGTTCGTCGAAACCCTGCACGACGTGGTGCTGCGCCCGGCGCCGGTGGGACTGGACCAGGCGCACGAGATGATCCGGGCCACCAAGGCACACGCCCTGCTGACCGGCGCCCGTGGCCGTGAGCCGGCCGACCTGGACCTGCTGGCACGGCAGATCGTGGCGCTGTCGCGCTTCGCCGTGGCCTGCGGCGACACGCTGGAGAGCGTGGACATCAACCCCTTCATGGCCCTGCCGGCCTCGCGCGGCGGTGGCTGCGCGGTCGATGCTGTCGTGATCGGCCGCGCTCCCGACGAACAGGAGCCCGCATGAACCCGCCCACCACAAGCACCCGCCACGCCCTGGGCCAGGCCATCGGCCTGACCGCCTTCGTCTGGGGGTATCCGCTGGTGGAAAGCCTGCGCACCTGTCGCCTGCAGACCTTGACCGGCAACGGTGAGCACGCCAGCTGGCGCTCCGAAATCGACCAGTTGCAGCACGTGCGCCGGGTGTCCACCGACGCCGACCGCGACGTGGTCACGCCCGCCAACGACCTGCTCTACACCACCGGCTGGATCAACCTGGCCAATGGCCCGCGCCTGCTGCACGTGCCCGCTGCCGCCCGCCATCCGGGCCGCTACTTCGTGCTGGCGCTGTACGACGCCTGGACCAACAACTTCGACAACCCGGGCCTGCGCAACTGTGCGGCCGGGGGCGAGGCGATCTGGCTGGTCGGCCCGGACCACCCGGCCGACGCCTTGCCCGCCGACGGGCGCCGCGTGCTGCGTGCGCCCACCGACCTGGTGTGGCTGATCGCGCGGGTGCTCGCCGGTGCCGGAGACGATGTGATCGCTGCGCAGGCGCTGCAGGCCGAGATCCGGCTGGAACTGCCCGAGGGGACGCGCAGCGGCGCGCGCCCCGGTGTGGTGGACCACTGGAGCGGCCCACCGGAAGACACCATGGCCGCATGGATGGCCCGGCCCGACGACATTGCCAGCTTCGGCCCGCACTTCTTCAACAACCTGTGCCATGGCCTGGCCAGCCAGAAGGTGCCCGCGTCCGACACCGGCCTGGCCCGCTGGATCGCGAGCCAGGGCCTCATGCCCGACCTGTCCTTCGACTTCTTCCAGCTCGACGAAGCACTGCGCGCCGGGCTGCTGCAGGGGTTGCGCGACGGTGCCGCGCTGATGCTGGAAGGCTCGCGCAGCCGCAAGGCCCGGCCCTGGGCGACCCATTTCGGCCTGGGCCGCTATGACTGCGACTACCTGGTCAGGGCCCTCACCGCCTACAAGGGGCTGGGCGCCCTGGCCGCGGACGAAGCGGTCTACGCCATGGGCGACTTCGATGCCGCCAGGGCGCCGCTGCACGGCCGTCAGCGCTACCGGCTGCGCTTCGAGCCCGGCGAGCTGCCGCCGGTCGACGCGTTCTGGTCGGTCACGCTGTACGACGCCGACCGCTTTCTGTACCCGAACGCCATCGGCCGCCATTCCATCGGCGACCGCACGCCCGACCTGGTGCACGAGGCCGACGGCGGCCTGACGCTGACCATCTCGCACGAGCCCCCCGCAGACCAGCGCAACTGGCTGCCCGCCCCCGCCGGCCAGTTCTACCTGGTGCTGCGCATGTACCTGCCGCGCCCCGAAGTGCGCAGCTGGACCATTCCCCCTCTGCAAGCGGAGTCCGCATGAACACCCGACACGAGTACCTCTACACCCAGGCCGTGCAGGCCCTGGTCTACGCCTGGCCGCTGTACGAGATGCAGCGCATGCGCTCCGCCACCTCACCGCGCAAGCTGGCCGGCCATGGCTTCGCAGGCGAGAGCCCCGACAGCAGCCTGCGCTGGTGCAACGCCTTTGTGCACGAACGCGAACTGCTCACCGCCGGTCGCAGCCGCGTCGTGATGCCCAACAACGACACGCTCTACACCAACGCCTGGCTGGACCTGTCGGCCGGCCCGCTGGTGCTGGACATGCCCGACATGGGCGCGCGCTACCACGTGCTGGGCATGCTGGACTTCTTCACCAACCCCTTCGGCCACCCCGGCACCCGCACCCTGGGCAACGGCGGTGGCGCCGTGCTGGTCACGCCCCCAGGCTGGCAGGGCAGCGTACCAGAGGCCTTCCAGGCGCCGGGGCGGCACATCGAGGCGCCCACACCCTGGGTCTGGGTCATCGGGCGCCTGCTGATCGACGGCGCCCACGAACTGGACCAGGTGCATGCGCTGCAGGACGGGTTCGGCATCCGCAGCCTGGCCGACTGGCAGGCCGGCCGCCCCGGCGCTCCACGCCGTTTCGATGCCCGCCACGACCCGCGCGCGCCCTTCGCCCCCCAGCGCTTCCTGGCCATGGCCAACGACGCCCTGCGCGAGAACCCGCCACCTGCTGGCGACAGCGCCCTGCTCACCGGCCTGCGCGCGGTGGGCCTGGGAGCCGATGACGCCACCGTGGCACAGATGTGGGCCGACCCCGCCATGGTCGAGGTGTGGCGCCGCGCCGCCGACACGGTGCAGGCCCTGCTGGACCACCGCGCCGACGCGCTGGGCCAGCACACCCCGGCCACCGGCTGGAGCCGCTCCATGATGTCCCTTACCGGCGGCTTCGGCCACGACCACCTGCTGCGTGCCTTCGTGGCACGCCAGGGCATCGGCGCCCTCTCGCCCCATGAGGCGATCTACCCCCGCTGCGAAACCGACAGCACCGGCCGCATGCTCGACGGCGCCCAGCGCTACCGCCTGCGATTCGCACCCGGGCAGTTGCCGCCGGTCAACGCCTTCTGGTCGATCACCCTGTACAGCACGCGCGACTTCATGCTGGTCGACAACCCCATCGCGCGCTACGCCATCGGCGACCGCACACCCGGTCTGCAGCACGATGCCGACGGCGGCCTGACCCTGCACATCCAGCACGCCCCACCCCTGGACGACGCGGCCCGGGCCAACTGGCTGCCTGCGCCGGCCGACGGCTTCTTCCTCTGCCTGCGGGCCTACCTGCCGCGCGCAGAGATGCTGGACGGGCGCTACGTGCTGCCAGCCCCTGAGCCGGTCCGGGACTGAAGAAACGGCGTCCTCGGCATGCCCCGACCGGTCGCCACGGGTGGCGGCGGGCCGTACCATGGACGGCATGAACGCTTCATCCACCGACTTCCTCATCCTCGGCGCCGGCATCGCGGGTGCCTCCATCGGCCACTTCCTCGCGCCACACGGGCGCTGCGCGATGCTCGAGCGCGAGAGCCAGCCGGGTTACCACAGCACCGGGCGCTCGGCCGCGCAGTTCATCGCCAGCTACGGGCCGCCGCAGGTGCGGGCGCTGTCGCGCGCCAGCGAGCCCTTCTTCCTGAACCCGCCACCGGGTTTTGCCGAGGCACCGCTGCTCACGCCGCGCGGGCTGCTGACGGTGGCCGGGCCGGACGAGATGCACCACCTGGACGAGGCCTGGGCCACCCTGCAGCAGACCAGCCCGCGCGGTGTCCGACTGAGCGCCGAGGAGGCGCTGGCCAGGGTGCCGGCGCTGCGGCCGGAGAAGGTGAGCGAGGCGATCTACGAACCCGACAGCTTCGACATGGACGTGCACGCCATCCACCAGGGCTACCTGCGCGGCTTCCGGCGCGCGGGCGGCACGCTGGTGTGCGATGCCGAGGTGGTGGCCATCGAGCGCCGCGACGGGCTGTGGCGGGTGCGCACGGCGGCGGGTTCCGAACACGCGGCACCGGTGCTCATCAACGCCGCAGGGGCCTGGTGCGATGCGGTGGCGCAGCTGGCGGGCGTGGCGCCCATCGGCCTGGTGCCCAAACGCCGCACCGCCTTCACCTTCCTGCCACCGGCCGGTACCGACACGGCGCGCTGGCCGCTGCTGCTGGCCGCCGACGAAAGTTTCTACATGAAACCCGACGCGGGCGCCCTGCTCGCCTCACCGGTGAACGAAGACCCGACCCACCCGCAGGACGTGCAGCCCGAAGAGCTGGACATCGCGCTGGGCCTGCACGCGCTGGAGACCTGGACCACGCTCACCCCACGCCCCACCCACACCTGGGCAGGACTGCGCTCCTTCGTGGCCGACGGCGAACTGGTGGGCGGGTTTGATGCGGCGGCCGAAGGCTTCTTCTGGTGCGCGGCACAGGGCGGCTACGGCATCCAGACCAGTGCCGCCATGGGCGAGGCCTGCGCGGCACTGGTGCGCGGGCTGCCGCTGCCGGCGCACATCAGCGCCTGCGGGCTGACAGCGGCCATGCTGTCGCCCGCGCGGGCGACGCTGAAGGGCTGAGAATCAGGTGCTGAACCACCAGAGGACCAGCAGGGCCAGCCCCATGAGCTGGTGCAGACGGACCGCCCAGCGCACCGGGCTCGCCGCGACAGCCGCGCTCCGCGTGAGTGAACGCGCCCACAGGCCGATCAGGCCCGACACAGCGTACACCACCGACCAGGCGAACCAGTAGACCCCCAGGCCCATGCAGCCGAAGCTCTCGCAGTGCATGCGCAGGCCGTAGACCACGCCGACCACCAGCGCGACGAACAAGGCCCCGTACACCGCCGCTGCGGCAAGCGCCAGCGTTCCCGATGGCCTGGCTTCCGTCTCGACCGCGGCACCGGCGGGCGGCCGGGGCACGCCCATCGCGTACAGCTTCTCCTCCACCGCCACCAGCCCCATCTGCTGCGCGGCCTGCAGCGGCGTGGCGGCGTCGAACTCGGACGGCAGGGCCGGGTTGGCCCCATGGTCCAGCAGGTACAGGGCCACCGCCTCCTGCCCCGCCAGAATCGCGGCCACCAGCGGCGTGGACAGGAACTCTGGGTGGGCGTAGTTCACGTCGACGCCCGACTTCACATGGTGTTCCACCAGCGCCAGATCGCCCGCGCAACCGGCGTTGAACATCTCTTTCCAGTCACCTCCAGACATACGTCCCCTCTTGTTCGACGGTGGTCGCCCGCAACTTGCGACCGACGCGCAGTCTGACAGAGAGCCGACCACCCTGGGGTTTCTGCAGAAACCGAAGGGGCAATGCAGGGCGCCTGCGGCACACTGGCGTGCGCCATGGCCGCCACCCACACCGCCACCGCTCCCGACCTCATCGTCGCCCGTCCCGAAGGCCTGTACTGCCCGGCCGGCGACTTCTTCATCGACCCCTAGCGGCCGGTGGAACGGGCCGTGATCACGCACGGCCATTCGGACCACGCGCGCTGGGGCCATGCGCACTACCTGGCGCACACGCACAGCGCCGGCACGCTGCGCCAGCGGCTGGGGGCCGACATCCGCCTTCAGACGCTGGAGTACGACGAGGTGATCGAACACAACGGCGTGCGCCTGTCGCTGCACCCGGCCGGCCATGTGCTGGGCTCGGCCCAGGTGCGGCTGGAGCATGGCGGGCGCGTGTGGGTCGCCTCGGGCGACTACAAGACCGAGGCCGACGGCACCTGCGCGCCTTTCGAGCCCGTGCGCTGCGACACCTTCATCACCGAATCGACTTTTGGCCTGCCCATCTACCGCTGGCCCACGCAGGCGGTGCTGTTCGACGAGATCAACGCCTGGTGGCGGCGCAACGCCGACGAGGGCCGCGCCTCGGTGCTGCTCTGTTACGCCTTCGGCAAGGCGCAGCGGCTGCTGCACGGAGTGGACGCCAGCATCGGCCCCATCGTCGTGCACGGCGCGGTGGAGCCATTGAACGCGGTGTACCGCGCGGCCGGCGTCGAACTGCCGCCCACGCACCGTGTGACCGAACTCGACAAGACCGCGCTGCAGCGCGCGCTGGTGCTCGCCCCGCCCTCGGCCCAGGGCACGCCGTGGATGAAGCGCTTCGGCGCCGACGCGGTGGACGCTTTTGCCAGCGGCTGGATGCTGGTGCGCGGCACGCGGCGGCGGCGTGGCGTGGACCGCGGTTTCGTCATGTCCGACCACGCCGACTGGCCGGGGCTGATGAGCGCCATCAAAGCGACCGGCGCGGAGCACATCCGCGTGACGCACGGCAGCGTGCCGGTGCTGGTGCGCTGGCTGACCGAGCAGGGGATGGACGCACAAGCCTTCGAGACCGAGTACGGCGACGAGGATGCGGCGGACAAGGCTGCGCCGGAGGCGCCCACGGAGCCAGCGGCATGAAGCGCTTCGCCGCCCTCTACCGCGAGCTGGACGCCAGCACCGCCACGCGCGAGAAGCAGGCCGCGCTGCAGCGTTACTTTTCAGAAGCACCGGCCGAAGACGCGGCCTGGGCGGTGTACTTCCTGGCCGGCGGCAAACCGCGCCAGACCGTGCCCACGCGCGCGCTGCGCGAACTGGCGCAGGCGGCAGCGGGCCTGCCCGAATGGCTGTTCGAAGAGAGCTACCAGACCGTGGGCGACCTGGCCGAGACGGTGTCGTTGCTGCTGCCGGCGGCCACGGCGCCGGTGGACCGTGGTCTGGCCGAGTGGCTGACCCGGCACCTGCTGCCGCTGCGCGGACTGCCGCCAGACGCATTGAACGAGAAGCTGCGCGAGCAGTGGAACGTCCTGCCCGACGACCAGCGCTTCGTCTACTTCAAGCTCATCACCGGCGGCTTCCGCGTTGGCGTGTCCAAGCTCCAGGTCACGCAGGCGCTGGCGGCCGTTGCGGGGGTCGACCCCAAACGGGTGGCCCAGCGGCTGATGGGCTACACGCACATCGGCGCCCAGCCGACAGCCGCCGACTACGCGGCGCTGGTGGCGCCCGAGAACGCGACCGAGCAGAACCAGCAGACCAGCGGCCAGCCTTACCCCTTCTTCCTGGCCCATCCGTTCAACGAGCCGCTGGATCGCTTCGACGAGCTGCTCGGCCCGCCGGCCGACTGGCAGGTGGAATGGAAGTGGGACGGCATCCGCGCGCAGCTGGTGCAGCGCGCCGGCCAGGTCTGGCTGTGGTCGCGCGGCGAGGAGCTGGTGACCGAGCGCTTCCCCGAACTCGCCGCGCTGGGCGACGCTCTGCCCGAAGGCACGGTGCTCGACGGCGAGATCGTGGTGTGGAGAGAGAACAGACCACAGCCCTTCGCCGACCTGCAAAAGCGCATCGGCCGCAAGACCCTGGGCCCCAAGATCCTGCGAGAACTGCCGGTGGCGCTGCTGGCCTACGACCTGCTCGAACACGGCGGCCAGGACCTGCGCGAACAGCCGCTCCACGCGCGCCGCGCGGCGCTGGACGCATTGGTGGAGAACCTGAATCACCCGCTGCTGATCGCCAGCCCGGTGCTCAACGGCGACACCTGGGCACAACTCGCCACGCTGCGCGAACAGGCGCGCGAACGCGGCACCGAAGGCTTCATGCTCAAGCAGCGCGGCAGCGCCTACGGCGTGGGCCGCACCAAGGCCGCCGGCACCTGGTGGAAGTGGAAGATCGACCCCATGAGCGTTGACGCGGTGCTGATCTACGCCCAGCGCGGCCACGGCCGCCGCGCCAGTGTCTACAGCGACTACACCTTCGCTGTCTGGAACGCGCCGCCCGGCACCGAGGGCCGGCAACTGGTGCCCTTCGCCAAGGCCTACTCGGGCCTGAGCGACGCCGAGATGGCGAAGGTGGACGCCATCATCCGCGCCACCACCATCGAGAGCTTCGGCCCGGTGCGCAGCGTGCGGCCCACGCTAGTGTTCGAACTGGGCTTCGAAGGCATCGGCCGCAGCCCGCGCCACAAAAGCGGCATCGCGGTGCGCTTCCCGCGCATGTTGCGCTGGCGCGAGGACAAACCCGTCGATGAGGCCGACACGCTGCAGACGCTGGCCGCGCTGTTGCCCGGGGGCGCCGCGTGAAAAAGCCCGACGCCGCCGCCTGGATGGCCGCGCGCGGCTGGTCGCCGTTTCCGTTTCAGCGCGAGGTGTGGGACGCGATGGCGCGTGGCGAGAGCGGCCTGCTCCACGCGACCACCGGCGCCGGCAAGACCTACGCCGTGTGGCTGGGTGCGCTGCAGGCGCTGGCCGACGCGGACGCCAAGCGCACACCGCCGCTGACGGTGGTCTGGCTCACGCCCATGCGCGCGCTGGCGGCCGACACGCTGCGGGCCTTGCAAGCGCCACTGCCCGACCTGGCGCCCGCGTGGACGGCTGGCGCACGCAGTGGCGACACATCGAGCAGCGAACGCGCCAAGCAGGCCGAACGCCTGCCCACCGTGCTGGTGACCACGCCCGAGAGCCTGAGCCTGCTGATCGCGCGAGCCGACGCGCAGGAACAGCTGGGCCGCACCGCGCTGGTGGTGGTGGACGAGTGGCACGAGCTGATGGGCAACAAGCGCGGCGTGCAAGCGCAACTGGCCATCGCGCGGCTGAGGCGGTGGAACCCGGCCCTGCGCATCTGGGGCATGTCGGCCACGCTGGGCAACCTGGATGAAGCCATGCACACCCTGCTCGGCCCGCCCGCCGCCGCGACCGGCCGGCTGGTGCGCGGGCAGACCCCCAAGCAACTGACGGTGGACACCCTGCTGCCGCCGCGCGTGGACCGTTTCCCCTGGGGTGGGCACCTGGGCCTGGCGATGCTGCCGACCGTGGTGCACGAGATCGCCAGCAGCGGCAGCACGCTGGTCTTCACCAACACCCGCTCGCAGGCCGAGATCTGGTACCAGGCGCTGCTGGACGCCAAGCCCGAATGGGCGGGCCTGATCGCGCTGCACCACGGCTCGCTGGACCGTGCGGTGCGCGAGTGGGTGGAGGCCGGGCTGAAGGCGGGCGAACTGCGCGCCGTGGTCTGCACCAGCAGCCTGGACCTGGGCGTGGACTTTCTGCCGGTGGAGCGGGTGCTGCAGATCGGGTCGCCCAAGGGCATTGCGCGGCTGCTGCAGCGCGCCGGCCGCTCGGGCCACGCGCCGGGCCGGCCCTCGCGCGTGAGCATTGTGCCCACGCACAGCCTGGAACTGGTCGAAGGCGCGGCCGCGCGCGCCGCGGTGCGGGCCGGGCAGATCGAGGCGCGCGAGACGCCATGCCAGCCGCTGGACGTGCTGGTGCAGCACCTGGTCACGGTCGCGCTCGGCGGTGGCTTCACGCCCGACGAACTGCTGGCCGAAATCCGCAGCACCGCCGCCTACGCCGACCTGCCCGAGGACCACTGGCGCTGGTGCCTGGACTTCGTCTCGCAAGGCGGCGCGTCGCTCGCCGCCTACCCCGACTACCGCCGCGCCGTGCCCGATCAACACGGCGTCTGGCGCGTGCCAGATGCACGCCTCGCACGGCGCCACCGCATGAACATCGGCACCATCGTCAGCGACGCCAGCATGGCAGTGCAGTACGTGGGCGGCAGCAAGATCGGGAACGTGGAAGAGGGCTTTGCGGCGCGCCTGAAACCCGGCGACTGCTTCACCTTCGGCGGGCGATTGCTGGAACTGGTGCGCATCCACGACATGACGGCCTGGGTCAAGCGAGCCACCGGCCGCAAGCCCGCGGTGCCGCGCTGGAACGGCGGCAAGATGCCTCTCTCGACCACCTTGGCCGACGCGGTGGTGGCGCAGCTGGCGCGGGTGCAGGCCGGCGACTTCGACGACCCCGAGTTGCAGGCCGCGCGCCCGCTGCTGGAACTGCAGGCGCAGTGGTCCGCCCTGCCCTCGCCACACACGCTGCTGGCCGAAGTGATGCACTCGCGCGAGGGCACACACCTCTTCCTCTACCCCTTCGCCGGCCGGCACGCGCACCTGGGCCTGGCGAACCTGATCGCCTGGCGCGTGGCGCAGCGCGCGCCCAACACCTTCTCCATCGCGGTCAACGACTACGGCTTCGAGCTGCTGAGCGCGACCGAGATCGACTGGCCGTCGCTGCTGCCCGAACTGCTGAAGGAGCAGTCCGACGACGACGCCTTGCTGAACGAAATCCTGCACAGCCTGAACGCCAGCGAACTCGCGCAACGGCGCTTCCGCGAGATCGCGCGCGTCTCAGGCCTGATCTTCCAGGGCCACCCCGGCGAGAAGCGCAGCAGCCGCCAGCTGCAGGCCTCCAGCAGCCTGTTCTGGGAAGTCTTCCGCAAGTACGACCCCGGCAACCGCCTGCTGCAGCAGGCCGAGGCCGAGCTGCTGGCGCAGGAGCTGGAGATCGGCCGGCTGCGCAGCGCCCTGCACCGCATGGCGCGGCAGACCCTGGTACTCAAGGCGCTGGAACGCGCCACCCCGTTCGCCTTCCCGCTGATGGTCGAGCGCCTGCGCGAGAAGCTGAGCAACGAAAGCGTGGCCGACCGCATCGCGCGCATGCTGGCGCCGCTGGAGAAGGCGGCTGGAGGAGCCGCCGCGAGCGACGCCGATACGGTGCGCGAATCGCTGGCCTTCGGGCGCGAGGGCGCCCCCGAGAAGAAGACCGCAGACGCCCAGCGCGAACGCCGGCCGCACCGGCCCCGGCGCCCGCGCTGAGCGGCGGCGCAAAAGCCCGGGAACTTGATCGCCCGCCGCCCCTCACACCGCCCATGCCCCACACCACCCCCCACCTGATCGAGGCCGACGGCCTCTCCATGCACTACGACCTCGGCCCGCGGCAGGTGACGGTGCTGCGCGACGTGCAGCTGCGCATCGCAGCCGGCACCCGCGTGGCGATCGCCGGCCCCTCGGGCTCGGGCAAGACCTCGCTGCTGTTGCTGCTGTCCGGTCTGGAGCGCCCGGCGGCCGGCAGCATCCGCATCGCCGGCACCGACCTGGCCAGCCTGGACAGCGACGGCCTGGCCGACCTGCGGCGCGAGCGCATCGGCATCGTGTTCCAGAGCTTCCACCTGCTGCCCAGCCTGAGCGCGCTGGACAACGCCGCCCTGCCACTGCAGATGGCGGGGGCCAGCGGCGCGCGCGAGACCGCGGCCGACATGCTGCGCCGCGTCGGCCTGGGCGACCGGCTGTACCACCGGCCGGCGCAACTCTCCGGCGGCGAGCAGCAGCGCGTGGCCATTGCCCGCGCGCTGGTGCACCGCCCGCAGCTGCTGCTGGCCGACGAACCCACCGGCAACCTCGACGACCAGACCGCCGAGTCGGTGCGCGAGCTGCTTTTCAGCCTCAACCGCGAGCTGGGCACCACCCTGGTGCTGGTGACGCACGACCTGGACTTTGCCGCCCGCTGCGACCGCGTGCTGCGCCTGCACGACGGGCAGCTGCACGAAACCCCCGTGACCCGCCAGCCGGAGAGCGCCCATGCCCTTCCTGCTTGACCTGGCCTGGCGCGACCTGCGCGCCAGCGGCCGGCGGCTGTGGATCTTCGTCGCCTGCCTGGTGCTGGGCGTGTCGCTGGTGGCCGCGGGCGGTGGCCTCTACCGCCAGGTGGCCGACGCGCTGCGGCACGACGCGCGCCTGCTGTTCGGCGGCGACGTGGAGGTGGAATCGCCCACGCCGCTGCCGGCCGACGCCCTGGCCTGGATGCAGGCGCGCGGCACGGTCTCGCGCGTGATCGAGCTGCGCACCATGCTGCGCACCGAGGCCGGCCGCGCGCAGCTCATCGAGCTGCTGAGCGCCGACGCCGCCTACCCGCTCTACGGCACGGTGGCGCTGCAGCCGGCCGGCGCGCTGGCCGACACCCTGGCGCAGCAAGACGGCCGCTGGGGTGCGGCCATCGACGCCTCGCTCGCCACGCGCCTGGGCCTCAAGGCCGGCGACCGCATTCACATCGGCGACCTGCCGCTCACCGTGCGCGCGCTGGTGGTGCGCCAGCCCGACCGCAGCCTGCGCGCCGACTGGGGCGCCGCGCCGGTGCTGGTGGCCGAGGGCGCGCTGATGGCCACCGGCCTGGTGCAGCCGCTCAGCCGCGTCGAGTACCGCTACCGCGTGCGCACGCCCGACGCCGCCCCCGCCTGGCGCGACGCCTTCCTCGCCGCCTTCCCGGCGCTGGACGCCGAGGTGCGCAGCTTCGACGAGCGCAGCGACCGCATGGCCGAAGTGCTGGGCCAGATCGGCTCGGGCCTGCTGCTGATCGGCTTCTCGGCCCTGTTCATCGGCGGCCTGGGTGTGTTCAACAGCGTGCAGGCCTACCTGCAGGGCAAGCTCACCGGCCTGGCCACGCTGCGCGCACTGGGCCTGCGCGACCGGCGGCTGGCGGCCTTCGTGCTGCTGCAGATCGGGCTGCTGGCGCTGCTGGCCAGCGCGGTGGGCGTGGCGCTCGGCCTGGGGCTGGCGCTGGCCGGCGCGCAGCTGGCGGCGGACAAGCTGCCGGTGAGCTTCCTGCTGGCCGGCCTGTGGCAGCCGGCGCTGGTGGCCTTGCTGTTCGGCGTGCTGACAGCGCTGGCGTTTTCGCTGCCGGCGCTGGGGCGGGCGCTGTCGGTGTCGCCGGCCGTGCTGTTCCGCGGCACCGAGGGCGCCACGCTGGCGGTGCCGCGCTGGGCGCGTCAGGCCACCGCGGGCGCCGCCGTGCTGACGCTGGCGCTGCTGGTGACCACCCTGCCCGACCCGCGCTTTGGCCTGGCCTTCGTGGCCGCCACCGCCGCCGTGCTGGCGGTGCTCGACATGGCCACGCGCGGCCTGCGCCGCGGGGCCTCGCGGCTGCAGCACCACCGCGCATTGCCCCTGCCGCTGCAACTGGCGCTGGCGGGCCTGCAGCAGCCGCAGTCGCCGCTGCGCACCGCCCTGCTCTCGCTGGGTTCGGCGCTCACGCTGCTGGTGGCCTGCACCCTCGTGGTGGTCACCCTGCTGCGCACCGTGAACGACACCGTGCCCGCGCAGGCGCCGGCCCTGGTGTTCTACGACGTGCAGACCGACCAGATCCCGCTGCTGCGCGAGACGCTGCAGGCCTCGCCCGGCCTGCAGGATGTGAAAACCGCGCCGCTGGTGCTGGGCCGTCTGGTGGCCGTCAACGGCGCGGCGCTGCGCGAAAGCGGTGACACCGAACGCGACCGCGAATCGCGCGACGAGCACAAGCTCAGTGACCGCAGCGGCAACTTCGACGATGTGGTCATCGACCGCGGCGCCTGGTGGCCCGCCGACCACCGCGGCGAGCCCCTGGTGGCGATGGAAGACCGCGAGGCCGACGAGCTGGGCCTGCAGGTCGGCGACCGCCTGCGCTTCGAGATCCTGGGCCAGCCGGTGGAGGCGCAACTGGCCGCCATCTACAGCCAGCGGCGCATGCAGTCGCGCCTGTGGCTCGAAGCCATCTTCAGCGACGGCGTGCTCGACCCTTTCATCACCCGCCACGTGGGCGCGGCCTGGATGCCGGCCGAGCAGACGCTGGACGCGCAGGACCGGCTGGCCGCCGCCGCGCCCAACATCGCCACTGCGCGCACCGAGTCCATGCTGCGCGAAACCCGCGCGCTGATGGGCCGCGCCAGCGGCGGCCTGAGCGTGGTGGCCGGGGTGTGCCTGGCGGCCAGCCTGCTGGTGCTGGCCAGCGTGGTCGCCGCCAGCCGCAGCCGCCAGCTCTACGACGCGACGGTGATGCACGCGCTGGGCGCGCGCCATTCGCTGCTGCGCGGCGTGCTGGTGTGGGAATACGTGCTGCTGGCCAGCGTCACCGCCGGTTTCGCCCTGCTGGCCGGCAGCGCCCTGGCCACCGGCCTGCTGCTGTGGCGGCTGGACATGAGCCCGGCCGGCCTGTACTGGAGCGGCGGCGTGACCGCGCTGGCCGTCAGCGGCCTGAGCATGGCCCTGGGCGCGCGCTACCTGCTGTCGCAGATGCGCCTGAGCCCGGCCATGCTGCTGCGCAGCGGCGGCTGAGGCGGCTGCAAGCTTGAGACGGAGCCCGCACAATGCGGGTCCACCCGCCCCTGCACAGGCCCCGTCGCAAAGGACCGTTCTCACCATGAGCCTCATCGTCCACCACCTGAACAACTCCCGCTCGCAGCGCCTGCTGTGGATGCTCGAAGAGCTGGAGTTGCCCTATGAGATCCGCTTCTACGAACGCGACAAGGCGACCATGCTGGCGCCTCCCGAGCTGAAAAAGGTGCACCCGCTGGGCAAGTCGCCGGTGCTCGAAGACGGCAAGCTCAAGCTGGTGGAAACCGGCGCCATCTGCGAATACCTGGTGGACAAGACCGGCAAGCTGGGCCCGGCCAACCAGGGCGAGGGCCTGCTGCAGTACCGCCAGTTCATGCACTACGCCGAAGGCTCGCTCATGCCCAACCTGCTGCTGATGCTGGCCATGAGCAAGGTGCCGCTGATCGGCGGCATCGCGGTCAAGAAGGTGCAGCCCATGGTGGACGTGCACCTGGACTATGTGGAACAGGTGCTGGCCTCGCGCCCCTGGTTCGCCGGCAAGGCCATGACCGCCGCCGACATCATGATGAGCTTCCCGCTCGAAGCGGCCGTCTCTCGCGCCGGCCTCGGCCCCTCGCGCCCCGCCACCATGGCCTGGTTGAAAAAGATCCACGCGCGCCCAGCGTACAAAACGGCGCTCGAAAAAGGCGGCACCTACGACTACGCATGAGCCCGCACGCCACCGTCCACTGGGCCGGTGAGGCGCTGCACCTGCTGCCCGCGCACGCCATCTGGTGGCCGGCGGGCCAGACCCTGTTCATCGCCGACCTGCACCTGGGCAAGGCCGCCAGCTACCGCGCGCTGGGCCAGCCCGTGCCCGGCGGCACCACGCGCGACAACCTGGCGCGGCTGGACGCACTGATTGAGCAACACCGACCGCAGCGCCTGGTGTGCCTGGGCGACTTCCTGCACGCCGCGTCGGGCCGCACTCCGGCCGTGCTGCAGGCGCTGAGCGACTGGCGCGCGCGTCACCGCGGCGTGGCCATGACCCTGGTGCGTGGCAACCACGACGACCGCGCCGGCGACCCGCCGCCCGAGGCCGGCATCGAGGTGGTGGATGAGCCCTGGCTGCTCGGCCCCTTCGCCTGCTGCCACCACCCGCGACCGGACGGCGACCGCCACCCGACCCACTTCATCCTCGCCGGCCACCTGCACCCGGTGATCCACCTGAGCGGCCGCGCGCGCGACGCGCTGCGCCTGCCCTGCTTCGTGAGCGAACCGGGTCAGGCGGTGCTGCCGGCGTTTGGTGCGTTCACTGGTGGGCATGCGCTGCCCGCGGCGCCAGATCGGCGCTTTTATGCGGTGGGTGGTGATCGGGTCTGGGAAGTGCCGGGGTGTTGATGACTCGGTCGTCTGGCGAGACACACAGCCCGTTCGGGCGTTTGTGCGCTTCTTCCGTGATCGGCTACAGGTGCTGGACGACCTGGGAGCAATACACGACCGTTGAAGGCTGGGTGCAGTCCTTGGACTTGAGGAACTCAGGTCTGCGAGCCGTCACAAGCAGTCATTCACTGAGCAGAGGCTCGGATAGCCGATCGACCACCTGAGCCTGCCGCTCAAAATGCGCTCGGACCGTATAGCCCAGCGCTGGTATCGACGGCGCGACCTCTCATTAGGCGAAGTTGCTGCTGATCACACCACGCAGCCAGACATTGCCCGCGTCCTCGTGAAATCGCTTGTGCCAGTGCATGCGGATCACGCTGGCGGGCAAGTCGAACGGAAGCTTCAGCAGCTTGAATTGGCCATGACGTGCAAAAGCGTCTGCCAGTTGCCCAGGGATCACCGCGAGGTGGTCGCCCGCGTCCAGCAGCGGTGGCAGCATCAGGTACGAAGGCATCTCCAGCACCCGCTCACGTGTCAGTCCTTGCTGTGCCAGGGTCTCGTCAATCCGGTCCTGAATGCCCGAGGCCAGCCGCACTACCGCCTGCGGGCAGCGCGCGAAGGCCTGGACGCTCAACCGTTTGCCGGCCAGCGGGTGGCCGATACGGACCATGGCCACATACTTGCGTTCGAACAGGCGGCGTTGGTACAGCGTGTCCGGCAGATCGGGGTAAGCGCCCAGCGCCACGTCAATCTCTGCACTCTCCAGCGCGCTGGCGATCAACGGCTGCGTCACCACCCGCATGCGCAGGCGAACCGAAGGCGCTTGCTGCGCGACGGCACTGACAATGCGCGGCCAGAGCACATAGCTGCCGACATCCGACAGGCCCAGGGTGAAGGTCCGCTCAGAATCTGCCGCCACAAAGCCGCTGGCCGATAGCACCTCGTCGCGCAGCTTGTCGAGGATGGTGTTCACCGGTTCGGCCAGTTGGCTGGCACGAGGAGTGGGCAACATGCCGCGCCCCGTGCGCACGAACAGCTGGTCGCCCAGCGTGTCGCGCAGCCGACCCAGCGCTGTGCTCACCGCCGACTGGCTCATGTCCAGCTCGCGCGCAGCCAGCGTCACGCTGCGGTGGCGCAGCAGCGCGTCCAGAACGGGCAGCAGGTTGAGATCGACCGACTTGATATCCATGAGGCCGAATTTGATTATTGGTGTTATCTGCTTTTCAGAACATGGGGGTGGCCCTAGTCTTGCACCCAGACCGCCACATCGAGCGGACCCACTGGAGACTGAAATGCCCATGAACCGCCGCCGCCTCGTCCACACGCTGGCTGCCACCACCCTGTCTTTTTCGGCTGTCCTGCCATGGTCGGCTCACGCACAGGCATGGCCCGACAAACCGGTGAGGATAGTCGTGAGCGCGGCGCCCGGCAGCGCGCCGGACATCATTGCCCGCCTGATTGGCGAACAGCTCGGCGCGATGTGGGGCAAGGGTGTGGTCGTCGACAACCGCCCAGGCGCTGGCGGAAACATTGGCGCCCAGACCGCAGCCCGCTCTGCGCCCGACGGCTACACGCTGTGGTTCGCGCATGCCACGCCCGTGGTGATGAACCAGTTCCTGTTCAAGGCGCCGGGCTTCGACGCGGACAAGGACTTTGACCCGGTGGTGCGCGTGGGCGTGAACCCGATGATGGTGGCCGTGAATCCTGCCGTGCCGGTCAAGGATCTCAAGGAGTTGGTGACTTACGCAAAAGCCCGTCCCGGCAAGGTGTCGTTCGCCACCTCTGGGGCCAAGAACATTCCCCATCTGGTGGGCGAGACCCTCAATCAGGTGGCGCAAATCGACATGCTGAACATCCCCTACAAGGGTAGCCAGCAGGCCGCGACAGACACCATCGCTGGCCGCACCGAGGTCTACATCGACGCCGTGCCGCCGATGGCGCCATTGATCGGAGCAGCCGATGCACGCCTGCGACCGATCGCGGTCACCACAGCACGGCGCATTCCCGGGCACGAAGAGGTGCCCACGGCCAAGGAACAGGGGGTCGATCTGGTCATGCAGGGCTGGATGGCATTCATGGCGCCCGCCGGCATGCCGGTCGCCATCGTCGAGCGTGTGGCCAAGGACACCAACACGGTGCTTGCCCGACCTGAAATCGTGGCGAAGCTCCGCACCCTGGGCACCTTTGAGCTGGGTGGAACGACAGCCGCTCTGGACGGGTTCATCAAGGAAGAGCGTGCCAAGTGGGCCAAGGTCGTGCAAGCGGCCAAGATCGAGCGCGAATGACCATGGCCCCGACACGGATCGACACCCACCACCACATCGTCCCGCCGTTCTACGCAGCCTGGCTGCAGCGCCACGGCATCCAGGCCGCTGGTGGCCGCCTGTTGCCCGAATGGAGCGCCGAAGGCGCGCTGGATCTGATGGCCGCCGCTTCTGTTGCCACCGGCATCCTGTCCGTCTCCACCCCGGGGGTGCATTTGGGCGACGACGGCGAGGCACGCGAGAAGGCGCGCGAGGTCAACGAATTCATGTCATCGGTGGTGCGTAGCCACCCGTCGGGTATCTTCGGCTTCTTCGCTGTGCTGCCGCTGCCCGACGTGGCCGGTGCCATTGCCGAGGCGCGCCACGCGCTGGACGTGCTGGGCGCTGATGGCGTGATGCTGCTGGCCAGCGTGCGCGGCACCTACCTGGGCGACCCCGCCTGGGCGCCGCTGATGGACGAGCTGGGCCGGCGCGGCACGGTGGTGTTCGTGCACCCCTCCGAGTTGCAGGCGCCCGAGGTGCCCGGCATCCCGCCCTTCGCTGCCGATTTCCTGCTCGACACCACGCGCGCCGCCATTCATCTGGCTCAGTCGGGCGTGCTGGAGCGCTACCCGAACATGAAGATCGTGCTCTCACATGCGGGCGGCTTTTTGCCGTATGCGGCGGAGCGCGTGGCGAGGATCTGTTCACCCGACGGATCGAACGAGGCCGGTATCGCGCGGCTGCGCCGCTTTTGGTTCGACACCGCACTCTCCAGCAGCCCATATGCGCTGCCGTCGCTGCTGGCCTTCGCCGACCCCGGCCAGATCACTTTTGGCAGCGACTGGCCTTTTGCGCCCAAAGAGCGCAGCCTGCACTTCGCGGCGTTGCTGGACGGCTACCCCGTGACGGACGCCCAGCGCCACGCCATCCACCGCGGCAATGCCGAGCGATTGTTTCCTCGGCTGCGGCGCAGCGAGTGAAATGAGATTCAAGGCTGCAAAGTACCTCAGGAATAGCTGCGGTACGTTTTGAAGCAGTCTCGATCAACTGTTGATATGAAGAGTGAATGGCAGCGAACCATCGTTGAGAAGTCAGTGGGGTTTGGATGCGAACTACCGCACCCGCTGCAAAGCGCCACCTGTTCGGACCTGCACAGCAGCCTGCAGGCCATTCGGCCCCACCGTTTCATGCACGAATAAACCAAGCTCGACAGGCCGCGCCTCGCGCAGTGGCCATGTGGTTGCCCACCAGGCGACTGATCCCCCGCGACACAGCACCAACCACCGCGCGCCCCACAATGGCCCCTCTGTTTGCCGGAGCCCCGCCATGAACCTGCACACCCCCAACCCCTACGCCAGCACCCGCCTGCCGCTGTTCGCGCGCAACGTCGTCAGCACCTCGCACCCGCTGGCCGCGCAGGCCGGGCTGCGCATGCTGCTGCAAGGCGGCAACGCGGTGGACGCGGCCATCGCCACGGCGGCGGCGCTGACCATCACCGAGCCGGTGAGCAACGGCCTGGGCTCGGACGCGTTCTGCATCCTCTGGGACGGGCAGCAGCTGCACGGCCTGAACGCCAGCGGCACCGCGCCCATGGCCTGGACGCCCGGCTACTTCCACGGCAAGTACGGCGCCGATGCGCTGACGCCGCCCAAGCGCGGGCTCGATTCGGTGACGGTGCCCGGCGCGGTGGCGGGCTGGGTGGCGCTGAGCGAGCGCTTCGGCAAGCTGCCCTTTGCCGACCTGATGGCGCCCGCCATCGAGCTGGCCGAGCGCGGCTATGCGGTGCCGGTGGTGGTGCAGCAGAAGTGGGCGGCGGCCACGCCCGAGCTGCAGTCGCTGCCGGGCTTCGCGCAGGCTTTCCTGCCCTGGGGCCGTGCGCCGCAGGTGGGCGAGCTGTTCCGTTTTCCGGCTGCGGCCCAGGGCCTGCGCGCGATTGCCGAATCCAAGGGCGAGGCCTTCTACCGCGGCCCCATCGCGCAGGCGCTGGCGCGCTTTGCGGCACAACACGGCGGCGCGCTGACCGAGGCCGACCTGGCGGCCTACCGACCCGAGTGGGTGACGCCCATCGCGCAGGACTACCGCGGCCACACGCTGCACGAGATCCCGCCCAACGGCCAGGGCATCGCGGCGCTGATCGCGCTGGGCATCCTCTCGAACTTCGACGTGGCGGCCATGAAGGTCGACAGCGTGGCCGCGCAGCACCTGCAGATCGAAGCCATGAAGCTGGCCTTCGCCGACGTGTACCGCTTCGTCGCCGAGCCGGGCGCGATGGACCTGAGCCCCGCGCAGATGCTGGACCCGGCCTACCTGAAGCAGCGCGCGGCGCTGATCGACATGACGAAGGCGCAGGACTTCGGCGCCGGCAACCCGGCCAAGGGCGGCACGGTGTACCTGACCGCCGCCGACGAGCGCGGGATGATGGTCAGCTTCATCCAGAGCAACTACATGGGCTTCGGCTCGGGCGCGGTAGAACCGCAGTTCGGCATCAGCCTGCAGAACCGCGGCCACGGCTTCAACCTGAACACCGGCCCGGGCCGCAACACCGCCAACCTGGTGGCGCCGGGCAAACGGCCCTTCCACACCATCATCCCGGCCTTCCTCACGAAGGATGGCCATCCGGTGATGAGCTACGGCGTGATGGGCGCCAACATGCAACCGCAGGGCCACATGCAGACCCTGGTGCGCCTGCTGGACCACGGCCAGGGCCTGCAGGCTGCGTGCGACGCGCCGCGCTGGCGCTTCGACGCGGGGCTGCACATCAATGTGGAGTCGGCGATGGACCGGGCCACGGTTCAGGGCCTCAAGGACCTGGGCCACCAGACCCGGCTGATCGACGACCCCTACCAGGACTTCGGCGCCGGCCAGTTCATCTGGCGCCTGGGCGACCCGGGCAGCGAGGGCTATGTGGCCGCCAGCGACCCCCGGCGCGACGGTGCGGCCGTGGGGTTCTGAGGCGACAGACGGCTTCGGCGCTTCTCTACAATCGCGCCCTTTTGCCCGAGGGAGCGCGCACCGTGAACATCGTCGTCCTGGAAGAACTCAAGGCCTACATCGAACCGCTGACGCCCGACGAACACGACGCGCTGGAGCGCAGCCTGCTGGCCGAGGGTTGCCGCGACGCGCTGGTGCTTTGGGGCGACATCTTGGTGGACGGCCACAACCGCTACGGCATCTGCACCAAGCACGGTCTGCCGTTCCAGACCGTGCAGAACCCGCGCTTCCAGAGCATGGAAGACGTGCACCTGTGGATGATCGACCAGCACCTGGGACGGCGCAGCCTGTCGGACTTCCAGCGCGGCGTGCTGGCGCTGCGCAAGCGCGAGATCGTTGCCGAGCGGCGCTCGCGCGCCAAGGCCCAAGCGGACCAGGCCTCCGCGCCGGTGCCTGAAGCGCCGACCGGCGACGCCCCATGGGAAGGCGAGGCGCCCGCCGCCGCGCTGGCCGCCGTGCTCGAACCCAAACCGCTGCAGAGCCGCGAGGACATCGCGCGCGCCGCGCGCCTGAGCGCTTCGCAGGTCGGCATGATCGAAAAGATCCAGAAGCAGGCCGCGCCCGAGGTGGTGGCCGCCGTGCGGGCCGGTGACATTTCGCTCAACGCCGCCGCCGTGGTCGCCACCCTGCCGGAGGAAGAACAGCGCGCCGCCGCGGCCGCCGGCAAGGACGAGCTGAAGCAGGCCGCCAAGCGCGTGCGCGAATCGCGCCGCAAACCGCGCGAAGAGAGTGCCGAGAACGCCGGCAACGCTGCACCCGAAGCCTCACCCGCCAGCGACGAGGTGAGCACCCTGCGCCAGCGCATCGCACAGCTCGAAGCCGAGAACGCCGAACTGCGCCAGCAGGTGCAGATGCTCAGCGCGCAGCTGGTCTGACCCGGCCGCCGCGCGGGGCGCGTGCAGGACAATCGCACCGCCCGCACGACCGCGCCATGAACACGCTGCCCACACCCGCCACCCGCCCGCCCCATTGCTCGCACGGCCACGCCTTCGACAGCGGCAACCCCGCCGCCGAGCGCGGCACGCGCCTGGTGATGTGGCTGACGCTGGGCACCATGGTGGTGGAGATCGCTGCCGGCTGGTGGTTCAACTCCATGGCGCTGCTGGCCGACGGCTGGCACATGAGTTCGCACGCGGTGGCCATCGGCCTCTCGGCCCTGGCCTACGCCATGGCGCGGCGCCTGGCGGCCGACCCGCGCTTTGCCTTCGGCACCTGGAAGATCGAGGTGCTGGCCGGGTTTTCGAGCGCGCTGTTCCTGCTGGGCGTGGCAGCGCTGATGGTGGTGGGCTCGGTGGAGCGCCTGCTGGACCCGCAGCCGATCCGCTATGTCGAGGCGATGGCGGTGGGCGTGCTCGGGCTGGTGGTGAACCTGGCCAGCGCCTTCATCCTCGGCGGCGCGCACCACGGCCATGACCATGGACACGATCACGGGCACGCACATGGGCATCACGAACACCACGAGGACCACGACGGTCCCGGCCACCACGAAGACCTGAACCTGCGCGCCGCCTACCTGCACGTGATCGCCGACGCCGCCACTTCGGTGCTGGCCATCCTGGCGCTGGCCGGGGGCTGGTGGCTGGGCTGGAGCTGGCTGGACCCGGTGATGGGCGTGGTGGGCGCGGTGCTGGTGGCGCTGTGGGCCAGGGGTCTGATCGCCGAGACCGGCAAGGTGCTGCTGGACCGCGAGATGGACCACCCGGTGGTGGGCGAGATCCGCGAGGTGATCACCGAACACGCGGCCGCCCACGGCCTGCGCCTGACCGACCTGCACGTCTGGCGCGTGGGCCGCGGCGCCTGGGCCTGCGCCCTGACCCTGGTCACGCACGACCCGGCGCTGACCGCCAATGCCGTGCGCCAGTGGCTGTCGGTGCACGAAGAAATCGTGCACGTCACCGTCGAACTGCAAAGGGCCTGAGGCCCCGGCCCTCAGGCCGTCGGCTGAAGGAACACGCGCGCCTTGCGCGGCGAGACCACCAGGGTCTCGCCTTCCTGGAAGCCCAGCTCGCGGAACTGCTGCGCCGGAATCTGCGCCTCGATCAGCGGGTCGTGGCCGTCGCGCGGCGCGGCGTCCACCGGCATGAGTTCGAGCCGCGCGATGGGGCCGACCACGATGGCGCGGTCGAGCCGGGCCACGATGCCATGCGGGCGCCCCGCGGCATCGACCTCGCCACCGGCCTGGTAGCGGTGCACGTCCAGGTCGTGCGGGCGCACGTAGGCGAAGGCCTGGGCGTTCTGGGCGCCGGCGTGTTCGGGCGTCTGGATGGCCACGCCGTCCAGGTGCAGCAGGCCTTCGTGCGCGCGGCCGTGGAACAGGTTCACGTCGCCCAGGAAGCCGTAGACAAACGGGCTGGCCGGGTGGTCCCACACGTCCTGCGGCGACCCCACCTGCTCCACCACGCCCTGGTTCATCAGCACCACGCGGTCGGCCACTTCCAGGGCCTCTTCCTGGTCGTGCGTGACGAAGATGCTGGTCACGTGCAGCTCGTCGTGCAGGCGGCGCAGCCACCTTCTCAACTCTTTGCGCACTTTGGCGTCCAGCGCGCCGAAGGGCTCGTCGAGCAGCAGCACCTTGGGTTCCACCGCGAGCGCACGCGCCAGGGCGATGCGCTGGCGCTGGCCGCCGGAGAGCTGGGACGGGTAGCGGTCGGCGATCCAGTCCAGCTGCACCAGCTTGAGCAGGTCGGTCACTTTCTTCCTGATCTGCGCCTCGCTCGGGCGCTCGCCGCGCGGCTTGACGCGCAGGCCGAAGGCCACGTTCTCGAACACCGTCATGTGGCGGAACAGCGCGTAGTGCTGGAACACGAAGCCCACGTTGCGATCACGCACGTGCACGTCGGTGGTGTCTTCGCCGCTGAAGTGGATGCTGCCGGTGTCCGGCGTTTCCAGGCCGGCGATGATGCGCAGCAGCGTGGTCTTGCCGCAGCCCGAGGGGCCCAGCAGGGCCAGCAGTTCGCCGGAGTCGATGTCGAGGTTGACGTTCTTCAGCGCGTGGAAGTTGCCGAAGTGCTTGTTGACGTCGCGGATCTGGATGCTCATGGTTTCGTCCTCGTTCGGGTCAGGCGGCGGTGGCCACGGGGGCCGGCGCGGCGCGCGCGTGCGGGTTCTCGGGCGGCAGTTCGGCAATCGCCTTCATCTCGCGTTCGTGGCGCCACTCCACCACGCTCTTGATCACCAGCGTGACCAGGGCCAGCAGGGCCAGCAGCGAGGCGACGGCAAACGCGGCCACCGACTGGTACTCGTTGTAGAGCACCTCGATGTGCAGCGGCATGGTGTTGGTCTGGCCGCGGATGTGGCCCGAGACCACCGACACCGCGCCGAACTCGCCCATGGCGCGCGCGTTGCACAGGATCACGCCGTAGATCAGGCCCCACTTGATGTTGGGCAGGGTCACGTACCAGAAGGTCTGCCAGCCGGTGGCGCCCAGCACGATGGCGGCCTGCTCCTCGTCGTTGCCCTGGGCCTGCATCAGCGGGATCAGCTCGCGCGCGATGAAGGGGAAGGTGACGAAGATGGTGGCCAGGATGATGCCGGGCACGGCGAACACGATCTTGATGTCGTGCTCCATCAGCCAGGGGCCGAGCCAGCCCTGCGCGCCGAACACCAGCACGTAGATCAGGCCGGCCACCACGGGCGAGACCGAGAACGGCAGGTCGATCAGCGTGGTGAGGAAGGACTTGCCACGGAACTCGTACTTGGCAATCGCCCAGGCGGCCGCGATGCCGAACGCCAGGTTCAGTGGCACGGCCACGGCGGCGGTCAGCAGCGTGAGGCGGATGGCCGCCCAGGCGTCGGGTTCCTTGAGCGCTTCCCAGTAGGCGTCCCAGCCCTTGCGCAAAGCTTCGGTGAACACCGCCGCCAGCGGCAGCACGAGAAAGAGGAACATGAAGACCAGCGCGATGCCGGTGAGCAGGTAGCGAACCCATGGCGCTTCGGTGGTGCCGCGCTGGGCGCTGCGGATGTTGTTCTGGCCACTCATTGCGAATTCCCCGCGGAGCGCTTGCGCTGCCAGCCCTGCAGGCCGTTGATGACCAGCAGCAGGATGAAGGAGATCACCAGCATCACCGTGGCCACCGCGGTGGCACCGGCGTAGTCGTACTGCTCCAGCTTGCCGATGATGATCAGCGGCGTGATCTCGGAGACCATGGGCATGTTGCCGGCAATGAAGATGACCGAGCCGTACTCACCCACGGCGCGCGCGAAGGCCATGGCAAAGCCGGTCAGCAGCGCGGGCGCGATGCTGGGGAAGATCACGCGGCTGAAGGTCTGCCAGCGCGTGGCGCCCAGGCAGGTGGCGGCTTCTTCCAGTTCCTTCTCGGCGTCTTCCAGCACCGGCTGCACCGTGCGCACCACGAAGGGCAGGCCGATGAAGATCAGCGCGATCACCACGCCGTTGGGGTTGAAGGCGAGCTGGATGCCATGCGGCTCGAAGTACTGGCCGATCCAGCCGTTGCCGGCCAGCAGCGCAGTCAGCGAAATGCCGGCCACGGCGGTGGGCAGCGCGAACGGCAGGTCCACCAGCGCATCCACGATCTTCTTGCCCGGGAACGGGTAGCGCACCAGCACCCAGGCCACCAGCAAGCCGAACACCACGTTCACACAGGCCGCGATGAACGAGGCGCCGAAGGTCAGGCGGTAGGAGGCCAGCACGCGCGGCGAGGTGACCGCCTCCCAGAACTGCGGCCAGGTCAGGGTGAGGGTCTTGAACACCAGGGCCGAGAGCGGGATCAGCACGATCAGGCTCAGGTACAGCACCGTGATGCCCAGCGTGAGGTTGAAGCCTGGCAGCACGCGCGCGCTGCGGCGAGGACCGGAAGAAGGAGCCGTCCCGGCGGACAGCGTGGCAGTGGTCATGACGAGAGCAAAAAAAAGCGATACGGGAGAGGTGTCGCGATCCAGGGGTGCGGTGGAACCGGCTCCGCCGGGCCACTCGCACCGTCCCCCTGCCCAGCGCCGCGCAGCGGCGCGCCAGAGCGGGGGGAAGCCGCGTCAGCGGCGCAGGGGGGTGTCCTTATTTACCCGCGGTGTACAGCTTGTCGAACTGGCCGCCGTCGTTGAAGTGCACTTTCTGCGCCTCACCCAGCGAGCCGAAGTACTGCTCGACGGTGAAGAACTTGATCGGCTTGAACGCGGCGGCGTATTTCTTCAGCACCGCCTCGTTGCGCGGGCGGATGTTGTGCCTGGCGGCGATCTCCTGGCCTTCGGGCGAGTACAGGAAGTCGAGGTAGGCCTTGGCGTCGGCGGCCGTGCCCTTCTTGGCCACGGTGCGCTCGACGATGGCCACCGGGTTCTCGGCCACGATGGACGCGCTGGGGTGGATGGCATCGACCTTGCCTTTGCCGAATTCGTTGTCCACCGACACGACTTCGGACTCAAACGTCACCAGCACGTCGCCGATGTTGCGCTGCAGGAAGATGCCCGTCGCGTCGCGGCCGCCACGCGCCAGCACCGGCACGTTCTTGTAGAGCTTGCTCACGAACTCGGCGGCCTGCGCGTCGGTGCCGCCCTTGGCGCGCACCTGGCCCCAGGCGGCCAGGTAGGCCATGCGGCCATTGCCACCGGTCTTGGGGTTGACCACCACCACCTGCACGCCGGGCTTGATCAGGTCGTCCCAGTCCTTGATGCCCTTGGGGTTGCCCTGGCGCACCAGGAACAGCATGGTCGAGGTGGTGGGCGCTGCGCCGTTGGGGAATTTCTGGCGCCAGTCCTTGGCGACCACGCCCTTCTCGGCCAGGAAATCGACGTCGGTGGTGGTGTTGAAGGTCACCACGTCGGCCTCCAGGCCGTCGGCCACGGCACGGGCCTGGGCACTCGAACCGGCGTGCGACTGGTCGACCTTGATGTCCTTGCCGGTGGTCTTCTTGTGCTGGGCGACGAAAGCGTTGTTCAGGTCCTTGTAGAACTCGCGCGCCACGTCGTAGGAGACGTTGAGCAGCGTGGTCTGGGCGGAAGCGGCGGTGGCGGCGGCGAAAGCGATGGCGCCGAGGGCGAGCTTGAAAGTGTTTTTCATGGAAATCGGGCTCCGATAGAGGGAATGCATGGCATTCTGAAACTGTGTCGTTCTAAATCAAACGACTTTGTTTTTGTTTTCTTATATGAATACAGAATAAAGATCAGGCCGCCAGCGGGAGCGGTTGTGACGGCGTGATCTCCGCGCCCAGCGCCTGCAGCAGCGCCAGGCCCAGCGGCCACTCCCCGTGCCCGGACTCCACATTGATGTGTCCCGCGTCGTTCAGGCGGAGGAACTCGCTGCCCCAGGCGCGGGCATAGGCGCCTGCCAGCCGGACCGGGCAGTAGGGGTCGTTGCTGCTGGCCACGACGATGCTGGGGAACGGCAGCCGCTGGTAGGGCACGGGCGCGAAGTCGGCCAGCACGCCGCGCCGCTCGGGGTCGGCCGGCGCCACCAGCAGGGCCGCGCGGATGCGCGCCTTGACGGCGTCGGGCAGGTGGGTGGTGGCGATGCAGCCCAGGCTGTGCGCGGCGATGACCACCTCGCCCGGTGCCTGCTCGATGGTGCGCGCGATCTGCTGCACCCAGGGCCGTTTGAGCGGGCTGAGCCAGTCGTCCTGCTCGACGCGCAGCACCCGGGACAGCCGGCTGGCCCACAGGCTCTGCCAGTGGCCGGGGCCGGAGTTGCGCCAGCCGGGAACGATGACAACGGTGGGAGAAGACATGCGGCGATTCTGGTCAGCACGCTTCAAAACACAAACGACTGAGTCGTAGTTTGTTTATTAGCTTTTCGTCTAAGGCCGTCGCTCACAGGCCGCGGTTCGCCCGCTCGGGCGCATAGCGGTCGGCCTGGATGTCGGGCGTCACCCCGTGCGTGAACACCTCGTCCGTGATGGGCAGGAACTGCGCGTTCCAGTCCTCCCAGGCCTGGCGCAGGCGGGCGAACACGGCGGGGTGTTTGTCCTTGAGGTTGGCGCGCTCCAGCGTGTCGTCCTCGACGTCGAACAGGAACTCGTGGTCGTTGATGCGCAGGTACTTGAAGCGGCCCTCGCGCGCCGCGCGCTGGCGCTGCGCCTTGTAGCGCCAGAACAGGCGGCGCTCGTGCACCGGCGCCTGGCCCTGCAGCACCGGCAGGATGTTCTCGCCGTCGCTCGGGTAGTCGGGGTGTGGCGCTGTGCCCGCGGCCGACAGCAGCGTGGGCAGCCAGTCCATGGTGATGGTGACCTGCTCGCTGACCTGCGGCTGCAGACGCGCGGGCCAGGACAGCAGGGTCGGCACGCGGATGCCGCCTTCGAGCAGCTCGGTCTTCTGGCCGGTGAAGGGCCAGGTCTTGGAGAAGCGCTCGCCGCCGTTGTCGCTGGTGAAGATCACGATGGTGTTGTCGAACACGCCTTTGGCCTTGAGCGCCTGCACCACCTGCCCCACCGCGGCGTCGAGCGAGCGCACCATCTTCGCGTAGGTGTGCAGGTTGCCTCCGTCGTAGTGGAAGAGGTCCGTGAGGTCGCGCGAAACGTGCTCGTCCTCCGGGCCCACCCAGGGCCAGTGCGGCGCGGTGAAGTGCAGCGAGAGGAAGAACGGCTTTTCTTCGGCCTGTTGCGCGATCCAGGACGAGGCCTCGTCGGCCAGCAGCTGCGTGTAGTAGCCCACGCGCTCGACCGGCACCTCGCCTTCGTACAGGTCGCGCGGCACCGCGGCGCCCACGCCCGGCTTGTGGGTGAAGTAGTCGATGGCGCCGCCGTAGTTGCCAAAGAAGCGGTTGTAGCCGCTCTTGAGCGGGCCGTAGTGCGGCAGGTTGCCCAGGTGCCACTTGCCGATCAGCGCCGTCTCGTAGCCCGCATCGCGCAGCAGCGAGGGCAGCGTGGGGTGGTCGGTCGGCAGGCCGTGCAGGTGGGCGGTGCGCACCAGCGGTTCTTCCAGCCCGCCGCGCAGGCGGTACTGGTAGCGCCCGGTGATCAGGCCGAAGCGTGTGGCCGAGCACACCGCCGAGTTGGCGTAGGCCTGGGTGAAGCGCACGCCGCCGACCGCCAGCGCGTCGAGGTGGGGGTCTGGTACTGGGTCTGTCCGTAAACGCTCAGGTCCGCCCAGCCGAGGTCGTCGGCCAGGATGAAGACGATGTTGGGTTGCAGGGTACGTTCGCTCATGCCGCCCCCTTGGCCTTGCCGGCGGCATCGGTCTCGCGCCAGGCTTTCTCCAGCTTCAGATCCTTCACCGCCTGCTGCACGAACTGCGGCTGGAACCAGGCCTTCACGTCGAAGCCCTCGCCGCGGATCAGGCCCAGGCGCAGGCCGTCGTTCAGAACGGTCTGGTAGTTGGCGATGAAGCCTTCGTCGAGCAACGGCGAGTAGCGCACCGCCAGGTGGTCCCCCGCCAGTTCCTCCCGGAACGACAGTTCGGGGTTGCCGCTCTTGCTGGCGTACAGCTTGATGAGCGCGTCGCGGTTGGTTTCCTGCGAGGCCCAGGCCGCCGCACGCACCAGCTGCGTGACCACGCGCTGCGCCAGCGCGGCGTTGCCCGACAGGAAGTCCTCCGTGGCGAGCAGGCCGGAGTTGATGGTGAAGGCCGGTCCTTGGCCCCGCGTCAGCGGCAGGATGTTCACGCCCTTCTCGCGCAGGATGAACAGGTCCGGCCCGCCGAAGGTGGCGTCGATCTGCCCCGCCACCACGGCGGCCTTGGAGCTGGGCCAGTCCATGTTGATGAGCTTGACGTCCTTCTCGGTCAGGCCGGCAGCGGCCAGCAGGTTGTCGAACGGGCGCTGGTAGGCCGTGCCCTTGAGCACGCTGACCTTCTTGCCCTTGAGGTCGGCCACCGTCCTGATGGTCGAACCCGGCGCGGTGGCCAGGTAGCTGTCGGTGCCGCGGCCGGTGGCGGCGATGAAACGCGTGGGCAGGCCGCGGGCCTTGTGGATCACCGAGGCCAGGTCACCGAGCGAGACGATGTCCAGCTGTTTGGCCGCCAGCGCTTCGGCCACGGCCGGGCCGGCGCCGCGGAAGAAGTGCCACTGCACCTCGATGCCGTCTTTGGCGAACGCTTCTTCGAGCCACCGGTTGGCCTGCACGATGGCCAGGGTGCCACCGCCCGGCGAGGGCTTGCCGGCGGTACCCAGGTCAGGCGAACCGATGCGCACCACCCTGGTGGGACTGGATTGCGCACGCGCCAGCCAGGGCACGGCCAGGCCCGCAGCAGCGAGACCGGCCACAAAGTGGCGGCGTTGAAGGGATGGGGAGTGGGTCTTGTTCATGGGGGTTCTCGATCAACAGGAAAGGGTCAGACGGCGAACTGCCAGGCGCTCACTTCGGGCGCGAGGCGTTCGGCTCTCAAAGGGGCTTCGGCCAGGTCGGCGGCGCTGTGTTCGCCGAACTCGCGCAGCACGCTGTCCTTGACGGTGGTGAAGGCGTAGGACGCACGGTCGCGCGGGTGGGCCAGCGGCACGGGCACGGTGCGGCGGATGCGGCCGGGGCGCGGCTCCATCACCACCACCTTGTCGCCCAGGTAGACCGCCTCCTCCACGTCGTGCGTCACCAGGATCATGGTGATGCCCTCGGTCTGCCAGATGCGGTGCAGCTCCTGCTGCAGGTGGGCGCGGGTCATGGCGTCGAGCGCACCGAAAGGTTCGTCCAGCAGCAGGATGTCGGGCCGGTTCACCAGCGCGCGGGCAATCGCCACACGCTGCGACATGCCGCCCGAGAGCTGGTGCGGGTAAGCCTTCTCGAAGCCGGTGAGCCCCACCAGTTCGATGTGCTCGCGGATGGCGGCGCGCCGCTGGCCTTCGGTCAGTTCCGAGTTGAGCAGGCCCAGCGCGATGTTCTTTTCCACCGTCAGCCAGGGGAACAGGCGGTGCTCCTGGAACACGATGCCGCGGTTGAGGTTCGTGCCTTTGATGCGCGCACCGTCCAGCAGGATCTCGCCCTGGTAGCCCTCTTCCAGGCCGATGACCAGGCGCAGCAGCGTGGACTTGCCGCAGCCGCTGGTGCCCACGATGCTGACGAACTCGCCCGGGGCGATGGTGAGGTGAATGTCCTGCAGCACGGGCAGGGGCTGGCCCTTGACCTCGTACTGCTTGTTCAGGCCCCGGATGTCCAGGGTGCCGGCGTGTGCCATGGTGTGTCTCTCCAAAAAAATCAGTAACGGGCGACAGTGCGGTCGCGCCAGGCCAGCAGACGGCGTTCCAGCGCGGACGTGAGTGCATTGAGGGCGTAGCCCACCAGGCCGATCACGGCCACGCCGAACAGCACCAGGTCCATCTGGAAGTGCTCGCGCCCATCGATCAGGGTGTTGCCGATGCCTGCGCCCGAGGCCATCAGGTACTCGCTGCCCAGCGTGGCCAGCCAGCTGTAGATCAGCGCCAGCTGCACCCCGGTGAAGACCGAGGGCGCGGCCGAGGGTGCGATCACGCGGGTGAGCTGCTGCCAGAGACCGAAGCCGTAGACGCGCCCCACCTCGATGAACTCGCGCGGCACGCTGCGCAGGCCCTCGAAGGTGTTGAGCACCATGGGGAAGAAGGCCGCCATGGCGATGAAGGCCACCTTGGCGCCGTCGCCCAGGCCGAACCACATCGAGAGCATCGGAATCCAGGCGAACAGCGAGATCTGCTTGAGCGTGTGGAAGGACGGGCCCACCAGGCGCTCGGCCCAGCGCGACCAGCCCAGCAGCACGCCCACCGCCAGCCCGGCGCTGGCGCCCAGCAGGAAGCCCCAGGCGTTGCGCCAGAGGCTGGCCGAGAGCGCGTTCCACAGTTCGCCGCTGGTGACCTGCTGCAGGGCACGGTCCCACACCGCCACGGGCGAGACCAGGAGCGGCGAAGTCGACCAGCCCGAGGCCACGGCCCACCACCAGAACAGCAGCATCAGCACCGGCAGCACCCAGCCCCGCAAGGCCGGCGGCACCACACCCGAAGAAGTTGTCTGTGACATGTGGATCTCCTGGTTCACAGACCCGGCTTGCGCCAGCGCAGCAGCCAGGCCTCGGCCAGTGACAGCAGCTTGTCGATGGCCAAGCCCACGATGCCCACCGCCAGCACCGAAGCCAGCACGACGTCCAGCTGGAACAGCTGGCGCCCGTAGACGATGAGAAAGCCGATGCCTTCGGACGAGGCCAGCAGCTCCACCACCACCAGCGCCAGCCAGGCGTGGGTCAGGCCGTAGCGCACCCCGTTCCAGATCGGCGCCGTGGCGGCCGGGAACACCACGCGGGTCAACATCTGCCTGCGTGTGAAGCCATACACCTTGGCCACCTCGATGAAGCGGTTGGGCACACCCTGGATGCCCTGGCAGGTGTTGAGCGTGACCGGCACCAGGGTGGCCTTGGCGATCAGCAGGAACTTCAGCGCCTCGTCGATGCCCACCAGCAGCATCAGCAACGGCAGCCAGCCGATGACCGGCACCTGCGCGAAGGCCTTGAACAGCGGGTACAGGTAGTCGCGCGCCGTGGGCGACAGCCCCATGACCGAGCCCAGCGCCAGCCCGCCCAGCAGGCCGATGCCAAAGCCGGTGAAGACACGGACCAGGCTGATCTGCAGGTTGCTCCAGATCTCGCCGCTGGCCAGCATGTCGGCGAAGGTGCGGAACACCTGGGCCGGTGGCGGCAGCACCTGCTCGGGTGCCCAGCCCAGCACCGACGACAGGTGCCACAGCAGCAGCACGGCCAGCGGGAAGGGCCAGGCCCAGAGCCATTGCAGCGAAGGTCGCCAGTGCCGCACCACGGCGGTCGGCACGGTGGCCGCAGGCGCAGCCGGTGACAGCGGCACGGTCACACCAAGCGATGAAGACATGTCGGTCTCTCCAACCACTCGGTGTTCAGTTGGCCAACTGGCCGTCGGGTCCATAGACCGGCCAGTAGGTTTCGAGCTTGAGTTCCTTGAGCGCCACGTTCAGGTAGCGCCGGTCGAACCAGCTGTCGATCTCGGGCACTGAGCGCGTCAGCTTGAGGGCGTGGGCGTCCTTGGCCGCCTCCTTGTAGCGCGAGACGAGGAAGGGGTCGAGCAGCGGCGAGAGGCGCACGCGCAGCGGCTGACCGATGAAGTCCTCGCGCCAGATCTTCTCGGGGTACTCGGTCTTGCCCCAGCGCTCGAACAGGTCGGCCCGGTTCGCTTCGTTCGAGTAGCGGTGCGCCACCTTGACCAGCGTGGTCACCACGCGCTGCACGGCCTGCGGGTGCTTCGCTGCGAAGTCGTCGGTCACCAGCAGGTGGGTCTGGCGGGTGAACTTGTAGTTGTCGGCCGCGGCTGACCAGACGATCTTGGCCTGCCCCTTGTCGCGCAGGTCGAAGGCGCCGACGTAGTCGAAGACGGCGTCCACGTCCTTGTTCAGCAGCGCGGTGCGGCCACCGGCCAGGTCCAGGTTGATGAGCTTGAGGTCGCTTTCCTTCAGGCCGTGGGCCGCCAGCGCGGCGGACGCGGCCAGGTGCAGGTTGGTGCCCTTGAACAGCGCCACGCGCTTGCCCTTGAGGTCTTCGAGCCGGGTGATGCCCGAATCGGGCTGCGCCGCCAGGTAGAGCCCGGTGCGCACGCCGCTGCCGGCGATCAGCCTGGTCTTGACGCCGTTGGCACGCGCCACGATGGCCGGCAGGTCGCCCTGCCAGGCGAAGTCCAGTTGTTTGTTGACCAGGGCCTCGTTGACGGCCGGGCCGGCGCCCTTGAAGAACACCCACTTGATCTCGACGCCGTCCTTGCGGAACTCGTCTTCAAACGCGCCGTCGGTGTAGGCCAGCGCGGTGGTGGTGCCGCCGTGGCGGATCGGGTTGCTGCCCACGCCGCCGGTGGCCACGCCGATGCGGATGACTTTCAGCGGTTCGGGGGCGGTCTGGGCCTGCGCGAGGCCGGTGGTGGACAGGGTGAAGGCCAGCGCGAGCAGGCCCAGTCGTTGACGTGGATTCATGGTTCCTCCGGTTGAATCGATGGCTGTGGACCGGACGGAATCTACGGACGGCGCCTTGCTCGGGGAACGAATGAAAACGGATATCCAAACGCAGCGCTGTTGTGGTCATGAGCTCATGCCGCGCAGTGCATGAGAACCCCCTGTTGGCCGCGTTTGCATATGCAAAACGCTTCGTTCACGGGGCGTGCGCGCGCACCCAGACTGGAAAAAGGACGGCGCCCTTCGTGCCCTCCACAGCAACCATCCAGTCAAGGAGTTCCCCATGTCCCAGCTCAACGACCTGCCCGGTACCTACTCGCGCTTCAAGGTCGAGCCCTACACCCCGAACATTGGTGCCGTGATCCACGGCCTGGACCTGCGCCAGCCGCTGGACGAGGCCACCCAGGCCGAACTGCGCGACGCGCTGGCCCGGCACGAAGTGATCTTCTTCCGCGACCAGACCCTCACACCCGAACAGCACGTCGCGTTCACGCGCAGCTTCGGCGGCGTGGCCGAGGTCAAGGCCTTCTTCCCGAGGCTCGAAGCGCACCCCGAGATCGAGATCGTCGAGAGCACGTCCGAGAAGCCGAAGGCCGCCAGCAACTGGCACGCCGACATCACCTGGCGCGAACAGCCGCCCCTGGGCACCAGCCTGTACGCGCAGGTGATTCCCGCCACCGGCGGCGACACGCTGTGGGCCAGCCTGACCGCGGCCTACGACAGCCTGCCGCCGGCCTTCCAGGCCTACCTGGAAACACTCACCGCGGTGCACACCTGGGAAATCAGCGGCTGGACCGAGTACCTGCTGCGCAAGGACGCCAGCGGCGACGAGCTGAAGGCCGCGCGCGCCAAGTACCCGCCGGTGGAGCACCCGGTGGTGCGCGTGCACCCGGTCACCGGCAAGAAGATCCTGTACGTCAACAGCACCTTTACCAGCCACATCAAGGGCCTGTCGCGCTCGGACAGCGACGCCCTGCTGACGCAGCTGTTCGAACTCGCCCGCGTGCCCGATTTCCAGGCCCGGCTGCGCTGGGCGCAAGGCACCCTGGCGGTGTGGGACAACCGATCAACCCAGCACTACGCGGTGGGCGATTTCTTCCCGCAGCACCGCAAGCTGCACCGGATCACCATCACGACCGACCAGACCTTCTGATCGCGCCCCCAGGAGGACACCCACATGACGCAAGAGCAACTCCCACATCAACGCAAGCTGCGCCTCGGCGCCTTCATCATGGCCACCGGCCACCACATCGCCGCCTGGCGCCACCCCGGCGCACAGGCCGATGCGGGCGTCAACATCGACCACTACATCGAACTGGCGCAGACGGCCGAGCGCGGCCTGTTCGACCAGGTCTTCGTGGCCGACAGTCCCGGCATCTGGCACCAGGGCGACCGCGAGTCTTTCAGCCGCCAGGGCCGGCTCTCGCACTTCGAGCCGGTCACGCTGTGGGCCGCGCTGTCGGCGGTGACGAAACACATCGGCTTCGTCGCCACCGCGTCCACCACCTACGAAGACCCCTACCTGCTGGCGCGCAAGTTCGCGTCGCTGGACCACATCAGCAAGGGCCGCGCGGCCTGGAACGTGGTGACCACCAGTGCCGAGAACGTGCACGGCAACTTCGGCCTGGACGCGCACCCGGACCCGGCCCTGCGCTACGAGCGCGCGCACGAGTTCGTCGATGTGGTCAAGGGGCTGTGGGACAGCTTCGAGGACGACGCCTTCCTGCGCGACAAGGCCTCGGGCGTGTACTTCGACCCCGACAAGCTGCACACGCTCAACCACATCGGCAAGCACCTCAAGGTCAAGGGGCCGCTGAACATCGAGCGCCCGCCGCAGGGCCACCCGGTGATCGTGCAGGCCGGCTCGTCCGAAGATGGCAAGGAACTGGCTGCGGCCAGCGCCGAGGCCATCTTCACCGCCTGGACCAGCCTGGCCGAAGCGCAGGCCTTCTACAAGGACGTGAAGGGGCGCCTGGCCAAATACGGCCGCCGGCCCGACCAGCTGCTGGTGCTGCCGGGTATCTCGCCGGTGATCGGCCGCACGGAAGAAGAAGCCCAGGCCAAGTGGGCCGAGCTGCAGGCGCTGATCCACCCCTCGGTGGGCCTGGCCACGCTGGCGCCGTTCTGGCCGGGTGACGACCTGTCGAAATGGGACCTGGACGCGCGACCACCCTACATTCCCGAACCACCCAAGGGCATCAATAGCCGCGCCCACGTGGTGCTCGAACTCGCCCGGCGCGAGCGCTACACCGTGCGCCAGCTCTACGAGTACCTGGCCGGCGCGCGCGGCCACTGGGTGGTGGTGGGCACGCCGGTGCAGATCGCCGACCGTATCCAGGAATGGTTCGAGAACGGCGCCGCCGACGGTTTCAACATCATGCCGCCGGTGCTGCCGCAAAGCCTGAACGAGTTCGTCGACCTGGTGGTGCCGGAGCTGCAGAAACGCGGCCTGTTCCGCACCGCCTACGAAGGCGCGACGCTGCGCGAGAACCTGGGGCTGGAACGACCCGCCAGCCGCTACGCAGAACCGCAGGCCAAGGCGGCCTGATCAGACGATGTGCGTGGGGTTGAAGCGGGGTGCTGCCAGGGGGCAGGCCCCGCTTTTTTTCGGAAGCTCAGGCGCTGTCCTGCGCCGCCATCACCGCCTCGCGCGTGAGCGTGGGCACGAAGGTTTCGATGAAGCCGTAAGCGAAGCCGGGCAGCCAGTGGTTGCGTCGCAGCCCCAGACGGGTGAGGTTGATCTGGAACAGGTGCCCCGCGTCGATGGCGTGCAGGTGCGTGTCGCGCTCCTCGTCGAAGGCGATGGAGGCGACGATGCCCACGCCCATCTCCAGCTCGACGTAGGTCTTGATCACGTCCGCGTCCATGGCGGTCAGCACCACGTCGGGCCGCAGGCCCGCAGCCGCAAACGCGTCGTCGATGTGCGAACGGCCGGTGTAGCCGACCTCGTAGGTGATGATGGGAAACGCGACCAGGTCCAGCAGCGTCACCGGTCGTTCCAGCGACAGCAGCGGGTGCCCGGGCGGCACCACGATGCTGTGGCTCCAGCGGTAGCAGGGCAGCGTCACCAGTTGCCCGTAGCCGGCCAGCGCCTCGGTGGCCACGCCGATGTCGGCGTCGCCCGCCAGCAGCATCTCGGCCACCTGCCGGGGCGAGCCCTGGTGCAGATGCAGCGTGACGCGCGGGTAGCGCTGGCGGAAGTCGCGCACCACGTGCGGCAGCGCGTAACGCGCCTGCGAGTGCGTGGCCGCAATCGACAGGCGCCCCTCGTCGCGGCCCTGCAGTTCCTGGCCGGCGCGGCGCAGGCTCTCGGCGTCCAGCAGCACGCGCTGGATGATGGGCAGCAGGGCCCTGCCGGCCGAGGTGAGACCGAGCAGGCGCTTGCCCGAACGCACGAACAGCTCGACGCCCAGTTCCTCCTCCAGCTCGCGCACCTGCCGGCTCACGCCGGGTTGCGAGGTGTGCAGCACCGCAGCGACTTCGGTGAGGTTGAAGCCGCAGCGCTCGGCCTCCCGGACCGAGCGCAGCTGTTGAAAGTTCACCCTCAGACCTTGGCGATGGACACCTCGGTGGACTTGACCAGCGCGACCACGTCGGACCCCACGGCCAGCCCCAGATCGACCACCGAGCGTGTGGTGATGACCGAGGTCACGACGCCCCAGGGTGTCTCGACATCGACCTCGGACACGACGTCGCCCTTGATGATTTCCTTGACCTTGCCGCGGAACTGGTTGCGGACGTTGATGGCTTGAATGGACATGACAGAAGCTCCTTTGAAAAAAAGTGGTCAGACGCTGTAGAGCGCCTGTGAAAAAGGCACGGGACGGGGCACGGGCACCGCAGACAGTCGCAGCCCCTCCTGCAGCAGGGTGTGCGTGGCGTCGTCCAGTCGCTGGGCGATCTCGCCGCCGATCTGGTAGTCGCCCGCCTCATCCTTCGGAATCTGCGCGTCGGAGGCGTACACCCCCGGCAGGATGTGGCGCGCGCCGAGCGACTGCAGCACCGGCCGCAACGCGTAGTCCAGCGCCAGCATGTGGTGCGGGCTGCCGCCGGTGGCGATGGGCAGCACCGCCTTGCCCTTGAGCGCGGTCTGCGGCAGCAGGTCCAGGAAGACCTTGAGCACGCCGCTGTAGGCGGCCTTGTAGACCGGCGTGGCGATCACCAGCGCGCGGGCGTTGGCCACCTGCTCGATGGCGCGCACCACGCTGGCGTGGCCCCAATCGGCCAGCAGCAGCGCCTGCGGCGAGAGGTCGCGGATACGCAGGCGCTCCACGCGCAGGCGCCGGTCGTCGACCGCGGCGTGCAGGCGCTCCGCCACACCGTCCAGCAACGTGGCCGAGCGCGAGTGTTCGGTGGGGCTGCCGGCGATCAGCAGAACAGACATGAAGAACTCCCTGAGGTGTGTGTGACAGCAGACCGTGCGGCGCCTTATTTGCGGGTGTAGATCTGGTCAAACGACGCGCCATCGGCGAAGTGCTCCTTCGCGGCCTTGTCCCAGCCGCCGAAGGCCTCGTCGATCCTGAACAGGTTGAGCTTGGGGAACTGCTGGCCGTACTTGGCCTGGGCCTTGGCCGAGACCACCGGGCGGTAGAAGTGCTTGCCGATGATGTCCTGGCCTTCTTCGGTGTACAGGTACTCCAGGTAAGCGGTGGCCACGGCGCGGGTGCCCTTCTTGTCCACGTTCCTGTCGACCACGGTTACCGCCGGCTCGGCCAGGATGGACAGCGAGGGGTAGACCACGTCGAACCTGGTGTTGAACTCCTTCTCCAGCAGGTAGGCCTCGTTCTCCCAGGCGATCAGCACGTCGCCCTGGTTGCGCTGGGCAAAGGTGATGGTGGAGCCGCGTGCGCCGGTGTCGAGCACCGGCACGTTGCCGTACAGCTTGGCCACGAATTCCTTGGCCTTGGCGTCGCTGCCGAACTTGCGCTTGGCGAATTCCCAGGCCGCCAGGTAGTTCCAGCGGGCGCCGCCCGAGGTCTTGGGGTTGGGCGTGATGACCTTGACGTCGGGGCGGACCAGGTCGTCCCAGTCCTTGATGCCCTTGGGGTTGCCCGCGCGCACGGCCAGGATGATGGTGGAGGCGTAAGGCGTGCTGTTGTGTGGCAGGCGCTTCTGCCAGTCCTTGGGGATCCAGCCACCGTTGGTGTGCAGCGCGTCGGTGTCGCCGGCCAGGGCCAGGGTGGCGACGTCGGCGTCCAGCCCGTCGATGATGGAACGGGCCTGCTTGCCCGAGCCGCCGTGGCTCTGCTTGATGGTCACGTCCTGGCCGGTCCTGGCCTTCCAGGCCTTGGCGAAAGCGGCGTTGAATTCCACGTACAGCTCGCGGGTCGGGTCGTACGACACGTTGAGCAGGGTCACGGGGGCGGGCTGGGCCCAGGCGGCGCCGGTGGCGGCGGTCAGCGCGGCGGCTGCGATCAGCGAAGTGGTGAAGTGGCGGCGGGTGTTCATGGTGTTGCTCCGGATGGGGTATTCGAGGGAGCGGATCATGAAAGCCGGCCATCAAAACTGGAACGAATACGTTTTCAGTTGTTTATTACCAAATCAACTGAGCAGCCTCACCACAGCCGTCTATCGCGTTCATTCGGACAATCAAATGGCCTCAATAGATAGTTTTTGACAAACTACCAGCCATTGCCGATTGCCTCGCTGGAGAACCGCCATGACCGCCCTGATCCGCCAAGTCCGCCCCGTCTGGTTGCAGATGCAGCAGCTGGAGCTGCCGGTGCCGCCGCATGCGCTGCGCAACGCCCTGCTGGCGCTGGGCGCGGGCCTGCTCGTCATGGCGGGGCTGGCCGCAGGCAGCACCTTCTGGACCCCCACCCGCCTCTGGTGGGACGCCACCGGCGCCAGCAGCGGCATGACGGCCGGCGTGCAGGCCTCTTTCCTGGCGGCCATGGCCACCGCTGTGGGCGCCCTGCCCGTCTTCCTGGTGGAGCGCCTGGGCAAGCGGCAGGAAGCGGCCTTCATGGCCTTCGCCGCGGGCGTGATGCTGGCCGCGGCCTTCTTCGCGCTGCTGCTGCCCTCGCTGGACGCGGGCCGCGCGCTCATGGCCACCACGGGTGCCGGCGCCGCCGGCCTCACCGCGCTGGGCCTGGCCCTGGGCATGGCGCTGATGCTCGCCATCGACCGCTTCACGCCGCACGAACACGCCGTACTGCCGCCCGCGGCCGCCGGCCACGCCATGCCGCAAACGGACGAACACACCGCCGGCCAGCGCGCCTGGCTCATGGTGCTGGCCATCCTGATCCACAACGTGCCCGAAGGCCTGGCCGTGGGCGCCGCCTATGCGGGCAGCGCCCTGGGCGTGGACGGTGGCGTGGCGGTGAATGCGGGTGCCCCGGTGGCGCTGGCCATCGGGCTGCAGAACATGCCCGAGGGCCTGATCGTCGCCATGGCCTTGCGCACCCTCGGCCAGAGCGCCGGCCGCTCGTGGGCTGTGGCCGCGCTCACCGGCCTGGCCGAGCCCTTCGGCGCCATCGTGGGTCTGGCCGTGCTCGGCAGCCTGCCGGCCTTCTACCCGGTGGGCCTGGCGGTCGCGGCCGGCGCCATGCTGTTCGTGGTCAGCCACGAGATCATTCCCGAGACCCACCGCAACGGTTTCGAGGGCATGGCCTCGGTGATGCTGATGGCCGGCTTCATCTTCATGCTGCTGCTCTCCGAGACACTGTCCTGAGCCCCCTGCGGGGTAACATGCCCCGCATGAACGTCCACATCCGCTTCCTCGGTGCCGCGGGCACGGTCACCGGCTCCAAATACCTAGTCGAGTTCAACGGCCAGAGCCTGCTGGTCGACTGTGGCCTGTTCCAGGGCTACAAGCAGCTGCGCCTGCGCAACCGCGACCCGCTGCCGGTGCTGCCCAACCACATCGGCGCCGTGCTGCTGACGCACGCGCACCTGGACCACAGCGGCTACCTGCCTCTGCTCGCCAAGGAAGGCTTCCACGGCAAGGTCTGGTGCACGACGGCCACGCGCGACCTCGCGCAGATCCTGCTGCCCGACAGCGGCCACATCCAGGAAGAAGACGCGGCCTTCGCCAACCGCAAGGGTTTCAGCAAACACGCGCCCGCCCTGCCGCTCTACACCGAGGCCGACGCGCTCGATTCGCTCAAGCTGCTGCACACCGTGCCGATGGACCGCGCCTTCGAGCCGCTGCACGGCTGGACGGCCCGCTTCATCCGCGCCGGGCACATCCTCGGTGCGGCCAGCCTGCTGCTGGAGGTGGGCGGCAAGAAGATCCTGTTCTCGGGCGACCTGGGCCGACCCGACGACATGCTGATGCTGCCGCCCGATAAGCCACCCGCCGCCGACGCGGTGGTGATCGAGTCCACCTACGGTGACCGCGAGCACCCGGACGAAGACGTGCTGGCCGAACTTGGCCCGGCCCTGCAGCGCGTGGCCGCGCGCGGCGGCACCGCCGTGCTGCCGGTGTTTGCCGTCGGCCGCGCACAGGAGATCCTGCACGCCGTCGCGCTGCTCAAGGCCAACGGCGTGCTGCCGCACAGTCTGCCGATCTATCTCGACAGCCCGATGGCCGTGCACACCACCGACCTCTACGACCGCCACCTGGGCGAACACCGCCTGAACGCCGCGCAGTGCCGCGACATGGAGCATGTGGCAAAGATGGTCACCTCGGTCGACCAGTCCAAGGCCATTGCGCAGCAGCACGGCCCCAAAGTCATCCTCTCGGCCAGCGGCATGGCCACCGGCGGCCGCGTGCTGCACCACCTGGCGCTCTACCTGGGCCACCACCGCAACATGGTGGTGCTCACCGGTTACCAGGCACCGGGCACGCGCGGCGACTCGCTGTCCCGGGGCAGCAAGGCCATCCGCATCCACGGGCAGGACGTGCCGGTGCGCGCCGAGGTCGTGCAGCTGCAGTCCGCCTCGGCCCACGCGGATGCCAGCCAGCTCATGGACTGGCTGCGCGCCTCACCGCACGCGCCGCACCGCGTGTTCGTCACGCACGGCGACCCGGGGGCCTCCGACGCGCTGCGCCAGCGCATCGAGCACGAACTCGGCTGGCGCGCCCTCGTTCCCGAACACGGTTCCACCTGGGCCGTCTGATTCCTTTTCCGTTTTCATGAACCGCCTCTCCCCGCTTCTGGCGACCGCTGCGCTGGCCATCGCCCTGCCCGCATTCGCACAGACCGAGCCCACCGCCATACCGCCCGAGTTCACCCGGTGCCTCGACGGCCTGCGCGACGCCGCGCGCCGCGAGGGCGTGTCGGAAACCACCTTCCGCTTCCTCACACGCGACCTTGCGCCCGACATGAGCGTGATCGACAAGCTGAACTACCAGCCCGAGTTCAGCATGCCGATCTGGGACTACCTCAGCGGCCTGGTCGACGACGAGCGCGTGCAGCAGGGCAAGGCCATGCTGCAGCAGCACGCCGCGGTGCTTGAACGGGTGCAGCAGCGTTTTGGCGTCGACCCGGCCACCGTGGTCGCGGTCTGGGGCGTGGAGAGCAACTTCGGCCAGAGCCAGGGCAAGTACCCGCTGGTGCAGGCGCTGGGCACGCTGTCGTGCTACGGCCGGCGCCAGAGCTTCTTCCAGGGCGAGCTGTACTCGGCCATGCGCATCCTGCAGGCCGGCCACATCGCGCCCGAGCGCCTGCTCGGCTCCTGGGCCGGCGCCTTCGGCCACACGCAGTTCATGCCCAGCACGTTCGAGCGCCTGGCCGTGGATGGCGACGGCGACGGCAAGCGCGACCTGATGGACAACACCGCCGATGCGCTGGCCTCCACCGCCAACTTTCTGGCCAAGGCCGGCTGGCAGAGCGGCCAGCCCTGGGGCTTCGAGGTGCAACTGCCGCCCGGTTTCAGCACCGACGGTGAAGGCCGGCGCAGCAAGCGGCCGGTCAGCGAATGGGCGGCGCGTGGGCTGCTCAAGGTCGATGGCTCGGCGCTGCCCGCGGGCCTGGGCAGCGCCGGCCTGATGACGCCGGCCGGCCCCACGGGCCCGGCCTTCCTGGTGTTCAAAAACTTCGACGCGATCTACAGCTACAACGCCGCCGAAAGCTACGGCCTGGCCATTGCCCACCTGAGCGACCGCCTGCGCGGCGCCGGCCCGTTCTCCACCCCCTGGCCCACCGACGACCCCGGCCTCTCACGCGCCGAACGGCGCGAACTGCAGGTCCTGCTGCTGCTCGCCGGCCACGACGTGGGTCTGGTCGACGGCATGCTCGGCGACAAAAGCCGCAGCGCGATCCGCGCCGAGCAGGAGCGGCTGGGGCAGGAGGTCAACGGGCGGGGCGGGATGAAGCTGCTGCAGGCGCTGCGCGCCGAGACGCCGCCTGCAGCGCCTACAGCGCCTGCCGCGGAGATCACCCCAGCTTCACCGCCGTCCCGCTGACCGCGACCATCATCATCCCGTTGGTTTCTCCCATGACCTCGTAGTCGAAGTCGATGCCGATCACGCCGTTGGCGCCCAGTTCTTTCGCAGCCTCGATCAGGCCTTCCAGCGCGGCATCGCGCGCGCCCGACAGCGCCCGCTCATAGCCGCCGGCCCGGCCGCCGACCACGTCGCGCACGGACGAGAACATGTCGCGGAAGATGTTGGCGCCGATGATGGCCTCGCCGTTGACCACACCCAGGTACTGGCTCTGCCTGATGTCCGGCGGCGTGGTGGTAGACAGGAAAAAACCGTCGGTGCTTTTGGAAAACCAGCCCATCTGTGTGCTCCGTTTGAGTTGAAAACGCACCGCGTGGCGGGTGCCTACCGATTCTGACCGCGCGGCCCTGTGGCGGCGATCAGAGCCAGCCGAACTGGGCGCGCACCTCGCGGGCCGTGACGTTGACCGGCGCGGTGCCGGCCTGGATGTACTGGCGCAGGTTGGTCGCACGCACGCCGCCACCGTCCTGCCCCAGCACGGCCACGCCCTTGATGCGCCAGCCCCGCTCGCGCAGACCGGCCACATAGGTCTGCGCGTCGGGGTAGCCCATGAGGTCGGTGTGCACGGCATTCGGCAACAGGGCGAACAGCACCGCCTGGCAGCGCGAACGGTTCACCTCCTGGACAAAGTCGTCCAGCGTCGTGCGGGTGTTCTGCAGCGCGCCGACGCGGGCATAGAAGCGCACCGGTTTGCCCGATTGCAGCTGGATGTCGCGCACGCTGCGGTTGAAGCAGCCGGTGAGGCTGCGGATGACGGAGGTCTTGCGGGTGTTGGCGTTGCCGATCAGCAGGTATGCGTCCATGCCGCCATTCTCATGCAGCGCGGCGGCCCTGCCGCGCTGCACCTGCGGCGGGCGTCAATGCGCCCCGCCGCCCCCGCCCGCAGCACCGCGCGCAGGCCTGGAAAGCCACACCACGCCGACCAGCAGGAAAAACAGGCCCGACGACAGATAGAACAGGTCGGTCACCGCGAGGGTGTAGGCCTGCTGGCTGAGGATGCGGTCAACGCTGGCCAGCGCCTGCTCACGGCTCATGCCGGCGGCCATGAGCTGGTCCAGGGTGCCCACGGCGGTGGCGCTGCCGCTGTGCACGGCTTCAACCAGTTGGGCATGGTGCATGGCGGCACGGTTGTCCCACAGGGTGGTGAACAGCGAGGTGCCGACCGCACCTGCGGTGATGCGCACAAAGTTCGACAACCCGGCGGCCGAGGGCATCTGCTGCGGCGTCAGCCCCGAAAACACGATGGCCTGCAACGGGATGAAAAAGAACGCCATGGCGGCGCCCTGCAACACCGTCGGGATCAGGATGGTCGTGAAGTCGGCCTGGGTGTTGAAGTGCGAGCGCATCCACAGCACCACCCCAAAGCCCACGAAGGCCACGGTGGCGAGCTTGCGCGGGTCGATGCGAGCGACGTTCTTGCCGACCCAGGGCGAGAGCACGATGGCCAGCAGCCCCACCGGCGCCGTGGCCAGGCCGGCCCAGGTGGCGGTGTAGCCCATGAACTGCTGCAGCCACAGCGGCAGCAGCACCACGTTGCCGAAGAACAGACCATAGGCCACCGACAGCGAGAGTGTGCCGGTGAGGAAGTTGCGCCGCGCGAAGAGGCGCAGTTCGACGATGGGGTGCTGGTCGGTCAGTTCCCAGGCCAGGAAGAACAGGAAGCTGACCACCGACACCACGGTCAGGGCGATGATCTCGCCGGACTCGAACCAGTCGAGCTCCTTGCCCTTGTCGATCATGATCTGCATGGTCCCGACGAACAGCACCAGCAGCAGCAGGCCCACCACGTCCAGCGGCACGCGGCGCGGCCCCGGGTCGCGCTTGTGATAGATCGACCAGGTCAGGGCGGCGGCGAAGATGCCCACCGGGATGTTGATGTAGAAGATCCAGGGCCAGGAGATGTTGTCGGTGATCCAGCCCCCCAGCAGCGGGCCGGCCACCGGCGCGACCAGCACCGTCATGCCCCACATGGCCATCGCCATGCCGGCCTTGGCCGGCGGGTAGCTGGCCAGCAGCAGGGTCTGCGACAGCGGGATCATGGGACCGGCCACCAGACCCTGCAGCACGCGGAAGGCGATCAGCAGCTCGATGTTGGGCGCCAGGCCGCAGAGCCAGGACGCCACGACGAACAGCAGCACGCTCATGGTGAACAGGCGCACCTGACCGAAGCGCTGGGTGAGCCAGCCGGTCAGCGGCACGGCAATGGCGTTGGCCACCGCGAACGAGGTGATGACCCAGGTGCCCTGGGCCGGGCTCACCCCCATGTCGCCCGCAATGGCGGGGATGGAGACGTTGGCGATGGAGGTGTCGAGCACGTTCATGAACGTGGCCAGCGACAGCGCCAGCGTGCCCAGCACCAGCTCCCGCCCCTGCAGGGGCGGATAGGCCACTGCCCGCGCGGGAGGTGAAGGCGGTGGTGGTGGCGCAGCGGCGTCCGGCTGCGCGGTGACGGCGGCCGACATGATCAGGCTCCGTTGCCGCCCGCGACGGCGGCGTGGGCACGGGCGCCGCCGCTGTTGGCCGCGATGATCTGGTGCACGCGGGCATCGGCCTCGCGGCTGTCCTGCTCGAACACCTTGGTCTCGGCCGGGGCTGCGGTGCTGGCGTCGGCGGCCAGCACGCCACCATCGGTCTGGCTCACATCCACACGGGCTTCCATCGACAGGCCCACGCGCAAGGGGTGCTGCTGGAGCTCGGCGGCATCGAGCTTGATGCGCACCGGCACGCGCTGCACCACCTTGATCCAGTTGCCGGTCGCGTTCTGCGCCGGCAGCAGGGCGAAGGCTGCGCCGGTGCCGGCGCCGAGGCCATCGATCTGGCCGTGGTAGACCACTTTGGAGCCGTACACGTCGGCGGTGAGCTCGGCCGGCTGGCCCAGGCGCAGCTTCTGCAGCTGGTTTTCCTTGAAGTTGGCCTCGACCCAGACCTGGTCGAGTGCGATCACCGACAGCAGCGGCGCACCGGCCTGCACGCGCTGGCCAAGCTGCACATTGCGGCGCGCCACATAGCCGTCCACCGGCGCCTGGACCTCCACACGGCGCAGCGCCAGGAAGGCCTCACGCACCCGCGCCGCGGCGCGCTGCACGCTCGGGTGCTGGTCGAAGGCGACCCCCTCGGTGAGCGACTGGCTGGACGCGAGCTGCTCGCGCGCGGCCAGCAGGGCCGAGCGCGCCGCTTCGGCGCTGCTGCGGGCCGCGGCCAGCTGGGCGCTGACGTGGTTGAACTCTTCGCGCCCCACGGCGCCGGTGGCCACCAGCGGCTGGCGGCGGTTCACGTCGTCCTGCAACCGGGCCTGCTCGCTCTGGGCGCGGGCCAGATCGGCCTCGCGCAAGGCGATCTGCGCGGCCAGCGTGCGGTTGTTGGCGTACAGCGTGCGCACCTCGCGCACGGTCTGGGCCAGCTGCGCCTCGGCCTGGTCGAGCGCAACCTGGGCGTCGGCCGGGTCCAGGCGAACCAGCCACTGGCCGGCCTTGACGTGGTCGGTGTCGTTGGCGTTGATGGCCACCACGGTGCCGCCGGCCTGCGGGGTGAGCTGCACCACGTTGCCCTGCACATAGGCGTTGTCGGTGGTTTCGTAGTGATTGAGCACGAGCGCCCAGTAGGCGCCGTAGCCGACGGCGGCCAGCGCCACGGCGGCGGCCACGCCGGTGAGTGCCTTGCGGCGGGCGGTGTTGCTTTGGGGGGCGGGGGTTGTGGTGTCGGGGGTGGTCATGTCGAAATTCCGTGAGCGTTGGGATGTGGCATCAGCCGCGCGATGGCGTGGGGGTGTCGTCCGTGTAGCCACCGCCCAGTGCGCGCACCAGACCGATGCGGGCGGACAGGTCGCGGGCCCGCAGGTCCACGCCCAGGCGGCGCTGGGTGAGCAGCGTGGTCTCGGCAGTCAGCACGGTGAGGTGGCCGGTCAGCCCGGCGCGGTAGCGCTGCAGCGCGATGTCGTACGCCGATTCGGCGGCGGCCAGAGCCTGGGCCTGCTCGGCCTGCTGGCGCTGCACCGACTGCAGGCTGCTCAGCTGGTCGGCCGCGTCGCGCACCGATTCCAGCAGCGCGCTGTTGTAGCCCTCGATGGCAGCGTCCAGTTCGGCGGTGCGCCCCCGCAGGTTGGCGCGCAGGGCGCCACTGTCGAAGATCGGCAGGCGGATCGCCGGCCCCACGCCAAACTGTCGGCTGTCGGCCTCGATCAACCGGTCCAGCCCGATACTGGAGAGCCCGATGAACGCCGCGAGATTGACGTTGGGATAGAACTGCGCACGGGCGACGTCCACCCCACGCATGGCAGCTTCCACGCGCCAGCGCGCGGCGGCCAGGTCGGGCCGGCGGCCGAGCAGGTCCGCCGGCACCCCGGTTGGCAGATCACCGGCCTGCAACCGCGACAGGTCCACCCTGAGTGTCTCGAATGCGTTCGGTGGCTGCGCCACCAACGCGGCCAGCGCATGGCGCGCAAGTGCGATCTGTTCATCGAGCGCTTCGATCTGCTGGCGCGCGTCGGGCAAGGCCCCCTCCCCCTGGCGCAGTTCGACACGGGTGTCGAGCCCCGCGTCCACGCGCTGGCGGATCACGGCCAGCATCTGCTGCCGCTGGGTCAGCGTGCGCTGCGCCACCTCGCGCTGCGCCTGCAGCCGTCCCAGCTGCACCCAGGTCTGTGCCACCTGGCTGGCCAACAGGTTGCGGGCGGCCTGCAGGTCGGCCTGCGCGGCACGGGTCTGGCCCAGCGCCGCGTCCAGGGCGGCCCGGTGGCGCCCGAAGAAGTCGAACTCCCACTGGGCGGCCACCTGCACGTTTGCCAGGGTCCGTATGGAGCCACCCAGCGGAGCCGGGTAGATGCTGGTGGCACTGAAATGCTCACGGGTGGTGTCGGCCGACGCATTCACATGAAGGCCGCTGGTGGACTGCTCGCCCTCCACCGCGGCCTGCGCCCGGGCCAGCCTTGCCTGAGCGACCTTCAGGCTGGGCTGCGATCGCAGGGCTTGCTCGATGAGATCCGACAGCGTGTCGTCGCCCCAGGCCCTCCACCAGTCGGTGGCCAGCGGGGCGGGCGCCGCGGTCTGCGCCAAACCCAGGTCGGAGGCGTTCAGCGGCTGTGCAGATGCGGAAATCCCTTCCGTGCTGGCGCAGCCAGCCAGAAGACCGGCCGCGGCCAGAACCACCGCGGCGGAGCCAAGGCGGAAAACAATTAACTGATCAGGCTTCATTTGCTTAGTCAAATTTTTGAGCCAAAAAAAACGCGCACCGTTGCAAAGCTTCACCCGGCGTCGCGCAATGCATCCCCGGTCTCGGCCATGCGTGTCAGGTAACCCTTGAGGGCCTCCCATTCCGACTTGGAAAACCCCGCCAGGTGGGCATTGAGCACGTCCGACAGAACCTGCGGCACATGCACCAGAGCCGCCTCGCCCTCAGGTGTGAGGTCGACCAGAACCACCCGCCGGTCTTCGGTCGAACGCACACGCTTGCACAGTCCTTTTTTCTCCAGCCGGTCCAGAAGGCGCGTCATGGCGCCGGCATCGGAGTTCGTCCAGCGGGCCAGTTCGGCCACCGTGCTGCGACCACCGTTGGACTGCAGGTGCTTGAGGGGCCCCCACTGTGCCGTGGTCAGGTCATGCGCCACCAGCCGCTTGTCCACCTGCTGGACGACAGACAGCAAGATCCGCTTCATGAGAAAGCCCAGGCTTTCCTCGGCGTTGTAGGTTTCCGCCTTGTAAAACTGGACGGGTTTCGGAGTTCTGGACATGGCAGCGGCGGGCGACGAAGGGAGCCACAGTATATACCTGCCTAGTCAATTAATGACCAGGCATCTTATGCCCGGAAGAATGCAAGGGTCTCTGCGAACGCTCACCACAGGGGCTGCGGGCGCCCCTCACGCAAGGTCCACGCATGTTGCGCCATGGCCTGGGCCTCCTGCGCGTCGTGCGTCACCAGGATCGCGGCCATGCCGGCCTCGGTGATGCGCTCGCGAAACTCGTCGCGCAATTGCTCGCGCAGGTGGGCATCCAGCGCGCTGAAAGGCTCATCCAGCAGCAGCGCTCTGGGCTGCGTGATCAGCGCACGCGCCAGCGCCACCCGTTGCTGCTCGCCGCCCGAAAGGGTCCAGACGCGCGCGTCGCCGTGACCGGCCAGGCCGAAGCGCGCCAGCATGGCCTGCGCGCGATCGCGGGCCTCGGCCTTGCGCACGCGCTGCTCGATCAGGCCGAAGGCCACGTTGTCGCGCACGTTCAGATGGGGGAACAGCGCGAAGTCCTGGAACATCAGCGCAAAGCGGCGCCGCTCGGGCGGCCAGCCGGTGATGTCCACGCCGTCGAACCAGACGCTGCCCTGCTCCGGCGCTTCGAGCCCGGCCACGATCTTGAGCAGCGTGCTCTTGCCACTGCCCGAGGCACCGAGCAGCGCCACCGTCTCGCCCGCGTCCACGCGCAGGTTCACGCCAGACAGCAGCGGCCATTCGGGTGCGTCGTGCCAGTGTTTGTGGATGTCGCGCAGTTCAAGCATGGCGGGCATTGTCCCCGGCGCGGCGGTCGCGGCCCTCGATCAGCAGGAAGGCCAGCAGCGCCAGCGCCATCAGCAGCGCCGCGAGCACGAAGGCCGCATCCAGCGGGGCGGCGCCGGGCCGGCCCAGGTGCTGGTGGATCAGGGTGGTGAGCGTGGTCCATTCGGGCCGCGAGAGAAACAGCGTGACAGCGAACTCGCCCAGCGCGGTGGCGGCGGCAAAGGCCATGCCGCGCCGCAGCGCGGGCGCGATCAGCGGCAGGGTCACGCGGAGGAACACGCGCCAGGGCGAGGCCCCCAGCGTGGCCGCGGCCTGCGCATAGTGCGCGGGCAGGCCGTCGAGCGCGGCGGTGACCGACTTGGTGACGAAGGGCCAGGCCAGCAGCGCATACGCCGCCAGCAACACCACGAGACTGGCGCTCCAGTCGGGGTAGAGCAGTAGCAGGCCGAAGGCCACGCTGACGGGCGAGACCACGAAGGGCAGGAAGGCCAGCGCGCGCCAGGCCACCGCGCCCTGCAAGGCGAAGGCGTGCGAAAGGCCAAGCGCGGTCGCGAACAGCACGGCCAACACCGAGAAACGCAGCGTGTTGCCCAGCGCGGCCAGGGTCTCGGGGTCGGTGAGCACGGCCGCGCCCTGACCGGCGAACAGTGCCGATGCGGCGTGCCAGAGAATGGCCGCCAGCGGCGCGACACAGACCAGCACCAGCAACCCCATCGCACCCGCCACACCCAGCCATTGCAGGGCCGTGGCCGGCCGCTGCCGCGGCACCGGCGTGACCCGCGCCGGCGCCGCCAGCCGGCGCTCCAGCCAGGCGTAGGCCAGCGCGACCGCACCGGTCAGCACCATCATCCAGACCGCGAGCACACCCGCGCGGCCCAGCTCCAGCTCGTGCGCGACCAGGGTGTAGATCTCGACCTCGGCAGTGGCGTAGCGCTGGCCGCCCAGCACCAGCGCCAGGCCGAAGCCTGCGAAGCAGTAGAGGAACACCAGGCACAGCGCCGAGGTCAGCCAGGGCGCGATGGCTGGCCACTCGATGCGCCAGAACGCGCGCCAGGGCGTGGCGCCCAGGGTGCGTGCGGCTGCGAGCCGCTGCGCGCCGACCTGCTCCAGCGCGTCGACACCGGCGCGCACCACCAGGCAGAGGTTGAAGAACAGGTTGCCGTAGAGCAGCAGCCAGGGTGTGTCGGTGAGCTCGACGCCGGCGTCGGCCAGCGGCCCGCCGATCAGGCCGCGCGGCCCCCACAGCGCCAGCACGCCCATGGCCGCCACCAGGGTCGGCACCACGAAGGGCAGCATCAGCAGGCGCAGCACCAGCACGCGCCCCGGGAACTCGCGCCGCGCCAGCACCCAGGCGCAGGGCAGGCCCAGCAGCAGCGCCAGCGCGCAGGTGATGCCCGCCTGCGCGAACGACCACAGCACGCGCCAGCGCAGGTAATCGTCCTGCCAGACGTCCAGCCAGCGCAGCGGCTCGGCGCCGTCGGCCGCGCCAGGCGCCAGCCCCTCGGCCAGCAGCCGCAGCACCGGCGCCACCAGCACCACCGCCAGAAACACCAGCGGCAGCGCAGGCAGCAGCCAGCGGCGAGACATCCTCACTTCAAGACTGTCTTGGTCCAGCGCTGCAGCCAGGCCTTGTTTTTGGCGGTCACATCGGCGGCCGACGGGTTGTCGAACGCCGTCGGCTCCACCGCATGGGTCTTCATCACGTCCACCCGCGCCGCGCCGGCCTCGGCCGGATACATCCACATCGTGGTCTGCAGCGCCTGCTGCGCCGGGGCGGAGCGCAGGAACTCGATGAACTTGCCGGCGGCTTCGCGCGCGGCCGGGTTGCCGCCCTTGACCAGGGCCACGCCCTCGACCTGGCGGAACACGCCGCCCTTGAGGAACAGGTTGGCGGTGGGCGACTCGGTGATCTTCTCCTTGCTGTAGAAGACCTCGGCCGCCGGGCTGCTGGCGTAGCTCACCACGATGGGGCGCGTGCCGCCGTTGCGCGTGAACTCGGTGTAGTAGGCCTCGGTCCAGCCCTTGACCACCTTCACGCCGTTGCCGCGCATCTGGCCCCACCACTTGAAAGCGCCCTCCTCGCCGAGGCCGGCGACGGTCGCAAACAGAAAGGCCTGGCCCGGGCTGGAGGTCGCCGGGTTCTGCACCACCAGCAGCTTGGCGTAGGCGGGTTTGGTCAGGTCCTCCAGCGAAGCCGGCAGCGCCAGGCCCTTCTTCGCGAACCAGGCCTTGTCGATGTTGAGGTTGACGTAGCCGAAATCCACCGGCACCACGCCGCCGTCCAGGGTCACCGCCGCCGCGCGCTGGGCCGCGGGGCCGGTGTAGGGCTCGACCACGCCGGCGGCCAGCGCGCGCGGCAGCAGGGTGTTGTCGATGCCAAAGGCCACGTCGGCGATCGGCCTGGCCTTCGTCAGGATGAGCTTGTTGGTCATCTCGCCGGCATCACCGGCCTTGACGATCTGCAGCCGCACGCCCGCGTCTTTCTCGAACTGCGCCAGCAGCTCCTTGGGCAGGTCGAACGAGCTGTGGGTCAGCACGCGCAGCGGCATGGGTGCCTGCGCCTGGACCAGGCCCGCGAGGGACAGCGTGGTGAGGGAGAGGAGCGCCGAAAAAAGAAACCGCCGTTGCATGTGAAGCCGCCTTGTCAAAACGCCCGCGAGGGCTTGAGCAGGACGGGCCACGGCAAACGGCGGACCGGCTTGTCACGCTCCCTACGCTGGCACAACCCAGATCAGGTGAGAGGGGTATTTCTCAGCCTGCTCCCGACGGAGCCGGCACCCCCGGTGAAACACAAGATTGTAGGTCGTGACCACCTCGAACAAGCTGTTCCTGGCCATACCTGCCTGCTCCGAAGGGTCGGTGCTGGCGCGACGGGCGGGCCAAGCCTTAGCATGCGGCCCTCCAAGGAGATGCCCATGTCACATACCCAGTCCGTCCCCACGCTGCTGGCCGCCCTGTGTCTCGGTCTCATGCCCTCTTTGTCTGGCGCCCAGTCGGCTGCACCGGTGCCTGCCTTCCCGCCCGACGCCCAGCCGGTTGCACCCGAGGTGTTGAAGGAGAGACTGACGGGGAAATCATTCTTCTACCGGACGGCCAGCGGCGGCGAGGTCCGGCTGCAGTTCAAAAGCGATTTCGTTTACGTCAACGCAGGTCCGACCAACGACTCGGGGCGCTGGCGCGCCGAAGGCAGCCAGATGTGCATTGAATGGAACCGCATTCCGAACAGTGGCTGTTCCGAGGCCCGAATGCTCGGCAACACCGTCTACCTCACGCGGGTTGCCACCGCCGAGGTGATCCAGCTGGAAGAGCGCTGAAGCCCCAATAAGCAGAAAAGGGCCCAAGACAGTCCGTGTCAAAACGGATGAGCGGGGGCACACAAGAGACGCCTTGGTGCAACCCAAGGCGTTTTTTGCTTCAGAAGTTGTCATTGTGTTTACGGACAAGCAGGCTCTCGCCTGCGGTGGATTGTCCGTTTACACAAAATTCTGCACACCCTCCAGGCGCCTGCTCTGGGGTTGGTGAGCACCGTCGCCCGGCAACGATCAGGCCACGCGCCGGGGCCTTCTTCGATGATGCTCAGCGCTGGCGCTGTTTCATGGCCCGCTCGACCTCCCGCTTGCCTTCGCGGTCCTTGATGGTGTCGCGCTTGTCGTGCTCGGCCTTGCCTTTGGCCAGAGCGATCTCGCATTTCACCTTGCCGCTCTTCCAGTGCAGGTTCAGCGGCACCAGGGTGTGGCCCTTCTGCTCGACCTTGCCGATCAGTCGCCGGATCTGGTCCTTGTGCAGCAGCAGCTTCTTGGTTCGCACCGAGTCCGGGCTGACGTGGGTCGACGCCGTCCGCAGAGGGTTGATCTGGCAGCCGATCAGGAACAGTTCGCCTTCCCGGATCACCACGTAGCCGTCGGTGAGTTGCACCTTGCCCTCGCGCAGCGCTTTCACCTCCCAACCCTGCAGCACCATTCCTGCCTCGAAGCGCTCCTCGATGGCGTAGTTGAACAAGGCCTTCTTGTTGTCCGCGATGCGGCTGTCGGTGGTCTTGGCGGCGGATTTGCTGGGTTTGGTGGACATGGGGCGGTAAATGGGGCCGCAGGCGACCCATACAATGGGCGCCGATTGTATGAAAACGATTCAGAAGTCCGTCCTGCTCTGGCACAGCGCCCATGAGATGTTTGCGCTGGTCACCGATGTTCAGCACTACCCGCAGTTCCTTCCATGGTGCGATCACAGCGAGGTGATGGAGCGCGATGAACACGGCATGGTGGCCCGCGTCGGCATCGCCTTCAGCGGTCTGAAGCAGAGCTTCACCACCCGCAATCAGCACATCGATGACCGGCAGGTGCTGATGGAACTGGTGGATGGTCCTTTCTCCCATCTGGAAGGGATCTGGAACTTCACGCCGCTGGGCGATGGCAGCCAGCGGGCCTGCAAGGTCGAGTTCACGCTGACCTATGGCTTTTCAAGCCAGGCCCTTGCCACCTTGGTGGGGCCTGTGTTCGACCGGATCGCGGGCAGCCTCGTGGACGCATTTGTCAAACGCGCTGACCAGGTGTACGGCGCATGATTTCCGTGGTGCTGGTTCGTTCACCCCAACCCCGAAAGGTGGAAGAGCTGCATCTGCAGCTTCCGGACGGTGCGTCTGTCGCTGAGGCCCTGGCCATGGCCGGCTGGTCGGTGAACATGGACGGCCCGCAGGAGCGCAGGTGGACTTGCGGGGTCTGGGGTCACAAGGCTTCACCAGGAAGCGTGCTCAGGGATGGTGATCGTGTCGAGCTGTACCGGGACCTGAGGGTCGATCCCAAGGTAGCCCGCAGAGAGCGGTTCGTTGGTCAGGGTTCACGCAATGCCGGGCTGTTCGCCCAGCGGCGACCCAACTCCAAGGCCGGCTACTGATCAGGTGCCAGCCAAGGGCCTCAGTTGACGTTCTGTGCAGATGCCGACGCAGGGCCACAATCCGAACGGATGACGCCGTCGATGCGCTGCAGTTCGGCCGCACGCGCCTTGTCGTCCATGATTTCGCGCTCGCCCTTGGCATTGGTGGTGGCAATGCGCACGCCTGAATCCAGCGTGGCCTTGGCGCGCTTGGCTCGCTCGCAGTTGCCGGCACGGACTGCAGCAATGCGGTCGTCCTCGGCCTTCTTTTTGGCCTGTGCCGCCTCCTGGGCCTGTTTTTCAGCCTGCTTCTTCTTTGCCTCCAGCTGTTCGTCGCGGCCAGTCACCTTCGGCACCTCGGCTGACTGCGCAGCGGGCTGGCCAGCTGCGGCGGGGTCTGTTCCGGTCGGCGCTGGAATTGCAGGCCCGGTCTGGCGCACGGCTCCAGGTGTGCGAAGAATGCTCTTCTCGGGCGTACCAGGCGGCGGTGCCGTGTCGCTGAAAACCTTGTTGCCGGAAGAGTCCACCCAGACCCACTGAGCCCAGGTCGATCCACTGAACAGGGCGGCTGAGGCTGCGAATGCGAGAACTCGCCAGAAAGAGGTGTGTGTGTGACGGCTAGGCATGCGAACCAGTTTAACCCGGGGCCTTCCGGCCGCACACTACACGCCCAATGCCAGGTGACGAAGTAGCACTTTTGCCGGCTTGACGGAGCTTGGGGCCCGATGTGGTGGCGTTCGCGAGGCAGCTGCTCCCCCGGTTGGACGCCGGGTACAATCGTGTTTTTGGAGCTTTACCTCATGCGCCTCCTCGGCAAAGCGCTCACTTTCGACGACGTTCTGCTCGTCCCCGCGTACTCCCAGGTCCTGCCCAAGGACACCTCTCTCGCCACCCAGTTCACCCGCAACATCCGCCTGAACCTGCCCCTGGTTTCTGCGGCCATGGACACCGTGACGGAGGCCCGGCTGGCCATCGCCATTGCCCAGGAAGGCGGCATCGGCATCGTCCACAAGAACCTCTCGGCGCAGGAACAGGCCGCCCACGTGGCCAAGGTCAAGCGCTACGAGTCCGGCGTGCTGCGTGACCCGGTGGTCATCAGCCCTTCGACCACCGTGCGCCAGGTCATGAAGCTGTCCGACGACCTGGGGGTGTCTGGCTTCCCGGTGGTGGATGCAGGCAAGGTGGTTGGTATCGTCACCGGCCGCGATCTGCGCTTTGAAAGCCGCTACGACCTGCCGGTCAGCGAGATCATGACGCCGCGAGAGCGCTTGATCACCGTGCCCGAAGGCACCACGCCGGAGCAGGCCAAAGCGCTGTTGAACAAGCACAAGCTCGAGCGCCTGCTGCTGGTGAACGACGCCTTTGAGCTCAAGGGCCTGATCACCGTCAAGGACATCACCAAGCAGCTGAACTTCCCGAACGCCGCGCGCGACGCCGCCGGCCGACTGCGCGTGGGCGCTGCGGTGGGGGTTGGCGAAGGCACCGAAGAACGCGTGGAAGCGCTGGTCAAGGCAGGCGTGGACGCCATCGTGGTGGACACGGCCCATGGCCACAGCAAGGGTGTGATCGACCGCGTGCGCTGGGTCAAGCAGAACTACCCTCAGGTGGACGTGATCGGCGGCAACATCGCCACCGGCAGCGCCGCGCTGGCGCTGGTGGAAGCCGGTGCTGACGGCGTCAAGGTCGGTATCGGCCCCGGCTCCATCTGCACCACACGCATCGTCGCCGGTGTGGGCGTGCCGCAGATCATGGCCATCGACAACGTGGCCACCGCGCTGCAGACCACCGGTGTGCCCATGATCGCCGATGGCGGCATTCGCTACAGCGGTGATATCGCCAAGGCCATTGCGGCTGGCGCCAACACCGTGATGATGGGCGGCATGTTCGCAGGCACCGAAGAGGCGCCGGGCGAGATCGTTCTGTTCCAGGGCCGCAGCTACAAGAGCTACCGCGGCATGGGCTCGATTGGTGCCATGCAGCAGGGCAGCGCAGACCGCTACTTCCAGGAAAGCAGCACCGGCAACCCCAATGCCGACAAGCTGGTGCCCGAAGGCATCGAAGGGCGCGTGCCTTACAAGGGCTCGGTGGTGTCGATCATTTTCCAGATGGCCGGCGGTATCCGCGCCTCCATGGGCTATTGCGGCTGCCCGACCATCGAACACATGCGCGCCAAGGCGGAGTTTGTCGAGATCACCTCGGCCGGCATCCGCGAAAGCCACGTGCACGATGTGCAGATCACCAAGGAAGCGCCGAACTACCGCGCGGACTGACCGGTTCCGCTCCTCAGGCCGTCCACCGCGACGGCCTTTTTCTTTTCCCTGCAGACATCCCCAAACGCCATGCAGCACCAGAAAATCCTCATTCTCGATTTCGGTTCCCAGGTCACCCAGCTGATCGCCCGTCGCGTGCGCGAAGCGCATGTGTACTGCGAAGTGCATCCCTGCGACGTGAGCAGCGAGTGGGTCCGCGAGTTCGCTGCGGACGGCCAGCTCAAGGGTGTGATCCTCTCGGGCAGCCACGCCAGCGTCTATGAGGTGGACGACAAGGCGCCCGACGAGGTGTTTGAGCTGGGCATTCCGGTGCTGGGCATTTGCTACGGCATGCAGACCATGGCGCAGCAGCTGGGTGGCAAGGTCGAGGCCGGCAAGACGCGCGAGTTCGGCTACGCCGAGGTCCGTGCCCGTGGCCATACGGCCCTGCTCAAAGGCATCGAGGACTTCACCACGCCCGAAGGCCACGGCATGCTCAAGGTCTGGATGAGCCACGGCGACAAGGTCACCGAGATGCCGCCGGGCTTCAAGCTGATGGCTTCGACGGATGCCTGCCCCATCGCCGGCATGGCCGACGAATCGCGGGGCTACTACGCGGTGCAGTTCCACCCCGAGGTCACGCACACGGTGCAGGGCAGGGCGTTGCTGGAGCGCTTCGTGCTGGAGATCTGCGGCACGCGACCCGACTGGATCATGCGTGACCACATCGACGAAGCGGTGCAGAAGATCCGCGAGCAGGTGGGTGACGAGGAAGTCATCCTGGGCCTGTCCGGCGGCGTGGACTCTTCCGTGGCCGCAGCGCTGATCCACCGCGCCATCGGCGACCAGCTGACCTGTGTGTTCGTGGACCACGGCCTGCTGCGCCTGCACGAGGGCGACATGGTGATGGACATGTTCGCCGGCAAGCTGCACGCGAAGGTGATCCGCGTGGACGCCAGCGAGCTGTTCCTCGGCCAGTTGGCCGGCGTGACCGATCCCGAGAAGAAACGCAAGATCATTGGCGGCCTGTTCGTCGACGTGTTCAAGGCCGAAGCGGCCAAGCTCAAGGGCGACGGCGCCAAGGGCGCGAAGTGGCTGGCGCAGGGCACGATTTACCCGGACGTGATCGAGTCCGGCGGCGCCAAGAGCAAGAAGGCCGTGACCATCAAGAGCCACCACAACGTGGGGGGCCTGCCCGAACAACTGGGCCTGAAGCTGCTGGAGCCGCTGCGCGACCTGTTCAAGGACGAGGTGCGCGAACTCGGCGTGGCCCTGGGCCTGCCGCACGACATGGTCTACCGCCATCCCTTCCCGGGCCCGGGCCTGGGCGTGCGCATCCTGGGCGAGGTGAAGAAGGAATACGCCGACCTGCTGCGCCGGGCCGACGCCATCTTCATCGAAGAGCTGCGCTCGACCATCGACCACCACAGTGGCAAGAGCTGGTACGAGCTGACCAGCCAGGCCTTCACCGTGTTCCTGCCCGTCAAGAGCGTGGGCGTGATGGGCGACGGCCGCACCTACGACTACGTGGTGGCGCTGCGCGCGGTGCAGACCAGCGATTTCATGACCGCCGACTGGGCCGAACTGCCGTACGCGCTGCTCAAGAAGGTCAGCAGCCGCATCATCAACGAGGTGCGTGGCATCAACCGCGTGACCTATGACGTGAGCAGCAAGCCGCCAGCAACCATCGAGTGGGAATGAGTCAAGATCGTCCCAAGGTGTTTCGGAACATCCCAGGAAAACCCGATTTTGCTGTGGGGACAATGACTTAGCGTCCCACGGCGTCCCATCGAATCCCAGGGCGTCCCATGCGTTCTGACGGTTGACCTGACGGTATCCGGGCACCTAAGCTGGCAGGCCTGCAGCGATACCGTCAGACCCCATGACGGTACCTCGGTCCTGCGACAAGCAACGGATCGGAGATCTCATGAACACCTTGATGGAACGGGCGCGGGTTGGGCTGGCGAGCGCGAGAACACGCCACGGTTTGACGGAAGCCAAACTGCGAGAACTACTGCCGGGCGAGCGGGCCTACAAGGTCAGCGACGGAGGCAATGGTCTCTACGTCGTCGTCTCACCCAGTGGCAGCAGGTCCTTCCGCTACGACTATCGACTGAGCGGCCGACGCGAGACGCTGACCATCGGACGACATGAACCGGTTGCCCGCCATGCCCAGCGATCTCACCTTGCCTACGGCATGGATGTGACGCTGGAAGAGGCGCGCCTGCTGCTGGCTCGGGCGCGTGTCGATGTCAGTTCCGGGCGATCTCCCGCTCGAGCCAAGGTTGAGCGGCGCAATGAAGTTGCAGACGCCATGAGCTTTGGGCGCTGGGCGGTACGGTACTTCGAGTTCAAGTCCGACGCCAAAAGCGGCGCCGAGCGGCTGGCCGACAGCACGCTGGCGTTGCGGCGTTCGATCTATGACCGCATCCTGGTCGGTCCGTTCGGGAAGCTGAACCTCGACGAGATCAAGCCGGTCGCGCTGGGTGAGTTGCTCGACCGCGTCAAGACTGAACGAGGCCCAGGACCGGCTGTGCACGCCAGGGAACTCGTGTTGCAGGTCTACCGGTTTGCCAACGGCAAAGGCGTCGATATCGCCAATCCGGCGGAAGCGCTCGCTCGGAAGGCCTACGCGACGTTTGTCCCGCGCGAGCGCAACTTGAACCGCCATGAAATCAAGACGTTGCTCGACGGTCTGGAGATGACTGGCACTGCGCCGACACTACGGCTGGCAGTCAGGTTCTTGCTGCTGACGGGTGTGCGCAAAGGTGAGTTCATCGGAGCTACTTGGGCGGAAGTGGACTGGGAACGGGCACAGTGGCTGATCCCAGCTGAGAGGATGAAGGCTGGCAAGCCGCACACGGTGTATTTGGGAGAGCAGGCCCTGGACATCCTGACAACGCTTCGAACCTGCTTCCCGTCGAGCAACTTTCTCCATCCAAGCCGGTATGACTCCGCCGAGCCGATCAGCCAGGCAACGCTGAACCGGACGATCGCCGCTTCGGTGGATCGGATCAACAAGGATCGAACACCCAGTCAGGATCTGTTTCTGCCGGTCTCAGTGCACGATCTGCGCCGAACATTCTCGTCACGGCTCAACGACGCGCTCTTCCCGGAGGCCTTGGTCGAAGCCTGCCTGGCCCACCAGAAAAAGGACCAAGTCGCTGCCGCCTACAACCATGCTCGATTTTCCGGGCCTCGGCGGGTCCTTATGCAGGTATGGGCGGACATGGTGGACTGCTGGATGCGCGGCGAAACCGCGAGGGAGGTCATCGTCAGGGGCAAGGTGAAAATCGATGCCGCGGCGCACGATGCAGAAGGTATGAACTTGTAGGCTGAAGCAACACCCGGTTTAACGCCTCGGGGCGACTGGGTTGGACACATACTTGCCTTGAATGCGTCAGGGGTTTCCACCGTTTTGTCGATGCTCAAGGGACTGTTCAACCCTTCAGAGACCATTGTGAAATCACAGACAACGTGCGCTTGAATCTCGGAGGCCTCGGCAGGTAAACGAAGTCGGCGGCACAGTTGCTGGAGGGCGGAGCGCCCGCGCGCGGTTGTGATGTGCTCTTGACGAGCTGCTTCTGCAAGGGTCGATCCGTTTAGTACGGCTCTGAGGATGGCGGCCTTCGTGAAGCCAGAAATCATGATCAGTCCTTTGTGAACACTCGACAGTAAATAGAGCCCGCTCTGGTCAAACCTTGCGTGTGGTGTGACGACAAGAGTCGCCACCCTATAGCGGACGATGACCTTTTTGGTGCTCTGTTTCTCCTGGAGAAAGCCAGTTGTTCAGGGTGCAAAAACCTGTGGTGCGCGCGCATCAAACTCGATGCCATCAAGACTCAAGTGATGCTCGCGCACAACCGAGTCGGCTACCTCCCGCGCCGCCGCATCAACCGATACACCGCCGGTATCACCAGCATGGACAGCAGCGGCGCACTGATCATCCCTCCCACCATCGGTGCGGCAATGCGCTGCATCACCTCGCTGCCCGTGCCGTTGCCCCAGAACAGCGGCAGCAGGCCCGCCACGATCACGGCCACGGTCATGGCCTTGGGGCGCACTCGCAGGACCGCGCCCTCGCGGATTGCGTCCAGGAGATCGGCATCGGTGTCCTGACCAACGGCCTCGCGTGCCGCCCAGGCCTGTTTCAGGTAGAGCAGCATGATCACGCCGAACTCGGCCGCCACGCCAGCCAGCGCTATAAAGCCCACCGCGCTGGCCACTGACAGGTTGTGACCCAGTGCCCACAGCAGCCAAACGCCGCCCACCAGCGCGAACGGCAGTGTGGTCATGATCAGCAGCGCTTCGTCGAAGCGTCGGAAGGTGAGGTACAGCAGCACGAAGATGATCAGCAGCGTGAACGGGACCACCAGCTTGAGCTGGGCGGCGGCCCGCTCCAGGAACTCGAACTGGCCGGACCACGACACCGAATAGCCGGGTGGCAGATCCACCTGCTCGGCCACCGCGCGCTGCATCTCCCGCACGGCACCCCGCAGGTCGCGTCCACGGATGTCCACGTAAACGAAGCCTGCCAGCCGGGCGTTTTCGCTTCGCAGCATGGGCGGACCGTCCGAGATGGCGATGCGGGCAACGTCCGAAAGCACCAGGCGCTGCCCCCGTGGGCTCACGATGGGCAGGGCGCGCAGGGCCTCCAGCGAATCACGCAGTTCGCGCGGATAACGCAGGTTGATGGCATAGCGCTGCAGGCCTTCGACGGTCTGTCCGACCTCCATGCCACCCACCGCACCCGCGACCACCTCCTGCACGTCGGCGATGTTCAGGCCGTAGCGCGCCGCGTCGTCCCGCCGGATGTCCACATCGATGTAGCGCCCGCCGGTCAGGCGCTCGGCCAGCGCGCTGCTGACCCCGGGCACCTGCTTGATGGCGGCCTCGATCTGGCCCGTGAGGCGGTCGATAGTCACCAGGTCGGCGCCGGCCACCTTCACGCCCACCGGGCTCTTGATGCCGGTGGCAAGCATGTCAATGCGGTTGCGGATCGGTGGTACCCAGATGTTGGACAGGCCGGGCACGCGCACCGTGCGGTCCAGCTCCTCGACCAGCCGGTCGGGCGTCATGCCGGCGCGCCAATGGCTGCGCGGCTTGAACTGGATGGTGGTCTCGAACATCTCCAGCGGTGCCGGGTCGGTGGCGCTGTCTGAGCGACCGGCCTTGCCGTAGACGCTCTGCACCTCGGGCAAGGTCTTGATCAGGCGGTCGGTCTGCTGCAGCAGTTCGGCGGCCTTGCCGGCCGACAGGCCGGGCAGCGCGGTCGGCATGTACAGCAGGTCGCCCTCGTCCAGCCGGGGCATGAACTCGGCACCGATGTGCTTGAGCGGCCACAAGCTGGCCAGCAGCAGCACGGTGGCCACCACCAGCGTCAGCTTCGGTGCACGCAACACCGCGTTCAGGCAGGGTCGGTAGAGCGCGATCAGCAGCCGGTTCAAGGGGTTGGCGTGTTCATCGGGGATGCGACCCCGTATCAGGTAGCCCATCAGCACCGGGATCAGCGTGACGGCCAGCCCTGCCGCTGCCGCCATGGCATAGGTCTTGGTGTAGGCCAGGGGCGCGAACAGCCTTCCTTCCTGCGCCTGCAGCGTGAACACCGGAATGAAGCTCAGCGTGATGATCAACAGAGAAAAGAACAGCGCGGGCCCGACTTCGGCGGCGGCCTCACCAATCACGCGCCAGCGCGGTTCGCCCGCGAGGACCTGCCCCGGGTGCTCGTGGCCCCAGCGCTCCAGGTGCTTGTGCGCGTTCTCGATCATCACCACCGCAGCGTCCACCATCGCACCGATGGCGATCGCGATGCCGCCCAGCGACATGATGTTGGCGTTGACGCCCTGCTGCTGCATGACGATGAACGCCATCAGGATGCCCAGCGGCAGCGAGACGATGGCCACCAGGGCGCTGCGCAGGTGGAACAGGAACAGCGCGCAGACCACGGCCACCACCAGAAACTCCTCTAGCAGCTTGAACCCGAGGTTGTCCACCGCGCGCGCGATCAGCCCGGAGCGGTCGTACACCGGGACGATCTCCACGCCCTTGGGCAAGCCGCTTTGCAGTTCGGCCAGCTTGGCTTTGACGGCCTTGATGGTCTGCAGCGCGTTCTTGCCCGAACGCATCACGATCAGGCCACCGGCCGCTTCGCCCTCGCCATCGAGTTCGCCGATGCCGCGCCGCATCTCCGGCCCGAGCTGTACCCGGGCCACGTCGCCCAGGCGCACCGAGACGCCCAGGTCGCTCGTCATCAGCGGGATGGCCCGGAAATCATCCAGGGTCTTCAGGTAGCCGCTGGCGCGCACCGCGTATTCGGCCTCGCCCAGTTCGAGCACCGATCCCCCGGCCTCCTGGTTGGCGCGGCCGATCGCCTCGCTCACCATCGTCTGCGTGATGCGGTAGGCAGCCAGCTTGTCGGGGTCGAGCACGATCTGGTACTGGCGCACCATGCCGCCGAGGCTGGCCACCTCGGCCACGTCCGGCACGGTCTTGAGCTCAAAGCGCAGGAACCAGTCCTGCAGCGAACGCAGTTGGTCCAGGCTCTGTCGGCCGCTGCGGTCCACCAGCGCGTACTGGTAGATCCAGCCCACGCCGGTGGCGTCGGGCCCCAGGGAGGACTTGGCCGACGGCGGCAGCCGCGACTGCACTTGGTTGAGGTACTCCAGCACGCGCGAGCGCGCCCAGTACAGGTCCACGCCGTCATCGAAGAGCACGTAGACAAAGCTGTCGCCGAACAGGGAGTAGCCCCGCACCGCCTTGGCCCCGGGCACCGACAGCATGGTGGTGGTCAGCGGGTAGGTGACCTGGTTTTCGACGATCTGCGGCGCCTGGCCGGGCCAGCTGGTGCGGATGATGACCTGGGTGTCCGAGAGGTCGGGCAGCGCGTCCAGGGGCGTGCGCAGCATCGACACCACGCCCCAGGCGGTGAGCATCACGGTGGCCAGCAGCACCAGGAAGCGGTTGCCGATGCTCCAGTGGATGAGCCGCGCGATCATGGTTTCGCTCCTTGAGCGGGAGGTGCCACGCGCTCGATCCGGGTGATCTGCGGTTCGGCACCATCCTGCGTGTGGAACTCGATGCGCACCGGGTCTCCTCGGGACAGTCCGCTGGGCCGTTGTTCGGGAGGCGGCAGGCGGAACGCCATCGTCATCCCGGGCCACTTGAGCGCCGGAATGGCGGGATGGGTGAGGGTCACGCTGTCCCCGTCCACCGCGTCGATCACGGCATCGGTGCGGTGCAGATCCACAGCCGCAGCAGGGGCCGCAGCAGCAGCCGGGGCCTGGTTCAGGCGCGTCTCCAGCCCACGCAGGCTGGCTTCGGAATCGATCAGGAACTGGCCCGACAGCACCACCCGCTGACCCGCCTGAAGACCTTGCACGATCTCCGTCTGGCCACCGGCCTCACGTCCCGCACGAACCTCCACGGGCCGGAAATGCCCGCCGTCTTCGGCCAGCATCACCACGCTGCGGCGACCGGTGTGGATCACCGCGTCGCTGGGCACGAGCAGGGCCGGCTGGCGTACCGGTTCGGCGAACCGCATCTGCACGAACATGCCCGGCACCAGTCTGCCGCCGGGGTTGTTCAGCTCCAGTCGCGCCTTGAGCGTGCGCGTGGCGGGGTCCACCTCGGGCAGGATAGCCTGCACCCGTCCCTCGAAGGTCTGCCCCGGCGCTGCCGGACTGGTGGCGCTGACCTTCGCGCCGGGCTGGAGTTGTGCCACCTGGCCCTCGGGCACCTGGCCCTCGGCCCAGACCGTGGCTGTGCCTTGCAGGCGCATCAGCGGCATGCCCGGCATCACGGTCGCGCCCTCGCGCACCATTAACTCGGTCAGGGTCCCGCTGATCGGCGCGCGCAGCGTGAAACGGGGTTGCACCGTACCGGTCCGCACCACGTGTTGAATCTGTGCCGCGTCCATGCCGGCCTGGCGCAGGCGCTGGGTCGCGGCGTCGCGCAGCGGCCCCAGGTCGGCGCCGGGCATGCGGGTGATGGCCAGGTACTCTTCCTGCGCGGCCACCCAGTCGGGAACGTAGATCTCGGCCAGAGGCGCACCGGCCGCCACGCGGTCCAGTGCGGCCCGGACGTGCAGCTTCTCCACGAAGCCCATGGACCTGGCGCTGACCACCACCTGGTTCCGCTCGTTCCAGGCCACGTTGCCCGCCACTGAAAAACCGCCCGCCAGCGTGCCTTGAACCACCTCTCCCGTGCGAAGCCCCAGGCTTTGCTGGATGCGCGGGCTCACCGCCACGGCGCCGGTGTCGGCACTTGCGTTCGCGCCGCCGGCGTAGCGCGGCACCAGCATCATGTCCATGAAAGGCGATTTGCCCGGGGCCTCGAAGTTCTTGCCGGGCACCATGGGGTCGTGGTAGCTCAGGATCACCCGGCCGGTTACCGGGTCCACGTCGCCCGCCTTGAGCCCGTCTCGGAGGTGGCGGGCTGTGGCTTCGCCGCCTTGAACCACGCTCCAGGCGTCCGGGTCCTGCGGGGCGCTGGCGGCGCGGGGTGCCGGCTGGGAAGACCCCATCTCCATGCCAGAGCGCATGCCGGCGGTCCACGCGCCGTAGCCCACCGCTCCCAGGGTCGCCACGGCCACAACGCCAAGGCCGATTGTTGTTCGGACGTTCATGGTGTCACTCCTTTGGCTGCAGCAGCCGGTTCGGCGGGGATGAGGTAAGCGAGCTGGGCCCACAGGCTGGCGGTCGAGCGTTGCAGTTCGATGCGCTCCATCCGCAGGTCCAGCGCCATGCGCCGCGCGGCAAGCACCTCGCTCAAGGGCGTCCGGCCACCCCGGTAGGCAGCCAGGGTGGTCTGGATGCGCTGCTCGGCCAAAGGCAGCCGCTCGGCATCGATCAGGGCGAGTTGGGCCAGACCGGCCCGCCAGCCCGCCTCCCAGCGGCGGGCTTCGGCCTGGTGTTCCCGGGCACGTTCCTCGCGTTCGGCACGCAAGCCGTCCACCTGGGCGAGACGGGCCGCGAGTTCCCGGTCCTGTCGCTGGGGGCGATCCCAGGGCAGTGGGACCGAAACCGCCAGCGAGACCATGTTCGGGTAACCCGAGCCCCGCAGGCTGAGCATGAGTTCGGTGCTCCAGTCGGGTTCGCGCTCCTGTCGCGCCACCTCCGCCTCGGCGACCATGGCCGCCTCTTGCGCCGAGAGCCGAAGCAGTTCGGGGTGGTGCGTCAGACGCTCGCTCACATCGCCCGTTCCGAAGGGTGAAGACGCCAGATCGGGCGGTGCGGCCAGCGGCTGATCGGGGGTGCTGCCGGTCCAGCGGGTCAGGGTGAGGCGGGCGTTCTGGCGCTCGGCTTCGACGCCCAACAGGGTTTGCTGCAACTGGGCGACCGACTCCCGCGCCGCGATCCAGTCGGCCGGCGATCCGCTGCCGCTGCGTGCGGCCGATTCGCTGGCCTGCACGAGCAGGCGGGCTTCGCCCAGCTGCTCGTGCAACAACGCCAGGCGCTGCTCCAGCGCGTGCCGCTCCAACCACGCCATGGCGGTTTCTCGGCCGATGGTGGCGGCTTGCTCCACGCGCCCGGCTTCGGCGGTTTGCGCTTCGCGTTCAAAGCGCGCCGTGCGTGCCTGGCGCTTGGCTGCGCTGGGCAGTGTTTGCATCAGCGACACCGATTTCGCGGTCATGAAATCGCGGCTGGTGCTGAACCGGTCTGGCCCGGACAGCGGGACGTTGTCCAGCGACAGACGCAGGACCGGGTCGGGGCGCTGGCCGGCGGCCACGGCCATGTCCCGTGCCGAGCGGGCGGCCGCGTCCTGGGCGACCAGCGCGGGGGAGCGCGCCAGCGCCGCCTGAACGGCTTGAGGCAGCGAGAGCGCCTCTGCCGCGTGCGCGATGGAGGACATCGCGAGGCCGATCAGGACTGCGATGTGTGCGGTTGTGATCGTGGTGCGGTGGCGGGTGAGGATGCGGCCGCGAGCGCGGACCGACCCACCGGACGCCGGGGAAAGGGGTTCCATGTTTCTGCTCCAAAAGAATGCACACGGGCTGAGCACGCGCAGGGATGCGCGGTCGCCGCTGCTGAGCACCGGCCCGCCTCCAAGGGCTGGTCGGTGTCAGGGTGGAAACGTCAGAGCAGGGAAGGGGGGCGCCAGATGCTGGCGGGCGAGCCGCGCAGTGGCTCGGGGGGCGCGGGTACGTGCAGATCGTTCACAGGAAGCGCCTGCGCCACGGCCATGACCGGTGGCACCACAAAGCCCGTAGGGGCCTGGCACTCCTGCCCGGTCTTGCACATCTTGCCGGTGAGCTGAAAAGTCTCGGCGTCGTTGCAGCAATCGTCCATCGCCATGTCCGGGCTGGTGCCGGCCGTGTCGCCTTGCAGGGCCATGGCCGCTTCCATCGGGCATGGTGGTTGCAGGCGCACGCCACCACCCCAACCCTGCAGAGGAAGGGCCAGGCACAAGAGGAAGGCCAGGAACAGGCGCATGGGCGGATTCTAGGACGATGCGTCCCGCGTGGGAAAGCTCAGGCAGAAGGTGGTCGCCAGATCGTTGGACGCCACCGATGCGGAGCCTCCGTGGGCTTCCATGATGGCTCTGGTGATGGACAGGCCAAGGCCCGTGCCCTCTGAGTCGGGGTGGCTGCGCGACTTCTCGGTCCGGTAGAAACGGTCAAACAGCCGCGGCAGATCGGCCGCCGGGATGGCGGGGCCGGCGTTGTGCACGCAAAGCTGGATCTGACCGTTGCCCTGGTTCACCGACACTCGCACGGGCGCGTTCGGCGGTGAGTACCGGATCGCGTTCGACAGCAGGTTGCTGATCGCGCGGCGGATCATCAGCCGGTCGCACACAATGCGCGCATCGCCGTCGGTGTTCAGGCGGATCAGCTTTTCCTCGGCGAGCGCTTCGTAGAAGTCGAACAGGTCCAGCACCTCGTCGCGCAGTGACACGGTCTCGCGGTGCGGCAGCTCGATCCCGTGCTCGGTCTTGGCGAGAAACAGCATGTCGGAGACCATGCGGGCCAGCCGCTGCAACTCCTCGGCGTTGGAGGCCAGGATGTCCTGGTACACGCCCACCTCCCGCTTCTGCGTCAGCGACACCTGGGTCTGGGTCAGCAGGTTGTTGATGGGGGTGCGCAGTTCGTGCGCCAGGTCGCTGGAGAATTCCTGCAGCCGCGCAAAGTCGGATTGCAGACGTTCGAGCATGGTGTTCAGGCTCTGCGCCAGGTCGGCGAACTCCGCCGGCACCGCGTCCACGGGCATGCGCTGGTCCAGCTTCTGGGCCGTGACCGTCATGGCGCGCTCTTTTATGGTTCGAAGCGGTGCCAGGCCCCAGCGGGCGGCCCACCAGCCCAGCAAGCCGCTGGCCAGGATGGCGCCGATCAGGTAAAGCGCCAGGGTCTGCCTGAGCGACTGCATGAAATGGGTGTGGTGCGCCGTGTCCAGCGCGATCAGCAGTTCAAGCGGTTGACCGTCAGCGGCCAAGTCCTTCCAGGTGGCAGGCGGTCGTATGCCCGCCTTCAGACCTCGCAGCGGTTGGTCGCCGACCGTCCAGTCGAAAGTGCGCCCATCTGAACCAATGGATGGTGACAGCGCTGAGAACACCGAACCCTTTTTGCCATAGACCAGCCGGTCGCTGTTGCGCAGCTCGACGGACAAGCCGTGGTGACTGGTCAGCAGCTCATCCAGCCGGGATGCCAGCATCTCCGATGACGAGGCCTCGCCGACGATGGTCTGCACCAGTTCGATCTTGTCCTTCAGGAAATCCCGGTCGAGTTCGACAAAGTGCCGCCCCACCGCGATCGAGACCAGAAGGCCCAGCCCGACGAGCACACAGGCCGAGACCAGGGTGTACAGTGCGGTCAGTCGCGCCGTCAGAGACAACCGGCCGAGCATCAGTGGGCGTCCTCGGGTGCTTCGAGCACGTAGCCCATGCCGCGCACGGTCTGGATCAGGCGCGGTTCGAATCCATCGTCCACCTTGGCCCGCAAACGCCGCATGGCCACTTCGATCACGTTGGTGTCGCTGTCGAAGTTCACGTCCCACACCTGGGATGCGATCAGGGAGCGCGGCAGCACCTCTCCGTGGCGGCGCATCAGCAATTCCAGCAGACCGAATTCCTTGGCCGTCAGATCGATGCGTTTGCCGGACCGGGTCACCCGTCGGCGCAGCAGATCGAGCTCCAGATCGGCCACTTTCATCGAGGTGGCTTCCAGGCCTGAACGGCCGCGCCGCAGGATCGTCCGGACCCTGGCCAGCAACTCGGCAAAAGAAAACGGCTTGACCAAGTAGTCGTCGGCCCCCAGCTCCAGGCCCTTGACACGGTCTTCGACCTGATCGCGTGCCGTCAGGAACAGCACGGGCATCTGGCGCCCCTGGCTGCGCAGGTTCTTGAGCACCTGCCATCCGTCCATGCCAGGCAGCATGACGTCCAGGATCACCAGATCGTGATCGCCTTCCAGGCCATGGTGCAGACCATCAACGCCATTGGTGACTAGGTCCACGGCGTAGCCCGCCTCGCGCAGACCTTGCTTCAGGTAGTCGCCGGCTTTGGGTTCGTCTTCAACGATCAGAATTTTCACGTTCACATTCTCCTGACCGCAAGTTTGCCCTCAGCGGAGCGGGCGTGATCGAAGCTGACATTTTTGTAATCTGACCGACAGGGAAGTGACGAACTCGCGCCGCCAGAATCCGCACCACTTGATCTGCATCAAAAGGAGCGAAAGCAGTGAAATCTTTGTTTTGTCACCGAGCCACAAGCCAACTACTGGTGGCGGGCCTGTTGGCCCTGCCGCTGGCGCTCTCAGCGCAAACGGCCAGCCCTTCGCAAGAACCCGACTGGCGCCGGGCCAACGACGCGGTGGGTGCACTCAAGCGTGGGCATGCCGACGTGCTCAAGTGGGAACAGGCCAATGCGGGGGCGTCCACCACGACGCCGGGTAGTACCACGGGTGTTGCCATTCCCAACGCAGAGGCCGCAGTTCGTATGGCCTGGACGGTCCATCGTGAACTGGCTCGTCCATTGTCGAAACTGGGTCCCCTGAATGAACAACTGATCGCAGAAGGCCGCTGGACAGAACTCGACTCCAGCCTACAACGGCGCGTCGAAGATGCTGGTGAGGTGCTGGAGGTGGCTGCAGCGGGGCGCAAAGCCTGGGTTGAAGCTGTGGCCGCTCAACAGGTTCTGAAACACCAGCGCGACATGATGGAGGCCGCCCAGGCCGCCCTTGAACTGGGGCAGCGCATGGTGACGGTGGGCAACTGGAGCAAGTTGCAACTGTCGCAAGTTCAACTCGCGGCATCGACCGCCCGCATGAATCTCCGGCGGGCGCAGCAAGCCGCCGCCCAGGCCCAAAACAAATTGGTCAAGACGATGGGGCAAACGGGTTTGCAGGATGGGTTTGTGCTCCCAGACCAGCTTCCCGCCATCCCGGCGCAGGCCATGACGGAAGCCGATCTGCAAAAGCGTGCCGACGCGATCCGCAACCAATTGCCTGGAGCTGAGAGCCTGCGCAACCGAGCGCTGGCCAGAGGCGCCATGAAGGTTTACTGGGCCGCCCATGCGCTGGCGCAGGACAGCCAAGGGGATGTGCTGAAGACCCGTGAGTTCATCACCGAAGAAACGGTGCTGCACTACAACGGCATGCTCAAAAGCGTCTGGGATCTGCTGGACGAGGTGCGCAACCAGTCCCAAGCCACGGTAGACGCCATTGGCGCACAGCGCGACTTCTGGATCGCCGAGACCGATCTTCAGTGGGTCTTGCAGGGCGGAGAACCGGACAGCTTCGTCTCGCTGGGTGGTGCCGGTGGAGATGCACCGACTGCGGCCGCACATTGAAAGGACACAACACATGACAAACACAAACTCCAGACGACAGTTTTTTGCCGGCGCCGCCGCATCCGTGGCCGGCTTGGCCGTGGCCCGTTCCGCTTTGGCTGGTTTGCCCGAGCCCGTCATCCAGACTTCGGTGGAGACGGCGCCACCCTTGATCCCGACGACCGGTCGGCCCTACAACCCGGTGGTCACGCTCAACGGGTGGACCTTGCCCTGGCGCATGAACAACGGCGTCAAGGAATTCCACCTGGTGGCCGAACCGGTGGTGCGCGAGGTCTCGCCGGGCTTCAAGGTCAACATGTGGGGTTACAACGGCCAGAGCCCAGGCCCAACCATCGAAGTGGTCGAGGGCGACCGCGTGCGCATCTTCGTGACCAACAAGCTGCCCGAGCACACCACCATCCACTGGCATGGCCAGCGCCTCCCCAGCGGCATGGATGGCGTCGGCGGTCTGAACCAGCGCGCCATCCCCGTGGGGAAGACCTATGTGTATGAATTCGAGGCACGGCGCCCCGGCACCTTCATGTACCACCCGCACGCCGACGAGATGGTGCAGATGGCCATGGGCATGATGGGCATGTGGGTGACCCACCCGAAGGCCAAACACCCGCACATCAGCGAGGTGGACCGGGACTTCTGCTTCCTGCTCAATGCGTTTGACGTGGAGCCCGGCAGCAAGACGCCCAAGATCAACACCATGACGGACTTCAACATCTGGTGCTGGAACAGCCGGGTGTTCCCGGCCATCGACACGCTGAACGTGCGATTGAACGACCGGGTGCGCATCCGGGTGGGCAACCTCACCATGACCAACCACCCGATCCATCTGCATGGTCACGAATTCCTGGTCACCGGCACCGATGGCGGGCCGACGCCACCGTCCACCCGCTGGTACGAGGTCACCACCGATGTGGCCGTGGGGCAGATGCGCCAGATCGAGCTGATCGCCGACGAAGAAGGTGACTGGGCCATGCATTGCCACAAGAGCCACCACACCATGAACGCCATGGGGCACGACGTGCCCACGATGATTGGCGTGGACCACCGCGGCCTGGTCAAGAAGATCCAGAAGGTGGCGCCCGACTACATGCTCATGGGTGAACGCGGCATGGCCGACATGGGCGAAATGCAGATGCCCATTCCCGACAACACGGCCCCCATGATGACCGGCACCGGCCAGTTCGGCCCGCTGGAGATGGGCGGCATGTTCACGGTCTTCAAGGTCCGCAAGGACCAGAAGCCGGGTGACTACAAGGACCCAGGCCCGTACAAGTTCCCCGAAGGCACCGTGGCCTACGAGTGGAACGGCGCACTTCCCCCGACACCGCGTCCTGCGGCCAGCAGCGACACCACACCGGCCACCGCCCAGGCGATCAAGCCCACCGCCAAAGGCATGTCGCACTGAGCGCTCAGCGTATCCAAGTTCTCCTCAACTGTTTCCCAACCACAACCCTGAAAGACAACCATGAAATTCGTCAAGTTCAATAGCGCTTCCCGTGCTGGCTTTGTTTTCGCTGCTGCGGCTTTGGCAGCTTCCGCCACGTTCGCTGGTGGCACCCACGGCGGTGGGCACGATGAGTCGCCGATCGGCGAGGCCGGTGTCGCCGCAAACGTCACACGCACGATTGAAGTGGACGCCGCAGACAGCATGCGCTTCACGCCTTCGAACGTGTCGGTGAAAAAGGGTGAAACCATCCGTTTCGTCATCAAGAACTCCGGCAAAGTGCCGCATGAGTTCAGTCTCGGAACGGAAAAGGAGCTCAAAGAGCACTACGAGGTCATGAAGAAGAACCCGGGCATGGAGCACGAAGAAGCCAACAAGATCTCGCTCAAGCCTGGCAAGCAAGGTGAAGTTATCTGGCGCTTCACCAAGCCCGGCGTGGTGAACTTCGCCTGCTTGCATGTGGGCCACTACGAGGCCGGCATGAAGGGCCAGGTCAAGGTGGCAGCCAAGTAAGCGGCTTTCCGATCATCACAACCTCTACCCAACGACACAAGGATTCACGATGAAACTGCGACTGGTTCTGAGTGCAACCGCTCTGGCCTTCACGGCCTTTGCAGTCAACCCCGTGTTCGCTCAGATGAACATGGACCACGGAAAAATGGGCATGGCAGCCATGCCCGGCATGACCGACGGCGAGGTCCGCAGGATCGACAAAGAGGCGGGCAAGATCACCATCAAGCACGGTGAAATCAAGCACATGGAAATGCCTGGCATGACCATGGTCTTCGTGGTCAAGGACAAGGCCTTGCTGGAGAAGACCAGCGTCGGCGCCAAGATTCAGTTCATGGCCACGAACGAGAACGGTCAGATGACGGTGACGGACATCCAACCGGCGAAGTGATCCTTCACCGTTTCAAGTCACTCCGGTTAGCTGCGGCCGTCCTTGCTCTGGCAGGGGTTGCCGCAGCCTTTTTCGGGTGGCGATCTCCTGACCTCTTCCGATCAGAGCCTGTCGGGCTGCTTCGACCTGACGACGCCGTGATGCTCAAGCAAGGCGCGCTGATCTACCAGGTCCGCTGTGCCAGTTGCCATGGCGTGAAGCTGGAGGGTCAAGCCAACTGGAGAGAAAGGGCCCCAGACGGGCGATTGCCAGCGCCGCCCCATGACGAAAGCGGTCACACCTGGCACCACCCGGACGATGTGCTGTTTCAGCTAACCAAGGACGGCGTGGCGAAAGCCGCAGGGCTAGCGGACTACGCGACCAACATGCCCGCCTTCGGCGATTCCATCAGCGACGCCGACATCGTCGCCGTGCTGTCCTGGATCAAATCCCAGTGGCCACCCGAGACCCGCTCCCAGCACGACGAGCTCAACCGCCAGGCGAGCCAGCGTTCGCAACACTGAATCTGACTTTTTTGTCATCCTCGGGTCATCTTGCCGACCCTGATCGATTTCTACAGTGACTGCATGGCGTGAAGGTGTGACACGCACCACCCGGTGACCGATCACCTCCATGCCAGCTCTGGCAATCCCGCCAGCAGCCAGTCATGAAAGGAAATGGACATGTCCAAGTTGATTCGCTCTCTGGTGGCAGCCGCCATCGCCGGCATTGCGTTCGCGGCCGCTGCGCAGCAAACCGCAGACCATACCCAGCACCACCCGTCCACCTCGGCGGCCAGCACCGCAACCCAACAAATCGCACCTCAGGCCGGTATGCCCATGGGCATGTCTTCGATGCCGCAGATGCAGGAGCACATGCAGCAGCACATGGTCACCATGCAGGCACTTCGCGCCAAGATGGCCGCGGCCAAAACGCCGGCCGACCGCCAGTCTCTGATGGCAGAGCACATGAAGGCGATGCAGGAGGGCATGGACATGATGAAGGGTATGAAGTCCATGGGTGGCATGTCTGGCATGCCGGGGATGGGGACGCCTGGCGCCGCCACGCCGGACCTGACCCAGCGCCATCAAATGATGGAGATGCGCATGGACATGATGCAGAACATGATGGAAATGATGATGCAGCGCATGCCGCAGTCGCCTGCCAGCACCGGTGCCCAGTGACCGCGTCGACGTTCTGACGCAGCGCCAGCTTTCGTTTTCATTCAGGAGATTTTGTGATGTCGATGTATTCGCGGCGGCAGTTTCTGGGTAGCGTGGGTGCTCTGGGGGCCGCGACGGCCTGCCCAGGCATCTGGGCGGCCACCCTTGCCCAGTCAGGCCTGTCCTCAGAACAGATCCTTCGCCTTGAGGCACAGGCGGCGGGTTTCTCCAACCCCTTGCGACTCCCGGGAAGCAGTGGTCTCTTTGGCGTTCTGCCTGCGACAGACTTCAAGAAAGTCCATGTGGTCCGCAGCGAGATTGAAGTGTTGCCGGGGCAGCGCACACCCATCCTGGCCTATGCCGTGGAATCGGGTGGCAAGAAGTTCCTCAACCCGGCGCTTCTGGCCCGCCGTGGCGACGAGATGCGGGTGAAGCTGATCAATCACATCGATCAACCGACGGTCATTCACTGGCATGGCCTGGGTGTCGACTCCCGCAACGACGGCAATGGCCTCGACGTCGTGGCGCCGGGCCAGAGCATGGACTATGCGTTCGCCTTGCAGGACCGTTCGTCGATGTACTGGTACCACCCCCACGCCCACGGATACATTCCTCAGCAGGCCTATCACGGCCTGGCCAGCCTGCTGTTTGTCGAAGACGACGATGAAGCCGCCCTGCGCAAGGAGTTGGCGCTGGCGCTGGGGGAATCCGAAATCCCGCTGGTGCTCCAGGACAAGGAGTTCGATGCGCAAGGGCGCCTCCAGTACGCGCCCAGCGCCGCCCAGTCTTTCGGTGGCTGGGTGGGCAGCCGGCTGATGGTCAACCTGACCGAGCGTCCCCACCTGAAGGCCGGGCGTCGCATCGTGCGCTTTCGCATCCTCAACGGCAGCAACGCGCGCAGCTACCGGCTCGCGTTCCTGCAGGACGGCAAGGCGCTGGGCTTCTACCTGGCGGGCACGGACGGTGGCCTGCTCGCGCAGCCCTTGCGTATCGATCAGACCTTTCTCTCCCCGGGCCAGCGGCTGGATGTGCTGGTGGATTTCCGGGAAGCCAACCCCACCCGCCCGGTGACCCTGGCATCCTTGCCCTTCGACCCGATGCACCAGGAGGGTGGTCATGACATGGCCGCGATGGACCACAGCCAGCATGGGGCGGCACAAGGCGCCGCCTCGCCCGTGGCGATGGCCATGGAAGGCGATGCACTGGCGCTGATGCGCATCGACCTGGAGCCGTCCAGCACACCCTACGACCGCCGTCTGCCTGCACGCCTGTCCAGCCTCACCGCTCCGGCTGAGCCGGCGGGCGCTGCGCGGCGCATGCAACTGGGCCACGATGGCAAGGGCCACTGGACGATCAACGGCGGGGTGTTCGACCACGCTGCGGTCCCATTGACCGTCCAGCGGGGCACGCGTGAAACCTGGCTGATCGAGAACGCCGAACGCAGCATGCCGCACCCCATGCACCTGCACGGGTTCTCGTTCCGGGTGCTCGAACGCCTGGGCAGTCCCGCGCTGGTTCGCACCCTGGCCGGTGCACGCGGCCTGCTGCCTCAGGACCAGGGCGTGGTCGACACCCTGCAGGTGTGGCCAGGTGAATCCGTGCGCATCGCCATCGACTTTTCGCATGCGCACCAAGGCGATCAGGACTACGTCTTTCACTGCCACACGCTTGAACACGCCGAGGCGGGAATGATGATGCGATACGCGGTCAAAGCCTAGCCAACGGAGCACCAGACACCATGAACCACGATGACAACGAACCCCATGTGCCTTCTTTCTGGCGGCGCCCAGCCGGCATGGCGCTGGCGACAGCTGCCTTGATCGCCGGGTTCTATCTGCTGCGCGAGCACTGGGGCCATGTCACGGGCTACTGGCCCTACCTGCTGTTGCTGGCGTGCCCGCTGATGCACCTGATGCATGGGCACGGCAACCATGCACAGACGCCACGGCGCACCTACAACGACAAGGAATAGGGCCATGGACATGCATGCACAGCATCACCACGACAACCACCCGCCGCCCCAGCCCGTCTCGCCCACCGATCTCAAGGACCCGGTGTGCGGCATGAAGGTCACGGCGCAGTCGGCGCACACGTTGAAACACGAAGGTCGTCCCTACTACTTCTGCAGTGCCAAGTGCCAAGGCAAGTTCGCGGCCAACCCGCTGCAGTACCTGGTGTCCACGGCGCCTGCAGACTCCGCGCCAGCGGCTGCCGGCACGGTCTATACCTGCCCGATGCACCCCGAGATTCGCCAGGAGCATCCAGGCAACTGCCCCAAGTGCGGCATGACGCTGGAGCCCCTGCTGCCGGAACTCGAAGACGACGACAACCCCGAGTTGCGCGATTTCCAGCGCCGCTTCTGGTGGACGCTGCCGCTGACCGTGATGGTCTTTGTGCTCGCCATGTTCGGCCACCGCCTCCAGTGGATGGACATGACCGTGCAGAGCTGGGTCGAGCTGGTCTTGTCCATTCCCATCGTCCTGTGGGCCGGCTGGCCGTTCTTCTCGCGTGGCTGGCAATCGGTGATGAACCGCAGTCCCAACATGTGGACCTTGATCGGGCTGGGCACGGGGGCCGCGTTTGTCTACAGCGTGGTCGCGACGGTCACGCCACAGGTGTTCCCGGACTCGTTCATCTCCATGGGCCGCGTCGCCGTGTACTTCGAGGCCGCCGCTGTGATCATCTCGCTCACGCTGCTGGGCCAGGTGCTCGAACTCAAGGCACGGTCGCAGACTTCGGCCGCCATCAAGTCGCTGTTGGGCCTGGCGCCCAAAACCGCCCGCCGCATCCGCGCCGACGGCACGGAAGAGGACGTGCCGCTGACCCATGTGCACGTGGGTGACTTGCTGCGTGTGCGCCCCGGCGAAAAAGTCCCGGTGGACGGCGAGGTGACCGAAGGCGGCAGTTCGGTCGATGAATCCATGCTCACGGGCGAGCCGATGCCAGTGGCCAAACGGGTGGGCGACAAGGTGATTGGTGCCACGCTTAACACCAGCGGCGCGCTGGTGATGCGCAGTGAGCGCGTGGGTGCGTCCACCATGCTGTCGCAGATCGTGCAGATGGTGGCCCAGGCACAGCGTTCCCGCGCGCCGATGCAGCGCATGGCCGACGTGGTGGCGGGCTACTTCGTCGTCACGGTGGTGGGCATTGCCTTGCTGACTTTCTTCGGCTGGGGCCTGTTCGGCCCCGAGCCGCGCTGGGTGTTCGGCCTGATCAATGCGGTGTCGGTGCTGATCATTGCCTGTCCCTGCGCCCTCGGTCTGGCCACACCCATGTCCATCATGGTCGCGACCGGTCGGGGCGCCACGCACGGCGTGTTGTTCCGGGACGCCGCGGCGATCGAGAACATGCGCAAGATCGACACCCTCATCATCGACAAGACCGGCACCCTGACCGAGGGCCGCCCGAGTTTCGAGCGCGCTATTCCCGCGCCCGGTTTTGAAGCCAACGAGGTGCTGCGCCTGGCCGCCAGCCTGGACCAGGGCAGCGAGCACCCGCTGGCCGAAACCATCGTGCGCGCCGCCCGCGAACGCGGGATGGCGCTGGACAAACCCGAGAACTTCGAATCCGGCTCGGGCATCGGCGTGCGTGGTCAGGTGGCCGGGCGCCAGCTGGCGCTGGGCAACACCACGCTGATGGAACAGCTCGGTGTCTCCGTCGCGGCGCTGGTGCCACAGGCCGAGGCCTTGCGCGCAGAAGGTGCCAGCGTGATGCACCTGGCCGTGAATGGCCAGCTGATGGGCCTGCTGGCGGTGTCCGATCCGGTCAAGGCCAGCACGCCGGAGGCCTTGGCGACCCTCAAGGCATCGGGTCTGCGCATCGTGATGGCGACCGGTGACGGCCTGACCACGGCCCAGGCTGTGGCCGCCCGCCTGGGCATCGACGAGGTGCATGGCGAGGTCAAGCCGGCTGACAAGCTGCTGCTGGTCGAGCGCTTGCAGAAAGAAGGCCGCGTGGTGGCCATGGCCGGTGATGGCATCAACGATGCGCCGGCACTGGCCAAGGCCGATGTGGGCGTGGCCATGGGGACCGGGACCGACGTGGCGATGAACAGCGCGCAGGTGACCCTGGTCAAAGGCGATCTGCGCGGGATTGCTATAGCGCGGGCGCTGTCGGAAGCGACCGTGGGCAACATGAAGCAGAACCTGGTGTTTGCCTTTTTGTACAACGCACTGGGCATCCCGGTGGCCGCCGGTGTGCTGTACCCGTTGACGGGCTGGCTGCTGTCGCCCTTGATTGCTGCGCTGGCCATGAGCCTGAGCTCTGTGTCGGTTATTGGCAATGCGCTGCGCCTCAGGTCGGCACGGCTCTAGCGCAGGCTCACCCTACAACGAGGTCTGACCATGGACATTGTTGCGCATGGGGTGTGGGTGGGCCTTGGCGCAGCGTGGATGCATAGGCATCGACGCCTGGACCGTCGCACTGCAACCCTGGCGATCGGTATGGCGGTGGTGCCTGATCTGGTCCAGTTGCTTCCTCTGGGATACCTTGCACTGCTCACTTCGAATGGCTGGTCTGTCCTGCAGGCCTATGCCAATGCGCTGCCGGGCTATGAGCCGGCGATGTCTCCAACCATCACGGCACTCACGCACCACCTGCATTGTGTGATGCACAGCGCCTTGGTGGCCGGTGTGGTCACTGCCGGCTGCTGGCTGTGGTTGAGACGCCTCTGGATACCTTTGCTGGGCTGGTGGTCCCACATCCTGATCGATGTCTTTACCCACTCGGCTGATTTCTACCCATCCCCGGTTTTTTATCCGGTGACCTATTGGGGGTTCGACGGTATAGCGTGGAACACCCCGTGGTTCATGGTGGTCAACTATCTGGCTATGTTGGCTGTTGCCACCGTGATGTTCCGCCACAAATAGAAAAGCCACCCCAAGACAGGGTGGCTGTTTCTGCGCAGAGGTCGCGATCAGTTGTGGTGACCCTTGCGCGCCAGGATATCAAGACGAGCGACTTCGTTGCCCACCGTGCTGATCTTCTGACCGTCCACCGATTGAACGACCTCTCCTTTGGCGAGGTATGCAGTGCGTCCAAATTGGTTGGTTTTGGCCATGTTCCCGTCCTTGAAGACGTACAAGGTCTCGCCATTGACCAGCGGCACCGTCTGCTTGGCCTCGGATTGGGCCGCATCCATGGCAAAAGCCGGGAGGGTTGCGGCGAGCGAAAGGACGAGGATGTTGAACTTGCGAATCATGGTTGCTCCTGAAAGTTTCACGTTGATCGGGTGATGCAACGAGGTACCGTGTACAGATGCAATGTAGTGAGGTGCGGGTGACCGCTAGCTTGCCTGCAGATGACAGTTTTGACTGCTATTTGTCAGCCCGTCACGCCGTCGTAGAACAGCTTCCAGCGGCCCTGTTCTTTGCCCCAATACTGGCGCTTGACCAGCCCGCGTGTCTCCCCCGCCACGACCTCGGCAAAGTTGACCACCGTGACTTCGGTGCCGCGCTTCCAGCGAAAGATCGACACCTCCTTGAGATCGATGCGCCGGTTCTGGCGCGTTGGCGCTGCAGCGCGCACCAGCGTCTTGAGCGGCCGGTCCTGCACCCCTTCGTCTGCCTGGAAATCTCGGGTGGACAGGGCCTGGATCGTCGCCCGGTCGCCCAATGACCTGGCTTCCGTCCAGCGGGAGAGCAACTCGCGGAACTCCGCTCTGTGGCTGGAGAGCGTGTCCGGTCTGACCCAAGTCACCTCGTCGGCAATGATGACCGGCGTGCGGCGCGGCTCCAGCTCGCGCATGAGGTAGGCCATGTCGTCGTTGGCCAAGGCGACACAACCTTCGGTGGCGTAGGGGCTGCGGACGTAGGACACGCGAGGAACGCCATGCAACCATATGCCGCCGCCCGTGCGGCCCATCCGGCGGTCGTGCTCGTTAGGGTAGTTCAGCGGCAGCGCGCCGATGCCGTACAGCTCTTCGACCTGCTGGTCGTCCAGCCGGCTGGTGATGTGGTACACACCCAGCGGCGTGCGCAGATCGCCTTCCACCTCTTTGTCGAACCCCGCTCGACCGATGGATGCATAGAAACTGCGGATCAGCTGCAGGCCGCCGGACTGCTGCGCGAACACATAGACCCGTGAATGGCTGGCGTCCACGACGACCACATGCCGAACATTGCGGGCAAGCTCCAGCACCTGCTCCGGCACGGTGCCGGGCGGTGGCATCTCTCTGAGCGAACCCAAGCGCCGGGTGGCCTCGGCGCGCAGTTTTTGCAGTTGCTCCCGAACCGCGGGAGGGCCATCCGTCACCGTGGCGAAGCTGGGAAGCGTTCCACTCTGGGCCATCAGAAGGTCCCCGTAAACGAGTTGTCCCAACTGGAAACCTGGCACGTCACGCACCAGCGCCGCAGCCAATGGCAGGGCTTGCCGGTCCCCGGCTGCGATGGCGCGGTAGACCGCGATGAGGCGTGCTTCCGGCGACGAACGCAATGAGCCGGCCAGAACAGCGCCATCGTTCAGGCTGCTCCTGGGGGTCTGGCCGCTGGCTTGCCCGAATGGCAGGACCAGAGACGCACCCGCGAGCGCGGCTCGGGAGAGCAACTTTCGTCGGGTGGTGACCCGATCGGGTGGTACCAACATGGCGTCGTTCTGTCCAAAGGTCATTGCGCGTGGGCCAGGGCGACGGAAGCGGCCATGGCGAGTTGTTCCCGCATGGCCTTGGACTCCTGCTTGAAGCCGGGCAGCTGGGCCACCGCAACGGTCGAGACCGATGGATCGCTGGCGATCCGCGACGGGTTGGTTTGCACGCCTTTGACGAGGTATTCAAAGTGCAGGTTCGGGCCTGTCGCCGTTCCGGTGGAGCCGACCGTTCCGATGGTCTGGCCTTGCTGCACGCGTTGGCCCAAGCGGACGGTGATGCGTTCCATGTGTGCATACGCGGTGGCGGCCTTGTCGGGGTGCTGGATCACGACGTAGTTGCCATAGCCACCCTGGCGACCGGCGAAGCTCACCACGCCGTCGGCCACGGTTCGGATCGGGGTTCCGGCCGGCGCGCCGTAGTCCGTGCCCTTGTGGGCTTTTTGCCCCCCGAACACAGGGTGGATGCGTGGCCCGTAAGAACTGGTGACCCTGGAAAACGCCAGGGGCGATGCCAGGTAGGCGCGTCGCTGACTCTCCCCATCGAGGCTGACGAACTCGCCCGCTTTGCCGGGCGCCCGGAACCACATGGCCTGGTGTGTTTCCTGGCCGCTCTGAATCTCGGCGCCCAGCAACTGCCCTGCGAACAGGATTTCACCATCCAGCTCGAAGGCTTCATAGACCAGGCCGACACGCGCGCCTCGCCGCAGGTCGCGCTGGAAGTCGAGGTCCCCGGAAAAAGCCTCCACCGTCTGCGCGGCGATGGCATCCGGAATGTCGGCCTGATCGGTGGCCGCGTAGAACGAGGAGCGAATGGTGAGCGAGCCAAACTGCACCAGGCGACGTGGCGTGGGCTGTTCGAGTCGGGCGTTGAATCCTCCGTCCTGCTGTTCCACCACCAGTCGGCTGACGCGCTGGTTGTTGGCGTCCACCCAGCGCACCGACAAGGTCTTCAATTGCCCCTCGGGGGTCCGGGTGACAGAAGCCAGCTTGCCAGATGCACCGGTCAGCAGCAGGCGCGATGTGACGTCACGCGCGAGAAAGCTCTGTGCTTCACGATCATCGACACCCAGCCGTTTGAGCAAGGCCTGGAGGGAGTCGTCACGGCGGGTGAGCTGCGATTGGTGAATCAGGAACTCGGGCGTCGATGCCGTCAGCGCAGGCTCCGCCAGAGGCGCATCCACGGTCTCCACCACCTGCCGAACCGGCCACTGGGCCGCGTCGGGCAAGTTGGGTGAGACGCCAAAGGCCACGACACCCGTGCCCAGCATCAGGCTGCCCAGGGCCGCCAGCACGGGCCGTCGGTGGCTTTGGATCAGTGTTTTCAAAGGGAGCAAGTGGACTGGCTTCATGGCAGGACAGACGGTGGCTTTGCCAAGGCTTGACGCGCCTCAAGCATTGGACAAAAGGATCTGGATGTCCGACGCGATCGTGGCGGCATCGGTTCCGTAGGCGGAAAACAGGCGGACCCGGGCTTCGGTGTCGAAGATGTACTTGCCTGCCGAATGGTCCATGGTGTAGGAGGTCGGGGTCGAGCCCGGGACCTTCTTGTAGTAGATCTTGAAGCCCGCCGCGACGTCCTTGAGTTCGTCGGGCTCGGGCCGCAACGCGATGAAGCTCGGGTCAAAGTTCGCCATGTACTCCTTGAGCAGCGCCTGCGTGTCCCGCTCGGGGTCCACCGTGATGAAGAGCACCTGCAACTGGTCACCCTGAGCGCCCAGCAGGCGCTTGACTTCCGCCATGGTGGTCATCGAGGTGGGGCAGACGTCCGGACACTGCGTGAAGCCGAAGAAAACGACCGCGATCTTGCCCTTGAAGTCCTTCATCGTCCTCAGGTTGCCAAGGTGATCCTTGAGCCGCAGATCCTGGGCGAAGGAGGCGCCGGTCACATCGGTGCTCTTGAACTTGGGAGCTTCTGGTGAACAGGCCATCAACGCAGGGATACCTGCCAAGCAAGCGAGAGACGTCTGAACAAATCGCCGACGGTCGATGGACGAGTCGTCTGAAATGGTTGAAGAGCGCTGTGTCATGTCACTTCCTGGCTTTGGCTACTTCTTCGGCCACGAGCGCCATCAACTGCTGATCGCCAAAAGACGGCAGTCCGCGGCCATTGACGAAGAACGTGGGCGTCTTGGTCACTTCCAGGGCGGTCAGGTCCTCGATGTCCTGCTTCAAAACTCCGTCAATGGCCGGAGTCTGTGCGTCGGCCTGTGCCTTGGCGATGTCCAGACCAGCATCTTGCGCTGCGCGGTACGCCAGATCGAGGTTGGGCTTGCCGTGGTCGGCCCATTGGGGCTGGGCGGCCAGCACCATCTCCAGCACGGGCAGGTATTTGTCCTGCAGTTTGGCGGCCTCCAGCAGTTTGACCACCTGATCGGAGCCCGCATGGAAGGGGGCGTACCGGATCACCAGGCGCACATCGTTCGGGTACTGCTTGAGGATGTCTTTGACGATGGGGTAGAAGGCGCGGCAGGTTTCGCACGCAGGGTCAAAGAACTCGACGATGGTGACCGGCGCGTTGCGCGGCCCAAAGACCGGCGAATGGAAGCGGACCAGGCGGTTGTCTGCCTGGCTGCCCGACGGGTTGACCGGCTGACCGGTGGACTCTTTGACGACCTGATTGACCTTTTCCGCCTGCGAGTTCTGGACCCGCTTCTGGTAGGCATTCATGCCCAGGAAGAAGAACACCAGGACGATGGCGACCAGGGCTGCGACGGTGATTTTTTTGGAATTCATCGGGAGGACTTTCTGAGGTAGACGACGAGAAGGATGACCAGCGCCAAGAACGCGGCCAATGACAGCCAGGGAATCTGGACACCATTGAGGATTTCGAGCTTCTGGTCCGCGCAAGACACCCCTGCGCTGCACGGCACCCAGGCTTTGGGGATCAGGCCCGCGACCAGCAGGGTGTGGTAGCCGGCCATGGCCAGACCGCCCAAGGCCAGGGCCAGGGCATAGACGGCGCCCCGGCGGTCATCGTTGAAACAGGCGATGCCCAGAACGATGGCGATGGGGAACATGAAGATGCGCTGGTACCAGCACAGCACGCAGGGCGTCATGCCCATGACTTCACCGATGAACAGCGCGCCCAGGGTGGCAGTGGTCGCCACCAGCCAGGCCATCAGCAGCAGGGTCCAGTCCTTCTTCATGGTTCGCTCCGGGTCTTGGCGGACGACAGTGGCAACGACATCAATCCCCAGCCGATCACGGCCAGGACGATGAAGACATCCGCCAGGTTGAACGCCGGCCAGTGCAGACCGCGCCAGTGCACGTCCAGGAAGTCGGTCACCGCGCCGTTGAAAACGCGATCCAGGAGGTTGCCTGTTCCACCGGCCACGATCAGTGACCCGACCAGACGATCCAGGGGGGTGGCGTGTTTGACCAGGCTGGTGAAGGTGATGGGAACCACCACCAGGATGCTGATGGCAATGAGAAACCAGCGCTGCCAGCCACCCGCATCCGCGAAGAGCGAAAAAGCGGCCCCCTCGTTCAGGGCATGAACCAGGTTGAACCAGCTCGTCACCTCCACCGATGATCCAAAGGGAATCGTCGCGGCGAAGTAGGCCTTGGTCATCTGGTCCAAAGCGATCATGCCCCCCACTGCGAAGAGCCAGAGCAAGCGGGGGTGGGCCCGCCAAAGAGAAAAATGCATGAATCAATCCCGAAAATGAAAACATCACCAACCCCAAGGGATTGGTGCGCTTTGCAGGGATTGATGGGTGCGCGGAGCTACCGCGCGGTGAGCCAATCCCCGGTCAAACCGGGGATGTCCACCGTGGCCGATCAGGGCGGTCTATGAGCAAAGAATCCGACCATGGGCGAGGTCGAGGCAGAACCACCGAGCTGGCTTGAACGCACCCTGAAGAGGGCAATGCTTGCAAGGCCATGGAGCAACTGGCGTGGCAGGTTCCGCAATCGAAATCGGGCGACACGGCGCCAGCGGCCGACTGGTTGGCAGCAGACTCTTCGGCGATCTGGTGCTGGTGGGCGTGGTGCCCGAGATGCTGCACCGTGGCATCCTGGTCGTGCGCGCAATAAGACCCCGATGCAGCCCAGGACAGCTGCAGCGGCATCCACATCATCAACACGACTAGCAGCCAAGAACGCATGATGGAATTGTAGTGGTTGGCCTTCATGAAAACCGGTCAAAACCCTAGCGGCCTGAATCGCGGGCTCTGCTGATGGCGTCTGCAATGTCCTGCCGCACGGGCATGGGCTGGAAGGCGCTGATGTTCGAGCGGCCGCTGTTGCCCAGGGGCAAGCGCCCCAAGGCATGTCCCAGAGGAACCAGCATCAGGCGGACGATTTGCCCGCGGACTTCGGCCCAGTTTCGGGTGCGCCATCCAAGCCCCAGCATCAGCACATGTGTCTCCAGGTGCGGATAAAGCCGCGTCTGGCCCAGCACATGCAGGGCTTCCAGCAAAAGCCAGCGCTGCCCGGGCTGGGCGTCGCTGGATTGCTTGTAGCTCGACAGCAGCCGCATGTACACTGCAGCATCGAAATCAACGGTGTGCGAAGTGTCAGTGGGCGTGACCATGGTGATCATTCACTGTCAGTTCACCACGGGCCTGCCGGAGCACCTGCCAGCCGGCGTGAAGGGCGAGCACCGCCATCAGGCTGGCCACGCTCAGGTCTGGCCATGCTTTTCCGGTTCCGAACACCCCCAATGCGGCCAGAAACACCGCCACATTGCCGATCGCGTCATTGCGCGAGCACAGCCAGACGCTGCGCATGTTGGCGTCGCCTTCGCGGAAGGCGTAGAGCATCCAGGCCACGCCCACGTTGGCGGCCAGCGCCATGATGGCCACCACGCCCATGGTCGGCGCATCAGGCGTTCCCCCGTTCCAGATCGACCAGATGGCCTGGCCCAGAACAAACACCCCAAAGCCCATCATGCTGACGGCCTTGAGCATGGCGGCACGCGCCCGCCATGCCAGTGCCGACGCCAGCACCGCAAGAGACACGCCGTAGTTCAGCGCGTCACCCGCGAAATCGATGGCATCGGCAATGAGAGACAGGGAGCCAGACGTGAATCCGGCCGACAGTTCAACAGCGAACATCGCAGCATTCACCGCCAGAGCGATCCACAAGACCCGGCGGTAGCGTGTCAGGTTGGCAATCTGGGTGGGCTTTGGGGTTTCGTGCTCACAGCAGTGGGCGGACATGGGAACTCCTGCAGGTACAGAATGAGGGCATTGGAAACCATGGAGCAACTACAGAGTCAAGTCTGCACCTCAAACGACCAGGGTCACCGAGATTTCCGAATTCGCTCGACTTCGCTTTTTACCAACTCGTAGAGCTGTTCCGGATCAGTAGAAGACAGCGGCTTCCCGTTGACGAAGAAGGTCGGCGTGGCTCGTACCCCGATAGCCTTCAGATCCGAGACATCCTGCGACAGCACGGTATCCACCATGCCAGAGGCAATATGCTGACGTGCCTGCGCTACGTCGAGGCCGGAAGACTGCGCAATGGCCCATGCGCGATCAATGGCTTTTGCCCCCTGACCCGTCCACGCCCGTTGCCCATCCAGTAGAGCTTCGAGCATGGGTTCAAACTTCCCCTGTGCACGAGCCGCTTCAAGAAGCCTAACCGCTTCCACTGACACTTCCCGGTGAAATGGCGTGTACCGAATCACCAGGCGCGTTTCACGTGGAAACGCAGCAAGGATCTGCTTGACTCGGGGATAAAAGGCTTTGCAGGCTTCGCATGCAGGATCAAAGAACTCCACGATGGTGACTGGTGCGTCCGTGGCACCAATGACTGGCGAGTGTGGTCGCACCATTGAACCGGCCTGCTCTGAGGCCTGCAAAGCCGCAGTCTGCAGGGTATGGCGCTGATAAAGAAAGACAGCAGCGGAAAACATTGCCAAGGCGATCAGCGCCGATAGAACGACGATGTGACGGCGGGTCATGTGAAATCCTCGAAGTGATGAGGTTGTTTGGAATCAAACAGCGGCAACCTCAGTTGCCATGCCCTGCATCAGGTAGAAACCTTGCTGTCCGGGGGCTTGAAAAATAGCGCCTGTGGCGCTGAAGGCAGCCAGACTTTCGATCTGCCCAGTGAGTATTGGTTCTCTGGGGCCAGCACCGCGAATCTCCATCGCGAACACACCCGCCATCTCGAACAAATACGTCACAAAGAGCTTGACTCTGTAGTTGGTACAGGGTGTGAAATTCTCGCTTCGAGTAAGGACCCATGGCAAAACACCACCACGAAAATCCGCCGATGCCCAACACACAACACGATCACGAAGCGTGTTGCGGGACCAATCATGCCGCAGTTGCTCGGCCGGACCCCACAGACGGGTCCTCTTGTTGTGCGCCCGCGACCCATGCTGCTCCCGATTCGGGCGGCGTTGAAGTGATTGCGCCGAACACCTTTCGTATCTCGACGATGGATTGCACGGTCGAAGAGTCGGAAATTCGCCGCGCCGTGGAGCCCATCTCCGGGATTCGCGGTTTGCACTTCCGCCTCCCACAACGGACATTGCGGATCGATGGCAGCAATGAGGCTGTCACCGCCGCGTTGACCGCCATCCGCCGAGCGGGCTTCGCGCCCGAAGCCGTGACAGCTTCAGCGGGTACGGATGTCACGGACCATGCTTCGCACGACCACGCATCGGGCACCGGCACGAGCTACGCACGGTTCGCAGCAGCACTGGTGTTTGCGATGGCCGCAGAAGGCATCTCCTTTTTCGCGCCTGAAACCATGGCCTGGAAATTGGTGGGCATGGCGGTTGCTGCCCTTGCCATCGGGTTGGCGGGTCTCGAAACCTATGCCAAAGGCCTGACCGCAGTTCGACATGGCAAGCTCAACATCAATGCCCTCATGTCGGTCGCCGTCACGGGCGCATTCGTCATCGGCCAGTGGCCGGAAGCCGCCATGGTGATGGCCCTCTATGCCATCGCGGAGCTTATCGAGCAGCGCGCGGTCGATCGTGCCCGAAACGCCATCAAGGGCCTGGTCGATCTCGCGCCCGATGATGCCGAAATCCAGCAACCTGACGGGAGCTGGCGCCGCATCAAGGCGACCGAGGTGGCGCTCGATGCCATTGCACGGGTCAAACCAGGCGAGCGGGTTGCGTTTGACGGCATGGTCACCAAAGGCAACAGCAGCATCAACCAGGCCCCCGTCACAGGCGAAAGCATTCCTGTCGATAAGGAGCCAGGCAGTTCAGTTTTCGCAGGCACGATCAATCAAAACGGTGAACTCGAATTCCGTGTGACCGCTGCGTCGAGCAACTCCACCCTGGCCCGAATCATTCACGCGGTGGAGGAAGCGCAAGGCACCCGGGCGCCTACCCAGCGTTTCGTGGATCGCTTCGCGGCCATTTACACGCCCGCCGTCTTTGTCATGGCCTTGGCGGTCGCTGTGGTACCACCGCTGCTGCTCGACTGGGCTTGGCTGACGGCGATCTACAAGGCGCTCGTGCTGCTGGTGATTGCATGTCCTTGCGCGTTGGTGATTTCGACCCCTGTCACCGTGGTGAGCGGACTGGCCGCCGCTGCGCGCCGAGGCATTCTCATCAAGGGAGGTACCTACCTGGAGGATGCCCGCCTCATCAAGGCCTTGGCTGTGGACAAGACCGGAACCCTGACCGAAGGCAAACCGAAACTGGTGGCATTCGGGGCGTGGGGGCAAGCCGAAGAAGCCCAGGTGCAGCGTTGGGCGAAAAGCCTCGCCGCTCGCTCCGACCACCCTGTGTCCAAGGCCATTGCGGCGGGGATCGATGGCGCTGCAGGAGACGTTGATCGATTCACCGCATTGCTGGGGCGTGGCGTCGAGGGCATGGTCGACGGCAAGGCCATGGTTCTGGGCAACCACCGCCTCATCCGGGAACGCAAGCAGTCCGATGCCCAACTGGATGCCGAGTTGATCGCCCATGAAACGCAAGGCCGCACCGTCACCCTCCTGGCGGACGACACCGGAGTCCTGGGCTTGTTCGCGGTGGCCGACACGATTAAGTCCACCTCCGTGGCGGCGGTTGCACATCTCCAGCGACTGGGTGTCACCGCAGTCATGCTCACAGGCGACAACGCGGCCACCGCGCAGGCAGTGGCGCAGGAGGCGAACATTGCAGATGCCCGTGGCGACCTCCTGCCCGAGGACAAGCTGACGGCCATCCAAGACATGCGCAAGCGCTATGGCCACACCGCCATGGCAGGTGACGGGATCAACGACGCGCCCGCGCTGGCGCAGGCGGACATCGGCTTCGCAATGGGTGGGGCCGGCACGGACACGGCCATGGAGGCGGCCGACATCGTCATCATGAACGACAACCTGGGCCGGATCGCCGAAACCATCGAGCTGAGCCGCAGAACGCACGCGATTCTGTGGCAGAACATCAGCCTCGCTCTGGCCATAAAGGCTGTTTTCTTCGTGCTGGCCGTGGTGGGTAGCGCAACGATGTGGATGGCGGTTTTCGCGGACATGGGCGCGAGTCTGCTTGTGGTCGGAAACGGCTTGCGCCTTCTGCGCCGTGTCAAACAGGGCCAAGGAGAGCCTGCGGCACTCAATACAGCCCTGAATCTTCGCTAATCATGTTTGTTCCGCAAGACGTCTGGCGCCAAGTGCATCACAGCAAGTTCACATGCGAATTTCGAGTCATACCGGTGAAAACCCCGGCGCCCCACCCCGAGGTCTGCGCGTGAGCGCCGCCCTGGCCCTGAACCAGGTGGCGTGTGTACGTGGGGGACGCACCCTGTTCAGCGGCCTGAATCTGCAGGTGCCAGGGGGCCAGTTGCTGCGCGTTGGTGGGGCCAACGGCGCGGGCAAGACCAGCCTGCTGCGCCTAATGTGTGGCCTGCTCAGCCCTACTGAAGGCGAAGTGCTGTGGCGGGGCAAGCCGCTGGCGACGCAGCGCGAACAGTGGGGCCGCGATCTGGTGTACGTGGGCCACGCCGCCGCGCTCAAGGACGATTTATCTCCGCTGGACAACCTTCTGACTGCCTGCACTCTGGGTGGCCAGGTTGTCACCCGGGCCGCAGCCTTGCAGGCGCTGACAGATGCTGGCCTGCGCGGCTTCGCGCGCACGCCTGTGCGCCGCCTCTCGCAAGGCCAGCGCCGCCGCTGTGGGCTGGCGCGTTTGGTACTGGCGCGGACTGCACCCCTATGGGTGCTCGACGAGCCCTTCAATGCCCTCGACACCGCCGCCACCGCCTGGCTCGAAGACCTAATCCGCACGCAAATGCTGCGCGGTGGCTCGGTGGTGCTCACCAGCCACCAGGGCGTGACGCTCGACGGCACGCCGCACCAGTTTCTCAGCCTGTGAACTCCGGCGAGACCACACTCCCGATCAATTCCGCCGCGCAGCAGGGCTGGCTGGATGGTTTTCTCTGCGTCTACCAACGCGACCTTCGCACAGCGTTGCGTCGGCCTGCCGACACGCTCACCGCCGTGGTCTTTTTCGTGATGGTGGTGAGTCTGTTTCCTCTGGGTGTAGGCCCTGAGTCCGCTCTCTTGCGCACCATGGCGCCGGGCGTGGTGTGGGTGGCAGCACTCCTTGCCTGCACGCTGCCGCAGGCACGCTTGTTTGCCGACGATTTGCAGGACGGCACGCTCGAACAATTGCTGCTTTCCACACACCCTCTGCCCATGATGGTGCTCGGCAAAATCGCGGCGCACTGGTGCGGCTCGGTGCTGCTGCTGGTGCTGGTGTCGCCGCTGTTGGCGTTGCAGTTCGACCTCTCCGCTTCGGCCACTAGCGTGCTGCTGCTCACCCTGCTGCTCGGCACGCCGGTGCTGAGTTTGGTGGGTGCGATTGGCGCGGCGCTGACGCTGGGACTGCGCGGTGGTGGAGTGTTGATGTCGCTGCTCACGCTGCCGCTGGTGATTCCGGTGCTGATCTTTGGCTCGGGCGCGGTGGAAGCCCACAACGCAGGGCTGGGTGTGGGTGGCCATTTTTCGCTGCTCGGCGCCTTGCTGCTGCTGAGCCTGTTTGCCGCGCCGCTGGTGACCAGCGCCGCCTTGCGCATCTCGATGGAGTGACCGATGGGTAAGAACACGCCTTTTTCAATCAACTGGTTCTATTACGCTGCGCCGCAGCGCTTCTATTCGCTGGCCGGCAGGCTGGTGCCGTGGTTTGGCGCGCTTGCCGTGGTGCTCACCACCATCGGCCTCTACCTCGGTCTATGGGTGGCACCCACCGACGCGCAGCAGGGCGAGGCCTACCGCATAGTCTTCGTGCACGTCCCCACGGCCTGGATGTCAATGGTGGTGTACCTAGCCATGGCCACCTGGGCGGCCATCGGCCTGGTGTTCAACTCGCGCCTGTCGTCCATGATGGCCACGGCGCTGGCGCCCACCGGCGCACTCATGACCTTTCTGGCTCTGTGGACCGGCGCGCTCTGGGGCAAACCTACCTGGGGCACCTGGTGGGTGTGGGATGCGCGGCTCACCTCCGAGTTGGTGCTGCTCTTTCTCTACATCGGTTTCATGGCGCTGCACAGCGCGATCGACGACACCCGTCGCGCCGACCGCGCCGCCGGCTTGCTGGCCATCGTGGGCGTGGTCAACCTGCCAATCATCTATTTCTCGGTGCAGTGGTGGAACACGCTGCACCAGGGCGCGTCGGTGAGTATCACCAAGGCGCCGAGCATGGCCACGCCCATGCTGCTGGGCATGCTGGTGATGTCGGTGGCCTGCTGGATGTATTGCATCGCGGTGGCGCTGGCCCGGGTGCGCTTGATCATGTTGGAGCGCGAACGCCACGCGCCGTGGGCGCAACAGACACTGGGGAGCCTCGCATGAACAGCCTTGATGAGCTGCTAACCATGGGGGGCTACGGCCTGTATGTGTGGGGGTCGCTCGGCATGTGCGCGGCGGTGGTGGTTGCCGAGCTGATGGTGATCCGCTTTCGCCGCCGCCTGCTGGCGCAGGAAGCGGGCGACGAACGCGCTGCAGAGGAGACCACGACATGAAGCCCCGCAACCGCCGATTTGTGGCGCTCGCTTTGGGTCTGGCCACGCTTGGAGCCGCCACCGCTTTGGTGCTCAACGCCTTCAACAGCAACCTCGTTTTCTTCTTCAGCCCGACGCAGGTGTTGGCCAACGAAGCACCACGCGAGCGCAATTTTCGCGTGGGTGGTCTGGTGCAGCAGGGCAGCGTAGTGCGCGAGCCGCAGGGGCTGACCATTCGCTTCATGGTGACCGACACGGCCAAGAGCATTCCTGTGACCTACACCGGCCTGCTTCCCGACCTGTTCCAGGAAGGCAAGGGGGTGGTGGCGCAAGGCAAGCTGGGGGCCGACGGTGTGTTTCGCGCCGACCAGGTGCTGGCCAAACACGACGAGAACTACATGGCACCCGAAGCCGCCGATGCCGTGGCGCGCGCGCGCGCCGGACAGACATCCATCGTGATCCCCGAAGGAGCGAAACCATGATTCCCGAACTTGGCCATTTCGCCACCGTACTCGCGCTGCTGATGGCGCTGGTGCAAAGCGTGTTTCCGCTGGTGGGCGCGCACCAGGGTCGCAGCAGCTGGATGGCGATTGCTCGCCCGGCTGCGCAGGCGCAGTTCGGGTTGTTGCTGGTGGCCTTTGGTTGTCTGGTGCATGCCTTCGTTACCAGCGATTTTTCCGTGTTGCTGGCGGCGCAGAACTCGCATACCAGCTCGCCACTCATCTACCGCGTCACCGCCGTGTGGGGCAATCACGAAGGCTCCATCCTGTTGTGGACGCTGATCCTGGCGGGCTGGACGATGGCGGTGGCCCAGTTCTCGAAGCAACTGGACGACGCGATGCTTGCGCGTGTGCTCGGCGTTATGGGGCTGATCAGCGTGGGCTTCCTGCTGTTCACCCTGCTTACCTCTAACCCCTTCGAGCGGTTGTACCCGGTGCCACTGGACGGACGCGATCTCAACCCCTTGCTGCAAGACCTGGGCATGGCGATCCACCCGCCTATGCTCTACATGGGCTATGTAGGGTTTGTTGTGGCCTTCGCATTTGCCGTGTCGGCCCTGCTGGCTGGACGCGTTGACGCGGCTTGGGCGCACTGGTCACGCCCCTGGACCACCATGGCCTGGTGTTTCCTCACCCTGGGCATTGCGCTGGGTAGCTTCTGGGCTTACTACGAGCTGGGCTGGGGCGGCTGGTGGTTCTGGGACCCCGTGGAAAACGCATCCTTCATGCCTTGGCTGGTGGGCACGGCACTGATCCATTCGCTCTCGGTGACTGAGAAGCGCGGTGGCTTCAAGTTGTGGACCGCGCTCTTGGCCATTCTCGCGTTTTCGCTCTCGCTGCTGGGCACCTTCATCGTGCGCTCGGGTGTGTTGAGCTCAGTGCACGCCTTCGCCACCGACCCGGCTCGCGGCGTGTTCATTCTGGTGTTTTTCGCGCTCGCGGTGGGCGGCTCGCTCGCGCTGTTTGCCTGGCGCGGCCCTAAGGTGGGCGGTGGGGGTGCGTTCGAGCTGCTCTCGCGCGAAAGCCTGCTGCTGGCCAACAACATTCTGCTGGTGGTGGCTGCGGCCGCCGTGCTGTTGGGCACGCTGTACCCGCTGGTGATTGACGCACTTGGCATGGGCAAGCTCTCGGTCGGCCCACCGTACTTCAACGCGGTGTTCGTGCCGCTCATTGCACCGGCCCTGTTCCTCATGGGCGTGGGGCCGCTGGCGCGCTGGCGGCAGGCCTCGCTGGGCGATCTCGCGCACCAGCTGCGTTGGGCCGCTGGAGTGAGCGTGGCCAGCGCGATGATCGCGCCGATAGTGCTGCAGCGCTGGTCACCGCTCACCGGCCTGGGACTGCTGCTCGCGGTGTGGGTGGCGAGCACGGCGGTGCTCAACCTGGTGCAGCGCCTGCGCTCGCACCCGGCTTCCGCCTGGGGCGCGTTTCGCACCCAGCCGGGGAGCTACTTCGGCATGTTGCTTGCTCACTTCGGCGTTGCTGTGTTCATTGCCGGTGTCACGGTGGTCAGCAGCTTTCAGACCGAAAACGACGTGCGCATGGAGGTGGGCCAGACCGCCGATGTGGGTGACCACAGCATCCGGCTGGACGAGATGAAAATGGTGCAGGGACCGAACTACACCTCTGCACGCGCCACGCTCACCGTGAGCCAGGGTGGCGAGATGGTGGCGGTGATGCATCCCGAGCGCCGCGTCTACACCGTGAGCCGCATGCCCATGACCGAGGTGGCCATTGACCGGGGCGTGATGCGTGACGTTTACGTGGCCCTCGGTGAACCGGTGAGCGAAACCGCGTGGAGCGTGCGCCTGCACCACAAGCCCATGGTCAATTGGATCTGGGGCGGTTGTTTGCTGATGGCGCTGGGGGGGCTGATGGCCGTGATGGACCGGCGTTACCGCGTCCGCAAGGCGGCTGCCGTGGCACCGGCCGCGTCGCTCGTTGACAACGCGGGCGCGGCGGGGCCGGTGATGACTGTACGGAGCGCACGCCCATGAAACGTTATTTGTGGCCACTGGCCATCTTTGGGGTGATGCTGGGTTTTCTCGGCATGGGGCTGCAGCTCAACCCGCGCGACGTGCCGTCGCCACTGATCGACAAACCGGCGCCATCCTTTCGCCTACCCACACTGGCCGTGCCCGAAACGGTGTTCGCGCCCGAGGACCTGCGCGGCCAGGTGTGGCTGCTCAACGTGTGGGCCTCGTGGTGCGTGGCCTGTCAGCTGGAACACCCGGTGCTCATGGACCTGGCGAAAACCAGTGCCGTGCCGCTGATCGGCCTGAACTACAAGGACAAACGCCAGCTAGCGCTGAGCTGGCTGGGCAAACACGGCAACCCATACAAAACTACGCTGTTCGACGCTGACGGCCGTGTCGGTCTGGACTTCGGTGTGTACGGCGTGCCCGAGACCTATGTGATCGACAAGCAGGGCATGATCCGCATGAAGTTCACCGGCCCGGTCACGCCTGAGGTGGTGCGCGAGAAGCTGCTGCCGCTGATAAACGAACTCGGTGCCTGAACCCATGCGTTTGATGTTGATCGCCGTGATGTTGAGCTGGCTCCTGGTGCCTGGCAGCGTGGTCGCACAATCTCCGCTGGAGTCGAAGGCCACGCCCTTGTCGGCCGACCCCAAGTTGGAAGCGCGCGTGCTCAAGATCGCCGAAGAGCTGCGCTGCCTAGTGTGCCAGAACGAAACTGTCGCTGCCTCGCAGGCCGACCTGGCCAAGGACCTGCGCCAGCAGATCCGCGAGCAGCTCACGCAGGGCCGCACACAGTCCCAGATTCTGGAATTCATGTCACAGCGCTACGGCGATTTCGTTCTCTATCGCCCGCCGCTCAAGTTCAGCACCGTGCTGTTGTGGGTCGGTCCGTTCGCGTTGTTGCTGGTGGCCACTGGAGTGCTGTTGATGAACATCCGCCGGCGCGATCCGTTGACCGAGGCCGCGCCGCTGAGCACGGCGGAACTGCGGCGCGCCCAGCGCTTGCTTGACGAAGCTGGAGGCGCTCCATGATCGTGTTCTACGCCCTTGCGTTGGCGATGCTGGCGCTGGCTGTGTGGCCTCTGGTAAAGGTGGTGTGGCGCCCGTCCTCAACGCCCGACCGCCAGCCTGCATCAAGCACCAACATCGCTCTGCTGCGCGAGCAGCGCGCCCAGCTCGATACCGAATTGGCTGAAGGAAAAATCTCGCCCACCGAGCACACCCAAGCGCAGACCGAACTGGCGCGGCGGGTGCTGCAGGAGTCTGCCTCGACCCAGCGCATCGAACCAACATCGCCTCGCAGTGCCACTGCGCTCGCACTTATGGTGGCTGTTCCCGCGCTGGCCGTCGGCCTGTACTTGTATCTGGGCGAACCCGATGCGGTGCGTTATGAGGCCGAACTGGCCAAGGCACAAGGTGAAGTGTCGAGCAAGGACCTGGACGCCATGGTCCGCCAGATGGCTCAGAAACTCCAGAGTCGGCCACCGGGGCAGACGGCGGATGCGCCCGCCTGGGCCATGCTGGCGCGCGCTCACGCCAGCCGCCAACGTTTCGCCGACGCTGATCAGGCCTACCAACGCGCGCTCGAACTCACCCCCGACAACCCCGACCTGCTCGCCGACCGGGCCGATCTGCTGTCGTTGTTGCAAGGGCAAAACGCAAGCAGTGAGTCCATGCGACTCGTCAATCGAGCCCTGGTGATCGACCCTGGCCACCCCAAGGCGCTCGCGCTGGCCGGCAGCGCAGCCTACGGCCGGCAGGAATTCGAGCTGGCCGAGTCTTTCTGGCGGCGTGCGCGCGAGCGGGCCGAGCCAGGAAGCCCGTTTGCCCAGGGGCTGGACAGCAGCCTGGTGGCTGCGCGCGCCGGCATCGCCTCACAACAGGGGGAAGGGGAGCGCCTTGCGGAGAAAACCGCACCTGTAGCCAAGAGACCCACCACGGAGACGGTCGATCATCCTGGCTTGAGCGGTCAGATCAGCCTTTCGCCCGAACTGCGTTCAAAACTGGCGCCGGGCGACACCTTGTTTGTGTTCGCGCGTGCTGTGCAAGGGCCGCGCATGCCGCTGGCCGTGATGCGTGTGCCGGCCACGGCTGGCCCGGTGGCCTTTGCGCTGGACGACAGCAAGGCCATGACGCCCGAGCACCGCATCTCCCTGCACGAGCAGGTGGTGGTAGAGGCGCGCATCAGCCGCACCGCTCAGGCGCTGCCGCAAAGTGGTGACCTGCAGGGCAGCAGCGGGCCGGTGGCCAGCAACAGCTCCCAGTTGCAGATCAACATCAACACAGTGGTGCCCTGAGCCGGTCCGGTTCAAGCGCGCAAATCGAACCTTTCATCGATCAGGCGCACCATGGTGGCGGGCTGTTCTTTGTTCGCGATATGCCCCAGGCCATGGAGCTGACGGTAGTGTGCACCGAGCATGGACGCGGGCGTCGGTGGATTTGAGCGCAGTCCAAGTACGGTTAGTTGCTGGTTCTTTTGCCCGAAGGACCGATCAGCCGACCCAACCAACGAAGAAGAACAACCATCGCCTTTTCTCATTGATCCAATACCGGCGCTTTGACATGGGAACTCCTACAGGTAAAGGATGAGGGAACTGAAAACCCTGGAGCGGTTCCAGAGTCATGTCTGCACTTCAAACGATCTGAAAGACCCTATGCGTATCAAGGAACTGGCCCAAGCCACGGGCGTGGATGTGGAAACCATCCGCTACTACGAGAAGCAAAGCCTGCTGCCAGCACCGGCGCGCCAAGACAACGGCTACCGCGACTACACCGACGCCCACTTGGAACAACTGGCCTTCATCCGGCACTGCCGAGCGCTGGAGATGCCGCTGGCCGACATCCGCCGACTGCTGAGTGCGCTGGACGCCCCTGGCGAGCCGCACCCGGACGTGGACCGGCTGGTGCAGGAGCAGATCGAGCGGGTACGTGCGAGGCTCAAGAGCATGCTTGCATTGGAGAAGCAGTTGTTGCTGCTCAAAGCGAGTTGCGGGCGTTGTGACGACGACGCAGCCGATTGCGGCATCCTCAAGGAGTTGGTGGCCGCCGCACATGGTGAAGCCTGCGCTTGCCACTCGGTGAAGCTGTCCTGAGGCATCAGCACCTTCCCCCTGGCTGGGGTCAACGGGCCGGCTGGAACATGATGATGCCCATGCCGACCAGAGCCATCGCCACGCCCGCGATATCCCACACGGTGGGACGCACCTGATCGACAGCCCAAAGCCACAAAAGCGCCACAGAGATGTAGACGCCGCCGTAGGCGGCATACACGCGACCGGCCGCCGTGTCGTGCAAGGTCAGGAGCCAGGCGAACAAGGCCAGGCTCAGGAAGCCGGGCACCAACAGCCACATGGACCGGCCTTGCTTGAGCCACAGGTAGGGCAGATAGCAGCCGATGATTTCTGCCAGCGCGGTGGCGACGAAAAGCAGCAGGGTTTTCATGATGGCATTGTGCTGGCCGGTGGATAACCCAGAAAGACGTGCTGCTTGACTTTTTCTGGTGGTGCGTCCCGGCGTGCCGCCGTCGGGCTCTGTGGGCTGTGCCCCGCGCCCCATGCCGGGTCACGGCCATTCGGCTTCGATCCCTGCGCCTTCGGCCGTTGGCATCCCCCCGGCCTGCGCGCTGCGCTTGCTTGTCTCACGCCTGCTGTTGTGGTGGGGCTGGCTTGCTGATCCCTTCATCCTTGCACACCGTTCTCGCCGTCAAGGTCTGCGCGCCCTGTGGGCGCTGGCGGCCGTTCGGCCGTCTTCGAACCTGTGACCGCTGCGCTGCGGCGTGCCGGTTCCGGTCTCGGGCAATCCCGCCCGATCAATCGGAGATCACCATGGACGACAAGTCACACGTTTCGCTGGAGCAGCAGCTTTGTCTGGTGTGCGGCACCTCTTTTGACACGGGCAACATCCTGCTGGATCGTCGCCTGCGCGCGAGCATGAAGCACCACACGACGACGGGCTGGGGACTGTGTCCCGAGCACCAGCGTTTGTTCTCGGAGGGCTTCGTGGCCCTGGTCGAATGCGACCCGCAGCGAAGCGTCACTCCATCGAGTTCAGGCTTGATGAAACCTGAGCAGGCCTACCGCACCGGGCGGCTGGCGCATATGAAGCGGGATGCCTTCGCCCGGGTGTTCAACGTCCCGGTCGCGGCCGAGCAACCCTGTGTCTTCGTCGAACCCGGCGTGATCGAACAACTGCAGGCGATGGTGCCAGCGACGGATTGACGTTGCGCTGGGGCTTCGATGCGCCGCCCCGTGGATCGCGGGAGCGGCGCTTTTCTGTTGCTGCGCCGCGCTGTTGGTGTTGGCCTTCGACCGAACGGGCCCACCTTGTTCTCTCCGGCGGTGCTGCGCAATTCGCACCCCCTGCGCGCCGGTTTCACCGACTTGCCTGGCCTTTGCGGGCGCTCCCCCCGTCAAGGGCCGCTGCGGCGCCCGTGTCCTCGGCTGCGCCTGCGGGCCGCACCAGCGCCTTCGCTTCCTCCCTTGACGGCGCACCCGCGCCGGCCCCAGCTGCTGCCCATGGCCGCGAAGGGCTTCGCGGCCCCTGCGGAGCCCAACACCCAAGGAGAGCGCCGATGCACAACACCGACTGACTTCCGACCCGTTTTCGATGTCTTCCATTGTTTGAACAAGGTCCCCGTGTGGGACAGGAGATTTCACATGAACACCGTTACCCAATCCGAAACCCTGGCCTTGAGCGCCGTGGCTGCTGCGGCAGCCGTCAGCTCTGCGGCAATGACCGGTGACTCCGTCACCGTGCCGGAAGTGGCTCCCTACGAGCTGCACCTGATCCCCTTGTCGCGGCTGCGGCCCTCCAGCCGAAACGTGCGCCAGAGCGGCGGCACGGCCATTCCTGAACTTGCCGCATCCATCGCCCGCGTGGGTTTGCTGCAGAACCTGACCGTCATCACCTCGCCCGATGGGCAATGGTTCGAGGTGGTGGCCGGGCGTCGGCGGCTGAAGGCACAAGACGATGGACGCTTGCGCAAGGTCCGATCTAGCCAGACCGAAGGACCGAAGCTGCGTGCCTCCAGGGCTGCTGCTGTCGATGCCTGGGTGCAGATCGGGCTGGCCCTCGCCGGATCGGATCAGGCGACGGACAGGCAACTGGCGAAACACATTGCCAGCTTCGTGAGGGGCGTGACCGATTCGAACAAGGCGGCCGATGCGCAGACGAAACCCGAGAGGCCGCAAGAGAGCAGGCAACACCCGACGCCACAAACCGAACAACAGCAAACGCGCCAGCAACCCACACCGTCAACCGACATCCATCCGACCCGCTGAGGGCCAAGGCCCTGCCAGCCTTCAGGTGTCGCTCAAGGCAGATCGCAGCGCAGAAGGCGCTCTTGCGGGGGCGCGCCGCGCAGCACCTCGCGCAGCCACGGTGTCTGCTGGAACGCGGGTGGGGGTTGCGTGGTGGTCGTGACGATGTATTGAAAAGCCGATGTCAAGGTGCCTTCCAGCCCGTTCACCACATCGAACAGGCGGTGGTAGACGCTCAGTCCCAGATCGGCTTCGCGGGGGCTGTCGTGCAACAGAAACGCTGGAAGGCGGGTGGTCCCCTGCATGCTCATGCACATCACCGCCAGGTCAAAGGCAATCACCTTCAGTGACTCGATTGCGGCGGTGGAACGCTCACCGCCCAGCTGAACCGCCAGCTTCATGCCATTGCCGTCGAGCGTGACCTTGCCGGAAGCGGTAGGCCCCACCGCAGCCCTGATGATCGCGTTGAAGTAGATGGACAGACCAGAAAACACCTCGACCTGCTGGTCGCGGAACGCTGCTAGACTCTCGCGCTTTTTGTCGATCTGTTCCTGCAGTTTCGCGACCTTTTCCTGAGCCAGCTCCCACGATGCCCAGTCGCGCTCCAGTCGCTGGATGTCGTCCAGGTTCTTTTTCCCCTGGCTCCAGGCTGTCGAGCGGCTGTCGCTCAGCCGTTCTGCCTTCTTCACGGCCTGCTGCAACGTGTCACTTGTCGTGCGCGCTGCTGGTAGCTGTTGCCTGGTGCTGTTGATGTTCACCTGAGTGGCGTCAACTTCAGCCGACTTCTCTTTGATCTGCTTCTGCAACACCTTGTACCGTTGCCGCAACTTGTCGAGGTCAGGCAGTTTGTGTGAGAGCTTGCAGCCCTCGGCCAAAGCCCGGTCAATGGGTACTTCGCAAATCTGGCAGGCGGGCACCTCGGCGTCCCGTACCTCAACCGAAGTGGCCGGCAGTTCCGCTTGCAGGTTTTTCAGCAGGCTCTTGTGCAGGGGCAGGTTGCTGTTTGCCACGGCCAGTTGCTGTTCAAGATCCGTCACCACCTTGGCCGCTTCGCGTGCGCGTTGCCGCAAAGCCTCCAGATTGGACACATCCACGGAATCGTCCGTTTTCGCGGCTTGCGCCAGCTTCTGCCGCGCGGCGTGGCGAAGTGCTTCCAGTCCCAGGCGGCCTTCGGGCACCGCCGTTGGCGGCAGTTCCAGCGAACGCAACACATCGGTGCGCAAGTGCTCGCAGGACCATTGCCAGTGGGCGGCCTCGTTCTGTCGGGTCTTGAGTTCTTCGCCCTGTGCGTTGGCTTCGGCCTGCAGCTGCATTTCGTCCGGCGAGATGGCGGCAATCAGCGCCCGCATCGCGTCCTGCAAACGGCCGCGCGACATGGACCGCGTGGGCGATTCCGAGTTGGACTCCGCCGCACGCCAGTCCAGCACATGGTCGAACCGGCATTCCTGGTCCCGCGTCAGCCAAGCCAGCGCCACGCGCCAGGCATCGTGCAACTGGTCCACGGGCATCAAGGCGGTGACCTTCTTCGTGATCACCTGCTGTTCGATGGCATCGATCAGTGGTGCCATGCCGGTGGGTTCGTTCAAGCGCTCGAACAGTTGCTCTGGCATCACGCCTTGCACCGCAAAGTGGCCGCGCCCCACACCCAGCGGACGCAGCACGGCCCATGGCGAGCCCTTCAGCACCACTTCGGCCGATACCCAACCGTTCAGAAAGGCCGTGCCGATGCTGAGCCGCTGATCTTCTGGCGCAAAACGGTCCTCACCCAGGCAGTAGCGCAGCAACCTGCAAAACAGGGTCTTGCCGGCCCCGTGGCCCAGTTCACCCGCTTCGCTCTGGTTCCCCATGTCGGCCGGGTCGGGCGACCAGATGAAGTTCAGGCCGGGCCGCAGTTCAATGCTGCGCACCGGTTGGCCGGGTTCTTTCCAGATCGTGAGCCGACGCACCCAGAGGGCTGGTTCTTCACCGCCGGGTGGCAACGTGACGGACAGGGGCATGGGTTCAAACAGCTCAGGCTGCACGCGCATGAACAAACTCCTGCACCTCGGTGGCCAGCGTGGGCAACACCGCTTCCACACCGTGCGTTTGCAAGTAGTGCATCACCCAGCCTGCACGGCCATCGGGCCAACCCACTGTGTCTACCCGTTTTGCATCTGGCCCCAGCGCCCAGGTGCCCTGCGCACCAGAACCGGTTTCGACCAGGTCCCCTCGCGCCCGCATCTTGCTGATGGCATTGCGCCAGGGGGTGTTGAAGGCCGGTTGCAGGGTGACCACCCGTGCCGGCAAGGGGGCTGCAGCATCGCCCACCAGCCGGCGCCATTGCGTGGCGTGCTCTGCCGGCAGCGCTGCGGTCAACAGGCGTGGCTGTAGACACAACAGGGTGGCCAGGCGCGCCGTGTCCTGGGGCATGGGCTTGTTCCAGGCCTTGAGCACCGCAGTGAGCAGAGCAGTGGCCGTGTGTTCGTCGGCGGGCACCTGTGCGGCCCATACGCCAGCGGGCAAGGTGGACCAGTCGGGCAGGGCGACCGGCAAAAACTCTACGGTTTCCAGCTTCTTGATCCGTGGCCGACCGCGCGTGATTTCCAGTTTCTCGGGCTGCTTTCCAGCGATGCGCTGCAACAGGACACTGGCTGGCTCGTCTTGCGGGTTCTGCTGGACCAGCTCGCCACGGAAGGCTTTGGCCAAAGTCAGAGAGGGGAGTCGCTGGACTTGCGAAACGGCAACGGAGTGACGGGCTTCGATTTGTTCGACGAGCTTGGAGAAGGCTTCGACTCGACGAACAATCTCTGCTTGTTCTTCGAGAGTGGGCAGGTCGAAGGGCGCCGACATGACGGTTTGCTGGTTTATCTTGGGCATGTTGCCTGCCGTACCCGTGGCGTTGTCGCGGAAGTACTTTCTGGTTCGCTCCGCGCTAAGAACGTAGTACAGGTACTTTCCAAGAACACGCTCGTTTGGTCGGCACTTCATCATCAGATCCGGGTAGATGAACGTGCGACGTGGACCATCAAAAACTGCGCTTACGCCAACGTAGTCCAGTGAATTCGCCCTTTGAATCAGGATGTCTCCAGGCTCCAGCCACAGGTGAGAATCATCTGAAATCTGCTCGTCTATGAACTTGGTGTGTTGGGACAGAAATCTTCCAGAGGTGGTGGCCGACAGGGTCAGTGACCGGACTGGCGTTTCAAAGTCCACAGCCTTGGGCGAATAGCCATTCCGGGGCTTTCCAACAAGTACCTCTCCAACAGTGATGGGCGACCATGGCGCACAGCCGCCAGAGTTGTCTCGCCAATCGGAAGTGAGTTGCCCAGAAGTTGCTGCATCCAACACCGCACGCCGAAAACGTTTGAGTAGATATGGAATGGCTTCAAGGCGCAACTTGCAGGTTCTGATCCGTGCCAGCAGTGTGTCGAGCTGATCAGCGATGCGGGTCTGTTCGAGGCGCGGCGGAACAACAACTTCAGTCCCTTCAAAGACCCCCTTGGTGACGTGCCTCAGTCCGACTCCGCCTTGAGCCACGCCAATCAATTCGTTCAGCTTTTCATTGATGGCAAAGCGAAAGAACCGTTTGTCCAGCACGGCACTATCGAAATCAACGCGAAAGATGTGCTGGTTGAGTGCCGCCTCCTTTCCATGCCAGATGTGCGCACCAAAGGATGTGCCCGGCGTGCCAGACCACGCGAAAAGTAGTTCACCCCCTTGCAATTGGTGCCGCTCGGAAACTTCACCACGATAGTGGTTGTACGAGGCTTCTGGGTTGTTCAAGTTCTGAATTCGAACGATAGGCAACCCAGTCGCTGCCCATTCTGTTGGCTTGAATGCTCGGCCGTTGAGCAGGGTGCACAACCTGCCAATTGGTGCCGTGACCCAGCCCGTCGGCAGTTCACTCATCACTGCCCCCTTCCAGCAGCAACCCGCGCCGTGCCAGCCGTTCACGCGCTTCTATTAGCGCCTCGTGCAGCCGCTGTTCCAGCTCGGCCTTGGGCGGCAGCTCCGTCCAGTATTCGGCCACGGTGATGCCGTCCTTGTGCATCTGCAGCAGTTCCACCTGTTCTCGGCTGGATTCGGCGCAGAGGATGAGGCCGATGGGCGCTTCCTCGCCTTGCTGGCGTTCGTGTTTGTCCAACCACTTCAGGTACAGCTCCATCTGGCCTTTGTGCGCCGCCTTGAAGCGGCCGAGCTTGAGTTCGATGGCCACCAGCCGGCGCAGGCGGCGGTGGAAGAACAGCAGGTCCAGGTAGAAGTCTTCGCCATCGATGACCATGCGCTTTTGCCGTTCGACAAAGGCAAAGCCCCGGCCCAGCTCCAGGATGAAGGCTTCGAGCTGGCGCAGGATGGCAGCTTCGAGGTCGGCCTCGTCGTGGCCCTGGCGCAGGCCCAGAAAGTCCAGGAAGTAGGGGTCTTTGAAGATCTGGGGGGGCGTGGCCGCCAGCGCGGGCACCTGGGTGCTGGCGATCTCCGTGCGCTCGAAGGCTTTGCGCTCGATCTGGTGGCCCAGCTCGCGCACGCTCCAGCCGTCTTGCGCGGCATGGTGGGCGTAGAACTGGCGGGCTTCCGGGGTTTTGAGGGCCACGATGGCCACCAGGTGGCTCCAGCTCAATTTTGCCGACAGTGTCGACACAATTTCGGCGCTGGGGAACGCTTCGGCAAACTTCACCATGCGGCGGAGGTTGCGGGATTCGAAGCCGCGACCAAACTCACTGGACAGTTGCTTGCCCAGCTGGTCGAGCAGCTGGGCGCCGTAGCTGGCACGTTCGCCGCCCAACACTTCCGCGTTCAGGCGCTGGCCTACGGTCCAGTACAGGCGGGTGAGTTCAGCGTTGACGGCGCTGGCCAGGCGCTGGCGGCTGCTGGCGATGAGCGCACGCAGTTCCGCGTGCAGGCTGTCGGCCGGGGTGGGCGTGAGCTGGCTCATGCCTGGGCCTCTTGCCCGGTTTCGTCGATCAACAGGTCGTCCAGCGCGGCGTCGGGGTCTTCGCCCAGTTCTTCGAGCAGGGCACGCAGTTCGGCCATGGCGCCGCCCAGCTCGCGCTGCAGCAGCCGGGCCACCAGGGCAGGGTCGTCGCGCTGGGCTTCGGCGGTTTCGGCGCTGTCGTCCTTGAGCCAGGCGATGTCGAGGTTGTCGCCCCGCGCGGCAATCTGTTCGCGGGTGAACTTGCGCCAGCGGCCGGTTTCGCCGGTGTCCACGCGTTGGGCCAGTGCTGCGGGGCCGCCTTTCGGGTCGTCGCCGAACACGTCTTCAAACTTGTCGCGCGGCTGGCTGGCGGGCGCGTCTGCCGGTGTGCGGAAGTAGTCGCGCGTGAAGGGGGTGCGCTTGCCAAACTGGGGCATATTGGCGCGCATGTCGTACACCCAGACTTCTTTGGTGTTGCCCTTGTCCTTTTCGCCCTTGGTGAAGAAGAGCACGTTGGTCTTGACGCCCTGCGCGTAAAAGATGCCGGTGGGCAGGCGCAGGATGGTGTGGAGGTTGCACTTCTCCATCAAATCGCGGCGGATTTCGGTGCCCACGTTACTTTCAAAAAGCACGTTGTCGGGCAGCACAACGGCGGCCCGGCCACCCGGCTTGAGGCTGCGGTAGATGTGCTGCAAGAAAGCGAACTGCTTGTTGCTAGTGAGGTAAGTGAGGTCGGTGCGGGTGGGCAGGCCGCCGCCCTTTTTGGTACCAAAGGGCGGGTTCGACAGGATCAGCGTGGCGGGCGGGAGCTTGCGGTAGTCCTCGCTCAGGGTGTCGCCATAGTCCACACCACCTTCAATGCCGTGCAGCAGCATGTTCATCAGCGCCAGGCGGTGGGTGTCTTGCACCAGCTCCATGCCGTAGAAGGTGTTGTGGCGGTAGCGGCGCTGGGCTTCTTCCTTGAGGCTGTCGAAGTCGTTGTGTCTGCGCAGGTGGTTGTTGGCCGCAATCAGGAAGCCGCATGTGCCGGCCGCCGGATCCTGGATCACGTCGCCCAGCTGGGGGTTGAGCACGGTGACGATGCTGTCGATCAGGTGGCGGGGCGTGAAGTACTGGCCGGCGCCGCTTTTCTTCTCGGTGGCGTTGCGTTCCAGCAGGTTTTCGTAAAGGTCGCCCAGGTCGTCGCGCTGCACGCTGTACCAGTCGAGCGCGTCGATTTCAGTGACGAGCTTGCTCAGCGTGGCTGGCTTGGTGATGAAGGTGTTGGCGTTTGCGTAGATGGCTTGCACCGCGCCCTGGCCGTGCAGGCCGTAGTCCAGCAGCATTTCCTTGTAGGTGTCGAGCCGGTCTGGCGCGGAGGCGCTGATCAGGTCGGCCCAGCGCACGCCGGGCTGCAACAACTTGGGTTCGCCCTTCTTGGGCGACTTGAACACGGTCAGGCGTTCTTCCTGCCCGGTCTCCTGCATCATTTTCAGGAACAGCAGGTAGGTGAGTTCGCTCAGGTACTGGTGGTAGGTGACACCGTCGTCGCGCAGCACATTGCAGAGCGACCAGAGCTTGGCGCCGATGTCGAGCGCGGCATTGGGGTTGGACATGGGATTCGGTTTCAGCGTTGTGCAGACTGGGGCGGCGGTGCCCACAGCGCATCGTTAAAGGCTTCCAGCACGGGCTGGAGCTGGCCATTGAAGATTTTGTCGAGGCGGTTGAAGCCACCGCCTTCGCGTTTGAATATGAGGTCGGGGTCGTCGAGGGCGGCGCGGTCCACCAGCAGGTTGGCTTTGGTTTGCGCGGCGATGCGTTTGAGCCAGTCGCGCTGCGGGCTGGTCCAAGGCACGCCGCCAGGTGGTTTGGCCAGCAGGTTTTGCAGGGCGTGGTCTACGCGCTCGGCGTAGGGAAGCAGGGCATCCCCCACGGCGGCCTGGCGAATATAGCCAATGATGCGGGCGGCAATGTCCTGGTTGCTGAGTTCGCGCCAGGCGGTGGCGAGGCGGGCCTCGGTGTAGCCGGCCTTGTCCAGCGCCAGCACCAGCTCTTTGAGCTGCTGGCGGGTGAGGTCGCGCGGGCGGGTGAGCACGGTGAGCAGCGCTGGCAGCTCGTTGCCGTGGCTTTCGATGAAGGCTTTGAATTCCTTGAGGTAATCCTCGGGACGGGTGGCCTTGCCGTACCCGCGTTCGACGGTTTTCAGTTGGTCCGGGTGGTCAGAGACGTACATGCCCTGGCCATTGCCTTCGTGCTTGCGGTCGAGGATTTCACCCAGATCGGGGTGCTGGGCAAACCACCTGGCCAGCTCGTTCAAGGGGAGGGCTCGGACCTTTTTGACGAAGTCATCGGCCGACATGCCGGCCTTGGTCTCGAAGTCCTGGGCGTCTTTGCCTTTGAGGTGGCGCTTCTTGACCTGGAACTTGGCCAGGAACTGGTCGCGCACGAGTTCGCGGGCCGCGTCGTGAGCCACGGTGAGCAGTTCGCCTTCCAGCTGCGAGAAGCTGAGCTTAGGGTTGACCACCACAGGTTTCATGGCGGTCATGTTCCCGATGTTCTCGAACACGCGGACGGCGTCGATGACCCGGAAGTTGTCTTTGGCTTCGCCGTCAAAGTCGCACAGTCGGGTGGCGCGGCCGAGCATCTGGTCAAACAGGATGCGGCTGTTGACCTGGCGCAGGAAGACCAGGTTGCAGATTTCCGGCACGTCGATGCCGGTGGTGAGCAGGTCCACCGTGACCGCCACGTTGGGCAGGCGCTCGTTTTTGTAGCGGCGGATGAGTTCCAGGGGTTTGTCGGCGTCGCCGGTGATCTTGATGACGGCGTCGTCTTCCACCGAACCGTATTGAGTTTCGAAGGCTTTTTTGAGGACTTCGACCACCAGATCGGCGTGGCTGCTGCTGACGCAGAAAATCAGGGTTTTGCGGCGCCCGCTGGGGTCCAGCTCCTGGGCCAGGTACTGGCACACCGCTTCGTTGAAGGGGCGGGTGATGACCTTGCGGTTGAAGTCTTCGACCTGGAGCTTGATCTCGTCGGGCGCCTTGAACAGGTCGATCTGGTTCTTGGTAACGTCGTAGACCTTGACGTCTTCGCCCACGTGCCAGGTCATGCCGTGGGTGGACAGCTCGGTGTAGAGCTGGATCGGCGGCTCGTAGTCCACCAGGAAGCCGTCGACCACGGCCTCGCGGTAGGTGTACGAATAGACCGGTGCGCCAAAGATTTCGGTGGTGTGCAGCGCCGGGGTGGCGGTCAGGCCGATCTTGGTGGCGTCGAAATAGTCGAGCACCCGGCGGTATTTGGAGATGTAGTCGTCAAACCCGCGAAAGGCCATTTCGGTGTCTGACATCTCGCGGTCCAGCGTGTAGCCGCGGTGGCATTCGTCGATGACGATGCAGTCGAACTGGTCCACGGTGGGCGGCGCCACGCCATCGGCCGGAAACAGCACCCGTTTCATCATGCCTTGCACGGTGGCCACCTGGACGCCCGTGTCCTCGTCGGGCATCTGCTCGTCCAGTTCCTTGATGCCGAACACGTCTGCAAAGGTCTGCAGGCGTTCCATGCGGGTGTCTTTGAAGGCGTTCGCGGCCTGGATGCCCAGCGCTGAACGGTCCACGAGAAACAGGATGCGACGGAAGCGCTTGGCCTTGAGCAGGCGGTAGATGAGCGCGACGCAGGTTTTGGTTTTGCCGGTGCCAGTGGCCATGGCCAGCAGGATTTCGCGCTGGCCCTGGCTGATGCGGCGCTCGGTTTCCTGGATGGCGGTTTGCTGGTAGTGGCGCAGCGGGAAACCGTAGTTGAAAGCGGTGTTGCTCAGTTCCTGGTCTGCGCGGGCTTCGTCACGCGATAGCAGGACCTGCAACCCCTGGGGCGAGTACCAGCCGTCCAGTGCATGGGCCAGGTTCTCAGGGCGGCGCAGGTCGCAGAACCAGATGCCGCTCTTGGTGGCCAGCTGGCGCAGGTAGGGGCGCCCGTTGGTGGCGAACACAAAGGGGACGCGGAACTCGCCGCGTTCGCCCCAGTTTTCTTCGTGGAGAAAGGTCTCTGAGCTGGCGCCGAAGGTGCGGCTGTAGCGCTTGCTTTGTTGCAACGCGGCCGACACGTCTTTGGCTTCGCGTTTTGCTTCCACCACCGCCAGAGGGGTGAGGCCTTGGAACAGCACGTAGTCGGCCGAGTAGCCCTCGCAGGGCCATTCGGCGATGGCGATGTTGCGGCCTCGCTCCGGGCGGGTGCCTTTGCTGTAGCGCAAAACTTCGGTGTCGGCTTCCCAGCCAGCTTGGCGCAGTTGTTCGTCGATCAGGCGCCTAGTCTGGGATTCGTCCAGCACCACCTGCGACGCGGCGGCGGTGGCAAACGACAGCAGCTGGGTCTTGTTGAATTGTGGTGCCGCCTTGACTTCGGTCTGCAGGGCTTCAAGGCGCTGGCCGAGTTGTGTCTTGGCTTCTTCGGCTTCGGTGGCGACCTGTTCCCACACCGTGCGCTCTTCGGCCAGAGTGGAGAGTTGCGACTGGGCCTGTGTCAGCTGGTTTTGAACCTGCTCGTGCTTGGATTGGTATTCGACCACCGCCTGGCGCAGCTCATCCAGCTGGCTTTTGAGTTCGGCGCCCTCGTCAGCAGGCGGCGCCGGCGGCAGGAACGGGCCGGATCGGTATCCGGGATCTTTGAAAGTGCGGTGGAACCAGAGCACCAATTGCCAGGCGAACCGAAGGGAGGTCAGGGCTTTGGCGTGGTTGCCTTCGAGTGCGTGGTTGGCGGCATTGCCCGCCACACGAATCTGGTCCAACAGCTGCTTGATTTCCCGAGGCAGGAAACCATCGGCCTGAAGGCGCCGGATCAGGTCGTATTGGGACTCTTCAGCCGAGGTGTACAGGCCGATCCGGGCGGCGACCGTCTGGGTCAGAAGTTCGGCGAGCTGGCGAAGCTTCAGCAGACTGGTGTTGGGGTCGTCTGAAAAGTACCGCTCCGCCAGGGCGCCGAGACGCCAGAGCTGCTGCTCATAGGGTTTGAGCAGATCGAAATTGGAACGCTTGCTCCCTTGCATGTTCAGCCGTCGTTTTGTTGGTGAATTCTGCAGACGTTGCAAAACAGATTGCTTCTGAGTTTAGTGGACTCGGCATGGGCGCAATGGGCTGGCGGGCGTGGGGTGAATTCGCCCAGATTGCCGGCGGCTTCTGAGATGCGCGGGATCAATCCGGCGCAATTCGATTGCGCTGCGTCCAATCAGGCGAGGGCTTCCGTTCTGACGGTTGGGAACGGGGGAATAGGGTGCTGTAATGGGTGCCATACCCAGTGGCGGGCAGGCTGGTCAGGAGCGGAGGATGGCTCCACCGGGCATTCTTCGGTGGTGTCGCTTTCCGTTGCGATGTACAGCTCAAACGGATCGCCCAGATCGGTGAGCACGGCGCTGGCCATGCCGGTGCCCGCGCACAGGTTGTAGCGAAGGGTCTTCACAAAGCTTCGCCGACAGTTGACCAGGGACCGGACGAGGTGGGCCTCATGGGGGCTGTCCACCGGAATCCACTCCGGTGTGAAAGTGACCAGCGAAAGGGAATCGATGGTGGGAAGGCCCGAATAGCTGACGCAGAAGGTTCCGATCATGACCAGATGGATGGAATCGAAGGCGCCCCAAAGTGCCAGCTCGCCTGCGAATCGCCGCTCCAGCTGACGGAACAAGCGCTCGTCGATGGCGAAGGCTTGATCGGGGACATGTTTGATGACCGCTCTGAAACCGTACCGTGACGGCACGATCTCTTTGACTTCGCCGATCAGGAGCATGAGCTGGCTGGGCTTTCCTGGATGCGCCAAGGCGCTGGTCCATTCGGCGAGGCGGCGGGCGTTGATGGGGTCGCGATGCTCCACGGAGAACACTTCGGGCACATACAGGCGGTTCTGCAGTGCGCTGCCGCGCGCGAACTTGTGCGCTGCGGCTGAAAGCAGGTGCCGGCGGACGATGCACCAGTTTCGCTTGCCCGTGAAACCCGGGTGCCAGTGGGTCAGTTCGGCCTGATCCCACAGGTAGTGGAGCAGGGCACGCAGACTGAGCTTCTGACCTTGGGACGAGATGTTGGGCGAGGTGCTGGCGGCTGGAGATTGGGACGATCGGCCGGGCAGTTTGGACAGGGGGAAATCGAGCTTCAATGCCGTTTCACCCGTGGCGGGGTTTTCCACAATGGCGGTGCCGACCAGTTGGCCCAGACCAGACAGATCAGCAGGTAATTCATAGGAAGGGCATGCAGTGGCATGCTGACCCCCGGTATTGGGCATGCGCTTGACGATGTAGCCGTTCATCAAGCGGGCCACGTACATCTCGATGCCTTTGCCGTCTGGGCGACACAAACAGCGGGGGCGCTGGTGGTTCGCGTAGGCTTCGGCAATGGCGTCGGCAAAACCGGGCGCATGCAATGCCCAGCGGCGATCACCTATCAAGTAGGTGGCCGTTGATTCGGGGGCATCGTCCACCGCGCAAGCCTCAGCGTGTGGGAGCCGCCCGGTCACGCGAACGTTGTGGCTCTAGCTGAGGTGCCACGACAGGACGCTGAGAGGGGGCGTTCTTGTCGTAGACCTTGACCCTGTGCACCAGCCCGTCGCGTGTGCGCTGGGCCAGTTTCTCGGCTGCTGCCACCATGATGGCCTCGCGCCTTTTTTCAGGTACCCGATTGGCCACCAAGATGGCCTCAATGGCTGCCAGAACGGTCTTGCGTCCGCCGCTGCCGCGGCCAGAGGGCTTGTCTGAGGTGTTGGCGCCTTGCGCGGTGGAGGCGTCCCGGGCGGGTTCAATGCGGTTGCTCAACCGTTGTTCCCGTTCCACCTTGAGCCGTTCCAGGTCGGCCGGGTTGGGCTCGTAGCCCAGGGTTTTGACACCGCGTGCTGCGGCCTCCAGCCAGATGAGGCGCCTGAAATCCTCACTGCCCGTGATGCGCAAGGAGTGCCAGCTGCGGGTCTCAGCGACATCAACCATGGAACGAGCCACAGAGGGGCTGTTCGTGTCGGTGGCCAACCGGAAGGTGGATTCGGTGAACGCGACGCGTGAGGTGTCTCCCCTGAAACGGTATTCGGTCAGGCCAATGCTCACATCGCCCAGGGTGACCGGAGCGCGTTTGATGATGTAGCGGTCCATCAGCGCCGCCTCCAGCCGGGCGACGAGGGCTTCACGCTCGGCCTGGGTGTCCATGCGGGTGCTGGCTTGCGGGTCGGATGCTTCGGGGACGATCTCCTTGTCTTTGGCGGGCAGGGGGATGACGTTCGACTCAGCTGTCGGGCGTGTTTGATTTGTCTTGACTGGTTTTGCATGCGGGCCTGTTGTCGGCGGCTGGACATCACGGGATCCGTCCCGCTTCCATTGGCCGTCGATTTTGTGAACGAAGGACTTTTGCCCGCGAACACCCGTTGCGGGTATCGGGGCTCGACCATCTGTCCGTCCTTGAGCCACTTGGTGGCTGTATTGCGCGAGATGCCCAGCCTGCGGCTGGCCTCGCGCACCGACACGTCCTGCCTCAGCACGAGGCGGCGCAACTTGCTCAATGTGCTCACGTTGATCACTCCTGCTCCCCCGTGCTGAAAAACTCAGCACGATAGAGCGGCAACGTGGCTCAGATTTCAACGTGAACACGTCCCGAAATGGCCCAGCTTTGGAAATGAATCAACACCAATGCTGGATTCAGGCTCAAATCGTGCATCAGTGATCCAACGATCAGCGTGCACCGAGCAGGTCCGAGCAAAGAAGGTTGTGATACCGTCATCCACCCATACAGTACCGTCTTCTCCCTCCGGTGAGAGCATCCGATACCGTCATCGCGCCACAGAACATGCCACTTTCGCATTCCAATCGCTGCGGCGAACCATCAACGAATGAGTCCGAGAGCGATGAGCCTCGTGATGGGCTCCAGAATGCGACGGTAGATCTGTCGGTATCGAGCCCGTTCGCGGCTGTCACGCAACTCGCTTTCCCTCTGAGTCGCGACCAGCTATTGACAATAGAGTGGGAGTGATGTCGATACAGCTACTGTACAAATGAACAGTAGTTGTGCAGAATGGTACCCCCGCAATCGCAGCCCAAGGAGGTGTTGCATGGGTATCCGCCATGATCTTTACTACATGCTTCACCTGCCTTGGGCCGTCGCACAGGACATTGACCGGTTGTACCAGTTGTTGAACCGCTCGTACCACGGACCTTCCAAGCCCATGGCCGCTGAGCGGCTGCACACCACACTGGTGCCTCTGGGGTCGTACGAAGACCGCATTCCTCCCGAAATCCTGGCGCTTGTCTTGCGTGTGGGCCCGCAGCTGGACGCGGCGCCATTCCGCGTCTGTTTTGACACCGTGCAGTCGCGCGGCCCTCAGCGTGAGGTCGGCACTGTCGAGCTGGCAGGTCACGGTGTCGGCGTTCGGCCCTTGTTCCTTCTGCGACGGCAACTGGTCACGGCCTTGCGCTCGCTCGGATGGCCCGAGGCTTGGATACGGCCCAGCTTTTATCCACACATCACGCTGGACTACGGGCGGGCGCCGGTCGGTTCCCGGCGAATCACCCCTCTGGCCTGGGACGTGACCGAAGTGCGGCTTGTCGACAGTCTCTATGGGCAGGGGCTCCATGAGGTGCTGGCAAGCTGGCCCCTGCAGGACCGGCAGCCGTCGCTGTTCGATTGACGATGGCACCCAAAGGGTGCGGGACAATGACGGCATGAACGACGCCGAGTACATGGGCCTGGCCCTGAAAGAAGCCCAGGCCGCTCGCGCCGCGGGCGAGGTGCCGGTCGGTGCGGTGATCGTGCACCAGGGCAGGGTGGTGGGCGTCGGGCGCAACGCGCCCATCGCTGCGCACGACCCGACAGCCCATGCAGAAATCGTCGCCCTTCGCGCGGCAGCGCAGACCCTGGGCAACTACCGCCTCGACGACTGCGAGTTGTTCGTGACGCTGGAGCCATGCGCCATGTGCAGCGGCGCGCTGCTGCATTCGCGCCTGCGGCGGGTGGTCTTCGGTGCACATGATCCGAAGACCGGTGCAGCCGGCTCGGTGGTGGACCTGTTCGGTCAGGCTCAGCTGAACCACCACACCCAGGTCTTGGGCGGTGTGCGGGCCGACGAGTGCGGCAGCATGCTCAGCGATTTCTTCAGGTCCCGCCGTGACCAGCAGCGTCGCGAGGGCCAGCCTCTGCGAGACGACGCGCTGCGCACGCCCGAACGCCGTTTCGACGGTTTGCCGGGATACCCCTGGTCGCCGCACTACCTGAGCGATCTCCCGTCGCTGGGCGGCCTTCGCCTGCACTACCTGGACGAAGGGCCGTCGGACGCGCCGCGCACCTGGCTGTGCCTGCACGGCAACCCGGCGTGGAGCTATCTCTACCGCAAAATGATTCCAGTCTTCACCGAGGCGGGAGATCGTGTGGTGGCGCCCGACCTGATCGGCTTTGGCAAGAGCGATAAACCCAAGAAGGACGCGTTCCACCGTTTCAACTGGCACCGCAACGTGCTGCTCGAGTTCGTTGATCGGCTGGACCTGGGCAACGTGGTGCTGGTGGTGCAGGACTGGGGTGGGCTGCTCGGGTTGACCTTGCCGATGGCCTCACCGGGGCGCTACGCCGGCCTGCTCGTCATGAACACCCTGCTGGCCACTGGCGGCGAGACACTGTCTCCGGGGTTCTTGGCGTGGCGCAAGATGTGCGCAGAGAAGCCGCTGTACGACGTCGGCCGCCTGCTCGCGCGCGGCAACCCGCACCTGGATGCCGCCGAATGCGAGGCGTACAACGCGCCGTTTCCCGACGCGGGCCATCGCGCCGCACTGCGCGCCTTTCCGAATCTGGTGCCGGAGCACGCCGAAGACGAAGGCGCAGCCATATCCCGCGAGGCCCTGCTGTTCTGGCGAGAGCGCTGGCAGGGCCGGACGCTGATGGTGGTCGGAGCACGCGACCCCGTGTTGGGTGAGCCTGTCATGCAAGCCCTGGCACGCAACATCCGGGGCTGCCCGCCACCTTGGCTGATTTCCGACGCAGGGCACTTCGTTCCCGAGCGGGGCGAGCAGATTGCACGCGCGGCCTGTCAACACTTTTCCAACTATCCCGTTTCTTTCAACGAGCCATGAGCCACATCTACATCTACTCTCCTTCCAGCGCCGTGCGCGACAAGGCCGCCTTCCGGCGCGGGGTGAAACGGCTGCAGCAACTCGGCCACGAGGTCGAGATCGACGAGGCTGCGCTCAGCAGCCACATGCGGTTTGCGGGCGACGACGCCACCCGCATCGCGGCCATCGGCCGTGCAGCGGCCAGCGGTGCCGACGTGGCGCTGATTTCACGCGGCGGATATGGCCTCACGCGCCTTCTGCCCGAATTGCCCTACAAGCAGCTCGCGAAAGCCATCGGCAAGGGCACGCAGTTCGTGGGACTGAGCGACTTCACCGCGCTGCAATGCGCGCTGCTGGCCAAGACGGGCGCCGTGACCTGGGCGGGCCCGGCACTGGGGGAGGACTTTGGCGCCGAAGAGCCTGACGACATCATGGAAGCCTGCTTTGACGACCTGCTCGATGGACATGGCGAGGGCGCAGGCTGGGTGCTGCCCAAAAAGGACCTGCCCTGTCTGCCCACGACCGCCAGGGAAGAAGCCCCGTCGCTGCACCTTCACAAGGCCCAGCTGTGGGGCGGCAACCTGTCGGTGCTGTGTTCATTGGTCGGCACGCCCTGGTTGCCCGATGTGAAGGGCGGCGTGCTGTTTCTGGAGGATGTCAACGAGCATCCCTACCGCATCGAACGACAGCTGACGCAACTGTTGCATGCGGGCATCCTGGGACGTCAGAAGCTGATCGTGCTGGGCAGTTTCAACCGCTTCAAGCCGGTTCCACACGACCGCGGGTTCAAGCTGCAGACGGTGGTCGACTGGCTTCGGAGTCAGACCCGGACGCCTGTGCTGACGGGCCTGCCGTTCGGGCACGTTCCCACCAAGGTGTTGTTGCCGGTGGGCCGGGACGTGGAGGTGATGGTGCAGGGGCGCGAGGCGCTGATGTTCTGGGGATGAGCTTGGGCTCGCAAACGCCTCAGCGTGCCGAGCGGGTGGATTCCAGGAGACCTTTGGGCAGGAGTCCATTGAACACCGGGGTCACGCTGCGGACCAGATCGACCGCCCGTGCCTCGCCATGAAGACGGCTGAGTACGGCCACCATCTCGGCCCGGGCATACCAGAGCGCTTGCACATCGTGCACATACATGAGGCGGTGTTTGAGCCTGGGATTGGCCTGGGCCCCTGCTTCACCCAGAACAGACAGCATGGCCTGGCGGACCGGCTCGAGCGACTCCGGTGCATGCTTGCGCACCTCGGTGCCCAGCAAGGCGGAGATGCTGTGGCGAATGGTGGGTTTGATCCAGCGCATTTGCGATCCCAACGATATTAAGTTATGGGGGCAGGATACGTCCGGGGAGCCCCTCGGGCAAGGCCTTGAGCTTGAGGAAAGTCAAGAAAACAACAGCCAAATCAAGCGGTTAGAAAGACTGTTTAAGATATTGCGTGTACAGGTCTGGTGACGATGCCAGTAATTGCCCCGGAAAGTGTTCAATGACGGCCGGTTCGTTTAGGTCCTTTGGGCTCAGCCATGTGGAAACGTCCAACAGCGGTCCTGGGTCACGTCATTTCTGGTGCTCAAATGACTGGATGTGTGATAAACCACACACCTTGTTACCATCCACCAGCTTGTCCTTGCTTCGGTTGACACCACCAGCACCCGGCCTCGCCCAGGCCGATTTCTACTATTTTTCATGGCCGAACTGACGATTGCCTTCGTGGACCTGACCGGCAGCGTCTCCGTGTTTGAAACACTGGGCAACGACCGCGCCGCCAAGGCGGTGACCAAGCTGACCCAGTGGATCGGGGCCATGGGTCTGGAACACAACGGCAAGGTCGTCAAGATGCTGGGCGACGGCGTTCTGCTCTCGTTCACCAACAACCGGCTTGCTGTCGAGTGCATGAGCACCATTCAGCAGGAGCACTCTCAACGGGTGGTCCAGTGGCCCAACCGGCTCAAGCTGATGATGCAGATCGGCATGGCGCGCGGGCAGGTGGTGCAGGTCGATGGCGACTGCTTCGGCGATGCGGTCAACGTGGCGTCTCGTCTGAGCGATCTGGCAGGGCCGGAGCAGATCCTGGTCAACGACCTGGTGATTCGCAAGCTGGGCAAGGGGCATAACGTGCGCAGCCGCAGCCTCGGGCCGATCCGAATCAAGGGGCGCGTGGAGCCCACAGAGGTCTTCCGCATCGAGTGGCAGACCGAGATGCTGTCGGAGTTCCTGACGCTTCCAGCCGACCTGCACGCCCTGAGAAAAAGCACCGAATCGGTGTTCGGGGGCATTGAGCTGGGCTGGCTCGACACCAGCCAGTCTTTCAATCTCACGGACCTGCCGTTGAAGATCGGCCGGGTGCCCGAGGCCGATTTTGTGGTGAACGATCCGCGGGTCTCCCGGATGCATGCTTCCATCGACATCCGCTCGGGCAACTACCTTCTTGAAGACACCAGCAGCTACGGCACCTGGGTTCGTTTTGCCGGCACGGACAATGCCATTGCATTGAGGCGGCAGGAGTGCCTGTTGCACAGCGATGGCGAGTTCTCGATGGGTGCACCCTTCACGGACATCAGTGCACCCACAGTGAGTTTCCGCCTGGTGGATGGCCAGATGGTGCTCGGGCACGGTCGCACTCGCGTCTGAGCCAGTCGCACGTCCGATGCACGAGCGGCACGACGCCGCTACCATCGCTCCAGCCTTGGAGGTGCTGATGCGCTGGTTGACCCGTTTTTTCTTTCTGTTGCTGCTGCTGATCCTGCTCGGAGCAGTGGCGTTGTCGATCTATGCCTGGCGCAGCCAGCCCCAGACGGATGGGGATCTGAGCCTGCCTGGGTTGCGCGGTGCCGTGCAGGTGCAACGCGACGGCAGCGATGTGGCGCACATTCTGGCCACCGACCCGCGGGACGCCTGGATGGCGATGGGTTATGTGCACGCGCAGGAACGCGGATGGCAGCTGGAGTTCAACCGCCGCCTGATGCGAGGACAGCTGTCCGAGGTGTTTGGCCGCTCCACGCTGGAGACCGACCTGCTCATGCGCACGCTGGGCATCCGGCAGGCGGCCCAGGCGCAACTTGCTGGTATGAGCGAAGAGGGGCGTGCAGCGCTGAAGGCCTACAGCGACGGCGTGAACGCGTTCTTTGCTGGCCGCCAGCAAGCGCTGTCGCCCGAGTTCCAGATCCTGCGCATCGACCCACGGGAAGAGGCGGCCGCCGGCCGCTACTGGGAGCCCGAAGACAGCGCTGGCTGGGCCCTGATGATGGCGCTGGACCTGGGCGGCAACTGGGGCAACGAGCTGGCCCGGCTGTCCGCGCTGCAGGTGCTGGACACCCCGTCCCTGTGGCAGCTGTTTCCGCCCTATCCGGGCGAAGCACCCGCAGCGTCGGCCGATCTGGCGGAGCTGTACCGTGTCATGCGCGTGTTTCCGGCTGCTGATGGCAAACAGTCCCGCGCCATCGAGAGCAGTCCTGCTGCGGATGCCCTGGCACAGGGGGTGATCGAGTGGACCCGCTCCCTTGGAGAAGTGGAGGGCAAGGGCTCGAACAACTGGGTGGTGTCGGGCGCGCGCAGCGCCAGCGGCAAGCCGCTGCTGGCCAACGACCCGCACCTGGGCCTGAGCGCGCCGGCGATCTGGTACTTCGCCCGCCTGCAGGCGCCCGACGTGCCCGGACTCAAGGGCATGGATGTGATCGGGGCCACCCTGCCGGGCACACCGTTCGTGGTGCTCGGGCGCACACCCGACGTGGCCTGGGGCTTCACCAACACCGGCCCCGATGTGCAAGACCTGTACCTGGAGCAGCTGGACCCCAGCGACCCGACCCGCTATCGCCTCCCGGCACCCGCGGGGCAGGAAGCCTGGGCGCGCTTTGACGAGCGCGTCGAAACCATCCGCGTCAAGGGCGAGCCCGACGTGGTGCACACGGTGCGCAGCAGCCGACACGGCCCCGTGCTCAGCGATGCACCGGGTCGTGCGCGTGACCTCATCGACACCGGGCGCTTCGCGCTGTCGCTGCGCTGGACCGCGCTGGAGGCGGACAACCGCAATGTGGACGCCACCCTGGCCTCCAACCGCGCGCGCTCGGTTGACGATCTGCTGGAGGCGTACCGCCACTTCCACGCACCGATGCAGAACGCGGTGATGGCCGACCGCAGTGGCCGCATCCTGTTCAAGGCAGTGGGCAAGGTGCCCCTGCGGTCGCCGGACAACCGCATCCGCGGTGTGGCTCCCTCGCCGGGCTGGGACGCCCGCTACGACTGGGCGGGCTACCTGCCTTACGAAGACACCCCGCAGGACGACGGCGCCAAGGGCTGGATTGCCACCGCCAATCAGCGCATCCATGCGGCCGACTACCCGCATTTTCTGACCCAGGACTGGGCGGCGCCGTATCGCCAGGAACGCATCGAGGCCCTGCTGGCTCAGACGGAGAAGCACGACGCGGCCAGCTTCCGCGCCATGCACGGCGATCTGCATTCGGAGGCGACGCTGCGCCTGCTGCCCCACCTGAGCAAGACCGCGTCCAGCCACCCGCTCGCCGCTGCGGCGCTGGCTTCGCTCAAGGACTTCAACGGCGGCATGTCTGCCGATGCGGCTGCGCCGCTGGTCTACAGCGTCTGGATCGACGAGTTCACGCGCGGTGTGGTGGGCCAGCGCCTGGGCGTGGAGCGGTTCGAAAAGCTCTATGGCAAGCGCCTGTTCCGCAACGCGGTCGAGGGGATTCTGGAGCGCGACGACCACGACTGGTGTGGCCCGCAGGGCTGCGCTGCGGCCAGCACGGCGGCGCTGGACCGGGCACTGGACCGCATCAGTGCGCAGCAGGGAAGGGATGTGTCGCGCTGGCGCTGGGGCACGGCCCACCCGGCGATTTCCGTGCACCGTCCGTTCAGCAACGTCGGTGCGCTGGCACCCATGTTCGAGGTGCGAAAGGAAACGGGCGGTGACCCATTCACCGTGAACGTCGGCCAGTACCACCTGGACAAGGCCGATGCGCCGTTTGCCAACCGGCATGCCGCCAGCCTGCGCGCCATCTACGACCTGGCGGAGCCGGAGAACTCGCTGTTCATCTACCAGACGGGGCAGAGCGGCAACGCGCTTTCCAGCCGTTACCGCGACATGAGCGACGCCTGGGCTGCCGTGGAATACCGGCCACTGCAAATGGCGCCCGCGCAGTGGCGCAGCCGCCTGGAGCTCAAGCCCTGATCGCCGCCAGGCGTCAGGCGGATTCGTGGAGGCTGCCGCCGCTCAGCGAGGCGAGGGTGGTGTCGTTGTAGCGCTTGCTGGCGGCTTCGGCCTGGGCGCTCAGCTTGGCCACGTAGGCATTCAGCTCGGCGCCCGAAATGTCGCCGCTGCCATCGGTGTCGACGGTCTGCATGAGGGCCTGCAAGGAAGCGTCCTCGCTCTCGGCAGTCGCCTCTTCGGTTTTGGCGAACTCCGGGCCTTCTTCCGGCGTGGTGACAGCATGCACGGGAGCCTTGGTCGCCGGTGCCGTGGGGTTGGTGGCGCCAACGAGCGAGCCGGCCCCCCCGGACATCACTTCCTGTGTGGTCGTGATCACGGTCGTGGTCTGCACCACCGTGGTTTCGATGGCGGGTGTGATGCCGAACTCGGCCATCGAGATCTGGCCATCGTTGTCGGCATCGAGCTCGGCGAACCGGGCCTCATCGCCGCGCTGCTGGACAAACGCCTGGGTGTTTGAGGCGGACGAAAACAGGTTCTGCAGCAGGGTGCCCACCTCGGCGCCATTCAGCGCGCCATCCTTGTTGGCATCGAGCGAGGCATACAGCTCCGAGGCGCCCTGGCCGACTTCGACGCCCAGCTTGCCAGCGACCTTTTCAAGCGCCGCCTGGAACTCGCTCTGGCTGACGCCACCATCGCCGTCGGCGTCCATCTTCTTGTGCATCTTGTCCTGCAGGTAGCTGGACATGGCGCCACTCAGGGACGACAGGGTCTGGGACCAGGCGCTGGAGTTGCTGGTGTCGACGGTGCTCATGGAGAGGTTCCTTTCTGGCGGGTGGTTCCGGGATGGAGCAATGCTCTCCCATCCGGACCCCACAGAAACCCGCCAACAGCGGGACGGAAACCCCGCTGTTCGGCCGATTGGCGAACCTCGCCGCCGACTTACTTGAGCTTGCCCGAGAGGAACTGGGACAGCCGCTCGGACTTGGGGTTGACCAGCACTTCGCGCGGGTTGCCCTGTTCCTCGATGCGGCCCTGGTGCAGGAACAGCACATGGTTGCTGACCTCGCGCGCAAAACCCATCTCGTGGGTCACCACCACCATGGTGCGGCCTTCTTCGGCCAAGGTGCGCATCACGCGCAGCACCTCGGTGACGAGTTCGGGGTCGAGCGCGCTGGTCGGCTCGTCGAACAGCATCACCTCGGGCTCCATCGCCAGCGCACGGGCGATCGCCACGCGCTGCTGCTGGCCGCCCGACATGTGGGCCGGGTATTTGCCCTCGACGTCGCGCAGGCCGACCTTCTCCAGGTACTTGCGGGCGGTGGCAATGGCCTCGTCCTTGCCCTTGCCGAGCACGTGCATGGGCGCCTCGATCACGTTTTCCAGCACCGTCAGGTGCGACCAGAGATTGAAGTGCTGGAACACCATGGCCAGCTTGGCACGCAGGCGCTGCAGCTGTTTTTCGTCGGCCGCCTTGAGCATGCCGTCCTTGGCGGTGACCAGCTTGAGCTCTTCGCCGGCCACGACGATGCGGCCCTGCTGCGGCCGTTCCAGCAGGTTCATGCAGCGCAGGAAGGTGGATTTGCCGGAACCGGACGAGCCGATGATGCTGATCACGTCGCCGGCCTTGGCCGTCAGGGAAATGCCCTTGAGCACCTCGTGCGAGCCGTAGCTCTTGCGGATGTCGATCGCTTCGAGTTTGGTGGTCATGGTGCGTGGGTCTGTCAGGGGCTCAGCAGGTTGCCGGAGCGGATCGGTGTTCGGCCGGCGACACGGCAAAGCTCCATGCCCGCCGTGGCCCAGCGCAGGCTGTGGCGGGCGTAGACGATGCCATCGATGCTGCTGCGGATGTCGGTTTCGCGCGGTGTCAGCGGGTCGACCACCCGCGCCAGCAGCTGGCCAGCGGCCACACGCTCGCCGACCTGGGCTACGAAGTCGATCACGCCCGGGTGCGGCGCGTGGGAGGCTTCCGTGCCGGCCAGCGGTGTCGGCTCGCACCGCGGATCGGGCAGGGCAGGGGTGGGGCCAGCCATCACGCCGACATGGCGCAGGTAACCGACGATGGCCTGGGCATCCTGGCTGGCCAGGGCGTCCGACACATCCGTCTGGCTGCGCAGCTCGACGGTGGTGCTGGCGCAGCCCAGGGGGATCGGCGCCTGGTCGGCGAAGTGATCGCGCAAACGCCACCATGGGCCGGACAGCGCCTCGTCGAACGAGATCGAAGGACCCGAGCCCCGCGCCCACAGCAGCGCCTGGGCGCCAAGCAGTCGCGCCAGCGGCGCCATCTGGTCGAGCATGGGCTGCTCGACGTACATATGAAGAATGGCCTCGAAGTCGCAGTGCAGGTCAAGCACCACGTCGGCGTCGCAGGCAAGGCCCATCAGCACCCGGCGAAGGCTCTCCAGCTCGGTGGTCACCGGCTGTTCCTGCAGCACCTCGTGCATGGCGGCCCGCACGATGCCTTTGTTTGTCTCCGCATCCTGCGTGAGCTTCGGCGCGATCCGGTCTTTCACCAGGTTGAAGAAGTCCGGGTAGTTCCGGTTGAAGTTCTCCATGGTCAGCAGCTCGAAGCGGCCGACCTGGTGGTGCATCAGGCTCTGGTCCAGCCCGATCGGGTTGCACACCGGCACCAGCACGACCTCGCCGGGGATCTCGCCGGCCGCCTCGGCCGCGGCCAGAAGGCCCCGCAGCTTGTGCGCGGTGAGCATGCCGGGCAGCTCGTCGGCGTGCAGGCTGGACTGGATGTAGGCCTTACGGCCATTGGTGGCCTGACCAAAGTGCAGGCTGGTGACCTGGCGTTGGGTGCCAAGCGACGGAGAGAGCAGGGGGTGTTGGAGCTGTCGCATCCGGAGGAAGAGAAAACGGGATCAGTGAGTGCGTGGGCGCAGATAGGCCAAGAAGCGCTTTTCCAGCAGCCGGAACACGTAGACCAGGGCGAAGGTCAGTATGAAATACAGCACCGCGACCACGATGAACGGCTGGAAGGCCAAGTAGTAGGTCTTGTAGATCGCGTAGGCGGCGTTGGTCAGGTCGTACAGCGCCGGTACCACGCTGGCCAGCGAGGTGGCGTGCAGCATCATCACGACTTCGTTCGAGTAGCCGGGAAGGGTGCGGCGCAGCGCACTGGGCAGCACCAGACGGAACATCATGTTCCATTTGCTGTAGCCGGCGGCCTGTGCGGCCTCGATTTCACCAGCGGGCGTTTCCTTGATGGCGCCCGCCAGCATCTCGACCGTGTAGGCGCAGGTGTTGAGCGAAAACGCCGCCACAGCGCAGAAAAACGGGTCCTTGAACATCGTCCAGGGCCAGACCGTGTCCCACATCGCCTGCACCCACTCCAGCTGGGCGATGCCGTAATAGATGAAATAGACCTGGATCAGCAGCGGTGTGCCGCGCACCACATAGGTGAACAGCCAGACCGGCGTGGAGACCCAGCGGTTGCGCGAGACCCGCATCAGCGTCAGTGGCAACGTCAGCAGCCCACCGGCCAGCAGGCTGATGGCCAGCAGTTCCATGGTCGCCAGGAAGCCGGTCCAGTACAGCGCGAGGTTCTGTGGCTGGAAGATGATCGCAAACTTGTCCATCAGAACTCACCCCGCTTCACGCCCACGGAGTAGCGGGCTTCGGCCTTGCGCAGCAGGATCAGGCTGATGGTGGAGATCAGGAGGTAGAGGAAACCGGCGAAGGCCATGAAGATGATGGCGGCACCGGGGATGTCGCCGCGAGCGGCCGCGCCGGCCTGCTTGGCGAGGTTGGTGATGTCGGCCAGTCCGATCACCGAAACGAGGGCGGTGGCCTTGAGCAGCACCAGCCAGTTGTTCGTGAAACTGGGCAGTGCGAACCGCACCATCTGCGGCAGCACCATGCGGCGGAAGGTGTAGAACCGGTTCATGCCGTAGGCCCAGCCGGCCTCCGACTGTCCCTTGGGCACGCTCATGATGGCGCCCCGGAAGGTTTCCGTCATGTAGGCGCCGTAGACGAAACCGATGGTCAGCACCCCTGCCACAAAGGGGTTAATCTGCGGGCCATTGCGGTAGCCCATGGCTTCAAAGATGTCGTTGATCAGGATCTGCCCGCCGAAGTACAGCAGCAGCATCCACACCAGATCCGGGACACCCCGGATCACGGTGGAATAGATGTCGCCGACCCAGTTGAGCCAGCGGTAAGGCGAGAGTTTGGCCGCCGCGCCGGCCAGGCCGAGCACGGCGGCGACAACAAGCGCGCCCAGCGAGACGCCGAGGGTGACCAGCAGGCCCTGGAGGATCTGGATGAAATAGGTCGTCATCGGCGCTCGCGGTTCAGCTCAGTGATCAGGAACCCCAGATATCCACGCCAGGGACATGCTTCTCGGACAGTTCCTTCCACTTGCCGTTGTCGCGAATGGCCTTGATGCCCGCGTCCAGCGCGTCGCGCAGAGCGGTGTCTTCCTTGCGGATGGCCACACCGGCGCCAGCGCCGAAGTACTTGGCGTCGAACTCGACCGGAATGCGGCCACCGGCGCAGCTGTAGTCCTTGCCGTCCGGTGTGGACAGGAAGCCACCCTGGACTTCGACCACGTCGGCCACGGTACCGTCCAGACGGCCGGACTTGATGTCCAGATAGACCTGATCCTGGGCGTCGTAAGGCACGACGGTCGCCCCTGCGGGCTTGAGCTCACCCATGGCGTACTTTTCCTGGGTAGAAGCCTTCAGCACGCCCAGCTTCTTGCCCTTGAAACCCGCGGCTTCGGCGCCCAGGTTCAGTGCGGTCTTGACGACCACGCAGGACGGCGTGTTGTAGTACTTGCCCGTGAAATCAACCGACTGCTTGCGCTCTTCGGTGATCGACATCGAGGAAATGATGGCGTCGTACTTCTTGGCCAGCAGACCGGGAATCATGCCGTCCCAGGCCTGCTCGACGAACACGCACTTGCTCTTGAGTTCGTCGCAAAGGGCCTTGGCCACGTCCACGTCGAAACCAGCGGGCTCGCCCGCGTCGGTCTTGTAGGTGAAGGGCTTGTAGGTGGGGTCGATGGCCACGCGCAATTCTGGCCACTGGCTGGCGGGAGCGGGTGCCGGTGCTTCGGCGGTGGGCGCTGGCGCCGGAGCGGCCGGCGCGGGGGCTTCGGTCTTGCCACAGCCCACCAGGGTGGCGGCGCCGATCATGCTGAGGGTCAGAAACAGATGCTTCATGAACGTCCTTGAGAGGGTTGAATGGAACTGGCCGGATTGGACTCCTGCCGGTGGGCGACATTGTAGGTGTGGGCAGTCCAATTAGCCGGCGCACCAAGCTGGTGTTTCCCCGGATGCATGGGGCTGCTCACGAGGGCAGGAGCAACATTTGGGCCGAACCTTGAATCAGGGATTTGATGGTTCAATAACTTAACATAATATACATCGTGGAATATTGAGAAGGCCGTAAAAACGGGCCTGAGCCCGTTCAACTTTCCACGCTGTCTGCACAACTTTTAATCAGATGCCACAACTGATATGTGACGCCCTTCGCAGGACCCAAGCAAGTTGGTTTCCCCTGATGCACGGTTGCAATGTAGTCATCATGACTGACTCTGTCAAACTTTTTCAACGCTCCCTGTCAGATCTACCAGCCATCCAGCACCTGCGGTTCAAACGAGCTTGAGAACCGGGTTGACCGGTGGCACGGGCACGACCCAACGGTCCGGCTGAGTGAGCACCACGGCGCTGAGCTTGCCTACGGGCACGCCACCGCGCCCCATGACCTGGTACTTCAGGATGTTGACCTTGCCGGGCCCCATCAGATGCCATCCCGACTTGATCACTTCGCGCTGCACCTGCAGCGCCTGTGCGTCGACCTGGGCATCACTGGCTGCAACAGTTTCTGCGGCGTAGGTACGAAATACCAGCGGTGAGACCAGCGCCATGCCCTCGGCCACGAAATGCACCAGCGCGCCCGTCTCGTTGTACTTCAAGGCCCGGCTGGACAGGCCTTTCTGCAGCCATTCGATGAAGCCGACTGCCGCAGGTGTGGGTTCGCTGGGCCTGCTGGCAGTTTCGTGCGGCAGCTCTGGCAGGAATGGACTGAGAATGACTGGCGCAGTCTGGAACTGTGTGGGAGCCGCCCTGGCAAGTACCTCGGGCGGCTGCCCAGAGCGAGCCAGCAGCGGTCGAACTGCTGGCAGCGGAGGCAGGCTTGGAAGCGCCTCTCTGGTACGGTTTGCGCCAGTGTCGGGCGATTTAGCCGCGTCAGCTCCAGCTTTGGATGCACGTTTGGCCGCTGATGCACGTGCCTTTGGCGGTGCGGTCACGACCGACGGCCCTCGCGGTGCGGCTTTTTGCGTTTCCAGGGGTTGCTGCGGCAGCTTCGGTAAGTCCTTGAACGCTGAAGCGTCGTCCTCGAAGTCCAGCCACTTGTCCAGCGGAGGCTCCACACTCGCAACCGCCGCAGGAGATGAGGTTAGTGGTGCGTGCTGTGATTCGGCCGGGCGCTGCTCACCACGCGGTGGCGTGTGCGAGGGGGCGCTTGTTGCCCGTGGTGTGCCTTGAACCGGACCGTCAGGATTGGGGCCGCCCGCCGCCATGGTCGCTTCGGCCGGCTTTCCCGGCCGCTTGAAGACAGGCGCTCGCAGTGTTTCGGTCTTGGCTTTTGCCTGTTTAGGCGCGCCAGATAACTCCTGATGACTTGCGCCGGGAGTGGGTAACCGGGTGGCCTGACCGAGATCTCTGTTGGATGGCGTGCCTGCACCATCATTCGGCACCGACTGGTTTCCAGATCCTGATTCCTGTCGAACCTCTGGCTCAGCAGAAGACTCGTTGGCCGCCTCGACCGCAGCTGCTCCGCGCTTGACCTGCACCACAATGCGCCCGCGCATCGGGGGTGGGTATGCCACTGATTCCTCGAACACCTTGTCCAGCGGAAATCTGAGCATGGTCAGTGAGTGACTGTAGGCCCCATCGTTCTCCCCTGCCCCTTGCACAGGAACTGCTGCAACAGACTCGGAACCGTCCACGGCCGAACCCTGCACCAGTACATACCAGATGGCCTGTCCGCTTTGCGGGTTGGGCTGGATGCAGCCGTACTCCTGCCAGGTATCGAACAGCCGATCATTCTTGTTCTCGCCTGGCACAGTTTCATCCGGGTGGTGCTGTCGTATGTGCAGCCTCACCGCATCGGCCAATCGCTTGGCCACGAACCAGATGCTGCCGTCGTAGACCCAGCCAGCGGCACCGGAACGATTCAGAGGCAAGGCGGTGCCGCTCCCGAGCATCTCGCGCACCGATTGCATCAGCAGGTCGATCAGCGGGATGCTCGTGGCGGTCGTGAAGCGCTCGCGGCTGCCGTTGGCCAGCGCCTGTTGCGCCGAGGTCTGGTCGGCCTTGCGCACCAGCTGGGCCAGCATGCTCGCCCTGTCGCTCCCAGAGAGGTACTGCGTCAGGGCCTCGAATGCCTGCGGTCGGTGCGCCAGAAAGCTCAGTGCCGTGGCCGGCGCCACCTGCTGCAGCAGGATCGTGGCCAAGCGGGAATGTGCCGCATAGTCTCGCGCCGACTTCGGTGTGAACTCCACCAGATACTCACCGCCAGGCCGCGACTGCACCATGGCCGTCAGCGGCCCGGACATCGGGACCCAGCGCAGCGGCGCTCCGATGCCGGTGCAGATCCAGTTGATGCGAAGGTCCGCCATGATCTTGCCCACGTCGTGGAGCAGCGCTGCGAAGAAGACCACATAGGTCCACTCGTCGCGCTGAGCGTCCATCTCCTCGACGCTCGCACCTTCCGGGAAGAAGTGACCGTTGCGCCAAGTCATCGCCGCCAGCGTCATTTCCAGCGTGTGCGACAGCAGCCCACCGACATGGGCGTGGTGATGCGACTCGGAAGCGGGCATGAGCTGCACAAACTCCGCATAGCGGTGGACCGCTGGCAACAAGTCCCGCTCCCAGACGATCTGCGCCAGACGCGACTGGCGCCACATGGTGTCAAGTGCCTTGCCGCCATGCACCACGCGCAGCAGGTCTGTCGCAGGCAGAACCCTCAGCCACCCCTCGGCGTGGCCACGGACCACCGGCATGGGGGGATTCACCTCATCGGGTGCCGCACGCGGCGGGATGGCGGTGGCTGGTGCGCCGCCGGATGCCGGACGTGGCGAACGTGGGTCCCAGCGTTTGATCCAGCGCATGCAGTGACCGATCATGACCAATGCCTTAGCGCTCCAGCAGGTAGGCCATGAGCTGTTGGCGGATCTGACGTCCCTTGCGGTTGATATGCAAGGTGGCGTGGTCAGGCAGGGCGATGTGCTGCCCCAGGAACGTCAGCCAGGGCTGCTCCAGCGGATTCCACGGGATGTCCATGGGCAAATCCTTGAACCTGCGTTCGAGCTTCCAGCGCGCGCCGAACAGTGTCACAGGCGAATTGGTCAGCAACACGGCGAGCCGGAACCGCAACGCCGCGGGGTCCTGTTCGGGTGGGGTGGCGCCGCTGCGCTTGCGCATGACCTCCTCGCGCAGGTCCAAATCCGCCATGCAGGCCGCTTCGGGCATGCCAGTCTCCATCCACCGTGCCACGCCGTCGTACATGCGTAGGAAGCCGAAAACGCGCGGCAACCAGTCGACCATGCCCAACTCTTGCAGCGAGGCCGCCACCAGATAAGGTGCGTGCTGAGCATCATGGACGCTGCGCCCATCGGCCATGTGCAGGGTGTTGGCAAAACCCACCTTGGGCGAGAGCGGCTGGCGCGTGGTCATTGTTGTGAATCCGTGCGAAAAGAGACCGAATCACTCTAGGCACACCAGCCCTTTCATTCAACTCAAAACCTGCCAGCATGTGCGGCAGGTTTTCGCTTGACGCCCGCGCGCTGATTTGCTACCCGCATCCAGGCGCTGCCGCACGCCCCGCCGTGCGGCAGCGCTTCCTGTGCCCGTATCCCCCGCATTGCCCGTTCCAGTAAGCCCTTTGCACCCCGAGGCCTTGGGAGGGGTGCGCCCTTTGGGTAGGGCCATTAACCGGTAAACCGCCTTTGCCCGTCCCTGCCCCGCCCTCGGGGCAGCGCACCTCTTTCGTCGCTTTGCCACGACTGGAAATCGCAGGTACCGCTTAAGCATTGCCCTGTCAAGCGAAAACCTGCCTTTTCTGCGGCAGGTTTTCGGTGGCGACAAACCCGCCCGATTCAGAAACTGCCCAGCACTGGCGACGCATCTCTTGGGGCGTCATGTTTGCCTGGTGGCCCTCGCGGGTCACCAGGCGCTTTCTTCCCAACAGGTCCCAGGCGCGTCCAGTGATTTCAACCAGTGAAGAGGCGGGTCCATGTCATTCAAAGCACTTTTGTCCCTGGTGATGCTTGCGGTGCTGGCCGTCGCAGGCCATCCCGTCTTTGCACAGACCGTCACCCCCGACGGCAGCCAAGTCCAGGTGGGGCGCTACACCACGCAGGCGGGCGCGCCCACCGAAAGCCTGGCCGACCCGCTTTCGGTGTTTGCGCAACTGAGCTACCCGCGCCAGACGGTCAACACCGTGGGCGAGGCGCTGGCCCACACCCTGGTGCGCACGGGGTTTCGGCTGGTCCCAGCCGAGGTGCTCGATGAAGCCGCACGCAACTTCCTTGCCCTGCCCTTGCCCGAGTCACAGCGGCGCATGGGACCGCACCGTGTGAGCGACCTGCTCAAGACCTTGCTGGGTCCCGCCTGGCAACTGCACAGCGATCCGGTGAGCCGCCAGGTCTGGTTCACCCGCTCGGCTTTCAAGGGCACCCCGGCGCCTCAACCGCCCGGACCCCAGGCGCAAGCCGTAGAGGCCGAACGTCACGCCGATGCATTCGGCTCGCCCTGAGCCTTTGCTCACCGCGCCGCGCATTCAGTTCCCTTTCGACCACTTTTCATATTCGCCGTGAGGACCGCCATGGACCCAGATGCAGAAATGCAGGAGTTTCAGCGCCAGCAGGACGATGAGTTCTGGGACACCAAACGCCGTGACGCCGAGCAGACACGCACGTCGCGTTCGCCTCGCGCACGGGCTGCTGACCATCCAACTGATGGCGTGTTGCCCGATCCGACCGAAGCGGTGCGCAGCAACGCCGACGCGACCTTTGAGCGCCTCACGCCTGCGAGTGCCGCGCCGCTCAAAAAGGGCAAGCCGGTGCTGACCGGTGCCGTGGTTCTGCTGCTCATTCTGGGCTCGGTGGCCGCGTTCATGATGTGGTCCTCAGGCGGATTGCCATTCGCTCGCAAGAAGGAGGCATCGCCCGCACCGGCTGCGCTGGCTGACCCCACCGCGCCGGCCGGCGCAGGTCTGCCGCCTGCCTTGCCGGCCACAGCGCCGGCTGAGGCCGTGCCTGCGGCACCGGCCGCGCAGGACCCCAAGCTGCAGGAACAGCTGGAGCGTCTGGAGAAGCGCCTGGACCAGCTGGTCGCCGGCTTCAAGGCCCAGGGCTACATCAAGGAGGGGGCCGGTCAGGATGGGGCCGATTTGCAGGTGGCCGACTTCCTGCCTCACCCCTCGATCCTGCCGCCGCCGGCCGCACCGCAGCCGGTCGTATCACCAGCGGCAAGCCGTCCGGCGCCGCGCAAACCCGCAGTGCGCCGCCCGGTCGCTGCCGTGGCTCCCCGGCCGACCCACCAGGTGCTCAGCGTAGACATGTGGGACGGCCGGCCTTCGGTGGTGGTCGGTGAGGTCGGAGGCAACCCGGCGCACGTGCGCGTGCTCTCGCCCGGCGACTCCTACCAGGGTGTGACGCTTACCTCGGTGGATGTGGCTGGCCAACGCGCGACGTTCAGTGACGGTGCCCGTTCGGTGAGCATCGCCGTGGAGCGTCAGCCATGAGGACCCCGCTGCTTCGCCCGGTGCTGGGTTATGTGGGCGTGCTGGGCGCCGCAAGCCTGCTGATGTGGGTGCTGGTGCAGCCGGCAGGGGCGCAAACCGCCACCACACGCATTCAGGAATCCCAGACGCAACTGGGTCAGACCAATGCGCAGCGCATCGCCCAGGCGCATTCGCGCCTGGATGCCAACGATCTGCTGGTGGCTCAAATCTGGGGCCTGAGCGAGGAAGAGATGATCCGCGCCAAGGTCCTGCTCAAGGGGCCTCGGGCCGCGTTCTCCGTCGAAAACCTTTCTCCCGTGGAGGCCCTGGGCATCCACGCACGCGATGAAGCGGAGCGCCAGCGCTACGCCGAGATGTTTGCCCGTGCCCTACAGGCCGATGTGGAGCGCTCGCTGGCCTGGAACCGCGCGTTCCAGCAGGCCCAGTCGCGCCTGTACCCGAACCAGAAGGTCGTGGATTTCGAGGGCCTTCCCATGGTGGAGGGGCCGACCTCTGCCGCCGACCTGCTGGGCATCCCGCGCAAGCTGGTCAAGGACCCATCCCGTCCCTTGGCGCCAGCCAAGGCCGCACCTCGCCGCTGAGCCAGAAAACGGACATGCAAGCTCAGCACCACCTTTCGTCCCTCTCGAACCGCCCAGTGTTCAGGCACCTGGGCGCGTGGGCGCTGTGCGTCGGATCGGCCCTGGTGGTGACGCAACCCTATGCGCAGGAGCCCGAGCAGGGTGCAGCTTGGATCAGCGGCGCGGAACACCAGCGCGTGATCCTGCCCCGGATGAGCAAGCAGCCCGCAGCACAAAGCCACACGGCCGCACGAGGTGTTTCTGAGCCTGAGCCGGTGGGCAAAACCCTCCCTTCCGCGACCTCCGACAAGGCGGCAGCCGTGGCTGAGCAGCTGCTGCAGCGGCCCGTGCAAGCCAACAGACGCGGGCGCCAGATGACACCGGAGATGGCACAGATGCTCCAGCGAGCGTCTCATCACTTCGCAGTCGATGCCCACCTGGTGAAAGCGGTGATCCACGCCGAGTCGGCCTTCAATCCCCGTGCCGTCAGTCCCAAGAACGCCATCGGGCTGATGCAGGTGCTGCCATCAACAGCTCGCGATCTGGGACTGCAGGATTTGCAGGGTCTGTCGGTGGAGCAGTTGTTGACCGACCCGCGCGTGAGCATCGTGCTGGGCACCAAGTACCTGGCCGAGCAACTGGCCCGATTCGGCGGCGATGTCGAGCTGGCCATCGCTGCCTACAACGCCGGGCCGGGCGCGGTCATCAAGGCGGGCCACCGGGTGCCCAACTACCCGGAGACGCGCCAGTACGTGCGTCGGGTGCTCAGTCTGGCCAGGGCCTACCAGAGCGCGGGTCAAGGCACACCCGAGCCAGGGGGGCCGACATGAACGCGCTGCGCAAATGTGCCACCCGCCTGTGCCTGATCGGCGCGGTTCTACCCTTGTTTGCGCTGTCGCAACCGGTGGTGATCCACGCCGGTCCCGGCGCCGTGCCCATGGGGACCTACCTGGGTCACCTGGTGGTCGGTGTGGATCAGGCCGGTGTGCTCGAAGGCGTGCGCTTCCCGATCCGCTCGGGCATGGTGCCGGGCGTGCTCTCCGAAGCACAGGCTCAGGCCGCAAGCGGGCTGTTTCGTCCCGAATGGCTGGCTCATCCGGTGTTCCTGGTGGGCACCGATCCGCTCAGCCGCCAATGGCTGTCGCAGTACCGTCAGGCCCTGATTGCCCTCGGAGCGTCCGGTCTTGTGGTGCAGGCCGAATCCGAACGCGCTTTCAAGCAGGTCCAGCAGCTCGCCGGTGGCGCATCGCTGGCCCCCATGGTGGGCGACTGGCTCACCACCACGCTGCGACGGGCGGGCGTGCAGACCTATCCGCTGCTGGTGCTCGCCGATGGGCGCCTGACCAGCTCTCCCCCTCGCTCGGCGGGCGCCTCGCCCTCTGTGGCGCCGATGCAGGAGGCCAGGCGGTGAAGCCCGATGACGCACTCGAAGCCCTGCTGCGGCCTCCGGTGGAGCTGTGGAGCACGATGACCGTCTGGGGCGTGGCCCTGGTGGCCATCGTGGCGCCGTGGGCGCTGATGATGCCGCCGTGGATGGGCTGGGTACTCGCGGCCATCGCGGGCTACTTCGGGTGGGTGCGCTGCAAGCAGGCGCTGCACATCCTGAAGTACCAGCACGGGATGAAGTACTACCCGGTGACGCGCATGGTGCCTCACGAAATCCCCGTCGAGCCTGGGCAGTTCTACCTTGGGCACGGGTTCGAGTGGTCCCAGCAGCACACCCAGCGCAAGCACGAGGCCAGCCGGCCGGACGCCGAGCGCTTCGTCAAGCCGCAAGCGAGAGAAAAAGCCCTGCGTCAGCTGGGCACACGCCTGTCCGCCTGGAGCGAGGAGGCCGCAGCGGCTGCCGCCGCCGATCAGGCCCCGCCTTCGAAGTTCACCGGTATCCGCATGGGTGTGGCGGGCCTGACCGCCCAGATGGTTCAGTGGGACCACTGGCTCAACCCGCTCAAGGCCTATGACGACCTGGGCGGCTCGCCGGTGCTCCATGGCGTGGGCACCATGGAAGAGCGTCCCATCACCATGCGCCAGGCCTCGCGCACGGGCCACATGATCGTGCTGGGCACCACGCGCGTGGGCAAGTCGCGGCTGCTCGAAGTGCTGGCCACGCAGGACATTCACGCGGGCCATGTGGTGATCGTGATCGACCCCAAGGGGGACGCCGATCTGATGATGCGGCTGTACGCCGAAGCGCACCGTGCGGGGCGTGGCAACCAGTTCTACCTGTTCCACCTGGGCTATCCCGACATCTCTGCCCGGTACAACGGCATCGGCAACTTCTCCCGCATCACCGAGGTGGCCGCACGCGCCACCAACGCCCTGCCCTCCTCGGGCAACTCGGCCGCGTTCAAGGAGTTCTCCTGGCGCTTCACCAACCTGGTGGCGCAGGCCCAGGTCGCACTCGGCCGCGTGCCGACCTACGAGAGCTTGCTGGCCGACGTCACCGGTATCGACCCTCTGTTCATGGACTATGCCCACATGGTGTTTCGCCAGAAGGCGTCTGAGGGTCAGTACACGGACTACCAGGACCGGCTGGGTCATCTGGAGGGCCTGATCGAAAAGAAGAAGTACCCAGTCTCGCGGGCGCTGTCTGACCGCGATCCGCCGCTGGTGGCCATGATCTCGCTGATCAAGGAGCTGCGGGTGCCGGACAAGGTGCTCACGGGCCTTGCGGCAGCGGTGTCCTACGAGCGGTCCTTCTACGAGAAGATCATTGCCAGCCTCGGCCCGTTCCTGGAGAAGCTGACCTCCGGCGCCGTGGGCAAGCTCATCAGCCCGGACTACTTCGACCCCCACGACAAGCGCCCGATCTTCGACTGGATGAGCGTCATCCGCCAGGGCGGCATCGTCTACTGCGGGCTGGACGCGCTGACCGACTCGGTGGTCTCTTCGGCCGTGGGCAACAGCATGCTGGCCGATCTGGTCAGCGTCGGCGGCAAGCTCTACAAGACCGGTCTGGACCCGCACCACCCCACGGGCAAGATCGTGCTGCCCACGATCTGCTGCCACTTCGACGAGGTCAACGAGATCGCCGGCCCCGAGTTCGTGCCCATGGTTAACAAGCTCGGTGGCTCGGGCTTTCGGATCACGGCCTATACCCAGTCGATGTTCGACATCGAGGCCAAGGTGGGCGACAAGGCAAAGGCCGGCCAGATCCTAGACAACTTCAACCACCTGGTGATGCTGCGGGTGCGCTCGGTCAACACGGCCAACCTGCTGGCCGAGCAGGTACCGCAGGTGGACGTGGTGCACATCACACCCAGTACCGGCGTGAGCGACAGCGCGGCCGATGGCAGCGGCGTGGACTTCACCTCGCGCAACGTGGACATCGTCACCAGCACCAAGGTGCCGATGATCCAGCCGGCCGACATCCTGAGTCTGCCCCAGGGTCAGGCCTTCGCCCTGCTCGAAGGCAACCGGCGTTTCAAGCTTCGCATCCCGCTGCCCAGGAAGGATGCCGACCCGTTCGTGCCCGAGTCCATCCGCCAGGTGGCGCTGGACATGAAGGCGCGCTACCGGACCTCCGAGCAGTGGGCGCGCGAGACCGACTGGCTGGGCAACCAACCCATCGGCCTGGCCGGCGCCGGGGTGATCGACACGGCACTGGCGCTGCGCGACCAGGTCCAGGACGAGCAGGAAGACTCGGACGGCGATGACGGCTTGGCCACGCGAACCGAGCCGCGCGAGATGGACTTCAACAGCTCGGCCAACGCCACGGGGGTGCTGGAATGAGTGCCATGGTGGCCAAGACGCCGGGCCGGCCGCGCGCACGTGGTCCGGTCGAGCTGGGTCTGGAAATGGGCTTTGGTCTGTTGTTCATCACCCTCTTCGCCTGGTTCATCGGGATGATGATCGAGATCGTGGGCTCGTTCACGCTCTGGCGCGACCTGCAGGAGAACCACGCTCAGCAGATCGTGGAGCAGGACCTGGAGTACATCGCCCAGGCGCCGCGCAGCCTGCTGGTGCACGACACCGTGGCCTGGTCCGAGCAGCTGGTACGCAATGTGCGCCTGCCCTACGAGCGTCTGGGGGTGATTGCCTGGTACGAGCGTCAGCAGGCGATCTTCCAGGCCGCGCAGGATGCGCCCTCGGGCGATCTGCGCCACAACGCCGCCCGCGCCAACCGCTCCATGCAGATTCTGCTCAGCCGCTGGGCGGTGACCTCCATGTACGTGCTGCAGGACGTGCTGCTGCGCCTGTCGGTGGCGGCGTTTGCCGCCCCGGCCTTCATCCTGGCCTGCCTGGTGGGTGTGGTCGATGGCCTGGTGCGCCGCGACCTGCGCCGCTGGGGGGGCGGGCGCGAAAGCTCCTTCGTTTACCACCACGCAAAGCGCTACACGGCCTGGGCGCTGACCGGTGGGTTCGGTCTGTACCTGGCCTGGCCGTTCGGCAACTTCAACCCGTCCCACATGGTGATCGTCTTCACCGTGCTGGTCGCGTTCGCCATGTCCACCACGGTGGCCACCTTCAAGAAGTACGTCTGATGCAGCCCAGCTACCCAGCCCACCGAATCACGTCGCACCGCATCCCGTCGCTCTTCGAGCCCGGCGCCGCGCAGACCACCCCTGTTTCACCCCAAGGAGTCCCGATGAACACCTCTGTTTCCATGCTCCCGTCCCAAGCACCCCAGCAGGTCACCCCAGGCACGCGCGTGCGCCGCAGCTGGGTGCTCGCCGTGCTCTATGTGGCGCTGAGCGCCACCAACGCCCAGGCGGGCGACGCCGACACCGAGCGCGAGAACCTGGCGCGCATCGCCTCGGAGATCGAGCGCGTGCAAGTGATGGTCTCCGAAGCCGCACAGACCGCTCCCACGGGCGAGCGGGTGAAGTTCCGCTACGACTGGCTGCTGCGCGACCTGGGCCAGTTGCGCGAGGGCATCACCTCCCATGTGGATGCGCCGCGCCAGCCACGCCCGGTGCCGCCGCTGCGTGGCGACTACCGCCAGTGAGCCCACCCACTCCACTTTTCACAGGAGCTGCTGCATGGACCCCACGATGAGTCTGGCATTCGAGGCGGGATCGGGTGTCTCGCCCACAGCCCTGCGGACCACGGTCCAGCTCATTGCCAGCGGCGTGATCCTGCTGGTCTTCGCCTGGGCCATGTTGGCCATCTTCAACGCCTACAAGGAAGAGCGCGCCTCGCTGATGTCGGCCACCTGGTCGGCGCTGAAGGTGATGGTGATCCTGGCGGTTCTGTTCTTCGCGGTGTTCCGGTGACGCGAGTGATGTTCTGACCCATCCACCGGTTTTTCTTCCTTCATCTCCATCACTTCTTCAAGGAGCAAACCCATGACCCAGCGTCAACACCCACCCGCCCGGCAGGCCGCTGCCTCAGGGTTCCAACATTTGCGCGACCGCCTGCAGCGCTGGGCGCTGGCAACGGTCGTGGCCGTGATGTGCAGCCCGGCCCTGGCCGCGCTGCCGACCATGCCGACGCCGGGCACGGACATGAACGGCGCCACCTGCGCCGCTGGCGACTGGATGTGTGCAATGAGCGCCTACTTCAAGGCGGGCATGGCCATCCTGGGCCTGGTGCTGGTCGCCCTGGGCTTTCTCTACGTGGTCGGCGGTGCCCTGTCCAAGTGGCGCGAGTACACGGCCGGCCGCGCGCAGATCGCCGACCTCAAGGAGTATTTCATCATGGGGATGATCCTCACGGTGTTCCTCGTGATCCTGGTGACCTACGCCTTCCAGGTGATCGGTCAGACCTGATCGGCCAGCGCAGCAAAGCACATCCAGGCTCAAGCAAGGGAACAGGTCATGAGCGGCACACCGACGGCGTCCGACGACACCCAGCGCAGCGCCGAGCGCAGCGACGCTCCCGAGCGGGTGCCACTGACCCACCGCGTCAACGTCGAGCCGTCTGTGCTTCGCGGCATGACGGTGACCGAGGCCAAGGTGATGGCGGCGATCTCCATCCCCGTCTGCTTGCTCCTGGGTGTGGTGTTGCTGTTGTTCACGGGCCTGTGGCAGCTGATGCTTCTGCCCGCCATCTTCGGGCCGATTGCCGCCCTGTGGTTCGGATCGGCCAAGCTGCAGGACCTCAAGCGCGGTCGTCCCGACGGCTACTACACCCAGGCGCTGCACCTGTGGTTTGCGCACAAGGGCCTGAGCAAGAGCCGGTTTCTCACCCATCACGGGCAGTGGTCCCTGGGCCGCTCTCTGCCGTTCTCGCTGAGTCACCCCCTGGACCCGCAGGCCGGCCGTTCCCTCTGGCGCCGGCTGGCTCGGCCGGGCCGCACACCCCATGAATCCTGAGTTTTCACAACGAGCTGATCACCATGTCCAGATACCTTGATGCCCTTGCCGCCGAACGCGCCCACAACGCCCGCCTGTTCCGGGCCCTGGTGGTGATCGGCCTGGTGGCCGTCGTCGGGATGGCACTGCTGTGGGCCAGGCCGCGCCAGATCGACCTGCACATCAACCCGGACCTGCGCGCCGGGGAGCGCGTGTCGGTCACCGGTGGCGTGGCGCCCGTGCCGAATCCGAACGTGTACAGCTTCGCCTACTACGTCTGGCAGCAGATCAACCGCTGGCAGAGCGATGGCGGCAAGGACTACGGCAAGCAGATCTACGACTTCCAGTCCTACCTGACCCCGCGCTGCCAGGCGCAGTTGCAGGGCGACATCGACAACCGCAACCGGGCCGGCGAGTTGCACCAGCGCACGCGCCAGATCAGCGAGATTCCCGGCCTGGGTTTCCAGGACAACCGGGTGATCGGCGAAGGTCCCTCGGCCTGGACGGTGTTGCTGGACATGCAGGTGACCGAAACTTTCCGGGGCCAGGCGGTCAAGGACGCCTTCATCCGCTATCCCGTTCGCGTGGTGCGCTACGACGTTGACCGCGAGCGCAATCCGTTCAGGCTGGCTGTGGACTGTTTCGGCTCTGCCGCACCCGCTCGGCTGGACATCAAGGACAGCGCCATCGGCGCCGCTCAGGGACTCACCCCCGCTGCATTGCCGGCGATCAGCGCCCAGGCACCGATTGCGGTGACGCCATCGCCGACCACGACACCGCCCGCTGCCGACAGCGCAAACACCGCGACTGGCGCGCCCGCGCCCGCCCCCTCCGCAGCGCCAGCGAGCCGATGAAACGCCATACCCACGCTGCGCTGCAGCGGGCCATTCCACCCAAAGGACGACCCATGCCTGATCACACCCCGACCCTTGCGGGCCATGCCCTGCGCGCCAGCTTGGCAGCGCTGGCCGTGTTCGCAGCCGTGCCGACGCTGGCGCAGCAGGTGCAGGACATCGCGCCTGCTGCGGCCCAGCCACCGCTGATCGCCCTGCCTGCGGCAGGCCAGAAGCCGGCGCCGGCATCGAGCACCTCCTCCCCACCCGTGGTCGCCGATGTGGACCTGGGACAGGCCGGCACGGTCGCTGCCGGCGCCTCACCCGCTCCCATGCCCCAGGGCGTGGCCGCGCGCGCGGCCGCTGCGGCCCGCGATTCGGGAACGTCGGCGTCGTCAGGTCAGGTCGCGCCCATCTCCAGGGCCAAGCCAGCCGCCAGGAACGCCAACCGCGCGGGTGCGCCGTCCGCCGCCGCTGCTGCGTCGGATCGCCCCGGCGTGGAGCGGGCGGTCTTCAACCGGCAGTCGGTGCGGGTCGGCCTGCCGGTCCAGCGCGAGCGCCTGATCACGCTGCCCGGCCCAGCCGCCCTGCATGTGCCCGCCGACATCGAGTCGGTGGCTCGCGTGGAGGCCATCGACCGCACCATCTACGTCACCGCGCTGGTGCCCTTCGCACCGATCCGTATCGTGGCCGAGCTGATCGACGGTGGCCGGCAGATCCCGCTGGACCTGGTGGCCAACGCCCAGACCTCGGGCGCCAGCGCCGAGCTGGAGGTGTTCCTAGACCGGACCGGTAGCCGCGAGGCCTCTACCGGCGCTGCAGCGGCCACCGAGGCCGGCCCACCAGCTTCGGACATGGTCGAACTCACGCGCTTTGCCTCGCGCATGCTGTATGCGCCACGTCGCCTGGCCACCACCCGGCCGGGCATCTCGGAGGTGCAGGTCAGCACCAAGCCCGTGCCCGGCCTGGTGCGTGGTGGCCTGGTCGAGACGGTGCCGCTGGGTCAGTGGCGCTCGGCCGGCCTGTATGTCACGGCGGTTCGCGTGACCAACAAGTCGGCACAGCCCTTCGAGCTGCCGCTGGAGCACCTGCGTGGGCGCTGGCTGGCGGTGACAGCGCAGCACGGGCGCATCGGCCCGGCTGGCAGCGAGACGGACACCACGGCGCTGTACCTGATCTGTGACCGCGCCTTTGACGCCTGTCTCTGACCCGAGGAACTGCACATGGCCATCAAACAGAACACCTTGCTGCCTGTCCTGGGCGTGCTCTCCCTGCTGATCGTGGGGGTCATCCTGTACCAGCAGTTCAGCGGCTCGCAAGGCAGCGCACCCGCTGCACCCATGAAGGCGGTGCCCCAGCCCAGCGAGCTGCCACCCACCAAAGGGGCTGACAACGACAACGCGGGCGAAACCCTGGCCACGGTGGTGGCCAGCAACGCCGAGTTGCGCAAGCAAGTGGCCGAGATCGTCGAGCGCAACAAGAAGCTCGAAGAGGAAGCTGCCCGGCGCGGCGCAGCGCGTCCCATCACGGGGTCTGGCCAGAAAGACGGGGAGTTCGGGGCGACTGTGGACGCCGCTGGCCAGGCCGCTGAATCGATGCTGGGCGCATTGCCCACCCTGCCGACTTCGCGGCCTGCGCCGGGTTCGCAGGTCGGTCGCACGGTCAATGGTGGTGCCGCAGCGCCCATCACGGCGGACCTGAACCTGGGCGAGCAGGAGGCGGCGCCGGGCGCCGTGGCCTACAAGACCGTGGCGCCCATGGGCTACGCGGCCTTCGAGGACACCCGCAACCGCAATCAGGGACCACCCTCGACACGCTATGTGCGCACCAATGCCAGTGCCCGCACAAGTGCCGAACCGGCAGGTGCAGGCGGCGCAACCACCGGGGGCGCGGCAGGTGCCGCCGAGGCGGAACAGGACGAGGCCTATTTCACGCTGCCCGAGAACTCGACGCTGGTGGGTGCCAAGGCCATGACCGCCATCATCGGTCGTGTGCCCATCGACGGCCGGGTGACCGATCCGATGCAGTTCAAGCTGATCGTCGGACGCGAGAATCTCGCGGCCAACGGCTGGGAGCTGCCCGAGGACATCGCCGGCATGATCCTCACGGGTGTGGCCATCGGCGACATGGCGCTGTCCTGCTCCGAGGGCAAGATCCGCTCGGCCACCTTCGTGTTCAACGACGGCACGATCCGCACGGTTTCCTCGCGCGGTCGAGGCGCTGCGGCCGGATCGAGCGGCGACCTGGGCTTCATCAGCGACCCGCGCGGCAACCCCTGCATCGTCGGCAAGTTCGTCACCAACGCGCCGGCCTACCTGACCGACATCATCGGTGCCAAGACCCTGGGAGTGGCAGGCCAGGCCTACGCCGACGCCGCCAAGCTGGTCACCCAGAACGCCCTGGGCTCGACCACCACCCAGATCACCGATACCAGCCGCTACGTCATGGGCCAGGCCGTCAGCGGCGCCACCGACGAGTTCACGGCCTGGCTGCTTTCGCGCCTGAAGAATTCCTTCGACGCGGTGGTCACCCCATCGGGCCACGAGGTGGTCATCCACCTGGATCAGGAGCTGCGCCTGGACAAGGCCGTCGCCGCCCGAAAGATCGCGCACCGCGCCCAGAACACCAGCAACGCCCAACGCGGAGGAAACCATGGTCTCGAATGACACCCCACGCCACCACGTTCATCACCGCACGCCGCGCCCGGCCTTGCTCGGCATGCTGGTGCTGCTGCCACTGGCCCTGGCCGCATGTTCGGCCGCAGGTCCGCGCGAGTCGCCCCTGATCGGCGCCACCGAGGGCAGTCCCACGGTCACCGAGGTCTACCGCGACCAGCAGTCGGGTCAGGGCGCACAGGGTCGGAACCTGCAGGCCCGCGACAACCTGCACCTGGCCAGCCGCGCCCGCACGGTGGACGGGCGCGATGCGCGTCAGAGCAAGTACTGGGACCCGCTCAATCCGACGCAGCAGCGCTTTGCCCGCGTGCCCAACCCCGACCTGGTGATGGTGGTCTACCCCCACCTGGCCAAGGGCAAGTACCCCGTGCCCGGCTACGTGACGGTGTTTCCCATGTACGAGACGGTGGAGTACGCCCTGCCCGGCGAGATCGAGCAGGAAGACAGCCAGGCGCGCGACCGATTCATCCCGGCCCGCTGAGCCACAGAACGGCCTCACCGATTTCATCCACCCGCCCATCAAGAGGGATGCCGCCCATGGCTGCTACACAAAAACTCGGTCTGTTGTCCGTGGTCCAGGCCCTGGGTCTGATGCCCAAGGGGCGTGCTGGTGCCGCAGAAGCTGCGGGCACGGAGCCGAAGAAACCCAGCGCTGCCCGTCAAGAGCCCAAAGACGCTGCACCGCGCGAGCCCATGACCGTGGGACGCCGCCAGGGCATGGCCCAGCGTCCGCCTTCGTTCACCGACCTGCTGCCGTATGTCAGCTATGAGGCCGATGCGAAAACCTTCGTCCTGGGCGACGGCACCACGCTGGGCGCGCTGTTCGAGCTGGGTGCGGTGCCCACGGAGGCCCAGGCGCCGGCCTACCTGATCGACAAGGCCCGCAAGGTGCAGGAGGCCCTGCAGGCGCTGCCCGAGTCCACCGACACCCCGTGGATTGTCCAGTTCTTCGTCAACGACGACCGGGACATCAGCGGCCTGAACACCTATCTGCGCGACTACATCGCCCAGGTGCATGAGCGCTACCCCGAGCGGCGCGATGCCATCCTGGGTTCGCCCTACACCCAGGCGGTGCTCAAGGAGTTCGAGAAGCACCTGGCACTGGTGTCTCGCCCGCAGGGCCTGTTCACCGACACCCTGGTCAGCGGCCAACCTTGGCGCGGGCAGCAGCGGCGCGTGCGCTGCGCGGTCTACAAGCGCTTCACCCGCCTGTCCGAAGACCCCTCGCCCGCCCAGGCGCAGATCGAGGCGGTCTCGGTCACGCTGATGGCCACGCTGCAGGAAGCCGGTGTTCAGGCCCGCCGCTGCAGCTCGCGCGAGTTCTACGAGTGGCTGCTGCCCTTCTTCAATCGCAAGGTGCCCTGGGCCAGCCGCCATACCGGTGACCTGCTGGAGCAGCTGCCCTACCCCGGCGATCAGTCCCCCGCCCACGATGCCGACGGCCGCGAGGCGGCGCCGGTTTTCGGGTGGGACATGGCCGACCTGCTGAGCGTGAGCCCACCCGTCTCGGATGCCGTGGCGGGCCTGTTCGAGTTCGATGGCGTGCCGGTCAAGGCACTCACGCTGGACGGCATGCGCACCAACCCGAACATCGGCCACTTCACCGCCGAGCGCAGCCTGGGCAAGGAAGCCTTTGCGCGCTTCGACCGGCTGCCGGCCGGCTGCATGCTCTCCATCACCGTGACCGTGGAGCCACAGCACAGGCTGGACGAGCACATCGCCCGCATCCGCGACGCCTCGCGCGCCCAGACGCCGCTGGCCATGGAGACGCACAAGGAGTGCGTGCAGGTGCTCAAGCGGATGATCGAAGGCGACAAGCTGTATCCGATGCTCATGACGCTGTACGTCACGGCGCCCACCCGCGAGGAGCTGGGCGCCGTGATCTCGCAGGTCAATGCCCAGCTCGTGCCTTCTGGCCTGCGCTTCATCGACGCCCGACAGGACCTGGTGGCTCTGGACAGCTTCATCCGGGGTCTGCCCTTCGCCTTCGATCCGGCGTTCGATGCCAAGCAGCTGCGGCGCACCCGCTTGACCTTCGCCTCGCAGATCGCCGCCCTGCTGCCGGTCTACGGGCGCTCGCGCGGCACGCCGCACCCGGGCATGTGGTTCTGGAACCGGGGCGGTGAACCCCTGTGGGTCGATCCGCTCAACCGGCACGACCGCAAGAAGAACGCCCACATGCTGGTGCTCGGACCCACAGGCGCGGGCAAGAGCGCGACCTTGAACTACATCGCCTTGCTGACCATGGCGGTGCACCGCCCTCGCCTGGTCATTGCCGACGCCGGTCGGTCGTTCTCCCTGCTCATGGACTACTTCAAGACCATGGGTCTGTCGACCTACAGCGTGACGCTGACCACCGAGGCGGACGTGTCCCTTCCACCCTTCTTCCACGCTCACCGGCTGCTGGGCGACCAGGACGTGATGTCCTCCTACCGCGCGGCCGAGCAGCAGGCCCGCCAGAACGCCGGCATGCCCGACGATGCCAGCCTGGATGCCCTGCTCGAAGGCAAGAAGCCGACCGACATCGAGCGCGGCACCTCGGCAGCGGGTGGTGATGACGCCGACGCCGACGACGAAGGCACCGACAAGCGCGATCTGCTGGGAGAAATGCTGATCGCCGCGATCATGATGATCACGGGTGGCGAGCAGCAGGAGGTCGAGCGCATGTCCCGCGCCGACCGATACCTGATCACCAACGCCATCATCCGCGCCGCCACCCGCTCTGCAGCCGAGGGCCGCAAGCACCCGCTGACGCACGACGTGGCCATCGCCCTCATGGGCATGCATGCCGATGCCACGCTCTCCCCGGCGCGCCAGGCGCGCGCCGAAGAAATGGGTCAGGCCATGATGAGCTTCACCCAGGGTCTGCGCGGCAAGCTGTTCAACCGCGAGGGCGTGGACTGGCCCGATGCCGATGTGACCCTGGTGGAGATGGGCACACTGACGCAGGACGGCTACAGCGATGCGCTGGCCGTGGCCTACACCAGCCTGATCGACTCGGTGCAGTCGCGCGGCGAGCGGGCGCAGGCCGAGGACCGGCCCCTGATCATGCTCACCGACGAAGGGCACCTGATCACTACCAACGAGCTGCTGGGTCCCAAGATCGCCAAGGGCACCAAGATGTGGCGCAAGCTCAACATCTGGTTCTGGCTGGCCACGCAGAACTTGAAGGACTTCCCCGACAGCATGAGCCGCGTGCTGTCGATGTGCGAATACTGGATGCTGCTGACCATGGACCGCTCCGAGATCGAGGAGGTGGCGCGGTTTCGCAGTCTCACCCCCGAACAGCGCGCCCTCATGGAGTCGGCCCGCAAGGAGCCGCCCAAGTACACCGAGGGCGTGCTCATCTCGGCCTCGGACCAGGCGCTGTTTCGCAACGTGCCACCGGCCCTGCCGATTGCCCTGGCCATGACCGAGGGCCACGAAAAAGCCCATCGACGCCGCCTGATGGATCAGCACGGCTGCTCCGAGATGCAGGCCGCGCAGTTGGTGGCCGACGAACTGACCGCCAAGCGCGGCTGATCGAAAAAGGACGGACCATGGACCAGGAAATCACCAACTTCAACGCGGCGCGCTGGAACGAGCTGTGTGTGCAGTTGGCCGCGCAGGCCTCGCGCAACTGTGGCAGCGCTCATGACCGCTATCAGCGCCTGTTCTCCGAACTGGTGGACGAACGCCTCAGGGCGATTCCCGAGGTGCATCACGCGGCCGCGCTGGAAGTGGCCTACCGCTGGGACTATCTGGACCCGGAAGGTCGCGAGAAGGCTCTTCAGGAATTTGACACCGGGGGACACTGACATGACTCATCAAGAGGGCAACACGTTCGGTCTCAGCGCGGGTGTCTTCCGCTCTGCCCTGCTTTGCATCCTGCTGGTGATGCTGGCGCTTGGCAGCGGCATCGTCCAGGCGCAGTCCAGAGCAGCGGTCGCCGACCTGTACGGCGGTGTCGAGCGCATCGAGCTGTTCCTGGCACGCCCGACCCCGGTGCGCAATGTCCAGGGCGCCAAGGTGCCCGTGAAGGTCTATCGTCTGTACGCCCACCAGCAGTACATCGAGCAGACCCTGATGCCCAGGATTCCCAAGCTGCCGCCGGGCGCATCGAGCACCGAGATCCAGCACAACATCTCGGCCTACATCGAAGCGAACAAGGCCCAGATCGAGGCCGAGTCCAAGGACCTCAAGGCCATGTACCTGGAGGGCAAGGAACTCACGTTCCGCTACAAGCTGCTGGACTACCCCGCGTTCGTGATCAATGGTGTGGCGGTCTTTGACCACTCGAACGAGCTGCACGAGGCGCTGCGGGCCTACCAGAAGCACTACCGGGGGCGCTGAGATGACGCATCGCAAGCTCGTCGGTGCCTGTCTGGCGCTGGGACTGGTGACATTCACGGCGCTGGGCACCACTGCCCAGGCACAGAGCGCCAACAACGATCTCTACCGGGGCATCACCAAGGTCGAGGTGTTTGCCAACTCGGCCATGGTCATCACCGGGGGTGAATCCCAGCGCTACCAGCTGGTCATCTACCGGCTCGATGCGCTCAAGAATGTCGAAGCGGCGATCAACCAGCGCCTGCCCAAGACCGAAGCGGCCGCGCGCGCGTACTTCCAGGCCAACCAGGCCGAAATCAAGAAACAGATCACGCCGCATGTGCTAAGCGCCGCCAACGGCATTGCCCTGGCCAGGCACTACAAGATCGACCGCCTGCCCGCCATCGTCGTGGACGGCGCCAACGTGATCTACGGGGTGCCGGACGTGCCGCAGGCCCTGGCACTGGTCCAGCAGCATCGGGCCTCTGCCGCCAAGCGCTGAAGGGAGATCCACCTTGACCCGATGGCTTGATCCACTCACACGCGGCGCCCTGGCGCTGCTGTCTGGCCTGGTGTGTGCCCTGGTGCTGGTGCGGCCGGCGTGGGCCCAGTCGCCCGCGCCGCCACCGAGCACCAACACGCTGGGGGTCCTGGCCGCGACGGCTGCGTCTGCACCCAGCTGCATCTCCTACATGGTCACCGGGGTGTGCTTCTTCCTGCGCTGCACGCCCTTTGGCTGCACCGTCGAGACCTCGATCCGCGTGAGCCACTACATGCCCGATGTGGTGGTCAGCACTTACAACGACCAGTACATCCACCCCTGGCGCGACGTGGGCGGTGCCGTCTCCGGGATCGGCGACCGCATCGGCGCCTCGATCCTGGGGAGGCCTTTGGATGCAACTGCCAACACGTCGGCCAAGCGGCGCGGCGCGGCCGAACCCGTGACCATGAAAACAGTCGACGCGATCGGCAATCCGGCCGTGCTCATCAACAACTCTGGCACGCGCATGGTGGTGCCCGGCATCACCGAGCTGATGAGCTTCCCCTCCACGCTGCCCGACATCCTGGCCGAGTGGGCGGTGGCGCCCGTGGGCCTGATGCAGCAGGTGGGTGAGGGCGTGCTCAATCTGTTGACGAACCCGGGCGCCCTGATGAACACCGTGACGGGCGCCGGCAACCTCATGGGCGGACTGGGCACCGACATGAGCAGCATGGGGCCAGCGGCCTCCGGTGGCATGGACTCGGCCAGTCAGGGCGGGTTTCAGGAGCAACTGGGCCAGCTACGCGGCATGCTCGATGGCGCGGCCGACGCTGGCGGCGGCAACGACTTCCTGTGTCCCAGCTCGGCCGATGCCTTCGGCGTGTACTTCAGCTCCGACGTCGACTCCCTGTTCTGGCGCAGCATGATCCCGCTGGAACTGCTCTACGTCGGCTCCTGGTTCCCAGGCTACAAGGAAGTGTCCCACCTTCCTCTGGTCAACACCTGGGGCAGCAAGTACCCGCGCATCGGCGAGCTGGTCCAGCAGCACCCGGTCAAGGCCTCGGCCGTGCTGGCCGAGCGCTCGGCCCAGATCATCCTCAAGCCTTCGCAGCCGCACATCTATGCGCACCTGCGACCCAAGAGCCCGCACTCCTACGTGTGGTTTGCCCAAGTGGCCGACCCCAAGTGGTCCATGGTGCACCCCTACCCCTCGGGCTGCCACACCTTCGGCGCCAACGACTCGGTGGCCTTGCTCGGATACGGCGACTACCGCAACACGCCCAACAACAGCTTCGTCTGGAACCTCTGGACCCGCTACGAGTGCTGCCGGCGCCGCACCGAAATCTTCCTGTTCGCGGTCCCCTGAAGCGCGAACCCACTTCTTCCTGGAACCACCATGACCCATAACCGACTCCGTTTTCGTGTGCGGCCCCTGCTGGCCGGCGTTGCTCTGGCCGGCCTGGTGGCCCTGACCTGGTCGGCGCCCGCCAGCGCGCAGGCTTCGCGCGGCGCGCTGTACTACCAGCTCGGCGGCAACTCGCCCGGTGGCAACGCCAACTACCGCTCTCAGATCCCGCTGCAGCTCAGCCTCGCGGCCAACCTGCGGCTGAACTACTCCTGCGGCAAGTTCGACATCGGCCTGTCCTGGCAGACGCTGATGAACAACATCGAGCAGTTCGGCGACACGCTCTCCAACGCCATCCGCGCCGGCATCGCTGCGCTGCCCATGTACATCTTCGAGCGTGCGCAGCCCGGTCTCTACCAGCTGTTCCAGACCTACTCGCTCAAGGCCGACGCCATGATCGCCGCCGCACTGAAGACCTGCGAGGAGATGGAAGCCGCCATCAAGCAGGGCGACAACCCCTACGAGGAGTGGGCGGGCATCGCCAAGGGCGAGTCCTGGCGCATGCGCGCTTCGCTCAACGGAGACGTGGTGGAGGCCAAACGGGCCATCAACGAACAGGAGGAAGGCCACCGCAACGGCGTGAGCTGGATTTTTGGACAACGGGCTGGTGGTGTGGGCACCCAGCCGCTGCGGCCGGTGCGCGACCTCTCGGTTGCGGGCTACAACGTCACGCTCAACCGCCAGCCTGGTTCCTCCGGTGGAGGCCCTGCAGACGCCCGGATGGTGGCCGCGTTCCCCACCTCGGACGCTCTGGCCGTGTTCACCACCAAGGTGTTGGGCGACCAGCAGATCTACCTGTGCGAGGGCATCGCCAACTGCCCGGCAGCTACCTCCACCTCGACCGCCACGGGTCTGGGACCCTTGCTGGAGGAAGAGATCGCCCTGGTGCGCCCACGCCTGGAGGCCATCGTCAACGGGACCACCATCCCCACCAGCGCGGCCCTCGCCGAAATCGGCGCTCCCGGCATCACCGTCAACGCCCAGGTCGTGCAGGCCCTGCGCAACATGCCCGCAGAAAACCGGACCCTGGCCACCAGCCGCCTGGCCCACGAGCTGGGCATGCAGCGGGTGGTGGACAAGGCCCTGATCGCGCGCAACGCGCTGATCACCGGCATGAGCCTGCCCGAGGTCACGGCAGCGGGCAAGGTCTCGCAGGACATGCAGGCCAAGGTGGCGCGCATGACGCAGCACATCGAGGACCTGATGTTCGAGCACCGCATCCGCAAGGAGATCACCGCCAACAACGCCCTGGCCATCCTCGAATCGGGCACCCAGCGCGATGGTCAGGCCACCCGCGTGCCGCCCGCGGGCCGTGCCGATCCCGCGCCGCTCGATGCCGGCCGCGTGCGATCCACCCCTTGAGCCGAGGTCCCCATGACTACCCCCCTTCCCCATCAACCCATGTCGCCGCCGAGCCGCATGCGCCGCTGGTTGCGAAAGCTGCTGCCTGCGCTGAGCCTGCTGGCGCTGGTGCTGCTCATCGGCGTAATCGTCGCCATCTTCCTCACCCTGGGCGTCCAGCTGGAGGCCCAGCTCGACACGGTCCGTGTCTTCAAGCCCTGGGGCATCGCGATCCAGGGTGGTCTGATCGTGCTGATCGGCTTGCGCTGGACGCAGGTGGTCAACTGGGGGCGGCGACGGGGCATCGTGCTGGACTGGGAGTACAAGCAAGTCCTGGCCGCGCGCGGCAAGGTCATGCTGATGCTGCTGGTCTACTGGCTCTTGATCCCGGTCGGACCCGCGACCTTGCTGCGGGTGTTCGGCGGCTGAGAAAGGAAGGATCGCACCATGCAACTCGACTCCTACCTGGAAATCTTCACCACCATGTACGGCTGGGCGTTCGCCAACATCATTGGCGAGGCCCTGACCGGCACCGGCCTTGTTGTGCTGCCGTTCATGGTCATGGCCTTCAACGCCTGGCGCCAGGCCAAGGAACAGGGCGCCGAGCAGATCGGTGTGTTCGGCCTGGTTGACAGCATCGGCACCCAGCTTATCGTGGGCCTGTTCGTCTTCATGACCAGCTTTGCGACCAGCCCGCTCACTTCGCTGCATTCGATCAACCTGCGCTACCAGCCGCCGCCCACGGCGCTGGAGCCCAACCCGCCTGAGGTCTCGCGCGACAGCGGGACGGGTTCAACCTACGACGCCGCGCTGGTCGATGCCATCGACGGGAGCATGAGCAACGTCAGCGGATCGCTGGCCCACGTGCCAGCCTGGTGGATGACGGTGATGGCGATCTCCTCAGGCATGAACCACTCGATCAAGGCGGGCCTGAACGCCAGCCAGAGCGAGTTGCGCGCGGTCGAAGAACTGGCGCGCATCGCCACCATTGAAGACCCGCGCCTGTTGCACAACATCCAGCGCTTCTACAGCGAGTGCTTCGTGCCGGCGCAAAGCCGGTTCATCCAGATGGACCCTGCGGACCTCACGGCGGCTGGCCGCGCCATCATCGCCACCACCAACACGGAATACGGCCCGGACGACACCGGCTGGATGGGCTCGCAGCTGTTCCGCACCGAGCCGGGCTTCTACACCGACATGCGATCGGTCAACCCGGTCACCGGCTTCGCCGTGGACTTCTCCCGCGACGTCGACTACTACAACGCATCATCGGGCGAGCCCTTGCCGTTCGAGGGCTTCGCCAATCCCGACTGGGGACGCCCGACCTGCCGCGAGTGGTGGGAGGACACGCGCATCGGCCTGCGCGAGGCCATGATCACCCATTCTTCCGACTGGCAGGCCTTGTGGGGGCGGGCGCGCACGCTGTTTTCCAGCGAGGACCGGACCAAGGACGAGTTGGCCCGCCTGGCCCAGGTCAAGGCCAACCCGATGTTCGTCGATCCGACCCAGGCGTTGGGCGACCGCTGGTACCAGAACGCCCGCATCAGCGACCCCGCCGGCATCGCCGATGGCGTGGCCAGGACGGCCGGAGGCGTGCTCTCCAACGTCGGCCTGGGCATCGTCTCGCTGCTGAGCTACATCACTTCGGGGCCGCTGAAGAACGGGCTGCTGATGATGCAGGCCCTGATTCTCATGGGCATGTACATGTTCCTGCCCCTGGTGACCTTCTTCTCCGGCTACAACCTCAAGGTGATGCTCTACGGCGCCATCGGCGTCTTCACGGTGAAGTTCTGGGGAGCCCTGTGGGCCATCACGGCGTGGGTGGATGCCCACCTGATTCGGGCCATGTACCCGGTCGGCAGCTTCACGCTCACCGATATCTTCGGGTCGGCCATGCAGGGTCACAAGCGGATGCTGCTGAACCTGCTGATGCTGGGGATGTTTATCGGGTTGCCGCTGCTTTGGACGGGGATGATGGCTTGGATCGGCTTCGCAATGGGCAATCAACTATCTTCGGTCTTGGACTCTGCGAGCAAGACATCCAGTCAAATTGGATCTTCAAGCACGAGGGGCCGATAACTATTCGTCCATGTACTTCAGGCAACGTACATCCGAGTAGGCAGATTCACCGTTCGGAAAGTGACCCGTATTGGCTGCCACCAAACAATCAGTTTCCGAATGTGGATTTGCGTTTCTACTCGCGCGAGCCATGCCATCAAACACCGCACCACCAACCGCTGGCCCGAGCGTCGTCGCAGCGCGGTAGACCTTCTCGGCTGCCGCATCGACCAGGCGATAAAAAAGCTTTGCAGTCATGTTGTTCTCCCTTGGGGTTTGAAGGGGATTTTCGTCGAGTCGGTCCCAGTGCGCAACCTACGTCGGCACGCGTCAATCGCAGAGGTTGATCTTCACCGAACGGCGCGGCGCCGTCACCAAACGAAAATACTTCCACGCCTGCGCAGGAACGGCCGTCATCGCTGCCAGGCACCAGTAGCGCCGGTCGGCCTCGGACAAGTCGTTCCACCAGGCCATGCCGGCGTCGTCACACTCCGTCGGCACGGCTTCCTGGCCAACCGGTGCCAGCAGTGAGTCGATCCTCACGGTGGCTGTCTCGGCGTTCTCTGTGCTCATCTCCCCTCTCCTTTCAACGGCAGATCGGTCCCCGGGTACAGTGCTCCAAGCATCCGCAGCGACCGTCGTTGCCAGACATCTCAGCGATCTTCCCGGGTGTGCCACAACCGCAGCACGTAGATGATCGCCCCCTGAATCTCGTAGCGAATCTCGTAGTCCTTGACCAAGATTCGCCGGACCTCGCGCGGCTCAAATTGGAAAAGCTGCTCGCCAATACGCGGGTTGGTCAACAGAACAGTCGGGGCCTTGGTCAGTGCCTGCACCGCACGCGCGGCCGCTGGCTTGTTCACCGGAGCCAGGAATTCATACAGGCGTACCAAGTCGGAAAGCGCCTTGCTGGTCCACTTCAACTCCATCAGCGCGGCACCGGCAACGGCTGGTCAGATCCAAGGCTCTGCGCCCATGCTTGCACCGCCTGGTGGTCGAAAACATGACCGGCGTCCACGTCCGCCATCGCTTCCTGGGTCAGCCTGTCGCGCTCCTCTTCCTGGGCGATCCAGGCTGAAAGCGCCTGCTTCATCACCCAGCCGCGAGAGCGTTCAAGACGGGATGCCATTTGATCCACCTTATCTGCCAGTGGAAGCGGCACATGTGCGGTCAGCACCCTGGTAGCTGCTGTCATATGGTTTCTCCTGTCAAGGGCTCCGTTGCCGGGACCCGCAGTATTGTCGATCAGAATCAATCATAGTGATTAAAATCGAATCACTCAATATGTTTTGCACAATACAAATCGATGGTCCGACCTGACGCTACCCCCACCGCACAGAACTACACCGAGCTGCAGCGGGCCTACGACCACTTCAACCAGGCGCTGTTCGAAGGTGCGCTGCCGGCGTGCCTGATCACGCTGCAGCGGGAGAAACGCACCTGCGGCTACTTCTCGCACCAGCGCTTTGCGGATCTGGACGGCCGCACCACGGACGAGATCGCGCTCAATCCGGCCTACTTTGCCGTGGTCCCTCTGGTCGAAACCATGCAGACCCTGGTCCATGAAATGGTCCACCTGTGGCAGGCTCACTTCGGCAAGCCTGGTCGCGGCAGGTACCACAACGGCCAGTGGGCCGAGAAGATGGAGGCCATCGGTCTGATGCCCTCCTCCACCGGCAAGCCTGGTGGCCAACGGACCGGCGATTGCATGGCCGACTACGCCATCGAGGGCGGGCGCTTCCTGCGGGCTTGTGAGGAACTGGTAACGGCGGATTTCCGGATCAGCTGGTACGACCGCTTTCCGGCACCGGAGCTGGTGGCCGCTGGCCAGCAGTGCGAGGCGATGCAGTTGAGTGTGCAGGAGATGCTGGCTGAACGCGGAGTGAATGTCGATCACTCCACGATTTACCGCTGGGTTCAGCGTTATGCGCCTGAAATGGAAAAACGGCTGCGCTGGTACTGGCGTAACCCTTCCGATCTTTGCCCGTGGCACATGGATGAAACCTACGTGAAGGTCAATGGCCGCTGGGCGTATCTGTACCGGGCCGTCGACAGCCGGGGCCGCACTGTCGATTTTTATCTCTCCTCCCGTCGTAACAGCAAAGCTGCATACCGGTTTCTGGGTAAAATCCTCAACAACGTGAAGAAGTGGCAGATCCCGCGATTCATCAACACGGATAAAGCGCCCGCCTATGGTCGCGCGCTTGCTCTGCTCAAACGCGAAGGCCGGTGCCCGTCTGACGTTGAACACCGACAGATTAAGTACCGGAACAACGTGATTGAATGCGATCATGGCAAACTGAAACGGATAATCGGCGCCACGCTGGGATTTAAATCCATGAAGACGGCTTACGCCACCATCAAAGGTATTGAGGTGATGCGTGCACTACGCAAAGGCCAGGCCTCAGCATTTTATTATGGTGATCCCCTGGGCGAAATGCGCCTGGTAAGCAGAGTTTTTGAAATGTAAGGCCTTTGAATAAGACAAAAGGCTGCCTCATCGCTAACTTTGCAACAGTGCCTAAAATAAGCCTTATATCCAAGCATAAAACAAGGTTGTCTAGACTTCTTTTAACAGTAAAGTTATCATAAAACTGAATTTTATTTTTTAGGTAAGTTTATGCATTCTATCCGCATTCGTTAAGACACAACTATTTGCATAGTGACACTATTTTATAATGGTGGGCTTTTGTTGTGTCTTTAAGAATATATGCGGATATATAAAGTAAAAGTATGCTTAATTTATAAGTATGCTTTTAGTGCATAGTTTCCAGTTATAACTTAATTGACTAGCTATTTGTCCACCCTGTGGATGAATAGCTTTTTTTTTGGGAGGACACTGTGATGCTAGCTTTTGTTTTCACCTAAATCCTGTTTGCTGCATAAAAAATTTCAAGAGCTAAACAGGAGTAAATAAAAATGAGTTTAATTATTAAAGCGAGAAACATACGCTTGGATTATGCTGGGCGTGATGTTTTGGATATTGATGAATTGGAAATTCACTCTTATGACCGTATTGGTCTTGTGGGTGATAACGGAGCAGGAAAGAGTAGTTTACTCAAAGTACTTAATGGCGAAATTGTTTTAGCCGAAGCGACATTACAGCGTTTTGGTGATTTTGCACATATCAGCCAACTGGGCGGAATCGAAATAGAAACGGTCGAAGACCGGGCAATGTTATCTCGCCTTGGTGTTTCCAATGTACAAAACGACACAATGAGTGGCGGAGAGGAAACTCGTGCAAAAATTGCTGCCGCATTTTCCCAACAAGTACATGGCATTCTAGCGGATGAACCAACCAGCCACCTTGATCTCAATGGAATAGATCTACTTATTGGTCAACTTAAAGCATTTGATGGAGCATTACTTGTTATCAGTCATGACCGATATTTTCTTGATATGGTTGTAGACAAGATATGGGAGTTAAAAGACGGTAAAATTACGGAATATTGGGGTGGTTACTCGGATTACTTGCGTCAAAAAGAAGAAGAGCGACAACACCAAGCCGTAGAATATGAGCTGATGATGAAGGAACGGGAGCGATTAGAATCTGCTGTGCAAGAAAAACGCCAGCAAGCTAATCGATTAGACAATAAGAAAAAAGGAGAAAAATCCAAAAACTCTACCGAAAGTGCTGGACGACTTGGGCATGCAAAAATGACTGGCACCAAGCAAAGAAAACTGTATCAGGCAGCTAAGAGTATGGAAAAGCGTTTGGCTGCATTAGAAGATATTCAAGCACCAGAGCATTTGCGTTCTATTCGTTTTCGTCAAAGTTCAGCCCTAGAACTGCACAATAAGTTCCCGATTACGGCAGATGGTCTGAGCTTAAAATTTGGTAGCCGTACTATCTTTGATGACGCTAACTTTATAATACCGCTTGGCGCTAAAGTCGCTATAACTGGATCGAATGGAACAGGGAAAACGTCCTTGTTAAAAATGATATCAGAACGTGCTGATGGATTAACCATATCTCCAAAAGCTGAAATTGGCTACTTTACACAAACAGGATATAAATTTAACACGCATAAATCTGTGCTCTCCTTTATGCAGGAAGAGTGCGAGTACACAGTTGCGGAAATTCGTGCAGTATTGGCTTCAATGGGGATCGGAGCGAATGATATTCAAAAAAACTTATCCGACTTATCGGGAGGTGAAATCATCAAACTGCTTTTATCCAAAATGCTTTTAGGAAAATATAATATTTTGCTTATGGATGAACCAGGAAACTATCTTGACCTAAAAAGTATTGCCGCATTAGAAACAATGATGAAGTCCTATGCAGGAACTATTATCTTCGTATCTCATGACAAGCAATTGGTCGATAATATTGCTGACATTATCTACGAGATCAAAGACCACAAAATCATCAAGACTTTTGAGAGAGATTGTTAATGATAGCCAATCTAATCCGAACATTAATTATTGAACTCTTTAAAGGAAATTAAAAATGACAATTCAAGATATTCAATCACTTGCTGAAGCACACGGCTTGTTGCTTACGGACAAAATGAATTTCAATGAAATGGGCATTGATTTTAAGGTCGTTTTTGCTCTTGATACAAAGGGGCAACAATGGTTGCTGCGTATTCCTCGTCGTGATGGCATGAGGGAACAAATCAAGAAAGAAAAACGCATTTTAGAATTGGTAAAAAAACATCTTTCTGTAGAGGTTCCTGATTGGAGAATTTCATCTACAGAATTAGTGGCTTATCCCATACTTAAAGATAATCCTGTTTTAAATTTGGATGCTGAAACCTATGAAATAATTTGGAATATGGACAAAGATAGCCCGAAATACATAACATCTTTGGCAAAAACCTTATTTGAAATCCATAGTATTCCTGAAAAAGAAGTTCGGGAAAATGATTTGAAAATTATGAAACCTTCAGATTTAAGACCTGAAATAGCAAACAATTTGCAGTTAGTAAAATCTGAAATTGGTATAAGTGAGCAATTGGAAACCCGCTACAGAAAATGGTTGGATAATGATGTTCTATGGGCAGATTTCACCCAATTTATACATGGCGATTTATATGCTGGGCATGTACTAGCTTCAAAGGATGGAGCTGTTTCAGGCGTTATTGATTGGTCAACAGCCCATATAGATGACCCAGCGATTGATTTTGCTGGGCATGTAACTTTGTTTGGAGAAGAAAGCCTCAAAACTCTAATCATCGAGTATGAAAAACTAGGGGGTAAAGTTTGGAATAAACTATATGAACAGACTTTAGAAAGAGCAGCGGCCTCTCCTTTGATGTATGGTTTATTTGCCTTAGAAACTCAAAATGAAAGCCTTATCGTTGGAGCAAAAGCTCAGTTGGGAGTTATATAATTTAAAAATATGATTGCTGATGCAGGAGATGCTGGCTGAACGCGGAGTGAATGTCGATCACTCCACGATTTACCGCTGGGTTCAGCGTTATGCGCCTGAAATGGAAAAACGGCTGCGCTGGTACTGGCGTAACCCTTCCGATCTTTGCCCGTGGCACATGGATGAAACCTACGTGAAGGTCAATGGCCGCTGGGCGTATCTGTACCGGGCCGTCGACAGCCGGGGCCGCACTGTCGATTTTTATCTCTCCTCCCGTCGTAACAGCAAAGCTGCATACCGGTTTCTGGGTAAAATCCTCAACAACGTGAAGAAGTGGCAGATCCCGCGATTCATCAACACGGATAAAGCGCCCGCCTATGGTCGCGCGCTTGCTCTGCTCAAACGCGAAGGCCGGTGCCCGTCTGACGTTGAACACCGACAGATTAAGTACCGGAACAACGTGATTGAATGCGATCATGGCAAACTGAAACGGATAATCGGCGCCACGCTGGGATTTAAATCCATGAAGACGGCTTACGCCACCATCAAAGGTATTGAGGTGATGCGTGCACTACGCAAAGGCCAGGCCTCAGCATTTTATTATGGTGATCCCCTGGGCGAAATGCGCCTGGTAAGCAGAGTTTTTGAAATGTAAGGCCTTTGAATAAGACAAAAGGCTGCCTCATCGCTAACTTTGCAACAGTGCCTTCTACGGCACGTTTGAAGGCGCGCTGAAAGGTCTGGTCATACATGTGATGGCGACGCACGACACCGCTCCGTGGATCGGTCGAATGCGTGTGCTGCGCAAAAACCCAGAACCACGGCCAAGAATGCCCGGCGCGCGGATACTTCCGCTCAAGGGCGTCGGGAAGCGCAACGCCGCTGCGGCCCTCGGCCTGGTCCTTCAGCCACCATGCCCGTGCACGCGACAGTGTTATGGAGCAGCAACGATGTTACGCAGCAGGGCAGTCGCCCTAAAACAAAGTTAGGCATCATGGGTGAATTTTTCCCTGCACAAGTTTTCAAGCAGCTGTCCCACGCTCGCGCGGTGATCGAGCGCCATCTGGCTGCGACACTGGACACAATCCACCTGTTCGGATCTGCGATCGATGGAGGGCTGAAGCCGGACAGCGACATAGACTTGCTCGTGACCGTCAGCGCCGCACCTAACGATTCGCTCCGGCAGGCGCTAATGCTCGATTTGCTGAAAGTCTCATCACCGCCGGGCGATGGCGGAACATGGCGACCGCTGGAGCTAACTGTTGTCGCTCGAAGCGAAGTAGTGCCTTGGCGCTATCCGGCGCGGCGTGAGCTTCAGTTCGGTGAGTGGCTCCGCCACGACATCCTTTCCGGAACGTTCGAGCCTGCCGTTCTGGATCACGATCTTGCGATTTTGCTGACCAAGGCGAGGCAACACAGCCTTGCGCTTCTAGGCCCATCCGCAGCCACGTTTTTCGAGCCGGTGCCGAAGGAGCATTTCTCCAAGGCGCTTTTCGACACTATTGCCCAGTGGAATGCAGAGTCGGATTGGAAGGGTGACGAGCGGAACGTCGTTCTTGCTCTTGCTCGCATTTGGTACAGCGCTTCAACTGGTCTCATTGCTCCTAAGGACGTTGCTGCCGCATGGGTATCGGAGCGTTTGCCTGCCGAGCATCGGCCCCTCATCTGCAAGGCACGCGCGGCGTACCTGGGTAGCGAGGACGACGACCTAGCAATGCGCGTCGAAGAGACGGCCGCGTTCGTTCGATATGCCAAAGCAACGATTGAGAGAATCTTGCGTTGAGCGGCATGTGCGAAAAGTGCATCGACCCGCGCCGAGGGCATCTGATGCCTAACTCGGCGTTCAAGCGGACGGGCTGCGCCCGCCGCTCAACTATGCGTTAGCGCGCAGAAGAAGCAGATTTCAGCAAAGAGCTTCTTGGACAAACGCCACAAGAGCTTCCCTGATCCACTCTCGCCCGCGCTCCGGCATATCTCGGACCTGATACACCTCCGCGCGGTGTCAGATCTCTTAGCTCCTGGCAATCTTTCACACCCTCGGCATCGGGCATACAGCCAGCTTCAGCGCGTCGTGGTAACGTCCTCGCATCCGTCCGTTCCAGCTGCGGCTACCCTGCCGCAGCGGCGCGGCTTAATTCAGGCGTTAGGCGCTCATGTGAGCGTCAAGGAATTCCATGATTGACCTACCGAAACCAGTCGCTGAAATCGTTGACACCCTCGCGTCCATTCCAGGGACGGTCGTAGTGGCATTGGGCGGCTCACGGGCGCTTGGAAACAACGATACAGGAAGCGATTGGGATCTCGGCCTGTATTACCGTGGCACCGTAGATCTGACAGCCCTTTCCGCCTACGGAGATGTATTCCCTCCGGGCTCTTGGGGGCGACTGATGAATGGTGGCGCTTGGTTGCACCACGGAAATGAAAAAATAGATGTCCTCCTGCGCGACCTCAATACTGTCGATTATTGGGGCGCACGCGCGGAAGAAGGTGAATTCGAGCGCGACGCCTTGCTTGGCTATCTTGCGGGCGTGCCCACATACCTGCTCAGTGCAGAGCTCGCGTCCTGCCATTCGCTCTACGGCAAAATTCCCGCTCCCGCATTCCCCCAGAAACTTCGTGCTGCGGCACCTCCAATATGGCGTTTCTGCCGGTCATTCAGTCTTGACTACGCGCGGGCTCACGCTCGGCGTGGCAATTACGCTGGCGCTGTTGGACAGGCTTCTGCGGCAGTCATGCAGGAATCCCACGCAATTTTGTGTGAGCGCGGACAGTGGATATGCAACGAGAAAAGACTGATTGAGTCAGCAAATCTAGAGCACTCCAATGATCTCTTTGCACATATTCCGCACAAGGCCAATGACCTTCTCAAATGGATTGATTCGCTTTCTGATGCACTTGGGGCATCGGATGAAATCAACTCACCATGGCAATGACAGCAGTCGCAGCCGCGCCTAACAATTCATATATGGACTCCCCCTCAACAGCAAGAGCCTGACCGATTGGGGACCGTGGGGTAAAGCACCTGCAGCAATGCCCCGCAACTCACGTTGCGAGGCATTGTGCACAGCTCTTCAGCGTCTTGTTAGTGTTCTGACACGGACTGTTCGGGGCGCCGTTTTCTTTGGGGCCTACACCTCGGGGCGCATGGCGTGCTCCTGTCGGCATGAAATGAAGGGGTGCAGCGACTCCAAGCAAGCGCCCGTCATCGCGAAACGGCGGGCGGCTCAAAACGGTTTTGCATTCCGCGCAAGGCCCCGAGCATTGGCGCGCACTACCATCGCCGCATGGACGCTCTCGCCTTCGACGACCTCAAACTGTTCGCCCGCGTGGCCGCGCTGGGCAGCCTGTCGGCGGCAGCTCGCGAGCGCGGCGTGCCGCTGGTGCAGCAGGGCCTGCTGGTGCCGGTGCTGGCGGCTTCCGCGGGTTGATCCAGCCATGCGCCTGCCCTTCGCCCTGCTGTTCACCCTCGCCCTGCTGCCCGCTCCGGCGCTGGCCCAGCAGCCGTCCGTCCGGTGGCAGGCCCAGTGTGAGGCGCAGCTGCCGCCCACGGTGATCGAGGTGAACGCCGAACCGGCCCCCGTGCGCCACCGCAACGACCGCAGCATCGCCGACCTGATGCAGGTCCAGCGCCTGCCGCAGGACAACGCCTTCACCCTGGGCCTGACCGAGCTGCAGCTGGGCACGCGCATCGCCTTCCGCAGCCCGACGCTGAGCCACCCGCGCGAGCGCCTGGTGTGCATGCGCCCGGCCATCACCGTCACGCTCAGCCTGGACCCGCACGTGGTGTCGGTGGCCAGCGAGTTCGAGGAAGGCAGCTGCGCGCACCGCCACATCCTGGCCCACGAGATGCGCCACGTGCAGGTCAACCAGCTCACGCTATCGGCAGCGGCCGAGCGCATGCGCGAGGGCATGCGGCAGTCCTTCGGCAACAAGATCTACTACGGCGAACCCAAGGAGCTGCAGGAGCGCCTGACCCGCCACATCCGCGAGCAGTGGCTGCCCTGGGTCGATGCGCAGATGAAGCACACGCTGCAGCGCCACCGCGAGATCGACACGCCCGAGGAGTACGCGCGCAACCGCACGGCCTGCGGCGGCGAGATCGCGCGCACGCTGGACGCCATGCGCTGAACCCGGAACCACCCATGTCCCTGAACTACCTGATCTTCGACGCCGCCGACGATGGCGAAGGCACCGGCAGCTGGGAGGCCGTCGCCAGCGTGCGCCGCGCCGACCTGCCGGCGGTGATGGCCGAGGTGGAGGCCGTGCTGGCGCTCGCACAGCGCGAAGCACCCGGACCGCGCGGTCCGCTGGACGAGGGTGGCGCCTGGGACGCCGACACCCAGGTGCACGACGACGGCGGCTGGACCGAGGTCCGGCTGACGCTGACCGGGCCCTGGGACTGGGGCGAGGCCCTGGTGGCCGACTTCAGCGGCCTTTGAACACCGGCCGGCACCACACGCTGCACGAAGTGGCGCCGGCGCGGCGAAAAGGAGGGAATCCGCCCGTCTGTTCGGGCTCAAGTGCCGTTCGACTTTGGCCGATCATGAACAACCCCGAGGTCTCGCCTACCAGGCCAGACCGTCCAACGCATTCATCAGATGCGGTGTTTCCGTCCAATGAGGTCAACGTGGTCCCAGCTTCGTCAAATTTTCTTCGTCTGTCGATCAAGGCCCGCCTGGTCCTGACGGTCGCCGTGCTGGTGGTGGTCAGCCTGGTCGTCGTCAGCACCTTCAACTTCCTGAGCCTGCGCTCGACCACCCGGGCATCGGTGAACGCCTCGGCGCAAAGTCTGGCCCTGGCGCGCGCCGAGGGCATCGGCCAATGGGTCGCCAGCAAGTCGGCCGTGGTGGGTGCGCTGTTGCCCGCCACCCAGGTGGAAGACCCCATGCCGGCGCTCACCCAGGCGGTCAGGAGCGGGTTCTTCGACACCACCTACATCGGCTACCAGGAAAAAAGGGCGATCTTCTCGAGCCCGCAGAACCTACCGCCCGACTGGGACCCGACCGGACGGCCCTGGTACCTGCAGGCGGCCAATGGCCAGGGCGTGGTGCTGACCGAACCCTATGTGGATGCGGGCAGCAAGAAGCTGGTCATGACCTTCGCGGTGGCCGACCGCAACGGCAGCGACACGCGGGCGGTGGCCGCCGGCGACGTGTTCATGGACGTGGTGGCCGCGGCCGTGACCGCCATCAAACCCACGCCGTCGAGCGATGCCTTCGTGCTGTCGGCCGAAGGCAAGGTGATGGTGCACAGCAACCTGGATCTGGTGCTCAAGGAGGCGTCCAGCCTGAGCCCTGCGCTGACCCCGGCGGCGGTGGCGGCGCTGGGCGCCGACCTGACCGAGGTGGACATCGGCGGCACCGCCCGCCTGTTGACCGCGGTGCCGGTGGCGGGCACCAACTGGAAGCTGGTGATCTCGCTGCACAAGGGCGAAGCGCTGGCCTCGGTGTCGAACTTCCTGCTGCAGTCCCTGATCGGGGCTGTGGTGGTGACCGTGGCGGCCGTGCTGCTGGCGGGTGTGGTGGTCGCGCGTTCGCTCCAGCGCCTGGACCGCCTGCAGGCGGCCATGCAGGACGTGGCCTCGGGCGACGGTGACCTGACCAAGCGGCTGGACGCGAGCGGGCACGACGAGCTGGCGCGCATTGCCCAGGGCTTCAACGCCTTTGTCGACAAGATCCAGGCCACGCTGCGCGACATCCGCGCCACCAGCGACGCCGTGCATGAAGCGTCACGCGAAATCGCCAGCGGCAACCACGACCTGTCGTCGCGCACGGAGTCGGCCGCCTCCAGCCTGCAGCAGACCTCGGCCACCATGGAGGAAATGACCTCGGCAGTCGCACAGTCGGCACAGTCGGCCCAGGAGGCCAACCAGATTGCCGGCGGCGCGGCCGCCTCGGCCGAAAAGGGTGGCGAAGTGGTGGGCCAGGTGGTGGCCAGCATGGAAGCCATCACCCACAGCTCGCGCAAGATCAACGACATCATCTCGGTGATCGATGGCATCGCCTTCCAGACCAACATCCTGGCGCTGAATGCGGCGGTGGAAGCGGCCCGCGCCGGCGAACAGGGCCGGGGATTCGCCGTGGTGGCCGGCGAGGTGCGCAACCTGGCGCAGCGCAGCGCCGAAGCGGCCAAGGAGATCAAGCAGCTGATCGGTCGCTCGGTCGAAAGCGTCGAGGCCGGCTCGGCCCTGGTGGGGCGCACCGGCGAGGTGATGCAGGAGATCGTGCAGAACGTGCGGCGCGTCTCGCAGATGATGCAGGAGATCGCCACCGCCTCGTCCCAACAGCGATCGGGCATCGAGCAGGTGGGCATGGCCATCGGCAACCTGGACCAGATGACCCAGCAGAACGCCGCGCTGGTCGAGGAAAGCGCCGCTGCGGCCAGCGGTCTGCAGGATCAGGCTGAGCGCCTGGCCCGCACCGTGGGCCAGTTCCGCATCGGCTGATCCCCCTCAGCGCACGCGCTGCACGTCCAGCGGGTTCACCGGGTTCGCCTGGTGGCCCCAGCTCTGGCGCAGGAAGCTTGCCACCGCCGCGATCTCGGCGTCCTGCAGCAGGGTGCGGAACGGCGGCATGCCGTAGGGATGCGGGTGGCCCGGCGTGGACGGCGCAAAACCGCCACCGACGATGGCCTGCAGCGCGTTGGTCGGGTCGTCCATGGTGACCACGCGGTTGCCGGCCAGCGGCGGGTACATGCCCTGGCGGCCCTCGCCCTGCTCGCCGTGGCAGTCGGCGCAGTGCTGCCGGTACAGGCGTCCGCCGGCCTCCAGCAGCGAGCCGTCGGCGCGCTTGAAGGCCGGTGGCTCGCGGCCTTGCACCGGCAGGCTCTTCAGGTAGCCCGCCATCGCATTCACATCGGCCTCGGGCAGGTATTGGGTGCCGTGGAACACCACCTCGGCCATCGGCCCGGCCACGCTCGCGCCGTCGACGCTGCCGTTTTTCAGCAGCGCCGCCACGCGCTCCACCGGCCAATCCTGCACGCCCGCCTGGCGCGGGTCGAGCAGCGAGGGTGCGAACCAGCGGCCATCGGGCAGGCGCTCGCCCCCGAAGGCCTCGGTGGTCGCACCCCAGGCGTTGCGCGTGCCGTGGCAGGCGGCGCAGTGGGCGACGCCGTTGACCAGATAGGCGCCGCGGTTCCATTCGGCGCTCTGCGCGGCGTCGGGCCGGAAGCGCCCGGGTTCGAAGAACAGCACGCGCCAGACCGCGAGCGCGGGCTGGGTGCCGTAGGGGAAGCGCAGCGCATGCGGCGTGTTGGGCTGGCGCACCGGCGCCAGGCTGCGCAGGTGGGCCCAGAGCGCGGCCACGTCATCATCGGTCAGGCGTGTGAAGTGCGCGTAGGGAAAAGCCGGGTAGAGCAGCCGGCCGTCGCGCGAGCGGCCTTCGTGCAGCGCGCGCTGGAAGGCCTGCTGCGACCAGGCGCCCAGACCGGTCTCGGCGTCGGGCGTGAGGTTGCCGGCGAACAGGTCGCCGAAGGGCGTGCTGATGCGGCGACCGCCCGCATAGGGTGCGCCCCCGCGCTCGGTGTGGCAGGCCATGCAGTTGCCGGCGCGCGCCAGTTCGGCGCCGCGTGCGAGCAGCGTGGGGTCGGCGGGCACGGCCTCTGTCGACGGTGGCAGCGCGGGGGCGTGCATTTCCACGCCGACCACGGCGCCCAGCAGGGCCAGGCCTGCGACGAAGACGGCGGCGATCCAGCGCAGGGGGCGGCGGCTCATTTCGCAGCTCCCGGCGCGGGCGGCGTCAGCCCGCAGCGCAGCGGCAGTGGCTCGGTGGTGGATGCGGCCGGGTGGGTGTCGGCCGGCAGCGGCTGCGCGGCGAGCCAGCTGGCCACGGCCGCCACATCGGTGGGCGAGAGACGCTGCGCCACATGGGCCATGCAGTCGGGCGCAAAGGCCTTGCGCAAACCGGTCTGCCAGGCGCCGAGCTGGCCGATCAGGTAGTCGCGCGGCAGGCCCAGCAGGCCGGGCACGGCGGGCCGCACACCGGTCATGGCCGCGCCGTGGCAGGCGGTGCAGGCCGGCAGATCACGCGCCGGGTCGCCGCGGCGCACCAGCGCCTCGCCGCGGGCCAGATCGGCGGCGCTGCCCTGCGGCGGCAGCGGTGGCGGGTAGGGCAGGTCCAGCGATGCAAAGTGCTGCGCGATCAGGCGCAGGTAGTCGTCGCTCAGGTGGTCCAGCAGGTAGCGCATGCCGTCGTTATTGCGCCGGCCGTCGCGGAAGTTCAGCAGCTGGTGGTAGAGGTAGTCGGCCGGCTTGCCCGCGATGCGCGGGAAGAAGCCTCCCGGCGTGGCGCGGCCTTCTTTGCCGTGGCAGAGGGTGCAGGCCTGGACGCGCTGGTCCATGGAGTGGGGAACGGTGCGCGGATCGGCCGCCGCCGCGCCGCCAACGGCGAGTGCAAGCACGAACGACACAAGAAGGGGAAAGGGTGACAGGGGCAGCACGGAAGACCTTGGACAGAGTAGTGCAAAAAGTACCACAGGGCGTGGATGACTACACTGATCAGAACCGGCCTTTTCCATGCAGACCACACCCACCTCCGACCCCACCCGCTGCCCGCTCTGCGGCGGCGACAACCGCTGCGCGATGGAGCTTGAGCGCGCGACCGGCCAGCCCCAGCCGCCCTGCTGGTGCGTCGATACCGCGTTCCCGCCCGGCCTGCTGGCGCAGCTGCCCGCGGAAGCCGAAGGCAAGGCCTGCATCTGTGCCGCCTGTGTGGCGCGCTTCGCCGGTGAAGGTCTCGGGCCCTGAATCCGGCACACCGCGCGCCCGCGGTGCCGGGCACCATCAGCCCAGTTTCACCGGCACGAAGATGCGGTCGCCGTCGCGCTGGATCAGCAGCGCCACCGACTTCTGGGCCTTGGCCACCGCCGCACGCACCTGGTCGACGCTGGTCACCGGCGTGCCGTTGACCGCCACCAGCAGGTCGCCCGGCTGCACACCGGCGCGCGCCGAGGCACCGGCCACGTCCTCGATCACCAGGCCACCGTCCACGCCCGCCTCGCGCTTTTCCTGCGGCTGCAGCGGCCGCAGCGCCAGCCCCAGGCGCCCCTGGCTCGCGGCCTTGTCGGCCTGGGCCACCTCGGCCTTCTTGTCGCCCGCATCGCCCAGCTGCGCGCTGAGGGTTTCGCGTTTCCCCTGGCGTGCGAGTTCGAGCGTGACCTTCTCGCCCGGGCTGGCCTGGCCAATGTAGGCCGGCAGGTCGGCCGACGAGACGATGGGCTGGCCGTTGACGCTCAGGATCACGTCGCCGGTCTTCAGCCCGGCCTGCGCCGCCGGGCCGCCGGGTTCGACACCCGAGACCAGGGCGCCCTCGGGCTTGTCGAGCTTGAAGGAGTCGGCCAGCGCCTGGTTCACCTCCTGCACCGTCACGCCCAGCCGCGCATGGCTGGCCTTGCCGGTGGCGACGATCTGGTCGCGCACCTTGCTGGCCACCTCGATCGGAATGGCAAAGGACAGGCCCTGGTAACCGCCCGAGCGGCTGTAAATCTGCGAGTTGATGCCCACCACCTCGCCGCGCGCATTGAACAGCGGCCCGCCCGAGTTGCCGGGGTTGATGGCCACGTCGGTCTGGATGAAGGGCACCAGGCTGTCGTCGGGCAGCGAGCGGCCCTTGGCGCTGACCACGCCGACGGTCACGCTGTTCTCGAAGCCGTAGGGCGCGCCAATGGCCAGCACCCATTCGCCGGGCCGCATCGACTTGGAGCTGCCCAGCGGCACCACGGGCAGGTTCTTCGCGTCGATGCGCAGCACCGCCACGTCGGTGCGCGGGTCGCTCCCGAGCACCTTGGCCTGGAACTCGCGCCGGTCGGTGAGCTTGACCGTGACCTCGCTGGCGTCCTGCACCACGTGGGCGTTGGTGAGGATCAGACCGTCGCTGCTGACGATGAAGCCCGAGCCCTGGCCGCGCACCGGCTGCTCCGAGGGCCCGCCGCGCGGGCCGGCGAAGCCCGGGAAGCTGCGGAAGAAGTCGTAGAACGGGTCGCGCGGGTCGAGGCCGGGCACGCCGGCCCGCTCCTCGTCGGACACCTTCTTCATGCCGCTGACGCTGATGTTGACCACCGCCGCGCCGTGGCGCTCGGCGATGCCCGCGAAGTCGGCCTGTCCCGGGCTGGTGGCGGGCGCCGCCGCCGCCACCAAGGCGGACGGCGAAGGCGCAGCGGCACTGGCGTGCGAACCGTGCAGCCAGGTGGCGCCGGCACCGCCGATCGCACCGGCGGCCGCCAGGGCCAGCACCAGACGGGTGGGGGTGAGGGTGTTGAGTTGCATGATCGCTCCTGTGAAATGGGTTGGACTGGCCAAGAATGTGGGCGCGTTCACTTAGACGGGGCTTAATCCGCCCGCGGTGGCACACTGGCCGCATGAGATCGCACCCCCTGCACGGCTTGCACTGGTCGGCCCGTTTCAGCGCCCTGGAACGCCAGGCGCTGGCGCTGCTGCCCGGGGTGCTGACCGGCCTGGCGGTGGCGCGGCTGGTGGCGGCGCCGGCCGGCACCGCCCTGCTCTGCGGCTGGGTCGCGTACTGCACCACCTACCTGGGGCTGATGGCCCACCTGGCCCACCGCCTCAACGCCGCGGACACCCGGCGCCGCGCGCAGTGGGAGGACCCGGGCGCGGCCATGCTGTTCATGCTGGTCACGCTGGCGGGGCTGGCCTGCCTGGTGGCCGTGGCCATCGCCGCCGACGCCGGCGCCCACCTGCGCGGCGCGCCGCGCATGGCCCACCTGGCGCTGATGGTGCTGTCGCTGATGGGCGCCTGGCTGCTGATCCAGAGCGTGTTCGCGCTGCACTACGCGCGGCGCTACTACCGGCCGGACGGGCATGACCGCCCGCACGTGGGCGGCCTGGCGTTTCCGGGCGGCGAGGCGCCCGACTACCTGGACTTCTTCTACTTCAGCGCGGTGATCGGCATGACCTCGCAGGTCTCGGACGTCGCCATCACCGAGCGCTCGCTGCGCCGGCTGGCCACGGGGCATGGCCTGCTCTCGTTCGCCTTCAACCTCACCGTGCTGGCGCTGGCGGTGAATGTGCTGGCCAGCGCACTGGCCTGATCAGGCCGCCGGCAGCTCCAGCCGCACGCGCAGGCCGCCCAGCGTGGGCGAGGCGTCCAGCCGCAGCGCGCCGCCGTGCATCTGCGCCACCGACTGCGCGATGGCCAGCCCCAGGCCGCTGCCGGTGGAAGGCGCGTCGGGCAGGCGGTAGAAGCGGTCGAGCACGCGCGTGCGCTCGGCCTCGGGAATGCCCGGGCCGCTGTCCTCCACCACCAGCGCCACCCTGCCCGCTGCTTCGCCGGCCAGCACACCGACCTCGATGCGGCCAGCGGCCGGCGCGTACTTGATGGCGTTTTCGATCAGGTTGCGCAGCAGCAGGCGCAGCGCGTCGGCATGGCCCGTCACCATCGCCGTCTCCAGGCCCGACAGCCCCAGCGCCTGCGAGCGGGCCTGGGCATCGGCCACCGCCTCGCCGATCACCGACCTCGCCAGCGCCGCCAGGTTCAGCGGCGCGGCCGGGGCGCCCTCGGCCTGCCGCGCCTGCTGGCGCGCCAGCTCCATCAGCTGGCCGACCAGCCGTGTGGCGCGGTCGATGCCGGCGTCCAGCCGCTGCAATGCGCGCTCGCGGGTCTCGACGCCCTCGGCGCGGCGCAGGCCCTGCACCTGCAGCTTGAGCGCCGCCAGCGGCGAGCGCAGCTCGTGGGCCGCGTCGGCCACGAAGCGCTGCTGCACCTCGAAGGCCTGGCCCAGGCGCTGCAGCAGGCCGTTGAATTCCTGCACCAGCGGGCGGATCTCGTCGGGCAGGTCCTGCCCGGCCAGCGGCGCCAGGTCGTCGGCACTGCGCGCGGCCACCTGCTCGCGCACCCGCGCCACCGGGGCCAGGGTGCGGCGCACCAGCCAGCCCACGGCCAACATCAGGACCGGCGCCAGCCACAGCACCGGTGCGGCCGTGCGCAGCGCCAGGTCGCCGGCCATGCGCCGGCGCACCGCCATGTCCTGCGCCACCTGGATCACCAGGCCGCCGGTGATCACCGAATAGACGCGGTAGGTGGTGCCGTGGGCCACCACGTCGGCGAAGCCCAGCACCGCGCGCGCGGGCAGTTCGGGCCGGTCGGCCGAGCGCAGCAGCAGCGAGCCGTCGACCGACCAGATCTGCAGCACGAAGTCGAAGTCCTGCTGCGACGGCGGCACCGGCAGCACGCCGGTGGCCAGGCCCTCGGGCAGACCGGCGCGCAGGGTCTGGGCGGTCTGGCGCATCTGGTAGTCGAACAGGGCGTCGGCCTCGCCGCGCGCCGCTCGCCAGGCCAGGGCGGCCTGCAGCAGCGCGGTCGCCAGAATGGCCAGTAGCACGAACACCAGCAGGCGGGCGCGCAGGGAAGTCGGCCAGCGCAGCGTCATGCCTTGGGCACCAGGTAGCCGACGCCGCGCACGTTCTGGATCAGGTCGGCGCCCAGCTTCTTGCGCAGGCCGTGGATGTAGACCTCGACCGCGTTGGAGCTGATCTCGTGCTTCCAGTCGTAGAGTTTTTCTTCCAGCTGCGCGCGCGAGAGCACGAGCCCCGGCCGCGCCAGCAGCGGCTCCAGCACCGCCCACTCGCGCCCCGAGAGCACCACCGGTTCGCCATTCACCGTGACCTCGCGCGTGGCCGGGTTGATGCACACGCCCTGGTGCTCGTAGACCGGCTCCGCCCGGCCCGAGGCGCGGCGCAGCAGGGCGCGGATGCGCGCCAGCAGCTCGTCCATCTCGTAGGGTTTGACCACGTAGTCGTCGGCCCCGGCGTCCAGCCCCTCGACCCGCTGCGCCAGGGCGTCGCGGGCGGTGGCGATCAGCACCGGCACGCGGGAACGGCGTGCGCGCAGCCGGCGCAGCACCGATAGGCCGTCCTGCCGCGGCAGGCCGAGGTCGAGCAGCACCAGGTCGTAGTCCTGGGTGCGCAGGGCCGTGTCGGCGGCGTCGCCGTCGCGCACCCAGTCCACGGCGTACTGCTCGGCGCGCAACAGGTCGAGCACCGATTCGCCGATCATCGAGTCGTCTTCCACCAGCAAGAGGCGCATTGCAAACCGCGCCGGCCTGAGTGCCGCGCGCGGGTGCCGGCAATGTTACGCGGCATGCATGCGCGGCATGTCCCCGGCGACGCCGGGCACCAGCAAACCCGATAAGCTGCCGCCTGGACCCGCCCGCATGAACACACCACCCGACCCTCATTCCATCGCCGCCCTGCGCGAACGCCACGGGCCGCGCTACCGCTGGCTGCTGCTGCTCTCGGTGATGGTCGGCACCATGGCCTCGGTCATGTCCTCGACCATCGTCAACGTGGCCATCCCCGACATGAGCCACCACTTCGCACTCGGCCAGGAGCGCGCGCAGTGGGCCTCCTCGGGCTTCATGGCGGCGATGACGGTGTCCATGCTCACCACGCCCTGGCTGCTGACGCGCTATGGCTACCGCCGCACCTACACCGGCTGCATGTGGCTGCTGCTGGTCGGCGGCCTGGTGGGCGGCTTCGCACAGCACTACCCGCTGGTGCTGGCCGCGCGCGTGGCCGAAGGACTGGCCGCGGGCGTGGTGCAGCCGATCCCCGCCATCATCATCCTGCGCGCCTTCGACTCCCAGGAACAGGGCCGCGCCAGCGGCATCTTCGGCATGGGCGTGGTGCTGGCGCCGGCGCTGGGCCCGTCCATCGGTGGCCTGCTGGTCGACGCCTTCGGCTGGCGCTCCATCTTCTTCCTGGTGGTGCCGTTCTGCCTGGCCTCGCTGTGGATGGCGCGGCGCTTCGTGCCGACCACCGCCCCCGGCGGTGCCGCCCCCAATCCGCAGGGCGCCGCGCTGGACTGGCGCGGCCTGCTGCTGGCCACGGCCGGCACACTGTGCCTGCTCAACGGCCTGGTGGAGCTCAAGGGCGGCACGCCCCTCGCGGCGGCCGGGTTGCTGGGCGGGGCCGCGCTGGCGCTGCTGGTCTTCGTGGCACTGCAGCGGCGCATGCTGCTGGCGCGCACCCGCCACCCCGACCAGGGAGTGGACCCGCTGCTGAACCTCTCGCTGTTCCGCGACCGGCGCTTCGCCATGGGGAGCATCGTGGCCTTCATCTACGGCGTGGCGCTGTTCGGCTCGACCTACCTGCTGCCGGTCTACATGCAGATGGGCCTGGGCCTGTCGGCGTCGTTCGTCGGCACCATCCTGCTGCCCGCCGGCCTGGTGCTGGCCGTGACCATCGCCGTCGTGGGCCGGATCTCGGACCGCCAGCCGGCCCACCGCCTGGTGAGCATCGGCCTGCTGTTGCTGGCCTGCTCGTTCGCGCTGATGCCGACCATCGACACCGACCACCGCGCCCAGACCCTCACCCTGCTGGTGGCCTGGGCCATCCTGGGCCGGCTCGGTCTTGGCTTCATCCTGCCCTCGCTGAACGTCGGGGCGATGCGCGGTCTGGCACGTGCACAGATCCCGCAGGGCGCCAGCGCCATCAACTTCCTGCGCATGCTGGGTGGCGCCGCGGGGGTGAGCCTGTGCGGCATCGTGCTGGAGTGGCGAACCGCGGCGCACGGCCTCAAGCTGGTCCCGGGCAACACCGCGCCTGGCCACCTCGCGCCATTCAACGAGACGTTTTTCATGGTTGCAGCCATTTGTGCGCTGGCCATCGGGGCCGCCGTGAAAATGCGCGCAAAAACCGGGAAGGCTGCCGGACAATAGCTGGATGTGCCAGCTGCTCGCCCTCAACTGCGCCACCCCGACCGACGCATCCTTCAGCTTCACCGGCTTCTGCCGGCGCGGTGGTGCCACCGACCACCATGCGGACGGCTGGGGCATCGCCTTCTTCGAGGGCCGGGGCCTGCGGCTGTTCATCGACCACGAGAGCGCGGCCAACTCGCGCATGGCGGAGTTCCTGCGCAGCTACCCGCTCAAGAGCAGGAACATCGTCGCCCACGTGCGCAAGGCCACCATCGGCGAGGTGAGCCTGGAGAACGCCCATCCCTTCACGCGCGAGCTCTGGGGCCGGCACTGGGTGTTCGCCCACAATGGCGACCTCAAGGACTATTTCCCCAAGCTGCACAGCGCGTTCCGCCCGGTCGGCACCACCGACAGCGAGCGCGCCTTCTGCTGGCTGATGCAGGAACTGGCCAAGTCGCACGCCAGCCTGCCCAGCGTCGAGGAGCTGACGCACACCCTGCGCGAACTGATCCCGCAGGTCACCCGCTTCGGCACCTTCAACTTCCTGCTGTCCAACGGCGAGGCGATGTGGGCGCACTGCAGCACGAAACTCCACTATCTGGTGCGCCAGTACCCGTTCTCCAAGGCCACGCTGATGGACCACGACTGGACGGTCAACTTCGCCGAGGTCAACCAGCCCGGCGACCGCGCGGCCGTGATCGTCACCACACCGCTGACCAGCGACGAGCAATGGACCGCGTTCGAGCCCGGGGAACTCAAGGTGTTCGTTGACGGCCTGCCTCAGGGCGGCGGGTCGCTCACAGAATCTTGAACAGCTTCTCGCGCAGCTCTGGCAGTCTGCGGGCACCGGCGCTGTGCCCCGCCATGCTGGTTTCCCAGTCGCGGTAAACCTTGCGCAGGCCTTCCGATCCCTGCGCCTGGAAGATGTTGGTGACCAGGGTGACGCGCATGTTCTGCCCGATGATGGCGTTGATCGAATTGATCATGAAGTTGCGCGCCATCTCGTTGTCCTGGGCGCTGCGGCTGTCCGCCGGCGGAAGCCCCGCCAGGTCTGCCCCGGTGTCGTCCGGCTCGCCTGCGGTGTGAGCCGCCGCCATCCGCTCATGGGACGCGGCCGCCCTGGACGTTGTTGCGGCGGGGGCCTGACCGACGGCTTCAATGCAACCCAGCTGCAGAAGCTGCTCCAGCACCTCTGCGATGTCGCCCTTGCCCACGAGGAAGACCGACAGCTCGTCGGCGGTGCGTTTGCCATCCACCAGCACCAGGGCGCGGCGCACGATCGGTGAAAGTCCCAGGTCGCGCGTCTGGATCTGCTGCTGGCCCAAGGCGGTCTTGGCAAAAATGGTGCGCTTCGTATCGATGTTCTCGGGCATGGTGTGCTGTTCGGATGCTTACTCTCCCCTGGCCCGCGTATTTGTAATGCAGCACCCACACCCTCGCAAGCCAAGCAAGACCGGGTTAACCCTTGTATGCGTACTTTCTACCGATCGAATTTGTCACGATCGGCCGACTTCGGGACCAAGGGTTCTTGATGCATGACCGACGGCGGCCGGCATGCATTTGGCGCTAGCGATTTGGGTGCAAGGGCTCAGCGGCCCAGCGCATCGAGCAAGGCGTCAGCGAACATGGCCGGCACATCGAAGCCGGTCTGGTCGTGAATCTCCTGGAAGCAGGTCGGGCTGGTGACGTTGATCTCGGTGACCTTGTTGCCGATCATGTCCAGCCCCACCAGCAGCAGGCCGCGCGCCGCCAGCACCGGCGCGATGGCCTCGGCCACGGCGCGGTTCTCGTCGGACAGCGGCTGGGCCACGCCCTTGCCACCCGCCGCCAGGTTGCCGCGCACCTCGTTGCCCTGCGGGATGCGCGCCAGCACATAGGGCGCGACCTTCCCGCCGATCAGCAGCAGGCGCTTGTCGCCGTCCACGATCTCGGGCAGGTAGCGCTGCACCATCACGCTGGTGGCGCCGCCCTGGTTGAGCGTCTCGATGATGGAGCCGAGGTTCATGCCGTCGGTGCCGACTCGGAAGATGCCCATGCCGCCCATGCCGTCCAGCGGCTTGAGGATGATGTCCCGGTGTTCGGCGTGGAAGGCGCGGATGGCCTCGGGCGAGCGCGTCACCAGCGTGGGCGGCGCGAACTCGGCAAACTCCATCAGCGCCAGTTTTTCCGGGTGCTCGCGCAGAGCGGAGGGCCGGTTGAACACGCGCGCGCCTTCGCGCTGCGCCTGCTCCAGCAGGTGGGTGCAGTAGAAGAACTCGCTGTCGAACGGCGGGTCCTTGCGCATGACCACGGCGTCGAAGTCTTTCAGCGATTCGACCGCCTCGCCGGTGACTGCGAACCAGTCGTGCGCGTCGCCGGTCAGGCGGATGCGGCGCACCGTGGCGTTGACGGTGCCACCGCTGCGCCAGCCCATGTGGCGTGGCTCGGTGGCGGCGATGGCGTGGCCGCGTTGCTGCAGCTCGCGCATCATGGAAAAAGTGGTGTCCTTGTAGGTTTTGAAGGACTCCAGCGGATCGGCAACGAAGAGGATGTTCATGGTGTGTGCTTTCGGGCTCCGTACTGTTGCACAAACAGCGCCAGCGCGCCGGCGACCACACCCCAAAACGCCGAGCCGATGCCGGCAATCACCACGCCGCTGAGCGTGACCAGGAAGGTGATGAGCGCGGCTTCGCGGTGGGCGTCGTCCTTGAGCGCGGCGTGCAGGCCGCTGCCGATGCTGCCCAGCAGCGCCAGTCCGGCGATCGCCAGCACCAGTTCCTTGGGGAAGGCCAGCAGCAGGCCGGTGACCGCCGCGCCCACCAGGCCGATGGCGATGTAGATCAGCCCGCAGGCCACGGCCGCGGTGTAGCGCTTGTCCTTGTCGGCGTGCGCCTCTTCGCCCATGCAGATGGCGGCGGTGATGGCGCTGAGGTTGAGCGCGTAGCCGCCGAAGGGTGCGAGCACCAGGGTGGCGACACCGGTCATGGTGATGATCCTGGAGATCGGCATGTGGTAGCCCGCGGCGCGGATCGCCGCCACACCCGGCAGGTTCTGCGAGGCCATGGTCACGATGAACAGCGGCAGCGCCAGGCTGACGAAGGCACCGAAGGTGAACTCGGGCGCGGTGAACACCGGCACCGCCCACTGCAGCGTGAGCGCACCGGCGTTGAACTGCCCGTTGGCCACCACGGTCACCACCGCCACCAGCAGCGTCAGCGGCACGGCGTAGCGCGGCAGGAAGCGCCGCCCCAGAAGGTAGGCCAGCAGCATCAGCACCACCAGCGGCAGCGCGGTCTGCGCCGCGGCGAAGGCCTGCAGGCCGAAGCGCGCCAGCACGCCTGCCAGCAGCGCCGACGCAATCGCCATGGGAATGCGGTTCATCACCCGCTCGAACAGGCCGGTCGCGCCCGAGAGGATGATGAGCACGGCGCAGGCCATGAAGGCGCCCACCGCCTGCGCCATCGTGAAGCCGCCGGCCAGGCCGGCCGTGGCCAGCACCGCGGCACCCGGCGTGCTCCAGGCCACCATCACGGGCTTCTTCAGGATCAGCGAGGGGATGGCCGAACAAAGGCCCATGCCCAGGCCCAGCGCCCACATCCACGAGGTGATGAGCTCGGGCGTGGCGCCGAAGGCCTGCGCGGCCTGGAAGACGATGGCGACCGAGCTGGTGAAGCCCACCAGCACCGCCACGAAACCGGCCGTGGCGGCAGAGAGGTTCAGGTCACGGAAAAAAGACATCCGGCGATTGTGCCGGGCGTCAGATCTCCAGCTTGGAGCCCAGTTCAATGACGGCGTTGGCCGGCAGGTTCAGGAACTCGGCCGCCGCACCCGCGTTGTGGTGCATCTGCGCGAACAGCTTCTCGCGCCACAGCGCCATGCCCTCGCCCAGCGTGGGCACCACCAGGTCGCGCGAGAGGAAGTAGCTGGTCAGCATGGGCTCCAGGTCGCAGCCGCGACCGCGCATCAGTTCCAGCGCCTTGGGCACGTCCGGGTCGTTCTTGAAGCCGTAGTGGATGACGACTTGCCAGCAGTCGTGGCCCAGCGGCTCCACTTCCAGTCGCTTGTCCAGGCCGATCCAGGGGCGTTCGTGGCTGCGCACGGTGACGAACAGGTTCTGTTCGTGCAGCACCTTGTTGTGCTTGAGGTTGTGCAGCAGCGCGTTGGGCACGGTGCCGGTGTCCGCGGTCAGGAACACGGCCGTGCCGGCCACCCGCGTGGGCGGGTCCATGAACACGGCTTCGAGGAAGCTGTCCAGCTCGATCGCCTCGGCCTGCTGCGCCCGGGCCATCAGGGCCCGACCCTGTTTCCAGGTCATCATCAGCGTGAACACCACGCCACCGATCAGCAGCGGGAACCAGCCGCCCGCAAACAGCTTGAGCAGGTTGGAGCTGAAGAAGGCCAGGTCGACGATGAAGAACCAGCCGGTGGCGGCCACGCACAGGGCCAGCGGGTACTTCCAGCCGTAGCGGATGACGAAGAAGGTCAGCACCGTGGTGATGAGCATGTCCAGCGTGACCGCGATGCCGTAGGCAGCCGCCAGGTTGGACGAGGACTTGAACATCACCACCGCCAGCACGATGGCGGTGAACAGGCCCCAGTTGACGAAGGGGATGTAGATCTGCCCGGTGTCGCTGACGCTGGTGTGGCGGATGTTCAGGCGCGGCAGGTAGCCCAGCTGGATGGCCTGCTTGGTCACGCTGAAGGCGCCGGAGATCAGCGCCTGCGAGGCGATCACCGTGGCCATGGTGGCCAGGCCCACCAGGGGCAGCAGGGCCCAGTCGGGCGCCATGTTGAAGAAGGGGTTCTTCACCGCCTCCGGGTCTTCCAGCAGCAGCGCGCCCTGGCCGAAGTAGTTGATGGTGAGGCAGGGCATGACGATGGAAAACCAGGCCAGGCGGATCGGCTTCTTGCCGAAATGGCCCATGTCGGCGTACAGCGCCTCGCCACCGGTGACGCACAGCACCACCGCGCCCAGGATGATGAAAGTCGTGCCCGGCTGCTCCCACATGAAGCGCAGCGCATGGTGCGGGCTGAGCGCCCCCAGGATCTCGGGGTGGCCGACGATGTGTGGGACCGCCAGCAGGGCGATGGACAGGAACCACAGCACGGTGATCGGTCCGAAGAACCGGCCGATGCCACCCGTGCCGCGCTTTTGCACGAAGAACAGCGCGAACAGCACCAGCAGCGTGATGGGCACCACGTATTTCCTGAAGTGGGGCGACACCACCTCCAGACCCTCCACCGCGGACAGCACCGAGATGGCCGGTGTGATGACGCCGTCGCCGTAGAACAGCGAGGTGCCGAAGATGCCGATGGCCAGCAGCCACTTGCGCAGTTCGGGCTTGTCTTTCACCGCCTGCGAGGCCAGCGCCAGCATCGCGATCAGGCCGCCTTCGCCGCCGTTGTCAGCGCGCAGCACGAGGGTGACGTACTTGAGGGAGACGATGACCGTCAGCGTCCAGAAGACGATGGAGAGCACGCCGTAGACGTTGGCGTGGGTGAAGGGCACATGGCCCGACCCGAAAATTTCCTTGATGGCGTACAGCACCGAGGTGCCGATATCGCCGTAGACCACACCGATGGCGCCCAGGGTGAGCGCAGCAAGCGACGACTTGTTCGAGGACACAAAACCGTCCGGCCCGGGCGGGCCAGACCCGTTGTCTGGAAGACCGCGATTCTGCGCCCGCGCCCACCTGGCTGTCAGCCGGGAGATGGCCTCAAACGGACGGCCGGGCGCCGGATGTTGCGGCGCAACAACCGTCCGGCGTCAGTCGTAGGTTTCGGCCTCGGGGTCGGTGGCTTCGAGTTCGTAGGCGGCCGACAGCATGGCCAGCCGGCCGATCACCCCGTACATGTAGAAGCGGTTGGGCACGCTGGCCCCGGGTTTGGCACCCGGCTGCGGCAGCTGGGCGCTCTGCTCGAAGGCCAGGGGCACGAAGCTCGCGCCCGGGGCCGACAGGCTCTCGTCGGTGCTGCGGTCGGCGTGCACGCGGTAGAAGCCCCCCACCACGTAGCGGTCCATCATGTAGACCACCGGCTCGGCCACGGCGGCGTTGATGCGCTCGTTGGTGAGCACGCCTTCCTGGATGATCACTTCGCCGATCGCGTGCCCCGCAGTGGCCTTGGCGCGCGCCTGGAACCAGGCATCGTCCAGCTCCTTGGCGTCGCGCACCGTCAGCTGGCCCAGCGCCGCATGGCTGTTGTCGGCCTTGATGACGACAAAGGGCTTCTCGTTGATGCCGTATTCCTTGTACTTGCGCCGCACGCGCGCCAGCAGCGCGTCGGTGTTGCTGCGCAGGCACTCCAGCCCGCTCTGCTCGGCGAAGTTCACCGCGCCGCACTGGTTGAACATGGGCGTGATCAGCCAGGGGTCCATGCCCAGCAGTTTGCCGAAACGCTTGGCCACCTCTTCATAGGCCTTGAAGTGGTTGCTCTTGCGGCGGATGCCCCAGCCGGCGTGCAGCGGCGGCAGCAGGTACTGCTCGTGCAGGTCTTCCAGGATGCCCGGCGCACCGGCGGCCAGGTCGTTGTTGAGCAGGATGGTGCAGGGGTCGAAGTGCTTGAGGCCCAGGCGGCGCTTGCTGCGGATCAGCGGTTCGAGCGTGACCGACTCGCCGCCGGGCAGGTCGAAGGTGGTCGGTGCCTTGATGTCGTTGGACAGCGAGCCCAGGCGCACGTTCAGGCCGGCCTGGTAGAAGATGCGCTGCAGCTGCGCCAGGTTGGCCAGGTAGAAGGAGTCGGTGCGGTTTTCCGGCACCAGCAGCAGGTTCTTGGCCTCGGGGCAGATCTTCTCGATCGCCGCCATTGCCGCCTGCACCGCCAGCGGCATCATCTCGGGCGTCAGGTGGTTCCAGGCGCCGGGGTAGAGGTTGGTGTCGACCGGTGCCAGCTTGAAGCCGGCGTTGCGCACGTCCACCGAGGTGTAGAACGGCGGGGTGTGCTCCATCCATTCCAGACGGAACCAGCGCTCGATCACCGGCGTGGACTCGAGGATCCGCTGCTCCAGCTCGTTGATCGGACCGGTCAATGCCGTGACGAGGTGCGGAACCATGGGACAACCTTTGCGCGAAGAATAAGACGACCGCCCCATTGTAGGGACCGGCCAAGACAGCCAAAGGTCGGAAATGGGGGCGGCGGCCCGGCTTGCAAGCCCCGCTCAGGTGCGGATTTCGCCTTCGCCCAGCACCACGTACTTCAGCGAGGTCAGGCCTTCGACGCCGACCGGCCCGCGGGCGTGGAACTTGTCGGTGCTGATACCGATTTCGGCGCCCAGCCCGTACTCGAAACCGTCTGCGAAGCGGGTGCTCGCATTCACCATGACACTTGCCGAATCGACCTCGCGCAGAAAGCGCTGGGCGTGCACGTGGTCGGTGGTGAGGATGGCGTCGGTGTGGTGGCTGGAATAGCGGTTGATGTGGGCGATGGCCTCGTCCACGCCGTCCACCAGCTTCACGCTGACGACGGGCGCGAGGTATTCCTCGCTCCAGTCCTGTTCGCTGGCGGTCGTCACATGGGCACCGGGCACGGCGGCCAGGATGGCCAGGGCCTCGGGGCAGCCGCGCATCTCCACACCCTTGGCGGCGTAGACGGCGCCGATCTTTGGCAGGAACTCAGCCGCCACGCCGCGCGCCACCAGCAGGCTTTCGGTGGCGTTGCAGGGGCTGTACTTCTGGGTCTTGGCGTTGTCGGCCACCTTCACCGCCATGGCGATGTCGCAGGGGTCGTCCACGTAGGTGTGGCAGTTGCCGTCCAGGTGCTTGATGACCGGCACCTTGGCCTCGGCGCTGATGCGCTCGATCAGGCCCTTGCCACCGCGCGGGATGATCACGTCCACGTACTGCGGCATGGCGATCAGCTGGCCCACGGCGGCGCGGTCGGTGGTGGGCACCAGCTGCACCGCGTCGGCCGGCAGACCCGCGGCCACCAGGGCCTGCTGCACCAGCGCGGCGAGCGCCCGGTTGGAATCGATGGCCTCGGAACCGCCGCGCAGGATGCAGGCGTTGCCACTCTTGATGCTCAGGCTGGCGGCCTCGATGGTCACGTTCGGGCGGCTCTCGTAGATCATGCCGAACACGCCGATGGGCACCCGCATCTGGCCCACGCGGATGCCGCTGGGCATCTGCTTCATGCCCGAGATCTCGCCGATGATGTCCGGCATGGCCGCCAGCTGCTCACAGCCCTCGGCGCAGGTCTCCAGCACCTTGGGCGTCAGCTTGAGCCGGTCCACCATGGGCTCGGCCAGACCGGCGGCGCGGGCCCGCTCCAGGTCTTTCGCGTTCTCCACCTGCAGCGGGGCGACGTTCTCGCGAAGCAGGCGCGCCAGCTCGCGCAGCGCCTTGATCTTGGTCGCGGCACCGGCCTTGGCCATCAGCGCCGAAGCGGCCTTGGCCTGGCTGCCCAGGGTGTTCATCAGTTCGGAAGTGGAAATCGCGTTCATCACGCGATTTTCGCAGAGTGCCTACTTCAGCGCACAGGCATTGGCCACCCTCAGTGCCATGCGGTGCAGGGCGTCCCACGGATCGGCCGGCCAGTCGGGCTGCTTGAGCCCCTTGACGATGCCGTCCACCGTGTGCGCGTCCTGCAGCCACTGCGCCAGCTGTGCGGGCCGGATCAACGGCAGCGCGCGCTCCATCAGCTTTTCCTTGACACCCCAGACCCGGTTCTCGCGCAGTGCCATGGGCAGCGGCCGGCCGGCGTCCATCGCGGCGCGCACCCGGTGCAGCGTGCGGATGTCCTCGGACAGCGCGAAGTGCACCAGCACCGCAGCCTCCCCCTCGGCCTGCAGGCCATCGAGCATGCGCTGCACCCGCAGCACCTGGCCGCCCAGCACCGCCTCGGCCAGCTTGAACGGCGTGTAGCGGGCCACGTTCAGCACCGCGTTCTCGATCTGCTCGAAACTCAGTTCGCCAGCCGGATACAGCAGACCCAGCTTCTGGATTTCCTGGTGCGCCGCCAGCAGGTTGCCCTCGACCCGGTCGGCAAAAAACTGCAGCGTGCGCTGCCCTGCTTCTCCGGCCGACACCCGCTGCCCCTGGGCCTGAAGGCGCTGGGCGATCCAGGCGGGCAGCGCCTGCCGCTCGACCGGGTCCACCCGGACGGTGACCCCAAAACTGTCCAGAGCGCCAAACCAGGCGCCCTTCTGCGTGGCCATGTCCAGCCGCGGCAGCAGCACCAGCGTGAGGGTCGAGTCGTTGTCCCGCGCGGCCTCGGCCACTTGCTGCAGCACCTGCGAGCCGTCCTTGCCCGGTTTGCCCGACGGGATCTGGATCTCGATCAGCTGCCGGTCGGCAAACAGGCTCATCGAACCGCCGCTGGCCAGCACCTCGCTCCAGTCGTAGTGGGCACCGGCCACGGTGTGCACGGTGCGCTCGGTGTAGCCCTGGGCGCGCGCGGTGGCACGGATCGCATCCGCCGCCTCCTGGATCAGCAGCGGCTCATCACCGTGCAGCGTGTAGAGGGAGCGCAGTCCCTTTTGCAGATGCCCGGCCAGCTGCGGGGCGGCAAGCTGCATGGGATCAGAGGGTCTTCACAGCGGCGAGCCGGCGCAGCACCTGCTGCACGATGTCGCCGTCCATGTCGCGGAACATCAGGTTCTCTTCGGCGGCCTTGGCCAGGGCCGCCGTTTCGCTGAAGCTGATGTCGCGCTCCAGCAGCAGCTCGGTGTCTTCGATCAGGATCTTTCCCGCCGGGGTCACCAGCCGGAAACGGAACCGGGCGCGCAGGGTCAGTTCCCGCACCTGGCCGGTGTCGGTCTGGCCGGACACCACGCGCTCATGGCGGTCCAGTGTGACGATGAGCACCACCTGCGGCGGCACCGCGGCCTGCGCGGGATCCACCGGCGCCCGGGCGCCAGCCGACGAATTGACCACGCGCAGCCCCGACGACACCAGCGCCTGCTGCAGCGACCGGGACACCGAGGTGTTTTCAAAGCCCGCCACCTGCACCGACTCGAACGCGAACTTGGGCGCCTGGCGCAGCGCAAAACCGCAGCCCGTCAGACCGGCCAGAAGACCTGCCGAACCGGCCGCTGCCAGACCCCGCAGGGCGGCCCGACGGGCCGGTGATTTCAGGACAGCAGGGGCCATGGCTTGGGTTCTCGCTCGGTTGAAAGGGGACATGCGACGGGAATCGAAGTTTTATACCACCACGTTCACCAGACGGCCGGGCACCACCACGACCTTCTTGGGCGCAGCGCCGTTGGCGGCTTTCTGGAACGCCTCGCTGGCCAGCGCAGCGGCCTCGATGGCGGCCTTGTCGGCGCCGGCCGGCACGGTCACGCTGCCACGGAGCTTGCCGTTGACCTGGAGGACCAGCTCGATCTCGTCGCGCTGCAGGGCCGATTCATCGGCCTTGGGCCAGGGCGCATCCAGCAGGTCGCCCGACACGGCGGCATAGCCCAGCCCGCTCCAGAGCGTGTGTGCGATGTGCGGGGTGGCGGGATACAGCGCGCGCAGCAGGATGCCGAAGCCCTCTGCCAGCGCGGCGTTGTCGCCCTCGCCGCCATCGCCCTTGAAGTCTTCCAGCGCGTTGAGCATCTTCATCGCGCCCGAGACCACGGTGTTGTATTGCATGCGCTGGTAGTCGTAGTCCACCTGCTTGAGCACGGTGTGGATCTCCAGACGCAGCGCCTTGGCAGCCTTGGACAGGCTCTGGCCCGACACGCCGGCCGCCAGCGCACCCAGGCCGCCCACGGCACTGAGCTTGTGGCCGAACCCCCAGACGCGGCGCAGGAAGCGGTAGCTGCCCTCCACGGCCGCGTCGTTCCACTCCAGTGTGGCCTCGGGCGGCGCGGTGAACATGGTGTACAGGCGCGCGGTGTCGGCGCCGTACTTCTCGATCAGGTCCTGCGGGTCGACGCCGTTGTTCTTGGACTTGGACATGGTGCCCACGCCCTCGTAGTCGATGGCCGTGCCCACCGGCAGGTCACCCACCGCGTTCTTCAGCTTCGCGCCGACGATCTTGCCGCCTTCGTCGAGCACATGCTCCACGTCGTGCGGCCAGAAATACTCCTTGCCGCCCTTCTCGGTGCGGCGCGAGTAGATGTGGTTGAGCACCATGCCCTGCGTCAGCAGCTTGGTGAAGGGCTCGTCCACCTTCACCAGGCCCAGGTCGCGCATGACCTTGGTCCAGAAACGCGCGTACAGCAGATGCAGGATGGCGTGCTCAATGCCACCGATGTACTGGTCCATCGGCATCCAGTAGTCGGCGCCGCCCGCGACCATCTTTTCAGAATTGGTCGGGTCGCAATAGCGCATGAAGTACCAGGACGAATCCACGAAGGTGTCCATGGTGTCGGTCTCGCGCCGCGCGGGTTTGCCGCAGCAGGGGCAGTCCACCTTCAGGAAGGCCTCGCACTTGTTCAGCGGGTTGCCGCTGCCGTCCGGCACCAGGTCCTCGGGCAGGCGCACCGGCAAGTCCTTCTCGGGCACCGGCACCGGGCCGCAGGACTCGCAGTGGATGATCGGGATCGGCGTGCCCCAGTAGCGCTGGCGGCTGATGCCCCAGTCGCGCAGGCGGAACGTGGTCTTCTTCTCGCCCAGACCCCTGGCGGCCAGCAGCTCGGCGACCTTGTCCACCGCGGCCTTGTGGCCCAGGCCGTCGAGTTCGCCGGAGTTCACGCACACGCACTTCTGTTTGTCGCCATACCACTCGGCCCAGGCGTCGGTGGAGAAGGTCTCGCCTTCGACCGCCACGACCTGCTTGATCGGCAACTGGTACTTGAGCGCGAACGCGAAATCGCGCTCGTCGTGCGCCGGCACACCCATGACAGCGCCGTCGCCGTAGCTCATGAGCACGTAGTTGCCGACCCAGACCTCAATCTGTGCGCCGGTCAGCGGGTGGGTGACGAACAGGCCTGTGGCCATGCCCTTCTTTTCCTGCGTGGCCAGCTCGGCCTCGGTCGTGCCGCCGGTCTTGCACTCGTTGATGAAGGCGGCCAGCGCGGGCTGCGCCGAGGCGGCGTGGTGTGCCAGCGGGTGCTCGGCGGCCACCGCGCAGAACGTCACACCCATGATGGTGTCGGCGCGCGTGGTGAACACGTACATCTTGCCGTCGCCGATCAGCGCGCCGTCGGTACCCTGGATGTCGTGCGTGAAGGCAAAGCGCACACCCTCGCTCTTGCCGATCCAGTTTTCCTGCATCAGGCGGACCTTGTCGGGCCAGCCGTTGAGCGTAGCCTTCTCATTGCCCAGCTGCACGTGGTTGAGCAGTTCGTCGGCATAGGACGTGATGTTCAGGTAATACCCGGGAATCTCACGCTTTTCGACCAACGCGCCGGTGCGCCAGCCGCGGCCGTCGATCACCTGCTCGTTGGCCAGCACGGTCTGGTCCACCGGGTCCCAGTTGACGACCTGGGTCTTGCGGTAGGCGATGCCTTTGTCCAGCATCTTCAGGAACAGCCACTGGTTCCACTTGTAGTAGTCCGGAGAACAGGTGGCGACCTCGCGCGACCAGTCGATGGCCAAGCCCATCGCCTGCATCTGCTGCTTCATGTAGGCGATGTTTTCGTAGGTCCACTTGGCCGGCGGCACGCCGTTCTTGAGTGCCGCGTTCTCGGCCGGCAGGCCGAAGGCGTCCCAGCCCATGGGCATGAGCACGTTGTGACCGTTCATGCGCAGGTAGCGCGTGAGCATGTCGTTGATGGTGTAGTTGCGCACGTGGCCCATGTGCAGCTTGCCGCTGGGATAGGGCAGCATGGAGCAGGCATAGAACTTCTTCTTGCCGGCGTCTTCGGTCACGCGGTAGGCGTCGGTGGCGGTCCAGTGGGCGTGCGCTGCGCGCTCGACGTCCTGGTGGGCGTATTTGTCTTGCATGGGGCTGGGGCCGGGCTGGGCCGGCGTTCGGAAGGGGCAGCGGACTGCGTCGCCCCTGATTTTAGGGCTTGCGGTTCAGCGGCCCGGCACCGGCGCGGAGGGTGCGCCCGTGGCCGGATCGGCCACAAAACCGATGCGTGAAAGGCCGACGGACTGCGCCATCCCGATCAGCTGCACCATGCGCCCGTAGGGCACCGCGGTGTCGGCGCGCAGCTGCAGCTCGGTTTCCGGGTCGCGCCTGGCGATCTCTTCCAGGCGCTTCTGGAGCGCGGCCGCATCCACCGGCTGCTCGTCCCAGTAGACCTGACCCTGTGCATCGACGCTGATCGACACGAAGGCCTCGGGCTCCTCGACCTGGGCGGCCTTGTCTTCGGTCTTGGGAAGCTCCAGCTCCAGCCGGCTGGACATCAGCGGCGCGGTGATGATGAAGATCACCAGCAGCACCAGCATCACGTCCACCAGCGGCGTGACGTTGATGTCGCTGATCGGCTGGTTGCCGCCCGGTTTTTCCAGTCGTCCGAAGCTCACTGCGCACGCTCCTGGTGGTGCACCAGCAGCTCGCGCAGGTCGCGCGCGAAGCCCTCGAGGTCGGCCTCGATGCGGGCGATCTGACGGCCCAGCACGTTGTAGGCCAGCACCGCCGGGATGGCGACGGCCAGTCCGGCCGCTGTCATGACCAGCGCCTCGCCCACGGGGCCAGACACCTGTTCGATGCGGAACTTGCCGTCAATGCCGATCTCGGTGAGCGCGTGGTAGATGCCCCACACCGTGCCCAGCAGGCCCACGAAAGGCGCAGTGGAACCCACCGTGGCCAGCAGCACCTGACCGAACTGCAGGCGGTGCAGCACCCGGTGCAGCGCATCGCGCAGCACGCGTGTGAGCTGCTGCGAGCGGTCGCCCGCGGCGGCCAGCGTCTGCGGTGCAGCCTGTTCGATGGTCCTGGCGGCCTCCAGCAGGGGCAGCACAAGACGGCGGGGATCAAAGGTCTTGAGCCGCTGCTGCGCCTCGTCGAGGTAACCGGCCTGCCAGAAGGCCGCGGTCGAGGTCTGCACGTCGCGCACCGCCCGGCGCAGCAGCCAGCCCTTCCAGAGAATCACGACCCAGCTCGCGACCGACATGGCCAGCAGCAGCAGGGCCACACCGCGGCTGACCGCATCGCCCTGCCAGATGGTTTGCCAGACGCCACCCATGAATCGTTCTCCCTTGTCCGGTCTCGCTCAGCGCAGGCCGAGCACGTCAAACATGTCGTACAGGCCGGACGACCGGCCAGCCAGGAACCGCACCGCGCGCAGACTGCCCTGGGCATAGGTGGCACGGCTGCTGGATTTGTGGGTGATCTCGATGCGCTCGCCGGTGCCAGCGAACAGCACGGTGTGGTCGCCCACGATGTCGCCGCCGCGCACGGTTGCAAAACCGATGGTCGACGGGTCGCGTTCGCCGGTCACCCCCTCGCGGCCATAGACCGCGCAGTCCTTGAGATTGCGGCCAAGAGCGTCGGCGATCACCTCCCCCATCTTCAGGGCAGTGCCGCTGGGGGCATCGACCTTGTGGCGGTGGTGGGCTTCGATGATCTCGATGTCGTACCCGGTCGACAGGGCCTTGGCTGCCATCTCCAGCAGCTTGAGCGTGACGTTCACGCCCACGCTCATGTTGGGCGCCATGACGATGGCAATCGATTTCGCAGCCTCCGCGATCTGCGCCTTCTGCTCATCGCTGAAGCCTGTGGTGCCGATCACCAGGTTGACCCGTTGGGCCACGCAGGCCTTGAGGTGCGCCATCGTGCCTTCGGGCCGGGTGAAGTCGATCAGCACCTGGCTGCCCGCCAGTCCTGCGGCGAGGTCGGTGGTGATCACCACCCCCGTGGACCTGCCGGAGAACGCGCCTGCATCGAGGCCGATGGCGGTGCTCGTCGCCACATCCAGCGCGCCGGTCAGCGTGCAGTCACCGCTGCCACGCACCGCGTCGACCAGCATCTGGCCCATGCGGCCACTGGCACCGGCGATGCACACCCGGTGCAGGGAGTCGGTCGCCAGGCTCATCGTGGTGCCCCTGAGGTTTCCAGCGGTGGGTAAGAAGTGGAGGGCGCGGCTGGGGTCGCCGGCGCCGGGGCGGGCGCAGACCCTGCATTGCGCGCCTGGAAGGCCTTGAGCTGCTCTTCGGTGGCCTCCAGTGGCGGCACCTTCTCGGTCTTGCGGCGGGAATCCAGGGACGACACGAACTCGGTTTCGCTGGGGAGTTCGTCCGCCTCGATGCGGTCCATGACGTCGCCCTTGAAGAACACGGTCAACCGGCGCTGCTGCGGCGGCTGTCCCTGGCGCTTGAGGGTGAACACATAGTCCCAGCGGTCGGCATGAAAGACACTGGCCAGCAGCGGCGAGCCCAGCACGCCACGCACCTGGTCGCGCGCCATACCCGGCTGCAGCGCCTGGGCCTGCTCGCGGGTCACCACGTTGCCCTGAAGAACGTCCACCTTGTAGGGCGTCACGAAACCCGCCACGCTGGAGGCGGAAGGCATCTTCTCACCCACGCTGGAACAGGCCCCGAGGGCCATGCAGGCCGCCAGCACCAGTGCGGAGCGTGGCCATGCGCCACTGCGGATACGGGCCTGCGGCTGCATCAGGGGATTCAGGATAGACAGGCGCATGTGCGACTCTCAGATAAAGCGCTCGACCGCGGGGATCCCCGGGTCATTGGCACCACCGCCGCGCGCTGACGATATGATCCGGCCATTGTAGCCCCGGGGTCCAGACAGGATCCGGCGGCCATTCAATTGCCACCCGCTTCTGCCGCCATGTCCAACATCGAAGAACTCAAGAGCACGGGCCTGAAGGCCACCCTGCCGCGGCTGAAGATTCTCGAAGTCTTTCAAAACGCCAAGCGCCGCCACATGACGGCGGAGGACGTCTACCGCATCCTGCTCGAAGAGCACTCCGACATTGGCCTCGCCACGGTCTACCGCGTGCTGATGCAGTTCGAGCAGGCCGGCCTGCTCTCGCGCAGCAACTTTGAGTCGGGCAAGGCCGTCTACGAACTCAACGAGGGCCAGCACCACGACCACCTGGTGTGCCTGGACTGTGGTCGGGTCGAAGAGTTCTTCGATCCGGAAATCGAAAAGCGCCAGCAGATGATTGCCAAAACCCGGGGGTTTGTGCTCCAGGAACACGCCCTCTCGCTGTACGCCACGTGCAGCAAGGCGGATTGCCCGCACCGCGCCACACCGGCGGATCACCGCTGACCCGTCGCGGTCCCTGATTCACTCGCTGCGCATCATGGCCGCGCGGTGCCGTGAGACGAATTCCTGGTAGGTGTCGATGCCGCGGAACTGCAGGATGGTGTTGCGCACCGCGGCCTCCACCAACACGGCGATGTTGCGGCCGGCCACCACCTGGATCACGGCCTTTCTCACCGGTACGCCCAGCACATCCTGGTACAGGGGCTCGTGCGGCATCCGGTCGTAGTCCCGCTCCATGGTTTCTTTTCGAACCAGGTGCACGATGAGCTGCAGCCTCATCTTGCGGCGCACCGCGGTCTCGCCAAAGATGGCCTTGATGTCCAGCAGGCCGATGCCGCGCACCTCCAGCAGGTTTTGCAGCAACTCGGGGCAGCGGCCCTCCACGCTGGTCTGGTTGATGCGGTAGAGATCCACCGCGTCGTCGGCCACCAGGCCGTGACCGCGGGAGATGAGCTCCAGCCCCAGTTCGCTCTTGCCCAGGCCCGACTCGCCGGTGATCATGACGCCCATGCCCAGGATGTCCATGAACACGCCGTGCATGGACGACCGGTCGGCGAAGTGCCGGGAGAGGTAGGCCCGCAACACGTCGATCACGAACGCGGCCGGCTCGGGCGTCGCGAACATCGGGATCTGTGCACGTTCGGCCATCGCCATCAGCGGATCAGGCACCGCCTGGCCGTCGGCCACGATCAGCACCGGCGGCTCCAGGGTCACGATGCGCGCGATGCGGCGCCGGTTGTCGTCGTCGCTGGGGCTGGTGAGGTAGGCCATCTCCCTCTCACCGAACACCTGGACACGGTACGGATGGATGTAGTTGAGGTAGCCAACCAGGTCGGCGCCCGAGCGGGCTTCGCGCACCGCAACCTCGTCAAACCGGCGCTCGGACGCTCCGAGCCCGGCGACCCATTGCCATTTCAGCGCATCGCGGTGGTCTTCGAAAAGAACGTCGGCACTGACAACGGTGGGCTTCATGAAACGACGTTGGAAGGGCCTGCCACCAGGCCACCCCAAGGCAAGACCAGCCCCCTCGGGGGGCAGCGACCCGCGCAGCGGTGGAGCGTGGGGGCAGGCAAGTCTTATGCGGCCGCGTGGGCCGACTGCCAACCGGTGATGAGCGCGTGCAGGGCGGCCGCGTCGGTCGAGTTCTTCATCTGCTCGCGCAGCGGGCTGTCGCTGAGCAGTTCGGCGATCTCGGAGAGGATTTCCAGATGCTTCTGCGTGGCGGCTTCCGGCACCAGCAGGAAGATCATCAGCTGCACCGGCTGTTCGTCGGGCGCGTCGAAGCCGATCGGGTTGCCCAGCTGGAACACGGCGGCCAGCGGCTGCTTGAGGCCCTTGATGCGACCATGGGGAATGGCCACGCCATGACCCAGCCCGGTGGAGCCCAGGCGCTCCCGGGCGAACAGGCTGTCGGTGATCAGCGCACGGTTGAGACCATGCAGGGTTTCAAACAGAAGGCCCGCCTCTTCAAAAGCACGCTTCTTGCTGGTGGCGTCCACACCAACGAGCACTTGGGTGGCAGGCAGGATCACGGATAGACGGTTCATTGGGGCCTCTTCGGAGCGCAAATTATGCCGAGTTGAGGATGCTTGCCTAGACAGCAGGTACAAAAAAGCCGCTTGACTTTCCAAGCGGCTTGTTGCATTGCAGCACGCGCGGCGCCAAGGCGGCCGGCCGCAGCGGGGACTCACATCAGCCGTTTGGCCGAATCGTGGTGGTGATCCTGCGCCTTGTCCTTGTAGCGCAGCACCTGACGGTCCAACTTGTCGGCCAGTTCATCGACAGCGGCGTACAGATCGGCGTGAGCCGATTCGGCAAACAGGTCTTTCCCCTTGACATGGATGTTGCATTCGGCCTTCTGCCGTTGGTCTTTCTCCTTGAGGTTGTCCACCGTCAGCAGCACCTTGATGTCGACCACCTGGTCGAAGTGTCGGGAGATGCGTTCCAGTTTGGAAGTGACGTAACCGCGCAGGGCGGGGGTGACTTCGAGGTGGTGACCGCTGATCGTCAGGTTCATACAAGAGCCTCCTAATGCTCCGGGTTGACACAAGCCGCCGGTGGGGCGGACCCCCCTGCGGCCTCGGGGATGTCTTGAACCCACTATGCCCACGATTGCGCCAGGGCGCAAGCCCGCAGCGCAACAAAGGACATCAAAGAAAACCTTGGCATTCATGCCCGTCCGGCGGGTGCGGCCGAATGGATGACCAGGCGGCGCGCCAGCGCGATGGACGCCAGGCTGGCACCGACGCCAATCACTCCCGCCATCCAGTAGTTCTGCACCTGTCCCGCGGCATCGCGACCGATGATCAGGCCGGACAGAAACGAGGCGAACCCCATCGAAGCCGATTGCACCGCCCCGTTGAGCGCCATGAAGGTGCCACGCAGGGACGGATCGGCGGCACCGGTGATGAGGGCCATGCCGGGGATCATGCGCCCGCTGAGAAACACGAACAGGGCCGTGGTGGCCACCAGGATGACCGGCAGCGGCCAGGGCGGCAGCAGCGTCATGGTCAGGATCGGCACGGTGACGATCACCGCCAGCGCGCTGAACACGGCCACCTTGCCCCGGCGATCGGTCAGGCGCCCGATCCATCGGGCCGTGATCAGCGTCGTGACACCGCCGACCAGGTAGATGTAGGGCACCTGCTCCGGCAGAACGCCGGCGTTGGACTGCAGGTAGATGGTGATGAACGGGATCACGCAGAACCCGGCGAACACCAGCAGCGCGGAAAAGCAGAATGCCCGCAGGTGGTTGCGATTGACCAGCACGCGGCCGATGGCGCGCCAGGCCGAGGACTGGCCATGGGCCTGCAGATGGCCGCGCAGGGCCGGCAGCGTGAGCGCCGCCGCGACCGCCAGCACACCGCTGAGACCGGCAATGGCCAGGAAGGGCAGTTGCCAACCCCAGCGGGAGGCCAGGAACAGGCCGATCGGCACACCGGCCACCGTGGAGAACGAAAACGAGGACATCACGATGCCCATGGCGCGCCCGCGCCGCTCGAACGGCACCACGTCGGCCACGATGGTCTGCGACAGCGCCGACAGCACACCACCGAACAACCCGGCAGCGACGCGCGCCGCCATCAGGAAGCCATAGCCGGGCGCCAGACCACAGGCCAGTGTGGCCAGCGCGAACAGCCCGTACAGCACCAGCAGCAGCCGTTTGCGGTCGAAACGGTCGACATAGGTCGCCGCAGCGAGTCCTGAGAAGCCCGCCGCGAAGGTGTAGGCCGATACCAGCAGACCAAACTGCGCATCGCTGATGCCGAACAGCCGCGTGAACTGCGGTCCCAGCGGCATCATGATCATGAAATCGAGGATGTGCGTGAACTGGATGCCGGCAATGGTCAGCAGCAGCCAGCGCTCGCGGCCGGGAGCGAGGGAATGTTGTGTCATGATTTTCAGAACAGCCCGCCACTGTACGCGCAGGCCCTCTTCTGTGTCCCTCGATACGCTGATCACCCACAACCTGCTGAGCCCCGCCCCTGCACCGGCGGACGACGGCGCCTGCGCGCTGGTCCTCATGGGGGGCGGCGCGCGCACCGCCTACCAGGCGGGCGTGCTCAAGGCCATCGCCGTGATGCACGGCCACTGGCGCAGCGACGGATCGGTGGCCGACCGCGGGTTTCCCTTCCGCTGGCTTTTCGGCACCTCGGCCGGCGCGCTCAACGCCACCTTTCTGGCCAGCCGTGCGGCGCTGGATCTGCAAGCCTTTCACGAACTGGCCTCGTTCTGGAGCGCCCTGCGGTCGGAACGTGTCTACCGGCTGGAAGCGCCGACCTGGGTGCGCGCCAACCGCGTCGTCGCCGGGCTCACGCTGGCGCGCCAGGTGCGCCGCCACCGCGCTCTGCTCGACACGCTCCCGCTGGTGGACACCCTGCACCGGGCCATCGATCTGCGCAGTCTGGAACTCGGGCTGGCCGATGGCCATCTGGAGGCTCTGGGCGTGACCGCCTCCAGCTATTCCACCGGCGAACACTGGACTTTCTGCCAGACCCGGCCGAAACACCCGGTGCAGCCCTGGCACCGGCCGGGCCGGCGCGCCGACTTCCAGCCCATCACGGTCGAGCACCTGATGGCCTCCAGCGCCATCCCCTTCCTGTTTCCGGCCGTGCCGCTGTGGGTCGACGGCCACCGGGAGCATTTCGGGGATGGCTCGATGCGCCAGCTCTCGCCGCTGTCGCCCGCCATCCATTTCGGCGCTCGGCGCATCCTGGCCATCGGCGCCGGCCAGCCCCAGCGCTCGGGACTGGCGGTCCGCGTGGCCGACGAGCCCACCGCGGGCACCATCGCCGGCCACGCCATGGCCAGCGTGTTCCACGACACGTTGCAGGCCGATGTCGAGCAGGCCCAGCGCGTGAGCCAGACCATCGCGCAGCTGCCCCAGGGACTGGCCGCCGCCCTGCCTTACCACCCGGTGCGGGTGTTGGCCCTGCAGCCCAGCTTCTCTCTGGACGAACTGACCCACAAACACATCGCCAGCCTGCCCGCGGCCACCCGCAACACACTGATAGGACTGGGGGCCCTGGACACCGGGCGGGGCGCAGCCGGCAGCGCGGCCTCGCTGGCCAGCTACCTGATGTTCGAGCCGCCCTTCGTCAACGCGCTGATGGAGCTGGGCGAACACGACGCCTGGCGCCGCCAGGCCGAAATCAAGGCCTTTTTCGCGCCTCTCGCCGCCTCTTCGCCCGGTGTGGCGATGCCATAATCCGGTCTTCCCGTTCCCGAAAGAGCCTCATGGAAAGCACACCTCCCAGTTGTGTGCTTTCAGCCCTCCCCGCGACCGTCTGATGCGCAGGCGGCCGGCCGGCTGAAAGCGCCGCCCGAACCGCCCACCGGCGCGCCCCCCCGCCCGGTTTCGCCAGACCACCCGCCCGGGAGCCCCCATGCTCAACGTCTTCACCCTGGCCAATGGCCGCCTGTTCCAGGAAGAAATCGAGTCGCTCGAAGCGCTGACCCGATTCAAGCCCATCTGGGTCGACCTGGAGAACCCCACGCCCGAAGAGCGGCGCTGGGTCAAGCAGCACTTCGGCCTGTCCATCCCCGAAGACGCGATGGACGACGACATCGAGGAGTCGGCCCGCTTCTTCGAGGAAGACAACGGCGAACTGCACATCCGCTCGGACTTCCTGATCGACGACGAGGAGAACCCGCGCGCCATCCGCGTGGCCTTCATCCTCAACCAGCACAACGCCGAGCTCAAGAGCCAGGGCGTGCTGTTCTCGATCCACGACGAGGACGTGCCGGTGTTCCGCCTGCTGCGCATGCGCGCACGCCGCATGCCCGGCCTGATCGAGGACGCCAAGGACGTGCTGCTGATGCTGTTCGACGCCGATGCCGAATACTGCGCCGACACGCTGGAAGACATCTACGACGACCTCGAAACCGTCAGCCGCCAGGTGCTCGCGGGCGACGTGACCGACAACAAGGCCGGCGAGGTGCTGGCCGCCATTGCGCGCCACGAGGACATGAGCGGCCGCATCCGCCGCAACGTGATGGACACGCGCCGCGCGGTGAGCTTCCTGATGCGCAGCCGCATGCTGAACGCCGAGCAGTTCGAGGACGCGCGCCAGATCCTGCGCGACCTCGACTCGCTGGACGGCCACACCGCCTTCCTGTTCGACAAGATCAACTTCCTGATGGATGCGACCGTCGGTTTCATCAACATCAACCAGAACAAGATCATCAAGATCTTCTCGGTGGCCAGCGTCGCGCTGCTGCCACCGACGCTGATCGCCAGCCTGTACGGCATGAACTTCCAGTACATGCCCGAGCTGAGCCAGAAGTGGGGCTACCCGTTCGCGCTGGGGCTGATGGTGCTGTCGGCCGTGGTGCCGATGCTGTACTTCCGCAAGCGCGGCTGGCTCAAGTGATGCAGGGCCGTGAGGCCGGGGCCGGTCAGAGCCAGCCCTTGTCTATGAACTCGACCACGTCGTGGCAGCGCGGCTCCAGCGGATGGGCCAGCGCCGCGCCAACGATGCGCCGCACACCCTCGGCATAGGGCGCGCCGCCCGTCACCAGGGTCTCCAGGCGCAGCCGGCAGTCGCCCTCGCCGATCTCGATGCGGTGGAAGGCGTGGCGCCCCAGGTCGGTGGCCGGGATGCCCAGCCCGCCCGACTGCTGCGCCGGATCGCGCACCGAGACGATGGCCTCGGGCGACAGGCCCAGCGACGCCGCCAGGGCCACCGCCGTGCCCGGCACCGAGGTCTTGCCGGCCTGGTGCGACTCGGTCAGGCGCATGGGCTCACCGCGGAACCACGGCCCGCAACGCGCGAGCATGGCCATGAACTTGAGCATCAGCAGGTTGGCGTTGGCGCAGACCACCACCGGCACGCCATCGGCCAGGTCCGCAATGCCGGTGCCGGTGGACAGCTCGATCAGCGGCAGCGCGCGTTCGCGGCAGAAGCGAAGGATCTCCGGCAGCTCGCGCCCGGAGCCGGCGTGCACCACGGCCCGCACCGCATCCGTCCGGTCGCGCCAGGGCCGGGCGTCGGGCGCCAGGCCCGCGAGCAGTTCGCGCGCCAGCTTGCCGGAGCCGGCGATCAGTAGAGGCGGGGTGTTCATGTCCGCAGCAGGGTGTCGATCAGCGCGCCGCTGTAGCGGCTGGCCACCTCGCGCAGGAAGCGCGGGAAGTCCACGTGCGCCGCGTCGTCGGCGCGGTCGGAGATGGTGCGCACCACCGCCAGCGGCACGCCGAAGTCGTGGCAGACCTGGGCGAAGGCCGCGCCTTCCATCTCCACCGCCAGGGCGTCCGGCAGCCCGCGCTGCAGCGCAACGCTCTCGGCGGTGGTGGCGACGAAGCGGTCGCCGCTGATCAGCAGGCCCTGGTGCAGGCGCGGCGCCTGCAGGCCGAAGGCGTCCACCGTCGAGGTGCCGAGCTGCTGCGGCAGGCTGTGCAGCATGCGCTCGCAGGCCAGCTCCAGCGCGTCGGCCAGGGCCGCGTCGGCCTCGAAGCGGGCACGGCCGTACAGCGGCACCTCGTGGCGGGGAAACAGCGGCGAGGCGTCCATGTCGTGCTGCAGGAACGAGCGCGCCAGCACCACGTCTCCCACCTTCACGCCCGGGCCCAGTCCGCCGGCCACGCCGGTGAACACGATGCGCTGCACCTTGAAGCGGTCGATCAGCAGGGTCGCGGTCGTGGCGGCCGACACCTTGCCGATGCCCGACAGCACCGCCACCACGTCCTGCCCGTGCAGATGACCGACCCAGAACTCGCGCCCGCCCACCACCTCTTTCTGCTCGTCGGGTATCAGCGCCAGCACGCTGGCGAGTTCGTCGTGCAGCGCGGCGACGATGGCGGTTCGGGTCATGCAACGGCTCCGGAAATGACAAAGGCGGCCGAAGCCGCCCTGTCATTGTGTCGCAGGCGCTGCGTCACTTCTTGTCTCTGAGTTCGCGCCGGAGAATCTTGCCCACCGGCGTCTTGGGCATCTCCTCACGGAACTCGACCACCTTGGGCTGCTTGTAGCCGGTGAGGTTGGCCTTGCAGAACTCGCGCACCTGGGCTTCGGTCAGCGCCGGGTCTTTCTTGACGATCACCAGCTTGACCGCCTCGCCCGACTTCTCGTCGGGCACGCCGACCACGGCGCACTCCATCACGCCCGGCAGCTGGGCCACCACGTCCTCGACCTCGTTGGGATAGACGTTGAAGCCGCTGACCAGCACCATGTCCTTCTTGCGGTCCACGATCTTGAAGTAGCCGCGCGCGTCCATGATGCCCACGTCGCCGGTCTTGAAGAAGCCGTCGGCGGTCATGACCTTGGCGGTTTCGTCGGGCCGTTGCCAGTAACCCGCCATGACCTGCGGTCCCTTGATCGCGATCTCGCCCGGCTGGCCCTGCGGCACTTCGTTGCCCTCGTCGTCCAGGCACTTGAGCCACGTGTTCGGCAGGGGCACGCCGATGGTTCCGGTGAACTCGGTGTTGGTCACCGGGTTGCAGGTGGCCGACGGGCTGGTCTCGGACAGGCCGTAGCCCTCGCAGATCGGGCAGCCGGTCTTCTCCAGCCACAGCTTGGCGACCGCGCCCTGCACCGCCATGCCGCCGCCCACGGACACCTTGAGGTTGCGCCAGTTGACGGTGTGGAAGTCGGGGTGGTTGGCCAGGCCGTTGAACAGCGTGTTGACCGCCGGGAAGCTGTGGAAGGTGTGCTTGCTCAGCTCCTTGAGCACCGCCGGCAGGTCGCGCGGGTTGGGGATCAGGATCACTTTGCCGCCGGTGCGCATGCCCAGCATCATGTTCACCGTGAAAGCGAAGATGTGGTACAGCGGCAGGGCGCAGACGCTGGTGGTCTGCTCGCCGGCCGGCACCTTGCTCATGACCGGCGCGTTCCAGGCCTCAGACTGCAGCACGTTGGCCAGCACGTTGCGGTGCAGCAGCACCGCGCCCTTGGAGACACCGGTGGTGCCGCCGGTGTACTGCAGCACCGCCACATCGTCGGGCCGGATGTCCGGGCGCTTGAGCGTGCCGCGCGTGCCGCGCGCAATGGCCTCGTTGAAGCGCACCGCCTGCGGCAGGTCGAAGGCCGGCACCATCTTCTTCACGTTGCGCACCACGTAGTTGACGATGCCGCCCTTGATCAGGCCCAGCAGGTCGCCCATGGCGGCCAGCACCACGTGCTTGACCGGCGTCGCCGCGATGCACTGCTCCAGCGTGGCGGCGAAGTTCTCGATGATGACGATGGCCTTGGCGCCCGAGTCCTTGAGCTGGTGCTCCAGCTCGCGCGCGGTGTAGAGCGGGTTGACGTTGACCACCACGAAGCCGGCGCGCAGGATGCCGGCCACCGCCACCGGGTACTGCGGCACGTTGGGCATCATGATCGCGACGCGATCGCCCTTGACCAGCCCGAGGCCCTGCAGATAGGCCGCGAACGCCTGGGACAGGCTGTCGACCTGCGCATAGCCCACGTCCTTGCCCATGAAACTGTAGGCGGTGCTGGCGGCGTGCTTCTGGAAGCTCTCTTCCAGCAGGTGCACCAGCGAGGGGTATTGCTCGACGTCGATGTCGGCCGGCACACCGTCCGGATACGCACCCAGCCAGGGGCGGGCGGCGGACGCCTGCGTCGGTTCAGTCATGAGAGGGTCTCCAGGGTCGATGTTGTCGTTCAGCATGCATTTTCCCGTTCAGGCCCGGAACCCCGAGCGCGTGTTTTCCCTGACGCGATTCTGACGCATCGCCCACGGGCGGCAATCCTTGAACCTTTCCCGCTACAAAAAGTGAACGTCTGCCAGGCCGCCCACAAAAAGAACAAGGCCCGGACTCGCCGGGCCTTGGCAGGGCGACCGGGATCAGCCCCGCAGCGCCGCCAGCACCTCGTCGAGCATCTTCTTGGCGTCGCCGAACAGCATGCGGTTGTTGTCCTTGTAGAAGAGCGGGTTGTCCACGCCGGCGTAGCCGCTGGCCATGGAGCGCTTCATGACGATGCTGGTGCGCGCCTTCCAGACTTCGAGCACCGGCATGCCGGCGATCGGGCTGGTGGGGTCGTCCTGCGCGGCCGGGTTCACGATGTCGTTGGCGCCGATCACCATGGTCACGTCGGTGTCCGGGAAGTCCTCGTTGATCTCATCCATTTCCAGCACGATGTCGTAAGGCACCTTGGCCTCGGCCAGCAGCACGTTCATGTGACCCGGCATGCGGCCGGCCACCGGGTGGATGCCGAAGCGCACGTTCACGCCCTTCTCGCGCAGCAGTCTGGTGATCTCGAACACCGTGTGCTGGGCCTGCGCCACGGCCATGCCGTAACCGGGCACGATGATCACGTTCTTGGCTTCGCGCAGCATCTCGGCGGTTTCCGTGGCGCTGACCGGCGTCACCTCGCCCTGCGGCTCGGCCGCGGCGCCCACGGCGGCCTTGGGTGCGGGCGCGCCGCCGCCGAAGCCGCCGGCGATCACGCTGATGAAGTTGCGGTTCATCGCACGGCACATGATGTAGCTCAGGATCGCACCCGAGGAGCCCACCAGCGCACCGACCACGATCAGCAGGTCGTTGCTGAGCATGAAGCCGGTGGCCGCGGCCGCCCAGCCCGAATAGCTGTTGAGCATCGACACCACCACCGGCATGTCGGCGCCGCCGATGGCCATCACCATGTGGATGCCGAACAGCAGCGCGATCACGGTCATCACGATCAGCGGCGTCATGCCGGACTGGATGTCGTGTGCATTGAGGAAGGCGCGACCGAACCAGATCACGACCAGCAGACCGGCCAGGTTCAGGAAGTGGCGGGCGGGCAGCAGCAGCGGCTTGCCGCCGATTCGGCCAGACAGCTTGCCAAACGCGATGAGCGAGCCCGAGAAGGTGACCGCGCCAATCAGGATGCCGATGTAGATCTCCATCTCGTGGATGGCCTTCTCGGCCGGTGTGGCGAAGACGGTGGAGGTGTCCACGTAGCTGGCGAAGCCCACCAGGCAGGCCGCCAGGCCCACCAGGCTGTGCATGAGCGCGACCAGCTCGGGCATCTGCGTCATCTGCACTTTCTTGGCAGCGAAGAGGCCGATGGCGCCGCCAACGACCAACGCGCCGACGATGTAGGGGATGCCGGCCGCGGTGACGCGCGGGCCGAGCACGGTGGCCAGCACGGCGATGGCCATGCCGACCATGCCGAACAGGTTGCCGCGGCGGGCGGTTTCGGGGTTGGAGAGGCCGCCCAGGCTGAGGATGAACAGGATGGTGGCGCCGATGTAGGCCATGGTGGCCAGACTGGAGGTCATGGGTGTCGTCCTCTTCTTCTTACTTGCGGAACATCGCCAGCATGCGGCGCGTGACGGCGAAGCCGCCGAACATGTTGATGGCGGTCAGCACCAGCGCGACCACCGCGCAGCCCAGGATCAGGGCGTTGGGCCGGTCGGCGGCCCCGGCCGCGTCCAGCGGCGGCGCGACCTGGATCAGCGCGCCGATGGCGATGATCGAGCTGATCGCGTTGGTCACGCTCATCAGCGGCGTGTGCAGACTGGGCGTGACGTTCCACACCACCATGTAGCCCACGAAGCAGGCCAGCACGAACACGGTGAAGTGCGACAGGAAGGAGGCCGGTGCGTAGAGGCCGACCAGCGCGAACAGCAGCGCGCCGACACCGAACACGATGGCCAGGGTCTTGGCCGACATGGGCTCGCCCGGGCCGTGGCCGTGGGCCGGCGCTTTGGGCGCGGCCACAGCGGGTTTGGCCGGCGGCTTGGGTGCAGCCGCGATGGGTGGTGCGGGCCAGGTGACCTCGCCGTCCTTGATGACGGTCAGGCCGCGAATGGCGTCGTCGGCCATGTTGACGTTGATGACGCCGTCCTTGGTCTTGCACAGCTCTTCCGTCAGGCGGAACAGGTTGGTGCCGTACAGCGTGGACGACTGGCGCGCCATGCGCGAGGCCAGATCGGTGTAGCCGACGATGGTCACGCCGTGCTTCACGACCGACTTGCCGGGTTCGGTGAGTTCGCAGTTGCCGCCCTGCTCGGCCGCCATGTCGACGATCACGCTGCCGGGCTTCATGCTGCGCACCATCTCGGCGGTGATGAGCTTGGGCGCCGGCTTGCCCGGGATCAGCGCGGTGGTGATGATGATGTCGACCTCGCGCGCCTGCTTCGCGTACATCTCGCGCTGCGCGGCCTGGAAGCCCTCGCTCATGACCTTGGCGTAACCGCCGCCGCCCGAGCCCTCTTCCTCGTAGTCCACCTTGACGAACTCGCCGCCGAGAGAGACGACCTGGTCGGCCACCTCGGCGCGCGTGTCGTTGGCGCGCACGATGGCGCCCAGGCTGGCGGCCGCGCCGATGGCGGCGAGACCCGCCACACCGGCACCGGCGATGAACACCTTGGCCGGCGGCACCTTGCCCGCGGCGGTGATCTGGCCGTTGAAGAAGCGGCCGAAGGCGTTGGCCGCCTCGACCACGGCGCGGTAGCCGCTGACGCCGGCCATGGAGGTCAGCGCGTCCATCTTCTGCGCGCGGCTGAGCGTGCGCGGCAGGCAGTCGATCGCCAGCACCGTGACCTTCTTCGCCGCCAGCTGCTGCATCAGGTCGGGGTTCTGCGCCGGCCAGACGAAGCCGATCAGCGTCTGCCCGGCGTGCATCAGCGCCACCTCGTCGGCGGTGGGCGGGCGCACCTTGAAGACGATGTCAGCGGTGTTCCAGAGCTCGGCGGTCGAGCCCGCGATGCTGGCACCGGCCTCGCGGTAGGCCTCGTCGGAGAGATCCGCCAGCTCGCCGGCACCGGTTTCCACCACCACGCCAAAGCCCAGTTTGGCGAGCTTGGTGACGACGTCGGGCACGGTGGCCACGCGCTTTTCGCCGGGAAAGATTTCACGGGGGATGCCGATGCGCTGCGGGGTGGCAGCGGCGGTGTCGGTCGGGGCGCCAGAAGTCATGGGCAGATCCTCATTGCTGGAAGTTCAAAAAACAGTACAGGGCGTGCGGTCAGCCGCCGCCGGCCGCGGCAGGCTGCGGCGGCGCGACCAGCCGGATGGGCGGCATGTCCAGACGGCCAGAGAGCGAATAGACACTGCTCTTGACCGCGTCCTTGAGCTGGCGTCCCCACACCACATGGGCAGGTGGCACGTTCTTGGGCAGTGCGTCTGCAGCAGCGGCGCCTTCGGCGCTGATCGGAAACACGGTGAAGACACGCACGTCCACGAACGAACCCGTGGAGATCGCGTGACGGCTCCACACGGTGTAGAACGGCGGCATCTCGGTGCCCTCGGTCTTGAGAGCCCCTTCCAGCTGGGGTGCCAGGGCCTTGATCACGCCGGGGCCGTCGTACAGGGGTGTCATCGTCAGGCACTGGGCGAAACTGGCCCTGAAGCCCTCGTTGCCTTCGCGGTAGTTGTGTTCATCGGACTTGCACTCGACCGAGTACGTCATGTGGCCGCCCCGGCCACCGCCCAGCCCCTCCGAATTGGCGCTCACCAGGATCAGCACCGGCGTTTCGCTGGCGCCTCCATCCCGGACAAACAGCTTCTCCTGGACCGCCAGCGCGCCCGACCGGTCGCCCCCGTAGGCTTGCGCCGCATCCGGCAGGGGCACTTCCTTCCAGCCCTCGTCAGCGAACCGGATGTCCACCCGCCCGACCGAGAACTCGGCCGCGTGGCTGGTCACCGCTCCCCAGAGCATCCAGCCGCAGACCGCCGCCTTCCACATCCTTCTGGACATTCGTCTTTTTCCAATCATGTGCGCCGGGGCCCTCCGCCCCGTGTTGTCTCTCGCGCCTAACGGACGCCGTCCCTGGTCGGCGCGAGCGCCCGCCCGGGAGCGCCGTTGGCAGCGCGCCAGCTTAACCGACGCCCTTCAGGCCTTCACCAGCCGCAAGCCCTTGTCGCACAAGGGTTTGTACCAAGCACCGGATGCCCCCAGACCCATCGCATCCCTGCCGAATTTCATGATGCGGCAGGATGTCCCGTTCAAAGGAACACCCGAACGGTCGGTCGGGATAATGGCGCCATGAACACCCGATGGAAACCCAGTGCCACCGTGGCCGCGATCATCGAGCGCGAGGGCCGCTACCTGCTGGTGGAGGAAGAGACGCCCGAGGGCCTGCGCCTGAACAACCCGGCCGGGCACCTGGACCCGGGTGAGAGCCCCGAACAGGGCGTGGCGCGCGAGGCACTGGAAGAAACCGCCTTTGCCTTCCGCCCGACCGCGCTGGTGGGCATCTACCTCTCGCGCTTCCAGCGCGAGCGCACGGGCGAGGACATCACCTACCTGCGCTTCGCCTACTGCGGCGAGCTGGGCGAGTTCGATGCGCACCGCTCGCTCGACACCGGCATCGTGCGCACCCTGTGGATGACGCCCGACGAGGTGCGCGCCAGCGCCGATCGCCATCGCAGCCCGCTGGTGCTGCGCTGCATCGAGGACCACCTGGCCGGGCGGCGTTTTGCGCTCGACACGGTGCAGACGGATCTGTCGGTGTTCGTGGCGCGTTGAGGGTTCCGACCTCAGCAAGCGGCTTCACCGGTCAGGTCCACCAGTCCGTGGCGAACCGCCAGGCGCAGCAGCTTGAAGTCGCTGTCGGCGCCCAGCTTCTGCCGCACCATGGACAGGTGGTTCAGCACCGTCTTCGGGCTCAGGTGCATCTGGCTGGCGATCCGGTGCGTGGCTTCGCCGGTGGCGGCCAGCCGCAACACCTCGAACTCCCGCGGCGTCAACCGGTTGAGCAGGCCGTCACCGTCCAGCGAGGCGTCGGCCAGCGACCGGGCGACATCGGGCGCCAGCACCCGTCGGCCGCGCGCCACCGCCCGGATGCCGTCGAGCATGTCACCCGGCTCGCTGCTCTTGCTCAGGTAGCCCAGCGCACCGGCGCGCATGGCCTGCGTCACGTACCCGGGGCTGTCGTGCATGGACAAGACCATCACACGCAGCTGAGGGTCCCGGGCGACCAGGCGCCGGATCGCCTCGACGCCGCTGGCACCCCGCAGGCTCAGGTCCACCACCGCCACGTCGATGCCGCCCAGCTGGAGGTGGGCATAGGCCTCATCCGCCGTGCTGGCCTCGGCCACCACGCGCAGGTCCGGCTCCGCGTCGATCAGCCGGCGGTAGCCGGTGCGCACCACGGCATGGTCATCCAGCAAAAGCACATTCACCATCGAAGTCTCCTTGTCCCTGGGTTGCCAGCGGCAGCCACAGCATCACGCGCAGCCCCCCCAGCGGGGCGGTGCCCAATTCGAAGCGACCGCCCGCCATGGCGGCCCGCTCGCGCATGCCCATCACGCCGGCCCGGGCTGCCCGCAACACGTCGTTCGCACGCCCCGCACCATCGTCGTCCAGCGTCATCTGCAAACCCTGCGCACCCAGGGCAATGACCAGGCGCACGCGCGCGGCATGGGCGTGGCGCAACACGTTGGTCAACGCCTCCTGGACCGTCCGGTACAGCGCCAGACCCGCCTCCGCCGACAACCTGGGCAGCACGTCCGGCACCTGGGTCTCGATGGCAACGCCCTCGGCCCGCAGGCGACTGCCATACACCAGCTCAGTGATGGCCTCGCGAAGGTTCATGGCCTCCAGGCCGTGCGGCCGCAGCTGTCGCAGCCGGCTTCGCACCTGCAGGGTCATGCGGGTCGATGCGGTGCGGATGTCCCGCGCGCATTCGACCAGGGTGTCGGGACGCGCGGAGTCGGCGTGCCGTTCGACAAAGGCGGCCGCCGCGCCCATGGCCGCAAGGCCCTGGCCGAACTCGTCGTGCAGCTCGCGCGCGAGTTCCTCCCGTTCGCTCTCCTGCATCGCCATCAACCGCTGTCCCAGACGGCGCTCGCTCTCGTGCGCCTGCGCCAGGGTCTGCTCCAGTCGATTGATGGCATGGGCCACCCGCTGGTACTCGCGCAAGGCCATGGGGGGCATCGGCCGGTCCAGCTCTCCGCGACCGATGCGCGCCAGGCCCTCCTCCAGTTCGCGCACCGGGCGCAAGGCCCGATCGGCGGCCCACCAGGCGGCCGCCAGGGACACACCCGCAAACAGCAGGAACACCGCCAGCATCGCCGCCGCATCCTCCAGCACCTCGTCGACCTCGCTGCGCGGGTCCATGCGGATCAGCAGTTGTTCGTTCGGTCCCACCGCGAGCCGGTATTCGGGTAAATCCCAATCCTGCAGGCCGGCCAGTCGCTCCGCCCAGCCGGCGTCCTCGTCCCGGGTTGTTGCGGAATGGAGCAGTGGCTGCTCCGCGGCTGAACGCACCCACTCCACGCGGACATGGCGCAGCCCGCCGCGGGCCAGCAGGCTGTCCACCGCGCGGTGCGCGGCCTCGCTGCCCTGGGGAGAGGCCTGGGCCGCCTGCAGGACCAGCGCCACCAGCCGCGCCGTGCCTTCCAGCTCGTCCTGCACGTCGTCCCGCAGGCTCGTCGCCACCAGCAGCGCGCCCGCCACCAGCAGGGCCGCGAAGCCCGCCGACAGGCAAGCCAGCAATCGGTGTCTGAGGTCCATGGGTTGCTCCAGGCGACAGGGAACCCGTGCTTCGCAATCCACATGCCACCCTGTCCGGCTTTCCCGGGCCTGTCGGGCATTTTTCCCGGGTTGAGGGGGCGGCGCTCCCGCGACGGTGATCCGGGCGCTGCCGATACTGGCGGCGCTCTGCAGTTCCGCTGCGACCCGGCAGCCACCACCCACACCGAGGAGACCCACCATGACCGCACGCCCTGCGTTCACCCCGCGGCCGAGCCACATTGCGCTCGCACTGGCCACCCTGCTGACCGCGACCGCCCATGCCGCCAAGCCGGTGACCTGGGAAGACATCGCGAACGACCACAAGACCACCGGCGATGTGCTGAGTTACGGCCTGGGCCTGACCGCCCAGCGCTACAGCCCGGCCAAGACCATCAACACCCAGAACGTCGCCGGGCTGCTGCCGGTGTGGAGCTACTCGTTCGGCGGAGAGAAACAGCGCGGCCAGGAAGGCCAGGTGCTGGTGCACGACGGCGTGATCTACGCCACCGCGTCGTACTCGCGCTTCGTCGCCATTGAGGCGCGCACCGGCAAGCGCCTGTGGAGCTACGAACACCGCCTGCCCGAAGACATCCGCCCCTGCTGCGACGTGGTCAACCGCGGCCCGGCCATCTACGGCGACAAGGTGTTCTTCGGAACGCTGGACGCGTCCATCGTGGCGCTGGACCGGGCCACCGGCAAGGTGGTGTGGAAAGAGAAGTTTGCCGACCACGCCGTGGGCTACACCATGACAGGCGCACCCTTCATCGTGAAGGACCAGAAGACCGGCAAGGTGATGCTGGTGCACGGTTCCTCGGGCGACGAGTTCGGCGTCGTCGGTTTCCTCTACGCCCGCGACGTGGACACCGGCAAGGAGCTCTGGGCCCGGCCCTTTGTCGAGGGCCACGTGGGTCGCCTCAACGGCCAGCCCAGCACCCCGACCGGCGACCCCAAGGCCCCAACGTGGCCCAACGACCCGAACTCGCCCACCGGCAAGGTCGAGGCCTGGAGCCACGGCGGCGGCGCTCCCTGGCAGACGGCGTCCTTCGACGTCGAGACCAACACCATCGTCGTGGGCACCGGCAACCCCGCGCCGTGGAACACCTGGAAGCGCACCGCCCCTGGCGACAAGCCGATCAACTGGCCCAGCCTGTACACCTCGGGCCAGGCCTACGTGGACCCGACCACCGGCGAGCTCAAAGGCTTCTTCTCGCACACACCCAACGACGCCTGGGACTTCTCGGGCAACAACTCGGTGCTGCTGTTCGACTACAAGGACCCCAAGACTGGCAAGGTGGTCAAGGCCTCGGCCCACGCCGACCGCAACGGCTACTTCTTCGTGACCGACCGCGAAAAACTCGCCAAGGCCGGCGGCGGCCACCCCTGGAAGCAGAACGCCATCATCAACGCCTGGCCTTTCGTGGACGGCATCACCTGGACCAAGGGCTTCGACCTGAAAACCGGCATGCCCCAGGTGGTCGACGCACAGTACCCGCCGCAGCCCAAAGACGGCCAGGACAAGGGTGAGAGCATCTTCGTCTCGCCGCCTTTCCTGGGCGGCACGAACTGGATGCCGATGAGCTACAGCCCGGACTCCGGCCTGTTCTACATCCCGGGCAACCACTGGGCCATGGACTACTGGGCGGAGAAGATCACCTACAAGCCGGGTGCGGCCTACCTGGGCCAGGGCTTCCGCATCAAGAAGCTGTTCAACGACCACGTGGGCGTGCTGCGCGCCATCGACCCGGTGAGCGGCAAGATTGCCTGGGAGCACAAGGAGCAGTTCCCGCTCTGGGCCGGCACGCTGACCACCGCCGGCGGCCTGCTGTTCACCGGCACGTCCGACGGCTACATCAAGGCCTTCGACCAGAAAACCGGCAAGGAGCTGTGGAAGTTCCAGACCGGCTCGGGCATTGTCTCCATCCCCGTCACCTGGGAGATGGACGGCGAGCAGTACATCGGCATCCAGTCGGGCTACGGCGGCGCGGTGCCGCTGTGGGGCGGCGACATGGCCGAGCTGACCAAGCAGGTGTCCCAAGGGGGATCGATGTGGGTCTTCAAGCTGCCCAAACAGGTGGCTTCGCGCTGATTCACCCTTTGCGTTGACCTGGCACGCCCTCTCCGATCCTCTGGGCGGGTCAGGTCTTTTTTTCTTTCACCCACTATGTTCACGCCACTCATCCGGCGCTTGGCGCCCGCGGTGCTGGGAGCCCTGTGCGCCGGCGCCGGCGCACAGGCGCCTGGCACCGAAGCCCCGACCGACGCCGACCAGCCGCTGGTCATCAACGGCTGTCCCATCTGGCCCTACACCCGCTGCCCCGGCGCCGACCTTCGCCATGCCAACCTGGTGGGCCGCAACCTGGCCGGTGCCGACTTCCGCGGGGCCGACCTGACCCGGGCCGACCTGCGCGGTGCCAACCTGGCCGTGGCCGATCTGGAAGGTGCGAACCTCACCGGCGCCAGGCTGTCCAAGGCCACCGTGTCCAACGCCAACCTGAAGAGGGTGCGCTTCTACGGCACCGACCTCGAAGGCGCACGCCTGCTGCGCTCGGACTTCTCGGGGGCAGAATTCAACGGCGCCAGCTTGGAGATCGCGCGGCTCGACAAATCCTGGTTCCTGGGCACCCGCTTCATCGGCAACAACCTGCAGGAGGCGAAGTTCAACCAGGTCAACCTGCAGGGCGCGGTGTTCGACGGCAACGTCATGCTCTATTCGGTCTTCCCATCGTCCAACATGGTGGACTGCCAGGGCTGTCCGAAGGGCTGGGACTGACCATGACGCACCCCCTCAGCGCATCGCGGGCCCTGTGCCTGCTGGGTCTGTCCCTCACCGTCCTGACGGCACGGGCCGACGCCGACGTCAAGCGCCCGGACGTGGACACCGCCGCCTTGCCGGCCATCGCACCCGGCTGGGCCGACCTCAACCCCCTGCGCGGCAACGCCGACGCAGCCCGCATCGGTGGCACCATCTTCAACCAGACCTGCGCCCGCTGCCACGGCGAGAACGCCAACGGCATGCGCTCACCTGCCCCCGACCTGCGCCGCATCGGCATGGCCTGCCAGCGCGTGAAGGACCCTGCCTTGCGCCAGCGTTGCCTGTCGGACGCCGACCACTTCTTCGTCAAATCGGTCCGCTACGGCAAACAGAAGTTCGGCATCGTGCACATGCCGCCCTGGGACGGCGTGCTCGAACCCTCGCTCGTGTGGTCGCTGCGCAGCTTCGTGGAAACTGCGCCACGCAACTGAGCAAACCATCGTCCGCCGCGGCCCGCACTTGGCCGCGCACGGGCGGCTCACTATCATCAGCGGCTCCTACCCACGGTTTTCCCAACACAGGCGCTGCCCACCTTGGAAACCCCAGGCACTCCCCCGCTGCTGCCCCCGGAACTGCTGGCCATGATGGCGCGCGGCGTGTCGGTCATCGTGAGCTCGTGCGGGCCGGACCTGACGCCCAGCCTGATGCGAGCGGTGGGCAGCCAGGTGGGACCGCAGGGCGAACAGGTCACGGTGTTCCTCAACCGCGGGCAGTCGGTGCAGCTGCTGCGCGACGTGGCCCGCACCGGTCGCGTCGCGGTGGTGTTCAGCGAGCCCCACAGCCACCGCACGGTGCAGCTCAAATCGAACAGTGCGCGCCTGCGCGAGGTCACGCCCGACGATGTGCCCGCGCTGCAGCGCTACCTGCTGGCCATGCAGGGCGAGCTGGGCCGCATCGGCTTCGCCCCCGACTTCGCCGCCGCCATGCTGGCGCACCGCCTGGAGGACCTGAGCGCCGTCACCTTCGCACCCGAGCAGGCCTTCGACCAGACCCCAGGCCCCCGGGCGGGCCAGCCGCTGCGGGGGCTGGCATGAACAGCACGGTCACGCTGGGCGAGGTGCGCCCCTGTTTCGAAGGGGCCATCCCGGCCATCATGGCCACCACGGCGGCCGACGGCACGCCCAACGTGGCCTACATCTCGCAGGTGTTCCATGTGGACGAGCGGCATGTGGCGCTGTCGTTCCAGTTCTTCAACAAGACGCGCCGCAACATCCTGGAGCACCCGCGCGCCACCGTGCTCTTGTTGCACCCGGTGACGGCGCAGTTCTACCGGCTGCACCTGCGCTACCTGCGCACCGAAACCGGCGGCCCGGTGTTCGAGAGCATGAAGGCCCAGCTCGCCGGCATCGCCTCGCACAGCGGCATGGCCAGCGTCTTCGTGCTGCGCGGCTCCGACATCTACGAGGTGCTCGACATCGAACGGGTGCCCGGTGAACCATTGCCCGGCGGCGCGCCGCGCTGCAGCCTGCTGGGCGCGCTGCGCCGCGGCAGCGAGCGGCTGGCCCGCGCCACCACGCTGGACGAGGCGCTGGAGGCCACGCTGCAGACGCTGGAACACGACATGGACATCGCCCATTCGATGGTGCTGATCGCCGACCCCGCCACGCTGCGCCTCTACACCGTGGCCAGCCGCGGCTACGCCACCTCCGGCGTGGGCTCGGAGATCGCGCTGGGCGACGGGGTGATCGGCGTGGCCGCGCGCGAGGGCACGCCGGTGCGCATCATGCACATGACCAGCGCCTACCTCTACAGCCAGGCGGTGCGCAGCGGTCTCGAAGACCGGGGCCTGGCGCCGGAGGACATGACCGAGATCCCCTACCCCGGGCTGCCCGAGCCCCACAGCCAGCTGGCGGTGCCGCTGCGCGCGGGCGACCGGGTGCTGGGCGTGCTGTTCGTCGAGAGCCCGCAGGACCTGCGCTTCAGCTTCGAGGACGAAGACCTGCTGGTCACGCTGGCGGGCCAGCTGGCCGCGGCCATCGACCGGCTGCAGGAAACGCCGGAAGCGGGCGAGCCCCCCGAGGGTGTCGCCCCGGAACCGGCCGTGGCGCCACCGCGGGGACCGGCCCTGCAGGTGCGCTACTACCCGGCCAACCACAGCGTCTTCATCAACAACGCCTACCTCATCAAGGGCGTGGCCGGCGCCATCCTCTGGAAGCTGCTGCAGGTGCACCGCCGCGAGGGCCGCCAGGAGTTCTGCAACCGCGAACTGCGGCTCGACCCCGGGCTGGGCCTGCCCGATGTGGTGGACAACCTGGAGGCGCGGCTGCTGCTGCTTGCGCGCCGCCTGCAGGAGCAGTGCCCGGCGCTGCGCATCGAGAAGACGGGCCGCGGGCGCTTCCGCCTGCGGGTGGGCGCCGCGGTCGACCTCCAGACCGTGCAGGCCTGAGGGTCGACCGGCGCCTCACACCGCGTCCACCAGCCCTGGCACGGCGGGCAGGCCCAGCCCACCGCTCAGCTTGGCCCAGTCGCGCGGCGACAGGTGCGGCTGCACGACATCGAGCACCGCGCGGAACACCGGCTCCGGCGCTTCCTGGCGCATGCCGCCCAGCACCGCCAGCCGCTCGGGCGCGTTCATCTGCGGCAGCATCCAGCGCATCACCAGCATCATCTCGCCCGGCGGGATGGTCGCCACCAGCGCGCCGTGGATCGCGCGCAGCTCGTCGTCGGTGTAGGCGCACCACAGGGCCGCGTTGTGTTCGGTTTCTTCCACGTGCATGTGCCGCAGGTTCTCGGCCACGAACAGCGACAGGTCCAGGTACAGCGTGTGCAGGGCGCTGGTCAGCGCCGCGCCCTGCAGTGTGTCCAGCTGCCGCGCCGCCGCGCGCAGGCGGGCGATCTGCTCCAGGTGGCCGAGGTGCTCGTGCGCCACGTCGGCGCTGAGGCCGGGTGTGCGCGCCTCGATGGCGGGGTGCACGAAGTTGTTCTCGTGGTGCACGTGGGACACGCACAGGTCCATGAGCGCGCAGACACGGGCCCCGGCGTCGGTCACGTCCTGCGGGTCCGTCGGGTCGGCGCGGCCGACCGCCAGCAGGCACTCGGCCATGACGGCGCGCAGCGCCTTGTGGATGCCGGCGTACAGGTCCTCGCGACCGGCGGCCTGGCTGGCTTCGGCCAGCTGTTTCATTTCCTGTTGGGTGAATTTCATGATGACTTCCTTGTGCGGACCAGGTCCGCTTTTGCTGCCTGGCGACAGCGCCCCATGCGTTGCCTGCCATGGGAAGAAAGTCTAAAAATCAGTGGCCGGATGCGCTGCTAAATAGCACTTAAGAAAACCCTAAAAACACCTTAAGCGAACCGATTCACTCAGAACCGCGCACCCGGCCGCGCCCCTGCTTGATCTGCGCCCGGCTGGCCTTGCCCGCCAGGCGGCGCTGCTTCGAGGCCAGCGTGGGCCGCGTCGGCTTGCGCGCCTTGGGCACGTGGGCGGCGGCGTTCACCAGCGCCTGCAGCCGCGCCAGCGCGTCGGCCTTGTTCTGCTCCAGGCTGCGGCTGGTCTGGGCCTTGATGACGATCACGCCCTGCTCGCTGATGCGCTGGTCGCCGTGCGCGAGCAACCGTGCCTTCACCGCCTCGGGCAGCGAGGATGCGGCCACGTCGAAGCGCAGGTGCACGGCGTTGGAAACCTTGTTGACGTTCTGCCCGCCCGCGCCCTGGGCACGGATGGCGGTGAACTCGACTTCGGAAGGATCGATGCGCAGCATGGTGCGCGGCAGTGTGCCACGCCGCAGGTCAATACCGCTCTTTGGTGCCGGTGACCATCGCCTTGACCAGACGGGTGCGCTCGATGCGCCCCATCAAGATGGCGGAGGCAGCGTGCAGGCCGGCCGAGATCAGCAGCGCGTGGGCCAGCACCTCGTGCAGCTCCTGCAGCCACTCTTCACCGAACCAGGCATCGGTGCCCTGCATCCAGCCGGTGACGCCCAGGGCCAGCACGAGGCCCATGAGCAGGAACATCATCAGGGCGCCCAGCGGGTTGTGGCCCCAGTGGTGTTCGGGGTGGCCCGCACGCATCGCCTGGACATGCCGCAGCAGCCGGGACGGCGTCGGAAAAAAGTCGGAGAAACGCGCATGGCGCGAACCGATGAAGCCCCAGACGATGCGCGCGACCACGAGTGCGGCGGCCAGGTAGCCGGCCCACTCGTGGGGCGTTTCGCCCTCTTCGAGCACGAACTGGTTGAGCAGCACGGTGCCGACCAGGGTCCAGTGAAAGACCCGAACAAACAGGTCCCATACAGGGCGGCTGGGCTCGGAGAGCGCAGGGGTCTTCATCGCGTCACTCGAATCACTTGGTTTCGAGCACGGCGGCGGTCACAGGGTCGAAGTAGATCTCGACCTTCTTGCCGGCCTTGTCAAAGCCATAGATCTCGTAGCACTCGCCCTTGGAAACCTTGAAGGTCTTGATCTGGTAGCCCTTGTCTTCCAGGCCCTTCTTGAACTGGGCTTCGGGCATCCACTTTTCCTTGGGCTGCTCGCACTTGGGACCGGCCAGAGCGACACCGGAAACGGCGACCATGAGGGCGGCGACAGCAATCGATTTCATCGGAAACATCCTTTTCAATAGCACCCCAGCACGTGCTGGTGCGGGCATTGAAACGGTGCCGGATTAGCCCGACCTTAATTAAGCTGTGTGATTGTGTGACCGTCTGTACGACGGTTCTTGAGTGCGGCCGCCGCCGCGCCTCAGGCGACTTCGGGGCGCGGCGCACGCCCGCTGCGCCACATCAGCAGCACCGCCAGCAGCGCCGAGGCCACCATCAGGAACAGGCTGACGGCGTTGAGCACCGGCGTCGCGCCCTCGCGCATGCGGCCGTACATCAGCACGGTCAGCGGCGCGTCCGAGCCCACCAGCATCAGCGTGGTGTTGAAGTTCTCGAACGACATCAGGAAGGCCATGGCCGCCGCACCGATCATGCTGGGCCGCAGGTAGGGCAGCGTGATGGTCCACAGCACGGCCGCACGGCTGGCGCCCAGGTTGAACGCAGCTTCTTCGAGCGTGCGGTCGAAGCGGCGCAGGCTGGCCGAGATGGTCAGCGTGGCGATGGTCACGATGTAGCTGAACTGGCCCAGGATCACCAGCGGCAGACCGGGCCGCAGGAACTCCAGTTCGAGCCCCCAGGTGGCGTCGGCGAAGTTGGCGATGCGGCTGGCAAAGGCCAGGATGGAGATGCCCAGGATCACGCCCGGGATCACCAGCGGCACCATGGACAGCAGCGCCACCGCACTCTTGCCCGGGAACTCGAAGCGTTCCAGCAGGAAGGCGTTGCAGGTGCCCACCACCACCGACAGCAGTGTCACCCACAGCGCCACCCAGGCGCTCACGCCGATGGCCTTGAGCAGTTCTGCGTCGTGCAGCAGACCGGTGCGGCTGTCGCTGTCGGCGAAGAACCAGTCGAGCGTGAAGCCCATCCAGGGCGGCGTCGGGTAGTCGGCGTTGTTGAACGCGAACACCGCGACCACCAGCAGCGGCACGAACAGGAAGACAAAAAACGCGCCGACGAAGGCGGCGAGGCCGTATCGCTGGATCGCAGGACGCGGAAGGCTCGGGATCATGATGCTTTCATCACGGCGCCAAACCGCTGACCGGTGAGTTTGAGACCCGCCCACACCAGCAGGCTGGAGAGGAACAGCAGCAGGAAGCCGAAGGCCGCGCCCTGGTTCCAGTTGAAGCGGGTGATGAACTGGGTGTAGATCTGCTCGGTGAACCAGAGCGAGTCCTTGCCACCCAGCAGCGTGGGGGTGAGGTAGTTGCCCAGGCAGAGCATGAAGACCACGATGGAGCCGGCGGCGATGCCCGGGGCGGCATGCGGAATGACGATGCGGCGCACGATGTTGGCCGTGCTGCCGCCGAGGTCGTAGGCCGCCTCGATCAGGCTGTCGTCCAGGCTCTCCAGGCTGTTGACCAGCGGGATCACCATGAACAGCAGCGAGGCGTAGACCAGGCCGACCAGGATGGTGGCGTCGTGGTACAGCAGCTCGACCGGCTGGTCCGCCAGGCCCGTGGCCTGCAGCAGGCCCGAGACCACGCCGGTCTCGCGCAGCAGAATCAGCCAGCCCAGGGTGCGCACCATCTCGCTCACCCAGAAGGGCAGCAGGCACAGCACCAGCAGCACCATCTTCAGCCGCCCCTGGGCGACCTTGGCGATGTACCAGGCGGCGGGAAAGGCCAGCAGCAGCGTGAACAGCGTCGCCAGCACCGACATCACGGCCGTGCGCACGAAGGTGTTCCAGTACAGCGGCTCGTCGACGAAGGTGCGGTACTGGTCCAGGCTGGCCGCGTACTGGCCCGGCCCCACGCGGGCCTGCAGCGACAGCAGGGCCAGTTCGACGTGCGGCAGCACCACCAGCCCGCCCAGCCAGAGCAGGGCCGGCGCAAGCAGGAAAAGCAGCATCCAGCGGCGGTGGGTCGCGACGTCCATGCTGTTCAGGCCGCGAAGCACCAGGCCTGCGACGGCTGGTACGAGAAATGAACTGTCTCGCCGGCCCGCAGGTCGGCCAGGCGGCCGGTCAGCGGCAGCGCGATCTGCAGCGGCGTACCGGTGCGCGCTTCCTGCACCTGCACGGTGGAGTTGCCGCCGTCGAACAGCACGGCCTGCACCGTCGCGCTCCAGGCCGGCTCACCCGCCGGCAGCTCGCGCGGGCTGCGCCCGATCTCGATGGCTTCGGGCCGGATGAACAGGCTGGCGGTCTGCCCCTGGTCCACCGCGCCGACGCGCTGCGCCCACAGGCCCAGGCCGCCGCCGGTGCGCAGCAGCACCTGGTCGCCGTTGCGGGTCTCGACCTGGCCTTCGATGCGGTTGTTGTGGCCGACAAAACCGGCGACGAAGGCGGTCTGCGGCTGGTAATACAGGTCCTGCGGCGAACCGAGCTGCTCGAAGCGCCCGTGGTTCATCACCGCGACCTGGTCGGACATGACCAGCGCTTCCGACTGGTCGTGCGTGATGTAGACGAAGGTGGTGCCCACCTCGGCCTGCAGCTGCTTCAACTCGACCTTCATGTGCTCGCGCAGCTTGAGGTCGAGTGCGCCCAGCGGCTCGTCCAGCAGCAGCAGCGCGGGTTCGAGCACGAGCGAGCGCGCGATCGCCACGCGCTGCTTCTGCCCGCCCGAGAGCTGGTCGATGCGCTTGCCCTCGCTGCCCGGCAGGCCGACGCGCCGCAGCATGTCCGTCACCTTGGCCTTGGCCGTCGAACCCTTCACACCTCGCCGCTCCAGCCCGTAGGCGATGTTCTCGCCCACCGTCATCATCGGGAACAGCGCCAGGTGCTGGAACACCATGTTCACCGGCCGCCGGTTGGGCGGCACGCCCTGCATGGACTGGCCCTTGATCACGATGTCGCCGGCGTCGGGCGCGATGAAGCCCGCGATCATGCGCAGCAGCGTGGTCTTGCCACAACCCGAGGGCCCGAGGATGGAGAAGAAGGAACCGGAACGGACGCCGAAGCTCAGGTCGTCGACCGCCGCAAACGCGCCATAGCGCTTGCGGACGGTCTGGATCTGGAGGTCGTAGGCGCCCGCGCGGTCCGCTGCGGCGGCAGCGGTCACGGCGGGAGCGATGGCCATCGGCTTACTTGGCGGCCTTGATGCGGTCGAGCACGCGGCCTTCGATGTCCTCGATGCCGGCGGGCACGGCCGGGTACCACTTGATGTTCTTAAGCGCGGCCTCGGGGAAGCTGTCGGCGAACTGTTTCTTGAGCACCGGGTCCATGCCGGCGTCACCGCCCTTGGCAGCGGTGAAGTTGCCGGCCGAGGTGGCGACCTTGGCGGCAATGTCGGGGCGCATGTTGAAGTTGATCCAGGCGTAGGCGGCCTCGTCGTTCTTGCCCTTGGCCGGCAGGGCGAAGGTGTCGACCCAGCCCAGCGCGCCGGACTTGGGCGCGACGAACTTGATGTCCGGGTTGGTCTTGTTCAGACCCCAGCCGCCGGTGTCCCACATCATGGCCGTGGTCAGCTCGCCCGAGCGCATGCCCGCCAGCAGCTGGTCCTTGCCGTCCCAGTAGAACTTCACGTTCTTCTTGCACTCGGTCAGTGCCTTGCCCACGTCGTCCATCAGCGCGCCGTAGGCCTTGGCGTCGCTGTACAGCGCGAACGGGTTCTTGCCCATGGAGAAGGCGAAGGCGATCAGGGTTGGGCGCTTCAGGCGCATGCTGACCTTGCCGGCGTTCTCGGCCGCGCACAGGTCGGTGTAGTCGGCGGCCTTGGAGGTCTTGGTATTGACCACCAGACCATCGGTGCCCCAGATGTGCGGCACGGCGTAGACCTTGCCGCCCACGGTGGTGTTCAGGCGGGTGGCTTCGAGCATCGAGGGAATGAACTGCTCGGACTTGATCTTGGACAGGTCCATCGGCTTGTAGATGCCGAACTCGGCCTGCGGGCCGGCGATGCGGTCCTGGCTGGGCTGGGCCAGGTCGAAGCCGGCGCCGGCGGTGGCGCGCAGCTTGGAAATCATTTCCTCGTTGTTCGAGAGCGTCACCTCGACCTTGATGCCGGTCTCCTTGGTGAACTGCTCCATCACGTCCTTGGGCACGTAGTCGGCCCAGGTGATCAGGCGAAGGGTCTTGTCCTGGGCATGGGCAGCGCCAACGGTCAGCAGCAGCGCGGCCAGGGCCACGCGGGAGATCTTGTTCTTCATGGGTGTGCTTTCAGTGTGGATGACGAAAACATGAACCGCCGCCGCGGGATTGCGGCCGACGTGGCGGAAACGGCGCAACGCAGAATCCGGCAAAGCCCAGCGTATGTCAAGCACGTGAAAGTCCCGTGACAGCGCGCCACGGCGCGCGCGGATTCAGTCCGGCCCGTGCAGCGACCGCACCCCCAGGTGGTGCATCAGTTCGCGCAGGATCAGCAGCACCGCGTCTCCTGCCGCATCGTCGAAACCGGTGCCGTGCGCCGAGGGTGCGCCGACCGCGCGCGCGGCCAGCCACTGGTACTCGCGCTCGATGTCCTCCAGCCCAATGGACCCCTGCGCCAGAGCGGTAATGGCACCGCCGCGTTGCAGCGGCGCCAAACTGCGTGCGCTCAACACCATGCGCGCACCGCACGGCACCTGGGCCGCGACACGCTCGATCGCGTCTTCCACGGTCTGGATGCCGTTTTCCACCGCCAGCGCCGAGGGCCCGTTCCCCGACAACGGCCACAGCGAGCCCGTGCCCACGGGCAGGGTCCAGGTGGTGCCGGCGGCGGCGGTGATCATGGTCTCGTGCGCCCCGATGTCCAGCGCGAGCCGCGGACTGGTGTCGGCGGTGTTCACGGCGCCGCCTCGTCCAGCGCGCGGACCAGCAGCGCCAGGGCGCGCTGGTCGATGCCGTGCGCGAGCCCGGGCAGCAGGTCGGCCCGGGCATCGGCGCCCAGGGCCTGCAGCTGCTGCGCGCCCTGCGAACTGAACGCCGCCGGGATCACCGGGTCCTGTGTGCCGTGGATGAAACGGAAAGCCACGCCCGCCGGTGCGGTCTGCGGCGGCACCGCGAAGCGCCCCGACATCGCCACCACCCGCGCGGCCAGCGGCTCGCCCGCCTGCGTCGATTCGAGCGACATGATCGCGCCCTGAGAGAAGCCTGCGAGCACGGTCTGCGCCGCGCCCAGCCCGGTGTGGACCTGCCAGCGCCGCACGGTCTCGGCAAAGCGCGGCATGACCGCCGCGATGCGCTCGGCGCGGTTGGCCTCGGTCACGCCCTGCACCGAAAACCACTGCCAGCCGCCGCCCAGGTCGGACGCGAACGGCGAACGCACCGCCACCACCCAGCGGTCGTCGCGCGCCAGCGCGGGTCCCAGGGGCTCGAAGCCTTCGGGGCTCGCACCCACGCCGTGGAACAGCAGCACCAACTGGCGCGCGGGCGCCGAGGGGCGGTGCAGGACGAGGTCGCCCGTGGGCGCTTCGGTTCGCGTGTCCATGTTCAGGCCTCCACCGCGTCGGGCGTTTCGGCAGGGATGTCGCCGAAGCGGAACGCGTCCATCGACAGCACCCCGTGCGTGATGCCGCCTTCGATGCGCGTGGCCGGCACCTCGGCGCCCGCCGCACCGGCGGCCACCATCAGCGGCCACAGGTGTTCGGCCGTCGGATGGGCGCGCTGGGCGTGCGGAGCGATGGCCATGGTCTGCTGCAGGCGCGCGTGGTCGCGGCCGGTCACCACGCCATTGATCCAGTGCGCAAACTCGAGCGCGTAGGTCTCGGCGTTCGCATCGGGCGCGTCGAAGCGCACCTCGTAGAGGTTGTGTGTCAGGCTGCCGGAGCCGATCACCAGCACGCCCTCCTCGGCCAGCGGTGCCAGCGCCTGGCCGTAGGCGTAGGCGCGCTCGCCGTCCAGCCGCGCGGGCAGCGAGACCTGGAACACCGGCACGTCGGCATCGGGCAACAGGTGCATCAGCGGCACCCAGGCACCGTGGTCCAGGCCCCACTGCGGGTCGGCCTCGGCTTTGTGCCCGGCGGCGCGCAGCAGCTCGATGGCGCGCTGCGCCACGTCGGGTGCGCCGGGCGCGGGGTAGTCCAGCTGGTAGAGCGCGGGCGGAAAGCCGCCGAAGTCGTGGATGGTCTGCGGCCGCGGCGTGGTGGCCACGCGAGGCTCGCGCGTGGTCCAGTGCGGCGAGACGATGAGGATGGCCCTGGGCCGGGGCAGGGTCTTGCCCAGCGCGGTCAGGGCCGGGCCGGCCTGGCCGGGGTCGATGGCGAAGGTGGGCGAGCCGTGGGAGATGAAGAGCGTGGGCAGGCGGGTGGGCATGGTGGATTCCTGGTGGGCGGCGCCGGTGCGCCGGCATGGGAATCACTGTAGGTCTGCGAATGGCCGCCATCGTTCGATGCCCTCGCCGGTCACGTTCCAATTTTTTGAAGCCGGGGTCGGCCGGAACACCGACTGGGATAATCGCCCCCATGGCAAACAAGCAACGTGTGGTGGTCGGATTGAGCGGGGGCGTGGACTCCGCGGTGAGCGCGCACCTGCTCAAGGAGCAGGGCTACGAGGTCATCGGCATCTTCATGAAGAACTGGGAGGACGACGACAACAGCGAATACTGTTCGTCCAACATCGACTTCGTGGACGCCGCCTCGGTGGCCGACGTGCTGGGCATCGAGATCGAACACGTCAACTTCGCGGCCGAGTACAAGGACCGCGTGTTCGCCGAGTTCCTGCGCGAGTACTCGGCCGGCCGCACGCCCAACCCCGACATCCTCTGCAACGCCGAAATCAAGTTCAAGGCCTTCCTGGACCACGCCATGCGCCTGGGTGCCGAGAAGATCGCCACCGGCCACTACGCCCGCGTGCGCCTCAACGACGCGACGGGAAAACACGAACTGCTCAAGGGCCTGGACCCGCTGAAGGACCAGAGCTACTTCCTGCACCGGCTGAACCAGGCGCAGCTTTCGAAGACCCTGTTCCCGGTGGGCGAGCTGCCCAAGACCGAGGTGCGCCGCATCGCGGCCGAGATCGGCCTGCCCAACGCGAAGAAGAAGGACAGCACCGGCATCTGCTTCATCGGCGAGCGGCCGTTCCGCGACTTCCTCAACCGCTACATCGCCAAGGAGCCGGGCCCCATCAAGGACCCGGGTGGCCGCACCATCGGCCAGCACGTGGGCCTGAGTTTCTACACGCTGGGCCAGCGCCAGGGCCTGGGCATCGGCGGCATCCGCGAGAAGGGCGCGCAGAAGGGCGGCAACGAGCACGAGCCCTGGTTCGTCGCGCGCAAGGACGTCGAGAAGAACATCCTGTGGGTGGTGCAGGGACACGACCACCCCTGGCTGCTGGCGCCCAGCCTGCGCGCCGAGGATGTGAGCTGGGTGGCGGGCGAGGCGCCGGCGATCACGGCCATCGCCGCCAAGACACGCTACCGCCAGAGCGACGCGCCCTGCACGCTGGCCGTGGACGACACCGGTTTCACGCTGCGCTTTGCCGAGCCGCAGTGGGCGGTGACGCCCGGCCAGAGCGCCGTGCTGTACGACGGCGAGGTCTGCCTGGGCGGCGGCGTGATCCACACCGAGGCCGCGAACGCTCCCTGAGGCGGGTGGCCTTCGGGTCGACTCAGTCCGCGGTGATCTTGCGCGCCTGGATGGTGGCGGCCCACTGGGCCGATTCCTTCTTCATGAAGGCCGCGAAGTCGGCGCGCGTGGTGGGCTGGGGCGTCAGCCCGTGGTGCATCAGGGCCTCTTTCACGCCCGGGTCGTTCAGCACCTTCACGATTTCCTGGTTCCAGCGGTCCAGCAGCGGCACCGGCGTCTTGCCCGGAGCCACGAAGGCGTACCAGTTCAGCGCCTCGAAACCCGGGTAGCCGGCCTCGGCCACGGTGGGGATGTTGGGCAGATAGGCCGGGCGCGTGAGGCCGGTGGTGGCCAGGGGCACCAGCTTGCCGCTCTCGATGTGCGGCATGGCCGTGGGCGGCGCCGAGAAGTAGGCGGCGATGCGGCCGCCCAGCAGGTCCTGCAGCGCGGGCGCGCCGCCCTTGTAGGGCACGTGGACCATGTCGATGGCGGCGCGCTGGTTGAACAGCTCACCCGCCAGGTGCGAGGCCGAGCCGGGACCGGTGGAGGCGTAGTCCACGCTGCCGGGTTTCTTCTTTTCCAGCTGCACGAACTCGGCCAGGGTCTTCACGCCCACGCCCTTGTGCACGACCAGCACGTTGGGGAAGTTCACGCCGCCCGAAATAGGGGCCAGGTCGGTGAAGGGGTCGTAGGCCAGCTTCATCAGGTGGGGAGCGATGGTCAGCGGACCGACCGAGCCGAACAGCAGCACCGAGCCGTCGGTCGCCGCCTTGGCCACGTACTGGTGCGCGATGTTGCCGCCCGCACCGCCCTTGTTCTCCACGATCACCGACTGGCCGATGTTCTCGCCCAGCTTCTTGGCGATCAGGCGCGCGGCGGCATCGGCCGCGCCACCGGCCGCAAACCCCACCACCAGCGTGACCGGCTTCTTGGGCGGGAAGTCCTGCGCCTGGGCAAGGCCCGCCAGCGACAGGGTGGACAGGGCGAGCGCGGTGGCGCGCAGGAAGGCTCGTTTGTGCATGGCAAGGTCTCCTCGGTGAGGTTCGTGGGGTGGGGGAAAAGGGTGGGTGGCCGCGGCGGACCCGCCGCAGAGAGGGAACGAGGCGCCGGTTCAGTCGGCGCCCAGACCCACGGGGTTGGGCTGGCGCTTCTCGACCGCGTGGCGCAGCAGCGCGGCGGTGCGGAAGATGCCGTGGCCGAACTTGCCGTAGGGCATGGTGGCGAACAGGGCCATCACCGCGCCCAGGTGCAGGCACAGCGTCAGCGCCAGGGCGGGGGTGCCGCGCGCGGCCCACAGGGCCAGGCCGCTGGTGGCGGTGAGGAACAGCAGGGCGATGAAGCCGCGGTCCATGGGCTTCTGCGCGGCGTCGCCGTGCAGCGGGTGGCGGCGCAGGTTCAGCCGCCACAGGCCCGCCGTGCCGATGGCCAGGCTCAGGCCGCCCACGGCGCCCAGCAGCTTGGGCGGGCTGGGCAGGTCGTAGGGGGCGGGCAGGTCCAGCAGATAGTGGTAGAGCGTGCCCACGCTGGTGGCGGCGAAGCACAGCAGGAAGCCGTAGAAGGTGAAGTGGTGGAAGCGGCGGCGCGCCAGCGTGTGGGCGTCGTCCTCGTTGTGGCAGCCGTCGCCATGGCCGCCGTCCAGGTACTTCAGGCGCAGCACGGCGCCGGTCGCCTCGGCGGTGGCGGGGGCCGACAGCGGCGCGCCGCTGGTGGCGGGCGTGACCTCGCGCCAGAAGCGGCGCACGCCCAGGCCCAGCGCCAGCGCGGCGAACAGGAACACCGGCGCGAACAGGCCCACCAGCAGGTTGTGCGGGAACAGGCCGTAGAAGTCGCTGCCCGGCGCGCCCCACAGCGCGCCCAGACCCTGCCCCTGCAGCACCACGGCCAGCACCAGGAACAGCGCCAGCCCGGCGGCCAGTGCCAGCGACAGCGTGAGCCCCTGGCGCTGGTAGAGCCGGCCCAGGACGGGCGGCCAGGCGTAGTCCACATAGGTCTGGCCGCGCACCTGCGCCATGGCCTGCGGCACGTTCACCGCGAACTCGTGCGGCGGCGCGTACTGGCAGGCGTGCAGGCAGGCGCCGCAGTTGTGGCAGAGGTTGGCCAGGAAGTGGATGTCGGCCTTGCCAAATGCGAGCCGGCGCGTCATGGCCGGGAACACGGCGCAGAAGCCTTCGCAGTAGCGGCAGGCGTTGCAGATCTGCAGCTGGCGCGCGACCTCGGTTTCGGGCGCGGACAGCACGACCTCGCCATTGGCCAGTGCGCTCGCGTCGCGGGCCAGGGCTTCAAGCGTGTGCATGGCGCGCTCCTTTCAACACGGCCTGCGCGGCCTGGGTGCCGGCGATGCGGCCGAAGGCCGTGCCGATGCTCATGCCCACGCCCGCGGTGTAGCCCTGGCCCAGCACGTTGCCGGCCATCATCTCGCCGGCCACGAACAGGTTGGGGCTGGCATGGCCGCCGAAGTGCACCGCCGCGGTCTCGTCGGTCTTGAGCCCGAGGTAGGTGAAGGTGACGCCGGGCTTGAGCATGTAGCCGTAGAAGGGCGCGGTGTCGATGGGCCGGGCCCAGTGCGTCTTGGCGGGGGTCACACCTTCGGTGTGGCAGTCATCCAGCGCGGTGTGGTCGAAGGTGCCGACGCGGCAGGCGGCGTTGTAGTCGTTCAGGGTCTGCATGAAGGTGGCCTGATCAAGGCCGAGTTTCTGCGCCAGCTCGGGCAGGGTGTCGGCCTTGACGCCGTCGAACACCGGCGGCATGAAGCGGCCGATGGCCTTGGTGTCGATGATGGAAAAGCCCACCTGGCCGGGCTGCTGCGCCACCAGGCGGCCCCAGATGGCGTAGCGCTTGGGCCAGAAGTCCTCGCCCTCGTCGTAGAAGCGGCGCGCCTCACGGTTGACCACCACGCCCAGCGACACGCAGTCGATGCGGGTGCAGATGCCGCCGTCGTAGAGCGGCGCGCGCGCGTCGATGGCCACCATGTGGGCCTGCGTCGGGTCGCCGATGGCTTCGGCGCCGAGGGCCAGCAGCTGCTTGAGCAGCACGCCCTGGTTGAAGCGCGTGCCGCGGATCAGAAAGTTGTCCGAGGGCCATTCGCCGCGGGCGTTCTGGCCCCAGGCCTCGCGCAGCCAGTCGCGGTTCGACTCGAACCCGCCGGCCGCCAGCACGCAGCTGCGCGCGGTGATGCGCTCGCCCTTCACCCAGGCGGCCACGAAACGGTCGCCGTCCAGCTCGATGCGGTCCACCGGCGATTCGTAGCGCACCTGCACACCAAGGCGCTCGGCGCTGCGGAAGTAGGCGTTGACCAGGGCCTTGCCACCGCCCATGAAGAAGGCGTTGGTGCGCGCCGTGTGCAGCGCGCCCGAGAGCGAGGGCTGGAAGCGCACGCCGTGGCGCACCATCCAGGGCCGGCAGGTGGCCGAGGCGCGGATCACCAGCCGGGCCAGGGCCTCGTCGGTCTTGCCGCCGGTGACCTTGAGCAGGTCCTGCCAGAACTCCTCTTCGGGGTAGGCGTCGACCAGCACGTCCTGCGGCGCGTCGTGCATGCAGCGCAGGTTGCGGGTGTGGGCGGAATTGCCGCCGCGCCATGCGCGCGGCGCAGCTTCGAGCAGCAGCACACTGGCCCCGGCTTCGCGCGCCATCAGCGCGGCGCACAGGGCGGCATTGCCGCCGCCGATCACCAGGACATCGGGGTCCTTTGACATGGGTTTCCTTCGTGTTCTCTCGGGGAGCGCCGGAGCCGATCCGACGCGTGAAGAACTGTAGGAAGACCGTCGCCCGCTGTGCAGCGGGCCCCCGTCATGGGGGTATCACGGGATGTGATGGGTGTCGGGCAGTGCTGCGAGCGCGGTGGCGCCGGACCAGCGGCCCTCGCCCAGCAGGGTGCGCACGCAGTCCTTGAGCACCACGCGCGCGGCCAGCGCGGCCGGCGACAGCTCGTCGTCGGACAGGCTGCACAGCAGGTTCACGCGGCGCGCGGGAGCGTCGCTGATGCGCGCGCACTGGAAGCGCTGCGCCGCGTCCGGGTAACGCCCCAGCGCCGCCCAGGGCTGCAGCGTGGCGCCCAGGCCCGCGTCCACCGCGGCCATGACCATGGCCAGCGAATCGACCTCCAGCACCACGCTGGGCGCAATGCCGGCACCCGCGAAGGCCGTGTCCAGCGTGCTGCGCAGGCCGTGCGGCCCGGTGGGCAGGATCAGCGGCACCCCGGCCAGGTCGGCGATGGCGATCTCGGCCGGCAGGTGCGGCGCGCCCGCGCGCTGCACCAGGAACAGGTCTTCCTCCAGCAGCGGCATCACGCTCCAGCCGCGACCGCCGCCATCCTGCCGGGTCTGGTGCAGGCGGGTGTCGAACAGCACTGCGAGGTCGAGCTGGCGCGCGTTCAGCATGGCCGTGAGGTGGCCCGACATGCTTTCGACCATGTGCAGGCGCACGTCGGGGTAGCGCTCGCGCATGGCCTGCATCAGCGGCAGGCCCAGCACCGCCGAGGTGGTGGGCGCCAGCCCCACCGACACCGAGCCCGACAGGCGCGCCTGCTGCGCGGCCCGCGTGGCCTGCTCGGCGTGGCGCAGGGTCAGCTGGGCCTCGCGGAAGAAGGCCACGCCCGCCTCGGTGGGCGCCACGCCGCGCGGCGTGCGGTGGAGCAGTCGGGTGGCGAGTTCGCTTTCCAGTCGCGTGATCTGCTGGCTCAGGGCCGACTGCACCAGGTCCAGGTCGGTCGCGGCGCGGCTCATCGAGCCCAGCTCGACGATGCGCACGAAGTAGCGCAGCTGACGCAGTTCCATGGGGAGGCCTGTGGTGGTGGTTCGCCCGCCGGGGCGGCGCGGGGTTCGGGGTGGCCGCCAGTTTATCGGCCGTCCCTGAAAATACCGCCACCACCACCCGCTCCGCCTGCCCGCATGCGCTCCACCCTCACCGACTGGTTCCCCATCCTCCGCTGGGGCCGGACCTACAACCGCCCGCTGCTGGCCGCCGACCTCACGGCCTCGGCCGTGGTCACGCTGCTGCTGATCCCGCAGAGCCTGGCCTACGCCATGCTGGCCGGCATGCCGCCGGTCACCGGGCTGTACGCCAGCATCGTGCCCATGGTGGTCTACGCACTCATGGGCAGCAGCACGGTGCTGGGCCCCGGCCCCTCGGCGCTGCGCTCGATCATGTCGTTCGCGACGGTGGGCACGGTGGTGAGCGCCGGCGGGGCCGACTTCATCGCCGCGAGCGCGGTGCTGGCGGTGATGGTGGGCGTGGCGCTGCTGGTGATGGGCGCGCTGCGCATGGGCTTCATGGCCAGCTTCCTGAGCCAGCCGGTGCTCTCAGGCTTCATCACCGCCTCGGGCCTGCTGATCGGCATGAGCCAGCTCAAGCACGTGCTGGGCGTGCCCCTGAGCGGCGACGATGTGCCCGGCTTCGCCCGCAGCCTGGCCGCCCATTTCGGCGAGGTCCATGGCCTGACCCTGGCCGTGGGCCTGGGCGCACTGGCGGCGCTGTGGGCGACCCGGCGCTGGCTCAAGCCCCTGCTGTGCCGCCTCGGCGTGCCGGCGGTGGCGGCGGACCTGGCGGGCAAGGCCTCGCCGCTGCTGGTGATCCTGCTGTCCATCGCGCTGACCACGGCCCTGGGCTGGCCGCAGCAGGGCCTGGCGGTGGTGGGCGAGATTCCGCAGGGCCTGCCCAGCCTGGTGGTGGCACCGCTGCTGGAACTGCCGGGCTCCACCGTGCGGGCGCTGATGGTGCCGGCCCTGCTGATCGCGGTGATGACCTTCATCGAACAGATTTCCATCGCCCAGGGCATGGCCGCCAAGCGGCGCGAGCGCATCGACGTGAACGCCGAGATGCGGGCCATGGGCGGCGCCAACCTGGCGGCCGGCCTGACCGGCGCCTTCGCCGTCGGCGCGAGCTTCTCGCGCACCTCGGTGGTGGCCGAAAGCGGTGGCCGCACGCCCGCGGCCGGCATCATCACCGCGGTGCTGCTGGCCTTCACGGCCCTGTTCCTCACGCCCTGGCTGCACGACCTGCCCATGGCCGTGCTGGCCGCGACCATCCTGATCTCGCTGGGCTCGCTGATCGACTTCCGCAGCTTCCCGCTGAACTGGCGCTACGCGCGCGCCGACTTCGCGGCCCAGGCCCTGACCTTCTCCGTCACGCTGCTGGTCGACCTGGTCACGGGCCTGACCGTGGGCGTGATCGCCTCGCTGGCGCTGCACATCTGGCGCAGCAGCCGCCCGCACATCGCCGTGGTGGGCAACGTGCCCGGCACCGAGCACTACCGCAACGTGCTGCGCCATCAGGTGGTGACGCGCCCGCACATCCTGGGCCTGCGGGTGGACGAAAGCCTGTTCTTTGCCAATGCGCGCCACCTGGAGGACCGCATCACCGCCGAGCTGGCCGCCCACCCCGGCGTGCGCCACGTGGTGCTGCAGTGCACCGCGGTGAACGACATCGACGCCAGCGCGCTGGAGAGCCTGCGCAGCATCCACCGCACGCTGCAGGACGCCGGCATCCGGCTGCACCTGAGCGAGGTGAAGGGGCCGGTGATGGACCGCCTGCACCGCAGCGACTTCCTGGAGCGGCTCTCGGGACGGGTGTTCCTCACGCACCACCAGGCCATCAGCGCGCTGGACGAGCCGGCGCTGGACCCCGCGGCCCAGATCTGAGCGACCGCTGCCTCAGCGCCTGCGGCGCAGCAGGCGCACGTGCATAGGGCGCACGAAGCGGGCGCCGTCCGCGCCGAGGTGCGGCTCAAAAGCGCGGCGCACGCGGGCTTCGATCGCCGGCGTGATCTGGTGGTCGGCAAAGCTGGGGTAGAGCATGCGCTGGGCGAAGGCGGGCCAGTCGGGGTAGTGCACCGGCTGTGCGAAGCGGCGCTCGGCCACCGCCTCCCACTGGCCACCGCCGGCCAGCGCGCGGTCCAGCGCGGCCTGTGCGGCGGCCCGCACCACGCCCTCGTCGTTGTAGAGGCGCACGATCTCATTGAGGGCGCCGCCGTAGACCGGCTCGCTCACATAGAACCAGCCGCCCGGCCGCAGCACCCGCGCCACCTCGGCCAGCGCGCGGTCCATGGCGGGAATGGGCACGTGGTGCAGCGACTTGAGCATGAGCGCGCCGTCGAAGCTCTGGCGCGCAAAGGGCACGGCCTCGGCGCTGGCGGACAGGAACTGCAGCCGCTCCCGGGGCTGCGACAGGTTCTTCGCGTGCTGGACCGCATCGACCTCCAGACCCACCACCTCGCTGTCCGCATGGCGCTCCAGCAGCCCGCGCGCCAGCCGCGCGTTGCCGCAACCCAGTTCGATGATGCGCTGGCCCGCCAGCGGCACCAGATCGGTCAGCAGGTCCAGCTCGTTGTCGAGCAGCGGGAAGTGGTCGGTGGTGGTCATGTCCTGCCGTGCGGAGATTGGGGAACGCGGTTCATATTCTGGAAGTGGCCGGTGTCATCTCTGGACGACCATGGAGCCCATGCGGGCGAAAAACCCGTCGCGGGTGAGGCCGGCGAAATGGGGGTTCCAGCGCCGCTGCTCCAGCACCGTGCTCACCACCCTCGCCCGCCGCGCGTGGCCCGCGTACAGCAGGGTCTCGTCGGGCAGGGTGAAGATGCGCTGCACGCTGTCCCACTGCGCTGGCGGCTGGGCCGGCCCGGGTTGCCACGGACAGGCGTCGACGGTCAGCAGGTCGCCGCAGAACACGCGGTCCTGCCAGAGGTAGCTCTGGCAATGGGCGGTGTGTCCCGGCGTGTGCAGCACCTGCACGAAGCCCGCGCCCAGCGGCAGACGCTCGCCGTCCGCCACGTTGCGGGCGCCCTCGCACCAGGCACCCTGCACCACCGGCGCCCCCAGCCGCAGCAGGCGATCCAACTCGCCGGGCGGCTGGTCATCGTGGCCGTCGTGCTCGTGGGTGCGCAACACCCAGCGCAGGCGCAGGCCGGCCTCGTCCAGCAGCGCCATCAGCACCGGCCGGTCGCCGCTGCGCGGGTCGACCAGGGCGGCTTCGTGCGCCGCTTCGTCGGCCAGCAGGTAGCTCAGTGCGCCGCTGTGTTCGTCGTAGAGGATGCGCAGACTCATAGGGTCGGGTCGGGTCCGGAGCACCGAGCGTTCCAAGATCCATGCCAGCCGCGTCCGGCCCGCCAACGCCTTTGCCAACAAGCACTTGCACGCCACTGCGGGTCCGGCGCCGCGCCGCCGGGGCTGCCTTGTCTGCCAGATCTGGCAGACAATCCCGGATACCCCCCACCCCAGCGGGTCCATCCATGAAACCCCTGCCCGAACTCACCGCCTTCCTCGAAGGCCTGCCCGAGCCGCACATCCTGTTCGACGCGCAGTACCGCATCCTGGCGGCCAACGCCGCCTACCGGCGCCAGTTCAGCCCCGAGCGCAGCGTGGTCGGCCGGCACTGCTACGAGGTCTCGCACCATTTCGCCGTGCCCTGCGACCAGGCCGGCGAGTCCTGCCCGCTGGCGCAATCCCGGATCTCGGGCCAGCGCGAGCGCGTGCTGCACCTGCACCACACGCGCCGCGGCGAGGAGTACGTGAACATCGAACTCTCGCCCCTGCCGGGCGCGGACGGGCAGCCGGCCTTCTACGTGGAGAAGATGGAGCCGCTGCGCGTGGCCCAGGGCCAGCCGGCGGCGCAGGGCCTGATCGGCCGCTCGCCGGCCTTCCAGCGCATGCTCGGCCTGGTCGCGCGGGTGGCGCCGGCGCCGGCCACCGTGCTGCTGCTGGGCGAATCGGGCACCGGCAAGGAGCTGGTGGCGCGCGCCATCCACGAGGCCAGCCCGCGCGCCAGCAAACCGCTGGTGCCGGTGGACTGCTCCAGCCTGCCCGAGACGCTGTTCGAGTCCGAGCTGTTCGGCCACGAGCGCGGCGCCTTCACCGGCGCGGCCACCGCCAAGGGCGGCCTGGTCGAGGCGGCCAGCGGCGGCACGCTGTTCCTCGACGAGGTGGGCGACATCCCGCTGGCCATGCAGGTCAAGCTGCTGCGTCTGCTGGAGACCGGCATGTACCGGCGCGTGGGCAGCACCGAGCCGCGCCACGCCGACATCCGCGTGGTCTCGGCCACCCACCGCGACCTCGACCGCATGATGGCCGAGGGGCGCTTCCGCGAAGACCTGTACTACCGGCTCTCGACCTTCCCGATTCCGCTGCCGCCGCTGCGCGAGCGCGCGGGCGACCTGGCCCTGCTGGCCGAGGCGCTGCTGGAGCGGGTGGCGGCGCCGCGCCGCCTGCGCCTCGCGCCGGCCGCCCTGCGGCTGCTGGAAGCACAGCCATTTCCCGGCAACGTGCGCGAGCTGCGCAACCTGCTGGAGCGCACCGCCCTGCTGTGCGACGGCGAGCTGATCGAGGCGGCGCATGTCGAGGAGGCCATCGCGACCGGCCGGCGGCCGGGCCGCGCCGCCGCAGGATCGCCCGCACCGGCCACGGCCGGCGACACGGTGCGCGCCGCCAGCCGCGAGACGCTGCGCGCCATCGTCGCCGAGCACCGGGGCAACCGCGCCGCGCTGGCCGCCAAGCTGGGCATCAGCGAACGCTCGCTCTACCGCAAGCTCAAGTCCCTGGAATGAGCGCCGAGGGTGGTCCATCGAGACTGCCCACGCCGGGGCATCTGCGTTAGGCTCCCACCCATTCCAACAAGGGTCGGGGTGGCAGCATGGTGTTCCGTGTGCGCAGTGCGCTGGTGGGAATCGTGGGTGGTCTGGCGGCGGCCGGTGGTGCGTGGGCGGTGCAGATCACCGGCCTGAGCCCGCAGGGCGAGGTGGCCCGGGTGCGGCAGGTGGTGGCGAATTTCGACGCGCCCGCGGTGGCCTTCGGCAACCCGAACGCGGCCGCGCCGCTGCAGCTCAGCTGCAACGAGCCCCAGGCCTCGGCGGGCACCGGCCGTTGGGTCAACGACCGCCGCTGGGTGTACGACTTCCAGCAGATGCTCCCGCCGGGCGTGAAGTGCACGCTGCAGGTGGCGCCGGGCTTCGTGGCGCTGGATGGCAAACCACTGGCCGGCCAACAGAGCTTTGCCTTCGAGACCGGCGGTCCGGTGGTGCGCCAGAGCGTCCCGTCCGACGGTCAGACCATCGAAGAAGGCCAGTACTTCCTGCTGCGCTTCAACGGCGCGGTGTCGCCCGAGAGCGTGCAGGCCCACGCCTCGTGCGGCATGGACGGGCTGGGCGAGCGCATAGCGGTGAAGCTGATCACCGGCGCCGAGCGCGAGCAACTGGTGAAGGCGCGCGGCTGGAACCGCCAGGACGTGCCCGCCGACCAGGTGGTGGCCCTGGCCTGCCAGCGCCAGCTCACGCCCGCGGCCAAGGTGAAGCTGGTGCTGGGCAAAGGCGTCGCCACGCCGAACGGGGTCGCGACCCGGCAGGACCAGCGCCTGAACTTCACCGTGCGCGAGCCCTTCAAGGTCACGTTCAGCTGCGAGCGCGAAAACGCGCAGTCGCCCTGCCTGCCGCTGCGCGGCATGTCGCTGCGCTTCAACGCCCCGGTCACCGCCCAGCAGGCGCTGGACATTCGGCTGCGGCCCGCCGCTGGCGGCGAGGCGCGGCAACCCAAGCTGGAAGACGGCGCGCAGGGCGACGACGCGGTCGACGGCGTGGACTTCGCGCCCACGCTGACCGAGAAGGCCAGCTACACGGTCGAGCTGCCCCAGGGTCTGGTCGACGCCTCGGGCCGCGCGCCCGCCAACGCGAACCAGTTCCCGCTCAAGGTGTCGACCGGCCTGATGCCACCGCTGGTGAAGTTCGCGGCCGCGCCCTTCGGCGTGGTCGAGCGGCTGGCCGAACCCGGCGGTGCGGCGCTGCTGCCCATCACCGTGCGCAACGTCGAGCCCGAGCTCAAGGCCCTGGGCCTGTCGGTCAGCGGCAGCAAGGTCAGCGACCTCCGGCTCTCCAGCGACGCCGAGATCATTGCCTGGTACCAGCGGGTCGCCAGCTTTCACGAAGGCACGGTCGAGCGCAAGCTCGCAGCCCAATGGACGAAGACGCCGCTGCCCAAGGTGATCGACAAGGACAACGGGGACTGGGTCGAGTCGCGCATGCTCGGCCTGTTGCAGGGCCTGCCGAACGTGAAGCCGCTGGATCTGCCCCAGGCGGCCGCGGGCGATCCGCGCCCGATGGAGGTGGTGGGCATTCCGCTGCAGCCGGGCTTCCACGTGGTCGAGATCGCCTCGCCGCGGCTGGGCCGCTCGCTGCTCGACGAGCGCCACGGCGAGGGCCGCACGATGTACGTGCGCAGCTCGGCGCTGGTGACCAACCTGGGCGTGCACTTCAAGCTCGGGCGCGAGAACGCGCTGGCCTGGGTCACCACGCTGGACAAGGGCCAACCGGTCGCGGGCGCGGCGGTGCAGGTCTCCGACTGCCGCGGCAAGCCGGTCGCCAAGGGCCAGACCGACGCGCAGGGCGTGGTGAAGCTCGACGGCATCCCGGGCCGTGCGCCGGTGTGCCAGAACGGCGAGGCGGACGAAGGCGACTACGGCGGCGCCTGGTTCGTCAGTGCACGCGCGAAATCGGCCGACGGCGTGGACGACCTGGCCTTCACCTGGAGCGACTGGAACCGCGGCATCGAGTCCTGGCGCTTCGACCTGCCGACCGGCGACCTCGCCAGCGCCACGCAGCGCGCCCACACCGTGCTCGACCGCGCCCTGCTGCGCGCGGGCGAGACGCTGTCGATGAAGCACTTCCTGCGCACGGAAGACATGAAGGGCTTCCATGTCCCCGATTTGAAAAGCGGCGAACTCATCATCACCCACCAGGGCAGCGGCCAGGAGTTCCGCCAGCCCGTGGCCTGGCGCAAGACGCCGACCGGCGGCCTGAGCGCGACCAGCGAGTTCGCGATCCCGCCCTCGGCGCGGCTGGGCGTCTACACGGTGCAGCTCGCGCAGTCGCTGGGCCGCCAGGGCACCGAGATCCTGGACAGCGCGCAGTTCCGCGTCGAGGAGTTCCGGCTGCCCGTCCTGCAGGGCCAGCTCAGCGCCAACGACCAGAAGCCGCTGGTGGCGGCCACCAGCACGCCGGTGGACCTGCAGGTGAGCTACCTCTCGGGTGGCGGCGCGGGCAACCTCGCGACCCAGATGTCGGCGCTGATGCGCCGCAAGCCGCTGTCGTTCCCGGGTTACGAGGGCTTCAGCTTCGACCCGCCGCGCACCGCCAGCCGCGCGCAGGGCAGCCCGGACGATGGCGAGGACGGCGCCGACGCGGCGCAGAAGTTGGTGGCGGACAAGCTGCCGCTGACGCTGGACAGGAACGGCCGCGGCCGCACCGATATCAAGGACCTGCCGGCGGTCACATCGCCGCAGCAGCTGCTGATCGAGGCCAGCTACGCCGACCCCAACGGCGAGACCCAGACCCTGCGCCACGTCACCACGCTCTGGCCCGCCGCCGTGGTCGCCGGCATCAAGACCGAAGGCTGGGTCTCCACCCGGCGGCAGGCGCGCTTCCAGGCGCTGGCGCTCACGCTGGACGGCAAACCCGCGGCCAAGGTGCCGCTGGAGGTGCGCGCCTCGGTCAGGACCACGACCACCACGCGCAAGCGCATGGTCGGCGGCTTCTACACCTACGACAACAAGACCACCTCGAAGGACCTGGGCCGCGTCTGCTCGGGCCAGAGCGACGCGCGCGGCCTGCTGCTGTGCGAAGCCGAACTCGACGACGCCGGCGAGGTCGAGCTGACCGTGGTCGCCAAGGACCGCGAAGGCCACACGCACCAGAGCGCCGCCTCGGTCTACGTCACGCGCCAGGGCGAGCTCTGGTTCGGCGGCGAGGACCACGACCGCATGGACGTGGTGCCCGAGAAGAAGCGCTACGAGCCCGGCGAGACCGCGCGGCTGCAGGTGCGCATGCCGTTCCGCTTCGCGACCGCGCTGGTGAGCATCGAGCGCGAGGGCGTCATCGACACCAAGGTGGTGCAGCTCAACGGCGAGGACCCGACCATCGACCTGAAGGTCGAGCCCGGCTGGGGACCGAACGTGTACGTGAGCGTGATGGCGCTGCGCGGCCGGCTGCGCGAGGTGCCCTGGTACAGCTTCTTCACCTGGGGCTACCAGGCGCCGCGCGAGTGGTGGACCGCGTTCTGGTACGAGGGCAAGGAATACGTGGCGCCGACCGCGCTGGTCGACCTGAGCAAGCCGGCCTACCGGCTGGGCGTGGCTGAGCTGAAGGTCGGCACGGCGGCGCACGAGATCAAAGTCAGCGTCGCCACCGACCGCGAGGCCTACCCGGTGCGCGGCACCGCGCAGGTGAGCATCCAGGCCAAGCTGCCCAACGGCCAGCCCGCGGCCAACGCCGAGGTGGCGCTGGCGGTGGTCGACCAGGCCCTGCTCGAACTCGGCCCCAACGACAGCTGGGACCTGCTGGCCGGCCTGTGGCAGCGGCGGAACTGGAGCGTCGAGACAGCGACCGCGCAGATGGAAATCATCGGCCGGCGCCACTACGGCCGCAAGGCGATCTCGGCCGGCGGCGGCGGCGGCCACAGCCCGACGCGCGAGCTGTTCGACACCCTGCTGCTGTGGAAGCCGTCGGTGGTGCTCGATGCCCAGGGCCGCGCCACGGTGAGCGTGCCGCTGAACGACGCGATCAGCAGCTTCCAGGTGGTGGCCATCGCCGATTCGGGCCCGGGCCTGTTCGGCACCGGCCAGGCCAAGTTCCGCGCCACCCAGGACCTGCAGATCATCAGCGGCCTGCCGCCGCTGGTGCGCGAGGGCGATCGTTTCATGGCGCAGTTCAGCCTGCGCAACACCACGGCGCGGCCGATGAAGGTGAATGTGAGCGCGCGCGCGACTCTGGTCGAGACGCCCGCGCAGACGGTCGATATCCCCGCCGGCGAAACCCGCGAGCTGGCCTGGGACGTGACGGCCCCGGTGCCGCTGGGCCTGGGCCGCTTCGAGGCGCTGCTGTGGGAAGTCACGGCGCAGGACCAGAACGGCCGGGCGCGCGACGCGGCCAAGTTCAGCCAGCGCGTGCTGCCGGCGGTGCCGCTGACGGTGCGGCAGGCCACGCTGGCCCAGCTCGACGGCCCGCTGACCGTGCCGGTGGCCAATCCGGCGGACGCGCTGACCGACGCCCAGGGCGCGCTGCGCGGCGGCCTGCGCATGAGCCTGCAGCCCACGCTGGCCGAAGGCCTGCCGGCGGTGCGCGAGTGGTTCACCAACTACCCGTTTGCCTGCCTGGAGCAGAAGGCCTCCAAGGCCATCGGCCTGCGCGACGCCAGGCTCTGGCAGACCGTGCTGGCGCAGCTGCCGACCTACCTGGACAGCGACGGCCTGGCGAACTACTTCCCGCCGCGCGATGGTGATCGCCCCTCGGGCAGCGACACCCTGACCGCCTACCTCCTGTCGGCCACGCACGAGGCGGCGGCGCTCGACCCGGCCTGGACCCTGCCCGACACGGCGCGCGCGGCCATGCTGCGCGGGCTTGAGAACTTCGTCACCGGCAAGATCGAGCGCGGCTTCTGGAGCCCGCGCCAGGACCTGAACCTGCGCAAGCTCGCCGCGGTGGAAGCGCTCTCGCGCCACGGCCGGGCCAATGCGCGCCTGCTGCAGAGCGTGGAGATCGCGCCCAACCAGTGGCCCACGCACGCGGTGATCGACTGGCTCAACGTGCTGCGCCGCGTGAACGACATTCCCAAACGCGACGAGAAGCTGGCCGAGGCGAACAACATCCTGCGCGCGCGGCTGTCGTACCAGGGCACCAAGCTGGTCTTCAGCACCGAGGCCGAAGACCGCTGGTGGTGGCTGATGCAGAACGGTGACGTCAACACCGCGCGCCTACTGCTCGCCGTGATGGACGACCCGGCCTGGAAAGACGACATGGGCCGCATCGCCAGCGGCTTCATCGGCCGCCAGCAGCGCGGCGCCTGGTCGACGACGACCGCCAACCTCTGGGGCGGGCTGGCGCTGCAGAAGTTCTCGGCGCGGTTCGAGGCAGTGCCGGTGACCGGCAGCACCCGCGCCGCGCTGGACGCCGCCAGCGCCGCGGTCGACTGGAGCAAGGTTTCGCGCGCCGATCCCAAGGCGCCGGTGGCCGCGGGCTTTGCCACCGTCGGCCCCTTCAAGGCCGACCCCAACGCACCCACCGGCCCGTGGCGGAACAACGCCGCCACCCTCGCCTGGCCCAAGGACGGCGCCGCGTCCCTGGTGGTGCAGCACCAGGGCAATGGCAAGCCCTGGGTCACGCTGCAGGCACTGGCGGCCACGCCGCTGAAGGCGCCGGTCTCGGCCGGCTACACGGTGACCAAGACCATCACACCGGTCGAGCAGGCCGTGGCCGGCCGCTACAGCCGGGGCGACGTGCTGCGCGTCACGATCGAAGTCAACGCCAGCACCGACATGACCTGGGTCGTGCTCAGCGACCCGATCCCGGGCGGAGCCACCCTGCTGGGCAGCGGCCTGGGCCGCGACTCGGCCATCGCGACCGCGGGCGAGAAGCGCTCGGGCAGCGGCTGGCCGGTGTTCGAGGAGCGCAGCTTCGAGGCCTTCCGCAGCTACTACGACCACCTGCCGGCCGGGCGCTTCAAGACCGAGTACACGGTGCGGCTCAACAACGTGGGCACATTCGCGCTGCCGCCCACGCGCATCGAGGCGATGTACGCGCCCGAGACGTTCGGCGAGCTGCCCAACGCGCCCATGAAGGTAGAGGCCAAGTGAGACGCCGGGCGCTGCTGGTGGTGTTGCTGACCGGGGGCTGCGCGCTGCCGGCGGCGGCTCTGCCCAGCTTCGCCGAGGTGAAGGCCGCGCACCCGACCTCCGAGACCCGTTTCCTCGACCGCCACGGCGAGCTGCTGCAGCGCCAGCGCACCGACCCGACGGTGCGCCAGGGCGCCTGGGTCGCGCTGCCCGAGGTCTCGCCCGCGCTGCGCGGTGCCCTGGTCTACAGCGAGGACCGGCGCTTCTACGAACACAGCGGGGTCGACTGGCAGGCCGTCGCGGCCGCCGCCTGGGGCAACCTCTGGAACACGCGCACGCGCGGCGCCTCCACCCTCACCATGCAGCTGGCCGGCCTGCTGGACAGCGACCTCCAGGCCGGCGGCCGGGGGCGGAGCTGGACGCAGAAGGCGGGCCAGGCGGTGTGGGCGCAGGGGCTGGAGACGCGCTGGCGCAAGGACCAGATCCTGGAGGCCTACCTCAACCGCGTGCCCTTCCGCGGCGAGATCGTCGGCGTCGACGCGCTCGCGCGCAGCCTGTTCGCCAAGGCGCCGCACGGGCTGAACGCGGACGAAGCGGCGATCACCGCCGCCCTGGTGCGCGCGCCCAACGCCGCGCCCGAGCGCGTGGCCGCACGCGCCTGCGAGGTGCAGCAGGCCATGGCGCGTGCCCAGGGTGCGAAGGCCGACTGCCTGTCGGTGCGGCTGCTGGCCGGCAGCGTGCTGCGCGACCGCCGCTGGGCCGCCAGCGAGGGCGACGCCCCGCACGCGGCGCGGCGTGCGCTGGCGGAATGGCGCCAGCAGGCCGGCACGCGCGCGGTGCCGGCACAGGTCCGCACCACGCTCTGGGCGCCGCTGCAGCGCGAGGCGCAGACCCTGCTGCAGCGCCAGCTGCGCGCGCTGCTGGGGCGGCGCGTCGAAGACGGCGCGGTGGTGGTGCTCGACAACACCAGCGGCGAGGTGCTGGCCTGGGTCGGTTCGTCGGGCCTGCTGAGCCAGGCGGCCGAGGTCGACGGCGTGACCGCGCTGCGCCAGCCCGGCTCCACGCTCAAGCCTTTTCTCTATGTCCAGGCTCTCGCCGAGAAGCGCCTGAGCGCGGCCTCGCTGATCGAGGACGCGCCGACGCACATCCCGACCGCGGGCGGCCTCTACATCCCGCAGAACTACGACCGGCACTTCCGCGGCTGGGTCTCGGTGCGCACCGCGCTCGCCTCCTCGCTGAACATCCCGGCCGTGCGCACGCTGGCCATGGTCTCGCCCGAGGACTTCGCAGTGCAGCTGCTGCGCCTGGGCCTGCCGCTGCGCGAAAGCGGCGACTACTACGGCCTCGGCCTCGCGCTGGGCAGCCCCGAGGTGAGCCTGCTCTCGCTGGCCAACGCCTACCGCACGCTGGCCAACCAGGGCCGCCACGCACCGGTCGCGCCGCTGCTGGCCGGCCCGCGCCTGGCGGTGCGCAGCGAGGCGGTGCTCGACCCCGGCGCTGCCTTCATCGTGGGCGACATCCTGTCCGACGCGAATGCGCGGGCCGCCACCTTCGGCACCGACAGCCTGCTGGCCACCCGCGTCTGGACCGCCGTGAAAACCGGCACCAGCAAGGACATGCGCGACAACTGGGCCCTGGGCTGGTCGCAGCGCTACACGGTGGGCGTCTGGGTCGGCAACGCCAGCGGCGCGCCCATGGGCGAGGTCAGCGGCACCACTGGCGCGGCGCCGGTCTGGGCCGGCCTGATGCGCTGGCTGCACGAGCGCCAGCCCAGCCGCGCGCCGTCACCGCCGGCCGGCGTGGTGGCGCTGGCCGTGCGCTTCGGCCAGCAGCTCGAACCCGCGCGGCGCGAGTGGTTCATCGCCGGCACCGAACAGCCGCTGTTCGCCCTGGGCACGGACAGCGACAGCGGCGCGCCGGCACTGCGCCCGCGCATCCTCAGCCCGGCCACCGGCACCATCCTCGCCCTCGACCCCGACATCCCGCCGGCCCACCAGCGCCTGACGCTCCGGGCCGAGGCCGGCCACGTGCGATGGCGCATCGACGGTCAGCCGCTGGGCAAGGGCCAAGAAGTGGCGTGGATGCCCTGGCCGGGCAAACACCAGATCGAACTGCTCAACGCCCGCGGCGAGGTGCTGGACCGGGTGCGCATCGAGGTTCGTGGGGCGGGGGTGCGTACCACCACGGCCAACCCGCGCCGGCCCCCCGCCAGAAACCCGGTGGCGGGAACGTCCTGATCGGTCTAGAGTTCCAGGCATCCATTCAAATATCAGGATGCATGCATGAAAAAACTTGAAAACAGCCTGTTCGCCTTCGGTGAGCAGGTCGAGGGCTACCCGGTCCGCGTCGTCAACGAGCGCATGGTCCGCGCCGCCGCCGGCCTGCTGTTCTTCCCGGCCGTGGTGTCGTTCATGCACTCCTTCCTGCTGGGCAACTTCCAGTACACGCGCCTGTTCATCATCGTGTTCCTGGTCGACATGACACTGCGCATGCTCAACCCGCGCTGGGCACCGAGCATGATCGCCGGCGGCTGGATCGTGCGCCACCAGGCACCGGAATGGGTGGGCGCGCCGCAGAAGCGCTTCGCCTGGGGCCTGGGCCTGCTGCTGGGCCTGGCCATGCTGTACCTGATGGTGTTCAACCGCTACATGGGGCCGCTGAACATGCTCATCTGCGGCAGCTGCCTGCTGCTGATGTTCTTCGAGACCGCCTTCGGCATCTGCCTGGGCTGCAAGCTCTACAACCTGTTCCACAAGGAGCAGGCCCAGCTGTGCCCGGGCGGGGTGTGCGAGCTGCCGGCGCAGAAGAAGGGCTGGGGCCTGCCGCTGCCGCAGGCGGCCGTGCTGCTGGCCTTCGCCGCCGTGCTCGTGGCGGCCAAGGGCTGGGTCGACCGCACCGGCCCGCTGCAGGGGTTCGACGACATGGCCACGCTGGAGGAGATGGGACTCAAGCCCACCCCGGGGGTCAGCGCGGAGGCCGACGCCGAACGATGCCAGGTGCCGGCTTTCGCCAAGGCGATTGGTCATGAGGCGCAATGGAAGCTGCACAACGGGTGCAGCTGAACCGCCGCCCTCCTCGAACCGCCAGTTTGACCGTGACCGGGTGTGGACTCTGGTAGAGCAACGGACCTGTTCTTAGCTCGAACGATCCCGGGCCAATCCATCGGCCACGCCCTGCAGGACCGCCACCACCCGGTCTTGTTGCGCCTCAGGCAAACCAACCCACAGCGGCAAACGAACCAGCCGCTCGGATTGCCGTTCGGTGACGTCCAGAACGCCATGCACGCGCCCGTAGTGCCGGCCGGCTGGCGATGCGTGCAGCGGAACATAGTGAAACACGGAGGAAATGCCGTTTTGCTTGAACTGCTGAAGTACGGCCTGCCGGTCCACATCCGGCGCCAGCAGCACGTAGTACATGTGGGCGTTGTGGCGACATTCGGCGGGCACGATGGGGCGCCGCAAAACACCCCTGGCTTCGAGTGGCGCAAGAAGATCGTGGTAGCGCTGCCAACTTGCCAGCCGCTGTTGGGTGATGCGATCCGCCTCTTCGAGCTGCGCCCACAGAAAGGCCGCAATCAACTCTCCGGGAAGGAACGATGAACCCACTTCCTGCCAAGTGTATTTGTCCACTTCTCCCCGGAAAAAGCGGCTGCGATCGGTCCCCTTCTCGCGTACGACCTCTGCACGCAATGCCAAAGCTGGATCATTGACCAGCAAAGCCCCCCCCTCGCCGGAGATCACGTTTTTCGTTTCATGAAAGCTGAAGGCTCCCAGATCGCCGATGCTGCCCAACGCGCGGCCCTTGTAGGTGGACATGACGCCCTGGGCGGCGTCCTCGACGATCCTCACATCGTGGCGCCTGGCCACATCCAGGATGGCGTCCATTTCGCAAGCCACCCCTGCGTAATGCACCGGAACAATCGCCCGTGTGCGCGGCGTGATGGCCGATTCCACCTGCGTCTCGTCCAGATTCAGCGTGTCTTCCCGGATATCGACAAACACCGGGACACCGCCACGCAACACAAACGCATTGGCCGTGGAGACGAAGGTGTAGGACGGCATGATGACCTCGTCGCCAGGCTGAATATCCAGCAACAAGGCCGCCATTTCCAGCGCCGCGGTGCATGAATGGGTGAGCAACCCCTTATGACATCCGGTCCGCTGCTCCAGCCAGCCATGACAGCGCTTGGTGAACGGCCCATCACCGGCCAGACTGCCATTGAAATGGGCCTCGGCAATGTAATAGAGCTCTTTGCCTGTCATGTGAGGCCAATTGAATGGGATGGTGGGGTTCACCTTTTTCATGCGCTTTCCACAGCTTGTTGTCGATATGCCTGCCAGAACCTGAAGCCCGCCAGCAGGAGCAATAAAACCAGAATGCGTGCGCCAGCCACGCATGGCGTGCAAAAGGCTTGAAATCCAGCCGCACGCGAAACGTCTCCGAGGGCAATATCACTCCCTGGAATATGCCGTTGATTTCCGCCGTTTGAGCCGAACGCCACCCTCCGCGGTTGTACACGCGTGCATGCCAGTCGCGATGGAATTTCTGACTCAACAGCAGAACGGAGGGTACCGACGGCGTGACTTCGAACTCAAGAACGTCGCCCCGATCCAGCAGCTTGTTGGGTGCATGGCGCGGCAGGCTTCGCGGATCGGGGATGCGCCACGCGTTCGCCTCCCCATCCAGCCGCGGAGGAAACACCTGCAAGGCCTCACCCATGCGAGAAACGACCTGGTAGAGACGGACGCCAGAGGACTCACCCAGCGGCGCGAGATTGTCATGCACCAGTTGGCGGGGCGACAGGATCAGGCCGATATTGCTCATCCAGAACATGGCGGCGCTGTAATCGGGTGCGATGGCTGTGTTTGAGCGCCCATAGGTTTGAACCTGACCACCCAGTGCCCGGATGAGGGCGTGATAGCGGGTGGGTGACAGGCTGTTGTAACTGTGCACCGACGCCAGCCCCACTGAGGCATTCAGGTTGGGAGGCAGCACCGACACCCCAGGCTCCACGACCGCATAGCGCGAACCGGGCGGCAGGTGGTCTCGAACCTTGTCTACCAGCGGGGAGGACGTGACGATCTGTGCCGCGTCTTGCTTCAGCATCAATGGATAGGAGGTCATGGCGATGACGGAGGCCAAGGCCAACATCACCAAGATGGGACGAAATCTAAGGTACAGCGAGACCAGCAAGGCAGCAACAGCCAGCATGCCGGTCACCACACCCCAACGGATGGAGAGCTGCTGCGCAGCAGCATAGGCCACACCAAACGAGATCACGGCCAGTGTCAGGGCACCCGCCACCAGGGCGGCGCGCGAGCGGGGCTCATGAGGGGGCCGTTTGACCATCGCGTCCACCCCGTACGCGGTGATCACGGTCAATGGCAGCAGGATGCTCCCCAGCGGAGTGCTGCGCGACAGATGGAACCCCAGGTGCTGTACGCCGAACGCGTAGAGCGGGTGAACGAACGCCAGCAGGCACAGAATCACAATGGCCAGCCACCAGCCCCAGGTGGTCCTGAGTCTTGTCAGAAGCGCTACGGCACCAAAGAAGACCACCACCAGGGTCACGCTGAGTCCAGCGTAGGCCAAGGGAAACGACGGTGTCACCGGGTGACCGAATATCTCAGGGACGGTGCCCAACACCACCAGACGCATCAGTTCGGCGAGGTCGTTGAGCGTGGGCAAAACGACAGTGAAGAATGCCGGATCGGGAGCGACCCGCGCCGATTCAGAGGCCAGAAGGGCCAGATCCCGATACACGGGAAAAGTCAACGCAGCCCCGACCAACAAGGCAGAGCTGGCCAACGCCACAAACGTCAGCACCGCCCCCCGACCGTTGCGGACCTGCCGGTGCACCAGGTAAACGCCGTACCCCCCCAGCAGATAGGCATGAAAGACCACGGGTTGAGGGTAAGCCGTCATCAACAGGCTGTAGCCGCTGAAGGCCAGCGCGCCCCAGCCCACGAGGTCCGGGCGTCTGGCCAAACGGGTGACCGCCCACAGCGCCCCGGCCGACCAGCACCACACCGCCGGGAACATGGGAAACGTCAGCCAGTACATGAGAAGCGGAGAGGTGGCCAGGCTTGTGCCAGCCACCAGTCCTGCGACAGGGGCCAGCCCCCTCTCCCTCGCAAACAACAGGACAAACAACCCGGCCATGAAACAGAAACTCAGCGATACCGTGGTCAAGAACCGCCACGGTTGATCGACCAGTTTGCCGATGATCCAGGAAGGAGGGTAGGCCGAACCAAAGCCCGAGATCTGGTAGATGGGCCGTCCGAGCTCGGTGTTTTTCGTCCACAAAGCCAGCCATCCCGATCGGGCGGCCGTCAAGTGCTCGGTGATTTCAGGAATGTAGGCGTTCGAATAATCACTGAATTTCCTGTTTTCGAGAGGCAGAAGGACAGACGCGGGAGTGGCCTCCACCCATCTCCAGGCCCTGTCGGTGCGGCGCCACAACAAAAGACCAGAACCCCGAAAACAGAATCGCAATGACCGCCACGTAGCCAATCAACGCGTTCTTGTAGGAATCCATCAAGCGCATGCAAGGGGCCGACCTATCGCTTTTCAGCAACGATCAGTCTGGACCCCCCCACTGGATAATTCAGGCCCCACCGGATGCCCGCCAACTCGATCTTCATGGCGGCGTAGAAAATCTGGTTGAGGACCACATGGACATTCAGCTCAGCGGCGGGATCAAACGTCGATGGTCGGCGCTTCTGTAGCGCTCGCGACAGCACCATGGCGGGCAGCAGCGAGGTGACGAAGGAGGTGCTCCTCAGGAGCGAAAAGCCCGCTGCCCGAACCTTGGTTTCAATGTCGAGACGGGTGTATCTGCGCACATGGCAGGCGTACTCATCGGACGCGCTCCACAGCCAGGGGTGCTGGGGCACGGAGAGCAGCAAGACCCCGCCCGGCTTCAATGCCTTGTGGAGCTGAGCCAGAACCGCCTCATCCTCCGCAATGTGCTCAAGCACATCAAAGGCCCCCACCGCGTCAAACTCCTCCACGAACGGAACATGGCGCGCGTCCATCTGCATGAACCGCGCAGAGGGCACCCGCTGGGCCGCGTGAGACAAGCCGGCTAGAAAAATCTCGCTGCCGCTCAGGGCCATCCCGGGAAGCGCCCCGGCAATCCCTGACAGTACAAAACCCGTGCCGCAGCCAACCTCGAGAAAATGTTGGGCATCGGGGCTGTAGCGACGCAGCGCCCACAGAATCAATGCGTTGCGCGCCTTGAACCAGAAATTCGCGGCCTCCGAGCGGGCCAGTTCAGCAAAGTACTCGGGCTTGAATCCCCCACCCTCGTGGGCCACTTCAGCAGCATGGGCGTCAATACCATCCAGCCTTGCGGGCCCGTACCCGCACGCAGGGCACGTCCAGCCGTCCGACGAAAAAACATGATCACATCGACGGCAGGCTTTCATGACCGAATGACTCCCTGGTCGGCTGCAGGGGGCGAAAACACGAAATAGCGAGACAAGGCAAACAGCACCAGCGCCACAACCACAATGGCCACCGCCTGGACGATCTGGTGGGGAAAGCCCAACCAGTCAACAAACAGCACCAGCAACAACAGATTCAGGAGATAGCCCGACAGTTGCGCAAGCAGGTAGCGCAGCCCCGCCGCGCCTATCTGGCCTTGGTGGTGAAAAGTCAAACGCCGATTGGCGAAGAAGCCAGTCACGGCCCCGATGGAATAGAGCGCGGTCATGGTCAACTTGGGCGCGTCCCAAAGATACGTCAAAAGAAGGTAGATCAAATAGCCGAGCAGATTGGTGAACAGGCCAACCATTGCATAACGGAACATCTGCCGAAAGACAGCGCTTCGCTCCGTCTGTTGGCGCACATCAGGCATTCAGAACCGCCAATCCAAAACCCGTTCGGCCATAACCATTGCCGTTGTAGAGCATGTACCGTTGATCTTTGTGGTCAAAAACATAGGGGTATTCAATCATCTCAGCATCCCAGCCACTATCCGAAACGGAGATGCCTGCACGCTGGACATCGAGCGTCCAATGAATACCGTCATCACTTCTGGCGTACCCGATTCGGTAGCTTTCGCCAGAACCGCTGCGATAGGAAAACCACATGTCAAGATCTCCGCGCCCGTTCCGCACCACGGTCGGCCGTGAAAAAGCCTGCGCATGCCCGAGCGCGTAGGGCACCCCCTCACCTGTCCGCGTCCACCGATGACCGTCGTCGGAACGGGCATGCCGAAGGATGTGCAGCATCTCCCCGTTGCCCGCGTCCCACGTGCGCGTGGAGCCGTACCACATATCGAAGCCGCCCGCTGCGCCGCGAAGCACCCAGGGATACGACAAACTGATCGGATCGACAGCGTCGCCGCCCATGAAGGGCTCGGCGCCATCCAGCCGGAGCGTGAGGTCGGGGTCCACAATCAGACGACCGATGTCCCCGCGCCAATGACCGCCGGCGGGTGCCTGCCACCCCATGAACAGCATGTACCGGACACCGCCCGCTTCGTAGCAATTGCCGATGCTGACGCCGTCAGCGAAAAAACTCCCGGCCGGCCCATGCTCAAAGAAGGGACGATGGTGATCCGTGACCACTTCGCGTCGAACGATGTCGATATCGACCGCGCCCACGGACGAGCGGTTGGCCTCGTCGCGCCCGCTGTAAAACACCCGATAGACGTCCCCCTGCAGGTGCACAGGCAAGGGGTTCGCGGCGTGGGTGGCCAGCTTGGGGTGTCTGCCGCTGTCGGCAGGCACGTACAGCCGACCCAGTTTTCTCCAGCCGGTGCTCATATGCCCCTCAGCCGGCTGCTGGACACCTTTGAGCGCTCCGTGGCAGCCCCGATATAGACACCCTCGGCCGCTGCGTCCGCCAGCAACAGAGCGCCAGCCCCCACCACACACCGGTCCCCGACCTTGATGTGATCGCGCAGCGTCGCGTTCACCCCGACAAAACATTGCTCGCCGATGTCCACCCCTCCGGACACGACGACATGGGACGCCATGAAAGTGTGGTCATGAATGACCGAGTGGTGCCCAATGTGGTTGCCGCTCCATAGAGTGACGTTGTGGCCGATGCTGACAAACGGTTGGATCGTGTTGTCTTCCAGAATGAAACAGTTGTCTCCGATGAGCCCGTTGTTGAGCACCGTTGCGCGAGAGCTGATGTAGCTGACAAGCTGGTAGCCCTTTTCTTTTGCAGCCAGAAATTTGGCTTTCCGGACAGCATTGAGTTTCGAATAACTCAGTGCCACGAAAAAATCGTATCGATCAGGGGGATACAGGTCCGCCACCTCTTCAAAGGCCACCACAGGCAAGCCACAGAACTCATTCGCCTGAATGTGGCTCGCATCCACGGTGAATGCAGCGACCTCATGCTCCGTGTCGGAATGAAAATAGTAATGCGCCAGCTGGGCAATATCGCCCGCACCGAATATCACCAAGGGCTTTTTCATTGTACTTTCCTCACCAGGATCGAAAACTCATACAACCCGTAGTCGTGAAGCAGGGCCACCTGACGAGAATAGCGGCGCTTGCATAAATCAAAAATTCGACACGGATCGGCGTAATACAGATAATCGCGCTTCTTGTTCTCATCGGAATAGGAAGTCAGACAATTGAAGGCGAACCCCATACGGCTGGTTCGGTCCAGAACATCCAGGGTGGATTGAAGATAGTCAAACCACTCAGCATCCGTCCGCTTCAGACGCACATTGAAAATTCCGCTGGCCACACCATAATCACCGATCACATCGGGTGCTGCCGCCGTGATGAATCGGGCGCGGCCGGGTGATGGATGCCGGGCCTCTGCGGCCTGTGTCATCTGCGCCGAGACATCCACCCCGAGGTATGAACACGCGGGGTACCGTTTCGAGAGAAAGTCAAACAGCGCACCATAACCACAGCCCAGATCGTTCAGAGAAAAGCCGGATGCATCAGGTGCAATGATCTTGCACAGCTGCTCAAACCGGACGAACTGGCTTTCTTCACCATTCCAGTCCACCCCTCGGGGGGTATCGCCATATTCCGCAAGTTTGTCGGAATAGTAACTGGCCACCTCATCGAGCAGCTCAGTCTGGTTGCTTGGCATAAATCTTCCTTACGATGGTGTACGGCCGCTGCTTGGTTTCCGAGAATATTTTCGACAGGTAAATGCCCACCACCCCGATAAAGGATATCACCATACCCCCAAGGAGCCAGATGGAGGCCATCACCGAGGTCCACCCGCTCAATGGCCTTGCAAGGACAAGCCAATGCATGACAAGGTAAGCGATGTACATCAAAGCAAACAACGAAATTGAAACCCCGATGTAAAATATGCCCACCAATGGGGCATTGCTGAATGAGGTCACCGAATTGACCAGCAAGGCCATTTTTCGACGGAAGGTGTACGTGGTTTCGCTGGATTTGTGTTTTTTGATGGGGTGAGGACGCTGGTCAAACCCGGTGGTATGCCACAGCCCCGCCATGAACACCTCACGTTCTTCGTGACGCAAAAGCGCATCCACATACCGGCGGGTCATCAACCGGGCGGTGACGATGTTTTCTGGCAATGCCAAACCCGTCAGCGCCTTGAAAAAGCGATAGAACCAGCGGCCACTCCAGCGCTCGAACCAGTCTCCCTTTCGGGACTCCTGGACGCCGTACACCACATCGCAGCCCTCCCGGCTCATCTGCGCGTCGAAGTTCAGCAGCCACTCGGGCTCTTCTTCGAGGTCGCTGTCGATCAGAAAGACGCGTGCACCTTTCGCATGGGCCAAACCCGTCATCATGGCTTTGTGGTGGCCGAAATTGCGTGACAGGTCGACCACAACAACATGGGCGTCGCTTTCGGCCAGCCGAATCACCTGCTCCAAACTCGTGTCGGGTGAGCCATCGTTGACGAAAACGATTTCATGGTCTTCCCCCACCAGATGCCGCGCCGCCGCACTGGCTCTCCGATAGAACTCATCGACGTACGCAGCGGACTGATACAGGGTGGCAACAATCGAAAGCTTCATGCGACATACCTCATATAACGAGGTGCGTCCTTGCCGCAATTGAACAACAGGTCCAGGACAGTGACGCCATGTGAAAAATCGCCCCACAATTGTGGGTACTCGGGATAGCCTGCGTAGTCGAACCATGTGAGCCGGATCCCCAGATTCGAAAAGATCGTTTCGTCCACATAGTCTTTGGCCGCAGGGCCCGAAATGTACTCGGTCGCACCGGCCTGCATGCAGAGATCCGCAAGGCGTTCGGTTTTTCCATCGACCATCGTGTAATCCCACGAATGTGTGATCGCCGTCCTGATTCCCAGATAGCGGCAGACGGCTTCGATGAAACGGTGATTCATTCGCGACAGATGGGTGAAGGTCTCCTCGAAATAGATGGGTTTCAGCCATTCAGCAATGTCCGAAAAATGGGGCGCACGACGATAGTTCTGCTCCAGCGCCTTCCAATGCGCCGCCGCCCAGTCAACACCGTCTATCTCCGTGTCGCGGATTTTTTGATGGTATTTTCCCTTCACCAGCACGGGAACCGTCAGCCATTGAACGCCTTGCGGGGTCTTGATCTGGTTTCGGTTGCGCCAGTCGCGTCGCGTGTACTGCATGTCGTCGTAGAGGATGAATTCATCCACGGCGGCAATCATGTCAAAGTAGCCCTTCCACGGAATGTAGTTGGACTGAAGGATGGCAACCTTTTTCATTTTCCCGCACCTTTCGCTCTGTATACTTGACAAATTGGATTGCCAACACGCGGCATCGATTCAAAATTGCTCAAAATATATTCATAGATCAATGGGTGCGTCTTCTGGAATCGCAAATCCTGACGACCATCCAGGGGAGTATCCACCACTACCGCAAATCTCGGATTCGATTTCCGGATGCGTTCTATTTCCTTTTTTTCGAAGTCCGCAGAACGGGGAAAGAGCGCATAGATTTCCCACATCGGAGAAGGACGCTCTAGCAACGCATACGCACCTGGCCAGAACGGGACCACAAGAAATGGCTGTCCATCGGGGGCAAATTGCTCGGACAGTTGACGAAGCATGGCCACTTCATTCGCCGTACCGGGATCGATCTGGAGTGTGTCCCCGGCAATGTCGATGTCGACACACGCCGCGGGTTCGAGACATTGCCAACCTGGATGAGACGGATGCGCCACGCCCCAGCTGGCGGCGCAAAGGGTGAGGGCAATGGGCCATTGGACCCAGGCCCGCGCCGTTGACAACATCACCAAGCTTCCGATCAGCAGCGGGAAGATGCCTTGTGCGAGATGCCCGGGATCGGCGCGCGAAAAAGCATAGTGCGCGTAGGGTAGCGCCAGGAATGCGGACGCCACCAGCGCCGGAGCGACCTGTAGGCCTTTCAGTTGGCGGTACACCACCCACACCACGGACATTCCACCAAGCGCCAGCACGCCCATAAAGAACAGTCCGGTCAGCACGCCACGAACCGCCTCGCCAGCGGAGACCGTGGAGAACGTCACTGTCCACGGCCAAGGCACAGGCAATGGCAAATTCGTGGCCTTTTGCTCAAATAGAAGACGCACGCTGCTCCAGAAGGCACCGGCGAAGTCCGGGACCAGGAGTGCCATGAAAACAATCGGGAGATAACCGATCAGGATCCCAACCACCCACAGCGCGAGCCTCTTCAAGAAGGGCGTCTCCATGCTTCTGTTCAAGGACAACCAGACGATGACCCCCAGGCCTGCGACGGCACCGTACACGCCATGGTTGCGCCCGAAAACGGCGACCACACCGAGACAAACACCAGCGATCAAGTGGTTCTGGAGCGTGGGACGCCCAACGAGACCGGTCAGGACTCCCATCAGCATGATCGACAACGAGATGTCAAACAGCTTGTGTCTCGGAAACATCCAGAGCACAAGGATGACGGCCGACACCGCCCAAAAAAACAGCCGGTCCTTGCGTTCACGGTTCCCGGACCGCACCACCAGCCACATGCCGGTGAACAGCCCCAGCACCTGAAACACGGCAACAGCCGCCCGCACGCCCATGATGCCGTTGTCGCCCGTCACAGCCAGAAAAGCCGCTGACCAGTAGTAGCGACCAGGATCGTAGGCCATGAAGTCACGGATGGGTACTTCGCCCAGCGACACCCGCTGGACGCCGTACCAAAGAAACCCTTCATCCCAAAGGCTGAACCCCTTGTGTCCCTGCCAGGCGAACGACAACGACACCACCAGGCACGACATCAACAGGATCTTTAAGGAAAGGTATCCAATCGTTTGTGATTTTGGATTCATGCTGACCGCAAGAGGGAAAGACGGCTGGGCTGACGCATCAGAGAATTGCGGTGCGCCCCCTTTGGAAGCATTTTCCCATCGACCTCACACGGCGCCGCGACGGCCAAGGTCCAGACGGTTGTCGGCCAGAAGCTGGTAACGCCGCATCTCCAGTTTGGTGGGTGCCGGCTTTCTCCTAATACCCGCCCCGCGCATTCGAAGGCAGAGCCGTGGCTGAGCAAGCCGTTCTTCCAGCGGCCATCCCCCCATTCCAACGCCAGCTTGCCCGTGGCTTTGCACGTTGCCCGGGCGCGAAATTGACCACCAAAGGCGTGCCCACGCAGAGCGCGGTTGCCCACTGCAGATAGATGCGACGATGGGCGCCAGGCTAGAACCGGCGAGCGGTCGTTGGCTCAGACCACAGTGGCCTCAATGATCCGCGTGCAACTTCTCGTGGATCTTCTTCGTCGTCCACCAGACCGACCACAGCACCACCGGAATCGCCGCGCCGGCCAGCAGCTCCGGCTTGACCGGCAGGCCCATTTCCTTGCCCGCCTTGCCCAGGTAGAGGATCAGGCTGATCACGTAGTACGAGATGGCCGCGATCGACAGACCTTCCACCGTGCTCTGCAGGCGCAGCTGCAGTTCCTGGCCCCGGGTCAGCTTGGCCAGCAGCTGCTGGTTCTGCACCTCGGTGGCGATGTCCACCCGCGTGCGCAGCAGGGCGCTGGTGCGGGTGATGCGCTCGGACAGCGAGGCCAGGCGCTGCGCGGTGGCCTGCACCGTGGCCATGGCCGGTGACAGCCGGCGCTGCATGAACTCGCCAATCGTCTGGGTGCCCGGCACCGGCTGCTCGCGCAGTTCGGCGATGCGCTGCGCCACCAGGCCGTCGTAGGCCCGCGTGGCCGAGAAGCGGTAGGCGTGCTCCGCGATGGCGCGCTCCACACCCGCGGCCAGCGACACCAGGGTGTCGAGCAGGCTCTGGTCGGTGGCGCTCTTGCTCTCCAGGTGGGCGGTGATGTCGGCCAACTGCGCCTCGCAGCGCGAGAGAAACGGGCCGAGCTGCTTGGCCACCGGCAGGCCGCGCAGCGCCAGCAGGCGGTAGGTCTCGATCTCCAGCAGGCGCTGCGAGATGCGGCCGGCCCGGGTTTCGGTGGTGTCGGGCGGCGCCACCACCAGGATGCGTTCGTAGCCCGACTCGCGCAGCATCAGGTCGGTGATCACCATGGAGTGGGACTGGTTGCCCATGAGCGAGGCCACCACCGTGTGCTCGCCCAGCCAGGTGCGGCCCTGCGCCAGGGCCTCGTGCGGGTCCGCCAGGTCGCCGTGCAGCATCACCAGCTTGATGGCGGCGATCGTGCGCCCAGGGATGCCGGCCAGCCAGTCGGCCGGCAGCACGATGTGCGAGAGCAGCTCAGGGTCGCGGGCGCCCAGCTGCGCGCCTTCGGGCAGCGGCTGCACCAGCGAATAGCGGGTGAATTCGGTGTGGCGTTCCCACTTGAGCGTGTAGCCCGGCAGCCGCAGGCGCAGAAAGCTGCCACTGAGCTGCTCGGCCTGCAGGTCCTGCTGGCCCGGCAGGCGGCGCAGGTGCGCCAGCTCCTGCTCACGGCTCACGCCGTCGTTGGTCACGGCGATGAACACCACCAGCGCCGGCAGCCGGATGCGCGCCGGCGGGCGGGCGTGCACCTCGTTGTGCAGCATCTCGCGCAGGGGGTCGTTGATCGGCAGCAGGGGTTGGGCGGTGTCCATGGCGCGATTGTGCCGAAACCCCTCTGTCACCCGGGTCGGCACAGGCGGCTCAGCCCCGGGTCTGCGGCGGTCTGGGCAGCGACACCACGAACCGCGCACCCTCGTTGGGGCGGGCGTGGAAGCCGATCTGCCCGCCGTGCCGCCGGACGATGCCCAGGGCGTTCGCCAGACCAATGCCGTGCCCGGGGTAGTCGCTCTCGGCATGCAGCCGCTGGAACACGCCGAACAGACGGTCGGCGTGCTTCATGTCGAACCCGATGCCGTTGTCCTCGACCGCGATCTCGTCCATGTCGATGCCCGCGCTGCAGGTGACCGAAACCCGCGGGCTGGGGTGCTTGCTGCTGTACTTGATCGCGTTGCCCAGCAGGTTCTGGAACACGATGCGGATGAGCGCCGGATCGGCCCACACCCTCGCCTCGTCAGGCCACTCCAGCCGCGGCGGCCGGTCGGCGCCGCCCACCAGCTGGGCGGCGATGTCCGCGAGCAGCACCGGCAGGTCGACCCACTGGCAACGGGGCTCGGCCTGGCGGTTGCTCGAGTAGTCGAGCAGCGCCTCCATCATGACCGCCATCTTCGACCCCGCCTGCAGCACGGCCTCGACACAGCTTCGGGCTTCGGGGTCCTGGCCGACGCTGTCCAGTCCGAGCATCAGCTCGCCGTAGCCCATCATGTGCCGCAGGGGCGTGCGCAGGTCGTGCGAAATGGAGTAGGCAAACGAGGCCAGCTGCCGGTTGCGCCTGCAGCGCAGCTTCGAGCGGGACCAGACGCTCTACGACTGGATGCACTACATCGCGCTGATCGAGCGCAAGTCCCACCGGTCGAGTACCGTGTCAAACTGTTCCCCAACCTCTACTTCTGACTGGCTCAGGAATTCGAGGAGACTTCAGCACTGCCTTGGCTTGGCCTACTGCAGTCAACGGGAATCAGCGAGTGATCGGGCCGCACGACGTGCGAACAAAATTCGGGACCGCTTGGGTTGGGTCCGCGGCATCTTGAACATGCCCAGCGAACGCCCGAAAGGAATGCACTTGAAGACCTACCTGCGTTTAGTGCTGGAGCACACAAACAGCACGAATGCTGCATTGAGTGGGTGGAAAAGACAGCTTGGCTCCATAGAGGATCGGCTTCGTAAGACTAAGCAGTAGGCCGTCCGAATTGGTCGCATGTCGTAGGTAGGAGCATTACGACTTCAGTTTTTGATGACTCAATCGTAGTGATCTCCCAGCGAAAGCCGGAATGTCCGCTTCTCGCATCGGGGACAGGTATGCCATCTATCGAGAATGGTGACAGTGCCATCTTCGGCAAGCACGCGACTGTTTCGATGAAAGCCTTTTTCGAAAAGCTCGGAGTCCTTGAGCTTGCCATATTGCAAGCGTGTCAGCCAGTCATTGGGTAGCTGTTTGGTCGCGGTGGCATAGCTTTCCACTTGTGTGGACGAGCATTCCGGACAGACCAATTCGCCCCACACATTGACTGTCACAAACGCCTTGCAGGCCAGACACCTGTGCGGGACAGGCAACTCCGTCAGGTAGTTGGTTCGCACTCCACCTAGGATGGCCGAGCCAGTGAAGCCGCAATCGCAATTGCCCAACAACTCTTCAGCCATAAAAACCTCGCCTACTGTTACTGTGAAAGGGCGGAACTGTCAGGGACGTGGCTGTACTGGTTTTGGCCGGTCGCTAACAAAGTGCTCCCCACTGTGAAAGTAGATCCTACGCGTGGCACAACTTGGACGGCGCGTGACGCGGCTCGAAGCCACTCAAAACAAGGAGGACCGTCGTCTATTCTCTGATGCCGAACTGGCCGTGCTGTTGGCCGCACCCGACCCGAGAGTTGCAGAATTTGAAAGGGTCTTGGCCCAAGGGACTCTCAAATGAAGTCACTGTTGGCCAAATGCGTCGGCGCAGGTGGCGCCGTCGAACGGCGGCTTGTTGTACAGGCACCGACAAGCTGCCGCTATTGAGGCCGCAGCCGGCTGAAACTGTGTAGATGCAGCTAACTTGATGATGCACGCGTTGCCATCCTTGTAGCCAAAAAGCCCTCGACCGGACCCCATCTTGACGCCACGGTAAAGAGATGGGTTTTCAGCGCTGCAAGACTGAAATACTGCAGCGTTGGTGGCGGCGTTGCTGGACCCAGGCATCTTTTCAAGGATGCAGCTTGCGAAGTTGCCCGCTTGGACGACTGTTGAAGTCAGCGCGGCCACTGCAAGAGTAAGAATGCGACCCGTTTGGCGTATCCGTGGTAGCGAAGGTTGTCTCTTTTGCTCTTGTGACAAGTGCTCTCCCTTTCTTCGGATGGTGTCTAGCCCCCTCTACGTGCTTGTGAGTATGTGAAATCTGGGCAGTTCAGTCATGCTTTTTTTTGGTTGTCTTGCCTACAGATAGCCTACAAACAACACCCAAAGAAAAACCCCGCTACCGATGTGATAGCGGGGTTCTCTTTTAGGTCTTGGTGCCGGAGAGAGGAGTCGAACCCCCGACCTTCTCATTACGAATGAGCTGCTCTACCAACTGAGCTACACCGGCGAAGCCCGAGATTCTAGCAAAAACTCATTTGGCCGCTTCGGCCTCGAGGTGGTAGGCCGTGATGCGCTCGACCTCGTTCTTGGAACCCAGGATCACGCTCACGCGCTCGTGCAGCTTGGTCGGGGTGATGTCCAGGATGCGACCGTGGCCGTTGGTGGCGGCGCCACCGGCCTGTTCCACGAGCCAGCCCATGGGGTTGGCCTCGTACAGCAGGCGCAGCTTGCCCGGCTTGTCCGGGTCGCGCTTGTCCCAGGGGTACATGAAGACGCCGCCGCGGGTGAGGATGCGGTGCACATCGGCCACCATCGAGGCCACCCAGCGCATGTTGAAGTCCTTGCCGCGCGGGCCCTCCTTGCCGGCCAGGCATTCGTCCACATAGCGCTTCACCGGCGGCGCCCAGTGGCGCATGTTGCTCATGTTGATCGCGAACTCCTTGGTGTCGGCCGGGATCGTCACGTTTTCCTTGGTCAGCACGAACGAGCCCTGCTCGCGGTCCAGCGTGAACATGACCACGCCGTCGCCCACGGTCAGCACCAGCGTGGTCTGCGGGCCGTAGACGCAGTAACCGGCGGCCACCTGCTGGCTGCCCGGCTGCATGAAGTCGGCCTCGCTGACGCCCGGGCTGCCCTCGGGCTTCTTCATCACGCTGAAGATGGTGCCGATGGAGACGTTGACATCGATGTTGGACGAGCCGTCCAACGGGTCGAACATCAGCAGGTACTCGCCCTGCGGGTAGCGGTTGGGCACCAGGTAGATGCTGTCCATTTCCTCGCTGGCCATGGCCGCCAGGTGGCCGCCCCATTCGTTGGCCTCGATCAGCACCTCGTTGGCGATGATGTCCAGCTTCTTCTGGACCTCGCCCTGCACGTTCTCGGTGTCGGCCGTGCCCATGACCTCGCCGAGGTCGCCCTTGTTGACGGCCTGGCTGATGCGCTTGCAGGCGCGCGCGACCACTTCCAGCAGCAGGCGCAGGTCGCCGGGGATGTGGCCGTCGACGCGCTGCTGCTCGACGAGGTAGCGGGTGAGGGAAATGCGTTTCATGGGAGCTCCAGAGTTTTCTATTCGGCCAAGGCGCGGGTGACGACTTCGCGCACGTCGGCGCTCAGGTCGGACTTGGCGGCCACGCGGGCGATGGCCTCGCGGGCGGCGCTGCGGTAGGGTTCGGCCAGCTTCTTCCAGCGGTCCAGCGCGCGCGCCAGGCGGGCGGCGACCTGCGGGTTGATGGCGTCGAGTTCGAGCACGCGCTCGCTCCAGAACACGTAACCCGCCGCGTCGCTGCGGTGGAAGCCGGCCGGATTGGCACTGCAGAAGCTGAAGATCACGCTGCGCGCGCGGTTGGGGTTCTTCAGGTTGAAGTCGGGGTGGTTCATCAGCTGGCGCACAGCGGGCAGCACGTTGCCGCCGCGGTCGGGGGCGCCGGCCTGCAGCGCGAACCACTTGTCGATCACCAGGGCCTCGTCCTTGAACATCGCGTGGAAGCGCGCCAGCGCCTCCTGCGCCAGCGGCTGGCCGCTGACCACCAGGGCCGACAGCGCGTTGAAGCGGTCGGTCATGTTGCCCGCGTCCTTGAAGCGCTGGTAGGCCTTGCCGGGCCAGACGGTGTCGCCGGTCTCGCGCGCTGCGATGCAGAGCATGGTCAGCGCCATGCCCGCCAGGGCGCGGCGGCCGCTGCTGAGCGGGTCGGGCCGGTAGGCGCCGTTGTCCTTGTGCTGTTCATAGGCCCAGGCCCAGTCGGCCTGCAGCGCTTGGGCCAGCTGCTCGCGCATGGTTTCGCGCACCGCGTGGATGCGCTGCGGATCGACCACGTCCAGCTGCTCGGCGATGTAGGTTTCGGCCGGCAGGGTCAGCACGAGCTCCTTGAGCGCGGCGTCCAGCGTGGGGTGGCGCAGCACGGCGCGCATCGCGTCGACGAAGGCCTCGTCCAGCGGGGCGGGACTCACCGGGCCCTCGGCGCGCACCGCCTGCACCGCGCGGCGCAAGGCCAGCTGCTGGCCGGCTTCCCAGCGGTTGAAGGCGTCGCTGTCGTGGGCCAGCAGGTGCAGCAGCTGGTCGTCGGTCAGACCGTTGTCGACGATCACCGGCGCAGAGAAGCCGCGCAGCAGGGACGGCACCGGCTCGGCGTCGATGTCCTCGAAGACGAAGCTTTCGCTGGCCTGGGTGAGCACCAGCAGGCGGGTGCCGCCGGTGGCCTGCGATTCGCCCTGCAGCCGCAGCGCCAGGTCCTGGCCCTGGGCGTCGATCAGGCCGAGCGCGACCGGGATCACGAAGGGCTGTTTCTCGCTCTGGCCCGGTGTGGCCGGGCAGCTCTGGCTGAGCGTGAGGGTGTAGCGGCGCTCGGCTGCGTCGTAGTGGCCGCTGGCCTGCAGCCGCGGCGTGCCCGACTGGCTGTACCAGCGCTTGAACGGCACGAGCTGGCGCGCCAGTTCGCTGTCGGGGTTGGCGTCGGCAATCGCCTGGGCGAAGTCGTCGCAGGTGACGGCCTGGCCGTCGTGGCGCTGGAAGTACAGGTCCATGCCCTTGCGGAAACCGTCGCGCCCCACCAGGGTCTGCATCATGCGCACGACCTCGGCACCCTTTTCGTACACCGTGACGGTGTAGAAGTTGTTGATCTCCACGTACTGGTCGGGCCGCACCGGGTGGGCCATCGGACCGGCGTCCTCGGGGAACTGCATGGTGCGCAGCACGCGCACGTCCTCGATGCGCTTGACCGCGCGCGCCGAAGGCTCGGCGCACAGATCCATGCTGAACTCCTGGTCGCGGAAGACGGTCAGGCCTTCCTTGAGCGAGAGCTGGAACCAGTCGCGGCAGGTGATGCGGTTGCCGGTCCAGTTGTGGAAGTACTCGTGGCCGACCACCGATTCGATGTTGGCGAAGTCGGTGTCGGTGGCGGTGGCGCTGTTGGCCAGGACGTACTTCGTGTTGAAGATGTTCAGGCCCTTGTTCTCCATCGCGCCCATGTTGAAGTCGCTGGTGGCGACGATCATGAAGCGCTCCAGGTCCAGCGGCAGGCCGAAGCGGGCCTCGTCCCAGATCACGCTGGAGATCAGCGAGTTCATGGCGTGCTCGGTCTTGTCCATGTCGCCGGGGCGCACGTAGACCTGCAGCAGATGTTCCTTGCCGGCGCGGGTGACGATGCGCTGCTCGCGCGAGATCAGGCGGCCGGCCACCAGCGCAAACAGGTAGGACGGCTTGCGGTGCGGGTCGACCCACTTCGCGAAGTGGCGGTTGTCGGGCAGTTCACCCTGCTCGACCAGGTTGCCGTTGGACAGCAGGACGGGGTATTTGTCCTTGTCGGCGCGCAGCGTCACGGTGTAGCTGGCCATCACGTCGGGACGGTCCAGGAAGTAGGTGATGCGGCGGAAGCCCTCGGCCTCGCACTGGGTGAAGAAGTCGCCCTGGCTGAGGTACAGGCCCGAGAGCTGGGTGTTCTTCTCGGGCGAGCAGGTGGTGAAGATCTCCAGCTCAAAGGGCTCCGGCCCTTCGGGCAGGCTGCCCAGCACCAGGGCGTCGCCGTCCATCTTGAACGAGCAGCCGCCGCCATTGAGCACCACACGGGCGAGGTTCAGGTCCTCGCCATCCAGGCGCAGGGGTTGCGCCGGCACCTCGGTGTTGCGGCGCAGGACCATCTTGTTGAGCACACGGGTCTTGACCGGGTCGAGGTCGAAGCTGAGCTCGATGCGGTCGATCCAGAACGGGGGCGGGGTGTAGTCTTCGCGACGGATCACCATCGCAGGGCCGGTGGCCTCACGCAGTTGCATGGACGGTCTCCAGAAAACGGTTGTGGATCAGGGTCTGGTAGTCGGGAACACGGGCCAGCACATGGGGCCCGACGAGTTCGTCGGCGGCGTGCGAGCTGCAGATGCCCACGGCGCGCATGCCGGCGCGGCGCGCGGCCTCGATGCCCAGTGGTGCATCTTCAAAGACGATGCAGTGTTCGGGCTGCACGCCGAGCCGGCGCGCCACCTCCAGGAAGATCGCGGGTTCGGGCTTGCCGGGCAGGCCTTCGTCACCGCCCACGGTGGGCAGGGTTTGGCCCAGCGCCAGGTGCCGGTAGGCGAAGGCCTGGTTGTGGCGGTCGCCGGCCGTTCCCACACCCACCGCCAGACCGCGCGACTGCGCCTGGCCGAGGAAGGCCTTGAAGCCGGCGATCTCGGCGAACACGGGGGCGAACAGCTCGCGGTAGATGCCTTCTTTCTCGTCGACATAGGCCTGCGCCTGTTCGGTCGGCAGGCCGCCGAACAGCTCGACCATGCATTCGATGCCGGTGCGGCCGGTGGTGCGGCGCATCAGGTCGGGCACGTCGATGTCCAGGCCGCGGCGTTCGCAGAACGCGACCCAGCTCTTCTGGTGCCACGGCATCGAATCGATCATCGTGCCGTCCATGTCGAAGATCAGCGCGCCGACCATCACACGCCCTGCTTGAGCGAGGCTTCGATGAACGGGTCCAGGTCGCCGTCGAGCACCTTCTGCGTGGCCGAGATTTCGACGTTGGTGCGCAGGTCCTTGATGCGGCTGTTGTCCAGCACGTAGCTGCGGATCTGGTGGCCCCAGCCCACGTCGGTCTTGGTGTCTTCCAGCTTCTGCTGCTCTTCCTGGCGCTTGCGCATCTCGTGGTCGTACAGGCGCGAGCGCAGGCGCTGCCAGGCGACGTCGCGGTTGCTGTGCTGGCTGCGGCCGTCCTGGCACTGCACCACGATGCCGGTCGGAATGTGCGTCAGGCGCACGGCCGAGTCGGTCTTGTTGATGTGCTGGCCGCCGGCGCCGGAGGCGCGGAAGGTGTCCACCCGCACGTCGGCGGGGTTGATATCGATCTGGATCGAGTCGTCGATCTCGGGGTAGACGAACAGCGAGGCGAACGAGGTGTGGCGGCCGCCCGAGCTGTCGAACGGGCTCTTGCGCACCAGGCGGTGCACGCCGGTCTCGGTGCGCAGCAGGCCGTAGGCGTATTCGCCCTCGACCTTGATGGTGGCGCTCTTGATGCCGGCGGTGTCGCCCGGGGTCTCGTCCTCGACCGTGGTCTTGAAGCCCTTGCGTTCGGCGTATTTGAGGTACTGGCGCAGCAGCATGCTGGCCCAGTCGCAGGCTTCGGTGCCGCCCGCGCCGGCCTGGATGTCCACAAAGCAGTTCAGCGGGTCGGCCGGGTTGTTGAACATGCGGCGGAACTCGAGCTTCTCGACCTCGGCCTGCACGTTCTTCGCCTCGCCTTCGATGGTCTCCAGCCCGGTGTCGTCACCCTCGGCCTCGGACATCTCGAACAGTTCGCTGTTGTCGGCCAGCTCGCTGGAGAGGCGGTCAAGCACGACCACCACGTCTTCCAGCGATTTCTTTTCCTTGCCCAGCTCCTGGGCGCGTTTGGGGTTGTCCCAGACGGTGGGGTCTTCCAGCGCGCTGGTGACCTCCGACAACTTCAATGCCTTGGCATCGTAGTCAAAGATACCTCCGGAGCTCGACCACGCGTGCGCTGAGGTCGGCCAGTTGATTGCGGATGGCGTTGGTGCGTTCGGCTTCCATGGTGTGTTCTCGCTGTCGGTGGCGCGGGGCAGCCCCGCGAAACCCGCGATTTTCTCACGCCAGGAAGTTTTCGATCAGCTGTGCCAGTTCTTCCGGCTGGTCGTGGTGCAGCATGTGGCCCGCGTTGTCGATGTGCGCCTCGGTGAGCCGGGGCACATGGCGCAGGCGCTCGCGGTACTGCTCCAGCGTGAAGCGGCCCTTCCACCACTGGCCCAGGCTGTCGTCGCTGGCCGTCACCGAGAGCACCGGCGCGCTGATCCGCTCGTACAGGGCCAGCGCCTCGGGCACCTGGTAGAGGTGGGCGTTGACCACTTTGTGCGCCGCGTCGCCGAGGATGGTCCAGCGGCCCTGGGCGTCCGGCGCGGCCCACTGGCGGGCCAGCCAGTCCGCCTTGTCTTGCGTCAGGCGCGGGTTGGTCTTCATCAGCCGCCGCGCCACGCCTTCGGCGCTGTCGTAGGACTTGAGGTCCATCTCGCCGCGGTGCAGTGCCTTGAGCTCGTCGATCCACTGCGCGTAGCGGCTCGGTGCCTGCGCCGGGCGCGTTTCGGGCATGCCGAAGCCTTCGAGGTTGATCAGGCGGCGGATGCGCTCGGGCCGCACGCCCGCGTACATCATGGCGACGTTGCCGCCCATGCTGTGACCGACCAGATCCACCGCCTGGCCGGGCGCGATCGCGTCGAGCAGGAAGTCCAGATCGGCCAGGTAGTCGGGGAACCAGAAGTTGTCGGCCGGAGGTCCGTCGCCGATGCCCGATTTCGTGAGGCCGTAGCCGCGCCAGTCGGGCGCCACGATCCAGCGCGGTGTGCGCAGCGCGTCCACCATGAACTGCCACGAGGCCGCGACGTCCATCCAGCCATGCACCAGCACCAGCGGCGGTTCACCGGCCACCGGTGTGCCCCATTCGCGCACGTGGTAGGACAGGTGGCGCACGGGCACGAAGCGGCTGCGGGAGGCGTTCAGGGCTTGATACATTCGATCCATCATAAGGAACGAGACGGAGACAAGCGATGCGCCAGCGTCAACACAGCGACACCCACAAACCCCGCCCGCAGGCCGATGGCTACGCCGATTTGCACCGGCGTTTCGGCTGGAAGGTGCCGAGGCACTTCAACATGGCCGAGGTCTGTTCGCGCCGCTGGGCGGCTGACCCGGCCACGGCCTCGCAGACGGCGGTCATCGCCTGTTCGCCCGACCGTGAGGACCGTTACCACGGCTATGCCGAGCTGCAGGCGCAGGCCAACCGGCTGTCGAATGCGCTGGCGGCGCTGGGCGTGCGGCGCGGCGACCGCGTGGCCATCGTGCTGCCGCAACGCTTCGAGACCGCCGTGGCCTACATGGCGGTGCTGCAGATGGGCGCGGTCGGCATGCCGCTGTCGCAGCTGTTCGGGCCCGAGGCACTGGAGTTCCGCCTTCACGACAGCGAGGCGGTGGTGGCCATCTGCGACGCGAGCACCCTGCCGGCGCTGATGTCGGTGACCGCGCACTGCCCGCTGCTGCACAGCGTGATCGCGGTGGAGGCCGGTGCGCCCGGGGTGCTCGACTGGTCGGCGGTTCTGGCGCAGGAGCCGGCCCATTTCGATCTGGTGAACACGCTGGCGGACGAGGCGGCGGTGCTGATCTACACCAGCGGCACCACCGGCAACCCCAAGGGCGCGCTGATTCCGCACCGAGCGCTGATCGGCAACCTCACCGGATTCGTCTGCAGCCAGAACTGGTTCGGTTTTGACCCGTTCGATGCGTCGGTGCCCTCGCAGGCGGTGTTCTGGTCGCCGGCCGACTGGGCCTGGACCGGTGGCCTGATGGACGCGCTGCTGCCCACGCTGTATTTCGGCCGCCCCATCGTTGGCTTCAACGGCCGCTTCGCGCCACAGACCGCGTTCGAGCTGATGCAGCGCCACGGCGTCACCCACACCTTCCTGTTCCCCACCGCGCTCAAGGCCATGATGAAAGCCTTCCCGACGCCGCGCGGACAGTTCACGCTGAAGCTCGAAGCCATCATGAGTGCGGGCGAGGCGGTGGGCGACGCGGTGTTCGCCTACTGCCGCGAGCAGCTGGGTGTGACCGTCAACGAGATGTTCGGTCAGACCGAGATCAACTACATCGTCGGCAACTGCGCGCGGCTCTACCCCGCGAAGCCGGGATCAATGGGCAAGGGCTACCCGGGCCACCGCGTGGCGGTGATCGACGAGGAAGGCCACGAGTGCCCGGTCGGCGTGCCGGGCGACGTGGCGGTGCACCGGCTCGACATCCACGGCGACCCGGACCCGATCTTCTTCCTGGGCTACTGGAAGAACGAGTCCGCCACAAAGGCCAAGTTCACCGGTGACATGGCGGACAGCTGGTGCCGCACCGGCGACCTCGCGGTGCGCGACGCCGACGGCTACCTCTGGTACCAGGGCCGCAGCGACGACGTGTTCAAGGCCGCCGGCTACCGCATCGGGCCCAGCGAGATCGAGAACTGCCTGGTCAAGCACCCTGCGGTGGCCAACGCCGCGGTGGTGCCCAAGCCCGACCCCGAACGCGGCGCGGTGGTCAAGGCCTATGTGGTGCTGACCCCGGGCACCACCGGCAACGAGGCGCTGGTCGCCAGCCTGCAGGCCCACGTCAAGGGCAAGCTCGCGCCCTACGAGTACCCAAAGGAGATCGAATTCGTCGACGCCCTGCCCATGACCACCACCGGCAAGGTGCAGCGGCGCGTGCTGCGCCTGCAGGAGGAGGAGCGGGCGCGGGAACGTGCAGGACAGCGTGGGCTTTGATTCGCTTCTAAACTCGCCGGCTGTCTCGCGTGTCCATCCTTTCCAGAACCACCCATGAACCACGTCACCCTCGGCCAGAGCGGCCTGTCCGTCACCCCCATCTGCCTGGGCACCATGACCTTTGGCGAGCAGGTGAACGAGGCCGACGCCCACGCCATCCTCGACCGCTCGCTGGCGCGCGGCGTCAACTTCATCGACGCCGCCGAGATGTATTCGGTGCCGGCCAGGGCCGAGACCTGCGGCGCCACCGAAACCATCATCGGGAACTGGTTTGCGAAGAACCCCGGCGTGCGGCAGAAGGTGGTGCTGGCGACCAAGGTCGCTGGTCCGGCGCGCGGCATGCCCTGGATTCGCGGCGAAGTCAGCAGGGCCGGAATCATCGAGGCCTGCGAAGGCAGCCTCAAGCGCCTGCAGACGGACGTCATCGACCTCTACCAGATCCACTGGCCAGCGCGCAACGTGCCAGCGTTTGGCGCGATCTACTTCGATCCGGCCAAGGACCGGCCCATGCCGTCCATCGAGGTGCAGCTCGAAGCCATGGCCGAGCTGGTCAAGGCCGGCAAGGTGCGCGCCATCGGCCTGTCCAACGAGTCGCCTTACGGCGTGCACGAGTTCGTGCGCATCGCCGACCAGTTGGGCCTGCCGCGCGTGGCCACGGTGCAGAACCCGTACTGCCTGATCAACCGCGCCTACGAGAACGGCCTGGACGAAACCTGCCACCGACTGGGCGTGTCGCTGCTGGCCTATTCGCCGCTGGGCTTCGGCCTGCTGACCGGCAAGTACGACGAGACCGGTCTGGTGGGCACGCATGGCCGCATGGCGCTGTACGACAGCATGAAGGCGCAGCGCTGGGGCCGGCCCGAGGCGCTGGCCGCCGCGAAACGCTACAACGCGCTGGCGCGTGAACACGGCCTGACGCCGGCCCAGCTGGCGCTGGCCTTCTGCTACCACCACCCCAAGGTGGCCAGCACCATCATCGGCGTGACCTCGGTGACACAACTGGAGCAGTGCCTGGACGCGTGGGACACCACGCTCTCGCCCGAGCTGCTCAAGGCCATCGACACGATCCGCTGGGAGCTGCGCGACCCGGCCCAGTGATGGCGAAGAAGCCCCACGTCAGTGAAACACCCGCCACTGCCTGGCTCAAGGCGCACGGTGTGGTGTTCACCGAGCACCCCTACGAGTACCTGGAGCACGGTGGTGCTCAGCACAGCGCGGCGGTGCTGGGCTTCGACCCGTTCGCGGTGGTCAAGACGCTGATCATGCAGGACGAGACGGCGAAGCCGCTGGCCATCCTGATGCATGGCAACCGCACCGTCTCCACCAAGAACCTCGCCCGGCAGATCGGCGCCAAGTCGGTCGAGCCCTGCAAGCCCGAGGTGGCCAACCGCCACAGCGGCTATCTGGTGGGCGGCACCTCGCCGTTCGGCCTGAAGCGCGACATGCCGGTCTACGTGGAGTCGACCGTGCTCGAATTGCCGAAGATCTGGATCAACGGCGGGCGCCGCGGCTTTCTGGTCGGCATCGATTCCGCCGTGCTCGTGGGGCCGCTGGGCGCGAAGCCGGTGCAGTGCGCGCTGGCAGAATAGTTGCCCGCGCCGCCGCCGTGCGGCGTCAACAAGGACGTCGAACGTGGAATTCCTGACCCCCGCCATCGCCACCGTCGTGGCCTACCTGATCGGATCGCTGTCGTTTGCCGTGGTCGTCAGCCGCCTCATGGGGCTGCAGGACCCCCGCACCTACGGCAGCAAGAACCCGGGCGCCACCAACGTGCTGCGCTCGGGCAGCAAGAAGGCGGCCATCCTCACGCTGCTGCTGGACGCGCTCAAGGGCTGGGTGCCGGTGGTGGCCGTGAAATGGTGGGGCGAGGCCTGGGGCCTGGGCGATGGCTCGGTGGCCCTGGTCGGGCTGGCGGCCTTCCTGGGTCACCTCTGGCCGGTGTTTTTCCGATTCGAGGGCGGCAAGGGCGTGGCCACCGCGGCGGGCGTGATCATCGGCTTCAACCCCTGGCTGGGGCTGGCCTCGCTGCTGACCTGGGTGATCGTGGCCTACGCGTTCCGCTATTCGTCGCTGGCGTCCATGGTCACGGCCATCTTCGCGCCCACGTTCTTCCTGTTCGGCAACCACGTGGCCTGGACCGCACCGTCGACCCAGGTGCTGGCGCTGGCGCTCATGGCCCTGCTGCTGATCTGGCGGCATGCGGAAAACATCAACCGCCTGCTCGCAGGCAAGGAAAGCAAGCTGGGAGCGAAGAAGTCATGAGCCACGACACCACCCGAGAGATTCAGCGCCACGGCATGGCCGCGCGCTACAGCGAAGCCGCCGTGTTCAACGGCGTGGTCTACCTCGCCGGCATGGTGCCGGAATGCGAGGCCACCGACATCCGCAGCCAGACCGCCGACGTGCTGGCCCAGGTCGAACAACGGCTGAAGGACGCGGGCAGCGACAAGTCGCGCATCCTGCGCACGCAGATCTACCTGACCGACATCCGCGAGATCGGGGCCATGAACGAGGTCTGGGACGCCTGGGTGGTGCCGGGCACCGCGCCGCCCCGGGCGACGGTGCAGGCCGCGCTGGCCGACCCGGTGTGGAAGATCGAGATCGTCGTGACCGCGGCGCAGGTCTAGAAACGTTTCTCCAGCGTCAGCTGGTCGTTGTTCTTCTGCATCTGGAAGCGGTTGAGGAAGCTGTTGCCCAGCAGCACGAAGGGCATGGGCTGTGGCGAGACCACGGCGTCCACGTCGTAGGCCACGACATCGCCCACCCGCACCGACGCCAGACGGATCAGGTAGCCAGTGGACAGGCCATTGGCGGTGCTCATCTGGATGCGGCGCCCGTGGTCGTACTTCAGGTTGATGCGCCGGGCTTCGGCCGCCCCGAGGGCGACGGTGGTGGCGCCGGTGTCCACCAGAAACTTCACCGACTTGCCGTTGATCTGGCCATCGGGCAGGAAGTGGCCGCTGGGGTCGGCGGTCAGCACGATGCGCTGTCCTCCCCCGTCCGAACGCCCGTTGCCGACGCTCACCGGCGCCGCGCCCACCTGCAACACGTGTCGCTGGCCCTGGATGTCCACGGTGGCCGAGTCACCATCCACCGACAGGAGCTTCACTCCCTGGTGTGTCTGTCCGGCGACCAGGAACTTTGGTGCAGCGCCGTCGACCACGAGCAAGGCCTTCTGCCCAGACACGCCGGACAGTGCCACCTGTGGTGAGGTCTGGGCGGCCGCCTGACCCGCGAGCAGGGCCAGGAGCAGGGCGGTCGACACGGCGTGAAAGACGGGCTTCGTCGACATGCATCCCCACGTGGTGAGTATCAGCGGCCGCTGCCGACCGCCGAATAGATATCGGTGTGGCGGTTGTCCAGGAAGGAGCGCAGCTTGACCGGCGCGCTCTTGCAGTTGTCCGTGTTGCGCGCCGCATCGTTGCCGGCCCGCGTTTGAAGGGACTGCTCCAGCAGGGCGACGATGTCGCTGACACCATCGGCACGCTCGCGCGTGGTGGTGTACTTCTCGATCAGCCGGTCGGCGGTGCCGATTGCGACGGCGTGCTGCTGGCGCCACCCGCTGTAGACCTGCTCGATGCCGGCCACATGCGCGGCCGCGTGGGTCTTGCAGAACTCGATGCCTTTGCGCATGCCCAGATCAAGCCCTGCGATCTTGAGGGCCGCCATCAGCCGGTCCCTTTCTTCGGGTGTCTTGAATCGTTTGTCCAGAGGCTGGGTCAGATCGACCGGGGGGCTGTTGCCAGCTTTCGGCGCCTGCAGCGGCTGGCTTCCGGGACCACATTCGCTGTCCTGGAAGATGGTGGCGCCATCCGGGGCCTTGCACTTGAAGACAGCGGCGAGAGCCGGCCCGCCGAGCATCAGCGGTATTGCCAGGACCAGCGCCGGGACAGGACGGAAGGGGCTGCGCATGAGGCGAGGGAGCCGGTGCCGCTCAGTCGCGGAAGTTGTTGAAGCCCAGCGGCAGTTCCTTGAGTTCGCTGCGGATCAGGGCCATCGCCGCCTGCAGGTCGTCGCGCTTGGCGCCGGTCACGCGCACCGCGTCGCCCTGGATCGCGGCCTGCACCTTCATCTTGCTGTTCTTGATGGTCTGCTGGATCTTCTTGGCGTCTTCACTGGCGATGCCATTGCGCACCTTGACCACCTGCTTGACCTTGTCGCCGCCGATCTTCTCGACCTTGCCGATGTCCAGGAAGCGCACGTCGACGTTGCGCTTGGTCATCTTGTTGCGCAGGATGTCCTCGACCTGCTGGAGCTGGAAGTCGGCGTCGCCGAACAGGGTGATTTCCTTGTCTTTTTCCTTGAGCTCGATGCCGGCGCTGGTGCCCTTGAAATCGAAGCGCGTGCCGATCTCCTTGGCCACCTGGTCGACCGCGTTTTTCACTTCCACGAAATCGGCTTCAAGAACGGTGTCGAAAGAGGGCATGAGTGGTACTCCCGGATGCGTGAATGAGACAATCCATGGATGTTAGTCGAGAACAATGTCGCCCTCCAGCCGATGAACACCTTCGGTATCGCCGCGCGTGCGCAACGCCTCGTTCGTCTGCGCTCCGTCGATGATCTGCTCGGCCTGATGGCCAGCCCCGACTGGCGGCAGCCGTCGGCGGAACACCCGGTGTTCGTGCTGGGCGGCGGGAGCAACCTGGTGCTGACGGGAGACCTCAAGGCCCTGGTGCTCAAGGTGGAGATCGCCGGGCGGCGGCTGGTCGAAGAAACGGACAAGGGCTGGCTGGTGGAGGCCGGCGGCGGAGAGGGCTGGCACGACTTCGTGCACTGGACGCTGGAGCAGGGCTGGCCGGGGCTGGAGAACATGGCGCTGATCCCGGGCACGGTGGGGGCGGCGCCGGTGCAGAACATTGGCGCCTATGGCGTCGAGCTGCAGGACCGGTTCCACTCGCTGGATGCGATGGACCTGGAGACCGGGCGGGTGTTTTCGCTGGATGCGGCCCAGTGCGGCTTTGGCTACCGCGATTCGGTGTTCAAGCACGCGCCCTCGGACGAGCGCAGTTTTGGCCTGAAAGGTCGTGCACTCATCACGCGGGTGCGCTTCTGGCTGCCCAAGCCCTGGAAACCGGTGCTGGGCTATCTGGACCTGGAGCGCAAGATGGACGAGACGGGCATCCGCCAGCCCGATGCGCGCCAGATCTTCGATTGGGTGGTCGCGATCCGCCGCGCCAAACTGCCCGACCCGGCCGTCATCGGCAACGCCGGCAGCTTCTTCAAGAACCCGACGGTGACGCCCGAGCAGTGCGCCGACATCATCGCGCGCGACCCGAAGGTGGTGCACTACCCGATGGACGATGGCAGCATCAAGCTGGCCGCCGGCTGGCTCATCGACGCCTGCGGCTGGAAGGGAAAGACCATGGGCCATGCGGGCGTGTACGACAAGCAGGCGCTGGTGCTGGTCAACAAGGGCGACGCCGAGCATCCGTGCACCGGCGGCGAGGTGATGACCCTGGCCAAGGCGATCCAGACCAGCGTCTACGAGCGCTTTGGCATCCGGCTGGAGCCGGAACCAGTCGTCATCTGAAGTCTTCGATTCTTTGCGTGCCCACGGCGGTGCCGGGGTGGGGTGCTGCAAAGCGAAGTAAAGGAGGAGGCGGCCGCAGGCCGCCGGGGGGCATGAGCGGCGCAGCGCCGCACCCCGGCACCGCCCGCTCCACGAAGTCAGATCACTTCCCGCCTTCGAGCTTGAAGATCTCCGACGTGCCATCGCCCATCGACAGCAGGCCGGTGTGGGCGTAGATGCCCAGCTTGGCGCGCGTGTCGGTGATGTCGAGGTTGCGCATGGTCAGCTGGCCGATGCGGTCCAGCGGGCTGAACGGGGCGTCCTCCACCTTCTCCATCGACAGGCGCTCGGGCGCATAGGTCAGGTTGGGCGACTCGGTGTTGAGGATCGAATAGTCGTTGCCGCGGCGCAGTTCCAGCGTCACTTCGCCGGTCACGGCGCGTGCCACCCAGCGCTGGGCAGTTTCGCGCAGCATGATGGACTGCGGGTCGAACCAGCGGCCCTGGTAGAGCAGGCGACCGAGTTTGAGGCCGTTGATGCGGTACTGCTCGATCGTGTCTTCGTTGTGGATGCCGGTGACCAGTCGCTCATAGGCGATGTGCAGCAGCGCCATGCCGGGGGCTTCGTAGATGCCGCGGCTCTTGGCTTCGATGATGCGGTTCTCGATCTGGTCGCTCATGCCCAGGCCGTGGCGGCCGCCGATCTCGTTGGCCTTGAGGAACAGCTCGACCGGCGAGGCGAAGGTCTGGCCGTTGAGGGCGACCGGCTGGCCTTCCTCGAAGCGGATCGTGACTTCCTCGGCCTTGACCTCGACTTCCGGCTTCCAGAACGCCACGCCCATGATGGGGTTGACGATGCGGATGCCCGACGACAGTTCTTCCAGGTCCTTGGCCTCGTGCGTGGCGCCCAGCATGTTGCTGTCGGTGCTGTAGGCCTTCTCGACCGACATCTTGTAGTCGAAGCCGTTGGCGATCAGGAACTCGCTCATTTCCTTGCGACCGCCCAGCTCGTCGATGAAGCGCTGGTCCAGCCAGGGCTTGTAGATCTTGAGGCTGGGGTTGGTTAGCAGGCCGTAGCGGTAGAAGCGCTCGATGTCGTTGCCTTTGAAGGTCGAGCCGTCGCCCCAGATGTGGACGTCGTCTTCCTTCATGGCGGCCACCAGCATGGTGCCGGTCACCGCGCGGCCCAGCGGGGTGGTGTTGAAGTAGGTGATGCCACCGGTGCTGATGTGGAAGGCGCCGCACTGGATGGCGGCAATACCTTCGTGCGCCAGCTGCAGGCGGCAGTCCACCAGGCGGGCTTTTTCAGCGCCGTAGGCCATGGCCTTGCGCGGGATTTCTTCGTAGTCGCTCTCGTCGGGCTGGCCGAGGTTGGCGGTGTAGGCGTAGGGCAGGGCGCCCTTCTGCTTCATCCACAGCAGGGCGGCGGAGGTGTCCAGGCCGCCGGAGAAGGCGATGCCGACTTTCTGCTGGGCGGGCAGGTTCTGAAGAATGGTGGCCATGTGTGTGCTCTCTTTGGGATCGGCTGCGGATCAACCGAAATGGCAGATGTAGTGGTAGGCCTCGGTCACGCGGATGTCGAAGCTGCTGTTGCCGGGCACGCTGAACTTGTCGCCCGGGCCGGACTTGATCCAGGCGTCGGTGCCGGCCAGCTTGTATTCGCAGCCGCCGGCCACGCATTCCATGATCTCGGGCGCGCCGGTGTTGAAGGTCAGGGTGGCGGGCAGCACCACGCCGACCGACTTTTTGGTGCCGTCGGGGAAGGTGATGCCATGGCTGACGCACTTGCCGTCGAAGTAGACATTGGCCTGGGTGGTGACGGCAACGCCGTCGATGCGCGAGGTGGTCATGAGGAAGGTCCGGAAAAGGAAACGGGCGCCGAACGGCGCCCGGGTAACCCGCGATTTTAGTGGACCACTGGTGGTGTCAAAGGTTGGTCCAGTAGATGCCGTTCAGAGAGGCGATGTAGAGGCGACCATTGCGGATCGCCAGGCCGCCAACTTCTGCCAGACCTGCGGGTAGGGCGCCGAAAAACACACCACGCGCGTACGGTGAGCCAACAATGGTTGTGACCGTGCCGGATGGCGTGATTCTCCTGACGGTGTAGCCATCCCAGTCAGCCGTGTACACGTTGCCCGTGGCCATGTCCACCGTGAGGGCATAAGGGTTGTCGAAACGCGCCGCAGTACCCTCGCCGTCCACAACGCCATAGGCGCCTTGTCCTGCGAGTGTGGTCACCAAGCCCGACGGTGTGATTTTTCGGATGCGGTGATTTCCCTCGTCAGCGACGTAGAGGTTGTCGCTCGCATCCACGGCAATCTGTCCAGGGCACCTGAAGCGCGCATCGGTTCCCTGACCGTCGGCATAGCCAAAGTTGCTGTACTGGGTTGGAGCGCCAGCAAAGGTGCTGACAACGCCGGCCGGTGTGACCTTCCTGATCCGCGAGCTGGGGAAGACGGCACCGGTATAGCACTCGCTCACGAAAATATTGCCGCTGGAATCACGTGCGATGCCCCGGATGCCTAGGAAACGGGCTGCCTGCGCCTGTCCATTGACATACCCTGAATTCCTGAGATCTCCCGCGATGGTGGTGACGACCCCAGTCGGATTGATGGTTCTTACAGTGTGGTTGTCGCCGGTGTACCCCATTCCATTTGCGTCGAACGTGATGGCCTGCATACCGAACAGCGCGGCTCCGCTGCCGACGCCATCTCGGTAGGCGACCGGGCTGTTCCAGGAGCCAACGAAGCTGCTGACCGTTCCGTTGGGTGACACCTTCCTTATCTCGGGGTATCCGAGATAGTCAGCTGAGGTCTGTTTGCTGTCGACGGCGTACAACGTCCCCGCCGGATCAAAGACCAAGCCACGCAGCCCACCGAACCTTGCACTCTCTCCGGCGGCGTTGACGTTTCCGTACGCATTCACCTTGCCGGCGAACGAAGCCAGAGCCTTGCTGTAGCTACCCACGGTTGCATTGACGTAGTACGCGACACCCTCATAGCGGTAAGTGCTGGCCAGATTGGCGATCAGGTGGTCGCGTTCGCCGACGCTGGCGGTGTAGAAGTGGAAACCGCGTTGCAGGTGATAGAAGCGGTAGAGCGCAGTGGTGCCGGGCAGCGCGGTTCTGGCCGCGTAGTAGGCGGCGCCCTCTAGTGCCATCCAGGGCATGGTGGCCAGGATGTGGTTCCGCTCGGTTTCACTGATGGTGAAGACATGTGTGCCATTCCGGGTGTTGGCGAACCGGTACACGGGCGCGAGGCCTGTATCGGTGGTCTGCCAGGCGGCAAAGACCGGGCCCTCGTAGCGGAACTGGGACAAGGTGTTGAGGATGGCGTCCCGTTCTGCGATGGACTTGGTCAGCAGGCGGGCGCCTGTCTGGTTGTTGAAGAAGCGGTAGATAGGGGCTGCGGGCGCCGTCACTGCTTTTCGGGCGGCGCTCGACGCGGCTTGTTCGATGTTTTCTGCCTCTCGAACCTGCTGGACCTCGGCCTGATTCAGGGCCGCCGATCCGGCCCAGGCCTCGTTGTCTACTGCTGTGGCTCCAGGGGCCTCAGCAGGGCGACCGGCGGTTGTGGTGTCTGCCAACGCCGTGTCGCTGCGTGGTTCCTGCGCCTGTGGTTGGTCTTGTTCGCTCCCGCCTCCGCAAGCGCTCAGCAGCGCGCAGACGCACAGAGCACTGACGATGCTCGTTCGTATCATGTCGAATCACTCCCTGAAGAAACAGAAAAACTGACTATCCGAGCCCCGTATCGGGTTTTTTTCGGATTCGAAAGCATGCTTTTGTATGCGTTCCAGGTTCCCTCAGGGTGTGCAAGCCGTGTTCTCTAGAATCCCGCGACCTGCACCTGGACCCTCCATGACCCTCCCTCCGTCCCCCAGTCAGCCCATGGGCAAGATCGTCAGCCTTCAGTGGCTGCGCTTCGTTGCTGCGTCCATGGTGGTGCTCTACCACGCGGCGGTGTACCTGACGATGATGAAAAAGGGCGGGCATGTCGGCTTCGTGCCCATGTGGTTTGGCGGCGTGGGGGTCACGCTTTTTTTTGCGCTGTCCGGCAACCTGATGGCCATGCTGATGATGCGCAGCGACGCGCCCACCTTCCTGATGCACCGGGTGGTGCGCATCTACCCGATTTACTACATCGTGGTGGCGCTGGTGTTTCTGGCGTCCCTGGCGTCTCCGATCAAGCCACCCTTTGACTGGCGTGCGCTGTCCCTGTTTCCGTACGGAGGGACGACCTATCCGCTGGGGGTCGAATGGACGCTGGTTTTCGAGATCGCTTTCTATGTCTTTGTCGCCTTGCTGATCTGGTTCCGGAGGACAGGCAGCGCGGTGTCTTTCCTGGTGGGATGGCTGGCGCTGATCCTGCTGAACAACATCCTTCGCCGGACAACCCGCAGGTCAATGTCTACCACCCCTTCCTGCTGCCATTTGTGACGGTCAACGTCGGCTTTGCGATGGGCATGCTGATTCCCCTGGTGTGGAGGGACCGGTCGGTTCATCCTGTGCTGGCGTCCGTGCTCGCGGTGACCTTGTTCTACGTCGGGTCGTCGCTCGGTGTCATGCAGGTGAGGTGGTGCATGGGTGTCGGGGCGGCACTGCTGGTGCACAGCCTGACGCACCACGTTCCCACCTGGACACAGCCTGTGGTGGATGCCGTGGGAGACCGCCTGGGAGGCTACAGCTATGCCATCTACCTTTGCCATGTGCCGGTCGTGCGCACGCTCTATGCCGTGTGGACGGACGCCACGCCGATGACGCTTTTCTGGTCCGCCGTCGGCCTGACGTTCCTGGTTTCCGCGTTGGTGGGGGAGGTCGACATCCGCCTCTACAGGCTGCTCAAGAACCGGGTGGACCGTTGGTCCGCAGGCATTCGTCGTACGTTTGCCATGCTTTTCCTGCTGGCTTTTGCCGGTGCGACCTGGCTGTCGATCTGAGTGCCAGGCGTCGAGAATGACCAAGGCGCTCCTCGTGCCGAATGCCGTGTTTGTGCCAGACAAGACCTGACAAGGAACGGCTCGTGAACCACACCCTCGTGATCATCGGCTCCGGCCACATGGGCGCCGGCATCGCCGCCATCTTCAGCGCCGCGGGCCACCCGGTCGTGCTGCTCGGCCGCGATGTGGCCCGATTGCAGGCCCGGCTGCCCGCCATCGGCGCACTGGCCGCGACGCTGCAGCCGGTGCATCCACCCGGTCCCTTGTTGGCCGCCGACCTGAACCAATGGAACGACTGGGGCGGCGTGGCCCTGGTCATCGAAACCATCAGCGAGGACCTGGCCGCCAAACGCGCCCTGTTCGCCGCTCTGGACCGCTGCGTGCCGCCGCACATTCCCATCGGCAGCAACAGCTCGGGCCACGGCATCGACGAGATGACCGAGGGTCTGGGCACCACCGATCGCATGCTCAACGTCCACTACTCCATGCCCGCGCACATCGTGCCCATGGTGGAGGTGGCGCTGGGTTCCAGGACGAGCCTGCCGCTGGCCGAAGGCGTGTGCCGCCTCATCCAGGCCACCGGCAAGAAGACCACGCTGATCAGGCAGTACATCCCCGGCCTGCTCATCACGCGCCTGCAGCACGCGCTGATGCGCGAAGCCCTCTCGCTGGTGGATCGTGGGCTGGTCACCCCGCAGGACATCGACGACGCGGTGCGCTTCGGCTTCGGTTTCCGCTTCGCCGCGCTTGGCCCCATGGCGCAGAAAGAAATGTCCGGATGGGACACGCACGTCGCCTCCGGCGCGTCGGTCTACCCCAGCCTGTCGAACATCAGCACCCCGCCGGCCTGCGTGGCCGATCTGGTGAAGCAGGGTCGCACCGGCATGAAGAGCGGCGCGGGGTTTGAGGAGTGGGCGCCCGACGAAGTGGCCGCGTTCAGGCTGCGGTACGAGGCGCGCTTGCAGGCGGCGTTTGCGGTGCTGGGGGTTGCCCCTGACTGACTGAGTCAGGCAGCGCGCCGCACCATCATTTCCTTGATCTTGCCGATGGCCAGAGCCGGGTTCAGACCCTTGGGGCACACATCGGTGCAGTTCAGGATGGTCCGACAGCGGAACAGGCGATAGGGGTCGTGCAGGTCGTCCAGCCTTTCTCCGGTGGCCTCATCGCGACTGTCCACGAGAAATCGGTAGGCCTGCAGCAGGCCAGCAGGGCCAACGTACTTGTCCGGGTTCCACCAGAAGCTCGGGCACGCGCTCGAACAGCAGGCGCACAGAATGCATTCGTACAGGCCGTTGAGTTCTTCACGGGCTTGGCTGGACTGCAGTCGCTCCCGGGCTGGTGGCGGCGACTCGGTCATGAGCCACGGCTTGACCGAGTGGTACTGCTTGAAAAATCCGGTCATGTCGACGAACAGGTCGCGCACCACCGGCAGCCCAGGCAGTGGCTTGAGGGTCACGGTCTGCGGCAAGGTCGTCATGTTGGTGAGGCAGGCCAGCCCGTTCTTGCCATTGATGTTCATGGCGTCTGAACCACAGACACCCTCGCGGCAGGACCGGCGGAAGCTCAGTGTCGGGTCCATGGCCTTGAGTCGGATCAGGACATCCAGCAACATCCGGTCGCCCGGGTGCACGTCGATCTGGTAGCGCTGCATGCGCGGCGCTACATCCTTGTCCGGGTCGTAGCGGTAGATGTTGAAGACCCGCATGAGCCGTTCCCTCAGCCAGCCTGCTCGGACTGGAAGCGGTCCGCGTGATCCACCAGGTGGCGCATCTGGTCTTCCGAATGGATGGTGAGTGAGTGAGCTGTGCAGCCTGGCCGGGGGAGAGGTCGCTGGCCATTTCACGGCATTGTGCCGTTTTATGGTGTCCGCACAAGCCTGCCAGTGCACTGACGCTTCTTGCGCATCCTGCGACTGGCTGGCGGCCAGCAGGTGCGGCGCCAGCCCTCAGAACAGCACGCGGCTGCGCAGGGTGCCCGGCACGCGTGCCAGCTCGGCCAGCGCCAGCTCGGAGTGCGCAGCGTCGATGTCCACCACCACGTAGCCCACGTCTTCGCGCGTCTGCAGGTACTGCGCAGAGATGTTGATCTGGTGGTCCGAAAAAATGCGGTTGATGCCGGAGAGCACGCCAGGCACATTGCGGTGGATGTGCAGCAGGCGGTGTTTGCCGGGGTGTGCGGGAAGAGCCACCTCGGGAAAGTTGACGGCCGAGGTGGTGGTGCCGTTGTCGCTGTACTTGACCAGTTTTTCCGCCACCTCGATGCCGATGTTCTCCTGCGCCTCCAGCGTGGAGCCGCCGATGTGCGGCGTGAGGATCACGTTGTCCAGGCCGCGCAGGGGCGATTCGAACATGTCCTTGTTGCTGTGCGGCTCTTCAGGGAACACGTCGATGGCGGCTCCGAGCAGGGCCTGGTTTCGCAGCGCGCCCGCCAGCGCGTCCACCTGCACCACGGTGCCGCGCGAGGCGTTGATCAGCACGGCGCTGGGCTTCATGCGCGCGATCTGAGCGGCGCCGATCATCCATTGCGTGGCGGGCGTTTCGGGCACGTGCAGGCTCACCACGTCGGCGGTGGCCATCAGCTCGTCCAGGCTGGTGAGCGGTCTGGCGTTGCCCAGTGGCAGCTTGGTCGCGACGTCAAAAAACACCACCTGCATGCCCAGCGCTTCGGCCAGCACCGAGAGTTGCGTGCCGATGGCGCCATAGCCCACGATGCCCAGTGTCTTGCCGCGAATCTCGAACGAGTTGCTCGCCGACTTCAGCCAGCCGCCGCGGTGCGCCACGGCGTTCTTTTCGGGGACTCCGCGCATCAGCAGGATGGCTTCGGCCAGCACCAGTTCGGCCACCGAGCGGGTGTTGGAGAAGGGGGCGTTGAACACCGCGATGCCGCGTTCGCGCGCGGCGGCCAGGTCCACCTGGTTGGTGCCGATGCAGAAGCAGCCAACGGCGGCCAGGCGGTGGGCGTGGCTCAGCACCTCGGCGGTGAGCTGAGTGCGCGAGCGGATGCCCAGAAAGTGCACGTCGGCGATCTTGGACTTGAGTTCATCGTCTGGCAGGGCCCCTGGAAGGCTCTCGATCTGGCTGTAGCCCGCCGCGCGCAACACCTCGACGGCCGAGGGGTGAACGCCTTCCAGCAGCAGGAAGCGGATCTTGCTTTTGTCGGTCGAGGTTTTCGGGCGAGGCGGGATGGCTTGGGACGGCGTGGTGCTTGCGTTCATGGCTGATGAATGTAGTCACTTCTTTCGCTGGCGCCCTTTTCGCAGCTCATATCCCTCAGCCGGTTGCGGGTAGGCCCTTCACTCGGTCCGCGCCCGCCCACCCTTCTCGGCCCAGGTCCGCGTCCAGCGCACCTGCATCTTGCGCATCACGCCCAGCATCAGCAGCGAGAACACGGCCAGCACGATGAAGCCGGTGAGGAAGCTGTCGGTGTTCTGCTTGGACTGGCCCATGAGCATGGGCACCAGGCCACCGCCGAGGGCGCCGATCTCGCCGATCATCGAACCAGCGACCGCGGTGGACGTGGGCCAGCGCAGCGGCACCAGCTGGAACAGCGCGCCGTTGCCCGCGCCCAGCGCAGCGAAGCAGACGATGAGCAGCAGCGTGGTCAGCGCGATGGACTGCGAGGACAGTCCCACGCCCACCAGCGCCGCCGCGACGACCACCAGCACCACGGTCAGCGTGTTCACGCCGCCCCAGTGGTCCGAAATCCAGCCGCCGAAGACGCGCACTGCGGCGCCCATGAAGGCGGCGAGCATGGTGAGCTGGCCGGCCTGCACCTTGCTCACGCCGAACTGGTCGTGGTAGTAGGTGGGCAGGAAGGTGGTGATGCCGATAAAGCCGCCGAAGGTGACGACGTAGATCAGGCTGAAGACCCAGCCGTCCTTCTCCAGCAGGCAGGCCAGGTGGTCCCTGAGGTTGGCGTGTTCGTCGCGGTCGGGCGGTTCCTTGGCCATGAAGGCCACCACCAGCATGGGCACGAAGGAGGCGAGGGCGGCAAAGCCGTACACCGTCTGCCAGCCGAACCTCTGTGCCAGCGGTGGTGCGAGCAGGGCGGCCACGGCGGTGCCCACGTTGCCTGCGCCCACCAGGCCCATGGCCAGGCCCTTGTACTTGGGCGGGTACCAGCCCGAGCCGAGCGACATGGCGACGCCGAAGCTGGCGCCGGCCACGCCCAGCAGCAGGGCCAGCTTGAGCAGGTCGTCGTAGCTGTGAACGAAGAAGTAGCCGAAGGCCATGGTCAGCGTGATCAGGCTCAGCTCGACCAGTGTCGCGGTCTTGCGGCCCACATATTGCGCCAGCAGACCCAGGGGGAAGCGCATGATCGCGCCGGCCACGATGGGGATGGACAGCAGCAGGCCCTTCTGTGCGGGCGTGAGGTTGAACTCCTCGCTGATGAAGGGGGCCATGGCGCCGTTCATCACCCAGATGACAAAGGAGAACATCAGGTAGAAGAAGGCGGCGAACAGCGTGGGCGTGTGGCCACTTTGGAGGAACGAGCGTAATCCGGCCATGGTCGTGGTCTGTGGAGTGGGGCGGGGGAGGATGCACCACGACCGCAGGCCACCCGGGCGGGCGCTGCGGTCGCGGAGGCGCTGGAACACCGCGAACGCGGCGTGGCGCAGAGGGGGAAGGCCTTCGTCAGCCTTCGCCCGATTTCTTGCAAGCTTCGTGCCCGTCGAATCACGGGCGGGATGCACCAGCTTGGGGTGCGGGTGCTTGGGCCGCTGCGGGGGTCAGGCCGCCTTTTCGACGTGTGCCTGGCGCGTGTAGAGGAAGTCGATGACCGCCTTGCGGTAGTGCTGGTACTGCGGGTCGTCGGCCAGGGCGACGCGGTGGCGCGGGCGCGGCAGGTCGACCGCAAGCACCTCGCCGATGGTGGCGGCCGGCCCGTTGGTCATCATCACGATCTTGTCGGACAGCAGCACCGCCTCGTCCACGTCGTGCGTGACCATGACCACGGTGGCCTGGGTCTTGGCGACGATCTCCAGCAGCTCGTCCTGCAGCTTGGCGCGGGTCAGCGCGTCCAGGGCGCCGAAGGGTTCGTCCATCAGCAGCACCTTGGGCTCCATCGACAGCGCACGGGCAATGCCCACGCGCTGCTTCATGCCGCCCGAGATTTCGCCGGGGCGCTTTTGCGCGGCGGCCTTCAGGCCCACCAGTTCCAGCGCCGCATCGGTGCGCACCTTCAGCTGGATGCGGGTTTCGGTGCGGCCGAACACCCGCTCCACAGCCAGGAAGATGTTCTCGTAGCAGGTCAGCCAGGGCAGCAGCGAATGGTTCTGGAACACCACGGCGCGCTCGGGGCCAGGGCCTGCGATTTCCTTGTCGGCGCACAGCAGCACGCCACCGGTGGGCGTGGTCAGTCCGGCGATCAGGTTCAGCAGCGTGGACTTGCCGCAGCCCGAGTGGCCGATCAGCGCGACGAACTCGCCTTTGGCGACGGAGAGGTTGATGTCCTTGAGCGCGGGGAACAGGCCCTTTCTGGTCTTGAAGGTCTGCTCGACGCCCTGGATGTCGATGTACTTCGTGTTCATGCTTTCACTTCCTCATAGGTGAAGATAGAGGCCAGCTTGATGAGCGCGAACTCCAGCAGCAGGCCGACGATGCCGATCACGAAGATGGCGATGATGATGCTGGAGACGTTGAGGTTGTTCCACTCGTCCCAGACCCAGAAGCCGATGCCCACGCCGCCGGTCAGCATCTCGGCGGCCACGATCACCAGCCAGGCGGTGCCCACCGCCAGGCGCACGCCGGTCAGCAGGTAGGGCAGCACGGCGGGGAACAGGATCTTGGTGAAGATCTTCCACTCGCTGAGGTTGAGCACGCGGGCCACGTTCATGTAGTCCTGCGGCACGCGCTGCACGCCCACCGCGGTGTTGATGACCATGGGCCAGATCGAGCAGATGAAGATGGTCCAGATGGCGGCCGGGTTGGCGCCCTTGAACACCAGCAGACCGATGGGCAGCCAGGCCAGCGGCGACACCGGGCGCAGCAGGCTGATGAGCGGGTTGAACATGCGCGAGAGGAACACCGAGCGGCCAATCGCAAAGCCCGCCGGAATGCCGACCAGCGCCGCCATGCCGAAGCCGATGGCCACACGCTGCAGGGAGGCCAGCACGTTCCAGCCCACGCCCTGATCGTTGGGGCCGTTGCTGTAGAAGGGGTCGGAGAACACCTGCACCGCCTGCGCCCAGGTCTCGGCCGGTTTGGGTATGCCGCTGTTGGAGGTGGACGCGATGGCCTGCCAGACCAGCACGAGCACCGCCAGGCCCAGCACCGGCGGCAGCACGGCCATCCAGAAGCTGCGCAGATCGATCGCAGGCTTTTTCGGAGCAGGGGGCGCTGCGGCGGGCCTGGCTTGCGAGGCGGTCATGGCTTTGGCGATGGGCGAGGTGGTGGGGCTGGCGGCGGGCGGGGCCGAAGCCTCCAGCGGCATGTGAAAAACAGCGGCAACCATGGTGGTGCTCCTTGTGAAGGGTCAGGCCTTGATGGCGAAGCCGTCGGCGTACTTGGCGGGGTCCTTGCCGTCCCACACCACGCCGTCCATCAGCTTGCTGCTGCGCATCGGGTCCTTGGGCACGCTGATGCCCATGGCGCCTGCGACGGACTTGTAGAGCTCGATCTGGTTGATCTGCTTCGCGATGCCGAGGTAGTCGGGGTGGCTCTTGATCAAGCCCCAGCGCTTGTGCTGGGTGAGGAACCACATGCCGTCGGACAGGTAGGGGAAGTTGACCTTGCCGTCGTTGAAGAACTTCATGTGGTTGGGGTCGTCCCAGGTCTTGCCCATGCCGTTCTGATAACGGCCCAGGATGCGCTGGTTGATCGCGTCGACACCGGTGTTGATGTAGGCCTTCTGCGCCACGGTCTCGGCCATCTTCAGCTTGTTCTGCAGGCCGGCGTCGATCCAGCGGCTGGCTTCGAGCACGGCCATCATCACGGCGCGCGTGGTGTTGGGGTACTTCCTGACGAAGTCGGCGGTCGTGCCCAGCACCTTCTCGGGGTGGTCTTTCCAGAGGTCCTGGGTGGTGTTGGCCGTCACACCGATGCCGTCCATGATGGCGCGGTGGTTCCAGGGTTCGCCGACGCAGAAGCCGTCCATGTTGCCCACGCGCATGTTGGCCACCATCTGCGGCGGCGGCACGGTGATCAGCTTGGCGCCCGACAGCGGGTTGATGCCCGCGGCGGCCAGCCAGTAGTGCATCCACATCGCGTGGGTGCCGGTCGGGAAGGTGCCCGCGAAGGTGTACTCGCGCTTGTTTGCGGCCATGAACCTGGCCAGGGACGGGCCGTCCACCGCGCCCTTGTCGGCCAGCGCCTTGGACAGCGTGATCGCCTGGCCGTTGTTGTTCAGGCTCATCAGCACGGCCATGTCTTTCTTGGGGCCGGCCGTGCCCATGTGCACGCCGTAGACCAGGCCGTAGAGCACGTGGGCGAAGTCCAGTTCGCCGTTGACCAGCTTGTCGCGCACGCCGGCCCAGCTCGCCTCCTTGGTGGGCACGATGGTCACGCCGTACTTCTTGTCGAAACCCAGCACGCTGGCCATCACCACGCTGGCGCAGTCGGTCAGGGGGATGAAACCGATCTTGACCTCGGTCTTTTCCGGCGCGTCGGAGCCGGCGGCCCAGACGCCGCTGTGGCCCAGGGTGGAGAAGAAGGTGGCGGCGGCCGCGCCCTTCTTGATGAAGTCGCGGCGCGAGCCGCTGTCGGCGGCGGGCGCGGCGGCGGTCTCGGGTGTCGTGGCGCGGTGGTCGTTCATGCTCAACTCCTGTGAAGAAAAAACCGAAAACTGAAACCGGAAAAACAAAACGGCGCCCATTCCAGGCCCCCCTGTCGGGGGCGAGAAATGGACGCCGTTGTCCTGAGTGTCCTGAGACCGTCGGGAGGGTGTGCCGCCATTGGCACGTCCCGTTGACCATCCTTGAGCACGGACCGTGCCAGCTTGTGCTGGTTGGCTCCGTTGAAAGCGTAACTCTTTGAATTGGCTGGGTTTTTCGAAGAAGGCGGTGCAGGGGCAGCCGCTGAACGGGGTGTCAGGGCGGCTTCAAACTGGTGCGCGGCCGTGCGGCGGCACAGCTTTTGTGCGCCGCAACAGGTGGGCTCAGCGCAGGCCCGGCGGCAGGATCTCGGCCATGGCCAGCACCGCCTGCGCCACGTCCACCAGGCGCCGGTTCTGGTTCATCGCCATCTGGCGCAGCGTCTTGTGCGCCTCGTGCTCGCTGAGCTGGCGGTGTGCCATCAGCAGGCCCTTGGCGCGTTCGACGATCTTGCGTTCGTTCAGGCTGGCACGGACCATGTCCAGCTCGTCACCCATCTGCTGCAGGCGCTGCGCCTGTTCGTGCACCAGTTCGAGGATCGAGCGTTCCACCTGCGGGCCGTAGGCCTGCACCGGGTGCCCCAGGTTCACCGGCGGCGCGGGGGCGGCCTGGCCTTCGTCGAAGAAGTCGCCGTGCTCGGGCAGGTCCTCGCCCAGCGACTCGGCGCGCTGCCACTTCTGGAAGTCGGCCAGGTCGCGGGTGGCGGCCGCCAGGCGCTGGTGGCACAGGGCCTCCAGCTCGGCGGCCAGCGCGTCCTCCACCGTCTTCATGGTGTCCATGCGGGCGGTGCAGGCGTCGAACCAGATCTGGCTCAGGCCGGTGTCCAGCGGGCCGCCGGGCAGCGAGGTGGCCAGGATGCGGCGCAGCCGCTCCAGCGAGGCCTGCGTGTCGTGCCGCTGCACGGCGGCCCAGGCCTCGCGCAGCGGCTCGCTGGCGAAGTCGGCGAACACCTGCAGGCAGCGTTCCTGCGAGTCGATCAGGTGCAGCAGGCGCTGCTGGCCGTCGGCCTGCGCGCAGCCCGCCGCAAACAGGGCCGAGCCGGTGGCGCGTTCCTGGCCGGCGAATTCCTTGCCCTGGATGAAGTTGAACAGGGCCACCAGGCGGCGCGAGATGTCGGGGTCGGAGGCGCTGTCGGCGGCCTCGAACACCACCGCCAGCAGGCCGTTGATCAGGCGGATGTAGCCGGCGGTGGCGCGTGCGGCGCTCCAGACCTGTGTCTGCACACGCAGGCGCAGCAGGGGTAGGGCGTCCAGGCCCTGCAGCACATAGGCGATGCGGCTGAACAGGCGGGCGCCGTTGCCGGCGCGCGGGGTCTCGGTGTCCAGGGTGTCGAAGGCGGCGCGCACCTCGGCCTGCAGCTCGTCGCAGCACGCCACCTGGGCCAGGCGCTCATCGGCCCAGTGCTGGCCTTGCGAGGCGAGGTAGAGGTTGGACAGGCCGCGCTCGCGCTGCAGCGCATGGATGAAGCGGCCGGTGGCGTTGACCAGGGCGCTGGTCAGCGCCAGCTGTTGCAGGCCGGCGATTTCGCAGCGCTTGGCGGCAATGAGGAAACAGAAGGCCGATTTCATGCCCTGGGGCGGCAGCAACATTCGTGCCGCCTGGAGCGTGGGGGCCCGACAGTTTCAGGCAGGTGTCATGCCGTGCCGGCGTTTGAGATCGGCGGTTTCCGAGCTCGCAAGAAATGCCAGGAACTTTTGTACGGCATCCGGCTGCGTGCTCACGGTGGCGCGGGCCGCCGAGAAGGTGGTGACGATCTGTACGGCTTCGGGCAGGCCGCCGATCACGTCGATGCCGACCACACCCGTCATCTCGCTGAGCTGCTGGAAGCCCAGTGCGACTTCGCCTTTGGCAACCAGCGAACCCACCGAGGTGCCTGGCGGCGGCGTGACGATGCGCGGTGCGATCTGCTGCGCAATGCCCCAGCGCTCGAACAGCTTCGCCAGTTGCACACCGCTGGGACCGGTGGAGTAGCCGAGCGTGGGCGCGGCCAGCACCGCGGCCTTGAGCGCGGCTTCGGTGGCGATGTCCGGGTGCGGGGTGCCGGCCGGCACGGCCACGGCCACGGCCGAGCGGACCATGTCGGTGCGGCTGTCGGCCGCCACGTGGCCGCTGGCGGCCAGCTTCTCGATCGCGTCCGAGGCCAGGGCCACGATGTCGAAGGCCTCGCCGGCCACGACGCGTTTGGCCGCGTCGACGCCGCCGACCGAAGTGACGGCGACCATGGTGTCCGGCTGTTGCGCCGAATACGCGGCCACCAGGTCGGCCAGCAGGGCCTTGGTGGCCATGGAAGAGATCAGGGTCAGGGAAGTGGTCGGCATGGCGGCAAAGGGCTCGTGGGCGGAGCCCGCCAGCGTATCAAAGCCACTCTCGTCTGACCCGTGTCCGCGCGTTCTTTCTGTTATCAGGCCACGGCATGGACCGGCGCGGCCGCCGCTGCGACCGGGGGCGCTGAGGGCACCAGCTGCGCGCGCACCGACACCACCCCGCCGACCATGATCAGCGCCGGCGGGCGCACCTGGTGGCGCAGCGCCAGCGCGGGCAGCTCGGCCAGCGTGCCGGTGATGCAGCGTTCGTCGGGCAGGGTGGCCTTCTCGACCAGTGCGGCTGGCGTCTGCGGCGACAGGCCGTGGGCGATCAGCTGGCGGCAGATCTCGGGCAGGTTGTTCACGCCCATGTAGAGCACCACGGTCTGGCGCGGGCGCGCGAGCATGGCCCAGTCCATGTCCAGGCCCTGGCCGTCGCGCAGGTGGCCGGTGGCCAGCACGAGGGAACAGGCGTGGTCGCGGTGGGTCAGCGGAATGCCGACCGAGGCCGCAGCACCCTGAGCGGCCGTGAGGCCGGGGACCACGGTGAACGGAATGCCCTCGGCCGCCAGGGCCTGGGCCTCTTCGCCGCCGCGGCCGAAGATGTAGCCGTCGCCGCCCTTGAGCCGCAACAGTGAGCGGCCGCTGCGCGCCAGTTGCACCATGAGTTCGATGATCGAGGCCTGGGGCAGGGTGTGGCGCGAGCTTTCCTTGCCGACATAGATGCGCTCGGCGTCGGGGCTCAGGTGTTCCAGCACCGCCGGGCTGACCAGGTGGTCGTACAGCACCAGCCGCGCCGCCTGCAGGGCCTTCACCGCCTTCACCGTCAGCAGATCCGGGTCGCCCGGGCCCGCGCCCACCAGCGTCACCGTGCCCGGAGGCGCTGCGCAGCCATCGGCATCGGCGGTCCGCGCGGGGGTGATCAGGTTGACCAGGTTCATGACTCGCTCCGTCGTGGGATGGCGGCCCGGCTGCATCGCCGGGACGTCCGTTGTTGTGAGGCCCATTGTTCGGACGCGACGGAGGACCGTCCTTGAACCAGTTCAAGGACAACGCCTGTGACCGGGCAGAGCATGTGCCTGCTCGCATCGGCCATGGACAGCAGCCGGGCGAGCGGGCACAGCGCCCCACCAGGGACGGCCACTTCAAACGCTGCTCCACGACGGAGAGAGAACATCATGAGATCCCGCACCACGATTCGCCTGACGATGCTGGCGATGGCGGCACTGATCGGCACCGGCGCGTTCGCGCAGGCGGCTGCAGACAAGAAGCTCAGCCCGGCGGAAGCCAACTACCAGGCCGGCGGATCGCCGCTGGTCAACGAGCCGATGTACCAGGCGACCAATCCCAAGGCGCCGCCGATGACGCAGGCCGAGTTCGACACCGCACGCAAGATTTACTTCGAGCGCTGCGCCGGCTGCCACGGCGTGCTGCGCAAGGGCGCCACCGGCAAACCGCTGACACCCGACATCACCATCGGCAAGGGCACGGACTACCTCAAGGTGTTCATCGCCTACGGCTCCCCGGCCGGCATGCCCAACTGGCAGACCAGCGGCGAGATGAGCGAGAAGGAAGTGGACCTGATGGCGCGCTACATCCAGCACGACGCGCCCACGCCGCCCGAATACAGCCTGGCCGACATGAAGGCCACCTGGAAGGTGATCGTCCCGCCCGAGAAGCGGCCGACGAAGAAGATGAACAACTACAACATCACCAACATCTTCAGCACCACGCTGCGGGACACGGGTGAGGTGGCGCTGATCGATGGCGACACCAAGCAGATCATCAACATCGTCAAGACCGGCTACGCGGTGCACATCTCGCGCCTGTCGGCCTCGGGTCGCTACCTGTTCGTGATCGGCCGCGACGCCAAGATCAACATGATCGACCTGTGGATGGAGAAGCCCGACAACGTGGCCGAGATCCGCACCGGCCTGGAAGCGCGCTCGGTCGAAACCAGCAAGTTCAAGGGCTTTGAAGACAAGTACGCGATCGCCGGTTCGTACTGGCCGCCCCAGTTCGTGATCATGAACGGCGACACGCTGGAGCCGCTGAAGATCGTGGCCACCCGAGGCAACACGGTCGACACGCAGGAGTACCACCCCGAGCCGCGCGTGGCCTCCATCGTGGGCAGCCACTACAAGCCCGAGTTCGTGGTGAACGTGAAGGAAACCGGGCAGACCCTGCTGGTGGACTACTCCAACATCGATGCGCTCAAGGTCACCACCATCGGCACCGCGCGCTTCCTGCACGACGGCGGCCTGGACTCGACCAAGCGCTACTTCATGGTGGCGGCCAACAACAGCAACAAGATCGCGGCGGTGGACCTGAAAGAGGGCAAGCTGACCAAGCTGATCGACGTGGGCAAGATCCCGCACCCGGGCCGTGGCGCCAACTTCGTGCACCCGACCTACGGGCCCGTGTGGTCCACCGGCCACCTGGGCGACGAGACCATCTCGCTGATCGGCACCGACCCGGTCAAGCACCCCAAGAATGCCTGGAAGGTGGTGCAGACCCTCAAGGGCCAGGGCGGCGGCGCGCTGTTCATCAAGAGCCACCCGAAGAGCAGGCACCTGTACTCGGACACCCCGCTCAACCCCGATCCGAAGATCTCGCAATCGGTCGCGGTGTACGACATCGACAACCTGGAGAAGGGCTACACCGTGCTGCCGATCGCCGATTGGGCGGGCATCAAGGACGACGGCGCCAAGCGCGTCGTGCAGCCCGAGTTCAACCGGGCCGGCGACGAGGTCTGGTTCTCGGTGTGGAGCGCCAAGAACAAGGAGAGCGCGCTGGTGATCGTGGACGACAAAACGCTCAAGCTCAAGGCTGTGATCAAGGACCCGCGCCTGATCACGCCGACGGGGCACTTCAACGTGCACAACACCCAACATGATGTCTATTGACTCCCCCCTGCGCCGAAGGAAGTGACGCCCCCCTGCGCCGCTTCGCGGCTTCCCCCCGGAGGGGGGACGGCGCGAGTGGCCTGGCAAAGCCAGTTCCACCGCGCCCTGGGTGAAGTCACTTCGTTTTCGTTGTTTTTCTTCTGGAGAACTTCATGAGAGTGTTTGTTTCTGCTGTAGCGGCTGCTGTGCTTGCGCTGGGTTCCGGCGCTGCCTTCGCCGACGGCGAGGCGGCCATGAACAAGGCCGGGTGCATGGCCTGCCATGCCAAGGACAAGAAGCTGGTCGGGCCTTCGTTCAAGGACATTGCGGCCAAGTACAAGGGCCAGGATGTCACGGCCAAGCTGTTCGACAAGGTGCGCAAGGGCGGGTCCGGCGTGTTCGGCCCCATCCCCATGTCGCCCAACGGGCCCGACAAGATCGCCGACCCCGACCTCAAGGACGCCATCGCGGTGATCCTGAAGTCCTGATCCGGGAGGCCTGCCGTGCTGCGTACCGCTTCCATCCTGTCCGCGCTGTTGCTGGGGCCTGTGCTGGCCTTCGCGCAGTCGGAGCCTTCGCCCGATGCATCGCGTTCGCGGGAGCTGGTGCGCATGGTGCGGCAGGACTGCGGCTCGTGCCACGGCATGCGCCTGACCGGCGGCCTCGGCCCGGCGCTGACGCGCGAGGCCCTGGCCGACTTTCCCCTCGACAGCCTGGCCGCCGTGATCTTCCACGGCCGGCCGGGCACCCCCATGCCGCCCTGGAAGGCGATGCTCAGCGAGCCCGAGGCGCGCTGGATCGCGCTGCGCCTGCAGCAGGGCTTTCCTGAAGAAGTGGTGAAAACGCCATGAAGCGCCGTGAATGGCTGGCCGCTGCGGCCACCCTCTCGTCCATCGCCGCCGTGGGCGGCCTCACCGGTTGCGCCGCGCCCGTGCTGCGCGGCACCGGCGACCTGGGCGTGGTCATCGGCCGCGCCAACGGCACGCTGTATCTGGTGGACACCTCCACCCGCGCGCTGATTGGCGAGGTGCCCGGCCTGGGCGACCTCTCGCACGCCTCGGTGGTGTTCTCGCGAGACGGGCGCTTTGCCTATGTGTTCGGGCGCGACGGCGCGCTCACCATGGTCGATCTGCTCACTCAGCGGATTGCCAAGCGCGTGATGCAGGCCGGCAACTCCATCGGTGGCGCCATCAGCGCCGACGGCACGCTGGTGGCGGCGCAGAACTACACGCCCGGCGGCGTGAAGGTGTTCGACGCGCGCACACTGGAACTTGTCGCCGACATTCCGGCCGAATACGCGCCCGGCAAGCTGTCCCGCGTGGTCGGCCTCGTCGACCTGCCGGGCCGGCGTTTCGCCTACAGCCTGTTCGACGCCGACGCGATCTGGGTCACCGACTGTTCGGACCCGAAGAAGGTCACCACACAGAAATTCGACGGCATCGGCCGCCAGCCCTACGACGCGCTGGTCACGCCCGATGGCCGTCACTACATCGCCGGCCTGTTCGGCGAAGACGGTCTGGCCATGGTCGACCTCTGGGCCGACCAGCCCCAGGTGCGCCGCATCCTCGGCGGTTACGGCAAGGGCCAGGAGCCGCTGCCGGTCTACAAGATGCCGCACCTGCGCGGCTGGGCCGTGGCCGGGCGCCGCGCCTACCTGCCCGCCATCGGCCGGCACGAGGTGCTGGTGGTCGACACCGACAACTGGCAGGAAGTCGGCCGCATCCCGGTCGCCGGCCAGCCGGTGTTCGTGATGGCGCGGCCCGACGGCCGCCAGGTCTGGGTCAACTTCTCGGTGCCCGATTACCACCGCGTGCAGGTCATCGACACCCAGCGCCAGCAGATCGTGCAGACCCTGGAGCCGGGCAAGGCCGTGCTGCACATGGAGTTCACGCCGCGCGGCGACACCGTGTGGATCAGCAGCCGCGACGAGAACCGCGTGAGCGTGATCGACACGCAGACCTTCGCCACCCGCGCGCGGCTTGACGTGCCCGCGCCCAGTGGCATCTTCTTCACCTCGCGCGCCGCGCGCATGGGGTTCTGAGCCGTGGACGCCGCGATGAACGCCGACCTGCGCCTGCTCAACGACTGGCAGCACGGCTTCCCGCTGTGCCGCGATCCCTTCGGTGTGCTCGCAGCGCAGACCGGACTGGACCGGGAAGAGGTGCTGGCGCAGTTGCAGGCCGCGCAGGACGATGGCCGCATCAGCCGCATCGGCGGCGTGTTCGCCCACGGCAGCGGTGGTGATGCGGTGCTGGCCGCCATGGCCGTGCCGCCGCACCGCATCGAGGCCGTGGCCGCCGCCGTCTCGGCCCATCCGGGCGTGAACCACAACTACCTGCGCGAACATCACCACAACCTCTGGTTCGTGATGACCGGCGCCGACCGGCACGCCGTCGAGATGGGCGTGAGCGCGCTGGAGCACGCCACCGGGCTGCCCGCCCTGCGGCTGCGCATGGTCCGGCCCTACCGCATCGACCTGGGCTTCGATCTGTGCGGCGACACCGCGCACCAGCCCATGCGCGCCACCGCCGCCGTGGCCTCACTCGCGCCGTTGCCCTCCAGCCAGTGGCCGCTCGCGCGCCGCGTCGAGGCCGGCCTGCCGCTGGTGGAGCGCCCCTATGCCCAGTGGGCCGACGAACTCGGTGGCGACGAGGACGGTGTGACCGAGCGCATCGGGCAGTGGCTGGCCGAGGGCCGGCTCAAGCGCTTCGGTGTCGTGGTACGCCACCACGAACTGGGTTTTTCAGCCAACGCCATGACGGTGTTCGACGTGCCCGACGAGCGCGTGGACGCCTGCGGCCAGGCGCTGGCCGAACAGGCGGGCGTGACCCTGGCCTACCGCCGCACGCGCGCCGAGGGCTGGCCCTACAACCTCTACGCGATGGTGCACGGCACGAACCGCGAGGCGGTCATGGCCGTGATCGAGCGTGTGACCCACGCCGCCGGTCTGGCGAGCCATCCGCGCGAGGTGCTGTTCTCCACCCGCCGCTTCAAGCAGACCGGCGCACGCCGCTTCCGCGGCTGGAGCGTCGCGCCCGCCGCAGCCCCTTTGCCGGAGGTGCCCCATGGCTTCGCCCGATGACCTGCGCCTGATCGACCGCCTGCACGGAGGCTTTCCGCTCTGCGACCGGCCCTTTGCCGAGGTCGCCGCCACACTGGGCTGCACCGAGGACATGCTGATCGACCGTCTGCAGCGCCTGCTGGCGCATGGCGACCTCACGCGCTTCGGCCCGCTGTTCCAGATCGAACGCGCCGGTGGCCGCTTCGTGCTGGCCGCCATGGCCGTGCCTGAGCAACGCTTCGAGACCGTGGCCGCGCAGCTGGGTGCCATGCCCGAGATCGCCCACAACTACCGCCGCGAGTCGGCCCACCCCGACCAGCCCGGCGCCACGCCGCTGAACATGTGGTTCGTGATCGCGGTCGAACACGCCGACCAGGTGGACCGCGTGACCCAGGACATCGAGGCCATGACCGGCCTGCCGGTCTACGCCTTTCCCAAGGAGCGCGAGTTCTTTGTCGAACTGCGCCTGCCCCTGCTGCCCGGAGGCCACCATGTCCCTGGATGAACTGGACCGCCGCATCATCCGCGCCACCCAGTCGGGCCTGCCGCTGGTGCCCCGCCCCTACGAGGCCGTGGGCGCGGCGCTGGGCATCAGCGGCGAACAGGTGCGCGAGCGCCTGCAGGCCATGCTGGAAGAAGGCCTGGTCCGCCGCATTGGCGCCGTGCCCAACCACTACCGCCTGGGCTTCACCGCCAACGGCATGAGCGTGTGGGACGTGGCCGACGAACGCGTCGACGAACTCGGCGAACGCATCGGCCAGCTGCCCTTCGTGAGCCACTGCTACCGCCGCCCGAGAAAGCCGCCGGTCTGGCCGTACAACCTGTTCGCCATGCTGCACGGCCGCTCGCGCGACGAGGTCGAGGCCCAGGCGCAGCAGGTCGCGGCGCTGCTCGGCGACGCCTGCCGCGCGCACGACATCCTCTATTCCACCGCCATCCTCAAGAAGACAGGATTGCGGATTTCCGAAAGCTGAGAACCATGTTCCGCATCAGCCAGTACATGCGCGAACTCGCGCAAGCCGAACAGACCGGGCAGTGGCCCGCCGCCAGCCGCCGCGGGTCGGGCACGCCGCCCGGACCCGTCGTGATCTGGAACCTCATCAGACGCTGCAACCTCACCTGCAAACACTGCTACGCACTCTCGGCCGACCACGACTACACGGGTGAACTGAGCGGCGACGAGGTGGCCACGGTGATGGACGACCTCAAGGCGTTTCGCGTGCCGGTGCTCATCCTCTCGGGTGGCGAGCCGCTGATGCGGCCGGACCTCTTCGAGATCGCCGAGCGCGCCAAACGCATGGGCTTCTACACCGGCCTGTCCACCAACGGCACGCTGATCGACGCGCCCATGGCCGACCGCATCGCGGCGCAGGGTTTCGACTACGTGGGCATCAGCCTGGACGGCCTGCGCGAGACGCACGACAGGTTCCGCCGACTCGAAGGCGCCTTCGACCGCAGCCTGGCGGCGGTGCGCCTGCTGCGCGAGCGCGGCGTCAAGGTCGGCCTGCGCTACACCATGACCGCGATGAACGCTCACGACTTCGCGCCGCTGCTCGACCTGATGCGCGCCGAGCGGGTCAACAAGTTCTATTTCTCGCACCTGAACTACGCGGGCCGCGGCAACATCCACCGCGGCAAGGACGCGCAGTTCCAGTCCACCCGCGACGCGCTGGACCAGCTGTACGACCGCGCCTGGCAGGCCGCGCGCGACGGGCTGGACGAGGAGTACGTGACCGGCAACAACGACGCCGACGGCCCCTACCTGCTGCAGTGGGTGGCGCAGCGTTTCCCGCGCTGGACCGAGGCCCTGCGCGAGCGCCTGGTGGCCTGGGGCGGCAACGCCAGCGGCGTGAACGTGGCCAACATCGACAACCTCGGCGAGGTCCACCCCGACACCATGTGGTGGCACCACGCCCTGGGCAATGTGCGCCAGCGGCCGTTCTCGCAGATCTGGATGGACACGACCGACCCGCTGATGGCAGGTCTCAAGACCAGCCCGCGCCCGGTCGAAGGCCGCTGCGCGCAGTGCCAGCACTTCGCCATCTGCGGCGGCAACACCCGCACGCGGGCGCAGCAGCTGACAGGCAACGCCTGGGCCGAGGACCCGGGCTGTTACCTGAGCGACGAAGAGATCGGTCTGCCGGCCGGTGACGCCACGGCGTCCACCCGCCGCACGACCATCCTGCTGAAGGAGGTGGACCATGTCTGAACCCGCGAACCGCTGGACCGAACGTCTGGCCAATACCGCCCGCGCCGCGCTGGTGCTGGGCCTGTGCTGGATGGGCGTGGACATGGCCGGCGCGCAGACCATCGACGCCAAGGCCCTGTACCAGCAGAACTGCGCCGCCTGCCACGGCGAGCAGCGCACCGGCGCCATGGGTCCGGCCCTGCTGCCCGAAAGCCTGGAGCGCCTGCGCCCGGCCGAGGCGCTGAAGGTCATCCAGCACGGCCGCCCCGCGACGCAGATGCCGGGCTTCACCCAGCAGCTCAGCGCCGAGGAAATCAGCGCGCTGGCGGCCCACATCCGCACCCCGGTGCTGCCCGCACCGCGCTGGACCGAGGCCGACATCCGCGCCTCGCGCACCTTCAACGAAGTGCCCAAGGGCGAGCCGGCGAAGCCGCTGTGGTCCGCCGACCCGATGAACCTGTTCGTGGTCGTCGAGGGTGGCGACCACCACATCAGCCTGCTCGACGGCGACAAGTTCGAGGTCATCACCCGCTTTGCCAGCCGCTTCGCGCTGCACGGCGGCCCCAAGTTCACACCCGACGGCCGCTACGTGTTCTTCGGATCGCGCGACGGCTGGATCACCAAGTACGACCTCTGGCGCCTGCGCGTGGTGGCCGAGGTGCGCGCCGGCCTGAACATGCGCAACGTGGCCGTGAGCGGCGACGGCCAATGGGTCATGGCCGCCAACTACCTGCCGCACAGCGTGGTGCTGTTCGACGCCGACCTGAACCTCCGGCAGACCTACGCCGCCGCCACGCTGGACGGCAAGGCCACTTCGCGCGTGTCGGCCGTGTACGACGCCACGCCACGCAACAGCTTCGTTGTCGCGCTCAAGGACATTCCCGAGCTCTGGGAGATTTCCTACGACCCGAAGGCCGCGCCGATCTACGACGGCCTGGTGCACGACTACAAGATGGGCGAGGCGATTGCCAAACCCGGCTTCCTGGGTGTGCGCCGCACGCCGCTGGAGGAGCCGCTGGACGACTTCTTCTTCGACCAGAGCTACCGCCATGTGCTGGGGGCCACACGGCCGAAGGACGTCTCCACATCCGGGCCGAAAACCGGCGACGGCGCGGCCACCGCGCAGGTGGTCAACCTCGACGTGCGCCGCAAGATCGCCGACCTGCCCATCGCCGGCATGCCGCACCTGGGCTCGGGCATCACCTTCGCCTGGAACGGCAGCACCGTGCTGGCCTCTCCGAACTTGAAAGGCGGCGCCATCGACGTGATCGACATGAAGACCTGGAAGCCGGTCGCCACCATCCCCACGCCCGGTCCGGGCTTTTTCATGCGCAGCCACGAGAACAGTCGCTACGCCTGGACCGACTCGATGATGAGCCCGACCGCCAAGGACACCATGACCCTCATCGACAAGACCACGCTGCAGCCCGTGGCCACGGTGAAGGAACCCGGCAAGACCCTGGCCCACATCGAGTTCACCAAGGACGGCAAGTACGCACTGGCCAGCGTCTGGGAAATGGACGGCGCGCTGATCGTCTACGACGCCGCCACCTTCAAGGAATTCAAGCGCCTGCCCATGAGCAAGCCGGTGGGCAAGTACAACGTATGGAACAAGATCACGCGCTCCGAGGGAACGTCCCACTGATGTCGGCTGTTCATCATGAGCCGCGCCTGGCCGGCGACGGTGTGGTCTGGCTGCTGGTGCTGGCCGAGCTGCTGACCTTCGGTCTGCTCTTCGTCTCGTTCGCGGTCACCCGCCACCTGCAACCCGAGGTGTTCGGCCCCGGCCAGGCCGCGCTGAGCCTGCACACCGGTGCGCTCAACACCCTGCTGCTGGTGGCGGCCAGCTGGGCCGCCGTGCGCGCGGTGCGCTGCTTTGAAGCAGACCAGGGCCGGGCGGGCGCGCACTGGCTGCTGGCCGCGCTGGCGGGCGCCATCGGCTTCCTGGTCGTCAAGACCCACGAGTTCGCGGGCAAGGTGCAGCAAGGGTTCGACTGGGCCACCGATTCGTTCACGCTGCTCTACACCCTGCTCACCGGCTTCCACTACCTGCACGTGCTGGTGGGCGCCATCGTGTTCGCCGTGCTCTGGTTCAAGGCCCGCGCCGGCGCCTACGGGCGGGCCAACCACATGGGCCCGGCCTCGGGCGCGGTGTTCTGGCACATGGTCGACCTGCTGTGGATGGTGCTGTTCCCGCTGGTCTACGTCATCCGCTGAAGGCTGTGAAGAACATGCGACTGAACAAAGCCGACACCATCTTCGCGCTGCTCGCGCTCGCCACCCTGGCCAGCTGGTGGCTGGGGGAGGGCGCGGCCGTCAGCGGCCAGCACCTGGGCACGGTGGCGACACTCGCCGTGCTCGCACTCTCGGCCTTCAAGGGTGCGCTGATCGCGCTGGACTACATGGAACTGCGGAGCGCCCCCGCGCTGTGGCGGCGCTTGGTGATGGGCTGGCTGGTGGTGGTGCTGGGGCTGATCGTGCTGTTCAGCGTGGGGCTGCGCGGCTGATCAGCGCCCCCGCCGCACCGCCCGCACCATCACCGCCCCGAACAGCACAAACGCCAGCGCGTGGCCCGCGCCTGCCGCCGCCAGTCCATCCGCCCAGCCCGTGACCGATGCCCCCACCCGCAGCGCCAGGCTCACCCCCAGCACCGCCAGCGGCAGCAGCGCCCAGCGCGTGGGTTCGGGCCGCCAGCCGGCCAGGGCCGGCAGCATGATGGGGGCGTGGCCGAAGACCATGGCCATGACGAAACCCAGCCAGAGCGCGTGCCAGGCGACGGTCTGGCCCATCAGCCCCAGCACCGACCCCGTCGCCAGCCAGACGTAGCCGACCACAAGGCAGATCGCAGTGTGGCCGGCCCAGCCTTTGGCGCGCCACTGGCGCGTGGCCACGTCCCAGCGCAGCAGCCAGGCGGCCAGCAGGGCCATGGTGGTCCACCACAGCACCGTGGCCACACCGGGTTGCCACAGCGCCAGCAGCACCGCGGCCACCGCACCGGCCCAGACCAGCAGGAAGGCTTTCGAGGCCCACCCGGGCAGCTTCACCAGCCGCGTCAGTTCGCGCCGTTCGCCGGCGATGGTCAGCACCAGGAAGGCGCTCCAGCCGATGCGGGCGGCGTCCATCTGGCCCATCGCGAAGGCGGCGTTGGCCACCAGCAGGGCCAGCGCACCCGAGGCCTCCACCGCCAGCGGCAGCGACATGGCGCGGTTCGATCCGGCCCAGGCGTAGAGCCACACCAGCCCGGCGGCCGAGGCCACCCACAGCACGCCCGCAGCGGTCCATTGGCCCACGCCCCAGGCCAGCCAGCCGCCCAGGGCCGCCAGCACCGGCACCCACAGGCCGCGCCGCAGCGCGACCACGCGTTCGAGCGCGATCAGGGCGCCGAAGAAGCCGGCCATCATCACCGCGCCGTGGGCCGTGATGGCGTGGGCGCCGGTGGGGCCGAAGCCCTGCGCGGGCAGGCTGCCCAGGCGCACCAGGCCGCCACCCACGGCGCCCAGCAGGTTGGTGATGGCCATGAGCGCGGCCAGGCCGACGGCCCAGCGGGGCAGGGGGGGCGGTTCGGCCGGGCGCGCAGGGCGGGGTGGCCTGGAGGGCGGGTTCACCATCCGAAGCGCGCCCGCAGCGCCGGCGCCAGCCGCTCGGGCGACCACTCGGTGTCCCAGTCCATCTGCACGTCCACCGTGGTGCCGGGCGGGCAGACACGCTGCACGGCGGTCAGGGCGTCGTCCACCATCACATCGGCCATGGGGCAGGTGGCGCTGGTGGGAATGAGCGTGACGGCGACCGAGGCGCCGTCGATGCGCACCTCACCGACCACACCCAGGTCCACCAGGTTCTCGCCCATTTCGGGGTCGTCCACGGTGGCCAGGGCGGCCATGACGGTGCTGTGCAGGTCGGCGCCCGGTGCGTTCGTATCGGTCTTTGTGTCCATGGAACCTCACTGTGAACGGGCCTTGTGACCCCATCCTTGAACCAGTTCAAGGACGATACCCGAGCAAAACAGGAGGATACGCGCCATCAACCAGTGATGGAGGGCTTCCATGAGCCAGACGCAAAGCGGGTTTACCAAACAGACCGCCCGCAACATGTTCTATGGTGGCAGCGTGTTTTTCGCGCTGCTTTTCGCGGTGATCGTGTTCGACACCGAGAAACGCATCCCCGAGCGCTCCAACGCGCAGGCGATCACACCCGCCGTCGTGGCGGGCAAGAAGATCTGGGAGACGCGCAACTGCATCGGCTGCCACACGCTGCTGGGCGAGGGCGCCTACTTCGCCCCCGAACTGGGCAACGTCTACAAGCGCCGTGGTGGCGACTTCATCAAGGGCTGGATGAAGGCCATGCCCACGGGGGCGCCGCACCGCCGCCAGATGCCGCAGTTCGACCTGAACGAGCAGCAGCTCAACGATCTGGTCGAGTTCCTCAAGTGGACCGGCGAGATCAACACCGAGAAGTGGCCGCCCAACATCGAAGGCTGACCGGAGAAGCACCATGACCATCGCAACACTCAAGTACCAGAGCCAGTCGGTCTCCAGGAACTACTTCATCGCCGCCATGGTGCTGTTCGCCGGACAGGTGATCTTCGGCATCACCCTCGGCCTGCAGTACGTGATCGGGGACCTGTTCTTCCCCTACATCCCCTTCAACGTGGCCCGCATGGTCCACACCAACCTGCTCATCGTGTGGCTGCTGTTCGGCTTCATGGGCGCGGCCTACTACATGGTGCCGGAGGAATCCGAAACCGAGCTGTATTCGCCCTTGCTGGCGAAGATCCTGTTCTGGGTCTTCCTGGCGGCCGGAGCGCTGACCATCGTCGGCTACCTCACGCTGCCCTACGCCAAGCTGGCCGAACTCACCGGCAACCAGTTGCTGGAGACCATGGGCCGCGAGTTCCTGGAACAGCCGCTGCCGACCAAGATCGGCATCGTGATCGTGGCGCTGGCCTTCCTGTTCAACATCACCATGACCGTGCTCAAGGGCCGCAAGACCGCCATCACGGTGGTGCTGCTGATGGGCCTGTGGGGCCTGGCGATCTTCTTCCTGTTCAGCTTCGTCAACCCGCACAACCTGGTGCGCGACAAGATGTACTGGTGGTTCGTCGTCCACCTCTGGGTGGAAGGCGTGTGGGAGCTGATCCTGGGCGCGCTGCTGGCCTATGTGCTGGTCAAGACCACCGGTGTGGACCGTGAGGTGATCGACAAGTGGCTGTACGTGATCATCGCCTTCGCGCTGATGACCGGCATCCTGGGAACGGGCCACCACTTCTTCTTCATCGGCCTGCCCGGCTACTGGCAGTGGATCGGCTCGATCTTCTCGGCCATGGAACCCATTCCGTTCTTCATGATGACGGTGTTCGCCTTCAACATGGTGCAGCGCCGCCGCCGCGAACACCCGAACCAGGCCGCCGTGCTGTGGGCCGTGGGGACCTCGGTCATGGGCTTCCTGGGCGCCGGCCTGTGGGGCTTCATCCACACGCTCAGCCCGGTCAACTACTACACCCACGGCTCGCAGATCACCGCCGCCCACGGTCACCTGGCCTTCTACGGTGCCTATGTGCTGGTGGTCATCACGCTGATCAGCTACGCCATGCCCACGCTGCGCGGCCGCATCGCCAACAGCCAGAAGGCCCAGTCCGCCGAGATGTGGAGCTTCTGGGTCATGACCATCGGCATGTCCGTGATGGTGCTGGCCCTGACCGGCGCCGGCATCCTCCAGGTCTGGCTGCAGCGCATGCCCACCGAAGGCGCCATGGGCTTCATGGCCACGCAGGACCAGCTGGCCTTCTTCTACTGGACCCGCGTCGCCGGGGGTGTGATCTTCCTGCTCGGCCAGTTGCTGTACTTCGCCAGCTTCTTCATCGGTGGCGAGCCGGTGCGCGCCGACACCGTGAAGACCAGCGCAGGTGGTGGCGTGCTCGGTGCCCGTCCCGCACAACGCGCCTGATGGAACGAGGACACGGTCATGGACCACAGTGAACAGCAGCATCTGGTGAATGCCCCGTTCTACGCCGAACAGGCCGGCGAGGTCGCGCTCTTCGAGCACGCCTTCCGCCAGCGCCTGCCGGTGCTGATCAAGGGCCCCACCGGCTGCGGCAAGACCCGCTTCGTGGAGCACATGGCCGCGCGCCTGGGGCGCCCGCTCATCACCGTGAGCTGCCACGACGACCTGAGCGCGGCCGACCTGGTCGGCCGCCACCTGATCGGCGAGCAGGGCACGGTCTGGGCCGACGGCCCGCTGGCCCGCGCGGTGCGCAGCGGCGCCATCTGCTACCTCGACGAGGTGGTGGAAGCCCGCAAGGACACCACCGTGGTGCTGCACCCGCTGGCCGACGACCGCCGCGTGCTGCCCATCGAACGCACCGGCGAACAACTGGTGGCGCCACCGGGCTTCATGCTGGTGGTCAGCTACAACCCCGGCTACCAGAACCTGCTCAAGAGCCTCAAGCCCAGCACGCGCCAGCGCTTCGTGGCGCTGACCTTCGGCTACCCCGCGCCCGACGTGGAGCGCGGCATCGTGGTGGCCGAGGCGGGTGTCGAACCCGCGCTGGCCGAGCGCCTGGTGACGCTGGCGCAGGCGCTGCGGCGCCTGACCGACCACGACCTCGAAGAAACCGTGAGCACGCGCCTGCTGGTGATGGCGGCGCGCCTGGTCGCCAGCGGCCTGACGCTGCACGTGGCCTGCCGTTCGGCCATCGTCGACGCGCTGACCGACGACTTCGAGACCGCCGCCGCGCTCGACGAGGTGGTGGTCGCCATCCTCGGAACCCGCACCTGAATTCCGTTTGCAGCGGCGGCGCTGCGCCTTCCTCCTCGTTTGCCACACAAACATGCAGCGCCGCCGCCTCTTCTTCCAGCTCGGCTTCTTCGCCCTGTTCCTGCTGGCCCCCGCACTGAACCTGCTGCGCTTCGACCTGCACGAGGCCCAGCTCTGGGTCTTGGGCCAGCGCTGGAGTCTGGGCATCGACGCCTTCCGCGCCGGCGAGATCAGCGCCAACCAGGCCGCCATCCAGATCTTCGTCAGGGCCTTCCTGCCCGCCATCGTGCTGATCGTCGCCTTCCTGGGCGTGGCCTGGAAGTACGGCCGCCTCTACTGCGGCTGGCTCTGCCCGCACTTCACGCTGGTGGAAACGCTCAACACCGCGCTGCACCGCGCCTGCGGCAAGCTCAGCATCTGGGACAAACACCGCACCCGGCGCGCAGGCGTCCAGCCCTCGGCCCGCTGGTGGCCGGTGTTCTTCACGCTCTGCGCCGTGTTCGGCTTCCTCTGGGCCATCACGCTGCTGACCTACCTGCTGCCACCGGCCGAAATCTGGGGTGGTCTGTTCAGCGGCACGCTCACGCCCAACCAGGCGCGTTTCCTGGGCGCGGGCTCGCTCATCTTCACGCTGGAATTCGCCTTCGCCCGCCACCTGTTCTGCCGCTTCGGCTGCGCGGTGGGCCTGTTCCAGAGCCTGGTCTGGATGGCCAACCCCAAGGGCATGGTGGTGGCGTTTGACCGCGACAACGCCCGCGACTGCCGCACCTGCACCACCGCCACCTACCCGCAGGGTTCGGCCTGCGACAACGGCTGTCCCATGCGCCTGCACCCGCGCAACATCAAACGCATGATGTTCTCGTGCGTGCAGTGCGGCCAGTGCCTGGATTCGTGTGAAGAAACGCGGACCGCTCAAAAGAGCGAGCCGCTGCTGGAATGGAAGGTCGGCGCCGACGCGGTGCGCGAAACATTGCGCCAACGCAAGGCCGAGCGCGAGGCGGCCGCCGTCCTCGAAAGGAACGTCTGATGGAAGAGTGGGTCGGCAAACAGTGGGACCGCTTCATCCGCCGCGCGGCCCACCGCCAGCACGATGCGGCCGCGGTCACCCTCGGCGACATGCAGCGCACGCTGCACCTGATGTTCCGCGCCGCAGGCGGCGCACCGGCGGTGCGGGTGGCGCCCGCGGCCGAGACCCGCGTGGGCGGCGCCCGCGACTGGCTGCAGCGCGTGGCCGGCACCGGCACCCACGCTGCCACCGGCCGGCTGGAACCCGAAGCGCTGTCGCTGCCGCCGGTGATCGCCGTGCACGCCGACCCGGCGCTCAACCGCGCGCTCTACCTGTGGCTGGCCGCGCTGGCCGCCCACATCGAACCCACCGGTGACTGGATCGCCGACAACCGGCGCGCCACGCAGCGTGCGCTGGCCACCTTCCCCGGTCTGGCCGAACGCCACACCCAGCTGCTGGCTGCCGAAACCGCACTGCGGCCAGCCCCCTCGCGCCTGCGCGGCCGAGCCGCCGAGGCCGAGCGCCGGGTGCAGCAGGCGCTGGCCGGGCAGGACGATGAACCCGTGGGCGGTCATCCGGTCGGCGATGTTCGGCCCGACGAGGTGGCGCCGGTCTGGCTCTGGCTGGACACCACGGCCGCAGCCGCCGCCGCGCCGGTGGCGCGCGACCAGGAACCCGAGGCATCGGGCGCCGAGCGCCCAGCCACCACCCAGGACGCGCGCCGCCGCCGTGCGCAGACGGTGGCCGACGAACGCGACAAGGCGCCGCTGATGATGTTCTTCCGCGCCGAATCCATCCTGTCCTGGGGCGAGTTCGTCAAGGTCAACCGCGCCAGCGACGATGACGACGACGGCAACGCGCTGGCCGCGGCCAACGACATGGATGTGCTCGCCATCGCGCCCGACGGACAGACCACGGCCTCGCGCGTGAAGTTCGACCTCGACCTGCCCAGTGCCGCCGCCGACGACCGGCCGCTGGGCCCTGGCATCCGCCTGCCCGAGTGGGACGGGCGTCGCGGGCAGCTGATCGAAGACCACTGCGCGCTGCAGACCCTGGTGACGGCCGAGCCACCGGTTTTTTCGCCACCGCCGGCCCTGAAGGTCACGGCCCGCCGCGTGCGCCGCCGCATGGAGGTGCTGCGCGGCGGCATGGGCCGTCTGCACGCCCAGCCCGAAGGCGACGAGCTCGATCTGGACGCCTGGGTGCGCCACGCCGTGGAAGCGGCGGCCGCACCGCGCAGCGAGTCGCCCGCGGTGTTCAGTCGTCGGGTGCGCAGCGAGCGCAGCCTGGCCACGCTGCTGCTGGCCGACCTCTCCCTGTCCACGGACGCCTACGCCACGCAGACCGCGCGCGTGATCGATGTGATCCGCGACGCGCTCTATGTGTTCGGCGAGGCGCTCTCCGCCAGCGGCGACCCGTTCGAGATGCTGGGCTTTTCTTCGGTGCGGCGGCAGAACGTGCGCATCCACCAGCTCAAGGGCTTCGATGAGGCCTGGGGGTCACGGCCCCGCGACCGCGTGGGGGCCATCAAGCCCGGCTACTACACCCGCATGGGCGCGGCCATCCGCCACGCCACCGCGAGGCTGGCCGAGCGGCCCGAACGCCAGCGCCTGCTGCTGTTGCTGACCGACGGCAAGCCCAACGACCTGGACGTGTACGAAGGCCGCTACGGCCTGGAGGACACGCGCCACGCGGTGCAGGCCGCGCGCACGGCCGGTCTGCTGCCGTTCTGCATCACCATCGACGAGACCGCCCACGACTACCTGCCCGCGCTGTTCGGCGACCAGGGCTACGCGCTGGTGCGGCGTCCGCAGGAACTGGTCAACAAGCTGTCGGCGGTCCACCAGCGCTTCATGGCCCGTGCCGCCTGAAGGGCTGTCCGGTTCTGGTCGCGGTTCGCGGCTACAGTCGGTGGCTCCACCGACCCGACCGCCTGTTTCCATGGACCTGTCCCGCTTCGACCTGCCGCGCTACCTCTCGATGCTGCCCCTGTTCCAGGAGATGCAGGCGCCCGAGCTGCAGCGCCTGGCCCAGGGCGCCCAGTTGCGCGAGTTCGCGCGTGGCGCCGACATCTTCCGCATCGGCGACCCCTGCGACGAGTTCCATGTCACCGTGGCGGGCCAGGTCAAGCTGTTCGCCATCTCGCCGGCCGGGCAGGAAAAGATCATCGAGCTCGTCGGGCCGGGCAACAGCTTCGCCGAGGCGCTGATGTTCATGCAGCGGCCCTACATCATCAACGCCCAGGCCCTGACCGACACCCTGCTGCTGAGCGTGTCGCGCGCGGCGGTGATGCACGAGATCCAGGGCGACGCGCAGTTCTGCATGCGCATGCTCGCGGGCCTCTCGCGCCGCCTGCACGGCCTGGTCAACGACGTGCAGGCCTATTCGCTGCACAGCGGTGTTGAGCGCGTGATCGGCTACCTGATGCGCGACCTGCCCGAAGAGGGCGGCGAGGCCGCGGCCAGCGTGCTGCTGCCGGTGAGCAAGGCCTCCATCGCCTCGCGCCTGTCGATGACGCCGGAGTACTTCTCCAAGGTACTGCGCGAACTGGAAGACCAGGGCCTGATCGCGGTCGACAAGCGCGAGATCCGGTTGCTGGACACCCAGCGCTTGAGCCGCTACCCCTTGCAGTGAAGGTGGCCCGTACACTCGTCGCCCTATGTTGATTCTCGGATTCGAGTCTTCCTGCGACGAAACCGGTGTCGCCCTGGTCGACGCCAGTGGCGACGCCACGCCGCGCCTGCTGGGTCACGCGCTGCACAGCCAGATCGAGATGCACCAGGCCTACGGCGGCGTGGTGCCCGAGCTGGCCAGTCGCGACCACATCCGCCGCGTGCTGCCGCTGACCGACGCGGTCATGGCCCAGGCCGGCCTGCCGCTGTCGGCGGTGGACGCGATCGCCCACACCCGCGGCCCCGGCCTGGCTGGAGCGCTGCTGGTGGGCTCGGGCGTGGCCTGCGCCCTGGGCATGGCCCTGGGCAAGCCGGTGATCGGCGTGCACCACCTCGAAGGCCACCTGCTCTCGCCCTTCCTGAGCGCCGATCCGCCGCAGTTTCCCTTCGTCGCGCTGCTGGTCTCCGGCGGCCACACCCAGCTGATGCGGGTGGACGGGGTGGGGCGTTACGAGCTGCTGGGCGAAACCATCGACGACGCCGCTGGCGAGGCGTTTGACAAGTCGGCCAAGCTGCTGGGCCTGGGCTACCCGGGCGGGCCGGCGCTGTCGAAGCTGGCGCAGCAGGGCGATCCGGCGGCCTACAAGCTGCCACGGCCGCTGCTGCACAGCGGCGATCTGGACTTTTCCTTTGCCGGCCTCAAGACGGCGGTGCTCACCCAGGTCAAGCGCCTGGCCCAGGCGCACCCGGATGGCCCGGCCACCAGCCACCTGGCCGACCCACTGACGGCGCAGCAGAAGGCCGACGTGGCCGCCAGCGCGCAGGCCGCCATCGTGGACGTGCTGGTGAAGAAGTCGCTCGCGGCGCTCGACCAGACCCGCCTGCAGCGCCTCGTGGTCGCTGGTGGCGTGGGCGCCAACAGCCGGCTGCGCGAGCAGCTCAACGCCGCCTGCGCCCGGCGCAAGGTCCGCGTGCACTACCCCGAGCTGCACCTGTGCACCGACAACGGCGCCATGATCGCCCTGGCCGCAGGCCTGCGCGTGCAGGCCGGTCTGGCGGATCTGGCGCCGGGGGGCTACCACTTCGACGTGCGCCCACGCTGGCCACTGGCCGAGTTGTCGGCCGACACCGCCGTCTGATCCTTCCGCCCGAACCCGTGCCATACCCGGGTGGGGTGGCCTCTGTAATTATGAATTAGACTGCGATCAATCTGTCGCGTAGGTGACTCCTTGCGGCGGTGAACCACGGAGCCCACCAATATGCAATTCACTGAACACTTCTCGCGCCGCGGCGCCCTGGCCGCCCTGTTCGCGGCGTCCCTGTCATGCACCAGCGCCTGGGCGCAGCCTGCGGCCGAGCCCATCCGCATCGGCATGATCGAAGGCCTCTCGGGCCCGGTGGGCAACGCCGGCGAGGCGGTGTACCGCAACCTGGTCTGGGCCACCGAGCGCGTCAATGCGCGCGGCGGCGTGAAGCTGCCGGCCTCGCAAGGGGGCAGCCGGCCTCTGGAGGTGGTTCGCTTCGACAGCAAGGGCCAGACCGAAGAGGCGCTCTCGGGCCTGCGCTCGGCCGTCGACAAAGGCATCACCATCGTCGCGCAGGGCAATTCGTCGGCCGCAGCGGCCGGTCTGATCGACGCCATCAACAAGCACAACGAGCGCGACACCGCGCGCCAGGTGGTGTTCCTCAACTACTCGGCGGTCGACCCGCTGCTGACCAACGCCAAGTGCAGCTACTGGCACTTCCGCTTCGATGCCCACGCCGACATGCGCATGGGCGCGCTGATGAGCGTGCTCAGGGAAGACAAGGCGCTGAAAGGCATCTACCTGATCGGCCAGGACTATTCCTTCGGCCAGGCGGTGCTCGCCGAGGCGCGCCAACAACTGGCGGCCCAGCGGCCGGACGTGAAGATCGTCGGCGACGAGCTGCACCCCATGGCCCGCATCAAGGACTTCGCGCCCTACGCCGCCAAGATCAAGGCCAGCGGCGCGCAGGCCGTGCTCACCGGCAACTGGGGCAACGACCTGACCCTGCTGGTCAAGGCCGCCCGCGAGGTCGGTTTCGAAGGCAGCTTCTACACCTTCTACGGCAACGCACTGGGCGCCCCGGCGGCCATGGGCGACGCCGGCATCGGCAAGGTGGTGGCCGTGGCCGACTGGTTTCCCAATGTGCCCACGCGCGAGTCCGAAGCGTTCTACCAGTCGTTCCGCCAGCGTTTTCCCAGCCCGGCCGACGACTACGTGCACATGCGCATGCAGCTGATGATCGAAGCGCTGGCGCAGGCCATTGAGAAGGCCGGCTCGGTGAAGGCGGCCGACATCGCTGCCCAGCTGGAGAAGGCCCAGGTCACGCTGGCGGGCCAGACCGCCCGCATGCGCGCGGCCGACCACCAGTTCCAGCAGCCGCTGGCCGTGGCCGTGATGGACCGCCAAGGCGCGCCGGGTGTGAAGTTCGATGTCGAGGGCTCGGGCTACGGCTTCCGCGTCATCCGCCAGCTCACGCCCCAGCAGGCCGAGATGCCGCACAGCTGTAACATGGCACGTCCCTGATTGATTGGAGCGTTCATGCGGCCGGTGGTGGAGAGTCTGGAAGAGTCGCGCATTCGCGAAGTGGCCAATGCGGGCATGGGCCTGGATGGCGTGCTCAAGTTCTGGTTTGGCGAGAGCGACGAGGTCACGCCCGACTTCATCCGCGAGGCGGCGATTGCCTCGCTGAACGTGGGCGAAACCTTCTACGCCCACAACCTCGGCCTGCCCGAACTGCGCCACGCCATCGCCGGTTACACCCACACCCTGCACCCGCAACTGGCCACCGACCACTGGTTCGACCGCATCGCCGTCACCTCGGGCGGCGTCAATGGCCTGATGCTCGCGTCCCAGGCGCTGGTGGAGGCGGGCGACGAGGTGGTGGTGGTCACGCCGGCCTGGCCCAACCTCGTGGCGCAGCCGCAGATCATGGGCGCCCGGGTGCGCACCGTGCCGCTGACGGTGGCCGCCGATGGCGCCTGGGTGATGGATCTGGACGCCCTCCTGGCGTCGGTGACACCGGCCACGAAGCTGTTGATCCTCAACGCGCCCAACAACCCGACCGGCTGGACGCTGACCCGCGACGAGCAGGCCGCGATCCTGGCGCATTGCCGCCGCACCGGCACTTGGGTCCTGGCCGACGAGGTCTACGAACGCCTGTACTTCGCCGGCGACACGGCCAACGGTGCGGCGCCGAGCTTCCTGGACGTGGCCGAGCCCGATGACCGGCTGATCGTCGCCCACAGCTTTTCCAAGAGCTTCCTGATGACCGGCTGGCGCCTGGGCTGGCTGCTGCTGCCCAAGGCGCTGACGCACCCGGTCGGCAAGCTGATCGAATTCAACACCTCCTGTGCCCCCGTGTTCGTGCAGCGCGCCGCCACGGTGGCGCTGCAGCGCGGTGACGAGGTGACACCCGGGTTGGTGAAGCATCTCCAACGCTGCCGGGACACCCTGGTGCCCCTGCTGCGCGAGATCCCGTGCGTGCAGCTGGCCGAGCCCAAGGGCGGCATGTACGCCTTTTTCCGCCTCGAAGGCCAGGACGACTGTCTCGCCACCGCCAAGCGCCTGGTGCGGGAGGCGGGGCTGGGGCTGGCCCCGGGCAGCGCCTTCGGGCCGGAAGCCGCGGGCTGGCTTCGCTGGTGTTTTGCCAGCCGCGACCCGCAGCGCCTGGCCCAGGGCGCCGAGCGCCTGCGCCACTGGCTGCGCACTGCAGCCTGACCCACTGGTCTATAATGCGCGGTTGTCGCCCGATCCGGGTGGCATCTTCACGCCCGTTGTGGCGGCCGGATTTCTCCAGGGAAAGGTCGGCCGGCTGCGGCGGGTCGCACGTAACCAGACTGGAATCACCATGATCGAAAAAACCGTCAAGGCCGCTGTGGTGGCCGACAACGCCCGTGCTGCCAACGACACCGGCAGCCCCGAAGTGCAGGTCGCCATCCTGACCGCACGCATCAACGAACTGACCCCCCACTTCAAGCAGCACGCCAAGGACCACCACGGTCGCCGCGGTCTGCTGCGCATGGTCAGCCGCCGCCGCAAGCTGCTGGACTACCTCAAGTCCAAGGATGCCGACCGCTACATTGCCTTGATCGCCAAGCTGGGTCTGCGCAAGTAATCTTGAGCTTGCCGTGACACGCGAAAACGCCTGAGTTGGCTCGCCGGCTCGGGCGTTTTTCACTTTGATTTTTCAGAAAATTTTCGGATAAGGGGACGAGCAGAGCGAAGCTGTGTCATTCCAAGGGGCCTGCAACGGCGCAGGCCCGCTGGAATGGCATCGTGTTCTGCAGGTTTCCGGCTCCGGGCCGCGGGCGGCGCCACAGACGCCCATCCAACAGGAGAGACACATGACCATGTTCAACAAAGTCACCAAGACCTTCCAGTGGGGCCAGCACACGGTCCGCATGGAAACCGGCGAAATCGCCCGCCAGTCCAGCGGCGCCGTGCTGCTCGACATGGAAGGCACCGTGGTGCTGGCCACCGTCGTGGCCAAGAAGGACGCCAAGGCCGGCCAGGACTTTTTCCCCCTGACCGTCGACTACCTCGAAAAGTCCTACGCCGCCGGCAAGATTCCGGGCAGCTTCTTCAAGCGCGAAGGCCGCCCTTCCGAGTTTGAAACCCTGACCAGCCGTCTGATCGACCGCCCGATCCGCCCGCTGTTCCCGGACGGTTTCTTCAACGAAGTCCAGGTGGTCATCCACACCGTGTCGCTGAACCCGGAAGTGGACGCCGACATCGCCGCCATGATCGCCACCTCGGCTGCCCTGTCGATTTCCGGCATCCCGTTCAACGGCCCGATCGGTGCTGCGCGCGTGGGCTACATCAACGGCCAGTACGTGCTGAACCCCGGCCAGACCGAGCGCCAGAACAGCCAGATGGATCTGGTGGTGGCCGGCACCGAGGCCGCCGTGCTGATGGTCGAGTCCGAAGCCGAGCAACTGTCCGAAGAAATCATGCTGGGCGCCGTGGTGTTCGGCCACGAGCAGGGCAACATCGCCATCGCCGCCATCAACGAGCTGGTGCGCGACGCCGGTAAGCCCGAGTGGGACTGGCAGCCGCCGGCCAAGAACGAGCCGCTGATCGCCAAAGTCGAAGCCCTGGGCAAGGCCAAGCTCGAAGCCGCTTACCAGATCCGCAACAAGCAGGCCCGCACCCAGGCCTGCCGCGAGGCCTATGCCGCCGTGATGGACGGTCTGAAGGCCGAGGGCGTGGAGTTCGACAGCGTGGCCGTCGAAGGTCTGCTGTTCAACATAGAAGCCGCCATCGTGCGTGGCCAGATCCTGGCTGGCGAGCCGCGCATCGACGGCCGCGACACGCGCACCGTGCGCGCCATCGAGATCCGCAACAGCGTGCTGCCGCGCACCCACGGCTCGGCTCTGTTCACCCGCGGTGAAACCCAGGCTCTTGTGATCGCCACGCTGGGCACCGACCGCGACGCGCAGCGCATCGACGCGCTGTCCGGCGACTTCGAAGACCGCTTCATGCTGCACTACAACATGCCTCCGTTCGCCACCGGCGAAACCGGTCGCGTGGGCAGCCCCAAGCGCCGCGAAATCGGCCACGGCCGCCTGGCCAAGCGCGCGCTGATTGCCGCGCTTCCGACCAAGGAAGACTTCCCCTACACCATCCGTGTGGTGTCCGAAATCACCGAGTCCAACGGTTCTTCGTCGATGGCCTCCGTCTGCGGCGGCTGCCTGGCGCTGATGGACGCCGGCGTGCCGATGAAGGCGCACGTGGCCGGCATCGCCATGGGCCTGATCAAGGAAGGCAACCGCTTCGCGGTGCTGACCGACATCCTGGGGGACGAGGACCACCTCGGCGACATGGACTTCAAGGTGGCCGGCACGACCAACGGCATCACCGCCCTGCAGATGGACATCAAGATCCAGGGCATCACCAAGGAAATCATGCAGGTCGCCCTGGCTCAGGCCAAGGAAGCACGCATGCACATCCTGGGCAAGATGCAGGAAGCCATGGGCGAAGCGAAGACGGAAATTTCCAACTTCGCGCCGCGCCTGTACACCATGAAGATCAACCCGGAGAAGATCCGCGACGTGATCGGCAAGGGCGGCGCCACCATCCGTGCGCTGACCGAAGAGACCGGTACCCAGATCGACATCGGCGAAGACGGCACGATCACCATAGCGTCCACCGACGGTGCCAAGGCCGAGGAGGCCAAGCGCCGCATCGCCGAGATCACGGCCGAAGTGGAAGTGGGCAAGGTCTATGAAGGCCCGATCACCAAGATCCTGGACTTCGGTGCCCTGGTCAACCTGCTGCCCGGCAAGGACGGCTTGCTGCACATCAGCCAGATCGCCCACGAGCGCGTCGAGAAGGTCACGGACTACCTCAAGGAAGGCCAGATCGTGAAGGTCAAGGTGCTCGAGACCGACGAGAAGGGCCGCGTCAAGCTGTCCATGAAGGCGCTGCTGGACCGCAATGGCGGCGGCGAGCAGGCCCAGCAACAGCAACAGTAAGTCGCTGGGGCCAAGGCATGGAAGCGGTCGAGATCAGCGGCTTCGGTGCGCCCGAGGTCCTGCGCCTGACGGAGCGTCCGGCGCCGGTTGCGGGCGCGGGCGAGGTGCTGATTCGCGTGCGCGCCTCGGGCGTGAACCGCCCTGACGTGCTGCAGCGCAGCGGCTCCTATCCGCCGCCGCCGGGCGCTTCCGACCTGCCAGGTCTGGAGGTGGCCGGGGTCATCGAGTCGGGTGATGCCGATGCGATGGCGCAAGCGGGATTCAGGCTGGGCGATCGCGTCTGCGCGCTGGTGGCCGGCGGTGGCTATGCCCAGCACTGCGTTGCACCGGTCGGCCAGTGCTTGCCGGTCCCGGCTGGGTTCGACGACGTGCAGGCCGCGGCGCTGCCCGAGACCTTCTTCACCGTCTGGAGCAACGTGTTCGACCGTGGCCGCCTGCTGGCAGGCGAAACCCTGCTGGTGCAGGGTGGGACCAGCGGCATCGGTGTGACCGCGATCCAGCTGGCCAAGGCCTTTGGCGCCAACGTGATCGCCACGGCCGGCAGCGACGAGAAGTGCGCCGCCTGCCAGAACCTGGGTGCCGACCACGCCATCAACTACCGCACGCAGGACTTCTCGGCCGTGGCCAAGGAGCTGACGGGCGGGCAGGGCGTCAACGTGGTCCTCGACATGGTCGCAGGCGACTATGTGGCTCGTGAAGTCGAGTGCCTGGCCGAAGACGGCCGCCTGGTCATCATCGCGGTGCAGGGTGGCGTCAAGGCCGGATTCAACGCCGGTCTGGTGCTGCGTCGCCGGCTGGTGATCACCGGTTCCACGCTGCGGCCGCGCCCGGTGGCGTTCAAGGCCGCCATCGCCGCATCGCTGCGTGACAAGGTGTGGCCGCTGCTGGAGCAGGGCCGGGTCCAACCCGTGATCCACAGCACCTTCCCAGCGGCTCGCGCCGCTGAGGCCCACGCATTGATGGAGTCCAATCAGCACATCGGGAAGATTGTGCTGACCTGGGCCTGATCCCCTTTCGGAGACTGAGATGAGCAAGAAACTGATCGCCGGCAACTGGAAGATGAACGGCAGTCTGGCAGCCAACGAGGCATTGGTTCAGGCCATGCTGGCGGGCATCGGTCAGCCGCCGGCCGAGGTCGCACTGTGCGCACCGGCACCCTACCTGGCCCAGTTGCAGGCGCTGCTGCAGGGCAGCCCGATTGCCTGGGGTTCGCAGGACGTGTCTGCTCACGAACAGGGGGCATACACCGGCGAGATCAGCGTGGCCATGCTCAAGGACTTTGGGTGTCGCTACGCCATCGTCGGCCACAGCGAGCGCCGCCAATACCACGGTGAGACCGACGAGATCGTGGCTGCCAAGGCGCAACGCGCCCTGTCGTCTGGCATCACGCCCATTGTGTGTGTCGGTGAAACCCTGGCCGAGCGGGAGGCGAACGAGACGGAGTCGGTGGTCAAGCGCCAGCTGGCTGCGGTGATCCACACCGTGGGTCATTGCATCACCGAAATCGTGGTGGCCTACGAGCCCGTGTGGGCCATCGGCACCGGAAAGACGGCCACACCGGAAATGGCGCAGTCTGTGCACGCCGTCTTGCGGGCCCAACTGGCCGCCGCGACCACGAACCCCAAGCGGGTGCACATTCTCTACGGCGGCAGCATGAATGCGGCCAACGCGGCAAGCCTGCTGGCTCAGCCCGATATTGATGGTGGCCTGATCGGTGGTGCATCGCTCAAGGCTGCAGACTTCCTGCAAATCGTCGCCGCGGCCGGCTGACGATCATCCCCCTCACGCATTTTCGGAGCAGACATGAACGTTTTGATGACCATCCTCCAGGCTGTCCAGATCCTTGCCGCCATCGGCATGATCGGCCTGATCCTCATGCAGCATGGCAAAGGCGCCGATGCCGGTGCCGCCTTCGGCGGTGGCGCGGGTTCGGCGAGCTTGTTTGGGGCCTCCGGAGGTGCCAACTTCCTCTCGCGCACCACTGCCGTGCTCGCAGGCGTCTTCCTGACCTGCACCTTGGGCCTGGCCTACTTCGGCAACCTTGTTCCGACGACGGCGCGCTCTGGGAGCGTGTTGGAGAGCGTCGTTCCCGCGACGCAGATCCCGGCAGATTCAACTGCTCCGGCCGGTTCTTCCGCCGCGCCGGCAGAGACCCCGGCTGCACCGGCCACCGGCGCAGCGCAGATCCCTGGCAAGTAACTGCTGACAGGTGTGTGCGGCCGCTCTGGAGAGTGCATGGCGGCCGCCCCGAAAAAGCCCGGGAATTATCGAAAACCCGGATCGTTTCAGGGTAAACTCTATGGGTTGTCGAGAACGCTCACACCAGCCCTCGTGAGCCAGACAATGCAGACCCAGCCGACGTGGTGAAATTGGTAGACACGCTATCTTGAGGGGGTAGTGGCGAAAGCTGTGCGAGTTCGAGTCTCGCCGTCGGCACCAGACAAAGGCAGGCAGGGCCATCAGGCCCTGCGCATGGAACCGACCCACGATGAGTCTCGAACAATATCTCCCCGTGCTCTTGTTCATCCTGGTCGGTCTTGCCGTCGGCGTGATCCCCCAGGCCTTGGGCTACATCCTGGGGCCGAATCGGCCCGATCCCGAGAAGAATTCCCCCTACGAATGCGGCTTCGAGGCCTTCGAAGATGCGCGCATGAAGTTCGATGTCCGCTATTACCTGGTGGCCATCCTCTTCATTCTCTTTGATCTTGAAATCGCGTTCCTGATTCCCTGGGCGGTGGCGCTGACGGACATCGGTTCGACCGGCTTCTGGGTGGGCGTCATCTTCCTGATCGATCTGCTGGTCGGGTTTGTCTACGCCTGGAAGATCGGCGCCCTGGACTGGGAATGATGCGCCTGCGGGCGCTGTGGAGCACACATGATTGAAGGTGTCCTGAAAGAAGGCTTCATCACCACGAGCTACGACTCGGTGGTGAATTGGGCCAAGACTGGATCTCTCTGGCCTATGACCTTTGGTCTGGCCTGTTGCGCCGTGGAGATGATGCATGCCGCCGCAGCGCGATATGACATCGGTCGCTTTGGTGCAGAGGTGTTCCGGGCCAGCCCCCGTCAGTCCGATCTGATGATCGTGGCCGGCACCCTGTGCAACAAGATGGCGCCTGCTCTGCGCAAGGTGTACGACCAGATGGCCGAGCCTCGCTGGGTGTTGTCCATGGGGTCTTGTGCCAATGGTGGTGGCTACTACCACTACAGCTATTCCGTGGTGCGTGGCTGTGACCGCATCGTGCCGGTGGATGTCTATGTGCCAGGCTGCCCACCGACGGCCGAAGCGCTGATCTACGGGATCATCCAGCTGCAGCAGAAGATCCGTCGCACCAACACGATTGCCCGCGCCTGACCGGTGCCTGGACTGAGTCAGAAAGACGGCCCATGAGCGACACAGCTTTCTCCATCCCTGCCGAGACCATTGCTGCCCAGGTGGCGCAACTGCTTGGCGAACGCGCGCGGTCTGTCACAACCGACCGCGGTGAGGTCACCCTTGTGGTGGCTGCATCCGACTACCTTGAGGTCATGCAGACCTTGCGTGATGCGTCACAAGCTCGTTTCGAGCAACTCATTGATCTGTGCGGCATCGATTACTCCACCTACGGCGACGGCCGGTGGGAGGGGCCCCGCTTTGCAGTGGTCGTCCATCTCCTGTCGGTGAGTCTCAACCAGAGGCTGCGCGTGCGTGTGTTCTGCTCGGAAGACGATTTTCCGGTGGTGGCGTCGGTGTCCGGTCTCTGGTCGGCGGCCAACTGGTACGAGCGTGAGGCCTTCGACCTGTACGGCATCGTGTTCGAAGGCCACAACGACCTGCGCCGCATCCTGACCGACTATGGCTTCATCGGTCACCCCTTCCGCAAGGACTTTCCGCTGTCGGGTCATGTCGAGATGCGCTACGACGCCGAACGTCAGCGAGTGGTCTACGAGCCGGTGACGATCGAGCCTCGCGAAATCACACCCCGCGTGATCCGTGAAGACAACTACGGCGGGCTGCACTGATCATGGCTGAAATCAAGAACTACACACTGAACTTCGGTCCGCAGCACCCTGCAGCACACGGCGTGCTGCGTCTGGTGCTGGAGCTCGACGGTGAGGTGGTGCAGCGTGCCGATCCGCACATCGGATTGCTGCACCGCGCCACTGAGAAACTGGCCGAGCACAAGACCTTCATCCAGTCGCTGCCTTACATGGACCGTCTCGACTACGTGTCCATGATGTGCAACGAACATGCCTATTGCCTGGCCATCGAGAAGCTGCTGGGTATTGAAGTGCCGATCCGTGCGCAGTACATCCGGGTGATGTTCAGCGAGATTACACGTCTGCTGAACCACCTGATGTGGCTCGGTTCGCACGGCAATGACTGCGGCAGTTCGACCATCCTGATCTACGCGTTCCGCGAGCGGGAAGACCTGTTCGACATGTACGAAGCGGTGTCGGGTGCGCGCATGCACGCGGCCTACTTCCGCCCGGGTGGTGTCTATCGCGATCTGCCGGACACCATGCCGCAGTACAGGCACAGCAAGATCCGCAACGCCAAGGCGATGGCTGAGTTGAACCAGAACCGCCAAGGCTCGTTGCTCGACTTCATCGACGACTTTACGCAGCGGTTTCCGACCTACCTGGCGGAGTACCACACTCTGCTGACCGACAACCGGATCTGGAAGCAGCGCACGGTTGGCATCGGTGTTGTCAGTCCGGAGCGTGCTCTCAACCTGGGCATGACCGGTCCCATGCTCCGCGGTTCCGGCATCGCCTGGGATCTGCGCAAGAAGCAACCGTACGACGTGTACGACCGGGTCGAGTTCGACATCCCGGTTGGCAAGACCGGTGACACCTACGACCGCTACCTCGTCCGAATGGAAGAGATGAAGCAGTCCAACCGCATCATCAAGCAGTGCGTGGACTGGTTGCGCGCCAATCCGGGCCCGGTCATCACCGACAACCACAAGGTGGCGCCTCCCTCGCGCGAAGCGATGAAGTCGAGCATGGAAGAGCTGATCCACCACTTCAAGCTCTTCACCGAAGGCTTCCACGTGCCCGAAGGTGAGGCCTATGCCGCCGTCGAGCACCCCAAGGGTGAGTTCGGCATCTACCTGGTGAGTGATGGCGCCAACAAGCCGTACCGGCTGAAGATCCGCGCCCCTGGTTTCACGCACCTGTCCACGCTGGACGAAATGGCCAAGGGCCACATGCTGGCCGATGCGGTGGCCATCATCGGCACGATGGACATCGTTTTTGGAGAGATTGACCGATGATCTCGACCCCCGCTAACCAAGGCCCTGTGACGGCCATGGAACTGTCCGAGGCCACCAAGGCCCGCTTCGCCCGCGAAGTGGCCAAGTACCCCACGGAGCAGGCCCAATCTGCCGTGATGGCGTGTCTGTCGATCGTGCAGCAGGAGCAAGGCTACGTCAGCCACGCTGCCGAGCAGGCGATTGCCGACTACCTGGGCATGCCGGTGATGGCCGTCCACGAGGTGACGACCTTCTACAACATGTACAACCAGCGGCCGGTGGGCAAGTACAAGCTCAACGTTTGCACCAACCTGCCGTGCCAGCTGCGCGAGGGGTACACCGCGCTGCACCACCTGGAAAAGAAGCTGGGCATCGCCATGGGCGAGACCACGGCGGACGGCCTGTTCACGCTCCAGCAGAGTGAATGCTTGGGCGCCTGTGCCGATTCGCCGGTGATGCTGGTGAACGACCGCCACATGTGCAGCTTCATGAGCAATGAGAAGCTCGATCAGCTGATCGATGGTCTCAGGGCCGCGGAGGGCAAACAATGAACGCCCAGCAAGTGCTTGCTCAGTTCGCTGCCACGGGCGTGCAGACCTGTTTCCACGGTCGCCACATTGAGCCTCAGATCTACAAGGACCTGAACGGCAGCAACTGGTCGCTCAAGGACTACGAGGCGCGCGGTGGCTACCAGGCCCTGCGCAAGGTGCTGGGCATGGATGGTTCCGCGCCGAATCCCGAGACCGGTGCCGTGGGCATGACGCAGGACCAGGTGATCGCGACCGTCAAGGAGTCCGCGCTGCGCGGCCGCGGGGGCGCCGGTTTCCCCTCGGGCCTGAAGTGGAGTTTCATGCCCCGCCAGTTCCCCGGGCAGAAGTACCTCGTGTGCAACTCGGACGAGGGCGAGCCGGGCACCTGCAAGGACCGCGACATCCTCATGTACAACCCGCACATCGTCATCGAAGGCATGGCGATCGCGGCGTACGCCATGGGCATCAGCGTGGGCTACAACTACATCCACGGCGAAATCTTCGAGGTGTATGAGCGTTTCGAAGCCGCCCTGGAAGAAGCCCGTGCCGCCGGTTACCTGGGCAACAACATCATGGGCTCGAACTACTCGTTCCAGCTCCATGCCCACCATGGTTTCGGTGCTTACATCTGCGGTGAAGAAACCGCGCTGCTCGAATCGCTGGAAGGCAAGAAGGGTCAGCCCCGCTTCAAGCCGCCGTTCCCGGCCAGCTTTGGTCTCTACGGCAAGCCGACCACCATCAACAACACCGAGACCTTCGCGGCGGTGCCCTGGATCATCCGCAATGGTGGCCAGTCCTACCTCGAATGCGGCAAGCCGAACAACGGCGGTACCAAGATCTTCTCGGTCAGCGGTGACGTGAACCTGCCGGGTAACTACGAAATCCCGATGGGCACGCCGTTCTCGAAGCTGCTGGAGCTGGCCGGTGGTGTGCGCACTGGCCGCCAGCTCAAGGCGGTGATTCCTGGCGGTTCGTCTTCGCCCGTGCTGCCGGCCCACATCATCATGGACTGCACGATGGACTACGACTCCATCAGCAAGGCCGGTTCCATGCTGGGGTCGGGTGCCGTGATCGTGATGGACGACACCCGCTGCATGGTCGAGTCGCTCAAGCGCCTGTCCTACTTCTACATGCACGAGTCCTGCGGTCAGTGCACACCCTGCCGCGAAGGCACGGGCTGGCTCTGGCGCCTGGTCGACAAGATCCAGCGCGGTGACGCCAAGCCGGCCGACATGGACCTGCTGGACAACGTGGCCGAGAACATCATGGGCCGCACGATCTGTGCACTGGGTGATGCAGCGGCCATGCCGGTGCGCGCCATGCTCAAACACTTCCGTCACGAGTTCGCGGCCATGATCAAGGCCGACACCGCGACCTCTGCCTGATCCGGAACACAACATGGTTGAAATCGAACTCGACGGCCAGAAGGTCGAAGTGCCCCCGGGCAGCATGGTCATGCATGCGGCCGAGAAGGCAGGCACCTACATCCCGCACTTCTGCTACCACAAGAAGCTCTCCATCGCCGCCAGTTGCCGCATGTGTCTGGTAGAAGTGGAGAAGGCTCCCAAACCCATGCCCGCCTGCGCCACGCCGGTGACCATGGGCATGATCGTGCGCACCAAGTCCGACAAGGCCATCAAGGCCCAGAAGTCGGTGATGGAGTTCCTGCTGATCAACCACCCGCTGGATTGCCCGATCTGCGATCAGGGCGGCGAGTGCCAGTTGCAGGACCTGGCCGTGGGCTACGGTGGTGGTGCCTCGCGCTACGAAGAAGAGAAGCGCGTGGTGTTCCACAAGAACGTCGGTCCGCTGATCTCCATGGAGGAGATGAGCCGCTGCATCCACTGCACCCGCTGCGTGCGTTTCGGCCAGGAGATTGCCGGCGTGATGGAGCTGGGCATGTCCAACCGCGGAGAGCACGCCGAGATCGAGACGTTTGTTGGCCAGTCGGTGGATTCTGAACTCTCGGGCAACATGATCGACATCTGCCCGGTTGGTGCGCTCACCAGCAAGCCATTCCGCTACAGCGCACGCACCTGGGAGCTCTCGCGGCGCAAGAGCGTGAGCCCGCACGACTCGACGGGTGCCAACCTGATCGTTCAGGTGAAGAACCACCAGGTGATGCGCGTGGTCCCGCTGGAGAACGACGCCGTCAACGAATGCTGGATCGCCGATCGCGACCGCTTCTCGTACGAGGCCCTCAATGGTGAAGACCGCCTGACCCAGCCCATGCTCAAGCAAGGTGGCGAATGGCAGACCGTGGACTGGCAAACCGCGCTGGAGTATGTGGCCAACGGTCTCAAGTGCGTCAAGGACAAGCATGGCGCTGCAGCGATCGGTCTGCTGGCCAGTCCGCACAGCACGGTTGAAGAACTGTCTCTGGCCGGTGCCCTGGTGCGTGGCCTGGGCAGCGAAAACATCGACAGCCGTCTGCGCCATGCCGATTTCGGCCATGCTGCGCCGGCCGGTCAGGCCCGCTGGCTCGGGCGTCCGATTGCCGAGCTGTCGCAGTTGCAGCGCGTGCTGGTCGTGGGCTCCAACCTGCGCAAGGACCATCCGCTGTTTGCACAGCGCATCCGCCAGGCGGCCCGCAAGGGATGTCAGGTCAATGTGCTGGCGGCACAGGCCCCTGACTGGGCCATGCCGCTGAAGAACGTGCTGCTCGCCGACAGCAGTGTCTGGGTCAGTGCTCTGGCCGGAGTTGCTGCCGCTGTTGCTGCGGAAGCCGGTGTGCAGCCGCCGGTCGCCGGCAGCATCACCGACGAGGCCCGCGCAGTGGCGAAGTCCCTGCTGGGGGGCGAGCAGAAGGCCATCCTTCTGGGCAACGCCGCGGCTCACCACGAAAAGGCCTCCAGCCTGCTGGCACTCGCCAACTGGATTGGTCAGCAAACGGGCGCCTCGGTGGGCTACCTCACCGAAGCTGCCAACACCGTCGGTGCGCAGCTGGTGCGCGCCGTGCCAGGGCAGGGTGGCCTCAACGCCACGCAGATGCTCGGTGGCCAGCTAAAGGCCGCCATTCTCCTGAACACGGAGCCGGCCTTTGACAGCGCCAAGGGTGCCGAAGGACTGAAGTCCGCCGACATGGTGGTCACGCTCAGCCCTTTCAAAGCCAACATGGACATCAGCGACGTGTTGCTGCCCATTGCGCCTTTCACGGAGACCTCCGGGTCCTTCGTCAACGCCGAAGGCCGGTTGCAGAGTTTCCACGCGGTGGTGCGTCCGCTGGGCGACACGCGCCCGGCATGGAAGGTGCTTCGCGTGCTGGGCAATCTGCTGGGTTTGCCCGGGTTCGATGCCGACACCTCCCTGGCGGTGCTGGCCGCCGCCTTGCCGGGTGTCGCGGGCGGATCGTTGCTGGATGCTTCCCGTCTCAACAACGCCGATGTCGGTGTGGGGCCCGCCGCTGCCGACCAGTCGCCAGCCCAGACGTCCCCCTGTGTGGCGCCGATCTACCAGCTCGACGGGCTGGTGCGCCGCGCCACCTCGCTGCAACTCACGAGCGACGCCCGAGGAGCCCGCGCATGATCGACGCGATGTACAACGGAGGCCTTGGCCTCATCAACGCCTCCTGGTGGACCACGGCGGCCTGGCCGGTCATCTGGAGCCTGCTCAAGATCGTTGCTGTCGTCGCCCCGCTGATGGGGGCCGTGGCTTACCTGACCCTGTGGGAGCGCAAGCTGCTGGGTTTCATGCAGGTTCGCTTTGGCCCGAACCGCGTCGGCCCTGCCGGGCTGCTTCAGCCGATCGCCGATGCGGTCAAGCTGCTCACCAAGGAGTTGATCAGCCCCACCGCCGCCAGCAACGGGCTGTTTCGCCTGGGTCCCCTCATGGCCATCATGCCGGCGCTCGCCGCGTGGGTGGTGGTGCCATTCGGTCCCGAGGCAGTGATCGCCAACATCAACGCCGGCCTGCTGGTCATCCTGGCCATCACCTCGATCGAGGTGTACGGCGTGATCATTGCCGGCTGGGCCTCGAACTCCAAGTACGCCTTCCTGGGCGCGCTGCGCGCCTCTGCCCAGATGGTGAGCTATGAAATCGCCATCGGCTTCTGCTTCCTGGTGGTCGTGATGACCGCGGGCAGCTTGAACCTGGGCGACATCGTTGCGTCGCAGGCCAAGGGCCACGGTGTGAACATGGGGCTGGACTTCCTGTCTTGGAACTGGCTCCCGCTGCTGCCCATTTTTATGGTCTACCTGATTTCGGGCGTGGCCGAAACCAACCGGCACCCGTTTGACGTGGTCGAGGGCGAAGCAGAAATCGTGGCCGGCCACATGGTCGAGTACTCAGGCATGGGCTTTGCGATCTTCTTCCTGGCCGAGTACGCCAGCATGTGGCTGGTGTCCATCCTGGCGGTGGTGATGTTCCTCGGCGGCTGGCTGCCCCCGATCGACAGCGCCCTGTTCAACTGGATTCCAGGCTGGATCTGGCTGGGTGCCAAGACCTTCTTCGTGGTGTCCCTGTTCATCTGGATCCGCGCCACTTTCCCCCGTTTCCGCTACGACCAGATCATGCGTCTGGGCTGGAAGATTTTCATTCCCGTCACGCTGGTCTGGCTGCTGCTCGTCGGCGGCCTGATGCAGACCTCGTGGAATCTCTGGAAATAAGCAAGGCGATCGATCATGTCCACCTCCGCCGTTGCCCCCTTTTCGCTGAGCGACTTTTTCAAGAGCTTCATGTTGCTGGAGCTCTTCAAGGGCATGGCCCTGACGGGCCGCTACGCCCTGCGTCGCAAGGTCACGGTCCAGTTCCCCGAAGAGAAAACTCCGCTGTCTCCTCGTTTCCGCGGTCTCCATGCCCAGCGCCGTTACGAGAACGGCGAAGAGCGCTGCATCGCCTGCAAGCTGTGCGAGGCCGTCTGCCCCGCCATGGCCATCACCATCGAAGCGGGTGAACGCGAAGACGGGACCCGCCGCACCACCCGGTACGACATTGATCTGACCAAGTGCATTTTCTGCGGTTTCTGCGAAGAGGCCTGTCCGGTCGATGCCATCGTCGAGACCCAGATTCTTGAGTACCACGGCGAAAAACGCGGTGACCTGTACTTCACCAAAGAAATGCTGCTGGCTGTCGGAGACCGCTACGAGCCCGAGATCGCCGCAGCCAAGGCCGCGGACGCCAAGTACCGCTGAGCCGGCGAAAGACAAGACCATGGACTACCAGACCGGCTTTTTCTATTTGTTCGCGGCGGTGATGCTCTTCGCCGCCTACCGTGTCATCACGGCGCGCAACCCAGTGCACGCCGTGCTGTTCCTGATGCTGGCGTTCTCCCAGGCCTCTGGCCTGTGGCTGCTGCTCAAGGCCGAGTTCCTCGGGCTGACACTGGTGCTCGTGTACCTGGGCGCGGTCATGGTGCTGTTCCTGTTCGTCGTCATGATGCTGGACATCAAGCTCGACGGAGACCGTTGGGGCTTCTGGCAGAACTTCCCCTTGGCGGCCACGCTGGGGGCACTGGTGGCCGCCGAGCTGATTGCCGTGCTGTGGGTCGGTTTTCCGAACATGGTGGCACCGGTGGCGGTACAGGCTGCCGAGGTGTCGAACACGAAGGCCCTTGGCACGCTGATGTACACCGAATACCTGTATCCGGTCGAGATTGCCGCGGTGATATTGCTGGTGGCCATGTTCGCGGCCATCGCGCTCACGCTGCGCAAGCGCAAGGACAGCAAGGCCATTGATCCGGGACTGCAGGTTCGCGTGCGGGCTTCAGACCGTCTGGTGGTCGTGCCAATGGCCGCAACCAAAACACATGCTGCCGCCAGCGCAGTTGCCGCGGAGGAGGGCAAAGCATGAGCTTCACCAGTCTGTCACTCGGTCACTTTCTTTCGGTGGGTGCGATCCTGTTCGCGTTGTCCGTCATCGGCATCTTCCTGAACCGCAAGAACATCATCGTGTTGTTGATGGCCATTGAGCTGATGTTGCTGGCGGTCAACATGAACTTTGTAGCCTTCTCCCACTACCTTGGAGATCTCCACGGGCAGGTGTTTGTGTTCTTCATCCTGACGGTGGCCGCCGCCGAGTCGGCCATTGGCCTGGCCATTCTGGTGCTGTTGTTCCGCAGCAAGTCCACCGTCAGCGCCGAAGAACTCAACACCCTCAAGGGTTAAGAACATGAGCACCACCCTTTCCGCAACGACCCTGCTGGCCGTGCCACTGGCGCCGCTGGTCGGCTCGGCCCTCGCTGGCATTCTGGGCACCACGTTTGGCGGCAACCTGATCGGCCGCCGCGCCTCGCACTCTCTGACGATTCTGGGTGTGCTGGTGGCATTCATCATTTCGGCCATGACACTCAAGAGCGTGGCGCTGGACGGCGCCCGCTTCAACGCAACCATCTACGAATGGATGGTGGTCGGTGGCCTCAAGATGGAGATCGGTTTTCTCGTCGACGGCCTGACCGCCATGATGATGTGTGTGGTGACCTTCGTCTCGCTGATGGTCCATCTCTACACCATCGGCTACATGGAAGAGGATGCTGGCTACAACCGCTTCTTCGCCTACATCTCGCTCTTTACCTTCTCCATGCTGATGCTGGTGATGAGCAACAACCTGCTGCAACTCTTCTTCGGCTGGGAAGCGGTGGGTCTGGTCTCTTATTTGCTGATCGGTTTCTGGTTCAACAAGCCCACGGCCATCTTCGCCAACATGAAGGCCTTCCTGGTCAATCGGGTCGGCGACTTCGGCTTCATCCTGGGCATCGGCCTGATCGTGGCCTACGCCGGCACGTTGAACTACACCGAGGTGTTTGCCAAGGCCGGCGCACTGGGTCAGATCGGCTTTCCCGGCACTGACTGGATGCTGATCACCGTGATTTGCATCTGCCTGTTCATAGGCGCCATGGGCAAGTCGGCCCAGTTTCCGCTGCACGTCTGGCTGCCGGACTCGATGGAAGGCCCGACGCCCATTTCCGCGCTGATCCACGCCGCCACCATGGTGACGGCCGGCATCTTCATGGTCTCGCGCATGTCGCCCCTGTTCGAGCTGTCGGACACTGCGCTGAACTTCATCATGGTGATCGGCGCCATCACGGCGCTGTTCATGGGTTTCCTGGGCATCATCCAGAACGACATCAAGCGAGTCGTGGCCTACTCCACACTCTCGCAGCTGGGTTACATGACCGTGGCGCTCGGTGCCTCGGCTTACTCGGTGGCCGTGTTCCACCTGATGACCCACGCCTTCTTCAAGGCCCTGCTGTTCCTTGCGGCCGGTTCGGTGATCATGGGGCTGCACCACAACCAGGACATTCGCTGGATGGGCGGCGTGCGCAAGTACATGCCCATCACCTGGATCACCTCGCTGCTGGGTACCCTGGCCCTGATCGGCACACCGTTGTTCGCCGGCTTCTACTCGAAGGACGCGATCATCGAGGCGGTGCATTTCAGCAACCTGCCGGCCGCTGGTTTCGCACACTTTGCCGTGCTGGCAGGTGTGTTCGTGACCTCGTTCTACTCGTTCCGTCTGTACTTCCTGGTGTTCCACGGCAAGGAGCGCTACGACCAGAATCCGGACGCCCACCATGGGCACGACGACCACCACGACGACCATGGTCACCATGGCGATGGCAAGCCGCACGAAACCCCGTGGGTGGTGACGGTGCCGCTGTTGCTGCTGGCCATTCCTTCTGTGGTGATCGGTTTCATGACCATCCAGCCGATGCTGTTTGGTGACTTCCTCAAGGACGCCATCACGATCAACTCGGCCGCTCACCCGGCGGTGGCGAAGTTCGCCGAAGAGTTCCACGGACCTCTGGCCATGGCCCTGCACGCCTTCTCCACCGCACCGTTCTGGCTGGCGCTCGCAGGAGCCGTGACGGCTTGGTACATGTACCTGGTCAACCCCGCGGTTCCTGCCGCCATCGGTCGTGCGCTCAAACCGATCATCACCATTCTGGAGAACAAGTACTACATGGACTGGTTCAACGAAAACGTGCTGGCCCGTGGTGCGCGTGCACTGGGCACGGGTCTCTGGAAGGGCGGCGACCAGGGTGTGATCGAGACCGGTGTGGTCAACGCCAGTTGGAAGATTGTGGGCGGCTTCTCGTCGGTGGTCCGTGGCTTTCAGAGCGGTTACCTCTACCACTATGCGCTGTTGATGATCGTGGGCGTGTTTCTGTTCATGACGTATTTCGTGTGGCTCGCCAAATAAGGAGAACAAGAAGATGGGTTTGCTGAGCCTCGCGATCTGGGCACCAATCCTTTTTGGTGTCGTGTTGCTGGCACTTGGTCGGGATGACCAGGCCAATGTGGTCCGCTGGATCGCGCTGCTGGGGGCGCTGGTCTCGCTGGCGGTGACGATTCCTCTCTACACCGGCTTCGAGCTGGGTACGGCTGCGATGCAGTTCGTGGAGAAGATGCCCTGGATTGAGCGCTTCAACATCCACTACCACCTGGGCGTGGACGGCATCTCCCTTTGGCTGGTGCTTCTGACCGCGTTCATCACGGTGATCGTGGTGTTGGCCGGCTGGGAGGTGATCACCGAGCGCGTGAACCAGTACATGGGCGCGTTCCTGATCCTCTCAGGTCTGATGATCGGCGTGTTCTCAGCGCTGGACGGCATGCTGTTCTATGTGTTCTTCGAGGCCACACTCATCCCGATGTACCTGATCATCGGCATCTGGGGCGGTCCCAACAAGATCTACGCCGCCTTCAAGTTCTTCCTGTACACGCTGATGGGTTCGCTGCTGATGCTGGTGGCCCTGATTTACCTGTACAACCAGTCGGGTGGCAGTTTCGATCTCGCGGCCTGGCACAAGCTGCCGCTGGGCAGTACCGCCCAGACCCTCCTGTTCTTCGCCTTCTTTGCCGCCTTCGCGGTAAAGGTGCCGATGTGGCCGGTGCACACCTGGCTGCCCGACGTGCACGTCGAGGCGCCCACCGGTGGCTCGGCCGTGCTGGCCGCCATCATGCTCAAGCTGGGTGCCTACGGCTTCCTGCGGTTTTCCCTGCCCATCCTGCCCGATGCCTCCCACCAGTGGGCCTGGCTGATCATCACCCTGTCGCTGGTGGCCGTGATTTACGTTGGCCTGGTGGCCATGGTGCAGAAGGACATGAAGAAGCTGGTGGCCTACTCGTCGGTGGCCCACATGGGCTTCGTGACGCTGGGCTTCTTCGTCTTCAGCGACATGGGCGTGTCCGGCGCCATCGTTCAGATGATTGCCCACGGCTTCGTCTCGGCCGCCATGTTCCTGTCGATCGGTGTGCTGTACGACCGCGTGCACTCGCGCAACATCGCCGACTACGGCGGTGTGGTCAACACCATGCCCAACTTCGCCGCGTTCGCGCTGTTGTTCACCATGGCCAATTGCGGTCTTCCGGGCACCGCGGGCTTCGTGGGCGAGTGGATGGTGATTCTGGCGGCGGTGAAGGCCAACTTCTGGATCGGTGCCGCCGCGGCATCGGCCTTGATCTTCGGCGCAGCCTACTCGCTCTGGATGTACAAGCGCGTGTACCTGGGTTCGGTGGGCAACCACCATGTCAAGGAACTCACCGACATCGGTCGCCGCGAGTTCCTGATCATGGCGCTGCTGGCCATCGCTGTGCTGTACATGGGCGTGCATCCGAAGCCGTTCACCGACGTGATGGATGCGTCCGTGGCCGAGCTGCTGCGCCATGTCGCCATCTCCAAGCTGCCCTGAACGCTGCCTGAGCAAACACACGAACGAGTCTTCACATGATTGATCAACTCAGCTTGGTGGCGGTCTACCCCGAGATTTTCTTGCTGGTGATGACCTGCGTGATTTCGCTGGTCGACCTGACCGTCAAGTCGCCGACCCGTCGCCCCACCTATCTGCTCACCCTGCTCACGCTGGCCTGTGTGGCCTTCCTGCAGGGCAAGAATGCCTTGGCCGGCCACTCGATCAGCGGTTTCGGCGGCATGATCGTGAGCGATCCGATGGGCCTGTGGCTCAAGTGTTTTGCCGCCATCGCCATGTTCGTGACGCTGGTCTATGGCCGCGACTACGCCTCCAGCCGCGACATGCTGCGTGCGGGCGACCTGTTCACGCTGTCGCTGTACGCGCTGCTGGGCATGTTCGTGATGATCTCCGGCCACAACTTCCTGGTGATCTATCTGGGCCTGGAGCTGTTGACCCTGTCGAGCTATGCCCTGGTGGCCCTGCGCCGAGACGATGGCAAGGCCATCGAAGCGGCCATGAAGTACTTCGTGCTGGGTGCGCTGGCCAGCGGTTTCCTGCTGTATGGCTTGTCGCTGGTCTACGGCGCCACCGCCTCGCTGGATGTGGCCGAGGTGATGAAGGCCATTGCCGGTGGCCCTGAAACCCTCAAAGGTTCACCGCAGGTGCTGATGCTGGGCCTGGTGTTCGTGGTCGCAGGTCTGGCGTTCAAGCTGGGTGTGGTGCCCTTCCACATGTGGGTGCCGGACGTGTACCACGGCGCTCCCACCGCGATCACGCTGATGGTGGGTGGTGCGCCGAAGCTGGCCGCCTTTGCCATCGTGATCCGCCTGCTGGTCGAAGGCTTGGCACCGCTGGCAGTGGACTGGCAGCAGATGCTGGCGGTGCTCGCCGTGGCTTCTCTGCTTATCGGCAACCTGGCGGCCATCGCCCAGACCAACCTCAAGCGCATGCTGGCGTTCTCCACGATCGCCCAGATGGGCTTCATGCTGCTGGGCCTGCTGGCCGGTGTGGTGCATGGGGACAAGGGGTTGGACACGGGCAACATGGTCAATGCCTACAGCGCCACGATGTTCTATGTCATCACCTACGTGCTGACCACCCTGGGCACCTTCGGCGTCATCCTGCTGCTTTCTCGCGACGGCTTCGAGTCCGATGAGATCGCCGATCTGGCCGGCCTGAACCAGCGCAGCCCGCTCTATGCGGGTGTGATGGCCGTGTGCATGTTCTCTCTGGCTGGTGTGCCGCCGCTGGTGGGCTTCTACGCCAAACTGTCGGTGCTGCAGGCCCTGCTGGCCTCGTCGCAGCCGGTCTACATCGGTCTGGCGGTGTTCGCCGTCGTGATGTCGCTCATCGGCGCCTTCTACTACCTGCGCCTGGTCAAGGTCATGTACTTCGATGCGCCCACGCAGACCGCTGGCATCACCGCCGGCATGGACGTGCGCTCGGTGCTGTCGGTCAACGGTGCGCTGGTTTTGGTGCTTGGCGTGGTCCCGGGTGGGCTGATGGCCCTGTGCGCGCAGGCCATCGCCTCACTTCTCGCGTGAGCGCGTCGGTTTCTGTCTGGCTGGTGCTGCTGGCAGCCGTACTGGCCGCCAACCTGCCGTTTATCAACCAGCGCTGGCTGGGGGTGGTGCCGCGTTCGGCGCCCAAGTCCCTGGGCATTCATCTGCTGGAGCTGGTGATCTGCTATGGCCTTGTGGGGGCGCTCGGCTTGGCGCTTGAAAAGGCCGACGGCCAGATCTACCCCCAGGGCTGGGAGTTCTACGCCACCACTGGCGCACTGTTCCTCACGCTGGCCTTCCCGGGCTTTGTCTACCGCTACCTGTACAAGCGCCACGGCTGAGGACGCGCCATGAGCCAGGATGCCCACCTGCTTGAAGAGCCCGTCGCCCGCACCGAGTTGCTCAAGGGTCACTTCCTTCATGTCGTGCGGGACACCGTACGCCTGCCTTCTGGGCAAGAGGCGACACGTGAATATGTGCTGCACCCGGGGGCGGTGATGGTGATCGGTCTGCTGGACGACGGTCGTGTGGTCATGGAGCGCCAGTTCCGGCATCCCATGCGCAGCGTCATCGTGGAGTTTCCGGCGGGCAAGCTAGACGCCGGCGAGGGCAGCCTGGCCTGCGCCCGGCGCGAGCTGGCGGAAGAGACGGGATACAGGGCCACGGAATGGGCGTTTGCGGGCAGGTTGGCACCGACCATCGCCTACTCCGACGAAATCATCGACATCTGGTTCGCCCGGGGGCTGTCGCAGGGCGAACGCCGGCTGGATGAGGGCGAATTCCTGGACGTGTTCAACGCCACGCCCGACGAAGTGAATGGCTGGTGTCGCGACGGCAGCATCATTGACTGCAAGACCCTGGTCGGTGCCCTCTGGTTGCAGAACGTGCTGTCGGGCGTGTGGTCACTGGACTGGTCCGGCGCCATGCCCGCCGACGTCGCACGATAATTCAGTCATGAAGGTTCTCAACCTGCAGTGTTCGCACCAGCACGACTTCGAGGGCTGGTTCGCGTCGGAAGACGATTTCCATCAGCAACTGGAGCGTGGCCTGCTGAGCTGCCCGCTGTGTGGCGACGCGCAGGTGCGCAAGATGCTGTCGGCGCCGCGGTTGAACCTGGGTCGCACAAGCGAGGAACCGGTGGCGCGTGCCGGCATCGACGAGGGCCTGGTGGAGTTGGGCCGGACTGCGCCGGGGTCCGAACTGCAGGGGCGCCTGTTGCGCGCCGTGCGCGAGCTGATGAGCCAGACCGAAGACGTGGGCGAACGCTTTGCCGACCAGGCGCGGGCCATGCACCACGGCGAGCTGGCACAGCGCAACATCCGCGGCCGCACCACACCCGAGGTGGCGATGGAACTGATCGAGGAGGGTATCGACGTGATGCCCCTGCCGGCCTTGCCGGCCCTGAAAGAAACACTGCAATGAAAAAAGCCCCGCGATGCGGGGCTTCTTCATGCTCGGCCCATCAGGGATACAAACCGCGCAGGTCGCGTGCGTGCAGGATGCGCTTGCAGGCCACGATGAATGTCGCAGTGCGCAGGCTGACCTTGTTCTCCTCGGCCACCTGCCAGACGGCAGCAAACGCGCCTTTCATGATGCGCACCAGGCGCTCGTTGATCTCGTCCTCGCTCCAGAAGAAGCTGGAGAAGTCCTGCACCCACTCGAAGTAGCTCACCGTCACGCCGCCAGCGTTGGCGATCACGTCGGGCAACACCAGGATGCCGCGGTCGTGCAGGATGTCGTCGGCCTGGGGCGTGGTCGGACCGTTGGCGCCTTCGATGATCATCTTGGCCTGGATGCGGCCGGCGTTGGCTTCGGTGATCTGCTGTTCCAGCGCAGCCGGGATCAGGATGTCGCAAGGCACGCCCCAGAAGGCGTCGTTGTCGATCACTTCGCCACCGGTGAACCCGGCGACCGAGCCCACGCGGGCCACGTGGGCGAGCAGGGCGGGCACGTCCAGGCCGGACTCGCGGTAGACGGTGCCGCCGTGGTCCTGCACCGCCACCACCTTGGCGCCGGCTTCCGCAAACAGCTTGCCTGCGACGCCGCCGACATTGCCGAAGCCCTGCACCGCCACGCGGGCCTTGGAAATGTCCATGCCGGTGTGCTTGGCGGCTTCGACGCCCACCGTGAACACACCGCGGCCGGTGGCTTCGCGGCGGCCCAGCGAACCGCCGAGGTCGACCGGTTTGCCGGTGACGACGCCGGTGGCCGTGGCGCCTTCGTTCATCGAGTAGGTGTCCATCATCCAGGCCATCACCTGTTCGTTGGTGTTGACGTCGGGGGCGGGGATGTCCTTGGTCGGGCCGATGATGATGCCGATCTCACTGGTGTATCGACGCGTCACGCGCTCAAGTTCACCGATCGACAGTTGGCGTGGGTCGACGCGGATGCCGCCCTTGGCGCCGCCGTAGGGCACGTTGACCGCCGCGTTCTTGATGGACATCCAGGCCGACAGCGCCATCACCTCGGACAGGGTCACGTTCTGGTGGAAGCGCACGCCGCCTTTGCCGGGGCCGCGGCTGGTGTTGTGCTGCACGCGGTAGCCCTCGAAGTGGGCCACGGTGCCATCGTCGAGGTGGATTGGCACGTCGACGATCAGGGTGCGCTTGGGGCGCTTGAGGGTGTCGACCCAGCGGGCGAGGTTGCCCAGGTAGGGCGCGACGCGGTCAACCTGTTGCAGATAGATGCCCCAGGGGCCGAGGTTGTTGGGGTCCAGATAGGACGGCAGGGCGTTGGTGAAGGCTGCCGGGCTGTTGGCCGCGGCGCCGGCCGGGTGCGGTGCTTGTGACATTTGCGAGGTGTCCTTGTGGGTTGTCTCATCGTTCCACGGTGGAGCCGATGGCCGGGACTGTAAGGACCGGGTACCACCACTGTCCAAGGCCGAGTTGCCATTCCGTTATGCGTTTGCTGCATAACCCTGGGTGTCAGGCGGGTGGTCGTTCCCAGACCTGCCGGGCCACCCGTGCCATGTTTCCACCGAGGATGCCGTCGATGTCGTTGTCGTCCATGCCCGCCGCGCGCAGGGCTTCGGGCAGCTGCTTCCAGGTGTCGACCGGCGCGTACCGCATCTGCCGGATGCCGCGGCCGTAACCCGCGCCAGCGGGCCACCAGTACTCCGGATCAAAGGGTGGGGGCGGGTCGTCGTCGAGGCCGGGTTCTCCGAAGCCGATGTCCAGTCCCAGGCCGACGTGCCGGGTCCCGACGAGCTCGGCGACGTGCAGCAGGTGGCGCACGATGTCGCTCGCGGCGGGCGATTCGACGCCGAGAAAACGGGACACACTGGAGATGCACACCACGCCGCCGGTGGCGGCGCAGGCGCGGATCTGTTCGTCGGTGATGTTGCGACCATGTTCGACCAGGGCCAGCGGATTGGCATGGCTGAACACGACCGGCTGGGTCGAGTGGGCCATGATGTCCAGCGTGGTCTGGCGCTCGGTGTGCGAGCAGTCGATGATCACGCCCGCTGCGTTCAACGCCTCGACCATCCGGCGTCCCAGCGCCGTCAGGCCCTGCGGCTCGTCGTGGCAGCCGCCGGCCACGCTGTTGTTGCGGTTGTAGGCGAAGTGGATCTGGCGCACGCCGAGGTCGCGGTAAAGCGCCACCATCTCCGGCCGTTCCAGCAGCGGCAGTGCGCCTTCGAGGTCGAAGCCGACCGCGAGTTTTCCCTCGTGACGCGCGCGTTCGATGTCGGCTACCGTGTCAGGCAGGAGGTATCGATCAGGTGCGGCAAGCAGCCGGGCGCGAAACGCCGCGATCACCGGCAGGATCTGCGACAGCGGGTTCATGTCCATGCCCACATTGATGCTCACGTAGTGCACGCCCGCGGTGCGGTAGTGCTCCAGTGGTGCAAAGCTGGCGTCGGGGTGCAGGGGCAGGCAGGTGTGGGCTTCCCAGCGAATCATGGAGTTCCTTGGTGGTGGTGGCGCTTTCAGCGAGGCGGCGCGAGATGGCACCGATTTTGCAGTTCTTGATGCGGGTCAAGTGGACCTGTGGTTCGACACCAGTGGCACCAACGCAGGTGACAGCGGCACAGGCATTTGTCTTGATAATCATTTTTCACCCGACGGGCGAGCACTTCGCTGCGCCCGCATAACTTGAGGAAGACCCTATGTTTGAAGTGAAGAAACTGGCGCTGGCGCTGAGCCTGACGGCTGTTGCCGCTGCGTCGCATGCCGCAGGTACGCTGATCTACTGTTCCGAAGGCAGTCCGGAAGGCTTCGACACCGCGCAATACACGGCCGGCACCACCTTCGATGCCGCCGGACACGCGCTCTTCAACCGCCTGACCCAGTTCAAGAAGGGCGGCACCGACGTCGAACCCAGCCTGGCCGAGTCCTGGGCCATTTCCGCCGATGGCCTGACCTACACCTTCAAGTTGCGCAAGGGCGTCAAGTTCCACACCACCGACTACTTCAAGCCCGGTCGTGACCTGACCGCGGATGACGTGATCTTCACCATCGAGCGCATGGTCAACAAGGAGCATGCCTTCAACAAGGCCTACCCGGCGCAGTTCCCCTATGCATCCGACGTGGGTCTGGAGAGCAATACCGAGTCGGTCACCAAGACCGATCCGCTGACCGTGGTCGTGAAGCTCAAGAAGCCGGATCCCGACCTGCTGGTCAAACTGGCCATGCCGTTCGCCTCCGTGCTGTCCAAGGAGTACGCCGACAAGCTGCTGGCCGAAGGCAAGGCCAGCATGATCAACCAGCAGCCCGTGGGCACCGGACCGTTCGTGCTGCGCCGCTACGAGAAGGACGCGCAGATTCGCTACGCCAAGCACAAGGACTACTGGAACGCCAAGAACGTGCTGGTGGACAACCTGATCTTCGCGATCACCACCGACGCGTCGGTGCGTTTCCAGAAGCTCAAGGCCGGCGAGTGCCACATCATGTCCTTCCCCAAGCCGCAGGACATTGCCGCGATGAAGACCGACCCCAACCTGAAGGTCGACACCGCCCCGGGCTTCAACATCGGCTACCTCTCGTACAACACCGAGAAGGCCCCGATGAACAAGCTGGAAGTGCGCCAGGCGCTGGACATGGCGATCAACCGCAAGGCCATCATCGACGCGGTCTACCAGGGCCAGGGCCAGGAAGCTGCGAACCCGTTCCCGGCTTCGCTGTGGTCCTACAACAAGAACCTGAAGAACGCCTCCTACAACCCCGAGAAGGCCAAGGAGCTGCTGAAGAAGGCCGGCGTGGCCGAAGGCACCGAGATCACCCTCTGGGCCATGCCGGTGCAGCGCCCGTACAACCCCAACGCCAAGCTGATGTCCGAAATGATCCAGGCCGACTGGGCCAAGGTGGGCATCAAGGCCAAGATCACCCAGTACGAATGGGGTGAGTACCTCAAGCGCATGAAGAACGGCGAGCACGACACCGGCCTGATCGGCTGGACCGGCGACTACGCTTCGCCCGACAACTTCCTGGGCGTGCTGCTGACCTGCGAGGCCGTGGGTGGTTCCAACTACGCGCGTTACTGCAGCAAGGAATTTGATGGCTACACCCTCAAGGCCCGCAACAGCACCAACCAGAAAGAGCGCACAGAGCTGTACATGAAGGCGCAGGAAGTCTTCAAGAAGGACCTGCCCTGGACGACCATCGCCCACTCGACGGTCAACCAGCCGATGCGCAAGAACGTGTCCGGCTTCGTCATCAGCCCCTTCGGCGACTACAACTTCGAAGGCGTGGGCGTGAAGTAAAGTCTTCGCTTTGGCTCACATGGCAGGCGTCAGGTTTGACGCCTGCTTTTTTTGTATTTGCATAACAACAAGGAGTGTTCTCTCATGCTGAGATACCTTCTCCAAAGACTGCTGGTGCTCATACCCACCTTTCTGGGCATCACGTTGCTGACCTTCTCGCTCATCCGGATGATCCCGGGTGATCCGGTGGAGGTCATGATGGGCGAGCGCACGCTCGACCCCGAAATGCACGCCGCCGCGCTCAAGAAGCTCGGGCTGGACCAGCCGCTGTACGTGCAGTACGGCCGCTACCTGGCCGATCTGGCACAGGGCAACCTGGGCCAGTCGCTCAAGACCCAGGCCAGCGTCTGGACCGAGTTCAAGTCGCTGTTCCCGGCCACGCTGGAACTCGCGCTGTGCGCGCTGCTGATCGCGCTGGTGTTCGGCGTGATCGCAGGCGTGCTCGCGGCCGTCAAGCGCGGCACCTGGCTGGACCACACGGTGATGACGGGTGCGCTGACCGGTTATTCGATGCCGATTTTCTGGTGGGGCCTGCTGCTGATCCTGATCTTCTCGGTCGGGCTGGGCTGGACGCCGGTGTCCGGGCGGCTCGACCTGATGTTCGATGTGCCGCCGCAGACGGGCTTCATGCTGATCGACGCCTGGCTGGCCGAGCAGGCCGATCCCGAGCTCAACGCGGGGGCCTGGTGGGACGCGGTGCGCCATCTGATCCTCCCGGCCATCGTGCTGGGCACCATTCCGCTGGCGGTGATCGCGCGCATGACGCGCTCGTCCATGCTGGAAGTGCTGCGCGAGGACTATGTGCGCACCGCACGCGCCAAGGGCCTGTCGCCCACGCGCGTGGTGTTCGTGCACACGCTGCGCAACGCGCTGATTCCGGTGCTCACCGTGGTCGGCCTGCAGGTCGGCACGCTGATGGGCGGCGCGGTGCTGACCGAGACCATCTTCTCCTGGCCGGGCATCGGCAAGTGGCTGATCGAAGCGATCGGACGGCGGGACTACCCCGTGGTGCAGAACGGCATCCTGCTGGTCGCCACCCTCGTGATCCTGACCAACTTCACCGTCGATCTGCTCTACGGTGTGGCCAACCCTCGCATCCGGGTGACCTCATGAATTTCAGAGAATTCTGGCGGGCGTTTTCGCTCAACAAAGGGGCCGTGGCCGGTCTGCTGTTCATGGCCGTGGTGGTGCTGCTGGCGCTGTTCGCGCCGCTGGTCGCACCGCACAGCCCGATCGAACAGTACCGCGACCACTTCCTGCAGGCCCCCGTCTGGGCCGGCGGCAGCTCGCAGTTCCTGCTGGGCACCGACGAGCTCGGCCGCGACCTGCTCTCGCGGCTGATCCACGGTGCGCGGCTGTCGCTGCTGGTGGGTCTGGTGTCGGTGCTGATGGCACTGGTGCCGGGCGTGATCCTCGGTCTGGTGGCGGCTTTCGCCGGCAAGTGGGTCGATTCGACCATCATGCGCGTGATGGACATCGTGATGGCACTGCCTTCGTTGCTGATGGCGGTGGCGATCATGGCCATCCTTGGTCCGGGTCTGGTCAACGCCATGATTGCGATCGCGCTGGTGTCGCTGCCGGCCTATGTGCGCCTGGTGCGCGCCTCGGCGATGAGCGAGCTCAGGCGCGACTACGTCACGGCCGCACGGCTGTCGGGCGCGCGCACGCTGCGCCTGATGTTCGTGACCGTGCTGCCCAACTGCACGGCGCCACTGATCGTGCACGCCACCATGAGCTTCTCGGCCGCGATCCTCGAAATCGCAGCGCTGGGCTTCCTCGGCCTGGGCGTGCAGCCGCCGCTGCCCGAGTGGGGCACCATGCTCGCCTCGGCGCGCGACTACATCGAGAGCGCCTGGTGGGTGGTGACACTGCCGGGCCTGACGATCCTGCTGTCGGTGCTGGCGATCAACCTGGTGGGCGATGGTCTGCGCGACGCGCTCGACCCCAAACTCAAGTCGGCCTCATGAACGGGCAAGGAACACCAACATGAGCCTTCTGGACATTCAACAACTGGGCGTCGAGTTCGGCGCCAAGGGCCGCGGTTTTCGCGCGGTCGATTCCCTCGACCTGCAGCTGAACCAGGGCGACGTGCTGGGCATCGTCGGCGAGTCGGGTTCGGGCAAGTCGGTCTCGATGATGGCGATGATGGGCCTGCTCGCGGGGCAGGGCCGGGTCACCGCCCAGCGCCTGCACTTCGACGGCCAGGACCTGCTCACCATCAGCGACCGGCAGCGGCGCAAGATCCTGGGCAAGGACATGGCCATGATCTTCCAGGACCCTATGACTTCGCTGAATCCCTGCTTCACCGTCGGCTACCAGCTCGAAGAGGTGCTGCGCGAGCACATGGGCCTGCGCGGCGCGGCGGCACGCGCGCGGGCGCTGGAACTGCTGCAGATGGTCGAGATCCCGGGCGCGCAAAGCCGGCTCGACAGCTACCCGCACCAGTTCTCCGGCGGCATGGCGCAGCGCGTGATGATCGCCATGGCGATCGCCTGCAACCCCAAGCTGCTGATCGCCGACGAGCCGACGACGGCGCTGGACGTGACCATCCAGGCGCAGATCATGGAGCTGCTGGTGCAGCTGCAGCAGGCGCATCACATGGCGCTGATCCTGATCACGCACGACCTGGCGGTGGTGGCCGAAGTGGCGCAGCGCGTGGCCGTGATGTACGCGGGCCAGGTGGTCGAGCAAGGCCCGGTGGACCGGCTGTTTGCCACGCCTTCGCACCCCTACACCGCGGCGCTGTTGCAGAGCGTGCCCGAGCACAGCCGCGGCGCGCGCCGCCTGCACACGCTGCCGGGCATCGTGCCCGGGCAGCACGACCGGCCGGCCGGCTGCCTGCTGTCACCGCGCTGCCCGAAGGTGCAGGAACGCTGCCAGATCGAACGCCCCGGACTGCTCGCCCATGAGGGCACCCAGGTGCGCTGCTTCTTCCCCCTTGTGGCCGAGGAGGTGGTGTGATGAACAATCCAAACCAATCACTGATGAGTCCGTCCGCTGCACCCGTGATGCAGGCCGAGTCGCTGACGCGCCACTACGGTGTGTCGCAGGGCGCGTTCAAACCGAAGCTGACCGTCAAGGCCCTGGTCGATGTGTCCTTCTCGCTTGCCGCCGGCCAGACGCTGGCGGTGGTGGGCGAATCGGGCTGCGGCAAGAGCACGCTGGCGCGCCAGCTCACGCTGATCGAGGAGCCGACCGAGGGCCGGCTGCAGGTCGGCGGTGAATGGGTCGTGCCGGGGGACCGCGCGCAGTACAAGCGGCTGCGCAGCCAGGTGCAGATGGTGTTCCAGAACCCGTATGCCTCGCTCAATCCACGCCAGAAGATCGGCACCCAGATTGCCGAGCCGCTGCTGCTCAACACCTCATTGGGTGCGGACGAACGCCGACAGAAAGTGCAGGAGATCCTGCAGCGCGTGGGCTTGAGGCCCGAACACGCCGACCGCTACGCCCACATGTTCTCCGGCGGCCAGCGCCAGCGCATCGCGATTGCGCGCGCGATGGTGCTGCAGCCCAAGATCCTGGTGGCGGACGAGCCGACTTCGGCGCTGGACGTGTCGATCCAGGCGCAGGTGCTGAACCTGTTCATGGACCTGCAGGAGCAGCTGCAGACGGCCTATGTGTTCATCTCGCACAACCTCGCGGTGGTGGAGCACATCGCGGACCATGTGATGGTGATGTACCTGGGGCGGGTGGTGGAGTCGGCGCCGAAGGCCGAGCTGTTTGCGGGTGCACTGCATCCATACACGCAGGCGCTGCTGTCCGCGACGCCGTCGATCGATCCGGCGCAGCGGCAGAAGAAAATCCCGATCACGGGCGAGCTGCCGAGTCCGCTGAATCCGCCCTCTGGCTGTGCTTTTCACAAGCGCTGTCCTCGGGCGGATGCGCGTTGTTCTTCCGAGTTGCCGCTGTTGCGCGAAGTTGAAGGGCGGCTGGTGGCTTGTCACCACGTCTGACTTCTTGCTCTGACGTTTTTCCTTCGGCGCTCTGGCTTTGCTGGCAAGGGCAGGTGGTGCGGGTGGTCGTTCTCCGTCCCACCTCGCGGGGGTCTGCGCGGGTGTGCCTGCGGCACTTCGTCAACGACTCTGTGGTGATCCAGCGCGTGGGCAACCGCGAATGGGGACTGCGCCCGTCCACCCGCACCACCTGCCCCGAGTGAGGTTTGAGCTTGCGTTGTCCGTGGTGCGCTCGTGCGTTGGTTCAGGGTGATGGCGGCAGCCCCGGGCGCAGGCCCCATTCGCCGTTGCCACAGAGTGTGCGAGCGGTACCGGTGTTGACGCAGCAGCGGTTGCGAACCCGTTCCTCCGACGGCGAGCGTGGGCCGGAGCACGGGGCTGCCGCCATCACCCTGCGCGAGGTGCAGGCGATCAAACCAACAAGAACTCAGGAAGAAAACTGCAGAGCAGCCAGCCGCGCATACACCCCACCGAGCGCCACCAGCTCGGCGTGCGTGCCTTGCTCCACGAGCCGGCCGTGGTCCAGCACCAGGATGCGGTCGGCCTGCTGCACCGTGGCCAGGCGGTGCGCGATGACCAGTGTCGTGCGGTCCTTCATCGCCGACTCCAGCGCCGCCTGCACCATGCGCTCGCTCTGCGCGTCCAGCGCACTCGTCGCCTCGTCCAGCAACAGCAGCGGCGGGTTCTTGAGCATGGCGCGCGCGATCGCAATGCGCTGGCGCTGGCCGCCCGAAAGCCGCACGCCGCGCTCGCCCAGGAAGGTGTCGTAGCCCTCGGGCAGGCGCGTGATGAACTCGTCGGCAAACGCCGCCTTTGCGGCGGCACGCACCTCCTCGTCGCTCGCGCCGGGCTTGCCGTAGCGGATGTTCTCCATCGCGCTGCTCGAGAAGATCACCGGGTCCTGCGGCACGATGCCGATGCGCCCGCGCAGCGCCTGCAGGTCCATGCGCTGGATCGGTGTGCCGTCCAGCGTGATGGTGCCCGCGGCCGGGTCGTACCAGCGCAGCAGCAGTCCGAACACCGTGGTCTTGCCGGCGCCGCTGGGACCGACCAGGGCCACGGTCTGGCCCGGTGCCACGTCCAGCGTCAGGTCCGACAGGGCGGCCTGGTCCGGGCGCGAAGGGTAGTGGAAGGTGATGCTGTCAAAGCGCACCGCGCTGCCGCCCTGCGGCCAGGGCACCGACACGGGTTGCGCCGGCGACTGGACCGGCGAGCGCAGCGCCAGCAGCTCCATCAGGCGCTCGCTCGCGCCGGCCGCGCGCAGCAGGTCGCCGTAGACCTCGCCCAGCACCGCCACCGCGCCCGCCAGGATGATGATGTAGACCACGGTCTGGCCCAGGTGGCCGGCGCTGATCTGCCCCGCGATCACCGCCTGCGTACCCTGGTACAGGCCCCACAGCAGCAGGGCCGCGGTGCTGATGATGATGAAGGCGATCAGCGCGGCGCGGGCGCGGCTGCGCCGCACAGCGGTGAGGAAGGCGCTGTCGGTCGAGGCCGAGAAGCGCTGCGCCTCGCGGTCTTCGGCCGCGTAGCTCTGCACCACCGGAATCGCGTTGAGCACCTCGGCCGCAATGGCGCTGGAATCGGCCACGCGGTCCTGGCTGGCGCGCGAGAGCTTGCGCACGCGCCGGCCGAACCACATGCTGGGCGCCACCACCAGCAGCAGGATCAGCAGCACCTGCGTCATCACGTACGGGTTGGTCCAGATCAGCATGCCCAGCGCGCCGATGCCGGTGACCGCGTTGCGCAGGCCCATCGACATCGACGAGCCGACCACGGTCTGCACCAGGGTGGTGTCGGTGGTCAGGCGCGAGAGCACCTCGCCGGTCTGCGTGGTCTCGAAAAACTGCGGGCTCTGGCGCAGCACATGGCTGTAGACGGCATTGCGCAGGTCGGCCGTGACGCGCTCGCCGATCCAGCTGACGAAGTAGAAACGCACCGCCGACGACAGGCCCAGCAGCACCGCCACGCCGAACAACTGCAGGAAGTGGCCGCGCAGGGCCATGGTCTGGTCGCCGCGGTCGGCCGACACCAGCCCGCCGTCGATCAGCTGGCGCAGCGCCAGCGGAAACAGCAGCGTGGCCACAGCGGCCAGCGTCAGGAACAGCAGGGCGCCAGCGATCTGACAGCGGTAGGGCCGCAGGAACGGCAGCAGGCCGCTCAGGGATGTGGGGGTGGTGGCGCGGGGGCGGTCTGCCGGCGAGGGGGTGCTCATGCCCCAAGTGTGCCGGCTCGACGGCGGCTTCGCTTACAGCGATGCGTGGCGACCGATGACCCGGGAGTGGGCGCGTTCCAGTTCACCGATCAGGTCGTCGATCTGTGCCATGAACTGGTCGCGGCTGGCATAGGGGTGGCGGGTGATCAGTGCGGTCGAGCGATCAGCCAATTCGGGCTCGCCGGCCTGGCGGGCCCAGCGGCGCACCTCGCAGTAGGCCAACAGGGCCAGGCGGCCCATGTCGCCGGTGCGGCGGGCGTGTTGCATGTCGCCGAGGAGGTCCTCAAGGCCAACTTGCAGGGGAGCAGTGGTGGTACCCATGGTGCAGCGCAACATTATGGGTAAAACCGTTATGGGTTGCAACGAGTGAGCGCGTTTTAGGGGTTTCTCCCTTTTTGAGACCGCCCGCCGCCTTTGTGTGCTCAGAGCACCAGGCGTTTCGCGTAGCCGGTCATCTCCAGGTAGCCGCGGCCGACGCGTTTTCCATTGCTGTCGAACAGGTTGGACAAACCTTCCCAGTACACGGTGCCGGTGCTGCCCCGGGCGTCCAGTTCCTGTGGGTCGATCACCGCCTTGACGGTGTAGAAGTCGCCCGGTGTGCGCACCATCCACTCCACCGGATAGCGCGCACGGGTGCGCGGGCTGGTCCAGTGGCGCTGCGGCACCCAGTCCAGTTCCCCGGGCCGGAAGCGATAAATGTCGGTGGGGCTCTGGGCGCTGCCCGCGGCGCGGAAGGACCCACCCGCCCAGAGCTTGCTGCCGTCTGCGCGCCGCAGCTGGAAGGCTGTGATGCTGTGGCCTCCCTCCAGGTTCATGCCGAACCAGTCCCAGCCCACCGCATCGGGGTGCATCAGCGCCTCGCTCCACTCGTGGTCCAGCCAGGCCGTGCCCTGGACCTCGAACTGCTGTCCTTTGAGGTCCAGCGTGCCACGCACCGCCAGCTGCGGGTGGCTGACGTAGAAGCTGGCCTGGGATGGCTCGGGGCCCTTGCGCGAGAAGCCTTGGTCGCCCTGCAGAAGCCAGGCCTGTGTGGGCGTGACCTCCAGGTCGATCTGCAGCTCGTCGCCCGGGGCGCGGGTGGTGTAGCGGCCGTCGTTCTCGCGGCGCAGGAACCAGTCGCGGATCGCCACATGGGTGTCTTCGGCGCTGGCGAACGCCGCGCGCTTGGTGCGCGCCGGCGGTTCGCCGTTCCAGCGCGCGATGCGCTGGTCGTGCAGAAGCCGGCCGCTTTGCACGTCGGTGATGGCGGCGTGCGCGAACAGCAGCTGGCGCGCGGCGAGACGGCCAGGCAGGGCCTCGGTGCCATCGACGCGGCTGCGGAAGAAGGTGATCTGGAAGCCAAACTCGCGACCGCTGGCGTCTTTCGCGTGGCCGGTCAGGTACCACCACTCGGTGCGCGTGTCGTTGTGGGTGCCGTGGTCGCGCGGGAACACCAGCGGGCGCGGCACCAGATCGCGTGAAAGCGCAGGCAGCGGCGCCGCCAGCCCGGCGGCGATCAGCGCGCGGCGCGTGAGACCGTCCATCACCAGTCCTCCTTGACCGCCTGGACCGCATCGCGGCCGGCGGCGGCGCGCCCGGCCAGCCAGGCCGTGACCGTGCCGGCGGCGACCACGGCGGCGCACAGCGCCAGCAGGCGCCACCAGGGCAGCGACAGCTCCATGGTCCAGTGAAAGCTCTGCGGGTTGACCACGTGCACCAGCACCACGCTCACCGCCAGCCCGAGCGCCAAGCCGGCGAGCGCCCCCAGGGCGGTCCACGACAGGCCTTCGAGCGCCACCACGCCGAGGATCTGCTGGCGCGTCAGCCCCAGGTGGGCCAGCAGCCCGAACTCCTTGCGCCGCGCCAGCACCTGGGCGCTGAAGCTGGCCGCCACGCCGAACAGGCCGATACCGATCGCCACCGCCTGCAGCCAGTAGGTGACGGCGAAGCTGCGGTCGAAGATGCGCAGCGAGGTGGCGCGGATCTGGCCCGCCGAGGCGAACTCGATCAGGTCCTGTGCGCCCGCGGACTGCGCCAGCGCACGGACCGCCTCGCGCACCGCATCTTCGTCGGTATCGGGCGACAGGTGCAGGGCGAGGTCGTTGACGCGGCGGTCGCCCGAGAGCCGCTGGTAGTCGGCCAGGTCGATGACCACGCTGCCGTGCTGGCGCGCGTAGTCGCGCCACACGCCGGCCACGAAGAAGCGGGTGCCCGCCGGCAGGGTCGGGAACGCCGGGGCGAGCGCGTCCAGCGCGCCGCCCGGGCGCGCGCTGTGCAGGTCCACCATGGCCTCGCTCACGTACACCGCGACCGCGCCCACCGGCGGGATCACCGCGTCGCCGACCAGGGGCAGGCGCTGGCCGGGCACGCCGGTGTCGTCGTGCACCAGTGGCCGCGCCAGCAGGGTCACCGCCGGCCGGGCCGGGTCGACCAGCACCTCGGTGGCGCGCAGCGGGTCAACGCGGTCGACGCCCGGCACCGCGCGCACCGCGGCCACGAAGTCCGGCGGCAGGGCCTGCCCTTGCGCGCCACTGCCCGCACTGCGCACATACAGCTGCGCCGGCAGCACGCCGTCGAGCCACTGCGCCACCGAGTCGCGGAAGCTGGCGACCATCACCGTCAGCGCGACCGACAGCGCCAGGCTCGCGACCACGCCGCTGGTGGCCACGGCGGCGGTCTCGCGCAGGCGCCGCGAGCGTTCGACCGCCAGCAGGGGCAGGGCCAGCCTGGCCACACGGGGCGCCACGCGGTCCAGCAGAGCGCCCACCGCCAGCGGCAGCGCCGCGATGCCGCCCACCAGCAGCAGCCCCACCGACACATAGGCGGCCAGCGGAATGCCCGCGACCGGCGGAGCCCAGGCCAGGGCCGCGGCCAGGACCATCAGCCCCAGAGCGAGCCGGTGGCTTCGCCGGGACACCGGGCCGGATGCCCCCAGCCCCTTCAGCGCCAGGGCCGGCGCCATGGCGGCGGCGGCGCGCGCCGGCCACCAGCCGCCGACCAGGGCGGCGACCACGCCCAGTGCGCCGTAGACCAGGGCGGCGGGCGTGCTCCAGTGCAGCGAGGGTGCGACGCCCGAAAAGTAGCCGCCACCCAGGTCGCCTCCCAGCAGCCGCAGCGCGGCCACAGCCAGGCCGGTGCCCAGCGCCACGCCCAGCGCGCTGCCGATCAGGCCCAGCACCGCCGACTCGGCCAGCACCAGACGCAGCCGCTCCGGCGCCGACAGGCCCAGCACGCCCAGCAGCGCAATCTGCTGCTGGCGCCGCGCGACCGACAGCGACAACACCGAGAACACCAGGAAGCCGCCCGTGAACAGGGCCACCAGCGCCAGCACGGTCAGATTGACCCGGTAGGCGCGCGAGAGGTTGTCGGCGCGTTCCCCCGCTTGGCCGGGGGGCTGTGCGACCACGTTCGGCGGCAGGGCCAGCCCACGCAGCAGCGCCTGGGTGTCGGTGCCTGGTGCCAGGCGCAGGTCGATGCGGCTGACTTCTCCGACGCGCCCCATCAGCGCCTGCGCCGCCGCGATGTCCATTACCAGCAAGGGCGCGCCGGGTGCGTTGACGCTGCCGGCCACCCGCAGGGTCGCGCGCTCCAGGCCACTCTGCACCTGCAGCGTGGCCGGCAGATCGCCCGAGGGTGCCAGCGCCTGGCTCGCCGCCGGGTTGAGGAACACCGCATCGGGGGCAAACAGCTCGAAGCGTCCCCGGCCCGCCGGATCGTCGCGCGGCGTGGGCCTCGGCATCAGCGCGGGTGAGACGGCGGCCACCGACAGGGCATCCACGCCGACCAGCCGCACGCCCTGGCGCCGGGCATTGGCGAGAAGCACCGAAGTGGACACTTCCAGCACCGGGCTGGCGGCGGCCACACCGGGTGCCTGCGCCACCGGCTCCAGCAGCGCGTCGTCCAGCCCACCCTGGCGCGCGCGCAGCGACAGGTCGGGCTGACCGTTCACCGCGCTCACCGCCCCGGAAAACTCCGCCAGCGCCGACGCATTGATCAGCTGCACCGCCAGCGCCAGGGCCACGCCCAGCATCACCGCCACCACGGCAGCGGCCGTGCGCCATGGGTGGTGGTGCAGTTCCTGCCAGGAGTAGGTCTTGAGCAGCGCAAACATCGTGTGAGCTTAGCGCTCCGGCCAGGCGCCCCATGGGGGACGTGGTCATGTGGTCCAATACGGGGTTTCCAACCAACTTTCCCTTGAGACCGACATGGGCAACAAAATCGTCACCGAAGCCGACCGCAAAGCCACTCCCCGTCCCACCGCCGCCAATGGTCTGGTGCTGCCCACCCCCGGCCGCGGCCAGCGCGTGAGCCTGGAGCGTGGTGTCGCCACTCGCAGCAAGAAGAACCCCGGCAAGCGTTCGAAGAAGGGCGGCTGACGGCCCGGGTCTTTGACCCTTCCCGAAAGAAAGGGCCCTCTTCAGTCCGTGTCAGAACACTAACAAGACGCTGAAGAGCTGTGCACAATGCCTCGCAACGTGAGTTGCGGGGCATTGCTACAGTGAAACGACTTTGCGCCGATGATAGTGCGGGTTCCCGTGTGAAAGTAGGTCATCGTCAGGCTATTATTGAGAAAGGCCCCAAGTAGAGATACTTGGGGCCTTTTGCTTTTTGAGCATAAAAAACAGAGCTTGGTGTTCTAGAGATCGAGAATCAAGTCGCCTTCGCGCTTGATGGCTTGACTGCGCTCTAGGTCAAAAATCAGCTCTTCGAGCCATTGTGTGCGTGCTGGTTCTTTAGACGATGCGGCCTTGGCGAGATACGGGGTCTGCTCAACCCATCGAAGCAGGTGCTGAAAGTTGATGCTCTTGCATTCGAGCAGCTTGAACTTGATAAGCACCTTGTGTGCGTGCCTCAGGTGCTGTTCAGGGAATTCCATGAAACGCCGCAGGCGGCTTCTCGCTCGCTCCAGCGCCAATTGAAGGTCGTCGAACGCACCACCATGTCCCGGAATGATGACTGCTGGCGAAAGCGACTCGATGCAATCCAAGGTCTCTCCGACTTCGTCAAAGGCGGATAGACCTTCGAGTTCCGGAAACACCACGCCAAAGCCGTTTTGCCAGAGCGCGTCAGCAGAAAGAAGAACACTGTTGTCGGGTTGAAAAAGAACAATCGCGTGTGGATCGTGTCCCTTGGCACCGTGGACTTCCCACGTCCAGTCCCCGAGCCGCAGCTTCTCTCCCGGGCGAACAACGCCATCGAATGAAAAGCGAGGGCACTGCTGTCCCGTGCTGGCATAGCTGAGCGCTTCGGTGTCCCACAGCCGAACCGCCTCTGCCGACCCTGAAGGAATCAGCGTTTGCAGAGCGGGGTGACGGCGCTGCAGTGCGGCATTGCCTCCGCAGTGATCGCTGTGAAGATGTGTATTCAGGAGCAAACCGAGGCGCCTTCCTCCAAGCCCTTTTTCCACTAGGTCCACGGTCTGGTCGGCGTGGGTGCAGTAGCCGGAGTCGATGAGCGCCGAGGCTCCGCTGGAACCTGTGATCAGGATGTTGTTAGACGAAAGCCATCCACGTTCAAACAGCGTTGCACCAATGCGGGTGAGGCGCTCACGGGCAGTTGAAGAAAGCACGAGTGGACGCCCTGAGGTCAGGTGCGCAGGGCGCGGCGGAGGATCTTGCCCACATTGCTCTTGGGGAGCTCATCGCGAAACTCGATGTATTTGGGCCGCTTGTACCCGGTGAGGTTGTCGTGGCAGAACCTGGCCACATCCTCCTCCCGGAGTGTGGGGTCGCTACGAACCACGAAGACCTTGACCGCCTCGCCTTGTTTGGCGTCCTCGACACCAACCGCGGCGCATTCAAGCACGCCCGGGCACAACGAAATCACATTCTCGAGTTCGCTGGGAAAGACATTGAACCCGGACACCAGAATCATGTCCTTCTTGCGATCGACGATGCGGGTGTAACCGCGTTCGTCCATCACGCCGATGTCGCCGGTTCGCATGAACCCATCTGCCGTGAACGCGCGTTCGGTTTCTTCAGGTTGTCGGTAGTAGCCGCGCATGACGTTGGGGCCCCGGATGCAGATCTCTCCGGACTCGCCGACAGGGAGGCTGGCACCGGCCTCGTCCTTGATGGCGATGTCAATGCCGGGCAAGGGCAGGCCGATCGTTCCGCTGAACTGCCGGCTGGTTACCGGGTTGTTGGTGCCAATGGCGCAGGTCTCGCTCATGCCCCAGCCTTCAACCATCGCGCAGCCCGTGACGGCCATCCAGTGCCGAGCTGTGCCTTCGGAGGCAGCCATCCCACCAGCCTGCGACATCAGCAGAGAAGAAAAATCCAGCTGCCTGAAGCGCGGGTTCTGCAGCAGCGCATTGAACAGTGTGTTGACCGCCGGAAGCAGATGAAAAGGTCGCTTCGACAGGGTTTCGACGAACCTGGACACATCGCGCGGATTGGGAACCAGGGTCATGTGGGCGCCCCAACGGATCGCCAGAAGTGACAGGGTCAGAGCGAAGATGTGATAGAGCGGCAAGGCGGCAATGCCGTTGATGTTGCGCACATCGCCGATTCGTCCAAGCGCCGGGCGGAACCAGGCTTCGGCTTGCAAAGTGGCGGCGATGATATTGCGATGCGTCAGCTCCGCTCCCTTGGACAGCCCCGTGGTGCCGCCTGTGTATTGCAGGAAGGCGGTGTTGTCGTGGCAGGATTGGCTCGCGCGAAACGACAGCCTGCTGCCCTCGTCCAGGGCCTGGCGGAAGCTGACGATGGTGCGTGGGCCGGTCGCACCGGTCAGTGCCAGCCGATATGGCTTGACCATTTTCGACAAGTGCCGCACGGCGAAGGTGATCCAGCGCCCGTACCAGAAGCCCAGCATGTCCCCCATGCTGGCAACGACCACGTGGCGGATGGGGGGGTGCTCGATCACCTCTTCCAGCGTTGCTGCAAAGTTCTCAAGGATCACGATGGCCTCGGCGCCCGAGTCCCGGAGTTGGTGCTCCAGTTCGCGCGCCGTGTAGAGCGGATTGACGTTCACCACCGTGAACCCAGCGCGGATGATGGCGGTCATCGCGACGAGGAACTGCGGAATGTTGGGCAACATGACCGCGACGCGCGCATCGGCCGGAAGGCCTCGGGCCTGCAGCCATGCGCCCAGAGCAGCGCTGTGCTCATCGAGCTCTCCGTACGTCATCCAGCGCTCCATGCAGACAGTGACTGGTCGCCGGGCGTTCTTCTTCAGAGACTCTTCGAGCAGTGCGGCCAGAGACCGGTACTGTGAGGGATCGATGTCGTGCGGCACACCGTCTGGATAGTGGGCCAGCCAGGGGCGCGAGATGGTTTCCGGGGTAGCGAGGTCCATGCAGCGATTCTGATGGTCCCGCTCCCGCCCAGCCTCAGGGCCAGCCCTAGGGCCCTGTCGCACAAAGCTCAGCGCCGAGCGCGGCAGCGCAAACCGTGAGGTCATCGCTGAACAGCGCATCGATCCAGCGCCGTTCGCGCGCTGCAATGATCGAGAGGAAGGGGCGGGCGTCCCCCAACTCGGCAAATGCGGCGAAGCCAGCTTCGAGAAAATGCTGCAGATCGGACAGCCCGGCCGCCTGAGCAGGGCGCCGCATCATCTTGAGCAACATCAGCAAGGATTTGCTGCGCGTCAGCCGTTGCAGTTCAAGTCCCATGTGCCCGACAACACCCAGCTGCCGCTCACGGGCCTCTCGCCGCCCGGTCGCCCGCCAGGCTTGCACGTAACGCTTCGCGGGGGACTCCTTCGGATCCTGCGCCAGCCAGTGCATCGCCATAGTGTGATCAAGGGTCTCGGTCAGTGCGTGCATCTCGGCCAGGTCCACGGACAACTCGGACACCGCTTCCGGGAACAGGCGCTCGATGGCCCCGGCAATCCGCCCGAACTGGGCATCGCGCTGGCAGAAGTCGTGGTCGCCGTACAGCTCGTCGAGGAAGAAGCGAGCCGCGGCGCCCTGCACCCGGTGTGCGAGCACATCGGCGTAGGTGCCTTGAAAACGCTGAGCCTGGAGACGTTTGATCGCAGACACCGCGGCGTTGATTCCGTCGCTGCGGGCTTGCGTGCGCAGCGCGTCGACGGTGGCGAGATGGGCCCGGATGCGGTCGGCGGCGGAAGCTTGAGGCATGGTCGTCTGAGTCTATCGCCGCCGTGCATGGCACCCTAGTCACCGGTCTCTAGTGCGATGGGGATCGCTCGGATGGCGGCCATGACATAGTGCTGTCCATGCAGCACCCACACCCTCACGGCATGGCGGCGACGCCCGCAAGCTCGACATTGGCCCGCTTGCAGCAACTCATCGTGTTCGCCACCGTGGGACTGGTCGCCGGGTGGATGGCCTGGAGTTGGGGGCGACCGGGCTGGGCGGTGGCCGTCGGAGGCGTGCTGCTGCTGTTCGGCTATGCGCTGGTGCTGGGGCTGGAGTTCTTCGCCGTCGCCCATGTGAACCGCCACGATCCTGCGCCCCAGGCGACCGCCCGCATCCTCGTGAAAGCCTGGTGGCGCGAAGTGCAGGCGGCGCCGCGGGTGTTTTCCTGGCGCCAGCCGTTTCGATGGTGGTGTCTGCCGGACGATCACGCCGCCGGGGCAACGGGTCAGCCGGCCGTGGTCTTCGTGCACGGCTTCGTCTGCAACCGCGGCTTCTGGTTGCCGTGGATGCAGAGGCTGCGCTCGCGCGGACTGCGGTACACCAGCGTCAACCTGGAGCCGGTCTTTGGGTCGATCGACGACTACATCCCGCTGATCGATGAGGCCGTGCGGCGCGCCCATGCGCTGACCGGCGTGGCGCCTGTGCTGGTGTGCCACAGCATGGGCGGGCTGGCGGTGCGCGCCTGGCGCGCCGCGACGCCCGATGCCGACAACTTGGTGCGCCACATCGTCACCATCGGTTCGCCGCACCACGGCACCTGGCTGGCGCAGTTCAGCCACTTGCCGAACGGGCGGCAGATGCGGCAGGACGGCCCCTGGTTGCGGGCGCTGCGGCAGCACGAGGAGCTGCGCTGGCCCACGGGCACCTACGCGCCGTTCACCTGCTGGTACTCCAGTGCCGACAACATCGTGTTCCCCGCCTCGACGGCCACACTGCCCGGGGCCGACAACCGCTTCGTCCACGGCCAGCCGCATGTCGCCATGGCCTTCGCGGACGAGGTGATGGAAGGGACGCTGTCCCTTCCGGCGCTCCAGGGAAGGCTCAGCCCTTGAGCACGCCGCGGCGCATCTGGTCGAGCTCCATGGTCTCGAACAGCGCCTTGAAGTTGCCCTCGCCGAAGCCCTGGTTGCCCTTGCGCTGGATGAACTCGAAGAAGATGGGGCCGAGCTGGTTTTCGCTGAAGATCTGCAGCAGCAGCTCGCCCGGTGCGCCGTCGACCAGGATGTTGCGGGCCTTGAGCGCCTCGATGTCCTCGCCGTGGTTCGGGATGCGCTTGGGCAGCAGCTCGTAGTAGGTTTCGCTGGTGTTCAGCAGCTTCAGACCTTCCATCTGCAGCGCGTCCACCGTGTCGTAGAGGTTGGTCGAGGCCAGCGCGATGTGCTGGATGCCCTCTCCCTGGTAGCGGTCCAGGTACTCCTGGATCTGGCCGGCCTTGTCGTTGCCTTCCTCGTTGATGGGGATGCGGATCTTGCCGCAGGGGCTGGTCATCGCCTTGCTCTTGATGCCGGTCTGCTGGCCTTCCAGGTCGAAGTAGCGCACCTCGCGGAAGTTGAACAGGCGCTCGTAGAAGCCGGCCCACTCGGCCATGCGGCCACGGTGCACGTTGTGCGTCAGGTGGTCGATGACCGTCAGGCCGTGGCCGACCGGGTTCAGCTCGGCGCCGGGCAGGGGGTAGAAATCCACGTCGTAGAAGCCGATGTTGCCGATGTCTCCGTCCTGGGCGCCGTTCTTGCCGCGCCAGCGGTCGATGAAATAGATGATCGAGTCGCCGATGCCCTTGATGGCCGGAATGTTCAGCTCGCCGGGGCCGGCGGCGTTGGCGTAGCCCCAGGCGCCCAGGCCGATGGCGCGCTCGTAGGCGGCTTTGGCGTCCTGCACGCGGAAGGCGATGGCGCAGACGCTGGGGCCGTGCAGGCGCGCGAAGCGCTGCGCGAAGCTGTCGGGCTCGGCGTTGATGATGAAGTTGATGCCGCCCTGGCGGTACAGCGTCACGTTCTTGTGGCGGTGTTTCGCGATCGGCTTGAAGCCCATGCGCTCGAACAGCGCACCCATGGCCGCCGGGTCCGGCGCGGCGTACTCGATGAACTCAAAACCGTCGGTGCCCATGGGGTTGTCCCAGGTGCTCAGGGCGGTCGTTGCGGAAGCGGGCAGGCTGGCGTTCATGGTGGTCTCCTTTGTGATCGGGCTGAATGCGCCACTGTAGAAGCGCAGGGTCGCACGATCGCTGCGAAATGGGGCGCGCCACTGGTCCGGATTGCATGATTCCTGCAGAATGATGCGTATGCAAGCACTGGACAAGCTCGACCGCCACATCCTGCGCAGCCTTCAGGCCGACGGGCGCGCCACCTACGACCAGATCGCCGAGGCGGTGGGGCTCTCGCCCAGCGCGGTGTTGCGCCGGGTCCGCCGGCTCGAAGAGACCGGGGTGATCGCCCGCTACGTCGCGCTGGTCAAACCGGAGGCCGTGGGCCTGGGCCTGACCGCCTGGGTGAACGTTCGGCTGGAAAAACACAGCGGTGCGGCCAAGCGCAACCCGATGGACGAGTTCCGCGCCAGCGTGATGGGCTGGCCCGAGGTGGTGGAATGCGCCGCGCTGACCGGCGAGATGGACTTCCTGTTGCGCCTGGTGGTGGCCGACATGGCCGCCTACTCGCGCTTCATGATGGATGTGCTGCTGCGTCATCCCTCGGTGCAGGACTGCAAGACCAGTTTCGTGATGGACCGGGTCAAGAGCACCACCGCCTTGCCGGTCTGACGCCGTTCATCGGGCATTTCCGGATTTAGAGCCATACGACCTTGTCGATATAGGGAAAACCCTTACATTCACGCCATGTCGAACGAGGCCACCGCCACCCCCGCACCGGAACGCACGCCCACGGCCGCCAGCGCTGCGGTGCCGATCCGTTCTATTGGCCGCTCCCACGCGGCGAGCATCCAGGCGCACCTGCTGGCGCTGACGCCCCACGACCGCTACCTCCGCTTCGGCTACGCCGCCAACGACGAGCAGATCGCCCGTTACGTGGACAAGCTCAACTTCGGGCGCGACGAACTGTTCGGCATCTTCAACCGCAAGCTGGAACTGATCGCCATGGCGCACCTGGCCTACTCGATCGACCCGAGCTGCGCCAGCTGCGCGGAGTTCGGTGTGTCGGTGTCGAAGTCGGCTCGCGGCCGGGGCTATGGCAGCCGCCTGTTCGAGCGGGCTGTGATGCATGCGCGCAATGAAGGCGTGAGCCAGCTGTTCATCCACGCGTTGTCCGAAAACACTGCGATGCTGCGCATCGCCCGCAAGGCGGGCGCGTCGATCGAGCGCGAAGGTCCCGAGGCCGAGGCGCACCTGCGCCTGCCGCCGGCCGATTTCGACTCCCGCGTCACCGAGCTCATCGATGAGCAGCTGGCCCTGACCAACTACCAGCTCAAGGCCCAGGCCAAGAACTTCTGGGACGCGCTGGCGCTGCTGCAGGAAATCCGGCAGGGCGTGCGCGATTCGCGCGACCGGATGAAGTGACCCCCCCTGCGCCGCTGACGCGGCGTCTGGCCGGTGTCACGGCCTTGCGGTATCCTTTGCCGCTGTTTCAACCACCCCCTCTCCCCAGTGGCCGACAACCCCCCCAGTACGGGGCCGCAGCGCAGCCTGCGGCATGAAGACAAACGTGGATTCCTGCAGAAGCTCGCGGAATTCATCCACCCCGGGCCCGACTCCAAGGACGAGCTGATCGAGACGCTCGCCGAGGCCGAGGACAACGACATCATCAACGCCGAATCGCGCGTCATGCTCGAAGGCGTGATCCGCATCGCCGACATGAGTGCGGGCGACGTGATGGTGGCGGCACCGCGCATGGACGTGCTCGACATCGACGCACCGTTCGACGAGCTGCTGCACCTGGTCATCGGCACCGCGCACTCGCGCTTCCCGGTCTACGAGGGCGAGCGCGAGAACATCATCGGCATCCTGCTGGCCAAGGACCTGCTCAAGCTGCAGCGGGCGCCCGAGCTCAACATCCGCGCCCTGCTGCGCCCGGCCACCTTCGTGCCCGAGAGCAAGGGGCTCAACGACCTGCTGCGCGAATTCCGCGGCAACCGCAACCACCTGGCCATCGTCATCGACGAGTTCGGCCGCGTGGCCGGACTCATCACCATCGAGGACGTGCTCGAGGAGATCGTCGGCGAGATCGAGGACGAGTTTGATGTGGCCGAAGATGACGGCGACATCTTCGCCCTGGCGGACGGCACCTGGCGCGTCAGCGGCGACACCGCCATCGAACGCATCAACGAGTCCTTCGGCCTGAAGCTGGCCGATGACGGCTTCGACACCATCGGCGGCCTGATCGCCCACACCATGGGCCACGTGCCCAAGCGCGGCGAGATGCACGAGCTCGACAGTCTGCGCTTTGTCGTGCTGCACACCAAGGGCGGCGCGGTGAAGTGGTTCAAGGTGATGCCCGTGCCCACCGGCGCCTGACCCCCCGGCCCATGCGCAGCCTGTTCGGCAACCTGCACACGCCCTCCAGTCTGTCCCCGTTGACGGGCCTGCCGCCCGGCCGCCGCCCGGCGCTGGGCTCGGGTGTGTTCTGGTTCCTGGTCTGTGTGCTGGGCGGTGCCTTGCAGGCCGCCTCGCTCGCCTGGCCCTGGCCAGCCTGGGCGCCGCCCGGTGTCGTGGCCGGGGCGCCGTCGGGCTGGCTGCAGATCGTCTCGCTGGCCCTGCTGGTGTTTGCGCTGCGCCACGCCCACCGCAACGGCCAAGGCTTCTGGCGCGGCTGGGTGTTCGCCTGGGTCTGGCTGGCCGGCAGCCTCTGGTGGCTGTATGTCTCGATGCACACCTACGGCGGCCTGGCCTCGTGGATGGCGGTGCTCGCCGTGGCGGCGCTGTCCGGCGCGCTGGCCCTGTTCTACGGGCTGGCGGCGTGGGCGCTGTGCGCCTGGGCGCCGCGGCCCCGCTGGCTGCAGGCGCTGCTGTTTGCTGCCCTGTGGACCCTGGCCGAGCTGGTGCGTGGCCGCTGGCTCACCGGTCTGCCCTGGGGGGCCGGCGGTTATGCGCAGGCGGACCTGATGGCCGCCTGGGCGCCCTGGGTCGGGGTCTACGGCATGGGGCTGATCGCGGCGCTGCTGGCCTACGCGCTGGCACTGCTGGTGCCTGCGGTGTGGGGTGGGCTGCTGCTGCGGCTGTTTCCCAACGTGCGCCGGATCGGCGGTCGTCTGCAGGCGCCGGTGCGTCACTGGACCACGACCCTGGGCCAGGTGGCAGCGGGCGCCGTCGCCCTGGCCTTGTTGCTGAGTGTGGTGCTGGGTGAGCGCTGGCGCGACGCCGGCCTGCGCGGAACGGGCGACGCGGGGCCGCTGCGCGTCTGGCTGCTGCAGGGCAACATCCCGCAGAACGAGAAGTTCGAGACCGGTACCGGTGTCGCCACGGCGCTGACCTGGTACCCGGCGCAGATCGCCGACGCGGCGCGCGCGAAGCTGGCCGGCGCCGGCCCGGACCTGGTGGTGGCGCCCGAGACGGCCGTGCCGGTGCTGCCGCAGCAGCTGGGGCCGGAGTTCTGGGAGCCGCTGTTCGGCGTGATCGAGTCGTCGGCCCCGGTGGGGTCGCCGGGCCTGGGCGTGATGGTCGGCATTCCGCTGGGGTCCATGGAGTCGGGCTACACCAACTCGGCCTGGGGGCTGTCGGCCGACATGCTCAAGGGGCGCGACGGGGGCTTCCCGGGCGATCGCTTCTACCGCTACAGCAAACACCACCTGGTGCCCTTCGGCGAGTTCATTCCGCCGCTGTTCCGCTGGTTCACCGACCTCATGCACATCCCGCTGGGCGACTTCGCGCGCGGCGAGCTGGCGCAGCCGGGCTGGAACTGGGCGGGCCAGCGCGTGGCACCCAACATCTGCTACGAGGACCTGTTCGGCGAAGAGCTGGCGGCCTCGTTCGCCGATCCGGCCGTGGCGCCCACGGTGCTGGTCAACCTGAGCAATATCGGCTGGTTCGGCGACACCGTGGCGATCGACCAGCACCTGCAGATCTCGCGCCTGCGGGCGATGGAGCTGGGCCGCCCCATGCTGCGCGCCACCAACACCGGCGCCACCGCCGCCATCGACCACCGTGGCGTGGTGACGCAGCGACTGCCGCGGCTGGTGCGCGACCGGCTGGAGGTCTCGGTGCAGGGCCGCACGGGCCTCACGCCCTACGCCGCCTGGGCCTCGCGCTGGGGGCAGGGGCCGGTCTGGGCGCTGTGCCTAGCGGTGGTGGCGCTCGCACTGCTGGTGCGCCGCGTGGGGACGCGCCGGCCGGTGCGCGCGGGCGGCGGCGACGCGCAGGCCGGCCCGTAAAATCCAGGGTTTCGCGCGGCCCGTCGTTGGGGCGGCCGCCGCGCCACACACCGCATCACCTTGCCGACCGACCCGCCGTCGGCACCCGACCATGTTGACCTTCCAGCAAATCATCCTGACCCTGCAGTCCTACTGGGACAAGCAAGGCTGCGCCCTGCTCCAGCCCTACGACATGGAGGTCGGCGCCGGCACCAGCCACACCGCCACCTTCCTGCGCGCCATCGGCCCCGAGCCCTGGAAGGCCGCCTACGTGCAGCCCAGCCGCCGCCCCAAGGACGGCCGCTATGGCGAGAACCCCAACCGCCTGCAGCACTACTACCAGTACCAGGTGGTGCTCAAGCCCGCGCCGGCCAACATCCTGGAGCTGTACCTCGGCTCGCTCGAAGCGCTGGGTTTCGACCTGAAGAAGAACGACATTCGTTTCGTAGAGGACGACTGGGAGAACCCCACGCTGGGCGCCTGGGGCCTGGGCTGGGAGGTCTGGCTCAACGGCATGGAAGTCACCCAGTTCACCTACTTCCAGCAGGTCGGCGGCATCGACTGCAAACCCGCCACCGGCGAAATCACCTACGGCCTGGAGCGCCTGGCCATGTACCTGCAGGGTGTGGACAACGTCTACAACCTGAAGTGGACCGAGACCATGAGCTATGGCGACGTCTACCTGCAGAACGAGAAGGAGCAGTCGGCCTACAACTTCGAGCACAGCGACGCCGACTTCCTGTTCACCGCCTTCAACGCGCACGAGAAGCAGGCCAAGCACCTGATGGAGCAGCAGCTCGCCTTGCCCGCGTATGAGCAGGTGCTCAAGTGCGCGCACAGCTTCAACCTGCTGGACGCGCGCGGCGCCATCAGCGTGACCGAGCGCGCCGCCTACATCGGCCGCATCCGCAACCTCGCGCGCAGCGTGGCGCAGAGCTACTACGAGAGCCGCGAGCGCCTGGGCTTCCCCATGGCGCCGCGCGAGTGGGTGGCGCAGATCGAGAAGAAAGCCGCCTGAGCCGGAGCAACAAGAATGACAACGAAGAACCTCCTCGTCGAACTGTTCGTGGAAGAGCTGCCGCCCAAGGCGCTCAATAAGCTGGGTGATGCTTTCGCCGGCGTGCTGGCCGACCAACTCAAGGCCCAGGGCCTGACCGCCGCCGACGCGGTGGTCACGCCGTTCGCCTCGCCGCGCCGACTGGCCGCGCACGTGACCGGCGTCGCCGCCAAAGCGGCCGACAAGGCCGTGTCGCAGAAGCTGATGCCGGTCAGCGTCGGCCTGGACGCCAGCGGTGCGCCCACGCCCGCCCTGCTCAAGCGGCTGGCTGGTCTGGGGGCTGATGCCTCCGCCGTGGCCGGCCTCAAGCGCGCACCCGATGGCAAGGCCGAAGCCCTGTTCTTCGACAGCGTGCAGCCCGGCGTCGAGCTCGCCGAGGGCCTGCAGAAGGCGCTCCACGAGGCCATCGCCAAGCTGCCGATTCCCAAGGTCATGAGCTACCAGCTCGAAACGGATTGCGAACTGCCCGGCTGGTCCAGCGTGAACTTCGTGCGCCCGGCGCACGGTCTGGTGGCGCTGCACGGCGCCGACGTGGTGCCGGTCAAGGCCCTGGGCCTGACGGCGGGCAACAGCACGCACGGCCACCGCTTTGAAGCAGCCATCGATCCGGTGCCGCTGGCCGATGCCGACGCCTACGCCGCGACGCTGGCCAGGGACGGCGCGGTGATCGCCTCGTTCGCCGAGCGCAAGGCCGAAATCAAGAAACAGCTGGCCGCTGCGGCCGCCAAGGTCGGCGGCGGATGCCAGCCGATCGACGACGACGCGCTGCTGGACGAAGTGACGGCGCTGGTCGAGCGCCCGAATGTGCTGACCTGCCAGTTCGAGACCGAATTCCTCGACGTGCCGCAGGAGTGCCTGATCCTCACGATGAAGGCCAACCAGAAGTACTTCCCGCTGCTGGACGCGCAGGGCAAGCTGACCAACCGGTTCCTCGTGGTCAGCAACATCCGCCCCGACGACGCGAGCGCGGTAATCGGCGGCAACGAGCGCGTGGTGCGCCCGCGCCTGGCCGACGCCAAGTTCTTCTTCGACCAGGACCGCAAGAAGACGCTGGAGAGCCGCGTGCCGGCCCTGGCCAAGGTGGTCTACCACAACAAGCTGGGCACACAGGGCGAGCGCATGGAACGTGTCTGTGCCATCGCCGAAACCATCGGCCTGAAGCTGGGCGGCCCCGAACTGGCGGCGCGCTCGCTGCTGGCCGCGCGCCTGGCCAAGACCGACCTCGTGACCGACATGGTGGGCGAGTTCCCCGAGCTGCAGGGCATCATGGGTGGCTACTACGCGCGCCACGATGGCCTGAGCGACGACATTGCCTTTGCCATCGAAGACCACTACCGCCCGCGCTTCGCCGGTGACGAGCTGCCGCGCAACCAGACCGGCGTGGTGGTGGCGCTGGCCGACAAGCTGGAAACCCTGGTCGGCATGTTCGGCATCGGCAACCTGCCGACCGGCGACAAGGACCCGTTCGCGCTGCGCCGCCATGCGCTGGGTGTGATCCGCATGCTGGTCGAGAAGGACCTGCCGCTGGAGCTGACCGCGCTGCTGTCGGCGGCGGTGCCGGCCTTCGGCGACAAGATCGGCGACGCCACCCCAGCCCTGGCCGACTTCATCTACGACCGACTCGCCGGTGGCCTGCGTGAGCAGGGCGCCAGCGCACAGGAAGTCGACGCCGTGCTGGCCCTGCGTCCGCAGCGCCTGGCCGACGTGGCCCAGCGCCTGCAGGCCGTGCGCGCCTTTGCTGCACTGCCCGAGGCACCAGCCCTGGCCGCGGCCAACAAGCGCATTGGCAACATCCTCAAGAAGTCCGAAGGCGAGGGCGCTGCGGTCAACACGGCGCTGTTCGTGGAGCCCGCTGAAAAAGACCTTTACGCCGCCATGCAGGCCACCGTGCCCGCCGCCAACGCCAAGTTCGACGCGGGCGACCACACCGCCAGTCTGCAGGCGCTGGCCGCGCTGCGCACGCCGGTGGACGCCTTCTTCGACGGCGTGATGGTGAACGCCGACGACGCAGCGCTCAAGGCCAACCGCCTGGGGCTGCTGAAGTCGCTGCACGAGGCCATGAACCGCGTCGCCGATCTGTCCCGACTTGCCGCGTAACCCGTACGATCTGGCCGTCCCGGAACACCGAAGGAAGCTCGCATGAAACTGCTGATCCTCGACCGCGACGGCACGCTCAACCGCAGCCGCGACGACCACGTGGCCTCGCCCGACGAGTGGGAGGCGCTGCCTGGCGCGCTTGAAGCCGTGGCGCGGCTGAACCAGGGGGGCTGGCGCGTCGTGCTGGCGACCAACCAGTCGGGCATTGGCCGCGGCCTGTTCGACATGGCCTCGCTCAACGCCATCCACGCCAAGATGCACCGCGCGCTGGCCGCGGTGGGGGCGCGGGTCGAGGCGATCTTCTTCTGCCCCCACGCGCCCGAAGACGCCTGCCACTGCCGCAAGCCCGAGCCCGGCCTGTTCGAGCAGGTGGCGGAGCGCTTCGGCATTCCACCCGCCGAGGTGCCGGTGGCGGGCAACGCGCTGCGCCACGTGCAGGCCGGTGCCGCTGCGGGCTGTCCGACCCACTTGCTGATGACCGGCCAGTCGGGGCATCTGCGCCGGGAAGCCGGTGTGCCCGACTCGGCGCTGGTGCCGGGGCTGCCCTCCGGCACCCTGCTGCACGACGACCTGGGTGCCTTTGCCGACTGGCTGCTGGCGCAGCCGGTGGCCACTTCATGACTTTGGTTGCTACATGATCCTGATCAATTTCCTGCGCTCGGTGCTGCACATGCTGTTCATGGTGGTGACCGTGGTGCCGTGGGCGCTGGCGGTGGTCATCGCGGCCCCGTTTCTCAACAGCACGCAGATCTACTGGATGTGCGCGCGCTGGCTCAAGCTGGCGGTCGATGGGGGCACGGTGATCCTGGGCATCCGCAACCAGGTGATCGGCTACGAGAACCTGCCCGTGGGCACGACGGCACCAGCGGTGCTGCTGGTCAAGCACCAGTCGCTGTGGGAGACCTTCAGCATGGCGGCGCTGATGCCGCACCCGCTGGCCTTCGTGTTCAAGAAGGAGCTGCTGAAGGTGCCCTTCTTCGGCTGGGCCATGGCGCGCATGGACATGATCCACATCGACCGCGCCGACGGCGCACGCGCCTTTGTCAAGGTGGTGCAGCAAGGCCAGCGCCTGCTGGACCAGGGCACCTGGGTGATCATGTTCCCCGAGGGCACCCGCATCGCCCGTGGCGAAAAAGGGGTCTACAAGACCGGTGGCACGCGGCTGGCGATCCGCACCGGTGCGCCGGTGATCCCGATCGCCGTGACCTCGGCCAAGTGCTGGCCGCGCAAGGCCTTCATCAAGAAGCCGGGCACGGTGGAGTTCTCGATCGGCAAGCCGATCCCCAGCCAGGGCCGCGAGGCCGACGAGCTGATGCTGGAAGTGGAAAACTGGATCGAGGCGGAGATGCACCGTCTCGACCCTGAAGCCTACGCCAAGGGCTGATACGGGACATGCAGCGCTTCGTCCAGCTGGCGCTTGATTTCCTGACCGGACCCGATCCGGTGGTCCCGCCGCCGCAAACGATGGCACCGTCGCCGCGCGACGACGCGTCGCCGGCCGAGCCCATGTCGTCGGTGTTCCAGCCCGGGACCTGGCAGCACCCGCGCGCCAACCGCCGCGTGCGGCTCGCCGGTTGCGAGGTGGGCTACGAATTCAAGCGCGGCAAGCGCCGCACCATCGGCCTGTCGGTCGGGCCGGAGGGGCTGAGCGTGCGGGCGCCGCGCTGGACCACGGTCGGTGAGGTCGAGGCCTTCATCCAGGAAAAATCGGGCTGGGTGCTCGACAAGCTGCGCGCCTCGCACGAGCGCGCCGGGGCGCTGGAGCGCGCGAGGACGGTCTGGTCCGACGGCGCGGAGTTCGACTTCCTGGGGCAGCGCGTGCGCCTGGTGCTGGACTCGGCCCATGTGTTCGCTTCCGCCGGTGCGGCGCTGGAGCCGGGCGACGGGGACGCCCTGCCGGTTCTGCGCCTGGGGCTGGCCCGCACCGCGACCGAAGTCCAGATCCGGGACGCCGCACAGGCCTGGCTGATGCGGCAGGCGCAGCAGGTGTTCAGCGAAAGCCTGCAGCGCTTCGCGCCGCAACTGGGTGTGTCGTACAGCAAGCTGCGGCTGTCCAGCGCCGGCACCCGCTGGGGCAGCGCCAGCGCCGACGGCACCATCCGCCTGAACTGGCGGCTGATCCACCTCAAGCCCGAGATGATCGACTACGTGGTGGTGCACGAGCTGAGCCACCTGCGCCACATGGACCACAGCCCCCAGTTCTGGGACGTGGTGGCCAGCGTGATGCCCGACCACCTGGACCGGCGCCAGGCGCTCAGGCGGGTGGCGGTGCCGCTGGGCGACTGAGAACGCCGATCAGGTGGCGGCGCCGGGGCGGCTGCGGAACAGCGCGGCCACCACGTCGGACTGCGTGATCATGCCGATCACCCGCTGTGCGTCATCGACCACCGGCATGTGGTGCAGGCCGCCGTCGGAGAACAGACCGGCCAGGTCGCCGATGGGCTGTTCCGGCCGCGCCGAGCGCACCGTGCGGGTCATGATCTCCTCGACGTAGCGGGCGGTGCTCATGACCGGCTGGCGGCGCGGGTCGGGCGCGCTGTGGCCGATGAAGAAGTCGTGCAGCGAGACGATGCCGCACAGCGTGCCGTCCGCCTCGACCACCGGCAGTGCCTTGATCTTGTGGTACGCCAGCCGGGCCCAGGCCTCGTCCACCGAGTCGCGCGGGCCGATGTGCACCACGTCGCGGGACATGATGTCGCGGCACCGCACCTCGCCCCACTGGCGCTGGCTTGCGAGCAGCTGGGCCTGCACCAGGATGTCTTCCAGGTCCTCCGGCCGGATGTCCAGCAGCTCGCCCTGGCTGGCCAGCGCGCGGGTCAGGTCGTCGTGGGTGAAGCCCAGCCGGCGGCTGGGCAGCGGGTCGCGGGTGTGGTGGGAGGGGCCCGGGGCTGGGTGAGGATGGCGCCGGTGCGTGAAGTGGTTGAACAGCAGGGCCGCCAGCATCAGCAGGCCCGAGTTGAGTGCCACCGGCGAAAGCGCGAACTGGTAGCCCAGGTGCGTCACCGCCTGCCCGCCCAGCACGGCCGTCACTGCCACCGCGCCGCCCGGCGGGTGCAGGCAGCGCAGCGCGAACATGGCCGCGATGGCCAGCGCCCCCGCCGCGCTGGCGGCCAGCCCGGTGTGGCCCAGCAGCAGGGCGCAGCTCACGCCCACCAGAGCGGAGACGGTGTTGCCGCCGAGGATGGACCAGGGCTGTGCCAGCGGGCTGGCGGGCACCGCGAACAGCAGCACGGCCGAGGCCCCCATGGGGGCGAGAAACCAGGGATCGGTGGTGCCCAGGGTGTGCAGGCTGAGCCATTCGGTGACGCACAGGCCCAGGCCAGCCCCCAGGCAGCCCAGCAGCATCTCGCGTCGGCCAACAGTCAGCGGAGCAGGGACAAGGGATCGGAGCCGGGACAGGAGGGGGTGCACGGGACGGTTCTCATGACAGGGGGCGTCATTGTAGGAACCGGGCCAGGCGCCGCGGGCATGCCCCGGTCAATCCCGTGGCTGGAAGCGGTGTACGCCGTCGTCGCCGGTGCGGCGTTGCAGCCGTCCCTGGAACCACAGCCGGTGCAGGTGGGCCACCGATTCGCCCAGCGCAAAGGTGCTCTGGTGCAGGTCCAGCGGCCGGGGGAACAGCACCGGGATCATCTCCCAGGCGCTGTGCGGGCGTTCGGTGCAGGCGGCCATCACCTCGACCAGCCGCTCGTCGTGGTGCTCCTGCAGCTGCCGGATGCGCTCGTGCAGACCGGTGAAGGGTTTGCCGTGCGAGGGCAGCACCAGCGTGTCGTGGGGCAGGGGCAGGTAGCGCTGCAGCGAGTCGAGGAACAGCGCCAGCGGGTCGCTTTCGGGTTCCACGTCGTAGACGCTGACGTTGGTGCTGATGCGCGGCAGCACCATGTCGCCGCTGATCAGCACGCCAAGCGCCTCGCAGTGCAGCGCCATGTGTTCGGGCGCGTGGCCGTAGCCGGCGATGCAGCGCCAGCCGTGACCGCCGATGTTCACCACCTGCCCGTCCATCAGGCGCCGGAACTGCGCGGGCACGCCGGGCACCAGGCCGGGGTAGTAGCCGGCGCGGGCGCGGATCTTCTCCAGGGCGTCGGCGTCGAGCAGGCCGTTGGCGCGAAAGAAGGCGGCGGCGCCGTCGCCGCCGAAGCCGGTGGTGCTGCGCGAGCCGATGCGGGCCATGTGGTAGTCCATGCCGCTGATCCACAAACGGCAGTCGTGCTCGGCGGTGCTCCAGCGCTCGCACAGCCACTGCGCCAGCCCGATGTGGTCCGGGTGCATGTGGGTGACGATCACGCGCAGCACCGGCAGGCCGTCGAGCTCGTGCTCGAAGATCTGCTCCCACTGCGCCTTCGCCTCGTCGCGTGCGATGCAGGTGTCCACCACCGTCCAGCCCTCGCGGCCGTCCAGCCGGTCGCGCAGCAGCCAGAGGTTGATGTGGTCCAGCGCAAAGGGCAGGGTCATGCGGACCCACTTCACGCCGGGCGCCACGCCGATGGCGCCGCCGGACGGGGGCAGGGCATCGCCCAGCGGGTAGTGCAGACGGGCTTCGAGCGCGTCCCTGGAGGGTGGGGTCACGGGTGTTTCCTGAAAAGCTTCCGTTAAACTGACGTTGACGTAAACGTCAAGATGCGACGCATTCTAGGGAGCGATCCCCGTCGCCGCTGTCCGAAAGCCGACACCCCCTGTGAGCACCATGGCGACCAACCCGACCTATTCCATCAGCGACCTCGCGCGCGAGTTCGATCTGACCACGCGCGCCATCCGCTTTTACGAGGACATGGGATTGATCCAGCCGCAGCGCGAAGGGCCGGGTGGGCGCAACCGCGTGTACAGCTCGCGCGACCGCACGCGGCTGAAGCTCACGCTGCGCGCCAAGCGCCTGGGCCTGTCCCTGACCGAGGCGAAGGACATCATCGACATGTACGACAGCCCGCGCGACACCGGGCCGCAGCTGCGCAAGTTCCTCGCCGTGCTGGCCGACCACAAGCGCCAGCTCGAAGAGCAGCTGGCCGATCTGATGGCCAACCTCGACGAGGTCAAGGTGCACGAGAAGGAGGCGCGGGCGCTGCTGGCCAAGGTGGAAAAGGCCGACAAGGCCTAGACTCGGCGGCTCCTTCTGCTGCCGGAGCCGCTCCATGAGCCTTGTCGCCACCACCATCGTCGCCCTGCTGGCGCTGATCCACGTCTACATCCTGGTGCTGGAGATGTTCCTCTGGGACACGCCCAAGGGCCGCAAGGCCTTTGGCCTGACGCCGGAGTTCTCGGCCGCGAGCAAGGTGCTGGCGGCCAACCAGGGCCTGTACAACGGCTTTCTGGCCGCCGGCCTGTTCTGGGGGCTGTGGCTGGGCGACGAGGGTTTCGGCGTGAAGGTCTTCTTCCTCGCCTGCATCCTGGTGGCCGGCCTGTACGGCGCCGCCACCTCCAGCCGCAAGATCCTGTTCGTCCAGGCCGTGCCGGCGGCGCTAGGCCTGCTGGCGCTCTGGTTCAGCCGCTGAGGGCGGACACCTGCGGGGCCGCCGCAGCGCCGTCGGCGTACTGCGCCAGGAACTCCGCGCTCGGCGGGATGGGCTGGATCACGTCGATCAACACCCCATTGGGGTCGCGCACGATGAAGTGCCGCTGTCCGAAGGCCTCGTCCCGCAGGCCCAGCTGGACGTCCAGGCCTTCGGACTGCACGCGGGCGTATTCGGCATCGACATCGGCCACCTCGAAGTTCAGCAGCAGCCCGCCGGCCCGCCCGCCCCGCGCGCCCGCCGGGATGCTGCCGTGGTCGCCGTCGAGGATGGCGAGATTGACTGCGGGGTCGTCGGTCGACTGCAGGTGCACGTACCAGTCGCTGCTGAACTGGCGCACAAAACGGAAGTGCCGTTCATAGAACTGTGCGGTCGGTTCGACGCGATCGGTCATGAGGACGGGGTAGTACTGGGTGATCTTCATGTCGGGGCTCCGGTTGGATACATACAATCTGCATGCATCTTCAATTTAACATACAGGCTGCATGTATGCAAAAAACCGCCGCCGTTCGTCGCTCGCAGGCCGAGCGCACCGACACCACCCGTGCGGCCCTGGTGGCCGCGGCGCGCGAGCTGTTCCTGGGCCGCGGCTACGCCGCCACGGGCACACCGGAGATCGTGGCCGCCGCCGGGCTCACCCGGGGGGCGCTGTACCACCACTTTGCCGACAAGACGGCGCTGTTCCTCGCGGTCGCCGAGCAGCTGGCGCAAGAGGTCGCCGACGACGTGGCCCGGGGCTCGGCCCACCACGACCGCCCCATCGACGCGCTGCTGGCGGGGGCGGAGGCCTATTTTTCCTCGATGGGTCAACCGGGTCGCGCCCGGCTGCTCTTGCTGGAAGCGCCCTCCGTGCTGTCGCTCGCGCAGCTGATGGCGCTGAGCGAGCGGGCCGGCTCTCAGGCGCTGAAGGAAGGTCTGGCCCACCTGCTCGGCCCGGCCCGTGAGCCGGTGCCGCTGCACGAGCTGACCGTGCTGCTCTCCGCCGCCTTCGACCGCGCGGCGCTGGCCATGGCACAGGGTGAAGCCCCCGGCCCGTACCGCGAGGCATTCCGGCGGCTCTTCACCGGCCTGGCCCGGGGCTGATCGCCGGTCCCAAAAAGCGGTTGCCCCGCCCACACGGGTACCTGCGGGCTTGCCGCCTTCCAGTGGTGTCGGTCATAATTGACGTTTACGTAAACGTAAATCAAAACATGAGCGAGACAACACCCGACCACGACGCCCTGCGCCAGCGCGTGCAGACCAGCCTGGACCGCCAGGGCATGATGCGGCAGCTGGGCGTCCGGCTGCTGGCCGTGGCGCCGGGCATGGTGACGCTGGCCCTGCCGTACTCCGACCGCGTGACGCAGCAGCAGGGCGGTTTCCACGGCGGCGCCATGGGCGCGCTGGCCGACATCGCCGGTGGCTATGCCGCGCTGACCGTGGCGCCCGAGGGCATGGAAGTCACCACCGTCGAATACAAGATCAACTTCCTCGCGGCCTTCCAGGGCGGCGAGCTGCAGGCCACCGGCCGCGTCGTGCGCGGCGGCAAACGCATCATCGTCACCACCGCCGAGGTGGTGCACGTGGCCCCCGACGGTCAGCGGACCGACTGCGCCGTGATGCAGCAGACCCTGGTGCCGGTGCCCAAGACCTACTGACCCTTCAACGCATTCAACGTCCCACGGAGACCCTCATGACCAACCTGCCCGGCCTCAACTTCCAGCTCGGTGAAGACATCGACGCCCTGCGCGACGCGGTGCGCGACTTCGCGCAGGCCGAGATTGCCCCGCGTGCCGCCGAGATCGACCGCAGCGACCAGTTCCCCATGGACTGCTGGCGCAAGATGGGCGAGCTGGGCGTGCTGGGCATCACCGTGCCCGAGCAGTACGGTGGCGCCAACATGGGCTACCTGGCCCACATGGTGGCCATGGAAGAAATCAGCCGCGCCAGCGCCTCGGTGGGCCTGTCCTACGGCGCGCACAGCAACCTGTGCGTGAACCAGATCAACCGCAACGGCAGCGACGCGCAGAAGGCCAAGTACCTGCCCAAGCTGATCAGCGGCGAACACGTGGGTGCGCTGGCCATGAGCGAGCCGGGCGCCGGCTCGGACGTGATCAGCATGAAGCTCAAGGCCGAGGACAAGGGCGGCTACTACCTGCTCAACGGCAGCAAGATGTGGATCACCAACGGCCCCGACGCCGACACGCTGGTGGTCTACGCCAAGACCGAGCCCGAGATGGGCGCGCGCGGTGTGACCGCCTTCCTGATCGAGAAGGGCATGAAGGGCTTTTCCATCGCGCAGAAGCTCGACAAGCTGGGCATGCGCGGCAGCCACACCGGCGAGCTGGTGTTCCAGGACGTCGAGGTGCCAGCCGAGAACATCCTGGGTGGCCTGAACATGGGCGCCAAGGTGCTGATGAGCGGCCTGGACTACGAGCGCGCCGTGCTGACCGGCGGGCCGCTGGGCATCATGCAGGCGGTCATGGACAACGTGATCCCCTACATCCACGACCGCAAGCAGTTCGGCCAGAGCATCGGCGAGTTCCAGCTGATCCAGGGCAAGGTGGCCGACATGTACACCGTGCTGCAGGCTGCGCGCAGCTTCGCCTACACGGTCGCCAAGAACCTCGACCTGCTGGGCACCGAGCACGTGCGCCAGGTGCGCAAGGACTGCGCCTCGGTCATCCTGTGGACCGCCGAGAAGGCCACCTGGATGGCCGGCGAGGGCGTGCAGATCTACGGCGGCAACGGCTACATCAACGAATACCCGCTGGGCCGCCTGTGGCGCGATGCCAAGCTGTACGAGATTGGCGCCGGCACCAGCGAGATCCGCCGCATGCTGATCGGCCGCGAGCTGTTCGCCGAGACCATGTGAATGTGGCCCCACGCTTTGCCGCTGCGCGTGTCGCCTAGGTAACATCGCCGCATGAGCACATCCATCCAGACCCTCATCGAGAACAACCGCCGCTGGGCCGCCCAGACCGAACTGGAGCGCCCCGGCTATTTCCAGAAGCTGGCGCAGCAGCAAAACCCCAAGTACCTGTGGATCGGCTGTTCCGACAGCCGCGTGCCGGCCAACCAGATCACGGGTCTGGAGCCGGGCGAGGTCTTCGTGCACCGCAACGTGGCCAACGTGGTGGTGCATTCGGACCTGAACGCGCTGTCGGTGATCCAGTTCGCGGTCGAGTTCCTGAAGGTCGAGCACATCCTGGTCGTGGGCCACTACGGCTGCGGCGGCGTGCTGGCCACGCTCAAGGGCGCGCGCGTGGGCCTGGCCGACAACTGGCTGCGCCATGTGCACGACGTGAAGATGCGCCACCGCAAGCGCCTGGACCATCTGCCCATGGCGGTGCAGGAAGACGTGCTGTGCGAGATGAACGTGATCGAGCAGGTCGGCAACGTGGCGCTGACCAACGTGCTGCAGGACGCCTGGGCGCGCGGCCAGAACGTGTCGGTGCACGGCTGGTGCTATGGCCTCAAGGACGGGCTGGTCAAGGACCTGGGCGTGAGCATGAGCCACCGCGACGAGGTCATGCCCATCTTCCGCTCGGCGCTCAAGCGCTACCCGCGCGCCGAGACCTGAGGCACCCGCAGGCCATGTTCCCCCAGCGGCTGGATTCGACCGTGGCCTATGACATCGCGAAAGCGATGATGGACGGGTTCAACCGCCACTACCGCCTGTTCCGCGCCGAATCCGCCCGCGCCAAGCACCGCTTCGAATCGCGCGACTGGCCGGCCCAGCAACGCGCCCAGCGCGAGCGCATCGAGTTCTACGACCTGCGCGTGCGCGAGTGTCTGCAGCGCCTGGTCAAGGAGTTCAAGGCCGACCAGCAGCCCATGGCGGTGTGGGAGCAGGTCAAGCTGCATTACATCGGGCTGCTGGTGAACCACCACCAGCCCGAGCTGGCAGAGACCTTCTTCAACTCGGTCACCACCAAGATCCTCAAGCGGGCCTACTTCCAGAACGACTTCATCTTCGTGCGGCCGGCGGTGTCCACCGAGTACATCGAGAACGACGAACCCAGGGCGCTGCCGACCTACCGCAGCTACTACCCGACGCACGAGACCATGCGCGCCGAGGTGCGCCGCATGGTCGAGGACTTCGACCTGCGCGTGCCCTTTGACGACCTGGGGCGCGACGCCGGACTGGTGCTCGAAGCCATGCGCCAGCGCTTCGATCACCACAAGCTGCGCGCCAACTTCCAGATCCAGGCGCTGTCCGGGCTGTTCTACCGGAACAAGGGCGCCTACGTGGTCGGCAAGATCATCAACGGCTTCCAGGAAGTGCCGTTCGCACTGCCCATCCTGCACAACGAGAACGGCCGCCTGGTGATCGACGCCGCGCTGTTCGGCGAGGACGACCTGCTGATGCTGTTCAGCTTTGCGCGCGCCTACTTCATGGTCGACATGGAGGTGCCCAGCGCCTACGTGCAGTTCCTGCGCAGCCTGATGCCACGCAAGCCGCGCGCCGAGTTCTACAACGCCCTGGGCCTGGCCAAGCAGGGCAAGACCCTGTTCTACCGCGACTTCCTGGCGCACATGCGGCACAGCACGGACAAGTTCCGCATCGCGCCCGGCATCAAGGGCATGGTGATGCTGGTGTTCGACCTGCCGAGCTTCCCCTTCGTGTTCAAACTCATCAAGGACTTCTACCCCGCGCCCAAGGACACAACGCGCGAACAGATCCGCGGCAAGTACCTGCTGGTGAAACAGCACGACCGCGTGGGCCGCATGGCTGACACGCTGGAGTTCTCCGAGGTGGGATTTCCGCGTGCCCGCTTCACCGACGAGCTGATCGCCGAGATCCAGAAATTCGCGCCCAGCCAGCTGGAGATCAGCGACCGCGACGGCGACGGCACCACCGAGGTCATCCTCAAGCACTGCTACATCGAGCGGCGCATGATCCCGCTGAACATCTACCTGCAGGAGGCCTTCGACACCCTGCAGACGCCCGATGTGGACGACACATCGCTGCGGCGCGCGCGCGGACAGATCACCAAAGCCGTGGTCGAGTACGGCAACGCCATCAAGGACTTGGTGGCGGCCAACATCTTCCCGGGCGACATGCTGTGGAAGAACTTCGGCATCACGCGCCACGGCAAGGTGGTGTTCTACGACTACGACGAGATCGAATACATCACGGACTGCAACTTCCGCCGCGTGCCCCCGCCGCGCAACGAAGAGGACGAGATGTCCGGCGAGGTCTGGTACTCGGTCGGCCCGCACGATGTCTTCCCCGAGACATTCGAGCCCTTCCTGCTGGGCAACCCGATGGTGCGCGAAGACTTCATGAAGCACCACGCCGATCTGCTGGACGCGGCGTTCTGGCAGGCGCACAAGGAACGCATCGCCGCCGGACATGTGTACGACGTGTTTCCCTACGAACGTGCCCGGCGCTTCCGCGCGCAGGCGCACAAAGAACTTCTAGACTGACTTTTCAAAGGAGATTCCCATGAGCCACACCACCGATCCCGTTGTCATCGTCGGCGCCGCCCGCACCCCCATGGGCTCGTTCCAGAGCGACTTCGCCAGCCTCTCCGCCCACGACCTGGGCGGCGTCGCCATCAAGGCCGCCGTCGAGCGCGCTGGCGTCAAGGCCGAGCTGGTCGACGAGGTGCTGTTCGGCAACTGCCTGATGGCCGGCCAGGGCCAGGCGCCCGCCCGCCAGGCCGCGCTCAAGGGCGGGCTGCCGCTGTCGGCCGGCGCCGTCACGCTGTCCAAGATGTGCGGCTCGGGCATGAAGGCCACCATGCTGGCGCACGACATGCTGCTGGCCGGCAGCGCCACCGTGATGGTCTCGGGCGGCATGGAGAGCATGACCAACGCGCCCTACCTGATGCTCAAGGGCCGCGGCGGCTACCGCATGGGCCACGACAAGATCTACGACCACATGATGCTCGACGGCTTGGAAGACGCCTACGAACCCGGTCGCAGCATGGGCACCTTCGGCGAAGACTGTGCCGCCAAGTACAGCTTCACGCGAGAGCAGCAGGACGCCTTCGCCATCGCCTCGGTGACGCGCGCCAAGGCCGCCACCGAGAGCGGCGCTTTCGCCAAGGAAATCGCTCCCGTGACGGTCAAGGACCGCAGCGGCGAGCGCGTGGTGTCGGTGGACGAAGGCCCGGGCAAGGTCAAGCTCGACAAGGTCACCTCGCTCAAGCCCGCGTTCAAGAAGGACGGCACCATCACCGCCGCCTCCAGCTCGTCCATCAACGACGGCGCCGCCGCGCTGGTGCTGATGCGCCAGTCCACCGCCCAGGCACAGGGCCTCAAGCCGCTGGCACGCATCGTGGCCCACGCCACCCACGCGCAGGAGCCCAACTGGTTCGCCACCGCGCCGGTGGGCGCGACGCAGAAGCTGCTGGCCAAGACCGGCTGGTCCGTGGGCGACGTGGACCTGTGGGAGATCAACGAAGCCTTCGCCGTGGTGCCGATGGCGCTGATGACCGAGCTGGACATTCCGCACGAGAAGGTGAACGTCAACGGCGGCGCCTGCGCGCTGGGCCACCCCATCGGCGCCTCGGGCGCGCGCATCCTGGTCACGCTGCTGCACGCCCTGCAGGCGCAGGGCAAGAAGAAGGGCATCGCCACGCTGTGCATCGGCGGCGGTGAAGCCACCGCCATGGCCGTTGAACTGATCTGATGGCCACCGTTCTCGTCATCGGCGCCTCGCGCGGCCTCGGCCTGGAATTCGTGCGGCAGTACCGTGCGGCGGGTGACCGCGTGATCGCCACGGCGCGCGACGATGAGGGCCTGGCGCGCCTGCGCGGTCTGGGCGCCGAACCGCTGCGCGTGGACGTGGCCGACCCTGCCAGCGTCAGCGGCCTGTCGTGGCAGCTCGATGGCGAGGAGATCGATGTCGCGCTCTATGTGGCCGGCGTCATCGACCGCGGCAACGCCACCACGCCGCCCACGCAGCAGGCCTTCGACCACCTCATGCACACCAATGTGCTGGGCCTGATGCAGGTGCTGCCGCAGGTCATGCCCATGGTGGAGGCGGCGGGCGGCGTGTTCGGCGCGCTGTCCAGCCGCATGGCGCAGATCGGTCCGGTGAGCGGCAGCGGCGCCTGGCTCTACCGCGTGAGCAAGGCGGCGCTGAACATGGCGGTGAGCAGCGCGCGCTTCGACTACCCCAAGGCGACCCTGGTGGCACTGGACCCGGGTTGGGTGCAGACCGACATGGGCGGCGGTGCGGCGCCGCTGAGCGCCGAGGCCAGCGTGCGCGGCCTGCGCACCGTGCTGGCCAGCCTGACGCCGGACGACAACGGACAACTCATCCATCACGACGGCCGCCGCGCCAGCTCGTGGTGAACCGAAACACACAAAGAGACAAGACATGCTGCTGACCCAAGACCAGGAAATGATCCGCGACGCCGTGCGCAGCTTTGCGCAGGAAGAGCTGTGGCCCAACGCCGCGCGGTGGGACAAGGAACACCACTTCCCGAAACACGTGCACCAGGGCCTGGCCGAACTCGGCGCCTACGGCATCTGTGTGCCCGAGGAACTGGGCGGCGCGGGGCTGGACTACCTGACACTCGCGCTGGTGCTGGAAGAGATCGCGGCCGGCGACGGCGGCACCAGCACCGCCATCAGCGTGACCAACTGCCCCTACAACGCCATCCTGATGAAGTACGGCACGCCCGCGCAGCAGCAGCAGTGGCTGGTGCCCGCGGCGCGCGGCGACATCCTCGGCGCCTTCTGCCTGACCGAGCCTCACGTGGGGTCGGACGCCTCCGGCCTGCGGACCACGGCGGTGCGCGAGGGCGACGAGTACGTGATCAACGGCGTCAAGCAGTTCATCACCTCCGGGAAGAATGGCCAGGCGGCGGTGGTCATCGCCGTGACCGACAAGGGCGCGGGCAAGAAGGGCATGAGCGCCTTCATGGTGCCGACCGACAACCCGGGCTACGTGGTGGCGCGGCTGGAAGACAAGGTCGGCCAGCACAGCAGCGACACCGCGCAGATCAACTTCGACAACTGCCGCATTCCGGCCGAGAACCTGATCGGCCAGGAAGGCGAGGGCTACAAGATCGCCCTGAGCGCGCTCGAAGGCGGGCGCATCGGCATCGCGGCACAGAGCGTAGGCATGGCGCGCAGCGCATTGGACGTGGCCATCGCCTACGCCAAGGAGCGCCAGAGCTTCGGCACGGCCATCTTCAACCACCAGGCCGTGGGTTTCCGGCTCGCCGAGTGCGCCACGAAGCTCGAAGCCGCGCGCCAGCTGATCTGGCACGCCGCCGCCCTGCGCGACGCCGGCCGGCCCTGCCTGAAGGAAGCCGCCATGGCCAAGCTGTTCGCCAGCGAGACCGCCGAACAGGTGTGTTCCGCGGCGATCCAGACGCTGGGTGGCTACGGCTATGTGAACGATTTCCCGGTCGAGCGCATCTGGCGCGACGTGCGCGTCTGCCAGATCTACGAAGGCACAAGCGACGTGCAGAAGATCATCATTCAGCGAGCACTGTAGGTGCTGGCAGCCCCCGGTGCGGGGGTACGATCCAGCCCTATGAAGATCATCATTTTGGGCGCCGGCCGGGTTGGCGAAAGCGTGGCCGAGAGCCTGGTGTCCGAGCAGAACGACATCACCGTCATCGACCAGGACCCCGCCCGGTTGCGGCTGCTGGAAGAGAAGCTGGACCTGCGCGGCGTGGTGGGCAACGGTATCCAGCCTTCGGTGCTGGCCGAGGCCGGCGCGCGCGACGCCGACATGGTGATCGCCTGCGCGGCGGCCGACGAGTCCAACCTCGTGGTCTGCAAGGTGGCGCACGACGTGTTCAACGTGCCCACCACCATCGCCCGTCTGCGTTCGCCCGAATTCATCGAGGGCGACGAGCTGCTGGGCAAGGGCGGTTTCGCGGTGGACAACGTGATCTGCCCCGAAGAGTCGGTCATGCGCTACATCCACCTGCTCATCAGCTACCCCGAGGCGCTGCAGGTGGTCAAGTTCTCGCAGAACCGCGCAGCCCTGGTGGTGGTGCGCGCGGCGGCCGGTGGTGCGGTGGTGGGGCACACCATCGCCGAGATGCGCAACCGCATTCCTCATGTGGAGATGCGCATCGTCGCGCTCTACCGCCTGGACACCGAGATGGAGGCCACGCCCTCGACCCGCATCCTGCCGGGCGACGAGGTCTTCGTGCTGGCCGACGTGCGCGAGATCCGGATGGTGCTCGCCGCCATCCACAACATCGACAAACCGGTGCAGCGCGTGATGATCGCAGGCGGCGGCAAGGTGGGGCTGCGGCTGGCGCGCAGCCTGGTCGGGCAGTGCGAGGTCAAGCTCATCGAGAGCGACCGCAAGCGCTGCGAGTACCTGGCCAGCCAGTTGCCGTCGAACATGCTGGTCCTCAACGGGGATGCGGCCGACGAGGACCTGCTGGAGGAAGAAAATGTCGGCGACATGGACATGTTCCTGGCCCTGACCAGCGACGACGAGGACAACATCATGTCGGCCATGCTGGCCAAGCGGCTGGGCGCCAACCGCGTGCTGTCGCTGATCAACCGCCGTGCCTACGCCGACATGATGCAGGGCAGCACCATCGACATCGCGATCTCGCCCTCGCAGACGGTAATCGGCGAGCTGCTGGCGCACCTGCGGCGCGGCGACGTGGCGGCGGTGCACAGCCTGCGCCGCGGTGCGGCCGAGGCGCTCGAAGGCGTGGCGCGCGGCGACATCAAGACCTCGAAGCTGGTGGGCCGCCGGATCGACGAAATCCGGCTGCCGCAGGGCGCCCGCTTCGGCGCCATCGTGCGCGGCGATGGCCGCGACTCCGAGGTGCTGATGCCGCACCACGACACCGTCATCGAGGACGGCGACCACGTGATCATCTTCATTCCCCACAAGCGCCTGGTGCGCGAGGTGGAGAAGCTGTTCCAGGTCGGCGCCACCTTCTTCGGCTGATTCCATGCGCATGCTGTTTCCCGCGCTCAACGTGTTCTCGCGCGTGCTGGTGGCGTTCGCCTTCGCCTTCCTGGTGCCGCTGGCCTGGGCCTGGAGCGAGGACCACGAGCAGTACCGCTACGTCTGGGAGGGTTCGTTCGCGCTGGCCGCCGCCAGCGGCTGGCTGCTCTGGGTCCTGACGCGCAGCCACCGGCGCGAACTGCAGGCGCGCGACGGCTTTCTGCTCGTCAACATGGTCTGGCTGCTGCTGCCCGCTTTCTCGGCGGTGCCGCTGATGTTCACCGTGCCCGACATCAGCTGGAGCAAGGCCTACTTCGAAGCCATGAGCGCGCTGACCGCCACCGGTGCCACCGCGTTGTCGGGGCTGGACGCGCTGCCGGTGTCGGTCAATGTCTGGCGCTGCTTCCTGCAGCTCATCGGCGGCCTGGGCATCATGCTGCTGGTGGTGGCGGTGCTGCCCATGCTGGGCCTGGGCGGCATGCAGCTCTACAAGGCGGAGACGCCCGGCCCGATGAAGGACACCAAGTTCACCCCGCGCATCGCCGAAACGGCGCGCGGCCTCTGGGGCGTGTACTTCCTGTTCTCGGGCGCCTGCCTGCTGGCCTACCGCTGGGCCGGTATGGGCTGGGCCGACGCCTTCATGCACATGTGCACCACCATGGGTCTGGGCGGGTTTTCGTCTTACGACGCGAGCCTGGGCCACTTCGACTCGCTGCGGGTGGAGCTGGTGGCGACCTTCTTCATGGCCATCTCGGGCATCAGCTTCGTGCGCTACTTCGTGGTGCTGCGCACCCGCAGGCTGACCCCGCTGACGCACGACCGCGAGATCCGCACCTACGTGGCGGTGCTGCTGGTGGCCATCCTGCTGGTGGCGCTGCTGCTGATGGTGCACGGCGTGCACACCCGTTTCGAGGACGCGCTGCGCGACAGCGCCTTCCACGTGGTGTCGATGGCCACCACCACCGGCTACGCCACCACCGACTTTTCCCAGTGGCCGGTGTTCGCGCCGGTGCTGCTGATCTTCCTGGGCACCTTCGTCTCGTGCGCCGGCTCCACCGGCGGCGGAATCAAGATGGTCCGCATGATCCTGCTGATCAAGCAGGCGCGGCGCGAGCTGGTGCGCATCATCCACCCGCGGGTGGTCAACCCGGTCACGCTGGGCGGGCAGGTGGTGCCTCTGCCGGTGATGACGTCCGTGTTGGGCTACATGCTGATCTACGGTGCCGCCACCATGGGCCTGACCTTCCTGATGCTGTTCACAGGGCTGGACATCGTCACCGCGTTCAGCGCGGTGGTGGCCACGGTCAACAACATCGGTCCGGGGCTGGGCCAGGTCGGCCCGGCCAGCAACTTCGGCGTGCTGGGCGACCTGCAGCTGAACATGCTGAGCTTTGCGATGGTGCTCGGGCGGCTGGAGCTGCTGTCGTTCCTCGTGCTCTTCACAGGCGCGTTCTGGAGGCGTTGAAACCGGGCGCAGCCGGCCTCAACGCGGGCGCTCAGTTCGGTGCGGCGGGGATGGCCAGGCCTTTTTCCACCGCGGGACGGGCCACGAAGGCAGCCAGCACGCGCTGCACCTCGGTGAATTCGCTATAGCCCACCAAGTCGCCCGCCTTGTAGCGCTCGACCAGGTTGCGCACCCAGGGCAGGATGGCGATGTCGGCAACCGTGTACTCGTCGCCCATGATCCAGCTGCGGCCCTTCAGGCGCTGGTTCAGCACGCCCAGCAGGCGCTTCGATTCGCCGGTGTAGCGGTCGCGCGGGCGCTTGTCTTCGTAGTCCTTGCCACCGAAGACGGTGAAGAAGCCCACCTGGCCGAACATCGGGCCGACGCCGCCCATCTGGAACATCAGCCACTGCAGGGTTTCGTAGCGGCGCGCCGGGTCGGCGGGCAGGAACTTGCCTGTCTTCTCGGCCAGGTAGACCAGGATCGCGCCCGACTCCCATAGCGCCAGCGGCTGGCCACCGGGGCCGTTCGGGTCCAGGATCGCCGGGATCTTGTTGTTCGGGTTGAGCGACAGGAACTCGGGTGTGAACTGGTCGTTGGTGTCGAAGCTCACGCGGTGCACCTCGTAGGGCAGGCCACATTCCTCCAGCATGATCGAGACCTTCACGCCGTTGGGCGTGGGCAGGCTGTAGAGCTGCAGGCGGTCGGGGTGCTCTGCGGGCCACTTGCGGGTGACGGGAAAAGCGGACAGGTCGGTCATGTCAATCTCCTTTGCGGCCCGTACCCTAGCAGCTTGGCGCCGGCCCTGCAGGGCGCGCTACGATGGCCTTTTCGCCCACCCACCGGACAGGAGACACCACCATGCCGATCACCAAAGGGTTCCGCGCCCTCGTCGACGAAGCCAACGCGCAGATCACCACCTACAGCGTCGAACAGGTGCGCGCCCGCATGGGCAGCGACCCGACGCTGCAGATCGTCGACATCCGCGACCCGCGCGAGCTGGAGCGCGAAGGCACGGTGCCCGGCTGCGTGCACGCGCCGCGCGGCATGCTGGAGTTCTGGGTCGACCCCGACTCGCCCTATTTCAAGCCGGTGTTCGGCGACGAGGGCAAGGAGTTCGTGCTGTTCTGCGGCGCCGGCTGGCGCAGCGCGCTGGCCACCAAGGCGCTCAAGGACATGGGCATGACCAACGTGGCGCACATCGACGGCGGCTTCACCGCCTGGGTGAAGGCGGGCGCGCCCACGGAAACACTGGAAGCGCACAAGGCGGCCAGCAAGGCGGCGCGCGGATGAGCGTTGGCACCGCATGCCCCTGTGGCCGCACCGATGCGCGCGGCCGCGCGACGGCCTACGAAGCATGCTGCGGCCGCTACCTCGACCACGACACCCCTGCGCCCGACGCCGAGTGCCTGATGCGCTCGCGCTACAGCGCCTTCGTGCTCGGCCGGGTGGGCTATCTGGAAGCCAGCTGGCACGCCAGCACCCGGCCCGCCGGGCTCACGCTGGAGCCGGGGCAGAAATGGCTGGGGCTGGAGGTGAAGCGGCACCGCGTGATCGATGCCGAGCACGCCGAGGTCGAGTTCGTCGCCCGTTCGCGCCTGGGCGGGCGCGGCGTGCGCCTGCACGAAACCAGCCGCTTCGTGCGCGAGGGCGGGCGCTGGTACTACGTTGACGGAGACATGCATTGATGGAACGGTTTGACGCGGTCCTGTTCGACTGCGATGGCGTGCTGGTGGACAGCGAGCCCATCACCAACGGCGTGCTGCGCCAGATGCTCAACGAGGCGGGCTGGGCGCTCACACCCGCCGAGTGCGAACACCATTTCATCGGCCGCGCGGTGCGCGACCAGCGCGCGCTCATCGAAGCCGAGACTGGAAAGCCGCTCACCGAAGAGTGGATGCGCGCCTTCTACGCGCGCCGCAATGAGCGCCTGGTGGCCGAGTTGCAGGCCGTCGCCGGCGCGCTGGACGCGGTCATCGCCGCGCACGGCCACACGGCGGGCCGCATCGCCTGCGCTTCGGGTGCCGACCGGCCCAAGGTGGTGATGCAGATCGGCATGGCCGGCATGGCGCCGTACTTCGGGGAGCGCATCTTCAGCGGCCACGACCTGCCGCGCTCCAAGCCGCACCCTGACGTCTACCTCGCCGCGGCCGCGCACCTGGGCGTGGACCCCGCGCGCTGCCTGGTGATCGAAGACACCGCCACCGGCGCGCAGGCGGGCCTCGCCGCGGGCGCCACCGTCTGGGGCTACTGCCCGCACGGCGACGGCCGCGCCTTCGGCGGCCTGCCGGTGGCACGGGTGATGCAGCACATGGGCGAACTGGTGCAACACCTCGCCCCGCTGCGGTAAAAACAGGCCATGCCGATCACCCGCCGACAGCTCCTGCTCTGTTCTTCCGTCCTGCCGCTGGCCAGCCTGGGCCTGGCGGGTTGCGCCACCGTCGACAAACCCAGCGTGCAGGCGCGGCTGCAGGGCCGCTCCATCACCGTCATCAGCACCGTGGGCACCACGCTGCGCCTGTCCTGGCGCGGCACCACGCCGTTCAACAACGAATTCGGCGAAGCCTTCGTGCCCGGCTGGGGCCTCAAGGAGCAGCTGGAGAACAGCACGGTCGAACTGCTCAAGGCCTCGGGGCGCTTCTCCAGCGTGCAGCGCGTCACCATCACTTCGACCCGCCGCGAGGAAGCGCTCAAGGAGCTGAAGGAACTCAAGACCCCCACCGACCACGTGCTGCTGCTCTCGGCCGCACCCTCGGGCGACAGCCTCTGGGGCACCCGGGAGGGGTTCAACGGTCTGGGCATTGCCCAGCGCAGCATTGTGCGGGTGAACACCGAATCCGCCGCGCACGTCTCGTTGCGCGCCGACCTGCTGGTGCCCAGCACCTTCGGCGCGGTGCTCGGTGAGGCCACGGTGAACACCGCCCAGCGAGTGCCCGCACCGGCCCTGCTGACCGGCCCGCGGCTCAATGAAGACGTGGCGGCTGCGGCGCGCGAATCGCTGAAAGTGCAGGTGGACGCGGCGCTGCAGAGCCTGGTGAGCCAGCTGGGGCTGGGCAAGGCGGTGGTGCCTGCGCCGGCACCCGCTGCGGCGCCAACGGCTTCGCCGCTCGCACCACCCGCTCCGGCTCCGGCGGCGCCGACGGTACAGCCCGCCAGGCCGTCGGCAAGCGCCCATCCGGTGGCGCCGACGACGGTGGAGGGGCGGGGGATTCCAGGGCCGTCGGCGGATGGGGCGCCAGCGGGACGCTGACGCTGCGCGGAATCCATGTCCTAGAGTTCAGATGTGGGTGATCAACCTATTTGGTTGAGCTGCAGTTTCCGGGAAGAGCCATGTCCAGTTCCACCACATCGGTCATGCCTTGCCTTTCCTGAACCTGCACAAGCCCCGCTCCGCCAACAAATGCGCCCATCTTGATGAACTGCTTGATGAAGTAGTTCTTGCCTGACTCAAAAAGGAGTTCCAGGCTGTTTGGAGAAAACTCGGATTCCGTGTCGATTCGGTGGGTTTTACCGCCCTCAACCTCGGTGTAGAAGAAAACGTCTGGCGCGCTTTCTCCGATGCATTTGTCGTCCACCCAGATGTCCTTTTTGAGTGCCCGGCCCATGTAGCTGTTTCTGTAGATGTAGAGGCCAGCATTCCCAGGGCTGGGCGGATTGAACTCCTTGGCCTTCGCCGATTGTTCCTTGGATGCCATGTTCACGGATGCGCATCCGGACATGAGCAGGGCGGCGGCGATGACAGCGATAGATGTAATCTTCATTGAATTTTTGTTGCGATGGCTTGTGAATAGGGAAGGTGCACGCCCATTCGATTGGTTGCGCGCGTGCAGTGTATTCGGTCAAAAAACTGGAATCGGTTGCTTCCGATCGAGGGTGAGGGAAAGTCGACCGCGCTGAATTGCGATTCGCTTTGAAAAGACTCTGAAGGTCGGCAGCCGGTGGTGCCGGGGCTCTCAGTTCAATGCGGCCAACCCCGCCCGCAACGTCTCCACCCGCTCCCGGTTCACCCCGAAGTCCTTGCGCCCCACGCGCGAGGCCGAGCGCACCTGCACCACCTGCTGGACCGGGTCGACCCAGAGTTCGAGGTCGTCGACGAATTTCATCCAGCGCGTGGTGCACTGGGCGTAGAGGTAGCCGTCGCCTCCGTCCTCAACGATCGTCACGCCCGGCATGTCCTGCAGCAGCTGCCGGAGGCGGGCCAGGGTGGCGGGGCCGTCGCCTTGGAGCGGCAGCGGCGCAATCTCGGCGTAGGCGCGCATGGGGTGGTCGGGGTAGAGGCCGGCCTGGCTGCTGACGCTGTTTTCAGTGGCAGAGGGTGGTTTGAGCCGGCCGTCTTTCACACCGAGGTCGTCAGGCATGCGACCGCCGAGCAGCCCGAGCTGTCCGGCCAGCACAAGAGTGGTGACCGCTACCAGCAAGGCGCACAAGGTCCATTTGAGCAGTGCCATCAGGGTCTCCGGGTGAGGCGTCGCCTATTGTGGCGCGTGGCTATTGGACGTGATGTCAGAGCGCACAGGCTCGCCTTTCGGTGGCCAAAGCGGTGACCGATCCACGGTGTTGCGCAGGATCCCCCGCGCCGGGGGGTGTGCGTAGCCCCGGGGTGTCAACCTCGTCGGCTGATGATCTGAACGGGAGCCCTCAGCTGAACCCATTCGGCGGCAGCGGGGGCGGGCCGGGTTTGACAGGCTTCCTGGCATCGCCCTATAGTCGAGCCATGGCGTTGTTGTCGCACTCCATTCCAATGACATTCGCACCCTGTGTGGCGTCGAAGCGGGGTGGTGCAGCGCTGTTCCACCCGGAACGGCCCAGAGTCTGCTTGACGGCCGCAGACTCCTAAGCCCGGCGATACGCGTCCCTCGCAGCGCATCATCCCTATCGCCGGGCTCATCTGAAGCGAGACAGTGGTCGACCGCATGCGGTCCCGCACATTCAGATCTCGCGCTTTCCCTCTTCGCGTCGTAGCGTGCTTTCTCAGCACGTTGTGTTCTTGCACGTGACGACGCTTGCTCGCCCCTCCGTGGTTCCTTGATGCCCGTTCCTTGACGTTCGGTGCTGAACCATCTTTGTCAAACAGGAGTTTTATGAATGTTCACCACCACAGTCTTTGGCCGCCGCCCGACAACGCCAACTGCCACAGCAGGGTGCTCGCAGGCGCTGTCGAGATGAACACACCTTTCATTGCCCTTTGCCCCGAGATCACGCGCTCCAACGCGCTGACGCTGACGGACTGGCTGGAGGATGAGGCGGTCACTCGCTACTTGAGCGATTCGCGCAACGTCTCCCGAATGATCGAGCAGGTTCTCGGTCGGGTTCAGTTGCCCATCCTGACCCATTTGTTCAACCAGGGCGGGCGGTTCTTCATGGCCTGCGACCAGCACGACGTGCCGGTGGGCTTTGTGCGTCTGGTCAAGACGGGGTCGAACTGCGAGATGGTCCTGGTCATTGGGAACCGCGACAACTGGGGGCGCAAGCTTGGCGCGAGCGCGATCCGAGAAGGCATGAAGCTCGCCTTCTTCGAGATGCGGGCCGAGAGGCTCATCGCCAACATCCACCCGGACAACGTCAGATCATTGAACGCTTTCCTGCGAAGTGGCTTCGTGCTGCACAGCGAAACGCCAACGATCAAGTCGCTGGTCATGGAATCGGCGCGCTATCTCAGACTGTTGCGGGAAAGTCCTGCGGTTCATGTCGCCGACATTCACATCACCGAGGTCGACAAGGCCCGTCTCAGGAGCTTGGTCGACCTCGAGCCGGGGTCGGAGATTTTCGAGCTGGAGCACGAAATCGAGCGCGCCGTCGTCGTCGATCCCAGGGAGGTGGCGGAGGACGTTGTCACGATGAACTCAAGGGCCTTGCTGAAGGTGGATGACGAAGAGCGGGAGGTTGTGCTGGTATACCCGGAAGATGCAGACGATCACGCAGGGAAGCTGTCGGTGTTCTCCGGTATCGGCACCGCGATCCTGGGCTACAAGGAAGGCGATGCCTTCAATTGGCGGATGCCGAACCGGACTTGCCACATCCGCATTGGCAAGGTGCTGTATCAGCCGGAGGCTGCGGGCCACTACCACCTGTAGGTCGGCACGGAGTGCATTCGCTGCGGATCGCGTCTGAGCCGCTGTGGCGCCTGCCACGGTCGCGCTTCACCGCATGGCCCTCCACTCGCCCGGAGCCATCCCGGTCCAGGTTTTGAACGCGCGGATGAAGCTCTTTTCGTTCAGGAAGCCGGTCGCCGCGGCAATCTGCTTGATGGGGCGATTCGTGCGCTGCAGCAGCGCCATCGCGCGCTCGCGCCGCACCTCGTCTTTCAGGGCCTGCAGCGTGGCGCCTTCTTCCTTCAGTTGCCGGTGCAGGGTGCGCGCCGAGGTGTGGAGCAGGGCGGCCAGGTCGTCGGCGTTGTGGGCGTCCTGGGGCTGACTCAGCAGCACCTGCCGCACCCGCTGCACCAGCAGGCGGTCGCGCCGGTAGGGGCGGACCTGGATGGGCAGCGCGCGCTGCAGCATCTGGTTCATCGCGGCCTCGTCGCGCTTGATGGGCAGGGCCAGGTAGCGCGCGTCGAAGCGGATCGCGGCGTCGTCCGCGTCAAAGCGCGTCGGGCCGTCGAACAGCACGCGGTAGGCCTCGGCGTGCGGCGGCGCGGCAAAGGGGAAGCTGGCGCCCAGCAGCGGGATGCGCGAGTCCACGAGCCAGCAGGCCAGGCCGTGGATGTTGCGCAGCACCGAGACGAAGCAGAACTCGCGCAGCGAGCCGTCGCCGCCGGGCGGGCGGTGTTCGCCGAGCACGATGCGGGCCTCGTCGCCCTCGGTCTGGACGGCGAGCGTGATGTCGCGCGTGAGCAGGCCGTGGTGGCGGCACCAGCGCTTGAGCGCCACGCCCAGCGTCGGTGCCGACAGCGAGGCGCGGGCGAGCATCCCGTAGCTGCCCCAGGGCAGGGGGCGGGCGAACCAGCCCAGACCTTCGTCGTCGAGCTCCTGCATGGCGGCGGCCGAGAGCCACTCCATCTGCAGGGCGGTGATGCGGGCGCCGGGCCGGTCCAGATCGGCTGGCGCGATTTGTGCGGCGGCGAGCGCGGCGTCGGGCGCCAGCTGCCGCAGCGCATAGGCGCGTGCAATCGCCTGCACAAAGGCCATCGGGGTGGCCGCGACGACAGTGCTGCGAGCGTGGGCGTTCGGGCGCGGGGCGGGCATGGCCGGAGTCTGCCACGTATGGCGCGATTTGTAACCTGTTTGCCCGCCCCGAAACCGGGGCAGGCCGCTATGCTGGTGACCGGATTTCGCCTGTACGCCAGAGGAGACAAACCCCATGGACCTGACGCTGAGCCACGCCGCGGGCCGCACCGATGTGCCCCTGATCGAACAGACCATCGGCGCCTTCTTCGACGCCATGGCCGCGCGCCACCCGCAGCGCGAGGCGCTGGTGAGCGTGCACCAGGGCCGGCGCTACACCTACGCCGCGCTGGCGGCCGAGGTGGACCGGCTGGCCAGCGCGCTGCTGGGCCTGGGCCTGCAGCCGGGCGACCGCATCGGTATCTGGTCGCACAACAACGTGGAATGGGTGCTGATGCAGCTGGCGACCGCCAAGGTCGGCCTGGTGCTGGTGAACATCAACCCCGCCTACCGCACCGCCGAGCTGGAATACGCGCTCAACAAGGTGGGCTGCAAGGCGCTGGTGTCGATGGCGACGTTCAAGACCAGCGACTACCTGGGCATGCTGCGCGAGCTGGCGCCCGAAGTGGCCACCTGCGCGCCCGGCGCGCTGCAATCGGCGCGCCTGCCGGCGCTGCGCACGGTGGCCTGGATCGACGTGGCGGGCGAGGGCACCGAGCAGCCGGGTATGCAACGCTTCTCCGCGCTGCTGGCCAGCGGCCAGGTGGGCGACCCGCGCGTGGCGCAGGCCGCCGCGGGCCTGACAGCGAACGACCCGATCAACATCCAGTTCACCAGCGGCACCACGGGCTTTCCCAAGGGCGCCACGCTGACCCACCGCAACATCCTGAACAACGGTTTCTTCATCGGCGAGTGCATGAAGCTCACGCCGGACGACCGCCTGTGCATCCCCGTGCCGCTGTACCACTGCTTCGGCATGGTGCTGGGCAACCTGGCCTGCTTCACGCACGGCAGCACCATCGTCTACCCCAGCGACGCCTTCGACCCGCTGGCCGTGCTGCAGACGGTGCAGGCCGAAAAGTGCACCGGCCTGCACGGCGTGCCCACCATGTTCATCGCCGAGCTGGACCACCCGCGCTTCAAGGAGTTCGACCTGCACACCCTGCGCACCGGCATCATGGCCGGCTCGCCCTGCCCGGTGGAAGTGATGAAGCGGGTGCAGGCCGACATGCACATGGGCGAGGTGACGATTGCCTACGGCATGACCGAGACCAGCCCGGTGAGCTGCCAGAGCAGCACCGACACCCCGCTGGACAAGCGTGTGTCCACCGTGGGCCTGGTGCAGCCGCACCTGGAAGTGAAGATCGTCAACCCCGAAACCGGTGCTACCGTGCCACGCGGCGAGCGCGGCGAGTTCTGCACCAAGGGCTATTCGGTGATGCACGGCTACTGGGGCGACCCGGCCAAGACGCAGGAAGCCATCGACGCTGACGGCTGGATGCACACCGGCGACCTCGCCACCATGGACGACGAGGGCTACGTCAACATCGTCGGCCGCATCAAGGACATGGTGATCCGCGGTGGCGAAAACATCTACCCGCGCGAGATCGAAGAATTCCTCTACCGCATGCCGCAGGTGCAGGATGTGCAGGTGGTCGGCGTGCCCGACCAGAAGTACGGCGAGGAGCTGTGCGCCTGGGTCATCGTCAAGCCCGGCCAGAGCCTGGACGAGGACGCCGTGCGCGCCTTCTGCAAGGGCCAGATCGCGCACTACAAGGTGCCCCGCTACATCCGCTTCGTCGACGCCTTCCCGATGACGGTGACCGGCAAGATCCAGAAGTTCAAGATCCGCGACGCCATGAAGGACCAGCTGGGGCTGGCCGAAGCCAAGACTGCCTGAACCAGAGCACACCATGCCCGCACTCGACACCAAACTCAACGCCCGCTCCGCCGACTTCCAGGCCAACGCCGCCGCCATGCGCGCGGTGGTCGACGACCTGAAGGCGCAGATCCAGAAGGCCACGCTCGGCGGTGGCGAGGCCGCCCGCGCCAAACACACCGCACGCGGCAAGCTGCTGCCGCGCGACCGGGTGCAGATGCTGCTGGACCCGGGTACGCCCTTCCTGGAACTGAGCCCGCTGGCCGCGATGGGCATGTACCCAGACCGCGACGGCAGCGACAGCGCGCCCTGCGCGGGTGTCATCGCCGGCATCGGCCGCGTGAGTGGCGTGGACTGCATGATCGTCTGCAACGACGCGACGGTGAAGGGCGGCACCTACTACCCGCTGACCGTCAAGAAGCACCTGCGGGCGCAAGAGGTGGCGCAGCAGAACCGCCTGCCCTGCATCTACCTGGTGGACTCGGGCGGCGCCAACCTGCCGAACCAGGACGAGGTCTTCCCGGATCGCGACCACTTCGGCCGCATCTTCTTCAACCAGGCCAATATGAGCGCGCAAGGCATTGCGCAGATCGCGGTGGTCATGGGTTCGTGCACGGCCGGCGGTGCCTACGTGCCGGCCATGAGCGACGAGACCATCATCGTCAAGAACCAGGGCACCATTTTCCTGGGCGGCCCGCCACTGGTGAAGGCCGCCACCGGGGAGGTGGTGAGCGCCGAGGACCTGGGCGGTGGCGACGTGCACACGCGCCTGTCGGGCGTGGCCGACCACCTGGCGCAGAACGACCTGCACGCCATCGCGCTGGCGCGCCAGGCGGTGAAGAACCTCAACGCCCGCAAGGTCCCGCCCATCACCACCATCGACCCGGTCGCACCGCTGTACCCGGCCGAGGAGCTGTACGGTGTGATCCCGACCGACACCCGCAAACCGTTCGATGTGCGCGAGATCATCGCCCGCATCGTCGACGGTTCCGAGTTCGACGAATTCAAGGCGCGCTTCGGCACCACCCTGGTCTGCGGCTTTGCTCGCATCGAAGGCATGCCGGTCGGCATCATCGCCAACAACGGCATCCTGTTTTCCGAGTCGGCGCTCAAGGGCGCGCACTTCATCGAACTGTGCTGCCAGCGCAAGACGCCGCTGGTCTTCCTGCAGAACATCACCGGCTTCATGGTCGGCCGCAAGTACGAGAACGAAGGCATCGCCCGCAACGGCGCCAAGATGGTCACGGCCGTGGCCACCGCCCAGGTGCCGAAATTCACGGTCATCATCGGCGGCAGCTTCGGTGCCGGCAACTACGGCATGTGCGGCCGGGCCTACAGCCCGCGCTTCCTGTGGATGTGGCCGAACGCGCGCATCAGCGTGATGGGTGGTGAGCAGGCCGCGAGCGTGCTGGCCACCGTCAAGCGCGACGGCATCGAGTCCAAGGGCGGCAGCTGGAGCGCTGAAGAAGAGGCGGCCTTCAAGGCTCCCATCAAGGAGCAGTACGAGGTGCAGGGCCACCCGTACTACGCCACCGCGCGCCTGTGGGACGACGGCGTGATCGACCCGGCCGACACGCGCCGCGTGCTGGCCCTGGGCCTCTCCGCCTCGCTGAACGCGCCGATCCCGGACACCAAGTTCGGCCTGTTCCGCATGTGAGGTCGGCATGGACGCCCGCGCCCACTTCCTGCAGCTCGCCCGCTACAACGTGTGGGCCACACGCCGCCTGCTCGACGCGGTGGCGAATGTGTCCGAGGCCGACTACCGCAAGGACGTGGGCCTGTTCTTCAAGAGCATCCACGGCACGCTGAACCACCTGCTGGTGGGCGAGCACATGCTGTGGTATCCGCGTTTTGCCCGGGGCGTCTCGCCCAAGGTGGAGCTGAACGCCGAGGTCGAGCCCGACCGCGACCGGCTGGGCCAGGCGCTCAAGGGCGGCGCGGCCAACTGGCTGCCTCTGATCGAGGGCTGGCCCGCCGAGCGCTTCGACGGGGCCCTGAACTACACCAACATGCGCGGCCAGGTGATGAGCCTGCCCTTTGCGCCTACGCTGGCCCACGTGTTCAACCACGGCACGCACCACCGCGGCCAGATCACAGCGGCGCTGACCGCGCTGGGTCACGCCAGCCCGGAGCTGGACCTGGTGTACCTGCTGCAAGAGGAAGCCTCGAAATGACGACCCCCACGACCATGGCCCTGACCGTCAAGGTGCAGGACCGCACCGCCCGCATCACGCTCACCCGCCCCGAAGTGCGCAATGCCTTCAACGACGAAGTGATCCAGCAGCTCAAGGCCGCGTTTGAAAGCGTGGGTGCGCGCGACGACGTGCGCGCCGTGGTGCTGGCGGCCGAGGGCCCGGCCTTCTGCGCCGGCGCCGACCTGAACTGGATGCGCCGCATGGCCGACTACACGCGCGACGAGAACATCGCCGACGCCGGCCAGCTCGCCGCCATGCTCAAGGCCATCTACGAGTGCCCCAAGCCGACCATCGCCGCCGTGCAGGGCGACGTGTTCGCCGGTGGCATGGGCCTGGTCGCGGCCTGCGACATGGCGGTCAGCGTGCGCACCGCGACCTACTGCCTGTCCGAGGTGAAACTGGGCCTGATCCCGGCCACCATCAGCCCCTACGTGATCCGAGCCATGGGCGCGCGCGCCGCGCACCGCTACTTCCTCACCGCCGAGCGTTTCTCCGCCGAGGAGGCGCACCGCATCGGCTTCGTGCACGAACTCGTGGACGCCGATGCGCTGGAGACCAAGGTGGCCGAACTGGCTCAGGCGCTGGTCAGTGCCAGCCCGGCCGCCGTGCGTGCCTGCAAGCGGCTGGTGCAGGACGTGGCCGAACGCACCATCGACGACGCGCTGATTGCCGCGACGGTGGAAGGCATCGCCGACATCCGCGCGAGTGACGAAGGCCGCGAAGGTGTGGCGTCTTTTCTGCAGAAGCGCAAACCCGCCTGGCTGGCGGGGTAATCTGGTCCTTTCCCTTCAGGAGGACACGGCATGGACGCGATCTGGAACAGCTTCGTGGAATGGCTCAGGGGCTTCGGCGCCCAGGCCGGACAGCAGGCGGCCGAGGCCGGCGCGCAGATCGGCGGCCAGGTCGCCGAGGGTGTGGGCGCGGCCGCCAGCCAGCTGGACATGACCAGCCTGCTCGCGCTCGCTGCGGCGCTCGGCTGGGCCAGCGGTTTCCGCCTCTACGCGGTGGTCTTCCTCGTCGGTTCCATGGGGCTGGTGGGCTGGCTGCCGCTGCCCGAGGGTCTGCAGGTGCTGCAGCACCCGGCGGTGCTCGCGGCCAGCGGCGCGCTGCTGTTCGTCGAGTTTTTTGCCGACAAGATCCCGGGCCTGGACTCGCTCTGGGACATCGTCAACAGCGTGGTCCGTGTGCCGGCCGGCGCCGCGCTGGCCGCCGGCGTGTTCGGCGCCGACAACGCCACCATGGCCGTGGTCGCGGCGCTGCTGGGCGGCACGCTGGCCGCCAGCAGCCAGGCGGCCAAGACCAGCACGCGCGCGGCCATCAACACCTCGCCCGAGCCCTTCTCCAACGTCGCCATGAGCCTGGTCGAGGACGGCCTGGTGATCGGCGCCGTCTGGCTGGCGACCAGCCACCCGGTGGTCTTCGGCATCCTGCTGCTGATCGCGCTGGTGCTGATGTGGATCGTCACCTGGATGCTGTTCAAGTTCCTGCGTGCGGCGTTCCGCCGTCTGCGCAACCTGTTCTCCCCCGACTCCGCTCCCGCATAGGAAAAGCCGCATGTTCTCCAAGATCCTGATCGCCAACCGCGGCGAAATCGCCTGCCGTGTCGCCGCCACCGCCCGCCGCCTGGGCGTGCGCACCGTGGCCGTGTACTCCGACGCCGATGCGAACGCCAAGCACGTGGCCGCCTGCGACGAGTCGGTGCACATCGGCGGCAGCGCGCCCAAGCAGAGCTACCTGCAGTGGGAACGCATCATCGACGCCGCCCGGGCCACGGGCGCGCAGGCCATCCACCCGGGCTACGGCTTCCTGAGCGAGAACGAGGCCTTTGCCGACGCCTGCGCGAAAGCGGGTCTGGTCTTCATTGGCCCGCCCTCGTCGGCGATCCAGGCCATGGGCCTGAAGGCCGAGTCCAAGCGCCTGATGGAGCAGGCCGGCGTGCCGCTGGTGCCGGGCTACCACGGCGAAGACCAGGACCCTGCGCTGCTGCAGCGCGAGGCCGACCGCATCGGCTACCCGGTGCTGATCAAGGCCAGCGCGGGCGGCGGCGGCAAGGGCATGCGTGCGGTTGAGAAGGCCGAGGACTTCGCGGCGGCGCTGGCCTCCTGCAAGCGCGAAGCCATCAACAGTTTCGGCAGCGATGCGGTGCTGATCGAGAAGTACGTGCAGCGCCCGCGCCACATCGAGATCCAGGTGTTCGGTGACGCGCACGGCAACTGCGTCTACCTGTTCGAGCGCGACTGCTCGGTGCAGCGGCGCCACCAGAAGGTGCTGGAGGAAGCGCCCGCGCCGGGCATGACGCCCGCGCTGCGCCAGCAGATGGGCGAGGCCGCGGTGGCAGCGGCCAAGGCGGTGAACTACGTGGGCGCCGGTACGGTGGAGTTCATCGTCGAGCAGCCCGGCGGTTACGAGCACCCCGAGCAGATGCGCTTCTATTTCATGGAGATGAACACGCGCCTGCAGGTGGAGCACCCGGTGACCGAAGCCATCACCGGCCTCGATCTGGTCGAGTGGCAGCTGCGCGTCGCGGCTGGCGAGAAGCTGCCGCTGCAGCAGGAACAGCTCAGGATCCAGGGTCACGCCATCGAGGCGCGCATCTGCGCCGAGAACCCGGACAACAACTTCCTGCCCGCCACCGGCCGCCTGGACGTGTACCGCAAGCCGGCGCACGTGGCGTTTGAGCGCGGCGCCATCCGTTTCGACGATGGCGTGCGCGAGGGCGATGTGATCAGCCCGTTCTACGACTCCATGGTCGCCAAGCTGATCGTGCATGGCGCCACGCGCGCCGAGGCGCTGGCCAGGCTGGACGCGGCGCTGGCGCAGACCCGCATCGTGGGCCTGGCGACCAATGTGCAGTTCCTGCGCCACGTGGTGCGCAGCGGCGCCTTCTCGTCCGCCAGGCTCGATACGGCCCTGATCCCGCGCGAAGCCGAGGCGCTGTTCAACCAGGACCCGGTGGGCCGCACGCTGGCCGTGGCCGCGGCCGTGGCCCAGACCCTGGTGCACGAGAAGGCCGGCGAGGGCGCAGACCCGTTCTCGCGCACCGACGGCTGGCGGCCCTTCGGTCTGACCCAGCGCCGCTTCGACTTCGAATACCAGGGCGACGCGCTGACGGCGCAGCTGACCTATGGGCACGGCGGTGCGCTGCAGCTGGCGGTGGGCGATGCCGACGCCGTGCTGAGCTTCCAGGCCCAGCCGGCCGACAGCGGCACGGTGGTGGACCTGCAGTACAACGGCCAGCGCCAGACGGTGCAGTGCTGGCAGCTCGGCGAGAGCGTGCACCTGTTCTGCGACCGCGGCGCGACCGTGATCACCGAGCTGGACGCGCTGGCCCACGCCGGCGAGACCGCGGCCGAAGGCGGGCGCCTGACCGCGCCCATGCCGGGCAAGGTGGTGAGCTTTGCCGTCAAGGCCGGCGACACCGTCCGCAAGGGCCAGCCCCTGGCGGTGATGGAAGCCATGAAGATGGAGCACACCATCGCCGCGCCGGCCGACGGCACGGTGGCCGAGCTGCTGTTCGCACCCGGTGACCAGGTGGCCGAGGGCGCGGAACTGTTGAAGCTGGCGGTCGCCACCGCGTGAACCCAAGGGTAAGAATGGGTGCCCCCACGCTCGGCACTGCGTGTCCGGCGCTGCCCCCCCAAGGGGGCGCTCGTCGCCTTGGGGCGGCCCGGCGGCTCCGGGCCCGCTAAGCTCGGCGCATGAACATCACCTTCTGCTGCACCGACACCAAGGCCGAGCCCTGGCTGGAGGGCCTGCGCGCGGCGCTGCCCGGCGCCACCGTCACCGTCTGGCAAGCCGGCGCGCCCCAGGCCGACCACGCCGTGGTCTGGGCGCCGCCCCAACAGTTTCTGGACGAACAGCCCGCGCTCAAGGGCCTGTTCAACATCGGTGCCGGCGTCGATGCGCTGCTGAAGCTGCGTCTGCCGCCAGGTGTGAAGGTCGTGCGTCTGGATGATGCGGGCATGTCGGTGCAGATGGCCGAGTACGTGTGCCACGCCGTGATCCGCCACTTCCGCGAGTTCGACGGCTACGAGGCCGACGTGAAGGCCGGCAAATGGTCGTACCGCAAACCGCGCGAGCGCAAGGACTTCCCGGTCGGCGTGATGGGGCTGGGCGTGCTCGGTGAGCGCGTGGCGAAGGCGCTGCGGGTGTTCGAGTTTCCGGTCTTCGGCTGGAGCCGCAGCCCCAAGGCCATCGAAGGTGTGGTGACCCACAGCGGCGAGGTCGGCTTGGACACCTTCCTCGGCAACAGCCGGGTGCTGGTGAACCTGCTGCCGCTCACGCCGGACACACGCGACATCCTCAACCGCAAGTCGCTGGGCCGGCTCAAGCCGGGCGGCTACCTGATCAACGTGGCGCGCGGCGCCCACCTGGTGGAAGACGACCTGCTGGCCCTGCTGGACAGCGGCCACATGGCCGGCGCCACGCTGGACGTGTTCCGCACCGAGCCGCTGCCCGCCGGCCACCCGTTCTGGACCCATCCGAAGATCACGGTCACACCCCACACCTCGGCGCGCACGCTGCGCGACGAGAGCATCGCCCAGATCGCCGGCAAGATCCGCGCGCTCGAAGCCGGCCAGTCGATTGCCGGTGTGGTCGACCCCGTCCGGGGTTATTGAAAGTCAGCCATGAACATCCCCAACAAAGTCCGCCTCATCGACGTCGGCCCGCGCGACGGCCTGCAGAACGAGAAGCAGCCGGTGCCGGCGGCGGTCAAGATCGAGCTCGTGCACCGCCTGCAGGCTGCGGGCCTGAAGGAGATCGAGGTCACCAGTTACGTCAGTCCGAAGTGGGTGCCGCAGATGGCCGACAACCACGAGGTCATGGCGGGCATGACGCGCCAGGCCGGCGTGCGCTACTCGGTGCTCACCCCCAACCTCAAGGGCTACGAGGCGGCGGTGCTGGACCAACCCGACGAGATCGTGGTGTTCGGCGCGGCCAGCGAGGCTTTCAGCCAGAAGAACATCAACTGCTCCATCGCCGAAAGCATCGAGCGCTTCGCGCCCGTGGTCGCGGCCGCCAAGGCCGCCGGCATCGCGGTGCGCGGCGCGATGAGCTGCACCGTGGGCTGCCCGTATGAAGGCGACATTGCACCGTCGCGCGTTGAATACCTCGCGGGGCTGATGAAAGGCATCGGCGTCGAGCGCGTGGACGTGGCCGACACCATCGGCGTGGGCACGCCGCGCAAGGTGCAGGCCGCCATCGAGGCGACGCTGCGGCACTTCGGCATCGACCACATCAGCGGCCATTTCCACGACACCTACGGCCAGGCGCTGTCCAACACGCTGGCGGCGCTGGAACTGGGCGTCTGGAACTTCCAGTCGTCCGTGGCGGGGCTGGGCGGCTGCCCCTACGCCAAGGGCGCCACCGGCAACGTGGCCACCGAAGACGTGGTCTACCTGCTGCACGGCATGGGCATCGAGACGGGCATCGACCTCGACGCGCTGGTCGACGCCGGCCAGTTCATCAGCGAGCACCTGGGCCGCCCCAGCGGCTCGCGCGTGGCGCGGGCGTTGCTGGCAAAGCGGGCAGGGTGATCGCCATGGAGTTCAGCGTCTGGCTGGCTTTTTTCGCTGCGTCCTGGGTGATCGCCATTTCGCCGGGCTCCGGCGCGGTGCTGTCGATGAGCCACGGCCTGGCCTACGGCGTGCGCCAGACCAGCGCCACCATCGCCGGCCTGCAGCTGGGCCTGGCGGTGATCCTGCTGATCGCCGGGGTGGGCGTGGGCGCGCTGCTGCTGGCCTCGGCCACCGCGTTCACCGTGGTCAAGGTGGTGGGCGCGGCCTACCTGCTGTACCTGGGCGTGAAGCAGTGGCGTGCGCCGGTCTCGCAGCAGGCACCCGCCGCCGGCGAGGCGCTGGTGAAGCACCCCGGCCTGCCATCGGTGCGCGAGCGGGTGCTGACCGGCTTCATGACCAATGTGACCAACCCCAAGGGCATCGTGTTCATGGTGGCGGTGCTGCCGCAGTTCATCGACCCGCAGCGGCCGCTGTGGCTGCAGCTGCTGATCCTGCTCGCCACCTCGGTGGGTGTGGACCTGATCGTGATGCACGGCTACGCTTTCCTGGCCTCGCGCGCGCAGCGCTGGCTGGCCACGGCGAAGGCGCGGCGCGCGCAGAACCGCGTGTTCGGCGGCGTGCTGATGGCCATGGGGGCCAGCCTGCTGCTGGTGCGCAAGGGCGGCTGAGCCCGCTACCATCGCGGGCCATGAACCTCTCTGCTTCCGTACCCCTTCCACCCGGCGTGCTGCGCGTGACCGAGGTGCTGGCCGCGCTGGGCCATCCGCATGCGCCGGTGATGCTCGACGACGCGGCGCGCACCGCGCAGCAGGCCGCCGATGTGCTGGGCGTGGCCCTGGGCCAGATCGCCAAGAGCATCATCTTCCGCCGCAAGTCCGACGACGCGGCCGTGCTGGTCATCACCTCGGGCGACCTGCGCGTCGACGAAAAGAAGGTCCAGGCCATCGTCTGCGCCGAGGGCGGCAAGCTCGGCCGTGCCGATGCCGATTTCGTCAAGGCCAAGACCGGTTTTTCCATCGGTGGTGTCTCGCCGCTGGCGCACGCCGAGCCGCCGGTCACGCTGATCGACCAGCAGCTGTTCCGCTTCGACATCATCTGGGCCGCGGCCGGTCACCCGCATGGCGTGTTCCGCCTGACCCCCGACGACCTGACGCGGCTCACCGGCGCGCCGGTGCACGACGTGACCGCGCCCCCTTCCTCCTGAAGCTTTCAAGATGTTCAAGAAACTCTTCGGACGCCGCGAGGCCCCGCCGCCGCCGCGCCCCAAACCCCTGATCAACCTGGAAGACGCGCGTGCGCGCCACCTCGACCCCGAGGTGCCCTCGCCCTGCATCTCGGTCTGCCAGATGAACCCGACCACCGGTCTGTGCAGCGGCTGCTACCGCACGGTGGACGAAATCGCCGGCTGGGGCCAGGCCGGCGAGGCCCAGCGGCTGGCGATCTGGGAGCGCATCGAAGCGCGCCAGGTGCCGCGCACCATCACCTGATGCCCTCCGCCGCCATGTCCGCCACCCTGCACGAGATCGACTTTTTCTACGACCCGATCTCGCCTTACGCCCACCTGGCCTTCGAACGGTTGCCCCTGGCCCTCGAAGGCCTGAGCGTGCTGGTGCACTACCGGCCGGTGCTGTTCGCGGCGCTGCTCAAGGCGCATGGGCAGCTCGGCCCGGCCGAGATCCCGGCCAAGCGCGACTGGACCTACCGCCAGGTGCTCTGGCTGGCGCAGCAGCACGGCGTGCGCCTGGACCTGCCGGCGATGCACCCCTTCAACCCGCTGCCGCTGCTGCGTCTGGGGCTGTGCGCCTCCACCGACGACGCGCCCGGCCAGACCAACCGGTATGTGACCGAGCAGTTGTTCCACCACGTCTGGCACGGCGGCGCAGACCCGCTCGACCCCGTGCGTCTGCAGGCCCTGCAATCGCAGCTGCAGGACCACATGCGGCAGCGCGACAAACCCTGGAACGAACCCGACAGCGAGGTGGTGAAGCAGCGGCTGCGCGACAACACCGGGCAGGCGCTGGCGCTGGGCCTGTTCGGTGTGCCGTCCATGGTCGCGGGTGGGCGGGTGTTCTGGGGGCTGGACGCGCTGCCGATGCTGCGCGAAAGCCTGGACGGCGCGGCGTGGTTCCAGTGCGGCGACTGGGAGGCGGCGCACCGTCTGCCCGTGGGCGTGCAGCGCAAGGCCTGAAGCGGCCTCATTGATCTCGCGCAGAGCCGCTGGCTCAGGATGCCACTAATATGACTGTGTCCTGGGCCTGTCCCGGCGCCCGGGCGCTCTGAGAAATGCGCTCACCCACAAGGAGATACGACATGTTCAAGAAAATCCTCGTCCCCACCGACGGTTCCGCGCTGGCCCTGCGTGCGGCCTCCACCGCGGTGCAGCTGGCCAAGGCGCACGGCGCCCAGGTGATCGGCGTCTACGTCATCGACCCGTTCCCCTACATCGGCATCGGGGACGCATCGGCCGCCGGCCTGCAGGCCTACCTGGCCGAATCGCGCAGCGTGGCCGGGCAGGCGCTGGATGAGCTGGGCAAGGTCTTCGCGGCCGAAGGCGTGCCGTTTGCCGGCGACACCATCGAGCGCAACGTGGTCTACGAAGGGGTGATCGAAACGGCGCAGGCCGAAGGCTGCGACCTGATCGTGATGGCCTCGCACGGCCGCCAGGGCGTCAAGGCGCTGGTGCTGGGCAGCGTGGCGCAGAAGGTGCTCACGCACACCCGCCTGCCGGTGCTGATCGTCAAGGACTGAGCGCTGCTCAGCGGCGGAACTTGCCGCCGCTGTCGATGATGGACAGGTCGACAAACTCCAGGCCGGTGTGGTCGTTCGGCCCGAAGCCCACCTCAAGGCCGCCGATGTCCAGCTTGGACAGCCCTTCCAGCGCGTCGCGCAGCTTGGCCCGTGTCGGGTTGGCGCCGGCGCGCTGCAGGCCCGCCACCAGCACCTTGGCCGCCGCGAAGCCCTCCAGCATCGCCGGGCTCACGCCCTCCAGCCCCTTGGCCTTGGCCAGGTCCATCGCCTCCTTCACCATGGCCACTGAGAGCGAGCGCTCGTACGGGAAGACCTGGGTGACGATGGTGCCCGAGGCGTGGGTGCCCAGGGACTTCACGAAGCCGCCGGAGGCGTTGTTGGAGTTGGTGATGATCTGGGCGCGCGAGCCGGCCTTGCGGATCGCGGCCACGCCATCGGCCACCGCCACGCCCGAGCCGATGAACAGCACCGCCTGCGCGCCCGAGCTGGCGATGCGGGGGGCGATCGCGCTGAAGTCCCATTGGGCGCGGTCGAACTTCTCGATGAACAGCGGGCTCTTGCCCACCGACGAAAAGCCCTTCTGGGCGCCTTCGAGCAGGTCGGCGCCGAAGCTGTCCTCCACGTGCAGCACGCCGATGCGGTCCATGCCGATCAGGCTCAGGTGCTGCACCGCGCGCTCGGCCTCGCGCTGGTAGGTGGCGCGCACGTTGAACACCCACGGGTTGACGGGTCGGTGCAGCACCATGGCGCCGGTGGACGGGCCCACCAGGGGCAGCTTGGCGTCCGCCAGCACCGGCAGGATGGCCTGCGTGTGCGGGGTGCCGCGGTTCAGGAACAGGCTGACCACCTCCTTGTCGTCGGCCAGCTTCCGGGCGTTTTCGGCCGCCAGCTTGGGGTCGAACTTGTCGTCCAGCGACACCAGGTCGATCTTCTCTCCGTTCACCCCGCCTTTGGCGTTGATGGCGTCGAAGTACAGCCTGGCGCCGTCGGTGGTTTCTTTCACCCCGGCGGCCACCGGTCCGCTGAAGCCGGCGGTCTGGCCGATGCGGATCTGCGACCAGGCGGCTGCGGGCCAGGCCAGCGCAGCGGCCAGCCCCATGGCGCCGAGGGTCCGGCGCACGCTTGTTGTGTTTGTCATTCGTCTGTCTCCTTTGGGAGCGCCAGTCTAGGCAGCGGAGGGGGCTGCGGCATCGGGGGAATGACGTAGCCCCCGGACAGCCCGACGTGCGGCTCCTAGAATGTTCGGCTCCCTCTCAGGAAGGCCTGCATGTCCGACGATCTCCGCCCCGCCGACGAACCCCTGTCCCCTGCCGAGGCGCCCGCAGACGGCGGCGGCACGATCCGCATCCGCGGTGCCCGCCAGCACAACCTCAAGAACCTCGATCTGGACATCCGCACCGGCGAACTCACGGTGGTCACCGGCCCCAGCGGGTCGGGCAAGTCCAGCCTGGTGTTCGACACCCTGTTCGCCGAAGGCCAGCGGCGCTACGTCGAGACCTTCAGCGCCTACGCGCGCCAGTTCCTGGACCGCATGGACAAGCCGGCGGTGGACAAGGTCGAGGGCGTGCCCCCGGCCATCGCCATCGACCAGACCAACCCGGTGCGCTCGTCGCGCTCCACGGTCGGCACCATGACGGAGCTGAACGACCACCTCAAGCTGCTCTTTGCGCGCGGGGCGCAGTTGTTTGACCGCGAGACGGCGCTGCCGGTGCGGCACGATTCGCCGGAGTCGATTTACGCGGAACTGCAAAGGCGTTCCGCCGAGCAGGGCGATCCGCGGCTGGTCGTGACCTTCCCGGTCGAGCTGCCGGCGTCCACCACGCCAGAGGAAGTCGAGCAGTGGCTCTCGGCCAGTGGCTACACGCGGGTGCAGGCCGAGCGCACCGTGCAGCGCGAAGCCAAGGAAGAGGCGCCCGCCAAGGGCAAGAAGGCCAGGCCGGTGATCGAGGCCGTCAAGCTGCTGGACGTGGTGGCCGACCGTTTCCGCCTGGGCAACGCCGAACCGGCGCGGGTGATGGAAGCCATCGAGGCCGGGCTCAAGCGCGGCGCCGGCAAGCTGATGGTCTATGTGCTGCATGAGGAAGGCGACCCCGATATCTGGCGCTTCAGCACCGGTCTGCACTGCCCCGAGAGCGACATCCGCTACACCGAACCCACGCCCTCGGCCTTCTCCTTCAACTCGGCCGTGGGCGCCTGCGAAGCCTGCCGCGGTTTCGGCCGCGTCATCGGCGTGGACTACGGCCTGGTGATCCCCGACGAAAAGCTCACGCTGCGCAACGGCGCGGTCAAGGTGTTCCAGACCCCCGCCTGGAAGGAATGCCAGGACGACCTGATGCGCCACGCCGAGGCGTCGGGCATCCCGCGCGACACGCCCTGGAACAAGCTCACGCCCGAGCAGAAGCAGTGGGTCATCGGCGGCACGCCGAGCTACAAGGACGGCCAGTGGGGCAAGCAGTGGTACGGCGTGGCGCGCTTCTTCGAGTACCTGGAGAGCAAGGCCTACAAGATGCACATCCGGGTGCTGCTGTCCAAGTACCGCAGCTACACCGAATGCCCCAGCTGTGGCGGCGCGCGCCTGAAGACCGACAGCCTGCTGTGGCGCATCGGCACGAAGGCGCAGGCCGACGCGGTGCTGCCGGTCGGCAGGCGCTACCTGCCGACCGGGGTGAAGTGGTCGCGCGCGCAGCTTGAAGCCCTGCCCGGCCTGTGCCTGCACGACCTGATGCTGATGCCGCTGACGGACCTGCGGCGCTTCTTCGACGACCTGGCCGCCACGCTGGCGGGCAGCGGAGGCGAGGGCGGCGAACAGCAGGCTTTGAAGCTGCTGTTTGACGAGATCAACACGCGGTTGCGCTACCTCTGCGAAGTCGGCATCGGCTACCTCACGCTGGACCGGCAGAGCCGCACGCTCAGCGGTGGCGAGGTGCAGCGCATCAATCTCACCACCGCACTCGGCACCTCGCTGGTCAACACGCTGTTCGTGCTGGACGAGCCCAGCATCGGCCTGCACCCGCGCGACATGGCGCGCATCAACGACGCCATGCTGCGCCTGCGCGACGCCGGCAACACCCTGGTGGTGGTGGAGCACGACCCGGCCGTGATGCTGGCGGCCGACCGGCTGATCGACATGGGCCCCGGCCCGGGCGAGCGTGGCGGGCAGATCGTGTTCGATGGCACGCCCGAGGCCATCCGCAGCGCCGACACGCTCACGGGGGCCTACCTGGGCGCGCGCAAGACCGTGGGCATGGGCTTCAAGCGCATGGTCACCGACAGCACGCCGCGCCTGATCCTCGAAGGCGCGCGCGAGCACAACCTGCAGAACCTCTACGTCGAGTTCCCGCTGCAGCGCCTGACCGTGGTCACCGGCGTCTCCGGCTCGGGCAAGTCCACGCTGATCCAGGACGTACTCGCGCCCGCGCTGCTGCGCCATTTCGGCAAGGCCACCGAAACGCCGGGCGCGCACGACCGCCTGCTCGGTGCCGACTTCCTGAGCGAGGTGGTCTATGTCGACCAGTCGCCCATCGGCAAGACCGCGCGTTCCAACCCGGTCAGCTACGTCGGCGCCTGGGACGCCATCCGCGCCCTGTTCGCCGACGCGCCGCTGTCGCGCCAGCGCAGCTACACCGCGGCCAAGTTCAGCTTCAACAGCGGCGATGGCCGCTGCCCCACCTGCGGCGGCTCGGGCTTCGAGCACGTGGAGATGCAGTTCCTCTCCGACGTCTACCTGCGCTGCCCGGACTGCGACGGCCAGCGCTACCGGCCCGAGGTGCTGGAGGTGCGCATCGAACGCGGCGGGCGCCTCATCAACGTGGCCGATGTGCTCGAACTCACCGTCAGTGAAGCGGCGGACCTGTTCAAGGCCGACCGCGAGGTCATCCGCGTGCTGCAGCCCATCGTGGACGTGGGGCTGGAGTACGTGAAGCTGGGCCAGCCCGTGCCCACGCTCTCGGGCGGTGAGGCGCAGCGCCTCAAGCTCGCGGGCTTCCTGGCCGAGGCCGCGAAGAACAGCGCGGCCAGCCGCCAGGCGCTGGCCCGCAAGGGCACGCTGTTCCTGTTCGACGAGCCGACCACCGGCCTGCACTTCGACGACATCGCCAAGCTGATGCGCTCGCTGCGCAAGCTGCTCGAAGCGGGCCACTCGCTGATCGTGATCGAGCACAACCTGGACGTGATCCGCAGCGCCGACTGGCTGATCGACCTCGGCCCCGAAGGTGGTTCGGGTGGTGGCCTGGTGGTGGCCGAAGGCCCGCCCGAGGAGGTGCGTGAACACCGCACCAGCCACACCGCCAAGGCCCTGCGCGACTACGCCCTGTCCATGGACAAGGTGCACACGGTCAGCGACCGGGTGGCGCCGTACGCGGTGAAGAAGCGGCGCGCGCAGGTCGGCGGCGACGCGGTGCGCATCGTCAACGCCAAGGAACACAACCTCAAGAACCTGAGCGTGGACATCCCGCGCGGCAAGTTCAACGTCATCTCCGGCGTCAGCGGCTCGGGCAAGTCCACGCTGGCGTTTGACATCCTGTTCAACGAAGGCCAGCGGCGCTACCTCGAATCGCTCAACGCCTACGCACGCAGCATCGTGCAGCCCGCGGGCCGGCCCGAGGTGGACGCGGTCTACGGCATCCCGCCCACGGTGGCGATCGAGCAGCGCCTCAGCCGCGGCGGCCGCAAGTCCACCGTCGGTACCACCACCGAGGTCTGGCACTTCCTGCGCCTGCTCTACGTGAAGCTGGGCACGCAGCACTGCGTGCACGACGGCGCGGCCGTGATGCCGCAAAGCCCCGAGAGCATCGCCGCCGCCATCCTCACGCGCTACCGCGGCCGCCACATCGGCCTGCTGGCGCCGCTGGTGGTCAACCGCAAGGGCGTCTACACCGAGCTGGCGGACTGGGCGCGCCCGCGCGGCTACACCCACCTGCGGGTGGACGGCGAGTTCCTGCCCACCACCGGCTTCCCGCGCATCGACCGCTTCAAGGAACACACCATCGAACTGCCGGTGGCCGACGGCGTGGTGGACCCGGCGAACGAAGCCTGGCTGCGCACGCAGCTGGCCAGGGCGCTCGAACTCGGCAAGGGCACGCTGCACCTGCTGACCGATCTGGACGGCCTCGCACCCGCGCTGGCCGAGGGGCGTTCCACCGCCGGCCTGGGAAAACTGGAGGTGTTCTCCACCACGCGCGCCTGCCCGACCTGCGGCACCAGCTACCCCGAACTGGACCCGCGCCTGTTCTCCTACAACAGCAAACACGGCTGGTGCCCCGACTGTGTGGGCACGGGCGTCAAGCTCTCGCGGGAGCAGCGCAAGGCGCTGGACGACTCGGTGCGCGACGACGACCAGAAGGGCCGCGAGCAGAGCTTCGCCGAGCCCGAGGTGGACGACCTGACCGACGAGGCCTGCCCGGGCTGCGAAGGCACGCGACTGAATGCGCAGGCGCGGGCGGTGAAGTTCGGGGGTGTGGGCATCACCGAGATCGCTCGGCTGTCCGTCAGCGACGTGCGCCGGTGGGTGCGCGGCATGATGGCCGACGGGGGGCTGAGCCCCCGCGAGGCCGACATCGCGCGCGACCTGCTGCCGGAAATTGAAAGCCGCCTGGCCTTCCTCGAAGAAGTGGGCCTCTCCTACCTGACGCTCGACCGTGGCGCCCCCACGCTCAGCGGCGGCGAGGCGCAGCGCATCCGCCTGGCCGCCCAACTCGGCAGCAACCTGCAGGGCGTGTGTTACGTGCTGGACGAGCCGACCATCGGCCTGCACCCGCGCGACAACCAGATCCTGCTGGACGCGCTGCACAAGCTGGGCGACATGGGCAACACCCTGGTGGTGGTGGAGCACGACGAGGACACCATCCGCCGTGCCGACCACATCATCGACATTGGCCCCAGCGCCGGCAAACGCGGCGGCCGCGTGGTGGCGCAGGGCACGGTGGCCGACCTGTCGGCCAGCGAAGAGTCGCTGACCGGCCGCTACCTGCTGCACGCGATGAAGCACCCGCTGCAGCCGCGGCGCGCCGTCACCGCCGACGGTGAGCAGCTCGAACTGCGCGGCGCCACCATGCACAACCTGCAGCAGGTGGACGTGGCCGTGCCGCTCAAACGCCTGGTGGTCGTGACCGGCGTCAGCGGTTCCGGCAAGTCCACCCTGGCGCGCGACGTGCTGCTGACCAACGTGGCCGAGGCGGTGTCCCAGCGCAGCACCTTCGCCGGCCGCCAGGCCTGGGACAACGAGGGCGCGCGTCCGGTCTGGACCGGGTGCAGCAAGCTGCTGGGCAGCGAGACGGTGGACCGCGTGCTCGAAGTCGACCAGACGCCCATCGGCAAGACGCCGCGCAGCTGCCCGGCCACCTACATCGGTTTCTGGGACACGGTGCGCAAGCTGTTCGCCGACACGCTGGAAGCCAAGGCGCGCGGCTACGGGCCGGGGCGCTTCAGCTTCAACACCGGTGAAGGCCGCTGTCCGGCCTGCGAAGGGCAGGGCCTGCGCACCATCGAGATGAGCTTCCTGCCCGATGTGAAAGTCCCCTGCGAGGTCTGCCACGGCGCGCGCTTCAACCCCGAGACGCTGGCCGTCACCTGGAAAGGCAAGAACATCGGCGATGTGCTGCAGATGGCGGTGGACGAGGCGGTGGAGTTCTTCGCCAGCATGCCCGCCATCAGCCACCCGCTGCAACTGCTCAAGGACGTGGGCCTGGGCTACCTCACGCTGGGCCAGCCCTCACCCACGCTCAGCGGCGGCGAGGCGCAGCGCATCAAGCTGGTGACCGAACTGAGCAAGGTGCGCGACGACATCGGCCGCCGCGGCCAGAAGGCACCGCACACGCTTTACGTGCTGGACGAACCCACCGTGGGCCTGCACATGGCCGACGTGGAAAAGCTCATCCGTGTGCTGCACCGGCTGGTGGACGGGGGCCACAGCGTGGTCGTGATCGAACACGACCTGGACGTGATGGCCGAGGCCGACTGGATCGTCGACCTGGGGCCGGAGGGCGGCTCGGGCGGCGGTCGCATCGTGGCGGCCGCGACACCGGAAGACGTGGTGCGGCTGGGCACGCACACCGGCCAGGTGCTCGCGCCGGTGTTGGCGCGCTGAACGGCCCGCCCGTCGGGCGGGCGGCGGGGTTCAGGGCCGTCCGGCGCCTGGCACGTTCACGGTGGTGGTCCAGATGGCCGCCTCGCGCGCGGCTTGGCGCGCGTGCTCCAGGAAGTCCGGCGCCACGCAGATGAACAGGGTGCGGCCATCGGGGCCGCCGAGTGTGCAGGCGAAGGCGCCCTGGTCCCCGGTGGAAATGCTCTCCAGGATCTCGCCGCCCGGGGCCATGCGCACCACGCGGTGGCCCACGGCGTCGGCGAACCACACCGCGCCCTCGGCGTCCAGCGTGGCGCCGTCGGGTGCAGCCTTGAGCGCGCCCAGCACGCTCGGCACGTCGGTCATGGCCGGCAACGGACCCCAGGCGGCCCAGTCGCGGCGCGGCCCCAGCTGGCCGTCGGGCTGGATGTCGAAGGCCGAGATGCGGTTGCCCATGGTTTCCGCGACGATCAGGGTCTGGCCGTCGGGCGTGATCATGCTGCCGTTGGGGAAGTACAGGCCTTCGGCCGCCGCGTGCACCGAGCCGTCGGGGTCGACGCGCGCCAGCGTGGCGGTGTGTGGCGCGCCGCCGCCCATCAGGTCGAAACCGAAGTTGCCCACGTAGGCACGGCCTTGCGCGTCCACCACCATGTCGTTGACATGACCGTTCGCGACGGACGACAGATCGGCGTGCGTGACGAGGCGGCCGTCGGCCTCGCGGCGCAACACCTTGCGGTCGCGCATCGAGACCACCAGCAGGCGGCCGTCGGGCAGCCAGCCCATGCCCGAGGGCTGTTGCGGCACGTCGGCGATTTTTTCCACCCGGCCCTGCCGGTCGACGCGGATGATCTGGTGGGTGTAGAAGTCCGACAGCCACAGGTGGTCGTCGCGCCAGCGCGGGCTTTCGAAGAAGGTGTAGCCTGAGACGAGCACGGAAAAGCGGGGGGCGAGGGCCATTGGGGTGTCTCCTGAATGTTGTGGTGGAAGACGCACCATAGACACGCCGTGCCGCCGAGGCAAGCCGCCACCATCGCCTTGGCGACGCCGGTGACTGCGCTGTGGCCGCGCCGCGAACGATGACAATGCCCGCATGCTGATCTGGCCGCTTCCCGCGCTGCTGACCTGGGCACTGGCCTGGGGCTTGTTCATGGGCCTTCAGGCGGTGGGTCTGGGGCCGGTGGCGGCCTTTGTGCCCGCTCTGCTGGCCGCCGGCCTGGCCGCCTGGACCGGCCGCACACCCTGGCGGCGCCTGTTCATGCTCGCCGGTTTTCCGCTTTCGCTGCTGGCCAGCGGCGCGGCCGCTGCCGTGCCGGGCTGGGTCTGGCTGCTGCCGCTGGCACTGCTGCTGGCCCTGTACCCGCTGGGCAGCTGGGGTGACGCGCCGCTGTTCCCCACGCCGGGGAACGCACTGGACGGGCTGGCGCAGAAGGCGCCGCTGCCCGATGGCGCGGCGGTGGTGGATGCCGGCTGCGGGCTCGGCGCCGGCCTGATCGCGTTGCGCCGCCAGTACCCGCGGGCGCAGGTCCACGGCCTGGAGTGGAGCTGGCCGCTGGCCCTGCTGTGCCGGCTGCGCTGCCGCTTCGCAACGGTGCGCCGCGCCGACATATGGGCCGAAGACTGGTCGGGCTACCACATGGTCTATCTGTTCCAGCGGCCCGAGAGCATGCCGCGCGCGATGGAGAAGGCCGCCGCCGAGCTGGCACCCGGCGCCTGGCTGGCCAGCCTGGAGTTCGAGGCCGCCGGTTTCACACCGAAAGCCCGGCTCGAAACCGTCCAGGGCAAGCCGGTCTGGCTCTACCAGGTGCCCTTCAAGCGGCGCTGAAATACCAGGCGGCCAGCACCACCGCCAGCACCACCACCGCCCCCATCAGCAGCCGCGTGCGCGTGCGCAGCAGCTCCACCGCGGCCACCAGCCGGGTGTTCTGTTCGGCCAGTTCGGCCACGGTCTGGGTGATCTGGTCCTGCGTCTGCTGCAGCCGGGTGAGGTCCTCGCGCGCCGTGGCCAGCTGTTGCTGGAGTTCGCGCAGCTCGGGCGGCGTGGGGCTGGGCGCCTCGATGACGGCGGCGTCCGGGGCGGGGGCGGGCTCGGCGGCCTCGCGGCGCCGCTGGCGCTGCTGGTTCAGCAGGTCGCGCGCGCCCTTGAGCACCTTGGGCGCGTGTTCGATCACGTCGCCCCAGGGAATCACCTTCAGTGCGGTCAGCCAGGGGATGGGCATGGGAGTCCTTTCATGTGGGGGCACTGCCCGCCAGGGAGCTTAGCGTCCCGTCACATGTTGCGCCGCGTCAAGAAAAATGGGCGATAACAGGCATAACATCCGTAAATTCGCATGTTTTGATAAATGAGGATCGCATGGACTGGACCGCCTGGATCGAACACTACGGAGAGCCCCGGGTGCTGCTGGTGGGCGGCCTGCTCAGCGGGCTGCTGTTCGGCTTTTTTGCGCAGCGCTCGAAGTTCTGCCTGCGCGCGGCGGTCATCGAGTTCTGGCACGGCCGGTTCGGCGAGAAGCTCGCAGTGTGGCTGCTGGCGTTCTCCACCGCGGTGGTGGCGGTGCAGCTGTTCGTGGTGTCCGGGCTGCTGGACGTCAGCACGGCGCGGCAGCTCGCTTCCAAAGGCAGTCTGTCGGGCGCGCTGATCGGTGGTCTGATCTTCGGCGTCGGCATGGTCATGACGCGCGGCTGTGCCAGCCGCCTGCTGGTGCTCTCGGCCAACGGCAACCTGCGCGCGCTGCTCTCGGGGCTGATCTTCGCGGTCACGGCGCAGGCCTCGCTGGCCGGCGTGCTGGCACCCTGGCGCGAGGCCATCGCCGGGCTGTGGGTGGTGGACGGCGGACCGGCGCGCAGCCTGCTGGCCCTGGTCGGCGTGGGTCCGAACGACGGTCTGGCCTTCGGCGCGGTGTGGATGGTGACCGCGGGCTTCTTCGCCTACTACAGCGGCTGGGGCGTCTGGAAATGGCTGGGCGGCATCGGCACCGGCCTGGCGGTGGCCCTGGCCTGGCTGTTCACCTACCAGGTGCTGGCGCACTCCTTCGAGCCGGTCCAGGTGCAGGGCATGACCTTCAGCGGACCCTCGGCCGAGTGGCTGATGCGCGTGCTGAGCAACCCGGACGAGCCCTGGAACTTCGACTTGGGCCTGATGCCGGGCGTGTTCCTGGGTTCGCTCATCGGCGCGCTGGTGAGGGGCGACTGGAAGCTCGAAGGTTTCGGCGGCGGCTACACCATGCCGCGCTACATCATCGGCGCCATCCTCATGGGCTTCGGCTCCATGCTGGCCGGCGGCTGCGCGGTGGGGGCTGGCATGACCGGCGGCGCCATCTTCGCCGTCACCGCCTGGCTCACGCTGGCGGGCATGTGGGTCGGCGGCGGCCTGGCCGACCGGGTGCTGGACCGTCCCCGGCCGGCCGAGCCGGCCGGTGCGGCATCAGGCGCGGCCGCGGCGCCCTGAACGCAGGCGGCGGTGCTCGCGCCGCAGCAGCCACCAGCCCGGCCCGGCCACGGCCAGCAGCAGCGCCGGAAAGCCGATCACCGGCGCCCAGTCCAGCATGGCGGCGCCCAGCGCCGGCGCCAGCACGCCGCCCAGCGTGTACGAGAGCACCAGCACCGCCGTGCTGTTGACCAGGGTGATGCCTTCCTCCCGCGAGCCGATGTCGATCATGGCGAGCGTGTACAGACTGCCGCCCGCGCCGCCCCAGACGAAGGCCACCGCCGCCGCCAGCCAGGGGGCGCCGGCCACGAAGGGAATCAGCACCGTCGCCAGCAGGGTGATCAGGGCGCAGGCGTGCAGGATCAGCACCCGGGCGCCGTGTTCGCCGCCGTGGCGCTGCTGCAGCGAGGGCCGGTCCGCCGCCATGCCGGCGGGCAGCATCATCAGCGCGCTGCCCAGGCCGCTGGCCGACACCAGCAGCGCCGCTGCGGCGGCCCCCATGCCCAGCGCCAGACCGTAGAGCGGCAGGATGGAGGTCAGGCCGCTTTCAAAGAAGCCGCCGACGAAGCCGACCGTCATGATCAGCGGGTGCGCGCGCAGCGCGTGCCAGACGCCGTGCAGGCCCACGCGCGCCTCGTGCGCGTCGGCGGCGGCCGGCAGGCGCGGAATCCACAGGCTGCCCAGCAGGCCCAGCACCAGAAAGCCCAGCACGATCCACAGCGCCACCGGGCTGGTGGGGCCCACCAGCGCCAGCAGGGCCGGGCCGATCACGAAGGTGGTGCCGACCATGGTTTCGAAGAGGCCCACCATGCGCCCGCGCTGGTGGGGCGGCGCGAACTCGGCCACCACCGCCTCGGCCAGCACCCAGCGCAGGCCGGAGGCGGCGCCGGCGATGAACTCGCAGGCGAACCAGACGGGCAGGGCTTCGGTGAGCAGGAAGCCGGTGGTGGAGACCACGGGGATGAGCGCCGACAGCCACAGCGTGGGCCGCCGGCCCAGGCGCTGGGTGATGGCCGAGGCGAAGGGTGTCATGAAGAACACGCCGACCCAGCCGCTGGCCGCGAACAGCCCCGCCAGCGCGGTGGACTCGCCGCCGTCCTTGAGCTGCAGCAGCAGCCAGGGCATGAGCATGAAGTAGCCGACCAGCTCGCAGAAGGTGGCGACGAAGATGGCCCACAGGCCCCGGCGGGCCAGCGCAGGCGCCGCCGCCGGGGCGGGGGTGGCCAGTGGAGGCCGCAGCGGGCCGCTCATGCGCCGGCTCCGGCCGGGCGCGCGGCCAGCACGGCTTGCGCCACCTCGGCAAACCCGGCGCCACGTTCTCCCCGAGTCACGTAGCGCGGACGCTGCGCCAGCTGGTTCCAGAAGCGGGCGATGTTGGCCACGCCCACGCTGTGCGGGAAGTGACCGAACATGAGCGCGTCGTTGGTCGAGTCACCCACGTAGACCCAGCGGTCGAGCTCGGCGTCGAGGTCGCGGCCCAGCCGCTGGCGCACGATCCAGCGCGCACCTTCGAGCTTGTGGTGTTCGCCGATCCAGCCGTTGATGTGGATGGAGCTGACGGTGGCGTTGAGCCCGCCTTCGCGCATCAGCGCCACCACGCGCTGGATATCGGCCTCGTGCAGGTGGGCGAACTCGCTGTGGTCGATGGCGATGTCGGTCTCGCGCCCCGGGCTGTCCTGCGACAGGCGGGTGTGCGGCAGCTCGGCCAGCACCCGCTGCGCCACCGCCTGCAGGCGGGCGAAGTTGGCGCTGCGGGTGGCTTCGTCCTGCAGCCAGTCCTTCTGCAGCGAACCGTCGGTGCCGCGCCAGAGCGCCACCGCGCCGTTCTCCGCCACGATGGCGTCCACCGGCCAGGCCAGCGCAAACGGCTCGCTCCAGCCCGCGGGTCGGCCGGTGATGGCGAACACCGGCAGGCCCGCGGCGCGCAAGGCGTGCAGCGCCGCCAGCGCGTCGGGCGTGATGGCGCCGTCGGTGGTCAGGGTGTCGTCGATGTCGGTGAGCACGCCGTGGATGCGCGCGCGCTCGGCCAGCGGCCAGTCGGAAAGCAGGGAATGGGTCATAAAGGCCCGCCAGTTTCGCAGATGCCCAGAATCGGCGCCTGCGGTAGAATCGCGGCCATCCGAGGAGCGTTGCAGCGCACCCCCGACCCCCCGGTCGGCGCGGTTCGTGAGGCTCGGACATCCATGCAACGACGCTCATCCACTTCTCTGTGCGATGGGCTTTTTTTTGTCCCCCTCTCGCCCGTGAAGTGGTTCATCAACCTTCAATGGAGCGAACCATGAACGCACGCATTCCCGCCGTCGCCACCGACTGCGTCATCGCCGACATCGGCCTGGCCGACTGGGGCCGCAAAGAAATCAAGATCGCCGAGACCGAGATGCCCGGCCTGATGGCCATCCGCGAAGAGTTCGCGGTCAAGCAGCCCCTGAAGGGCGCGCGCATCACCGGCTCGCTGCACATGACCATCCAGACGGCCGTGCTGATCGAGACCCTCAAGGCCCTGGGCGCCGACGTGCGCTGGGCCTCGTGCAACATCTTCTCGACGCAGGACCACGCCGCCGCCGCCATCGCCGCCGCCGGCACGCCGGTGTTCGCCGTCAAGGGCGAGACCCTGGTCGACTACTGGGACTACACCCACCGCATCTTCGACTTCGGCCCCAAGGGCAGCGAAGGCGAAGGCCCGAACATGATCCTGGACGACGGCGGCGACGCCACGCTGCTGATGCACCTGGGCAAGCGCGCCGAGAAGGACCTGTCGGTGCTGGCCAACCCGGGCAGCGAGGAAGAGCGCATCCTGTTCGCCGCGATCAAGGCCAAGCTGGCCGAAGACAGCACCTGGTACAGCCGCAAGAGCGCCCAGATCATCGGTGTGACCGAAGAGACCACCACCGGCGTGCACCGCCTCAAGGAAATGTCGGCCAAGGGCACGCTGATGTTCCGCGCCATCAACGTCAACGACTCGGTCACCAAGAGCAAGTTCGACAACCTCTACGGCTGCCGCGAATCGCTGGTCGACGGCATCAAGCGCGCCACCGACGTGATGATCGCCGGCAAGGTGGCCGTGGTGGCGGGCTATGGCGACGTGGGCAAGGGCTCGGCCCAGGCCCTGCGTGCCCTCAGCGCCCAGGTGTGGGTGACCGAAATCGATCCCATCAACGCCCTGCAGGCCGCGATGGAAGGCTTCAAGGTCGTGACCATGGAATGGGCGGCCGACAAGGCCGACATCTTCGTGACCACCACCGGCAACCGCGACGTGATCACCTACGAACACATGGCCGCGATGAAGGACCAGTCCATCGTCTGCAACATCGGCCACTTCGACAACGAGATCCAGGTCGCCAGGCTGGAAGAGAAGTGCCAGTGGGAAGAGATCAAGCCCCAGGTGGACCACGTGATCTTCCCGGACGGCAAGCGCATCATCCTGCTGGCCAAGGGCCGTCTGGTGAACCTGGGCTGCGGCACGGGCCACCCCAGCTTCGTGATGTCCAACTCGTTTGCCAACCAGACCATCGCGCAGATCGAGCTGTTCACCCACCCCGAGGGCTACGACGTGGGCAAGGTCTATGTGCTGCCCAAGCACCTGGACGAGAAGGTCGCGCGCCTGCACCTGAAGAAGGTCGGCGCGATGCTGACCGAGCTGAGCGACGAGCAGGCGGCCTACATCGGCGTGCCGAAGCAGGGTCCGTACAAGCCCGATACGTACCGGTATTGATCACCGATGCGCGCTGACCAGTTGCTCGTTGATCGGGGGCTGGCCGCGTCGCGCTCGCAGGCCCAGCGGCTGATCGCCGCGGGCGTGCGCTGGCGCCTGCCTGGCGGCGACTGGAAGGCCGTGGCCAAGAACGGCGAAGAGCTGCGCGAGACGGCGGAACTGCAACTGCTGGACACGGCGGAGTCGCGCTTCGTCTCGCGCGGCGGGCTCAAGCTCGACGGCGCACTGGCGCACTGCGGGATCGACGTGACCGGCCTGCGCTGCCTCGACGTGGGACAGAGCAGCGGCGGCTTCACCGACTGCCTGCTGCAGCGCGGCGCGGCGCAGGTGGTGGGCGTGGACGTTGGCCAAGGCCAGCTGCATCCTAAGCTGCGCGCCGACAAGCGCGTGGTCTGCATCGAGAAGTGCAACGCGCGCGAGCTGACGGCGGCGCAACTGGCGGCGCTGGGTGGAGACACGGCGGCCGCGCCCTTCGACCTGGTGGTGGGCGATCTGTCCTTCATCTCGCAGACCCTGGTGTGGCCGGCCCTCGTGCCGCTGCTCAAGCCGGGCGCCAGCTTGCTGATGCTGGTCAAGCCGCAGTTCGAACTGCAGCCCGAACACATCGGCAAAGGCGGGCTGGTGAAAGACACCGCGAGCCACGCGCTCGTGCAACAACGCATCGCACAGGCCTGCGACGACAACGGCCTGCGACTGCGGGACTATTTTGAAAGCGCCATCACCGGCGGTGATGGCAACCGGGAGTTCTTCGTATGGGCCTGCCCCTGAGTTTTGAATTCTTTCCGCCCAAGACGCCCGAGGGTGCCGAGAAGCTGCGCGTGGTGCGCCAGAAGCTGTATGCCCTGAAGCCCGAGTTCTGCTCGGTGACCTATGGCGCCGGTGGCTCCACCCAGAAGGGCACCTTCGACACCGTGCAGGCGATCCTCGCCGACGGCGTGGACGCGGCCTCGCACTTCTCGTGCATCGGCGCCACCAAGGCCGGCGTGCGCGAGCAGCTGGCCACGCTCAAGGCCATGGGCGTGCGGCGCCTGGTGGCGCTGCGCGGCGACCTGCCCAGTGGCTACGGCCTGGGCGGCGAGTTCCAGCATGCGAGTGATCTGGTGACCTTCATCCGCGAGGAGACCGGGCGCGACTTCCACATCGAGGTGGCCGCCTACCCGGAGATCCACCCGCAGGCCAAATCACCCGAGGCGGACCTGCAGGCCTATGTGACCAAGGTGAAGGCGGGCGCCGACTCGGCCATCACGCAGTACTTCTACAGCGCCGACGCCTATTTCCGTTTCGTGGACGAGGCACGCCGGCACGGGGCCGATGTGCCGGTGGTGCCCGGGATCATGCCGATCACCAGTTCCTCGCAGCTGCTGCGGTTCTCGGACGCCTGCGGCGCCGAGATCCCGCGCTGGATCCGGCTGCGCCTGCAGGCCTTCGGCGACGACACCGAGTCCATCAAGGCTTTCGGGCTGGATGTGGTGACCGATCTGTGTGATCGGCTGCGCAGTGCCGGTGCGCCCGCGCTGCACTTCTACACCATGAACCAGAGCGTGGCGACGCTGGAGATCGTGCGGCGGCTGGCGGGTTCATCGCCGAAGTAGTGATTTCTGCAACAACCTTCCGCCTGGATTCGGCTGAAATGCGACAAGATGTAAGAAAATACTACTTTTGCTAGAAGGGTGGGATGCCGCCCGCCTTCTGTCCAGACTTCATCCAGGTGGAATTCATGACGAAGCAGCCAGCATACTCTCCCAGGTCAGGTAGTCAGCGGATCAAGCGCCGCGATCTTCGGCAGGCGGCCACCGGACTCGCAACGGCGTCCGTTCTGGCTGTGGGGGGACAGGTCCCGAGCGCCATGGCCGGAACTGGCTCGTGTGTCGGGTCGGGTGCGATTTCGGTTGCGGATGCCCGCATCGGTGAATGCCAGTTGCAAACCGGTGATGCGCTGTCGGTGACCGCCCCCTTGGGCAGCATCACCGGTGTAGGTGGTTTGGAGGCGGGGGTGCGGGTTCCGGGCACGAGCACCGGCGTTCAGATCACCAACAGTGGCCGTATCGTGAGCAGCCAGACCGACGGTATCTTGAACGAGGGCTCGATCACCCAGATCACGAACTACGGACGCATTGAAGGTGGCCCGTTCGCTTTGGGCGTGTACAACGACGGCACGATCAATGTCCTGAACAACGAGTCGGGTGCCGTGATACAGGCGGGTACAAGCAGCGCGAATGCTATTGTGTCCGAGCCTGCCCGCACGCTCAGCACACTCAACAACTCGGGCCGCATCCAGGGCGGGATCCTGACCTACAACACCATCATCAACCTGAGCGGTACTTCGGCAAGCATCACTGGGGCGGTTAGCAACACGGGCGGTTCCGTCAACGTCTTGTCCGGCGCCGTCTTCACCACCGAAAACACCTTCGAATCCAGCCTGTTCCGCATCCAGTCGGGTGCGCGTCTGGTGGTGGGGGCGACCCCGCATGTCATCGTGGCCGAATCCCTCACGCCGGACGCTTTCCGCAACGCCGGCACCCTGCACGTTCCCGAGGGCATCAACGCCCAGATCACGGGCAACTACACGCAGTCCGGAGCCTTGAGCCTGGGGGCCAGCAGTTCTTCCAGTTTCGGGCGCCTGACGGTGTCTGGCAATGTGAACCTGCAGCCCAGCGCCACGTTCTATGTGGAGGTCAGCGGCACCTCCCTGGCCGCAGGCGACACGCTGGCGGGCGTGGTGACCGCCACGGGGGGGGGCACCCTGAACAACGAAGCTCCGGCCACGAATGTGTCTGACAACAGCGCCCTGTTCAACTTCCAGTCGCAGACCAACGGCAACCAGGTCGACCTGCGGGTGGAGGCGGCCGGGACAGGCTCGGTGCCGGAGCCCGGGGGCGGTGGTGGCAGCAGCCATGGTGGTGGTTCCGCGCCCGCGCCAGAGCCGACCTCTGGGCAGGGCATCGTGCCGGCGACCATCCAGGCGGGATTGATCAACGGTGTACCGACCGCCCAGGTGCTGGATGGCTACATCCGCGGCGGGCGCACAGGCACGGACTGGGATGTCGTGGTGACGGCCCTGGGGCGTCTGCCCGACGACGCGTCGGTGGCGAGGGCCGTCGGGCAGGCCATGCCCTCGATGCATGGCAACGCGGCCCAGGCCCTGCTGGCACATGTCTCGAGCACTGGTTCGGCCGTGCTCGGGCAGCAGGCCGTGGGTGGTCCGGACGGCGCCGACGCGAAGCCCGGCACGGGACTCTGGGTCCAGCCGCTGAACCACCGGGTGGATCAGGACCGCTACCGCCAGGCCAGCGGTTACCGGGTGCGCACACAAGGTCTGGCGGGTGGTTACCAGGCGTCCATGGTGTCCGGCAGCACCCTGGGCTTCGGACTGGCTTACCTGGATGGCCGTGTGGACGGTCGTGACTTCGCGCTGGGGCACCGCAGCGATCTGGAAAGTGTCCAGGTGCTGGGCTATGGTTCCTACGACCTCTCGGCATGGCGCCTGCAATGGCAGGCCGACGCCACGCGCAGCTCGGTCAAGTCCGAGCGCAGCCTGGGTTTCATCGGACGGTCGGCCAAGGCCAGCTACCGCGGCCATGCCTCGCACCTGGGGCTGAGCATGGGGCGCCCCATGACCCTGGCCACCACCTCGGTCACGCCCTCGGTGGGTTTCGACTGGCGCCGCGCGCGCAACAACGCCTACACCGAAACAGGTGCCGGGGCGCTTGACCTGCGGGTCGCAGCCCAGAAGGCAGAGGAACTGGTCGCCAAGCTGGGCGTGGAGGCACGCCATCCGCTGGGCGGGCAGAGCCATCTGCTCGCGCAGGCCGCCGTCGGGTACGACCTGTCCGGCGGTCGCGACAGCACCTCGGCCCAGTTCGTGGGGGGGGGTCCGGTGTTTTCAACCCCCGGATCGGAGCAGCGGCGCATCCTGGCCGAGCTGGGGCTGGGTGTGGCCCACAAGGTCGGCGATGCCATGGAAATGCGCGTGCACTACGACCTGAGCCTGCGCGGGAAAATGACCGATCAGAGCGTCAGCCTGCGTCTGGACTGGCGCTTTTGAAGCGCTGCGCACGGCTCTTCGCGCCGTCTTTGCTGATGGCGGTGCTGGCGGGCTGTGCCACGCCGCTCGCCGGCCCGGTTCCAGCCGGGGCCGCCACCGACCCGCTGCCGGCGGTCGCGCCGGTGGTGCCCCCCGGCACCGCCATTCCCCCGACCCGCAACAGCGACATCCTGGCAGATCCCGCCGGGTCCGCAGCCGCCGAACGGTCCGCTGACGGGGCTCGCAGCCCGGACGGGTCCCGCGACTCCGCAGGCGTTCTCGAAAAGGGGTTGGCGTCCTGGTATGGCAGCAAGTTCCACGGCCGTCGCACCGCCAGCGGTGAGCGCTACGACCGCCACGCCTTCACCGCCGCGCACAGGACGCTGCCCTTCGGCACCCGCGTGCGCGTGCGCAGCGTGGTCACGGGCAAGGAGGTGGTGGTCCGCATCAACGACCGCGGCCCCTTCAAGCGCTCGCGCGTCATCGACCTCAGCCAGGCCGCGTTCAACGCGCTGGGGCTGCAGGACCGAGGCGTGACCCAGGTCGAGTTGCTGCCAGAATGACCGGTTGTTCATCCAGCACCCCAAGGAGACCCGCATGAAAATCGAAACCATCGCCGTGCACGGCGGCTACACGCCCGATCCCACCACCAAGGCCGTCGCCGTGCCGATCTACCAGACCGTCGCGTACGCCTTCGACAACACCCAGCACGGTGCCGACCTGTTCGACCTCAAGGTCGCGGGCAACATCTACAGCCGCATCATGAATCCCACCAACGGGGTGCTGGAGGCACGCCTCGCGGCGCTGGAAGGCGGCATCGGTGCGCTGGCCGTGGCCTCGGGCATGGCGGCCATCACCTACGCCATCCAGACCATCGCCGAAGCGGGCGACAACATCGTCTCGGCCTCGACGCTCTACGGCGGCACCTACAACCTGTTCGCGCACACCTTCCCGCAGCAGGGCATCACGGTGCGTTTCGCCGACCCGCGTGATCTGGCCGCGTTCGCCGCGCTGATCGACGAGCGCACCAAGGCCATCTACTGCGAATCGGTGGGCAACCCGCTGGGCAACGTGACCGACATTGGCGCGCTTGCGAAGGTGGCGCACGCGGCCGGCGTGCCGCTGATCGTGGACAACACCGTGACCAGCCCCTACCTGTGCCGTCCGTTCGAGCACGGCGCCGACATCGTGGTGCACTCGCTGACCAAGTACCTGGGCGGCCACGGCACCAGCATCGGTGGTGCGATCGTCGACAGCGGCAAGTTCCCCTGGGCCGAGCACAAGGCGCGCTTCAAGCGACTGAACGAACCCGACGTGAGCTACCACGGCGTGGTCTACACCGAGGCCCTGGGCCCGGCCGCCTACATCGCCCGCGCCCGCGTGGTGCCACTGCGCAACATGGGCGCGGCGCTCTCGCCCATGAACGCCTTCCAGATCCTGCAGGGCATCGAGACCCTGGCGCTGCGCATGGACCGCATCTGCGACAACGCCGTCAGGATCGCCAACCACCTGCAGGACCACCCCAAGGTGGCCTGGGTCAACTACGCCGGCCTGCCCGGCCACAAAGACCACGCGCTGGTGCAGCAGTACATGGGCGGCCGAGCCTCCGGCATCATCAGCTTCGGCCTGAAATCGGATGACGCCATCGCTGCGGGCACGCGTTTCCAGGACGCGCTGCAACTCTTCACTCGTCTGGTCAACATCGGCGACGCCAAGTCGCTGGCCTGCCACCCGGCCTCGACCACGCACCGTCAGCTCAACCCGGACGAAATGAAGAAGGCCGGCGTGAGCGCAGACATGGTTCGCCTGTCCATCGGCATCGAGCACATCGACGACCTGATGGCCGATCTGGAGCAGGCGCTGGCGAAGGTGTGAGCCACCGCCCGCGTGCCCGTGAAACCCGCTTTGGCGGGTTCTTTTCTGTCTCCGGGCTGCACCGGCCTTGATCTCGCGCAGCCGCCAGCGGCGTGCGCGTGGCATATTGGCCCTTGCTGGTCGCGGTGGCGCGGCGGCTTGTCGCAAGAACGAGGTGGACACATGGACAGACCCTGGCTCAGTCAATACCCGGCCGGGGTACCGGCAGAGATCGACGTTCACCGGTTTGCGTCGCTCAAGGACATGCTGGCATCGAGTTGCGAGCGCTTTGCCGACCGGCCGGCTTACCGCTCAATGGGCGCGACGATCAGTTTTCGCCAGCTCGACGACGCCAGCCGCGCGTTCGCGGCCTGGCTGCAGAAGGTGGCGGGTCTGCAGCGTGGCGACCGCGTCGCCCTCATGATGCCCAACCTGTTGCAGTACCCGGTGGTGCTGTTCGGTGTGTTGCGCGCGGGCATGGTGGTGGTGAATGTCAACCCGCTCTACACGCCGCGCGAGCTGGAGCACCAGTTGAAAGACGCAGATGTCCGGGCCATCGTGGTGCTGGAGAACTTTGCGCACACGCTGGAACAGGTGATCGCATCGACCCCCGTGCGCACAGTGGTGACGACGCAGGTGGGGGACTTGCTGCCTGCGGTGAAGCGGCTGCTGACGAACGCCGTGGTCAAGCATGTGAAGAAGCTGGTGCCGCCCTGGCGGCTGAAGGGTGCGGTGGACTTTCGACGGGCACTGGCCGCCGGCCGTGCACAGACGCTGGACGATGTGCCGCTCCAGCACGGTGATCTCGCCTTCCTGCAGTACACCGGTGGCACCACCGGCGTGGCCAAAGGGGCCATGCTCAGCCACGGCAACATGGTGGCCAACGTGCTCCAGGTGGGTGCCTGGATGTCGCCCAACCTGAACGATGGCGAGGAGACGCTGATCCTGCCGCTGCCGCTGTACCACGTGTTCGCGCTGACCGGTGCGCTGTCCTTTTTCAGCAAGGGTGCGCAGGCGGTGCTGATTCCCAATCCGCGCGATCTGCCGGCCTTTCTGCAGGTGCTGCGGGAGACCCGCTTCACCGCGATCATCGGTGTCAACACCCTCTTTCGTGCCCTGCTCGATGCACCCGGTTTTGCCCGGGTGGACCTGCGCCCGCTGAAGCTGGCGGTGGCTGGCGGCATGGCGGTGCAGCAGGTGGTGGCCCATCGCTGGAAAGCGCGGGCCGGCGTGCCGCTGGTGGAAGGCTACGGCCTCACCGAAAGCGCGCCGGTGGCGATCGCCAACCCGGTCACCATCCCGGAGTGGAGCGGGCAGATCGGCGTCCCACTGCCGAGCACGGAGGCGGCCATCCTCGACGACGATGGCGCGCATCTGGGCATGGGCGAGGTCGGTGAAATCTGCCTGCGCGGCCCGCAGGTGATGCAGGGCTACTGGAACCACCCCGAAGAGACGGCCAAGGCGTTCATCGCCGATGGCTGGCTGCGCACCGGCGACATGGGGGTGATGGACGAGCGCGGCAGCATCCGCATCACCGACCGCAAGAAAGACATGATCGTGGTCTCGGGGTTCAAGGTGTTCCCCAACGAGATCGAGGACGTGCTGACCCTGCACCCCGGTGTGCAGGAGGCCGCGGCGGTCGGCGTGCGCGACGAGCGTTCGGGCGAAGCGGTCAAGGTGGTGGTCGTGCGCAGCGACCCGGACCTGACCGAAGCCGACGTGCTCGCGCACTGCAAGCAGCACCTGACAGGCTACAAGATGCCGCGCGTGGTGGCGTTTCGAAGCGAGCCGCTGCCCAAGACCAACATCGGCAAGATCCTGCGCCGAGAACTGCGCGACGTCGGGGCTGCAACGGTCCCGTCGGACCCGCCCGCAAACGCTTGACGCCCGCTGGCGTCGGGTGGCCGGGCTTTGCGCCAGGCGCCGCGCTCAGCGCTCGTCGTAGCTCACCACCAACGTGTCGGTGGTCGGCCGGGCCTGGCAGCTGAGCACGAAGCCTTTTTCCGTCTCCCAGGGTTCGAGCGTGAAGTTTTTGTCCATGGTCACCGCCCCCGCCATCACCTTGGCGCGGCATGTGCAGCACACACCGCCCCGGCACGACCAGGGCAGGTCCAGCCCGGCGTTCAGCGCCACGTCCAACACGTGTTCGTCCTTGCCCATGCGCAGTTGGTGCGGCTTGCCGTCGAGCACCACGGTCAGCGCCACCTCCCCCTCGGTGCGCACGGCCGGATGACCGAGCACGGTGGCCTGGCGTTGCGCAGCCGGGAGCGCCTCCAGCGTCGGTGACGTGAAGCGTTCGGTGTGTATGCGGTCGGGTCGCACGCCAGCGTCCAGCAGCGCTTTCTCGGTGGCTTCGATCATGGCCTCGGGGCCACACACAAACACCTCGTCCATGCTGCCGACCGGCAGCAGTGCGCCGATGATCTCGCGCACCTTGTCACCGTCGATGCGGCCTTCGAGCAGGGGCACTTCCTGCGCCTGGCGCGAGAGCACGTGGATCAGAGTCAGGCGGTCAGGGTGGCGGTCCTTGAGGTCCTGCAGCGCCTCGTTGAACATCACGCTGGCCATGCGGCGGTTGCCGTAGACCAGGGTGAACTTGGCGTCGGGCGACTCCTCCAGCGTGCTGGCCATGATCGACAGGATGGGCGTGATGCCCGAGCCCGCCGCAAAGCCCACGCGGTGGATCGCGCGCGGCTTGTGGATGGTGAAGCGGCCGTCGGGGGGCATCACGCGCAGCGTATCCCCTGACCGCAGCTGTGTGGCCGCCCAGTTGGAGAACACGCCGCCTTCCACCGGCCGGATGCCCAGCGTCACTTCGCCGTGTGTCGCCAGCCGGCTGCGCGGGCTGCTGATCGAGTAGCTGCGCCGCACGTCCTGGCCTCCGATGGTTGCGCGCAGGGTGAGGAACTGGCCGGGCTCGAAGGCAAAGGTGTCGCGCAAGGCTTCGGGGATGGCCAGCGAGACGGCGACGGCGCCGGCGGCCTCGGGGTCGATGCGCGAGACGGTGAGGTCGTGGAAGCGGGCGGCGGCGGTGCTCATGGTTCAGTACGGCTTGAAGTAGTCGAAGGGTTCCAGGCAGTCCAGGCAGCGGTACAGCGCCTTGCAGGCCGTGGAGCCAAAGGGGGCGGTCTGCGTCGTGTTGTGCGATCCGCATTGAGGGCAGGGCACGTCCACGGGTCGCGCTGCATGGCGGCTGAACTGGAGCACGCCCGATGGCGCTGCTCGGCTGCTGCCGCATTGCGGCGGCGTGATGCCGTAGGCACGAAGCTTCTCTTTGGCGGCATCGCTCATCCAGTCGGTGGTCCAAGCCGGCGAGAGCTGGGTCACCACGCGGCCGGGCAAGCCGGCCTCGCGCAGCACGGTGACGATATCGTCCTCGATCTGGCCCATGGCCGGGCAGCCGCTGTAGGTGGGGGTGATGACCACCTCAGGCACACCGTCGCTGCCCTCGCGCACCTCACGCAGGATGCCCAGCTCGCTCAGGCTGACCACCGGGATCTCGGGGTCGGCCAGGTGCGCCAGCGCCCGCTCGAGGGCCTGCAGCGACGACTCGGTGGTTGCGCCCATGGTGTTCACCAGACCGCGGTCGGGTGGGCGCGGGCCAGGCTTTGCATCTCGGCCAGGAGAAAGCCCAGGTGCTCCGAATGCACACCCACGTGGCCCTGCGCCACATAGCCTTGGTGGGGCTGGTCGTGGCGGGTCAGCGTGGCCTCGCTCAGCGTCTCGTTGACCAGCAGATTCCAGGGCTCGCGCAGGGTGTTGATGTCCACACCCGTGCCGTCCTGCGCCGCTGCCAGCTCGGTCGGGCCGGGTTGCCAGAAGGCTTCGCAGAAAGGCAGCAGGTGGTCGATGGCGTCCTGCGCGCGGCGGTGCGACTCTTCGGTGCCGTCGCCCAAACGCACCAGCCAGTCGCTGGCGTGCTGCAGGTGGTAGCGCACCTCCTTGAGCGACTTGGCGGCAATGCCGGCCAGTTGCGCATCCTTCGACGACTGCAAGCGGTCCCACACCAGCACCATCAGCGCGCTGACCAGGAAGTTGCGCGCGATGGTGGTCGCGTAGTCGCGCTCAGCCACGGCGTAGCCGACCAGCGGGCCGTGGTGCGGCAGTTCCATGATCGTGTGGTTGCGGAACTCGGCGGTGTCGCGGAAGTAGGCCAGGGTGTCCTCGGTCACACGGCCGTCCTGCCGCGCGCCCTGCAGGTGGGCGAATCGCTGCGCCAGTGCGCCGTCGCCGTTGATCAGGTCGGCCGCGTGCTGGTAAAGCAGTCGCGCCTGCCCGATCAGGTCCAGGCTGTTGTTGGCCAGGGCCAGGTCCTCTTCGAGGATGGGGCCGTGACCGCACCACTCGGCGTTGCGCTGGCCCAGCACCAGGGCGCTGTCGGCCAGATGGAGGATGTAGTCGACCGGCGCCTTCATCACATGTGCCCCACTTGGTCCGGGATCTCGTAGAAGGTCGGGTGGCGGTAGACCTTGTCGGCCGCCGGGTCGAAGAAGCTGTCCTTGCTGTCAGGCTCGCTGGCCGTGATGGCGGTGGACGGCACGACCCAGATGCTCACGCCTTCCTGGCGGCGGGTGTAGACGTCGCGCGCCATCTGCAGCGCGTGGCGCGCATCGCTGGCGTGCAGGCTGCCGCAGTGCTTGTGTTCCAGGCCCTGCTTGCTGCGGACGAAGACCTCCCAGAGGGGCCATTCCTTCAATGCCGGTGTTGCGTTGTTCATGCGGCCTCCTTCTGCTGACGTTGCTGCTGCTTGCGGGCATGGGCCAGCGCGGCCTCGCGCACCCAGGCGCCTTGCTCGTGCGCCTTCACGCGGGTGGCCAGGCGCTCCTTGTTCATTGGGCCGTGGCCATTGACGGTGGCCCAGAACTCGTCCCAGTCGATCTGGCCGTAGTCCCAGTGGCCGCGCGCCTCGTTCCATTTCAGGTCGGGGTCGGGCAGGGTCACGCCCAGCACCTCGGCCTGCGGCACGGTGGCGTCCACGAACTTCTGGCGCAGGTCGTCGTTGCTGATGCGCTTGATGCCCCAGCGCATGCCTTGCACGCTGTTGGGGCTGTTGTCGTCCGGCGGGCCAAACATGGCCAGGCACTTCCACCAGTAGCGGTTGACAGCGTCCTGCACCATGGCCTTCTGCTCGGCCGTGCCCTGCATCATCACCAGCAGGGCCTCGTAGCCCTGGCGCTGGTGGAAGCTTTCTTCCTTGCAGACGCGGATCATGGCGCGGGCATAAGGGCCGTAGCTGCAGCGGCACAGCGGAATCTGGTTCATGATCGCCGCGCCGTCCACCAGCCAGCCGATCACACCCACATCCGCCCAGTTGAGCGTCGGGTAGTTGAAGATGGAGCTGTACTTGGCTTTGCCACTGTGCAGCGCGTCCAGCATCTGGTCGCGGCTGGTGCCCAGGGTCTCTGCCGCCGAATACAGATAGAGACCGTGGCCGCCTTCGTCCTGCACCTTGGCGATCAGGATGGCCTTGCGCTTGAGGCTGGGCGCGCGGCTGATCCAGTTGCCTTCGGGCAGCATGCCGACGATCTCGCTGTGCGCGTGCTGGCTGATCTGGCGCACCAGGGTCTTGCGATAGGCCTCGGGCATCCAGTCGCGCGGCTCGATCTTGCCGTCGGCGTCGATCACGGTGTCGAAATGCGCCTGCAGCGCGGCGTCCTCGGCGCGGATGGGCGTCGCGCCGGCCTTGGGCGCGCCCTTGGCTTCGCCATCAGCGACGGAAAATGATTGGGTGTACATGCGCGTCTCCTGCACCCGCCAAGCGGGGTGGATGCGCAGTATAGGGAAATAGCCGACCGATCGGTTGGTTAATTCGCAAGGCGCGGATCGGGAATTACCCGTGGCCCGTTTCCCGGCTTCAGGCGCCGCCCGCTTCCACGGACTGCGCCTGGCCGCGGCCACGTCCCAGCAGCGTCACCAGCAGCGGCAGCGTGGCCTGCAGTTCGGCCTTCAGTGTGTGCGGCGGGTTGATCACGAACATGCCGCTGGCGGTCAGTCCCGGCCGCTCGCCGAGGGCCAGCGGGCCGTGGCTGATGTTCAGCGTGGCATGTAACCAGGGGCGTTTGGCGTGGTTGCACAGGGTCTTGAGCTTGCGCGGCAGGTCGTGCGCCTCGGCCCGGGGAATGATCGGGTACCACACCAGGTAGGTGCCGGTTGGAAAGCGCTTGAGGCATTCCTGTATGCAGGCACTCACTTTGGCGTAGTCGCTCTTGATCTCGTAGCTCGGATCGATCAGCACCAGCGCGCGTTTGGAGCCCGACACCGATGGCGGCGGGGGCAGCAGGGGTTTGAGGCCCTCGAATCCGTCTTGCATCGCGACCGCGATCTGGCGCCCGGCTTCGAGCTGGGCGATGTTGGCGTTCAGCGTGCGGCTGTCGGTCGGGTGCAGTTCGAACAGCTTGAGGCGGTCGCGTGCCTCGGTGCGCATCAGAGCCTGCATCACGAATGGCGAGCCCGGGTAGACGCGCAACTGGCCGTCCGGGTTGAAGCCTGCGATCAGGTCGAGGTAGTCATCAAGCGCCGCGGTGGACGCGGGCGGCGTGCCGGTGGCTGGCCGCATCGCCGCCATCAGCTTCACGATACCGTCTGCGGCTTCCCCGCCTTTTTCGGCGTAGTCGCCGTCCAGCCGGTACAAGCCGGCGCCGGCGTGGGTGTCGACCAGGGTGATGCCCGCCTCCTTCTTCATCAGATGGCGCAGGGTGGCCATCAGGGTGATGTGTTTGAGCACGTCGGCATGGTTGCCGGCGTGGAAGGCGTGGCGGTAACTGAACATCGGGCGATGGTAGCGCCGGCCGGCCTGTTACGGGCCCTATTTGCCAGCCGGTGGTGAAAAATCGTACAATGCTTGGCTTCGCAGCGATTTCGTGGCCCCGCGACGAAGCCATCAACACCACCTAAGAGCGTTCCGTCAGAGAACGACCGACCGTGGAAAAGGGTCCGCCAAACCAACTCGCAAGAGAAAACTCATGACCAAAACGTTCAGCGCCAAGCCCGCTGACGTGAAGCACGAGTGGTTTGTGATTGACGCAACCGACAAGGTTCTCGGACGGGTCGCCAGTGAAGTGGCCCTCCGTCTGCGCGGCAAGCACAAGGCCATCTACACGCCTCACGTCGACACCGGTGACTTCATCGTCATCATCAACGCAGCCAAGCTGCGTGTGACCGGTACCAAGAACACCGACAAGATGTACTACCGTCACTCGGGCTTCCCGGGCGGTATCTACGCCACCAGCTTCCGCGACATGCAGGCCAAGCACCCCGGCCGCGCGCTCGAGAAGGCCGTCAAGGGCATGCTGCCCAAGGGTCCTCTGGGCTACGCCATGATCAAGAAGCTCAAGGTGTACGGCGGCGCCGAGCACCCGCACACCGCCCAACAGCCGCAAGTGCTGGACATCTGAGGAGCCGACGATGATTGGTGAATGGAACAATGGCACCGGCCGTCGCAAATCCAGCGTCGCCCGTGTGTTTCTGAAAAAAGGCACCGGCAAGATCACGGTCAACGGCAAGGACATCGAACAGTACTTCGGCCGCCAGACCTCGATCATGATTGCCAAGCAGCCTCTGCTGCTGACAAACAACGCCGAGACGTTCGACATCCAGGTGAACGTGCACGGTGGTGGCGAATCCGGCCAGGCCGGCGCGGTCCGCCATGGCATCACCCGCGCCCTGATCGACTACGACACCGCACTGAAGTCCGAGCTGTCCAACGCCGGCTTCGTGACCCGCGATGCCCGTGAGGTCGAGCGTAAGAAGGTCGGTCTGCGTTCTGCGCGCCGCGCCAAGCAGTTCAGCAAGCGTTAACACGCCGCTCACTGCCACAACAACCGCCTTCAAGCTCGTCTTGGGGCGGTTTTTGTTTTTTGTGACCACCCGCGTCCTGAAAGGACCAGTCCCATGAGATTGCGCCTGCTGCGCAGACGGTTGACGGTCAGTGCACCGCGCATGGCCATCCGCAGCACCATGCCCTGGCCGCTGCGTTGGTTGCTGGCCGCGGTCGTGCTGGGGTTCTCCGGGGCGCTGGCGCTCTGGGCTTTCGAGTTCGGCAAGGAAATTGCGGGGCTGGACCGCAACGCCAAACAGGAGCTGGAGCAGTTGCGCACGGAAGTGAGCCAACTGCGGGAGGCGCTGGGCAAGGCGCAATCGGTGGCCAACACCTCTGAGAGCTTGCTGACCACCGAGAAGACTGCGCAAGAGCAACTGCTGCTGCAGATCCGGCAGTTGCAGGCCGACAACCTGGCGCTGCGCAGCGATCTGGGCTTTTTCGAGCGCCTGATCCCAGGCACCGGGTCGGGTGCGCCGAGCATCCGGGGCCTCCAGATCGAACGGGTCGCAGAAACCCAGCTCAAATGGCAGGTCCTGATGATCCAGGCCGAAAAGAATGCCCCTGACTTCAAAGGGCAGATGGAGATCAGTTTCGCTGGCACGCTGGATGGCAACCCGTGGTCGGCGCAGCATGCAGCGACGCCGCAGGCGGTCCTGATCAAGGGCTATCTGCGGCAGGAAGGGCTCGTGGACGTTCCTTCGCGGGCCGTGGTAAAAACCGTGACCGCCAGAATCCTCCAGGGTGGAGCCGTCAAGGCCCTTCACACCATCAAACTCTGATTCCGCCACACCGGAGCACGACATGTTCAACAAGAAGAAACAGCCTCCCATCAAAAGCCTGATCGCGCAGGGCACCCGGATCGAGGGCAACGTGCTGTTTCACGATGGCCTTCGCGTGGATGGTGATGTCGTGGGCGACATCCGTGCCAGCGACGAGCAGCCCAGCATCCTGGTGATCAGCGAGTTGGCCAGCGTGACGGGCCAGATCCACGCCGATCACGTGATCATCAACGGCACGGTCAAAGGACCGGTGTTCGCACTGGAACTGCTGGAGCTGCAACCCAAGGCCCGCATCGAGGGCGATGTGTCCTACAAGTCGCTGGAGATGCACCAGGGCGCCACCATTGCGGGCCAGCTCAAGCCCATGACCGGCGACCTCGAGGACAAACCCACACTGAAACTGGCGGCAAACAACGCCTGAGCACAATTCCGAGTGATTTGCCCTACCATTCGAGCTTGAACGTGTGAGCCCGGCTTGCACGCCATCGCCCCACCGTACCGAGGAACACCATGAGCGCCGTCGCCGAAACCACCCAGACCGAAATGCCCGCCCCGCTGATCTTCACCGACAGTGCCGCCGCCAAAGTGGCCGATCTGGTGGCTGAAGAGGGCAATCCGGACCTCAAGCTGCGCGTGTTCGTGCAGGGCGGTGGCTGCTCCGGCTTCCAGTACGGGTTCACCTTCGACGAAGTGGTCAACGAAGATGACACGCAGATGACCAAGAACGGCGTGTCCCTGCTGATCGACGCGATGAGCTATCAATACCTGGTGGGTGCCGAGATCGACTACAAGGAAGATCTCGAAGGCGCCCAGTTCGTGATCCGCAACCCGAATGCCACCACCACCTGCGGCTGCGGGTCCAGTTTCAGCGCCTGATACCTGCTGTCAGGATCGGCACAACAAAAAAGGGAGCCAATGCAGTCCGTGTCAAAACGGATGAGCGGGGGCACACAAGAGACGCCTTGGTGCAACCCAAGGCGTTTTTTGCTTCAGAAATGGAAGAAGGTCTGCGCTTTGCCATCCGTGAAGGCGGTCGTACCGTCGGCGCCGGCGTCGTGGCCAAGATCATTGCGTAATCTTCCTGCTCGTCAGGATTTCAGCCAAGTAGGGGTATAGCTCAATTGGCAGAGCGTCGGTCTCCAAAACCGAAGGTTGGGGGTTCGATTCCCTCTGCCCCTGCCACCCAACAGGACGAGTAAGTCGTTCAGGATCTTGGGTCCTGTCTGTTGAGTGTCATCAGGCCCGCCGAAGTCTTTCAGACTTCTGGTGGGCTTGCGTGTCTGGGGCTTTCGGGTTCTGGTCTCGCCCACAAGTCAAGCATCTTCTGGTATCTCATGGCCACTTCCGAAGTACAAACCGTCAACACAGGTGCCGACAAGGCCAAGCTGGCGGTTGCCGTCGCCTTGCTTCTGGGTGCATTTGTCGCGTTCTACCTTTTGTCCGCGCAAGGCGCTATTGCGCAATGGGGTGCCCTGATCGTGGGCGTTCTGGCTGCGGTGGCGGTGTTCGGTGTGTCCGAGTCTGGCAAGCAGCTGGTAGCGTTCGGGCGCGATTCCTGGCGAGAAACCAAGAAGGTGGTTTGGCCGGCCCGCAAAGAAGCGATCCAGATGACGGCCTATGTGTTCGCCTTCGTCGTGGTGATGGCGCTTTTCCTCTGGCTGACCGACAAGACCCTGGAGTGGCTGTTCTACGATCTGATTCTGGGGTGGAGAAAATAATGAGCGAAAACAACAGTCTGCTGGGGACGCCGACGGAAGGCATGCGCTGGTATGTGGTGCATGCCTATTCCGGCATGGAAAAAGCTGCCGAGCGCAACATCGTCGAGCGCATCAACCGGGCTGGTATGCAGGACAAGTTCGGTCGCATCCTGGTGCCGACCGAAGAGGTGGTTGAGGTCAAGAACGGCCAGAAACGCACCACCGAGCGCAAGTTCTTCCCTGGCTACGTGCTGGTGGAAATGGTGATGGATGACGATACCTGGCACCTGGTGAAACACACCAACAAGGTGACCGGTTTCGTCGGTGGTGCCAAGAACCGGCCGGCGCCGATCTCTGAAGAGGATGTGCAGAAGATCGTCAGCCAGATGCAGGAAGGTACCGACAAGCCGCGCCACAAGGTGGAGTTCGTGGTGGGCGAGTACGTGCGCGTCAAGGAAGGCCCGTTCACCGACTTCAATGGCACCGTCGAAGAGGTCAACTACGAAAAGAACAAGCTGCGTGTCTCGGTGACCATCTTCGGTCGCGCCACGCCGGTCGAGCTCGAGTTCAGTCAGGTCGAGAAGACCTGATGTTTTTGGCCGCAGGCGGTTTCACCCGGCGCCCGCGGCTTCCGTCCTTTCCGGGTTTCAACCGCGAGGAGGTTGTCTTCATGACAGCCGTCTGCACTCGCAGGAGCTAAAACATGGCGAAGAAAATCGTCGGCTTCATCAAGCTGCAAGTGCCAGCTGGTAAGGCCAACCCCTCCCCCCCGATCGGTCCGGCGCTGGGTCAGCGCGGTCTGAACATCATGGAGTTCTGCAAGGCGTTCAACGCCCAGACCCAGGGCGTCGAACCCGGTCTGCCGCTGCCGGTGGTGATCACCGCCTTCGCGGACAAGAGCTTCACCTTCATCATCAAGACCCCTCCGGCCACGACGCTGATCAAGAAGGCGATCAAGCTGGACAAGGGTTCTCCGGTGCCCAACAAGCAGAAGGTCGGCAAGATCACCCGCGCTCAGCTGGAAGAAATCGCCAAGACCAAGATGAAGGACATGACCGCTGCCGACATCGACGCAGCCGTCAAGACCATCGCTGGTTCTGCCCGTTCGATGGGCGTGATCGTGGAGGGCGTGTGACATGGCCAAGCTGACCAAGAAGCAAAAAGCCTTTGAAGGCAAAGTCGACAGCAACAAGCTGTATGCCCTGACCGACGCTCTGGCGATCGTCAAGGAGTGCGCCAACGCCAAGTTCGACGAATCCATCGACGTGGCCATCCAGCTCGGCGTGGACGCCAAGAAGTCGGACCAGGTGGTGCGCGGTGCCGTCGTGATGCCCAACGGCACCGGCAAGACCAAGCGCGTGGCCGTGTTCGCCCAGGGGGCCAAAGCCGAAGAAGCCAAGGCCGCTGGCGCCGACATCGTCGGCATGGACGACCTGGCTGCAGAGGTCAAGTCCGGCAAGATGGACTTCGACGTCGTGATCGCCTCTCCCGACGCGATGCGCGTGGTCGGTACCCTGGGTCAAGTGCTGGGTCCCCGTGGCCTGATGCCCAACCCCAAGGTTGGCACAGTGACGCCCGACGTGGCCCAGGCTGTGCGCAACGCCAAGGCCGGTCAGGTGCAATTCCGCGTGGACAAGGCCGGCATCGTGCACGGCACGATCGGCCGCCGCTCGTTCGACGCCGACAAGCTGCAAGGCAACCTGGCAGCCCTGATCGACGCGCTGAACAAGGCCAAGCCGGCCACCAGCAAGGGTGTGTACCTGCGCAAGGTGGCGGTGTCGTCGACCATGGGTGTGGGCGTCCGCGTGGACACCCAGTCCATCTCGGCGTAATTGCAAGAGATTCCCGAGGCGCTCCGGCGTCCCGGGTGTGGTGGGCCTGCCCGCCGGCCGCGAGGTCAGCAGGTGGGGCCATCCAAGACCGCTGGTGTCAACGGATCTCCGGATTCGACGACTTAATCGGAGAAAGCCAGCGCAGATGGCGATCCCGCTGCAGATGGAACCCGTTTCCCTCAACAGTTGGTCGCTGCAATGAAGCGTGTGGACGGGCGCAAGCCCCAAGCACATTGAAGGAGTAGACCTTGAGTCTGAATCGCAGTGAGAAAGAAGCGGTCATTTCCGAAGTGACCAGCCTCGCCGCAAAAGCTCAAACGCTCGTGATGGCGGAATACCGCGGCATCACGGTTGCTGCCATGGACCAACTGCGCGTGAAGGCACGCAACAGCGGTGTCAGCCTGAGTGTTCTGAAGAACACGCTGGCGCGCCGCGCTGTGGCCGGAAGCCCGTTCGAAGTGGCCGGCGACCAGATGACCGGTCCGCTGATCTACGGCTTCTCCGAAGACGCTGTGGCCGCCGCCAAGGTGGTGGCCGAGTTCGCGAAGACCAACGACAAGCTGGTCATCCGCGGTGGCGTTTACGGCGGCAAAGTCCTGGATCAGAACGGCGTGAAGCAGCTCGCCAGCATTCCTTCGAAGGAAGTGCTGCTGGCCCAGCTGTGTGGCTTGCTGAAGTCGCCGATCTCCCGCACCGCCGTGGTGCTGGGTGCCCTGGCGGCCAAAAAAGGCGAAGGCGCTGCCGCTCCGGCAGAAGAAGCTGCTGCAGCCTGATCGGCGCAGTGAGTTCGTTTAACCAATTGTTAGGAAATCAAAATGGCATTCGATAAAGACGCATTTCTGACGGCGCTGGACAGCATGACCGTCATGGAACTCAATGACCTGGTCAAGGCCATTGAAGAGAAGTTCGGCGTGTCCGCCGCAGCCATGGCTGCTCCGGCCGCTGGTGGTGGCGGTGCCGCTGCCGCAGCCGCTGAAGAGAAGACCGAGTTCAACGTCGTGCTGACCGAAGCCGGCGCCAACAAGGTGTCCGTCATCAAGGCCGTGCGCGAAATCACCGGTCTGGGTCTGAAGGAAGCCAAGGATCTGGTCGACGGCGCTCCGAAGAACGTCAAGGAAGGCGTTGCCAAGGCCGACGCCGAAGCCGCCGTCAAGAAGCTGGTGGAAGCCGGCGCCAAGGCCGAACTCAAGTAATTCGGTTCTGGTCAGGGGCTGGAGTGCTCGAAAGGGCCTCCAGCCTTTGGTGCTTTCAGAACACCGATAAGCAGATTCGCAGAGTCTTCTTATCCGTGTCTTCTGACCCCGACTGCAGAAGACCACTTGGTCCGGGCCTGCGTGCAACGCGCAGGTCGTCCGCCAACGGCAGGTAGTGGCCTGCCGCCAAGCCCGTCACCCGCCGCCTTGAGAGCGACGGTTTGGCTGATCAGTCGCCGCAGACCTCAAGCCCGGAGATCTCATGGCATCCGCATCGAAATATTCCTACACCGAACGCAAGCGCATCCGCAAGAGCTTTGGCAGCCGCGAGAACGTGCTCGCGATTCCCTACCTGCTGCAGATGCAGAAAGACGCCTACACCGCGTTCCTGCAGGCCGACACCGCGCCCAAGAAGCGCACCCCCGAGGGGCTGCAGGCCGCCTTCGAAGCCGCCTTCCCCATCGTCTCGCACAACGGTTTTGTCGAGATGAAGTTCGTCGAATACAACCTGGCCAAGCCGGCGTTCGACGTGCGCGAGTGCCAGACCCGCGGTCTGACCTTCGCTTCCGCCGTGCGCGCGCGCGTGCAGCTGATCATCTATGACCGCGAGTCCTCGACCGCCCAGTCCAAGGTGGTCAAGGAAGTGAAAGAGCAAGAGGTCTACATGGGCGAAGTGCCCCTGATGACCGACAAGGGCTCCTTCATCATCAACGGCACCGAGCGTGTCATCGTGTCGCAGTTGCACCGCTCGCCGGGTGTGTTCTTTGAGCACGACAAGGGCAAGACGCACAGCTCGGGCAAGCTGCTGTTCTCGGCCCGCATCATTCCCTACCGCGGCTCCTGGCTGGACTTCGAGTTCGACCCCAAGGACATCCTGTTCTTCCGTGTCGACCGCCGCCGCAAGATGCCGGTCACCATCCTGCTCAAGGCCATCGGCCTGACGCCGGAAACCATCCTGGCGAACTTCTTCGTCAACGACCACTTCCGCCTGATGGACAGCGGCGCCCAGATGGCCTTCGTTTCCGAGCGCCTGCGCGGCGAGGTGGCCCGTTTCGACATCACCGACAAGTCGGGCAAGGTGGTGGTGGCCAAGGACAAGCGCATCACCGCGCGCCACACCCGTGAGCTGGAGCAGTCGGGCACCACGCACATCAGCGTGCCGGAAGATTTCCTGATCGGCCGCGTGGTGGCCAAGAACATCGTCGATCCGGACACCGGCGAGATCATCGCCAAAGCCAACGACGAGCTGACCGAAGCCCTGCTGAAGAAGCTGCGCTCGGCCGGCGTGCAGGAACTGCCCTGCATCTACACCAACGAACTGGACCAGGGCGCCTACATCAGCCAGACCCTGCGCACCGACGAAACCGTCGACGAGTTCGCTGCCCGCGTGGCCATCTACCGCATGATGCGCCCCGGCGAGCCGCCGACCGAAGACGCGGTGCAGGCCCTGTTCCACCGCCTGTTCTACAACCCGGACACCTACGACCTGTCGCGCGTGGGCCGCATGAAGTTCAACGCCCGCGTGGGCCGCGACGAAGCCACTGGTCCGATGGTGCTGTCCAACGACGACATCCTTGCCGTGGTCAAGATCCTGGTGGACCTGCGCAATGGCCGCGGTGAAGTCGACGACATCGACCACCTGGGCAACCGCCGCGTGCGCTGCGTCGGCGAACTGGCCGAGAACCAGTACCGCACCGGTCTGGCGCGTATCGAGAAGGCCGTGAAGGAGCGTCTGGGTCAGGCCGAGCAAGAGCCGCTGATGCCGCACGACCTGATCAACTCCAAGCCGATTTCCGCGGCCCTGAAGGAGTTCTTCGGCGCGTCCCAGCTGTCGCAGTTCATGGACCAGACCAACCCGCTGGCCGAGATCACCCACAAGCGCCGCGTGTCGGCCCTGGGCCCGGGCGGTCTGACCCGCGAACGCGCCGGCTTCGAGGTGCGCGACGTGCACGTGACCCACTACGGCCGCGTCTGCCCGATCGAAACGCCGGAAGGTCCGAACATCGGCCTGATCAACTCGCTGGCCCTGTACGCCCGCCTGAACGAGTACGGTTTCATCGAGACCCCGTACCGCCGCGTGGTGGACGGTAAGGTGACGAACCAGATCGACTACCTGTCGGCCATCGAGGAAGGCAAGTACGTCATCGCCCAAGCGAACGCGACGCTGGACGCCGAAGGTCGCCTGACCGGTGACCTGATCTCTGCCCGTGAGAAGGGTGAATCCATCCTGACACCGGCCGACACCATCCAGTACATGGACGTGTCGCCGGCGCAGATCGTGTCGGTGGCCGCTTCGCTGGTGCCCTTCCTGGAGCACGACGACGCCAACCGCGCACTGATGGGCGCCAACATGTCGCGTCAGGCCGTGCCCACACTGCGTCCGGAAAAGCCGCTGGTCGGCACCGGCATCGAGCGCGTGGCCGCGATCGACTCCGGCACCGTGGTGACCGCCCGCCGCGGCGGCGTGGTGGACTACGTGGACGCCACCCGCATCGTGATCCGGGTCAACGACGCCGAGGCCGTGGCTGGCGAAGTGGGTGTGGACATCTACAACCTGATCAAGTACCAGCGTTCCAACCAGAACACCAACATCCACCAGCGCCCCATCGTCAAGCGCGGCGACAAGCTGGCCAAGGGCGATGTGATCGCCGACGGTGCGTCGACGGACCTGGGCGAGATCTCGATCGGCCAGAACATGCTGATCGCCTTCATGCCCTGGAACGGCTACAACTTTGAGGACTCGATCCTGATCAGCGAGCGCGTGGTGGCCGACGACCGCTACACCAGCATCCACATCGAGGAACTGGTGGTGATGGCGCGCGACACCAAGCTGGGCGCCGAAGAAATCACCCGCGACATCCCGAACCTGGCCGAGCAGCAGCTCAACCGCCTGGACGACTCCGGCATCATCTACGTGGGCGCCGAAGTGCAGCCTGGCGACGTGCTGGTGGGCAAGGTCACGCCCAAGGGCGAGACCACGCTGACGCCGGAAGAGAAGCTGCTGCGCGCGATCTTCGGCGAGAAGGCCTCCGACGTGAAGGACACCTCGCTGCGCGTGGACCAGGGCTCGCAGGGCACCGTGATCGATGTGCAGGTCTTCACCCGCGAAGGCATCCAGCGCGACAAGCGCGCCCAGCAGATCATCGACGACGAGCTCAAGCGCTTCCGCCTGGACCTGAACGACCAGCTGCGCATCGTCGAGGCCGACGCCTTCGACCGTATCGAGAAGCTGCTGACCGGCAAGGTCGCCAACGGCGGTCCGAAGAAGCTGGCCAAGGGCACCAAGATCGACAAGGCCTACCTGGACGAGGTTGAGAAGTACCACTGGTTCGACATCCGCCCGGCGGAAGACGACGTGGCCGCCCAGCTGGAGTCGATCAAGAACTCCATGGAGCAGACCCGCCACAGCTTCGACCTGGCCTTCGAAGAGAAGCGCAAGAAGCTCACCCAGGGTGACGAGCTGCCGGCTGGCGTGCTCAAGATGGTCAAGGTGTACCTGGCCGTCAAGCGCCGCCTGCAACCCGGCGACAAGATGGCCGGCCGCCACGGCAACAAGGGTGTGGTGTCCAAGATCACCCCGGTGGAAGACATGCCCCACCTGGCCGACGGTACGCCGGTCGACATCGTGCTGAACCCGCTGGGCGTGCCCTCGCGCATGAACATCGGTCAGGTGCTGGAAGTCCACCTCGGCTGGGCCGGCAAGGGCCTGGGCCAGCGCATCGGCGACATGCTGCAGCGCGAAGCCGCGATGACCGAAGTGCGCGGTTTCCTGGAGCAGATCTACAACGCCACTGGCCGCAAGGAAGACCTGTCCGAGCTGTCCGACGACGAGCTGCGCGTGATGGCGCAGGAGTTGACCAACGGGGTCCCGTTCGCTTCGCCCGTGTTCGACGGCGCGTCCGAACAGGAGATCATGGACATGCTCAAGCTGGCCTATCCGGACGACGTCGCCAAGGCCAAGGGCCTGACCGAGACCCGCACCCAGGCGCAGCTCTACGACGGTCGCACCGGCGAAGCCTTCGAGCGCAAGACCACCGTGGGCTACATGCACTACCTCAAGCTGCACCACCTGGTCGACGACAAGATGCACGCCCGTTCCACCGGCCCGTACTCCCTGGTCACCCAGCAGCCGCTGGGCGGCAAGGCCCAGTTCGGTGGCCAGCGTTTCGGTGAGATGGAAGTGTGGGCGCTGGAGGCCTATGGCGCTTCCTACATCCTGCAGGAAATGCTCACCGTCAAGTCCGACGACGTGCAGGGCCGCACCAAGGTGTACGAGTCCATCGTCAAAGGCGAGCACTCGATCGACGCGGGCATGCCCGAGTCGTTCAACGTGCTGGTCAAGGAAATCCGTTCGCTCGGTATCGACATCGAGCTGGACCGCTCCTGATTCACTGAAGAAAAGGAAAGCAATTCATGAAATCCTTGCTCGACCTGTTCAAGCAGTTCACGCCCGACGAACACTTCGATGCGATCCGCATCGGTCTGGCCTCGCCGGAAAAAATCCGCTCCTGGTCCTTCGGTGAAGTCAAGAAGCCCGAGACCATCAACTACCGCACGTTCAAGCCCGAGCGCGACGGTCTGTTCTGCGCCAAAATCTTCGGCCCCATCAAGGACTACGAGTGCCTGTGCGGCAAGTACAAGCGCCTCAAGCACCGCGGCGTGATCTGCGAGAAGTGCGGCGTTGAAGTCACGCAGACCAAGGTGCGCCGCGAGCGCATGGGTCACATCGACCTGGCCGCGCCCTGCGCCCACATCTGGTTCCTGAAGTCGCTGCCTTCGCGTCTGGGCCTGATCCTGGACATGACGCTGCGCGACATCGAGCGCGTGCTGTACTTCGAAGCCTATGTGATCGTCGACCCGGGCATGACCCCGCTGAAGAAGTTCGCGATCATGTCGGAGGACGACTACGACGCCAAGCGCAAGGAATACGGCGACGAGTTCATCGCCAAGATGGGCGCCGAGGGCATCAAGGAACTGCTGCAGGCCATCGACCTCGACATCGAGATCGAGAAGCTGCGCAACGACCTGACCGGCTCCGAGCTGAAGATCAAGAAGAACGCCAAGCGCCTGAAGGTGCTGGAAGCCTTCAAGAAATCCGGCATCAAGCCCGAGTGGATGGTGCTGGACGTGCTGCCCGTGCTGCCGCCGGACCTGCGTCCGCTGGTGCCGCTGGACGGCGGCCGCTTCGCGACCTCCGACCTGAACGACCTGTACCGCCGCGTCATCAACCGCAACAGCCGTCTGCGCCGCCTGCTGGAACTCAAGGCTCCTGAAATCATCGCCCGCAACGAAAAGCGGATGCTGCAGGAAGCCGTGGACTCGCTGCTGGACAACGGCCGCCGTGGCAAGGCCATGACGGGCGCCAACAAGCGCGCCCTGAAGTCGCTGGCCGACATGATCAAGGGCAAGAGCGGCCGTTTCCGCCAGAACCTGCTGGGCAAGCGCGTCGACTACTCGGGCCGTTCCGTCATCACCGTGGGCCCGACCCTGAAGCTGCACCAGTGCGGTCTGCCCAAGCTGATGGCCCTGGAGCTGTTCAAGCCCTTCATCTTCTCGCGCCTGGAAGCCATGGGCATCGCCACCACCATCAAGGCGGCGAAGAAGGAAGTCGAATCCGGCACGCCGGTGGTGTGGGACATCCTGGAAGAGGTCATCAAGGAGCACCCGGTTCTGCTGAACCGTGCACCCACGCTGCACCGTCTGGGCATCCAGGCTTTCGAGCCCATCCTGATCGAAGGCAAGGCCATCCAGCTGCACCCGCTCGTCTGCGCGGCGTTCAACGCCGACTTCGACGGTGACCAGATGGCCGTGCACGTGCCGCTGTCGGTGGAAGCCCAGCTGGAAGCCCGCACCCTGATGCTGGCCTCCAACAACGTGCTGTTCCCCGCCAACGGCGAACCTTCCATCGTGCCCTCGCAGGACGTGGTGCTGGGTCTGTACTACGCGACCCGCGAGCGCATCAACGGCAAGGGCGAAGGCATGGTCTTCGCCGACCTGGCCGAGCTGCAGCGTGCGCTGGACAACGGCGTGGTCGAGATCACCGCCAAGATCAGCGTGCGTCTGACCGAGTGGACCAAGAACAAGGAAACCGGCGAGTTCGTGCCCTCCACCAAGCTGGTGGACACGACCGTGGGCCGTGCCCTGCTGTCGGAAATCCTGCCCAAGGGCCTGGCCTTCGAGGTGCTGAACAAGGCGCTGAAGAAGAAGGAAATCTCCAAGCTGATCAACGCTTCCTTCCGCAAGTGCGGTCTGAAGGAGACCGTGGTCTTCGCCGACAAGCTGCTGCAGAACGGTTTCCGTCTGGCCACCCGCGCCGGCATCTCGATCTGTGTGGACGACATGCTGGTGCCCAAGGAGAAGGCCGGCGTGATCGAGCGCGCCGAAGCCGAGGTGAAGGAAATCGCCCAGCAGTACGCCTCCGGTCTGGTGACCGCCGGCGAGCGCTACAACAAGGTGGTGGACATCTGGGGCAAGGCCGGTGACGAGATCTCCAAGGTCATGATGGCCCAGCTGGCCAAGCAGAAGACCATTGACGCGTCGGGCAAGGAAGTCGACCAGGAATCGTTCAACTCGATTTACATGATGGCCGACTCGGGCGCCCGCGGTTCCGCGGCCCAGATCCGCCAGCTGGCCGGCATGCGCGGCCTGATGGCCAAGCCGGACGGCTCCATCATCGAAACCCCCATCACGGCGAACTTCCGTGAAGGTCTGAACGTGCTGCAGTACTTCATCTCCACGCACGGCGCCCGTAAGGGTCTGGCCGACACGGCGCTGAAGACGGCGAACTCCGGTTACCTGACACGCCGTCTGGTGGACGTGACGCAAGACCTGGTGGTGAACCAGGAAGACTGCGGCACGACCAATGGCACGCTGATGCGCGCCATCGTCGAGGGCGGTGAAGTGATCGAGTCGCTGCGCGACCGCATCCTGGGCCGCACCACGGCCGAGGAAGTGATCCACCCCGAAACCCGCAAGGTGTTGCTGGGCGCCGGCGTGCTGCTGGACGAAGACATGCTCGACGACCTTGAGGCCGCTGGCGTGGACGAAGTGAAGGTCCGCACGGCCCTGACCTGCGAGACCCGCTTCGGCATCTGCGCCAAGTGCTATGGCCGCGACCTGGGTCGTGGCGGTCTGGTGAACATCGGCGAAGCGGTCGGCGTGATCGCTGCCCAGTCCATCGGTGAGCCCGGCACGCAGCTGACCATGCGCACCTTCCACATCGGTGGTGCCGCGTCGCGTGCGGCCGTGGCCTCCAGCGTGGAAGCCAAGTCCTCGGGCGTGATCGGCTTCAACGCCACGATGCGCTACGTGACCAACACCAAGGGTGAGCTGGTGGTGATTGCGCGTTCCGGCGAAATCATCATCCACGACGAACACGGCCGTGAGCGCGAGCGCCACAAGGTGCCCTACGGCGCCACGCTGTCGGTCAAGGCCGACCAGCAGATCAAGGCCGGCGCCATCCTCGCCAACTGGGACCCGCTGACCCGACCCATCATCACGGAATTCGCCGGTACGGTGAAGTTCGAGAACGTGGAAGAAGGTCTGACGGTGGCCAAGCAGGTCAACGACGTGACTGGTCTGTCCTCGCTGGTGGTGATCGATCCGAAGCACCGCGGTTCGGCCAAGGTGGTGCGTCCGCTGGTCAAGCTGCTGGACGCGCAAGGCCAGGAAGTGAAGATCCCCGGCACCGATCACTCGGTGACGGTGGGCTTCCAGATCGGCGCGCTGCTGGAAGTGCGCGACGGTCAGGACGTCGGCCCCGGCCACGTGCTGGCGCGCATCCCGGTCGAAGGCCAGAAGACCCGCGACATCACCGGCGGTCTGCCACGGGTGGCCGAGCTCTTCGAAGCCCGCAGCCCGAAGGACAAGGGCATGCTGGCCGAGATGACCGGTACCGTGTCGTTCGGCAAGGAAACCAAGGGCAAGGTCCGCCTGCAGATCACCGATCCGGAAGGCAAGGTCTGGGACGAGCTCATCCCCAAGGAAAAGAACATCCTGGTGCACGAAGGCCAGGTGGTCAACAAGGGCGAGAGCGTGGTGGACGGTCCGGCCGATCCGCAGGACATCCTGCGCCTGCTGGGCATTGAAGAGCTCTCGCGCTACATCGTCGACGAGGTGCAGGACGTCTACCGTCTGCAGGGTGTGAAGATCAACGACAAGCACATCGAGGTGATCGTTCGCCAGATGCTGCGCCGCGTCGTGGTCGAGAACCCGGGCGATTCGTCCTACATCGCCGGCGAGCAGGTCGAGCGTTCGGAGATCCTCAACACCAACGACGCCCTGCGCGCCGAAGGCAAGATCCCCGCGACCTACTCCAACGTGCTGCTGGGCATCACCAAGGCCTCGCTGTCGACCGACTCGTTCATCTCGGCCGCGTCCTTCCAGGAAACGACCCGCGTGCTCACCGAAGCCGCGATCATGGGCAAGAAGGACGAGCTGCGCGGCCTGAAGGAAAACGTCATCGTCGGCCGCCTGATCCCCGCGGGCACCGGCATGGCCTATCACGAAGCCCGCAAGGTCAAGGAAAAGATGGACGACGAGGAGCGCCGCGCCATCGCCGAGGCCGACGCGCTGTCGCTGGCCGCGGACCAGGCCGAAGCCGCCGGTTCCGGCGAAGCGTCGGAATAAGCCGGCACCAGGACGGAACCGCCGTCCGATCCTTCAACGCCCCCGGTCGTCAGGCCGGGGGCGTTTTTCATGGGCGCTCCACACCGGGGTGGTCAGGGGCTTGGGCTATATTGCGCACGCCCGCCGGGGCGGTCCCGGCGCCTCACGAAGGAGCGTTCGAGATGTCGCCTGTGTCATGGATCCTGCTGGCTGCCGCTCTGCTGGTGGTGTTCTGGGCCGTCGGAGCCTTCAACCGCCTGACCCGTCTGAAGAACGCGATCGCCAACGCCTTTGGTCAGATCGACGTGCAGCTCAAGCGCCGCTACGACCTGATTCCCAACCTGGTCGAAGTCGCACGCAAGTACCTGGCCCACGAAGCGCAGACGCTGGAGGCTGTGATTGCGGCGCGCAACCAGGCCCGCAGCGCCGAGCAGTCGGCCGCGGCCAGTCCGCTGAACGCTGGCGCCATCGGCGCGCTGGCCGGGGCCGAGCAGGTGCTCGGCGGTGCGCTCGGGCGCCTGATGGCGGTGGCCGAGGCGTACCCGGAACTCAAGGCCGACCAGACCATGCGCGAGCTCAGCGAGGAACTGGCCAGCACCGAGAACCGCATCGGCTTCGCGCGCCAGGCCTACAACGACCACGTGCTGGAATTCAACGACGCGGCGGCGCAGTTCCCGACCCTGATCATCGCGCGCCTGTTCAACTTCCAGACCCAGTCCATGCTGGCCTCGACCACCAGCGAGGCCGAGCGCCAGCCGGTCAAGGTGTCTTTCTGAACGGCGCTGTCCCCGGCCCGTGCTGATCTTCGAATCGCAGCGAGAAGCGCGCGTCCGCACGCTGCGGCTGCTGCTGGCCTTTGGTGTAGCGGTGCTGCTGCTGGTCGTGCTGGTCAATGCCGCGCTGGCCCTCGCCTGGGGGCTCACCTGGAGCTTCTGGGTGCCCGGCGCGGGGTATCCACACTATTTCTTCGAGGTCAACACCGCCGTGACCCTGCTGTTCGTGCTGGGGGGCTGGTGGCTGGAGACGTCCCGCCTGTCGCGTGGCGGCCGGGTGCTGGCAGAACAGATGGGCGCCCGGCTGGCGCAGTCCAGCGACTTCGCCGAGCAGCGCTTTGCCAACATCGTCGACGAGATGGCGATCTCGTCGGGCATGAAACGACCGGTGGCGATGGTGCTGGCGCGAGACGAGGGCATCAACGCCTTCGCCGCCGGCTGGGACGAGGACGACGCGGTGGTGGCGGTGACCAGCGGCGCGCTGGAACACCTGAGCCGCGAGGAACTGCAGGGGCTGGTGGCGCACGAATTCAGCCACATTCGCGAGGGCGACACCCGCCTTAACATGCGGCTGGTGGGCATGGTGTTCGGGCTGGAGATGCTGTTTCGTATGGGCCAGGACCTGGCCGAACCCGACATCCGCGAACACCGCACCCTTGCGACCCTGCTCGGGCTGGCGTTGATGGGCGCTGGCTGGCTGGGCTGGATGACGGGCCACGCGTTGCAGGCCGCGGTCTCGCGCCAGCGCGAGTTCCTGGCCGATGCCCGCTCGGTGCAGTGGACGCGCAGCCGCGACGGTATCGGCGGCGTGCTGCGCAAGGTGATGAGCCAGCAGAACGAGGGTGTGCAGTCGCGTCGCATCGGCTCCATGGTGCAGCACATGCTGCTGGTCGGTACCGAAGAGGGGCGCATGGCACACTGGTTCGACTCCCATCCCTCTCTCGAAGAACGTGTGCGCCGCATTTACGGACGGCGCATGGCGCCTTTGCCCTTGAACCAGGCCTGATCCTTTGAACGACGCTCTTTCTCCGCGCCAGGTGCCCCGCCTGAGCGACCAGTTGCACGAAGTGGCGCGCTGCGTGTTCGCGGTCGAACAGGGGCGCTCGCTGACCGAGGTCCTGCCCCAGGTGCCGTCGGGCCTGCGCCCCGGCGTGCAGTCCCTGACCTTTCAGGTGCTCCGTCACCTGGGCACGGCCCGCGCCGTGGCGCGGCTGCTGGCCCGGCGCCCGCCGGCCCCCGCGGCGCTGGCGCTGCTGCACACCGCGCTGGCCCTGCTGATCGGCGACGGGCAGGGCGCCTCCTACCCGCCCCACACCCTGGTCGACCAGGCGGTCGACGCCGCCAAGCGCGGGCGCGACACGCGCATGCAGTCCGGCTTTCTCAACGCCTGCCTGCGGCGCTACCTGCGCGAATCGTCGGCACTGCTGGCGCAGGCCCGGCAGGACCCGTCTGCCCTCTGGAACCACCCGGCCTGGTGGGTCGAGCGCGTGCGGCGCGACCATCCCGCCCACTGGGAGGCCATCCTGGCGGCGAGCAACCAGCCCGGCCCCATGGTGCTGCGCGTGAACCGCCGCCGCGTGACGCGCGAGGCGTACGCGGCGCAGCTGGCCGAACAGGGCATCGGCGCATCGCCGCTTGGCGACGACGGGCTGTTGCTGGCCTCGCCGCAACCCGTGGAAAGGCTGCCCGGTTTTGACCAGGGCTTGTGTTCCGTGCAGGACGGCGCGGCCCAGCTGGCGGCCGGCCTGCTGCTGGAGGGCCGCGACTGGCGCCGGGGTGACCGGGTGCTGGATGCCTGCGCGGCGCCGGGTGGCAAGACGGCCCATCTGCTGGAGCGCGCCGACCTGGGCCTGCTGGCGCTGGACGTCGATCCGCGCCGCTGCGAGCGCATCCACCAGAACCTGCAACGGCTGGGCCTGCAGGCCGAGGTGCGGGCCGCCGACGCTGGGGAGCCCTCGGGCTGGTGGGACGGCCGCCCCTTCGATGCCATCCTGCTGGATGCGCCATGCACCGCGTCGGGCATCGTGCGCCGCCACCCGGACGTGCGCTGGCTGCGCCGCCCGGGCGATGTCGGGCAGCTGGTGGCGATCCAGCGCCGGCTGCTGGACACCCTCTGGCCGCTGCTCAAGCCAGGCGGGCGCCTGGTCTATTGCACCTGTTCGGTCTTTCGTGCCGAGGGGCAGGAACAGGTCGATGCGTTCCTTGAGCGCCACACCGACGCCCTTGCGCTCCCTTCCCCAGGGCATTTGCGACCCGGAACTGTCATCGTCAACGGGGAGTTCAACGACAATGATCCGGGTGGATACGACGGATTTTTCTACGCCCGCATGGACAAGGCGAGGCCTTGATCCCGTGACGCCCGGACCGACAGTCCGGCCGTGGCGACGGGTGTGGACCTGTCTGCTGGCCGGCGTGCTGCTGTGGTGCCTGATGCTGGCGGCGCCGGCCATGGCCCGCGAACCGGAGGTGCTGCAGAGCACGGTCCAGCGCAGCGCCGATGGCGCCAAGCTGTCGGTGCGGCTGGCCCTGGAAGCCTCTCCCCCGGTGGAAGACGCCCTGCTCAAGGGTGTGCCGCTCTATTTTGTCTGGCAGGCCGACGTGGTCCGGGAGCGCTGGTACTGGACCGACAAGCGCATGGGTTCGGCCTCTCGCACGGTGCGTCTGGCCTACCAGCCGCTGACCCGACGCTGGCGCGTCAGTGTTTCCACCGACGGCGCCCCGAACGCCGCGGGGCTGCAGTACGCACTGCACCAGAACTTCGACGATCTGGACGAGGCGCTGGCCTCCGTCAGCCGGGTGGCGGGCTGGACCATCGTGGAGCCCGGACGCCTGGAGGAGGGGGTGGACTACCGCGCCCAGTGGCGCTTCCGGCTGGACCTGTCGCTGCTGCCGCGACCCTTCCAGATCGGCATGGCCAACCAGCCCGAGTGGCTGATCGAGGTGCAGCGCAGCTTCGACCTGCCGACCCGCAACGATGGCGAGGGCGCGCCCGCAACTGCCACGGGAGACACCCGCTGACCCCGCGGTGGAGGTGAACCAGGTGAAACGGGACGACCCCAAGCTCGACCCCAAGGCCTCCCGGCGGCGGCGCTGGGCGCTGCTGGTGGCGCTGGTGTTCATGGCCGGTCTGGGCCTGGTGCTGATGTTCCTGCTCACGCTGGCCACCCGCAACCGCGCCTTCTACGAACAGAACTTCGGCTGGCTGGCGATGGTGAACGTGGCGGTGGCGGTGCTGCTGGCGCTGATCATCGTGTGGCTGGCCGTGCGTCTCTACATGCGGTTCCGGCTCGGGCGCTTCGGCAGCCGGCTGCTGCTCAAGCTGGCCGCCATCATCGGGCTGGTGGGCGTGCTGCCGGGGGTGCTCATCTACACCGTGTCCTACCAGTTCGTGTCGCGTTCCATCGAAAGCTGGTTCGACGTGCGCGTCGAGTCGGCCCTGGCCGCCGGCCTGAACCTCGGGCGCACCACCCTGGACACCATGAGTGCGGACCTGGGGGAAAAAACCCGCATGGTGGCGGAGGAGCTGGCGCGCCAGCCCCGCTCGTCGGCGCTGCTGGCCATGGAACGCCTGCGCACGCGGCTGGGGGCCAGCGACATGGTGCTCTGGAGCGCGTCCGGGCAGGCGCTGGCCACGGCGGGCGCATCCCGCTTCGACTTCACACCCAACCGGCCGCCGCTGGCGGTGCTGCGCACCGTGCGCGCCAAGCGGGTGGTGGCGCAGGTCGAAGGACTGGAGGAACGGGACGCCGGAGACAGCGACATCGAGGGGCTGGCGCTCGGCCAGGCCCGCATCAAGGTGCTGGCACTGGTCAGCGCGCCGGGCTTCGATCTGGACGATGAACCGCGCTACCTGCAGGTGGTGGTGCCGCTGTCCGAGGCGCTGGTCACCGACGCGCTGGCGGTCCAGGTGGCCAACCGCGAATACCAGGAGCGTGCCCTGGGTCGCGAAGGCCTGCGGCGGATGTACATCGGCACCCTGACCCTGGCGCTGTTCCTGTCCGTGTTCGGCGCCGTGCTGCTGGCCGTGGTGCTGGGCAACCAGATGGTGCGGCCGCTGCTGGTGCTGGCCGAGGGCATGCGAGAGGTGGCGCAAGGCGACCTCTCGCCCAAGGCGGCCATGGCCTCGCGCGACGAACTGGCCGGGCTCACGCGCACCTTTGCCCGCATGACCCAGGAACTGGCCGATGCACGAGAGACGGTGCAGCGCAGCATGCAGCAGGTGGACGCGGCACGCGACAACCTGCAGACGATCCTGGACAACCTCACCGCAGGCGTGGCGGTGCTGGACGAGCAGGGGCGGCTGCGCAGCGTCAACCCCGGCGCCTCGCGCATCCTGCGCACACCGCTGGCCCTGCACCTGGGCCAGCCGCTGACCGAGCTGCCGGGGCTGGAAGCCTTCGGACAGGGGGTGATGCAGCAGTTCGAGCGCTTCCTGTCGGACGACACGCCGCATGGCGGTGGTCACTGGCAGCAGTCGTTCGAGCTCGGGGAGCACGACCGCCTGCCGGTCGAAGGCAGCATCACCCTGATCGCCCGCGGCGCGCTGCTGCCCAACAACGAGCGGCTGCTGGTGTTCGATGACGTCTCCGAGATGGTGTCGGCCCAGCGCGCACAGGCCTGGGGCGACGTGGCACGGCGTCTGGCGCACGAAATCAAGAACCCGCTGACGCCGATCCAGCTCTCGGCCGAGCGGCTGGCGATGAAGCTCGAAGGCAAGGTGCAGCCCTCCGAACAGGCCATCCTCAACAAGTCGGTGCGCACCATCGTCGACCAGGTGGATGCGATGAAGCGGCTGGTCAACGAATTTCGCGACTACGCCCGCCTGCCGGCGGCGCACCTGGCGCCCACCGACCTCAATGCCCTGATCAAGGACATTCTGGTGCTCTACGACCACGCGGCGATCCCGGTGCGGACCGAGCTGGCCGAACAACTGCCGCCCGTGATGGCCGACCCGCAGCAGGTGCGCCAGATCGTGCACAACCTGGTCCAGAACGCGCAGGACGCCATGGCCGGTCAGACCGACGCCTTTGTGCTGCTGCGCACGCGCCGTTCCGACAGCGGGCCCTGGGTCCGGCTGGCGGTGATCGATCAGGGGCCCGGGTTTGCCGAACACATCCTCAAGCGCGCCTTCGAGCCCTATGTGACCACCAAGTCCAAGGGCACCGGACTGGGGTTGGCGGTGGTCAAGAAAATCATGGAGGAGCACGGCGGCCGGGTCGACATTGGCAACCGCATGACGGAGAACAAAGTGACGGGGGCGCAAGTGTCGTTATCATTCGCAGTTGCGAATTGACAACATCGAACGAGGGACACTTTCGGGACCATGGCAACTATTCTGGTAGTAGACGACGAGCTGGGCATCCGCGACCTGCTCTCCGAGATCCTCAACGACGAAGGGCACACCGTCGAACTGGCGGAGAACGCCGCCCAGGCGCGCAGTGTGCGCACCCAGCTCAGACCCGATCTCGTGCTGCTGGACATCTGGATGCCCGATACCGACGGCGTGACACTGCTCAAGGAATGGGCCAGCTCCGGCATGCTGACCATGCCGGTGATCATGATGAGTGGCCACGCCACCATCGACACGGCGGTCGAGGCCACGCGCATCGGCGCCACCGCCTTTCTTGAAAAACCCATCACGCTTCAGAAGCTGCTCAAGGCAGTGGATATTGGTCTGAACAAGTCCATGCACAAGCCGATGGCCCCGGTGATGCAAAAGCCCGGGTTGCAGATGGCACCCGCCGACCTCACGGTCGAGGCGGCCATGACCGGCGGCACCCTGCCCGAGATGGTGCTGGACATCGGGCCGCAGTCTCATCAGTCCTTCAACCTCGACGGCCCGCTGCGCGAGGCGCGGGACGAGTTCGAGAAGGCCTATTTCGAATACCACCTGGCCAAGGAGTCCGGTTCGATGACCCGCGTGGCGGAGAAGACCGGCCTGGAGCGCACCCACCTCTACCGCAAGCTCAAGCAGCTGGGGGTGGATCTGGCGCGCAGCAAGCGCAATGCACTTTGATCGGCCTCGCGCAAAAGTACTGCTATAATCGAGAGCTCTTGGCCCGGTAGCTCAGTTGGTAGAGCAGCGGATTGAAAATCCGCGTGTCGGTGGTTCGATTCCGCCCCAGGCCACCAAATTCCAGAACGCCCAGCACCCGCTGGGCGTTTTGCTTTGTGGCTGTCTCCTCCATGAGATCCTCGATCCACATCGTCGACGTCGACCGCACCGAGACCTGGACGCGTTACCGCGCCGGCATGTGCGACAGCTGCCAGGCCAACTGCTGCACCATGCCGCTGGAAGTGCGGCTGCCCGATCTTGTGCGGCTGGGCATCGTGGACGTCTTCGAGGTCGAGCACGAGGCACCCAAGCAGATCGCCCGACGGCTGGAGAAAGCCGGTCTGATCGACCACTTCAACTTCAAGCACGAGGTCTTCACCATCGCGCGGCGGGCCAGCGGTGACTGCCACTTCCTGGACGCGAAGACGCGCCGCTGCACCGTCTACGAGCAGCGGCCCGACACCTGCCGCAAGCACCCGCAGGTGGGGCCGCGGCCAAACCACTGCCCTTACGGAGCGAAGCGCCAGACGGGAGGCACGGGTCATGACCGCTGAGCATTTGCCGCGCCTGCTGGCCGACGACCTGCGTGCGCTGGCAGCGGCACGACAGCCGGGGCGCTGCTCGGCCTGTGCGCCGCTGGTGGGCGCCGGCTGGGACTCGGTGCCGGCCACCTTCGACCTGTCCGCTCTGCGGTGCGTCGGCACGCTGCGCGACGGGCATATCGACGAGCCCACGCTGCTGGAACACCATCCGCGCGGCACGCACGCCTGGTCGCCCGATGCGCCCATCGCCCCAGCCTTCTTTCCCTACAACCGGTGCGATGTGTGGGTCTGCAGGGCCTGCGCGCGTCCCTTCCTGCGCTACACCGAATACGGCGGCTACTACGAGGACCAGCGCATTCGCGAACTGGGCGCGGGGCTGCTGGACGACACGCAGCCCTGAGGGCCGGCGGCTCAGTGTCCCGCGGGCGCCCGCTGCAACAGGAACTGCAGCGCCGGGCCGGCGTCGGACCGGCCTTCGGCGGGGCGGCGCTGGCCCCGGATGGTCCGGCCGCAGTCCGAGGGCTGGCCGGTCCACACCGCGTCCATGGACCGGCCGTCGGCCGATTCGTCGAGGTTGAACTCGCCGTCGTCGCCCACGTCCCCCGCCACCTCGGCTTCGAGGTCGGCCCCCGGGCCGGAGCGCCGCAGCCGCCCGCGCACGCTGCCGGGGTATTCGGGATGGGGCCCGAACAGCATGGCGCCGGTGGAGGCGGGTGCCGATTCGCTGCCGCCTTCGGGCCAGAGGACCAGGCGCCAGAGACCGTGCAGGTCCTGGGCCCTGAGCTCGGTCGCGGTGGGGCAGGAGGCTGCACGCGGGGCCTGCGGCGACTGGGCGCGGGCAGTGGCCGTCAGGCCCAGCAGCGCCAGACTGGTCAGCGCCAGGGCAAGCACGGAAGGTGCGGGCCGCCTCACATCGCCTCCGGCTTGGGCGCGGCGGCCGCGCGCTGCGCGAACTCGGCCCGCAGCGCGCGCAGCTTCTCGCGCGGGTCTTCCTTCACCGTGGCCTGGTCCAGCGCCATTTCCTTGATGAAGCGGCTGGGTGTGCCGGGCACACTCTCGCGGCCCTTCTTGCGGCGCTTGAGCCAGCTCACCGCCAGCGTGCGTTGGGCGCGCGTGATGCCCACGTACATCAGGCGCCGCTCTTCCTGCACGCGCAGCGCCAGCAGTTCGGCGCTGAGGTCGCTGTCGGCGTCGTCGGTCTTGAAGGGCAGCAGGCCTTCGTTTACGCCCACCAGCATCACGTGCGGCCACTCCAGTCCCTTGGACGCGTGCAGGGTGGACAGGGTGACCACGTTCTGGTCCTGTTCGCGGTCGGAGAGCGTGGATATCAGTGCGATGGTCTGAACGACTTCGAGCAGGCTCTTGCGCTCGGTTTCGACCTGCACGCCCGCGCCATCGTCTTCCATCTTGCCGCCGCAGCGCCCGGCCACCCAGTCCACGAAGTCCATCACATTGGTCCAGCGCGCGGCCGCGATCTTTTCGTTCTCTTCGCTGTCGTACAGGTGCTGTTCGTAGCCGATGTCCTTGAGCCACTGCAGCAAAAAGGCGAGCGCAGCCTCGTGGCCGACGGTGTGGCGGGCGCGGTATTCGAGGTCGTTCACCTGCCGGCCGAACTCGTGCAGCGCGGTGATGGCGCGGCTGTTCACCGCGCTGGGTAGCGAATGCGAGAACAGCGCCTCGAACAGGCTGAGCTTGTACTGCGTGGCAAAGGTGCCCAGCTGCCCCAGCGTGGTGTGGCCGATGCCGCGTTTGGGTGTGGTGGCCGCGCGCAGGAAAGCCGGGTCGTCGTTGTTGTTGGTGATCAGGCGCAGCCAGGCGCACAGGTCTCGGATCTCGGCCTTGTCGAAAAAGCTCTGCCCGCCCGAGACCTTGTAGGGAATCTGCGCACGGCGCAGCGCCTGTTCGAACGAGCGCGCCATGTGGTTGGCGCGGTAGAGGATGGCGAAGTCGCGCCACTCCTTGTACTGCGAGTTCGCGCGCAGGCTCTGGATGCGCGCCACCGCGCGCTCGGCCTCGTGCTCTTCGTTGTCGGCGTCGACCACGCGCACCGGTTCGCCTTCGCCCAGGTCGCTCCACAGCGTCTTGGGGAACAGCTTGGGGTTGGGGCCGATCACGTGGTTGGCCGCGCGCAGGATGGCGCTGGTGGAACGGTAGTTCTGCTCCAGCTTGATCACGCGCAGCTGCGGGAAATCGATGGGCAGCTTCTTGAGGTTGTCCAGCGTGGCGCCGCGCCAGCCGTAGATGGACTGGTCGTCGTCGCCCACGGCGGTGAAGCGCGCGCGTTCGCCCACCAGCAGCTTGAGCAGCTCGTACTGCGTGGCGTTGGTGTCCTGGTACTCGTCCACCAGCACGTGGCCCAGCTTCTTCTGCCACTTCTCGCGCACCTCGGGGTGTTCGCCCAGCAGCTTGAGCGGCAGGCGGATCAGGTCGTCGAAGTCCACGCTCTGGTAGGCGGTCAGCCGTTCCTCGTAGCGGGCCATGATGGTCGCGGTCACGCGCTCGTTCTCGTCCTTGGCGCGCTTGAGGGCATCGGCCGCGGTCATGCCTTCACCCTTCCAGCTGCTGATGGTCCACTGCCAGCCGCGCGCGGTGTTGGCGTCGGTGGTGCCGCCACAGTCCTTGAGCAGGCTGGTGATGTCGTCGGTGTCGAGGATGGAGAACTGTGGCTTGAGGCCCAGCACCTGGCCGTCTTCGCGCAGCAGCCGCACGCCCAGTGCGTGGAAGGTGCAGATCAGCACCTTGCGCGCGTCGCGCCCCACCAGGTGGCCAGCGCGTTCGCGCATCTCGGCGGCGGCCTTGTTGGTGAAGGTGATGGCCGCGATGCGGTCGGCCGCCAGCCCGGCCTGGATCAGCCGGCCGATCTTGTGCGTGATCACCCGCGTCTTGCCCGAACCGGCGCCCGCCAGCACCAGGCTGGGGCCGCCCAGGTGGTTCACAGCGTCGAGCTGGGCAAGGTTGAGGCCGGGGCCGGGGGAGGACATGAGGGCGGGAGAGGGGGCAGGGCGGAGCGGCGAATGATACCGGGGGGTGTCTGCCGCGCCGGCGCGACACCCGATGCACCGGCCGAAACGTGCGCCCTGAGACAATCGCCCCCTGTGCTCAACATCCTGATCGTCACCTTCCCCTTCTTCGCGCTCGTGGCCGCGGGCTTTGTCGCCGCCCACCGGCGCATGCTGCCGCTGGAGGCGATCCCGGGGCTCAACGGCTTCGTGCTGTACTTTGCGCTGCCCTGCATGCTCTACCGCTTCGGCTCGACCACGCCGATCGCGCAGCTGCTCAATGTCACCGTGGCGGGCGTCTACCTGCTCTGTGCCCTGGTGATGGTGGCGTTCGCCATCGTCTGGACCATGGACCGCCGCATCCGCTGGAACGACGCCTCGCTGGGCGCGCTGGTGGCGGCGTTTCCCAACTCGGGTTTCATGGGCGTGCCGCTGCTGGTGGCGCTGCTGGGGCCCGCGGCGGCGGGGCCGGCCATCCTGACCATGCTGGTGGACATGGTCGTCACCAGCTCGCTGTGCGTGGCGCTCTCGCGCCTGGACGAAGGCGAGGGTCATGGGCGCGAGGCCATGATCGACGCGGGCAAGAAGGCGCTCAAGGGGGTGGCCGCCAACCCCATGCCCTGGGCCATCCTGCTCGGTGCCCTGGCGTCGTACGCGCAGTTCAGCCTGCCCGGCCCGGTCGAGAAGACCGCCTGGCTGCTGGCCGACGCGGCGTCGCCCGTGGCGCTGTTCACCATCGGCGCGGTGCTGGCGCGTTCGCAGATCCAGTCCAGCCACCCGATGCCGGTGAGCGACTACCTGCCGGTGGCGGTCATGAAGCTGGTGCTGCACCCGTTGCTGGTGCTGGCGGTGGGCCTGGCGATGCGCCAACTGGGCGTGCCGCTGGACGGCTTCGCGCTCACGGTCATCGTGCTGGTGGCCGCGCTGCCGAGCGCCAGCAACGTCTCGCTGCTGGCCGAGCGACTGGGCGCGGACAACGGGCGCATCGCCCGCATCATCCTGGTGACCACCGTCGCCGCCTTCATCACCTTCTCGGGCGCGGTGTCGCTGCTGACCTGAGCCCGTGGGCTCAGCGCGTCAGGGCCGGTTCGGTCTGCACGGGCGCGGCGCGCTCGGGTTGCGCGGCCGGTGTGGCCTGCGCCTGCTGCAGATCCTGTACCCGGTCCAGGTGCGCGGTGGTGCTGCTCTGGAGCGCCTCGTCCACACGGACCTCGTTGAAACGCCCGTTCTGGTGCTGCACCGCCACCTGTTCCCCGTTCTTGCTGAGCAGATAGCGCTTCGGGTCGCCCCAGTCCGGGTGCTCGGCCGCCTTGGCCACACAGGCCGCGCTGACCTGCAGACACTGTTCGCCGTCCAGTCCCCGCGCCTTCAGTCCGGGCGCCAGCTCGGTGTAGGACTGGCGCAGCTGCGCCTTGGTCTGCTCGGAGATTCGTGGCTTGACCGTGATGCGGGGTTTGGTCTCGTCGTCCAGGGGCCAACGCGGCTGAGGCTTCCCTTCTGCGTCTGGAAGCACGTCGCCGTTGCGCGCGGTCTGGTAATTCTCCGTGCGGATCATGGCCCGCTCGTGAGGGTGGTAGCGCTGCTCGTGCGGCACGTCCGCCAGCGGCACGCCGCGATTCTGAAAATAGCCCGTCACGCCCTCAAGCACGTTGGCCGCCGTGCCGTTGCGGTCGTAACCGCCGCCCACACCAACGTGGTTGCCCGGGTGTTTCACCGTGGTCACACGCGGGTCGTCGCTGTAGTCCACAGGCCGGAACCAGCTGCGGTTTTCGTGCTCGGCCTGCACCACCAGCACCTGGCCCTTGACGTTGGCCGGGATGCCCGTTTCGCCCTGGACGCCGGTGGCCACCGGGTCCATCAGGGCCATACCGGTGATGGGAACGCTGCCGGGCGGGGCCACCACGGTGCCGTCGGGCGCGACCAGGCCCCGGTCGTTGACCAACTGGGCGAAGCGCACGGCGGCGGCGCAGCCCCGGCTGAAGCCGGTGACAGAGGCGCCGAGGTCGGCGGGGGTGGCACCGGGGTTCTGCTTCAGGTAAGTCTGCGCGGCGTCGCTAAAGTCTCTGTAGGCTTTTTCTGCGGCAGCGTCGATGGCAGGAGTGGGGTGCGGGCCTGCGTTGATGGCGTTGCCTTGGTCATCGCCGGTACCGACGCCAGGGTAGTAGCTGGACCGAAACGTTGGGCCTCTGTTCTTTTCTGCTTGATCAAACAGATTGCCCACATTGGTTTGATGCGGGTCGCCAGATAGATCCAGTTTCTCTTTGTGGTTGTAGGTGCCGTCGAACGCGGCGAAAAAGTTGAAGCGGGTGGATGTGCCCTGCTTGCCCGCATCACCCATGACTGCCTTGGCCTGCGGCAATTGAGCCATTTCCTCGTCACTGAGGCGTCGTACGTCAGAAGTGCCCATGTCGTCTACCGTCAAGGTTTACGAAGCGTTGGGAAGATCTCGTATGCGTACGAGTATTGGGACCTCCATGTCTTGAGAACAGGTGGCTCGTCAGACGATTTTTTGCGGCGAGGCGTAACAACGAAAACGTACAGCTGCCGGCCGTCGATCACAAAGGTGAGTTCGTGATCGGTCATGTCCTCGGGCAACCGTCCTTGCAAATTCACTCGTTCTTCAAGTACCTCGCCCGTGGACTGCAGTCGCCACTTAACCTGGAGGAAGTCTCCTACCGGCATGGGTCCGTTGACGCCAGTTCCGGGGGGCAGCTTTGTCAGTCCAGCGAAAACCGGGCTCCTCGGATTGGCGACATCGTTGCGAACCATTTGGTACTGGTCGCCATAGCTGTACGCCAGCAGGTCAACCTTGTCCGCCCACTTGTCGTAGTTGCCATCAAAGCTGAACGCATGCGAGACCATCTTCGGCCCCGTCGCACAGCCCGCCAGCACCACCAGCATGCTCAGCGCCAGCCAGCGGCGCCACAGATGCTGGAACCGTTGAATCGTCTTCATCTTCTTTCCTCCCCGGTTGATTTCACCCAGGCGCGCATTGGAGCATGGCCGGGCGCCCAGCCTCCATCCCCCTTGCAGGGCTTGCCAGTAGGGCGTGTTGCGCCGCCGCATTGGCAATGGCTATGAAATTGATGAAAGCAATTGGTTGGACTTTTTGATAGTGAACTTCTAAAGTCAGGGCTCATCAACCAGACACCGGAGCCTGTCATGAAGCCGTCCTCATCGTCCCCCACCGTTCACAGCGACTGGATCGAGGCGCTGGCGGCCCTGGCCGCTTCGCACTGAGTCCGTTTCCGGCCCACCCCCCTCAGGAGATCACCATGAGCAACCCGAACACCGAAGCCAAGTGTCCCTTCCACGCCGCCGGCGGCGCCCGCGCCACGCACGGCGCCCAGTCCAACGCCGACTGGTGGCCGAACCAGCTGAACCTCTCCATCCTTCACCAGCACCAGCCGGTGTCCAACCCGATGGACCCGGACTTCGACTACGCCGAGGCGTTCAAGAAACTGGACTTCAAGGCCCTCAAGAAGGACCTGGCCGACCTGATGACCCAGAGCCAGGACTGGTGGCCCGCCGACTACGGCCACTACGGCGGCCTGATGATCCGCCTGGCCTGGCACGCCGCCGGCACCTACCGCACAGCAGACGGCCGCGGCGGCGCCAACACCGGCAACCAGCGCTTCGCGCCGCTGAACTCCTGGCCCGACAACGGCAACCTCGACAAGGGCCGCCGCCTGCTGTGGCCGATCAAGCAGAAGTACGGCAACGCCATTTCGTGGGCCGACCTCTTCATCCTGGCCGGCAACGTGGCGATGGAAACCATGGGCTTCAAGACCTTCGGCTTCGCCGGTGGCCGCCCCGACATCTGGGCGCCCGAAGAGGACATCTACTGGGGCGCCGAGAAGGAATGGCTGGCCACCAGCGACAAGCCGAACAGTCGCTACAGCGGCGAGCGCGACCTGGAAAACCCGCTGGCCGCCGTGCAGATGGGGCTGATTTACGTGAACCCACAGGGCCCGGACGGCAAGCCCGACCCGGTCGCCTCGGGCAAGGACGTGCGCGAGACCTTCGCCCGCATGGCCATGAACGACTACGAGACCGTGGCCCTGGTGGCCGGCGGCCACACCTTCGGCAAGATGCACGGCGCCGGTGACGCGGCCCTGGTCGGGCCCGAACCCGAGGCCGCGCCCATCGAGGAAATGGGCCTGGGCTGGAAGAACGCGCACGGCACGGGCAAGGGTGGCGACACCACCACCAGCGGCTTCGAAGGCGCCTGGAAACCCAACCCCACGCAATGGGACATGGGCTACTTCAAGGTGCTCTTCAAATATGAGTGGGAACAGATGACCACCGCGGCCGGCGCCATCCAGTGGCGCGCCAAGAACGTCGAGCCCGAGGACATGGTGGTCGACGCCCACGACCCGAGCAAGACACACCCGCCGGTGATGACCACGGCCGACCTCTCGCTGCGCTTCGACCCGGCCTACGAAAAGATCTCGCGCCACTTCGCCGCGAACCCCGACGAGTTCGCCGACGCCTACGCCCGCGCCTGGTTCAAGCTGACCCACCGCGACATGGGCCCCAAGGCCCGCTACCTCGGCCCCGAAGTGCCGGCCGAAGACCTGATCTGGCAGGACCCGGTGCCCGCTGTCGACCATCCCCTGATCGACGCCGCCGACGCCAAGGAGCTCAAGGCCCGCGTGCTGGCCAGCGGCCTCTCCGTGAGCGAGCTGGTTTCGACCGCCTGGGCATCGGCCTCGACCTACCGCGGCTCCGACATGCGCGGCGGAGCCAACGGTGCCCGCATCCGCCTGGCGCCACAGAAGGACTGGGAGGCCAACCAGCCGGCCCAGCTGGCCAAGGTGCTGGCGGTGCTGGAAGAGATCCGGCGCGGCTTCAACGCCGGCGCCGCGGGCAGCAAGAAAGTCTCTCTGGCCGACCTGATCGTGCTGGCCGGCAACGCGGGTGTCGAGGCTGCTGCGAAGGCTGCTGGCCACCCGGTCGAGGTGCCTTTCACCCCCGGCCGCACCGACGCCACGGCCGAGCAGACCGATGTGGAGTCCTTCGCGGTGCTGGAGCCGGTGGCCGACGGCTTCCGCAACTACCGCAAGCAGGCCTTCCGCGTCTCGCCCGAGGAGATGCTGCTCGACAAGGCGCAGCTGCTCACGCTCAGCGCGCCGGAGATGACGGTGCTGGTCGGTGGCCTGCGCGTGCTCGGCGCCAACCACGGCGGTTCGAAGCACGGCGTGTTCACCCAGCGCCCGGGCCAGCTGACCAACGACTTCTTCGTCAACCTGGTGGACATGTCCACCGCCTGGAAGCCGATCGGTGACAACGCCTACGAGGGCCGCGACCGCAAGAGCGGCGCCGTGAAGTGGACCGCCACCCGCGTCGACCTGGCCTTCGGTTCCAACTCGCAGCTCCGCGCGATCGCCGAGGTCTATGCCCAGAGCGACAACGGCACGAAGTTCGTCAAGGACTTCGTGGCCGCCTGGAACAAGGTGATGAACCTGGACCGCTTCGACCTGAAGAAGTAAGACCCTGAACGGGCGCGCGTGCTGCCCGGGCCCCCGGTGTCCGCCCAGGACCCCGGGGGCTTCTTTTTGGAGGTCAGTCCTTGAGCTCGGGGAAGTCGCGGTCGAAGAACTCGTCCGGCAGGCGCTCGTCCACGCCGCGCGCCTGTTCGGCCCGGCGCAGCTCGACGCGGCGGATCTTGCCCGAAATGGTCTTGGGCAGGTCGGCGAAGGACAGGCGGCGGATGCGCTTGTACGGCGCCAGCCGTTCGCGGGTGAAGGCGAAGATGTCGCGCGCCAGTTCCGGGCCCGGCTGCTGGCCGACGACGAGGACGACGAAGGCCTTGGGCACCGCCAGGCGCACCGGGTCGGGGCTGGGCACCACCGCCGCTTCCGCCACCGCCGGGTGTTCGATCAGCACGCTCTCCAGCTCGAAGGGGCTGATGCGGTAGTCGGAGGACTTGAACACGTCGTCGGCGCGACCGACGTAGGTGATGTAGCCCTCGTCGTCGACGCTGGCGACATCGCCGGTGCGGTAGTGGCCGGCGCGGGTGGCCTCGGCGGTCTTGCCGGCGTCGCCGGCGTAGCCGACCATCAGGCCCAGGGGCCGCTGCTCGCCCAGCACCAGCGCCACCTCGCCCTCGCGCGCGGGCCGGTCGTCGACGTCGAGCAGCGCCACGGTGTAGCCCGGTAGCGGGCGGCCCATGGAGCCGGGCTTGACCGGCTGGCCGGGCGGGTTGCCGATCTGCGCGGTGGTCTCGGTCTGGCCGAAACCGTCGCGGATGGTGATGCCCCAGGCCTTCTGCACCTGGTCGATCACCTCCGGGTTCAGCGGCTCGCCGGCGCCGATCAGCTCGCGCAGCCGGGTCTTGACCGCGGCCAGGTCCTGCTGGATCAGCATGCGCCACACCGTCGGCGGCGCGCACAGGGTGGTCACCTCGTACTTCACCAGCACATCGAGCAGGGCGGCCGCGTTGAAGCGGCTGTAGTTGTAGAGGAACACGCAGGCGCCGGCGTTCCAGGGCGCGAAGAAGCAGCTCCAGGCGTGCTTGGCCCAGCCCGGCGACGAGATGTTCATGTGGCGGTCGCCGGGCTGCAGGCCGATCCAGTACATGGTCGACAGGTGGCCCACCGGGTAGGACTGGTGGGTGTGCAGCACCAGCTTGGGCTTGGAGGTGGTGCCGGAGGTGAAGTACAGCAGCAACGGGTCGTCGACGTGCGTCGCGCCGTCCGGGGTGAAGCGCTCGGACGCCGCAGCGGCGTCCTCGAAGGCCTTCCAGCCTGCGGGGGCGCCCCCCACGGCGATGCGGCCGAAGTCGCCCGGCAGCGGGTCGAACTTGGCGGTGTGGGCCGCACCGACGACCACGTGCCGGACCTGGCCGCGGTCGAGCCGGTCCACCAGGTCGTCCGCGGTCAGCAGCGTGGTCGCCGGGATCACCACCGCGCCCAGCTTGAACGCGGCGAGCATCGTCTCCCACAGCGGCACCTCGTTGCCGAGCATGAGAAGGATGCGGTCGCCGCGCCGGACCCCCTGTTCGCGCAGCCAGTTGGCCACGCGGCTGGAGCGGGCCGAGAGCTGGGCGAAGGACAGCTTGGCCTCGCGGCCGTCTTCCTCGACGATCCAGAGCGCGGGGTGGTGATTGCCCTCGGCCATGGCGTCGAAATAGTCCAGCGCCCAGTTGAAGTGCTCCAGCCGGGGCCAGCGGAAATCGCGGTACGCGGTGGCGTAGTCGCTGCGGTGCTGCAGCAGGAAGTCGCGTGCGGCCAGAAAGTCGCGGACAGCGCTCATGGGGTCTCCTTTGTTGTGATGGAAGGCAGGGCGGCCTTGTCGTCCGGGCGCGTCGCCTGTTGCTTGACCTTGGCCGACAAGCCGCGCTTTCCGGTAGCCACTTTTGGCAATCGTAGCGGCCTGCGGCCTGCCCGCCACAGGGTCCTTGGGCGCGTCGCGGCGCTGTGCCACCATGCCCGCATGTTCGGCCTGCTCGTTCCCTTGCTGGCTCGGCGGCGCCCGGAGGGCGAGCGCCGGCACTGGGCGTGGCTGCTTGGTTTCGTGCGCCCGCGCGCGCGCGCCATGGCGGGCGTGATGGCGCTTTCGGTCATCGCCTCGGCCCTGGTGCTGCTGCAGCCGCTGCTGGTCAAGCGGCTGATCGACGACGGCCTGATCGCGCGCAGCCACGAGGTGCTGTGGACCACCGCGCTCTTCATGCTGCTGGCCGGGCTGGCGGCGACGCTGCTGGCCGGCCTCAACCGCTACCTGCACACCAGGCTCTCGGCCGCGGTGCTGTTCGACCTGCGGCACGACCTGTTCGCGCACCTGCAGCGGCTCTCGCCGTCGTTCTGGGCGCGGCGCCGCACGGGGGACGTGATGTCGCGGCTGGACGGCGACATGGCCGAGATCCAGCGCTTCGCGGTCGACAGCCTGTTCGCCGTGCTGTCCAACCTGCTGGGTCTGCTGGGCGCGGTGGGCTGGATGCTCTGGCTGTCGTGGCAGCTGACGCTGCTGGTGGCGCTGCTGCTGCCGCTGGAGTGGTGGTGGCTGCGGCGCATGCGCCCGCGCGTGGCCGAGGGCACGCGCGCGCTGCGCGAGCGCTCGGGCGACGTGTCCAGCTTCTTCGTCGAGGTGCTGCCCGCGCTCAAGTTCGTGCAGGCCAGCCGGCAGGAGGCGCGCGAGGCGCAGCGGCTGGACGGGCTGCACGCGGGCTACCTCTCGTCGCTGCTGCGGCTGCAGATCATCGAGTTCGCCACCCACGCCGTGCCCGGCCAGCTCACCGCCTGGACCCGCGCGCTGGCCTTCCTGATCGGTGGTGCCTGGGTCATCGACGGCCAGTGGGCGCTGGGCTCGCTGGTCGCGTTCTCCACCTACCTCGGCATGGCCAGCGGCCCGGTGAACAGCCTGCTGGGCTGGTACGTGGGGCTGCAGAAGGTGCGGGTGAGCCTGGAGCGCGTGGCCGAGCTGCGCGACGAGCCGGTGGCCGTGAGCGACCCGCTTGAGCCGGTGCCGCTGCCAGCGCCACTGCGGGGCGAATTGCGGCTGGAGGCGGTGGTGTTCGCGCACGCGGGCGGTGGCGAGCCGGTGCTGGCCGGCGCGAGCGCACTCATCCCCGCCGGCGCCTGCGTGGCCCTGACCGGCGCCTCGGGCGCGGGCAAGAGCACGCTGATCGACCTGCTGCTGCGCCACCACGACCCGCAGGCCGGCGCGGTGACGCTCGACGGCGTGGACCTGCGGCGGCTCGCCCTGGCCGACCTGCGCCGCGCGGTGGCGGTGGTGAGCCAGGACATCGTGCTGTTCCGAGCGCCGCTGCTGGAGAACCTGCGCTACGCCTGTCCCGACGCGGACGATGCGGCGGTGGCGCAGGCGGCGCAGCGCGCCGGCCTGTCGGACTGGATCGCCTCGCTGCCCGAGGGCCTGCACACCACGGTCGGCGAGCGCGGCCAGACGCTCTCGGGCGGCCAGCGCCAGCGCATCGCCATCGCGCGCGCGCTGCTGCAGAACCCGGCCGTGCTGGTGCTCGACGAAGCGACGTCCGCTGTGGACGAGGCGATGGAGGCGCAGATCCTGGCGCAGATCGACACCTGTTTCGCGGGCCGCACGCGGCTCATCGTCAGCCACCGGCCCAGCGCCTGGGCGGGCTGCTCGATGCGGCTGCACCTGAGCTGCGGTCGCCTGGACGCGCTGCGACCGGAGGCCACCCATGGCTGAGCCGGTGCACGTGGGCGTGGTCGACAGCGGCTGGCCGCTGGCGCTGCAGGACCGGGTGCTCGCCGCGCGCAGCTTCGTGATCGAAAGGGGCGACGCGCAGGACCGCCTGGGCCACGGCACGCGGACCCTGCAGGCCATGGCCGCGCTGGCGCCCGACGCCCGCTTCGTGGTGGCGCAGGTGTTCGGCGAGGCGCTGCGGACCGACATGGCCACGCTGGCGCGCGCGGTGGACTGGCTGGTGGACGAGGGTGCCACCGTGATCAACCTGAGCCTGGGCGTGCGGCAGGACCACCCGCCGCTGCGCGCCGCCTGCGAGCGCGCCGTGGCGAGCGGCTGTCTGCTGGTCGCGTCCACGCCCGCGCGCGGCGAACCGGTGTTCCCCGGCGCCTACCCGGGTGCGATCCGCGCCATGGGCGACGCGCGCTGCGCACCCGGTCAGCACTCGGCGCTGTTGTTGCCCCACGCCGACTTCGGCGCCTGCGTGCTGCCGCCCGACGGCGACCGCACCCACGCGGGCGCCAGCCTGGGCTGCGCGCACCTGAGCGGGCGCGTGGCGGCGCTGCTGGCCGCGGGCGTGGCGCCCACAAGCGATGCGGTCTGGCAGGCGCTGGTTCACAGCGCCGCCTTTCAAGGCCCCGAGCGGAGAACCCGGTGACATCGGACTTTGAGCGCCCTGTCGTGGTGCTCGGCGCTGGTCCGGCCGGCGCTGCGGTGGCGCTGGGCCTGCGCCGGCTGGGGCACACGGTGACGGTGGTCGGCGTGCCGCGCGCCTTCGACGCCATCGAGGGCGTGTCGGACCGCGTGGTCGCCGGCCTGCGCGGGGTCGGCATCGAGGCTGCGCTGGCCGCCATCGCCGAGCCCTCGCCGCGCCGCGCCACCTGGGCCGGGCAGACCACCGCGCTCAACAGCGAGCGCCTGGTCGACCGCACCGCCTTCGACCGCCTGCTCTGGCAGGAACTGCAGGACCACGGCATCGAATGCATCGCCGCGCGGGTGATGCGCTGGGCGCCCGGTGAGCACGGCGAAAGCGGCCACGCGCTGCAGATCCAGCGTCCCGACGACACGCAGCCTCGGACCCTGCGCGTGCGCTTCGTGGTCGAGGCGCGCGGCCGCCTCGCGCCGCACCCGCCGCAGGGCGTGACCCGCGGGCCGGAGACCGTGGCGCTGCTCTGGCGCGGGCAGGGGGCACCGGGCGGCGAGGCGGGGTCGGCGGTGGAAAGCCTGCCGGGCGGCTGGGCCTGGTGCGCGCGGCTGCCGGGCGGTGCGGTGGCGCTGCAGCTCACGGTCGATCCGTCGTCCATCACCTTGCCGCCGCGCGCGCAGCTCGGCGCCTTCATCCGCGAACGGCTGTCCACGGTCGAGGCGGCCTTGCCATTTCTGGATACCGCGGCCACCGAGGTGCACGCGCTGGCACGCACCAGCGGCGCCGTGCTCGCGCCCGAGGTCTGCGGTGACCGCTGGCTGCGCGTCGGCGACGCCGCGATGGCGGCCGATCCGCTCTCGGGCAACGGCATCTTCCAGTCGCTCTCGTCGGCGCTGCAGGCGCCGATGGTGGTGCACACCCTGCTGAACCATCCGGGCGACGCGCCGCACGCGCGGCGCTTCCACACCGAGCGGGTGCAGGGCCTGTTCCAGCGCTTCGCGCGCATCGGCCGTGACTTCTATGCCCAAGAGCAGCGCTGGGCCGATCAACCCTTCTGGTCCGCCCGCCGCGCCTGGCCCGATGCGCTGCCCGCCCACGGCGCAGAAGGCGACGCACCGCCGCACATCGAACAGCGGCCGGTGGTCGATCGCGACCGCATCCGCCTGGCCGAGGTGCTGGTCACGGCCGGGCAGCCGCTGGGCATCTGGCATGTGGACGGGGTCGAGGTGGCGCCGCTGTGGCGCGCCGCGCAGGCCGCGCCGGGGCGCGAGGTGGAGGCGCTGGTGCCGCTGCTGGGCGGAGACACCGGGCGGGCGCAGGCGGCGCTGCGCTGGCTGCGCGCGCAGGGCGGGCGGTAGCCGCCGGCCGCGGCCGCTCAGTGTTTCACCGCGGCCTTGAGCGTGGCCGAGGGCAGCTCGCCGAACAGCGATTTGTATTCCGACGCAAACCGCGAGGGGTGCCAGAAGCCCCAGCGCGCCGCGATGTCGGCCACCGGCGCGCGCTCGTCGGTCTGGCGGCGGATCTCGCGCCGCGCGCCGTTCAGGCGCATGTTGCGCAGGTAGCGCGCCGGATTGGTGCCCAGAACATCCTGGAACGAGTACTGCAGCGTGCGGCGCGAGACGCGGATGTGCGCACACAGGTCGCTCACGGTGATGGGCTCGTCCACATGCTCGCGCATGTAGTCGCGCGCCTTGTTCACCACGTACTGCCGCGTGCAGGCCGTCAGGTCCTTGACGGTGTTCTCGGTCGGGCCACACAGGCCCAGCACCGTGCTGTGGATGCCTTCGGCCAGGCAGCGGCGCAGGGTGTCGTGGCGCAGCATGTCGGGCGAGTGGCGCAGGCTCTGCATCAGGCTGGTGAGCACGCCCCCCAGCTCGTCCTGCTCGCCCTTGTGGATCAGGCCGTTGTCCACGCAGGTGCCGGGCGGCGGCAGCTCGCCCACGCGCCGGCAGTAGTCGGCAAAACGCTCCATGTCCACCGTCACCGCGACCATCGTCACACGCGGCGGGGTGCGGAAGTGGAACTCCCGGCCGCCGCGCAGGAAGAAGTAATGGTCGGGGGTGACCGGGGTGCCGCAGAAGCGCCCGTCGTCGCAGGTGTCCAGCAGCGCGGCCAGCGTCATGGTGCCCGCCTGCGGCTGGCCGTACTGCTGCACCACCTGGTTGATCTCCTCGCGAAACAACTCGATGCCGTCGAAGCGGTAGCTCTCGAAGTGGCCGTCGAAGCTGCCGCTGCTCATCTGCTCGTAGCACTGGCCCCAGTCGGTCAGGCAGGCGGCCTGCTCGTCGGCGTCGTGCGTGTCGCTCACGCGCACGTCCACCACGTCGGGGGTGGCGTTGCGCGGGGTGGTGGGGCCAAGGAACCGGTTCATGGGGCGACTCGCAATTCGTGGGGCGGGATCTGCACACGGGTGGTGCGCGCCTGTGCTGCGGTGCAAAAAACATGCCGCCGGGCAGGTCCGCAAGCGTTTGCCAAAAGTGGATACGGCGCCATCGGGAATCTCCCTAAAGTGAATCGCACGCCGCCACGAAGGCGGTGACTTTGCGAGGAGAGAACCCCCATGAACTGGAAACAGACACTCAGGTCGCTGCTGCCGCTGGGTGCGGCGCTGGCGTGGCTGGCGGCAACGCCGGCCGCGGGCGCCGCCACCGCGCAGGAGATCATCAACAGCAAGTGCGTCACCTGCCACACCAAGGTGGGCGACCAGGTCAACCGCCTGCAGCAGCGTAAGTCGCCCGAGAGCTGGCTGATGACGGTGACCCGCATGCGCACCATGCACGGCGCGCAGCTCTCGCCCGAGGAGGTGCGCACCGTGGTGAAGCACCTGGCCGACACCCAGGGCCTGGCGCCGTCCGAAACCCAGGGCGCGCGCTTTGCGATGGAGCGGCGCCTGAACACCATCGAACAGCACAAGAACGAGCTGTTCGGCCAGATGTGCGCGCGCTGCCACTCCGGTGCGCGGGTCGAGCTGCAGCGCCGGCCGATGGCCGAGTGGGAGCACCTGGTGCACTTCCACCTGGGCCAGTTCCCGACCACCGAGTACCAGGCCGGCGGCCGCGACCGCGACTGGCTGGGCATCGCCCTGAAAGAGATGGTGCCCTACCTGGCCAAGACCTACCCCTACGAGTCCAAGGCCTGGGACGACTGGAAGGCCAAGGCGCCGGTGAGCCCGGTGGGCCGCTGGACGGTGGCCGGCCGCTGGCCCGGCAAGGGCGACTACGCGGGTGTGATGACGGTGGCGGCGGGCAGCGCGGCCGACCGCTATGCGGTCGAGCTGGACGGCAGCTGGGCCGACGGCAGTTCGCTCAAGGGCAGCGGCACGGCCCTGGTCTACACCGGCTACGAGTGGCGCGCCGACCTCGACGTGGGTGGCGTGAAGATGCGCCAGGTGCTGGCGCTGGACGGCGACCGCGCCAGCGGCCGCATGTACGAGCGTGAGCAGGACGCCAGCGGCGGCGACCTGAACGCGGCCCGGCAGGGCAAGGGCGCGGTGGTGCTGGCGGTGCAGCCGGCCCTCATCCGGGCGGGTGAGACCGCCACGCTGCGCATCGTCGGCACCGGGCTCGACGGTGACATCCAGTTGCCCAAGGGCCTGAGCGTGGCCGAGACCATCTCGCGCGATGCGAACCAGCTGGTGCTCAAGGTCGCGGCCGCGAAGTCGGCGGCCAAGGGGGTGAAGAAGCTCCAGGTCGGCGCGGCGAGCAGTCCGCTGGCGGTGTTCGACCGCATCGACTATGTGAAGGTGGCGCCCGAGTACGCGGTCGGCCGCATCGGTGGCAACGGTGGTTCGACGCCGGTGGTGCAGGGCCGTTTCGAAGCCATCGCCCACTCGGTGGGGCGCGACGGCAAGAAGGGCACCAAGGACGACTGGGCCATCGGTCCGGTGCCCGCCAAGTGGTCGGTCGAGCCCTTCAACGAGGTGGCCAAGGAAGACCGCGACGCCGAGTTCGCCGGCCTGATGGACGCCGACACCGGCATCTTCACGCCGGCCGGCGCCGGCCCCAACCCGAAGCGCCGCATGAGCACCAACAACGCCGGCAACCTGAACGCGGTGGCGACGGTGACCGAAGGCAAGAAGACGCTGACCGGCAAGGGCCACTTCATCGTCACCGTGCAGCGCTGGAACAACCCGCCGCTGCCCTGAGCGCACACCACAAGGAGCACGACATGAGTGAGATCCTGAGCCTGCGCGAACACAACCTGCACAAGGTGCGGGTGGGCGAGCGCACCATGATGCTGCACATCCCGACCAACGCGCTGTACGGCATCGACGAGATGACCGACACCGTGCTGGAACGGGTGCGCGCCGAATCCCTCTCGGCCGACCAGCTGGTGCAGCAACTGCGCGGCCGCTTCGACGAGCAGGACCTGCGCGAGACCGTCGGCGAGCTGCTGACGCTGGACCTGCTGAGCGACGGCCGCCCCAAGCCCGCGGCCAAACCGGTCACCACGCTGGGCAACCTGGCGATCAACACCGTGGTGCTGAACGTCAACACCGGCTGCAACCTCAGCTGCACCTACTGCTACAAGGAAGACCTCGACACGCCCGACAAGGGCCGGCGCATGTCGCTGGAAACCGCGAAGCAGTCGATCGAGCTGATGCTGTCCGAGTCGCCCCACGAGAAACGCTTCAGTGTGGTGTTCTTCGGCGGCGAGCCGCTGTCCAACCTCAAGCTGATCCGCGCGGTGGTGGACTACTGCGAGACGCGCTTCGCCCAGCTGGGCAAGCAGGTGGACTTCGTCATGACCACCAACGCCACGCTGCTGACCGACGAGATCGTCGACTGGCTGGACGAGCACCGCTTCGGCCTCTCGATCAGCATGGACGGCCCCGAGGCGATCCACGACCGCAACCGGCGCACCGTGGGCGGCAAGGGCACCTACCGCACGGTGAGCGAGAAGGCGCGCAAGCTGCTGGCCCGCTACCAGGCGCGGCCCGTCGGCGCCCGCGTCACGCTCACGCACGGCACGACCGAGGTCGAGCGCATCTGGGACCACCTGTTCAACGAGCTGGGTTTCGCGGAGGTCGGTTTTGCGCCCGTCACCTCGGGCGACATCGACACCTTCAACCTCTCGGTCGACGAGTTGCACGAGGTCTTCGCCGGCTTCAAGCGGCTGGGCGAACGGTATCTCGCCGAAGCGCTGCAGGGCCGCACCACGGGCTTCTCCAACCTGCACCAGCTCATCACCGACCTGCACGAAGGCCAGCGCAAGGCGCTGCCCTGCGGCGCAGGACTGAAGATGCTGGCGGTGGACCACGAAGGCGGCCTCAACCTCTGCCACCGCTTCACCGGCTCCTCGCTGCCGACCTTCGGCGACGTCAAGACCGGCATCGAGAAGCAGGCCCTGGGCGCCTTCCTCGACCAGCGGCTGGACCGCAGCGGCACCGGCTGCGAGACCTGCCGCATCCGCAACTTCTGCGCCGGCGGCTGCTACCACGAGAGCTACGCCCGCTACCAGGACCCGGTGCACCCGACCTACCACTACTGCGAACTCATGCGCGACTGGGTGGACTTCGGCATCGGCGTCTACAGCGAAATCATGGCCAAGAACCCGTCCTTCATCGACCGCTTCATCTCACCGCGAAAGGTGCACTGACATGAAACACCTCCAAGCCATCAACCAGAAGGCCCAGCTGCTGGACCAGGCGGCCGAACAGAACCAGGTCGAGGACGTGGTCGCCATGCAGAGCGTGGCCGGCTGCACCGCCACCTTCGACCCCGGCTGGGAGGTCGACGCCTTCGGCGGCGTCGCCTCGCTGTGCCAGCCCATGGAGGCCGACCTCTACGGCTGCGCCGATCCCTGCTGGTGGCCGGCCCAGGTGCCGGACACCATGAACACCTACCCGGACTGGGGCAAGCAGACCGCCAGCACCAAGGACGACTGGCGCAATCTCGGCTCCGTCTTCCCCAACGAGTGACCCGCCACCGGAGAACCCGCATGAACAAGACCTTTGCCCCCGCGTGGCAGGCCCTCGCGCTGGCCGCCGCTTTGCCCGCCGCCGTGCACGCCGCGCCGCTCAACACCGACAAGCCCCTGGTTCCGGGCGACGAGTACCTGGTGGTCGGCAACTACCCCGACAACCTGCACGTCGTCGACCTCAAGACCGACAGCCTCTACAAGACCTGCGCCGTGCCCGGCTCGGTCGGCCCCGCCACCCTGGTCATGTCGCCCGACCGGGCCACGGCCTACCTCATCACCAACCGCTTCGACGAGGTGCACGGCATCGCGCTCGACAGCTGCAAGCTGGTGTTCCGCGCCAGGATGTCGCAGAAGGCCGACGAGCGCGCCAAGGCGCTGTTCGCGCTCTCGCTGAGCAACGACAGCAAGCAGCTCTACGTCATCCAGACGCCGACCACGCTCCATCCCGACCACTACCGCGTCGGCCAGCCGCGGCTGGCGGTCTACGACGCGCTGGCCGGCGAGGGCGCCCAACCGCTGCGCACCATGCCGGCGCCGCGCCAGGTGACCGTGATGGCCACCGGCCACGACGGTTCGCTCTACATGGTCGGGCCGGACATCTACAAGTTCGACCCACAGACCGGCCAGCACACCGTCGCCATCCCGTCGCGCAACTGGAAGCGCGCACGCTACGCCCAGCCCGACGTGTTGAGCGTCTGGCCGCTGCGCAACGCCAACGACGACTTCACCATCCTCTACACCACGGCGAAGTTCAAGGGCAAGACCGACGACCCGGCCACGGCCGACTGGATCTACGGCTACTTCAACGTCAACCTCAAGACCGGCCAGACCGAGACGCGCGACTTCGGGCCCTTCACCGAGATCTACTTCACCGGCGTGCGCTCGCCCAAGGACCCGAACCTGATGTACGGCGTGCTCAACCGGCTCGCCAAGTACGACATCCGGCAGAAGAAGCTGCTCAAGGCTGCCGAGATTCCGCACTCGCACTACACCGTCTCGATGAACCGGGACGGCAGCAAGGTGTACCTGGGCGGCACCTGGAACAACCTCGCGGTGTACGACGCGGCCGATCTCAAGCCGCTGAGCACGCTCGCGCTGCCGGGCGGCGACATGGGGGCCGCGGCGCCGCAGACCTTCACGCGCTAGGGACGGGGCCACCAGGACCCGTGGACCAGGATCACGACCACCCGGCGGTGGTTGTGATTCAAGTTTTCTGCCGTGTCTGCCGAGATGCAACACAAAGGGCGTACATCTGCCCTGGGAGAAAACCATGATCCTGGCCCCCATTCCCGAGTACGACAGCCAGCGACTGAAGGCGCTGCGCAAGCTGCTCATCCTGGACACGCCCTCGGAGGAGCGGTTCGACCGCATCACGCAGTTCGCCATGCGGGAGTTCGACATGCCCATGGCCCTGGTGTCCCTGGTGGACCGGGACCGGCAGTGGTTCAAGTCGAACTTCGGCATCGAGGACCGGGAAACGCCCAGGGACATCTCCTTCTGCGGCCACGCCATCCTGGAGCGCAACATCCTGGTGGTGCCGGATGCGCTGAAGGACGAGCGCTTCCACGACAACCCGCTGGTGGTCAACAAGCCCTGGATCCGCTTCTACGCCGGGGCGGTGCTGCGCATGCCCTATGGCGTGGCGCTCGGCACCCTGTGCGTGATGGACACCCGGCCGCGCCAGATGGACCCGGTGGACCAGTCCATTCTGGGGTCCCTGCGCGACCTCGTGGTGGAAGAAATGCTCCGCCAGGAGGCCGCACCATGCCAACCCTGATCGGCGTCCGCCGGTTGCCACGCATCCTGCTGGTCGAGCCGGACGGTCTGGTCCGGGGGACGGTGGCGTCCGTCTGCCGCGAACTTCAGCTGGCCCACGTCATTCAGGCGGGCAGCTGCGACCTGGCGACGAAGCTCCTGGTGGACGATTCGCTGCAGGCCAGCATCGTGTCGCTGTCGGACTGCGGGTCGGGCCTTGACCTGCTCACCCGTCTGCGTGAGGGATCGTTCGTCTGCTCGGCCGACATGCCGGTGGCCATGACAGCGTCCGGCATCGACGCCACCATGGCCGCACGGCTCAAGGAACTGCGCATCCGGCGCCTGCTGCTCAAGCCGTTCAAGATCCGCGATCTGATCGCCACGGTGGAGGCTTTGCTGGCCGCGGCCACGGTGCCCGGCTGAGGCACGCAGCGCGGGGGCTTCATATCACCAGCGGGTCCACGTCCACCGCGAAGCGCAGCAGCCCGCGCGCACCCGGCACGCTGCGGCCGTCCAGCAGCAGCGGCTGCCAGGCCGCGAGGAAGCGCTGCAGCGCCGCGCGCGAGGCGCTTTCCACCAGCAGCTGCGCGCGCTCGACGTTCGCCACACGCTGGATGGTCAGCGGCACCGCGGGGTAGAGCGTCACCTCGTCTCGGTGCGGCAGGCCCTCGGCGGCCTCGGCGGCGGCGTTGAGGAAGGCCTGGGCCGCCTCCTGCGTGCGCGCATCGGCGCGCAGCAGCGCCTGGGCGCCGAAGGGCGGCATGCCCGCGGCCTCGCGCTCGGCCAGCTGGGTGGCCGCAAAGCCGGGGAAGTCGTATTTGCGCAGCGATGCGAACAGCGCGTGCTCCGGGTGCCAGGTCTGCACCCACATCTCGCTGGCGCCGGACTGCGCCGCGTCGCGCCCGGCCCGCCCCGCCGCCTGCATCAGCAGCGCAAACAGCCGCTCGGGCGCGCGGTAGTCGCTGGCGAACAGGGCCGCGTCGGCGTTGATGCTGGCCACCAGGGTGATGCGCCGGAAGTCGTGGCCCTTGGCCACCATCTGCGTGCCCACCAGCACGTCCACCTCGCCGCTGTGCAGGGCGGCCAGCTGCTGCTCCAGGCTGCCCTTGAGCCGCGTCGTGTCGGCGTCCATGCGCGCCACCTTCGCCATCTGGCCGTCGGGGCGCTTCACGTCCGAGAGCAGACCGGCCAGCTGTTCCTCGATCTGTTCCGTGCCGCGGCCCACCGGCGCGATGTCCAGGTTGCCGCAATCGGGGCAGGACCGCGGCACGCGCGAACTGAAGCCGCAGTGGTGGCAGCGCAGCGTGCGGTCGAGCTTGTGGAACACGCGGAAGGCGCTGCAGTGCGGGCACTGGCTTTTCCAGGCGCAGGCGTCGCACGAGAGCACCGGCGCGTAGCCGCGGCGGTTGAGCAGCACCAGGCACTGCTCGCCGCGCGCGATGCGCGCTTCCATCGCCGCCAGCAGCGGCGGCGCGATGCTGGCCCCCTTGGGCTGGTGGTTCATGTCCACCAGCCGCAGCCGGGGCAGGGCGCCGCCGCCGATGCGCGCCGGCATCTCCAGCCGCTTGTAGCGCCCCTGGTCCGCGGCGTGCCAGCTCTCCAGAGAGGGTGTGGCCGAACCCAGGATCACCTGGCAGCGCTGGCCTTTGGCCGCCAGCGCCTCGCTCTCCACCTTGGCGCGGTACACCGCCAGGTCGCGCGCCGAATAGCGCGCGCCGTCCTGGCTCTTGTAGCTCGGGTCGTGTTCTTCGTCGACCACGATCAGGCGCAGCCCGGGCATGGAGGCGAACACCGCCATGCGCGTGCCCAGCACGATGCGCGCCTGCCCGCTGTGCGCCGCCAGCCAGCTCGCCAGCCGCTGCGCCGGCGTCATGCCGCTGTGCATGGACACCACCGCACCCTCGCCATAGAGCGGGGCAAAACGTTCGCGGAAGCGGGCTTCAAGCTGCGGCGTGAGGTTGATCTCCGGCACCATCACCAGCACCTGGGTCGGCGGTTCGCCGTCGGGCGCGGCCTGCGCCAGCGCGTCTTCGGTCGCGCGCAGGTAGACCTCGGTCTTGCCGCTGCCGGTGGCTCCGTAGAGCAGCACCGGCTCGGTCGCCGTCGGCAGCGCCGCCAGTACCGCAGCCTGTTCCTCGCTGGAAGGCGGCACCGCCGCCGCGGCGCCACCGACCCGGTCGGCCGGGGCCGCGGTGTTGGCCCGGCGCTTGAGCCGCCGCGCCAGCTGCACCGCGTCCAGCTCGCGCAGTTGCGGCGGCAGCGCCGCCAGCGCCACCTCGCCCAGGCTGCGCTGGTAGTAGCGCGCCGAAAATGCAACCAATTGTTGCCAAGCGGCGCTCAGCGGCGGCAGCCCTTCCAGCGCCCCGATCACCGACTTTGCCTGCGCCGGGTCCAGCCCCGGCGGCGGCCCGTCCGGCCCGTTCCACACCACACCCAGCACCTCGCGCGCGCCCAGCGGCACACGCACCAGCGTTCCCGGCGCGAGCGACAACTCACTTCGGTAACTCAGCGCCGGCCCCAGACCGCTGTGGGCAGGGGTCGCAACGACCACGCTGGACCAAGTAGGCATATTTGGCGCTTTTTCCTCAGTTGAACTGTCGAAAAGCCGGGTAAGTCATTGATTTGTCAAGGCTTCCACAGCTGTCCAGATTTTCTGTGGATAACTTTGTTGATAGATGTGTTTGCAGGCGCGGGAACCCTTGTAAATCAAGGGCTTTCTTAAACTGCCCGTAAAAATGGCAAACCACAAAGCTCAATGAAATCAATAACTTGCAAAACCAACCCCTCCGGGGTAGTGGGCAATGGTGATGCAATGTACCTTCTGCACCGCAGCAAAAAATTTGTGCATAACCAAGGCCTGTCAAGCGCTGTTTCTGAGAAAAATTTGCGCCGGGTGGCTTGACACGGGGTGGCGGTGGCGCTCCGCTAGGCCCGGCGCGGCTTCCGGGCCGATGGAGTCTTAAGACCGCGCGCGCAGGCGCTTCGAATGCGCGTGCACCGCGTCCACCAGCACCTTCACATGCTCCGGCGGGGTGAACTGGCTGATGCCGTGGCCCAGGTTGAAGATGTGCGTCGGGCCCGTGCCGGCGCCCTGGTGCGGCGTGCCGAAGCTCTCCAGCACCGCCGCCACTTCGCGCTCGATCGCCTCGGGCGGGGCGAACAGCACGTTGGGGTCGATGTTGCCCTGCAGCGCCTTGCTGTCGCCCACCGCGGCGCGTGCCTTGGCCAGGTTCACCGTCCAGTCCAGGCCCAGCGCCTCGCAGTCCAGACCCTTCATGTCGTCCAGCCACAGGCCGCCGCCCTTGGTGAAGACGATGCGCGGAATGACGGTGCCGGCGGCGTCGGTGCGCTTGAGCTGCGCCAGCACGCGCTTCGTGTAGGCCAGCGAAAAGTCCTGGAACTTGCCGTCGGCCAGCACACCACCCCAGCTGTCAAAGATCATCACCGCCTGCGCGCCGGCGTCGATCTGCGCGTTCAGGTAGGCCGCCACCGAATCGGCGTTGATCGCCAGGATGCGGTGCATCAGGTCCGGGCGGCTGTACATCAGGCTCTTGACCGCGCGGTAGTCGTCCGAACCGCCACCCTCGACCATGTAGCAGGCCAGCGTCCAGGGGCTGCCCGAAAAGCCGATCAGCGGCACCCGGCCGTTCAGCGCCTTGCGGATGCTGGTGACCGCGTCGAACACATAGCGCAGCTTGTCCATATCCGGCACGGCCAGCGTGTCCACGTCGGCCTCGGTGCGCACGTTGCGCGCGAACTTCGGGCCCTCGCCCTGCGCGAACGACAGGCCCAGGCCCATCGCGTCCGGCACGGTGAGGATGTCGGAAAACAGGATGGCCGCGTCCAGCGCGTAGCGCTCCAGCGGCTGCAGCGTCACCTCGGTCGCGTAGTCCACGTTGGTGGCCAGCCCCATGAACGAACCCGCCTTGGCGCGCGTGGCGCAGTACTCGGGCAGGTAGCGCCCGGCCTGGCGCATCAGCCACACCGGCGTGTGGTCGGTCGATCGGCGCAGGCAGGCGCGCAAAAAGGTGTCGTTCTGCAGGGGGGCAAAGCTCATGGGGGTGTCCGGTGCGGGGCTTCAGGAGGAAGCGGGGATTATCCCGCGTGGGCCTGGCGCCCGGTTTGCGCCACCCGCCGCGTCGTTCTTTGCCAGATCGATGCCAACGGATACGATGGCTATGGACTTCCCCTTCCAACAAACGAGTGAGTTGATGAGAGTTCGTACTTCCCATCGGGGCACTTGGATGCCGTACCCCGCAACTGCGCGGATCACCCGGGACGGGGAAGTCCCTTTCATTCGTTAGGCCTCACGAACACAGCATTGCTCTATGCCCACCTGGCACCTGGAAGACGCCGATGCACTTGCTGCCGCGCACAAGTACACCTTCTACAAGCCTCCACGTGAACTGATCGCCAAGGTCCAGTCTGGAGAGGTGGTCAAGCTGATCTTCAAGTTCGACAGCGAAGACCCGGATGCCCCGGGAGGTGAGCGAATGTGGGTTCTGGTCGACTCTGTCGGACCAGACGGTACGTTCAAAGGTCGGCTGAACAACGAGCCACGTTGGATCAAGGACCTAAAGCTCGACGACCCGATTTCGTTCAACGCGTCCCACATCATTAACACCGAGCACGATGACGACGACAACCTCGTCGAACGCTACGGGAAACGCTGCTTCGTAACGAACCGGATTCTTCGAGACGAAGCAAAGGTCGGCTACTTGTATCGCGAAGAGCCGGACGAAGAACGCGATAGCGGCTGGCGGTTCACCGCGAATGATGAATCCGACGAGTACATGGAAAACACCGACAACATCGCATATGTTTCGATCGGCCTTGTGCTCTCACACGACGACTCGTTCGTCCATCTCTTGGACTCACCTTCTGGAACGTCGTTTGCATGGGACGCCAAGAAGAACATGTTTGTGCCGCTGCCCGGTGAGGCCTAACTTTTTATATTTGGACTCCCCCTAAACGGCAAGAGCCTGACCGATTGGAGACCTTGGGGAAAAGCATCTGCAGTCGGATATCCGGCATCTGTTGTGGACTCGTTGGTGGTCCGTGGCGCCACAAGAATCTATGTCACCGCATCGCTACACGCTGCGAGCGGCAGGCCAGCTGCCGGAAGAGCTATCGGCGTAACGCGTTGTGGGATGAGCCTGGTTGGCCCGCCCACGCTGTCGTCGGCAAAGACCTGGTCAGTGCAGCGTCTCGACTACGGGATACGCGTACTCCCGTCCGACCAGCGCGCGTGCGCCGAGGTAGGCATTCCGCATACGGTCAGACAGGTCGTCCATCTGCACTTCGCCGCTGGCGTCGCACGGGATGGTGATCCCGCGACCAGGGTCGAAGAGCGAGGCAAACCGCAGCTGATGCGCCTGGGTGTTGAGTTGAGTCATCATGACGTACTCCACTTCCGAGCGACTATGTCCAATCGCTGAACCAGAACTGCTTTGATCCGGTCTCGATGCCCTCGGCCGCTCTGCAAAGGCACACCTGCATCTTCGGCACATCTGCGCGACTCAAAAGGGCGAAATGGCGTTCAAAAATGGGGGTGTCCTCATCTTTTGCCGTGCAAGTAAATCGAAGGGCTCAAGCTGGCGAGATTGACCTGCTCCCAACCGGACGTCTCGATGGAAGTACCCTCGAATTTCCCACCCCCGCCTCGAACCAAACCGCGTTTGCAGCCAGCCGTTTTCTGGTGCGGTTTGCCCGCGTGGTCGGTTCAGCTCCGACGATGAACATCATGTTGCCCACCATTTCTGTCGCGATTTCTGCGCACGACGAAGAGAAGTTCCTCGGTGCGTGCATCCAGAGCGGTCAGGACGCTGCTCGCCGTGCTGCCACCTCGATCGAGGTGGTTGTGGTGCTGAACAGATGCACAGACCGTACGCGCGACATTGCCGAGCGCCTTGGTGCGCGCTGCGTGGTCGAAGACGCCAAGTGCATTGCCTCCGTAAGGAACGCTGCCGTACGGGCGTCGACCGCGCCCTACGTCATCACGGTGGATGCCGACAGTCGCGTCAAACCGGGAGCCATCTCAAGCGGCATGGCCAGACAAAAGGCCTGCGCCACGGCACTCTCTGGCGGGACGGAATCATCACCTCGTGCCGGAAGTTCGATATGTTTGGCGACTGGTACCTGTTTCGCAATCCGCGATTGGTTCATGCGCTGTTGCAAGGCAGGGATCGCTCGGCCGCGGACGGGTTCTATTACGACGTTGAGAGATGAGGCGCTTTGCCCATTGAGCGGGGCGATGCGAGTGCTCTCAAGATCACAGGGGCTGGCATTCACGGTGCTGCCAAGGCCGGTCAGCAGCCAGAGTCCAGTTCGCGCCGCACCTGGGCCAGCGCCGCGTCTTCCGCTTCGGTGTCGGCGTCGACCTCGGTCACCAGCAGGCGGATGCCGGGGAAGGGCATGAAGAGTCCCTCGCTCTCCAGCTGCACCATCACGCAGCGCAGACTGTGCAGGAAGGCAGGCGGGAAATCGGCCTGGGTCGCGCGGTTCTGCTCGTAGCACAGGCGAACCGGTTCATAGCGCTCGCACCACAGGGCTGCCATCGGTGCAAGTTCGGACTCCGCGGCCTCGTGCTCCCAGTCGGGCGGCTGCATGGCGGCACGCGCCGGGCTGCGGGTGAGGCTGACGCTCAGGAAGCCCCAGGCGGAACTGCAGTTGAAGGCGAAGCCGGCCCAGGGCGTTCGGTCGGGCCAGGCGTCGCTGGCGGCGGCGAGGGTCTGCCGTGACAGGTCGCGCACGAGCGACTCGAAACGCGTCGTCGCCAGAAACTCGGTCCAGTTGCTGCACGCCTGGGTCATGCAGGGTCTCCATCCGTCTCGTGCACGGCAATGCAGGCCGTCAGGGCCAGCACCTGCCCGCTGCAGGCCAGGTCCTGGTCGGTGCGCTCCAGGTACAGCGCGTCTTCGTCGGCGAGGCCGGTGGCGGTTTTCCCGCACACGATGTGCAGCACGTCGAGCGGCTCAGCGGGGGATGCGAAGCCCAGGGTGAGCCAGAGCAGGCCGTCGTCGTCGCCGACGAAGAGTTCTGCTACGTCGAAAGTGGCGTCAGCAGCTGGTTCCGGCACGCACGGGTTCATTCCTGTCCTTTCGGGTGGGTGGCAACCGACCTGCGCCTGATGGTACCGGCGGGTGACCGAAAGCACCGTCTGCGACTGGGGGGCGTCGGGCATGATGCGGCCATGAAGAAGCCGACTGTGCACTTCTCCAGCCCGCTGCAGCTGATCCTCCAGGCCGAGCTGGCCCGCGGCAACCAGGTCCGTGATGCGTCCGAATGGCCTCCGCATTGCAGCATGTTGGTGCTGCTGGACCGGCCGTTCCAGCGCAGGTACCCGTTGGTGCCGGGGGTGCGGTTCGAGAAGACCAACGATCCGCACCTCTGGAAGGCCGAGTACCGCTGCGAGGTGGCGCCCGGCCTGTGGGAGTGCCTGGCGTGCGGGTTCTAGAACGTTGTCGAAAAGAGGGCGCACCGTTCGTCGTGTCTGACAACCACCCACAGGAGCAAGCGATGGCCAACGAAGCAAGCGTCAAGGGCCCGGCCTCGTACTTTCCTTCCATCGAGAAGAAGTACGGCCAGCCCGTCGAACACTGGATGAAAATCCTCGCCCAGGCGGGGGATCGCAAGCACATGGAGCTGGTGGCGCTGCTCAAGGCCGATCACGCCATGGGCCATGGGCACGCCAACGCGCTGGTGGCCTGGCACCTGGCCCAGAAGAAGTAACCCCCGAATACGTCCATGCCCACCGAAATCGAACGCAAATTCCTCGTCACCGGCACCGCCTGGCGCAGCCCCGACGGCCGGCGCATCGTGCAGGGCTACCTCAACCGCGACAAGGCGCGCACGGTGCGGGTGCGCATCGCCGGGCCGCAGTCGTTCCTGACCATCAAGGGTGCGACGACCGGGGCCAGTCGCGCCGAGTTCGAGTACCCGGTCCCACTGGCCGACGCCGAGGCCCTGCTGGGCCTGTGCGACGGGCCGCTGATCGACAAGGTCCGCCACCGCGTGGCCTTCGGCGGCCTGCTGTGGGAGGTGGACGAGTTCCTGGGCGACAACGCGGGGCTGGTGGTGGCCGAGGTGGAGCTGGCGAGCGAGGACCAGGCCGTCGACCTGCCGCCCTGGGTGGGCGAGGAGGTGACGCACGATCACCGCTATTTCAACTCCAACCTGGCCACCCACCCGTTCAGCCAATGGTGCGGTGCGGCGGGCGCCCGCGACTGAAAGAGACCGATGCCCATCGAACTGCCCAAGGACCAGCGCACCCAGGCCATCCAGTCCATCGAGCGCTACTTCCGCGAACACATGGACGAGCCCATCGGCAACATCGCCGCCGGTGGCCTGCTGGGTTTCTTTCTCGAAGAGATCGGCCCGGTGGTCTACAACAAGGCCGTGGCCGACGTGCAGGAGCGGCTGCAGCAGCGCGTGTCCGAGCTGGACCTGGAGGTCCACGAGGACGAGTTCGCCTACTGGCGCAAGTACGAGCGCGGCGCCCGCGGGAAGAAGTGAGCGCCGCGGGCGGGGCTCAGGCCGCGCCGCTCTTGTACTTGATGCTGCAGCCGTAGGCCTGGCTGGAGGCGACGCTGACCGGCTGGCCCGCGAGCAGCTCGGTCAGGCCCTGGCGCACGTGGTTGGTGGCCTTCTGGATGTCGGACTCGCGCGCCGACGGGATGCTGTCGATGCCGCCCGCGTAGACCAGCAGGCCCTGCGCATTAACGATGTACATGTGCGGCGTGACGCGGGCGCCGAAGGCGGCGCCGGCCTTGCCGTCCGGGTCCATCAGCGTGGCCGTGGGGCTGGCGCCCTTGTTGCGCATCCAGCGCGCCAGCTGCTCGGGTTCGAGGTAGTCGCCGCTCTGGGTTTCGGTCGAGTTGACCGCCAGCCAGACCACGCCCTTCTGGGTGAAGTCCTTCTGCAGCGACTGCATGTTGCCGTTGTAGTGCTTGCGCACGAAGGGGCAGCCCGGGTTGTTCCATTCGAGCACCACCAGCTTGCCCTTGAACTGCGACAGGCTGACGGCCTGGCCGGCGGTGTCGGCGAGGCGGAAATCGGGCGCCGGCTGGCCCACCGCGGCGGCGGCCTGGGCCAGACGGGGCAGCAGGGCGGCGGAGCCCAGGGCGGCGAGGCTGGTGATGAAGGGGCGTCGTTGCATCGTGAATCTCCGGTCGGTGATTGAAACGGCGACGCTGCGGGGTCAGAGCCCCTGCAGCACGGTTCGAACCTCCCCCACGCTCAGCACCTCGGTCAGCACCACGGGTGGCTGGCCGTTCTTGTAGATCGCGTACACCGGCACGCCGTTGCGGCCCAGCTGCGCCAGCGCGGCGGTCACGGCCGGGTCGCGCCGCGTCCAGTCGGCGCGCAGCAGGGCGACGTTCTTTGCGGCCATGTCCTGCAGCAGGCCCTCGTCGGCCAGGGCGTTGCGCTTGTTGAACTGGCAGGTGACGCACCAGGCGGCGGTGAAGTCGACGAACACCGGCCGGCCCTCGGCCTGCAGCGCGGTCAGCTTCTCGGGGCTCCAGGGCTGCCAGCTCACGCCCTGCACGCCGGTCTCGGCCACGGCGGCCGGGCCACTGTCCTGCAGCCGGGTCACGTTCGGGCCGACGGCCACGCCCATCCAGACCAGGGCCGCGGCCGACAGGCCACCCAGCACCACACGCCCCCTGCCCGACAGCCCGAGCGACCAGACCAGCAGCGCCAGCGCCAGCAGCAGCATCAGCAGCGCGGCCGCGCCGTCGATGCCGCTCTGCTGGCCCAGCACCCAGAGCAGCCAGACCACGGTGGCGAACATCGGGAAGGCCATGAACTGGCGGAAACGCTCCATCCAGGCGCCGGGGCGGGGCAGCGCGCGTGCGATGGCGGGCCACCAGCTCGCGGCCAGGTAGGGCAGGGCCATGCCCAGGCCGAGCACGCCGAACACCGCCAGCGCCTGCGCGGCGGGCAGCGTGGCGGCCAGGCCGAGCGAGGCGCCCATGAACGGTGCGGTGCAGGGCGAGGCCACGGCGACGGCCAGCACGCCGGTCAGGAAGGCGTCGGCGGTCGGGTTCTTCGCTTGCAGGCTGGCCAGGCCGGAGGGCAGCACGCTGCCGAATTCGAACAGGCCGGCCAGGTTCAGGCCGATCAGCGTGAACAGCACCGCCAGCCCCGCCACCACGGCCGGGCTCTGCAGCTGGAAGCCCCAGCCCAGCTGTTCGCCGGCCGCGCGCAGCGCCAGCAGCAGGCCGCCCAGCGCGAGGAAGGAGACCACCACGCCGGCGGTGTAGGCCAGGCCGGAGCGGCGGTGGGCGGCCCGGTCGTCGGCGTGTTTGGCGAATGCCAGCACCTTGATCGCCAGCACCGGGAACACGCAGGGCATGAGGTTGAGGATCAAGCCGCCGATCAGCGCGCCCAGCAGCGCGGCGCCCAGCGTGAGCACGGAGGCGCCGGACGCCGGTGCGGCGGCGCGGGCGGAGTTGGCGTCCAGCGCGGCCTGCAATGCGGGCGAGACGCCGGCCGCCGGCAGGGCCGCCACCGGCGGCCAGGCGCCCTGCACCGGCACCGTCATGCGCACGCCGGCCAGGCCCGGGCCTTCGCCGGGCGCGTCGGCCTGCGCCACCACCAGGGCGACTTCGGACGGGCTGTCGCCGCGCTGGGCCGAAAGCGGCAGCTTCGCGGTCCAGCGCGCGCCGTCCCAGGCCTGGGTCCAGGGCGCACCGGGGTCGATCAGGCCGGTGGGCTCTGGGTAGAACTCCAGCTTCTGGCCTTTCCAGGCGGCGGGCAGGGTGTCGAGCGAGACGTTCAGGAAGCCGGCTTCTGGCGCCAGCGCGCTGGTGGCGGCGGCCTGGTCTCTGGGCGCGGCGTTGAAGGCGGCGTCGAAAGCGGCGCCGTTCAGCCCGGTCGAGCCCATCACCGGGATGCGCAGCGAGAACTGGCCTTCTTCGGGGATGCACTCCTTGCGGCAGACCAGCCACGCCGCCTGCAGCTTCACGTCCAGCTGCTGGCCCTGGAAGTCGGGCGAGACGGTCAGCGGCACCGGCAGCAGCACCGTGCCGTTGTAGCCGTAGTTGGCCAGCGGGCCGATGGGGAACTTGCGCGGCGTCGGCCAGGCAATCTCACCCGCGGTCACGCCAGGCGGCAGGGTCCACTGCAGCTCGGTCGGCAGGCCGGAATCGCCGGAGTTCTTCCAGTAGGTGTGCCACTCGGGCGCGTGGGTAAGCTGCAGGCCGACCCAGACCTTGGCGCCCGGCGCGGCGCCTTCGGGCGCGTGGGCCAGCAGCTCGGCGCGCACCTGGTCGGTCTTGACCACGGTGGCGTCGCCGCCGAGCAGGTTCTGGGCGAAGCCCGCCAGGGGCAGCAGCAGGAGGGCGAGGACAGCAGGCAGTGAACGCATGGGGAGTGGGGTGGAAGGGCGCCGAGGTAGGAGGGCGCCGGGCGCGCCAAGTTCCTCAAAGGGGTGCGGCAGCGGCCGGCAAATGTTACAACCCGGGCGTTGTTCTCACGGGAGATGCGCCATGGGTTCGATGATGGAGCGGGCACTGCAGAGCTGGGCCGAGCGGGTGCGGCGCGAGGCCAACGTGCCGGTGCGCCTGCGCTGGGGGGCGGACGGTGCGTCGGCGGTCGCGCTGGGCGAGGCGCCGACGGTCGAGGTCCGGGTGCGCGGGGCGGCGGCCTGGCCGCTGCTGATCGAGCCCGGGCTGGACACCCTGGGCCAGGCCTATGTCGAAGGCCTGGTCGATGTGGACGGGCGCTTGTCAGACATTGTCGAGGTGGCCCATGGGCTGGCGGCCAGCGCCCAGCCCACCACCGGCCTGCTCGGCCGCATCCGCCGCCGCTTCGGCCACACGCGCGAGAGCGACAGCGAGGCGATCCAGTACCACTACGACGTGTCCAACGACTTCTACCGCCCCTGGCTGGGCGAGGGCATGGTCTATTCGTGCGCCTACTTCGAGCAGGGCGACGAGACGCTGGAGCAGGCGCAGGAGAAGAAGATCGACCACATCCTGCGCAAGATCCGGCTGGCGCCGGGCCAGCGCCTGCTGGACATCGGCTGCGGCTGGGGTGCGCTGGTGCTGCGGGCGGCGCAGCGCTTCGGTGCGCGCTGCGTGGGCGTGACGCTGTCGCAGAACCAGTTCGACCTGGCGACCGAGCGGGTGCGCGCCGCCGGGCTGCAGGACCGGGTCGAGATCCGGCTGCAGGACTACCGCGACGTGGCCGACGGGCCGTTCGACCGCATCACCAGCGTGGGCATGTTCGAGCACGTGGGGCTGGACCATCTGGCCGCGTACTTCGGCCGCATCCGCGAACTGCTCAAACCCGACGGCTGGGCCATGAACCACGGCATCACCAGCACCGACGCGCACGACGGCGAGACGCGTCACGGCGGCGGCCAGTTCATCCACCGCTACGTGTTCCCGCGCGGCGAGCTGCCGCACATCGGCACCGTGCTGCGCACCCTGCAGGAAGGCGGGCTGGAGGCGCTGGACGTGGAGAACCTGCGCCGCCACTACCAGCGCACCACGCAGCTGTGGAGCGAGGCCTTCGAAGCGCACGCGGCGCAGGTCCGGCCGCTGGTGGACGAGACGCGCTGGCGCATCTGGCGCATCTACCTGGCCGGCTGCGCCTGGGCCTTCGAGCACGACGAGGTCGCGCTCTACCAAGTGCTGTGCCGGCCGGCGGGCCAGTCGGCGCAGGGCCTGCCCTGGTCGCGGCGCTGGATGTACCCCTGAAATCCGCGGGCCTACACTCCGGCACATGAACGCCCCGATCCGCCACTGGTCCGACCTGTCCACCGCCGACTTCGCCGCGCTGAACCGCGAGCGCGCCATCGCGGTGCTGCCGGTGGCCGCCACCGAGCAGCACGGGCCGCACCTGCCGCTGTCGGTGGACACGGACATCGTGGACGGCGTGGTGGCGGCGGCGCTGCCGCACCTGCCGGCCGATCTGCCGGCGCTGTTCCTGCCGACCCAGGCCATCGGCTTCTCGCCCGAACACACGCGCTTTGCCGGCACGCTGACACTCAAGGCCGACACCCTGGTGCGTGTCTGGACCGAGATCGGCGAGGCGGTGGCCGCCAGCGGCGTGAAGAAGCTGGTGCTGCTCAACAGCCACGGTGGCCAGGTGGGCGCGCTGGACCTGGTGGCGCGCGACCTGCGCGCGCGGCTGGGCATGCTGGTCTACAGCATCAGCTGGTTCAACCTGCCGCTGCACGACGCGGCCGGCAACGACGTGAATGCGCTGTTCAGCGCCGACGAACACCGCTTCGGCATCCACGCCGGCGAGATCGAGACCTCGATGATGCTGGCGCTGCGGCCGGACCTCGTGCGCATGGACAAGGCCGAGTACTTTCGTTCAACCTCCCAGGACCGGGCCGAGCGGTTCGCCACGCTGGGCAACGGCCGCAGCGCCAAGCTCGGCTGGATGATGCAGGACTACAACCCGCAGGGCGCCGTGGGCAATGCGGCGGCGGCCACGGCCGAGAAGGGCCGCGCGCTGCTGGACGCGGCCGGCCGGGCGCTGGCCCAGGCGCTGGCGGAGATCGACCAACTGCCGCCCGACACCCTGCGCGAGCAGACCGCGTTCGCCTGATCAGGCGTAGGAAATCCAGTCCTTGTAGGCCAGGCTGTCCAGGTGCGGCAGCGTGTTGTAGGTCAGCAGGTGGTGGCGCTTGGGGTTGAACTGGAACTCGGTCACCGCGCTGTTGCGGATGCGCATGTTCAGGTCGATGGTGGCGTCCGGGCTCAGGCCCAGCACATGGCCCACGGCGGTCGCAATCGGTCCGCCGCTGGAGACCAGCAGCACGTTCTGCCCCGCGTGGTGCGCGCGCACATGCTCCAGCGCGCTGGTGACGCCGTGCACGAAATCGGTGTAGGCGGGCATGCCCTCGGGGCTGATGGTGCCGGCCATCCACTGGCGCAGGCCGTCGCGCAGCAGCCGGAAATGCGCCTTGTAGCCCTCGGGGCTGTGCGGATCGCCCAGCGCCTGGTCCTGTCCGCGCGGCAGGATGGCGCGGATCACCGCGCCGCTGTCGTACTCGTTGAGCCCCGGCCATTCGGTGGGCGGCAGGTCGAGCCCGGCGCCGCGCGCGATGCCGGCCCAGGTCTGGGCGTGGCGGCGCAGCGTGCCGGTGATGACGGCGTCGAAGCGCAGCCCGCGCTCGGCCCAGTAGCGGCCCAGGCGCTCGCTCTGGCGCTGGCCCAGGTCGCTGAGCTGGTCGTAGTCGGCGGCTCCGAAGGAGGCCTGGCCGTGGCGCACGAGGTAGAGGGTTCCCATGGGGCGGGATTCTGGGCGCAGCCCGCTCCCGGACTTTGTCCCCGCAGCGACTGCGGGTCGCGCAGGCGCCACGCCGGTCGGCACAACCCTTAAATGGCGGCCTTTTTTGTGCGTTTTGCCCGGACCCGGCCGTGCGGCGCCGTGATCCAATGGGCCGATGCCAGTTTCCGACCCGGCGCATGACGCCTGATCTCGCAACCCTGCTGCTGATGCGCCTCCTGCTGGAGGTGCTGATCGCGTTTGCGTTCTGGGCGCTCATGCGGCGCTACCCGGCCATGGGCGGCCCGGGCTGGTGGTCCCTGGGCTCGGTGGTGTCGATTGCAGGCTCGCTGGCGCTGATGGCGCGCGCCGGTGGCATGTCGCCCCAGATGGGCGCGATGGCAGGGCTGCTGATGTTCGTTGCCAACGCTTTCGCCTGGGTCGGTCTGCGCAGCTACCTGCGCTGGGATCTGCCGCTGAAGTTCGTCGGCGTGTCTTCCGCGGGGCTGCTGGTCGCGCTGCTGGCCGCATCCTTCCGCCCACAGCCGGCGGCCTTGCTGCAGATGCTCTATGTCGGCTCCGGCCTGATGCTGAGCCTGCTGTCGCTGCGCGACCTGGTGCGCGTGGGGCTGCGGCGGGCGCCGCCGGAGTTCCGGGCGCTGACGGCGCTCTCCGCCTTCGAGGCCCTGGTGCTGGTGTCCATGCTGTTGTGGATGGCCGCCCACCTGAGTCCGCTCGACCAGGTGGGGCCGACGTTCCTCATGCTGTTTCTGATGACCAAGCTGGTGCGCGTGATGATCTACGGCGCGCTGGTGTCGCTGCGCATGCGTCAGGAGGCGCAGAGTGCCCGGCAGACCATAGCCGAACGGGATGCCGAGTCGCGTGCGCTGGTCGACAACCTGGGCGCCGGGGTGCTGGTGCTGAGACCTGATCGGTCCGTGGCCCGGATCAATGCCGCGACCCGTCGCTTCCTGGACTGGCCGGAGGGCGGGCAACCGCCTGCGACCGGTGTCTGGCCCCTGCTGGGCCCCGACGGGCAGCGACTGCCACGACACGAAATGCCGTTCGAGCGCGTGCTGGCGACCGGGCAGTCCGTGTCTGATGTGGTGGTGGGCATCCACATCGCAGGCGAAATCCGCTGGGCGCTGTGCAACGCCTACCCGGAGAACGACGTGCTGGGCGGCCTGCGCCACGTGGTCTTCACCTTCGTCGACATCACGGCGCTGCGCCAGATGCAGCAGCAGCAGCGGGCCCTGGAGCAGCAGCTGGCGCAGTCGCAGAAGATGGAGGCGCTGGGCACGCTGGCCGGTGGCGTGGCGCACGACTTCAACAACATCCTGGCCGCCATCCTGGGCAACGCCGACCTGGCACGCCAGGATCTACCAACGGGCCATCCGGCGCGGCAGAGCCTGCACGAAATCAGCAGTGCGGCGCGGCGCGGGCGCGAACTGGTGCGCCAGATCCTGGCTTTCAGCCGCCAGCAGCCGCTGGCGCGCACACCGGTCTGTCCCGACGCCATCGTCACCGAAACCTGCAGCCTGCTGCGCACCGCCATCGGCTCCAACGTCCAGCTGGTCAAGGAGGTGGCGCCGAACGGCCCGGCCATCCTCGCCGACGCGACCCGGCTGGGGCAGGTGCTGCTCAACCTGGGGACCAACGCGGTGCATGCGCTGCAAGGGCAGCCGGGCCGGATCGGGTTCCGGATCGACACCGTCGGGCCGGACGACCCGGCGCTGCCGCCAGCTTTGCTGGAGCCGTGCCGGCGCAGTGGCTTGGGTGCGGTCCGCATCGCCGTGAGCGACAACGGCTGCGGCATGGACGACGCCACGCGCGCGCGCATCTTCGAGCCCTTCTTCACCACCAAGCGCGTGGGCCAGGGCACGGGGCTGGGGCTGCCGATGGTGCTGGGCATTGTCGAGGCCCACGGCGGTGCGATCACGGTCGAGAGCCGGGCGGGCGAGGGCTCCACCTTCACCCTGTATTTCCCGGCCACCGCCGACAAGCCGCCGGCCCCCGAATCGGTACCGGAAGTGGTCTTCGCGGATGGCGGCACAATGGCTCCCATCCCCGGCGGCGAGCCGTCTCCGCCCGCACCCTTTTCAGTGGAGCCCCCAGCCATGTCCGACGACCCCAGCGCCGCACCTGCCCACATCCTCTACCTGGACGACGACGACACCCTGGTGTTCCTGGTGCGCCGGCTGCTGGAGCGCCGGGGCTACAAGGTCACGGCGGTCTGCGACCAGCAGGAGGCGATCGACGCGGTGCGGGCCCAGCCGCAGGGCTTCCAGCTGCTGATGACGGACTACAACATGCCGGGCATGTCGGGCGTCGATGTGGCGCGCGAGGTGCTGGCGATCAATCCTGAACTGCCGGTGGCGGTGGCATCGGGCTACATCAGCGACGAGTTGCAGGCCGAAGCGGCGGCGGCCGGCGTGACCGAAGTGGTGTTCAAGACCGACGCGGTGGAGGCCTTCTGCGAGGTTGTGGCACGGCTCGTGTCCCCCCCGCGCCCCGCCTGACGGCGGGTCACCCCCCAGGGGGCAACAGCAGCGGCCCGGCGGAGCCGGTTCCACCGCATCCTTGCATCAGGCACTTGCGCCGGACAGGACTTTGGCGAAGATGGCGCTGTCGACGTTGCCGCCGCTGAGGCTGAGGCCGACGTTCAGGCCGCTCAGCGTTTCTTTTTCCTGCAGGGCCGCGGCCAGCGCGGCGGCGCCCGCGCCTTCGGCGACGTTGTGGGTGTCGGCGAAGACCGCGCGCATGGCCTGGGCCACTTCGTCGTCCGTCACCTGCACGATGTGGTCCAGCGCCGGCGCGAGGACGGCCAGCGCCTCGGCGTCGGCCACGCGGCAGGCCATGCCGTCGGCCAGCTGCGTCGTCACCGGCGCTTCCACCACCCGGCCGGCCGCGATCGAGTCGGCGTAGGTGGTGGCGTGCGCGCTGACCACGCCGACGATGCGCGCGCGGTGGCCCAGCGCCTGTTTCGCCGCAATGGCCGAACACGCGCCCGAGCCCTGGCCGATGGGCACATAGACCACGTCGAGCTGCGGCACGGCCTTGAAGAATTCCCACCAGTAGGTGCTCACGCCGCGCAGCAGGTCGCGGTGGAAGCTGGGCACCATGTGCGCGCCGCGCTCGGCCGCCAGCCGCATGGCGTGCTCGCGGCTTTCCTGGAAGTCGCTGCCGTGTTCGACCAGCTGCACGCCCAGCGCGCGCATGGCCGCGTTCTTCTCCACCGAGTTGCCGTGCGGCACGACGATGGTGCAGGCCACACCATGTTCGCGCGCCGCCCAGCCGATGCTCTGGCCATGGTTGCCGCGCGTGGCGCTGATCACTTCGCGCGGCCGTTCGCCGCGCTGTTGCAGCTGGTCGAAGTAGGTCAGTCCGCCCCGGATCTTGAACGCGCCCACCGGTGTGTGGTTCTCGTGCTTGAGCCAGCAGCCGGTGCCCAGCCGTTCGCTCAGCAGGCCCCAGCGGTATTGCGGCGTGGGCGGGAAGCTGCGGTAGACCACCTGGGCGGCGGCTTCGATGTCGGTGAGGGTGGGCAGGTTCATGCGGGTGTGCTCGGGTTCAGGACCAGGGGTTGGTCATCGGCGGTGGTGAGGTCGGCCCGCAGACCGGCCGGGCCAGTGTGCACGGCCACGCCGTCCAGCCCGATGGCAGTCAGTGCAGCGGTCAGGCGCCCGGCGTCGGGGTGCTGCAGCGTCAGACCCTGCAGCCCCAGGTCGGCGCCGGTCATGCCGTCGGCCGGGTGCGTGTCGCCCCACTGGATCAGCGTGGGCAGCGCACCGCCGAACAGGCGCTGGCCGTCGTCGCGCACGGTGATGCGCCAGCGCAGCAGTCCCTGCGGCGTGGGGCGCGAGGCGTCGATGACGGGGCCGCGCTCGATGCCCAGGGCGCGCAGCCGCGCACAGGCGGCATCGATGTCGGGCACGCTGGCCACCCAGTGGATCAGCTGCGGCCCCTCGCGCCGCAGGCGCTCGCGCAGGGCCGGGTCGTCGAGGTCGAACCAGCGCCGCAGCGGGGGCGGCCGGGTGGGTGTGGCCGCCGGATCGATGGCGATGATTTCGAGATAGGCCTTGGGGTGCACCGTGCTGTGCAGGCGCAGCAGCCGGTTGTGCGTGCCGAACAGCGCGTGGGCGCCGCCGGGTCCGGGCGTCAAGCCCAGCGTCGCTTCGCACCAGGCCACGCCCTCGGCCAGCGACGGCGCGGCCACCACCAGGTGGTCGATGCCGGCCCTGCTGGCCTGGTTCACAGCTGCACCGTGCCGGCGATGCAGGTGACGCTGGCGCCGCCGACCCAGACCGTGCCGTCCGCGGCGCGTTTGATGTGCACGCGGCCTTCGCGCGCCAGCGCCGTGCCCTGGGCCGCCACGTAGCGATCCGGGGCCAGGCCGGCGCCGATCAGCCACTGCGCCAGGGCCGCGTTCAGGCTGCCGGTCACCGGGTCTTCGGCCAGGCCGTTGTTGCCCGGGAAGAAGGCGCGCACCTCGAACTGCGTGTCACCCGCGTCCTGCGGGCCGACCACGCCGACCTTGCCGCGCGGGCCTACGACGCCGATGTCCAGCCCGGCCAGCACGGTGGTGTCGGGTTTGAGCGCCAGGACCTGCTCGGCGCTGCGCAGCATCACGCCGCGCCAGTTGGGGCCGTTGTCACACCAGGCGTGCGCGGTGATGTCCTCGCGCGCCACGCCCAGGCCGCGGGCGATGAGCGTCACGTCGGCCTCGTCCAGCGGGCCGCTCTTGATCAGCGGCGGTGCGGCAAACGCCAGACGGTTTCCGTCGCGGCGCAGCTTCACCAGCCCCACCCCACATTCCTGCACCACGTGCTCGCCGCGCGGCACACCGCCCGCTTCCAGCCAGGCGTGGCAGCTGCCCAGCGTGGGGTGGCCGGCAAACGGCAGTTCACGGCCCGGACAGAAGATGCGCACGCGGTAGTCGGCGCCGGCGGCGGCCCCTTCGGGCGTGGGCGGCAGCAGGAAGGTGCACTCCGACAGGTTGGTCCAGTTCGTGAAGTGCTGCATCTGCTCGGTCGACAGGCCGCTGCCGTCCAGCACCACGGCCAGCGGGTTGCCGCGGTAGGGCGTGGTGGTGAAGACGTCGACTTGTTTGAACGGGCGTTGCTGCATGAAGGCTCTCCGGGATCAGGACAGGGGCAGGTCGAGCACGCCGCGGCTGGCGGGCAGCGCCAGCCACTGCGCGTACCAGCGCTCCAGGTGCGGCCAGGCCGGGCGCGGCAGCGGCAGGCCCCACCAGCGGTGCACCTCGCAGGCGATGGGGATGTCGGCCATGGTCAGCGCGTCGCCGGCCATGAAGGGCTGGCGCGCCAGGTGCTCGTCCAGCTGTGCGAACAGCGGCTCGGTGGCCGCCACCGACGCAGCGATCACGGCCGGGTCGCGCTGCGCCTCGGGCGTGCGGATCAGCTGCTTGAAGCCGGGGCTGCCGGCCGGGTTGAGCGTGGTCTGCTGCCAGTCCATCCAGCGCTCGGCGTCGGCGCGGCGCTGCAGGTCCTGAGGGTAGAGCGGCGAAGCCTCACGGGCGAACAGGTAGCGCACGATGGCGTTCGATTCCCAGAGCGTGAAGTCACCATCTTCCAGCAGCGGCACCAGGCCGTTGGGGTTCTTGGCGCGGTAGTCCGGCGTGTTCACCACGCCGTAGCTCAGCCCCGCATCAATGCGCTCGAATGGCACGCCCAGTACCTGGGCGCACAGCACCACCTTGCGCACATTGATCGAACTCAGCCGGCCCCAGATGCGCAGCATGTCTCAGTCTCCGCCGGGCCGCCCCAAGGCGACTGACGCCCCCTCGGGGGGCAGCGAAGCACACGAAGTGGCGAGCGTGGGGGTCATTTCAGCCCTTGACGGCTTCGCGGATGGCGTCGGCCAGCGCCTGGATGCCGATGCGGATCTGCTCCTCGCTCGCCGTCACGAAGGACAGGCGCATGGTGCGCGGGTCGCCCTGGTCGGCGTAGAACGCGGCGCCGGGCACGAAGGCCACGCCCTTGTCCACGGCCTTGGGCAGCAGGTCCACCGCGTCCACACCTTCGGGCAGCCGCGCCCAGAGGAACATGCCGCCCACGGGCGAGTTCCACTGCACGTCCAGCCCGGCCATGTCCTTCTTCAGGGCGTCCAGCATCACCTCGCACTGGTGCTTGTAGAGCGCACGGATGGTGGGCACGTGGCGGTCGATGAAGCCGTCCTTCAGCACCTCGGCCACCATGCGCTGGTTGAAGGTCGGGCTGTGCAGGTCGGCCGCCTGCTTGGCCTGCAGCAGCTTGGGCATGATGGCCTTGGGCGCCACCACGTAGCCCAGGCGCAGGCCGGGGGCCAGCACCTTCGAGAACGAGCCCAGGTAGATGCAGCCTTCGGGGTTCCGTGCGGTCAGCGGCTTCGGGGGCGGCTGGTCGAACCACAGGTCGCCGTAGGGGTTGTCTTCGATGACCGGCAGGCCGGCGGCCTGTGCGGCGTCCACCAGGGCCTGGCGGCGCGCCTCGCTCATGGTGCGGCCGGTGGGGTTCTGGAAGTTGGGCAGCACGTAGAGGAAGCGCGCGCCCGGCGCCTTCTTCGCCAGGTCGGCCACATCAATGCCCTCGTCGTCGCTGTCCACACTGACGATCTTGGGCTCCATCGGCGTGAAGGCCTGCAGCGCGCCCAGGTAGGTGGGCGTCTCGACCAGCACCGTGCTGCCCTCGTCGATCAGCACCTTGGCCACCAGGTCCAGGCCCTGCTGGCTGCCGGTGGTGATGAGCACCTGGTCCGGGCTCACGTCCCAGGGCAGCTGGCCGGCGATCCACTCGCGCAGAGCCGGCAGGCCCTCGCTGGCGGCGTACTGCAGCGCGGCGGCGCCGTCGGTTTTCAGCACGGCGTCGCAGGCGGAGGCGAAGGCCTGGACCGGGAAGGTCCTGGGCGAGGGCAGGCCGCCGGCAAAGCTGATGATGCCGGGCTTCTCGGTGACCTTGAGGATTTCGCGGATCACCGAGGGGTTCATCTTGTGGGCGCGTTTTGCGAGGGTCCAGTGGGCGCTCATGGGCGGTTCTCCGGGTGGGATGGTGGTTGTCGGGGTATGGGGGCGGCCATGCGCCGGCCCATGAAGACGGTGGCGACCACGGCCAGGGCAAAGCCCAGCGTGATGGCGTCCAGCGATTCTCCCAGCAGTGGCACGGCCGCCAGGATGCTGACGAAGGGTTGCAGCAGCTGGGTCTGGCTCACGCGCAGCGCGCCGCCCAGGGCCAGGCCGCGGAACCAGGCGAAGAAGCCGGCCCACATGGAAAACACGCCCACATAACCCAGCGCCAGCCAGGCCGACAGGGCGATCGGCTGTTCGGGCCAGGTCAGCAGCGCGCCCGGCACCGTCAGCGGCAGGGCCATCACGCAGACCCAGCTGATCACGCGCTCGGCGCCCAGCGTGGGCGTCACCTTGGCGCCGCCCACATAGCCCAGTGCCGCGGCCGCCACCGCGCCGACCAGCAGCGCATCGGCCCAGGTGAGTCCGAAGCCGTGACCGGCCTGCGCGGCGCGGATCAGGCTGTAGGCCGCCACCAGCGCGCTGCCCAGCACCGCAAACAGCCAGAAACCCAGGCGCGCGCGCTGGTGCATCAGCCAGGCGGCCACGGCGGCGGTGGCCAGCGGCAGCAGGGCGGTGATGACGGCGGCGTGGCTGGCCGTGACGTGGCGCAGCGCCCAGCCCAGCAGCAGCGGGTAGCCGATGGCGTTGCCCGCCAGCGAGAGCAGCAGCGGCCCGCGTTCGGCCGCCGTCGGCAGGCGCGAACGCGTGGCCAGCAGGTAGACGGCCGACAGGCCGCCCGCCAGCGCGGCACGTGCCCAGGTCACGAACCAGGGCGAGAGCTGAGGCGCGTCGGCGGTGCCGGTGGCCAGGCGCGTCATCGGCAGGGTGAGCGCGAACACCACCACGCCGACCAGGCCCAGCCAGAGGCCGAGGGTGGCGTCGCTCATGCGGGCAGAAGGCAGTGCCGTGCTGTGGTTCATATTGCGTTGCCTTGAAGTCCCGCGCCACCCAGCAGCATCCAGGCCGCGGTCAGCACCAGGGCCAGCGCCATCAGCCGGTTGAACACCAGCAGGCGCGCGCCGCTGGGCTGGCCGTTCACCACCGGCCCGGCCAGCCAGTGGCGCAGCAGCGAGCCGACCAGCGCGTAGCTGAGGTTGCTGACGAAGGCGAAGGCCAGCAGCACCGGCAGCACCGAGACGAAGCGCTGGGGGGCGTCGGCCTGGCCGGCGATCCAGCCCGCGACGATGGACAGCGCCAGCATCCAGGCCTTGATGTTGAGGAACTGCAGGCCCACGCCCTGCCAGAAGCCCACGTTCAGCCGCGAGTTGTCCACCGAGCTGAGCGAGCGGCTGCCCCACAGCCGCCGCGCCAGCCACAGCAGGTAAGCCGTGCCACCCACCAGAATGGCCCAGCGCAGCGCCGGCACCGCCACCACGAGCGAGCCGACGCCGGCCGCGCACAAAGTGAACAGCAGGCCCCAGCCCACTGGCACCGCAGCAATGAAGCGCAGCGCGCGCGGCAGGCCGCCGTTGGCCGCCAGCGCCGTGGACAGCGTGGTGTTGGGGCCGGGCGTGAAGCTGGTGGCCGTGGCCAGCACCAGCAGGGCGCTGAACTCGCTGGCGGTCATGGCTGCGCCGAGAGGACTTGTGGGGACATGCAATGCACTTTATCCTTGTGGGCCATACACAAACCATACAGATGGCCGGGTCACGGAGTGAATCTGTGTGGTTCATGAAGGCCATACACCGCATGTTCCATAGCAAGGATTCCAGAGACGCCGCGCCGGAGGCCACGGCGGTCGCTGCGCTGACCCGGACCGCCGCCCAGACACTCACCGAACAACTGGCCGAACGTTTTGCCGCCCGCATCCGCGACCGCCTGCTGGCCCCGGGCGCGCGCCTGCCCAGCGTGCGCCAGTGCGCGGCCCAGCACGGCCTGAACCCGTCCACCGTGGTGGCGGCGTACGACCTGCTGCTGGCCCAGGGCCTGGTGGAGGCGCGGCCCCACCGGGGCTTCTTCGTGCGCGAGCGGGCGCCGCTGCGCGACGCCGATGCGGCGGCGCCGGCCGCAGCGCCCGCCGCACTGCGCAGGGCCGCGCCGCTGTCGGCCGCCACGCTGATCCGCGGCATGTTCCACCCCAGCGGCAGCCTGCCCCAGCCCGGCATGGGGGTGCTGCCGCCCGAGTGGCTCGAATCGAGCTTCATGCCCGCCGCGGTGCGCAAGGTCAGCGGCCAGAAGGCCCTGGCCGAGAGTTCGCTGCGCTACGGCGAGCCCATGGGCGACGGCCATCTGCGCCGCGTGCTGGCGGCGCGGCTGCAGGGCTTGGGTCTGCCGGCCGACCCGACGCAGATCATCACCACGGTGGGGGCCACGCACGCGCTGGACATCGTCAGCCGCACCCTGCTCAAACCCGGCGACGCCGTGATGGTCGAGGAGCCTGGCTGGGCGGTGGAGTTCGCGCGGCTCGATGCGCTGGGCATGCGCATCCTGCCGGTGCCGCGCGGGCCGGCCGGCCCCGACCTGGCGGTGATGGCGCGCTACTGCGAGGCACACGCACCCAAGCTGTTCGTGAGCGTCAGCGTGCTGCACAACCCCACGGGCTACTGCCTCTCGCCCGCCAGCGCGCACCGCGCGCTGCAGCTGGCGCAGCAGCACGACTTCCACATCGTCGAGGACGACACCTACAGCCACATTGCGCCCGAACACGCCACCCGCATGAGCGTGCTCGACGGTCTGCGGCGCACCATCTACGTCAGCGGCTTTGCCAAGATCCTGGCGCCCAACTGGCGCGTGGGTTACCTGGTGGCGCCGCCGGAGCTGACCGAGCGACTGCTGGACACCAAGCTGCTGGCGACGCTGACCACGCCTAGCCTGCTGGAGCGCGCGCTGGCGCACTGCATCGAGAGCGGTCAGCTGCGCCGCCACGCCGAGCGCATCCGCACCCGGCTGGACGCCGCGCGCAGTCGCAGCGTGAAGCTGGCACAGGCGGCGGGCTGTCGCTTCGTGGCCGAGCCTTCGGGCCTGTTCGGCTGGGTCGACACGGGCGTGGACACCGAGGCGCTGGCCCAGCGCATGCTGGACGAGGACTACCTGATCGCGCCCGGGGCGCTGTTCCATGCGGCGCGCGCGCCCAGCACGCTGATGCGCATCAACTTCGCGACCACCCAGGACGCGGCGTTCTGGAAGGTGTTCAGGCGCCTGCTGGCGAGCTGAGCAGCGCCGCGAGGGCCTGGGGGGCGGCCATCCGCCTGCGCCACCCGTGCGGTTCGGCGGGCGTGGTCAGGGGCAGCGGCCGGTCGCTTGGGGCTCACGTGCCGCCCAGCGCCTGCCAGCGCTCCAGGGCCTGCATCCATTCTTCTTCTATTTCCGCATGGCGGGCGCTGAGTTGAGTCGCCCGGGAGGCATCGGTGGCAAACAGCTGCCCGTCGGCCAGGGCACTGTCGATCGCAGCCTGCTCGTCCTCCAGCGCCTTGATCTTCGCGGGCAGCTCATCGAACTCGCGTTGCTCCTTGTAGCTGAGCTTGCGTTTGCCCGCGGCAGGGGGGCTGGCCGGTGCTGGCGCCGGTGCGGCTGCCTCCAGTGGCTTGGCCGGTTCCGGTGCGCGCTGGCGCTGCAGCTCCTGCGCACGCGCCGACTGGGTCAGCCAGTCCTCCACGTCGCCGACATACTCGCGCCAGACCCCATCGCCTTCGCTGACGATGGTGCTGGTGACCACGTTGTCCAGAAACCGCCGGTCGTGGCTGACCAGGAACACCGTGCCTTCGTACTGCTGCAGCAGGTCTTCCAGCAGTTCCAGGGTGTCGATGTCCAGGTCGTTGGTCGGCTCGTCCAGCACCAGCACGTTGGCCGGCCGGGCGAACAGGCGCGCCAGCAGCAGGCGGTTGCGCTCTCCTCCAGAGAGCGTGCGCACCGGTGCGTTGGCCCGGGCGGGCGAGAACAGAAAGTCGTTCAGGTAGCTCTTGACGTGGGTGCGGCGATTGCCGATCTCGATCCACTCGCTGCCCGGGCTGATGAAGTCCTCCAGCGTGGCGTCCAGGTTCACCTGGTCGCGCAACTGGTCGAAATAGGCCACGCTGATCTGGCTGCCCTGCCGCACGGTGCCGCTGTCGGGTGAGAGTTCGCCCAGGATCAGCTTGAGCAGCGTGGTCTTGCCGGCGCCGTTGGGGCCGATCAGGCCAACCTTGTCTCCGCGCAGGATGGTGGCGCTGAAGTCGCGCACCACGGTGCGGATGCCTCCATCGGCGGAAGGGAAGGACTTGGACACCCGGTCCAGTTCCGCGACGATCTTGCCGCTGGCACCCCCGCTGGCTACCTCCAGCCGCACCCGACCCACGGCGTCGCGCCGCTGGGCGCGCTGCTCGCGCAGGCGTTCCAGCCGCGTGATGCGTCCCTGTGCACGGGTGCGGCGGGCTTCCACGCCCTTTCGGATCCACACCTCCTCCTGGGCCAGCAGCTTGTCGGCACGTGCGTTGATGACGGCCTCCTGGGCCAGTTGCTCTTCCTTGAGCGCCTGGTACTGGGCGAAGTTGCCCGGGTAGCTCAGCAGCCGCCCCCGGTCCAGCTCGACCATGCGGGTGACCACCCGGTCGAGAAAGGCGCGGTCGTGGCTGATGGTGACCACGCTGCCGCGGTACTCCAGCAACAGGTCCTCCAGCCAGGTGATGCTGTCCATGTCCAGGTGGTTGGTCGGTTCGTCCAGCAGCAGCACATCGGGGCGGCTCACCAGGGCCTGAGCCAGTGCCACCCGCTTGCGGTTGCCTCCAGAGAGCTGACCCACAGTGTGGTTGCCATCAAGATGGAGCCTTTGCAACGTCTCCTCAACCCGCTGTTCCCAGTTCCATGCGTCAAGCGCTTCAATCCTGCCCTGGAGCAAGTCCAGGTCCAGTCCTTCCGCGCCGCTGAGGTAGAGGTCCCTGGCTTGGCGGGCTTCAGCCAGACCCAGGCTGGCCGCCTCGAACACTGACGCCGACGGGTCCAGATCCGGCTCTTGCGGGACATAGGCGACTCGCAGCCCCGTTTGCACCTGCAGCGTGCCGTCGTCGGGCCTCTCCAGTCCCCCCAGTATCTTCAAGAGGGACGACTTGCCTGTGCCGTTGCGGCCGATGAGTCCGACCCGCTCCTGGCTCTCCAGTGCAAAGTCGGTGTGATCGAGCAGGGCCACATGGCCGTAGGCCAGTTGGGCATCCTGCAGAGTAATGAGCGCCATATAAATAGAGGGGGGCAGTGGGGGATAGAGGGGGCAGTGGGGGCTGGGCAGGGGATTATCGTCAGCGCCTATAGGCCGGGCTGCCTGAGTGCCCAGGACAGGCCTTGGCTCAAGTTGCTGGCCAACCTCATCTGCAAGAATTTTTCGCGGCTTTTGACAACGTCTGGAAAACTGTCGTATACTGCAAGGCTTCGCTGATCACTGAGCTGCACGACGCAGTCGGCAAGGTTGGTGAAGAGGATGTGCCAGTGGTTGCATCGATCGGTCAAAAAATATCGGGTTAACCCTAAAATTTTTGACACGAAGTCAAAAACTGGTGTATACTGCAAGGCTTCGCTGATCGCAGCAAAGCAAACAAGAAAGCAAGCGATGCTTGGGTTTCTCTGGATTTCTTCATGTAGAGACTCCGTCTTGGGGAATTCTCTACTTCCGGGTGGTTCAGGTTTTCAAGGGGACTTCAAGGCCACTACTGCAGTGGCTTGATTGGCGACCCCGAGCGAGTTTGTCAACAGCAGGTCAGTTCAACCCAACTAAGCGGCCAGCCTGTAGTTCAGAACTGTCCGGTTTCCGGGGGAACGTCAGGTTTTCAAGGGGCGTCAACCACCACACACTTTGCAAGCCAGAGCCAAAAAGGAGAGATGGGTGACATCAACGGATTGCTCCGCAACCACCAAGCTTGAAGTAGCCGCCGAGTATCAACAAAACGACATCTGGCCTATGAACGAAGTACACAAACATGGGTACCAGCTCGCCAAATGTTGCTATTCGTGGTTAAATTTAAAGAGGCTTGGAACAAGCGCTCAGTTATTCCCCGTCTCAGGGATGAAGATCACGAATCAAAGGTCTCTGACATTCATGTCTGTGTCCTAGCGGTCCACAACTGAGATTTGCACGGCCTGGATGTCAGTGCTATTGAGCGTCTTTTCACAGATCGCGAGCTATAAGCGCGCGGCAAGCTCACAGCTTGCGCCTCACGAAACGCCAACCAAATCACCTCACGCAACGGCCAAACGACGAAAGGGCTACGTTGGAGGCTGAACGTACGCGTCTACATCCTATGCTGAAGCCCTGAAACAACAGGCCGGTAACGTGATGAGCGTGATCGTAACTCTGTGAAACGGTTAGGCTTTTGGTCATTCAGTTCACCGAAACTCGAACGACAACAGTCTCAGGCACCCACTGAAAATGAGTGTCGAAGGCGAGAATTTTGCTGTGGCCCGAGAGACAAGCACGGCGTGACAAGTCACCCCAAGCTCTTCAGGTGGCTATGTTGTTAGCAGATTCCCATGACTCACCGGAGATCCGGCAGCCGTGGGGCGTTGAATTGATTGCTGAGCTACTACAGCCTTGTAACTATTGGAGTTTACTCCTAACCCCACAAGGCCGAAAACGCGAAGTCGAACGTTTTAAAGGATTGTATGTTTTCGCGAACTTTTTCCCTGTTGCCTATGATGCCTGTCTTTCCTGCAAAGTCAACATTGCAAGCACTGATGGGGGGGGCTTTGCTTCTGGCTGTCGCCGACGCTCCCGCTCAAACGACAAACACGCCGCCGCAAGGCTATGTGCTGTGCGCCTCCGAATGGAACCAATGCCGGTTCAGCGGCACCGCCAACGTGGTGTACGGAGCCCGCACCACCTGGACTTCCCCGCGCAGTTTCACCGGCGGCGTGGCTTGTTCCAACACCACTTTTGGGGATCCTTTGCCAGGAGTGGCCAAAGCCTGCTATCTGCAAACAGCCACTGCTCCTGCTCCTGCTCCTGCTCCTGCTCCTGCTCCTGCTCCTGCTCCTGCTCCTGCTCCCTCGAGTGTGCCGGCAGGCTATACCTTGTGCGCGGCTGAATGGAATCAGTGTCGGTTCACCGGCTCCGCCAGTGTGGTGTACGGTGCCCGCACCGCCTGGACCGCTCCCCGCACGTTCACCGGCGGAGTGGCTTGCAACAACACCACTTTTGGAGATCCTTTGTCGGGCGTGGCCAAAGCCTGCTACATGATGACGGCCACTGCACCGGCTCCCGCACCCGCACCCGCACCCGCTCCCGCACCCGCACCCGCTCCCGCTCCCGCTCCCGCTCCCGCACCGGCTCCAGCACCCGCACCCGAAGGACAGCCTTCGACGTCGGTCGTTGCCCGACTGGAAGCCACCCGGCTGACAGGCCCTGCACCGCTGGCGGTTCAATTCGATGCGACAGGCACAACCTACAGCGCAACCGGCCAACACCCGTTCCACCATGTGCGCTACGCATTCAATTTCGGGGACGACCGGGGTCAAACCTGGTCGATCTCTGGTCTTCCGAAAAATGTGCAGACCGGTGGTCCGCTGGCCGCTCACGTATTCGACCAACCCGGCACCTACCAGGTGCGTGTCCGCGCCACCGACCCCTCCGGCGGCTACTCGGACAGGACGGTAACGATCGAGGTTCAAGACCCCAATGCCGTGTTTGCCGGCACCCAGACCATCTGTGTGTCCGCGGTGGCCAACTTCGCTGGTTGTCCCGCAGGCGCTTCCCAGATGACCGCCATGCCGGGCTCTGCAAGCTTCAACAACCGTCGCGTGCTGCTTCGCCGTGGAGAGACGTTCTCTTCGATCAGCATTCCTCACGGAAGCCAGAATGTTCAGATTGGCGCCTTTGGATCCGGGGCGAAACCGAGAATCAGCAGTATCGACGTGGGCTCGCTGGCACCCAACTCGTCGTCGTTCCCGCGCGACATCTCGATCATGGACCTCAACTTCCTGCATCGCTTCGAGCAGTACGCCACCATGTCTCGCCTGCTTCTCTATCGCAACACGTTTGACGCTCCTACCGGGGAGCTGGCCGTCGGGCAAATCAACCTCGCAAGTGCGCTGCAATACGTCGTCGAACACCACACGCTGGCGCCCAGTCAGTACATCCAGCCCCGCGAGTTGTTTGTGGTGGAGAACCAGTTGAGGGGAAGCACAACGAACCCAATCATTAACATGGTTGGCGTTGGAAGCCAGTTCGTCATCATGGGCAACGACATGGGCACCGCCCAGCAGCACACCCTGCGCATCTATGGCATCAACAAAGGCTTCATCGCGCACAACGCACTGCGGGGACGCTCCTCCGACGGCATCCGCCATGCCTTGAAGATCCATTCTGGAGGACTGGGTGCCTACAACGACAACTATGGCATTTCGGGTTCAACCTGGGCATCGAGGCAGATCGTCATCGCCAACAACCGTCTGGGAGACGCCACGGACAACAACTCGTTCACCGGTGGTGCGGCTCCCGAGAACAACGGCCCCGACAGCCGGCAGGGTCTGGAAGACGTGGTACTGGAGAACAACGTGTTCCACCGCGGCCCGAACACGAACACCGAGTTCATCCTGATGGGACGCCGCATGTCGTCGCGCGGCAATACCCGCGCCGATGGCGGCGTGCCCAACATCAACCAGTTCGGTAACTCGTACCAGCTGCTGCCGGCTGATTGGGTGGGACCGTTCTACTACTGATAGACAGATAGCGCTTGCGACCACACCCGCTGGACTTCACGTCCAGCGGGTGTTTTTTTGAGCCCAAGCTGGCTCAGCAGAACATGGATGAATCTGCGTTGGGCTGGCGCTACCTGCCCTTCGTGCCGGGCCTTGGCGGCAAGCCGGTGTGCTGCGTCAAGATGCGCCCCTTCACCGGGGCCTTCTCTGTCTTGCCGACGGCAGGTAACGCCCTTCCACTCGGCGTCGAATTTTTCTTCCGAGCACTCTGATAGCCGCCATCGGTCACCGGCTGAAATGTCGGGATGAGATGGTGCTTGCCATTGCCGATCAAATCGGCGCGGCCCATGGTCTTGAGCGCTTCGCGCAGCAGTGGCCAGTTGTTGGGGTCGTGGTAGCGCAGGAAAGCCTTGTGCAGCCGCCGACGCTTCTCACCGCGCACGATGTCCACGCGCTCGGCCCGCTCGTCGCGGTGCACACCCTTGAGCGGGTTCAGGCTGGTGTGGTACATGGCCGTGGCGGTGGCCATGGGGCTGGGGTAGAAGGTCTGCACCTGGTCGGCGCGGAAACCGTTCTTCTTCAGCCAGAGCGCGAGATTCATCATGTCTTCGTCGCTGGTGCCAGGGTGCGCGGCGATGAAGTACGGAATGAGGAACTGCTTCTTGCCCGCCTCTTCGCTGTACTTCTCGAACATGGCCTTGAAGCGGTCGTAGCTACCGATGCCGGGCTTCATCATCTTCGACAGCGGCCCGCTTTCGGTGTGCTCGGGCGCGATCTTCAGGTAGCCGCCCACGTGGTGCTGCACCAGTTCCTTGACGTATTCCGGGCTCTTGACCGCCAGGTCGTAGCGCAGACCGGACCCGATCAGGATCTTCTTGATGCCCTTGAGCGCGCGCGCCCGGCGGTAGATCCTGATCAGCGGATCGTGGTTGGTGGTGAGGTTCTGGCAGATGCCTGGGTAGACGCAACTGGGCTTGCGGCAGGCGGCTTCGATCGCCGGGCTGCGGCAGCCCAGGCGGTACATGTTGGCGGTGGGACCGCCGAGGTCGCTGACCACGCCGGTGAAACCCACCACCTTGTCGCGCATCTCCTCGACTTCCCGGATGATCGAATCTTCCGAGCGGCTCTGGATGATGCGGCCTTCATGCTCGGTGATGGAGCAGAAGGTGCAGCCGCCAAAGCAGCCGCGCATGATGTTCACCGAGAAGCGGATCATCTCCCAGGCCGGGATCTTGGTCGCGCCGTCGTGGCGGCCGTGCTCGTCAGCATAGGCCGGATGCGGCCCGCGGGCGTACGGCAGGTCGAACACGTAATCCATCTCGGCCGTGGTCAGCGGGATGGGCGGCGGGTTGATCCAGACGTCGCGCGCCGTGGTGCCTTCGCCGTGCGCCTGCACCAGTGCGCGCGCATTGCCCGGGTTGGTTTCCAGATGCAGCACGCGGTTGGCGTGGGCGTAAAGCACGGCGTCGCTCCTGACCTGCTCGTAGCTGGGCAGGCGAATGACGGTGCGCTCGCGCGGCAGCTTGGCCACACCACCCGAGCCCTGCGGCCGGTGGATGGTGATGGGTCTGACCTGTGGGTCGCTCGCTGGAGTGGCGCCCTCTTCCTTGGAACAGCTCTGGCCTCGCGCCTGCGCCTGTTCGCTGGTGGTCTGGTAAGGATTGATGTGGTCTTCAACGTGGCCCGGCGTGTCGACCTCGGTTGAATCCAGCTCAATCCAGCCATCGGCGGTCGGGTCGCCCGGACGGCGCACGAAGGCAGTGCCGCGCACGTCGGTGATCTGTTCGACGGATTCGCGCGCGGCGATGCGGTGCGCCACCTCGACCAGCGCACGCTCGGCGTTGCCGTAGAGCAGCAGGTCGCACTTGGCGTCCACCACGATGGAGCGGCGCACCTTGTCGCTCCAGTAGTCGTAATGGGCGATGCGGCGGAGGCTGCCTTCGATGCCGCCCAGGACGATGGGCACGTCCTTGTAGGCTTCACGGCAGCGCTGGCTGTAGACGATGGCGGCGCGGTCGGGCCGCTTGCCGCCCACGTCGCCGGGGGTGTAGGCGTCGTCGCTGCGAATCTTCCGGTCGGCGGTGTACCGGTTGATCATGGAATCCATGTTGCCCGCGGTCACGCCCCAGAACAGGTTGGGCTTGCCCAGCACCTTGAAGGGCTCGGCACTTTGCCAGTCGGGCTGGGCGATGATGCCGACGCGAAAACCCTGCGCCTCCAGCACCCGGCCGATCACGGCCATGCCGAAACTGGGGTGGTCCACATAGGCGTCGCCCGTCACCAGCACGATGTCGCAAGAGTCCCAGCCGAGCTGCTCCATTTCCGCCCGGCTCATGGGCAGGAAGGGCGCAGTGCCGAAGCGCTTGGCCCAGTACGGGCGGTAACTGGTCAGCGGCTTGGCGTTGCGCGCGAAAAAGGAGACGTCGATGGGCGCGTTCATGGGGCCGTTCTGGAGACTTTCGGGGGAACCCGTAAGTGTAGGGGTCCCAGCCTGCCCTGCGTGGGCCTGGGGCCTCCCGCCAGACTGACGGCGCCCTACAGGGAGCGCTTGCGCTCCAGCGGCACCAGCGACAGTTCCGGCACACCTGCGCCCTGCCGTTCCCGCGCTCGCCGGCCTTCGATCTTCCCTGCCGCCAGCTTCGCGGTGTAGCGCAACACCTTCAAGTCGTTGGGGTCGGGATCGCCCTGGGGCGCCTGGCTGAAGGTGCACAGCGTTCCATAGACCTCGCCACTCGCCAGCACGATGGGCGTGCTGATGTGGGTGCCGATGGAAAAGGGGACATCCTTGAGCAGGGCAGCCGAGGCCGGCAGCCGCCGGGCATCGGGGATGAACTCGGGCAGGCGCCCGTCGACCACCCGCTGGCACCACGACACTTCCAGCGGATCAGCGTCGCCGACCGACAACAGAGGATTCCCGGGATCGGTGTCCACATACCGGATGACCCGCTGGCCCTCGGCGAACTGGGACACGAACACCACGTCCATCTTCATGCGGTCGCGCAGCAGCCGCAGAACATCGGAGATGGACCGGTCGATCAGTTCATCGGACTCGTCTGCGGTGGCCACCAGCAGCTCGGACACCTGCACTTCGAGGTCTTCAGGCCGGTAGCCCGGATCGAACAGTGGATTCATGCGCGGCTTTATAAGGCAAATCCACGTGCCTTGCAGCGCCTCAGACGAAGCCTTTTCCGTTCACAGGTCTTTGATCGCTGCATCGATTTGCGCCTGGAACAAGGTCGGGTCGGCCAGCGCGTTGGCGTTCATCAGCGCGAGCTTTACGAGGAACAACTCGGTTTTCGCGGGGTCGATGGCATCGATGGCGGTCGCGAGCTGGTCGTAGACCTGCTCCAGGCCCGGGATCGTCAGGGTCTGCAGAGGGACATGCTGGCTGCTCATGATGAGGCTCCTGTGTTCAATCCGATGGCGGTGTGGAGGGCGGCGCGCAGCCGGCTGGCGTCCAGCGCGGCCCATCGGGCGCAGACGTGCTGGTCGGGCCGCAGCAGGTAGGCACCACCTGAGCGCAGGCCGTGGCGCCGGCGCAGGTGGCCGTCCGCGTCGGGCAAGGTCCGGTCGGCACCGGCAACCGGCTGGCGCGCCCCGACGGCGATCACCTGCAGCGGAAGCCCCTTGGCGCGTGCGCCGTCGACCACCGCCCCCACATCGGCGGGAAGGCCGGCCCCGTCGGAGGCTGCCCACAGCAGGGTGAAGCGGTGGTCGAGGTGATCGAGCAGGAAGCGGTCGTCGCCCAGGCGGATGTTGCGCGGCGGTGCCCCGTGGCCTGGCCCTCTCTCGAACGCGGCGTTGTCGTCGCTCACCGCGTTGAGCGGCGAGCGGGTGTACTCGTGCGGTCGGGAGGTGCGCCAGTGGTAGAGCGGCCCGACGAAGGGCTGGGTCAGTGAGAGCGAGAGCACGGCGTCGCGCAGCAGCCGGAAACCGCGTGTGGGCGGTGTCATGAAACGGGTGCTCTTGCCCGCTTCGTCGATGATTTCGCGCGCCGCGCCCACGCGCTCGCTGCTGTAGCTCCGCAGCAGCGACGCGGGTGCCACGCCCCGGGCCACCAGCGCCAGCCGCCAGGCCAGGGCCTGCGCGTCCTGGAAACCGGTGTTGGCGCCGCGCACCCCGAAGATGGGCAGCAGGTGCGCAGCGTCGCCGACAAACAGCACGCGGCCATGCACGTAGTCGGGCAGCGTGAGCGCGCGCGCCGAATAGACCGAGCACCAGTCCATTTCCCATGGCACGCCGGCGTGGCCGATCATGGCCAGCTGGGCATTGATGCGGGCCTTGAGCGATTCGGGCTGGAGCGCGTCCTCGGGCGTCTCGCCGGGTGGCAGCTGGTAGTCCAGCCGCCACAGGCCATGCGGCTCGCGGTGCATGAGGATGGTGTTGCCCGGGTTCCAGTCGGGGTCGAAGAAGGCCAGGCGCTCGGTGGGCAGCGGCAGGTCCACGCGGATGTCGGCGATGACGAACTTGCCCTCGTAGGACGCCCCTTCGAGCTTGAGGTCCATGAGGGCGCGGATCGCCGAACGTGCACCGTCGGCGGCCACCAGCCAGTCGGTTTTCAGCGTGTACGGGCCTTCGGCGGTGTCGACCTGCAACGTGGCACCGGAGGCGTCCTGCCCGAACGACACCAGCTTGTTGCCCCAGCGCAGCTCCACCAGCGAATGGGCGTCGCAGGCCTCCACCAGGTACTGCTCGAGGTACTGCTGCTGGATGTTGATCAGCGGGGCGAAGCGGTCGTCGGGGTCGTGCGGGTTCTCCATCCGGAACACGCGCTGGCCCCGGTAGAAGGAGTTGCCACAGTTCCACGGCAGGCCGTTCTCGGTGACGCGGTGTGCCACCCCCACCTGCTGCAGGATCTCCATCGAGCGCCGCGTGAACGCGATGGCCCGGCTGCCCTCGGACACCTGCCGCTCGGCTTCGAGCACCACGCAGCGCACGCCCTGCTGCGCCAGCGCCAGCGCGGTCACCAAGCCAATGGGGCCAGCCCCGGCGACGACCACCGGGGCGTGCTGCTGCGCCGGGTGCTGCGATGGCACCCAGGCATCAAAGACCTGGTAGTCGTAGTAGATCGAGCGCCGCGGCTCGGCGTGGGGCTGGTGCATGCGTGTCTCCTGTAATGCGCCGCAGTGTAGGCAGCGACGGGCCGATCAATGTCCTCTTTTCAGGACATCCGGGACAAGTGATCAGGTCGACGCCAGCAGCGCGGCGAACAGTTCACGCTGCCCGGCCACACCCAGCTTGCGGTAGACCCGCTGGCAGTAGGTCTGGGCGCTGGAAGGCGTCAGGCCCAGGCGTTCAGCAAGAGTGTTGGTGTCCAGGCCGTCCATGAGCGCCTGCAGCACGTCCTGGTCGCGCCGGGTGAGCTGCGGCCAGCGCCGCACGGCGCGCGCCAGCAGCAGCCCGCCCAGGTCCTGGTGGACGGCCAGACCGGTGTGGTGCAGGCGCACGGCCTGCACGATCAGCGGCGCAAAGGCCTCGACCACGGCGACCGCAGCGTCGTCGAACGGACCGTGTTCGGTGCCACGGTACAGGTGCACCGACATCCAGCGCCGCCCCTCATACAGCGCCAGCACCGCCAGCCGCTCGGCCACCTGCGGCAGCGTGTAGCAGGTCTGGCGATACGGGGCATGGGCGATGTCGGCGCCGGTCTGGCGGTGCAGCAGGATGCGCGGCTGCTCGGTGCCCGCCTTTTGCGCGGCAGTCCACTCGGCCTGCATCACGGCGGCCAGCCCATCGAGCCGGTGGTAGCGGTTGACATAGGCCTCGGCGATGTGGGGTAGTTCTTTGGTGCGCGAACGATCACCCACCGCCACCACGGTGGGCCTGCGCCCGGGCTCGAAGGAAAAAATGGTGCACTGGGCCAGTGGCGCGTGTGCGCCCACCAGCCGCAACAGGTCTTCGGCCACCGCGTCCCTGGCGCCCTGGCCCAGGTGGGTCAGCAGCGCGCTGGCCTGCGCCAGCGGCAGGTCCAGCGCAGGCGGCTGGCGAGAGCCCAGCACCCAGTGGCGTCGCGACGGGATGGACATGCGAGGCACTGTAGCGCAGGCGACGGCCTGGCGTTGCGCAGCGCTCCTAGCATGCGGGATCGTCATCGAGGAGCCGACATGCCCGAATTCAGCACCCTGCGCATCACCCCCGACCCGCAACAGCCGCGCATCGCCCGCCTGCTGCTCAATCGCCCAGAGCAGTACAACGCCATCAACGACGCCATGCCCGGCGAGATCCGCGCCGCGGTGGAATGGGCCAACGCCGAGCCGGAAATCCACGTCATCGTGGTCGAAGGGGCGGGCAAGGGCTTCTGTGGCGGCTACGACCTCGCCGGTTATGCCGAGCAGCGGATCGAACACCCCTGCCAGCAGGAAGCCCCCCCCTGGGACCCGATGGCCGACTACGCCGTCATGAAGCGCAACACCGAGGACTTCATGAGCCTGTGGCGCTCATCCAAGCCGACCATCGCCAAAGTGCACGGCGCCGCGGTGGCCGGCGGCAGCGACATCGCGATGTGCTGCGACCTGCTGGTGATGGCCGAGGACGCGCGCATCGGCTACATGCCCACCCGCGTCTGGGGCTGCCCGACCACGGCCATGTGGACCTACCGGCTCGGGGCGCTGCGCGCCAAGCAGATGATGTTCACCGGCGACGTGATCGACGGCCGCACCGCCGCCGACTGGGGGCTGGCCAACGAAGCCGTGCCGGCGGAACAGCTGGAGGACGCGGTGATGCGGCTGGCCGGGCGCATCGCGGGCGTGCCCTCGTCGCACCTGGCGATGCACAAGCTGGTGGTCAACCAGGCCATGCTCAGCATGGGTCTGGAGCAGACCCAGATGTTCGCCACCGTGTTCGACGGCATCACGCGCCACAACCCCGAAGGCCTGTGGTTCCGCCGGTACGCCCAGGAACAGGGCTTCAAGGCCGCGGTGCAGTGGCGCGACAGCGGCCGGCCCATCCCCGAAGGCGATGAAGCACGCGCACTGATCCGGGAAATGGACGCGCGCAAATAGCAAGCGCGTGTTACGCAACAGGCGCAACCAGACGTACGGTTCATCTCGTTACCCCTCTTACGGCAGCGTTCCGAATGTAAGCCGCATGGTCCTTAGCATGAGCGCTTCACTTTCAGAAGGAGCTCGCATGGCACTGCATTTCGGAAAACGCGACAACGAACCCACCAACACCCTCAACCAAGGGCTCAACTCCCCCCGTTACGGCGCCAGCAGCATGAACACGCCCTCCTCCAGCAATCAGCCGGAGAGCCGCCAGCCGGCATCGGCTGCGGCATCTGCCAGCACCACCGTGCCTGAAGGCGGCAGCAAGCTCACGGTCGGCCCGAACATCAAGCTCAAGGGCGTGGAGATCACCGACTGCGACACGCTGGTGGTGGAAGGTCTGGTCGAAGCGACGATGGACTCGCGCGTGATCCAGATCGCCCAGCAAGGCGCCTTCAAGGGTTCGGCCGAGATCGACATTGCCGAGATCCACGGCGTGTTCGACGGCAACCTCACCGTGCGCCAGAAACTCGTGATCTACGCCACCGGCAAGGTCACCGGCAAGATCCGCTACGGCAAGGTGGTGATCGAGGAAGGTGGCCAGCTCTCGGGCGACATCGAATGCTCGGTGGCCGGCAGCGCCAAGTCATCCTCCTCTGCGGCCAAGCCCTCCATGGCACTCGCCGCCTGAGCATCACCACGCTCTGAACCACACCGCCCGCTTCTGCGGGCGGTGTTCATTTGCGCCTGCCCCGGCGGCCCCGCTATCCTCTGGGCATGTACGCCGGCTATTTCGGTCTCCAGCAGACTCCCTTTTCCATCGCCCCCGACCCCCGCTACCTCCTGATGAGCGAGCGGCACCGGGAGGCGCTGGCGCTGCTTCTGTACGGGGTGCAGGGCGGCGGCGGCTTCGTCCTGCTCACCGGTGAGATCGGCGCTGGCAAGACCACGGTCTGCCGCTGCTTCCTCGAACAGATCCCCGAGAACTGCCGGGTCGCCTACATCTTCAACCCCAAGCTCACCGTCGGCGACCTGCTCAAGACCATCTGCCACGAGTTCCAGCTGGAGGTGCGGCACGAAGGCATCGGGCCGGCCACGATCAAGGACTATCTTGATCCGCTGAACGAGTACCTGCTGCGCAGCCACGCTGCCGGTCAGCGCAACGTGCTGATCATCGACGAGGCGCAGAACCTCACGCCCCATGTGCTGGAACAGCTGCGGCTGCTGACCAATCTTGAAACCAACGAACGCAAGCTGTTGCAGATTGTGCTGATCGGCCAGCCCGAGCTGCGCGCCGTGCTCGCCCAACCCGAGCTGGAACAGCTGGCGCAGCGGGTGATCGCGCGGTTCCACCTCGGCGCCCTCAGCGAGGCCGAAACCCGGCAGTACGTGCGCCATCGCATGGAGGTGGCGGGCCTCAAGGGACCTCTGCCGTTCAGCGCGGAAGCGCTCGCGCGCGTCCACGCGATCACCCGGGGAGTGCCCCGACGCATCAACCTGCTGTGCGACCGCGCACTGCTGGGCGCCTACGCCACCGACAGCCGGCAAATCGGTCCCGCGATGGTGGACAAGGCGGCCAGCGAGGTGTTCGACATGCCCGCCACCCGGTCCGTGCCACCGCCGGTCAAGGCACTGGCCAGCCGCTCCTGGCAGACGCTGGCGCTGGGTGCACTGGGCGGCGCCGTGCTGGCCGCCGGCGTGGCCGCTGTCCTCTGGCAGCAGCGCGCACCGTCGCAAACACCTCTTCCCCATCCATCCAGCCCCACCGCCAGTCCCACCACGGGTCCGGCTCCGGTGGCGCCGACACCCGCGCCAGCTCAGCCCCTGTCCACCGCGGCCGTCGAGGCACCTGCCGACCCACTTCACGCAAGCGCCCCTGCCCCCCTCGTCAAGCCGCCAGTGGCCGCAGACCTGCTGGGCTCCGAGGTCACCGCATGGCGTGAGCTCGGCGCACTCTGGGGCCAGTCCCTCACCGGGAACGATCCCTGCACCGCGGCCTTGAAGCAGCAACTGCAGTGCTTCAGCACGCAGCGCATGACGCTGCACGGCCTGCGCCAGCTGAACCGCCCGGGCATCCTGTTGCTGCGCCTTGGCAGTGAGGAACCGCGGCGCGCCCTCGTCACCGCCATGACCGCAGAAACCGCCACGCTGCAGGCCAATGGCCAGCGCTGGCTGATGCCGCTGACCGCACTCGCCGACATCTGGCGCGGCGACTATGCGACCCTCTGGCGCCAGCCCGAGGGCACGCGGGGCAGGATCACACAGAACCCCCAGGGTGTGGCCGGCGACTGGCTTTCGGGAGAGCTCATCAGCCTCCAGGCCAAGGGCCTGATTCCCGCCGAGGCCAGCACCTTCGCCACCCGCCTGAAGGCCTTCCAGCAGACACAAGGCCTGGAGGCCGACGGTGTGGCCGGGTCCATGACCTTCATGCAGGTCAACCTGGCCGCGGGTGTGGACGAACCGCGCCTGAGCAAGCCCTGAACGCCGCCGCGCCATGTCCTACATCCTTGATGCACTCAAACGGGCCGACGCCGAACGTGAGCGGGGCCACGTGCCCGGCCTGCACAGCCAGGGCACGCCGGCCCCCGCTGCGGGCGCCGCCAGACCCCGACGACCCGGCGTGCCCTTGATGGTGGGGACCATCGCCCTGCTGGTGGCAGCCGCTGCGGCCCTCTGGTGGTGGCGAGCCCCCAGTGAACACAAGCCCGCGGTCGCCACCATGCAAGCGCCGGCCAGCGCCCAGGAAAAGCCTGTGACTTCCGAGGTAGCTACAGTGGCTGCGCCTGCTCCACCGCCCCCTGCCTTGCCCATCCTGGCGCCACCGCCCGCACCCGTCGCCGTCGCGCCTTCTTCAGCAAGATCCGCCTCCATCGGCGAGCGCTCGCCTCCACCACCCACTGCCGCGCCGCCGACGGCCGCAGCAGCCAAGGAGCCTGGCGCGATGGGGACGGCGCCTCAATCCAGCGGACAACATCCACCAGTCAGTATCAGCGGCTCCACCTACTCGAGCAATCCGGCACATCGCATGCTCATCGTCAACGGCAATGTGGTGCGCGAGGGGCAGACTGTTTCTCCAGGACTGGTCCTTGAGATCATCACGCCACGCAGCGCCGTTTTCAATCACAACGGAACCCGGTTCAACGTGAACTTCTGATCAACCGCCATCCTTCTCGGTGGAGCCACAGCACTGGCTCGACCGGAGCGTTCGAGTGTGCAACTCGAATCACCCTGATTGCGGTTCCGCCCTCGACACAGTCAACAACAGGCACAGCAACCTGCGCCTTCCATCCATTCACATGACGGCAACCGCACCCAAACCAGGCTCATTCGAAGCCCGCACTGTTGAAAGCTCGCCGGTCAGCTCCGCCCAAAGACCCGGATCGATCAACTTTCTTCCCGAATTGCACGGACTGCGCGGACTGGCTGCACTGATCGTGCTGCTCTTTCATTGGCGGACCAATTTCCCAGCCTTCGGCAATGCGGCGTCGAAGGTCGAAGCGTTGGGCCATCAATGGAACCTCATGTTCCTGATCGACTATGGATGGGTCGGCGTGCAGTGGTTCTTTGTTCTCTCGGGATACCTTCTGGGCGGCGTGCTCTGGAACAAGCCTCTCAACGGCCGCAATGCGATGGATTTCTGGCAACGCCGGTTCACACGCATCTACCCCGGCCTGTGGTTCCAGTTGCTGCTGATGTCCCTGCTGACCTCTTACACCTTCCTGCTGAAAGACCTCGACCCACTGAGAATGCTCAACAACGCCTTGCTGTGGTTGCACCCGATGCCAGGTGGCAGCGCACCTTACAACGGCGTGTGGTGGACTCTACCGATCGAACTGGGCTTTTACTTGGTGGTGCCACTGTGCTTGGTCTGGTACCGCAACACCGGGGTGTGGTCGCTGCTGATTCTCGGGTTCACCGTCAGCATCGGATGGCGCTATGGCATTGCGCAATGGAGAGCCAGCGAAGGACTGGGCCTGGACATCGGCACGCTGCGGCAATTGCCTGGCTCCCTGAGCCTGTTCCTCGTGGGTATGGCACTGAACCATTGGCGCAATCCGGGAAGGCTCCCTTTACCCGGTCTGCTGCTTTGCGCCGTTGCACTCCTCTACTTGGGCTGGCTGTATGTGCTTTCGCAGCAACCCCGGGCACTGAGCGATGCCTTGTGGGTGGCCTATTTCTGGGAACCCTTGATGGGCATTCTGATAGCAGGCATCGTGTACTTGGTGGTGCAGCCGTCTGTGCCTGCCCGGTGGCTGGGCTGCAAGCCGCTTCTGTTGATGGGCACCTGGAGCTATGGCATCTATCTCTGGCACTTCCCGGTGCTCAGACTGCTGCCCCGGACGGTTCCCGGCCCATGGAAAACCGTGGAAGGAAGTCTTTTGGCGCTGCTGATCTGCCTTGTGGTCACCACTCTCCTTGCAATGCTCAGCTATTACCTCGTGGAACGGCCAGCTCTCAACGCCGTTGCCCGCTGGCAAAGGAGGCGTGTCCCAAAAGCAGGTGACAATTCCCGGCATTGACCTGTACGCGAACGGAGCCCCGCATGCGCATTTCCAACAGAAAAAGAATCCTGATCACCGGGGGAGCCGGCTTTCTGGGCTCGCACCTGTGCGAGCGGCTGCTGGCCGAAGGCAACGACATCCTGTGCGCCGACAACTTCTACAGCGGCACCAAGGACAACGTGGCCCACCTGATGGGCAACCCGCACTTCGAGCTGATGCGCCACGACGTGACCTTCCCGCTGTATGTGGAGGTCGACGAGATCTACAACCTGGCCTGCCCCGCCTCGCCCGTGCACTACCAGTGGGACCCGGTGCAGACCACCAAGACCAGCGTGCACGGCGCCATCAACATGCTGGGCCTGGCCAAGCGCACCAAGGCCAGGATCTTCCAGGCCTCCACCAGCGAGGTCTACGGCGATCCCGAGGTGCACCCCCAGCCCGAGAGCTACTGGGGCAAGGTCAACCCCATCGGCATCCGCTCCTGCTACGACGAAGGCAAGCGCTGCGCCGAAACCCTGTTCTTCGACTACCACCGCCAGCACCAGGTGGACATCAAGGTCGCCCGCATCTTCAACACCTATGGCCCGCGCATGCACCCCAACGACGGGCGCGTGGTCAGCAACTTCATCGTGCAAGCCCTGCGCGGTGAGAACATCACCATCTACGGCGACGGCTCGCAGACCCGCAGCTTCTGCTACGTGGACGACCTGATCGAGGGCTTCGTGCGCCTGATGGCCAGCCCCGACGGCGTGACCGGCCCCATCAACCTGGGCAACCCCAACGAATTCACCATCCGCCAGCTGGCCGAGGCAGTGCTGGCCAAGGTCGGTGGCCAGTCCCGGCTGGTCTGCAAGCCCCTGCCCTCGGACGACCCCAAGCAGCGCCAGCCCAACATCGAGCAGGCCAAGGCCGTGCTCGGCTGGCAGCCGCAGGTCCAGCTCGAAGAGGGCCTGGACAAGACCATCGCCTACTTCCGCCGCTTCCTGCAATCATGAGCTTCGCGCAGCACGAGATCGTGATCGTCACCCCGGTCTACGAAGACCTGGAGGCCAGCGGTCGACTGTTCAAGGAACTGGCCAAGGAGTTCGGCCAGCGGGTGTTTGTGGTCGCGGTGGACGACGGATCGGTGCGTCAGCCCCTGACCATCACCAGCCTCGAAGACGCAGGTGTGGCCGGGGTGGTGCTCAAGCTGCGCCGCAACGTGGGCCACCAGCGCGCCATTGCGATCGGGCTGAGCTATGCGGCCGAGCACCTGGCACCCCACCAGAGGGTGGTGCTGATGGATTCGGATGGCGAGGACCTGCCCTCGACCATCCCCGAGCTGCTGCAACCGCTGGACCAGGCCGACGTGGACGTGGTGGTCGCGCAGCGCAAGAGCCGGGTGGAGACGCTCAAGTTCAAGGCCTTCTACCAAGTCTACAAACGCTTCTTCAAGGTGATGACCGGGCGTCCCATCAGCTTTGGCAACTTCATGGCGCTCAAGCCGGCCGCCGTGCAGCGCCTGGTGGCGATGCAGGAACTGCCGATTCATGTGGCTGCGGCCGTGCTGGCCTCTAAGCTGCGCACCCGCGTCTGCCCGCTGGACCGCGGCCCGCGCTACGCCGGTCAGTCCAAGATGAACTTCGTGGGTCTGGCGCTGCACGGCTTCAAAGCCCTGATGGTGTTCGCCGAGGATGTGCTGGTGCGGGTGGGCATCTTCAGCGCGGTGATCGCCGCGATGTCGGTGGTGGGATCGACCTGCGCGGTGGTGCTCAAGCTGCTGGGCTATTCCACCCCCGGCTGGTTCTCGCTGGTCCTGGGCATCTTCGTGCTGCTGTTCCTGCAAACCGGCGCCCTGGCGCTGATGACCCTCATGCTCACCGGCGTCATGCGCAGCGGCAGCGTGGTCACCGCTGTTGCCCACCGCGAGTTCATCGCCGAGGTCATCGAGACCCGACCATGAACGGTGTGGCCGCCTCCCACCCGCGCCAGGAACTGTTCCGGTTTGTGGTCAATGGCCTGGTGGCCACCGCGGTCCACTACGCGGTGCTGACCTTCAACCTCCAGGTGCTGGGCTTCGGTTCCGCCGGGCTGGCCAACCTGTGCGCAGCGGTCGTCGGCATCACCAGTTCCTTCCTGGGCAGCCGCTTCTACGTGTTCGCCCGTTCCGCGCAACAGCCCTGGTTGCCCCAGCTGCTGAAATTCAGCGGCCTCTATGGCGCCATCGCGCTGCTGCATGGCCTTGTGCTGTGGCTCTGGACCGACCGCCTCGGCCTGGACTACCGCGCCGGCTTCCTGCTGGCCACCGGCCTGCAGGTCTCGCTCAGCTACCTCGGCAACAAGTTCCTCGTGTTCAAACCCTCATGAAGCTCTTTCGCGCGCTCGCTGCCACCGCCCTGTTCGTCGTCCTGCTGCTGGCGGTTTACTACCTGCACATCCGTTTCTTTGCGGTCAACGTGGTGTTCTACGCCGCCATCGCCGACGGCGTGATCGCCGCCCTGCTCACGGGGCTGATCATCTCGACCAGCCGCACCTTCAACGGCTTCGAGAAGCTGCAACTGGTGGTGATCTGGCTGCTCTCGGGCTACTGCTTCGCCATTTCGGTGCCGACCGTCATCGACCGCTCGCTGTCGTTCTACATTCTGGAGAAGATCCAGCAGCGCGGCGGCGGCATCCAGCAGAGCCGTTTTGCCGACGTGTTCACGCAGGAATACCTCAAGGAACACCGGCTGGTCGATGTGCGCCTGACCGAACAGCTCGAATCGGGCACCATCGAGATCCAGAACGGCTGCGTCAAGCTGACCGACAAGGGCCAGCGCCTGGCCGCCGCCAGCCGCTACTTCCGCCAGAACTTCCTGCCCAAGCAGCGCCTGCTGATGGGCCAGTACTCCTCGGACCTGACCGACCCGTTCCGCCAGAGTGCGGACGTGGTCGACTACCAGTGCCAGTGAACGCGTTCCTGGAGATCCGGGGCCTGGGCTTCGCCTGGCCCGGACAGGCGCCGCTGTTCACCCACCTGAACGCCTCGCTGACACCTGGCCTGGCCCTGCTCAGCGGCGACGAACAGCGTGGCAAGACCACCCTGCTGCGGCTGCTGGCCGCCGAGATCCGCCCACAAGCCGGGGCGATGCAACTGGCCGGGCAGGACATCGGCGGCGCGCTGGCGGGCCTGCGGCCCGACATGACCCGCCCGGACCTGGACACGGTGGTGGTGGCCGACTGGCTGCGCACTCAGGTGCCCGAGGGACCGGCGCGCGACCGGCTGGACGAGCACATCGATGGCCTGTCGCTGGGCGAGCACCTGCACAAGGGCTTCTACATGCTCTCGGCCGGCGGGCGCCGCAAGGTGGGCCTGGCCGCCGCCATGGCCCTGCAACCACCGCTGACCTTGCTCGACCAGCCGTTCGCGGCGCTGGACCTGGCCTCGATCCGCTACCTCAGCGACTGGCTGCGGGAACAGTCCCAGGCCACCGACAGGCTGGTGCTGCTGGCGGACTACGAGGCGCCCGCCGACCTGGCCATCGCCCAGCGAATCGATCTGGGCTGAAGCCTGGCGCGCCCGTCAGCGCCCGCCCAGCCCCATCGAGCGCGAGATCACCTCTTTCATGATCTCGTTGGTGCCGCCGTAGATGCGCTGCACGCGCGCATCGGCATAGGCCCGGGTGATGGGGTATTCCCACATGTAGCCGTAGCCGCCGTGCAGCTGCAGGCACTCGTCCATCACCTTGCACTGCAGGTCGGAGCACCAGTACTTGGCCATGCTCGCGGTCGCGGTGTCCAGCCTGTTCTCGCACACCAATTCGCAGCACTTGTCCACGAAGACGCGCGCCACCTGCACCTCGGTCTGAAGTTCGGCCAGGGTGTAGCGGGTGTTCTGGTAGCTGGCCACCGCCTGGCCGAAGACCTTGCGGTCTTTCACATACTCGACCGTCCAGTCGATCGCAGCCTGCGCCGAAGCCACCGCGCCAATCGCGATCTGCAGCCGCTCCCAGGGCAATTGCTCCATCAGGCAGATGAAGCCACGACCCTCGAATGCCGCGCCACCCAGCAGGTTCTGCGCCGGCACCTTCACGTTGTCGAAGAACAGCTCCGAGGTGTCCTGCGCCTTCATGCCCAGTTTCTTCAGGCGTTTGCCCTTGCTGAACCCTTCCATGCCGCGTTCGACCAGGAACAGGCTGGTGCCCTTGGCGCCCGCGGCCGGGTCGGTCTTGGCGACCACGATCACCAGGTCGGCGTGCCAGCCGTTGGTGATGAAGGTCTTGCTACCGTTGAGCAGGTAGTGCGAGCCATCGGCGCTCTTGATGGCCGTGGTCTTCACGCCTTGGAGGTCGCTGCCAGCGGCGGGTTCGCTCATGGCGATGGCACCCACCATCTCGCCGGTCGCGAGCAACGGCAGGTAGTGCTTCTTCTGCGCCTCGGTGCCGTAGTGCAGGACATAAGGCGCCACGATCTCGCTGTGCAGGCCGAAGCCGATGCCGCTGACGCCCGCCCGAGCGATCTCCTCCATCTGCGCCACCGAGTACAGCCGGTCGGCGCCCGCACCGCCGTACTCCTCGGGCATGGTCATGCACAGGAAGCCGTTAGCGCCAGCCGCCCGCCAGACTTCGCGGTCCACGTAGCCCTGATCCTCCCAGCTGTCGTGGAGCGGGGTGATTTCCTTCTCGACGAAGCGGCGGAAGCTGTCGCGGAAGGCCTCGTGGTCGGTGTTGAAAAGCGTGCGGTCGATCATGGCTGTCACCTTTCGGACTAGGTGGGTTGATTTATACAAAGCATTTGCTTGGCAAAAGTCTATACTGATCCGATCGTCCGGACTATCCGGACCCATCCCCCAGGAGACACCATGAGCGAAGCCTTCGTCTACGACGCCATCCGCACACCGCGCGGCAAGGGCAAGAAGGACGGCAGCCTGCACGAGGTCAAGCCGGTCAACCTGCTGGCTGGCCTGCTGAGCGAACTGCAGCGCCGCAACGACCTGGACACCACCGCGGTGGACGATGTGGTCATGGGCGTGGTCTCGCCCATCGGTGAACAGGGGTCGGTGATTCCCAAGGTGGCCGCGCTCAAGGCCGGCTGGGACTGGCGCTGCGCGGGGGTTCAGCTCAACCGCTTCTGCGCCTCGGGACTGGAGGCGGTGAATATGGCCGCGATGAAGGTGAAAAGCGGCTGGGAAGACCTGGTGGTGGCCGGTGGCGTGGAAAGCATGAGCCGCGTGCCCATCGGCTCCGACGGCGGCGCCTGGGCGCAGGACCCCGAGACCAACAGCGCCACCCTGTTCGTGCCGCAGGGCATCGGCGCCGACCTGATCGCCACGCTCAACGGATTCTCCCGCCAGGACGTGGATGCCTTCGCGCTGGAATCGCAGAAGCGGGCCGCCGCCGCCCGCGCCGCCGGGCACTTCGACCGCTCGGTCGTGCCGGTGAAGGACAAGATGGGGCTGACCATCCTGGAGAAAGACGAATTCATCAAGCCGGGCACGACGATGGAAGGCCTGGCCGGGCTCAAGCCCGCGTTCGAGCAGCTCGGCGCCATGGGCTTCGACGCCGTGGCCCTGCAACGCTACCCGCAGGTCGAACGCATCCACCACGTGCACCACGCGGGCAACTCCTCGGGCATCGTGGACGGCGCCGCGGCCATCCTGATCGGCAGCGAGGCCGCGGGCAAGACCCACGGCTTCACGCCGCGCGCCCGCATCGTCTCGGTCGCGCTCTCGGGCGCCGACCCGACCATCATGCTCACCGGCCCCATGCCCGCCGCCCGCAAGGCGCTGGCCAAGGCGGGCCTGTCCATCGACCAGATCGACCTGTTCGAGGTCAACGAAGCCTTCGCTGCCGTGCCCATGAAGTTCATGCAGGAGATGGGTGTGCCGCACGAGAAGGTCAACGTCAATGGCGGCGCCATCGCCCTGGGCCACCCCCTGGGCGCCACCGGCGCGATGATCCTGAACACGCTGATCGACGAGCTGCACCGGACCGGAAAACGCCACGGTTTGGCCACCCTCTGCGTCGGCGGCGGCATGGGCATCGCGACGATTGTTGAACGCGTCTGAACCAGCGGAGACCCTGAACATGATCACCAAGACCATCCGCTACGAACTCGCCAACGGCATTGCCACCATCACCTTCGACGAGCAGGGCTCCCCCGTCAACACCATGTGCCTGCAGTGGCAGGACGACCTGGACGCCATCGCGGCGCAGGTGGCCCAGGACAAGGCCCAGCTCAAAGGCATCGTGCTGGCCTCGGCCAAGAGCACCTTCTTTGCGGGTGCGGATCTCAAGGGCGTGATGCGCTCGACCGAGGCCGACGGCCCGCGCGTGTTCCGCGAGATCGAACGCATCAAGAAGAACTTCCGCATCCTCGAAACGCAGGGCGTGCCGGTGGTGAGTTGCCTCAACGGTGCGGCGCTCGGCGGTGGCTGGGAGGTGGCGCTGGTCGGTCACCACCGCATCGCGGTCAACAACCCCAAGATCCAGTTCGGCCTGCCCGAGATCACGCTGGGCCTGATTCCCGGTGGCGGCGGCATCACCAAGATGACGCGGTTGCTGGGCCTGATGGCCGCGCAGCCCTACGTGTTGGAGAGCAAGCTGTTCGGCCCCGAGGAGGCGCTGAAGATTGGCGTGGTGCACGAACTGGTCGCCACACCCGAGGAGCTGCTGCCGCGCGCGCTCGCCTTCATCGAATCGGCGCAGGGCAAGCCCGAGGCCTGCACCCACGTCTGGGACCGCAAGGATTACAGGATGCCCGGCGGCACGCCTAGCAACCCCAAGATCGCCGGCATGCTGACGGTGGCGCCGGCCGTGCTCAAGCAGAAGACGCGCGGCCTCTACCCCGCGCCCGAGGCGGCGCTGGCGGCCATGGTCGAAGGCGCGATGGTCGACTTCGACACCGCCATGCGCGTGGAAAGCCGCTACCTGGCCGGACTGATGACCGGCGGCGTGGCGCGCAACATGATCAACACCTTCTTCTTCAACATGAACGCGATCAAGAGCGGTCAGTCGAGGCCGAAGGACGTGCCGCGCTACCAGCCGAAGAAGGTGGGCGTGCTGGGCGCCGGCATGATGGGTTCGGGCATCGCCTACGCGCAGGCCACGCGTGGCATCGCCACCGTGCTCAAGGACGTGAGCGTCGAAGCCGCCGAGAAAGGCAAGTCGTACACCACCAAGCTCACGCAGAAGCGGGTCGACAAAGGCCAGATGAGCGCCGAGAAACAGCAGGGCATCCTGAACCTCATCACGCCCACCGCCAGCGCCGCCGACCTTCAGGGTTGCGACCTGATCATCGAGGCCGTGTTCGAACAGCGCGAACTCAAGGCTATGGTGACCAAGGAAGCCGAGCCCATGCTTGCCGAGGGCGGTTTCTTCGCCAGCAACACCTCCACCCTGCCCATCTCCGGTCTGGCCCAGGCCAGTGCGAAGCCGGCCAAGTTCGTCGGCATCCACTTCTTCAGCCCGGTGGACAAGATGAAGCTGGTCGAGATCATCCGCGGCAAGGACACCGACGACGAGACCATCGCGCGCGCCTATGACTACGTGCAGGCCCTGGGCAAGCTGCCCATCGTCGTCAACGATTCGCGCGGCTTCTACACCAGCCGCACCTTCGGCACCTTCGTGATGGAAGGCGCCGCCATGCTGGGCGAAGGCATCCCGGCGCCCGTGATCGAAAACGCCGCCATGCAGGCCGGCATGCCGGTCGGCCCGCTGGCCGTGTTGGACGAGACCGCGCTCAGCCTGTCGGTGCATGTGCTGGAACAGACCCGCCTCGACTTCCAGAAGGAAGGCAAGCAATACGTCGCCACGCCCGGCGAGACACTGGTCGAGCAGATGGTCAAGCAGCACAAGCGCCCGGGCCGCGCGGCCGGCGGTGGCTTCTACGACTACCCAAAGGACGGCCGGAAGCACCTCTGGCCGCAGCTCAAGGCGCTCTACGAAAAGCCGAGCGTCGACTGGAACCTGCAGGACGTGAAAGACCGCCTGCTCTACCGCCAGGCGGTGGAAACCGCGCGCTGTCTGGCCGAAGGCGTGCTCACCAGTGTGCACGACGGCAACATCGGCTCTATCTTCGGCATCGGCTTCCCGGCCTGGACAGGCGGCGCGCTGCAGTTTATCTACGGCATGGGCGTCGACGCTTTCGAGCGGCGCTGCGCCGAGCTGGCCGCCCGCCACGGCAGCGGCTTCATACTCGCGGACGCGGTGAAAGCCGCGCTGCGTCAACACCAACCCCAGTACTGATTCATGAAACGACTCGAAGGAAAAATCGCCCTCATCACGGGCGCCGCACAAGGCATCGGCCTGGCCACGGCCCTGAAGTTCGCCCGCGAAGGCGCCACCGTCGTCGTCTGCGACGTCAGGCAGGCCGCGGTCGACGAGGCCGTGAAGCAATGCCAGGCCGAAGGAGCCACAGCCACGGGCTTCGTGATGGACGTGACCCAGCGCGACATGGTCGACGCCGTGGTGGCCCAGGTGAAGGAGCGCTTCGGCCGCATCGACGTGCTGGTGAACAACGCCGGCATCACGCAGGACGCGCGCCTGCAGAAGATGACACTGGAGCAGTTCGACAAGGTGATCGATGTCAACCTGCGCGGTGTCTTCCACTGCGCGCAGGCCGTGGCCGACACCATGACCGCCCAGGGCAGCGGCGTGATCCTCAACGCCTCGTCGGTGGTCGGCATCTACGGCAACTTCGGCCAGACCAACTACGCCGCCACCAAGTTCGGCGTGATCGGTTTCACCAAGACCTGGAGCCGCGAACTCGGCCCCAAGGGCGTGCGCGTCAACGCGGTCGCCCCCGGCTTCATCAGCACGCCCATCCTGAGCACCATCCCCGACAAGGTGATCCAGGAGATGGAGCACCGCGTGCCGCTCAAGCGCCTGGGCCAGCCGGAAGAAATTGCCAACGTCTACGCCTTCCTGGCCAGCGACGAGGCCAGCTACATCAACGGGGCTGTCATCGAGGTTTCCGGCGGCATGTCGGTGTGACCTTCGGGCGCCCGGGATAATCCGGACATGCCCGAAAACACACCATCCACCGACGCCGCCCCCAACCGCCCGCGCTCGCGCACCGACCTCTTTCTGTCCTTCACCTGGCTGGCCCTGCAGGGCTTCGGCGGGGTGCTGGCCGTGGTGCAGCGCGAGCTGGTGGAGAAGAAGCGCTGGATGACCCGTGAACAGTTCGTCGAGGACTGGGCCGTGGCGCAGATCATGCCCGGCCCCAACGTGGTCAACCTCTCGCTGATGATCGGAGGCCGTTACTTCGGCCTGCCCGGCGCGCTGGCCGCGCTCGCGGGCATGCTCGCGGCACCCTTGGTCCTCGTGATGCTGCTGGCCGCGCTGTACGGCAGCGTGGCCGACAGCGCTGCGGCGCAGGGCGCGCTGCGCGGCATGGGCGCCGTGGCCGCCGGACTGATCACCGCCACCGGCATCAAGCTGATCGGCGCGCTGGACAAGAACGCCATGGGCCTGTGGGTCTGCATCGGCCTGGCCGCCCTCACCTTCGTCGCCATCGCCCTGCTGCGCCTGCCGCTGGCCTGGGTGCTGCTGGTCATCGGCGGCGGCGCCTGCCTCTGGGCCTACCGGGTGCTGGGCCGCGCCGGCAAGGAGGCCCAAGCATGAGCATGGCGCCCACATTTGCCAACTGGCTGGATCTGTTCCTGCACTTTGCGTCGCTGTCGCTGCTGGCGGTGGGCGGCGCCATCACCACCGCGCCCGACATGCACCGCTACCTGGTGGGCGAGCAGCACTGGCTGAGCGACGCGCAGTTCAACTCGTCCATCGCCCTCTCGCAGGCCGCCCCGGGCCCGAACGTGCTGTTCGTCGCCCTGCTGGGCTGGAACGTGGGTCTGAATGCGGGCGGAGGCCCCTCCGCGGGCTGGCTGGCCTGGGCGCTGGCGTTGCTGGGCGTGGCGGTGACGCTGGTGGCCATCATGCTGCCCTCTTCCATCCTCACCTACACCGCCACCCAGTGGGGCCACCGCAACCGCGAGCTGCGCGCGGTGCGGGCCTTCAAAACCGGCATGGCCCCCATCGTGATCGCCCTGCTGATCGCAACCGGCTGGCTGCTGAGCGCGTCCCACAACGTCCCGGCACGCGACTGGCCCCTGTGGCTGCTGACCGTCTGCGCCGCGCTGCTGGTCTGGCGCACCCGGCTGCACCTGCTCTGGATGATCGGCGCGGGCGCTCTGGCCGGCGCCCTGGGCTGGGTCTGACAGGCCTGACCCGGCTTACTTCTGGCGCTGCAGACCGGACAGGCCCTTGACGTCCAGCGCGTTCATCGCGGCGCGCACGCCGTCGATGTTCACGTTGTCGCCGCTGACTTCGATCAGCACGCCGTTGGCCAGCATCATCGACATCTCGGCGCTCGAACCGTCCTTGCGGTACTCCTCCTTGAAGGCCACGCCGTCTTTCTTGTAGACCTTCTCGACCTCGTCCTGGGTCTCGCGACTGACCGTGCTCTGCGCCCAGGCTCCCATGGCCATCATCAGCGCCGGCATGGCGCCGATGTCCTGCACCTTGACCTCGACACGGCCCGCATCGTTGCGGAACTCTGAGGTGACACTGGAGAAGGTCATCCCCATCGCCGAATCCGAACGGGCCTCGATGGCGGTGCGTTCCATGCCGGCGAGCTTGGCCGGCACATAGGCCTGCAGTGCATCGGGTGCGAACGGCTGGCCACCCTGACCGCTGCCCATGGCCGCCCCCATCATCTCGCCCAGCGCCTTGCCCGCGGCCTCCGAGTCGCCCTTGGCCTGGGCCGCCTCCATCTGCTTGCTGGCCTCTTCCATCTTCTTGGCCGCCTCTTCCAGCTGCGCGGTGTTGATGGTGACCTCAGAGCCCGGCACCTTGATGCTCACGTCCCCCGCGGGGGCGCTGGCGCCGCCCATCATCATGCCGGCGCCGCCGCTGAACAGGCTGCCCACGGTCATCACCACGATGCTGGCCACGATGCCGCAGACGATCAGCACGGCGGTGAAACCCAGCGCCTTGCCCTCGGGCACCTTCATCATCACCGGCACACCGGTGTAGAGCAGATAGATCGAGTAGAGCGCGGCCAGCAGGCCCAGCATGGACAGCGCCGGCAGCAGGTTGAACACCCCGCCCAGCAGACCGGCGGTGGCGCCGTAGGCGACCAGCTTGAAGGCCTTGCCCATGTCCTTCTGGCCGCCGAAGCTCGGGGCCAGCGCATTGGCCACCAGGGCCAGCACATAGATCATCACCAGGGTCAGCACGAAACCGACCACCATGTTGGCCAGCCCCGCCAGGATGGGCACCCGGAAATGGATGCCCATCATGCCCGTGCCGATCAGGCTGAAGCCGATGAAAGCCGCCAACGACGACACGCCGGCCAGGTAGACCAGGTAGTTCTTGTAGAGACCGGCAATGTCGTCCGGCTCGCCCTCGATGATCGGCCAGGTGGCCTTGGGCTTGAGCAGAATGGCTTGCACGCGTTCAACCAGGTTCATGAATTCCTCCTCGGGGTTGCAGACACAAGAAAACGGTCCGGCAGCGCGAACCATACCGCCATCCGCCGCAGCGGGCCACCTTTCAGCGTGGGCTTTCGAAGAACACCGCGTTGGTGTAGTCGCTGATCTCGAAATAGACCTTCTTTTCGCCCGGGTCGGCCACCATGTTCTGGTTCTCGTCGAGCACGCCATACCCGTAGCGGTAGGCACGCGGCTTGCCGTCGTCGGTGCCCAGGGCCGTGCTCATCTTGTCGATGGACAAAAAGCGCCGGGCCAGTTTGTCGCCGGCGTAGATTTCGAGCACGCCGTTGGTGCCGGTCCAGTTCTGGATGTCGCGGCTGATCTTGTTCTGCTGTTCCTGCGTGCACCCGGCGAGCAAGACCAACCCCAGAACACAGGCGAATGCAGACGGCATGGGTTTCATGCGAGCCTCCCTTGAAAAAGATCAGCCGCGCTGGCGCAAGGCCTCGTACAGGCACACGCCGCTGGCCACCGACACGTTCAGGCTTTCGACGCCGCCCTTCATGGGGATGCCCACCAGCTCGTCGCAGGTCTTGCGCGTTAGCTGGCGCATGCCGTCGCCTTCGGCGCCGAGCACCAGGGCCACCGGCCCCTTGAGATCGACCTGGTACAGCGTCTTGGGCGCATCGTCGCTGGTGCCGATGACCCAGATGTTGCGTTCCTTGAGTTCGTTCAGGGTGCGCGCCAGGTTGGTCACCATGAAATACGGCATGGTCTCAGCCGCACCGCTGGCCACCTTGGCCACCGTGGCATTGATGCCGACAGCGTGGTCCTTGGGCGCAATCACCGCATGGGCACCCGCGCCGTCGGCCACCCGCAGGCAGGCGCCCAGGTTGTGGGGGTCGGTCACGCCGTCGAGCACCAGAAGCAGCGGCGCGATGCCATCGGCCTCCAGCTTTTCCAGCAGTTCGTCCAGCGAATGGGCCTGCTCCAGCGCGTTGACCCGGGCCGCGACGCCCTGGTGGCCGTGGCTGCCCGCGAGTTTGGCCAGGCGCAGGCCATCGGCCTCGATCAGGCGCACGCCCGCCTCCTTGGCGCGCTCGATGAACTGCCGCATGCGCTGGTCGCGCCGCGTCGGCTCGAAGTAGATCTCGATGATGGATTGGGGCGCGGTTTTCAGGCGCACGCCCACGGCGTGGAAGCCGAACAGGACTTTGGGGGAGGACATGCCCCGATTATCAAGCCCCCACGCGCCGCTTCCGATCGGTTCAGGCCGCCGCTGCCTCCGGCTCGCTGGCCTGACCGGCCTCGATGGTGATGCGCCGCTCGCAGCGCTGGGCGATGCCCCGGTCGTGCGTCACCAGCACCAGGGTGGTGCCCTGCTCGCGGTTGAGCTCGAACATCAGCTCCATGACCTTCTCGCCGGTCGCAAAGTCCAGGCTACCGGTGGGTTCGTCCGCCAGCAGCACCGCCGGCTGCACCACGAAGGCCCGCGCCAGCGCCACGCGCTGCTGTTCGCCTCCCGACAGCACCTTCGGGTAGTGGCCAAGGCGCTCGCCCAGGCCGACGCGCTGCAGCATGGCAGTGGCGGCGCTGCGGGCATCGCGCCGGCCGGCCAGTTCCAGCGGCAGCATCACGTTCTCCAGCGCCGTCAGATTGCCCAGCAGCTGGAAGCTCTGGAACACGAAGCCGAGCTTCTGGGCACGCAGCGCCGCGCGCTGGTCCTCGTCGCGGGCGAACAGGTCCACGCCATCGATGAACACGGTGCCGCGGGTCGGCGTGTCCAGCCCGGCGATGATGGACAGCAAGGTGCTCTTGCCCGAACCCGAGGCACCGACGATGGCAGCGGTTTCCCCTTGGCACAGGGAGAAATCGATATCGCGCAAAATCGTCAGCGTGCCCGTGGAGTCGGTGACCGACTTGAACACATGCTGCACCACAATCATTTCCTGAGCCATGTAGTCCGCCCTGAAAGGCCCGACAGTTGAAACGACGCCACTTTAACGCCCTGCTCTGCGCCGCCGCCGGCGCGGGGTCAATCGCGCCGGTCTTCGCACAAACGGCCGCCACAGCGGCCAACGTGCTGGTGGTCGGCGACTCGCTCAGTGCCGAATACGGCCTGCGGCGCGGCAGCGGCTGGGTGCAGATCCTGCAGGAACGCATGATCAAGGAGGGCATTCCGGCGCGCATGGTCAACGCCGGCATCAGTGCCGACACCACCTCAGGTGGCCGGTCCCGCCTTCCGGCGCTGCTCAGGCTGCACAAGCCGGCGGTGGTGATCATCGAGCTTGGCGCCAACGACGCGCTGCGCGGCCTGCCGCTGAACATGACGCGCGACAACCTGACCGCCATGACGAGGGCCTCGAAGGTGGCCGGTGCCAAGGTGGTCCTCGTCGGTATGCAGGTGCCGCCCAACTACGGCAGCCAGTACACCCGAGACTTCCGTGACCTCTTCCAGCAGGTGGCCAGCGCGGAAAAGGCCGCCCTGGTGCCCTTCCTGCTCAAGGGCGTGGCCGACCTGCCCGACCCGACCCTGCTGTTCCAGGACGACCGCATCCACCCCAACGAGGCCGCCCAGGCCACGATCGCCAACAACGTCTGGCCGGTGCTCGCGCCCCTGCTGCCGAAACGATAATCGGCGGATGCCTGTCCGTACCCTGCCCGCCACCGAGGTGCTGCACCGCCTTGGCGAATTTGACGCCGTCATCGACGCCCGTTCCGAAGACGAACATGCGCTCGACCACGTGCCCGGTGCGCTGAACTGGCCCAGCCTGAACAATGCCGAACGCATCCTGATCGGCACCATGTACAAGCAGGTCGACGCCTTCGAGGCCAAGAAGCGCGGCGCAGCGCTGGCCGCGCGCAACATCGCCGCACACATTGAACGGGAAGTGCTGGACAAGCCCAAAGGCTGGAAACCGCTGGTCTATTGCTGGCGCGGCGGCAACCGCAGCGGTGCACTGGCCACCATCCTGGGCGCGATCGGGTTCCAGGTCACGCTGATCGAGGGAGGCTACAAGGCCTGGCGCGCCGCCCTCGTGAACGACCTGTCTGCACAGGCGCAGCGCCTGCACTACCGCGTGGTCTGCGGCCCCACCGGCAGCGGCAAGACACGCCTGCTGCACGCGCTGGCGGCCGAGGGCGCTCAGGTGCTGGACCTTGAAGGCCTGGCCCGCCACCGCAGCTCGGTGCTCGGGCACATCCCTGGGGTCGAACAGCCCAGCCAGAAGCGATTCGACAGCCTCGTTTGGGAGGCCCTGCAGGCCTTCGACCCGGCGCGCCCTGTGTTCGTCGAAAGCGAGAGCAAGAAGGTGGGCAACCTCCGTGTGCCCGATGCACTGATCGACGCCATGCGCGCCAGCCCCTGCATCGACCTGCGACTGCCCGATGAAGAGCGCGTGGCCCTGCTGATGGAAGACTACGACTTTTTCGTGAAGGACAGCGAGCACTTCTGTCGGCGGCTGGAAGCGCTGACCGAGTTGCGCGGCAAGGCGGTGGTGGGCGAGTGGATCGAAAAAGTGCGCGCCGGCCGCACCAAGGAAGTGGTGCTGGACCTGCTCAGGCAGCACTACGACCCGACGTATGCGGCATCCATAGAGCGCAACTTTGCGCTCCATGCCCAAGCGCTCCCCTGCAGCCTGGGCTCTGGCTCAGATCAATCGATGCGCGTGGCCGCTCGCTCGCTGCTGAGCCCGGCGGGCTCGCAGCTCCTACCCGACGAAAGTTAGCCAATCAGCCGGCGGACGTGGGGCTCGCGTCTGAGCTGTCGCCGGCATCCGGCTTTTGGCCGGCGTCCTGCTCATCAGGGCTGCCGTCTCCGTGCGACTTGCGCTCGGCCTTGTTGCGCAGCTTTTCCTCTTTCTTCTGCTTCTTGGCGAGCTCGCGTTGGCGTTTTTCGTATCCGTAGTTGGGTGTGGCCAAGGGGGTGTTTCCGAGGTTGATGTGGTGAATTGGTCAGGTGTGAAGGGCCGCAAGGGCTTGGGCCAGGTCGGCCCTGAGATCATCGGCGCTTTCCAGGCCGATGGCAAACCGCACCAGCCCACCTTTGTGCGCCCAGGGCCGGGTGCGGATCGCCGGCACGTTGTACGGCGCGCAGAGACTGATCGGTCCCGCCCAGCTCCAGCCTGGCCTGAACAGCCGCAGGCGGTCACAGAAGGCGTCGATCTGGGACTGGGAGAAGCGCTCGTCGAACACGGCGCTGAACAGACAGGCCGCCGCAGTCGCTTCGCGTGCCCATGCTTCATGCCCCGGAGAGCCCGCCAGCGCCGGATGCAGAACACGCACGACGCCCGGCTGGTCCTGCATCCAGGTGGCCAGCGCCCTTGTGGTCGCATCCTGCGTCTGGTAGCGCAAGGGCATGGAGGCCAGGCCCCGCAGCACCAGCTCGGTGTCGTTGCCGCTGACACCAAGACCCAGACGCATGTGACACATCAGTAGCTGGTGGTGCAGTGCGTGGTCGCGCGTCACCACGGAGCCCATCAGCACATCGGCGCCCCCGCTGGGGTACTTGGTCAGCGCCTGCATCGAGATGTCGACCCCCAGGTCGAACGGGCGAAAGGCGATGCCGGCGCCCCAGGTGTTGTCCAGCGCGGTCAGGATGCGGCGTTCGGGCGCTCTGCCGTCGTTCGCCTGACGCACCGCCGCCACCAGCGCGGGAATGTCCGGAAACTCCAGCGTGATCGAACCCGGTGCCTCGATCCACACCAGGCGCGTGGCGGGTGACAGACGGCTGACCAGATCCGCAGGATCCAGCGGGTCGTAGTAGCGGTGGGTGATGCCCCAGTGCGCGAGCTCACCAGCTGCGAACGCCTTGCCCGGACCATAGGCGTTGTCGGGCAGCAGCACCTCATCGCCCTGGCGCAGGAAGCTCATGTCGACCAAGGTCAGCGCCGACAGGCCGCTGGGTGCCAGCACGCAATACTGGCCGCCCTCAATGGTGGCGATACGCTCTTCCAGCGTGAAGGTGGTCGGCGTGCCGTGCAGGCCGTAGGTGTAGCCGCTCTTGTCGGCCCACTCCTGCGTGCGAAGGGCATGCACGTCCTTGAACAGGACGGTGGACGCCTTGTGCACGCCGGGCGCAACGGCGTCAAAGCCCTCGGGAGGGCGGTATGGATGATGGATCAGTCGGGTGGACAGGTCTGACATTGAGTTCAGAGCTTCCACTTTTCGAGCAACTGCGCCGGTCGCATGCTGTCGTAGCTCTCGAAGGGTTGATGGATCCAGGGGTTGGTCGGCAGGAACTCGACCGAGTAGTCGGGCGTGAACACCGACACCGCCTTGGTCCAGATCACGGCGCTGCGCAGTTCGCTGATCGGCTTGTAGTGATTCTTGAGGGTGTCGATCACGGCCCTGAGCGTGTGGCCGGAGTCGGCTAGGTCATCGACCAGCAGCACCTTGCCGGCAATCTCGCCTCTGGGCGTGGTGATGTAGCGCGCGATGTCGAGGTTGCCCTGCTCGGTCCCGGCGTTGGCGCGGTAGGAACTGGTGGACATGATCGCCAGCGGCACGTCAAAGATGCGCGACAGGATGTCCCCGGGCCGCATGCCACCGCGCGCAAGGCACAGAATGGTGTCGAACTCCCATCCTGACTGGTAGACCTTGAGCGCCAGCTTCTCGATCAGGTTGTGGTATTCGTCGTACGAGACGTAGAGGTGTTTGCCGTCTTCGGTCAGCATGCGTGTCTTCCGTTCGTGGTCGCGGGTGGATTCATTCTGCACCAGAGCAACGAGGCTCAGGCACTGAACGGATGGTGAAGCAGGATGGTGTGGTCGCGGTCCGGACTGGTCGACACCACGTGGATCGGCACGCCAGTGGTCTCCTGGATGCGGTCCAGGTAGCGCTGCGCGTTGACCGGCAAGTCCTCATAACGCGTCTTGCCGACCGAGCTCTCGGTCCAGCCTGGCAGTGTTTCGTAAATCGGCTTGCAGCGAGAGATTTCATCGGCGCCGGCGGGCAGTATGTCGATGATCTCGCCGTCCAGCTCGTAGCCGGTGCACAGCTTGAGCTCGGACAGACCGTCAAGCACGTCGAGCTTGGTGATGCACAGGCCGGTGAGCCCATTCACCTGGGCCGAGCGCTTGAGCAGCGCGGCGTCGAACCAGCCGCAGCGGCGCGAGCGCCCCGTGGTCACACCTTTTTCAGCACCCACGGTGCTCATGTGGTACCCGGGTGTGCCAGGCACCTCCCAGTCCAGCTCGGTCGGGAAGGGACCGCCACCCACCCGTGTGCAATAGGCCTTGGTGATGCCCAGCATGTAGTGCAGCATCTGCGGCCCGACGCCGGACCCGGCGGCTGCATTGCCGGCCACACAGTTGCTCGAGGTCACGAACGGGTAGGTACCGTGGTCGATGTCCAGCAGCGTGCCCTGGGCGCCTTCGAACAGCAGGTTGGCACCCGCCTTGTGGGCCTCGTTGAGCTCACGGGACACGTCGGCGATCATGGGCTTGATCAGTTCGGCCTGGTGCATGGCCTCGTCATAGACCGCATCAAACTGGATCTCGCCGTCCTTCATGTAACCCGCGATCTTCTCGTCCCACGCCAGTTCGGCGGAGTGGAGGAAGGTCTTGAGCACGTGGTTGTGCAGCGCCAGCAACTCGCGCAGCTTGGTCGCGAAGCGCTCGGGATACTTGAGGTCCATCACGCGCAATGCGCGGCGGGCGATCTTGTCCTCATAGGCCGGACCGATGCCGCGGCCCGTGGTGCCGATCTTCTCGTTGCCGGCCTTGACCTTGGCGGCCTCGCGGGCAACGTCGATCGCGGCGTGGAACGGCAGGATCAGAGGGCACCCCTCACTCACCCGCAGACGCGAGCGCACTTCCACACCGGCCTTTTCCAGACCCACGATCTCTTCAAAAAGCTTGCCCACCGAGAGCACCACGCCATTGCCGATGTAGCACTTCACGCCGGGACGCATGATGCCGCTGGGAATCAGGTGCAGAGCAGTTTTGACCCCGTTGATCACCAGCGTGTGTCCAGCGTTGTGACCACCCTGAAAACGCACGACCCCCTGCGCGGACTCGGTCAGCCAGTCAACGAGCTTGCCTTTGCCTTCATCGCCCCACTGCGTACCCACGACCACCACGTTGCGTCCCGCAGAAGCGGCGCTGCTGTTCTTGCTCATTGCTTGATTCCGGTTAAAGGGATTTCACTGTCCAGGCACCCGCGCGCGCCGGATCGGGCACCAGTTCGCGGTCGCAATGGAACTCGTTGACTTCATGGTCGTGACCCGGCAGGGCACAGACGACGGTATGGCCCTGGGCCCGCAGCTCGGCGACGGTTTCTCGCAAGCCAGGCTCCATGCCCCAGGGCGAACGGATGGCCGCCACCAGAGGACGAGGCTCCACCGCACCAACCAGTTCCTTGAGGTCCAGGCTGAAGCCAACCGCAGGGCGTTTGCGCCCGAAGACCGCCCCCACCTCGTCGTACCGGCCTCCGCGCGCCAGCTCCATCGCAGCACCTTGCGGCCCTTGAGCAAACACGGCAAAGCGCATGCCGGTGTAGTAGGCGTATCCGCGCAGATCCGCCAAGTCGACGGAGACAACAACGTCATCACCCGCAGCGTGGTCGGCCAACCATTGGAGGTCGTCCAGCGCCAGCGTCAAAGCAGCGGAAGGGGTCAGCAGGGATCGCGCCCTGGAAATAACAGAGGCGTCACCAAACAGTCCTGGTAGCGACATCAGGTCGTTGCACACCGCGTCAGGAAGGCCTTTGGTCAGCTCGGACAGCCCTGGCACATCCTTGCCTGCGAGAGCAACATGGATGGCGCGCACCGTGTCGGCCGGCAGCGGCACCGGCGAAAGGACGGCGTCGATCACACGCACATCCGCGAGATCAAGCTGCAGCCGCCTAACGCCGGCATGACGAAGACAGGCCTGAGCCAGCTCCAGCACCTCCAGATCTGCCTCCAGGCCGGCATGCCCATAGATTTCGGCGCCAAACTGCAAGGGCTCCCGACTGGCCAGGGGACGGTCGACCCGGGTGTGAACCACTGGCCCGCAGTAACTCAGGCGGGCCACACCCCGCCGGTTGAGCAGATGGGCATCGATTCGCGCGACTTGCGGCGTGCTGTCGGCACGAAGCCCCAGCGAGCGGCCGGACAGCTGATCAACCAGTTTGAAGGTCATCAGGTCCAGCGCTTCACCGGTACCCGTGAGCAACGAGTCCAGATGCTCGACCATCGGCGGCATCACCAACTCGTAGCCGTAGCCGCGTGCGGTGTCCAGCAAACCCCTGCGAAGCTCTTCGATGTGCCGTGCCTCGGACGGCAGGACATCGGCAATGTGATCCGGGAGGACCCAGGCAGACATGTGAAATGAAGGGGGCTGTTAAAAACGTGATTTTACCGGGAGCTGCGCCTCGGTTTGGCTGTTGCTGCTCAGGCGACCCACCACCAGAGCGTCAGACCGCAGAGAAGGCAGATCAGACCGAAAAAACGGATCTGGCCATCGCGCATGCGCAGCATTTCGGAAAACACGCGGCGCCAGACTCTGGGCGCCACAAAGGGCATCAGCCCTTCGAAGATGAGGACCAGCGCCAGCGTGGGCCAGAACAGGTCGTAAAGCGCAGTCGTCACTCAGCGGGCTGCCGGAGCGCCGCGCATGGCCTTGAAGAACTCCGAAGACGGGTCCAGCACCATCACATCCGACTTACCGGTGAAGCTGGCCTTGTACGCTTCCAGGCTGCGATAGAACTGAGCGAACGCCGGGTCTTTGCCAAACGCCTCACCATACAGCGCAGCGGCCTTGGCATCGCCCTCACCTTTCACCGCCTGCGCCTGCTTATAGGCATCGGCCAGAATCACCTCGCGCTGGCGGTCGGCATCGGCGCGAATCTTCTCTCCCTCGGCAAAGCCGGTGGAACGCAGTTCATTGGCCACCCGTTTGCGCTCGGTTTCCATGCGCTGATAGACCGATGCCGTGATGCTCTCTGCATAGTCCACGCGCGTGATGCGCACATCGACCACATCCATGCCCCAGGGCTTTTCAGCACCGGCCACTGCGCGCAGCACCTCGCGCTTGACGTCCTCCATCAGCTCTTCGCGACGGCTGGACAGCAGTTCGTTGAGCGTGCGCTTGTTGACCTCTTGCTGGAAGGAGTTGCGCACCACCCGGTTCAGCTGCAGCGCGCCGGCGCTTTCATTCAGACCGACGTTGCGGATGTACTGCTGAGGCTCGCTGATGCGCCAGCGCACATACCAGTCGATCACCACGCGCTGCTTTTCCGCCGTCAGCGTCGGCTCCGTATCGCTGCTCTCCAGTGTCAGCAGCCGCTTGTCTATGTAGGACACATTCTGGACCAGCGGAATCTTCCAGCCCAGCCCAGGCTCGGTCACGACCTTCTTGATTTCCCCCAGCTGAAACACCACGCCAAACTGGCGCTGGTCGACCACGAAGAACGTGGCGCTGAGAAACGCCAGAGCCACCAGGAAAGAGGTGACGATAAATCCAAGCTTGTTCATGTCTCGAAATCTCCGGACGTCTTGCTTCAGCGGCTCTCACGCTCGCGCGAGCGGGCATTGCTGCTGTTCGTGGTGGCAGGCGCCGGGACCTGCGAGCTGGTCACGGGAGGCGTCACCGCAGCAGATGCCGAAGGCGACTGAGTGACCTGCTGCATCAACTTGTCCAGCGGCAGATACAACAGGTTCGAGCCAGCCTTGCTGTCGACCATCACCTTGGTGACGTTCGAATAAATGTCGGACATGGCGTCCAAGTACATGCGGTCGCGGGTCACCTGTGGCGCCTTCTGGTATTCGGTCAGCACCGCACGGAAACGCTGGGCATCACCATCGGCCTGGCCGACGATGCGCGCGCGGTAACCCTCCGCCTCGGCAGCCAGGCGAGAGGCCGCGCCGCGCGCCCTCGGCACCACGTCGTTGGCATAGGCCTGGGCCTCGTTTTTGGCGCGGTCGCGCTCCTGACTGGCCTTGAGCACGTCGTCAAACGCCGCCTGCACCTGCTCGGGCGGCCGCACATGCGTCAGGTTGACGCCTTCGACCACAACGCCCACCTTGTAGCGATCCAGGATGGTCTGCATCAGCGCCCGCACCCTCGGAGCGATCTGGTCGCGCTCCTCCACCAGGGCGGCATCCATCTTCATCTTGCCGACCACCTCGCGAACCGCGGTTTCGGCAGCCTTCACCACAGCAGACTCAGGATCGCGACTTTCGAACAGGTAAGCCCGGGCATCGCTGAGGCGGAACTGCACGACCAGCTTGATGTCGACGATGTTCTCGTCTGCGGTCAGCATGGACGACTCACGCAGCCCGGTGGCGGGCACGATGGCGTCACGCCCCACGTCCACCGAACGCAACTGGGTCACCGCCACAGTCTCATGGCGCTCGATCGGGTACGGCATGCGCCAGCTGATACCTGCCCCCACCGTGTTGCTGTACTTGCCGAAACGCGTGATGACCGCCTGTTGGCCTTCCTGCACGATGAAGAAGCCCGTCCCCAGCCATATCAGCAGCGCCACCAGACCGATCAGGCCAGCACCGATACCCGCCGATTTGGGGCTGGGGTTGAAGCCCGGTGTACCTCCACCATTGCCACCGCGATTCCCGCCGCTTTTTCCACCCAGCAAACCACCCAGCTTGCGGTTGAAGTCGCGCCAGAGTTCGTCCAGGTCCGGCGGCCCCTGGTTGGGGCCTTGGGGACGCTGCCCCCGGGGCTGAAGGTCGTCTTTTTCACCCGGTTTGGGGTCGGAGTCGCCGCGCTGGGGCTCTTCGCCTCTCCCCCAGCGGGGGTCGTTCAGGTTGAACACACCCAGCAGCCTCGCCCGCCAACCCGGACGGACCCCGGCACCAGGACCGCCGGAGAGGGATTCCATATTCACATTCATGGATGGTCAACTCTTGTTTCGGATCAAAACCACATTGTGCCCAATCAGGGCGCCGGATCATCGGAGGGGGCATCTGCCCCAAATGGCTCACCGCCAGCGACACGCTCCAGCACGATCGACGCCAGCAAGGCCCTCAACTCTGGCAGGCCGGTGCCCGCCAGCGCACTCACGAAGATACGAGGCACGCTTTGGCCGTCGAGTTCCATGGCGTCCTGCAGCACACGGGGTGCACTGGCTGGATCCATGGCATCAAGCTTGTTGAAGACCAGTATCTGTGGCACCTGGTTCGCCCCGATCTCCTGCAGGACACCCTGCACCGACGCGATCTGTTCCAGGTGCGATGGGTTGGATGCATCGACCACATGCAGCAACAGATCGGCGTCGGCCGCTTCCTGCAGCGTTGCAGCAAAGGCATCCACCAGTCCGTGCGGAAGGTCGCGAATGAACCCCACCGTGTCCGATAGCGACACCGACCGCCCCGCTTCACCGAGATACAGCTGCCGGGTGGTGGTGTCCAGCGTGGCGAACAGCTGGTCGGCGGCATATGCGCGCGCCTTCACCAGCGCATTGAACAGCGAAGACTTGCCAGCGTTGGTGTAACCCACCAGCGAGATCGCAAACGCATCACGTCGCTCTCGCTGCCGGCGCTGGGTCGCGCGCTGCTTCTTGACTTTCTCCAGCCGGTCCTTGGTCCGCTTGATGGCCTCGGCGATCATCCGGCGGTCCAGTTCGATCTGCGTCTCACCCGGACCACCGCGCATGCCAATCCCCCCGCTCTGGCGTTCCAGGTGGGTCCAGCGCCGGACCAGACGTGTCGAGAGGTACTGAAGGCGCGCCAACTCCACCTGGAGCTTGCCTTCGTGGCTGCGGGCGCGCTGCGCAAAAATCTGAAGGATCAGCAGGGTCCGGTCATTGACCGGTAAACCCAGCGCACGCTCGAGGTTGCGCTGCTGGGCCGGGCTCAGGGCCTGGTCGAACAGCACCTCGCTGGCACCAGTGGCCTGCGCCAGCATCCTGATTTCTTCCGCTTTGCCCGAACCGACAAACAACGCAGGATCGGGTGCCTTGCGCTTGCAGGTGACGCGATCAGCCACAGCAAAACCGGCCGTCTTCGCCAACAGGCCAAGTTCTTCGAGCGAGTGATCGAAATGGGGTAGACCGAAGTCCACCCCCACAAGAACAACCGACGGATGCGCCGGTGCGGAGGTACCTGAGGGGATCAAGAGCCGGAAGATTCGTCCGCACCGACGGCGGAGAACTGGACCGGGCGACCCGGAACGATGGTGGAGATCGCGTGCTTGTACACCATCTGGGTCACAGTGTTGCGAAGCAGAACGACGTATTGGTCGAACGATTCAATCTGGCCCTGCAGTTTGATCCCGTTCACCAGGTAGATGGAAACGGGCACATGCTCCCGACGCAACTGGTTCAGAAAGGGGTCTTGCAAGAGCTGGCCTTTGTTATTGCTCACGATATGCTCCGTGTTCAAAAATGAAGTGGATAAGGGAACGCACCATACCACACCGATGGCGAGCGCAGGAAGACGCCCGTGCGGACCTATTCCTTATAGGGATTGTCGGAGGTCTTGAACTCGATCCTCAGGGGCGTTCCGACCAGATCGAACGCCTTGCGGAAACGGCCTTCCAGAAAACGCTTGTAGGCGTCAGGCACGTGTTCCAGCGAGTTGCCGTGGATCACGATCACCGGCGGGTTCATGCCGCCCTGGTGGGCGTAGCGCATTTTAGGCCGGTACATGCCTACCTTCTGAGGCGCCTGAAAGGCAACCGCCTCCTGCAGCAGGCGGGTCAGCATGGGCGTTGGCATCTTGCGCATGGCGGAGGCCTGAGCCTGCACGATGGATTTCCAGACCGGACCAAGCCCCTGGCGCTTTCGCGCCGAGATCAGGTGCAGAGACGCAAATTTAAGGAACGCCAGCCGCGTTTCAATTTGCCGTTCGATTTGTTCGCGCTGGTAGCTGTCCACCGCATCCCATTTGTTGATCGCGAGCACCACCGCACGCCCGCTTTCGAGGATGTACCCGGCAATGTGGGCGTCCTGATCGGTCACCCCCTGCGTGGCGTCTAGAAGCAGCAGCACCACATGGGCGCTTTCGATGGCCTGCAAGGTCTTGACGACGGAGAACTTCTCGATCGCCTCAAACACTTTGCCCTTGCGGCGCAGCCCCGCGGTATCGATCAGTTCGAACTTCTTCCCATCGCGCTCGAACGGAACGGAAATCGCATCGCGCGTGGTTCCCGGAAGATCGAAAGCCACAAGACGCTCTTCGCCCAGCCAGACATTGATCAGGGTCGACTTGCCGACATTGGGCCGCCCGGCCACCGCAAGCCGGATCACCCCCTCCACCGGTTCTGCAGCCTCCTCGTCGTCCTCCGAAAACCCCTGGATGGCATCCAACGCCTTTTCCAGCATTCCTCGTACACCCTGCCCGTGAGCACTCGAAACTGGCAGCACCTCACCCAGCCCGAGCTCGAAGAACTCGGCCAGCTGCACGCCCTGCGTCATGCCTTCGGCCTTGTTTGCCACCAGAATGGTGGGCTTGCCCAGGCGGCGCAGGTACTGTGCGATGTCATGATCCTGCGCGCTCAGTCCGGCGCGCGCGTCGACCACGAACAGCACCACGTCGGACTCTGCCACCGCTTGCCGCGTCTGCTTGGCCATCTCGCGGTAGATGCCCTCGCTGGCTTCGGGCTCGAAACCTCCGGTATCGATCACGATGTACTCGCGCTTGCCCAGATGCCCGTTGCCGTAGTGGCGGTCGCGTGTCAGCCCCGCAAAGTCGGCCACGATGGCGTCGCGGGTACCGGTCAACCGGTTGAACAGGGTGGATTTGCCGACATTGGGCCGCCCCACCAGGGCGATCACGGGTTTCACGAACAGGTGCTTTCGATCAGCTCGCCCTGAGGGCGAATGGAAAATTTACTGCGAGCGCCAGGCAAACACGCCGCCGTTGCGCGTCTGGACCACCAGCGCAGGACCAGACAGCACCGGCTGGGCAAGCACGGCCGACCCATCGGTGCTGAGACGGGTGAGCTCACTGCCATCCGCCGTCGACAGCAGGTGCACCTGCCCGGACTGGTCTCCCACCGCCAGCAGCCTGCCCAGAACCAGCGGGGCCGTCAGATCCCGGAACTTCAGTCGGTCCAGTTCCCAGACCTTCTCACCACTGGCCCGTTGCCAGACCAGCACCCGATCATCCGTTTCGGTTCCCGCGACCCACTGCGCGTCGCCATCCACGCCCACTACACCTTGTGCTGCCTTGTTCCAGACGGAGCGACCGGTGTCTGTGTCCACGCAGGACACCGCCGAGTTGTACGCACGCGCACAGACGCTGGCACCCTGGCGACTCACAGGTCCGACGAGGTCCACGAGACGCTCTACCTCATTGGTACCGCGGGAGTTGGCAACCGGCACGTCCCACCGGGGCGTCCCGTTGTCAGGATTCAAACCCACCAGTCGACCTGACAGCCCGGCGACCAGGGTGTCTCCGACAGCCAGCAGGACCCCGCCCTGCCGCAGCACCAGAGGCTCGCCTGGTCGGGTCTGCGTCCACAACTTCGCACCGGTACGGCCATCGAACGCCAGCACACTGCGGTCGGCCGTCAGAACAAACACCCGCTGGCCCGCGACCAGCGGTGACGTGTAAGAGGCTGCGGGAAGCTGCGCCCGCCAGAGCTCCCGCCCCTCCGCCATGGCCACGAGCTGGTGTCCCTGGGTCACCACGGCGGCCACATCCCCATCACTGCCAGCGCCCGTCGACAACGGCGTGTTGAGGTTCACTCTCCAGACGTCCCGACCGGATGTGGCATCGACCACCGCCACCGTGCCGGAACCACCCGCCAGGTAGACCCGCCCCTGATGGGCGAACGGCGCCAGCGTGAGTGCCGATGCACCGACCTGGGTGGACCAGATCAGCTGTGCCGATGCCCGGTTCGCTGGTGGCGGCAGCTCCGCAGGCTTGACCTTGGACGGCCCCGATGAGCATGCCGCAAGCACCACCACAGCAGCTGCCGCCGCCAAGCGCTTCACCATGAGGGCAGAACCCTGGGCCGCCGGCTTCACTGCGCCACCCCACCTGTCGGGGACGGCGCCACGTTCACGCCCAGCGCCGCCAACTTGACCTGCACCAGCTGCCGATACTCGGTGCGCTCGTTCATGGTGTCCCACGCCTTCTGGTACTGGGCCTTGGCTTCGTCGGCCTTGCCCTGCGCCATCAGCACATCGCCCCGGCGGTCGGCGGCGAGCGCTGCGTAGGCCTCGGGCATCGGCGCCTCCAGCACCTTCAGCGCCTCGTCGTAGGCCTGTGCTTGCAGGTGCACACCAGCCAGCCGCAAACGGGCCACAGCCTTGTAGGAATCATCGGAGCCGCTGTCGGCGACCCAGGACAACGCCGCTTTCGCCCCGTCGGACTTGCCGGCCTCGAACAGGCTCTGAGCAGCGAGCATCGCCCCTTGCGCTGCGAAACTGGTTCCGCCGAACTTGTCCTTCATATCCGCGAGCGCACGTTCGATCTTGTCGGCGTCGCGCGCATCGGCGGCACGTTCAATTTCGTCGTACAGCGCCGCCGCCTTGATCGACTGGCTGCGCTGCCACCAGTTCCAGCCATTCCAGGCAGCGAACCCGCCGAGCACCACGATCAGTGCCCAGGTGATCAGATTGCCGTACTGCGCCCAGAAGTGCTTGAGCTGGTCGATCTGTTCCTGCTCTTCGAGGTCTAAATGAGTGGCCATGGCTGTTGTTTGGTTGAAGTCGTCGGATTGTAGGTGGTGGGGTGGCGTGCCAGACGCGTGTCAGAAGCCGCGCAGTCCCACCCCCCAGGCGGCAACTTCCGCCAGCGGCTGCAGTTGCTGCCCGGTGTCGGCGGCCCGGTCGCCACGCAGGGGTTTGACCGCCACCATGCCCTGCTCCAGCTCCTGGGCGCCGAACACCAGTGCATAGCGCGCGCCGCTCGCATCGGCCTTCTTGAACTGGGACTTCATGCTGCCCATGCCCTCGGCGCCACCGGCGTGCATCGCGACCGACACGCCCTGGGCGCGCAGCTGGCGGAGCAGCGGCATCGCGACCGACAGGGCAGAAGCATCCGGAATCACCGCGTAGGCATCCGGCGCCACAGGCTCGGGCAGCCGCCCCTGCTCCTTCAGCAGTTCGAGAATGCGTTCCATGCCCAGCGCCCAACCGACGGCAGGCGCCGGTTTGCCACCTATCTGCTCGAACAGCCCGTCGTAGCGTCCGCCGGCACACACCGTGCCCTGCGAGCCGAGCTGGGTGGTCACGAACTCAAACACCGAGAGGTTGTAGTAGTCCATGCCGCGCACCAGGCGCGGGTTGATCCGGTAGGCGATGCCCTGGGCATCCAGCAGCGCCCGAAGGCGGTTGAAATGCTCCAGCGACTCGGCGCCCAGAAAAGCCATGAGGTGCGGAGCCCCGTTCACCATGGCCTGCATGGACGGGTTTTTGGTGTCCAGGATGCGCAGCGGATTGCTGTGCAGGCGGCGGCGCGCATCCTCGTCGAGCAGGTCGGCGTGTTCTTCCAGGTAGCTGATAAGCGCCTGCCGGTGGGCCAGGCGTTCGGCCGGCTGCCCGAGGCTGTTGATCTCCAGCTCGATGCCCTCCAGGCCCAGCTCAGCCCACAGGTCGCAGGCCATCACGATCAGTTCCACGTCCACATCGGGCCCGGCAAACCCGAGCGCTTCGGCGCCAAACTGGTGGAACTGGCGGTAACGACCGCGCTGCGGGCGCTCGTGGCGGAACATGGGCCCCATGTAGTAGAGGCGCTTGCCACCGTCGTAGAGCATCGAGTGCTCGACCGCGGCGCGCACCACACCTGCCGTGTTCTCCGGGCGCAGGGTCAGCTGCTCACCGTTGAGGCGGTCTTCGAAGGAGTACATCTCCTTCTCGACGATGTCGGTCACTTCCCCCAGACCCCGGATGAACAGGGCGGTCGGTTCCACGATGGGGGTGCGCACGTTGCGGTAGCCGTAGCGGCGCATCAGCGACCGCAGCGTGTCTTCCAGCCACTCCCAGTGCGCGGACACGGGAGGTGCAATGTCGTTCATGCCTTTGACGGCGCTCAGTTTCTCTGCCATGAATCTCTCAGCAATGTTGGGCGGCAAGTGCAGCCGTCGGCTCAGGCTGCGGCGCCGAACCGCTTCTGGATGTAGTTTTCGACGATCTGCTGGAACTCGGTGGCGATGGCCTCACCGCGCAAGGTCATCGCCTTCTGGCCGTCGATGAACACCGGCGCCGCAGGCGCCTCACCGGTTCCCGGCAGGCTGATGCCGATGTCGGCGTGCTTGCTCTCGCCCGGGCCGTTGACGATGCAGCCCATCACCGCGACCTTCATGCTTTCCACGCCCGGGTAACGTGCGCGCCATACCGGCATCGAAGCCCGCAGGAAATCGTCGATCTGTTTGGCCAGCTCCTGGAAGGTGGTGCTGGTGGTGCGGCCGCAACCAGGACAGGCAGTGACACTGGGCACGAACGTGCGCAGGCCCAGCGCCTGAAGAATCTCGGAGGCCACCACGACCTCCTGGGTCCGTGCCTCACCGGGCTGCGGAGTGAGCGACACACGGATGGTGTCGCCGATGCCCTGCTGCAGCAGCACCGACAGCGCCGCGGTGGAAGCCACCGTGCCTTTCGCCCCCATGCCCGCCTCGGTCAGGCCGAGGTGCAGCACATGGTCGGTGCGGCGCGCCAGCTCCTGGTAGACCGCGATCAGGTCCTGGACCCCCGACACCTTGCAGGACAGCATGATGTTGGCGGGATTCAGGCCGATCTCTTCGGCACGGCGAGCGGAGTCCAGTGCCGAAGTGATCAGCGCCTCGTACATGACCTGGCGCGCATCCCAGGGTTCGGCCCGCTGGGCGTTGTCGTCCATCAGCCGAGCCAGCAGGTCCTGGTCCAGGCTGCCCCAGTTGACGCCGATGCGGATCGCCTTGTCGTGGCGGGCGGCAATCTCGACCATCTGTGCGAACTGCCGGTCGCCCTTGTCGCCGCGCCCCACGTTGCCCGGATTGATCCGGTATTTGGACAGCGCCTCGGCGCAGGCGGGGTGGTCGGTCAGCAGGCGGTGGCCGTTGTAATGAAAGTCACCGATCAGCGGCACATGAATGCCCATCCGGTCAAGCTGTTCCCGGATGTGCGGCACGGCCTGCGCCGCCTCATCGTTGTTCACCGTGATCCGCACCAGCTCGGAACCGGCCAGTGCCAGCTCCTTGACCTGAATGGCGGTCCCGATGGCATCGGCGGTGTCGGTGTTGGTCATGGACTGCACGCGCACCGGTGCACCGCCGCCAACGGTGACCTCGTGGTCACCCCACCTCACCACGCCGGGACGGCTGCGCCGCACACGCGGTGCGCTGACGGCGATGGGCTGCGGCTCGGCAGGACTTACTCGATCAGGAAGTGTTGCTGTGAGCATGGTCATTTCACCTGGAAGCGCGCCACGCTGTTGCGTGCGAGCGGCATCACATCAAAGCTCTGGCCTCGCACCGTCACCTGGACCGCGTCGGCCCGGCCGACCACCACCGAGTACGGCGGTGAAGCGGAAAAGTCAAGCGAATCGCCTGGTTTGAGCATGCGCTGCACCTGGGATACGCCCTTGCCATCCACCACCTCGACCCATGAAGCACCGACAGCCTGGATGCGCAAGAGCGCAACGTCTGCAACATCCGCGGGGGCGGCCGCTGCAGCGGGCACCGGCGCCGGCGCCGGTGCCGCAGCAGGGTTTGCTCCTGTCGCCGGTTCGGTCGGTGTGACAACAGTCTGCGATTCGCCCGAAGAGGTTTCGGCAGTCGCTGCCGCGGGAGGGGGCAACGACACCTCTGGTCCGGGCTCCACCCGCTCCGAAGCGTCGACCGCTGCAGACGGTGCCGCTTGCCGGAGCTGGTCGATCGTTGGCCCCCAGTCAGGAGCCAACAACAGGCCCGCAGCGGCCAGCACCAGCAGGAGCGACGCCAGCACGGCAGGCCGCCGCAGCCATTCGACGGCGGACGTGGTTGCTCTCTCCTGGGCAGGTTTGAAGGGTGCGTTGATGGTGTTCGGCGTATCGCCCAGCGCGGGTGTGCGACCGAAAGGAATCTGCTCCAGCACGGGCCCCGGGTCGATCTTCAGATGCCGGCAGGCGCTGGAGGCAAGCGCCCTGGCAAATGTCAGATCGGGCAGCTCCTCATAGCGGCCAGCCTCCAGCGCCTCCAGTTTCTTGACAGGCACCTTGAGCGCTGCCGCCAGCGCAGCAATGTGCAGGCCGGCCGCCTCTCTCGACTGCTGCAGCAGCACCGGCCGCATCCAGGCCATATCCTGGGACATGGTCGCCTCACTCATTGAAAGCCCCCCGCTGGTAAGACGCCCATTCCTTGGAACGGGGGAACCGGCGCTGCAGTTGCTGGGCCAATTGCTCGACCACCTGGACGTTGTTGAGCCTGCGCTCGATCTTGATGCCGAGCCAGAGGGTCTCGGAGTTGGCCTGCTCGGAGTTGTTGATGCGACGGATCACAAACTGCGCCTTGGTGAATTCGCCCCTGAGGTATTCCAGATTCGCAAGGTTGTATCCCACGAAGGGGTTGGCCGGATCGAGTTCGTACGACCGCGCGAAGCTGGCCTCCGCCTCGGCGGCCTGCCCCATGCGCAACTGGCAGGTGCCCAGCATCATCAGGGTCTTGGCCTGGTTGACGTACAAGGGATTGGACAGCGCGCTGCGGAACAGTGCCACGCCCTCGGCGTACCGCTGCCGCTGACAGAGAAACACGCCGTAGTTGTGCATGGCGTCGGCGTCGCGGGGATTGATCTGGAGCGCACGGCGGAAGCTCTCTTCAGCGAGCACCGGCTCGTTCAGCCGCATGTACACCAGTCCACGCAGCGAATAGGCGGGCCCGAAGCTGGCGTCGGCCGCCAGGGACTGCTTGATCTGATCGAGGGCCACCGACGTCTGTCCCTGCTCGAAGTAGCCCGCCGCGAGCTCCAGCCGGAGCCTTGCCCGCTTGCGTCCTTCGGGCTCATCCGATTCGGTGATGGGCTCCGTGCCCGTACCCGCGCTGGCGTTGGCACTGGTGCCAACGGACGTGGCAGCACAGCCACCCAGCCCCAACATGACCCCCAGCAGCAGCAGCATCCCCAGAGCACGAACCAGCCATGCAGACCGACCGACCTGCGGGGCCGATCCGGGCAGAGTTTCTGATCGCGCGCTGAAATCGTTCATGCCTGTCATTCCTTGGCTGGGTGCACAAATCGGATGGGTTGGGCCGCAGCGATCCGCCTGGCGACCTGGGTTCGGTCCATCACGTCTCCAGCCAGTTGGCCGCAGGCTGCATCGATGTCGTCACCACGCGTCTTTCGCACGGTGGTCACGATGCCAGCCTCGCTGAGGATCCTGGCGAACGCCTGCACCACAGGACGCGGCGAACACTTCAGGCCGGAGTCGGGAAACGGGTTGAAGGGTATCAGGTTGAATTTGCACGGAACACCCCGACCATCGTGATGCCGCACCAGCTCCAGCAACTGCGCGGCGTGCTCAGGCTGGTCATTGACCCCGTCCAGCATGCAGTACTCGAACGTGATGAAGTCGCGCGGCGCGGCCGGCAGATAGCGCAGGCAGGCGTCCAACAGCTCGGCAATCGGGTACTTGCGGTTGATGGGCACCAGAACATCGCGCAACTGGTCATTGGGTGCGTGAAGGGAAACGGCCAGCGCCACCGGGCAGTCCTTGGCGAGGCGGTCGATCATGGGCACCACGCCCGAGGTCGACACCGTGACGCGCCGCCTTGAGAGCCCGTAGCCATGGTCGTCCAGCATCACTCTCAGCGCTGGCACCAGGGCGCTGTAATTCTGCAAGGGCTCACCCATGCCCATCATCACAACGTTGGTGACCACACGCTCGGACGACTTCAGGTGCTGGCGCAGGAAGTGCTCTGCGTGCCAGAGCTGGGCCAGGATTTCTCCGGTCGTCAGATTGCGGGAGAAGCCCTGATGCCCGGTGGAGCAGAAGCGGCAGCCCACGGCACAGCCCGCCTGCGAAGACACGCACAGCGTGCCACGGTCGTCTTCTGGGATGAACACGGTTTCGACGGCGTTGCCGTCGCCCACATCGAACAGCCACTTGATGGTGCCGTCGGCCGAATCCTGGCGCGAAAGCACCGGCAGGCCGGTGATGGAGCAGACCGATGGGAGCTTTTCACGCAGGCTCTTGGCGAGATCACTCATCTCGTCGAACCGCGAAGCACCCTTCTGATGAATCCAGCGAAACAGCTGGACGGCGCGGAAGCGCTTTTCGCCCAGCTGTTCGCAAAAGGCGGTCAGGCCCTCGAGATCGAAGTCGAGCAGGTTGACCGTCATGATGGCATGGTCAGCCCGCAATCAGCGCGAGTAGACGTTCATGCCGGGGAAGAAGAAAGCCACTTCCACGGCAGCGGTTTCGGGGGCGTCGGAGCCGTGCACGGCGTTGGCGTCGATGCTGTCGGCGAAGTCGGCGCGGATGGTGCCGGCGGCGGCCTTCTTGGGATCGGTGGCGCCCATCAGGTCACGGTTCTTGAGAATGGCGCCTTCGCCTTCCAGGACCTGGATCATCACGGGGCCGGAGATCATGAAGCTCACCAGATCCTTGAAGAACGGACGCTCCTTGTGCACGGCGTAGAACTGCTCGGCTTCGCGCTGCGACAGGTGGGCCATCCGGGCGGCCACAACCTTCAGGCCGGCTGCTTCGAAACGGGCGTAGATCTGGCCGATGACGTTCTTGGCAACAGCGTCGGGCTTGATGATGGAGAGGGTGCGTTCGATGGCCATGATGGTCCTTGGAGCAGGTTATGAAATAGAAATCGTGCGCCTTGCGGCAAAGCCCTTGATTCTACATCGCGCCCATGTCAACACACCTGATGCCCTCAGGGGCACGCCGGGCTCAGCGCCCTCCGGACCGCCCTGGCTTCCGGCCCTTCTGCGGCATCTTGTCGCGTGCAGCGTCGCGCTCCCTGCGCCGTTGCAGCGAGTCCTGCCCGATGTATCCATACGAGGTTTTCATGGGGTCCGGCTGTCCGCCCGCCCCGGCACCCTTGGCGGGTGCCTTGCCAGGACTCTTTCCAAAGCCCCTCGCACCAGCCCCGGCAGGCTTGCCGTCCTTGGCAAAGGACGCTCCGGCGCGCGCTCCGCCGCCTTTCCCGTCGGGTCGGGGCCCCTTTCCAAAGTGCCTGCCACGCCCACCGGTGTCACGAACAGAAGCCGGGCCCTCGCCGCTTTGCGGCATACCGGCCGCGGTGGTCAGTCGCTCAATGTCCCGATGATCCAGTTCAAGCCAGACTCCTCGTTTGAGCCCCCGCGGAAGCATCATGGCGCCATAGCGGATGCGAATCAGGCGGCTGACGGCGTGACCCACCGCCTCGAACATGCGACGCACCTCGCGGTTGCGACCCTCGGCGATGGTCACCCGGTACCAGCAATTGGCCCCTTCACCGCCCCCCTCCTCGATGGACGCAAACTGGGCCATCCCGTCATCGAGCCTCACCCCATCGAGAAGGCGCTGCTTTTCTTCAGAGGACAACGCGCCCAGCACGCGCACGGCGTATTCCCGCTGCAATCCGAACCGGGGATGCATCAGCCGGTTGGCCAGCTCGCCGGAGTTCGTGAGCAGCAGCAACCCCTCCGTGTTGAGGTCCAGGCGTCCCACGGACTGCCACTTGCCGGTCTGCAGACGGGGCAGGCGGCGGAATACCGTGGGCCGGTTCTGCGGGTCGTCGTGTGTCACCACCTCGCCAGCGGGCTTGTGATAAGCGAGTACCCGCGGCGGAGGTGGCGCGATGCGAACACGCACCGGCTTGCCATTGACCTTGATGGTGTCCCCGTACTGGATGCGCTGACCGATGTGCGCCGGTTCACCATTGACGGAAATGCGCCCCTCCAGAATCAGCTGCTCCATCTCCAGCCGCGAACCCAGCCCCGCCTGGGCCAGCACTTTGTGGAGCTTGGGGGAGTCGGCCTCGGGCTGCAGCACGCGCTTGGAAGGGAGAGGCAGGTCCTGCTCCTGCACGGCATCAAATGCCCCGCTGACCACATCATCAAAGGCCATACTGCCGGAAACCGGGGCCGCGGCGGGCGCAGACGCGGGCACGGACCCGGCAGGCGATGCAGCCTGACCTTCGTCCAGAGCGGTTTCATTCGGCTGTCGGGGGGGCACCATGTTCATGCTGTTCCTGAAAAAGTTCGGATGTCTGGGATTCAACGGGCTCTCCCGCCTGCTCCGGGGTGCTGCCGCCCAAGGCGTCAAAGTCCAGCCGCCCCAGAGCGGACTCCTGAACCTCGCTGCTGTCCAGCGGCGGCAGCTGATCAAGCGACGACAGGCCGAGGTCGTCCAGAAACTGGCGCGTCGTGGCAAACAGCGCGGGCCGCCCGACGGTTTCCCGGTGGCCGATGACCTCGATCCAGCCCCGGTCTTCCAGCTGCTTGAGGATCAGGGAGTTGATGGTCACGCCCCGAATGTCCTCCATGTCGCCCCGCGTCACGGGTTGTCGGTAGGCAATGATCGCCAGTGTTTCCATGGCCGCCCGCGTGTACTTGGGTGGCTTCTCAGGGTGCAGCCGGTCCAGGAAAGGTCGCAACTCAGGACGGCTCTGGAAGCGCCAACCGGAAGCCACCTGGACCAACTCCACGCCTCGACCAGTCCATTCGGCCTGCAGGTCCGTCAACAGGGTTTTGAGTGTGTCGGCCGACACCTCTCCATCGAACAGCACGCCCAGCTCCCTGATGGACAAGGGTTGGGGCGCACAGATCAGGGCCGTCTCGACGACGCGCCGGGCATCCGAAGTGTTCATCGGTGGTGCCTGAAAATGAATAATGGGGGTCCTGACAAAGCCGCAACAGCGGCAGCGGGCGTCGCGCAGGACTGACCGAGTGCTACAGGAATCGGGGATGGACGCGACGCTTCAAAGGCCCTGAGGGCTGTTGAAACCGGGTCTACAGATCGCCTTCATTGTAACGGAGCCCCGCGGCGTCCAAGGCGGCCCGGAAATCGGCTGGTACTGCGCTGGAAAAGCCCAGCTCGGCACCCGACACCGGATGGCTCAGACGCAAGCGCGCTGCGTGCAACGCCTGCCGCTGCATGCCCCACGCCACGCGACCACCATACAGCGCATCGCCCACAAGCGGATGACCAAGCCAGGCCATGTGCACCCGAATCTGGTGCGTTCGGCCGGTGTGAAGCTTGCAAGCCACCAGGCACGCCTGATCGACGGTATCCATCACCCTGAACGTCGTGCGAGCCGGCTTGCCTGCGGTACTGTCTTGGCGCAGAACGGCCATCCGCAAACGGTTGGCCGGGTCGCGCCCTACCGGCTGGTCGACCTCACACAGCTCGTCTCGCCGCCAACGGCCATGACCGATGGCCAGGTACTCGCGCTGAACCCCGCGCGCAGCGATCGCCCGCACCAGACCATCTACCGCACGACGACTCTTGCCCACGAGCATCAGGCCGGAGGTGTCCTTGTCCAGCCGATGCACGATGCCGGCGCGCGGCAAGCTGGCGGCGCCGGGGTGGTGGGCCAGCAGCCCGTTGAGCAGCGTACCGGTCCAGTTGCCGGCCGCAGGATGAACCACCAGCCCCACCGGCTTGCAGATCACCATCAGGTCCTCGTCCTCGTAGACGATGTCCAGCGCCATGGACTGTGCCACAAAGGCCATGGCCTGCTGCGTGGGTCGCAATTCGACCCGGAGCCGACCGCCAGCCACCAATCGCGCCGAGGGCTTGGCGGCCAGCCGGCCATCCAGCGACACCGCACCCTCCGCCATCAGCTGCTGGAGGTACGACCTCGAAAGCTCGGGCACCAGGGTGGCCAGCGCCTTGTCGATGCGCCAACCGTGCATGTCTGCAGGCACAGGGAGGTCGCGCACCTCGGTGTCCGCCAGCACATCGGCGGCGTCGACTTCAACCTCGGTCGCGCCGGGTCCGTTCACCCCCCCCGTCGATATAATTTCTGCAGCCAATCCGGTGTTCCAGTTGTGAAGGTAAGCGTGTGATTCCTCGTTCGAGATTATCGGTCGTGCCCCTGTGTGCCGTTGCCGCCGCGCTGAGCTTCTCGGGCTGCAGCTCCACTCCCGTGGACCCGACCAAGGACTGGAGCCCCAACAAGATCCACAGCGAGGCGATGGACGAGCGCAACGCGGGCAACTACGAAAAGGCCATCGGCCTGTACGAGAAGCTCGAAGGACGCGCGGCCGGCACGCCTCTGGCCCAGCAGGCCCAGCTCGAAAAGGCCTACACGCAGTACAAGGCTGGCGAGCAGGCCCAGGCATTGGCCACCATCGAGCGCTTTCTGCGTCTGCATCCGGCCAGCCCTGCGCTGGACTATGCGCTCTACCTCAAGGGCTTGGTGACGTTCAACGAAAACCTCGGTCTTCTTGGCTCGCTCGTCCAGCAGGACCTCTCCGAACGCGACCAGAAAGCGGCCAAGGAGTCGTTCGAGGCGCTGCGCGAGGTGGTCACCCGTTTCCCTGACTCGCGCTATGCACCGGATGCCCGAGCGCGCATGACCCACATTGTCAACTCGCTGGCACAGTCGGAAGTGCATGTGGCCCGCTATTACATGAGCCGTGGTGCGTACCTCGCGGCCATCAACCGCGCGCAAACCGCCATCACCGACTACCCCAAGGCACCGGCCCTGGAAGAAGCCCTGGCCATTCTCGTGAGCAGCTACGACGCACTCGGAATGACCCAGTTGCGTGACGACGCCAGACGGGTGCTTCAATCCAGCTTCCCGAACAGCGCCTACCTCGGTCGCACGCAGAGCATCGGCGGCAAGCCGTGGTGGAAGCTCTGGTGACGCCACGCTGCCAGCAGCAGTAGGCTGAAAAATTAGTGGTTACCATGCGGACCAGTGTGGGCAGCCCGCCCGCTCAAAAAGACGTTCTCCCATGACCAAAGGCTATCGCATCCATGCGTCAACCGGCATCCATCGGGGTGACCGCGACTACCAGCAGGATCAGGTCTGCCTGCTGCACCATCCCCGCGAAAGCGGCTGCCTGCTGGCGGTGGTGGCGGATGGCATGGGTGGCCGAAGCGGCGGCAGAAAAGCGTCGGACCAGGTGATGCTGACCTCGCGCCAGCTGTTCGAGCGCTACGACCCGGACACCGACGATCCTGCGGCCATGCTGCGGCAAGTTGTTGAAGAATCGCACCTTGTGATCAAGCTCACCGCCGTGTCGGCCGAGCAGGAGCCCCACAGCACGATTGCCGCGTTCCTGCTCACCCCCGGTGGCAGCAGCCAATGGGTGCATGCTGGCGACTCACGGATCTACCACTTCCGCAACGGCAAGATGGTGTTCCGCACCATGGACCACTCCTACGTGCAGTCGCTGGTCAACCAGGGAGAGATCACCGAGGAAGAGGCACTGGACCATCCGCACTCCAACATCCTGATGGGTTGTCTGGGTACCGACAGCGATCCCCCTGTGGACCTGCATGTGATCCCGCAACTGGGGCCCGGCGACGCGATCATGGCCTGCAGCGACGGCGTGTGGCACTACTTCACGCCGGACGAGCTCGCCAGCACAGTGGCCATGCTCTCGCCCCGCGAGGCCTGCGAGTTCCTGATCCAGAAAGCCCGCTCCCGGGCCAAGGGCTCTGGTGACAACCTGTCGCTGACCATCGTCAAACTCGATCCGCTGACCTGATCGGCGCAACACCTGGAGCCTGAACGGGCTGATCACGTCAGCCCGGTATCGACGGTCCGGTGCGCCAGCGCCAGATATTCGGCTGACTGCATCTCTCCCAGGCGCGAAACTGTCCTGGGGAATTCGTGTGCCATCGGGCCATCGGTGTAGAGCTGCTCAGGCGACACCGCAGCCGACATCACCAGCTTGACACGGCGGTCGTAAAGCACATCGATCAGCCAGGTGAAACGGCGCGCTTCCGATGCTTGGCGCACCGCCATCTGCGGCACATTGGACAGCAGCAGCGTATGAAACTGTGAGGCGATTTCCAGGTAGTCGTTCTGCGAACGTGGACCACCACAGAGCGTCTGGAAGTCGAACCAGATCACGCCACCCGCCCGGCGCCTGGAATGGATCTCGCGCGACTCGATGTGCATCACCGGGTCCTCGTCGTGCGCCTCGGCCAGTTCGCCAAAGGTTTTGTCCATCGCAGCATCGGCTGCCTCGCCCAGTGGGCAGTGGTAGAGCTCGATATGCGTCAGCGTGCGCTGGCGGTAGTCGGTTCCGTTGTCGACATTGATCACTTCCAGCTTCTGCTTGAGCAGCTCGATGGCCGGCAGGATGCGGTCGCGGTGCAGGCCATTGGGGTACAGGCCATCGGGATGGAAGTTGGATGTGGTAACAAAGCCCACTCCCGCCTTGAACAGCGCGTCCAGCAGGCGATGCAGGATCATGGCGTCGGTCACATCCGCCACGTGGAACTCGTCGAAGCAGATCAGCTTGTAGCGCTCGGCGATGCGACGCCCGAGCTCGTCCAACGGATTGACCGTTCCCTGCAGGTCGCGCAGCTCGCGGTGCACTTCCCGCATGAACTCATGGAAATGCAGCCGCGTCTTGCGCCTGATCGGGACTGCATTGAAAAAGCAGTCCATCAGGAAGCTCTTGCCGCGCCCCACCCCACCGAACATGTAGACCCCGCGCGGAATCTCCGGTTTGACGAACATCTTCTTCAGCGCATTGGAACGGCGCTGCTTGTACGTCGTCCATTCGGCGGCACACCGCTCCAGCGCGTCAATGGCACGCTGCTGGGCGGGGTCGGTGGTGTAGCCGCGCTGCTTCAGCTCGGCTTCGTAGGTGGCGCGGACCGACAAGGGCGAACCTGTGTCAGAAGTTCAGGGTGCGCTTGTCCACAGCCAGAGCCGCTTCCTTGGTCGCTTCCGACAGCGAGGGGTGCGCGTGGCAGATGCGGGCGATGTCTTCGGCGCTGGCCTTGAACTCCATGGCAACCACGGCTTCGGAGATCAGCTCGGAAGCCATCGGGCCCACGATGTGCACGCCCAGGATTTCATCCGTCTTGGCGTCGGCCAGGAACTTGACCATGCCGGTCGTGTCGCCCAGTGCGCGCGCACGACCGTTGGCCAGGAACGGGAACGTGCCGGCCTTGTACGCCACACCATCGGCCTTGAGCTGCTGCTCTGTGCGGCCGACCCAGGCGATTTCCGGGCTGGTGTAGATGACCCAGGGGATGGTGTTGAAGTTGACGTGACCGTGCTGGCCGGCGATGCGCTCGGCCACCGCCACGCCCTCTTCTTCCGCCTTGTGCGCCAGCATCGGGCCGCGCACCACATCGCCCACCGCCCAGACGCCCGGCAGGTTGGTTTTGCAGTCGCCGTCGACCACGATGGCGCCGCGCTCGTCCAGCTGCAGGCCCACTCCTTCAGCGTTCAAGCCAATGGTGTTGGGCACGCGGCCGATGGAGACGATGAGCTTGTCGGCGTCCAGCGACACCGCTTCGCCCTTGGCGTTGGTGTAGGCCACATTCACGCCCTTCTTGCCGGTCTTGATCTCGCCGACCTTCACGCCGAGTTCGATCTTCAGGCCCTGCTTGTCGAAGGCCTTCTTCGCTTCCTTGGCGATCTGCTCGTCCACCGCGCCCAGGAAGGTCGGCAAACCTTCGAGGATGGTGACCTCCGCCCCCAGGCGGCGCCAGACCGAGCCCATTTCCAGGCCGATCACGCCGGAGCCGATCAGCGCCAGCTTCTTGGGCACGGCACCGATGCGCAGCGCACCGTCGTTGGAAAGAATGAGCTCTTCATCGAACGGCACGCCTGGCAAGGCACGGGCGTTGGAGCCGGTAGCCACCACAACCTGCTTGCCAGTGATCACCTCTTCGGCGGCACCCGCCACCTTGATCTGGTAGGCACCATCGGCGGCGGCCACGAAAGAGCCGCGACCGTGGAAGAAAGTGACCTTGTTCTTCTTGAACAGGTAGAGGATGCCGTCGTTGTTCTGCTTCACGACCGTGTCCTTGCGGCCGACCATCTTCGCCACGTCCATCGTCACCTTGCCGGTGCTGATGCCGTGGTCGGCAAAGTGGTGGTTGGCGTGCTCGAAATGCTCGGAAGATTGCAGCAGAGCCTTGGAGGGAATGCAGCCGACATTGGTGCAGGTGCCACCGGGCGCGGGACCGCCGGCAGCGTTTTTCCACTCGTCTATGCACGCGACCTTGAAGCCCAGCTGGGCGGCGCGGATGGCCGCGATGTAGCCGCCGGGGCCGGCGCCGATCACGACGACGTCAAATGCTTGAGACATGTTTGTTCCTGAATGGGGTTGGACAAACGCCCCCGAAGGGGCGTCTGCAAAGTCACGGTTCGATCAGATGTCGAAGAGCAGGCGGGCCGGATCTTCCAGCGCTTCCTTCATGGCCACCAGACCCAGCACGGCTTCGCGGCCGTCGATGATGCGGTGGTCGTAGGACATAGCGAAGTAGTTCATCGGGCGCACCACGACCTGGCCGTTTTCGACCATGGCGCGGTCCTTGGTGGCGTGCACGCCCAGGATCGCCGACTGCGGCGGGTTGATGATGGGAGTGGACATCATTGAGCCGAAGGTGCCGCCGTTGGAAATGGAGAACGTACCACCGGTCATGTCGTCGATGCCCAACTTGCCGTCCTTGGCCTTCTGGCCGAACTCGGCGATCTTCTTCTCGATGTCGGCGAAGCTCATCTGGTCGGCGTTGCGCAGGATGGGCACCACCAGACCGCGTGGCGAACCGACGGCGATACCGATATCGAAGTAGCCGTGGTAGACGATGTCGTTGCCGTCCACCGAGGCGTTGAGGATCGGGAACTTCTTGAGGGCGTGCACGGCCGCCTTGACGAAGAAGCTCATGAAGCCGAGCTTGACGCCGTGTTCCTTCTCGAACTTCTCCTGGAACTTCTTGCGCATCTCCATGACCGGGGCCATGTTGATTTCGTTGAAGGTGGTCAGGATGGCGTTGGTCGACTGCGACTGCAGCAAGCGCTCGGCCACGCGGGCCCGCAGACGGGTCATCGGCACGCGCTCTTCCGGACGGTCACCCAGGTCGGGCGCGACCACCGCCACCTGCGGCAGCACCTTGGTGGGCGCGCCGGTAGGAATGGCGGCAGGAGCAGCAACCACGGCCTTGGGAGCGCTGGCGGCGGCCAGCACGTCGCCCTTGGTGACGCGACCGTCCTTGCCTGTGCCGGCCACGGAGCCAGGGGCCATGCCGTTGTCGGCCATCAGCTTGGCGGCGGCGGGCATGGCCACACCGGCCATGCTGGCAGAAGCAGCGGCCACAGGGGCCGCGGCGGCTGGTGCGGGAGCAGCCGCAGCCGGTGCGAGGGCGGCTGCCGGAGCAGCGGCGCCGGCCACAGCGGCGGTGTCGATCCTGGCGATGACCTGGTCGGCGGCCACGGTGGCACCGTCGCCTTGCACGATCTCGACCAGCACGCCACCGGCGGGCGCCGGGCACTCGAGCACGACCTTGTCGGTCTCGATCTCGATCAATATCTCATCGGCGGCGACAGCTTCACCGGCCTTTTTCTTCCACTGCAGCAGGGTGGCTTCGGCCACGGATTCGGAGAGCTGCGGAACCTTGACTTCTACGATTGCCATGTTTGTTCTACCTGGAATGTTTCGAGGGGCGTGGCCCAGAGGCTGCCCCGGCACGGGGCCGGGGCGCGAGGCTCACAACGCCGGAACGTTTATTTGGTGAGGATGAAGCCCTTGAGCTTGGCGAAAGCGGCCTCGATGAGGGCCTTCTGCTGGTCCTGGTGCAGGTGGGCATACCCCACTGCCGGCGAGGCCGAGGCCGCACGGCCAGCGTAACCCAGCTTCTGGCCTTCGAGCATGTTCTCGTGCACCTGGTGCTGCACGAAGAACCAGGCGCCCTGGTTCTGCGGCTCGTCCTGGCACCACACGATGTCGGTGGCGTTCGGGAAACGCTTGAGTTCGGCGCCGAAGACCTTGTGCGGGAACGGATAGAGCTGCTCGACACGGATGATGGCCACGTCGTCTGCACCCTTCTCCTCGCGCTTCTTGACCAGGTCGTAATAGACCTTGCCCGAGCAGCAGATCACGCGCTTGACCTTGTCGGCCTTCTTGATCACCGCCTCGTTCTGCTCCGGGATCACGGTCTGGAAACCACCCTTGGTGAACTCGGACAGCGGGGAGGTCGCGTCCTTGTTGCGCAGCAGGGACTTGGGCGTGAAGATCACCAGCGGCTTGCGCAGGTTGCGCACCATCTGGCGACGCAGCAGGTGGAAGATCTGGCTGGCCGTGGTGGGCTGGCAAATCTGCATGTTGGTGTCGGCAGCCAGTTGCATGAAGCGCTCGACGCGGGCCGAACTGTGCTCGGGTCCCTGGCCTTCGTAGCCGTGCGGCAGCATCAGCGTCAGGCCGTTGGCACGGCCCCACTTCACTTCGCCAGAAGCGATGAACTGGTCGATCACCACTTGGGCGCCGTTGGCAAAGTCACCGAACTGGGCCTCCCAGACCACCAGCGTGTTCGGGTCGGAGCCGGCGTAACCGTACTCGAAGCCCAACACAGCCTCTTCAGAGAGGATGGAGTCGATGACAACGAACGGGGCCTGGCCCTCACCCACGTTCTGCAGCGGCACATAGGTGCCTTCGTTCCACTTCTCGCGGTTCTGGTCGTGGATCACGGCGTGGCGGTGCGTGAAGGTGCCGCGACCGCAGTCCTCGCCCGACAGGCGCACCGGATAGCCCGAAGCGACCAGCGATGCAAAGGCCATGTGCTCACCCATGCCCCAGTCCACGTTGATTTCGCCACGGCCCATGGCCGCGCGGTCGTCGTACACCTTCTTGACCAGCTGGTGCGGGGTCACCGTGGCGGGAATGGTCGTGATCTTTTCGGCCAGGCGCTTCCACTCGGCCAGCGGAATCGCAGTGTCGGCCTGGTCGGTCCACTTCTTGCCCAGGAACGGCGACCAGTCGACCGAGTACTTGCTCTTGAAGTTGGTCAGCACCGGATCGACCGTGTGCTTGCCGGCGTCCATGGCGGCGCGGTAGGCCTTGACCATGTCGTCACCGAGGGCCTCGCCCAGACCTTGGGCGGCCAGCTTGTCGGCGTACAGCTTGCGCGTGCCGGGGTGCTGAGCGATCTTCTTGTACATCAGCGGCTGGGTCAGGCTCGGGGTGTCCTGTTCGTTGTGACCCAGCTTGCGGAAGCAGATGATGTCCACCACCACATCCTTGCGGAAGGTCATGCGGTATTCCAGCGCCAGCTGGGTAGCCAGCACGACAGCTTCCGGATCGTCACCATTGACGTGCAGCACCGGCGACTCGACACCCTTGACGATGTCGGTGCAGTACAGCGTGGAGCGCAGGTCGCGCGGGTCGGAGGTGGTGAAACCGATCTGGTTGTTGATGATCAGGTGCACCGTGCCGCCGGTGGTGTAGCCACGGGTCGCGGCCAGCGCCAGGGTTTCCTGGTTCACACCCTGGCCGGCAAAAGCGGCATCGCCGTGCACCAGCACCGGCAGCACCTGCTTGCCCAGCGGATCGCCTCGGCGGTCCATGCGCGCGCGCACCGAGCCCTCGACCACCGGGTTGACGATTTCCAGATGGGAGGGGTTGAAGGCCAGAGAGAGGTGGACCGGACCGCCGGGGGTGGTCACGTCGGAGCTGAAGCCCTGGTGGTACTTCACGTCGCCAGCGGGCAAGTCCTCGGGGGCGGTGTGGTCGAACTCGGCGAACAGGTCCTTGGGCATCTTGCCCAGGGTGTTGACCAGCACGTTCAGGCGACCGCGGTGGGCCATGCCGATCACGATTTCCTGCACACCCTGTGCACCGGCCTGCTGGATCAGTTCGTCCATGGCGGCGATGAAGCTCTCACCACCTTCGAGCGAGAAACGCTTCTGGCCGACGTACTTGGTGTGCAGGAAACGCTCCAGCCCTTCGGCCGCTGTCAGGCGGTCGAGGATGTGCTTCTTCTTCTCGGCGTTGAAGGACGGCTTGGAGCGGATGGACTCCAGCTTTTCCTGCCACCAGCGCTTCTGCGCCTGGTCACTGATGAACATGTATTCCGCACCGACGCTGCTGCAGTAGGTTTCGCGCAGCGCGTTGATGAGGTCGCGCAAGGACATGACTTCCTTGCCGAAATAGGTGTTACTGGTGTTGAAGACGGTCTCGAAATCCGCGTCTGTGAAACCGTAGAACGAAGGATCGAGCTCGGGGATGTTTTCGCGCTCGGTGCGCTTGAGCGGATCAAGGTCGGCCCAGCGGCAGCCGACGTTGCGGTAGGCGGCAATGAGTTGCTGCACAGCCACGCGCTTGCGACCCAGGTCGGAGTCGGCACCGGCGGCCATGACCACCTTGGTTCCGCCCTGCTTGGCGCGCTCGGCAAATGCGTTGATGACGGGCTGGTGGGGAACGTCGCGAGCGTCGGTGCCGTCAACGGCAGGGACGTGCTGCAGGGCATCGAAGTAGCCGCGCCAGTTGTCTGGCACGCTGCCCGGGTTCTCCAGGTATTTTTCGTACATCTCTTCGACGTAAGGGGCATTGCCCCCGAAGAGATACGAGTTGCCCTTGTAGGCAACGTAGACGTTCGTCTCGCTCATTGATCCGCTGACCTCCGTTTCCCTCTGGGAAACATTAGCTGGTTAAAACAACCTTCCGCGACACGGCTGAACCGGTTGGCGGATGCGACAGTGACTTTGGAAGGACCTGACTGCAGCCTGCGATTGTGCCACCGCGAGCACCTGCCGGCAAATGGAATGCCGGGGATGTTCGCAGCAGCTCAGGAAAACGGCATGCTGTGTTGCTTGCCGGCGAAGAGCGCGTCTGTTGTGAACGCGGGCTTCAGGATCCCACACGCGGGGACAAACGCTCGGACGCGGGCACAGCGCTGGGTTCGTCCATCTCGATGGCGATCTGGGTGCACACCGTGCGGCACAGGGTCACCGCCTTCTCGCTCTGAACCCGGTAGATCACCTGCGTGCCCTCCTTGCGCTTGGCCAGGACGCCGGCGCGGTACAGCAGATTCAGGTGCTGGGACAGGTTGGGCTGAGTGGTCTGGATTTCCTGCAACAACTGCGAGACCGATTTTTCCTTGTCGCACAGCGCGCTGAGGATGCGCAACCGCATCGGCGTGGCCAGCACACCGAACAATTCGGCGGCCAGTTCGAACACCCGGACTTTCTCGGTTTGGGCATCCGTCCCGATCATTTGTTCCATGGCTTTCCGCGAGGTTGTCAATATAAGCATGCATGATACTGACAAGACCCATCAAACCCAATGCCCTCATACATCAGGGGGTTCAAAAAAAACGGCGCCCCCAGGCGCCGTCGATCAGCCGCGCAGCTCTCAGGACTGCATGTCCCTGATCTGCTGCAGGGCCGCCGGGTCATCCATGGTGGTGAGATCCCCCGGATCGCGCCCCTCGCATACCGCCTGAATCGCGCGGCGCAGCAGCTTGCCGCTGCGGGTCTTGGGCAGCACACCCACGAAGCGCACACGGGCCGGGCGCGCCACCGCCCCGAGCTGCTCGTCCACCAGCTTCATGACCTCCCCCTCAAGCTTGAGCAGTGCCGCCTCGTCGCCCAGAAGCGCGGTGTCCTTGAGCACGGCGAACGCCATGGCCACCTGGCCCTTGAGCTGGTCAGCAACCCCCACCACCGCCACTTCGGCGATCTTTGGGTGGCTGGAAATGCTCTCTTCGATTTCGCGGGTACCCAGGCGGTGGCCAGCGACGTTGATCACGTCGTCGGTGCGCCCGAGGATGAAGTAGTAGCCGTCCTTGTCGCGGATGCCCCAGTCAAAGGTGCTGTAGACCTGCCGCCCCGGTACGCTGGACCAGTAGGTCTTGACGAAGCGCGCGTCGTCGCCCCAGATGGTCTGCATGCAGCCGGGCGGCAGCGGGCCTTCGACTGCGACCACGCCTTTGACGTCGCTACCGTGCAGCTCTTCGCCGGTCTGGTCGTCCAGCAACTTGACGTTGTATCCGTAAACCGCCTTGCCAGGCGAGCCGAACTTGCTCGGCGCCTTTTCCACCCCGTTGCAGATCGCCAGGATCGGCCACCCGGTCTCAGTCTGCCAATAGTTGTCGACGATGGGCTTGCCCAGCTCGTCAGAGATCCACTTGGCGGTCGGTTCGTCCAGCGGCTCGCCGGCCAGGAACAGCGCTTTGAGCGAAGACAGGTCGTACTTCTTGATGAACGAGGAGTCGTACTTTTTGAGCACGCGCACCGCCGTCGGTGCGCTGAACATCACCGACACCTTGTACTTCTCGACCAGGCTCCACCAGATACCGGCGTCCGGACGGATCGGCAGACCTTCGTACATGATGGTCGCCATGCCACCGATCAGCGGGCCGTAGATGATGTAGCTGTGGCCGACCACCCAGCCGATGTCGCTGGTGGAGAAATAGGTCTCGCCGGGCTCGCCCATGTAGATGTGCTTCATGGATGCGGCCAAGGCCACGGCGTAGCCGCCGGTGTCGCGCTGCACGCCCTTGGGCTTGCCGGTGGTGCCACTGGTGTAGAGGGTGTAGCTCGGGTGCGTGGCGTCGACCCATTCGCAGGGCACGACGACATCCATCACCTTGGCGCGCTCGGTCGCATAGTCGACATCGCGCCCCTCCACTGCCGTGAATGCGGCAAGACCCCGGTTGACCATCACGACCTTGCCCGGCTTGTGCGACGACAGCCGGATGGCCTCGTCCAGGAGCGGCTTGTACTCGACCACCTTGCCGCCGCGCGAGCCGGCGTCCGCGCTCACGATGGCCACCGGCGAGGCGTCCTCGATTCGGCTGGCCAGCGAGTGGCTGGCGAAGCCGCCAAACACCACCGAGTGGATCGCACCGATGCGCACACAAGCCAACATGGCAAACGCCGCCTCGGGAATCATCGGCATGTAAATCAGGACGCGGTCACCCTTCTTCACGCCCTGCGCCTTCAGGATGGCGGCCATGCGCTGCACCTCGGTGTGCAGCTCGCGGAAGCTGTAGGTCTTCTCGGTGTCGGTTTCGGTTGAGACAAAGATCAGTGCATTCTGGTCCGGCCGGTCCCTGAGGTGGCGGTCCACCGCGTTGTGGCAGAGGTTGGTCAGACCGCCCTCGAACCAGCGTGCGAACGGCGGGTTGTCGTAGTTGCAAACCCGGTCAAACGGTCTGTGCCAATCCACCAGCTGCGCCTGCTCGGCCCAGAAAGCGTCGCGGTCGGTGATCGAGCGCTGATGAAAGGCCTCGAAGCCCTGCGGGTTGCCCATGTAAGTCTCCTGGGTGGTGGATCAAACTGAATTCATAATTATGAATCCCAGACTTTCTGGAGTCTGACACGACGATGGCAGGACATCTTCGCCCGCCACCTTCCGAACTTACTTGATCAGCGCGTGAATCTCGCGGAAATCCGGGTGGTCGGCCGAACGCAGCCACTCGAACAACACCATCTCGGTGGTCACCAACTCGCATCCCGTGCCCGCCAGGCGGTCGAACGCCGCATCCCGGTTGCGCTCGGTGCGCGAGGCGCAGGCATCGGTGACCACCCACACATCCATTTCCTCCTCCACCAGATCCAGCGCCGTCTGGAGCAGGCAGACATGCGCCTCACATCCGGCCAGGACCACGGTGTTCCGCGGATGGGCCGCTGCAGCCGGCTTCTGCAGATGTTTGGGCAGGCTGCGGGCGTTGCCACCTTTGGTCGCGGGGCGCAGACATTCCAGCAGGCCATCGGGAACGGCACTGAAGTGCATCTTGGCGAGCGTGCGCTGGCAAAGGTCGCGCAGGCCCGGGTCGTTGGGCCCCAGCTTGGCGGGGTTCTGCTCGGTTCCCCACACCGGCACGCGCAGGCGACGGGCCGCCTGGGCCAGCTGGCGCGCGTTGGCCAGCACAGGCTCACGTTCCGGCAGCGCCGCCATCAGGCGCTCTTGATAGTCGACCAGAACAAGTTGGGAGTCGGAAGCTTCGAGCAGCATGAAAAAATCCTGAAACTGTTCGTGCGGACTGCACGAACCGAGGGGCGATTGTGACAAACAGGTGCAGCGCGATCACATGGAGAAGAGGTCACCCTGCCCCGCCCCGTCGGCGTCCTGCTGCGTAGCGGCCAGGGCCTGGTCCATCCATTGCTGGAGGCTCTGCACAAACCGCGATTCCATCAGCGCCCGCCCCTCACCCCTTTGAGGCCCCTGCAACACCAGCAGTCCCAGCCCGTAGGCCAGCACCTCGTCGTGCAACTGCTGGGCGGCATCCGGCGTCAGTCCGCAGGTCTGGAGGGTTTCCAGGCAGGGCTGCAGCGCGTCCGCCAGGCGCCCCTGCAGCACCGACGCCGATACACCCGCCTCGCCAGCAGCCTCCTGCACACCGTGTCCGCCGTGCAGGACCAGCTCCAACCGCTGGGCGTCACCCGCCAGCCACGCCCACCAGGCCACCGAGCGCTCGATGAACAAGGTTCGCGCCAGCGCCGCCTGCGCAGAAGATACCGGACTGCCGTCCCTGCGCGGCCGGACTGTGCGGTCACCGCGCGGCGCCCTGATGCCAGACACCAGGTCGGCCAGTTCCTGCACGACGCGTTGCTGCAACGCGGACAGGATCGCCTCCCGCCCCGGGAAGTAGGCGTAAAGCGCACCGGCGGTGTAGCCCGCACGCTGTGCCAGCTGCCGCATGTTGAAGCCCTGCCCCCCGGCCTCCTGCCACAGCGACCAGGCCACATCCAGCAGCTGTTGCCGCCGCTCGTCACCAAAACGCTGCTGCCGCGCCTGTCGGTCGGCCATGCGCTGCTGTTGCTGGCGAAGCTGTTCCGGCGTCAGGACCGGGGTGATGGCATCGAATTTGACTGACATGACTCGATTGTCTATTTCCTTGGTGCTTGTTTGATTATATGAACGCGGTTCATTTAATTAAATCAAGATTTTCTGTTTGTTGGTGATTTGTTAGAACAAAACCATTCCAGCAGTTCTCCCCTTGGTTTTCTGGTTGAACACCAAGTGAGTCATTCCATCCAAATGCCAACAACGCCCGGTTCCTGACCGTCGAAAACTTCAACAGAATCAAAGGGATTGGCAACAGAACCTCGCTTGACTTCGGAGCAGTGCTTCGCTTAAGCTGCCCCGATGCGTGTTATCTGTGTCGCCGCTCTTCTTCTGGGATGTGCCTTGTGCCAGGCCGCCCCCAACGACCAGGAGCCCGACGAGATGGTGCGAGTGCTGGAGGAACGCGGAGTGATGGCCCGGCTGGGCTCACAGCTCCAGCAGGCCAGAAGCGACATGGGAGAACGTGCATCCGATCTGGTGGTGCGCGCCATGGGGTTCCTGGGCGTGCCCTACCGCTACGGCGGCAACAGCGTGGACACCGGCTTTGACTGCAGCGGCCTTGTCCGGGCGGTCTATGAACAATCCTTCGGCAAGATCCTTCCCCGCCGGGCCGACCAGCAGGCGGCTGCCACGGAGGTCATTGACCGCAGCGACCTCAAGCCCGGCGACCTCGTTTTCTTCAACACCATGAGACGTGCGTTCAGCCATGTGGGCATCTACCTGGGCGAAGGCAAGTTCATCCACGCCCCTCGCGCCGGAGGTGCCGTGCGCGTGGAAGACATGCGTGTGGCTTACTGGCGGACACGGTTCAATGGCGCGCGCAGGGTGCCACTGAGCGGCCAGGACGTCGGCAGTCCCTGACCTGTTGCGGTTGATCACGCGCCACCCGCAGCGGGGACAGGTCAGCAAAAAGGCGCCGCAAGCAGTCCGTGTCAAAACGGATGAGCGGGGGCACACAAGAGACGCCTTGGTGCAACCCAAGGCGTTTTTTGCTTCAGAAAGCAATGCCCCGCAACTCACGTTGCGAGGCATTGTGCACAGCTCTTCAGCGTCTTGTTAGTGTTCTGACACGGACTGCTTGGGAGCCCTTGTGAAGCCGACGGCTGTCAGGCCTTCTTCGTGGTGACCTTACCGTGCTTCTCGATCAGCGCCTTGGCGGTGTCCAGCAGTTGCTTGCCGTTGAAACCGCGCTTGTCCATGTCCTGCATCCACTCGACCTCGACCAGTCGCGCCTTGCGCTTGAACTCCTGGGCTTCGGTCGCAGGGATGGTGTGGATGGTGTTGCCCTGCTTGACCGCCGCCTCGCGACCGGGAACATCCCCGCCCTGCTGCACCTTGCCCAGCCAGCCCGAGGTTTCGATGCCCGAGTTCTTGTCGATGATGGCCTTGAGGTCGGGCGGCAGCGAGGCGTACTTGGCCTTGTTCATCGCCATGATGAAGGTGGTGGTGTACAACGCGCCGCCAGCAGGGTCAAATTCGCTGTGGAACTTGGTGAGCTCGTGCACCTTGACCGAGGGAACCACTTCCCAGGGAATCACGCAGCCGTTGATCACGCCCTTGGACAGTGCGTCAGGGATCTGCGGCAGCGGCATGCCGACCGGTGTGGCGCCCAGGTAGCCCAGCATCTTGGTGATCTGCCGGGTGGGGCCGCGCACCTTGGAGCCTTGCAGGTCGGCCGCGGTCTTCACCAGTTTGTCGCGCATGTGGAACATGCCGGGGCCGTGCACCTGCAGCGCGATCGGGTGAACTTCCTTGAACTCGTCCGTGGCCGCGGTCTGCACGTATTCCCAGTAGGCGCGAGAGGTCGCTTCGGCGTTGTTCATCATGAACGGCAGTTCGAACACCTCGATGCGTGGGAAACGGCCCGGGGTGTTGCCCGGCAGGGTCCACACGATGTCGACCACACCGTCCTTGGCCTGGTCGTACAGCTGCACGGGCGAGCCGCCCAATTGCATGGCGGGATAGGCCTCGAACTTGATGCGACCTTCGGAGTCCTTGGTGACTTTGTCCATCCAGGCCTTGTGCATGTTCAGCCACACGTTGGATTGCGGCGCCATGAAAGTGTGGAACTTGAGGGTCACGCTTTGCTGGGCAAGGCCGACGAGGGCGGGGGCACCGAAGGCAACGGCGGCACCGGACTGGAGCAGGGTTCTGCGCTGGATCATGTGATGGCTCCTGTAGTTAGGGGAACAGCGGATCAGAGGCGTTCCATTCTAGGGAGCGGCCTCTGGGGGTTTACCCTTGCCGGGTCACCCCACGTGCACAGCAATGCTGGTGAGTCCGTCGACACCACCGCTCATGGTGTCGCCGCTGACCACCGCAGCCACGCCTTCGGGTGTGCCGGTGTAGATGAGGTCGCCGGGTTGCAGTTCCCAGGCCGCCGACAGGTGCTCGATGGTTTCGGCGATGTTCCAGATGAGCTTCGAGACATTGCTGCGCTGACGGTCGGTGCCGTTCACCTGGACCCAGATCGCGGCGTTGGCGATGTCGCCGGCTTCAGCGGCGGGTGTGATGGGGCCGATGGGCGCCGACTGGTCGAAGGCCTTGCCGATGCACCAGGGGCGGCCCTGTTTTTTCATGTCGTTCTGGAGATCCCTGCGGGTCATGTCCAGCCCCACGGCGTAGCCGTAGATGTGGCTGGCGGCATCGACTGCCTTGATGTTCCGTCCACCCCGGCCGATGGCGACGACCAGCTCGATCTCGTGGTGCAGGTTGCCGGTGAGCGACGGGTAGGGAATGGTGGCGGTCTGTCCGGCCTCGGCCACCACGATGGCGTCGGCAGGTTTGAGGAAGAAGAAAGGCGGCTCGCGGCCGGTGAAGCCCATTTCCTTGGCGTGTTCTTCGTAGTTGCGGCCCACGCAGTAGATGCGGTGGACGGGAAAGCGTTCGGCGCGCCCCACCACGGGCACGGAGACGACGGCGGGCGGGGCGAAGGTGTAGCTCATCGGTGACCTTTCAGGACTCGGGGAGGTGGGTCAGTGTTGCGAGGCGGGCAGGCGGACCACCAGCCCATCGAGCTCGGGTGTCAGCCGAACCTGGCAGCTCAGCCGGCTGCCGGCCTCGACCGGACTGGCCGCGAAATCGAGCATGTCGGTTTCGTCGGCCACCGGCTTGGGCAGCTTCTCGGCCCAGGGGCTGTCGATCATGACGTGGCAGGTGGCGCAGGTGAGAACGCCGCCGCAATCGGCCTCGATGCCATGGATATCGGCGTCGACAGCGGCCTTCATCAGGCTCTGGCCGGTGGCGGCGGTGATGGTTTCTTCGGTCTGGTCGGCGTGGACGAAACGGATGTGGATGGTGCTCATGTGAAAGAAGTGAATCAGTAGCGGCTGAAGTATTCGCGCCGTTCAAAGTCTGCCTTGTCCTGGGCGTCGGCGTGGCGGTTGATTTCAGACTGCTTGATGCGGCAAAAGTGTTCGACCACCGCAGCGCCCAGTCCGTTCATCAGTGCCTCGTCGCCCCGCAGGGCGGCCAGGGCATCGCCCAGGTTGTCCGGCAGGCGAGCGTGGCCGGTGGCATAGGGATTGTCGGTGGCGGGCGGAGGTTCCAGGCCGCGCAGCAGGCCGTCCAGGCCGGCATGGATTTGGGACGCCATGTAGAGGTAGGGATTGGCCGCGGGCTCGCCGATGCGGTTTTCAATCCGGGTGGCGGGGTCGCCCGCGGCGCCCACCACGCGCAACATCGCGCCTCGGTTGTCCTGGCCCCAGATGATGTGCTGCGGCGCCAGGGCGTTGGGCCGGAAGCGGCCGAAGCCGTTGATGGTGGGGGTACACAGCGCGGTCATGCCCGGCGCATGCGCCAGCAGGCCGGCCAGCCAGTGGGCACCGGCGTCCGAGAGGGTGTGGCGGGCGTCGCGCACCGTGCTGTCCTCGGCGGGAGCGGCGCGCGCACAGCCGTTGCGGCCGCCATCGCGTTCAACCAGTGACTGGTGCAGGTGCCAGCCGCTGGACATGATGTTGGGGAAGGGCGGGCGGCACATGAAGGTGGCCAGGTAGCCGGCGCGGCGCAGCGCCTGCCGCACGCCGTTGCGGAACAGCACCATCTGGTCGGCGGCGGTCAGCGCATCGGTGGCGTCGAACACCGCCTCCACCTGGCTCGGGCCCAGCTCAATCTCCAGCGACTGCAGTGGCAGGCCCAGCGCCTGGGCGGTCTGCATCACGATGCTCAGCGGCTCGTCTGCCATGTCCATCATGGCCTCGGCCTGCAGGTTGTAGCCGGGATGGATCATCTGCACCGCTGGCGGCAATCCCGGCCAGCCTGTGAGTTCGGGGTTGAGCTGAGGTGCTTCGTCGGTGATGCGGTAGATGTGAAATTCGACCTCCAGGCCGGTCTTGAAGCCGAAGCCCGCCATCGCGAGCCTGGACAGCGCCTGCTCCAGCACGTGCCGGCTGTCCAGCGCCACCGGCGTTCCGTTGCTGTGCCAGGGCTGGCAGCGCAACCAGCCCGTGCCCGCGCTCCAGGGCAGCAGGGTGAAGCTCTCGGGGTCGGGCAGCAGCATCAGGTTGGAGGCGCCGGCGAACCCGGTCAGGCCTTCGGTGCCCCCGGCCTCGAACACCTTCCAGGCGGTGTGGTCCGAGGTGTCCTTGAGCATCATGGTGCCGACCATGCCGACGCCGTCGCGCAAGGCCTTGACCGCGGCGTGTGCCATCAGGGTCTTGCCGCGCAACTGTCCGTGCACATCGCACCAGCCCATGCGCACGCGCTGGACGCCGCTGGACTCGATCAGCTCGGCGGCGCGCAGGCAGGCCGCCTCCCGGTGGGTGTCGTGCAGGCCGCAGCGTTCGGCGAACGACGTCATTTGGCAGCCGCCAGCAGCGTCTGTGCCGGTTCGGTGGCGCTTGACCACGGCGCACCCTCGCGCTTGTCGCGCACCGCGCGTTGCCACCAGTCCTGCCAGCCCTGGGCCGGTGCGATGCCGTCGACCGTGTCGGGTCCGGTGATGCCAGCAGCCTGTGCCGCATCGCCGATGCCTGGCGCCGTACCGCCCTGCGCCACGGTGTCCATGGCCTGCAGCAGCAGGCGGCGGTGGGCCATGATGACCTTGTCGGTGGTGCCCAGGTGTTCGCGCGTGCGGTCCTGGATCGGGCCCATGCTCTCGCAGGCCCACTGGTCGTGCACGTTGATGTCGTCCTCGCCCATGCCCAGGAAGGTGCGGGTCATTTGCTCCTCGGGGTTGAAGCCCCACTGGTTCCAGCGCCCGGCCTTGGGGATGTAGTCGGGCAGCGTCACTGCTTTCAGCCGCTGCTGGCGCATGGTGGTCTTGTCCACCGGTGCGTCGAAGCTGGTGAAGAAGGCGTACCAGTAGTTGCGGGTGTCGTCCACCGGCACATGCATCTGCGTGATCGTCATGGTCTCCGACAGCGGGATCACGAAGGTTTGCGGGAACACGTCGTTGGTCACCCGCACATGGGTCAGCGCCTCATTCAGCCGGCGCAGCGCGGTGAGCTGCAAGCCCCAGGGCTGCTGGGTGAACGAAATCTCGGGCTGGTCGAACTCGCGCATGACGCGTGTCATCGGCCAGCGTTCGCCACCGATGTCGCCCGCGCTGGCGCCGCGGAACTGCTTGCCGTAGCTGCCTTCCAGCGGGGCATCGTTGAAGAAGCGGTGCAGGTAGGAGGCGTGGGCCGGGTCGATGCCGACCTCGAACGCCTGCAGCCAGTTGCAGTGCCACAGGCCCTTGAATACGAAGCTGTGCGAAGCAGGGGCGACGAAGCAGTCCAGCGCAGGGAAGGGCGGTGGCGTCTGACCCTCCGGGCCGAGCCAGGCAAACAATGCGCCCGCCTTTTCGACCAGCGGGTAGCTGCGCTGGCGGATGCGCTGGCAGAGCGTGCTGCCGGCAGGTTCCGCCGGGGTTTCGGTGCACTGGCCGCTCACGTCGAACTTCCAGCCATGGAAGGGGCAGCGCAGGCCATCGCCCTCGTTGCGGCCATAGGCCAGGTCGGCACCGCGGTGCGGGCAGTCGCGGTCCAGCATGCCGAAGCGCCCCTGGGCGTCCTTGAACAGCACGAAGTCCTGACCCAGCAGCCGCACCGCCTTGACCGGGCGGACCGCCATCGGAGGGTCCAGCGCAGGATCGAACTCGTCCAGCATGGCCACGGGTTGCCAGTAGCGACGCAACAGTTCGCCACCGGGGGTGCCGGGGCCGACCTGGGTCAGGCGCTGGTTCTGTTCTGCTTTCATGGGCGTGTCTCCTGCATGGGGTGGCAAAACATTAACCGATTTCTGTCGCCTGCAAGCGGCCCGGGGCGGTGTATCGTGGAGCCATGGAGACACCAGAGACAACCACTCCCGGCGCAGGCGCCGGGCTGACGCTGCGCCGCGTGGCGATTGACACCTGGCGCGAAAACGTGGCCTATCTGCACCGGGACTGCGCGGTGGTGCGGGCCGAGGGCTTCCAGGCCCTGTCCAAGGTCGAGGTGCGCGCCAACGGGCGCAGCATCCTGGCCACGCTCAACGTGGTCGATGACCCTGCGCTGGTGGGCTGCCAGCAGATCGGCGTGTCCGAGGACGCATTTGCGCAGCTGGAGGTGCCCGAGGGCCATCCGGCGTCGGTGACGCAGGCCGAGCCTCCGGCCTCGATTCCGGCGCTGTTCCGCAAGATCAACGGCGAGCGGCTCAGCCGCGACGACTTCCACGCCATCGTCGGCGACATCGCCAGCCACCGCTATTCCAAGATCGAGCTCACCGCTTTTGTCGTGGCCTGCAACCGCAGCGAGCTGGACCGGGAGGAGGTCTCGTTCCTGACCGAGGCCATGGTGTCCAGTGGCCGGCGGCTGGACTGGCGCGAGCCGCTGGTGGTGGACAAGCACTGCATCGGCGGCATTCCGGGCAACCGTACCTCGATGTTGGTGGTGCCTATTGTCGCGGCCTACGGCCTGGTTTTTCCCAAGACCTCCTCGCGCGCCATCACCTCGCCGGCCGGTACGGCCGACACCATGGAGGTGCTGGCCAACGTGGAGCTGCCATTCGACCGGCTGACCGACATCGTGCGCGACCACCGGGGCTGTCTGGCCTGGGGCGGCACGGCCGACCTGTCGCCCGCCGACGATGTGCTGATCTCGGTCGAGCGGCCGCTGGCGCTCGATTCGCCCGGGCAGATGGTGGCCTCCATCCTGTCCAAGAAGATGGCGGCGGGTGCGACGCACTTGGTGCTGGACATTCCCATCGGGCCCACCGCCAAGGTGCGCTCCATGCCCGAGGCGCAGAAGCTGCGCCGCCTGTTCGAGTACGTGGCGCAGCGCCTACACCTCTCGCTGGATGTGGTCATCACCGATGGCCGCCAGCCGGTGGGCCGCGGCATCGGGCCGGCGCTGGAGGCGCGGGACGTGATGCGCGTGCTCGAAAACGACCCCGAGGCGCCCGCCGACCTGCGGCAGAAGTCGCTGCGACTGGCGGGTCGCCTCATCGAATGCAGCCCGGACGTGCGCGGAGGGCAGGGCTATGCGATTGCGCGCGACATCCTGGAGTCGGGCCGGGCGCTCAGCCGCATGCAGGCCATCATCGCGGCGCAGGGCTCGCACGGTTTCGACCACCACCATCCCGCGCTCGGGGCGCTGACCCTGGAGGTGCCCGCGGCCACCGACGGCGTCGTGATCGGCATCGACAACCTGCAGATCGCCCAGATCGCGCGACTCGCCGGCGCGCCCAAGGTCAAGGGCGCGGGTGTGGACCTGATGTGCCGGCTCGGAGACACGGTGCGTGCCGGCCAGGTGCTCTACCGCATCCACGCCGACTACCCTTCCGACCTGCACTTCGCACGCCACGCGGTCGACCGGCACTGTGGTATCTCGCTGGGCACGGCCGCCCAGATTCCCCAGGTTTTTGTGGAGTCCTGATGTCTTCTGTTCCTTTGTCGGGCGTGCTGCTGTGTTTCGACGACGAGCGCACGGTGGCGCAGGCCTGCGCCAACCAGACGGGCCTGGCGCTCGCGGTCGTGGTGCGGCACCGCTTCCCCGATGGCGAGGTGAAGGTGCGTCTGCCCGCGGTGCTGCCGCCGCGCGTGGTGGTCTGGCGCGGCCTGCACCAGCCCAACGAAAAGCTGGTGGAGCTGATGCTGGTGGCCCACGCGGCACGAACGCTCGGCGCGCAACACCTGACCCTGGTGGCACCCTATCTGGCGTACATGCGGCAGGACATCGCATTCAACCCGGGCGAGGCGGTGAGCCAGCGCATCGTCGGGGCGTTTCTGGCGGACCTGTTCGATGCGGTGATCACGGTCGATCCGCACCTGCACCGTGTGGCCACGCTGCAGGAGGCGATTCCCGTGCGGGACGCCATGGTGCTCGACGGTGCGCCGCTGCTGTCGGACCACATCGCCACCCAGTGCACCGCCGATGTGCTGTTGATCGGGCCCGATGAGGAGTCGCTGCAATGGGTGGCGCAGGCGGCCCGGCGCCACGGCTGGGAGCACGGCGTGTGCCGCAAGACCCGCCACGGCGACCGCGAGGTCGACATCGAGCTGCCCGCGCTGGCGGTTCGGGGCAGGGCGGTGGTGCTGATGGACGATGTGGCCAGTTCGGGCCACACGCTGGCGCGCGCGGCCGCGCTGCTGCGCGAGGCCGGTGCGGCGTCGGTCGACGTGGCGGTGACGCACGCGCTGTTTGCCGAAGGCGCTGTGGCGCTGATCCGGGAAGCAGGCGTGGACCGCCTCTGGAGCACCGACTGCATCCCTCATCCCAGCAACGCCGTGAGCATCGTTCCGGCCGTGGCCGCACGGCTGCTCGGCCTCTGACATCCCCTTATGCTTGCACCATGAAGCTCTACAACTACTTCCGCTCCTCTGCGTCCTTCCGCGTGCGCATCGCGCTGGCGCTCAAAGGCATTGCCTATGACTATGTGCCGGTGCACCTGGCCAAGGGTGAACACAAAAAGTCTGCGTACGCCGACATCGCCGCCGACGGTCTGGTGCCTCTGCTGGAGCTGGACGACGGCACGCGCCTGTCGCAGTCCATGGCCATCATCGAGTACCTCGACGAGACCCATCCCGAGCCGGCACTGGTGCCCGGCGATGCCATCGGTCGCGCCCGGGTGCGCGCGCTGGCGCAGTCGATCGCCTGCGAGATCCACCCGATCAACAACCTGCGTGTGCTCAAGTACCTCGCGGGCACGCTCAAGGTCGATGAAGAAGCCAAGAACACCTGGTACCGCCACTGGGTGCGCACCGGTCTGGAGGCCTTCGAGCGCCAGCTGAACCAACTGCCCGCAGGCCGCTACTGCTATGGCGACACGCCGACCCTGGCCGACTGCTGCCTGGTGCCGCAGATCTTCAATGGACAGCGTTTCAACACGCCCATGGACGGTCTGCCGCGCACCATGGCGGCGTTCGAGGCCTGCATGGCGCTGCCCGCGTTCCAGCAGGCCCAGCCTTCGGCCTGCCCGGACAACGAACCCTGATGGAATGGCCTTCCGAATGGCTGGTGCCCGACTGGCCGGCGCCCGCAGGCATCCGCGCGCTGTTCACGACGCGGGCCGGTGGGGTTTCGACACCGCCCTTCGACAGTTTCAACCTCGGTGACCACGTGCGGGACGACCCGGCGGCGGTGGCCACCAACCGCCATCGCCTGCGGGAAGCCATGGGAGCGCGCCCCGTCTTCCTGTCCCAGATCCATGGCGTGGAGGTCTCCGCGCTCCATGGCACCACCCCCGATGGCACCGAGGCCGATGCCTGCCTGACCGAACACGCTGGCGTGGCCTGTACCGTGATGGTGGCCGACTGCCTGCCGGTGCTCTGGTGCCTGCCCGACGGATCGGCGGTGGCCGCGTCTCATGCCGGCTGGCGCGGACTCGCGGGCCAGGACGGCCACGGCATTCTGGAGGCCACTTTTCGGGCCTTGCGGGCCTTGTCTGCAACGACGGCGTCACCGCTGGTGTGGCTGGGGCCTTGTATTGGTCCCAAGGCTTTCGAAGTCGGTGCAGAGGTGCGCGAGGCGTTCGTGACGGTCGACCACGATGCCGTGCGGTGTTTTGAGGCATTGCCCGCCGAAGGCAAGTATCTGGCCGACCTGCCGGCCCTGGCGCGCCTGCGTCTGGGCGCGATGGGGGTGACCCAGGTGTTCGGCAACGACGGCGGCGATGCCTGGTGCACCGTTACCCAGTCGTCACGGTTCTTTTCCCACCGCCGGGACGCCGCCCGGCTCGGCAGCACCGGCCGCATGGCCGCTAGCATCTGGAAGGTCTGAAGCCGCCTGTTGGCGCCGTGCTTCCTCGGCCGCCTCGCGCTCCCGGATGCCCTTGCGCCGTTGCGGCGTGAGCATCAGGTAAACCACCAATGAAAGCGGCACTAAACCGTAAAGAAAAAAGGTCACAATGGCTCCAAGAAAAGAGCCGTTGGTGCCAGTGGCTTCGGCCACCGACATCATCAGCACCACATAGAGCCAAGCGATCACAACCAGATACATAGCGACCTGCGACCGGGAAGTTTGTTGTCAGTTTGTTGGAAGTGAGCAGACCGACACTAGGGAAAACCCGGCCTCAAGCCCATGAGGGCTTGATAATAAGCCGCAGGACAAACATCGGAGACTTGCATGACATCTGGTAAGACACCGCAGCCCGACTGGCTGCAGGCGGCTGAGCAGTTCCAGAATCAGCTCATCCAGCAGTGGACCCAGGCCGCACAGGCCTTTCCTGGGGCGGCGCAGGGCGCCACCACTTCCCCTGATCCCTTGGCAGCCTTCAAGGCCTTCATGCCGCAGACCGGCGCGGCCCATCCGTTTGGCATGCCGATGCCGCAGATGGGGCAGTTGCCCGGCATGGGTGATCTGCTGGCCCAGGCCACCGGACACCAGGTCCGTTTTGATCCGGCCAAGCTGCTCGAGATCCAGAACCAGTACCTCAAGGACGTGGCCGGTCTGTGGAACCAGGGAGGGGCGGTCCAGCCCAAAGGGGACCGGCGCTTCGCAGACGAATCCTGGGGCAGCAACCCCGTGGCTGCCTACACGGCAGCTGTGTACCTGCTCAACGCCCGCACGCTGATGGCCCTGGCCGATGCAGTGGAGGGCGATGCCAAGACCCGCACGCGGGTGCGCTTTGCGGTCCAGCAGTGGATCGACGCCAGCGCGCCGAGCAACTTCCTGGCCTTCAACGCCGAGGCGCAGAAGAAGGCCATCGAGACCCAGGGCGAGAGCATTGCCAAGGGCGTGGCCAACCTGCTGCACGACATCAAGCAGGGCCACGTGTCGATGACCGACGAGAGCGTGTTCGAGGTGGGCAAGAACGTCGCCACCACCGAAGGCGCCGTTGTGTTCGAGAACGAGCTGTTTCAGCTCATCGAATACAAGCCGCTGACGGCCAAGGTCTACGAGCGTCCGTTCCTGCTGGTGCCACCCTGCATCAACAAGTTCTACATCCTCGACCTGCAGCCGACCAACTCATTCATCCGCTACTGCGTCGAGCAGGGCAACCGCACCTTCGTGGTGAGCTGGCGCAACCCGGACGCCTCGCTCGGCCACAAGACCTGGGACGACTACATCGAAGACGCCGTCATCAAGGCGATCACCACCACGCAGGACATCACCGGCGCCGAGCAGATCAATGCCTTGGGCTTCTGTGTGGGCGGCACCATGCTGAGCAATGCGCTGGCCGTTCTGGCTGCGCGCGGCGAGGAGCGGGTGCACAGCGCCACCTTCCTGACCACACTGGTGGACTTCACCGACACGGGCATCCTGGACGTGTTCATCGACGAGCCGTTCGTCAAGATGCGCGAGATGCAGTTTGCCCAGGGTGGGCTGATGCCGGGCCGCGACCTGGCCACCACGTTCAGCTTCCTGCGACCGAACGACCTGGTCTGGAACTACGTCGTCGGCAACTACCTCAAGGGCGAGTCGCCGCCGCCGTTCGATTTGCTGTACTGGAACTCCGACGCGACCAACCTGCCCGGCCCGTACTACGCCTGGTACCTGCGCAACATGTACCTGGAGAACAACCTCGTCAAGCCCGGCAAGACCACGGTCTGCGGGCAGAAGGTGGACTTCCGCAAGGTCAAGCTGCCGGTCTACATCTACGGCTCGCGCGAGGACCACATCGTTCCGATCGGTGGCGCCTATGCCAGCACCCAGGTGTTCCCCGGCAAGAAGCGCTTCGTCATGGGTGCTTCGGGTCACATCGCCGGTGTGATCAACCCGCCCGCCGCCGGCAAACGCAGCCACTGGACCGGACCGGCTGGCCAGTTCCCGGCCGACGTGAACGAGTGGATCGACGGCGCCACCGAACACAAGGGCAGCTGGTGGACCGACTGGGCCGCCTGGCTCAAACCCCTGGCTGGCAAGCAAATTGCTGCGCCCAAGACCTATGGCAGAGGCAAGGCGTATGCGGCCATCGAGCCGGCGCCTGGCCGCTATGTGAAGGCCAAGGCCTGAACGTCCTGACCGTTTGCGTTCATGGCTGAACGCAAACCCCCAACTTTGCTGCACCCACCCTTCAAGGAGAACCACATGGAAGACATCGTCATCGTTTCCGCCGCCCGCACCGCCGTCGGCAAGTTCGGCGGATCGCTGGCCAAGACGCCGGCCACCGAGCTCGGCAGCATCGTCATCAAGGGGCTGCTGGCACGCACTGGTCTGCCCACCGATGTCATCGGCGAAGTCATCATGGGCCAGGTGCTGGCCGCTGGCTGTGGCCAGAACCCAGCCCGCCAAGCCATGATGAAGGCCGGTCTGGCCAGGGAAACGCCGGCGCTGACCATCAACGCCGTCTGCGGCTCGGGCCTGAAGGCCGTGATGCTGGCCGCTCAGGCCGTGGCCTGGGGCGACAGCGAGATCGTGATCGCCGGTGGTCAGGAAAACATGAGTGCCAGCCCGCACGTGCTCAATGGCAGCCGCGACGGCCAGCGCATGGGCGACTGGAAGATGGTCGACACCATGATCGTCGACGGCCTGTGGGACGTCTACAACCAGTACCACATGGGCATCACCGCCGAAAACGTGGCCAAGGCCCACGGCATCACCCGCGAGATGCAGGACGCCCTGGCGCTGGGCAGCCAGCAGAAAGCGTCCGCCGCGCAGGACGCCGGCAAGTTCAAGGATGAGATCGTTGACGTGCTGATCCCGCAGCGCAAGGGCGATCCGCTGGTGTTCAACAGCGACGAGTTCATCAACAAGAAGACCAACGCCGAAGCGCTGGCCGGTCTGCGCCCTGCCTTCGACAAGGCGGGCTCGGTGACCGCTGGCAACGCCTCCGGCATCAACGACGGCGCCGCCGCCGTGATGGTGATGAGCGCCAAAAAGGCCGCCGCCCTGGGCCTGACGCCGCTGGCGCGCATCGCCGCCTTCGGCACCAGCGGCCTGGACCCCGCCACCATGGGCATGGGACCGGTGCCGGCTTCGCAAAAGGCCCTGGCCCGCGCCGGCTGGAAGGCGTCCGACGTGGACCTGTTCGAACTCAACGAGGCCTTTGCCGCCCAGGCCTGCGCGGTCAACAAGGCGCTGGACATCGATCCGGCCAAGGTCAACGTCAACGGTGGTGCCATCGCGATCGGCCACCCCATCGGTGCGTCCGGCTGCCGCATCCTGGTGACGCTGCTGCACGAGATGCAGCGCAGCGGCGCCAAAAAGGGACTGGCCGCGCTGTGCATCGGCGGCGGCATGGGCGTTTCCCTTGCTGTTGAACGCGCCTGATACCCACTACTTTTTCGCCACACGGCACCACCTAGAGGAGCACACACATGAGTCAAAAAGTCGCATACGTCACCGGCGGCATGGGGGGCATCGGTACCGCAATCTGCCAGCGCCTGCACAAGGACGGCTTCAAGGTCATCGCCGGCTGCGGCCCCACCCGCGACTACAACAAGTGGCTGGACGAGCAGAAGGCGCTGGGCTACACCTTCTACGCCTCGGTCGGCAACGTGGGTGACTGGGATTCCACCGTCGAGGCCTTCACCAAGGCCAAGGCCGAACACGGCAGCATCGACGTGCTGGTCAACAACGCCGGCATCACCAAGGACCGCATGTTCCTGAAGATGTCCAAGGAGGACTGGGACGCGGTGATGAACACCAACCTCGACTCCATGTTCAACGTGACCAAGCAGGTCGTGCCGGACATGGTGGAAAAGGGCTGGGGCCGCATCATCAACATCTCGTCGGTCAACGGTGAGAAGGGCCAGGCTGGTCAGACCAACTACTCGGCCGCCAAGGCCGGCATGCACGGCTTCTCGATGGCGCTGGCGCAGGAGCTGGCGACCAAGGGTGTGACGGTCAACACCGTGAGCCCGGGCTACATCGGCACCGACATGGTCAAGGCCATCCGCCCCGACGTGCTGGAGAAGATCGTCGCCACGGTGCCGGTCAAGCGCCTGGGCGAGCCGTCGGAAATCGCGTCCATCATCGCCTGGCTGGCCAGCGAAGAGGGCGGTTACGCCACCGGCGCGGACTTCTCGGTCAATGGTGGTCTCCATATGGGGTGATGGTGCCCATGGCACAAACATGAAACCCGCTTCGGCGGGTTTTTTGTTGCCCACAGGGATAATCCGGCCCCATGTCTGCTTCCGTTTCTCCCTGGCGCCTGTCGGTCGCACCCATGATGGGCTGGACCGACCGCCACTGCCGATACTTCCACCGCCTGCTCACCCGCCACACCCTGCTGTACACCGAGATGGTGACCACGGGGGCGCTGATCCACGGCAATGCCGCCCAGCATCTGTTCTTCAATGAAGAGGAGCATCCGGTGGCGCTGCAGCTCGGTGGCAGCGAACCGGCCGATCTGGCGGTGTGCGCGAAGCTGGGGCAGGACCGCGGCTACGACGAGATCAACCTCAACTGTGGCTGCCCGAGCGAGCGCGTGCTGCGCGGCGCCTTCGGAGCCTGTCTGATGGGCGAGGCCGCGCTGGTGCGCGACTGCGTGAAGGCGATGGTCGATGTAGTGGACGTGCCGGTGACGGTCAAGCACCGCATCGGCATCGACAAGGTCGAGAGCTACGACTTCGTGCGCGACTTCGTCGGCACGGTGGCCGAGGGCGGTTGCCAGGTCTTTCTGGTCCATGCCCGTAACGCCTGGCTCAAGGGCCTGTCGCCCAAGGAAAACCGCGAGATTCCGCCGCTGCGCTACGAGCTGGCCTACCGGCTGAAGCAGGACTTCCCCGGGCTGACCATTTCGGTCAACGGCGGCATCACGACCGACGACCAGATCGCCACGCACCTTGAACATGTCGACGGTGTCATGGTCGGCCGCGAGGCGTACCACAACCCCTGGCTGATGGCGGGCTGGGACGAGCGCTTCTATGGCGATGCCTCACGTCCGGTGCCGACCCGCGAAGCGGTCGAGCTGGCCATGATCGATTACATGGAACGCGCCCACGCACAGGACGGCGTGAACTGGTATTCGATCGCCAGCCACATGCTCGGTCTGCGCCACGGCCTGCACGGCGCGCGCAAGTGGCGCCAGGTCTGGAGCGACCACCGCCTCAAACCCCTGCCGCCGCGCGAGGTCTGGGCAATGGCCCAGGCCCATGTCGGCGCGCCGCGCGACGAAACTCCGTTCGAACCCTCTGTCTCCACCCACTGAAAGAACACCCGCCATGTCCCGTTTGCTGATCTGCGCCGTCGCACTGTCTGCCGGCCTGCTGTCCCTGAACGCCTCGGCCCAGAACGCCGTCACCGAAGCCGCTGCCAAGGAAGCCGGCGCCGTGGTCACCAAGACCGGCCTGGTCTACCGTTCGCTCAAGGACGGCAGCGGCACCAGCCCCACGGCGGCCGACACGGTCAAGGTGCACTACAAGGGCACCTTCCCCGATGGCAAGGAGTTCGACAGCTCCTACGCGCGCGGCACGCCGATCGAGTTTCCGCTGGGCCGCGTGATTCCCTGCTGGACCGAAGGCGTGCAGCGCATGAAGGTGGGCGGCAAGGCCAAGCTCACCTGCCCGAGCCAGATCGCCTACGGCGAGCGTGGTGCGGGCGGCGTGATCCCGCCCAATGCCACGCTGCTGTTCGAAGTGGAACTGCTGGGCATCGCCGGCAAGTGAGGCCGGCCGCCAGGCTCACTTGCCGGTGAGCTTGGCCTTGAGTTTGGTGATGCCGATGAAGTCCATGATGATCTTCTCGTAGATCGGCTCGGACGTGCCTTTCTCCATCTTGCGCATGAAGTACTTCTCGAAGGCCACCTTGGCCAGGTGAACCCATTTGCCCTCGCTGAACCAGCTCACGTTGCGCGGCGGGATCTGTGGCAGGGCCACGAAGGCGGCGCCGGTGTGACCGAAGTCGGCCAGACAGACGGTGTTCCAGGTGGCCTTGTGGGTTGGCTCCTGGCCGTCCAGCAGTTCGCGGATGTTGTGCGCGGTGGCCGTGACCATCGACTCGATCATGTAGCCGGTCTTGGGCGTGCCGCAAGGGATGGGCGTGGCTTCCACCGGCGGGATGGCCACGCAGACACCGACGCTGAATATGTTCCGGAATTTCGGGTTGCGCTGGTGCTCGTCGATGGTGATGAAGCCGCGCGGGTTGGTCAGCCCCTCGATGCCGAACACCGCGTCCACGCCCTTGAAGGCGGGCAGCATCATGCTGTGCTGGAAGGGCAGCACATGCTCCTTGATGGGCTGGCCCTGGTCGTTGTGTTCGGTCACGAACATCTGGCCCGCTTCCACCTTGGTGGTCTTGGCGTTGCAGATCCACTTGATGTGGCGCTGGCGGAAGGCCGATTCGAGCATGCCCTTGGAGTCGCCCACACCGCCCAGACCGAGGTGGCCGATGTAGGGCTCGGAGGTCACGAAGGTCATGGGCACCTTGTCGCGGATCTTGCGGCGGCGCAGGTCGGTGTCCATGATCATCGCGAACTCGTAGGCGGGGCCGAAGCAGGATGCGCCCTGCACCGCGCCCACCACGATGGGGCCGGGGGCCTTCACGAACTCGTCCCAGGCGAGCTTGCTGGCTTCGGCGTGGCTCACGTGGCAGACCGACTGCGTGTGACCGCCGTGCGGACCCAGACCTTCGATCTCGTCGAACGCCAGCTTGGGCCCAGTGGCGATGACCAGGTAGTCGTAGTCCACCCGGCCGCCGTCGTCCAGTTCGACCTGGTTGGTTTCGGGGTGGACCCGCCTGGCGCGCTGGATGATGGATTCGATGCCCTTGCGCTTGAGTGCCGGCGCGATGTCCACCTCAATGTCCTTGCGCTGGCGCCAGTCGACGGCCACCCAGGGGTTGGACGGCACGAAGTGGAACTTGGGGGCTTCGCTGATGACGGTCACGGTGTCGCCCGGGCGGGCGAGGGCCTTCATCTCGTAGGCCATGGGCATGCCGCCGATGCCGGCGCCCAGAATGACGATGCGTGCCATGGGGGTCTCCAGAGGTGGATCTTGAAGACCTGATCATGTATGCCCCTGGGGGTATATGACTTGAGAAAAGTCAAGCCCGGACCGAGGGAAAACCCGGCCGGCGATGGCCGGTCAGAGGCCCAGCGCGCGCAGGTCGATCAGCCCGTCGCGGACGGGCGGGCACCAGAAATAGGCGCCAGTCTGGGGTTCCGAGAAGCTGAACAGCGCATCGGTGATGCCGTCCTCGGCACCCGACATGCGCCGCAGCTGGGCTTCGAAAGCGTCGAAGGAGTGGCCGAAGGCGGCGAACACCAGGCCGCCGTTGTTGCCTTCCGCCCAGGGCATGGAGCGGCGCAGCACGAAGGCCTCGGGGTCGAAGCTCTCCTGTGCGGTGCGCTTGACGTGGGCCGACTCGGGCGCGTCTTCCAGCTCCTCGTTGCTTTCGCGCTCGCGGCCGATGGTGTGGTCCTGCTGGTGCTTGGGCATGGCTTCGAAGCGGCTCATGTGGTGGTGCCAGCGCTGCACCGCCACAAAACTGCTGCCGGCCAGATCGCCTGCTTCTTCGGGCAACAGGGCCACGGCCAGTGCCTCGTCTCCCTGGGGGTTCTCGGTGCCGTCCTCGTAGCCCGTGAGGTCCCGGCCGTGGTTGTGGTTGAAGGCGTCGGTGATGCCGGTCACGTCGAAGGCGGGGGCCAGCAGGGTTTCCAAGTGGCGGCTGCGGATCAGCAGGTCGCCGCGGTCGGTGCCGCGCAGCCAGACCAGCAGATCGGTGGGAGTTGCGGGCAGCTTGATGCGGGCACCGTCGATGCCGCAGAAGGTTTTCAGGCCGGGCACCTCGGTGCCCAGTTCGCGCACCAGCGAGGCGCCGATGCCCACCACGGTGGCCAGGCCATCGGCCCGGCTGGCCAGCCGTTTGAGCACCACGCGCGGGTCGACGCCGACCCGCAGCTGGCAGGTGAGGTAGCGCCCGTGGGCGGGAATGGGTTCGAGGATGCCGGGTTGGGCGAGGTGGGCAATGCGCATGCCCGGGATTATCGGCTCAGGTCGCCGCTTCGAGCCCGTTTCGGAAGTGCTCTTGCATGCGCTGTCGGGTGAGGTCGGCGTCGCGCGCGAGCAGGGCGGCCATGACCGCTCGGTGCTCGGCCAGCGATTCCTCGATGCGGCCGGACTTGAACAGCGAGCTGTGGCGGTTGAGCTTCATGACCTTGCGCAGATCGGCCACCATTTGCTGGCGCCAGCGGTTGTCGGCCATCTCCAGCAGACGCATGTGGAACTGCTCGTTGACGGCGAAGAAGCGGTCGCGGTTGGTGATGGCGGCCTCCAGCTCGGCGTGCAGGGTCTGCAGTTCGGTGCGCTGGGCGTCGGTGGCGCGTTCGGCCACCACGCCGGCGGCATCGGATTCGAGCAGCGACAGCAGGTGGTAGACGTCGGCCAGGTCTTTCTCTGACACTTCCGTCACGTAGGCGCCGCGGCGCACCTTCATGGTCACCAGGCCCTCGGCCGCCAACACCTTCAGCGCCTCGCGCAGCGGGGTGCGGCTGATGCCGTATTCCTCGGCCAGCTTGAGTTCGTCGATCCAGCTGCCGGGCTCAAGTTCGCGCTTGAAGATGCGCTGGCGCAGCAACTCGGCGACTTCTTCGTACAGGGCGCGGGGGGCGAGGGAGAGGGCGGACATGCAGGGATGGGTCGGGTGACAGCGGCGGCATTGTAAGCCCGCTGGAATATTTTGCATCAATAATTATGAATGATGTAAACTCCGCAGCCGGATCTGTTGCAGATCCCACACCGCTGTCCGTCCGCCAGAGCGAGCCCTTGCCATGAGCCAGAAACCCAACGAATTCGCCCCCGCCAACCTCGAAGCCTGGGCCAAGGCCGCCCAGAAATCCGCACCCGGTGGCGACGTGAACGCGCTCAACTGGGTCACGCCCGACGGCATCAGCGTCAAGCCGCTGTACACGGCTGAAGACACCAAGGACCTGCCGTACACCAACACCCTGCCGGGGTTTGAACCCTACATCCGCGGCCCGCAGGCCACCATGTACGCGGTGCGCCCCTGGACCATCCGCCAGTACGCCGGCTTTTCGACCGCCGAAGAGTCCAACGCCTTCTACCGCAAGGCGCTGGCCGCCGGCGGGCAGGGCGTGTCGGTGGCCTTTGATCTGGCCACCCACCGCGGCTACGACTCCGACCACCCGCGCGTCACCGGCGACGTCGGCAAGGCCGGGGTGGCGATCGACTCCGTCGAGGACATGAAGATCCTGTTCAACGAGATCCCGCTGGACAAGGTCAGCGTCTCGATGACCATGAACGGCGCGGTGCTGCCCATCCTGGCCGGCTACGTGGTGGCGGCGGAAGAGCAGGGCGTGAGCCAGGACAAGCTGAGCGGAACCATCCAGAACGACATCCTCAAGGAGTTCATGGTCCGCAACACGTACATCTACCCGCCCGAGCCGTCGATGAAGATCATCGGCGACATCATCGAGTACACGGCCAAGAACATGCCGAAGTTCAACTCGATCTCGATTTCGGGCTACCACATGCAGGAAGCCGGCGCCAACCAGGCGCTGGAGATGGCCTTCACCCTGGCCGACGGCAAGGAGTACGTGAAGACCGCCATCGCCAAGGGCATGGACGTGGACGAGTTCGCCGGCCGCCTGAGCTTCTTCTGGGCGGTGGGCATGAACTTCTACTTGGAGATTGCCAAGATGCGCGCGGCCCGCCTGCTGTGGTGCCGCATCATGAAGGGCTTCAACGCCAAGAACCCCAAGAGCCTGATGCTGCGCACGCACAGCCAGACCTCGGGCTGGTCGCTGACCGAGCAGGACCCGTACAACAACGTGGTGCGCACCACCATCGAAGCCATGGCGGCCGTGTTCGGTGGCACCCAGTCGCTGCACACCAACTCGTTCGACGAGGCCATCGCGCTGCCGACCGAGTTCAGCGCCCGCATCGCGCGCAACACGCAGCTCATCATCCAGGAAGAAACGCACATCACCAACGTGGTCGACCCCTGGGCCGGCAGCTACATGATGGAGTCGCTGACCCAGCAGATGGCCGACGAGGCCTGGAAGATCATCGAAGAGGTCGACGCCATGGGCGGCATGACCAAGGCGGTGGACAGCGGCTGGGCCAAGCTGAAGATCGAGGCCGCCGCGGCCGAGAAGCAGGCGCGCATCGACTCCGGCAAGGACGTGATCGTTGGCGTCAACAAGTACAAGCTCAAGCAGGAAGACGCCATCGACATCCTGGAGGTGGACAACGTCAAGGTGCGCGAAAGCCAGATCGCCCGCCTGAAGACCATCAAGGCCAGCCGCGACAATGCCGCGGTGCAGGCCGCGCTGGACGCGCTCACCGCCGCCGCCGAGTCGGATCAGGGCAATCTGCTGGACTTGGCGATCAAGGCCATCCGCCTGCGCGCCACCGTCGGCGAAGTGTCCGACGCGCTGGAGAAGATCTACGGGCGCCACCGCGCCGACACACAGAAGGTGACCGGGGTGTACGCCGCTGCTTACGACTCTGCCGAGGGCTGGGAACAGCTCAAGACCGAAATCGCCGACTTTGCCACCGCGCAGGGACGCCGCCCGCGCGTGATGATCGCCAAGCTGGGCCAGGACGGCCACGACCGCGGCGCCAAGGTCGTCGCCACTGCGTTCGCCGACCTGGGCTTCGACGTGGACATGGGCCCGCTGTTCCAGACCCCGGAAGAGTGCGCTCGCCAGGCCATCGAGAACGACGTGCACGCGGTCGGCGTCTCAACCCTGGCCGCCGGCCACAAGACCCTGGTGCCGGCCATCATCAAGGCCCTGAAAGACCAGGGCGCCGACGACATCGTGGTGTTCGTGGGCGGCGTGATCCCGCGCCAGGACTACGACTTTCTGTACGAGGCGGGCGTCAAGGGCGTCTACGGCCCCGGCACCCCGATCCCGGCCAGTGCGAAGGACGTGCTGGAACAGATTCGCAAAGCGGTGGGCGCAGCCTGACCGTCCGGACGCATCCGTGACCCCTGACCAGATCCAGGCGGGCATCGTTGGCGGTGCGCCGGCCGTCCAGCGCCGCGCCATGGCCAAGGCCATCACGCTGCTGGAGTCCACCCGCGCCGACCACCGCCAGCAGGCCGATGAGCTGCTGACCGGGTTGCTGCCGCACTCTGGCGGCGCGTTCCGTTTGGGCATCAGCGGCGTGCCAGGCGTGGGCAAGAGCACCTTCATCGAGGCGCTTGGGCTCTATCTGATCGGTCTCGGTCACCGGGTGGCGGTGCTGGCGGTCGACCCTTCGTCGTCGGTCTCGGGCGGTTCCATCCTGGGCGACAAGACGCGCATGGAGCATCTCTCGGTCCACGAGAAGGCCTACATCCGGCCGAGCCCGAGCAGCGGCACACTGGGTGGCGTGGCCGAGAAGACGCGCGAGGCCATGCTGGTCTGCGAGGCGGCGGGCTACGACGTGGTGATCGTCGAGACCGTGGGCGTGGGCCAGAGCGAGACCGCGGTGCACGGCATGACCGACATGTTCTGCCTGCTGCAGCTGCCCAACGCGGGCGACGACCTGCAGGCGATCAAGAAGGGTGTGATGGAACTGGCGGACCTCGTGGTCATCAACAAGGCCGACATCGACCCCGATGCCGCCACCCGCGCCCGCGCGCAGATTACCTCGTCGCTGCGGCTGCTGGGCCTGCACGGCAACCCTGAACACGTCCATCACGATCAGAAAGTCTGGCACCCGCAGGTGATCCAGATCAGTGCGCTGCACGGGCAGGGCGTGGACACGTTCTGGACCGCCGTGAGCGAGTTCAAGCGGCTGCAGACCGCCAACGGGCGCCTGGCCACGCGCCGCCAGCACCAGGCCTCGGCCTGGATGTGGGAGCGCATCGACGCCGGCCTCAAGCAGCGCTTTCGTGAGCACCCGCGGGTGCGCGAGGCGCTGGACCTTTTCACGCGGCAGGTGCAGGCTGGCGAGCTCGCCGCCTCCACCGCCGCACGCCAATTGCTCGAACGGTTCGACTGACGTCCACCCGATCACAACGATTTCACCGGAGAGACCACCATGCAAGACATCCTGGACCAACTGGAAAAGAAGCGCGCCGCGGCGCGCCTGGGCGGCGGCGAGAAGCGCATCGCCGCCCAGCACAGCAAGGGCAAGCTGACGGCGCGTGAGCGCCTGGAAGTGCTGCTCGACGAAGGCACCTTCGAAGAGTGGGACATGTTCGTGGAGCACCGCTGCGTGGACTTCGGCATGCAGGACCAGAAGATCCCCGGCGACGGCGTCGTGACCGGCTACGGCATGATCAACGGCCGCCTGGTGTTCGTCTTCAGCCAGGACTTCACGGTGTTCGGCGGCGCGCTGTCCGAAGCGCACGCCGAGAAGATCTGCAAGATCATGGACCAGGCCATGAAGGTCGGTGCCCCGGTGATCGGCCTGAACGATTCGGGCGGCGCTCGTATCCAGGAAGGTGTGGCCTCGCTTGGCGGTTACGCCGAGGTGTTCCAGCGCAACGTGATGGCCAGCGGCGTGATCCCGCAGATCAGCATGATCATGGGCCCCTCGGCCGGTGGCGCCGTGTACTCGCCCGCCATGACCGACTTCATCTTCATGGTCAAGGACAGCTCCTACATGTTCGTGACCGGCCCCGAGGTGGTGAAGACGGTGACGCACGAGGAAGTGACCGCCGAGGAGCTGGGCGGCGCGGTGACGCACAACACCAAGAGCGGCGTAGCCGACGGCGCGTTCGAGAACGATGTGGAAGCGCTGTTGATGCTGCGCCGCCTCTACAACTACCTGCCGCTCAACAACCGGGAAAAGGCGCCGGTGCGCCCCAGCGGTGATCCGATCGACCGCATGGACAAGAGCCTGGACACGCTGGTGCCGGACAACCCGAACAAGCCCTACGACATGAAGGAGCTGATCCTCAAGACGGTCGACGACGGCGACTTCTTCGAGATCCAGCCCGACTACGCCAAGAACATCATCGTCGGCTTCGCCCGCATGGACGGTCAGACGGTGGGCATCGTGGCCAACCAGCCGCTGGTGCTGGCCGGTTGCCTGGACATCAAGAGCTCGATCAAGGCGGCGCGCTTCGTGCGCTTCTGCGACGCCTTCAACATCCCGGTCGTGACCTTCGTGGACGTGCCCGGCTTCATGCCCGGCACTTCTCAAGAGTACGGCGGCATCATCAAGCACGGTGCCAAGCTCCTGTACGCGTATGCGGAGTGCACCGTGCCCAAGATCACCGTCATCACGCGCAAGGCCTATGGCGGCGCCTACGACGTGATGGCCTCCAAGCACCTGCGAGGCGACGTCAACTTCGCCTGGCCCAATGCCGAGATCGCGGTGATGGGCGCCAAGGGCGCGGTGGAAATCATCTTCCGCGAAGAGAAGAAGGACCCGGCCAAGCTGGCCGAGCGCGAGGCCGAATACAAGGCGCGCTTTGCCAACCCCTTCGTTGCCGGCGCGCGCGGCTTCATCGACGACGTGATCCTGCCTTCCGAAACCCGCAAGCGCATCTGCCGCAGCCTTGTCATGTTGAAGGACAAGAAGATCGAAAACCCGTGGCGCAAGCACGGGAACATCCCCCTCTGATTGCCCGAGGAGAAAACAACATGTTCAAGAAGATCCTGATTGCCAACCGCGGCGAGATTGCCTGCCGCGTCATCGCCACCGCCCGCAAGATGGGCATCGCCACCGTGGCCGTGTACTCCGAGGCCGACAAGGAGGCGCGCCACGTGCGCCTGGCCGACGAGGCCGTGCTGCTGGGCCCGGCGCCCTCGCGTGAGTCCTACCTGGTGGCCGACAAGATCATTGCCGCCGCCAAGCAGACCGGCGCCGAGGCCATCCACCCTGGCTACGGCTTCCTGTCGGAGAACGAGGCCTTTGCCGAACGCTGCGAGAAGGAAGGCATCGCCTTCATCGGGCCCAAGGCCCATTCGATTGCGGCCATGGGCGACAAGATCGCGTCCAAGAAGCTGGCCAACGAGGCCAAGGTCAACACCATCCCCGGCTACAACGACCCCATTCCGTCGGCCGAGCGCGCGGTGGAGATCGCCAACGGCATCGGCTACCCGGTGATGATCAAGGCTTCGGCCGGTGGCGGTGGCAAGGGCCTGCGTGTGGCCTTCAACGACAAGGAGGCGCTGGAAGGCTTTACCGCCTGCCAGAACGAGGCCCGCAACAGCTTCGGCGACGACCGCATCTTCATCGAGAAGTTCGTCGAGCAGCCGCGCCACATCGAGATCCAGATCCTGGGCGACAGCCACGGCAACGTGCTGTATCTCAACGAGCGCGAGTGCTCGATCCAGCGCCGCCACCAGAAGGTGATCGAGGAAGCACCGTCGCCCTTCATTTCCGACGCCACGCGCAAGGCCATGGGCGAGCAGGCCGTGGCCCTGGCCAAGGCGGTGAAGTACCAGAGCGCGGGCACGGTGGAGTTCGTGGTCGGCAAGGACCAGGACTTCTACTTCCTGGAGATGAACACCCGGCTGCAGGTGGAGCACCCGGTCACCGAGTGCATCACCGGCCTGGACCTGGTGGAGCAGATGATCCGCGTGGCCGCGGGCGAGAAGCTGGCCTTCACCCAGGCCGATGTGAAGCGCGATGGCTGGGCCATGGAGTGCCGCATCAACGCCGAAGACCCGTTCCGCAACTTCCTGCCGTCCACCGGCCGACTGGTGCGTTTCACGCCGCCGACGGAAAGCATGTGGCAGGCCGACACGGCGCACAAGCACGGCGTGCGGGTGGACACCGGCGTGTTCGAGGGCGGTGAGATCCCGATGCACTACGACTCGATGATCGCCAAGCTCATCGTGCACGGCAAGGACCGCAACGACGCCATCGCCAAGATGCGCGAGGCGCTCAACGGATTTGTCATTCGCGGCATCAACAGCAACATCCCGTTCCAGGCGGCACTGCTGGCCCACCCGGATTTCGTCTCGGGCAACTTCAATACCGGCTTCATCGCCCAGCACTACGCCAGCGGCTTCCGCGCCGAGGACGTGCCGCACGACGACCCGGACTTCCTGGTGGCGCTGGCCGCCTTCGTGCGCCGCAAGAGCCGTGAGCGTGCCACCGGCATCTCCGGCCAGCTGCCGGGTTATGGCGTCAAGGTGGGCAAGGACTACACCGTCATCAGCCTCGGCGCAGATGGTCAGCACCGCTACACCCCGGTGCACGTGGACGAGTTCGTTGGCGAAACCGGCTACGCCTCCGTCACCGTGGGCGAGAAGCGCTTCAAGATCAGCTCGCCCTCGCGCCTGAACGACATCGTCATCACGGGCGAGTGCAACGGTCAGCCTTTCACCGCGCAGATGGAACGCGGTTCGGCCAAGAACCCGCTGGCGCTGGTGGTGCAGCACAACGGCACCAAGCTGGAGACCATGGTGGTGTCGCCGCGCATGGCCGAGCTGCACCAGCTCATGCCGTTCAAGGCCCCTCCGGACATGAGCAAATACGTGCTGTCGCCCATGCCGGGCCTGCTGGTGGATGTGGCGGTGCAGGTCGGCCAGAAGGTGCAGGCCGGTGAGCGCGTGGCCGTGATCGAGGCCATGAAGATGGAGAACGTGCTGTTCGCCGCGGCCGATGGCGTGGTGGCCAAGGTGCTCGCGTCCAAGGGCGAATCCCTGGTGGTCGACCAGCCCATCGTGGAGTTCGAGAAATGAAGGGGACCCCAAGGCCTTTCAAGGTGCTGGGTGTCCAGCAGATTGCCATCGGCGGTCCGGACAAGCTGCGCCTGCAGACGCTGTGGGTGGACATGCTGGGGCTGGAGAAGACCGGCACCTTCCAGAGCGAGCGCGAGAACGTGGACGAAGACATCTGCGCCATCGGCAGCGGCCCGTTCAAGGTCGAGGTCGACCTGATGCAGCCCATGGACCCGGAGAAGAAGCCGGCGGTCCACACGACGCCGCTCAACCACATCGGCCTGTGGATCGACAACCTGCCGGTGGCGGTGGAGTGGCTCACGGCCCAGGGCGTGCGCTTTGCGCCGGGCGGCATCCGCAAGGGCGCGGCGGGTTTTGACATCACCTTCCTGCACCCCAAGGCGAACGAGCAGTTCCCGATCGCGGGTGAGGGCGTGCTGATCGAGCTGGTGCAGGCCCCGCCCGAGGTGGTCAACGCATTCGCTGCCCTGGACAAACAACCCGGTTGAACCAGAGAAGCCGAGGAGACAGCCCCGCCGGGTGCACGCCTGGCGGGGCATTTTTATTCAGCGTTCACTCGCAGATCATGTAGGTCTTGGTCAGCGGCTCCAGTACCTCGAACGCCCCTTCGAAGCCGGGCGGAATGTAGATGCCTTCTCCCGGTCCGGCCTCCTCGAAGCCGCCCGTCGCATCGTGCACCCGGCAGCGGCCTTCGAGCACGGTGAACAGTTCGCGCTCGGTCGGCCCCATGGCGATCCGCCAGTGCCCCGGCTCGCAGCGCCAGACGCCGCAATACACCTGCCCGGCCGGCAAACCCTCGTCGACCAGGTTCCAGGTTTCCCGCATGGGGTTTCCGCGCAACAGCCGCTCCGGGCGCGGGTGGTCGACGGACGGGGTGCCCTCGGGGCGCGCGGTCAGTTTGAGGAGATGGGCGGTCGCGGTCATGCGCGGATTGTGCCGTCGCCTGGCTGCGGTTGGAACAGGCATGGAAGACAGGCGCTCTTCAGCGCATTGCGCGGCAGGCACTTGTCCTACGCTGGGGCTCACCTCACCGTCCGCATTCCGAGGAGTCCGCCATGGGCACCCACGAACACCCCAACCAGAACCATGCCACCCCTCACGGGGTTTCCCGGATGTCGCAAGGCGACGACTGCGGGCACCAAGGCCCTCGGACTGCCCCAGTTTCACTGACAGACGTCGCTTGCGGGTCTATCCCAATTCAACAAGACCAGCGAACTGCCGATAGAAGTCTGATCAGAGAGAAGGAGCTGATGAGCCATGTCACGAGTCCAACCGTTCATGCCCGGCGTATGGCTGATGCGCAAAATGAGACTCCCCGTCAAGCTGGGGATTCTCGCGATGGCGATCGTTGTTCCGATGCTGGTGGTCTGCGTATCGCTGGTGCAGCGCATCTCGGACGAAATCCACCTCCTGGAAGGTGAGGCGCAGGGCGTTCAGGGCATCTCTGCCCTGGGCCGTCTGGTGACAGTCCTGCAGACCCACCGGGGGCAGACAAACATGCTGCTGGCAGGCGAAGCGGCCGCGCGTTCCTCCCTCGACAAGACCCGAGAGTCCCTGCCCACCACACTGACCACCGCAGGCGCGGCGCTGACTGCGGCGCGCGAAGAAATGGGCCTCACACAGGTCTGGCGCGACCTGGAAGCCCGCGTGCAGCGGCTGGCAGACACCGAAAAGCTATCGCGCGAGCAGGCGTTCGACACCCACACCGCCCTGATCGCCGACATCAAGCGGCTCATGTACACCACCGGCGAACGCTCGCACCTGCTGTTCGATCCCGATCCTGCGAGCTACTTCCTCATGGACATCGTGGTCTCCCGCACCGTGCCATGGACCGAGCGCATGGCCCGTCTCAGGGGAGAGGGCGCCGGGTTGCTCAGCCGGCCTGAAGGCATGGGCGACGCCGCTGCGGGCCTTCGCTCCCAGCTGCAGTTGTTGGCAGGTGAAACCGACGACTTCCGCTTCGCCACCGCGTTCGCCCAGCGCTACGGACAGACCGGCCTGCCAGCCGAAGAGGCCATCAAGGCCTCGGAATCGTTCGTGGCGCTTGCGCTGGGTGCCGCCAATGGCTCCGGCAGCGTGGCGCCCACGGAGTATTTCGCCGCAGGCACCACGGCCATCAACGCGGCACAGGCCTACCAAGGCGCCGTGCTTGCGCGACTGACGCAACTGCTGGAAGAGCGCAAAGCGGCCGCGGAACTCCAGCGGTGGGTGGCGATCGGCGCCGCCGTTCTGGGCATGGCGGCCATGGGCTACCTGCTCACGTCGTTTTATTTCAGCTTTGTGATCGACTTCCGGCATGTCAGCCATGTGATGGCCGAGACCGCCAAGGGCAACCTGCGCACCCGCGTGACGGTGCGTGGCACCGACGAACTGGCCGATCTGGCGTCCCAGCTGCAGGACATGATCGGCAACCTGTCGGCCATGGTGGCCGAGGTGCGCAGCAACTCCGCGCTGGTCGCCTATGCCGGCAAGAGCCTGGCCACCGGCAACCGCGAACTGGCCGACCGCACCGAGCAGCAGGCGGCCAACCTGGAACAGACCGCCGCCAGCGTGCAGGAGCTCTCCAGCACGGTGCAGCGCAATGCCCAGACTGCGGGCGACTCGGATGCGCAGGCCTCCCGGGTCCGCGACATCGCCGAGAGCGGCGCACAGGCCATGGTGCGTGCGGTCGAATCGGTCGAGGGCATCCAGAAAAGTGCCCAGCAAATGAACGAGATCATCGGCGTGATCGACAGCCTGGCGTTCCAGACCAACATCCTGGCGCTGAATGCCGCCGTCGAAGCTGCGCGCGCCGGCGAACAGGGCCGTGGTTTCGCCGTGGTGGCGGCCGAGGTGCGGAGCCTGGCTCAGCGCTCGGCGGCGTCGTCGCGGGAGATCCGGGAACTGATCCAGGCTTCCGGGCAGCAGGTCTCCACCAGCGTGGCCCAGATCCGGGCCGCCGGCACGGGCATGACCGAGATCGTCAACGGCGTGCGCGGCGTGGCCGCCAACATGTCACTGATTTCGGCGGCCAGCGCCGAGCAGAGCGGTGGCCTCAGCGAAATCTCGTCCGCGGTGGGGCAGCTCGATGAAATCACGCAGCGCAACGCCCGCATGGTCGAGCGCGCGGTCCAGCAGGCCACACAGCTGGAAGGTCGGGCTGCCACGCTGGCCCAGGCGGTGTCGTCCTTCCAGCTCCAGCAGGGTGCGGCCGAGGAGGCGATGGCGCTGGTCCAGCGGGCACTTGAACTGCGTGCCCGCAGCAGTCGCGATGGCTTCCTGAACCAGATCACCGATCCGGCGCAGAACTTCCACGACCGCGACATGTACGTCTTCGCGCTCGACAGCAGCGGGGCCTATCGCGCGTTTGGCGGTCACCCTGAGAAGGTTGGCGGCCGCGTGCAGGACATTCCCGGTGTGGACGGCGCTTCGCTGTTCGAAGCCATCGTGGCACAGGCCGAACTGGAACCGGGCTGGGTGGAGTACGACATCACCAACCCGCAGACCGGTGTGGTGCAGACCAAGATGTCCTACGTCACCAAGGTCGACGATCTGTACGTCGGTTGTGGTGTCTACAAGTCGCTGACGGTGTCGGCCTGAGTCAGCCCTGCCCGCGGCGCTCGCGGGCGCGGGCCAGCGCCGCCTCGATCACGGCCCGCTTCTTGTCGAGCACGACCGGATCGGTGTGTTGCGAGTGCGCCGACAGGTCGGCCAGCTTCATGCGGGCCTTGGCCTCCAGGCGCGCCTCGTGCTCCTGCTTCTCCCGCACCAGCCGGATCGAGCGCCGGGTGTAGCGCTCGCGGGCCTGCTCCGCCTGGGCGGGAGTCCAGGCGCCCCATCCGGTGCGCTCGCCACTGACCACCTCCAGCGAGATGCAGTCGACCGGACAGACCGGGATGCAGAGTTCACAGCCCGTGCAGTAGGGCTCGATGACGGTGTGCATGCGCTTGTTGCTGCCGACGATGGCGTCGGTCGGGCAGGCCTTGATGCACAGGGTGCAGCCGATGCACCAGTCTTCGTCGATCACCGCCAGAGTCAGCGGTCCTTCGATGCCGTTGGCGGGGTTGAGGTCGCTGGCCGTCTGTCCGGTGATCGCCGCCAGCCGCTCGATGCCCTCGCGCCCACCCGGGGGGCACTGGTTGATGCCGGCCTCGCCCGCAGCGACGGCCTGCGCGTAGCTCGCGCAGTCGGGGTAGCCGCAGCGGGTGCACTGCGTCTGGGGCAGTGCGGCATCGATGCGCCGGGCCAGTTCGTTCATGGGGCGCGAGTGTACCCGGGGCACCCGGGGCCCCGGGGCCCCGGGGCGCTGTCAGGAGGTCTTGCGCGCGGCCTTCTTGGCCACAGGACGCTTGGCGGCGGGCGCCGCGGCAACCGGGGCGGGAACGGCCTTTTTCGCCCGCGCGGTTTTGGCAGGGGCCGGCTTTGCGGGGCTGGCGACCGGCGCCGGGCTGGTGGTGGCCGCATCGGTGGCCTTGGCAGGCTGGTGGGCCAGGATGAAGCTCTTGACCACCGGGTAGACCATTTCGCGCCAGCGGCGGCCGCTGAAGATGCCGTAGTGGCCCGCGCCCTTGGCTTCGTAGTGCATCTGGTGGGTCTTGGGGATGCCGGTGCACAGTTCGTGGGCGGCGGCGGTCTGGCCCGAGCCGGAGATGTCGTCGAGCTCGCCCTCGACAGTCAGCAGGCCGGAGGTCTTGATGTCCTGAGGTTTCACGCGTTCGGTCTTGCCATTCGCGCCCTTCACATCCCAGGTGCCGTTGACCAGCTTGAACTCCTGGAACACCGTGTTGATGGTTTCCAGGTAGTAGTCTGCATCCATGTCGAGCACGGCGTTGTACTCGTCGTAGAACTTGCGGTGTGCTTCGGCACTTTCGTTGTCGCCCTTGATCAGGTCGCGGAAGTAGTCGTAGTGGCTGCTGGCGTGGCGGTCGGGGTTCATGGCCACAAAACCGGTGTGCTGCAGGAAACCCGGATACACGCGACGGCCGGCGCCCGGAAACTTGTCGGGCACCCGGTAGATGACGTTGTTCTCGAACCAGCTGTGGCTGCGCTGAGTGGCCAGGTTGTTCACCGCGGTGGGCGACTTGGTGGCGTCGATCGGTCCGCCCATCATGGTCATCGACAGCGGCGTGGTCTCGCCGCGCGAGGCCATCAGCGACACGGCGGCCAGCACCGGCACGGTCGGCTGGCACACGCTCATCACGTGGCAGTTGCCGTAGTTCTTCTGCAGGTAGCGGATGAATTCCTGCACGTAGTTGATGTAGTCGTCCAGGTGGAACTCACCTTCCGACAGCGGCACCAGGCGGGCGTTCTTCCAGTCGGTGATGTAGACCTTGTGGTCCTTGAGCATGGTCTTGACCGTGTCGCGCAGCAGCGTGGCGTAGTGGCCCGAGAGCGGCGCCACGATCAGCACGACCGGTTGGGACTTGAGCTTGGCCAGGGTGGCGGTGTCGTCGGAGAAACGCTTGAAGCGGCGCAGCTCACAGAACGGCTTGTCGATTTCCACGCGCTCGTAGATGGCAACCTCGACACCGTCCACGTTCACCGTGGGAATGCCGAAAGTGGGTTTTTCGTAATCCTTTCCAAGCCGGTGCAGCAGGTCGTAGCCCGCAGAGATCCGTTGTGCCATCGGCAACTGGCCGAGGGGGGACATCGGGTTGCTGAACAGCTTCGCGGTGACTTCGGCCAGGTCGGCGAAGGGTTCCATGATCGAGCGCTGGGTTTCGTAGATCTGGTAGAGCATGGCTGTTGAAAAGGTTATGTTGCAGTGCAATATAACAGCAGGGCACCCCTGTCCAGAGGGGAAAAACACCTAATTCGCAGCCCCGTAGTGTCACCTTGGCGAAAGGAATCAGCCGTCGGGAAAACGTGGTTTTGACCGGCCAGATCGGGCAAACAGCGCGAATGGACACAAAAAAAGCCGCTCGGTGAGCGGCTTTTGGCAGACGGGCATGAGAAAAATCAAACGACCTTGGCAATGGCCTGACAGACGTAGTCGATGTTCTTGCTGTTCAGGGCGGCCACGCACATGCGGCCGGTGTCCGTGCCATACACCCCGAACTCGTTGCGCAGGCGCACCATCTGGTCCTTGGACAGGCCGGAGTAGCTGAACATGCCGATCTGGGTGGTGATGAAGCTCATGTCCTGCTTCACGCCCGCGGCCTTCAGTCCATCCACCAGTTTCTGGCGCATTTCCTTGATGCGCACGCGCATTTCACCCAGTTCCTTTTCCCACAGGGCGCGCAGCTCGGGGTTGTTCAGCACCGCGGCTACCACCGCGCCACCGTGGGTCGGCGGGTTGGAGTAGTTGGTGCGGATGACGATCTTGAGCTGGCTCAGCACGCGCGCGGCCTCGTCCTTGTCCGATGCCACCACCGACAGGGCCCCGACGCGCTCGCCGTACAGGCTGAAGCTCTTGGAGAAGCTGGTGGAGACGAAGATGTTCAGGCCGGCGGCCACGAACTTGCCGATCACGGCGCCGTCTTCGGCGATGCCGTGGCCGAAGCCCTGGTAGGCCATGTCCAGGAAGGCGGTCAGATTACGGGCCTTGACGGCGGCGATCACCTGGTCCCATTGGGCTGCGGTGATGTCGTAGCCGGTGGGGTTGTGGCAGCAGGCATGCAGCACGACGATGGTGCCGGGGGCGGCGGCGTTCAGGTCGGCCAGCATGCCCTCGAAGTTCACCGAGCGGGTGGCGGCGTCGTAGTAGCGGTAGCTGCCCACCTCGAAACCGGCGTTCTGGAAGATGGCGCGGTGGTTTTCCCAGCTCGGGTCGGAAATCAGCACCTTGGCGTCCGGGCTGACCTTTTTCAGGAAGTCGGCGCCGATCTTCAGGCCTCCGGTGCCGCCGATGGCCTGCACGGTGGAAACTCGGCCGGACTTCACGACGTCGGATTCGGCGCCGAACACCAGGGCCTTGACGGCGTTGTCGTAGGCAACGATGCCGTCGATGGGCAGGTAGCCGCGGGCGGCGGGTTTGTCCATCATCGCCTTCTCCGCGGCCTGCACGCACTGCAGCAGCGGCAGCTTGCCGTTGTCGTCGAAGTACACGCCCACGCCCAGGTTGACCTTGCTGGGGTTGGTGTCGGCAGCGAATTGTTCGTTCAGACCCAGGATGGGGTCGCGGGGGGCCATTTCGACGGCGGAAAACAGGGACATGAAAATCCTTGAAAGGTTGTCAGTAGCGAAGAGTCCGGGCGTGGTGTAGTGTGCCGGGTTCGGCCAATTTTAACGGCCGCTCCCCACCACTCGTTGACTGCGCCCATGCCGGATCTCTCTGAAGTCATCACGGAAAAGCAGGACGGCACCTTCGTCCGCTTCCCCGATTCCCCGTTCGAGCTGTTCCAGCCTTACCCGCCGGCCGGCGACCAGCCCACAGCGATCGCCGGACTGGTCGAAGGCATCGAGGACGGCGAGGTGTTCCAGACCCTGCTGGGCGTGACCGGCTCGGGCAAGACCTTCACCATGGCCAACGTGATCGCCCGCATCGGGCGCCCGGCCATCGTGTTCGCGCCCAACAAGACGCTGGCTGCGCAGCTGTACTCCGAATTCCGCGAGTTCTTCCCCAAGAACGCGGTCGAGTACTTCGTCAGCTATTACGACTACTACCAGCCCGAGGCCTATGTGCCGCAGCGCGATCTGTTCATCGAGAAGGACAGTGCGATCAACGAGCACATCGAGCAGATGCGGCTGAGTTGCACCAAGAGCATCCTGGAGCGGCGCGACGTGGTGATCGTGGCCACCGTCTCGGCCATCTATGGCATTGGCAAGCCCGAGAGCTACCACCAGATGGTGATGACGCTGCGCGTGGGCGACAAGGCCGGCCAGCGCGACCTGATCGCACAGCTGGTGCGCATGCAGTACAGCCGCAACGAGCAAGACTTTTCCCGAGGCAAGTTTCGCGTGCGCGGCGACACCATCGACGTGTTCCCGGCCGAACACTCGGAGATGGCGATCCGCATCGAGCTGTTCGACGACGAGGTCGAGAGTCTCCAGCTGTTCGACCCGCTCACGGGCAAGGTGCGGCAGAAGATCCCGCGCTTCACCGTCTACCCCAGCAGCCACTACGTGACGCCGCGCGAGCAGGTGCTCAGCGCCGTCGAGGCCATCAAGGAAGAGCTGCGCGAGCGGCTGGCGCAGCTGGTGGGCATGGGCAAACTGGTCGAAGCCCAGCGGCTGGAGCAGCGCACGCGCTTCGACATCGAGATGCTCAGCGAGGTCGGCCACTGCAAGGGCATCGAGAACTATTCGCGCCACCTGGCCGGCAGTGCGCCGGGCGACCCGCCAGCCACGCTGACCGACTACCTGCCGCGCGACGCCATCATGTTCCTGGACGAGAGCCACCAGATGATCGGCCAGCTCAACGCCATGTACAACGGCGACCGCCAGCGCAAGACCACGCTGGTGGAATACGGGTTCCGGCTGCCCAGCGCGTTGGACAACCGGCCGCTGAAGTTCGAGGAGTTCGAGCAGCGCATGCGCCAGTGCATCTTCGTCTCGGCCACGCCGGCCGACTACGAGAAGACGCACGCCGGCAAGGTGGTGGAGCAGGTGGTGCGTCCCACAGGCCTGGTCGACCCCGTGGTCGAGGTGCGGCCGGCCACCCACCAGGTGGACGATGTGCTGCAGGAGATCCGCATCCGGGTGGAGCAGGGTGAGCGGGTGCTCATCACCACGCTGACCAAACGCATGGCCGAGCAACTGACCGACTACCTGACCGAAAACGGGGTCAAGGTGCGCTACCTGCACAGCGACGTGGACACGGTCGAGCGGGTCGAGATCATCCGCGACCTGCGGCTGGGGGCCTTTGATGTGCTGGTGGGCATCAACCTGCTGCGCGAGGGATTGGACATTCCCGAGGTGTCGCTGGTGGCCATTCTGGATGCCGACAAGGAAGGCTTCCTGCGTGCCGAGCGCTCGCTGATCCAGACCATCGGCCGCGCGGCACGCAACCTCAACGGCAAGGCCATTCTGTATGCCGACCGCATCACCGACTCGATGAAGAGGGCGATGGACGAGACCGAGCGGCGGCGTGCCAAGCAGATCGCGTTCAACGAGGCGAACGGCATCACGCCCAAGGGTGTGGTCAAACGCATCAAGGACCTGATCGACGGCGTCTACAGCGAGAAGGCGGGACGGGAGGCGGACCGCCTGGCGGCGGCCAGCGCGCAGAAGGCCGACCTGGAGGCACTGGACGAAAAGGACGCTGCGCGGGAAATCAAGCGGCTGGAAAAGCAGATGCTGGAGCACGCGCGCAACCTGGAGTTCGAGAAGGCGGCGTCTGTGCGAGACCAGTTGACCCGGCTCAAGGAGCGTCTGTTCGGCGCTTCCGGACAGGACAAGGTCGCCTGAGCAGCTGCCGCACAATACCGGCCGGGGCGCCGCGAAGGGGGCGGCATGCAGATGCCGGGGGGCGCTCACAACAACACCTTTCGTTCACGCATGAACACCGCATCGCGAGGGTCGCAGCAGTCCGCACAGATGGACGATGAAACGCGCATTTACCTGATCGAAGACGATCCCGCCATCCAGCACTTCGTCCAGCAGGCCTTGTTGTCCCGGCCACAGTGGCAACTGGTTGGCGTGTCGGTGAGCCGCCGCCACGCGCTGGAACACGCGCTGCATGCCAACGCCAATGTGTTTCTGGTCGATCTTGGCCTGCCCGATGGGCGGGGTGAGGATCTGCTGCACTGGCTCGCCGTCGAACATCCTGACGCCGAACTGCTGGTATTCACCGTGTTTGGCGATGAGTCCCGCCTCGTGGCCGCGCTGCAGGCCGGGGCGACCGGCTATGTGCTCAAAGGCTGCACACCAGAGGAACTGGTCACCGCCATCGAACAGATCCGGGCCGGCGGTGCGCCGATCTCGCCCTTGCTGGCGCGCATGCTGCTGCGTCAGTTCCGCTGGGTGCAAGAGATGCCGACCGCGGCCCAGGAGTTGCAGGAAGTTCTGCTCTCGGACCGGGAGACCGAGGTGCTCCGGCTGGTCGCACAGGGCTACGTCAACAAGGAAATCGCCCAGCGGCTGTTCATATCGCCCGCCACGGTGGGCTCGCACATCAAGAACCTCTACCGCAAGCTGGCGGTTCACAGCCGGGTCCAGGTGGTCCGCGCCGCGCAGGAACGAGGTCTGCTGTGAGCTGGGCGGGGGCGCTGACCCGGCGGCTGCTGGCGACGCCGGCCTACTGGTGGGCGGGCATGCTGCTGGCGGTGGGCATTGCCGGTCTGGCCTGGGTGTCGCGCACCACCCCGGTGGAGGGCGCCCTGGTGGTCCGGCAGGCCCTGGTGGAGCACCGGCAGGCCGGCGTGTTGCAGGTGTCGGAGGTGGCGCTGCCCCATGTCTGGGATGACCAGTTGCCCCGCTGGGAAGGCGAAGCGCGGTACCGGTTGCCGTGGCCTGCCGGCTTGTCCTACAGCGGAGGCGACCAGGCTCCGTTGGCCATGCTGCTGCCGCGGGTCGGGGCCCGGTACCGGGTCTGGCTCAACGGGCAGGAGGTGGCCGACCGTTTCTGGTCGTACGAGGGTTTTGTGGACACGTCCCTCGTGCCCCAGATCGTGCATCTGCCGCGCGCCTGGCTGGCGGCCGAACCCGTCGACAACCACATCGAAATCGAGGTGCGAGGCCAGCCGCTGCGCAAGAGCGGGCTGTCGCAGGTGCAGATCGGCCGGGCCGATGCGCTGGTCCAGCGCCATGCTGACCTGATGTGGTGGCAGGTGTACGTGACCTGGATGGTGGCCGCCGTGTCGCTGATGCTCGGCCTGATGGCGCTGCTCCTGTGGCTGAACACCCGCGAACGGCTGTTTGGCCTGCTGGCGGCGGCCACCTTCGCATGGGCGGTGCGGCTGGGGCTGTCGCCGCTGGAAACGCCGCCGATGTCCTTCGAGGTCTGGTACTACGTGCAGAAGCTCTCGTTCACGGCCTACTGCGGGTTTTTGTATCTCTTCATGTGGGACCTGTTCGACTACCGGCAGGGGCTGATCCGCAGCTTTGTCAATGGACTGTTGTGGCTCGGCCCGTTCTGGCTGGCGGTCACGGTGTACGTCGACAGCTACGCCATGTACTGGATCTGGATGGCTGTGATCACACTGACCTCGGCGGTGGCCCTCGTGAAGCTGTTCCACCGGGCGCGCTGGGGGCTCGATGCCAACCAGCGGCTCACCATCGTGTTTGGTGCTGCCACCATGGCCACTGGCGTGCGCGACTTTGCCGTTGTGAACATGGGTTTTCCTGGCGATGCCGACATCCGCTGGATGACGGTGGGGTCGCTGATGCTGATGTACGCCCTGGGCTGGGTGATGGTGCGCCGGGTGTCGGCGGCCATGGAGCAGGTTCGGCTGCTCAACACCGAACTCTCGCGCAAGGTGGGGGAGAGAGAGGTCGAGTTGCAGCGGCTGTTCGAGCGTTTGCGCCACGTGGAGAGCCAGCGTGTGCTGGAGGCCGAGCGCCGCCGCCTCACGCGCGACATGCACGATGGCCTGGGCAGCCAACTGGTGCAGGCGCTCAACGTGGTCCGTGGCGGCGGACCCCAGGTCGACACCGCGGCGATGGCGGCCATGCTCCACCATGCGCTGGAAGATCTGCGCATGACCCTGGATTCCCTCGAACCCATGGACGGCGACCTACCCACCATCCTGGGCACCTTGCGCCAGCGCATTGCGCCGGCGATGGTGGCGGCCGGGGTGGAGTTGGTCTGGCAGGTGCAGGAGGTGTCACCGATTCCAGGGCTGGAGGCCCGGGGCGTGTTGCATGTGTTCCGTTGTCTGCAGGAGGTTTTTGCGAACGTGCTCAAGCACGCGCAGGCCGGGCGGGTCACGGTGAGCACACGGGACCTGGGCGGGCAGGTCGAGCTGTGTGTGTCCGACGATGGCGTTGGACTGGGCAGCCTTGACGGCGGTTTGTCTGGCGGGGGCGGGCGCGGGATGGGCAACATCCGGCTGCGAGCGGCCGAACTCGGTGTGCTGGTGTCGTTTGAGGAGGTCGCGCCCGGGACGTGCGTGCGCTTCCTCTTCCCTCTGCAGCGGCACGACCCGGCGGGCAGCGGGTAACCCGAGAGAAACACTTGGCTATTGGTGTATACTCGATAAAAACAGTCGGATACCAAGTTGACGTTGCAGCCACCCCGGGTGGCTGGGGTGGGTGGAGAAGCGGTCGAGTGGGTGTCTCAAGACGTCCGCCCGGTTCTACAACGGCAGCCAAACCTCACGATTCAGGAGCACCCCATGCGCCTCACGACCAAAGGCCGCTTCGCGGTCACCGCCATGATCGACCTGGCCCTGCGCCAGAACAATGGCCCCGTCACGCTGGCCGCCATCAGCCAGCGCCAGCAGATTTCGCTGTCCTACCTCGAGCAGTTGTTTGGCAAACTGCGCCGCCACGAGCTGGTGGAGTCCACCCGCGGCCCTGGCGGCGGCTACACGCTGGGCCGGAAGGCAGCAGAGATCACGGTCGCCGACATCATCGTGTCGGTGGACGAACCCATCGACGCCACCCAGTGCGGTGGCAAGGAAAACTGCCTGGGTGAGGGCAACCGCTGCATGACGCACGAGCTGTGGGCTCAGCTGAACGCCAGAATGGTCGACTTCCTCGATTCGGTCTCGCTGCAGTCGCTTGTGGACGAACAGATCGCCAAGGGCGTGGTGGTCGAGAATGCCCCCATGATCAAGCGCGCGATTTCCAGCGCCCCGGTGGTCAAGCCGATTCGCGTCAACGCGCCGAACTCGGTGTTCGCGCTCGGAGGCGCCGCACTCTCCAAATGACGAGCACGGCTGGTGCTTGCACCGGCCTCGCCTTTGGCATGCCCACCCATTCGGGGCGGGCATCCTTCTGGTCCCACAATTCCAAATTACTGAAAATCTGCCGCCATGAGCACGCCGCATTTCCCGATCTACATGGACTACAGCGCCACCAACCCCTGCGACCCTCGGGTGGTGGACGCGATGATTCCCTGGTTGCGCGAGCACTTCGGCAACCCGGCCTCACGCAGCCACGCCTGGGGCTGGGAAGCCGAAAAGGCTGTCGAAACCGCCCGCGAGCAGGTGGCGGCGCTGATCAACGCCGATCCGCGCGAGATCGTCTGGACTTCGGGCGCCACCGAGTCCAACAACCTCGCCCTCAAAGGCGCCGCGCACTTCTACAAGACCAAGGGCAAGCACCTGATCACGGTCAAAACCGAGCACAAGGCCGTGCTGGACACCTGCCGCGAGCTGGAGCGCCAAGGCTTCGAGGTGACCTACATGGATGTCCAGGCCGATGGCCTGCTGGACCTGGAGGCCTTCAAGGCCGCAATCCGCCCGGACACCATCCTGGCCTCGGTCATGTTCGTGAACAACGAAATCGGAGTGATCCAGGACATCGCCGCCATCGGCACCATCTGCCGCGAGAAGGGCGTGATCTTTCACGTGGACGCGGCGCAGGCCACCGGCCGGGTGGACATTGACCTGCAGACTCTGCCGGTGGACCTGATGAGCCTGACCAGCCACAAGACCTACGGTCCCAAGGGCATTGGCGCGCTGTACGTGCGGCGCAAGCCGCGCATCCGCATCGAGGCGCAGATGCACGGTGGTGGCCACGAGCGCGGCATGCGCTCGGGCACCTTGCCCACCCACCAGTGCGTGGGCATGGGCGAGGCCTACCGCATTGCCAAAGAAGAGATGCACGCCGAGAGCGTGCGCATCCGCGCGCTGCACGACCGCATGGTCGCCGGCCTGAAGGACATCGAGGAGGTGTTCATCAATGGCCACGAGACGCAGCGCGTGCCCCACAACCTGAACATGAGCTTCAACTACGTCGAGGGCGAATCGCTGATCATGGGTATCAAGGGTCTGGCGGTGTCGTCGGGTTCGGCCTGCACCTCGGCCAGCCTGGAGCCCAGCTACGTGCTGCGGGCCCTGGGCCGCAGCGACGAGCTGGCCCACAGCAGCCTGCGCATGACCATTGGCCGCTGGACCACCGAAGAAGAGATCGACTACGCGATCGCCACCATCAAGGAAAACGTCGCCAAGCTCCGTGAACTCTCCCCCCTTTGGGAAATGTTCAAGGATGGCGTCGATCTGTCCACCATCCAGTGGGCAGCGCACTGAAGGAGAACAACCATGGCCTATTCTGAAAAAGTCGTTGACCACTACGAAAACCCCCGCAACGTCGGCTCTTTCGACAAGGGTGATGAATCCGTCGGTACCGGCATGGTGGGCGCACCTGCCTGCGGCGACGTGATGAAGCTGCAGATCAAGGTGAACCCGCAGACGGGCGTGATCGAAGACGCACGCTTCAAGACCTACGGCTGCGGTTCGGCCATCGCGTCGAGTTCTCTGGTGACGGAGTGGGTCAAGGGCAAGACGCTGGACGAGGCGGCTGCGCTGAAGAACAGCGAAATCGCCGAAGAACTGGCCCTGCCGCCGGTCAAGATCCACTGCTCCATCCTGGCCGAAGACGCCATCAAGGCCGCGGTGGACGACTACCGCAAGAAGCACGCGAACTGAGTCCCGCCATGTCCGTCACGATTTCTGAAGCCGCGGCCCGTCACGTCACCCGTTACCTCGCCAAACGGGGCAAGGGCGTGGGCGTGCGCCTGGGCGTCAAGACCACCGGTTGTTCTGGCCTGGCCTACAAGCTGGAGTACGCCGACGAGATCGCTCCAGAGGACGTGGTGTTCGAGGAAAACGGCGTCAAGGTGCTGGTGGACCCCAAGAGCATGCCTTACATTGATGGCACGCAGCTGGACTTCGTGCGCGAGGGCCTGAACGAAGGCTTCAAGTTCCACAACCCGAACGAGCGCGACCGCTGCGGCTGCGGTGAAAGTTTCCGGGTCTAGTCCCGGAAATGAACCTGCAATCCAACGACTTCGAACTCTTTGAGCTTCCACCGGCCTACTCACTGGACCGCGCCGTTCTGGACGAACGCTGGAAGGCCTTGCAGCGCGAGGTGCACCCCGACCGGCACGCTGCGGCCGACGCCCAGACCCAGCGGCAGGCGATGCAGTGGTCTGTGCGCATCAACGAGGCTTACCAGCGCCTGAAGGACCCGCTGCAGCGCGCGGCCTACCTGTGCGAGTTGCACGGGGCTCCCGTCCAGGCGGAGAACAACACCGCCATGCCTCCTGCCTTTCTCATGCAGCAGATGGAATGGCGTGAAGCGCTGGAAGAGGCGGCTTCTGCCGCTGTGGTCGAGGATCTCGCCGATGAGGTGGCCTCTGCACGAAAGCGCATGCTGGCGCAACTGCAGCAGACCGCCGACGTGCAGCACGACTGGCCCGCACTGGCCGGGCAGGTCAGAGCCCTCATGTTCATTGAGCGTTTTGCGCGCGACGTCGAGAGCCGTCTCGAACAGCTGGGACAATAGCGGGTTGCGCTGGTTTCATTCCCGTTTTTTCTCTTCCGTCCATGGCACTCCTGCAGATCTCCGAGCCCGGTCAGTCCCTCGACCCGCACCAGCGACGTGTGGCGGTGGGCATTGACCTGGGCACCACACACTCGCTGGTCGCAGCGGTCCGGCATGGCGTGGCCGAATGCCTGCCCGCGCTGGATGGCCGAGTCATCCTGCCCAGCGTGGTGCGCTACCTCGACCCTCAAACCGGAGGTGCAGGGCGTCAGATCGGGTTTGATGCGCTGGCCGCGCAAATTGGTGATCCGGCCAACACGGTCAGTTCGGTCAAGCGACTGATGGGCCGTCGCCGCGATCAGGTGGTCGACGTGGACAAGCTGTCCTACGCCGTGGTCGACGACAACGGCATGGCCGTGGTCGAGACCGTGGCCGGGCGCAAGACCCCGATGGAGGTGAGCGCGGAGATCCTCGCCACGCTGCGGTTCCGCGCCGAGGACAGCTTCGACGACGAACTGTTCGGCGCGGTGATCACCGTGCCGGCGTACTTCGACGACGCCCAACGCCAGGCCACCAAGGACGCGGCCCAGCTCGCCGGCATCAATGTGCTGCGGCTGATCAACGAACCGACCGCTGCCGCCATTGCTTACGGACTGGACAACGGCAGCGAGGGCGTCTACGCCATCTACGACCTGGGTGGCGGCACCTTTGACATCTCCATCTTGCGACTGACACGCGGCGTGTTCGAGGTCATGGCCACCGGTGGTGATTCGGCTCTCGGTGGTGACGACTATGACCAGGCGCTGGCCTCCTGGGTGCTGCAGCAGGCCGGCCTCGGCCCCGTGGCGGATGCGGCCGAACGCGCCGCATTGCATCGCGAGGCTCGGCGCGTGAAGGAGCAGCTCTCGGCGCATGCCGAAGTGATCTTCCGCGCCGAGATTGAAGGGATCGCTGTCGAACAGGCCGTGCGGCAAGAAGATTTCGAAGCCTGCACCGCAGAGCTGACGGCCCGCACCATGACCGCTGTGCGCAAGGTGCTTCGCGACGCGGGCGTGACCCGGGACGAGGTGCAGGGCGTGGTCATGGTCGGCGGCTCGACCCGCATGCCGGTGATCCGCCGCGCTGTGGGCGAGTTCTTCGGCCGCGAGCCGCTGACCAACCTCAACCCGGACGAGGTGGTGGCGCTGGGTGCCGCCATCCAGGCCAACGCGCTGGCCGGCAACAGCCAGGACGGTGACCTGCTGCTGCTGGATGTGATCCCGCTGTCGCTGGGCATCGAGACCATGGGTGGGCTGGTCGAACGCATCGTGCCGCGCAACAGCACCATTCCCACCGCCCGTGCCCAGGACTTCACCACCTACCAGGATGGTCAGACCGCGCTGGCGCTGCACGTGGTGCAGGGCGAGCGCGATCTGGTGGCCGACTGCCGAAGCCTGGCGCGCTTCACGCTGCGCGGCATCCCGCCCATGGCGGCCGGTGCGGCGCGCATCCGCGTGACCTTCACCGTCGATGCCGATGGCCTGCTGTCGGTCAGTGCGAAAGAGCAGGGCAGTGGTGTCGAGGCGAAGATCGACGTCAAGCCGGCCTACGGCCTGTCGGACGAACAGATCGCTGCCATGCTGCAGGACAGCTTCAACACCGCCCAACAGGACATGGCTGCGCGGGCGCTGGTTGAGGCGCGCGTGGATGCCGACCGCATGATCGCCGCCACCCGCAGCGCGCTCGCCGCCGATGGCGACCTGCTGGACGTGGCTGAACGCGATGCCATCGACACCCTGATCAATACGCTGGCGGCAGTTTCGGCCGACGGCAGCGCCGCCGACATCGAAGCCGCCACGCAGGCGCTGGCCAAGGGCACCGAAGCCTTTGCGGCCCAGCGCATGAACCGAGGCATCCAGCAAGCGCTGGCCGGCCGCAAAGTCGAAGAAGTCTGAACCCATGCCCACGATCAAGATCCTCCCGCACCCCGAGTACTGCCCGCAGGGCGCCAGCGTCAGCGCGCCCCCCGGCACGTCGATCTGCGAAGCGCTGCTGGACAACGACATCAAGATCGAGCACGCCTGCGACATGAGCTGCGCTTGCACCACCTGCCACGTGGTGGTGCGCGAAGGCTTCAACAGCCTGGGCGAGCTCGATGAAGCCGAAGAAGATCTGCTCGACCGCGCCTGGGGTCTGGAGCCCAACTCCCGCCTGTCCTGCCAGGCCATCCTGGCGCAGCAGGATGTGACGATCGAGATTCCGAAGTACTCGATCAACCACGCCAAAGAGAACCACTGATGAGACAGATCGTTCTCGACACCGAAACCACCGGCCTGTCGGCGGAGAACGGTGATCGCATCATCGAGATCGGCTGTGTCGAGCTGCTCAATCGCAAACTCACCGGCAACAACCTGCACCACTACATCAACCCCGAGCGCGACAGCCACGAGGACGCGCTCAAGGTGCACGGCATCAGCAACGAGTTTTTGCGTGACAAGCCCAAGTTCGCGCAACTGGCCGACGAGATCCTGGACTACCTCTCTGGCGCCGAGCTGATCATCCACAACGCGCCGTTCGACATCTCCTTCCTCAACAAGGAGCTGGAGCGGCTGGGCCGCAAGCCGATCAAGGCCTACATCGACGGGGTGATCGACACCCTGGTGATGGCCAAGGAGATGTTTCCGGGCAAGCGCAATGGCCTGGATGCGTTGTGCGACCGCCTGGGCGTGGACAACTCCAGCCGCACGCTGCACGGGGCCTTGCTCGATGCCGAACTGCTGGCCGATGTCTACATCAACATGACTCGGGGCCAGGATGCCCTGATTGTTGAAGAGGGCATTCCGACCGAGGTGAGCCTTGGGGAAGAGCTGGTGCAGGTCGACCTGAGCCGCTTGGAGCTGCCGGTGCTGACCGCCAACGAGCAGGAAGCGGCTGCCCATGACGCCGTGCTCGCGGATATCGACAAGGCCTGCAAAGGCAAAACCCTGTGGCGCCAACTCGCTCCCGCTGTCTGATTTTGGGCGGTCGTCGGAAAAGGGAAAATATCAGGCTATAATGCGAGGCTTCCGAACAATCGGATCTGATGACAAGTCAGGCAAGATTTTCGGGCGGTTAGCTCAGTGGTAGAGCACTGCCTTCACACGGCAGGGGTCGCAGGTTCGAACCCTGCACCGCCCACCAGTCAAAGCCCCGAGCGAACGCTCGGGGCTTTTTCTTTTTGGCAGCCGATGGAGACGGGCCATGGACCAGGTGGATGTGTTGGTGATCGGCGCTGGCGTGGTTGGGCTGGCGGTGGCCCGGGCGCTGGCGCTGTCCGGGCGCGAGGTGCTGGTGCTCGAGCGTGAAGCGGGTATCGGCATGGGCACAAGCTCTCGCAACAGCGAAGTCATCCATGCCGGGATCTACTACCCGACAGGCTCGCTCAAGGCGCAACTGTGCGTGCGGGGACGTGCGCAGCTGTACGCATACAGCTTGGAGCGAGGCATTGCCCATCGCCGTTGCGGCAAGCTGATCGTTGCCCATACGCCTTCTCAGGTCGCCGGTTTGCCGGACATCATGGCCAGGGCGCGCGCCAACGGTGTGGACGATCTTGTGTTGCTCGGCGCCGACGAAGCCCGCGCGCTGGAGAGTCGCCTGCACTGTGCGGCGGCCTTGCTGTCGCCCTCTACGGGCATTGTCGACAGCCACGGGTTGATGCTCGCGCTGCAAGGCGATCTGGAAAATGCGGGTGGTATGGTGGTCTGTCACTGCGTCGTTGACGAAGTCGCTGCGACCGGTGGGCAGTTCGTGGTCCGGACCGCCGATGGCACAGAACTTCAGGCGACAACGGTGGTGAATGCCGCTGGTCTCGACGCCTGTGCCGTGGCGTCGCGGACGACCGGGCTGGACCGCGTGCATGTGCCTCGCGCGAGGTACGCCAAAGGCAACTACTTCACGCTCGCGGCCGGGCGTTCACCGTTCGAGCGATTGATCTACCCGGCGCCCGAGCCGGCGCAACACCTGGCCGGGCTGGGCGTCCACCTCACCATCGACCTGGGCGGGCAGGCGAAGTTCGGTCCCGACGTTCAGTGGACCGACGATCCTGAGGATCTGGTGGTGGACCCGGCGCGAGGCGATGCCTTTTATGCCGAGGTGCGCAAATACTGGCCCGAACTGCCGGACGGTGTCCTCCAGCCGGGCTACGCGGGCATGCGCCCCAAGATCAGCGGACCCGACGAGCCGGCGGCCGATTTCCGCATCGACGGGTCGGCTGTGCATGGCCTGCCCGGCCTGGTCAACCTGTTCGGTATCGAGTCGCCGGGCCTGACCAGCTGCCTGGCGATTGCCGAGCGGGTGGTCAGCCTGTTGCGCTGATCAGCGGGCTTCCTTGAGGGCTTGCGCGGCCTCGCGCACCAGGGCAGACCCCTTGTAGATCAGACCGGTGTAGATCTGCACCAGATCCGCGCCCGCCCGCACCTTGCTGACGGCATCGTCGCCGCTGAGCACGCCGCCCACACCGATGATGGGAAACCCCTTGCCCAGCGAACCGCGCAGCAACCGGATGACCCTGTTGCTGGCCGCCAGCACCGGCGCTCCCGAGAGCCCGCCAGCCTCTTCGGCATGGGCCAATCCCGCCACCGCATCGCGGCTGAGCGTGGTGTTGGTCGCGATCACGCCCAGCCGCTGGTTGGGCTGACCTGCGGTGTCGCTGCCATAGCGCAGAAGGGTGGCTGCGATCACCCCGATCTGCGTTTCGTCCAGATCGGGCGCAATCTTCAGGAAAACCGGTGCCTGTTTGCCGTAGCGCTGTGCGAGCAGCTCGCGCCGTTCCATGACCGCGCCCAGCAAGGCATCCAGGGCTTCGTCGCTTTGCAGGCTGCGCAGGTTCTTGGTGTTGGGGCTGGAGATGTTGACCGTCACGTAATCGGCGTGCGGGTACACGCCATCGAGGCAGGTCAGGTAGTCGCTGGTGGCCTGCTCGATGGGGGTGGCGGCGTTCTTGCCAATGTTCAGGCCCAGCAGCATGGGCGATGGGCCGCCCTTGCTGCGAAACCGCGCTTTCTGCACATTGGTCACAAAGGCAATCAGTCCTTCGTTGTTGAAGCCCAGCCGGTTGATCAGCGCGTTGCGTTCGGGGATGCGGAACAAGCGCGGCCTGGGGTTGCCCGGCTGGCCCTTGGGGGTGACGGTGCCGACCTCCACAAAGCCGAAGCCCATGGCCGACAGCCCGTCGATGCAGCGTGCGTTCTTGTCCAGCCCGGCGGCCAGACCCACACGGTTCGGGAACCTCAGGCCGGCCACCATCACCGGGTCGTCAATGCGCGACTCGCTCCAGAGGCAGCTCAGGGGCGAGTGCTGGAAGCGCGCGATGTTGTCGAGTGTCAACTCGTGCGCAGTTTCAGGGTCCAGACCGAAGAGAAGCGGGCGGGTGAGCGCGTAGGGCAGAAGTGACATCGGATAATCAACAAATTCGCGTAAACCCTGATTCTCTCAAATGACCCAAGACGAACTCAAAGCCCTGGTCGGCCAGGCAGCCCTTCAGTACGTGACCCCGGGCGAAGTGGTGGGTGTCGGCACCGGCTCCACCGTCAATAAGTTCATTGATGCCCTGGCCGCCATCAAAGACAACATTCCCGGGGCAGTGTCCAGTTCGGAAGCTTCGACCGCCCGCCTCAAGGCGCTGGGCATTCCTGTGCTGGAGGCGTCCGCAGTCGAGGGGCTTTCGGTCTACATCGATGGTGCCGACGAGATCGATGCAAGAGGCTACATGGTCAAGGGCGGCGGCGCCGCACTGACGCGCGAGAAGATCGTGGCCGCCATGTCCAGGCGTTTCGTCTGCATCGCCGACGAGTCCAAGATGGTGCCGGTGCTGGGGGCTTTCCCGCTGCCGGTCGAGGTGATTCCGATGGCGGCTGCCCGTCTGGCTCGCCAGTTTGACGGGCTGGGCGGTTCCGCCAGGCTGCGCATCAAGGATGGCCAGCCCCTGGTGACCGACAACGGTCAGCACATCCTGGATGTCACCGGTTTGAAGATCAGCGATCCGCTGGCTTTCGAGAGCGAGGTCAACCAGTGGCCTGGCGTCGTGACCGTGGGGGTGTTTGCCCACCAGAAAGCCAGCGTGTGCCTGCTCGGTACCCCGGGCGGGGTGCGCACGCTGACGTTCTGATCAGAGGGGCCGGAGGGCGACTGTCCCCGGTTTCTCAGAAGCGGATGCCGCTGGGATTGCTGGCTGGAGGCGTCACCGGGACTTCCGCGGGTGTATCGGCAGCGGGTTGACCGGCGGGCGTTCTGGTGGCGGGCGCCGCAGCCGGTTTGGCCTCGACCAGCGGGGTGGCTGCTTCGCGACGGTAGCTGGGGGGCAGCACCGACTTTTTCGGGTAGCCGGCCGCATCCAGGTACTGGCCCCACTCGGTGGCCGAATAGCCCTTGAGCTGTTGTCCTCCGACGGTCAGCAGCGGCAGGCTGGTGGCGCCGCTCAGTCGCTTGAAGGCGGCCACGTCGTCGCTGCTGTTGACGGTTTTTTCAGCAAAGGGAATGCCCCGCGTGCTCAGGAAGTTGCGGCCACTGTCGCAGGGCGAGCAGTCGGCGCCGGTGTAGAGGGTCACGGGATAGCGGCTCGCTGCCTGACGAACCTCAGCCGGCAGCGTGGGTGCGGCCGATCCCGCTGAGCTGGCCCCGTCGACTGGACGGGCGTTGGTCGCAGCCGGTGGTGGCTGGTCGGAATAGGTGACTTTGCCATCAGGCCCCACGATCCGGTAGACGCCTTGGGCAGAAGCAGGCGGAGCGACCAGCATGCCTGCGAGTGCGACTGCAGGAGCGAGCTTCGATACAGAGAAGATCGAGTGGCGGCAGAAGGAGCGCATGTCGTTTGTCCTCGGAAGAGATCGGATGAAGGCGGGTCAGGCCATGCCCTGGTGGCGCAGCAGCGCATCCAGGCCGGGTTCGCGGCCGCGGAAGGCCTTGAACGACTCCATGGCCGGGCGGCTTCCTCCCGCCTCGAGAATGGTTTCACGGTAGCGGCGGCCCGTGGCTACGTCCAGCGTGCTGTGACCACTGGCGCGCGCAGCTTCCTCGAAGGCCGCGTAGGCGTCGGCCGAGAGCACCTCCGCCCACTTGTAGCTGTAGTACCCAGCGGAATAGCCGCCTGCAAAGATGTGGCTGAAGGTGTGCGGCGTGCGGCTGTAGGGCGGTGGCTGCAGCACCGCGACCTCATCGCGGACCTGCGACAGCAGCGCCAGGATGTCCTCGCCGCTTGACACGGGGGCAGGCTGGCTGTGCAGCAGCATGTCGAACAGGGAGAACTCGACTTGGCGCAGCGTCTGCAGCCCGCTCTGGAAGTTTTTGGCCGCTAGCATCTTGTCGAACAGCTCGCGCGGAAGGGGTGCACCGGTGTCCACGTGCGACGTCATGTGCTTGAGAACGTCCCATTCCCAGCAGAAATTCTCCATGAACTGGCTGGGCAGTTCGACCGCGTCCCATTCGACACCGCTGATGCCAGACACGTCGCGTTCGTTGACACGCGTGAGCATGTGGTGAAGGCCGTGACCGAACTCGTGGAACAAGGTGATCACGTCGTCGTGCGTGAGCAGGGGGGGCTGCCGGACTCCATTGACCTCGACGCCCTCGGCGAAGTTGCAGACCAGGTGCGCCACGGGCGTCTGCACGCTGCCGTCGTCGGGCCGCAACCAGCGGGCCCGCACATCGTCCATCCAGGCGCCACCGCGTTTGCCGTTGCGGGCCGCGGGGTCGAGGTAGAACTGGCCGACAAGTTCGGGTCCGGTCGCAGTCCGGCGTTCGATGCGGTAGAACTCCACCAGCGGGTGCCAGACCGGGGCGATGTCCCGGCGGATGCTCACCTCGAACAAGGTTTCGACGATCTGGAAAAGGCCCGCCAGCACCTTGGGCGCGGTGAAGTAGGGCTTGATCTCCTGGTCGCTGAAGGCGTAACGGGCTTCCTTGAGCTTTTCGCCGATGTAGGGCCAGTCCCAGGGCTGCGGATCGCTGATCCCCAGTTCCTGGGCGGCGAACTCCCGCAAATCCTTCACATCCTGCTCGGCGTACGGGCGGGCCTTGCGGGCCAGGTCGCGCAGGAAACCGATCACCTGTTCGGGCGATTCCGCCATCTTAGGCACCAGTGAGACATCGGCGAAGTGGCGATGTCCCAGCAACTGGGCCTCCTCGTGGCGCAGCGCCAGCAGCTCGGCCATGATGGTCGTGTTGTCGAAGCGGGTGGCGTCGCCCTCGGCCTGATCGCTGGCGCGCGTCACGTAGGCGCGGTAGAGCTTTTCCCGCAAAGCGCTGCTGCGGGCAAACTGCATCACAGGCAGGTAGCAGGGCATCTTGAGGGTGAGTTTGTGACCGGCCTGGCCGTCTGCCTGGGCTGCCGCGCGCGTGGCCTGCTGCACATCCGCCGGCACCCCTTCGAGGTCTTCCGGTGACACGTACAGACTAAACGAGTCGGTGGCGTCCAGTGCGTTTTCGCTGAACTTCTGGGCGAGTTCGGCCTGTCGTTCCTGCAGCCAGGCGAACCGCTGCTTGGCCTCTCCTTGCAACTCGGCACCGCCCAGAACGAATCCACGCATGGCGTTGCGGTGGGCCTGTGCCTGCTCAGGGTTCAACAGGGAGACGTCCATGGCCTTGTACTTGGCATACAGACGCTCGTCGGCACCCAGCCGCGTCCAGAATTCCGTCACGCGGGGCAGCGCTTCGTTGTAGGCAGCCCGCAACTCGGGTGTGTCGGCCACGCTGTTGAGGTGTCCGACTGCACCCCAGGCGCGCGACAGTCGCTCGGTGGACACGTCGAGCCGGGCAGACAAGGCGCTCCAGTCCGCAGGAAACTCCGGCGCCGTGACGTTCTCCAGGGCGGCATCGGCTTCTTTCAACAGGGCAACAATGGCGGGCGCTACGTGGGAAGGGGCGATGGCATCGAACAGGGGCAGTGCGGAGAAATCGAGCAGGGGGTTGTCAGCGACGGTGTTCATGCAACTCAGTAGGGGCTCGGGACAGAAAGTTCAATGGCCTGGGCGGCTGGAACCCGGGACACCGGCTCAGCGGGCGCTTTTCTTGATGCTCTTCTTGAGCACCTTGGCGCGCTTGACCTGGCCGCCGGGGGTCAGCCGCTGGTTGCCCAGCACCCGAACCACCTTGACTTCGGGCTTCTGGCCTCCGCGCTTGCTGAACTTGAGCACCTTCACATCGCGTGGCCCGGGCATGCGGTCTTCATCGGCCACTTTCTGCTTCTCCGGAACCGGGCGCCACAGCACCAGCAACTTGCCGATGTGCTGAATGGGGGCTGCTTCCAGCTCGTCGGCCAGCGTCTGGAGCATGGCCTCGCGGGATGGGCGGTCGTCGCTGAACACACGGATCTTGATCAGGCCGTGGGCCTTGAGCGCTGCGTCCACCTCCTTTTTGACGGCGGCGGTCAGTCCGTCTCCGCCAACAAGAACGACGGGATCGAGATGGTGCGCCTCGGCGCGGTGCACCTTGCGCTGTGCGGGCGTGAGTTGGATCTGGGGCATGGGACAATTATCGTTTACATAGCGGCGGCTCACAGCCCCGGTTTCGCCATGGGCATGAAAGTCAAGACTCAGAGCAAGAAGGTCAACAAGGCGTGGCTGAACGAGCACGTCAACGATCCGTATGTGCGTCTGGCCCAGAAAGAGGGTTACCGTGCGCGGGCGGCCTACAAGCTCAAGGAGATCGACGAAACCCTGGGGCTGATACGTCCGGGTGACGTGGTGGTCGATCTGGGTTCGGCGCCCGGCGCCTGGAGTCAGTATGTGCGGCGGCGCCTGAGCCCGGGCGGCGCCGCTGTCGGCGAGTTGCACGGACAGATCATCGCGCTGGACCTGCTGCCAATGGAACCCGTCGAAGGCGTGCACTTCATCCAGGGCGACTTTCGCGAGCGCGAAGTACTGGCCGCGCTGGAGCAGGCGCTGGCCGACCGTGGGGTGAAGGCAGTCGATGTCGTGGTGTCCGATATGGCGCCGAATCTCTCTGGCATCGGGTCGGCCGACGCCGCGCGCATTGAGGATCTGGTGGGCCTTGCAGTGGACTTCGCCAGTCAGCACCTCAAGCCAGATGGTGCCTTGGTGGCCAAGCTGTTTCACGGTGGGGCCTACGACCCTCTGGTGGCCCTGTTCCGAAAGACGTTCAAAGTGGTAAAGACCTTCAAGCCCAAGGCGTCGAGGGACAAATCCTCTGAAACCTTTTTGGTGGGCATGGGTCTCAAAAGCCCGAGCTGATCAATAAATACTAACCATTTCATTGGCGTTGCCTCCCCAAATGTCAAGTCCCTCGTGGCTTGAAACACCTAAAATGGCCTCAACATGCCAGTATCCGTTCTAGTCAGGAGCCGACCTTGAACAACCAGTGGTTCTCGAAGATTGCCGTGTGGATGGTGATCGCCATGGTGCTTTTCACCGTCTTCAAGCAATTCGATGGCCGCGCGACGGCCGGAGCCGGTTACGTCGGCTACTCCGAGTTCCTGGATCAGGTGAAAGCACAGCAGATCAAGCAGGCCACCATCCAGGAGGGCCAGGGCGGTACCGAAATCGTGGCGGTCACGCACGATGACCGGCGCATCCGCACCACGGCCACTTATCTCGACCGCGGTCTGGTGGGTGACCTGATCAACAACAATGTCAAGTTCGACGTGCGTCCGCGCGAAGAGGGCTCGCTGCTGATGACCCTGCTGGTGAGTTGGGGGCCGATGCTGCTGCTGATCGGCGTGTGGATCTACTTCATGCGCCAGATGCAGGGCGGTGGCAAGGGTGGCGCCTTCAGCTTCGGCAAAAGCAAGGCCCGCATGCTCGACGAAAACAACAACACTGTGACCTTTGCCGACGTCGCCGGTTGCGACGAAGCCAAGGAAGAGGTCAAGGAGGTCGTTGACTTCCTGAAGGACCCTCAGAAATTCCAGAAGCTTGGCGGCCGCATTCCGCGCGGCCTATTGCTGGTCGGTCCTCCGGGCACCGGCAAGACACTGCTGGCCAAGGGCATTGCCGGCGAAGCCAAGGTGCCGTTTTTCAGCATCTCGGGTTCGGATTTCGTGGAGATGTTTGTTGGCGTGGGTGCGGCCCGTGTGCGCGACATGTTCGAGAACGCCAAGAAGAACGCGCCCTGCATCATCTTCATCGACGAAATCGATGCGGTCGGTCGCCAGCGAGGTGCCGGTCTGGGGGGGGGCAACGATGAACGAGAGCAGACCCTGAACCAGATGCTGGTCGAGATGGACGGCTTTGAAACCAACCTGGGCGTGATCGTGGTGGCCGCCACCAACCGCCCGGACATTCTGGACGCCGCCCTGTTGCGCCCGGGGCGTTTCGACCGGCAGGTCTACGTGACGCTGCCCGACATCCGTGGTCGCGAGCAGATCCTGAACGTGCACATGCGCAAGGTGCCGTTGGGCACCGACGTGAACGCCAGCGTGATCGCCCGCGGGACGCCCGGCATGAGTGGTGCCGACTTGGCCAACCTGTGCAACGAGGCCGCCCTGATGGCCGCCCGCCGCAACGCGCGCGTGGTCGAGATGCAGGACTTCGAGAAGGCCAAGGACAAGATATTCATGGGTCCCGAGCGCAAGAGCATGGTGATGCCCGAGGAGGAGCGCAAGAACACGGCTTATCACGAAGCTGGGCATGCCCTGATTGGCAAGCTGCTGCCCAAGTGCGATCCGGTGCACAAGGTCACGATCATTCCGCGCGGCCGGGCACTGGGTGTGACCATGAGCCTGCCGGCGCAGGACCGCTACAGCTACGACAAGGACTACATGCTGAACCAGATCAGCATGCTGTTCGGTGGCCGCATCGCGGAGGAGGTGTTCATGAACCAGATGACCACGGGCGCTTCCAACGACTTCGAGCGTGCCACCTCAATCGCCCGCGACATGGTGATGCGCTACGGCATGACCGACGCGTTGGGCCCGATGGTCTACGCTGAAAACGAGGGCGAGGTGTTCCTGGGCCGTTCGGTCACCAAGACCACCAACATGAGTGAGCAGACCATGCAGAAGGTGGACGCCGAGGTTCGTCGCATCATTGATCAGCAGTACAAGCTGGCGCGTAACCTGATCGAGGAGCACAGCGACAAGATGCACGCGATGGCGACGGCCTTGCTGGAGTGGGAAACCATCGATGCCGACCAGATCGATGACATCATGGCGGGCAAGCCCCCTCGTCCGCCCAAGGACTGGACGCCTCGCACACCTTCGGCAGGCGGTGGTGGCAGCGGCGGGACGCCTGCCGTGGCGACGGATACGGCGCCGACAGCCGCCTGAACCACGTCACCTGCCAATTTGTTCTTTCTGCGGGGCCCCTTGGGCCCCGTTTTCGTTCAGCGAGCCTTCAATGCAGTGGATCACCTCCCGCTTCGTCATCGACCTGGATGTGCCCAAGGTCATGGCCATCATTAACGTGACCCCTGACTCATTTTCCGATGGGGGACAGCACGACAGCACCTCTTCGGCACTGAGGCATTGCGAGCAGGTGCTCAAGGAGGGAGCTCACATCCTCGACATCGGAGGGGAGTCGACCCGGCCGGGCAGCCCAGCAGTTCCTCTGGAGGCCGAGCTCGAACGGGTCATTCCTGTCGTGCGGGAAGCGGTGAAGCTGGGGGTACCGGTGTCCGTGGACACCTACAAGCCGGAAGTCATGCAATCTGTGCTGGACCTCGGTGCCGACATCGTGAACGACATATGGGCCCTGCGCCGCGAGGGTGCCGAAAGCGTTGTGTCCGGCCATCCGCGCTGTGGTGTGTGCCTGATGCACATGCACCGGGACCCACAGACCATGCAGGTGGCGCCCATGGGTGGCAGCGTGCTGACTCCTGTGGGGAAATTTCTAAGTGATCGGGCTTCTGCACTGGAGCTCAGGGGGGTGCAGCGAGGACGAATCGTGCTTGATCCCGGCATTGGTTTTGGCAAGTCGGTGCAGCAGAACTTTGAACTTCTGGCAAATCAGTCCGTATTGAGTCAACAGCCATATCCGTGGCTTGTCGGTTGGTCGCGTAAGTCATCGCTCGGTGCAGTCACTGGACGACCGACTCCTGTCGAGCGTGTTTCCTCCAGTGTGGTGGCGGCTGTACTCGCGGTGGAGCGTGGTGCTTCAGTGGTTCGTGTACACGATGTTCGGGACACGGTGGATGGACTGGCCGTATGGTTGGCCATAGGTGTACCAGCGAACACAGCCTAAATTCGCAACAAAGTGTGTATCCTCCGCTTTGGGGGTGAAGCCAACTAGTACGCAAGTTACAATCCCGACCTGCCAAAAATATATTCAGGAGGAAGTGGCAGCAGGTCCGGCCTAAGCGCGACACAGCGTGGCTGGGCTCGCCGGCCCGCGCAGCTGTCATGCTGGATTGTCCGGATCTCGCGGTACCCAGGGAGGTGATGCAACACGTCGTGCACGTGGAGTCATCGCGCAATCCGTTCGCCATCGGGGTGGTGGGCGGGTATCTGGCGCGCCAGCCCAAGAACCTTGAAGAAGCGCTGGCCACCGTGCGCCAGCTCAAGGAAGAGGGCTACAACTTTTCCGTAGGCATCTCTCAGGTCAATCGCTACAACCTGGCGAAATACGGCCTCAAGACCTACGAACAAGCGTTCGAAGTCTGCCCTAACCTGCAAGCGGGTTCCCGCATCCTTCGAGAGTGCTACGACCGTGCCCAGGACTGGGGCAAGGCGTTCAGTTGTTACTACTCGGGCAACTTCACTACGGGCTTTCAGCACGGATATGTGCAGAAGGTGTTCGCTTCCATGTCCAAGGGAGTGCTAGCCAAGGACTCAAGCCTGCCCGTGGCTATACGCGTTATTCCACGCGAAGGCGTCCAGCGTCGGCGTGTCAGCGACGAGCAACTGCCTCTAAGAACTATCGGAAAAGTTCTGCGTCTTGATGGATTGCTGCTGCGAACGGCTTCTGCGTACCCAGAGTCCTATCCGGTACGTCGGCATATCTCTTCCTCGAAGCTACCTGTTGCGGGAAAAACACAGCTGCTTGCCGAGTGTTGATTCATTTCCAAAGCTGGGCCATTTCGGGACGTGTTCACGTTGAAATCTGAGCCACGTTGCCGCTCTATCGAGTAGCCAGAACATCCATCAACCCAGTGGCTCAGTATTCGACGTGATCACTGGCTCAGTTGTGATGATGAATCAACACACCAGGTCAATAGGGGCCAGAGCCTACCGCTACACGGGTGCAACAAGGTGGTTGCGCCCACATTGAATCTGAAATGACAGGGAGTAGACGAGCATGACCCATCGATTGCGAAACTTCAGCGCCTTGGCGGTTCTGGCGCTCACGGCCAGCCTCTGGGCGGGCAGCGCCGGCGCACAGGAGGTGCGCGAAGTGCCGTATCAGCGCGACCAGGTGGTGCGCGTGAACACTGGGCTTGGCATCGCCACCCAGATCGAGATCAGCGCCCAGGAGCAGGTGAAGGATTTCGGCACCGGTTTCAGCGACGGCTGGGAGCTGGTGCGGCGCGACAACATCTTCTACATCCGACCGAAGAACGTGGATGTGGACACCAACATGTACATCCGCACCAACATGCGTTCGTACCTGCTGGACCTGCGCGTGTCGGCCACCAAGTGGAAGACGTTGGAGGAGGCCAAGAACGCGGGCGTGTTCTACAAGATCCGCTTTGTCTATGGCAATGAAGAGCCGGACAAGGCCAGCCCGCTGGCCGCCGCCAATGCGGTGCTGTCGCCATCGGCGGCTGCTCTGAACTCGCAGAGCAACTACCACCTGAACTACGACTATTCGGCGGTCAGCGACGTGTCGACCATCGTGCCCACCCGGGTCTACGACAACGGTCAGTTCACCTACATCCACCTGCCGCCGATGGCGAACTTCCCCGCCGTGTTCGGGCGCAATGAACGCAATGGCGAGGAATTTCTGGTGAACACCAAGAGCGAGAAGAACGTGATGGTGGTGCTGGGCGTCTATCCGTTTCTGGTGATGCGGCTGGGCAATGACGTGGTGGGACTCAGGAGGAACCAATGAGCATGCAATTTCCCCAAGGCGGCGGACAGGGCCCGGTGCTGTCCGACAACATGCCCAAGCTGTCGGCGGGCCTGTCGCGCGGCGTGAACAAGACGGCGGTGGCGTACATCGTTCTGGTGTCGCTGGCCACCATTGGCATGACCCTGTGGGTTGCGAGCAATGCGTTCTCGGCCGACGACGACAAGAAGAAGCAGGTGACCTATGAAGAGGTCACCGTGCCGAACAAGCCGAAGCTCAACCTGCTGCCACCGCCGCCGCCTGCCGAAGTGGTGGCCAAGGCGGATGTGCCGTCACTGCCTACGGAGATGCCCCAGCTGGCCGAGGCCCAGGCGCCCAAGGACGATCTGATGCAGCGGCGCATGGCGAGCGAGAACAACCTGGTCGCGACCCAGGACAAGGGCAAGAAGAACCAGTTGTTCGAGGACGAGTACTCGTCGGTCAAGCGCGGTGCGGTCGAGGCCCTGGCCAATGCCGACTTCACGCTGACCCGTGGAACGTACATCCGCTGCTCGCTGGAAACCAAGATCGTGTCGACCCTGCCTGGCATGACCTCGTGCATCGTCACCGAGCCCATCTACTCGGTCAACGGGCGCCGGTTGCTGATCGACAAGGGGTCGAAGGTCACAGGCGAGTACAAGTACGCCGACGAGAACTACGACCGGATCGGCATCGTCTGGACCCGCGTGCTCACCACCACGGGTCTGGATGTGCGGATCGACAGCAACGGCACGGACGCGCTCGGTGGGGCCGGGGTGCCCGGTCACTACGACGGTCACTGGGGTGAGCGCATTGGCGCAGCCATGCTGGTCAGCCTGCTGGCCGATGGCATCGATGCCGGGGCTCAGAGGTTCGCGAACGAACACAACATTCGCGGCAGCACGACGGTGACGGGGGCCGGCGGTGTGGGCGTGGTGTCCATCGATCCCTGGGAGTCGGCCACTGCGGCCACGGCCAAGAAGGCCGCCACCGACATGCTGGCCCGTTCGGCCAACCGCAAGGCGACGGTGACGGTGCTCAACGGCACGGTGATCAACATCTTCACCGCCCGGGACGTGGATTTCTCGAGCGCGATGCGCTGAACGGTGGTGGTGTCTGACATGTCAGAGAGTGGCGGCGCGGAACAGATCGCGAACATCTCCACCGAGTTTCTGGAGTACCAGTACCACGTGCTGGGCATCACCCCGTTCCTGGGCGATCCGCGCGTCACCGAGATCTGCATCAACCGCCCAGGAGAGGTGTTTCTGGAGACGGTCAGGGGCTGGGAGCGCATCGATGTGCCCGGGCTGACCTTCGACCGTGCGCGCCAGTTCTGCACCACGGTGGTCAACGAGAGCAAGACCGGCCAGCGCATCACCGCGGTGGACCCGGTGGTGTCGCTGACCTTTCCCACCGGGCAGCGCGCGCAGTTCGTGCTGCCGCCCGCGGTGCCGGCGGATCACGTCTCGATCACCATCCGCCTGCCCTCGCGTTACACCAAGACGCTCAACCAGTACCAGGAGGACGGCTTTTTTGCCCGGATTCTGGAGGGCACCGACAGCGTCAGCGAGATGGACGAAGAACTGCTGGCGCTCAAGCGGTCCCGCAACTACCACGACTTCTTCAGCAAGGCCGTGTTCTACAAGAAGAACATCGTCGTGTCGGGTGCCACCGGCAGCGGCAAGACGACCTTCATGAAGTCGCTGGTGACGCACATACCGGAGGACGAGCGGCTCATCACGATCGAGGACGCGCGGGAGCTGTTCATCGAGCAGCCCAACCGCGTGCACCTGATCTATTCGCGGGGCGGGCAGGGCACGGCCAATGTCACGGCCAAGGGCTGCATGGAGGCCTGCCTGCGGATGAAGCCCGACCGCATCATCCTGGCCGAAATCCGGGGCGACGAATCGTTCTACTACATCCGCAACTGCGCCTCCGGCCACCCGGGTTCGATCACCAGCTGCCATGCCGGCAGCACGAGCCAGACCTGGGACCAGATGGCGCTGATGGTCAAGGCCTCGCCTGAGGGCTCAGGCCTGGACTTCGACGAGATCAAGCGGTTGCTGATGCTCACCATCGACATCGTGGTGCACATCAAGGCCCATGCCGGCCAGCGCTACATCACTGGCATCGACTTCGATCCCCAGCGCAAGCTCGCGCTGGAGTCATGACATTCAAGGAGGACAACATGAAACATCGTCAGGTTGTGGCGGCGGCCTTTGTCGCGCTTTGTGCCATGGCGGCGCAGGCCGCCACGCCGACGCCGGGCATCACCCCGGTCGACATGCGGGGGCTGTGGTTCCTGAAGAACGAGGAGGGGGCCGCCAAGTGCGCCGCCTACCTCGGGCGCAAACCGGTGGAGCCCGATCCGGGGGCGCTGGTGATCGACGAACGCCAACTGCAGCAGTGGGCGGAGAACACCCAGACCACCATGTACTTCGTGACCGATGTACAGCCTCGCCGCGTCAACACCTGGCGCATGCAGGCCCTGGTCGATATGCCGCCCTACGACAAGCCCAAAACGCTGGAGACCTATGTCTTCGAGCTGCGACAGGACGAGCTGCTCTGGTCCCGCCGCCGGGGCGCCGACGCACTGGATGAACCCGTCGACACAGCGGTGTTTGCGCGCTGCGGCTACTGAGGTCTGTGAAAACAAGGGAGTGAGGACATGAAGAAGGTTTTGAGAAGCGCCAGCAGCCTTGCGCTGCTGCTGTCCCTGGCGGCGTGTGCCCCGTTGTACCTGGATTTCCTGCGCCCACAGGCCCAGGGTCTCGACACCATGACCCAGAAGGTCGGGCACGAGGCGCCGGAGCTGGCGTTCAGCTTCGAGTTCGACGACAAGGCCGATGCCGCCGAGGGCGAGGTGGGGTCGGGCTACATCGTGGTGACGCAGGATGGCAAGGAACTGCAGGCGCTTCCGCACGCCTTCGAGATGCCGCGCGAGCGGCTGGACGCCAGCGGATGGCTGCAGTTCAGGGACTTCAATGGCGACGGGCTGCTGGACTTCAAGGTCACGCGCCTGTACGCCATGGACGGCAAGCTGCCGGTGGACAGCCTCTACCAGTTCGATCCGAAAACAGGGCGTTATGCGCAGATTGATCTGGTGTCCAACGCGGGAGAGATCCAGCCTTCGGCACCGAACTGCGTGTCGTTGAAGGTGGCCGGCGCCTCGGGGAGCCCGAAGGTGGAGAGCCACTGCTATGTGGCTGCCAGCGGGCGCTGGGTGCGCGGCACACCGGCGGCGGCGCGGCGCGGGGCAGCACCCGACCGGGTGGACGCGGTGTGCGACAGCGGGGCGCCCGAGCTGGTGGCCTGCCGCCGCGCGCGCATCGAGCAGGACAAGGCCCTGCTGACCCTCGTGCGCGACTACCGGGCGGGCCGCATGCAGTCGCTGCAGGCCGAGCACGGCAAGAGCTATGCGCAGTCCTATGCGCGCCACCAGGACCTGGACCACAGCCGGTGGCGCGAGTACCGCGATGCGCGTTGCGCGACGCAGTCCCGCGAGCAGGCGGTGCCCGTCAAGGCGCTGCCCGCCTCGGTCGAGCTGTGCCGGTACGAGTGGGCCCGCGACCAGCTGAGGCGCTACAAGGACCAGATGGCGCGCCTGGGCGAAGTCAAAGGTGCCAAGGTCCGGCAATGAGGCGTTTCCTAGGCTGGGGCGTGCTGGTGCTGCTGGTGTTGGCACTGGTGGCGGGAACCTATTTCAGCGGGTGGCTGATGGCCTGGCGCCTGGGCCTGCCGCTGGAGCGCATCGGCGCGTTCGACTACTGGCGCTACCTGGCAGCCTACGCCGATGCGCCCAAGCATGGCCCGGTCATCAAGAGCAGTGGCCTGGTGGGATTTGGTGTGCCCTTGCTGGCGCTGGCAGCGCTGGCGCTCGCCGTGTTGTTGCGCCGGAAGCCGAGCCTCTACGGCGAGGCCCGCTTCGCCACCATGGCCGACGTGCGGTCGCGCAAGATGCTGCGGGCTGAGGACACGGCGCTGGTGGTGGGCAAGAAAGACGGGCAGTTCGTCTACTTCAATGGGCAGCAGTTCGCCTTGCTGGCCGCGCCCACGCGCTCGGGCAAGGGGGTGGGCATCGTCATTCCCAACCTGCTGAGTTACCAGGGCTCGGTGGTGGTGCTGGACATCAAGCAGGAGAACTTCGAGCTCACCAGCGGCTTTCGGGCTCGCTACGGGCAGTCCGTCTACCTGTTCAACCCGTTCGCCGAGGACCGGCGCACGCACCGCTGGAACCCGCTGTCCTACGTCTCGCGCGATCCGGCGTTCCGCATCAGCGACGTGCAGAGCATCGCGGCCATGCTGTACCCGGTGTCGGACCTGCACAAGGACCCGTTCTGGGCCAACCAGGCGCAGAACGCCTTCGTCGCGTTCGCGCTGTATGCCTACGAACAGGTGGCCTACCTGGCCGAGCAGTACGGGGTGCCTTTCCAGGAACCGACCATGGGCGGGCTCTACCGCCTGGCGTCGGGGCGCCCCGGCCAGGAGTTCAAGGCCTATCTGGCGGAGCTGGCGGCCTGGCCGCACCTGAGCGCCAGCGCACGCACCGCGTTCGCCACGCTGCTGGGCCAAGCCAACGAGACCTTCGCCAGCATCATGGGCACCTTCAAGGAGCCGCTGAACCCCTGGCTCAACCCGGTGGTGGACGCGGCCACCAGCGGCAACGACTTCGACCTGCGCGACGTGCGCAAGAAGAAAATGAGCATCTATGTGGCGATCCAGCCCAACAAGCTGGCCGAGAGCCGGCTGATTCTCAATCTCTTCTTCAGCCAGCTGATCAACCAGAACACGCGAGAGCTGCCGCAGGCCAATCCCGAGCTCAAGCACCAGTGCCTGCTGCTGATGGACGAGTTCACCAGCATCGGCCGCGTCGACATCATTGCCAGTGCGGTCAGCTTCATGGCCGGCTACAACCTGCGCCTGATGCCCATCATCCAGAGCATGGCGCAGCTGGAGTCGACCTACGGCAAGGAGAACGCGCGCACCATCATGACTAACCACGCGCTGCGCATCATCTTCGCGCCGCGCGAGCAGCAGGACGCCAACGAATACAGCGAGATGCTGGGTTACACCGGCATGCGCAAGGACAGCGTGAGCCGCAGCCGCTCGCGCGAGAGCAGCTACACCCGCAGCGAAAGCGAGGAGCGCCGGGCGCTGATGCTGCCGCAGGAGCTCAAGGCCATGGGCGAGGACAAGCAGATCCTGCTGGTGGAGGGCATGGCGCATCCGGTGATGTCGGACAAGATCCGTTACTTCAAGGAGACGGCTTTCAAGGAGCGGCTGCTGCCCAAGGTTGCCGTGCCAATGCTGGCCCTGGCGACCGACCCGCCGGTGACGGTGTCATCCGTGCGATCCGCTGCGCCGCCTGCGGTGGTGCCGGTCGAGCTGCCGGACACCGTGCCCAGCGTCCAGGAATCGCTGGCCCGGCAGATGGACGCCGACCGCAGCAAGGTGGCCAGCCCGCCCACCGAGTACACCGGTCTGGCCGGGATCGGTGGGGAGATTGATGCGATGCTCGCGCATCTGGAGCGTTGATGTGCACGAAAACGGGCCGCGGTGCAGCCTTGCCTGCCGCCTAAAATCCATCGCATGACGCGCAAATACTTTGGCACCGACGGCATCCGTGGCACCGTCGGTCAGGCCCCGATCACCCCCGACTTCGTTCTCAAGCTGGCCCACGCCGTGGGGCGTGTGCTCAAGCGCAGCGAAGAGCACCCGACGGTGCTGATCGGCAAGGACACCCGGATCTCGGGCTACATGCTGGAGTCGGCGCTGGAGTCCGGTTTCAACTCGGCGGGTGTCGATGTGGTGCTGCTGGGCCCGGTGCCCACGCCCGCGGTGGCCTACCTGACCCGGGCGCAGCGTGCGAGCCTTGGCGTGGTGATTTCCGCCAGCCACAACCCGTTTGGTGACAACGGCATCAAGTTCTTCAGCGCCCAGGGCAACAAGCTCTCGGACGACTGGGAGCTGGCCGTCGAAGCCGAGCTCGACAAGGACCCGGTCTGGGCCGATTCGCGCAATCTGGGCAAGGCGCGCCGCATGGACGATGCTGCCGGCCGCTACATCGAGTTCTGCAAGAGCACCTTTCCCAACGACCTGACGCTCAAGGGGCTGAAGATCGTGGTGGACGCCGCCCACGGCGCGGCCTACCAGATCGCGCCCGCCGTGTTCCACGAGCTGGGCGCGGAGGTGGTGCGCATCGGCTGCGCACCCGATGGCCTAAACATCAACCACGAGGTGGGCGCGACCCACCCGCAGGCGCTGGTGGCCGCCGTGCAGGCGACCGGCGCCGACTACGGCGTGGCGCTGGACGGCGACGCCGACCGACTGCAGCTGGTGGACGCCAGTGGCCGTCTGTTCAACGGCGACGAGCTGCTGTACCTGATCGCCTCGGACCGCATCGCGCGCGACATCGACGTGCCCGGCGTGGTGGGCACGCTGATGACCAACATGGCCGTCGAGGTCGCGTTCCGCAAGAAAGGCGTCAAGTTCGTGCGCGCCCGGGTGGGCGACCGTTACGTGCTCGAAGAACTGGAGCGCCACGGTTGGATCCTGGGCGGTGAGGGTTCGGGCCACCTGCTGGTGCTGGACAAACACACCACGGGCGATGGCCTGGTCTCGGCGCTGCAGGTGATGCAGGCCTGCGCCGGCAGCGGGCAGTCCATGGCGCAGCTGCTGGCCGATGTGACCCTGTTCCCGCAGACGCTGATCAATGTGCGGCTGCAGCCCGGCCAGGAAGACTGGAAAAACAATCCGGCGCTGGCCGCCGAGACGAAAGCGGTCGAGGCCGAACTGGGCGAGACGGGGCGCGTGCTGATACGCGCCAGCGGCACCGAACCGCTGCTGCGGGTGATGGTCGAGGCGCGCGATGCCGCGCAGGCCAAGGCCTGCGCCGAGCGCCTGGTCGCTGCGGTGAAGGTGCTCTGATGGCGGCGGCGTTCTCTGTCCGGCAGGCCGACTACGGCTACCCGTCCGACGCGGCCGCCGTGGTGGCCTTGCTCGATGCCTACGCCAGCGACCCCGCGGGTGGTGGCGAGCCGCTGTCCGATTTCGTCAAGGACAACCTGGCGCGTGAGCTGGCTGCGCGCCCGCAGGCCTACAGCGTGCTCGCATTCGACGGTGAGCAGCCGGTGGGGCTGGTCAACTGCATCGAAGGGTTTTCGTCGTTCAAGTGCAAGCCGCTGGTGAACGTTCACGACGTGGCCGTCCTGGCCAGCCACCGCGGGCAAGGCATTGCCGAGGCCATGCTGGCCGAGGCCGAGCGCATCGCGGTGGCGCGTGGGGCGGTGAAGATGACGCTGGAGGTGCTCTCTGGCAACACGCCAGCGGTGAAGCTCTACCGGCGCATCGGTTACGAGGGCTATCAGCTGGACCCGGCGATGGGCACGGCGCAGTTCATGCAGAAGTGGCTGGGTGCCAGCTGAACACAAGCGTACGTGTGTGCGGCGCGCCGCAGGGCTTCGCGCACGGCAGGGATGGTTTTCAGGGGGAGTGAGCGATGATGAAAAGAAGATGGGTTTGCGGCTTGTTGTGCGTGCTGCCCAGTGCGGCGCTGTGGGCGCAGTCCTCGGTGTTCCGGTTTGACGGTGAGGACTACGCGCAGCAGTTTGTCGGCGCACCATCCAACGGTGACCGGCTGGTGGAATTTGTGCGCCCCACGGAGAGCTTGAACAACTGGACCCGGCTGGTCGGCCTTCGATACCAGCAGATGCCGTTTCTGGGCAATGACCCGGTGGCAGCGGCCCTGCGGCTTGAACAGGTGGTCATGAAGGCCAATCCTCAGGCTCGCACGAGTGTGATGAGCAACGAGGCGAAGACCGATGCCACCATCGACTTTCTCACCTGGACCGACGGGCAGGACATCATGGAGTTCAACGTCTTTCGCTACGTGAAGAGTCCGGACGGTCGCGGTCTGGTGTCGCTGCAGGTGGCGCAGCGCTTTCATTCGGGCCAGCCCCAGGTGGCAGAGAAGCTGCGGGCGACCCGGGCGTCGTGGGTCCGACAGGTCGTTCAATACGACATGGGGTCGGTCAGCAAGGTGGTGTTGGCGCCGCGCTAGGCCAGGCCAGCACCGGTTGCTTCAAGCGGGGGCGCAAGCGGCCTTTTCGCCTCAGTAGAGCAGGAACGGCCGACGGGCTTCCGTCCACGCCGCTTCATCGGGCGCGGCGACAGCTTCCAGATCGTCGGCCGTGGCGTTCATGTCGTCCACCCACTCGCGCAGCGCCGGTCCTCCGTTGATGAGGTCGATCGCCAGGCGGTCGCGCTCGTACTCGTACGGGAAATCGCGCCAGAGCGGGTAGTCGAAGGCCTGCTCGCGTACGGCTCTGAAGGCCAGGGCTTGTAGGCGCCAGGGCTTGAAGGCTGCGTGGTCGTAGTGCTGCGGGTCTTCAACGTGGATCTGTACGCCCGCGCAGAGCTTGCCCACGTGCTTGTGGAAGGTCGGCTCGAACCAGCAGGCGCGCAGCCGGCAGCCGGCCAGCCACTGCGGCGCGATGCGGCGCATGTCGGCCAGCAGGCGGGTGGTGTCGATGTCGGGCGCGCCGAAGAGCTCCAGCGGGCGCGTGGTGCCGCGGCCTTCGCTGAGCGAGGTGCCTTCGAGCATCACGGTGCCGGCGTAGGCGCGGGCCATCCAGAGGTTGGCGGCGTTGGGGCTGGGGTTGACCCAGGTCCGCTGGTCATCGGCGCTCATGGGCCAGCCGTAGCCGGGGCCTTCGTCGGGCCGCCAGCCGTCCATGGTGACGACGCGGTATTCCACGTCGAGCTTGAGCAGGTCGATGAACCAGTGGCCCAGCTCGCCCATGGTCATGCCGTGGCGCATGGGCATGGGGCCGGCGCCGACAAAGCTCTCCCAGCCTTCGCGCAGCAGCGTGCCCTCGACCGGGCGGCCCGCGGGGTTGGGGCGGTCGAGCACCCACACCGCCTTGCCGTGTCGCGCAGCCGCTTCGAGCACGTAGCGCAGCGTGGTGATGAAGGTGTAGATGCGGCAGCCCAGGTCCTGCAGGTCCACCAGCAGCACGTCGAAGGTCTCCATCATCTCGTCGGTCGGGCGCCGCACCTCGCCGTACAGGCTGAACACCGGGATGCCCAGCCGCGGGTCGGTGAAGTCGGGCGACTCGACCATGTTGTCCTGCTTGTCGCCGCGCAGGCCGTGCTGCGGGCCGAAGGCGGCGCTGAGCTTCACATCGGGCAGGGCGGCCAGCGCGTCGAGCGAATGGGTGAGGTCGCGCGTGACCGAGGCCGGGTGGGCGAGCAGCGCGACACGGCGGCCGGCCAGCGGAGCGCGCAGGGCGGGGTCTTCGAGGAAACGTTCGAGGCCGAATTTCATGCGGACGGAGGGGCGGGTGGAAACGGGGGCAGGGCGGGGCGGAAGGTCCAACCGGCGCTGTGGTGGAAGTCGGGCCGGTCGGTGCGCGGATGGTGCAACGCCCAGTGGCTGATCTGGCCATCGAGGGTCTCGATGACCGCGGTCAGGCCGATGGCGGTTGGTCGTGCGGGCAGCAGCGCGCCGGGCAGCCAGGCCTGCAGCACCAGCGAATCGGCGGAGCGTTCGGTGGTGATCGTCGGCCCGCTGGGCGGTGGCGCGTCGCCGGGCACGCGCTGGCGCTCGGCGCTGAAGCGGTAGACCGCCCACTGCCCCGAGGGTGAGAGGTTGAACTCGTGGTAGCTTGGACCGTCGCCGTCCTGCACAAAGGCTTCCAGGCAGGTGTGGCGCCAGAGGCCGTCGGTGGCGCCCACGGCGGGCGGAGGAAGGGCCAGCGCGTCGATATCGCCTTCCAGCCGGTAGCGCAGCAGCCAGCCCGGCCCGTCGTCGGAGCCCACCGGGGCCAGGGTCGCCGAGACGCTCAGGCCTGCGGGTCCTTGTTCGCTGGGGTGAACCAGCAGGAGCAGCGGGGCTGCTGGCAGGCCGTCGGACGGAGCGCTGGACATCAGGGCTTGTAGCACTGGCCGGCGGCGTCGACGTCCATGCGCAGCAGTTGCTTCTTGCCGTTGAACACGCCGCCCGCGCTGTAGGTCAGGCAGCCTTCGCCGCGGTAGTGGGTGACGATGCGCTGGCCGTCGGCGCCGAAGTAGAAGGGAATCCAGTTCTTGCCGGTGGTGTGGTTGTAGAGCTGATCGGGCTCGCCGATGAGCTTGTAGACCTGCTCCAGCTCCATGCCGATCTTCACCTTGGCGAAGCGGCTCTCGGGTGCGGGCGTGCCGCTGATTTCGCCGTCGAAACTGTTGTCGTAGGACCGCACGACCCGCACGTCGCTGCCGCCGCCAGCGGCATCCGCCTTGGGGGCAGGCTGGTCCAGCGAGATGCTGGAGCAGCCCATCAGCACGAGGGTCGCGGTGCCCAGGGTCAGGGCCAGTCGTGAAGAGGGCATGGGGGCTCCTTGGTGCGTGGTCGGTGCAGCATGGCGGAGCCCCGTGTGGGGACGACCGCGTCGCTGCGGTCGATTGTAGTGAGCGGGGTCAGTGCGTGGGCCTGGTCCGCGCCGTTCCGAAGCGGTGCTGGTTGCGGTTCAGGAAGGCCACCAGCGACAGCATCACCGGCACCTCCACCAGCACGCCGACCACCGTGGCCAGGGCCGCGCCCGAGTGCAGGCCGAAGAGGGAAATGGCCACAGCGACCGCCAGTTCGAAGAAGTTGGAGGTGCCGATCAGGCAGGCCGGCGCGGCGATGTCGTGCGGCAATTTCAGCCAGCGCGCACCCAGGTAACCGATGGCAAAGATGCCGTAGGTCTGTATCAGCAGCGGGATGGCGATCAGGCCGATCACCGCGGGTTGGGCGACGATGGTCTGGGCCTGGAAGCCGAACAGCAGCACCACGGTGGCGATCAGGCCAACCACCGACCAGGGCTTGAGCCGCTTCACGAAAGCGTTCACGGCCGCCTCGCCGCCGCGCGCCAGCCACCAGCGCCGGGTCAGCACGCCGGCCACCAGCGGCAGCACCACATACAGCACGGTGGACAGCAGCAGCGTCTGCCAGGGCACGGTGAGGTCGGTCACGCCGAGCAGGAAGGCGGCGATGGGGGCAAACGCAAAGACCATGATCAGGTCGTTCACCGACACCTGCACCAGGGTGTAGTTGGGGTCGCCTTTGGTGAGCTGGCTCCACACGAAGACCATGGCGGTGCAGGGCGCCACGCCCAGCAGGATCATGCCGGCGATGTACTCGCTGGCCGATTGCGGGTCGACCCAGTCTGCGAACACGACGCGGAAGAACAGCACGCCCAGAGCCGCCATGGTGAAGGGCTTGATCAGCCAGTTGATGACCACGGTGAGCACCAGGCCTTGCGGGCGCTTGCCGACGTCGCGCACGGCGGCGAAGTCGATCTGGATCATCATCGGATAGATCATCACCCAGATCAGCACCGCGACGATCAGGTTGACGTGGGCCACTTCGACGGCGGCGATGGCGGCGAAGGTGGCGGGCGTGAGCAGGCCCAGGCCGACCCCGGCGAGGATGCCCAGGCCGACCCAGACGGTGAGGTAGCGTTCAAACAGTCCCATTGCATCACCCCTTCTGCGCCAGATCACGCGCGGCCTGCTGCAGGCGCAGGCGGTCTACGCAACTGACGGGCAGATTGATCAGCAGCTCCAGCCTGCGGCGGATCGCCAGCAGGGTCTGCTTGAAGGCCTCCAGGCGTTCTTCATCGGAACCGACCGCGTTGGAAGGGTCGGGGTAGCCCCAATGCGCGGTGGCCGGCTGACCGGGCCAGAACGGGCAGACTTCGCCTGCGGCGTTGTCGCAGACGGTGATGACGAGGTCCATGTGCGGCGCGTCGGGCAGGGCGAAGACGTCCCAGCTCTTGCTGGAGAGGCCTTCGGTGGCGATGCCAGCGTCCTGCAGCGCGCGCAGGGCCAGCGGGGTGGGCTGCTGGTTCTCGCGCGGGCTGCTGCCGGCGGAGAAGCCCCGGAAGCGCTGTTCGCCGCCGACGCGGCCCATGTGGTTGAGCGCCGCTTCGGCCAGGATGGAGCGGGCGGAGTTGTGGGTGCAGAGGAAGAGGACGTTCATGGTGGAGGGTGCAAGAAAAGTCAGAGGGTGCGCGGCAGCACCACCACGGGTGAGAAGCCGCCGCCTTCGGTGCGGAAGTTGGTGGTCTGGCCGGCCCAGGTGCGGGCGGCCAGCAGCTGCACCTGGCCGCGGTAGGTGTAGGCGCGCAGGTCCAGCTTGAGCCGGGTGGTCTGGCCGTCCACCGACACCAGGCGTTCGCTGGGCGGCACGGTGGCCTGGGCTACGTAGTCGCCGGCCAGGATCTCGCTCCACACGCGCCGGGTGAGCTTGTCGCCGCGGTAGGCGGCGCGGGCGCCGAAGCCGGCCGCGGGTTTGAAGAACAGCCCGCGCCGCTGCGCCCAGAGCGCCTCGGCGTGGTCGGCGGTGACGCGCTGCGTGGCGGGCACCACGCGGCGCAGCAGGGCACGGTCCGCTTCGTTCACGCCCCAGCGTTCGAGCAGCGCGGCGTCGGACAGGGTGACCAGGTTGCGCTTGTCGGCGTACAGCGCGTGGGTGCGCGGGTGGGGCGTGACCACGGCGGCGCCGGCCAGATAGGCCTGTTGCAACGCCTCGTGGCCACCGTCCTGCAGGTAGAAGTCGGTCAGCCGGTTGTAGACCAGGTCCACCGGCGTGCCGGCGGGCAGGGCAGGGTGCCAGAGCGCACCATCGCGCCACTGCAGTTCGCGCGGGTCGGCCACCACAGCGGTCAGGCCGTGCGCAGCGAACAGCGCGCGCGCCATCTGGAATTCGGGCGCCAGGTACTGGGCCTCGGGCGCGTCGTCCACGATCAGGATGTTGCGCAGCGGCGCATCGCCGCGCTGCGCCTGCCACTCGGCGCGGAACATGGCGACGAAGGCCTCGTCAAGGTGGCGCAGCCGGTCCCGCGGGTCGAACACCTGCTGGAACGATTCGCAACAGGCCCGGTGCGCCCGCGCCAGGGCGGCGTTGAGCAAGGCGCCGCCAGCGTTGCTGTTGATCTCGATCAGGCGCGGCCCGCCGTCGGCCAAGTGGAAGTCGTAGCCCATGAAGACACCGGCGGGGCCGTGGTCCAGGCGGGCGATGGATGGTGCGCGGTCCAGCGCCTGCTGCTGCCAGCCGGGCAGGGCGATCACGCGCTCCAGCGTGGCCACCGCGTCGGTGATCTGGTCCATCACCCCGGCATCGAGGAACACCGCCGAGCGCGAGAACAGGTGCGGGTGGCTTTCGGCCAGCTGGGCGGTGAGGCCGGCCAGCGCGGGTTCGGTCTCCAGCTGCTCGCGCAGGCGCGGCGTCTCCAGCGTCTGGCAGGCGCAGCCGAGGTTGAGCGCGTCGGCCAGGTTCATGCCGAGTCTCCGCAGTCGGTGCAGGCCGGGGGCGCGACCTCGCACGCTTGCCCGCCGCAGCAGTGCTCGGTGAGGTAACCGAGCAGGGCGTTCATGCGGTCGAAGTGGGCGCGGTAGATGAGGTTGCGGCCCTGCGGCTCGGCGCTCACCAGGTCGGCGTGCACCAGTTCCTTGAGGTGGAAGGACAGCGAGCTGGGCGCGACGCCCAGGCGCTCGGCGATGGCGCCCGGCGTCATGCCGGCCGGGCCGGCCACCACCAGTTCGCGGAAGGCGCGCAGGCGCACCACCTGGGAGAGGGCGGTGAGGGCGCTCAGGGCCTGCTGCTCGGCGGGTGTGATTGTTTCCATATTTCAATGATAGTTGAAATATTTGGGTGAAAACACGCCGCTGGTCGCGGCGTGAAGTCGTGGCTTCAGTAGATGGCCGGCACCACCATCTGCTCCGGCACCGCCTGGCGCCGGTAGTCCTCGTGCCGCTCGCGCTGCGGCAGCACGATGGCCGGGCGCTCGATCTCGTGGTACGGCATCTGGCCCAGCAGATGGTGGATGCAGTTCAGGCGCGCCTTCTTCTTGTCGTCCGCCTGCACCACCCACCACGGCGATTCGGGGATGTGCGTGCGCTCCAGCATCACCTCCTTGGCCCTGGTGTAGAGCTCCCAGCGGCGGCGCGATTCCAGGTCCATCGGGCTGAGCTTCCACTGCTTGAGCGGGTCGTGGATGCGGCCCATGAAGCGCAGGTGCTGCTCCTCGTCGGAGATCGAGAACCAGTACTTGATGAGCTGGATGCCGTTGCGCACCAGCATCTTCTCGAACTCGGGCACGTCGCGGAAGAAGGCCTCGTACTGCTCGTCGCTGCAGAAGCCCATGACCTTCTCGACGCCGGCGCGGTTGTACCAGCTGCGGTCGAACAGCACGATCTCGCCGCCGGCCGGCAGGTGCGTCACATAGCGCTGGAAGTACCACTGCGTGCGCTCCCGGTCGTTGGGAGCCGGCAGCGCGACCACGCGGCAGACCCGCGGGTTCAGCCGCTGGGTGATGCGCTTGATCACGCCGCCCTTGCCCGCGGCGTCGCGGCCCTCGAAGATGATCACGACCCGGTGCCCGGTCGCGACCACCCAGTCCTGCAGCTTGACCAGCTCACCCTGCAGCCGGAACAGCTCGCGGAAGTAGTGGATGCGGCTGGAGGCGCTGGCGCCGGGGCGCCCTGCGTCCTCGCCCAGCCGGTCCTCCATCTCCAGCTCGAACTCCTCGTCCATCGAGTCGAGCAGGTCCTCGCGCAGCTGCGCGATCTGCTGGTCCGTCCGGGCCGGGATGTCGCCGTTCATGCTGCCGCCCATCAGCTGCCGATGACGCCGCCGTCGTTCTTGGTGATGACGATGGTGGCCGAGCGCGGGCGCTGGCCGGCGCCGTAGCCGGCGTTGGCAGGCCACTGGCTGGTGTACTTCGACGGGTTGGTCACGTCGGCCATCTTGGTGCCTTCACCCGGGTGCTGGATGTTGATGAACACCGCGCGGCCATCGGGCGTTTCGCACCAGCCGGTGATCTCGCAGTCCTTGGGGCCGACCAGGAAGCGTGCCAGCGTCGACGGCGTCGGGGTCTTGCCCACGTAGGTGGTGACTTCCCGGTCGCCGTGCTTGATGGTGCGGGCAGCGCCGTCACCCTGCTTGCCGGGGATGGCGGCCAGCATCATGCAGTTGGTCTTGTCGGTGTAGGCGCCGTCGTCGGTCTGGATCCAGCAGATGCCGGTGGCCGGGCTGAACACCAGGCCATCGGGCGCGGACATGTCGTTTTCGTCGGTCAGGCTGGACAGGTTGATGGTGGCCTTGTCAGCATCGGCTTCCGAGCCGAACACATAGATGTCCCACTTGAACGTCATACCGGCGGGCGAGGCGTCGGCCAGGCGGGCGATGTGGCCGTGCACGTTGCCCTTCTGCTCCTTGCTGCCCTTCATGTCGGTGTAGACGCGCGGGTTGGCGGCGTCGGCCGTGGCCACGGTGCGGGCGCTGTTGTTGGTCAGCGTGAAATAGACCTCGCCGGTGCGCGGGTGCACGCCGTTCCATTCCGGGCGGTCCATCTTGGTGGCGCCCACGGCGTCGGCGGCCAGGCGGGTGAAGATGGCCACGTCTGCGTTGCTCTTGAACTCGAAGTAGGAGCTGTTGGCGATCTGCGGGTTGTTCATCGACAGTTCCAGCCACTGGCCGGTGCCGTCGCCTTTGAAGCGGGCGGCGAACAGCGTGCCCTTGTCCAGGTACTTGTCACCTGCGGCCAGGCGGTTGGCCGGCTGGGCGTCCTTCGGGTCCCACTTGGCGTCGGAGACGAACTTGTAGATGTACTCGCCGCGGGCGTCGTCGCCCATGTAGGCCACGATGGGCTGGCCGGCCACCGGCTTGGCAAAGGCCACGCTCTCGTGGGCGAAACGGCCCAGGCCGGTGCGCTTGCGCATCGGGGCGGTGGTGTCGTATGCGTCCACCTCGACCACATAGCCGAAGGTGTTCATCTCGTTGCGGTAGTCGTCCTTGGCCGAGGCGCCGATGGCGCTGTTGTTCCAGCGCACGAAGCGGTCTTCCGTGCCGCCGCTTTCCCAGCCGTGGCGGCTGGCGGCGCCGGCGTTGCGGCCGTAGCGCTTGAGGGCCTGCACCTGCTTGTCCTTCTTGCGCGCGTCGTCGTCCTTGGCGTCGCGGAAGAAGTAGCCGAACCAGTTCTCTTCACCGCTGACGAAGGTGCCCCAGGGGGTCTTGCCGGTGCCGCAGTTGTTGAGGGTGCCGCGGCAGGCGCTGGCGTCGGGGCTGTACTTGGTGACCAGGTGCTCGCTGCCACGGGCCGGGCCGTGCACGACGGCCGGCGTCATGGTGGTGATGCGGCGGTTGAACGGCGAGCTGGTCTTGTAGGCCCAGCGCTTGCCGTCGGTCTGCACCTCGACGAAGGACAGGCCGTGGATGGCCAGTTCCTTGTCGATCTCGGCGGCCGGGCGGGGCAGGGTGGCGGTGCCGCCGTTGGCGTGGATGAAGAAGGAAGCCAGCTTCTCGTCGGTGGTGGCTTCGTGGTTCACGCCCAGGATGCCGCGGCTGTTGTAGCTGGCCGAGGGCTTGCCCTGCGCGTCCAGGCCGAACCACTCCATGCCGTCGTGGTGGTCACCGGCGCGCTGTTCGAACTGGGTGTCGGTGCCGTCGTTCTTGAACGGCGCCACGCCCGCTGCCAGCGGGTCGCCCAGGGCGTAGATCACCTGGGCGGTGTAGCCCTCAGGCACGATCACCTTGTCGGCGAGGCTCTTGGGCACGGCCTTGAAGCCCAGGCGGTCCAGCTGGGTGGCGCTGCCGCTGCCCATGGTGGTGGCGCAGCCGGTGACAGACGCGGCGCCCACGGCGGCACCCGCCAGCCCCGCGCCGCGGAACAGGCTGCGGCGGCTCAGGCGGGTTTCCAGGACCTGTTCGAAGGCCGGGTTGCTGGAGGTGTTCGACGCTTCGTTGTTGAAGTGCGATTCGGTTTTGTGGCTCATGTCGGTTCCGCGTGGGTTGATGGAAAACGCGTGGAGTCTGTGCGGCGGCTGTGAAAGTTTGATGACGCTTGTGCGGCAGTTTGTGGGGCGGGCCTGCAACGTCAAAAAAGTTTCATCGGGATGCCACGGGAGGGACATGGCGGGGCCGGAGCATCGTGGCCATGAGCAAGCGATCCATCCACCCAGCGTCCGTTGTGGACGCCATCCCCACCCAGGAGCCCACCATGCGAGAACTGCCCACCCCGACGCTGGACCTGTCGCCGCTGCCTGACTTCCGGAGGTCACTTCACCCACGCACGGACGCTCCCGCTGCGGTGGTGGTCCCCGGTGCGGTGGTCCAGGCGCCGGCCGGCATCGACGTCGGCTGGGCGCGGCACCTGGACGAGGTTCGTGAGGCGCAGCGCCTGAGGTACGAGGTGTTCGCCGGCGAGATGGGGGCCATTCTCTCCAACGCCGTGCCCGGCCACGACGTCGATCTGTTCGACGACTACTGCGAGCACCTGCTGGTGCGCGACGGCGCCACGCGCAAGGTGATCGGCACCTACCGCGTGCTGACCCCCCAGCAGGCCAAGCGGGCCGGCAGCACCTACAGCGACACCGAGTTCGACCTGGTGCGCCTGCGCCCGCTGCGCGAAAGCATGGTGGAACTGGGCCGCAGCTGCGTGCACCGCGACCACCGCCAGGGCGGCGTGATCATGGCCCTGTGGGGCGCGCTCGCGGCCTTCATGCAGCGCAACCGGCTGGACACCATGATCGGCTGCGCCAGCATCCCCATGCAGTACGAAGGCCCGCACGGCATGATCGGCGGCGGCCACGCGGCCGCCAGCATCTGGCGCCAGGTGAAAGACACGCACATGGCCCCGATCGACTGCCATGTGCGGCCGCGGCTGCCGCTGCCGGTGGAGCGGCTGGACAGCTCGCTGGAGGTGGAACCGCCAGCGCTGATCAAGGGCTACCTGCGCCTGGGTGCCAAGGTCATGGGCCCGCCGGCCTGGGACCCGGATTTCAACGCCGCCGACCTGCCGATGATCATGCGCATCGCGGACATGCCGGCGCGGTACCGGCGCCACTTCGGAGTTTGAACGTGGTGCCCCCCCGCGCCGCCTTCGGCGTCACCCCCCCAGGGGGGCGGAGCCTGTGGCCCGGCGGAGCCGGTTCCACGGCTCCACTGGAAGAAGCCTCTGCTCCGGTTGCGTCTTCGCTTCGGGCTGTGTTCATTTCTGACATTCATCTGGGCACGCCTGGTTGTCAGGCCGATGCGCTGCTCGATTTCCTCAAGCACCACCCCAGCGACACGCTGTACCTGGTGGGTGACATCGTCGATGGCTGGCAGATGCGGCGGCGCTGGTTCTGGCCGCAGTCGCACAACGACGTGGTGCAGAAGCTGCTGCGCCGCGCGCGCAAGGGCTGCCGCGTGGTGTTCGTGCCGGGCAACCACGACGAGTTCGCGCGCCAGTTCGACGGCATGCACTTCGGCGGCATCGAGGTGGCCAACGAGGCGGTGCACACCACCGCCGATGGCCGCCACCTCTGGGTGATCCACGGCGACCACTTCGACGGCGTGATCCAGTGCGCCAAGTGGCTGGCCCATGTGGGCGACTGGGCCTACGGCGTGACGCTCGAACTCAACCGCCACTTCAACCGCATCCGCCACAAGCTGGGCATGCCCTACTGGTCGCTCTCTCAGTACCTCAAGCACAAGGTCAAGCGCGCGGTCAGCCATGTGAACGACTTTGAGCGCGCCGTGGCGGCCGAGGCGCGCGAGCGCGGCTACCACGGCGTGGTTTGCGGCCACATCCACCGCCCCGAGATGCGCACGATCGACGGCACGCTCTACGCCAACGACGGCGACTGGGTGGAGAGCCTCTCGGCCCTGGTCGAGCACCAGGACGGCCGGCTGGAACTGGTGCACTGGCACCCGATGGGGCACGGCGGCCTGACCCTGCCGCTGAAGGAGCCCCAGGCGGTCCCGGGGGTTCTGGCGCCCGCATGAAGATCCTGCTGGTGACCGACGCCTGGCAACCCCAGGTCAACGGCGTGGTCACCACGCTGGTGGAGCTGGTCCGCCACCTGCAGGGCGCCGGGCACGAGCTGACGGTGATCCACCCGGGCCAGTTCCGCACGCGGCCGTGCCCCGGCTACGCCGGCATCGACCTGGCCCTGTTCCCGGGCGCGCGCCTGCGGCGGCTGATGGACGAAGCCCAGCCCGACGCCATCCACATCGCCACCGAAGGCCCGCTGGGCTGGGCCGCGCGGCGCCACTGCCTGCGCCGCGGCTGGCCGTTCACCACCGCCTTCCACACCCGTTTTCCCGAGATGCTGCAGCTCGCGCTGGGCGTACCGGCATCCTGGGGCTATGCCCTGCTGCGGCGCTTCCACCGGCCCAGCCGGGGGGTGATGGTGCCAACCGCCGGCGTGCGCCGCCTGCTGGAGCAGCGGGGCTTTGCCAACCTGCGCGACTGGACCCATGGCGTGGACACCCAGCTGTTCGCGTTCCACGCCGAGCCGCGCGAATGCCCCGGGCTGGGCCACCTGGCACGGCCGGTGAGCCTGTTCGTCGGCCGCCTCTCGCACGAAAAGAACCTTCAGGCCTTCCTGGACCTGGACATCCCGGGCAGCAAGGTGGTGTGTGGCGTGGGGCCGCTGGAGCAGGCCCTGCGCGACCGCTATCCCGGCGTGCACTGGGTGGGGCTGCTGGCGCGGCGCGAGCTGGCCGAGGTCTACGCCGCGGCCGACGTGTTTGTGTTCCCCAGCCTGCACGAGACCTTCGGCCTGGTGATGCTCGAAGCCATGGCCACCGGCCTGCCCGTGGCCGCCTACCCGGTGGATGGCCCGCTGGAGGTGATCGGCGACTCCCCCGCCGGCGCGATGCACACCGACCTGCGCGAGGCCTGGTCGCAGGCGCTGCGCGTGCGCCGCCACCAGGCCCGCCAGCGCGCGCTGGACTTTGGCTGGGGGCGGGTGGCCGAGCTGTTCCTCTCCCACCTGGTGCGGCTGCCCGGGCAGCGCCGCGCCGTTCTGTCACACAAACGTCATCGGCTGGTCGAATAATCGTCATTGATGAACCCGCCCACCCCCAGCCTGACCTTTCTCGACCGGGACCACAGCATCCTGGCCTTCAACGAACGCGTGCTGGACTGGGCGCGGCGCGAACAGGTGCCGCTGCTGGAGCGCCTGCGCTACCTGTGCATCGTCTCCAGCAACCTCGACGAGTTCTTCGAGGTGCGCATGGCGCCGCATCTGGCCGCCTTCAATGCCAACGAGCCGCGCGGTGCGCAGACGGCGGACGGCTATGTGCGCCTGAGCGCCCAGCTGCACGAACTGGTGGCGCAGCAGTACGCGATCTACAACGACGAGCTGCTGCCGCTGCTGCAGAAGCAGGGCGTCGAGCTGGTCTCGCACGGCGAGCGCGACGCCGCCCAGCGCCGCTGGGTCAAGGCCTTTTTCGAGCGCGAGGTGCAGCCACTGCTGATGCCGGTGGGCCTCGACCCTGCGCACCCGTTCCCGCAGGTGGCCAACAAGTCGCTCAACTTCATCGTGCGCCTCAAGGGGCGCGACGCCTTCGGGCGCGAAAACGAGGTCGCCATCGTCAAGGTGCCGCGCGTGTTGCCGCGCTATGTGCGCGTGCCCGGGCCCAAGGGTTCGAAAAAGACGGTCTTTGTCTCCATTTCCAGCCTGATCCGCTCGCACCTGGCCGACCTGTTCCCGGGCCGGCAGGTGACGGAGTTTTCACAGTTCCGCGTGACGCGGCACTCGGATCTGGCTGTGGACGAGGAAGAGGTGAAGAACCTGCGCACCGCCCTGCGGGTGGGTCTGCAGCACCGCCACTACGGCGAGGCGCTGCGGCTGGAGGTTTCGGCGGGCTGTTCCGAGTTCCTCTCCAGCTTCCTGCTGGAGCAGTTCGCCCTGCCGCCGCAGGCGCTGTTCCGCGTGCCGGGGCCGGTGAACCTGGTGCGCCTGAACCAGCTGATCGACCAGGTCGACCAGCCCGCGCTGCGCTTCGACCAGCACACGCCGGGCTGGCCGGTCCAGCTGGTGCCGGGCCAGTCCTTCTTCGAGCGGATGCAGCAGGGCGATGTGCTGATCCACCAGCCCTACGAAAGCTTCGACGCGGTGCTGGCCTTCCTGCGCGAGGCGGTCAACGACCCCGATGTGCTCGCCATCAAGCAGACCATCTACCGCACCGGCAGCAAGGCCGAGATGATCGAGCTGCTGCGCGAGGCCGTGCGGCGCGGCAAGGAAGTGACCGCGGTGGTAGAGCTGAAGGCGCGCTTCGACGAGGAGGCCAACATCAACTACGCCGAGCGGCTGGAGTCGGTCGGTGCCCAGGTGGTGTATGGCGTGGTCGGCCTCAAGACACACGCCAAGATGCTGCTGGTCACGCGCCGCGAGGGCGGGGCGCTGCGCCGCTACGGCCACCTCTCCACCGGCAACTACAACCCCGGCACGGCGCGCCTGTACACCGACCTGAGCTACCTCACCGCGGACAAGGCGCTCACCGCGGACATGGAGCAGGTATTTCTGCACCTGGCCAGCCAGAGCCGGCTGCCGCGCCTGAAGACCGCTCTGATCGCGCCCTTCCACCTGCACAAGGCCATGCTGGAGCGGGTCGAACGGGCAGGGCTGGCGGCCCAGTCCGGCCAGGACGCGCGCATCATCCTCAAGATGAACGCCCTGACCGACGAGCCCATGGCGCGCGCGCTGGCGATCGCTTCGCAGCGCGGGGCTTCGATCGACCTCATCGTGCGCGGCGCCTGCATCCTGCCGGCGCAGGTGCCCGGCGTGACCGACCGGGTGCGCGTGCGCTCGGTGATCGGCCGCCTGCTGGAGCATTCGCGGGTGTTCTATTTCCGGTGCGGAGACGAGGAGGAGCTCTGGCTCTCCAGCGCCGACTGGATGAACCGCAACATGCTGCGGCGGGTCGAACTGGCCTGGCCGGTGACCGACCCGGCGCTGCGCCAGCGCGTCAAGGACGAGTGCCTGTCGGCCTATCTGCACGACACGCGCGACGCCTGGCTGCTGCAGCCGGACGGCGACTACCGCCGCGCCAGCGACGCCATCGAGGGCCCGGGCCTGTCGGCCCAGGCGGCGCTGATGGCACGCTACGGACACCGTTCCCAGGAGTGACCCCCATGGACCTCATCCTCTGGCGACACGCCGAAGCCCAGGACCACCCCTATGGCGAGCAGGGCGCGCAGGGCGACCCGCTGGACCTGGAACGGCGCCTGACCCCGCGCGGCGAGAAGCAGGCCGCGCGCATGGCCGCCTGGCTGGACCGGCAGCTGCCGGACGGCGCCCGGGTGTACGTGAGCCCCGCCGAGCGGGCCCGCCAGACCGCCAGCGCGCTCGGCCGCAAGCTGCGCGTGCGCGACGAGCTGCTGCCCGGGGCGGACCCGGCGGCGGTGCTGGCGCTGGTGGGTTGGCCCGAGGGCCGCGGCCCGGTGCTGGTGATCGGGCACCAGCCGACGCTGGGCCAGGTGATCGCCCAGCTGCTGAACCTGCCCGAGGGCGAGTGCACCATGCGCAAGGGCTCGGTCTGGTGGCTGCGCCAGCGCGAGCGCAACGGCCGCATGCAGACCGTGATTGTGACGGTGCAGACGCCGGAACTGGTCTGAGCGGACCGGCCTGCTGACCGCCTTCAGGTGGTGACGAGCGCCTCGCGCGTGCCCTGCGCCACCTGGTCGAGCAGCCCGTCGTACGCAAAGACCTCGGGGTCTTCCGCCAGAGAACGCGTCTCCAGCGCCTCGCACAGCTGCGCCAGCCGCGCCGCGCAGGTGTTGAGCGCAGCGCCCTTGAGCTGGTGCGCGGCATTGCCCAGCGCCTCGTGGTCGCGCGTGGCCATGGCCTGGCGGATATCGTCCATGCGCGTGTCCAGTTCGGCCAGGAAGTCCTGGACGATGGCGCCGCGCACCTTGCCCGCGCCGTTGTCGAACTCGCCCAGCATGGTCCAGCGCTCGGTGTTGATCCAGGGCGCGGCGGGCCGGGTCGGGGCAGGGCCGGTGGCGCTGGTGGCGCCGTCGGCGGCCGCGGGCGCGCGCTCGATCCAGCGCTGCAGCGCCTGCCCGAGCGTGTGCAGTTCCAGCGGCTTGGCCAGGTAGTCCGACATGCCCGCTTCCAGGCAGCGGGTGCGGTCGTTCGGCAGGCTCGACGCGGACACCCCCAGCACGATGGGGGCGGCAGGCCCCAGGCGCTCGCGGATCTGGCGCGTGGTCGCGGCGCCGTCCATCTCGGGCATGTGGCTGTCCATCAGCACCAGGGAGTAGGGCTGGTGTTCGCGCTGGGCCTGTTCCACCGCCTCGACCGCGCGCAGGCCGTTGTCGCGCAGGTCGTGCGGATAGCCCAGCCGGTGAAGCATGGCGGAGGCCACCTTGAGGTTGGTCAGGTTGTCGTCCACCACCAGCACGCGGTGGGGGCTGCGGGCCAGCTGCAGCGTGGGCACCAGGGGCGCCACGATGTCCTCGGGACGGGCCGGCTGGGCACGGATGGTGAACGAGAAGGTCGAGCCCACGCCGGTCTGGCTGTTCACCTGGATGCGGCCACCCATGCGCTCGACCAGGTGGCGGCAGATCATCAGCCCCAGGCCGGTGCCGCCGTAGACGCGCGCGGTCGAGGTGTCGCCCTGCGAGAAGGGCTGGAAGAGCTCGCCCAGCCGCTGCTGCGAGATGCCGACGCCGGTGTCGCTGACGCTGAAGCCCAGGGTCAGCGGTTCGCCCGCCTGCTCGACCCAGGCCCGCAGGCAGACCTCGCCGTGGTGGGTGAACTTCACCGCGTTGGACAGCAGGTTCAGCAGCACCTGGCGCAGGCGCGTGATGTCGCTGACGATGGCCCGCGGCAGGTCCGGGCGCAGGTCGACGCGCAACTCCAGCCCCTTCTCCTGGCAGCGCAGCCGGGAGATGTCGCACACGCCCTGGATGGCCGCGTGCAGGTCCATCGGCAGGTGTTCCAGCGCCAACTTGCCCGATTCGATCTTGGAGAAGTCCAGGATGTCGTCGACCACGGCCAGCAGCTGTTCGCTGGACACCTTGAGCACGCCCAGCAGCTCTTTCTGCGAGGGCGTCAGGCCGGTGTCGGTGAGCAGCTGGCTCATGCCGACCACGCCGTTGAGCGGGGTGCGGATCTCGTGGCTCATCACCGCCAGGAAGCCGGCCTTGGCCCGCACCGCGGCCAGCGCCTCTTCGCGCGAGGTCGCCAGTTCGGCGGTGCGCAGGCGCACCCGTTCTTCCAGCAGCAGGGTGGCGTCGCGCAGGGCCTTGTTCTTGCGCTTGATGGCGCGGTTGTAGGCGTGCAGCTTGAGCGCGCTGTCGTGCATCACGCGCGAGAGGTTGTGGACCTCCCGGAACGGGGCCTTCTCCTGCACCGGCGGCACCTGGCCCGAGCCGAGCTGGGTGGCGGACTTGTTGAGCTGGTGGAACTGGGCCGACAGGCGCCGTGCAATCAGAAAGGCGCCGAGCACACCGACGCTGATGAGCGCCGCCATGGCCAGCAGCGCCCACTGGCGGGCCTGCAGCACCTGCGCCGTGAAGTCTTGTTCCGGTGCCACCACCACCAGCTGCCAGCCCAGTTCGTACTTGGCGCCGAAGGGGCGCTGCAGCGCGATCAGGCGGTTGCTGGTCAGGCCCAGTCGCTGCAGCCAGTCGCGTTCGGTCTCCAGCCGCACCAGGCCCGGCGCGCGTCGCGAGCCCTGCCGATCGGGCGCGAACAGCTGGGTGTAGGACTCGCGCACCAGCGGCTCGCGGCTCTGCAGCGGCGTGATGCGCTGGTGGCGGCCGTTGACCAGTTCGCTGAGTTCCTCGTCGACCGAGGAGGCGACCATGCGGCCCTGGCCGTCCACCAGGTAGGTCACCGCGTGTTCGCTGATGCGCGTGCTGCGGATCAGCTCGGTCAGGCGCGCCAGGCTCATGTCCACCGCCATCACGCCCAGCAGGGTGCGGTTGTCGGTGTCGAAGATCGGCTGGGCCAGCGTCAGGTCGAACTGCTTCTTGACCGCCGAGCGGTAGACGTCGGTGAACACGCGCTTGCCGGTGCTCGCGGCCAGCTGGTACCAGGGGCGCTTGCGCGGGTCGTAGATGGTGTCCTCGGTCCTGACCAGGCGGCTGCGGTCGCCCGGTGCGTCGATCTCGTAGTGGCGCCGCCCGCTCTCGCCGGGCAGGATCTCGCGCACCACGAAACGGCCTTCCTCGCGTTCGAGCCCGAAGAAGCTGCCGTCGGTGGTGCCGTAGTACAGATAGGGCACGTTGGGCGACTGCTGGGTCAGCGCGTAGGCCATCAGCTCGAAAGCGGCCGGGTCGCGCAGCCAGTTGCGCGTGCGCTCGGCTTCAGCCCCGCTGGTGGGCACCGGCGGCACCAGCGCGTTGACCACGGTGTGCGACTCCCCCAGATGGGCCAGCGCGCCCACGTCCACCCGGTGCGCGGCCTGGCTGATCGCATTCTCGGCCAGCGTGTCGATGGACTGCGAACTGTTGGACGAGAGCAGCCAGGACACCAGCACTGCCGGGATCAGCGCCGACAGCACCAGTGCGGCAATCAGCGCCGGGCCGATCGAGAGGCGGCGGCGGCCGGCCGGCGTGGGGGTGTCGCGCTCGGCCATGGGTCAGGTCGCGGGCAGGGGGTCGACGGCGCACACCTCCAGCGGCTCGGGACACTGGGGCAGGGTGACGAAGTGGCGCGAGACGGGCTGCACCGCCCCGGTCACCGCGCGCAGCACCGGGATCGACAGCGTCACCGGGTGCGGGCCGACGGCGGCGCGCTGCATCGCCAGAGCGTTGACCACAGTTTCACCCACCGGCAGCACCTGGGCCGCGCCGCCCAGCAGGCCGTCCAGCCGCATCATCGCCACCGGACCGCTGTGGATGGCGATGCCCGCCTCGAAGCGCGGCAGCGCCAGGTCGGGGAACTGCTGCTGCACCCAGCCCTGCATCGCCGCGGCCGACTTGCGCAGACCAAAGGCCGCCTTGACCGCGCGCAGGCCCTGGTGGGCGGAGGTTTTGGACGTGCGGTCGGTGAACACCGCCAGCAACCCGTCGCCGACAAAGTGGGCCGAGGTGGCGCCGAACAGGTGGACCGTGTCGCCGCCACCCTCGTAGTAGCGCTTGAGCATCATGGCCAGTTGCTGCGGGTCCAGGGCGCGGGCCCACTCGCGGTCGTTGCGGATGTCGGCGAACAGCACGGTGGCCTGTGGGTGGAAGTCCTCGCGGTCGCCCTGGGCCTCGCCGGGCCACTGTTCGCTCAGCTCGTGGGCCAGCCGCAGTTCGTACTGCTCCTGCAGGGTCCAGGCCTGTTCGTCCAGGGCCTCGTTCACGGCCTCCTTCACCTGCAGCTCCAGCGCCGCGGTGCGCATGGCCTTGCGGTTGAGCTGGGCGGCCACCGCGTCGACCAGTTCGCGCGGGTGCACGGGTTTGGTCAGGTAGTCGTCGGCGCCCAGCGTCATGCCCTGGCGCATGTTGCGCCGCTCCTGCAGCGAGGTCAGCAGGATGAACGGGGTCTGCTGCAGGGCCGCGTGTTCGCGGACCGTCTTGAGCAGGTCGAAGCCGTTGACACCCGGCATGTTGATGTCGCTGACGACCAGATCCGGCCGGTACTGCCGGATCGTCATCCACGCCGACTGCCCGTTGTTGGCCGTCAGCACCTCATGCCCTTGCAGGTGCAGGGCCGCCTCGATGAGACGCATTGTTCCTGCGTCGTCTTCCGCCACCACGATCAGAGCCATTGTTTTTCTTCGTTTTTCAGGCCGCCGAAGGCCCTTTGGGGGGCGATGGTATCGGTTGATCGGACAGCGATGTGGCGCGGAGCACACGTCGCCGTGCCGCTTTCAACGGATGTCGGCGGAGAATTTCCAGTTTGTTTTCTGCCAGGCCAGCAGCTCCTCGCCGAGCAGCCAGGCCGACTGCGGGAAACGCCGGGCCCATCCCTCGGGTGTCACCAGCCGGAACGCACCGGGCTTGTAGCCCAGCTTCAGGGTCTCGTGTTCGGGCATCCGGCGCGCGTGGCACAGGATGACCGCCAGCCGCAGGCACAGCAGCTGTTTGGCGAACAGCTCGTCCTGCAGGGGTTCCTCCAGTTTGCGCAGCTTGCCGCGCTGACCCAGCACCAGCTGGCTCATGCGGTGCAGTTCGGGGAACGAGAACCCCGAGGCGTCCACGTTGTCAAGGATGTAGGCGCCGTGGTGGTAGGAGCGGTCGTGCGAAATGTGGGTGCCGATCTCGTGCAGCCGCGCCGCCCAGGCCAGCTTCTGCGAGAAGCGCTCGTTGGCCTCGCCGGCGGCGACCTGGGTGAAAAGGGCGGTGGCCACCTCGCTCACCCGCTGCGCCTGCGCGGCGTCCACCGAAAAGCGCTCGCTGAGCCAGCGCACCGTGCGCTCGCGCACGTCGCCGCCCCCGGCGTCGCGGTCGATCAGGTCGTAGAGGGCGCCGTGGCGCAGCGCGCCCTGGGCGGGAATCATCTCCTGGATACCGAACAGGTCGAACACGGCGCGCAGCACGCTCACGCCGCCACCGATCACCGGCCGGCGGTCGTCCTTCATGCCGTCCATGCGCAGCTGGTCGGCGCTCCCGGCCTTGATCAGGCGCTCGACCAGCCAGTCCAGACCGTCGCGCGTGACCACGCCGGCCGGCCAGCCGTTGGCCGCCAGCGCGTCGGCCACCGCGCCCACCGTGCCCGAGGAACCGTAGGCCACCGACCACAGCGACGGCGGAAAGCTGTCCAGCGCCTGGTCGAGCACCGCCTTGGCCGCGATCTCTGCCGTGCGGAAGGCGTCGGCGGTGAACTGGCCCTTGGGGAAGTAGCGCGCGGACCAGGCCACGCTGCCCAGCCGGTACGACTCCATCTGACGGGCGGTGTAGCCCTGGCCGATGATCAGTTCGGTGGAGCGGCCACCGATGTCCACCACCAGCCGCCGCTCGTCCGACTGCGGCAGCAGGTGGGAGACGCCCTGGTAGATCAGCCGCGCCTCCTCCTGGCCCGAGATCACCTCGATGCCGAAACCGAGGATGGCCTGCGCCTTCTGCAGGAAGTCGTCCCGGTTGCGCGCCTCGCGCAGGGTCTGGGTGGCCACCGCGCGCACCTGCTGCTTGCGAAAGCCGTGCAGGCGCTCGGCGAAGCGGGCCAGGCAGTCCCAGCCGCGCTGCATGGCCGCCGGACTGAGCATCTTGTTCTCGTCCAGACCGTTGCCCTGGCGCACGGTTTCCTTGATGTACTCGATGCGCTCGATGTGGCCCGCCTGGAGGCGCCCGATTTCGAGGCGGAAGCTGTTGGAGCCAAGGTCGATGGCGGCGAGCAGGGTACCGTTTTGCATGGGGCAGGCGCTGACGAAAGTGGGCCGATTGTGACGCATGGACCGCGCCGTCCGGCTTGAAGCCGTGGCCCGGGCTGCGTATGCTGCGCTCTTCGCACACACGCCCACAACGTCCCCGGAACTCCCCGCATGAAACCGCGCACCCGCTTCGAAACGTTCCCCGGCCGTCGCCAGTGGCTGGGTGCGGCGATGGCCGTGGTCGCTGGCGGGCTGGTGAGACCCGTCCTGGGTCAGCCGGTGTCGGCTGCCGCCGAAGAAGCCAAGGCGCCGCCGCTGCCAGCACTGGGCAGCACCCTCGCGGTGCCGCCGGTCGACCTCATTGGTGGCGGGCGTTTCGACCCCGCGCAGGCGCGCGGCAAGCCGCTGCTGGTGTACTGGTGGTCCAGCATCTGTCCCTTCTGCGCCTTGCAGAGCCCGGAGATGGACGCCTTCTGGAAGGCGCAGCAGGGGCGCGGCCTGCAGATGCTGGCCCTGTCGATCGACCGCAAGCCGGCCGATGCGGCGGAGTATCTTAAGAAAAAAGGCTACGAATTTCCGGCCGCCTGGGCCTCCCCAGCCTGGCGCCAGGCATTCCCCAAGCCCAAGGGCCTGCCGGTGACGCTGCTGGCGGGGGCGGACGGCCGCCTGCTGCTGACCGAAAAAGGCCAGATGTTCGCGGAAGACGTGCAGGACATGGCCCGCCTTTTCTGAAGGCTGTCATATGACATCGCCGTTTTGTCACAGAGCTGTCACGGTGGGTGCCTAGAGTCCCGGGTTGTGAACCTTTTCACCAACCCGTGAGGACCCGAATGATCACCAAACGCTCCCTTCTGAAGACCGTCGCCGCTGCCGCCCTGGCCACCATGGCGATTGCCCCGGCCTTTGCCGCCGACATCACCGGCGCGGGCGCCACCTTCCCGTTCCCGGTCTATGCCAAGTGGGCCGAGGCCTACAAGAAGGAAACCGGCACCGGCCTGAACTACCAGTCCATCGGTTCCTCCGGCGGCATCAAGCAGATCCGCGCCAAGACTGTGACCTTCGGTGCCACCGACGCCCCGGTCAAGGGTGAAGAGCTGGACAAGGACGGCATGATCCAGTTCCCGGCCATCATCGGCGGCACCGTGCCCGTGATCAACCTGGAAGGCTTTCAGCCCGGCGAACTGCGCGTGACCGGCCCCGTGCTGGCCGAAATGTTCATGGGCAAGATCGCCAAGTGGAACGACCCCAAGCTGGTCGCCCTGAACCCCGGCAAGAAGCTGCCGGAAGAGAACATCACCGTGGTGCACCGCGCCGACGGTTCGGGCACCACCTTCAACTGGACCGACTACCTCAGCGCCGTCAGCAAGGAGTGGGCCGATTCCGTGGGCAAGGGTGCCGCCGTCAAGTGGCCGGCCGCTTCGTCTGTCGGTGGCAAGGGCAACGAAGGCGTGGCCGCCAACGTCAACCGCATCAAGGGTGCGGTCGGCTACGTGGAATACGCCTACGTGAAGAAGAACAAGATGAACTTCATGCAGCTGCAGAACGCCAACGGCAAGTACGTCAGCCCCGACGACGCGACCTTCGCAGCCGCCGCCGCCAGCGCCGACTGGTTCAGCGTGCCGGGCATGGGCATCTCCATGGTCAACGCCAAGGGCGACAACGCCTGGCCCGTGTCCACCGCCTCGTTCATCCTGATGTACAAGAACCCGGCCGACAAGGTCGCGTCGGCCGAAGCCCTGAAGTTCTTCGACTGGGCCTTCAGCAAGGGCAAGACCCTGGCCACCGAACTGGACTATGTGCCGCTGCCCGATGCCCTGACCGCCCAGATCCGCAGCAAGGTCTGGAACCAGGTCGCCAAGTAAGACCGGCACCCGTGGCCCGGGCTCTGGTGCACACTTTGCACCGGTTCCCGGGCCTTTCAACGGTATGAAAGCACCTGAAGGGGACCCCATCATGAGCGTGGGCATCACCATGACGTCGCCATCCGAGGCTGCAGCGCCAGCCAACTCCCGCATGCTGTCGATCGCGCGCAAGCAGCGGTTGCAGGATGCCCTTTTTCACCGCATCACCCAGCTGTTCTCGCTGCTGGTGCTGTTCGCCCTGCTGGGCATCATCGTCTCGCTGTTCATCAATGCGCTGCCCGTCCTGCAGAAGTTCGGCGCCCGGTTCATCTGGTACGTCGAGTGGGACATCATCAACGAAGAATTCGGTGCCGCGATCGCCATCGTCGGCACCCTGGCCAGCGCCGGCATCGCGCTGCTGATCGCGGTGCCGCTGGCCTTCGGCATCGCGCTGTTCCTGACCGAAACCTGCCCGCCCTGGCTGCGCCGCCCGCTGGGCACGTCCATCGAGCTGCTGGCCGCCGTGCCGTCCATCATCTACGGCATGTTCGGCCTGTTCGTGTTCGCACCGCTGTTCGCCGACTACTTCCAGGTGCCGGTGCAGAAGCTCATGAGCGGCATGCCCCTGATCGGTTTCCTGTTCGGCGGCTCCACCAACGGCATGGGCATCCTGGCCGCCGGCATCGTGCTGGCCTTCATGGTGCTGCCCTTCGTGGCCGCCGTGATGCGCGACGTGTTCGAGATCGTGCCGCCCATCCTGCGCGAGTCGGCCTACGGCCTGGGTTGCACGACCTGGGAAGTGGTGCGGCGCGTGGTGCTGCCGTACACCCAGAAGGGCGTGATCGGTGGCGTGATGCTGGGTCTGGGTCGTGCGCTGGGCGAGACCATGGCCGTCACCTTCGTGATCGGCAACGCCAACCGCATGCCCACCTCGCTGTTCTCGCCGGGCACCTCGATCGCCTCGACCCTGGCCAACGAATTCGGCGAAGCCGCCGACTTCCACATCTCGGCCCTGTTCGCGCTGGGCTTCCTGCTGTTTGTCATCACCTTCATCGTGCTGGCGCTGGCCAAGTGGATGATCGTGCGCGCCGAGAAGGCCAAGGGGCTGTGACATGAACGACTTCAACCAATCCCTCTATCAGCGCCGCAAGCTCTCCAACGCCGTCGGGTTGACCCTGTCCATGGGCTCCATGGTGCTGGGCCTGGCGGTGCTGCTGTGGATCCTGTACGTGCTGCTGTCCAACGGCCTGGCTGCGCTGGACCTGAACATGTTCACCCAGGACACGCCGGCGCCGGGTTCGGAAGGCGGCGGCCTGCGCAACGCCATCGTCGGCAGCCTGCTGATGGTGGGCGCCACCGTGCTGTTCGCCACGCCCATCGGCATCTTTGCCGGCGTCTACCTGGCGGAATACGGCGACACCAGCAAGACGGCCGAACTGACCCGATTCGTCACCGACATCATGCTCTCGGCCCCCTCCATCGTGCTGGGCCTGTTCGTGTACGCCATCGCGGTGGCCACGGTCGGCGGTTTCTCCGGCTGGGCCGGCACGCTGGCGCTGTCGCTGATCGCGGTGCCCGTGATCGTGCGCACCACCGAGAACATGCTGCGACTGGTGCCGGGCAGCCTGCGCGAGGCGGCGTTCGCCCTGGGTGCGCCGCGCTGGAAGGTGGCCTCCATGGTCACGCTGCGCGCCGCCAAGAGCGGCGTGATGACCGGCCTGCTGCTGGCCGTGGCCCGCATCAGCGGCGAGACCGCGCCGCTGCTGTTCACCGCGCTGAACAACCAGTTCTTCAACGCCGACATGAGCAAGCCCATGGCCAACCTGCCGGTCGTGATCTTCCAGTTCGCCATGAGCCCTTACGACAACTGGATCCGTCTGGCCTGGGGCGGTGCGCTGCTGATCACCCTGGCCGTGCTCATCCTGAACATCGTTGCCCGCGTCTTCTTCCGGAACAAGACTCCTGCCTGAGCCAGGCGCCACCCACACGGAAATCACCCACATGACCGCCACCGCCATCGCTCCCGCCGCCGTCGAACAGCGCAACGCGCTCGAGGTGCGCAATCTCAACTTCTTCTACGGCAAGTTCCAGGGTCTGAAGAACGTGACCATGAACATCGCCGAGAAGAAGGTCACTGCCTTCATCGGCCCGTCGGGCTGCGGCAAGTCCACGCTGCTGCGCACGCTCAACCGCATGTACAGCCTCTACCCCGGCCAGCGCGCCGAAGGCCAGATCAACTTCTACGGCGACAACATCCTCGACCCGAAGCAGGATCTGAACCTGCTGCGTGCGCGCATCGGCATGGTGTTCCAGAAGCCGACGCCGTTCCCGATGTCGATCTACGACAACATCGCCTTCGGTGTGCGCCTCTACGAAAGCCTCTCGAACAGCGAGATGGACGACCGCGTGGAGTGGGCCCTGAGCAAGGCCGCGCTGTGGAACGAGGTGAAGGACAAGCTGCACCAGAGCGGCCTGTCGCTCTCCGGCGGTCAGCAGCAGCGCCTGTGCATCGCCCGCAGCGTGGCGGTCAAGCCCTCGGTGCTGCTGCTGGACGAGCCGACCTCGGCGCTGGACCCGATCTCCACCGGCAAGGTGGAAGAGCTGGTGCACGAGCTCAAGAAGGACTACACGATTGCCATCGTCACGCACAACATGCAGCAGGCCGCACGCTGCAGCGACTTCACGGCCTACATGTACCTGGGCGAGCTGATCGAGTTCGGCTCCACCGAGCAGATCTTCTTCAAGCCCACGCGCACCGAGACCGAGGACTACATCACCGGCCGCTTCGGCTGATCAGGGAGACCACCATGGGTGACAAACACATTTCCAGCCAGTTCGACGCCGAGCTCAATTCCATTTCCACCCACGTGCTGGAGATGGGCGGGCTGGTCGAATCGCAGCTGCACCAGGCGGTCTACGCCCTGGTCCATCTGAGCCAGGAGACGGCCGAGCAGGTGATCGAGACCGAGAACCGGATCAACCAGATGGAGATGAACATCGACCACGAGATCATCTCCACCATCGGCCGCCGCCAGCCCACCGCGCGCGACCTGCGCTTCCTGATGGCCATCTCGCGCACCACCCAGAACCTGGAGCGCGCCGGCGACGAGATCGCCCGCGTGGCCCGCATGGTGAAGTCGATCATCGAAAGCGGCTCGCCGCGCTCGCTGCCGATTTCCGAGCTGCGCCTGGCCGCCGACCTGGCCGCCGGCATGCTGCGCAAGACGCTGGATTCGTTCGCGCGGCTGGACACCAACATGGCGCTGGCCATCATCAAGGAAGACGACGCCATCGATGGCGAGTACAACGGCTTCCTGCGCAAGCTCATCACGTACATGATGGAAGACCCGCGCACCATCTCGCCGAGCCTGGACCTGCTGTTCCTGGCCAAGTCGCTGGAACGCGTGGGCGACCACGCCAAGAACATCGCCGAGCAGATCATCTTCGTGGTCAAGGGCGAGGATGTGCGCCACAGCTCGATGGACAAAGTGCAATCGGTGGTCGGATGAAAAAACTTCCCCGCGTGCTGGTGGTCGAGGATGAGCCGGCGATTGCCGAGCTGATCGCGGTCAACCTGCGCCACAACGGTTTTGCACCCACGGTGGTGTTCGACGGTGAGTCGGCTCGCCGCGAGATCGATGCGGTTCTGCCCGACGTGATCCTGCTCGACTGGATGCTGCCCGGCGAGAGCGGCGCTGCCCTGGCCCGCACCTGGCGCCGCCAGGAGCGCACCAAGACCGTGCCCATCCTGATGCTGACGGCCCGCAGCGACGAGTCGGACAAGGTGCAGGGCCTGGACGCCGGTGCCGACGACTACATCACCAAGCCGTTTTCCACCCAGGAACTGCTGGCACGCATCCGCGCCGTGCTGCGCCGCCGCGCGCCCGAGATCGTCAACGACTCGGTGCAGGTGGGCGAGCTGACGCTGGACGCGGCCACCTACCGCGTGAGCTTCCGTGAGGCTGAGCTCAAGCTCGGACCGACCGAATTCAAGCTGCTGCACTACCTGATGAAGCACCCTGAGCGCGTGCACACGCGTGGTACCCTGCTCGACAAGATATGGGGCGACCATGTCTTCATCGAGGAGCGCACCGTGGACGTACACGTCAAGCGGTTGAGGGAATCCCTGGGCGACGCCGCCGGCATGGTGGAAACGGTGCGCGGCGCGGGCTACCGCCTCACGTCCCGCGTGGCTGTCGGGCAGGGAAGCGGCGACAGCGCAGCATGATCGGGCGGGCGTTTGGGCTGATGCTGCTGGTGGCAGCGGCTGGCGCGTGGGGCTGGACCAGAGGCTCGGTGACCTGGACGCTGGCGGGGGCGGGCCTGGGGGCCATGCTCTGGCTGGCCTGGGACAGCGTGCGTGCTGCGCAGCTGCTGCGCTGGCTGAGCCGGGCCGACGACATTCACATCCCCAGACTCTCCGGGCTCTGGGGTGAACTGCTGGAGCGCACGCGCAAGCGGTTCCGCGCCCTCGAACAGAAGGCCCATGGCAGCGACGAGCGGCTGGAGGATTTTCTGGCCGCGATCCAGGCCTCACCCAACGGCGTCGTGCTGCTCGACAGCATGGCGCGCATCGAGTGGTGCAACCTGACGGCGGCGCAGCACCTGGGCATCGATCCGCAGCGAGACATCGGGCAGTACGTGCGCAACCTCGTGCGGCATCCGAGCTTCAACGCCTACATGGACGCAGGTAACTTCGTTGCCGAGATCGAGGTCGATGGTCCCGGCCAGCGTCCGACCCAGCCCAGAAAGATCTCGCTGCAGATCCACCCCTATGGTGACCAGCGGCAGTTGATGCTCACGCGCGATGTCACGGCGGTGCAGCTGGCCGACTCGATGCGCCGGGATTTTGTGGCCAACGTCTCGCATGAAATCCGCACGCCTCTGACGGTGCTCAGCGGCTTTGTGGAGACCATGCAGAGCCTGCCGCTGGAGGAGGCCGACCGCCAGCGCTTCCTGGGGCTCATGGGCCAGCAGGCCCAGCGCATGCAGACGCTGGTGAGCGACTTGCTGACGCTGTCCCGCCTGGAAGGCAGTCCCGTGCCAGGCACCGGTGAGTGGGTCGATGTTTCCGAGCTGCTGCGCCAGGCGGTGCTGGAGGCGCAGGGCTTGTCCGCCGTGATCGCCGATCCGGTGCATCAGATCGAGGTGGTGCCCGGGTCGGAGCTGCAGGTCGCCGGTAGCCGCAACGAACTGCTCAGCGCCATGTCCAACCTCCTGAGCAATGCGGTCCGCTACACCCCCGCGGGTGGCAGCATCCGGGCCGGCTGGCGCCTTGTCGATGAGGGGGCGGGGGAGTTCTTTGTGGAAGACACGGGACCGGGGATCGAGGCCGAGCACCTGCCACGCCTCACCGAGCGCTTCTACCGCGTGGACCGCAGCCGTTCGCGCGAGACCGGTGGCACAGGTCTGGGGCTGGCCATCGTCAAACATGTGGCGCAGCGCCACGGTGGTCAGGTGGTGGTGCACAGCACGGTCGGGCGCGGCTCCACCTTCATCATCTCGCTGCCGGCCACGCGTGTGCGCGCGACCGGCGCCTAGCGAGCCGGGCCGCCGACCCGCTGGTAGATCAGCAGCCGTTCGCGGTCGTTGAGGCGCCGCACCGTGGCCTTGTAGGCCCATTCGGTCAGCGCCACCCGCTCGTCCAGCGTCGGCTGGGTGTCCGGGTTCACCACCATGATGCGGCAGCCGTCTGCGGCCCCGTCACCGGTGCGGCGCAAGCTGAGCCCACCCTGGAACTGCAGCGACGCGATCTGCGCCTGGCCAAGCCCGTCCACAAGCACGCAGGGTGAGCCAGGCGGCACCAGCGTGGCGATGCGGCGCGCCACCGGCCCATAGCTGCGGCCATAGTCCAACAGCGGCAGCCACAGCGTCATGAGCAGCAGCCAGCAGAGGGTGGCGCCAGCGGCCGGCAGCACCAGGCTCTTCCAGATGGCCTGCCGATGGCGTCCCACGCGCCAGGCCACCAGCCAGCCCCAGGCGATGGTGGCCAGCAGCGCGGGCAGCAGGAGCAGCCAGGAGAACTCGGGATTGAACCCGGGGGCCAGCTTGGCGACGTTGGCGGCGGGTTTGGCTGGGACGCCGGTCTGCATGGCGAGCCAGATGACCCAGATCACCAGAGCGCATCCGCTGAAAAACACCAGCGTGAACCAATCGATCAGGGCGGACACGCTGCGCCGGAGCGTGGGCAGCGCGAACGCGGCCAGGACAGCCATGGCCGGCAGGGCCAGCAGCAGCGAACGGTCGAAATCCGGGTTGATCGCGCTGTTGACAACACTCACCAGTGCGGCCCACAACGGAAGCGCCACATGTGGGCTGCGCAGCTGGTGGCGCCAGCGCCAGAGCGTCCAGAGCGCCAGAGGCCAGGCGGGCCAGGTGAACCACACCAGCAGCTTGCCCCAGCGCTTCCAGTCTGCCATGGAAGCGGGCAGCGACAGCGCCTGGGGCCAGTGGATCTGCTCAGTGATCGAAGCAAGCAAGGCGGCCAGTGCCAGCAGTCCCACCACCCAACTCAGCTCCTGCGGCGCTGCCGCACCCTGAGCCGACCGGCTGGTCCATACCAGCAACAGCAGACCGGTGCCCAGGGCCAGCGCAATCCAGGGCGCGCCGCTGAGCACCAGGCCCAGCGTGGCCGCACCCCACAGGGCCACGGCTTTCCATTGGTGGCGGGTGAGCGGCAGCGCCATGCGCGTGGCCGCCATCAGCACCGCGCTGACCATGGCCAGCCGCGCCAGGTCCGGCGTGGTTTCATGCGACATCTGGGCTAGGCCCAGGCAGGCCACCAGTGCCAGCAGCGCCGCGTCTGCCATCGCGCGCGCATAGTCGATCGGGTCCGCCTCGCCACCGAAGGCAAAGGCCACGGGTTGCGCGCTGGCCTGGCGCGCGAGGTGGTAGGTCGCGTACCAGGTGCAGACCAGGGTGAGCGCGAGCATCATGCCGAACGGCACCCGGACGGCGAGGTCGGGCGGCAGAAACGGCAAAAACCGGATGGCCAGTGCTCCCAGCCAGTAAGGAAGAGGGCCCACCATCTCGGCGGGCTGTCCCAGCACCTGGGGCTGCCACCAGCCGCTGCTGCCCCGGGCCATTTCCATCATGGCGCCGAAGGCGGCCACGTCCAGGTTTTTCCAGGGCTCCCGCCCCAGAAATCCGGGCAGCACATAGGCCAGACCCAGCAGCAGCAGGGCAAGCCTTGGCAGACGGCGCACAGCCGACTGGGTCACGATGGCGGGGGTGGCAAGACTCACGGCGGGGAATATACAGGGGTACGCGGGGCACGCAGGGCGAAAAAAAAAGCAGCCGGGAGATCGGCTGCTTTCTTTCCCGGGCGCAGGCCCGCAGGGTCGATCGGTCCGATTACTTCTTGCCGAAGCGATTGCGGAACTTCTCGACGCGGCCACCCATGTTGTCCACCGACTTCTGGGTACCGGTGTAGAAGGGGTGCGACTCGCTGGAGGTATCAAGTTTGTAGAGCGGCAGCTCGCGGCCGTCTTCCATCTTGATGGTTTCCTTGGTGTTCGCGCAGGAACGCGTCACGAACTTGAAGTTGTTAGACAGGTCCACGAAGCAGACTTCGCGGTAGTTGGGGTGAATGCCTTCTTTCATGGCGATTCCTTGGGTCAGGTGCGGCAGCCGCGGGAGAACCGTTCTCTCGTACTTGTCGCAAGTTGCAAAGCCTTGAATTATATGATGTTTGCTGCGGTATTAACCGCCGCGGCGCATCATGTCGAAGAACTCGGAGTTGTTCTTCGTCGCCTTCATGCTCTTGAGCACCATCTCCATGGCCTCAATCTCGTCCATGTTGTACATGAACTGGCGCAGGATGCGGGTCTTCTGCAGGATCTCGGGTGCCAGCAGCAGTTCTTCGCGGCGGGTGCCGCTGCGGTTGAGCTGGATCGAGGGGAAGACGCGCTTTTCGTACAGGCGGCGGTCGAGGTGGATTTCGCTGTTGCCGGTGCCCTTGAATTCTTCAAAGATCACCTCGTCCATGCGGCTGCCGGTATCGACCAGGGCGGTGGCGATGATGGTCAGCGAACCGCCTTCTTCCACGTTGCGCGCGGCACCGAAGAAGCGCTTGGGACGCTGCAGGGCGTTGGCGTCCACGCCGCCGGTCAGCACCTTGCCAGAGCTGGGCAGCACGTTGTTGTAGGCGCGGGCCAGGCGGGTGATGGAGTCCAGCAGGATCACCACGTCCTTCTTGAGTTCGACCAAGCGCTTGGCGCGCTCAATGACCATCTCGGCCACATGCACGTGGCGGGCGGCCGGCTCGTCGAAGGTGGAAGCGATCACGTCGCCGCGCACCGTGCGCTGCATTTCGGTCACTTCTTCCGGGCGCTCGTCCACCAGCAGCACCATCAGTTCCACCTCGGGGTGGTTGGCAGTGATGGCGTGGCAGATGTGCTGCATCATCACCGTCTTGCCGCTCTTGGGCGGTGCGACGATCAGGGCGCGCTGACCCTTGCCGATGGGCGAGATGATGTCGATGACGCGGCCGGTGATGTTCTCGTCGGTCTTGATGTCACGCTCCAGGCGCATCTGCTGCTTGGGGAACAGCGGCGTCAGGTTCTCGAACATCACCTTGTGCTTGTTCGCCTCGGGCGGCAGGCCGTTGATGGCATCCAGCTTGTTCAGCGCGAAGTAGCGCTCGCCGTCCTTGGGAATGCGGACCTCGCCCTCGATCATGTCACCTGTGTGTAGGTTGAAGCGGCGGATCTGGCTGGGGGAGATGTAGATGTCGTCGGTGGACGCCGTGAAGCTGGTGTCCATGTTGCGCAGGAAGCCGAAGCCGTCGGGCAGCACTTCCAGCACGCCGTCCGCGTTCACCTGTTCGCCGGCCTTGGCGCGCTTCTTGATGATGGCGAACATCAGCTCCTGCTTGCGCATGCGGCCGGTGTTTTCGATCTCAAGCGCTTCGGCCTGCTTGAGGACTTCAGACACGTGCAGTGCCTTGAGTTCGTTAAGGTGCATGGAAATCGCTCCGGAAGGGAGTCTTGTCAGAACCGGGGAGGGGGCGCTGATGTCCGGATGGCGGACTGGCGCTGTCAGGAGGGGCTGGGCGTTGGTGGGCCAGCTGACGCGAGAATTATGACAGGAAAAAACCGGCCACCGGAGCCGACCCCAGGCCTTGCACCCGGAGCACCGGTGGCCGGCGCCGGGCCGGTCAGGCCAGTTGCTGGTCGATGAATGCCGTCAGCTGGGCCTTGCTCATGGCGCCCACCTTGGTGGCAGCCAGCTGGCCGTCCTTGAACAGCATCAGCGTGGGGATGCCACGGATGCCGAACTTGGCGGGGATGTCACGGTTTTCGTCGACATTGACCTTGGCGATCTTGAGCTTGCCGTTGTAGGAGCCGGCCACTTCGTCCAGGATCGGCGCGATCATCTTGCAGGGGCCGCACCATTCGGCCCAGAAGTCGACCAGCACAGGGGCTTTGGCGTCGAGCACATCGGCCTGAAAGGTTGCATCGGAAACGTGGGTGATCAGCTCACTGGCCATGGTTCATCCTGAAGAACGTGGATCGGGGAAGTTAAAGTCGGAAACAGGGCAGCTGCAAGAGCGGGAGCCTGTGAACCGAGACATTGTGACAGAAACCCCCCACCGATGACGCCTGCGCCAGACCACCCCACAGCGCCTGGGCCCATGCCGGTCGCCCCTGACGGATGGCAGGCGGTGGTGCGCCGCATTGAGGCCGCGCTGGCTTCAGGCGGCGGCTCGCCGGATCGGTGGCTGGTGCTGCTGCCGTATGCCCAGCTGATCGATCCGGCCCGTCGGGCCTGGGCTGCGTCTCATCCCACCGGCTTTGCGCCCCGTTTCGAGACCACCCGCAACTGGGCGGCCGGGCTGGCGCCCTGGTGGCCCGCGCCCACCGATCTCAGCGGCGACATGGCGCGAGACAGTCTGGTGGCCGAGGCCTTGGTCGACCGCATGGCCAGGGGCCAGCGGGACCCGGCGCTGCGCGCCGAGCTGGTGTCGCGTCTGGTCGATGCGGCCCGCCAGCTGGTGCCGCTCGCAGCAGCGGTGCCGCCGGGGCAGCGGGCGGCCTGGGCCGAACGGCAACGCACCGCCCTGACGCCCGGCCCGCAGTGGGAGGCGCTGGTGGCCTCCCTGGCCCTGGCCTGGGTGGGCAGTGCAGGGTTTGCCACCGACGTGCTCTGGTCGGACCGCGCGGCGCCCGGCCACGCGGCCGACCGGCTCTGGCTGCTGCAGGGTTTTCAGGACGACCCGCTGGGACAGGCGCTGGCCGCGCACTGGGTCGGGCGTTCCGAGGTGTTCTCGCTGGCAAAGCTGCTGGGCGTGTCTGAAAGCACCCACGACGGTGCGCTGTGCCTTCAGGCCTGCACCGACCCGGAAGACGAGGCGCGCCGCGCCGCTGCAACGGTGATCGCCCGCGTCAACGAGGGGCGGGTGCCGCTGGCCCTGGTGGCCAACGACCGCCTGCTGGTCCGCCGCATCAGCGCCATGCTGCACGCGGTCGGTGTGCCGCTGCGCGACGACACCGGCTGGAAGCTCTCCACCACCCAGGCGGCCGCAAGGCTCATGAGCCTGCTGCGAGCCGCGGATCCCCGGGCCCGCACCGACGACGTGCTCGACCTTCTCAAGCAGGGCGGCATCTGGCCGGCCGGCGGCGTGGAAGCGCTGGAACAACTGGCGCGCGAGCATGGTCTCTCATCCTGGCGGGCGGTGCTTCGGCACGCGGCGCTGGCGCCCCTGGTGCCCGAGGGGCTCACGGCGATGCTCGAGTCTCTGCAGGCGGCGCGCCCGCTGGAGCGCTGGCTCGACGATCTGCGCTCCGCGCTGGAGGCGTGCGGGCTGTGGTCCATGCTCTGCAACGATCCGGCCGGGCAGCAGGTGCTGCAGGTGCTGCGTTTGAACGAAGGGGCCTCGTCCGAGCTGCGGCAGATCGGGCAGGCGCTGGCCGATGGCGCCCGGCCGGCGCCGCGCATGGGTCTCGCGGCGTTCTCTGCCTGGGTCCGGAACGTGCTGGAGAGCGTCAGCTTCCTCCCGCGCAGCGACGTCGAAGCGCCTGTGACAATCCTGCCGATGGCCCAGTTGCTGGGGCGCGGCTTCGCGGCGGTGGTGATGCCGGGCTGTGACGAGGTCACGCTCGATCCCAGCCCCGAGCTGCCCGGCCCCTGGACGGCCGCACAGCGGGTGGCGCTGGGGCTGCCGACGCGGGAGCAGCTGTCGGCCGCGACACAAGGCGCCTGGACCGCTGCGCTCTGTGCGCCCTCGGTCGACGTTCTTTGGCGTTGCCAGAAAGACGGCGAGCCGCTGTCGCCCAGTCCCTGGGTGCTGGCGCTGCCGGATGGTGAATCGGTCGCTGCCTCCGCAGGCAGCCACGACCTGCGCCGCCGCCTGGACCACGCGCCGGTGCCGCCACCCCAGCCTTCCGCGCCGGCGCTGGTGCCGGCCCGGCTGTCGGCCAGCTCTTACCAGGATCTGCGCGACTGTCCCTACCGCTTCTTCGCGCTGCGGCAGCTGCGGGTGAGCGATGCGCCCGAGCTGGAGGCCGAGCCCGACCAGCGCGACTTGGGCAACTGGCTGCACGCGGTGCTCAAGGTGTTTCACGAGGAGCGCGGCGACCAGCGCCCGGGCCGCGAGGCCGATGCGCAGCGGCTGGACCAGATCGGGGACGAGGTGGCGGCCGCCATGGGCCTGCAGGGCGACGCCACCGAGGCGGGCTTTCTTCCCTATCAGGCGGTCTGGCCGGCGCTGCGCGAAGGCTATCTGGACTGGCTGGCTGGCCACGAGGCCCAGCCCGGCCGTCCCGGGCCGGTGTTCGAACGCGCCGAGGCCGAGCTGGCGGCGGAGCTGCCACCCTGGCGCCTCTGGGGCAAGCTCGACCGGATCGACCTCCAGGACAGCCCGGAGGGCCGGTTGCCGCTGGTCATCGACTACAAGACCGAGAGCCGGCAGAAGACCGAAGACCGGGTCAGGCATCCGTTCGAAGACACACAACTAGCGTTCTATGCCGCACTGCTGCCCGACGAGAACCTGCGTGCGGCCTACCTGAGCATCACCGACGGCCGATCGGCCAGCGGGAAAAAAGGCGCCACCCACCTGATCGAGCAGCCGCTGGTGCTGCAGGCGCGCGAACGCCTGCGCGAGGGCCTGGTGGCCGACCTCTCGCGCGTGGCGGCCGGGCACCCGATGCCCGCGCTCGGCGAAGGGCGCGTCTGCGAGCACTGCGACGCCCGGGGCCTGTGCCGCAAGGACTTCTGGAGTGGTGCATGAGCACGCAGGCCGCCTACCAGATCAATGGCCAGCCGGTGTCGGCCGAGGCCTTCTATGCCGCGGCCTGCGACCCGGCGCGCTCGATCGCGGTCGAGGCCTGCGCGGGTGCGGGCAAGACCTGGATGCTGGTGGCGCGCATCGTGCGGTCACTGCTCGACGGCACGCCCGCGCAGGACATCCTGGCCATCACCTTCACCAAGAAGGCCGCCGGCGAGATGCGCGCGCGGCTGGGCAGCGAGCTGCGCCGCTGCGCGGGCCTCGATGAGGCCGGGCTGGTCCAGACCCTGCGCAGCTGGGGTTGTGGCGATGCCGAGGCCCGGCGCCGCGCGCCCGAGCTCAAGACCTTGCACCAGCGGGTCACCGCCTCGGGCCGGCAGGTGCAGCTGCGCACCTTCCACAGCTGGTTCTCGGCGCTGCTGCGGGGCGCGCCGCTGACGGTGCTGCAGGAACTGGGGCTGCCGCTGTCCTACGAGCTGTTGGAAAACGACAAGAAGGCCATGCCCCTGCTGTGGCCGCGCTTCTACGCGGCGCTGGCAGCCAGCAGCGAAGACCGGCAAGCGTTCTTCGACAGCGTGGCGCGCCACGGCCGCCACCAGACGATCAAGGCGCTGGAGGCGGCGCTGGCCAAGCGTGTGGAGTTCGGACTGGCGGACGCCGCCGGCCTGGTGGAACGCTCGGTGGCGCATTTCAGCGAGGTGTTGCCGTGGCTTGCGGGCTTCGAACGGCCGGAGCAGGCCCTGACGGGTGACGCCGCGCGCGCGCGCTGGCTGGGCTGGGCCCGGGAACTGGGCGCGGAGAAGAACAAGACGCCGCAGAAGGCGGCCGATGCGGTGGTGGACGCGTTCGCCGCCGGTGATGAGCCGGGTCGCGTGGGTGGGCGGCTGGCGGCGCTGCGCAAGGCCTTCTTCGTGGCGACCGAAGACCGCCTCAACACCAACCTGGCCAAGTTCCCCGCGGCCCAGGCCGCCGAAGCCGAACTGCAGGAGCTGCTCAAGGCCCAGGCCCAGCACGAGGCCTGGCTGCACCAGCAGCGCATGACCCGCCTGGCGCGGGTGCTGCTGGCCTGTTACGCCGATCTCAAGCGCGAGCGCGGCTGGGTGGACATGAACGACCTCGAGTCCGCCGCCTGCCGCCTGCTGGGCGACGCCGAACTCTCGGGCTGGATGCAGCAGCGGCTGGACGCCCGCGTGCGCCACCTGCTCATCGACGAGTTCCAGGACACCAACCCGCTGCAGTGGAAGTCGCTGTACGGCTGGCTCAGCGCCTACGCCGGGGCCGGTTCGGGCGAGGCGCCCAGGGTGTTCCTGGTGGGCGACCCCAAGCAGTCGATCTACCGCTTCCGCCGCGCCGAGCCCCAGGTGTTCAAGGCCGCCCAGGCCTTCGTGGTGCAGGGGCTGGGCGGCGCGCTGCTCAGCTGCGACCACACGCGCCGCTGTTCGCAGGCGGTGGTACAGACGCTCAACACCGCCATGGCCGCAGCGATGACGGCGGGCGAATACGCCGGCTTCCGGCCCCACACAACGCACAGCCAGGAGGCCGGTTCGGTGGGGGCTTTGCCCGCCATCGAACGCCCCGCGAAAGAAGACGCGAGCAGCGACGAGGAGCCGGTCTGGCGCGACAGCCTGAACCAGCCGCGCGTGCTGCCCGACGAAGAGGGCAGTGCCGAGCGCGAGGCCGCCCAGGTGGCCGACTGGATCGCGCAGCAGGTGGCCTCAGGCCACGCGCCCGACGGTTTCATGGTGCTCGCGCGCAAGCGCAACCGGCTGCATCTCGTGCATGAGGCGCTGCGCGAACGCGGCATCGCGAGTGAGGCGCCCGGCGAGGCCGAACTGATCGAATCGCCCGCGGTGCAGGACATGGTCGCGCTGCTGGACGCGCTGGTGTCGCCGCGCCACCACCTGAGCCTGGCGCGGGCGCTCAAGTCGCCTCTGTTCGGCTGGGACGACGACCGGCTGGTGGCGCTGGCCACCGCGGTGCGCGCCGCAGGCGAGGGGCTTGAAGACGAACCCGGGTGGTGGGAGGTGCTGCCCAGCGTCGACCCCGCCACCGCCGGCACGCTCGCGCTCTACCAGGACTGGCTGCGCCGCCTGCCGCCGCACGATGCGCTCTCGGCCATCGTCGACCACGGCGACGTGCTGGCGCGCTTTGCCTGCGCGGTGCCCGCGAGCGAACGCGGCGCCACCCTGGCCGCGCTGCGGGATCTGCTGGCTCAGTCGCTGGCCCAGGACGGCGGACGCTTTCTCACGCCCTACCGCTTCGTGCGGGCGCTCAAGGCGGGCGGCATCGCCGCGGGCGGCGCCCACCAGCCGGGCGCCGTGCGGCTGCTCACCATCCACGGCGCCAAGGGCCTGGAGGCCGACACCGTGGTCCTGCTGGACACCGACAACCCGCCGCAGAAGCCCGAGAGCATGGGCGTGCTGGTGGATTGGCCGGCTGGCGAGGATGCACCGCGTCGCTTCGTGTTCCTGGCGAGCGAGAAGAGGCCGCCCACCTGCGCGGTGGACCTGCTCGCCACCGAACAGCAGGCGCGTGCGCTGGAGGAACTCAATGCGCTGTACGTCGCGCTCACACGGGCCGAGACGAACCTGGTGATCTCTAGCTTCGTGCCGCACCAGCCGCCCGACCAGAGCTGGTGGCGGCGGCTGCAGCCGCTGGCGCAGCCGCTGCCGGCGCCGGTGGTGGCCACCCAGGCGGTCGCGGTGCATACGCCCATTGAACTGCCGGCGCTGCCGGCGCTGGACCCCAAGTGGCTCCGCATGGACATGCCCGACACGGACGTGGCAGAGGACGACGAGCGCTCCCGCCTGGGCCAGGCCATGCACCGCCTGTTGCAGTGGCGGCCCACGCCGGTGGAGAGCTTCACATGGTCCGACGAGCACCTGCGGGCGGTGGTGCGCGAATTCCAGCTGAGCCCCCAGGCCGGCGATGAGGCATTGGCGATGGCGCAGCGTGTGGTGGCGGGCGAGGCCGCCTGGGCCTGGTCGGCGCAAGACCTGCTGCACTGGGGCAATGAGGTCGAGCTCTGGCACGAGGGCGAACTGCTGCGGCTGGACCGGCTGGTGCGGCGGCGCGACAGCGGCGAATGGTGGGTGCTTGACTTCAAGAGCGCCGAGCGGCCGGAACTGCAGGCCGCGCTGCGCGAGCAGATGGCGCGCTACCGCCGGGCGCTGCAGGCGGCCCGTCCTGGCGAACCGGTGCGGCTGGCCTTCGTCAGCGCCACCGGACAACTGATTGAACTGGAAACCCCATGAATTCTGACGTCGCGATCATCGGCGGCGGACCGGCCGGTCTGATGGCCGCCGAGGTGCTGTCGGCGGCCGGCGTGCCGGTGAGCCTGTACGACGCCATGCCCTCGGTCGGCCGCAAGTTCCTGCTGGCCGGCAAGGGCGGCATGAACCTGACGCATTCAGAGCCGGCTGACCGTTTTGCCGGCCGCTACGGCGAGCGCCGCCAGCAGATCGAGGCCTTGCTGGCCGACTTCGGCGCTGGCGATGTGCGCGCCTGGGCGCTCGGTCTGGGCATCGACACCTTCGTCGGCAGCTCGGGCCGCGTCTTCCCGACCGACATGAAGGCCGCGCCGCTGCTGCGGGCCTGGCTGCAGCGCCTGCGCCACCCGGCCGGTGGCGGCCCCGGCGTGCGCTTTCACATGCGCCACCGCTGGCTGGGCTGGGCCGTCGATGGCCGAACGCTGCGCTTCGAGACGCCGTCGGGCGAACAACCGGTGCAGGCGCGCGCGGTGGTGCTGGCGCTGGGCGGCGGCAGCTGGGCGCGGCTGGGCTCCAACGGCGCCTGGGTCCCGTTGCTGGCGGCGCGCGGTGTGGCGGTGGCGCCGCTGTTGCCCGCCAACTGCGGCTTCGACGTGGCCGGCGGCTGGAGCGAACACTTCCGCAGCCGCTTTGCCGGCCAGCCGTTCAAGAACGTGGCGATCCGCTTCGAAAGCGAGGCGGTGCCGGTGTTCGAGCGCCAGGGCGAATTCGTCGCCACACAGACCGGCGTCGAGGGCAGCCTGGTCTACGCGGCGTCCGCGCTGCTGCGCAACCAGATCGTCCGGGCGGGCGAGGCCACCCTGGAGCTGGATCTGCTGCCGGCCTGGACCGCGGAGCGGGTGCAGCGCGAGGTGGCCCATCCGCGCGGTTCGCGCTCCCTCTCCAGCCACCTCAAGAGCCGGCTGGGCCTGGACGGTATCAAGACCGCGGTGCTGTACGAACGGCTGGGCAAGGACGCGATGAACGACCCGGCGCAGCTGTCCCGGGCGATCAAGGCCTTGCCGCTGCCGCTGGTCGCGGCGCGGCCCATCGACGAGGCCATCAGCAGCGCCGGTGGCGTGCTGTTCGAGGCGCTGGACAGCGGCCTGATGTGCGAGCAGCTGCCTGGGGTGTTCTGCGCCGGCGAAATGCTGGACTGGGAGGCGCCCACCGGCGGCTACCTGCTGACCGCCTGCCTGGCCAGCGGCCACCGGGCCGGGCAGGGCGTGCTCGACTGGCTGCAACGGGCCAACTGAAACCCTTCTGTCATCACGGCGTCAAGGCGCCGACCTAAAGTGTCCGGCTTGTCATTCAGAACCTGAGTTCCCAACGACCATGAGCACACCCCACCCGAACCGCCGCCGCTTCTGCCAGCAGATCGCCGCTGGCCTGGCCCTGGCACCCGCACTGTCATCCGCCGCCACGTTCCCCGAACGCCCGATGCGCATCGTCGTGCCGTTCGCGCCGGGCGCCGGCACCGACGCCATGGGCCGTCTGGTGGCTGCGAAGCTGAGCGAGCTGTTCAAGGTGAACGTGGTGGTCGAGAACCGCACCGGCGCCTCGGGGGCCATCGGTGCGCAGGAGGTGGCCAAGTCCGCGCCCGATGGCCATACGCTGCTGCTGGCCGCCGCGCCGTTCACCACGGTGGCCGCCGCGCTGCCCACGGCGGGCTACGACCCGGTGGGCGGTTTCGTGCCAGTCGGCATGATCGCGCACGGCCCGCTGGTCTGGGTGGCCAACAAGGATCTGCCTGCGAGCTCCATGCCCGAACTGATCGCGCTGGCGAAACAGCAGCCGGGCGTGCTCAACTATGGCTCGGCCGGCGTGGGCGGCATCAACCACCTGGTGCTCGAATCGCTGGAGGCGCGCGCCGGCATCTACATCACCCACATCCCTTACCGTGGCATCGCGCCGGCCACGCTGGACACGATTTCCGGCCAGCTGCAGCTGCTGACGGGCACCATCCCCGCGCTCGCGCCCCACATCCGCGATGGCAAGCTCAAGGCACTGGCGGTCACCAGCCCGGAGCGCAGCCCCGCGCTGCCGAACGTACCGGGTATGAAGGAAGCCGGCATGGCCGACTTCAACGTGCTGAACTACTTCGCACTGGTCGCGCCGCGGGGCACGCCGGATGCGGTGGTGCAGCAGATCAACGCCGCGCTGGCCCAGGTGGTGCAGATGCCGGATGTGAAGGAGCGCCTCGCCAAGGACGCGCTGGAACCCGCGGTGGGCAGCCCCGCCCAGCTGGGCCAGTTCCTGCAGCGCGATCTGGACGGCTGGAAGGCCGTGGTGAAGAAGCAGGGGCTGAAGATCGACGCGTTCTGAGCAGTCGCCGCCGGACATGAGCAAGGGCCGCCAATGCAGTCCGTGTCAGAACACTAACAAGACGCTGAAGAGCTGTGCACAATGCCTCGCAACGTGAGTTGCGGGGCATTGCTTTCTGAAGCAAAAAACGCCTTGGGTTGCACCAAGGCGTCTCTTGTGTGCCCCCGCTCATCCGTTTTGACACGGACTGCGAAGGGCGCCGCTTTTGTCTCCTCGGCTCTCAGTGACCGTCAGGCAGCCTTCACCTTCAGACGCCACGCGTGCAGCAGCGGCTCGGTGTAGCCACTCGGCTGTTCCTTGCCCTTGAACACCAGGTCCAGGGCCGCCTGGTAAGCCTTGCTGGTGGCCACGTTGCCCGCCATGGGCTGGTAGAGCTTGTCGCCGGCGTTCTGCTTGTCCACCTTGGCGGCCATGCGCTCATAGGTCTCGCGCACCTGCTGCTCGGTCACGATACCGTGGTGCAGCCAGTTGGCCACGTGCTGGCTGGAGATGCGCAGTGTGGCGCGGTCTTCCATCAGGCCGATGTCGTTGATGTCGGGCACCTTGGAGCAGCCCACGCCCTGGTCGACCCAGCGCACCACGTAACCCAGGATGCCCTGGATGTTGTTGTCCAGCTCGGCCTGCTTCTCGGCCTCGGTCCAGTTCGGGTTGGCGCTCACTGGCACGGTCAGCAGGCCGGTCAGCAGGTCGTCGCGCAGCTTGTCGGCCTTGACCTTCTCCAGCTCCTTCTGCACGTCGGACACCAGCACCTGGTGGTAGTGCAGGGCGTGCAGCGTGGCGCCGGTGGGCGAGGGCACCCAGGCGGTGTTGGCGCCGGCCTTGGGGTGGGCGATCTTCTGCTCCAGCATGGCCTTCATCAGGTCGGGCATGGCCCACATGCCCTTGCCGATCTGTGCCTTGCCGCGCAGGCCGCAGGACAGGCCCACCAGCACGTTGTTGCGCTCGTAGCTCTGGATCCAGGCGCTGGTCTTCATGTCGCCCTTGCGCACCATCGGGCCGGCCAGCATGGCGGTGTGCATCTCGTCGCCGGTGCGGTCCAGGAAGCCGGTGTTGATGAAGGCGACGCGGCTGGCGGCGGCTTCGATGCAGGCCTTGAGGTTGACCGAGGTGCGGCGCTCCTCGTCCATGATGCCCAGCTTGACTGTGCTGTCGGCCAGGCCCAGCACCTTCTCGACGCGGCTGAACAGTTCGCAGGCAAACGCCACTTCGCGCGGGCCGTGCATCTTGGGCTTGACGATGTAGACCGAGCCCTTGCGCGAGTTGCGGATCGCGTCCTTCTTGCTCTTCTTCAGGTCGTGGATGGCAATCGCGGTGGTGACCATCGCGTCCAGGATGCCTTCGGGAATTTCCTTGCCTTCCGCGCCCCACAGGATGGCGGGGTTGGTCATCAGGTGGCCCACGTTGCGCACGAACATGAGCGAGCGGCCGTGCAGGCGGACCTTCTTGCCGTTGGCCCCGGTGTATTCGCGGTCGGCGTTCAGGCCGCGGGTCATCGTCTTGCCGCCCTTCTCGAACGACTCGGTCAGCGTGCCCTGCAGGATGCCCAGCCAGTTGCGGTAGGCCAGCACCTTGTCCTCGGCGTCCACCGCGGCCACGGAATCTTCCAGGTCCAGGATGGTGGACAGCGCGGCTTCGACCACCAGGTCGCTCACGCCGGCGGCGTCGGTCTTGCCGATGGCGGTGGCGCGGTTGATCTGGATCTCCAGGTGCAGGCCGTTGTGCTTGAGCAGCACGGCGGTGGGCGCTTTGGCCTCGCCCTGGAAGCCGATGAACTGGCTCTTGTCGGCCAGCTTGGAGGTGCCGCCTTCGGCCAGACCCACGACCAGTTCACCGTCCTTGTTGACCTTGTAGCCGGTGGAGCCGACGTGCGAACCCTTCTTCAGCGGGGCGCAGCGGTCGAGCACGTAGCGGCAGTATTCGATGACCTTGGCGCCGCGCTTGGGGTTGTAGCCGCCCTTCTTGCCGACCTTCTCGCAGCCCTTGTCTTCGCTGATCACGTCGGTGCCGTACAGCGCGTCGTACAGGCTGCCCCAGCGCGCGTTGGCGGCGTTCAGGGCGTAGCGGGCGTTCAGGATGGGCACCACCAGCTGCGGGCCGGCCTGCGTGGCCAGCTCGTCGTCCACGTTCTTCGTGGTGGCCTTGACCTTCTTGGGCTCGGGCACGAGGTAGCCGATGGTTTCCAGGAACTTGCGGTAGCCGGCCATGTCCAGGATCGGGCCGGGGTTGGCGCTGTGCCAGGTGTCCAGCTCGGCCTGCAGGCGGTCGCGCTCGGCCAGCAGGGCGGCGTTCTTGGGCGCCAGGTCGGTGACGATGGCGTCGAAGCCCTTCCAGAAGCTCTCGGCGCTCACGCCGGTGCCGGGCAGGACCTGCTCGTTGATGAACTGGTACAGGTCGGTGGAAACCTGCAGACCGTGGATGCTGGTGCGTTGCGTCATGGAAGGACTCCGTCGGTTCAAAAGGAAAAGGAAATCAGTCGAAGAAGGCGAGGACCTCGCGCAGGTTCGTGGCCGTGCGCGTGGGCGGGGTGCCCAGTTCCTCGAAGGGCTGGTTCTGGCGGTTCACCCACAGCGTGCGGTAGCCGAACCAGGTCGCGCCCAGCGCGTCCCAGGCGTTGCTGCTGACGAACACGATCTGCTGGCGCGTCAGGCCGGTCACCTTCTCGCCCTGCGCATACGCGTCGGGGTGGGTCTTGTACTTGCGCACGCCGTCCACGCTGATCACGTGGTCCAGCAGGCCTTCCAGGCCGGCGCTGCGCACGGCGATGCCCAGCATCTGCGGCTCGCCGTTGCTCAGGATGCCGGTGACGATGCCGCGGCTTTTCAGGGCCTGCAGCACCTCGCGGTTCTCGGGGAAGGCGCTGAGGCTGCGGTACTGGTTCATCAGCTGCGTGGCCTTGGCCTCGTAGGCGGCCCAGTCGCTGCGCGCGGCGGGCTCGATCAGCTTGATGGCGTAGGCCAGTGCGGCCTGGGTCAGTTCCCAGAACGGGCGGTAATGGGGCTGATGGGGCGCGCCCTGGTCGCTGGTGGTCACCAGCCGGGTGTATTCGATCTGCTTGTCGCGCCACACGGTGGCCAGGCGGGCGCCCTGGCCCGGGAAGAGCTGCTGGGCGAGCAGGCCCACGCTGTACACGTCGAACAGCGTGCCGTAGGCGTCGAACAGAACCGCGCGGGGTTTTTCCATCCCACCACTTTATTCGATACTTGTCTCTGGATTAATTGCCTGAGATTTGATTTATCTGTGACAAAAATGTGGGTAATTAACTGGAGGCGGCCTCTCGCACCAGATGGTCCCGCAACAGGCGGGCGGCCGGGCCCAGGTCGGATTCGTCCCGGTAGCAGATCGCGAAGCGGCGTTCGGCCCAGTCCTCGTCCAGCGGCACCACGGCCAGGTCCAGACTGTCGACCCGGGGCAGGGCCACCGCCACCGGCATCACGCTGACCGCCAGCCGGGTGGCCACCACGCGCAGCGCGGCCTCGAAGTCGGTCACGATCATGCGGTAGCGCAGTGTGTGGCCCAGCTCGGTCGCGGCGCGCAGCATCAGCGCCTGCACCGCGCTGTCCACCGGCAGGCCGACGAAGGGGTTGTCCAGCGCCTGCGCCAGCCGCACCCGCGCCAGCCCGGCCAGCGCATGCCCCCGGGGCACCACCAGCCCCAGCCGGTCGCTGCGGTAGGGCGCGTGCGCCAGGCCGCGCAGGTCGGCGCCGTGCGGGCTGTGCCAGCAGATGCCCAGCGAGGCCACGCCGTCGCGGATGCCCTGCACCACCTGCGCACCCGACCGCGACGCCAGCTCCACCTGGATGCCTTCGTGGCCCGGCTGGGCCAGGAAGCCGGCCACATCGCCCGGCAGGGGCGCCGCCATGACCGACGCGGTGGCCAGCAGGCGCACCTGGCCGCGCACGCCGGCCGCGAAGGCCGCCATGTCGCGCTCGATGCGCTGGGCGCCCAGCAGCAGTTCGCGCGCGTGTTCGCGCAGGCTCTCGCCGGCGGGCGTGGGCTCGACCCCGTGGCGGCGCCGGGTCAGCAGCGGCGTGCCGATCTGCGCCTCCAGCTGGGCCAGGCGCTTGCTGACCGCGCTGGCCGTCAGGTGGGCCTCGGCGGCCGCGCGGACGATGTTGCGGTGGTCGCAGACGGCCACGAACAGCCGCAAATTGGTGAGATCCAGGTCGCGCATGGGTCAAGAATTTCCATATTGGAAAACCAAGGGCGAAAAAATACCTCTTTGCACTGTTTTGGTAAAGCCTAAACTGCCAATCACCGGGCCCGACACCCAGGCGCCCAGAACGGAGACTTGCATGAATCAGACCGCCGGGGACGCCGCTGCCCCCACCCGCCCGCTGCCACTGACCGGCCTGCGCGTCGTTGAATTCACCCACATGGTCATGGGCCCCACCTGCGGCATGGTGCTGGCCGACATGGGGGCCGAGACCATCAAGGTCGAACCCATCGACGGCGACCGCACCCGCCACCTGATCGGTTCGGGCGCGGGCTTCTTCCCGCTCTTCAACCGCAACAAGAAGAGCATCGCCATCGACCTGCGCCAGGCCGAGGGCGCCGAGGTGGCGCGCCGCCTGGCCGCCAGCGCCGACGTGGTGGCCGAGAACTTCAAGCCCGGCACCATGGTCAAGTACGGGCTGGACTACGCGGCCCTCTCGCAGGTCAACCCGCGCTGTATCTACATCAGCCTCAAGGGCTTCCTGCCCGGCCCCTACGACCACCGCACCGCGCTGGACGAGGTGGTGCAGATGATGGGCGGCCTGGCCTACATGACCGGCCGGCCCGGCGACCCGCTGCGCGCGGGCACCAGCGTGAACGACATCATGGGTGGCATGTTCGGCGCCATCGGGGCGCTGGGTGCGCTGATCCAGCGCGGCATCACCGGCAAGGGCCAGGAGGTGCAGAGCGCGCTGTTCGAGAACAACGTCTTCCTGGTGGGCCAGCACATGCTGCAGTACGCCATCACCGGCAAGCCGGCGGCGCCCATGCCCGAGCGCATATCGGCCTGGGCGGTGTACGACGTGTTCACCGTGAAGGACGGCGAGCAGATCTTCCTGGCGGCCGTCAGCGACGCGCAGTGGGTGACCTTCTGCGACGCGCTGGGTTTTGCCGACCTCAAGGCCGACCCGCGGTACCCCGACAACAACGCCCGCGTGAAGCTGCGTTCGCAGCTGCTGCCCATCCTGCGCGAGCGCCTGGCCGGCTGGCGCGCGGCCGACCTGGCGGCCTTGTTCGAGAAGGTCGGCCTGCCGTTTGCCCCGATCCGCAAGCCCGAAGAGCTGTATGCCGACGAGCACCTGCTGGCCACCGGTGGCCTGGCCGACATCACCCTGCCCGACGGCGAGCGCGCCGGCCAGACCGTCAAGACCACGCTGTTCCCGTTCACGCTGGACGGCCAGCGCCCCGGCGTGCGGCTGGACCCACCGCGCATGGGCGCGCACACCACCGAGCTGCTGCACGGCCTGGGCTACGCGGCGTCCGACATCGAACGTCTGCGCCAGCAGGCGGTGGTCGCGTGAGGCCGGCATGAGCACACCCGACGTTCACATCAGCGAGGTGGGGCCGCGCGATGGCCTGCAGTCCGTCAAGGCCACCATGCCGACGGCGGACAAGTACCGCTGGATCGACGCGCTGGCCGCGGCCGGCCTGCGCGAAATCGAAGTGGGTTCTTTCGTGCCCGCCAGGCTGCTGCCGCAGATGGCCGACGTGGCCGAGGTGGTGCGCCACGCCGTCACCTTGCCGGGTCTGACGGTGATGGCCCTGGTGCCCAACCGCCGCGGCGCCGAGGCCGCGCTGGCCGCCGGGGTGCACAAGCTCACGCTGCCGGTCTCGGCCAGCGAGGCGCATTCGCTGGCCAACGTGCGCAAGACGCGCGAGCAGATGGTGGCCGAGCTGCGCGAGGTGGTGGCGCTGCGCAACGAGGTCGCGCCCGGCGTGCCGGTGGAGGTCGGCCTCTCCACCGCGTTCGGCTGCACCCTGCAGGGGCTGGTGCCGGAGGACGAGGTGATCGCGCTGGCCGTGGCCTGCGTGGACGCGGGCGTGGACGAGGTCGGCCTGTCCGACACCACCGGCATGGCGAATCCGGCCCAAGTCAGGCGCCTGTTCACCCGCCTGCGCGCCGAACTGGGCGAGAGGGCCGGCGCGGCCCACATGCACAACACGCGTGGCCTGGGTCTGGCCAACTGCCTGGCGGCGTACGACGTGGGCGTGCGCGCCTTCGACAGCTCGCTCGGCGGCCTGGGCGGCTGCCCCTACGCGCCGGGCGCCAGCGGCAACGTGGTGACGGAAGACCTGGTGTTCATGTTCGAGGCCATGGGCGTGTCCACGGGTGTGGACATCCACAAACTCATCGCCGCGCGCGAACCGCTGAAAGTGGGCCTGCCCGGCGAGCCGGTGTACGGCATGACGCCCGAGGCCGGGTTGCCCAAGGGGTGGCCCCTCTGATTCGTGCGCAAAGTGGCGATCTGGATCAAGACGTGGAGCGCGAGCTGTCTTAGACTGCTCGCGATGGGCGCATCGGGCGTCCATGTTCATCCATTCCTGAGGAGGAAACCCATGAAGAAGTTGTGGACCTGGGGGGCGGCCCTGATCGCCGCCGTGACGCTGGCGGCTTGCGGGGGGGGCGGCGACAGCAATGGCTACGGCTCCATCGCTGTCAGTGCGTCGACCAACCGGGTGGGCATTGCTTCCGAAGCCTTGACCCAGTCGATCGCCAACGACGCAGCGCGCGACGAGTGCGACGCCGGCGACTGCCAGGTGGTGTTGCAGTTCGAGGAGTGCGGTGCCATCGCCCAGGGACAGACGGCATCCGGTGCCTGGGTCTGGGGTGTGGGCGCCGGGGGCTCGGCCTTCGACGCGCAGACCGCGGCGAACAATTCCTGTGCGGCCAAGGGCGGACAGGCTTGCACCGAGATTCCCAACCTGCCTGCCCAGTGCAACTGATCGCTCCGGCGTAACACCCAGGTAAAAAATCTGTCCGGAAGTCCCGTTGATTGCCTCCTTTTGATGGGGTAATCTGCGGGCCCATGGACAAGCTCAAGCAGCTCGAAACCTTCGTCTCGGTGGCCACGCGCGGCAGCCTGACGGCCGCCGCGAAGGCCGAGGGCGTGGCGCCGGCCATCATCGGCCGGCGGCTGGATGCGCTGGAGTCCCGCCTCGGCGTCAAGCTCATGGTGCGCACCACGCGCCGCATCACGCTGACCCACGAGGGCAGCGCCTTCATCGAGGACTGCCAGCGCCTGCTGACCGACCTGGCCAACGCCGAGGCCAGCGTCAGCGCGGGCGGCGTCAAGGCCAGCGGCCACCTGCGCATCACGGCCCCTGCCGGTTTCGGGCGCCGCCACGTGGCGCCGCTGGTGCCGCGTTTTCGCGAACTGCACCCCGAGGTCACGATCTCGCTCAATCTCAGCGACCGGGTGGTCGACCTCGCGGGCGAGGGCTACGACTGCGCGGTGCGGGTCGGCGACCTGCCGGACTCGTCCCTGGTGAGCGTGCGGCTGGCGGACAACCGCCGCATGTGCGTGGCCACGCCCGACTACCTGCGGCGGCACGGCCGCCCCGCCCACCCGGCCGACCTGGCACGCTTCGACTGCCTGACCCTGTCGTCCGACGCGTCCCAGACCCGGGGCTGGGCCTTTCGCATGCCGCCCGGCGAAGGCGCTTCCGAAGGAGCCGAGGCCGAGATCGTGCACCTGCGCCCCGGTGGGCCGCTGGACTGTTCGGACGGGCAGGTGCTGCGCGAGTGGTGCCTGGCCGGTTACGGCATTGCCTGGCGCAGCACCTGGGAGGTGGAGGCCGACATCGCGGCAGGCCGGCTCGAAACCGTGCTGGACGGGTACGCCGCGCCGCCCAACGGCATCTACGCGCTGTTCCCTCAGCGCAAGCACCTGGCGCTGCGGGTGCGGCTGTGGATCGACTTCCTCAAGCACCACTATGCGCAGGCCGACTTCTGGGCCGGCGGTACATTGGCGGCTGCGACGGGGCCGGCGGGTCGGCCCTTCCCCATTTCTCAACCAACAGGGTGAATCCATGAACAGGATCGGCAAGGGAGTGATGGCCACGGTGGCAGCCGCCGCTGCGGCGGTGTTGTTGGCGGCTTGCGGGGGCGGCGACGACGCCTCGCTGCCCAGCGCGGAGTCCATGTGCGGCAGCATGGGCCTGCAACCCAAGGTGCTCAATGGCGCCAACTGCGGGACTCCGGAGCGCTCGTCGGTCATCCTGCTCAACGTGGCCACCAGCTCGGGCACGGCGGTGTGTTCTGGCACGCTGATCACCCCCACCAAGATCCTCACGGCGGCGCACTGCCTGCCGGGTGGCACCCGGCGGGTGCTGGCGGGGCTCTGGCGTGGGGACGGCACCGTGGTCGGCGTGCCCGCCAGCCGCTGGGCCGTGCACCCGCAGTACCAGCGCAGCACCAACGCGCTGCTCAACGATGCGGCGGTGATCGTGCTGCAGCAGGCGCTGCCCAACCCGACCATGCCGTTGCTGGTGAGCCAGCCGTCCTCGCCCGGCCAGCCGATCTACGTGGCCGGCTGGGGCGCGCCCGGCTTCGACCTGGCGGTCGGCTTTGCCACGCTGACCACGGTCAATGAGACCAGCATCGGCTACACCTACTCGGGTGAGCTGAGCAACACCTGCAGTGGCGATTCGGGTGGTCCGGCCTACCGCACGGTGGGCGGCCAGCCGGCGCTGATCGGCATCACGTCCTCGGGCACGGTGGTCGACTGCGGCAAGGGCGACGGTTCGCTGTTCACCAACGCCCAGGGGCCGTCGGTGATCAACTTCATCCGCGCCCAGGCACCCGAAGCGGCCTACCTCTGAGACTGCGCCAGCGGCCCGCAGAGGTCGCTGCGCCGGTCCTGCAACTGCGCCGCGGGAGTGGCGGTCCGCGCCGAGGCTTGCAGGGTGGCCCTCAGCAGGGCTTCACCCGCGCCGGCCTGGGCCGTGGCACTCCCGTCCGGCGCGTTCACCTGGCTCAGGCCGTTGTAGTGCAGCCCGCCTTCCCGGCCGCAGGCGTTGGCGTAAGCCAGGAACAGGCGGTTCTCCAGCGCCCGCGCGGGCAGCAGGACGCGCTGCACCTCGTCGAACGGCACCATGTTGGCGGTCGGCACGAGCACCGCGTCGGCACCCTGGAGTGCCAGCAGGCGCACGGTTTCCGGGAACTCCACGTCGTAGCAGATCAGCAGGCCCAGGCGCCAGCCGCGCCACTCGAAGGCCAGCGACGCCGCGCCGCCCGGGCTGAACTGCGCGCGGTCGAGGTCGCCGAACAGGTGGGTCTTGCGGTAGTTCATGAGCCGCGCGCCGTCGGCGCCGATGGTCTGTGCCGCGTTGAACGGCTGGCCTTGCGGATTCCGCTCCGGGTAGCCGTACACGACCGCGATGCCGTGGCGCTGCGCGATGGCGCTCACCGCCTGCGCCAGCGGGCCATCCGCTGGTTCGGCCAGTGCCGCCACGCGTTCGGCGCCGATGGCGTAGCCCGTGAGGAACATCTCCGGCGTGACCAGCAGCTCCGCGCCTTGCGCCCGCGCTTGTGCGCAGGTCGCGTCCAGGCGCTGCAGCGCCTCGGCGGTGCTGGCCGGGTGCGGGGTCTGCCAGAGGGCGATGTGCAGGTCGTTCACGCCGTCATTCTGGCAAGGCCACAGGACCCAGTGTGGGAAACAGCTCACCTGGCCCGGGGTTGTCGGCGGGGCACTGCCCGCCCAGCTGGTGCACGATGCCCCAGACCGCGTTCAGCGAGGTCTGCACCGCGCCCTCGACCCAGGCGGGCGTGAACGAGATGTCGTCGCCGGCCAGGAAGATGCCGCGCTCCGCGGCCGGCAGGCTGTCCTGCATGAAGTGGCCGTACATGCGCTGGTTGTAGCGGTAGTGACCGGGCAGGGCGCCCTTGAAGGCACCCAGGAAGTAGGGGTCGGCCTCCCACGAGATCGTGATCGGGTCGCCGACGATGTGGCCGGCGATGTCCACCGTGGGGTAGATCTTGCGCAGCGCATCCAGCGCCAGCTGCACGCGTTTGGCGGGCGGGTGCGGCAGCATCTTGAGCGCGTCGCTCATCCACGCGTAGCTCAGGCACATCACCGCGGGTTTGTCCGGCCCGTTGTCGAACAGGTAGGTGCCGCGCGTGAGCCGGTCGGTCAGCGTCATGCTCAGCGTGTCGCGACCAGTGGCCGGGTCGACGTCCTTCCAGAACGGCCGGTCCACCATCACGAAGGTCTTGCTCGACTGCATGTAGCGCGTGCGGTCCAGCGCCATCCACAGCTTCTGCGAGAAGAGCGATTCTTCGACCGCGATCTGCGTGGTCAGCAGCCAGCTCTGGCAGGTGACCAGCACGGCGGGGTATTCGCGCTCGGTGCCCCAGCTGTCGGTGACCGCGAGCTGGCCCGAAGCCGCCCGGCGGATGGCGGTGACGCCCGGCCGCGTGGCGCCGCCGTGCAGGCGGGCGAGCGAGGTGCCGGCCGGCCAGTGGGTGATCTGTTCGGGCGCGTGCGCCCACAGGCCCAGCGGCACCTGCTGCACACCGCCCACGATCAGGTGCTGGTCCTCGTCGCAGCCGGTCAGCACCACGCGCAGGATTTCCAGCATGGTGTTGGGAAAGTCGGAGTCCCAGCCACCGGTGCCGAAGCCGACCTGGCCGAACACCTCGCGGTGGCGGAACGAGAGCTTGGAGAACGCCTCGGACTGGGCGACGAAGTCGTAGAAGGTGCGGTCGTCCCACAGCGGCACCAGCGCGTCCCACAGCGCCTTGAGCCTGGGCACGTCGCGCTGGCGCAGCGCCTGCTGCAGGTCGCCGAAACCCAGTTCATCGAGCGCGTCGGCCCAGGCGTCGGCCACTTCCCGGAACAGGGGTGGCAGGTCAGCCAGGGTGCGGGCGTAGTGGGTCTGGCCTTCCAGATCGACCACCGTGCTGCCAGCCGCGGGCGTGAGCGGGTTGGGGAAGGGCTTCGACTCCAGCCCCAGCAGCTTCACGTAGTGGAAGAACGCGGTGGACGAGGCCGGGAAGCGCATGCCGCCCAGTTCGGCCACCACGCCCTGGCCGCCCTCGAAGGGCTGCGAGCGCAGGCGCCCGCCCATGCGCGAGGCCTCGTAGACGACGGGCTTGAGGCCCAGCTTCATCAGCTCGTAGGCCGCCGTCATGCCGGCCATGCCGGCGCCGACGATGGCGACCTCGGTTCCGTGCGCGCTGGCCGGCAGCGTGGCCAGGCCTTGCGGGTGCGCCAGCCAGTCGTCGTAGGCGAAGGGAAAGTCCGGGCCGAAGATGGTGATCGGGGCGGAAGCGGAGCGAAGGGTGGTCATGGGCTCAACCTTGGGTTGCAGTCATTGCTGTTTTGATCAGATTCACAACGAAAGAGATGGCTGGTGCCAGAACACCGCGGAACCGGCTTTGCCGGGCCGCTGGTGTTGCCCCCTTGAGGGTGTAACGCGCGCAGCGCGGCGCGGGGGTGGGTCAAAACAGCCCGGCGACCAGCCAGGCGGCGGTGCCCCACATCATCAGCGCCACGGCACCATCCAGAACGCGCCAGATGTGCAGCGAGTTCAGCCGCCGGCCGAGCCAGAACGCGGCGGCGCCCAGCACCAGGAACCACACCACCGAACCGGTGGCGGCGCCCAGGCCGAAGGCCTTGCTGCCCGGGCCATAGGCCAGCGAGGCGGTGCCGATCAGCACGGCGGTGTCCAGCCAGGCGTGCGGGTTGAGCCAGGAGAAGGCCAGTGCCGACAGGATGGCCTGGCGCTGGCTGAGCGGGGCGGGGGCGGGTTGACCCGCGGTGTTGGCGGTGGCCAGGGGGGCGGCCGCCTGCGGCCTGAGGAAGCGCTGGAACGCCTGCCAGCCGTACACGCCCAGGAACAGCACACCGGCGCCGATCAGCGCGCCCAGCAGCTTGTCGGAGAGGCCGCCGAGCTGGGCCAGGCCGAACACGCCCAGCGAGATGAGCACGATGTCGGCCAGCGCGCAGACGGCGACGGTGAGCCAGAGGTGCTGGCGCTGCAGGCCCATGCGCAGCACGTGCGCGTTCTGCGGGCCGATGGCCATGATGAGCGACATGCTGAGCACCATGCCGGCGGTGAAGGTGGGGAATGCGAGGGTCATGGGCAGGAGTCTGCCGCCCCGCGCCGTTCTGTTAAACCATTTCAACTCGAAATCGAGTTGGTTAAATTCAGCTTGATTTGATCGGCGATCCGGCGCCGGGCCGCCCCAAGCCGGATCAGCCCCCTCGGGGGGCAGCGACCCGCGCAGCGGCGGAGCGTGGGGGCTCACGTGTATTCGAGGGTGTCTCGCCGAACAGCGCCTTGTAGTCGTGGCTGAAATGGCCCATGTGCCAGAAGCCCCAGCGCGCCGCCACGTCGCCGATGGTCTGGTCGGCGTCCGCGTCGCGCAGCTCGCGCCGCACCGCGTTCAGCCGCACCAGGCGCAGGTAGCTGGCGGGGCTGATGCCCAGGCTGTCCTGGAAGCAGTTCTGCAGTGTGCGGCGGGTGATGTGCAGCGCCTCGCACAGGCGTTCCACGCCCAGGTACTCCTGCGGCTGTTCGGTCACCAGCTCGCGCACGCGGCGCACCACGTCCTGCCGGCGCTGCTGGCGCGGCGTCACGGCGTCGGCCTGGCCGTCGGGCATGAGGGTGTCGCCCAGCACCGAAAACAGCGCCTCCCGCAGGCTGCGGCGGCTGGCCTCGTGGTGCAGCGCGCCCGGGTCGGCCTCCAGGCCGCGCAGCACCTCGCGCATCAGTCCCACCAGGCGGTAGCGCTGGGTGGGCGTGAGGGTCTGCACGCGCACCCCGGGTCCGCGGGCAGGGGGCGCGTCGATCTGGTCGCGGGTGCGCACATGGGCCTGCAGCTCGGCCGGGTCGAACACCAGGCCATAGAGCCCGTGGCCGGCCGGCACCTGCAGGTCGAAGGCCTCGCTGCCGTCGGAAATCATCAGTTCGTGTCCGCCCACCGGCCGCCCCATGAAGCGCAGGCCCTCGGGGCGCTCGGGCACCGACAGGCCGAGCCAGACGCCGCCGCGCCAGGGCCGGCAGTGCTGGCTGGTGGCGCAGTTGGCCTCCTCCTCGAAGGCCTGCAGCGGGCCGTCGAACAGCTCGCGCACCTGGCCCTGGAACACGCCGGGCGAGGTCTGCACGTAGTCCTGGTCCCAGGCGTCGAGGTTGCGGGCGTGCACGTCCACCTCGCGTGTGCGTTTGACGCGGAAGGCGGTCGGCGGGGTGGGGCTGGCGACGGGCATGGCGGGCTCCTTCGGCGCACGCGGCGCCGGGGTGCAGCGGGAGTATCAAGTTCCGTGCCACGCCCGGCCTGCTGGAAAACCCGGAGGTGTGGCCGTCCGGGCTATCCCGTTTCGGAAAAAGTGCGCCACGGCGGGGCGTGTTTCCGATCCGGGATAGGGCGCCGCGGGCCGGCGAACCACACTGCGCGCCAGGCCGCCCGAGCCGTTCGGGCCTTTTTCCACTCCACACGAGAACATCCCATGTCCACCGCATCCACTCAGGTCAGCCGGGAACTCAAGCCCGTGCTGGGCACCTTTTCCCTCTGGGGCATCGCCGTCGGTCTGGTCATTTCCGGTGAGTACTTTGGCTGGAGCTACGGCTGGGCCAGTGCCGGCACCCTGGGCTTCCTGCTGGCCACGCTGTTCGTGGCGCTGATGTACACCACCTTCATCTTCAGCTTCACCGAGCTGTCCACCTCCATCCCGCACGCGGGTGGCCCCTTCGCCTACGCGCGCCGGGCCTTCGGACCCACCGGCGGCTTCATCGCCGGCTTCGCCACCCTGGTGGAGTTCGTGTTCGCGCCGCCGGCCATCTCGCTGGCCATCGGCGCGTACCTGAACGTGCAGTACCCGGCGCTGGACCCGAAGTGGGCGGCGGTCGGCGCCTACGTGATCTTCATCGGCCTCAACGCAGTGGGCGTGGGCATCGCGGCGGCGTTCGAGCTGTTCGTCACCATCCTGGCGGTGATCGAGCTGCTGGTGTTCGCGGGCGTGGTCGCGCCGGGCTGGTCGCTGGCCCACTTCACCGCCAACGGCTGGGCCGGCTCGCCCGACTTCAGCATGGGCACCTGGGCCGGCATCTTCGCCTCCATCCCGTTCGCCATCTGGTTCTTCCTGGCCATCGAGGGTGCGGCCATGGCCGCCGAAGAGGCCAAGGACCCCAGGCGCACCATCCCCATCGCCTACATCACCGGCATCCTGACGCTGGTGGCGCTGGCCTTCCTGGTCATGGTCATGGCCGGCGGCGTGGGCGACTGGTCCAAGCTGTCCAACATCAACGACCCGCTGCCCCAGGCCATGAAGATGGTGGTGGGCGAGTCCAGCGGCTGGCTGCACATGCTGGTGTGGATCGGCCTGTTCGGCCTGGTCGCCTCGTTCCACGGCATCGTGCTGGGCTACTCGCGCCAGATGTTCGCGCTGGCCCGCGCCGGTTACCTGCCGGCCTGGTTCGCCAAGGTCCACCCGCGCTTCCGCACCCCGGTCAATGCGCTGGTCGGCGGTGGCATCGTGGGCATCGCGGCCGTGTTCAGCGACCAGTGGGTCACCATCGGCGGCCTGCCGCTGACGGCCAACATCGTCACCATGGCGGTGCTGGGCGCGCTGGTGATGTACATCATGTCCATGGCCTCGCTGTTCAAGCTGCGCGCCACCGAGCCGAAGCTGGACCGCCCCTTCCGTGCGCCGCTGTACCCGCTGTTCCCGGCCATCGCCATCGTCTGTGGCCTGGTCTGCCTGGCCGCGGTGGTGTACTTCAACCAGTTGCTGTCGCTGATCTTCCTGGGCTTCATGGCGGTCTGCTACCTCTACTTCCGCCTGACCTCGGCGCAGCGCGACGCCGCGCCGCACGACGCGATGCTGGCCGCTGCGGCAGAATGAAATCCACCGTTTGATCCGACCCCCACCGAGGAGCCGCTGACGTGAACTTGAGCGCGACGCTGGGACACCAGACCTTTCGCTTCGGCAGCCTGCGCGAGGTGATGGCCAAGGCCACGCCGCTGCGCTCGGGCGACGCCCTGGCGGGGCTGGCCGCCACCACCGAACAGGAGCGGGTGGCCGCGCGCTGGGTGCTGGCCGAGGTGCCGCTGCAGCGCTTCCTCGACGAGGCGCTGATTCCCTACGAGAGCGACGAGGTCACGCGGCTGATCATCGACGGCCACGATCAAGACGCCTTCGCGCCGGTCAGCGGGCTGACCGTGGGCGGCTTCCGCGACTGGCTGCTGAGTGATGCGGCCACGCCCGCGGTGCTGGAACGACTCTCGCCCGGCCTCACGCCCGAGATGGTGGCCGCGGTCAGCAAGATCATGCGCAACCAGGACCTGATGCTGGTGGCGCGCAAATGCGAGGTGGTCACGCGCTTTCGCAACACGGTGGGCCTGCGCGGCCACCTGAGCGTTCGGCTGCAGCCCAACCACCCGACCGACGACCCGGCCGGCATCGTCGCCAGCCTGATCGACGGCCTGTTGCATGGCGCGGGCGACGCGGTGATCGGCGTCAACCCGGTGTCCGACAGCGTGCCCGACCTGGTGCGTCTGAACCACGTGCTGGCCGAGGTCATTGAGCGCGGCGCCGTGCCCACGCAGAGCTGTGTGCTCACCCACGTCACCAACACGCTGCAGGCGATCCAGCTCGGCGCACCGGTGGACCTGGTGTTCCAGTCCATCGCCGGCACCGAGGCGGCCAACCGCTCCTTCGGCATCACCCTGTCGGTGCTGGACGAGGCGCACGGTGCCGCGCTCGAACTGAAGCGCGGCACGGTGGGCGACAACGTGATGTATTTCGAGACCGGGCAGGGCAGTGCGCTGTCGGCCAACGCCCACCACGGCGTGGACCAGCAGACCTGCGAGGCGCGCGCCTACGCGGTGGCGCGGCGATACCGGCCCATGCTGGTCAACACCGTGGTCGGCTTCATCGGCCCGGAATACCTCTACGACGGCAAGCAGATCATCCGTGCCGGCCTGGAAGACCACTTCTGCGGCAAGCTGCTGGGCCTGCCCATGGGCTGCGACATCTGCTACACCAACCACGCCGAAGCCGACCAGGACGACATGGACAACCTCATGGTGCTGCTGGCCAGCGCGGGGCTGAACTTCCTGATCGGCGTGCCCGGCGCCGACGACGTGATGCTCAACTACCAGAGCACCTCGTTCCACGACGCCCTGGTGCTGCGCGACCTGCTGGGCCTGAAGCGCGCACCCGAGTTCGAGGCCTGGCTGCAGCGTGTGGGAGTGACCGGCGCCGACGGCCGCCTGCTGCCCGCTGCTGCCCAAGGCGCGCTCACGCAGCGCCTGTGGACCCTGCCGGAGCCCGCATGACGAAGGACCTCTCGCCTGTGCCGGACGAACCGCGCCACACCATCGAGGTCAGCGCCGACCCCTGGGCCCACCTCAGACGTTTCACGCCCGCGCGCATCGCCCTCGGGCGCGCCGGCGCCAGCCTGCCTACGCGCGAGGTGCTGGACTTCACCCTCGCTCATGCGCAGGCGCGCGACGCCATCCACCTGCCGCTGGACCTGGACCTGCTGGCCGGGCAGCTGCAGGCCGACGGCTGGCCCGCGCCGCAGCGGCTGCGCAGCCGCGCGCACGACCGCCACGAGTACCTGCTGCGCCCCGATCTGGGGCGCCGTCTGGACGAGGCCAGCGTCGCCGCGATGCAGGCCTGGCGCGCCGACAACCCCGCGCCCGACCTGGCCCTGGTGGTGGGCGACGGCCTGTCGGCCCTGGGCATCCAGCGCCACACCGTGGCCCTGTTCGGTGCCATCCGCGAGGCGCTGGGCGGCGCCTTCGTGCAGAGCCCGCCGGTGCTGGTAGGCCAGGCCCGGGTGGCGGTGGCCGACGAGGTGGGCGAGCTGCTGGGTGCCCGCATGGTGGCCATGGTGGTGGGCGAGCGCCCCGGGCTGAGTTCGCCCGACAGCGTGGGCATCTACCTCACGCACGCGCCGCGCGTCGGCCGCACCGACGCCGAACGCAACTGCATCTCCAACGTGCGCCCGGCCGGCCAGGACCCGGTGACCGCCGCGCGGCGCCTGGCCTGGCTGGTTCACGAAGGCCTGCGCCTGGGCCTGACCGGCGTCGGCCTCAAGGACCACAGCGGCCTGCCCATGGTGGCGGCCACTTCCACGCAAGGGCTGTCTGGTTAAACTGGGCTGAACCGTTTCTGGTTCGCTCAAGCTTCAATCAGACATGCTGGACGCCCGCCAACTCGAAGCCCTGGCCGCCGTGGTCGAGCACCGCGGCTTCGGTCCGGCCGCCCAGGCCCTGAACCTCACGCTGGCGGCGGTGTCGCTGCGCATCAAGTCGCTCGAAGAACACCTGGGTCAGCGCCTGCTGGTGCGCGGCAAGGCGGTGCGCGCCACGGCCGCCGGCCAGGCCCTGCTGGCCCATGTGAAGCAGCTGCAGATGATGGAGGCCGACCTTTTGGCGGGGCTCCAGGGCGGGGCCGAGTCGCGGGCCGGTGCGGCCTGGCAGAGCCTGAGCGTGGCGACCAACGCCGACTCCGTGGCCAGCTGGTTCCTGCCCGGCGTGGCGCCGGTGCTGCAGAAACACCGGCTGCTGCTGGACGTGATGATCGACGACCAGGACCACACCCACGACCTGCTGCGCAGCGGCGACGTGATCGGCTGCGTCACCACCCTGGCCGAACCCATGCGCGGCTGCGTGGCCGAGCCGCTGGGCGTGATGCGCTACCGCTGTGTGGCGGCGCCCGAGGTGGTGCAGCGCTGCCGCACACCGCGCGGGGCGGTGTCGCCCCACCGGTTGCTGGCCCAGCCGGCGGTGATCTTCAACCGCAAGGACGCGCTGCAGGACGCCTTCCTGCTGCAGCACTTCGGCCTGAGGCAGCCCAGCTACCCGCGCCACTACGCGCCGGCGGTGGACGCCTTCGAGCGGGCGATCGAACTGGGGCTGGGCTGGGGCATGGTGCCCGAACAGAACCTGCCCGGGCGGCCGGGCCTGCAGGAAGTGCTGCCCGGCGCCACGGTGGACGTGACCCTGTACTGGCAGCACTGGGCGCGCGAGCCGCTGTCGGCGCAGCGGCTGACGCAGGCGGTCAAAGCGGCTGCGCATGCCGCCCTGCCGCCCGTGGCGGGCTGATCAGCCCTTCAGGCACTCGCTCATGAACTTCTTGCGCACATCGCCCTTGAGCGCCTTCTTGCCGGCCTCCTCGTTGCAGGTCTTCATCTTGTTCTGCTGGCTGTTGCCGGCCTCTTCCTCGCCGCTCAGGCACTTGCTCATGAAGGCCTTGCGCTCGTCGCCCTTGAGCGTCTTGGCTTTCGGGTCGGCGTTGCAGGTCTTCATGCGGTTCTGCTGGGCGGTCGGTTTCTTGTCGGCCGCGGGGGCCGCCGCCGGTGCCGCGGCGGGAGCGGGTGCCGCAGCGGGTGCGGCCGCAGGGGCCGCCGTCTGGGCGAGGGCCAGGGAGAGGGTTCCGGTCAGGGCGAGCAGGGTCAGCAGTTGTTTCATGTCGTGCCTTGTGGGATGAAGCGCCCGAAACGGGCCCGGAAACGATACCCGCGTTTGTCTTAAGGCGGTCTGACAGCCGGGGGCAGGGCTTTCCCGAACCTAAAATCCCGTCCCTATGCTCAAGATCAAACAGGAACTGCTGACCGGCCTTGCCCAGGCCCTGGACCAGCTCTCACCCGGCGCCGGCGACAAGGCGGCTTTCGAATCGCCCAAGGTCGCGGCCCATGGCGACTACGCCGTCACGGCCGCCATGCAGCTGGCCAAACCGCTGAAGGCCAACCCGCGCCAGTTGGGCGAGCAGCTCAAGGCCGCGCTGATGGCGCTGCCCGTCTACCAGCAGTGGGTGGCCGACATTGAGATCGCCGGTCCCGGCTTCCTGAACCTGCGGCTCAAGCCCGCGGCCAAGCAGGCCATCGTGACCGAGGTGCTGCAGGCGGGCGAGGCCTTCGGTGTCCAGCCCTCCAACGGCCAGCGCCTGATGGTCGAATTCGTCTCGGCCAACCCCACCGGCCCGCTGCACGTGGGCCACGGCCGCCAGGCCGCGCTGGGCGACGCGATCTGCAACCTCTACACGACCCAGGGCTGGGACGTGTACCGCGAGTTCTATTACAACGACGCGGGCGTGCAGATCGGGACGCTGGCCACCAGCACGCAGCTGCGCATCAAGGGCTTCAAGCCCGGTGATGCCGAATGGCCCGAGGCCGCCTACAACGGCGACTACATCCAGGACATCGCCAACGACTACCTGGCCAAGAAGACGGTGCATTCCGACGACCGCGAATTCACCGCCAGCGGCGACCCCGAGGCGCTGGACGACATCCGCCTGTTCGCCGTGGCCTACCTGCGCCACGAGCAGGACCTGGACCTCAAGGCCTTCGCGGTGAAGTTCGACAACTACTACTTGGAGTCCAGCCTCTACACCAGTGGCCGTGTGGACGCGGCGGTGCAGAAGCTGCGCGAGGCGGGCAAGACCTACGAGCAGGATGGCGCGCTGTGGCTCAAGTCCACCGACTACGGCGACGACAAGGACCGCGTCATGCGCAAGGGCGACGGGTCCTACACCTACTTCGTGCCCGACGTGGCGTATCACATCGCCAAGTGGGAGCGCGGCTTCACCAAGGTCATCAACATCCAGGGCACCGACCACCACGGCACCATCGCCCGCGTGCGCGCCGGCCTGCAGGCCGCGGGCGTGGGCATCCCCCAGGGCTACCCCGACTACGTGCTGCACACCATGGTGCGCGTGGTGCGCAACGGCGAAGAGGTCAAGATCAGCAAGCGTGCCGGCAGCTATGTGACGCTGCGCGACCTGATCGAGTGGACCAGCAAGGATGCGGTGCGCTTCTTCCTGCTCAGTCGCAAACCCGACACCGAATACACCTTCGACGTCGATCTGGCGGTGCAGAAGAACAACGACAACCCGGTCTACTACGTGCAGTACGCCCACGCGCGCATCTGCTCGGTGCTGGCGGCCTGGGGCGGTGACGTGGACTCGCTCGCCGGCGCCGACCTGTCGCCCCTGCACACGCCGGCCGCGCAGTCGCTGATGCTGCTGCTGGCCAAGTACCCGGCCATGCTGACCGCAGCGGCCGAGGGCTTTGCGCCGCACGACGTGACCTTCTACCTGCGCGAGCTGGCCGCGGCCTACCACAGCTACTACGACGCCGAGCGCATCCTGGTGGACGACGAAGCGGTCAAACGCGCCCGTCTGGCGCTGGTCCGGGCAACGGCACAGGTGTTGCACAATGGCCTGGCCGTGCTGGGCGTGAGCGCCCCGCAGAAGATGTGAACCTCCCACCTCCCATGAACATTTCATTCCCGCAGGCCCGCGCTCAGCGTGGCGGCACCCTGGTTGGCTTTGTGGTCGGCCTGCTCGTCGGCCTGGGCCTGGCGCTCTCGGTGGCCGTGTATGTGACGCGCGTGCCGGTGCCATTCGTGGACCGCGGTGTCACCCGCAAGCCGGCCGACGATGCGGCCGAGGCCGAACGCAACAAGGGCTGGAACCCGAACGCCGGGTTGGTGAACAAGCCGCCGCCGCTGCCGGCTCCAGTCGAAACGACCCCGCCGGCCGCCGGCGACGCGGCACCGAAGGACGCCTCAGCGGCGGAGCCCGACAAGGCGCCGGCCGCCAAAGCCGCTGACGCGGCCACCAAGCCGGACAGCGATCCGCTGGGCGACCTCATGAGGGCCAAGGCCGGAGGGGCGTCGGAGCCCGCGGCTGCGCAGGGGGCCGACCCCTTCTCCTACTTCGTGCAGGCGGGGGCATTCAAGTCTCCCGAAGAGGCGCAGGCGCAGAAAGCACGGCTGGCCATGCTGGGCATGGACGCCACCATCACCGAACGCGAGCAGGCGGGGCGCACCGTGTTCCGTGTCCGCATGGGACCATTTGGCCAGAAGGCCATGGCCGAGGCCACGCGCGAACAGCTGGAGGTGAACGGGGTGGAAGCGGCGCTGGTGCGGGTGCAGCGCTGATTGCACGGTACCGAGGAACTTTTCGCTGTCCCGGGAGCCTGATTCAGGTCATTTCAAGGAGTCCGATTCCATGCATCGTCGAGATTTTTCGCGCAGCCTCCTGGTGGCTGGTGCCGCCACCGCCAGCGGGCTGACCCTGTCGCCGGCCCTGGCCCAGCGCGTGGCCTTCAAGGAAGGCACCGATTTCCAGCGGCTGGCCAAGCCGGCGCCGACCGAGAGCCCGGCGGGGCAGGTCGAGGTGGTCGAGTTCTTCGCGTACAGCTGCATCCACTGCTACAACTTTGAACCGGTCTTTCATGAGTGGATCAAGCGCAAACCGGCCCATGTGACGGTGCGCCGCATGCCGGTGGCCTTCAACCAGAACTTCGTGCCGATGCAGCGCCTGTACTTCACGCTGGAGGCCTTGAACCTGGTGGACACGCTGCACGTCAAGGTGTTCAAGGCGATCCACGAAGAGCGCCAGCCGCTGACGACCGCGCCCGCCATCACCGCCTGGATCGAAAAACAGGGTGTCAACCGCGAGCAGTTTCTGGGCATCTTCAATGGCCAGGCTGCCAAGCTGGCGGAGAAGGCCGTTGGTCTGCAGGACGCCTACCAGGTGGAAGGCACGCCCGCCCTGGGCATCGCCGGCAAGTTCTATGTGGGCGGACAAGGGCCGCGCACCCTGCTGGTGGCGGACTCGCTGATTGCCGAGGCCCGCAAAGGCTGACCGGTTTCTGACCCTCTTCCCTTCGGAGCCCGCCCTGTGCGGGCTTCCTGGTTTCATGGCGGGCACAATGTGCCGGCGCAGCGGCGAAACGCTCTGGGCGCCGCTACAATGAATGCAAGATCTGTGCCCTCAAACGCCATGCACCCACACGCACCAACCCCCCGTTCCATCGCCCGGATGTTGGCCGTCATTGGCCTGATGCTGCCCCTGCTGGCGCAGGCCGAAAAGGCCGACAAGGACAAGCCCATGAACGTGGAGGCCGATGCGCTGCGCTACGAAGAGACACGCCAGACCAGCGTGTTCACAGGCAACGTGGTGATCACCAAGGGCACCATCCTGATGCGCGGTGCCAAGCTGGACGTGCGCCAGGACCCGCAAGGCAATCAGTACGGTCTGCTGCTGGGCACCCCCGAAAAGGCCGGTTTCTTCCGCCAGAAGCGGGAAGGCGTGGACGAATGGATCGAGGGCGAGGGTGATCGCATCGAATACGACAGCAAGGCGCAGACGGTGCTGTTCACCGGTCGCGCGGTGCTGCGCCGCTACCGCGGCACCCTGCTCAACGACCAGAGCGTGGGCAGCGAGATCCTCTACAACAGCCTGACCGAGGTGTTCACGGTCAAGGGTGGGGACACCAGCAAGACCGCTGCCAACCCCACCGGCCGCGTGCGCGCCATGCTCACGCCGATCCCGGAAGAGGAGAAGAACGGCCCCGCCGCCCCGGCGACCGATCCGGCCACGCTGCGTCCCAGCGGCAAGATCACCGAGCCCAAGAAGTGACGGAGACCGTCGCCAGCGCCAGTCCGTCGGGCGGCATGCCGTCGCACAGCCGTCTGGAGGTCCGGGGACTCAAGAAGTCCTATGGCAGCCGCAAGGTGGTCAAGGACGTGTCCCTGTCGGTGGACAAGGGCGAGGTGGTGGGACTGCTGGGTCCCAACGGCGCCGGCAAGACCACGTCGTTCTACATGATCGTCGGCCTGCTGCGGGCCGATGGTGGCGAGATCCTGCTGGACGGTCACCGCATCGAGTCCCTGCCCATCCACCGCCGTGCCCGGCTGGGGCTGGGCTACCTGCCGCAGGAAGCCTCGATCTTCCGCAAGCTCACGGTGGCGCAGAACGTGCGCGCCGTGCTGGAGCTGCAGCAGGACGCGAACGGCCAGCCGCTGTCCGCGCGCGAGATCGATGCCCGGCTGGACGAGCTGCTCAAGGAGCTGCGCGTCGACCACCTGCGCGATTCGCCCGCGCCCGCCCTCTCGGGCGGTGAGCGCCGTCGCGTGGAGATCGCCCGCGCGCTGGCCACCCGGCCGCGGTTCATCCTGCTGGACGAGCCCTTCGCCGGCATCGACCCGATCGCGGTGCTGGAGATCCAGCACATCATCAGTTTCCTCAAGTCGCGCGGCATCGGTGTGCTGATCACCGACCACAACGTGCGCGAAACCCTGGGCATCTGCGACCACGCCTACATCATCAGCGACGGTCATGTGCTGGCCAGCGGTACCACCGCCGAGATCATCGAAAACGCCGAGGTGCGCCGCGTCTACCTGGGCGAGAACTTCCGCATGTGACGGAATGAGCCGATGAAGCAAGGTCTGTCGCTGCGGGTGTCGCAGCACCTCGCGCTCACGCCGCAATTGCAGCAGTCGATCCGCCTGTTGCAGCTGTCCACGTTGGAGATGGCTCAGGAAGTCGAGCAGATGCTCGACGAGAACCCGTTCCTGGAACGGGGCGAGGAAGTGGCCGATCGCGAAGATTTCGGCGTGCAGACCGCGGACGCACCGGTGGTCGCCGGCGAGCAGCTGGAAGAAGCGGCGCAGCCGGTGGTCGAGCTGCGCAGCGCCGAACCGGACACCCGCACCACCCAGGCCGACAGCGCAGACAGCGCCAGCGACGAGGTCGAGAGCCGGCTGGACGGCGCCGCGCCGGTCGAAGAAAGCTGGGAAGGCGACGGCACCGTCGAGATGGCGCCCGACGACAGCGAATGGGGCGGCGATGCACCCGCGCGCAACAGCGGTTCCGGTGGGGACGACGACGACACCGCCACGGCCGCCGACCTGGCCCGTGTGCCGGTCAGCCTGCAGGACCAGCTGCACGAGCAGGCGCGCTGCCTGCGCCTGTCGGACGAGGACAGCGCGGCGCTGTTTTTCCTGATCGAGTCGCTCAACGACGACGGGTATCTGGAGGACAGCCTGCACGAGCTGGCGCGCGCCTGCTGGCGCCTGACCGCGGGCCGGCCGGCCGACGAAGAGCCGCGCTTCGACGAAGTCGAGGCCATTGAGCAGCGCCTGGGCATGGCCCTGCAGTGGCTGCAGCAGATGGAGCCCACGGGCGTGGGCGCGCGCGACCTGGGCGAGTGCCTGCGGCTGCAGATCATGGAGCTGCGCAACACGCCCGCCGCCCGCACGGCGCTGGCGATCTGCGAGCAGCCGCTGGAGCTGATGGCCAAGCGCGACATCAAGCGCCTGTGTGCGGCCACCGGGCACGACGACGAGACCGTGCGCGCCGCGCTGGCGCTGATCGCCCGCCTGGAGCCCAAGCCGGGCCGGCGCTTCGTCGACGTCGAGCGCAACGTCGTGGTGCCCGACGTGATCGTCACCCGCGCCGGTCGCGGTTTCAAGGTCTCGCTCAACGCCGAGGTGATGCCGCGCCTGCGCGTGCACGATGTCTATGCCAACGCCCTGCGGGGGCGGCGCGAGGCCGGCGGCGAAGCGGGCCACGCGGCCATGCAGCAGCGGCTGCAGGAAGCGCGCTGGTTCATCAAGAACATCCAGCAGCGCTTCGACACCATCCTGCGCGTCTCCAGCGCCATCGTCGAGCGCCAGCGCAACTTCTTCATGCACGGCGAACTGGCCATGCGCCCGCTGGTGCTGCGCGAGATCGCCGACGAGCTGGGCCTGCACGAGTCGACCATCAGCCGCGTGACCACGGCCAAGTACATGGCCACGCCGTTCGGCACCTACGAGCTCAAGTACTTTTTCGGCTCCAGCCTGGGAACCGAGACCGGCGGCAATGCGTCGAGCACGGCGGTGCGCGCCCTGCTCAAGCAGTTCATCGCGTCCGAAGAGCCGACCAAGCCGCTGTCCGACAACCAGCTCTCGGACCTGCTCAAGGAGCAGGGCATCGAGTGCGCGCGCCGCACGGTCGCGAAATACCGCGAGGCGCTGCGCATCGCGCCGGCGAACCTGAGAAAAGCGCTTTGAACCAATTGAATCTTTTCCTCCCCTGCGCCGCCGGCGTGGAGGACTACCTCGCCGCCGAAGTCACGCGCATCACGGGCGAGACCGCGGTGCAGAAGTCGCGCGCCGGTGTGGCGCTGCTGGCGTCCTGGCGCGACGCGCTCAAGCTCAACCTGCACTGCCGGCTCGCGCAGCGCGTGCTGGTGCAGCTCTGGCACGGTGGCTACCGCAGCGAGAACGACCTGTACGCGGCCGCCAGCGAGGTCGCCTGGGAAATCTGGTTCACGCCGCAGCAGACCATCAAGGTCGAGGTCACGGCGCAGCACAGCCCGCTCAAGAGCCTGAACTTCGCGGCGCTCAAGATCAAGGACGCAGTCTGCGACCGCTTCCGCGACAAGCGCGGCGAGCGCCCCAGCGTCAACACCACCTGGCCCGACGTGCGGCTCTACGCCCACCTGACCACCGACACGGTGAGCCTCTACATCGACACCTCGGGCGAGCCGCTGTTCAAGCGCGGCTGGCGCGAGGACAAAGGCGACGCGCCGCTGAAGGAAACGCTGGCCGCGGCCATGATCGCCGCCACCGGCTGGAACGGCGCCGAGGCCGAATCGCTGGACGACATCGTGCCGCTGTACGACCCCTGCTGCGGCAGCGGCACGGTGGCGATCGAAGCGGCACAGATCGCGCTGCGGGTCGCTCCCGGTCTGCAGCGCCGCTTCGCGTTCGAGAAGCTGCTGCCGTTCCAGCCACACGTCTGGCACGCCCTCAAGGACGAGGCCGCGAAGCAGCGCCGCGAGTGGCCGGCCGGGCGCAAGCCCATCGTGTTCGGCAGTGACGTGGCCTTCCGCATGGTCGACTTCGCGCAGCGCAACGCCGAACGCGCGGGTGTGGCCTTCGCGATGGAGCTGCGTGGCGGTGACGCGCTGCAGCGCATGCCGCCGACCGACAAGCCCGGCGTGATGCTGCTGAACCCGCCCTATGGCGAGCGCATTGCGGCTGCCGGGGTGGCAGGGCAGAGCGCCCAGGTGCGGGCGGCCGAACGCGGTGCGCGTGCGCCCCGCACCTTCACCGTGGGTGCCAAGGCCGCTCCCGAGCCCGGCTTAGGCCGCGAGAGCGCCCAGATGGCCGATGGCAGCGACGGCAGCGATTTCTTCGCACAGCTGGCCACGCACTGGAAGAGCCACTACGCCGGCTGGAGCGCCTGGTTGCTCACGCCCGACCTCAAGCTGCCCGGCAAGATGCGTTTCAAGGAGTCGCGCCGCGTGCCGCTGTGGAACGGTCCCATCGAGTGCCGGCTGTTCCGCTTCGACCTCACCGCACGGCGCGCGCCGGCCGAGCCATCGGCATGACCGCCTCGACGGCGGTGCTGGTGCTCGACACCAACGTCGTGCTCGACCTCTTCGTCTACGAAGACCCGGCCACGGTGCCGCTGCGCGAGCGGCTGGCCGACGCGCAGACGCGCTGGCTGGCGACGCCGGTGATGCGCGAGGAACTGCGGCGCGTGCTGGACTACCCGCAGGTGGTCAGGCGCCTGGCGTCCCGCGCCCTGACCGCCGAGGGGGTGCTGGCGGCGTTCGACGCGCGCGTGCAGATCGTGGACCTGGCGCCCAAGGCGCCCTACACCTGCAAGGACGGCGACGACCAGCAGTTCATCGACCTCGCCGTGCAGCACGGTGCCACGCTGCTGAGCAAGGACAAGGCGGTGCTGTGCATGCGCAAGCGGCTGGCGACGCTGGGTGTGGCGGTCGGCCGGCAGTGGCCGGCGTGCACACCGGGCGCCTGACCCTCAGACCTGCGCGAACTGTTCGGCGCTGGCGCTGGGCCAGTAGGTGGTGAACACCGGGTGCAGGCTGTGGATGTCGCCCAGCAGCGCGCCGGGCGCCACAGTGGGCAGCAGGTTGGACAGCAGCCGGACCTCGTTCTCGTTGACGCGGCGCACGATGTGCTGGGCGCTGATCTCGCCGGGGTGCTGGAGCCCGGCGGCCTGCACCAGCTCCTGCAGGGCCTTGAGCGTGTTCTGGTGGAAGTTGAAGACCCGCGTGGCCTTGTCGGGCACCACCAGGGCCTGTTGGCGCATCGGATCCTGCGTGCTGACGCCGGTCGGGCACTGTCCGGTGTGGCAGCTCTGGGCCTGGATGCAGCCCAGCGCGAACATGAAGCCGCGTGCGCTGTTGCACCAGTCCGCGCCGATGGCCATGGCGCGCGCGATGTCGAAGGCGCTGACGATCTTGCCGGAGGCGCCGATCTTGATGCGGTCGCGCAGGTTCACGCCCACCAGGGTGTTGTGCACCAGGCGCAGGCCCTCCTGCAGCGGCGCGCCCACGTGGTCGGTGAACTCCAGCGGGGCGGCGCCGGTGCCGCCCTCGGCGCCATCGACCACGATGAAGTCGGGCGTGAGGCCTGTTTCCAGCATCGCCTTGACGATGGCAAACCACTCCCAGGGGTGGCCGATGCAGAGCTTGAAGCCGGTGGGCTTGCCGCCCGAGAGCTCGCGCAGGTGGGCGATGAAGCGCAGCATCTCGATGGGCGTGGAAAACGCGCTGTGCGCCGCCGGCGAGATGCAGTCCTGGCCCACCGGCACCCCGCGCGCGGCCGCGATCTCGGGCGTCACCTTGGTGCCGGGCAGCACACCGCCGTGACCCGGCTTGGCGCCCTGGCTGAGCTTGAGCTCGATCATCTTCACCTGCGGGTCCAGCGCGTTGGCCTTGAACCGGTCGTCGTTGAAGCGGCCCTGTTCGTCGCGGCAGCCGAAGTAGCCGGAGCCGATTTCCCAGACCAGGTCGCCGCCGTGCAGCCGGTGCCAGCTGCTGATGGAGCCTTCGCCGGTGTCGTGGGCAAAGCGCCCCTGCTGCGCGCCGCTGTTGAGCGCCTGAATGGCGTTGGCCGAGAGCGCGCCGAAGCTCATGGCCGAGATGTTGAACACGCTCGCTTCGTAGGGCTGGGCGCAGGCCGGGCCGCCGATGGTGATGCGGAAATCGTGCGAGTCCAGGTGGGTCGGCACCAGCGAGTGGTTCAGCCACTCATGGCCATCGGCCTTGACATCGAGCTGGGTGCCGAAGGGCCGCTTGTCGGTCTCGCCCTTGGCGCGCGCGTAGGCCAGGCTGCGCTGGCTGCGCGAGAACGGTGCGGCCTCGGTGTCGCCTTCGATGAAGTACTGGCGCATCTCGGGCCGGATTTTTTCCAGCATGAAGCGCAGGTGGCCGATGACGGGATAGTTGCGCAGCACCGCGCTCTTGGTCTGGCGCAGGTCCCGGTAGCCCAGGACCGAGAGGCCGGTGAACACCAGGAACCAGAAGCCGCCGATGCCGAAGCCGACCAGGGTGAACAGGCTCAGCAGGGCGCACACCACGCACAGCGCGAGGGCGGTGTACCGCACGGGATAGAGGGCGTTGAGGCGGTCGAGCATGTCGGGCATCCTGGGTGGCGCGGCTACACTGGCCCGCATCTTAAGACCCCACCCCGATCCGATGAGCTTTGACAACCTGCCCCCCATGGACAACGCCGAGTTTGATGCCCTGGAGGCGATCTTGGACGACCTTCGTGTCGGCGACGAGGAGGTGCCGCAATGGGAGTTCTGCGAAGGCGCGATCGCGGCCCTGCTGTGCACCCGCCGCCCGGTGAGCGCCGAAGAAGCCCTGCCCGTGGTGGTGGGCGTCGGTGACGACGAGGGCGACCTGTCGTTCAAGGACGCCGAGCAGGCCACCCTGTTCAGGGACCTGTGGACGAGGCGCTGGAACGAGGTGGCGGCGTCGCTCGCGGCGAAGGTGGAATCGCTGGACGACGACCGCGCCTACCACCCCGAGGTGATGGACGTGCGCGGCGCGGTGGCGATGCTGCCCGAGGCGGAGCGGGCCGAGATCGCGGACCAGCCGCTGCCGGCCTTCGGCCAGGTTTGGGCGCTGGGCTTCATGTTCGTGGTCGAGAACTGGGAAGAGGAGTGGATGCCGCCGCGCGACGCCGAGACCGCCGGCTGGATCGATGAGGCGCTCGACGCCATCGTGGTGCTGACCGAAGACGACACCGGCCAGCCCGCGTTCAACATGCACGCCGAAGAGGGGCCGCCGAGCGTGAGCGAGGCGCGTGCCAACGCCTTCGGGTCGGCGATCTGGGCGGTCTACGACCTGCACCAGATCTGGCAGAGCCTGGGGCCGCGCGTGGACCCCGTGCGCAAGTCGGCCGAACCCGGCCGCAACGACCCATGCCCCTGTGGCAGCGGCAAGAAATTCAAGAAGTGCCACGGCGCCTGAGCGCCACCCGAAAGGGGCTCAGCCGCCTTCCGGTTCCTGGGCCGTGAGTTCGAACGCGGCCTCGGCGCACACCTCGCCGTTGACCTGCAGCTCGATGCGGTGCCGGCCCGGGTAGAGGGTGCGGGTGGTGACCGGGCGCAGGCTGTGGCGCTTGCTCAGGGTGCAGCGTTCGCCCGGCGCCAGCACCAGCTTCCAGCCCTTGAACACCTTGGGGCTGGTGCCGCCGTTGGCGCGCACGTGGTGCACCAGGTAGTCGACCACCAGGGTCTGCGGGCGGGTCGCGGTGCTGTGCAACTGCACCTCCAGGCCGATGTGCCCGCCGATGGGGGCGCGGTGTGCCGACAGCTGCAGCCGGGCCTCGCCCTCCAGTCCGCGCGCCAGGCCCCAGGCCGCCAGGGTGGGCGCATGGCCCTGCTTGATCAGGCCGCGGCTGGCGTGGCGCAGCAGCGCCTCCCGCTGTGCGCCCGCGCTGGGCCGGTGGGTCTGCACCCAGGCTGCGACCAGGTCCGGATGGTCTTTGGCGATGTCGTTGAGGTGGTTGGCGACGCTGCGTCGCACATAGGCACTGGGGTCGTCCTGCAGGGCGCGCAGCAGGGGCAGCGTCGGCGCCGGATCGGCCACCAGCGCCTGCAGCCGCAGGCCCCAGGGCAGGCGGGGGCGCGAGCCTTCGCTGACCAGCCGGCGCACGTGGGCGCTGGGATCATGAACCCACTGTGCCAGGCTCGCGAACACGGCGTCCGGATGGCGCTGGATGAACGGGCGGATCGCGAACTCGGACGAGAAGCGCTGGGTCAGGGCGTGCAGGCAGGCCAGGGCACGGGGCAGGTCGCCCATGCCGCGCCGCGCCACGAACTCCGCCAGCGACCAGACCACCCAGCCGCGCAGGCCGGGTTCGTCGGTCTCGCCGTGTTCGTTGTTGGCCAGGCCCACCGGTTCGCCCTCGGCGTCGAGCGCGGTCGGTGGTGCGAGGCTGGCCTCGATCAGGTCCGCGGCGTGTGCGAAGCGGTCCGGCAGCGTGGCCTCCAGGGCGTCGGCCAGCTGCATCGCGCGGGCCTTGAATTCGAGCGCATCCAGCCCGCTGGCCGCCTGCTGCTCGAACGCAGCGCGGTTGAAGCGGGGCCACACGCGCTGCAGGTGGTGGCCCGCGGTGTCGACGGTGCGGGTGCTGATCAGGTTCTTGAACGGCTCGGCCATGCCGCGGCTCAGGGGTGTTGCGACAGCCGCCGCAGCAGCCCGTCCAGCGCGTGCGCCACGGTGGCCTGCCGCACGGTGGCGCGGTCGCCGTCGAATCGGCGGTGCTCGGTGAACACGCCTTCGGGCGTGGCCCAGCCGAACCAGACCGTGCCCACCGGCTTGTCGGCGGTGCCGCCCGTGGGGCCGGCGATGCCGGTGACCGCCACCGACCAGTGCGCGTGCGCGTTCGCCACCGCGCCCGCGGCCATCGTGCGGGCGACCGCCTCGCTGACCGCGCCATGCGCCTCGATCAGCGCGGCCGGCACGCCCAGCAGCTCGCACTTGGCGGCGTTGGAATAGGTCACGAAGCCGCGCTCGAACCAGTCGCTGGAACCGCTGATCTCGGTGCAGGCGCCGGCGATCAGGCCGCCGGTGCAGCTCTCGGCGGTCGCCATCATCTGGCCGCGCGCCCGCAGGGCCATGGCCAGCTGTTCCACCAGGGTCGGAATGGGGTGCATGGGTCAGTACTTCCAGAGGGCGATGACGAGCAGCGTGCACAGGGCGGCCGCGAAGTCGTCGAGCAGGATGCCGAAGCCGCCGCGCGGGCCGAAGCCCTTGAAGGTGCGGTCGGCCCAGGCCATGGGACCGATCTTCACGGCGTCGAACAGCCGGAACAGCGCAAAGGCGACGAGCTGGCCCCAGAAGCCCGTGGGCATCACCAGCCAGAGCACCAGCCAGAAGGCGACCACCTCGTCCCAGACGATGTGGCCCGAGTCGGCGATGCGCATGTGCCGCGCGGTGACGGTGCAGGCCCACCAGCCGACCAGGGTGGCGGCCCCGATCAGCGCCGCCCAGCGCAGGTCGGTCATGAGGGGCTGCAGCAGCACGAACGCCGCCCAGGCCCAGAGCGTGCCGACGGTGCCGGGCGCGGCGCGCGACAGGCCCGAACCGGCGCCCAGGGCGATGAAGTGCGCCGGGTGGGCGAGCAGGAATTTCAGGTCGGGCCGGTGAATGACCGGTGTGGGAGCGTCGGCGGCCAGGGTCTCGGACATGGCGGGATTATCGGTTCCGCGTCGCGGCCAGCACTCAGGCGAAATGGTCGTAGCTGCGGGCGCTCATCGGCCGCACGCGGCCGTCCGGTCCGAGCAGGCGCAACCCTGCTTCGGCGGTGATGCAACCGATGCGTTGCACCGGGGTGGCACTGGCGGTGCCCGCGCGCAGGATGTGGTCCCGCGCCGACGCGGGAGCGGTGAACAGCAGCTCGTAGTCGTCGCCGCCGTTGAGCAGACACTCCAGGCGGTCCGCGTCGGCCAGCGGTTGCAGGGCCGGCGCCACCGGCAGCGCGGCCAGGTCGATTTCGGCGCCGACGCCGCTGGCCGCGAGGATGTGGCCGAGGTCACCGGCCAGTCCGTCGCTGAGGTCAAGGGCGGCGTGCGCCACACCGGCCAGCGCCTGGCCCAGCGCCAGCCTGGGCGCTGGCCGCTCCAGCCGCTGGCGGCACAGGGCCTCGTCGTCAGGTGCCGCCAGCGCCCAGGCGGTGCCACGCAGCCGCTCCAGCGCCAGCCGCGCCTCGCCGGTGCGACCGCTCAGCCAGAGCTCGTCGCCGGCCCGGGCGGCATCGCGGCGCAGCGCGTGTCCGGGTGTCACTTCGCCGAACACCGTGATGCAGAGGTTCAGCGGGCCACGCGTGGTGTCGCCGCCCACCAGAGGGCAGCCGTGGTCATCGGCCAGGGCCAGCAGGCCGTCAGAGAAGGCGTGCAGCCAGCCGTCGTCGGCCTGGGGCAGGGCCAGCGCCAGCGTGAAACCCAGGGGCCGGGCGCCCATGGCCGCGAGATCGCTGAGATTGACCGCAAGCGCCTTGTGGCCCAGTGCTTGCGGGTCGACATCGGGAAAGAAGTGGTGACCCTCTACCAGCATGTCGCTGGAGATGGCGAGCTGGTGACCAGGGCTGGGCGTGAGCAGGGCGCAGTCGTCGCCAATGCCCAGCGCCACCGCCGGCCCGGACTTCGCGCGCTGGAAATGCCGACGGATCAGCTCGAACTCGCCCACGCCGTCAGCCCCGTGTGGTTTCGGTGTCGGGGGCGTCGGCGCTCAAACCGTCGTCGCTCGCGTCCGGCGGTGGTTCCGCGCCAGGGCGCGGCGGCAGCAGGAAGCTCAGCGGTGCGTGGCGCAGGCGGTGGCGCAGGGCGGCGTAGATGCGGCTGCGGTGCGCGTCGTTGATCGCCTGTGCCTTCAGCGCCAGCCGGAACGCCAGGTAGAAGCTCACCGCCAGGTTGATCGGGCCGACCACGGCCACGCCGGCCACGGCCGACCAGAACGCCGGCTCGCGCAGCACGTCCCCGCCCAGCGACATGGCGGCTGCCGCCACCTGACCGGCAGACAGCGTGACGTGGCGCACCTGCAGGCCCAGGCCGAAGAACTCGGCAAAGGCCGGCACGATGCCCAGCATCAGGCCCAGCGAGATGTTGGCCGCCAGACCGGAGATGTTGCGGCGCAGGAAGCCGGCCCAGCGGTCGGCGCGCGCGCGCCCCAGCCAGCGGGTGGTGCGCGGGTTGTGGCGGATCGCCGAGTCGAGGCGGTGGAACACGAACCAGTTCTCGACCCAGCCCGCGATGATGCTGGAGGAGAACAGCAGCACGCCGGTGAAGGCGGCGAACAGCGCGGTCGGCCCCAGCAGCTGCATGTCGTGCAGCACGTGCCGCGCCTTCTCGGCGTCGATCATGGACGCGCCGGTGAACGCGCTCAGCAGACCGCTGATCAGCATGACCACCGGGATCACCAGGCCGACGTTGCCCAGAATGGCCGCGATCTGCGAACGCAGCAGGTTGGCCACCTCGTCGACGAAGCGCCGCACCGCGCCGGGCTGGCGGATGTCGCGCAGCTTGGCCACCATGGCCGGCGCCGTCACCGCCGGCTGCTTGGTCGCCACGGTCCAGTGCAGCAGCTGCACCAGCACGAAGAAGAAGGCGTAGTTCAGGCCGGCGGCAAAGCCGTTCCAGAACAGCGACAGGCCCAGACCATACAGCGCGAATTTGACCCAGGTGGTGATGCCGATCAGCGCGCCGCCGCCGGCCGCCTTGCCCAGCATTTGCCGGTATTCGGCCGCGTCGCGGGTGATGTAGTGCTCCCCGCTCTCGGCGCTGCGCTCGGCCACCTTGGCCGCGGTCAGGTGCGAGCTGCTGGCGATCAGCGCGCGCAGGCTGCGGTTGTCGTGGCCCATCTGGGCCAGGTCGGCCAGCAGGGCCGCCGTGGCGCGCTCGGGCTGGGCCGACTGCAGGCAGTCCAGCAGGGACTTGGCGCGCAGCACGCGCTCGCGCAGCTGGCGCAGCCGGAACACGATGCCGACCGAGACGCCGTGGGCGTCCAGGTGGGTGTAGACCGAGTAGGCCGCGTGGCGGCAGGCATCCAGCTGCGTGCGCAGGTGGGTGGCCGCGGCCTGCACCTCGGCGCTGTGCACGCCATGGGCCAGCACCGCGTCGCGCAGGTCTTCCATGTCGACCGGCAGCTGGTGGAAGGTGCGCTCCGACTTGGCGGCCTCGGACATGCGCACGCGGATCTCGGCGGCGTAGCCGGTGGCCGTGATCTGGCCCACGCAGAACACCAGCGCATCCAGCAGGGACCGTTCCCACAGGCCGGGTCCGGTGGTCGCCGGTTCGTCCGGACCCGGGCTGAACAGCAGCGCGTGCAGCCGGTGCAGCGTCTGGCTGTCCAGGGCGCGCAGCCAGCGCACATCGTCGGCCGCGGGCAGCAGCAGGTCGAACAGCGCGCCCAGGTCGGTGGTCTCGGGCGTGCCGGGCAGCAGCTTCTTGCGCATGCGGTGGCCGAATTCGCTCAGGAAGGCGGTGCGTGGCGCGAAGCCGTGGTCCGCCAGCAGCGGCGCCAGGTCCACGGTGTCGGTGAAGCGGCACCACCAGGCGCGCCAGCGGCGCAGCCAGCCGGGGTGGGCCTCGGCGGTGTCCAGCAGCAATTGCAGCCGGGCCACGCTGGCCCGGGCATCGCCGTCGGTGCCGCGCACCCATTGCAGCACCTCGATCAGCCACAGGTGCCGCTCGGCCAGCGGCGCCCCGGGGTCCAGCCGGTCGAGCAGTCGGACCGGGTCCACAGCGCTGGTCACAGCCCGGCCTGCGTCAGTGCAGCACGCGCGGCGGCTGGTCGCTGCCACCGCCGCCGTCGGCCACCAGCGCGAACTCGGGCACCTCGGCCTCGAAGCGCTCGCCGTCTTCGGCCACGCAGAAGTAGCTGCCGCGCATGCTGCCCGAGCGCGTGCCCAGGCGGGTGCCGCTGGTGTACTGGAACGATTCACCCGGCCGCAGCAGCGGCTGGTGGCCGACCACGCCCAGACCCTTGACCTCCTCGGTGTGACCGCGGGCGTCGTCGATGATCCAGTGGCGCGAAATCAGCTGCGCCGTCACGTCACCGGTGTTGGTGATGGTGATGGTGTAGGCGAAGGCGTAGATGTCCTCGTCCGGCGCGGACTGTTCGGCCAGGTACTGAGGCTCGACCTCGCAGGTGAACTGGTATTTCGGCATGGCGGGCATGTTACCGCGGCGCCGCATAACCCGGCAGGCCCTGCGAAAATGGCGGAATTGCGCCCATCCGGACCCTTTTTATGACCACCTACCGCATTGCCCCGTCCATCCTGTCCGCCGACTTCGCCCGCCTGGGGGAGGAGGTGAAGAACGTCATCGCCGCCGGCGCCGACTGGGTCCATTTCGACGTGATGGACAACCACTACGTGCCCAACCTGACCTTCGGTCCCATGGTCTGCCAGGCGCTCAAGCCACACGCGAAAAAGCCCGACGGCACGCCGGTGCCGATCGACGTGCACCTGATGATCCAGCCGGTGGATGCGCTGGCCGGCGCCTTCATCGACGCCGGTGCCGATCTGGTGAGCTTCCACCCCGACGCCAGTGCCCACGTGCACCGCAGCGTGCAGGCCATCAAGGCCAAAGGTGCCCAGGCCGGCCTGACTTTCAATCCCGCTCAGCCGCTGGATGTGCTGGACTGGGTGATCGAGGACATCGACCTGATCCTCATCATGAGCGTCAACCCAGGTTTCGGCGGCCAGAGCTTCATCGACTCGGCGCTGCGCAAGATCGAGCAGGCGCGCAAGCGCATCGAAGCCAGCGGCAAGGACATCCGCCTGGAAGTGGACGGCGGCATCAAGGCCGACAACATCCGCCGCGTGGCCGACGCCGGCGCCGACACCTTCGTGGCCGGCAGCGCGATTTTTGGCAAGCCGGATTACAAGGCTGTGATCGATCAGATGCGCGCTGCGCTCGCCTGATGCTGGCCGGCATCAAGGCGGTGATCGTCGATCTCGACGGCACCATGGTCGACACGCTGGGCGACTTCGAGGAGGCCCTCAACCGCACCCTGGCCGACCTGGACCTGCCGCCGGTCACGCGCGCCCTGATTGAGCGCACCGTCGGCAAAGGTTCGGAGCACCTGATCCGGTCGGTGCTTGCGCATCAGCTGGCCCTGCCCGAGGTGACCGGGCTGTCCAATGTCTGCCAGGCGCGCAGCGTCGACACGCTCTACGAGCCCGCCTGGCAGCGCTACCAGCACCACTACCTGCGCATCAACGGCGAGTTCTCCGCGGTCTACCCGGGTGTGGTCGAGGGGCTGGCGATACTGAAGTCAATGCGGCTGCCGATGGCCTGCCTGACGAACAAGCCGCTGGCGTTTGCGCAGGGCCTGCTCAAGGCCAAGGCGCTCGACGGGTATTTCGGCTGGGTGTTCGGTGGCGACAGTTTCGAGCGCAAGAAGCCCGACCCGATGCCCATCCTGGGCACCTGCGCCGCCATGGGCGTCGAGCCCGGACGGGCCTTGATGGTCGGGGATTCCCAGAACGACGCCCTGGCGTCGCGTGCGGCGGGCTGCACGGTCGCGCTGGTCACCTACGGCTACAACCACGGCCAGCCGGTGGCGCGGGCTCCGCACGACCTGCTGGTGGACTCGCTGCTTGAACTGGCGGAGCGCCTTACTTCTTGATCCCGAGCAGGGCGTCCTTGAGCTGCCAGTCGGCCGGCTTGGGGCCGAGCCAGATGCGCATCAGGGCCTCGAAGAACTCCGGTTCCCGGAACGGCTCGCCTTCCACCTGGCCTTTGACCGTGAGCACGGTCCCGGTGCCGGGAATCCAGTCGAGCATGAAGTTCTCGCCTGTCTTGAGCACCTTGTGGTTGGTGAACACCTGGCTCATGCGCATCACGCCCGGGATGAGCTTGGCAAAGCTGCCCTTTTCCATGTTGTCTTCCATGCCGCGGGAGAACAGCTTGCCCAGTTCTGCCGAGTCGATGTCGCGCAGCATGGTGATGGTCATGCGCTTGGGGCCGGGCTGGTCCAGCAGCGCGTCGGTTGTGCTGGCGGGCTTCTCCACGTAGAAGCCAGCGGTGTAGACCTTGAACACCGCCTTGTAGCGGACGCCGGCACCGTTGAGGGTCAGGGGCTTTCCGGCCAATGTCACCCGGTCTTCGAGCTTGACGCCTGCCACCTCCACCGTCGCAGCCAGGGTCGGCAGGCTGGCCACGGCCAAGGCGCTCGCCAGGACGAGCCGGGGCACAAACAGGTGAAGACGTGGCGTGTTCATGGGGATGGCTCCAAATAGAACGATCGTTCGTTTTTGCATTGTCCGCAAACCCGGAACCGGAAACAAGCTCGGGATGACCCTGAGGTGTTTGCCGGTCGATGACCGGCGCCTCGCAGGCGACGCGCTTTGCTACACTGCGCCGTCATGTTCGCTTCTCTCACGTTCTTTGCAGGTTTCGCACCTGGCCGCAATGGTCGGGGAGCCTGGCCCTGGCGCAAGCCAGCGTAAACGTGCACTCCCCCCTCTGAAGGGGCACGGGCCGGCCCGCAGCGTCCGTCCAGCGCCCCGCAAGCCTGCAGCCGATCCGGCTGCATCCCTCACAGACGGTCCCTGGCACCGCCCAGGCACCCCGGAGCAAGAACCGTGATCACCGAACTCGAATTCAAGAGCCTCACGCAACAGGGCTACAACCGCATCCCGCTGATGGTCGAAGCCTTCGCGGACCTCGAAACCCCGCTCTCGCTGTACCTCAAGCTGGCCCATGGCCGGGGCGATGGCGCCAACAGTTTCCTGCTCGAATCCGTCGTTGGCGGCGAGCGCTTCGGTCGCTACAGCTTCATCGGCCTGCCTGCCCGCACCCTGCTGCGCGCCAGCGGTTTCGGTGCCGAGGCCAGGACCGAGGTGGTCCGCGACGGCGTGGTGGTCGAAACGAACCACGGCAACCCGCTGGACTTCATCGCCGCCTACCAGCAGCGCTTCAAAGTGGCGCTGCGGCCCGGGCTGCCGCGTTTTTGCGGCGGCCTCGCAGGCTACTTCGGCTACGACGCGGTGCGCTACATCGAGAAAAAACTCGAAAACACCTGCCCGCCCGACTCCCTGGGGACGCCCGACATCCTGCTGCTGCAGTGCGAGGAACTGGCGGTCATCGACAACCTCTCGGGCAAGCTCTACCTGATCGTCTACGCCGACCCGGCCCAGCCGGAGGCCTACGCCAACGCCAAGAAGCGCCTGCGCGAGCTCAAGGAGGCACTCAAGTACTCGGTGGCGGCGCCGGTGGTCAAACCCAGCCAGAGCCATCCGGCCCAGCGCAGCTTCGCCAAGGACGACTACCTGAAGTCGGTCGAACGCGCCAAGGAACTGATCGCCGCGGGCGACTTCATGCAGGTGCAGGTGGGCCAGCGCATCAGCAAGCGCTACACCGAGTCGCCGCTGTCGCTCTACCGCGCGCTGCGCTCGCTCAACCCCAGCCCCTACATGTACTACTACCACTTCGGGGACTTCCACGTGGTGGGGGCGTCGCCCGAGATCCTGGTGCGCCAGGAGCACACGGAAGAGGGGCAGAAGGTCATCATCCGCCCGCTGGCCGGCACCCGCCCGCGCGGCGCCACGCCCGAGAAGGACAAGGCGACCGAGGTCGAGCTGCTGGCCGATCCCAAGGAGCGCGCCGAGCATGTGATGCTGATCGACCTGGCGCGCAACGACATCGGCCGCATCGCCAAGATCGGCACGGTCAAGGTGACCGAGGCCTTCGTGGTCGAGCGCTACAGCCACGTCATGCACATCGTGAGCAACGTCGAGGGCGTGCTGAACGACGGCATGACCAACATGGACGTGCTCAAGGCCACCTTCCCGGCCGGCACGCTGACCGGTGCGCCCAAGGTGCATGCCATGGAACTGATCGACCAGCTCGAGCCGGTCAAGCGCGGCATTTACGGCGGCGCCTGCGGGTATCTCAGCTACGCCGGCGACATGGACGTGGCGATCGCCATCCGCACCGCGATCATCAAGGACCAGACCCTGCACGTGCAGGCCGCGGCCGGTGTGGTGGCCGACTCGGTGCCCGAGATGGAATGGAGGGAAACCGAACACAAGGCGCGGGCGCTGCTGCGCGCCGCGGAACTGGTCGAGGAGGGGCTGGAATGAGCAAGAAGATTCAACTGCTGATGGTGGACAACTACGACTCGTTCACCTTCAACATCGTGCAGTACTTCGGTGAATTGGGTGCCGACGTGACCGTGGTGCGCAACGACGAGATCACGGTGGACGAGATCCAGCGCCGGCTCGACGCCGGCCAGATCGACCGCCTGGTCATCTCGCCCGGCCCCTGCTCGCCGGCCGAGGCCGGCATCTCGGTGCCGGCCATCCAGCACTTTGCCGGCAAGCTGCCCATCCTCGGCGTCTGCCTGGGTCATCAGGCTGTCGGAGCAGCCTTCGGCGGCAAGATCATCCGGGCGCAGGAGCTGATGCACGGCAAGACCAGCGTGATCACCACCACGCAGGAGGGGGTGTTCGCGAACCTGCCCGAGCAGTTCACGGTCAACCGCTACCACTCGCTGGCCATCGAACGTGAAAGCTGCCCCGACTGCCTCAAGGTCACGGCCTGGACGCCGGACGGCGAGATCATGGGCGTCAAGCACAAGACCCTGGCCATCGAAGGCGTTCAGTTCCACCCCGAGAGCATCCTGACCGAGCACGGGCACGCCATGCTCAAGAACTTCCTGGAGCAGGCATGAAAACTGTCGATCTGCGCAGCGACACTGTCACCCAACCCACGGCCGCCATGCGGGAGGCCATGATGGCCGCGCCGCTGGGCGACGATGTGTTCGGCGATGATCCGACGGTCAACGCGCTGCAGGAACACATGGCAGCGCTGACCGGCAAGGAGGCCGCGCTGTTCATGCCCTCGGGCACGCAGAGCAACCTCTGCGGCATCCTGGCGCATTGCGGACGCGGTGACGAGTACATCGTCGGTCAGCTGGCCCACACCTACCGCTACGAGGGTGGCGGCGCGGCGGTGTTCGGCAGTGTCCAGCCGCAGCCGCTGACGCAGGATGCCCAGGGTCGCATGGCGCTCCCCGACATTGCCGCGGCCATCAAACCCGACGATCCGCACTTCGCGCGCACCCGCCTGCTGTGCCTGGAAAACACCTGGAACGGCCATGTGATGCCCGACGACTACCTGCGCGGTGCCGCGGCGCTGGCGCGCGAGAGGGGCCTCAACACCCATCTGGATGGCGCGCGCGTATTCAACGCTGCTGTCGCGTCGGCCGCGCCGGAGCAGACCACGTTCGCCCGCCTGCGCGAGATCGCCGACCATTTCGACAGCCTGTCGGTCTGCTTCAGCAAGGGCCTGGGCGCGCCGGTCGGTTCGGCCCTGTGCGGCTCGCGCGAACTGATCGCCCGCGCCCGCCGCATCCGCAAGATGGCCGGTGGCGGGCTGCGCCAGGCGGGGCTGCTCGCCGCCTGCGCGCTGCACGCGCTGGACCACCATGTGGATCGCCTGGCCGATGACCACGCCAACGCACGGCGGCTGGCCGACGGCCTGCGCGGCATCGATGGTCTGACGGTGAAATCGGCTGAAACCAACATCGTCTTCGTCGACGTGGCCGATGGCCAAGGCCCCGCGTTGCTGGAGTTCTTGAAAGCGAACGGCGTGCTGGCCACCGGGCTGATCGGCCTGCGTTTCGTGACCCACCTCGATGTGGACACCGCTGGCATCGACCATGCCCTCGCCACCGTGCGCCGCTTCTTTGTCGAGGCGCCCGCAGCGGGCACCGCAGCCGGGCGCACCGGCCCTTACTGATCGGTCCAGGAACAACGCCATGCCCGATTCGACGCAACTTCTCATGTTCATCGCGGCGGGCTGGCTGCTCAACCTCACGCCCGGCCCCGATGTGCTCTACATCGTCAGCAGCGCGCTCAAGAGCGGTGTGCGGGCCGGCATGGTGGCCGCGCTGGGGATCGTCAGCGGCTGCTTCGTCCACGTGTTTGCCGCCGCCCTCGGCGTCGGCGCGTTGCTGGCCACCTCAGCCACAGCTTTCACCTTGCTCAAGTGGGCGGGTGCGGCTTACCTGATGTGGATGGGCGTCAAGTTGCTGCTGGCCAAGGGCGGTGATTCTTCCATCGTGCCGGCGGGCGTGAGCGCGGAGGTGGCGGCGGTGAATCTGTGGCGCGTGTACCGCCAAGGTTTTCTGACCAATGTCCTGAACCCCAAGGTGGCGCTGTTCTTCCTGGCCTTTGTGCCGCAGTTCATCGCGCCGGGCACCGAGGACAAGGTGACCGCCTTTCTGCTGCTGGGTCTGCTGTTCAACCTGAACTCGCTGCCGATCAACTTCGGCTACGCCTGGCTGGCCGGCTGGGCCTCGCGCCGCGTTGGTGCGGTGCAGCGCGCCATGCACTGGATGGACCGCGCGGCCGGCCTCATGTTCATCGGCTTTGGCCTCAAGCTCGCCCTGTCCGACAATCCTTCCCGCTGATTTCCGGAGACCCCCATGCCCCACGCCCACAAGATCACCCCGCAGGAAGCCCTGCAGCGCACCATCGAGCACCGCGAAATCTTCCACGACGAGATGCTGCACCTCATGCGCATGATCATGGGTGGCGAGATGTCGCCCGTGATGATGGCGGCCCTGATCACCGGGCTGCGCGTGAAGAAAGAAACCATTGGCGAGATCACCGCCGCTGCTCAGGTGATGCGCGAGTTCTCGACCAAGGTCCATGTGGCCGACAAGACGCACCTGGTGGACATCGTGGGCACGGGCGGCGACGGCTCGCACACGTTCAACATCTCCACCTGCTCCATGTTCGTGGCTGCCGCTGCGGGCGCCAAGGTCAGCAAGCACGGCGGACGCAGTGTCTCCAGCAAAAGCGGCAGCGCCGACGTGCTGGAGAGCCTGGGCATCAACATCAACCTGCCGCCGGACGTGATCGCGCGCAGCATCGCCGAGGTGGGTGTGGGCTTCATGTTCGCCCCCAACCACCACCCGGCCATGAAGAACGTGGCGCCGGTGCGCCGCGAGCTGGGCATCAAGACCATCTTCAACATTCTTGGCCCGCTGACCAATCCGGCCTCGGCGCCCAACATCCTGATGGGCGTGTTCCACCCCGACCTGGTCGGCATTCAGGTGCGCGCGCTGCAGCGGCTGGGCGCCGAGCATGCGGTCGTGGTCTATGGCCGGGACGGCATGGACGAAGTGTCGCTGGGCGCTGCCACCATGGTGGGGGAACTTAAGAACGGCGAGATCGCCGAGTACGAAATCCACCCCGAGGATTTCGGCCTGACCATGGCCAGCAGCCGCGCGCTGCGCGTGGAGACGCCCGAGGACTCCAAGGCGATGCTGCTGGGCGTGCTGGAGAACCGGGACGATCCAGTGCTCAAGGCGGCCCGCGACATCGTGGCGCTCAACGCCGGCGTGGCGCTCTACGCGGCCAACGTCGCCCCCGACATGGCGCAGGGCATTGCGCTGGCGCGCCGAACCCTTGAATCGGGCGCGGCGGCGGCCAAGCTGCGCGAGCTGCAGGTGTTCACCCAGTCGGCTGTCGCTGGCGCGGGCGTCTGAGGTGCTCCGTGCCCGTGTGGCTGCAGAGCGAAGGCGCCTGGATTGCGTTGGGCGTCTCCGCCCTGTTCATCATCGCCGGTGTGGTCATGCACCGCGTCATCAAGAAGGTGCTGCAGACTCCGCGGCCCGAGGAATCGCAGAAACATGAGTGACATCCTGAACCAGATCGTCGCGGTCAAGCGCGAAGAGATCGCCGCCGCGCGCAAGAAGAAGCCGTTGGAGGCGATGCGCTTTGATGCCGAAAGCCGTGTGCTGACCCGCGATTTCGAAGGTGCGTTGCGCGCCAAGATCGCCGCGGGACAAGCGGCGGTGATTGCCGAGATAAAAAAAGCCAGTCCGAGCAAGGGCGTGATTCGCGAGGACTTCATTCCCGCCGACATTGCCCAGAGCTATGCCGAGGGCGATGGCCGGGTCAGTGCAGCCTGCCTGTCGGTGCTGACCGACCGCCAGTTCTTCCAGGGCGGCGCGGACTACCTCAAGCAGGCGCGAGCCAGCTGCGATCTGCCGGTGCTGCGCAAAGACTTCATGGTCGACCCCTACCAGGTCTACGAGGCCCGGGCCATGGGGGCGGACTGCATCCTGCTGATCGCCGCCTGCCTGGACGATGCGCAGATGGCCGACCTGGAGGCCATCGCCATGGGCATGAACATGACGGTGCTGGTCGAGGTGCACGACCGCGACGAACTGCATCGTGCGCTCAGGCTGAAAACGCCACTGCTGGGCATCAACAACCGAAACCTGCGCACTTTCGAAGTGACCCTGCAAACCACCCTGGACATGCTGCCCGAGGTGCCGGCCGACCGGCTGCTGGTCACCGAGTCCGGGATCCTCGGGCGAGAGGATGTGCGAACCATGCGCGAGGCTGGTGTGCACGCTTTCCTGGTAGGCGAGGCCTTCATGCGTGCACCCGAGCCCGGGCTGGCGCTGGCCGAGCTGTTTTCCTGAATCGCGTTCATGCGACAGGAATCTTTTGAATGGGACGGCGTGGCGCCGACGCGGCCATCGACCGATCCGGTGCCCTGGCTCAGGGAGATCGACCCGGCGCGTTGGCCGGTCGCAGAGACCTGGCGCCCGGTGCTCGACCGATTCTGGTCGGACAAGGCCGGACAGGGGCTGCTGGCTTTCCTTCGCGAACGCCTGCGGGTCGGCGCGGTGATCTATCCGCCAGAACCTTTGCGGGCCTTGTCCTGGGGAGGTCCGGCCGATGTCCGTGTGGTGATCGTCGGGCAGGACCCTTATCACGGGCCAGGTCAGGCCGAAGGGCTGGCGTTTTCAGTGGCGTCGGGTGTGCGCAAACCCCCGAGCCTGCGCAACATCTTCAAGGAGCTATGCCGTGACCTCGGACTGCCGGAGCCGGAAGATGGCTCACTGGCGCCGTGGGCGCGACAAGGCGTGTTGCTGCTCAACACCTGCCTGACGGTGGAGGATGGTCAGGCGGGTAGTCATGCAGGGCAGGGCTGGGAAGTGCTCACCGATGCCGTCATCGAGGCTTGCAGTGCATCTGCCGTGCCAAAGGTGTTTTTGTTGTGGGGGGCTCACGCCCAGAAGAAGGCCGACTTGATCGATGTGTCCCGCCACAAGGTGCTGTGTGCCAACCACCCGTCACCCTTGTCTGCCAGTCGCGGTCCGGTCCCGTTTCTGGGGTGTGGCCACTTTGGTGCGGCGAACCGGTGGCTGGCGGAGCAGGGTGTTGCTCCAATTGACTGGTCGTTGATGGCGTTGAGTGACACGGTCAAAAAAACCGTGGCATAATGTCGGGCTGCGTTTGTGGAGGGGTGGCCGAGTGGTTAATGGCAGCAGACTGTAAATCTGCCCTCTTGCGAGTACGCTGGTTCGAATCCAGCCCCCTCCACCAATGACTGCAGATGTGAGAGCGATGGAAATCTGTGCGGGAGTAGTTCAATGGTAGAACCCCAGCCTTCCAAGCTGATGACGCGGGTTCGATTCCCGTCTCCCGCTCCATCTTTGGTTGTTGACTCCGCCTGACCAGCGGGCGTGGATTTTGAATTTCAGGGTATCCGGCGTGTGTCGGATGTCTTGGCCCTTGTGGCTCAGTGGTAGAGCACTCCCTTGGTAAGGGAGAGGTCGCGGGTCCGATTCCCGCCAAGGGCACCATCTTTGTTCTGGTGTTTCGGCAATTTTGTTTTGGAGCTGAAAAATGGCAAAAGAGAAATTTGAGCGGACCAAGCCGCACGTGAACGTGGGCACGATTGGTCACGTGGACCACGGCAAGACGACGCTGACGGCTGCCATCACCACGGTGCTGGCTGCCAAGTTTGGTGGCGCCGCCAAGGCCTACGACCAGATCGACGCGGCTCCTGAAGAGAAGGCGCGCGGCATCACCATCAACACCGCGCACGTGGAGTACGAGACGGCCACGCGCCACTACGCCCACGTGGACTGTCCCGGCCACGCCGACTACGTCAAGAACATGATCACCGGTGCCGCCCAGATGGACGGCGCCATCCTGGTGTGCTCCGCCGCCGACGGCCCGATGCCCCAGACTCGCGAGCACATTCTGCTGGCGCGTCAGGTGGGTGTTCCCTACATCATCGTGTTCCTGAACAAGTGCGACATGGTGGACGATGCCGAGCTGCTGGAGCTGGTTGAAATGGAAGTGCGCGAGCTGCTCTCCAAGTACGACTTCCCCGGCGACGACACCCCCATCGTCAAGGGTTCGGCCAAACTCGTGCGGCTGAGCGTCGGACGCTCCACCAGCGGATAGATGTCCACCACCGGCGTGGGCACGGTGCTGGCGGGCACCAACTGCGAAAAGATGCCGCCGCTGACGGTGACTTCGCGAATCGGAGTCGGGCCGAGGGTGATGGCTGTAGCCAGCGGCTTGACGCCATGGAAGCGCGCGCCCACGGCAGGCGCCGTGCTGAAAACCGTGGCGGCCGTGCTGGCGCTGGGCGGCGTGCGCTGCACCGGAGCGCCGAGGATGTCAAACGGCAGTGGCTTGTTGAGTTCGCAGGTGGCGAGGTTGATGGTGTACTCACCACCTGCGTCAAAGACCACTGCCGTGCTCAGCGTGACCTTGAGCGCGCGCACCTTCACCTCGGTGCCTGCCGGGTTCTTGAGCACGATGGACTCGCCCGCCGCCGGGAAGCTGGTGCCGGGCGCCACGTTGTACAGCTGCAGCAGCGACACACCGGCATAGTGTGTGTCCTGCACACGGCACAGCAGGCGCGGGCCCTTGACCATGGTGGACTCGACCAGCGCCACCGCCGCGGTGCGCTCATCGAACCAGCCGTCGGTCTCGAACAGCGTCACGTCCACGGCCGGATCTTCGGGTGGGTCCAGCACCACGAAGCCCGAGCCCAGCAGCATGTCCTGGTCGTCGGTGAGCACCTTGCCGAACACCTTGCGCAAGTGGAAGGCGCCGCCGGCCCGGTTGTCGTCGGACACGTCGGGGAAGATGTTGTTGGACACCCCGTCCACCACGGGCGTGCCGGTGGCGCCGCCACCGCCTTCGGGCACGTCGGCCATCACGGCCGACTTGAGGATGACCAGGTCGTCAGACTGAATGGGCATGGCGGCTTACTCGGCAGGCGTTTCGGGGGTGGTGTCGTCAGCGGGCGGCGCGGTGGGCGCGGGCTGACGCGCGGCGGCGAAGCCGGACAACGTGGTGTTGTGGCCGGCGGTCACACCGCCCAGGGTGGCGCCGCTGCCGGCCGCAAAGCCATCGGCCTGCGCGCCGCGCACGGTGTCGAGGCGGTAGCGCTCCTGCTCGTTCGCTGTGTTGATCTCGAACTTGCGGAACTTCAGGCCCTGCGTGAAGAACACCGCCCGCTCCACGCGGTCATAGGCCTGCAGAAAGCGGTTCCAGCCGCTGTTCCGGTCGGCGATATCCATCTTCTTGAGTTCAATGGCATCGGCCTGCACCTGCGAGTCCAGCAGGCTGCGGCGCGGCGCTTCCGCCGGCGCGGACGACTGGCGCCCACCCAGCAGACCAGCCACCACGCCCTTGGCGAAGTCGCTGTCAGACTCGGCGGCGAACTTGATCAGGGCCTTCTGCGAGCGCTCCTCACGGGCGGTCTGCGCGTCGATCTCCTTCATGCGCAGCTCGTACTCCATCTCGGCCAGCGTCTTTTTCGGCGCGGGCGGCGGGGCCGCCGGTTCGGGCTTGGCCGGGTTGGTTTGACAAGCCGCGAGCGCCAGGGCGGACGCAGCGACGAGGATCAGCTTGGCGATGGTGCGGTTCATTTGGAGGGCTCCTGGTCGGTGAGTGAACGGGTGTCGGTGCCGTCGTCGAGCAGGCGGCGGGCGGCGCGCGCCAGGTCAGCCGGCAGGGCGCGCGTCTTGTCGGCGCTGGCACGCTGCAGAGAGGCGGCGCGGTCCTTGCCCGGGTTGCCGGCGAAGGCCGGGTGCACGCCGTCGGGCACGAGCTGGGTCTCGCCGGTGCGCGGGTTCTCCCACTCGCGCATCTTGTCGGCCGGCGCGGTCTTGTCCATGCGCTGCCCGGTGGGCGTGACGCCGCGCTCGTATTCGCGCCGGCTGACCTGGCGCACGTAGCAGCGGCAGCGGTAGGCGTTCTGCGGCATGTGCGTGTCCCACCACGGGTCATCCACCGGCAGCACCAGGTTGTGCCAGCGGGCGTGGCTCTCGCGCACCTTCTCGTCGGCCATGGTCACATAGCGAAGGTACGGGAACAGGCGCTTGGTGGCCTGCGCGCGGTCCCACTGACCGGCCACGGCCGCCTGCCGCACGTTGGTGTCGTAGATCAGTTTCAACCTGGTGGGGTTGAACCGGGTGGTGACGGCCTCGCCCGTGGACGGGTCTTCCACTTCGTTCAGGCCCCACCAGCCCTTGCGGGCCAGCGCCGCGCGGGCATCGCGCACGAAGTCTGTTCGGGAGAGGTCGCCCTCCACGCTGTCGATGATCATCTGCCGCAGCTCGGCCAGCAGGTCGACCGAGGCCAGCCGCGAGACGGTGAACTGCAGCGCGTGTTCCTCGGCGCGCAGGTCGGCCCAGCTCCAGGTCTGGGTGATCTGCTGGCGTTCCTTGAGCCAGGCGAGCGCGCCTTCGGGGGTCAGGCGGCGCAGTGCGGCGAAGGCTTGGGCGGGGGTCATGCGGCGCTCGCTGATTCACCGGCCATCGAGACAAGGCAACGGCGGGCCACGGCGGGCGCAGAGCGCATCTCGATTTCAATGGCGCCGGCAGCGACAGCAGCGGCCCGCTTAGTGAGCGCTATGTCGTAGTGGGGCCACCGGGTTTTCGGTGGGCCTTGATACCAGCGCCGCGCCACGCCGATCTTGTCCGCCATCGCGTGCAGCTCGTCCAGGCTGTCGGCAACCAGATGACACATCACCATCCGGCCGAAAGGTGCCCGCATGTTGTCAACGTAGACAGCCATCCTGGGCCTCTATTCAGCGGCGGGAGGGATACCAGCCGCGCCGGCCAGGCGGGCGGTGGCGGTGGCGCGGGTCAGGCTCTCGGCCAGCTGGGCCGGGTCCATCTGTTCGAGCAGCGCGGGCAGGCGGTCGATGAGCTGCTGGGCGGTCCAGCCTTCGGCGGCGGCCTGGTCGAGCAGCTGCTGGGCCGGGTCCACCAGTGGGGCCATGGCCTTCTGCCAGCTCTCGGCCAGCTCGGCGTCGACCAGTTCGTCGATGGCGTCGCGCTCGCGCTCGGCGTATTCGGGCACCTGCGCCAGCCGGCATCCACCTGGGCCGCGCACATGGATCCAATCTGGCATCAGAATTGGATACAAGCCGTTACAAGGCTCCATGCCGGGTTGCAGAAGGGCCGGGTGCAGTTGGTCGATGAGTACGTCGACCTCTGGCAGCTGGTGAAGTCGTTCAGGGGGCAGGGGAAATGAGTCACAGCCACACAGACCGCTTCGAGAGGAAGCGCGCCGAACTTTACGAGGACATCGTCGGCCACACGGCCAAGGTGTTGACCGATCTGGGCGTCGACGAGAAGGGCGCCGAGCTAGCGGCCAATCAGCTGGCCGACTACCTGGCCGACCAGTGGGGTGGCCAGAACTTCTGTTTCCCGAAGGACCACCTGCGCAAGCTCAGCAAGCGCGAGCTGGAGCTGTACGAGCGTTACACGGGCAGCAACCACGGCGACCTGGCCCGCGAGTTCGGCCTGACCGAGCGCGGCGTGTACAAGATCCTGGCCAGGGTGCGCGAGCGCCTGCGCCGCAACGCCAAGGGCCACCCGCAGCTGTTCGAGACGTCCTGATCAGCGGCAACAGACCGCCACAAACAACAGGCCGCGCAGGGTGCAAAATCACCCGCGCGGCCTGTTTCATTTGGAGTAACTCAGTTATTCACAGCCGTCCCGATTTTTCCCCCTTTTTCCCGCCAAATCCCATTTATCCAATGGTTCAGCGGTGGGTTATCTCTCCTCTGTTCAGCTAACCGAGCGCCGGCCAGCCGGCGCCGCCGGTGGTCTGCCGCCGACCAGCACAGTTGGCCGGCAAGCCGACCACACAGATGCGGATCTGTGCGGCGCTGAGCGGGCATGCTGCCGGCCCGCTGTGTCTGTTGCGGTGGGGCGGAACGCCGGACAGTGGGGCCTCATTCACGAAAGGTCCGACATGTCCACCAGCCAGCCCCCCACCACCCGCCTGTTCCCGCTGCAGACCCGCGTGATCCACGCCAGCGCCGGCCTGCGGCTGCGCGTGGTCAGCGGCCGGCTCTGGCTGACGCAGCCGAACATGGCGCAGGACCTGTTCCTCGGCCCGGGCTCGGTGATTGATCTGCAGCAGGACTGGGTGGTGATCGGTGCCGACGCCGAACCCTCGCACACGCCGCAGGAGCACTACAGCGAGTACCTGCTCATGCCGCTGGTGGCGCCCGCACCGTCCTGGTTTCAGCGCTTGAGGAAGTCGCGGATCGCGAACAGGGTGAGGTCCGGGGTCTCCGTCATCTGGTGATGGCCGACCGGCAGGGTCACCACCTGCACGGTTTTGCCCGCCGCCTGGGAGGTCTTGATCAACCCTTGTGCAGCCTTGGGCTGGGTCATCTGGTCCACGCCACCCAGCAGGAACAGCACCGGGCAGGTGAGGGCCGCCATGGCGGCCTCGCCGCCCGCGTAGCGGTCGCAGGCCACGAAGCCGCGGTGGAACACATTCACCTTGGGATTGCTGCGCAACACGCGCCGGCCCAGCGCCATGCCGGCGCCGTAGACCCAGGTGCCCGGGCCCAGAGCCGAGGGCGGCGCGGCCAGGGTGGAGCGCGAGAACACGTTGACCATGGTCAGCGCCTTCTCGGGTTCGTTCAGCGAGGCCTCGATCAGCGCGGGCGACACCTTCATCGGGAAGGCGGTGCCGACCAGCACCGTGTGCGTGACACGGTCCTTGAGCCGAGCCGCCGCTTCCATCGCGATCAGCGAACCCCAGCTGTGGCCGACCAGCGCGGCTTTCTGCACGCCGGCCGCGTCGAGCAGGGCGCCGATGAAATCGGCCGCTTCCTCGACGGTGGAGGGCGCCTCGCCTGCGCTGCGGCAGTGACCCGGCAGGTCCACCGCCAGCACGTTGAAACCGTGGTTCGCCAGGTAGCGGCTCTGCAAGATCCAGACGCTGTGGTCGTTGAGCACGCCGTGAATGAACACGACCGTGGGCCTGGCGGGGTCGAAAGGCTTGCCGCCGGTGTAGCAGTAGGTGGTGGCGCCGTTGACGGTGAGTTCCATCACGCACCTGCCTTTTCTGCGGCTTTGAGGGCACGCTTGAGGTCGTCGATCAGGTCGTCCGCATCCTCCAGCCCGATGGACAGGCGGATGGTGCCCGGGCCAATGCCGGCGCCCGCCAGCGCCTCGTCGCTCATGCGGAAGTGCGTGGTGCTGGCCGGGTGGATCACCAGCGAGCGGCAGTCGCCCACGTTGGCCAGGTGGCTGAAGATCTTGAGCGCTTCGATGAAGGCCTTGCCCTGTTCGCGCGAGCCCTGGATGTCGAAGCTGAACACCGAGCCCGCGCCCTTGGCGCCGTGCCTGAGCAGGCGGTTGGCCAGCGCATGGCTGGGGTGCGATTCGAGCAACGGGTGACCGACGCTGCCCACGAGCGGATGGCTGGCCAGGAAAGCAACCACCTTTTCGGTGTTGCTGATGTGGCGTTCCATGCGCAGCGGCAGGGTTTCCAGACCCTGCAGGATCAGCCAGGCGCTGTGCGGACTCAGGCAGGCGCCGAAGTCGCGCAGGCCCTCGCGGCGCGCGCGCAGCAGGAAGGCGCCGACGGTGCTTTCCTCGCTGAAGGTCATGCCGTGGAAACCGTCGTAGGGCTCGGTCAGCTCGGGGTACTTGCCCGACGCGTCCCAGTCGAAGCTGCCGGCGTCCACCACCACACCGCCGATGACGGTGCCGTGGCCGGAGAGGAACTTGGTGGCCGAGTGGTAGACCAGGTCGGCACCGTGCTCAAACGGCTTGATCAGGTAGGGCGTGGTCAGCGTGCTGTCCACCAGCAGCGGCACCTTGGCCTCGTGCGCGATCTGCGCCACGGTCGGGATGTCCAGCACGTCCAGGCCCGGGTTGCCCACGGTCTCGCCGAAGAACAGTTTCGTGTTTGGGCGCACCGCGGCCTTCCAGCCGTCGATGTCGCCGGGCTTGACGAAGGTGGTCTCGATGCCGAAGCGGCGCAGCGTGTAGTGCAGCAGGTTCTGGCTGCCGCCGTACAGCGCGGTGCTGGCGACGATGTGCGAACCGGCGCCCATGAGGGTGGCGATGGACAGGTGCAGCGCGGCCTGGCCGCTGGCCACCGAGATGGCGCCGATGCCGCCTTCGAGCGCGGCCATGCGCTGCTCGAACACCGCGTTGGTGGGGTTGCTGATGCGGCTGTAGACGTGGCCGGCGCGTTCGAGGTTGAACAGGGCGGCGGCGTGGTCGCTGGATTCGAAGACGAACGAGGTCGTCAGGTGGATGGGCACGGCGCGGGCGCCGGTGGAGGGGTCTGGGGCCGCACCGGCGTGCAGCGCCAGGGTGTCGAAGCCGGGGTCTGAATGGCCGGGCATGCGTGTGTCTCCGAAGGTAACGTCCGGGCAGTCCCGGTGTGTTGTTCGCGCCGATTGTGGGCTATATTCATCTCCACGCCTGCTCAGCTGGCGACAGCATCCATCCCAAGGAGAAGTGCCATGAAGGTCAGCGACATCCTGCGCGTCAAGGGCAACGCCCTCTACACCGTCACCCCCGAGGACTCCCTGGCCGACGCCGTCAAGCTCATGGACGAGAAGGACATCGGCTCGCTGGTCGTGATGTCCAACGGTCTGGTGGTCGGGATGCTCACCTTCCGCGAGGTCATCAAGACGCTGGTCAAGAACGGCGGCCAGCTGGGCACCACCACCGTCTACCGCGCCATGGACCCAGGCCCGCTGACCTGCACCATGGCCACCGAGATGGACGAGGTCCGCCGCATGATGCTCGACCGCCATGCCCGCTACATGCCCGTGATCGAGAACCGCATGCTGATGGGCGTGATCAGCTTCTACGACGTGGCCAAGGCCGTGGTGGACGCGCAGAACTTCGAGAACAAGATGCTCAAGGCCTACATCCGCGACTGGCCGGAGGAAGAGTCCGAAGGCAAGAACGAGCCGAACTTCCCCTGATGGGTCTGTCCGTGACCCGAAGCAAAACGCCCCGCTCGCGGGGCGTTTTGCTTGGCGATAATCGGAGCCCATGAGCGGCAACACCTTCGGCACCCTGTTTTGCGTCACCAACTTCGGTGAATCCCACGGCCCGGCCATCGGCTGCGTGATCGACGGCTGCCCGCCCGGCATGTCGCTGACCGAAGCCGACATCCAGCACGACCTGGACCGCCGCCGCCCCGGCACCAGCAAGTTCGTCACCCAGCGCAACGAGCCCGACGCCGTCGAGATTCTCAGTGGCGTGTACGAGGGCCGGACCACCGGCACGCCGATTGCCCTGCTGATCCGCAACACCGACCAGCGCAGCAAGGACTACGGCAACATCCTGCAGACCTTCCGCCCCGGCCACGCCGACTACGCCTACTGGCAGAAGTACGGCATCCGCGACCCGCGCGGTGGTGGCCGCAGCTCGGCCCGCCTCACGGCGCCCACGGTGGCGGCCGGCGCCGTCGCCAGGAAGTGGCTCAAGGAGAAGTTCGGCACCACCTTCCACGCCTGCATGACGCAGATCGGCGAGGTACCGATCGGTTTCGAGAGCTGGGAGCATGTGCCCAACAACCCGTTCTTCGCCCCGGTGGCCGATGTGTCGGCGCTGGAGGCCTACATGAACGAACTGCGCAAGAGCGGCGATTCGTGTGGCGCGCGCCTGCGCGTGGTCGCGAAGAACATGCCGGTGGGCCTGGGCCAGCCGCTGTACGACAAGCTGGACGCCGACATCGCCTACGCCATGATGGGCCTGAACGCGGTCAAGGGTGTGGAGATCGGCGCCGGTTTTGCGTCGGTGGCCGACAAGGGCAGCACCCACGGCGACTCGCTCACCCCGAACGGCTTCGTCGGCAACAAGGCGGGCGGCGTGCTCGGCGGCATCAGCACCGGGCAGGACCTGGACGTGTCGGTCGCCATCAAGCCCACCAGTTCCATCCTGGTCCCACGCGACTCCATCGACGTGTCAGGCCAGCCGACCGAGGTCATCACCAAGGGCCGCCACGACCCCTGCGTCGGCATCCGCGCCGCGCCCATCATGGAAGCCCTGCTGGCCCTGGTGGTGATGGACCACGCGCTGCGCCACCGTGCGCAGTGCGGCGATGTGACGGTCGAGACACCGGATATCGCTGCCGCGTCGCGTGCCTGAACAGCGCAAGCAACTCCTGCCCTTCGCTGCCCTGTCCGCGAGTTACTTCGCGCACATCGGCTTCTTCAACCCCTACCTGCCGCTCTGGCTGAAAGACCTGGGGTTCGGGCTGTTCGCCATCAGCGTGCTGACCTCGGTGCAGTCAGCGACCCGCCTGTTCGCACCCTACGCTTGGGGCACGCTGTCAGACCGCACGGGCGAACGCGTCAAGCTGCTGCGCTATGGGGCCACGGCGGCGCTGGTCTTCTCGCTGGCGCTGTGGTTTCCGCTGGGCCCGGTTGCGCTGTTTGCCGTGCTGCTGCTGATGTTCACCCATACCAGCGCCATGATGCCGATGAGCGAGGCCGCGTTGGCGCACCTGGTCAGCCAGGGCGGGGCGTTCGACGCAAAACGCTACGGCCGTGTGCGGCTCTGGGGCTCGCTGGGCTTCCTGCTCACGGTGATGGTCGCCGGCTGGTGGTTCGAGCACTTCGGGCTCGGTCATTTCCCGGCATGGACGCTGTTGACCCTGGTGGCGGTGGTGGCCAGCGTCTGGTGGCTGCCCGACCACAAGGAGGCGGCGCACCACGACGACGACCACCCCGCCATCTGGCCGCTGCTCAGGCAGTCCGCGGTGCGCTGGTTCTTCGCGTCGGTGTTCTTCCACATCCTCGCGCACATCGCCATCTACGTCTTCTTCTCGCTCTACTTGGACAGCCTGGGCTACAGCAAGACGGTGATCGGACTCTTGTGGGCGGTGTCGGTGTTGATCGAGATCGGCTGGTTCTTCACCCAGGGGCGCTGGCTGCCCCGGCTCAGCCTGACCGGCTGGCTGGTGCTGGCCTCGGCACTGATGGTGCTGCGCATGGGCCTGACCGCCGGCCTGCCGCAGGTCTGGCCGCTGCTGCTGGCCGCGCAGGCGCTGCACGCCATCACCTTCGCGGCGCACCACACGGTCTGCATCGCACTGATCTCGCACCACTTTCCCGGCCGGCTGCGCGGGCGCGGCCAGGCGCTGTACACCGTGATCGGCTACGGCCTGCCGGGCACGCTCGGCGGGCTGGGCGGCGGCGTGCTGTCGTCGGCGCTGGGCCTGGCCAGCGTGTTCTGGCTGGCGGGCGCGCTGGCGGGGGTGGCGACGCTGTGCGCCTGGCGCCTGCGCCGGCTGGAGCACCGCGCCTAGATCAGGTTGCGCAGCCCGCGCGCCGCTTCCTGCAGCACCGGCAGCACGCGCTTGACCGCATCCTCGCTGCTTTCCTGGTTGATCGGCATGGTGACGCTGATCGCGCCGTGCACATTGTTGTTGCGGTCCAGCAGAGGCACGGCGATACCGCGGTGGTTCAGTTCCAGCTGCTGTTCCGACAACACCCAGCCCTGGCGCCGGCAGCGTTTGAGTTCTGCGCGCAGCTGGTCCTTGCTGGAGACGGTGAACGAGGTGAAGGCGCGCAATGGATGCGCCAGCAGCCACTCGTTCAGGCTGGGCTCGCTGAGCATCGACAGAATGGCCAGGCCGGCAGCGGTGACCTGGGCGGGCACGCGCGTGCCCAGCATGTAGCCTTCGAACATGTGCCTTGGCGACCCACCGCGGGCGATGTAGACGGCGTCCTCGCCGTCCAGCACCGCGAGATACGCGATCTCCTGGGTGCCGCCCACGATCCGCTGGAGAAAGGGTTGCACCTGTCTTGGCAGGCGCGCCGACTCCAGATACGCATGCCCCAGCCGCATGATGCGCGGCATCAGCCAGAACAGCTTGCCGTCGGTGCCCACATAGCCCAGGTGTGCCAAGGTCAGCAGGTAACGCCGCGCAGCGGTGCGGGTCAGGCCGCAGCGCGCGCCGGCCTGGCTGGCGGTCAGGCGCGGGTGCTGGTCGTCGAAGGCTTCGATGATGGCCAGCCCTTTTTCAAGACCGGCGATCCAGTCGCGGCGTTCAAGCGCGGGATGCCCCCGCCCGGGCGCAGACGCAGCCGCCGTTGCCGCGCGCGCACTGTCGATGGTGGTCCGGGAGTTCATGGGGGAGGCATTGGGGGAAGTACCAGAAATGATCGATGATTGATCGATATCGATCGATTATCGATCACTTGGGCGGCCCAGAAGTAGGAAGTTGGCCGTTCCTTTCATAGAGTGCTCGGGTGTTCCCGGCTATTTCCGTTTTTCCACCCAACCTTGGAGACATCACCATGAACCTTCGCCGTCAATTCCTGGCCACGGTCGCGCTGGCCGCCTTTTCCACGATCGGTGCCGCACAGGGCTTTCCTGACCGTGAACTGAGCGGGGTGATCCAGTGGGGCGCCGGCGGCGCCAGCGACGTGGTCAGCCGCGCGCTGGCGCCGGTGGCCGAGGAGGCGCTGGGCAAGAAGATCGTGCTGCAGAACAAGCCGGGCGGCGTCGGCGCCATCGCCACGAACTTCGTGTACCAGCAGCCCAGCGACGGCTACACGCTGCTGTTTGGTGCCGAAAACCCGCAGCTGCACCCGGTGCTGGCCATCAGCGAGCTGGACTACAGCAAGTTCTACCCGGTCACCATCGCCGCCCGCGGCAATGTGCTGCTGGTGACCAACGCCGCCAAGCCCTGGAAGGGCTTCAAGGACATGCTGGCCGAGATCCAGGCCAATCCTGGCAAGGTGAAGCAGGGGTCCACCGGCGCCGGCGGCCTGCCCTTCACCGTGGGGGCCATGGTGTCGACAGCCACCAAATTTCCGGTCACCTCGGTGCCGTTCGATGGCGACGGCCCGGGTCTGACGGCGCTGCTGGGCGGCCATGTGGACTTCATGTTCGTGGGTGCGGGCGCGGCCGCCGAGCACATCAAGGCCGGCCGCCTGAAGGCCCTGGCGGTGGTGGATGAGAAGCCGTTCGGCGATGTGCCGCCGATCACACAGGACCTGCCGACGCTGGAGAAGTACCTGCCCTGGGGGCCGTTCTACGGCGTGTTCGTCAAGCGCGATGTGCCGGATGCGGTCAAGGCCAGGCTGACGGCGGCATTCAAGAAGGCCGGCGACGATCCGAAGTTCCGCGAACTGATGGCCAGCCGTGGCAACGTGATGATGAACATCTCGGGCGCCGAAGCCGACGCTTTCCTCAAGAAGTGGCAGTCGGTCACTTCCTGGACCTACCAGGAAGTGGGCGTCGCTAAGAAGAACCCGGCCGAGCTGGGCATCGCCAAGCCCTGAGCGTCCGCCTGTCCGCAGCCTGTCCGGTCCCGGCCGGACGGCTGCGCGTTTGTGCCTGAACCCTTGCGTAACCCACCATGCAACCCACCCGACAACGGCTCCCTGGCGAGCTGAGCTTTCTGGCCGTGCTGCTGCTGGCCAGCCTCTTTCTTCTGTGGACGGCGTACGGCATCTCGAAGTTCGAGTCGCTCACGTCTGCGGGCGCGTTCCCGATGTTCGCTGCAGCGATCATGGTGGTCTGCGCCGTGCTGATCCTGCGGGATGCGGCGCGCTCGGCACCGACCGAGACTCGGGCCGGTGAGTCGCTGGCGGCGCAATTCGTGCGGCGCCTCACGCCGCCAGTGGTGGTGGGCTTCACGGTCGCCATCGCGCTGTACATGGTGCTGCTGCAACCACTGGGCTTTCTGCTGGCGTCCTACCTGTTCCTGGTGGTGTCGATGGCGCTGCTGGGCAGCCGCCGCTGGGGCCTGAACCTGCTGGTGTCGGCGCTGGCACTGGCCGCGATCTACGGGATCTTCCAGACCTTGTTCTCGGTGGTGCTGCCCAGCGGCACCCTGCTGCAGGGCCTGTTCAACGGAGCCGCCGCGTGATCGAAGCGCTCAACTATTTCTTCATCAGCTGGGTCGACGTCCGGTTGCTGCTGCTGACCGCGGCGGGCACCTTCGCCGGCATCTACATCGGCGCCATTCCCGGCCTGTCGGTGACGATGGCGGTGTCCATCCTGATCTCGTTCACCTTCAAATGGGAGGTCAACTCGGCGCTGGCGCTGATCTCGGGCATTTACCTGGGCGGCGTCTATGGCGGCTCGCGCAGCGCCATCCTGCTGAACATTCCCGGCGCGCCCTCGGCCATTGCCACCGGGCTGGACGGCTACCCGCTGGCCAAGCGGGGCGAGGCCGGCACCGCCATCGGGCTGACCACGGTGGTCTCTGTGGTGGGTGGTTTCATCGGCATCCTGGCGCTGGCCGTGGCCGCGCCGGCGGTGGCGGATCTGGCGCTCCAGTTCGCGCCGCGCGACTACCTGATGCTGGCCATCTGGGGCATCCTGCTGGTGGGCAGTCTCTCGGGTGGCTCGCTGGCCAAGGGCATTTTTGCCGGGGCCCTGGGCGTGCTGATCGGCTCGGTCGGGCTCGACCCGATGACCGCCGAGTCGCGCTTCACCTTTGGCAGCCTGCAGCTGACCGCGGGCATCTCCTATGTGGCAGCCATGATCGGCTTCTTCGGCGTGGCCGAGGTGCTGTGCCAGCTGCACGAACTCAAGCTCCAGGCGATCAAGCAGGACGTCTCGAAAATCCTGCCGTCCTGGAGCCTGCTGCGCAAATACCTGCCGCTGACCGCGCGCACCTCCACCATCGGTGTGGTGGTGGGCGCGCTGCCCGGCGCCGGTGGCGACATTGCCGCACTGATGGCCTACGACCACGCCAAGCGCACGGTCAAAGACCCGTCGCGGCCGTTCGGCGAGGGTGCCTACGAAGGGCTGGTGGCGCCGGAGTCGGCCAACAATGCGGCCGTGGGCGGCGCCTACATCCCGATGCTCACGCTGGGCATACCTGGCGACGCCGTCACCGCCGTGATCATCGGTGCCATGTACATCCACGGTCTCAAGCCCGGCCCGATGCTGATGGTGGAAACGCCGCACCTGTTCTGGTTCATCGTGGGCAGTCTCACACTGGCCAACATCTTCCTGCTGGTGTTCGGTCTCACCGGCATCCGGCTGTTCGCCAAGATCGTCGAAACGCCCAAACCCATCCTGTTGCCGGTGATCCTGGTGCTGTCGGCCGTGGGTGCGTACGCGATCAACAACAACCCGGTGGATGTGTACTGGATGCTCGGTTTCGGCGTGCTCGGTTACTTCCTGAAGATGTACGGCTTCCAGGTGGGGCCGGTGATCCTGGGCATGATCCTGGGTCCGCTGATGGACAAGAGCTACCGACAGGCCATGATCTCGGCCGAGGGCAACCCGGTGCAGTTTGCGGGCGAATTCTTCACATCGCCGCTGTCGCTCGTGATCCTGATCGCGCTGACACTGACCATCGCCAGCCAGTCGACCTGCTGGAAGCGGTTGCGCGGTCGCACCTGATATTCCCTTTTTTGCATGGAGTCTTGCCATGAGTGATCTGCTGCTCAACACCGCCGCTGGCCGCGAGCCCCTTCAGGCTTCGTTCAGCGACGCCGCCAACCCCCTGGGCCTGGACGGCATCGAGTTCATCGAATACGCCACCACCAAACCCCAGGCCCTGGGCCAGGTGCTGGAGATGATGGGTTTCCGCCCGGTGGCGCGCCACCGCTCGCGCGAGATCCTGCTCTACCGCCAGGGTGGGCTGAACATCGTCGTCAACGCCCACCCCAGTGATGCCCAGGGCGCCAGCCACGGCAGCGACGTGCCCTCGATTTCCGCGATGGCGCTGCGCGTGCGCGATGCGCGTGCCGCCTACCACTATGTGCTGGAGCGCGGCGCCTGGTCGGTGCCGACGCACGCCGAGGTGATGGAGCTGAACATCCCGGCCATCCACGGCGCCGGCGGCAGCCGCATCTACTTCGTGGACCGCTACAAGGAGTTCTCGATCTACGACGTGGACTTCGTGCCCATCCCCACGGTGGACCAGAAGCCGCCCGCCACCGCCGGCATCCACTTCTTCGGCATCGTGCAGTACATCGGCCCGGAGCGCAGCAACGACTGGATCGCCTTCTACGACGAGCTGTTCGGCACCGAGGTCATTCCCGACGACCAGCGCTTCGGCATCATGCCCAAGGGCACGCTGCTGCGCACCCCGGCGCTGGACCCGTCGCAGCGCTTCATGCTGCAGCTGGTGGAGCCGCCGGTGAACGTGTACGACGCCGACGAGAAGCTGCAGCGCATCGGCCTGGGCGTGCCCGACGTGCTGGCGGCGGTGAAGGCGCTGCGCGCGCTGGGCGTCGAGTTCGTCGAGACCGAAGCGGCGCACACCGAGCAGCGCGGCGCCATCACCAAGACCTACCTGGGTTCGGTGGTGTTCGAGCTGGTGCACAGCGAGCGCGCCGGAGGCTGAGCCATGAAGCCTTCCCACGCCGCCATCGTCGAAGCCATCTCCGGCTTCGGCATGGACACCATCACGCTCGCCGGCCCGCTCGAAGCCAAGCTGGCCGCCATGAAGGCCGCGGGTTTCTCGCAGGTCATGCTCAAGGCCAACGACATCAACGGCCACCCGGGCGGCATCGAGGCCGCCGTCGCGGCCGTCAAGGCCAGTGGTCTGCGCGGCACGGGCTTCCAGGTGCTGCGCGACTTCGAGGGCCTCTCGGGCCATCTGCACCACTACAAGATCGACATCGCCAAGGCCATGCTGGAGATGTGCGCGGCGCTGGACTGCAAGGTGCTGCTGGCCTGCTCGTCCACCTCGGCCCACGCCACGCAGGACCTCGACCACCTCGCGCGCGACCTGCGCAAGCTGGCCATGCTGGCGCTGCCGCTGGGCATCCGGATCGCCTACGAAGGCCTGTCCTGGGGCCGCACCATCAACGAGTTCACCGCCGCCTGGGACGTGGTCTGCCGCGCCGACTGCCCGAACCTTGGCATTGGCCTGGACTCGTTCCACATCTTCGCGGCCAAGACGGCGCTGGACGAGATCGACTACCTCGACCCGAGCAAGATCTTCCTGGTGCAGCTCTCCGACTTCATGTGGCAGGAGGCCAAGACCTTCGAGGAGCGCATGGCGACCGCGCGCACCTTCCGCGTCTTCCCCGGCGAAGGGGTGCACAGCGAGCAGATCGTCGACCTCGTGCTGCGGCTGGACAGGCTCGGCTACGCGGGCGACTACAGCTTCGAGGTATTCAACGACGACTACCAGCAGATGCCGCTGCCCATGGTGGCCGAGCGCGGCAAGCGCGCCGCGCTCTGGCTGGCCGAGGACGTGCTGCGCCGCTCGGTGCCGCTGCCCAACCAGATGCGGCTGAAGTCGGTGGGCTGAAGCGGGCGTTACGCTGAACGCCCGGTGCCGTACGCCAGCCCCGACGCCACGCCGCCAAACAGGTCCCCCTCGATCAGCGGCACGCCCGGGAACGCCGCGCGCAGCGTCTGCTGGAACGGCCGCAGGGCGGAGGAGCCGCCGGTGAGGTAGACGGCATCGAGCTGGTCGTTTCGCAGGCCGGCGCGTTGCACACATTCCCGAGCGCAGACCACGGTGCGATCCAGCAGCCCGCCCAGGTGCTCGCGCAGCGCGGCCGTGCCCAGCGGCGCCGTGAGGGCGGCTTCGACGATGGAGAGGTCCACGGTGGTGTCGGCGTCGGCCATCGAGCAGCGGATCTTGGCCTGCTCGACCTCGTGGGCGATGTGGTGGCCGTGGCGCTCGCGCAGCACGCGCATCAGCCGCTCGTGCAGCCGCACATCGCTGTAGTTCACGCGCAGCGACTGCGCCTGGCTGACCGCCTTGGGCAGGTAGAGCCACTGGATCAGGTGCCAGGTGGAAAGGTCGAAGAAGGTGCGGCTGGGCACTTCGCGGCCTTGCGGGCCGAGGTGGCGGTAACCCAGCAGCGGCATCACCTGTTCCAGGCTGAGCCGGTGGTCGAAGTCGGTGCCACCGATGTGCACGCCGGTGGTAGCCAGCACGTCGTCTGCCCGGTCGGGCCGCGCGATGCGATCAGGGCCCAGGCGCACCACGGTGAAGTCGGAGGTGCCGCCGCCGATGTCTACGATCAGCACCAGGGATTCGCGCGCCAGGCGGCGCTCGTGGTCCAGCGCGGCGGCGATGGGTTCGAGCTGGAAGCGCACCTCGCGGAAGCCGGCGGCCTGCGCGGCTTCCAGCAGCGACTGCTGGGCCGCCGCGTCGCGCGCCGGGTCGTCGTCCACGAAGTGCACCGGCCGGCCCATGACCACGCGCCCGGGCGCGCTGCCCAGCGAGCGGGTGGCGCGCTCGCGCAGTTCGGCCAGGAAGGTGGTCACGATCTCCAGGAAGCTGACGGGGCGGTGGTTGACCTCGGTGCTTTCGTGGATCAGCGGGCTGCCCAGCAGGCTCTTGAGCGAGCGCATCAGCCGGCCTTCGGTGCCGGCGAGGTACTGGGCCACGGCGTCGCGGCCGAAGTGGGTGCGGTGGTCTTCGCTGTTGAAGAACACGGCGGTGGGCATGGAGACGGCGTCGCCTTCGAGCGGGATCAGGCGCGACAGGCCGTCGGGGGCGGCCCAGGACATGGCGGAGTTGGAGGTGCCGAAGTCGATGCCGAGGGTGCCGTGGGAGTCTGGATGCATATATGGGGCCAACAAGGGGAGCGGCATTCTGCCACCGCGCCGGGTGACCCGAAACGGAACAGCTTGTCCCCACACCAACGTAGGACAAGGGTTTGCCCGGCTCAGGGGCCGGGTGGCTGCTCGTTACATTGCAAAACGACCTTGGCGCCTTGATCGCCGGGCGAACCCTACAGGAGACACACCCCATGTTGAACATCACTGTCAACGGGAAAGCGGCGTCGCTCGACGCCGAACCCGACATGCCCCTGCTCTGGGCGCTGCGCGAAGACCTGCAACTCACCGGGACCAAGTTCGGCTGCGGCATGGCGCTGTGCGGCGCCTGCACCGTGCACCTGGACGGTCAGCCGGTGCGCTCCTGCTCCACCCCGCTGTCGGCCGCCACCGGCAAGAAAGTGGTGACCATCGAGGCCATTGGCAACAGCAAGGCCGGCAAGGCCGTGCAGGCCGCCTGGGTCAAGCACGACGTGCCGCAGTGCGGCTACTGCCAGAGCGGCCAGATCATGAGCGCCACCGCGCTGCTGACCGCCAAGCCCAGGCCCAGCGACAAGGACATCGACGAGGCCATGAGCGGCAACATCTGCCGCTGCGGCACCTACAACCAGATCAAGGCGGCCATCAAGGACGCTGCGACCGCCCTGCAGGGAGCCTGATCATGAGCACCACCAACGATTCCCACGCCTTCGAGACCAGCCGCCGCGGCTTCATGGCCGGTTCAGGCGCCGCCCTGGTCGTCGGCTTCACCCTGCCGTCCATGGGCGGCCGGGCTCTGGCAGCGACCGACACCGCCTTCACGCCCAACGCCTGGCTGCGCATCACGCCCGACAACCGCGTCACCGTGGTCTGCGGCAGCTCCGAGATGGGGCAGGGCGTGCTGACCGCGATCCCGCAGCTGATGGCCGAAGAGCTGGACGCCGACTGGGCCACGGTGGGCGTGGAGCAGGCGCCGGTGAGCCAGGCCTTCAACAACCCCGCCTTCGGCATGCAGGCGACCGGCGGTTCGACCACGGTGCGCGGCCACTGGGACGTGATGCGCAACGCCGGCGCCACCGCGCGCGCCATGCTGGTGGCGGCCGCGGCCGAGCAATGGAAGGTGCCGGCCGGCGAATGCCGCACCGAGGCCGGCCACGTGATGCACGGCAGCAAGAAGCTGAGCTACGGCCAGCTCGCCGAGGCGGCGTCAAAACAGAAGGCGCCCGAGAAGGTGGCGCTGAAGGACCCGAAGGACTTCAAGATCCTCGGCCAGCGCAAGGCCCGGCTGGACACGGCGGGCAAGACCAACGGTTCGGCCAAGTTCGGCATCGACGTCAACCTGCCCGGCATGCTGGTGGCCGTGATGGCGCGCGCGCCCCTGCCGGGCGTGAAGGTGGCCAAGGTGGACGACACGGCGGCCAAGGCGGTCAAGGGCGTGAAGCAGGTGATCACGCTGCCCACCGGTGTGGCGGTGCTGGCCACGGGTTACTGGGCGGCGAAGAAGGGCCGCGACGCGTTGAAGGTGGACTGGGACTTTGGCGACAAGGCCGGGCTCGATTCGGCCAAGGTCACGGCCATGCTGACCGACGGCGCCAGCAAGGCCGACGCGGTGGCGCTCAAGGCGGGCGACGCCGGCATCACCCCGGCCAAGCTGGTCGAGGCCACCTACGAGGCGCCCTATCTCGCGCACGCCTGCATGGAGCCGATGAACTGCACCGCCTGGGTCAAGCCCGACGGCGTGGAAATCTGGGCCGGCACGCAGAGCCAGGGGCCGGTGCAGGGCATCCTTAGCCAGGTGGCCTCGGTCGACCCGGGCAAGGTCAAGGTCAACACCATGATGCTGGGCGGCGGCTTCGGCCGGCGTTTCGCGCCCGACTTCGTGATCGACGCCACCCTGCTGTCCAAGATCAGCGGCGCGCCGGTCAAGCTGGTCTACACCCGCGAGGACGACATGGCCGCCGGCTTCTACCGCCCGGCTTCGGTGGCCAAGTTCACCGGCGGCCTGGACGCCCAGGGCAACGCGGTGCTGCTCAAGGCCGGCGTGGGCTCGCCGTCCATCATGGCGGCCTCGGGCTTCATGAAGATCCCCGAGAGCGGCGTCGACAGCTTTGCGATGGAGGGCATCAACGACCACCCCTACAGCGTGCCCAACCAGCTCATCACCTACGGCCGGCGCGAGCCTGGGCCCAGCGTCTGGTTCTGGCGCTCGGTCGGCCACTCGCAGAACAGCTTCTTCATGGAAGGCTTCATCGACGAGATGGCGCACGCCGCGGGCAAGGACCCGTTCGAGTTCCGCCGCGCGCTGATGGACCAGCAGCCGCGCTACAGGCAGGTGCTGGAAGTGGCGGCCGAGAAGGCCGGCTGGGGCAAGCCGCTGCCGGCGGGCGTGTTCCGCGGCATCGCGGTGGTGCAGAGTTTCGGCAGTTATGTGGCCGAGGTGGCCGAAGTCTCGATCAACGCCGATGGCACGCCCAAGGTGCACCGCGTGGTGGCCGCAGTGGACTGCGGCATGACGGTGAACCCCACCATCATCGAGCGCCAGGTCGAGGGCGCCATCGTCTACGGGCTGTCGGCCGCGCTGTACGGCAGGATCAGCCTCAAGGACGGCAGGGTCGAACAGGGCAACTTCCACGACTACCCGGTGCTGCGCCACAACGAGATGCCCAAGGTCGAGGTGCACATCGTCAAGAGCACCGAGAAGCCCGGCGGCATCGGCGAGCCCGGCACGCCACCGGTGGCGCCGGCGGTGGCCAACGCGATCTTCGCGGCCACTGGCAAGCGCCTGCGCAGCCTGCCGTTCGACACCTCGCAGCTCAAGAAAGCCTGATCGCACAGGGGGCCGATGGCCCCCTTTTTCTTTCAGGCCACCTTGCGCAGGAAACCCTGCTGGCGTCCCGGTGCGTTGGGCGAGAAGCCGTTGGCCGCCAGGGTCTCTTCCACGGTGTCGTAGAACACGCCGATCTTCAGGATCTCGCGCGCCTGCTGGCCGTTGGCGACGGGGCGACCGAACTCGTTGGCCACGCGCACCAGCTGCCGGATCTGCTGCACGGTGCTCATCTTCTCGGTGCGGCTCTGGTTCCAGAGGTTGTCCTCGATGCCGCAGCGCACGTGCAGACCCATGGCCATGCCCATCATGTTGATCGGCAGGGTGTTGCGCATGCTGCTCTCGACGGTGAGCATGGTGCCGTCGGGGATGGCGCGCAGGAAGTTGGCCAGGTTGTAGATGTTGGGCGCGTCCATGCCACCGCTGATGGCGACCCAGTTGCACACCAGCGGGCCCTTGTAGACACCGCGGCGGATCAGGCGCTCCACGGTCTCGAAGCTGTTGAGGTTGTAGAACTGGAAGGCGCTCTGGATGCCGGCGGCGGACAGGCGCCTGACGTGTTCCTCGACGAAGCTGGGCGTGGAGGGCACCACCATCTCCGTGTAGGCGCGGCGACCCTCGGGCGTGGCCATGGAGGTGCCGGCGATGTCGGCCTCTTCCATGTGTTCGGTCACGTTCATCTGGGTGGTGTTGACGGTCACGGTCACCTGGTCGGGCTTGGGCGTCAGCTCGGCCAGCATGTGGCGCGTGTCGTCGGACAGCCACTTGGCGATCTCGCCTTCGCCGACCGGCGCGAACGAGATCGATCCGCCGACCTGGATCACCATCTCGGGAACCGCCTCTCGCACGCCGGCGATCAGCTCGTTGAACTTGGACAGGCGTTTGCTGCCCTTGCCGTCCAGCTCGCGCACGTGCAGGTGCAGCACGGTGGCGCCGGCGTTGTAGCAGTCCACGGCTTTCTGTACCTGCTCTTCCATGGTCACGGCGATGTCCTCGGGGAAGTCCGAAGGAATCCACTCGGGACCGTAGGGGGCGGCGGTGATGACCAGGGGTTGCTGGTTCTCGGGGAAGAGGTGACCGTCGAGGAAGTTCATGGTTGTCTCCGGGTGCGTTGAATGGGGCGATCAGAAGGTGAACGGTCAGAAGGTGGGCGTGCCGACGATGCCGGCGCGTTCCATCTTTCGGTGGCAAGGGGGGTAGTCCATCACCGCGTAGTGCTGGGTGGACCGGTTGTCCCAGATGGCCACGCTGTTGGGCTTCCAGCGCCAGCGCACCTGGTATTCGGGAATCGCGGCCTGGCTGATCAGGTACTGCAGCAGGGCCGAGCTGCCCTGGGTGAAGTCCTGCCCATAGCGCACGTTCTCGGGCGTGTGGAAGTTGGTGAAGTGGGTGGTGAAGCCGTTGACGAACAGCACCTTCTCACCGGTCTCGGGGTGGGTGCGCACCACCGGGTGCTCGGCGTCGGGAAACTGGGCCTTGAGCGCGAGGCGGCGCTCGATGGGCATGGCCGCGCCGAAGGTGCATTCGATGCTGTGGCGCGCGCGCAGGCCGGCGATCTGCTGCTTGACCGGCTCGGGCAGCCGCTCGTAGGCCAGCGCCATATTGGCCCACATGGTGTCGCCGCCCACCGGCGGGCATTCCACACAGCGCAGCACGCAGCCCATGGGCGGCACCTCGCGCCAGGTGGCGTCGGTGTGCCACGAGTTCTCGTAGCGGTCGTTGGGCGCGTCGGGCGTCTTGTAGATTCGCACCAGGCCCGGGTGTTCCGGGTCGCTGCCGGCCACCGGGTGGTCTTCCAGCTCGCCGAAGCGGCGCGCGAAGGCCACGTGGTCGGCGCGCGAAATGTCCTGGTCGCGCAGGAACAGCACCTTGTGCCTGAGCAGCGCGGCCTTCATCTCCTCGTACAGCGCGTTGTCGCGCGCCGCATCGGCCAGGCTCACGCCGCTGACTTCCGCGCCGATGGCGCAGGTGAGTTGCTCGATCTTCATGGGGTGTCTCCTCGGGCGGTTCAGATCACGAACACCGACGAACCGGTGGTCTTGCGCGACTCCAGGTCGCGGTGCGCCTGCTGCGCATCGCCGAGCGCGTAGCGCTGGTGGATGTCGATGCGGATGCGGCCGGCCGCCACGTGGCCGAACACTTCGGCGGCGAGTTCGGCCTTCTCGGCCGGGTCGGCGATGTAGTCGGCCAGGGCCGGGCGCGTGAGGTAGAGCGAGCCCTTCATGGCCAGCAGGTTGGGGTTGAAGCCCTCGATGGGGCCGCTGGCCGTGCCCACGCAGACCATCAGGCCGCGGCGCCTGAGCGAGTCGAGCGAGGCCATGAAGGTGGTCTTGCCCACGCTGTCGAACACCACGTCCACGCCGCGTCCGCCGGTGAGTTCCTTCACCCGGGCGGCCACGTCCTCGTGGCTGTAGTTGATGGTGTGGGTGCAGCCGTGGGCCCTGGCGACCTCGGCCTTGGCGTCGGTGGACACGGTGCCGATGACGGTGATGCCCAGCAGCCTGGCCCACTGCGCCACGATCAGACCCACGCCGCCCGCCGCTGCGTGCAGCAGCAGCGTGTCGCCGGCCTTGAAGGGGTGGATGCGGCGCATCAGGTAGGCCGAGGTCAGGCCGCGCATGGTCATGGCGGCGGCGGTCTCGAAGCCGATGCCGTCGGGCAGCTTGATGAGCGGTGCCGCGGCGATGAGGCGCTCGGTGGCGTAGGCGCCCAGGGTGTTGAGGAAGCCGGTGTAGGTGACGCGGTCGCCCACGGCGACGTTGCTCACATCGGGGCCGACGGCCTCGACCACACCCGCCGCCTCCACGCCCATGCCGGCGGGCAGGGGCATGGGGTAGGTGCCGTTGCGGAAGTAGGTGTCGGCGTAGTTCAGGCCGACGGCGGCGTGGCGCAGGCGGACCTGGCCCGGGCCTGGGTCGCCCACCTCGACCTGTTCGATCTCCAGCACCTCGGGGCCGCCGGTGCGGTGCATGCGGATGGCAGTGGCCATGGGGGGTGTCTCCTTGTTGCGTTCGGGGGGCCGGGTGTCCGGGCCATGGAACGCATCGTAGGAGTCACCACCCTTGAATGCTTGTCAAACTGGGACATTGATTTGCGAATTTGGGACAGTCAGGGTTGACCCTGACGCACCGCCGCTTTCGCTTTCTCCTGGGCCCGCCAGGCTGTGACGCTGCAGCCGAAGGTGTGGCGGAACCAGTGCGAAAACGCCGCCGGCGCGGCGAAGCCCAGCAGCTGCGCCACCTCGGACAGCGGCAGGTCGCTGTCCTGCACCTGGCGCAGCACGAGTTCGGAACGCACCGCCTGCAGCAGCGTGGCGAAGCTCTCGCCCTCGCGCGCCAGGTGGCGGTGGATGGTGCGGCGGTCCACGCCCAGGTGCTGCGCCACCTGCTGCGAGGTGCAGCGCCCGCCGGGCAGCAGCGCGGCCACCAGTTGCTGCACCGTGGCCTTGGTGCTCTGGTGGCGGCCCGAGAGCGCGCGGTCCAGGTACTGGCGGGCGAAGCGCGCCATCTCGGGGTTGTTGCCGGGCAGCGGGGTCTGCAGGTCGGCGGCGGTGCAGACGATGCCGTTGAACTCGCTGTTGAAGTCCACCGAGGTGCCGAAGAAGGCCTTGTGCGCCTTCGCGTCCTTCGGCGGCCGGTGCTTGAAGCACACGCGCACCGGCTTCCACGGCCCGCCCAGCAGCTCGCGCACGATGCGGTACATCACGCCCACCGCCAGCTCCATCGACTGGCGCGTGCTGGCCGACTGCTCGACCAGGATCTCCTCGCGGATGATCACCAACGGCCCGTGGTCCTCCACCCGCGTGAGCAGCGAGGCGTTGAGCAGGCGCAGGTAGCGGCACAGCGTGTCCAGCGCGGCGCGCGCGGTGGGCTCCTCCTTGAGCACCAGGCTGATCGGGCCGAGGTTGGCCAGGTGGCGCCGCGCCGCCATGCGCAGGCCGAAGTCGTCCACGCCGCTGGCCTGCGCGCTGTCTTCCAGCAGCGCCCGCACCGCCGCTGCGCTCAGCGGCGTTTCGGGATCGTCCAGCGCCCGTGGCGAGAGTCCGGCCTTGCGCAGCAGGGCGCGCGCATCCAGCCCCAGCGACTGCGCCAGCTCGACGTAGCCGGAGAGGCTGGCGCTGCGCACCACGGGCACGTAGGGGTAATCCATGAATGTCCCAATTTCGAAAGTCGATGTCCCGATTGGACAAGCACAGTGGGGGGTGCAGGCCTAGGATTTGCCCCACGGTCCGACACCCGGGCCACGACAGGCCCGCCCGATGGCCTGCGCCACACTGGAGACACGCCATGACCACCTTCCGTTTCCCGCCCCTGCGCCGCGCCGCCTGCGCCGCCGCCCTCGCATTCGCCTTGCCGGCCGCCATGGCCTGGACCGACAAGCCGGTTCGCATGCTGGTGCCCGCGCCGGCCGGCGGCACCATGGACGTTGTGGCCCGCATCGTGGCCGACCAGCTTGCGGCCGACATCGGCCAGCCGGTGGTGGTGGAGAACAAGCCCGGCGCCGGCGGCGCCATCGCGGTGCAGGCCATGCTGGCCGCGCCGCCCGACGGCCACACCATCATGATGACGGCGAGCAACATCCTCACCGAGATCCCGCACGTCATGAAGACGGCCTTCGACCCGCTCAAGGACGTCAAGCCGGTGACCGCCATCGCCCGCGCCACCATGGTCATGGTGGGGGCACCCACCGTGCCGGCCAAGGACGTCAAGGGTGTGGTGGCCTGGGTCAAGGCCAACCCCGGCAAGGTCAGCTTCGCGTCGTACAGCACGGGCACCAGCTCGCACTACGCCGGCATGATCCTGAACCAGAAGGCCGGGCTGGACATGCAGCACGTGCCCTTCGCAGGCTCGCCGCCCGCGCTGGCACAGCTCATGGGTGGCCAGGTGCAACTGATGTTCGACGGCATGGCCACCTCCAAGAAGATGGTCGAGGCCGGCAAGATCCAGGCCTTCGGCGTCGCCGGGAAAAAGCGCTCACCGCACCTGCCCAACGTGCCCACCATGGCCGAACAGGGTTACCCCGACCTCGACTTCACCAACTGGGTCGGCATCATCGTGGCCAGCAGCGTGCCACCCGCCCTGGTGCAGAAGATCAATGCCGCGGTGGACAAGACGGCGGCCTCGCCCAAGGTGCGCGACCGCCTGCTGGGAGCGGGCTTCGATGCGGGTGGCGACGAGACCGCCGAGCAGATGGCGCAGTCGCTGCGCGCCGACTTCGAGCGCAACGCGGCCATCGTCAAGGCCTTCGACATCAAGCTCAACCAGTGAGCCTGCCGGTGCCCACCATGAGCACGCCCCTCGCGCCTGCGCGCTGGCCCCGGCTGCGCGCCCAGGTGGCCGAGCTCGGCCCCGGTATCACCCTCAGCGCGGTGGTGGCGGTGGCCGCCATGGCCCTGGGCGCCCACTACGGCGCGCCGGTGATGCTGTTCGCGCTGCTGCTGGGCATGGCGCTGAACTTCCTCTCCACCGAGGGCAAGGCCGGCCCCGGCATCCAGTTCACCGCGCGCACCCTGCTGCGCCTGGGTGTGGCCCTGCTGGGGCTGCGCATCACGGTGGCGCAGGTGGCGGCGCTGGGCTGGTCGCCGGTGCTGATGGTGCTGGTCTCGGTGGCCGCGACGATTGCGGTGGGCATGGTGCTGGCGCGGCTGATGGGCTTCCGCCTGTTCTTCGGCCTGCTCACCGGCGGCGCGGTGGCGATCTGCGGCGCGTCGGCGGCGCTGGCCCTGTCGGCGGCCATGCCCGCGCACCCGCTCAAGGAGCGCGCCACCCTGTTCACCGTGATCGGCGTGAGCACGCTCTCGACCCTGGCCATGGTGCTCTACCCCATGCTTACCCACGCGCTGGACATGCCGCCGGTGATGGCCGGTTTCTTCATCGGCGGCACCATCCACGACGTGGCCCAGGTGGTCGGCGCTGGCTACAGCCTCTCGCACGAGGCGGGCGATGCGGCGACGCTGGTCAAGCTGATGCGGGTGGCCATGCTGCTGCCGGTGATCGCGCTGGCCGCGGTGCTGGCGCGGCGCTACGAGCGCGCGCAGGGCGGCGATGTGCCGGCCGGTCCACGCCCACCGCTGCTGCCCTGGTTCGCGGTGGCCTTCGCGGTGCTGGTGCTGGTCAACAGCAGCGGCTGGCTGCCAGCGGCGCTGGTGCAGGCGGGGCAGGGCACGTCGCAGTTCCTGCTGGTGGCCTCGATGGCGGCCATCGGCATGAAGACCCAGCTGCGCGAGATCGTCACCGTGGGCTGGAAGCCGGTGGCGCTGATGGTGCTGGAGACCGCCTTCCTGGCGGGGCTGTTCTGCGGGCTGCTGCAGCTGTCGTAGCCCGGCGCCGCGTACCCGGCCCACTACACTTCCGGGTTCACACGGAAGGGGAACCCCATGGGCGCGCAATGGAAAGCCAAGCACAAGGACATCGCGGCGAACGCGAAAGGCAAGCTGTTCGGCAAGCTGGTCAAGGACATCATCATTGCGGCCCGCAACGGCGCCGACCCCGCGGCCAACGCCCGCCTTCGCCTGGTGGTCGAACAGGCGCGCAAGGTGTCCATGCCCAAGGACACGCTGGAGCGCGCCATCAAGAAAGGCGCCGGCCTCACGGGTGAGGCGGTGCACTACGAACACGTGATCTACGAAGGCTTTGCGCCGCACCGCGTGCCGGTGATGGTGGAGTGCCTGACCGACAACGTGAACCGCACCGCGCCCGAGATGCGCGTGCTGTTCCGCAAGGGCCAGCTGGGCACCAGCGGCTCGGTGTCCTGGGACTTCGACCACGTCGGCATCATCGAAGCCGAAGCCACGAACAAGGACGCCGACGCCGAAGTGGCTGCCATCGAGGCCGGCGCGCAGGACTTCGAGCCCGCCGACGACGAGGGCGTGTGCGTGTTCCTCACCGACCCGACCGACCTCGACCTCGTGAGCCGTGCGCTGCCCGCCCAGGGCTTCACCGTGCTGTCGGCCAAGCTGGGCTACAAGCCCAAGAACCCGGTGGACCCGGCCAGCCTGAGCGCCGAGGCGCTGGAGGAGGTGGAGGCCTTTCTGGCGGCGCTGGACGAACACGACGACGTGCAGAACATCTTCGCCGGGCTGGACGGCTGATGATCTGGCGGCTCGTCCGGTGGACCGGCATCGCGCTGCTGGTGCTGCTGGTCGGTGTGCCGGTGGTGTTCGCCATCGCCTTCCTGGGCATCCAGGAGGCGAGCGAGCGCCAGTGGCTGGGCCAGGCGCCGCAGCACGCCGCCATCGACGTGCGCTCGCGCGAGCCGCACGCGGTGGCCCTGCTGGACGTGGGTTTCGACTCGCTGGCCGCGCGCCTGAAGCTGATTGAGGAAGCGAAGCAGTCCATCGAGCTGGAGTTCTTCATCTACGAACTCGACGAGTCCAGCCGCCTGATCAGCCAGGCGCTGGCGCGCAAGGCGGCGCAGGGTGTGAAAGTGCGCATCCTGGTGGATTTCGCGATGCCGGTGTTCAAGCTGGCGCCGCAGGTGGCGCGCACGCTGGAGCAGGCGGGTGTGCAGGTGCGCTACTACAACACCTCGGGCATCGCGCGCTTCTTCGCCATGCAGCACCGCACCCACCGCAAGCTGCTGGTGGTGGACCGGCAGAAGGCCATCATCGGCGGCCGCAACATCGGCAACGACTACTTCGACCTGTCCACCCACTACAACTTCCTCGACAGCGACCTGCTGATCCAGGGGCCGATCGCGGGCGCCATCGTCGACAGCTTCGAGCTGTACTGGGCGTCGGACTGGGTGACCGAGCCCAAGGACATCGCGGTGGACGAGACCGATGCGCCCCGCATCAACCTGCTGGGCAACCGCACGGTGGCCGAAGAGCGCATCAGCGCCGAGCTGCGCCAGCACACCGCGGCGCCGCGGTTCAGCACCTGCCGCGACACGCACTTCGTCACCGACTACCCCGGCTCGGGCGTGGAGCGGCGCAAGGTCTACACGGCGATTGCCTCGCTGGTGCAGGAGGCGAAGCAGCACATCGTGGTCGAGAGCCCGTATCTGGTGCTGCGCGACGACGGCGTGGCGCTGATGCAGGGGGTGCTGCAGCGTGGCGTGAAGCTGCAGTTCCTCACCAACACCCTGCATTCCACCGACGCGTTCTACGCCGTGGCCAGCCTGGCCGATTCGCTGGACCGCTTCGCGCAGGCGAACCTGGAGGTCTGGGGCTACGACGGCCGGCCGCTGAAGCAGAACGCCCGCCCGCCCGCGTCCGAGCGTTGGGGCGTGCACGGCAAGCGCGCCGTGTTCGACGACCGCACCGTGGTGGTGGGCACCTACAACATGGACCCGCGCTCGGCCAACCTCAACTCGGAACTGATCGTGATCTGCCGCAACAACCCCGAGCTGGCCGCGGCCATGACGGCGAGCCTGAAGGCACGGCTGGCGCAGTCGCGCGCCATCACCGGCGCGCCGGGCGCGCGCGGCTACGACGCGCTGATCGAGGGCGCGGACCCGGACACCATCTTCCAGATGCGCATGGTCCGCCCCTTCGCCAGCTTCCTGGACTTCCTGCTGTAGCCGCCGCTCAGGCCGTGGCGCGCTGCTCGCCCAGGCGGCCGTCGCGGAAATCGGCCAGCGCCTGGTAGATCTCGTCGGTGGTGTTCATCACGAACGGGCCGTACTGGGCGATGGGTTCGTTCAGCGGCCGGCCGGCGATCAGCAGCACCCTGGCGTCGGCCGAGGCCTCGATGCGCACACCGTCGCTGGCCGGGTCGTTGGCCAGCAGCGCCATGCGCTGCACCGGCACCGCCGTGCCGTTCACGCTCACCTCGCCGCGGTAGACGTAGACGAAGGCGTTGTGCGTGCCCGGCAGCGCCTGCTCGAAGTGCGAGCCGGCGGCCAGGTGCAGGTCCAGGTACAGCGGCTGCGTGCCCTCGCGCGTCACCGCACCGGTCACGCCGTGGCTCTCACCGGCGATCACCGTCACCGCCACGCCTTCGGGCGTGGTGAACTGCGGCAGGTCGGCGTTGGCAAAGTCGCGGTACCAGGGCGGGCACAGCTTGTCGCGCGCAGGCAGGTTCAGCCAGAGCTGGAAGCCTTCCATCAGGCCTTCTTCCTGCTGCGGAATCTCGGAGTGGATCACGCCGTGGCCGGCGGTCATCCACTGCACGCCGCCGTTTTCCAGCAGGCCTTCGTGGCCGGCGCTGTCGCGGTGCAGCATGCGGCCCGCGATCATGTAGGTCACGGTCTCGAAGCCGCGGTGCGGGTGGTCCGGGAAGCCGGCGATGTAGTCGTCGGCCCGGTCGCTGCCGAAGGCGTCGAGCATGAGGAACGGGTCCAGCCGGCGCTGCAGGTTCTGCGTCAGCACGCGGGTGAGCTTGACGCCCGCACCGTCGGAGGTGGGTATGCCGGCCACCAGCCGCTCGACGCGGCGGGGCTGCTGCAGGCGGGGGGTGAGGGTGGCGGTCATGGTGGTCTCCTGAAGGTGCGGGGTGTCAAAGAAGCGGCCACCCCGCGCAGCCGCAGTGCAGGCGTGCGCTCAGCCGATGGCGGCGGCCAGGTCGGCCTCGGCCTGGGCAAAGCCCTTGGCGGCGGCCTCGGGGCCCATGTTCAGGCCTTCGGCGTAGATCAAGCGCACATCGGTCAGGCCCAGGAAGCCCAGCACGGTCTTCAGGTAGGGCGTCTGGCTGTCGTGCGGCTGGTCGCGGTAGAGGCCGCCGCGGGCCAGCGCCAGGTACACCGTCTTGCCCTTGACCAGGCCCTCGGGGCCCTTCTCGGTGTAGCGGAAGGTCACGCCGGCGCGGGCGACCGCGTCGATCCAGGCCTTGAGCTGCACCGGCACGCCGAAGTTGTACATCGGCACGCCCAGCACGACGGCGTCGTGCGCCTGCAGTTCGGCGATCAGCGCGTCGTACTCGGCCACCACGGCGGCCTGTTCGGCGCTGCGCTGCTCGGCGGGGGTGAACAGGGCGCCCAGGGCGGTCTCGTCCAGCACGGTCACGGGCGTGGTGCCCAGGTCGCGCAGGGTGACGGTGCTGCCCGGGTGGGCGGCCACCAGGCGCTCGCTCACGCTGTTGGCGAGCTTGGTGGAATTGCCGGCTTCGCGGCGGGGGCTGGCGTTGATCTGCAGAATCTTCATGGCGGGCTCCTGGGAGTTGGGTGATTCGGAAACGGTCAGTAGTTGACCGATGGACTCGACTTTATGGGTTGTGAATCCTTTTGAAAATCCGTCGAAATGGATAGGATTGTTCCTATGGTGGAACAATCATTGCGCGAATGTGGCCCCGACGCCATCGAACCGACCGATCTGCTCATCTTTGCCCGGGTGGCCGAGCTGGGCAGCTTCAGCCAGGCCGCCGTGCGCCTGGGCCTGCCCAAATCCACCGTCTCACGCCGCGTGGCCGCGCTGGAACGGCTGATGGGGGAGCGCCTGCTGCTGCGCACCACGCGCCGCCAGTCGCTCACCGAGTTCGGCCTGCAGCTGCTGGAACACGCCCGGCAGGTGGTGGCCGAACTGGAGGCGGTGCACAGCCTGCGCGAGCAGCGCCGTGCCGCGCCCAGCGGCCGGCTGCGCGTGTCCATGCCCAGCGATTTCGCCAACCTGATGCTGGCCGACAGCCTGGCCGCCTTCACCGCGCTGCACCCGGCGATCACGCTCGACCTGGACCTCTCGCCGCGTCGGGTCGACCTGCTGGGTGAGGGTTTCGACGTGGTGGTGCGCATGGGCGAACTGCCCGACGACAACCTGCTGGTGGCCACGCGGCTCGCGGTGTTTGCCAACGGGCTGTATGCCGCGCCAGGCTACCTGCAAGCGCGTGGCGAGCCACAGCACCCCGACGATCTGGCCGGCCACACGGCGCTGCGGCTGATGCGCGGCAACGGCGAGCCGGCCGTCTGGCCGCTGAGCCGCGGCAGCGAGCGCTGGTCGGCGGTGCCGCGCGGGCAGGTCAGCGCCAACTCGCCAGAGTTGCTGATGCGCATGGCGCGCGCCGGCGCCGGCATCGCCGCGCTGCCCAACCATTTCGCCGAAGAAGCGGTGAACGCCGGCCAGCTGCGCCGCGTGCTGCCCGACTGGTGCCTGCCCGAAGCGCCGGCCTGGGCGGTCTACCCAGGGCGCAAGCTGGTGCCGCCCAAGACCCGCGCGTTCGTGGACATGCTCAAGGCCGCGCTGGCGCGCTGCGACATGGCGCGCATTCCCCCTTCCAACCTCACCCAGGAGACACCATGACCCACCGCGGACAAGCCCAGCTCGCCATCTGGAGCGACATCGAACCCGGCCAGGAAACCGACTACCTGCACTGGCTCACGCGCGAGCACGTGCTGGAGCGCGTCGGCGTCGACGGCTTTCTCTCGGGTCGCGTGTTCCGCGCCGAGGCCGGTGGCAAGCGCCGCTTCTTCATTACCTACGAGCTGCAGGACGCTGGCGTGCTGGCCGGCCTCTCGTACCTCGCCCGGCTGAACGCGCCCACGCCCTGGTCGCAGCGCACCATGCCCATCCTGCAGAACTTTGCGCGCGGCGGCGGGCCGGTGGTGGCAAGGGCGGGGTTGGGCAATGGATCGGTGGTGGCGCCGCTGCGGTTGGACCTTGCCGCGGCGGGCCTGCAAGACGCTGGCGCGCAGCAAGCGCTGGTGCAGAAAGTCGCGGGGCTGGACGCTGTGGCCCAGGTCTGGCTGATGCAGGTGGACGCGGCCGGCACTGGCGTGCAGACCAAGGAGAAGTCCATGCGCCGCAGCGTGGAGGGTGTGTTCGACGGCGTGCTGGTGGTCGAGGCGCTGCACGCGGCAGGCGCGCAGGCGGCGCTGGACGGGCTGCTGGGTCGTGAACTGGCGGGCGCCGGGGTGAGCGACCCGCAGCTGTTCAGCGCCAGCTTCCAGCTTGACCGGCGGCTGGCCGGGCTGGATGGCGCCAACTGAGCAGGCTCAGTTCGCCGGCGCCGACATCGTCAGCTGCAGCGGTCCGTACCAGGCCGTGACCGCGGCGCCCGAGTTGTTCGAATCGGTCATCAGGCCCAGGCCGATCATCGGCCCCGGCGCCTCGCCGAAGGCCAGCCGGAAATCGGCCTCCACGTCGCGGTCGAAGTCCACCCACTGGTTCAGCCGCGCTGGTCCCGACTCCACCACGATCTGGCGGATGCGCCCGGTGTAGGGGTTGGGAATCACCGTGCCGGCGGGGTAGCGGTTGTCCCACACATACATGATCGACGCGTAGGGCAGGGGCTTGCCGGCGATCAGGCCCGACAGCTCCGAGACGATGTGGTCGCGCGCCTTCCAGGTGCCGTTGTGGCGGTCGCCGTCGAAGCTCAGGATCAGCCGCGCCACCGAATCGTCCTCGCCCTTTTCGCCCAGATTAAACGCCGGGTTCAGCGCCGGCACGAACAGCGAGAAGTGCAGGCGCTTGGCCTGCGCGCCGGGGGCGGGCTTGAGCAGCAGGTTCAGCGTGCTGTTGGAGCCCATGGCCTCGGCCCGCACGGCCGGCCGACCTTCGTGTTCGGTGGCCTGGTAGCGCGTGGGGCGGCGGCTCATGAAGACCTGGTGTTCCCAGGGCGTGGCCGGCGCGGCGCCGTCGATGTGGTTGCTGGCCTGCCAGGCTGTGCCGTCGAGGATCACCGGGCGCTGCTTGGGGCTGGCCTCGTCGGCCTCCGCGGTGGTGTCGTCGGTTCCGTCGGCAGAGGGCGTGGGGGCGGTGGCGCAGGCGCTCAGAAAAAGGGCCAGCAGGGAGGCCCAGAGGCGGGGCGAGCGCGGGGAGAGAGCAGAAGACATGAAAGACGCGTGAGGCAGCGGCGAAAAAGCCGGGGCATATTGTGACGCCGCGGTGCGGGTGGCATGGGTTACGAGTTGTGCCGCCCGGTGGCCGCCCACCCTACAGGCGCTCCAGCCCCACCAGCGCCGCGTGCTGCAGCAGCATGATGGTCTTGCCGTCCTGGATCTCGCCGCGGCCGATCATGGCCAGCGCCCGGTCCAGCGGCAGCTCCAGCACCTCGATGTCCTCGCCCTCATGGGCGTTGCCGCCGCCATCGCCCACGCGGTCACCGGGCTCGTATTCCGCCACGAAGAAGTGCAGTCGCTCGGTGACAGAGCCTGGGCTCATGAAGGCCTCGAACACCTTGCGCGGCATGCGCACCGCAAACCCGGTTTCTTCCTGCACCTCGCGCCGGATGGCGACCTCCGGTGCCTCGTTGTCCAGCAGGCCGGCGCAGGCTTCCACCAGCATGCCGTCGGCCAGGCCGTTGGCGTAGGCCGGAAAACGGAACTGGCGGGTGAGCACCACCGTGCCCCGCGCCCGGTTGAACAGCAGCAGGGCCGCGCCATCGCCGCGGTCGTAGGTTTCGCGCTGCAGCCGCTGCCAGCGCCCGTTGCTGTGGCGGTAGTCGAAGGTCGTCTTCTTCAGCACGAACCAGTCGTCGGCCAGCACGCGCTGTTCGACGATGCGCACGCGCTCGTTCGCGGGCAGCGGGATCTCTCGGTGGTGGGGTCTGGTCATTGTTTAACTTCGTGCAGTGTCGTGTAATATCGTGCAATCGTAGCGCGCCCGACTTCATTGCACAAGACATCGCAAGAGACGCTCCAAAAGAGGCTCCACATGCTCACCGCCCAGCGCAAACAGCTCATCCTCAGCCGCCTCGCCACGCATGGTCAGATCGTGGCCGGGGAGCTGGCTGTGGAACTCGGCACCTCGGAAGACACCATCCGCCGCGACCTGCGCGAGCTGGCGCAACAAGGCAAGTTGCAGCGCGTGCACGGCGGGGCGCTGCCTGCGTCCGCGGCCACCGGCGACCTGCGGGTGAGGCAACAGGTGTCGTCCGATGAGAAGCAGGCGCTGGGGCGTTTCGGCGCGCAGCTCATCAAGCCCGGCCAGGTGGTCATGCTCGACGGCGGCACCACCGCCATCCAGGTTGCGCGGCAGCTGCCGGCCGACCTGCGCGCCACGGTGATCACCCACAGCCCCAACGTGGCCGTGGAGCTGGCCGCGCACCGGCACGTGGACATCATCGTGCTTGGCGGGCGCCTGTTCCGCCACTCCATGGTGAACGTCGGCGCGTCGGTCATCGAAGCCGCCTCGCGCTTCCGGGCCGACCTGTTCTTCCTGGGCGTGACCGGCGTGCACCCCGAGGCGGGGCTCAGCACCGGCGACGCCGAAGAGGCCGACGTGAAGCGCGCGCTGCACGCCCGCGCGGCGGAGACGGTGGTGCTCGCGTCCAGCGAGAAGCTGCTCAGCGCATCGGCCTTCGTCATCGCGCCGATGAAGGCGCTGTCACTGCTGGTGGTGCCGGACGGCACGCCCGCAAAGACCGTGAATACGCTGCGGGCGGGGGGCGTGGCGGTGCAGAAGGCTGATTGAAAAGGTGTTGATCGACAGCGAGCGTATGTCGATTCCAGCAGGTGTGGTTCGTCGTGTGGAGAGCCTGGCGCTCAACCCGCACACCACCAAGGAGAGAACCCCGTGCCCAAGATGATCTTTGTCAGCCTCCCAGTGGCAAACCTCGAAACTTCCGTGGCCTTCTACAAGGCCCTGGGCTTCGAGCGAAACCCGCAATTCAGCGACGACTCCGCCGCCTGCATGGTGTGGAGCGAGGCGATCTGCGTGATGCTCATCACGCACGCAAAGTGGCGCACGTTCACGCAGCGACCATTCCCTCCGGCCGGAACCGCCGGATTGATGCTCTCGCTGGCCCTGGACAGCCGTGACGCTGTGGACGCGATGAACCAGGCCGCCGCGGCACACGGTGGGCAAGCCGACGTGAACCCGGCGGAAGACACAGGCTTCATGTACACGCGCGATCTGGCCGACCCCGACGGGCACCTGTGGGCCGCGCTCTGGATGGACCCGGCCGCAATACCGCACGCAGATCAGCGCTGACCCCGGTGGTGCAGAAGGCTGATGCGTCTTTGGCCTGACCTTCCGCATCAAACGGGCACCTCCGTGCGGCCGGTCTACATGCGGTAGCGGTTGACGTACTCCTGCGGTGTCAGGCCAGTCGCCGCCTTGAAGCTGCGCCGGAACCCCGACTCGTCCGCGAAGCCCAACGTGTGGCTCACCTGGGCCGCGCTGCACCCGCTGTGCAGCAGGTGTTCGCCCGCCTGGTGCAGCTTGACCAGCCGCACGAAGCGACCCACCGGCATGCCCGCGAGGTCGTTCACCTTGCGCGCGAGGGTTCGCGAAGAGCAGGCGAGCGATCGGGACAACACCTCCAGTGTGGTGTGGGTGGCAGGCAGGCGCTCGACCAGCTGGCGAAGGCGTGCCAGGAATGGATCGGTTCCGTGCAGGGTCAGCATGGCGTCGAAGACGCTCGCCGCGGGCTGCGGGCGTGGCAACACCATCAGGCGCTGAACGTCCCGCCAGGCCTCGGGGCTGATGCGCTGTTCCATCTGCTCGCTCAGGATGGACAGGTAGCCGTGCACGCCAGAGGCGGTGGCCAGGTTCGGGCCGCTGACCATCGGTTGCTGCCATTGCCAGTTCACCGACGGATGCCGTTGCGACAGCACTGGCGCCATCCACCAGGTGCCGGTGGCGGACTTCCCGTCGAGCCGGCCACTGGCGGCGGCAAGCGCCACGCCGGTGCACCAGGTCCACAGCGGTACCTTGCGACCCAACGCCCTGAGCGACTGCTGCAGCGGCCGCAGTGTCGTCAGCCCCTGATCCAGTTGCGCCGGCGAACCTGCCCAGAAACCGGGCATCAGCAGGGCATCCCAGCGTTGCGCGTCCAGTGCCGCTTCCGCGCTCAACGACATACCGTGCGCACAGGCCACCGGCCCGCGCTTCAAACCCACCCAGTGCACCTTCCAGTGCCGGGCCCCTGAGCGCAGCGCCGCGGCGGACAAAAGATCCGCCGCCGCAAACAGCCCGGCCGGCATGCAGCCGGGGTAGATCAGCAGCCCCACATCGAATCGCGAAGGCGTTGGCATGAAATGACTCCATTGTGTCGTTTTGAGCCATGGTACGCCTAAGCCTGACTGCACAGAATGCAGGCCACTGAATGACCCGGAGAGAACCCTTGAAGATCACGCAGATACGCAACGCCACCCTGTTGGTTGAAATCGCCAACCACCGGGTGCTGGTTGATCCGATGCTGGCGCCGCAGGGCGCCCTGCCGTCACTGAAGTACCTCGTCGGACAGCGGCGCCGCAATCCCGTCGTGGCGCTGCCCGAGGGGGTCGACGCGCTGCTGGACAGCGCCACACACGCCCTGATCACCCATTGCCAGAAAGGACACTTCGACCACCTCGACCGGGCAGGCAAGCGCTGGCTGCGCGAACGCCAGCAGCCGGTGTTGTGCATGCCGGAAGACGAGGACTACCTGCGCACCCGGGGCTTGGCCGTGCAGGTGCTGAATGCCCACGAGTCGACCGAGGTGGCGGGCGGGCGCATCACGCCAGTGCCCTGCCTGCACGGTCGCGGGTGGGTCGGCAAGCTGATGGCGCACGGACACGGCTACATCATGGAATGGCCGGGCGAACCCACCCTCTATCTGGCGGGTGACACGGTGCTGACCGACGAGGTGTTCCGTGTCATGGCCGCCCTGCCGGCCGACTCGGTCAGCGTGCTGCCCGCTGGTGGCGCCGCCATGGACTTCGGCGGCGAACTGATCATGGACGCCGACCAGGCGCTGCGCGCCGCGGCGGGCGGGTGCGGGCATGTCGTGCTGAACCACCTGGAGGCACTGGACCACTGTCCCACCCGGCGCAGCGATCTGCGCCTGGAAGCGCGCCGGCGCGGGTTGCAGGACCGTGTGCAGGTTCCTGAAGATGGCGCTTGCCTCCGGTTCGATCTGCAGGGCCACGGACGGTGATGCCGGGCCGGGTGCTCGACGCGGTCAGCGTCCGCGCCGGTAGTGCAGGGCGACCGCGCCGCAGCGCAGCGGCTGTGCAGACACCAGCTCCAGCCGGCGCGTGCCGGGCAGGCCGCCCGCGTACAGCGCCGGGCCGTGACCGGCGATCCGGGGGTGAAGGAGAAAACGGTACTCGTCGATCAGGTCCAGCCGGTCGAGCGCGGTGGCGAGCAGGCCGCTGCCTAGCAGCACACCCTCCGGCGTGGCGTCCTTGAGCGCCTGCACACCGGTGCGCAGGTCACCGGCGGCGATGTGGTGGCTGTGGGTCCACGGAAAGTCGTTTCGCGTCGACGACACCACGTACTTCGGCTTGGCCTCCAGCTTCACCGCCCACTCGCGCACCGCGGGCGGCGCCTCGGTCTCGCCCCGGGCCACCGCCGGCCAGAAGCTTTCCATCATCTCGTAGGTGGTGCGGCCCCACAGCATCGCGCCGCTCTCGTCCATGAGGCGCGTGAAAAAGGCATGCGTCTCCTCGTCGGCAATGCCTTCCCGATGGTCGACGCAGCCGTCCAGGGTGAGGTTGAGGCTGAAGGTCAGGAGGCCCATGGTGGGCATCACGCCTTGGGCTGCGGCGCCACCACTGGCGGGCCTTCGAATTGCTCCAGCGATGGATCAACGCAAGCCCAACTGGGCGCACTGGCCACCCAGATGTTGGTGGTCGGCTTGACCGTCGATGGCTCGTCCAGCGTGCCCACCCGAACCACCGTCAGGCCCGGGCGACCACTGGAGTCGGAGAACAGTTGGGTGCCGCAGCTCGCGCAGAACCGGCGGGTCACCGTGTTGCCGCTGTCGGCTGTCTTCTCGTGCTGGCCCGGCGCTCCCGAGATCTGGATGGCATCGCTGGGGAAGATGACGTTGACCGTTCCGTTGGACGAGATCTTCTGGCAATCCCTGCACCAGCAGATCCTGGATGGGCCGGCCTCTGCGGTGATCTCATATCGAATCTCGCCACAGAGGCAACCGCCGGTGAATGACTTCATGTGAGCTCCTTGTCAGTCTCGAATTCGGCACCAGCGGCAGAGCCTACAGACCGCAAGCACATGCGTCTACCGGGCCAAGGTCTTGCGGAGCACACGGTTCTCATGGCCCACGCCATCGATGACGTACTCCGTCGTCCCGATGTCCCGGAAGCCGAGCGACTGGTAGAACGCCAGCGCCCTGTGGTTGCCGGCCCAGGCGGTGAGCCAGAGGGTGTCCAGACCCCGGGCGCGGGCCGACGCCTCGGCCTTGGCCAACAGGCTGCGCCCCAGACCACGGCGCAGGAACGGGCGCTGCACGTACAGCCGGAACACCTCGGCGCCGCGCACGTCTGGAACGGGACAGCTTGTGGCAAAGGAAATATCCACGAAACCCACCGTGTACCCGCCCGATGTGACGAGCAGCAACTCGACATCCGCGCCCCGCAGCCGCCGATCAAACACCTCGGCGGAGTAGACCGTGGCCACTTCCCGGGCGAGGGCCTCGTTGATCCCGTGGGTCGCGTAGGTGTCGAGGAAGACTTGGGTAGCGAGTGTGCGGAGGGGCAGGGAGTCAGCGGGTGTTGCGCGGCGGAATTCGAAGACTTCGAACATGGGTTTGGTGTGGTATCGGGCAGGAGCGGTCAATGTTCCGTCGCAGAGCAGCTGTTGAACGCAGTTTTGCCTCCGTGGTGCGCACCGCCAAACGATCTGTGGGAGTTACAGCTCGGCAAGAATGCGCGTGAAGTCAGCGCGAAGTGTCGCCAATACTGTCGAGAAACTGCCGGCTTCAAACCCATGAACTCCATGCCAAGGCTCGCTGCTCTTGTTTAGCGGGTAACGAAACAGCTCACTCGGATCAGGTTGTCCTTGCTTCAACTTCGCAATCTCCGCTGCGCTCATGTGAAGTCCCCTTGAAAACCTGAACCACCCGGAAGTAGAGAATTCCCCAAGACGGAGTCTCTACATGAAGAAATCCAGAGCAATGCCCCGCAACTCACGTTGCGAGGCATTGTGCACAGCTCTTCAGCGTCTTGTTAGTGTTCTGACACGGACTGTCCGGGGCGGTTTTTCTTTGGGCGCTCGACAACCGACAGGAGAGGTTTCCGGCGCGCGTGACCGCCCCCCAGGGCACCCGTGGAACTGGCTTTGCCAGGCCACAGGGTGCGTCCCCCCGCGCAGCAGGGGGGAAGCCGCGTCAGCGGCGCAGGGGGGGGCTTCATTCAGTCATCCCCGCCGATGAGCCCACCCAGCAGGCCGCCACCCAGGATGCCCGCGGCCAGACCGCCCTGCTCGCCACCCGAGCCACCGCCGCCCTGCGTGCGCGGCGCCGCCGCGAAGATGCGCGAGGCCAGGCGCGCAAACGGCAGCGACTGGATCCAGACCGTACCGGGGCCTCGCAGGGTGGCGAAGAACAGGCCCTCGCCGCCGAACAGCGCGGTTTTCACGCCCCCCACGAACTGGATGTCGAAATCGATGCCCGTGGTGTAGGCCACCACGCAGCCGGTGTCCACCCGCAGCACCTCGCCCGGCGCCAGATCGCGCTTGAGCACCGTACCGCCCGAGTGCACGAAGGCCAGGCCGTCGCCTTCGAGCTTCTGCATGATGAACCCTTCACCGCCGAAGAAGCCGGTGCCCAGCTTGCGCTGGAAGGCGATGCCCAGCGACACGCCCTTGGCCGCGCAGAGGAAGGCGTCGCGCTGGCAGATCAGGGTGCCACCGATCTGGGACAGGTCGAAGGGAATGATCTTGCCGGTGTAGGGCGCCGCGAACCCCACCTTGCGCTTGCCGCTGCCCTGGTTGGTGTAGACCGTGGTGAACAGCGACTCGCCGGTGATCAGGCGCTTGCCCGCACCCAGCAGCTTGCCGAACAGACCGCCGGCGCCCGACCCGGCGGAGCCGTCACCGAAGACGGTGGTCATGCCGATGCCGTCCTCCATGTACATCATGCTGCCGGCCTCGCCGATCGCGGCCTCGCCCGGGTCCAGCTCGATCTCGACGAACTGCATGTCGTCGCCGTGCAGGTAGTAGTCAACAACGTCCATTGCCATGGGAACACGCTCCTGATTCGGTTGGGAAGAAATCCGGAGCGGGAGCATACCCGCGAAGAAACGCGGGCTTCAGCCCTTGGCGGGCGGCTCGGGCAGCAGGCAGCCTTCGACGACCTGCAGGTCGTTGTCCTTGGCGAAGTTCATGACGAAGTCCCAGGCCATGGGCTCGGCCTCGCGCAGGTCGGTGTGCACGATCACCACCTTGGTGCCGTTCATCACCGTCGGCACGCACCAGGGCGAGTAGGCGATGTGGCTGCCGATGCGGCCGGACGCACCACCCGGGCCGAACGGGCTCATCACGCCCGCCAGACGCTCCGCCCAGTCGCTGGGGCGAAACGTGCGCCCATCCCGGGTGATTCCCTGGATGAACACTTGTTTGGTGGTGGGGCGGTCGGCCATGGAATGGAATGCCGTTGCGGATGGCGGTATTCTATCTTATATAAGACTTGAGATCAGGGTTAACCCGGCCGACGGCGGCTGACGGTACTGTGCCGCATCTCTGTGATGCAGAACAAGCAAAGAAGATGCCGGTGCCTGCCCCTAAAATCGCCTTTCAACGGCTCAACCTGCGTTGAGCCGCTTCTTTTTCTGGCCCCTGCTTCCGGAGTTCCCTCATGAAAGCCGCCCCCATCGTTCCGTCTTCGCCCCATGTGATGAACACCTACGGCCGCCTGCCGATCGCGCTGACGCACGGCAAGGGATGCCGCGTCTGGGACGTCAACGGCAAGGAGTACCTGGACGCACTGGCCGGCATCGCCGTGAACACCCTGGGGCACGGCCACCCCAAACTGGTGAAAGCGCTGCAGCAGCAGGTGGCGGACATGATCCACTGCTGCAACTACTACCACGTGCCCGGCCAGGAAGAACTGGCCAAGCTGCTGGTGGAGCGTTCGGGCCTGACCAATGCCTTCTTCTGCTCCACCGGGCTGGAGGCCAACGAGGCCGCTCTCAAGCTGGCGCGCAAGTTCGGCCACGACAAAGGCATCGAGAAGCCGCAGATCGTGGTCTACGAGAAGGCCTTCCATGGCCGCTCCATCGCCACCCTCTCGGCCACCGGCAATCCCAAGGTCCAGGCCGGCTTCGGCCCGCTGGTCGAAGGCTTCATCCGCGTGCCGGCCAACGACCTGGAGGCACTGAAGAAAGCGACCCAGGGCAACCCGAACGTGGTCGCCGTGTTTTTCGAGACCATCCAGGGCGAAGGCGGCATCAACCCCATGCGCGCCGAGTACCTGCAGGGCGTGCGCGCGCTGTGCGACGCCAACGACTGGCTGATGATGATCGACGAGGTGCAGTGCGGCATGGGCCGCACCGGCAAGTGGTTTGCCCACCAGTGGGCCGGCATCAAACCCGACGTGATGCCGCTGGCCAAGGGCCTGGGTTCGGGCGTGCCGATCGGCGCCGTCGTCGCCGGCCCCAAGGCCGCGAACATCTTCGGTCCGGGCAACCATGGCACCACCTTCGGTGGCAACCCGCTGTCCATGCGCGCGGGCATCGAGACCATCCGCATCATGGAAGAAGACGGCCTGCTGCAGAACGCCGCCAGGATGGGCACGCTGATCCAGACCAAACTGGTCACCGCCCTGATGGGCAAGAAGGGCGTGAAAGAGGTGCGCGGCCAAGGCCTGATGATCGGCATCGAGCTGGAGCAGCCCTGCGGCGTGATCACGCAGCGCGCGGCCGACGCCGGCCTGCTGCTGTCGGTCACGGCCGACAACGTGATCCGACTGGTGCCGCCGCTGATCATCAGCGGCGCCGAGGCCGACGAAATTGTCGCCCGCCTGCTGCCGATCATCGAGACCTTCCTGAAAGAACAGGGCTGACCGCCCGGAGCGCACCGCATGAGCATCCGCCACTACCTGCAGTTCAAGGATTTCAGCGCCGAGGAATACGGCTACCTGCTGCGCCGCGCCGCCTTCATCAAGGCCAAGTTCAAGGCGGTCGAGAAGTACCAGCCCTTCGCCGACCCGGACCGCACCCTGGCCATGATCTTCGAGAAGGCCAGCACGCGCACCCGCGTGAGCTTCGAGGCCGGCATGTACCAGATGGGCGGCTCGGTGGTGCACCTGACCACCGGCGACAGCCAGCTCGGCCGCGCCGAGCCGATTGAAGACAGCGCGCGCGTGATCAGCCGCATGGTCGACATCGTGATGATCCGCACCTTCGGCCAGGACAAGCTGGAGAAGTTCGCGCAGTTCTCGCGCGTGCCGGTCATCAACGGACTGACCAACGAGTTCCACCCCTGCCAGATCCTGGCCGACCTGTTCACGCTGACCGAGTACCGCCCGGCCCCCAGCGGCGACCCGCTGGACGCCATCCGCGGCAAGGTGGTGGCCTGGGTGGGCGACGGCAACAACATGGCCAACACCTGGCTGCAGGCGGCCGAGCTGCTGGGCTTCACGGTGCACGTGAGCACGCCCAGCGGCTACGAGGTGGACGCGAAGCTGGCCGGCATCAGCAACCCGGCCTGCTACAAGGTATTCAAGGACCCAAAGGAAGCCTGCCAGGGCGCCGACCTGGTGACCACCGACGTGTGGACCAGCATGGGCTACGAGGCCGAGAACGAGGTGCGCCGTGCCGCCTTCAAGCAGTGGTGCGTGGACGAGGCCATGATGGCCGTGGCCCAGCCCGACGCGCTGTTCATGCACTGCCTGCCCGCCCACCGCGGCGAGGAAGTGACCGCCGAGGTCATCGACGGCCCGCAGAGCGTGGTCTGGGACGAGGCCGAGAACCGCATGCACGTGCAGAAGGCGCTGATGGAATACCTGCTGCTGGGCCACCTGGCCTGAGCCGCCCCGTGAGCGCCTGCACGACCTGCGGCGCCTGCTGCGCCAGCTTCCGCGTGGACTTCTCGGTGTTCGAGACGCAATCCGAAGGCGGCAGCGTGCCCGATGGCCTGTGGGTGCCGGTGACCGACGGCATCAGCCGCATGCGCGGCACGGACCACGGCCGCCCGCGCTGCGCGGCGCTGTACGGCCCCGTGGGCCAGAAGGCGACCTGCGGGATCTACGAATGGCGACCCAGCCCCTGCCGCGAGTTCGAGGAAGGCAGCGACGCCTGTGCGTCGGCGCGCCGCCGCCACGGCCTGCCTGCCCTGGGCGATGGCCGGTCTCTCTGAACACGCGCCCCAATGCAAGCTCTGCTCGACGCCATCGCCCGCGCCACACCGGGCTCCGACGCGCAACGCCTGTTCCATGGCCGCGGCGGCCTGCACCCCGGCTGCGAAGACTGGGCACTGGACTGGTACCCGCCTGTGTGGGTGCTCACCAAGTTCGGCGAGGCCACCGACGACGAGGCCCGTGCCGTGGGTGCGGCGCTGGCCGCCCGGCAGGCCCAAGTCGCACCCGGCCAGCCGCTGAACTGGGTGTTCCAGCGCCGCCAGCCCGATGGGCCGGTCAGCCGCCCCGTCACCGACGTGATGGCCGGCGGCGTGCCCGATCCGCATGTGGTGACCGAAGACGGTGCGCGCTACCGCGTGCAGGTTCAGCGCGGCCAGAACCACGGCCTGTTCCTCGACATGGCCGAAGGCCGGCGCTGGGTGCGCGCCCACGCGAACGGCGCCAAGGTGCTCAACCTGTTCGCCTACACCTGCGCCTTTTCGGTGGCCGCACTGCAGGGCGGTGCGAAGGAAGTGGTCAACCTCGACATGGCGCAGGGTGCGCTGACCACCGGCCAGCAGAACCACCAGCTCAACGGCATGCACGGCCGCGCGAAGTTCCTGGCGCACAACCTGTTCAGCTCCTGGGGCAAGGTCACGCGAATGGGGCCATACGACCTGGTGGTCGCCGACCCACCGAGCTATCAGAAGGGCAGCTTCGTGGCGACCAAGGACTGGCCGCGCCTGCTGCGCCGCCTGCCCGACCTGCTCAAGCCCGGCGGCCGTGCCCTGCTCTGCCTGAACGCGCCGGAGATTCCCGAGCAGTTCCTGCGCGACCAGCTGGCCGCCGAAGCGCCGGTACTGGTGATCGAGCAGCGCCTGCCCAACCCCGCCGCCTTTGCCGACGTGTCGCCCGACCGCGCGCTCAAGGTGCTGGTGGTGCGGCTGCCGGCGCTGGCCTGACGCTCGTCAGTGGCAGCCGCCCGAGCGGCCACTGCAGCCCTTGCAGGCTCCGCAGGCCGAGGACGGTGGGGCCTCGGCACCCGCCGCCTTGGCCGGCTGCTGCGAACCGGCGCGCACACGGCGCCACCAGGGCCGCAGCAGGAACACCAGGGCAGCCCCCACGCACAGCAAGACGATCAGAAACTGGATGTTCATGAACCGCTCCAGGCCAGCACCAGCCGGTAGGTGAGCCACGAGGCCGCCCAGGCCAGGGCGAACAGGTAGACCGTGACGATGGCCGCGTGGCGCCAGCCGCCCGCCTCGCGCCGGATGGCCGCCAGCGTGGCCACACACTGCGGCGCGTAGACGAACCACACCAGCAGCGACAGCGCCGTGGCCAGCGACCACTGGCTGCCAATCAGGCCCCCCAGCGCGTCGGCCACCTGGTCGCCGCTGGCGCTCAGCGCGTAGACCGTGCTCAGCGCCGCGACCACGACCTCGCGCGCCGCCATCGCGGGGATCAGTGCCACCACGATGCGCCAGTCGAAGCCCAGCGGCGCGAACAGCGGTGCCAGGAACAGGCCCAGGCGGCCGGCGAAGCTGGCCTCGACCGCCGCGCCGGTGAATCCCTCAGGCGGCGCCGGGTAGCTGGAGAGGAACCACAGCAGCACCATCAGCGCCAGGATGATCCCGCCCACGCGCCTGATGAAGATCAGCGCGCGCTCCCACAGGCCACGGGCGATGTTGCGCGCGCTGGGCCAGCGATAGGCCGGCAGTTCCATCAGCAGCGGCGTCGACCGGCCGCCGGCGCCGCGGCGCGAGACGATGAAGGCGACCGCCATCGCGCTGGCGATGCCCAGCGCGTACAGGCCGAACAGCACCAGACCCTGCAGGTTGAACAGGCCCGCCACCGTGCGCTGCGGCACGAAAGCGCCGATCAGCAGCGCATACACCGGCAACCGCGCCGAGCAGGTCATCAGCGGCGCCACCAGGATGGTCAGCCAGCGGTCGCGCCAGTGGCTGATGGTGCGCGTGGCCATGATGCCCGGCACCGCGCAGGCGAAGCTGGACAGCAGTGGAATGAACGAGCGGCCCGAGAGCCCCACGCTGCCCATCAGCCGGTCCATGAGGAAAGCCGCGCGCGGCAGATACCCCGAATCTTCGAGCAGGAAGATGAACAGGAACAGCACCAGGATCTGCGGCAGGAACACCAGCACGCCGCCCACGCCCGCGATCACGCCGTCGACCAGCAGGCTGCGCAGCGGCCCCTCGGCCATGTGCGCAGCCACCTGTTCGCCCAGCCAGCCCATGCCGGCCTCGATCAGGTCCATGGGCCAGGCGGCCCAGGCGAACACCGCCTGGAACATCAGCAGCAGCAGGCCTGCCAGCAGCGCATAGCCCCAGACCGGGTGCAGCGCCCAGCGGTCGATGCGGTCGTCGGCGGTCCAGCGGCGCGGCGGCTCGTCCAGCACCGCGGCCAGCAGCGTGCGCACGCGCAGGTTCAGGTGCCCGGGGTCGGTCGCCACGCCCAGGTCGCCGGGTGCTTGCGCTGGCGGCAGACCGGCCGCCATCAGCTCGTCGAGCTGGCGCAGCAGGGCCTGGGCGCCGTCGCGCTGCACACCCACGGCCGGGACCACCGGCAGGCCCAGCTCCTCCGCCAGGCGATCCATGTCGATGCGCACGCCGCGCGCCTGCGCCACGTCGGCCATGTTCAGCACCAGCACCATCGGCAGGCCCAGCGCCTGGGCTTCGAGCACCAGGCGCAGGTTCAGCCGCAGGTGGGTGGCGTCGACCACGCAGACCAGCAGGTCGGGCCGCGCCTCGCCGGGCAGCCGGCCGGTGACCACGTCGCGCGTGACCGACTCGTCCTGGCTCAGCGGCTCCAGGCTGTAGGTGCCCGGCAGGTCCAGCACCTGGGCCCGCCGGCCCTGCGGGGTTTCCAGCCAGCCCTGCTTGCGCTCGACCGTCACGCCGGCGTAGTTGGCGACCTTCTGGCGCGCACCGGTGAGCAGGTTGAACAGCGCGGTCTTGCCGCAGTTCGGGTTGCCCAGCAGCGCCAGGCGGGGCAGTGCCACAGCGCCGTTCATGCCGCCTCCCGCACGCGCAGCAGCGCCGCCTCGTGGGCCCGCAGCGCGAAGGTCGAGCCACCCACGCGCACGGCGATCGGCCCACCACGGCCGCCGGCGCGCGCCACGATTTCGACCACCTCGCCGGGCAGGAAGCCGATCTCGGCCAGGCGGTGCAGGGTCCGGCGAACCTCGGGGTCGTGCACCGTCGCAAAACCCTGCAGCAGCGCCGGGGTGCGCAGGGGCCAGGCGTCGAGGGTACGCGGCGCGGTGTCGCGGGCGTCCGGGCAGGCGCCGGTGCAGGAAGGGGACGGGGCAGTGGACATGGTGGAACCCGACATTGGAAGAAGAGATGTTTTCAATGTAATCAAACGAGAGTGGTTCTCATTTGCTTTTAATCAAAGTCTGGCCGGATTTCTTTGCCCTGCATCCGATTTGCTTTAGGTTTAAATTATTGTCTGATCGTTGGGAATAACCGACACCACGGTTTTTTCGTGGGTGCTACCTTCCGCTAACCATGAAAAAGCTCTGGGACATTTCCCCTCCTGTGCATGCCGGATCGCCCGTGTTTCCGGGCGACACGGCCTATTCGCAACAGTGGGTGGCCCGCATCGGCCCCGGCTGCCCGGTCAACGTGAGTGCCATCACGCTGAGCCCGCACGTGGGCGCCCACGCCGACGCGCCGCTGCACTACGACCCCGAGGGCGCGGCCATCGGCGCTGTGGACCTGCAGGCCTTCATCGGCCCGTGCCGGGTGGTCCACGCCATCGGCTGCGGGCCGCTGGTGCGGCCGGAGCACATCGCGCACGCGATGGACGGCCTCCCGCCACGGGTGTTGGTCAGGGTCTACGAGCGCATGCCGCAGGACCGCTTCGATACCGCCCTGCCCGCCTTCGCACCCGAGACCGTGGCCCTGCTGGCCGACCGCGGCGTGGTGCTGATCGGCATCGACAGCGCCAGCATCGACCCGGCCGAGAGCAAGACCCTGGACAGCCACCAGACCATCCGCCGGCGCGGCCTGCGCGTGCTGGAGAACCTGCTGCTGGACGACGTGCCCGAGGGCGACTACGAGCTGATTGCCCTGCCCATGAAGCTGACCACCGCCGACGCCAGCCCGGTGCGCGCGGTGTTGCGTGAACTGTGAACCCGAAGGAGACCCACCGATGACCACCAAAGAAGACTGCCTGCAGAGGGACATCCAGGACCCGCTGCGCGACCTGCGCGACGAGTTCAACCTGCCCGTCGACACCATTTACCTCGACGGCAACTCGCTGGGCGTGATGCCGCGGGCCGCCCCCGGCCGCGTGGCCCAGGTGGTGACGCAGGAATGGGGCACCGACCTGATTCAAAGCTGGAACAAGCACGGTTGGTTCCAGATGCCGGGCAAGGTGGGCGACAAGATTGCCCGACTGATCGGCGCCGGCCCGGGCGAGGTGGTGGCCACCGACAGCACCTCGGTCAACCTGTTCAAGGTGCTGAGCGCGGCCATGAACATCGCCGCCGCCGACGCACCCCAGCGCAAGCGCATCGTGAGCGAGCGCAGCAACTTCCCGACCGACCTCTACATCGCCGAGGCGCTGTGCAAGCAGCACGACATGGAACTGGTGCTGGTCGAGCCCGAGGAGATTGCCGCCTCGCTGACCGCCGAGGTCGCCATCCTCATGCTCACGCACGTGAACTACCGCACCGGCGCCATGCACGACATGGCGGCCGTGACCGCGGCCGCGCACGCCGAGGGCATCCTGACCGTGTGGGACCTGGCGCACAGCGCGGGCGCGGTGCCGGTGGACCTGAAGAAGGCCAAGGCCGACTTCTCGGTCGGCTGCGGCTACAAGTACCTCAACGGCGGCCCCGGCGCGCCCGCCTTCGTCTGGGTCAACCCGCTGCACGCCGACCGCTTCTGGCAACCGCTGGCCGGCTGGTGGGGCCACGCCGCGCCCTTCGCCTTCACGCCCGACTACCAGCCCGCACCGGGCATCACGCGTTACCAGTGCGGCACGCAACCCATGATCAGCCTGGCCGCGCTGGAATGCGGTGTGGACACCGTGCTGGGCGCCGAGCCCTTCGGCGGCATGGCCGCGCTGCGCGCCAAGTCGCTGGCGCTGACCGACCTCTTCATTCAACTCGTCGAAGAGCGCTGCGCGGGCCACGGCCTGGGTCTGGCGACGCCACGGGAACACGCGCTGCGCGGTTCCCAGGTCTGTCTGACCCGAGACGAAGGGGCGTACGCCATCGTGCAGGCCCTGATCGCGCGCGGCGTGATCGGCGACTACCGCGCCGGCGACGGCGGGCGCCACAAGGACATCCTGCGATTCGGCTTCACGCCGCTGTACATCGGCTTTGTCGACGTGTGGAACGCGGTCGAGTACCTGAAGCAGGTGCTCGAATCGGGCGAGTGGAAGCGCCCCGAGTTCAACCAGAAACATGCGGTGACCTGAGAGGAGACGCCATGACCTGCCCCTACCACGACACCGGCGGCAGCACGCCCGCCTCGGCCACCGAATCCATCGTGCGCGACGAGAAGGCGCAGCTGGATTTCAGCCACGACATGAGCTACGGCGACTACCTGCAGCTTGACGCCATCCTGACCGCGCAGAAGCCGCTCTCACCCGCGCACGACGAGATGCTGTTCATCGTGCAGCACCAGACCAGCGAACTCTGGATGAAGCTGATGCTGCACGAGCTGACCGCCGCGATCCGCAACATCGCGGCCGACGAGCTGAACCCCGCCTTCAAGCAGATGGCGCGCGTCTCGAAAATCATGGAACAGCTGGTGCACGCCTGGGACGTGCTGGCCACCATGACACCGCCCGAGTACAGCGCCATCCGGCCCTACCTCGGTCACTCCAGCGGCTTCCAGAGCTTCCAGTACCGCTGCATCGAGTTCGCGATGGGCAACAAGAACGCCGCCATGCTCAAGCCCCATGCGCACCACCCGGAGCGCGCGGCCATGGTGCAGGCGGCCTACGAAGCGCCCTCGCTGTACGACGAGAGCCTGCGCCTGCTGGCGCGCCGCGGCATCGCGGTGCCGGCCTCGCATCTGCAGCGCGACTGGACCCAGCCCTACGAGGCCAACGAGGCGGTCGAGCAGGCCTGGCTGCAGGTCTATCGCAACCCCAGGCAGCACTGGGACCTCTACCAGCTCGGCGAAGAACTCACCGACCTGGAGGATGCGTTCCGCCTCTGGCGCTTCCGCCACGTGACCACGGTCGAGCGCGTGATCGGCTTCAAGCGCGGCACCGGCGGCACCGGTGGCGTGAGCTACCTGCGCAAGATGCTGGACGTGGTGCTGTTCCCCGAGATCTGGACACTCAGAACAGCACTCTGACTCCGGCATGATGGCGCATGGCCGCCATCACCCTCGCCCACCTGCGCCGCCACGCCGTGGCGCGCAGCCTCTTCGCCCCCACCACCCTGCCCAAAGCCATCGATCGCCTGGGGTTTGTGCAGGCCGACCCGATCCGTTCGCCCACCCGCGCACAGGACCTGACGCTGCGCCACCGAGTCCAGGGCTACCGGGTGGGCGACCTGGAACGGCGTTACCCGAAGCTCGCGATCGAAGAGGACTTCTTCGTCAACTACGGCTTCGTCACACCCGAGCTGCACGCGCTCATGCACCCGCGCAGCGCGCTGCGCGAATGGCCCGCCGAACGCTGGGCGCAGGCCGAGGCGGTCTGGCACTTCGTGCACGCACGCGGCGAGGCCCACCCACGCGAGGTGGACGAGCACTTCGCCCACGGCCACACCACCAACGGCTTCGGTGGTCGGTCCAAGGCCAGCACCCAGCTGCTGGACGCGATGCATTACCGCGGCCTGCTGCGCGTGGCGCGGCGCGACAACGGCATCCGCCTCTATACGGCTCACCAGCCGCAGACCGCGCCCGACGATGTGCCCGCCACGCTGGACCGGCTGGTGGACGTGCTGGTGAACAAGTACGCGCCCCTGCCCCAGCCCGGCCTGCGCCAGCTGGTGGCCATGCTGCAGCACGCGGTGCCGCAGTGGAAGGGCCTGTTGCGCGCGGCGCTGCAACGCGCCACCCAGCGCCTGCCGAATGCCGAGCTGGACGGCGTGCGCTGGTTCTGGCCTGAGGGCGAAGACCCCGCCGCGCGCCGCTGGAAAGTGGAAGAGCGCGTGCGCCTGCTCGCCCCCTTCGACCCCGTGGTCTGGGACCGCGGCCGCTTCGAGCGCCTCTGGGGCTGGGCCTACCGCTTCGAGGCCTACACCCCGCCCGCGAAGCGCGTGCGCGGCTACTACGCGCTGCCGCTGCTGTGGCGCGACGAAGTGATCGGCTGGGGCAACCTGTCGGTGGTGGGTGGGCGCCTGCAGGCCGACATCGGCCATGTCAATGGACAGGCGCCGAAAGACCAGGAGTTCCGGCAGGCGCTGGATGCCGAGCTGGCGGACATGGCCGCCTGTCTCGGCGTCAATTCGCCTTGATGTTGTTCTTCTGAATCACGTCGGCCATGGCCGCGGTGTCGGCGGCGATGCGCTTGGCCAGACCTTCCGGCGACGTGCCCGCCACCTGCCAGCCCTGGTTCAGGATCTTCTGGCGGATCTCGGGGCGGCGCACGATCTCGGCCAGCAGCGTGGCCAGCTTCTGCACATGGGCCTTGGGCATGCCCACCGGTGCGGCCACCGCGTTCCAGATCTCCAGCTGCAGACCCTGCACACCCGCGTCGGCCAGGCTCGCCACCTCGGGCACCACGCTGCTGCGGCCCGTGGATGTGACGCCGACAGCCTGCAGCTTGCCGCCCTTGACCTGGGCCATCGCCAGTCCTGGTGGCAGCAGCGCCATCTGGACTTGGCCGCCGATCAGCCCGGTGATCACCTGCGGGTTGCCCGGGTAGGGCACATGCACCGGCGCAATGCCGGCCTTGGCCTTGAGCAGTTCCATGCCCAGGTGGGCCACCGTGCCCACGCCGGGGGTGCCGTAGTTGAGCTTGTCGCCCTGCGCCTTGGCCTGGTCGAAGAAGGCCTTGCCGACCGGTGCGCCTGCGGGCGCCGCCAGCACCAGCGGCGAGACCGCGATCAGCGAGACCGGCTGCAGGTCCTTGAGCGGGTCGTAGGTGGTGGCGGGGTTGAGGATCTTGGCGATGGTGAGGTTGCCGTTGATCATCAGCCCGATGGTGTGGTCGTCGGTGGCGCGGGCCACGGCGTCGGCACCGATGTTGCCGCCCGCGCCGGCCTTGTTCTCGACGATCACCGGCTGGCCCAGCGCCTGCGACAGCGGCTCGGCCAGCAGGCGCGCGGTCAGGTCGGGCGAGGATCCGGCCGGGAAACCGACCACCATCTTCAGCGGCTTGCTGGGCCAGGCGGTCTGGGCGAAGGTGGACGACGCACCGAGTGCAAAAAACATCCCTGCGGCGATGGTGGCGGCAATGGCTTGGCGGCGTGGCTGGCTGGGCATGGGTCGGCTCCTTGGAAAGTGATCAGGCCGCGAGGGGATCGGGCGGCCCGCTGTACAGCCAGGGATTGTCCATCAGCGATTCGCCCAGCACCGCCATGGCCGCATTGCGCGCCAGGCGCAGGGCCCCGCTGGCGTGGAAGATGGTGCCGTTGCGCTGCGAGCGGGCCTGCACGCGCGCGTTGCGCTGCCAGCGGGTCTGCGCGTAGCGCGCAAACAGCGTGGCCCAGTCGATGGGGCCCTGGGCCGCGCCGGCCAGGCGACCGAGCGTCCAGGCGTCTTCGATGGCCATGGCCGCTCCTTGCGCCAGGTAGGGCCGCAGCGGGTGGGCCGCATCGCCCAGCAGGGCCACGCGGCCGCGGGCGTGTTCGCCGGGTCCGGCCACCGGCGAGCGGTCGTTCAGCGCCCAGAGCTTCCACTCCCCCACCCGGTCGAGCATGGCCCTGAGGTCCGGGCAGACCGGCCCCAGCGCGCGCAACAGGTCGGCCTGCCGCGCCTGGTGGCTCCAGCTCTGGGGGTCGCTGCCGGGCGGGCCGCCGTGGCCGCGACCGAGCAGCCCCTCGACCACCGCAACCACGTTGAACCACTCACCGCGCCGCACCGGGTAGTGCACCACGTGCAGGCGGGGCCCAAGCCAGGCGGTGACCACCGGTGCTCGCATCACGTCCGGCAACTCGTTGGCCGCCACCATGCCGCGGTAGGCCAGGTGGCCGCTCACCCGCGCCGGCCGGTTGCCCAGCAGGCCGATGCGCACCCGGCTCCAGAGCCCGTCGGCCCCGACCAGGGCATCGGCCTCGTAGACGGCGTCGCTCTCGCAGGTCACGCGCAGGCCGTCGGCCGCCTCCTCGTACCCGGCCAGCCGGGTGTCCAGATGCAGCCGGATGCGGGGCTCGCGTTGCACCGCTTCGAGCAGCAGGCCGTGCAGGTCGGCGCGGTGGATGGTGGCGTAGGACGCGCCGTAGCGCGCCCGGCTGACGGCCCCCAGACGGAGGATGCCCAGCGAGGCCGCGTTGTGCGCGTCGCGCACCTGCAGCGACTCGGGGAAGGCTGCGCAGGCGCGCAGCGCACCGGACAGGCCCCAGGCCTCAAGCACCCGGACGGCGTTGGGACCAAGCTGCAGACCGGCCCCCACCTCACCGAACGCGGCGGCCTGCTCCAGCAGGTCCACCCCCACGCCAGCGCGCGACAGGGCCAGCGCACACGCCAGCCCACCGATGCCGCCACCGGCGACGACGACCTTTTGATTCATGGCGGCGATTGTGCCGGTGCGCCACCCGCCGGCGTTGACGAATGTCAGGGTTGTTTGCGACGGTCCGGCGCCGGGCCGCCCCAAGCCGGACCAGCCCCCGGACCCGGCAAGGACCGGGGCCCTCCCCGGTCCTGGGGCAGCGACCCGCGCAGCGACGGATCGTGGGGGCTACAGCACCCTGTTGAACCAGAACAGCGACAAGCCCGCAGACAACAGAACCAGCACCGCCGCCGCCAGCGCCAGCAGGCCCGAGACCTCGGTCTCCTTCTTCTCCACCGTCAGCCGCGTGCTCAGCGACTCGTACACCTGCTGGAGGTTCTCGGCCGTGCCGGCGTAGAAGTACTCGCCCTTGGTGTCGCGCGCCACCGCCTTGAGCGTGTCCTCGTCCAGCCGCACCCGCATCGACCAGCCCTCGAAACCAATCACCTCGCCGTCCACCGTGCCCACACCCACGGTGTAGACGCGCACGCCGCGGTCGGCCGCCATCTTGGCCGCCTCGTCCGTGTCGACACCGGTGGTGCGCTGGCCGTCGGTCAGCAGGATGATCGCGGCCGAACCGTAGGAGCCCGGCGGCACTGGCTCGAACGGTTTCTTCTCGGTCTGCGGCTGGTCGATGGCCCGGCCCTGCGGCGCGAACGGGTCGTTGCTGGCACGGCCGTAGGTCACACTGGCCAGATCGACTTCGCCCGGAAACAGCTCGGAGAGGGCGACCACGATGGCGCTGCCGATGGCCGTGGCGCGCTGCAGCTGGAACTTGTCGATGGCGACGTTCAGGTCTTCGCGGCTGAGCGTGACCGGCTGCACCACCTGGGCCGAGCCGGCAAAGGCCACGATGCCCACCTTCACATGCCGCGGCAGCTCCTTGAGGAAGGCCTTGGCCGCGTTCTGCGAGGCCACCAGGCGGTTGGGCTGCACGTCGGTGGCGCGCATGCTGCCCGAGACGTCCATGGCCAGGATGATGGTCTGCTGGGTCGAGGGCAGCGTGACGGTGGCCACCGGTCGCGCCGCGGCCAGCAGCATGGCGGCAAACGCCAGCAGCAGCAGCAGGGGCGGGATGTGGCGCCGCCATCCGGTTGTGCGGCCCATGGCTTCGCGCACGATAGACAGGCTGGCGTAGCGCAGCGCCACCTTCTTGCGGCGGCGCAGGATCCACCAGTACAGCAGCACCAGCAGGGGCAGCACGGCCAGCAGCCAGAGGAACTGCGGCCAGAGGAAGTTGACGGGCAGGTCCTTCATGCGGCGGCTCCGGAAAGCGTGGGCGCGAGGTGGGCGGGCCGGCCCTGCCACAGGCTGCTGCGGCGCTTGCGCAGGTCCACGAAACGCAGGATGGCGTCGGCCAGGTCGTCGCCGGTGGACAGCTCCAGCGTGTCCACGCCAGCGCGGCCCAGGCTCTCGCGCAGCGTGGCCTCGCGCTGCGCGGCCAGGCGGGCAAAGCGCTGGCGGAAGCCCTTGTCGGCGGTGTCCACCATCAGCTGCTCGCCGGTTTCGGCGTCGCGGATGGGGATCATGCCAAGGTCGGGCAGTTCCAGCTCCAGCGGGTCCAGCAGGCGCACCGCCACCACGTCGTGGCGCCGCGCCAGCTCACCCAGCGGCTTCTCCCAGCCGGGCTCGCTGATGAAGTCGGACACCACGAACACCGTGGAGCGCTGGCGCACGCTGAGCGTCGCGGCGTGCAGCAGGTCGGCCAGGCGGGTGGCACCCGCTTCCTTCGTGCCACGCGGGGGCGGCGCCGAGGCATCGGCGCCGATGAGCTGCAAGAGCCGCAAGACCTGCAGGCGCCCGCCGCGCGCGGGCAGCACGGTGTCGACCGCGGCACCACCGCGCGCGCCATAGAGCATCGCGCCGACGCGGTTGCCGTGGCGGCTGATCAGGCGCGCCAGCACGCCGACAAAGCCCTGCAGCAGCTCACGCTTGCGCTGCTCGCCCGAGCCGAAATCGACCGAGGGGCTGAGGTCCAGCAGGAACCAGGCGGCCATCTCGCGGTCCTCGGTGAACACGCGCACGTGCGGCGTCTGCAGCCGCGCGGTGACGTTCCAGTCGATGTGGCGCACGTCGTCGTGGTGCTGGTATTCGCGCAGGTCCGCCAGGTCCAGCCCGGTGCCGCGCATCAGCGTGCGGTGGTCGCCCTGCAGCAGGCCGTCGAGCCGTTTCAGGACCGTCCATTCCAGACGCCGCAGCAAGGCTTCCGTGCGCCCGCCGTCGTCCACCGGCAGATCGGCCGGTGGCGGTGGCGCCTTTCGCTTGAACAGGCTCAGCAGCATGGCGGTGCTCCGGTCAGGCCACCTTGCGCTCGTGCTCCAGCGGCTTGGCCGGGGCCGGCACCGCCTTCATGATGCGCTCGATCAGGGCGTCGCTGCTCAGTCCTTCGGACAGGCCTTCGTAGGACAGCACCACGCGGTGGCGCAGCACGTCGGGCACCAGGGCCACCATGTCCTCGGGCAGCGCGTAGCTGCGGCCGCGCAGCAGGGCCAGCGCCCGCGCCCCTTCGACCAGGCCGATGGTGGCGCGCGGACTGGCGCCGTAGGTGATCAGGCGCCCCACGTCCTTGAGCCCGTGCCTCTCGGGCGTGCGTGTGGCCGACACCAGCTTCACCGCGTACTGCACCAGTGAAGGATCGACATACACCTCGCGGCACTGGGCCTGCAGCGCCGCCAGCTGGTATGTGGTGGCCACGGCGTTGACCTGCACCGCCGGGCCGGTGACGCGCTCGACGATGACGTACTCCTCCTCGTCGGTCGGGTAGTCCACCAGCACCTTCATCATGAAGCGGTCCACCTGCGCCTCGGGCAGCGGGTAGGTGCCTTCGGTCTCGATCGGGTTCTGCGTCGCCATCACCAGGAAAGGCTCGGGCACACGGTGCGTCTCGCCGGCGATGGTCACCTGCCGCTCCTGCATCACCTCCAGCAGCGCGCTCTGCACCTTGGCCGGCGCGCGGTTGATCTCGTCGGCCAGCAGCAGGTTGGCGAACACCGGGCCGAGCGCGGTGGAGAAGTCGCCCGTCTTCTGGTTGTAGATGCGCGTGCCCACCAGGTCGGCGGGCACCAGATCGGGCGTGAACTGGATGCGCTTGAAGCGGCCCTGCACAACGTTCGCCAGGGTCTTGACCGTCAGTGTCTTGGCCAGGCCGGGCACGCCCTCGACCAGCAGGTGCCCCTGCGCCAGCAACGCAACCATGACGCGCTCCAGGAACCGGTCCTGCCCGACCACCACGCGCTTGACCTCGTAGAGGATCTGCTCCATGAGCTGGGCGGTGTCGGGGCTGGTGTGGTCGCTCATGAAACGCTCCTTGGTGTCAGAAGGGAGGAAGTCCGGCGGCGGAGGCCGCGCTCTCGATGGGCACAGCAAAACCGATGCCCAGGAAGGTCCGGGCGCGGGTCGGGTTGAGGATGCCGGTGACCACACCGACCACCTCGCCATCCATGGTGACCAGCGGTCCGCCGGAGTTGCCGGGGTTGGCGGCGGCGTCGAACTGGATCAGGTTGTCAATCTCCTGCGTGCCCTCGGGCGACTTGAAGGAGCGGCCCAGGCCGGAGATCACGCCGGCCGAGGTCGAGGGGCCGATGCCGAAGGGGAAGCCCACCGCCACCACCTCATCGCCGGGCACCAGGTCCGCGGTGGTGCGCAGCGTGGCCGCGTGCAGGTCGTCGGGAATGGTGTGGGCCTGCAGCACGGCCAGGTCGTGCTGGGCCTGAATGCCCGCCACACTGGCCCGGGACTCGCTGCCGTCGGCGAAGGTCAGCTTGATGCCCTGGGCGGACTGCACCACATGCAGATTGGTCAGGATGATGCCCTCGTCCTGGATCACCACCCCGGTGCCCACGCCCTGCTCCACTTCCTCGCCCTTCTTGTCCTTGTCGTAAGCCACCACACGCACCACGGCGGGGCGGATCTTCTCGGCGGCGCGCGCGGCGCGCGAGGGCAGGTTCTGGGTGGTGAGGGTGCGCAGGACGGCGGCGTCGATGTCCTTCTGTGTCAGGGCCCTGGGCGCCTTCGCGGACTGCTGCCACCAGAGACCGCCCAGCAGTGCCAGCACCAGCAGCCAAGCACTCCAGATCACGCGGTGGTCCCGGCCGGCGCCGGCCAGCCGCTGGCGCCAGTGCGGCCGGGGCGCTGCGGGTGCCGGTGCCGGTGGCGCCTCGCCCTGGACCACATCGCTCTTCACCCGCGCCGCCTCCGGCGCTGGGCCGGGGCGGGCCGATCGGCTGTAGAGCGGGGTCTGGCGCATGGCGGACTCCTGATGCGCCCGGCGCGGGCGCGTTGAACGGATGATGCCGGTTTGCGGCGCCGGGCTCAAGCGCCCAGCAACTGCCTCAACACGTAGGGGAGGATTCCGCCGGCCCGGAATTGGTTCACTTCCACCGGCGTGTCGATGCGCAGCACCAGCGGACGGGTCAGGCGCGTGCCATCGGCGCGGGTCACCACCAGGGTGGCTTCGCTCAGCGGCCTCAGGTCGGGCCGGGGCAGCACGTCGATCTGCTCGTCACCGCGCAGGCCCAGCGACTCCCAGGAATCGCCCGGCGCAAACTGCAGCGGCAGCACGCCCATGCCCACCAGGTTGCTGCGGTGGATGCGCTCGAAGCTGCGCGCCACCACCGCCCGGATGCCCAGCAGCTGCGTGCCCTTGGCGGCCCAGTCGCGGCTCGACCCGGTGCCGTACTCCTCGCCCGCGAACACCACCGTCGGCACGCCGGCCGCGCGGTAGCGCATGGCCGCGTCGTAGATGCTCATCTTCTGGCCCTGGCCCGTGCCCTCGTGCTGGTAGAGCGTCCAGCCGCCCTCCTCGCGCGAGCCGTCGGGGCCAGCAGGCAGCATCAGGTTCTTGATGCGCACGTTGGCAAAGGTGCCGCGGATCATCACCTCGTGGTGGCCGCGCCGTGCGCCGTAGCTGTTGAAGTCGGCCTTCTGCACACCGTGGGCCAGCAGCCACTGGCCGGCCGGCGAGGCTTCGGCAATCGAGCCCGCGGGCGAGATGTGGTCGGTGGTGATCGAGTCGCCGAACAGCGCCATGACGCGCGCCGCGCGCACGCCGGGGTCGGTCTGTTCCGGCGCCTGCAGCGCGAAGCCGTCGAAGAACGGCGGCTCGGCGATGTAGGTGCTCTGGGGCCAGGTGTAGGCCAGCCCGTCCACGCCACGGATGCGCTCCCACAGCGGGCCCGGCTCGGTGGCAATGCGCTCGTAGTTCTCCCGGTAGGCCTTGCCGTGCATCGCGGCCTTCATCAGCGCATGCACCTCGTCGCTGGAGGGCCAGATGTCGCCCAGGTACACCGCCTGGCCCCGGGTGCCGAAGCCGACCGGCTCGGTCATGAGGTCGCGCAGCACGGTACCGGCGATGGCATAGGCCACCACCAGCGGCGGGCTGGCCAGAAAATTGGCCTTGAGCCGAGGATGGATGCGCGCCTCGAAATTGCGGTTGCCCGAGAGCACGGCCGCGCAGACCAGGTCGTTCCGGGCGATGGCCTCGCCGATCTCGGGCCGCAGGTCACCCGCGTTGCCGATGCAGGTGGTGCAGCCATAGCCGGCCAGGGCGAAACCCAGTTTCTCCAGGTACGGCAACAGGCCGGTTCTGGTCAGGTACTCGGTGACGACCCGCGAACCTGGCGCGAGCGAGGTCTTGATGTGCGGCTGCACCTTCAGCCCGGCCTCGACGGCCTTCTTCGCCAGCAGCCCGGCGGCCAGCATCACGCTGGGGTTGCTCGTGTTGGTGCAGCTGGTGATGGCGGCGATCAGCACATCGCCATTGCCGATGGTCAGCTTCTTCTGCGCCGCAGGCAGGGGCGGATCGGCCGGGGCGTGGGCGGTGGCGCGCGCGGGTTTGTTGGCCTCCATCTCGGCCACGAAGCGTGGTGCGCCAGGCGGGGTGGGCGTGGCGTTCTCGGGTGCCAGGGTGTCGGCCGGCTCACCCGGATCGGGCTGGTGGCGCGTGTGCAGCAGCGCCGCCGGCTGATTGAAGCCGTTTTCGGCGGCGGGCCGGCTGAACAGGTCGGCGAACTGCCGGGCCACATGGCCGAGTTCGATGCGGTCCTGCGGGCGCTTGGGACCGGCCAGGCTGGGCGTCACCTGCCCCAGGTCCAGCCGCACCACCTGCGAGTAGTGGATGTCGCCCGCCGCCTGAGAGGCCCCCGCGGCCCCCGGCACACCGAACAGGCCCTGGGCGCGGAAGTAGGCCTCGAAGGCCTCGATCTCGACGCTGCTGCGGCCGGTGCCTCGGAAGTAGTCGATGGTCTTGCCGTCGACCGGGAAGAAGCCCATGGTGGCGCCGTACTCGGGCGCCATGTTGGCGATGGTCGCGCGGTCGGGCAGCGACAGCGAGGCCGTGCCCTCGCCAAAGAATTCGACGAACTTGCCCACCACTTTGTGCTGGCGCAGGATCTCGGTGACGGTGAGCACCAGGTCGGTCGCGGTGCAGCCCTCGCGCAGGCGGCCGGTCAGCTCGAAGCCCACCACATCGGGCGTGAGGAAGGCCACTGGCTGCCCCAGCATGGCGGCCTCGGCCTCGATGCCGCCCACACCCCAGCCCACCACGCCGATGCCGTTGATCATCGTCGTGTGGCTGTCGGTGCCCACCAGGGTGTCGGGGTAGTAGAGCCCGCCCTTGAGGTGCACGCCGCGCGCCAGGTGTTCGAGATTGACCTGGTGCACGATGCCGAAGCCCGGCGGCACCACGCCGAAGGTCTCGAAGGCCTGCATGCCCCACTTGAGGAACTGGTAGCGCTCCTTGTTGCGCTGGAATTCCAGCTTCATGTTCAGGTCCAGGGCGTTCTTCGTGCCGTAGTGGTCCACCATCACCGAGTGGTCCACCACCAGGTCCACCGGCACCAGGGGTTCGATGCGCTTCGGATCGTGGCCCAGGCGCTGCGCGGTGCTGCGCATGGCGGCCAGGTCGGCCAGCAGGGGCACGCCGGTGAAATCCTGCAGCACCACCCGCGCCACCATGAACGGGATCTCGTCGGTGCGGGGTGCGTTGGGCTGCCAGTTGGCCAGCTGCGACACCTGCTCCGGCAGCACCTTCTCGCCGTCGCAGTGACGCAGCACGCTCTCCAGCACGATGCGCAGCGACACCGGCAGCCGGCTCACATTGGGGAACTGCTGCGCCAGGGCAGGCAGCGAATAGAAGCGCCCCGACTTGCCGGACGCGGTGCGGAAGGTCTTGACAGTGCTGGAAAACGGATGCTGGAAGCGGGTGTTCGGCACGGGGGCGTCTCCTTGGAATACGCGGCCCATTGTGGTCAGGGCGAATGCCTGTGCGGGGCGCGCGGGTATCCGGCAAGCACACAACCGGTCGATGCGGGACAATCCACACCCTGATGAAAGCCCCCGAACTGCTCCTGCCCGCCGGCTCGCTGCACCGCATGCGCGCCGCCTACAACTTCGGCGCCGACGCCGTCTACGCCGGCCAGCCGCGCTATTCCCTGCGCGCGCGCAACAACGAATTCCGCCTCGAACAGATTGCGGAGGGCATCGCCGAGGCGCACCAGCGCGGCAAGAAGTTCTTCGTCACCAGCAACCTGATCGCCCACAACGACAAGCTGCGCACCTACCTGCGCGACCTGCAGCCGGTGGTGGAACTCAGGCCCGACGCGCTGATCATGGCCGACGCCGGCCTGATCATGCTGGTGCGCGAGCAGATGGAAAAAGGCCTCTGGCCCGAGGTGCCGATCCACCTCTCGGTGCAGGCCAACACCACCAACAGCGCGGCGGTGAAGTTCTGGCAGAAGCAGGGCGTGACCCGCATCATCCTCAGCCGCGAGCTGAGCCTGGACGAGGTGCAGGCGATCCGCAACGACTGCCCGGACATCGAGCTGGAAGTCTTCGTGCACGGCGCGCTGTGCATCGCCTATTCGGGCCGCTGCCTGCTCAGCGGTTACTTCAACCGGCGCGACCCCAACCAGGGCACCTGCACCAACGCCTGCCGCTGGGAATACAAGACCCAGGCCGCGACCACCGACACCGACACCGGCGACGCTGCCCCGGTGGCTAAGCTCGACGGCTTCAACTTCGCGCAGGAAGACGAGGAAGCCGCCAGCGCCTTCTCGACCACCGGCAGCGGCCAGCGCCACCCCGAGGCCAACAAGGTCTGGCTGATCGAGGAAGCCGGCCGCCCCGGCGAGCTGATGCCCATCATGGAAGACGAGCACGGCACCTACATCATGAACAGCAAGGACCTGCGCGCCGTCGAGCACGTGGGCAAGCTGGCCGCCATGGGCATCGACTCGCTCAAGATCGAGGGACGCACCAAGAGCCACTACTACGTGGCGCGCACCGCGCAGGTCTACCGCCGCGCCATCGACGACGCCGTGGCCGGCAAGCCGTTCAACCCCGAGCTGCTGCTCGAACTCGAAGGTCTGTCCAACCGCGGCTACACCGGCGGCCTGATGGAGCGCCGCCCGGCGCAGGACTACCAGAACTACATCACCGGCCACAGCGAAAGCCACCGCAGCCAGTTCGTGGGCGAGGTGCTGCAGGTGCGCGAAGACGGCTGGGCACAGGTCGAGACCAAGAACCGCTTCGCCGTCGGTGACCGGCTGGAAGTCATCCACCCCAGCGGCAACCGCGTGGTGCAGCTGGACGCCATGCGCAACCAGGACGGCGAGGCCATCGACGTGGCCCAGGGCAGCCCCATCAAGGTCTGGGTGCCTCTGGCGGCGCCCAGCGAAGGCGCGCTGATCGCCCGGTTGATCGCCTGATTGGCTTTCAGCGCGCCGCGTCGCGGAAGAAGGCGGTGCGGTCCTCGTCTGCCGGGTGCGAGGCGAAGCCCAGGCCCCAGAAGCCGCCCATGTCCTCATCGCCGTCGGAGCCCGTCTTCTGCTCGGCCTTGCACACCGGCGCGCTGCCCGCCGGCACGGGTTTGAGGATGTCGTCGCCGCAGCGCTTGAACAGCGCAAAGCGCTCGAACAGCCGGGTCATCACCGCTGGCGACAGACCCGCGTCGCGCAGCACGGTCACGCTGTAGGCGTCGGCCTCGCGCTCGGCCTCGCGCGAGTAGTGGGCCTGGCCCAGCCAGAGCGGTACCGTGGCCAGCACGCCGCTGTAGTCGCCCCAGAGCGTCGAGGTGACGAAGCCCAGCACGCCCACCTGCACCAGCATGCGCACGCCATGCCGATGCTGCACATGGCCCAGTTCGTGCGCCAGCACGCCCGCGATCACCTCGGTGTCGTGCTGCAGCAGCCGCGCCATGTCGTCGGTCAGCAGCATGGTGCCGCCCGGCAGAGCCAGCGCGTTGGGGCCGATGTCCTCGCTGGCGCGGATCAGCAGGCGCGAGGGCCGCACCGCCACGCCGCGCGCTGCCTGGGCCGCCGTGTGCGCGCGCAGCACCCGCTGCCAGGCCTGCTCGATGGCCTGTTGCTCCTGGGCGCTCAGCTGGCTGGGCTTCAACAAATCGTCGACCTGATCCAGCACCGTCTCGCCGATCTGCTGCTCGACACCTTCCGGGAAGCGGTCGGCCACCGCACGCGCCGCCCAGGGCAGGCCCCAGACGTAGCCCGCCGCGCTCACCGCCACCAGCAGAAGCAGGCTGGCCAGCACGCCGCGCCAGCTCTGCTGCAGCCGCACCACCACCGATTCCACGTGACCCGCATCGCGGACCCAGGCGTCCCAGGCCGCCGCGTCGTCGGACTGGATGCTGCCGCCGTCGGGCAGCTGGGCGATGCGGGGCCCGCGCCGCGTGCGCTCGGGCCATTGCACCCGCCGGGCCTCGATCGTGCGGTCCACGTCCGGCCCCTTCAGGTGCAGCCGGCCCGCTGCGAGCGTGGCCTGCACCCCACGTGGCCGGCTGCTGCGGCCGTCGAAATAGCGGACCGTGAGGCCCCGGTTGGCGGGCGGGGTAGAGGCATCCATGCGGGTCGTGTTCAGAGGCCCACGTCCAGACCGAAGAAATCGCCGGCCGCGTCACCCGCCGCCTCGGCGGGCCGATCATGTTCCGCAGCCAGCAGGGCCTGCATGTCGGTGACGGTGCGCACGTGCACCGCCTCCAGCCGCAGGCGCGCCATGGCCACCTTGGCGAAGGGCCAGTACAGCCCCAGGGTAATGCCGATCAGCAGCCCGTTCTTGACGCTCAGCCAGAGCATGTCGCGAAAACGCAGCTGGCTGATGAAGCGCATCTGGCCATTGCCGGTCTTGGTCCAGACCAGGTTCTGCAGGCGGGTGGTGATCCAGGGACCGATGCCCAGGAACATGAGCACCCAGAAGCCGACCACCAGGACAGGCAGCACCCACATCATCTCGCCCAGCAAGCCGCCCAGCGCGTCGGCGCTGCCGAAGCTGGTGACGACGTACAGCGCGATCAGCCCCATCACCCCGGCGAACAGCAGGAAGGGCTTGATCGCCAGCAGGTAGAACGAACCCACGCTGGCGCGGAAATCGGTCTGCAAGGGGCCGAGCGCGTAGTGCCGGTGCTGGTAGGCCTTCATGCGCCACAGCAGCCACGGCAGCGTCAGCACCAGCAGCACAAACGCCCCACCGAAGGACGCCATCACCCATTCGGGCGGGGCCTGCTCCGGGTCTTCGGGGATGGCAAAGGTCAGCAGCACCATCGGCAGCACCACCAGAAACGGCGGCAGGTGCGCGAGGTAGGCGTCGCGCAGCGAGCCCACGAAGCGGAACCGCAGGCCCCGCCAGCTGGTGTTGCCCATGCGGAAGGCCATCGACGAGCGCCACAGGGCGGGCCACAGCGCGGCCAGCGCCACGAAGGCCACCAGGCTCGCCACGGCGGAGAAGCTGCTGGCCCAGTTGTAGAGCACGAACAGCACCCCGACCAGCGCCCAGCCCTTGAACATCTGTTTGGGGTCGCCGTGAAAGCCCAGCGGATCGCCGTCGACCAGGGTGTTGCCCCAGAAGTAGCGCTGCCGCCGCACCTTGGCCCAGGGCCAGTACAGGCCCAGGGTGACCAGGAGCAGCAGCAGGTTGACGATCCAGATGCGGAAGTACTCGCTGCCGGAGCCGGTGAATTCGATGGGCAGGCGGCGGACGGTGGCGACGGTGGAAGGCTCGACGTGGTTGTCGTTGAAGGGCATGTGACAGCGGGACAGTGGTGACAGACGCGGCATTGTGCCCGCCCGCCACCCGCGTCCCGCCGCGGCTGTCGCCTCCTGGAACCCGCCCGGCGGGCCGAGGGCTCAGGCCATCGCCAGGCCCTGCGCCCGGCGGGCACCGGCCCACTCCAGCTCGGCCATGACCAGCACCAGCAGCGCCTGCACCAGCACCCAACCCAGGCCCAGTACGGTCAGCGGCAGGCCGGCACCGAAGGCCAGCCAGAGGCTCGCCGCGACCCAGGCGAAGTTGCCCGCCGCCAGCAGCCTGACGCCGCCAGCCGGGGGTTCGGCCCGGCTCGCGAGCCAGCCGGCCAGTGAGGCCGCGCCGAACACGACCAGCGCCGCCACCTGCAGCCAGGCGGCCGGAATGCCGGTCCAGCCGGACAGCGGTTCGGACAGCGCCAGATGGGACAGGCCCATGCCCAGGCCGCTGGCGGCATCGAGCCAGAGCACGCGGCGCAGGGTGGAAGCAGAGATGGTGAACATGGTGGACTCCTTGAAGTGAAACGATGGGAGCCCGATGCTCGGCGCCGCAGGGCATGGCGTCCATGACCTCGCAGGTCATGGTTCAAGCGGCGTCCGGGCCTACCATGTGCCCATGTCGAACGCCGCCCTTCCCCACGCCAGCAGCCGCCTCTCGGTCGGCGACCACCTGCGCCACTGGCGCCAGCTGCGCCACCTCAGCCAGCAGGACCTCGCGCTCGACGCCGAGCTCTCGACCCGGCACCTGAGCTGTGTCGAGACCGGCAAAGCCAGCCCCAGCCGCGAGCTGGTGCTGCGCCTGTGCGAACGGCTGGCAGTGCCGCTGCGCGAGCGCAATACGTGGCTGGTGGCGGCCGGCTACGCGCCCATGTACCGCGAACAGCGGCTGGACGAGCCGGTGATGGACGCGGCGCGGCGAGCGGTGCAGCACATCCTCGACAGCCACGAACCCTGGCCCGCCGTGGCCTTCGACCGCCACTGGCACATGGTGCTGTCCAACCGCATGGTCGCGCCGCTGCTGAGCGGCGTCGACCCGGCCCTGCTGCAGCCGCCGGTGAGCCTGCTGCGCGTGAGCCTACACCCAGGCGGCCTGGCGCCGCGCATTGCCAACCTCGACCAGTGGCGCGAGCACCTGTTCGCGCGGCTGCAGCAGCAGATCCGCGCCACCGGCGACGAGGCCCTGGCGGACCTGCTCGCCGAGCTGCGCGCCTACCCGGGGCAGGCGCCGGGGTCCGCCGCGCGCCTGGCCGGCGAGCACCCGGGGGTGCTGATGCCCTTCCTGGTCCATACCCCGGCCGGCGTGCTGCACCTGATCAGCACCACCACCGTGTTCGGCTCGCCCGCCGACATCACCTTGCAGGAGCTGGCGCTGGAGACCTTCTTTCCCGGCGACGAAGCCACGGCACAGGCGCTGCGCGCGCTCGCCGCTACCATGGCCGCATGAACCAGCGCCAGAACCGGACTCCGATCTCCACCGCCCTGCTCCAGCAGCTCGCCGCCATCGCCACCCGATGGCCGAGTCCGAAGGTCCGGCGCCTGCACATCCCGCAGCGCCCCGGCGAACCGGGCGAACACGACGCCGAGTTCTGCGCCATCGAGCTGGAAGACGGCGCCTTCGGCCTGTCCTACATCCTGCTCGGGGGCACGCTCGACCACCTGCTCGCCCGGCACGGCAGCGACCGGCACGACGCGCTGGCGGGCGCCGACCCGATGGCACTGGCGCAGCGGCTGGCCGGTGGCGACGAGGTGGAGCGCGCGGTCGCGCTGGCCGCGGTCAACGCGCTGACCGACTCGGTCTGGCGACGCATCGGCTACACGCCACCGCCGGCCGGCAACTCGCTGGGCGATGTGGTGCTCGGTCCGCAGGACCACCTGGGCATGATCGGCTTCTTCCCGCCGCTGGTGCGGCGTGTCGACGAAGCCGGCGGACGCCTGACCGTGGTGGAGATGAACGCGGAGATGGTGGCGCGGCAGCGGGAGCGTTTTCCGAAGGTGCACATCACGCTGGACCGCTCGCCGCTGGCCGCCTGCAACACCGTGGTCGGCACCTCGACCATGCTGCTCAACGATTCTCTGGACGAGATGCTGGCGGCGGCACCGAACGCCACACGCTTCGCCGTCATCGGCCCTTCGGCCGGCCTCTGGCCTGACGCACTGTTCGAGCGCGGGGTGAGCCTGCTGGGCGGCACCCAGGTGATCGATGGCGCATCCTTCGCCGAGGCCATGGCCACCGGTGCGTCGTGGAGTTCTGCCAGCCGCAAGTTTGCGATTGCGCGCGACGGCTGGCCGGGCTGGGCGGCCTTCACGGGCGGCCCGGCCTGAAACGGACACCCGATCAGAAGGTGCGCGTTTCGTTGCGGCTGCCCGCCGCGATGGACAGTCCCCATTGCGCAAAGGTGATGGTGGAACCGTCGGAGGAGCCGTTGAAGCGCACGCCCAGCGCCTCCTCACCATCGATCCACAGCACCTGGCTGGTGGTGCCCCCCTGCGACACGGCCACGGGCACCCGCTGGATCACTTCCCCCCGGGTCATGCCAGGGCGCAAGGCCAGGAAGGCCTGGTAGAGGGTGCCGGTGCCGCCACCGCCATTGCCCGCAAAGCGGAAGGTGCGCAGATAGGAGCGCCCGGTGGTGCGGTCGGTCCAGCGGGCCGTCGCGATCCGGTCGCCGGAGAAAGTCACCTCCAGGATTTCTGTATCGGTCTCCCAGCGCAGCACCGAGGCCGAGGTACCGGACACCGGCGCCCGGTTGACCAGGCGCTGCACATCGTCCCGGGTCATGCCGGCGCGCAGGTCGTTGAAGGCGGCGGAGAGCGGCTGGTCGTCGCCGTCATCGCCACCACCACAACCGGTCAGCGCCAGCCCGAGGCCGGACAGAAGACCCAGACCCAGCTGGCGACGGCTCAGCGCGGGATAGCGGAATGGCTTGTTCATTGTGAGTTCCTCCTGATGTATTGAAAGGCGTGGCAGGACGTCCCGCCACGTCCGGGCCGGATGTTAGCGGCGGCCACCCTGTGCCAAACCGTCACCAGCCATGAAAAACGGCCCCGAACAGTCCGTGTCAGAACACTAACAAGACGCTGAAGAGCTGTGCACAATGCCTCGCAACGTGAGTTGCGGGGCATTGCTATCACGCGGTTCCGGCCACCAGCCCTGGGTCAAAGTTCAATCGGCAGGGTGGGTCAAGATTCAGTCGGCGCCGACACCCATGACGACCTACCGCAAGCTGTTGATTTCCAAAAAGTCCTTAAAAAACAAAGGCCCACAAGGGGCCTATGTTGATCGTGGCGGAGAGGGCGGGATTCGAACCCGCGGTGGGGATTAGCCCACACACGCTTTCCAGGCGTGCGACTTAAACCGCTCATCCACCTCTCCGCGAAGCCTGCGATTGTAGCAGGCTGCAGGGCGTTGTTTTCAGGCCTTTGCCTTGGTCGTGCCGATCATCTGCATGGCTGAGCCGATGAGAGCCGAGACCTCGCTCATGTTGCCGGGGACGATGAGCGTGGTGGTGGCGTCGGCAGCCACCTTGCCGTAGGCATCCACGGCGCGTTCGGCCACCTTGAGCTGGACGGCCTGCTCGCCGCCTGGTTGCCGGATGGCGGTGGCGATGCGCTCGATGGCCTGGGCCGTGGCATCAGCCACTGCGGTGATTGCTGCGGCCTCGCCCTGGGCCTGGTTGATGGCGGCCTGCTTTTCACCCTCCGAGCGGGCAATGAAGGCCTCGCGCTCGCCGGTGGCAATGTTGATCTGCTCCTGACGGCGGCCCTCGGAGGCGGCAATCAGTGCGCGCTTTTCGCGCTCGGCCGTGATCTGCTGCTGCATGGCGTGCAGGATCTCCTTGGGTGGCGTCAGGTCCTTGATCTCGTAGCGCAGCACCTTGACCCCCCAGTTCAGCGCCGCCTCGTCGATGGCCTGCACCACCTGCGCGTTGATGATGTCGCGCTCCTCGAAAGTCTTGTCGAGTTCCAGCTTGCCGATCACCGAGCGCAGCGAGGTCTGTGCGAGTTGGGTCACGGCGACGATGTAGTTGGAAGAGCCGTAGCTGGCGCGCATCGGGTCGGTCACCTGGAAGTAGAGGATGCCGTCCACCTGCAGCTGGGTGTTGTCGCGTGTGATGCAGACTTGGCTGGGCACATCCAGCGGGATCTCCTTGAGGCTGTGCTTGTAGGCGACTTTGTCGATGAAGGGCACCAGAAAGTTGAGACCCGGTGCCAACGATGCGTGGTACTTGCCCAGGCGTTCGACCACCCAGGCATTCTGCTGGGGCACGACCTTGACTGCCCGGATGATGAAGATCGCCGCGATGATGAAAAGAAACAGTGCGATTTCCATGGTGATGTCCCTGTACAGTTGGAAGATTGATGATGGAAGGTTGTTGGGAGATCAGGCCTTCTCGACCTTGAGCCGGTTGCCCACCAGTTCCGTGACCCTGTAATTGCCGGCTTCCGCCACCTGGCCTTGTTCAAGCACGGCGGTCCACTGTGCGCCCCGGTAGCGCACGCTGGCGGTGCCATCGGACTGCCAGTTGTCCACGTGCAGCGTTTCCCCGACGTCCAGGTTGACGCTGCGCAGGGACCGGACCGATGGATCTCCTTTGCGTTTGCGGCGTTGCAGGTGCCCGATGACCACGGCTGCCGCCCCGATCAAGGCTGCAGCCACCAGCTGTCCGGAGAAAGAGAGTCCCAGGTGGGCGGCGAGGGCACCGGCAGCCAGCCCGACCGCCAGCATGAGCAGGTAGAAGGTGCCGGTAAAAAGCTCCAGCGCCACCAGCGCCGCAGCCATCAACCACCACATGGTCGACTCGTCCATTGAACATCCTCCTCGATAGATGCCACACCATGTCTGGCAAGCGCCACATTCTGCGTCAAAAGCCCTGCGACAGAAGTTCAGCGTCATGTGATTTCCGTACACTTGCCCGCTTCCTGGCCCTTCCCACCCGCCCCGGCTCGCACCGGCTGGAGATACGCGATGAAATTCCGCTTTCCCATCGTCATCATCGACGAGGACTTCCGTTCCGAAAACACGTCTGGCCTGGGGATCCGCGCCCTGGCACAGGCCATTGAAAGCGAAGGCTTCGAAGTGGTGGGCGTGACGAGCTACGGCGACCTTTCACAGTTTGCGCAGCAGCAGTCGCGCGCCAGCGCCTTCATCCTGTCCATCGACGACGAGGAGTTCACCCCGGGGCCTGATCTGGACCCAGCGGTGCTGAATCTTCGCAACTTCATCGAGGAAGTGCGCCGCAAGAACGCCGAGGTGCCGATCTACGTGCATGGCGAGACCAAGACCAGCCGCCACCTGCCCAACGACGTGCTGCGCGAGCTGCATGGCTTCATCCACATGTTCGAGGACACGCCGGAGTTCGTGGCGCGCCACATCATCCGCGAGGCCAAGAGCTATCTCGAAGGCATCCAGCCGCCGTTTTTCAAGGCCCTGCTGGACTATGCGGAAGATGGTTCTTATTCATGGCACTGCCCTGGTCACTCGGGTGGAGTGGCTTTCCTCAAGAGCCCGGTGGGCCAGATGTACCACCAGTTCTATGGTGAGAACATGCTGCGCGCCGACGTGTGCAACGCGGTGGAGGAGCTCGGCCAGCTGCTGGACCACAACGGCGCCATTGGTGCGAGCGAGCGCAACGCCGCACGCATCTTCAATGCCGACCACTGCTACTTCGTGACCAACGGCACGTCGACGTCGAACAAGATGGTCTGGCACCACACGGTGGCGCCGGGCGATGTGGTGGTGGTGGACCGGAACTGCCACAAGTCCATCCTGCACTCGATCATCATGACGGGTGCGATACCCGTGTTCCTCAAACCCACGCGCAACCACTACGGCATCATCGGTCCGATCCCGCAGGCCGAGTTCGAGGTCGATGCCATCAAGGCCAAGATTCGCGCCAATCCGCTGCTCGCCGGAGTGGATGCCGACAAGGTCAAGCCGCGCATCCTGACACTGACGCAGTCCACCTACGACGGCGTGCTCTACAACACTGAGACCATCAAGAACCTGCTCGATGGCTGGGTGGACAACCTCCACTTCGACGAGGCCTGGCTGCCGCACGCGGCCTTCCATCCCTTCTACGGCAGCTTCCACGCCATGGGCAAGAAGCGCGCGCGTCCGCAGCATTCGGTGGTGTACGCCACGCAGTCCATCCACAAGCTGCTGGCCGGCATCAGCCAGGCCAGCCATGTGCTGGTGCAGGATTCCCAGAGCACCAAACTCGACCGCCACCTCTTCAACGAGGCCTACCTGATGCACACCAGCACCAGCCCGCAGTACAGCATCATCGCAAGCTGCGACGTGGCCGCTGCCATGATGGAGCCGCCGGGCGGCACGGCGCTCGTGGAAGAGAGCATTGCCGAGGCGCTCGACTTCAGACGTGCCATGCGCAAGGTGGAGGCCGAGTTCGGGCAGGACGACTGGTGGTTCCAGGTCTGGGGGCCGGACAGCCTGGTGGAGGAGGGTGTGGGCAGGGCCAGCGACTGGGTGCTCAAGCGCACCGACGCAGATGGCGTGCAGCCCTCGGATGGTGAGGAAGCCTGGCACGGCTTCGGCGACATGGCGCCGGGCTTCAACATGCTCGATCCGATCAAGGCCACCATCGTGACGCCGGGCCTGAACCTCAAGGGCGACTTCGCCGCCACCGGCATCCCGGCATCCATCGTCACCAAGTTCCTGGCGGAACACGGCGTGGTGGTGGAGAAGACCGGGCTGTACTCGTTCTTCATCATGTTCACCATCGGCATCACCAAGGGCCGCTGGAACACGCTGCTGACGGCGCTGCAGCAGTTCAAGGACGACTATGCCAAGAACCAGCCGATGTGGCGGATCATGCCGGAGTTCTGCGCCAAGCAGCCGCGCTACGAGCAGATGGGTCTTCGCGACCTGTGCCAGCATGTGCACGCGCTCTACGCCAAGTACGATATTGCACGCCTGACCACCGACATGTACCTGAGCGACCACACGCCGGCCATGAAGCCCAGCGACGCGTTCGCGCACATCGCGCACCGCACGACGCAGCGCGTGCCTATCGACGATCTGGAAGGGCGCATCACCACCAGCCTGGTGACGCCGTACCCGCCGGGCATTCCGCTGCTGATTCCGGGTGAGGTGTTCAACAAGAAGATCGTGGACTACCTCAAGTTCAACCGCGAGTTTGCCCGTGAATGCCCTGGGTTCGAGACCGATATCCATGGCTTGGTGCAGGAGGTCGGGCTCGACGGCGTGGTCAGCTACTTTGCGGACTGTGTGAAGGCGGGGTAAGCTGGCATCCCGACACCAGAGGAGCACCGATGTTTCCCGAATACCGCGATCTGATCACAAGCCTCAAGGGCCACGATCACCACTTCACCCGGCTGTTCGACAAGCACAACGAGCTCGATCAGCAGATCAGGAACAAGGAAGCCCACATCGAACCGGGCACGCAACTGGAGATCGAGCGGCTGAAAAAGGAGAAGCTCGCCCTCAAGGATCAGATCTACGCGCACCTGCGCCAGGTGTCTGGCGCCTGACGGACAAAGTCAGCGGGCGGGTGGCCGGTAGTCCGGGCGCTCGCGCAGGAAGCTGGCGAACCGGGGCAGCCCGCTGTCGTGCAGACCCCGGTAGCGGTAGGTGATCCAGCTGCCGACGGAGGGCGGACGTTCACGCTGCGCGTCTGAGAAACCCGTGCCCAGCCGGAAGCGCTGGCCGTCGGGCGTCTCGACCCACAGCGCGCCCATCCGCCCGGCATGCCGTCCTTTGCCGGGCACGTAGGACAGTACGCGCGCCTCGGCATCGTCAAACGGCTTGAGCTTGACCAGGTCGTCGCCCCGCACCGCGCGGTAGGGCGAATCTCCTCGGTGCAGCATCAGGCCCTCGGCGCCCGCCTGTATGTCGGTCTTGAGCCGGCGCTGCAGCGTGGTGTGGTCGGTGATTTTCTCCTGGGGCACGGCCACCACCCACGGCAGATCAAGCTGGCGCACCAGCGCCTGGTAAGCCGCCAGCCGCTCATCGAACAGGCCTGGATGGGCGGGCAGATCGAACACCATGAAGCGGATGCGACGCCAGGCCTCGTCGCTGGCCTGCAACTGGCGCACGGTGCCACTGACTTCCTCGAAACGGCCGCGCCCGGCCCACAGCTCGCCGTCCATGGGCGTGGGTGGCCAACCCTGCGTGAACCAGACGGGTGGCGACAGCGGCTCACCACCCCGGGTCCACAGGCGCTGCCCGTCCCAGTAGCCACGCACGCCGTCGTATTTTTCACTGACCCAGTAGGCCGAAAGATCCAGTCCGGGCCGGTACTTGCCCGCCAGCATCAGGGCCGGTGGCGCGTCGGCCGCCAGCGATGCCAAAGGGCACAAAAAAACACCGGCGATGGCAGCGAGGACGCTGCGTCGACCGGTGCCCATGGTAGTCATCGCGAAGGAAAAAGAACGGTCAGGAGACCGACTCGCTGTCCTTGCTGATGCCGGCGGTCTGGCTGAAGCCGCAGTCCACGTAGGTGATTTCGGACGTCACGCCCGAGGCCAGGTCCGACAGCAGGAAGGCGGCCACGTTGCCGACGTCCTCGATCGTGACGTTGCGGCGCAGCGGGGAGGCCGCGGCCACATAGCCCAGCAGCTTGCCGAAGTCCTTGATGCCGCTGGCGGCCAGGGTCTTGATCGGGCCGGCGCTGATGCCGTTGACCCGCATGCCGCGCGGGCCCAGCGATTCCGCCAGGTAGCGCACGCTGGCTTCCAGGCTGGCCTTGGCCAGGCCCATGGTGTTGTAGTTCGGGATGGTGCGCAGCGCCCCCAGGTAGCTCAGCGTCAGCAGCGCCGCGTTGGCATTGAGGTAGGGCAGGGCGGCCTTGGCCATGGCCGGGAAGCTGTAGGCGCTGATGTCGTGGGCGATGCGGAAGTTCTCGCGCGTCAGGCCGTCGAGGAAGTCGCCGGCAATCGCCTCGCGCGGGGCGAAACCGATGCTGTGCACGAAGCCGTCGAACGTCGGCCAGGTCTGCGACAGATCGGCAAACAGCTTCTCGATCTGGGCATCGTCGCCGACGTCGCAATCGAAGATGAGGTTCGAGTTGAAATCGGCCGCAAATTCGGTGATGCGGTCCTTGAAGCGTTCGCCCACGTAGCTGAAGGCCAGCTCGGCCCCTTGCGCATGACAGGCCTTGGCAATGCCGTAGGCGATGGACCGGTTGGACAGCACGCCCGTGATCAGCAGTTTCTTGCCGGCGAGAAAACCCATTGTTCAGACTCCAGAAAAATTTCCCGCAGAATTGTCGCATGCAAGCCCATCGAGCCTTTTCCCTTCGCCTGTGGCGCCTTCTGGTGGCCGTCGGCGTTGCGATGGCTTCGCTGCCGGCCTGGGCCGCACACGGCTATGCGCTCTGGGGTGAACTGCGGTATCCGCCTGGCTTCACGCACTTCGCCTATGTGAATCCCGATGCGCCCAAGGGCGGTGAACTGCGCCTGGTCAGTAACCTGCGGGTCTCCACCTTCGACAAGTACAACCCGTTCACCCTGCGCGGCAATGCGCCGGCTTACCTGTCGTCGCTGATGTTCGACAGCCTGCTCACAGGGGCGCTGGACGAAAACGGCTCGGCCTACGGCCTGCTGGCCTCGGATGTGGTGCTGGCGCCCGACCGGTTGTCGGTGACCTTTCGCATCCGGCCAGAGGCAAAGTTCCACAACGGACAGCCGGTGCTGGCCGCTGACGTGAAGCACAGCTACGAGACGCTGATCGGCCCCCACACCTCGCCGGCCTACAAAACGATTCTGGAAGACGTGGCTGGTGTGGACGTGGTCGATGAGCGCACGGTGCGCTACCGGTTCAGGAAGTTCAACCGCGAACTGCCGCTGACGGTGGGCGGCCTGCCGGTGTTCAGCCGCGACTGGGGCGACGAGAAAGATCCGAAGACCGGCCAGCGCAAGAGCTTCGACCAAGTGGTGATGGACATCCCCATCGGCAGCGGGCCCTACAAGATCGGGCCGGTGCGCTTCGGCAAGGACATCACCTACGTGCGCGACCCGGCCTACTGGGCGAAGGACCTGCCGGTGCGCCGCGGCACGGCCAACTTCGACCGCATCACCGTCAAGATTTACAAGGACAACACGGCGCGGCTGGAGGCGCTCAAGGCGGGCGAGTTCGACCTGATGCGCTTCTTTTCGGCCGGCGACTGGGCGCGGCGCGTCAACGGCAAGCGCTTTGACAGCGGCGAACTGGTCAAGGCCGAGTTCGTGCACAAACAGCCCACCGGTTTCCAGAGCTATGTGCTCAACACCCGCCGCCCGCCGCTCGACGACATCCGCGTGCGGCAGGCGCTGGGCTTGGCGCTGGACTACGAATGGATGAACCGGCAAATGTTCTACGGCGCCTACCAGCGGGTGCAGGGGCTGTTCGGCAACACCGACTGCTCAGCCGAGGGGGCACCGTCCCCGGCCGAGCTGGCTCTGTTGTCACCCTGGCGTGCGCAACTGCCGCCCGCCGTCTTCGGCCCGGCCTACCGCTCGCCGCGCACCGACGGGGATGACTCGCTGCGCGGCAACCTTCGCAAGGCACAGGCCCTGCTGCGCGAGGCCGGCTGGGCGGTGAAAGACGGCGCGCTGCGCAACGCGAAGGGCGAGGCCATGGTGCTGGAGTATCTCGACAGCCAGGAAACGGGTGCGCGCGTGGTGACGCCCTGGTCGCGCAACCTCGCCAAGCTGGGCGTCCAGCTGAGTTTTCGTCCGGTGGATTTCGCGCTGTATCAGCAGCGCTTGCGCACGTTCAACTTCGACATCACATCGATCGCGTACGGTGGCACGCACAACCCCGGTCCGGAATACGCCGACCTGTTCGGCAGCAAGGCCGCCGACATCGAAGACTCGGGCAACATGGCCGGCGTGAAAAGCCCGGCAGTCGACGACCTGATCGGCCGAATGGTCGGCGCCGACACCCGTCCCGAGTTCCTGGCCGCCTGCCGTTCGCTGGAGCGTGCCATCACGCACAGCCACTATCTGGTGCCGCAATGGTCTTCCAGCACGCACCGCATGGTCTACAACGCCTGGCGCCTCGCCCGTCCGGATGCCATGCCTCCCTATGCCACCGGCGAGGACTGGGCGATCGACACCTGGTGGGCGAAACCCTGATATGTGGTCCTACATCCTCAAGCGCCTGCTGTTGATGATCCCGACGCTGTTCGGGGTGCTGCTGCTGACTTTCGTCGTGATCCAGTTCGTGCCGGGCGGGCCGGTGGAGCAGTACCTGGCGGAGGCGCGTGCCGGAGCAGGCACGGGCGCGGAAGGCGGCTCGGTTTACCGGGGTGCCCAGGGCGTGGACCCGCAACGGCTGGAGCAGATCAAGGCCCTCTACGGCTTTGACAAACCCGCGCACGAGCGCTTCTTCCAGATGCTGGGCCAGTTCGCGCGCTTCGACCTCGGCACCAGCTTCTTCCAGAACAAGGCGGTCTCGCAGCTGATCATCGAAAAGCTGCCGGTGTCGGTCAGCCTCGGGCTCTGGACCTTTCTGATCAGCTACCTGGTGGCGGTGCCGCTGGGCGTGGCCAAGGCGGTGCGCGCCGGGTCTCGCTTCGATCTGGTGACCACATTGTTGGTGCTGGTGGGGTATGCGATACCGGGCTTCGTGCTCGGCGTCGCGCTGCTGGTGATCTTCGGCGGCCAGCTGCAGTGGTTTCCGCTGCGCGGCCTGACCTCGTCGAACTGGGAGGAGCTGAGCTGGGGCGCTCGCATCGTCGACTACCTCTGGCACATCACGCTGCCGGTGACTGCGATGGTGCTGGGCAGCTTCGCCGTGACGGCCATGCTCACCAAGAACTCGTTCCTCGAAGAGATCCGCAAACAGTATGTGATGACGGCCCGCGCCAAGGGTCTGAGCGAGCGGCAGGTGCTGTGGAAGCACGTGTTCCGCAACGCCCTGATCCCCATCGTGACCGGCTTTCCGGCCGCCTTCATCGGCGCCTTCTTCACTGGCGCTTTGCTGATCGAGACCCAGTTCTCTCTCGACGGGCTGGGCCTGCTCGGCTACGAGAGCGTGATACGACGCGACTACCCCGTGGTCATGGGCACGCTGTTCCTGTTTACCCTGATCGGCCTGATCACCAAGCTGGTGTCCGATCTCTGCTACGTGTGGGTGGATCCGCGCGTGAAGTTCGACTGATGGCCGCCGCCTCGCTGTCCCCCTCCCGCCGCGCCTGGCAACGTTTCAAGCGCAACCGCCTGGGCTACTGGAGCCTGGTGCTGTTCTGCACCCTGGTGGTGCTGAGCCTGTTCGCCGAGCTGATCTCCAACGACCGGCCGCTGGTCGTGCGCTACGAAGGCAAGACCTATTTCCCGATGGTCCAGGACCTGCCGGAAACCACTTTTGGTGGTGATTTCGAGTCCGACACTGACTACCTCGATCCCTTCATCCGCGAGCGCATCACCCAGGGGGACAGCTGGGCGATCTACGCGCCCAACCCCTATGGCCCCAAGACGCTGAACTACTTCGCGAAAGAGCCCAACCCGTCCCGCCCGACCGCCGAGAACTGGCTGGGCACCGACGACCGCGGGCGCGACCTGCTGGCGCAGCTGATCTACGGTTTCCGTGTCAGCGTGCTGTTTGCCCTGGCATTGACCTTCATCGGCACTGTGCTGGGCATCCTCACCGGTGCGATCCAGGGTTTCTTTGGCGGGAAGACCGATCTGGCCTTCCAGCGTTTCATCGAAATCTGGTCCTCCATGCCCGAGCTGTACCTGCTGATCATCTTCTCGGCCGTGCTGTCGCCGAGCATCGGCCTGTTGCTGGTGTTGCTCAGCCTGTTCGGCTGGATGGGGCTGTCCGACTACGTGCGGGCGGAGTTCCTGCGCAACCGGCAGATGGATTACGTGCGCGCGGCGCGGGCCATGGGGCTGTCCAACGGCCAGATCATCTGGCGCCACGTACTGCCCAACAGCCTGACGCCGGTGGTCACCTTCCTGCCGTTCCGCATGAGCGCGGCCATCCTGGCGCTGACCTCGCTGGACTTCCTGGGCCTGGGCGTGCCGCCGGGCACGCCGTCGCTGGGCGAGCTGCTGAGCCAGGGCAAGAACAACATTGACGCCTGGTGGATCTCGCTCTCGACCTTCGGCGTTCTGGTCATCACGCTGCTGCTGCTGACCTTCATGGGTGACGCGCTGCGGGACGCGCTCGATCCGCGAAAGGCCGACCAATGACGCCGCTGCTGGAGGTCAAGGGCCTGAGCGTCTCGTTCGGTGGCCACGAGGTGGTGCATGGCATCGACTTCTCGCTCGCAGCTGGTGAGAAGCTGGCGCTGGTGGGCGAGTCGGGCTCCGGCAAGACCGTCTCGGCACTGTCGCTGCTGCGGCTGATCCACAACGCCGAGGTGCGCGGCACGGCCCACTTCGGCGGCACCGACCTGCTGTCCCTGAACGAACACGCGCTGCGCGGCATCCGGGGCGACCGCATCGCGGTGATCTTCCAGGAGCCGATGACCGCGCTCAACCCGCTCTACAGCGTGGGCGAGCAGATCGTCGAGGTGCTCCAGCTCAAGAAAGGGCTGACCACCGCGCAGGCCCGGTCAGGCGCCATCGAGTTGCTGGCCTCGACCGGCATCTCCGAGCCCGCCCGGCGCGCCGGGGCGTTTCCGCACCAGCTCAGCGGCGGTCAGCGCCAGCGCGCCATGATCGCCATGGCGCTGGCGGCCCAGCCGAAGTTGCTGATCGCCGACGAGCCGACCACTGCCCTGGACGTCACGGTGCGGGCCCAGATCTTGGCCCTGCTCTCGGATCTGCAGCGCCAGCACGGCATGGCGGTGCTGCTCATCACCCACGACCTGAACCTGGTGCGGCGCTTCGCTGACCGGGTGGCTGTGATGGAAAAAGGGCATCTGGTGGAGCAGGGCGGGGTGGAGTCGGTGTATGAGGCGCCTCAGCATGCCTACACGCGCCGCCTGCTGGCCAGCGAGGCTCGGCGGGATGTGGCCGAGCCAACCGCAGATGCGCCGACGGTGATGCGGGCGCAGGGCCTGCGTGTGAGCTATCCGGTGCCGCTGCCCGGGCTCCGGGGCTGGTTCCGGCGCGGCAGTTTCGTCGCGCTGGAGGGGGCCGATTTTGCGATTCCGTCCGGCGGCACACTCGGGGTGGTTGGTGAGTCCGGGTCGGGCAAATCAACCCTGGCTCTGGCTGCGCTGGGCCTGCTGCCGCACAGCGGCGATCTGCATATCGGCGACACCGGCTGGGAGCAAGCGCGCCAGACCGGCGCCGAAAAAGCGCTTCGCCGCCAGGTCCAGGTGGTGTTCCAGGACCCGTTTTCCTCTCTGTCCCCGCGCATGACGGTGGAGCAGATCGTCGGGGAGGGGCTCGTCGTTCACGAGCCGGCGTTGGATGCGGCGCAGCGCCGCGAACGGGTGAGGGCGGCGCTGGCCGACGTCGGGCTGGTGTCCGAACCCAGTCAGGCCGACGACTGGCTGCAGCGCTACCCGCACGAATTTTCCGGCGGGCAGCGCCAGCGCCTGGCCATCGCGCGCGCGCTGATCGTCGAGCCGCAGCTGCTGGTGCTGGACGAGCCCACCAGCGCGCTGGACGTGACCGTCCAGCAACAGGTGCTGACCCTTCTGCAGCGCCTGCAGCGAGAGCGCGGCCTGAGCTACCTGCTGATCACCCACGACATCGCGGTGATCCGGGCCATGGCCCACGAGGTGCTGGTGCTCAAGGATGGTGTCGTGATGGAGCGGGGCCCCGTCGAGCAGGTCCTCCGTGCGCCAAACAACGCCTACACACAGGCGCTTGTCAGCGCCGCGTCCTGAGCTTCCATTAGGATCGGTTGCGGCGCAATCGCGTCTTGTCGAACGCACCGACCACGTCCAAACGCTGCTTTTCATGACCCAAGCCTCCAAGCCCGCGACGACACGGACCATGCCCGTGGACATGATTTCGCCGACCCGCTGGATCGAGCGCGGCTGGGAAGACCTGCGGGCCAACCCGCTGCCGGGCATGCTGCACGGGCTGGCGCTGGCACTCTTTGGCTGGCTGCTGCTCTGGCTGGCACGGGACCGCTTCTGGCTGCTGGCGGGTGCGTTTTCGGGTTTCCTCATCGTGGCACCGGTGCTGGCCACAGGTCTCTATCACATCAGCCGAGAACGCGCGGCCGGCCGCAAGGCGGGGCTGCGAGATGTCTTCGCGCTGTGGAAGTCCTTCGATGGCCGTCTGGTGCGTTTCGGCGTCTTGCTGGGCCTGGCCGGAACAGGTTGGGTGATGGCTTCGGCTGGTCTGATCACGCTTTGGTCCCCGACACCCATCCTCAAGCCGGTGGACTTTTTTCGCCACGTGGTGCTCGTCAAGGAGGTCGGCCTGTTTGAGGTTTGGCTTGTGCTGGGGTCCCTGCTGGCGGCACCTGTGTTTGCATCCAGTGTGGTCGCCATTCCCATGCTGATCGACAAGAGCGTGCCCGTGAGCATGGCGGTCACGGCCAGCTGGCGCGCGGTGGCCGACTACCCGGGGCCGCTGGTCTGGTGGGCCGTGCTGATCACGATGCTGGTCGGGCTCGGCATGGTCACCGCACTGGTGGGACTGGTGGTGGTCATACCGCTGATCGCCCACGCGAGCTGGCATGCCTACTGCGACCTCACCGCGACCCCATCGCCGGTTTCGGCCCACTGAGTCCGGCCCATTTCCCAGTCATGGAAAACACGATATTTGGTCTGACCGAGGGTCAGATTGCCCAGTTCGGCCTGACCTTCGGGGTGGGGGCCTTCATTCTCTACATGCTGTTCATCGTGCTGAATCTGGCCCTGGAGTCCAAGGCCGGCAAATTCGGCACCTTCATCATCTTTCTGGTGCTGTCCCTGGGCATGATGGGTTTCATGGCCAAAAACGTCATTCAGTGGGTGCTCGGCATCTGACGCATTCCTGGTGGGTGCTATTGCAAGAACGGTGCCGCACGGAGTACAATGCCGGCTTCACGACCAAATGGGCGGGTTACTACCGGCCCATTTTTTTTGTCCAAACGCTTTCCGGAATCTCGATTCCATTCACCACAAGGCTTCAATACACCCGATGAGCTGGCAAGACACCATTGCGCAAACCGTGACCGGACTGGGTTTTGACCTGGTGGATCTGGAGCGTTCGGCTGGTGGCTTGCTCCGGGTGACGATCGATTTGCCCTGGCAGGCCCCGCCGCCAGGTGAACCCGCGGGCCCCGAACAGTTCGTGACTGTGGAAGATTGCGAGACGGTCACCCGGCAGCTGCAGTATCTGCTGGAGGTCGAGGGTCTGGATTACCGGCGCCTCGAAGTGGGTTCGCCCGGTATCGACCGGCCGCTGCGGCACGAGGCCGACTATCAGCGGTTCCAGGGGCAGGTCATTGATCTCACGCTCAAGGCGCCCATCGGCGCCACCGGCGGCGCAGTGGCGGCCAACAGGAAAAAGTTTCGCGGCACGCTGGAGCGGGCCGCCGACGGGGTGATGTGGCAGGTGGTATGGAGTGACGAGCCGCCCGTCAAACCAGGGCAGCGCGTGAGCAAAAAGCGCGAACCCGCACCTCTTCAGGCGCTGACGTTTGCGCTGGGCGACGTCCAGCAGGCCAGGCTGGCTCCCCTCGTGAATTTCAAGGGGCGGCGTGCCGGCTCCTGAGTTTTTTTGTGATTTGAGAGAAGAGATACGGAAAGGTAGGCGACTGATATGAATCGCGAAATGTTGATGCTGATCGATGCCATCTCGCGCGAGAAGAACGTCGAACGCGACGTCGTGCTTGGTGCGGTCGAACAGGCGCTGGCCTCGGCGACCAAAAAACTCTATAAGGGTGAGGTCGACATCCGTGTCGCGATGGACCCGGACACGGGTGCTTACGAAACCTTCCGCCGCTGGCTAGTGGTGCCTGATTCGGCGGGCCTGCAGAACCCGGATGCCGAGGAGTTGCTGAGCGATGCCCGTGACGACATCCCGGACATCGAAGAGGGCGACTACATCGAGAAGCCGGTGGAAAGCGTGCCGATCGGCCGCATCGGCGCCATGGCCGCCAAGCAGGTGATCCTGCAAAAAATCCGTGACGCCGAGCGCGAAATGCTGCTCAACGACTTCATGAGCCGCGGCGACAAGATCTTTGTCGGCACCGTCAAGCGCATGGACAAGGGCGACCTGATCGTCGAGAGCGGTCGTGTCGAAGGCCGCCTCAAGCGCGGCGAGATGATCCCGAAGGAAAACTTCCGCACCGGCGACCGCGTGCGCGCCATGATCATGGAGGTCGACCTGACACTGCGTGGCGCGCCCATCCTGCTGTCGCGTTCCGCACCCTCGTTCATGATCGAGCTGTTCCGCCAGGAAGTGCCGGAGATCGAGCAAGGCCTGCTGGAGATCAAGACCTGCGCCCGCGACCCCGGTTCGCGCGCCAAGATCGCCGTTCTGTCGCATGACAAGCGCATTGACCCCATCGGCACCTGCGTCGGTGTGCGTGGCTCGCGTGTCAATGCGGTGACCAACGAGCTGGCGGGCGAGCGCGTGGACATCGTGCTTTGGTCCGAAGATCCCGCGCAGTTCGTGATCGGTGCACTCGCACCGGCCAACGTGGTGTCCATCGTGGTTGACGAAGAGCGCCATGCCATGGACGTGGTGGTGGACGAGGAGAACCTCGCGATCGCCATCGGCCGCGGTGGCCAGAACGTCCGCCTTGCGTCCGATCTGACCGGCTGGCGCATCAACATCATGACCGCCGACGAGTCTGCGCAGAAGCAGGCCGAAGAGGCCGACGGCATCCGCAAGCTGTTCATGGCCAAGCTTGACGTGGATCAGGAGATCGCCGACATCCTGATCGAGGAGGGCTTCACCAGTCTGGAAGAGGTGGCCTATGTGCCTCTGCAGGAGATGCTGGAAATCGAGTCCTTCGACGAGGACACGGTCAACGAGCTGCGTGCCCGCGCCAAGGACGCGCTGCTGACGATGGAAATCGCCCGCGAAGAAAGTGTGGAAGAGGTGTCGCAGGATCTGCGGGACCTGGAGGGGATGACCCCCGACCTGGTCGCCAAACTGGCCGACGGCGGCGTGCACACCCGCGACGAACTGGCCGATCTGGCCACCGACGAACTCACCGACATGACCGGCCAGACGCCCGAAGAGGCGACCAGCCTGATCATGCGCGCCCGCGCTCACTGGTTCTCCGGTGAGGAGACGCCTGCGTCCAACTGACCCGTGCTGGCACGAGCGGAGAACAAACACCTATGACCAGTACCACCGTTGCCGAATTGGCCGCTGAGCTGAACAAGCCCACCACCACCCTGCTGGAGCAGCTGTCTGCTGCCGGGGTGCCCAAAACCGCAGGGACCGATGTGGTCACCGAGACCGACAAGCAGAAGCTGCTGGGCCACCTCAAGGCCAGTCACGGTACCGCCGGCGCCGAGCGCAAGAAGATCACGCTGGTGAAGAAGTCCACCACGGAGATCAAGCAGGCCGACGCCACCGGGCGCGCCCGCACCATCCAGGTCGAAGTACGCAAGAAGCGCACTTTCGTCAAGCGCGACGATGAGGTGGTGGTCCCGGACGTGCCGACGGAGGCCGTCGAGCCAGCCGCACCGGCGGTGGATCCGGCCGAGTTGGCACGTCGCGAGGAAGAAGCCCGCCGTCAGGCCGAGCTGCTGCGGCGCCAGGAAGAAGAACTGCTGATCAAGCGCCAGCAGCGCGAAGCAGAAGAGGCCCGCCAGGCGGAACTCGCGCGCCAGGCCGCAGAGGCCGAAGAGGCCGCAGCCCAGGCGCGGCAACAGGCGGCGGCGAAATCCGCCGCTTCTGTCGACTCTGCCAAGGAAGAGGCTGCCAAGGAAGACCAGCGCCGTGCCGCTGCCGCGGCCGAGCGTGAAGCTGCTGCCAAGGCGGAGGCCGACAAGCAGGCCGAAGCCCGCAAGGCGGAAGAGTCGCGCGCGCAGGATCTGCTGGAGCGTCGGCGCAAGGCCGAGGCCGAGGCCGCCAACATCCGCGCGATGATGGCTGCACCGGCCAAGACCCTCGTGGCCAAGAAGCCGGAACCCACGCCCGATCCCAAGGCCATCAAGGGCACACTGCACAAGCCTGCTGGCACGCCTGCCGCCAAGACGGCCGCGGGTGCAGCGGCCGCGCCTGGCGCCGGTGGCAAGAAGGAAATCAAGTCCGAAAACCTGTCGTCGACCTGGAAGGACGACGCAGCGAAGAAGAAGGAAATCAAGACCCGTGGCGACACCAGCGCTGGTCGTTCCAACTGGCGCAGCGGCCCCAAGGGCGGCGGCCGCCGTGGCGACCGCGACAGCCGTGACAGCGCCCAGAGCAGCTTTGTGGCCCCGACGGAAGCCAAGGTCATCGAGGTGCACGTGCCGGAAACCATCACGGTGGCCGAACTCGCGCACAAGATGAGCCTGAAGTCCTCCGAAGTGATCAAGCAACTGATGAAGCTGGGCCAGATGGTCACCATCAACCAGCCGCTGGACCAGGACACCGCCATGATCGTGGTGGAAGAACTGGGGCACACCGCGGTGGTGGCGGCGTTGGATGATCCGGAAGCCTTCACCGACGAGGAAGCAGGCCAGCACCAAGCCGAACTCAAGCCCCGTGCGCCTGTGGTCACCGTCATGGGCCACGTGGACCACGGCAAGACCTCGCTGCTGGACTACATCCGTCGCGCCAAGGTGGCAGCAGGCGAGGCCGGTGGCATCACGCAGCACATCGGTGCTTACCACGTGGAAACGCCGCGCGGCATGGTGTCTTTCCTCGATACCCCGGGTCACGAGGCGTTCACCGCCATGCGTGCCCGTGGTGCCCAGGCCACCGACATCGTCATTCTGGTGTGTGCGGCCGACGACGGCGTGATGCCGCAGACCAAGGAAGCCATCAAGCACGCGAAAGCGGCCGGTGTGCCCATGGTCGTGGCCTTGACCAAGATCGACAAGCCGGGCATCAACCTCGAGCGTGTGCGCTCGGAACTGGTGGCCGAAGAGGTCGTGCCTGAAGAGTTCGGTGGTGACGTGCCTTTCGTGGGTGTGTCCGCCAAGACCGGCGAAGGCATCGACGCCTTGCTGGAGCAGGTGTTGCTTCAGGCCGAGGTGCTGGAACTCAAGGCGCCGGTGGATGCGATGGCCAAGGGTCTGGTGATCGAAGCCCGTCTGGACAAGGGCCGCGGCTCGGTCGCGACCGTTCTGGTGCAAAGCGGCACGCTCAAGACCGGCGACGTGGTGCTGGTCGGCCAGACGTCTGGCCGTGTGCGTGCCATGCTGGATGAAAACGGCAAGCCCATCAAGGAAGCCGGGCCGTCCATTCCAGTGGAAATCCAGGGTCTGTCCGAAGTGCCGCAGGCCGGCGATGACTTCATGGTGATGACCGACGAGCGCCGCGCGCGCGAGATCGCCACCTACCGTGCGGGCAAGTTCCGCAACACCAAGCTGGCCAAGCAACAGGCCGCCAAGCTGGAGAACATGTTCACCGACATGACGGCTGGCGAAGTCAAAGTGCTGCCCATCATCATCAAGGCCGACGTGCAAGGTTCGCAGGAAGCCCTGGGCGCCTCGCTGCTCAAGCTCTCGACTGACGAGGTCAAGGTGCAGTTGGTGTTCTCCGGCGTGGGCGGCATCAGCGAGTCCGATGTCAACCTGGCGATCGCCTCCAAGGCGGTCATCATTGGCTTCAACGTGCGCGCCGACGTCGGCGCGCGCAAGCTGGCCGAAGGCAATGACGTCGACCTGCGCTACTACAACATCATCTACGACGCCGTGGACGATCTGAAGGCGGCCATGTCCGGCCTGCTGGCACCCGAGAAGCGGGAAGAGGTCATCGGCTCGGCAGAGATCCGCACCGTGTTCGTGGCGTCCAAGATCGGCACCGTGGCCGGCTGTATGGTCACGTCCGGCATGGTCACCCGCAACGCCCACTTCCGCCTGCTGCGCGACAACGTGGTGGTCTACACCGGCGAGATCGACACCCTCAAGCGCCTCAAGGACGACGTGCGCGAAGTCAAGGAAGGCTTCGAGTGCGGTATCAAGCTCAAGAACTACAGCGACATCAAGGAAGGTGATCAGCTGGAGTTCTTCGAGGTCAAGGAAGTGGCCCGTACGCTGTAAGGATCGAGCACCACCATGCCCCGCAAGGCCTCTTCTGTCCCCAACCGCGGTTTCCGCGTCGCGGACCAGATCCAGCGCGATCTGGCCGAGCTGATCGCGCGTGAGCTCAAGGATCCGCGGGTGGGCATGGTCACGATCAACGCAGTCGAGGTCACGCCCGACTACGCCCACGCCAAGGTGTTCTTCAGCCTGCTCACCGGCAATCCGGAGGAGACCGCGCAGGGCCTGAACGCCGCGGCAGGGTTCCTGCGCAACGGCCTGTTCAAGCGCCTGCACATCCACACCGTGCCGACGCTGCACTTCGTGTTCGACCGCACCACCGAACGGGCGGCGGACATGAATGCGCTGATCTCCAAGGCCGTTGCGTCGCGTTCCAAGAACGAGGAATGACCATGCAGCGCCACAGCACCAGGGTGCCACGGCGCCCTGTGCATGGGGTGCTGTTGCTCGACAAGCCGCTGGGTTTCTCCAGCAACCAGGCCTTGCAGAAGGCCAAATGGCTGCTGCGCGCCGAAAAGGCCGGGCATACCGGGACGCTGGATCCTCTGGCCACAGGCGTGCTCCCGATCTGCTTCGGCGCAGCCACCAAGTTCAGCCAGCTGCACCTGGACGCTGACAAGACCTACGAAACCGTGGTCCGCCTGGGCGTGACCACCACCACCGGCGACGCCGAGGGCGATGTGCTGGAAACCCGTCCTGTGACCTGCAGCGTAGGTCAGGTAGTGGAGGTGCTGGACCGGTTCACCGGACCCATCAGCCAGATTCCGCCGATGCACAGCGCCCTCAAGAAGGATGGCAAGGCGCTGTATGAGTACGCCCGTGAAGGCGTCACGGTGGAGCGTGAGCCGCGCGCAGTCACCATCCACGAACTGGAACTTGTGGACCTGCGCCTCGAGGGACATGAGCCCTTCCTGCGCTTGCGCGTGCGCTGCTCCAAGGGCACCTACATCCGCACGCTGGGCGAAGACATCGCGGCGGCCCTGGGCTGCGGCGGGCACCTGAGCCTGCTGCGCCGGGTGCAGACCGGGCCCTTCGACGTCAGCCAGTGCATCACCGTAGAAGCCCTTGAGGCGCTGCCCGAAGAGCAGCGGCTCCAACGGCTGCTGCCGGTACAGGCCCTGCTGCCCGACCACACGGCTGTCACGCTCGACAGCGACAATGCCGCGCGTTTCCTCAGCGGTGTGCGCCGCCGCGGGGCCTGGTCCGACCTGTCCCGCGTGGCAATCTACGGCCCGCCAGCGGGCACCTCCCGCATGCCGGTCCTGCTGGGCAGCGGCCACACACAGGCCGGCGAACTCATCCCGGGGCGGCTGCTGAGCCCCATCGAAATACAGCAAATCCTGGAACCTGCAACATGAGCAAACAGATCCGCAACATCGCCATCATCGCCCACGTCGACCACGGCAAGACCACCATGGTCGATCAGCTGCTGCGCCAGTCGGGCACCTTCGCCGAACACGAAAAGGTCGTGGACACGGTGATGGACAACAACGCCATCGAGCGCGAGCGCGGCATCACCATCCTGGCCAAGAACTGCGCCGTGAGCTGGCAGGGCACCCACATCAACATCGTCGACACCCCGGGGCACGCGGACTTCGGCGGCGAGGTGGAGCGCGCGCTGTCGATGGTGGACGGTGTGGTGTTGCTGATCGATGCCCAGGAAGGCCCGATGCCGCAGACCCGTTTCGTGACCAAGAAGGCCCTGGCCCTGGGGCTCAAGCCCATCGTGGTGGTCAACAAGGTGGACAAGCCCGGCGCCAACCCGACCAAGGTGATCAACGAAGCCTTCGATCTGTTTGCGAACCTCGGCGCGACCGACGAGCAGCTGGAATTCCCGGTGGTCTACGCCTCGGGTATCAACGGCTGGACCTCGCTGGAAGAGGGTGCGCCTGGCGAACAGTGGGGCCCCAACATGTCGGCCCTGTTCGACACCGTGCTCAAGCATGTGCCGGCCCACCAGGGCGACCCGGACGCGCCGCTGCAGTTGCAGATCTCGGCGCTGGACTTCTCCACCTTCGTCGGCCGCATCGGCGTGGGCCGTATCAGCGCCGGCAAGATCCGTCCTGGCATGGACGTGCTGGTGATGGAGGGTGAAGACGGCAAGAGCATCAAGGGCCGCATCAACCAGGTCCTGACCTTCCAGGGGCTCGACCGCGTGCAAGTGACCGAGGCCGGCCCTGGCGACATCGTGCTGATCAACGGCATTGCGGACATCGGCATCGGCGTGACCGTGACCGACCCGGCCAATCCGACGCCGCTGCCCATGCTCAAGGTGGACGAGCCCACGCTGACCATGAACTTCTGCGTCAACACCAGCCCGCTGGCCGGTCGCGAAGGCAAGTTCGTGACCAGCCGCCAGATCTGGGACCGCCTGCAGAAAGAGCTGCAGCACAACGTGGCCCTGCGCGTGAAGGAAACCGACGAGGACGGTATCTTCGAAGTGTCCGGTCGTGGCGAACTGCACCTGACCATCCTGCTGGAGAACATGCGCCGCGAAGGCTACGAGATGGCCGTGTCCAAGCCGCGCGTGGTGTTCCGCGAGATCAACGGCGAAAAGTGCGAGCCGATCGAGCTGGTCACCGCTGACATCGAAGAAGGCCACCAGGGTGGCGTGATGCAGGCCCTGGGTGAGCGCAAGGGCGAGCTGGTCAACATGGTGCCGGACGGCAAGGGCCGCGTGCGCCTGGAATACCGGATCCCGGCCCGTGGCCTGATCGGCTTCTCCAACGAGTTCCTGAACCTGACCCGCGGTTCCGGCCTGATCAGCAACATCTTCGACGGCTACGAGCCGCACAAGGGCGAGATCGCCAGCCGCAAGAACGGTGTGCTGATCTCCATGGACGACGGCGAGATCTTCACCTACGCCCTGGGCAAGCTCGACGACCGCGGCCGCATGTTCGTCAAACCCAACGACCCGGTGTACGAGGGCATGATCGTCGGCATTCACAGCCGCGACAACGACCTGGTGGTCAACGCCACCCGCACCAAGCAGCTGACCAACTTCCGTGTCAGCGGCAAGGAAGACGCGATCAAGATCACGCCGCCCATCGACCTGACGCTGGAATACGGCGTTGAGTTCATCGAGGACGACGAGCTGGTCGAGATCACGCCCAAGAGCGTGCGCCTGCGCAAGCGCCATCTCAAGGAACACGATCGCAAGCGCGCTTCGCGCGAAGCTTGACCCGCCGGGCAGCCGTTGGCTGCCCGCCAAGGTCCACTCACACCCATGCCCTTCACGCTGCTCAACCGTCTGACTCACACCCAGGCGGTGTTCCTCATGGTCGCGGTGACCCTGATGTGGTCGATCGCCGGCGTGGTCTCGCGCCAGCTGGAGTCGGCCGCGCGTTTCGAAGTCACCTTCTGGCGCAGCGCATTCACCTTTGTGTCGCTGCTGCTCATCCTGCCCCTGTGGCGCGCAGCAGACCGTGCGTCTGGAGCCCTCCGTGGTGTCCCGACGAGTCAAGGTGCGCTGCAGCGCCACTGGGGCATCCTCGCCGGATCGCGCGCCTTCTGGGTGTCCGGTGTCTGCTGGAGCGTGATGTTCACCGCCTTCATGCTGGCTCTGACCTTCACCAGTGTCGCCAACGTTCTGGTGATCATGGCGGCGGGGCCGCTGTTCACCGCGGTCATCGCCCGGGTGTTCATTGGCCAGCGTCTGCCCGGGCGCACCTGGGCCGCCATCGTGACGGCCGGCGCCGGCATCGTGTACATGTACGGCAGCCAGATGTGGTCCGCCTTCACCGACCCGGCAGCAAATGCATCGGGCCTGGTCCTGGGGTCGCTGGCATCGCTCTGCGTGCCGGTGGGCGGCGCGATCAACTGGACCGTTGTGCAGCGCAGCCAGCAGCACGGGGAGTCCATCGACCTCGTGCCGTCGGTACTGGTTGGGGCGTTGATCTCGAGCGTGCTCACCCTGCCTCTGGCATTCCCGTTTCTGGCCACAGGCAGCGACATCGCGTGGCTGGCCCTGCTGGGTCTGGTGCAGCTCGCGATTCCTTGCGCGCTGGCGGTGGTCTGCGCCCGTTCGCTCAAGGCCCCCGAAGTGTCGCTGCTGGCGCTGCTGGAGGTGATCTTTGGCATCGTTTGGGCCTGGCTCTGGGCCAACGAGACGCCTGGGAGCGAGGTGCTGCTCGGCGGCAGTGTGGTGATCGCCGCCTTGCTGCTCAACGAACTGGCCGGCTGGCGTGACCGCCAGGGTGCACTGCGCATTCAGACCCTCAGCGCCAGGAATACCGAGACATCCGTTGGAGAAACGCCATGAATGGGTCCGAACAGTTCATCATCACCGAAGTCCGTGGTCGCGTCGGTTGCATCACGCTCAACCGGCCCAAGGCGCTGAACGCGCTCTCGCTGGGCATGATCCGCGACATCAGTGCCGCCTTGCTGGCCTGGCGCGAAGACCCGCAGGTGCTGGCAGTGGCGATCCGTGGCACGGGCAAGGAGGGCGCGTTCGGCAGTTTCTGCGCGGGCGGTGACATCCGCTTCTTTCACCAGGCTGCGCTCGCGGGCAACCCAGAACTTGAGGACTTCTTCACCGAGGAGTACGCACTCAACCACCTGATCCACACCTACCCCAAGCCCTACATCGCGTTCATGGACGGCATCTGCATGGGCGGGGGCATGGGCATCAGTCAGGGAGCGAGCCTGCGAATCGTCACCGAACGCAGCAAGATCGCCATGCCCGAAACCGGCATCGGCCTGTTTCCGGACGTGGGCGGCGGCTACTTCCTCAGCCGCTGCCCGGGTCGACTGGGTGAGTACCTGGCCCTGACCGGTCTGGTGCTTGACGGCGCTCATGCGCTGGCGGCCGGCCTGGCCGACGCGGTGATGGACAGCGGCCGCCTTGCGGGCCTGTGGGACAGCCTGGGTCAGACGCCCTACGAGAGCGGCGTGGCGGTGGAGCGCTGGTGTCTCAATCACGTCCAGAAGGTGCCGCCGAAGGCGCACTTTCCGCAGGCGGACATCGACCGCGTATTTGCATTGGACAACGTGAAGGCGGTGGTTCAGGCGCTGGAGCAGGCCCAAGGCGAGTGGGCCAGCGAAACCGCACAGTTGCTGCGCAAGCGTTCACCGCTGATGCTGCATGTGGTGCTGGAGCAGGTTCGCCGGGCACGGGGTATGGGGCTGGCCGACGAACTGCGCATGGAGCGCGACCTGGTCCGTCGCTGCTTCCACCTGCGCCCGGGCGCCGCGAGCGAAACCGTTGAAGGGATCCGCGCACTGGCGGTAGACAAGGACCACGCCCCGCGCTGGAACCCGTCCTGCATCGAAGAGGTGAGCGATGCACAGGTGGTCGAATTCTTTGTTTCGCCCTGGCCTGCGCACGCGCATCCGCTGCACTCGCTGCGGTGACAGCGGGCCGGCTTTCATTCGAGCCGCGGCCTTCTCGGAGCCGATGGGCTTCGTTATATGAAAAGTCGCAGCATTTGCGTGAGATTTATTCTCAAAGTTATATTTCCGAGTTGAGTTCAATCCAACTGTCTGTTGGTTGAGCGGCTGGTCACCTCGTTTGCAGCAGCGTTCGTTTTCTTCAGGCCGTTGGGTGTGCACTTCGCATCCAGTGGCGCCCCGCGTCGGTGGACAACACCACTCGAAACTTGGAGAAAACCATGTCGCGCATCCCCCCGCTTTCCCGTCTGTCCCTGCTCGCCGCCGCGCTGGCGCTGAGCGCATGTGGCCAGAAAGAGGAAACACCTTCCCCAGCCGCCACACCTGAGGTGGCACAGACCTCCGTCTGCGGCAAGGTCACGGTGGCCAACATGAACTGGCAGTCGGCCGAGGTACTGGCCCACATTGACAACATCATTCTGTCCAAGGGCTACGGCTGTGAAGTCGAATTGGTGCCGGGTGACACCATGCCCACGCTGACCGCCATGATGGAGAAGGGGCAACCCGACGTGGCACCCGAAGCGTGGATCAACGCCGTGCGCCAACCGCTGGACGCCGCGGTGAAGGAAGGCAAGCTGCACTACGCCGCCAAATCGCTTGCGGATGGAGGCGTCGAGGGCTGGTGGATTCCGAAGTACCTGGCCGATGCCCATCCGGACATCAAGACCATCGACGATGCCCTCAAGCACCCGGAGCTGTTTCCGTCGGCCGAGAACAAGCGGAAGGGCGCGGTGCACAACTGCCCCTCGGGCTGGAACTGCCAGTTGACCACTGGCAACGCGTTCAAGGCCTGGGACGCGGCCGACAAGGGCTTCCTGCTGGTGGACACCGGCTCGGCCGCAGGGCTGGACGGTTCGATCGCCAAGGCGTATGAGCGCAAGCAGGGCTGGCTGGGGTACTACTGGGCGCCCACATCCATCCTGGGCAAGTACGAGATGGTCAAGCTAGACGCCGGTGTGCCACACAACAAAGAGGCATGGGAAGCCTGCAATGCCAAGGCGGAGTGCGACAACCCCAAGAAGAGCGACTGGGCGCGCGCCGAGGTGTTCACCGTGCTCACCGACCGCTTCCAGAAAGCCGGCGGTCCCGCTGTGGACTACCTGAACAAACGCAGCTGGAGCAACGACACGGTCAATGGCCTGCTGGCCTGGATGAGCGACCAGCAGGCCACCGGGGCCGACGGGGCAGCACATTTCCTCAAGACCCAGCCCGAGATCTGGAGTGCCTGGGTAACGCCCGAGGTGGCAGAGAAAGTGAAGTCGGCGCTCTGAGGCATCACACGCCGAGACAACAGATGGCCCGCACCAGTGACGGGCCGTTTCCCTGATTCCTGCCGGAGGAGATGCCATGACATGGCTTGATAGATTCCCCGCGCTGGGTACCGAACAGCTGTCTGCCTTGCGCCGTTTTATCGATGGTGCCTTTCGCGCATTCACGCGCGAACATGGCCAGGCCATGGAGCAACTGTTCGAACCCCTGCGCCAGTTCCTGCTCGCATCCGAGCGCCTGCTGACCCAGACACCCTGGCCGGTGGTGGTGGGTGTCATCGCCGTGGTCGCCTGGGTGGCTTCGCGCAACTGGAAAATCGTTCTCGGTGCCATTCTGTCGCTGTTGGTCATCGGCTGGCTGGGCATGTGGGACGACACCATGAAGACCATTTCGATGATCTTCGTGAGCACCGTGGTGGCGCTGGTGGTGGGCCTGCCCATCGGTATCCTGATGAGTCGATGGGATCGGATGCAGCGCATCGTCAATCCGGCGCTGGACGTGATGCAGACCATGCCCAGCTTTGTGTACCTGATCCCGGTGGTCATGCTGCTGGGCATCGGCCGTGTGCCCGGTCTGATCGCGGTGGTCATCTACGCCGTCGCACCGGTGATCCGCTTCACCAACCTGGGCATCCGGCTGGTCGACAAGGACCTGCTGGAGGCGGCCGACGCTTTTGGCTCGTCGGCCTGGCAGAAGATGCGCCAGGTGCAGCTGCCACTGGCGCTGCCCACCATCATGGCCGGCATCAACCAGACCATCATGCTCGCGCTGTCGATGGTGGTCATCGCCTCGATGATCGGTGTGCAGGGCCTTGGCCAGCCGGTGCTCAAGGCCATCTCCAACCAGTACTTCACGATGGGCATCCTCAACGGCATGGCCATCGTCGCGATCGCGATCATCTTCGACCGCGTCTCGCAGGCCTACGGCAAGCGTCTGCAGAAGCATCTGGAGGTGGTGCATGGCTGATCCCGTCATCCAGCAAGCGGCTGCGTCTGGCAATGAGGCGGTGGGTGTGAGCATCCGCGGTCTGTACAAGATCTTCGGTCCCGCGCCGGAGCGCTTCATCGACGCGGTGCGCGGCGGCATGAGCAAGCAGGAACTGCGCGATGTGCATGGTCACGTGCTGGGTCTGCGCGACATCCACATCGACATGCCTGCCGGTGGAATTCAGGTGGTGATGGGCCTGTCCGGCTCGGGCAAGTCCACGCTGATACGCCACATCAACCGCCTGATCGACCCGACCACCGGCGAGGTGTTGGTGCAGGTGAACGATCAAAGCGTGGATGTGGTCAAGATGAACCCGGCGCGACTGCGCCAGTTCCGCCGTGAGCAGACCGCCATGGTGTTCCAGAAGTTTGCGCTGTTCCCACACCTGACGGTGCGGGAAAACACCGAGTACGGCCTGCAGGTGCAGGGCGTGGCGCGCAAGGTCAGGCGTGAACGGGCGCAGCGCTGGATCGAGCGTGTCGGCCTCAAGGGTTACGAGGACAGCTATCCGAACCAGCTCTCGGGCGGTATGCAGCAGCGCGTGGGACTTGCAAGGGCACTCACCAACGATGCGCCCATCCTGCTGATGGATGAGGCGTTCTCGGCGCTGGACCCGCTGATTCGCAGCGACATGCAGGGCGTGCTTCTGGACATCCAGCAGGAGATCGGCAAAACCATCGTGTTCATCACACACGACCTTGACGAGGCTTTGCGCCTGGGGGATCGCATCGCCATCCTGCGCGACGGCGAGGTGGTGCAGCAGGGCACAGGCCAGCAGATCGTGCTGCACCCGGCAGACGACTACATCGCCAACTTCGTCAAGGACGTCAACCGCGGCCGCGTGATTCGCAGCAGGACCTTGATGCGACCCGACACACCGGTCGAAGGACCGACGGTGGACATCAGTACTGTGATCGAGGAGGTCGCCCGTGTGCTCAGTGCTGAGGGGCGGGAGGTTGCCAATGTCGTCAACAGCAAAGGGCACCACCTGGGCACCCTTTCGATGGGCGACATCATTGCTGCCATGGTGCCGCCACGATCCGACTTGTCCTATCCCAATACCTGACACAAGGAGAGTTCGCATGATTCAGACGCTGGCGGGCCGGGCATTCATCACCGCGACCATCGTGGTCGGTGCCTGGCTTCTGCCCGGTCCTGTTGCCCACGCGCAGCGGCTGGTGAGCATCGATGGAGCGGAAGTGAACATGCGCTCGGGCCCAGGGACGGGCCACGAGGTGTTGTGGGTGCTCAACAAGGGCTACCCCCTCAAGGTACTGCGGCGCCAGGGGCGCTGGCTTGAGGTTCAGGACTTCGAGAACGACAAAGGTTGGGTTGCACGAGCCCTGACCGGGCGAACGCCTCATCACGTGGTCAAGTCCCGGATCGTCAACATCCGGAAAGGTCCGGGGACGGGGCACCCGATCATTGGCCAGGCGGAATACGGTGAAGTGCTGCGGACCCGCAGCAAACGGCGCGACTGGGTTCAGGTCGAACGGGCCAAGGGTCAGCCTGGCTGGGTGTCCAGGCGCCGGGCGTGTCCGAATTTTTGTGTAAACGGTTCGGACTTCAATTGACGGAGATGCGGTCTGCGAACTGAATAGTAAAGCGGGTCAGTGCAGCCTTCCAATCCCGGATGGGCATGGTCCACTTCTGGCTGATATTGCGCAGTGCCAGGTAGAACAGCTTGGTCAGCGCCTCGTCGCTGGGGAACGAGCCCCGGTTCTTGCTCAGCTTCCTCAGGCCCATGTTCACCGACTCGATGGCATTGGTCGTGTAGATGACCTTTCGGATTTCCGCCGGATAGTCAAAGAACGGCGTCAACCGACTCCAGTTCCTGCGCCAGGACTGGCCGATCTGGCCATCACCCTCATCCATTGAAGCTTCGATGGATGAGGATTATGGCTTTAAAAATACTATCTGAACAGTATTGGATCTAGCCAGATGTCGTTCCATTGCCAGAAGGCGTTGTCGACATCCCTGTGATGGCGCGCCAGGCGTGACCGCAGGCCCTGTTCCCCGGGTTGCATGTAGGCGGACCTGGCCTGCTCGATGGACCGGATCGAGACATCCTCCACAAACACATGGGGTGCCATGACCACACAGGCTGTCACCGGATGCCGGCTGGCGTGCAGCAGCGCGATGGTGGCGCCGTCGGAGTGGCCCACAAGCACGGGCGCGTCGATGCCCAGTGCCTCCAGCAAGGCCGGCAGCACATCCAGGGCCTCTCGGTGCATGTAGTCGGGTTCGTGCCGTCCGGTGTGCCAGAACTCTCCGGCATGGGGCGCCCCGCGCACGTCGGGCACGGGGTCCGAGCACCCATAGCCTCTCCGGGAGTACACCCAGCCGGCCCGTCCGGTGGCGTTGCACAGTTCCATCGTCCAGTCGCGGCCTCGTTGGGTCCACATGGACACGCTGCCCAGCCCCTCGTGCAGGAACACCAACGGCGAGCGGCCGGTCGGGCCTGGGATGTGTCGAACTTCCAGGCGGGTGCCGTGGATGATGACGCTGTCCATCGTGTCTCCGCTTCGCGTGCCGCCTGGCTGGCGGGAAAACCGGTATTCTCGTTGCATGACTCAGCTGTTTGATGCGTTCTGGCGGGCGGTGGTGTACTGCATGCACCCGCGGGTGATCGGTTTGTCGTTCCTGCCCCTGGTGCTGATGGTCGCACTGTCTTTTGGGCTGGGCTATTTCTTCTGGGACACGTCTGTCGATGCCGTCACGCAGTGGCTGCAGACCTATGAACTGGTTCAGGGCTTTCTGGGCTGGCTGGATCGCGTCGGCCTAGGCTCCATGCGGACGGTGTTTGCACCGCTGGTGGTCCTGGTTCTGGCGACGCCGGTGATCGTGTTGCTGTGCCTGCTGCTGGTCGCCGTGTTCATGACTCCGTCCATGGTTGAACTGGTTGCGCAAAGGCGCTTTCCTTTGCTCGAACGCAGGCGTGGTGGCTCTTTCGTTCTCGGTCTGTTGTGGTCGCTGGGGTCCACGTTCGTGGCCCTGGTGGTACTGGTTCTTTCTATGCCCCTGTGGCTGGTTCCGCCGCTGGTGCTCATCCTTCCGCCGCTGATCTGGGGCTGGCTGACCTACCGCGTGTTTGCCTATGACGCACTGGCGCAGCATGCCAGCAGTGCCGAGCGCAAGACCATCCTGCGTGAACACCGTGGCAGCCTTCTGGTCATGGGCATCCTCAGCGGGTATCTTGGCGCGGCACCCAGCCTGCTCTGGGCATCGGGTGCCATGTTCGTGGCGCTGGCGCCCTTGCTGGTGCCGGTGGCCATCTGGATCTACACCCTGGTATTTGCTTTTGCGTCTCTGTGGTTCGCACATTTCACGCTGGCGGCGCTGCAGCGGATGCGCGCGGCGCAGGTGGTGGAGGTCCTGGATCCTGAGCCAGGAGGCCAACCAGCCATGCCGCTGGACACCCTGCCGCCCACCACCGTTCTTCCGCCGCCTGGCGCCTGACCTCCATGAACACCAGCAAAGAGAACCCACCGGCGTTTGGTCTGATCATCATTGGCGATGAGATCCTGTCGGGCAAACGTGCCGACAAGCACTTGCCGAAGGTGATCGAACTGCTGGCGGGAAGAGGCCTTTCGCTGGCGTGGGCTCGGTTCATCGGTGATGACCGCGAGCGCATCACCGACGCACTGCGGGAGGCGTTCGCCAGCGGCGATGTGGTGTTCAGCTGTGGTGGCATCGGGGCCACGCCCGACGACCACACGCGCCAGTGCGCGGCTGCGGCACTGCAGGTGGACCTGGCGCTCCACCCCGAGGCCCGCGACCTTATTGAGCAGCGTATGAGGGACGTGGCCGCCGAGAAGGGGGAGGTTCACGACCCCGAGCGGCCCGACAACATGCACCGGCTGAACATGGGGGTGTTCCCGGTCGGCGCCCGGATCATTCCCAACCCGTACAACAAGATTCCCGGGTTCAGCTGCGATGGACCCGGTGGTGGTTCCGTGCATTTTGTCCCGGGGTTTCCCGTGATGGCCTGGCCGATGATCGAAGCGCTGCTGGATGGGGCGTACCGCCATCTTCACCGGCAAGACGCGTGGCAGGAGCGCTCGGTGGTGGTCATGGGGGCCATGGAGGCCACCTTGACCCCTCTCATGGAGACCATCGAGCGCGAGCACCCGGTGAAGGTGTTCAGCCTGCCCAGCGTGGACCACCCGGACTACGGGCGGCACATCGAGCTGGGCGTCAAGGGCGCCCCAGATGCCGTGACCCCGGCGTTTGCGTCGCTGCTTGACGGGCTTGAGCGGTTTGGTGCGGAGTTGGGACCCGAATTGGTGCGATAGTTGTTTGCACCAATATTGTGCATTCTGCTGGAATGCACCAAAACAATGCGTTGCATGCCGGGTTTACAGCGGTCACGCCGGGCATCCAGGCTTTGCAGCCCGCCGGCGCAGGGCGCTGCGCCATAATCTGCGCCGCCTTGGGGCTTGGCACATCGTTGATTGAACCCGACGGCACAACTTTGGCACAGAAACTGCTTCATGCCCTTGTCAAATTCAGTTTTCCACTCACACAGCAACAGGAGTATTTGATGGCCAAGACCGTCGCAGACGTGATGCAAATGGTGAAGGACAACGAAGTCAAGTTCGTTGATTTCCGCTTCACCGACACCCGTGGTGCGCAGCAGCACACCACCGTGCCCGTGTCCCACTTCGATGAAGACAAGTTCGTTTCCGGCCATGCATTCGATGGCTCGTCCATCGCAGGCTGGAAGGGCATCGAAGCTTCAGACATGCAGCTGATTCCCGATCCGAACACGGCCAACATCGACCCGTTCTACGAAGAAACGACGCTGATCCTCACCTGCGACGTCATCGAGCCTGCCGACGGCAAGGCCTACGACCGCGATCCCCGCTCCATTGCCAAGCGCGCCGAGGCTTACCTGAAGTCCTCGGGCCTGGGCGACACCGCCTTCTTCGGACCGGAACCCGAGTTTTTCCTGTTCGACGGCGTGCGCTGGAGCACTGCCCCGGGCCACACCTTCTACGAAATCGAAGAGTACGAAGCTCCCTGGAACAAGGGCGCCAAGCTCGAAGGCGGCAACCGCGGCCACCGTCCGACAGTCAAGGGCGGCTACTTCCCCGTGCCTCCGGTTGACAGCACCCAGGACATGCGCGCCGAGATGGCCCTGATCCTCGAATCGCTGGGAATCCCGGTCGAGGTGTTCCACCACGAAGTGGCGGGCGCCGGCCAGAACGAGATCGGCACGAAGTTCAGCACGCTGGTGCAGCGCGCCGACTGGACGGTCCTGCAGAAGTATGTGGTGCACAACGTGGCCAATGCTTATGGCAAGACGGCCACCTTCATGCCCAAGCCCTACGCCGGTGACAACGGTTCCGGAATGCACGTGCACCAGTCGGTCTGGAAGGATGGCAAGAACCTGTTCGCTGGTGACGGTTACGCTGGCCTGAGCGAGTTCGCGCTGTATTACATCGGCGGCATCATCAAGCACGCCCGCGCCCTGAACGCCATCACCAACCCCGGTACGAACTCGTACAAGCGCCTGGTGCCGCACTTCGAAGCCCCGGTGAAGCTGGCTTACTCGGCCAAGAACCGTTCGGCCTCCATCCGCATCCCGTACGTCGCCAACCCGAAGGGCCGCCGGGTGGAAGCCCGCTTCCCCGATCCCCTGATGAACCCCTACCTGGGCTTCTCGGCGCTGCTGATGGCCGGTCTGGATGGCGTGGAAAACAAGATCCACCCGGGCGAAGCCGCGACCAAGGACCTCTACCACCTGCCGCCGGAAGAGGACAAGCTGGTCCCGACCGTGTGCCACAGCCTGGACATGGCGCTGGACTACCTGGACAAGGACCGCGCGTTCCTGACCAAGGGTGGCGTGTTCACCGACTCCATGCTGGACGCCTACATCGAACTGAAGATGGGCGAAGTCAACCGCGGCCGCATCGAAGTGTCGCCGGTGGAGTTCGACATGTACTACAGCCTGTGATGGCAGGCCCGGTATCACCCGGGCCTCGCTTCGCAGATGAAAAGGACGGCCCGGCCGTCCTTTTTTTTGGGCCGTCCGGACGAGCGCGCGGGCGCCCTGTCATGGCGGATACCATGCGGCCTGTTTTTGGGTCATACTGAAAATTGATTCTCAATGCGCCCACAGCGCCTGGAGCCCACGTGTTGTCGAAGCTGAACATTGCCGCAAAAACCCATCGCGTCCTGATCCTTTCCGTTGCGGCGGTGTGGTGCCTGCCGTCTTTGGCGCAAGAGCGCATCTATCGCTGTGGCAACGAGTACACCAACAACGCCACGGTGGCGAAGGCCCAGGGCTGCAAGCTGATGGAGGGCGGCAACATCACCGTCATTCAAGGCCCGGCGCCGCAGGCGGCTCCGCGGTCTGCCAGCTCGTCGACAGCGCCCCGCAGCGCACCTCGCAACGATTCTGCTGAGCAGCGTGCACGCGACAGCGATGCCCGCCAGATTCTTGAGATGGAGTTGAGAAAGGCAGAAGAGCGGCTGGCCCAGGCGCAGAAGGCCTACGCCAATGGGCAGCCCGAGAAAGAAGGCATCGAGTCGCGCAACTACCAGCGCTACCTCGACCGTGTGGCCGAACTCAAGGCGACGGTGGCCCGGGCCGAGGCTGATGTGAATGGTTTGCGGCGCGAGCTGGCCCGCATGGGCGGTGCGCCGGTGGCGCCGCCAGCGGCGTCGGGCCCCGCGGGACCCGCTCCTGCGGTGCCGGGTGCGAGCGGGCCGTCCGAACCTGCCGCAAAATAGCCGGCTTGAAAAAGCCAGACCTTTCTCTCCCCCTGTCCCGTGTCGATGCGGCCATGCTGCCGGGAAAGGCTGCGCAGCGCGCGGCTTCGGCGCACGGCAAGTTCCATTCGCTGGATCTGCTGGCCACGCTGGTGGCGGTGGTCTCGCTTGACGGGCAGGTACTTTTTGCCAACGCGGCGCTGGAGGATGCCCTGGGCATGTCCCGTCGCAGCATCACGGGCACGCGGCTGCAGGACTGCTTCACCGAACCGCAGCTGCTCCAGAACGCGCTCAGCGGCGCCGCAGTCAACGAGTTCGCTGCCCTGCGGTACGACGCCTGGCTGCGGCGCCTCGCCCATGAACCGCTGCCGGTCCACGTGGTGGTGGCGCAGACCGACACGGCGGGCGAAGTCATTGTCGAGCTGCTCCCGCTGGAGCAGCAGGCCCGGCAGGAACGGGAAGAGCGGCTGATCGACCAGGCACAGGCCAACAAGGAGCTGATCCGCAACCTGGCCCACGAGATCAAGAACCCGTTGGGCGGGATTCGCGGTGCGGCCCAGCTGCTGGAGCTGGAGCTCGACAACAAACAACTGACCGAGTACACGCAGGTCATCATCCACGAGGCCGACCGCCTGCAGTCGCTGGTGGATCGCCTGCTGGCGCCACACCGCCGGCCTCACGTGGTGGGCGATGTGAACATCCACGAGGTGTGTGAACGCGTGCGCTCGCTGATCGTGGCCGAGTTCCCCCGGGGTCTGAAGGTGGTTCGCGACTACGACACCTCCATCCCCGAGTTCCGCGGCGACAAGGAGCAGCTGATCCAGGCGGTGCTCAACATCGCGCACAACGCGGCGCAGGCGCTCGCGGAGCGCATCGCGGCGGGGGATGCGCAGATCACCCTGCGCACGCGCGTGGGCCGGCAGGTGACCTTCGGCAAGCAGCGCTACCGCCTGGCACTGGAATTGCATGTGATCGACAACGGGCCTGGCGTGCCCGATGCGATCAAGGACCGCATCTTCTTCCCGCTGGTGTCGGGTCGTGAGGGAGGTTCCGGGCTGGGGCTGACCCTGGCACAAACCTTCGTGCAGCAGCACCATGGACTGATCGAGTGTGAGAGCGCGCCAGGCCACACGGATTTCAAATTGCTGATTCCGTTGCCATGAAACCGAAACGCCTCGCCTGAGGAAGGGAAGACGCACACATGAAGCCGATCTGGATAGTGGATGACGACCAATCGATCCGCTTCGTTCTGGAGAAGGCGCTGTTGAGGGAGAACCTGCCCACCCGCAGTTTCACCAATCCGCAGGAAGTCCTCAAGGCACTGAACGAGACGCCCGAAAGCGAAGGACCGCAGATCCTCGTGAGCGACATCCGCATGCCGGGCGGCTCGGGCCTGGACCTGCTGGAGAAGGTCAAGGAGAAGCTGCCGGGCCTGCCCGTCATCATCATGACCGCGTTCTCCGATCTGGACAGCGCGGTGTCGGCCTTCCAGGGCGGTGCGTTCGAATACCTGCCCAAGCCCTTCGACCTGCCCAAGGCGCTGGAGCTGATCCACCGCGCGGTGGAGGAGAGCCAGCGCGAGGAAGTGGCGCAGGAGTCGCTGACGGCCGCGCCCGAGATGCTGGGCCAGGCGCCCGCCATGCAGGACGTGTTCCGCGCCATCGGGCGGCTGTCGCAGAGCAACGTGACGGTGCTGATCACAGGTGAGTCGGGCTCGGGCAAGGAGCTGGTGGCGCGCGCGCTGCACAAGCACTCGCCGCGCGGTGGCGGTCCGTTCGTGGCGATCAACACCGCCGCCATTCCGAAGGACCTGCTGGAGTCCGAGCTGTTCGGTCACGAGCGCGGCGCCTTCACCGGCGCGCAGACCATGCGGCGCGGCCGCTTCGAGCAGGCCGAGGGCGGCACGCTGTTCCTGGACGAAATCGGTGACATGCCGTTCGACCTGCAGACGCGCCTGCTGCGCGTGCTGTCCGACGGGCACTTCTACCGCGTCGGTGGGCACAGCGCCGTCAAGGCCAATGTGCGCGTGATCGCGGCGACCCACCAGAACCTGGAGCAGCGCGTCAAGGAAGGCGTGTTCCGGGAGGACCTGTTCCACCGCCTCAACGTGATCCGGCTGCGCCTGCCCGCGCTGCGCGAGCGCCGAGAGGACGTGCCCATGCTCACGCGCTTCTTCCTGCAGCAAAGCGCCAAGCAGCTGGGCGTGGAGCCCAAGCGCATTTCGGATGCAGCCCTGCGCCTGCTCAGCGGTTTTGATTTCCCGGGCAACGTGCGCCAGCTGGAAAACGTCTGCCACTGGCTGACGGTGATGGCGCCGGCACAGATGATCGAGGTGAAGGACCTGCCGCCGGAGGTGCTGTCTGCGGTCGGCGATGCGGTGCCGCCCGAGTTGTCGGTGCCCGCCGAGCCGGTGGCGGCCGCCCCGGCTGCGCCCGCACCACAGGTACCGCCGGTGGAGTGGGCACCGGCACCCGAGGTGCCAGCCGTCACGGCCTCGGGCGTGCCTGTCGTACCGGCTCCGGCGGCGGCCTGGGAGCTGGGCCTTCAGGCCGAGGCGCGTTCGTTGCTGGAGGCCGGGCGCACCGATGTGTGGGACGTGCTCACGCGCCGCTTCGAGACCGGCCTGATCCTGACCGCGCTCGCGAACACGCGCGGGCGCCGCATCGAGGCCGCCCACAAGCTGGGCATCGGCCGCAACACGATCACCCGCAAGATCCAGGAATTGAATCTGGAGTGACCGCGCTCAGTCCAGCGTCAGCACCACCGGTGCGTGGTCGCTGGGCTGGGGGTTCTTGCGGGGTGCGCGGTCGATCTCGCAGGCGGTGGTGCGGGCCTTCAGCGCGTCGCTGATCAGGATGTGGTCGATGCGCAGGCCGCGGTTCTTCTGGAAGCCCAGCATGCGGTAGTCCCACCAGCTGAAGGTCTTGGGCGGGTGCTCGAAGAGGCGGTGCGCGTCGTGCAGGCCCAGGCCGATCAGGCTTTGGAGCTGGTTGCGCTCTTCGGTCGTGCAGTGGATGGTCTCGCGCAGGCCCACCGGGTCCCACACATCGGCGTCGTCGAAGGTGATGTTGTAGTCACCCATGAGCACCAGCTGCGGGTGCGTCGCCATCTCGGCACGCACCCATTCGCGCAGTGCGTCGAGCCAGCGCATTTTGTAGGCGAACTTGTCGCTGCCCGGCTCCTGGCCGTTGGGGAAGTAGGCGCCGATCACGCGCACGCCGTCAATGGTGGCGCAGAGCACGCGCGACTGTTCGTCGTCGAAGCCCGGGATGTTTTTGATGACGTCGGCGGCGGGCGCCTTGCTCAGCAGCGCCACGCCGTTGTAGGTCTTCTGGCCGAACCACTGCGCGTGGTAGCCGGCGTCGGTGAAGGCCTGCACCGGGAACTTGTCGTCGGTGAGTTTGAGCTCCTGCAGGGCCAGCACGTCGACCGGGTGGGTGGCCAGCCAGGCCAGCACCTGGGGCAGGCGCACGTTGAGGGAGTTGACGTTCCACGTCGCTAGTTGCATGGGGATTCCCTGGAGTCCAAAGAGCTGCATTCTAGGGAGTGAGGGCACTGTTACGTCCCCCATAAGACTCGCTTAATCTGGTCCGCAGACCATGCGTCCGTGTCCGGCCGAACCGGCTGGAAAAGGAAGCACGATGCCCCTGGCCATTGCCACCGCGGGTGGCCCATGCGCCCCCTCGTTCCCCGCGGCGAACCCGTCACCCTCGCTCTGCGTGTGCACGGAGTCCGATCCGGGGCGCGAAACCGTGGAGCGCTTCATCCAGCGGGTGTTTGCGCGCCGGTTTGGTGCACGCGTGCAGCGCTTCGCACCTGAACTGGTGTGCCTGCGCGATCCCGACAGCGGTGACATCGTGGCCGCGGCCGGCTACCGCTTTGCCGACCAAGGGGCCCTGTTTCTGGAGCGCTACCTGGATCGCCCGGTCGAACAGTGCCTGGCCGAGCCGGGCCAGCCGGCGGTGGCCCGCGCCGGCATTGTCGAGGTCGGGCATCTGGCGTCCGAGCGCGCCGGTGAAGGCCTCCGCCTGATCGTGCGGCTGGCCCACCACCTGGCCGCGCAGAACACGCAGTGGGTGGTGAGCACGCTGACCGAAGAACTGCGCCACCTGTTCGTGCGCATGGGCATCACGCCGCTGGCCCTGGGCCGGGCGGACGCCACCGCGCTGGGCGAGCAGGCGGGCGAATGGGGCAGCTACTACGAACACCACCCGGTCGTGCTGGCGGGGCAGATGCAGCCGGCGCTGCGCTGGCTGCAGCGCCGCCAGGCCAGGGGGCTGGACGCATGATGGCGTTCGACACCGTGATCGCGCTGGGCAACGGCCAGACCGGTCTGACCCGCGACGAACTGACCGCCGAAGTGGCCGCCTTGACCGCGCACCTGAAGCACGCTGGCACCCGGGTGCTGGCCACGCTGCTGGACAACGGCATGCCCTGGGTGGTGGCCGACCTGGCCGCCGAGGACGCGGGTGTGGTGCACGTGCCGCTGCCACTGTTTTTCACGCCAGAGCAGACCGCGCACGCGCTGCAGGCGGCGGGCGTCGACACGCTGCTCACCATCGCCCCGCTGGCCGCGCGCTGGCCGCAGGCTCCGTGCGAGCAATGGGACGTGGCGGGCGAACCGCTGTGTGCGCTGCGCCTGCCGGCACAGGGCCTGCCCATGCCGCCCGGCACTGCCAAGCTGACCTTCACCTCCGGCACCACCGGCACGCCCAAGGGCGTGTGCCTTGGCGCCGAGGGCCTGCACCGGGTGCGCGACGCGCTGGTGCAGGCGCTGGAGCCGCTGGACATCCGCCGCCACCTGTGCGCGCTGCCGCTGGCGGTGCTGCTGGAGAACGTGGCCGGTGTCATGGCGCCGTTGGCGCGCGGGGCGGAGTGCCTAGTGCCCCCGTTGGCCGAACTGGGCCTGAGCGGTTCTTCGTCCTTCGACCCTGCCGTGTTCAACGCGGCGGTGGAGCGCCACCAGCCCCACAGCCTGATCCTGCTGCCGCAGATGCTGCGCGCCTGGGCCGGCTGGCTGGCCGTGCAGGGCCGCCTGGCACCGCAGGGTTTGCGCATGGTCGCTGTCGGTGGGGCCGCCGTGGGCGCGCCGCTGCTGCGGGCCGCGCGCCAGCTGGGAATTCCGGCGCACGAGGGCTACGGCCTGTCCGAAGGCTCGTCGGTGCAGACACTCAACCTGCCGGGCGCCGACCGCCCCGGCAGCGCCGGACGCCCGCTGCCGCATGCGCAGGTGCGCATCGGCGAGCGCGGCGAAATCGAGGTGGCTGGCGGCCTGATGCTGGGTTACCTCGGCCAGCGGCCGCTGCAAGGCGACTGGTGGCCCACCGGTGACCTGGGCGAGATCGATGCTGACGGCTTCGTGCACGTGCGTGGGCGCATCAAACACGTGCTGATCACCGCCTTCGGCCGCAACGTCTCGCCCGAGTGGGTCGAGACCGCGCTGCGCAGCGGCCGCACCCTCGCGCAGGCGGTGGTGCTCGGCGACGGCGAACCGGCCCTGAGCGCCGTGGTCTGGCCGGTGAACGACGCGCTGCCCGATTCGGCCATCCAGGCCGAGATCGACGCCGCCAACGCCTCGCTGCCCGACTACGCCCGCGTGGCCCGCTGGGTGCGGGCGCAGGCGCCGTTCACCGCCGGCAGCAGCATGGCCACCGCCAACGGCCGGCCACGCCGCGACGCCATCCTGACCCTTCATGCCCAATTGCTCGGTCTCACCGCCCACGACGCGGTGACCGCCTGAGCGTTTCTCTGGAGTCCTCATGTCCTTTCACGCCCAACTGCTGCAACAGACCGTACAGGCCCGCATGGGCCTGCTCTCCGCGCCCATCATCCAGGGCTGCCTGCGCGGCGAAGTCTCGCTGCCCAGCTACATCGCCTTCCTCACCGAGGCTTACCACCACGTCAAGCACACCGTGCCGCTGCTGCAGGCCTGCCAGGCCGCGCTGCCGGCGCACCACGCTTGGCTGAAACCTGCACTGGACGAATACGTCGAAGAAGAGAAGGGCCACGAGGAGTGGATCCTGGACGACATCCGCGCCTGCGGTGGTGACGCCGAAGCGGTGCGCCACGGCCGGCCCGGCCATGCGGCCGAGGTCATGGTCGCCTACGCCTACGACACCATCCAGCGTGGCAACCCGCTGGGTTTCTTCGGCATGGTGCACGTGCTCGAAGGCACCAGCGTCTCGCTGGCCCTGCTGGCGGCCGACAGCATCCAGAAGCCGCTGAACCTGCCGGACTCGGCCTTCAGCTACCTGCGCTCGCACGGCACGCTGGACCAGGAGCACACGGCCCACTTCCAGCTGTTGATGGACCAGATCCGCGACCCGCAGGACCAGGCCGACATCGTGCACAGCGCGAAGGCGTTCTTCCGGCTCTACGGCGATGTGTTCCGGGGCCTGCCGCTGCCGCAGACTTCTGCGTCCCAGGCGACCCGCGAGGCGGTGGCCGCATGAAGGCCGCGAACGCTCGTGTGGTGATCACCGGCGCCGCCGGTGGCATTGGCGCCGCCAGCGCCGAGGCGCTGCTCAAGGCCGGCGCGGCGGTGATGCTGGTGGGCCGTTCGGCGCCCCGCCTGGAAGACCTGGCGCGAGAACTCGGCCGCACCACCGGCGCCCGTCCCGCGCAGGTGGCCTGCCGGGTGGCGGATCTGACGCAGCCGAAGGACCTGGAGAGCCTGTCGGCGCAGGCGGCGGCCTGGTGCTGCAACGTGCTGGTGCACAACGCCGGGCTGCCTGCGTTCGGACGGCTGCAGGACCAGACGCCCGCGCAGATCACGGCGGCGCTGCAGACCAATCTGCTGGCGCCCATGCTGCTCACGCGCGGCCTGCTGCCGCACCTGCTGGCCCAGCCCGCCGCACAGGTGATCTGTGTCGGCTCCGCACTGGGGGCCATCGGCCTGCCGGGCTTCAGCGTCTACAGCGCGGGCAAGTTCGGGCTGCGCGGCTTTGCGCAGGCGCTGCGCCGTGAACTGGCCGAGACGCCGGTGGCGGTGCAGTACCTCGGCCCGCGCACCACGAAGACCGCCTTCAACAGCGAGGCCGCCGAGGCCTACAACCAGGCGACCCGCACCGCCAGCGACAGCCCGCAACGGGTGGCGGCCGAGCTGGTGGCCCTGCTGGAAAGCGGGGCGGGGGAACGCTTTGTCGGCTTTCCCGAGAAGCTCGCCGCCCGCATCAACGGCCTGGCGCCTGCGCTGCTGGATGGCAGCTTCAAGCGCCACAGCCGCCACCTGCAGTCCACCGGTCATGTCCGGCCGGTCCTGAATTCCTGAATCACATTCCCGGAGGTCCTTCCATGTCTGTCCCGTTTCCGCTTTCCACCACCGGCGCGTCGCGCCGCCGCTTGAGCTCTGCCCTGCTGGCGCTCGCCGGCCTCTCCCTGCTGCCGGCGGTCCGGGCCGCCACGGTTGAAGAATCCGTGACCGAGCTGCAGCAGGCCTGGGAGCTCATCAACTACAAGACGCCCGCGGCCGAGAAGGAGAAGAAGTTCGAGGCCCTGGCCGCCCGCGCCCACAAGGTCAGCGAGAGCTTCGCCGGCCGCCCTGAGCCCCTGGTCTGGGAAGGCATCATCCTCAGCTCCTGGGGCGGCGCCAAGGGCGGCCTGGGCGCGCTCGGCCTGGTCAAGCAGGCCAAGGTGCTGTACGAGCAGGCGATCCAGATCGACGGCAACACGCTCGATGGTTCGGCCTACAACAGCCTGGGCGTGCTGTACTACAAGGTGCCCGGCTGGCCCATCGCCTTCGGCGACAAGGACAAGGCACGCGACCTGCTGCAGAAGGCGCTGGCGATCAATCCCAAGGGCATCGACGCCAACTACTTCTTTGCCGACTACCTGGTCGAGACCGGCGAGCCGCAGAAGGCGGTGGCGCACCTGGAGAAGGTGATGCAGGCCGCGCCCCGCGCCGGCCGCCAGATCGCCGACGAAGGTCGCCGCGCCGAAGCCCGCGAACTGATGGAAAAGATCCGGTCGAAGTGACGGCCGGCGGGTGGTGGACGTTCAGGCGTCCGCGCGCCGGTAGGTGACGAAGGCGAAGGGCAGGCCGCTGGCGCTGACCTGCTCTTCGCGAGCCACCTCGCGCCAGTCGCCGCCCAGCACGGGCGCGAAAGCGTCGCCCTCGAAGTCCTGCGCGATCTCCGTCACCACCACCTCGTTGGCCAGCGGCAGCGCCTGCGCATAGATCTGCGCACCGCCGATCACCCAGGCGGTGCTACCGGCGGGGCAGAGCCCGCGCGCGGTTTCGAGCGAATGCGCCACGCTCGCGCCCTCGGCGACGAAACCCGTGTCCCGCGTCACGACGATGTTCAGCCGGCCCGGCAGCGGGCGGAATTTCGGCGGCAGCGAGTCCCAGGTCTTGCGGCCCATGATGACCGGGCAGCCCAGGGTGGTGCGCTTGAAGTGCGCCAGGTCCTCGGGCAGGTGCCAGGGCAGCTGGTTGTTCTTGCCGATCACGCCGTTGGCGGCGCGGGCGTAGATGAGGTGGAGCGAAGCGGGGGCGGGGGTCTCAGGCATCCGGCGATTGTGCCGCGCCGGGACTTCTGCGCAGAAAGCCCGAGGGCAGCAGCACGCTGGCGATCGCCACCATCACGAACACCATGGCCAGCCAGTCCTGCCAGTGCGGCACCTCGCCGGTGATGAAGGTGGCGCTGAGCGTGCCCACCAGCGGGATCGCCATCACACTCATGGCGCTGGTGGCCGGCGGCAGGTCGCGCGCCATGCCGAACCAGATCAGCTGCGCAAAGCCGTAGTTGATGAGCACGCCGTAGGCCAGGCTGATCCACATCATGGGCGTGAAGCTGGCAGGCTGCGGCAGCGGTTCCAGCGACAGCGCGAGTGCCCAGACCACGGCGCTGCCCAGCAGCAGCATCCAGACCGTGACCACCAGCGGCGAGAGCGTGAGGTGGGCGCGGCGGAACATCAGCGTGCCCAGCGCCCACGAGGCCGCGGCGCCCAGCATCCAGGCCACACCGGCGGGGCGGCCACTGAGCCGCTGCAGCTCGTGCCACAGCAGCAGGCCGATGGCCAGGCTCACACACACCACCGCCAGCCGCACGCGCGGCGTGATGCGCTCGCCGAAGAAGGCGGCGCCGATCAGCACGGTGAAGATGGGCATGGTGAAGCCCAGGATGGCGGCACGCCCCGAGGCCAGTTCCTGCACGCCGAAGATGGACAGCGTGTGCCAGCCGAGCACATTGGGCAGGCCCAGCCAGGCGATGGTCAGCCATTCCTTGCCGGAGGGTCGCATGCGCTCGCCTTTGGACGCCACGTAGGCGAACAGCCAGGCCGCACCCAGCAGCATGGTGCTGGCGCGGAAGTACAGCGGCGAGAGCTGCTGCAGCGAGAGCTTCATCATGGGCCAATTGACCCCCCACATGAGTGTGAGGGCCAGCAGCGCCCAGAGCTGGCGGCGCGAAATCACGGACAGATCGTCAGACGGCGACGGGCGCCTTGATGGCGGGGTGGCACTCGTAGCCGACCACCTCGAAGTCCTCGTACTCGTATTCGAAGATCGAGGCCGGCTTGCGCTTGATGTTGAGCGTCGGGTAGGCAAAAGGCTGGCGGCTCAGCTGCAGTTCCACCTGTTCGTGGTGGTTGCTGTAGATGTGGCAGTCGCCCCCGGTCCAGATAAAGTCGCCCACGTCCAGGTCGCACTGCTGCGCCAGCATGTGGGTCAGCAGGGCGTACGACGCGATGTTGAAGGGCACGCCCAGGAAGATGTCGGCGCTGCGCTGATACAGCTGGCAGGACAGCTTGCCGCGGCCGCCCGGCTCGGTGGCGGGCGCCACGTAGAACTGGAAGAAGGCGTGGCAGGGCATGAGCGCCATCTGGTCCAGGTCGGCCACGTTCCAGGCGCTGACGATGATGCGGCGGCTGTCGGGGTTGGTCTTGAGCTGTTTGACGACCTCGCTGATCTGGTCGACGTGGCCGCCGCCCGGCTTGGGCCAGTTGCGCCACTGCACGCCGTACACCGGGCCGAGTTCGCCGTCCTCGCGCGCCCATTCGTCCCAGATGGTGCAGCCCCGCTCCTGCAGCCACTTCACGTTGGAATCGCCGCGCAGGAACCACAGCAGCTCGACGATGATGGCCTTGAGGAAGACCTTCTTGGTCGTCACCAGCGGAAAGCCCTCGTTGAGGTCGAAGCGCATCTGGTGGCCGAACACGCTGCGCGTGCCGGTGCCGGTGCGGTCGCCCTTCTGCACGCCATGCTCGTAGACGTGGCGCATGAAGTCTTCGTACTGGGAACGGACGGGGCGAGAAGTCATATGGATTCTCTAGGTGTTTTATTTGTTGAAGACGATGCCCAAAATCACGGCGAGGGCTCCCAGAATGGCCGGAGCCTTTAGAAGCGCAAGGGCCAAGATGCGAGTTTTCGCGTCGTCTTTCGCAAAGTGCTTCAGATAGTCGTGGTTGGAACGCTGGGGTAGTCTCATGGCGGATCTCCATTGCCAAGACAAATTTTCCCCAACGCCAAGTCAGGCCTAGTTTTCTTACATCGTCTGGTATCTTGATGCTGTTTTATATGCCTTTAAAGAATAATCATATAAATCAATAACTTAAGATGAAAAAGCAGGTGTTTGACAAGGCCCAAGCATACTTGAGCCGGAATTCCTGCACTCCGCTCTGTCTTGCTGCAATTACTCCATCTAGTTCTTGTTTATGAAATAAAAGTTGCATGAGTGAACTGGCTCTTCACACCAATTCCCAGTCTGGGGGAGCGCCGTGCACTGGATGATGGAGGAGGGCGATCTGCCCTACCGCACGGTCTGACTCAACTTCGGGTCCGAGATGAAATCTGCCGACAACGTGCAGCTGTTGCACGAGCGCCCGGCCGCACAGCGGGCCGACCGCTTCAACGAAGAACGCCTCAAGGCACAGCCCGCAGGCTGACCCTGCCTCGACGGCGTGCCGCTGCCGGCCGATCAGCGCAGCACCCGGCCGGGGTTGAGGATGTTCTGCGGGTCCAGCGCCTGCTTGATCGAGCGCATCAGCGCCAGCGCCACCGGGTCCTTGTAGTCCGGCAGCTTGTCGACCTTGAGGCTGCCGACGCCGTGTTCGGCGCTGATCGAGCCCTCGAAGCGCGCGACCTGGTCGAACACCAGGTGGTTGACCCGTTCCTCCTGCTCGCGCAGGAAGGTGGCCGGGTCGCCGCCTTCGGGCGCCTGCACGTTGTAGTGCAGGTTGCCGTCGCCCAGGTGGCCGAAATTCACCAGGCGCACGCCGGGTATCTCGCGCTGCAGCAGCGCGTCGGTCTCGGCGCAGAAGGCGGGGATCTTCGAGACCGGGATGCTGATGTCGTGCTTGATGTTCAGGCCTTCTTCGGCCTGTGCCAGCGGGATGCTCTCACGGATGTGCCACAGCGCATGGGCCTGCGACAGGTTTTCCGCCACCACCGCGTCGCTGACCACGCCGTTTTCAAAAGCGGTCTCCAGCAGCCGCTCGAACTGGCCGCGCGCGTGGTCCTCGGACTCGCTGTCGCTGTTCTCCAGCAGCACGCAGTAGGGGTGATCGGCCCACAGCGGCACGCGCTGCTGCGCAAAGTGTTTGGCCACCAGCGAGAGGGCGAACCGGCCCATGACCTCGAAGCCGGTCAGGCCCGCGCCCAGGTGCCGGTGCGCCAGGCCCAGCAGCTGCACCGCCGCCTCCAGCGAGGGCACGGCGGCCCAGGCGGTGAGTTGCGCGGCGGGCAGCGGGTAGAGCTTCATCGTCGCGGCGGTGATCACGCCCAGCGTGCCTTCGCTGCCCACGAACAGGTCGCGCAGGTCGTAGCCGGTGTTGTCCTTGCGCAGGCCCGAAAGCCCGTTCCAGACCTCGCCCTGCGCCGTCACCACCTCCAGCCCCAGGCACAGCTCGCGCGCGTTGCCGTAGCGCACCACCTGGGTGCCGCCCGCGTTGGTGGCGAGGTTGCCGCCGATGGTGCAGCTGCCTTCGGCCGCCAGCGACAGCGGGAACAGAAAGCCGGCTCTTTCGGCGGTTTCCTGCAGCACCTGCAGCACGCAGCCAGCCTCGACCGTCATGGTGAGGTTGTCGCCGTCGATGGCGCGCACGGCGTTCATGCGGGTGAGGCTGAGCACCACCTGCGTGCCGCTGTCGTCGGGCACCGCGCCGACCACCAGACCGGTGTTGCCGCCCTGGGGCACGATGCTCACGCCGGCGGCGGCGCAGGCTTTCACCACCGCCGCCACCTCGGCCGTATGGCCGGGTCGCACCACGGCGAGGGCACGGCCGCGCATGCGCTTGCGCCAGTCCTGTTCCCAGGCCGAGAGGTCGGTGGCCGGATCGTCGTGCGTCAGCACCTGGGCGTGGCCGACGATGCTGCGCAGGGTGGTGATCAGTTGGTTCATGGGGTCTTGGACGGAGGGAGCGGGTCGGCGGCAAAGCCGGCCTCGGCAGCCCGGCGGGCCGCGTCGGCCGCGATGGCCTCCTTGCCGGCGGCGCGCAGCCGGGTGCGGATGTGCCAGGTGCAGGCCACGAACAGCACGACGCACAGCAGCAGCTCGATGCCGGCGAGCAGGGCCGAGAGGCTGCTGGGGTCGCTGGTCATGCGCACCGCGCCCTCGGCCGCATACAGCCAGACCAGCAGGCTGAGCCAGCGGTAGGTGTACATGCGGTTCTTGAGCAGGCCCGCGAGCGGGATGGTCAGCGGCAGCACCTTGAGCACCAGCCAGGAACCGCCGGGCCGCAGCGGCGCCAGCCAGAGTTCCCAGGCCAGGCACAGCGCGATCAGCGCCACCAGGCTGGCCACTGCGAGCTGGCGGGAGCGGGCCACGCCCGCGGGAGCCGGGGCCATGGCGGCCGCGGGGGAAGAGGGGGTGAGCGGGTCTGACATGGCGGGTGGCATGATACCGGGATGACTGTTTCCGAGCGCCTTGCCGACGCCCAGACCCTGCTGGCCGAGCTGTGGCAGAACCTGCTGCGTTTCCCCTGGCGCACCACCGCGCTGACCCTGCGCGAGCGCTTCCGCGAAGACCGGCTGGGCGTGACCGCGTCCAGCCTCACCTTCACCACCACCATCTCGCTGGTGCCGCTGTTCACCGTGGCGCTGGCGGTGTTCAGCGCCTTCCCCATGTTCGGCCGCCTGCAGGTGACGCTGCAGCGCTGGCTGGTGGAGAGCCTGGTGCCCGACAACATCGCCAAGCAGGTGCTGAGCTACCTCAACCAGTTCGCGGCCAAGGCCGGGCAGATCGGCTGGGTGGGGGCGCTGATCCTGCTGGGCACCGCGCTGGCGCTGATCCTCACCATCGACCGCAAGCTCAACGACATCTGGCGTGTGCGCACCTCGAGGCCGCTGACACAGCGTGTGCTGGTGTACTGGGCGGTGCTCACCCTGGGGCCGCTGCTGCTGGCCGCCAGCCTGACCGCTACCTCCTACGCCGTCACCACGACGGGCGTGACGCGATCGGGCAGCGTGCGGGTGCTGCTCGACTCGCTGCAGTTTGTGCTGATGACCGGCGGCATGGCCGCGCTCTACCGCTTCGTCCCCAACACCAAGGTGCGCTGGTCGCACGCGCTGGTGGGGGGGCTGTTCACCGCGGGTGCGCTGGAGCTGGCCAAGGGCGTGCTGGCCTGGTACCTGGGCCAGGTGCCGACCTACTCGGTGGTCTACGGCACCTTCGCCACCGTGCCCATCCTGCTGGTCTGGTTCTACGTGGCCTGGGTGATCGTGCTGCTGGGCGCGGTGGTCGCGGCCTACCTGCCCAGCCTGCTCTCGGGCATCGCACGCCGCGGCAACTACCCGGGCTGGCGCTTCCAGCTCGCGCTGGAGACGCTGGTGCAGCTGCAGCTGGTGCGCGAGGCCCCGGCGCGCGGCCTGAGCCTCGACGCGCTGGCGCAGGCGCTGCAGGTCGACCCGCTGCACCTGGAGGAGCCGATCGGCGCGCTGGTGGCGCTCGACTGGCTGGGCCGGCTGGACGAAGCCGACGAGCGCTACGTGCTGCTGCAGGACCCGGCGAACCTGCCGGTGGCGCCGCTGGCGCAGCGCCTGCTGCTGCCCGATTCGCCCAGCACCGAGGCCTTCTGGGCGGTCAGCGGGCTGCGGAGCATGACGGTGGCGCAGGCGCTGGCGGCGCCGTCGGTGCCCTGATCAGGCGGTCCTGAACGGCGCCGAGAGAAAGCCCCGGAACCGCGCCCGCCCGCCGCGCACCGGCGGCGCGCTGAGTTCAAAACGCGGAAACCGGTCGAGGAAACGCCCGATGGCGATGCGGCCTTCGAGCCGCGCCAGGCTCAGGCCCGCGCACTGGTGGATGCCGAAGCCGAAGGCCAGGTGTTTGTTGCCCTCGCGGCGCAGGTTCAGGGTCTCCGGCTGGTCGTACACGGCGGGGTCGCGGTTGGCGGCGCCGATGCAGAGCGTGACCAGCGCACCCGCGTCCAGCGCCATGCCGCCCACCGTGGCCGACGACAGCGCGCGCCGGTTGCCCAGCTGGTTGGACGACTCGAAGCGCAGGCATTCGTCCACCGCCAGCGTCAGCACCTGCTCGCGGGCCGCCTCGTCGGTGCCGGCGGTGCGCAGGTCGGCCAGCAGCTGTTCGCGCTGGACCGGGAACTCCTGCATCAGGATCAGGCCGTTGCCGATCAGGTTGGTGGTGGTTTCGTGGCCGGCGTTGAGCAGGAAGATGCAGTTCTGCAGCAGTTCGACCTCGCTGAGCTTCTCGCCGCTGGCTTCGCCCTGGATCAGGCGCGTGAGCACGTCGCGCTCGGGGTCGCCCGGGGCCTGGCGCCGTGCGGCAACCAGCGTGCGCAGGTAGGCCAGCATCTCGGTCACGCTGCGGTTGCCGGCGGCGTGCTGCTCGGGCGTGGGCACGGGTTCAAGCGCGCCGAGGATGGCCAGCGACCAGTCGCGCAGCGGGCCACGGTCGGCGTGCGGCACCCCCAGCAGGTTGCCGATGATCTCGACCGGGATCGCGGAGGCGAAGTCCTCGACCAGATCACCGCCGCCTTGCGCCTCGATGCGGTCGAGCAGCTGGTCGACCAGGGTCACCAGGCCCGGCTCCATGTCGGCGATCGCGCGGCGGGTGAGGGCGCCCATGATGAGCTTGCGCACCCGCGTGTGCAGCGGCGGGTCGTTGAACACCAGGCTGGTGGTGTGGTGCTCGTACAGCGGCGAGCCCACGCCGTACTTGGGGGCGAACTCGACGTGTTTGTCGGAGCTGAACACGGCGGCGTCGCGGTACACCGCCATCAGGTCGGCGTGGCGCGTGAGGAAGAGCGAACCATCGGGCATGCGCCGCACCGGCTCGTGTTCGCGCAGCAGGGCGTAGACCGGGAATGGGTTGGCCAGGAAATCGGCGGGCAGGGCGCGCAGGTCGAACGTTGCGGCGATTTCGCGTGCCCGGTCGGCGCCCATGGGCGGGGTGATCTGGTGCGGCTGGATCATGGTGCGGCCATTCTGGCGCCGCTGCGCCGCGCTCAGGCGCGCTTCTTCTCGGGGTTTTCCTGCAGCATCTGCCGCGCGATCTCGCCGATGCGCGCCAGTGCCTGCATCTCCAGCGTGGTCCAGGGCCCGGAGAAGTTCAGGCGCAGGCAGTGCCGGTAGCGGTCGGTGGCGGTGAAGAATTCGCCGGGGCCGAAGGTGATGCCTTCGGTGGCGCAGCGACGGAACAGCTCCATGGCCGACAGGTCGGGCGCCAGTTCCAGCCAGAGCGTGTCGCCCGAGGGCGGGTTGCTCACCTTGGTGCCCGGCGGGAAGTGGTGCGCGATCAGGCGGCGCGCCTCGTTGCGGCGCTGGTTCATGTAGGTGGTCAGGCGCCGCAGGTGGGCCTCGTAACTGCCCTGGTTCAGCAGGTCGGCCAGGGCTTCCTCCAGCACCACCGGCGTGGCCGCGCCCTGCAGCCGCTTGTGCGAGGCCACGCTGTCGCGCCAGCGGCCGGCCTCCACCCAGCCCAGGCGGATACCGGGCGTGAGCGTCTTGGCGAACGAGCCGCAGACCATCACGTTGCCGTCGGTGTCGAAGGACTTGGCCGCCTTGCGGCGCTCGTCGCCGGCCAGCAGGTCGTTGAACACCACGTCCTCGATCAGGGGCACCCGCCGCTGCGCCAGCAGTTTCACCAGCTTCTGTTTGGCGTTCATCGGCATCACCGAACCCAGCGGGTTGGACAGCGTGGGCGCGGCCAGCACCGCCTTGACCGGCTGCGTGTCCAGCGCGAGCTCGAGCGCGGGCAGGGACAGGCCGGTGGCGGGGTGCGTGGGGATCTCCAGCACGCGCAGGCCCAGCGACTCGATCAGGTCGAGGTAACCGAAGAAGGTGGGCGACTCCAGCGCCACCACGTCGCCCGGCTGGGTCACGGCGCGCAGGCACAGGCTGACGGCCTGGGTGCAACTGGCGGTGATGACGATGTGGGCCGCGTCCAGCGCGCAGCCCAGGTGCAGCGCGCGCCGGGCCACCGCCTGGCGCAGCGCGGGGCGGCCGGCGTCGGCCTTGTTGTATTCGGTCAGGCTGTGGCGGTGCACGCGCGAGGCGCGGCCGATGGCGACGCGCAGGCGTTCCTCGTCGAACAGCGTGCTCTGTTCGGGCGCGAAGCCGCCGAAGCTGGCGCGGTCGCCCGGCTGGTGCAGCATGGCAAAGCCCTCGGAGCGGGTCTGCCGCTCCACCAGAAAGCTGCGCTGCGGCGGCGCGCTCAGGCCGGGCTGGGCGATGCGCTGCGGTCGCCGCACGAAGTAGCCGGCCTTGGGGCGCGCCTGCGCCAGGCCTTGCTCCTCCAGCTGGCGGTAGGCCTGCAGCGCGGTGGAGATCGACACGCCGTGCGCCATCGAGGTTTCGCGCACCGAGGGCAGGCGCTGGCCGGCCTTGAGGGTGCCGCCATGAATCAGTTGTGCCAGGGCCTGCGCGATCTGCTGGTACAGCGGCGTGTCGGGGGGCGACACCGGTGGAACCGGGCGCAGCGCGGGGGGCTGGGAGGGCTCGGGCATGGACGGTCCATGCTAACTGAAGCGCGGCGCGATAAATGAGCGGGTTTTCATTGGATAAATGGACCTCGCTCACGTTACGCGCATAGAAAAAGAATTACGTTCTGTGCACTGTAGCTGACGCGCTGGCCAGCTTTGAGGGCGCGAACGCTGGTTCCCATGTCGCTGGTTCGGCCGGCTGCGGCCTTGCGGGCCGATTTCCGGCCCTCAGAGCGTCGATCACCTCTCCGAATAGTCTGATGCCAAGCGGCCCGAGATCGCGGCGCCACAGTGATTCTGGCGTGTCGTCTCGCCTCACCCAGCACCAGTCCTGAGCCGCGATGTCGCCCGTGTCGGCGCCGTCGTCCAGCCAATAGACCGTTCCGCCTGCGGTCTTGTCCCCCATGTGAATCGTCCAGTGGACCGCGTCGCGCCCCCTGTGCCGTGGCAGCAGGCTCGGGTGATAGCCCAGTGCGCCGAGCCTGGCCTTGGCCCGCGCGTCGGCGGTGACGAACACGTGGGCATGCGCGCACAGGATCAGGTCGACACCGCCCGGCACCCACTCCGCGTCCAGCCGGCGTGTGACCTGGCACAGCGGAATGCCGGCGTCGACGGCGGCGGCGGCCAGTCGGTCGTCCACCCTCGGCGCGCTGACGGCCGCCACGTCCAGGCCGCGCTCCAGGCACAGGCGCAGCACCTGCTCCCCCAGCCACTTCTGCCCGACGATCATCACCCGCATACCGGCTCCCCGAGGTAGCGGAAGCCCTGGACGGCCCGGAAGTGGCCGCCGTACCCTGCGGTGGGATTCTTAAACCCGTGGCGGCTGGCGGATTTGGCCACGCTGGCCGCGCTCCTGACCTTGTCGTCGCCCACCAGCCGCGCCGAGACCTGCGTCCACCTCGAGGAGCGCCGCAGCGCGCTGGCCAGCCCCGGGTGGCTGGTGTGAAACAGGGCCGGCATCGGCAGGCCGTAGCGGTTCTCGCCGAGGCGCCAGCGCTCGCAGACCGCGTCCAGGAAGCGCAGCCCGACGCCCGCGCCTTGCCACTCTGGCATGACCACCAGGCGGCACGCGCGGGCCTCCTTGAGCCCGGCGCGGGTGCTGACGGCCACATGCGCGACCAGCTGGCCGGCCACCGTGGCCACGTAGTTCGTCGCAGCGATCATGCGGGGCAGCTTCAGATAGTGATGCGGCTCAAAGGCAGGCCAGTGCTCCCAGCCGGTCTGCCAGAGGTCGACGTCGATGCGTGGTCGGCGCCGAAGCCACCCCCGGGAAAACTTGCCGGTGGCCGTGTCGAACACCCAGTCGGGCTGGAGCCAGTCGAGCACGTCGTAATGGCAGCTCAGCAGCACCGCCCGCCCTTTTGTGCGGCGCCAGGCCTTGGCGAAGGCACCGGCGCCGATCTGGGCGATCTGTCGGTCCACCACGCTGCTGAACTCGTCCAGCACCACCTGGTGGGGCGCCTCGGCGATCAGCCTGGCGAGGTTGGCGCGGAACTGCTCGCCGTTGGACAGCACCGGGAAGGGCCGCAGCCAAGTGGGCACGCTGCCCAGGCCCACGCTGGACAGCGCGGCCGTCACGTCGTCAAAGCTGCCCTGCGGGGTGATGGCGTCGATCACCGGGGCATCAGCGGGCCATGCAGGCGCCCACAGCGCCTCGGCGCCCCAGATCGACCGCCCCATGCTGGTTTTGCCTGAGCCGCTGGGGCCAACGATCACGCCGATCTGCCACGGCGCGCCCTCGATGTCGAGATCCGCCTCGAGGCGGAAGTTGGCGCCGCTGTCGACGTTGAAAAGAGACTTCACTCGGGCGGCGCGGTAGGTACTGAAGTCGTCGCAGCGGTGGTGCACGTCGATCTTCATACGCACACCACCCTCGGCTTGTAGCCCTGTTTCAGAAGGCGGCCGTAGAGGCGCTGCTGGTCGGCCTCCGTCTTGCAGACGATCACCAGGCCGAACTGCTGGCGGTACTTAAACCCGTTCTCGCCGGGTCGGCGGGCCTTGTCGGCCGTGGGGGCTGGTTTGCCCATGGTCATCCCCTTTGGGGCGTGACGCTCTCGGGCGCTCTGGTGAGGGGCTCTCGGCCCTCAGGTGGTTGATCGTGCCGCAGCGCGGGCACTTGATCTGTAGGACGGTGAATTCTCCGGCGCCCAGCTTTCGCGAGCAAGCACCGCATCTGATTTCGTTCATTGCAAGCCTATTACGCTATTTGTAATGTCTGGTAGGCTCGTCCCGCTGTCGCGACAGTGGCGGGTCTTCGCCTGGCTTGCAGCTCATGTCTGCAGGTTGGGGGTTTGGCCTGGTGTTCCCGCACCTGGTCAAGCCGCCCGTCTTTTTTCGCTGGTCCTGGTCACTCCTCCACGGTCACAAACGGCAGGTCGGGCGCGGGGCCTGTCAGCAGCCCGCCCTTGACGAACACGCGGTCGCTGACGGCCGCCGTGCCCCGGGCGCGCACCTGGCCGCCGCCGGGCAGCTCCACAGTCACCGTGCCGTCGGCATGTGTGGCCACCACGTCGCCCACCAGCTCGGGCTGGGCAACGTCCGGGTCTCTTTTGACGATCTTCAGGATCTCGACAAACAGGTTCATGGGGTGCTCCTCAGACGCCCAGGTGGCGCTCGATCTCCAGCGTCTGGCGCACCTCGGCGCCGTGCTTGAACGATCCCGACACACCGCGGACCATGCCGCGCCACGGTGTGGACTCATTCACCTGGATCAGCTGGCCGACGGACAGAATGCCCGGCTGGCTTGGGCCGGTGAGCACCGGCAGGGTGGCTGTGATGCGGTGCTTTGGCCCGGCCGCTCCGATGACCGCACGGCCTCTCTGACGCACCACTTCGACCGCAGTGATCAGCGGGTCGGTGATCGGGCTGGGCAGCTTGTCACCGGCCGAGCCGTCGCGGCGGTAGAGGCCGCTCACACCTTGGGTCGCGCCCGACACATAGACCGCGTTCAGGTCCGGCCCATCTTCGCGCTTGATGCCGATGGTCACCAGCGACAACGGCGACAGCTCCACCGCGGGCGTCACACCGGCCAGGCCCCAGTTCCACGGCCCGCCCAAGATGCCGCCGGTGAGGTCCGGGTACGGGTGCAACGCCTGCAGCTCCGGCAGGTAGCGGTGGCTTTGCAGATAGCCGCCGGCCGCGCCCACGATGGTGGCCACGGCGCCCAGCGGGGTGCCGGTGTGGCTCCATGCGCCCGCGGGCACCAGCCAGTCGGTGAGACCCCACGAGAGAGACACGCCCGTGAACTCCAGCGCTTGCAGGGCCAACTGCTGGGCGGTGTATGTGGCCGTGTTGAGGTACTGGGTTTCGCGGGCCAGTGGCGCCGCCAGCACCGCGGTGAGGCTGCTGCAGGTCACCTTGACATCGCGCTGCCCGTGCGCCTCGTCCCTCGATAGGTCGTCCACCAACATGTCGAAGCGGATGCCGTCGGCCTCAACCCGCACTCGGGCGGGCACGCCGGAGACAGGCGCCAGGTCGTCGAACGCGCTGCGCCGCAGCGACAAGGTGAACGACCAGCCGAACGAACCACGGTCGGCGCTGTAGCTGAACTCCAGGATGGGCAGCGGCAGCATGTCTGGCAGGCGCCAGGCCTGCAGTGAGTGGACGGCCATATAGAACCTCGCGGGAAGGATGAACAGGGGCGCGCCTGGCCCCACCGGCGGCAGGCACACATGCCCGAACACCAGGTCGAGCGGCGCGCCGGGTTCGTAGGGCGGGCAGGCGAACACCAGGTCCAGTGAGACCGGGTGCGGCGTGATGCCACCCTCACCCGGTGGCACCAGCACCGTGAGGCCTGGCGGAATGAGCTGGGCGGCCACCTGCCAGCGGGCACGGATGGCTCGCTGCGCCGGCGTGGCCACCTGGTGCGGCGCGTGGGCGCGGGCGCTGATGGGCGCGCCCTGCTGGGCGCTGACGGTGCGCAGCAGGTGCAGCACGTCGGCCACCTGGTGCGGCGCCAGCAGGTTGACCGTGGCAGGCGCGGCCAGCTGCCAGCCGATGGCGCCCAGCACGTCCAGCGGCGTGCAGGCCTGGTAGACCATGCCCCGCTGCTGGCTCACTGGCGTGGCGGCCTGCCAGGCAGTGCGCGCGGGCGTGTCGGCGCGCTCGGTCTTGTCCCACGGCGCCACGGGCGCGGCGGCGGCCCGGTCGGCGCTCTGCCAGGCGCTGGCGCTCGCCTGGTCGGCCGGTGCCGGCTGGCCCCAGGGTGCCACCGGCTGCACCTGTGCAGGCGCGGCCACCTGGTGGCGGGCCGTGAAGCCGGCGGACACGGTGGCGGGCAGGCGGTTGTCGTAGAGCAGCGTGCCGGTGGCCTCTGGCGCCTCCAGGTACAGCGTGCCCTGCAGCGTCAGCGGCAGGATCTCGGGCCCGAGCGTGTCGCCGAACACCAGGTCCAGCGGATCACCCGGGACGTATCGCGGCCGGCTGAAAACCAGATCCACGGTCAGGTCCTCACGAACTCGATGGACATGGTGACCACCCCGCCGGGGTACATGGCCGCGCCGGGCGGGGTCTGCCCGTCGCTCACGATCAGCTGCGCACCGCTGCCCGGCAGTCCGGCGCTGGCGTCGTACACCGTGGTGCCGGTGCCATCCACGAAGCGCGCCCAGGTGGGTGTGCCGGACAGTGCCACGTTGGCCTCCACCTCGATCAGCATGTACGCATCGGTGGCGTGCATCACCAGGTCAGCGGCAGACAGCGAGCGGATCACCAGCGGCGGGTCGGCGCTGGGCGCCTCAGTGCCCGGGTAGACCGATCCGTAGACGTGCACCGCACCCCCGCCGCTGGCCAGGATGCGGTCGCGAATGTCCAGCACCTGGGCACGCCGGATGTAGAGTTTACTATTCAGTTCGCAGACCGCATCTCCGTCAATTGAAGTCCGAACCGTTTACACAAAAATTCGGACACGCCCGGTCAAGTCGGAGTCCCTGACGCGGATCAATCCATCTTCTTCAACCTGTTCAAAGGTAGGGGTCGCAGATACATACCTTCGCTTTTCCTGTCGTTCGAGCGCCCTGCGTTCAGCTTCTCTTGCGATGCTCAGACGCTCTAAAGGTCCAGTTCCCTCTGGAAAACCTACACAGGATAGGTTTTGATCTTCAGTTGTCGTGGGAACGAAACCTATAGGGATCGCTTGGGGTGGCTCAGGGATTTCATCTTCCCTGGGTCGAAGGCTCTCCACCTCGATGTTCAGCGCCTTCACAGCATCCGTGGGATCACGCTCTATGCAGGCTTTAAACACAGGCCAAAGGGCTCCGATTGCCTCTGGTAGCTTTTGTTCCTCGCATTCCCGAAGAACAGCGGCCACAGCCCACTGCTTAACGATGCCGCGAAACTTAGCGTTTTCGCGTTTCAATCCGGCAGGACCGGCTACTGATTTGAAAAACGAGTCGCTGAGTTTTCTGGTCGATGCCTGTGACAGCATCTTGCACCCAACATACTCCTTGTCTTTTATCGGAAGCAACAAAACATGCAGGTGCTTGGTCGCTTCGTCGCGATGCTCGGTAGCCAACAGCACAGGCAATCCATAGGCACTACGCGTCCATTCCAGGCAATTGGCAAAGTAGCTGAGTGAATCGAAGCCTCCGCGCACGGTCGACAAGCTGAACACTAGCTCATAGGCATGACAGTAGTCTTTGCGCAGTGTTGCAAAGTCGATACCGGCTTCGGCCGCCAACGTCTTTGACAACGCCACAACTTCACTCGCGCTGGTTGGTCCAGCCAAAATAACGTTCTGATGAATACGAGTTGGGTCGATGTAACCATTAGCGCCCCGCTCTGCTTGAATCTCACGCAGGTTGTGGCGCGCCGCATCCATCAAAGTACATTTCTTCCGTCCACCGTAGCCGCTCATTCCGATGGACTTGACCGAGAAGAACATGGTGGTCATCACAACACCCCCATGACACGGCGAATTCCATCAACGGGCCAAGCTAACCGCCCGTTCACCCTCAGTGGGCGCAAACCTTCTGGAAACGTTTCTTAGCATGCCCAACCACGCATGGTTTGTGGGCGGCGATTTAGGTAGTAGGCGGCTTGTGCAGTTGGTACTGTCGGGCGACTCACCGTGTCCAGTGGCGGGAATTGTTGAGAGTCAGAATAGGCGCGCCGAGCTTCTGCGCTGTGGTTCGTGGTGTGCATGGTTTCTCCAGGTGGCCAGCCGGCGGCTGGTCTGGAAACCCATTGTTCGCATACGTCGATTTGAGTCGAACCCTATATGGGTCTTCTCAGTTAAGAACGATGTTCAATTAAATGAATTCCATTCAAAAGAAACCCGTTGCAGAGGATTGTTTCCTTACGAATCAAACAGATATGCTCAACGAGTCGCATATGGGTCATCGACCCAACGGTTCTCGCCGCACCACGGCGCGCAACTTGCCCGGCTGCGCTTTCGGGTCATACTGCACGCCGGCCAGCGCCAGGATGTGGGCCTCTATCTGCTCAAGGAACGGGCGCAGGGCATCTACGCTGCGCGGGCGGTAGCCTTCGGCGGTTCCGCTGGGTTTGTGGCCCATTACCTGGGCAATAGCGCCAGCAGGTGCGCCTGCAGCCTCTCCCAGCAGCGAAAACGAACGGCGCAGCCCGTGGATGGTCAGGCCCTTGATGGACGCGCTCTGCAGCGCCTTCGCGTGGCTCGCCCGAGTGTCAGCGATTCGGCCCGCCTTGCCGGTGCTGGCAAACACAAACTCGTTGCTGTGCGGGAGGGTCGCCAGCAGTTGGGCAAGGTACGGGGTCAGCGGAATGATGCGCGTGGCCTCCACCTTGTCGGCAATGGTCAGCTTGCACCATTGGAAATCCACATCGGCCCACTTCACCGCGGCCAGTTCTTCGCGGCGGGCACCAGTCAGCAGCAAGGCGCGCAGGTAGACAGACGCGGTGCGGTTGTTAAGTTGCTCCACGCCAGCCCACCAGCCCGGCACCTGGGCGGCTTCCAGTGCATCGGTGCGGCGGGTGTTGCTGGGCAGACTCTCCACGATGGCGGCGGCGCGGCCCGCGTCCCGGTCGGTCAGCTTGCGGTATTCAGGGCGGGCGCTGCACCAACGGAGGAAGCCCCGGAACATCATCAGGGCGCGCGCGGCTTGGTGTTTCCCGGCTACAGCTTCGCGGTCGAACCAGCTTTTCAGACTGTCCTCATTCACATCCGCCAGCGGCAGCGCCATCAAGGGAAACAGCGGCCCCGGTCGGGTAAGTCCTTCCCCTCGCTTCTTTTTCACCCCACCGGGCGCGGCCATGGCCTCTAGGTCGGCGCGATATCCCGGCTTCCACGCATCGCGCCGCTTCGGCTTGCCCTGCGCCAGATATACCGGCCATACATCCCCCACGGTCAGCGCCTGGGCAGCGGCGGCGACTTCTGCAGCGGCTTTGTCGGCCTGTTGCTGGCGCTCCACTTCGCGCGGGTCGATGCCGGAATCCACCATGACAGCCAGCGCACGGGCTTTGGTGCGGGCCTGCTCCAAGGTCGCGGCCAATGTGCCGATGTTGATGCGCAGCGTGGCCCCGTTCAGGCGCGACTCGAACACGTAGGTCTTGCGGCCCGTGGGCGTGGCGCGCAGGGCCAGGGTCGGGGTGTCGGTGTCCCACAAAAACGCCTGTGACTTGCCGGGCGGACAAGTGAATGCTTCCACGCGCCCAGCGGTCAGACGAACCCGGCTCTTCAGTACACTCATGGCTCACCCCGGAGAATCTGTAGGCAATCTGTAGGCAAACACCACAAATAAACCCATGTGCAAATCAACACCTGGCACGGCCAAAAGCACCACAAGTTGTTGATTTACATAGATTGTATCTACAGACATGTATACTGTCGAACACTCCTTTCGTGTCATTCGTAATGAGAAGGTCGGGGGTTCGACTCCTCTCTCCGGCACCAATCCCAAAGCCCTGACTCGAAAGACTCAGGGCTTTTTCATTTCATTCACCCCATGGACGCCATCGCCTCTTCCATTGCCGCCCTGTTCCCCCTGGGCTGGATCCACTACCTGGCCGGCGGGCTGCTGATCGGCGCGGGCGTGGCCCTGCTGTTCGTCTGCACCGGCCTGGTGGGCGGCATGAGCACGGTGTTCTCGTCCACCTGGTCGTTCGTCGTGCGGCGGCCGTTCTTCCAGCAGGCGCGGTTCACCGATTCGCGGGTCTGGCGCCTGGTCTACGCCGCCGGCCTGGTCCTGGGAGCGCTGGTCTGGTGGCTCGGATTTTCCGATGGCACGCCCGGCTCCACCGACATCCCGGCCTGGCAGTTGCTGCTGGGGGGCGTGCTGGTGGGTTACGGCGCGCGACTTGGCAACGGCTGCACCTCGGGCCACGGCATCTGCGGCCTGGGTTCGCTGCAACTGCCCTCGCTGGGGGCGGTGCTGACCTTCATGGCCACCGCCTTTCTGGTGGCCAATCTGGTCGGAAGCTTCGCATGAGCGGTTTTTCTCTGACCCTCTCGAAAGCCCTGGCCGTGCTCGCCAGCGGGGCGCTGTTCGGCTTCGGGCTCTCGCTGGCCACCATGATCCGGCCCGAGGTGGTGCTGAGCTTCCTGCGCTTTCAGGACATGGGGCTGATGCTGGTCATGGGTGGCGCGGTGCTGGTCACCCTGCTGGCCTACCGCTTCAGCCCTGCACTGCTGCGCCAGCCGCTGCTGGGCGGCTACTTTCACCAGCACGTGAGTGTCTGGAACCGCGACACTCTGATGGGTGCCGCCCTGTTCGGTGCCGGCTGGGGCCTGTGTGGCGTCTGCCCGGGTCCGGCCATCGCCGGGCTGGGCACCGGCAACTGGGACCTGCTGTGGGCGCTGGGCGGCATTGCCCTGGGCGCCCTGCTGCAGGGCCTGCGCGCCCGCGCCTGACGAACTTCCTCTCTGCCGGCCGATCCCAACCCATTTTCCGGAGAACACCATGATCACCCGCCGCCTCTCGCTCGCCCTGCTGGCCACCTCCGCCCTCGGGCTGATGGCCTGCTCCAAAGAAGATGCTGCCAGCGGACAGCCCGCGGCCGCCGCCCCGATCGATCCCGCCCAGGCCTACGACACCGTGTCCCGGGAGGCCAAGGGGTTCACCGCCGGCGCGATGATGAGTGCCCACACGGTCTATGTGCTGTTCGACCCGCAGTGCCCGCACTGCAGCCACCTCTGGGCGTCGTCCCTGCCGCTGCAGACCAAGGTGAAATTCGTCTGGGCACCGGTGGCCATCATCGGTCCCAAGAGCCTGCCGCAGGGCGCGGCGCTGATGCAGGCGGCCAACCCGGTCGAGACCATGACCGCGCACGAAAAATCGCTGTTGGCGGGACAAGGTGGAATGTCCGCCTCGGCCAGCATCCCGGCCGAGGTCGAGGCCACCATCAAGGCCAACACCGCCCTGCTGGACCGGCTGGGCGCCGACTCGGTGCCCTTCATCGTGGCACGCCATGCGGGCAGCGGCCAGGTGATCACCCGCGCAGGCTCCATGGACACCGCCGGTCTCTCCAGCTGGCTGGGCATGCAGCCCTGACGCGCTGGCCCGCTGCATGGACATCCTCACCCTCGCCCTGCTGTTTGCGGTGGGCAGCTTCCTGCTCAAGACCCGCGAACAGCGCCAGCGCATCGCCCTGCTGGGCGCCCACCTCGGACAGTTCCAGATCGAGAAGCTGATGGAGCGGCTCAACGACGGCTACCTGAGGGCGCTGGACGAGCCGGACGAGCAGCGCCAGCAGCAGATCTGGTCGCTGCACACCGCCACCGAGGAAGCGCTGGCCCAGCAGTTCGAGCGCTTTGCGCAGGCGTTCTCGCAGGCCGACGCCTCCTCCACCTGGGTCAACCGCAACCCGCTGCCCCAGGCCCACCGCTGGCTGCCCGCCTGGCTGGCCCCGGGCTTCGATGCTCGGGCCCTGATGCAGCTGCACGCGCAGGGCATCGCGCGTGTGGTCGCCAACCCGCAGCAGTGGCCGGTGCGCGAGCGCGCCCGCACCCTGCTGGCCGAGCTCTACCTGATGCAGCACAGCTGCCACTGGTTCTGCCGCTCGCACGCTCTGGCGTCGGCTCGGCTGCTGGCCCGCCACAAAACCGCCTACGCGCAGGTGCTGCAGGCGGTTTCCCCTGCCACGCGGGAGGGCTATCAGGCCCTCACCGGCGTGCGCGCCACTCTTCCCTGACCATCAAGACCATGCGAATCCTCCACACCATGCTGCGCGTCGGCAACCTGCAACGCTCCATCGACTTCTACACCCAGGTGCTGGGCATGCAGCTGCTGCGCACGTCCGAGAACCCGGAATACAAATACTCCCTCGCATTTCTCGGTTTCGACGGCGGCAACCCCGGCCAGGCCGAGATCGAGCTGACCTACAACTGGGGCGTCGAGCAGTACGAGCTGGGCACGGCCTACGGCCACATCGCGCTGGGCGTGTCCGACGCCTATGCGGCCTGCGACAAGATCCGCGCCGCCGGCGGCACCATCACGCGCGAGGCCGGCCCGGTCAAGGGCGGCACCACGGTGATCGCCTTCGTCACCGACCCCGACGGCTACAAGATCGAACTCATCCAGCGCGCCGACACCGGCGCCGGTCAGGGCCTGCGCTGAGCCGGACCACCAACAAAAAAGCCCGCTGGACAGCGGGCTTTTTTGTTGGCGAAGGGGTCGCTCAGAGAGCGATCACCACCTCCACACGGCGGGCCTCGGCGTTGTTGCCGGAGCCCGTGGCGGTCTCGGGCTTCTTGAGTTCGATGCCCGACTCGGCCACGCCGGCGGCCTTGAGCGCGTCGCGCACCGCAAGGGCACGCTGCTTGGCCAGCTCGGCGTTCTTGGCCGGATCGCCAGTGGAGTCGTGGAAACCGGAGATCACCAGCTTCTGGCCCGCCTTGCCGGCGGCGATGGCATCGGCCAGCGCTTCCACAGCGCCCGGCGCCAGGTCGGACTTGCCCGACGCGAAGTAGAACTTCACCACGCCGTTTTCCACCACCACGCTGGCATCGTCGCTGCCCGCCGCCGGGGCCGCGGCCTCGGGTGCCGCCGCGGGCGGGGCGCTGGCCGCGGCACCGTTCGCTGCCCCTGCGGAGGCGTCTCCCGCCGTCGCTGCAGCCACCGCGGCCGGGGCTGCCTTTGCGCCCGAGCCACGCACCTTCTGGATCGCCACACCGATGGCCAGACCGACCGCCATCAGCACCACTGCGATCAGCACCACCGCCGCGACGCGGTATTCCTGTTGTTCGTCCTGGGAAGACATGGGCAACACTCCGTGAAGAATAATGAGGGATTGAACTTCAGCCCCCTGCAGCTCCTCCCTGAAGGAGTCCGACAGGCGCAAAAACCCGAAGATTGTAAATGGCTGCCCCTCGCGCCCGACCGCTGCCCTTCATGCCCCGCAACCGCCCCCAGAGCACCTGGGAACCCTCGCAACGCGATGGACGGCAGATGATGGCGGACACCCTGGCGCAGTGGCGCTCGCTCGGCCCCGACGCCGACCTCTGGGTGTTCGGCTACGCCTCGCTGGTCTGGCGCCCCGAGTTCGAGGCCGCCGAGCAGCGCCTGGCCCAGGTGCACGGCTACCACCGCTGCCTGAACATGTACAGCCGCGTCAACCGCGGCACGCCCGAGCGCCCGGGCCTGGTGTTCGCGCTCATGCCCGGCGGCAGCTGCACCGGCATGGCGCTGCGCCTGCCGCACGACCAGGTCGAGGCGGCCATGCCCGCACTGTGGGCGCGCGAGATGCCGAACCCGGTCTACGACCCCAAGTGGCTGCTCTGCCGGACCGCGCAGGGGCCGGTCTGCGCCCTGGCCTTCACCCTCTCGCCCCGCAGCCCCAACCACACCGGACCGCTGAGCGACGCTCAGTACCGCGACATCTTCGAACACGCACGCGGCCGCTACGGCACCACGCTGGACTACGCACGCCAGACCCTGCAGGGCCTGCGCGCGCACGGCATCGAGGACCGCGCGCTGGCCAAGCTGCTCAGCATTGCCGACGATCTGCCCTGAACACGACACCACCAGGACCCACCATGAACATCGCCGACCTGCGCAAGAGCTATGAAAAAGCCGAACTCAGCGAATCCGCCTCGCACGCCGACCCACTGCAGCAATTCGACCAATGGCTGAACGAGGCCATCCGTGGTGAAGTGCCCGAGCCGAACGCCATGACGCTGGCCACCGTGGGCGCCAACCTGCGGCCCACCACGCGCGTGGTGCTCATCAAGGGCTACGACGAACGCGGCATCGTCTGGTACACCAACTACAACAGCCAGAAGGGCCGGCAGCTGGCTGGCAACCCGTACGCCGCGCTGCAGTTCCACTGGGTCGAACTCGAGCGCGTGGTGCGCATCGAAGGCCTCGTGGAGAAGGTCAGCGACGAAGAGAGCGACGAGTATTTCCACAGCCGCCCGCTGGACAGCCGCATCGGCGCCTGGGCCAGCCCGCAGAGCGAGGTGATCGAGAACCGCACAGTGCTGGTCACCAACGCCGCGAAGTACGGCGCCCAGTTCATGCTGCGCCCGCCCCGCCCGCCGCACTGGGGTGGCTACCGCCTCAAACCCGACACCTGGCAGTTCTGGCAGGGCCGCAAGAGCCGCCTGCACGACCGGCTGCGCTATTCCCTGCAAGCCGACGGTGAATGGCTGCGGGAGCGCCTGGCGCCGTGAGCGCCCCCTCAGAGTCGTTCGATCGCCTGGTCGGCAACGGCTGAGAGGTGGTCCGCAGCCACCAGGCCGGGCGCTATCTCCGCCAGCGGCACCAGCACAAACGCCCGTTCCCGCATGCGCGGGTGCGGCACGGTCAGTTCGGGTGAGTCGATGCGAGCGCTGCCATAGAGCAGCAGGTCCAGGTCCAGCGTGCGCGGGGCGTTGCGGTAGGGGCGCTCGCGACCGGCGGCGTTTTCGATCCCCTGCAGGGCCGCCAGCAGCGCGGGCGCGGTGAGCGCGCTGGCCACTTCGGCCACGGCATTGAGGTAGTCGGGACCGCTGGACTCGATGGGCGCGGTGCGGTAGAGGCTGGAGGCCTTGACGAGCCGCAGGCCGTGCGTGCTGCCCAGCGCCTGTAGCGCCTTGCGCAGGGTGTCGGCGGCATCTCCGAGGTTGGCACCGAGGGCCACGTAGGCCGTGACCTCGGGGCGCCCGGTGTCGCTCATATCTGCAAGAGGTCTATTGTCAGTCGGCCGACGGCGCAGGAGGGGCGCCTTCACCACCACCGGACGGCTTGCGGCGGCGACGGCGGCGCTTGCGGGCCGGCGCCTCGCCCTCGCCGGGCGCGGCGGCGTCGTCGACATGGTCGCTGTCGGGAGCAAAAGCGCTGCCATAGAACACGGTGCGCGCAGGGCTCTCGTCCTGCTCGTCACCGCCCTCCGCGGGGCGGAAACGCGGATCGTCCCGCACCGGCTCGGCGACGCCCGACGCCGGACGGTCGGTGTCGGTCTTCTTCACGCGGCGGGCCTTGCCGCCACCGCCAGCCCCCTTGGGCTGGCCGGCCTTGCGCTGCGCATCCACCATGTCCTGGCGGTGGTCGTCGTCGGCGGTGCTGAAGGTTTCCCACCAGTGCGCCAGCTCCTCGTCCACCTCGCCGGTCTGGGCGCGCAGGCGCAGGAAGTCGAAACCGGCGCGGAAGCGCGGCTGCTCGACCAGGCTGAACGGACCGGTGCCCACGCGCTTGTCGAAGCGCGGCTGCATCATCCAGATCTCGCGCATGTCGGTGCCCAGCTTGCCGCGGCCCGACACGTCGCCGATGCGGGCGTCGAAGGCCTCGTCCACCGCGTCCTGCAGCGCCGCGAACGGCGTGGGCGGGCGCTGGTTGCCGCGCGGTTGCAGCCGCCGCTCCCAGCCCTTGCGCACGTCGGCCCACAGCACGCAGGCCAGCAGGAAGCTGGGCGCCACCGGCTTGCCCTCGCCGACGCGGCGGTCGGTGTCCTGCAGCGCCAGCTTGACAAAGTCGTCCTCGGCCCGCTCCACCACCAGGTCGAGCAGCGGGTAGATGCCGCGAGCCAGGCCGTGGGTCTTGAGCGCCTCGACGCTGGCCAGCGCGTGGCCGGTCTGCAGCAGCTTGAGCATCTCGTCGAACAATCGGCTCTGCGGGACTTCCTTGAGCAGGTCCACCGAGGACACCAGGGGTTCGCGCGTCTTGGCGTCGAACTTGAAACCCAGGGCATTGAGCTTGGCGGCGAAACGCACGGCGCGGATGATGCGCACCGGGTCTTCGCGATAGCGCGTGGCGGCGTCGCCGATCATGCGCAGCGTCTTCTTCTGCGCGTCGCGGATGCCCTGGTGGAAGTCGACCACGACCTGCGCCTCGGGGTCGTAGTACATGGCGTTGATCGAGAAGTCGCGCCGCGCGGCGTCCTGCTCGATCGGCCCCCACACGTTGTCGCGCAGCACCCGGCCGCTGGCGTCCACCGCGTGCTTCATGCCCGAGAGCTCGCCCTTGCTGGTGCGCTCGTTGCCGCTGACCTGCTCGGCGTCGGCGCTGTCGAGGTAGGCGCGGAAGGTCGAGACCTCGATCACCTCGTGTTCACGGCCGCGGCCATAGATCACGTGCACGATGCGGAAGCGCCGGCCGATGATGAAGGCGCGGCGGAACAGGTTCTTGACCTGCTCGGGCGTGGCGCTGGTGGCGACGTCGAAGTCCTTGGGCCGCAGGCCCAGCAGCAGGTCGCGCACCGCGCCGCCGACGATGTAGGCCTCGAAGCCAGCCTGTTTGAGGGTGCGCACCACGTCCAGGGCGCGCTGGTCGACCAGCTTCGGGTCGATGCCGTGGACGGAAACCGGCACGTCCTCGCGCTTGCCGAACTTGCTGGCCTTGGCGCTTTTGCCGGAGGCCTTGCCCAGCAGCTTGTCGATGAATTTCTTGATCATTCGAATAGGTTCAGGATGCGCCAGCCTCGCTCGGTGGCGATGGCGCTGAGGCGGGGGTCCGGGTTGGTCGCCACCGGCTCGGTCACTTTCTCCAGCAGCGGGAGATCGTTGAGGGAGTCGCTGTAGAAGCTGCTGTGCTCCACGTCGGCCCAGGACAGGCCGCGGGAAGCCAGCCATTGTTCCACACGCGCGACCTTGCCCTCGCGGAACGAGGGGGTGCCCCAGATGGCACCGGTCGGGTTGCCCTGCGGGTCGCGCTCCAGGTCGATGGCGATCAGCTCGGAAACACCGAAGGCCGCGGCGATGGGTCGGGTGACGAACTCGTTGGTGGCGGTGACGATCAGCACCTGGTCGCCCGCCGCCTGGTGGCGGCGCACCAGCTCGACAGCCACCGGCCGGATGGCGGGGCGGATCACCTGGTCCATGAAACGGCGGTGCGCAGCGTTGGACTTGTCCACCCCGTGCTCGGCCAGCGGGGCGACCGAGAAGCGGATGTACTCGTGGATGTCCAGCGTGCCGGCCTTGTACTGCTCGTAGAAGGCGTCGTTGGCGCGGGTGTGGGTTTCGGCGTCGCGCCAGCCCAGCGCCACAGTGAACTGGCCCCAGGCGTGGTCGGAGTCCAGGGGCAGCAGGGTGTGGTCCAGGTCAAACAGCGCGAGTCTCATTCGGGGAAGTCTTCATTCGTTGTCCAGCATGGACTTGATCAGCGGAATCGTGATGGCGCGCTGCGTGCGCAGGGCGTAGGCGTCGAGTTGCTCCAGCAGCATCATCAGGCTGGAGAGGTCGCGCGAGAAGCGGTTGAGCATGAAGTCCATGACCTCGTCGCCCAGAAACACGCCGCGCTCGTCGGCGGCGCGCCGCAGCACGGATCGGCGCTCGGTCTCGCCCAGGGCCTTGAGCTGGAACACATGGCCCCAGCCCAGGCGCGTGCGCAGGTCTTCGCGCAGCCGCAGGTCGGCCGGCGGCCGGTCGGCCGCGGCCAGCACCCAGCGCGCCGGGCCGTGGGCCGGGGTCTGGGCGTTGACAAACCAGTTGAAAGCCGCGGCCTGCTGCTCGGCGGTGTAGAGATGGCAGTCGTCGAGGATCACCGCGTCCCAGCTCTCGTCGAACTCGATCGGGTGCAGGATGCCCGCCCCGATCCAGCCGGTGCGGGCGCCCAGGTCGCGCAGGGTTTCGCGCACCGCCCGCAGCAGGTGGGTCTTGCCGCTGCCGGGCTCGCCCCAGAGGTAGGTGGGCACCGGCGACCGCAAGGGGTTGTAGGTCCACAGCCGCAGGTGCTCCAGCACGGCCTCGTTGCCCGCCGCCACGAAGTTGTCCAGCGTGGGCACGGGCGCCAGCCCGATGTCCAGCGCCATCTGTTTCATGGGCGGCTGAACCGGTTTCATTCCGCGCCGTCCTTCGGCTGGGCCGGCGCGGCCGGGGCGGTGGCTGCGCCGGGCAGGTACAGGTCGCTGGCCAGGTAACCGGCCCTGGCGCGGCGGATCGCCACCAGCAGCACGGCGCTGGCCGGCAGCGCGATCAGCACCCCCACGAAGCCGAACAGATGACCAAAGGCCATCAGGGCGAAGATGACCGCGATGGGGTGCAGGCCGATGCGCTCGCCCAGCAGGCGCGGCGTCACGTACATGCTCTCGGCCACCTGACCCACTGCGTAGACCACACCGACCAGCGCCACACCGGTCAGGCTCTGGAACTGCAGCACGGCGGCCAGCAGGCCCATCACCAGGCCCAGGCCGAAGCCGAGGTAGGGCACGAACACGGCCAGACCGGTGAACACGCCGATCGGCAGCGCCAGCTTCAGGCCCACCAGGGCCAGCGCCACGGTGTAGAACACCGCCAGCACGCCCATCACCAGCAGCTGGCCACGCAGGTACTGGCCCAGCACCTCGTCGGTCTCATCCAGGAAGCTCTGCACCGAGGGCAGCCAGCGCGGCGGAATCAGCCGCTTGCTGCGCTCCACCAGCCCCGCCCAGTCCAGCAGCAGGTAATAGGCCACGATGGGGGTGAGCACCAGGTTGCCGAACACCGCCGCCAGCGCGCTGCCGCCGATGCGCAGCGAGGACAGCAGGCCGTTGATCAATTCCTGCTCGTGACCGGTGACCAGTTCCTTGAGCCACTCGCGCACCTGGGCCACATCGATCTGAAGGTCGATGCCAAAGCGCCCCGCCAGCGGCACCAGGCTGTCGTTGACCCGGTCCAGCAGCGCCGGCACCTGTTCCTTGAGCAGCGGCACCTGCTTGGTGATCACCGGCACGATCAGCAGCACCACCGCCAGCAGCACCAGCATGAGCAGGGCGATGGCCACACCCGCCCCGAGCCAGCGGGGAATCCGCCGGTCGTTGAGCTTTTCCACCAGGGGATGCAGCGCGTAGGCCATCACTGCGGCCAGCACGAAGGGCATCAGCACCGGCGCCAGCACCGTCAGCAGCGCCCAGATCGCCACGGCGATGGCGACCCAGGTCAGGGAACGGATCTGCGCGGGGGAAAGGGTCATGGGGTGCAAGCTCAGGTGAACGGGGGCCGGAGGGCGAACCCTTAAAATCAGCCGCAAATTCTAGTCCCCGGCCCGCGCGGGCCCTCTCCCCGCCCTCCCCCCTATGACCTCCAGCACCACCCCCCTTTCCTACAAAGACGCCGGCGTCGACATCGACGCGGGCGACGCGCTGGTCGAGCGCATCAAGCCGCTGGCCAAGAAGACCATGCGCGAAGGCGTGCTGGCCGGCATCGGCGGCTTCGGCGCGCTGTTCGAAGTGCCCAAGCGCTACCAGGAACCGGTGCTGGTGAGCGGCACCGACGGCGTGGGCACCAAGCTCAAGCTGGCCTTTGAATGGAACCTGCACGACACCGTGGGCATCGACCTGGTGGGCATGAGCGTCAACGACGTGCTGGTGCAGGGCGCCGAGCCGCTGTTCTTCCTCGACTACTTTGCCTGCGGCAAGCTGGACGTGGAAACCGCTGCGGCCGTGGTCGGCGGCATCGCCAAGGGTTGTGAACTCTCCGGCTGCGCCCTGATCGGCGGCGAAACCGCCGAAATGCCCGGCATGTACCCAGCCGGCGAGTACGACCTGGCCGGCTTCTGCGTCGGCGCGGTCGAAAAGTCCAAGATCCTGACCGGCAAGGACGTGAAACCCGGCGACGTGGTGCTGGGCCTGGCCTCGCACGGCGTGCACTCCAACGGCTTCTCGCTGGTGCGCAAGTGCATCGAGCGCGCCGGCAGCGACCTGCCCGCCACGCTGGACGGCCAGCCCTTCCGCCAGGCCATCATGGCCCCGACCCGCCTGTACGTGAAGAACGTGCTTGCCACCCTGGCCAAGCACCCGGTGAAGGCGCTGGCCCACATCACCGGTGGCGGTCTGCTGGAGAACATTCCCCGCGTGCTGCCCGAAGGCACGGCCGCCCACCTGAGGAAGGGTAGCTGGCCGCAGACCGAGCTGTTCGCCTGGCTGCAGAAGGTCGCCGGCATCGACGACATCGAGATGAACCGCACCTTCAACAACGGCATCGGCATGGTGGTGGTCATCGACGCCGCCGAAGCCGCGGCCTGCGCCGCCACGCTGCGCGAACTGGGCGAGACGGTCTACGAGATCGGCGCCATCGCGCCCAAGGGCGACGGTGCCTCGGTGGTCGTGGCCTGATGTCCTGATCTGATCGAAACCTGTCCGCGGTGGTGGCGGACAGGCGGCGTCCCGGCGGGAACAATGCAGCCATCTTTTCAACGGAGCTGCCCCATGAACACCGCCCTGCTGGTCATCGACGTCCAGGAATCCTTCCGCCACCGTCCCTACTTTGACGCCTCGGCACTGCCGGCCTACATGGCCGAGCAGAACGCCCTGATCGACGGCTGCGTCGCCCAGGGCATCCCGGTCGTGCGCATCCTGCACAGCGACGGACCGGAGACGTCGGACAACTCCTTCTCTCACGCCAGCGGCCATGTCCGCCCGCTGGCCGAGCTGTCCGTTTTTGATCCGGCCGCCAGCTTCGTCAAGCGCCGGCACAGCGCCCTGGTCGGCACCGGGCTGGACGTCTGGCTGACCGAAAACGGCATCCGCCGCCTGATCGTCAGCGGCATCCGCACCGAGCAGTGCTGCGAAACCACCACCCGCCACGCCTCCGACCTCGGCTGGGAGGTCGACTATGTGCTGGACGCCACGCTGACCTTCGACATGACCCAGCCCGACGGCTCGCCCCTGACCGCGGCCGAGATCAAGGCGCGCACCGCCACCGTGCTGCAAGGCCGCTTCTGCACCCTCACCTCGGTGGACGAGGCGCTGGCACGCGCCGGGGCCTCGGCGTGACCCGTCCGTTCGGCATCGCCATCCTGGCCTTCGACGATGTCGAGGCGCTGGACCTGGCCGGTCCCTACGAAGTGTTCACCACGGCCGCCCGCATGGCGGCCCGCCCCGAGGCCGCGGACTGGCCCGGCCAACCGGTCGCGGCGGGCTGGCAGGTGGCCTGCGTGGCGCGCACCCGGGCGCCGGTGCGCGCCCGCGCCGGGCTGCAGGTGCTGCCGACCCGGGATTTCAGCGACGAGACACCGGTGGACCTGCTGATCGTGCCCGGCGGTGTGGTCGACGCCGCCGCCCACTGCCCGGACACGCTGGACTGGGTGCGGCGCGCCAGTGCGCAGGCGACGCTCACGGCCTCGGTCTGCACGGGCGTGTTCGTGCTGGCCGCCGCCGGGGTGGTGACCAACCACCGGGTGACGACACACTGGGAAGACCTGGACGACCTGCGCCGCCAGTGGCCTTCGCTGGACGTGGTCGATGGCATGCGCTGGGTCGAGGACGGCCGCGTGTTCAGCTCGGCGGGCATCAGCGCCGGCATCGACCTGTCGCTGCACCTCGTGGCCCGCCTGACCTGCCCCGAACTGGCCGAACGCACCGCACGACAGATGGACTACCGATGGATGAACCGACCCGACTGACGCCCGCCACTGTGGTGGACGTGCATTTCGTGCTGCTGGACGACAGCCTGATCCTCGATTGGGCGGGTCCGGCCGAGGCGCTGCGCATGGCCAACCAGTCGCTGCAGGCCAAAGGCCAGCCGGCGGCTTTTGCGCTGCATTTCACCGGCCCGCGCACCGAAACGGTCAGTTCGGTGGGCGCCCGGGTGTCGGGGCTGGTCCCGCTGCCCGACCTGTCCCGGCCCCAGCGCCCGCAGTGGGTGGTGCTGGTGGGCCAGCCGGGTGACCAGGTCGCGCTGGACAGCCCCGCCGCGCGCGAGCTGCTGCACTGGCTGCATGGCCTGCGCCTGGCCGAAGGCCAGGTGGAGCTGATGTGCATCTGCGCTGGCGCCGTGGTGGCCGCCCGCGCCGGCCTGCTGGCGCGCCGCAAAGCCACGACGCACCACCACCATCTGGACGAACTGCGCCAGTCCGCGCCCGACTGCGAGGTGCTGGCCAACCGGGTGTTCGTACTGGACACGCCGGTGTTCAGCAGCGCCGGCGTGACCACCGGCATCGATCTCACGCTGCACCGCATCGCCGCCCGCCTGGGGCCGGCGCTGGCGGCCGAAGTGGCACAGACCATGGTGGTGGCGCTGCGCCGCGGCCCGCAGGACCCCGAACTCTCGCCCTTCCTGCACCACCGCGACCACCTGCACCCCGTCCTTCACCGGGTGCAGGACGCGGTGAGCCAGGCGCCGCAGGAGGCCTGGACCGTGCCGCGCATGGCCGACCGGGGCCACACCTCGGCGCGCCATCTGACCCGCCTGTTCGAGGAGCACGCAGGGGTGTCACCGCTCACCTACCTGCAGCGCATCCGGCTCGCCGTGGCCCAAGCGGCACTCCAGAGCGGGCACAACGTCACGCAGGCCGCGCAGATCTCGGGGTTCGGCTCGGACACGCAGTTGCGCCGCGCCTGGCACCGGCATGGGCAGCCGGGCACGCCCGGCAACACACACAGAGCGGCGGCCCGCTGAGCGGTCAGCTGCGGGCGCGGCGCAGCTCGTTCAGCCGCGACTGGATGGCGTCGCGGTCCAGCGCGTCTTCGGTGTGGGCGATGTAGACCTCCAGGTCCTGCGCGGCCAGGGCCGCATCGCCCATTTCGGCCCATGCCAGGCCACGGTCGCGGTACTCGATCCAGGCATCGGGCAGCAGGATCAGCAGCCGGTCCTGCACCGCGATCAGGCGCAGCCAGTCTTCCTGCGTGCGGTGGATTTCCTTGAGGTTGCGCAGCATGCGGGCGATGATGTCGCGCGAGGGCGCCGCCTGCAGGTACAGGCCCACCGGCACGTCGAAGTCGTCGACCAGCCCGTTGCGCCGCTTGTAGGGCTCCAGCCGCTCGGACAGCTCCTCGCGGCTGAGCGACTGGCCGGTGAAGGGGTCGATCACCACCTGCCCCTCGGGCAGATTGATCTTGACCAGGAAGTGCCCGGGGAAGTTGATGCCGCGCGCCTTCAGGCCCAGCCCCTGTGCCAGCTCCAGCCACAGCACCGCCAGCGAGATCGGGATGCCGCGGCGCGTCCGGAGCAGCACGTTGAGGTGGCTGTTGTCGGGGTCGTGGTAGTCGTTGACGTTGCCGCCGAAGCCGAGATCCCGGAAGAAAAACTGGTTCAGCGCGCGCAGACGCTGCAAAGGCTCGGCGTCCGAGGGGCTGCGCCGGCGCAGGCGGGAAAGCAGCACATCGACCTCACCCAGCACCTCCTGCACATCCAGGTCCGGGTACTCGTCCTGGGCGATGGAGGCGGCCGCCTCCAGCAGGGGCAGGCTGTCGTCGTCCTTCACCAGCGAGGCGAAATACGCCAGCGGGGTCGACGAGGGAAGTTCAAAGGGAGAAGGCATGATGGGTTCATTTTCGGACGAATTGCCGAAGTTTTAAACCCGAGAGCATCAGCGCGACAAAGTACAGCAGCGCCGCCCCCACCACGATCGCGGCCATCAAGCCGACCCGCAGCAGCGCACCGCCCTCGAACGCCACCCAGTTCACCGAACCTGCGCTCCACATCAGGAACACCGCCAACAAGGCGCTGGCGGCCAGCACCTGCATCGCAAAGCGCGCCCAGCCCGGGGCCGGACGGTAGGCGCCACGCCGCACCAGGCCGATCAGCAGCCACAGCGCGTTGACCATCGCGCCCAGGCCGATGGCCAGCGCCAGGCCGGCATGGGCCAAACGGGGTACGAACAGCAGGTTCATGGCCTGGGTCAGCAGCAGCACCACGATGGCGATCTTCACCGGCGTGCGGATGTCCTGGCGCGCATAGAAGCCCGGCGCCAGCACCTTGATCGCCACCAGGCCCAGCAGGCCGGCGCCGTAGCCCATGAGGGCGGTCGTGGTCTGGGCCACGTCGCGCTCGGAGAACGCGCCGTAGTGGTAGAGCACCGCCACCAGGGGCTTGGCAAAGGTCAACAGGGCCACCGCGCAGGGCACCGCCAGCAGCACCACCAGCCGCAGACCCCAGTCCAGCAGCGCGCTGTAGCGCTCGCCGTCGTCGGCAGCCCGGGCGGCCGCCAGCTGAGGCAGCAGCACCACGCCCAGAGCCACACCCAGCATCGCGGTCGGGAACTCCATCAGCCGGTCGGCGTAGCTGAGCCAGCTCACGCTGCCGGTGGCCAGGTGGGATGCGATCTGCGTGTTGATCAGCAGCGAGACCTGCGCCACGCTCACGCCCAGCAGGGCCGGCAGCATCAGCGTGGTCACGCGCCGCGTGCCCGGGTGCGCCCAGGCCGCCCTGAGCGACGACCAGCGCAGGCCCACGCGCGGCAGCATGCCGATGCGCAACAGCGCCGGGATCTGCACCCCCAGCTGCAGGGCGCCGCCGAGCATCACGCCGGCCGCCATCGCGTAGATCGGCTCGATGCCCAAGGACTCGAACCAGGGTGCGCCCAGCCAGGCGGCCCCGATCATGGCCACGTTCAGCAGTACCGGCGTCGCAGCTGGCACGGCGAATTTTTTCCAGGTGTTCAGCACACCCGCCGACAGCGCCACCAGCGACATGAAGCCGATGTAGGGGAACATCCAGCGCGTCATCAGCACCGCCGACTCGAAGCCCTGGGGACTCTGCTTGAGGCCGCTGGCCATGGCCCAGACCAGCACCGGCGAGATCGCCACGCCCACGACGCAGGTGGCCACCAGGGCCCAGACCAGCACGGTGGCGATCTGGTTCACCAGCTCGCGGGTGGCATCGTCACCGTCCTTGGCGCGCACGCCGGCGAGCACCGGCACGAAGGCCTGGCTGAACGCGCCCTCTGCGAACAGCCGGCGCAGCAGGTTCGGAATTCGGAAGGCGACGTTGAAGGCGTCGGTCAGGGCGCTGGCGCCGAAGGTGGACGCCATCAGCAGCTCGCGCACCAGACCGGTGATGCGCGAGGCCAGGGTCAACAGGGAAACCAGGGAGGCGGACTTGAAGAGCGACACCGCGGCAGTGTAACCACCCGGTCGCCGCCCGGCGGCCAGAACTGGCCTCACCTGGGGGTGCGTGATAGAATCGCGGGCTTTGCTGGCAACATCCCCAAACATTCAAAGGATATACACATGGCAACCAAGCCGAAGAAAAAGAACCCCCGCCTGGCGTCTGGCCGCAAGCGCGTCCGCCAGGACGTCAAACTGAACGCCGCCAACACCTCGCTGCGTTCCAAGTACCGCACCGCCGTCAAGAACGTCGAGAAGGCTGTTCTGGCCGGTGACAAGACCAAGGCCGCCGAGCTGTTCGGCAAGATGCAGGCCGTGGTCGACAGCGTCGCCGACAAGGGCATCTTCCACAAGAACAAGGCCGCTCGCGACAAGAGCCGCCTGTCCGCCAAGGTCAAGGCCCTGGCCACCGCCGCCGCCTGATCGGGCGACGTGCACCAGCCCGGACCGGTTCTCCGGTCCGCCGTTTGAAACGGTGCGCTGCCAGCAAAAAAAGAAAACCGCCCTCCGCAGTCCGTGTCAAAACGGATGAGCGGGGGCACACAAGAGACGCCTTGGTGCAACCCAAGGCGTTTTTTGCTTCAGAAATCACGCGGTTCCGGCCACCAGCCCTGGGTCAAAGTTCAATCGGCAGGGTGGGTCAAGATTCAGTCGGCGCCGACACTTGTAGTCGGTCAGTACCAGATCGAACTGGTTTGGATCGCGCTTGATTGCTTCAAGTGCGGCCTGGGGGTCTGGCACCGGCGTTACCCGATAGCCGGCGCGCTGGAGCAGGCGATCCACCATCAGGATCATCAGCGCTTCGTCGTCGATGTAGAGGATGTGCTCCCCATGTCCGCGTACCGAGCCCGAATCCGTCACCGGCGTCGCCATGTTCGCATCTTCGCCTTTCTGCTGTAGCGGAAGATAGACGTGCAGCGTGGTGCCACGACCCGTTTCACTGTCGACCGTGATGGCCCCACCGTGCGCAACCACGATCCCATGAACCACAGACAGGCCGAGTCCCGTGCCTTCGCCCACCTTTCGCGTGGTGAAGAAAGGCTCGAAAATCCGCGCGCGGGTGGCGGCGTCCATGCCCACACCGTCATCGGCTACGAAGAGGTGTGCGTATGCCCCGGGTGCCAAGCCGTCGGTTCGCTGGGGTTTGCCTTGCCGAACGACATGTTTTTCTGCGCCGATCACCACCCGCGTGCCCCCAGCCTTGGAGGCATGCCATGCGTTGGTGCACAGGTTCATCAAGACCTGCTCGATCTGAGTCGCGTCGACGCGCACATAAAGGGGTTCGTCGGACATGTTGGACTCGAGCGCAACGCCGGCGGGCAGGGTGGAGCGCATCAGTTGCAGAGTCTCAATCACAATGGGCTGCAAGGGCTGCACAATGAGCGTGGGCGGACGCTGGCGACTGAAAGCCAGGATCTGGCTCACGAGGTCACGTGCTCGCAGGGCGGCCTTTTTGATCTGGTCGATGCTCTCGCAGGCGGGATCGTCCGGCTGCAAATCCTCTCGTGCCAGTGCAACGTTACCCAGAATCGCGCCGACGATGTTGTTGAAGTCATGTGCGACGCCACCAGCCAGCGTGCCCAGTGACTCCATTTTTTGTGACTGTCGTAGTTGCTCAAGCAGGACGCGGCGAGTGGACTCCGCCCTGACACGGTCCGTGATATCAATCCGGACCCCAATCATTCGATAAGGCCTGCCCTCGTCGTCATACAAGAACTGCCCGATGAAGTCGATCCACACATCGGTTCCATCCGCCCCGCTCACCTGCTGGCTGCTGACAAACGGACTTCGCGTCTTTCGCGCTTCGTCTAGCGCCTCTTTCAGGCGGGAGCGGTCTTCCTCCGACAGTGCATCCAGAAAATCCGAATACCGAGTGGTTCGAATGCCGTTCACTTGATGAGAGATCACAGCATCGGTTGGCAAGTCCCACTCGAGTAGCTCCACTTTGGCGGCCCTTGCTGCCATGGACCAGAGGTCGTTGGTATCACGAAGTGATCGTTCCACTTCAGCGACCCTTCTGAAAATGATGCGAATCAGCAGCGACCCGCCTATCCCCAGCAGCAACGAAAGTCCCACCGTGAATGAAGCAACGATCCGCTGCGCGGAGCGGGAGGCCTCACCCAGGGAGTCAGAGAACCTTTGGGCGATCACTGTCAATCGGGCATTGGATTCGAGAATCTGGTCCCGCAGTGTCAAGATTTCGCTTCTTTGCGAGCCGGTCAGCACCGCTGCTTTCAGCTGTCCGGCGATCAGCCTGAGCCGATCAAGTTCGGCATCGCCTTCTTCCCAGATGGTAATGGTGCGGGCCATGAAGCTGACATTCCGAAAGCGCAGAAACAGGTCGATCATCGGCTCGATGTCCTCGGGTTGATTGCGTCCTTGCAGGAACCCCTTCCGAGCCACGACCCGATCTGGCGTTGCCGCATCCAGCGCCTCCCTAGCCATGCGATCGCCCAGAGGAACCGACAATGCGGCTTCAAACTGTGCAAAGTCCTCCGGATTTTGAGTGTCGGCGTAAAACAGCAGGCTGAAGGTCGCGTCCTTCTGCCCCTTGGACCAAAGGCTTTCGCCACTCACGTACGCCCTCACAGCTGATAGCACTTGCATGCTGAAAATATTGAGTACCGCCAGTGTGATCACGACCAGCAAGAGCGCAGCCGTAACGGGCCAGCGAGCGCGTCGTGTCTGTTGAGAGTTGGGCATCTTGGTGTGCGGCGTAGCTGTTTTCCAGAGCTTGTCTGCTTTGTTCAAAAGAAGACATCAGTCCTGTACCCGATTGCCAGGAGCACTTCATTCATGGCTGAGCTGGCTCCATCCACCCTTGTCGCGTCTTGCCACAGGTCATGTGTCTGGCTGCAATCAGACCTCCAATCTGATCGACAGCTTCTGCCGCACAGCCCGCACAGATGGATACGACTTCTACGATCGCAGACCACTTCGTACACCGCAACCTCTTGGCACCACTCAAGCCGTCCCACGTCAGTTTGGCAATCCATTCAGGTGGCTGCCATTTTGTGGTCGATGTTGCGCCGTACGCCCTCGATGGTTCGTACCGCCAGAACCAGGCTGGGGTGGGCATGATGGGTGCGCGCACTGTGTTGATCGCTTTCCTGGGTTTTTTGCTATTTCGTCTACCCTGTATCAATCTTGAATTTTCACGCTCCTTGATCGGTAACAGGTAAGTAAATTCGCCGCCTTTGAAACAAGAGTCCTGATTTCGAACAGTATTTCATACGGTTACCTATTTGTCCAATATGCGACTTATGAGTCGCGATCTGTACCCATTGGAGAAGCGCAATCTGCGGTCTTTTACTGGTCTCAAGTTTTTTCCAAATCGTGACGATGTTGCATCCGTGAGGTGCGCAAGGTGCGTATTGGCACATCCGCAGGCTCACGAACCAACTCCTTGTGAGGCGAACTATGCGCAGCAACCTGCCAGTCACCCAAAATGAATTCGTGATCCCAGATGGCGTCACGCTTGTTTCCACCACTGATCTGCAAAGTCACATCACCTACTGCAACCCGGCGTTCATAGCGGTCAGTGGCTACGAGAAAGAAGAGCTCATCGGGCAGCCACACAATCTGGTGCGCCACCCCGACATGCCCCAGGAGGCGTTCAGGGACATGTGGGATACGCTGAAAAGCGGATCACCCTGGTCGGCCCTGGTAAAAAATCGGCGCAAGAACGGCGACTACTATTGGGTGGTTGCCAACGCCACGCCGATCATGGAGAACGGCCAAGCAGTGGGCTACATGTCGGTGCGCACCAAGCCTACCCCAGTCCAGGTGCAGGAAGCCGAGGCTCTGTACGCACGCATGCGTTCAGAACGCGACAGCGGCAATTTCACCATGGGGCTGCACCGAGGTCTGGTGGCGCGCACCGGGTTTATGGGCAGGCTGCAAAGCATGGCCCAGATGACCATAGGCCGGACCATTGGCGCGGTGTGCGTGGGGCTGTCACTGGCTGGACTTGTCATTGGTGAAGTCGGATCACGCCTGAGCGATGCCGCTCATATGGCCATGGCCGCACCTCTCATCGGTGTGGCCTTGTTGGCCACATGGATGCTGCGGCGCTCAATGGTCACTCCGCTGCGGCAATCCATTTTGTTCGCCAACACCATGGCCGCCGGCGACCTTTCGGCCCGGTTTGAAACTACCAGCCGCGGTGAATTCGGCGAACTGGCCAAGGCCCTGAACCAGTTGAATGTGAACCTGCAGGCGGTGGTGTCCGATGTACGCCACGAAGTAGAAGGCGTTCAGGTCGCGTCCAACGAGATCGCCAGCGGCAACCAGGACCTCTCGGCCCGGACCGAGTCGCAGGCCAGCAGCCTTGAGCAGACGGCCGCATCCATGGAAGAGCTGACCAGCACCGTGGAGCACAGCACCAACTCGGCCCGCGAGGCGGCTTCGCTGTCGCAGCGTGCCGCTACCGTCGCCCGCGAAGGCAACGACGCCATGGGCCACGTGGTCAGCACCATGGACGACATCAGTCGCTCATCCAGCCGCATCGGGGAAATCATCCAGGTAATCGAAGGCATTTCCTTTCAGACCAACATCCTGGCACTCAACGCCGCCGTGGAAGCGGCCCGTGCAGGCGAGCAGGGCCGTGGCTTTGCCGTAGTGGCGGCCGAAGTGCGCAGCCTGGCGCAGCGCACCTCGACTGCCGCCAAGGAAATCAAGGTGCTGATCGACGACTCGGCACAAAAAGTTTCTCAGGGCAGCCACCTGGTACATAGCACCGGACAGACCATGAATAACGTGGTCGGGGCGGTGGAACAGGTGAACGCCCTTATCACCGACATCACCAGCGCTGCCAATGAACAGTCGATGGGTATCGCGCAGATCAACCAGGCAGTGGGTCAGCTCGACTCGGTGACCCAACAGAACTCGGCCATGGTCGAAGAACTGGCCGCAGCGGCCAGCTCGCTGCAGGCCCAGGCGGTGGTGGTGCAGGAAGCGGTGCGCATCTTCCGCCTCAACAACCGACGCCAGTCCACCAAAATAAAAGGGTAAGCCTTTTTCCTCAACTCATTCCATTGCGTGGATGAGGTCGGCAAAAGGTGATCATTTGCCTGCGCCGGCCAGCGACCGCCCTCATCAGCGAGGGCAAGTCGGCACACTCTCGGAGAGGATTCCGCCCAGCGGCTCAGCTCGTCTTCGGAATCCACAGCGGTGGCCAACTTGCGTTCACAGCAAGCGCACATTTGTTGAACCTGTGAACCTGTGAACCAGTGATCAGTCAACGCGCGCAAGGCTCGCCTCGCGTCTGAAGAAGAGGCCGACTGGAATCGCTGCAGCGCTGCCTCTCGGTTTTTGCAAAGTCGGTGCCAGGCTGCTTTGAGACGTCAAGGGAACTTGGCTAGGTAACAGCTATGCTCAATGCGGACCAATCGCATTCGCAGCGCTGCCCCCACTGATCCAAGAATGACCACAGTATCGAGCCATGAGTCAGGATTGCCAAGAGGTGTCGAGCGAGTTGGTGCGCGAAGCAGTGCGTCCGTGACTGCTACTCCTTCGTTACCGGATTTTGAGGCTGCTGCACTGCCGGGTTAGCCGATGACAGCTTAGTGCTGAGCTCGGTGATCTAAGCGGATGGCCCCGACCGACGGCAATCGCTGCAAACCTGCCTTCCAGCTGCCAATGTCGCTTGAAGGCTGAGTCCGGACGTACATATCAGCGTTTCGAACGTTCGCGATCTCCAAAACCGGTCATTGAACTTGCCGTTCGATGACCGGTCTCGCAGATAAGAGCTTCGAGTTTGTTGAACAGATGAGGGGCGATTCACTCAGTTGGTGGCCTGGCCGGCCGGCTGCGAGAACGCCGTAGCGACAAAATCCACAAAGGCCCGCACGCGCGCGGCCATCTGGTGGCGCTGCGGGTACACCGCGTAGATGTCGGCGTCGGGCGTGAAGCACTGCGGGAGCACCTGTACCAGCCGGCCGCTCTTCAGGTAACGCTGGATGTCCCATTCCGCCCGCATCAGGATGCCGTGACCGTCCAGTGCCCAGTTGACCGCAATCTCGCCGTCGTTGGTGGTCAGGCTGCCGCGTGTCTTGACTGTCTCAGTCACCGCCTGTTTACCGCGGCCATGAGTCAGCCGCCAGGTGCCGTAGGCCTCTTCGCCCTGGCGGATGCCGATGCAGTTGTGCCGTGCCAGTTCGTGCGGCGTGCGCGGCGTGCCATGTTGCTTCAGGTAGGCCGGTGAAGCGCAGAGCAGGCGCCGGTTGGGTGCGATGTGGCGCGCGATCACGCGCGCGTCGGGCGGCGCGCCGAAGCGGATACAGACGTCGAACGCGTCGTCCGTCAGCGGAGGCGGGTTGACGGAGAGCTGCAGTTGCACGTCCACACCGGGGTTCTGGCGTGCGAAGCGCGAGATCAGCGGTGCGATGTGGCTGCGGCCGAAACCCAGCGTGGCGTTCACGCGCAGTAGGCCCTGCGGGCTGGACTTGGCGGCGCCCAGCAGCTCACCCAGGTCCTGGATTTCGCCCAGGATGCGGCGCGCGTGCTCCAGGTACAGCTCGCCCTCGGGCGTGAGGCCCATGCGCCGCGTGGTGCGGTTGACCAGCGACACCCCCACACGTGCTTCCATCTGTGCCAGGTGCTTGCTGACCGCCGGGGTGGTGATGCCCAGTTCGCGTGCGGCGGCGCTGAGGCTGCCAGCACTGGCCAGCACCGAGAAAAAGCCGAGATCGGCGGGCTGAACAGGGTTGCTCATGGGTGCTCCACTGTTGAATCAAGGTGAACAATGCATTCACTATAGCCCTGAATCAGCACGCCGGAACCCACCTACAGTTGCGCCATCGTTCCCGTCCAAACAAGGAGACAAGCCATGAAGATCTACGCCATCGCGACCATTCCCGGAGACGGCATCGGCAAAGAAGTCGTGCCCGCTGGCCAGCAAGTTCTGCAAGCCATCGCTGCTTCCAGCAGCGGCTTGCGCTTCGAATTTGAAAACTTCGACTGGGGCGGTGACTACTACCGTCAGCACGGGGTGATGATGCCGGCCGATGGGCTGGAGCCGTTGCGCAACAAGGACGCCATCCTGTTTGGCTCGGCCGGCGACCCGGACATCCCCGACCACATCACGCTCTGGGGCTTGCGCCTCAAAATCTGCCAGGGCTTCGACCAGTACGCCAACGTGCGACCCACGCGCATCCTGCCCGGCATTGACGCACCGCTCAAGCGCTGCAAGCCCGAAGACCTGAACTGGGTCATCGTGCGTGAAAACTCCGAAGGCGAGTACTCCGGCGTGGGCGGCCGCGTGCACCAAGGGCACCCGATCGAAGCCGCCACCGACGTGACCATGATGACCCGCGCCGGCGTGGAGCGCGTGATGCGCTTTGCGTTCAAGCTGGCGCAGAGCCGCCCGCGCAAGCAACTCACCGTGATCACCAAGAGCAACGCACAGCGCCACGCCATGGTGATGTGGGACGAGATCGCCGTGCAGATCTCGCAGGAGTTCCCGGACGTGAAATGGGACAAGGAAATCGTGGACGCGGCCACCGCGCGCATGGTGAACCGTCCGGCCACGCTGGACACCATCGTCGCCACCAACCTGCACGCCGACATCCTGAGCGACCTGGCTGCTGCGCTGGCCGGCAGCCTGGGCATTGCGCCCACGGCCAACATCGACCCCGAGCGCCGCTACCCCAGCATGTTCGAGCCCATCCACGGCTCGGCCTTCGACATCATGGGCAAGGGCCTGGCCAACCCGGTCGGCACCTTCTGGAGCTGCGTGATGCTGCTCGAACACCTGGGCGAATTCGACGCTGCCAAGCGCCTGATGAGCGCCATCGAACAGGTCACCGCCAACCCCGCGTTGCACACTGGCGACCTGGGTGGCAAGGCCACCACGGCCCAGGTCACGCAGGCGGTGTGCGACCTGCTCAACGCCAGCGCACTGCGCAAAGCCGCCTGATGCTGACAGGCTGAACACGCAAGGCCGGCAGCTGCCCGGTCTTGCGCGTTGGTTCTTCATTCCGTCCCAGCGGCGCGTCCGGCGCCCGCTCCATTCCGAGCCAGTCATCTCGCACTGGCGCGAGGCCTTTTTGCGTCCCTGTCTTTTTCATGAATATCGCCATGCGCCGCTTCTTCGGAAAACTCTACGTCCAGGTCCTGATCGGCGTGTTCGCCGGTGTGGCGCTGGGCTTCTTCTGGCCCCAGCTTGGCAGCGACCTCAAGCCCCTGGGCGACGTGTTCATCAAGCTCATCAAGATGGTGTTTGCGCCCATCATCTTTGCCACGGTGGTGCTGGGCATTGCGCGCATGGAGAACATGAAGGAACTGGGCCGCGTCGGTGTGCGCGCCCTGATCTACTTTGAAGTGCTCTCCACGTTTGCGCTGGTGCTGGGCCTGGTGGTTGTGAACCTGGTGCGCCCCGGCGAGGGCATGAACATCGACGCGGCCCAGCTCGACACCACGGCCATCGCCAACTACACGGCCACCTCCACCAAGCCCGCTGGCTTTGTGGACTTCATGCTCCATCTGGTGCCAACCAGCATCGTGGACGCGCTCGCCAAGAACGACATCCTGCAGATCCTGGTCTTCGCCACCTTCTTTGGCGTGGCGCTCTCGCACATCGGACCACGCGCCAGGCCTGTGGTGGACCTGCTCGACTCGTTCACCCACGGCGTGTTTTCCATCGTCGGCATGATCATGCGGCTGGCGCCCATCGCCGCCTTTGGCGCCATGGCGTTCACCGTCGGCAAGTACGGGCTGGGATCGGTGGTCTCACTGGGCAAGCTGATGGGCACGATGTACATCACCTGCTTCTTGTTCGTGACCATCGTGCTCGGTGGCATCGCGCGTCTCTCGGGCTTCAGCCTCTGGAAATTCCTGAAGTACATCAAGGACGAGCTGTTCACCGTGCTGGGCACCAGTTCGTCCGAATCGGTGGTGCCGCAGCTCATGCGCAAGCTGGAAAACGCGGGTGTCTCCAAACCGGTGGTCGGCCTGGTGGTGCCGTCCGGGCTGACCTTCAATCCCGACGGCCAATGCATCTACTACACGATGGCGGCGATCTTCATTGCCCAGGCCACCAACACACCATTGACGCTGACCGACCAGCTGGTGGTGCTCGGCGTGCTGCTGCTGACCTCGAAAGGCTCTGCGGGTGTGACCGGATCGGGCTTCATCACGCTGGCGGCCACGCTGGCGTCGATGGGCAAGATCCCGGTCGCCGGCATGGTGCTGTTGCTGGGGGTGGACCGCTTCATGTCGGAAGCCCGTGCCATCACCAACACCATCGGCAACGCCGTCGGCACCGTGGCCATCGCCCGTTGGGTCGGCTCGGTGGACCGCGAGCGCCTGGAGCAGGTGCTCGACGGCAAGACCGATCCTGAAGACCTGCACGGGCTGTACGAGCGAGACGCCCCGCCAGCCAGCACCGTGCTCAAGCCCGTCGCATCAGCGGGCGTTTGAACCGGTATCGGGTACACGCCATGAAACCGACCGATACCCAGCGGTTGCTGCGCCGCATGTTCGATGCCGCGATCGCCGCCGCTCAGCCCGCGCTGTGCGTGCCGCCGTTGCTGCCCCCGGCGCCCAAAGGCCGGCTGGTGGTGATCGGCGCGGGCAAGGCGTCGGCCGCCATGGCGCGCGCGGTGGAGCAGCACTGGCCTGGCCCGTTGTCCGGTCTGGTGGTCACGCGCTACGGCTACGCCGTGCCCTGCGAACGCATCGAGATCGTTGAGGCGGCGCACCCGGTGCCCGATGCGGCAGGTGAAAAAGCGGCCGCTCGGCTGCTGCAGACGGTTCAAGGTCTTGGTGCCGACGACCTGGTGCTGTGCCTGATCTCTGGCGGTGGATCGGCGCTGTTGCCGTTGCCGCTGCCAGGGCTCACGCTGGCGGACCTGCAGGCGCTGAACCAGGCCCTGCTTGCCAGCGGCGCCAGCATCACCGAGATGAACTGTGTGCGGCGCCACCTTTCGGCCATCCAGGGCGGTCGCCTGGCCGCCGCCTGCCACCCGGCGCGTGTGCTCAACCTGTTGCTCTCCGATGTGCCGGGCGACGACCCGATCGACATCGCCTCAGGCCCCACCGTGCCCGACTCGACCACTTGCGCCGATGCACTCGCCATCCTGCGGCGCTACCGCATCCGCGTGCCGCCGACCGCGCTGGCCTGGCTGGAAAGCGGTGACGGCGAATCGCTCAAGCCCGGCGATCTGCGCCTGCCGCTCATCGACACCCACTTCATCGCCACGCCGCAGAGAGCGCTGGAGGCCGCAGCCGCTGTCGCTCGACAAGCGGGCTTGCATGCCCACATCCTGGGTGATGCCATCGAAGGCGAAGCGCGCGACGTGGCCAAGGCGCTGGCCGGCATCGCGCTGCAGACCGCCCGTCGGGGCCAGCCTTTCCTGGGGCCCTGCGTGCTGCTCTCGGGCGGCGAGACCACGGTCACGCTGAAAGGCCAGGGGCGCGGCGGCCGCAACGTCGAGTTCCTCCTGGCCCTTGCCGTGGCGCTGCGAGGCGAGCCCGGCATCCACGCGCTGGCCGGGGACACCGACGGTGTGGACGGCCAGGAAGAGATCGCCGGTGCCCTGATCGGGCCCGACACGCTGGACCGCGCCTGGGCGCTGGGCCTGAACCCGCGCGAACGGCTGGACGCGAACGACGGCCACGGCTTCTTTGAAGCGCTGGGCGACGCGGTGATCACCGGCCCGACCCTGACCAATGTGAACGACTTTCGGGCCATCGTCATCGACGGCCCCCCAACCGAGGCCCCCTGAATGAACCGCCCCTGCAACGCCAAGATCGTCGCCACGCTGGGCCCCGCCAGCGCCGACCGCGCCACCATCGAAGCCCTGGTGAAGGCCGGGGCTGACGTGTTCCGCCTCAACTTCAGTCACGGCACGCACGCCGACCACCAGCAGCGCCTGGAACTGATCCGCAGCATCGAAACCGACCTGGGCCGTCCCATTGGCGTGCTGCTGGATCTGCAAGGCCCCAAGCTGCGCGTCGGCACCTTTGCGAACGGACCGGTGACGCTGGTGGAGGGCGAGTCCTTCCGTCTCGACCTGGACCGATCCACACCGGGCGACGCGACCCGCGCGCCCCTGCCGCACCCCGAGATCTTTGCCGCGCTGCAATCCGGCGCCGAGCTGCTGCTCGACGACGGCCGGTTGCGCCTGGTGGTGGAGCGCTGCGGGCCGGACTTTGCCGAGACGCGCGTGCTCAACGGCGGCCCGCTGTCGGACCGCAAGGGCGTGAACGTGCCGGGCGTGGTGCTGCCGCTCTCGGCCCTGACGGCCAAGGACCGCGCCGACCTGGACTTCGGTCTCAGCCTGGGCGTGGACTGGATCGCGCTCTCGTTCGTGCAGCGCGCGGCCGACATCGAAGAGGTGAAGGCCATCGTGCAGGGCCGTGCTGGCATCGTTGCCAAGCTGGAGAAACCCGCCGCCATCCACAGCCTGGACGCGATCCTCGACGTGACCGACGCGGTGATGGTGGCGCGCGGCGACCTGGGCGTGGAGATGCCAGCCGAGCAGGTGCCCGCGATCCAGAAGCGCATCGTGCGCGCCTGCCGCCAGCGCGGCCTGCCGGTGATCGTGGCGACGCAGATGCTGGAGTCGATGGTCAGCGCGCCGGTGCCCACGCGTGCCGAAGCCTCCGACGTGGCCACCGCCATCTACGACGGCGCAGACGCCGTGATGCTGTCGGCCGAATCGGCGTCTGGGAAATACCCAGTGGAATCGGTGGCGATGATGGACCGCATCATTGCCCAGACCGAGGCCGACCCGCAGTACCGCGAGGCCATCGACGCCTCGCACACACCGCCCGCGGCCAACACGGCCGACGCCATCGGCTGGGCCGCGCGCTCAGTGGCCGGCCTGCTCGATGTGGCCGTCCTGGTGGCCTACACCAGCTCCGGCTCTTCGGCTTTGCGCATGGCGCGCGAGCGTCCGCGCGCCAGCATCCTGGGCATCACACCGCGGGCCAGCACCGCGCGCCGCCTGGCACTGGTGTGGGGTGTTCAGCCCGTGCTCAGCCCCGATGTGCCCGACGTGGACCGCATGACCCGCTTGGCCGTGGACACCGCCAAGACCCTGGGCTTTGCGGTTCCGGGTCAGACGCTGGTGATCGCTGCGGGTGTGCCCTTCGGCACCCCGGGCAGCACCAACCTGCTGCGCATTGCACAGGTGGATTGAACCCCGTTGATTGTTGATTTGAAGTTCACGCCGGATTCACTTTTTGGGTGATTCGGCATGTCGCCGGACTCCTACAGTTCGGTCCACCAGAGCGCATCCCGCGCCATTTTTGGAGACAAGCATGAAAGCTGTTCAAACCTTTTCCCGCCGCCGCGTCGTGCAAGCGATGGCCCTGACCCTGGCCGTGTCCGGCGGCAGCGCCATGGCGCAAGCCTTCCCGAGCAAGCCGATCAGCCTGGTCGTGCCCTTTGCGGCCGGCGGCACCACCGATGTGCTGGCCCGCGCGCTGGCCGACAAGCTCTCGCAGGCGCTGGGCCAGCCGGTCATTGTGGAAAGCAAACCGGGCGCCGGCGCCACCATCGGCGCCGACTACGTGGCCAAGGCCAAGCCCGACGGCCACACCCTGCTCATGGGCGCGGTGCACCACACCATCGCCCCCGCCGTCTACAAGAAGCTGCCCTACGACTTCTCGAAAGACCTCGCGCCCGTCACCACCGTGGCCCTGGTGCCCAACGTGCTGGTGGTGAACGCCAGCACACCCGCCAAAAACGTGGCCGAGCTGCTGGCCATGATCAAGCCCGCCCCGGGCAAATACGCCTTCGGCTCCAACGACAACGGCACGGCGCAGCACTTGATCGGCACGCAGTTCCAGAACCTCACCAGCACCGATGTGATCCACATCCCCTACAAAGGCAGCGGCCCGCTCTCCACCGACCTGCTGGGCGGTCAGATCCTGATGAGCTTTGACACCATCACGCCGGTGCTGCCGCACATCAAGGCCGGCAAGCTGCGTCCGCTGGCCGTGACCACCGCCAAGCGCTCGGCCGCGCTGCCCGACGTGCCCACGCTCGAAGAGGCCGGCCTCAAGGGCTTCAACATCGGCACCTGGTTCGGCGTGCTGGCCCCTGCGGCCACGCCCAAGGACATCGTGGCGCGCCTGAATACCGAGATGGTCAAGATCATCCAGTCGCCCGAGTTCAAAGCCAAGATGGCCGACATCGGCGCCGAACCCATCGGCAACACCAGCGCCCAGATGGCGCAGCAGATCGCCAGCGAGACCGAGAAGTTCGGCAAGCTGGTGAAAGACGCCAAAGTCGTCATCGAGTGAACACCCCCACCCCCACACAGGAGCCCACCGTGGACAAAGCCACCGCCGTCGCCGATCTGACCGATCTGCTGGCGAAATTCACCTCCCACATCGGCAAGCGCCTGCCCACCGACGTCACCCAGAAGCTCGGCGAACTGCGCGAGAAGGAAGTCAACTTCCTCGCCAAAGAGGTCTACGAGTCGATGCGGCAGAACCAGGAAGCGGCCGACAAGCTGGACCGCCCCAGCTGCCAGGACACCGGTGTGATCCAGTACTTCCTCACGGCCGGGGCCAAGTTCCCGCTGCTGGGCGAGTTGGAGGGCATCCTTCAAGAAGCCACCGCCGGGGCCACCCGCATGGGCCCGTTGCGCCACAACGCGGTGGAAACTTTTGAAGAGAAGAACACCGGCACCAACACTGGTAGCAAGATTCCATGGCTGGACTGGGAGATCGTGCCTGACGAAGACAGCGTGATCGTCGACGTCTACATGGCCGGCGGCGGCTGCACGTTGCCTGGCAAGGCCACGGTGTTGATGCCGGGCCAGGGCTACGAAGGCGTGGCCGAGTTCGTGTTTGACGTGATCACCTCGCGTGGTGTCAATGCTTGCCCGCCGCTGCTGGTCGGCGTGGGCGTGTCCACCTCGGTTGAGACGGCGGCGCGCCTGTCCAAGAAGGCGATCCTGCGGCCCGTCACGTCCAGCAACCCGAATGAAAAGGCCGCCCTCATGGAAGAGCTGCTGGCCGATGGCCTGAACGAACTGGGCCTGGGCCCGCAAGGCCTGACCGGCAACAACAGCGTGATGGGCGTGAACATCGAATCGTCCGCGCGCCACCCGTCCACCATCGGCGTGGCAGTCTCCACCGGCTGCTGGGCGCACCGCCGCGGCCGCATCAAGATCAACGCCGACCTGACGCACGAAGTCATTTCGCACGAAGGATTCCAGTCGTGAAAAAAATTCTGACGACCCCCATCAAAGACGAAGACCTCGAAGCCCTGAACATCGGCGACGTGGTCTACCTCACCGGCACGCTGGTGACCTGCCGCGACGTGGCTCACCGCCGCCTGATCGAACAGGGCCGCGAACTGCCGGTGCAGCTCAAGGGCGGCGCGATCTTCCACGCCGGCCCCATCGTGCGCAAAAAGGACGACGGCGAATACGAGATGGTCTCCATCGGCCCGACCACCAGCATGCGCATGGAGAAGTTCGAGAAAGCCTTCATCGAACAGACCGGCGTGAAGCTGATCGTGGGCAAGGGCGGCATGGGCCCCGAGACGCAGCAGGGTTGCCTGGAGAACAAGGCCGTGCACGCCATCTTCCCCGGCGGCTGCGCCGTGCTGGCTGCGACGCAGGTGGAGAAGATCGAGGCCGCGGAATGGACCGACCTGGGCATGCCCGAGACCCTGTGGGTCAATCGCGTGAAGGAGTTCGGCCCGCTGATCATCTCCATCGACACCAAGGGCAAGAACCTGATCGAGGAAAACAAGGCGGTCTTCAATGAGAAGAAGAAGCCGATCCTGGAGCGCATCAACGAGGGTGTGCAGAATTTTGTGTAAACGGACAATCCACCGCAGGCGAGAGCCTGCTTGTCCGTAAACACAATGACAACCTGCGTGGTTCGCCGATGGCTTCAGATCGTACTGGCCGACGCCAGCGTCGGCGGGGGATTTTTCAACGGCCTGCTAGATAGTATCGACCATAGGGTCGGTCTCTTGACCGCTATGCGGATGGACAGGCTGCTGTGCGCCCCTTCGGTCGGTGGAAACACAGCAAAGTGGTGAATTAGACAACGGAAACGCTTCAATTTTCTCGGCTGAAGAGCGGATCTGAGCGCACAATTTGAATTCGACTCAGGGTCTGTGTGGGAACCTCTAGGCGCTATCCATAGGACTTCGTCAATCCCACCGGGCCACTTACGAGCGCAAGTGCGCAGACTGAGGGTGCGGATTTTTTCCTCAGTGAACGCTTGGCGCAAAAGAACAAGTTGCACAAAATGAGCAGGCTTCAGGACGTTCACCCAAGGCTTTCAGTGTCAGGTACCCATGGGGAGGCGGCCGCTGAGGAGCCACTGGGATGGCCTCAGATCGTAGGCATCGACACTTCCGTGGCCGCTGGCTGCCTGGGGGGTGATCTAAGGCTCTTTTTTTCCATCTTGCCGCGCTTGTTCAGTGAGTACGGTGATCTGAGCGTGGCGCCGGTTTTGGAGCCTGAGGAGGGCGGTCGCGAAGCTCTGGCTGCGAGATTGCACAAACTGCGTGGAAGCGCCGGATTGGTCGGGGCCACCACTGTGCACCAAATGGCGACCGAGCTGGAAATGGTCGTTCGAACGCCCGGCTCGCAAGCGCTCTCCGGACTGCAGAGGCTTGCTGGCTTGCTTGCGTCACTGCAAAAAGCGGCCGAGCCCATGATTGCGGCTGAAGCGTCTCGCTGTACATCAGCGCAGCCGCAGGATGACGTGCCTCCACTCACTGCCAGCGAGAGGGAGGAATTGCTCAGGCTGCTGCAAGCCAGAAACATGGAAGCGTTGGATCGCTTGGAGGTTCTGAGACCCGCGCTTGTTGTTTCGATGGGAGGACCTGCGGCCGAGAAGTTCGAGCTGGCCTTGCAAGCCTTGGAGTTTCAGCAGGCTTTCAGCGTGTTGGATGGCGTAACCCCAAGTTGAAGCGCTTTACAAATCGAGGAGTACTTGCAGCATGAGGCGAACAAGTTTGCCGGTTTGTGTCTGAGACGTAGTGCGGGGACAATATGGCTGTGGCTCGCGGGCAGATCCAACCCTACATGCGGCTGGTGACAGGTTCGCTTAACGCAAGAAGGTGACGTCGTGCCGACACGGATCATGTTGATTGATGACAGTGAAAATGATTTGCTATTCACTCATATTTCGCTGCAGCGGTGCGGCGTTGAGTATGAGGTCTTCAAATTTGAGCGAGCTGAAGAAGCTCTGAAGTGGCTGACCAGTGAACCAGCCCACGGCATCGATTTAATCCTGCTGGACATCAACATGCCAGGCATGGGAGGGTTCGATTTTCTCGAAGTATTTGAAACGATGCCAGTAGCACACCGTGGTGAGTCCGTTGTGGTTCTATTGACTTCTTCCTCGGACCCAGTAGACCGAGAGCGCGCTTCCCGATATGCATCGGTGAAGGGCTTCTTGAACAAGCCTCTCGATCGTACTGTGGCCGCATCTCTGATCGATCTGCTTGGCCACCCGTAAATGCGCTGTTTGCGCTTAGACCCTCAGCTTTTTTTGATGCACAGGCTTTCCCTTCAGCGCTGCAAAAAATGCAGATTGAATAGTTAATCCCTCATGAGAGGCGGGGTTGCTTTCGCTGTGCCGGCAGTCCCGCACTGAGACAAGGGGGCGTGGAAGCCGCCTCAAAGGCCGACCTGGCAAAAGGAGTACATGAACACATCTTCTTGGGCAGCTGACATCCTGATTGTGGACGACGACATTGGCGTCTTAAGAGCGTTGGACAAGGCCGTTCGTCCACCGCACAACGTGCGCTTTGCCACGAGCGGCGCCGAGGCGCTCCGACTCATGGAAGATGATCCGCCCGACTTGGTGTTGCTCGACAACCAGATGCCTGGAATGTCGGGTTTCGAGTTGTTGGGGATGATCAAACGCGACCCAGTGCTCGCTGACGTACCTGTGATCATCGTGACTACCCAGTCTGATCCGGCCTTCGAGCTGAACGGTCTGGAGCAAGGTGCAGCGGATTTCATTGCCAAGCCGGTCCAAACCGCTATCGTGCGTGCTCGTGTGCAGACTCAGGTGAATCTCAAACGTGCGAACGACACGCTCAAGCAGATCTCGGAGGTGGATCGTCTAAATCTGGCCCAGGCCATGGTAGACCTGCGTGCAAGTCATGCTCAACTCCAACAGACCGCCGAAGCTCTCAAGCTGGCCAATGAGGGCCTACTGCAGTTTGTACGCATTTCCTCACATGATTTGCTGGAACCGCTTAACACGGTGGTTCAGTTTGCTGGTCTGATGGAGGAAGACCATGGCACGGAGTTACCGGACGGGGCGCAACGCTACTTGCGACTCATGCGAAATGCCGGCGAACGAATGCGCTCACTTCTTGATGACGTGGTCCGCTATTCCCGCCTACAGCGCGGCGAGAGTGACCCACCCAAACCGGTGCAGCTCGATCTTCTTTTGGCGAATCTGTGTGATGCTCTGGCCGCTCCACTCATCGAAACCGGCACGCAGCTGAGCATTCACCCATTGCCCACGGTCATGGGACATGCAAGCTTGCTATCGCTGCTGTTTCAAAACCTCTTGTCCAACGCGATGAAGTTCGTTCCAGAAGGCCGTGCACCGAAGATCAACGTTTCCTCACGACTCTCCAATGGGTTGGTGACCATTAGGGTTCAAGACAACGGCATCGGCATCGCTCCTCATCATATTGAGAAATTGTTTCAACCTTTCGCGCGACTGAACTTGCGCCGTGAGTTTGAAGGCTCAGGCCTTGGCTTGGCTCTTTGTCGGCAAATTGTTGAGGCTCATGGTGGAACCCTCACTGTGCAGTCTGTACTCGGTGCGGGCTCCTCTTTTGAGGTGCATCTACCGCAATATCGAGACGATCGTTCTTAGCGCGCAGCTTCCATGACCTCTGAAGTTCGCAGCCTGAGCCCGACTATCTGAGCATGGGCTAGGGTTCTCGCCAAGGGACGCTGCTGATGGGGCACCGGCATCCAACCATAGCGCTCAAAGTGGTGAATTTATCCCCTAAAGAGTGACCGGTGAAAGTGGTCGAGCGGTCGTTGGAGTTGCGCCGCAATGAAAGACCGTTTGGCGCACCCCAGAACGGCTCGGTCACCGTAAACGAATGTCAGGAACCAGCCTTGGGACTAAACCGCTCGCGCGGTAGTCTCCGAGCCGGGATGGTTGGTTGACGGCGTGGGCGCACGTGCCGATGTTGTGAGCCGAGGCAATTGGCCTCGTTCACGACAGGAGCACCATCATGAACGCACCCCATCCGACGGTTTCGCCGTTGCGCCGTATGCGTCCGGCCAACCCATCTTGAAGCGAGTGCTGTAATCGAGGATCGTCCCCACGAAGGGTAAGCGTGGCCTCAAGGCCCTTGTTGCTCGGTTGGCAGGAGCACGGCAGCATGTGTCCATATGCAAGGCAGTGGACATACCCCTGAGTGGAACGGCCCGAAGGTTGAGCGCACCCTTCGCAACGGCAAGCACATCTATTTCTCGGCGTTCAAGGCTTGGCTGGTCGAACAGGCCAGCAGACCGGGCGCATCGGTCGCGGGTCTGGCGCTGCGCAACGGCGTCAACGCCAATCTGCTGCGTCACTGGATGAAGCTGGGGCATTGGCAATCGGACACCCAGGCGCTGTTACCCGTCACGGTTCTCGCGCAGCAGCCATGTGCCGATGTGGTGGCGACCACCATTGCCCAACCGTCCACAGGCACGGTGGAGATCGAACTGTGCGGCGCCGTCATACGCCTGTGCGGTCAGGTCGATGCCGCGCAACTGAGGGCGGTGCTGACCGCGTTGCGCGCATGATCGGCTTGCCAGCGAACACGCGGGTGTGGATCGTGGCCGGACACACCGACATGCGCAAGGGTTTCGATGGTCTGGCCGCGATGGTGCAGACCGCGCTGAGCGAGAACCCATTCAGTGGCCACGTCTTCGTCTTCCGCGGCCGGCGCGGCGACATCCTCAAGGTGCTGTGGTTCGATGGCCAGGGCCTGCTGCTGCTGAGCAAGCGACTCGAACGCGGGCGTTTCGTCTGGCCCCAAGCCTCGGGCGGCGGCGTATCGCTGACACCGGCACAGCTGTCGATGCTGCTCGAAGGCATCGATTGGCGCATGCCGGCGCGCACGCACCGGCCAGAGTTGGCTGCGTAGGGTCGCCGTTGCGGGTGATTCCCGATCGCCTGCCGCGCGGGGGAGCGGCACAATCGAGGCCGTGTCCAGAGCTACCCCATCACAGCCGAGCCGCGAAGAGTTGCTGCGCATCATCGAGGCGCGCGACAGCGAGGTGGCACTGCTCAAGCTGATGGTCGAGAAGCTCAAGTTGCAACTGCTGCGTCGCGTTCGCGCCGAGTTCGGCCACTCCAGCGAACAGTGGGCGGCACAAATGCCTTTGATCGATGGCGGCGATGCCGCCATGGCCTCCCGATCCAAGCTCACATCGACACAGACACCAGCCAACGACGCGCAGATCGATCGCAGCCTGCCGGCGCATCTGCCGCGCGAGGTCCAGGAACACCTGCCACAGGTCAGCAACAGTCAGCACGACAGTGCTGGCCAGCCCTGCGGCTGCACAGCCTGCGGTGCCCGGTTGCGCAAGATCGGGCAAGACGTGTCCGAGCAGCTGGAGTACGTGCCGGCGCACTTCAAGGTGATCCGGCATGTACGGCCCAAGCTGGTCTGTGTGGCTTGCCAGACGATCTTCCAGGCCAGCGCACCGGCTCGCCCGATTGCACGTGGTGTGGCCGGCGCCGGCCTGCTGGCCCATGTGCTGGTCTCCAAGTATTGCGACCACCTGCCCTTGTACCGCCAGAGCGGCATCTACGCCCGCAGCGGTGTTGAGCTGGAGCGCTCCACGCTGGCCGGCTGGGTCGAGCAGGCCGATCAGTTGCTGGACCCGCTGGTGGCGGCGCTGGGGCGCTATACGTTGGCAGCCTCCAAGATCCACGCAGACGACACGCCGGTACCGGTGCTTGAGCCCGGACGGGGCAAGACCAAGACCGGGCGCTTGTGGGTGTACGTCAGAGACGACCGCCCGATCGGTTCGAGCGAGCCGCCTGCGGCCTGGTACCAGTACACGCCGGACCGAAAGGGCGAACACCCACAGCGGCACCTGCGGCAATACCGGGGCATCCTTCAGGCGGACGCCTATGGCGGTTGGGGCAAGCTCTACGGCTCAGGCCAGATCACCGAGGCCGCTTGCTGGGCACACGCGCGAAGGCCATGGTGGGATCTGTACCTCAGCAGCGGCCGCGACGAGACCTCCATCGCGGCGCAGGCGCTGCGGCGCATCGCCGAGCTGTATGCGATCGAGCGTGAGATCCGAGGGCAGCCACCAGAGGTGCGACGAGTCCAACGCCAGGCACGGGCGAGCCCGCTGCTGCAGGAGATGCACGCCTGGCTGAGCCACCTGCTGGGGCGGGTGTCGGCCAAATCGGAACTGGCGCAAGCCATCGGCTACAGCCTCACGCGCTGGCAGGCCCTGACGCGCTATTGCGATGACGGCCGTATCGAGATGGACAACAACGCCGCCGAGCGGGCGCTGCGTGGAGTCGCTCTGGGACGGGGCAACTACCTGTTCATGGGCTCGGACGCTGGCGGCGAGCGCGCCGCCGCGATCTACAGCCTGGTGCAGACGGCCAAGCTCAATGGCCTGGATCCCGAGGCCTACCTGCGCGAGGTGCTCAGCCGTATTGCCGAGCACCCCATCAACCGCATCGATGAGCTGTTGCCCTGGAACCTGATGCAGTCAGGGGCCAACCGGGCACAGCAGCGCCGGGCAGCATGAGCGCCCCCGGCATCGACCCGCGGGTGCTGGACGCCCTGCAGAACGCCAGCAGCCTGGAGCTGTTCCAGCTGAGCACGCTGATCGAGCGACTGCTGGCCGATCCGCGGCGCATCATTGCCGTGCGCAAGGACATGCACCTGGGGCAGACGGTGCGCTTTGTGGACTGGCGCGATGGCAGCCTGCGCCAGGGCAAGGTCGTGGCCATGCGCGAGACACAGGTCACCTTGCAGGACTTGCGGGAACGCAAGGAGTGGAAGCTGCCCTACGCCGCGATCGAACCACCGCAGCCCGATCCTGCGGCACATGTTCAAGCAGTAGCGCCTGAGCCGCCCGCTGCGCCGCGACCGACGCGCAACGACTTCCGGTGTGGGGAGAAGGTTGCCTTCGAGGACAAGTACCTGCAGACCGTGGTGGGCACCATCGTGCGCATCAACAGCCGCACCGCCACCATCGACCCCGGCGACGGCACCCATTGGCGCGTGGGCTTTGCCCTGCTGCGCCACGTCCTGGACGTTTGACTGCCTCCCGCCCTCTGCGTCAAGAGGGTGTTGAGGCGACGCTTACAGAACAACTGCGTGAAGTCAGCCAGCACCTGCTGGCCGAACTGCGCCACCAGCGTGCCCTCAACGAGAAGCTCGCCTACGAATGCGCGTTGCTCAAGCGGCTGAAGTTCGCGGCCAAGTCCGAGCGCCACAGCGCTGATCAGCGCAACCTGCTGGAAGAAGAACTCGATGGCGACCTGGCGGCCGTCGAGCACGAGATTGAGCAACTGCGGCCAGAACCAGCGGCCATCGAGAAGCAGCAACCCAGGCGCGCGCCGCTGCCGGCGAACTTGCCAAGGCGAGAGATCCGCCACGAACCCACGTCCACCACCTGCAGCACACCCGGTTGCGGCTGCCAGCTCAAACGCATCGGTGAGGACGTGGCCGAGAAGCTGGACTACGTGCCCGGCGTCTTCAGTGTCGAGCGTCACATCCGGGGCAAGTGGGCGTGTGCCCAGTGCCAGACCCTCACACAGGTACCGGTGGCCGCCCACGTCATCGACAAAGGCATCCCCACCGCCGGCCTGCTGGCCCAGGTGCTGGTGGCCAAGTACGCTGATCATCAGCCCTTGTACCGCCAGGAGAACATCTTCGCTCGCGCCGGTCTGGCCATTCCCAGATCGACCCTGGCGCAATGGGTGGGCACCTGCGGCGCGCGGCTGCAGCCGCTGGTCGATGCCCTCAAGACCGAAGTGCTCGGGCACCGGGTGCTGCACGGCGATGAAACGCCGGTGGCCATGCTCAAGCCGGGCAACGGCAAGACACACCGGGCCTACCTGTGGGCCTACGCCCCGGGGGCGTTTGAAGGCATGAAGGCAGTGGTCTATGACTTCTGCGAGTCGCGCGCCGGTGAGCATGCCAGAACTTTCCTGGGCGACTGGCGCGGCAGCCTGATCTGTGACGACTACGCCGGCTACAAGGCCAGCTTCAGCCTGGGCGTGACAGAAGCCGGTTGCCTGGCTCATGCCCGGCGCAAGTTCTTCGAGCTGCATGCGGCCAACAAGAGCCAGATCGCCGAGTTCGCCCTGCAGCAGTTCGCGCGGGTCTATGAGATCGAGCGGGAAGTCCAGAACACACCGGCACCCCAGCGGCTGCAGGTGCGCCAGCAGCACAGTCGACCGATACTGGACGCCTTGCACCAGTGGATGGTGCTGCAGCGCCAGCAGGTGGCGGGCAACTCGGCCACGGCCAAGGCGCTGGACTACAGCCTCAAGCGCTGGGCGGCACTCACACGATTCATTGATGACCCGCAACTGCCAGCAGACAACAACTGGATCGAGAACCAGATCCGACCCATTGCTATCGGGCGCTCGAACTGGTTGTTTGCCGGCAGCCTGCGCGCGGGCCAGCGGGCAGCTGCCGTCATGAGTCTGATCCAGTCAGCGCGCATGAACGGGCATGACCCGTATGCCTATCTCAAGGACGTGCTCACGCGACTGCCCACGCACAAGGCCAGCCGCATCGATGAGCTCTTGCCACACCACTGGCAACCCGGCGCCATCTGACTCTCAGCTATGATCGCCGGCCGCGGTCAACATGGGTTCACCGCGCGCTTACGTTGCGCCAGCGCATGCTCGAAGACATGCGGATGCGCAGGCTTGCACCGAAGACCCAGACTGCCTACACCTTCTCCGAATGGAGCAGCGTCTTCGGCGACGCCAAGATGACCACGGCTTTGCTCGACCGCCTCACGCACCACTGCCACATTGTGGAGACGGGCAATGAGAGCTGGCGATTCAAGCATTCCAGTGCCGCTGGCGCGGCACCATCAAAGCCACGCAGCAAAGCCCAGAAAGGAGACCGAAAAACAGCAGACCCGATAGACTTATCCACAACCGAGTAGCCAGAACATCCATCAACCCAGTGGCTCAGTATTCGACGTGATCACTGGCTCAGTTGTGATGATGAATCAACACCGCCACGTTCCTCGTCGAACAGAATGGGGCGGAGATGTCGGGCCAGGGAAAGGCCAATGCTTGCATCGTTCAGCTTCAGTGACGACTCATCCGCCGTCTGCAGCTTCCAGGCCAGCAGATGGTTGATGGCATGCCAGGCAAGCTCGGTGCGGCTTTCGTCCCCTTGCCCGGCCTTCATGGCTGCGATGTCTTTGCCCACCAGACATTCGAAGGCGTAGAGGCTCGCATAGAGCAGGAAGTCGAAGGCCGATAGGTGGGTCAATCGATCCTTTTCGGCCTGCACTGCCGCCACTCGCAGCCGATGCGCCTGATCAAAGATGTCCAGCACGCTGCACAGCTCTCTGACTGCCGGGCAGCTTTCTCCCGCCAGCGTGAGTTCCGCTCGCCGGGGTGATTCCTGGTTCAGGACCAGCCCGGAGTACCTGACCGCCCGGATCAGGACATCGGGCGCGATTCGAGCGACCGCGTTGATCAGGCCTTCGACCGCAAGCTGCTCCTGACTGAGGTACCGGGCCAGGGCCAGCACCATGGGTTCGGTGGACCAGGCACTGGTGGGGCAGTCTTTCACCGTGCGACTCAACCAGAACTGGCTGTCGCGTTCCCTTCTGGTGAGCTTGCGTTTCCCTTGTGTCGCAGGCTTCCCATCCAGATAGGCGCTTGCAGCCTGCTCGATGGCCGCTTCAAGGGGATGGCCGTGGCCCACGGCGCGTCTGGCCAGGTCGTCGTAGTAGTTGCGTTGTGTGGTGGTGTCGGACGCTTCCATGTGCCGATCATCCTAGGTCTCGGGCTGGTTTTTGAAGAGGAAGCGTTGGGCCGTGAGCGCTGGGGCGATTTTCTGGCTTGATGCGGTGAGGGCAGGGTACGTCTCTGGGCGAGGCGTTGTGAATCGATGGGCCGTCTTGTCCGGTCGACTGGATGGATGTTTTTCTTGCGACAGTTGTCCTCCTGGGTCAACTGCGGCGATTTTTCTATGCATCCTGGGCACCTCTTCCCGACCGGACTGCACTACGGGAATGTTCCGTTTTTCGTCGAAACAAACTATTCGACGAGACAACGGAACACCTGCTTAGGATTGCTGACAGCTTATATTTCCATCTGGATCGTCATAAACTGCGTCCTAAGGACGCAGTTTATGACGATCCATGAACTTCGTCAAATCGTTGACTTGACAAGTTGCGATGCCAAGATGTATCCTTTGTGTCCTTAGGACACAAAGGATACATCTTGGCGGTCGAAGTCAATCACTCAGTGTATCTGCCATCAGTGATGAAGGCCATCCAGGAAAAGCTGGGCAGCTGGGAGCGTCCGGTCGTGACCGACTACGAGCTGGCTGTGCTGATGACTTCACAGATGGCACATCTTGAAGAGCAGCCAACCCTTCGCTTCTATGAGAAGGTCGTCGAGAGCCTGGGTTCCTTTGGCCTGATCTCCCCAAGCAAGGACTTCAAGCCGGGGACGGTGTACCACCTGTTCGGGCGCGCGAAGCCGAAGGCCACGGAGGTGGCGTGTGCGGCCGACCCGTTCGCCTACATCTCTCACCTCAGCGCCATGGAGTTCCACGGGCTGACGGACCGGTTCTCCAAGATCCTGTACCTGACCACGCCACCGGACACTGAGTGGAAGGAGCTGGCGAAGGACCGGATGCTGAAAGACCTGAGTGAGCATCTGGAGCCTTTTCAGCGGGCCAGGTTGCCGCAGCTCAGGCGCCCCGTCTTTGATCGTGTCGAAGGCGTACGTGTCGAGCTCATGCGTCGCTCCAGCCGAGGGGCATTCAAGACCATCAAGTCACCCACGATCCGGGTCGCCATGGTTGGCAGGGCCTTCCTGGACATGGTGCGCGAGCCTGGCAACTGTGGCGGGATGCAGCACGTCGTGGACACGTACCGCGAACATGGCGCCAGGTACCTGGCGCTCATCGCCGATGAGGTGGAGCAGCATGGCAACGCGGTCGAAAAAGTCCGTGCGGGCTACCTGCTCGACGAGGTCTGCCGGCTTAGCCACCCGCTGGTGGATGGCTGGACGCAGAAGGCCCAGCGCGGCGGCTCCAGGCTGCTGGACCCCCTCGGGGAGTACGTCCCTCATTACTCGGAGAAGTGGAGGCTCTCGATCAACGTGGCGTCCCTGATGCCAGGTGGTACTGAGGACGCCTTGTGAACGAGATCGATATTGAAGCCTGGGTGGAGGCGGCGCCGGCCGATCAGCGCGGGTTCCGCGAAGCGGTGCACATCATCCTGGACAGCATCGGCCATTCGCAGAACCTGAAGGCCCGGATGGTGATGAAGGGAGGCCTGCTGCTGGCCATCCGCTACGACAGCACCCGATTCACTCGTGACCTGGATTTTTCGACCAGCGAGAGGTACACGGCAGAGAACGCCGATGCCTTGCTGGCCGAGTTCGAAGCAGGGCTGGTAGCGGCCGAGGACCGGCTGCCCTACGGGACGGCCTGTCGTCTGCAGTCGCGCAAGGTTCAGCCCAAAGGCGAGGATCGGACGCACCACAACCTGGCGTTGACAATCGGGTTCGCTGACAGGACCAACGCGGGTGCAATGGCCCGGCTGCAGGCGAAGAACTCACCACGCGTGGTGGAGATCGACTACAGCTTCAATGAAGCAGTGTTCGAGGTCGAACTGCTGGAGCTGGAGGGTGGAGCAACCATCCACTCGTACTCGCTGCACAACGTCCTGGCAGAAAAGATGCGCTCCCTGTTGCAACAGCCCATCCGCAAGCGCAAGCGCCGCCAGGATGTCTACGACATCTGGCTTCTGCTGGCATCGGTTGAAGGGTTTACGGCAGAGGAACAGGCCCAGATTCACCAGATGCTGGTGGACTCCTGTCGCAGCAAGGGCATTGAACCGACCGCCGCGTCCATGGACGACAAGGTGGTGGTCGAGATGGCGCGCGAAGGGTATGCCGGTCTTCAGGACGATGTGGACGGCGAGCTGCCCGACTTCGACGAGGCGATGGCGCGAGTTCACGCGCTGTATCGGTCACTGCCGTGGTCCTGACTGCAGCCGTCAGATGCCGGCGTCAGCTCTGAGCAGTGGATAACAACGGATTCGCACGATAACTTTGCCTTTGTTCTCGTGCAGATGGATGTTGTTTCACTCTTTCTCTGAGTCTCTGACCATCTGCGCAGATTCTCATGTGGGCACGACTGGCGTCGAGGTGTTGTCTTGCGCCAGGATGGCGTCAATCCGCTGCCCCAGCTTCTCCCATGCCGCCTTCTTCTCATCGGCGAACTCGTGGTGCAGGTAGTGCCGCCGCACCCGGCTGCCGGCCATCACGTGGTTCTGGCAGCGGTCGATAATGTCGGGCAGGATGCCCAGCGCCTGCATCATGGTGGCGCCGGTGCGCCGCATGTCGTGCGGTGTCCATTCGCGATGGCTGCCGCTCTTGAGCACCAGCGCGTTGTCGTTGGCACGGCGTGACAGGTCCTTGCGGACCTTGAACTGGATCTGTCGGTCGCCCACCTGCTTGGACACGGTCTTGACGTCGATGTGGGTGCCTTCCTTGTGGTTGCGGGCCGGGAAGCAGTAGGGCGATGTTCCGGTGAGGACCTTGAGCGCCCGGAACTGGCGCAGCGAGAAGTCCGAGAGGTAGACCCGGTGACCCTGCTTCTTGCCCATTGGCCCTTTGACGTTCTCGACCGGGATGGTCCAGTACCGCTCCACCAGGTCCACGTGTTCCCAGCGCGTCATCAATAGCTCGCCGATGCGGCACAGCGTGCCCAGGCAGATCCAGATCGCCAGCTGGGTCTCGCGCTTGAGCGGGCGCGGCACCTCGTACTTGTGGCCCGCCGGGGTCTCCTCGTAGTCGGCCTCCATGCGCTCGAAGATCGCCTGCAGTTCCTGCAGCTCCCTGGCCGTCAGCACGCGGTCGCGCTCGTTGACCATGTCGAAGTCCTTGGAGACGATCTTGCGGATCTCGATCAAGTCGGCCGGGTTGCCCTCAATCAGCAGGCCGCGCCAGGGCTGGCGCTTCTCGGCCCAGGCGAACAGCTGCACCAGGTCCTGGTGCACGCGCACGGACATGCGGTTCACGCCACGGGCCACCATGGTCCGCAGGACCTTGCGCAGGTCGTGCTCGGTGATGCTGCGCACGGGCTTCTCGCCCAGCACGGGCAGCACGTCCTTTTCAAATGAGCGGCGCAGTTCGGCGTTGCCGTCCTTGCGCGCCACGCCATCGGCCAGCCAGGCGTCGAACATGTCCTTGAAGGGCTTGTTCTGGCTGGCCTCCGCGGCGGCCTGCGCGATCGTCGCTTCGACCGCGGCCTGGTTCTCGATGCGCTCAGCCTTCTTCTGATCGTTGGGGTTGACGCCGGAGCGGACCAGGTCACGCGCCTCATCGCGTTGCCGGCGGATCTGTTCCATGGACATGGCCGGCCAGGTGCCACAGTAGTGCCAGGCCACTTTGCCGTTCCACTTGAAGGCGAACTTGAAGTGGATGGAGATGGTCTGGTCGCCAACAACGCGGACTTCACCGGTCAGTCCGTCGCCGTCGCTCAGCATGTCGCCGCGCCACGCCAGGGGCACGGCCTTGAGCTCCAGCGCCGTCCATTTTTTGCCTTTTCCTGACTTCGGATATCGCGTCATACGGGTCCTGGGGGGTAAACCGGGGGGTAAACCAAAAAAACGCTGTCAGTGTATTTTGTGGGACGTTTTGGGATCAAGTATTCTTTGTATCTATATGATTTAAAACAAAAAACGCCGTCCCACAACGTCCCAGTAAATCCCGCAAGATTTCACGTATATTTCGATGGGGTGCAAGGGGTAGCGAGTTCGAATCCCGCCACGCCGACCATTTATTGAAAAGCCCGCAATCGTTCGATTGCGGGCTTTTTCGTTTCTGTCGGTCAGGCAATGTCGATGGTGTGAAAACCGAAGTGCCCTTTTCGGCGGTCGGCGAAGTAGCACTCCAGGGTTTCACGGACGGTGCGGAAGGCGATCTCGTCCCAGGGGATCTGCTCTTCCGTGAACAGACGGGCCTCGATGGTTTCAACGCCTGGGTCGAAGCGATCATTCAGCAGCCGTGCACGGTAGTACATGTGGACCTGACCCACGCGCGCGACGTTCATCAGAGTGAACAGCGGCCCGAGCTCGATGCTGGCGCCGGCTTCCTCGATGGTTTCGCGCTGTGCACCTTCGGCGGTGGTTTCCCCCAGTTCCATGAAGCCGGCCGGCAACGTCCACTTGCCTCGCCGCGGTTCGATGTTGCGCAGGCACAGCAGCACCTGGGCCCCGTCCTCGCCCCAGACCGGCACGGTGCCGACCACGTTGAGCGGGTTTTCGTAGTGCACGGTGGCACACGCGGTGCAGACTGCGCGAGGCTTGGTGTCCCCGTCGTCGGGCAGGCGGTAGACCACGGGTGCGCCGCATTGGCGGCAGTGCTGGATCGGGCTGCGAAACATGGCGTTGAGTGTAGGGGCTGAACAAAAAGCAAAAAGGGCTCCCTTGCAGTCCGTGTCAAAACGGATGAGCGGGGGCACACAAGAGACGCCTTGGTGCAACCCAAGGCGTTTTTTGCTTCAGAATGATCCCGGAAAGCTACCGTTGACGCAAGCGGAGTTCCTGACTAAATGCAAACAGGCTCTGTTCATTTTTGAACAGAGGGAGGCTGTATGAGCAATTTTAATTTTACCTGGGACGACCTGCAATTCTTTCTCGCCGTGGCGCGGACGGGCCAGTTGTCGACCGCCGCCCGGCAGCTTCGTTCGAGCCATGCGACGGTGTCGCGGCGGATCGACCGGCTGGAGTTCGCGCTGAAGGTCAAGCTGTTCGAGCGCAATCCGCGCGGCTATGTGCTGACCGCCATGGGGCAGCGTTTCGTCGAGACGGCGGAGAAGATTGAGCAGGAGACCGAGCGGTTGCAGGCCGATTTGGCGGGCGGGCCGACGGCGCAGCGCGGGGTGGTGCGGCTCTCGGCGCCGGAGGGGTTTTCCAACTTCTTCTTCACGCACATGTTATCGGATTTCACCACCCGACACCCGAACGTCTCGCTCGAACTGGTGACCATCCAGCAGATCATGGCCTTGTCGCGCAAGGAGGCCGACGTCGCGGTGGTCCTCGATCCGCCGAAGGGCGGGCCCTACTTTACCGAGAAGCTCACCGACTATAACCTGAAGATCTATGCGACGCGCGATTACATCGCCAGACGCGGCGAGCCGAAGAACCGGGACGAACTGCTGGAACATGCCTTCATAGGCTATATCCAGGACATGATCTTCGCGCCTGGGCTCGACTATCTCGGCGACATCCATCCGCGAATTCGGCCGCATATCCAAAGCTCGAGCATTTTTGCCCAGCTCACGGCCACCCTCAACGGTCTCGGCCTCTGCGTGTTGCCGATCTTCATTGCCGAGCGCTATCCCGAACTGCAGGCGGTGCTGAAGGACGACGTCGACCTCTGCCGCCACTACTGGATCGCCTGCCATCATGACCTGAGGCAAGTGGCGCGGGTGCGCACGGTGATTGAGTTCCTGCGCAGCGTGGTTGGCGGCCACGCCGAAGCGTTCACCGGCCCCCCCACAGTCGGGCGTCCGGTCATCGGAGCGGCGGGCTGACGCTTCAGGCGTTGCGCAGGCGCCCCTCGATGAGGTCGAGCACGGTGCGCGCCGCCTCCATGACATTGGTGCCCGGACCGAACACGGCCGAGACGCCGTGCTGCATGAGATAGTCGTAGTCCTGGCGCGGGATAACCCCGCCGACGACGACGATCACGTCCTTGGCGCCCTTGGCCTTCAGCGCCTCGACCAGCTGCGGGGCGAGCGTCTTGTGGCCGGCGGCGAGCGATGACATGCCGACGACCTGGACCTTTTCGGTGATGGCGAGTTCGGCGGCTTCTTCCGGCGTCTGGAAGAGGGGGCCTGCGACGACGTCGAAACCGATATCGCCAAAGGCCGAGGCAATCACCTTGGCGCCGCGGTCGTGGCCGTCCTGGCCGAGCTTGGCGACCATGATGCGCGGCCGGCCGGCCTTCTTCGCATAGTCGGTCAGACGGCCGGAGAGCATCTGCATTTCCGGATCGCCCTCATAGGCCTTGCCGTAAATGTCGTGCACGACCTCCGGGGTCGCGGCATGGTCGCCGAAGACCACGCGCATGGCATCCGAGATCTCGCCGACGGTGGCCCGCGCGCGGGCGGCCTCGACGGCGGCTTCCAGCAGGTTGCCCTCGCCGCTGCGGGCATAGTCCGTGATGCGGGCGAGTGCCTTTTCGACGGCCTTGGGATCGCGCTGGCGGCGCGTCTGTTCGATACGCTTGATCTGCGAGGCGCGGACTGCGGTGTTGTCGATGTCGAGAATGTCGATCGGCGCTTCGTTTTCCAGGCGGAACTTGTTGACGCCGACGATGACTTCCTCGCCCTTGTCGACGGCGGCCTGACGACGGGTAGCGGCCTCCTCGATCAGGCGCTTCGGCAGGCCGGCATCGACCGCCTTGGTCATGCCGCCCATGGCCTCGACCTCCTCGATCAGGGCCCAGGCCTTCTCCGCCATTTCGTTGGTCAGGCTTTCGACATAGTAGGAGCCTGCGAGCGGATCGACGACCTTGGTGACGCCGGTCTCGTTCTGCAGGATGAGCTGGGTGTTGCGGGCGATGCGGGCCGAGAACTCGGTCGGCAGCGCGATTGCCTCATCGAGCGCGTTGGTGTGCAGCGACTGCGTGCCGCCAAGTGCTGCGGACAGCGCTTCATAGGCGGTGCGGATGACATTGTTGTAGGGGTCCTGTTCCTGCAGCGACACGCCCGAAGTCTGACAGTGGGTGCGCAGCATCAGGGACGACGCCTTCTTCGGCTCGAACTCCTGCATGATGCGGGTCCACAGCAGGCGGGCGGCGCGGAGCTTCGCGGCCTCCATGAAGAAGTTCATGCCGATGGCGAAGAAGAAGGACAGGCGACCGGCGAACTCGTCGACGTTGAGGCCCTTGGCAAGGGCGGCGCGCACATATTCGCGACCGTCGGCCAGTGTGAAGGCCAGTTCCTGCACCAGCGTCGCGCCGGCTTCCTGCATGTGGTAGCCGGAAATCGAGATGGAGTTGAACTTCGGCATCTCCTTGGCCGTGTACTCGATGATGTCGGCGATGATGCGCATCGAGGGGGCCGGCGGGTAGATGTAGGTGTTGCGGACCATGAACTCCTTGAGGATGTCGTTCTGGATGGTGCCGGAAAGCTTGTCGCGGGAGACGCCCTGTTCCTCGCCGGTGACGATGAAGTTGGCGAGGATCGGGATGACCGCGCCGTTCATGGTCATCGACACGGAGATGTTTTCCAGCGGAATGCCGTCGAACAGGATCTTCATGTCCTCGACACTGTCGATGGCCACGCCCGCCTTGCCGACATCGCCGACGACGCGCGGGTGGTCGCTGTCATAGCCGCGATGGGTGGCAAGGTCGAAGGCGACGGACACGCCCTGCTGGCCGGCGGCGAGCGCCTTGCGGTAGAAGGCGTTGGATTCTTCGGCCGTCGAGAAGCCGGCATATTGGCGGATCGTCCAGGGGCGGCCGGCATACATGGTGGCGCGCGGGCCTCGGACGAAGGGCGCGAAACCGGGAAGCGAACCGAGATGGTCGATGCCTTCTAGGTCGTCGGCCGTGTAAAGCGGCTTGACGTCGATGCCTTCCGGAGTGTGCCAGGTCAGCGTGTCGGCGGGACGCTTCAGCTCCTTCTCGGCCAGTGCTTCCCAGTCCTTGATGGTCTTCTCGGTCATCCGGTCTTCTCCCTGCTCCGCACAAACTGCGGACCGACGGCTAGTGTTACTGTTTGCCCCACACCCTGCCCTCTCCCCGCAGACGGGGAGAGGGTAGCGCAAGCCTTGCCGCCTCGGCCTTCTCCCAGTTTACGGGAGAAGGTGCCCGCAGGGCCGGATGAGGGGGCGAAGCATTGTGCCCGTGGCCCCCTCATCGCCTCGCATTCGCTCGACACTTCTCCCCGCGGGGGAGAAGGGGTCGGGATGGCTATTCGAATTCCATGATCAGTTCGTCGACGGCGAGGCTGTCGCTGGCCTTGACCGCGATCTTCTTGACCACGCTACGCTTCTCGGCCTTGAGAATGTTTTCCATCTTCATGGCCTCGACTGTGGCGAGCGCCTGGCCGGCTTCGACCTGATCGCCTTCCTTGACCGCGATCGAGGTGATCACGCCCGGCATCGGGCAGAGCAGCATCCTCGACGTATCCGGCGGCATCTTTTCCGGCATCAGCTTGGCAAGCTCGGCAATGCGCGGCGAGCGCACGCGGGCGGTCACGTCCATGCCGCGCCAGCGCAGGCGGATGGCCGGGCCGACGAGGTTGATCTTCACGCCGACGGCCTCGCCGTCGATGTGGAAGACCGAATGCAACTGGCCGGGCAGCCAGCCCCCGGTCACGGCGCACTTGCCGTCATCGGCGAAGGCGACCGCGATGCCGTCGACGCCGGTCGACAGCGTGACCGGGAATACATTGCCGGCCAGCGTGACGACCCAGTCCTTGCCGACCTTGCGCTGGTGGTTGCCGATCGTGCCGGAAATGGAAACGGCGCGCTCCTGGAGCGTCTGGTTGATCACGGCGGCGATGGCGGCGAGCTTGCGGGCGGCGGCTTCGTCCGGGGCGACGCCGGTGAAGCCGTCCTTGAACTCCTCGGCGATATAGGCGGTGGTGATCTTGCCGGAGCGGAAACGGTCTTGGCTCATCACGGCCGAGAGGAAGGGCAGGTTGTGGCCGATGCCCTCGACCTCGAAATTGTCGAGCGCCTTCGACATGGCGTCGATTGCGGACAGGCGATCGGGCGCCCAGGTGCAGAGCTTGGCGATCATCGGGTCGTAATACATCGAGATCTCGCCGCCGTCATAGACGCCGGTGTCGTTGCGCACGATGGTGCCGTCGTCCTGCTTGCCTTCGACCGGCGGATGATAGCGGGTGAGGCGGCCGATCGACGGCAGGAAGTTGCGGTAGGGGTCTTCGGCGTAGAGGCGGCTTTCGATCGCCCAGCCGTTGAGCTTGACGTCGTCCTGGCCGAAGGACAGCTTTTCGCCCGAGGCGACGCGGATCATCTGCTCGACGAGATCGAGGCCGGTGATGAGTTCGGTGACCGGGTGTTCGACCTGCAGGCGGGTGTTCATCTCCAGGAAGTAGAACTTGTTCTGCTTGCCATCGACGATGAATTCCACCGTGCCGGCGGAGTGGTAGCCGACGGCCTTGGCGAGCGCGACGGCCTGTTCGCCCATGGCCTTGCGGGTGGCGGCGTCGAGGAAGGGCGAGGGGGCCTCCTCGATGACCTTCTGGTTGCGGCGCTGGATCGAGCATTCGCGTTCGCCGAGATAGAGCACCGTGCCGTGCTTGTCGCCGAGCACCTGAATCTCGATATGGCGCGGCTCGGTGACGAACTTTTCGATAAAGATGCGGTCGTCGCCGAAGGAGTTCTTCGCCTCGTTGCGCGAGGACTGGAAGCCTTCCCGAGCTTCCTCGGCGTTCCAGGCGATGCGCATGCCCTTGCCGCCGCCACCGGCGGAGGCCTTGATCATGACCGGATAGCCGATCTGGTCGGAGATCTTTACGGCTTCGTCGGCATCTTCGATCAGGCCCATGTGGCCGGGGACCGTGGAGACGCCGGCTTCGGCGGCGAGCTTCTTGGAAGTGATCTTGTCGCCCATGGCCTGGATGGCGCCGACCGGCGGACCGACGAAGGTGATGCCGGCATTGGCCAGCGCATCGGCGAAGACGGCGTTTTCCGAGAGGAAGCCGTAGCCCGGATGCACGGCATCGGCGCCGGTCTGGCGGATCGCTTCGAGGATCTTCTCGATGACGATATAGGACTGGTTGGACGGCGCCGGGCCGATATGCACGGCCTCGTCGGCCATCTTCACATGCAGCGCGTCACGGTCGGCGTCGGAATAGACGGCGACGGTCTTGATGCCCATCTTCTTCGCGGTCTTGATGACGCGGCAGGCGATTTCGCCACGGTTGGCGATCAGCAGTTTCTTGATCATGGCTTACCGGCTTCCATTGTGTCGTCGAAGGCTTGCGGAAAATTCTTCCGGGCCAGCGGTTCATTGAGTTTCAGCAGGGCGAAATAGGAGGCGGGGTCGAAGGCCCGTTCCGCCGGCAGCACTTCGCGCCCGAAAAGGCGGCACAGCCGCTCGCCATCGAGATTGCCGCGCTGGAACGGCTCCGTTCCGAAATAGCGCCAGAGGGCGTGCACGAACTCGATGTCGGCGACCGCCACCGACTTGTCCATGGTGCGATGGCGCGGCCAGGCGGTGAGCGGCGTGACCTTGGGGTTGGCCCGTCGAATGGTGAACTGCCATTGCGTTCCGAGCATTCCGGCCGGAAAGCCTTGATGCTTGGGCATGAGGGGTTCCTTGGCCATGGCGTCAGACCTCGAACACGTCTTCGAAGGATTCGGGGAAATTCTTGCGGGCCACCCGTTCGTCGATCCGCAGAAGGGCCTGGTAGGAGGTCGGGTCGAACGGTGTTTCCGCCGGCACCACCTCGCGGCCGAACAGCAGGTTGAGCCGCCCGGCATCGAGATTGCCGCGCTCAAACGGTTCGTCGCCGAAGTGATGCCAGAGCGCATGCAGGAAGGCGGCGTCGACCTTCTGCTCGATCGTGTTGGGGCGGGCGAGCCGCTGCAGGGGCTTGAGCGGCGTCGCGCCCTTCTCATTGGCGCGCCGAATGGTGAAATGATGACCATGGCCGGGCAGGCCCGACGGAAAGCCGCGATGCTTGGTCATTTCGGGGGGCTTTGCCATTAGCTGTGGTCCAGTTCATTGGTGGCGGCCTTCAACTCAAAGCGGCCTTAGCGAGACATAAGTGCCTGTAGTCGTTAAAGTTCGCGAATCGTAGTTTAATCCTGCTTAGTCGATGAAGGCCGCAGGAAATGCTGAACGTGCGTTGGATTCGTCTATTCTTAAAGACGCCGTGTAGGACGTTTCACAGTCCTCGGCCGTCGGTTCCGCAAACTCCACGACATTGTCGCTCATCAAATACCCTAGACGCTTCGCATCCAAATTCAGTCGCGGAAAAGGGGGGCTGCCAAATGCTCTCCAGAGTGAGTAGAAGAATAGGAGATGAACAAAATACGCGCCTACGCGCTCATGGGTTCTCAGGCGCGTTCCGCTGAAGCCCTCGGGCTTTATGAGAAACGGCGTGCCATTGTTTTCAGTTCCGATGCTGGGATTCGTCCTGTATGGCAACGGACACCTTTCTGGAATGAACGGGTTACCGTTGTGCGTCTCGATGTGGGGCACTTTGAATATCCTTACAACGGGATCGTGTCGTGCTTCTTCCAGTGCGTGCCGACCTGCTTGTTGCGCAGCGATGCGAAGGCGCGGGCGATGCGGCGGCGCGAGGAATGCGGCATGATCACCTCGTCGACGAAACCCCGTTCGGCGGCCTTGAACGGGTTGGCGAAGTTGACCTCGTATTCCCTGGTGCGCTCGGCGATCTTTTCCGCGTCGCCGAGTTCGGAGCGGTAGAGAATTTCGGTCGCACCCTTGGCGCCCATGACGGCGATTTCGGCGGTCGGCCAGGCATAGTTGATGTCGGCGCCGATATGCTTGGAGGCCATGACGTCGTAGGCGCCGCCATAGGCCTTGCGGGTGATGAGCGTGACCATCGGCACGGTGGCCTGGCTGTAGGCGAACAAGAGCTTGGCGCCGTGCTTGATGACGCCGCCATATTCCTGGGCGGTGCCGGGCAGGAAGCCGGGCACGTCGACGAGGGTGAGGATCGGGATGTTGAAGGCATCGCAGAAGCGGACGAAACGGGCGGCCTTGCGCGAACTGTCGATGTCGAGGCAACCGGCGAGCACCATGGGCTGGTTGGCGACGACGCCGACGGTCTGGCCTTCCATGCGGATATAGCCGGTGATGATGTTCTTGGCGAAGGCTTCCTGGATCTCGAAGAAATCGCCCTCGTCGGCGAGCGCGTAGATCAGCTCCTTCATGTCGTAGGGCTTGTTTGAGCTGTCCGGGATCAGCGTGTCGAGGCGGTTCTCGATGCGGGCCGGGTCGTCGTGGAAGGGCCGCACCGGCGGCTTTTCGCGATTGTTGAGCGGCAGGAAGTCGAACAGAAGGCGGACCTGTTCCAGCGCCTCGATGTCGTTTTCATAGGCGCCGTCGGCGACCGAGGACTTTTTCGTATGGGTGCCGGCGCCGCCGAGTTCCTCGGCCGTGACGATCTCGTTGGTGACGGTCTTCACCACGTCGGGGCCAGTGACGAACATGTAGGAGCTATCGCGCACCATGAAGATGAAGTCGGTCATGGCCGGCGAATAGACCGCACCACCGGCGCAAGGCCCCATGATGACGGAAATCTGCGGGATGACGCCGGAGGCATCGACATTGCGCTTGAACACGTCGGCATAACCGGCGAGCGAGGCGACGCCTTCCTGGATGCGGGCGCCGCCACTGTCGTTGAGGCCGATCACCGGGGCGCCGTTCTTCATCGCCATGTCCATGATCTTGCAGATCTTCTGGGCATGGGTTTCCGACAGCGAGCCGCCGAGCACGGTGAAGTCCTGGGAGAAGACATAGACCTGGCGGCCGTTGATCGTGCCCCAGCCGGTGACGACGCCGTCGCCGGCGATCTTCTGTTCCTGCATGCCTTCTCAATAATAGCCTGACGATGACCTACTTTCACACGGGAACCCGCACTATCATCGGCGCAAAGTCGTTTCACTGTCCTGTTCGGGATGGGAAGGAGTGGGACCAACTCGCTATGGTCGTCAGGCATAACTTGTTGCCTGGCTGAACGGGCTGTTCAGCCAGACGAATTCATAGAGTTTCGAATCAGCTGTTTTTGATTGCTGCCAACGTCATGATATTAGTCATGAGGGCATAAGACATTTGCACGAACCGTCTTTTCAGACACGTGGTTTCGTCAAAGTTATAGGGTCAAGCCTCACGGGCAATTAGTATCGGTTAGCTTAACGCATTGCTGCGCTTCCACACCCGACCTATCAACGTCGTGGTCTTCAACGACCCTTTAGGGGGCTCAAGGCCCCGGCAGATCTAATCTTGGAACGAGTTTCCCGCTTAGATGCTTTCAGCGGTTATCTCTTCCGCACTTAGCTACCCGGCAATGCCACTGGCGTGACAACCGGTACACCAGAGGTGCGTCCACTCCGGTCCTCTCGTACTAGGAGCAGGCTTCCTCAAATCTGCAGCGCCCACGGAAGATAGGGACCAAACTGTCTCACGACGTTTTAAACCCAGCTCACGTACCTCTTTAAATGGCGAACAGCCATACCCTTGGGACCGGCTACAGCCCCAGGATGAGATGAGCCGACATCGAGGTGCCAAACACCGCCGTCGATATGAACTCTTGGGCGGTATCAGCCTGTTATCCCCAGAGTACCTTTTATCCGTTGAGCGATGGCCCTTCCATACAGAACCACCGGATCACTATGTCCTGCTTTCGCATCTGCTCGACTTGTCAGTCTCGCAGTTAAGCACGCTTATGCCATTGCACTATTAGCACGATGTCCGACCGTACCTAGCGTACCTTC